>NZ_JAPNKE010000002.1:1015000-5815000 GCF_026626665.1 Nannocystis pusilla
GGCATGAGTAGCGATAAACCGGGTGAAAAACCCGGTCGCCGTAAACCCGAGGGTTCCTGGGTAAAGATCATCTTCTCAGGGTTAGTCGGTCCCTAAGGCGAGGCAGAAATGCGTAGTCGATGGGAAGCAGGCGAATATTCCTGCACCAGCACGGATGGTTTTGTAAGGTGGGACGGAGGAGGATAGCCGAGCGACCTGATGGATGGTCGTTCAAGCCGGTAGGCGGCTCGCGTAGGAGGCATCTGGCCACAAACGCGCGGGCAACGCCGAGAGGTGATGAGGGTCGCCGCAAGGCGGACAACTCGGTGAGTCCAAGCTTCCAAGAAAAGCATCGTACAAGTGTACCGCTGTGCTGACCGTACCGTAAACCGACACAGGTGGGTGGGGAGAACATCCCAAGGCGCTTGAGAGAACTCGGGTTAAGGAACTCGGCAAATTGACACCGTAACTTCGGGAGAAGGTGTGCCCTTGAGGGTGACGGGCCTCGCGCCATGAGCCTTTGGGGGTTGCAGAGAATCGGGGGTAGCGACTGTTTACCAAAAACACAGGACTCTGCGAAGTCGCAAGACGACGTATAGGGTCTGACGCCTGCCCGGTGCCGGAAGGTTAACAGGAGATGTCAGCGCAAGCGAAGCATCGAATCGAAGCCCCGGTAAACGGCGGCCGTAACTATAACGGTCCTAAGGTAGCGAAATTCCTTGGCGGGTAAGTTCCGTCCTGCACGAATGGCGTAACGACTTCCCCACTGTCTCGACCCGGGACTCAGCGAAATTGAAATCGGGGTGAAGATGCCCCGTACCCGCGGCAAGACGGAAAGACCCCGTGAACCTTTACTGCAGCTTGGCACTGGTTTTCGGACTTGTCTGTGTAGGATAGGTGGGAGGCTATGATGTGGGGCCGCTAGGTTCCACGGAGCCAACGTTGAAATACCACCCTGAGAAGTCTGAAAGCCTAACCGTGACCAGTGAGCCTGGTCCGGGACACTGCCTGGTGGGTAGTTTGACTGGGGCGGTCACCTCCGAAAGAGTAACGGAGGCGCGCAAAGGTTCCCTCAGGCTGATTGGAAACCAGCCGAAGAGTGTAAAGGCATAAGGGAGCTTGACTGCGACTCATACAAGAGGAGCAGGCACGAAAGTGGGCCTTAGTGATCCGGTGGTTCTGAATGGAAGGGCCATCGCTCAACGGATAAAAGGTACTCCGGGGATAACAGGCTTATCACGCCCAAGAGTTCACATCGACGGCGTGGTTTGGCACCTCGATGTCGGCTCATCGCATCCTGGGGCTGTAGTAGGTCCCAAGGGTTTGGCTGTTCGCCAATTAAAGCGGTACGCGAGCTGGGTTCAAAACGTCGTGAGACAGTTTGGTCCCTATCTGCCGTGGGCGCAGGAATCTTGAAGTGGAGCTGTCCCTAGTACGAGAGGACCGGGATGGACAGACCCCTGGTGTTCCGGTTGTTTTGCCAAGAGCATCGCCGGGTAGCCATGTCTGGAACGGATAACCGCTGAAAGCATCTAAGCGGGAAGCCAACCACAAGATGAGGATTCCCTGAAGGTCCGTCGTAGACGACGACGTTAATAGGCCGGGTGTGGAAGCGCGGCGACGCGCGGAGCTAACCGGTACTAATCGACCGTTCGGCTTGACCTTGGGCACCGTCCCGTGTGGCGGTTTGCAGTCCGAGGTTCCGAGCGACACCTGCACAAAGGCCGTAATGGCCCGCTCCAAATCGGAGCTCACTTCACAGCACGATCTCTTGCGAGGCGATTCGACGGCTCCGCCGTCACCTCTCCTCGCCGCTCGTCGACAAGTTTTGCTGGTGGCTATAGCGGAAGGGCCACACCCGATCCCATCCCGAACTCGGTCGTTAAGACTTCCAGCGCCGATGGTACTGCAGGGGAGACCCTGTGGGAGAGTAGGACGCCGCCAGCGCTATGCCCCCTTCGTAAGAAGGGGGCTTTTTTATTTGGGTCGCGCGCGGCCGCGGCGGCGCTCTGGTCGCGTCGAGGCCACGCCTGCGGTGGGCTCCCGGGCCACCCTCGGCTCGCCGCGAGAAGTAGAGCTGCAGGCGGTCGTTCGCGCGGGCAGAACGCGCCGATATCTGCAACTGTCGCCCGGCCCTCTCTGGGCCGCAGCTGCGGTTGGCTCGCGGTCCACTTTGCCGCGAGAAGAAGAGCCGGGGTCCTGCCGAGGGGTCATTGTCGCGGGCGGGACGTGGCGATCTGTGGCTGCTGGGTTCCCTCTTCGGCATGTCGCAGACGCGGTGCCGCTGGTGGCTTGCGGCCAGGAGGTTCGCGGTCGAGGCCCAGGGCATGAGACGAAGGCTCTTCTCGAGTGCTCACAGGGCCTGCGGCTGCCAGCTGCCCATCCGCGGCGGACGTGGAGGACGTCCGGGCCGTGGGACAAGGGGCTTTCTCGAGAGCTCACAGGCCGAACGAGCCGGCCTGTGGCTGCCGAGCCTTTGGCGGGGCGGGCCCAGGCCATGCGACGAAACTGGATTCGCCACCTCGCGGCAGGCCGCGGCGGCTCGGTAGCCGCCATCTTCGGCGTGTCTTGTGCAGGCCTGCGCCGTCGATCACTTGGCGACCGGCACGAACTTCACGGCGCCGCCGGAGATCTCGAGGACCTCCGCCGGGCCGCTGGCGTCGCCGGCTGCGGCTCCCACGCGGACGAGTTTGCCGTCGCACATGACGGCGTCGATCTTCTCGGCGGCAGGTCGGGCGATGACGAGGCGCTTCACGGCCAAATCGGTGACGGCCTGCTCGACGACCTCGCAGGCGGGCTCGTTGCCGCGGAGGCGAGGGTCCGCGCCGGGCCGGGCGCAGCGAGCATGTCCGGCATCATGGCGATCTCCCCGAGCATCCACTTCGTGCTCTCGTCGTTGATGTTGTCGATGCCCTTCTGAATGTGCTCGCCGAGCAGGCCGGCGTGGGCGAAGGCGCTGTCGCCGGCGACGAGGATCAGCTTCTGCTCCGACAGCTTCTTGGCCACGGGGCCGCCGGAGGCGAACACCGCGGCGCGACCGCGCTGGTTGGCCGGCAGGCTCTCGACCCGGGGGTCGTCGCTCTTCTCCTTGGCGTAGTCCTTGAAGCCCTGGGCGTGGACGATGTCCTTGAAGTTGAGGGCGACGTTGAGGATCTCGTTCTCGCCAGTCAGCCGATAGAGCGCGCCGCCGGCGGCCTGGGCCTGAGCGGCGAGGTCGTCGAGGAGGGCGAGCGTGGCCTTCTCGTCCTTGTTGTTGCCGAACTGATTGCCGAGCTGGACGACGACGAGGTCACCACCGGTCCACTTGCCGGCGTCGTCGATCGCGCCGGCCGTCTTGAGGGCGGCCTTGGTGGCGGCGAGGTCTCCGTTGAGGGAGCCGACGACGACGACGCGGCCCTTGGGATCGGCGACCCGCGACTTCTCGCTGGCCGGAGCGCGCGGGCGCGGTTTCTTCGCCGCGTCGGTCGCAGGCTCCTCCTTGGCCTCGGCCTTGGCCTCGACCTTCTTCTCGTCGGTCTTGGGAGCCGTCTTGGTGTCGCCCCCGCAAGCGGAGAGGACGAGGGCGAGGGCGAGGGCGGAGCGAGGGACCAGGGCAGACATGGCACCAGAGACTACACCGCGCAGCCCGGCGGCGTCACCTCGCCACGAGGCCGGGCAGTGCGCCGCCGGGGTCACTGGCGTGCTCGGCTTTCGTCATGGAGCGGTCGCCTGGAAGTGCGTGGGGTGAACAGACGACGGCTGTCCCTTCGGACCTGTTTGCGGGCGCGGCGGCCTCTGCGTGGCGCGGCGACGCGCTGGTTCGCTCGCGGCGACGGCCTGACGGGAGGCGATCCTCGACGTCGTGCTCGGAGCGCTGCGAGTTGGCAGAACGAGTGACGAACTGGAGGTCGTGAGCTCGACCGGCGAAGTGCGCCGGGAGCGACGGGCTCTCCGTGGTTCCGACCGGGAGATAGGCGAGCCGAGTGCAGGAGGCGGTGAGTCGCTCAGTGCCATGGCAGGCGGGCTAACTTGCCGGTCGATGGAGGCCGCGGTGATGCGCTCGGGGCAGTCATCGCTGCGAGCGGTCGGGCCTGGTGAGTTGCTTTGAGCCATCGCCGGCGGGCAGGCGTGCCGCGTCGACGGAGGCCATGGTGATGCGACCAGAGGCGGGTCGTCGTCGGCTGGGAGCGGTCGGGCCTGGTGAGCCGTCCTGAGCCATGGCCGGCGGGAAGGCGTGCCGAGTCGATGAAGGCCGCGGTGATGCGCTCAGGAAGAGCATCGTCGGCTGGGAGCGGTCGGGTCTGTTCGCTACGCCGCGACGTTCCGGCGGAGACTCGGCGGTTCGCCATGGCGTGCAAGAATGAGGTGGCTCGGGGACATGCCCGTTGTCTCGGATGTCCTTCAGGTCATGTCCGAAAGTTGGCTTGCAGGCCGCGGTGAGCGGCCGAGTCGACGGTCGGCTTTCCAAGTCAGGTCGCGCAGGCCGCGACACTCGGGGCGAGTCGATGGTCGACGTACCCCTGATTCGCGGGGATCACACGCGAGCGCGAGGTGAAGGCGGCTCGGGACAGGAGTCGGCGCACGGCCGCGTGCCCGGAGGAGACGGTGGCCGGTTCCGGGATCGTGATACGGTGCCGGGAGATCTTGGAGGCGACCATGCGCAAGTGGGCGAGCATCGTGAGCGGAGCGCTGCTGATCGGGGCCTGTACCGGCTCGGGGAACGAGACGGGCACGGCGAGCGAGACGTCGAGCGGGACGACGACGGGCAGCACCACGACGACGACCGCGACGAGCGTGGGCACGACCGAGCCGACCACGACGGCGCCGACCACCACGATGGACGACACCACGACCGGCACGACCGGGGTCGAGGGCGGATGCGGCGAGACGTCGCCGCCGGACACGCCGATCGCGTGGGACAAGGGCCAGCCGGACATCTCCGGTTGCGGCGCCGTCCGCGGGCTCCGCGAGGTGCGGGCCATCATGCACCTGCACTCGCATCACTCGCACGACGCCTGCGACGGCGATCCGCAGCCGAACGGGGTGCCCGACGAGGATTGCCTGGCGGATCTGCGGGTGGGGCTGTGCGTCCCGCGGATCGACGTGGCGATGCTGAGCGACCACCCGGCGCACGCGAGCGAGGCGGCCTACGAGGAGCTGCTGCTGATGCGCGAGATGGACGAGCCGATCCTGGGCGACGGCGGGACGCCGATCGCGGCGTGGTTGAAGTGTCCGGACGGCCACAAGGTCCTGGTGATGCCGGGGATCGAGAGCGGCGAGATGATGCCGTTCGGGCTCGAGAAGCACGTGACCGACGTGTACGGCACGAGCTCGCCGGCCGCGTTCGCGGCGATCAAGGAGGCCGGGGCGCTGGCCTGGGTGGCGCACACGGAGGGGCGCGACGTCGCCGAGCTGGCGACGCTCGGCCTCGACGGCATCGAGATGTACCAGCTGCACGCGAACCTCGACCCTGACATTCGCATGGAGGATCTCGGGCTCGAGGACGACGGCTACTTCGCCGCGATCATCCCGTTCTTCCTGCAGCCGGGCCGGCAGCCCGACCTGGCGACGCTGGCGTTCCTGCTGCCCAACGAGCCGTCGATCGTGGCGCTCGAGACGCTCGGGCAGACGCAGCGGCTGACGATCTCGGGCGGCACGGACGCGCACCAGAACGTGTTCGACAGCATCGCCACCGACGGCGAGCGCGGCGACTCGTATCGCCGCATGATCCGGTGGTTCAACAACCGCATCCGCACCGCCGAGCTGACGCCCAAGGCGGTCAAGGCGGCGCTCCGCGCCGGCAACAACCACATCGTGTTCGAGTCGCTCGGCACTCCGGTCGGGTTCGACTTCCACGGCGAGGGTGCGGCGGTGGTCGAGATGGGCGCCGAGGTGTCGCTGGGCGGGGGCCCGCTGACGCTGCGAGCCTCCCTGCCGACGCTCGACCCGCGCAGCCCGCAGGGTCCGGAGGCGCCGGAGGTCCGGGGTGCTCTACCGGGCCACCGCCGACGAGCGGCAGGAGCTGATGACCTGGACGAGCGGGCAGATCGAGGTCGAGGCGCCGGGCCCGGGCGTGTATCGCGTCGAGGTATGGATCACGCCGAAGCACCTCGTGCCGTATCTGGGCGACGCGCTCCAATACGCCGACATCGAGGCGCCGTGGGTATACAGCGGCGCGCTGTTCGTTCGGCCCTGATTGTCAGCACATGTCTCATAAGACAGCCGGAGGCCCAGGCGCCTCCGGCTGAATCGTCGGATCAGAAGTTGTACTCGCCGTTCTCCGGATCGAAGTCGACGTCGGACAGACCGACGTTGAGCTTGGTGTCCTGGAAGCCGTAGTCCTCGAGCAGGTCGCCGTCGGCGTCCCACACCTGGATCCGCGTCGGCATCTTGGTCTTCAGATCGAAGCAGACCTTCGCGCGAGCGGCGTAGTAGACGCTGAACACGCCGCCCGCGGGGGTGCGGGCCTCGATGCAGCGGCTGCGGGCGCCGTGGACGACCTTCTCGCCGAGGTCGAGGTAGTAGACCCCGTCCTGCGGGCGCGACTCGCTGAGCCGCGCGTCGCGGGCGATGACGCCGATCGCGTGGCCGAAGTGGGCCTCGGTGATCATGTGGCGGTTGCCCTGCATGGCCATGCTCGAGTCGGGCTTCAGGTTGACGGTCATGTCGGGGAACGAGCCCTTGTGGGCGCGGATCTTGTCGTCGTTCCAGCCCTTGACGTAGATGACCTCGCGGGTCTGGTTCACCTCGCCCGTCCACTTGAGGTAGAGGCCGAGTGGCTTGCGGAACTTGACCTGGATCTCTTCGCGCGGCATGAGGCGTCCCTTGACGCGCTCTTGCTTGTACATGGTGGTGGTGTAGTCGTGGACCTGCTCGAACGCCTTCTCCATGTCGAACACGAGTTGGCGGATCTTCGCAGCGTCGGCCGCGACGCCGGCGACGGCGGCGGGCTCTTCGGCGCGAGCGACGAGCGCGGCGCCGGCGACGACCGTGACCGCCGCGATCAGCGACGGCACATGACGCGTAAGCCATTTCATGGGGTGGAGCTTTTGCATGGCTTTCTTCCTCTCGTCAACCGCGGCGGCCCCGCGAATGCGCAGGAGCGAGCCCGACCGCAGATAGACGTTGTTCGGGGGGCCGCTGCGACGCCGGCCCCCAGGCCCTATTCACGCGCGGACGGGCGCCCGTGCGAACGCGCCTTATGTCATTTGTGGCTTATCCCGTGCGGATCATTCGAATGCGCGATGTCGTGCCGTACGCGCGAATCGGCGCCGTGCGTATCGCAGGCCGCGCGGATTGTCGGGCGGCCCGCGTGTTCACCGAATGATAGCGGCGATCAACGCTTCAGCACCTGCAGCAGGTTGCTGTACGCGTCGGTCCACAGCGGATAGGGCGCGTCGGGGTCGACCTTGGGCGCGAGCGCGTTCACGAGGTCGGGGCTGTTCATGTCGCTCTCGCGGCGGGCGAGCAGCATCCAGTCGCTCTGCCACACGACCTCGTCGTTCTCGAGGTCCTCGACGTACTCGACCTGGAGGCCGAGCTTCTCGCCGATGCCGCGCACGACGGGGTCGAGGTCGAGGTAGCGGTTCGAGATGTGGACCGCGAGGATGCCGCCCTCGCGCAGGTGGCGGAAGTAGAGCTCGACGGCCTCGACGGTGAGCAGGTGCGCGGGGATCGAGTCGCTGCTGAACGCGTCGATGGCGAGCACGTCGAAGCCCTGCGGCTGCTCGCGCTCGAGCGCGACGCGGGCGTCGCCGATCACGACGGCGACCTCGCCCTCGCACTGCTGCAAGTAGGTGAAGTAGGGCTCGTCGCCGGTCGACAGCGCGACCACGGCCGGGTTGATCTCGTAGAAGCGCACGCGGTCGCCCGCCCGCCCGTAGGTCGCCATGGTGCCGGCGCCGAGGCCGACGACGCCGATGTGCAGGCGCTCGCCTGCGAGCCGCCGCGGGTGCTTCTCGACCGCGAGGCCGACGCCGCTGGTCTGCCCGTAGTAGCTGGTCGGCGCGGAGCTCAGCGGCTCGCTCTCGAACTGGATGCCGTGGGTGATCCGGCCGTGGCGCAGGCGCGTGTACGCCAGGTTGCCGCCGCTGGCGCGGTCGACCCGCAGCACGCCGAAGAAGTTCCGCGTGACGAACATGTTGTCGTCGAGCTGCTCGCGCATGTGATAGACGAGCGCCCCCGCGAGGCCCAACGAGCCGACGAGCACGCCGAAGGCCGACAGCGCCGCCAGCCACAGGCGCTGCGGCCAGGCGCCGCGGTACAGCACGTACATCGCCAGGACGAAGCCGACGAACAGCGCGATCGGCAGCTCCCAGAACTCGGGGAACAGGAGCGGCGCGACCACGCCCGTGAAGATGCCGCCGGCCGCGCCGCCGGCCGAGACGATCAGGTAGAACTGCGTCAGGTACTTCGGGTCAGGTTTCTGCCGCACCAGCTCGCCGTGGCAGACCATGCAGTAGGCCAGCAAGGTGACGAGGTAGATGACGAGCTGCAGGACCATGCCGGCGTAGACGCCGGCGAACAGGGCGTAGGTGGCTCCGCCGGCCCCGAGGACCAGAAGCGGCAGCCACAGCGCGCGGACGTAGCTGCGCTCGTACTCGAAGCAGAGGATGAAGCTCAGCAGGTAGAGCGCGAGCGGCAGCATCCACAGGAACGGGATGACCGCGACCTCCTGGCTGATCTGGCTGGTGGTCGCCAGCAGCATGGTCGACGGGATGGTCGCCAGCGCGAACCAAAGCAGGCGCCGCCCGGCCGTGGGCTTGCTGACCGTTGCGACATGTCCCGAAGGCTTGGCGAGCGCAGGGGCGGCGCCGGCGAGCACGGCGCAGGCGCCACAGGCGACCGCGAACACGAAGAAGCCGATCGACCACACCCAGCCCTGGCCGGCGATCGGCAGCGCGGGCTCGAGCGCGAACGGGTACGAGAACATGCCGAGCAGCGAGCCGAGGTTCGACAGCGCGTACAGGCGATACGGGGAGACGCCGGGGCGCACGCGCGAGAACCAGCTCTGCAGCAGCGGCCCGGTGGCGGCGAGGACGAGGAAGGGCAGGCCGACGGTGAAGGCGAGGAGGCCGAGGATGGCGAGGATCGGGCTGGCCTCGGGGTCAGGTTTCCAGGCGTCCGAGGGGCTGATCGGGGCCGGCCACACGAAGGCCCGCACCAGCAGGAGCACCGCGGCGAGCGCGAGCGCGGCGAGGTGGATGTCGCGCTGACGCGCCGGGGTGAAGCGATCGGCCAGCAGGTGGGCGTAGCCGTAGCCGCCGAGCAGCAGCAGCTGGAAGAACAGCATGCAGGTGGTCCACACCGCCGGCGCGCCGCCGAACCACGGGAGCAACTGCTTGCCGAGGATGAACTGCACGAGGAACAGCAGGAACGCGCCGAGCCCGATCGCGACGGCGAACAGCGCGGAGGAGGCGGAGGTGCGGGCAGGAGCGGTCACAGCCGCGCGAGACTACTCCAATCGCGCAGGCGACGGCCACGCGACCGGCGCCCCAGCGCCGCCTCCGCCGCGCGCTCCGCCGCATGAGGCCGGCCGATGGCGGGGCGCCCCAGCCCGTCCTCGGGCGCGCCACGGGCCGCCGCGGGCCTGCATGAGCCGCTGCGGGCTGCGGGGGCCCTTGCGCGGGTCGCCGCCGTGGTGCGAAGCTCGGCGCATGGTCGCGTCGATCCGCTTCCGCTGAGCCCCGCCGCCGCCCGCGTGCGCGCCGGCTCGGGCGCGTGCGTCGGCGTCGCGGCGTGGTCGCGCTTCACCCTCCCGTCCACCCGGAGGACCGCGCGTACCTCGGCCCGATCGCGGCCGGCTCACGCCTCGCGCGGCCTCCTCGCGCTCGTCGGACCGCCTGTCCGAGAGCACAGGAATGTTCGCACATGTCTGAAAAGTCCTATGTAGATTCCTCGCTCGACCCCTCCGCCGAATCGTTCCACCCCGCGCCCACGACCGTGGCTGAGCTGCTGGCGCGCGCCCGCCGTCAGGGACACGCGCTGACGGCCGCCGGCGCCGAGCTCGAGACCATGGGCCTCGACTTCGTGGTCGCGCACGCGACCGACGCTGCCGGCGCGCCGTGGATCGTGCGAGCGCCGCGGCGACCCGACGTGGTCGCCGCGGCGCGCGTGGAGGCGCGGGTGCTGGCGCTGGTGGGCCCGCGCCTGCCGGTGGCGGTGCCGGACTGGCAGATCCACGCGCCCGAGGTCATCGCGTATCCGCGGATCGCCGGCGTCCCGGCGGTCACGGTCACGGCCGCCGGGCCGCAGTGGAACATCGTCGATCCGGCGGCGCCTTCGCCCGGGTTCATCGAGTCGCTGGCGCGCACCCTGGCCGCGTTGCAGGCGATCGCGCCGGCGTCGGCGGCGGCGCAGGGGGTGCCGACGGCGACGATCGCGGCGGCGCGGGCCCAGCTCGCGGCGGCGATGGCGGCCACGCGCGAGGCGCTGCAGCCGTCGCCGCGGATGTGGGCGCGCTGGCACCGGTGGCTCGAGAACGACGCGCTGTGGCCCACGCACGCGGCGCTCGTCCACGGCGACCTGCACCCGGGCCACCTGCTGCTCGCCGACGACGCGCGCGTGATCGGGGTGCTCGACTGGACGGAGGCGCGCGTCGACGACCCGTCGATCGACCTGGCGCTGATCGTCGGCTGCTTCGGCCGTGATGCGCTGGAGCGGCTGCTGGGGCGCTTCGCGGCGGCCGGCGGGGTCTCATGGCCCGGCCTCGCCGAGCACGCGAGCGAGCGCTGGGCCGCGTCCGCGGTGGTGTCGGCCGAGTGGGCGCTGCGCCGCGACCACGCCGAGGCGCTGGCGTATTCGCGCGCGCACCTGGCCGCGCTCGACGCCGCCGATTGATGGCAGTCGACGAAAGCGAGCGCGCGGCGATTGACGGGACTCGTCCCACGAGCGCCGCGCGAGTCGGGCCGGCGCGTCGGGCCATGAGGCCGCGATGAAAGCGAGCGCGCGGCGATTGACGGGACTCGTCCCGCGAGCGCCGCGCGAGTCGGGCCGGCGGCCGCGCGTTGGGGTCGTCAGGCCGCGATCGTGCAATGATCACAGTCGAGGTGGCTCGATAATTGCTGTCGTCGCGGCCGCGGCCCTTCACCAGGGGCGATTCGTCGGCGCGCGCGGCGTGTGCACAATCGAGCGCGGCCTTGTGAAGGCTCTCGGACGCTCGTCCGCGGTGATTTCGGCGCTCCGTGCTGTGAGTCGCATTGCGGCACACAGCACCCGCGCTACCCCCGAGATATGCGAACTGCATCGATTACCGCAACGCTCCTGGCATTGCTGCTCGTCCCCTTCGTCGCCGCGCCGCGCGCCGATGCGGCCGAAGATGCCGCGCGGGCGCCGAGCACGGCGCCGTCGGTCTCGAAGCGTGAACGCGAGCGGGAGCACGACGGCGGCGTGGTGAAGGCGTCGCGCTGCATGGCGGCCTGCCACAACCGCGGGACCGGCCGCGACGCCTGCTTGCAGTCGTGCGCGCGACGGATCGAGCGCGTCGTCAACGCGCCCGCGCCGGCGACGCTCGAGCAGCTGTCGGCCTGCCTCGACGACTGCTACACGGACACCACCCTGCGCAAGACCGACCGCGAGACCTGCAAGCTGACCTGCGAGCAGATCGCGTCGCTGTCCGGCCCCGGCAAGCGCTGAGGCTCAGGTGAACGGCGTGACCAGAGGGGCCAGCTCGAAGCCGTCGAGGGCGACCTGCGCCGAGTCGCCCGGCTGCAGCGCCGCGACCCCCTCGGGCGTGCCGGTGAAGATCAGGTCGCCGGGCATCAGCGTCATACAGGCGCTGATGTAGGCGAACAGATACGGGACGTCGAACACCATGTCGGCGAGCGGGGCGGATTGTTTCGCCTGTCCGTTGAGCCAGCCGCGGATCCGGGCGCCTGCCGGCGGGGCGAAGCCCGGCGGGGTGAGGCGGATCCAGCTGGCGAGCGGGCCGAAGCCGTCGAAGCCCTTGGCGCGGGTCCACTGCTTGTCGCGCTTCTGCAGGTCGCGGTTCGAGACGTCGTTGCCGACGGCGTAGCCGGCGACGTGCTCGAAGGCCCGCTCGGCGGCGACGTGGCTGGCCTTGCGGCCGACGACCACGACCAACTCGCTCTCCATGTCGATGCGCTCGTAGCCGCGGGGCAGCGCCACCGCCTGGCCCGACGGGACGATGCAGCTCGGCGGCTTGAAGAACAGCAGCGGCTCGGTGGGGACCTCGTTGCCGAGCTCGGCCGCGTGGGCGCGGAAGTTGCGGCCGACGCAGATCACCTTGCTGGGGCGCACCGGCGCGAGCAGCCCCAGCGCGGCCACCGACGTCTTCGCGCCCGCGGTCGCCGCCTTTGCGCGCTGCCACGGGTCGCCGTCGTCGTCGGCGAACGGATCGTCGATCTCCTCGGCGATGTCGTCCGGGCCGGGCGCAGCGCCGCGCGTCCGCACTCGCACCGTCCGCGCACCTGCCGCTCCGGACGCCCGGGCGCGCCCGAGCCACAGCACCTCGTCGTTGCCTCCGCTGGTCATCGCCGCGATGCTGCCCGCCTCGCCGCCCGCGCGCAAGTCGGCGCCCGCCGCTCGCCCGGTCTTGTCTCGCCCGCCGGGGCCGCTATCCTCGCCGCCCATGCCCAAGCGCCCCCCGGAGCTCGCGTGAGCCGCTTCGTCCGCCGCGCCCTCGTCGGCGTCGCGCTCGGCGTGCTGGTCTACGCGGCGGCGGTGCTGTGGGTGGACGCCGGACGTGTCCAAGAGGCCATGTCCGATTATACATGGTCGATGGTGCTGGCGGCGCTCGGGCTGTCGAGCGTCAACTACCTGCTGCGGTTCTTGAAGTGGGAGCTGTGCCTGGGCTGGCTCGGGGTCCGCGACGCCGGGCCGGGTGCGGCGCCGGAGCTGACCTACGGCCGCTCGCTGCTCGTCTACCTCGCCGGCCTCAGCATGTCGGTGACGCCGGGCAAGATCGGCGAGGTGCTGCGCAGCTACTTGCTGCGCGAGACCGACGGCGTGCCGTTCACCCGCACCGCGCCGGTGGTGGTCGCCGATCGTCTCACCGACCTGGTGGCGCTGGTGGTGCTCAGCCTGGTCGGCATCGCCGAGCACCGCGAGTACCTGCCGGTCGCGCTCGTCACGCTCGCGCTGGTGGTCGCCGGCGTGGTGGTGCTCGGCAGCCCGCGGCTGTGTCGCGGGCTGCTCGCGCTGCTCGGCCGGCTGCCGAAGCTGCGCGGCCTGGTCGCGCGCGCCGAGGGTCTCGTCGACAGCAGCGCGGCGGTGCTGCGCCTGCGATCGCTGGCGGTCCTGAGCGTGATCAGCGTGGCCGGGTGGGGGCTCGAGTGCGTCGGTTACTGGCTGATCCTGCACGGCTTCCTCGGGGTCGAGGCGAGCCTGGCTCTCTGCACCTTCTTGTGGGCGACGACGACGCTGATCGGCGCGCTGAGCTTCTTGCCGGGCGGGCTCGGCGCGACGGAGGGCTCGCTGGCCGTGTTGGTGGCGCGGCTGGCCCACGGGGTGACGCAGCCGATCGCGCTGGCGTCGACGATCCTCATCCGCGCCTGCACCCTGTGGTACGGCGAGGTGGTCGGCGGGGCGGCGCTGGCGGTGTTGATCCGCCGCAACGCGAGCCGGCAGCCGGCGTGCGACGAGCCGACCGCCGCCGAGTCGCCGACGGCGTGAGCGACGACCTCGAGGAGCCGACGACGGCGCCTCGTTCGCCGCGCCGAGAGCGGGCCGCGCCGCGGTCGTGCCGGGAGTCCTCGTCGGCCGATCGGCGACGTCGATCCGGATCGGATCACGTCGTCATTCGCCGATCGCCATGATGTCGTCGTCGCTGCAGTGGCGGTCGCCGACCGACGCGGCGCGAGGCAGACGCTGTTCTCGACGGTGTTTGTGCGGTCCGCCGCGCGGCGCGCTCGCCTGCGCGCGTGTCTCCGCGGGTCCCCACGAGTACGCGGCCACATGCAGCGCGACGCACGAAACACAAGCCGGTCGCTGTCCCGGCGCCGCGCGCTTGCTCTCCGTTGGATCAAGCGGGTGTTCTAGGTTGTCGTCATGCAGATCGTCCTCGACAACTTCAACCTCACCGCCGCCGAACGCCTCCTCTGCGAGACCGCCCTGCACACCGCGGGCAGCATCGTCGAAGCAGCCAAGCTGCTCGGTATCACCCGGCACGCGCTCAAGCGGCGCATCATCAAGCACAATATCCGCTGGATCCGCGACGCGGGCGCGCGCCCCGGCATCGGTGACACCTCGCCGCGTCAGTCCGCGAGCGTCGCCGGCGTCGCCGCGATGACCGCGTGAATGAGTCGAAGACCGGGGGCGGCTCCTCAACGCCCCTCGCGCGGCCCGCCGCTCCGGCGTCGGGCCGCTGGTCGTTCAAGCGCCGGGACGCGGCGCACCGCCTGCGCGTACGAGCATGTCCTGCAGAGCATGCCCGAAGAGCAATGTCCGAGGAGACATGCCCGATCGGGCAGGATGAACGTTTACGCCTTGAGCGCCTGGCCGAGCGCGGCTTGGGCCTCGGCGCCGCCGATCAGGCGCTTGCCGAAGGTGCGGCCCATCTCGTACTCGAGCTCGATGACCTGGGTGGCGCCGACGGCCTGGAGGATCCGCGACTCGCGGGCGGAGCGGGAGCGGGCGACGATGTCGCGCACGCCGACCTCCTTGAGGGCGGCGAGGGTGAGCACGGTCGCCTCGAAGTTCTCGCCGATGGCGACGATGGCGGCGCGGCACTTCAGCGGGTCGATGGACAGCAGCGCCTGCGGGTCGGTGGCGTCGAGCTCGATCGCGTAGGCGACCTTCTGCTTGACGGCGTCGACCATGGCCATGTCGCGGTCGACGGCGATGACTTCGGCGCCCTGCTCGGCGAGCGATTCGGCCAGGGCGGCGCCGAAGCGCCCGAGGCCGATGATGAGGTAGCGGCTCTGTGCCATGGCGACAGCTTACCCGACCGGGAGGTCCTCGCGGGCGAGGCGGTGGCGCGAGCGCGTGGCGGCCTGGTCGGCGACCGCGAGGGCGATCGTGAAGGGGCCGACGCGGCCGAGGAACATCGCGGCGGTGAGGAGCAGCTTGCCGGCGACCGAGAAGAAGCTGGTGATCCCGGTCGACAGGCCCACGGTGGCGAGCGCCGACACGGCCTCGAAGGCGACGTGGAGGAACGGCAGGTCCTCGGTGAGGCTGAGCAGGAGGACGAAGGCCATGAGCAGGCCGCTCATCATCACCAGGACGGCGGTGGCCTTGCGCACGACCTCGGGGGCGAGGGCGCGACCGCCGAGCTCCGGCTCGCGGCCGCGCAGCTCCGCGCGCAGGGTGGCGACGACGGTGGCGAAGGTGGTGGTCTTGATCCCGCCCGCGGTCGAGGCCGGGGCGCCGCCGATGAACATGAGTACGCACAGCACCAGCAGCGTGGCGTCGCGCATGCCGCCGACGCCGACGGTGTCGAGCCCGCCGCTGCGGGTGTTGGCGGAGATGAACAGCGCCGACCACAGGCGGTGGAAGATCCCGTGCTCGCCCGCGGGCGAAAGCCCCGACCCGAACTCGAGCGCGAGCACGGCCGCGGTGCCGGCGACGATCAGCGCCAGGGTCGTCGACAGCACCACGCGGGTGGCCAGCGACAGCCGCGGCGGCGGCGGGGCGGCCTTTTTGACGAGGCGGACGAGGCGGCGCCAGCCGTGGCGCACGAGCTCGACCATGACGGGGAAGCCGAGGCCGCCGAGCAGCATCAGGGTCATGACGACGACCTGGACGCCGAGATCGCCGACGAACGCGCCCATGCCCCCGGGGAACAGCGCGAAGCCGGCGTTGCAGAACGACGAGACCGCGTGGAACACGGCGGTCCACAGCGCCGGGGCGTCGCCGATCCGCGGATCGCCGACCAGCATGAGCCACAGCAGGAAGGCGCCGATCGCCTCGACGACGAAGGTGCCGGCGAGGATGCCGACGACGATCTTGCGCAGGTCGGCGACGGTGCGGGCGTCGAGCATGGCGGCGTAGCGCAGCTGGCTCTGGAGCGAGCTGTTGTTGCTGAACGCGAGCGCGAGCGCGGCGATGGTCATGATGCCGATGCCGCCGAGCTGGACGCCGGTGAGGATGACGCCCTGGCCGAACAGGCTGTAGGTCGCGCCGAGGTCGTTGACCGCGAGGCCGGTGACGCACACCGCGCTGGCCATGGTGAACAGGGAGTCGACGAAGGAGGTGTGGGCGGCGTCGGTCAGCGACACCGGCAAGGTCAGGAGCAGGCTGCCGAGCGAGATCAGCGCGGCGAAGCTGCCGATCAACATCATGGCTGGCCGCTGGGACATGTTCAATAAGACACGTCCGGTGCGCTCGGGGGCGATCACCAGGGCGCCGGCGAGGGCGGCCAGGGTGGTGAAGACGAGGTCGTAGGTCTCGGCGGCCGCCAGGCGACGCGCGCTCAGCGGCCCGTCGAAGGCGTCGCCGAGGATGAAGGCGCGGGCGACGAGGAAGCCGAGCAGCGCGAGGAAGAGGGTGACCTCGAACCACAGCACGCCGCCGACGTCGGCGGTCTTGCGCCGCGCGGCGATCATCTGCCGCACCTGCTCGGCGACCGCGAGGGTGACGATGCCCATGCCGAGCACGACGAGGAGCCCCGTCCAGGGCGAGGCGACGGCGACGTCGAGCGCGACGGCGGCGACGGCGACGACGAGGACGATCAAGCTGCCGATCGACACCCGGTCACTATATCGGCGTCCGCAGGCCCGCGCGCACGGGCTTCGACGACCCGCGAAGACGTGCGAAAATCAGTTCGCGGATGTGTGGAGAGCGCGCGTGGGCGTCCTCGTGACGGGTGAACCGGTGTGGGCTTGCTCGGGCGGTTCGCCGAGGAGGCGGCTCGCTCGGGGCGAGGGACGTGAAGAGCCCGAGGCGGGGACGCCTCGGCGAAGAGCTTGTCAGCCGACCGGGAGGTCCTCGCGGGCGAGGCGGTAGCGCGGCTGCGTCGCGGCGCTCTCGCCGACGGCGAGGGCGATCGTGAAGGGCCCGACGCGGCCGAGGAACATCGCGCCGGTGACGATGAGCTTCCCGGCGACGGTCAGCGAGCCGGTGATGCCGGTCGACAGGCCGACGGTCGCCAGCGCCGAGATGGCCTCGAGCGAGAGCTTGAGGAACGGCTGATCCTCGGTGAGGGTCAGCAGGAGGATGATCGCCAAGGCGAGGCCGCTCATCATCACGAGGACCGCGGTCGCCTTGCGCAGGACCTCGGGGGCGATCGCGCGGCCGCCGAGCTCGGGTTCGCGGCCGCGCAGCTCGGCGCGCAGGGCGGCGACGACGGTGGCGAGGGTGGTGGTCTTGATGCCGCCGGCGGTCGAGGCCGGCGAACCGCCGATGAACATCAGGGCGCAGGTGACGAGGATCGTCGCGTCGCGCAGGACGCCCATGTCGTAGGAGTTGAAGCCGGCGGTGCGGGTGTTGACCGAGGCGAACAGGGCGGCCATGAAGCGGCGGCCGAAGCCCTGCTCGGAGGCGGGCACCAGCGCGTTCGAGAACTCGAGCGCGTAGATGGCGACGGTGCCGCCGACGATCAGCGCGAGGGTCATCGACAGGACCACGCGGGTGGTCAGCGACAGCCGCGCGGGCGCGGGCGCCGAGGGCTTCACCAGGCGGACCAGGCGACGCCAGCCGTGGCGCACCAGCTCGACCATGACGGGGAAGCCGAGGCCGCCGAGGATGATAAGGCCCATGATCACGGTCTGCAGCCCGAACTCGCCGGCGAACTGGGTGATGCTGCCGGGGAACAGCGAGAAGCCGGCGTTGCAGAAGGCGGAGATCGAGTGGAACACGGCCATCCAGACCGCGGAGTGCTCGCCGAGCCGCGGGTCGCCGACGAGCAGGGACCACAGCAGCAGCGCGCCGACGGCCTCGACGACGAAGGTGCCGGCGAGGATGCCGACGACGATCTTGCGCAGGTCGGCGACGGTGCGGGCGTCGAGCATGGCGGCGTAGCGCAGCTGGCTCTGGAGCGAGCTGTTGTTGCTGAACGCGAGCGCGAGCGCGGCGATGGTCATGATGCCGACGCCGCCGAGCTGGATGCCGGCGAGGATGACGCCCTGACCGAACGGGGTGTAGACGGTCGGCACGTCGTTGACGGTCAAGCCGGTGACGCACACCGCGCTGGCCATGGTGAACAGGGAGTCGACGAACGAGGTGTGGGCGGCCTCGGTCAGCGACACCGGCAGGGTGAGGAGCAGGCTGCCCACCATGATCATCGCCGCGAAGCTGCCGATCAGCATCATGGCTGGCCGCTGAGACATGTTCAATAGGACATGTCCCGTGCGCTCGGGGGCGATCACGAGGCCGCCGGCGACCGCGGCGAGGGTGGCGAACACGAGGTCGTAGGTCTCGAGCGCCCGCAGCCCGCTGGCCTCGAGGGTGCCGCCGAACTGGCCGGTGAGCGCGAGGGTGCGCGCGAGCAGGAAGCCGAGCAGGGCCAGCAGCAGGGAGACCTCGAACCACAGCACGCCGTCCATGCCGGCGGCGGCCTTGCGGCGGGCGAAGATCATCTGCCGGACCTCCTCGGCGACCGCGAGGGTCACCGCGGCCATGCCGAACACGATGATGAGGCCGGTCCACGGCGAGGCGACGGCGACGTCGAGGGCCACGACTCCGAGGGCGACGAGGAGGACGAGGACGCTGCCGATCGACACCGCGCCACTATACCCGCCGAGCCCGCTAGACTGGGGCCACATGCGCGCTCGTCCCGCCCCCGGCGTCCTCCTCGTCCTCGCCCCGCTGCTCCCGCTGCTGCTCGCGCCCGTCGGCTGCGCGAGCTCGGTGTGCAGCAAGGTGCGGTCCGATCGCGAGGCGTTCACCCGCCGCGCCGTCGCTCCCGGACCTCACCTGGCGCTGGCCGTGCCGTACGCGACCCTGAGCCAGAGCGTGCAGCGCTCGTTGACCGGCCTGCCGCAAGTGCGGCTGCCGCTGCCCGACCTCGGTCCGGTCGATCTCGGCGCGCTGGCGGTGGCGATCCGCAGCGTCGCGTTCCGTCCGGCTCCGGCCGGGAGCGTGGGCGCGCGCGTGACCGTGGCCCTCACCAGTCAGGGCAAGCCGGTCACCGCGCTCGAGCTCGACGCCGTGGTCGCGCCGCGCCTCGACCCGCAGGCGGGCAGCGTGCGCCTGCGCCTCGGCGCGGCCGACCTGCGCGAGGTGAGGCCGAGCATGCCGCCGGCCGAGCGCAAGCGGTTCGCCGAGTTCCTGCTGTCGATCGTGCCCGGGGCCGCGCGCGCTGGTCGGCCGCGAGCAGGTCGAGGCGCTGGCCGAGACCTTCCTGCGCGAGCTGGTCGGCGGGCGCTGGCCGCAGATCCGCGACGGCCTGCTCCAAGGGACAGGTGACCTGGTCGACGTCGAGATCGACCTCGGCGACGTCCCGCTGACGAAGATCGAGCTGAAGAGCGGGGCCGCCGATCTCGAGCTGTGGGCCCACGCGGCGCTGCCGGCCGCGGCCCTGTCCCCGGGGACAGCTCGCCCCGCGGGCAGCGACGCGCGCCTGGTCGGCCTGCGGATGTCCGGCGGCGTCGCGGCGGCGCTGGCCAACCGGGCCATGGCGAGCGGCCAGATCCCCGCCCGCTACAACCGCGACGGCGCCCCCGACCCGCGCGGCGAGCTGGTGGCCGGCGTCGACTGGCGGGCCGGCGAGCGGCCGCTCAAGGTCCACGCGTGGAGCACCGAGGGCACCTGCGCTCGCCTCAGCTTCGGCGGCACGCCGAAGGTCGCGGCCCGCGGCGGCGGGACCTGGCGGTGGACGTCGCCGACGGCACGCTCGAGGAGGTCACGGGCTCGCTGCGGGTGCGCGCCGCGGTGTGGTTCTCCGGACTCGGCCGTCAGACCTTCGCGGTCAGCGAGTCGGTCGCCGACGCGATCGAGTTCGAGATCCTCGGCGTCGACTACCGGGCCCGCGTCGTCACGGCCGCGGTGTCGCGGGCCGAGCTCGAGTTCTCGCTCGCATTGGCGGAGGCCCCGCAGCCCGCGACACCCCGTCGGTGATCCGGAGGAGGGAGTGATCCACCGTGAGCCGCTGCACGCCTCGCACGGACGAGCGCAGGCGCGCCGTCTGCTGCTGACTTGATTGTGTTGCCCCTTACAAAAACTTCAATGTGACAGTTGTCCGAGGGACGAAACCGATCTCTGCTGGCAGATTTATCCACAGATCCAATCGTGGCGAATTCGTGCCTTCAGGGCACGGTAGCGCGCCTCGGGAGCCATGGGAGTCCACCGGAGGCGAGGGCTCTCGGCAGGCCCGGCGGTCGGTGTCGGCGGGGTCGGCGACGGCCTGCGCTTTCCGAGTACCGAAAGCGAACCAGTGTGCATATAGTCCGGCCGTACAGCCGCTCGCGGAATCGACCGCGGCGTCACCATGGAAGCTGCTCCATGAAACAGCCGATGCGAACGAGAAGCCGCCGCTGCCCCCCAAGATTCTGGGCAACACTGCGCGGGCCCCTCAGCCGCTCCGCTCGCTCGCCGGCCCGAGCAACACGCTCGGAGCCGCCCCTCCCTCCGGCAGACCCGGGGTCCGAAATTTCCCCGGCAACGCCACGCCGCCCCCCTCGGCGAGTGCCATCGCTCGATCGCCGTCGCCAAGTACCTGGCCCGCCGCAACGAGGCCGCCGCCAAGGCCGAGCCCGCTAGCGCGAACGGCCGCAAGGGCAAGCGCAAGCCCTGGCGCGGCCGCCCGGGCCAGGAGTCTCCGGGGCTCGAGCACAGCCCCGCGGTGGCCCGCCCCGCCACGCCGCCGCGCGAAGCCGGCGCCAGCAACCCCGACCTGACCCCGTGGACAGCTCGTCGCAATGCCGCCCGTCTGTGCGTGCGCGACCGCGTCCCGGCCCGCCCGCGCCCGTCGCGGGTGCTCGCCAAGCGGTGACCGACGCCACGCCCTGAGCGAGCCGACAGTTTTTGGACGAGGCGCACCAAGGGCGGCCCGGGCAATGGTGCTCGGGCCGCCCCCGTCCAATTCAGGGCCCCGACGCGCGGACGCGAGCGCGACGCGGAGTTCGGGACATGCCCTCGGGGACATGCTCAAGAGGACATGGCTCAGGAGACATGCGCCCCGGGGCATGTCCCGGAGTTCAGCTCGCCTGCGCGCCCCGCTCGGGCACGAAGCGCAGCGACAGGCCGAGCAGCACCGCCGCCGCGGCGATGACGGTGCGGTCGTCGAGGCGCTCGCCGTGCCACAGCGCGGCGGTCGTGGCGGCGACGATGAACTGGACGTTGATGAACAGGCCGACCAGCGAGGTCGGCAGGCGCCGCAGGGCGTAGAGGTTGAGGATGTAGGCGAGGGCGGTCGGGCCGACGATGACGAGCGCGCCGAGCAGCCAGACGTGGCCCGGCACGGCGGCGAGGTCGATGGCGACGACCGCGGGCAGGCCGACGACCGCGATCATCGGCAGCGAGCAGGCGTAGATCGCGGCCGACAGGATCAGCGGGTCGGTGGTCTCCGAGACGCGCTTCGACAGGGCGATGAACAGCGAGTAGGCGCCGGCGTTGCCGCAGATCAGCAGGTCGCCGCACAGGACGGTGTCGCTGAAGCGCGCCGCGACCTCGCCGTCGCGGGTGCGCAGCCAGGCACCTGTCCCGACGGCCAGCTGGTCGACGCCGAACAGGGCGGCGATGCCGACGACCCCGAGCGCGACGCTGACGAGCTTGCGCCGGGTGAGCCGCTCCTGGCCGAGCAGGACCCCGAGCGCGAGCGTCTGCGCCGGCACGGTGGCCATGACGAGCGCGCCGTGGACGGCCGTCGAGCGCTGGATGCCGGCGTTGAACAGCAGCTGGTTGAGGACCACGCCGAGCAGGCCGAGCACGGCGAGGAGGCCCCAGCCGCGCCGCGGCCAGGCCTTGCGCAGGATCAGGGCGACGCCGACGAGCAGCACTGCGCCGCCGAACTGGCGGATCGTGGTCCACGCGATCGGGTCGAGGTAGGCCGTGATCTCGCGCGCCGCGCTGTAGTGGGTGCCGAACAGGAGCTGCACGCCGATCAGCGCGGCGACGGCCCTGGCGGTGTCCTGGCCCGGAGATGCTTGCAAGTCGAAAGACGGTAGCGGAGGCGGTGGTCCCGGTCGATGTCGGCGCGAGGCCTACGCAGGCCGTCGGAGGTCCTGGGGTCGCGGGGCGCTCGCACGGCCAGCGAGCGGCGCGCGCCGCGTCGGCGACGACGGTCTGCGCGCCGACTCGGACGAGGCCGGTCGATCGGACAGGTGGTCGCGCTTCGAGGACACCTTCTCGGCGAGGACCGTGCGCCGACTGCCGCGATGCACCATGGCGGTGCCAGGTCGTCGGCGAATCGCGGCAGTCCTCGCCGGGCCCCCGCAAGCGGAGGATCGAGGTCGATCGACGCGGGACCGCGCGGTGCCACGATTCGTCGCCATGATCCTCGCTGGCGAAACAGACCTGTCCGGCAGCTCGCAAGCGAAGGCAGACCTTCGAGCGTCGTGGTGCAGTCCGGGAGGAGCCGGACAGCGAGCCGCGAGGGGCCCGGCGTACGCCCCACCGGCGTCGGGGATGCGCGCGAAGGGCTATGCCCGCGTTCGCGGACGAACGCGCGAAGGCGCCCCGGATCCGCGATCCCGAGCGCCTCGTTTCTGTTTAAAGGATATGTCCCGAAGGACATGTCTTCTGGAGAAAACTACTTGTGCAGCTCGCCGCGGCGCAGGCGCTTGTACAGCTCGAAGGCCTCGCGGATGACGACCAGCGCCTCGGCGGTGCCGAGGATGTCGTCGATGACGACGGTCTTGTTCTCGAGGATCTTGTAGTCCTCGAAGAAGCGCCGGACCTCGCGCATGACGTGGTGCGGCAGCTGCGACTGGTCGGTGTATTCGTTGAACCACGGATCGTGGGTGCTGACCGCGACGATCTTGTCGTCGATGCCCTTGTCGTCGCGCATGCGCATGACGCCGATCGGGCGGGCCGTGACGATGCAGAGCGGGTGGACCGGGCTCTGCTGCAGGACCAGGATGTCGAGGGCGTCGCCGTCGTCGCAGTAGGTGCGCGGGATGAAGCCGTAGTTGGCCGGGTAGTGCACCGCGCTGAACAGCACGCGATCGAGGCGGAGGAAGCCGGTCTCCTTGTCGACCTCGTACTTGTTCTTGCTGCCCTGCGGGACCTCGATCACCGCCGGTACGTGAGGGAGCTGGCCTTCGTCGACATAGATGTCGTGCCAAGGATGCATCGCGCGGAGCGTGGTGCGGACCCCGGCCCCCTGTCAAGCAATCGTGCGCGGAGGGCCACGTGTATGGCCGCGGCGACGTCGAGGCCGTCGCCGCGGAGGATC
The DNA here is from genome assembly GCF_026626665.1 of Nannocystis pusilla. Taxonomy (GTDB): domain Bacteria; phylum Myxococcota_A; class Polyangia; order Nannocystales; family Nannocystaceae; genus Nannocystis; species Nannocystis pusilla. The sequence goes on from NZ_JAPNKE010000002.1 coordinate 1,038,189, forward strand.
GGCCTCACACGGCTCCGGCGCCGGACGCGGCGAGATCGCGCGCCGACGTCAGCCGCGCAGCTGCAGCCGCTTGAGCGCCTGTCGCAGGCCCTCGCCCGACATCTCGGCGGCCCGCGCGGCCTTGGCCTTGGTCGGGTGCTGCGCGAGCAAGCTGGTGAAGTAGAGCCGCTCGAACTCGTCGACCGCGCGGTCGTGCGGGAGCAGGAGCAGGCCGTCGTGGGCCACGGCTCGCCGCGCGCTGACCTCGGGCGCGAGCGACAGATCGTCGGCGGTGATCTCGGGGCCGTCGGCCATGACGTGGGCCCGCTCGATGACGCTCTTCAGCTCGCGCACGTTGCCGGGCCAGGCGTGGGCCTGAAGCGCGGCGCGGGCCGACTGCGACAGCCGCCGCGGCTCGCCCGCGCCGGCGCAGCGGCGGAGGAACAGCTCGGCGAGCAGGACCGCGTCGTCCTCGCGCTCGCGCAGGCTCGGCACCTCGACGCGCACGTCGGCGATGCGGAAGAACAGGTCCTGGCGGAAGCGACCCTCGGCGACCATCGCCCGCAGGTCGCGGTGGGTGGCGCACAGGACCCGCACGTCGACCTTGCGCGGGCTGCGTTCGCCGACCCGCACGACCTCGCCCTCCTGGATGACGCGCAGCAGCTTGGCCTGCAGGTCGAGCGGGAGCTCGCCGATCTCGTCGAGGAAGATGGTGCCGCCGTCGGCCTCCTCGAAGCTGCCGGGGCGGTCGCCGACGGCCCCGGTGAAGGCGCCCTTGCAGTGGCCGAACAGCATGGCCTCGGCGAGCTCGCGCGGGATCGAGGTGCAGTCCTGGACGACGAACGGCCCGGCCTGCCGCGACGAGCGGTGGTGCAGGGCCCGCGCGACCAGCTCCTTGCCGGTGCCGGTCTCGCCGCCGATCAGCACGCGCAGGCGATCGCCGCGGGTGGCCAGGCGCTCGAGCGTGGAGAACAGCTCGCGCATGGCGGCGCTGCGCCCGTACAGCTCGTCGAAGCGATCGATGGCCGGCAGCGCGACCTGGACGTCGTCGGTGCCGAGCAGGCGGAAGGTCGATTGCCCGGCGCGGAACACGGTCTGCGCGGTCAGCCAGACCTCTCGCACGCGCACGTCGCCGACGTGGACGCCGTTGGTGCTGTCGAGGTCGCGGAGCAGCAGGCCGCGCGGGGTGACGGCGATCTGGAAGTGGTTGCCGCTGACGGCGGTGTCGGTCAGGACGATGTCGTTGACCGCGTCGCGCCCGGCGGTGATGAGTCGCCGGTCGGACAGGTCGACGTGGAACTCCTTGCCGCGGTCGGGGCCGTCGAGGACGCGCAGGTTGACCCGCCCGAGCCGCTGATAGCTGCGGGAGAAGTGCTGGACGGCGGCGGTCGGCTCGAGCGGTTTCTCGCGGGAGTTGCTCACTGCGAAAACGATGACTCCGGCCCGCAGGGTAGCACGCGGCCGCGCAGACCGGCTAGAGCGGCCTCGGGACAGGTCCTTCGGGACAGGTGAGCGCGCGGCGAGGGCGCGCCGGCGCCGCGCGGCCGCGGGTGCGAGGGCGAGCGGGCGGGGCACTCGCTCCTCGGGGCAGGTCGGGCGCGCCGCCTGACCCGGCGTCCGCGCGGGGCCGGGCCCAGGTCCTTCGCGCAGGCCCTAGCCGGCGCGTCCGCGGGCCGTCGAGCAGCAAAAATAACGTGTCCGGAGGGACATGTCGTAAGAGACATGCGATCAGGCCGGCTCGATGCGCCCCGGGTCGGGCGTGCCGGCGTAGAGGCGGGCGACGTCGGCGGCGCGGCGGCGGAGGACCGCGCGCTGATTGATATAACCCTTGTCGGTGATCTCGCCGGCGTCGATCGCGGGCGGCTCGGCGAGGACCACGGCGGCGGCGAGCTTGCGGCTGCTGCTGCCGGGGCTTCCGGCGTTGTGGCTCGCCAGCGCGGCGGCCAGGTGGGCGCGGATCCGCGGGTCCTCGGCGTACCTGTCCGCAGGGACATCCGGGACGATCGCGCGGCAGCCGTCGGGGCTCAGGAACACCAGCGCGGCGGCGGCGGAGCGGCCCTCGCCGGCGATCACGACGTCCTGCACGACCGGCGCGGCGGCGGCGATGAAGGCGACCCGCAGGGCGCCGGCGCTGACCCAGGTGCCGCTGGTGAGCTTGAAATCCTCCGCGACGCGGCCGTCGAACACCACGCCCTTGCGCGGGTCGGTCGGGTCGGCGAGGCGGCCGGCGTCGCCGATGCAGTAGTAGCCCTCGTCGTCGAAGGCGGCGGCGGTGAGCTCGGGCTCGCGGTGGTAGCCCGGGGTGACGTTGGGCCCGCGCACCCGCAGCTCGAGCTTGCCCTCGCGCGGGACCAGCGAGCTCGCAGCCGGGCGCGGGCAGGCCGATGATGCCGGCGTGGTCGATGGGGAAGTGGACGCTGGTGACGAGCGGCGACGTCTCGGTCGAGCCCCACGCCGACGTCATGAGCACGCGCCCGGCCGCGCCGGCCTGCTCGGCGACCGCGGCCAGGCGGGCCCACAGGTTGGGCGGCAGGGCGGCGCCGGCGTAGAAGATGACGTCGAGGCGCGAGAAGAAGCGCGCGCGCAGGTCCGCGTCGCGCTCGAGGTAGGGCAGCAGCACCTCGAAGCCGCGCGGGACGTTGAAGTAGAGGGTCGGCGGGACGGCGCGCAGGTTGGCGACGGTGCGCTCGATGAGCCCGGGCGCCGGCTTGCCCTCGTCGACGTAGAGCGAGCCGCCGTGGTAGACGGCCATGTTGAAGTTGTGGTTGCCGCCGAAGGTGTGGTGCCACGGCAGCCAGTCGACCAGCACCGGCGGGCGCGCGCGCAGGAACGGCCAGCACTGGGCGATCGCCTGCTGGTTGGAGCACAGCATCCGCTGGGTGTTGATCACGCCCTTGGGCCGGCTGGTCGAGCCGGAGGTGAACAGGATCTTCGCCACCGTCTCGGGGCCGGTGGCGGCGTGGGCGGCGTCGGCGTGCTCCAAGGAGCATGTCTCGGCGAGCATGTCCGAGAGGACAGCCTGGGCGGGGCCGGGGGCCTCGCCGACGACCGCCGGGCAGCCGACGGCCGCGAGGGCGCGGGCGAAGCGGGCCCCGTCGGCGGCGAACACCAGGCCGGGCTCGACCTGGACGGCGATGTGGCGCAGGTTCTCGAGGTCCTGCGAGACCAGGCTGTAGGCCGGCGAGACCGGGACCGCGGGCACGCCGACGTACATGGCCGCGAGCTGCAGCAGGGCGTTGTCGACGCTGTTGTCGGACAGCAACATCAGCGGGCGCGCGGCCGAGAGCCCGCGCGCCAGCAGGGCGGCGCCGAGGCGGCGGATCTTGGCCCACGCCTCGCCGTAGGTCAGCTCGAACAGCTGGCCGCCGCGGCGCTCGCCCAGCAGCACCCGCTCGGGGGTCGTCTCGGCCCAGCGGCGCAGCGCGGCCGCGAGGGTGGTGGGGTAGGGCTGCAGCGGCTGCGGCGAGCGCAGCTCGATCACGCCGCCGTCGCGGTAGGTGACGACGACCTCGGCGGGCGCGAGCTCGAGCGAGAGGTGCTTGGGGTCAGTCATGGCTCCTCGGCGCGGTGAGGGACGACGGGCGCGACGGGCCGGCGGTCACGGCGTCGCGCGCGGGACGACGAGCGGGGCGGGCAGCGCCTCGACGGGGCGCGCGAGAGGCCGTGACGTGGCGACGCCTCCCGGCCGGGCGCGGTGGGACGAGCCGCCGGCGGGGGGCGCGGCGCCGGAGGCCTCGGCGCGCGCAAGGACATGTCCGCATAGACATATCCTCGGAGACATTGTCGAACGGACATGGCTTCGGGAGCATGCGCAAAGGAACACCTCAGCCGCAGGCCCAGCGGCCGAGGGTCTTGAGGCCGTCCGGGGCGCGGGACTCGAGCGACAGCGAGAAGCTGTCGTCGCCGTAGGTGTTGAGATAGAGCTCGCGCGGGCCGTCGCCGTCGAGGTCGAGGGCGCCGAGCAGGGCGTAGCGCTCGCGGGTGTCCGCGCGCGAGCGCAGCAGCACGGGCACGCCGGCGGGCGGGACGAGGAACAGGCCGCTGAAGCGGAAGTTCGCCTCCTCGTCCTTGGGATCGGGGACGACCGCGGCGACGATCTCGTCGGGGCTGCCGTCGCCGTCGAGGTCGAGGCTGGCGCGCTGGTCGATGCGCGGCTTGATGGCCCCCAGGCCAGGTGCCGCGGCGGCCATGGCCTCGGCGATCCGCGCCCGCAGCTCCTTGGGGGCGTCGCGGTCGACTTCGGCCGGTGGGGTCGGCGTGACGTAGACGAGGCCGTCCTTGAGGCTCGCCGGTACGACCGCGTCGCCGCGCAGGGCCTCGGCTGGGGCGTCGATCACGAGGGTGGGCTCCGGCGAAGTGACCCCGGGACAGGCCGCGACTGCGCGGCTCACGACCTTCGCGGCCGCGCCGCTCATCAGCCACACGTCGGTGCCGACGGGCGCGAGGTCGAGGCAGTCGGCGCCGCCTGCGAATCGCTGGCCGGCGTCGAGGTAGCAGGCCAGCGGCGAGAGGCCGAACTCGCTGGCGACGAGCAGCGCGCGGCCGGTCGGCGGCGGCGGGGCCTCGGGCTCGGGGGCAGGCGCGGGGGCGGGCGCAGGGGCGGGCGCGGGCGGAGGAGGCGGCGCTTCGCCGCCGCAGCCGACGAGGGACGAGACGAGCAGCGCGAGCGGGACGGACCTCATGGCCGCCGCACGATACCATGTCCGGCAGCCGACTCGCGGCCGCCCGGAGGCGCGCCTGAGGCGAGCGGGCAGAGACGGTGCGGACTGCCCGCGGAGCGGCGTGCATGGCGAGCGGACGGCTGCGCCGCTGGCGTGCCGGCGGCGGGTGGCGGCAGCAGGTCGGCGACGCGAGCCTTCGAGCAGGACGAGCGGACGGCGGCGACGGCCGCTCGCCATGAGGGCAGGCCGCGGCAGCCGCAGCGATCGATGATGCGGTGCTCTGCGAGCGAGAAGATCGGACGTGGCGACGGCCGCTCGCCAGCGGTCCGCGACAACCAGCGGCGTGTCGGCGACGCAACGTCTCGCGCGCAGGACGATCGGCCGGCGACGGCCGCTCGCTAGAAGCCGGCTTGCAGCTGCAGCCGCATCTGGTCGGCGACGCCGGCGGGTACGCCGGGGCCGTACTGGCGGAAGTAGTCGAGCTGCAGCTTGAGCGAGTGGCGATAAAAATAATAGTTGAGTCCGGCGCCGTACTCGTCGAGCCGTCCGATGCTGGTCTCGACGCGCCGCGACGGGCGCACGCCGGACGAGCGGGCGGTGACCTCGAGGCGGGTGCGCGGGATGAAGAGGCCCATCTGCGCGGTCCAGCCGACGCCGTTGCGCGCGGCCTCGACGGGGATCGGCTCGCCGAGCATGTCCTTCGCGTCACCCGGCAGGCGCCAGCCCTGACGCCAGTAGAAGTCGAGCAGCAGCGACATGCCGGCGACCTTGAACATCAGGTCGACGGTCACGTTGTTGCTGCGCATCGTGCCGCCGTCGGCGAAGGTCGTGCCGCTGATGGCGCGGGTGCGATGGTCGCGGTCGCTGAAGGCGTACGCGGCGCCGAGGGCGAGGCGCGGCGTGGCCTTGCGTTCGAAGTCGGCCTCGCTGTAGTCGTCGAACATGCCGAAGGGCAGGTAGTCGACGCGGGCCATGTACGTCAGGCCGAAGTCGCTGGCCTTGTAATAGTCGTAGCCCTCGCCCATGAACACGCCGGCGAAGTAGCGCAGCTTGCCGAGGCCGGCGACGTCGGGCGAGCTCACCTGCACGCCGATGTCCTGGTCGAGCGTGAACTCGTAGCTGGCCGACGAGTTGTCGACCATCTGCAGCTTGGCCAGCGGGGCCATGCGCTGGCGCGCGTACGGTACGAAGAAGAAGCCGGCCTGGACGTTGGCGTGGCGGAAGCGGGTCCAGGTCGTGTACCACTGGAAGATCGGCGGGCGCCGCGGCGTGCCGTCCTTGAACCCGAGGTCCTTCGGCGCGAACATCAAATGCACGTAGTAGCCGACGTGCGGCGAGAAGATGTTGCCCGAGAGGATCAGGCGCGCGCGCCTGAGCTCGAGGCTGCCGGACCACGGCTCCATCCCGGCGGCGGGGATCGCCTCGCGCCGGACCGTGGCCAGCAGCTGCGCCCACATGTTGAAGTTGATGGTGAAGCGGCGGTCCGGCGTGGCCAGCTCGATGCCCTTGCCGGGCCGCCACGTGGCGTTGCCGACCGGCGTCTCGGCCTGCCGCTGGGCCTCGCCGACGGGCATCCAGGCGGGCGGCGGGGGCGGGGGGCCGCTCGGCTTGGGCAGCACCGGCGCCGGCGGGTTGGCCCACGCCCGGCCGCCTGCGACGAGCACCACCAGCGCGGCGGCGTACCGGAGCGAAGCGAGGGGACGCATGCGTCGACGCGAATACACCCGAAGCGAAGGGCGCGCGTCAAGCATTCACTTAACGCGCGCGTTCGCGGGCTCGGTCGCGTCTGCGACCCCTCGCGCGACGCCTGGCCTAAGGCCAGATCCGCTGTCCTGCGCCTCCGGCTCGTGCGGCTCGTGCGGCTCGTCCTCGCGCACGCTGTGGGTCGGGCTGCCGTGCGAGTGATGCCCGCCCTCGCGGCCGATCTCGGCCATGTGCTCGCGGTCCTGACTGACGGTCTCGCCGCCGCGGCGGCCGATCATCGCCATGTGCTCGCGGTTCTGACTGACGGCCTCGCCGCCGCGGCGGCCGATCATCGCCATGTACTCGCGGTTTTGACTGACCGCAGCTCCGCCTCGCCGGCCGATGTTCGCCATGTGCTGCCGATCCTGGCTGACGGTCTCGCCGCCGCGGCTGGCGATCACGCGCTGCCTGTCCGGGTCCATACCTGCGAATCCGCGGGCGTCGCCGCGGCCCTTACCTCGATTGCTCGACATCGCTTCTACTCCTGCGCATAGCGAGGGGGCGCGGCCGGACAGGCCGATGGGTCTCGTCCCTCGCGGGTCGACTCGCAGCGTGTGCGATGTTGACCCAGCCGCAAGTGCAGCGGTGTAGCCGCCCGGCGGCAGGTTCGCCGACCCCCGGGCGGCGAAATCACATGTCCTTTACGACATGTCCAAACAGGCTTTTTACGGCGCCGCGCGGGCGGGAACTTTCGCCGCTTCGAGCCGTCACAGGCCTGCCTCGTATGACCCCGCGCATCTCGTCGTCCGCCGCCCTCGTCGCCACGCTGCTCGCGTGCAAGAACTCCGGTCCGGCCGACCCCGAGCCCGCGCTCCCCGAGGCGGACATGCTCGCGGCCTTCGATCCCGCGGCCCTCGTCGATCGTCCGGGTGCGCCGCCGAGGGTTTCCACGGGCGCAGCTCTCGCCGTCCTCGACTACGCGCCGCAAGGAAGGACCGCGGGCGGCGCCGCGATCAAGGTCCGCTTCAATCAACCGGTGGTCGCGCTCGGCGTCGAGCAGATCCCCGATGTCTCGCGCTTCCTCGCCTTCGATCCGCCGCTCGCGGGCGAGGCTTCGTTCCAGACCCCCGACCTGCTGGTCTTCCACCCCGCGGAGCCGCTGAAGGAAGCCACCACGTACACGGTCCGCTTCGCCCCCGGGCTGGTCGGACTCGACGGTCAGCGGCTGGACAGGGGCGTCGAGTGGACGTTCGAGACGCCGCGGCCGCAGGTGCTCGGGGCCGACCCACTCCATCGCAACGACTCGGCGCCGCCGGCCTCGCGCCGCGACACCCCGTTCGTCGTCAGCTTCGATCAGCCGACGACGCTCGCCGAGGTCCGCGCCCACCTCGTGGCGACCGCACGGCCGCTCGCTCGCGAGGATGCGAAGCCGGCGCCGGTGCAGCTGCAGATCCGCGAGGCCACCGCCGCGGAGCGCGAGCGGGCCGGGTACTACGGCTACGACCCCCGCGAAGAGCGCGGGCGTTACTTCACGGTCCGCCCGCAGGGCCTGTGGCCGGGCGACAGCGAGGTGGTGCTGTCGAGCACGCCGGGGCTCGTCGGCCGCCGCGGCCCGCTGCCGCTCGATACCCCGTGGGAGACGGCCTTCGAGACCTACGGCCCGCAGGCGGTGGTCTCGCTGCCGTGCGGCGAGGAGACCCGCTGCGGCCTCGAGTCGATGCACCTCGGCCTGCGCAACCCGGTGCGCGAGGACCAGGCGCGGCACGTGTCGATCAGTCCGCGGCCGAAGTCGCTGCACGTCGAGGTCACCGACGCCTACGACGAGTCGGGCGGGACCGAGGTCGCGATCGACGGGCAGTTCGTGCCCGGCACCACATACACCGTGTCGATCGCGCCTGGCCTGAAGGACATCTACGGCCAGACGCTGGCCGGCGGCTTCAAGCGCACGGTGGTGGTCGAGCGCCGGCCCGAGCTCGGGCTGTCGAGCGACAAGGGCACGCTGCTGCCGGGGCGCAAGCAGACCGTCGGGATCGAGGCGCGGTTCCTCAAGTCGGTGCGGGTGCGCGCGGCGGTGATAGACGAGCTCGAGCTGGCGCGGCAGGCGTGGCAGGGCCTGGCGATGCCGGCCGGCGCGAGCGAGCGGACGGTCGCGCTCGAGCCGAAGGGCGCCGGCGGCTGGGCCTCGATCGCGCTCGACGTCGGCGACCTGGTCGCCGGCAAGCGCGGGGCGGTGCTGGTCGAGGTGTCGCCGGGGGAGCTGACGCCCAACGCCGATAGCGAGCGGCCGACCGCCGTGCGCGGGCTCTATCGCCTGACCGACCTCGGACCGGTGGTGATCGACTCGCCGACGCAGGCGGTGGTGCAGGTGCTGCGCCTGTCCGACAGCACGCCGGTGGTCGGGGCCACGGTCGCGCGCGTGGTGCAGGTCGGCGAGGCGCTGACGACCCGCCCGCTCGGCACGACCGGCGCCGACGGCCTGCTCGCGCTGCCACCTGTCTCGGAGTACATGTCCAAGGGGATCGTCAAGGCCGGCGAGGGCTCGCAGGCGCAGCGGCTCGTGATCGTCGACCCGGCCTCGGGCGACCGCACCGCGATCGCGGCCGGCGAGGTCCCGGCGGCCGAGAGCCTGACCGCCGACCTCCGCCCGCACGAGCGGGTGATCGCCCGCATCGTCGCCGACCGCGGCGCCTACCGCCCGGGCGAGAAGGTCAAGGTGGTCGGCTGGTCGGCGATCGAGACGCCGCACCGCAAGAGCGGCCTGAAGCACCTGGCCCAAAAGACAGATGCGGTGTTCACCCTCACCGATCCGCGCGGCGCCGAGGTAGCGACGCGCACGGTCAAGACGACCGCGGAGGGCAAGTTCTGGGCCGAGCTCGAGCTGCCGGCCGGGGCCGCGCTGGGCCGCTACTCGGTCACGGCGAGGGTCGACGGCGCCGAGGCGCGCGAGACGGTCAAGGTCGAGGACTACCGCGTGCCCGAGTTCCAGGTCGCGGCCAGCGTGGCCCGGCCGGACGTGATCGCCGGCGACGCGGCCGGGCTGCGCGTCAACGCCAGCTACTACTTCGGCGGGGCGGTGCCGATCGTCCAACTGACGCGCCAGGCGAGCTGCACGCCGCACCGCTGGCGCCCGCCGGGCCTCGACGCGAGCTGGGTGGTCGGGCGGCCGGTCCCGTACCAGGTTCGCGCGCAGCACGGCTCGCGGGAGGGCAGCCGGCCCGATCCGGCGGCCAAGCCCGGCTTCATGGACATCGCGGTCCCGCTGACGCTCGGCGCGCCCGACTACCCGCACCGCTGCACGATCAGCGCCGAGGTCCGCGACGCCAGCAACCAGGCCGTCGGCGCCGAGGCGCAGGTCCAGGTCCACCCGGCCGAATTCTACCTGGCGATGGCGCTGCCCGCCCGCTACCGCAACCTCGGCGACCGTGTGGAGGTGCCGGTCCGCGCGGTCGACCTCGCCGGCCGGCGCGTGGCCGCGGCTGGCGTGAAGGTCATGGTCGAAAGGACATGGTCCGAAGTGAAGGAGCGGGCCGAGGGCGGGCGCATGGTGTTCGACGGCTACGTCGACAAGACCGAGAAGATCAAGACGTGCGAGCTGGCGCTGACGGCCGAGGGCGCCGACGCCCAGTGCGCGCTGCCTCCGCTCAAGGAGGGCAGCTACGAGCTCCGCGTCGAGACGACGACCGAAGACAAGCGGCTGGTCGCGAGCGCGGGCCACTTCCGGGTCGTCGGCAGCCGGCGCGCGTGGAGGTCGACGGCCCAGGAGAAGACCCTGTCGCTGGAGACCAGCGCGCAGAAGGTGAGCCCGGGCGAGTCGATCGACGTCGCAGTGCACGCCCCGTGGCAGGGCGGGCGCGGCGTGCTGGTGCTCGATCGCAAGGGGCTGCGCGAGTTCCAGCCGTTCAGCTTCGCCGGCCAAGACGGGGGGCACCGCGAACTTCCGCTTCACCGCCGATGACAGCTGGACCCCGCAGGTGCACGTGCGCGCGTTCGTGGTCGCGCCGATGGACCCGACGCGGCGGCCGCAGCGGCCCGAGGTGTTGAGCGCGAGGGCGGCGGTGGCCCAGGGCAGCGAGCACCGGCGGCTCGAGGTGCGCGTCGAGGCGCCGGCCAAGGCCGGGCCGGGCGAGAAGGTCAAGCTGGCGGCGTTCGTGCGCGACGCCGCGGGCGAGCCGGTGGCCGGCCGCGTGGCGCTGTGGGCGGTCGACGAGGCGGTGCTGGCGTTGACCGACTACGAGGTCCCCGACCTGCTGCCGAGCTTCGTGCCCGGCGGCGACGCGGGCACGACCTCGTACGACGACTACCGCGCGGTGCTGTGGCCGTACACGCCGATCCTCGACGACCCGTGGCTGAGCGGCTCGTGGGGCTACGGGCGCGGCTACGGGGCGGGCTACGGCCGCGGCGGGGGGCGTGCGAGCGTGCACGGAGGCTCCGTCGGAGGTTTGCCGCCGGCGCGCGAGCGGTTCGAGACCACGCCGGTGTTCCTCGCCGACCTCGCGGCGGACGCGGCCGGGGTGGCGCGCACGAGGGCGCTGCTGCCCGAGAACCTGACGACGTTCCGGATCTTCGCGCTCGCCTCGGCGCGCCTGGAGGACAAGACGTCGCCGGGCCGCTTCGGCGTCGGCGACGCGCGCACCACGGTGACCACGCCGTTCATCGTCCGCGCCGCGGGGCCGCGTCAGCTCCGCCCCGGCGACGCGGCCGAGGTCGCGGCGATCGTGCAGAACTTCACCGACGTGGCCGGCAAGGCCGCGGTCGAGCTGGTGCTGCACGATGATACAGGTACGAAAGGACAGGACCTCGTGGCCATGTCCGAGAAGACAGTCGAGGTCGAGGTCCCGGCCGGCGGGCAGGTGCGGGTGCCGTTCACGGTCCGCGCCGACGCGGTCGGCGAGGCCAAGCTCGAGCTGCGGGCGGTGCTGAAGGCGGGCGCGGGCCAGGCCGGCCGCGACGCGGTCAAGCTGGCGCTGCCGGTCGAGCCCGAGCGCACCCTGACCGAGAAGGTGGCGATGTACGGCAGCCTGGCCGACGACCGCGCGATCGCCATCCCGATCAAGATGCCGGGGGCGGTGCGGCCGGACGTCGGCGGCGTGTCGGTGTCGGCCAGCTCGAGCCTGCTCGGCGGGCTCGAGGACGCCGCCGACGCGCTGCTCACCTATCCGCACGGCTGCGTCGAGCAGACCGCGAGCCGGCTGCTGCCGGTGGTCTCGCTGCTGGCGCTGCACGGCACGTATCCGCTGGGGCTGCGCGAGGACCCGCAGGTGTTCGTCAAGGCCGGGGTCGAGCGGATCCTGGCGATGCAGACCAGCTCGGGCGGGTTCGGCTACTGGCCCGGTGACGACGACGTCCACCCCTACGCCAGCGGCTACGCGACGTGGGTGCTCGGCCTGGCGAAGCGCGCCGGCTATCCGGTACCGCCTGCCGCGCTCGAGAAGGCGCTGGCGGATCTGGAGACCCGTCTACCGCCCGCGGACGCGCCGCAGCGGTGGGCCGGCGAGCTCGAGCGCCACGCGCTGGCGCTGCACGTGCTGGCCGAGGCCGACCGCTTCAAGCGCGAGCACGCCGACGCGCTGTTCGCCCGCCGCGCCGACCTGCCGGCCTACGGGCGCGCGTTCCTGCTGATGGCGATGCACCGCGCCGATCCCCAGCGGCCCGAGGTGACGACGCTGACGCAGGAGCTTCTCGCGGATCTCGAGGAGCTGCCGGCGACGGCCCACGTGCTCGAGCGCGACGATGGGTCGGGCGGAAGGTACTTCCACTCCGACGGCCGCAGCGACGCGATCATCCTGTCGGCGCTGCTGCGGGTCCGGCCCGAGCACGCGGTGATCGAGAAGCTGGCCCGCGGCCTGCTCGAGCGGCGGATAGGCGGGACGTGGCGCAACACCCAGGAGAACGCCTACGCGCTGGTCGCCATCACCGACTACGCCCGCGTCCGCGAGGCCGACCCGCCCGACTTCGTCGGCCGCGCGTGGGTCGGGCGGAAACCTGTCTTCGAGGCCAGTTTCCTCGGCCGCGACCTCAAGGGCCAGGAGGCGACGGCGAAGATGCCCGACATCCTGAAGCCCGCCCGCGCGGGCGAGCCCGCGGCCGCGAGCGCGCCGCTCACCGTGGTCCTGCAGCGCCAGGGGCAGGGCCGCATGTACTACCGGCTCGGCGCCGAGTGGGCGCTCGCCGAGGCGAACCCGCCGGCGCGCGAGCACGGGCTCGAGATCCGCCGCGAGCTGCGCCTCGGCGACGGCGCGCTGAACGGGCGGCCGATCGCGATCGGCGACGCCGTGGCGATCGACCTGACGTTGAGCGCGCGCACGCGGATCCGCTACGTCGCGCTCGAGGTCCCGCTGCCGGCCGGGCTCGAGGCGGTCCAGCGCGACCTCGGCAAGGGCCAGGCGGCCGCGCGGCTGTCCGGCTCGCGCGGGTGGTGGACCTCGTACGAGGAGCTGCGCCGCGATCGCGTGGTGGTGTTCGCCGACGATCTGCCGCCGGGGACCCATCACCACACCGTCTTCCTGCGGGCGACCAGCCGCGGCGACTTCTCGCTGCCGCCCGCGCACGCCGAGGCGATGTACATGCCCGAGGTCTGGGGCCGCTCCGAGGGCGCCCGCGTGACCGTGCGCTGAGGGCTGGATCCCACAACCTCGCCGGACGCGGTCGACGGGCGACGCCCGTCGCTTGTCGGCCTCTGGCGCTCGAGGTAGACGGGCGGCTGTGACGACCGCGAACAGGTTCCTGTCCACCTTTCTCGGCTTGCTCCCGGCCCTCTGCCTCTCGCTCGGCGGGTGCAAGGACGACGACGGCACCCTCGACTCCGGCATCGACGGCGCCAAGCAGGGCGACGAGCTCACCGACGCCGAGAAGAAGCAGTTCTGCGAGGCCGCCGACGCCTACGGCGAGCAGGTGCTGTCGGACGAGGAGTTCGCCGACGCGACGTGCACGCTCAAGGCCATCAACGACGCGCTGAACGCCGACGGCAGCGTCGACACCTGCAACGTGCTGCGGCAGAGCTGCATCTCGAACACGCCCGAGACCGAGCCCGAGGGCGCCTGCGATCTCGGCATCGACTGGTCGACCTGCCAGGCGACGATCGCCGAGATCGAGGCCTGCTACCAGGAGTTCGGCGCCAGCTTCGCCGCCCGCATGCGCTCGTTCTCGTGCTCGAAGATGGCCGAGTACGCGGAGATGCCGCCGAACCAGGAGATCGAGGTCGGCCCCGACTGCAGCATCGCCCGCGCCGAGTGCCCGACGGTCATGGGCGGCGGCTGACCGGCTGTCCCTCGGGGCAGGTGATCTGTCCCGAGGAGCAGGTACGGGCGGTCGCCTCGCGTCGGCTCGGTGGAGCATCCGGCGGCCGATCGCGCGGATGAGCTCCCTGCCGGCACGCGGCCTGACGCTCCCTGTCCTTCAGGACAGATGACTGGGCGGCCTCACGGCGCCTGTCCCGCGGGCCAGGCGAGGTCGACCCTCACCGCCAGGTGGTCCGAGCCGAGCGCCGGGCCGAGCGCCCTCGCGGCGGTCACCAGCGCGGGGTCGTGAAGGCAGTGGTCGATGGCGATCCGCGGCAGCGGCGGGCCCACGGGCCAGCTCGCCTGCAGGCCGAAGCCGCGCTGCGAGTCGACCAGCCCGCCGTCAGCCAGGAGTCGGCGCAGCGGGGCGCTGAACGGCGAGGCGTTGAGGTCGCCGACGATCACCGGGAGGCGCCCGGCGGCCCGCTGCTCGTCGGCCCACGCGGCCGCGCGCGCAAGCTGGGCGTCGCGCCGCTCGGCGTAGTCGCGGCTGACCGGCGGCAAGGTGTGGACGGCGAGCACGGCGATCCGGCGCCCCTCCAGCGCGAGCTCGGCGGCGAGCGCGGGGATGCCCGGGACCAGCTCTTCGCGCCATGTGCGAACGACCCTGTCCTGAAAGCCATGTCGCACGAGCAGCGTCATGCCGAAGTTGTCGGCCCGCGGGACCGACTCGAGCGCGACGTGGTCGGGCAGGGCCGTCAGCGCGGCCGCCCAGCCGGCGTCGACCTCCTGGACGACGACGACGTCGGCGGCGGTGTCCGCCAGCCAGGCGACCGCCTCGGGCTTGCGCGGGTTGCTCGACAGGCCGTTGAAGTGGACCAGGCGCAGCGCGGGAGCCCCGGCGGCGGGCGGGCGCGCCAGCCAGAACGGGGCGACCTGCCACAGCTCCGCCAGCAAGAGGATCGCGGCGGCGATGACGAGGCGCCGCCGGCGAGCGCGGCCGCGACGACCAGGGCGAGCGCGGCCGCGGCGGCGTACCACGGGCGGAAGTGGCTGGCGAGATCGAGCCGCCAGTCGAGGCCGCCGAGGTGGCCCGCCAGGCTGAAGAGACATGTCCCGAGGACCAGGACGAGCACGAGGCCCGCGAGCACGCGCGCGGGCAGGCGCGCGCTCGCGCGAGCGGGATCGGACGCGGGCGGTGCGGGCAAGCCCGCGGACTCTACTGCATGGCGCCGACGCGCGCCCGTCCGTGGACCGGATCCGCGGAGCATGCCGCCGACGCGCGCCCTTCGGTGGGGCCGGATCCGTGGAGCATGCCGCCGACGCGCGCCCGTCCGTGGGCTGGATCCGCGGAGCATGCGTGAAGGCGCAGGCGCGAGGGCGGGACGGTGGGCGCCGTCGCCGTCTGCAGCGGCCCCCGCGGGGCTCGCCCGCGGGGTCGTGAAGTGCCGCCGCGCTCACCGTCCGCGTGCGAGGCGGCACGCGCGTGGGCTCGCAGGTAGATCTGTCCCGCAGGACAGGTTGCCTCGCTCACTCGCTGCGCGCGACCTCGTCGGGCTGGAGCCCGCGCAGCAGGGCGGCGGCGTGCGCTTGCAGGGCCGCCGCGAAGTCGAGGCGCAGCGGGCCGATCGTCGGGCACGTCAGGGTCGCCGCCAGCTCGGGCGCGGGGTGAGTCATCTGGTGCAGGCCGACGGCGGCGGCGTGGAGGTGGAGGAAGAACCGCAGGCCCTCGCCCGCGCGCAGGGCCGGGCAGCGGCGCTCGAGCAACGCGGCGGTCTGCAGCATCTGCTGCAGCATGCCGCGGCGCCACGCCAGCACCACCGCGGGCGCGACGTTGTGCTCGAGCACCGCGTGCTGCAGCGCGAGCAGCCGGGCCAGCCGGACCCGCCCGGCCAGCGAGCGGGCCAGCAGCTCGGCCAGCGCCTCGGCGTCGACCGGCGCGGCCTCAGAAGTCAGCGCGGCCTCTACCTCGCCGAGCCACTCGCCGAGCTGCTCGAGCGCGAGCTGCAGGAACAGCTCCTCCTTGGTGGCGAAGTAGAGGTAGACTGTCCCTTTGGCCAGGTTGGCGCGGCGGGCGATGTCGGCCACCGTCACCGCGTTGTACGGCATCTCGTCGAACGCCTCGGCCGCGGCGCACAAGAGCACACGCCGCCGCGATTGCTTGTCCGCGTCGGCCCGCGCGCGTCGCTTCGGCGGGGCATCTACCATCTCCAGTAAGCGACAAGTTGAAGGACACTCCCGCCGGAGTCAACCTGCGTAGGTCCGTTCGCAGGCACGGTTCAGATGTCCCGAGGGACAGGTCACTCGCGCCCCGGCGTTCGCCGTCTGCGCGCTTAGTTGCGTTCAGCTGTCAATTCGGACATCGTCCCGCGCATGCTTTCACCACGCGGCGAGCGGATCATCGACGTCGGCGGCGCGCGGCTCTCCGCGCTGTGCTTCGGCCCCGAGGACGGTGTTCCGGTGCTGGCGATGCACGGCTGGCTCGACAACGCGGCGAGCTTCGAGCGGCTCGCGGAACACCTTTCCGGCGTCAACCTGGTCGCCCTCGATCTCGCCGGTCACGGCCTGTCCGAACGGCGCACCGACGGTGTCTACGTGTTCCTCGACTACGTCGCCGACGCGTCGCTGGCGATCTCGGCGCTCGGCTGGTCGCGCTGCGTCGTGGTCGGGCACTCGCTCGGCGCCGGCGTCGCGGCCCTGCTCGCTGGGACATGTCCGGAACAGGTCGCCAAGCTGGTCCTGCTCGAGGGCCTGGGGCCGCTCACCAACCCCGACGAGGCCGCGCCCAAGCAGCTGCGCGAGGCCCTGCACGCGGAGCAGGCCGCCCGCGCGCGCGACGAGCACGTCGGTTATCCGGACGCCGAACAGGTCGCGCAGCGGCTGGCGAGCGCGACCGGCATGCGCGTCGACTCGGCGCGGATCTTGCTGCGTCGCGGGCTCGAGGCCCACGAGGGTCGAGTCCGCTGGCGGGCCGATCCCCGCCTGCGCCTGCCTTCGCGTCAGCGCCTGACGGAGGCGCAGGTGCGGTCTTTCTTCACTGCCGTGGCGTGCCCGACCCTGGTCGTGCGCGGCGTCCCGGGCATGGCGTTCGACGAGGCGCTGCTGCAGGAGCGGCTGGCCCTGCTCGCCGGCGCCGTGCTCGCCGAGGTGCCCGGAGGCCATCACGTCCACCTCGACGAGCCCGCGGCGGTGGCTGCGATCGTCGGTCCGTTCGTGACGTCGGCGTGAACGCCAACGTGACAGTGTTCCGCGCGCGCTCCGCGCTGTGCGGCTGCGAGGCCCCGCGATCCGAAGTTGGCCGCCGATCCGACCCGCGATACCCTGCGCCCGGATACGCCCATGGGTGAACAAAACATCTCCACGTCCGACGACGACCAGCTGCGCAATTTCATGAAGAAGCTCCTCGACGACGTGGTCGCGCTCGAGCGGCTGCTCGAGACCGATCGCTTCGAGACCGGCGTGCGCCGGGTCGGCGCCGAGCAAGAGATGTTCCTCGTCGACCGCAGCCTGCGGCCCGCCTCCGTGGTGATGGAGGTGCTCGAGCGGGCCCAGGATCCGCGCCTCACCACCGAGCTCGCGCGCTTCAACCTCGAGGCCAACCTGTCGCCGCAGGTGTTCAACGCCGCCTGCCTGCGCCGCATGGAGGACGAGCTCAACGAGGTCGTCGGGGTCGCCCGCGACGCCGCGCGCCACTGCGGCGCCGACATCCTGCTCACCGGCATCCTGCCGACGCTGCGCAAGGCCGACCTCGGGCTCGACAACATGACGCCCAAGCCGCGCTACCTCGAGCTCAACCGCACCCTGCGGCGGCTCCGCGGCGACGACTTCCACGTGCTGATCCGCGGCATCGAGGAGCTCGAGACGACGCACGACAACGTGATGCTCGAGTCGTGCAACACGAGCTTCCAGGTCCACTTCCAGGTCAGCCCGCGCGAGTTCGCCAAGTTCTACAACCTCGCTCAGGCGGTCACCGGCCCGCTGCTGGCCGCGGCCGTCAACTCGCCGGTGCTGCTCAAGCACCGCCTGTGGCACGAGACGCGCATCGCCCTGTTCGAGCGCTCGGTCGACACGCGCTCGCAGATCCGGGTCGACCGCGCCGCGCGCCCGCGCGTCCACTTCGGCGACGGGTGGATCCAGCAGAGCGTGCTCGAGATCTTCCGCGAGGACATCGCCCGCTTCCGGATCCTGATCGCCAACGCGATCGACGAGGACCCGATGCAGGTGATCGAGCGCGGCGGGATCCCGCAGTTCGGCGCGCTGCGCCTGCACAACGGCACCGTGTACCGCTGGAACCGCGCCTGCTACGGCCTGAGCGGCGACAAGGCCCACCTGCGCATCGAGAACCGCGTGCTGCCGTCGGGCCCGACGGTCCTCGACGAGGTCGCCAACGCGGCGTTCTTCTTCGGCATGATGGCCGCGCTGGCCGAGGACGAGCGGCCTGTCTTCAAGGACATGTCCTTCGAGGAGGCCAAGAACAACTTCTTCAACGCCGCGCGCGACGGCCTCAAGGCCCAGCAGTCGTGGAAGGGCCGCACGATGTCGGCGCAGGAGCTGATCCTGAACGAGCTGCTGCCGACGGCCCGCTGGGGCCTGCAGCACGTCAAGGTCGACGGCAGCGACATCGACCGCTACCTCGGCACGATCGAGGAGCGCGTCCGCAAGGGCACGACCGGCGCGCAGTGGATGCTCAACTCGCTGCACGCGATGGGCGAGCAGGGCACCTCGGACGTCCGCTACCGCACGCTGTCGTCGGCGATGCTCACCAACCAGAAGAGCGGCGCGCCGGTGCACACGTGGGAGACGGCGCGGCTCGAGGGCGAGCCGAAGACCTGGCGCGACTCGTACCAGACGGCCGGTCAGTTCATGTCGACCGACATCTTCACGGTCCAGCCGAGCGACATCATCGACCTCGCGGCCAACATCATGGACTGGAAGAAGATCCGGCACATCCTCGTGGAGGACGAGGAGGGCCGGCTGGTCGGCCTGCTGTCGCACCGCGCGCTGATCCGCATGGTCGCCCGCGGCGCCCGCGGGGCCCAGGACAACGCCACGGTCGCGCAGCTGATGGTCAAGAACCCGCTGACGATCGGCCCGGAGATGCCGACGCTCGAGGTGATGAAGCTGATGCGCGAGCGCGGCATCTCGTGCCTGCCGGTGGTCGAGGGCGACAAGCTGGTCGGCGTGATCACCGAGCGCGACCTCATCGACGTGTCGGCCAAGCTGCTCGAGAGCTACCTGCGTGACGCTCAGCAGTAGCGCGCCGCCGTCTCCGCCGGCCGAGGCCCCGGGCGCGCGCCCCCGCGTGCTCGGGCGCTACGACACCGGGCGCCCCGGGCCCACGGTCGTGTGCATCGGGGCGCTCCACGGCAACGAGCCGGCTGGCCTTTCGGCCATCTCGCGCGTGCTCGCCCGCCTGCGCGCGGACGACGTGCCGCTGCGCGGCCGGATCGTCGGCGTGAGCGGCAACCGGCGCGCGCTGGCGGAGGGCCGGCGCTTCGTCGACCGCGACCTCAACCGCCGCTGGACCCCGGAGAACATCGCCCGGATCGCCCAGGGCACCGTCGAGACGGCCGAGGACCAGGAGACCCGCGAGCTGCTGGCGGTGTTCCTGCCGCTGCTGCGCCACGGGCCGGTCAGCTTCATCGACCTCCACAGCACGTCGAGCCTGTCGACGCCGTTCTCGTGCATGGCCGACGTGCTGCGCAACCGGCCGCTGGCGCTGGCGCTGCCGATCCCGGTGGTGCTCGGGCTCGAGGAGGTCATCGAGGGCTCGATGCTCGGCTACCTGTGCGACCTCGGCCACGTCGGGGTGGCGGTCGAGGGCGGACAGCACGACGACCCGCGCACGATCGACTTCCACGAGTCGGCGCTGCTGCTCATGCTGGTCGCCGCCGGCTCGCTCGAGCCGCGCCACGTGCCCGACCTCGCGGCCCACCGCGCCCGCCTCGCGGCCGGGGGCGACGGCATGCCGGCGGTCTGCGAGATCCGCCACCGCCACGTCGTGCGGTCCGAGGACGAGCCGTTCGTGATGGCGCCGGGCTTCGTCAACTTCCAGATCGTCGAGCGCGGCCAGGTCGTCGCCGACGACCGCCGCGGCCCCGTGCGCATGCCCGAGACCGGCCTCATGATGCTGCCGCGCTACCAGGGCCAGGGCGACGACGGCTTCTTCGTCGCCCGCCCGGTGACGCGCAACGCCCTGCGCCTGTCGGCGGCGCTGCGGACGCTGCGGCTCGACGTGCTGGTGCCGTACCTGCCCGGCGTGTCGCGCGACCCGAACCGCGCGGACCACTTCATCGCCGATCCGGCGATCGCCCGCGTGGCCGTGAAAGAAGTGTTCCACCTGTTCGGCTACCGCCACGAGCGCGCGCAGGCCGAGCAGCTGGTGTTCAGCCGCAGGAGCCCCGCGGCGAGGCCGGTGCTGCCCGCCGAGCTGGCGCCGCTGCTGCGCGCGAGCGAAGAGTCGACGGAAGGGTGAACCGGCGGGGCGCCCGCGGCCTGGGTCCGGATCGCCGACGCCGTCGCGAGGGCGCAAGAGCATGTCGTTCAGGACATGCGCGTCGATTCATGTTCGAATGAACATGTCCGAACGATCTGGTAAAACGGCACGTCAGCGCTCGGAGGGCGTGAACGTGTACTCGTGCTGGGCGTCGCGCAGGATCAGCGTGCGCTCCGGGCCGACCACGAACTCGGCGCCGGTGAAGCCTGGGAGGGCGAGGACGAAGGCCTGGGTGCCGTCCGGGTAATTGCGCGAGCCGACCTCGCCGGCGAACTCGCCGAAGTCGAACGTCGTGCGTGCGCCGGCGGTGACGGCGATCTGGCCGATCGCGGCGTTGTGGTAGCGGGGGGCCAGCTCGGCGGCCGCGGCCGGATCTGCGGGCAGGGTGAGCGACTTGCGCTCGGCCGCCAGTTCTTCGAGGTACTGCTGCGTCTCCACGGCGAGCCCGGCCTCCGCCTCGGGGCGGCCGGCGAACAGCTGCTCGAGCAGCTTGCGGCGGAACGCGGACACGATCAGCCAGCCGGGGTCGCCGTTGGTCAGGATCACCGCGCCCACCTGCTGCTCGGGCAGCCACATGACGTCGCTGTAGAAGCCGAACAGCATGCCGCCGTGGTGCACGAGCGGGACGCCGTGGTCGTCGGCGCTGACCAGGCCCATGCCGTAGGACTGGTCGATGTCGACGCGGACCTGCGGCGCGCGGCGGGCCAGCAGCGCGCTCTTGTCGATGTACGTCGCGCCGCCGGGCAGCTTGCCCTCGGCGAGCTCCATCTTCACGAGCTTCAGCAGGTCGTTCACGGTGCTCCACGCGCCGCCGGTCGGGCGCAGCGGGATCACGGTGTGGTTGAGCTGCGGCAGCGCGAGCTGCTGCTTGCCGTCGAGGTCGCGCGCGTGCTCGCGGGCGAGCGGGCCGCGCTTCGCCTTCGCGGGATCGAAGGTGGTCGCGCGCATGTCGAGCGGGTCGAACACCAGAGTCTGCATCGCGCGGTCGTAGGCGGCGCCGAGCTCCAGCTCGGGGAACTGGAAGTGGCCGCCGAGGAACCCGGCCGCGGCGGCCATCGGGTTCGAGTACTGGTACAGCTCGCCGAACTCGCTGGTCGGTTGCATCGTCGCCAGCGCTGCCACTGCGCGCTCCGGCGTCGCGGTCTCGAACAGCCACTCGAGGTCCTGGCGCGGCATGCCTGTGCAGGCGCAGATCAGGTGCTGGATCTGCACCTTGCGCGTCGTCTCCGCGTCGCCGAGCGCGAACGTCGGCAGCAGCGTGGTCGCGGGCGTGTCCCAGGCGAGCTTGCCGGCGTCGACCAGCTTCGCCAGCATCAGCGTCGTCAGCTGCTTGGTGTTCGAGGCGATCATGAAGCGCGTGTCGGCGTCGACCGGGGCCGGTTTGCCGAGCTCGCGCACGCCGACGCCGCCGGCGAACACGACCTCGCCGCGCTCGAGCAGGCCGAACGCCACGCCGGGCACGCCGGTGACCTCGCGGGCGCGCGCGACGAAGCCGCGCAGCTCGGCGATCGCCGCGGGGTCGAGCGGGCGCGCCGGCTTGCCCGCGAACGACTCGCGCTCCTGGCCGCGGGGCAGCAGGCGGCCGACGATCCGCCCGGTCTCCGACCGCCGCTTGTCGAGCACCTCCCACGCGAGGTCGTGGACGATCACCGTCCAGCCCTGGCCGCCGCGGCGCGCCTCGGCGATCAGGTCGCGGCGGGTGTTCGGCGAGGTCTGGTAGGTGAACACGTGGCGCTCGGTCCAGCCGTCGAGGTCGGGCGCGACGAGGCGGGCCTTGAGCGGCAGCTGCAGCGCCGGGTCGTAGGCCGCCAGCGCGGCGGCGACTGCGGTGTCGGCGGTGTCGGCCGCGACGTCGATCAGCGCGACGTGGCTGCCGCCCTCCGGGGCCGTGAGCACCGTCGTCGGGCCGCGCACGGACAGGGTCCAGCCGGCGGGCGCGATGAAGGTGTTGCCGGTGACGGTGGTGCGCGGCGCGTCGGCGGTCAGGCGTTCGGGCGCGGCCGCCGGGGTCGGCGTGGGTTCAGCGGCGGGCTTCGGCGTCGGGGTCCTCGCGGTGACGGCGGGCGCCGGGGCTTCGGCGCCGGACGGGCCGCAGGCGGCGAGGAGGAGCGCGAGGGCGACGGTGGCACGCATGCCGCGAGGGTACCGCGCCCGTTCGCCCGACGACACTGCCGCTCGTCTCTGGCGCGTCGAGGTGTCGCGCTGGCATGGCGATAGCGACACGATGAGCGCACGACACCCGAAGCGGCGAGGAGGATCGGGCTGTCGCCGCCCGGCGACTTCGGGGAGTCCTCCGGATCCCAGGTCCGAGGGGTCCAACGGGCGCAGTGCTGACCTTCGGGGCGTGTCCTGACGGGCATGTTCGATGCGACATGTCTAATCAGACATGCCCGTCGGGCCATGCTCTCACTTGCGCGGCTGGATCATCTGGAAGTAGCGCTTGACGCGGCGGCGCTGCTCGGCGGGCAGGGCCTCGCTGTCGAGCGTGCTCTGGGCGAACGACTTGTAGTCGCGGTACATGTCGCGGTAGGGCGCGGACGCGAAGCCTTCCTGGCTGGCGGTCTTGATGATCTCCGCCTTGGTGGTGCCCTTGCCCTGCTTGGGGTCGACGCGGACGTCCTTCGCCTTCACCTTGAGGCCGGTGGGGTCGCCGAGCGTCTCGGCCGAGCCCTGGCCCATGCCGTCGCCCTGGGCCTGGCCGTCGCCGGCGGAGTCCTGGCCCTGGCTGTCCTGGCCGTCGCCGCCCGAGTCGCCGCTGTCTTGCGGGTCGCCGCCGTCGCCGCTGTCTTGCGGCTCGCCGCCCGAGTCGCCCTCCATCTGCATCGACGGCTCGCCGTCGCCGAGGTCGCCCTCGACCAGCAGGGTCGGGCCCTCCTTCTTGTCGCCGCGCTTGCCCTTGGCCGCCTTGGCGAACTTCTGCATCTGCTGCTTGCGCTTGTCGTCCTGCTCGCCGCCCTGGCCGGCGCGGCGCATGAAGCTCTTGGCCTCCTCGAGGTCGTCGCGGGCCTGGCCGAGGCGGCGCGACTGCGAGGCCTTGCGGGCGGCGTCGCCGGCCCCGCGGCGCAGCTGCTCGAGCGCGCGCTTCTTCTGCTGCGAGCCCTGCTGGCCCTTCTGGGCGTCGCCCGCCTGGCGGCGCAGCTCGTCGAGCTTGCGCTGGGCGGCCTTCTCGCGCTCGTGCTGGCGGCGCAGCTCTTCGACCTTCTGCTGCTGCTTCTTCAGCCGGCGCTCCTGCTCCTCGGGGTCGGCGGCGGGCTGCTCCTGCTGGCGCTTGAGCCGGCGCTCGGCCTCGGCCAGCTGCGACGCGGTGTCCGTGTTCTCGCCGGCCGCCTTGCCGAGCGCCTTCTCGGCCTGCTGCATGGCCTTCTGCAGCGAGCGCTCGGCCTCGTCGCTCGCCTCCGCCTCGGCCTCCGCGTCGGCCAGCGACTTCTCGGCCTGGTCGCCGTCGCCGCGCGCCAGCGCCTCGGCCGCGTCCTGCGTGATCTCCTCTTGCTTGAGCGCCTCGGCCAGCTGGCGCACGCCCTCGGCCAGCACCGCCGGATCTTCTTCCATGCGCGCCTCGAGCTCGGCCTCGGCCTCGGCCAGCGACTTGTCGAGCTCCTCGAGCTGGGCGTACGCGGCCTCGCGGTCGAGCTCGCCGCGCCCGTAGGCGTCGAGGATCTGCAGCATCCGCTCGGCCAGCGCGGCGGCCCGGTCCTCGCCCTCCTTGAGCGCGCGCAGGTCCTCGCGCAGCGGCTCGGCCAGGACCCGATCGGCGGGCGGCTTCTTGGCCGCGGCCTGGGCTGTCTCGGGGGGCATGTCCGAAGGGACATCATCCGCGAGCTCCGGCGGCGGCGGGCGCGGGACCAGGGTCGCCAGCACGAGCAGGGCCACCGCGGCGAGGTCGTGCGCGCGCAGCCCGGGCGGGCGCAGCGGGACGACCGGGCGCGGGTCGATCGCCGGCGCGGCCGACTCGGCGTCGGCGACGTGCAGCGCCATGAGATCGGCGGCCTCGGGGTCGCTCGTCGCGAAGCTGCCGGCGAACTCGAGCGCGTTGCCGATCAGGTCGTGGAGGCCGTAGTGGGCGTCGATCCGCCGCGCGACCCGCCGCGGCCGGGCCGGGCGCGCCACGGCGTAGACGAGCACGACGACGGCCGGGGCGAGGCCGAGCCAGGCCAGCCAGGCGGGGGCGTCGAGGCGCCGGTCCGCGACCACCGCGACGGCCGCGATGGCGCAGCCGAGCGGCAAGGCGACGCGGGTGAGCAGGGCCGCGGCGTCGGCGATGCGCTCGCGGCGAGCGGCGGCCCGCACCAGGCGGGTGACCCGCGGCGCGGCAGTGGCTGCGCGTTCGGACATGTCGCGCGGGACCTGGCTCATCGGACACCTCGCATCGGGGGCGCGCAAGGAGCTCGCCGGGATGACCGCACGGACATGTAGCGAGAGACCTGGCGCTTCGGCCATGTCATGCACCGCGGCGAGCGATCGGCGATCGGCTCGGTCGACGCTCGCCGCCCGGCAGCAGGCGGGCCCAGCGGACGCCTCTGGCCGCGGTCGCGCGCGGGCGAGAGCGAGCGGAGCAGGGCGGTCCCGGAGGCGCGGCGAGCGGGCGACACGTCCGGCCGATTCTAGCCGCAGCCGCCGAGCCCGGCGAGGACGGAGGCGGAAAACGCCGCCGGCGCCGCCGCGGCGGGCCCCGAGGCGGGGCGTCGGTCCGCGCTCGCGCGGCAAGGGCTGCGCAGCGCGGCGAAGAAGGCGCGCAGGTCGGCGAGCCGTTCGAGAGCCGCGCCCCGGGCGGCTCGCGGACGGTCTCAGCGCAGCGCGGCGAAGAAGGCGCGCAGGTCGGCGAGGAGCAGCTCGGGGACCTCGAGCGAGGCGAAGTGCCCGCCGCGGTCGTGCTCGGCCCAGAAGACGATGCGCTCGTGGTAGCGCTCGGCGAACCGGCGGACGGAGCGGAAGTCGTGGCGAAACACGGAGACGCCCATCGGCGCGGTGGTGCGGTCGGGCTTCTCCCACGCGCCGGACTTCCCGGCCTCGAAGTAGAGCGCGGCGGCGGAGCCGGCGGTCTGGGTCAGCCAGAAGATCGTGACGCCGGCGAGGAGCTGGTCGGGCGTGAGCTGGTGCGGGCGATCGCCGAAGGTGAGCAGGAGGTCGAGGTTCCACGCCAGCAGGCCCGCCGGCGAGTCGTTCAGGGCGTAGGCCAGGGCCTGCGGGCGCTTGCCCATGATCTGGTTGTAACCGTCGCGCTCGCCGAACAGCGCCAGCTCGGCGAGCCGCTCGTGCTCGTCGGGAGTGAGCGCGGCGAACTCCTCGGGGTCGCCGGAGGGGAAGGCGAAGAACTGGGTGACGTGGGCGCCGATGAGCCGCTCGGGCGCGAACAGGGCGATCTCGCGGGCGGCGATCGAGCCGAAGTCGTTGCCGTGGACGCCGAAGCGCTCGTAGCCGAGCAGGGCCATGAGCTGCACGAAGGCCCGGGCGACGCGCTCGGGGCTCCAGCCCTTGTCGCGGGTCGGGCCGGCGAAGCCGAAGCCGGGTACGGACGGCAGGACGACGTGGAAGGCGTCCTCGGGCCGCCCGCCGTGCGCGACCGGATCGGTGAGGGCGTCGATCAGGTGGACGTACTCGAGGACGGTGCCGGGCCAGCCGTGGATCAGGAGGAGCGGCCGGGCCTCGGGGTGCGGCGAGCGGACGTGGAGGAGGTGGATCGGCTGGCCGTCGATGTCGGCGATGAACTGCGGGTGACGATTGAGCGCGGCCTCGACTGCGCGCCAGTCGAAGCCGTGCTGCCAGTAGCGGCACAGGTCGCGCACGACGGCGAGCGAGGGGCCGCGCTCCCAGCCGACGTCCGGGAGCTCGCTCGGGAAACGGGTCATGGCCAGGCGCTCGCGCAGGTCGACGAGCTGGGCCTCGGGCACGGAGAGGGTGAAGGGCGTGAGGGTCATGGTGGGCTCCTTGGCGGCGAGTGGTTGTCGCCTGCCTGCGAAGGTGCTCCACCCCTCCTGACAACCCGTGTCAGCAGTGACGCGGGGGCTCGCCTGGCTCGCTCGCGCGGGCGATCGCAGGCCGCGAGCGGGCCCATAGCTCGGTGCGGGGTCGTGGGGCCTGCTGGTGCGGGCGGGACGTGGGTGACGCGACGGCGAGCGCAGGCCGCGAGCGGCGCAGGAGCTGAATCGGCGATTGCGGCCCGAGGAAGGACGGCCGATCGATGAGCCTTCTGGCAGGAATGGAGGCCGATAGCGGGCCTGCTCGCGCGCTACCCGGCGCGAGGAGGTCGGGGCTGAACGGACGCATCTGCTGGCGCCGAGCGGGCGACGTCTCGCACGGGGCGAGACCGCGAGGGGAGAGGCGGAGGTCCGTTCTATGGATGGTCGAAAGGACATGTCGTATCGGACATGTCCTTTTAAAAATGTTCTCCGGGACATGCCGTCGAGGACATGTCCCGGGAGGTTGGGTGGCGAGCCCCGCAGGGTCACGCGGCGTCGCGGGCCTCGGCGTCGGCGCGCGCGGTGAACAGCCACTCGAGGGCCTCGGGGGCGCGCTTGCGCCAGTGGTGCTCGGAGTGGGCGCCGTAGGGATCGGGGCGCCACATGAGCTCGTCGTCGCCGTAGCCGGCGGGCGGAGCTGGGAGACCAGGCGCTCGGCGTCGGACAGCATGTCGCCCTCGTGGGCGCCGGCGTCGACGTAGATCCGCGAGGGCGTGGGGCGCGGGAATTCGCCGAGTTTGTCGTAGATCTGGCGGTCGGCGACCCACAGCGAGGGCGACATACACAGGGCCGCGCCGAACACGTCGGGGCGGCGGAAGTGGGCGTAGAGCGCGGCGAGCCCGCCCATCGAGGAGCCCCCGATCGCGGTCCCGGGCGCGTCGCTCCGGACCGTGAATTCGCGCTGGATCCGCGGCGCCAGCTCGTCCGTCACCCAGTCGATCAGGTGGTCGGCCTCGCCGCGGCTGTCCTCCCACGCGAACGGCGACAATTCGTGGATTCGGTCGGCCCCGCCGTGATCGATGCCGACGATGACGGGGGCTGGCTTGCCGATGGCGTGCAGGTCGTGGGCGGCGTGGTGCAGGTACCAGCCGCCGCACATCGAGGGGTCGTCGTGAAAGATGTTCTGCCCGTCGAAGATGTAGAGCACCGGCAGCGGCGCGTCCGACCGCTCCGTGGGGAGATACACGCGGACGTGACGCTCGCCGGCGAACTTGGGCAGGCTGAACGGGCCGAGTTTGTAGATGACGTGCGTGGCCATGACGCTCTCCTGAAGAGTGCATAGTCGGATGCCGCGGGTCGGCACGCGTCGGTCAGGCGTTTCTCCTCACATCGCGGAAGAGCGGCCGTAGACGCCCGTGGACGGGCATGTCGGCGATCGCGCGGCCCCGGCAGCATGTACGCGCCGGCCGATCGCGCGATGCCCCGCGAAACCCTGGCTCACGGGCGCGAGGGCCGGGCGAACGATGGCTCGCCCGTGAAGCGCATCGGCGCAGACGAAGCTGCGATCGCCGATGCGACGGCGCGGGCGAACCTGCGGTCCCCCGTGTGACGGGTCGCCGAGCACGAAGCTCCAGCCTTGCCGGCGGGCCGGCTCCGCGAGGCTGCGTCGGCCTTCCGGCCGCGGGCTGCGGCGCTCTCGACAGAGCGGCGGCGTTCTTGCGATGGTCGCGGCGATGGACAGGACGCAGCGGCTCTTCGCGGTGATGGACGCGCTTCGCCGGCATCGCCACCCGGTCACCGCGGCGCAGCTGGCGGAGGAGCAGGGCGTGTCGGTGCGGACGCTCTACCGCGACGTGCAGACGCTGATCGGCCTCGGCGCGCCGATCGACGGCGAGGCCGGGGTCGGCTACGTCCTGCGCGCCGGCTTCTTCCTGCCGCCGCTGATGTTCACCGCCGAGGAGCTCGAGGCGCTGGTGCTGGGCGCGCGGTGGGTCGGGGGCCAGGCCGACGAGGGGCTCGCGGGGGCCGCCAGGAACGCGCTCGCCAAGATCGCCACCGCCTCGCCCGACGACCTGCGCGGGCGCATCGACGACCTCGGCCTGTGGCCGGTGGTCCTGCGCGGCGAGGCGGCGCCGGTGCCGGTGCTCGGGCTCGTGCGCCAGGCGATGCGGCAGGAGCGGGCGCTGGCGCTGCGCTACGCCGACGAGGGCGGCCGCACCAGCGAGCGCGACATCTGGCCGGTGCAGATCGCCTACTACGAGGGCAAGCAGATCGTCGCCGCCTGGTGCTGCCTGCGCGCCGCGTTCCGCCACTTCCGCACCGACCGGATCGTCGGCCTCACCGTCACCGACCGGCCCTACGGGAAGCCGCGGCGGACGCTCGGCAAGGAGTGGTACGTGGTCTGGGAGCGCGAGCGGAAGCTCCGCCACGGCGACGAGGCCGGGGCCTGACAAGCGATCGGCGATTCGCCGTCGCCGAGCCGCGAGCTGCGGCCGGATCGCAGCGCTTCAATCGCAGCGCTTCCAGGAGTGGTTCGTGGCCTGGGAGCGGAAGCTCCGCTACGGCGACGAGGCCGAGGCCTGACCGGGGCCAGCGACCGGCGATTCGCGCGGTCGAGGACCGACTGCTCTCGCGCCGGCTGGCGTCCGCCGCGGAGCGCTCGATGCATGCCCCGAAGCACATGTCCCATAGGACATGGCTTCGGGGACCTGTCCTAGGAGGCCTGTCCCTTCGCGCGGGGCGCCGGCGGGAAGGCGTTCCAGGCGGCGGGGTCGAGGGCGCCGCCGAGGCCCTGGGGGACGCCGGTGGCGAACAGCACGCGGTCGGCGCGGCGGCGGACCAGCGACGTCGTCGGCATCTTCTCCATCAGGTATTTGTTGAAGGCCGCCTCGAACTCGCGGGCGTCGGCCTCGGAGTCCCAGGCGACCATCCCGATCACCAGCGGCGTCACGTCGGGGCCGGCCTTGCGGTCGAACACCAGCAGGCGGTCGCCGCCCCAGCCGGCCGCGGCGGCGCGGGCGTCGCTGGTCGGCACCGAGTCGGCCAGCATGCACAGGAGCGTCGCCTCGCCGAGCGTGTCCTGCCACACCAGCGCGTGCTCGGGCAGGGCGGCGGCCAGCGCCTTGGGCTCGGCCTTCACGAGCACGGCAGGCTCGCGGGCGATCAGCTTGTCGACGTGCAGCATCTGCTCGCTGGTGGTCGGCAGGTCGCGGTAGAGCGCGTCGACGGCGGGCCAGCCCTTCTCGCGCACCAGCGCCGCGACCGTGGCCGCGCCGTCGGCGTAGGGCAGCTGCAGCGAGCGGTTGAGGATCGGGTGGTCGAGCATCGACGACAGGCTCAGGGCCTGATCGCCGACGGTGGCCAGGACCTCGGGCGGGATCGCCGACAGGCCGCTCGGGCCGGACACCCACGCGAGGTAGGCCGCCTGCGCGTCGCCCTCGACGAGGAAGGTGCGGGCGGTCTCGGCGTCGCTGTCGCCGGGGATCGGCTTCTGCAGCCGCAGCAGGTCGAAGTGCATGTCCTGCAGGCCGTGGGCGATCTCGTGGCCCACCACCATGTCGAGCTGCGACTCGCTGACGTGGGTGCCGATCAGCATCGCCTTCTTCTTGGGCTCGTAGATGCCCATGACGCCGAGCTCGAGCATGTCGAGCAAGATCTGCTCGCCGTCGGCGCCGGGCGGCAGCACCCCGAGGCTGGCCTCGATGCGGGTGAACAGCCGGATCTCGTCGCGGCTGTGGTGCTCGTACATCGACTTCTCGGCGAACAGGCGCACGTCGCCGCGGCTCAGCACCTCGACCGCCACGCCGCCGGTGATCGGCAGGCCGCGGGCGGCGGCCACCGCCTCCATGATCTTCTTGGTGAGCGCCTCGGCCCGCGGCTGCGACATGCCGCCGGCGGTCGCGGAGGAGCTGGCCGGAGGGGCATGTCCCGAAGGACTGGTGGTCTCCGGGTCGGCGGCCACCGCCGGGCCGCTGGGCGCGCCGTGACCGCAGGCCAGCGCGGCGATCAGCGCGAGCGGGAGGCCGCGATCGTGCACCTCACGCCGCGAGGTCGGCGATCGCCGCTGAGGTCGCTCGCGGCCGCGGTGATCGGCCGCGGACGGAGGCTCGCACCTTCGGCGCGTGACGGCGGCGCAGACTCACGGCGGGTTCGCAGGGCAGTGCGGCGCAACACGACGAGCAGGGTAGCGGGGGCGGGGCGGCGCCGCTACCCTCCCGCGGGCTTCGGTCGTGCCCGTTCGTCCTGCGTCCACCCACCCGCCGCGCGCAAGCACCATCGTCCCCGGCGATCCGCTGGAGCGCGTGCTCACGGCGGTGCGCGAGGGCAGCGACGTGCGGCTCGTCGGCGCCGTCGGCGGCTTCCGCGGCTACGCGCTGGCGATGGCGGCCAGTCGGGCCGAGGCGCCGGTGTTCGCGGTCGCCCCGGACGAGGCGAGCGCGCGGGCGCTGGCGGGCGACGCGGCGTTCTTCCTCGGCGCCCCGCTGCGCGACGCGTGCGACGGCCCGGTGCTGGTGGTGCCCGAGATCGACACGTCGCCGTACGCCGACGCCGCGGCCGACCCGCGGACGATGGCGCTGCGGCTGGCGGCGCTGTTCCGCCTGGTCGACAGCCAGAGCGAGCCGCCGAAGCTGATCGTCGCCAGCGTCCGTTCGCTGCGAAGGCGGGTGATCCCGCCGCCGCAATTCCAGGAGCTGTGCACGCGCTGGGACGAGGGCGACGAGCTGCCGCGCGAGGCCGCGATCGCGGCGCTGCAGCGGGCCGGCTACACCCGCGTCGACGTGGTCGAGGACCCCGGGACCTACGCGGTCCGCGGCGGCGTGATCGACCTGTTCGTCGGCTGCGCCCGCTTCCCCACGCGGGTCGAGTTCGACGACGACATCATCGAGCGCCTGCGCCTGTTCGACCCCGAGTCGCAGCGCAGCCTGCGGCAGGTCCACTCGGTGGCGATCCACCCGGTGCGCGAGACGGTGGCGACCACTTCGGCCTCGCTGCGCACGCGGGTGCTGGCGCTGGCCGACGCCGCCCTGGCGCCGTCGAGCAAGAGCCGGCAGATCGTCGACAACCTCGAGCAGGGCCTCGAGTTCTTCGGCGTCGAGGCGCTGACGCCGATCTTCCACGACACGATGGCGCCGCTGTGGGACTACCTGCCGCGCGGGACCCGGTGGGTCATCGAGGAGCCCGACGCGCTCGTGGGGGTCGCCGAGGAGCAGGCGCAGGAGACCGCCGAGCAGCACGGGCGCGCCCTCGCCGAGCGCGGCGTGGTCGCCCCGCCCGAGCAGTTCTTCGTCCCCGAGGCCGACCTCGGCCGCCGCCTGCGCGCCGCCCCGGTGGTGCTGACCCGGCTGCTGGTCGAGGGCGAGGCGGCCGAGGCGGATGAATCCGGGGACAGGTCCGAAGGGGCAGGCTCAAGGGGCATGCCCCGAAGGGCAGGTCCAAACAGACAGCCGAGGAGCGGCCGGCGGTGTGGCTGCAGGTCGGCTCGAACAAGCCGCTGCGGACCGCGCTCGAGGCGTCGCGGGCCGACCGCAGCGGCGAGGCGATGCGCCCGCTGGTCGACCAGATCCGCGCGCTGCAGGCCGAGACGCCCAGCGCCGCCGGCGACCTCGGCGAGCTGCTGCCGTGGACGGTGCTGCTGGTGGTGCCCGGGCGAGCCCAGGTCGACCGCCTGATCGGGGCCCTGCGCGGCCACGGCCTCGCCCGAGGCGCTGCCGCCCGAGCTGGCGCCGATCGAGCTGCGGGCGCCCACGGCGAGCACGCGGCTGTACGTGGCCACGGGCGAGCTCAGCGAGGGCTTCGACTACGCGGCCGCGCGCCTCCTGGTGCTGTCGGAGCTCGACCTGTTCGGCAAGTCGACCCGGCGGGCCCAGTCGCGCCGGCGCACCGGCCTGTCGAGCCTGTCGCAGCTCGGGGTCGGCGACTACGTGGTGCACCTGCAGCACGGCGTCGGCCGCTACGCCGGGCTCGTGCAGCTGCAGCTCGGCGGGGCGCCCGGCGACTACGTGCAGCTCGAGTACGCGGGCGGCGACAAGCTGTACCTGCCGGTCTACCGCCTGTCGGAGATCGAGCGCTACGTCGCGGCCGAGGGCAAGCCGCCGAAGCTCGACAAGATGGGCGGCAGCACCTTCCTGGTCAAGGCCAACAAGGTCAAGACCGAGGTGCGGCAGATGGCCGAGGAGCTGCTGCAGATCTACGCCCAGCGCGAGTCGACGCCCGGCACCTCGTACCCGGGGCCCGACGAGTACGACCAGTCGTTCGCCGACAGCTTCCCGTTCCAGGAGACGCCCGACCAGGAGACGGCGATCGACGCGGTCCAGGGCGACCTCGGCCGCGCCCGCCCGATGGACCGCCTGATCTGCGGCGACGTCGGCTTCGGCAAGACCGAGGTCGCGCTGCGGGCGGCCTTCCGCGTGGCCCAGAACGGCCGCCAGGTCGCAGTCCTGGCGCCGACGACGGTGCTCGTGCAGCAGCACGGCATCACCTTCCGCGAGCGCCTGGCGCCGTTCGACCTGCGCGTCGAGGTGCTGAACCGCTTCAGCAGCGACCGCCAGCAGAAGCGCGTGATCGAGGGCATCGCCGCCGGCGAGGTCGACGTCGTCGTCGGCACCCACCGCCTGCTCGGCAAGGACGTCCGCTTCAAGGACCTCGGCCTGCTCGTCATCGACGAGGAGCAGCGGTTCGGGGTGGCGCAGAAGGAGCGGTTCAAGAAGTTCAAGGCCCAGGTCGACGTGCTGACGATGTCGGCCACGCCGATCCCGCGGACGCTCCACATGTCGCTGCTCGGCCTGCGCGAGATCAGCATGATCCGCACGCCGCCGGTCGACCGCCTGGCCGTGCGCACGGCGATCGTCCGGATCGGCGACGCGGTGATCGAGGAGGGCATCACCCGCGAGCTGGCCCGCGGCGGGCAGGTGTTCTACGTGGTGCCGAAGATCCTCGGCATCGAGGAGCACGCGGTCCGGATCCGCGAGCTCGTGCCGCACGCCCGCGTGCTGGTCGCCCACGGCCAGATGCCGGAGGAGATGCTCGAGCGGACGATGCTCGAGTTCGTCGAGCACCGCGCCGACGTGCTGGTGTCGACGACGATCATCGAGAGCGGGCTCGACATCCCGCGCGCCAACACGATGTTCATCGCCCACGCCGACCAGTTCGGCCTGGCCCAGCTGTACCAGCTGCGCGGCCGCGTCGGCCGCAGCAAGCAGCGGGCGCACTGCTACCTGATGGTGCAGGCGCTCGAGCGGCTGGCGCCCGAGGCGCGCCGGCGGCTCGAGGCGATCCAGCGCCACGCGGAGCTCGGCTCGGGCTTCGGGGTGGCGGTCCACGACCTCGAGATCCGCGGCGCCGGCGAGCTGCTGGGGGCGCGCCAGAGCGGGCAGATCCAGGCGATCGGCTTCGACGCGTACGCCCGGATCCTGCAGGAGGCGGTGGCCGAGCTGCGCGGCGAGCCGATCCTGCGGGAGACCGACCCGGAGATCGCGTTCGACAGCCCGGCCTACCTGCCGGAGGCTTACGTGCGCGACGTCGGGCAACGCCTCGACCTGTACCGCCGGCTGTCGGCGGCCCGCGACCGCGACGCGGTCGAGGATGTGATGGCCGAGATCATCGACCGCTACGGCGAGGCGCCGCTCGAGGCGGAGCACCTCGGGCTGGTGATGATCTGCAAGACCTACGGGCGCCGACTCGGGGCGCTCGCGGTCGAGCTGAAGGGCACGCGCCTGGCGGTCCGCCTCGGGCCCGACACGCCCCTGTCCGGAGAGACAGCCGGCCGCCTCGGCGCCACGACCCACGGCAAGTTCAAGCTGCAGGGCGACCGCGTGGTCGCGACGGTGCCCGAGGCGCGCGGGCCCGACCGCCGCACCCAGCTCAAGGTCGCGGTGGCGGCGCTGGCCGAGCTGGCGCAGATCGCCGGAGCAAACCGACTGCGCCGGCCAAGAGCGCTAGCTCTCGCGCGCTCCGCGGCGCGGTCATACCATTTCGCGGAGTGCACATTCGCGGCGACAATGTGCAATGCGGGTGGTCCCATTGGCCGCAGTCGGGGTCTGGCGCCGGGGCCTCCGGTCCACGCGGTGAGGCCGCTACGACCCTATGGGGGGCCTTCCCGGGTGGGATCGTGTGCGCGCATGGGTGCTCGGAGCCGCGCCCGTGGAGAAATGCGGCGGAGGGGGCGGAGTTCGCCCGGTCTGCGATCGGCAGGATCTCGCGGCGTCGGGTTATCGCCGGGGCAGTCGTCCGTGTCGCGCTCGCGGCGCCTGACGCCGCGCCCGGGGCCGCACGCCTTGGTATACAATCCGCGGCGATGCTGCCGAGCTCACCCGGGCGTCCGCTGCGTGTGGGGGCCACCCGCCCCGGCAACGCAGTGCAGGCGTTCGGCGCCGCTCGAACACGCGAGGGCTCCACGTCGTGACGCTGATGTTCCAGCAAGCGCGCGACTCGCTGCAGTGCCCGTACTGCGCCGAGCTGCACGCCGAGGACGTCGAGGTCTGCCCGATCTCGGGCGAGGCGGTGCTGCTCGACCAGAAGTACCGGCTCAAGCGCCTGCTCGGCGAGGGCAGCTTCGGCCTGGTGTGGGACGCCCGCAACATCGACACGCAGAAGGAAGTCGCGATCAAGTCGCTGCGCGCCGAGGTCGTCAGCGACCCGGCCGTGCTCGCGCGCTTCTTCTGGGAGGCGACCGCGGCCGGGCGCGTCCACAACCCGCACGTCTGCGACGTCCTCGACCTCGTCAAGAGCAGCGCGCACGGGCCGTACATCGTGCTCGAGCGGCTGTCGGGGCGCTCGCTCGAGTCGCTGATCCTCGAGGAGGGCAAGCTGCAGCCCGACCTCGCGGTGCACTTGATGCGCCAGGCGCTGGTCGGGCTCGAGGCGGTCCACCGCGCCGGCATCGTCCACCGCGACATCAAGCCGGAGAACATCTACCTGCACGAGGCCGGCGACGACCGCGTGATGGTCAAGCTGCTCGACTTCGGCATCTCCAAGTTCTCGGCCGCCTCCGGCGGCAGCAAGTCGCGCACCGCCGCCGACCTGTTCATGGGCACGCCCGAGTACATGTCGCCCGAGCAGGCCCGCGGCGCCGCGTTCGTCGACCCGCGCACCGACATCTGGGCGATCGGCGCCATCTTGTACCGGGCGCTGGCGGGCGCGCCGGTGTTCACGGGGCCCGACGTGCCGTCGGTGCTGACCGCGATCCTGCACTTCCCGCACGTGCCGATCGCCGAGCGCGCGCCGGGCCTGTCGGCCGAGCTGGCGGCGGTCATCGAGCGGTGCCTGAGCAAGGATCGCGAGCAGCGGTTCGCCTCGTGCCTCGAGCTGCGCGCCGCGCTCGAGCCGTTCGAGGGCGCGTACGCCTCGGTGTCGCCCGACAACTCGTTCGGCCGGACCGAGCGCTCCGGCCTGCTGACGGTGATGGAGGTGGCGGCCCAGGTGCCGGCCGACTCCGAGACGTCGGGGGGCCGCCGCGCCGACGTCAGCGCGCCGCGGCAGGTGGCGCCGCCGGGCGACCACGTGATCATCGCCCACGGCCGCGGCGACCGGCGGTGGTTCGACCACCTGCGCGAGCACCTGCGGTCGCACCGCGACACCGCGGGGCTCGGGATCTGGAACGCCGGCGACTCGTCGTCGCGGGCGTCTCGCATCGACGTGCTGGCCGAGGCGTTCGCGCGCGCCAGGGCGGTGATCCTGCTGATCTCGCCGCGCTTCCTCGCCGAGGAGCTGGCGCCCGGCGGCGAGCTGTACTCGCTGGTGGTGATGGCCCAGGAGCGCGGCCTGCCGGTGCTGTGGCTGATGGTCAGCGAGACGCCCTACGAGGGCACCGACCTGCTCGACTTCCGCACGCTCGGCGACCCGTCGCAGCCGCTCGACCGCCTGTCGGCGACCGACGCCGACCGCGTGCTCGAGCAGATCTGCGAGCAGCTGGTGGTCAGCCTCGGCCTGCCGCAGACGGCCCCGCCGCGCGGCGGCACCAAGATCGGCGTGCCGGTCGGCGACACCCGCCTCGACAACATCCGCGACCTCGAGCAGCGCATCGAGGCCGCGCGCGCCCGCAAGGCCCGGCTCGAGGCGCTCGGCGAGGACACGCGCGAGATTCACGAGGAGATCAAGACGCTGCGCCGGTCGCTGCGGATGGGCCGGCCGCTGCACCGCGGCGACGTGCTCGACGAGCGCTTCATGGTGCTCGAGCAGCTCGGCGCCGGCGGCTTCGCCACGGTGTGGCGCGCGCTCGATCAGACGACCGACACCGAGGTGGCGCTCAAGGTGCTGCACGCGCAGCACGTGCACAACGCCGAGCGACGCGAGCGCTTCTTCCGCGGCGCGCGCATCATGGCGCAGCTCGAGCACCCCAACATCGTCCGTATCATCGAGCCCTCGGCCAGCGACGGCGAGTACGAGTACTTCGCCATGCAGTTCGTCCAGGGCGGCAACCTGCGCGACGCGGTGATGAGCGGGCGGCTGTCGGTCAGCAAGCGGCTGCAGATCCTGCTGGCGGTGGCCGACGCGCTGGCGTTCGCCCACGAGCGCGGGATCTTCCACCGCGACGTGAAGCCGAGCAACATCCTCGTCGCCGACGACTTCTCGCCGTACCTCACCGACTTCGATCTGGTACGCGCCGAGGACACCACCGGCGGCACCGCGGGCGGGCTCGGGACGGTCATCTACGCCGCGCCCGAGATGATGGAGCGGGCCAGCGAGGCCGACGCCCGCGCCGACGTGTACGGCCTCGGGATGACGCTGGCGTTCCTGTTCTACGAGCGCGACCTGACGATGGACGTCATCCGCAACACCGACCGGCTGATCGGCGAGCTGAGCGTGCCGGAGTCGATCCGCATGGTCATCCGCACCGCGATCACGTGGAACCGCGAGCACCGGTTCCGCACCGCGGCGGAGTTCCGCGCCGCCCTGTCCGCGGCCGTGGCCCGGCGCGAGCCGCAGCCGTCGGGCGTCGACGGCCGCACCGCCACGTTGCTGGCCGCCAGCGCGTCGGTGATGGAGGAGACGCTGCGGCCGATCAACACGCCGCTCCAGCCCGTGCCGCCGCGGCCGGTCGACTCGTCGCTCGGGATCGCCGAGATCGAGGAGGTCGACGAGGTCGACACGATCGAAGAGCTGGCGGCCGACGCGGTCGAGCTCGACGAGTCGCCGCCGGTCAAGCGCGAGCGGCCCGTGACGCAGCCGCCCAAGCGTGGCAACGTGTCGCTGGTCAAGGCGTTCGCGGCGATCGCCGAGGAGTCGGACGCGCTCGGCGAGACGGCGGTGTCCGAGGTGTTCTCGGCGCTCGAGGTGCACGAGGTGGTGGCGTCGCACAGCGAGCCGCCGGCGCCCGAGGTCATGTCGTCGCGCTCGCTGCCGAGCCAGCCGCTGCCGCTCGACGACGAGACGCTGCCCGACTGGCCGCCGCGGATGTCGGCGGGCACGATCGCGGCGGTGACGGTCGGCGGGCTGGCGCTGGTCGTGATCGCCTACATGATGTTCGGCGGCTAGCGCGGGGAGGGTCGTCGTGGCGGTCGTGCGCGAGGATGTGATCGCCTGGCTCAGCCGGCTCGGCCCCGCCGAGCTGCAGGAGCTGATCCTCGAGCTCGAGGACCGCTGGGGGATGGAGCCGGTCTACTCCGAGCCGGAGTACGTGTTCATGGGCGCG
The DNA here is from genome assembly GCF_026626665.1 of Nannocystis pusilla. Taxonomy (GTDB): domain Bacteria; phylum Myxococcota_A; class Polyangia; order Nannocystales; family Nannocystaceae; genus Nannocystis; species Nannocystis pusilla. The sequence continues at coordinate 1,075,751 of NZ_JAPNKE010000002.1, forward strand.
GCGCCCTACGACCCGATCGAGGGGAGCGTGCCCGAGTTCGAGGTCGTGCTGCTGTGGGCCGGGCCGCACCGGGTGCAGACGATGAAGGCGCTGCGCGAGGCGGTGCCGAGGCTCAGCCTGGCCGAGGTGATGGTGATGGCCGACCAGACCCCGAGCGTGGTCATGCGCGGGGTCCACGGCGAGGTGCACGCGCTGCGGCGCGCGCTCGAAGCTGGGCGCGAAGGTCGAGATCCGCTAGGAGCGCGCGATGCCGCCGGTCCGCAGCCTCCGCCTCGAGTTCGCCTGCGACGAGGACTGGCACGCGTTCGCCGGCGACGCGAAGGTGCGCCGGTGCGAGACGTGTAGGACGGAGGTCCACGACCTGTCGGCGCTGACACGCAGCGAGGCGACCGCGCTGTTCCGCAGCCCGCCCGCGAGCGGCCTGTGCGTCCGCTACCAGCAGGACAAGATGGGGCGGATCCTGTTCCGCTCGGAGACGCGACCCGGACAGCGGGTGTGGCAGCGCTTCGTGCCGCCGGCGGCCTGTGCCGCTGCGCCCGCGGACGCCGGCGAGGACGCGCGTCCGGGCGATTGAGGCGCGCTGCGGCCGCGGCGACGGGTTATAGTGCGAGGCCGTGAGCGGCTCGGGCGACGAGCGGTCCGACGAGGCCCTGGGCGCATCGGCGCCGACCCTGCGCCTCGGGCTGCAGCAGGACGAATCGACGCAGCCGCCGCCGCCGCGCTCAGTCGCAAGGGACATGTTCGCAAGGACATGCCCAAAGAGCCAGTCATGCCGGCGCGGATCGGCCGCTTCGCCATCGAGGCGCGGCTCGGCGCCGGCGGGATGGGGGTGGTCTACAAGGCCGAGGACCGCCACCTCGGGCGCAAGATCGCCATCAAGCTGCTGCGCGCGTCCGACGACGGCGGCGACGGGGCCACCCAGCTGCTGCGCGAGGCGCAGGCGCTGGCCCGCCTCGACCACCCGAACGTGGTGGCGGTCCACGAGGTCGGGGTGCTCGCCGACGAAGTGTTCGTGGCGATGGAGTTCATCGAGGGCGAGACGCTGCGCAAGTGGATGGCGCGCGGCGGGCCGCGCCCGTGGCAGGAGGTGACCGCGGCGTTCGTGCAGGCGGGACGCGGGCTGGCGGCGGCCCACCGCGCCGAGTTGGTCCACCGCGACTTCAAGCCGGAGAACGCGATGATCGACGTGCACGGGCGCGTGCGCGTGCTCGACTTCGGTCTGGCGCGCGCGGCGGGGATCGGGCCGCCGTCGTCGCTGATCGCCCGGATCTTGCACACGGGCGCCCCGGGGCCGCAGACGTCGATGATCGCCGGGACGCCGCCCTACATGGCGCCGGAGCAGCACCTCGGGCTGCCGTGCGACGCCCGCTCGGACCAGTTCAGCTTCTGCGTGGCGTTCTACGAGGCGCTGTTCGGGGTGCGGCCGTTCCCCGACGGCGACCCGGCGCAGCGGTTCCAGGCGGTCATGGCCTGCGAGCTGCGCCGGCCGCCGAAGCCCGCGAAGGTGCCGAAGTTCCTGCGCGCGGCGCTGGCCCGCGGCCTGGCGGCGGTGCCGAGCCACCGCCACGAGTCGATGGACGCGCTGCTGCGCGCGATCACCGAGGCGCCGCGGCTGCGGCGGCGGCGACTGGTGGCCGCGGCGCTGGTGCTGCTGCTGGCGATCGTGGGCGGCCTGGGGTTCTCGCTGTGGCGCGAGACGCACGGCGAGTGCGAGGGCCACGCGGACCGGGTCGCGCGCCTGTGGGCCGAGCGCCAGGGGCCGCTGCGCGCGGCGATAACCGGCGTCGGGGCGCCGTACGCCGACGAGGCCTGGCAGACGCTGGCGGCGGCGATGACGGCCCGCGCCGACCGCTGGGGCGAGCTGTACCTGGCCGCCTGCGAGGCCTACGAGTCGGCGGCGCCGGAGGAGCAGCCGGCGCTGGTCGGGCGCATGACCTGTCTCAGCGGACAGGCGCGCGAGATCGCGGCGATGCTGACGGCCCTGGCCGAAGAGCCAGACTCGGCGGCGCGCCACGCGGTGAAGGCGGAGGGCCAGCTCGAGCCGGTGGCGGCCTGCGTCGACGTCGCCGGTCTGCCGGCGTGGCTGCGCGACACCGACGTCCACCGGACGATGCGCGGCGAGGAGGTCCGCCGCTGGCTGGCCGAGATCAAGACCGCCAACGAGGTCGGCCGCTACAAGCCGGCGCTGGCGCGCGCCGAGGTGGTGCTGGCGGCCGCGCGCGAGCTCGGCGACGCGGCGCTGGTGGCCGAGGCGCTGCTGCGGATCGGCAACCTCCAGCGCTCGCTGGCCGACTACGAGCGGGCCGCGACGACGCTCGGCGACGCTTATTTTATGGCCCTCGGGACAGGTGCGACCGAGGTCGCCGCCGAGGCCGCCAGCGCCCTGCTGGTGATCGACGGCTACCACCGCCGCGACCCGGGCCGGGCGGCGCTGTGGGAGCGCAGCGCCGCGGCCCTGCTGCAGCGCGCGGCCGATCGGCCGCGGATCGCGGCGGCCTTCTACAACAACCGCGCGGTGGTCCGCGCCGCCGAGGGCCGCCACGACGAGGCCGCCGCCGACTACCGGCGCGCGCTGGCGATCTACGAGGCCGAGGACGTGGCCGACAACCCGAAGGTCGCGCTGGTGCTCGGCAACATGAGCCGGGTCGAGTTCCTGCGCGGCGACCTGGCGGCGGCGGCCGAGCACCTCGAGGGCTCGCTGGCGATCCGCGAGGCGCGGTTCGGCAAGGACCACCCGGAGGTGGCGATCGGCCGCAGCAACCTGGCGATCGTGCTGACCGAGGTCGGCGAGCTCGAGCGCGCGGCGGGGCTGCTGCGGCGAGCGCTGGCGACCGAGGAGACGCTGTACGGGCCGCGCCACGTCAAGCTGGCGCCGACGCTCGACAACCTGGCCAAGACGCTGGCGCGCCAGGCCCAGTGGGCCGACGCGGGCCAGCTGTCGCAGCGGGCGCTGGCCCTGCTGACGGGGGGCGAGCGCGCCGACGCGGCGGCGATCGCCGACGTGCGCGCGGGCATCGGCGCGGCGCTGGCCTGGCAGGGCCGCTTCGAGGAGGCGCTGGTCGAGCTGCGGCAGGCGCTGGCGCTGCGCGAGCAGGACCGCGGGGCCGACCACCCCGACACCGACCTGGCGCGCGCCGAGCTGGCCGAGGTGCTGCTGCTGGCCGGCGACGCCGAGGCGGCCGAGGCGACGCTGCCTCGCCCGCGCCTGGGGGCCACGCCGGCGCAGGCCGCCGCGGTGCAGGCGCTGCGCGGGCGGGTGCTGCTGGCCCGCGGCTACCCCGAGCTGGCCGAACCACTGTTGACGCAGGCGCTGCCGCTGCTGCCGGCCCCGCTGGCGCGCGGGCGGGCCCGCCTGGCGCTGGCGAAGATCCACGCGGCCCGCGGCGAGGCGGACGCGGCGACGCTGGCCGGCCAGGCCCAGGCCGATCTGCAGGCGGCCGGCGCCGCGTTCGAGCGCGAGCGCGCGGCCGCGGCCGAGCTGCGCGGGGGCGGGGCGGCGACAGGCGGATGACGACCGAGCGATCGGGTACTTCGGACATGTCGCAAGAGACATTGCTTTCGGGGCAGCAGGGATTCATCCTCCACCGCGACGAGGACCTGCTGATCGTCGCCAAGCCGGCGGGGCTGGTGGTCCACCGCGGCTGGGCCGACGACGAGGTGGCGCTCCTCGACCTCGCGCGCGAGGCCGTGGGCGCCTACGTGTACCCGGTCCACCGCCTCGATCGCGGGGCCAGCGGCGCGCTGGCGTTCGCCCTCCACTCGGCGGGGGCGCGGGCGCTGCAGGAGGTCTGGACCTCGGGACAGGTCGAGAAGCGCTACCTGGCGCTGGTGCGCGGCAACCCGCCCGCGGCGGTGACGATCGATCACCCGATCCCCCGCGCCGAGGACGGGCCGCGCGTGCCGGCGGTGACGGAGGTGACGACTCTGGCCCGCGCCGGCCGCTACGCGCTGGTGGAGGCCCGGCCGCTGACGGGACGGCTGCACCAGATCCGGCGCCACCTCAAGCACATCAGCTGCCCCTTGATCGGCGACGTGCGCTACGGCAAGGGCGAGCACAACCGGCTGTTCCGCGAGCGCCACGACCTGCACCGGCTGGCGCTGCACGCGTGGTCGCTGGCGCTGCCGCACCCGCGCACGGGCGCCCCGATCCGCGTGGTCGCCCCGTTGCCGCCCGATTTGGCGGGCGCGCTCGCGGGCCTCGGGATCACGCTCGAGCTGGACGCCGACGCGGGCCCACGGGCGCGAGCGGCGAGTGACGAGGCCGACATCCGGCGCGCTCCCGACCGCGAGGGTTGATCCACCGCGCATGGCGGGGCGCACACCGGGGGGCGGCGCTGGCAGCGACCGGGGCCCATGCCATGAAGTCGTCGTGACGAAGTCGATTCGAGTCTTCTACGGCAAGGAGCACGGCCTCATCGGGCGCAAGCGCCTGGACTTCAAGTGGGGCATCCATCCGCCGATCACGCCGCTCTCGATCGTCCACGTGTCGGCCGCGGAGGCGACCGAACACGGGGCGGGCTACGTGATCGGCCCCAACGGCGACGCGCTGCAGGAGTTCATCTTCTCGCTCGGCGACGCGGACGTGTGGGTGTCGAACGTGTCGCCGCACTCGGGCGGGGTGGCGTTCATCCTCCACGTGGCCGCGGCCGGGCCCGTCGACGTGGTGGTGACGATCACGGTCGAGGACGGCATGCCCCAACAATTCCGGGCGACCTGAGGGCTGCGGGCATGGCTCGCGGTCCGGCCTCGGGGTGCGTACACTCGCCGGCCATGACCACGACCATGCGAGCCTACGTGATGACGCGCTACGGCGGCCCCGCGGCGGCCGAGCTGCGCGAGGTGCCGGTGCCGGAGCCGAAGGCGGGCGAGCTGCGGATCCGCGTCCACGCGGCGGGCCTCAACCCGGTCGACTTCAAGATCCGCGAGGGCAAGCTGCGGGTCATCCGGCGCTACCCGCTGCCGATCGTGATGGGCAACGAATTGGCCGGGGTGGTCGAGGCGTGCGGGCCGGGGGCGAAGCAGTTCGCGCCCGGCGACCGCGTGTTCGCGCGGGTCGACAAGGACGCGCTGGGGGCGTTCGCCGAGTACGCGTGCGTGCCCGAGTCGCTGGTGGCGAAGATGCCGGCGCGGCTCGACTTCACCGCCGCGGCCGCGGTGCCGCTCGCCGGGCTGACCGCCCTGCAGGCGCTGCGCGACGAGCTGCACGCGGGGCCGGGCAGCGCCTGTTCATCCCCGGCGGGGCCGGCGGGGTCGGCACGTTCGCGCTGCAGCTGGCCAAGCGGTTCGGCGCGACCGTGGCGACCACGGCCTCTCCGCGCGGCGAGGCGCTGGTCCGCCGCCTCGGCGCCGACGTGATCGTCGATTACACCAAGGAGGCGTTCGAGACGGCGCTGAAGGACTACGACGGGGCCTTCGACCTGGTCGGCGGCGACACGCTGGCGCGCTCGTTCGCGGTGGTGAAGCCCGGCGGGCTGGTGGTGTCGCTCGCCGGGGCGCCGGAGCCGACGACCGCGCGCAAGGACCTCGGCCGCCCCGGGCTCGTGCCGCTGTTCTGGCTGGCGAGCCTGGGGCCGCGCCTGCGCGGGCTCGGCCGCAAGGTCCGCTACCGCTACCTGTTCATGCACCCGAGCGGCTCGGACCTGGCCGACCTGGCGCGCCGCATCGACGACGGCGCGATCGAGGTGGTGATCGACCGCATCGTCCCGTTCGCGCAGATCGGCGAGGCGTTCGCGCACCTCGAGTCCGGCCACGCGAAGGGCAAGATCGTGGTGCGCATGCTCGATTGACGGCGGTGCTCTTTCGAGCATGCTCGGAGGAGCATGTCCAGGAGGACATGGCTGAGAGGCCATGTCCTAGCGAGCATGTCCGATCAGCGGTCGACGCGCTCGAGCAGGACGGCGCGGGCGTCGACGTTCAGCACCTGGGTGCCGCCGGGGAGTTCGGCGAGGGGGTCGTGCCAGTGGGAGTGGCCGCAGACCACGAGGGCGCCGCGGCCGTCGACGGCGTCGCGCACGTCGGGGTTGCCGAACCGGCGCGGGCCGGCGTCGGGGCCCTCGTGGAGGACGAGCAGGTGCGGCCGCGCGGGCAAGAGGCGGCGGACGGCGGCCACGAACTCGTCGGGCGGGCGTCGGTTGGGCTTGCCGGAGCGCCCGCAGATCCCGCCGACGCCGGCGATCCGCAGGTCGTCGAGCTCGACCTGGCGGCCGTCGAGGAGGTGGACGCCGGGCTCGCGGACGAAGCGGGCCTGCTCGCTCGGCTTGCCGAACAGGTCGTGGTTGCCGGCGACGCCGCTGACCCAGCGGAAGCGGGCGGCGAAGGCCCGCCAGACGTCGCGGACATCGCCGGTGGCGCCCAGGCGATCGGCGGCGGGGGCGGCGTAGAGGTCGCCCGCGAGGACGACGCCGGTGAAGGCGGGGTCGGGCACGGAGTCGAGCTCGGCCAGGGTGGCGTACTCCTCGGCGAGGGCCTCGCCGAGCAGCCGCAGCGCGCCGCCGGCCTCGTTCAGCGCGGTCCGCCCCTGCAGGTCGGAGGTGACGAGCAAGGCGTCAAGCTGCGCCGGCAACTCGTCGACGCGCGCGCAGCAGCGGGAGCTCGCGCGTCTGGCTGCCCCCGCGCGGGGCGGCGTCGAGGTACGCGAGCACGTGCAGCGGCTCGCTGTCGATCTGCACGATCCGCACCCGGGCAGAGTAACCGCGTCGGCCTCGCGCTTCCAGGGAGGGCGGCGCGCGCGGTTTCGGTCGCCCGGAGGTCGAGCCTTCGTCATGACTGTTTCGCCATGTCCGTGAGGACATGTCGATTCGTGCAGATCGAAAAGGCGCCGGGGCCCGCGGATCCGGAGGCGAGACGTGTCTCGTCGGACATGTCCTCGACCTCGCGCCGAGGCGCGGGGCCGGCGACGCTCTCGCGTCGCGCCGGGTCGGGGCCGCACGGGGCCGCGATAAGATGTCCTTGGGGACATCTTGCCGCGCCCGGCCTGCGGCGCGGCGCGTCACTCCGCGAGCCGGGCCGCGCGCGCTCGCAGCCAGGGGCGCAGGGCTGCCGGCTCGCGCGGGACCTGACTGAAAGGCGAAGCGGTGGATCTCGCCCTCCTCGCACGTCACGAGCGCGCCGTCGGGCCAGGCGCGCGAAGCCCCGCGTCCGCCACAGCGGGGGTGGCGGTCAGGCTGGCGAGCTCCCAGGCCTGCATGAAATCGCCGACGGCGCCGAACAGCAGGTCGCCGTCGGGCGCAGCCTGCCGTCGTGATAGGTTGGCGGGATGAAACACTATGATCGACGTATTGCGAGGCTCTGCGTGGGGAGCGTGCTGCTGCTCGGTTGTCCCGAGATCGACAAGGGCGACACCGAAGGCTCGGGCGGGTCGACGACGGGCGGCGTGACAAGCTCGTCGACGGGGCCGACCGGGGGGAGAGCACGACGGACACGCCGACGACCGGTGGGTCCTCGTCGACCGGCGAAGCGCCTGCGAGCGCCTGCGAGCGGTACTCGGCGGCCGACATGGCAGATATTGCGAGCTTCTGCGCGTGCGCCGTCGAGGTCGGACGGTATGCCGAGATCGAGGCGTGCGTCACCGCCAACAGCGACAGCTCGGAAAGCGATTGCTTCTGCCAGATCGAGGCGATGGGTTCGGCTCACGCGGAGTACGTCGCGTGCCTCGCCGAGGCGGTCGAGGGTTATACCGCGTGTGTCGCGCCGCTGACTTGCGACGAGCAGATCGATCTGGGGCCGCAGGAGAATGAGTGCTTCGGGGCGTTCCTCGACGCCAATCACGTCTGCTACAAGCTCTCCACGGAGGCCGTCCTGGCCGAGGAGGCCTGCCTCGACGTGGGTCCGCCGTTCATGTGCAATTCGGGCGAGCCGATCCCGAACACGTATGTGTGTGACGGCGACGACGATTGTGAAGACAAGTCCGACGAGTCGGATGGGTTGTGCAACCCCTGAGATGACGGGCGCGGGCGCCTCGCATGTGTCCCGAAGGACTTGGAGCGCCCGCCACGGATCAGCGCAGCGGCAGGCGGACGGTGAAGCAGGAGCCGCGGCCCGGGGCGCTGTAGACGGCGATCGTGCCGCCGAGGAGGGTGCACAGGCCGCGGCACAGCGTCAGGCCGAGGCCGGTGCCGCCGGCGCGGCGGGCCAGGTGGGGGTCGACCTGGCGGTAGGGCTCGAACAGCTGCGCGCATTGCTCCTCGGTCATGCCGACGCCGGTGTCGGCGACCGCGAGGTGGAACCACGACGTCCCGCTCGGGTCGGTCTGGCGCGCGGCCGCGATCGTGATCGTGCCGGCGTGGGTGAACTTGGAGGCGTTGCTGATCAGGTTGAACAGGATCTGGCGCACCAGGGTCGGGTCGGTCTCGACGTCGGCGAGGTCGCCGGCGAGGTCGAGGCAGGCGACGTTGTTGCGCCGGTCCATCAGCGGCTTCAGCAGATCGGCGGAGTCGCGGATCAGCGCCCCGAGGTCGAAGCGCTCGTTGAGCACGGGCATGCGGCCGGCCTCGACCTTCGACAGGTCGAGGATGTTGTTGATGAGGCCGAGCAGGTGCTCGCCGGCCTGGCGGATCCGGACGATGTCGCCGCGCACGTCGTCGGCGCCCTCCTCCTCGAGGATCTCGTCGACGAGGTCGGCGTAGCCGAGGATCGCGTTGAGCGGGGTCCGCAGCTCGTGGCTCATGCTGGCCAGGAAGGCGCTCTTGGCCCGGCTCGCGCCCTCGGCGGCGTCGCGCGCGTGGGCCACCGCCTCGTCGGCGCGCAGGCGGGCGAGCACCCGGCCGATCTCGGCGCCGATGGTCGCCATCGCCAGCATCAACGCGGTCGCGGTGCCCTCGCCGGCGGTGCCGAAGAACTCGACGACGGCGATCACCTGGCCGCCGACGACCACCGGCAGGGCCGCGCCGCCGCGCAGGCCGAGCGCCGCGGCGCGCTCGATCCACGGCGCCTCGAGGCGGGCCCGCAGGTCGGGCGCCCACACCGGCTTGCCGTGGCGCAGCGCGTCGAGGCCGAGCGCGGTCGGCTCGCCGTCGACGAGCAGGCCGATGAACTCGACGGCGAGGCGGTCGGCGACGTGCCAGCGGCTGCTCCCGCCGATCGCGGGGGTCAGGCGCGCGAGCGACCACCCCGAGGCCGCGCAGACCTTGTGCATGCAGATCCGGTAGACGTCGGTCTCGGTGTGGGCCTCGTTGGCCGCGATCGTGATGCTCGAGATCATCGCCAGCAGCGCGTTCTTCTGCAGGACCTCGCGCGTGCTGACCTTGTGGACCCGCTCGAGGTTGGCGATCCGCTGCTCGGAGCGGTCGACGTCGACCCGCAGCTCGGTCAGCTCGCGCTCGACCTGGCGGGCCCGGTTGGCGGCGCGTCGCAGGTTGCGGGCGCTGTCCCGCAGGCGCGACAGCAGGACCCGGCCGGGGCCGGCATGTACTTGGGACATGTCCCGCAGCGCTCGACGTGCTCGAGCAGCTCGTCGTCGCCGAGGACGGGCAGGTCAGGCCGTTCGAACACGCAGTCGCAGTCGATCATGGCCTTCAACCCTCGATGACGACCGCGGTGAAGGTGGCGTCGTGCTGCTCGGTCTGCCCGGCCACCGGCGCCAGCTCGCCGTAGGTGTAGAAGCCGACGCGGACGAGGTCGGGCGGCAGGCGCGAGTAGGCGGCGGCGACCTCTTCCTTGTAGCGGGCGCCGAGGACCATCTTGCGCGAGAAGCAGTCGAACACCAGCGCGATCCGGCCGCCCGGCGGCGCGGCCGAGCTCGGCCGCGGCCTCGGAGGCGCTGTGGATCAGGTCGTCCTTGGTGGCGCGGAGCATGCGGATCTCGGCGCCCTCGGGGATCTCGCGGGTGCACCGCAAGCCGCCGCGGACCTCGTCGACGCCGCACACGGCCCGCACGACTTGCACCGCCGCGTCGTCGCCGATCCACGGCCGGCCCGGCAGGCCGACGATGCCGAGCGGGAACTCGATGCCCGCGGTCTTGAGGTCGCGATCCTGGGCGCCGAGGTACTCGCGATAGAGGTTGAGCGCGGGCTGGCCGTCGAGCTCGAGCACGAGGCGGTCGCGCTCGACGCGGGTGCAGCGGCGCGTGGCTCCGATCGGCTCCCAGCCGCCGCGCGCGACGGTGGCGTGGCGCACCGGGCCCGCGAGCGCGAGGCCGACGACGGCGCCCGCAAACACGTCACGCCCGCAAAACTCGCGCGTGTGCGCGAAGCGAGCGTCGTCGGCCGCGAGGCCGCCGATGATCGGGAAGTCGGGGCCGAGCACCGATTGTGCGCCCCGCAACACGGCGGCGCTGTCGAGGCGCACGCCGTCGGCGAGCAGCAAGAGCAGCGCGGCCTCCCGCTCGCGCGCCTGCTCGCCCAGCGCCCGCCCGACGGAGAGGCTGTCGCCGCTCGCGCGGGTGGCGTAGAGGGCGTGCGCGTCGAGGTCGCGGGTGCGCACGCCCAGCGCGGTCACGGAGCCGCTGACGGCCCCCTCGTGGCCGATCTCGGCGAAGCTGGTACAGCCGACGAGCTGCACGCGCGGCGTGAGGCGGCGGTGGAGACCGGCGAGCAGGCGGTGCGGTTCGTAGGTGGGGGCGGCGAATAGGAGGACGACGTCGGGCGAGGCTCCGAGCGCGTCGTTCGATCGGCCGCGAGGTCGCGGCCGGCCTGATACGGATCGTCGTGGGTGATCGATGCGGTCGTCGCGGTGAGCATAAGAGCGGGACCGACGGCGATGTTAACGCAGGCCGGCCGGGGCGCACGCACAACGGCCGCCGGACGGCTCAGATGACCCACACGCGAAGGATCGTCAGCGGGCCGCGCGGCGGTCCGCGGGGTGCACCGCCGGATCGAGCGTCACGACCCATAGACCACGCACCCGTGCGAGGTCGACCACGCCGTCTTCACCGGACGCACCGGCGCCGAGGTGCAGCTCACTGCCCCCGCCTTCGCGGTCGAGTTCGACGCCGATCAGAACGCCGTGACCAGCCTCGGCGATATGGACCGAGAGCGCCTGAAACGGGCAGCGCCCGCGCCCGCGGCCGGACGGCACGAGGCGCGCGAAGCTGTGACCCCAAGGCGCGAGCAACTGGCCGTAGACGCGCGCGAACCCGGGGATGAGGACGCTCTGAAACAGGAAGTAGGCGCGCAGGTTCTCGGTGCTATAGACCTGGACCCGCGCCACACCGAGCGCGGCGTAGCGCTGGCGCAGACGATGCGCGAGCTCGGCGTCGACGAATTCGGCGACGATCCGCAGGTGCGGGGCGGCCGGCTCGCTGCGCGTCAGCAGGGCGTCGAGCGTCATGAGGGTCTGGGCGCCGCGGGCGTCGCTGTCCTGCCCCGCGCTCGAGAGGATGTAGACGAGGTCAGATTGCGAGACGTGGCCGAAGCCGCCGGGCAGCTCGACGAATTGCAGCGGCGAGGTGGTGTCGCCGACGACGATCTGCACCCGGCCGATCGGCGGGCCGCCGTCGCGCGGCGCGTAATGGTGGGAGAAGTCCCCGTCCGGCCGCGGGGCCAGGGCGCCGTGGTAGCCGCGGAGCAGGTGCCTCTGGACCATGTCCCGATGGACATTGATGCGATCGAGCGCGGCCCGCCGCTCGGCCTCGGTCGGCACGAGCACGAGGATCTCGGCGGCCGGCTCGGCCAGGATCAGCGCCTCGCACAGGGCGATGGTCACCGGGCGGAAGCCGCAGACGAGCACCCTCCGCAGCGGCAGGTGCGGCTCGACGCCGAACTCCGGCGCGCCGGCGGCGGCCTGCCGTGCGGCGACATTCTGGTCTTCGGACCAGGCGGTCACCTCGGGCTCGCGCCGCAGCGCCTCGGAGAACTCGCGCACGTGGGCGAAGCTGGGGGCCAGGGCGATGAAGCCGTTGCAGGTGGGGGCGATGGCCCCGGGCGGCCGCGGGTCGCCGCCGATCACGACCCCGAGGTCGGGCATGCCGAGCTCGTCGACCTCCTCGTACAGGAGGCCGATCGGGACCAGGCGCTGCCGCGGCGGCAACACCCGCGCCCGCTGCGTCAATCGCTGCATCGCCGCCTGCGGCTCCGCGGGCAGCTGCGGCGGAGTCTCGCAGTTGTAGCTGAGCTCGGGCAGGTCGAAGAAGCAGGTGTAGATCTCGTGGCCGGTGCAGGTCAAAAGCTCCGCGAGCAACGGACCTATCCCGGCGGTGCGGCCGACGCAGGCGAGGAACAGGGCGATCATGCGATCGACGACGACGATGAAGGCCCGCAGCTCGCCGCCGCCGGAGGCCAGCGCGGCCCAGGCGGCCGGGACGTTGCGCTCGTCGAGGATCTCGGCGATGAGCAGCTTGCCGCGCCCGCGCTGGTGGGTGAGGTGGCCGTCGGTGACGCGGCCTGTCCGTCGGGACCTGGTCTTTTGGACCTGTATGTTCGACCCGGTGACGGCGCCCTCCTCGGGGTCGGCGGGGCTCGGGTCGCGCAGGCCCTCGACGATCGCCAGCGAGGCGCGGATCGTCTCGGCGTCGGGCTCGGCGGCGGCGGTGTCGGCCAGCAGGACGACCCGCTGGGCCAGGGCGATGTCGGCGCGGTGCATGAACGCCTCGTCGTTGGCGCTGCCGTGGCGGTAGACGATCCGCGCCAGCTCGCTGCGGCGCAGGAAGTCGGGCCGATCGGGGCTGGTGCCGACGACGACGTAGCGCGGGCCCATCAGCGCCCGCCGTAGATTGTCGAGCAGCAGCGCGAACCACCAGCGCGACAGCGGCCGCACGTCCTGCGGCAGGAGCTTCTGGTAGTACCGCATCAGCTCCTCGAGCAGCTGCCGCGTGGCGGCGGTGATGTTGACGATCACCGTGTGCCCGTGCAGCCCCGGCGGCCTCAGCTGGCTCAGCTCCATCATCTCGCGCACGACGTCGCTGCCGAGGCCGATAAGGAAGCTGACGAGGAACAGGCCGGCGACGGTCAGCCACAGGCTGACGATGACGACGCCCGTGGCCGTCGGCGCGGTCATCATGTTGCCGGGGTCCTGGATCTGCCGGAACGCCCACCACAGCTTGGTGAAGAAGTTGCGGTCGTCGCGGTCGATTTGGCCGTCCTCGTCGTAGTCGACGCCGCGGTCGTCGAATTCGCTCTGCTGCAGGAACAGGGCGCCGGCGAACGACAGCAGGCCGACGATCATCGCCATGACGACGACCTGCCGCGCCCGCTCGCGCCGCAACATGACGGTCCGCAGGTCCCGCATCAGCGGGGCCCAGTAGCCGAGCAAGACGACGAACCGCAGCAGGCGGAGGCTCCGCATCCACGGCGAGGCCCGCGGGTCGATCGGCAAGAAGCTGACGAGGGCGACGAGGTCGAGGGCCAGCAGCGCGAGCGCCCCGGGCCGCGGCCAGCGCCAACCTCGCTGCCGCGGGTCGTCGTCGGTCTCGCGCCGCACGGCCAGCAGGAGCCGCAGCGAGAACTCGAGCGCGAACAGGCCCAGCAGTAACGGCTCGTACTGCTTGACCCACGGCTCGGGGATCAGGCTGAAGATGATCGCGGCGCTGAGCAGCAGCCTCACGCCGGCGCTGCTCAGGATCCGGCCGAGCCGCGTGAGCGCGGCGGAGGTCCTGTCCGGCACGCGGAGAAAGATAACTGAGGGACTGGCCGAAGGGGCGGTCCCGCGCGACACTGACGACATGTGCGGCCGCTACACGCTGACGACCCCCGACCTCGAGGCGCTCGCGCGCGTGGTGCAGGCGGAGATCTCGCCGCAGCTGCGCGCCGAGTACCGCCCGCGCTACAACATCGCGCCGACGCAGCCGATGGCGATCGTGTGCGAGGAGCCCGAGGAGGGCCGCCGCCTCGATCTCGGCGTGTGGGGCCTCCACCTCGCGGGCGGCCGCCCGGGCGCGCAGATCAACGTGCGCGCGGAGTCGGCCGCGACGGCGCCGAGCTCGCGCGAGGTGTTCGCGCGCGGCCGCTGCGGGGTGCTGGCCGACGGATTCTACGAGTGGTCAGGCCCGAAGGAGCACCGCCGGCCGCACTGGTTCCACACGCCGAACGGCCGCCTGATCGTGTTCGCCGGCATCTACACGGACGTGCGCGACGAGCAGACCGGCGAGGTGAAGCGCCACTCGCGATCCTCACCACCGGGGCCAATCACACGGTCGGGCGCCACCACGACCGCATGCCGGCGATCGTGCCGCGCGGGCAGCTCGGCCGCTGGCTGGCCCCGCTGCCGCGCACGGCGAACATGGCCGAAAGGACAGCCCTGGCGCACCTGCTGGGCCCGGCGCCCGACGACATGCTGGTCGACACCCCCGTGTCGACGCGGGTCAACAACCCGCGCTTCGACGACCCGACGTGCCTCGAGCCGGAGCCGACGCTGATCGAGGAAGCCAGCGAGCCGCCGCGCCGGCGGACGAAGTGAGGGCGCGTGGTTCGTCAGCGGGCCGACGCGGCGATCGACGGCAGTGATGTTTCAGCGCGCCGCGTCGGCGAGCGGGCCGACGTCGGCGCGGGCGGGGAACCTCGGAGCATCGATCCGCGGACCGCCGCTGCGCTGGCCGGGTTCGCGCCGGCTGCGAGGCGCGGTGGAGGCCTCGGGCAGCGGCGCGACCCATAGGCCGAGACCGGGGCCCTGGGCGTCGAGGTAGTAGACGCCGTGCTCGGGCTCGTGGACGAACCCGTAGACGACGTCCTCGGCGATGGTGGTGTAGACGCGGGTATCGAGGTCGACGACGGCGAGGCGGACGTACCCGTCGCTTGTATTCTCGAGCGAGGTGACGATCCGGCCGTCCTCGAGCTCGTGGAACGGCACGCCGAGCGTGGGCAGCAGCTCGGTCCAGGCGCCGGTGGTGCGATCGATGCGCCACCAGCTGCCGCGATTGAAGTTGTTCTGATCGTTGCGGAGGTAGTACCAATCGTCGCCGTCGATCATCGGCAGGCGGATGAACGGGTACGTCGACGACTGTCGGTACCACTCGAACAGCTCGCCGTCGCGCGGGTTCCACAGCGCGGCGACGGTCTCGTCGTCGTTCGAGGGCATCTGCAGCCAGAAGCCGTGGGTCGTGCCCGTCAGCACGCGGGTGTGCGCGGGCACCTCGATCGCCTCGCCGGTGGCGGCGTCGTGGACGACCACCAGGGTGTCGTCCGGGCCGACGAGGCCGAGCCAGTCGTCGTCGACCCAGACCCAGGTGCCGGTGAGGCGCTGCTCAAAATCGACGCGACCCCACGAGACCGCAGTGTGGGCATTGGCGGTGAGCTCGAGGTCGACGCCGGTGGCCAGGTCGCGCACGAAGGTGGCCTCGACCTCGTCGTCGCCGATCTGCTGCCACACGACGCGGGTGCCCCCGGGTGAGCGCTGGGCGCGACGCACCCCCTCGATGGCGGCGACCTCGTCGCCCTGCAGATCGAAGACCCGCAGCTCGCCGGCGTCGGTGAGGGTGAGGACCGGCCCGGCGCCGGCCGGCTCGCCCGCGAACGTGTCGGAAAATGCGACGTCGATGAACTCGCCGGGCAGGCGCTCGAGCACGTCGCCCGGGTCGTCACCGAGGCGCCACAGCGTCAACGGCTGCGCCCCCACGCCGGCGGCGGACGGGACCCAGCTCGTGTCGCGCTCGGGGGTGGTCGTGAAGTACATGGCGTGTGCGCCCCCGCTCCAGCCCATGAGTTCGTGGTCGGAGATCCGGCCGACCTCGACGGGCTCGTCGATGCCGTCGACCTCGAGGCGGTCGAGCCGGACGACCGCTCCATCGCGCTCACGCAGGCCGAAGGCGACGCGGCCCAGGTCGTCCGTGCCGCTCAGCATGAAGCGATCGACGAGGTCTTCGGTGGAATCGATCGGGACGACCTCGTCGCCGCACAGGTCGGCGGCGTACATCCGCCAGGTCGGAACGTCGGTACCCCAGCGGAAATACAGGGTGTCGCCGATCAGCGTCAGGTCCTGCAAATGCCCGTTGAGCGCGGGGGCCCGGTCGGCGGGTGCGGCCCAGAGGCGCGTGGGAGCGTCGGCCGGGCAAACGGCCGACTCGGGCGCGCCGGCCGTATCGTCGCCGCATGCCGCAATGAGAAAGAGCAGAGCGCAGGCGGACGACGAGACCCGAGCGGCGAACGACACGGCGAAAGCGTGCGCGAGCGAAAGCGTGCGGTCAAGGACACTGCATTGATGATCGACCGCACAGGCCCTGAACGCGCCGAGGCGGGAATAAAGGCCCGCCGCCGCAGGTGCGCGCGGCCTGGGGGACGCCAGGAAGAATCGCAGGTCCAGAGCGAGAGCGGTCTGCGGTGCGCGAGTCGAGGATCGTGGATCCGGCAGGCGCGGGCGACCGACCGCCGAAGCCGAGGACTGCTACGAGGCCGAGGATCACCGGGGCGCTGCGGTCGGCTTCCACGCCCCCGGGGCGCGGGTGGGAGCTTGCAATCCCAGGTCGGGGATGGAGCGCGGGCGCGTACGCGACAGGCGGCTTGCAGTTCGGGCACGGGGAATCATGTGTCCCGGAGGACATGTGCGGGGCGGGCCACCTCGGGCCTGCCAGCGAGCTCGGCGGAGCTCCGTGAGCGCGCGGGCGCGGCCGGCAGCGGGGTGCGGGCGCGGGGAGGCATATGTCTCGGAGGACATGTCCCATGTAGGTGCGACGGGGCGAGCCAGCGGGCTCGGCAAAGCTCGCGGGCCCTCGCGCGGGCGTGAGCGGCGGCCTGCGGTCCGGAGAGCGCGGGGAATCACATGTCTCGGAGGACATGTCCCGAGGTTGCGTGAGTCGGGCCACAACGGCGAGATCGGCGGGGGCCTCGCCGCGTTGGCGGCCGGACATGCCGCGCACCAGCCTGCTCCTCCGCGCCCTCGCGCTCGTGCTGCCCTTCTGTGGGGCGGCCCTCACCCCGCCGGCCATCACCCTGAGCACCTGCGGCGAGCAGGTCGAGCGGATGCGCCGGAGCTTCGCCGACCTGGAGGGGCGGCTGGGCAGCCCGCACGTGCAGCGCGAGGACTGGCCGCTGCCGGTGTCGCCCGCGGGCTCGCCGATGTACGGAGCAAAGCCCGGCCCGATCCTCTACGGGCCCACCTCCGACCACGAGTGGCCCAAGCGGCGCGCGCGGTGGCGGCGCTCGAGGACGAGCGCCGGCTGTGGCGCGGCTGGGGTGAGGCGCACGCGCCGGAGCCGATCTATCTGGCGCTGCGCAACGACGTCCGGCTCGACAAGCACTGGCCGGCGCTGCAGCGATTGGCGGGGGAATGGGAGCTGCGCCTGGTGGTCGCGTCGCCCGAGCCGGCGCTGCCGCGGCCGGTCGCGCCGGCGTGGGTGCGCGAGGCGATCGCGGGGCGCACGTTGACGGCGCAGGCGGGCTTCGAGCGCTTCGAGGAATTGCGCGACGTGTGGGCGACGGCGGATACCTGCCCGGCGACGGTCCACGTGGACACTCAATTCGGATTCGGGCCGCGGCAGATGATGCGACTGTGGGCCGAGCGGGCCGAGGTGTGTCACTGCTTCTCGATCGACGAGGAGGCGCTGGTGGCCGTGGCGTGGCGGGCGTTCGCGCCGCAAGGAGCGCCGCAGCGGTGGTTGCCGCTGAAGATCGCGGTGACCGAGGAGGTCCGGCACCGCGCCGAGCGCGAGTTCGGGCCCGACTCGGTGCATTCGCCGGACCCGACGGCGATGCTGCTGCCCGGCGCGGCCACCGTCGAACGCCTGATCGCGCTGATCACCGCCGACCGCACGCCCACCATTCACTTCGGCACCCCGAACCGCGGGCCGCTGTTCGATCCGCTGTTCGATTACACCGCCTGGGCGAGCGGCCGGTCGGGGCGGCGCGGGCGGTGAGGCCCGGGCGCGCGGCAGGCCGGGCGGAGATTCGGCGGGACGCGATCGACGTGGTTGCGAGCCACGGCCTTACGCGCGAAGATGGCGGCGATGGCATGGCATCCGGGCGCCCTCGTGATCGCGGCTCCACTACTCCTGGCCGCTTGCGTGACGCGGGCGCCCGGCGAGAAGACCGCGGGGGACGCGACCGAGACGACGAGCCCGGGTTCGACGACGGGTGATTTGCCGGAGCCGACGACCGGGTCCGCGAGCGAGAGCGGGGCGTCGACGACGGGGGCCGAGGCGTGTGTCGTGGTCGTGGGGCCGTCGGACGAGCCGCCCGAGGCCGATCCCGATGGTTGCTTCGCCATCGCCGACGAGGCCGAGTGTGTCGCCAGTGACGCGTGCACCGCTCTCTTCGGCGTCCCGGCCGAGTGCGCCGATTCGCAGTGGTGCGTGCCCGACAGGGAGGCGACGGTCTTCCTCGGCTGCCGGCCGTTCACGATCTGCAAGCCGTTCGGGAAGGTCGTGTGCGTCGCCGACGAGCTCGGGACGCACGCGTTCTATACTACGACCTGCACACCGATGGGCTTCGGCCCGTGCGAGCCGGGGTCGGAGGCGGATGGCTCGGAGCCGCCGCCTTGTCCGTGAGGCTGACATCGGACGCTCGCAGCTGGCCGCGAGACTGCTAAGGTGCGGTCCATGCCGCTGCGAGCGAACTGGATCGGAACGGTGCCGGAGCTCGACGGCAAGCTGCCCCTGACCCGGACCTCGCGCGGACCTCGTCTCACGCTCGAGACGGGGCTCTCGTCGCGTGGGACGAGGACCTGCGGCCCCTCCGTCCATTGCCCACGGGCTTGCCCTCCGCCGCGAAGCTGCTCGACGCGCGCGCCGATCTCGGCGCCCTCGTCGCTGCAGTCGACGGCGGCTTGTGCATCGTGGCGGATACTCTCCACCCGAGCGCCGTCGTCGTCGCGGCGGCGGCGGACTCCGCGACTATCATCGCGCCGGACCGCATCGTCGTCACCGTGCCGGGCGCCCACGCCGAGGGACGCTCCTTCTCGGAGTTCCACCGGGTGCTGCTGATGGACCTGAAGGGGGTCGTGCTCGACGAGCGACGAGTCGAGGCCGACGCCGCGTGGGCGCACGCCCTCGTCCACCCGACGGATCCGGCGCTCCTCTGTGACTTCATCATGGGACAGGACGGCAGCCTGCTCGCCGTGATCCGTGCCGATGGCGACGCGCTGACGGTCCGCGAGGTGTTTCCTGCCGAGGCGTTCGTGAACCGGGGATTCAGCCCGGACGGCACACGCGTGCTGCTGCCGCCTTATCCCAGCGACCCGAATCGCGCGGTGGTGGCGACGTGGCCGGAGCTCGACATCGCGGCGCGCCTCGAGGTGGCCGAGGATCTGCCGGAGGTGCAGATGGGGATCGATGTATGGGGCGGCTTCCTCGACGACGAGCATGTGCTCCTCCTGGCGACGGAGCAGGGACCCATCGTGGCCACCGCCGATCTCGGCGGCGCTGAAGTGGTGCCATTGGTGGGTTTCGACGCGGTGAGCGACGGCGAGGGGTTCATCGAGATCGCGGCCCCGCTGGCCCCCGACCGGTTCGCCGCCGTCGTGTGGCGCGACGGGACCCGACAGACGACCGTGTGGCGCCTGGAGCGGGTCTGACCTGCGAGTCGTCGCGTAGCGAGTCGTCGATCAGGTCGCGCGCCGGCCTGTCGCGGCGACCGGGGCTCGGCGAGCGATCGCCCGGGCGAAGCGACGGGCGACCCGGCGGGCCGCGGCGTCGGGATCGTCGGCGGTCGCCGGCGTGAGCGCGACCGCGGCGATGCAGAGGCCGACGAGCGCGGCCGCGAGCTCCCGTGGGTCTTCGTCCGCGACGATCTCGCCGGCGCGGAGGCGCTCGGCGAGCGCGGCGGTGAGGGCCGGCGTGAGGCGCAGGGTGCTGGTCTCACGCGCGCTGGCCACGAGCTCGCGCGTCGCGTCGCTCGGATCGACCACCATCACCAGAGCGAACCGATTGTCGAGGAAGAAGGCGATGATCCCCCGCGCCGCGAGCCAGGAACGCCTCGAGGGGGGTCGACGACGCGGCTTCGAGCTGCCCGGCCAGCGTATCGATCTCGAAGTCGGCGAGCAGCGCCCGCAGGAGCCCGGCCTTGTCCTCGAAGTGACGATAGACGCTGGCGACGCCGACCCCGGCCCGGGATGCGACGTCGTCCATGGTCGCCCCACCGAGCCCGCTGGCGTTGAAGGCCTCGCGCGCGCCGGCGAGGATGGTCCGCCGGAGGTCGAGCCCCGGCTCGCCGGCCGCGACGCCACGCTCCGCCTGGAGGGCGTCGAGCAGCGCCTCACGGTCGGCGAACCGCCGGTAGAGCGACGCGCGCGAGCCCCGCCCGGACCGCGACGTCGGCGAGCCGCAGCGGGCCGGCGCGCAGGTCGAGCAGCTCCTGGGCCGCGTCGAGGATCCGCGCGCGGGCGGGGTCGTCCGGAGGCATGGGAAGAGGATAGCAGGGCTTGAAACATGTTGAGGTACAGTCTATCATTTTGTTTCAAGGCCCATTCGAGCCAGGAGCGCGCCATGGAATTCTTCATCCCCGATCCAGAGCAACTCACCCTCGGCCTGCGGACTCTCGCTACCGTCGCTCGCGTCGACGGGCCGCTTAGCGACGGTGAGGCGGCGGTGCTGCGGGCGGCCGACGCCCTGCTCGGCGACGGCAGCGGCCGCGACCTCGACCTGCTCGAGCCGATCGCCCCGGCCGAGCTCGCCGCCCGGTTCACGCCGCCGCCGCTGCGCTTCCAGCTCGTCGCCGCGATGCTGGTGATGGCGATGGCCGACGGCGAGGTCGGACAGGCGGAGGCCGATCTGGTGGCCGCGTTCGCGGCGGCGCTCGGCGTCGAGAGCTCGGCCGTGCACAACCTCGATCGCCTGGCCCGTGGCCACTATCGCCGCGCCCGGCTCGACATCGTCCGCCGCCAGTGGGCCCCGAAGAAGATCGCCGAGATGGCGGCGGTGCAGGGCCGGGCGATCATCCCCAAGGCGATCCTCGGGATGCTGGGCCTCCATCAAGATCCGGCGCTCACGGCCCGTTACCTGGCGCTGGGCCGGCTGGCGGCAGGCAGCCTCGGCCGCAGCTACTTCGAGTACATGGTCGCCAACGAGTTCGCGTTCCCGGGCGAGGCGTACGCGCCGCCCGAGGCGATGGTGTTTCACGACATGACCCACGTCCTGTCCGGCTACGGCACGACGCCGGATCAGGAGATCTTGGCGGCGGCGTTCAGCGCCGGCTACTCGTCCTACGAGGTGCACAACTGGTTCGCGTTCGTGCTGTCGCAGTTCCAGCTCGGGCTGCAGACCGCGCCCAATATCCCGCCCGCGCGCCTGCAGATGGACCCGGCGCGGCTGCTCGTGGCCGTGCGCCGCGGGGCGGCGATGACCATCGACATCAACGACGGATGGGACTACTGGGAGGTGATCGAGGAGCCAGTCGAGGCGCTCCGCGAGCGTTATCACATCCTCCCGGAGTCGGCGTTCATGCGAACGGCGGCTCCGTGAGCCTCGCGCGGCGAGTCGAGCGAGCCCGTGGCCGACGTGACCGCCGCGAGTCAGCGCCGTGCTCTCGTGAGGGCGCGTGAAAATGTAAACAGTCGCGGCGCGCGGGGGCCGCGCGCCGCGACTCGTTTCAGTTGTACTCGGTGCCGCCGCTGCGGAGCAGGTACTTCTCGGACACGCTCTTGAGCTGGACGCGGCCGAGCTCGGGGTGACGGCGCTCGAGCTGCGGGCGGATGACGATACCCTCGCGGACGTGGAGGCCCTGGCCGGACACGGTCTCGCGGCCGTCGGTGTATTCGGCCATCGCGTCGCGGCTGAACGGCCCGCGGTAGAGCACGGGCACGCGCGGCAGCCCTAACGCGTCGCAGGCGGCCTGCAGGTCGGCGTCGGACAGGAACCGGCCCTGGCCGTACCAGCCGGTGTAGATGTCGAACACGCGGAACCCGAGGTTGCGGTCCTGATCGGTCTTGGAGCCGTAGGACAGGTCCTGCACGCCGGCGCCGAACACCTCGCCGAGCACGAACACCGGGCGACCGGCGGCCAGCTCGTCGGCGAACACCTTCGCGGCCCGGGCCTCGAAGTCGAGGTGGCGCGCGACGCGGAGGTAGAGGTTGTGGGCGTTCTCGGCCGCCGACGGGGTGAAGGCCAGGCCCTTGGCGGCGAGGCCCTTGCTGCTGACGATCAGGGGGCCGTGCTCGCCGGCGGCGTCGTTCGGCACGAGGCCGAGCTGGCACCACGTGCCGTGGATCTTCTCGGTGAAGACGACGGGCTCGTCCGCGAGCAAGGCGTCGGGGAAGGCCTTGACGTTCTCGATGTCGTACTTGACGCAGCGATCGGGGCCGGCGCCGTAGACGTGGCCGTTCATGTGCGACGGCACGACCGGCTCGTATTTGATGATGCCGAGCTCGGCGGTGACGTCCTGGCCTTCGGACCAGCCGGGCCGGGCGGGATAGACGATGCCCTGCGACAGGACCCCGCGCAGCTTGATCGCCTTGACCCGGTTCATGTCCTTGCCGGACAGGCGCCCCCGCAGGCCGAGCTCGTCGAGCAGCGGCTCGGGGACGATGGCCTGCTCCGGGATGTATGCGACGAGGTCTCCGCTGACGAATTGACCCTTGCGGACGATCGAGCGGTAATCTCCGACGCGGGCGATCTCGAGGGCGTCGGCGTTCTCGTGCGGCTCGATGGCCACACGCACGACGTGGACGGCGAAGCTGGACATGATGTACCTGCGCTTTCTTGGACGAGGTCCCTGGCAAATGCGCGGACACGGCGATACCCGACGTGCCCGCCGACGCGGCCGCCTCGCAGGACGGTCGCACCGGAGATTGTTACGAGCCGCAGCGGCGGCCGGAGACAAAATCAGCGTACTGTCGCCGATCCCGCCGGATACGCTCCTGGCACGCCCGCTGCGGCCGAAACGGCCGGGGCGTACGAGGAGGCGCAAAACAGAGTGCGGGCGTCGAGCGACATAGAGACCAAGGACCACGAGCGTACGCGAGAGTCGACGCGTCTGTCAATACGCCAGGATCGCGCGACCCATCGATTGGGCCCACGAGCGCGAACTCGAACCCGGACGGTCTGCGGACGTCGGCGGGCAATGGCAGGACCCGCGGGGACGGGATGTCCTTTGCGACAGGTTCTCCGCCGCCGGCCGCGAGGGCTCGCAGGCGGCGGAGCGATGGGACATGTCCTTCACGACATGCCCGATCGCGGTGGCGTCATTGCCCGCGAATCACAGCAGTTCGACGCAGCCGTCGGGCCCGGGCCGGCCGAGGCCGGGGGCGAGGGCGGCGGCGGTGACCACGGGGACCACCAGCAACGCGTCGAAGGCGGTGGACAGCGACTTGTAGACGTCGTTGTAGCGGGCGGCGTCGGCGGGGTCGTAGGCGCCCTCGATCGCGCGGATGGCCGGCTTGCCGCCGAGGCTGCGCTGCAGGCCCCTGCCGCGCAGGAGGTCGGGCACAGGCAGCAGCGCCGGACCGGCGAGGCCGGCGAAGACCGCGTCGAAGCTGCCCGAAGGGGCAGGCGGCAAGTCGAGCGGGCACAGGCGGCCGTCGGTCCGCTCGAGCACGGCGCGGCCGCGGACGAACAGGCCGCCGACGGCGACGTAGCCGCGGCCGTGCCACTGTCGCAGGTACTCGCCGACCGAGGGCGCGGCGCCGGGGACGTCGGCGGCGGCCCGCCGGTTCTCGCCCCAGAAGAACAGCTTGTTGCCGGCGCCGCCGAGCTGCAGCGCGAGGTCGAGGTTGCGCGCGCGGTGGAACTCGGGCGCGTCGAAGGCCCAGCTCTCGGCCTGGTCGAGCAACTGCACGGCGGCCTCGGCTTGCATGCGCGCGCGCGTAGGCCGAGGCGGAGCTGCGCTCGACGTAGGCCGGCCGCTGCTCGTCGAGGCGCTTGAGCAGGGCGACGAGCCCGGGGCCGTCGCCGCCGCGGAGGATCGCGGTGGCCCGCTCGGCGTGCTCGGGATCGACGGCCTGGAGGTACGCGAGGTAGCCGCGCGCGACCGCGTCGAGCTCGCCCGGGTCGGTGCCGTGGACGTGCAACATGGTCTTCGGGCCAGCCGCGTTGTGAGCCCGCACGGCGGCGAGGAAGTCGCGCAAGTCGGCGGTGCGCAGGGCGGGCTCGTCGAGGTCGAGGAGGATGGCGTCGAGGGCGTCGAGGTCTGGCTCGCCGGCGGCGGTGACCCAGGCGTCGAGGGCGAAGCCGGCGTGGATGCTGACGTCGAGCGCGAGGCCGGTGACGCCGTGGTCGCGGACGAGGGCGAGGAAGAGGTCGCGGGCGAGGACGACGAACTCGTGCCCGCCGGCGAGGGGGCGTCCGACCCCGATGACGCGGGCCTCGGCGAAGCGTGCGGCCAGAGGCGCGAGCGCGGCGGGGGCGATCGATTGGCCGGGCTGGAGCGCGCCGCGAGCGGCGAGGGCGTCGAGCTCGACGCGGGCCTCGCTGCGCAGGCTTCGGTTGCCGGCGCAGGCCGAGGCGAGGAGGAGGAGGGCGAGGGAGATCCGGCGCACGCCCGGGCGAAGCTAACACGGGCCGGCGAACGCGGCCCGCATCTTGCGCGCTGCGCCTTCGCATCGCCGTCCTCGCGGCGAGGCCGGCCCCGCTGCGATGTCATGGCCGGCGCGCGAGGCTCGGTCCGAGAGGTGACGGCTTCGCGAGAAACAGGGGGCCGGCGGCAGGACGAGGAGGATTCTCCGATCGCAACGACAGTCGCGGGGAGATCCATCAGTCCGCGGACGAACGGACGGTGCACCGGCCCATGGTTGACGATCGGGCCCGTCCGTGTACCATCCCCCGCGATGCGACTCTTACGAATGGTTGTCCTGGTGAGCCTGGCCCTGGCGAGCATGGGCGAGGGTGAGGCGAAGGCGTGCTCCTGCCTGCGGCAGGACTTCGGCGGCGGCAAGCTCTACGTCGGCTCGGGCGGCGCGGTGCCGGCCGATGCGGAGGGCTTCGCCTGGACCGGCGGCGAGAAGCTGAGCAGCGCGAAGGGCCGCGTGACGCTGGTGCGCGTCGACGGCAAGAAGAAGGTGCCGGTCAAGTACACGATCGTCGAGAAGGGGCCGGTCGAGGTCATCGTCCCGGCGGCGAAGTTCAAGCCCGGCCAGGTGTACGAGGTGACGGTGCGCGAGGGGCCCGAGGCGGCCGAGACCCGCAAGAACCTCGACCCGGCGGCGACCAACGTGCCGCCCCCGGAGACGACCACGACGGTGACGATCGCGGCCGGGCCGCTGGTGCTGCCGGAGGCGAAGCTGACGTTGTCGGCGCCGACGCAAGAGAAGATCCAGGTGGCCCACCCCGCGAGCTGCAGCCATGAGATCGAGGCGGCCACCGCGACCCTCAAGGTCAAGCTGCCGGCCGAGGCCGAGGCGCTGCGCGACTACCTGGTCTACGAGACCCGCGTCGACGGTGCGGTGTGGAACGCCAGCAGCGGCCTGTGCAACCACGTCGATCCGGGCCGCACGTGGACCGGCGAGGCCGGCAGCGACAAGCTGTTCGTCGCCTGCGACCAGCCCGACGCGCTGAAGCCCGGGCCCCACAAGGTCGAGGTCGAGGTCGCCTCGCCCGACCGCGCCAAGGTGATCACGACGCCGGCGGTCGAGCTCGAGCTGGCCTGCGCCGCGCCGGCCCCCGCCGAGCCGCCCCCGCCGGCGCCGACGGGCGCGGAGCCGCAAGAGCCGCCGCCCGTCGCCAAGAAGGGCTGCAGCGTCAGCGACGACCCCAGCTTCGCGTGGGTGCTCGGCGTCGGCCTGCTGTTCGCCCGCCGCCGCCGCCGCGCGGCCTGACCGAAGGGGCATGTGCTCGCGGACATGTCGCATGCGACATGTCCTCGAGGGCGTCCGATGGAATGCCGAGAAGAGGTTCGCTTCCGGGTCGGAGACCGACCGCGTAGCCTATCTCGGCGATATGTTGCGAGCGACGGTCGCACGCGACTGCGGCGAGCCAGCAGGCAGGCGGAGCCGCGTGGCGGCAGATCCTGCTCCCGCGGACATGTTGCGAGCGGGCGGTCGCACACGTGGCCTCACGGCGAGCTGAGCGGTGACGGTCGAGGCTGCGGTGCCTGTCGCTAAAAGATCGCTCGCGCGAACGCGACGGGCGGGTCGCGAGGAGTCTGGCCGCCTCATGCTCGCGCAATCATTGAATGGGGTGGTCGGAATGGTCGGTTCGCGGGCCGGCGACGCGTGGCGTGACCTGTCCTCGGGGATAGATTGCGTGCGGCCGGTCGCCCGCGTTCGCGGCGAGCGAGCAGGTGCGCGCGTGCGGGTTCGCGCGCGGGACGGTCATGACAGCGGTCGACGGAGCCGCTATCGTGGCGCTGCGTCATGATCGTGTCGTCGCTCATCCTCGTCGTCGCGCTCGCTTCGCCGGCAGAGGTGCGCGCGGACGAGGGGACCGAGGCCGCGTCACCGACGGCGGTGGACGGGACGGAGGCCGCGTCCGCGCCAGCGCCGACGCCGGCCGATCCGGTGGCGACCGGTGCGGTGGTACCTGCTCCGACGACCGCGCCCGCGCGGCCGACCCGGGCGAAGACGGGGCGCGGGCTGCTGATCGCCGGCGGGGTCTTGACGGGGCTCGGGGTGGTCGGGCGGATCGGTCTCGAGGTGTTCTGGTCGACCGCGGCGCAGATCGTGCCGACCGATCCGTTCGCCCGCTGGAGCACCGCGAACCTGGTGTTCGTGACCAACTGGAACAACCTGATGTTCTTCGGGCCAGGTCTCGGGCTGCTCACCGCGGGGGCTTACCGCCGCGGCGGCCACGAGGCGGGCCTCGGCAAGGTCCGCGACGCCAAGCGCATGCGCCTGGTCGGCATCGGGCTGCTGTCGGGCGGGCTGGGCCTGTGGGCGCTGTCGCGGGCGCTGTTCCTGCCGATCGCCGACGCGTGTCCGAGCAACCGCTGCGCCTACACGACGCTCGAGACGACGTTCTGGATCGGCGCGGGGGCGATCTTCGCCGGCGCGGCCCACCTGGCTTATGGGACAGGTTATTCGCGGGCCGCGGCGAAGGTCCAGGTGGCGCCGAGCCTGGGGCCGGGCTACGCGGGCCTGGGGCTGGCCGGTCGGTTCTGACGGAGGATCGCACGATGAACGCGCACCGCCTCACGCTCGCCGCCCTGCTGGTCCTCGCGCCGGCCTGCGCCGACGACGAGATCCCCGAGGACCTCGGCTCGCGGCCCGAGGACGAGGTGATGCTGGTCGACAGCCCGATCTTGCAGCACCTGGCGGCGGCGCTGGACGACGGGGCCACGCTGCGCACGAGCGACCTGTTCTACGCCGAGCGGCTGCGCTTCACCGCGGCGCCCGATCCGTCGGCGCTGCTGGCGGCGCAGGCGAGCGAGCACGCCGCGTTGCCGCCGCTGGCCGCGCCGGCGACCCTGAAGGTGCTGACGTACAACGTCGGGCTGCTCAATCGCTGGTATCCGTTCACCCACGTCGGCGTGCCGTACTACGTCGAGCGGCGGGCCGAGGTGCCGGCGCGCCTGCTCGGCGACGGCTGGGACGTGCTGTTCTTGCAAGAGGCGTGAAGCTGGTCGACGTCGAGCGCCTCGCGGCCGAGGCGAAGCGGCAGGGCTATGCGATCTACGCCGGCAGCGAGGACAGGCACGCGCAGCACGGCCTCGTGATCCTGGTCCGCGAGGCGCTGATCGGCGATCCGAAGCAGGAGTTCGGCGAGGCGCAGTACGCGGCCCAGCGGGAGATCGAGCTGTTCCCGGGCCCCGGCATCAAGCGCGGGCTCATCCGCTGGAGCTTCACGCACGCGCCGACCGGACGGCGGATCCACCTTTATGCGACGCACCTGACCGCATTCCCCGAATTGTGGCAGGAGCGCGACGTGCAAGCGCGGGTGCTCGGCGGGCACGCGAAGAGCCACGACGACGGCGACGTGGTGCTGGTCGGCGGCGACTTCAACGCCGGGCCGTATTATCCGGAGGATCGATTCGGCAGCACCGGCGAGGAGGTGCTGACGGGCTGGTGGCACAACGCGATGATGTACCCGCTGATGCTGCACTACGGCGGGCTCTACGACAGCCGCAGCGCGCTGCAGCCGGCCGCCGACGTGACGCGCATGCAGCAGCTGCTGTTGCCGTTCGAGTTCGGGCCGTACATCGAGGAGCCGCTGGCCGGCCGCTGCGCGACGATCCCGGCCGACACGTTCACCGGCACCGACTGCAACTCGCTGTACTTCCAGCAGTACGGGGCGACCGAGTACCCGGCGCGGCTCGACTACGTCTTCATCCGCGACGTCGAGCGGCATGTCCGCGTGGTCGCGACTGCGCTCGAGTACACCGAGCCGCTCGACTTCGGCGCGGCCGGCAGCCACGAATTGTCCGACCATTACGGACAGTCGGCGACGCTGCAGATCGAGTGAAATAGCGCCGCGAAGTCGGAGGTTGTCTCGCGGCCGCATGCGACCCGCCGGCGTCATCCCGGAGCAGCGCCAGGCCCGGCGCTTCGCCGACTACCTGCTGACCCTGGGCATCGCCGCCCGGCTGCGGCCGGCGCCGGAGGGCTGGACGGTGTGGGTGGTCGAGGAGGAGGCGCTGCCGCGGGTGCGTGACGAGTTGGCGTCGTTTCGTCGCGAGCCGGGCGCCGCGCGCTTCGCAGTGGCCCGCGAGGCCGAGCGGATCCGCGCCGAGACCCGGGCGGCGCCCGCGGGGCCGGCAGCGGCCGCGCTGCCGCAGCCGGCCGTGTCGACGCCGTGGGCCTCGCCGACCCCGCTGACGTGGGCGCTGCTGGGGTTCGTGGCGATCGCGGCGGTGATGACCCGGCTCGGCGATCCGGCCTCGCCGCTGGTCGCCCGGCTGCTGCCCGACGCCGCCGGCCTGTCGGCGAGCGCGCCGTGGCAGTGGCTGACGCCGGTGATCGTCCACTCGGGGCCGCTGCACCTGCTGTTCGTGGCGGCGGTGTGGCCCGAGCTGGCGCGCCGCGTCGAGGCCCGCTCGGGCACCGCCGCGCTGGCGGCGATGGTGATCGGCTTCGGTCTCCTCGGCAATGTCGTTCAGGCCATGTTCTTCGGGCCAGCTTGTATCGGCCTGTCGACGCCGGCGTTCGGGCTCATCGGGGTCGCCGCGGCCGAGCGGCGCGCCGGGGCGGCGGGCGAGCTCGAGGTGGTGCTGGCGGCGGGCTGGCTCGGCGCCTGTCTCTTGGGACTGGTCGGCCCGGTCGGCGGCGCGGCCCACGTGACGGCGCTGGCGGGCGGGCTCCTTGTCGGCGCGATCGCGGGGCGACTGCGGGCCCTGCGGGGCCGAGGCGCCCGACCCTCACGGTGAAGCTCGCCCGGCGGGAGGGCGCGGCGCCGACGTGCAGCGGACGCGGCGAGAATTTCGCTGGCGAGGGGCCGGGCCAGGACCTATTGTGCGAGTCGATGGTCAAGGCGGCGGAGAGCAACCTCGACAGCCTGCGCGAGAAGATCGCCGGTCGGTACAGCGACGGCGCCGTGCTGGTCGGCAAGGCCCACGCGTTGGCGGAGGCGGGCGACGCGGCCGCGGCCCAGCGCGGGGTGGTCGCGTCCGACATGCTGACCGAGCTGCGCCTCGACCCGCCGGCGCTGGCGGCCGCGATGGTGGCCGACGCGGCCATCTCCGGCACGATCAAGCTCGAGGCGATCGGCGAGGCGCTGGGCGCCGACACGCAGGCGATCGTCGACGGCGTGCGCCGGGTGGCGACGATGCGCTGGGACCGTACCGCCGGCGACGACGGCGAGAGCCTGCGCAAGATGTTCATGGCGATCGCCGCCGACGTGCGCGTGGTGATCGTGGCGCTGGCGCTGCGCCTCCGCGACATGCGGGCGCTGCGGAGCCTGGCCGACGAGGCCGAGCGGCGGCGGATCGCCCGCGAGACGCTCGAGATCTACGCGCCGCTGGCCAACCGCCTCGGCATCTTCCACCTCAAGTGGGAGCTCGAGGACCTGTGCCTGCGCGAGCTCGAGCCGGACATCTACCGCCAGATCGGCGCGGCCCTGGCGGCCAAGCGAGACGAGCGCGACGGGATGATCCGCGACGCGATCCTGACGCTGCAGGCGCGCCTCGAGGAGGCCGGCATCCACGGCAAGATCAGCGGCCGGCCCAAGCACATCTACAGCATCTACAAGAAGATGCAGCGCAAGCGGGTGTCGTTCGCCGAGATCTACGACGTCAGCGCGGTGCGGGTGCTGGTCGACTCGGTGCCCGACTGCTACGCGGTGCTCGGCATCGTCCACGGCCTGTGGACGCCGATCGCCGGCGAGTTCGACGACTACATCGCCCGGCCGAAGCCGAACGGCTACCAGTCGCTGCACACCGCGATCGTCGGCCCCGGCGGGCGCTCGCTCGAGGTCCAGATCCGCACGGCGGAGATGCATCAATTCGGTGAGTACGGCGTGGCCGCCCACTGGGCCTACAAGGAGAGCCGCAAGGCCGGGCGCCTGGCCGACGCGAAGTTCAACTGGCTGCGGCAGCTGATCGACTGGCAGAAAGAGGTCACCGATCCGCACGACATGGTCGAGTCGCTGAAGACCGACATCTTCCAGGATCAGGTCTACGTGTTCACGCCCGGCGGCGACGTCATCGACCTGCCGGTCGGGGCGACCGCGGTCGACTTCGCCTACCGCGTCCACACCGACGTCGGCCACCGCTGCCGCGGGGCGCTGGTGAACGGCCAGATCGTGCCGCTCGACCACAAGCTGCAGACCGGCGACCGCGTCGAGATCCTGACCCAAAAGACGCCCCAGCCGAGCCGCGATTGGTTGAGCCCCCAGCTCGGCTATGTGATCACCTCGAGCGCGCGTCACAAGATCCGGCAGTGGTTCCGCCAGCAGGGCCGCGAGGCGGCGATCGTGCAGGGCCGCGAGTCGCTCGAGCGCGAGCTGAAGCGCGTCGGCATCGAGCGCCCGCGCCACGACGAGTACGTCAAGCTGTTCGCCAATCACAACACGCCGGAGGAGCTGTTCTCGGCGATCGGGTTCGGCGACATCGCCACCCAGGCGGTGGCGGCCAAGATCCTCGACGCCGAGCGCGCGCAGCAGGAGGCGGCCAAGCTGGCGGCCGAGGCGGCGCGGCTGGCCGCGGCGGCGACGTCCTCGCATTCGGCGCCTGTCCCCGAGGCCAGCCCCAAAAGGCCGACGAGCAAGCCGGCGGCGGCCGGCGGGGTCAGCGTCGAGGGCCAGGCCGGGGTGCTGAGTCACCCGGCCCGCTGCTGCACGCCGGTGCCGGGCGACGCGGTGATCGGCTATATCACCCGCGGCCGCGGCATCGCCATCCACCGCCGCGATTGCCCCAACATCCTCAGCAGCCCCGAGCCCGAGCGCCTGATCGAGATCGCGTGGGGCAACGAGAACCGCCGCCGCTATCCGGTGACGGTCCTGATCCAGGGCAGCGACCGGATCGGCCTCCTGCGCGACATCGTCGAGGTTTTCGCCGACCTGGGGATCAACGTCAGCGGCACGACGGTGACGACGAACAAGAAGGAGCAGTCGGCGTCGATCTCGGCGACCCTCGAGGTGTCGAGCAACGAGCAATTGGTGCGCGTGCTGGCGAAGATCGAGCGGGTCCCGGGGGTCGAGCGGGCGCGTCGGCAGGCGGGCTGAGCTAAAGTTCGCCGGGGTGCCCCCAGTGGGGCGAGGAGATCCCCGGTGTTCGGGGTCGATTGGTGGCACGATGGGCGGCGTGGCCGTGGCCGAAAGGCCAGGCCGCCGGTTGCATCACTGGCTCGATCCTACGTCGATTCGCCGTTCGTTCGTCGCTGCCGCGGCGAGCCGACGGCCGTCGCGGGTATTGTCGATCGATTCACACCCCGCCCCGGAGGGCGCTTGCGAAGCGGCCGATTCGGCGTGTATCACACATGCGAAGGCGAGGTTACCCGGATGGCGAAGAAGACGGCGGGGGCGAAGAAGAAGGCGGCGAAGAAGGAAGCAGCCGCGAGCAAGAAGCAGACGACCCAGGCGACGACCGGCACGGCGTCGAAGGCCGCGAAGGGCACCTCGGCGAAGCCGGCGACCGCGGCGAAGGGCGGCAAGGCTGCCCCCGCGAAGACGGCGAGCAAGGCGACGAAGAAGCCGGCCGCGGGCAAGGCGAAGGCGACCAAGAAGCCGGCCGCGAGCGAGGCGGCGAAGCCGGCCGCGGGCAAGGCGAAGAAGGCGGCGAAGAAGGCGGCGAAGAAGGCGACCAGCGCCGCGCCGCCGGCCGCGAAGAAGTCGGCGAAGAAGGCCGCGAAGACGGCGAGCAAGGCGAGCAAGGCGAAGGCCGCCAAGCCCGAGGCGGTGACCGAGACGGCCGCGGCGCCGTGGATCGCCGGCTCGAAGGGCGCGGGCAAGAAGCGCGGCAAGCTGGCCCCGCCGCGCGCGACCGAGGCGAGCAAGGGCGCGGCCCAGGTGGTCGACGCCGGCGTGTACGCGCCGAAGGGCAAGAAGGGCAAGAAGGCGGCCAAGGCCGGCGTGGGGGCCGAGTACGCGGCGAAGTCGACCCCGGCGGCCGAGTACGCGGCGAAGGGCAAGAAGGCCGCGAAGAAGGCGCCGGCGAAGATGAACTTGCTGGCCGAGTACGCGAAGGCGGTCGAGTCGGCGGCGACCGGCAAGAAGGCGGCGAAGAAGGGCGCGAAGGCCGACGCTGCCGCGGCGCCGAAGAAGGGGCTGTCGGCGAAGAAGCAGGCCCACCAGCGGGCGCTGCGGAAGTCGGCCGCGGCCAAGGCCGGCAAGGGCGCCCCGGCGGCTCTGGCGAACGCGGTGCAGACGGTCGCGAGCGTGACGAAGGCCGCGGTCGAGGCCGCGACCTCCACGGTCAAGGCGGTGCTGGCGAAGGCCACGACTCGCGGCGGTCGCAAGGCGGCCAAGAAGGCGGCGGCGGCCCCGGCGAAGGGCGCGAGCAAGCCGACGAAGGCGGCGCCGGCGAAGAAGGCGGCGAAGAAGGCGGCCAAGGTCGCGGGGCCGAAGGCGGCCGCGGGCAAGACCGAGGTCGCGGCGCCGCGCAAGGGCACCACGAAGGCCAAGAAGAGCGCGGCCAGGGGCGCGAAGGGGACGAAGGGCAAGAAGTCGGGCAAGAGCTCCGACGACGCCAGTAGAAGCCCGGGCGGTTCGGCGAAGAGCGGCCCGGTGGAGCGAGGCGGCGCGCCGGCGAAGGGCGCGAAGGCGAAGCAGGCCGGCGGCAAGCCGTCGGCCGGCGGCGGCGATCCGGCCAAGCTGATCGCCACGATCGAGGCGGCCGCGCTCGCGGCCGGGGTCGAGCTCCCGCCGGGCGCCAGCCCGGCCGCGCTCGCCGAGCTCGAGCAGACGCTCGGCCTGACGCTGCCCGACGAGGTCAAGGCCTGGTACCTCGCGCACGACGGCGGCGGCAGCCAGTTCGTGGTCGAGAGCCGCGAGCTGCTGTCGCTGGCGCGGATCGCCGGGGAGTGGAAGATCTGGAAGGACCTGCTCGACAAGGGCGTGTTCGGCGACAACGCCCACAGCGACCCGGGCCCCGGCGTGCAGCAGAAGTGGTGGATCCCCGAGTGGGTGCCCGTCACCTACGACGGCTCCGGCAACCACGACGTGGTCGACCTGGCGCCCGCGAAGGGCGGCAGGGTCGGGCAGATCCTGTCGTTCTGGCACGACGAGGCGAGCCGCCGCGTGGTCGGCCGCGACTTCCTGTCGTGGCTAGCGAAGCAGCAGTGGGGCAGCGACTGAGCCGCCGGCTCGTGGGTGCCTGACCGAGAGCGCATGTCCTTCAGGGCATGCGCTCTCGAGCATGTTTTAATGGGCATGCCCTCGCGGGCATGTCCGAGCGGCCATGTCCGATCGCCGGCCTGGCGTGTGAGTCCGCCTGCGGCCGACGCGGCGGCGCTACGAGTTCGCCGCCGCGTTCAGGAATACCGTCAGCACGCGCGAGCGCGGCGGCGGCGGGGGAGGGCGAGCAGCAGGAGCAGCCAGGCGCCGGTCGGCGTGGCGCTGCGGCAGCCGCAGCCGGCTTCGTCGCCGGCCGCTTCGGCGTCGCCGGTGCTCGAGGCGGTGTCGCCGTCGGTGGCGGCGGCGGTGGTGGCCTCGCCGAGGGTGTCGGAGTCGCCGGTGGTCCCGGTGCCGCTCGAGGTGCCACCTTCGCTGCCGGTGTCGTCGCCGCTGTCGCTACCGCTCGCGGTCGGCTCGTCGCCGGTGTCGCCGGTGGTCGGGCTCTCCGGCCCGGCGCAGGCGGGGTGCGGATCGTCGGCGCCGCACTGGTGCTCGTCGAGCAGCCAGACCTCGGGACCTGTCCCCTGGACCAGGATCGGTCGGCCCGTCAGCGGCGTGCCCTCCGGCAGGCCGGCGATCGCGTCGGCCGGCATCACCGCGGCGGCGGCCGGGTCGAAGCGCCAGGCGGAGACGAGCTCGGGGACGACGAGGCGGCGAAAGCCCTGATCGAGCAGCCACAGCGGCGCGGTGGTGCCCTCGGCGACGGCGAGCTGCGGCGGACCGTCGACGGTGGTGCCGATCGGGGTGCCGGCGAGGTCGAGGTCGGCGACCTTCATCAGGTCGAAGTAGGTGGAGAAGTGCCACTGATCGAGGATCGAGGGTCCGGCGATGTGGCGCTTGACGCCGGCGACCACCGGCAGCGGCGGGCAGGCGTAGGTGGCGGGCGAGCCCGAGAGCTCGAGGTTGGGATCGCCGTTGGTGTCGATGCCGTAGGCGTGGACGATGTGCGGCTGGCCGTCGAGGCGGCTGAACGGGAGGACGCCGCGAAAGCCGTGCTGGCACTGCTCGCCGCGACAGCCGACGGCGAGGACCTGATTGGCGGTGAGCGGGACGCCGGTGGCGGTGGGCGAGCCGGCGGGGCCGTCGAAGTAGAGGTGGACGTCGATGGTGGTGGCAGGGGCGTCCGGATCATGAGCCCAGCCGGACACGCCGGCGCAGTCGGCAGTGACGGCGCCGACGGGCCCGGCGGCGCGGACGGCCGGCGCGACGCCGAGGAGGCCGAGGAGGACGAGGACCGAGCGGGTCATCGCGCTCACAGCAGGACGCCGTCGATGGTGGCGTTGCCGTCGTCGCCGAACACCGCGCCGTCGAAGCCGAAGCTGCCCTCGACGCCGTAGGCCTCGAGCAGCGTGACGTGCAGGTTGGCCAGCGGGGGCTGGCCGTCGACCGGGAACGCGAGCTTGCGGTTGCCGGTGGCGAGCACGCCGGCGCCGCCGAACAGCATCGGGCAGTTGTGGCCGTGGTCGTGGCCGTTGCCCTCGCCCATGCTGGCGATCCCCAGGACGATGGTCTCGTCGAGCAGGCTGGCGCCGGTGGTGCCGGGGGTGTCGCGCAGGAGCCCGAGCATGGCGCCGAACTGCTGGCACTGCCAGGTCTCGACCTTCTCGAGCCGATCCTTGGCGGCCTGATCGCCGAAGTGCGACAGGGCGTGGTGACCCCCGGGGGCGGCGAGGAAGTCGTGCGAGCGGCAGCTCAGGCCGAACTCGATCATGAAGGTCATGATCCGCGTCTGGTCGCACAGGAAGGCGAGGCGGATCAATTGGTGGAAGGCGTCGACGCGGCCGGCGTAGTCGAGGCCCGGCACCGGCGGCTGCGGATCGGCGGAGCACTCGGCGCCGCTGCTGGCGAGGCTGAGCTCGAGGTCGCGGAGGGCGTCGAAGTAGGCCTCGAGGGTGGTGCGGTCGGCGCTGCCGAGCTGCTGCTGGAGGACGCGCGCGTCGTCGCGGACGAAGTCGATGACCGACTGTTTGGTCTGGCGCCGCAGGTCGGCCGGAGGCCCGGTGAGGCCGTCGACGCCGGCGCCGAACAGGCGCTCGAAGGCGGCGCTCGGATCGATGGTGGCGACCAGCGGCGAGCCGGGGCCGGTCCACGAGATGCTCTGGGTGAAGGCGCACGAGGAGCCGCCGACGTCGCACGGGCCGGGCTCGCCGGCGCTCCACTGCAGCGACTTGAAGCGGGTGTCGGGCGCGAGCTGCTGGGCGAGCAGCTGATCGAGCGAGACCCCGTTCTGGCCGTTGCCGCTGAGGTCGACGATGTGCCGGCCGGTCATGATGGTGCCGGTGCCCATGGCGTGCGCGGCCCCGGGGCTGGCGATGGCGGCGTTGTTCGACAGGTTCTCGAAGGCGAGGGCCCGGTCGGCGAACGGCTGCAGCGCCGACGCCTGGGCCGGGAACACCAGCTGGCTGTCGACGAGCTGCGGCACCCACCACTCGGGCCGGCGACCGTTGGGGAAGTAATAGACGAGCAGCCGCGGCGCGGCCCGGCGGCGCTGGCCGTGGCGGGGCGGAAGTACTCGAGCGCGGGCAGGACGAGGCTCGCGGAGCCGACCCCGAGCAGCCAGCGACGGCGCGAGAATCGATGAGACACGGGCATCACTTTTCTCCGAGAGCGGCCGGCGAGCGGAAGGCCGGGGTGTGGACGATGGCGTCGATGAGCTCGCCGAGGGTGTAGTCCTCGGCCGTGGCG
The DNA here is from genome assembly GCF_026626665.1 of Nannocystis pusilla. Classification (GTDB taxonomy): domain Bacteria; phylum Myxococcota_A; class Polyangia; order Nannocystales; family Nannocystaceae; genus Nannocystis; species Nannocystis pusilla. The sequence continues at coordinate 1,111,863 of NZ_JAPNKE010000002.1, forward strand.
GTGACGGCGATCTCCGCGAGGAAGTCGGCGTCGTAGAGGGCGCCCGGTCGACCGGCGGCGTAGGTGAAGAGCTTGCGGGTGAGGCAGCCGACGAACACCTCGCTGCCGTCGTAGAGCGCGGCCAGCTCGGCGGCGCCCTCGAAGGTGCGACCGTCGGGCAGCTCGCCGAGGTTGTCGAGGTTCGGATCGAAGACGGGCTGGGCGACGCCGTCGTACTCCTCGAGGCCGATGCCGAGGACGTCGAGGAGGGCGTGACAGCCGGCGCAGGTCGGATCGGAGCGGTGCTTCTCGAGAGCCTCGCGCACCGAGCCGGCGCCGCCGAGGTCGGGCGGCTCGAACACGAGGCCGGGCGGCGGCGGGGCGACGGGCGAGCAGAGCAGCTTCTCCGACAACCAGCGGCCGCGGCGGATCGGCGAGGAGTGCTCGGCGTCGGAGGTGGCGGTGAGCCAGGCGCCGAGGGTCAGGAGGCCGCGCCGCTCGTCGTCGCCGACGGGGATCCGCACGAGCTCGCTCGAGCCGACCGGCGGCAGGCCGTAGTGGGTGGCCAGGCGATCGTTGCGGTAGGCGAAGTCGGGGTCGAGGATGGCGGCGACGGGCAGGCCGTTGTGGAAGAAGTCGCCGAAGAACCGCTTGGACTCGGCGGTCATGGCGGCGCGCACGTCGTCGTCGAAGCCGGGGAACTTGTCGGGGCTGGGGCTGAAGCTCTGCAGGTGCCGCGTCGACAGCCACTGCTCGGCGAAGCCGTCGAGCAAGGCGCTGGCCCTGGGGTCGTCGAGCATGAAGGCGACGGCCTCGGACAGGCCCTCGTCGGTGGCGAGCCGACCCTCGGCGGCCATGTCGAACAGCCGCTGGTCGGGCATCGAGCTCCACAGGAAGTACGACAGCCGGCTGGCGAGCACGTAGTCGTCGAGCCAACCCTCGCGGTCGGCGTCGGCGGTGGTGCGGGCGCGGTAGAAGAACCGCGGCGAGAGCATGACGGCGCGCATGACGAGTCGCAGCGCCTCGTCGGCGGTCTCGCCCTGCTCGCGCAGGCGGGTGAAGAGATCGACGAGGCCGACCTCGTCGGTGGGGTCGAGCGGGCGCCGCCAGGCGCGGAAGGCGAAGTTTTTGACGATCTGCGCGTAGCAGTCGAGGTCGCCCTCGCCCTGCGGCGCGCACACGTAGACGCGATCGTGACCTGGCCCCGAGGTCAGCTCGAGCGAGCGCACGCCGAGGCCGGCGACGAAGATGTTATTGAAAGTGTTCTCGGCGGGGAGGTTGACCCAGTTGGTCGGGATGACCTCGATGGTGTGGACGCCGGGGGTGAGGTGGATCGGCTGGACGTGCTCGGCGGGGATCGCCGAGCTGCCCTGGACGGCGAACACCGGCAGCGAGACGCCGTTGACGCGCAGCCGGGCCTCCGCGGCCGGGGCCGGACCGCCGACGCCGGCGCCGGCGCGCAGGACGATCTGGGCGTCGGTGGCCGCGGGCACGCTGACCTGGACGCCGAGGACGTTGCCGCTGAGCGCCCACAGCTCGCCGATCGAGTAGCCGGGGGCGGGGACGGCGAGCTGGTCGCCGGTGAATTCGGCGGCGAAGGCCGGACGATCGGCGAGCGCGTCGGCGATGACGTCGCGCGCGGCAGTGTCGTAGGCGTCGAGCAAGGTGGCCGACATGTGCAGCTGGCTGGCCATGTTGTCGAAGCCGTTGGCCTCCGGATCGGGCCCGAAGGCGTCGGCGGGCCGCAGCTTGGTGCCCAGCAGGTCGCGCACGGTGTTGTTGTATTCGAGGCGGTTGAGCCGGTGCAGCGGCTGGGCCGGCTGCTCGGGGCCGTCGTCGCCGGCGGTGGTGTCGTCGGCTCCGTCAGTGGTATCGGCGGCGGTCCCCGCGGCGCCGGTGCTGTCGCCGGTGGACGCCGCGGAGGAGGCCTGGGCGGGGCCGTCGTCGCGGTAGCAACCGATGGTCAGCAGGGCGCCGGACAGGACGCCGGCGAGGAGGATGCGCGGTGAAGGGCTCGCCGACGAACGATCGCGCGCGGGCCAGGACAGCAGAGCGAGTGGTGCAGGCATGGACGGCGCCGATGCGTAAGGATCGACCAGACGCGACCATAGCCAGGCTCTGCACGGGTGAGAAGAGCGAACCGCGGTTCACCCGAAGTCCGGTGAGCCGGTGAGACCAGGAGTCCGCGGGTGCGGGCGCGCGAGGAGGCAAGGGGGCGTGGTCGCACGGGGAGAGTGTGTCGGCCACGCTCGCCGAGCGCGGGACTGCCGCGTCACGCGGTCCGCGCGGGCGCGTCTGTGGATTCGATGGGGTGCGCGCGGGATGAGATGACCCAAAGGACATGTGTGGAGGTGCCGGGTCGGGAGCCGGAGGCGCGACCGTGGGCCGGCGCTCGGGCGTTCGCAGGCCGCGCTGGCCCCGAGGACATGCGCGTGAGCGCCGAGCTGCGAGCCGGGGGCGCGCTCGCGGGTGGGCGGGTTCGCGGGTCGTTCGCATGAGATGTCCCGAGGGCCAGGCGCGCCGAGATCGCGGGTCCGGGACAATCACATGTCCCAGGAGACATGTGTCGACGACACTGCTTCGGTCACGCGGCCGACTTGCCGAGGCGGATCTCGACGTCCACCGGTGGTTCGGGGCGCGGGCGGCGGGTGGCCAGGCGGGCGCGGGCGCGGGCGACCAGCGGCGGGCCGACGACCGAGGCGGCGGTGGCGGTGGTGGCCGAGGCGGCGGCGATCCCGAGGCCGACGGGGCCGAGCGGGCGGCAGCCGAACAGGTGACTGAGGCCGGGGGTCTCGACGACCGCGAGCATGACGGCGAGCGAGCCCAGACCGGTGACGAGGACCTCGCGACTGAGCTTGCCGGCGACGAGGGTCTGGCCCAGTGGCTGCCGACGAGGGCGAGCAGGCCGACGGTGGAGGCGCCCCGGCGACCGCCGGGCAGGACGTGGGCGGCCATCCACGCCGCTCCGGCGCCGCCGGCGGTGGTGATGGCGCGCAGGGTGATGTCGCGGTCGAGGGCCTCGCCGAGGGCGACCTCTGGCCCTTCGGACAGGAGGTGGCGCAGGCTCTCGGGCGCGGGCGGGCGCAGGGCGATCGCCATGGTCGGGGCGACGTCGGTGAGGAGGTTGACGAGGAGGAGCTGGCGGGCGTTGAGCGCGCTGCCGCCGAACAGGCCGGACAGCAGCGAGAAGCCGATCTCGCCGAGGTTGCCGCCGGTGAGGATGGCGACGGCGTCGCGCACGGCCGACCACATGGCCCGGCCCTCGGCGATGGCGTCGACGATGGTGTCGATGCGCTCGTCGACGACCAGGAGGTCGGCGGCGTCGCGGGCGGCCAGGGTGGCGCGGGCGCCGAGCGCGATGCCGACGTCGGCCAGGCGGATCGCGGCGGCGTCGTTGGCCCCGTCGCCGGTCATGCCGACCACCCGCCCGGCCCGCTGCAAGGCCTTGACGATCCGCACCTTGTGCGTCGGGGTGGCGCGGGCGATCACGCCGATGTCGGGCAGGGCGGCGTCGAGTGCTTCATCGGACATGTCCTCGAGTTCAGGTCCGGTGAGGACGTCGCGCCCGCCGAGGAGGCCGAGCTGGTCGGCGATCCGGCGGGCGGTCCGCGGGTGATCGCCGGTGATCATGATGAGGTCGACGCGGGCCTCCTGCAGGCGGACGATCGCCGCGGCCGCGGAGGCGCGCGGGGGGTCGCTGAGGAGGATGAAGCCGCAGAAGCGCAGGCGATCGATGCGGGCGTCGTCGAGGTCGCGCTCCTCGCTGGCGGGCCGCTCGGCGATCGCCAGCACCCGCAGGCCCTCGCCCGCGAGCGCCTCGGCGCGCGTGAGCACGGCGTCGCGCTCGGCCGGATCGAGGTCGCAGCGGCGCAGGACGACCTCGGGCGCGCCCTTGACGGTGAGGCGCAGGCCGGCGTCGGTGATGCCGAGGACGGCGTGGTAGCCGCGACCTGGCTCGAAGGGCATCTCGTGCAGGCGCAGCCAGCCGGGCACGTCGAGCTCGGGGACGATGCCGACGCCGGCGGCGCCGTCGACGATCGCGCGGTCGGTCGGGTGCGGCAGGTGGCCGTTGGTGGCCGGCGAGGCGCGCAAGGCCGCGGCCAGCAAGGCGCGGGCCCACTCGGGCGGCTCGCCGTCGCCGAGAGCGGCGCTGCGCTCGGCGTCGGCGAGGCCGTGGAGGTGGATCTGGCCCTCGGTGAGGGTGCCGGTCTTGTCGGCGCAGAGGACGTCGAGCCGGCCCAGGGCCTCGACGGTCCGCGGGTTGCGGACGAGGGCGCCGCGCTGCGACAGCCGCCGCGAGGCCGCGAGCTGGGCGACGGTGGCGAGCAGCGGCAGGCCCTCGGGCACGGCGGCGATCGTCATGCTGATGCCGAGGTCGATGAGGCCGTGGATGTCCTGGTGGCGGAACAGGCCGGCGCCGACGAGCAAGGCGCCGCTGAGGCCGGCGATCGGCAGGGTGCTCTCGGTCAGCTTGCGCAGGCGGGCCTCGACGCCGGTCTCGGGGCTGAGCTCGCGCAGGGCGAACAGGCCGCGCCGCGCCTCGGTGTCGGGGCCGGTGGCGACGACGACGGCGCGCGCGACCCCGGCCGCGATCGCGGTGCCCTCGTACAGCATGCTGCTGCGGTCGGCGATCGCGGCGGCGTAGGAGGGCGCCGGGTCCTTGGCGATCGGCAGCGACTCGCCGGTGAGGCTCGACTCGTCGACCTCGAGGTCGTCGGCGGCGAGGAGGCGGCAGTCGGCCGGGACGACCTCGCCGGCGTGCAGCTCGACGATGTCGCCCTCGACCAACTCGTCGGCGGCGATCGGGCGCTCGCGGCCGCCGCGGCGGGTGCGGACGGCGGGGCGCTCGCGGTCGGCGAGGGCGGCGATGGCCCCCTCGGCCTGGTAGCGCTCGGCGCCGCCGATGACCGCGTTGAAGCCGAACACGGCGGTGATGAGGCCGGCGTCGAGGAACGAGCCGGTGACGGCCGAGAGCGCGGCGCCGGTGACGAGCACGGGGGTGAGCGGGTTGACGATCTCGTGGGCCACGGCGCGCGCGAGCCGGACCGGGCGCGAGGCCAGCCGCGGCGGCTCGTGCCGGCGCTCGGCGGCCAGCGAGTCGGGCAGGCCGGCCTCCGCGCTGGCGCCCAGGCGGGCGAGCACGAGCTCGGGCGCGAGCCGGTGCCACGGGGTCGGATCGACCGCGGGCGGGGGCGGCCGTCTGGCCAAAAGGACAGCTCGCCGCAGGCCGTTGGCGAGGGCGACCACGCTGGCGGCGTAGGTGGCGAGCATGACCTGCTGCGGGCGGGTCTTCTTGAGCCCGCCGAGCGCGATCGCGGCCCCCAGCGCGGCGCCGACGCCGGCGAGGACGACGCTCTGCTCGGCGACCTGGCGGGCGACGACGCAGGCGTCGACGACGAAGGTGGCGTCGGCGAGGTCGTCGCGCAGCAGGATGTCGGCGGTCCACGGCGGGTGCGTGGGATCGAGGGCGAGGCCGAGGCCGACGTCGGCGGCGGCGAGGGCGACGCGATCGCGGGCGGACAGCACGGCGACGACGCGACCGTGGCGCTGCAGGCCGTCGACGGCGTCGGCCAGGTGCGCGGGGGCGATCCGCTCGTGCGCGGTGAGGACGCGCGCCAGCGCCGGGTCGTCGCAGGCGAGCACGAAGTGCAGGCGCGAGTGACGGATCGCGGCCAGCAGGGCGTCGGCGCCGCGGCGCAGGGCGGGCCGCAGGTGGACCACCGCGACCGGCTCGCCGCGGTGGGCGAGCAGCAGGGAGTCGCCCGTCCAGGTCTCGACCGCGGCGCGCAGCGGGCCGCGCCAGTCGGGCGGGGCGAGCGCGGCGGGCGGGCCGATCGACCAGTCCTCATGGACATGTACCGAAGACCAGTCGTCCTCGCGGAACAACATGCCGGCGTGGTGGACGACCGGCTCGCGGGCGACGCCGGGCGCGGGGACGACCGCGGCCATGGTGCGGGCGTCGGTGAGGAGGGCGCCGGCGTCGACGACGAGGGTGTCGACGCGGTCGAACAGGCGCACCGCGGCGTTGCGCAGGACGAGGCAGCGGCGCCGACCGAGAGCGACGCCGAGCTCGGCGGCGAAGATCGTGCGGCCGTAGAAGGCGGCCTTCGGCAGGCCGCCGAACAGCGGGGTGAGGGCGGACTCGAGGTTGTGGGTGTCGGCGATGCCGACGACGAAGCCGCCCAGCGAGGCGAACAGGGCGTCGTCGGCGTAGCGCTCGATGATGCTGTCGGGCAGCGGCGCCGGCCGCTCGCGCGCGGGCAGCGGGGCGAGCCGCGCGGGCGACCCCGGGTCGCCGCACAGCTCGGGCTCGCGCTCGATCCAGGCGGCGCAGCGCGACCGCTCGGCCCGCAGCTTGACGGTCTGCACGACCATGTCGACGAGCAGGCCGATAGGCCCGGCGCCGACGGCCTGGACGACCGCGTTGGTGATGCCGACGCCGACCTCGGTGGCGGCCGGGCCGAGCCGGTCGACCAGCAGCTTGCGCAGCCGCGGGGTGTTGTCGACGACGGTCATCAGCGCGGCGAGGTCGAAGCCGGCCCGGCTCGGGGCGAAGTCGACGAGCCGCAGCGCGCTGCCGAGGACGACGCCGAATGCGTCGGCCCCGAGGTCGACGGCCTTGCGCAGGAGCGGCTCGCGGTCGCCGGGGTAGTCGGGGATGGTCTCGGCGAACGGGAGGTCGTGCAGCCCGAGCCGCAGCTCGATGGCGTCGACGATCCGCGCGAGGGTGTCGGGGGTCCACACGCCGGGGTCGTAGTCGACGAGCGCGCGGCCGACGAGGCCGTTGATCCGCACGCCCCGGATGCCGCCGAGGCCCTCGAAGGTGGCCTCGACGGCGTCGGCGAACCGCTGGAAGTCGGCCTCGTCGAGGGAGCGCAGCTCGATGTGCGCCCGCACGCCGTCGGTCCAGGTCCGCCGGTGGCGATGACCGAACAGGTTGACCGCGGTGCGCAGCCACGAGGGCGGGCGCAGCGGCGGGATCGAGGCGAGGCGATCGAACAGGCCCACGCGCGAAAGATGGGCCGGGTGGGCGAAGACGGCGGAGAAAATCGCCGCGCGGCGAGGAGCGCCCGCGCGAGCCACGGCGGCGCCGGCGGCCGTGTCCCGCGTTCGCCCCGCGCGCGCCAGACTCGGCGGGGCACCGCGCAGCGAGCTCGAGCGAGCTGATGTTGCCTGTCTTAAGGGACATCCGGGGCCGTGGCGGGGCGCCGGATACGAGGATGTCCTGGCGGACATGTCATCTGTCCGCGAGGACATGCGGTGCTCCGGCGCGGGGGGCGGAGGCTGTCCTTCGGGACAGGCTTGGGCGCGCCGCTTCGGCAGTTTCCCGAGGATACGTCTCCAGTCGCGCGCGGCCTCCGGCCCGCGGGTGGGGGTTCAGGACGACTCGTTGACAGGCCGGAGGGCCGCGGAAACCATGTTCGCCATGGCGGCGAGACGGGCGCGGGCGGGGATGGCGTGGGTGTTCGGGCTGGCGGCGTGCGGCGGCGATCCGGCCGCGACGACCGACGGGGCGACGACGAGCGAGGCGACGGGCAGCGACACGTCGACGACGACGGGCGGCGGGCCGACGACGACGGAGGCGCCGACGACCAGGAGCTCGCCGGGGACGGGCAGCGAGACGGGCACGACGACGACCGCGGCGACGACGGAGGATACGAGCGAGCCGACCACCGAGACGGCGACGACCGGCGACCCCGGCGTCGAGCTCGGGCCGCCGGTGCTGCGGATCAACGTCGGCGGCCCGGCCGTCGGCGAGTTCTTGGCCGACGACGGGCCCGAGTCGCCGTACCGCGCGAGCCCCGACACGCAGGTGTTCGCCGCCGACGCGGTGGTCGCCGGGCCGAGCGTGCCGGCCGACCTGCCGCTCGAGGTGCTGGCGACCGGGCGCGTCGAGCCGGACGAGCTGGCCGGAGGGACAGGTCAGCTGCGCTACAGCGTGCCGGTCGAGCCGGGCCCGTATCAGCTGCGGCTGCACTTCTCGGGGCCGTCGCAGGGGCCGGGCACGCGGCTGGCGCAGCTGTGGATCGACGGGGCGACGGTGGGCGAGCCGATCGACGTGTCGGCGCTGACGGCCGGCGACGCGAGCGGGTCGGTGACGGTCGAGATCACCGCCGACGCGTGGCTTGACGTCGAGCTGGTGCGCGCGCCGGGCAGCGAGATGCCGCTGCTGTCGGCGCTCGAGCTGTTCGGCGACGGCGGGCTGCGCGACGGGCCGGCGGGGGCGGTCCGGCACATCACGCCAGAGGGCAGTGGCAGCGGGGACAGCGTCGACGACGCGGCCGGGCTCGGCCAGCTGGGGGCGCTGATCGCCGCGTCGGCGCCCGGCGACGAGGTGTGGATCCACGCCGGCGACTACGCGGCCGGTGGCGAATTCTCATCGCCAGCGGCGGGACCGCGGAGGCGCCGATCGTGATCCGCGGGGTCGGGGCCGACTGGCACTCGCCGGGGCGGCCGCGGATCGTGGGTACGCGGCAAAACCCGTGGACGGCCGAGGGGGCGATCGGCGGGACCGTGTTCCGCCTGACGGGCGGCGCGGACCACCTGCAATTCGTCAACCTCGGCTTCGCCGACCAGGGCAACGGCTGCTGGCGCGTGGCCCAGCCGATCGCGGGGCTGCGGCTCGACAACATCGTCGCCACCAACGTCCATCGTCTACTCGAGAACTTCGTCGGCGGCGACGACACCGACGCGTCGATCACCGGCCTGGTGATGAAGGACGTGTCGGTCCGTGGCTACGCCCGCGCGGTGACGCGGCTGCAGTACGAGACGAGCGAGGTGCTGCTCGAGGACGTGTTCGGCGACTCGGAGGCGCAGCCGTTCGAGTCGTTCTCGACCGGGGTGACGCTGTACGAGGCGGCCCACCACGTGACGCTGCGGCGGGCGGTGATGCTGAACCACCAGCAGGTCGACGTCGAGGGCTATTGGAACGCCGACGGGTTCTCGACCGAGCGCGACAACCACGCGATCCGCTTCGAGGACACCTACGCGGCCGGCAACACCGACGGCGGCTACGACCTCAAGTCGACCGACACGACGCTCCTGCGCGCGGTCGCGGTCGACAACAAGCGCAACTTCCGGCTGTGGGGCCAGATCGCCATGGAGCAGTGCGTCGGCCTCGCCCCGCACAAGCGCGGCGGCTCGGGCACGCAGGCCCAGGTCCACGGCAACCCGGAGGGGGTGTTCACGGTCACCGACTCGCGCTTCGTCGACGACGACCCGGCGACCATCGTGTTCGACCTCGACGACGACGCCGCGGGGACGGTGGTCGGCGGCTGCGTCGAGCACCACCCGGACGCGAGCTACCAGACGGTCGAGCCGGCCGCGAGCCTGATGCTCACGGACGTGGCCGACGGCTGCTGAGGCGGCCTGAGCGTTCGGACATGCCCCCGAGGACATGTCCCTGGGGGCATCGACCCGGGGACATGTCGCGCGGGACAGGCGCGTCAGACCTCGACGATGCGGCCCTGGACCGGGGCGAAGCAGCGGACCTTGAGGGCGTCGGCCTCGGCCCGCGGCTCGGCGGACAGCGGGGCCTCGGAGATCAGCCAGACCTGGCCCTCGGGGAAGGAGGCGTCGGCGAGGCGCTTGCGGGCGTCGCCGGCGAGGGCGGCGAGCTGGTGGTCGTCGAGCTCGGCCCCGCGAGCGGCGCACAGGACGGCCAGCGCAGGGGCGGAGCGGTCGAGGCGGCGGCCGACGGCGAAGGAGGCGATGCTGAGGCCGCCGAGCGCGTAGCCGGTGATGGCCCGCACCGAGGCGGCCGAAGACGGCTGACCCTCGGCCTTGGCCGGGCGGGCACCCGCCATCAGCGCCATGGCGGCCGCGAACAGGCCGACCATGCCGCCGAACTTGAGGCCGAGCGCAGCCTTGCGAGGGACACGGGCGCGCACCTCGTCGACGGCGGGCGCGACGGACTTCGGCTCACCCTCGACGCGGACGCCCGCCTGCGAATAGAGCCACGGTACGCAACGCTCGCCGGAGAAGGTCTTGGACATGAGAGCAGGTCTAGCAGACCGGAGACGACGACTGACCTTTCTTGCGCGATAGCACGACGTGGGCTGTGCGACTCGTCCACCGCGACGGCCGAGGCTGCTGTCGCCGCGCCCGGCGGAGCGAGCGGCCCGGGCCTCGGTCCTCGCGAGCCGTGTGCGAACGGTGCTCGGGGGCCAGAGAAGCAGTGTGTCTTGAGCCGTTGACGACGGCGCTGCGCGGGGCGCACCGGGCCGCCGCGGCGTGATACGGTGGCCCGGCATGCGCTCTCCAACGGTCGTTCTCTTCGCGCTGACGTGGGCGTGCGGCGGGCGCGAGCTGCCGGGACAGACCGACGCGGGCGGCCCGGCGACGACCAGCAGCGGCGACGCGCCCGCCTCGACGACTGCGGCGCCGACGACCGGCGAGGCGCCGACGACCGGCGAGGCGATGACGGCGCCTGCGCCCGACACGTGCGGCGACGGCGTGGTCGAGCCGGGCGAGGTCTGCCTCGGGACGCTGCGGCAGATCGACGCCGGCGCGGTGCGCCGGCTGTGGACCGCGGACGTCGACGGCGACGGCCGCGTCGACGTGGTGACGCCGGCGGGGCTGTGGCTGCAGCGCGACGGCTGGCTCGAACCGGGCCCGGCGTTGCCGCTCGCGCCGGCCGGCATCGGCGACTTCGACGGCGACGGGCGCGTCGACCTGCTCGCCCACGACGTGGACGTGCGCGCTCTGGCGTGGAGTCGCGGCGACGGCCAGGGCAGCTTCGGCGCGCCGATCGTCGCCGACGTGAGCGATCTGCGGACCCCGTGGGTGGCGGACGTCGACGGCGACGGGCGCAGCGACATCGTGGCCCAGGCGCCGGAGCTCGACGCGCTGCGCACCTACGCGGCCGCCGACGGCGGTCCGTTCGCGCCGCTGGAGATCGCGCCGATGTCGCGGTGGGCGGCGGTCACCGGCATCGGCGACGGCAACGGCGACGGCTTCCCCGACGTGCTCGTGACCGAGTCCGATACGACGACGCCGTGGTGGGGGCAGGGCGACGGGACCTTCGCCGAGTCGACCGAGCCGTTGCCGCCGCAGGCGAGCTACGCGCTGGCGGACCTCGAGGGCGACGGCGTCGACGAGCTGCTGTTCGCGTACGCCGAGGCGCGGTGGGACGAGGGGTTCCACGCCGCGGGGGCCATGTGGCTGATCGGGGCGCCCGCGGAGTGGCCCGTCGCGCAGGTCGAGCTGGCGGACGTGGCGATCCGCCAGATCGCCGGGGACGTGAGCCACGACGGCCTGGCGGACGTGATCGTGGCCCGCCTCGACGGGCCGGGGCGCCAGGTGCTCGAGGTCCTGTGCAGCGCGCCGGGGCGCCAGCTGAGCGGTTGCGCCAGCGTGCCGCTCGCGGCGGAGGTCGAGGCGCTGGCGGCCGCGGACGTGACCGCCGACGGCGCGCTCGACGTGGTGTTCGCGGCCGGCGAGGCCGGGCTGTGGGCCGTCGTGGCCGCGCCGTGAAGGCTCGATTCAATGTCCGTACGGGCAGTCCACGCGGACATGCTCGGAACCGAGGGACGCGCCGGATGTGGCTCGATGGTCATGTCCCGAGGGAAATGTCTGTACGAGCATGTCCCATGCGGCATGTATTTTGGGGCATTCCCCATGGGACACGGACGCCGTCGCGCTCGCCCGGCCTCAGCGGCCGGCGAGCGCGTGCTCGACGCTCTGATGACAGCGGACCTCCGACAGGTCGACGCCGGCGTCGACGATCGCGCGGGCCAGCGGCGGACGCACGCCGCTGAGCGCGGCGGAGACGCCCTGGAGGCGCAGGACACGGACGATCCGCAGCACCCCGGCGGCGACCTCGGCGTCGTCGACGGCGGCGCCGGTGAGGTCGAGGACGACGCGGTCGACGCGGCCGCGGCCGGTGTGGTCGAGGAGGGCGGCGAGGGCGACGTCGACGCGCTGGCGGTCGAGGGCGCCGATCAGCGGCAAGGCGAGCACGCGGGCGCCGACCTGGATGACGGGCGCGGCCAGGCGCAGCAGGGTGTCGGCCTGCGCGGCGATCTGCTGCCGGTTGCGCTCGAGCTCGGCGAGGTGGGCGCGGCGCTCGGTGATGTCGGTCTGGGTGACGAGCAGCGCCGGCGCGCCGGTGACCGGGTCGAGGCTGCGGCGGATCGCGGTGTCGTACCAGCGCGCGCCGGTGGTGGTGCGCACCGCGACGTCGAGGCGCACGGGCTCGCCCGCGAGGCGGCGGCGCAGCTCGGACGCCTGGGGCGGATCGACGAAGCTGGCGGCGAAGGCGTCGCCGGAGCCCATGTCGCCGAGCGCCGCCACGGCCGCGGGGTTGCGCATGAGCACCTCGCCCGCGTCGCCGTAGAGCGAGACGAGCTCGCCGAGGTAGCGCAGCGCCTCGATGCCGCGGCGATCTTGCAGCTCGGCCTCGGCGTCGCCGAGCACGCGGGCCTCGACCAGCATGCCGAGCCGGACCGGCTCGCCGGGGCCGTCGGCGATCCGGATGCCCTGCTGGCGACACTCGGCGACGAACGGTCTGGCGTGATCGGGGTAGAGGGTCCAGCGATCGACGGCCCGCTCGCCGCGTTCGAGGCGGCGCTGGAGCTGCTCGAGGCGCAGCCGCGAGGTCGGCGACGGGCCCGGCCCCGCCGCGCTGGCGGCCAGCAGGTGCGCGCGGCTCTCGGCGCCCCACATCGGCACGCAGGCGAGGTTGGCCCACCACTGGTGGCCGCGCTCGAGATCGACGATCCACACCGGCGTGCTCAGGACGTCGAACAGGGCCAGGTCGCCGGGGAGATAGACGGTATCGGTGGCCATGCGGCGATGTGCGTGGAGGCTAGCGCGTCTGCGACCTGTCGCCCGTCGTCTGCCGGAGCGTACCGGGGGGTCCCCTGCGGGCGCGCGCTGCTCGCCGGACAGGCGCGGGGACGATCGCGCGGGCTCCTGGATGCACGCGGGAGAGGTCGTCGGACCGCGCATCGATTGCGCAGAGGGCCGCGCGACGTGCAGCGAACGGGGGCGGGCGCCGGTCGCCGCGGCGATTGGCGTGATACCCTGCGCTTATGCGCTTCTCTTATCATTCGCTCGCAATCGTCGCAGCGCTCGCGGGGGCCGGCTGCGAGGGGTCCAGTGCGACGACCGACCAGGCCGGCGAGTCCGAAGCCGATACGACCGCGACGACGACCACGAGCGGGACCGGCGAGATCACGACGTCCGGCGAGACCACGACGGGCGAGACCACGACGACCGGCGCGTCGAGCGGCGGCGAGGCGCCGACGACCACCGACCTCACGACCACGACCGGCGGCGAGGTCGACATCCTCGAGCAGCTGTCCGCGATCGACGGCATGTGGGTGGGCGAGCTGCCGACGCCGATCGCGGGTTATCGCCTGTTCACGATGCTCTACGAGCAGCCGGCCGACCACGACGCGGAGGGCGGGCCGATCTTCACTCAGCGGATGACGCTGCTGCACCGCGACGTCGACGCGCCGATGGTGATCGTGACCGCGGGTTACAATATCAACACCATGTCGGCGGCGCTGGGCGAGCCGGCGACGATGGTGGCGGCCAATCAGCTGACCGTCGAGCACCGCTTCTTCGACGAGTCGCGGCCGAGCATGCCCGACTGGGCCGACCTCGACATCCGCCAGGCGGCCACCGATCACCACCGAGTCGCCGCGGCCCTGCAGCCGCTGTATTCGGGCCGCTGGCTGGCGACCGGCGCGAGCAAGGGCGGGCTGGCGGCGCTGTACTTCCGCCGGTTCTTCCCGGCCGACGTCGACGGCACGATCGCCTACGTCGCGCCCTACAGCCACGGGGAGTACGACGGGCGCTACGAGGAATTCATCGCCACGCGGGGCGACGAGGCCTGCCGACAGGCGCTGCGCGACGTGCAGCGCGAGGTGCTGATTCGCCGGCCGGCGATGCTGGACCGCATGGCCGGGCAGGCGGCGACGTACGCATTGTTCGGGGCCGACGCGGTGCTCGAGACGGCGGCCCTCGACCTGCCGTTCGCGTTCTGGCAGTACCAGACCGCGAGTTTGTGCGCGTCGGTGCCGCCGCCTGCGGCCAGCGACGACGAGGTGTGGGCTTTTTGAAGAAAGTCAGCGAGCCCAGCTCGGACGCCGACCTGCTGCGGGTCGAGCCGTACTACTGGCAGTCGGCGACGCAGCTCGGCGGGATCCTCGTCGACGAGGCGAACGTGGCCGATCTGCTGCAGTTGCCGGGCTTCAACACCGCGCGCAGCTTCATCGTGCCGGGGCCGGGCAAGACCCCCGGGCCGCACGATCCGGCGCCGGCGCAGGATGTCGCCGACTGGCTGGCCGCCGAGGGCGAGCGGCTGCTGCTGATCTACGGCGAGAACGACCCGTGGACGGCGGGGGCGTTCGAGCTCGGGGAGGCGGCCGATTCGTACCTGTTCCACGCGCCGGGCGGCAACCACGGGGCGCGCATCGCCGACCTCGCCGACGCCGACCGCGAGCAGGCAATCGTGGCAGTGGAGGCGTGGGCGGGCACGCGGGCGCGCAGCGACGGGTGGGTGCGTCCGGCGCCGATCCGCGAGACGCTGCGGCAATTCGGCTGGTGACGGGGCCGCGGCGACGAGAGGCGCGGGCCAGGCCCGCGAACTGCTGAGGGCTCGATGCGCTGGCCCGAGTCTCAAGATTGCGTTGCGAGGCGCGACTGCCATGATTCAGCCGGACGATCGCACGATTCCGTGAATTCGGCGGGCGGTCGCTCCGCCCGCGAATTGATCCGTCCGAAATAAGACTTCCCGGCACTGACTTGCCCTCGCGCGAGGGGCTCGCGCGAGGGCAGTCATCATTGCGGACGATCAGGCGCGGCGGCGGCGGGCCAGGGCGCCGAGGACCAGCAGGTCGAACGCCCACGGCTGCGGGGCGCATGACGACCTGGCACTGATTTGCCCTCGCGCGAGGGGCTCGCGCGAGGGCAGTCATCATTGCGGACGATCAGGCGCGGCGGCGGCGGCGGGCCAGGGCGCCGAGGACCAGCAGGCCGAACGCCCATGGCTGCGGGCTGCCGGAGTCCGAGCGGCAGGCGCATCCGCCCGCGTCGTCGGCGTCATTGCCGGCGGTGCCGGTGGCGCTGCCGGCCGAGCCGCCGCTGCTGCTGCCGTCGGACGAGCCGCCGCTGCTGGGATCGGACTCGGCGCCGTCCGTCGAATCACCGGAGGGGCCGCCGGTGGTCGGGGCCTCGCCGGTCGGGTCGTCGCCGGTGGTGGCGTCGACCTGACACGCGGGCGCGAGGCTGTCGGGCGGGCACTGCAGGTCGTCGAGCTGATAGACCTCGGGGCCGGGGCCCTGGACCAGCACCGGCTTGTCGCGCACCGGCGTGCCGAGCGGGATTGCATAGACCTCGGCGGCCGGGACGGTGACGACCGCGCCGAGGTCGAAGTCCCAATTGTCGGCGACCTCGGGGCTCGGGACGTGGCGCCGGACGCCGCCGTCCTTGAGATAAACCTCGGGCGTGCCGTCATCGGCGCGGATCAGCTGCGGCACGGGCTCGATGTCGATCCATTCGGGCAGCGCCAGCAGGGTCGGCTCGTCGACGGTGACGAGGTCCCAGAACACGTCGAACTTCCACGTGGCGAGGACGTCGGGGTGGGGGATGTGGCGGCGGTACCCGGTCAGGGCCGGCGGGGCGCAGGTGAACGACAGCGGGCTCTGGCTCAGCTGCGGGTTCTTCTGGCCCTCGATGTCGATGCCGTAGACGTGGACGGGGCGGGTGGTGTTGTCGCGCAGGCTGAGCGGTACGCCGAGCTTGTAGCCGTGGGCGCACGAGCCGAGGGCCATGCACAGGTCTTCGCGGTGCAGGTCGGCCTTGGTCGGCACGCCGATGCCGTTGGGATCGCCGGCCGGACCGTTGAAGTAGACGTGGACGTCGATCGAGGCGTCGGGCGCGTCGGGGTCCTGGGCCCAGCCGTAGACGTTGTCGCAATCGACGGTGTCGAGGTAGCCCGTGGGCGGCAGGCTGATGTCACAGGCGCCGCCGCCGGGTCCGCCGCCCCACCACTCCCAGTGCCACGGCTCGCCCGGGACGGTCTCGGTGAACCCGTAGGCGCCGCCGTTGGCGGCGAGCCAGTTGTAGACGCCGGGGGTGGCGGTGTTGATGTCGAGCGCGTGGCCGCTCTGGTGATTGGAGTAGCCGGGCTTGGCCGCCAGGTTGCAGCTGTTGCAGTTGCAATTGATGTAGCAGCCGTAGAGGTACTCCTGCTCTTCCATGGTGCGGAAGCCGCTGTTGATGTGCATGTCGACGCCGGCCGCGGCCGCAGCCTCGCGCATGACCCAGTAGGCGTTGGCGGTGCTCTTCTCGACCGGGCGCCCGTCGATGTGGACGACGGTGATCTCGAACGGGTTGCCGCTGGTGTAGCCGGTGTCCGTGCTCTCGGCGCAGTCGATCGGGGCAGGGTGCTCGCCGATGTCGGGCGGGGCGGTCAATTCACAGACGTCCTGGTATTCGTGCGGCCCGTCAGCCCAGGCGGCAGAATACGGCGCCATCCAAAGCGCGGCGAGAACAGCATGTCGGAGCGAGATCGCGGTGGGCATGGACACCCACGCTATCACGAGCCCGCGAGGACGGGCAGGGAGCGGGAGGGCCTCGCAGCTCTTGCGCCTGGCGCGGGAGCGAAGCTCCGGCGGTTGGGGGCCGCCGGCCGCCGACGGGGGACAGCGCTGCAATCGCGCGAACGGGAGTTCATCGATGGCCGCGCGTATCGGGATCGGGCGCGAGACCGTGCGGAGGCCGTCGGCGCTCGCAGAGGCCGCGAGGCGCGCGGTGGGGCGCGCCCGGCCTGTCTCTTCGAGCATGTCGGCGCAAAACGGGTCGGGGGAGCGAACGTCGACGCGCAGGCGCCACTTCAATCGCAGCGCACGCCCGCGCAGGTCCGCGTGCAGGCTCGATGCGATCGGCAGCCAGGCCAGACCGCATCACGGATGGACTCGAGGCGCGATTCGGCTGCACCGACTCGGACTCGGGGGGCCGGTAGCGATAGCAGCCGCCTCCTCGCTCCGCGACTTGCGCCGCGTCCATGAGTGAAGCGCGCGTGAGGGCTGTCGTCAGGGCTGGGCCAGGAGCTGCTCGAGGGCGTCCCACATGGTGACGAAGCGGTCGCTGTAGAGCGCGGCGCGGAAGTCGGGCTGCTCCTGGCGATAGACCGCGAGCATCCTCGACCTGGTGGCGGCGGAGTGGCCGGCGTTGGCGAGGCGGTCGCAGATCTTCACGAAGGTGGCGACGTCGCTGGCGCGGATGCCCTCGTAGTAGCGCGCGTTGGCTCGCTCCTTGCGGGTGCGGCCCTTCTCATTGGTCAGGGCGAAGGCGACCTCGGCCACGGCCTCGTTCGTGGCCCGCTTGACGTCGTTGTAGGTCTGCCGGGCGTCCTCGATGGCGTCGTGAACCCAGGCGCCGGCGAGGGCGATCGGTCGCTCGTCGTCGTCGAGCAAGTGGAGGAACTCGACCGCGCGCTCGACGACCATGCTCAGGTGGCTGGCGTACGGCCGGCCGTCGTACAGGTGATTGGTGTCCGCGTGGGCGCGAGTGGCGTAGCTCTGGGCCGCCTGTACCAGGGGGTGGACGAGGAGCTGGGTCATGCTCTCCATACGCCCCGACGGTCCTCCGATTCAAAGTTCAGTGGACGGCCGCGCGAGCGCGAAGAGCCGTGAGGGACCCCTCGCGCTGCTCGTCCGATACGCGGAGTCCGGCGGTTGCTTTCGCCGCGAAACTGCGGCTCGCGGCGCGAGGTCGCTGAGGTCGACGAGCGCGGCGCTGGACGACTCGAGCGGGCGCCGGAATGCCGGATGGCTTTTGAGACATGTTGGAAGGCGAAGCTCGCGTCGAGCCGGATGAAAGATGTCTCTTGAGGCAGGCTGCGAGGCAGCGCTCCGATCGCGGGGCATCGGGATAAAAAATGTCTTTTGAGACAGGTTGCGCCGCGATCCTCGAGTCGCGTGGCGGCTCGCTGCCGGGCCGCGAACAAGGCTGTCTTTCGAGACAGGCGGCGACGCGGCGCGCCTGCGGACGCGCAGCGGGTGGAGCGCACCGACGCGCGGTCGCTCGACCGGCGGCGGAGAGGCCGGCCGGTGAGGGCCGGGCCGCTCCCTGGCGCGCGCCACCGAGCGGGCGCTCCGTGTCATACTGCCGGCCATGATGCGCGGGATCGGCACGCTCTCTCTCGTCACTCTCGTCGCCTGTGCCGGCGGAGAGGGCTCCGAAAGCCGCGGGGGCAGTGCCACCGAGTCGACGGTCGGGGCGGTGACGGCCACCGACGTCACCGGGACGGCCACGGACGCGCCGACCGGCACCGAGTCGGTCGGCGGCACGACGACGACCGAGGGGGGCGGGACCGACTCGGCGACGATGGGGACGACGGCGGTGGTGCCGACGACGACCGAGGCGATCACCACCGAGGCGCCGACCGGGACCGCGAGCTCGACGACGGGCGAGCCTTGTGAGCCGGTGCAGTGCTCGGCCGACCTGAAGGGGCTCGAGTGCGAGGGGCAGCTGGTGTCGCTGTGCGAGGAGGACTCGTACTGCATCGAGGGCGCGTGCACGCCGCTGGAGCCGTGCGAGGCCGCGGCGCTGCTGCAGGGCAGCGAGGGCTGCGAGTTCTGGGCGGTGAAGACCCAGACGACCAAGACCGGCGGCTGCTTCGCGGCGTTCGTGGCCAACACCTGGGACGAGCCGGTCCACATCGAGGTCGAGTACGACGGGCAGAGCCTCGACGTCGCCGGCTTCACGCGGATCCCCGAGGGCCAGGGCGAGAACATCGACTACGCGCCGTACGACCCGGTGGCCGGGCTGCCGGTCGGGCAGGTGGCGCTGGTGTTCCTGTCCCGAGGGCCAGGTGACAACCCGGCCTGCCCGGCGCCCGCCGGCGTGGCGATGGAGACCGAGGTCGCGGGGACGGGGCGCGGCAAGGGGTTCCGGATCTCGACCGATCGGCCGGTCGCTGCCTATCAGATGCTGCCGTACGGCGGCGGCTCGGTGGCGATCACGTCGGCGACGCTGATGCTGCCGACGAGCGTGTGGGACACCAATTACGTGGTCGTCAACGCCTACGCGCAGAGCGTCGCGGTGCCGGCGGCGCGGCCCTGTGGGCCGTCGTCGCCGGTGAAGACGGCACCGAGGTGACGATCGATCCGAAGGTCGCGATCGTCGGCGGTCCGGGCGTCACCGCTGGCGCGGCCGGGGTCCCGATCCAGTACAACCTCGCGCGCGGCGAGACGATCCAGTTCGCGCAGTCGGCCGAGCTGACGGGCTCGCCGCTGGTCGCCAACAAGCCGGTCGGGGTGTTCGGCGGGGCCAGCTGCTTCAACGTGCCGGTGGACGCCTCGTACTGCGACGGGGCGCACCAGCAGATCCCGCCGATCAAGGCGCTGGGCAGCGCGTACGTGGCGGTCCGCTACAAGAACCGGCTGGCGATGGGGCAGGAGGAGACGCCGCCGTGGCGCCTGGTCGGCACGGTCGACGGGACCACGCTGTCGTGGCAGCCGGCCAAGCCGGCGGGCGCGCCCGACACCTTGTCTTTCGGACAGGTCGCCGAATTCACGGCGGCCGGGCCGTTCACGGTGCGCAGCCAGGACAGCGAGCACCCGTTCTACCTGGCGGGCTACATGACGGGCGGGCAGCTGCACGACAACCGCGGCGACCCCGAGTGGGTCAACGTGATCCCCTCCGAGCAGTACCTCGACCGCTACGTGTTCTTCACCGACCCGACGTACTCGGAGACCAGCCTGGTGGTGGTGCGACGCAAGCAGGACGGCGCCTACGCCGACGTGACCCTCGGCTGCGCCGGCGTGCTCGACGGCTGGGCGGCGGTCGACGACGAGCACGAGTACACCCGCGTCGACCTCGTGACCGGCAACTTCGAGGACGTCGGCCAGTGCTCGAACGGCCGCCACGAGATCAAGAGCTCGGGCCCGATCGGCGTGACGGTGTGGGGCTGGGGCTCGCCGGAGTCGGTCGACTTCTACACGCTGAACGTGTCGTACGCGTACCCGGCGGGGGGCGGCGATCCGGCCGATCAACGACGTGATGATCATGCCGCAGTGACCGCGCGGCTCAGTTGAGCAGGCGACCCGGCGGCGGCGGGCCGGGCTCGCCGCGCTTGCGGGCGAACAGGCCGCGGTTGTACAGGGCCAGGCGGTAGAGGTGGCCGCGCTCGCAGTAGAAGGTGATCGTGCAATAGCCGTCGCCGTGGAGCGAGGCCGGCAGATCGATCCACGACACGTGGATCGGCAGGGCGTCGAGCTCGTCGAGGCGCTCGCGCACGAGCGGGAGGTCCTCGGCCAGCGCGTCGAGGTCGTGCCACACGCCGGCCTCGGCGGCGAACAGGCGGGCCAGCAGCGGCTCGTGGCAGCGTTCGCTGACCAGGTCGGCGGCGAGGTCCTCGAACAGCAGCTCGGCGTCGGTGGGTTCGTCGGGGTCGTGGTCCGTCAATGGATGTGCAGGTTGGCCCCCGCGAGGCCGGTCGCGCCTTCGGGAGCCGGGTGGGTGTCCGGATGGGTGCCGGCCGCTCCGCCGGGGCCGGTGGTGCAGCGGTCGGTGGTATGGACGAACACGACGCGAGCGGGGCGCCCGAGGCGGGCCGACGGCTCGCGGGTGCCATCATTCTCGCCGGCGCTCGAATCGTCGTTGTCCGGGCCGCGGTCGCCGCCGTTGCCACCATTGCCGCGCTCGTCGGTGATCCTCTCGTGGCCCGTGAGGTGGAGGATGCCATCGACGCCCGACACCGCGGAGCTGCCGCCGCCGCCGGTGTCGTGATTGCACGAGCGCACGCCCGGGAGGGTACACGAGCCGCCCTCGCCGGGCCCGTTCGTCGTACCGGCGCTCGCGCGGACGCAAAGGCCGCTCGCGCCGCCGTCGTCGCGCTCATCGATTCTTCGTAGCGCCCGCCGGGGACGCGCAGCGGCGAAGATCCGCCGTGGGCCGTTCGGGCGCTCACGCGGCCGCTCGTCTTCACCGTGGGCTTGGCGCGGTGCGGGCTGGATGTCTTCATTGTCGCCTGTCGGGCCGTCGCTGCGGTCGTCGAATCGTCCGTCGAGCGGCTCGCCGTCGCCTGTTTTGACACAGGAGTCGTTGCATCCGCATTCGCCGGTGAGGGGCCGCCATCGCCGTCGAGGCGGCTGTCGGGATCGCCGAGATCGCGCACCCCGGGGCCGGTGGTCAGGCGTCGGGTGGTCGAGGTCGTCGCGTCGGCGGTGGCGGGGTCCGAGGTTGTCGTGGTCGTCAGTTCGGGACCGGTGGTGGTCGTCGGCTGCGAGGCCGAGACCGCGATGGCGGTCGGAGCCGTGGGGTGCCGGCATCGATCGACGTCGGGTTCGCCGAAGCCGTGGTTGCGATGGCATCGCCCGTCGTGGTGGTGGTCGCCGCGAGCCGGCGCCGGGAGGCTGGTTCGGGGCCCACAGGCTGGCGGCAAAACGGCGTGCTCGGAGCATTGCGCCGGGAGTCTTCGGCAGGCGCGGTGCCTGCTTTGAGGGCACCCGAGCGGCACCTCGACCTGTCACAGGCGTAAGCCGAGATCGGGGGACCTCGGGTGCGCAGCGGTTCGCACACCGCCTGCTGGAAGGCGGCCTCGCGGGTCCTGTGCCGCAATGGGGGACGTTTTTGTCCGCGGATGTCCCTGGTTGACGAGGCGAACTCGAGGGTATGGTCCGCGCATGCGAGTAAGCGTTTGTACGAAGCGGCAGATCCTTGGTTATTTCCTGAGCGCGGCCCCGGTGGCGCTCTTGAGCGCGTGTCCGAGCGGCTCGGTCACGACCACCGAATCGGGGACGGAGACGGACACCGACACGTCCTCAGGGACGGATACGACCGGCTCGATGACGAGCATGCCGAATCCGACCGAGACCGTGCCGACGACCGGCACGACGACCACCGAGGGCACGACCGAGACCACGACCGGGCCGAGCACGGACACCGACACCGACACCGACACCGACACCGGGCCGGCGCCCGTGTGCGGCGACAGCAACGTCGACGCCGGCGAGGAGTGCGACAACGGGGCCAACAACGGCGACAACGCGGCCTGCACCTCGGAGTGCAAGGAGAACGTGTGCGGTGACGGCAAGGTCGGACCAGGCGAGGGCTGTGACGAGGGTCCGGACAATGGCGGCGAGACCTGCAAGGACGACTGCAGCGTGCCGAGCTGCGGCGACGGTGCCGTCGACCTGAACGAGGAGTGCGACGACGCCAACGCGGAGGACACCGACGAGTGTACGAACGCGTGCACCAGCGCCACCTGCGGCGACGGCTTCTCGCAGGCGGTCAACATGGAGGAGTGCGACGACGGGGTCGCCAACGGCGACAACGCGATGTGCACCCCCGAGTGCAAGGCCAACATCTGCGGCGACGGGTTCGCGTGGACCGACGGCGGTGAGGAGTGCGACGCGGGCAAGGACAACGGCCCGGGCAACAGCTGCCTCGAGACCTGCGTGCTCAACGTCTGCGGCGACGGCGACAAGGGCCCGGGCGAGACCTGCGACGACGGCAACACGATGGCGGACGACGGCTGCAGCGCGGACTGCATGCTCGAGGGCTGCGGCGACGGCGAGCTCGACCCCGGCGAGGAGTGCGACGACGCCCTCAACGGCGATCAGGACGACGGCTGCACCGACCTGTGCCAGGCGCCGAAGTGCGGCGACGGGTTCGAGCAGGTCAGCCTGACGGAGCAGTGCGACCTCGGGGCCATGAACAGCAACTCCGGCGCCTGCACGCTCGAGTGCAAGGACGCCAAGTGCGGCGACGGCTTCATCCAGGACAACGTCGAGCAGTGCGACGACGGGGCCGGCAACGGCGACGACAAGGCGTGCCTGTCGCTCTGCGTGGCCGCCGCGTGCGGCGACGGCAAGGTGCAGGTCGGCGTCGAGCAGTGCGACGACGGCAACGTGAACAACCAGGACGGCTGCACCAACGTGTGCAAGCTGGCCTCCTGCGGCGACGGCTTCATGCAGGCCGGCGAGCAGTGCGACGACGGCAACATGGACTCGACCGACGCCTGCACCAACGCCTGCAAGCCCGCGACCTGCGGCGACGGCTTCACCCAAGCGGGCGTCGAGGAGTGCGACGACGGCAACGCCAACCCGAACGACGGCTGCACCCCCATGTGCGAGGCCAACAAGTGCGGCGACGGCATCCTCAACGTCGGCGTCGAGCAGTGCGAGGACGGCAACGCCGCCAACGGCGACGGCTGCAGCTCGACCTGCCAGTTCGAGCAGCCCAACGAGAAGGTGACCAAGGGCGCCCTCGGCCTGGCGATCCCGGACAACGCCTACAACGGCACCATCGCCTCGATGGCGTGCACCACGCTGGTCGTCAACGGCGGCGGCAACGGCATGGTCAAGGACGTGACGCTGCGGATCGGCGTCACTCACACCTTCGTCGGCGACCTGGGGATCAAGGTCGTCAACCCGGCCAACCAGGTGGTGACGTTGATGCTCAGCCCGGGCACCAACGAAGGCGCCGACGACGGCGGCAACTACATCGGCGACTCGTCGAACCTGGACGCCGCGTTCCCGCTGTTCTTCCGCGACGCCGGGATCACCGACGCCGAGACGATGGGCAGCACCCTCGCCAGCACCGACCAGGTCATCTGCAAGGACGACTTCAAGTGCGACTACAAGCCGAACCCGGGCAAGGGCCCCGGCCCGAACCTCGCCGCGTTCGCCGGCAGCATGGGCGCGGGCAACTGGCAGGTCTGCGTGGGCGACAACTACGTCGGCGACACCGGCACGCTGCAGAGCGCCGAGCTCACGGTCGTTTTCAACCCGTGAGCCGCACGCCGAGGGCGGTGACGGCTGACCTCGGCGAAACACGTTCCATGCGATCGGCCGATCGCACGTGAGTGTCGGCCCCACAGGGCGGCGCTCGGGACTCGGGTCCCGGCGCCGCCCTCTTGTTCGTGCGAGGAGAGGCGTTCCGGCGGCCTCGCCGTCCCGTCGTCGCGGCGACGCCGACGACGGTCCCCGGGCCGGCCCGCGCCCTCGTCGCCGCTCGCCGACATTCGGCTTCGGCTGTGCGCGCCGCGAGAAAGCGCTATGAATTGTCCCGTGACCCGCGCCCCCGTCGCGAGCCTCGCCCTCGTCGGTCTGCTGGGACAGACCGGCTGTTGGATGTCGGTGCCGGTGCTGGAGGCCTCGGCCAGCCCGGGCATGATACCCGCCGTGATCGCGCCGGAGTCCGACGCCGCGGTGGCCGCGGCCGACGTCGACGAGGTGATCGACGATGTCGACGGCGGCGACCCGTCGGCGCTGCCGGAGCCGTCGCGCCAGCTCGAGGTCGAGGCCGAGCTGGTCGAGGCCCGGAGCGCCGCGCACTGCGGCAAGAACAAGGTCGTGGTGGTGATGCGCTACGCGGTGAAGCGGGTGCTCGCCGGCAGCTACGACGAGCGCGACCTGTTCGTCGCCCACACGTGCCCGGAGATGGGCCTGCCCGCGTGCCGCGACGGCAAGGGCGCCCGCGTCCGCGCGTTCCGGGTCGGCGACGTGCACCGGCTGCAGCTGGTCCAGGGGACAGGCGGCGGCACGGTCGTCGACAAGTTCGACGACGGGGCCTTCGGCGAGCTGCCGCGCTACGGCGCCCGCTGCGGCGCCGCCGGGACCTGACGGCGCGGCGCGCCCAGCAGCGGGGGATCAGGCGCGGGGCGCGGCGCGGGCCGAGGGGGCATGGCCCATCGAGCATGCTCCATCGGGCATGCTCCGTGAGACATGCCCCCATGGACATGCGCCGAAGGACAGGCATCAAGGGACATGGCCGTGGGCCATCGGCTGGGTGGCGGCGACGCCCCAGCCGTCGCGGTCGACGGCGATGAGGCCGACGTCCCAGCGCGGGTCGAACGCAGCCGCGGCCTGGGCCACGGCCTCGCGCGCGGGGGTGCCGGCGGCCAGCGCCTGGTAGACGCTGCGGGCCAGCACCTGGCGGATGATCTCCTCGCCCTGACCGGTGCAGGCGACCGCGCCCGCGGGGCCGGCGAACAGGCCGGCGCCGTAGATCGGCACGTCGCCGACGCGGCCGTAGAGGGTGACCGAGGTGCCGCCGGTCGAGAGGGTGGCGGCGAAGCGGTGGTCGGCGGTGCGGGCGACCGCGCCGACGGTGTCGCCGCCGTGACGCCAGGCGACCATGTCGGGCGGCATCTCGCCGGGGTAGTTCCAGTAGATCCGCCAGTCCGGCTCCTGCGTGCCGGGCGTCTCGATGACCTCGCGCAGGCGCTTCATGCGGGCCGCGTACTTGGCCTCGGCCTGGGGCGAGCGCGGGACCTCGTCGGGCAGGCCGAGCTTGTGGGCGAAGCGAGTCGCGCCCTCGCCGACCAGCAGCACGTGCGGCGAGTCGAGCACGAGGCGGGCAGCGCGGATCGGGTTGCGGACCCGCTCGATCGCCGCCACCGCGGCGAAGCGGCCGTCGTCGGTCATGAGCGAGGCGTCGAGCTGGATCGTGCTACCGTCGAGGCGGATGTTGGCGCCGGTGCCGGCGTTGTAGCGCGGGTCGTCCTCGAGCACGACCGCGGCGGCGATCGCCGCGTCGAGGGCGCTGCCGCCGGACGCCAGGACTTCGGCGCCGGCCGCGGCCGCCCGCTCGGCCCCGTCGGCGTCGCTCAGCGGCGAGCCGACGCCGGCGTGGGTGACCACGAGCGGGCCGCTCGGGACGTCGGCGCCGGCCCGGAGCGGCAGCTCGCGGACTGGGCTGTCCTTGGGGACAGGGCTGGTGTCCGGAGGGACATGGGAGGTGTCCTTCGGGGCAGGTGGAACTTGGCTGTCCGCGGGGACAGGCGAGGTGTCCTTCGGGGCAGGCTGCCGGCCGCAGGCGAGCGCGGCGGCGAGGACGACGAGCGGGCGGAGCTGCACGCGCACAGCATGCCGCAGGCGGGCGTCATTTGCCGCGGGGGCAGGCGCCGACGCAGCGGCGGGCGGCTGGATCGCAGGTGCCGAGGAAGCACGGGCCGGCGTCGCCGGGGCCGCCGCCAGGCCCGGGACGGCAGGGCTCGCCGTACCCGAGGTCGGGCTGACAGGTGTGCGCGGCGGGATCGCAATGGTGATAGGGGCCGCAGTCGTTGCGCTCGCGGCAAGCCGCGCCGGTGTCGCCGCGGGGAAGGCAGCGGCCGTCGTCGGCGCAGCGCATGCCGAGCGGGCAGCGAGTCTCGGCGGCCGCGGGATCGCAGGTGGCTCCGACGTCGGCGACGGGTCGGCACACGCCCGCAGCGGCGAGGGTGGGCTCGCCTGCGCTGCTCGTGGGGGCCGCTAGGCGGAGGCCGTCGCAGCGCAGGCCGTCGGCGCAGGCGTCCTGCCAGGTGCAGGCGGCCCCGGCGGGCAGGCGGGCGCGACAGGTCGGCGCGGCGGCGCTGAAGTCACAGAAGTGATCGGGGGCGCAGTCGTGGCCGAGCGAGACGCGGCGACACGGTCGACCAGCGCCGCGCTTCGCCTCGCACACGCCGAGCTGCTCGCGGCGGGAGGCGTGCGGCTCGCGGCTGGGCGCGACGTAGCCCTGGCATGCGAGGCCGGGTCGACACGCCTGCCAGTGGTTGCTGCACGCGGCGCCGACGTCCCCGCGCGGGCGGCAGACGTCGCGGTCGCAGTGGAGTTCGGGGCCGCACAGCGTGCGGTCGTCGCAGGGACCGCCCGCGGCGAGGGTGTGGGCGCGGCACTCCCCGGGGCAGCCGAGCTGGCCGCTGCAGTGACCGTCGATGCACTCCTCCCAGCGCTCGCACTTGCCGCCCGACGGCACCGCGGGCACGAGGCCGGCCGGGACGGCGCCGGCGAGGCAGCCGTCCGGCATGACGTCGTGATCGACGGCGCAGGCGGCCTCGGCGAGGAGGCGCAGGCATTCGGCGGCGAGGGCAGGAGCGAAGCGATAGCGGCGAGCCTGCAGGCCGCGCTCGACGCCGAGGAGGACCCGCTTGCGCGGCTCCTCGCGCAGGCATCGCTCGCGCTCGGAGGCTCCGATCTCGCCGCAGCGCACGGCGCGATCGCAGCGCAGCGGCGTGGCGAGGGCGAAGTATTCGGCAGGGTCGCGCGGGAGCGGCGAGGGCGTATCGCGTGAGGAGGGAGCGGCGGGGTCGGCGGGAGGTGCCGACAATGACGTCCCGGTGGACGCGGGGGGGACGATGCCGAGGTCGCCGACGACGCGGGCGAGTCGGGCGGTGATGACCATGCGGCGACCGGGTCGCTCGCGCTTGCGAGAGGAGAGGGCGCCGGAAGGGTCGCGGATGGAGCTGCGGCCGAGCGAGCGGGGGTGGCCGCGCGCTCGTCGGCGCCGCGGGAGGTGCAGGCGATCCCGCAGGCCAGCGCGAGCAGGGCTGCACGCATGGGTCGACCCTACCACGGCCGCGGGCTGCTGTGGATGTCTCTTTGGACATGTCCTCGGAGACAGACGGCCTGCCGCGGCCGCGGCCGCACGCCGGCTCCGAACGGCCTTGACGCTGGCGCGCGGGGGGCGATAGCGTGCCGTCATGCGATCTACCTCGCCCGTGTGGCTCGTCGCGCTCGCGCTGGCCTGCAACGACGAGTCCGGCGCGGAAGCGACCGGCGCGGCGGGGACGTACCCGACGACGCTGCCCGACCTGACGCTGCCCGGCGACCCGGGCGAGACGACCACCGGCACGGGCGACGCGTCGAAGGGGTCGACGACGGGCGCGGAGGCGACGTCGGAGGGCGTGGTGACGACGGGCGGCGGCGGCCCGAAGTTCGACCTCGGCGAGGACACCGGGCCGGGCACGACGACCGGGCCCGACGACGCGCTGTGCCCGTGCGCGCCGAAGCTCGACCTCATCTACGTGCTGTCCGACGACCGCGAGCTGTGGACCTACGATCCGCTCGGCAACAGCTTCGCGCTGGTCGGTCCGCTCGGCTGTCCGACCACCGACGGGACGTTCTCGATGGGCGTCGGCCGCGACGGGTTCGCGTGGATCCAGACGACCCTCCCGCAGGGTCCCAGCAATTACGTCGGCGACCTGTTCCGCCTCGACGTGACCAACCCGCAGAACTGCGTCGACCCCAACTACGTCCCCGGGGCCAACGGGTGGGTCCACTTCGGCATGGCGTTCGTGTCGGCGAGCGCCGACGACCCGTGCGACGCGCTGTACGGCCAGCACTGGAACGGCGAGGCGGGGCTGTGGTCGGAGGGGCCCGGGGCGGGCAAGCTCGGGGTGTTCGACCCGGTGGCGATGCAGATGACGACGATCGGGCCGACGAACTACAACGGCGCCGAATTGACGGGCACCGGCGACGGCCGGCTCTACGCGTTCGGCGGGGTGCCGAACGCGAAGCTGATCCAGTTCGACAAGCAGACGGCGCAGGCGATCGAGACGCTGCCGTTCAACAATTGCCGCTGACGAACGCGTTCGCGTTCGCGTTCTGGGGCGGCGATTTCTACTTCTTCACCCTCGGCGACCCGAACGGGCAGGCCGACTACAGCAAGGTGACGAAGCTCGACTACGACGACAGCGACAACAGCGGCAAGGCGCTGACGACGGTCCACGCGAACGCGCCGATCCGCGTGGTCGGGGCCGGGGTGTCGACCTGCGCGCCGCTCGAGCCGCCGGGGTGAGGCGGGTCGGCGGCATTACAGTGACATGTCTGAAAGGGCATGTCCTATGAGATGGGGTGAGCGGCGGCGCTACGCCGCGCCGGCGTCGGGCTGCGCAGGGGTCGCGGCGGCCGCGGCGGTGCGGTCGTGGTAGGCCAGCGAGTGGGCGGCCATCTCGGCCATGCGCAGGGCCATGATGCGTTCGGCCATCACCGCGCCGTCGGCCCCGTGGCGCAGGAGGTGCTCGACCTCGGCCTCGGAGTGGCCGCGGGCGATGATGGTCATGTCGGGCTTGGCCTCGCGCAGGCGGGCCACGATCTCGCCGGCCTCGAGGGCCTGCGGGATGGCGAGCAGGGCCAGGCGAGCCTGGGCGAACCCGGTCTCGGAGAGGACGCGAGGGTTGGCCGCGTTGCCGCAGATCGCCGGGATCCCGCGCGCCTGGGCCTGGTCGACGAGCTCCGGATCGGTGTCGACCACGAGCAGCGGCGTGCCGCGCTCGCGCAAGATCTGGGCGATCGCGCTGCCGACCCGGCCGAAGCCGATGAGCAGCACGAACGGGCCCTCGGGCGCCGGCGGGCCGGAGGCGACCACGGCCCGCTGGGCGGCCTCGGCCTGCTCGCGGCGGCGCTGCCAGCGGTCGAGGGCGGCGAACAGCAGCGGGTTGCACAGGATCGAGAGGATGGCGCCGGCGAGGATCAGGTCGCGGGCCATGGTCGGCATGAGGTCGAGCTCGACGCCGAGGCCGGCGAGGATGAACGAGAACTCGCCGATCTGCGCCAGGCTGACCGAGATCGTCAGGGCGGTGGCCAGGGGGTGACGAAACGCGAGCACCAGCACGAGGGCGGCGATCGACTTGCCGATGATGATGATCGCGCAGGTGGCGAGCACGAGCAGCGGCTCGTCGACGAGGATCGCCGGGTCGAACAGCATGCCGACGGACACGAAGAACAGCACCGCGAAGGCGTCGCGCAGCGGCAGCGAGTCGCTCGCGGCCTTGTGGCTGAACTCGGACTCGGTCAGCAGCATGCCGGCGAAGAAGGCGCCGAGCGCCAGCGAGACGTTGAACAGGATCGCCGCGCCGAGGGCGACGCCGAGGGCGATCGCCAGCACGCACAGGGTGAACAGCTCGCGCGAGCCGGTGCCGGCGATCTGCTCGAGCAGCCACGGGATCGCCCGCCGCCCGACGACGAGCATGAGGGCCAGGAAGCCGGCGACCTTGACGAGGGTGAGGCCCAGCGAGAGCCATAGATCGCCGCCGCCGCCGCCGGCGATCGCGGGCACGAGCACGAGCGCCAGCACCATCGCCAGGTCCTCGACGATGAGCCAGCCGATGGCGATCTTGCCGCGCGGGCTGTCGAGCAGGCGCCGCTCCTCGAGCGCGCGCAGCAGCACGACGGTGCTGGCGACCGACAGCGCCAGGCCGAACATCAGGCCGGCGCTGGCCGGCCAGTCGAGCAACCACCCCATGCCCGCGCCGAAGCCGGTGGCGAGCGCGATCTGGGCGACGGCGCCGGGGATCGCGATCGACTTGACGTCGAGCAGGTCGCGCAACGAAAAGTGCAAGCCGACGCCGAACATCAGCAAGATGACGCCGATCTCCGACAGCTCGTTGGCCAGCGCCGAGTCGGCGACGATGCCCGGCGTGTGCGGGCCGACGACGACGCCCGCGGCGAGGTAGCCGACGAGCGGCGACATCCGGAGGCGCGTCGCCAATGCGCCGAGCGCGAACGCGAAGACCAGGCCGGCGGCGATCGTGTCGAGCAGGGGGGTGTGATGGAGCATCGCTGCGTGCATGCTAATCGCGGCGGTCTGCGCTGGCGGCGAGGGGATACGACGAAAGCCCGGTCATGCCCGCCGCGAATCCGTATTCGTGGCCGACGACCGGCGTGTCGCGCGGCGCGAATCGTCGGTCGGGCGAGCGAGCCCGGCCGCGTGCGCCCGTCGCGGGCGGCGCGGCTGCGGGCGGGCGAGCGAGCAGATGTCCTTGCGGACATGTCATGCCGCGGGCGAGGCGGAGGCGCAGCGCGGCGTGCGAGCGGTGGGCCGTCGCGGGCGCCCGGGCGGCCGGGCTCGTCGGCGCGCCGGGCGCAATTGACGAGATGTCCTTGCGGACATGTCATGTCGCGGACGGATCGCGCGAGGATCGACGGGGCCGGCGCGGACGGGCGGTCGCGGCAACTTTCGCCGACGTCATGCGCGTCGCGGCCGAGCTCGCTGCGGCGGCGAGGGCCGGGCGTGGCGCGCTCCGGGGGCCGAGGCGCGGGTCGGTGGTATGGTGCGAGGCGTCCCTGGAGGTCGTCGTGGCGTACCTGTTCCTGTCGGCGGCGATCGTCTTCGAGGTGGTCGCCACGTCGTTCCTGCGCTTCACCGCGGGCGAGCGGGCCACCTGGTGGTCGTACCCGATCGTGGTCTGCGGCTACGTCCTGGCGTTCGTCGCGCTCGCGCTCGCGCTCGGCCGCGGGATCCCGCTGGGGATCGCCTACGCGGTGTGGGCGGGCGTCGGCGTGGTGCTGGTGGCGCTGGTCAGCCGGTTCGCGTTCGCCGAGACGCTGACCGGCGCGCAGCTGGTCGGCATCGGCCTGGTCGTCGCGGGGGTGGTCTTGCTCGAGCTCGGCGGCGAGCACCCGAGCTGAGGCGATTGTTCATATGTCCTCGAGGACATGTCTGTTGGGGCATGTCATGATTCGTCGGCCGGCGCGTCCTCGCCGCCTGCGCCGTGGGCGAGCGGCAGGGTGAAGGTGAACACCGCGCCGGCGTGGTCGCTGGCGACGGACATGCGGCCGTCGTGGGCGTCGACGATGCTGCGGGCGATCGAGAGGCCGAGGCCGAGGCCCTTCTTGCCGCCGCGCACGGTCGACCAGAACGGCTCGAAGATGTGCGGGAGGTCGGCCTCCTCGATCCCGGGGCCCTGGTCGCGGACGGAGAAGCGGACCTGGCCGCCCTCGAGGTCGCCCTCGACGACGACCTCCTGGCCGGAGGCGCTGAACTTGATCGCGTTGTCGAGGAGGTTGCCGAACACCTGGGCGATCCGGGTGCGGTCGCAGAACAGCGGGGCCTGATCCATGCGCAGGCGGGCGACCAGGCGCACGCCCTTCTTGTCGGCGAGCGGCTTCTGCAGGGCGAGCGCGTCCTCGAGGATCTCGCGCGCGTCGGCGACCTCGCGCTCGAGCACGGTGGGGCGACCGGCCTGGGCGCCGGCGAGGTCGAGCAGGTTCTCGGTGAGGCGCTCGATGCGGGCGGCGCTGCGCTGGATGACCGCGACGTTCTCCTCGGCGTCGCGCAGCTTCTTGACCAGGACGGTGGCGCCGAGAGTGATGGCGCTGAGCGGGTTGCGGAGGTCGTGCGAGACGACGGTGAGCACGTCCTCGCGGGCCTGGCTGGCGCGCAGGGCCTCGGCGTGCTCGCGGGCGTTGTCGAGGGCGAGGGCGAGGCGGTCGGCGACGCGGCGCACGAGGTCGAGGTCGTCGTCGTCGAGCCGGCGCGCGGCGAGCAGGCGGACGACCCCGAGCGCGCGGCCGCGGGCGATCAGCGGGGCGAGGACGCCGGCGCGCAGGCCGAGGGCGCGCTGCGGAGGATCGAGGGGGCCGAGGTCGGCGACGAGGCGAGCGCGGCTGTCCTGAAGGACATCCCAGGCGAGGTCCTGGAGGGGGAAGCGATCGTGCAGCGGCCGCTCGGGCGCGAGCGCGGTCGGGTCGGCGTGGGCCAGGCCGAGCAGGCGCAGCTCGTCCTCGTCGGCGAGCAGCGAGACGAGGCGGACGTCGCCGAGGCGCGGGACCAGCAGCTCGGCGCCGAGCTGGGCGACGCGGGCCAGCTCGAGCGACTCGAGGAGGACGCGGCCGGCGTCGTCGAGCAGCTCGGCGGCGACGAGGCGGCGCTGCTCGGCGGTGACCTCGGCGAACACCGCGACGGCGGCGAGGACGGCCCCGTCGGCGTCGCGCACCGGCACCGCGCGCGCGGACGCGAGCGACGAGGCCGCCGTCGCCGACGCGCTGGACCTCCTCGTCGACGACGACGCCGGCGAGGCAGCGCGCGAGGATGTGACGCCGGGGGTCGTCGGAGGCGTGGGCGAGGAGGCCGGCGGCGGTGCCGGTGGCGACGACGACGTCCGCGTGCGGCGGAACGGCGACGACGGCGTCGAGGGCGCCGAGGCCGGCGAGCGCGTCGGCGATCCGGCACGCGACATCGGGGAGGAGAGCGGCAGGCTCGCGCATTCCGGATGCAACGTAGCACCCGCGGCGGTCGCACTCGCCGCCGGTGTGGAACGGCGCACGCGGGGGCTTCGCCGGCGATCCTCGCGGACGCTGCGGAGGGGGCGCCGCTGCGGACGTTGTCGCGAGGCTGCGCGCGGGCGATCGTCCGCGCGCACGCGTCGACGGCCGCGCTTGCGAGGTCGACTTCGACGCACGCGAGTGCGGGCGTGGTCTGGCGGGCGCGGCGACGGTGCGTCGACTGGCGCGACGGCCGGGCGGGATCGAAGGTCGGCGGCTCAGCCCGGCCGATCAGCGGCTGGCGTCGCAGTGCTCGGGAGGGTGGAGGTCGACGGCCGCGCGCGGGGCGACGGGCGGCGGCTCGTCGGGCAGCGGGGGGTCGTTCATGGCGAAAGTCGCGAGCACGTGCGCGGTGGCGCGGGTGTTCTCGATCAGCGCGTCGCGGCTGTAGTTGTCGCGGTCGTCGCAGGGCGCGTGGTAGCAGGGGTCGTAGGCGACCTCGGCCTCGCCGCCGAACAGCTGGGCCTCGTGGGCGCTCTTGCGGGCCTCGGCGCCGGTGAACAGGCCGCCGGCGGGGATGTCGTGGCGGATGAAGGCCCAATAATCGGAGCGGCCGTCGAACGGGGTCTCGCGGGTGGGCACGTCGAGGGCGGCGAAGTAGTCGGTGAAGGCGATCTCGATCGCGGCCGAGCCGGCGGGACCGGCCTTCTGCCACGCCGAGCCGTCGCCGTCGTAGATGAAGCGGACCGGGTTGGGCGAGGCGATCATGTCGAGGTTGAGGTAGAGCGCGATCGCGGAGCGCTCGCCCGCCGGCAGCGCCTCGACGTGGAAGGTCGAGCCGAGCAAGCCGAGCTCCTCGGCGCCCCAGAAGGCGAAGCGGACCTGATGCCGGAGGTCACAGCGCGGCAGGGCGCCGGCGATGGCGAGCAGCGCGGCGACGCCGGAGCCGTTGTCGTTGACGCCCGGGCCGGCGGGCACCGAGTCGAGGTGCGCGCCGAGCATGACGACGCGGCCGCTGGCGGTCGGCGCGGTCTCGGCGATCACGTTCACGGTCTCGCGCACGACGGCCTCGGCGGCGACGACGACACGCAGCTGCAGGTCGCTCTGCTGCGCGAGCGACTCGCCGAGCGCGTACGGCAGGGCGACCACGGGGATCGTGGTGCGGAGGGCGAGGCGCGGGGTGAACAGGGGCAGGCGCTCGGGGATGTCGCCCTGGTTGAAGTAGACGACCGCGGCGGCGCCGGCCGCGACGGCGTTGGCGACCTTCTGCTGGTGGGTGCAGCCGCCGCGCTGCAGCAGGGCGATGCTGCTGGGGAAGAAGCCGGCGAAGTCCTCGGGCTGGCAGCCGCTGGTCGATTCGTTGCCTGGCCCGAGGGACAGGTCGACCGCGATCACGGGTCCGGCCACGTCGCCGCTGGCCGAGAAGGCGGCGACGCGGAAGTCGACGCCGGCGACGTACTCGGGGGCGGCGACGTCGGGCCGGAGCAGGCGCGGAGGGGTCAGGAGGACGAAGTCGTCGAAGGTGAACGGCTCGCGGCGGACGCTCAGGCCGGCGGCAGTGAGCTGGGCGGCGACGTAATCGGCGGCGGCCGAGAAGCCGTCGCTGCCGGCGGCGCGGGTGTCCGCGTGAGCGCGCGCGAGGTCGGCGAGGGCGAGCAGGTGCTGCTCGGTCGCGGCGACGTCCACGAACTCGGCGAGCGGCGCGGGGCAGCCCGTCGGCGAGGCGTCGTGCGGCGGCGTGCAGGCGGTGGCCGCGGCGAGGGCGAGCGCGGGCGGCCAGGCTCGGCGGATCGGGGGCTCGCGGCGCACGCGAGCACGATACCCGATCCGGCGTCCGCTTCGGCGGCGAGCGGTGGCGCGCGCGTGGACGTCACGCGGTCCCGGCGTCGGCGCGGAGGTGGGGAGGGCCTGCTGGCGCTGCTCCTCGCGGTCGTCGTCGTCCTCGTCGCCGAAGTTGATGAAGATGCAATCGTCGAACGCGAGCGCGGCAATCGCCACTGTTATGAATAGGCCCAAGGACAATTTCGTGGACATCCGCGTCGTCTCCCTTGCGGGGAAAAACCTAGCGGACGGCGGAAGCGCGGCAATGCGTGGCGATGATATTCACCACACCGCCGGCGAGTGGGTCCGACACGCAGACCCGGCCCGCCGGCGGCGCGGGTCGGCGCCGGCGCGGCGTGAAGGGAGAGGCGCCTACGGGGTGGCCTGCTCGCGCCGGACCGCGTAGCCGAGGTCGCGCAGGCAGAAGCGCAGCCCCTCACGCAAGCTGCGGAGGGTGACGACGCCGGGCAGGCCGAGGCCGAGGCCGACGATGATCTGCGCGACCGACGGCTGGATCCCGGTGATCACGCAGCGGGCCCCGAGCAGCTGGACCGCGCGCATGACCCGGAGCAGGTGATCGGCGGTGGCGGTGTCGACGACGTCGACGCCGGTGAGGTCGACGATGGCGAACTTCGCCCCGGTGCGCGCCACCGCGGCGAGCAGGGCCGACTTCATGTCGGCCGCGCGCACGCTGTCGACGAGGCCGACCACCGGCATGGTGACGATGTCGTCCCACACCTGAATGATCGGGGTCGAGACCGCGGCGGTGAGCGCTTCACGGCGGATCTCGCCGAGCCGGAGGTCGGCGGCGTCGGCGGCGTCGGGCGTGGCGATGAGGCGAGCGACGGCGCAGATGGGGTCGCCCGGGGCCTGCGGCGCAGTCGAGGCCCACGCGAGCGGGACGTACGAGCCGTCCTTTCGCCGGTAGCGGTTCTCGAAGCGGACGATGTCGCTGCCGCCGGCGAGGCGCGCGGTGGCGGCGAGGGTGGAGTCGCGATCCGCGGGGTCGACGAAGTCCATGAACGGCGCGCTGCGCAGCTCGTCGAGGGTCCAGCCGAGGACGTCCTCCCACCCGGGGCTGAGGTCGACGAAGTGGCCGCTGCCGCTGTCGGCGGTGCAGAGCAGCTCGGTGCTGAGGTCGAAGAAGCGGCGGTGCAGGTCAAGCATGGCGGCGGGCCCTCCGGGCTCGGCGAGGCAGGCCTTGAGGGCCTCGCGGAGGTTGGCGAAGGTGCGGACGCCGGACAGGTCGACGCCGAGGTCGACGAGCGTCTGCGCGACCGCGGGGACGATGCCGGACAGCACGCCGTGGGCGCCGAGGAGCTGGACGGCGCGGATGATGCGGACGAAGTTGTCGGCGGTGGCGGCGTCGATGGTCTCGACGCCGGTGACGTCGAGGATGGCGAAGCGCGACTTGCTGTCGATGATGCTGGCGAGCAGCTTCTCCATCAATCGGCTGGTCCGCTCGGCGTCGATGGCCCCGACGATCGGGACGGCCAGCACCTCGTCCCATAGTTGGACGATCGGGGTCGAGAGGGCGGCGATGGCGACCCGCTGCTCGGCGATGATGTGCAGCTTGTCCTGCAGCTCCTCGACCATGCGGTCGCGCTCGGTCAGGGCCCGCTCGCGCGTCGCCGCGCTGAGCTTGAGGTCGGCGAGCAGGCGCTGCAGGTCGGCGTGGGTCGCCAGGCCGGCGTCGGCCAGCGCGCCCAGCTCGTCGGCGACGGTGCGCTGCGAGGGCTCGACGACGATCTCGTCCCAGGCGTCGCCGTCGGCGATGAACCGGGTCTGCCGCGGCCAGCAGTTGCAGCCGAACAGCTGCTGGCAAAAGCCGGTGAACTTGCCGGCGACCAGGCCGACGCCCCAGTTGAGCGCGGTGGCCCGCTGGACCGCGCCCTCCCAGCCGTTGTGGACGCGGAAGACGCCGCGCCGGGCCTCGCGGTCGATCGTGACCAGCTCCCAGCGCCCCCACCCCGCCGTATATGCGTACTTGGCGAGCTCGTCGAAGCCGGCCTCGAAGCTGGGGCGGGCGGCGATGATGTCCCAGTCCTCGTCGATGCTGCGCTGGCCCTCGGCGAGCAGCATCAGTGCGAATCGATGCGGTCCGAGGGTGGTCAAAAATCCGACGAGGAGCCGCGCCAGCGACGAATCACGGAAGAAGGCGACGCCGGCGACGCCGCCGATGGTGAAGCTGCCGCGGGCCAGGTCCCAGCGGTATTCGAGGCCGCATACTTCAACGGATTGTGTCTCGGGGGGCGGTGGGGGTGCGTATCCATCAGTCAGGTCTCCTCTATCCGGTAACGGGGGCCCTGGGCCTCGAGGTCGATATCGCGAATGCACGCCTCGACGCCGAGGCGTTCGAGCGCGTCCTCGAGGGTCAGCGCGGTGTGAGCTGGCGGAAATCGATGCCCATGGTCTGAAGAGTGATGGCGATCGCCCCGCTCATCCCGCACAGGACGGTGGGCGTGCCCATCAGGTGGGCGGCGGCGGCCAGGCCGGCGATGACGTGGCAGAGGTGGCTGTCGATCGTCCACATGCCGGTGACGTCGAGGACGAGGCCGGCGGCCGAGCTGTCGCGGATCCGCTGCAGCACGTCGTCCACGAGCGCCGCCGCGACCTCGTCGGTGATGTCGCCCTGCAGCGGGACGACGAGTCGACCCCACAGCTGAATAACCGGTGTTCGGTACTCGAAGTGCGCCCTGTCGTCGTCCATCGTCAGCCCACCGCAATCGTCGGTGTCGGCCGCCGCGCTCGCGAGCGGCCGCACCGGCGAATCATCCAAGCTCCAGTAATTGACAGACGAGCCCGGCTGGCGCAATGGAAATCACCGCTGCAGGCATACGGGCGCCGCGGGGCCTCGGCGCAAAATATACCGCCCGTGCGAGGCGCCGGCCTCACCGAAATGCGCGGTGTTCGCCGAGGCAGAACAATGGACAATCAGCGTATGGCACTGTCAGGACCACGAGTGCCATTCGGCGAATGCTGCAATCGCGACGAACGTTGAGGGTTGGAGGGGGTGGACGGCCGACGGCGCAGCCCCTGGGTTGGGTGCCGGCGGGGCTCAGGCCCGGTCCGATGGCGTCGCGCGACGAGGGCAGGCCGCGCGCGTCCGAGCGGGCCCAGCGGCGCGCGAGCGCGGTCCGGGGGCGCGAGGGGGCGTTGCGAGCCGACGGCCGCGAGGACGCGACGGCGGGGCCCCCTGGCCGCGAGGGGCGGGGGCGCCGAGGGCCCGCGCCGGCGCGCTCAGGCGGCCGCGTGGGCGCTCACGGGCCGGCCCACACGTAGCCGGCGACCGCCTCGTATTGATAGCCGTACATCGC
The DNA here is from genome assembly GCF_026626665.1 of Nannocystis pusilla. GTDB lineage: Bacteria > Myxococcota_A > Polyangia > Nannocystales > Nannocystaceae > Nannocystis > Nannocystis pusilla. Next base: position 1,149,688 of record NZ_JAPNKE010000002.1, read on the forward strand.
CACCGCGCCGTCCCGCTCGGCCTCGCTGGTCGTATAGAAGTGGTCGCCCGCGCCGTAGAGGCGGAACAGCGGGACCGCGCCGCACTGCGGGTCGGTGGCGATGTGGCCGAGCGGGCCCTCGAGGGTGGCCGCGTTCTCGCAGGTGCCGCTGGTGGTGTAGAAGCGGCGGCCGTTGGGCTTGAGGCAGCGGTAGAACGGCACCACGCCGGCGCCGGCGGCCGAGTACAAATAATAGAAGTTGAGCGACTCGGGCGTGAAATCGCCGGACATCGCCTCGGCGGCGTCGGTCGTGTAGAAGTGGCCGAGCGTCGGGCTCGAGCTGCGGTGGACGCCGACGCGGCAGCCGGGCAGGGCGCCCTCGTCGCACTGGCCGTCGCAGTTGTCGTCGAACAGGTTGCAGGCCTCGGCCTTGTCGGGCTTGCAGACGAGGCCGCACATCTGGCCGGGCGCGAGCGCCTGCTCGCAGCCGTTGTTCGGGTCCTCGTCGCAGTCGAACCAGCCGTCGTCGCACTCGCCGAGGGCGCACTGGCCGACGCTGCACGCCGCGGTGGCCCGCGGGATCACGCAGCTGATGCCGCACTGGCCGCAATTGGCCGGGTCGGTCATGAGGTCGACGCACTGCACGCCGCAGGTGGTCAGTGGGTCGCACACGAGCGGCGGGTCGTCGACGCCGCTGGCGCCGCTGCTGCTGCTCGCGTCGGTGGTGGAGGTCGGCGGGTCGTCGCCGGTGTCGGGCCCGGTCGAGGTAGGGCCGCTCGCGTCGGTGCCGGTCGCGGCGGGCTCGGTCGAAGCGGTGCCGGACCCGTCGTCGCGGCCGCCGTCGGCGCAGGCCGCGAGCGCGAGCAGGAGCCATGTCCCCCGGGACATGATCCGAACGCCAGGGTGCAAGGGACAGGTCCTTCGGGGCATGGCGCTCAGGCCAGGATGCCGGTGAGGTGCTCGGTGGTCTCGCCGCCGTTGAAGCCGTAGCTCGGGGTGTCGATGCCGAGGGCGCGCAGGATGGTGACGTGGACCTTGCACAGGTTGCCGCCCGGCTCGCGGTAGTGGTAGCCGCGGACCAGCTTGCCGCCGGCGCCGCCGGCCAGGACCACCGGCATCTCGGCGGTGCTGTGCTTGTAGCCCTCGCCGTACTCGGACACGCCGTAGACGCAGGCGCGGTCGAGGACGCTGACGCCCATCGGGTCGACGGCGGCGGCGAGGTGGTCGAGCAGGCGGGCGAACGCCAGCATCTGGTACTCGGTGATGCTGCGGACGTACTCCCACTGGCCGTCGTGGCAGACCTGGTGCATCCCGTTCGGCACGCCCAGGTTGTTGAACACGTGGGTGGTCGCCGGCGAGCTCAGCATGAACGAGAACACGCGGGTGAGGCCGCAGTTGAGCGCGGCGGCCAAGAGCCCGGCCATGATGTCGGTGCGGGCGACGACGTCGGCCGAGTCGCCGGGGGCGGCGGGGATGACGTCGCATGTCCCCGAGGACAGGTCGAGGCGGCGCTGGACCTCGCGCAGGTGGTCGAGGTGGGCCTCGAGCCGCTGCTTGTCGGTGCCGCCGAGGCGGCCGCGCAGGCCCTCGGCGTCGGCCATGACGGCGTCGATGAGGGTGACCCGGCGGGTCAGCGCCATCAGGTCGGCCGGCACGTCGAACAGCATCGAGTAGAGCTGCGCGGGGCTGTGGATCGCCGCCACCGGCGAGTCGGGGCCGGTGAACGAGATGGCGTTCCAGTGGCCGTAGTCGTGGAAGCGGGCCTCGCTGACGCCGAGGCACAGCGAACGGAACCGCGACGGCGAGTTGCCGTAGAACTGCTCGTGGCCAGCGACGTACTGGTCGAGCGTCGGCCGCAGACAGGTGAGGGTGTGCGAGGGGTGGTCGAAGCCCTCGGGGCGGATCCGGTCGCCCGTCATCGCCACCATGAAGCCGCGCATGTGGCCGTCGCTCTGGCCGTTGTCGGGCTGCGGGACCTCGGTCTTGGGCTCCAGGCCGGTGGCGACGCTGACCTTGTGGGCGGCGAGCGGGGTGAGCAGCGGCGAGGGCGTGAAGTCGGCGCCGACCGTCGGCGGGGTCCAGACGTCGCCGCCGGGGCTGTTGGCGCCCTGATCGGGGCCGTGCCCGGCGTGCCAGGGGACGCCGTTGGCCCAGTAGAACAGGCCGAAGATCGGGTCGCTGCTCGGATCGGCGGCGCGGGCCTCCTCGGCGAACATCGCCTCGAGCGGCGGCAAGGCGAGGGCCACGGCGGCGCCGCCGATGCCCCCGCGCAGGAGCGTGCGGCGCGAGATGGGCGGTTTGCGGATCAGGAAGCTCATGCGTCGGTCTCCTCGGCCACGGTGCGGAACGCCTCGCTGACGACGAGGTCGAGCAGCAGCTGCTTGAAGCGGTGGTCGGCCTTGATGAAGCGCTGCTCGAGCGCCTCGAGCGCGGGGTTCTCGGACGGCTGCGGCAGGCGGCCGGTGGCGTGGCGGTACAGCTGGTTGACGATGCAGCGACCGACGCGCGGGTCGGTCTTGAGCGCCTCGGCGAGGTCGCGCGCGCCGTCCAGCGGCATGCCGTCGAGGTTGCCGCTGGCGTCGACGGGGTAGCCGTTGTCGAGCGTGCGGTAGCCGCCGACCGAGTCGAAGTGCTCGAACAGGAAGCCGGGCGGGTCGATGATCGAGTGGCAGCCGGCGCACACCGGGTCGCTCTGGTGCTGCTCGAGCTTCTCGCGCACGGTCTGGGCGTCCATGTTCTCGTCGTCGCCGAGGTCGGTGTCGACGTCGCCGGGCGGCGGCGGGATGACCTGGCAGAGGACGCGCTCGCGCACGTACTTGCCGCGGTTGGTCGGCGAGGTGATGGTCTCGTGCGCGTTCATGGTGAGGAAGGCGCCGAGAGTGAGGATGCCGGCGCGCGGGCCGTCCTCGGGCAGCTCGACCGGGACGAAGGTGATCGGCGAGGCGCCCTCGGCGGCGACGTCGTAGAGCGCGGCCAGCTCGGCGTTGACGAAGGTGCGGCGGGTGCTGAACAGCTGGCGGATGTCGCCGTCGTTGCGGTGGATCAGGTCGTCGACCAATAGCTGCACCTCGGTGCGCATCGAGGCGGTCATGGTCGGGCTGAACATCGGCCAGCGCGCAGGATCGCGGCTGACGTGGTCGAGGCGCGCGAGGTCGAGGTACTGGGCGAAGAACTCCTGCAGGGCGACGCGGGCGCGCGGGTCGTCCAGCAGGCGCTCGGCCTCGGCGTTCAGGCCGGCGTCGGTGTAGAGGTCGCCGCGGTCGGCGGCGTCGAGCAGCAGGTCGTCGGGCGGGCCGTTCCACAGCAGGAAGGACAGGCGCGTGGCCATCTCCCAGCCGGTGAAGCGCAGCCGCGTGGGGTCGCCGGGGTCGGGCTCGCCGAGCTCGACGCGGTAGAGGAAGTGCGGCGACTGCAGGATGCCGGCGACCGCGAACTGCAGGCCGCGCCATCCGTCGCCCTCGGCAAGTTGGGTGGCGACGTCGGTCCAGCGCGCCTGCTCGTCCTGGGTGAGCGGCCGGCGATAGGCGCGGCGGCCGAAGCTGCCGATGAAGTTCTGCACGCAGCCGTCGCCGGGCGCGAGCGGGACGCAGCCGACCAGGGCCTCGCGCCGCGCTTGATCGGTGAACACCGCCCGCGACAGGGCGTCGGCGGCCTCTTCGTACTGCTGCACGCCGAGCTCGGAGATGAAAGTGCTCGTCGCGCCGATGTTGTAGAAGAGATACGGGTTGGTGTCGGGCTCGAGCGGCAGGCCGGGGAGGCCGGGGCCGAGCAGGTGCTCGATGGCGTTGCGGTACTGCGTGGCGGTGAGCCGCGGCAGCACGGGCTCGGCCGGCACGAAGGCGTCGGGCGCGTCGCCGCTGTCGCTGTCCGACTCGCCGCCGGTGCCGGTCGGCGCGTCACCGGTCGAGGCGTCGGTGCCGGCGGAGGCGCCGGTGCTGCTCGCGGCCTGGTCGCTGTCCCGGGCGCTGTTGTCGTCGTAACAGGCGCTGCCGAGCAAAATCAGCGCACCGGCGATTCCGAGCCGTGGAAGCCTCACCATACAGCCGGATGTTCTATCACGGATCGCCGCAAGCCCGCGGGCCTGCGCGTGCGGACGCTGCTGTCCGTGAGGACAGGTCAGGGCCGGGGGCGGGGGGCGACCAGATCGGTGTGGGCGTGGCGGATGCCGTCCTGCAGGGTGCCGCGGGTCACGAGCCCCATCAGGTCGGTCCCGAGCGCAGCCAGGGTCGCGGCGACCTCGGGGCGGATCCCGGTCAGGACCACGCGCGCGCCCAGGAGGCCGACGGCCCGGGCCGTGCGGACCAGCGCGTCGGCGACGGCGGCGTCGACGACGGCCACGCCGGTGATGTCGAGGATCACGACCGCCGCGTGGACCCGCTGCACGCCGTCGAGCAGGGTCTGGAGCACGTGCTCGACGCGGCTCCGGTCGAGCCGGCCGACCAGCGGCATGACGACGACCTGGTCGCTGATCGGGATCAGCGGGGTCGAGGCTGGAGCAGCGCAGCCTCGTGGGCGCGCAGCAGCTCTTGCTGGCGCAGGCTGTCCTGCAGCAGCAGCTCGTTGCGCTTGCGCTCGGTGACGTCGCGGCACACGAGCACGACCGCGTCGGCCGACAGCGGCGAGATGTTGGCGGAGAACCACACCTCGCGCTGCTCGAGCGGCATGCTGTAATCCATGCTGACGACGCGCTGGCGATCGAGCGCCTGGCGGATGTGGGCGAGGAAGAAGTCGGCGGTCTCGCCCGGCATGACGTCGTGCATGCGCTTGCCGATGAGGTCGGACGAGGGCCGGTAGAGCAGGTCGGGCGCGGTGTCGCCGATCCGCAGGTAGCGGCCGTCGCGGCTCATGACCAGGACGACGTCGGTCATGGCCCGGAACATGGCCCGCAGCTCGGCCTCGGACGGCCGCAGCACCGCGAGCTCGGCCTCCAGCTCGGCGACGCGTCGGCGCAGCTGCGCGAGCTCGACGGTCGGGTCGTCCACGGGATCGGGCTCGGTCACACCGCGCACTCCGGCATTCCACGAGGATAGCCAGGCGCTGCCTCGATTCGGGATTTTCTTGCAGAGGTCGGCGTTCGGCGGCGCGGGCGCCCGGCGCGGGCCGCGTCAGCCGGCGTAGCTGAGGAACTTCGGGTCGACCGCCGGGCCCTTTTGCAGGATCTCGCTGGCGTGGTCGACGGCCTCGCGCGAGCCGGCGAGGGTGACGACCTCGCCGAGCGCGAGCTTGTGGCGGCTGATCGGCTGCGGGACCTCGGTGCCGTCGGGGCGGTGGATGGTGAGGATGGCGACGCCGGTGCGCAGGCGCAGGTTGAGCTGCGAGATGCTGCGACCGAGGCCGGCGCTGGTCTCGACGATCTGCACCGCGGTCATGCCGGGCAGGCCGGGCAGAATCTCCTCGACGGTGGGCTCGGGCTCGATCACCGCGGGCGAGCCGTGGTGCGACTCGGCGGCGCGGCGGCTCTGGCGTCCGAGCATCTCGACGACGAGCTCGGCGCCGGCGCGGACGTGACCCTGGAGGTTCTTGATGCTGCGCCAGGCGTTGACCGCGAGGGCGATGATGATGAGGGCGAACACCGCGAAGGTGGACCCCGGGGGCACGAACGGCTGGGTGATGGCGACCAGCGGCAGGCCGACGGCGAGGCCGAGCGCGAGCTGGAAGATGACGATGATGAGGTTGCGCGGGGCGGCGCCGAGGTCGGGCCGCGAAGTGCCGTCGCTCGGGCGCTCGGGCATGACGATGCGCGCGAGGATGTTGGCGAGGTTGACGCTCTGGCGGATGACGCCGACGAAGAAGATCGCGGCGACGAGCAGGGTGGCGCCGGTGAACGCGGGCTCGACCAGCCAGGGCGGCAGGGTGAAGCGGCCCTCGAGCGCCTCGATCACGCGCCCGCGGACGAGGCGCGCGCCGGCGAGGCTGGCGATCAGCAGGACCGCGTCGACGCCGAGCAGGATGATGGTGCGACGGATCCGCTGCCAGGTGGAGATCGGGCCGCGGGCGGTCTTGAGCTGCTCGATCCACGCCTCGTAGAAGGTGACGAAGGTCTGCAGGCGCGCGGGCAGGCGGCGATCGACGGCGTCGGCGATCCGCTCGGAGTTGCGGACCATCCACGGGGTGGTGAGCGAGGTGAGCAGCGAGACGGCGACGGCGACCGGATAGATGAAGCTGCCGGTGGCGCCGCGGGCGATGCCGAGGCCGGCGATGATGAACGAGAACTCGCCGATCTGCGCCAGGCTCATGCCGGAGCGCACGGAGTGCTTGACGCCGTTGCCGGTGAGGAAGGCGCCGAGGGCGACGCCGACGGTCTTGCCGACCAGGACGAGGACGGTCAGCACGACCACCGGCAGCCAGTGGGTGACGACGTCCATCGGGTTTATCGAGAGGCCGACGGCGATAAAGAAGATGGCGGCGAAGATGTCGCGCAACGGCTGGACGAGGTGCTCGACCTTGCCGCCCTCGCCCGACTCCGACACCAGCATGCCGGCGAGGAAGGCTCCGAGCGCGACCGAGTAGCCGGCCTCGGTGGCGAGGGTGGCCATGGTGAAGCACACCGCGATGCCGGCGATCAGGGTGGTCTCGCTGCGGCTGACGCGGACGACGCCGCGGATGAAGCGCGGCACGACGAGCAGGCCGATGGCCAGCAGGGCGAGCAGGAAGCCGAGCAGCTTGCCGATCTCGAGCGCGAACTCGCCGGTGGTCAGGCCCTCGCCGGAGGACACGGCGGTGAGCACGGCGAGCAGGAGGATGGCGATGATGTCCTCGAACACGAGGACGCCGAACACGACCTCGGCGAAGCCGCCCTTCAGCTTCTGCTCCTCGAAGGCCTTGGCGACCAGCATGGTCGAGGAGATGCCGACGCAGGCGCCGACGAACAGCGACTCGATCGGGCTGAAGCCGAGCACCCGCGCGGCGACGAAGCCGAGCGAGAGCATGAGCCCGACCTCGACGACCGCGGTGAAGCCGGCGACGGGGCCGATCCGGGCGATCTTGCGCAGGTTGAACTCGAGGCCGATGGTGAACATCAGCAAGATGACGCCGAGCTCGGACAGGCTGTGGGTGAGCTCCGTGCTCGCCTCGCCGCCGAGCACGATCCGGGCACGTGCGGGCCGAGCAGGATGCCGGCGAGCAGGTAACCGAGCACCGGCGGCTGCTTGAGGCGCTGCGAGATCAGGCTCGTGACGGCGGCGGTGCTGAGGACGATGCTCAGATCGCGGATGTGGTCGGCGAAGCCGGCGGCGCTCATGCGACCGCAAGAATAACCCAGGACGCGGCGGACCCGCGGCGGTCCCGCGCCCGCATCCGGCGCCCCGGTGGCGGTGCGCACGGTCGTGGTATGGTCGCAGGCCGGTCGCCCCCATGTCGTCGACGCCGGTCCCGCGCCCGACCCGCCGCCTGCAGGCCGCTCGACTCGTCGGTCTCGCGGCCGTCGGGGTGCTCGGCATGATCGTGACCGACTCGCCGCTCGGTCACTTCGGGGGCTCGAGTCAGGTGACCTTGCTCGGGACGATCTACGCCGCGGTGCTGGTCGCGCTGTCGGGGCTGTTCTCCCTTGCAGCGCTGCAAGGTCGGCGATGGGCGTCCTGGGGTTCGCTCATCCTGCTGTCGCTCAACGTCGGCGCGTTCCTGCCGGCGATGATCCACGACTTCCCGGTCGCCGGGGCGGTCATGCTGTGGAGCGGCGTCCACGTCGCCAACGAGTTCTTCGTCGCCGACGCGCGCGGCCATCGAGCGCGCCGACAAGAGCAGAAGGTGACGCCGGACTTCGTGTGGGTCCAGCGCTACGGGGCGGCGGCGCGGCACATCCTCGCGGTGTCGCTGATCGCCAACCTGTCGATCGTCGGCTTCGAGATCGCAAACTCGCGGGTGGCCGACCTGACGTGCCTGCTGCTCGGGCTCGGGGTGGTGGTGCTGACCGGGCCGTTCATGCTGGCGGTGCTGCGGCAGAAGCCGCGTCACCTGATCTGGCTGGCGCTGCTGCTGCTGGGGGTGCCGTGGGGCACGTCGGCGCTGAACGCCGGGCTGGTGGCGCTGTCGCTGTACCAGATCGTGGTGTTCGCGTTCGTGCTGGCCCGCGGGCCGCTGTTCGACGACCTCGTGCAGAGCTTCCTGCACCGCCCGGCGCTGCTGCTGCTGTCGACGTTCGGCACGATGGCGGCGACGGGCGCGCTGGTGTTGAGCTTCCCGGCGTCGGCCCGCGGCGAGCCGCTGTCGTTCCTCGACGCGCTGTTCACCGCGACCAGCGCGGCCTGCATCACCGGCCTGGCGGTGCTCGACACCGCGACCACGTTCTCGCCGTTCGGCCAGGGCGTGATCCTGATCCTGATCCAGCTCGGCGGCCTCGGGATCATGGTGCTGTCGACGTTCGCGACCATCCTCCTCGGCGGCCGCCTGGCGCTGCGCAGCGAGCAGGCGCTGGAGGAGATCCTCGACATCCAGAGCCCGGGGGCGGCCTACAAGCTGGCGAGCTTCATCGTCGTGGCGACGCTGGCGCTCGAGGCGCTGGGGGCCGGGATCCTGGCGCTGCGGTTCTCGCAGCACGGGATGCCGCTGCTCGACGCGACCTGGTTCGGGGTGTTCCACGCGGTCGGGGCGTTCTGCCACGCCGGCTTCTCGCTGTGGCCCGACTCGCTGATCTCGCAGCAGGAGGACCCGGTGGTGCTCGGCACGATCATGGCGCTGGTGGTGGTCGGCAGCGTCGGCTTCTCGGTGCTGGCGGCGCTGTGGCTGCGCGCGCGCGGGGTCCACCGCCGGTTCTCGCTGCAGACGCGGGTGGTGCTGTGGATGACGCTGGCGCTGATCGTGCTCGGGACGCTGCTGTACGCGCTGCTCGAGTGGGACGCGACGCTGGCCGGGATGTCGACGTTCGACAAGTGGATGAACGCGGCCTTCCAGTCGATCACGCTGCGCTCCGGCGGGTTCAACACGGTCGACTTCACCGGCGTCGAGCAGGCGACGATCGCGGTGATGATGGTGTGGATGTTCATCGGCGCGGCCCCGGGCGGGACCGGCGGCGGGATCAAGGTGACGACCCTGGCGGTGCTGGCGGCGGCGCTCCCGGCCATGCTCTACAACCAACCGCGCGCGGTGCTGATGCGGCGGGCGATCCCCAACGAGATCGTGTACCGCGCGGCGACCATCGTCACCGTCGCCGGCCTCATCACCGCGATCTCGGTGGTGATCATGCTGGCGACCCACAACCTGCCGTTCTCCCACGTGGTGTTCGAGGTGGTCAGCGCGGTCGCGACCGTCGGCCTGTCGCTCGGGATCACCGACGACCTGCACGCGATCGGCAAGTGGGTCCTGATCACGCTGATGTTCATCGGCCGCGTCGGCCCGACGTCGCTGGCGCTGGCCCTCGGGGCCCAGAAGGCCGGGCGGGTGACGTTCCCCGAGGGGCGCCTGATGGTCGGGTAGCAGGCTGTCTGATAAGGCATGTTTGAACGAGCATGTCGGATGGGACATGTGCGTTCGGACATGCACGAAGGGCGCAGGATCACGGCGGGAGGGCGCACAGGCCGGGGCCGCCGGGGACGGGCTCGTCGGCGCCGGGGTGAACGAAGGGGAGGCACTGCTGGCCAGCGCCGGGGCACGCGGGGGGCTGGCCCGGGTCGCAGAACGGGAGGCAGCAGCGCCCGGACTGCTGCGGGTCGCACTCGGCGGCGAGCTCGGCGTCGACGCAGGCGAGGCCGGGGTCGCAGGCGGCCTCGTCGAGACAGGGATCGAACGCCTGGCCCGCGGCGCCCGAGAGGTCGGGCGTGCAGGCGAAGTCCTGGTACGAGGTGGGGATGCAGACCTGGCCCATGGGACAGTCCGCGAGCAGCGGATCGCACTTCGGCAGGCAGAGGGAGAGGTCGCCGTCGTGGCTGACGTGGCAGGCGTCGCCCGCGGGGCACTCGGGCGCCTCCGGCGAGCCGTCGCAGGTGCGCACGCAGGTGCCGACGAGGGTGTCGGGGTCGACGAGGAAGCACATCGAGTCGAGGTCGCAGTCGTCGATGCCGCTGGTCGGGCTGCCCTCGACGGTGCACGGCTCGCCGGGGGCTGCGGGATCGGGGAACAGCGGGGCGCACTTGTGGGCGTCCCACGTGCCGTCGTGATCGGAGTCGTACGCGCTGCACTTGCTGGCGCCGGGGCAGTCCTGGGACCAGATGTCGCACTGGTAGCAGCGGGACTGTCGGACGCCATGGGTGCAGGTGCCGCCGTCGGGGGAGACGATGAAGCCGGCGCCGGTGGACGCTGCGTCGGTGGTCGGGTCGTCGGCGGTGGTAGGGCTGGTCGTCGACGCGGTGGAGGAGGTGCCGGGCTCGCCGCTGGTCGTGACGGGTGCGCCGGTGGTGGTCGCGGTGGTGGTGCCGTCGTTCGTCGTGCCGTCGGTGGTCGTGGCCGGCTGCGGGCCGCAGGCGAGAAGCAGGGCGAGCGCGAGCGGCGACGAGAGGCCGGCGAGGATGGAGGGTGCGCGCGTCGAGGTAGCCATGTCTCGAGGCTAGCGGATTTGTGGTTTGAATTTGTTGTTTTTAATGAAATGTTCGAATGTCAGAAATCCTGGGATGCAGGAGGAGGCCGAATAAACAATGTTCGTGAGGCGCCCGAATTCGCGCCGGCGTCGGGGGGAAGGCCGGCGCTCGCGGGGCGGGCGGATGACTAGCGCTTCGGGGCATGTTCAAAGGGACATGTTCAGAAGTTCAGCGGACGAGCCACGCGTCGCTGTCGGGGTCGTGGGCGACGATCGTGCCGTCCTCGAGCTCGACGCCGGCCGGGTCGCCGGGGTGCAAGGTGAGCTCGGCGAAGGTGGTGTACGAGCCGACGCCCTGCGCGCCGGTGGGGACGCGCTGTTGCAGCTTCGGCCGGCCGGCGACCGGGAAGGTGCCGCGGCTCTGCCACAGGCCGCCGACGAGCGCCTGGACTTGCAAGGCGCTCGGGGCGACGTCGCTGAGGTCCCACCGGGTGGTGGGCGGGAGGTATTCGACGAGGTAAACGATCTCGCCGGGACGCAGCTGGTCGCTCCAGCCCCAGACGTAGGTCTGCTGGCTGCCGGTGAGGCCCTGGCCGGTGCGCTCGTCGACGACCTGCATGCCCCACTTGCCGGACGCCTTGCGGTTCTTGGCGAAGCAGCCGTACCAGGCGTCGGCCTTGGCGTCGGTCCAGGTGGGCGGCTGATAGAGGGCGAACTGCTCGTCGAGGCAGAGGTCGACGGGAGCGTCCATGGCGAAGTAGTTGACGAGCAGGACCTCGTCGCCGTCCATGACGGTGCGGCTGTCGCCGAAGCGGTGGATGCAGCCGTCGACCGCGTCGGCGAGGCGAGCGACGTCGGCGATCGGGTCAGCGGTGTAGACCGGATCGTAGGTCTTGAAGATGGTCGAGGAGAACGAGAAGTAGGTCGACCACGCGAGCTTGCGCGTGGCCGGCTGGCCAGGGCTCGACTCGAGCACCGCGAGGAAGCGGCTGACGTTGCACAGGTCGTCGCCGAAAGTGCCGACAGGGGCGCCTCCGACGACGACGAGCCGCCGCTGGCCGTCGCCGCCGACCACGGCGCTGTGGGTGCCGTAGTTGCGCCCGGAGTGGAACCACTTCGGGCTCTGCGGCTCGCTGGCGGCGGCGACGTCGTACTCGAGGTCGTGGACGAGCGCGAGGGTGGCGGCGGAGACGGTGTGCTGGCGGCGGTGATAGACGAGGTTGATGTCCTCCCAGCCGTCGCCGTCGAGGTCCTGCAAGGTGCCGCCGACCTCGCGGAACTCGCCGGGGGCGAGCAGGGTCGGGATGGCCGAAAAGCCAGGTCCGCAGCCCTCCGCGGGCGGGAGGTCCGGTCGGTAGACGCACAGCCGACCCCAGTTGCCCTGCGGGTTGTCGCCGTCGCCGTACGAGGGGGCGAGGAACGGGTGGCGCAGGCCCTGCGGATCGCGGAGGTCGTCGGTCCAGGCGTTGTCCTGGGCGGCAGGGGCGTCGGCACGGGCGCTGACGGCGGCGGTGGGGAGGGTGACGACGGCCAGCGAAGGCGGGCCCTGGTCGCCGTCGAAGCGACAGTGACGCGCGGTGACCTCGCTGAGGCCGTCACCGTCGTGATCGCCGATCAAGGTGATCCGCGGGGCGCCGAAGAAGTTGCCGTCGCACTGATCGGGGAGCGGGCTGAGGCTGACCTCGAGGACAGGGACGAGGTCGCTCTCGACGCGCAGGCAGGTGAGGTCGGCGGATTGCGAGCATGTCCCGAGAGACAGGTCGGTGTCGGGCTGGCCGTCGCCGTCGAGGTCGTACTGGCGGAGCGAGTCGGGCGGCTCGTCGGTGGTGGAGGTGCTCGAGGTGGTGGAGGTGCTCGAGCCGGTGGTGGTCGGATCGCCGGTGGTGTCGAAGGTGGTGGAGAAGGTCGTCGAGAAGGTGGTGCTGGTGCTCGTACTGGTGCTGGTGCTCGTGTCGAAGCTGGTGCCGATGTCGAGGGTGGCGGTGTCGGGGAAGCCGTCGGCGCAGGCGAGGACGAGGGCGAAGGGGACGGCGAAGGCGAGGCGCACGCAGGGAAAATAGCGTGATCGGCCGGCCTGCCGACAGGCAGGCGGACGCTCACCCTCGCGCGTCCTCGTGGAAAAGGTGCGCGAGTCTCGTCCGCGACGTCCGACGCTTACGGTGTCGGCTCGGGGGCCGCCGAGCGGAGCGGCTCAAGGCTGGCGAGGAAGCGTCCGAAGCTGCTGTTGTGGCGGGCGTGTGCTTCGACGTCCTTGCGCTTGCCGAGGCGCTTCACGATCTTGCGGTAGTACTTGACTTGCTTCTGGTTGACGTCGATCGAGAACCCCTCCTGCCCCTTGAGGGCTTCGTTCAAGGTGCGGAGGCAGTTGATGGTCTTCTTGCGGTGGTTGTCGCCGTAGTAGAGCGGAAGCAGCCAGCACTCCGTGGACTCGACGGCGACGGCGAACAGGAGCCGGGCCTGGAACTGTTCGTAGACCGCTGGCCCGATCTCGCGGACGAGGCGGGCGATGGTCGCCGCCGTCACCGGTGGTACCGGCGGTGGGATCGTCGCTCGTGGTGGCGCCGGTCGAGGTCGCGGCGCCGCTGTCGCTGTCGCTGCCCGCGGGGAGGTCATCACCGCCGCAGGCGCCGAGCGTCGCGGTTCGCCACGGCCGTCCCTGGCCGCCGGTGTGCAAGCGCCGACCCTCGCCTTCGGCCTGGAACGGCGCTTGAATTGCGAGTCGCGGAGGATCTTCGCGACCCGGGCACTCGCGCTCCCCCTCCTCTTCGACTCACGCCGCTCCGATCGACTTCACCACCGGCGCCGTCGACCCCGCGGGGCGCCCGATCGCCTACGCCGACCTCGCCGCCGGCCTCCTCGAGCTCGTCGGCGTCGACCCATCCGCGCACATCCCCACCGGAGAGCCCCTGCATGCCATCTCGGCCTGACCCTAGCGCGTCCGCAGGCGCGGGCGAGGTCCTGCGCACCTCACTCGCCGTCGAGCAGGCCGCGGAGGTCGGGATCGTCGCGGGCGACGGGACGGATCAGCTGGTCGAGGCGCTCGCGCTTCCACCAGTCCGGGCCGCCGAGCGGGGCGAACCAGTAGCGGTAGACGTCGACGCGGACGAAGGTGGGCGCGCCGCCAGGGAACTGCGGGGGGTCGGCGAACAGGCTCAAAACGGTCGGCTCGCCGGCGAGGAGGCGATCGAGCAGGTTGAAGAGCCATGTCTCTCGGGCCAGGGTGCCGTTGCCGGCGACGTCGAGCGCGGCGAACCACATGAGCCAGTCGAGGCGGCGGTGATAGGGGGAGATCCAGCACGGCCGGCGATCGACGGGGCCGGGCTTGCACGGCAGATGATAGGGCCGCCAGACGGCCGAATCGTCGGGGACGGCGGCGTCGGTGCCTTCGATCTGCAGCTCGAGACGGATCGTGCTGATGCTGCCGAAGGCGCCGTAGGTGTTGACGAGGTGGAGGCGATCGAAGGAGGCGTTCATCTGCTGGCGCCGTCCGGCCAGGTTGGCGACGACGTCGAGGCTGAGCCAGGCGACGACGAGGGCGTAGCTCGCGGCCGCGATGACGGCGGCGCGGGTGGGACGGGCGGTGCCGTCGCCGGCGCGCGCGCAGGCGGGCGGGGAGGAGGCGGCCCAGGAAACCGTCGTCGAGGCAGGCGAGCAGCGGGACGAGGGTGAGCCAGTTGAGGAAGGAGAGGTTGCCGCTGACGATCAGGGTCAGCTGAAAGGCGATCATGCCGAGCGCGGCGATGATCCGCAGCCGACGCGGGCCGAACACGAACCACGGGAGGACGAGCTCGGCGAGGTGATTGAAGACGACGCCGCCGCGCAGCACCGCCGGCGGCAAGTGATGGAAGTAAAAGCTGACGGGGTTGGGGAGCGGCTGGGTCTCGAAGTGACTCTCGAGACAGGTGAGCTCGGTCCAGCACGGGTCGCCGCGCAGCTTGATGAGGCCCGCGCCGAGCATGATGCGGAAGGCGAGCCAGCGCAGCAGGACGACGGCGACGTAGGATGGCGGGCGATCGCCGGCGAGCGGCAAGAGGCGCGCGAGCGGGCCGAGGAAGGCGCACAGGAGCGCCGTCTCGAGCAGCTGAATCTCCCAGCCGAACGCGTACCAGCGGCCGCCGACGTGGACGATCGAGAGGTAGAGGGCCCACAGGACGACGAGGAGAAACGCGTTCTCGCAGCCGAGCAGGAGGGCGATCGAGAGGACGAGGCCGATGAGGCTGACAGTCCCCAGGGCTGCGTCGGAGGCGCTCCACCAAAGAGGGTCGGCCGGGCCCAGAAGTCGTCGACCGGCCCCATCGGCGTGATGCCGTGGGCGCCGACGAGGGGCACGAGCTGGGTGACCGCGGTGGCGAACGCGGCGACGAACACGAGGCCGAGGACGCGGAGGACGACGAAGCGGGTGAGGACGTAGTTGCCCTCGTGCCGCTCGCCGACGAAGATGCGATGGAGCCGCGACAGGACGCGCTGGCCGGGTGTCTGCAGCTCGCGCGGGTCGGGCTCCATCGCCGCGGAGGGTAGCGCGGGTGGTGTGGACGGGCGCGGACGCGGCGACGCGCGGCCCGAGCGAGACATGCACGCCGCGGCCTCGTGCCCGCTCGCTCGCGGCGCGGCGCAGGAGCCGCGGCGTACCGCAGTTCGCCGTCGATCGAGCGGCGGTTATGACATGTCCGAAGGGACATGTCGATGCGCGTGCCCGGGCGGTTCCGCGCGTGCAGACCGATGGCCAAGCGCTGGCGCTTCGGCGTAGGCTGCGGGCAAGAGGGGACGTATGAGACTGAAGGACAAAGTCGCGGTCATCACGGGCGGGAACAGCGGGATCGGTCTGGCGATCGCCAAGGCGTTCGTCCGCGAGGGGGCGAAGGTGGCGATCGCGGGGCGCAGCGCGTCGTCGCTGCACGCGGCGCAGCAGGAGCTCGGCGCGGACGCTCTGACGGTCGAGGCCGACGTCACCCGCGTCGCCGACATCGAGCGGCTGTACGCCGCGGTGAAGGAGAAGTTCGGGCGCGTCGACGTCGTGGTCGCCAACGCCGGCCGCAGCGTGATGGGCCCGGTCGACGTGGTCGACGAGGCGTCGCTCGACATGCTGCTCGACACCAACGTCAAGGGCGTGTTCTTTACGGTGCAGAAGGCGCTGCCGCTGATGCCGGCCGGCGGCTCGGTGGTCCTGATCGCGTCGGGGCTGCACCAGAAGGCGACGCCGTTCATGTCGGTGTACGGGGCGACCAAGGCGGCGGTGCGGCAGTTCGCTCGCACCTTCGCGGTCAAGCTGGCGCCGCGGAAGATCCGCGTCAACTCGCTCAGCCCCGGCCTCACCGAGACGCCGATCCTGGTCAACATGGGCCTCGACGAGGCGACCATCGCCCACGTCAAGTCCTCGACCCACGGCGCCTCGCCGCTCGGCCGCAGCGGCACGCCCGACGAGATCGCCAACGCGGCGGTGTTCCTCGCGTCCGACGAGTCGTCGTTCATGACCGCGGCCGACGTGGTGGCCGACGGCGGGTACTCGCTGGTCTGACCGGCTGTCCTCCGGGATAGGTGCGAGGCGGACGGCCGACTGCGGGCCGTCGCCTCGCCGGCTGTAAATAAACTGTCCTCGGGGACAGGTGCGAGGCGACCGGGACGTCGCCTCGCCGGGTTCTATCGAATGTCCTCCGGGACAGGTGCGGGCGAGCGGCCGACCTGGGATCGGCGTCGCCTCGCCGGAGGCGTCTCAGCCGTCCGCGGGCTCGCGCGGGGCGAGCACCTGGGCCTCGAGCGCGCGGCCGATCGGGCCGCGGCGGTCGCCGAGCTCGGCGTCGACCAGGCCGAGGCCGTCGGGCTGTGAGACGTGGCGGGTCCGCAGGCGCACGAACTCGCCCTCGAGCGCGCGGTGGAGGTAGATGGTGAGGTCGGCGTTGATGAAGGTCCAGCGGGCGAACTCGAGGGCGAAGCCGACGCCGTTGATCGCGTCGGCGGCGACGGCGACCCGCTGGGCCGGGCTCGGCGCCTCGCCGGCGACCAGCCGACCGCGCAGCCGCAGCCACCCGTCCCCGAAGCCAGGTTCCAGAGGACATGTCCCGAGGCGCAGCTCCATCGCGGTGTGGTAGCCGACGGGGTCGGGGAAGAAGTCGAAGGTCCCCTCGGGGAGGCCGCGCGGGTCGAGCGGGTCGTCTTCGGGCGCGAGCGCGGGCGGGACGGGGACGGCGGCGCGGCGGATGAACAGGGCGCCGGCGCGGGCGCACGGGCGGCCGTCGACCGCGAGGGTGCACTGCAGGCCGAGCGCCTGCCGGCCGGCGCGCAGCGGCTCGACGACGAGGTCGCAGGCGGCGATCGGGACCGGGCGCAGGAAGTCGGTGGTGACGCGGGCGAGCTGGAAGTCACCGAGCTCGCCGGCGCGGCGCTCCATGGCCCGCAGCATGAGCGCGGTCGGTGGGCCGCCGTGCTGCAGCCGCAGGTCCCAGGGGCCGCGGGTCCAGGGGGTGGCGATGAAGCGGGCGGCGCGGTCTGCTTCGCCGTCGGGGAGGTAGAACGCCTCGTCGGGCCGCATGCGCGGCGAACGTTACTTCAAGCGAGGCCGAGGGTCCGCGTGAGGTGGCCGATGAACTGCTCCTCGGTCGCGGTGATCTTGCCGTCGGCGCGGGCGAGCTCGATGAGGTTGACCAGCACCGCGCTGCGCTGCTTCTCGCTCATCTGCTCCTTCATGAGGTGGGCGTAGGTCTCGGCCTGCGCGAGCCGCTCCTCGTCGCTGGCGATGCCGTTGACCCACGCGGCGGTGTCGACGATGACGCGGGAGATCTGGTCGCTCGTGGCGTCCGGCAGCCAGCCGTGCAGCACCCGCGCGATGGTGTCGATCTCCTCGTGGCTCAGCTCGCCGTCGGTGACGTGGCTGAAGGTGAGGTACACGAAGGCGAGGATGTGCAGGGCGGACGGGTTCTGCGGCTTCATCGCCGGCGAGAATACCGCAAGCGAGTTCCGGGGACCGGCCGGGGCCCGTCCCGAGCGGCGCGAAGATGCGCGGCTCAGTGGTGGTGATGACCGAACACGTCGCCGCCCTCGTGAGCGCCGGGCGCGAGCTCCATCGGCCGGTTGTTGCTGCGCGCGAACTGCACCGCCTCGCGCAGGCGCTCGAACAGCTGGCGATGGTTCGGCAGGCCGTACAGGAGCAGGTTCGGATGGGTCTGGTCGGTGCCGATGAGGGTGATCTTGGCGTTGTCGAAGATCCGGTCGAGGACGCTCTGCTCGTAGCGCACGTCGAGCACGCGCCACAGCTCGAGCGAGTCGAGCCGCCGGGTGATGACGCCCTTCTGGAACTCGACCCGCCGGCGCGAGATCTTGTAGCGCGTGCTGATGTGCTGCAGGTACGACCACAGCAGCATCGGCGTGCCGATCAGGGCGAGCAGCCACAGCGGCTTGCCCCGGAGCGCCTCGATCTGCAACAGGCCGTAAGCGATGCCGCCGCCGAGGATGCATACGCCTACCCACCACAGGTAGGTGCCGATGTTGGCGCTGTGCTTGGCGATGCCCTCGAAGAAGAGCTCGTCGGTGGCCTGCGTCGGCGAGGAGCCGAGCGGCGGCTGCGCTTGCGGAGGCACTCCGGGGGCGAAAGGTTGGCCTGCGGCTCTTGCATGCGCCAAGGTTGGCACGACGTCCGGGGCCGGCGCAATCGCCCGCCGTCCGCCCGCTCAGCTGGTCTTCGGGGCAGGTTCGAGGTCGAGCGTCGGGTCGTACCGGCGCCCGTCGGCCAGCGTGACGGGCGTGGCGGTGTGGGCCACGCCGTGCTCGCGCAGGGTGTCGTCGACGAGCTGCGCGACCTGGCCGACCAGGGCGGTGCAGAAGCCGTGGCGAGCGGGACCGAGGAACTCGCCGTGCGGGCTCGTGAGGTTGTTGCACACGAGGTCGGGGCTGGAGCCGCGATCGAGCTCTGCCTCGACCCGCGCGAGATAACGGGTCATGGCAGCCCGCAAGGCCGGGGTGACCTTGCCGGTCGGGTCGGGATCGCCGAGGAACTCGCCGAGGAGCAGCTGGCCGGCCACGACCGCACCGCAGGTGCCCTGGCCGGTGATCCCGCCGCGCCGCAGCGATTGATATGCGGCGGGCGGGCGATCGAAGGCCTCGGCGAGGGCGATCCCGCAGGAGCGGTGGGCGGTGAGCACGCCCTCGTAAAGGACAAGCGCTTTGCTGCGAATCGGGCCGCGAGGCGTGCTGCCGCTCATGGACCCCAGGATGCGCGCGAGCCCGCAGACGGGCAAGCGGTCGCGTCGGCGCGGAGGATGGTCTAGCTTGCCGACATGTCCTGGACCGACCCGCGCGCCGAGATCGAGGCGCTCACCGAGCGCTTGCGAGAGATCCGCCACGACCTCCATCGCCACCCGGAGCTGGGCTTCGAAGAGGTGCGCACGCAGGCGCTGGTCCGCGCGTGGCTCGAGGAGCGCGGATATCAGCCGCGCAATTGCGCAGAGACGGGGCTGGTGGCCGACCTGCACCCGCACGCGAGCGGGCCGACGATCGCGCTGCGGGCCGACCTCGACTGCCTGCCGATGCACGAGAGCACCGACCTGCCGTATCGCTCGATCCACGCCGGGCGCGCGCACAAGTGCGGCCACGACGGTCACACGGCGATCCTGCTCGGGGTCGCCGACATCCTCGCGCGCCATCGCGAGTCGGTGCGCGGGGGCAACGTCCGCCTGGTCTTTCAGCCAGCCGAGGAGGGGGTCCGCGGCGGCGGCGCGAAGGTGATGGTGGACGCGGGCGCGCTGGCCGGCGTGCGCGAGATCTACGGGCTTCACAACTGGCCGGCGTACCCGAAAGGCGAGCTGCGCGTGCAGGTCGGGCCGATGCTGGCGCAGGTCCACATGCTTGCGATCACGGTCCGCGGCAAGGGCGGGCACGGCAGCCAGCCGCAATTGTGCCGCGATCCGATCGTGGCCGGGGCTCACCTCGTGACGGCGCTGCAGACCGTGGTGTCGCGCGGGCTCGGCTATGTCGGCGGGGCGGTGGTGTCCATCACGCAATTCACGGCGGGCACGACGCACAACGTGATCCCCGACGTCGCGCACATGAAGGGCACGATCCGCACGTTCGACCCGAGCACCACCGAGCGGGTGCTGGAGCGCGTGCGCGAGGTGGTGAGCGGCACCGCGGCGACGTTCGCGGTGGACATCGACCTGCAGATCGAGGTCGGCTACCCGGTGACGATGAACGACGCGACCTGCGTGGACGCGGTGGTCCGCGTCGGCGCCGCCGTGCTCGGCCGCGAACGGGTGTCGAACGCGGGCCTGCCGCTCGCGGGCGGCGAAGACTTCGCTTACTTCGCGCAAGCGGTGCCGGCGGCGTACTTCTTCCTCGGGGCCCGCCGCGGCGACGAGGACACGCCGGTCTGCCACCACCCCGACTTCGACTTCGACGACGACCTCATCCCGACCGGCGTGGCGATGTTCCTCGGGATCGTCCGCGACCGCCTGGCCGCGCTGACATGACGGGGCGCCCGATCGCCATCGTGACGGGGGCCTCGGCGGGGCTCGGCGAGACGTTCGCGCGGGCGATCGCCGCGCACCCGGCGTTCGCCGACCTGGCGCAGATCTGGCTCGTCGCGCGCCGCGAGCAGCGCCTGCACGCGATCGCGCGCGAGCTGCCGCGCGGACTCGGGGTGCCGATCACGGCCGATCTGGCGACGCCGGCCGGGACCGAGGCCGTGCTCGCGCGCGTGCGAGACGAACGACCTGCCGTGCGCCTGTTCGTGGCCTGCGCCGGCGTCGGGCACCTCGGGCCATTCGCCGACCAGGACGCCGAATCGCTGGCGCGCATGCTCGACCTGAACATTCGCGCACTTTCCTTGCTGACACACGGGATTTTGCCCTGGATGGCTCGCGGCTCGCGGCTGGTGCTGGTCGCATCTGCGGCGGGGTATGTGCCTTCGCCCTATTTCGCGGCCTATGCAGCCAGCAAGAGCTTCGTGATCTCTCTGGCGTATGCGCTGCGCGAAGAGCTGCGGCCGCGTGGGATCGAGGTGTGCGCAGTGTGTCCAGGGCCGGTGGCGACCGAGTTCTTCGCGCTCGCCGGCGTGCGTGGGCCGATCTCCGAGGCCGCGACGCCGGAGCGGGTGGTGGCCCTAGCGCTGCGCGACGCGCTGGCCGGACGGGCCGTATCGCACGACGGCGTGGCCTCGGCTCTGGTGGCGCTGCTCGCCCGCGCGTTGCCGCGGCGGACGCTCGCCTGGCTCGCCGGTCGTCGCAATGTGCGACGTTCTCCCGCCACTGGTGCCACTCGCGGCGGACGCGAAGGCGCGTAAAATCCGGGGGTCGGGCGAGAAAGCGAGCGGGCGAAATCCCCAGGATTGCCAAGCGCGAGGGCCCGTGCAAAAACCATAACCCCACGGCCCTTCAGCCTGGCAAATCCCTGGCTTTCCCATGTCTTCTCTTCCCCAACTCGACGCGATCGCGACCCTGCTGAACCAGGGCGCCGCGGATTCGGCGGTCCGCTTGTTGCGAAGCTGTTGGGAGCCCGATCTCCCGCCCGACGACCTCGTGCGGATGTACTGCATGTGGGTCCGCGGGTTGTGTGAGACCGGTGAACTCGACCACGCGCTGACGCTGGCCCGCAGGGCCGCGAACGATTTCCGCGCGAGCCCGACGTCCTGATCGCGCTCGGCAACGTGCAGGATCTGGTCGGCGACCTCGAGAAGGCCCGCGAGGCGTTCGAATCGGCGATCGATCACGACCCGGGCGGCGGCCTGCAGCACTACAACCTCGGCGCGGTGCTCGAGCGACTCGGGCGCGAGATGGACGCGGAGGTCTGTTATCGCCGGGCCAACGAGTGCGACCCGCACGGCGGGATGTACGAGGCGATCGCGGCGCTCGGGGCGTTGCTGCGGCGCCAGGGTCGGCTCGAAGAGGCCGAACAGATCTACGACCTCTACCTCAGCGACGACTCGATCAACGTCGAGATCCTGGTCGAGCACGGCATCTGTCTGTCCGACCTCGACCGCCTCGACGAGGCGATCGATCGCTTCGACTTCGCGCTGAGCCTCGACCCCGAGACGCGGGGGCGCAGTACAACAAGGCGATCACGCTCTATCGCCTCGGTCGCTACGAGCAAGCCCTGGGCGCGCTCGAGCGGGCCCGCCAGCTCGACAAGGGCAACGCGCTGACGCTCGCGGTGCTCGGCGGTTGGCGCCTGTCGGCCGCCGATTGCGACCTCGACGAGGCGCTCGGCCTGCTCTACGGCGCGCTCGATCTGCTCGAGCGGCGCTACGCCCAGGACCCCGGGCAGCTCGGCTACTGCAGCCTGGTCGCGGAGGAGATCTTCGAAGCGCTGTGGCAGAACGGCCGCCAGGGCGAGGCCCGCGAGGTCGCGCGGCTGGCCGGCCAGCGCGAGTGGATCACGCCGCACATCCTCGACTGTCTCAACGAGGCGGACCACGGGCGCTCGCCGCAGGTCAGCATGTACACGGTGGTCGCGCGCGCGGAGGCCGGCGAGCGGCCCGAGCACTGGCCCGAGAACACCGACGGCTACACCACCGGTTTGACCGTGCTGGCCACCGACGAGAACGAGGCGCGCGAGTTCTGCCTGCAGTATCTGCGGTCGATCGAGCCGTCGCCCGACATCCGCTTCACCCTCGACGTGGTGCCGCCGCAGTCGCCGAGCGACCCGAGCCCGTCGCTCGAGATGATGGCCGAGCTGCGCGGCGCGATGCAGCCGCGGCCGCGCGGCGTCGCGCGAGTCCACGGCCAGCGGGCCTACACGTTCCGCACCTGATCGCCGCGCGCTGCAACGTGTTGCAGCGGCCGAACGGGGCTTTTGGGCCGCAATGGCCAGTCCCTGGCGGGTCGTGCAGGCGTGTGCGACCCTGCCGTGGTCGACTGTTTTGACTTGCGAGATCGGAGACCGGTGATGCGAACTTCCCTGTTGTTGTGTGCGGCGCTCGGCGCGGCGTGGACCCTGGCGATCCCGCAGACCGCCGAGGCGTGCGGCGGCGTGTTCTGCGACGGCGGCCTGCCGAACGCGATGCCCGTCAATCAGGACGGCGAGAACGTGCTCTTCGTCCTCAATCAGAACGAGGTCGAGGTCCACATCCAGATCAGCATCGACCCCAACACCAACGCGCAGAAGTTCGCGTGGCTGATCCCGATCGCCCAGATCCCCGAGTTCGAGGTCGGCTCGCAGCCGCTGTTCGACGCGCTGCTGAACTCGTCGGTGCCGACGTACCAGCTGCAGCAGACGTTCGAGGTGTGCGGCGAGGACGGCATCTCCGGCGGGATCACGACCAACGCGACGGGCACCGGCGCCCCCGGTGACTCGGCCGGCGGCAGCACCAGCGGCGCCGACACCGACGGCGGCGAGGACCCGGTGGTGTTCAAGACCACCGCGGGCGCGTTCGAGATCGTGGTGCTGCAAGATCAGACGATCGAGCCGATCAAGCAGTGGCTGATCGACAACGACTATCAGTGGATCGACGGCTCGGAGATGGTGCTGCAGCAGTACCTCGACGAGGGCCAGGTGATCGTCGCGCTCAAGCTGGCGGCCGGGTCGGACGGCGGCGACGTGCACCCGATCGTGCTGCGCTACCCGTCGAACGAGAACTGCTTCCCGCTGCGGCTGACGCGGTTCGCGTCGATCGAGAACATGGACATCCGCGTGTTCGTGCTCGGCAATAGCCGCGCGGCGCCGACCAACTACCGCCACGTCCTCGTCAATCCGCTGAAGATCGACTGGCTGCAATTCGCGGCCAACTACAAGGACGTCATCACCAAGGCGGTCGACGACCTCGAGGCCGAGGGCCTGGCGTTCGTGACCGAGTACGCCGGGCCGTCGAGCGTGGTCCAGCCGTTCGCGTTCAACTTCTACAGCACGTCGTGGAACGAGTCGGCGTTCGTCGGTCTGCCGCCCGAACAGGTCGTAAGCACGCTCAACGACCAGGGCCTGGCGAACTGCTTCGGCGCCGACTTCTGCTTCTACAACCACCCGCTGGTGGAGAGCCTGCTCAACGACTTCTTGCCGGTGCCCGACGGCCTGTCGGCGGAGGAGTTCTACGCCAACCTGCCGGCCTACGCCGACCAGATCGACGCGATGGCGTGGGGCGACGGCAGCGCGTTCGCGCAGGCGCTCGACAGCCGGATCATCGCCCCCGGCGAGCGCGCGCAGGAGCTGATCGACACCTACCCGTACCTGACGCGCATGTACACGGTCATCTCGCCCAACGAGATGATCGCGGACCCGATCTTCCACATCAACCCGGATCTGCCGGAGGTGCCGAGCTTCCGCTCGGCCACCGAGTACAACCTGTGCGACGGCAACAGCGTGGTCACGCTGCCCGACGAGCGCGAGATCTTCGTGCCGGGCGGCGGGCCGTGGCCGGACTTCATCGGCGAGATGTGGTGGGCCGAGGAGGTCCAGCAGGTCGCCCTCAAGGGCAAGCCGATGCACCTCGTCAACAACACCGCCGCGATCAACAAGAAGATCGAGGAGTGGAACCTGGCCCACGGCTGGCCCCGCTTCCCCGAGGGCGCGCCGACGACCAGCGCCAGCGATACGGACACCGACAGCTCGGGCAGCAGCGGGCCCGACTCTGCCACCGGCGGCGGCGGGCAGAACGACGCCGCCGGCTGCGGCTGCCGCAGCGACGGCGCGCCGGGCGGGGGCCTGCTCGCGCTCGTGGGGCTCGGTCTGCTGGCCAGCCGGCGACGCCGTCGCTGAGGCGACGACGCGGGTCCGGGAGCCCGCGTTCGTCCTTCGATGATCCGAAGGGCATGTCCTCGCGGACATGCCCTTCAGACCATGGTCTGCGGGGCATGTCCGAGAGGACATGCCCGAAGAGTCAGCCTCAGCCGATCGGGGCGTTGGCGATCCGGTGGACCAGCCAGAACAGGTTGGGGCCGTGGCGGTCGGGCAGCTCGCGCTTGACCGCGCGGAGCTGGTCGCACAGCTGCTCGAGGCCGCGGTCGAGGACGACGGCGCGGCGGGCCTCGAGGCGCTGGCCGACGCCGATCGGCTGCCAACTGGTGCCCCACGGGATCGACCAGGTCAGCACGCGGTCGCCCGGGCGCAGGGCCTGCGACAGGTTGCTGTCGGTGAGGGTGACGGGCTCGTCGCGCAGCAGGTCCTTGCCGCGCACGCGCTGCTTGCCGGGGTTCACGTCGTCGACGGCGACCAGCAGGAGGCGCGCCTGCAGGCAGGCGTCGAGGGCGGCGCGCTGGCGGCCCTCGAGCGGCACGCCGGCGCTGGTGAACATGTCGACCAGGCGGACGCCCTTGGGGTCGCGGTAGCCGTACAGGCAGAACGTCTGGGCGGCGCGGCGCAGGTCGGCGTTGTTCTTCTCGGCCGGCGTGGCGCCGCCGAAGAAGCCGTTCATCACCTGGGTGACGAACGGACCGAAGCGCCGGGTGGCGAAGCTGCCCAGCATCGACTCGACCCGCTCGAAGTCGGCGCGCTCGTAGCGGCCGAACTTGGGGGTGAGCGGTCGCTCGTTCGTCAGCGCCGCCACGGGGGCAGGGTTGCGCGCGCGGGCGGCCTCCTGGGCTTGCGCGATCTCCTGCTCGGCGGTGAGGAACGGGCCGGTGCCGCGACGCTTGCGGCGGGAGTCCGAGCGGGGCGTCGACGCGGCGGGCGGGGCTACGGTGCCGGGTTGTTCGGGTGTGTCGGTCATGGGTCCGTCATTTCGGCGCACGCGCCGTCGAAGGCGATCCGCGGCAGTTCGATGGCCAGGCTCGCGTTCGGGGCGGCCGGCGTCGGGTCGTCGCCGTTGCCGTAGCACGGCTCGTCGGAGCCGGCGGCGTACGCCTCGATGCGCAGGTACAGCTCCTCGTGGGCCATCGGCGCGTCGTCCCACACCAGCGGCTCGATGTCGCGGATCTTGCCGAGCTCGGCGCAGGGGACGGTGGCGACGCCGTCGAGCACGATCGGCGGGTTCTGGCCGTCACGCAGCGCGGCCGTCGGGACGACCTGCAGGTCGGCGTCGAGGACGGTGATCCGCGCGCGGTCGATCACGAGGCCCGGCTCCGGCGTGCACGTCGTGAAGGGCAGCTCGTCGGGGCCGCTGAGGAGCGCCAGCGAGAACGAGAAGCCGGCCTCGATCGGCGCGAGGAAGCTGGCGATCGTGAAGTCGGCGAGCAGGTCGACGCTCTGGAAGCCCTCCGGCGCCAGCGTGAAGGACGTGACGTCGGCGTCGAGCGCGGGCACGGCCAGCTTCTTGCCGTTCGCGGCGAGGCCGGCGACCGAGAGGGTGTAGTCGCCGGGATCGAGCGACTCGGTGAAGGTCTGGGCGGTGGTGGTGCAGGGGAAGCGGAGCTTCGTGGCCGTCGGCCCGTCGATCGCCACCTCGATGTCGATGAGCCCGAGGCCGCCGCAGGAGGCGCTCGGGTTGCCGCTCATGAGCTCCGGACGGACGACGAGCTGGGCGCCGGCGCTGTCGCCGATCTCGAGGCCGGCGCGGTCGCCCGCGCAGGACGGGTCGGCGAGGTCGGTGTAACCGTCGCGGTCGTTGTCGATGCCGTCGCTGCACTGCGGCGCGCCGACGATGACGACGTCGAGCGGCTTGCCCTCGCCGGCCGCGCTGATCACGACGTCCTGAGCGGTCGAGGCGAGCACCTTCTTGCAGGAGGTGTCGACCTCGCTGCCGTCGGTGTCGACGACGCTGGTGGGCTCGTCGGCGCAGAACTGGACGTCGCGCCGGCCGAGCGCGGTGACGGTGACGCTGTACGTGCCGGCGCCGACCTCGGGCCCCGGCGCGCGGGCGTCAGGGTTTCAGAGCCGGCGGGGAAGCACGGGAACTCGCGCTCGTCGAGCAGGGCGTTGCCGCCGTCGCGGGTGCTGACGCGGATCCGGCTGATGCCGAGCTCCGTGCACTGATCGACCGAGACGAGCTCGGCGGCCTCGCTGACCTCGACCTGGTCGAGGGGCTGCAGGCGCCAGCGGACCGCGAAGCTGGGGTCCTCCGCGCAGCCGGCCGCGGCGACGGTCGCGAGCGCGAGGGGGGCGAGGCGGGCGCGGAGCATCAGGGCCGGTCTATCCGTCACAGGCGGGGTTTTCAAGGTCCAGGGCGACCAGGACGGGTGAGTCTTCGATTGTCACGGCGTGCGAGCAGCTGCGGCCGTCGATCTCGAGGTCGAGGCGATAGCGGCCGGGGTCGACGTCGGCGACGCGGTGCGCGCCCTGGAGGCCGGCGCAGGCTTGCTCCTGGCCGCTCAGGCGCAGGCCGCGGTCGCTGCTCAAGTTCTCGCGGTACAGCGCGGGCGGCTCGTCGGCCTCGGCGAGGAACAGGTCGGCGGCGGGGTCGGCGTAGCGCAGCGAGACCACGAGGTCGCTGCAGGCGCCGGTCAACGCGAGGTCGAGCGGTTGCGTCGCGCGCTCCAGCTCGAGGTCGACCGCCGTGATGGCGTGGCTCTCGACCTCGCCGACGGCCGCCGCCGCGACGAGCGGCGCCTCCTCGGCGGCCCGGCCGCTGGCCGTCAAGGCGTAAGTGCCGGGGCGGAGGTCGAGGAAGATCTCCGGCGTCTCGACGGCCCGCGCCGCCGGCGACATGTTGCCGGTCTCACACGCGTACGCGAACACGCGGTCGCGCGCGGGGTCGCCGGCGTCGATCACCCGCACCGTCACGCCGGACAGTCCCGCCCCCTCGCAGGTGCGCACCCGGCGAGCTTCAGGACCGTCGACCGCGTTGGCCTCGCGCGCGGTCCACGTCAGCTCGAGGCCGGTGGCGCCGCCCGCGGGCAAGACGCACGCCGGCCCCAAGAGCCAGGTCCCTAGGAGCAGCCTTCGCAGCATCCTTCGAGGTCCATGACGGTGCGCCCCTGCTCCGGCGGCTCCTGCACGCAGGCGTCGAGGCCGGTGAGCACGAAGAGGTAGACCTGCAGGTCGGTCAAGAGGCCCGGCTCGACTCTGCGGGTGCGCGGACCGGGGGTCAGGGCGCAGGCGGGGCCGAGCTCGCAGACGCATCGGTCTTCGAACTCGGCGACCAGCGCGACCTCGAAGTCGTAGGGCTCTTCCTCGCGGGCCGCGACGATGGAGAACCCTCGGGCGGCCTCGCAGCCGTAGGTGAGGACGTCGATCTGGCACGACTCGTCGGTGGCGCAGGCCTCCGGGCAATCGGGCTCGCACAGGCGAAGCTGCGTCCGCAGCCGGTAGGGGCGGCGCGGGCCGTCGGCGGTGGTGCGGCCGATGAAGCCGCACAGGTCGCCGAATTTGTCGCCGCCGACGTTGGCGCCGCAGATGTCGTCCAGCTCGCCGGCGGGGAAGATCGAGCGGCCGGCGGCGTCGACGACCGTCCAATTGAGCTCGACCTCGCCTTTGTCGCGCACGCACGCGGCCGCCGTGGCGAGCGCGAGGATCGCTCCCGCCGCCGGGCTCGGGCCCCGCCGCAGGTGCGAGCCCGGCGCGGGCGCGAGCGCTTGGGTGGGGCGAGGCACGGCCGGGAGGATAGCAAAACCGTAACCGTCGGGGGCGACCCGCGGTTTGACGGGGCCGGGCGGGGGCGTGTAGCCTGCCGGCGTGTTGCTTCCCGCGCCCAGCTTGCTCGCCGAGATCGACATCGTCCACCTGCTGTTCGGCGCCAAGGGCCTCGTGCTCGTGGTCGCCATCCTGCTGGTCACCTCGATCTTCACCACGATCTTCGTGATTCTCTACAAGCTGATCCACATCAGCCAGGCGCAGTCGCAGTCGATCACGTTCCTCGACCGGTTCTGGGAGTCGAAGCGCCTCGACGACATCTACCGGGTCGCCGAGCAGCTCAAGTACAGCCCGCTGGCGGCGATGTTCCGCGCCGGCTACATCGAGCTGTCCAAGGTCAAGAAGGGCCAGAACGAGACCACCGGCTCGATGCACGAGAAGATGGACGGGCTCGAGAACATCGAGCGCGCGCTGGCCCGCGCCAAGGTCAGCGAGACCACCAAGCTCGAGAACCTGATGCCGCTGTTGGCCACCATCGGCTCGGCCGCGCCGTTCGTCGGTCTGCTCGGCACGGTGTGGGGCATCATGGAGGCGTTCTCCGCCATCGCCGCGTCCGGCTCGGCCGACCTGGCGACGGTCTCGGGCCCGATCGCCGAGGCGCTGGTGGCGACCGCGACGTCGCTGATGAGCGCGATCCCGGCGGTCATGGCGTACAACTACTTCAACCGCCGCATCAAGGTGCTCGGCGCCGAGATGACGACGTTCGGCAGCGATTACACCAACATCGTCAAGCGCCACTTCTTCTAATCGGTCGCCTGCTACGATCACGGTGGACGCATGAGCAGCAAGGTCACAGCAGACGCGATCCAGGGCGAGGGCCCGGTCTCGGCGATCAACGTCACGCCGCTGGTCGACGTGATGTTGTGTCTGCTCATCATCTTCATGGTGTCGACGCCGATGATGGCGCCGAAGCAGCCGCAGAAGATCGCGGTGCCGAAGGCCAAGGCGCAGGCGATCGCGCAGGAGCAATTCCTGCTGGCCACGGTGTCGGTCGACGCCAAGGGCGACGTCTTCATGGGCACGGTCGCGCTCTCGCGCGACCCCGCGACCATGGCCAACGAGCTCAGCAGCAACGCGCGCCTCAAGCAGGACGGGGTGGCCTTCATCCAGGGCGACTCGAACATCGAGTTCAGCCGGATCGTCGAGCTCCTCGTCGCGTTGCGTACGGCCGGGGTGTCCAAGGTCGGCTTCTTGACCGACCCGAAGGTCCCGCCGCGCACCTGAGAGGGAACGAGCGATGTCCGAGATCAAAGTCCGCACCGTGCCGATGCTGCTGTCGCCGTTCGTCGAGCTGGGCCGCCAGTTCGGCGACATCCTGCGCAACCCGACTGCGTTCTTCGGCAGCCTGCTGGGCTCGGCGCTGCTCACCGGCGGAGTGGCCGCGCTGGTGATGTTCGGGCCGACCTTCGAGGTCTCGGCCGGCGAGGACGACGACGAGCTCGAGATGGAGTTCATGCCCGGCAAGCTGGTGCGGCTCGGGCCCAAGCTCGACCCGACGGAGATCCCGGAGAAGATCATCGTCGAGAAGACGGTCGCGGCCGAGCAGGCCGCCGAGACGACGGTGACCGACGACGAGAAGGCCAAGCCGACCACCGAGCCGAAGAAGAACGAGCCGAAGAAGAACGACACCAAGTCGACCGAGAAGCCCGACCCCAACAAGAAGGGCGCCAAGGAGTCCGACAAGAATCAGGACTCGAACACGCCGCACAACGACCTGCCCACGGTCAAGCAGCTGCCCGGCGATCCCTTCGGCTCGTCGGACGGCTGGTCCGACACCTTCAAGGAAGGCGACCCGTGGGCCACCGAGGTCATGAAGGTGCTAAACGGCATGAAGGTCGGCACCTTCGGCGCCGAGGGCAAGGACGCGACCTTCAAGTTCCGCCTCGAGGTCTGCCCCGACGGCAAGCTGTCGGCGCAGCAGAAGCAGGGCACGGGCGACGCCACGCTGGACGCGCGGATCAAGAGCACCATCGAGGGGCTCAAGGTCAGCGTCCCGGCGGGCGTGGCCGACCTGCTCAAGGGCAAGTGCAAGAAGATCCAGTACGAGTTCACCTGGCGCGGCAAGGGTGCCGGCGCCGGCTCGGTCAAGTAGAGTGGATAGGAGCCGCGGCTCGGCCCGGCAGTTGACATTTTGTCCGCGAGCGGCCGGCTGAGGCGTCGTCCGGCCGGTTGCGGCGGCCGGCCGGTGCAGCGGGCCCCCAGCGCGGCCGCGGTCGAAAGGGCCACATTGGCCCGCGGGGGGGTTCCCCAGGGCTTGACTGGCGGGTATGGTTGGCACGCTCAGAAGGTGCCATCGCCCATGAAGCGGACCCTGCTCGGAACTTCTTTCCTCGCCACCCTCCTGCTCAGCGCCTCGTTTTACGCGGGCAAACAGCCGGCCCTGGCCAACGCGGCTCCGGCCGCGGGCTCGGAGGTCGACCTCGGCGGCGGGTTCACGCTGCTGCGTCTCGCGGTCCCAGCCGACGGCCGCATCGGCGACATCCTGCGCAAGAACGCGTTGATCTCGAGCGGCTTCGAGGTCATCGACCGGCGCAGCATCCCGGCCGCGCTGATCAAGGCCAACGACTTCGACCAGAAGGGCTGGCAGGACATCGGCGCCCAGGCCGTGATCCTCGCCGACGAGGTCGGCGGTCAGTTCAAGTTCCGCCTGTTCGACATGGGCGCCGGCGGCAAGCCGGTGCTGTCGCGCGGCTACGCGGCCAACGATCCGCTCAAGGCCGCGAACCGGTTCATGAACGACGTGATCGAGCACTACACCAAGATCCCGGGTGTGTTCGGCTCGCGCATCGCGTTCGTCCGCACCAACCGCACGCCGACGGTCACGAAGAACGTGTTCACGGTCGAGATGAACGGCGAGTCGCCGGCCTCGATCACCAACAACCGCTCGCTCAACATCTCGCCGTCGATCGGCCCCGGCGGGCAGGTGCTCTTCACCTCCTACGCCAAGCGCAACCCCGACCTGTGGATGAGCTCCGGCGGCTCGCTGAGCCGGATCAGCACCCAGCGCGGCCTCAACCTCGGCGGCGTGATGAGCCCCGACGGCTCGAGCATCGCGCTGACGCTGTCGAAGGACGGCAACTCCGAGATCTACCTCATCGACACCGGCGGCACGATCAAGGCCCGCCTCACCAACAACGCGGCGATCGACGGCTCGCCGACGTGGAGCCCGGGCGCGAACCAGCTCGCGTTCGTGTCGAGCCGCTCGGGCGGCCCGCAGGTGTTCCGCATGGGCTCCAACGGGGCCGGCGCGACCCGCCTGACCAAGCAGGGCAGCTACAACCAGACGCCCGACTGGAACCCCGGCCAGGGCGCCCGCGCCAACCTCGTCGCCTACGCCGGCCGCGACAACTCCAACCGCTACGACATCTTCTCGATCGACGTCGGCAGCGGCAAGCTGGCGCGCTTGACCCAGAACCCGGGCCGCAACCTCGACCCGAGCTGGTCGCCCGACGGCCGCATGATCGCGTTCCAGTCGACCGTCGGCGGCATCGTCGTCGCCAACGACAAGGGCAACAACCAGCAGGTCATCGCCAAGGCCGGCACCACGCCCGACTGGGGCCCGCGCAGCGAGTAGGTCCTTCGGGACATGTCCCCAAACTCAGGTGAGCCTGCGACGCCGCGCGCCGCGGATCCGCGAGGATCCTGGCGCGCGGTCATCGATATCGGGACCAACAGCGTCCTGCTGCTCGTCGCCCGCTGGCGCGGCCAGGACATCGAGATCGCGCTCGACCAGGCCACCATCACCCGCCTCGGCAAGGGCGTGGCGGCGACCGGCGTGCTGGCGCCCGAGTCGATCGCGCGCACGCTCGAAGTGCTGAAGCAGTACCGCGCGACCGCGGCGCAGTACGGGGCGACGCCGCTGGCGGTCACGACCGAGGGCGTGCGCCTGGCCAAGAACCGCGACGAATTCCTGCGGCCCGCGGCCGAGGTGCTCGGCGCGCCGGTGCGGCTGCTCAGCGGCGCGGAGGAGGCCGAGCTGTCGTTCCGCTCGGTGGCGCAGGAGACCGGCTCGGCCGGGCCGCTGCGCGTGCTCGACATCGGCGGCGGCTCGACGGAGCTGGCCGTCGGCGAGGGCGAACAATTGGTCTCGTCGGTGTCGCACCCGATCGGCGCGGTGCGGCTGTACGAGCGCTTCGTGTCGCACGACCCGCCGGAGCCGGCCGAGGTGGCGCAGATCGAGCTCGAGGCGCTGGACACGTTCCGGCGCGGACAGCCGCTCGCGGCGTACCCGATCCTCACCGGGCTCGCGGGCACGGTCACGACCGCGGCGGCGATGCTGCGCGAGCTGCCGGCCTACGAGCGCGATGCGGTCGACGCCACGGCGTTCGCGTACGCCCAGGTCCGCGACCTCCGCGACCGCGCGGCGCAGGTGACCGCCGCGGAGCGGTGCCGCCTGTGGCCCGCGCTCGACCCGGCGCGCGCCGACGTGATCGTCGCGGGGCTGACGATCCTGGTGGCGGCGATGCAGCACTGCGGGGCCACCAGCCTGGTCGTGCGCGACCGCGGCCTGCGCTACGCGCTGATCGAGAGGGATTGATGCGCGTCGACCTGCACTGCCACTCGACCTGCTCGGACGGCAGTCTGTCGCCGACCGAGGTGGCGACGCGGGCCCAGGCCGAGGGCGTGCAGCTGTTCTGCCTGACCGACCACGACTCGGTGGCCGGCTACGAGGCGACGGCGGCGGCGCTGCCGAACACGAGGGTGCTGCGCGGGGTCGAGCTGAGCTGCCGCCACGCCGGCAAGACGGTCCACCTGCTGATCTACGGGGTCCGCGAGGGGGCCGGGCTGACGGCGCTGCAGGGCCGGCTCGAGCATGTCCTCGAGGACAGGCGCACCCGCCTCAAGGCGATCATCGCCCGCCTGCGCCGGCTCGGGGTCAAGCTCGACGGCGAGAAGATCCTCATCGCCACCCACGGCCACACGCCCGGCCGGCCCGACGTGGCCCGCGCGCTGGTCGAGGCCGGGGTGGTCCGCTCGCAGCGCGAGGCGTTCGAACGCTACCTGCGCGACGGCGGCCCGGCCGACGTCGCGCTCGAGCGGGTGTCGCTCGACGACGGCCTCCGCCTCGGCCGCAACTCGGGGGCGAAGATGTCGCTGGCCCACCCGCACGCTGCGCTCGCCGCAGCTGGTCGACGAGATGTTCGTGCAGTACCGGTCGGCCGGGCTCGAGGGCATCGAGGCCTATTACGGCCGCTACGGGGCGCAGGAGCGCGGGCTGTGGCTGAACGTGGCCAAGCGGCGCGAGCTGGTGGTCACCGGCGGCTCGGACTTCCACGGGGCGGCGGTGCCGGAGATCCGGAATCCCGGCATCGAGCTGCCGGAGCGCCACGCGGAGCGCCTGCAGGCCTGGCTGGCGGAGTGAGCCGCGGCTGCGGGCGCCGCGGGTCGTCATGGCTTTGGGACATGTGTGAAGGGCCAGGTCCGAAGCGACAGGGTCGAAGGGGCAGGTCGAGGTGAGCGCGGGCGGCGGCGAGACCGGGGCGGAGCGGCGAGGTGAGGACCGGCCGGTGCTGCTGCGCGTCGAGGGGCTGACCATCGCGCGGCCCGACGGCGCGCCGCTGGTCGAGGCGCTGGCGCTGACGCTGCGGGCCGGCGAGACCGCGGCGGTGTTCGGCGCCAGCGGGGCCGGCAAGTCGACGCTGATGGCGGCGCTGCACGACGCGGACGGGCTGCGAGCGCGCGGGTTCGCGGTCCGGGCGGCCACGTTCACGGCGGCCGGCGGGGTCGGGATCGTGCCGCAGCGCGGGGCGCTGCTCGACCACCTGAGCGCCGCCGGTAACATCGCCCTGGCGCTGCGCAACGCCGAGCAGCCGGTGTCCGCCACTCCGCAGGAGGTCGAGCGCTGGATCGCCGCGCTCGACCTGCCGCGGCGCTGGAGCGACGAGGCGCAGGCGGTCGCGCACGTCAGCGGCGGCGAGGCGCAGCGCCTGGCCGTCGCGCGCACGCTGGCGGGCGGTCGGCGGATCTTGCTGCTCGACGAGCCCTCGGTCGGGCTCGATCCGCTCCGCGTCGATCGCCTGGCAGCGGCCCTGCGCGGGCAGATCGCCGGGCAGAGCGCGGCCGCGCTGGCGATCACCCACGACCTCGAGTTCGCGGCCGGCTTCGCCGATCGCTTCCTCTACCTCGACGCGGCCGCGGGACGCCTGGTCGAGCTGCCGATCGCGCGCAGCGAGACGGCGGCGGCGACGGTCGCGGCGCTCGGGGCGGCGCTGCGCGAGCTGCTGGCCAAAGAGACAGGTCAGGCGGGCGGGCGATCGCGGCGGCGCCTGGGGGCGCGGCTGCGAGCTGTCCTCGGGGACATGTTGGCGCCGTTCGCGGTGCTGGTCCGGGCCCTCGCGGCCGCTCCGGCGGCGCTGGCCCGCCCGCGCGACTTCGCCGAGGTCGCGCGGGTGACCTTCGCGCAGGGCCTGTGGCGCCCGCTCGGCTTCATCGCCGCGGTGTCGCTGCTGGTCGGCTTCACCCTGCTGTACATCTTCCACCGCGCGTTCTCGGGCGGCGGGGTGCCGGTGCGGCCGGACAAGATCTTCGCGCTGATCGGGTCGATGCACGTGCTGGCCCTGGCGCCGCCGCTGTCAGCGATCCTGTTCGCGGCGACGTCGGGCAGCGCGGTCGCGGCCTGGCTCGGCGGGATGTCGCTGACGCGCCAGACGGCGGCGCTGCGCGGGCTCGGGATCGCCGAGGCGCGCTACTTGTGGCTGCCGGCGGTGCTCGGGCTGGCGCTGGCGTACGTGGTGCTGGCGGGGGTGTTCACCGGCGGGATGGTGCTCGGCGGGCTGCTCTACTTGAAGCTGCAGGTACCGGCGCTCGCCGACCCGTGGCTGGTCGTCACCGCCGACTTGCTCGATCCGCCGGCCGCGCGCGCCGTTCCGCGCGCGCGCTGGTGCTGGTCGCGCTCTACGCCGGCGGCATCGCGGCGGACGCGGTGGCCAAGGGGTCGAGCGACAAGGCCAGCGCCGACGCCGTGACCGCGGCGATGGTCCGCAGCGTGATGGCCTGTACGCTGTGGGTGGTGGCGCTCGAGCTGGCGTCGCTGGTCGTGCTGTATGGCGCTCGCGGAGGATAAGTGGCGGCTCGCGTCGATGGCTGGTCTGGCCGGCCTGGCGCTGGCGGGCGCGCTGCTGGCCGCCGGGCGCGGGGCGCTGATCGAGGCGGCGGCGGTGGAGCCGTTCCGCGTCGAGGTCGCAAGCCCGCACGCGCCGGCGGCCGACGGGCGCTGGGCGGGGCGCGTGGTCCCGCCGGAGCTGGCCGCGCGGGTGGTGGTGCGGGTCGACGGCGAGATCCGCGGCGGGCCTGAAGGACATGCGCAAAAGGACATGTCCGCGGCGCGCGATGATTCCGGAGGACATGCTCTCGAGGCCATGTCCAGAGTTGCCGAGGTTGACGGGCATGGCGCCGGGACGAACGGTCGCGGTCCTGAAGGACATGTTTACGAGAACATGTTCGAGGGGACACTTTCGGTCGCGCTGGGCGACGCGCCGGGGCTGCGGCTGATCGAGGTCGAGCTGCCGCGGCAGGGGGGTGCGGAGGTGGCGACCGACGCGGCGCTGGTCGGGCCGTTCCGCGCGCGCTACGACGACTCGCCGGGCTGCGGCGCGGGGGTGCGGGTGGCGGCGAGGGCGATCGATCGGCTGGTGCTGCCGCCGCTGCGCGACAAGCTGCTGGCGGCGGCGCCGTCGATCGGGCTGCTCGGGCCGGGGACGACGCTCGAGGAGGCGAGCGTGACGCTGCGGGGCGACGCGCTGTGGTTCCGCGTGGCGCTGGCCGGCGAGCACCGGATCGCGGTGTCCGGCGCGCTGGAGGTGCGGGTGGCCGGGCCGCGCCAGCTCGGCGTGCGCCTGGCCTCGCTCGGGCCGGTCGAGTTCACGGGGACGTTGCGCACGCGAGCGACGCTCGGGGCGGCCGGGCTGGGGGCGATCGTGACGGGGCCGCTGGCGCCGCTCGGGGCGCTGGCCGGCTACGCGCTGGCCGACGGCTACATCGACCGACGCGCGCGGCAGGAGGTCGAGACGCAGCTGACGGCGGCCCTGGCGGTGGCCAGCGCGATCCCGCTGATCCCCGAGCGCGCCGAGCTGATCGTCGGCGAGCCGCGCTCGCGGGCGACGCTGGCGTTCTGCGCGGTGGCCATCGAGTCGGGCGGGATCGCGGCGCACCTGTCCGTACGGCCAGATAAACCTGACCCGAAGACCAGCCAGGAGGCGAGCCGGGTGCGCACGCGGCTGGCGGCGATCCCGGGGCCGGCGCGGCACGGGCTCGCGCTGCCGCCGCTGCGGCCGGTGGCGCCGACGGCCGACGCGGAGGTCGAGCTGAGCCTCGACACGGTCGACGCGCTGCTCGACGCGTGGACCGCCAACGGGCTGCTCGGCGACCTGATGGGGCGGGCGCAGTGGGTCGAGCGGGTCGACGAGGCGCTCGGCGAGTGGACGACGCTCGGCCTGGCGGAGATCGAGGTGCGGCTGCCGCCGTCGCTGTCCCCGGGGACAGGTGACGGCTGGGCGCTGACCGTGGCGGGGCTGCGGCTGGGGCTGACCGGCAGCGAGGGCGAGGACCCCGGGGAGGTGCTGGTGGCCGGACGCGGGTTCGTGCGCCCGCACTACGACGCGCGGCGCGGGCGGCTGGCGCTGGCGGGGACGATCGACCGCCTGCGCCTGTCGTGCGCCCGTGCAGGGGCGCTGTGGCCGTGCTTCGCCGCGCTGCTCGAGATGGGCGACGTCGAGGCGAGGCTCGATGCGCTGCTGGCTCCCGGCGCCGCGGGGCTGCCGGGGATCGAGGTGCGGGCGCTGCTGCGCGACGGCACGCGAGCGCTGCGCGACGGGGGGCTGGAGCTGGCCGACCTGGCGATCAGCTACCCGCAGCCGGGCGTGCTGCGCGTGGCGGCCGAGGTGCGCTGAGACACGGCGGGGATGCGCGGCCAAAGTGCTGCGGGCGGCGGCCGCGGTGCGCCGAGACATGCCTGCCCGAACGGACATGTTCTATCGAGCATGCTCGTTCGGACATCCGCTTCGCCGATCAATCTTGCCGGGGCGGATCCTTGCGGTCGAAGCGCTCGCGGGCGCGGGCGATCTCGCCGCGGTGGTCGCCGGCCCAGGCGGCGAGGGCCTGCACCGGGTCGAGCAGGGTGCGGCCGAGCTCGGTCAGCTCGTAGTCGACGCGCGGCGGGACGGAAGGGGTGACGGTGCGGGTGACGAGGCCGTCGCGCTCGAGGCCGCGCAGCGTCAGCGTCAGCATGCGCTGCGAGATGCCCTCGATCGATCGTCGCAGCTCGTTGAAGCGCAGCGGTCGGTCGCTCAGCATGCTGACCACGAGGACGCTCCACTTGTCGCCGACGCGGCTCAGGACGTCGCGCACCGCCACACAGGTCTCTTGCTGATGCATGTCGCGGCCTCGGTTCTCTTTCATAACCCAGGCCGCGAGCCGGATGAAGCCGGTCTCGCGTCTTGCTCGCGGCGAGGGGTGCGCCGTCATCGCCGGCCAGGCTCGCCGCCCGCATGGGAGACACCCGGCTGGCCGGCCGCCAGCAATTCCTGGACTGCGGCCGGGTCGGTGTAAGGGATGGAGGCGCCACAACCGGCGCACACGCGCAGGGACATCGGCGCGCGCAGGATGTCCGACTCCGAGGGGCCGCTGAGGAAGCCACGCTCCGGGACGTGGGCGCAGGTCTGGACGGGCCGGGCGTACCAGCCGTTGGCGCCGTAATCGAGGCTGCGCCACGGCGAGAGGAAGTAGAACTCTCGCCCGTGGCAGATCGAGCACGGGGTGGTGGCGAGCGCGGACGACGGCAGGGGCGAGGTGGAGGTCATGTCGAGGGAGTATGCCGCGCCGGCGCCGCGGCGGCATCGTGGAGACCGTCGCAGGCGCTCGCTGGTGGGTCGGGAGCGATCGCGGGGCGGCGCGCTGGTGAGCCTGTCCCCGGGGACAGGTGACGGGAGATGTCCTTCGAGACATCTCGGAGGCGGGGAGCCCGTGCGGGCGTCGAGTTCAGCGGCGTCGCGGGCGCTTGGGCGCGCTGCCGGGCAGCTCGGCCGCGGCAGCGACTGCGTCGAGGCGGCGGCCGATGTCGCTGATGGTGGCAGGGGCGACCTCGACCGCCCGCGCTTCGCGAGGCCAGCGCGCGAGGGCGGCCCGCACCTCGTCGACGATCGCCCGCGCGCTCTTCTCGTCGATCGAGGCGCGACGGGCCAGGCGCAGCATGTGTTGCCAGGTCGGGCGCCGGCCCTCGCCGTCGAGCGTCATCGTGTGCTCGCCGCCGGGACCGGCGACGAAGTTGAGGTCGTAGGCGGGCGACAGGCGCCAGCCGCCCTCGCGGTCCATCAGGAAGGAGAAGTTCTTGCCGTGGTCGTCGCGGTTGTGCGCGAGCACGTTGAACACCATCTGGCGGAAGGCCCGGCGCACGTCGGGCTGCGCGCGCGTGAGGTGCATGGTGGCGCGCAGCAGCATGTCGTAGTCGAGGTTCGGCTCGCGGAAGTCGACGTCGAGCAGGCCGGCGAGGGTGTGGACGTGGATGCGCGCGCCGGCCTCGTCGCGGTCGAACCGGCGCACGCCGAAGAAGCGCTGACCGCTGCTGGCCACGAACAGCCGCGTGTCGGGCACCTCGAGCCCCGCGTGGCGCGCG
This sequence comes from Nannocystis pusilla, assembly GCF_026626665.1. Taxonomy (GTDB): domain Bacteria; phylum Myxococcota_A; class Polyangia; order Nannocystales; family Nannocystaceae; genus Nannocystis; species Nannocystis pusilla. The sequence goes on from NZ_JAPNKE010000002.1 coordinate 1,188,141, forward strand.
AGGCGGGCGTAGACGTGCTCGATCGCCCCGGCGTCGCGCTGCTCGTCGCCGGCCCAGAATTTGATCAGCCACGGCTCGTGCTCGGGCGGCGGCATGGCTGTCCCATAGACCATGCTGTCCCCACGGACAGCCACCAGCACCTTCGGCCGCGCGCCGCCCGGGGAGCCGCCGGCGTGCTGCAGCACCGGCAAGAGCTCCGACGGGTGGCCGCGATAGACGTCCTCGGCGGCCGCGGCGAGCTTGTCGAGGGCGATCGAGCGATCGGCGACGGGCTCGGCGTCGGTGCACGGGTGAAAGGTCAGGGCGCCCATGGTGCGCGCGCCGAGGTGCGCCAGGCGATCGAGCGGCGACAGCTGCTCGGGCACGAGGCCGCGCTTGCGGAACAGCCGATCCATCAGCAAGAGGCCCCAGCCGTCGGGCAGGGCGTCGGCGAACACGCCGTGCAGGCGCGCGGCGGGAGCTTTGAAGATGCCTGGCTGAAGGGCCAGCTTGAGCGGCGAGATCGAGGGACCGCGGGCCAACCAGCTCGAAGCGTATTCGAAGTAGATCGTGCGCTCGTGCAGCAGCAGGTGGCCGACGACCTCGCTGTCGTCGGCGGCGCGCTCGATCCGGACCTCGAGCTTGCGGGTGACCGGATTCATCGCCGGCCTCGCTGGCGCGCCGGTGCCTGGCTGCGCTGCTCGAGCTCGGCCAGCGAGCGCGCCGGCGGCGGGGCGAACACCGCCTCGAACTGCTCGAGGCAGCCGAGGGCGAGCGCCAGCTTGAGCAGGTTGTCGAGCGCGATCTGGCCGGTCGTCTCGAAGCGCTTGACGGTGCCGGCGCTGATGCCGGCTCGCTCGGCCAGCGTCTCGCGCTTCCAGTCGCGGGCGAGTCGCAGCGCCTTCATGCGCCCGGCCAGGCGCTGCGCGACCTCCTCGGCGGTGAACAGCACAAGGGGTATTATGTGCGCTTTTATGGCGTTCGCAACGGTATTAAAGATATAATATAGGCTTTTATGTCAGCGGCGGAGCGCGACAAAGCCCGCCGCCTCGAGCGAGGGGGCGGGCTTGGCCCGAGGGCGATCGGGGCTTAGCCGCGGAGCTTGCCGAGCAGGGCGTCGACGTTCTTCTTGGCGTCGCCGTAGAGCATGCGGGTGTTCTCTTTGTAGAAGAGCGGGTTGTCGACGCCGGCGTAGCCGACGCCCTTGCCGCGCTTCATGACGATCACCGTCTTGGCCTTCCACACCTCGATCACGGGCATGCCGGCGATCGGGCTGGAGGGGTCGTCCTGGGCGCCGGGGTTGACGATGTCGTTGGCGCCGATGACCAGCACGAGGTCCGTGTTCGGGCAGTCGTGGTTGATCTCGTCCATCTCGAGGACGATGTCGTAGGGCACGTTGGCCTCGGCCAGCAGCACGTTCATGTGGCCGGGCAGGCGGCCCGCGACCGGGTGGATGGCGAAGCGGAAGTTGGCGCCGGCCTTGCGCAGGATCTTGGCGATCTCGGCGACCGGGTGCTGCGCCTGCGCGACCGCCATGCCGTAGCCGGGGACGACCATGATGTTGCGAGCGGAGCGCATCAGCTCGACGGTGCCGTCGAGGTCGATCTCGCGGCACTCGCCGACCGGCTGGGCCGCCGCGCCCTTCGGCGCCGGGGCGCCGCCGTCGGAGCCGAAGCCGCCGGCGATGACGCTGAGGAACGAGCGGTTCATCGCCCGGCACATGATGTACGAGAGGATCGCGCCGCTGCTGCCGACCAGCGCGCCGGTGACGATCAGGAGGTCGTTGCTCAGCATGAAGCCGGCGGCCGCGGCGGCCCAGCCGGAGTAGCTGTTGAGCATCGACACCACGACGGGCATGTCGGCGCCGCCGATGGCCATGACCATGTGCACGCCGATCACGCTGGCGATGCCGGTCATGATGAGCAGCGGGGTGAGGCCGTGGTGCGGGTCGGCCAGGAACTGCCAGCCGAGGAACACGCAGCCGAGCACCATCGCCAGGTTGAGCAGGTGGCGGCCGGGCAGGGTCAGCGGCTTGCCGCCGATGCTGCCGCGCAGCTTGAGGAAGGCGATGATCGAGCCGGTGAAGGTGATCGCGCCGATGAACACGCCGATGTAGACCTCGACGTTGTGCACCGTGTCGGCGTGGCTCGTGGCGCCGAGGTACGACGACAGGCCGACCAGCACCGCGGCGGCGCCGACGAAGCTGTGCAGCACCGCGACGAGCTCGGGCATCGCCGTCATGGCGACGCGCGCGGCCAGGACGGCGCCGATCAGCGCCCCGGGGACGATGGCGGCGGCGAGGATGGCGAAGCCGCTGCCGCTGATGTTCATCAGCTTGTCGGCGTTCATGCCGATGGCGGTGGCGACCACCGCGAGCAGCATGCCGATCATGCCGTAGAGGTTGCCGCGCCGGGCGGTGTCCTGGCGCGAGAGGCCGCCGAGGCTGAGGATGAACAGCGCGCTGGCGGCGATGTAGATGACGGTGAGGAGGCTGAACGACATCGTGGTGGTCCCCGCCGCTTACTTGCGGAACATCTTCAGCATGCGCTGGGTGACGAGGAAGCCGCCGGCGACGTTGATCATCGCCAGCAAGATGGCGGCCGCGCCGAGCAGGGTCGCCGCCGAGGTCGGGGCGCCCGAGATCTGCAGCATGCCGCCGATGATGATGATGCCGCTGATCGCGTTGGTGACGCTCATCAGCGGGGTGTGCAGCGCGGGCGAGACGCTCCAGACGACCTGGTAGCCGATGAAGCAGGCCAGCACGAACACGGTGAAGTGGCTGAGGAAGCTCGACTTGTCGTCGACGCCGAGGCCGATGCCGACCAGGGCGAGCCCGGCGAGCACGAGCGGCCACGGGCTCGACTCGCCCGCCGGCGGACCGTGACCGTGGCCGTGGCTCTTCGGCGGCGGCGACGAGGGGCGCGGGGGCTCGGGGGCGGCGGCGGCCGGCGCTGCGGGCTTGGGCGCGGCCGGGGCAGCGGCGGGGGCCTGCGCGGGCGCGGCGGGCCGCGGCGGGGGCCACTTGATCTCGCCCTGGTGGGTGATGAGGCAGCCGCGCACGACCTCGTCGTTCTCGTCGATGCGGAAGCCGGCGGCCTTGCCCATGTCGTCGAGCAGGTGGCACAGGTTGGTGCCGTAGAGCTGGCTCGACTGCGCGGCCATGCGGCTCGGCAGGTCGGTGTAGCCGATGATGGTGACGCCGGCGTGGACGACCTTCTCGCCGGGCGAGGTCAGCTCGCAGTTGCCACCTGTCTCGGCGGCCAGGTCGACGATGACCGAGCCGGGCTTCATGCGCTCGACCATGTCGCGCAAGATCAGCTTGGGCGCCGGCTTGCCGGGGATCAGCGCGGTCGTGACGATGATGTCGACCTCCTCCGCCTGGCGGCGGAACAGATCCATCTCGGCGGCGATGAAGGCCGGGCTCATCTCCTTGGCGTAACCACCGACGCCGGTGCCGTCCTCGTGGAAGTCGAGCTCGAGGAACTCGGCGCCCATGCTCTCGACCTGCTCCTTGACGACGGGGCGAGTGTCGAAGGCGCGGACGATCGCGCCGAGGCCGCGGCCGACGCCGATGACGGCGAGGCCGGCCACGCCGGCGCCGATGACCAGCAGCTTGGCCGGCGGGACCTTGCCGGCGGCGGTGATCTGGCCGGTGAAGAAGCGGCCGAACACGTTGGCGGCCTCGATGACGGCGCGGTAGCCGGAGATGTTGCCCATCGACGACAGGGCGTCGAGCTTCTGGGCGCGGGAGATCCGCGGCACCGCGTCCATGCCGAGCACGGTGACGCCGCGGCTGCGCAGACGCTCGACGAGGTCGGGGTTCTGCGCCGGCCAGATGAAGCTGATGAGCACCTGGCCCTCGCGCGCGAGGTCGACCTCGAAGCTGCTCGGCGGGCGGACCTTGAGGACGATGTCGACCTGGCCCCAAAGACCTTCGGCGTCGGCCGCGATCCCGCAACCGACGCTGGCGTAGGCGTCGTCGCCGAATTCGGCGGCCGCGCCCGCGCCAGACTCGACCACCACGGAGAAGCCCTGGCTCTGCAGGCGCTTGGCGGTGTCAGGGGTGGCAGCCACCCGGCGCTCGCCCGGGTAGATCTCCTTCGGAATGCCGATCTTCATAGCTTTGAAGGCGTGCAAGGCGGACCTGGCGAGGCCGCGGCAGCCGGCCCGAGAGATATCACGAGGTCGTTCGCGGCTCTAGCCGTTTCCTCGCGGGATCCGGCAAATCGAGCCGCGCGGCGCCCGGCCGCAGGCGTGTGAGCTTGAGCGGGCCTTGGGGCGCACGACCTCGCCTCGGCGGGCGCTAGCCTCGGCCATGGCCGAGCCCCTGACCCACTTCGACCCCTCCGGGGCGGCGCGCATGGTCGCCGTGACCGACAAGCCCGAGACGGCGCGCGCCGCGGTGGCCGAGGCCCGCGTGCGCATGGCCCCGGCCACGCTCGAGCGGATCCGCGAGGGCCAGATCGGCAAGGGCGACGTGCTGGCGGTGGCCCGCCTGGCCGCGATCGCGGGCGCGAAGCAGACGCCGCAGCTCATCCCGCTGTGCCATCCGGTGCGGCTGACCGGGATCGACGTCGACTTCGCGCTCGAGCCCGACCTCCCCGGCGTCCGCGCCACGGTCCGCGTCACCGCCGTCGACCGCACCGGCCCGGAGATGGAGGCGATGACGGCGGCGGCCGCCGCGGCGCTGACGATCTACGACATGTGCAAGGCGATCGACCGGGCGATGGCGATCGAGTCGGTCTACCTGGTCGAAAAGTCAGGCGGGAAGTCGGGCGTGTGGACCCGCGGGAGCGCGCCGTGAGCGAGCCGCGAGTCGAGCCCTTCGCCGGCGCGGCGGGCGAGCTGCGCGGGCTGCTCGGGCGGGCGTTCTGCGACAACCCCGGGATGGTCGCCACGCTCGGCGACGAGCGCCCGCGGCGGCTGGCGCGGGCGACCCGGTTGATGGGCGGGCTGTCCGGCATGGCGCTGGCGAGCGGCACCGTCGAGGTGGTCCGCGCGGGCGGCCAGGTGGCGGCGACGAGCCTGTCCTATGGGCCAGATCAGAAGCCGCGCGGGCGAGCGCTGCTGCCGATGTACCTCGCGGGCCTCAGCACCGGCCCGCGCGCGCTGGTCCGGCTGCTGCGGCTCGACGAGTTCCTGCGCACGCACCATCCGCGCGCGCCGCACTTCTTCCTCGCGGTGCTGGGGGTCGAGCCCGAGATGCAGGGGCGCCAGCTCGGCTCGGCGCTGCTGCGCGCGCTGTCGGCCCGCGCCGACGCTGCCGGGCTGCCGTGCTACCTCGAGACCGACCGCGAGCCGGCCAAGCGCCTTTACATGCGCCACGGCTACGAGGTCGTCGGCGAGCACGACCTGACGAACCTCGGCGGCGTGCGGTTCTGGCGGATGGAGCGGCCGCCGCGTCGGTGATCGCCGGCGCTCGCCGCAATCCCTCGCAGGTGATCGGGGCGCGCCGACGCGGCGATGAAGCCGGCTACTCGACGGTGACCGACTTGGCGAGGTTGCGCGGCTGGTCGACGTCGGTGCCCTTGAGATCGGCGAAGTGATAGGCGAGCAGCTGCAGCGGGATGCTGGCGAGGATCGGCTGCAGCTCGCCGGCGACGTCGGGCACGAGGATGAGGTCGTCGGCGAGGTCGCCGATGGTGTGATCGCCGAGGGTGGCGACGGCGATGATCTTGCCGCCGCGCGCGCGGACCTCCTCGAGGTTCGACAGGACCTTGCCGTAGCCGGGGCCGCGCTGGGCCAGGACGACCACCGGCATGGTGTTGTCGACCAGGGCGATGGGCCCGTGCTTCATCTCGCCGCTGGCGTGGCCCTCGGCGTGGATGTAGCTGATCTCCTTGAGCTTGAGCGCGCCCTCGAGGGCCACCGGGTAGCACAGGCCGCGGCCGAGGAAGAGGCAGTCGCGGGCGCCCTGGTGGCGGCGCGCGACGATCCGGATCGCCGCGCTGGCGGCCAGGAGGTTGTCGATGTGCGCCGGCAGGTCCTGCAGGCCGTCGATCAACGCGCGCGCCCGGTCGGCGGCGAGGTGACCGGTGCGGCGGCCGAGGTTGATCGCCAGCAGCACCATCATGGTCAGCTGGGTGGTGAACGCCTTGGTCGAGGCGACGCTGATCTCGGGGCCGGCGTGGGTGTAGAGGACCTTGTCGGCGACGCGGCTGATGCTGGCGCCGAGGACGTTGCAGATCGCCAACGTCTGCGCGCCGCGCTGCTTGGCCTCCTTGAGCGCGGCGATGGTGTCGGCGGTCTCGCCCGACTGCGTGATCGCCAGCGCGAGGTCGGTGGAGCGCACGATCGGGTCGCGGTAGCGGAACTCGCTGGCGATGTCGACCTCGACGGGGATCCGCGCGAGGCCCTCGATCAAGGAGCGGCCGATGAGGGCGGCGTGGAAGCTGGTGCCGCAGGCGAGCATGACGATCCGCGCGCACGCGCCGAGGTCGCTGCCGAGCAGATCGAGGCCGTCGAAGCGCACGTCGTCCTCGACCACGCCGGCGCCGAGCATGGTGTCGCGGATCGCCCGCGGCTGCTCGTGGATCTCCTTGAGCATGTAGTGACGGAAGCCCTGCTTCTCGGCGGCGGCCGGGCTCCACTCGACGCGCCGGCGCGGGCGCTGGACCGGCTTGCCGTGGGCGTCGACGAGCTCGTAGCTGGTCGGCGTGACGCGGGCGAGGTCGCCGTCCTCGAGGTCGACGATCACGCGCGTGTGTTGCAGGATCGCCGACACGTCGCTGGCGACGAAGTTCTCGGCCGCGGTGCTGTCCTCGCCGACCCCGGGCCCGCCGAGGCCGAGCAGCAGCGGGGCGCTGTGACGCGCGGCGACGATGGTGTCGGGCTGCTTTTGATGGACGACCGCGATCGCCCACGCGCCCTCGAGCTGGGCCGTGGCGCGCACGACCGCCTGCAGGAGGTCGCCGCCCTCCTTGAGCTCGTGGGCGACGAGGTGAGCGATGACCTCGCTGTCGGTCTCGCTGGAGAACGGGTAGCCGGCCGCCTGCAGGCGCGCGCGCAGCTCGGCGTGGTTCTCGATGATGCCGTTGTGCACGACCGCGACGTCGCCGGCGCGGTGCGGGTGGGCGTTGAGCTCGGACGGGCGGCCGTGGGTGGCCCAGCGGGTGTGGCCGATGCCGCACGGGCCGGCGAGCGGGTTCTTCTCGAGCGCCTGCTCGAGCGCGACGATCTTGCCCTGGCAGCGCGCGAGCTGGACGGGGCCGCCGGTGGTCGACGGGACGGCCACGCCCGCCGAGTCGTAGCCGCGGTACTCGAGGCGGCGCAGGCCGCCGAGGAGGAGCGGGACGGCGGAGCGAGCGCCGGTGTAACCGATGATGCCGCACATGATGATTTCTCCTGGCGAGAGGGGGCCGTGAGAGGGAGTACCCGAGCCGGCCCCGATTGAGTCCCCGGAGGGCCTTCGAGGCAGCTCGGGCCGCGCGAGGCGCGAGCGAGCCCATACGCGCGAAGGGGGCCTCGCGCTTCCGCGGGGCCCCCTTTGGGGTATCACGAGCCGCCGCGGCGGTCGATTACTTGGCCGGGGCGGGCGCGGGCGCCGGCGCGGCACCTGCGGCCGCGAGGGCGTTGTTGTTGGCGCAGAAGGTGGTGTCCTTCTCGAGGCACTTGAGGTCGGTGTCGTAGTGGACGATCGTGGCGTCGGGCAGCGCGTCCTTGATCTGCGGCTCGGCCTTGTCGGCGCGGCCGACGACGACCACGACCGGCACGTCGTTCATGAACTTGCGTGCCATGGTCTTCATGTCGGCGATCTGGGCCTTGCGGACCTCGTCGCGGTAGGTCTTGTAGTAGTCGCTCGGCAGGCCGTAGGTGAGGATCGTGCGCACGCGGCCGGCGACCTGATCGGCGGTCTCGATGCTCAGCGGGAAGCTGCCGATCGCCTCGCGCGTCACGTCCTCGAACTCCTTGGTCGTGACCTCGGTGTCGCGCATCTTCGTGATGTGGCCGAAGATCGCCTTGAGCATCTCGCCGGTGGTGGCGGTCTTGGTCTTGGTCCAGATCCGCCAGGTGCCCGGGGCGACGCCCGGCTCCATCTTGGTGTAGATGCCGTAGGTGAGGCCCTTCTCCTCGCGCACGTCGAGGAACAGGCGCCCGGTCGAGCCGCCGCCGAGGATGTCGGAGGCGAGGTCGAGCTTGATCCAGTCGGGGTTCTTGCGCGCGAGCGCGAGGTTGCCGACGCGGATGTCGGACTGGGCCGAACCTGGCCGATTGACCAGGTGAACGATCAGCTTGGGCGGGTGCTTGTAGGCCTTGAAGCCGTTCAGCGGGTTGGCCGGGGCCTGGCCCTCGATCGGCTTCCACTTGGCGAACACCTCGTTGCCGAGCTTCTCCGCCTCGGGCACGGTGATGTCGCCGGAGAGGATCAGGTAGCTGTTGTTCGAGCGGTAGAAGGTGTCGTGGAACTTCTTGACCGCGTCGACGGTGACGGCGTCGATCTGCGCCTCGGTCGGCAGCGGGCGCCCGTACGGGTGGCCGGACGGGTAGGCGACCATGTCGAACAGCTGGTCGGCGAGCACGTCGGAGTTCGACTTCATCGCCTTGAGGCCGGTCTTGGCCTTCTCCTTCAGCTTGTCGAGCGCGGCCGGCGGGAACGCCGGGTTCATGACCTCGTCGGCCATCAGCGTCAGCGCCAGCTTGACGTCGCGCTTGAGCACCTGCGTGTACACGCTGGTGTCGTGGACGCCGGCGCCGGCGCCGAGGCTGCCGCCGACGAACTCGATCTCCTCGTCGATCTTGGCCTTGGTGCGGGTCTTGGTGCCCTCGCCGAGCATGTTGGCCGTCATCTCGGCCAGCTGCTCGTCGTCCATGGTGCCGGCCTTGATCACGAGCTGGGCCGAGACCAGCGGGACCTCGTGGTTCTCGACGACGTAGATCTCGAGGCCGTTCTTGGTCTGGATCTTCTGCAGGTCGGGGAACTGGACCTCACGCGGCTCGGTCGGCGGCGGCGGATCCTGGTAGACCCGCGCGGGCTTGTCGGCGACCGGCGGCGCCTCGACCGGCTTGTTGTCGGTCGGCGGCGTGGTCTCGCCCTTGGGCTTGCCGCAGCCGGGGGCGGCGAGAGCGGCGACGACGAGGGCAGTGGCGAAGGAATTCGTGGTGCGCGTAAACATGGTCGTTGGCTCCTGTCCTTGAGGTCAGCGCTGTCAGCCGGGGCCCATCATCGGCGCGCCGGTCGAACCGGGGTTGATCTCGAGGGTCAGCCAGTTGGCGCCCAGGTACTCGGTGGCGACCCGCTTGATGTCGGCGGGCTTGACCTGCTGGTACTTCTCCAGGTCGGTGAGGATGTGCTTGGGGTCGTTGTGGAACAGGGCGCCCTGGGCGATCTCGCCGGCGCGGCCGGCGTTGGTGGCCAGCGTCTCGACCGTGTCCATGACCTTCTTGTTGATCGCCTTCTGCAGCTCCTTGGCGGTGATGCCGCTCTTCTGGATCTTGGCGACCTCGTCGCGCACGACCTGCTTGATGGCGTCGAACTTGACGTCCTTGTTCGGCAGGGCCTGGATGAACACCAGGCCGACGTCGCGCTGGGCGAAGTGGGTGCCGCCGCTGAAGGCGGTCAGCTTCTTCTCGTCCTGCAGGATCTTCGGGATGCGCGCCGACTCGCCGACCAGCAGGATGTTGCCGAGCAGGTCGAGGGCGTAGCGGTCGGGGTGGTTGGCGCCGACGGTGTGCCAGCCGAGCAGGAACAGCGACTGCTGGGCCAGCGGGTCCTCGACGACGGTCTCCATCGGCTTGCTGCGGTCGACCTGGCCGATCGCGGTGGGCGTGCGGTCCGGGCCTTCTTGATGTCGCCGAAGTACTTCTCGACCTTGGTCTTGAGGTCGCCAAACTCGACGTCGCCGACGAACACCAGCACCGCGTTGTTGGGCGCGTAGTACTTGTCGAAGAACGCCTGCACGTCGGGGGTCTTGGCGGCGTTGAGGTCCTCGAGGCTGCCGATGACCTCGTGGCCGTAGCCGGTGCCGGCCCACGCGGCCGACAGCCACTTCTGCACGGCGGCCGAGTACGGCACGTTGTCCATGCGCATGGCCTTCTCTTCCTTCACGGCCGAGCGCTGGTTCTCGAAGTTGGCGTCGGTGATCTCGAGCGAGCGCAGACGATCGGCCTCCAGCCACAACCCGAGCTCGAGGTACTGGCTCGGCAGGTTGTTGTAGTAGAGCGTCATGTCGTAGCTGGTGCCGGCGTTGTTGTTGCCGCCGACGCGCTGCACGAAGGTGAGGTGGCCCATCGGCGGCACGTTCTTGCTGCCCTCGAACATCATGTGCTCGAACAGGTGGGCGAAGCCGGTGCGGCCCTGGACCTCGTCGCGCGAGCCGACGTCGTACAGCAGCGTCATGTTGAAGGCCGGGGTCGAGTGATCCTCGACCACGTAGACGCGCAGGCCGTTGGCGAGCGAGAACTCCTGGATCGGCAGGTCGAAGCCGAGACCGCCCTTGGCCGGCTTCTTGGCCGCGGTCTTGGCAGGCGCAGGATCCGCGGCCGGCGCGGCGTCAGCGGCGAGCGGCGAGATCGACAGGCCGCCGCAGAGGGTGAACAGGGCGAGGGTGCGTCCGGCGCGGCCGGCGAGGGCTCGGCGCGATCGTCCGTGAGACTTCAGCGTGGGCGACATGGGAATTGGTCGTCTCCTGCGAGGCCCGCAACCTAGCACACGGGTAAAGGTGGCTGTGGGACAAAGCGGGACCCTCGCACGGGCCCGAGACCCACAAACCCACCCGACTTGTGCCCCGCCGCCGAGCAAGAGAACTCACGAGATTCGCGGCGCGTCCGCGACGCGAGACCGGGGCTCGGACCCCAATTCACCGCACCATCCGCCGGGCCCTCGGACCAGGTCGTCAGGGGCAGGCGCAGGAGGCGCCCGAAGAGGTGCCGTAGCGAGGCGCCGCCGCGAGACGGCGCCGTGTGACCCGTCCGACGTGGCCCCTGCGCCCGGATGTCGGGTTCGCCGCCGGTAGGACGGTTGACAGCGCCTTTGGGCTAATCCTATAAAGCGCGCGCCCTGGGGGGCGTTCCTGCGATCCCCAGAGCACGGGCAATTCTCTCGACCCCGGTCCTTCGGGACCTGCTCTACCCGGCCTCAGCAGGCCGAACAAATTCTGGGGCGTCGGCAAGTGGTAAGCCAGCGGTTTTTGGTTCCGCCATTCGTAGGTTCGAATCCTACCGCCCCAATTCTCTCCGCTGACCTTCGACCGAGGACCCGCGCTTGAACAAGACCTTCACGATCTTCGGCGGCAACTCGAACACGGCCCTCACCGCGGAGCTGTGCGACCACCTCGGCATCTCGCAGGGCAGGGCCCGGGCCGAGCGCTTCTCGGACGGCGAGATCTTCGTCGAGATCGGCGAGAACGTGCGCGGGGTCAACTGCTTCATCATGCAGTCGACCTGCTCGCCGCCGAATCGCAACTTGATGGAGCTCTCATCATGATCGACGCGCTCAAGCGGGCGAGCGCCGGGTCGATCGTCGCGCTGATGCCGTACTTCGGCTACGCCCGCCAGGACCGCAAGGTCAAGCCGCGCACGCCGATCTCGGCCAAGTTGGTGGCCGACCTGCTGACCGCCGCGGGCGCCGACCGGGTGCTGGCGGTCGATCTACACGCCGGCCAGATCCAGGGCTTCTTCAACATCCCGTTCGACCACCTGGTGGCGACGCCGGTGTTCCGCGACCTGCTCAAGCTCGAGGGTCTGCGCGGGCAGGAGGTCGTGGTGGTCTCGCCGGACGCCGGCGGCGTCGAGCGGGCCCGCCTGTACTCGAAGCTGCTCGACTGCCCGCTGGCGATCATCGACAAGCGGCGCGACGGGCCCAACGTCAGCCAGGTGATGCACCTCATCGGCGACGTGTCGGGCAAGCGGGCGATCCTCGTCGACGACATCATCGACACCGCCGGCACGCTGTGCAACGCGGCCGAGGCGGTGCTCAAGGCCGGCGCGACCGAGGTCTACGCGGTCGCCACCCACGGGGTGTTCTCGGGCCCGGCGATGGAGCGCATCAACAAGTCCGTCATCAAGCGGATCTGGGTGACCAATAGCTGCCCGCAGGAGGACCGGCTGGCCCGCTGCGACCGCCTCACGGTCGTCAGCCTGGGGCCGCTGCTGGCCGAGGCGGTCAAGCGCATTCACCACGGAGACTCGATCTCGAGCCTGTTCTACTGACGCAGGCCGGCGAGCACGACCTCTGCCCAACCGGCGGCGAGCCCGATGGTGTGGCTCCCACCCGGCGGCGAGACAGGGGTCCCGAACACGGGACCCGACAAGAGAAGCGAGACAATCACCATGAATCAGCAACGCGAAATCACGGTCCAGGTCCGCACGGGCACCGGCAAGGGCGCCGCCCACAAGCTCCGCGCGTCCGGCAAGGTCCCCGGCGTGATCTACGGCCACGGCGGCGAGCACCTGTCGATCGCCATCGACCCGTTGGTCCTGCGCAAGGCCGTCGATCCGGCCCGCAAGCGCAACACCTGGTACGCCGTGCGCGTCCAGGAAGAGGGCAAGGCCGACCGCGTCGAGTCGTGCATCATCGTCGACCGCCAGCTCGACCTGGTCCGCGACGACGTCCTGCACGTCGACTTCCTGCGCGTCGACCCGAGCCGCGAGCTCGAGGTCAAGCTTCCGCTCGAGTTCACGGGCCGCGCGGCCGGCGTGGCCGTCGGCGGTACGCTGAAGACGATGGCCCGGCAGATCCGCGTGGCCGTCAAGCCGGGCGACATCCCGACCAGCTTCGTCGTCGACGTGACGCCGCTCGAGGGCGGGCAGACGCTGCGCGTGCGCGACGTGAAGTTCCCCGACGGCCGCCTGCTCGACAACCCGAACATCCCGCTCGTCCTGGTCGAGGCCGCCAAGGCCAAGAAGGAAGAGGGCGCGGAGGCTGCTGCGGGCAAGAAGGCCGCCGGCGGCAAGGCTGCGCCGGCCAAGGCCGCTCCGGCCAAGGCGGCCGCCGCTCCGGCGAAGGACGCCAAGAAGAAGTGAGCCTCCACCGCCGATGTTGAGGGCGTGCGCAGATGGCCGACCAGGCGCCATGGCTCCTCGTGGGCCTCGGGAACCCCGGGGCCCGGTACGCGCGCACGCGCCACAACATCGGCTTCATGGCGGTCGACGCCTGGTGCGACAAGGCCACGAGCTCGCCGAGCTGGTCCGAGAAGTGGAAGGCGCAGGTCGCCACCATCGGCACCGGCTCTTCGCGCGTCGTGGCCTTGAAGCCGCAGACCTTCATGAACCGGTCCGGCCAGAGCGTCGTCCCGGCCGCTCAGTTCCTGCGCGTGCCGCCGGCGCAGATCCTCGTCGTCCACGACGAGGTCGACTTCCAGCTCGGTCGCCTCGCAGTGAAGAAGGGCGGGGGTCACGGGGGGCACAATGGCCTGCGTGACATCCTGCAACTGCTCGGCAACGGCGACTTCCTGCGGATCCGCCTCGGCGTCGGCAGGCCCGTGCACGGCGAGGTCGCCGATCACGTGCTGTCCGACTTCCGGCCCGACGAGGGCCAGGTCGTCGACGACCTGCTCGAGCGCGCCGTGGCGGCGATCACCTGCGTGACCCGTGAAGGCGTGGTCACGGCGATGAACAAGTTCAACACCACCTGACCCTGGCGCCTCGCCAGCTCTCCCATCCCAGTTCCCGGCCCCTTCGGGCCCGAGTAAAGGACTCCCCCGTGGACATGCCGATCCAAAACTTGCTGTACGCCGTGCCGGCTTGCGGCGCTCTAGCCTTGCTGTACGCAGTCTTCACGACGGCCTGGATCACGCGTCAGGACGCCGGCAACGAGCGCATGAAGGGCATCGCGGAGCAGATCTTCCGCGGCGCGATGGCCTTCCTGGCCGCCGAGTACAAGGTCCTGGCGATCTTCGTGGTCATCATCGCCGGCCTCTTGATCCTGACTGCCGATCCGGCGTCCTCGTCGCCGATGATCGGCCTGTCGTTCGTGTCGGGCGCGCTGTGTTCGGCGCTGGCCGGCTTCTTCGGCATGCGCGTGGCGACCCGCGCCAACGTCCGCACCGCCGCGGCGGCCCGCACGGGCCTGTCGCCGGCGCTGTCGGTGGCGTTCCGCGGCGGCGCGGTCATGGGCATGTGCGTGGTCGGCCTCGGTCTGGTCGGCTTCGGCGCGCTGTTCCTGTTCTTCCTCGGCCACTTCGACGCGCTCGCCGACGTCGACGGCGGCGCGGTCGAGCTGACCCGCGTCATCAACCTGCTGGCGGGCTTCTCGATGGGCGCCTCGTCGATCGCGCTGTTCGCCCGCGTGGGCGGCGGCATCTACACCAAGGCGGCCGACGTCGGCGCCGACCTGGTGGGCAAGGTCGAGGCGGGCATCCCCGAGGACCACTTCCTCAACCCGGCGACCATCGCCGACAACGTCGGTGACAACGTCGGCGACGTCGCGGGCATGGGCGCCGACCTGTTCGAGTCGTACATCGGCGCGATCGTCGGCACCATGGTGCTCGGCGCGGTCGCGGTGTCGGGCAAGCTCGAGGCCGCGATCCTGCCGCTGCTCATCGCCGGCGCGGGCATCGTCGTCTCGATCATCGGCACCTTCTTCGTGCGCACGAAGGAGGGCGGCAACCCGCAGGTGGCGCTCGACACCGGTTCGTTCGGCGCGGCCTTCGTGATGCTGCCGATCTCGTACCTCATCATCGACTACTGCGTGAACTCGGCCGCGGCCAACGGCACGCCGATGATCCTCACGAACGGCGCCGCCCCGATCACGACCATGGCCCTGATGTGGGCGATCGTCGCGGGCCTCGTGGCCGGCGTCGCCATCGGCCTCATCACCGGTTACTACTGCTCGAAGGGCAAGCGCCCGGTGAACAGCATCGTCGCGCAGTCGAAGACCGGCCCGGCGACCAACATCATCGCCGGCATCGGCGTCGGCTTCGAGTCGACCGCGATCCCGATCATCCTCATCGCCGGCGCGATCTACCTCGCCAACGACTTCGCCGGCCTGTACGGCGTCGCTCTGGCGGCGCTCGGCATGCTCTCGACCACCGGCATCCAGCTCGCGGTCGACGCCTACGGCCCGATCTCCGACAACGCCGGCGGCATCGCCGAGATGAGCGGCCTCCCGCCGGAGGTGCGCGGTCGCACGGACAACCTCGACGCCGTCGGCAACACCACCGCGGCGATCGGCAAGGGCTTCGCCATCGCCTCGGCCGCGCTGGCCGCCCTGTCGCTGTTCGCGGCCTTCCGCAACGTCGCGTTCCGCCCGGGCGAGGAGCTGATGCTCACCAACCCCGAGGTCCTCATCGGCCTGCTGGTCGGCGGCATGCTGCCGTTCCTGTTCTCGGCGATGGCGATGAAGGCGGTCGGTAGCGCCGCCATGGACATGATCACCGAGGTCCGCCGCCAGTTCCGCGAGATCCCGGTCCTGCGCGCCGCGCTGAGCCTGGTCACCAAGGCCGAGCACGAGGGCCGCGACCTGACCCCCGAGGAGGACCGTCAGGTGCTCGAGGCCGGCGGCAAGACCGAGGTCGAGCGCTGCGTCGCCATCAGCACCCAGGCGTCGATCCGCCGCATGATCACCCCGGGCCTGCTGGCGCTCATCTCGCCGGTGGTCGTCGGTCTGTGGTCGCGCTTCGCGCTCGGCGGCCTGCTCGCCGGCACCCTGGTGTCCGGCGTGATGCTGGCGATCTTCATGTCCAACGCCGGTGGCGCCTGGGACAACGCCAAGAAGCAGGTCGAGGACCAGAAGAAGGACATGTCGATGGAGGGCAACAACGGCAAGGGCTCCGACCGCCACAAGGCGGCCGTCATCGGCGACACCGTCGGCGACCCCTTCAAGGACACCGCCGGTCCCAGCCTCAACATCTTGATCAAGCTCATGACCATCGTCGCGGTCGTGATCGCCCCGACCCTGCTCAAGCTGGCCTCGGGCAGCTGATTTAGGCCCTGCGGCCCCCTTGCGGGGGGACGCGTTCGAGGTACACCTCGCGGCCCGTCCGGATGTTCCGGGCGGGCCGTTCGCTTTTTGTCCCGACAGCCATCCGGCTCGCAGGGGCGGCGGACGGCGAGGCCCTCCGGGGCCTTCTCCTTGCTCCCGTGGTGGGGGCCAGCAAGTCCACAAGGAGACTTACATGTCCGAAAACACAGTCGGCCAGGTCGTCTCGGTCGAGTCGCGCAAGGGAACGAAGCGCGAGTACGAGACCGTCATCATCCTTCGGCCCAACGTCAACAAGACCGGGATCCTCGAGCTCGTCAACAAGATGCAGGGCGTGTTCGAGAAGTACGGCGCGCGCCTGATCAAGATCGAGAACTGGGGCAGCCGCACGCTGGCCTTCCCGATCAAGCGCTCGCCGACGGGCATCTACCTCTACTGGCGCTTCCTCGGCGGCTCCGACATCGTCCACGAGTTCGAGCGCAACCTGCAGATCGCGGAGTCCGTGCTCCGCTACTACACCGTGCGGGTCGAGGACGACGTCGACCCCGACGCGCGGCCCTCGGAGATGACCGAGGACCTGCTGCAGGCGGTGGCCGAGCCGCCGCCGGGCCGGAGCCGCAGCCGGAGCCGGTGCGCGAGGAAGAGGACCGTTTCGTCTCCGACGACGACGGCGACGACGAGGAGAGGAGGCGCTAAGCCATGAGCGACGAGAAGACTTCATCCCGCCCGAGCAAGGCCAGCCGTGCTTCGCTGCTCGCCAGCGACAAGACCCTGGTCATCGACTACAAGAACCCGCAGCTGCTCCGCGCCTTCCTCACGGATCGCGGCAAGATCGTCCCGGCCCGGATCTCCGGCGTGACGGCCAAGCAGCAGCGCCAGATCACCAAGGCGGTCAAGCGCGCGCGCATGCTGGCGCTGCTGCCGTACACGGTGGCCTGACCTTCGAGGACAGAAAGGTTTTCGCTCATGTTGGAACTCATCCTCCGCAGCGACGTCCCCGGCCTCGGCCGCGCCGGCGAGGTGGTCAAGGTGCGCCCGGGTTACGGCCGCAACTACCTCATCCCGCGCGGGCTGGCGCTCGCCGCCACCCGCGGCAACATGGCCCAGCTCGAGCACCAGAAGCGCCTGATCGCCGCCGAGCAGGCGCGCGTCCTCGCCGAGCACAAGGCGATGGCGCAGAAGCTCAAGGGCGTGTCGGTCTCGATCGCCCGCAAGAAGGGCGGCGAGGGCAAGCTGTTCGGCTCGGTGTCCACCAAGGACATCGCCGAGGCGCTGGCCAACCAGAACATCACGATCGACCGCAAGCTGATCAAGCTCGACGAGCCGTTCAAGAACATCGGCACCTACGAGGTCCCGGTGCGCTTCAGCGGCGACATCACCGAGACGATCCGCGTCAACGTGGTCGGCGTGTGAACGCCGCGCCGACCCGCCACGGGTCGGCCGCGTGCGTGTGAATGAAGAGCGAGGGTCCGCGGCGCGGGCCTCGTCGCTTCTCTGTTGTGCGGTCGCGGACGACGCCGCGGACGGCTACTCGCCCTGGAGGCGCTGGGCGCTGCAGTCGCCCATGAGGCACTGGGCCGAGTAGACGCCCTTCTGACCGCAGCCGGCGACGTGGTACTTGCCGTAGACCTCGTCGCCGCGGACCTTCAGCTTGTCGGCGTCGCACTTGAAGTCGGCGGCGGCCTGGGTGCGCGTGACTTTCTCCAGCTTGCCGGCGCAGGCGGACAGCGCGACGGCGGCGAGGGCGACGAGGACGGGGCGCATGCGGTCACCTTGCCACGACGGGCCGCGGCGTGAAGGGTGGGGCCGATGGAACGCCACCAACTCGCCGACTACGACGCGCTCGGCCTGCCGCCCGACGAGGACCTGCGCCGCGTGATCGCCCGCGCCGACACCGATTCGCAGTTCACCGACGACCTCGATCAACTCGGGTTCGAGCTCGCGCCGATGTCTGCCGACCAGCTCGACTGTCACGCGCCGAAGTTCTTCGTGGTGGCGATGGACGGCGGAGGCAGCGCGTACGGTCGCTACGTCGACCCCCAGGTCGCGCGCACCGTCGGCCTCCCGTGGGTGATGTGGGATCACGAGGATGACGCGCTCATCTTCCTCGCGGCCGACACCGCCGCCTTCTTCTCGGGCCTCATCGATTTCCGCTGCCATCACAAGCCGAACGATCCGAGCGCTCGCCGCGTGCGCGCGGTGCTGACGGAGCTCGGGCTGCAGCTCGGCGCGCCTGGCAAGAGCATGCCGGGGTTCCTCGCCGGCAAGCCCGCCGCGTGGTTGCCGGCGGGACCGCTGTCGCACTAGGACGTGCCGTCGCGCCGCGCGCGGCTCGACAGGAGGCGCGCGGCTCGGGCATCCTTCGGGGCTGGCCATGGTTGGACGTACTCTCCCGCACAACAGCGAGGCCGAGGCGGCGATCCTCGGCGGCATCATTCTGCGCGGCGATCAGGCGCTGCTCGACGTGCTCGACGTGGTGCGCGAGGAGGACTTCTACGTCCCGGCGCATCAGGCCGTGTTCCGGGCCATGCGGGCGCTGTCGGAGAAGCGCGAGCCGATCGACACGGTCACGCTCGAGGCGCAGCTGCGGTCCAGCGACGAGCTCAAGCTGGTCGGCGGCATCGAGGCGCTGTCGCGGCTCGCCGATCGTTACGCGACCAGCCGCAACATCACGCACCACGCGGAGATGGTCCGGCGCCAGGCGACCATCCGCAACCTCGTCGTCGTCACCAAGGAGATCGCCGAAGAGGGGATGGGCGACCTCGAGAGCCCGGACGAGTTCATCGACCAGGCGGAGAAGCGGGTGCTCGAGGTCAACGAGCGCGGGCGCAAGACCGGCTACGTGTCGTCGCGCGACCTGCTGATCCAGGTGTTCAACAACATCTCCGAGCGGGCCAAGCGGAAGAACCCGATCACCGGGGTGCCCACCAACTTCACGCAGCTCGACCACATGACCGGCGGGCTGCAGCCGGGCGACCTGGTGATCATCGCGGCGCGTCCGTCGATGGGCAAGACGGCGTTCGTGCTCAACCTGGCGCAGGCCGCCTGCATCATGCCGCAGCGCTTCGACGGCCTGCCCGACGGCGAGAAGCCGGTGATGCACCCGGTGCTGTTCTTCTCGCTCGAGATGGGCGCGAGCCAGCTGGTCGAGCGCGTGCTGTGTGCCGAGGCCCGCGTCGACGCCGGCAAGCTGCGCACCGGCAACTATCTCGAGGAAGAGTGGATCCGCATGACCAGCGCGGCGTCGCGGATCGCCCAGAGCAAGTTCTACATCGACGACCAGGCGGCGCCGTCGATCCTCGAGATGCGCGCGCGTGCGCGCCTTCAAGGACGACAAGAGCATTTTCCCTGGCATCGAGGGCCAATTCGGCATGATCATCGTCGACTACCTGCAGCTCGCGCGCGGCGGCAAGGCCCGCTACGACTCGCGCGAGCAGGAGATCAGCGAGATCTCGCGCGGCCTCAAGGCGATGGCCAAAGAGCTGCGGATGCCGGTTCTGGCGCTGTCTCAGCTCAACCGCGCGGTCGACACCCGCGCCGATCACCGGCCCCAGCTGTCGGACCTGCGCGAGTCCGGCGCCATCGAGCAGGATGCGGACGTCATCATGTTCATCTACCGCGCCGAGCGCTACGCCGCGACCGAGGACGAGAAGAAGAAGGTCGAGAACCAGGCCGAGATCATCATCGGCAAGCAGCGCAACGGGCCGATCGGCGAGGTCCCGCTGATGTTCATCAAGCACATGACGCGGTTCGAAACCCGGCCGAGCCGGGCTTTCATCGCGACTGAGGCGCGGACGTGGCCGACGGGCGGACCCCTGCGGGCCTGATGGGCGCCCTCGGGGCTCGCGCGGGCCAGTGAGGGTCCTCGCCGGGGCGTCCGGGCCGGTGCCTGCGCCGTCGCCGAGAGGTGGCCGCGGCGCCCGCAGGATCGCCTGGAAGGCCTGCTGCGGCCGTTTGGTCGCAACGTAGCGGCGCCGGCGCGGTCCGTGCTAGGTTCTAAGGGCGATGTCGTCGGTTCCGACCCAGATCGGCCCCTACAAGGTCAAAGGCCTCGTCGGCAAGGGGGCCATGGGGGAGGTCTATGAGGGCGTCGACGCCGGTCTCGGCCGGCGGGTGGCGATCAAGATCCTCGGCAAGAAGCACCGCGAGTCCGAGGAGTTCAAGACGCGGTTCCTCCGCGAGGGCAAGGCCCTGGCGCAGATGAATCACCCCAACGTGGTGGCGGTGTACTTCATCGGCGAGCACGAGGACCGGCCCTTCCTGGCGATGGAGTTCCTCGACGGCGAGGACATCGGCGCGATGCTGAAGAAGCGGGGCGCGCTGCACCCGGGCGACGCGGCGGAGGTCATCCGTCAGGCGGCGATCGGGCTCGCCGAGACCCAGCGCGTGGGCGTCGTACACCGCGACGTGAAGCCGTCGAACCTGGTGGTGACGTCGACGGGCATCGTCAAGGTGACCGACTTCGGCCTGGCCAAGGCGCTGCAAGAGGACCTGTCGATCACCGCCACCGGCGTGTTCGTCGGCACGCCCGACTACCTCGCGCCCGAGCAGGCGATGGGCAAGGAGGTCGACGCCCGCGCCGACGTCTATGCGCTCGGCTGCTCGCTGTTTCACATGTGCAGCGGCCACCCGCCGTTCCGCAAGGGCGGCCAGGACGACCACTACACCGCGGTGGTGCGCCGCCACCTGCGCTCGGAGCGGCCCGAGCTCAAGTACGAGATCAAGGGCTTCGACGAGGCGCTGTCCGACCTGTGCCGGCGCATGATGAGCCGCCGGCCCGACGTGCGCCCGTCGTTCGAGGAGCTCAAGGTCGGCCTCACCGAGATCTCGAAGCGCCTCGGCGGGCAGGTGCCCCCGCGCCACGCCGACGTCGAGCTGCGCTCGCCCGAGGAGATCAGCGAGAAGATCCGGCAGGAGCAGAAGAAGACGCCGTCCGGGGCGGCGCCCGGCTCGCCGCCGAGCGGCGCGACGCGGACGACGATGATCGCGGTCGGCATCGGTGTGACGATCGGCATCGCCCTCGGCGTTGTGCTGGCCGTGATGAGCCTGTAGAGCTTGGCTCTGCATGCTCCACTCGGAAGACCCGCACTACCACCGCGCCGCGGAACACCTGCGTGAACGCCTCGAGGGCGCCAAGATCGACTGGGTCGTGGTGTCCGGCTCCGGCTTCGTCGGCATGGCCGGCGACGGGCCCGACGGGCTCGGCATGACGGTGGAGGGCTCGATCCCGCTGCGCGGCCTCGGCCTGCCGGTGCCCACGGTCGCCGGTCACGGCACGGCGCTGGTGTTCGGCACCGTCGGCAAGCTGCGCGTGTGCGTGCAGACCGGCCGGATCCACCCGTACGAGGGCCACCCGATCAACGTCGTCACCGCGCCGCTGTGGGCCATGCTGGCCAACGGCGCCCGCGGGGTGTGCCTGACCTGCGCCGTCGGCGGGCTCGACCCGGCGCTGCGCACCGGCCAGGTGGTGCTGCTCAAGGACCAGATGAACCTGTTCGGCCCGACCCCGCTGGTCGGCGCCCGCTTCATCGACATGAGCCAGCTCTACAGCCCGCACCTGCGCGCGCGCCTGCAGGCGATCGACCCCGGGCTCGGCGCGAGCAGCCTGGCCGAGGTGGTCTACGCCCACGCCCGCGGCCCGCAGTACGAGACGCCGGCCGAGACGGCGGCCCTGCGCTCGCTCGGCGGCCAGGTGGTCGGCATGTCGACCACCTACGAGGCGATCCTCGCCGCCGCCCACGGCGCGGCGGTCTGCGGCGTCGGCGTGGTCACCAACGCGGCCAGCCAGGTCGGCCTGAACCACGAAGAGGTCCAGGAGCGCACGCGCGCGGCCAAGCCCCAGGTGGCCAGCCTGCTGCGCGGGCTGCTGGTCCAGCCGCCTGGCCCTTGAGGCATGTCCTGAAGGGCATGCCCGAAAGGGCATGTCGATACGGCCATGCTCGAAAGGGCATGCTCGAAAGGGCCTGTGCCGAAGGACAGGCTGTGCCCGCGGAGGGGCGCGGTGACCGATGCGCCCGTGACGCCGCGCCGGGGCGGGGCGGCTCTGTCGCCTGCGCGAGCACCCTCTACGCGGTAGCCCACGATCGCGAGGCTCTTGCTCGGACCCCGAGATGAGCGAGGTGGCGCAGGCGGTGTCGCGGCCCGTTGCGCTGGCGCGATCCGCAGGAGGTCGCGGCGCGGCCGACCCTCGCGCGTACGCGGAGCTCCGGCGCGTCTGCGACGAGGTCGCTGGCGCGTGGTTCCCCGTCGCTCGGAGACCGGCGAGGTCGTGGTCGGAGGGGGCAGCGGTCGGCGCATGCCGGCCTGCGCGCGCGAGCGCCGACGAGCCCGCGCGGCCTGGTCCGCGTGGTATGACCGGGCGTCGTGAGCGTGAAGCCCGAGCGGATCGCCGCTGCAGCGCGGGCGCGCCAGGTGGCCTTGCTGGGGCTCCTGGCGGCGCGGACCGACGCGATCGGCGAGTCGCTGGCGCGCACCCACGGGATGGTCGCGTGGGATCGGCACAAGACGATCGGCAAGCTCCAGCGCGGGCTGTGGGCGCTCCGTGAGCAGCGCTTCCACGGGCTCGGGGGGCCGCCCGCGCGGGTGTGCGAGCGCAAGGACCAGCCGCTCGAGAGCCTGCTGATCGTCAGCACGCTGCTGCGCCAGGGCAGGCGCGTGCACCTCGAAGTCGAGGCGGGCGCGAGCGCGGTGGTGCCGGAGCTGCTGGCCGAGCTGCGCGACGAGCTGTCGCGCGAGCAGGCCGGCGAGGCGCTGACGATCGGGGCGGCCGGCGAGCCGGCTCCGGACGAGGCGGGCGCGTGGGAGCGGGTCGGGGTGACGCCGGCGCGGCCGCGGGTGGCGGCGGTGCACGCGGACGCGGACCGCGAACTGGCCGCGTACGCGCTGGCGCTGTCGGGGCTGCGCCGCGGCGGGGCCGATCCGCGGCGCATCGTGCAGGCGTTCGTGGCGGGGCCGCTGGAGCGGCTCGAACGGCACCTGCACCGGCTGTGGGTCGGCGCGGCGTTCGGGCCGCCGGACGACCCGGAGATGTTCGCGGGGCCGGTCGAGCCGGCGCTGGCCGAGGTGTACCGGGTCGCGCTGGCCGCGTGGTCGGCTGTCCCGGGGGCCAGGGTGCTCTGTCCCGGAGGACAGCTCGAGCGCCCGGGCGATCCGCGGACGTACCTCGCGCCGGCGCTGCTGCGCGCGCCGCCGATCGAGCCGCCTCCCGCCCACGCCGGGGCGATAGGCCCGCTGGTGGTGCTGCACCCGTGCGAGCCGGCCACGCTCGACGCGGCGCTGGCGGCCTGTCGCGCCCGCGGGGACGTGATCCAGCCGCTCGGGCCGGAGGCGTGGCGCCAGCGCGTCGGCACCCCGCCGATGGCGCCGCTGCAGCCGCTCGCGCTGGGCCGGCTGCCGCCCGGGCTGCCCGAGCCGCGGCCGACGTGACGGCGAGCGCGGGGGGCGGTGACGCGTCGGGGGGTGCTCTGAGATTGGCGCCGATGGGACCGCGCCCGTCTCGTCCGTGGACGAGCAGTCGAGCGGTGCCATGACGCGACGGACCATCCTCCATCGCTCGTGCCGCGCGCCCGCGCCGAGGCGCTCGCGTCTTCGGGGCTCGGCGAACGCGTTCGCGTCCGCCTCGTGGTCCGTGTCTCGCGTCGCCGCCATGCGCTCGGGGCAGCGCGACCTTTCGCGCCGGTCATGAAAGTCGGCGTCGAGTTTCGCGGGTCGCGGGAGCAGACCGGTCCTCGCGCGCGACCGGGGGGCACGGGCGAATCGGGGTCGTGAGCGCGGCGGTCGCGGGCGCGCCGCCGGGGCCCCTGCGGGCGCCCGGCGGCCACGGAGAGGCGAGGCGGCTGACAGCGCAGCCCGGTCGTGCTAGGCGACCGCCACGTGCGAGCCCTCCTCGACGCCGTGCGCGCCGCGTGCAGCCCCCGCGACTGGTCGCGCGGGGTCGAGCTCGCGCGCGCGGGGGCCGTCGCGGGGGTGCGGCGCGACCGCGACGAGGTGGTGCT
This sequence comes from Nannocystis pusilla, assembly GCF_026626665.1. Classification (GTDB taxonomy): domain Bacteria; phylum Myxococcota_A; class Polyangia; order Nannocystales; family Nannocystaceae; genus Nannocystis; species Nannocystis pusilla. Next base: position 1,211,970 of record NZ_JAPNKE010000002.1, read on the forward strand.
GCGGGTGGCGATCAAGGGCGCGGGCAAGAGCCCGACGGTCGCGCTGTACCCCGGCGACGCCGAGTGGAGCTGCGACTGCGACGACGCCGGCGAGTGCTGCTTCCACGTCGCGGCGGCGACGATCGCCCTCCAGCGCGCGGCCGAGGCCGGCGAGGCGCTGCCGCGCGGCAGCGAGCGCGCGGGTCGGGTCGGCTACCGCTTGCGCCGGGCCGAGGGCGCGCTCGAGCTGGTGCGGGTGCGTGTGTCCGAAGGGACAGGTCCCGAGAGCAAGGAGGCGCCGCTCGGCTACAGCCTGGCGGCGATCACCGGCGGCAAGGTCGAGGGGCCGGGGATCGTGGCGACCGCGGCCGACTTCGAGGTCGAGGGGGCGCTCGGGATCTACAAGCGCGGCCCGCTGGCGCCGGTGATCACGCGCAAGCTGCTGCCGGCGCTGGCGGGCTGCGAGGACGTCACGCTCGACGGCAAGAAGATCGAGGCCGGGGCCGAGCCGGCCGGCTATCACGGGCGGGTGGCCGCGTTCGAGGGCGGCAAGGGCTTCCGCCTGTACATCGTCCGCGACCCGGCGATCACCGAGGTGTTCGCGGCCAGCGGGGTGGTGCTGTGCGGCGACGTGCTGCGCTGCTTCGACAACGGCGGCATCGGGCCCAAGGAGGCGGCCGAGCTGCGCGTGGGGCTGCAGTTCTCGCCCGAGCGCGCGGGCAAGCTGGTGGCCGAGGCCATCCCGGCCCTGCGCGCGCGGGTCAAGGGCTTCAAGGAGAAGACCGACCGCCTGCCGGTGCTGTCCGACGCGCGCCCGCGGGTGGTGTTCGAGGTCGGGCGCGCGGGCACGGGCATGTCTGTCCTTCCGGTCCTGGTCTATGGGACACCCGAGGCGGCGCGGGTCGAGGCCGGGCGGCTGGTGATCCGCGGGCGCGAGGTGCCGCGCCGCGACGCGCTCGCCGAGGCGTCGCTGGTGCGCCGCCTCAGCGAGCTCGGGCTGCAGTTCGGGCGCACGACCAGCGCCGTCGGGCCGCTGGCGGTCGGCCTGGCCGAGGCGCTGCGCGGGTTCGAGGGCGGCGAGATCGCCGGCGAGTCGCACCGCGAGTTCGTGCGCAAGGGGCCGCTGGCGGCCCGCATGATCGCCGGTGAGGGTGGCCGATTGGGCATTGCCTTCGAGACAGGTTCTTCGGGACAGGTCTCGCAGGCGGACGCGCGCCGGGTGCTCGAGGCGTGGCAGGCGGGCGCGACCGAGGTGGTGCTCGACGACGGCGGGGTGGCGCCGCTGCCGGTCGACTGGCTGTCGCGGTTCGGCTCGGAGGTGACGCTGCTGCTGGCGGCGCGCGAGCAGGGCGGCGAGCCGGCGACGTGGGCCCGGCCGGCGCTGGCCGAGCTGTGCCGCGCGCTCGACTACCCGCCGCCGCCCGAGCTGGCGGGGCTGGCCGCGCTGATCGAGGACTTCGAGGCGATCCCCGAGTCGCGCCTGCCGGCCGACCTGCAGGTCGAGCTGCGGCCGTACCAGCGGCGCGGCGTCGACTGGCTGGCGTTCCTGCGCGAGGCCGGGCTCGGCGCGCTGCTGGCCGACGACATGGGCCTCGGCAAGACGCTGCAGGCGCTGTGCGCGGTGCGAGGCCGGACGCTGGTGGTCGCGCCGACCAGCGTGATCCACAACTGGGCGGCCGAGGCGGAGAAGTTCCGACCTGGCCTTCGGGTCAGCGTGTACCACGGGCCGAAGCGGCGCCTCGATCCGCAGGCCGACCTCACGCTGACCAGCTACGCGCTGCTGCGGCTCGACGCCGAGGCGCTGGCCGGCGAGCGCTGGGACGCGGTGATCCTCGACGAGGCGCAGGCGATCAAAAACCCCGAGAGCCAGGTCGCGCGCGCGGCCTTCGGCCTGCAGGCTGACTGGCGCCTGGCGATGACGGGCACGCCGGTGGAGAACCGCCTCGACGAGCTGTGGAGCCAGATCCACTTCATCAACCCGGGGCTGCTCGGCGGGCGCGCGGACTTCCAGGAGCGGTTCGGCCGGCCGATCGGCGACGGCGACCAGGCGGCGGCCCGGGCGCTGCGGCGGCGGATCGCGCCGTTCGTGCTGCGCCGGCGCAAGCAGGAGGTCGCGCGCGAGCTGCCGCCGCGCACCGAGGTGGTGCTGCGTTGCACGCTCGACGCGCGCGAGCGGGCCGTCTACGACGCGGTCCGGGCGGCCACCCACGAGGAGGTGGTGGCCCAGCTGCAGGCCGGCGGTGGGGTGCTGGCGGCCCTCGAGGCGCTGCTGCGCCTGCGTCAGGCGGCCTGCCACGCGGCGCTGGTGCCGGGCCAGTCGGCCTCGCGCTCGTCGAAGCTCGAGCTGCTGCTCGAGACGCTGACCGAGGCGATCGCGGAGGGCCACAAGGCGCTGGTGTTCTCGCAGTGGACCAGCCTGCTCGACCTGTGCGAGCCGGGGCTGCGAGCGGCGGGGCTGCCGTTCTGCCGCCTCGACGGCTCGACCCGCGACCGCGCCGGGGTGGTGAACCGGTTCCAGGACCCGGACGGACCGCCGGTGATGCTGATCTCGCTCAAGGCCGGCGGCACGGGCCTCAACCTGACGGCCGCCGACCACGTGTTCCTGCTCGACCCGTGGTGGAACCCCGCGGTCGAGGACCAGGCGGCCGACCGCGCCCACCGCATCGGCCAGGAGCGCCCGGTGATCGTGCACCGCCTGGTGGCCGAGGAGACGGTGGAGGAGCGGATCCTGGCCCTGCAGGCGCGCAAGCGGGCGATCGCCGAGGCGGCCCTCGAAGACGCGGCGGGCGCGGCGGCGATCACCCGCAGCGACCTGCTGGCGCTGCTCGAGTGAAGTTGTCCTGAGAGACATGCAGGTTCGGACATGCCCGGACGGGCATGTCGTACGCGACATGCCCGCGAGGACATGTCCTTGAGGCTAGGGCCGGTTGACGGCGACGGTGATCGAGGAGATCCCGCTGCCGAGGCCGATGATGTCGGGGCTGCCGTCGCCCTCGAGGTCGGCGACGTGGAGCCCGTCGCCCTCGTTCAGGAGCTGGAGATAGGCGGTCATGTGCGGGGCGAAGCCCCTGGCCGTCGCCGCGGCGGACCGACACGGGGCCGGTGCCGGCGGTGACGAGGTCGAGGGCGCCGTCGCTGTCGAGGTCCCCGGCGGCGAGGAGGCGGGCGCCGCAGTGGACCGGGTAACGGGCCGTGAGCGGGAAGTCGCCGCTCTTCTGCAGGAAGACGACGAGCTCGCTGGTCTCGAATTCGGTGTTGGTGGCGACGCCGGCGAGGTCGCCGAGGCCGTCGCCGTCGAGGTCGGCGACGACGAAGTCGTGGAACCATAGCTCGGCCGGCATGCTCGGGGCGGAGGTCGTCTGGACGTCGCCCTGGTGGCGGACGAGCATGCCGCTGCCGCCCTGGGTGAACACGAAGTCGTCGGCGCGGCCGTCGCCGTCGAGGGCGCCGAGGACGTAGCCGGGCGTGGCCTGCTCGAGGGCCGGGCCGACGCTCTCGGTGAATTCGCCGGTGCCGTCGCCGAGCAGGACGACGAGGCCGTCGAGCGCCTCGGTGTGGGCGACGGTGATGATGTCGAGGTGGCCGTCTTCGTTCCAGTCGACCGCGTCGAGGGTCATGACGTTGTCGGCGAGGTGGACGACCTGGTCGTCGGCGAGGCCGCCCTGGCCGTCGAGGAAGAGGACGTGGACGCTGACGCCGTCGACGCCGATCGAGTGGGCGAGGACGTCGAGGACGCCGTCCTCGTCGAAGTCGCCGCTGGCGCGCACGACGGGCTGGTCGCCGATCGACTGCGGCCACGGCTGCGAGTCCGAGGTCGCCGGCGCGAACAGCTCGGCGCCGAGGGTGCCGTCGGCGAAGGTCATGAGCAGGTCGGCGCCGTGGAGATCGTCGAGCGGGAGGACGAGGCTCGAGGTGACCGGCTGCGAGCCGAAGCCGAGGGTGCCGAGGATGCACAGCTCGCCCGCCACGAACTGACCGTCGAAGCAGGTGGCCTCGGCGGCGAAGCTGTCGACGAGCTCGCAGGTGCCGAGCTCGCCGCCGGTGTCGGTGGGATCGATGCCGGTGTCGGTGGTGGGTGCGCCCGAGTCGGTGGCCGGTCCGTCGGTGGTGTCGCCGGGTCCCTCGGAGGTGTTGCCGGAGCCGCCGCCGGAGGCGTGCTCGCAGTCGCCGATGCAGTGCTTGATATCGAGGTCACACGCGGGGAGGAGAGAGGAGGATCGGGAGGGTCGATAGCGGAGGGATACGCATGGTGGCCTTTCAGCGAGTGAGTGCCTCGGGGCTCGGGGTTCCGTTCGCCGATCTTCGCGCCTTCGCTGCGGCGGTGATCGAGGTGGCCGCTCGCGTCACGGCGGGCTCGCCGGGGCGAGGTGGCCAGCGTCCCGGCCTCGGCGACGCTGGACGTCGCGCTTCGTCGCTCGGCGCGGCGGTCCTCCCGAGCGGCGAGAGTTCGGCGCGGCAGCAGAGACTCTGTCCGAAGGGACATGTACGGAGGGGCGCGGCGCGGGTGGTCGAGCGATGTTGCGGGCCGAGGCAGATGCCCATGTACGGAGGGGGGCGCGGCGCGGGTGGTCGAGCGATGAGGCAGATGCCGCGGGAGAGTGAACGGACAGGTCGTAAAGGACAGGTCTGCCGAGACCGGGGGCACCGAGCGACGCGCTCAGGAGCGGCACAGCGCGGACACCCGCGCGGCCAGGGCGGAGGCGGGCCAGCGGGCCAGGAACGCGGCGGCTTCGCGGCGGGCGCGGTCGTGTTCGCCGAGGCGGCAGCGGGCCTCGATCGCGGCGGCGGCGGTCTCCTGGGCGAACACGCCGGCGGGGAAGCGCCGCTGGTGGCGGGCGACCAGCTCGAGGGTGGTGCGGTCGTCGGCGGCGAGCAGGGCGGCGCGGATCGACTCGACGAGGGTGAGCTCGGCGGCCAGCGAGGGTTCTTCGGCGCGAGGGATCGAGCGTCGCGCGGGCGCGGGGGGAGCGGCCGGGGCGGAGTCGGGCGGGATCGGGGTGGCGGCTGCGAGCGCGACCGATTGCGGTTGCGATGGCGACTGCACGGGCGCGGCCTCGTGGGCCGGGGCGACGACCGACGGTGGCGGCTCGGGCGGTGAAGGGTGGCCGAACGCCAGCACCGCGAAGAGCCCGGCGCCGGCGACCGAGAGGCCGACGACCGGGCTGCCGCCGGCGAGCGCGGCCGGGGTCGTGACATGACTCATCGACCATGTCTTTGCGAGCATGTCCGAGACGACAGCCGGATCGCGCGCGGCGGCCAGGCGCCACGGCGGCGGCCCGGGCGGACCGACCACGACCAGCGCGGCGAGCACGTGGGCGCCCTGGCGCGGCCGGACCCGGCGATCGCGGGCGTCGAGGCGGCGGACCATGCGGTCGAGCTCGCGGCGAGCGGCGCGCAGGCGCGAGTAGACGGTGTTGAGGTTGACGCCGAGCTCGGCGGCGATCTCGGGGGCCTGCCACTGCTCGAGCTCGGTCATGACGAAGACGACGGCCTGGTCGCGGTCGAGGCCGTCGAGGAAGCCCTGGAGGATCGCGGCGGCCTCGGCCTGCTCGACGGGGGCCCGGGCCGCGGGGGCGAGGACGTCGGCCTCGCTCAGGGCGCAGCGGCGCGGCTCCTCGCGCGCGGCGCTGCGCCGGTAACGGCTGGCGACGCGCCGCGCGATCTCGAACAACCAGGTGCGCAGCGCGGCGCGACCGGCGAACTCGGGCAGGCGGCGGTAGACGACCAGGAAGGTGTCCTGGACGGCGTCGTCGACCCGCGCCGGCTCGACGCCGAGGTGCCGGACGGTGCGCCAGACGAAGCCGTAGTTCGCGCGGTAGACGGCGGCGAAGTCGGGGAGGGCTTCCTGGGGGAGCGGCACGATCGGGTCTGTCTCCGCGGGTCAGCGATTCCGTGGCCCGAATGCAGGTCGAGGCCGAAAGTGGCGCGCAGGCCCGCGCGGCCGCCGCGGTACACCTCTTCGTCGCCGACGGTGAAGATCGGGCGGTTGACGGCCACGAGGCCCTCGACGGCCAGCCACAGGCCGAGCGGGCCGGCGACCCGCCAGCGCAGCGCGGGGCCGAGGAAGAAGCTGGCCCACGGGGCCCATCGCGGGTTCGGGACGGTGACGTCGCGGGCGACGCCGTGGAGCGCACCGACCTCGAGGCCGGCGCACAGGAGGACGGCGAGCGCCGGGCGCGGGTGCAGGGTCGGACAGAGCCGCACGACCCCGCCGAGGCGGTCGAAGCGGCCGCCGGGGCGCTCGCTGTCGCCTGGGAGGATCCGGCCGGGCGCGCCGACGAGGCCGGCCTCGACGCGCAGGCGGGGCAAAGTGACGCCGCCGAACACGCCGACGAGGCCCCCGACGCCGGGCAGGACGCCGACGTCGAGGCCGCCCTCGAGGCGGAGGTGGCCGAGCACGCGCGGCGGTGCGACCGGCCGGGGCGTTCGCGCGGCGGAGAATTCGGCTGTCTCTTCGGACATGTCCTCGGGTGCGAGCGGGCGCGACGGCCCGGCGGGCGGTCGCGGGGGCGCGGGCGAGGCGAGCCGACCGGGGGGATGGGCTGGTCGAAAGGACAGGTCGGGAGGGGACGGGAGCGAGGGGGCGCGGGACGGGTCGGACGCGAGGGGGTCAGGCGGGAGGAGCGGTGGGACCGGCCTCGCGGAGGGGTCGGGTGGCGACGCAGGGGATGTCTGCGAGGACAGGTCGGCGGACGCGGAGGTCGAGGATGTCCGTGGGGACAGGTCGGGGGCCGGGCCGGACGCGGAGGTCGAGGATGTCCGTGGGGACAGGTCGGGGGCCGTGCCGGACGCGGAGGTCGAGGATGTCCGTGGGGAAGGCCCGGCGGGGGGAGGGCGTGGATGTTCGTGGGGACAGGTCGGCGGGCGGAGCCGTACCGGGCAGGGAGGGCGTGGATGTCCGTGGGGACAGGTCGGAGGGGCCCGGCGGCGGGGACGTGGCTGTCCCGGAGGACAGATCGGGCGGCCGGGCCGGAGGCGCGGGCGGGACGACGGCGGCCGCGGGCAGACCGCGGGTGACGGCCAGGGGGTCGAGGTGGATGGCGATCAGGAGGGCGGCGGCGCGTGCGAGCTGGCAGCTCTCGGCGCGGACGGTGCGGCGGTAGTCGCTGCCTCGCCCGCGCAGCGCGAGCCGCAGCTCCCAGGTCGCGCCGGCGCGCGAGACGAGGCCGCGGGCGACGGCGCGTCCTGCCGCGTCGTCGCCGGTCGGCTGCCGCAGCAGGCCGGCGACCATGTGCAGGACGGCGTCGCCGTCGGGGCACTCGCCCGGAGCCTGCCAGGTCAGGTCGACGGGCGGCGCGGCGACCGACGGCGCGGCGGACGAGAGGCGAGCGAACACCAGCGCGGCGAGGGCGAGCAAGCGAGAGTCCTGGCCCCGGTGATCGTGTCCGGGCAGGCGGGGGGCGTCAACTGTCGGCTGGCGTGCGACCGCGTGGACCGGCATGCGGGCGGGGCAGGGCGACGGGTCGCGCGGGCGCGGCCGGGGGCGAGACCGGCCGGACCCTGCGATGCACGGCCGCTTGGACATGCTCGCCGGGGATCGAAGGCCGGGATGATCGGGTCTTCAGGACAGCCCGATGGCGAGGGCATGGCAGGCGCTGCGGCGCGCTGTCCTATCAGACATGTCCTTTTATAATTGTCTGGAAGGACATGTCGGAGGGAGCATGTCCGAAAGGACCGATATCTACTTCGCCGGCTTGCGGCCGATCTCGAGGTTGTAGGCGGCGGCGGGGTCGACCGCGCCGGGCTTCAGGAGGCCGAGGTCGACGAGCTGATCGGCGAGCGTCTTCCAGCGGGCGGGGTCGATCGCGCCGATCGTGCCGCCCTCGGGGGCCGCCAGCGGCTTGAGGGCGGTGGCGCCCTTGGCCAGGATCTCGGGGCTGAGCTCGGTGTTGCGGGCGCGGATCTCGGCGTTGGCGGCGCTCGGGTCGCGCAGGTACTGCTCCCACCCGCGCAGCGTCGCGGCGACGACGCGGGCGACCAGCTCGGGGCGGCTCGCCAGCAGCGACTCGGAGGTGACGAGGACGCTGGCGTAGGGGTTGAAGCCGAGGTCGGCGACGAGGATGCAGCGGACCTTGGCGCCCTGCGACTCGGCGATGATCGGCTCGCTGAAGACGTAGGCCTGCTGGACGGCCTTGGGGTCGAGCAGGAACGGGGCGACGCTGCCGCTGTAAGGGACGACCTGGACCGCCTCGGGCCAGCGGTACTCGGCGCGCAGGAAGCTGGCGAACGGCTCGCGCACGCTCAGCTGCACGCTGCCCGCCTGGAGGTCCTTGAGGTCGGTGATGCCCGAGGCCTCGTGGACCATCATGCAGCGCGGGCTCTTCTGCAGGCCGGGGACGAGCGCGACCACCGGGGCGCCCTGGGCCCGCGCGAGCAGGATCTCGCTGGCGTCGGCGACGCCGAAATCGACCCGTCCTGCGGCCACCTGCGGCAGGACGGGCGCGTCAGGCCGCCCGGGACGAGCTCGACGTCGAGGCCCTCTTCCTTGTAGCAGCCGTGGACGAGGGCGGCGAAGTAGCCGCCGTGCTCGACCTCGGGGAACCAGTTGAGGGCGATCCGCACCTGCGAGTCCTGCTGGCGGCCGCAGGTGACGAGCACCAAGCCGAGACAGGCGACGAGCAGGCGGACGAGGGCGCCGAACCGCGGGCGCGGCGGGACCGGTCGGGGCGGAGCGCGCATGCCGGAAGCGTACACCCGAGCGCCACGGACGCACCAGCGGCCTCGACCGCGTCGCGGAGCGGATCCATCGGGTATGGTGCGGAGGACATGATGAAAGAGCATGTCCTCGGGGACATGTGGCGGGTGGCGGCCGGCGGCGGGCAGCGCGGGGCGGAGGCTCGCAGGCTCGCGGCGGGGCGGAGGCTCGCAGGCTCGCGGCGGGGCGGAGGCTCGCAGGCTCGCGGCGGGGCGGAGGCTCGCAGGCTCGCGCGGGGGCGGAGGCTCGCAGGCTCGCGCGGGGGCGGAGGCTCGCAGGCTCGCGCGGGGGAGCTCCGCGAAACGCGGTGCGCTTCGCTCCGGTGAGCGCGACCTGACCAGAGCGCGGCGCGTGGGCTTCGCCCGCCGGTGAGATGGTTCAGGCGACGGGGATCGGCGGCGGGATGATGCTGTCAGGCTGGCCGCCGGCGATCCGTGGGCGGTTGGTCTCGATCTGCTGGTGCGGGGTGCCGAGGGCGATCGTGCTGGCCGCGTCGAGGCGGGCGAGCTGGGCCGGTGCGAGCTCGAGGGTGAGCGCGGCGAGGGCGGCGTCGAGGTGTTGGCGGGTGCGCGGGCCGAGGATGGGGATCCGCGCGGTCGTGGAGCGAGCGGCGTGGGCCAGCGACCAGGCGAGGGCGACCTGGACCGGGGCGACGCCGGCCTCGGCGGCGACTGCGACCACGGCGTCGAGGATGGCGGTCTCGCGCGCGGTCTTCTCGGTGTGGACGAGCATGCCGAGGCCGGTGAGGCGGCCCTCGTCGCTCGTGCGGTACTTGCCGGTGAGGAAGCCGCCGCCGAGCGGCGACCACAGGGCCGCGCCGAGCCCCAGCGCCTCGGCCATCGGCAGCAGCTCGCGCTCGCCGGTGCGCTCGACCAAGCTGTGCTCGATCTGCAGGCCCGCGAGCGGGGTCCAGCCGCGCAGCTCGGCGATCGCGTCGCCTCGCGCGACCCGCCAGGCGGGGAAGTTCGACAGGCCGCCGTGGAGGATCTTGCCGGCCCGCGCGAGGTCGTCGAGGCCGCGCACGATCTCCTCGATCGGGGTCAGGCCGTCGGGGAAGTGGACCCAATACAGCTCGATGCGGTCGGTCCTGAGCCGGCGCAGGCTGGCCTCGAGCGCGGCGATCATGGTCTTGCGGCTGTTGCCGGTGGCATGCAGGCCGCCCCCGACGCCGAGGGTGTACTTGGTGGCGACCACGAAGCGGTCGCGCTCGGCCGCGAGGAACTCGCCGAGGAGCTGCTCCGACTGGCCGACCTGGTAGGTGTCGGCGGTGTCGATGAAATTGCCGCCCGCCTCGGCGTAAGCGTCGAAGATCCGCCGCGCCTCGGCGGGCTCGCTGCCGTGGCCCCAACCAGTGCCGAAGTTGCCGGTGCCGAGGGCGAGCTCGGAGACGCGTAGGCCTGTGCGACGACCGAATGTCCTGTACCGCATCGTGTGCTCCTGAGGTGGTTTTTAGATTATGGACGTCATATGGAATCGGCAAGGGGATGGCGCGTGAGTTCGGTAGAGTCGACCAGGGCGGATTCGCGCGGCGATGGCTTGCGATTCGAGGATCATTGGTTCAATGATTGAACGCATGGAGATGCGCCTGTCCCCGTTGGTCGTGGCCAGCCTGGCCGTGTTCGCGGTGTTCCTCGACACGACGGTGCTGTTCGTGGCGTTCCCGTCGATCGCGGCGACCTTCCCGGCGGTGCCGACGGCCGAGCTGTCGTGGGTGCTGAACGCGTACACGATCGTGTTCGCGGCCGCGCTGGTGCCGTTCGGGCGGCTCGCCGATCGCTGGGGACACCGGGCGACGTTCCTGGCCGGGTCGATCGCGTTCACTCTGGCGTCGCTGCTGTGCGCGGCGGCGCCGACCCCGGGGCTGCTGGTGGCCGCGCGCGTGCTGCAGGCGGCCGGCGGCGCGGCGCTGGTGCCCTCGTCGCTGGCGCTGGTGATGCGGGCGACGCCGCGCGAGAAGCTGCCGGTGGCGCTGGCGGTGTGGGGCGCGACGGGGGCGGTGGCGGGGGCGGTCGGGCCGACGCTCGGCGCGGCGCTGATCGAGGCGTGTGGCTGGCGCTGGGTGTTCGCCATCAACCTGCCGGTCGGGCTGGTGACCGTGCTGCTCGGGCGTCGGCGACTGGCCGAGTCGCGCGACCCCGACAGCGTGCTGCCGGCGCCGCTCGGGGTGGTGCTACTGGTGATCGCGGCGGTGCTGATCACTCTGGCGCTGGTGCTCGGCGAGTCGTGGGGCTGGACGTCGCAGCGGACCGCGGCGACTCTGGTGGCCGGCCTGGCGACGCTGGCGGCGTTCGTGATCCATCAGGCGCGCACGCGGGCGCCGACGATCGATCTGTCGCTGTTCGCGGCGAGCAACTTCCGCTGGGCCAACGCGGCGACGCTGACGTTCGGCGCTGCGTTCACCGCGATGTTCCTGGCCAGCGTCCTGTTTCTCACCGCGGTGTGGGACTGGTCGATCCTCGCGGCGGGCTTCGGCGTCGCGCCCGGGCCGCTGCTGGTGGCAGCGCTGTCGCCACGGTTCGGGCGGCTGGCGGCGCGGATCGGCCAACGGCCGCTCTTGATCGCCGGTGGGCTGTCGTTCGCGCTCGGGGGGCTGTGGCGCCTGCGGATGCTGTCGGCCGAGGTCGACTACGCGGTCGACTACTTGCCGTCGATGCTGCTGACGGGGACGGGGGTGGCGCTGTGCCTGCCGCAGCTGTCGAGCGTGGTCGGCCAGGCGCTGCCGGCCAATCGCCTCGGGGTCGGCGGGGCGGTCCACCAGGCGCTGCGCCAGTTCGCGGGGACGCTCGGGGTGGCGCTGGCGATCGGGCTGACCGCCGGGGCGAGCGGGCCGGCCGACGCGCTGGCGCGGTTCGACCGGGTGTGGTGGGTGATGATCGCCGGCGGGCTGGCGACGGCGCTGTGCTCGCTGCCCCTTCGGACAGGTCCGGCCCGGGCGTGATACAAGGGGCCTCGTGCGGCGCAAGCGACTCGACCGGATGCAGTGCTCGATCGCGCGGGCGCTCGATGTCGTCGGCGACCCGTGGACGCTGCTGCTCGTGCGCGACGCGCTGCTCGGGGTGACGCGCTTCGAGGCGTTCCAGGCGCGGCTGCAGATCCCGCGGGCCACGCTGACGGCCCGCCTGGAGCACCTGGTCAGCGCGGGAATTCTCGAGCGCCGGTCCTACCAGGAGCACCCGCCGCGCGAGGCGTACGTGCCGACGGCGAAGGGCCGCGGGCTGCGGCCGGTGATCGTGACGCTGATGCAGTGGGGCGACGAGTTCGCCCGCGACGATCCGCCGCCGACGGTGCTCGAGGACGCCGCCACGGGGCTGCCGATCGAGCCGGTGCTGGTCGACCGCGTCAGCGGGGCGCCGCTCACCGCGCTGCGCGTGCGGGCGGTCGGGCCGGTGGTGCCGCGGCGGGGCTGAGAGGGCATGCTCGTACGAGCATGTCCTCGAGGGCATGAAGGATGGGGCATGTCGGATGGGACATGCGCGAGAGGTCAGTGGACGGCGAGCTCGCGGCCGCGCCAGCGACGGAGGGCGAGCTCGCCGAGCAGGGCGACGAGGCCGAAGAGCAGCAGGCCGAGCAAGGTGGCGGTGAAGATCGCGGCGAACAGGTAGGCGGTCTGCAGGCGGCCGGAGGTCTGGAGGATCAGGGCGCCGAGGCCGAGCTCGTCGGCGCCGAAGCCGGCGAAGAACTCGCCGACGATGGCGCCGATGACCGCGAGGCCGCCGCTGATCTTGGCGCCCGCGACGAAGTAAGGCAGCGAGCCGGGCAGGCGCAGCTTGAGCAGCAGCTGCAGGCGCGAGGCGTCGCTCATGGCGAACAGCTCGAGCAGCTGGGGGTCGACGCGGACGAGGCCGGTGGTGCCGTTGGTGATGATCGGGAAGACGCTGAGGATCGCGGCGGTGAGGACGACGCTCTGCAGGCCGGTGCCGAACCACACGACGATCAGCGGGGCGACGGCGACGATCGGGACGGTCTGCAGGAAGATCGCGTACGGGTAGAGGCTGCGCGCCGCCGTCCGCGACTGCGAGAACAGGACGGCCACGAGGCCGCCGACGACGAGGCTGGCCCCGAGGCCGCCGAGCGCGCCGACAGCGGTCAGCAGCGCGGCCTGGGCGAGCTGGCCGACGTTCGCCGCGGCCTCGCGCGCGACCTCGGCCGGGGTCGGCACGAGGTAAGCCGGCAGCGCCAGGACGCTGCAGGCGAGCTGCCACAGGCCGAGGAGGGCGAGGAAGACGAGGAGCGGCGGGAACGCGGCTCGAGCGGCCGATGCGAGGGACATGCGAGGAGGCTGAGGAGGAGGCGAGAGGCGAGGGGCGGGCCGGGGAACGCGGGCAGAGAGGAGGAGGCGAGAGGCGAGGCTGGAGAAGGCGGGGAGGAGGGAGGCCCGACCTGCAGCGGCGCGGCCGGGACAGGTGTCCTTAGGGACTTGTGCGAAGAGACAGGTGCGAAAGGTCAGGGCGGAGAGGTCAGGTCCGAACGGGCAGGTCCGAAGGGTCAGCCGGGGCGGCGGCGCGCAGGCGGGCGCGGACGTCGGCGGCGATCGCCGCGAACTCGGGGCTGCCGATCAGGGCGGCGCGGCGCGGGCGCGGCAGGGCGATCGGGATGTCGGCGACCACGCGGCCGGGGCGGCCGGAGAGGACGACGACGCGGTCGCCGAGCAGGACCGCCTCGGCGACGCTGTGGGTGACGGCCAGGGCGGTGAAGCGGTCGCGCTCCCACAGGCGCAGCAGCTCGTCGTTGAGGCGCTCGCGCGTGAGCTCGTCGAGGGCGCCGAACGGCTCGTCGAGCAGGAGCAGCTCGGGCCGGGTGACGAGGGCGCGGGCCAGTGAGGCGCGCATCTTCATGCCGCCCGAGAGCGCGGTCGGGGGGGCGGCGGCGAACTCCGACAGGCCGACGAGCGCGAGCGCGGCGTCGGCGGCGGTGTTCTGCTCGGCGATCGGGGCGCGCGCGAGCTCGAGCGGGAGCCGGACGTTGGCGTGCAGGCTGCGCCACGGGAGCAGGGTCGGGTCCTGAAACACGAAGGCGACCGCGCGGCGCGCCGGGCCCGCTCGGGGGCCTCGCCGGCGACGGTGAGGGTGCCCGCGCTGGCGGGCGCGAGGCCGGCCGCGACGCGCAGGAAGGTCGACTTGCCGCAGCCCGAGGGGCCGATGAGGGCGAGCAGCTCGCCGCGGCGGACGACGAGGTCGAGGCCGCTCAGGGCCTGCACGCCGCCCGCGAACTGCACGCCGAGGCCGCGGGCCTCGATGTGCGGGGCTGGGACCGGCTCGGTCACGCGGCGGACGCTAACACAGCGGCAGACGCGACGCACAGGGAGCACGCTCGTCCGCGTGGCGACGACGATCGGCGACACGGCGCGACGGCCGGGCCTGCGTCAGGCCTTGCGGGGGCGCGAGCGGCGGGAGCGGGCGGGCTTGGCCGGGGGCGCAGGGGGCTCGGGCTCGGGCTCGTCTGCCTCTTCGGGCATGTCCTCGAGGTCCGGTGCTTCCGAACCTGTCGCTTCGGACATGTCCTCGGAGCCCTCCTCGGCCTCGGCCTCGGCTTCGGCCTCGGGCGGGTCGGACGGGGCCGCCTCGAGGCCGCTGTTGCGGAGGGTGCGGGGCGGCAGCAGCTCGGGCTCGCTGACGACCTTCTTGGCCAGGAAGATGGCGGCGTCGATCTGGGAGAAGCTGCGGGCGCGGTAGAACTGGAGCGCGCGCTTGTTGTTGGCGGCGACCTCGAGGACGAGGTGGGTGCAGCCGCGCACGCGGGCGAGGTGCTCGAGCTGCTCGATGACGAAGCTGCCGATCCCGCGGCCCTGGAAGTCGGGGTGGATGGCGATCTCCTCGACGAACAGCGGGCGCATGTCCCGGCTCTCGAAGTAGCGCTCGTTGATCCAATTGTCGGAGCCGATGACCTCGTAGGCGCACTCGGCGTAGCCGACGATCACCGGGGCGTCGCCCTCGTGGATCTCGAACAGCAGCTGCTCGATGCCCTCCTCCTCGTAGATCTCGAGGAAGCGGGTCTTGGTGCGGGGGCGCTGGTACTCGACGGTCTCGCGGTTGACCGAGCGGAACACGCGCTTGAGGAACTCCCACACCTTGTTGAGGTCGCGGCGGTGGATCCGGCGGACACGGATGGTCGGCTCCGTGACGGCGGGCGCGGGCTTGCGGGAGGCCACGGCCGAAGTCTAGCACCGCCGAGGGGGCGCTCGTCCGCCTTGCGTGCGTGCGCACGTGCGTGGCATGCTCGGCCGATGCGTCCCCGCGCCGCTGCGTCCGCCGCCGAGCCTGCGCGCCGGCGTGGCCGACGTCGCAGCGCGGGCCTGCGCCGGGTCGGGCTCGGGTGCGTGGCCGTCGCGCTCGCTTGCGGACCGGGCGAGCAGAAGGCGCAGAAGGTCGAGGCGAACCCGAACATGCCCGACCGCGTGCAGGCGCCTGCGCCCGCGCCGCGCCGGCCGGAGGTCCACGAGTGCCCCGAGGCGCTCCGCGAGCCGGAGCAGGTCGACCGCGTGATCGGCTCGGCTTGCAAGTCGGTGACGGTCCACCCGGGCTACCGCGTCGAGAACGGGTCGCTGACGATCGAGGCGGGCGTGACCCTGCAGTTCATGCCCGACGCCGAGCTGGCGGTCGGCTTCGAGCGCCCGGCGACGCTGCACGTGCGCGGCACGCCCGAGTCGCCGGTCCGCTTCACGGCCGCGGGCGAGCAGGCCAAGCCCGGGGCGTGGAAGGGGATCGCGCTGTACGACCACGCCGACGGCTCGGAGATCGCCGGGCTCGTGCTCGAGTTCGCCGGCACCGACCTGCGCGGGGCGATCTACGTGCAGGCGACCGACGTGAAGATCGACGGCTCGACGGTGCGCGACAGCCAGAACGTGGCGGTCCACGTGACGTCGAAGGGCCACGTCAGCAGCTTCAAGGGCAACCGGCTCGAGCGCGTGAGCTCGCCGGCGCTGCTGCTGCCGGCCCGCTCGGCCGGGTCGGTGACGCCCGACAACACGTTCCCGCCCGACTCGGTGATCCACGTGCTCGGCGGGACGCTCCGCGAGCGCGCCCGCTGGGACGTGCCGAAGGTGCCGTTCGTGATCGGCGGGGTGATCGAGATCGAGGGCCCCGACGACAAGCACGAGGCGATGCTCGAGCTGGCCCCGGGGACAGTCCTGAAGTTCGACGACGACGCGTACTTCACGGTCGGCTACGACCACCCGGCGGCGCTCATCGCCGAGGCGGCGGGCAAGGAGCCGATCGTGCTGACGTCGGCGACGCGCCAGACGTCGCACGCGTGGCGCGGGGTCAACCTCTACCGCTCGGCCACCGCGAGCTTCAGCAACGTGGTGTTCGAGTACGGCGGCCAGCGCTCCGACCGCGGGGTGGTCTACGCCAACAACGAGGCGCGCCTCAGCGCGAAGGGCTGCACGTTCCGCGACAACGGCGGCGGCGTGACGCTCCAGGGCGCGAACGTCCGCCTCGGCGAGTTCCGCGACAACACGTTCGAGCGCTCGCACCCGGCCTTCGACGTGAGCCCGCAGCTGTTCGGGATGATCCCGCCCGAGAACAAGCTCGACGCGGCGACGACGGTCCAGGTCGAGGGCGGCGAGGTCGGCAAGGACGCAGTGTGGAACGACTTCGGGGTGCCCATCGAGGTCAAGCGCCCGGTCTCGGTCGACAACCAGGCGACGCTGACGATCCGCGCCGGCGCCAAGCTGCGCGTCCACGACGGCTTCTCGCTCGGGGTCGGCGAGTTCGGCGGCGGCTCGCTGCGCATCGAGGGCACGGCCGAGCGCCCGGTGCAGATCTTCGGGACCACCGACCGCCGCGGCACGTGGGACGCGATCCGCCTGTACGAGAAGGCCCGCGGCAACCTGTTCGAGCACGTGCAGCTGCGCAACGCCGGCGGCGAGGGGGCCATCAACGTCGCCATCGGCGTCGACGCGGTCGTCCGCGACGTGTCCTGCGTGCGCTGCTTCAGCCCGACGCTGACGTGGGCCTGCGGCTCGCGCGTGACGTCCGAGCGCGTCGCAGGCGGGGCCGAGACGCCGGCGGCGACGCTGCCCCCGTTCGGCTGCGACCCGGCGTGAGGCCGCGCGCCGGGGATGGCCCGCTCTTGAGGGTGCGGGCCATCGCTGTCGCTATCTTGATGCGCTCGGAAGGTTCGCGGCGAGCTCCGCGGAGCATGGGCGGCGGTGAAATAAGGGGTAACTTTTGTCCCGCAAGGACTTCGAGCAGCCTACAAAGGTAAATATATGAACCTTTGTTCCGGCCGGGAGGTCCGCGGTGACGATGGGCACAGGGCCCGCTCGTCCTCAGCATGAGGCCCGGTCCGACGGCGGACGGTGCGGCATGTCTCATTGGACATGTCATCAAGAACATGCTCGATAGAGCATGCGCTCATGAGCATGTTCCTCGAGTCATGGCCTGGAGGGCAGGGGCGTCCGGGGCCGGCGCGCCTCATGAGCATGTTCTTCGAGTCAGGGCCGGGAGGGCATGTGCGTCCGGGGCCCGGCGCGAGTCAGCAGGCGCTCGCTGGCGGCCAGCGGCGGGCGAAGCTGGCGCCGGCGCTGCGGTAGAACGCGAGCGCGGCGCCGAGGTGCGGGCGGGCGGCGGCGACCGACGGCGGCGTGGCGCTCAGCAACGCCTCGGCGAGGGTGCGGTGGGCGCGAGCGAGGCGCGGGGCCCAGTGCGGGTCGTCGGCGGCGAGGACGGTGAGCTCGGCGACGGCGGCGGCCAGCGGGACGCGGGCCTCGAGCGGCCGGCCGCGGACGAGCAAGTTCTGGCCGAGGACGAGGCGCAGCTCGGCGATCTCCTCGCTCGACCAGGTGGTGTCCGGCATGCGCGCGAGGGTGGCCTGGAGGTGCTCGATGGCGGTGTCGTCGTCGACCGAGCCGGCGAGGCCGCGATAGCCGGCGAGCAGGGTCGCCTCGGGCCCGAACAGGCGCGTGCCGGACAGCTCCGACAGCTCGGCGGCGGCGCGGAAGACCGAGGCGGCGTCGTCGTCGTCGCCGATCTCGGTGGCGGCGCGGCCGAGGTGGAACAGGCACCGCGTGCGACGCACGAGGTCGTCGGGCAAGAACCGCTCGAGGGCGACGCAGCCGGCCTGGAGGATCGACCAGGCCTCGCCCGGCTCGGCGAGCTGGGCGGCGGTGATCCGCGCCTCGATGGTGGCGGGGTGAACGACGCCGAGCTCGGCGTCGAAGATCTCGAGGGCGCGCGCGAGGAGGTCGTCGCGCGCGGCGCCCGGCTCGGTGACGGAGGCGAGGTTGAGGAGGGTGTAGCCGACGTCGCGGTGGCCGGCCGACAGGGCG
The DNA here is from genome assembly GCF_026626665.1 of Nannocystis pusilla. Classification (GTDB taxonomy): domain Bacteria; phylum Myxococcota_A; class Polyangia; order Nannocystales; family Nannocystaceae; genus Nannocystis; species Nannocystis pusilla. The sequence goes on from NZ_JAPNKE010000002.1 coordinate 1,229,912, forward strand.
CCCTGGCGCACGCTCAGGGCCTCGGTGAAGTAGCGCCGCGCCTCGGCCGAGTTGCGCTGGGCGAGGTTGGCGACGCCGAGGTTGTGCAGGACGAGGCCGCGCAGGGCCTCGGGAGCGGCGCCGCGAGAGGCGAGGGCGAGGGCGAGAGGCTCGTCGGCGAGGGCGCGCGCGACCATCTCGGGCCGGCGACTGGCGGCGACGATCCGCGAGGCCACGGCCTCGGCCGCGATCGCGTCGCCGCGCGACTCGATGCCGCTGCGCATGGCCCGGGTCAACCACTCGAGCTCCTGGCCGGTCTCCTCGGAGGTGTTGAGCGAGAGCCGCCCGCGCAGCAGCGCGACCTCGGCCCGCAGCGGGGCGTAGCCGATCTGCTCGGCGGCGGCTTCGATGTCGACGGCCTGATCGACGGCGTCGTGGATCCGCCCGAGCTTGGCCAGCGCCTCGACCCGCGCCATGTGATTGCGCAGGTCGGCGACGCGCTCGCCGAGCTCAGGGTCGTCGGGCGCGGGCGGCTCGGCCTTGAGGAAGGCGAGCTCGTGGCAGGCGGAGGGCGGCACGAGATCGCTGGCGGCGCCGAGCGCCCGCGGGGCCATGTCCATGTCGGCGATCGAGAGGGCCTTGACGGTCTCGTCGAAGGCGTCGCGCCGGCGATCGAGGCAGCGGCGCTGGCGATCGAGCAGGGCCTCGGTGTAGCGGCCCTGGTGCTCGGCGAGGCAGGTGTCGCGGTGGTTCTCGGCCCACGAGGCGGCGAAGCGATCGAGCTTGTCGGCGACCCTGGGCCACAGCACGGCGGCGTAGTTGGGCGCCGCGTCGCGCAGGGCCGTGGCGACGGCGTTGCGCTGAGCCGGGCCCCAGACGCGGGCGATGTCGGCGTCGGCGTCGGCGCACGGGGACTCGGCGGCGGCCTCGGGCACGAAGGCGAGGCCAGCGGCGCCGGCGGTGAGGGCGAGCGCCAGGGCGGCGCCGACGAACCGCCAGGTCCGCCCGCGCGACGGGACGAGCGCGCCGAGCAGCGCCTCCATCGACGGGTAGCGGTCGCGCGGCTCGGTCTTGAGGCCGCGCATGAGCGCGGCGATGAGCCACGCGGGCACGCCGTGGTTGCGCGGCGGGGGCCGCAGGTGGCCGTTGGTGATCGCGTGCGAGAGCGCGAGGATGTCGTTGCCGGCGAACGGCGGCAGGCCGAACAGGGCCTCGTAGAGGGCGACGCAAGCTGAACTGATCGGAGGCCGGCTCGGCCGCGCCGCCGCGCCAGCGCTCGGGCGCGAGATAGGCGGGCGTGCCGAGGATGTCTTCGCCGTCGTCGCCGACGCGGATCCGCATGCTCTGACTGGCGCCCGAGGACAGGTCGAGCAGGCCCGGGCGATCGGGGGTGGCGCGCACGAGCCCGAAGTCGAGGACGCAGGCGCGGCCGGTGGCGTCGATCATGACGTTGCCCGGCTTGAAGTCGCGGTGCAGGAGGCCGACCTCGTGGGCGGCGGCGAGGCCTCGCGCGGCTTGAGTGAAGACGTCGTGGATCTCGCGCCAGGTCCGCGGCCCGGCGGCCAGCCAGGCCGGCAGCGCGGCGCCGCGGATCAGCTCCATGGCGACGTAGACCTGGCCCTTGACGACGCCGGCCTCGAGCACGGTGATGACATTGGGGTGGCTCACGCCGGCCATGGCCTGGGCCTCGCGCAGCAGCCGGATCTGGCCCTTCGACCCGGTGTCGGGCAGGACCTTGATCGCGACCTTGCGATCGAGGAGCTCGTCGTAAGCGGCGTAGACGACGGCCGTGCCGCCGCCGAGGCGCTCGAGGATGGTGAACCGACCGAGCCGCGGAGGCAGGGTCGCAGGGACCGAGATCGCGACACCAGGCAGCGACTGCGTGATGTCCACCGAGATCCCCGACGCGTCCGTATCGGGAATGATGACGCTCATGGGACTCGACCAGTCTTGCACCGACCCGCACGCACGCCCCAACCGCGAGGTCGCGAGGCCGATGCAGCGCGTTCAAGCGGCGCCGCCGGCCCGTGGCGCGTGTCCGCCCGAACGCGACGCGCAGCGGGCGCTAATCATCGCCTGTCCCAAAGTTTTAAATCGGTGTGGGCGACGGAACGCCGGCAGAAGCGCGCGCAAGGCGGTCAAACCGCCGTTCTCCTGAAGTTGCCGCGGGCCCGTGATTGTGCGGTTGATCAAGCAACGAGCGGCGATCGTAGCGACGAAAGACCGAGTATCGGCGGGCGTACCGTGCATCGACGCGATCGTGGCTCGTATGCGGAGTGGGGGCGGATCACGGGCGCCGCGCGGCGGCGAATGGCACTTGTGCAGTGCGCCACGAATGCGGCGTTTCGGAGTGGTCGAGCTCGCCGTCGGCGCGTGAGACCAGAGTGGCGAAGAGGCGGCGGCGACGCTGGAGCCGCCGCGCCGTTTTGAGGGGCACGACTGCAAACGCGTGAAGACCGGGCGCGGGGGCGCCGGCGTGGTCGGCGTCACGCTGGGCGGCAGATCGGCGAGCGAGCGGCCGGTGGGGTTCGTGCCTCGCGCGAGGGTCGACGTCGGCGCGGGGACGTCGGCAGAGAATGACGATATGTCTTTCGGGACATATTGATGACTGGGGCGAGACCGGGCCGGCGGGGAGGACGGCGCGATGGCTCGGCGGTGAGACTCGTTGCACAGGTGGCGCAGGAGCGCGGCGCGCAGGCGCGAGCGGCGAGGGCTTCGCGGTCGGCGCCGGAGAGGCCGGGCTTGTCGCCGACGGAGGGCGGCGAGGCCGGCGAGGTCGAGGGAGCGCGAATACGGGTGGCTCGTGGGCGTTGCGAGCGGTGCTCGGCGATGCGGGACGTCTGGAACGGACGGCCTCGTGACTGCGCTCGCGGAGGGACGAAGGGCTCGCGGGCGGCGCGAACACGACGTCGCATTCGCGGAGGCACGCAGGTCTCGCGGGCGGCGCGTACACGGGGCGCGCTCGCGGAGGCACGCGGGCGAGGGCGGGGCGAACACGGGTCGCGCTCGCGGGTCCACGTTGGACTCGTAAGCGCTCGTGCGAGCACTTTGGCGCGGGACCGGATTGCGCGCCGCGGCGGCAACGGGCACCTTCGGCCGGATGTCGACGATCACCGACGGCCCCGCGAAGACCCCGTCCCGCGCCCGCGTGCTGCGGGGGCGCATGCTGTGTCCCGATCCGCGGCAGGCGAAGATCGAGCGCATCGCCGACGGGCTGCTGACGATCGGCGAGGACGGACGGATCGCCGCGATCGCGCCGGCGCCGGAGGACTGCACGCTGCCGCAGTCGTACCCGGGGGCGGTGATTTTGCCGGGCTTCGTCGACACGCACGTCCACTTCCCGCAGACCCGCGTGATCGGCAGCGCGAGCGGGCCGCTGCTCCGCTGGCTCGAGCGGACCGTGTTCCCCGAGGAGCAGCGGTTCCACAGCGTGCGCTACGCGGCGGCGGTGGCGTGGGAGTTCTGCGAGGCGATGATCCGCCAGGGCACCACGTGCGCGGCGATCTACGCCTCGAGCCACGAGGCCGCCACCGACGTGCTGTTCCAGGAGCTGAGCCGCTGCGGGCTGCGGGCGCTGGTCGGCATGACGCTGATGGATCGCGGGGCGCCGCCGGGGCTGCTCGTCGGGGCCGACGAGGCGATCGCGGGCTGCGAGCGGCTCATCGCCCGCTGGCACGGTCACGACGGCCGGCTCGGGTTCTGCGTCACGCCGCGGTTCGCCCTCGCTGCACGCCGGAGCTGCTGCGCGCGGCCGGGCGGCTGGCGGAGGCGCACGGATTACATGTCCAAACGCACCTGTCCGAAAATACCGATGAGTTGGTGCACACCGCGACGGCGTTCCCGGCGGCCCGCGATTACCTCGAGGTGTACGAGTCGCACGGGCTCAGCGGGCCGCGCTCGGTGTTCGCGCACTGCGTGCACCTGTCGGACGGCGAGTGGGATCGACTGGCGGCGGCCGGCGGGGCGGTGGCACATTGCCCCGACAGCAACTTCTTCCTCGGCAGCGGCTGCATGCGCCTGCGGGCGGCCACCGGGCGGGGCATCCGCGTCGGGCTCGGCACCGACGTCGGCGCCGGCCGCAGCTTCTCGCTGCGCCAGGTGGTCGCGAGCGCCTACGACGCGAGCCTCATCGCCGGGGCGCCCGCGACGGCCGAGGAGCTGTTGTGGCTGGCGACCCGGGGCGGAGCTTGCGCGCTGGGGATGGCGGCCGAGCTCGGTTGCCTGCAGCCCGGTCACTCGGCCGATCTGGCGGTGATCGACGCGCCCGAGATCGCGGCCGCCGACGGGCTGTTCGACGCCCTGGCGTTCCGGCGCGACGCGGCGCCCGCCCGCGCGGTGTTCGTCCGCGGGGCGCTGCTGCGGGGCGCGGTCGCTGCCGGTCCCGAGGTGGTGTAAACCGAGGCATGCTCCGCGAGACATATCCCCTGTTCCTCGGCGGCCGCGCGGTGCAGGCCAACTTCGACCTGCCCGTGCTGGACAAGTTCTCCGGCGAGGAGGCGGCCCGCGTGGCCCAGGCCGACCCGGGCACGCTCGACGCGGCGATCGCCGCCGCCGCCGGGACGACGCGGGCGATGGCCGCGCTGCCGCCCTACGCCCGCCAGGCCGCGCTCGAGCACTGCGCGCGCCAATTCGAGGCGCGCGCGGCCGAGCTGGCGATGGTGCTGTGCATCGAGGCGGGCAAGCCGATCCGCGACGCCCGCGGCGAGGTGGGCCGCCTGATCGAGACGTTCAAGGCCGCGGCGGCCGAGGTGACGCGACCGGCCGGCGAGGTGCTGGCGATGGCGAGCAGCCCGCGCCTGCGAGGCTACCGCGGCCAGTGGAAGCGGGTGCCGATCGGCGCGTGCTCGCTGATCTCGCCGTTCAACTTCCCGCTCAACCTGGCGGCGCACAAGATCGCGCCGGCGATCGCCGCGGGCTGCCCGTTCGTGCTCAAGCCCGCCAGCGCGACGCCGATCTCGGCGCTGCTGATCGGCGAGGTGCTGGCCGAGGCGGACCTGCCCGAAGGGTCATGGTCGATCGTGCCGTGCCCGCGCGCCGGCGCCGACGCGCTGGCCAGCGACGACCGCCTCAAGCTGCTCAGCTTCACCGGCTCGCCGGCGGTCGGCTGGGCGATGAAGGCCCGCGCCGGCAAGAAGAAGGTGGTGCTCGAGCTCGGCGGCAACGCGGCCTGCGTGGTCGACGAGACCGCCGACCTCGAGAAGGTGGTGCCGCGGCTCGTCACCGGGGCGTTCTACCAGTCGGGCCAGAGCTGCATCAGCGTGCAGCGGATCATCGCCCACACGTCGATCTACGCCGAGCTGCGCGAGCGCCTGGTCGCGGCCGTCCGCGAGCTGCGCGTCGGCGACCCGCGCGACGAGGACACGTTCATCGGGCCGATCATCTCCGAGAAGGAGGCGAGCCGGATCGCCGCGTGGATCGACGGCGCGGTCAAGGCCGGCGCGCGCCTGTTGTGCGGCGGCCAGCGCGACGGGGTGATGGTGGCGCCGACGCTGCTCGAGAACGTGCCGCGCGACCAGCCGATCGCCGCCGAGGAGGCGTTCGGGCCGGTGGCGCTGCTGTCGGAGTTCGCCAGCTTCGACGAGGCGCTGTGGCAGGTCAACGACAGCAAGTTCGGCCTGCAGGCGGGCGTGTTCACCCGCGACATCGACCGCATGCACCAGGCGTGGGACTCGCTCGAGGTCGGCGGGGTGATCATCAACGACGTGCCGTCGTTCCGCGCCGACCCGATGCCCTACGGGGGGGTCAAGGACTCCGGTCTCGGTCGCGAGGGGCTCCGCTTCGCCATCGAGGACATGTCGGAGATCCGGATGCTCGTGGTGCGGTGATGTGTCTTTTCGGGCATGTCGTCAGGGACATGTCCGAAAAGACCTCTCGTCACACGACCGGGACGGTGCCGCCGTCGATGGTGGTCTCGCTGCCGTGGATCGAGGCGGCGCGGTCGGAGACGAGGAAGGCGACGAGCTCGGCGACCTCCTCCGGCCGGCCGGGGCGGCCGATCGGGATGCCGCCGAGCGAGGTCATGAGGCCGTTGCGCGCGGTGGCCTCGTCGGTGCCGGCCTCGGCGGCCAGGCGGACGACGAGGGCGTGGGCGGCGGCGGTCTCGACGTAGCCGGGGGCGATGCTGTTGACGCGCACGCCCTGGGGGCCGAACTCCTTGGCGAGGCCCTTGCTGTAGGTGCTGAGGGCGGCCTTGGCCGCGGCGTAGGCGAGGGTGGACTCGTAGAGCGGCATGCGCCGCTGGATCGACGAGACGTGGAGGATGACGCCGTAGCGCTGGGCGACCATGCCGGGCAGGAAGGCGCGGTCGAAGCGGACGGCGGCGAGCAGGTTGAGGTCGAGCTCGTGGCGCCACTGGTCGTCGTCGAGGGCGAGGGCGCCGCCGCCGGGAGCGGTCGAACCACCGGCGTTGTCGACGAGGATGTCGAGGCCGCCGAAGGCGTCGGTCACGGCGCGGACGACCCGCTCGACGCCCTCGCGGGTGGAGATGTCGGCCCGCACGAACAGGGCCGGCTCCTGTCCTTCGGGCAAGGCGGAGCGCGCGGTGGTGGCGACCGACGCGCCGCCGGCGGCGAGCCGACGCACCATCGCGGCGCCCATGCCCTGCGTGCCGCCGGTGACGAGGACGCGCTTGCCGGTGAATTCGCGGGGGTCGTAGAAGAGGGGCGTTGCCTGGCTCATGGGTCATCTCCGGGCGAGCGCACGCGCGGCGCGTGGTTCGCCGCCGCCGATTGCTCGGACCGCGAAGATGGGACGAGTCTGGTGGAGTGACAAGTACGCACGAAAAAGTCAGCCACTCACCCGCAGGTAAGTCCGAGCCGCTGACGCCGGAGGCGGTGGCCGAGGCGGTGGGCGAGGCGCTGGCGCTGCTCGAGGGGCGCTGGAAGCTGCGGATCTTGTTCAACCTGTTCGGCGGCAAGGTGCTGCGCTACTCGGAGCTCGAACGCGCCATTCCGGAGGTGTCGCAGAAGATGCTGGCGCAGGTGGTGAGCCGAGGACGGCGGCTCGGGGCGTGAGAGGAGCGCAGCGAGCAGGCGCCGGCGAGCGCGAGCGAGGCGGAGCGTTGGGGTTGCGAGGCGGATGTCTCTTCGGACAGATGATCGAGGATGTCCGAAGAGGCAGGTGCTCGCGGCCGTGAGGCGCGGGCGTTTCGGACAGGCGCGCGCTTCGGTCGCGGAGTGACTGTCGCTTCGGACAGGTGCTCGCGGCCGTGAAGAGCGGGCGTTTCGGACAGGCGCGCGCTTCGGTCGCGGAGTGGCTGTCGCTTGGGACAGGTGCTCGCGGCCGTGAGGCGCGGGTTTTGGACAGGCGCGCTTCGGTCGCGGAGTGGCTGCTTCGGACGGGCGGGGCGCGGCGCCAGCTGTCGCTTGGGACAGGCGCTCGGCGCTGCAGGGCGGGGCTGTCTCTTCGGACAGGTGAACCGGCGCTACTCGAAACGCAACGCCGGAGCGCGGTCGCGACGAAGCCGCCCGGAGTCGCGGGACGCCGGGCGGACGGGGCTCGGGCGCGGTTCAGCGCAGCGAGTTGCGGAGCCGCGGGATGGTGTCCGGGAGGACGACGCTGACGAGGATGCCGAGCGGCGCCTTGATGCAGTCGACGGCCATGCCCATGCGGTACTTGTCGGTCAGGTCGACGACGATGATCATGACGTTGCCCTCCTCGCCGAGGCGCAGGAGCGTCTGATAGACGAAGTCGGGCACCGGCAGCTGGGACTTCTTGAGCGCCTCGGTGATTCGTTCACAGAGGATGTTGAAGAGGGCGCACGCCTTGGGCGAGCTGCGGATGCCGGCGACCGACATACCGGACGTCTTGCTGAAGACGTCGATGGTGGCGAGGCCGCCCATCAGGCCGTCTTCGATCTCGGTGAGGGTCGAATTCACGTCTTTCAGGTTCATCTCGGTGTGCCTCCGGGCCGCGATCAGCGAGCGAGGACCACACTACATGGAGCCGGGGTCCGATCGGTGGGGTGTCGGCGAGAAAGCGGCCCTGCCGTTCCGCGGGGGCGAGCGCGTCGCGGGTTGCACGCGTTCCGCGAAAGCGGCCGCAGGGCCACCTCCGCGGCGGTTTGGCGTCGTTTACGGTTGCGCAAACGGCGCCAGGCGGCGAGAAATCCCCTTGGTCCGGGGGCATCCGGGGGCCTGGGGGGCCGGCGGCCGTAGATCACCCCCGCCCGGTCCCGGCGGGTCGGCCGGCCAACTGTCCTGCCAGTCAGGGTGGTGCGGAGAGGGGGGCGCGCTCGCAAAGGGGAGCCGGCGGCTGTCCTTGAGGGCAGGTCAGGAGCGCCCGGCGACGCGCGGCGGTCGATCGGAGGCTGTCCTGGGGGACAGGTGGCGTCGCGGCGGTAGCGAGCATCGGTGGAGTGCCGTCGCGGCGGCGGTCTCGAGCATCGGTGGAGTGGCGTCGCGGCGGCGGTAGCGAGAGCGGTTGCCCGGTAGCGACCGCGGCGAGGTCGGGGCGGCGGACTCGAGCATCGGTGGAGTGGCATCGGGGCGGTGGTGGCGAGAGCGGTTGCCCGGTCGCGACTGCGGCGAGGCCGGGTGCACCGACCTCGCCGCTCGAGCTGTCCTTGCGGACAGGTTTTTTAGATGTCTCTCAGGCCAGGAGGGCGGCGCACGGGGTGTTGGAGTAGCCGTCGCCGTCGGCGTTGGTGGCGCCGACCTCGGTGGCCTCCGGCACGACCGACTGCAGGCAGGCGAGCAGGATGTCGGAGGTGTTCTCGCTCGACGGCGAGTGGTAGTGCTCGGCGGGGTAGCGCAGGGTGCCGCCGCCGCGGCCGGCGACGATGCAGGGCTGGTCGAACACGCTGTGGGTGTAGCCCGAGGCGGCGTCGCTGCCGAGGATCACGACCGAGTTGTCGAGCAGGTTGCCGTCGCCCTCGACCGTCTCCTTGAGGCGGTTGAGCAGGACCGCGAAGCACTCGACGGTCTTGATCGTGCACTGGTCGACCGCCTCGTTGTCGGCGGTGTCGTGGGTCATGTCGTGGTGACCCTTGGCGTGGCCGAGGCTCTTGAAGATGTGGTAGCCGACCGAGCCCGAGAACTGGATGCTGACGATCCGGGTGAGGTCGCAGCGGAACGCCTCGATGATGATGTCGACCATGGCCGCGTTGACGAGCTCGATCGGCTCGGCGCCGTCGATGTCCATGTTGGTTTCGATCGGCATGCCCGGCAGGGTGCAGGCCGGCGGCAGGGTCTCGATCTGCTTCTTGATCTGCTCGACGCTGGCGAGGTGGGCGTCGAGGCGGATCTTGTCGGCGCTGCCGACCCGCAGCTTGAGCGCCTTCACGTCCTCGCGCACGGCGTCGAGGATGTCGACGCGCGGGCCCTTGGTCGGGTCGTCGGGCGGGACGAAGCTCTCGAACAGGGCGGCGAAGGCCTCCTGCGGGTTGAAGAAGGGCGGCAGCGGCTGGTCGGGGCCCTTGTGCGAGAGGTACTGCAGGGTCGGCCCCTCGCCGGTGATGACCCGCTTCGACACCGCGAGCTGCAGCGACGGCAGGAAGGTCTGAGCGCCGACGGCGGCGGCGGCGACCTGGTCGATCGAGGGGCCGCCGAACTTCGACGAGTAGCTGTTCTCGGCGTGCGGCAGCTCGATGAAAGGGAAGCCGGAGAAGAAGCCGGCGCAGCCGTCGTGGTGGCCGCGGCGGTGCTTCGACGAGGCCTTGATGTCGAAGCCGGTGAGGAGGTTGCAGTAGTCGCGCACGCCCTCGAGCGCGGCCAGCTGCGGGTCAGCGGGTAGTTCGGCCCGGTCTCGGCGGGGGCCCAGCGGTTGCCCTTGCCGACGTCGGCGGGGTCGACGAGGGCGACGCCGTTGCCGAAGTGCCAGGTGATCATGCGCCGCGGCAGGTTGGTGCCGTCGGCGTGGGCGGTGCCGTTCGAGTTGAGCATGGCCTCGAGCAGCGGGAGCGCGAGCGCGACGGAGGTGCCCCCGGCGACGCCGCGGAGCAGGGTGCGACGGCTGAGTTGATGGCGCTTCATGACTCGTGCTCCTTTCACTCCGGGGTGCCCACGCGCAGGAAGGCGGGGCTGGCGACGAGCTCGGCGAGGAGCTCCTTCATGCGGTACTCGTTGTCCTCGAACGCCTGGTCGAGGTCCTTCAGCGCCCCGGCCTCGCCGGGCACCTCGAGGTGGCCGGTGGCGTGGCGGAACAGGTTGCGCACGAGGCAGCGCGTGACCGCGGGGCTCTGGCGCAGGAGGCTGCCGAGCTCGCGGGCGCCGTCGAACTCGCCGAGGCCGTCGAGGTTGCTGACGGTGTCGAGGGTGACGCCGTTCTCGACGAGGCGGAACACGCCGATGCCGTCGAAGTTCTCGAGGCCTAAGCCGATGTCGTCCATGAGCTTGTGGCAGCCCGAGCACGAGGGGTTGGTCTGGTGCTCGGCCAGGCGGTCGCGCATGGTCGGGTAGTCCTCGCCGACCGGCAGCTCGGTGACGACGTCGGGCGGCGGCGCCGGGATGCCCTGACACATCAAGACCTCGCGCACGAACTTGCCGCGCAAAGTCGGCGAGGTGCTGCTGATGTGCGCGTAGGCGGCGAGGAAGCCGCCCTGACCGAGCAGGCCGCCGCGCTTGCTGTCGACCGGGAGGTCGAACTGCTGCCAGGTGTCGCCGAGCACCGCAGGGTCGGGGATGAGGCCGTAGAGCGCGGCGAGCGGGCCGTTGGCGAAGGTGTAGGGGGCGTCGAGGAAGTCGCGGAAGTCGGCCTCGCGCGTGAAGGCGATGTCGTCGATGAGCTTGAGCGCCTCCTCGCGCATGGCGGTCCCGAGGGCGGGCGACCAGGCGGGGAAGGTGGCGGGATCCTTGGGCAGCGCCTCGAGGGTGCGCAGGCGCAGGACCTCGGCGAAGAAGCCGCCGAGAGCGCCGCGCGCGGCTGGCGTTTCGAGCATGGTCCAAGCGACATCCCGGACGGCGTCGGCGGTGGCGAGGCCGTCGCCCTCGCCGAGGTCGATGAGCTCGCGCGTCGGGGTGGTGTCGAGCAAGAAGAAGCTGAGGCGCGTGGCGAGCTCGACGCCGGTCAGCACCCGCTGCGCCGGATCGTCGGGATCGGGCTCGCCGACCTCGACCTGGTAGAGGAAGTAGGGCGACTGCAGCAGGCCGGCGACGGCGTATTCGCGGCCCGACTCCCAGCTGCCGAACGCCAGCGCGGCGTCGCGGCCGACCGCGCCGTAGCGATCGATCTCGGCCTGGGTGAGGCTGCGGCGCCAGGCGACGCGGCCGAAGTTGGCGACGAACTCCTTGTGACAGGCCTCGTCGTCGGCGCCGGTCGGCACGCAGGTGTGGTAGCTGGCGAGGATGGCGTCGTCGGCGGCGGCCGCGACCTTGCGCGCAGACTTCTCGTAGGTGTCGACGGCCTGATCGCCCAGCGCGAGCTGGGCGGCGCCGATCGACTCGAAGCCGTTGAGCGCGCTGTCCGGCGGGGTCTCGACCTCGGCGGCCGCGGCGTCGCCGAGCAAGTAGGCGACGGAGCTCCGGTACTGACGCGCGAGAAGGAGGCGCAGCCGCGCGGGGGCCGGAGCGAACTCTTCCCCACCGCCGTCAGTCGGGTCGGTGCCTTCGGTCGGATCGCCGTCGGTGCCGGCGGAGTTCGGCCCGCCGGTCTCGGTGGGATCCTCGCCGCCGGTCAGGGTGGGGTTGCTGGCGCTCTGGTCCTGGCCGGCGCCGTGGTAGCAACCGCCGGCGAGGCTCGCCGTGAGAGTGAGAAGGACCGCGAGCTCTCCCGGACCTTGCGGCCTGGATGGTGCGCGGGCGAAACGAGGCTGCCTGGGCATGGGCGGCTCCTTGCTGGGGGATCCACCATAAGGGAGGGTCAAGATCTGCGTCCACGGCGCGCATCGTGAGGGGGGCTGTCTACTGAGGTTCCCTGTCCGCAGAAGACCCCACGCGCCGAGGTCGGGCCGTGACGCGCCCACGAAAGCGTTGTATTACCGATCGTGGAGCGATGAACCTCGTCCCGCCGACGTACATCTGCCTCGACCTGCCCGAGCCGCAGGCGTCGGAAGTGATGGCGCTGCGTCGCCGCTACTGTCAGCGCCTCAAAGACTTCCCGCCCGAGATCACGATCACGGGCTCGAGCGGCGTGGGCGCGATGCTGCCGCAGCTCCACTGGGACCGCGTCGAACCCAAGCTCGAAGCCATCGCGCAGGAGTGGGCGCCGATCCGCGCGAGCCTCGGCGGGATGGTCCGCTTCCCGGACACCGACATCTTCTGCCTCAGCATGTCGGACCCGATGCCGTTCATGGCCCTCCACGAGGCGCTCAAACACTCGGGGATCGCGTTCGAGGAGAGCCAGTTCCCGTTCTTCCCCCACTGCACGATCCGCATGGCGGGGCCGCTCACCGACGCGGACATCAGCGCGCTGTTCTCGCTCACCGTCCCCGGCGAATCCACGATCGCCGAGCTGGCCCTGTATCAGCGCACGACCGACGACCGGATCGTCCGCGTGTGGTCGCGGCCGCTCGCCGGCTCGTAGGCCCGTCGGCCGGCGAGAAGGTGTTGCCGGTCAGGCCCGCGCTCGGGTACTCGGTCGATCGTGCGCAGATCGAGCCTCGTTTCCCTCGTCACCGTCGGCCTCGTCGCTTGCCAGGATCCGGCCGCGAGCAGCGCGACCGACGGCGCCTCGACCACGGGGGCGAGCTCCGAGATGTCCCCGACGACAGGTCCGATGGAACCTGTCCCAACGACCTCGTCATCGGGCAGCTCCGGATCTACCGCCGCGCAGGACGATTGCCCCGAGGGCTGCGCGACGGACGAAGCGTGCGTCGGGGGCAGCTGCGAGGCGGTCGGTCGCGCAGACATCGAGGCCGGCTGCCACCCGCTCGGCGACCCGGCAGGCCGCGGCCAGTGCGTGTACCCGTGGCCGTCGAACTTCTACACGACGCCGACGGGCGACAGCCCGACGGGCCTGGCAGTGGCGCTGCCGGCGGCGCTGCTGCCGAAGAACACGCAGCAGGCCGAGTTCCCCGCAGACGAGTTCCTCAATGGGAAGCCAGGGTTCACCCCGAACGCGCAGCTCCGGTTCGCGTCGGCGCAGCCCGTCGACGGATCGTCGCTGCCGTCGCTCGGCGACATCGGAAGTTCGCTGGCCGAGGAGGCGCCGATCGTGCTGCTCGAGGTCGGCTCGGGGGAACGCTGGCCGTACTTCGCGGAGGTCGATGCGACGGCCGTGGCAGGCGAGCCCCAGACGATCTTCGTGCGGCCGATGCGACAGCCGCGTGCGGGCGAGCGCTACGTGGTCGCCGTTCGTGGGCTGCGAGATAAAAACGGCGAGGAGATCCCGACGTCGCCGCTGTTCCGCGCGCTGCGCGATGAACTGACGACCGATGTGCCGCAGCTCGAGGCCGAGCGCGCGCTACGACGAGATCTTCGCGGCGCTGGTCGCCGCAGGGATCGATCGCGGGTCGCTGCAGCTGGCGTGGGACTTCACGACGAACACGCAGGCAGACCTGCAGCGCGACTTCACGGCGATCATGCCGCAGGTGGTGGCGAAGGCGGAGGCGGGCGACCTCGGCTACACGGTCGCGGAGGTGAGCGAGTTCCCGGGCACGGAGGTGCCGCTGGTGGTGCGCGGGACGTTCACGGTGCCGAGCTGCCTGGAAGGCGACAGCGGGCCCGGCACGGTGTTCGCCCGCGATCCGGAGGGGCTGCCGGACTGCTCGAACACGGCGACCGCGAACTTCTGGATCGCGGTGCCGCAGGCGATCTACGAGGCGAAGACGCCGGCGCCGGTGGCGGTGTACGGGCACGGGCTGCTCGGCTCGGGGTCGGAGGCGGAGTCGGTGGCGAAGAAGAACGGGTCGCTCATCATGGCGGGGACGGACTTCTGGGGGATGTCGGAGGCCGACATCGCAGCGGTGATCGGGATGCTCGGCGGCAACTTCGTCGGCGGCCGCACGCTGGGCGAACGACTGGTGCAGTCGACGGTGAACTTCACGACGCTGGCATATCTGGCCCAGGGCGAGCTGGCGCAGGAGCCTGCGCTGCAAGGGTTGATCGACCCGTCGACGGTGTACTACGTCGGCGGATCGCAGGGCGGGATCATGGGGGCGACGGTGACGGCGATGGCGCCGAACCTGCGCCGCGGGGTGCTGGTGGTCGGCGCGTCGAACTACTCGCTGATGGTGTGGCGCTCGACGGCGTTCGAGCAGGTGAACTCGGTGTGGGCTGCGACGCAGCCGAGCACGCAGAACCGCGAGTTCCTGTTCGCGCTGTACCAGGCGGTGTTCGACGTGGCAGACCCGGTGACGTACCGCTCGGTGATCGAGGAGGCAGGCGACGCGCTGCTGCTCATCGAGTCGATCGGCGACGCGCAGGTGGCAAACGTCGCGTCGGAAGCGATGGCCCGCTCGTACGGGATGCGGATGGCAGGGCCTTCGATCTATCCGGTGTGGGGAGTGGAGGATGCTCCGCCGGAGTTCACGGGGTCGGCGCTGCTGCAGGTCGATACGAAGAAAGGGCCGCTGCCTCCGGTCGAGAACCTGCCGGCCGACGGAGACAATGGAGCGCACGGGGCGGCAGTCGACGATCCGGCGGTGCAGGGGATCCTCGGGGCGTTCTTGCTCGAGGGAGTGGTGGCGAATATGTGCGACGGGGTTTGTGACCCGGGGTGACGGCGGCGGTTCGAGAGTGGCGGATCCGTGAATTGCTGGGGCGGAGGTTCGAGGGCGGTTCGTGAACCGCTGGGGCGGAGGTTCGAGAGTGGCGGTTCGCGATTGCCGACTGCGCCTCGCGGGGGGTCCGGGGAAGGGCCGGCCGCGAGTTAACCGGCCGGATGCGCGCTCGTTCCTCGCACCCATCCTGCCTCTAATTCGCGGCCGGCCCTTCCCCGGACCCCTGGCACGGCTGCAGCCGTGAGAGGCCGCCTCGCCGTCGTCGGCTTCGCTGGGGGCTGTCGTCGGGAGCAGAGCCGGGGCGCCTGTTCGGCGGCCAGGGCTGGCCGCCGAACAGACGCTTTCTCGCGTCATTGACGGCGTGGCATCTCCGCGCGGCGAGTGCTGGCGATCGCTGGCAGCGTGGCCGCCTTTGCCTGTCCCTGTCCCGCCTGCGCGTCTGCATGAGGCGAGTCCGCGGGCGCGAGGTGTCGAGCGTGCCGGGACTTGCTGCCTGTGCGCCCCCGTCGGGCCTCCGCGTAATCACGGGCGAAGCTGCGCGCGTCGATGAACGGTGAGCAACACGTTTACGAGGCTGTGCCCCGCTGCGGGCGCGCCTCGTCGAGTTTCGGACGATGAAGCGCGGCCGTCCGGCCCGGCAATGGTGCAACGAGCGGCCGCATGTCGCCGATCCATCGCCGCGCCACACGACGCCCCGGTCGGCGGGGGAGGCCATGCCTCCAGCGCGCTCGCTCGCGCGCGGAGGGATGTGCGCGGAGGCGGTGAGCCTGGCGACCAGGACATGTCCCTTGGAGAATGTCGGCCGGGCCATGTTGTATAGGACATGGCCTTTAGGGCATGTCCTTCAGGGCATGGCGTGGAGGGTCGGCTGTAGCATGCCGGCGAGGCAGCCGAGGGCGGCGGTGTAGTCGCTGTCGCAGACGGACTCGATGCAGCAGCGCATGGCGCGTTCGTTGACGGCGGTGTCGGGGTCGTCGGGGATGTCGAGGGCCTGGCAGACTTCCTGGATCCGCCCGGGCGGGACGGCCTGGCCGGCAGGGCCGACGCAGCCGGGGCCGATGCCGAACTCGAATTGTTTGTCGGCCGGGGTGTCGGTGTCGCCGGGCAAGATGTCGTCGGGCTGCCAGTCGCGGTAGACGAGGGCGTCGACGCCGCCGGCGAGGGGCTCGAACGGAGGGGCGTGGTTATGCTCGGTGACCTGGGGGACGCCGCCGAGGACGAGCATGACGACGTCCTTGCCGTGGTGCTGGCGCAGGTCGGCGAGGGCCTCGGTGTAGCGGGAGACGGGCTGGAGGACGTGCTTGTCCTCGGACATGCACCACTCGTACTCGCCGTCGTCGTCGTCGTCGGCGCAGGTCATGCCGGCGTTCCAGCACACGGCGCTGGTGGGCTCGGTCCGCTGGCCGCTGCTCGGGTGCGACGGCCAGTACTTGCTGAACTCGGGGTCGTCGTGCAGCTTGGGGTCGAAGTAGGCGAAGTTGAGGGTGGAGCAGTCGGTCTCGTCGGTGACGATGACGACCGCGAGCGGGGCGCCAGGGCGCAAGAAGGGCCGCTCGCCGATGTTCCACCGCGCTTCGAGGTCGAGCGCGCGCCGCATGGCCTCGAGCGGCGACTCCATGCCGCAGCCGTCGATGCCCTGCGGGCCGATGCAGGCGAGGGCGTCGGCCGCGGGGTCGCCCATGCCGTCAGGGTCGATGACGTTGTGGCTGGTGGGGCTGAAACGAATGAACGGATCGGTGGGGACGGAGGGAGCAGCCTCGGCGCAGCGCGAGGTGCAGATCTCGGACATCACGGGCGGATCGGCGCCGAGGCCGGTAAATCGCGCCAGGCGGTCGGTGCACGGGGTGTCGATCGGCTGGCCGTCGGCGGCGTCGTAGTCGGGCTTCTCGAACGGCGTGCACAGCGGGTGCGGCACGTCGGTGGTGGTGACCATGATGTGCACGTCGGCGCCGACGAGCTGACCGTTGGCGTCGCTGAGGCCGCGCAGCAGCTTGACGAAGGCAGGGAAGCTGTCGGCGAGCTGGCTCTGCTCCTCGCCCATGGTGCCGGAGTTGTCGATGACGAACAGGACGTCGAGCTGCTCGCAGGCGCCGCCGTCGATGCAACCGGTCTCCGGCGGCGGATCTTCGCCGGTGGTGACGGGCTCGCCGGTGGTGCCGTCAGGCGGGTCGCCGGTGGTGTCCGGCCCGGCGGTGGTGGTCGGCAGCGGGTCGAGGGTGGTGTCGTCGACGTGCTGCGAGGTGACGACGAGGGTGTCGACGCTGATGGTGTCGGCGCCGTCGGTGTCGCCGGGGAGCTCGCCCAGAGGGCTAGGATCGAGGATGCAGCCGAGATGTACGAAAGGACAGGTGAGAACCACGGCGAGGCACGCCCTCGCCGCGGAGGCGATCGGGCTGCGGTGCGTTCGAGAAGTGGGCACGGGTCGTCTCACCCGCCGCGGGGGTCAGGCTGCGCGGCCGATCCATTACAGAGCGTGGCCGCCCGGTCGACCAGAGGCGAGCCCGGAAAACGCTGGGGGAAGCTGGCGACCAGCTCGCGGGCGGCGTCGCGCTGGCCGAGGGCGCAGCGGGCCTCGATCTCGAGCAGGCTGCGCTCGGCGGCCAAAATGCCGCCCGGGAAGCGCCGGGCGTGCTCCTCGATCAGCTGCAGGCGCTCGGCGGGCGCGGCCAGCTTGGCCCGCCGCAGCAGGTCGACCTCGGCGGCGACGGTGTCCTCACGCGCAGGGCGGCGCGCCTTGGAGGTGTCCGCAGGGCCAGGCTTGTCGGTGGGCTGCGCCTCGGGTGCGACCTCGGGCGCCGGATCGGGCGTGGAGGCGCGGGCCGGATCGGGGCGCTGGACGGACTCGGCGGTCCGGGTCGCGTCGCCCTCGTGGGCCTGATACGGAGCGGCGACGTGGGTCTGCGGCGCCTCGCCGCCCTTCATGACGGCCCAGGTCAGGGCCAGCAGGACGCCGGCCGCCAAGGCGAAGCCGGCGAGCACCCGCGGGGCGAGGCGCGAGCGAGAGGGCGCTTCGTCGTCGAGGTCGTCGCCGCCGCCCTCCTCGACGCGCTGCTCGAGCGCGGCGAGGACTCGGTCGGCGATCGCGCGGTCGGGCGACTCGGCGCTGCGAAATGCGGCCAGGCGCGCCCGCGCCTCCGAACTCAGCGGTTCCATGCTGCTTGCCTCCCATCCGCTCGTTCGGTCTCGGCGATGGCCCGCTCGAACTCGGCCCGAGCGGCCCGCAGACGCGAATAAACGGTGTTCAATTTGACATCGAGGGCCTGGGAGATCTCCGGCGCCGTGAAGCCCTCGAGGTCGGCGAGGATGAAGACCATGCGCTTGTCGTTGTCGAGGCTGTCGAGGAAGCGTTGCACGAAGTCGGCGGCCTCGGCGCGTTCGGCGACGCGCTCGCGCGGTTGATGGGTGTGGACGACGGCGAATGCCTGGATCCGGCGCTCGTGGCGCCGGAGGCCGCGGCGGAAGTCGCTGGCGACCCGCCGCGCGGTGCCGAACAGCCAGCTGCGCAGCGAGATCTGCGGGTCGAGGCCCGGGAGGCGGCGGTGCAGGACGAGGAAGACGTCCTGGGCGGCGTCCTCGAGCTGGTCATAAGGGACCCCGAGGCGGCGAAGGATCCGCCAGACGAGGTCGAAGTAAGCGTAGTACACGGTGGCGAACCCGCGCTGCGCGTGCTCCTCGGGGCCAGATATGGGCGGCTGAAGCTTCAGCACGGCAGGTACTTATTTCTTTGGCCGGGCCGAGGTCGATCCGTCACGCCGCGCGCCGGGCCCGAGACGAATCTCGAGGCCGCCGCCGAAGCGCACGCCGACCGGCTGGGTGATGAAGACGAGCTCGTCGCTGACGGTGAACTGGGCCCGCAGCGGAGCGATGACGAAGTCGGTGCGGACGCCGAGGCCGACCCGAGGATGCGGCGACCACACGAGGCCGAGGCCGAGCAGGACGGCGAACCAGGGCGGGCGGGCCTGTCGGCGGTCGACGGTGATGCCGGCGCCCTCGGCGAGGAGCTGGCCGCCCTCGAGGCCGAGGCACACCGGGATCTCGAGCGAACCGGGGAGGAACCGGCCGCAACCGCGGACCCCCAGCGCCCAGCGAGCGACGACGCCGACCCGGGCGTCCTCGAAGGTCAGCGGGCGCGCCGGCATGTAGTGGCCCACGGCCTCGACGCGGAGGCGGTGGTAGAGGAAGCCGAAGGCGCCGCCGATGTCGCCGGCGATCGTCGGGGTGGCGCCGGCGTCGATCGCCCCGTCGACGCGCAGGAGGACGCTGAGCTTGTGGGCGCGCGCGGGTGGGGGCGCGGGCGGACGCGAGGGCGGAGCGGTGGGCGGCGCGGGCGGGGGATCGCGGACCGGCGAGGGCTCGGGATCGACGGGGGCAGGCTCGACGGGGTCAGGCGGCGGCGGGACGGGGGTCGGAGGCGCGGGCTCGGGTTCGGGCTCGGGTTCCGGGGCAGGAGGCGCGAGCTGGTTGGCGAACTCGAGCGGGTCGATGGCGATGGCGATGATCAGGGCCGCGGCGCCGTCGAGCGAGTCGCAGGCGTCGGCGCGCTCGACCCGGCGCTGGGTGAGGCGCTGGGTGTGGATGTCGAGCCGCAGCTCGTAGCGCCCGGCGACCCTGCGGACGACGCCGCGCACGCGCACGCCCTCGAGGTCGGGTGGCCGGGTGAGGGCGGCCAGAGCTTCGAGGACGTCGTCGCGGGTCGGGCAGCCCGCGGGGGCGCGCCACTCGATCGCAGGCGGTCCGGCCAGCGACAGGAGGAGCAGCGCGGAGGTCGGACCGAGCATGGCCGCAGCAGCCTCGGATGGTAGACGCGAGCCCCGCCGGGACGCCAGGGGGCTGCGGCGGGGCGGCGCCGAGTTTGTCCGGCGTTCGGCGGCGGAGCGGTGAGCTGTCCTTCGGGACATGTGAACCGCGAGCGCGACGCGGCGCCCGGGGCGGAACCGCCCGGCGGTCGCGGGCGCGCCAGGACGCTCGGGGCGGTGTCCGCGGGGTGTCAGCGCGGGCGAGGCGGCGGCGTTGTGGGGCTGCACGCCGAGGCACGAGGCTGTCAAGCTGGCCCGTGCCCCGGCCCAAGGAGACGCGCATGAACCCGTGGATGAAGTGGATCCTCCTGGCGACCCCGCTCGCGCTGACGCAGTGCCGCTCGAGCTCGGTGACCCCGATCGGCACGGTGACGCCCGACGGCAACAACAACGTGATGCTGGCCCACGGGCAAGGGGACGTGGCTTACGAGGCGCCGCCGCACACGTTCTCGGCGCGTCCGCATCCGCCGCGCAACCGGAGCGACGCGCCGCCGCCGAACCTGGCGGCGCTGCCGAAGATGGTGTCGCGGATCGATCAGTGCTACGGGCCGAGCGGCGGCGCCATCGCTTCCGGTGGCGGTCCCTCGGGCGGGGCGATCCCCAAACCGACCAAGAAGCCGGCGCCGCCGAAGCCGAAGTACAAGCAGGTGACCTACGGCGGCGGCTCGGCGCCTCCGCCCTCGCCGTCGCCGATCCAGACGACGCCGTCGGCCGGGGCGCTCGGCAAGGGCGAGGGGGCGGCGGGTCGCGGCAGCAGAGGGGGATTCGATGCCGGCGCAGCGCCGCCGCAGTCTCCTCCGCCGCCGCCGGTGACGGCGTCGAAGTCGGCGAACTCGCAGGGCGACGCCGACACGCGCCGGGCCGAGAAGGCCGAGCAGAAGAAGCAGAAGAAGGACCGCGGGCGCGACAAGGCGGCGGAGGAGCGCCCGGGCACCGCCGCGGCGGCGCCGGCCGAGGCGCAGGTGGCCCGTGACGAGGCGGAGGACACGAACTCGGTGGCGTACGAGCCGGTCCAGCAGGTCGGCGACGGCGAGGCCCAGTACAGCGACTGGGGTCAGGCGACGTACCTGTCGAACGACGACACGATGAGCATGTCGTCGGCGCAGCGGGTGATCTTCGCCATCGACAAGTTCCTGCCGGTGCCGCTCGAGCACATCCGGCCGCACGAGCTGCTCAACTACTTCTCGTTCGAAACGGCCGAGGTGGCGCCGACCGACGACTTCTCGGTGCTGCCCGAGATCGCCAAGGATCCGAAGCAGGACGGGATCTACAACCTGGCGCTGGCGATCCGCGGGCGCCCGGTCGACAAGCAGGCCCGGCGCAACGGCAACCTGACGTTCGTCGTGGATCGCTCGGGCTCGATGAGCGACGAGGGCCGCATGGACTACCTCAAGCGGGGCATGCGGAAGATGATGGGCGAGCTCAAGACCGGCGACCTCGTCAACGTGGTGCTGTTCGACCACGAGGTGTGCGTGCCGGTGGAGAACTTCGTGGTCGGGCGCGACAAGCCGGAGGTGCTCGAGAAGGCGATCGAGCGCATGAAGCCGCGCGGGTCGACCGACGTGCACGCAGGCCTGACCCGCGGCTACGAGCTGGCCGACCGCGGCTACCAGCACACCTACAACAACCGCGTGGTGCTGGTCACCGACGCGCTCGCCAACACCGGCAACACCGACCCGCGGACGATGTCGATGGTGGCCAAGTACTACGACGAGCGGAAGATCCGCCTGTCCGGCGTCGGCGTCGGCACCGAGTTCAACGACGCGCTGCTCGACAAGCTGACCGAGCGCGGCAAGGGGGCCTACGTGTTCCTCGGCTCCGAGGCCGAGGTCGACGCGGTGTTCGGCCCGCGCTTCATCTCGCTGCTCGAGACGACGGCGATGGACGTCCACTTCCAGCTGCACCTGCCGCCGTCGCTGCGCATGAACGTGTTCTACGGCGAGGAGAGCTCGGCGGTGAAGGAGGACGTGCAGGCGATCCACTACTTCGCCAACACGTCGCAGCTGTTCCTGTCCGACCTGATGGCGCGCGGCAAGAAGCTGCGGCCGCAGGACCAGATCATGCTGACCATCGAGTACGAGGACCCGGAGTCGGGGCAGAAGATGGTCGAGGAGCGGGCGTTCCAGCTGGCGGAGATCGAGCGCGAGGCCTACAACATCCGCAAGGGTCGCCTGCTGATCGCCTGGGCCGACCGCCTGGCGCTGATGGCCTCGCGGCCGCAGCCGATCGGCACGGCGCCGGTCGCAGGGGCGTGGATCGACGCCGACGGCTGGCAGCAGTGCGAGCAGGGCAAGGCCGACCTGCGCGACATGGCCCAGGGGATGAACGACCCCGAGGTCACCCGCGTGCTGTCGCTGTGGGACAAGTTCTGCGCGCGCTACGAGCAGCCGCGCAACCCCGTGCGCCGCACCCCGGCGTCCGGGCCCGACGCGTGGCCGTCGGCCCGCTGACAACGCAGTGACACCGACGGCCGCGGCCCGACGCTTCGTCGCGGGGCCGCGGCCTGCGTCTGAAGCACGCCGCGCTGACGCTCCGCCGCGGGGCGACACGGCGGCCGTCGCTGCTTGCGGAGCGCGCTGCGACGCCGCGGGCGGGGCGCTCCGGCGCGGGTGCTGTCGGGCAGCCGAGGTCGTCGAGCCGGGCTGCCTGGCCTCGGGAGCATGTCCCCAAGAGCCTGCCCCTCGGAGCATGCTCCGAAGGACCTGCCCTGCGGGTCACATGCAGGGCGGCGAGGCCTCGATCGTGTGGCCGCAGTGGACCTGGGCCTCGGCCGGGCCGGTGGCGGCGATCGTGAGGTGGTAGAGGCGGCAGGCGAGGGTGTTGCCGGCGGCGTCCTCGGTGTTGTACGGCTCGGTGTCCATGAAGTTGGCGCAGGTGGCCATGCAGTCGCCGGGGCTCGGGTGCTCGGTCGGGCAGATCGAGGTGGCGATGGCGCAGAAGCCCTCGCAGCTCTGACCGCACGCGCCGGCGCCGCTGGGGCCGGCGTGGATGCAGTGCATGCCCGGATCGATCGAGGCCATGCCGGCGTGGTAGGCCCGGCAGGACAGCGAGTTGCCGGAGGTCTCGCCCGGCGAGCCCGGCGGGAGGCCGCCGCAGGCGCCGAGGCAGCTCTCGTTGCTCGGGTACTGGGCGTTGGTGCCGGTGCAGCTGCCCATCATCGCCGCGCAGTACATCTGGCAGCCGACGTCGGTGTCGCCGCCGGTGCTCGAGGTGCCGGTGGTCGGGTCGCCGGTGCTGGTGACCGGATCGACGTCGCTGGTGGTGGTCGAGGAGGTGGGCTCGCCGGAGGTCCAGTCGGTCGTGGCGGTGGTGGTCGTCGTGGTGGTCGTGACGTCGCCGCTGACCTGGGTCGCGGTCGTGATCATCGCGGTGGTGCTCGCGGCCGAGCCGGTGTCGTCACCGCCCGAGTCGTCGAAGCAGGCGGGGAGCAGGAGGGTACCGAGGAGGGGAAGGAAGGCGCGAGAGGTCATGCGTGGGCCTTGCGTGGCGGCGTGAACCGGCATGGTTGAAGGGACATGTCTTTACATGCAGGGCGGGGAGTCCTGGAGGGTGTGCGGGCAGTGCACCGCGGCGTCGGTCTCGCCGGTGGCGGCGACGGTGAGGTGGTAGAGGCGGCAGGCGAGGGTGTCGCCGGCGACGTCGCCGACGTCGAACTTCTCGTCGTCGGTGAAGCCGGCGCAGGTCGCGAGGCAGACATCGAGGCTGGGGTGCTCGCCCGGGCAGACGGACACCGCGAGGGCGCAGAAGCCGTCGCAGTTGTCGCCGCAGGCGCCGCCGCCGCCCGGGCCGGCGTGGACGCAGTGGGTCGGCGCGTCCATGGCGGCGGCGTCGGTGTGGTAGCGGCGACAGGCGTAGCTGTTGCCCGAGACGTCGCCGCGCGCGCCGGCGGGGAAGCTGGCGCAGGCGCGCTTGCAGCTGTCGGCGTTGGGGTACTGCGCCTGCGGGTCGAGACAATTCGTCATGACGTCGGCGCAGTAGTCGGCGCACAGCGCCTCGTCGACGCCGGTGGTCGAGGTCTCGGTGTCGCCGGAGGTGGTCGACGTCGACGTGGGCTCGGCGGTGGTGGGCCCGGCGGTGGTGGGCTCGAGGGTGGCGGCAGAGGTCGTGGTGGTGCTGCTGCCGTCGCTGCCGCTGCCGGTGCTCTCGTCCCCGGGCTCCGACTTGCAGGCGGCGAGCACGAGCGAGACGACGAGCGCGGTGGCCGGCTTCCCCATGGCGATCCGCAGTCTGCGGCCCGCGCGATCGCGTTGTCAACCACGGGCCGTGGGGCCGGAGGGCCGCAGCGGCGCCGCTTGAGACCTGTCTGAAAGGACAGGTGAACGGAGGGGGCGAGCGCGGGGCCGCGGCGCGGCGCGTGGGCGCGCGTCAGCGCAGGCAGACGTGGCTGATCTCCTCGGCCGAGCCCGCCCGCGCGATGCACTCGCGCGCGCCCGGCGGGAGCGACAGGCCCTCGCAGCGCTGCAGCTCGGGGACGAACCGCCGCGCGAACTCCTGCTGCTTGCGCCGCGTGAGCTCGGGATCGCGGTAGCCCTGCTC
The DNA here is from genome assembly GCF_026626665.1 of Nannocystis pusilla. GTDB lineage: Bacteria > Myxococcota_A > Polyangia > Nannocystales > Nannocystaceae > Nannocystis > Nannocystis pusilla. The sequence goes on from NZ_JAPNKE010000002.1 coordinate 1,253,819, forward strand.
GGCGAGCTCGAGGGCGACGATCCGGTCGAGGATGACGGCGCAGTCGTCGGCGCCGGCCCGCTCCGAGCGACACGTGAGCAGCAGCAGCGCGACGCCCAGCGGGGCGAGGCGGCGCGGCTTCGGGGTCGGTGGCTGCTGCGGGTCGAGCATGGGCGGCAGTGAGTGGTCTTCAGGACATGTCTCAAAGTGCAGGCGACATCAGCGGTCGCGGGTGAAGTGGACGCGGATGGCAGGCGAGGGGGCGCGGACCGGGCGGCCGTCGCGGTCGAGGGCGGGGGTGAAGCGGGTCCGGCGGGCGCAGGCGAGGGCGGCGGCGCCGAAGCCGTCGCCGGGGTCGGTGACGAGCTCGGCGGACTCGACGACGCCGCGGGCGTCGACGGTGACGCGGATCGTGGCGACCTGCTCGTCGAGCGCGAGGCCGTCGGCCTCGAGCGGCCAGGGGCAGTTCCACTCGTCGCTGGCGAGGGCGACCGGGCGCGAGCGATCGACGGCGCCGGGGGAGGCGGGCGGTGGGCTGGCGGTGGGCGCGGGCGGGGGCGCGGGCGATGGCTCCGAGCTGGCGTTCGGGACAGGTTTGGTACCGGTGCCGGTCGAGCTGGTGGCGCCGCCGACGTAGGCGCTGGCGTTGCCGACGACGACGACGTCGCCGGTGAGGTCGAGGGCGCCCGGCGGGGCGGCGACGACCTTGCCGGCGCGCGCGGGGGCGGGCCGGGCCGGTCGTGAGGGGGCGGGCGGGGCGGAGGCGACGGCGGGGGCCGGCTCGCTGGCGGCTGGGGGAGGCTCGGACGGCGGGGGCTCGGGCGGCGGAGGCGTTGGCTCGGTGCGCTCGACGTCGGCGAGCTGCAGGCGGGTCAGCTCGTCGTGGACGCGCGCGGCCATGGTGGCGCTCCAGGTCTCCAGCGTGGGCTGGGCCCGCAAGATCATCACCGCGACGCCGAGGTGCAGGAGGACCGCGACGACGATCGCGTGGTGCCGCCGCGAGGCCGGCGGCGCGGCGGCGGCGAACACCTGGGCGGCGATGCCCGGCCGAGTCACCCGCGGACCTCCGCGAAGAACGTCTTATGAAGAGACAGGTGAGGGGCCGGGGCGCTCGTCCGGGCTCGTGCGGGCGCCTGGACGAGCGCGAAGGAGGATGGCCCGAGGGACAGGTGATGAGCCGCTTCGGGCCCGGCGGAGGATGTCTCGAAGGACGGGTCATGAGCGGCGGCGAGCGTTCGTGCCGGTGCCTGGGCGAGCGGGGGAGAGGATCGCTCGAGGGACAGGTGAGGAGCCGCGCCGGGCGCTGCAGAGGATGTCCCGAAGGACAGGTGATTCGGCGACCGGGTCACGGCGCCGCCTCCTGGCCGGCGGGGCCTGGCGCGGGGGACAGGGTGGCGAAGGCGACGCGGTAGACGCCGCCGCGCTGGAGGGCGTCGATGGTGGCGATCACGCGGCGGTGGGGGACCTCGCCGTCGGCGTGGATGACGGCGCGGACCTGCGGGGTGCGGGCGCGCACGGAGGCGGCGCGGGTGACGAGCTCGTCGTCGCCGGCGATCGGCTCGCCGTCGACGAGGGTGGCGCCGCGCTCGGGGACGATCACCGACAGGACGACCTGGACCTCGCCGGCGGTGCTGGCCTCCGGCAGGTCCATCTCGACCGCGGGGGTGACGATGATCTTGGCGGTGACGATGAAGATGATGAGCAGCACCAGGACGATGTCGACCATCGGCGTGACGTTGATGCCGACGATCATGCCGCCCGGATCGCCGCTGCCGTGGCCGGCCATCAGCGCGCCTCCGGCTGGCCTTCGGGACCTGTCGTATCGGACATGTACGCGAGGACGAGGTTGGTGAGGGCCTCGCTGCCCTGGCACAGCGAGGTGATCTTGCGCTGGAAGGCGTTGTAGGCGGCGACGGCGGGGAGGGCGACGAGGAGGCCAACCGCGGTGGCGACGAGGGCCTCGGCGATGCTCGACATGACGGCGTTGGAGGCGACCTGCGAGGCGGCGCCGGTGCCCCCGCCGTGGCCGGGGGCGGCGTGGCCGAGCTCCTCGAAGGCCGCGATGACGCCGATGACGGTGCCGAGCAGGCCGACGAACGGGGCGTTGTTGCCGAGGGTGCCGAGGAAGATAAGGCCGCGCTCGAGCTGGCCGCGCTCGAGGGCGAGGGCGCTCTGCATGGCGTACTCGGCGGCCTTGGGCCCGCGGTCGGCGAGGCGCAGGCCGGCGGCGGCGATCGCCGCGGCGACGCTCGGCGAGGCGGCGAGCAGGTTTAGGGCGCCGTCGCGGTCGCCGGCCTGCAAGAGGGCGGCGACGCGGCCGGCGAGCACGCGCAGGTCGCCGCCGCGGGCGCGCAGGACCAGCCAGCGCTCGACGGTGAGGGCGACGCTGACGACCGAGAGCAGGCCGAGCAGCCACAGCACCCAGCCGGCGCCGGCGCGGAGGAAGAGCTGCTGGAGGGCGTCGATCGGGGTCATGGGATCATTCCTCGGCGGCCCAGGCGAACCGCGGCGGGACGGCGATCATGGCGAAGCGGACGGCGGCCAGGGCGTCGGCGGCGGGCGAGGCCGGATCTTCGGCGGCCAGGGCGGCGAGGTCGTGCGGGCCGGGGCCGAGCTCGGCGAGCTCGTCGAAGTCGACGCCGGCCCACCAGGCGGCGCCGTCGATCGTGACGTCGAGCGCGCCGCCGACGTCGAGGTCGAAGGGACCGACCCGCAGGCCCTCGATGGTGCGGCTGCCGCGGAGCACGGGGGCGACGTCGAGGTCGGCGGTGAACTCGAAGGACATGTCCGCAGAGACAGCCGTGCCGGCGAACCGGGCCGCGCGCCCGCCCGGCGCGCCGTCCTGGGCGCCCGGCTTGGCCTGCGTCTTGAGCCAGGTGACGCCGTAGTCGAGCATGGCCGAGCGGACCTGACCGGGCAGGACGTCGAGCTCGCCGAGCGCCTGAGGCCCGGGGTCGAGCAGGTCGACGGGGGCGACCGCGGCGAACTCGGCGGCCGCGGTGGCGCACAGTTCGGAGGAGGCGGCCGCGGTGGCGCACAGGTAGAGCGGGCCGAGGCCGACTTCGGCGCGCGTGAGGGTCACGGTCCAGGCGCCCGCGGTCAGCTCGGCCGCGGCCCCGCGCGCCCGCAGCGGGGCCTGGAAGGCCGGCTCGCCGGTGGCGCCGCAGGCGGCGCAGAGCAGGAGGAGCATGGCTGGTCGGAGGGACATGCGCGAAAGGACCGGTGACGAGGGACAGGTGCGAGAGGACAGGTCTGGAGGGACAGGCGGCTAGAAGTGCAGGGTGAGGGTGCCCATGACGCTGAGCGGGGGGCCGGCGGCGAAGTGGCGGGCGGGCAGGAGGGAGGATCGGGCGGGTGCCCCAGTCGGACACGAAGTTGTACTCGGTGGCGGCCCAGCGGCGGGCCAGCAGGTTGAAGGCCTCGACGCCGACCTCGACGACCGACCAGCGCACGGCGGCGCTGGCGTCGAGGAGGTGGACGGGGTCGGCGAACTGTCCGTAAGGCAATGGCCGCGGGGACAGGTAGGAGTAGCCGAGGCCGACGCGCAGGCCGAGCGGGCGACCCTTGAGCTCCACGAGGTCCTTGTCGAGGCCGATGTCGGCGCGCACGACGACCGGCGGGACGTAGGGCAGGAGCTGGCCGGGGACGTAGGGCGGGGAGGGGTTCTCGGCGGTGGCCGGCGGCGGGGCGCGCAGGACGGCGTGGACGTAGGTGACGCTGCCGGCGGCGACCAGCCACGGGAGCGGGCGCGCGATCAGCTGGAGCGCGGCGCCGGCCCGCCGCGTCGGACCGACTTTCTCGAGCCGGCCCTCCTCGGGGTCGAAGGCGAGGTCCTGGGCGAGGAAGGTGGCGAAGCCGGCGGCGCTGAGCTGGAGGCGACCGCCGAGCGGGCTCATGCGCACGCCACCCTCGGTGCTGTGGACCTTGGCGAACGGGGCCCGCTCGCCCTCGTCGAGCTGGCGCGCCTGCGGCGAGCGGTAGCCCTGGCCGTAGGCGGCGAACAGGCTGACCCAAGGGACAGGCGCGACCTCGAGGCTGACGCGCGGGCCGGCGGCCACGCCGGTGGCGGTGCGGCGGTGACCGACGAGGTGGCTCTCGACCTGGTAGGGGGCGATGAAGTTGCCGAGGCGGTCGTCGATGTCGTAGTGGAGGACGTCGGCCCGACCGCCGCCGCGCAGGCGCACGCGCTTGCCGAGGCGGAGGTCGAGGTCGCCGTAGAGGCCGACGTCGCTGGCGAGGACGGTGGCGTCGACGCGCCGGTCCCAGGTCTCGTTCTGCGGCGCTTGCAGCAGGTTCTGCGCCTGCTGGATGTTGTGGATCCGGGCGGCGGCGCCGACCTCGAGGGCGGCGTGGAACCACGGGGCGGGGCGCCATCCGGCTGTCCGATGGGACAGGCGCATGCCGCCGCCGAAGTCGCGGTTCTGCTGCTCGATGAGGTCGCCGCGGCCGACCCACTGCGGCATGACGACGCCGCGCTGGGTGTAGCCGGTGAAGTTCTCGCGGCTGTGGAGGTCGACGAGGGCGGTCCACACGGCCATGCGGGTGACCGCGCCGCCCTCGCCGCGGCGCTCGAGCTCGAGCGAGAGGTGGCCGCGCGCGGCCGAGGCGGACTGGCTGTTGGCCGAGGGGTCGCCGTAGCTGTCGTAGAAGCCGACGACGCCGGCGGCGACGTCGTCGCGGCGCAGGACGCCGGCGAGGCCGGCCCGCGCGGCGTAGGCGGCGACGTGGACCTTGCCGCGCCAGCCGCCCGCGGCCGAGAAGGCGAACTGGCCCATGGCCATGCCCGAGAGGCCGCCGCGGTTCATGCCGAAGCCGCGGGTGCGACGGACGGCGGCGGCGGCGAAGGTCTCGTCCTCCTGGCCCTTGGGGGCCCACAGGACGAGCTGGCGGAAGGTGGCGAAGGAGCCGCCGGTGCTGCGCAGCTGGATGCCGCGGCGCGGGACGGCGAGGTCGAAGTCGATGCTGCCGGCGACGGCGAAGTCGCCCTGCCGCGGGTCGTAGACGCCCTCGGTGACGCGGATCGATCGTACGGTCTCGGGGACGATCCAGTTGAGGTCGGCGTAGCCCTGGCCGTGCAGGTGCGAGACCTGGTTGAGCGGCAAGGCGCCGGCGGTGATCTCGATGTCCTGGCCGTGCGCGGCGTTGAAGCCGCGCAGGGTGATCTCGTGCGCCACGGCCTCGCCCTCGGCCCGCGCGACGTAGACGCCGGGGGCGCTGCTCAGCATGTCGGCGGCGCTCTGCCGCGGCGGGGCGGCGAGGACGTCGCGCTCGACGACGAAGTCGCTGGCGGCCCGCGGCGGCGGCCGCCGGCTGCGCGCGGCGACGTCGAGCACCGGCTCGGGCTGGCTGGCCGAAGGGGCAGGTTGGGACGGGCTGGCCGAAGGGGCAGGTTGGGACGGACCCGGCTGGCTGGCCGAAGGGACAGGTTGGGGCGGACCCGGCTGGCTGGCCGGAGGGACAGGTTGGGAGGGGGCCGGCTGGCTGGCCGGAGGGGCAGGTCGGGAGGGACCCGGTTGGCTGGCCGAAGGGGCAGGTTGCCCGGGCGGGGCCGAAGGGGCAGGTTCACCGGCGGGCGCCTCGGCGGGCTGGGCCGGCGGGGCGAAGTTGAAGGGCACGCGGATCTTGACGGCCACCGCGACGTCGTCCCGGCGCGCCGGGTCGAACCGCCACTGCTTGACCGCGGCGACCGCGGCGTCGTCGAAGGCCGCGCCGCCGCTCTTCAGCACCTCGACGGCGCCGACCCGCCCGTCGGCCTCGACGGTGACCGCCAGCTTGACCGCGACGACGTCGCTGCGCGCCTCGGCGAGCGGATAGACGGCGTCGACCCGGGTCCGCGGGCTCGGCGGGACGACCGCGGGCGCGGCCCAGCCCGGCGAGGCCCACAGGCACGCCGCGAGGCAGGTGCAGAGCGTGGCGCGAGCGCGTGGCACCGGGATCGAACGGTTAAGAGATCCCGGCCGAGGCCGTCAAGCGAGCGGGCCGCTCTCGCACTCGAGTCGCTGTTGTCAGCGGACTGCAATTGCAATGCGAGTGCATGTGCGGATGGCGCGCGAACAGGCTTCGGGCGGGCGAGAGGGGCGTGCGCGGGCGCGATGGGCCGATCGACGGCGCGAACCGGCGGCGCCGGCGGTCGCCCGGTCGGAGTTAGGTCACGGTCAACCCGGCGGGCGGTCGCCGCCGGCGATGTCGGGCGCGCCGTCCATCAGCGGCCGCGGATCGCCGTCGACGTCGGTCCGCGGGTCGCCCTGCTTCCAGCGGGCGACGCCGGCGAGCGGGAGGCCGTCGCCGAACACGTGCAGGTCGCCGCCGTTCCAGTCCATGAAGATCTGCGGGACGGCCTGCGGCGGGATGACGCTGGTGTTGGTGTCGGCGTTCTCCAGCTCCGCGGCGCTGACGAGCGAGTCGGAGAGCTGGGCCGCGCTGGTGGCACAGGAGAAGGTGTCGACGAGGCCGTGGCTGAGGAGCGCCGAGTTGCGCGCGTCGAGCCCGGCGGTGCCGTCGAGGCAGGCGAACAGGCCCGACTCGTGCTGGGTGACGTCGCCGAGCGTGGTGTAGAGGAGGTTCGCAGTGCTGGCGGCGCCGATCTCGAGCGCGGCGCCCATGTTGAAGTGGGCGACGAGGCTGTTCTCCAGCCGCAAGGTGGCGCCCTCGGCGATGTGGATCGAGTAGAGGTTCTGCGCGAGCTGGTTGCGGCGGACCACGGTGGTGCACTCGGCGGCCGAGATGGCGCGACCGCCGTAGCCGACGATCCGGACGTCGTCGAGCCACAGCTGGGCGGCGGCGCGGCAACGGACCGCGGCGGCGCCCTGACCGTCTTCGATGCGGATCCGCGCGACGTAGAGCTCGCTGTCGATGGCGAGGTCCTGCATCTCGAGGCCGAGGAGGACGGCGGGCTCGACGTCGACGGTGAAGGTGGTGAGCTCGCTGCCGAGGACGGCGATCTTGCGCCCGCCCTGGTCGAGGTGGATGCCGGTCGCGTAGGTGCCGGGGAGCAGGTGGACGACGAGGTGCTCCGCGTCCTGGTGCTGGGACATGGCCTGGGCGATCGAGCAGCACGGCTGGTCCTCGGCGCAGGACTGCGCGCCGCAGACGAGCGCGGGGTCGATGAAGGCGTGGCTGGTGCTGGCCTTGGGGAAGCAGACGCCGTCGTCGAGCTCGCAGGCGGTCTCCGGGCAGTCGTCGTGCTCGCGGCAGGCGCGGCAGACGTGGTCGACGGGGTCGCACACGCGGCCGTCGCAGGTGGCGCTGTCGATGCACTCGACGCACTGGCCCTCGTGACACTGCTGGCCGGGCCGGCACTCGGTGGCGCTGTCGCAGGGGCACACGTCGAGGTCGCAGGGCTCGCCGGTGGTGTCGGTGCCGGTCGAGGTGTCGCCGGTGAGGGTGACGGTGCCCTCCTCGCCGCTGGTGGGCCCGGTGGGGCCCAGGCTGGTGGCCGGGCCCTCGCCGCTGCTCGTGCTCCCGGGCCCGACCGTGGCGGTGCTCGTGGTGGTCGGGCCGTCGCTGCCGCCGGTGTCGGTGGTGTCGCTGCCCGCCGGGTTGAAGCAGGCGGCGAGGAGGAGGGATGACGCGAGGGACAGGGGGGATGTCTTCACGGTCATGCTCTTTCGGTCATGGTGGTTGGGTCATGAAACGAAGGACAGGTGAGCGGCGGCGCCGACCAGGCCCGGCGAAGCGGCGCCGGTCGGCCCGCAGCGGCGCAGCGAGCCGACGAGCGGCGGGCTCGACCCGAGGAGGACGCGGGCGAGGGCGAGCGAGCGGGCATGACGGCGCCTGGTCGTCAGGCCGCGGGCAGGGCTCTAGAGGTCGATCTTGAGGCCGAGCTTGAGCTGGGGCGCGAACTTGGTCGCCTTGACGGCGTCGGCGAGGCACTTGCCCAGCGCGTCCTGCTGCGAGGGGACGGCGCGGGTGACCGAGCCGTCGCTGCCGGTGGCGTAGTCGACGGTGATCTTGGGGCCCTTCACGGCCTTGTGCGTCTTGCGGCAGCCGTCAGCGGCGCGTCGCAGCTTGGCCATCGGGTCCTGCGGCTTGTCGCCGGTCTTGACGACGGGGTTCTTCTTGCCCTTGGGATCCTCGACCTTGGGCTCGCCGGCTGTGTCCGAAGGGACAGGTTCGCCGGCGGTAGCGCCCGGGCTGTCCGTGGGGCCAGGTTCGACCTCGGGCTGCGCGGGCGGGTCGGGCTGGACCGGCGGGGCGGGCGGCTTGACCGGCGGAGGCGGGGTCGTCTGGGCCGCCGGCGGCGCGGCGACGGGGAGCGGCGGCGGGGCCGGCGGGTCGTCGCCGCCGGTGAACACGAAGGCGAGCAGCCCCACCAGCGCGGCGGCGCCGACCAGGATCGGCACGAGCAGCTTGTTGCGCGCGGCGCGGGTCCCGGGCTCGCCGGCGTCGAAGTGGATCTCGACGGTGGAGGCCGGCGGGCGCCGGTTGTCGAGGTTGGTGCGCGTGTCGACCCGCGGCAGGCCCGAGGCCGGCGTGGAGCCGGCGAGCACCGTCCTGGCCGCCGGGCTCGAGGAGGTGCTCTGCAGCGTGGACTCGGGGCCGAAGTGATTGGGGGCCGAGTCCTGGAGGCCGGCGCTCACCGGGGCGGCGATCGGCAGCGGGCCGGTGCTCGGGCGCGGGCCGGGGTTGTGGGCCGCGAGCAGGTCGTGCAGGACGGCCTCGATCTCGTCCATCGTCTGCGGGCGAGCGTCGCGGTCCTTGGCCAGCATGCGCTGGACGTAGGCGTCGAGCTCGGCCGGCACGCCGGCCTCGGGGTTGATGGCGTGGATGGTCGGCGGCGGCAGGTTGCAGTGCTGCATCGCCACCTGGATCGGCTCGCCGATGAACGGCATGCGCCCGGCCAGCGCCTCGAAGAGCACCACGCCGAACGAGTAGATGTCGGTGCGCGAGTCGAGCGCCTGCGCCAGGATCTGCTCCGGCGACATGTAGAACGGGGTGCCGAGCGCCGCGCCGGTGCTGGTCAACGCGGCGTGGTGGGCGGTCTTGGCGATGCCGAAGTCGAGCAGCTTGACCTGCTCGCCGCCGCCGCGCTTGGCGGTGAGGAACACGTTCGACGGCTTGAGGTCGCGGTGGATCATGCCGGCGGCGTGCACCGCAGCCATGGCGCTGGCGACCTGCTCCATCCACAGGGTGACCTGCTGCCAGCCGAGCGGCTTGCGGCTGCGCTCGAGCAGGCGCGTCTCGAGGTCCTTGCCGACCAGCAGCTCCATGGCGAAGAACACCACGCCGGAGTTCACGTCCTCGCCGAGGTGGTAGATGTCGACGACGTGCTCGTGGTGGATCTGCGCGATCGCCTGGGCCTCGCGCAGGAAGCGTTCGACGCAGTCCTTGTCCTCGGTGAGCTCGGGGAGCAGGACCTTGAGCGCGCAGCGGCGACGCAGGCGCAGCTCGTCGGCCACGTAGACGCGGCCCATGCCGCCTTCGCCGAGGAGACGCTCGACCTGGAAGCGTCCTTCGAGCACGGTTCCGACGAGCGCGTCCTGCTGGGCCTCGACTGGCATGCCTGGTCTGGCTTACCTACACCAGCCGTCGCCGATCTGCACGCTAGAACGAAGTCCGTTCTGGAGCGAGGCGGTGTGCGGGCGGCGGTGCGCCGGGCGGGCGGATCTGCGCTGAAACGGCGTCTTTTGCCATGTTGGGGGCGAAACGTCGAACGGCACGGGTGTGCTCGCGGCGATCGATCGCCGGCGGTGCAGGTGTCCGGGATCCTCCCGGCTGCTGGCCGTGATGTGGGTCCCCGGCGCTGTTCGCTGCCCGTCGGCTGCGGTTCTCGTGCAGCGACCGCTGCGCCGGGAGGCGTCGTCGCGTGCGTGCGCCGACCTCGGGGCGCGGGGCCTCAGGCTCGTCGCACGAGGCTGGCGGACGCGACGGGAGATGACTGGGCGAAGGTCGACGAGGGCCGTGAAAGCCTCGACCGCGAGGGGGCGAGCCGTCGAACGCGAAGGCGTCGCCGTCACCGGGACGAGGGGCGGCGAGCGGCGCTGCAGCGAGGTGGCGGTCGGCGCCCTGGACCCCCGCAGCGGCCCTCGCAGCGGCTGCCAGAGGCCCGGCGGCGCGCCGGCGGCGCGGATCAGCGCGACGCTCGACGGGCGCAGGTGTTGTACACTCGCGCCGGTTTTTCCCCGGATGTCGCGCCGCCTCGCCCGCACCTGGTCGGTCGCCCTCGTCGAGGTCGACTGTGCCTGTGCGGGCCCGGACGGGCCGCCCCCTCGGCCCTGCCTGCAGCCCGGCCCTCGCCCCCCGAGGCGCCCTGCTGACCGCGCCGGCGCGACGCACCGGTCCGATCCGCCCTGCCCCTTCGGACATCCCCCCCACGACATGAAGCACGCCACGCGTCCCTCTCGGGTCCTGTCCCTCCTCACCGCGCTCGCGTTGCTGGCGCCCTCGCCGGCGCCGGCGGCCCCCGCCCAGGACACGAAGGCGCTGGCGGCGTTCGAGGCCGGGTTCAACGAGGGACAGGCCGAGTTCGACCGCGGCGAGAACCTCGCGGCGGCGCGCACGTGGATCGCGGCGGCGGCCAACCTCAAGGAGACGACGGCCCACCGGGACAACCGCGCCGCGGTCTACGAGTACGTGGTCGACGCGTTCACGCGCGGGCTGCAGGGCGAGACGCGGCCCGAGGCGCTGCGCGAGGCGGCCCAGGCGCTCGACGCCTACTGCGAGGGCTTCACCCGCGCGTACGGGACCGAGACGCCGATCAGCCCGAAGATCGTGGCGGCGCGCGACGACTTCAAGCAGCGGCTGGCCGAGGCCGAAGCGGCGGCCGCGGCCGAGAAGCCGCAGGTGCCGGACGCGGTCGAGGGCCCCGAGGAGCTGCCGCCGCCGCCGCCCGACGCCGTGCCGGCGGCGAAGCCGTGGAAGGGGCTGGCGATCGGCGGCGGGGTGATGATCGGGCTCGGCGTGGGCGCGGCGGTGGTGGCCGGGGTCGGCGGGGCCCGCGTCGCTTCGCTCGAGAAGCAGGTCGACGACCCGGCCAACATGTGCGTGCTCAGCATGCCGTCGCCGTCGTGCCAGGACCTGCTCGACCGCGGCAAGGCGGCCGAGTCGATGACCATCGCCGGCGCGGTGCTGGCCCCGCTGCTGGCGGGCGCCGGCGTGGCCCTGCTGGTCGTCGGGCTCAAGCGCCGCTCGCAGGCCAACACGGCGTTCGCGCCGGCGCTGGCGCCCGGGTTCGTCGGGCTCAGCCTGCGCGGCTCGTTCTGAGCGGGGCGGCCGGTCGGGGCGCTCGGCAGGGGTGAGGGACATGTCCGAGAGGGCATGTGATCGGGGGCATGTTTTTTCGGGCATGTCCGAAGAGGCAGGCTTCGCGGGCGGTGAGCGCGGGGTCGGCGCGGGCATGTGTTCGGGGGGATGTTTTTTCGGGCATGTCCGGAGAGGCAGGCTTCGCTTGGTCGGTGCGGGCACGTGCTCGGGGCATGCGCTCGCGGACTCCGCGGGACAGAGGGCGTTCGAGGGGCGGGCGGACATGTCCTCGGCGACATGTGCTCGCGGGCATCCGCGATGAGCAGGTCGCGGGCTCTCAGTCCAGGTGAAGGCGCGGAGGTGCGGGCCGGCGCTGTCGACCCGTCGATGCCGGGCGGCGACGGGTCACTGACTGAAGCTGTCTGAAGGAGCATGTCCTGAAGGCCATTTTCATCCCGGCCGCCGACCCCGAGGCGGCCGGGCGCCCGCTTGCCGGCCGTGGCCGCTGGCATACACCGTCGCGTGTCTCGCTCGCAGGCCCGTGCGCGCCGGCTCCGCGTCCGCGGGGCGGGGCTCGTGCTCATCTGGCTCTCGGGCCAGGCGAGCGCGGCGCCGCCGACGCCGGTGGAGGCGATGCGCGTGGAGGAGGCGGTCGACGAGGCGCTGGGGCACAACCTGGAGCTCCTGGCGCGGAGATACGAGGTGCCGCTGGCGCGGGCCGAGATCGTCTCGGCGCGGCTGCGCCTGAACCCCACGCTCAGCTTCGGCGCCGACCACCTCGACCTGCTCGGCACGCACTACGACAACGTCAACCACGCGGGCCCCGAGGAGTTCTTCGTCCGCACCGACTGGCTGTTCCGCGTCGGCCGCAAGCGCAAGCGCCGGATCGAGGTCGCCGAGACCGGCGTGGCGGTCGCCGAGCAGCGCCTCCGCGACGCGGTCCGCCTCCTGGTCCGCGACGTGCAGTCCGCCTGCGTCGACGTGCAGGCCGCGGCCGCGGCGGTCGAGCTCGCCGAGGTGAACCGCGACCTGTACGCCCGCGTGGTCGCGCTCAACGAGGTCCGCGTGGCCAACGGCGACCTGGCCAAGGTCGACCTGACGCGCGCGCAGATCGCCGAGCTGCAGGCGAGCAACGAGCTGCGGCAGGCGGAGGGGGCGCAGCGGGTCGCGAGCAACAACCTGGCGCTGCTGCTCGGCCGCACCGCGTCGGCGGCTGCGATCTTCGTCACGGGCGAGATGCGGGCCGACGCGAGGCCGCGGGCGCTGGCGGAGATCCAGGCCCGGGCGCTGCGCGAGCGGCCCGATCTGCGGGCGGCGCACGGCGAGCAGCGCTTCACCCAGCTCGACGTGCGCCGCCAGATCGCCGAGGGCAAGATCGACCTGAGCGTCGGCGTCGAGGCGCGGCGCCAGCAAGGTCTGGCCGGCACCGGCAACTCGCTCGGGTTCTTCGTGGTGGTGCCGCTGCGGCTGTTCGACCGCAACCAGGGGCAGATCGAGCGCTCGCGCCAGCAGGCGGCGCAGGCCGACCAGCGGGCGCTGGCGGTGGAGCAGGCGATCCGCTTCGAGGCGGCCAACGCCCACGTGGCCTACGAAGTGGCGCGCGAGCTGCTGGCGAGCTTCGAGGGCGGGATGCTGGCGCGGGCCGAGCGGGTCCTGGCGACGGCGGAGTACGCGTACCGCCGCGGCGAGGCCAGCCTGATCGAGCTGATCGACGCCCAGCGAGCCCACAACGACACGCGCCGGACCTACAACGAGGCGCGGGCGGCGTTCGCCCGGGCGCTGTACGAGATCGACGCGGTGACGGCGAGCGGAGGATGGCAGTGAGCGCGCGCGGGTGGTCGGTCGCGCTGTGGCTGATCGGTTCGCTCGGGCCGTGTCGACCGCGGGCGCCGCAGCGCGACGCCGCGTCGACGCCGGCGGCGGTGCCGGGCGGTTCGCCGCAGATCGAGCTGCCGGCCGACTCGCCGATGCTGTCGAGCCTGAAGATCGGCGAGGTCACCGCGCGCGAGCTGTCGACCGACGAGGTGGTGTCGCCGGCGCAGCTCGAGATCGATCCGGGCAGGTTGTCGCACGTGCTCCTGCCGGTGACCGGGCGCGTGCGCGAGGTCGACGTCCGCGTCGGCGACCGCGTGGCGGCCGGCGACGTGCTGCTGGTGCTCGACAGCCCGGAGGCCGACGCGGCGATCGCCCACTATGAGCAGTCCGAGGCCGACGTGCTGGCGGCGCGGGCCGGGCTGGTCAAGGCCACGGCCGACCGCGAGCGCGTCCACGGGCTCTTCGCCCACGACGCGGTGGCGCGCAAGGAGGTCGACAACGTCGACGCGGCCCACGCCGAGGCCCGGGCGGCGCTGGTCCGCAGCGAGGCCGATCGCAGGCAGGCGCGCCGACGCCTCGGGCTGCTCGGGCTGCGCGCGGGCGACCGGCGCGACACGATCTCGGTGCGCGCGCCGATCGCCGGCAAGGTGCTCGAGCTGCACGTCGCGCCGGGCGAGTTCCACTCCGACACGGCCCAGCCGCTGATGACGATCGCCGACCTCAGCGTGGTGCTGGTGACGGCCGACGTGCCGGAGAACCTGATCCGCTTCGTCGGGCTCGGCGAGTCGATGCAGACCGAGCTGGCGGCCTACCCGGGCGAGACGTTCGCGGCCAAGGTGGTGCGGATCGCCGATACGGTCGAGCCGAAGACGCGGACGATCAAGGTGCAGGCGGCGCTGCCGAACCCCGACGGCCGCCTGCGCCCAGAGATGTTCGGTCGCGTGCGTCACTCGCGGGCGACCACGTCGATGCCGGCGGTGCCGCAGTCGGCGGTGCTGCACCGCGACGGCGGCGACGTGGTGCTGGTCGAGCGCGGGCCGGGCCGCTTCGAGGTCCGGCCGGTGCGGATCGGGGCGCGCAGCGGCGAGTGGCTCGGGCTGGCGGAGGGGGCGAAGGTCGGCGAGCGGGTGGTGATCGACGGCGGGCTGTTGCTGCTGCCGTCGGAGTGAGGATCGATGCTGACGCGGCTGCCGCTCCTCGCCCTGCGCTTCCGCCTCGCGGTGCTGCTGGCCGCGGCGGTGTGGATCGCGGCGGGGGCGTACGCGCTGGCGACGCTGAAGATCGAGGCCTATCCGGACGTGTCGGACACGCAGGTGGTGGTGATCACGATGCTGCCGGGCTACGCGGCGGAGGAGGTCGAGCAGCTGGTGACGGTGCCGATCGAGCGGGCGCTCGGCAGCGTGCCGCACGTGATCGGCCGCCGCTCGCGGACGATCTTCGGCCTGTCGGTGGTCGAGCTGACCTTCGACGACGCGATCGACGACCTGGTCGCGCGCCAGGTGGTGCTGGAGAAGCTGCGCGACGCCGATCTGCCGCCGGGGGTGGAGTCGTCGCTCGGGCCGATGTCGACGGCGATCGGCGAGATGTTCCGCTACCACCTGGTGAGCGCGACGCTGACGACGATGCAGCTGCGCACGCTGCAGGACTGGGTGGTGGCGCCGCGGCTGCTGCAGTCGCCCGGGGTGGCCGACGTCATCACGTTCGGCGGGGAGGTCCGGCAGTACCAGGTCGAGGTCGACCCGCTCGCGCTCGACAAGTTTCATCTGTCGATCGACGACATCGCGGCGGCGATCGAGGAGAACAACGAGAACGCCGGCGGCGGGGTGATCGACAACGGGCAGCAGTCGATCGCGGTGCGCAGCGTGGGCCAGCTGCAGTCGGCCGAGGACATCGCGTCGACGCTGGTCGGGGTCGACGGCGGGGTGCCGATCTTCGTCCGCGACGTCGCCACGGTGCGGATCGGCCCGGCGCCGCCGACCGGGATCTTCGGCCTCGACGCGGCCCAGGGCGGGGTCGAGGGCGTGGTGCTGATGCGGCGGTGGGAGAACCCGAGCGAGGTGCTGCGGGGCATCCACGCCCGCGTCGACGCGCTGAACGCCGGCGAGGAGCTGGCCGGGGCCCGCATCGAGGGCTTCTACGACCGCAGCGAGCTGGTCGGTCGGACGCTGCGCACCGTCTCGCGCACGCTCGCCGAGGGGGTGACCATCGTCGTGTTCGTGCTGGTGCTCTTGCTCGCCAGCGTGCGCGCGGCGCTGCTGACGGCGCTGATGATCCCGCTGTCGCTGCTGTTCGCGTTCGTGTGCATGAAGCTGGCCGGGGTCCCGGCCAACCTGCTGAGCCTCGGGGCGATCGACTTCGGCATCATCGTCGACGGCACGCTGGTGATGGTCGAGGCGATCGTGCACCGGCTGCAGCAGCGGCCCGACCCGCGGGCCCCGGCCGAGCCGGACGAGTTCGCCGCGGCGGCCCGCGAGGTGACGCGCCCGATCGTGTTCTCGCTGGCGATCATCATCGCCGCGTACCTGCCGCTGTTCATGCTGCAGCGGGTCGAGCGGCGGCTGTTCACGCCGATGGCGTTCACCGTCAGCACGGCGCTGCTGGGCGCGCTGCTGCTGAGCTTGACGCTGACGCCGGTGCTGGCCAGCTACGTGTTCCGCCGCGGGGTGAAGAGCCGCCCCAGCCGGGTGATGTCGGCGATCGCGGCCGGCTACGCGGGGCTCGTCCGGCGCCTCGTGCGGCGGGCCAGACCGGTGGTGGCGGGCGCGGCGGTGGTGACGGTGGCGGCGCTGGTGCTGGTCGGCGGCCGCGTCGGCACCGAGTTCCTGCCGCAGCTCGACGAGGGATCGATCTGGATCCGCTGCAACCTGCCGCGCGGGCTGTCGCTGTTCAAGTCGGCCGAGATCGCGTCGACGATCCGGGGCCTGGTGCTGCAGTCGCCCGAGGTCCGGCAAGTCGCCTCGCAGACCGGCCGCAACGACTCGGGCACCGACCCGTACGGGCCCAACCGCAACGAATTCCTGGTCGGCCTGCAGCCGTACGACACGTGGCCGAAGGGACAGGTCAAGGCCGACCTGGTCGAGGCGCTGGCGCGGCGGCTGCGAGCGGCGATCCCCGGCGCCACGTTCAGCTTCACCCAGCCGATCCTCGACAACGCGACCGAGGCGGCGACGGGGTCGTCGGCCGACCTGGCGATCATCGTCCGCGGCCCCGACCTCGGCGAGCTGCGGCGGCTGGCGGTGCAGAGCCGCGCGATCGTGGCCGGGATCGCGGGCGCGGCCGACACGGCGATCGAGCAGGAGGCGGCCCAGGAGCAGCTGCGACTGCGCCTGCGCCGGGCCGACATGGCGCGCTACGGGGCCGACGTGGCGGACGTGCAGCAGCTGGTGAGCCTGGCGATCGGCGGGCGGCCGATCGCCACGGTGTACGAGGGCTCGCGGCGGTTCGCGGCGGCGTTGCGGTACATCCCGGAGGCGCGCGCCAGCGGGGAGGCGATCGGGCGCCTGATGGTGATGCCGCACCGCGGCGGCCGGGTGCCGCTGGCCGAGGTCGCCGACATCGAGGTGGCCGAGGGCGCGACGATCATCGCCCGGCGCGAGAACCAGCGCCAGGTCACCGTGCGCACCAACATCCGCGGGCGCGATCAGGGCAGCTTCGTCGCCGAGGCGCAGCGGCAGCTGCAGGCGGCGCTGCAGCTGCCGCCCGGCTACCGGCTCGAGTGGGGCGGGCAGTTCGAGAACCTGACGCGGGCGCGGCGACGCCTGGTGGTGATCCTGCCGCTGACGCTGGGCATCATCCTGGCGCTGCTGTGCTTCGCCTTCCGCTCGCTGCGCTGGGCGCTGCTGGTGCTGGCGTGCGTGCCGTTCTCGCTGCTCGGCGGGGTGCTCGCGCTGTGGCTGCGCGGGATCCACCTCAGCGTGTCGGCGGCGGTCGGGATGGTGTCGCTGTTCGGCGTGGCGGTGATGAGCGGGGTGCTGCTGGTCGAGTCGATCCGCGCGGTCGCGGCCGGCGGCGACGCGGTCGAGGACACGGTGCAGGGGGCCACCCGGGCGGTGCGCCCGCTGCTGCTCATGATCCTGGTCGCGCTGCTCGGGATGGTCCCGGCGGCGCGGGCGACCGGGATCGGCTCCGACGTGCAGCGGCCGCTGGCGACGGTGGTGGTCGGCGGGCTGGTGTCGACGCTGCTCCTGACGCTGCTGGTGCTGCCGTGCGCGGCGTCGCTGGTGCGGCCGCGGCGGCGGGGTGGCGCGAGGGACATGTCTTCAGGGACATGAAGACGGCGGCGGGTTCGCGCGACGCTGGTGTCCCTGGCGACATGTCCGATACGACATGCGCCCAGGGGCATGTCCAGGGAGACATGCGCTTACGGGCATGTCCCGGGCGACATGCGGCAGCGGCCGCGCCGCTCACTCGCCGCCGAGGCAGACGCCGTCGCGGCGGGGGTCGCCGAAGCCCGACAGGCGGCCGTCCTTGGCGCGCTGGACGGTGTGGACGCCGCCGAAGAACATGTTGAGGCCGGGCCAGGCGGTGGTGCGGTCGAACAGGCCGGCGAGGAGCTCGGCGGCGGCCGGGGAGAGGCCGGCCTCGAAGCTGACGTGGTCGTCCTCGACGTGGATCCGCGGGGCCGCGATCGCCGCGGGCAGGGGCAGGCCGAAGTCGAGGACGTTGGAGACGACCTGGAGGACGGCGGTGCGGATCCGCTTCGAGCCGCCGCTGCCGCACACGAGCAGGCTGCCGTCGTCGCCGACGATCGCCGTCGGCGACATCATCGACGCCAGGCGCTGATCGAGCGGCCAGGCGTGCGGGCCCGGCGGGTTCACGTCGTCCTCGCCGAGCATGTTGTTGAGCATCATGCCGGTGCCGGGGACGATCTCGCCGCAGCCCTCGCCGTTGCTGACGGTGGCCGAGGCGGCGTTGCCGGCGGCGTCGATGACGCTGACGTGGGTGGTGCCGCGGCTGCGCAGCGGGCCGGCCAGCGCCGCGGCGTGGGCGGCCAGCAGGTCGCCGCCGAGCCAGGTCGCCTCGACGCCCTCGCGCGGCGGGCCGGCGGTCGCGCGCGCGCACCGTCTCGGCCTGGACGCGGGCCAGCAGGGCCGCGTGCTCGGCTGTCTGAAAGCCCATGTCTTTCAGGGCATGTCCGGAGAGCAAGGCGAGGGCGAAGGCGATCATCAGCCCGCCGGCGGCCGGCGGCGGGTTGGTGAGCAGGGTGGCGTCGCGGTAGCGCAGGCGCAGCGGGGCGCGGGCGTTCACGCGGTAGGCGGCGAGGTCGTCGGCGGTGATGTGGCCGCCGGCCTCGCGGCTCTGGCGGACGATCGCGGCGGCGACGTCGCCGCGGTAGAACAGGTCCTCGCCCTCGCGCGCGAGCTGCTCGAGCATGTCCCCGAGGACAGGATTGACGAGGCGCCCGCCGGCCTTGACCGGCGTCGGCGCGCCGCCCTCGACGGCCGCGGGGTCGCCGAAGATCGCGCGGGCGGCCGGCAGCTCGAGGTAGATCGGCGCCACCAGCGTCATGAGGTAGGCCATGAACGGCGACACGGCGATGCCGTCGCGGGCGGCCTGCACCGCGGGGGCGGCGATGACGGGCATCGGCAGGCGCGCGAGCTCGCGGTGGACGGCGAACATGCCGGCGACGAGGCCCGGCGTGGCGGCGCAGCCGACCCCGATGTGGAACGCCTGCTGCGCGGTGCCCCAGTCGGTGATCACCTCGCGCGCGTTGGCCTCGGCCTGCGGCCGGCGCACCCGCGGCGTGTGTACGAAGGCGTCGTAGAGCCGCGGCTCGCCGCCGGCTGGGAGCGCGAGGATGAAGCCGCCGCCGCCGGGCGAGGCGAGCACCGGCTCGGCGACACACGCGGCCATCAGCGCGGCGAGCACGGCGTCGAACGCGTTGCCCCCGGCCGCGAGCGCGTGCATGGCGGCCGCTGCGGTGACGGGGTGACCGGCGGCGACGCAGCCGCGGCGGTCGTGATGGAACTCGGGTGGCGTGACCGCTGTGTATCGTGCGTGAGGGGTCGCGCGCAACGGCGCTTGGCGCGTCGGGGGGCCGCCGGTATCCTCGCCGCCGATGTCGACCCCGCATCCTGCTTCGCCCGAGGCCCAGTGATCGTCTGGTGCTGGGAGTCGTCGGCGGCTCGGGGCTGTACGAGATCGAGGGGCTCGAAGAGGTCGAGCAGGTCGCGCTCGAGACGCCCTTCGGACGACCGTCCGACGCCTACACGGTGGGGCTCCTGCCGCGCGCGGACGGGCTGCCGCCGGTGCGCGCGGTGTTCCTGCCGCGGCACGGACGCGGACACGTGCTGCTGCCGTCGGAGATCAACTTCCGCGCCAACGTGCACGGCTTCAAGCAGCTCGGCGTGACCCACCTGCTCAGCGTGTCGGCGGTCGGCTCGCTGCGCGAGGACATCGCGCCCGGCGACGTCGTCATGCCCGATCAATTCATCGACCGCACCGCGGGCCGCGCCCAGACCTTCTTCGGCGGCGGGCTGGTGGCGCACGTGCAGATGGGCGACCCGGTCGACGCCGGGCTGTCGCGCCGCGTCGCCGGCGCGGCCGAGGCCGAGGGCGCCCGCGTCCACGTCGGCGGCACGTGCGTGGTGATGGAAGGCCCGGCGTTCTCGACCCGCGCCGAGTCCAACCTGTACCGCTCGTGGGGCGCGCACGTGATCGGCATGACCGCGCTGCCCGAGGCCAAGCTCGCCCGCGAGGCCGAGATCGCCTACGCCCTGGTGGCGCTGGCCACCGACTACGACTGCTGGCACCAGAGCGAGGGCGAGGTCAGCGTCGAGGCCGTGATCGCGGTGCTAGGGGCCAACGTGGCGCTGTCGCGCCGCCTCATCGCCCGCGTGGCCGCCGGCCTGCCGGTGTCGACCGCGGAGCTGCCGTACCCGCGCGCGCTGCAGCACGCGCTCATCACCGATCCCACGCGCATCCCGGCGGAGACGCGCAAGCGCCTCGAGCTGATCGCGGGGCACCTGCTGCAGGCGCCGGAGTGAGATGTCCCAGAGGACATGTGCCAGTGCGCATGTCCGTCGATGCCTGTCCTTTCAGGCATGTTTGAACGAACAGCAACGAAGAGAGAGCCATGACCGTCAGTAAGCCCCACCTCGTCGTCGTCGGCAGCGTCGCCATCGACTGGATCATCACGCCCCGCGCCGAGCGGCCCGAGAGCGTCGGCGGATCGGCGACCTTCTTCGCGATGGCGGCGTCGTACCTGTCCCAGGTGCGGCTGGTCGGCGTGGTCGGGCGCGACTTCCCCGACTACGCGGTGGCCGACCTCAAGGCGGCGGGCGTCGACACGTCCGGCCTCGAGATCGTGCAGGACGGGCTGACCTTCCGCTGGAAGGGCCAGTACCACGAGAACATGAACGACCGGACGACGCTCGAGACGCACCTCAACGTGTTCGAGAAGTTCCAGCCGCGCCTGCCGGACGAGTTCCGCGGCAGCGAGTTCCTGTTCCTGGCCAACATCCAGCCGCGCCTGCAGAGCGACGTGTTCGCGCAGATGCAGCGGCCCCGCCTGGTCGGCCTCGACACGATGAACCTGTGGATCTCGATCGCCAACGACGACCTCAAGGCGGTGCTGAAGAACGTGGACGTGCTGACCCTCAACGACGAGGAGGCCCGCCAGCTCAGCGGCGAGCACAACATCGTGAAGGCGGCCCGCGCGGTCCGGGCCCTCGGACCCCGCAACGTGGTGATCAAGCGCGGCGAGTACGGGGCGCTGCTGTTCGACGCGGACGGCGAGGTGTTCTCGGCGCCGGCGCTGCCGCTCGAAGAGGTGGTCGACCCGACGGGCGCCGGCGACAGCTTCGCGGGCGGCTTCATGGGCTACCTGGCCCGCCCAGGCGTGGAGACCAGCGGGGCCTCGCTGCGCACGGCCATGATCTACGGGTCGGTGATGGCTTCGTTCTGCGTCGAGGGGTTCTCGTACGACCGGCTGAAGGGGCTCGATGCGGCGACGATCCAGAAGCGCTTCGAGACGTTCGCTTCGCTGACGAACTTCGCTCGGGCCTCGTTGACCTGAGCTGTCTTTCGAGACAGAGGCGCAGAGGCTTCGCTAATTGCCGACTGCGCCTCGCGGGGGGTCCGGGGAAGGTCCGTCCGCGAGTTAACCGACAGGATGGACGCTCGTTCCTCGCGCCCATCCTGTCTCTAATTCGCGGCCGGCCCTTCCCCGGACCCCTGGCACGGCTGCAGCCGTGAGGAGCCGCCGCGCCGAACCCGGCTCCATTCGGGAGCGGGGCCGAGAGGCGCTCGTCGGCGTCGATGCGACGGCCAGGGCTGGCCGTCGCATCGACGCTTCTCGCGGGCTTTCGGCGCGGCTCGCTTCGTTGGTGGGTGCGCGAGCGAGGGGCCAGCGGCACGGTGGGCGAGTTCGAACCGACCGCGGCGCCGATCGTCACAGTGGTGACCGGTCGTCGACGAGGAGCATGCATCGCTCAGGTGACCATGGTTAATTTCGACGCGGTGAGAGCGAGCGAGTTACGCGCTGATCGGGTGAATCTCCTGTAGGAAATCGACGCAGCAGAGTCGGCATTCGGAAGGGTAGACGCAGGACCTACGACCTCGGGCGCCTGAGACGCACTGTGTTGTGGGGACGCGGCGCCGCGCGTATCGTCACTCGAGCGATGGACATCACCCAGCTGCGCTACTTCGCGAGGTCGCCCGGCTCGGCAGCATGAGCGCCGCGGCGCGGGCGCTCAAGGTCAGCCAGCCCACGCTGAGCGTCGCGGTGCGCCAGCTCGAGGAGTCGCTGGGAGCGACGCTGTTGCTGCGCCACCGCGGCGGGGTCAGCTTGACTGCTGGGGGCGCCGAACTGCTGCGGCACGCGGAAGAGGTGTTCGCCGCGCTCGAACGGGCGACGGCGGCGGTCGCCGGGCTCGAACGCGACCTCGTCGGCAGCTACGTGCTTGGTTGTAACGAGTCGCTCGGAGCCTACTTTCTGCCGCGGTTCTTGCCGGGCTTCCTGCGCGAGGCCCCGCAGATCGCTCTGACGCTGCACAACGCGAACAGCGACGACGTCCTGCGCGCCGTCGTCGAGCGCGAGATCCCCTTCGGGCTGGTCGTCAACCCGACGTCGCACCCGGACCTGGTGATCCTGCGGCTATGCCGCGACGCCGTCGATCTCTTCGTCGCCGCGCCCCCCGACGCGCCCGTCCCCGCGGGGGCGGCGCTGTACGGGCCTGCCGGCTGCTTCACCGCCGACCTCGCTGTCGCCGCGGCGCTGCTGCGCGACCGCCCGCTGATCGTCGCGGGGCGGGTCCATCAGTGCACCTGGCTGATAGACCAGCTCGCCGAGCACGACATGGTGCCGCGGCGACTGTTGTCCTGCGGCGACTTCGAGCTCGTCAAGTCGCTGGCGCTCGCGGGCGTCGGCCCGGCGATCTTGCCGCGCCGGATCGCCGCCTACCACCACGAGGGTCGGCTGCGCCGGCTGCACGCGGAGCTGCCGATCTTCCCCGACGACATCTCGCTGATCTACCGCGCCGACATGCCGAAGACCCGCGCCGCGATGTTCATCAAGGACGCGCTGGTCCGCTGCGGGCAGCAGATGCCGGACGTCGGCGTGCCGTGACGAACGATCCTGTGTCTCTTCGGACATGTTCCTACGTTCATGGTGAAAGTCTCTGAAGCTCAGCGCGGGCCCTCCGCCGCGCGGACCGCAGGGTGCGTACGCATCACGCGGCCCTGCGACGGGCTGAACCCGAGCGAACCGGCCAGCTCGGTGCGGGGATTCATGATGTTGTCTGCGTCGGTGTCATCGAGCGGATCGGCGAGGCCGTCCGCCTCGACCGCGTGGTAGAGCCCGAGGTAGTGCCCGAGCTCGTGCGCGAGCACGCGAGCCTGGGCGCCCAGGGGTATGTCGACTGGGCCGGCGCCTTCCGCGAAACAGTCGAGGCCCGGCATGAACACGCCGTCGGCAGGGCCGGCGCCGCCGGGGATCCTCGGCGTGAATCCGTTGACCGCGCGGGGCGGTCCGAAGACCGGGTCGTCGTAGAGCAGGCACCCGCCGAAGACGACATCGACGGTCGTCTCGTCCTTGGGCGGAGCACCCGCGAACGCCGCCGCCAGCTCGGAGACGTCGCCGGCGTGGAAGCGGAGCGTCGCGGGGATTTCTTCGAGTTCGCGTGACTCGACGAGCCGCGGGGCGACGCCGCTCGCGGCGAGCTCCTGCTCGAGCAACGCGATCAACTCCCGTTGGCGGTCGTCGTCGCCGAACAGGATCGAGCTGTCCGCGACGTGGAAGCGCAGATCGATCGTCGCCCGCTCCGGCACCACCTCGACCGGCTGCGCGTCGATCCGCAGCGGCGGGCGATCGTCCGGCGTGGAGAGCGGCGTGAGGGTCTGACAGTCGACGCGGGCGAAGCGGAGCGAGGCGCCGGTGTCCGGCGCGAAGCGGCCGGACTCGACGGGGAGGACGAACACGCCGGCCTCGACGGCGACCGAGGTGCGCAGCTCGCAGTCGCGGCAGAACGACCCCGCGCTGCGGCCGTCGATCACCGTCCGCCCCGCGCCGTCGACCGCCCCGCTGAGCTGGAAGCACACGCCGGGCGCGGTCGTGATGCGCAGCGCGAGGGCGGCGAGGGGCGCCTGCGCGGCGATCGTCACGCGACCGCTCTCGCCGTCGCCCTCGAACTGCGTGGCGCCGACCTCGAGCCAGGCCGACGCGAGCGCGCCGTCCTCGTCGACGGCGAGGTCCGCCTCGGCGCACCCGGCGAGCAGCGCCGCCAGCGTGACCTTCGCTAGTTCGACGGGCCGGCTCATCGCAGCTCCGAGGCGGGCACGAAGGCGCCGATCTGCTGCACCAGCCGCGCATGGGTCTCCTCGCGCACGTGGGCCGCGAGCAGGCTGCGCGCCTCGGGTCGGGTGCGCGAGGCGGACCCGAGCCAGGCGATGATCGCCGACCGCTCCGTGATCGACGTGCTGGCCGCGAGCTTGTCCGACATCAGCGCGACCGCGTCGCCCGTGGGAGGCCCGCGCAGGGCCTTCACGATCGCGGCGCCGACGGCCGGGTCGGTCTCCTCGCGGAGGCGGTCCAGGAGACGCGGGCCGGACTCGGCCGGATCGAGGCGACCGAGCGCCTCGACCGCGTGCTGCCGCGTCGTCGCGCTGTCGGCGTCGGCGTGCGTAGCGAGCACGTCGACGAACGCAGCGTCGCCGCTGTTGCCCATCGCGTCGAGGACGAGGTGGGTCTGCTCCGTGCCCGCGGCGCTCGCCAGCTCGCCCGTGAGCGAGTCTTGGACGTAGGTGCGGAGCTCGTCGTCGCCGCTGCGCCGGGCCATGCTGCCGAGGCCGAGCAAGCTGACGTTGGCGACCATCGGGTCGGCCTCGCTCCTCGCCTGCGCGAGGAGCAGCTCGGCCGTGCTCCGCGTGGGCTCGCCGATGTCCGCCAGCGCCGAAGCGGCCCGGGCGCGATCGACGGCGCGGAGGCGCGGGTCCACGAGGGCGTCCGTCAGCGCGTCGCGGGCGGCCTCGGTGCCCGACAGCTCGAGCGCGAGGAACAGCGCCGGGTGGACCGCCTCGTCGAGGTCGCCGGCTCGCAGCGCGGCGATCAGGGGGCTCGCTGCCTCGGGGTGAGCCTTCAGCCACGCCGCCAGCGAGCGCGCCGCGGCGTAGCTCGCCTCCTCGGCCCCGCCGAGGCGAGAAAGGAAGGCCTGCAGCGCCTCCTCGTAGGAGAGCCGCGCGACACGCTCGTCGACGCGGACGTCGCGTTCGGCCGCGAGCGCGAAGGCGTCGCCGAAGTCGACCTCGTCCGCGTTCAGGGCGCGCACGGCGACGAAACGCCCGTCGTCGCGAGTCAGATGGAACTGCTGCAGCAGGTCGGCCTCGACCTCGCCCTGCACGAGGATCTGCACCCGCTCGAGGCCGGACGACGTCGTCAGCCAGTGCGGGCGCTCGCGGTCGAAGCTCGCGGTCGCCTCCGAGCCGACCATCACCACCGACACGCCGAACGTCGCGGCGCCCGTCTGCCCCTCGTACGCGGCCTTGCGCCGCTTGACGCGGACCGCCGGGCCGCGCGCGGCGGATGCCATCGCATAGCTCGCCTCGAACGCGCCGATGCCGTCCGACTGCGCCGCGCTCCAGCGCTTCGCGCCCTGCTTCGCCGGCAGCACGAACTCGTGGGTCAGCAGCGTCGACTGGACGAGTTGACGCCGGCGCGGGTCCCAGTCGCGCGCGAAGCCGAAGCCGACGAAGCGGCACGACGCGTCGACGTCGACGAAGAAGGGGTCGGTGAGCCGCCCCTCGACGCGCTCCTCCGGCAGGGTCAGCTCCTGGCTCTGCGACACGTCGGTGAGCGCGGCGCGGAGCCGCCAGCGATCGGCCGCGAGCTGCGCGTCGACCTGCCAGCTCAGCGTGGCCCGAAGGTGGTCCTCCTCCTCGTCGCGGACGTCTCGGACCGTGGACTCGAGCGTGAACGCGGCCGTCTCGCCGGGGCTGAAGCGGCAGCGCGGGGCGGCCGAGGCCGCGGCCGAAGCCGCGGTCTCTCGGGTCGGTGTGCGGGGCTCGGTCGCCCGCAGCAGGCCGAGCGCGATCACCACGATCGAGCCCGCTGCGAGCGACAGCTTGAGGGAGCGGCCGGCCGTCGCCATGGCGCTCACTGCAGCTCCTCGGAGGCGTCCATCGCCAGGCTCAGGAGCCGCGTCGTGATCTCCGGCGAGGAGAAGCTGAAGAGGTGGACCTTCAGCGACTTGGCGAAGCGACGGAAGCCGACCTTGCCGACGATCGAGACGTCGCCGGACAGCGGCCGGAACGACATGTCCCAGGTCGCGCTGCCGCGGACCAGCAGCCGCTCTTCGTCGGTGAGCCCGAAGCCGAGCGTCGTGTCGAGCGGGAACCGGGTGGTGGCGAAGCGGAGGTCGGCCGCCACGCCCGCCTTCACCAGCTTCAGGTCGATGCCGCCCTCGATCTCGCCGGTCAGGCCGAAGTTCGGGGTGGTCACGCGGGTCAGCCGGCCGCAGGCGGCGAAGCTCTCGGCCGAGTTCAACAGCTCCTGGCAGGTGGCGTCGTCGGTCAGCGCCTCGAGGGTGTCCTCGACCTCGATGCCGATGGTGCCGCCGACGCCGATCTTGAAGCCGACGCGCACCGGACCGAAGCCGAAGCCGAGGTTGCCGATCGTGAAGGACTTGGCGGCGCTGAAGTCCTCGCTGTTGACGATCGTCGTCTCCTGCCGCTCGAGGCCGTAGAGGCGCTGGCCGAAGGCGTCGACGCCGATCTCGTAGGCGTTCTTGGTCGGGTCGACGGCGAGGGTGGCGGTGCCGAAGGCGCGCGCCAGCGTCAGGTCGAACTTGGCCCCGAGATTTCCATGGAGCGCGACCTCACCCTCGATCCGGCTCGACGCGCCGCTCAGGTCGAGGCGGTTCTGCGTCGACATCGTGCTGTCGATGCCGATCCGGTCGTTGCCGAGCGTGCGCTCGAACTCCTTGTCGAAGCTCAGCGACGAGGCGCCCGAGGCCGGCGCGGTCTCGTGGACCAGCACCACCTCCAGCTCGCGGCAGTCGTCGACCGAACCCTCGCCGCGGTTGCCGTCCTGGGGGAACTCGGCGTTGAAGCAGCCGCGGACGACGAAGTCGCTCTGGTCCTCCCAGATGCCGCCCGCCGACACGGCCGCGAGCGCCTCGTCCGCGAGGAACAGCTCGTGCACGACGTCGTTGGCGGTGCCCGGCACGACCCGGTCGATGAGGGCCTCGGCGATCGTGTTGGCCGGGTCGGCAGGGTCGCGGATGGTGAGGGACAGCCGCGTGGTGCTGTCGGCCGCCGACTCGATCGTGTAGGACACGACCGCCTTGCCGGGCAGCGCGGAGAGAGCGGCCAGCCCGGCGGGGTCGAGGCCGAATTGCAGGTCCTCGACGATCGAGGGGACAGCCTCGACGAGCGACGGAGGGATCAGCGCCGGATCGACGGCGGAGGTGTAGGGGTCGCGTCCGTTGACGACGAAGCGCGACTGGACCACGAGGCTGGGCTCGAGGTCGGCGGGCCCGTCGACGCCGATGTTCTCGGTCGGCCGGTACGGCACGACGGCCACCGACGAGGTCGCGCTGAGCGCGTAGCGGACGTCGATCAGTGTCCCGCCACCCTCGCTGGGAGTCGGTTGCAGGTCGATGGCGTGGACGCAGCCGAGCTTCGGGTCGGCGCCGTCCAGCGAGGCGCGGCAGCGCTGGTTGAGCTCGTCGCCGCGGTGCGCCTCGGTCAGCACGACGCTCGGGGCGTCGATGTCCGACTCGAGCTCGCTCGCGAGCTCCTCACCGCCGTTGAAGTCGACCTGGAGGTTCACCGGGGCGCCCTTCGCCGCGAGCGCGGCGCACAGCGAGGTCGGCCAGATGAAGCCCTCGACGATCTGCTCCTTCCCGTCGCCGGTCACCTCGACGTCGATCGCGCTCGAGCTGCACGCGAGCGGTTTCTCCGGGTCGCTCGGCTCGGCCTCGACGAAGGAGAAGGTGACGGCGACGTTGCGGGTGACGGGGTTCGCCGGGTCGGCGGCGTCTGCGGTGATGCCGAAGGTGATGGGGACCCGATTGTTGACATAGACCGGCTGCGAGAGGTCATAGCGGACGTCGAGGTGCGTCAATCGCACCTGAACCGCGGCGGGGATGCACTGTCCGTCGCGTTCGACGCTCCCCTCCTCACAAACGGCGGTGCCCTCCTGACAGGCGGCCGCGAACAAAGAAAAGGCAATGAGAGATGGTGTACGAAAATGCATACGATTGTCCGGTGCAAGGCTGAGGGTGAAAAAGAGCCCGTGCGCGACCGCGATCGGCGCGCACCCATTGGAGGCGTCTTGCCCGTGTCATCGCCCTACCTGGCGCCGGTCGGTTATAGCCGCGGCGCCACACCGAGTCTCATAGGCCGCATGTATGGCTGCCATAGCGAGCTGCACCGCCGCCGGGCCGCTCCGCAGGCGGAGATTCGGGCGCGACGGCCGCGGAGCGCTGCATCCGGCCGATTCACGCGCACGGCGACGAAGGCAAAGATCGGCAAATCCTCATGACCCCTCTCGGGCGCGACCCGGAAGACATGTCCCTTGGGACATGCCGTATCAGGCGCGCGCGAGGCGGCGGGGGCCGCAGGGCGGCGACGACGAGGGCGCGGAAGAACTGCGCGCCGGGGTCGGCGTCGGTGCGCGCGTGCCAGTGCAGGGCGAGCGGGAAGTCGACGATCTCGAGCGGGGCGGCGACGGTGCGCAGGGGTAGGCGACGGCTGACCTCGGCGGCGAAGCGGCGCGGGAGGCCGGTCATCCAGTCGGTGCGCGAGACGGCGACGGCGGCGGCCATGAAGTGCGGGACGGTGAGGACGACGCGGCGGCGCAGGCCGGCGCGGGCGAGGTTGTCGCGGGCGACGCGGTGGCCGTGGCCGCCCTCGCCGAGGATCTGCACGCCGACGTAGGGGGTGGCCTCGAAGCCGGCGCGGTCGAGGCGGCGGCCGACCTTGCGGTTGTCGCGGCGGACGACGAGGACGCCCTGTTCGCTGTAGAGCGGGGTCTGGCGCAGGCCGGGCGCAGTGACGGCGGCGGGGGCGAGGGCGAGGTCGACGAGGCCGGCGGCGAGGCCGTCGCTGGCGAGCAGCCGCTCGACGGTGATGACCTGCAAGGAGGCGCGCGGGAGCTGGCGCTCGAAGCGGGCGACGATCCGCGGCAGGTCGGAGACCTCCTGGTTGTCGGTGAGGGCGATGGAGAAGCGGCGGGTGGTGGTGGCAGGGTCGAACTCGCGGCCGGCGGCGAGGGCAGCCCGCAGCTCGTGCAGGCCGGCGGCGATCCGCGGCTGCAGCTGGAGCGCCACCGGGGTCGGCGCCAGGCCGCGGCCGCGGCGGACCACGAGTGGGTCGCCGACGACCTCGCGCAGCCGCGCGAGGGCGTTCGAGACCGCCGACTGGGTGACGTGCAGACGTCGCGCCGCCGCGGTCGCGCTGCCCTCGGTGAGCACCGCGTCGAGGACGAGGAACAGGTTGAGGTCGATCGCCGCGAGGTCCACGAGTATCACCGCTGGTGATGGATGAGATGAGGAAGTATCACTGGTCGTCATCGCCGGCCAGGGCTACTCCGATCGCATGCAAACCGAGGAGGCGGAGATCCGTGGGCATGTGCTGGCGACCTTCGAGGTGTGGAGCCGCGGCGACGCGCGGGCCTTCGCGGCCCTGTTCGCGCCGGAGGTCGATTACGTGACGTTCGACGGCGGGCTGGCGCGCGGGCGGGCGGAGGTCGAGCGGGCCCACGCGGCGCTGTTCGCGACGGTGCTGCGCGGGACGAGCCTGCGCGGGGAGGTCACCGACGTGCGCACGATCGGCGAGGACGCGGCGGTGGCCCACGCGATCGGCGGGGCGGTGTGGCCGTGGCAGCGCGGGATCCCGGCCGACCGGCTGTCCCGGCAGACCTACGTGCTGGTCCGCGCCGGCGAGGGCTGGACGATCACCGCGTTTCACAACACGCGCGTGCGGCCGCTGCCGCGGCCGGAATCGCTCGCGTTCAAGCTGTTCGCGTGGTTCGTGCGGCTGCGGCTGCGGCTGCGCGGGGCGATCGGGTGAGGCGAGCATCCGCGCGCAGGAGGCCGCGGGCGGGCCGCCCGCAAGCGAGGGCGGGGGAGGTTCGGCGCAGCACGCGGACGGGCGAGAGGGCGCTTCGACGCGCGCGTCGCCGAGCCGGGCCGAGGGGCGCCGGCGGGCCCGGTGGTTTTCCCCGGCGGGCTACGCCACGGTATTTGCATGGGCGACGCAGGGACAGCGGACCCGGCGAAGTACCGCACCACCGGACTGCTCAGTCAGAGCGCGGGCGCGGGCATCTATCGCGCGGTCCGGCTGGAGGACAACTGCGCGGTCGTCATCAAGACGCTCGACCCACGGCTGCGCCCGGCGCGGGAGCTCGAGCGGTTGCGGGCGGAGTACGAGCTGGGGCGGTCGCTCGACCTCCCGGGGACGGTCAAGCCGATCGCGCTGGACACGTACCGCGGCATGCCGGCGCTGGTGCTCGAGCACTTCGAGGGGACGTTCCTCGAGCAGCTGCTCACGGGGACGCCGCTGCCGCTCGAGCGCTTCCTGACGCTGGCGATCGGCATCGCCGGGGCGGTCGAGGAGCTCCACCGAAGCGACGTGGTCCACAAGGACCTCAAGCCCGACAACATCGTGGTCGACCCGGTCCGCGGCGAGGTCAAGCTGGCCAACCTCGGCGTGGCGTCGCCGCAGCAGCGCGAGTCCGGGCTCGCGCCCACCGCGGGGATCCTGACCGGATCGCTGCCGTACATGTCGCCGGAGCAGACCGGGCGGATGAACCGCCCGCTCGACTTTCGCAGCGACCTCTACTCGCTGGGCGTGACGTTCTACCGCATGCTGACCGGACGCCTCCCGTTCCGCGCCAGCGACCCGCTGGAATGGATCCACTGCCACGTGGCGCGCCGCGTCACGCCGCCGTCGGCGCTGCGCCCGTCGGTGCCGGAGGTGGTGTCGGCGATCGTGGTGAAGCTGCTGGCCAAGGTCGCGGAGGACCGCTACCAGAGCGCGCGGGGGCTCCGCCGCGATCTCGAGCGGTGCCTGGCGGCATGGCGCGCGCGCGGGCAGATCGAGCCGTTCCCGCTCGGCGAGGAGGACCTGGCGGAGCGGCCCCGCGTGCCGCTGCAGCTGTACGGGCGCGAGCGCGAGCTGGCGGCGCTGCGCGGCGCGTTCGAGGCGATGGTCGAGACCGGGGCGCCGGGGGTCGTGCGCGTGTCCGGCTATTCCGGGGTGGGCAAGTCGTCCCTGGTCCACAAGCTGCAGCGACCGATCGTCCAGGCCCACGGGTTCTTCCTCTCGGGCAAGTTCGATCAATACCAGCGCGGGATCCCCTACGCGACGATCTCGCAGGCCTTCCGCGCGCTCGTCCGCGACATCCTCGCCGAGCCGGAGGAGCGGGTCACCGAGTGGCGCGGGCGCTTGACGGCGGCGCTCGGCCTGAACGCGCGGCTCATCGTCGACATCATCCCCGAGCTGGCGCTCGTGATCGGCGAGCAGCCGCCGGTGCCCGAGCTGTCGGGGTCGGACGCGCAGAGCCGGTTCCACCTGGTCTTTCGCCAATTCCTCGGGGTGTTCGCGGCGCGTGAGCACCCGGTGGCGCTGTTCCTCGACGACCTGCAATGGGTCGATCCGGCCAGTCTGGCGCTGCTCTCCCACCTGATCACGCACCCCGACATCCACTATTTCCTGTGGATCTGCGCGTACCGGGACAACGAGGTGAGCGCGGCGCATCCGTTGATGACGGCGCTCGCCCGGGTGCGCGCGGCGAACGTCGCGATGTGCGACATCTTCCTCACGCCGCTGTCCGAGGAGCACCTCGCGTCGCTCGTCACGGCCACGTTCGGCGGGCGTGTCCGCGACGCGGCGGCGCTCGCTCGCCTGATCCACGGCAAGACCGACGGCAACCCGTTCTTCGCGCTGCAGTTCTTGAACATGCTGCATCAGGAGGGGCTCATCGCGCTCGACCTGTCGACCGGGACGTGGGCGGGGGACATCCCGCGGATCCAGGCCAAGACGACGACGATCAACGTGGCCGAGCTGATGGTGCAGACGCTGCAGCGCCTGTCGCCGGGGGCGCGCGAGGCCCTCGAGCTGGCCGCGTGCCTCGGCGGGACCTCCGAGCTCGGCCTGCTCGCGGCGCTCGCCGACCGGCCGGAAGAGGAGGTGCGGCGCGACCTGGCGGCGGCGGTCCAGGCAGGGCTGGTGCTGCGCGACGGCGACGCCTACAAGTTCGCCCACGACCGCGTGCAGGAGGCGGCGTTCAGCCTGATCCCTGCGGCGGAGCGAGCCGCCGTCCACCTGCGGATCGGGCGGGCGCTGCTGGCTCGTCTGGGGCGCGAGGAGCTCGAGGCGCAGCTGTTCGAGGTCGCCGGTCATTTCGAAGAGGCCGCGCACCTGCTCGAAAGGACAGACGAGAAGGTCCGCGTCGCCGCGCTCCACCTGGCGGCCGGGCGTAAGGCCCAGGCGTCGACGGCCTACGACGCGGCCGTGCGCTACCACGCGGCCGGGAGCGCGCTGCTCGGCCCCGAGGCGTGGGACGAGCAGCACTCGCTGGCCTTCTCGCTGGGCTTCGCGCAGGCCGAGTGTGAATATTTGCGGTGCCGATTCGACGCGTCGGTGTCGCAGTTCGCGGCGCTGTTCGAGCGCGCGCGGACCCGCCGCGAGCGGGCGGAGATCCGGCGGGTCGAGGTCGATCTGTTCACCAGCCGACAGGAGCTGCACACGGCGGTCGAGCGCGGGATCGAGGGCCTGCGCTGGCTCGGCGTGGAGGTGTCGGCCCACCCGACGCGCGCGCAGGTGCACCGCGAGCTGCAGACGATCCAGGACGCGCTCGGCGAGCGGCAGATCGAAGACCTCGTCGACCTGCCGCCGCTCGTCGACCCCGACATGCGCGCGGCGCTGGGGATCCTCGCGGTGCTGTTCGCGCCGGCGCTCAACACCGACCCCGAGCTGCCGTCCCTCTGCTATTGCCGCATGGTCGAGATCAGCCTGCGCCACGGCAACGGCGAGGCCTCGGCGCTGGGCTACGCGTACTTCGGGATGGTGCTCGGCCCGTCGTTCGGCCGCTATCGCGAGGGCTACCAATTCGGCAAGCTCGGGTACGACCTGGCGGAGCGGCTCGGGCTGGTGGCCTATCGCGCCAAGCTGCATTTCATCTTCGGCGACTGCGTCTGCTCGTGGACGCAGCACCTGCAGGGCGCGCTGCGCTACCTCGAGAGCGCGTTCCAGGCGGCGCTCCAGTCCGGCGACCTCACGTTCGCCTGCTACTGCTGCAATCATTACGTGGTCGACCTGCTGGTCCTCGGCGAGCCGCTCGAGCAGGTCGAGCGCGAGACGGAGCGCCGGCTGGAATTCACGCGCAACGCCGACTTCGCCGGCTCGTCGCAGGTGCTGATCGGGATCCAGCGGCTGGTCCGCCACCTCCTCGGGCGGACGCGCAGCCGCGCGAGCTTCCGCGACGACGCGGCGTACGAGGCGGAGGTGAATGCGTCGCCGTGGACGGTGGTGAAGTGCTGGTACTTCATCATGAAGCTGCAGGGCCTGTTCATCAGCGGCGATTACGCAGCGGCGCTGGCGGCCGGCGACGCGGCGGCGCCGCTGCTCTGGTGCTCGCTGGCGCATATCCAGGAGCCCGAGTACTGGTATTATTACGCGCTGGCGCTGGCGGCCCACGTGTCGTCCGCCGCGCCGGTGCGGCAGCGCGAGGCGCTCGTGGTGCTGGCGCGCCACGAGGCGAAGCTGGCGGAGTGGGCGGCCTCGTGCCCGCAGAACTTCGGCCACAAGCACGCGCTGGTCTCGGCCGAGATCGCCCGCCTGGAGGGCCGCGAGCGCGACGCGCTGCAATGCTACGACCGCGCGATCAGGGGGGCGCGCGAGCACGGCTTCGTGCAAAACCAGGCGATCGCCGACGAGCTGCTGGCCCGCTTCTACCGCGACCGCGGGCTCGAGATGCTGGCCGAGACGCACCTGCACGCGGCCCGCGCCTGCTACGTGAAGTGGGAGGCGCACGCCAAGGTCCGCCAGCTCGACGAGCAGGAGGAGGGCCTGTCCGACGGGCGGCCGGACGGCTGCGAGGCCAGCGACACGTTCACCGCGGAGCACGTCGATCTGCTGGCGGTGACCAAGGCGTCGCAGTCGATCTCGAGCGAGATCGTGCAGGAGAAGCTGCTGCGACGCTTGCTCAGCGTGGTGCTCGAGCAGAGCGGGGCCCGCACCGCGCACCTCATCGGGGTCCGGACCGGCGAGCTGACGCTCGAGGCCAGCGCCACGCTCGACGAGTCGGGGATGCACGCCGACCTGCGCCGACGCGGCCCCGAGGAGCTAGCGAGGCTGGTGCCGGCGTCGATCGTGCAATACGTGCAGCGCACCGGCGAGCGCGTGCTCCTCGACGACGCGCGCGCCGACCCGGGTCGGTTCGGCCTCGACGAGTACGTCGCGCAGGTCCAGCCGCGCTCGCTCCTGTGCTTCCCGATCCGCCGCCGCGGCACGGTGCAGGACGTCCTCTACCTCGAGAACAGCCTGGTCCCGAGCGCGTTCCGCAGCGAGCACTTGACGGTGCTCGAGCTGCTGGCCGCGCAGGCGGCCATCTCGCTCGAGAACGCGACGCTGCTGACGCAGGAGCAGGCGGCGCGGCAGGCGGCCGAGGCGGACCACCGGCGCGCGGCGTTCCTCGGCGACGCGAGCAAGCTGCTCGGCGAGTCGCTCGACTACGAGGAGGTGCTGCACCGTCTGGCCGACCTGTGCGTGGGCTCGTTCGCCGACTGGTGCGCGATCGATGTCGTCGAGGGCCAGGAGATCCGCCGCCGCACGTCGGCGCCGAGCAGCCCGGCGCAGGCGGCGGTGCTCGAGGAGATCCGGGCTCGCTATCCGCCGCGCCTGGACTCACCGCACCCGTCGTCGACGGCGATCCGCGCCGGCGCGCCGCTCCTCGTCGAGATGACCGAGGAGAACCTCGCGCGCTACTGCGTCGACGAGGGGCACGCCCGGCTGCTGCGCGAGCTCGGGGTCAGGACGGCGATCGTGGCGCCGCTGCCGACCGGGTCGCGGATCCTCGGCGCCATCACTCTCGGCTCGGGGCGGCCGGACTTTCACTACGCGGCCGCCGACCTCGATCTCTTGGTGGAGCTCGCCCGCCGCGCGGCCATGGCGATCGACAACGCCCGGCTCTACCGCCAGGCCCAGGCCGCGCTGCGGCTGCGCGACGAGTTCCTGTCGGTCGCGTCGCACGAGCTGCGCACGCCGATGACGTCGCTGACCCTCGCGCTGCAGACGATCGTCAAGCCGACCCCGACCGGCAAGCCGCTCGATCCGCAGATCACGAGCAAGCTGCTCGACCTGGCGATCCGTCAGTCTGGGCGGATGAACCGCCTGATCGGCGACCTCCTCGACGTGTCGCGCATCGAGACCTGGCAGCTCGCGCTGTCGCTCGGCGAGGTCGAGCTGAGCGGCCTCGTGCGCGAGGTCCTGGCCCGGTTCCAGCCCGATCTGGCCCGGGCCGGCAGCTCGGCGACGATCGAGGCCCCGGCGCCGGTGGTCGGACGCTGGGACCGTTCGCGCCTCGAGCAGGTCGTCTCCAACATCCTCTCGAACGCGGCCAAGTTCGGGGCCGGGGCGCCGATCGAGATCACGGTGAGGCGCCTGGGCGACGTGGCGCGGTTGACGATCCGCGACCACGGGCTCGGCATCGACCCGGACCGTTTGCCGAAGATCTTCGACCGCTTCGAGCGCGGCGTGTCGGCGCAGAACTACGGCGGGCTGGGGCTGGGCCTCTACATCGCCCGCAAGATCGTCGAGGGCCACTGTGGTACGATCCGCGCCACGAGCACGCCGGGCGAGGGGACGACGTTCATCGTCGAACTGCCGTGCTGCGCGAGCACGCCGCCGACGGCGACGGGCGGAGGTCCACGGTCATGACGGTCGAGAAGAAGGAGGCGGGCGGGCTGGTGCTCGTGGTCGACGACGACCCGGACGTCTGCGAGACGCTGCAGACGGTCCTCGAGGTGTCGGGCTATCGCGTCGCCGCGGCGGGCAACGGCGAGGAGGCCCTGAAGACGCTGCGCAGCGGGGTTCGTCCGTGTCTGGTCTTGCTCGACCTGATGATGCCGGTGATGAACGGGCAGGAGTTCCGCGCCCGGCAACGCGAGGACCCGGCGATCGCCGGGGTCCCGGTGGTGGTGGTCTCGGGCGATCACCGCGTGGCCGAGAAGGCGGTCGAGATGGGCCTGGAAGGGCTGAGCAAGCCGATCGACATCGACGACCTGCTGCAGCTCGTGGGCCGGTTCTGCGGGCCGCCGGCTTGTACGTGCTGACGCCCACGCGCCCCGGCCGATGCGTCGAAGCGTCCGCGAGCGGGCGCCCGCGTCACTGCGGGAGGACGAGCTTGAGGCCCTGGCCCGTCATGTCCGAGTAGGTGTACGGATTGACGAGGCCGGTGACGACGAGCTTGATCTCGTAGGTGTCGGGGTCGACCTTGTAGGCCTTGTTGGCCTTGTCGACGACCCATACGTAGCCCTCGTTGTCGATGCTGACGCCCCACGGCGAGCCGCAGTCGGGCAATGTGATGTTCTGGTTGGTCCAGGTCTTGGTGTCGCCGTCGAGCTCGATGAGGCGGCACGGGCCGTTGGCGGCGCCCCACACCCGATTCTCGTCGTCGACGGCGATGCCGAGCGCGCCGCCGCCGTTGTTGCCGCCGTTGCCCATGCCCTGCCACTGCTTGGCGACCGGATCGTAGAAATACATGTGGTCGGTGCCCGAGAAGCTGCCGACCCACATGTTGCCGTTCTGGTCGACGCCCATGCCGTACTTGTACTGGCCGGGGGAGAGGCCGAGCTCCTCGATCTCGAGGGTGGTCGCGTCGATGCGGATCGAGACCTCGTTGTCGTAGCCGATGACGAACAGGTCGCCGGCGGAGTTGACGGCGCCGCCGTAGGGGCCGAACGTGTTGGTGGTCCAGCCGGGGCGCTGGACGTCGTCGAGGATCGCGCCGGTGTCGCCCTCGAGGCGCGCGAAGTGAGCGACGCCGTTCACGTCCTTGTAGCCGACCCACAGCCGCGGGACCGGGGTCTCGCAGGTGACGGGGTCCTGGGCCACGCCCTCCCACGCGGTCGGGCGCGCGCCGCCGTAATAACCGTCGGCCAGCGGCAGCGTGGTGTGCCACAGCACGCATTCGTCTTGACCCCACGGGCGAATGTCGCCAGGGCCGGTCGAGGTGTCGATCACGCCGTTGGCGTTCTTGTCGACGCACTTCTCCGGCAATGCCATGACCTTGGTGACGCTGCCCGGGTTGCGGTTGCTGACCGCGACGTCGCCGAACTGGTTGACGGAGGTGCGCGACGGCTCGCCGCTGCCCGGCACCGGGTTGGTGTAATAGCGGCCCTCCTCGACGCCCGTCATCGTGTTGATTTTGGAGACGGTGCCCTGGGTGGTGTTGGCGATCCAGATGTAATCGAAGGTGACGGGCTGATCGTCGGGCGGACAGACCGGCGGACCGCCCATGTCGAGCTTCATGCCGCCCGTGGTGGTGGTCGTGGCGGTGGTGGCGGTGCCGTCGGTATCGGTGAGCGTGACGCCCTCGGTGGTGGTCGCGGTGGTCGTGCCGGTGGGCGTGGTCGTGGTGGGCGCGGTCGTCGTGGTGCCCTGCGTCTCGCCCTGCGTGCCGGTGCCGGTGGGTACGTCGCCCGAGGTCTCGGTCGCGGTGCCGGTGCCGGTGCCGGTCATCGTCCCGGCGGTACCGGTCGGGCTGGTGCCCTGGGTGGCGCTGCCGTCGCTCGTCGTGCTGCCGCCGGCGTCGCCGCATCCGTGGATCGCCGCGAGGGTGGCGAGGGTAACTGCGGTGGATCTCCAGCGAAGACGAGGCGAACTACGCATCGCTCGATGAGAGCAGAAACCCTCGATCGAGACAAGCGCGAGAGCGCTCGCAAGGCCCGTGGAGGGCCCCGGCAGGGGTTTGCGGGCGCTGGTGAGACATGGGTCGGGGAAGTGCGCGGGGAAGCATCGGCGCTTCCCGTGCGCGAGACCGCGAGCGCGCCGGGACGCGTCGTCGGTGACGGCGACGAGAGCCGGACGCGGTCGCGCTCGAGAGGATGGTGCGAAGACGGGTCGGCACGTCGCGTGCGCCGCCTGCCTCGCCGCACGGATCAGCGCGGCGGGAACGGGAGGGTCCAGATGCCCGGCCTGGACGCCTCGAGGTCGAGGTACAGGAGCCCGACGCCCTCGACGAGCGCCGCCTCGCCTGTCCTTTCGACCAGGAGCTCGTAATCACCGGTGTCGGGGTCGACCAGCGCATACTCGAACTCGTGCTCGATCTCGTCGTCGCTGATGTCGAGGCGCGAGAGGAGGCGGCCGTCCTCCAGGACGAGCCACTCGTCGCCCAGGCGCGGGATGACGGTGGTGGCCTCGCCCGAGGCCAGATCGACGGCGATTCGCCGCATGCTGCCGTCGGCGTTCGGGCGCTCGTAGTGCACGCGACCGCTGTCGTGGCTCAGGCGGAACCGCCAGTCCGGCTCGGGGCCGCGGTAGACCTCGACCATCGCGCCAGTCAGCGCGTTCCACACGGCGATCACGTGGTCCTCGGGATCGGGCACGACGAGCGCGAATCCGGGGTAACTCCCCTGAATGAAGGTCGAGGTGCCGACGTGGTCCGGGATCGCGAGGGGCTCGAGGGTGTCGAGGCGGTAGGCCTCGACGAAGCGAGAGTCGAGGCCACGGAGCGCGAACACCGTGGTGTCCGGGCCGGCCGCCACGCGCCAAAGGCCGGCGCCGGTCGTCGGACCGCGGCCCCAGGATTCGGCCGCGAAGTCGTTGACGGTGACCTCGCGCTCCTCGCCGGTCTCGAGGTCGCGGATGCGCACGGGCTCGGACGTGTCGTCGCCCATGACCTGGTAGAGCAGGTGGAGGTGGCCGTCCGCGGTCCACACCGATTCGATGTAGCGGGCGCCGTCGAGGACGTGCGCGGCCTCGCCGGTCTCGCGGTCGAAGGTGTCGACGCTGCCGTCGTCGCCGAGCATGAAGGCGAGGTTCTCGGCCTGGTAGTAACGGACGATGTCGTCGCCGATGAGCACGGTCGGCGTGTCGGGTTCGCCGCTGTGGAAGTAGTAGCGCGAGCGCCCGCCGCCGAGCCCCGCCACCCCGTCGACCACCACGGGGTCCGGATCTCTGGCGGTGACGGTGAATCCGTACATCATGCCGAAGTCACCGCCGCGGAACGACACCGACATCAGGGAGCCCTCGCTCGCCTGGGGCGGGGCGAATTCACCGGCTCGCCGGACCTCGTCGCGGCCGGGGACCTCGAGGCGATCGATCACGTCCAGCGTGTTATCCCCGAATCGATAGAGCACCGGGCCTTGCTCGGATTGATCACCGAATAGGAGGTGAACGAGGGGCTCTTCTCGGCGACGAACTCGGGGGCGCCGCCGCAGAGCGGGACGAGGTCGAACCGGCCTTTTTTCCCCGCCTGATCGAAGGAGTAGAGCAGGTGATTCTCGGTGACCCACATATTGACGCCGGAGGACGGCTCGTCCGGATCCCAACCGGCGGGGAGAGGCACGAGGAGGGACGGCTGGTCGAGCGCGCAACCATCCTCGGGCTGGTCCTCGAGCGGGCGATCGCCGCACGCGGAGAGGAAGAGGGTCGATACGGCGAATACGGCGGACAGGCTTCGAGTTCGCATGAAGTGGGGCCCGACAGGGCTGCTCAAGCCTGGATCGACGGCGCAGGGTGTTCAAGGGCGGACCGGCGGTCGCGTGCAGACGCCCGGTGGCGGCGTGCTGGGAGCGGGACGGAGACCGGCAGGGTGGCCCCATCGGCGCGCGCTGGCGGCCTCGCGGGTGGGGCACCAGGGCGCACTCGCAGGCCGGGGTCGGATTGCCACGGCGAGGTCGCCACCTCCCCTCAGGACGCGAGGTCCGCCTCGCTGCGAGGCGCGCTGTTCCTCACCCGCCTGGCACGAACGCGCTCGGATGATTCGGAGCGCGGGCCGGAGATGTCCGCGGGAACATGTCACTCGAATGATTCGGAGCGCGCGGACGGGGATGTCCGCGGGGATATGTCACTCGCGGCGGCCGTGCCAGATCGAGCGGTCGCCGACCTGGTACTGGCCGCACACGGCGAACTCGAGCGCGCCGGCCGGGGCGGGCTGGTAGGTCGGGGATTCGACGTAGATCGCGGACGGGGCGGCGAAGCCGGGGCCGGGGCTGGTGACGTCGACGATCTCGGCGCTCGCCCAGTCGACCGGCCCGCCGCGTCGGGTCGGCGCTCGCAGCATCTGGACGCCCTGGCCGCTGGCGCTGCCGCGGACGAGCCACAGGCGGTCGTCTGCGGGCCGGAGGAAGCGAGCGCGGTAGGTGTCCGGGAACACGTGCAGCGGGGCGGTGTGCCCGGCCCAGCCGGCGCCGGCGGGGCGGTGATAGTAGGCGACGACGCCGTCGAAGTAGGCGAGCACGTGGGTGTCGCCGGCGCCGTCGTAAAACAGGTCGGCGCCGCTGCGGACCTGCGCGGCGGGGTCGGGTGGCTCGAGGGACATAAACGTCGGGACCTGTCCCAAGGTGACGTCGGCGACCACCGCGGCGTAGGTGCCGTCAGGGTACTGGCCGGTGAAGGTCTGGCCGACCAGCGCCAGCTGGCCGCCGGGCGTGGCCATGGCGTGGACGTAGCCGAGGTCGTTGGCGCCGCCGAGGTCGACCTCGACCGGGCCGTTCCAGCCGCCGCCGAAGTTGTAGGTGTAGACCCAGCGACCGGGGCCGCCGCCCTCGCCGACGACGGTAAACCACGCGACGCGGGCGCCGGGGCCGAGCACCGCGGCGCCGACGTATTCGAGGCGGGCGGGGTGGTGTAGACCTGGCCGCTGACGAGCACCGCGTTGCAGGCGTGCACCGACGGATCGGCGGTGTCGAGGTAGCACTCCTCGAGGAAGTGCTGCTGGATGTTGACGCCGTAGGTGAGGATCGTCGAGCCGACCAGCACGCTGGCGGCGTTCTGCTGGATCCCCTCGGTGTGCGGTTGTTCGGCGACGAGGCTCCACGCGGGCTCGCCGGCGCCGCGGCGGAAGTAGCGGATCGTGCGGTTGTGGTACACGTCCTCGCCGGCGTCGACGTGAAACCACAGGCTGTCGTCGGGCGCGCGCATGAGGCCGCGCAGGTGCGGTCCCCAACCGCCGTGCATCTCGACGTAGGCGCGGTTGTCGTCGGTGATGAGCGTCAGGGCGACCTCCGGCGGCGGAATGGCCCCGGTGGTGCCGGCGGCGGTGGTGCCCGTGGTCGTGGGGTTCGGTTCGTCGCCGGTGGTCGAGGTGGAGATGGGCTCGCCGGTGGTGGTGGTGGTCGTCGTCGTGGCGACCTCGGTGGTAGCGAACGTGGTGGATGGATCGGCGGCGGTGGTGCCGGAGGACGTGAGCGGAGGATTGTCGGTGGCGCCGGCGCCGTTCGCCGGACAACCGGCGAGCAGCAGCGCGGCTGCGAGGCGGAGCGATCGAGGGACACGCGGGTGGCGGACGCCAGCCTCGGCGGTGGGCATGGCGGCAGTGTGACGCGAGGTCGCGCGCGGGCTCAAGTCGCGGCCCGGCGCGAGGACGCGCCGGGCGAGCGGCCGGCCCTCAGAAGCCGCAGCAGGTCGCTGCCTTGTCGACGATGGCGTCGCCCGCGTCGCAGACGCCCTCGGCCGCGCACT
Organism: Nannocystis pusilla; assembly: GCF_026626665.1. Classification (GTDB taxonomy): domain Bacteria; phylum Myxococcota_A; class Polyangia; order Nannocystales; family Nannocystaceae; genus Nannocystis; species Nannocystis pusilla. Next base: position 1,294,922 of record NZ_JAPNKE010000002.1, read on the forward strand.
CGCCGACGGTCACGCCGTCCTCGAGGCAGGTGCAGGTCTGAGCGTCGCAGACCATCCGCTGCACCGGCCCGTCGGGGCACTCGAGCTGGACCTCGCACTCGTCGCCGCCGCCGATCACGCTCTGGGCGCACTCGTCCCCGGCGCAGGCGTCGGTGACCGCGGCCTTCTGCTCGCTGCACATCGCGCTGTTCTCGTCGACGGACGCCAGCAGGTCGTCGCAGCTCAAGCCGGTGAAGCAGGCGAGGACGGCGAGGTTAGCCTGCTTGCATTCGCCGGCGAGTCCCCACTGATTGTCGCTGCAGCCGTCGATGCAGCCGGCGAGGTCCGGCTGGAAGCCGCACTCGCCCCAGCGCTCGCAGTAGGCCTGGCAGGCGTTCAGGGCGTCGGGATCGAGGCCGCCGGTGGTGGTGTCGGCGTCGGTGGTCGCGCCGGTGTCGGTCGACGGACCGCCGGTGGTCGCGTCGGTGGTCGCGTCGGTGGTCGCGTCGGTGGTCGCGTCGGTGGTGATCTCGCCGTCGCTGACGCTGGTGGTGGGAATGGCCCCGGTGGTGGCCTCGCTGGCGCTGGTCGGCGACTCGTCGGTGGTCGCGGCGGTGTCGTCGGTGGTCGGCCCGTCCGCAGTCGCGGCGGTGGTGTCCCCGGGGCCGTCGCCGTCGTCGCCGCAGGCGCCGGTGAAGAGGAGCATCGCAAAGGTAGAGACGAAGATTCGTGCTGACATGATAATCCTACGGGGTGCTGCGATTCGCGGGCCCGAAGCCGGCCGCGTCGCCGCGCCACGCCGGAGTAGCTGCGAGAGGCGCAGCAGCGGATCACGCCGGGGGCGAGCAGGGCCCGTCGCGTCCGCACGCGGGGGCGCGGGCGACGGTGAAACCAATCGGTCGGGCGCCTCGGTGATGCGAAATGCCACAGGTCTCGTGTGCGCCCGGCCGGTGACCCTCACCTTCGCGCACCGGGGGCAGCGGCGCGTTCGTGAGCGGCGCCCGGGGACTGTCTGCCCGCGCTCGGCGAGGTATCACGCCGTCGCTCGTGCGATGGCGCGGATGCATATCGGTGAGAGAGCCACGCGCTGTCGGCTCGGACGAGGAGAGGTGCTGCGGCGCGCCCGAGCGAGCCTCGTGACATGTCCATCGAGAAATGTCCATATGGTAATGTCGAATGAGACATGTCTTATCGTACATGTCTGAGAGAGCACGTCGGGTCCGGGCGAGCCCATTAAAGGAGGCCGTGCGACGCCTGGCGCGAAATGCGCAATCGGCCGCTGACATGTACGAAAGTGCAGGTCGGATCGATATCGCGCGCCTGCTCTGGAAGGCCGCCGGGGGCCGGAAATTCTCGCTTGACGGCTTACTACACCTGTAGTACTACGCTTGTCGTTCATGGGTGAGGTACTCCAGCTCAGCGATCTGCAGCTCGGCCTGCTGCGGATCTTGTGGGACCGCGGGGAGGCGACGGCGCTCGAGGTGCATGCGGCTCTGGTCGAGCAAGACCGGGGCTCGCGCCGACGACGGTGTCGACGATGCTGTCGCGATTGGAGAAGAAGGGGACCCTCGCGCACCGCACGGAGGGCCGGCAGTTCATCTACCGGGCGCTCGTGTGCGAGGGGGACGTGAGGCGCTCGATGCTGGGCAGGCTCACCGATTACTTCTTCGGCGGGGACGTGGCGGCGCTGGTCAGCCACCTCGTCGAAGGCCGCTGCGTCGAACCGGACGACGTCGCGCGCCTGCAACAACTAGTGGCCGAACGATCCGGCGGAGCTGAGGAACACGACGATGTTTGATCTTGCGATCGATCCTGCCGGCCTCGCCGGTCTCGCGGCGCCTGCCGCTCACACGACGGTGAGCTGGCTCGGCACCTACTTTGTCCACTCGACGGTGCTCATCGGCGGCGTGTGGATGTTCAGCCGCTTCCTGCCGCTCGACGCGCTGACCCGCAGCTTGCTGTGGAAGACATCGCTGGTCGGCGGGCTGTTCACGGCGACGCTGCAGACGGGGCTCGGCGTCGAACCGATGTTCGGCCGCGTCACCGTGGCGGCCAGCAGCCCTGACCTGGGCGCGCCGACGACGGCTCCGGCGCCGCCGCCGGTGGTCGAGGAGGAGCCGGCGACGCTGCTGGTGCCGTTCACCCGCGCGTGCGTCGGTTGCGAGTCGCACGTGGTGGTCGTCCGCGACGACGACTTCACGGCAGTGTTCGCCTCGCCGCCGCTGTTCGTCGACGCGCCGGGCTGGGCGGTCGCGCCGACGCCGGCGCCGATGGCCGCGCCGACGACCGCGGCCGCGCCGATGCAGATCGCGACCGCGGGTCCGGTCGGGGGCGTGAGCGCGGCGGTGTGGGCGTTCGCGGGGCTGTTCGTGTTCGGCGCCGCGGCCTCGCTCGGCCGGCTGGGGATGACGTTCTCTCGCCTGCGCCGCGGGCTCCGCGGTCGTCGCCTGCTCGGCTCGGGCTCGCTGCGCGAGCGGCTGACGCGGCTGCTGGCCCACGCGCGGCTGCCCGGCCACAGCGTCACGCTGAGCGAGTCGACGGACATCAGCTCGCCGGTCGCCCTCACCGGCCGCGAGATCGTGGTGCCGGAGCAGGTGCGTGAGCTGGCGCCGCGGCAGCAGGAGGCGATGCTGGCCCACGAGCTGGCCCACGTGCTGCGCCGCGATCCGGCGTGGCAGGTGCTGGCGGCGTTCGTCGAGTCGCTGCTGTTCTTTCAGCCGCTCAATCGGGTGGCCCGCCGCGGGATGCAGGAGGCGGCGGAGGAGCTGTGCGACGACTGGGCGGTCCGTCACACCGGCTCGGAGGTGCACCTGGCGCGTTGCCTGGCCGAGGTCGCGGCGTGGCCTGGTCATCGGGACATGTCGGCGTTCGCCAGCCCGATGGCGGGCCACGCCTCGCAGCTGGTGCGCCGGGTGAAGCGGCTGCTCGACGTGCAGCTGCGCGACCGCGGGCTGTGGGCGCGGCGCTGGCGGGTGGCGCTCGGCGCAGCGCTGCTGGCGATGGTGACGTTCGGCGCGCCCGGGCTGTCGATCGCGGCCGAGGCGCAAGGTGGGCCGGAGTGGCCGACGTTGCCCGACAACGGGCCGGCGCCGCAGCCGACGCTGTCGTTCGTCCACGTGCCCGAGACGCCGATCGTGGCCGTGCGGACGCCGCACGACCACGCGGTGCACGGGCACGAGATCATCGTCGTCGAGCATGCGCAGGATCTGACCCGCAAGCAGAAACGCTTGCTGCGCCGGGCCGAGCGGCACGCCCGCAAGGCGGCCAAGCTGCGCGCCAAGAGCGGGCTGTACGCGGTGCCGGCGACCCACGCGGTGTACGTGCCGGTGTCGCACATGACGCCGCCGACGCCGCCGACGCCGCCGACGCCGCCGACGCCGCCGACGCCGCCGAGCTTCAAGGTCGTGGTCGCGCACGACCACGACGACTGCGACGACGACGATCACGACGTGATGGTCCGGCCGATCGCCGTGCCGCACGTGGCGGTCCACCCGCACGTGTTCCACGTGCCGGACATCGACGAGGAGGCGATCGCGGCGCAGGCCGAGGCGATCGCGGCCCAGGTCGAAGCCCAGCTCGAGGGCCTCGACGAGCAGATCGAGCGCGAGCTGGAGAGCATCGACTTCGACAAGATCGCGGCCGACGTGCAGCGCGGGGTCCAGGCGTCGCTCCGCGGCGTCGAGAGGGCGCGCGAGCAGGCGGACCGGGCGCGCGAGCGGGCGGACCGGGCGCGTGAGCAGGGCGATCGGGCGCGCGAGCAGGGTGAGCGGGCGCGCGAGCGGGCCGAGCGGGCGCGCGAGCGGGCCGAGCGGCAGGCCGAGAAAGGCCGCCGCAAGGCCGACACCTCGCGGGCCGCAGCTGCGGTCCGCAGCGCGGTCGACGAGGCCCTGCGCGACGGGGTGATCGACGCCGAGGAGCAGCGCAAGATCAGCGAGGCGGCCCGCCAGGCCCGCGTGAAGTGAGGCGGTAGTTTCGCAGATGTCCGAGGGGACATGCTCGTGCGAGCATGTCCTCTTTTTCATGGCCCTACGGGCATGTCCTTTCGGGCATGTCCGGCAGGCCGGGCGCGCTCGCGGCCTGCGGGGCGCGCGGCCGGAGATGCGCGGCCGCGCGGGTCGGCGCGGAGACCGAGCGCGGTCGCGCGGTCAGGGGGCTGCCCAGGTGCAGGGGTCGGGCGTGGTCTCGCCGCCGGCGGTGGGATCGGCGGGCAAGTCGAGGGAGACGACGATGCGGTCCTGCAGCTTGATCGCGCCGGCCAGCGCCTTGTACGGTGCGATGCCCCATTGCGAGGGCACGAGCGTGAAGTCGGCGCGCAGGCGGTCGCCCTCGACGCGGACCGGGGCGCGCACCGGGGCTGTCCTTCCGAGCATGACCAATCGGCCATCCAGGACGCCGCCGGGGGTGAGCGCGCCGGTGAAGCTGACCTCCGGGTGCTGCGCGGTCAGCAGGATCTCGTCGGTGATGTTGCGCTGGATCTTGGCCTTGTCGCCGGCGCCGAGGCCGTCGACGTCGACGCGCCCGTCCTTGCCGACGACGCCGTCGACCCTCAAGGTGGCCGGCCAGAAGCGACCGCTGAGCGCGGTGCCATCGCGGCGGATCTCGAAGCGACCCAGCGACAGCCGGAGATCGTGGGCGAGCCGCGCGAGCAGGCCGTCCTTGAAAGTGAAGACGTGGATCTTGCCTTTGTCCTGCGTGGTCATGGGAATTCCCGGTCCATTGCCTACGTTGCCAGTCCGTCGCCAAACGGGCCGGCAGGCGTCGGGTCGAGGGCGGCCACCGCGAGGGCAGCCATCTCCATATCGTGGATGTGGACGCAGTTGCGCATCGTCGTTTCGAGCGTGCTGTGACGGGCTAGCTTCTGCAAGGCCAGCGGGGGCACACCGGCCTGCGCGGCGAGCGTCGAGGCGGTGTGTCGGCTCATGGGAGGGCCCTTGGGCGCAACACCCGCTGCTCGCTGGATGGCATGGACCCGAGTGGCGAGGGAGTCCGGCTAGCCGAAGATCCGCGACCAGAGGCTCGTCTTCGGGCTCGGCGGCGCCGCCAGGTCGACGAAGCCGGTCAGGCTGTCCTCCGGGCCGTTGGCGAAGAACTTCATCGCCTTGGCCAGGACGTAGAGCTGGGCGGGCTCGGAGCGGAAACGGGATGCGAAGGCGAAGGGGACGACGCCGGCCTGGTCGCAGCGGATCCATCGCCCACCGGCGACCTTCCGCAGAGCCTCACCGGCGAAGGCGCCGAGGTCGAACACGGCCCGCCAGTAGGCCGGGTCGTCGGTGAGCGGGGGACGAGCCAGCTCCGTCTCGAGCTGCAACAGGTGGTCGCCCGTGAATTCCAGGTTGCGTTCGGCCGCGACTCTTTGCGCGATCCGGGATAGGGCGAGGTCGGCGATGTCCTCGGGCGCGCGCAGGCCGTCGTGGGGGATGAGGCTCGACTTGTGGATCAGATACCCGCCCGCCGAAGCGACGGCCTCTTGTACCGGATCCGGCGGCACCTCGGCGAAGACGTAGTGGAGCCGGGGCCGACCCTCCGGCTTCATGCGCAGCGGGTTCAGCGTCCGGACCAGCGCGAACAGCGTCGAGTAGTCGAGGTCTTGCGCGATCTCGGAGGCCGGGCGCTCGTCCGTCTGGACGAAGCAGGTCTCGCCATCTTCTGCCCGGAAACTTCCGTGGGCCGTCTTCAGAGATCCGTACATGGGCTCGCTCCCGGCCAAGCTACAGCGCCGGCGAGCCCGCGGTCCACGCCGAAGCGGCGACTCGCCTCGCTCCGGCTTGACGGCGCGGGCGGGCCGCGAGACAGCTACGGCATGACGGACGCACGCCTGCTCGACCTCATGCTCGCCCGCCGCAGCGCCCCCGTGTTGAAGGAACCGGGCCCGAGCCGCGCCGAGCTCGCGCGCATCCTCGCGGCCGCGGGTACGGTGCCCGACCACGGCTCGCTGCGGCCGTTCCGCTTCGTGGTGGCGGAGGGGGAAGGGCGGGCGGCCTTCGGCGACGCTCTGGCCGAGACTGCGGCCGAACACCGCCCGGGGATGCCGGCGGCAGGGCTCGAGAAGATCCGCGCCAAGGCGTTCCGCTCGCCGACGCTCGTCGCCGTGATCGCCTCGCCGCGCAACGACAAGATCGAGCGCTGGGAGCAGCACGCGACCGCCGCCTGCGCCGGCTATGCGGTGGTCCTCGCCGCCCACGCGCTCGGCGTCGGCGCCAACTGGAAGAGCGTGCCGTTCACCCGCGGCGCGGCGCTGACCCGCGTCCTCGGCCTGAGCGCCGAGGAGGAGATGTTCGGGTGGATCCACCTCGGCCGCGCCAGCGACGAGGCCGCCCCGGCCCCGCGTCCTCCGCTGGTCCTGGCCGACTTCGCCAGCGTGCTCGACGGCAGCGGCGCGCGCCGGGCCTTCGACGAGCAGTGACGCCGAAGCGATCGAGGAGCCGTCGCTCCTCCGCCACGGGCCCGAGCTGACGGCTCTCGGTCTGGGTCCACGCGGTGGTGCGCGGGCCGCTCGTCGATCGGCGGTGACGCGACGGTTCGCCCGGACCTCGGACGCGCTGCCGCGCTCGACGCCGACGACTACTGCGCCATCTGGATGCTCGAGATGTTGTCGTTGATGCCCGTGGTCATGAAACCGTCCGTGGGCAGCGAGTCGACCTTCGAGTGCGGCGGCAGCTGGAGGCTCCCCTGGGAGAACGAGGGGTGCCAGAAGGTGAGCAGCCGGCGCGCGCTGTTGTTGCGCATCGACGAGATGCTGTCGTTCTCGATGCCCATGCTCTCCGCGTTCGCGTACGACTCGTCGCCGGGCAGCACCACGCAGTCGCCGGTGCCGTGGGGGTTCTCGAACAGCGCGATCTCCCCTCGCGCAGATCGTCGCACAGCTGCGAGCGGTTGGCCGGCTCGACCCGGATCGACGTGATCTTGTCGTTGAAGCCGCCGATGCCCCCGGCCATCGTCCCGGGCGCGTAGGCGTTCCAGTCGCCGGCGAACACCGGGTCCTTGAAGATCCGGGCCCGCACCGCGCTGCCGACCTTGATCGCGCTGATGGCGTCGTTACCGACCACCAAGTTGGCCGCGTAGGGATAGAAGCCCGCGACCAGCACGGCGCACTGGCCGGTGAAGTTTGGGTCGCGGTAGACGATGACCTCGTGCGGCAAAGGGTTGCGCGCGCAGTTGGTCGCGGCGGCGGTGAGGATCGAGTGCGGCCAACCCTTCACCTCGGGCGGAGGCGGCGGCGGCGTCGGCTGGAACACGCCGCCCGTCGGGATGTTGACCGGGGCTTGATGACATGGCCTGCGGGCGTCATCGTCGGCGCCGTCGTCGGCGAGGTCGTCGGCGCCGTCGGCGTCACGCCTGGTTCCAGCGCGCCGCCCTGTTTCGGCGCGTGGACGCCGGGCTTGTGGACCTTGCCCGCGGGCGCCGGCGCGGGCGTCGTCGGCGTGGCGCTCGGCGCCGGGGAGGGCGTCGTCGGCGTGACGCTCGGCTCCAGCGCGCCGCCCTCCTTCGGGGGGTGGACGCCGGGCTTGATGGGCTTGCCCGCGGACGCCGGCGAGGCGCCGACCAGGACCGCGGCGAGGAGGAGCAGCACGGAAGCAGCGCACCGATCGAACCGGACCATCATCGAATCTCCTGACGCGACTCGTCGAGACGCGGCGCGGCGCCGATCTCGACCGCCTCGCAGGCTACCGCAAGCCGGGCGAGCGCCCATGCCCGCACAATCGCGCAACGCCTCGCGAACGGGCTTTGCGGCCCCGTCGCGGCCGCGGACGCCCGACGTGAGCGCTCTCGGGGACCGGCCACCTCGCCGCCCGCAGGCGTCGGCACGGGCGCGCACGCGCACGCGCGAGGTCGCCGGTGAATGACGGCAGAGGCCGCTCGCGGCGGTGCCGGGTCGACGAGCGCACGCTGGATGGAAGATGTCCTGAAAGACATGCTTGCATCGACAATGACAACAGGGCCGCGCGTGCCGCGGCCAGCCTGCGCATGCTCGTATGAACATGTCTTGAAGGCCATGCGATGCCTCCGAGGGCGGAGGCTCACCCACCCGTTCGCTCGCGGTGCTTGCACCCAGGCCAGCAGCAGGGCCGGCGCTGGCCCTCTTCCAGCTCCTCTCGAGTCCTGCGAATGCGGCGCTCTCGCGTCTCCGCTTGCTTCGCGTCCTCGACCCAGCAGATGAACTCGTTGCGTGCCAGGGGGGTGATGTCCCTCCAGGCAGCAAGCGCCGTGGAGCTTGCGATCAGCGCCTCACGCAGGTCTTCAGGGAGTTTGTGCACCACCCCGCCGGGCACGCGCTTGCTGGTCACGGAGACGAGTAGGAGCGCAAGGGCCACCGGCGGTCAAGCCGTTCGCTCGCCGACCGTCGCGCGACCGGGCCGCGCATCACGCGAGCACCCTCTGCTGCCGCCCCAGGTTCGACGATATCTTTCCGCATGCTCCGACGACCCAGTCCCGTGGAGCTCGCCGCGCGGTGACGGCGCCGTCGAGTCGCATGCTTCTCGGCGCTCGCCACGTCGCTCTGCACGTCCTGCTTCGCATGGGCGCGGCCACGGAGCCAAGGCGACGAGCAGGACTTCCGCGCGAGGCCGCAGGAGCAGCGACGACCGGCCCAGGCACGCGCCAGGCCGGCCCGGCCTGATGATGACGCCGGACGCCGGCGCGAGGTGGACGACGCAGGGGACGGGTGTCTCCCTGCGTCGTCGACGAGCGTACCGGCGTACGGGGGCAGTGATTCGTCAGATTATCTTCATCGCGCCCGGTGGATCACGCGATCACTGCACCCCTGCGGTCAGCGTGTAGTTTCCGGCGCCGGAGTACGACGCTACCGTATACGTGTAGTAGCCCGCGGTGCCGACGTAGGAGATCGACTCGCTCGACGTCGCGGTCTCGGACTTGGCGACCTGGGCCCACGCGCTGCCGTTCCACTTGAGGAGGTACAGGTCGAAGTCCGTCCCGTTCGGCCCGGTCAGGCAGGCCTTGTGCGTCTTGGTCGCGGTCGTCTGATAGTACGAGCCGTTCGGCTGGGCCTGCTGGGCCCCCGCGCCGGACAGGGTGCCCTGGTATTGCGTGCCCGTGCAGCTCCCGCCGCCGCCACCGCCACCGCCGCTGCCCGGATCGCCAGGCACGCCGACGGCCGTCCACGCCGCGTGGACCGCAGCGACCTCCGCCGAGGCGGCCCCGTGGATCGCCGTGGCCGCCTGGGCCGTCGCGTTGCGGGCGTCCTGGAAGGTCGCGGTGGACTGCAGATAGGTCACCAGGGCGTCGTAGAAGATCTTGCTCGCCTTGGTGATCCCGATCCCCGTGACGTTGTTGGCCGTCTTGCCGCGCGGGTGGACCCCGCCGGTGACCAGCAGCTTGAACGCCAGGTTGGCGATGCCCGAGTTCAGGTGCACGCCGCCGTTGTCCTGACTGCCCTGGTAGCGGGTCGGCCAATAGTCGTACGACTGCCCGTCCTTGATCGGGTCGTCCATGTAGCGCATCGCGTCGCCGGAGGTGGTCGGCGTCCACGACGCCTCGGCCAGCTTCCACGTGGCCGCCGAGACCACGCCGCCGGCCACGTGGGCCTGCACCGAGGCCGCCATGACGTCGGAGAAGGCCTCGTTGAGCGCGCCGGACTGGTTCTGGTAGACGAGGTTCGCCTCGTACTGGGTGACCGCGTGGGTCAGCTCGTGGGCGACGATGTCGAGGTCGCGCGCGAGCGACGAGAAGTACTGCCCGCTGCCGTCGCCGTAGACCATCTGCTGGCCGTTCCAGAACGCGTTGTCGTAGCCGACGCTGAAGTGCACCGACGAGTGGATCGTCGCGCCGGCGCCGTTGAACGAGTCGCGGCCGAACCGATCCTTGTAGAAGTTGTAGGTCGTGCCCGCGTAGGTGAAGGCGTCCTTGGCCGAGAGGTCGGCCGAGCTGCCCGGATTGGCGATCTCGGAGCCGGGCAGGCTCTCGCCCTTCTTGGCGTCGTAGACCTTGCGCACCAGCGCCCGGTGGTGCTGCGGGTGGCGCGTCACGAGCTCGCCGGTCCGGGCGTCGGCGAACACGAAGTCGCGCTCGGGCCCGTCGGCGCTGGTGTAGGTCACCTCGGCCATCCACGCGAGCGCCACCGAGTCCTCGGTGACCACATAGACGAGGTCGGGTGCGTCGGTGCTGGCCGCGTCGGCCGGGAGCCCGCTCAGCACCTTCGCCAGCGCCGCCTCGCCCTCGACCTCCGGCTCGCTCGCCAGGTCCTCGCCGGCGATGAACCGCCCGCTCACCGCGTGTACGCGCCCGCTGACCCCGTCGGCGTGAACCGTCAGCTCGCCGCCGACGACCGGCAGGTCGTGCAGGTACTGCTGGAACTTCACGTGGACCTGGCCAAGGTCGTCGCTCTTCACGCGCAGCGGCTCGAGGTCGGTCGCCGCGTGCATGCGGAACACCGGCGCGACATCCTGCAGGAACGTCTGCGCCGCCGCCCGCGGCTCGCCTTTCGGCAGGAACCCGAGGTCGCCCGCGACCAGCGACGGCACCCCGTCGCCCGCCGTCACGACCTGATCGATCCGCGGCAGCCGCGACAGCGCCGCCCCCTGCGTCACCATCAGCGTGGTCGGCCGCCTCTTCGCCGCGTCGGCGACCATCTCGGCGTCGACCAGGAAGCTGTCACCCAGCTCGAGCCGCGCCGGGATCACGCCCCATGCCTCGCCGCGGCGCGCCAGCAGGTCCTGCAGCAGCGAGCGGCGCCCGTCCTCACCGACCACGACGACCCTGGAGAAGTCGATCGGCCCGGCCGCGAACGAGAACCGCACCGCCTCCACCCCCAGGTCGAGCTCGAGCACGCCTGCCGCTCCGAGCCCCTCGAGATCCTCGGCGGTGACGATGCGCTCCGCCGTGGCGACATCATCTCCCGCTGCACCACCTCCTTCGTAGCAGGCCGACAGCAGGAAACACGAGACGATCGACGAGACGACTCCAGCGGTACGAAGCATGCACATTCCTCCTCCAGCGGGAATTCAGGGCCCATGCGAAATGGCCCTGTCCCGTGGAACATGTCCGAAGCACCCTTGCCCAGAGGCAAGGACGGGGTCAGCACGACCCCTATGACAGCAGCACCATACCAGAGGTGACCTGTATCCACAATCTCCCGCGCCGACCACGACCCGGTGCAGGTCGCCCCGCGGGGCGACACGTCTCGGAGCGCGTGGCGGCCCGCTGCGAGCCAAATCTTCTGCGAAGGCGCCGGCCCCCGAGACGGCGCGCGCGCTCGGCCCCTCGCAGGGCCGGTGTGCGCTTGGCCGGGTGCTCGGCGAATGCGCAGGCCGGCAGTGGCCGTCGCGGGTCCGGGAGGTGCTCGGCGAATGTGGGGCGGGGCCAGCACGGGCACGAACGGTCGGGGCTGCCGACCCCAGATGCGGGCTGAAGGCCGTAGGAAGCGGGCTCGGCCGTCGATCCTTCACGTCGATGCGCGTCGATACTTCGCCTCGCTCGCGCTCCACCTTTCTTCTCGGAGTGCTCGATGCGCGCGTACGACCCGAACGATCGGGCTATGCAGCCCGATGAACGGGCACGGGCCGTCTGCGGGGAGCGAGAACTGCTTCGATTCGGCGGCGCGTTCGCCCTCGCTGTGCGACCGCCCCGGGAACGAGAGCGGCTCCACGTGGCTGTACCAGACATGCCCGAGAGCCCGTTGTGGCGCACCCAATGGGCGATGGCCTTCACCTCGACGGAACACGCGTCAATCTGCACGTCGTGGGGCGCGGCGAAGACGGTGGCGACTTGGATCGTCTCGCACGAGCGCGATCCGGGCATCCATAGTCGGGAGGATGATCGGGTCGGCGAGCTGCAGCGAATCGCGTGACCGATTGCGGGCGTACCTGCTTTTCGTCCGCGGCGGATCGGCGACCTGAGTCTCCCACGAATCGATTCGACAGGGGGTCGACCGATAGCTTCGATTCGCGTCACGCCGCCGATCCCAGTAAGCCATCGCAGACGCGATCGTAGTTCGCGCGGGCGCGAACCTGCTCGCGGCCTCGCGGGCTGGCACAGTGGGCGGGCGGTGGCTCCGATCGGCGGCGAACTCGTACACCGCGCCGCGGCCGCAGCGCCGTCGGGTGATCTTGACATACAGGCGGGTCTCGTGGACAACCGACTCCGATGATCGGAGGGCCGACCTTGCCATGAGGCAGGCGCTGTGACGCTCCTGCGTCATGGCACGGGAGTCTCTCCACATATGAGTACGGGGATTCGTCGACAGGCGGCCCCCCGCGGCGAGAGCTCGCAATCGCGGTCGCGCAAGGGAGGACCAGGTGCTGAGTTACGAGAAGATGTTCCAGTCCTCGGCAGGACTTTTGGCCACGGTGGACGCGAGCGGCCACTTCCGCGCCCTGAATCCGACATGGGAGCGGATCCTCGGCTGGTCCCTCGACGAGCTGAGGAGCAAGCCGTTCATCGAGTTCGTCCATCCGAGCGACCGCGAGGCCACGCTCGCCGAGGTGGCCAATCTTCTCCAGGGCAACCCGGTCGAGCGGTTCGACAACCGCTACCTGTGCAAGGACGGCTCGTACAGGTGGCTCGGCTGGGCCGCGCGGGTGGACGAGGGGGACGAGCCGTCGGAGCAGCTCATCCATGCGACGGCGATCGACGTGACGCGCGAGCGGGAGCAGCTGGCGCAGCTCGAGCCCCGGCTGCAGGACGCCAAGGTCTACGAGAAGTTGTTCCGGGTCTCGGTGGGCCTCCTCGTCACCCTGGACTCGAACGGGTATTTCCGCCACGCCAATCCGTCGTGGGAGCGGCTCCTCGGCTGGAGCCCCGAGGAGATGACGGCGAGGCCGTTCATCGAGTTCGTCCATCCCGACGACCGCCCGGCGACGGTCGCCGAGGCCGCGGCCCTGTTCGAGGGCAAGATGACCATCCGCTTCGACAACCGCTATCAATGCAAGGACGGCACCTACAAGTGGCTCGCCTGGACGGCCTACATGGACCCGAGCGAGGACGAGTCGACCCGGCTCGTGTACGGCACGGCCCATGACGTCACCTCGTACAAGGAGCTCCTCGGCGAGTTCGAGCGGACGCTCGCACGGCTCCGCGACACGATGGAGGCGATGTCGACGCCGTTCATCCCGATTACCGAGCGGATCGTGGTCATGCCGCTCGTGGGCCAGATGGACGCGGACCGGATCCATCAGGTGATGACCGTCGCGCTCGAAGGCGTGCAGTCGACCCACGTCCAGGTGGTCATCCTCGACGTGACGGGCTTGCGCGACCTCGACACTCGTGTGGCGCGCGCGCTGCTCGACACGGCCAAGGGGCTGCAGCTGCTCGGTGCACGGACGATCCTGACCGGAATCCGGCCGTCCCTCGCGCAGACGCTCGTCGGTCTCGGGCTCGACCTGGGCAGCATCGTCACCAAGGGGACCCTCCAGAGCGCGATCGCGTCGGCGCTGAAGAACGACCTGGCTTCGGGCAGGCCCGACCTCGTCTGATCGCCCTGTACCGGCGATGTCCCGCGCTCGCGCGCGTTGACACGATCCGCGGAACGGGTGAACCATCGCGCATGGTTTGGGTCCCCGAGACTCACCTGTTCTCCTGCGCCGGATGCGACGAGCTGGTACGCGCCGCCGATCCGGTCTGTCCCCACTGCGGCGTGTCGCGGTCCCGCGCGGAGCGCACGGGCCCGTTGGCCGCGCTGGCCGCCGCTCTCGTGGTCTCCGCCTGTACCACCGGCCAGCCCGCATACGGCGGGCCTGACACCGATTCGGAGGGGACGGAGGTGACCCAGACGGACGCGACGACGACGGACACGGCGACGACGGGCGCGACGACGACGGACGCTACGGGCACGACGGCGCCGACGACGGGCACGGGCTCGGCGGCGACCACCGACGACACGACCGGGTAGCTGCGCACGGCGTCGATCGACCTCGTGCTTGTCGGCTGCGCATTCGCGACGCGCCGGGCGAGACCGTTTGCGCCACTCGCCGACTGCACGTCGAATGCAGCGTCGTACGAGGACCGGCGGACGACGTCGGTCCGGTGATTCGAGCAATCGAGTCACACGTCCTGAATGGACTGCCTCGCACCCTGGTGATTGTCACCCCACGGATCGGTCTCGCTCGGGATGTCCCGGAGGAACTCGCGACGGCCGCGGCCGAGGACGACGTCTCCTCGCCCTTAGCTCGCGCTGCAACCCACTGTCGACGCGATGCGCCGAGTGATGCGCGCTACCGCGGGCCGTCATGCCACTGCAGAGGCCGTCGGAGGCCTCGCGCGTCGCCCACGGTTGCGCATGGCGGCCTCGTCGGTGGCGCGCTCGTTTGCCGTCTCGGGGGTCTGTTTATCGCCCGGTTCGAGGATTGGGCCGCCATGGCGAGCTCAGAGCGATGGCGGAAATTGCGCCCTGCAGTCGTGCCTCGCTCGGAGCGAGGCGGTGATTCCCTTCGCACGGTCGAAGGGCACCGCTGGCCGGTGAGTCTCCGCAAGAATCGTGATTCTTGGGCGTGCCGCGGCTTCGGACCTCGGTGCGGTAATGGAGAGTCATGGTGCTTGACTCGGATGTCTCCGCCGGCCGCTCGGGCAGGTTGCACGTGCTCGCCGGTGGCGGCGAGATGGGCGCGCGCATGCGGGAGATCGACTGGGCGAAGACGCCGCTCGGCCCCGTCGACGCCTGGCCGCAGAGCCTCAAGACCTGCGTGCGAATCATCCTGACCTCGCTCCAGCCGATGTTCGTCTGGTGGGGCGACGAGCTCATCAACCTGTACAACGACGCCTACAAGTCGATCGTCGGCGGCAAGCACCCGGAGGCGCTCGGACAGCCCGCCTCCGTCGTGTGGCGCGAGATCTGGGATCAGGTCGGGCCGCGCGCCGCGTCGGCGATGCGCCTCAACGAGGGCACGTACGACGAGGCGCTGCTGCTGATCATGGAGCGCTACGGCTACCCGGAGGAGACGTACTACACGTTCTCCTACAGCCCGGTGCCGAACGACCAGGGCGGGACCGGCGGGATCATCTGCGCCAACACCGACGACACGCAGCGGATCATCGGTGAGCGCCAGCTCGCCCTGCTGCGCGAGCTGGCCGCCCGCACGACCGAGGCGCGCACGTGGGAAGAGGTGTGCGTCCGCGGCGCGGCGTCGCTGCAGACCAACCCGAAGGACCTGCCGTTCGCGCTGATCTACATCGCCGACGCCGACCGGCGCCGCGTGCAGCTGGCGGGGGCAGCCGGGCTCCCGCGCGGCCACGCCGGCGCGCCGGAGGTCGTGTCGACGCTCGAGGACTCGGTGTGGCCGTTCGCCGAGGCGCTGCACGGGCACGAGCGCGTCATCGAGATACCGCCTGTCCTCGGGGACATCCCCACCGGCGCCTGGCCGCGACCGCCGACGCACGCCGTCGCCCTGCCGATCGCCCCGTCGGGGGAGACCGGTCGCGCCGGGGTCTTGCTCGTCGGGCTGAGCCCGTTCCGCAAGCTCGACGACAACTACCGCGGCTTCTTGCAGCTGGTCGCCGGGCAGCTCGCGGCCAGCATCGCCAACGCGCAGGCCTACGAGGAGGAGCGGCGGCGGGCCGAGGCGCTCGCCGAGCTCGATCGCGCCAAGACGATCTTCTTCAGCAACGTCAGCCACGAGTTTCGCACGCCGCTGACGCTGATGCTCGGCCCGCTCGAGGACGCGCTCTCGGCGGCGAAGCGCCGGCTCGAGGGCGCCGACCTCGACACTGCGTACCGCAACGCCGTCCGCCTGCTCAAGCTCGTCAACGTGCTGCTCGACTTCTCGCGCATCGAGGCCGGGCGGATCCAGGCGTCGTACGAGCCGATCGATCTGTCGGCCCTGACGACCGACCTGGCGAGCGCGTTCCGCTCGGCCGTCGAGCGCGCCGGTCTCGTCTTCGACGTCGACTGTCCGCCGCTCTCCGAGCCGATCCACGTCGACCACGACATGTGGGAGAAGATCGTGCTCAACCTGCTGTCGAACGCGCTCAAGTTCACGTTCGAGGGCACGATCGCGGTCGCGCTGCGCCTGCGCGGCGACCAGGTCGAGCTGACCGTCCGCGACACCGGCACCGGCATCCCGGAGCACGAGCTGCCGCACCTGTTCCGGCGCTTTCATCGGGTCCAGGGCGCGCGCTCACGGACCCACGAGGGCTCGGGGATCGGGCTCGCGCTGGTCCACGAGCTCGTGCGCCTGCACGAAGGGACGATCCACGTCACCAGCGAGGTCGGCGTCGGCACGACGTTCACGGTGGCGATCCCACGCGGCCACGCGCACCTGCCCGCGGAAAAGATCAACCTCCGCCGCACCCAGGTGTCGTCGGCCACCGGCGCGGCGCCGTACGTGCAGGAGGCGCTGCGCTGGCTGGCCGGCCCGCAGCAAGGCGACGACGACCTCGCCGCGGACGCGCTGGGGGCCGCCTCCGATCCGGCGCTCGAAGCCGGACCGCCGGCGCGGATCCTGCTCGCCGACGACAACGCCGACATGCGCGACTACGTCGGCCGCGTGCTGCAGCAGCGGTGGATCGTCGACGCCGTCCCCGACGGCGCCGTCGCGCTCGCGGCGGCGCTGGAGCGCCCGCCCGACCTCGTCTTGACCGACGTCATGATGCCGAACCTCGACGGCTTCGGCCTGCTCCGCGCGCTGCGCGAGGACCCGCGCACGCGGCGGATCCCGGTGCTGATGCTGTCGGCGCGCGCAGGCGAGGAGTCGCGCGTCGAGGGCCTCGAGGCCGGCGCCGACGACTACCTCGTCAAGCCGTTCTCCGCGCGCGAGCTGGTCGCCCGCGTCGCCACTCACCTGCAGATCGCCCGCCTGCGCGCCGCCGCGGAGCGCGAGCGCGAGAAGCTGTACGACCTGTTCATGCAGGCGCCGGTGCCGATCGCCGTGTTCGTCGGTCGGGAGCACCGCTACGTGGTCGCCAACCCGCCGTACTGCGAGATGCTCGGGCGCCCGGAGCTGGTCGGCCAGACCGTGCGCGAGGCGTTCCCGGAGATCGGCGAGCACGCCATGATCACGTCGCTCGACACCGTGATGGCGACCGGTCGACCCGTCCACGTGTTCGAGCTCAACATCCCGGTCATGCGCCACGGCGTCATCCGGGACGCTTACTTCAACTACGTCGCGCAGCCGATCCGCGACCCGAGCGACGCGGTCACCGGGGCCATGGTCGTCGCCTTCGAGGTCACCGAGCAGGTGCTCGCGCGTCATCGCGTCGAGCGGCTCTCCGAGGAGCTGGCGCTGTCGAACAAGGAGCTCGACCAGTTCGCCTACGTCGCCTCGCACGACCTCAAGGCGCCGCTGCGGGGGATCGCCAGCCTGTCGCAGTGGATCGAGGAGGCGCTCGCCGACAAGATCGACGAGGAGTCGCAGCGGCACATGCACCTGCTGCGCAGGCGCGTGCTCCGGCTCGAGACGCTGATCGACGGGATCCTCCATTACTCGCGCGCCGGCCGCATGCGCGTCGACGCGGTCACCGTCGACACCGGACAGTTGCTGGCCGAGGTGGTCGAACTGTTGAGCCCGCCGCCGTCCGCCCGGATCACGATCGCCCCCGGCATGCCGATGTTGACCGCCGAGCGCGTCCCGCTCCAGCAGGTGTTCCAGAACCTGATCAGCAACGCCCTGAAGCACGCGCGCCGCGACGATGTCCACATCGCAGTCTCGTGGCGCGACGCGGGCCAGTCGTACGAATTCTCGTTCCGTGATGATGGGCCGGGAATGCGCCTGAATTCCACGAAAGGATTTGGGGCCTGTTCCAGACGCTCGAGTCGCGCGACAAGTTCGAGGGCGCGGGCATCGGGCTGTCGGTGGTCAAGAAGATCGTCGAGAGCCGCGGAGGCAGCGTCGCCCTCGAGTCGCAAGCCGGCGCGGGCGCGACGTTCGTCGTGCGCTGGCCCAAGCGCCCCGGCTGAGAGCGGTCGCGGCGCGCCTTGCTTTGTCGGTCGCGCCGAAGCTGACCTTCCAGCCTCCTCCGCGACCGCCCCGAACACGAGCCCCGATGGATACCCGCGAGCTGCACATCCTTCTGGTCGATGACGACGAGGTCGACGTCCTGACGGTCAAGCGCGCCTTCCAGCGCAACCGGCTGACCAACCCGATCCACGTCGCCAACAACGGGATCGAGGCGCTCGAGAAGCTGCGCGACGGCTCGCTGGGACCGCGCCGGCTGGTGCTGCTCGACATCAACATGCCGAAGATGAACGGCATCGAGTTCCTGCGGGCCCTCCGCGCCGACGCGGCGCTGCAGACCACGTCGGTCGTCGTGCTGACGACCTCGAACGAGGAGCGCGACAAGATCGACGCGTTCAAGCTCAACGTCGCCGGCTACCTGCTCAAGCCGGTCACGTTCGGCAACTTCATCGACGTGATGGCGACGCTCAACAAGTACTGGACCCTGGTCGAGATGCCGTGACCCCGCCTCCCCCGAGCAGGAGAACGTTTCGAGCCCGCGCCCCGGTGAGCCGGTGCGCGTGCTGGTGATCGACGACGACGAGCTCGACCGCGAGCTGGTCCGTCGCGCCTTCGCCAAGTCCGGCCTCGAGGTCACCCTGGTCGAGGAGGACGACCCGATCGCCGCGCTCGCCCGCCTGCGTCGGTCGCCGGTCGAGGTCGTGGTGCTCGACTATCAATTCCCGCGGCACGACGGGCTGGTGGTGCTCCGCGGGCTGCGGGAGCTCGACGTGTTCATGCCGGCGATCGTGCTCACCGGGCACGAGGACACCGCGCTGGCGGTCGAGCTGATGAAGAACGGGGCGGTCGACTACATCGCCAAGGGCGCGCTGACGCCTCAGCGGCTCGGGCAGAGCGTCCGCCACGCGCTCCGCCTGCGCGCCTCGGAGCTGGCGACCCGCGCGGCGCAGGAGGCCCTGCGCGCGAGCGAGGAGTTCAGCCGGCGGATCCTCGAGTCGAGCCAGGACGGCATCGTCGTGCTCGACCTCGAGGGGCGCATGCTGTCGGTGAGCCCCGGGGACTGCGCATGCTCGGCGTCGTCGAGCCCGGCCAGCTCCGCGGCCGCCCCTGGGTCGAGCTGTGGAGCAGCGCGCATCGCCAGGAGGTCGCCGAGGCGCTCGCCACGGCGCGAGACGGCAAGGTCGGTCGGGTCGTGGGGCCCGGACCGAAGCTCGACGGCGCGCCGGTGTGGTGGGACATCATCGTCTCGCCGGTGCTCGACGCGAGCGGCAAGCCGGAGCGGCTGGTCGCCACGGCGCGCGACGTCACCGAGCAGCGGCGGCAGGCGGAGTTCGAGCAACAGCTGATCGGGATCGTCAGCCACGACCTGCGCAACCCGCTGTCGGCGATGCTGTACGGGGCCACGTTGATGGCCGAGAGCCTGTCGCCCGACTCGCCGCTCGCCGACGTCGTGCAGCGGATCGTCCGCAGCGGTGAGCGGGCGGCGCGATTGATCCGCGACCTGCTCGACTTCACCCAGGTGCGCGCGAGCGGACGGCTCCCGATCGATCCGCAGCCGGTCGAGATCCACGAGGTCTGCCGGCAGGTCGTCGACGAGATGGCGCTCAACCACCCCGACCGCGTCATCGTTCACCAGCCGGAGGGCGACGGCGAAGGGCGCTGGGATCCCGATCGGCTCGCCCAGGCGGTCGGCAACCTCGTCCGCAACGCGCTCAGCTACGGGCTCGCAGGTACGCCGGTCACCGTCCGCAGCGTCGGCCGCGGGGCGCGTGTGCGCGTGCTCGTGCACAACGACGGCCCGCCCATCCCGCCGGAGTCGATCTCTTCGCTGTTCCAGCCGTTTCGCCGCGGCGAGCAGCGCCTCGATCGCGAGCGCAGCATCGGCCTCGGGCTGTTCATCGTCCGCGAGATCGTCGACGCGCACGGCGGTGGCGTGACCGTGCAATCGGCCGCGGGCGAGGGGACGACCTTTCACATCGATCTGCCGCGCAGGCCGTAAGGGCCGCACTCGTCGAGCGTGCGGCCCGCGGACCTGGCGTCGATGCGACGCCAGGTCTGCGGGTATTCAGGCGGCGACGAGCTGGGGGTCGAGGGCGAGGCGGGAATGTACGCACTGCAGCAGCGCGGCTTCGTCGGCAGAGACCTCGCCGTCGGCGCCGGCGATGGCCTCGAGGTAGCGGTAGACGGCGAGCTTTTGCGGCTCGTCCAGGACCTGCGCGAGAACGCCGGCGAGGCCGACCGGGTCCGGGAGGTCCTTCGGCCGCTGCAGCAGGCGCAGCAGGGCGTCGGCCTCGAAGCCTTCGAACAGGGTGGCGCCGATCCGGATCGCCGCGCTCACCTCGTCGCGCTCGATCTTGCCGTCGGCGGCGATCATCGCCGCGGCGAGGCCGTATGCGATGTGCACGATGTCCACCCCGGCGTCGTCGGGCGGGAGCCCGGCCTCCGCGAGCGCCTTGCGGACGGCCGCCGGATCGGGGCTCAGGACGGCGCCGCGGAAGACCCCGTAGACCAGCAAGAAGGGGTTGATGATCAGCGCGGTGATGCTGAACCATCCGACCACGGCGGACAGGCCGACCTCCTTGAAGATCGACTTGCGCACGCAAGGACGGCAGCCGATGAACTTCTTGGTGCCGATCTGATATGCGATGAGAAACCCGCGGACATAGGGTAGGGTGGCCAGGGTGTCGAGCTCGCGCTCCTGGCACGTGGGGCAGCGGTGGGGCATGTCATCCTCCTGTCTCTCGGACAGCGGCTCGCACTGTACCAGACCGGACAGGCGCGCCGGCATGGCAGCCACCGGCGGACCTCCGTGCGGACGCCGTTCTGCTCGATCGAGGCGGGGCGCGCCGTCCGGCGGGGCCCTGCTGGCCCGGGCGGATCTTCGGCTCGCCGACGCGGATGGGTCCTCCTCCTGTCGGTCTCGCCGACGCACGCCGTCGATCGGCGACAGCCGCCGCAGCTGCCGTGACTCCGTCGACGCGTGGCGGTCGTCGCCGCCGGCTGACGGATGGAGGCCCGGATGCGGCGGCGCTTCAGAGCAAAGGCGTTCGCATCGAGTCGCGCACCGCGAATATCGAGCGAGGCCGGTCCTCAATAGACGTACTGCAGCAGCCCCGGCCAGCCGTCGAGCTCGAAGTTGACCGGCGAGGGCGCGAACTGCTGCAGGGGCGTCAGAACGACGATGCGCTGCTCCGTGATGAACGCCTCGCATGCGTCGCCCATGGCGTCGTGGTGGACGCGGACCAGCAGGATGTCGGTGTCGAGCACGATCCCGGCGAAGCACAGGGTGAATTCATGCATCGTGCACCCGCCGCTGTAGCCGACGTCGAGCACGAGCTCGTCGCCGACGACCTTCGCCGCGTCGATGGCGAACATGTCGCCCTCGCCGAGGTCGGTGCAGTTCGGCAGAGCCTGGCCACCGGTGTCGCCGGTGGTCGTGGAGCCGTCGCCGGTGGTCGTGGAGCCGGTGTCCACATCGGTCGACCCGACGCTCGTGGCATCGGCGCTCGTGACATCGGCGCTCGTCGAATCGGCGCTCGTCGACCCGCCGTTCGTCACGTCGGAGCCGGTGGTCGGATTGCAGCGGTTGCACTGCCAGGTGCCCTCGGCCGAGCATTCGCAGGCCGAGCAGTCGCCCTCGCCGAATTTCGTGTCGCCGGGGGTGCACTCCGGCGCGTCGGTCGAGGTGCCCGTCGAATCGCCGGTGTCGCCGGTGTCGCTGCCGCCCTTGTTCGGGCCGCACGCGAGGGAGAGCAGCGCGGCGAAGGCAGCCGCAGAGAGCAGTCGAGAAGCGAGGTTCAAGTTCATGCCGGGAGTATAGCCTCGGGTCGATCTCCCGGCGCATGGCGCGGGGAGCCGGGGCCGCGCGTGGAACGGGTGCCGGGCTCGGCCGGCAGGCGAGCCGGAACGTGCGTGCTCTTCGGCGGGACGCCTGTGCCGGCGCAAACGATCGGGACCGCGACGGAGAGCCCGGTGAGGGGCGCAGCGTGTGGGGCGGGCGCGCGTCCGACCCGTCCGGTCGGCGAAGCGCGGGCCGATTGGAGCTCGCGGCTGCGCGACCTCGAGAACGGGGCTGAACTCGCTGTGAACGGAGCACCGCCACGCGCGTCGAGTACGGCGATCATCCGCGCGGTCCGGCGCGCGCCTCGATCGATTCGCGAGTTCGCCGGCGCAGGATCAGGGCCCCGTCGATTCATGGCGGCGCGCTCCGTGCATCGAAGCCATCATTGTTCATAGGACTGGGTCCGCAGTCGCTCGGTCGGACATAGCGAGCCTGAGCCCGGTAACTGCCGCGAAAGAGGCGACATCCGAGCGCAACCGGCGCGCTGTTCGACAAGGCCGACGACAAGCAGGACGCGGCCAGGGGCGACCGCACCGACGACAGGGTCTCGTCGGACGTCAATGAGTAGAGCTTCGGCGAGGCGTCGGCCTGGGGCGCCTCGCCGGCGGCGACTCACGGGACGTGGACGATGACGTCGCTGAAGAACTGACTGGACAGCGACCTGTCCTTGCAGATCGTGCCGTCGATCAGGTGTTCGCCCTGGTCGAAGACGATCTGCACGTCGTGGGTGTCGGGGTACACGACGATGCTCTCCGGCCCCGAGTCGCTCGGGAACGAGGTGATGTTCTGGACCAGCACCGGCGCCTGGCCGGCGACGCCGCTCCACTTGTAGAGGCGGTACGGCCCGGCGGCGCCGTCCTTCGGTCCGCCGAGGATCAACATCGCCGCGTGCACCGGCGACCACGCCATCCCGCGCACGCGCAGGCCGCCGAGGTCGAGCAGGATCGCCTCGCCGAACTGCGCGACGGCGCCGCCGAGCACCGCGTCGGCGTTGAGCAGGGTGACCAGGATCGCGTCGGTGCCTTGCAGCGGGTTGCGGAAGCCGAGCACCAATGGCTTGGGGCGCTGCGCCGTCGGCAGCCAGGCGAGGCCCTCGATGTTGGCGCCGTTCACCTTGGGCGCGAGGTTGGCGTCGGTGGCCTTGCTCAGGTTGGCCGCGGTGGCGAGCGTCGCGATCACGCTCGCGTTCGGCGTCAGCCAGTTGCTGCTCTTGACCATGTCGTCGAGCAGCTTCGAGGTGTAGCCTGCGCCCGTCAGCGACACGTTCGGCGCGGTCCCGGCGACGTCGACGGCGAAGAAGCGGTAGCGCATGCGCTCGAGGTTGCCGCTCTTGTCGCGCCCGTGCGAGCTGACGACGTAGATCCGGTCGCCGATCCGCGCCGCGTCCTCGAGGTCGGCCTCGTCGGAGCTCGACAGGCCGATGCTGGCCGACACGTCGATGGTCTTGGCGGCGTTGGCGTCGGCACCGCGCCGGTAGACTCGCAGGCCCTGGTTCTCGTCGTTGCCGTCGAGGAAGTAGGCGCCGTCGAGGGCGACGCCGAACGAACCGTCGCAGCTCTGCTTGTAGTTGCCGGGCGTCGGGTCGAGCACGACCTCGCCGCCGCCGTCACCGGTGGTGCCGCCCTCGTCGGCCTCGTGCCAGGTCACGCTCAGCTTGGGCCGCTTGGCCTTGGTGCCGTACTCGCTGGCGCGGAACTCGAGCCGATTGCTGGTACCCGCGCCGTCGAGGAAGAAGCCGCGGTTGCTGCCCGGGCTGGCCACCCACTGCTGCACGAGCGCGACCCCGGCGGCGTTGAGCGAGAACGTGACGGGGCCGGTGTCGGCCGCGGAGAACGAGGCGAGCGCGACGGTCCCGCGGTCGTTCACGCCGTAGCCGCCCGCCGTCTGCCAGCTGCTGCCGGTGTTCCACGCCTTCCAGGTCGCGTTGGCCTCGTTCCACGCGCGCCTGGCCTCGTACAGCGAGAAGGTCTCCGGGCTCTTGTCGGAGATCTCGAGGGTGATGCTCACCGACTCGACGACCGCGGTGGTCGGGATCGCGGCGCTCAGGTCCCACGACAGCAGCGCCAGGACCTCGGTGTCCGCCTCGACCGAGAGGCTGGTGTCCGCGTCGTTCTTGGCGGTGGGCGAGTCGCCGTCGAGCATGGTGTCGCGAGTGCCGGCGTAGCTGCTGGTCGGCGCCTGGCCGTCCTGGAAGCTGACGCTCACCGGCCCGCCGACGCGCGCGAACACGGCATCGTCGCCGCCGTCTTCGCAGCCGTGTGACATGAACGCGAGCGCGCCGCTCGCAACGAGGGACAGAACAGGAATGCAGCGAGTGTGATGCATGGGATGCCGCGACCATCGGGCCGGACAGGCCCGCGCCGCATCCTAGGGACTCTCGGGCATGAATGCGGTGACATGTCCGTCACGGCCCGGCGGCACCTCGTCACGACGGCGTGATCGTCTCGCGACGGGGACGCCAAGTCGGCGCCACCGGATCGCCGGTACGAATGCTGCGACGTCGGGGCCGATCACGACGATTCCGTCGCGAGCGCGCGCCGATCGATCGACTCGTTTCGGTCACGAAGGCAGCCGCGCCGGCGCTCGACTCGAGCGGCGCCGGTGTTCGTCGCCGGGCGAGCCGCAGCCCGAGTTTCGCCAGAGAGGCCGCGCCGATCGCAGCGATGGCCGCGAAGATGCCCAATAACCAATGTCGCTCCGCGACTGCCGCTTCGCCGAGCACGAACATCACCAGCAGCGAGCCGGCGAGCATCAGGCCGAGCGAGGAGTGGAATGACTCCGCGAGCGCAGCGCCCTCCGCATGCGAGAACACGCCGAAGTCCCGCGCTGGCTGACGGGTCAGCGCAGTCGACGCCCGCGCTCGAGGCGCTGTGTGCGCAATGGGTTCTTCGCGCGGACGCAGGCGACGTCTGCCGGCGCTGCGGGAACGATATCGACCTCCTTCCGCTCGCGGGCGCCTGCAGGGGCCGATGAGCGCGTCGTGCCTCGGGGCGCATTCAGGAAAACATTTTCTGTCGATGGGGTATCCTGGCCCCGGCATGGACGAGCCTTCGAGTGGCCCCGAGGACGCGTCGGTGACGGCGCTGGCGGATGATTGGTCCGTCCTCCTGGCAGTGACCGAGCAGTTGAACGCGGCGACGGCCCGCGAGGCCACCCTGCAGGCATTCCTCCTGCCGGCGCCGCGGCGCGACGAGGCCGAGATCGTGCTCTGCACCGTCGACCACGACGCCGACGACGAGCCGGAGTGGCTCTCGGTGGCGGTGGTCCGGCCTGCGGCGGTGCGGCCGGCGCGGTCCCACGTCGGCGACCGCTACCGCCTCCGTGACATGCCGTTCTCGCAAGTCTGGCTCGAGCAGCCGGGCGTGCCGGTGCTCGTCGGAGCTGCCGCGACCGACCCGCGCATCGATCAGGCCCTGCGCGACCGCTGGGCGGCCGCCGGCATCAAGGCGGCGCTGCTGATCGCGCTGACCCTGCGCAGCCGCGTCGTCGGCGTGTTCTCGATCCAGTGGAGCTGCGAGGTGCCGCTCGGCCCACGTGAGCAGCGGATCTACCAGATCCTCTCGCGTAACGCGGCGCTGTTGCTGGAGAACATGGTGATCGTCGATCGCCTGCAGGCCGCGCTGGCCGAGCGGAGCGCGCCGCTGATCCCGATCACCGACGACATCCTGGTCATGCCCCTGATCGGCACGCTCGACGAGACCCGCCGCGCGCGGATCCTCGAGGTGGCGCTGCAGGGGTCGTCGGCCGCGCGAGTCACGATCATCGACATCACCGGCGTCCCTTCGCTCGATGTCCGCGCCGCCGCGCTCCTCACCAGCACCGCCCAGGCGCTGCGGCTGCTCGGCGTGCTCCCGATCCTGAGCGGCGTGCGCCCCGAGGTCGCCCGGGACCTGATGGCTTTCGGCGATCCGCTGACGGGCATCGTGACCTGCGGGACGCTCCAGGCCGGCGTCGAATACGCTCTGCGGCAACTCGGCAAGTCGTACTCGCGCGCGGGCTAGGCCCCGCACGGCGCGGTCCGGTCGCCGTGGTATATCGCGGCGATGACGACCCCGTCCGAGTCGGGCCCGCGCGCCGGGACGAACGTGCTCCGCGAATGGATGCCCGACCGGATCGTGCGCCTCATGGTATTGCAGCAATTGATCGACGCCGGTGAGGTCGAGCCGATCACCGCCGAGGCGGCGTACCCGGCGGTGCGCGGCGAGCCCTACGACGCGTGGTCGGCGGACGGCCAGCGATTCAACGAGGACATCGCGGCGTACATCGACGACACGCCGGTCGACGCGGCGATGCTGGCGAAGGTGACGCGCTTGCCCACGGACCCGACTGCGGACCTGGTGTTCGTGATCTGGCCGCATTTCGATGGCGAGAGCGACGAGTTCGACGTCACCGACCTGTCCGGCCTCGATCGCTTGCCCGCGCTCGCGGAGCTGTTCGTCGCGGTGCACCGCCAGGTCGACCTCGCGGTCGTGGCGCGTTGCGCCCGCCTGACCGCGGCGTCGCTGGACTGCCGCGTGCCTCTCGACCTGTCCCCGCTGGCCGCGGTGCGCGGGCTGCGGACGCTGGAGCTGGTGCACGCCGAGAACGTCGCCGACCTCGCCTGGCTGCGCGCGCTGCCGGAGCTGGCCACGCTCCGTCTCCTCGGCGACCCCCAGACGCTCGATCTGCGGCCCCTGCTCGACATGCCCGCGCTCGGCTCGTTCGCCCTGTTGCGCACGGCGTTCGCCGAGGGGACGAACCCGGCCGTGCTGACGTTCGGGGACAACGCGGCGGTCCTCGCCGCCCTGTTCGTCCGCGGCGTCGCGGTGGAAATGCGCTGAGTCCGTCGGCCCGGCGGTCGCGGCCGCCGGCGCGCAGGGGCCCGGCGTCGTCGCGATTCCTTCGCCTTGACAAATGGTTCATGCGGATGAACCATGTGGCGAAGCAAACCATGAGCCGCAGCCCCGACGATCCGGTCAACGCCCGCCTGGGAGAGGTGCTCGAGGCGTTCATGAACCGGGTCGCCCATCCCCGCGGGCGCGCGCTGGCGTTCCTGACCCAGTCGTCGGTCACCGTCGACCAGGCGATCCTCATGCACCACGCGCTGACCCGACCCGGCAGCACCCCCACTAGCCTGGCGGCGACGATGAACCTGTCGCTGCCCTCGATCAGCCAGATGCTCGAGCGGCTGGCGCGGCTCGGCATGCTCCGGCGCATCGAAGACCCGGCCGATCGCCGCCGCAAGACGATCGCGGTCACGCCGAAGGCCCGGCGGTTCCTCCGCGAGCTGCAGGCGGTCCGCTCGCAGGAGTTCTCGGCCGGCGCGGCGGCCCTGTCGCCCGCCGCGCAGCAGCGGCTCGTCGCGGCGCTCGAACGAGCCCTGACCGAGCTCGACGCCGACCCGTCCGGAGGAGAACCGCGATGATTCAGCTCGATCACCTGGCCGTCGAGGCGCGCGACGTCGCCGCCTCGGCGCGATTTTTGGCCGACCTCCTCGGCCTCGCGCAACCGGTGCCCGAGGGCGAGGACGACGACATGCGCCGCATCGACCTCGACCACGGCGTGTTCGTCCTGTTCTCGCCGGCGAGCGAGCCGCGCTTCTCGCACGTCGCCTTCCGCGTCGACGCCGCTCGCTTCGGGGCGATCGTCGACCGCCTGCGCGCGGGGGGGTCGCGTTCGGCAACGATCACGACGACACCCGCAATCACAGGACCGACGACCTCCTCGGCGGTGAAGGCCGCGTCTATTTCCACGACGCCGACGGCCACCTGTGGGAGGTGGCCTGCTGAGGCCGCGCCCTCGCTGAGCCGGGGCCTCTGCCGCGTGACGCGTGGAGGTCCCGCGCGCCTCAAGGCGCGAGGGCGTCGAGCTCGATGCGGAGGGCGCGGACGACGATCTCGCCCGGGAGGGCGCCGTGCAGGCGCAGGCCGACCGCCAGCGAGTCGCCATACGCCTGCGCGTGCGTGGCGACGAGGGTGTCGCCGAACTCCGACCAGGCGTCGGACGTCGCCAGCCGGGGGATGGGCAGCGTGAGGACCTCGACCGGGTCGGCGCCGTCCATGGTCACGCGGAACACGTGCAGCGTCGAGGCGGTGGCGTCGCTGACCACCGAGGGCTGGCAGAAGCAGCCGAAGCGCTCCTCACATTCGAGCGTGTACTCGTAGGTGGTGTCGAGCTGGGTGGTGACCACGACGGCCCAGGCGAGGCCGTCCGGCGTGCGGGCGAGCGTGGCGGTGTGGTCCTCGAAGCCGGTGGCCGTGGCGATGCACGACGCCGGGCAATTGTCGTCGTCGTCGGGCGACACCGAACCTTCGCACATGCTCTCGAGCAGACCGAAGCCGGGGATCTGGGCGGCGGCGCTGGTCTCGTCGTCGATCGGCCAGGCGACCTCGAGGAGCGCGTCGTCCTGGATGAGCGCGGCGAACGGAGCCCCGACCGGCGGGGTCGGCTGCGCGCTCGGGACGAGGAAGTAGTGCTGCCCGCTCGACGAGTTGAAGTTCTTGCCGAGGCGCTGCAGGGCGCCGTCGACCTCGACGTCGAGCCAGTACAGGGTGTCTTCCTTGCGCATGTCGGCGGCGAGGAGGCGCCCCTGCGCGTCGCGCCCGAACTTGGGCGTGCCATAGCCGCCGGTCGGGAAGGCGACGGACGTGCTGGTCCACGCGCCCTGGTCGTCGCGGACGAGCTCGCGGAAATCCTCGGGCCCCTCGCCGAAGTGCCAGATGTGCGGCCGGCCGTCGGGGAGGACCTGGAACCCGGCCAGCGGCTCGCCGGCGATGCCCACGTGGGCGGTCTCCTCGGCCCAATCTCGAGCCTCGGCGACGTAGGCGATGTCGGCGTCGCCGGGGTCGAGCATGCCCTGGACCTCGGCCGCGACGTGCAGGTCGCCGCCGGGGCCGGCGGCGAGGTGAATCGTGCTCCGCGCGAAGCGAGCAGGCAGCGTGACTCGCTGGGCCGAGTCGGTCGTGACACGGAAGAGCATGCTGTCGGAGCTGCTCGAGGTGGCGACCCAGGTGACGTCGGGCGTGGGAGCGACGCGGACGCCAGGGCTGCCGAATTCGGAGTCGCCGCAGCGAAGCTCGACGTCGCCGGAGATCGGGCACGGGCCGGAGGGACAGACGGCGGCGGCGTGGTCGCCCGGGAAGACCTGGACGTCGCACGCGGGCAGCGGCGGATCGACGGTCGTGGTGGACGTCGTGGTCGGCTCGTCGAGCGTGGTCGTGGAGGTCGGGGTGAGGGTGGTGGTGGTCGTGGTCTCGCCGGGATCGGTGGTGCCGTCGGTGGTGGTCTGGGTGCCGCCGTCGGTGGTGGATTCGCTGGTCGAGGTCGAAGGACCACACGCGAGGGCCAGGGCGCTGGCGTTGGCGAGGAGCATAAGTAGGCTGCGCATGCGCGGGAGCCTATCACGGACCCGGGGCGCGGCGGGGCAAAGGATCGGCGGGTGATACTCGCTGTTGCTGATAGTCGCCCGGGGCAATGGGGGGACAGCATTGCATGCACCGCGGGTCCCTCGAGTGTGTCGCGCACGCTGCGCGTGATGCTTGGGGGAGCGTTGCAGCCCCTCGCGACATCGCGCGGGGCGCTTGCTTCCATTTCGACGTGGCTCGAGTCGTCGACGGGATCGGGTATAAGTCCCGCCGCTGCTGGAGAGCGAAGACCGATGAGACATTTGCTGGGGATGGGGATGGTATGGGCCGTTGCGCTGCTCGCCGCATGCGGCAGCGAGGCAGGCACGAGCACCGAGACGGGCGGAGGCGGCACGACGGCGTCCTCGACGACGGGAGGAGGCGACACGAGCTCGAGCAGCTCGATCTCGTCTTCGCCCACCACGACGAGCGACGGCACGAGCACGAGCACGAGCACGAGCACGAGCGACTCGAGCACGTCCTCGCCCACCACGACGGGCGAAGACTCCGCGCCCGACTGGGTCTCGGAGGTGCCCGAGGGCGGCGGCTGGTTCGAGCTCACGGCTTCCGAGCCGTTCGAGCCGTGGGCCGCGGCGAACCTCGAGCCCGCGACCGGCTACCTCGGCTCGTCGCCCGTCGGCGCGGTGCGCGACGCGTACTGCAACCCGATCTTCGATCACGCGGGCAAGGCGTTCTACATGTTCGGCGGCGGCCACTCGGACAGCAGCATCAACGCCGTCTTCAAGCTCGATGCAAAGACCCTGAAGTACAGCATCGCGGTGCCGCCGACGCCGCCCTCCGCGTATCCGCCTGCTTATGTCGCGCCGAACTCGCCCATCGTCTATCCGTCCGGCGCGTCGAACGGGTTCTTCCAGTCCGCGGAGACGCTGACGGACCCCGCCGA
This sequence comes from Nannocystis pusilla, assembly GCF_026626665.1. GTDB lineage: Bacteria > Myxococcota_A > Polyangia > Nannocystales > Nannocystaceae > Nannocystis > Nannocystis pusilla. The sequence goes on from NZ_JAPNKE010000002.1 coordinate 1,324,868, forward strand.
TACGCCCTTCGCGGCGCCGTTCGCCGCGGCCCAGGCGAGTCACACCTATTCGGCGATGAGCTTCGTCGACGGCAAGCTGGTCCTCCACTACGGCCCCGTGCGCGACGCGGACGTGGTGAACGGGACGTGGACCTACCTCGACAAGGACACGTACGGACCGCAGCTCGTCAAGTTCGACCCGAACTACGGCGAGGCGGTGCTGCAGTCGGGCACGCACACCGCCAACGATCCGGAGACGGGCAAGGCGTGGACGACCCTCGTCTCCGGCGACGCCGGCCTGAACTGGCGCACGCGCGTGCTGGTGATCGAACCGAGGACGCACACGATCGAAGAGGTGGTGAACGCCCCGTGGGACGTGAACGGCAGCTCGTCGATCGTGGTCGGCGGCCCGCACGTGTATCTGTTCACGCCGACGGTCGCCGACGACGTGAAGACCTCGACTCGCGGCTGGCGCATCGACAAGGCGACGCTCGCGGTCGAACACCTGACGCTCACCGGCGATCTGCCGAGCTGGCCCGACGGCGCGCCGACGCAGGAGAGCGTGCCCGTCTTCTACGACGGGACCCGGCTGAACCTCTGGAACTACAGCGTCGACGCCGACCGCGACGCGTTCTTCCGCCTCGATCTCGAGCCCGCGAGCGGCACCGGCACGCAGGAGGATCCGTATGTGCTGACGGCCGAGCGAGACCAGCGCCCGGTCTCGACGATGCCCGCGCCCGCGCTGTCGTACGACCTGACCTACATCGACGACTGGGGTGTGGTGCTGTTCCTGCCGAAAGCCAGCGCCAAGCTGTGGGCGATCAAGCTCTGACGCCGCGGGCAACGGTCGAGTCCGGTGGCGCGGTCGCCCGCGCCGCGAGGACCCGCACCCGTGGACCTTCAGCCGTGTCGCGCGGGCGGTGCACTCTGAGGGTCCCTCCGAGGAGAGACCCCATGCGTGGACTCAAAACGCTCGTATGTGCCCTCGCGCTCGCGGCCTGCGAAGGCGGCGAGGGTGGAGCCGACAGCAACAACGGACAGGTCAGCGTCGAGCTCGAGGGCTACTGCATCGCGACCTTCACGGGCAGCCACGAGATCCTCAACCTCAGCGGCGGCGTCGCGCTCCGCGTCGAGGAGGGGCAGCGCTATCTGCTGACCGGTCTGCCGGACTCGCCGGCGATCGTGTACCAGCACAGAGATGGGGCGTTCGACCTCGAGCTCGACGTGGCCACCGCGCCGATCGAGGCGCCGTGCCTGGCCGAAGGCGCGGCGCTGGCGGGGGAGTACGTCGCGTTCGCCGAGCTCGAGTTGTATTCGGACCAGGCCCTGCAAGATTTGGTGTGCACGATCGAGAAGTTCGCGAGCGGCAGCGGGATGGGCTTCGGCTACGGCTACGTCGCGAACAACGTCTACGAGGTCATCCCTGGCGGCGCTTTCTGCGACGGCCTGAAGTCGGGCTACGTGCGAGCGACGCGGATCACGATCGGCGACATGGGCCACGTCGGGGTGCCGGTCTGGCAGCTCTTCAAGCTCGAGGAGTGAGCCCGGCAGAGGCGGAGGCGCCGAGCGGACCTCGGTGAGCTCTCGATGTCGCGGCTGGGGGTCGCCGGGTATCGTCTGGACCGAGGGGCGCCATGACGACAGACACCGACCATTCGTGGTCCGAGATCATCGACGAGCAGGACGGCTGGCGGGAGATGCACCTCAATTGCACCTTCGCCGACGAGGTCGACTTGCCGTCGCTGCTGGCGCGACCCGAGCTCGACGCGACCCGCGAGCTGTGGATCGAGCACTGGATGACCGCCGATGCGCTGCGGGACGACTATCGCCCGTGGTTCGAGGCCCTGGCCGGGCGACCCTTGCCGGCGCTGCGCAGCCTGACTTCGGCGGCTACTCGGACCGCTCGATCGACGCGCACCTGGGGACGGCGGCCGGGCTCGCCGCGACGCTGGAGACGCTCGAGCGCCTGGTTCTCGTCGGCGACGGCTCGCAGCTCGTCCCGCTCCGTGCGCCGCGATTGCGCGAGCTGTGGCTCGAGCACGGCGCCTTCCCGGCCGCGGTCGCGCGGGAGGTGCTGGCGACCAGCGTGATGCCGTCGCTGGTGGCGGCGCGGATCCGGCTGAACGATATGGACGGCGAGATCCGAGCTGGCGACGTTCGGCCGGATCGCCGCGCTGTTCGAGCGCGACGACATCGAGCTCGAGCACCTCACGCTCTCGGGCGTGGCGTTCGCCCGCGACGACTTCGCGGCGCTGCTCGCCTCGCCGGTGACGACCCGCCTGAAGCTGCTCGACCTCGGCCGCGGCTGCACGGTCGAGGGCGGCGCCGAGACGGTGCTGAAGCTCCGCGAACGGCTCCCGGACGTGCTCGTCGTGCCGCCGATGGGCGTCGAGGCGGCCGCGCTCGTCGCCGGCGGGCTGCGGTCGTGCGCGCGCCACGAGCTCCATGCGACGATCGGCTCGGCGGTCCCCAGTCGCTGGTAGCTCACCGCGGCGCAGCAGGCCGGTGGATGCCGTCCGGCGAGCAACCACGGTGACGAGGCGGGCGAGGCGAGGTCGACGCGCGCGGGTCGTCAGCGAGCGGTGAGCGGCGCGCGCTGGGACAGTCGCAGCGGTGCGAACGCGCCTCGCACCGTTGCGACGACGCGGCGACTCGCGACGCGTACACTCGCCGCATACGCTCGTGGGTGCGACTGTGAGCATTGCTCACGGCGCGCACGAGCTGACGCCGATCCATCGATCAGGCACGAGGAACCGACCATGAAGAAGCTTGCATTCATTCTGTCCTTCGCAGCCGGCATCGTCATCGCCAACACCGCGCTCGCGGCCCAGCCCACCAAGGCCTGCACCGCCAGCAACGAGGGCGAGACCGTGACCACGTGGAACAAGGCGCACACGCGCTCGGAGACGTATCTCTGCAGCTCGGGCTGGCAGCTCATCCGCGTGTGCGCCAACGGCGTCTGCGAAGACTATTGAGGCGACCGTCCCTGCGCTCATTTGGATTCGACCCGTCCGAGCGGGTCGGCGGCGCCGGTCAGCGCATTCCGGGCGTCCTGCCACGCGGGGTCTCCGGGATAGAGCTGCGTGCGGAGGAAGGCCGCCGAGAGGCGCTGGACGACGGCGACGCGGTCGGGGTTCTCGTCGGTGGTCTCGGCGGCGTCGTAGCCCGAGACGCCGCCGAGGCCGTGCCCGGCGTCGAACAGGGTCAGCAGGGACTTGGGGCCAGGCGCGAGGACGTAGGGATCCGCGTGCCAGGCGGGGCCTGCGGTCGTCAGGTGGGACGACCCGTCCTTGTCGCCGGCGACGACGAGCGCGGGCGTCGTCATCGTGGAGAAGTCGATGGTCGAGAAGAAGGGGTAGTGCTCGGCCGCGTACTGGCTGAGGGCGTCGCCTCGGCCGGGCGCGGCGAGCAGCACGCCCGCGCGGATCCGTGGCTCCGCGAGGCTCACCTCGCTGCCGTCGCGCGGATCTCGGTGCCGCGCGCCGAGCAGCACGCTCGCGGTGTGCCCGCCCATCGAGTGGCCGAGGACGGCGACCTTGCTGCGATCCACGCGCCCGGCGATCGCTGGCGCGGCGCGCTCGAGCGTGTCGAGCTGGTCGAGGATCCGCCTCATGTCCTCGGCGCGCGCGCGCCAGAAGAGCGGCGCATCCGGGTGATCGGAGCCGCGGAAGGGCAGGGTCTTCGAGTCGAGGTGGGTGGGCTGGATCACGACGAAGCCGTGAGCCGCGAAGTAGTGGGCGAGGGGCGCGTAGCCGTTCAGGGAGGAGAGAAAGTTGGAGGGGCCGTGGCCGTGCGAGAGCAGGAGGATGGGGAGCGCGTCGCCGGTCACGGGCGCCGAGACGCGCAGCTGGAGCTCCACCGGGCGGCCGGGGGCCGGGAGCACGATGGGGCAGATCGAGAGGACCTGGGTGGGGCGCGCTGCGGGAGTGGGATCGGTCATGGTGTGGATTCCCTTCGACCTCCTTGGTAGCTCCGGCCGTCGACGCCCGATTGGAAGGACCGGACATTTCCGGAGCGATCACGACCGCGCCGGCTTGAACGATCGCCGCGGGCGCGCGACAGTCGGTGGGTGCTGCACCCGCTGAGCGCCCCCGCCGCGACGTCTCCGCTCTCGCGCTTCCTCGAGGACGTGCTCGTGCTCGTGCCGAGTGCCGGACGCGCGCGTTACGAGCGGCTGCCCGACGGCAGGACGACGATGGTGTTCCGCGTGCTCGAGGAGGGCCGCAGCGGCGACGTGTGCGTGGTCGGCCCGCGCATGCGGGCGCTGTTCAAGGACGGCGGCGGTGTCGCGCAAGCGATCGTCCTGCAGTTCAAGCCCGGCTGGTCCTCGGCGCTCCTCGGCGTGGCAGCGAACGCGCTGACGGATCGGGTCGTGCCGCTGGAAGACATCTGGGGTCGCCCGGGCAGCGAGCTCTGCGATGCGCTGCTGGCGACGCGGAGCCTGCCGGAGGTGCTCGAGCGGGTGTCCCGCGCGCTCGCGCTGCGCTCGCGCGACAGCTTCGAGACGTCGTCGGCACGGCTGGCGCGTCGCGCGGTTCACTTGTTCGAGGGCGGCGAGGCCCGGGTGGAGCGCGTGGCGGAGCAGCTCGGCGTCACGGCGCGGCATCTTCGTCGCAGCTTCACGGAGTGCGTCGGCATCGGCCCGAAGGACTTCGCGCGGACCGTCCGCCTGCGACGCGCGGTGCGGATGGCGGCGACGTCGCGGGACTGGGCGCGCATCGCCGCGGACGCGGGCTACTACGACCAGGCGCACCTCATCACCGACTTCCGCGAGCTCGTCGGGCTGACGCCGGGCACCTTCCTGAAGCGTGCCGGCTCCGCGGCGACGGCGGTCGAGCTCCGCGATTGAGCGCCGACGCGGCCGTCAGACCTGCCAGAGGCGGAGGCCGTAGGCGTCGGCGGCGACGCAGAGCACGCCGTCGACCGAGAGGGCGAGCCCCTCGGCGTCGATGGTGATGCGCGGGCGCTCGGGGTCCCGTCCGAGGTCGACGCGCTCGCGGAGCGCGCCCTGCTTCGCGTCGTGGAGGCTCACGGTGCTCGTCACGGTCTTGCTGGCCGGATCGTACACGCGCTCGCTGACGACGAGGCGCGCGCCGTCGGGCGAGAACGCGAGGTGGAAGCCGGCGTCGGGGGTCTCGTCCGGGTGAATGGCGCCGCCCTGGAGCTCGTGGAGGACGCGACCGGACTCGAGCTCGACGATGCGCACGAGCGTCCGCTTGCCGAGCGAGCCGAGAGCCACGAGCGCGCCGTCCGCGGTGGCAGCGAACGCGGAGGCGCCGGTCCAGCTCGTGACGACGGCGCCCGTCTCGAGATCGAAGAGCTTCACCGCGGACGGGCCGGTGAGCATCATGCTGCCCGCGTCGTAAGCCTGGACGTGGGCGAGCAACCGGTCGCCGGCGGCGCCGAGCCGGCGCACGTTCTTCACTCGGGGCACGGTCTTCGAGGCGCGTTGCGTGGCGAGGTCGAGGACGTGCAGGGTGTCGGCGGCGTCGGCGACGACGACCCGGCCGCCCACGCAGGCCAAAGCCGTGAGCGTGCGACCCGGCCGCCACGGCTCGCGCTGGAGCGGCTTGCCCGTCACGCTCGAGCGCAGGACGAGCCGATCGGCGGGCTCGCTTTCCCGCGATCGCTCGAGCACCGCGATGGTCTGGCCGTCCGGGGACAGGTCCATCGCCGCCGCGTGCTTCTGCTTCCACAGCCGCGCGCGTCGGCCCACGTCGTAGACGAAGAGCTCGTAGTTGGCGCCCCACACCGCGAGGCGCTGGCCGTCGGGGCTGAACGCGACGCGGCGCGGGTACTCCTCCTCGAGGACCACGGGCGGTTGCTTCAGCGGCGGGAAGGACGGGCGGACGACCGGCTGCTCGCTGGCGGCGGCTTGCACCTGCGGGCGCACGGGGCCGGGCGCCTTCTTCTTCGGCAGGCGCGCGAGGAGAGGGGCCCACTCTTCCGCCGGGACGTCCTCGAAGGCGCGCTCGAGCTCTGCGCGCAGATCGATGTTGAGGCTCGCCTCGGCCTTCTTGTCGAGGAAGGCGAAGTACCAGCGCCACGTGCCGAACTTCGAGAACCACGCGACGAAGTCGGCGAAGCCGAGGCCCTTCAGCGGGTACGCCGCGTCGGCGCGGTGCACGAGGTAGATCGTCGGCTCGTCGGCGAAGTAGTCGATGGCGAGCTCGTTCGACTCGCCGGCGACGCTGGCGAGCAGCTTGAGCCGCATGCGGAGGTTGAGCTGATCGATCGACTTCTTGTCGTAGTAATCCCCGTGCTCGTTGAAGAACTGCTCGTAGAAGGGGAGGTCCGCCCACTCGAGCTCGTCCACGTCGGCCTTCTTGACGACGCGGTGCTCGCGGAACGAGCCCTTCTTGAGCCCGCCGAACATCTCGGCGAGGCCGACGAGGACGGCCTCTTCGCCGTTCCAGGACAGCTTCAGGCCGTCGCTCTTGGCGTAGAAGCGGGCGACGTCGCGCGGCAGACCGCCCGGGAGGACGGCGGCGATCGCCGGCTCGAGCTTCGCCAGCTTGCTCGGGGGGGACTTGAGGCGGCGTTCCATGCCGGCGCGAAGACACCACGAACCGGGCGTCGCGGTGAAGCGGAGATCCCCGGATGCTCATGACGCGAGGCCGGCCTGCTTGGAGGTCGCCGGTGCGTCGCTATTGCGCGGGCTCCTTCGGCGCGCTTCGAGCGACGAGAGAGCGGGCGAGGTGCAGGCGTCTCCTCGTCGGACAGCGATTGACTCGCCCGTCGTTCGGCGACGGGGAGGCGGCGATCGCCGGCAGGGGTCGCGGAGAATAGGCTCCCTGCGCGTCGTGATGCCATCACGTTGGCTCGCGCCGCGCGGCAATCACGAGCTTCGCAAGCCCGAGGTCGGTCGCGCGGCCGAGCACGCTCGCCGAGGCGAGAAGGGGGGCCGCAAACTGCGCCGGCGGGCTCGTCGGGGCGGTCCGTCGCGCAGCGATCGGGCGCGCGGGCGGGATGACGCTGCGGCCGCGCCAGGCCGGCGCCGTCGATCATGGTTCCCCGGTGGTGCGTCTCCTCCGTCTCGCTCCGCTGCTGCTGTGCGCGTGCCCTCTCACCGTGCGCATCGAGGAGCACGCGGCGGCCGAACCGGCAGCCGTCGCGCCCGCCCGCGAGACCTGCGAGAACGCGATCCCGGGCGCGTGCGCCACGGAGATGGTGCTGGCGTCCGTCGTCCAGTACATGACGTTCTTCGCCGAGCTGTGCGGGGCTCTGGTGATCGCGGTCGCGGTGCTGCGGGCGCTGGCCCGCTTCATACCGCACCTGCCGCGCCGCGCCTCGGCGCACGACACCTATCAGGACGAGATCCGGCTGCAGCTCGGCAAGTCGCTGGCGCTGGCGCTGGAGTTCGAGCTGGCGGCCGACATCCTCAAGACCGCGGTGGTGCCGTCGCTGGCGGTGATCGGCCAGCTGGCTGCGATCGTGGTCCTGCGGACGCTGCTGAACTACTTCCTCGAGCGCGAGCTCCGGCAGGCAGAGAGCCGCGGAGCACGGCGAGAGACGGCCGAGCGGCCGGGGTGAGGTTCGCTGGCGTCGGACGAGCGGCCAAAAATCACAGCAGCTTGTCGAGGGTGATCGGGAGCTCGCGGATCCGCCGGCCGGTCGCGTGAAACACGGCGTTGGCGATCGCGGCCGCGACGCCGACGATCCCGATCTCGCCGAGGCCCTTGACGCCGAGCGGGTTGACGACGTCGTCGCGCTCCTCGACGAACACGACGTCGATCGCGGGCACGTCGGCGTGGACGGGCACGTGGTACTCGCCGAGGTTGTGATTGACGAAGCGGCCGAGGCCGTGGTCGAGCATGCTGTGCTCCTCGAGCGCCATGCCGATGCCCCACACCACGCCGCCGAGGATCTGGCTGCGCGCGGTCTTGGGGTTCAAGATCCGCCCGCCCGCGACCGCGCTGACGACTCGTCTCACCGTCACGGTGCCGAGCGCCTCGTCGACGGCGACTTCGACGAACACCGCGGAGTGGGCGTTGCTGGTGTAGCGTGATTGGCGGGCGAGGTCGGGGATCGCGGTGGCCTGCTCGGCGATGCTGCCGAGGCCGGCGTGGCGCATGATCGCGGCGAGCGGCACGGCCGGGGCGACGCCGCTGCGCAGGCGCAGGCCGCGGTCGACGAACTCGACGTCCGCGAGCGTGCGTCCGCCGAAGGGCGAGTCGGGCAGGGCCTGCGCCAGCTTCAAGAGGGTGTGCTGCAGCGCGCGACACACCGCGAGCACGGCGGAGCCGACCGAGGAGGCGGTGGCCGAGCCGCCCTGGATCATCGCCGGCGGCAACGCGGTGTCGCCGAGCTCGAAGCGGACCGCGGCGAGCGGTAAGCCGAGCTGCTCGGCGGCGATCTGCGACATGATCGTGTAAGTGCCGGGGCCGATCTCGCCGCTGGCGCTGGCGACGTGCAGCCGGCCGTCGACGGTCAGCAGCGCCTTGGCCTGCGAGGGGGCCTGCTGCGCCTCCCAGATGCCGGTGGCCATGCCCCAGCCGATCTGCAGCGCGCCCTCCCGCATCGAGCGGGCGGCGAGGGTGCGCCGGTGCCAGCCGAACCGCGCCGCGCCCTCGCGGTAGCAGTCGCGCAGGGCCTTGCTCGAGAACGGGCGCCGGTGATCTTGATCCTCCTCGGCGTAGTTCTTGAGCCGCAGCGCCAGCGGGTCGATGTCCAGGGCGTCGGCCAGCTCGTCGATCGCCGACTCGAGCGCCCACAGGCCGGTGACGGCCCCGGGCGCGCGGGCGTCGATCGGCGTGTAGAGATCGAGCGCGGCCACGCCGTACTCGAGCCGCGTGTTCGGGCACTCGTAGAGCACGCCGGACCAGGGCACCACGTTCTCGCAGTAATCCTCGAAGCGCGAGGTGTTGCCGACGGCCTCGTGGATCAGCGCGCACAGCCGGCCGTCCCGCTCGGCGCCGAGGGCCACGCGCTGGCGCGTCCACGGCCGGTAGCCGATCGTGAACATCTGCTGGCGGCTCAGCACCACCCGGACCGAGCGCCGCAGCTCGCGGGCGGCCAGGACCGCGAGGAACAATTGATATTGCGGACGCAGGCCCGAGCCGAAGCCGCCGCCGACGAACGGGGTGACGACGCGGACCTGGTCGCTCGCCAGGCCGAACACCTTGCACACGTAGTCGCGGCTGTTGCTCACGCCCTGGGTCTTGTCGTGGATCGTCAGGCTGCCGTCGGCCTCGACGATCACGGTGGTGGCGTGCGGCTCCATCGGGTTGTGGTGCAGCGGCGGGTGCTCGTAGGTCGCCTCGACGCGCACGGGGGCGGCCGCGAGGGCCTCGTCGGCGCGCCCGCGCGGCTTCGGGGGCGGGGTGTAGCCCTTCTTGCCGCGGGCCGGCTCGTGCGCCTCGGACTCGACCTCGGCGAGGCGAGTCTCGTGCGGCGCGGCCTCGTAGTCGACCTTGACGAGCCCGGCGGCCTCGCGCGCGAGCTCGAAGCTCTCGGCGATCACGAGCGCGACGGGCTGGCCGCTGAACCGGATCTCGGCGTCGTGCAGCGGGCGCAGCGGGGAGCCGCCGGGGGCGACCATGTCGCGCCAGCTGCGGTCGCGCCAGGCCAGCCGCGGGGTGTTCTCGTGGGTGTATACCTGCAGCACGCCGGGCAGCGCGAGCGCCTCGGCGGCGTCGATGCGGACGATCTTGCCGCGGGCGATCGCGCTGCCGACGACGAAGCCGTGCACGAGGTCGGGGGCCGTGAACTCGCCGGCGTAGCGGGCCTGGCCAGTGACCTTGGCCCGGCCGTCGACGCGATCGTGTGGCTCGCCGGTCTTTCCCGTGGTCATGCGCGTGGCCCTCCGGCGACCGCCTGTTGCAGCGCGCGGACCACCGCGCGGCGGACGAGGGCGATCTTGAAGTCGTTGTGGCCGCAGCCGCGAGCGTCGCGCACGAGGTGCTCGCCGACGGCGGCGAACAGGGCGTCGTCGGGCTTCTGGCCGCGCAGCAGCGCCTCGGCCGTCGGGTCGCGCCACGGCTTGTGCGCGACGCCGCCGAGCGCGAGGCGGGCCTCGCCGATCGTGCCGTCGACCATCCGCAGGCCGACGGCCACCGACACCAGGGCGAACGCGTAGGAGTGACGATCGCGGACCTTGAGGTAGGTCGAGTGGGCGGCGAAGCCCTCGCGCGGCAGCGCGACGGCGGTGACGAGCTCGCCCGGCTGCAAGGTGGTGTCGCGCTCGGGCGCGTCGCCGGGCAGGCGGTGGAACTCGGCGAACTCGATCGCGCGCGCGCCGGCGGGGCCGGTGACGTGCACCGTGGCCGCGAGCGCGGCCAGGGCGACGCACATGTCCGAAGGGTGGACCGCGATGCAATGCTCGCTGGCGCCGAGGATCGCGTGGATCCGGTTGACGCCGTCGCGCGCCGGACAGCCGCTGCCGGGCGCGCGCTTGTTGCAGGGCAGGGCGGCGTCGTAGAAGTAATAGCAGCGGGTGCGCTGCAGCAGGTTGCCGCCGGTGCTGGCCATGTTGCGCAGCTGCGGCGAGGCGCCGGCGAGGATCGCCTGTGACAGCAGCGGATAGCGAGACACGACCTCGGGGTGGGAGGCGACCTCGCTGTTGCTGACGAGCGCGCCGATCTCGAGGCCGCCGTCCGGCAATGACTTCACGGCGCGCAGCGGCAGGCGGGTGATGTCGATGAGCCGGCTCGGCGCGGCGATCCGCTCCTTCATGAGGTCGACGAGGTTGGTCCCGCCGGCGATGAATTGGGCCGCGTCGCCATTGGCGGCCGCGTGCACGGCCTCGCCGACGTCGCTCGCGCGGGTGTAGCCGAACCGGTTCACGCGTCCCTCCGCGGCCGCATGGCCTGGCCGATCGCGGCGACGATGTTGGGGTAGGCGCCGCAGCGGCACAGGTTGCCGCTCATGAGCTCGCGGATCTGGTCGTCGCTGCGCGCGTGGCCCTCGGCGAGCAGACCGACGGCCGAGCAGATCTGGCCCGGCGTGCAGTAGCCGCACTGAAACGCGTCGTTCTCGATGAACGCCTGCTGCAGCGGGTGCAGGGCGTCGCCCTCGGCCAGGCCCTCGATCGTGGTGACGCTGGCGCCGTCGCGCATCACCGCGAGGCTGAGGCAGCTGTTGATGCGGACGCCGTCGACGAGCACCGTGCAGGCGCCGCACTGGCCGTGGTCGCAGCCCTTCTTGCTGCCGGTGAGGCCGAGGCGCTCGCGCAGCAGGTCGAGCAGGGTGGTCCAGGGCGCGACCTGAAGGCGCAGCGTGGACCCGTTCACCTTCAAGGTGATGGCGCAGGTGTCGTCGCCCATGCCGGGCAGCATGGGCGCGATGGTCGAGCGCGCGAGCGGTCGCGGCCTGGCGCGCCCGCGAGGCGTTCGCCGACCGTCGACGCCGGTGCTCGGCGCAAGACCCGCTCGGCGGAGCGGCTCGCGAGGGACCGCTGGCGGGCGCGAAGCCGACCGCGCCGCACACCGTCGCTGCGGCTCGTCGAGGAGCTCCGGCCGCTGGCCCTGGGCCGCGGCCATGCGACGCTGGTCGATGGTTGTCGGGCCGAGGAGGTCGGGCTAGCGTCATCGTCGATGAAGTCCCTCGCCGATTACGAGCAGAAGTTCGACCGGCTGCACGAGGATTGTCCCGTCCGCGCCGCGCTCGACGTCATCCGCGGGCGCTGGAAGCCCTCGATCTTCTACGAGCTCAAGGACGGCCCGCGGCGCTTCTCGCAGCTGCAGGCGGCGCTCGCCGGCATCACCGCGCAGGCGCTGACCGTGCAGCTGCGCCAGCTCGAGGCCGACGGCGTGGTCGTCCGCACCGTACACGCGGAGGAGAGCCCGCTGCGCGTCGAGTACGCGCTGAGCGAGTCGGGCAAGACGCTGTCGGGCGTGCTGGACCAGCTCGAGGTGTGGGGCGCGGCCTATATGGAGCGCCGCGGGGCGACGCGATCGCGGGTCGCCTGAGCCGCTCACTTTTTGGTGAGCAGCTCAACAATTTGCGAGGAGGCACGCGGCGAGGGGCGTCGCTACATTCCTCGCCATGCACAAGCTCCTCGTCGTCGATGCCAGCGGGCGCGTCACTCGCTCGATCACCCGTCGTCTCACCCGTCGCTTCGCCGAGGCCTGGCGCGCGCGCGAGCCCGGCGGCGCGGTGCTTCACAGGGACGTGGGGCTGGAGCCGCCGCCGCCGGTCGACGAGCCGTGGATCGCGGCCGCGTTCGGCGACCCCGCGACGCGCTCCGAGGCCGGGCGCGCGGCCTTGCAAACCAGCGACGCGCTGATCGACGAGCTCGAGGCGGCCGACGCGGTGGTGATCGGCGCGCCCATGTACAACTTCGGGATGCCGGCGCAGCTCAAGGCGTACTTTGACCAGGTGATCCGCGTGGGCCGGACCTTCGGCTTCGACGCGACCGCGGCCGAGCCCTACCAGCCGCTGCTGCGCGCGCGACCGGTGGTCGTGATCGTCTCGCTCGGCGACGGGGCCTTGAACCCGGGCGGCGCCCTGGCGCACCTCAACTTCCTCGAGCCGCACCTGACGACCTGCCTCGGCTTCATCGGCCTGACCGATGTCACGTTCGTCCGCGTCGGCTTCGACGAGTTTCAGGACGGCCGCTTCCGGGCCTCGATCGCCGCCGCCGAGGCCGAGGTCGACGAGCTCGCCGCGCGCCTCGCCGGTCCGCTCCCTCGCCTGGCGTCGTGAGCGGCGGGCGGTGACTCCGGCGTCGACTCGCCGGGCGCTCCGCGGTCGATGGCGCCGCCGAACTGCGGTAAGATCGGTCCGCGGAGGAGCCCATGCGCGTGAGGATGGCAGCGAGACTGACGATCGCCGCGGCGATCGTCGCGGCTCCGGGGACGGCGCGGGCGTGGAACGAGAGCGGGCACCGGATCGTCGCCCGCATCGCCTGGGACGAGCTGACGCGGGCGCAGCAGGTGTTCGCGTCGGAGCTGCTGGTCCGTCACCCGCGCTTCGCCGAGGACTTCGCGGCCCGCATGCCGCCGGAGATCGCGGCGCGCCCGGCCGACGACGCCGAGCGGCAGCAGTGGGTGTTCATGCACGCGGCGATCTGGCCCGACCTGCTGAAGGGCGCGAACAGGCAGCTGAACGAGGCGATCGCGGCGCTGTCGGCCGGCCCGGAGAAGACCGAGATCGAGCGCCGCCTCGCCGACGTGAAGCGCCACGACAACCCGACGTGGCACTACGACAACAAGCCGATCCACATCGACCCGTACGCGCTGCCGGCGATCGCCCCGCCCGCGACGCGACCGCTCGGGGTCCAGCAGGCGCTGCCGAACGCGCTGCGCGAGCTCGACGATCGCAGCCTGCCGGTCGAGCGCCGGGCGGTCGCTCTGGCGTGGGTGCTCCACCTGGTCGGCGACTCGCACCAGCCGCTGCACACGGTGGCGCTGTTCTCGTCGCGGCACCTGCCGCAGGGCGACCTCGGCGGCAACGCCTTGATCGTCCGGCTGCCCGGACCGGCCGGCGCGACGCCGACCCGGCTGCACGCGGTGTGGGACGACATGCTCGGCGACGATCCGAAGACGGAGCGGGCGGCCAAGAGCCGGATCGTCGCCGCCGTCCCGCGGCGGAGCCTGAAGCCGAAGCTGGCGGCCTCGGACGGCTCGGCGGGGGTCGAGGCGATGGTCAATCTGTGGCTCGACGAGAGCTACCGCGCCGCCGACACCAGCGTGTACGACGGTCGCCTGCGCGAGGCGTTGCTGGCCCCGCTCGCGGCCGGCGCGACCTCGCCGTTCCCGATCGCGCTCGACCGCCGCTACCTGCAAGCGGCCCGCGCGGTGGCGATGCGCCGCGCGGCCCTGGCCGGGTATCGCCTCGCCGATTGCATCGGCAGGGCGGAGAATCGAACTCGCCCGTGACCCCGAGACGCGCGCGACCAGCCGCGAGATCCCGGTGGGGTTATTGTAAGGACATGTCCCTTGATGCATGTCATGCGAATCCCGCCGTGCTCGGCGTCGTGAGCGGAGTGCCGGTGGTGAAAGTCCCGAGGGACAGGACCGAACGAGCAGGCCATGCGGGCGCCCCGCGGAGCCCGCCGCGCGGCCACGCCGGTTTTTTGTCCTGAAGGACATCGTAGAGTTCATGTCACCGGCTGTCGGCGCGGCGGCGGACTTGCTGCTCTTTCGGTCATGCCCGATGGGGCATGTCCCGAAGGTCACCCTTCAAGCCGGCGCCTCGCCGGCCAGCAGCGCCTGCACGCGCGCCAGCGAGGCCGCGATCGCGGCCGAAGGCGGGCCAGGGTCGCCGTCCGCGGTCAAAAGCTCGCCGACGCGCACGCGCCCGGGCGAGCGGGTCTCGGCGTAGGCGCCGGCGCAGGCGTGGCGGCCGAACGGGCCGAGGTCGAACTCGTGGTGCTCGGCGATCGTCCGCAGCGCCCGCGGAGCGGCGGGCAGCGCCTCGTGGGCGCGGGTGATCACGACGCAGCGCGGGGTCGGCAGGCCGACCGCCAGGGCCAGGCCCGAGGGGCCGCGGAGGTCGCGGCCGAGCAGCGCGTCCTCCGAGAAGGCGCCCGGTTCGTCGCCGTCGTCGAGCAGGAAGTTGGGGCGAAAGCGGCGCGGGTCCCATTCGACCTCCGGCTGCAGCGCCCGCAGATGCGCCAGGGTCCGGGTCGTGAGCACGTGGACCGGGGCGAAGTCCTGGTGGCGGCCGGGCGCGGCGAAGCGGCCGGGGACGTCGGCGGCGGCCTGCAAGCGCACGCGGCGGCCGAGCAGCGACGACAGCGCGGGCTCGACGTCCGCGCCCTCGACGACCTCGCCGTCGGGCAGCGTCACGCGCAGCGGCAGTAGGGCGTCGCGGTCGGCGAGCAGCGCCGCCCGGCAGGCGCGCAGGGCCGGGTGCGTCGGCCCGCGCTTGTTGGCGATCGTCTCGCCGGTGTCGACGTCGACCGCCACGTACTTGCGATCGCCGTCGCAGCCCGCGTGATCGACGTGGGTCTCGGGCAACGACTCGCCCAGCATCGCCTTGACGGGGTAGCGCCAGATCGCCAGGACGCCCATGGTCTCCTCCGGGGCGCCAGGGTAGCGCGGCGGGCGTGGCGGATGGGATGTCCGAAAGGACATCTGGTGACAGCGGCGGGCGGGCGCCGCGGGGCCGCCGCGGCGCGCGAAATGACGCCGACCGCCGATGCGGACGCGGTCGGCGCGGCGCCGGGCCGATTGGCAGCATTTGCGCGGCCGATCGGTGCCCGCAATCGGGGCACGGGCCGTCTTCAGGCGAGGGATCCCGCCGTGGTGTGAATCGGGCGCAGGTGCGTTCATCGGGCCTGCTCCGAGCCTGCGGCGGCGGTCGCCGCGCCCGCCCTCGCGGGGCGGTCATGCGCCGCCGGAACGTGATACGTAGGGGGCACTTGACCGTCCGCCCGCCACTGCTGCTCCGTCAGCACGTCTGGCGCGCCTTCCTGCGGGTCGCGCTGCTCCCGTTGCTGCTCGTGGAGATCGCGCTCATCGCGGTCTATCTGCTGGCCAACGTCGCCGGCACGCGCGAGAACCTGGCGGCGGTGCGCGAGATCGCCGACGCCGAGCTGGCGCGGATCGCCGCCCACAAGGCCGCGATCATCGACGGGCAGCTGGCCGGCGTGCGGCAGATGGCGACGCTCTACGCCCGCCAGACGCAGGAGGCGCTGACGCGGCCGTACACGCTGACGCCCGAGCAGCGCGCGACCTACAAGACCTCGCCCGACGGCGTGTTCTACAGCGAGCTCGGCGCGCCCGGCAGCTCGCTGTACTACAGCGCGGCGACGCCGATAGGCCCGGCCGAGCTCGACAAGGTCGCGCGCACGACCCAGCTCGACCCGGTGATGCGCGACATCCTGGCGAGCAATCCGCTGATCGTCCAGCTGTACTTCAACACGTTCGACTCGATGAACCGGATCTTGCCGGCGGTCGACAGCCTCGGCCAGTACGGCCCGCGGATGGACATCCCCTCGTACAATTTTTATTACGAGGCGGACGCCAAGCACAACCCGGCGCGCGAGGCGGTGTGGACCGACGCGTACGTCGATCCGGCGGGGCAGGGGTGGATGGTGTCGTGCATCGCCCCGGTGTACCGCGGCGACTTCCTCGAGGGCGTGATCGGGCTCGACATCACGACCAAGACGATCATCGCCGAGGTGCTCGAGCTGCAGCTGCCGTGGAGCGGCTACGGCGTGCTGATCGGCAAGGACGGCACGCTGCTGGCGTTGCCGCCGGCGGGCGAGGCCGAGTGGGGCCTGCGTGAGCTGACCGATTACTCGTACACCGAGCACATCACGCGGGACACCTTCAAGCCCGACGACTTCAACGTGTACAAGCGCCCCGACCTGGCCGCGCTGGCCGAGAAGATCCGCGGCGCGCCGCAGGGCGTGGCCGCGATCGACCTCAAGGGCCCGCACGTGGTCGCCTGGGGCACCGCGGCGCAGACCGGCTGGACCCTCCTCATCGTCGCGCCCGAGCGCGACATCTACGCCCAGGCCAACAGCCTCGGCGACCGTCTGTTCCGCATCGGCGGCTGGATGGTCTTCGGGCTCATCGCGTTCTATTGCGGGTTCTTGTGGTTCATCGCCCGGCGTGCGCGCCAGATCTCCGCCGAGGTCGTCACGCCGCTGCTCGCCATCGACGGCCTGGTGCGCCGGATCGGCGCCGGCGAGTACGTGGTCGAGCCGCCGCCGATCGTGATCGCCGAGCTCGACGCCAGCGCCCACGCGGTGGCCGAGATGGGCCGCCAGCTCGGCGCCGCCTACCACGAGGCCGAGGTCGCCCGCGACGGGGCCCAGCGCGCCTCGCAGCTCAAGTCGGAGTTCCTGGCGACGATGAGCCACGAGCTGCGCACGCCGCTCAACATCGTCATCGGCATGAACGAGCTGCTGCGCGAGGACGTGAGCGACCCGGAGCTGCAGCGCTACACCGACGCGATCGACAGCGCCGGTCGCGACCTGCTGCGGATCGTCGAGGACATCCTCGACCTGTCGCGCATCGAGGCCGGGCACATCGAGCTGTCGACCGCGCCCTTCGACCCCGCGGGCCTGGTCGAGTCGGTGGTGCAGCTGTTCGTGCCGCAGGCGCGGGCGCGCGGGCTGCATCTCGCGGTGGTCGTCGACCCGGCGCTGCCGGCCGCGGTCGTCGGCGACCAGGGCCGCATGCGCCAGGTGCTGTTCAACCTGGTCGGCAACGCCATCAAGTTCACGCCGCGCGGCGACGTGGTCGTGCGGGTGCGGCGGTTCGACGCGCGCCTGCGCGTCGAGGTCGAGGACACCGGGATCGGGATCCCGGAGCAGGCGCGCGAGCGGATGTTCCAGCTGTTCACCCAGGTCGACGGCTCCTACGCGCGCAGGCACGGCGGCACCGGCCTCGGGCTCAGCGTGTGCAAGCGGCTGGTCGAGCTGATGGGCGGCTCGATCGGCTATCACAGCGAGGCGGGCGAGGGCTCGCTGTTCTGGTTCGAGCTGCCGCTGGTCGAGCAGGCGCCGGCCGCCGAGATCTCGCCGTTCGCGGGCCTGCACGCGCGGATCGTCGGTGCGAGCTCACCGTCCCGCGACGCACTGGTGGCTACATTGAGGAACCTCGGCCTCGTCGTCGAGCGCGCGAGCGATACCGCGACGCCCGCCGACGCCGGCGTCGACGTCTGGATCCTCGAGGGCGACGTGGTCGCTCCGCCGAGCGCCGTGGCCATCGCTATCTCCGATGGTTCGCTGCTCCGGGGGTTCGTGGCCGCAGTCGCGGAGCCGTTCACGCGCGAGGCAGTGCGGGTCGCGCTTGCCACAGCTGTCCGGACAATGTCGCCACGATCGACCTGAATCGCACTCCGGGCAATCACCGTTGCGAGCGCTCCGCGCCTGGCCTATGACCGGACTGCTCATGCGTCGCGTGATTCGTCATTCATCGTTGTTGGCAGCCCTGGCCGTCGCTACTCCGGCCTGTTTCCTCGAAGACCTGCTGGACGGCGATTCGAGCCCCGTGCAGCACGACACCATCTCGCTGTCCACCGGCATCGACGTGGCCTACCGCGAGCTCGGCGACCCCGACGGCGACGTGGTCATCTTCCTCCACGGCTACACCGATACCTCGCGCTCGTTCTTGCCGACGGCGCTGGCGCTGCACCAGCTTGACGACGATTATCACCTGTACGTCCTCGACCAGCGCGGCCACGGCGGCTCGTCGATGCCGCCCGCGGCCGACTGCGCCGCCGCGCCGGCGCAGTGCTTCGAGCCGGCCGACCTGGCCGACGACGTCATCGCGTTCATGGACGCCAAGGGCATCGCCCGCGCCTCGATCGTCGGCCACTCGATGGGCAGCTTCGTCGCCCAGGAGCTTGGCCTGTCGCACCCGCAGCGGGTCGACAAGCTGGTCCTGATCGGCACCGCCGCGAGCGTGGTCGGCAACGTGGTGCTGCAGGACTACATCCTCGCCGAGCCGGTCGAGGGCTCGTGGAAGGCCGGCTTCGAGGCCCAGGGCCTGCAATTCCCCGAGGACGTGTACGAGCTCGATCCGCTCGACGCGAACGCCGACGCGCAGGCGTGGATCGAGGGCGCGTGGGTGGTCGACCCGGCGGCCGACCCCGACTACCTGGCCTCGATCGTGCCCGAGACCGCGGCGACGCGGATGGGCACGTGGATCGGCGTGGCCCGGGCGCTGCTGCAGACCGACAACAGCCAGCGCCTGCAGGACCTGAGCGTGCCGACGCTGATCCTGTGGGCCACCCAGGACGGCTTCTTCTACGACGACCCCGACCAGCAGGCGCTGCGCGCCGCGCTCGACGTGGCCGTCGACGCCTGCAAGCTCGAGTACTGGTTCAAGCAGTACGGCAAGCGCCCGCTCGGCCCCGACGGGGTGCAGGTCGACGACCTCGGCCACAACACGCAGTGGGCCGCCCCGGAGGAGGTCGCCCGCGACCTCAAGGCGTACCTCGGCACCGGCAAGCCGACGACCGACTGGTATTATTCGGCCGACGGCGATCCGCAGCACATCGTCACCAAGAAGAAGGCGGCGCCGCTGATCCACGGCAAGTGCGAGTGACGGCCCGCTCGCGGCCAGCGAGGTCGGCGGTCCCGCGAATGCGACTCGCTGCTGCGATTCGTCGACGCGGGGCGCCCGGGGGCGCCGAACCTCCGACGACCGCGCTTGACAGGCGGTCGCCGCAGATCTTTACGTGAGGCGATGCTCACCGCTCCCCGGGTCCCGCTGGCCGTCCTCCTCGTGCTCGTCGCCTGCGGCGGCGAGCAGCTCCACGGAGACGGGGACGGCCGCGACGTCGACGGAGCCCACGACGACGACGACCGGCACGACGGTCGACACGACGACGACCACCACCACCGAGGCCGCACCGACGACCACGGGCACCAGCGGCGATCCGAGCACCACCGGCGCGCCGCTCGAGGGCTACGCCGATCCGGCGCTGTGGCTGTGTCACCCGGACAAGCCGGTCGACTCGGACGCCTGCCTCTCCGCCGACCTGACCGCGACCGAGCTCCTGCCCGACGGCGGGACCGCGATCGTCGAGCACACGATCGCCGCCGCGCCGGCGTTCGACTGCTTCTACGTCTACCCGACCGTCGACATCCGCCTGCAGCCGGGCCAGACCGAGAGCTTCGACGACCTCGATCAGGAGCTGGACCCGCTGCTCAACCAGGCGGCTCGCTTCACCTCGATGTGCCGGATGTTCGCGCCGCTGTACCACCAGGTGACGATCGGCACCTACGGCAGCGGCGAGGCCGAGACGCTGCTGACCGCGGCGTACCAGGACGTGCTCGCTGCGTTCGAGAGCTACCTCGAGCACCACGCCGACGGCCGGCCGCTCTTGATCCTCGGCCACTCGCAGGGCACGTACATGACGACTCGGCTGCTCCAGGAAGTCGTCGAGCCCGACCCGGTCCTGCGCGAGCGGCTGCTGGCGGCGTTCCTGCTCGGCGGCTCGTTCAGCGTGCCGTTCGGCGCGGCGGTCGGCGGCACGCTCTCGACCATCCCGCTGTGCGACAGCGCCGAGCAGCTCGGCTGCGTCGTCGCCTACCGCACCTACGCGGCCGAGCTGCCGCCGGAGGGCGGCTCGAACGCGCCCGACATCCCCGGCAACGACGTCGCCTGCGCCAACCCGGCCGCGCCCGGAGGCGGCTCGGCGCGCGCCCGCGGGGCGTTCTTCCCCAACTTCACCCACCAGGAGGCGGTGTTCCCGAAGATCGACTTCGGCGCGGTCATCGACACGCCCTTCGTGGTGATGCGCGACTTCTACGACCTGTCGTGCCAGACCGACGGCGACGGCCAGCACTTCCTCGCGGTCGCGCCCGCGCCCGACGACGGCGACGTGCGCACCGACCCGATCGACGTCACGGCGCCGCTGTTCGCCCCGGCCTTCCTCGGCCTGCACGTGCTCGACTACAACTTCGCGCTGCAGGACCTGCTCGACGCCGCCGCGGCCAAGGCGGCCGCCGCGGGCCTGTGAACCCGAGGACATGTCCCGAGGGGAAGGTCCGAAAGGGCATGGCCTCGGCGGCATGGCGCGAGGAACATGCCCTGAACGCCATGAGACTCAGTCGAGCGGCCGCGTCATCAGCACCCGCGGCGGGGCGGTGAAGCCGGAGCGGCGGTAGAGCTCGAGGGCGGGCGTGTTGTCGGTGCGGACCATCAGGTGGACCGCACGGGCCCCGTGGGCGCGGGCGGAGGCGAGGGCGGCGTCGAGGAACAGGCGCCCGCGGCCGGCGCCGCGGACCTCGGCCCGCAGATACAGCTCGGTGAGGAAAGCGTCGCGACCGCCCCACTCGAGGTCGAAGCCCCAGGTGAGCACGAAGTAGCCGAGCGGCGCGTCGCCCTCGAGGCCGAGGACCACGGTGCCGAGCCCGGGCGAGCCGATCAGCGTCCGCAGCGGCGCCTCGCCGGGGCCGCGGCGCCACGGGATGTGCTCCAGGCGGTTGAAGTCCTCCATCATGTCGAGGATCGCGGGGACATCGGAGCTCGTGGCCGGGCGAAAGTGCATCGTGCCGGCACTATAGGGCCCACCGCGGAGCTTGCGCGCGGGCGGCCGGTTTCACGCGTCCGGGCGCCCCCAGGGCCGGCGGGCGCCGATCCGTGCGCGGAGAGCGGCGGCGCGCAGGCGCGTGCGCGGGCGTTGTCGCCGGACGGCGTTGCCGGCACCATTGCTGGGGCGTGGAAGGACGCGAGACTCAGGCGAGCGCCCTCGAAGACACGGCGTCGCATCAGCGCACGTTGCCGCCGGGGGCCTCGCTCGCCAACGCCCCGACGCTGCTCGGCGACGCCACGCCGAAGCAGCCGACGGACGCGCCCGAGCTGCCGATCGGCGCCGAGGTCGGTCGCTACAAGATCACCGGCAGGATCGGCGCCGGCGGCATGGGCGTGGTCTACCGCGCCTACGACCCGCAGCTCGATCGGGAGATCGCCCTCAAGCTGCTGCTCGCGGGCGCCGAGGGCGGGACCGAGGGTCGCAACCGGATGCTGCGCGAGGCCCAGGCGGCGGCCAAGATCCGCCACCCCAACGTCGTCACGGTGTTCGACGCCGGCGAGGTCGCCGGGCGGGTGTTCATCGCCATGGAGCTGATCGCCGGCTCGACGCTCAAGGGCTGGCTGCGCCAGCAGCCGCGCACGTGGCGGGAGATCCTGTCGATCATGCTGATGGCCGGCGAGGGGCTGGTCGCCGCGCACGCGGCCGGCCTGGTCCACCGCGACTTCAAGCCCGACAACGTGCTGGTCGGCGTCGAGGGCCGCGCCCACGTGCTGGACTTCGGCCTGGCCCGCCCGGCCATCGACGCCGCCGCCCTGCCGACGGCGCCCGCGCCCTCGCTGACGCTGCGGCCCGGGCGCGAGGCGCTGCTGCAGTCGCTGACGCTGACCGGCATGACCGTCGGGACGCCGGCGTACATGGCCCCCGAGCAGCACCTGGCGCGCCCGAGCTCGGCCCGCTCGGACCAGTTCTCGTTCTGCGTCGCCACCTACGAGGCGCTGTACGGCCAGCGGCCGTTCAAGGGCGAGAGCTACAGCGAGCTGTCGATGGCGGTGATCGACGGCAAGGTGGTGTCGCCGTCGCGGCGCTCGCAGGTGCCGCCTGCGGTGTGGCACGTGCTGCGCCGCGGCCTGCAGCCCGACCCCGACGCGCGCTACCCGGCGCTGGCGCAGCTGCTCGCCGAGCTCGACGCGGCCATGCGCGCCGACGCGACCCGCCCGCGCTACGGCCTCTACGCCCTCGGCCTCGCGGCCCCGCTGGTGGCTGGCCTCGTGTACATGTCCGGAATGACAGCCGAGGAGCCGGACCCCGGCGACTCGCCGCGGCCGCCGCCCGCCAAGGCCGTCGTCGATCACCGCGACGCCGCGCCGGCGCCGACGCCGACGCTGCCCGGCCCGCCCGCGGTCGGCCAGGCCGGCGTCGCGCTGATGAAGACCCAGCACGTCGACCTGGCCGCGCTGTTCCAGCTGCTGGCGCCGGTGGTCCCGGCCGAGGCGGCCCAGCTCGAGCTCGGCTCGGAGGGCCTCGGCCTGGTCGGCCCGGCCGCGAACGCGTGGAAGGAGCCGCTCGACCAGCTGGCGCAGGCGATCGACTCGCAGCGGAGCAGCATCGGCGAGCTGGTCCGCGTCAGCGCGCCGAACGGGCTGTGGGCCGCGTACGAGGTCGGGCTCGAGGGCATCGACCGCAAGGCCACCGCGGTCGCGGCGCTCGACGACGTCGAGGCGGCCCTGTCGTCGCCGACGCTCGGGGTGCTGCTGGTGCGCGCGCCGTTCAAGGCCCAGGAGGGCGTGACCCGCTGGCTGCGCTCCGGCGGCGGCGAGGCGCAGCAGTTCAAGGAGTGGTGCTACAACAATCCGAGCCTCAAGAAGACCGAGTGCGCCAAGACCCTGCGCGACTGCGAGTACAACGCGATCTCGTGGGAAGAGGGCGCCGAGGCGGCGGAGGCGGCCAAGAAGGGCCGGGCCAAGCGGAAGTACTGCTATGGCAAGGCGTGAGCGCCGGACCGCGCGGGCGCTGCGGACCCTGCTGCCGGTCTTGCTGTCGGCTTCGGCCTGCGCCCCGCGCGGGCCGACGACCGCGGCGCCGGGTGCCCCGAAGGACATGTCCTCGGAGACATCCGGTGCGGCGGCGGTGGCGGCCTGCGACAAGCAGGCGAGCGCGGTCCAGGACGGGCTGGTGCGCCTGGCGGATCGCTACCTGTGGGAGGAGATCGAGCTGCTCGTCCAGGCTCACGCGGCGACCCGCGGCCGGCCCGACGCGGCTCGCTGCGCCGAGGCGACCCGCGCGGCGCTGACGACCGTGACGCTGCGCTGGGCCGAGCAGGGGGCCGAGTCGGGCGGGTCGCAGAGCCACGCGCTGGCCCGCCAGGCCTACGCGGCGCTGCGCCAGCACTTCCCCGCCGAGGCCGAGGCGCCGCTGCTGCACCACGCGATGGGCAAGCTCGAGTGGGCCCGCGCCGAGCGGCTGACGCTCGAGATCGGCGAGCGCACCCTGACCGACGAGGCGCTGCGCGAGGCCCACGCCCACCACCGCGCCGCCCTGGCCGGCGGGCTGCCGACCGAGCAGGCCGCCCGTTCGGCCCGCGCCCAGCTCGACGCGGTCCGCCGCGTGCGCGAGGGAGAGCCTGCTCGATGGGTCATGTCTGAACAGACATGTCTGCCGGATCCGCGGGGCCGCTGCATCGACCCGGTCCCGCGCGTCGCCCCCGGCGAGCTGACCGCCGGCGACCGCGAGTGGCTGGCCGCCTACGACGCCTTCCTCGCCGAGCCCGGGCTGCAGGGCACGCCCGAGGCCGGGCAGGTCGCGGTCGAGCGGGCCGAATTGCTGATGCGATACCGCCGCTGGGACGAGGCCGAGACGAGCCTGCGCGCCGTCACCGGGCCGGCGCGCGAGCAGGCGCGGGTGCTGCTGGTCGGCCTGCTGCTGGCGCGCTGGATGGAGGCCGCCAGCGCCGGCGATCGCTCGGCCGCCCGCGTCGCCCTGGTCACCGCGGCTGTCGAGGTCGAGGCCGCCGGCGGGCCGCAGGTGGCCCAGGTGGCGGCGCTGCGGCGCGCGGCGCTGTGGGCCCAGGCCGAGGAGTCGGAGGCGGTCGGCGACGACGCCCGCTGCGGCGCGGCCTTCGAGGGGCTCTACGCCGACCTCGGCGCCGACATCCACGCGGCGGCCGAGGCGGCCGACGGCGCCGGTCGCTGCTACGAGCGCGCCGGCCTGACGCAGAAGGCGATCGACTGGCTCGAGCGCATGGCCGACGTCCACCGCGAGGACCCGCGGGCCCCCGACGCGGTGCTGCGGCTGGCCCGCTTGCACGAGCGGATCTTGAACGACGAGCAGGCCCGCGACCGCTACCTCGATCTGGTGGCCCGCGCCCCGCGGCACCGCGCCGCCGCGACCGCCCGCCGCCGCTCGCTGATCTTGAGCCTGCGCGCCGGGACATTGCCCGAAGGACAGCTGGACGCGCTGATCCGCGGCCGCCCGGAGGAGCGCACGCTGGCGGCGGCGATCCAGTTCCGCGCGGTGTTCCGCCCCGGCGTCACGCCCGAGGCGGCCGAGAAGTACATCGAGCGGTTCGGCAAGGAGGGCGGGCCGCGGCGGCTGGCGATCGCCCACGCGCGCGCGGCCGAGGCGTGGCTGCGCGCGTCCTGCCCGGTCCCCGGGGCCGAGGGCCTGTGCGTCGAATTCGGCCGCGACCGCACGCCTGCGCGGGTGGTCGCGCGCCTGCCAGCCGCACGCCAAGGGCCGCGAGCACCTCGACCGCGCGCAGAAGTTGTTGCCCGAGGTCAGCGGCGGCGAGGTCGACAAGCTCGAGGCGCCGATCGCCGTCGACGCCGACGAGGCGCGCGTCGCCAGCCGCCAGGTCGCGCTGCTGCAGGGCGACCTCGACGCCGAGTCGGCGCTCACCAGCCAGCCGCCGAAGAGCCTCGACCCGGCCCGCTCGCGCGCGTGGCTCGAGGTCCGCAAGGCCGAGGTCGAGCGCATGAGCGCGGTCTACGAGACCGCCACCGCGGGCGGGACCGGCGGCCGCGATCAGTCGGCGGCGCTGGTCGAGACCCGCAAGGCGCAGGTGTACGAGTCCGACCTGGCGCTGCTCGACGAGGTGGGCGCCGCCGTCGAGGCCGCCGGCGACGCCGGCCTGGCCCAGCAGATGCGCGAGCTGGCGGCCCAGCGCCGCGAGGCGGTGTTCACCGCGTACGCCCGCTGCCTCGACCACGTGGCCGCGTGGGGCCACGACGCCGGGGGCCAGAGCGCGCTGTGCCGCGCCGGCCTCGGCCGCCTGGTCGGTCGCTACGAGGAGCCGCTGGAGTACGCGCCCGACCACGACGGGCGGGTGATCGTCGGCGCGGCGGCCCGAGCGTCGGGCCCTCCGCGGTGAGGCTGAGCCGCCGCGGGCGACGCGCTGAGGCGAGCATTTACGGACATGCTCGAACGATCATGTCTCCAAGAGCATGTCGGATAGAGACTGCCTGAAAGAGCATGTCCCGTGAGACATGCCCGAAGTGCCAGCCTCAGTCACCGAGCTCGCGCAGCAGGATCCGCGCGCGCAGGCGGCGGCGCTCGTCGGCGCCGAGGGCGTCGACGTAGGCCCGCAGGAGCGCGCGGGCCTCGGCGCGGGCGGCCGGGTCGGCGGCGTCGGCCAGCAGGATGCCGAGGTTGAAGGTCAGCTCCGGCGGCAGCTTGGCGGGCGTCGCGGTGTCGAGCCCGAGCTCGGCGAGCGCGCTGCGATAGGCGGCCTCGGCCGGCTCGCGCTCGCGGCGGCGGGCGTGGCTGACCCCGAGGCCGAGGAACGCGGCGTAGCGCAGGCGCGGCGAGGGGGCGGCGGAGGCCAGCCGGTACAGCCGCACCGCCTCGTCGAGGTTGCCCGCCGCGAGCTCGGCGGCGGCCCAGGCGAGCGCCGCGGCGTGGTCGTCGGGCGCCAGCTCGAGCGCGCGGGCGAAGCGACGCCGACCGTCGACCGGATCGGCCGAGCGGAAGGCGATCCGCCCGCACGCGGCCGCCAGCACCGCCGCGCCCTCGCGGTCGCGCAGGCGGGCGAGCAGCGGGTCGGCGCGGTCGCGGCAGATCGGCGCGGCCCGCTCGCGCGGATCGGCGTCGTGCAGCGCGGTGAAGCGCAGCGCCAGGCTCAGCGCGTAGGGGTCGTCGGCGGTGACCGCCAGCGCGGCCGCGACGTCGCGCGCCAGCGCGGCCGCGTCGATCGGCCCGTCGCGCTTGCCCGGGTCCTCGGGCCGCCGCGCCCTGGCGTCGAGGTACGCCGAGACGTCGCGGGTGAGGCGGTAGACGGCGCGCGCCCCGGCCGTCAGCGGCAGCTCGCCCACCGCCGCGTCGATGTCGCCGACCCGCCCCGACTCGTGGGCCAGCACCGCCAGCGCGTAGGCCCGCGCGGTCGAGCCCGGATCGCGGCGCAGCAGGGCGAAGCGGATCGCCAGCGCGCCCGCGTCGTCGCCGCAGCGGAGCAGGACGTCGGCCCGGGCGAGCGCGCGGGAGCTGTCCCCGGGGACAGGCGCCGGGGCGCACGGATCGACCGCGGCCGGGGCCGGCGGCGGGGCCGGCGGCGCCTTGTCCGGCGCCGTCTGACGCGCGCAGGCGAGCAGGAGCGCGCAGAGGAGCAGGGCGCGGGGCACGGGGCGGCGAGGATATCAGCGCGGGGCGAACTTCTCCACGAAGCGACAGGCGCCGGGCCGTCGCGGACAGGGGCCGCCGCGACAGCGACGTCGCGGCGACGTCCGCGGGCGGCTCACCCCGGTCGCTCGCGGTCCGGGCGGTCCGGTCCATGGCCGAGCGCGACGATCGGCGCCTCCGCGAAGATGTGCTGGACGGCGCAAAGCCGGGATCGACCTCGTTCGGGTGGGCGAGGACCGTCGGCGGGAACGCTTGGCCATGGAGGCTGCGTCATCCTGCGGAACGGCGGGAACGCCAGTCCGACAGCAGGGCGCTCGGCAGCCCGATCGCTCGCGTCGCGCCCGCTTGCGCTGGCGTCTCGATCTCGGACCCTTCGATGATGCTGCAGATCCGCTGGGAGCGGTCGAGCTGCGGCCGTCGTGGCTTGTTCGACTGATGTACCGTATGGACATGCAGCACGCGCACGCGGTCTTGGTCCTCGCGCTCGCGCTCACTGCCGCGTGCCTCTCCAGCTACTATCAGCCGCCTGCCGAGGGCGCGACGGCCGACGAGGGGCTCACGACGACGAGCACGAGCAGCACGAGCACCGGCAGCCCCGAGGTTGCGACGGGACCGAAGTTCGACATTCCGTACCCCGATCTCCCCGATCCCGCGTGCGAGCAGCAGCCGCTCGCCGCCGATTGCGAGCCCTCGTGCGTCTCCGGCTGGACCGCCGCCGCCGAGGTGTGCGACGTCGAACCGTTCACCGCGCCGGCGCCGTTCTACCCGCTGCTGGTCGATTGCTCGTGCAGTGACAGCGTCGACGTCGTCCTCGTCGACCTGGATCACGACGGCTTCGACGACATCGTCAGCGCCTGCTCCTACGAGTCGCGCGCAGTGGTCCACTACGGCGGCAGCCAGCGGCCGCTGGCGTGCCCTGTCGAGCACGCCGTCCTCTCGTCCCCCTCGTCGGTCGCCGTCGCCGACTTCGACATGGACGGGCATCTCGACATCCTCGCGGGGGGCGACGACTTCGGCGGGGGAGGGGCGCTCTTCAGTCTGCTTCGCGGCCGCGGCGGACGCAGCTTCGGTCCGCAAGAGCTCGTACTCGCTCCGGAGCTTCCCTCGACCTCTCGTCTCACGGCCGCCGACCTCGACGCCGACGGCGACCCCGACCTGATCGCGCACGACTCTGGTATCGCGCAGGTGCTCCTGGGAGACGGGCTCGGCGGCTTCGTGCCGGGCCAGACGATCACCTTGCCCCCGACTTGCCGCATCGACTCGTCGGACGACCTCGACGGTGACGCCCTCGTCGACCTGGTCCGGGCGTGTTCCGAGGACGGCGGCGTCCAGTTTCATCGCGGCGACGGCCACGGCGGTTTCGCCGATCCGGCGCCGCTCGTCGCCAGCGACCAGTGGATCGAGGCGCTGACCATCGCCGACCTCGACGGCGACCTGAGACGCGACCTCGTCCTGCTCCGCGAGACCGACATCGCTATCGCCATCGCCGTCGCCCCCGGCGAATACGGCCCGCTCGAGCCGATCGGCCCGGCGTTCGTCGGTCAAGCGATCGCCGCCGTCGACCTCGACGGCGAGGACGGCCTGCTCGAGATCCTGGTCCACGGCACCGACTACAACAACCCCGAGCATCAGACCGCCCGTACGCGCCTGCTCACCGGCGACCCCCAGCAGGGCTTCACTCTGACCGCCACGCTCGTCCACGCCCAGCAAGTGCTGTCGCCGCACTTCGGCGACTTCAACGGCGACGGCCGCCTCGACCTCGTGTTCGGCCACTATCTCTCGGCGTACAACGACGGCGGCATCTACTACCTGGAGAGCGCGCCATGAAGCGCCGCGGCGTCCTCGCCCTCGCGCTCGTCGCCTGCACACCCGCGCCGCTCGCGGGCGACTCCGACGGCTCCACGTCGACCGCCTTCGGGCCGGTCGAGCCGGGCACGAGCAGCGCCGCCAGCACGACGACCGACCCTCTCGACGACGCACCCGCCGAGATCGACCTCGGCGTCGTCGCCGACGGCTTCGCGTTGCTCGACCTCGACGAGGACGGGCACATCGACCTCGTCACCAGCGCTTACACCACCGCGGTCCAGCTGCTTCGCGGTCGTGGCGACGGCAGCTTCGACGCGCCGATCGGCCTCGGTGACGGCTTCGACTCGTATGCGAGCGCGGTCGTCGGCGGGGACTTCGACGGCGACGGCGCCCGCGACCTCGCGGTCCTTTGGAGCGCACACCTCGTCCTGCTCCGCGATCCGCTGCACGGGCCGCACGAGGCGCTCCACGCCCCCTCCGCCGGTGTCGCCGCCGCGCGCGGCGACGCCGACGCCGACGGCCTCGACGACCTGTTCTTGGCCGGCGGGAACGTACTTGACCGCCTCCATGGAGATGCCAGCGGGGTCTTCGATCTGCGGCCGCCGCTGGGTCTGGGGGGCGAGCCGGTCGACATCGTCGCCGCCGACCTCGACGCTGACGGCGCCGTTGACATCGTCACCGCCAACGTCGGCACCGACGACCTCAGCCTGCTCCGCGGCGACGGTCTCGGCGGCTTTCTCCCGCAGACGCTGCTGCCCGTCGGCGACCAGCCGTTCGCCGTCGCCGTCGCCGACCTCGACGTCGATGGCACCCTCGACCTCGTGGTCTTGCACGTCGGCGGGCTCGTCACGCTGCGCGGCCTCGGCGGCAGCGCCTTCGCTGCGCCTCACGGCATCGCGCTTCCCGAGCACTACAGCCGGCACGAAGCGAGCTTTGCCGTGTGCGAGCTCGACGGCGACGAGCGCCCCGAGATCGTCGTGACGCGCGACTTCAACGGGTACGGCTGGCTCACCCGGTTCGAGGTCGCCGAAGACACCCGGGTCATCGAGCCGAAGGTCCTCCGGAGCGGCCGAGGGGTGGGGCGGATCGTCTGCGCCGACCTCGACGGCGACGATCGCGACGACCTCGTCTTCGACGCCTTCCGCCCCGGCGGCTCCACGCTTCACCTCCTGAGGTCGTCGCCATGAACGAACGCGCCAGCGCCGAGTCGTCGCGGAGGCCCGTACGGATATGACAATGAACTTTGGGACATGTACCGTCATTCTTGGCGATTCGCCGCTCCCCGCGCCGGCGGCGGTCCCGCCGTGAGCAGAGGCCGATCTACGGCGAATGTCGACACCCTGAATAGGCGGATCCGACGCGCGTCCGTGCGCACCGAGGTTTTTAAAAGAAATGCCCAAGCTCATCCTGACCCTGTTGGCGCTCCTCTTCAGCGTGACCGGTTGCAGCTTCACGCTCTCGTCGCACGGCGGTTGGGGGTCGGAGGGGCCCGCGCCGCGGATGGCCGGCCGCGGCTACGGCTGGGCCTCCGCGGGCGACCCGGGCCTGCACGGCCGCGGCAAGCCGGCCCGCCGCGTCGACGCCAGCGAGCGCCCCGCGACGAAGCCGGCCGGTGCGGCGCCGCAGAAGGCGAAGCAGCCGGCGATCGCCTGGGCGGGCGAGGTGCCGAAGAAAGCAAAGAAGCCGGCGATCACGTGGGCGGGCGAGGTGCCGAAGAAAGCGAAGAAGCCGGCGATCACGTGGGCGGGCGAGGCGCCGAAGAAGGCGAAGCAGCCGGCGATCACGTGGGCCGGGAAGGTGCCGCCGAAGCGGACGAAGCAGCCGAGAAAGCCCGCCGACGAGCGGCCGGCGATCACGTGGGCCGGCACGGTCCCGCCGCGCCCGCAATGAGGTCGAGCAGGCGCGGCGCCCGAGACGCACGCCGAACCTGCTCACACGGCCATGTCCATGAGGACATGGCCGTTTTTTCGTGCGCCAGCGAAGGCGCCTCGCGCTCGCCGCCTGGCCGAACGGACATGTCCTCGCGGACCGCCGCGGCGCGGCGCTCGCCGGCTCCGCGTCACGGCCTGGTCGGCTGCGGATCCCAGGCCGTGAGGGCCCGGTAGAAGACCTCCGGATCCAGTAGCGGCGGCAGGCCGGCGACCTGGCCGTCGCCGAGCTCGATCGCGGTCCAACCTCCGGCCGCTCGCTCGGCGAGGTCGAGGCTGAAGAAGCGGCTCGGCACGCGGCGGGCGAGGTCGGCGAACTCGGGCGGCGCGACCTCGTCGGCGATCTCCCACGCCGGCGCCTCGACGAGCGGGCGTCCGTCGGCGATGAACCGCCGCCATTCGCGGGGCAGGGGCATCCCGCTCCTCGGGTGGTTCCCGAGCGGCACCAGCGGCTCGTAGGCCCGGAAGACCAGGCCGCCGACGAGGTCGTCGCCCTGTCGATCGAGGAAGTTGCCGACCACGCGACGGACCTCGGCGACGTCGTCGGCCGCGCGGATGAAGCACGCGTCGTTCCACTCGTGCTTGCGCGACTTGACGTAGTCCTTGACGACGAGCGCGCGCCCGCCGAAGCGCGCCAGTGCGGCCTCGATCCGTGACCCGTGCAGGCCGTCCTCGCGCGGCAGCACCACGGTCTCCGGCGTGTCGTCCGCGAGGTGCGGCAGCGCGGCGGGCAGCAGGTGCGCGCTGCGATAGGCCGCGGGGTCGTTGACGAGCTGCAGGCCGCGCGCGCCGAGGCCGGCGTGCAGCGCGTCGTAGGCCGCCAGCGGCAACATCCAGCCGCGGTAGACCGCGACCTCGACGGCCTCGCTCGCCCGGACCCGACGCAGCGCAGCGCCGACGTCTCCTGCGACCAGGGCCTCGAAGTCGACGCACGACCACGCGACGCCGACCGCGTCGGCGGCCGCGACCTCGGGCGCGAACGCGCGATCGGGATGGCGCTCGAGCAGCGGGTCGGTGCAGAACAGTACGCGCATGCGGGCATCCTAGCGGGCGTCGGCGCGCGCGGCAGGACCTTCCGCTGCAGGCCCCGTGCGCGACATCGGCCGGCAACAGCCAGTACACCGCTCTGTTACGATGGCGCGTCCGGGGGGTGGAAGGGGTTTGATCGCCAACTTGGTCTCGGCGCTGACGGGTAACGCGGCGCTGTTCACGTTCACCGCCTCCGCGGGCGATCTCGAAGTCATCCGCTTCGCCGGCTTCGAGGCGGTCTCGTCGCTGTTCGAGCTGCGCATCGAGCTCGCGGGCCCCGAGATCGACCTCGCGGCATTGGTCGACAAACCGGCCCTGCTGACGATCGGCGGCGTCGAGTCGCCGCGCCAGATCCACGGCCTCGTGTGCGGCGCCGAGTACAGCGGCGAGCTGCGCCAGCACCACGTCTACGAGGTGACCTTCGTGCCGCGGGTGTGGCGGCTGACGCGGCGCCAGGACAGCCGGATCTTCCAGCGCAAGACGACGCAGAAGATCGTCGGCGAGGTGCTCGAGAAGGCCGGGATCCCGCGCGACTGGTTCCGCTTCGACCTGTTCGCCTCGTACAACCCGCGCGACTACTGCGTGCAGTACCGCGAGTCGGACTGGGACTTCGTCAGCCGGCTGCTCGAGGAGGACGGCATCTACTATTACTTCGAGCACAGCGCCGAGAAGCACGTGCTCGTGATGAGCGACAAGCCCGGCGCGCCGGCGATCGCGGGCCCGCAGGAGGTGTGGTGGGCCCCGCCGCACGGGTTCGTGCGCGGGCAGGAGCACATCACCCGCTTCCGCCTGCTCGAGGGCGTGCGCACCGGCAAGTCATCCCTGCGCGACCACAACCTCCACAAGCCCGACCAGCAGATGGACGCCAGCGAGTCGGCGCAGCTGGCCACCGACCTCGAGGTCTACGACTTCCCCGGCGAGTACCAGGAGAGCGGCGGGCGCACCTCGGATCAGGGCGCCGGCCTGGCGAAGATCCGGCTCGAGGCGATGCAGCACGACCGCCGCCGCGGCCTCGGCGAGAGCGACTGCCCGCGGCTCGTGCCCGGCTACTCGTTCACGCAGGCCGGCCACCAGCGCGGCGACCTCGACGGCGACTACAAGCTGCTGCGCGTCGAGCACAAGGGCGAGCAGTCGCAG
Source organism: Nannocystis pusilla (assembly GCF_026626665.1). Lineage (GTDB taxonomy): Bacteria > Myxococcota_A > Polyangia > Nannocystales > Nannocystaceae > Nannocystis > Nannocystis pusilla. Next base: position 1,357,243 of record NZ_JAPNKE010000002.1, read on the forward strand.
GTGCTCGAGCAGGACGCCGGCACCGAGTTCTCCTACAACAACAGCTTCGTGTGCATCGAGGCCAGGACGCCGTACCGGCCGCCGCGGATGACCCCGCGGCCGACGGTGCGGGGCGTGCAGACGGCCACCGTGGTCGGCCCGCCCAACGAGGAGATCTACGTCGACGAGCACGCGCGGGTGAAGGTGCAGTTCCACTGGGACCGCAGCGACAAGTTCAGCGAGGACTCGTCGTGCTGGGTCCGCGTCAGTCAGCTGTGGGCCGGCAACTCGTGGGGCGCGATGTTCATCCCGCGGATCGGCCACGAGGTGCTGGTCGACTTCATCGAGGGCGACCCGGATCGCCCGGTGATCGTCGGCCGGATCTACCACGGCCTCAACCTGCCGCCGTACCCGCTGCCGGAGCAGAAGACGAAGAGCACCATCAAGTCGGACACCTACCAGGGGGCCGGCTACAACGAGCTGCGCTTCGAGGACCAGAAGGGGATCGAGCAGATCTTCATGCACGCGCAGCGCAACATGGACATCCGCGTCCTGCACGACCGGATGGAGAGCGTGCTGCACAACCGCCACCTGACCGTCGGCAGCAACGACGGCGGGGCCAAGATCGGCGACTACTACGAGAACATCTGGCGCGACCACCACTGGCGCATCGATCGCAACCGCAACGAGCACGTCGGCGGCGACCTGCGGATCCGCGTCGGCGGCATCGACGGCGTCGGTCACGTCGACACCGTCATCGAGGGCAACCGCCGCGAGCTGGTGATGCAGAGCCAGAGCCTCGAGGTCAAGGCCGACCTCAAGATCAAGATCGGCGGCGGTCACCACGAGCAGGTCCTGGGCGACGTCCACCGCAAGGTCACGGGCCTGTTGTCGGTGGAGGCGCTCAAGGAGGTCCACTACAAGTCGTCCAAGGTCGTGATCGAGGCCTCGCAGGGGCTGACCATCCGCGGCCCCGGCGGCTTCATCACCATTCATTCAGGCGGCATCGACATCGTCGGCACGCTGGTGAAGATCAACAGCGGCGGCTCGGCGCTCACCGGCACGGCCGCCGGCCCGCTGAACCCCGACGAGGCCAAGCCGGTCGAGCCCACCAAGCCCGACCCGGCCGACAGCGGCGGCATCTGACCCGAGGGACACGTCATGCCGCCCGCAGCCCGCATCACTGACATGCACGTGTGCCCGGTGCCGACCCACGTCGGCGGCCCGGTGGTCGTCGGCGAGACCTCGGTGCTCATCGGCATGATGCCGGCCGCGCGCGAGGGCGACAAGCTGGTGTGCGCGACCGGCCCCGACAGCGTCGCTCGCGGCGAGCCGTCGGTGATCATCGGCAACAAGCCGGCCGCGCGCCTCGGCGACCCGACCACCCACGGCGGCACGATCGTCGTCGGCTGTCCGACGGTGATCATCGGCTCGTCGGCTCAGGTCGAGGCGCTGCGCACCGACAAGCCCTTCTGCGAGGAGTGCGAGAAGAAGCGCAACACCACGCTGATCCTCGACCACCGCTACCACGACGACGATCCGGTGCAGGAGGCCGAGTACGAGGTCGAGCTGCGCGACGGCACGATCCTCAAGGGCAAGCTCGACGCCAACGGCCAGGCCCGCATCGAGGGCGTGCCGCCCGAGCGGGCCCGCGTCCGCTACGGCCCCGACGTGCGCACGTGGGAGCGCAAGGACCAGACGCCGAACCCGACCTTCAAGGAAGACTTCTCCGACAGCGACGCCGACGCGCTCGTCGACGCCGTCACCGGCCAGGGACAGCAGCGATGAGCGGCGGCGAGTACATGCGCGCCATCACCGACGTCGGTGAGTGGATCTGGGGCCTCGTCCGCGGCGGGTTCAACGAGCAGCAGTCGATCAGCCAGATCATCGTCGACGCCATCATCGGCATGATCCCCGTGGTCGGCGACGTCACCGCGGTGCGCGACCTCCTGGCGGTGGTCATCCGCCTCGCCGACCACCCCGAGCGGCGCCAGGAGACCATGCAGTGGGTCGAGCTGGCGATCTGCCTGTTCGCGCTGATCCCGGTGGCGGGCGGCGCGATCAAGGGGGTCGGCCGGCTGCTCGCGCGGGTCGGTCGCAACGCCGCCGACGCGGCGCCGGTGCTGCGCGAGGCGATCGAGCTGCTCAACCGGCTCGGCAACGGCAACGCGGTCCGCTTCATCCGCGAGCTCGACCTGTCGCGCTACACCGCCGAGCTGCAGCGCCACTTCCGTCAGCTGGTCGGGCGCGTGACCACCACGGTCGACGCGATCCTGCGCCGCGGCCGGTGGGTGCTGCCGGACAGCATGACGGAGCGCCTGCGTCAGCTGCGAGCGGCGATGCAGGAGCTGCTGGCGCTCGGCGATCGCATGATCCCGCAGGCGGTGCGCGACCTGAATCAGTGGCTGCACACGGTCCAGCGCCACATCTACGCCGGGTCGTACCACGAGATCCCGTCGAGCCTGCGCGCCGAGACGCGGGAGCTCGAGCGCGGCCTCCTGCGCGAGCGCCGGCTGCCGCGGCCCGACGAGCTGCCGTTCCCGCCGTCGACGATCGCCAACTACCGCCACCGCGTCCCGTGGCCCGACCTGCGCCAGGGCGGCTTCCACAACCCGTCGCACAACCCGTACCGCAACATCCGCACCTTCAGCGGAAACCTGCAGGCGGTCGCGCTGCGGCACCCGCGGAAGATCTACCGCGTGATCGAGAACGCCGACGGCCGCGCGGGCGCCTTCTGGTCGCTCGAGAAGCCGGCGAGCGGCCGCGCGTGGCGCGAGGACTACGCGGTGCTCGAGTCGTGGAACAGCGACGGCCACTACATCGAGTTCGAGATCCCGCCGAACATGACGCTCTACGTGTGGCAGGGCAAGGTGGCGAGCCAGGTCGAGACCGACGCGGCGAAGGCGACCTACGGGCAGGTGCTGAACGGCGGCGCGCAGCAGCTGCTGATCGACCTGCGCCACCCGAGCAACGCGTGGGCGATGAGCCACGTCGAGGCGCTGCCGCTGCACCCGACCGGCTGGCGCGATCACAGGGGCGTGAACGTGCCGAACGAGCAGACCCGTGCCATCCTGCTCGGGCACGCCGAGCGCGCCGAGCGGGTCGGCGAATTCACGGCGGTCACGCGCGTCACGGGCGCGGCGGTCCGCGGCTCGCAGGCCGAGGAGAGGCGGCAGAGGCAGCAGTGACGGAGCTCCAGACCATCGTCCGGCCGTTCTCGCCGGCCGAGCTCGCTATCGACGCCACCACCCTCGCGCAGGTGTTCTATCGCCTGCGCCGATACTCGTCGCTGACCTACGTCAAGCGCTGCACCGAGCTCGTGCAGAAGTTCAGCGCCGGCTTCGACGCGTGGGCCCGCAAGTCGGGGCCCGATCACACCCAGTTCGCCCGCAAGGCGCTGCAGACGGTGTATCCGCCGCTGGCGGCGCTCGAGCAGGTGCCGGGCCTTCTGCTCGGCAACCAGAAGACGCGGGCCTACGACGCGCTGATCCAGGCCGGCTTCCTCGCCGAGCTGCTCGGCCACGGCTTCGACGGCGGCATGCGCTGGGAGAAGTTCGGCTACAACTACGGCGAGCGGCCGAGCGTCGGCCTGTTCGCGTGGGCCGAGAAGGCGGTGGTGATGGCGGCGCAGATGCAGCGCACCGCCGAGGCCAAGTGGTCGCACACGCTCATGGCCCTGCAGCGCCCGGCGCCGCCGCACGCCCACCTCCAGCCGATGCCGCCGGCCGACGGCGTCGTCGTCGACCCGGACGAGGTCGTGCCGGTGACCGGGGTGTGGGTGCCGCTCGACGTGCCGAACGGCTGCCCGAACTACCTGGTCGAGGGCGTGCCGGCGCCGAAGCTGACGGTCGAGACCCAGCGCGTCGACTCCGAGGGCTACCCCGGCGACCCCGAGAACCCGCCGATCGCCGCGCGCACCGACTACGTGTACGGCGAGGTGCCGACCCGCTGGCAGCTGGCGTGGGACGACATCCGCTACCGCGCCGGCGTCGAGATCGACGAGCCCGAGTTCCTCGACGAGGAGACCGAACTCCCGGCCTGGCCGCCGGCCCATCCGCCTTCGCCATGAGCGCGAGCCCTGCCAAGAGCCCTCCGTACGCCGGACCGCCCAACCTCGAGGGACCCGCGCCGCGACTGGTCGTCGAGGTGCTGTGGGGGCCCGAGCAGGGCAAGAAGGCGGTGATCGCCGCGGGCGGGGCGGTCACGGTCGGGCGCGACGCGGCGGCCGGCCTGTGCCTGGCCCACGACGAGGCGCTGGCGCCGATCCACCTGCAGATCGAGTGGGACGGGCGGGTCGCCGCGGTGCAGGCGCTGGTGAACGAACGGACATGTCTCGACGGACAGCCGATGCGCGAGGGCAGGAGCGGCCACGGCGGCTGGGTGCGCGCCGGCGCGTCCGACCTGGCGCTGGCGATCGAGCGCCACACGCGGCCCGATCCGCCGCCGACGCCGGCGAGGGTGGCCGCGGCCGCGCCGGCGATCGCGGCCCTGCGGGCGCTGCCCGGCCGGCTGTTCGCGGTCGCCGACGCGTCGCGCGACGAGCGGGTGCGCGTGCTCCTGCGCGAGTCGCCGGCCCGCTACCGCTCGCTGTTCGACGGCTGGCAGGGCGACGCGATCGCCGAGTCTGCGCCGTACCTGGTCGAGCTCGGGCCGCCGCACCCGGAGCTGCTCGAAGATCTGGTGGTCGAGGGCTGGCACACCGACGACGCCCGACGCGACGGCGACGGCGGCTGGGCGATCTTCCTGTCGGTGCCCGACGGCCGCGAGCTCGAGGCGGTGCGCCGCCACCTGCGCAAGTTCCTCATGGTCGAGCTCGATCGCGAGAAGGTCTACTTCCGCTTCTACGACCCGCGGGTGCTGCGGGCGTTCGTGCCGACCTGCACCGCCGCCGAGCGGCGCGAGCTCCTCGGCGACATGGGGTGGCACATCACCTGTCCCGAAGGACTGCTGAGCTTCCGCGCCTGAGCGGCCCGCGCGAGGCAGTCCTGCGAAGCTGCTGAGCTTCCGCGCCCGGGCGGCGCGCTCGGCAGTCCCGAAGCGCTGCCGAGCTCCCGCGGCCGAGCGGCGCGCGCGAGGTCTCGGTCCACGCGCGGCGGAGGACGACCGCATCCGCCGGGTCGGGCCCCCGTTCGTGGCCTGCGAGGGCCGGCCCGCGGGCGCCGGACTCGACCGGTCGCGGCGCAACTTCACGCCGCGGGGCTTCCGACTCGCGGGTCCGCCGTCCGACTGCGTGCGAGCGTGACCCGCCGCGCACCTGCCGGAGTGACGCGGCCGGGCCCCGGCGGCCCCGTTTGCGCCGGGCCGAGCCACCCGGCCGGAGGCCCCGGGCTGCGCTCGCGCGACCCGGCGCTACGCTTGCCGCTGCGTGCCCGACCCGCGGCCGACAGCCGAGCGCGTGTTCTCCTGCCCGCCGGAGCCCCCCTTCGCGGGCCGGCCGCGGCCCCGCGGCGCTCGCACCGACGTGGCGCTCGGGACAGGTCGAGGGGCGAGGCGGGCCGGCGGAGCGCAGGCCGGGGCGGGCGACGCGGACCTGCGCGAAGGGACAGGTCGACGAGACCGGCGCGACCGCGACAGGAGCGATCTGTCCAGAGAGACATCTGTTCGCCGGCCGGTCCGCGGGCCCACGCCCGACGCGGCGAGCGACATGACCGATCGGACAGGCCTTCATCCGACCGCGGTCGCGCGCGAGGAGGCCGGGCCATGAAGCTGCGGACGCGGGTGGCGGCGGCGCTGTTCGTGGTCGCGGCGCCGGTCCTGATAGGGGTGAGCGCGCTGCCGGAGCCGCTGCTCGGACGCACCGGCGCGCTGGCGCTCGGCTTCGGCCTCGGGATCTCGGCGGCGCTCGCGGTCGCCTGGCCGCTGCTCGGACGGATCCGCCAGCTCGCCGCGGCCGCCCGCGACGCCGCCGAGAGCGGCCATCGCCGCGAGATCGAGGTCGGCGGCGACGACGAGGTGGCCGAGCTGGCCCACAGCTTCAACGCGGCCGGCCGGGCCGTGCGCGACCACCTGGCCCGCGGCGAGCGGCGCAACGCGGCCCTGCGCGACGTCGTCGTCGACGCCACCCACGACGTCATGCTGCCGCTGACGGCCCTGCACGGCCACCTCGGCGACCTCGGCCCGGGCGCGGCGATCGCCGAGGTCCACCACATCGCCGGGCTGCTGCGCAACCTCGCGGCCGCGGCCGCGCTGGCGACCGAGGTCGCGCCGGCGCGGGCGGCGATCGACCTCAACGCGGTCCTGCTGCGCGTGGTGGTCCGCGCGACCGCGCCGGCGCGCAAGGCGGGGGTCGAGCTGGTGTCGGCGGTGCCCGAGGCGACGGTGTGGATCGACGGCGACGCCTTGCTCGTCGAGCAGGCGATCGTCAACGTGATCGACAACGCGGTCGCCTACAACTACCGCGGCGGCCACGTGGCCGCGGTGCTGGTCCGCCGCGGCCACGACGGCTTCGCCCTGCGCGTCGAGGACGACGGCCCGGGGGTGAGGCCCGACGAGCTGCCGCGCCTGACCGAACGCTACTTCCGCGGCGCCCACGGCCAGCAGGTCCGACCCGGCGGGCGCGGGCTCGGCCTCCACGTCGTCGCCCGCGTGGCCGAGGCCCACGGCTTCTCGCTCGAGCTGGCCCGCGGCCCCTACGGCGGGCTGTGCGTCGAGCTGCGCGGCCGCCGGCGCGCGACCCGGTGAGCGGAAGGACATGTCCGCGGCGGCATGTTCGGAAGGTCATGTCCGCAGGTGCATGTCCGGAAAGACATGCTCCTGCGGACAGCCTCAGCGGTTGTCGAGCGCGACCCGGCGGAAGGACCCGCACCCGCCGGCCGACGGGGCGCCCGGCGTGGCGAAGCACGGGATGCCCGGGTCCGGCCCGTCGACGACGACGTTGCAGCGCCAGCTCCAGCCGTCGCCGACGGCGACGTCGTCGGGGACGGTCGAGACGAGCCGGAACGTCGCGCGCTGGGCCGGCGGCAAGCTCGTGACCTCGCGCGCGTCGCGGTCCTCTGCGTCGAGGATGACGTTGCCGCCCGCGGGCGCGAAGCCGACGAGGCCGACGTCGTGGAGCGCCAGCGGCACCTCGCAGCCGTTGTGCAGCTCCACGACGGCCCGCGGCGGGGCGCCGCGGATCGCCCGCAGCTCGACGCCGAGGCAGTTCACGACCCGGCGCCGCTCCTCCTCCGCGAACTGGCGCTCGACCTCGGCCCGCCGCGCCTCGGCGGCGCGATCGTCGAGCACGACCGCGACGATGTAGCCGCCCGCCAGCAGCACGTGCATGACGACGGGCCCCCAGGTGCGCCGGCCGACCCACAGCATGAGGAAGGTCGTCAACAGCGCGTAGGCGACGAGGATCTCGAGCGTGAAGACGGCGGCGAGGCCGAGGAGAACGGACTCACCGCGCGGCAGGCCGAGCAGGACCTCGCCGAACACGTAGAGGTAGAGGACGACCAGCGCCACGAGGGCCAGGCCGTGGAGCTGCCAGGCGCGACGCGTGTCGCGGCGGTCGGGCGCCGTCACTGCTGCGGCGGGGCGGCCGCCAGCGCGTTGCGGAACTCGGGGGTCTGGGCCAGCTTGACCGAGCCGTCGAGGGTGGCGTCGCCGAAGGCCTGCAGGAAGTTGCTCTCCTCCTGGCTGCGGCCCCAGCGGCTGCTCTTGCCGGCGATCGGGCCCTGCCACAGCGTCGTGCTGTTGCGGTCGATGAGCCAGCCCTGGGCCATCAGCGCGGCCTGGTAGGTGTTGCCCTCGACGATCCAGAACTGGTCGAGCTGCAGCTGCAGGGTGTGCGTCGCGGCCTGCGGATCGGCGGTGACCGGGAAGCCGAGCGCGGCGAGCTCCTTGGCGAACACGTTGCGGACGTACTCGGTCGGGACCTGGCCGCCGGCGGCGTTGTAGACCGGCAGGTCGGGGTTGGCGTCCTCGCTGACCCCGAGCAGGTGCGGATCGGTCACCTGCCGCTTGTCGACGATCTGGGCGATGAAGATGAGGGTGCCCGGGGGGACCGCCGCGAGGCCCGCGACCTTCGACGGATCGGCCTTCTCGCTCGGCGAATAGACCAGCGGGAAGGAGATGATGTCGGGCGACGAGGCGCAGGCGCCTGCGGTCAGCGCGGCGGAGAGGAGGCCGCAGGCGAGGAGCGAGGAGCGAGCGCGGTGCTGCATGGCGGGGTCACAGTAGCACCCCGCGCCGGGCCCGGCGACGCGGCCCGCCGCAGCCGCAGGCAGTGCAAACGGTGACGCCGATCACCGCGCGCCGCGGCGGGCGCGCAGGCGAACGCAACTGCGGTTAACAACGTTCAAAAGCCCACCAGGGGCCGATCGCGGCCGGCTGCGGGCTGCAGACAAGCAGAGCGTGCAGGGGTATGGTCGCGGTGGTGCTCGTCAACCTCGACGCGATCGACTGGAAGTCCCTGCGCCACGCCTACGGAGAGGCGAGCGACGTGCCGAAGCTGATCCGCGCGCTCGTCAGCGATCACCCCGGCAAGCGGGAGGGCGCGCTCGACGCGTTGTTCTCGACGATCTGGCACCAGGGCACGGTGTACTCGGCGAGCCCCGCCGCGGTGCCGTTCCTGGTCGAGCTGCTCGAGGCCGACCAGCAGGAGGATCTGCCGGCGATCCTCGAGCTGCTGGCGCACCTCGCCACCGGCACGCCCGACGAGGACGCCGAGGCGCTGCCCAACGCCGCCACCGCCGCGCGCGAGGCCGTGTCGAAGGGGATCTCCGTCTACGCGCGCCGCCTCGGCCACCCCGAGCCGGCGGTCCGCGTGGCCGCGGCGTACTTGCTCGGGCTGTTCGCGGTCGAGGCGGCCCGCGCCCCGCTCGCCGCGGCCGTCGAGGACGACTCCGAGCCGGCGGTCCGCGCCGTGGCAGCGTTCGCGCTCGGCTGCATCGCCGACCCGGCCCGCGCCGACGCGCTGCGCGAGCGGCTGGTCGACATCAGCGAGCACCCCGCGGTGCGCCTCTACGCCGGCCTCGGCCTGTCGCGCGGCGGCGCCCCTGGAAGGCCCGCAGTTCGCCGCGCTCGCCGAGTTGGTCGAAGACGTCGATCTGTTCGGCCAGCTCGACGAGCTCCACGACAACGCCGCGCGCATGAGCTACGGCCCGCTCGCCGACGGCCTCCTGCGCCTGCCCGCGGCGGCGCGCCTGCGCCTGGCCCCCGCGCTCGGGCGTGCCCTCGAGGCGGTCCGCGGCCGCGACGCGCTCGGCCTGGCCACCGCGCTGCTCGGGCTCACCTTCGCCGACGCGAGCGTGCCCGCGGGGGCCGGCGCGGAGGTCCTCGGCGAGGTCCAGCGCCAGGTGCTGGCGAGCCTCGTGCGCGCGCCGGCGGCCTGGCGCTACGCCAACATCGGCACCGCGCTGGCCGACATCGGCCTCGCGCCGGAGCTGACCGAGCGCGCCCCGCTGGCCGAGTGGCTCGGCGTCGACGCCGGCGAGCTGGCCGAGGACGACGAGGACGACGAGGGCGACGAGGCCGGCGAGGGCGACGAGGACGACGAGGACGGCGGCGTCGACGTCGAGGCGCCCGAGCCCGACCTCGGTGAGCTCGACCGGATCGGCCGCTTCGTCGCCTGTCTCGACGGCCAGGACTGGCGCGAGGCCCGGCAGTGGTTCGCCTTCTATCAGCAGATGCGCGGAGTCGCCCGCGTCGAGCCGCCGGCGATCGGCCGCTACTTCGGCGCCCACGCCAACCTCGAGGCCGGCTACTGGCTGTACGACCGCGAGCTGTCGCGCTCCCTCGGCACCTGCGTCCCGCTCGAGCACATCCGCCTGGCCGTCGGGCGCAAGGACTCCGACGATCAGGTGGCCCTGCGGATCCGCGTCGACGACGGCTGCCTCGACGCCGTCCTCGCCGCGATCGTCCGCCACCAGGACCGCGTCACCCCGACCGACTTCACCGCCCTGGCGATCGACCTCATCGGCGCCGCCCCCGAGGTGTTGCTGGAGACCGGCCGAGCCCAGCGCGCCCGCCTCGGTCGCGCTGCCGGCAGCGCCTGACGGGCAGGGCCGCCGCGTCGGGCCGTCCATCCCATTGAAGAGCAGGAGACGGGCCGTCGCCGGGGGCCCCGCGGCGGTCCGCGTCTTGGATGGTGGCGGGGCCGTCGGGCCCGCGTGGCTGTCACTCTTGGCGACGCGAACGACGGATGGGTGGCGTCGCGTCGGCCCGACGGGTCGGGCGGCCGTCTCCTACTTTTAGGGTCAAAGAGGGCAGAAGGTCTGCGTCGCCGTGGCTTGGGGGCCCGTCGGGTCCGTATGGCCGTCTCCTACTTTTATGGTGGGAGAGGGGGACTGGCCGGTCGACCTCGCATGGCCGTGCACTACGGGCAGAGGGAGACGGCGCCTGGCGGGACCATGCCAGTCGGTCGGGCCCGGTGGCTGTGAACCGCTGGATCGATGGAGGCGGCTCCTGTCACCGACGGGACCGCTGAATTGCCGCTCCTTTCGCTCGCTACATGCCCTTCCGCGAGCGCCGGGGGCCTGCGAGGGTGGACCACCACGAGGGGTTCTTCCGGGGGTGCCGCCCCGCATGTCTCCGGGGACATATGGTGACAGTCGCGGCGGGCGGCAATCCTCGGATGTCTCTCGGAACATGTGTCCTTTTCGCCGCGAAATATTTTCCTGCACCTCGCGCGCCAGCCGCTGGCGGACGGGCGCCGCGGCGCTCTCGCGGGTCCGGCGGTTCGACCGCCGGGCCCCGCGAGCGCGGACGGGGTATGGCGAATCATCGCATGTCTCGAGAGACATCCCAACGCCGAGGCCGGCGGCTGCGGCGGTCCGCGCGCGGCGAGCTCGGCGGTCCGCAGCATTCGCATGACTCGAAGGACATCGCCATAGAAGTGTTCCTGCGTTCGAGTCGCAGGTGCGGGTGTGCGGCGGCCTGGTCCAAAGACCTTGCACCTCCGCAAGCCCGACCGCGGCTGCAGAGTGTGCACGGCGCGGCGCACTATCGCCGGCGACGCGTCGCGCATAGAGTCCGGCTCCCATGCGTAGGATTGTTCTGCCTCTCCCCCTCTCGGTCGCCCTCGCGACCCTCGCCGCTTGCGGCGACGATGCGACCGTCGACACCACCGCGTCGACCTCCGAGACCTCGACCACCGACGACTCCACCAGCACGAGCCCGGGTCCGACCAGCGACGCGCCGACCACCGGCGTGCCGACCACGACCGACGCGACGACGTCGACGAGCACGACCGACGCGACCAGCACGACGACGGACGACACGACGACCACCACGTCGACGACGGACGACACGACGACGACGACGACCGACACGACCGACACGACCACCGCCGCCGACAACTGCGGCGACGGCGTGATCGAGGATCCCGAGGTGTGTGACGGCGCCGCGCTGGCCGATCAGGACTGCGTCAGCCAGGGCTTCGACAGCGGCACCCTCGCGTGCGCGGCCGATTGCAGCGCGTTCGACATCAGCGGGTGCGTCCTGGCCTCGTGCGGCAACGGCTCGATCGAGGGCGAAGAGGCGTGCGACGGCGAGGACCTGGCCGGGCAAGACTGCGTGTCGCAGGGCTTCGAGAGCGGCACCCTGACGTGCATGGAGAACACCTGCGTGTTCGAGCTGGGCGGGTGCTTCACCTGCGGCGACGGCAACATCTCGGGCACCGAGGTGTGCGACGGCACCGAGGTCGGCGGCGAGGACTGCGTCAGCCAGGGCTTCGAGACCGGTCAGATCGCCTGCGCAGCCGACTGCAGCGCGCTCGACACCAGCGACTGCAGCACCTGCGGCGACAACGCCCTGAGCGGCGCCGAGGAGTGCGACGGCGCCCTGCTCGGCGCCGCCACCTGTCAGACGCAGGGCGCCGACTACGGCACCCTCAAGTGCTCGGCCGACTGCGGCTTCGACCTCTCGGCGTGCATCACCGCCGTCTCCGAGATGGAGCCGAACGACGACGGCATGGTCGCCACCAGCACCAACGACTTCAGCGCCGCCAACGCCAACGGCCCGTTCACCGGCGACACGCTGATCAAGGCGAAGATCACCCCGGTCGGCGACGACGACGTGTTCGCCGTGCAGAACACCGGCGACGGCTACGCCACGCTGCGGCTCGAGACCTTCAGCATCGAGGGCCCGGGCACCTGCACCACCATCGACACGGTGATCGACATCCGCACCGCCGCCAACGTGCTCCTCGTCACCGACGATCAGAGCGGCATCAACAACTGCTCGCTCATCACCAACTACCCGCTGGCGCCGGGCGAGACCGTCTACGTGCGGGTGTACGACTACCTCGACAACACCGTCATCGACAACTACCTGCTCGACATCCAGCTCGACCCGGTCATTTGCGGCGATGGGGCGCTCGGCCCCGGCGAGCAGTGCGACGACGGCAACGGGGCCAACGGCGACGGCTGCAGCGACGTTTGCAAGGTCGAGGGCGCGACCGCCGAGATCGAGCCCAACAACACCAACGCGCAGGCCGACGGGACCGGGATCGTGTCGACCGGCAACTCGCTGTTCGCCGGCGCGATCACGCCGGTCGCCGACGTCGACCGCTACCGCCTCGACCTCGCCGCCGCGAGCTTCCTGCGCCTCGAGAGCTTCACCGCGCTGAACGACTGCGCCGGCATCAACACGGTGCTGCGGCTGTTCGACAGCAACAACGTCTCGATCATCGCCGACACCGCCAACTCGGGCATCAGCAACTGCTCGTCGCTGGTGTTCCCGGTGCCCGCCGGCACCAGCTACATCCACCTCGAGGAGAACGGCAACAACGCCGTCATCAACAGCTACTTCCTCCAGGCCGCGGTGCTGTCCGACGCGGGCGCCGAGACCGAGCCGAACGAGACCCTCGCGGCCGCCAACGTCAACCTGCAGAACGGCTCCGACCTGCAGGTGTTCGGCGACCACGCGGTCAACACCGACTCCGACTACTACCGCATCGACGTCCCGGTGGCCGGCAGCTCGCTGCGCCTCGAGATCATCGAGGGCGACCGCACCGTCGAGACGTGCGAGAGCAACGGCGTCGACTCGCGCCTGACCCTGTACACCGCGGGCGGCGTCGAGATCGCCAACGACGACGACGACGGCCGCGGCTTCTGCTCGATGATCGACGGCACCGGCAACACGCCGCTGGACGCCGGCGCGCACAACCTGGCCGCCGGGACCTACTACGTCCAGGTGCGCGCGTCGACGTTCTCGCAGAACGGCGCCGCCGGCCAGTTCATCTACCGGCTGGCCGCCACCGTGCGCAAGCCGTGACGCCGGGCGCCCGCTCCGGGCGCGCCGCTCACGAACGACGGCCATGTCCTGCGGGACATGGCCGTTCGGCCATTGTCGAACGGACATGTCGCCGCGGACACGGCCGCCGCGCCGGCCCGACCTACGGGATCTTGCGCAGCCGGACGTCGCCGGCGGGCCCGGCGATGTCGGTGAAGATGCCGGACAGGCTGGTCGGGCTCTCGACCTTGCCGACGTAGAGCGCGTGGTAGCCGGTCTTCTCGTTGACCTGGCGGATCGAGAACAGGGTCCCGCGCGGCGACGAGTACAGCGTGCCCTGGAAGTGGCTCGGGTCGTCGCCGGGGAACACGTAGCGGCCGACGAAGTGCTCGGGGTCGAGCTGGATGATGATCAGCTCGGACGGCACTGTCGTGGGCGCGAGCTGCCCGTTGAGGGTCCGATCGAAGCTGAATTCCCAACGTCCGCTGAGGTCCATAGGGGCTCCCGAGGCCCGACCGTAGGCGCCCGCACGGCGCCAGTCAATGCCCCCGCGCGCGCGTTCGCCAGCGCGCGCGGCGGGGCGGCCGCGGCACTAGTTGTCCTCGTTCGGCTGGACGCTCTCGCGGTAGCTGACGAGCGGCTTGTCGTCGTCGAGCAGGGTGCCGATGAAGTCGCCGAGGTCGACGCCCTGCTCCTCGATCTCCGTGTCGAGGTACGAGATGATCGACACGCAGTGGCTGTCGTTGAGGCCGCGCCAGTAGGGCAGGTAGTACGCCATGTTCGGGTGCGGTTCGTACAGCGCGGTCATGAGGTCGGTGTCCTCGGCCCAGTACTCGAGGATCTTCTCCTTCGTCATGTCCGGGTAGAAGCGCTCGTACGAGTAGCGCGAGTAGTTGAAGTCGCGCTGGAAGAACACGGTGCTGAGGCGGTCGTCGGGGTAGAGCGCGGCGAGGTGGGTGTTCAGCACGCCGAAGTCGTCGTCGATCTCGTAGCCGGGCGGCAGCTCGCTGAACACCGAGTCCACGTTCCACGAGGAGCGGATCTTCTCGTGCAGCTTGGAGGACCAGCCGCCGCTCGGGAAGATCGGGCCCGAGTCGTCCATCAGGTAGCCGCGCTGGGCGTCGATGCGCGAGCGGAAGAAGTGGTAGTTGATGAGCGAGCCGGCCCCGCCCGCGCTGCAGCCGGTGACGAACAGCCGGTCGGTGCCCGGGAACTGGGTCGCCATCCAGTCGGTCGCCGCGATCACGTTGTTGTGACCGTTGTGGTGGAACTCGAGGTCGGGCTCGACGCCCTCGGGGTCCTGGTAGACGATCACGTTGTTGCCCGTGTGCACGTCGCCGGTGCAGTAGGGCATGAACACCAGGTTCCAGTCCTTGGTGAGGCCCTCGACGTCGCGGCGCATCAGCGGCGACAGGTTCTTCGTCAGCGGGTCGTAGAGGAGGTCGTCGGGGACGCCGTCCGGGTGCGCGGCGCCGAGGTCGGCCTTGCCGGAGCAGGTGTCGAAGTCCCAACAGGCGCCGCCCGGCTCGAGCATCACCAGCAGGTCCTTGGCGCCCTCGTGCCAGTTGACGAAGATCTTGTACTGGCTGCCGTTGCCGCACACCGCTCCCTCGAGCGGGACCGTGATCCACTGGTCGTAGGCGGGCGGCTCGATCGGCCCGCCCGTGGTGGTATCGCTGGTGGTCGTGTCGGAAGAGGTGGTGGTCGGCGCGTCCGTCGTGCCGTCGGTGGTGGTCCCGCTGGTCGGCTCGGCGGTGGTCCCGGTCGGACTCGTCGACGTGTCCGTGTCCGGGATCACCGCGGTCCCGCTCCCCGTGGTGCCGTCGTCGCCGCAGCCCGTAAACAGCGCCAAAACACCCACGAGCGCGAGCCCGTCTCGCGACAACCTTTTCTCGAAGTTCATGCCACCGCTCCTCAGGTCGTCCACGGTAGCAAAACTCACCTGCCGTTCGCGAGACCCCGGAAACGCTGTGTTTCGTGCGTTTCCACGGCGAGTAGAAACCCCTCGCGCGATACTGCCCGATCACACCCACAGGGGCCCACCGCTTGGTCAGGCCTCGCTCGTAGTGCCATGGTAGGGCGATGAGGCCCCCAGCGTACATCTCAGCCGCCTTCGTCGCCCTCTCGTTCGCCACCCCGGCCGCAGCCGACGAGCCGCCCGATGTCCTCGGCTTCCCGGTCGAGCCGACCGAGATCTACGGCGGCGTGGACACGGTGGCGTGCGGCTGGCCGACGACCGTGTCGATGCTCGGCCAGTGCACCGGAACGCTGGTTCACCCCGAAGTGGTCATCTTCGCGGCCCACTGCGGGTCGGGCTACGACGCCGTCATCCTCGGCGAGTCGATCAACGGGCCGAAGCGCCAGGTGCCCACGGAATTCTGCCAAACCTTCCCGGGGGGCGGTCCGGGGAACGGCCAGGATTTCGCGTTTTGCAAGCTCTCGCAGCCGCAGCTCGACATCCCCATCGTGCCCATCCTGATGGGTTGCGAGACCGACATCCTGCAGCCCGGCCAGCAGGTGACGATCGTCGGCTTCGGCAACGCCGACACCGGGCCGTACGGGGTCAAGCGCGAGGTCGTCACCACGATCAACAACATCACCGGCAACAACGAGGTCGACATCGGCGGCAACGGCAAGGACAGCTGCCAGGGCGACTCCGGCGGGCCGGTGTTCGTGCAGATCGCCGACGGCTCATGGCGCGTGTTCGGCATCACCTCGTACGGCGGCGCGTGCGGGACCGGCGGCATGTACTCGCAGATGCACCGCGGCATCGACTGGTTCGAGCAGCAGAGCGGCGTCGACCTGACGCCGTGCCACAACGCCGACGGCACGTGGAACCCGACGCCGGCGTGCAAGGGCTTCCCGCTCGACCCGGGCGTCGGCAACGGCGACTGGGGCACCGGCTGCAACGGCGGGGAGGTCGGCGGCCAGAGCGTGACCTGCGGCTCGGCGGCCTGCGACGAGGCGGCCGACAAGGAGGGCCCGACCGTCAGCGTGCTGTCGCCGGCCGACGAGACGGTGCTGATGTCGCCCGACATGGCCGACAACGTGTCGACGTCGATCAGCATCGGCGCGACCGACAACGCCGGCGGCTGCGGGGTGAAGGAGGTCCGCCTCCTCATCAACGGCAACGACATCGGCGGCGTCGACATCGCGGAGCCGTACGAGTTCGCCAACGTGTCGTTCCCGACCGGCTGCTGGGAGGTCGGGGCCAAGGCGATCGACTGGGTCGGCAACGAGGGCCAGGCCGAGCCGATCACGCTGTGCATCAATCAAGAGCCGCCGCCGCCGCCGCCGCCGCCGCCGCCGGACACAACCGACGGCGACAGCGAGTCGGGCGGCGACAGCGACTCCGGCGAGTCGACCGACGGCGCGCCCACGACCGGCACCGACCCGACCCAGGGCAATGGCAGCGGCGGCGGGCCGGTCACGACGGCCGGCTCGGCGACGGCCGGCGACACCTCGGGCCTCGGCGAGTCGGACGGCTGCGCGTGCGCGGCCGACAGCTCGGGCGCACCCAAGGGCGCGGGGCTGATGCTGCTCGGGCTGGCGCTGCTCGGGCGCCGGCGCCGGCGCTGAGCGGAAGCGAGGAGGGCCCGGGTCGCCGCTCCGGGACGCGGGGCTGCGAGGGACGTCGGGCCTCGGCGGCCGCTTCGGCGAGCTTCATGCGGCGCGGACGTCGAGGGCGGCGAGGCTTCACGGGTCGCGTGCTCGGCTCGACAGGCGCCGGAAGGTCCGGGATGTCTGCACGGACATGTCCGGTGGAGCATGTCGTATCATTTATGTCTCTATGGACATGCTTTAAAGCATGTCCCTCAGAACCGGCCGGCGAGCGACAGGCCGACGAAGCGGGGGGTCACGCTCGGCTCGAGCCGCAGCTCGCTCAGGCGCGAGACCCGGACGGCGCGGGCGTACGAGACGCCGTAGGCGAGCAGGCCGGCGCCGGCGACGGTGAGCGACTGGCCGGCGGCGGTCAGCACCAGCCAGGCGCTCCAGCGGTCGCGGACGCAGCTCTCCGTCAGCGTGCCCTCCTGGCGGCAGCTCTCGGCCCCGAACCTGTCGCGCCACAGGGCCACCCGCGAGCCGACGTACATCGCCAGGCCGAGGGCGAGCAGACCGGCGCCGCCGCCGAGGTAGGCCGGGGCGATCTTCTCGCGGCGCTCGTGCCGGGCCCGGTTCCACGCCGTGAAGCGGCCGCGCACGGTCCCGCCGCCGGCCGCCAGCCCGATCGCGGCGAAGTTGAACAGCGGGGCCACGGTCGAGAAGCCGAGGTAGCGCAGCGACTCGTCGACGCAGCCGGTGACCGTGACCTGCAGCTCGGGGAAGACGAACTGCTGGCCGCCGCAGCCGCGGCGGAGGATGCCGATCCGCCACACGTGCGCGGCGAGCCCGAGGCCGCCCGCGACGCCGGCGCTGACCAGGAGGCCGAGGCCCGACAGAGGCATCGCCGGCGGCAGCTCGCGCGCGGGCGCGGGCGCGGGCCCGACCGGCCGGACGAGCGTGAGCGACACGAACAGGGCGAGCGCGGGCGACATCGCCGCAAGGTGAGGGCGATCGCGGATCGACGCCAGCGCGCGCGGCGGTCCGCGAGGTCGCCGGAATCGTCGGTGTGCGCGGCGTCGCAGCGAGCAGGTGCGCGGCGCGAGGCGGGCGACCGGGCGGAGGAGGTCTCGAAGGACATGTCGATGACGCGGGCCGCAGTCGAGGCTCGGAGCTGGCGCAGCGGCGCGGCGACCAGGACGTGCCGTTCGTCGAGCGGCCGCGGCGCGACGTGGCGAAGAGGACATGTCAGAACGGCCATGGCGCGCGGGTGAGCCCGTGTGCCGACGTGGCGAAGAGGACATGTCGGAACGGACATGGCGAACGGGTGAGCCCGCGGGCCGACGTGGCGAAGAGGACATGTCGGAACGGACATGGCGAACGGGTGAGCCCGCGGGCCGACGTGGCGAAGAGGACATGTCGGAGCGGACATGCGACCAGCGGTCCGCCCTGCCGAGCGGCGGCGCGGCTCAGATCTCCGGCGACTCGCAGGTCTCCTTCGGCGTGAGCGTGACGAAGGCGAGCAGGCCGTCCTCGCCGGCGATCAGCGCGCCGACGGTGCTGCCGCGGGAGACCACGCGAGCGCCGGCGCCGACCGGCGTGGGCTCGGCGAGCATGGAGGACTCGGGCCACCCGCCGAGCGTGCCGTCGTCGTAGAGGGCGGTGAAGATGTCGTAGACGCGGGCGAGGCCGAGGACCGGGATCGCAGGGTCGTCCGGGTAGAACGAGACCTCCTTGGCGGCCTGATGCAGGACCTTGCCGGTGGCGGTGACGACGGCGGCCTCGTCGTAGACCTCGGCGATCCGCACGAGGTCCTCGGTCGTGCCGGTGTCGACGCGGGCCCAGGTGAGGCCGGCGTCGACGCTGTGGACCGCCAGGCCGCCGTCGCCGACCGCGACCAGCGGACTGCCGGTGACGGCGCGGAACGAGCCGGTGGCGGCCGGATCGAGGGCGACCGGCTGCCAGGTCGCGCCGGCGTCGGCGGAGCGCACGATCACGCCGTCGCCGACGGCGACCCCGTGCAGCGAGAGCTCGCCGTCGACGATGAAGTTGAAGAACACGACGTCGCGCAGCGCGGCCTCGGTGCCGAGATCGACGGGGACCCAGGTGTCGCCGCCGTCATCGCTGCGGTGGGCGACACCGCCGTCGCCGACGACCATCCAGCGGTCGAGATCGATCCGCTCGACCCGCTTGAGGGCCGGATCTGCGGGCAGCGCGAGAGGATGGAACACGCCGCCGTCGTCGGGGCGGAACAGTCGACCGTCGGCGGTCAGGGCGAGCGCGGTCTTCGGGCCGAGCGCGGCGACCGAGACGAACTCGACCGCCTCGTCCGCCTTCAGCGGGGTGACGTCGAGGAGGTAGACGAAGTCCTCGCAGCCGGGGGTGCCCTCGGTGACCGTGGGCGACTCCTCGGTCGGGTCGGGCAGGCCGGTGGTCGGCGACGAGGTCGAGGACGACGAGGATGAGGAGGTCGAGCTCGACGATGCGCCGTCGGTGTCGGCGTCGGGTTTGGAGCAGGCGAGGGCCAGCGTCGGCAGCACGAGCAGGAGCGAGCGAAGCGAAGTCATGGCAGTCCCTTCAATTGGTCGAGAGCTGCCGGAGCTGTCAATCGCCGGCGACGCATCACGCGGGGCGCTGTGGTGATTGCCCGCGGTGGCGGTCGCGCCCGCGGCGCCTGCCAGACGCGGCGCACGGCCGACGGGCCTCCGGCGTGGGTCGGCGGCGCCCCAGCCGGGCTCGAATGCAGGCAGCGCCGCGTCTCCGTTCGCGCGCCGACCTGGCATGGCAATGACTGGACTCCGCACTCGCGGTGAATGTCCATGTAGACATGTTCGATGGGACAGATCGGAGGCGGCTCTTCGTATGCCGCGGCGACGGCCGTGGCCGAGCGCTGCGGATGGGCGCGGCGCCGGCGTTCGCAGGAGTGTGGGCTGTCGGCGCGCGGATCGACGCGGCCCCGCGCTCGCATCCGCCCGGCAGCGCCCGCGGCCCGCGCGACCGTGCGCGTTCCCTCGGCCCGGCAAACGGCGGACAATGAGGCGGTGACGGCCCCCGATTCGCAGGACCGCGCGCGCGACGGGTTCTATCGCCTGCTCGCGGCGGCGATGACGTACGGCTGGGCGCGGCTGATGGCGTTCCTGGCCTGGATGGCGCTGCTGGTGTCGACGTACGCGTCGCTCGACGGGGTGATCGGCGAGGGCACCGTGGCGCCGCTCGGGCTCGTCACGCTGAAGACCGTGCCGCTGCTGCTGGCGGTGCTCGTCGCGCTGCCGAACGTGATGCTGCACATCGTCGCGCGCATGATCCTGTTCCGCTTCTCGCGGCGGAACTTCAACCTGCTGTGCCGCGACGCGCCGGCCGAGGCGGCGCTGCCGGACGAGGTCAAGGCGCGCTGCCAGGCGACGTGGGCCTACGAGCGCGGGCGGGCGCAGATGCGCTACGAGTCGGGGCTGCTGCCGCAGGTCGGCGTGTTCGGCCTGCTGGCGTCGGCGATGCTGGCGTTCTGCATCCTGGGGATCCACTTGCCGCCGTCGCAGCTGTTCCCCAACCTCGGCGGCGAGCTACCGACCTGGCACATCTGGGTCGCGTGGACGGTGCTGAGCACGGCGACGACGTCGTTCATGCTGTCGGTGGGCCGGATCCTGGTGCGGATCGCCGGCTACGACGCGACCACCCGCACCTTCGCCGACGCGGCCCGCTCGTTCGGCCTGTGCGTGGTCAGCGGCGGGCTGCTCGCGTGCCTCACCGTGTCGAGCACCGATCCGAAGACCGCGCAGGCCAGCATCGCCATGGGCATCGCCGTCGGGCTGCTCGGCGACCGGGCCTTCATCGCGGTGTCGAACCGCGCGGCCGCGCTGCTCGGCACCGAGGTCGAGGCCGTCGAGCCGGGCATCGGCCTGCGCGTGATCGAGGGCGTCGGCGCGGAGGACAGCCAGCGCCTGCAGGAGGAGAACGTGACGTCGGTCCACGCGCTGGCGTTCGTGCCGGCGCCGCGGCTGTTCTTCAACTCGTCGCTCAACCTGCAGCGGATCTGCGACTGGCAGGACCAGGCGCTGCTGTTCGTGTACGTCGGCGAGAGCCGGGCCAAGGCGCTGCGCGAGCAGTTCCAGATCCGCGGGGCCATCGACGCCCAGCGGCTCGGCCGCGGCTTCGAGGACATGCCGGCCGAGGTGCAGCAGCAGCTGGTGGTGAGCCTCAACTTCCCGAGCCCGACGCACGCGCGGCAGCTGTTCGCGCGCCTGGCCGTCGACCCGCGCATCGACGAGCTGCGGGCCTATCGCGCCGCCGAGCTGACGTTGGAGCCGTTGCTCGACGACCGGCGGGCCTGAGCCCTGCGCAGGCTTCGGACGCCGCCGGTGCGCCGCTGCGCGTCAGCCCGACACACGCAGAGACGACACCGGCGACGTCCAAACTCGGGCCCGACGCGGGGCGCCGCGCCGCCGGTCGGGTGAAGGCGGGCGATCGTCGCCCGTCGCGGAGGACGAGCGAGGCCGCGGCGCGTACGTTCGCGCCACGAGATCGCTGCTGCTGGACATCGTACGAACACACCGACGGGCTCGACCCAAGTCTGGGCGGAGCGCGGGGGGCGGCAATCCGGCGGCGATGACCTGCGCCACGAGCAGGTCGCGCGCGGCGCCGCTGCGTCGGTCCGTCGCGGCGAGGCGGCGTCGCGGCTCGAACGGCGATCGGACAGGTGTCGGCGGCGCAGGTGCGACAGTTCGGCTGTGCCGCCGATTACTCCCGATCGCTCAGAATGCGCCGCTGAGGCCGATGTAGGTGGGCCCGAGACGCGCGCGCAGGCGGGTCTTGCCGCGGTCGCGGGTGCGCAACAGCAGCATCGTGCCGGCGGTGCCGAGCAGCGCGCCCGCGGCCAGCACCGCGGCGCCGCCCCAGTCGGTGTCGAACACGAAGCGGCAGCGGCCCGCGAGGTCGACGTCGGGGCCGGTGCAGCGCCCGCGGTACTCTTCCCCGTCGAGCGCCAGCAGGCCGAGGCCGATGCCGAACAGGGGGATGCCGGTGAACAAGAGGCCCCAGCCGGCGCCGCGCAGCTTGAGGGTCTCGGGCGTGCGCCGCAGGTCGATCTGCAGGCTCTCGCGCAGGCCGGCCACCGCGACCAGCTCGCGCTCCTCCGGGACGTACCCTTCGGACATGACCCGAACGACATGTTTGCCCTCGAGCACGTTGCGCTCGACCGGCGCGGCGCCGACCAGCTGGCCGTCGATGAACACCAGCGCGCCGGGCGGGGTGGTAGCGATCTCGAAGGCCGGAGGCGGCTTGGCCAGGGCGTCGAGCTTGGCCAAAAGGCGCGCGGCCTGGTCGGCGGTCAGCGCCCGCAGCTCGGCCAGGCCGCACAGCTCGCAGCCGCGCTCGCTCTCGGCCGCGCGCCCGAGGTCGCGGGTGGCGACGAGCTCGAGCCGCAGGGTGTAGTCGCGATCGCTGACGGTGACCTGGGCCCGCAGCACGAACGCGGCGCCGAGCTGGTCGCGCAGCCGCTCGAGGCAGGCGTCCTCGCTGCACGAGCCGGCGGCCACGCGGGCCACCGCCTCGGCGTCGAGCAGCTGCAGGCGGCCGCGCGCGAGGCCGCCGCGCAGGTCCTGCTCGAGCTGCGAGGCGAGCAGCGGATCGTCGGCCCCGCTGATGGCGATCGGCGCGATCGCCAGCTTCGGCGCGTCGGCCTCGGGCGCCGCGGAGGCGGGGACCGGGGCGCCCGGGGCCGGCTGGGCGGCCGCGGGCGCGGCGGTCAGCGACATGGCCAAAAGCACATGGATGCCAGGACATGTCCTTCGGAACATGGACTCAGCCACCGGGCTCCTCCTTGGCGGCCGCGCGCGGGGCGTGGCGGGACATGTCCACGGCGACAGGCTCTAAAAGACATGTCCGGAACAACATGGCCTCAGCCACCGATCTTCTCCTTGACCTTGTCGAGGCGGCCGGCCGCCTTGGCGTGGCCGAGCTCGGCGGCCTTGTCGTACTGGGACTTGGCGTCGGGGTAGCGCAGGACCTTGAAGTAGGCGTCGCCGAGGCGGATCCGGAAGTCGCCCTTCTTCGGCTCGGCCTTGACCGCCCGCTCGGCGAACACCACCGCCTGCTCGAAGTGGCCGCGGTCGAACTCGACGTCGGACAGGCCCATCAGCGCCGCGCCGTTGCGGTTGTAGGCCGCGAGCGCCTGGTTGAAGGCGCGCTCGGCGGCCGCGAAGTCGCCGCGGCGGCGGGCCGCCTCGCCCTCCTGCGTCAGCTCGTCGGAGCGGGCCCTGTCCTGGGCCGCCTGCGCCGCTGCTCCTCGGGCTCCGCGGCCGGCGGGGCGGGGGTCGGCGGGGCGGCCTTCGTCTCGGTCTTCGGCTCCGGCTTGCCCGGGCGCGGGCGCGGCGGCTCGGGCGTCGGCGCGACGGCGACCACGACCGGCGGCGGCTCGGGGGTGGGCTCGGGCGTCGCGGCGGGCGCGGGATCGGCTGACTGTTCGGGCATGTCCTGCGGGACATCCCGCAGCGCGTCGGGGCCGAGCAGCGCGGCCAGCAATTCGGTCTGGGTGGCCGCGCCGCGCTCGCGCACGAACTTGCGCAGGCGCTCGTCGCGGTGGCCGCGGTCGTGGTCGGCGAGGATCTCGAGCAGCTCGGCGGCGGCGACGTCGGCGGCGGTGAACTCGCCGCGCTCGGCCTTGGCCAGCAGCTCGGCCATCTGCCCCGGGGTGTAGAGGCCGCGCTCGCGCGCCTTGGGGTGGTCGGGCTGGAACACCAGCGCCTGCGAGTAGAAGTCGCGCGCGAACGGCTTGCCGGCGTCCGTGTCCCAGTAGGTGTCGCCGAGCTCGGCGAGGGCGTCGGCGAACTCCTTGCGCAGCTTCTGGGCCTCGTCGCGCGCGGGGCGTTCGGCCGGGCCCTCGGTGCGGTCGAGCGCGACGACCCGGAGGATCGACGTGTCCTTCGGGTCAGACGCCGGCGGGTACACCCAGTGGGCGGCGCTGCCGGCGGCGCGGGCGTCGGCGGCCAGCTGGGCGATGTGGGCCAGCTCTTCGGGGGTGGGCGGGCGCTCGCGCGTGGCGAACAGGACGGCGACGGCGGCCACGGCGGCGGCGGCGACGGCCACCGCGACGCTGCGCCAGCGGCTCGGACGCGCGAGCGCGAGGTCGCGGGTGAGCTCGGCGAGCAGCGCGTCCATCGACGGGTGACGCTGGGCCGGCAGGGCCGCGAGGCCGCGGACCAGAGCGTCGTGGATGAACGCCGGCACGTCACCCGGCGGAGGCTTGATGAGCTGGCCGGAGCACACGCTGTCGGCGAGGTCGAGCAAGTTGTCGCCGGCGAACGGGGGCTGATGATACAGCGCGGTCCACAGGGCGACGCAGAAGCTGAACTGGTCGGAGCCCGCGTCGGTGGCCTCGCCGCGGTGCTGCTCCGGCGACATGTACGCCGGCGTGCCCATGATCGTGCCGGCCATCGTCAGCGCGGTGCTGAAGGCGTTGTGCCGGCCGACGCGGAGGGCGACGCTGTCGCCGACGCTCTCGGGGGCCGGGCTCGGCTGCTGGCCGGCGGTCCCCGCCAGGCCGAAGTCGGCCACGCGCGCGCGCGTCGTTGCCGATGAGGACGTTGTCGGGCTTGAAGTCGCGGTGCACCAGGCCCTCGGCGTGCGCCGCCGCCAGGCCGCGCCCGGCCTGCACGAACATGTCCCGGATCTCGCGCCACGATCGCTTCTGTTCCGAGAGCCATGCCCGAAGGGTCAGGCCCTTGACGAACTCCATGGCGACGTAGATCTGGCCGCCCTGCTGGTTGATCTCGTGGACCTGGACGACGTTGGGGTGCGACAGCCGGGCCATCGCCTGGGCCTCGCGGACCATGCGGTCGCGGGCGTTCGGATCCTGGGCGGCGTCGCGGAGGACCTTGATGGCGATCCGGCGGTCGAGCTCCTCGTCGTAGGCGGCGTAGACGACGCCCATGCCGCCCTCGCCGAGGGTGCGCAGGACGGCGAAGCGGCCGAAGCGGGGCGGAGCGGCCACGGGGCCGACGAGCGCGCCCGGGTGCGAGGGCCGGGTCTGATCGAGCGCGAGGGTGGTGGCGCGGGCCTGGGCGAGCGAGTCCTCGAGCGGTCGGTCGAGCGTCTCGTACATCTCGTCGCGGGGCCGAGGGGCGACCATCTGCGCCGGCGTGGCAGCGACGAGCGTGGCGTCGATGCCTCCCCGCGCAGCGTGTCGGGAGAGTCGCGCAGCGTGTCGGGGGGCTGGTTGCTCACGGGGAAGTACGACCCGCCCGTCGTGGCGCGGCCGTCTGTCTCAAGGCTAGCGCCGAACGGCGCAGGCGTGAAAGTGGCGAGTGCGCGCCGGCGAGCGACGCGCGGGGCAATTCGCGCGGAAAGCCGCGATTGTCGGCCGCGAGCGCCTCGTTTACACCAAGACGATGGTGACGCACGCGGTCCGCTGGCGAGCGAGCACGGGGATCGTCGCGGTCGCGGCGCTGACGGGTTGCCTCGATCGGAACCCGGAGTTCGAAGAGCCGCAACTGCCGACCGCGAGCGGCTCGGGCAGCGCCACCACCACGGGAGATCCGACGGTCGACGCGACCTCCCAGGGGACGACCGGCTCGCCCACCGCGGCGTCCGGGAGCGAGTCGGCGACGACGGCGTTCGATCCGACCGACGGGCTGACGACGGGCATGACGACGACCGACGGGCTGACGACGGGCATGACGACGATGCCGCCGGTGGGCTGCGGCGACGGCATCTTGACGCCCGACGAGGAGTGCGACGACGGCCCGATGAACGCCGACACCGCGGCCTGCACCAGCACGTGCAAGCTGGCGAAGTGCGGCGACGGGCTGATCCAGACCGACGTGGAGTACTGCGAGGACCTCAACGACGATCCGGCCGACGGCTGCGTGAAGTGCTTCGAGCCGCACGTGTGCAAGGAGGTGCTCGACCGGGCCCCCGGCGTCCCCTCGGGGCTCTACGTGATGGATCCGGACGGGCCCGGGCCGGGGCCGCTGGTGCCGGTCTACTGCGACATGACGTTGAAGGGCGGCGGCTGGACCCGGATCGAGCGCAGCCCGTTCGCCGACCCGATCGGGCGCGCGCTGTTCGCAGACGTCGAGGTCAACTACGACGAACCGACGAACTCGCGCTATCGCATGGGCAACGCGGCGATGGTCGTGGTGGGACAGCACTCGAACGAGATGTGGATCGAGTGCGGCGGCGTCGACCACCTGTGGACCGACTCGGCCTTCCTGTTCGCGGGCAAAGACAACCCGGAGATCTGCGCCAACTACGGCAAGGTGCTCTACAAGGAGGCGCAGCTGAACGACATCGTGCTGACCGACGTCGAGCTGTGCACCGGCTTCACCGGCTTCCTCGACGGCGAGTGCCCGGGCGCGTGGCGCATCGACGAGCAGGAGCAGGAGCTGTGCGCGCTGTCCAGCACGCCGTGGATCGACGGGCAGATGTTCACCACGCTGTACTCCGACATCTTCGCGGCCGATCCGTCGGTCGTCGAGCCGGAGCTCCACGATTGTCACAAGCCGGGGGCCATCCGCGCGGTGCTCCTGCGCTGAGCGGCGGGCGCAAGCGTGCGCTCCCGCGTGTGCGGGCCGATTGTCGGCGGCGTCGGCGTCGACTACACAGAAAATCATGCGTGCACAGCGGAGCGAGCTTGTCGCGGGTGTCGTCGCCGCCGCGATGACGACCGGCTGCCTCGATTCGAACCCGTGGTTCGAGGAGCCGACCGCTTCGGGCGCTGCCTCGGGCACGACGCAGGTGCCGACGACCGGGGGCACGACCTCCGCGCCGCCGACGAGCTCGACGAGCGCGTCGTCGACGACGACGACGACCGGGAACGAGACGACGGGGAGCGAGACGACTGGTTTGACCGCGGACACCGAGGCCAGCGCGTCGTGGCCGCTGTCGACCAGCACGACGGAGTGGTTCTCGACCGGCGACCCGTGGACGTGCGGCGACGGCGTGCCCGAGGGCCCCGAGCAGTGCGACGAGGGCGCCGACAACAGCGACGAGGGCGCCTGCACGACGCAGTGCACGACCGCGGCCTGCGGCGACGGCTTCGTGCAGGCCGGCGTGGAGACGTGCGACGACGGCAACTTCGATCCGAGCGACGGCTGCGTCGCTTGCCTGGTCCCGCACACCTGTAAGGAGATCCTCGACAGCGATCCGCAGGCGAGCGACGGCCAGCATTACGTCGACCCCGACGGGCCGGAGATGATGCCGCTCATCCCGGTGTACTGCGACATGACGACCGCCGGCGGCGGCTGGACGCTGATGGAGCGCAGCCCGCGGGGCGACCCGATCGGCAAGGCGCTGTTCAAGGACGTGCCCGAGAACCCGGGCGATCCGCTGGCGCCGCGCTACCGCATGCCGCGGATGGCGATGGGCGTGTTCGCCGTCAACTCGACGGCGATGCGGCTCGACTGCGGCGGCACCGATCACCTGCTGACGGCCGCGCAGTCGCTGTTCGCCGGCGAGTTCGCCCCGCCGGGCTGCGCCAACGCGGGCCCGGTGCTCTACCAGGAGGCGGAGTTCAAGCAGTACAAGCTGACGAACGTGCAGCTGTGCACGGTGTTCGTCGGCCTCGGCGACGGCCAGTGCCCGGGCGCGTGGAGCATCGACGAGGAGAACCAGTACGATTGCCTGCTCAGCGCCTATCCGTGGGCCGGCAACAACGAGGCGGTCGCGCCGCCGTCGACCGACGCGTTCGCGGTCGACCCGCAGAGCGCCGACCCCGACCACGACTGCCACGAGCCGGGCGCGGTGCGCCGGGTCATGGTGCGCTGAATCGTCAATGAGGGGCCGCCCGACGGATGCCGTAAATCATGCGGGAATCGAACCCACATTTTCAGATCTTGAATCCGACGCGTTTACCAGTTTCGCCAAAGATAGATGACGCCCGCCCACGTGGCGGCCCCTCGCGGCGAGGATGACCGCCCGCGAGGGGCCGCGTCAAGCCGCGCCGAAGCCGCGCGCGGGCGGTCCTGCGCCGTTCTCGACGCGTGGCGCGATCTCGCCCGAGCGTCGGGAATTGCTGGCGGCGGCGCACTCGACTACACCGAGAGGATGCGACCTGGCTTGCTCGGTGCGGGGTTGATGGTGGCGGTGGCGGGGTCGACGGCGTGTCTCGACCGCAACCCGCAGTTCGAAGAGCCGCTGCCGACGGGGAGCGAGTCCGACGGGGCGACGACGAAGGTCGACGGCACGACGACCGGGGTGCTGTCGACGACGACGAGCACGACGAGCGCGGGCACGACCGTCGAGCCGGGGACGACGACGGAGCACGAGGACACGCATTGGCCGGTGACGACGACGTCGACGGCCTCGACGACCACGGGCATGACGTTCGTGATGGAGATGTGCGGCGACGGGGCGGTCGAGGGCGGGGAGGAGTGCGAGGACCTCAATACGGAGGCCGACGACGGCTGTATCGATTGCAAGGTGCCGCGGACGTGCGCCGATGTCCGCCAGTTCGCGCCGCTCTCGGACTCGGGCGTGTATATGGTCGATGTGGACGGCGCGGGCGCCTACCCGCCGCTGCCGGTCTATTGCGACATGCAGACCGCAGGCGGCGGCTGGACGGTGATCGAACGCAGCCCGCGCGAGGAGCCGATCGGGACGCCGCTGTTCGTCGACAGCGCGGTCAACTCGGACCTGCCGGAGGAGCCGCGCTTCCGGATCAAGAAGGAGCCGATCGAGCTGCTCCTGCCGCAAGTGGCGGAGATGCGGATCGACTGCGGCGGCGACGATTACCTGCTGACCGACGCGGCGGCGATCTTCAGCGGCGAAGGGCTGCCGCTCTGTACGAGGGCGAAGGTGGTGTACAAGGAGGCGAGGCTCAAGGGCTACTCGCTGAGCGACACGGAGCTGTGCACGGGCTTCCACGGGTCGGCCGAGGGCTGCTGGGGCGCGTGGCACGTCGACGAGTACTCGCAGCAAGATTGCAGCCTGCCGCCGTACCCGTGGAACTTCATGGTGCCGATCACGAGCGACGGCGCCGACGCGTTCGCGGTCGACCCGTCGGCGTTCGACAATGGACAGACGATGCCGCCGATCCACGATTGCCACCAGCCGGGCGCGGTGCGCGTCGTGATGCTGCGCTGAACCGTGGGTGCGCTCTCGCGGCGCCTCGGGGCGTGACCGTCAGGCGGTAATCGGGACTGGAGCACGCGAAGCGAGGTCCGCCCTACCATTTTGCAGGCCTTCACGGCATGGACCGCCGCGGCGCCGCGAGAGCCGGCGAATCGTAGATGGGGCCGGGAGCCTGTTCGCGCGTGAGCGGCGAGCGACGGAGAGGCGCGGGATGAATGGGCATGGTGCCATGGAGAGGTATCGACTCTCCGCAAGTCGCAGGGACGGTCTCGCGCCCGGGGCTCACCCGCACCAGTCGGGCTCCTCGTTGCAGAGCATCTCCAGGCTCATGACCCCGGGCACGTACAGCGAATCTTTGCAGCCGCAGACCTTCTGGCAGCACAGCTCGTCGGACACGAGGAACACCGAGCAGATGAGCCCGGTCATGCAGCCGGGGATCTCGGGGCAATCCTCGACGGTCTCGCAGGTCTGGGTGCAGCGCGTCTCGTCCAGGAGGACGTCGGCCGACACGTCGCAGAGGCCCTCGTCGCATTTCGCGGCGGGGTCGAGGTCCTGGCAATCGACGTCGAGCTCGCATTGATACTTCTCGTCGATGATGAGCAGGCAGATCCCGCCGTCGCAGTCCGGCTGAGGACTGATGGCAGTCGCGTTGAGGATGGGAGGAAAACCCTTCAAAGAGCAGGCGGAGCCGTAGGCGCCGCTCGGCAGGCCGGTGGTGCTGTCCTGGACGGTGGTGGTGCTCGCGCCCTGACCGTCGTCGGTCGTGGCCGAGAGGGTGCCCTCGCCGTCGGTCGCGGTGATGGTCGCGCCGATGACCTCCGCGGGCCGCAGGCAGCCGGGTACGAGCAGCGCGACGGTGAGGAGCAGCGAGCGATGGATGATTCGTGGCATCGGGTGTCGGTCCGTTCGACGACGGGCCCGGGGCTGGCAGATCCGCGCGGCGCCGCAGGTCGTGACGTCGCGGGGATCTCCGGGGCGGGGCGGAGCCGTCAGAAAAAGTGCACGGCGAGGCCGCCTCCGAGCCGCACGCCGACCGGCGGGACGGTGTAGACCAGCGCGTCGGCGTCGCTGGCCCGGTAGCGGCGGCGCGTGAACGCGATCAGGCCCTCGACCTCGACGCCGAGCGACAGCCAGCGCAGAGGCTGCCACCGCACGCCCGGCGCGAGCAGGCCGGCCGCCCACAGGCCGCGGCTGCGGTCGTTCTGTTGCAGGCCGGCGCCCTCGGCCAGCAGCGCGCCGAGCTCGAGGCCGGCGCACAGCTCGAGCGCGACGGTCCGCCG
This sequence comes from Nannocystis pusilla, assembly GCF_026626665.1. Taxonomy (GTDB): domain Bacteria; phylum Myxococcota_A; class Polyangia; order Nannocystales; family Nannocystaceae; genus Nannocystis; species Nannocystis pusilla. The sequence goes on from NZ_JAPNKE010000002.1 coordinate 1,387,260, forward strand.
CACGAGGCGCGGGCAGCCGCGCACGGCCCCGGCGACGAGCTGCAGCCTGACGCCGATGCCGGGCAGATCGGAGGCGCGCGCGAGGCCGGGGAACCAGCCGCTGCCGCGGAGGTCGAGCCGGACCCGCCGCCACAGCAGCGAGACATTGCCGGACAGGCCGGCCGTGAAGCGCGGAGTGGGTCCGATCCCGGCGGACGCGCCGAAGCCGATCGCGAGCCCGGGCCGCCGACGCGACGGCGAGGCCGAGGGCGTCGGAGCGAGCTCGGTCGCAGGCGCAGGCGGGAGCTCGGTCGCAGGCGCAGGCGGCTTTGCGACGGGGAGCGGGGCGAGGTCGACCTCGAGGGCGTCGCGGGGCGGCGGGGCGGCGGTGACCCGCGCGGACACGCCGATCGGCGCAGCGGCGACGGCGACGATCACCGCGGTCGCGCCGGCCAGCGCCTCACAGTGCGGGCTCTGCAGGGTCCGCTGCTGCGCGCCGCTGTCGCGGACGCGCAGATCCAGGGCGTAGCCGCCGGCGTCCGCGGTGATCGAGGCCTCGGCCGTGACCGGCTGCGGCGACTCGCCCGCGGTCAGCCGAAGGGCGGTCGCCTCGACCTCCTCGCGCGTCGGGCAGCCGGCGACTTCGGGCCAGCGCAGCTCGAGCCACGAGGGCGCGGCCGCGGCCTCGCGGGCGCCGAGCAGCGACACGCACAGCGCGACGAGCCATGGACATGTTCGAATGGACATGTGCTTCGAGACAGGCAACGATGCGCCGATGTGCGAGCGTAGCGGGGCCCATGAACGCCGACAAGGCGGGGCCGGCACGGCGCAGCTCACGTTCGATTCGCAGCGGGACGCGGGGGGAATCACCCGATCGCGGTCCTGAGCCGGCGGGCCGAGCCGTGAGGGACGAGGTCGGGGCCGGAAGCCGACCCGCGAGACGCGGACGTCCGGCGCGACCGATGGCGGGGCCGCTCGACGGCTGGAAGTGGGTCGGCGACGAGCCACCACTTTTCTTCAGTTGTTCTCGGCTCGATCCGAAGTGAGGGGCTGCCCGACGGGCACCTGTTACATGCGAGGATCGAACTCGCGGCCTTCAGTGTGACAGACTGACGTGATGACCAATTCACTAATGTTGGTGTTCCCGCCCACGTGGCAGCCCCTCGCCGGCGAGGATCGCCGGAGCGAGGGGCCAGCGTCAAGCGTCGCGGTCACTCGGGCTTGCCGGGCCTGCCGTCCTTGCCGGCGGCCTCGCGCGAGCGCATGCCGTCGGTGGTGCGCGAGATCGGGGTGCCGCGCACCAGCTGAGACAGCAGCTCGGCCGGGCTCTTGCCGCCGAGCAGCGCGACCAGGTTCATGTTGCTGGCGGCGGCCTTGAGGACCTCGCTGTCGGCGGCGGCCTGCAGGGCGCCGACGAGCTCGTGCTGCAGGGCGCCGAGGCGGACGGCGTCGGCCTGGGCGAGCGCGGCCGCGCGGGCCTGCTCGACCTCGGCGAGGGCGCGCGCGTGCTCCTCGGCGGCGCGGTCGACCAGCGCGCGCGCCTTGGCCTCGGACTCGGCGGCCAGCACCCGCGCGGCGGCGGCGAGCTCGCCCTGCTCGCGGTCGCGGTCGCGCGAGGCCTCGAAGAGCAGGCGATCGAGCTGTTGCTTGAAGCGCAGGGCGTCGGCGTCGCGGCCGGCCACGAGCTGCTGCTTGAGCGCGGTGATGGCGTGCTCGTCCTGGGCCTCGAGCTTTTGGGTCTCGGCCATGCGCTGGCTGGCGCCGCGCTGCAGGGCGTGCTCGTCGGCGTCGAGGGCGTCGCGCAGGCGAGTGCTCTCGAGGCGGCGGCGCGACTGTTGATCTTGCAGCTGCAGCGACACGGCCTCGCGCTGGACGTTGGCGAACAGCTCGGAGAGGGCGGCGTCGGCGACCTGGAAGCCGAGCACGTCGACGCCGCTCAGGACCATGCCGTTGTCGACGAAGCGGAGCAGGCCGTCGTCGCCGTCGAGCAAGGTCTTGCGCACGACCGCCGGGAACTCGATCAGCAGTTGCGTGGCCGACAGCACCCGCGCCGCCTCGCGCACGCGCGCGCGCACGGTGTCGGCGAGCAGCTTGACCGGATCCTCGACGTGGAACCACTTCTCGGGCTCGCCCTCGAAGTGGCCGGCGAGCCCGAGCTTGACCTTGAAGCGGACGAAGTCGGCCGACTCGATCTCGAAGTTGTCGGCGACCCGCCCGCCCTGCACGCGCAGGAAGCAGGTGGTGACGGTGGTGTGGCCGTCCTTGGTCTTGCCCTTCGACAGCTTGAGCGCGGTCAGCTGCTCCTCGTACTCGAGCAGCTCGGTGCGCGGGCCGACGACGACGCGCCGGCCGTGCCGCGAGGTGATCAGCACCGCCTCGTTGTTGGGCACGATGACCGACAGCGCCCACGGGGTGACGACCTCGGCGGTGGTGAGCTTGTGCGGCTCGGCGTGGCCGATCCACAGGTTCCACTTGTCGTGCGGGATCCGCCGCTGCACGTGCTCCTCGCCGCGCGGGTCGACGAGGTACGAGGTCTCGCCGCGGACCATCTTGACCATGCCGGTCCGCTGGTCGCGGACGTAGACGCCCGACTTCTGATCGATGCCGATCGCATCGATGACGACGTTGTCGTGGTCGTTGCCGACGTGGGGCTCGCGCGTGACCGGGTTCAGCACCTCGGCCTCGATGAACGGGAAGAACACGCTCGGCAGGCCGCGCACCAGCAGCTCGGCGCCGGCCTCGTAGTGGTCGCGGCCTATCGGGGTGCCCGGGGGAGCCGCTTGCTCAGCTCGTCGCGCCCGATCGGGGTGATGATGCGGAGGTACAGCGCCTGGTGCTCGCCGAGCTCGTAGGCGTCGTAGACCCGCCGCCGCGAGCCGCGCTGCAGGAAGGTGTCGTGCGGGCCGGGGAACACGCGCGCGGGGCCGCGGACGATCCGCGGGTTGCCGTCGGCGTCGAACAGGAAGCAGAAGTTCTTGGGCCCCAGGACGACGGCCCGCCGCGCGTACGGATCGGCCGCGACGCCGCGGCCGCCGTCGGCGGTGCGCTGCCGCTTCTGCGAGGCGCGGTCGTTCCACGCCTCGTCGAGGGTCGCGAGGATCACGCCGCGCTCGCCGCTGGTGAGGTCCTGGCGGTGACGGATCTCGTTCTTCACCACGCTGAACTGCTTGACCGACATGCCCTCGCCGACCTGCGCCAGCAGCTTGGCCAGCTCCTCCTGCGCGGCCGCGGGCAGGGTCGCCACGCCGTCGTCCTCGCGGCCGCGGGCCTCGGTCTCCTCGAGCGCGGGCACGACCTCGATGCCGGTCGGCGGGATGAAGAATTGCGTGTGCCGGCCCTGGATGACGATGCGCTGGCCGATCCGCAGCTGCGAGGGCTGGGCCTTGGTGGCCGGCTCGGGCTGGCTGCGGCGGGCCGTGTCGTCCTCGGCGCCGTCGATGACGACGCTCGAGAGGCCGGCCGACTCGATCACGAGGCGGAAGTAGGGCGCGGTCTCGTCGAGCGGACCGACGACCTCGACCAGGAGATACTGATTGGCGTTGAGCTTGTGCGCCGGTCGGACCTCGGCCGACTGACCGGGCCACAAGGCGAAGGCGCACGGGCCGGGGATGATCTTCTTGGTCCCGAGCCGCAGCTCCTTCTCCTTGTTGCCGCCGGGCACGTACGAGCCGTTGGGGCCCTCGGGGTGATCGGCGTAGACGGGGTTCTCGAGCAGGACGTACTCGCCGTCGCGGGCGATGATGAAGGGCCGCGCCTCCATCGGCGCCGGCTCGTAGCCGCCGCGCCCGTTCGACCGCACGATCCGGTCGTTGGCGCTGGGCGTGAACTCGGTCGGTCCGATGTGGGTGAGGATCTCGCCCGACGTCTCGTTGAGCGACCACAAAAAGGAGCGACGTGGGACGGGGATCTTCTGCCGATTCTCGATGGCCATCTTCGATCTCGCTGACGGCCGGCAGGATAGTCCGCGGGCCCTGCGATCGGAAGCGCCGGCGAGAGGCCGCTCGCGCGCGGCCGCGGCCCGGCGCGCGCGGCCGCGCGGTTCGGGTTCACGCGCCTGTCACGGGCGCGTGGGCCCGCCGGTTCGCGCCGTCATGGTCCGCGCTCGGGCCCGGGCCAGCGGCCCACGAGGGGGACCCGCGGTTTCCCCGTTCACGTCCCGGGCACGTCCGATGCGGCATGTCCTGAGGGAGAGGACCCGGAGGAGAAGCATCGCCATGAGCATCGCATGGCTCTCGTGTCTGATGCTGCCGCTCCACGATCCCCCCAAGTCCTGGTAACCCGGCGCGAAGAGCTCCAGGCCTTGCGGCCCGGCTCTCCGGCAGGTCCCGGAAGTGCGATTGATTGACGTCAATGGATGCGCGGCCCGGCGCGCCGCGAGCCGCCATGAGCTCGGCGTTGGGGCTGACGATTTCGCCTTTCTGACAGTGACGCGCGCCGGCTCGGACTCACGCGTTGTCCCGCCTGCGGCGGCGTGTCATGATGCGAGGACGGGGAGAGCCGGCATGCGCGCGCTCTCGCCGATGATTGGAGACAACATGCCCATTGATCAATGCTGCGTCACGCCCGCGGAGATGCGGAGCATCTACTACATGACCAATTCGACCTCGAATCAGGTGGTGTATACAGTCCCGGCCGACAAGGTGTTCGTGCTTACCGCCTGGACCCTGCTCACGTATAGCGCCAGCGTCGTGCCCCTCAGCGTGTGGCTGCGACGCAACACCACGAAGATCGCTTACAACCGGGTGTGGCAGAACGCCCAGTTGAACGTTCATCTCGACCTCGACCCCGGCGTCCCGTTCGCCGCCGGCGACCAGATGGTGCTCGAGGGCTTTGTCTCCACCCACGCGCAGCACATGTTCTACGGCTACGAGCAGGACGCGTGACGGGTGAGTGACCTGCCGAGGAAGTGGCGCCCGATGCTTCAGTAGGTTTCGTCGCGCGCGGACATCCACGTCTCCCAGGTCAGCCCGACGACGAGGTGGTCGAGCAGCCGCGCGTCGGCGACCTCGAACTCGAGGATCTGCATCATGTGCAAATCGCGGAACGCGGGGGCTCGGGGCTGCCACTGTTGTTCCGTGCGTGCCACGCCGCGGCCTTCTCGAAGTTCGCGTTGCTGAGCTCGGTGATCCGGACGATCTCCGCCTCGGCGCTCTCGATGAGCTGCTCGTTGAACGCCTCGTCGTGGCTCGCCTGGAGCCCTTCGGAGTACGCGACGAGGCGCGCGCAGGCGTGGGCTGCGAGCTTCGTCGCGCTCTTCTTCGTCTGGTTCGTGTCCTTGTAGCTGTCGCGCAGCGCGTGGTGCGCGTCGGCGAGGAGTTGGAGCCCGAGGCACTTGTTGGCAGGCACCTCGGGGTACTGAAAGTTCAGGAGGAGCACCCGCGCGCGAACGGTGCGCTCCTCGAGGGCCTCGATGGTGATCTCGTAGGTCGCGCTCATCCGAGGGCCTGTACCAGAGACGGCTCAGACCACGCGAGTTCAAATCCGAGGCTCCCAGGGAGCGATGCGGGCGAGCTCCTCGCCCGGCTGTGTGCCCTGGTGCCGCCGCCGGGCTTCCAAATGATCAGATACTTCGGCGTAATCGCGAGTCGGTCAGTCCTCGGCGATGTGACGCTGGAGCGCCTCGGGCGGCACGTCGCCGAGCACGAAGTCGATCGCGGTCACCAGCGCGGCGGCGCGCGGATCCTTCTACGTGGTGGCCCAGTGGCGCCCGGCGCGTGCAGCTCCTCGGCGAGCGCGGTGAACTCGAACCTTACCCGCTTGACAAGGAAGTCCGGGGCTGAACATCCATCAACACAAGGGCCCTTGGCGGGGCCTGTGAAAGAGCGTCTCCGGCATGGCAAAATTCCTCACCGCGCGACGCCGATCTTGGGGCAGATGTCCTGCATGACGCAGTTCGGGCAGTCCGGCTTCTTGGCGGTACACACGTAGCGACCGAGCAGGATCATCGCCGGGCCGAAGAAGGTCCAGTCGTCCTGCGGGACCATGCGCATCAGATCGCGCTCGATGTCCTGCGGGTCGGAGTGCTCGGACAGGCCCATGCGTCCGGACAGGCGAATGACGTGGGTGTCGACGATGACGCCCGAAGGTATGTTGAAACATGTCGCAAGGACCACGTTGGCGGTCTTGCGGGCGACGCCGGGCAGGCGCACCAGCGCCTCGATCGACTGCGGGACCTCGCCGCCGAACTCGTCGACGAGCATGCGGCAGGCGTTCTTGATCGCCTTGGCCTTCTGGCGGAAGGTGCCGGTCGGGCGCACGGCCTCCTCGAGCTCGGCGAGGTCGGCGTCGGCGAAGGCCTGGGCGTCGGGGTAGCGCGGGAAGAGGGTCCGGGTCACGGCGTTGACCCGCTCGTCGGTGCACTGGGCGGCGAGGATGGTGGCCACGAGCATGTGCACCGGGGTGTCCCAGTCGAGCTCGTAGCGGGCGTCGGGGTAGCTCTGGCGCAGGCGGTCGAGGAGCACGTCGATGTCGGGGCGCGGCATGGCGGCCGGATTATGCCCGGGATGGCGCGCGGCGGCGCGTTCCGCGGCCGCCCGTTCGCCGGCTGGTCCGGGGCAGATCACGCGGTTTTCCCCGCGGGCCGCAGTCCGCTAGACTCCCGCGCCGATGGCCGAGACCGCACCGCCCGAGGGCCTGCAGCGCTACCAGATCATGGAGCCCCTCGGCGCGGGGGCGCAGGGGCGCACGTTCCGCGCGATCGACCGCCGGACGGGTGCGGCGGTGGCGGTCAAGGTGCTGCACCTGCGCTCGCTCGGCGGCGACTGGAAGCCGTTCGATCTGTTCGAGCGCGAGTGCCAGGCGCTCGAGTCGCTGTCGCACCCGGGCATCCCGCGCTACGTCGACCGCTACACCAGCGAGACCACGGGCGACTTCTTTTTGGTGATGGAGCTGGTCGAGGGGACGCCGCTGTCGCAGCGCCTGGGGCGGCCCGGGACCCGGCGGAGCTGCTGCGCTGGCTGACCGCGGTGCTCGAGATCCTCGAGTACCTGCACGGCCGCCAGCCGGCGGTGATCCACCGCGACATCAAGCCGTCGAACCTGATCCTGCGGCCCGACGGGCGGCTGTGCCTGATCGACTTCGGCGGGGTGCGCCTGGCCGTGCGCCCGACGGCGGCTCGACGATGATCGGCACGTTCGGCTACATGGCGCCGGAGCAGCTGCACGGCGAGGCGACCCCGGCGACCGACATCTACGCGCTCGGAGCCACGATCGCGGCGTTGGCCACCGGCCTGCCCGCCGACCAGCTGCCGCGCAAGGGGCTGCAGATCGACGTCGAGCGCTGCGTGGCGCCGGGCCGGCTGCGAGATGTCCTTTCGGCCATGTTGGAGCCCGACCCGACGCGCCGGCTCGCCTCGGCGGCGGCGGTGCGCGCGGCGCTCGGGGCCTCGGCCCGCCCGCCGCGGCAGGCGAGCGAGCCGCGGCGCGCGTCGGCGTCGTCGTCGTCGTCGCAGGCGCTCGAGCACGCGCCGGCGCCCGACTATCCGGCGCTGCGCGGCCTGCCGAAGTTCCTGCGGGTGTTCGTGTGGCTGTGGGCGTGGATGGCCACCGGGCTGTTCTTCCTCATCGAGTTCGTGTTCGTGCCGACGGTGTTCGCGCTGCAGGCGTCGGGCCGCCGCTACAAGAAGAAGGCGCACCGCCTCAAGCGCCTGCGCGCCCGCGAGGCCGACGCCCTCAGCTCGGTGCAGCGGATCCGCCGGCGCCTGCAGGCGATCGCCACCAACAGCGACCCGCGCGACCGACCGGCGCTGCCCGAGGGCGACCGGCGCTGAGCCCCGCGCGAACCGTTAAGTAAAACGGACATGGCCCGAAGGCCATGTCCGTGCACCGTCCATCTCGACCAGGAGCGCCCGTCCGTGGACGCGTGGTGTGAGGGACATGTCCGCAGGGACAGCCCTTACGTCGAGCTCACTGGGCGCCGGCGGCGGCGGGTTGGTGGTCGGCGGGGTGGTTTCGGCGGTGGGCGGCGTGGCCTCCGCGGGCGGCGTGGTGGCGTCGGTCGGCTCGGCCGTCGCGTCGCCGGCGGGCTCGGCCGGCGGCGGGTTCTCGAGCGCCGGATCGACGGGAGCGGGCTCGGCCGGGGCGACCGCGGCGGGCTCGGGGTTGGCGGTGTCGGTCTGCTGCTTGTTGCAGCCGCTCATCAGCGAGGTTCCCGAGACGGCCATGATCAGCGTCGTGATCGCAGCGACGATGTTGTGCTTGAAATCCGCATGTTGTCCTTTCGGGGAGGTTGCAATCAGGTAACCCGGTCTCGCCATCGAGGTAAAGCAAAATCATTACGCTGTCGCAATTGGGGGCCGTGGGCACCAAATATGAGCAGGCTCAGCAGGAATCGGACGCGCGGTGATTTCGCATAACCGCGATTCTTGCCGATTGCGCATGATCCGCCACGACATCGTATTCGTGGAATTTGCCGCGGGGAATGCCGCGAGGGTGTCGATTGGCGAATGGAGGAAGGCCCGCCAGGGGCCACCCCCATGCCTTCTGGGCTCGCAGCCGACGAACGCGCGCTCGCAGGCCCCGCGTACGAGCGAACTCGGCTGTGACGAATCCGGCTTCGGCGATCTGCGCGCGCCCGGCGGGCCGCGAGAACCGCCTTCGACGTGGGCGTCGCGGAAGGGGTTGGACCCGCGAGGCCGATACGAAACGCGAGTTCCAACCGGATGAGGTCGTCGGCGGGGCCGAACTCCATGGAATGCCACGCATGGCCGACTCTTCGCCGGTCCACTGCAGCATTTCAGTCGAATCGACGAGGGTGTCGTGGATCAGGACGGCGTCGAAGGTACCGCCAGGGCGGAGCTCCCGCATGTCCCCGAGGACATGTTCGCACGCCTCAGCCGCGCACGACCCGGGCGAGCAGGCCGAGGCCCATGTTGGCGGTGTTGCAGGCGATCATGACCACGCCGATCCACCAGAAGCGGCGCCGCACCGCCGGCAGCTCGTCCTCGCGGGCGAACACGCGGCGCGGCCACAGGGTGAAGGTGACGTGGAGGAACAGCGCCAGCGAGACGAGCAGGAGCGCGACCTTGGCGGCGACGAGCCAGCTCCACGGCGCGGCGGTGTCGCGGTGGGCGAGGGCGAGGGCGACGCCGCTGGCGACGATCGCGGCGATGCCGGCGAGGACCTTGTAGCGCGCGCCGTGGACGACGCTGAAGATGAAGTCCTCGAACTCGCTGGCGCGGGTGAAGAACCGCTCGGCCCGCGGGTGGAGGATGAACACGCTGAACACCATGGCGCCGATCCACACGCCTCCGCCGAGGACGTGGACCGCGATCGGCAACACTCCTGCGAGCGCGCTGCTCATCGCCGGGGCGAGCCTATCACGCGGACCTATGCGCCGCGGGCCGGTCGCGCGAGGCCGAGCGCGGGAAAGTGGGCCCGGGCGCGCGGGCGAGCGACCCGTAGGCGGGCCAAGAGGGCAGGCGCGAGGGGCAGGGCGACCGCTTCCTCGGGGCGCCGTGCAGCGGACGAGGCGCGACGATCTCGCGTGCGAGCGGGGCGCGGCCGGATGCCTCTCGCGGTCCGTCGTCGGGTTGCGATTGAACCGCGTCGCGAGGTCGGCCAGTGACCGGCGCGCACGAGCAGGCGCCCGTGCGGCCGGGCCTGCGCCGCAGCGAAGATGAGCGCGACTTCATGGGGCGCGCGTCAGGCGTGCGGGGAAACCGAGTAGGATGCGCCGGCGGAGCACGATCGCATGAATCTCTTCGACATCTCGATCCTCACATGAGCCGCACCCTGGGCCAGGTCCCCGTGTGGCTCGACAAGGCCCAGGCGTACGCGGACCAGCGGAAGTTCGACGTGGGCGTGCTGCTCACCGCCCGTCTGGCGCCCGACCAGTGGCACTTCACGCGGCAGATCCAGGCGCTGGTGCTGGGGCCGCTGCGGCTCGCCAACCTGCTGCGCGGGCAGGCGCCGGCGGACAACTTCGAGCTCGAGCCGACGATCGCGGCGGTGCGGGCCAGCGTGGGCGAGACGCGCGAGAAGCTCGACAAGCTGCGCAGCGAGGAGTTCGCGGGCGCGGAGGCGCGGGTGATCGCGCTGCCGTTCCTCCCGGGCAAGGGCCTGCAGGCGAACGACTTCGTGCAGCAGTTCGCGCTGCCGAACTTCTACTTCCACGCCGTGACCGCGTACTCGATCCTGCGCCACAACGGGGTCGACGTCGGCAAGCCCGACTTCCTCGCGCCGCTGGCGTTCCGCGACCTGTAGCGCCGGCGCTGTGACGCGGCGCAAGCGTCCGCGTGCGCGCGGGCGGCGGAGGCGGTCGGGTCGGGCGGCCGCGTGATAGAGTCCGCGCGCGCATGAGCTTCGATCCCGACGTGTTCGACTACGTGATCCTCGGCGGTGGTTCGGCCGGTTGTGTGCTGGCCGGGCGGCTGTCCGAGGATCCTTCCGTGCGGGTCCTGCTGCTCGAGACGGGCGACCGGGCCGAGCGGCACCCCGAGTCGCTGCGGGCCGACGGTTACAAGGACGCGTTCGTCAACGACGAGCTGCTGCACCCCGCTTCAGCGTGCCGCAGCGCGACTGCGGGCGGCGGCCGCTGTGGCTCGGCTCGGGCCGCGGCATGGGCGGCAGCGGCTCGATCAACGCGATGGTGTACCTGCGCGGCTCCGAGGCCGACTTCCGCGCGTGGGACGTGCCGGGCTGGGGCTGGTCGGACGTCGTGCCGGCCTACGAGCAGCTCGAGCGGGTGCTCGACGTGCGCTCGCGCGAGCCGACCGAGTTCACCGAGGCGTGCATCGCCAGCGCCGAGGAGGTCGGGTTCCACCGCGAGCGCGACCTCGACCGCGGCGAGCTGCTCGGGGCGCTCGGCTACGAGCGGATGAACTACCGCGGGGAGCAGCGGCGCAGCGCCTACGTCGCGTTCGTCCAGCCGCACCTCGATCGCATCAACCTGGTCGTACGGACAGGTGCGCACGCGCACCGGCTGGTGCTCGACGACCGCCGGCGGGTGGTCGCGGTCGAGTACGAGGAGGGCGGCACGCGGCGCACCGCGAAGGTCCGGCGCGAGGCGGTGCTGTGCGCCGGCGCGCTCGAGTCGCCCAAGCTGCTGATGCTGTCGGGGGTCGGGCCGCGCGACGTTTTGCGCGCGCGCGGGGTCGTGCCGGCGTTCGACCTGCCGGGCGTCGGCGAGAACCTGCAAGACCATCCGAACGTGCAGCTGTTCTACTTCGGCAAGCGCGCGGTCGACTGCAACTACCCGCAGCTGTACGGCTTCCATCGCGCGCTGCCCGCGAGCGACCTGCCGCCCGACCAGGCCGACACCTGCTACGTCTTCTACCCGGCGCGCTCGTCGTTCCGCGAGGCGACGATGCGGATGGTGCCGGCGCTGACGGTGCCGCCGGCGCTGTACCGGCGCACGCGGCTGCCGCGGGTGGTCAAGGCCGGCATCGGCATGGCCTTTCGGCCAGGTTTCGTCCGCCGCGCGGTCGAGCGGGTCTACGGGCTGGTGGTCATCCTCGGCAAGCCGAAGAGCCGCGGCACGGTGCGGCTGGCGTCGGCCGACCCGCGCGAGCAGGCGCTCATCGACCCGGCCTACTTCTCCGACCCGGAGGACATGCAGGCGATGATCGCCGGGCTCCGCCTGGCCCGCCGGATCGCCGGGGCCGAGGGTCTGCGGCCGTGGGGCGGGCCGGAGGTGCTGCCGGGGGCGTTCGTCCGCTCCGACGCGGCCCTGGCGGCGTTCGTGCGCCGCATGGCGATGACGACCTACCACTACGCCGGTACCTGTCGCATGGGACAGGTGCCCGGCAGCGTGGTCGACGCGCAGCTGCGCGTGCGCGGGGTCGAGAACCTGCGCGTCGCCGACGCCTCGATCATCCCCGAGGTGCCGGTGTCGGCGCTCAACGCTCCGAGCATGATGATCGGCTGGCGCGCGGCCGACCTGCTGCGCGCGGCCGCGGCCGGTTGAGCGGGCGAGGCGAGCGCGGCGCCGTCGGCCGGCGCCGCGCGTTGCATGGCTGAAAGGACAGGTCCTCGTCGGGACCTGGGCGCTCGCCGATCGCGCCGTCGTTGTATGTCCGAAAGGACAGGCCAGCATCGAGGCCTGGGGGCGCTCGCCCAGGAGCGGCTCACGCGGCGGTCGGAGGGTCTCGCCCAGCATGTTCAGACGGACCCGGGCGCGTTGTCGGCCGAGCTCTGCGAGCTCTTCGGCGTAGAAGAAGTCGGGCGCGCCGAAGGCCGGGCGCAGCTCGCTGATCCAGGCCGCGTCGGGGTCGTACTCGGCGAGGAAGATGCGGCCGACCCACTCGGGGTTGCGGCCCTGGAGCATCCGCAGCACGAAGTACGGCTTGCCCGCGATCTCCGTCACGCCGTCGACCAGGATCTTGCCGGGCGTCGCCGACATCGACGGGCCGCGGACGCTGCGACACAGCCCCGACAGCTGGCGGTAGGCGCCTTGATAGATCTGCAGCGCGCGCCAGCGGCACCTTGAAGTACTCCTTCGGCCCCGTGTCGCGCTCGATGAACATGTAGTAAGGGACAGCGCCGAGCCGCACCTGCGCGCGCCACAGGTCGGCCCACACGGCGGGGTCGTCGTTGACGCGGCGGACCAGCGGGGCCTGGCAGCGGACCACCGCGCCGGAGTCGCGCACGCGCTGCAGCGCCGCGACTGCGGCCGGCGTGGCGAGCTCGCGCGGGTGGCTGTAGTGGGCCATCACCGCGACGTGCTTGCCGGCGGCCTGGATCTCGCCGAACAGGCGCAGCAGGTCGTCGGCGTCCGGATCGGTGAGGAACCGCGCCGGCCAGTAGGCGAGGGCCTTGGTGCCGAAGCGGATGTGCGCGAGGTTCGGCAGGTCGGCGCGCAGGAGCGGCTCGACGTAGCGCCGCAGCACGCTGGTGCGCATCACCAGCGGGTCGCCGCCGGTGAACAGGACGTCGGTGACCTCGGGGTGGTTTCGGAGGTACTCGACCAGGGTCTCGGCCTCGCGGGCCGCGAACTTGAGGTCTTCGAGGCCGACGAACTGGGCCCAGCGGAAGCAGTAGGTGCAGTACGCGTGGCAGGTCTGGCCCTGCGCCGGGAAGAACAGCACCGTCTGGCGGTACTTGTGCTGCAGGCCGCGCTGCACGGCGCCGGCCTCGATCGGCACGTTGAGGTCGATCTGGCCGGCGGGGTGCGGATTCATCGCCGCTGGATCGCCCGCGCCCGCGCCTGCAGCTCGGCCTCGCTGCCGCGGCGCACGAGGTCGACCAGCGCGCTCAGATCGGCGTCGCCCAGCATCTCCGGCTGAGGAATCGTCAATTGATAGATAGGGTCGTCGGGCGCGCGCGACCAATCGATCAGGTGCTCCAGCACGTAGGCGTTGACGCGGAACGGCAGGACCTGCGCGACCGCTCGCAGCCGCAGCCGCGCGTCGGCCGACAGGGCCGCCAATTGAGGGATTGCATCGATGTCACGGGCGGTGAACGCCCGGTACGCACCTGATTTCAACGCGCCGTCCGGCATCCGACTCCACTCTCCATTGCGAGCGCCCGGGCGCCGAGGGCGCCGGACGAGTGAGTGTCTCTTGGGACAGGCGCGTTCGACCTCGGCGGAACACGACGCAAGCAGGCCGCGCTCGTCCGACGCCGGGCCACGCCCGCCGCGGGGATGATTGAGCCCCAACTTAACACGCAATCGAGGCTCACCGCAAGGCGAAATCGTCGTCGTCGACGCGTAATCGTATTGGCGAACCGAGGTTCGCAGGACGTCGATTCGTCGATTACATCATCGTAACGACTTCAGGCGCCGGCGCGCGAATCGTGCGCGTGTTCTTCGGGACATGTCACGAGGGACAGCACGGTTGCCGCGGCCGCGGGAGCGCGGTATACCGGCGGCCTGTGCGGGGCGGGGCCGATGCGGCCGCGCCTCGACGGAGGGAGAACGAAGCATGTGTGGAATCCTCGCGGTCTTCGGGGCCGTCGACGACGCGCTCCTCTCGCAGGCGGTGGCCGCGAGCGAGCGCCTCAGCCACCGCGGCCCGGACGGCCACGGCGTGCATTATCTGCGGGGCAGGGGCGCGCTGATCCACCGGCGGCTGGCGATCATGGACCCGGCGTCGGGTCGACAGCCGCTGTTCGGCCGCGACGGCGGCGCGCTCGTCCACAACGGCGAGATTTACAACCACGCGGCGCTGCGGGCCGGGCTGCAGGCGGCGGGGCGGGTGTTCCGCAGCGGCTCCGACAGCGAGGTGCTGGTCCACCTCTACGAGGCCCGCGGCGACGCGTTCGTCGCCGAGCTCGACGGCGTGTTCGCGCTCGCGGCCATGCGCGACGACGACTGGGTGGTGGCGCGCGACCCGATCGGGGTAAAGCCGCTCTACTACGGCCGCGACCTCGCCGGCAACCTGTGGTTCTCCTCCGAGCTCAAGGTGCTGGTCGACCGCTGCGCGTGGTTCAAGGTGTTCCCGCCCGGGCACATCTACACCGGCCGGGGCGGGCTGCGCCGCTGGTATGAAAGGACATGGCTCGAAGGACAGGAGGATTTCCGCCGCGACGCCGCCGGGCTGCGCGAGCGCTTCGAGGCCGCGGTCGACAAGCGGCTGATGAGCGACGTGCCGCTCGGCGTGCTGCTGTCGGGCGGGCTCGACTCGAGCCTGGTGGCGGCGCTGGCGGCCCGGCTGGCGCGGCGGCGCGACCCGGGCGCCACGCTGCAGTCGTTCGCGATCGGCGTCGACGGCGACTCGCCCGACCTGCGGGCGGCGCGAGAGGTCGCGGCGTTCATCGGCACCGAGCACCACGAGGTCCGGCTCGACCTCGACGACGGCGTCGAGGCGCTGCGCGCCATCATCTGGCACACCGAGTCGTACGACATCCCGACGGTGCGCGCGAGCGTGCCGATGTACCGCCTGAGCCGCTACATCCGCGACCAGGGGGTCAAGGTCGTGCTCTCGGGCGAGGGCTCCGACGAGGTGTTCGGCGGCTACCTCTACTTCTACTTCGCCGAGGGCGAGGACGCGTTTCAGCGCGAGACGGTCGAGCGGGTCAAGAACCTCCACTTCAGCGACGTCCTGCGCGCCGACAAGAGCACGATGGCGCACGGGGTCGAGGCGCGGGTCCCGTTCCTCGACCTCGCGTTCCTCGATCTGGCGATGACGATCGACCCGGCGCTGAAGCGCCCGCTGGCGCCCGGCGCCGGCCGCGAGGGGCGGATGGAGAAGGCGCTGCTGCGCGCGGCGTTCGCCGATCCCGCCGATCCGCTGCTGCCGCCGGCGGTGCTGTGGCGGCAGAAGGAGCAGTTCTCCGACGGCGTCGGCTACGGCTGGGTCGAGCGGCTCAAGGCCCACGCGGAGGCGACCGTGTCCGACCTGGAGATGGCCGAGGCCGGCGAGCGGTTCCCGCACGAGACGCCGACCACCAAGGAGGGCTACCTGTACCGCGCGCTGTTCTCGACGCTGTTTCCCGGCGACCACGCGGCCCGCTGTGTGCGACGATGGGTGCCGCGCTGGCAGGCCGACGCCGACAGCTCGGGGCGGGCCAACCCGCTTCACGCCAGCGCTGTCCGAAAGGCCAGGTGAATCGTGCAAGGACGTCCCAGCCTCAACCTCCAGGTCCGCGGCCTCTCGCCGTCGGCCACGGTGTCGATCAACGAGCGCAGCAACGACCTGATGGCCGCCGGCCGCGAGGTGTTCAAGCTCGGCCTCGGCCAGTCGCCGTTCCCCGTGCCCGACAGCGTGATCGAGGCGCTGCGGGCCCACGCGGCGCGCAAGGAGTACATGCCGGTGCGCGGGCTGCCGGCCCTGCGCGACGCGGTCGCCGCCTATCACCAGCGCAGCGTCGGCGGCGAGCGCGAGTACAGCGGCGAGCACGTGCTGGTCGGTCCGGGCAGCAAGGAGCTGATGTTCATCACCCAGCTGGCGTTCTACGGCGACCTCGTGCTGCCGTCGCCGGCGTGGGTGTCGTACTCGCCGCAGGCGCGGATCATCGGCCGACAGGTGGTGTGGCTGCCGACGCGCGCGGAGGACGGGTGGAAGCTGCGGCCCGCCGACATCGACGCGCTGTGCCGCCGCGACTCGGGGCGCCCGCGGGTGCTCATCCTCAACTACCCGTCGAACCCGACCGGCCAGACCTACGAGGCCGACGAGCTGGCGGCGCTGGCCGAGGTCCTGCGCGCCCACGAGGTCCTGGTGGTGTCCGACGAGATCTACGGCGAGCTCCACCACGACGGCGCGCACACGTCGATCGCCCGCTTCTACCCCGAGGGCACGATCATCAGCTCGGGCCTCAGCAAGTGGTGCGGGGCCGGCGGCTGGCGGCTCGGCACGTTCCTGTTCCCGCGCGAGCTCGAGTGGCTGCAGCGGGCGATGATCGCGGTCGCCAGCGAGACGTACACGTCGACCAGCGCGCCGATCCAGTGCGCCGCGGTGACCGCGTTCGCGTTCGGGCGCGACATCGCCGCCTACGTGGCCCACGAGCAGGCGATCCTGAAGGCGCTCGGCGCGTGGTGTCACCAGCACCTGAGCGCCGGCGGCATCGCCTGCGCGGCGCCCCGCGGCGGGTTCTACCTGTTCCCGGAGTTCCACGGCCGCGCGGAGGCGCTGCGGCGGCGCGGCATCACCAGCGGGGAGGTGCTGTGCGAGCGCCTGCTCGAAGAGACAGGTGTTGCCATTCTCCCGGGCAGCGACTTCGGCCGGCCCGCGGGGGACCTCACCGCGCGGCTCGCCTACGTCGACTTCGACGGCGCCGCGGCGCTCGC
Source organism: Nannocystis pusilla (assembly GCF_026626665.1). Classification (GTDB taxonomy): domain Bacteria; phylum Myxococcota_A; class Polyangia; order Nannocystales; family Nannocystaceae; genus Nannocystis; species Nannocystis pusilla. The sequence goes on from NZ_JAPNKE010000002.1 coordinate 1,403,904, forward strand.
GGCCCACACCGGCCAGGCGATCGACGAGGCGTGGCTGCGGCGCTACATGCCGCGCGTGCTGACGGCGATCGAGCGCATCGTCGCGTTCGTCGCCTGAGGCGGCGAAGCTCGCCCCGTGGTACCCCGCGGAGGCAGGTGCGGGTAGCCGCGACGACGCGGGCGACGCGGCCCGCCGGTGAGCGCCGGCGGGGGCGCCGAGCACGAGCGTGGTGACGCGGCCGGCGAGGAGCGAGCCGGACAGGTCGTCACGCGCGAGCGCACGCCCGCAGCGGCGGCGGCACTCCAGTCATCGCTTTTGCGAGCGGCCCCGACGTTGCGCACCGAGCCTGTCGTCGGACTCGCGAGCGAGGGACCACGCGGCCCGCCCGGCCGGAGCAGCGCGTTTGCAAGGACCGCGAGGTCGCGGCGGACCCGCCCGCGGCGACGGCCTCGGCCGCGAGGGCGGCAGGCTCGACCGGCCGATCGACGATTCTCGCCGGTCCAGGTGCGATGATTCGCGGGCCCGGTCGATTCGTTGCAGCACCAACGGATCGCGCTACGCTCCGGTCGGTCTTGCGGAGGAGAAAACCATGGAGTTCATCTGGACATTGATCGTGGGCCTGATCGCGGGCGCGCTCGCCAAGCTGGTCATGCCGGGTAAGGATGCAGGCGGTATCGTCGCCACCATGCTCCTCGGCATCGCCGGCTCGTTCGTCGCCGCCTTCCTGGGGCGCGCGCTCGGCTGGTACTCGCACGTCAACGAGGGCCCGGGCATCATCGCCTCGATCGTCGGTGCGCTGATCCTGCTCGGCATCTACCGCCTCGCCGTCGGCCGCGGCATCCGCGGCTGACCCCGGGCCTGCATCGCGCAGGCCGCTGAGTTCGCCGCCGGCGGGCGGACGCCCGGCTCTCATCGTGTGAGTAGTTCGTCGAGGGCCAGCATCCACTCGCCGGCGGGCGTCACCACCCACGCGCCCGCGGTCAGGCGGGCGCGCACGGCCGCCGCGGCTTCGACCGGCAGGGCGTCGACGATCGCCATCGGGGCGAGCTGAGCGTATGGGACATCGTCGGCCAACCGACGACAGCCCTCTGGCCACGCGGCCAGGGCGACCCGTCGACCCTGCCGGTCGAGGACCGGCTGCAGGCCCGGCACGTCGGCCGCGAGCAGCGCGTCGAGGGCGATGTCGTCCCAGGCGGCCGCCGCCTCGACGACGACGCCGTGGCCGGGCAGGCCTGAATCATCGGACATGACCCCAGGTTCCTGTCCCATGGGCTCTGTGCTCATGGACAGGTCCCGAAGGTCAGCCACGCGCCGGCGCATGCGCGCGAGCAGGGCGGTCGCGTCCGGGCGGCGCGCGGGGTCGGGGTCGAGGGCGTCCTCGACGACCGCGCGGGCCTCGGGCGCGCTGCCGCCGAGGTTGCCGGCGACGAGCGCGACCAGCAGCGCGGCGGCGCCGTAGACGTCGCTGGCGGCGGTGGGGCCCGCCGGCGCGGACCTCGGGCGCGGTGATCGTGAGCAGCTCCTCGAGCGCGCCGGTGCGGGTGGCGATGAGCCCGGCGATCGCGTCGGCGCCGAACGGGCCGAGCAGCGGGCGCCCGGCGGCGTCGCACACGAGCTGGGCCGGCAGCAGCGAGCCGTGGACCAGGCCGCGCGCGTGGGCGGCGGCCAGGCCCTCGAGCAAAAAGGCGATCAGGGCCCGGGCCCGCGGCAGCGGCATGCCGGGCGGACGGATGAGCGCCCGCAGGTTGTTGCCGGCCTCCCAGGGCAGGATGAGGATGCCGGCGCGGGCGTCGAACTGGACGATGCCGCGGATCGCCGGGTGCTCCAACGCGGCGGCGGCGAGGGCCCGGCGGTGGAACGCCTCGAGCGCGTCCTGGACCGCGGGGTCGCCGGCGCCGCTCTCCTGCAGCTCGGCGAGGAGGAGGTGGATCTCGACCTCGGCGAGGGTGACGCGGTCGATGCCCTCGTAGGCCGCGCCGGAGAAGCTGGCCGGCAGCGAGGCGCGGACGAGGAAGCGCGCCGGCACCGGGGCGCCCTCGGGGGCCTCGCCGCGGCCTTGCAGGACGATCTGGGCCGCGAGGTCGTGGCCCAGGGCCCCGAGGCCGCGGGCCAGGAGGCGGCTCAAGGCGGCGCGGTCGGCCCCGCCGGCGCGGATGGCCGCCTGGGCCCGTCGCACCGCGGCCTCGGCGTCGCCGAGCTCCCACGACAGCTCGGCGGCGAGCTGCAAGGTCGGGCCGTGGCGCTCGGGCAGCGGCTCCAGCAGCGCCAGGGCCTCGCGCACGCGGTCGGCCTCGGCCAGCACGCGCGCGGCCCCGAGTCTGTCGCCGGCGCGCACGAGGGCGCGGGCGCGGGCCTCGGGGTCGTGGTCGCCGAGCGCCAAGATCCGGGCCGCGTCGGCGTGCCGACCCTTGCGCTGCAGCAGGGCGGCGGCCTGCTGGCGGGTGTCGGCGTCGGCGGCGGCGAACACCGCGATGATGCGGTCGACGACGTCGGGCCGGCCGAGCTCGATCGCCGCGCGCAGGGCGTCGAGCGGGCGGCCGGCGCGGGCGTAGTGCTCGCAGGCGCCGGCGAACTCCCAGATCTGCTCGAGCACCCAGCCGGCCGCGGCGTGCCGGCCCGCCAGCGCGAGCGCGTGGGCGAGGGCCTCGTGCCGCCCCTGGGCGAGCATGCGCTGCTCGTCGTCGGTCAGCGGCTCGGGCGGGGCCGGGACGGCCGCCAACTCAGTGCTCCTCCGCGAACAGGTCGCGCGCGAGCTCGCGGTAGAACTCGAGGTGGTCGAACTTGACGTCGGTGACGCCGAGCAGCTGCCCGACCTCGTCGATGTGGTCGGCGATCATCTCGCCGCGGTAGTCGCCCCACTGGGCGCTCTCGACGGTGACGAGGCCGTCGTTGTCGCCGCGCGCGAGCTGCAGCACGGTGTAGCCGAGGCTGATCAGCGGGTCGACCAGGTCCTGGCAGTGATTGCCGGGGATGAGGAAGCCGGCGGCGTCGCAGGTGCGGCCGGTGTAGCTGATGTACTTCACGCGCGGGTCGTCGGGGTTCGAGGGGTTGAACTCGTCCTGCATGTAGTGCTCGCTGAGCGAGTAGAACGAGGCCTCGGCGTCGGACTTCTGCTGGGCCGAGACGGCGCCGACGAAGTTGAGGAGGAAGCCGAGCGCGGCCTCGACTCCGCCCGGCGCGAGGCCGAGGGCGAGGTCGGTGATGTACGTGCCGCGGTGCGGGCTGGCGATCGTGACGACCGCGGAGACGCGGTCGCCGTAGCCGTGGCTGGCGACCACGGCCCGCGAGTCGATGCCGCCCTGGCTGTGGCCGAGCAGGTCGAGCTTGCGCGCGCGCTGGGCCACCAGGAACTCGTCGAGCTGCTCGGCGAGCTGGCCCGAGCGCACGGTGGTGCTGTTGTACGGGTCGAGGACGGCGACCTCGACCGGGAAGCCGAGCGACTCGAGCTCGGCGGTGACGCCGTAGAAGTAGGTGATGGGGCCTATCGCCTCGAAGCCGGTCCAGCCGTGGACGAGCACGATCGGGAAGCGGGTGGTCTCGCGCCCGCAGCCGATCGAGCACACGAACTCGAGGTTGTAGTCGCTCGGCGCGTCGGGGCTGTCCGATCGGACATGCACCGCGAACTCGCCCGAGCGCGGGACGGCGAAGATGGCCTCGGCCGGGGCCTCGCCGCTGACCAGCGGGGGCGCCAGCGCGGCCTGCCACACCAGCGCGCCCGGCTCGTCGGGGTAGGCGACGGTGGCCCGCAGCGGGCCGGCGCCGTCGGTGCGGGTGAGGCGGATCTGCCACGAGCTCTCGTCGGGGAAGGCGACGTACCAGCGGTGCTCGCTGCAGGCCGGCAAGGTCTCGCCCTTCACGTCCTCGCCGACGCCGAGGTAGTCGCGCTCGACCAGCGTCCATTGATTCGGGTCGCAGGCGGGCTCGCCGGTGGTGGTGGTGCCGGTGGTCTGGCCGTGGCCGCCGCTGCCGTCGTCGCCGGTGCCCGTGCCGGTGGTGGTCGGCGGGGCGTCGGGCGGGCCGTCCGTGGCGTCGCTGCCGGGGACGTCGGAGTCTGTCCCTTCGGACATCCCCGCGCCGGCGCCGGGGCCCTGGGCGTCGCCGCAGGCGAGGGTCACGAGCGAGACCGCGAGCGCGGCGGTGAGCGCGGGCGAGCGTAGGGACGACACGCGTCGACTGTAGCAGCGAGGGCGCGGGCTCCGGGAGTGCGCGCCGCCGCAATGTGCGCTGGCGCCGGCCCGGGCGCCCGCCCTTGCGGGGGTTGCTGCGGGGCTTTGCCCGGGGCGGCGCCTGGGCTATAGCCGGGCCCATGACCGCGACGAGCCGCTCCAAGCTGTTCTCCGGCGCCGCGGAGGCGCTGTTCGACGTGCGCGACGGGGCCCAGGTGGCCGTGGGTGGGTTCGGCCTGTGCGGCAACCCGGAGGCGTGCATCCAGGCGCTGGCGGCCTCGGGGGCGAAGGACCTCGTGATCGTGTCGAACAACTGCGGCAACCAGGGTCAGGGCCTGGCGGTGCTGCTGCAACGAAGGCTGGTGGCGCGGGTGATCTGCAGCTTCGTCGGCGGCAACCCGGATCTGGAGCAGCAGATGCTCTCGGGCCAGGTCCAGGTCGAGCTCAACCCGCAGGGCACCCTGGCCGAACGCCTGCGCGCCGGCGGGTCGGGCATCCCGGCGTTCTTCACGCCGACCGGGGCCGGCACGGTGGTGTCCGAGGGCAAGGAGGTCCGTGAGTTCGCCGGTCGCCCGTGCGTGCTCGAGACGGCGCTCCAGCCCGACTTCGCCATCGTCCGCGCCGAGGTCGGCGACCCGCTCGGCAACCTCCGCTTCTATCGCACGGCCCGCAACTTCAACCCGCTGGCGGCGATGGCGGCGCGGGTCACGATCGCCGAGGTCGACCGCCTCGTCGACGTCGGCGAGCTCGACCCGGACGATGTCCACCTGCCTGGAATCTTCGTTCAGCGGGTGATCCACGTGCCCGAGCACAAGAACGTGATCGAGTACCGCACGACCCGCCCCCGCGCCGGTTGACCGGCGGCCGCGGCGCTGGCCCCAGGCCCGCAGCAGGCCCCGCAGGCCCGCTCGGCGGGGCGTCCGCGCGCCTTCGCCGGTTTTTGTCAATTTTGCGAGATCGCGGCTAGCCTCACCGGGCCGGAAGGATAGGCGAGGGTCACATGACGGAGGACATGCTCGAAGACATCGAGGTCGAATCGACCATCCCGCGCGCCCTGGTGATCCTGGCCGAAGGGGCAGAGGAAGCCGAGGCCGTGATCGTGGTCGACATCCTCCGCCGCGGCGGGATCGACGTGGTGTTCGCGGGGCTCAACGGCGACAGCCCGGTCCTGTGCGGCCGCAAGATGAAGCTCATCCCCGACATCGCGCTGTCGGCGGTGACCGGCCACTTCCAGGCGATCGTGCTGCCGGGCGGGGCCGAAGGCGCCCGCCGCCTCGGCAGCTCCGAGGCGGTCGGCGAGCGCCTCCGCCACGCTGTCACCGACGGCCTGGTCGTCGGGGCCATCTGCGCGGCCCCGCTGGCCCTCTTGGCCCACCAGGTGTTCGCCGGCAAGGCGATGACCTGCCACCCCAGCGTGGCCTCGCGGATCGCGATGTACGGCAAGCTGGTCCAAAAGCCAGTCGTCGAGGACGGCCAGCTCGTCACGAGCCAGGGCCTCGGCACGGCGATCATGTTCGGGCTGACGCTGGTCCGCAGGATCATGGGCGACGTCCGCGCGGCGGACGTCGAGCGCGGCCTCACGCTGCCGCGCTGAGGTCCGCGGACGCTGCGAGCGTAGCGATGCGCACCAGGCAGCAGCGGCTCGCCGACTTCGCCGAGCGCGTGCAGATGGATGAGGATGCACCGGCTTGGCCCGGGCTGGGTCGTTGCGTGACGGTGCATCCGATGGCTGACGAGGCGGCTCTGCTCGCGCGGCTGGGGCTCGCTCCCGCTGCGTGCGTGGCGGTGGATCTGTACTGGGAGTACGCGGGCGACGTCGCGTTCGTGCAGCTCGCGACGACGCGGTACTGGCCGGATCGGCCGCCCGGGTTCTATGCCCGCAGGTCGGCGGCGGGTCACGTCAACCTGGTGGCGATCGTCCCCGACGACGTGGTGAGCTCTGCGACGGTCGAGCGAGCGCTGCGGCGGTTCGCAGCGGTGAAGATCGTCAGGTCGCGTCTCGGCGATGCGCTGGCGCCGTTGCCGGCATTGGCCGACGAATGAGGGATCACGCGGTCGCGCCGATCGTGCGGGCGAGCGCGGGCGAGAGCGGGTAGGGCTTCTCGGGCGGCAGGAGGGCTTTGGCCCGCGCTTCGTGGCCGCTCTTGAGGTGGCCGTGGATCTTGCGCACGAGCGGGGTGAGGTCGGTGATGTCGACGGTCCACGCGTCGGCGAAGCGATCGATGACGTGGCGCGAGAGGCCGACCTGGATGCTGCCCTGCTGCAGGTCGGCGCCGCGGAGCGAGCGCTCGGGGTCCCACTGGATGTGGACGGCGGCGGCGGCGAACCGTTCGCGCCACTCGTCGGGGTCGCGATGAAGCCGCGGATCGTGGCTGGTGAGCACGCCGGCGGCGAGCGCCTCCTCCCAGCCGGCGCGGGAGATCCGTACGGCCAGGACGTGCTCCTGGCCGGATTTCCGCGCCCAGTTGCTGCGCTCCATCAGCCACAAGAACGAGGGCTTGATCCACGTCATGCGCGTCCGCGAAAACGGCGGCACGAAGCGCTTGGCGGCCAGCGCCGGCCGGGCGATCGCGGGGCCGTACGCCTGGTAGACGACGATCGTGCGGGCGTCGAAGTCGGCGCGGATCTGGTTCATGGCGGCCGGCGAGGGTCGCACGCCGGGCCGGCCGCTGCCACCGGGGCGGGCGCTCAGGAGGCGGGCGGGCCCTGGACGTCGGGGGCGTAGTGCGCGAGCGAGGCCTGCAGCAGGCCGGCGATCTCGTCGGCGGTGGCGGTGCCCGAGGCGGCCGCGGCGGCGGCCCAGGCGTGCGCGGACTGGCGCGAGAACTCCTGGACCTCGCGCGAGTTGGCGGCGGCGGCCGGGTCTTCGACGACGTGGCCGCGCAGGTACTGATCGAGGCCGAGCAGGCCGCCGTCCCAGCCGGGGCCGACGAACAGCGAGCCGGCGCCGCTGCCCGCGAGCTCGATCGGGACGTTGTGCTCGACCTCGAGGTTCGTGGTGTCGCCCTCGCCCGCGGCCAGCCGCACCTCGACGACGCTGGTCTCGCCGCCCCAGGTCAGCTTCAAGAGGCGCGGGGGATCGCAGCGGAGGATGTCGCCGCCGGCGTTGCCCTTGAGCTGGAACTTGCCGCCCTCGCGCAGGTCGCCGCTGAGCTGCGCGAACCACCGCTTGACCCGCTCGGGGTCGGTGATGGCCTCCCACACGTCGGCCGGGGTGCTGTCGTAGGTGCGGCGCAGCAGCACCGAGATGCCCTGGCCGCCGGCGGCGGTGGGCCGGCGGGCGACGTCGCGGTGAATGGCGTCGATCTGGTGGACGATGTCGATCATGTGTCTTCGCTCTCCGTGGCTTGGGCCTTCAATCGTCGTTCACGTTTGCCGCGCGCGATCTCGGTGGCCAGCGCGTCCAGGCGCTGCTCCCAATAATGGCGGAATGGCGCGAGCCAATCGTCGACCTCCTGCAGCCGCTCGGGAGTGACTGCATAGAGGCGACGGGTGCCCTCGGGCCGCACCGTGGCGAATCCGTGGTCCCGCAGGACCCGCAGGTGCTGGGATACCGCCGGTTGAGAGATGCCGAATTGGTCCTGGATCACCTTGGTGATGGCGCCCGAGGATTGCTCGCCGTCGGCGAGCAACTCGAGGATCCGGCGCCGCACCGGGTCGCCCAGGATGTCGAACGCGTGCACTGCGCCGGTAAGTATCAAGGTTAGCTTATATAAGTCAACGTTTAAATTGATTCGGGCCTGTGGGCGAGAATAGGCGGCTGGAACGGCAGTGTGCGAAAACGAGCGCGAGCAAAAACGCCCGTATCGAAGGCCGGCGATGGAGGCTCGCGGCTGAGAGGGGGTCGCTCGGCTCACGCGTGACGGGCAGTCGTCGGCGACCGGGGGCGCCTGGCGAATGCTCGGTGCTCGCGCACGCCAATCGCCGACAGAATGGAGCGTCGGCCGGACGGAGAGTGACGCTGCATTCGCCGATCTCGGTGTCGCTACATGCATGGCGACGAGCTCGGCAGCCGCGGGACGACGCCTCCGAATCAGCGCACCGCCGAGGCGGGCGCGTCGCGTGAATGCGCGGCTCGTCCGGCCGAACCCACGCGCTGCGATTCGGGCGAGGCCGGCCGCGCGGGCGCGCGACCGGCGAGGGACAAATTCACTTCGCGGGCGCGGCCCGGCGGGCGAACTCGAGGTCGAGGCGGACGCGGCCGCCGACGACGTCGGCGGCGAGGCGGAAGCCGCGGCCGGTGAGCCACGACTGCAAGAAGCCGGCGTCGCGCGGGCCGTCGTCGAAGCTGCCGATCAGGCGCCACAGGTCGGGCAGCTCGCCGTAGAACGCGGGGTTCGTCTCCTTGTCGCGCTCGACGTCGGCGAGCAGCCACTTGAGGCGGTCCTGGCCGTCGGCGGCGGCGATCCAGCCGAACTCGACGTCCTTGTCGCCGAGGCGCACGGTGCCGGGGTCGGTGACGAGGTAGACCTGCACCGGGGCCTCGGCCTCGGACAGCCCGGCCGCCTCCACCTTGGCGTCGACGCCGGTGACCGTGACCGGCGAGAAGCGCATCGACGACAGGCCGACGAGCGAGCGGAACAACGCGAGGTCCTGGCCCTGCACGCGCGAGTAGGCGACGTAGTCGGTCTGCACGCCGCGGTCGCCGATCTGCAGGCTGCGCAGGCTGCCGCCGAAGCCCTCGACGCGGCCGAGGATGTCGAGCACGGTGCGGATGATGCCGGCCTCCATGCCCTTCTGCTCGCGACCCCAGCGCTCGATCATGCCGAGCGCGCTCGGCCAGGTCTCGAGCATGAGGACGGCCGGGCCGAAGTCGCCGGCGTTCTCGATCGCCTCGCTGAAGGCCCGCTCGTCGCGGCCGTAGAGGCCGATCGCCAGCTCGCCGAGGCCGGCCAGCGGCGGCAGGCCGAGCTGCGCCAGCAGGCCAGGGCGCCGTCGCACAGGCCGGCGAGGCTGGGCACGCCGACGCCGGCGGCGGCGCGCGAGAATGTCTTTTCGGCCAGGTCGGCGGCGGCGGGGTCGGCTGGCTCCCAGGACATGGTCATCTGGACAGTCTCGGGATCGACCGCGGCCTCGAGGCGCACGCCGGAGAACAGCCGCCTCGTCTCGCGCAGCTGCTCGAGCGCGGCCCGCTGCCCGAGCGCCCGCGAGACTTTCTCCGCCCGCTGCCCGGGCTCGTACCAGCGCAGGTCGCGGACGGTGTCGGCGATCTCGTAGACCTCGGACACCGCGGGCAGGGCGGCGGCGTCGGCGTAGGCCGCGAAGTCGCCGCGCAGGGTCGCCAGCACCGGCAGCTTGGCGGGGCCGGCCGCGAGGCCGTTGGTGACGGTGGTGACGCGATCGGGGTCCCACGCCGCGCCGGTGCCGGCGGGGAAGAAGAACAGGTCGAGGACGACCGCGGCGGCCTCCTTGCGCGCGACCAGCAGGGCGCCGGCGTCGCCGAAGCAGAACTCGCTCGGGCCGATCTGGCCGCACAGGGTCGCGATCTCCGGCGGCCGCTCCTTGTGGACCATCCGCGTCAGCAGGGCCGGCAGGGCGGAGGGATCCTTGGCGGGCAGGTGGACGCGGTTGTGGAAGGCGAGGCTACCTGCCCCTCGGGCCATGGCCTCCTGGTCAGGTGACGGGGCGTCGGGCGGCGGCGGCTTCCACGGCTCGGGGATCGGCGTGACCGGCTGGACCGGCGCCGAGTCCAAATAAGGCTGCGGCGGGCTCGGCGGGGCCGGCGGCGCGGGCGGCGGCCGCACCGGGCGCGGGGACGGCCAGGGGGCGACGTCCGCCGGCGTGGTCGCGGCCGCGGGGAACGGGTTCGGCAGGTCCGGCGCGCTGCCGATCCGCTGCAGGGCCTCGCGCACGCCGGGCATGGTGACGGCGATCGGCCGCGCGATCGTGACTGTGACGTGGGCGTCGGGGTCGAGGCCGAGGCGGGCGGCGACGTCGTCGACGCGCGGGTCGAAGCCGAGGTCGACGCCGGCGCGGGAGACCTCGCGCGCGGTGTCCGGATCCAGCGGCAGCGACTGCAGGTACTTCTGGATCGCACCTGGCTTCAAGGCCATGTAGACGAAACCACCGGCGACGTACCCCGGGCCCTGGCCGACGGTCGCGCGCTCGAGCGGCGGCATGCGGGCGTGGATCGCCCGCAGCGCGGGATCGGTGGGGTCGTCGGGGGCCCCGGCGCCGCCGCGGCCGCAGGCGAGGGCGAGGACGGCGGCGAGACCGAGGCCGAGGCGAGGACGCGCGAAGGCGTGAGGCATCGGCCGAGGATACGCCGAGCGCCCGGCGGCAAACAGCCCTCGCCCTGGGACCGTCGATTCGTCGCACCCGCGGCGACGCGCGAGCGAGCCGCGAGCGCTCGAAAACGGTCGCGGCCGCGCCGTCCAGGCGACGATGCGGACGGAGCGGCCGGGTCACGCGAGCGCGCGAGCTATTTGGCGCACCAGATCTCGTACTCGACGAGCATGCCCGGGATCGCCAGGGCGTCGACGATCCGCAGGGTTCCGGCCGCCGGCTTGATGTTCACGGGGGCGAAGTAGTCGGCGAACAGGCCGAGGATCGCGTTGAACTCGCCGTCGGTGACGTCGGTCGTCATCGTGAATTCGATGCGGATGATGTCCTTGCGGTCGTAGCCGGCGTCGTCGAGATATTCGTCGAAGTGGTCGAGGATGTACTGCGTCTGCCCGACGGCGTCGCCGGGGAACATGATCTGACCGTTCGAGTCGTGCGCGCCGTGGCCGGCGATGAGGAACAGCTCGTCGATGTTCCGCAGCTTGAGGCCCCAATTGAAGATAGCCCCGAAGTCGGGCGCCTCCGGGTTCGGCACCGCGATCTTCTTGAAGTCGCCGTTATTGTTATTACCGTTGCCGTTGCCGTTGCCGTGACCCCAGCCGTTGCCGTTGCCGTTACCGTGACCCCAGCCGTTACCCGATACTACTTGAGGCGCCGCGATCGACATCGAGAGCGCGAGGAGAATCGTCGAAATGAATACTGGCCGCTGCATCCCACACCTCCAACCAGGACACGTTACGGCGCCGGTGATACTCGTGTCAATCGCCGTCGATGCGCATGCATCAACTTTGGGGCAGCGCCGCGTACCTTGCTTCACTTCACCCACGGCGGCTGACAGGTGGTTTCGGGCGCAGGCCGGGTTCATGGCGCATCTGTCGGCGCGCCGAGGATTCACCTATGATCATTGTTTCGCGGGGCGGCAGATGCCGGCCCGCGCGGCTCACTCTCGGGCCGGGCCTGTCCACAGCCGCGTGCGACGAATCGCGGGCGAGGGCGCGCCCCACAATGTATATAGTGCGAGCGCTCGTCGGCGAATCCGGGGGCGCGCAAATGTCAATCGAGGACGTCGCACCGCGTGGGTCGTGACGCCCCTCGTCGATGGCGGTCGACCCCGCGCGCGGTCACCTGTCCGGCGCCCTCGGCCGTGGCGGAAGAGACATGTTTTCAGCGCTTCCGCGCGGCCCGGACGACCCCGGACGCGGCCGTCCGGATATGCTCGCCTGCGATGTACTTCGTGCTCCGCTACGAACTCGTCGACGATTACCTCGAACGCCGTACGCCGCTGCGGCCCGAACACCTGGCGCTGGCCCGCGCGGCCGTCGAGCGCGGCGAGCTGCGGCTCGGCGGCGCGCTGGCCGAGCCGGCCGACGAAGCCCTGCTGGTGTTCCGCGGGCCCGACCCGTCCGCCGCGGAGGCGTTCGCCCACGCCGATCCTTACGTCCGGGAAGGGCTGGTCCGCCGCTGGACCGTGAGGCCCTGGACGGTCGTGATCGGGGCCGACTTCGCGGGCTGAAGACCGGCGAGCGCGGCGAGGCCAGGGCCCTGCGAGGTTGGCCGCCCGGCGGCGGCCTGAGCTGCTCTGCTCGGTTGCCAGGGGCGATGCGGCGCGTGCGTCGCGGCGCTCCGGCTCGTGGTGGCGGCGCTGGGGCTCGCTCCGGGACGACGCTGCAGCCCTGCAGACGCCGTCGTGAGGACGGGCCTCACGAAGATGCCTGGTCGATCGGACAGGCCCTCGAACGAGGCGGCGGTCGGCGCACTTCGAGGTGAGCGCCGACTGGGCCCCGCGGCGACCGCAGACGGAGGGCCGTCGCGGCGCTTCGAGGCAGGCGTCGCCTCGGTCCGCGGCGCACGGAGACGGGAAAGCTGGGCGGTGCGTCGAGGCGGACGTCGTCGTGGTCCGCGGCGCCCGGCGCGAGGGCCGTGCAGCGCATCGAGGTCGTACCGGCCCGTGGCGATGCGTCCGGTGCTTCGACGGTGAATCCAGTGAGCTCTCCCTGTCCCAGGTCATGACGGGTCGAGGCAGACGTCGCCGCGGTCCGCGGTGAGGCGCGGAGCAATGGCCGCACGCGACATGACCGAAGGGACAGCCTCTCGCGCACGCAGCCGGGGGCTGCACGTTTTTGCAGGGGCGACGGACGAGCCGACCCCCGGCGAGGGTCGATGGGCGCTTGACAAACATGCTTTCCATCGTGGAAAGAATACGCGTCATGTCCGAAAGCGAGCCGAACCGGGTGCGGGCGGTGCGAGAGGCCCGTGGTCTGTCGCAGAGCGAGCTCGCGGCGGCGGCCAGCCTGTCGCGGCAGAGCGTGGGGGCGATCGAGGCCGGGCGGGCGACGCCCGCGGTCGACGTGGCGCTGCGGCTGGCGCGGGCGCTGGATTGTCGGGTCGAGGAGCTGTTCGCGCTCGCGGACGCGGAGCTGCGCGTCGAAGCCGAGCCGGTCGGGCCGGTGCAGGCCGGTCGGGTCGCGCTGGCCCACCTCGGCGGGCGCTGGGTGACGTATCCGCTGGCGGGCGAGGCGATGCGGCTGGCGGCCGACGCGATCGTGGCGGAGCCGCCGAAGCGACGCGGGCGGGTCCAGGTCGAGCTGGTGCGGCCGCGGGCCGAGGCGCAGGACAACCTGATCGTCATGGGCTGCGCGGCGGCGCTGGGGGTGCTGGCCGATCGCCTGAGCGGGCGCGCGGGGGCGGGGCGGGTGATGTGGCTGCCGCGCTCGAGCACGCAGGCGCTGGCGGCGTTGGCGGCCGAGCACACGCACGTGGCCGGGGTGCACCTGATCGACGGGCGCACCGGCGAGGCCAACGTGCCCGACGTCCGCAAGCACGCGGCCGGGGCGATCGTGCTGATCACTCTGGCGCGGTGGGAGGCGGGGCTGCTGCTGGCGCCCGGTAATCCGCGGAAGATCCGCGGCGCGGCCGACCTCGGGCGCCGGGGATTGCGGCTGGTCGCGCGCGAGACCGGCTCGGGCTCGCGGCGGCTGCTCGAGCGCGAGCTCTTGCGCGCGGGCCTGTCGGCGGCGCTGGCCGGGGCGGCGCCGGTGCGGGCGAGCGGTCACCTCGAGGTGGCGCAGGCGATCGCCAGCGGGGCGGGCGAGGTCGGCGTGGCCACGCGCGACGCCGCGATCGCGTTCGGCCTCGAGTTCGTGCCGCTGGCCGAGGAGCGCTACGACCTGGCGATCCCGCGGGCCCTGCTGGCCGACCCGCGGCTGGAACGATTCCTCGACGCGATGACCTCGGCGGCGTTCCGCCGCGAGCTGTCGTCGCTCGGCTACGACGTGCGCGGCTGCGGCGACCGCGTGGCGGAGCTCGACGCCGCCTGACCTTGGAGCAGATCATGAAGACACGCGTGTGGACGATGACTGCGGCGCTGGCGGCCTGTGTGCCGCAGGCCGCGACGACCGCGACCGAGAGCGAGGCGGGTACGGACGCCACGCGGGCCGCGAGCGAGGCGACCGCCGACGCGCCGACGACGGACGCGACGACCGGGGCGCCGGCGCAGTGCGAGACGTTCCCGACGTACCGCATCGACGTGCAGGCCGAGCCCAACGGGCTCTACTACCGTGTCGACGAGCAGAAGCTGTACATCGCCGACGACGACAACAACCGCGTGCTGGTGCGCGACGAGGACGGGGCGACGGAGGTGTTCGCGGAGATCCCGAACCCCTCCGGCGATCCCGGCTCCGACGGCCTCGGCGACCTCGACTTCGCCGCCGACGGCACGCTCTACCTGCCGCGCTTCGGCTTCGGGATGCCCGGGCTGGGGGCGATCTTCCGCCTCGGGCCCGACGGCGAGGCAGAGGCGCTCGCGGGCGTCGACGACGAGTGGCGCCGCGTCGGCCTCGACTACGACGACGCGCGCGGGCTGCTCTACGTGGCCACGTATTCGCGCGACGCCGACGACGTGTACACCGGCTGGATCGCCAGCGTCGATCCGGTCGCCGGCGTCGAGACGATGATCGTCGGCGGCCTCAGCAAGCCGGTCGGGATCGCGGTGCTCGGCGACACCCTGTTCGTCGGCGACCAGTCACAGCGGCAATTGTTCAAACTCGATCTGAAGGCCGCGGCGCCGGCGTTGACGCTGGTGTCGGACGAGTTCGAGTCGCTCGACCTGATGGAGACGACGCCCGACGGGGCACTGCTGGTGCTGTCGTACGACACCGCCAACAGCACCGGCCGCGTCTATCGCGTGACCGGGGACGGGACGATCTCGACGGTCGCGGAGGGCGACTGGGAGCCGCGCGGGATCGCCTTCGACGGGGTCAGCCGGATCTTCGTGTCCGCCCGCGACACCCAGCAGATCGTGGTCATGCCGGCCTGTTGAGCGCCCGTGGACGCGACGACCTTCATCCTCGCCGCGGCGCTGGGGGCCGCCCCGGCCGACGAGATCACCAGCGTCCCGGTGCCCGAGAGCCGCGAGGCGGCGCCGCGGGTGCCGGCGGCGGCCGGCGGCGGCAGTGCCCCGGAGGACATGTCTGAAGCGACAGGTCCTCGGGGGCCTGTCGTCGAGACCACCTCGACCGCCGTGCAGGGGACGGGCGAACCTGGCGGCGCCGTCCCGGCGGGTCCCGTCCCGGCGGGCCCTGTCGCGCCGACGGGCGCTCCCGCCCGGGATGCCTCGAAGGACATGCCCTCGGGGACAGCCAGGCCGCCGCTGCGCGAGCGGCTGCAGTTCTTCCCGTACGGGTGGATCCGCACCGACGCGACCGGGTACTCGGCGCCGCGCGAGGGCTACAGCAACATCAGCCTGGCGGGGGCGCGGATCGGCGGCGGGGTCCAGATCGGGCCGGTCACCGCGTTCGTGACGATCGAGGCGGCGCAGGCCAAGGGGCCGCAGCTGTTCGACGCGTTCATCGCCTGGGCCGCGGCGCCGCGGCTGCGGCTGCGCGCCGGCCAGTTCAAGGCGCCGTTCGGCCTGCGCTTCAACGCGCCCGACCTGGTCGACGAGCTGCCGCGCGCGCCGCTGTCGATGCTGGCGGCCACGCCCGGGCGACAGGTCGGGCTCGAGGTGGCCTACGACTTCTGGCGCTGGGCCGAGGTCACCGCCGCGGTGTTCTCCGGCATCGGCCAGAACCGCGAGGCCAACAACACCAAGATCGCGTTCGCCGGCAAGGTGCAGCTGAGTCCGCTGGCGTTCCTGCGGCGCGGCCCGCAGCTCCTGCTGGTCGCGTCGGTGTTCGCCTACCACAAGACCAACGGCTTCACGCCGACGGTGACCACCGCGTTCGCCTTCGACTTCTTCCACGGCCTGCCGAGCACGGGCGCGTCGCGCCGCTTCACCGCCGGCGGCGGGCTGTTCTGGCGCTTCCTCTCGGCCCGCGGCGAGTTCTTCTACACCTACGACTCGCGCGAGCGCGACACCGACGGCGACCCCTTCACGCCCGGCGACCCGCTGCCCCAGCTGATCGGCGCCGGCGGTTACGCCCAGGTCGGCGCGGTGGTGACGGGCCAGGACAAGGACCCGGCGACGCTGCTGCCGCGGCTGGCGAGCCGCCGCGTGCGCGACAGCGCGGTCGAGCTGTCGGCCCGCTTCGAGCGCTTCCGCGTCGGCGCCCGCGACGTGGTCGGCAACGGCATCACCGCGACGTCGGCCGGCGTGAACTGGGTGCTGCTGCAGCACCTGCGGGTGTTCGCGGCGGTGAACTGGCAGCGCCTGGAGACCGCGATCCCCGAGATCCCCGCGCCACCTCGTGGGGCGTGACCGGCGGTATCGCCGGCTTCTTCCTCGGCCGCGCCGGGCGCGGCGATTGACGTGTCCGAAGGGGCATGTTCATCAGGACAGGATTGGGCGTCGCGGGCGAATTCGTCGGCGTCGCGCGGGCGTCACGGCGGGGCGACGCGTGGTGCGAGGTCGACCTGTCCGTGAGGCCATGTCGCTCCTCTCCCGGAGATCGGGGGGACATGGTCTTCAAAGCATGTCCGGAAGTGCATGCGTGAGGCAATTGTCGCGCCACGGACCCTGAGATCGGGCGGCGCTCCGCGGGCCTCCGCCTGCATGCGCGGCGTCCGTGCGGCCCCGATGCGGGGATGTCCGGGAGGACAGGTTGTGCCGCGGTTGCGAAGACGCGCGGGGACGCCCGAGTGGGCGCTGAAGGGCGCTTCGGGCCGCCCGCGGGCGCGCACCTGCGTTCGCCGAACAGCCCGCGGGACTCGCCCAGGCGCGCTCCCGGGCCTTTCGGGGCGGCCGGCGCGGCGTGTTACGCGGCCGACATGGTGTACCCTGCCGGGCCATGACGCGATGGATTATCGGACCGGTCGCCGCGCTGGCGGTCGGGTGCGCACAGGGAGCGCCGCTCGACGGCGACACCAGCGGGACCCTCGGCACGACCGCGGCCACGGCGATGCCGACCTCGACCGAGCCGACCACCACCTCGGGGACGACGACCGAGACGGGCGGGACGACGACCACCAGCACGAGCGACGGCGAGACCCTGAGCTCGGAGACCGACGACACCGCGACCACCACCACCGGCGAGCCCACCGTGCTCGGCGAGTACTACCCGTTCGACGAGATCCACTCGCCGATCACCGCCGACGTCGCCGCGTCGCTGGCCGCGATCAAGGCCAAGGGGGCGAAGACCGACGGCGTGTTCGCCAAGGTCGGCGGCTCGAGCACCGCCAGCACCAACTTCATGCACTGCCTCGCCGACGCCATGCAGGTCATGGAGCTGCCGGCGGAGCTGCAGCCGACCGTCGACTTCTTCAACGCGACGGCGGCGGGCATGGGCGCGACGTCGTTCAGCCGCGTCAGCGCGGCGGCGATGGCCGGGTGGGGCGGGGCCGACGTGCTGGCCGGGATGCCGTCGCCGCTCGCCAACGAGGTCACCGCGATCAGCCCTCGCTTCGCGCTGGTGCTGCTCGGCACCGCCGAGCTCGAGGTGCCGCCGCCCGAGGGCGTGTTCACGTTCGCCGACAACCTCACCGCGGTGGTCGACGCGCTGATCGCCGGCGGCACCATCCCGGTCCTGTCGACCATGCCGACGCGGACGATGCCGGCCGGCATCGACGTCTACGTGCCGCGCTACAACGCCTTCGTCCGCGCGCTCGCGCAGGGCCGCAAGATCCCGCTGATCGACCTCAACCTGGTCCTGGCCGGTCTGCCGGGCTCCGGGCTCGCGGCCGACGGCATCGACCTCAGCGTCGCGCTCGGCGGCGACATGGTCACGCCGACCCCGTGCGCGTTCGGCTTCGCCGGCATCACCAGCGGCTACAACCGCCGTAACCTCGTGACCCTCGAGGCGCTCGCGCGCGTCAAGCCGGTGGTGGTCGACGGCGCCGCGCCGCCCGACGCGTCGGCGCCGACGCTGCTGGGCGCCGGCACGCTCGCCGAGCCGATCGTGATCCCGGGCCTGCCGTTCGCCGACATGCGCAGCACCGCCGACAGCCCCAGCGACGAGATCGACGCCTACGCCGGCGCCTGCATGTCGATGGGCGAGGACGGGCCCGAGTTCGTCTACGAGCTGGAAATCGCCGAGGCGACCAAGATCCGCGCGCTGGTGTTCGACCAGGGCAACGTCGACGTCGACCTCCACTTGATGACGCTGGCCGACGCGGGCACCTGCGTGAAGCGAGCCGACCGCGAGCTCGAGGGGCCGCTGCAGCCGGGCACGTACTACATCGTGGTCGACACGCTCGGGACCGCGACGCCCGGCGAGTTCGGGCTCGTGGTGCTGCCCGAGGCCTGAGCGCGATCCCGCTCCGGGCGCCTGCGTGGCCGCCCGAGGGCGCTAGTGCAGGACTGGGGTCGGCTGACCCAAAGAGCAGGCGGCAAAATCCATGCGCAGCGGCACGGCCCGCGCGCTCGGGCGAGGCCGCCCGGGCCGGGGGCCGCGTGCGCCAGGGTGAGAACGGGACGGACAGGTGTTACAGTGCGGCCCCGAACCCCATGAAGCACGCGCAGGACGAGCTGGTCTGGATCGACGGGACGGGGGCGGCGCATCCGCTGGGCGAGGTCGCCACGCAGCGGATGCGCACCCGCGAAGGCGCGTTCCGGGTCATGCCGTCCCCGCGGCACCTCGTGTTCATGCGCTACGTCGGCGCCGACGGCCGGCGCGACCGGGAGGACGGCGCGGTGGTCCGGATCGCCGGCGAGATCACGGGGCCCGGGGCGATGGCCGACGTGATCGCCCTGCTGGCGCAGGTCGGCTGGCGCGGCGAGCTGGTGGTGCAGGACTCGGAGCACTCGCGCAGCCTGTTCTTCGAGCACGGCTCGATCGTCGGCGTGCAGTCGGACGCGGGCGACGAGCTGCTCGGCAACATCGCCTACCGCTTCGGCGTGGTCCACGAGGAGGTCCTCGGCGACGTGCTGATCCGGGCCCGCAAGACCGGCGAGCGTTTCGGCGTGGCCGCGGTGGCGATGGGCGCCCTCACCGAAGAGCAGGTGCTGAGCCTGCTCGGGCGCCAGGTCGAGGAGGTCGTGTTCTCGGTGCTGATGGCCGACGACGGCCTCTACGCGTTCCTCGACGGCTACGAGGACTCGCGCCTGCCGTTCCGCCAGGTCCACAGCGCGACGTCGTTGCTGATGCACCTGATCGTGCGCCTCGACGGCATCCGCTACTTCCGCCCGTGGATCCCGTCGTCGCAGTACATCCCGAAGAAGCGGCCGGGCGCGCTGGCCCCGGGCAACGAGGTGATGCCGCTGTGGAACGCGATCGACGGGACCCAGAGCGTCGAGGCGCTCGGCCGCTCGACCGGGCTCGGCGAGTTCCAGGTCACGGAGATGCTGTTCCAGCTGACGCAGTCGCAGCACGTGATCATCCTGCCGCCGCGGCTGCGCGGCGGGGCGGCCGAGGCGGTCGAGCTGGCCAACACGGCGCTGCGGGCGATCCACCAGCGCGCCGACATGGCCGGCCGCGGCACCGTGTTCCGCAACGCGATGGCCGGGTTCGCCCGCGGCTCCTACGACGACCTGTTCCGCGGGGCAGGTCCGTTCGAGCACGGCGGCTTCAACGGGCAGATGATCGACCGCAACGCCAGCCAGACCTGCCGCGCCCTCGGCGGCGAGCCCGAGGTGCTGGTCCGCGAGATGATGTACGACTACGTGGCGTTCGCCCTGCTGTCGTGCGGCGCCTCGATCGGCAAGGCCGACGAGCAGGCCCTGAGCCGCGAGGTCGAGCCGCTGCTGGCCAAGCTGCGCCCCGCGAGCCAGTCGGGGATGTTCCGCCTCAACAAGTGAGCCGCGGCGTCGACAGCAAATGTGCACACCCCGCCGATCACGGGAGCGGCGGGTCGTAGACGTTGCCCTCGATGATCGGGCCGGGGTCGTCGAGGGTCCACGGGCCGTCGCCGCGGGCGAAGCGCGCTCACCTCGGCGCGGACCGGCCTAGCATGTCCATGCGGACATGTTCAAGCAGACCTGGCCGCTCGAGCATGCCTCTCAGGGCAGGTTGTCGGGGTGCAGGGCGACGACGGCGGCGTCGATGTCGAGCTCGAGGTCGACCGGCTGGCCGTGGTCGAAGGTCTGGAGGTAGCCGTCCCAGTCGCAGCGGGCGGAGGCCGCCAGGCGCACGCCGCCGGGCGCGGCGGCGATGCGGAAGCCGAGCGCGCACACGTCCTGGCCGCCAGGGTAGAGGGTGACGGCGCGGCCGAGCAGGGCGCCGGCGACCTCGTCGAGCGAGCGCAGGTCGACCGACACCTCGGCGCCGATCAGCGCCTCGGGCGAGCGCGGCCCCGGATGACGGTGCCGGCCAGCCACAGCGTGGCGCCGGCGTGGTCCAGCGCGAGGTTCCAGTCGGCCTCGGGGGCGAGGCAGTGGTACAGCTCGAGCGAGGCGCTGCGGAAGGTCCAGGTGGTGTCGCCGATCCGGATCCGGCTCATGCGCCTCCATACCACGGGAGGCGGTCAAGTGCGGAACCTGGCCGAGGGGCCAGGTTCACGGCGTCGTGCGGCTCACTCCGGCTGGGAGCCGTCGCAGGCGCCCGGGTCGGACTGCCACAGGTCGCAGTAGCGATCGGCCAGGAGGCCGCCGCGGCCGCTGTCGAAGTCGCCGCAGGTCGGGATGTCGTCGAGGGCGTCGAAGCAGAGCGGGTACTCGTAGGGGACGCCGGCGTCGTCGAGCATCTTGAGGCGCCGCTGATCGCCGACACAGACCGCGCCGTCCGGGCCCCACTCGGCCTCGATACCCCAGTTCTGCAGGGTCAGGGTCGCGGGGCTCTGGATCGCCGGGCTGAGGCCGTCGAACACGTCGATCGGCGTGCCGGTGAAGGTGTGCGGGGTGCCGTCGCCGCAGTAGTCGGCGCGGGCCAGCCGCGTGCACGCCTGGTGGTGGTCGGCGAGGGAGACGCCGCCGACGGTGGCCCAGGGGCGATAACCCCACTCGACGCACTTGGCGAGCACGGCGTCGCGGCAGGCGAAGGTGACGACGCTGGCGTCGTCGTTGCGGTCGCCGGTGGCGCCGTCCCACCAGTTGGCGATGGCGATCGCCTGGGTCGGCTGACCGAGGTGGTCGTAGCAGAGGCTGGACCAGGTGCCGGCCTCCACGTCCTGCACCGCGATGTCATAGAACCACACGTCGCCGTCGGGGTCGGCCGGGTCGAGGAAGATGTCGTCGAAGCGCAGGACGTAGGTGTCGGTGCCGGCCTCGAGGTTGAGCAGCGAGCCGATGAGGTCGTCGCCGCTCACCTGAACCGGAGTGCCGTCGACGACCATGGTGGCCGAGAAGCTGCTGCCGTTGAGGTTGATGCCGTTGAGGTTGATCCCGTTCATGGTCCAACCGTTCATGCGCATCCCGTTGAGGTTGATCCCGTTCATGCGCATGCCGTTGAACTGCGTCCCGTTCATCTGAGCGGAGTTCAACTCGAGTCCGTTACCGACGTCGCTTCGCAGCGTAACCGCCGTTTGAACGTCGTTATCGACGACATCACAGGCCACAACCGAACCGACCAGTGCCAGCCAAATCCCTCGAGTCATGGTCCCATCTTCTCCTGACCTCTCGGCATGATCGAGGTCCTTCGGGCGCGCAAGGTGACCGAAATCCGTGCGCACGGGCGGACCCAGCCGTCTCCGTGTGCGGCCCGTTCGATGGCTCCACGGTTCGTGCGTCCGTCACACACACCCGGGACCGAACGAGCAATGCCACGCGGCGCCGTCGCGCGCGTGGCCGGAATCTCGAAAGGAAATCGCGGCAGTGTGACGCGGGCGATGGCCGTCACACTGCCGCGATGACCCGGGTCCCACATCTCCGCCGCCGCGACTTGCAGACGGAGGAATCACCGACCCCGATCGCCGACTCGGGCGATTCAGGCGCCGGAGGCGATCGGCGTGGCATCGGAGGGGATCGGCGCGGCGCGACCGGGCACGATGCCGCGCTCCGCGAAGTCGGCGATGATCTTGTGGGCGCGCTCCATGACCTCGGCCAGTTCGGCGTCGGACAGGCCCTTCGTCTCGATCGGGGCGCCGACGTAGATCGTGATCTTGGTCGGCGTGAGCAGGTACGAGCCCTTCTGCATCAGATCGTACATGCCGTGCGTGGCCAGCGGAATGACGGGGAGGCCGGCGATGCGGGCCATCCAGAACACGCCGCGCTTGAACTCGGCGACCTTGCCGTCGAGCGTGCGGTGGGCCTCCGGGAAGGCGAGGATCGAGATGCCCTTCTTGGCCCGGTCGCGCGCGGCCTCGGCGATGGCGCGGTAGCGGTTCTTGCCGTCGGGCACCGGGATGCCGTCGGCCAGCTTCATGATCCAGCCGTACATCGGGATCTTGAACTGCCAGGCGTTCATCAGGCCGCAGAAGGCGTGCGGGATCGAGGCGCAGGCGGCGTGGGCGTCGAGCAGGTTGACGTGATTCATCATGAACACGCCGCGCCGCTCGGGGTCGAAGTCGGGGTCGTAGATGATCTCGACCTTCGACAGGGTGATCTTGAGGACCGCGCCCATGCCGGGCCCGCCGATGTAGTTGTGGGTCTTGCGCGACGGGACCACCGTCGACACCGCGGCCCACGTGACGGCGACGGCACCCATCCACGCGAACGAGGCGGTCCACACCGCGGCCGAGTAGACGACCTGAGCTGCCTTCTTGAGGATCTTGAACACCATTACATCACGTCCGGACGTCGAGGGCGCCGGGGACGACCTCCAGCCGGCGCGGGTTTATCTTGATCATCTCGCCGTCGACCATGACGTCGATGTCCTCGGCGAGGCGGAGGTCGAGGCCGGGGGCCTGGTAGCAGCGCACGGCCGGGTGCTGCACGTGCGTGCCGCTGAAGATCTTGGGGAAGGTGCGCAGCAGGCCGACGCGGCCGAGGCGACCGACCCGGATGATGTCGAGCAGGCCGTCGCGCGTGTTGGCGTCGGGCGCCATCATCATCTTGCCGCCGGTGAAGCGGCTGTTGTTGAACGACAGGAAGGTCAGCGGCTCGCGGTCCTCGGGGTGACCGTCGATCTGCATCGGGAAGGTGTAGGGCCGCAGCGCGGCCACCCGCAGCACGGTGCTGAGCGTGTAGCCGAACTCGCCCAGCGCCGAGAAGTTGCGGTTGCGGGTGGCGCCGACGTCGGCGACAAAGCCGATGCTGAAGATGTTGATGAAGTGCAGCGCGCCGCGGGTGTGCGTGCAACGAACGAGGTCGCACGGCCGGGTCTTGCCGGCGATGATCGCCTCGATCGCGTACTCGGCCCCCTGATCGGTGAAGTCGCGCAGGAAGGAGTTACCTGTCCCGAGAGGCAGCATGCCGAGCGACGGGCGCTCGCCCTCCGGCAGGGCGCCGGAGAAGATGCCGTTGATCAGCTCGTAGCTGGTGCCGTCGCCGCCGACGGCGACAAAGTGGCGCCGGCCGGCCGCGACGGCCTCGCGCGCGAGCTCGGTGGCCTGACCGGCGGCCCGCGTCTCGACGACGTCGACCTTGATGCCCGACTGCCGCAGCCGGTCGACGACCGCGGGCGCCCGCTTGCCGCACACGCCGCCGCCGGCGGCTGGGTTGACGACTGCGAGGAGGGTGGCCGGATCGTGCATGCGGGCATGCTATCAGGCCCCGGAGGGCCGTGGAGGGGCGGGTGGCCGCGGGACGGGGCGGCGCGGCCGCGGCGGTTCACAGCTCGCGCAGGGCGACGTCGCGGCCGAGCGGCTTGAGCTCGCGGGCGAGCGGGTCGCGCTTGATCTTCTGCGAGGCGGTGCGCGGGAACTCGCGGTCCCACAGCACGTAGGCGGAGATCCGCTTGTAGTCGGCGAGCCGGAGGTTGCGCTTGCGGAAGGCGTCGACGAGGTCGGCGCGGCCGGCCTCGTCGAGGCCCGACTTGGGCCGCACGACGACGATGAGCTGCTCGTCGGTCATCTTGCCGGTCGGCCAGATGAAGTTGGCCGCGAACACGCAGAACTCCTCGCAGTCGTCGATGTCGCCGAAGGCGGCCTCGATGTCCTCGGGGTAGACGTTCTTGCCGCCCTCGGTGACGATCATGTTCTTGGTGCGGCCCAGCAGCTTGAGGTGCCCGGCGGCGTCGATGCTGCCGAGGTCGCCGGTGCGCAGCCAGCCGTCGACGATCGCCTCGCGCGTCAGCTCGGGCGCGTCGAGGTAGCCGAGCATGACCGTGGGCCCGCGCACCCACACCTCGCCGACGCCGGCGTCGTTGACGTCGCGCAGCTCGATCTCGGTGCCCTCGACCGCCTTGCCGACGCTGTCGCCGCGGAACGGCTTGAGGTCGTTGACGGTGAGGACGGTGCCGGCCTCGGTGAGGCCGTAGCCGATGGCGACCGGGAGGCCGAGGCGGTTGAAGTACTCGGCGCTGGTGCGGTCGACGAAGGCGCCGCCGCAGAACATGAGCCGCAGCTTGCCGCCGAAGTACTCGTGGATCGGGGCGAGCAGGGTCTTGCTGAGCCGGTGGTCGGGCGCCTGGCGGGTGGCGTACTCGTTGAGGTCCATCAAACCATCGAGCACGAGCCGCTGCCACTTCGGCAGCTCGGCGATCTTCTCTTTGATCTTCTTCTCGAGGGTCTTGAGGATCGTCGGCACCAGCGCCATGTGGGTGACGCCGTAGCGCTTCATGGTGCTGGCCAGGTAGGCCGGCCGCAGGGTGCGCTGGTGGACGACCGCGCCGCCCATCATCAGCGCGAGCAGGAAGCCGCACATGAAGTCGATGGCGTGGTTGGTGGGGAGGATCGAGAAGTAGCGGTCGCCCTCGCTCAGCGGGTAGAGGTTGCCGAGGGTCTCGGCCTGGGCGAGGTAGTTGCCGTGGGTGAGCTGGCAGCCCTTGGCGGTCCCGCCGGTGCCCGAGGAGTAGACGATGCAGGCGACGTCCTCGCGGGCGCGGGCGTGGTAGGTGAAACCTGCTCCTTGGGGCAGGTCCTCCCAGCGCACGGCGCGGCCGATGCCGGCGCCCTCGGGGGCCTCGGTGACGATGACGAGGGTGCGCTCGAAGATCGAGGGATCTTCGCGCTGCAGCTTGTCCCACGCCGGCCACTCGGCCAGGACGACGCGCGGGCGGCAGTGGGCCAGCAGGGCGTGCTGCTCGGGCGCGGTCAGCTTGTAGTCGATCGGGACCAGCACGGCGCCGGCCCACAGCGCCCCGGTGGCGCCGATCAGCCACTTCGACTGGTTCTGCATGACGATCGCGCAGCGATCGCCGGGGCCGAAGCCGTGGGCCTGAATCGCGCCGGCGAACCGCTCGGCCGCGGCCCGCAGCTCGGCGAAGGTGTGGCGCGAGTTCTCGCGGTGGCGATCGGCCTCGATCAGCGCGGTCCGGCTCTTGTACGTGATGGTGGCGTCACGCAGCGCCTCGCCGAGGCAGGACAGCTTTCCCAGGTCGAGCATCTAGCGCCTCGCGTCGATCTTCTGCGCCAGCGCGGCGAAGGTCTTGATCCCCTGGAGCTCGTAGTCGGGCAGCTCGACGTCGAACTCGTCCTCGACGTCCGAGATGAGCTCGACGGCCTGGAAGCTGTCGATGCCGAGGCGCTCGAACAGGTCGTCCTCGGCGCGGAGCTGGGCCGGGTCGGCGCCGAAGCGCTTGGCGGCGAGACGGATGAGGGTGTCGAGGGAGGTGCTCATGGCAGGTACGGTCTCAGGTCGGTGGACTCGACGAAGCGCTTGAGGGCGGCCAGCAGCGCCGGGCCCTCGGCGAGGCGGACGAACAGCTCGCGCTCGGCGAGCAGCTCGTCCTTCGGGAGCTTCTTGATGAAGGCCTTGGCGGCCTCGCGCGCGGTCTTGTCGAACTTGGCGGTCTGGGCCGCGAGCGCGCGCGGCGGTGATGCCCTCGCCGCTGGCGAGGACCTGGCTGACGAGGCCGGCCGCCAGCGCCTTCTTGGCGTTGATGCTGCGGCCGCTCAGCAGGAGGTCGCGGATGAGGCCGTTGCCGACGTCGCGGCGCAGCCGCGGGATGCCGCCGAAGCCGGGGATGATGCCGAGGCGCAGCTCGGGGAAGCAGAAGCGCGCGGTCTTCTCGGCGATCAGGACGTCGCAGGTGAGCGCGAGCTCGAAGCCGCCGCCGAAGCAGACGCCGTGGACGACGCCGACGGTGGTCAGCGGCAGCATGTCGAGGTCGTCCATGACGCCGTGGATGGCGTCGATGAACTGGCGGATCTGCGGCCCGTGCTGATCCTTCGGCGCGTCGGAGAGGCCGCGGTAGAGCTCGCGCAGGTCGGCGCCGGCGCAGAAGCCCTGGCGCAGGCCGCTGCGCAGGATCAGGGTGTGCGCGTCGCGATCGACCTGGTCGAGGAAGCGGCGCAGATCGGCGAGCATGGCCGTGCCGATCTCGTTGCACGGCGGCCTGGCGAGGGTCAGCTCGTACACGCCTTCGCTGTAGGTCCAGTCGATCATGACGCGTAGGCCTTGTCGATCTCGGCGCGGTAGCGCTGCTCGACGGCGCGGCGGCGCAGCTTCTGGTTGGCGGTGAGGAGGCCGTTCTCGATCGTGAACGGCTCGGCCACGCGGATGAAGGCGCGGACCTTCTTGTAGTGCGGGACGCTGGCGTTGACGACCTCGAGCGCGGCGTCGATGGCGTCCTTGGGCACGTCGCCGGGGACGATGATGCCGAGGAACGGCCGCGCGTGGCCGACCAGCATGCACTGCTCGGCCTTGGGGCAGGCGGCGAGGAACTTCTCCTCGATCGGCTCGGGGGCGATGTTGTGGCCCGACTCGGGGACGAGGATGTTCTTGACGCGGCCGATGATGCGGACGTTGCCGGTGGCGTCGAGGTCGCCCTGGTCGCCGGTGTGGAACCAGCCGTCCCTTATCGCCTCGGCGGTGGCCTGCTCGCGGCCCCAGTAGCCGGCGAAGATGCCCGGGCCGCGCACCAGCAGCTCACCCTCGTCGGAGATCTTGATCTCGCAGCCCTGGATGGCGTGACCGACGTAGCCGGGGCGCACGCCGCCGGGGATGTCCATGGTGACGATCGCGGTGGTCTCGGTCAGGCCGTAGACCTGGTAGACCTGCACGCCGACCAGCTCGAACCACCACTGCGTCTCCTCGGCCAGCGCCGCCGAGCCGCAGATCAGGAACTCGAGGCTGGGGCCGATCTGCTGCTTGATCTTGCTGAAGACCAGCTTCTTGGCGGCGGCCAGAGTGAGCCTGTCCAAGAGGCCAGCCTTGCCCTCGCGCTCGGCGCGGAAGGCCGCCTGGCCGCGGTCGTACAGGGCGAGGGCGAGGCCGCCGCGCTCGGCGATCTTCTTGCCGACGCCGTTCTTGATCCGCTCGAGCACCGCCGGCACGTTGAGGTAGTAGTGCGGATCGGCGGCGCCCATCTCGGCGACGAGGTTCTGCAGGTCGGTCGACAGCAGCAGCGGGTTGCCGCGGTACAGCTGCGTCCACAGCATGACGCGCGAGCCGGCGAAGCAGAACGGCAGGAAGTGGAACACCTTGTCGGCCCGCTTGCCGCCGGTGATGCGGTCGACGCTGCCGCGGGTCTGCGGCAGCATGTAGTCGACGTTGGCGCGGGTGAGGACGACGCCCTTGGGCTCGCCGCTGGTGCCGGAGGTGTAGATGATGGTGACCGGGTCGGTCGGCGCGACCGGTCGCGGCGGCTCGTGCACGGGCTCGCCGGCGAGGACGTCGAGCATGTCCTCGATCGGGCAGTGCTCGGGCCAGGCGTCGCGCAGGCCGGCGGCGAGCTCGGAGCCGTCGGCGATCACGAGCACCGGCGTGCAGTCCTTGACCATGACCGCCAGCTCTTTGGGATCCTGGCGGCTGTAGAGCGGGACGACGATCGCGCCCTCGAACAGGATGGCGAGGTCGGCGGCGACCCAGCGGGCCGAGTTGGGCGCGAGCAGGGCGACGCGGTCGCCCGGCTTGACGCCGTGGCTGCGCAGAAAGCCGCGCGCGTGGGCCACGAGGTGCAGCAGTTGCGCGGCCGAGGTCGGCCGGCGGTCCTTGCCGTGCAGCTCGATGAGGAGCTGATCCTCGCGGGTCTTCTGGACCGCGGCGTGGATGACTTCGAGGAAGTTGTCGCTCATGCGTGGCGCTCCAGCAGGCGCTGCACGCCCGGCGGCAGCGGCGGCAGGTGGGCTTCCCAGGTGCGCGGGAGGTCGCGCCGCGGGAACTCGGGGTAGACGCGGACGACCTCGTCCATGAAGTCGATGCCCATCTGACCCATGAGCTTCAGCTGGGCCGGGACGGCGCGGGCGATGTCGGCGCTGATGCCCTCGGCGTCGCGCCACAGGCGGCGCAGGGTGTGCAGCAGCTTGTCGCCGAGGCCCTCTTCGTCGACCTCGAAGAACATGTCCGGGTGGCCGCGGTCGTTCATGAGGTTGCGGATCCGCTCGTCCATGGTGACGCCGGCGGAGGGCACGAGGCCGGGCATCGAGGTGACGATCGCGTGGAAGCGCGAGCTCACCATCATGCTGCAGTTACGCAGCACGCTGACGAGGTCGTACATGTCGTGCTCGTCGCTGACGAACAGCGCGCCGCCGCGGTCGAGCCGCGGCTGCAGGTCCTCGCAAGCGTGGCGGTCGAGCTGCTCCATGCCGACGAGGATGGTGAAGAACTCGCGCTCCGCCGCGAAGGCGTTGACGCCGTCGGCCAGGGCCTGGATGTACGCGTTGTACTTCTTGTCGGCCGCTTCGCTGTGGTGGTGGAAGTAGAAGGCGCTGTAGTGCTCGTGCTTGTACTGCCCGCCGAGCTTGTAGGCGGCATACTTGAGCAGGTCGGGCTTGACCGGCCACCAGAACGGGTTGATCGGGCAGACGACGAGGACCTTCTGGCGGCCGTCCCAGCCGGCGTCGCGCAGCAGCTGGGCACCCCTGGACAGCGGCGCGGGATCGAAGGTCCAGGCGGTGTCGGCCCCGCTGGTGGTGCGGATGCCGAGCTCGCCGAGGACCTTGCGCGAGGGCTCGTTGCGGCAGATGACCAGCGACTTCTTGCAGGCGTCGCGCACGAAGTCGCGGAGCGCCGGGGTCATGTTGCCGGCCTCGGCGCCGTAGCCGACGCTGACCTTGTTCTCGGCGTTGGCGAGGCCGAGCGCGCCGGCCATGAAGCAGGTCAGCGCGCTCGAGAACTTCGACTTGAACATCGAGCCCTCGCAGGCGATGACGCCGTGGTGCTTCGGGCACTCGGTGGCGATGAACTTGGGGAACACCGCCGGCAGCTCGATCTGGTGGACGGCGCGGAAGTAGCCGCGCGTCAACTTGGGATCGACGGTCATGATCGTCAGCTCGAGCTGGTCGTCGCCGACGACGTGGCGCAGCTGGCGGATCATCTCCTCGACGCGGACGTCGGCGCCGGTGTTGCGCGTGCCGACGTAGCCGGCCAGCAGCAGCTTGAGCGGCTTGCCCGGCTTCCACGTCTCGGGCGCCATGCCGAGGACGTTGCGGACGGCGACGCCCTCGATGGCGGCGGCGACGGTGGCCTGGAGGGCGCGGTCGGGGTCGACGACGTCCTTGACCTTGTCCCAGATCTTGCTGGTGGTCTTCTTGACGGGTGCGCTCTTGGACATGTTCGAAGGGCTAGGCTACCTGCCGCACCTGGGCGCCGCCGGGCCAGGGCTGGTACGGGTAGCTGAAGTTGTGGTCGACCGCGAAGCGGTAGAGGCCGTAGGCGTAGCGGTCGAACGGCGCCGGCGCTTCGCCGAGGGCGTCGACGACCCGGCGGTTGTCGAACACGGTGTCGAAGGTGAGGTAGGGCAGGAACACCTTGAGCAGCGAGGCCGGCAGCGACAGGCCCCAGCCGCGCGGGGTGTTGGAGGCGGTCTCGACGACGCGGTTGAAGGCGCCGTTGAGGCCGGGGACGAAGCGGTGCTTGACCGGGTGGCCGGCGCGGCGCATGGCGTCGACGACCTGGCGGTAGGTCAGCGAGGCGGTGCCCGAGCTCAGGCTGTAGGCGTCGTGGGCCAGCTTGTCGCGCTGGTGCAGGGTGACGATCGCCTTGGAGACGTAGTCGACGGGGACGATGTCGAGCCGCCAGTCGGGGTGGAACGGCAGCACCGGCAGCTTGGCGAGCATGACGAAGGCCCGCACCATGTCGAACTGGGTGGTCTCGGGGAAGCGGCTGTCGCCGAGCACGATCGACGGGCGCAGCACCAGCTGCTGCACGTCGGGCAGCAGCTCGTGCAGCATGTGCTCGCAGAACTTCTTGGTCCGCGCGTACGGGTCGTAGTCGGACTTGTCCCAGTCGATGGTGTTGTCCTCGGTGACGACCTCGTGCTTGCGCTCGCCGGCGACCGCGACCGTGCTGATGTCGGTGAAGCGGCGCAGGCCGTGCAGGTCCCGGGCGTCGCGCGCGAGCTTGAGGACGGACAGGGTGCCGCGCAGGTTGACGTTGAAGCACGCCTTCGACGACTTGCGGTTGAGCGAGGCGGCGCAGTGGATGACCGAGTCCATGGTGCGGACCAGCCTCGCGCGCGTCGGCCTCGAGGCCGAGGCCCGGGAAGGTCAGGTCGCCGAGGTACAGGTCGCAGCGGGTGCGGACGAGGTCGATGAAGCGCGGGAAGTCCATGTGCAGCTGCATGGACTTCCACAGCCGCTGCTCGGCCTCGGCCGGGTCCTTGGCGCGGACGAGGAGGGCGAGACGCTCACTGGGGTGCTCGTCGAGCAGCCCGGCGGCGACGTACGAGCCGATGTATCCGGTGGCTCCGGTGAGGAAGATGGCCATGGTGTCAGACGACCTCGGCGTGGGGCGCGGGCGCGGCCTCGGGCGAGCGCAAGCGGAAGGGGTGGCGCGGGGCGTAGCTCTCGGGGGTCTTGTTCTCGAACAGCGGGAAGCACCACTTGCGAAGCCCGGGGATGTGGACGTCGATCCAGTAGTGGCGCCAGTCGATGCTGCGCGGGTCGCAGTCCCACTCGGGCTCGACGACGGGGTGCCGCAGCAGGTTGCGGGTGACGAACGCGAAGTAGTTGTCGTGGATGAACGGCAGGTAGAGCTCGCACATGCGCTCGATCTTGTCGATCGCCTCGAGCGCGTCCTCGGTGTGCTCGACGAGGTCGCCGAGCCGGCGGCGGATGAACTCCGGCCAGCCCTTCGGTGGGTCGCGCAGCCACTCGTCGACCGACTCGGTCATCTTGCGCACGTTCTCGATCCGCATCGGGTGGTCGGGCGTGACGGCGATCGCGTCCCAGCGCGACTTGACGACGCGGTCGAGGGTGGTGTCGCCGCGGGTGCGCAGGTGCTTGCGGTGGGCCAGCGCGACCAGCTCGACGGCGCGGTCGATGGTGAGGAGGTTGAGGTCCGAGCTGCCGCACTGGTAGACCGGCGCGTGCGCGCCCCGCATCAGCGCGGCGCCGGCGACGGTCATGCCGCGGCAGACGTAGTCGACCGGGATGATGTCGAACGGGTTGCCCCGCTTGCACGGCAGGTGGCGGAACCAGCTGCCGAGCGCGTAGCTCAGCGGGCCGCAGGTGTTGAAGCCCTGGTTCCACCCGGGGAACGGGTAGCTCATGGCGCTCTCGACGATCGCGGGGCGGAACATGCTCCACCGGCCGGGATCGAGGCGGCGGGCGATCCACGCCTCGGCCATGTTCTTGGTGTACGTGTAGATGTTGGTGAAGCCCCAGCGGCCGGCGCGGCGCTGGCCCTCGGCGACCATCGCGTCCTTCAAGAGGTTGCGCTTGATCCGGCGGGCGGTGTTGCGCACCAGCATCGCGTTGGTCTCGTCGCCGCCCTTGTCGCGGATCTGCTTGACCGCGTCGTCGTGGGCGCGCCTGTCCATCTCCGGCGACTCGTGCTCGGCGAGGATGGCGTCGATGCTGGCCTGGACCTCGGCGCACTCGACCTCGACGTCGAACGGATCGCCGGCGGGCGAGAGGTCGGGGCGGATGTCCTCGGGGATGAGGCCGTTCTTCTTGCCGGTGACGTAGCAGGTCGAGATGTGCAGCAGCACCGCCTTGTCGCAGGCGGCGACGAAGTTGGCGGCGTTGCGGGCGCCCTCGACGTTGGTCGTCATGGCGTCGCGCAGGTCGGGGTCGAAGTCGACGAGGCCGGCGCAGTTGATCACGAGGTCGATGTCGCGGCGCAGGCGGGCCAGCACCGCCGGGTCCTCGACGCCCATGTCGGGCAGCGAGACGTCGCCGGAGACGACCTCGATCCGCTCGCTGATGAAGCGGCTCATCTCGGCGCCGTACTTCTCGTGCAGCGGGCGGAAGCACGGCGAGGTCTGGACCTGGCGCTCGAACCGGTCGGCGGCGGGGCGCAGCGCCTTCTTGCGGGTGAGCACGTAGATCTTGCCGACGTCCGGGACGTGCTGCAGGACCATCGCCAGCCAGACCTTGCCGAGGAAGCCGGTGACCCCGGTGAGCAGGACGTGGCGGCCGGCGTAGCTGTGCTTGATCGAGATCGGCGTGTTCACGGGTGTCCTCCGGTTCCTGTCCCCAAGGTCAGTCGCGTAGTCTCAGTCGCGGTAGTCGATGATCGGCCAGTCGGCGTCCTTGGCGCTGCGGCGCAGGACGAAGTCGGGGTTGACGGCGCACGGCTTGCCGACGCGGGAGAGCAGCAGCATGTCCGGGCCGTGGGCGCCGTAGGCGGCGCAGCGCGCGAGCTGGAGGTCGTGCGCGGCGGCGTAGTCGTCGAGCCAGCGGCCGCCGACGTTCGAGCCGATGACCGGGTCGAGCAGCTTGCCGGTGGCCTCGCCGTCCTCGAACTCGATCTTGTTGTAGACGAGCTCGTCGTAGTGCTTGAGGTGACGCGCGAGCGGCTTCATGATCGGCTCGATGCTGTCCGACAGCAGCACGACCCGCCGGCCCTCGGCCTGCAGGCGCTTGAGCAGCTCGAGGCCCTGATCGAGGATCGTGTCCTTCAGGACATCCTCGGCGTACTCCTCGCAGAGGACCTCGACGCGGTCCTGGCTCATGCCGCGGATGGCGAGGTGGGCGAGGCGGTGGGCCAGCGCGCGGTCGGTCTGACCGAGCAGGCGGTGGACCGGGGCGGCGAGGCCGACCAGGCCGAGGCGGACGGCCCGCTCACCGAACTTCTTGGCGTTGCCGGCCAGATAGGCCGCCGCGCTGAGCACGCCGCGGGCGAGCAGGATGCCTTCGACGCGGACGAATGCTGCCGTGTTGGTTTGTGTCATCGACCAGGCTCGCGGCCTAGTTAGCGCACCCGAGGCCGGCGTTACAAGCATTCGCGTGGCGTCTCGAATGCCTGCGAAGGCCGCTGCGCACGCCGTTTTACGCGTGCAGGGGGCTTCGCAGGACGGGGCGCAGAGGGGGCCTGGCGCCGCTCCGCGGGGCTTTGGTGCGATGCGTAGCGAGCGGACGAGATGTTTACTCGCGCGAGTAAGTAGTTGGCGCGGACGATTGGTCGTGCGTTTAAGAAATTGCTCCCGCGTGAGACCGGTCGGGGCGTCACCGGTGGGACGCGCGGCGAGGTGCGCTATCGTTGCGGACGTGACCGCGCCGCTGCTCGTCTGCGCCGCCGATGTCGAGGGCCGCGGGCTGCCCTCGGCGCTGCGCCTCGGCGTCGGCAAGGTGGCGTCGGCGGTGAGCATGACGCAGGCGCTGATCGAGCGCCGGCCGGCGTGGGTGCTGCTGTTCGGGGTCTGCGGCGCCTATCCCGAAGGACATGGCCCGGGAGGCAGGCTCGACGTCGGCGACGTGTGCCTGGTCGGCGAGGACTGGCTGGGCGACGAGGGGGTGGCGGTCGACGACGGCTTCCTGCCGCTGGCGCAGCTGGGGCTCGGGTCGGTCGGGCCGTTCGAAGCCGACGCGGGGCGCACCGCCGCGGCGGCGCGGGTGCTCGCGGTGCCGGTGGTGCGCGGGGCGACGGTCAGCACCTGCAGCGGGACGGACGCGCGCTCGCGTGCGCTGGCCAGCGGCACGGGGGCCACGGTGGAGACGATGGAGGGGGCAGCGGTGGCGTGGGCCTGTCGGGCGCTCGGGGTGCCGTGGGTGCAGCTGCGC
Organism: Nannocystis pusilla; assembly: GCF_026626665.1. Classification (GTDB taxonomy): domain Bacteria; phylum Myxococcota_A; class Polyangia; order Nannocystales; family Nannocystaceae; genus Nannocystis; species Nannocystis pusilla. The sequence goes on from NZ_JAPNKE010000002.1 coordinate 1,437,567, forward strand.
TGCGTGAGCAATCGAACCGGCCGACGCGCCGCGGGCGGGTGGGACCTGCCGCGCGCGGTGGCCGGGGTGCAGGCGGCGCTGCTGCGACTGCAGGCCGCGGACTGGGGGAACGAATGAGCGAGCCGCTGCCGATCGGGTTCTCGCCGTGTCCGAACGACACGTGGATGTTCGACGCGCTGGTGCGCGTGCCGGAGTTCGTGCCGGGGCTGCGGCCGCTGCCGTGGCTGGCCGACATCGAGGCGCTCAACGAGCGCGCGCTGGCCGGCGAGGCGCCGCTGCCGGTGACGAAGCTGAGCGCGCACGGGCTTTACTGGGTCGAGCGCGATTACCTGGTCTTGCGGACAGGTGCGGCGCTGGGCCGCGGCTGCGGGCCCTTGGTGGTCGCGCGCGAGGCGACGGAGCTCGCGGCGCTGGCGGGGCGGAAGATCGCCATCCCCGGCGCGTACACGACGGCGCACCTGCTGCTCCGCTGCTTCGCGCCGGCCTCGGTGACGGTGGTGCCGATGCGCTTCGATCGCATCATGCCGGCGGTGGCCGCGGGCGAGGTCGACGCGGGGCTGGTGATCCACGAGGCGCGGTTCGTGTTCCGCGACCACGGGCTCGAGCAGGTGGCGGACCTCGGCGAGGTGTGGGAGGCGGCGACGGGGCTGCCGCTGCCGCTCGGGGTGATCGCGGCCCACCGCTCGCTGCCCGCGGGGCAGGTGCGGGCGGTGGAGGAGGGGATCGCGCGGTCGATCGCGGCGGCGGAGGTCGACCCGGCGGCGGCGTGGCCGTTCGTGAAGGCGCACTCGCAGGAGCTGAGCGACGAGGTGTGCCGGCAGCACATCGCGCTGTACGTCAACGAGTTCTCGCGCGAGATGGGCGCGGAGGGGGCGGCGGCGCTGGCCGAGCTGCGGGCGCGCGGGCAGGCGGCGGGGCTGTTGCCGCGCTGAGCGGGCGAGGGCGACGCTCCCCGCGTGCCCCGAGCGGACGCGCGGCCCGGCGGTCGATGGCCGCGAGGACATGTCCGTGAGGATATGCTCGGAGGACATGCACTCGAGAGCCTGTTCATGAGGACATGCTCTCGAGTGCCTGTAGCGATGGCGACGGGCGGACGTCAGCCCACGGGCAGGGCCTCGAAGAACAGGCGGCCGTCTCGCTCGTGGGCGACCACGCCGAAGGCCGCGCCGAGGTGCTGCGGGCTGAAGACGTCGGGGCAGGCGCCGACGCGGGCGCGGCCGGCGGCGAGCAGGACCGCGTCGTCGGCGTGGCGGCGGGCGAGGTCGAGGTCGTGCTCGGCGACGAGGACCGCCACGCCCTCGCGCGCGAGGGCCCGCAGGTGGCGGTAGAGGCCGAGGGCGTGGCCGATGTCGAGGCCGGCGGCCGGCTCGTCGAGGATGACGACGGCGGCCTCGGCCGCGAGCATGCGCGCGAGCATGACGCGCTGGCGCTCGCCGCCGCTGAGCCGGCCGATCGGGCGCTCGGCGAAGGCGGCGAGGCCGAGGCGGGCGAGGGCGGCTTCGGCGGCGTCGGCGTCGGCGGCGCGCGGCGGACCGAAGCGCGGGAGGTTGGGCAGCCGGCCGAGGAGGACGACCTCCCGCACGTGGAGGTCGGGCTCGACGGGGCAGTGCTGCGGCAAATAGGCCAGCCGGCGGGCGCGCGCGGCCGGCGAGAGGGCGGCGAGGCGGTCGCCGAGCAGCTCGACGTGGCCGGCCTGCGGACGGTCGAGCCCGGCGAGGGTGCGCAGGAGGGTCGACTTGCCGGCGCCGTTGGGGCCGGCGACGACGCAGATCCGGCCGCGCCGGAGGTCGAGGTCGAGGGCCTCGTAGAGGACCCGCTCGGCGAGCCGGCAGGTCAGGCCGCGAGCGGCGAGGGCGGGCGCCTCGGTCATGTCCGGCATTAATAGGAGAGAGGCGGGGGCCCCGCAAGCCCGCGGGCAAGAGGTGGCGCACGCGCAGGCGCGGGCGCGCGGGCGCCGGATCGACTAGTGTTCGCCGCATGTCGCTCGTCCAGCTCAGGGCCAGCAAGACGGCGCCGCCGCGGGACCTGCGGGCGTTCCTGCCGATGACCCGCGAGGAGATGGAGGCGCGCGGGTGGGACGAGCTCGACGTGCTCCTCATCAACGGCGACGCGTACGTCGACCACCCGGCGTTCGGCGGGGCGCTGATCGGCCGGTTCCTCGAGGGCCGCGGGCTGCGGGTCGGGATGATCGCGCAGCCGCGCTGGGATGACCCGAAGGACATCTCGCGGCTGGGTCGGCCGCGGCTGTTCGTCGGCATCACCGCCGGCAACCTCGACTCGATGCTCAACAAGCTGACGGCGCAGAAGAAGATCCGCGGCGAGGATCAATACTCGCCCGACGGCGCGCTCGAGCAGCGGCCGAACCGCGCCAGCATCGTCTACTCGAACCTGGCCCGGCAGGCGTTCCCGGGGCTGCCGGTGGTGCTCGGCGGCATCGAGGCGAGCCTGCGGCGGATCGCCCACTACGACTACTGGAGCGACCAGGTGCGCCGCAGCGTGCTGGTCGACAGCAAGGCGGACCTGCTGATCTTCGGCATGGGCGAGCGGCCGGTGTGGGAGGTCGCGCGGCGGCTCAAGGCCGGCGAAGACATCAGCACGATCCGCGACGTCCGCGGCACCGCGGTGATGCTGCCCAAGGGCCAGTGGGAGCACCTGCCGAAGAGCCGCTACGTGCGCGACGGGCTGCCGCTGCACCTGCCCAGCTACGAGGAGGCGAGCGCCGACAAGGACGCGTTCCTCGAGATGTCGCGGGCGTTCCAGCACGAGACGAACCCGGGCAACGGGCGGCCGCTGGTCCAGCCGCACGGCGACCGGGCGCTCTACTGCAACCCGCCGGCGCACCCGCTCGACATGCGCGACATGGACGCGCTGTACGACCTGCCGTTCGTGCGCCGGCCGCACTGGACGTACGCGGGCAGCAAGATCCCGGCGTTCGAGACGGTCAAGCACTCGATCGTGACGATGCGCGGCTGCTTCGGCGGCTGCACGTTCTGCTCGATCACCGAGCACGAGGGCCGCATCATCCAGTCGCGCTCGGCCGAGAGCGTGCTGCGGGAGATCCGGGCGCTGCGCCGCATGGACGACTTCCGCGGCGTGATCTCGGACGTCGGCGGGCCGACGGCCAACATGTACCGCATGCGCTGCAAGAGCGAGCAGATCGAGAGCGCGTGCCGCAAGCTGTCGTGCGTCCACCCGGGCGTGTGCGAGAACCTCGACACCGACCACGGGCCGCTCGTCGACCTGCTGAAGAAGGTGCGCAAGGCCGAGGGCGTGCGGCGCGTGTTCATCGCTTCGGGCGTCCGCTACGACCTGGCAGAACGATCTCCGGCGTTCATCCGCGAGCTGGCGACGCATCACACCGGCGGACAATTGTCCGTGGCGCCCGAGCACGTGAAGGACGACGTGCTCGCCAAGATGAAGAAGCCCGGGGTCGCCAGCTACGAGCGCTTCGCCGAGCAGTTCACGTGCGCGAGCGAGGCCGCGGGCAAAGATCAGCATCTGGTGCCCTACTTCATTTCGGGGCACCCGGGCAGCACGCTGGACGACATGGTCGATCTCGCGCTGTGGCTGAAGGCGCGAGGCGTGCGGCCCAGGCAGGTGCAGGACTTCATCCCCACGCCGATGAGCATGGCGACCTGCATGTACTACACGGGTCGCGATCCGTTCACGCGCGAGCCGGTCTACACGGCGAAGGAGCTGCGCGAGAAGAAGCTGCAGAAGTCGCTCCTTCTTTACTGGGATCCGGCGCAGCACCACCTCGCTCGCGAGGCGCTGCGCCGAGCCGGGCGCGCTGCGCTGATCGGTCACGGGCCGTCGTGTCTGGTGCCGCCGGGGGAGGAGGAGCGACGCGCACACCTGGAGCGTCGCCTGTCCCGGGCGCCAGGCGGGCACGGCGCGGGCTCGGGGCCGCCGGACCGTGAACCGGTAGCGCCGCCGAGCTCCGGCAGCCGCGCCGATGGTCGCGCTCGCGTCGCCGGTGCAGGTTCGCCCTGCCACCATGCTAGCGCACGAGCTCGGGCGCGGACGGTAGTTCCGCGTCACAGCCATCTATGGATAAGATGCCCCAGCTTTATGACGATGATGCGGAGCGCGACGCGAGTGTTGGCGGCTGTCACTGTGATGTCGAGCCTGGCGGGCTGTGAGGCGCTGCTCGAGCCGAAGACGAAGCTCTCGCTGGCCATCTCGCACCACGGTACGCGCGACGAGAAGGGGGTCCTGCCGAACCTCGGCGAGGCCGACGCCGCCCGCGTGTTCGTCAACGACAAGGGCTGGCAGATCAACCTGGCCGAGGGCGTGATCGTGATGACCGCGGCGCAGGTCGAGTCGTGCGCCGGCGAGAGCTTCGACTTCGAGCTGCCGTACGGCCCGTTCCCCGAGTACCAGCGGCGCAGGATCAGGACCTCGTCGACTTCGCTTCGGTCGAGCTGCCCGAAGGGACATATTGCAAGCTGCGCGTCGAGTACGGCCGCTACCAGTCGTCGCTGGCCGAGCAGGCGTTCGACACGCCGTACCAGCTCCACGGCCACGCGTCGGTCGAGGGGCTGACGGTCTACCTCGCTGGCACGGCGGTCGACCCGTCCGGCGCCCACGAGGGCGCCAACTGGAAGTTCCAGACCAATCAGACCACCATCGTCGAGCTCGACCTCAGCGCGGCCGATGACGGACGCCCGCTCACGATCACCGGCAAGGAGCCGGGCGGCAAGGCGCTGACGGTCGCCAAGACCTACGACGCGTTCTTCCGCGGCATCGACTTCTCGAACTACGACCCCGAGGCGATCAACGACCGCCTGCTCGAGGTCCTCAGCGCCGAGACGTACGTGCGGGTCGGCGCCCAGATCTTCTGAACCCGGCCAGCGCCGTCAACACGATCAGCCCGAGCGAGCCGCCCGCGTCGCCCCCGGCAGCACAGCCGCAGCCGTCGTCGCGGTTCGGCTCGGTCACCAGGCAGTCGCACGCCTCGCACGCGTCGGTGCGCAGGTCGACACCTGTCTCTTGGTTCAGCCAGCACAGGGCGGCGTAGGGGATGGCGTAGAAGCCGCCCTTGCCGCACGTGTAGCCGCGCGAGGTGACGCCGGCGAGCACGACCTCGCCAGAGGAGAGGGTGACGAACGCAGGGCCGCCGGAGTCGCCCTGGCACGAGTCGTGGCCCTCGCCGCCGGCCTGGAACTCGAGGCCGCTCGGGCTGAAGCGGACGATCTCGACGTCGACCTGGCGCTTGAAGCCGTTGAGGCTCTTCTCGTCGTCGCCGAAGCCGACCACGGTGATCGGGGCGCCGATGTACATGGCGGCGTCCCACTCGGCCTGGTCGCTGAGCGGCCGCGTCGGCTCGACGCCGACGAGCGGCTCCTCGAGCATGACGTAGCCGTAGTCCCAGATGTCGACCTTGCACACCTCGGTGTCGGTGCCGCAAAAGTCGGGGTGCGAGCCGTGCGAGGCGACGGAGGCGATGGTCCTGAACTCGGTCCACACGTCGTCGCCGACGACGACGTGCATGAGCGCGGGCGAGGGGTTGTTGTCGAGGCAGTGCGCGGCGGTCAGCACGACCTTCGGACTGACGAGCGTGCCGGTGCACATCGTGTCGCCGATGAGGATCGCCACGGCGGTCGGCCACGCGCCCGGCTCGACCAACTCGCCGCCGTAGATCGGCGCGGGCGCGGGCGCGGGCGCGGTCCACGGGAGCGGCGAGGCGAGGAGGGCGACGAGGCCGAGCTGCAACATGCGACTAGAATAACCCCGATCGCCGGCGATCCACGGCGATCCGACCCGCGTCCCGCGCACACGGGGCGCGGATCGAAATGCCCGAGGGCGCGCCCGCGGACCCGGGACAGCGCCCCTGGTTGGTACCGATCGCACGGGGTCCGACCCGGGGAGGCGCGTGCCGACGAATACCTTCGCCTATCCTAACCTGGTCTCGGAGCCAGGTCCGCTCCCGCTCCGCTCGCAGCTCGACCACGACTTCACCGACGCGCTGGCCCACATCGCCCGGATCCGCACGCGCCGGCGCCTGGAGCGAGACCCGGTGTTCCGCACGATCCGTCCGCAGCTGGAGCGGGTCCTCCGCGGCTTCGAATGGGACCTCGAGCCGACGCTCGGCCACTCGCTGGCGCCGCGACGCCCGGGGATCGTCCGCGCGGTCGCCTGGAACGTAGAGCGCGGCAAGCGCTTCGAGGGCCTCCACACGCTGCTGACGTCGGACCCCGAGCTGTCGGCGGCCGACCTGCTGCTGCTGACCGAGGTCGACATCGGCATGGGCCGCTCGGGCAACCGCAACGTGCCGAAGGAGCTCGCCCACGCGCTCGGCATGGGCTACGTGTTCGCCAACTACCACCTCGTGCTGGCCGAGGGCGACCGCGGCGAGCGCGGCCACGGCGTGCCCAACACCAAGGCGATGCACGGCTGCGCCCTGCTGACCCGCTTCCCGGTGCTCCGCTTCGAGGCGGTCGAGCTGCAGGAGCGGCGCGACAAGTTCCACGCGACCGAGAAGCGGATCGGCAACAAGCGCGCGCTGCTGTGCGAGCTGCTGCTGCCCGACGGGCCGCTGACGGTCGCGCTGGTCCACCTCGACCCGTTCGCCGGGCCCCGCGACCGCGCCCGCGACATCCGCGAGATCGTGACCCGCCTGCGCGAGTTCGGCGGCGAACGCATGCTCCTCGGCGGCGACCTCAACACCAACACGTACGACCTCAGCAGCGGCCGCGGCCTGGCCTACAACTTCTTCTACAAGCTGACGCGCTTCGGCATCGAGGGCATGGCGGCCCAGTACATGAAGCCGGAGGAGCACTTCGAGCGGGCGGTGTTCGCGGCGATGCGCGACGGCGGGTTCGAGATCGACGGCTTCAACGACTTCACCCGCGGGACCATCTACTACGACATCTACGACCCCGAGATCTTCCGCAAGGCGCTCGACTACATGCCCAAGGCGATGCGCCGGGTGATGTGGACGTACCTCGAGCGCCGGCTGGCGCCGTGGGGCGGGCGCGTGCCGCTGCGCGTCGACTGGTTCGCCGGCAAGGGCCTGCGCCCGCGCGAGCCGCAGGTGATCGAGCGCCCGGTCGCCGAGGGCAAGCTGGTGTCCGACCACAACCCGATCCTCGTCGACCTCGAGCTCGGGACCGAGGCGCCGGACCCGGGCGAAGAGACCGACGAGTGAGTTCGCGGGCATGCCCGATCGGGCATGTCTGCCAGGGCATGGCTGATGGGGCATGTGCTTCGAGACATGCCCTGAGGTTCATGGTGGGCGGTAGGCGCCGAGCCAGGCGCGGGCGTTGCCGCCGAGCAAGCGGGAGACGGCGGGCTCGGGGAGCGCGAGGCCGAAATAGACGCCGGGGGTGAGCGCGCCGATCCGGGCGGCGTGGCGCCAGAACTCGAACCGCTCGCGCTCGAGCAGGCCGAGGTTGGCGGCGAGCTGCAGGTCCCAGGCGCGCGCGGCGTCGAGGTCGCCGGGGGCCCCGCGCGCGGTGACGAGGTCGGAGCCGAACAGGAACCGCTCGGGCTGGATCTCGATGAGGGCGCGCAGCCGGTCCCGATCCTCCTCGATGGCGGTGAAGCCGTCGACGCCGGGCAGGCCGGCGCCGTGGCTGGTGTCGACGCGCAGCCGCGGGAACTCGCGCAGCAGGCCGGCGAGGCGATCGAGGTCGGTGCGACTGCCGCACAGGTGGGCGCAGACCAGCTCGAGGCGCGGGTGGGCCCGCAGCACGCGGGCGAGCTCGTCGCGGTAGCGCACGGTGTTGACGTGGACGAGCACGGGCACCGAGCGCTGCTCGAGCCACTCGAACAGGGAGGCGTGGGCCGGATCGTCGAGCGGGCGGGCGTGCAGCTTCTGGTGGCCGAAGTACAGCTTGACGCCGCGAGCCCCCGCTGAAACCACCGCTCGAGCGCGGGGATGTCGACCTCGGCCGGCTCGACGGCGATGAACGGGAACAGGCGCGCGCGGTGGGCCGCGGTGGCGGCGAGCAGGGCGTCGTTGGCCTCGCGCCAGCCGTGCATGCGCGCATCGGGGCCGGGAGCGAGGCCGAGCGCGGGATCGAGGTGCGGCGAGGCGATCACGACGGCGGCGGCGATGGCGTTGCGATCGAGCGCGGCGAGCAGGTCGTCGACCGCGCCGCCGACGAGGTGGACGTGGACGTCGACGCGGTCGCGCGCGGCAGGTTCGTCGTCGATGCCGGTGGTGCCGGTCGGCGTCGGGACGCCGCAGGCGAGCGCCAGGCCGGCGAGCAGGAGGGCCGCGAGGCGCCCCGCAGAGGCTTCAGCACTCACACTCGTCCTCGCCTTCGTAGTTGCGGATCTCGACGCTCAGGCGATACGGGTACTCGGCGGTCGCGGTGTCGCTGTGGACGCGGACCAGGAGGGTGCCGGCATAGTCGTCGCCGTATCCACCGAGCGCGAGCACGCCGCCGTCGGCCGTCTGCGCGGTCAACGGCTCGTGCGTGTCGGCGCGGTAGACCTCGATGGTCATGGCGTGCTCGGGACCGGGCGCGAGCACCGGCTCCCCGCACGCGGCTCCGCACAGGCCGGCGTCATCCACCAGACCGCGCACGTAGAGGTAGTGGACGGCATAACCGAGGTCAGCGACGTCGAAGCGGTACCAGTCATCCTCGCCAGGGCAGAGGTAAGCGTCGGTGACCTCGTGGTAGGCGGACCACTCGCTGACGCCGCTCCAGGCGACGTCGGTCGGATCGTCGGGCTCGTCGTTGGGCTCCCAGGCGTCGTTGAGCGGGCAGGCGGCGGCGCCGGTGGTCGAGGCGGCGGTGGAGGTGCCGGGGTCGTCGCCGTCCCGCGACGCGAGGTCGCAGGCGGCGAGCGCGGAGAGGATGGCGACATGTCGCAAGAGACAGGTCGAGCGCGCGGCGGCCGAGGTCGGGACTGGCGTCGTCATCGGTGATCCGGAGGTCACGCAAACGTGGGCCCGCGATCGCGGCCGGCAATCGAGTCGGGTCGCGCAGACCGAGGCGAGGGGACAGTCGCAGATCCGGCGACGAAGGGACCGAGCGAGCCGCGAACACCGGCGCAGGCGCCGCCCCGCGGGGCGCGGAGACGGGATGTCCCAAAGGCCAGGCAGAGAGCCGGCGCGCCGCGCTTCCCGGATGTCCGAAGGGGCAGGCGATCCACGCGGACGACGAGGGGCGGATCTGCGAGATCGAGATGTCCGGAGAGACAGGCGGCCGCGGCCGGAGCGCGCGCGAGGATGTCCGGAGAGACAGGGGGCCGCGGACGGAGCGCGCGCGGGATGTTCGGAGAGACAGGCGGCCGCGGCCGGAGTGCGCGCGAGATGTCCGGAGAGACAGGCGGACGCGGCCGGAGCGCGCGAGATGTCCGGAGAGACAGGCGGCCGCGGCCGGAGCGCGCGCGGGATGTCCGGAGAGACAGGCCGGTGGGGGTGACTGCGAGGAAGGGCGCGAGGAGCGTCGGCCCGCGCCGTCTCGCTCGGAGCCAGGAACGGCGCGAGGGGCGTCGGCCGAGCGAGGCCCCTCGCGGGCCGCGGCCGGGCCGTCGCTCAGCGCTCGGCCTGGCTGTCCGAGGGGACAGGCGGGGCGGGCGGGGTGAGCAGGTCGGCGCCGACCTTGCGGGCGAGGGCGAGGACCTCGCCCATCCCGCGGGCGACCATGGCCGACGGATCGGCGCCTTCGCCGAACGCGGTGATCTTGACCTCGCCGAACTTCTGCGCGAACGCGCCGGCGATCGCGGGCAGGCCGGTCTCGACCAGGGCCATGCGGATCCGGTCGTCCGAGACGAGGTTGTCGACCTCGCGCGCGGCCCGGGCGACGGCCGCTCGCACCTCGCCGGCCAGGCGCTCGACCTGCAGCTCGCGCTCCTTGAGCCGCGCGGCCGCGGCGCTCTCGAGGTCCTTGAGCTCGGTGTTGGCCTTGTTGCGCTGCATGGCCAGCTGCGCGCCGAGCTCGACCTCCTTCTGCTGGGTGGCGTGCTTGACCTCGAGCAGCTGGCGCTCGGCCTCGGCGTACTTGCGCTCGCGCGCGAGCTGGGCGATCCGCACGGCCTCGGCCTGGGCGGCCTTCTCTTGCTCGAGCTGGGTCTTGGCGCGCAGCTCACCGAGCAGGCGAGCCTGCTCGCGCGCGCCTCGCTCGTCGGCGAGCTCGGTGGCGGCCTTGAGCTCGGAGATCGCCCGCGCCTGCTGGCGGGCGGCCGTCTCCTCGGCGAGCTCGGTGGTGGCCTTGAGCTCGGCGATCGCCCGCATCTGGTCGCGCACGCGCTGCTCCTCGGCGGCGCGCGCGGCCAGCTCCTCGCGCTTGGCGTGCTCGGCCAGCTCGATCTGCATGGTGCGGCTCTCGGCCTGGGCCTTGAGCTCGCGCGTAGCGGTCTCGCTGGCGATCTTGGCCTCCTCGATCTGGCGGGCCGAGGTCGCCTCGAGCGTGGCGATCTCGCGGGCGCTCTCCATCTCGGCCATGCGGGCCCGCAGCGCCAGCTCGGCGCGGAACTTGGCCTGCATGTCCTGGAACACGGTGTCCGACAGGATCTGGACGTTCTGGATCTCGACGGTGTCGATGATGACGCCCCAGCCGGTGGCGCTGGTGTCGTCGGTGCGGCCGCGGCCCTCGACGATCGGGACCAGTTCGGCCATGAGCTCGCGCGCGATCGACTCCTTGCGCCGGGTCATGACGTCCTCGACGCGCAGGTTGGCGACGAGGCGGCGGGTGGCGCCGACGAACATCTCGGTGAGGATCTCGCCGAGCTTCTCCTGCGCCCGCTCGCTGTACGAGAAGTTGAGCATGCGGAAGGTCAGCTCGGGCTCGGCGATCCGGTAGACGGCGAGGCCGGTGATCTGCACGCCGACTTTCTCCAGGGTGACCTGGTCGGCGGTGAACTGCAGACGGTTGATGGTGGTCGGGATGACCGCGACGCTGTCCCACGGCCACTTGAAGCAGCTCGCGCCCTGACCGGTGCTGGCGCGGCGGATCCGCCCGCGGCGGACGTGGATCAGGTACTCGCTGGGCTTGGCGGTGATGAAGCCCCAGCGCTTCATCTTCTCGGGATCCTCCACGGGCTTGCCCTGGCGCCAGGCGTTGTCGGTGGGGGCGGGCGTGGTGGGGGCGGGCTTGGCTGTCATCGTTCGACTCCTGCGCGAGAGGCCTTAGCAGCCGGCGTGCCAGGCGCCGTGGCGGGCCCGCCGCTCAGGCGTCACGCGGGTGAACGGCGGACGACGCGTTCGCGACCCGAGCGGGCATGCCTCAAAGTGAGGCAGGTGGATCGTTACGATGCACCTGCAGCGAACGGCGCGGCGCGGGCCGAGGTCAGGCGCGGATTTTGAGGGTCTTGATCTTGCGCAGGAGGGTGGCGCGGCCGATGCCCATGGCCCGGGCGGCGCCGCTGCGGTTGCCGTCGTGGGCGGCCAGCACGGCCTCGATGTAGAGCTTCTCCATCTCGTTCCACGACAGCCGGGCGAGGTCCGCCCCGCCGCGACCGGCCTTGCGGCCCGCGGCCGGCAGCTCGCGCGGGTCGGCGGGCAACGGTAGATCGGCGACCTCGATGGCGTCGCCGACGCTGAGGACGACCGCGCCCTCGATGCAGTTCTCGAGCTCGCGGATGTTGCCGGGCCAGCTGTGCGCGTGCAGCCGCGCGAGCGCGGGCGGGGAGAAGCGCACGACGGGCTTGTTGTGGCGCTGGGCGAAGCCGGCCAGGAAGTGGTAGGCGAGCTGCTCGAGGTCCTCGGGGCCGCGCTCGCGCAGCGGCGGCATGGCCAGCGAGAGCACGCGCAGGCGGTAGTAGAGGTCCTCGCGGAAGCGCTGGCGGGCGACCATGTCCTCGAGGTTGCGGTTGGTGGCGGCGAGGATCCGGACGTCGACCTTGAGGGTCTTGCGCCCGCCGACCCGCTCGAACTCGCGGTCCTGCAGGACGCGCAGCAGCTTGCTCTGGAGCGTGAGCGGGACCTCGCCGAGCTCGTCGAGGAAGACGGTGCCGCCGTCGGCGGCCTCGAACTTGCCGACGCTGCGCTGGTCGGCCCCGGTGTACGCGCCGCGCTCGTGGCCGAAGAGCTCGTTTTCGATCAAGGTGGCCGGCAGCGAGGCGCAGTCGACGGCGACGAACGGCCGCCCGGCGCGCGGGCTGTTGTAGTGGATCGCCCGCGCGATCAGCCCCTTGCCGGTGCCGGTCTCGCCGGTGATGAGGACGGTCGCGTCGGTGCCGGCCGCCCGTGTCACGAGATCGTAGACGCGTCTCATCCGCGCGCCGCCGCCGACCACGCCGTTGAAGCGGTAGCGCAGCGGTCCGCCGGTGGGGGCCCGCAGCTGGCCGTAAAGACTGGTGCTCTCGACCAGCATGGCGACCTGGCTGGCGAGCGCGCGCAGCAAGGCCTCGTCGTCGTCGTCGAAGGCGGCGCCCTTCTTGTTGAGCAGCTGGAGGACGCCGAGGATCTCGCCGGCGCGATCGAGGACCGGGACGCACAGCATCGAGCGCGTGGCGTAGTTGGTGGCGCGATCGATGGCGCCGTAAAACCGCGGGTCGCCCTCGGTGTGCGAGAGGTTGATGGCCTCGCCGGTGCGCGCGACGTGGCCGGCGATGCCCTGGCCGACCTTGAGACGGATCTCGCGCAGCTCCGGCAAGTGCGCGGCCTTGCTGAACAGCTCGCCGCGGGCCCGGTCGACCAGGTAGAAGGTGCCGCGGTCGGCGTCCATGGCCTTCGTGACGGTGTCGATGACCTGCGCCAGCAAGGCGTCGAGGTCGACCTCGCGGCGCACCAGCTCGCCGAGCGCGAACAGCACGCTGTCGCGATCGACCCGCGTGCGCCGCGGCGTCGCCTCCCCGATGCTCGGCTTCGCCGCTCTCTTGCGCGCTGCTGGCTCCATTCGGCCAGTGTATCAGAATGAGACGGTGGCTCAAACCGAGGCGTGCGTTCCCGCGCTGCGGTGAAGACAGCGCTGGAGCCGCGCGCGGCGGCCACGGAGCAGCTCGGCGCGGATGCAGGCGTTGACGCCCGAGCGGGCCGTTCGCGATAAAATCGCCATGAAGAAGTTGGGACGCGCGAAGGTGCTGGGAAGGACTGCGCTCGTCGGCGCGCTGCTGATCGCAGGCTGCGGCGACGACGGGATGGGGAAAGAGACCGAGACCGCTCCGACCACGGAGCCGACCACCAGCACCGGGACCGCCACCGGGACCGACAGCGAGACGAGCACCGGGACCACTCCGGGACCGACAGCGAGGCGAGCACCGGTACGCCGACCACGACCGAGGGCGGCGAGAGCATGTGCAACCCGAAGATCCAGGACTGTCCCGAAGGCCAGAAGTGCGTGGCCTACGACTCGATGGGGACGAACTACTGGGACGCCAACAAGTGCGTCGACGAGCCGATGAACGCCGGCGCCGCCGGGGACCCGTGCAACATCAACATGGGCGAGTCGGTGTTCTCGGGGCTCGACAACTGCTCGAAGGGGACGATCTGCCTGAACTTCGACTTCGCCACCGGGCAGGGCGGGACCTGCACGGCGTACTGCGGCGAAGGCAACACGTGCGGGGAGGGCGAGCTCTGCCTCGAGTCGGCGAACGAGGGCGTGCTGCCGGTGTGCCTGCAGTCGTGCGACCCACTGCTGCAAGACTGCGAGGACATGCAGGGCTGCTACGGCGACCCGTCGTTCGGCGGCTTCATCTGCTTCACGCCGGACCCGGGGGCGAACGTCGGCGACGACAACTCGCCGTGCGAGTACACCAACGCGTGCCTGGCCGGCTTCAGCTGCCAGGCCGCCGAGACGGTCGAAGGCTGCATGGGCGCGATGGGCTGCTGCACGCCCTACTGCTCGGTGTCCGGCGGCGACGCCGACTGCGCCCCGTCGGAAGACTGCGTGCCGTTCTTCGCCGACCCACCGCCGGGTACCGCGGACGTCGGGGTGTGCGTGATCCCGGCGTGAGCGCGCGGTGAGGGCGGCGACGCGGCGTCCTCGAAGGTGCACCTCGCGGGGCTCCGCGTCGACGGACTGCCTCGCGAGCCTGCGCGCATTCGCGGGATGACTCGAGCGGCGCGGAGACCTCGTGGGGTCGAGGCCGAGCGCTCGCTTGCGGTGACGAGACGGCTCGAGTTTTTTGCGAGGTGGGCGAGCCGCTCTCGAGCTCGAGGCGAGAAGGTCGAGCGACCCACGCAAAGAGCCGCGACGAAGATCGTCGCGGCTCTCGGAGCGCGCGTCGTGACGCGGTGACGATCTCAGTTCGAGGTGCGCGCGGCCGGACGAGCGAAGATCCGGTCGAAGGCGTGCTGGACCTCCTCGGACATGTCGGTGAGGGCGCCGAAGCCGATGAGGTAGAAGGGACGGTCGCGGACGGTGACGCGCCAGACCTGCATCGGCTGGCCGTCGGTCAGCTCGTCGATCATCCCGGCGCGCAGGGTCGCGGGCTCCTCGACGAAGAGGGGAGCGACCGCGGCGACGCGGCTGCCGAGGTCCTCGTCACCCGTGCCGGAGAGGCGCAGGCCCTCGCGGGTGGCGAGCGTGAGGTGCTCCAGGCCGGTCCGCTGGGCAACGGCCCGAAGGTAGAGATCCCCGGCGGTCCAGGGGTTTTCGCTGCGATCTTGGCGTCGTTCGTGCGTCATCCGACAAAAACTCCGGTGTGGGTGATGTAGGATAACCGCCGACTTCGACGGGGACAAAATTCGGCGGATCGCCGGGGTGCTCAGCGAGCGCGGGACTTCAGCTCGGGCGGAGCCTCGCGGCCGAACACGTTCCGCCAGACTTCTTCGACCGACACGAGCTCCACCTCGCCGCGGTCCAGCTCCGCCAGCCGGTGCTTGAGCTCCTTTTGGAGAGTCACCCCATCCGCGTCCGTGAGGATCCGCGGAGGCCGTCGTGCAAAAGGAGGGGTCGTCATGCCGATTCCGTAGCATGACGAGCGAAAGAGAGCAGGGGAAAAGTTTGGGGTTCCACCCCGAGGCCGAACGGGAGATGCGAGAGGCCCGCGCCTTCGCCGCGCGACTCGGACCCATCCATGTCCGCCGACTCGAGGCCGAGTTCAAACGGTCGCTGATCGGGATGCTTTATTTCCCCAGCGCCTGGCCGCCGTATCTGTTCGGCACCCGGCGGTGTTTTCTCGCCGGGCTGCCGTACTTCTTCGTGTACCGCAAGCGGCGGCGGGTCGAGGTGGTGGCGCTTGCCATCACCGGCAACGGCCGGGGCTGTGGCGGCGGCGGCTGTCAGAAGATTTGCCAGTCGATCGCCGGGTAGCCGAGGTCCTCGAGGGCCGCGTTGATGGCCGAGAACGGCCGGCTGCCGAGGAACTTCGGGCCCTTGCCGAGGATCGGCGAGGGGTGGGGGGCGACCAGGATGCGGTGGCGGCGCTCGTCGATGAGGGCGGCCTTCTTCCTGGCGAAGTCACCCCACAGCGCGAACACCACCGGCTCGTTGCGGCTGCTCAGGGCGCGGATGACGGCGTCGGTGAACTTCTCCCAGCCCTTGTTCTTGTGCGAGCCGGGGGTGTGGGCGCGGACGGTGAGGACGGTGTTGAGCAGCAGGACCCCCTGCTCGGCCCACGACTGCAGGTTGCCGTGCGGGGGGATGCCGCACCCGAGGTCGGCCGCGAGCTCCTTGAAGATGTTGGCCAGCGAGGCGGGCGGCTTGACCCCGGGCAGCACCGAGAAGCACAGGCCGTGGGCCTGACCCTCGTCGTGGTACGGATCTTGGCCGAGGATCACGACCTTGACCTGCTCGAACGGGGTCAGCTCGAAGGCGCGAAACACGTCCTCTTCGGGTGGATAAACCGTATTGTTTTCGCGCTCATAGCCGACGAAGTCGACGAGGTCCTTGAAGTATGGCTTGGCCATCTCTTCAGCCAGCGCCGCGTGCCAGCTGCCGGGCAGGGTCCAGTTGCCGTAGCCGTACATGCTGCACCTCCTCAGGCGATCCGGCGGATGGTTTCGGACAGCAGGGCCACGCCGAAGCCGGTCCCGCGGTTCTTGGGGAAGCTCGGGCCGGCCAGGTCGATGTGGCACCACTGCGCTTTGGTATCGTCCATGTGCCAGTAGACGAACTGCGCCGCGCAGGCCGACTGGGCGTTCATGCGATTCTTTACAGAATTGACCATATCTGCGATATTACTCTCGAATTCTTGCTTGTAGAATTCGGGCGCGAACGGCAGCGGGTGGACGAGGTCGCCGCAGTGCTTGCCGGCGGCGATGATGGTCTGCTCGAGCGACTCGTCGTTGCTGACGATGGCGGCGTGCAGCAGGCCGGTCGAGATCAGCTGGGCGCCGGTCAGGGTGGCGGCGTCGAACACGATCTCGGCGCCGAGGGCCCGCGCGGCGTAGCTGACGCCGTCGGCGAGCAGGAGGCGGCCCTCGGCGTCGGTGTTGTTGATCTCGACCGTCTTGCCGGAGTGCAGGCGGAGGATGTCGTCGGGCTTGTAGGCGCCGGGGCCGACCGCGTTCTCGGCGATGCAGAGGAGCAGCGAGAGCTTGTGCTTGCAATGATTGGCGGCCAGCACGCAGAAGGCCCCGAGCACGGCGGCCGCGCCGCCGAGGTCGCCCTTCATGGTGTTCATGGCGCCGCTGATCTTGAGACTGAGGCCGCCGGTGTCGTAGGTGATGCCCTTGCCGACCAGGGCGATCGAGCGGCCGCCGCCGGCGGCCGGCGTGTACTGGGCGATGAGCATGCGCGGCGGCTTGACCGCGCAGCGGCCCACGGCGTGGATGCCGGCCAGGCCCTCCTGGAGCAGGGCGTCGCCGACGATCTCGCGCAGCTCGACGCGGGGAATCGCGGTCAACAGCTCACGCGCGCGAGCTGCGAACTCCTCGGGATTGAGCTCGGTCGGCGGCGTGTCGACGTGGAGCGCGGCGACCCGCGTCGCGTGCATCGTCGACTCGACTTCCGGCGGGATCGGGATCGGGTGCCCGGCGGGGTCGAGCGCGAGGATCTGGACCTCGGCGCCGCCGGACGCGCCGCTCTTGCTCGAATAGAGCGGGAGAGCGCGGCCCACGGCGTTGATGGTGGCGAGCAGGTGCGCGGGATCCGGCAGGATGACGACGATTCCGGCCTTGCTGCCGCCGAGGTCCGCGGCCGCCACGACGCGGCGCACGCTCTCGGCGCGGCTCGGCGAATTGTAGCGAGAACCGTGGTCGGGGAGCACGCCGAGGAGCAGGCGTCGCGGCTCCGGCAGCCCGGTGAGCGTGCCCGAGACGGCTCCGAGCTCGCCGGGCTTGGTGTCACGCGCGAGTTCGGCGAGCAGCGCCTGCGCCGGCGCCGGCAAGAACACCGGCAACTCACCGGTGAGGACGTTTGCCGCCGCGACGACGAGGACGGCGCGGCTGCCGTGGAGCAGAGCGGGAATGGTCGGGGCGAAGCTCAGGGTCGTGGGCACGGCCGGGAGCATGCCACAAGCCGTCGACCGCGTCGTCCTGCGCCTCTACGCGCGCGCCATTGCGGCGACTGCCGCCGGGTTTTGCCGAAGACGCGCAACACCGGGGGAAGGTGTGTTAACGTCACAGGGTCCCCCGAGAAGCCATGAGCAAACCGGAAGACCAAGCACAAGCAGACCCCCTGCTGGGGACGACTTTCGCTCGGCGCTACTTGATCGAGCGCCGGCTCGGCCGCGGTGGGATGGGCGTCGTGTACCAGGCGACGCAGATCGACTTGAATCGCCCGGTGGTCCTCAAGGTGCTGGCGCCCGATTGGGTCGGCGACTCGGAGGCCCTGGCCCGCTTCGAACGCGAGGCCCGCGGGCTGTCCAGCCTGCAGCACCCGAACATCGTGACCATCCACGACTTCGGCAAGGTCGACGGCCGGGCGTTCATCGTCATGGAGTACGTGCAGGGCGAGACGCTCGACCGCTTCGTCCGCCGCCGCAACCACCTCACGCTGGCCGACTTCGTGCCGATCGCGGCGCAGGTGCTCAAAGGCCTCGGCGAGGCCCATTCGCGCGGGATCATCCACCGCGACATCAAGCCCGCCAACATCATGCTGTGCGAGCGGCAGGGGCGGGCCAACTACGTCAAGATCCTCGATTTCGGGCTCGCCAAGCTGGTCTCCGGCTCGTCCGACATCACCAAGCAGAACGTCCTCGGCACGCCCACCTGCCTGTCTCCCGAGCAGATCCTGGGCGAGAAGATCGACCAGCGCGTCGATGTTTACGCGGTCGGCATCCTGTTCTACTTCATGCTGACCGGGGTGATGCCGTTCCAGGCCGACAACGACGCGTCGGTCCTGTACAAGCACGTCCACGAGAAGCCGCAGCCGATCCAGGAGCTGCTGCCGGCCGACAGCGGGGCGCCGGAGGGGGTGCTGGAGCTCATCAGCCGGTGCCTCGAGAAGAGCCGCGAGCGGCGCCCACGCGACGCCAACGAGGTCGTCGAGGGGCTCATCGATCAGGTGCCGTTCTCGATGTTCCGCCTGCCGCGAGCGCAGCCGCGGACCGAGCCGCTCGAGCCGGAGGAGCCGCAGAGCAGCACCGAGCACAGCAAGCCGATCCCGTCGCCGGAGAACATCGTGGTCGGCACCTTCGGCCGGCCGCGGTCGGCACCGGCGGTTGCCGCCGCGCCGCTTGCGCAGGGCATGCCGGGCGCGCCCGGCGGGTCGCAGACGATGCCGCCGTCGGTGATGCCCATCACGGCTCAGTTCCCGCAGGCGACGCTCGACCAGCTCAAGGCGCAGGGCATCCCGCTGGAGGGGGGAGCCTGGTGCAGAGCCAGGACGGGCGCACGCTCCTGGTGGTCGGCCCGCAGGCCCAGGAGGCCGCGGCCCGGCAGCGCACGCTGAACCTGGTCTACGGCGGGGTCGCGGCGCTCACGGTGATCGCGCTGCTGTTCTACGCGCTGAGCGGGAGCGGTCCGGCCGAGGCGGAGACCGAGCGGCCCGAGGTGGCGACCCGCGAGGAGGGCGGGCGCGAGCAGCTCGAGGGCAACCTCGACAAGATCGCGCAGCTCATCGACGAGGGCAAGCTGCCGCAGGCGGAGCGCAAGCTCGAGAGCGCCGAGGAGGAGTTCGCCCGCGACCCGAAGCTGTCCGACCGCGCCGACGAGCTGCGGTCCCGCCTCGAGGTCATGAAGGCGCTGGCCAGCGCGCGCAAGCACGAGCGCGACGGCGACCGCATCAGCGCGGTCAAGGGCTACCGCGACGTGCTGGCGCTCGACGCCGGCAACGAGGAGGCCAAGCAGCGCATCAAGGGGCTTTACCCCAACCTCAACCCGGACATGGGGTTTGCGATCATCACGATCCGCTCGGCCCCGGTGACCGCGGAGGTCACGCTGGACGGCGGACCGCTCGGTTCGACCCCGATCGACGTGCCGCTGCACGCCGGCAAATACAACATCTCGCTGACCGCGCCCGGCTACGGGTCGATGCAGACCGCGCTGAGCGTCAGCGCCGCCAAGGACCAGCCCTACGACTATCTGCTGACCCGGACGGGGGCGCCGGCGAACCCGCAGCCGCCGGTCGAGCAGCCGAAGACGCCGACGGGCGGGGGCACCAAGCGGCCGCCCGGCGGCGGGACCAAAAACCGCCCGACGGGCAGGTCAAGCCGAAGCCCAACCCCGCGCCGGAAGACGATTTGTTGCCGGTCGGTCCGAGCAAAAAGCGTTAGTCTCTAGCTCTCGGTTCGTGCGGGTCGCGCGTGACGACCCCGCCCTGAAGGCCCCCCCATGAAGAAGCCGATCGTCACTCTCGTGGCCGCTGCGTTTCTCGCCTCGAGCATGCCCGCCCGCTCGGCGGCGGCCGCGGTGTACGTTCCGATCGCCGTGCGCGCGGCGCTGGCCCAGCCGCCGCCCACCGACGCGAACGGCGAGACCTTCGAGACCCTGGCCGAGCAGGCGCGCGCCAAGTACCGCGAGAAGGACTACGCGGGCGCGGTGGCGCTGTTCGAGCGGGCCTACGCGCTGCAGCCCGACCCGGCGATCTTGTTCAACATCGGCCGCATTCAAGAGCAGGCCAACAACGTCGACGCGGCGATCGCCTACTACCAGAAGTTCATCGCCGACGAGTCGGTCGACATCGGCCTGCGCGACACGGCGCTGCAGCGGCTCGCCACGCTCGAGAAGATCGTCGAGATCCGCGAGAAGGAAGAGGCCAAGTCGAAGCCGAAGCAGCCCGAGCCGAACAAGCAGCCGGAGGCGGGCCAGCAGGTCGGGCCGCAGCCGGGGCCGCAGCCGCCGCCCGGCGACGACAAGTCGGGGCAGAACAAGGCCAAGATCATGCGGCCGATCGGCTACACCATGTTCGGCGTCGGCGCGGCGCTGCTGGTCAGCGGCGGCATCGCGGGCGGGCTGGCCAAGGGCCAGGAGAACAAGTTCGAGGCCGCGGAGACGCTCGACGACCAGCGCGAGGCCGGTCAGAAGGGCAAGTCGCTGGCGGCCACCGCCGACGGCCTGTTCATCGCCGGCGGCGTGCTCGCGGTGGTCGGCATGGTGCTCTTGCTGGTGCCGAAGGCCCGCAAGTCGAAGGCCGTGCAGGCGATGCAGCCCAAGGTCTCGCCGAGCCAGCTCGGCCTCGGTTACGTCTACCGCTTCTGAGCCGCGAACGCTGGAGCTTTGCGACCATGTCGTCAGTCTTCTCGCATCTGCTTGTCCGGTTCTCTGTGTGCGGCGCTCTCGGGGTGACTCTCGGGGTGATCTTGGGCGCGTGCTCGGCGACCCTCGACTTCACCGAGTGCTACGAAGACGCCGACTGCGCGGCGTTCTTCGACGACAACAAGCCGATGTACTGCGCGGCCAACGTCTGCAAGATCCGCGAGAAGGGCTGTGACGCCAACTCGCAGTGCGCGGGCCTCGGCGAGTCGTACATCTGCGCGACCTCGAGTGCCCCGCGCGAGTGCGCCTCGACCGAGTCCGACGAGTGCGGCGCGCCCATCTACCCCGGGGGCGAGATCAGCGACGACGTCGCGTTCATCGGCGTGATGCTGCCGAAGACCGGCGCCGACGCCGACCTCGGGCTCGAGATGGAGAAGGGCGTGCTCGCGGCGGTCGAGGAGTTCAACGCCAGCGGCGAGCTGCCGAACGGCGACAAGATCGCGCTGGTGGTGTGCGACACCAAGAGCGAGGTCGCGTCGGCGACGTCGGCCGCGCGCCACCTCGGCGACACGCTGACGATCCCGGTGCTCATCGGTCCGGCCGACGACGTCGAGTTCACGGCGGTGGTCGACCAGGTGACGTTCGCCCAGGGCGTCAACGCGTTCACGATGGGGCCGATGATCACGGCCGACATGAGCGAGCTCGACACCTCGACCGGCAGCGGCCTGGTGTTCCAGGCGATGGCCGGCGCGAAGTTCCAGGGCCCGGCGCTGGGCGAGCGCATCGGGGCCGACTTCACCGGCGACCCGACGGCCAACGCGATCCTCCTGCTGTCGGAGGACGCGTACGGGCTCAGCCTTTACAACGCGGTGGCGACCGAGGAGACGGGCGGGCCGAGCCAGATCCCGCAGGTCCCGGGCAGTCAGTTCATCGCCTCGTACCGCGGGCTCGACGACGCCACCAAGGGCGCCAAGGCCAAGCTCGACACGGCGCTCAAGACCTTCGCGGAGCCGCCGATGCTGATCCTGCTCGGGCGGTCCGAGGTCGCCGAGATCATCAAGCACTACAAGACCACCGGCGCCCCGCTGCCGCAGAAGATCTACGTGCCCAAGCGGGCGATGCCGGCGGTCTCGGCGCTCGAGGACCCCGATCTCGCGGGCATCGTCGTCGCCGTCACGCCCGACCTCGAGACGCCGCAGCTCGCCAAGCTGCGCACGCGCCTCGGCGAGGCGAACCTCGCGCCCGAGGGCGCGCTCGCCTACGACGCGACGATGGCGTCGCTGTTCGGCATGGCGGCCGTGAAGTCGGGCGACATCGTGGTCGGCCTGCGCGTCGCCGACGCGTTCAAGAAGCTGTCCGACAAGGCCGGCACGCCGATCGACTTCGGCGTCGGCCCGAAGATGTTCGTGCCCGCCGCGCTCACCGCCTTCCAGTCGAGCAAGACCATCGACCTCGTCGGCATCACCGGCCCGCTCGACTTCGACGCCAGCGGCGAGGTGTGCAGCCCGATCGCCGCCTACACGCTCGACGACAAGGGCGGGTGGACGAAGACCGCCGTGTACACGCCCGCCTGCCCGAGCGCGACCGGCACCTGGGCGCCCGTCCCCTGAGCCGCGCCCGTGCGTGAGAGGCGTGACCGCCAGGACATGTCCTGGCGGTCATGCTGCTTTCGGGGCGCGCGCCGAGCTCGAACGGCGGCCCTGAAGCGCCGCGGTCGACGGTCGCTCCGCGCACGCGAGCGCGGTCGTGGATGCGCACCCGCCGGCGAGGCGAGCGCGACCCGAGCGCCCACACGGCAGCGCGGGATGGTGAAGAGCCGGACACTCGAGCTCGCTCGTGGACGTCCCGCGGCGCGTCTCTCAATCAACAGGGCCGTTCGGACATGTCCGAACGGCCCTGCGTGAGCGGGCATGTCCATCGGGACATGCCGTAAAGGTCAGACGAACAGCGCGGGGTCGAGGGCGCTCTCGTCGTTCGACTGGATGCTCTTGCCGAGGGCGATCGCCTGCGGGAGGATCGCGGCGACGAAGAACTCGAGGTTGCGCTGCTTGCCGACGAGCAGCGGCTCGTCGCCGCGGGTCTGGCGGAGGCGGGCGGCGACTATCGCCTGCTCGACGCACTCGATGGCGAGCAGGACCAGGCCGAACATGCGCGTGAAGGGGACGGCCTGGATCATCGCCGCCTCGACCTTGCGCGCCTTGCCGAGGCCCGCGAGGTGCATCGCGCTGGCGGCGAGCAGCTGCACCGCCTTGCCGATCGCCTCGGCGGGGCCGCCGAGCCCGGCCTCCGCGGCGGCGGCGAGCCGGCTCTGGGCCTCCTGCATCCACTCGATGAACAGCGCGCCGCCGCCGACCCGCAGCTTGCGGCCGACCAGGTCCATGGCCTGGATGCCGTTGGTGCCCTCGTAGATCGAGCAGATCTTGACGTCGCGGACGAGCTGCTCGACGGGGTACTCGCCGATGTAGCCGTAGCCGCCGTAGACCTGGACCGCGCCGACGGCGACCTCGAAGCCGAGGTCGGTGCAGGTGGCCTTGAGGATCGGCGTGAGCAGGTCGACGCGGCCGCGCAGGCGCTCGCGCTCGGCCGGGTCCTCGGTGGCGTGCTCGCGGTCGACGACCAGCGCCGTGCGCAGCAGCAGCGACCGCATGGCCTCGGCGTAGACCTTCTGCGTCATCAGCATGCGGCGGACGTCGGGGTGCTGGACGATCGCCACGCTGGGCGCGTCCTGGCTGCGGGCCTCGCGGATCGACTGGCCCTGGATCCGCTCCTGCGCGTAGCCGCGGGCGTAGTTGAAGGCCGCGGCCGCCATCGCGTGGCCCTGCACGGCGACGCCGATCCGCGCCTCGTTCATCATCAGGAACATCAGCTCGATGCCCTGGTTCTCCTGGCCGATGAGGACGCCGCGACACGGGAGGTCGCCGCCGAGGCCGAGGACGCAGGTCGAGGAGCCGTGGATGCCCATCTTCTCCTCGATGCGCAGCACCTTGGCGCCGTTGCGGGCCCCGAGCGCGCCGCCGGCGTCGAACTCGTACTTCGGGACCATGAACAGCGACAGGCCCTTGGTGCCCTTGCCGGCGTTCGGGGTGCGGGCGAGCACCAGGTGGACGATGTTGGCGGTCAGGTCCTGGTCGCCGCCGCTGATGAAGATCTTCTCGCCCTCGAGCAGATAGACGCCGGGCTCATCCGTGGGGGTGGCGCGGCAGCGGTTGTCGCCGACCGAGCTGCCGGCGCCGGCCTCGGTGAGGCACATGGTGCCGCCCCACTCGCCGGTGAACATCTTGCGGGCGATCATCTCCCGCGTGGCCTCCGGGCCGTGGCCGAGGATCACGCGCGCGGCGCCGACGGTCAGGCCGGCGTACATCATGAACGCCATGCAGGCGCCACACAGCATCTCGCTCAGGCTGACGTGGATCGTGAAGGGCAGGCCGCTGCCGCCGAGCTCGCTGGGCGCCGAGGGCGCGAGCCAGCCGCCCTCGCGCAGGAGCTCCCAGGCCTCGCGATAGCCCTTCGGGGTCGTGACGTTGCCCTGGCCGTCGAAGCGGCAGCCCGCGAGATCGCCGGGCGCATTGATCGGGGCCAGGACCTCCCGCGCCAGGCGCTCGCCCTCCGCGAGCGTGGCCTCGTAGACCTCGCGGTCGAGCTCGGCGAAGCGCGGGATCGCGGCGAGCTGCTCGTGCGCGGCGAGCTGGTCGAAGAGGACGAAGTGGAGATCGCGGAGGTCGACGGAGAAGCTGGTGGTGCTCACGATTCCTCGCTTTGGGCCGCGGCGCGCAGGCGCCGTCGCACTGTGGTACTTCCTCGAACCGAGGGCGTCCAGGCCACAGGCACGGGCTCGCGCCGAAGTCCGGGGATCGCGCCCCCAGCGGGCGCCGGCGTCGCTTCTGCCGGTTCGTGAGGATGCAATCGTCGGCCACGCGCCCCCGCGAGCGACGAGGCGGCCACACTTGGCCGGCGTGGCGCAGGTGCTCCTGTTCAACAAGCCCTACGGGGTGCTGACGCAATTCACCGACCGGGAGGGCCGGCCGACGCTGGCGAACTTCATCGACGTCCCCGGCGTGTACGCCGCCGGACGCCTCGACTTCGACAGCGAGGGCCTGGTGGTGCTGACCGACGATGGGGCCCTGCAGCACCAACTCAGCGATCCGCGCCACAAGCTGGCCAAGACGTATTGGGTGCAAGTCGAGGGGACGGCCCAGGAAGCGGCGCTGGAGCGCCTGCGGGCCGGTTTGGTCCTCCGTGACGGCCCGACCGCACCCGCCGAGGTGAGGCTCGTCGACCCACCGCCGCTGTGGGAGCGAACGCCGCCGATTCGCACGCGCCTGTCGATCCCGACCTGCTGGTTGGAGCTCGTCCTGCGCGAGGGCCGAAACCGCCAGGTGCGGCGCATGACGGCCGCGGTCGGGTTGCCGACGCTGCGTCTGGTCCGCTGGGCGATCGGACCCTGGACCCTCGAGGGCATCGCGCCCGGACAATGGCGGGCGCTGACGGCCGACGAAGCGCGGCCCCGGGGTCAGCGCCAGCTTTTCCGCCCGCGGCGGCCGTGCTAGCGTCCAACGAGCGCGATGGCGACGAACGAAGGGAGCCGCGACTCCGGCCAGGCTGGCGAGGATCGATCGGTGCCGCGGTTGACCGCGGTCATCGTGGATCCTCCGGACTCGCTCCCGCCGACGCCCGTGGTCTCGCACGAGCTGGGCGCCGACGACGACCTCGCAGAGGAGTATGAGGCAGCGCTCGAGAACCAGGTCTCGGCGGCCCACTTCTCGATCGAGCTCGGACGCCCGTCCGGCGAGGTCGAGCTCGACGGGCAGCCGACGAGCGTGGACGGCGAGCCCCAGGCCGAAGACGAGGACACCGTCGAGCGCACCGCCGCCAAGAGCCTCAAGGCCAAGGCGACGGCGGCCAAGCGCGACGCGCTGTTCGGCCAGGTGCTGGCCGACCGCTACCGGATCCTCGACCTCATCGGCAAGGGCGGGATGGGCAAGGTCTACCTCGCCGAGCACGTGGCGCTCGGCAAGAAGGTGGCCGTCAAGGTCCTGAACCCGGCCTACACCAACCGCCCCGACCAGGTGAAGCGGTTCCTCCGCGAGGCCCGGGCGGCGTCGACGATCGGCCACGAGAACGTCATCGACATCACCGACTTCGGCGCGATGCCCAACGGCCAGGTGTTCTTCGCCATGGAGCACCTGCAGGGCGAGGACCTCGGCAAGATCCTCAAGAAGGGGCCGATGTCGTGGGCGCGGGCCCGCCGGGTGCTGCTGCAGATCTGCCGCGCGCTGCAGGCCGCCCACGCGCACGGGATCATCCACCGGGACATGAAGCCGGAGAACGTCTTCCTGATCCAGCGCAACGGGATCCGCGACTTCGTCAAGGTGCTCGACTTCGGGATCGCCAAGTTCCTCGAGGAGAACCGCGACGGCGGCACGAACCCGCTGACGCAGGTGGGCGCGCTGATCGGCACGCCCGAGTACATGGCGCCGGAGCAGATCCACGGCGACCCGGCCGACCAGCGCATGGACATCTATGCGGTCGGCTGCATCCTCTATCAGCTGCTCACCGGCAACCTCCCGTTCACCGACAAGACGATGTACGGGGTGCTGTCGCAGCAGGTGAACGCCAAGCCGGTGCCGCCGCGGCAGCTGGCGCCCGAGGCCGACATCCCGGTCGAGGTCGAGGCGGTCATCCTGAAGGCGATGGAGAAGGACAAGACGCAGCGTTACCAGACGATGGGCGAGCTGATCGAAGCCATCGTCGCGACGCCGCGCGGGGCCGCCGGGGACGTCGGGCGGACCACCACGACCAACCTCGAGGCGGCGGCCCAGGCGGCGCGCCTGGCCGTCGGGGTCAGCATGCCGGCGGGCGTGGCCGTGCCCAACCCGGTCACGCCGGACGACTCGTTGCTGACGCAAGGACTCAGCAGCGCGTCGGGGCTGCGGCCGACGTCGCTGTCGCTGCCGTGGCGCGGCGGGACGATGGACGCGCAGATGTTGTCGCGCCTGGTGATCGGCCTCGGCGCGGCGGTGCTGGTGCTGGTGGTCGGCCTGGTGTGCGCGCTCAGCCGCAGCGACGATCCGAAGCCGCAGCCGGTCGACAAGCCCAGCGAGGTCGCGGCGGTCACGGCCGGCTCGCCCGAGGCGCCGAAGCCGGTCGAGACGCCGGAGACGAAGATCGAGGCGCCGCCGGAGACGAAGGTCGAGCCGACGCCGGAGCCGAAGAAGGCCGACGACGAGCCGATCGTGGTCGACGACGAGGCGAAGAAGGACGCGGGCAAGAAGGCCACCGAGCCCAAGAAGACGACCACGGTCAAGAAGAGCGAGCCGTCCGCGCCGAAGGGCGAAGAGGTGTCGGCCAACTGGCCCGAGGTGCTGGGGCCGATGGAGCGCTCGCAGGCGCTGAAGAGCTACCGCGCCGAGTTCGAGACCTGCCGGACGATCAGCACGCCGAAGGGCAAGACCTACAAGCTGCGGCTCAAGGTCGACGGCCCGAAGGGGCGCGTGACCGAGGCGACGTCCGACGACACGAGCGCGGAGGCGAAGTGCCTGGCGCGGGCCTTCAAGACCAAGGTCCGGTTCGTCAACACCCGCAAGACGCCGCAAGAGTTCACGATCGTCGTGCCGCTCTGATGCGCGTCGCGTTCAGCACGCTCGGCTGTCGCCTCAACCAGTTCGAGTCCGACGCCCTCGAGCAGATGGCCCGCGCGGCCGGCCACACCGTGGTCGACGCCGAGGCCGCGCCCGAGGTCGTGATCGTCAACACCTGCACGATCACCCACGAGGCCGACGCCGACGCGCGCCAGCACGTGCGCCGGGCCGCGCGCGCCGGGGCGAAGGTGGTGGTCACCGGCTGCTGGGCGACGGCCGCCCCCGCCGAGGCGGCGGCGCTGCCCGGGGTGACGCTGGTGGTCGGCAACCGCGAGAAGGAGCGGCTGTTCGAGGTGCTCGGAGAGACATGTTCGGAAGGACATGTCCCGGAGATCCACGTGGCCCCGGTCGACCTGCTGCGGCGCGTCCGCGCGGCCCGCTTGCGCCCGGCCGCCGACCCGCGGCGCAGCCGGGCGTACCTGAAGATCCAGGACGGCTGCGACTACCGCTGCAGCTTCTGCATCGTGCCGCAGGTGCGCGGGCGCAGCGTGAGCGTGGCGCCCGCGGAGGCGCGGGCGCAGCTGGACGAGCTGGTCGCCGCGGGGGTGCCCGAGGTGGTGCTCACCGGGGTCCACCTCGGGATCTACGGCCGCGACCTGCGGCCGCGCAGCTCGTTGTCGTCGCTCGTCGCGGAGCTGCTGCCGCAGCTCGGGTCGGCGCGGCTGCGCCTCGGCTCGGTCGATCCGCACGAGGTCGACGATGACCTGGTGACGCTGTTGGCGAGCGACCCGCGGCTGTGTCCGTACCTCCACTTGCCGGTGCAGAGCGGCGACGACGACACGCTGCGGCGCATGCGGCGGGCGCACACCGCCGCCGACCTGCAGGCGCTGGTGCCTCGCCTGGCCGCGGCGGTGCCGGGGATCGGCGTGGGCACCGACGTGATCGTCGGCTTCCCGGGCGAGTCGGAGGAGGCGTTCGCGGCCACGCACGCGCTGCTGGCCGCGCTGCCGCTGGCGTACCTGCACGTGTTCGCCTACTCGCCGCGCGCGGGCACCGACGCCGCCTGTCTCTCGGGTCAGGTCGACGCGGCGGTCAAGCAGCGGCGCGGGATGGCGTTGCGGGCGCTGTCGGCGGCGAAGCAGGAGGCGTTCGCGGCGGCGCAGATCGGGCGAACCCTGCCGGTGGTGATGCACCGGTCGCGACACCGGCGTACAGGGCTGCTGGTGGGTCGGGCCGGCAACGGCTTGACGGTGCTGGCGGCCGGCGACGACGCGCTGCTGGGCCGGGCGACCCAGATCGAGGTCGAGCGCGCCGAGGGGCCGCTCGCGCTCGGTCGACTGCTCGCGTGAGTGCGGCGCGATGCGTGACTTCGCTGCGGAGGAGCCTCGGGCGAGTACCGACGCTCACGCGCCGGTTCGGTTCGAACTTCCGGACAGGTGATGCGCCACGAGCCGCGTTTGCCCGCCGATCCCTGTTCCGGACAGGCAGGGCGCGGGACAGGTGATGCGCCACGAGCCGCGTTTTGTCCGCCGATCCCTGTTCCGGGACAGGCAAGGCGCGGCCGTTCACGAGCGTTCGAGTCGGTCTGAACTTCGGGACAGGTGATGCGCCTCGCCGGTCAGCCCCAGAACCAGGCTTCGGCCTCGCACCAGAGCTCGCGCGGCGGGCGGTAGTCGTAGTGGACCGGCACGTGGATGGCGTCGACGCGGCGGGCCAGCTCGCGCAGCGCGACCGCGTCGGGGATGGCGGCGAGCTCTGCGACCGTCGGTTCGGTCGGGATGTCGCAGTCTTCGGGGGCGACGATCGCTTTGCCGGTGAAGGGGTTCGTGGCCACGACCTCGCCCTCGCGCACGTGCCGGGTCTTCGGGAACAGCATCCGCGGGCCGAAGTTGATCCACATGGCGATCAGGTCGCGGTCGTCGATCTGTTCGGCCGCTCGCGTCACCTGCAGCGCGACGTTGCCGAGCGGCAGCGGCCGCGGCGGCTCGGCGTCGGCGCCTCGCAGCACCCCGGCGGCGACGAGGTCGTGCCACAGCGGCGTGCCGGCGTCGCAGTACAGGGCGCCCGCGAGGAGGTAACCGTTCTCGTGACCGACG
The DNA here is from genome assembly GCF_026626665.1 of Nannocystis pusilla. Lineage (GTDB taxonomy): Bacteria > Myxococcota_A > Polyangia > Nannocystales > Nannocystaceae > Nannocystis > Nannocystis pusilla. Next base: position 1,466,663 of record NZ_JAPNKE010000002.1, read on the forward strand.
GAGGGCCGGTCTTCGGGCGGCTCGCGGCCGAGGACCTCCGAGTCGACGAAGCGCCACTCCTTCGGCGGCGCGCCCTTGAAGGCGCGGTTGTTGGCGGCGAACTGCGGGTGCGCGGTGATCGGCAGGCGGTAGGTGAAGCGCCGCGCGATCAGGATGTCGAGCACGCGCCCGTGGGTGAAGCCGCAGTCGAAGCCGGCCTGGAAGGCGTGGAGCGCGAAGAACAGGTCGCGATGGTCGTCGCCGCGGTGGTGCTCGTGAAGGACGCGCACCGAGTCGGCGACGGTGTCTTCGATCTCGTGCTGGGACATGCGAGATCAGCCGGACGGACGTCGGCGCCGAGCTGGCCGCGAGGACATGTCCTGGCGGCCAGTCGGCTCAGAGCTTCAGCTTCATGCCGTCGCGGGCGGCGACGGTGCCGGGGTAGGCTTCCTGGGCGGCCGCCTCGATCTTGCGCAGCATCTCGTCGTCGTGGGCCGGGTCGTGGCTGTAGAGGACGAGCTTGCCGACGCGGGCGGCGCGGGCCAGCTTGACGGCCTCGGCGAAGGTGCTGTGGCCCCAGCCCTGCTTGCCGGCGCTGTACTCCTCGGAGGTGTACTGGGCGTCGTAGATCAGGACGTCTGCCCCTTCGGCCAGGTCCCGCAGGGTCTCGTTGATGTGGTCGGGCGCGTGCTCGGTGTCGGTGGCGAACACGACCGACTTGCCGCGCTCGTCGACGCGGAACGCGGTGCTCTCCTGCGGGTGCGGCAGCGGGATGTGCCGCAGCGTCGCCTCGGCGATCGTCGTGACCTCCTGCGGCAGCAGGTGATGGAAGAGCTTGGTGGAGCCCATCACGTCGAGGCCGACCGGGAAGAACGGCGTCGACATCTGCCGGTCGAGGACGGCGCGCGCGTCCTTCGTGCAGTAGATGTGGAGGCGGAAGTCCGGCATGAAGGCCGGCGGGAAGAACGGGAAGCCCTGGATGTGATCCCAGTGAGCGTGGGTCAGAAACAGGTGGATGACCCGCGAGTGCGCGGCTCGAGTCTGCACGAGGCGGATGCCGAGCTCACGGATGCCCGAGCCCGAGTCGAGGATGACGGTGTCCGTCGTGCTCTCGAGCGAAATCTGAAGGCAGGGCGTGTTGCCGCCGAACTCTGCGTACCGCGGCCCGGAAACTGGAATGCTGCCCCGGGTGCCCCAGAAAGTCACTTCCATGGGGCGCTATCCTTCGCTGGCTGCATGTTTCGCCGATGATAGGGCAGAACAAATTCGGCTGGCAAGCACGGGCCCATGGCACCTCGGAGGTCGGACGGAGATGATATCGCAGTCCGGCCGCCGAGGGGCACGCGCACCAGGCGGTCGCAACCCGGTTCGTGGGGCGCTGGACGGCCGGCGGGGAGTCGGGAATCGCCGGGGTTTTTCGCCGCCAATCGCCCCGAAGCAGCGGCGGAGCGGCATCAGACCCGTCGCGGAGCCGACCCTGGCGGGGGCGACCCGGGCCCACATGGCGCAGGGCGCGTGAGGCGGCGCCGCCGAATTCGCGCGTGGCTACCGGTTCATGGCGAGGCGCACGGGTTTATTTGCGGGGCCGATCCCGGCGAGTCAGCCGATGATCATGTCCTCGCGGCGGGCGACGCCCCCGGCGGCGAAGCGACCCGGGGACCAGCGCGCCAGCATCGGGTGGGCCTCGCCGAGGGCGAGCCAGCGCGCGAGCAGCCGACCCACCGCGGGCGCCATCATGAAGCCGTGCCCGGTGAAGCCGCACACCTGGATGAAGTCGGGGTGGCCGGGGCTCGGGCCGACGATCGCGTCGCCGTCGGGCGAGACGTCGTAAGGACCGACCCACTGCCGCAGGACCTTCATCGCCGCGGTGATCGGCATCAGGCGCGTGAGCGTGGCGCTGAGGTGGGTGAGGAAGCGGAGGCTGGAGTGGAGGGTGAGGCTCTCGTCGCTGCCGTCGGGTGCGTCGGGCAGGCTGATGCCGGTGACGAGCTCGCCGCGGGTGCTCTGGGAGAAGTAGAGGCCGCTCGAGAGGTCGACGACCAGCGGATCGAGGAAGGGCTTGAGCGGCTCGCTCGAGAGGATCTCGTGGCGGTGCGGGCGGTTGGGCAGGTCGATGCCGAGCTGGCGGTTGAGCGCGCCCGACCACGCGCCGGTGGCGTTGACGACCCGGCGCGCGCGCACGACCTCGCCGGTGTGCAGGTGCAGCGCGAAGCCCTGGGCCAGCGGCTCGACGCGGACGACGCTGGTGTGCGTGCGCAGGACGACGCCGCGCTCGACGGCCTTGGCGGCGTAGCCCCACACGAAGGCCCACGGGAACACGACGCCGTCTTCGGGGTTGAAGGTGGCGAGCCGGACCTCGGCGACGTCGAGCTGGGGGACGATCGCCTGCGCCTCGGCGGCGGTGAGCAGGCGGGTCGGCGCCCCGACCTCGCCGTGCAGCTGGACGTTGCGCTCGAGCCGACGCTCGCCGGCCTCGGTGCGGGCGAGGAACAGGTAGCCGCCCTGGCGGAACCACAAGTTGATGCCGAGCTGCTGCGCGAGGTCCTTGCACAGCTCGATGCTGTCCATCATCAGGCGGACGTTGCCGGCGTCGCCCCACTGCATGCGCACGCCGCCGCCGTTGCGGCCGGAGGCGCCGCTGACGAGGTAGCTGCGCTCGATGACGGCGATCGACAGCGGCGGCTTGCCCTTGCCGCCCGACAGCAGAGCCAGGTGGTAGGCGAGCCCCAGGCCCATGATGCCGCCGCCGATCACCGCGACGTCGACGTCGGCCGGCAGCGGGGTGTCGGCGCGGCCCATCGCTACGGTCATGGCGACGGCTCCTCCGGGTGCTCGGTCGCGCCGGCCGCGAGGGCGGCGAAGGTGACGGGCTCGACCGGCGGGCGGGCGGTGAACGGGCGCAGGGCGGCGGGCGCGATCAGGTTGCGGGCGACGAGCAGCCGCCCCAGCGCCGACAGGCACTCCTTGCCCTGGCACGGCCCGGTGCCGAGGCCGGTGTAGCGCTTGATCTCCTCGACGTCGATCAGACCGGCGGCGATGGCCCGCTCGATCTCCGTCAGAGTGACGTCCTCGCAGCGACAGACGAAGGTGCGCGCGGTCATGGCAGGCCTCGCGGGGGCAGGAGAGAGGGCGACGGCGACCGCAGGGACAGGTCAGGCGCGGGCATGGCTGTCCTTCGGGTCAGGTGACTCGGCGAGCGCGCGCACCAGGGCGGCGGCGCAGCGGTCGACGGTGCCGCGGATCTCGGCGGGCGTGGTGGCGCCGGCCAGCTCGCCGACGGCCCACAGCGTCCACGGCGGAGGCGGAGCGGTCTGGGCGCCTTCGGCCTCGAGCGGGTGCGCGGCCGGGCCGGCGGCGATCCGGCCGTCGGCGTCGACGACGGGGGCGAAGCCGGCCCCGGTGAAGTGGATCGGGGCGCCGGCCTGGGCGGCCAGCTCGAAGGCGGGGGCGGGGTCGGGGGCGAGGGCGACGAGGTCGCAGCGGAGGATCTTGCCGTCCTCGAGCTGGACGCCCTTGACCCGGCGCGCGCCGATCAGCTTGCGCACGCGCGCCGGCGGGACCCGCTCGGCGGCGAGGGTGCTAGCGAGCAGCTCGGCGCGGGCGCCCTCGCCGATGACGACGACGCGCGCGCTCGACTTGCGACCTGTCTGTTCGAGCATGTCCGCGAGGCCACGTGCGGACACGACCCCGGGGAGGTCGTTGTTGGCCAGCGGGATGGTCGGCTCGTGGGCGCCGACGGCCAGGACGACGTGGCGCGGGCGCAGGCGGTGGAGCACCGGCGGCTGCTCGGAGGCGGCGGCCCACAGCCGCTCCTGCGGGTAGCAGGCGAACACGCCGACGCCGGCGAGGAGCCGCGCCGGGAGGTCGCTGCCGCCGAGGGCGGTGGCGGCGCGGCGCTCGACGACCAGCGGCGGGTGGCCGGCGGCGGTCAGGGCGGCCGCGAGCGCGCGGCCGGAGCGACCTGCCCCGATGACCAGGACCTCGGGGGCATGGTCGACGACGGCGGCGACGTCTTCGGGCGGCGCGTCGGGCAGCTCGCCGAAGCCGGCCAGCTCGCGGGCGACGCCCTGCATCATCTGGTTGGCGATCCGCGGGTAGACGACGAGGTGGTGGTGATCGATGCCGCGGCGGAACACCTGGTCGACGAGGGCGGTCGGGTCGAGGCCGCCGTAGGTGTTCTGCGGCTCGACGCACATGTCCTCGCGGACAGGCGTGAGGCAGGCCCGCTGGTTGGGCCGGCCGTCGACGCGCACGAGGCAGGTGCCGCAGCCGCCGTGCAGGCAGGCGGGGCCGCGCAGCCGGCGGTACTTGGCGCTGCGGCTGGTGGCGAGCTCGCCGGCGGCGATCAACGCGGAGGCGACGGTGTCGCCGGGGCAGGCGGCGACCGGGGCGCCGTCCCAGCGGAAGGAGATCGTCGGAGGCCCGGGCGGTGCGAGCAGGGGTGCCTTGGGCACGCGCCTGCGATAGCACGCCGCGCCGCGCGGGGACATGGGCGCCCGCGGGCGCGCCGCTTGCCCTCGGTCACGAGCCCTGGCGGGGCGCGAGATTCCCGACGCGGCCGAACTTCATCACCGAGTGGTGCGTGGTCGAAGTCGGGGCGGGAGGCGGCCAGCGATCGGGTGCGGCGCGGCTCGAGCGACGCGGGGGCGAAATCACTTCACGGCGGGCTGAACCGTCGCGGATGGCCTGGCGGCGAGGAGCACGGGGGCGGGCTGAACGGTCGCGGCGACGCGGGCCCGGCGGCTCGCGGACGGCGAGGAACCTCGTGCGACCGCGCGAGGCTCTCGTCGCGCTCGTCAGGCGCGCGGCGGTCGGGCGCCGAAGATGGCGGTGCCGACGCGGACCATGGTCGCGCCCTCTTCGATCGCAACCTCGAAGTCGGCGCTCATGCCCATGGAGAGGTGGACCAGGTCGACGCCGGGGCGCGCGATCGCGGCTTCACGGCGCAGCAGCTCGCGCAGGCGGGCGAAGTACGGGCGAGTCTGCTCCGGCTCGCCTTCGGGGGGAATCGCCATGAGGCCGACGCAGCGCAACTGGGGACGGGCGGCGATCTGGTCGAGCAGCGCGGGCAGTTCGGTGGTGGCGACGCCGGCCTTCTGGGCCTCGTCGCCGACGTTGACCTCGACGAGCAGCTCGAGCGGGGTAGTGGCGCCTCGACCCGCGCGCAGGCGCTCGACCTCGCGGGCGAGCTCGTCGACGAGCCCCGGGCGATCGACGGTGTGGACGAGGGCGCCGACGGCGACGACCTTGCGCACCTTGTTGGTCTGCAGCGGGCCGATGAAGTGCCAGCGCGGCGGGGTGACCTCCGCCGCGACGAGCTCGGCCTTGGCCACCAGCTCCTGGGCGTAGTTCTCGCCGAGGTCGCCGAGGCCGGCCCGGCAGGCGGCGATCACGGCCTCGGCGGGCTGCTTCTTGCTGACGCCGATGAGGGTGGGCACGGGACCGGGGCCGCGGCGGGCGACGGCGGCGGCGATCCGGGCGCGGACGGCGGCGAGGTTGGCGGCGATGTCGTCTGGCGTCAAGGACATGTCTTAAAGGGCCTGCGCGAAGAGACAGGCAGAGTCGGCGGGGTCACTGCGGCAGGCAGGCGCTCGGGGCGGCGGCGCCGGCGAAGGTCGGGCCCATGTCGCGGTAGGTGTGGGCGCGCCAGAAGTCGCGCGGGTCCTCGGCGAGCTGGAGGGTGCGGTCGTCGCCGCTGCCGCTGACGAGGATCGCGGTCTCGAGTCCGTCGTGGCGCAGCGGGAACGACAGGGCCAGGCGATCGCCGCGCTGGCGGTAGGTCAGGGTCTCGGTGGTCCACTCGTCGTAGTCGCCGCGGTGGTGCCAGCCGACGCCGCGGCCGTCGATCGCCTGGGGCTGGAATTGGTAGATCGAGAAGCCCATGCCGCCGGTGGCGTAACGGACCTCCTCGCCCCACAGGCGCCCGCCGATCCGCTCGGCGGCGGCGAGGGGCGCGGGGGTACCTGGCTCTCGGGGCAGGTCGGTGGCGAGGGGCTCGGGCGCACCTGGCTCTCGGGGCAGGTCGGCGGCGGCGGCGAGGGCACCCGTCACCCGCGACGAGTCGCCGGCGAGGGACCCGGGGGTGGAGGCTCCTGGCTTTTGGGGCAGGTCGCCGGCGGGGTCGAAGCAGGGCGCGCCGGTGGCGGCCGCCGGGGCCTTGAAGTAGCGGGCGCCGCCGGGCTCGCGCGGGTCGTCGTCGAGGACCAGCCAGGTGCGACCGCCCTGCTCCTCGAGGCGATAGGGGACGCGGCGCCGCTCGCCGGTCTTGCGGAAGGTGAGCTCGAGGTGGCCGCCTTCGGCGCGGTAGTCGAAGCTGTGGGTGTTGGTGAGGCCGACCTTGCCGTAGCGGTAGAGGCCGAAGCCGCCCTCGTGGAAGAAGTAGAAGCGCATGCGGTCGCCCTCGGCGAGGGCGTCCCAGCGGTGCCAGACGCCCAGCAGGTCGGGGTCGACGGCGTCGGCGTCGCAGGTGTCCTCGGGGACAGGCTCGCCGGCGTCGGGCGCCCAGGCGGCGATGAACGGGGCCGACAGCGCGAGGACCGCGAGGAGGTAGACGCTCGAGAGGCAGAAGGGGCGCCGCATGGCGAGATGGTAGCACGCACCGCCGCCGGGCCCGCCGGGCCGGGGCCGGGCTCGCCGTCGCGGCCGGGGGGGCGTCGGACCGGGCGCCGGGCGTCGGGCGCGAGGGCTGCGCGAGCGAGGTGAAGCGCACGAACTCTCGGGCTCGCAAGGGAGGCCGCGGCGACCTCGGGGCCGTCGCGCGGGCGTTCGCGTCGGTGTCCGAAGGGGGCCTCGAGACGCGCACGTCTGCGACCGGGCAGAGCCTCGTCGCACCCGCGCGAGGGGGCGGCGGCGAGGTTGCACGCGCGGTCGCTTTCCGGCAAAAGCCGGCCATGACCGAGCCCGCCCCGCAGACCCCGCCTGTCCTCGTCCTCGCGTCGGCGTCGCCGCGGCGGGCCGAACTGCTGCGCTCGGCGGGGATCGCGTGTACGCGCGCGCCGGTCGACGCCGACGAGACGTGGCTGCCCGGCGAGCCGCCGCCGGTGTACGTCGAGCGGGTGGCGCGGGCCAAGGCCGACCTGGCCTTGCAGCCAGATGTGGTGGTGCTGGCGGCCGACACCACGGTCTGGCTCGAAGGACAGGTCGAACCGCTGGCGAAGGCGGCCGACCGCGCGGAGGCGGCGGCGATGCTGACGCGGCTGGCGGGCCGCTCCCACTTCACGACGACGGCGGTGGCGATCGCGGACCTCCGCGGGCCCGAGGTCCGCTGGCACCCGTTCGCGGTGACGACGACGGTGTGGTTCCGGCCGCTGACGCCGGCGCAGATCGATCGCTACCTCGACACGGAGGAGTGGCGCGACAAGGCGGGGGCCTACGGGATCCAGGGCGCGGCGGCCGGGCTGGTGCGCAAGATCGAGGGCAGCTACACGAACGTGGTCGGTCTGCCGCTCGCGGAGGTGGTGGAGCTGCTGGAGTCGCTCGGGGTGGCCTGAGCGAGGCGCGCGGACGGGACGCGATCGGGGCCGAGGCGCGGCGGTCGGTTCAGGCTCAGGCAGACGCGACGGGTGTCTTTGAGGACAGGGCCCATGGGACATGCCCGATGGGTCAGGCGTCAGCCCTCGGGCGCGCCGAGCTTGTCGCCGACCTCGCACAGGAAGTGCGGGCTCGACCAACCCTTGCCGTTCAGGTTGATCGCCTCGTAGCCGGTGAGGACGGGCGGCTGCACGTCGAGGTTCCAGTTGAAGTAGAGCGAGCAGCCGGCGCAGTTGGTGGTGCCTGGCTCTTTAAAGATCTTGTCGGTGACCCAGTAGGGCATCACGACGTCGGGGGCCTGCGGATCGGGCTTGGCGGCCCACTGCGGGCAGTCCTCGCTGTTGAGCGGCTTGCTCTCGCAGCTGAGGCCCGGGGTGACGGGATAGATGCCCATGATCGAGAGGTAGCCGGCGGCGTCGCTGTCGACGGCGACGGTCGGGGGATAGTCGCCGTTGGTGTGGACCGGGGCGAACTCGGCGGCGCTCGCGGCGGTGACCGCGGCTCGCAGGTGCTCTTGGGTGCGCGGGGAGAACAGGCGCAGGCCCCACGAGGCGCACTTCTCCTCGGCTTGCGCCGCGGTGAGCGGCTCGCCGATGAACTTGTCCGGATCCGGCGGGTTCGGGACCAGCGTGCCCGAGGCGTACTTCAAAAAGTGTAGCCGCCGCCGTCGGCCTGCATGTCGCACCAGACGGTCAGCTGCCTGTCCAGACGCCGGATCGAGTAGAGGCCGGTCTCGGCCGCGTCGCCCCAGCCGGTCCGGATGTCGAGGCACGAGGTCGCCTGCGTGCAGTCGGGGAGGCATCCGTACATCAGCTCGGGGTCGTCGCAGACCTCGCCGTCGGCCGCCTGCAACGTGCCGTCGCCGCAGTGGGGGGAGAAGTCCTTGCAGTACTTGCCGCAGTGGCCGTAGGTGCCGTTCTTGCCCTTGCCGTCGTCGCAGACCTCGTCGCCGGTCTCGATCAGGCCGTCGCCGCAGATGTTCCAGCGGCACGAAGCGGTGCACGTGCGATCGTCGCCGTTGGCGTCGCCCTCGTCGCACTGCTCGGGCACGTCGATCTTGCCGTTGCCGCACGGCGCGGGCGTCGGGTCGCCGGTCGAGCCGCTGTCGCCGTCGCTGCCGCCCGGATCGACGGTGGTGGTCATGATGCCGGGAAACGTGGTGCCGCTGCTGCTGCTGCCGCCGGCAGACGCCTCGGCCGCGGTCGGATCGATCTGCCCGCCGTTGCGATCGAGACAGCCCGCCAGCATCAGAGCCACAGCGATGCGCCAGTCGACGCCCACCCGGACGCGAAGAGGGATGCGTGCGTGCATGCGACTCGTTCCCGCTGCCGCTGAGGGAACAACGGGAGCGGGCAATTGCAACGTTGCACACGCAACCACCCGGCGCCGGCCCCGGCCGTGCGACTGACTAAAGTGCAAGCTGGATTACAAAGCTTGCAGTCACTCGCTCGGCGCGGTGACCCGCTGCGGCTGCACGCGAGAGCTCCGCAGCATGTCCTGGAACGGGTTGTCGTCGCGCCAGACGTCGCCCGCGAGCATGCTGATGAGGCCGCGCCGCAGCTGGGGGTCGGGCGTGCGGGCGAAGAACAGGTGCGACACGAGCCGCGTGTGGTAAAAGCGGCGGATCAGCTGCTCGAAGCTGTCGTAGGCGACCTGCATGGTGGCGTGGACCGGGGCCATGAGATCGGCCGCGGCCTCGCGGCCCTCGGCGAGCGCCGGGACGAGGAGGTCGACGGTGCGCTCGGCGCCCAGCATCGCCAGCGAGACGCCCGACGAGAACACGGGGTCGAGGAATGCGCAGGCGTCGCCGACGCAGGCCCAGCGCGGGCCGGAGGGGCGGGTGTTCTTGTAGCTCCAGTTGCGGATCGTCCGCGTGGCGCTGCGCGTGGCCCCGGCGGTGAGCCGACGGCACAGCGGCGAGGCAGCCAGGGCGGCCTCGAAGGCGTCGTCGTCGAGCTTGCCCCGCCACTTCACGAGGCCGACGCTGAGCCGACCGCCGTGCATGGGGATGAGCCAGTGCCAGCCGTCCTCGACGATCAGCACCTTGATGTTGCCCTGCTCGCCGAGCTCGGCGCGGACCTCGGGCGAGAGGTCGTCGAAGTGGCAGAAGACGGCGGCGCGCCCGAGCTCGTGCAGCGGGGCGATCGTGCGGGCGCCGCGGCCGAGCATGGCGTCCTGGCCGGTGCAGTCGAGGAGGAAGCGGGCCTTGTGCTCCTCGCGCTCGGTGACGACGCGGACGTGATCGGCGGCGAACTCGATGTCGCGCACGCGCTCGGCGAAGCGGATGTCGGCGCCGTGGCTCCTGGCGACGTCGCACAGCATGGTGTCGAAGCTGGCGCGGTCGACCTGCCAGGCGTGCGAGGGCGTGCCCTCGAGGCCGTCGGCGAAGCTGAAGAAGGCGAACTCGCCGGTGCGCTCGTCGATGAACTCGGCGCCCTGCTTGAACTGCCAGCGCGTGCGATCCATGGCGACGCCGAGGCGGGCGAAGATCGGCAGGTCGATCGGCAGCAGCGACTCGCCGATGTGGAAGCGCGGGAACACGTCCTTGTCGAGCGTGACGGCCCGGACGCCCGCCTGCGCGAGCAAGTTGGCGGCGGTCGATCCGGCCGGGCCGGCCCCGACGATCAGGACGTCGTGCATGACCGGGTCATACCATGCCGCCGTTGATGCCGATCACCTGACCGGTGATGTACGCGGCGGCGTCGCTGGCGAGGAAGGCGACCAGCGCGGCGACCTCGGGGGCGGTGCCGAGCCGCTGCGCGGGGATCCGCGGCATCACGTGGTCGAGCGGGACGTCTTTGATCATGTCGGTGTCGACGAGGCCCGGCGACACCGCGTTGACGGTGACGCCCTTGCGGGCGAGCTCGAGCGCCAGCGATTTGGTCGCGCCGATGACGCCGGCCTTGGCCGCGGCGTAGGCGACCTGCCCGCGGTTGCCGAGCTGGGCCGAGACGGAGCTCATGGTGATGATCCGGCCCCACTTGCGCCGCACCATCGGCATGATCACCGGGCGGGTCACGTTGTAGAAGCCGCCCAGGCTGGTCCGAAGGACAGCTTCCCAGTCGGCCCGCTCGAGCGCGGGGAACGGGGCGTCGCGGGCGATCCCGGCGTTGTTGACGAGGACCCCGAGCGGCCGCGGGTCGGCGAGGATGGCGTTCATCGCCGCGTCGGCGGCCGCGTCGTCGCCGACGTCGAAGCGGCTGAGGACGACCTCGCCGCCGGCGGCGCGGATCCGGGCGGCGACGGCCTCGGCGGCGGCGTCGTCGCTGCGGTAGTTGAGGATGATGGGGTGGCCGGCGGCCGCGAGGGCCTCGGCGATCGCGGCGCCGATCCCTCGACTGGCGCCGGTGACGAGCGCGCGTGGCTTCATGCGGGGCTCCCTGCGGAGGTGCTGGATGGGGCGGTGGAGACGACGGATAGCACGGCCTCGGCCAGCGGCTGGCCGCGGCGCGTGACGGCGGCGCGGTACTCGGCCATGGCGCCGGCGAACACGCGGGTGGCGACGATCTGCAGCGGGTCGCCGACGGCGAGGTGCTCGGCGTGCAGGTCGAAGTTGCGGCAGGCGGCGATGAGGCCGAGCGCCGGCGGCTGATGGTCGGCGCGCGCGCGCAGGCCGGCGAACGCGGCGATCGCCTGGGCCATGTACTCGAGCAAGACCGAGGCGTGGACCCGGCCGTCGATGACGAACAGGTTGTCGGGGCGGACCTGCGCCGCGCAGGTGATGTCGTCGGCGCCGGCGGCCACGACCTCGTCGAGCAGCAGCATCGGCGGGCGCTGCGGGACCAGCTCGGCCACCGGCGGGAAGGCGGCGGTCATGCCCCGGCTCCGAGTGTGCACTGCCAGCCGACCGCGAGGTGCGGCTCGAGGGCGATCCGCGCCGGGGCGCCGGCGGCCAGCGCCTCGACCAGGGCGAGCGCGGCGGCGCACGGGTTTTCGGCCAGGGCGGCCGGGACCGGACGTGGCGCCGGGAGCATGTCGCTGGGGCCATGTTCGAGGCGACATGTCCTCGCGGGCATGTCGCCGGGGACAGGCGCCGACAGGGCGAAGGCGGCGGCGAACGGGTCCCAGCGGCGGCCGGCGGCCAGCGGCTCGGGCAGCGGCTCCTCGGCGATCACGAGCACCACGTCGCCCTCGCCGGCGGCCACGAGGGCGGCGCACTCGACGAGGCCCATGGCGAGGGTGCTGCGGCCGGCCGACAGCGCGGCGTTGCCGGCCCGGTTGCCGGTGGCGATCGAGACGTAGCCGGCGGCCGTGTTGTGGACGCTGTTGTGGAACTTGGTCGGCGACAGCGGCTCGCCGGCGACGAGCAGGGCGGCGAGCAGGTCGAGGGTGGTGCGGATCTCGCCGTAGACGGAGCCGTAGACGAGGGTGGCCGCGGCCCGGTCGACGCCGCCGTCCTGCAGCGCCTGGGCCGCGACCTCGGCGGCCATGCGGGTGAGCAGGCTGGTGCGCCGGCGCATCATCGGCGGCAGCAGCTCGGCCTTCGGGGCGGAGGGCTCGGTCGGCGGCGCCTGTCCTTCGGGCCAGGTGTCGGGCCGGGCCCGCCAGGCGGCGAGGTCGGGGTAGCCTGGGGTCCAGAAGCCGAGGCCGCGGACGGTGAAGGCGAGCGCGCTCATGCCGGGCCTCGGACGAGGCGTGGGGTCAGAGCTGAACTTCGGGACATGGCCCGGAAGACCTGTACGAAAGAGCAGCCGCACGGACAGAGGCGCCGCCGGGGAGGTGTCGTCGGGGACATGTCCCGGGAGACCTGTCGGAAGGTGCTCATGCGGGGCCTCCGACGAGGACGCTGCAGTTGCTGCCGCCGAACGCGAACGAGTTGCTGAGCGCGGCGCGGGTGGGGACGTCGCGGCGGGCGGTGACCACGTCGACCGCGAGGGTGTCGTCGAGCGGGTCGGCGCCGACGCTGGCGGGCAGGTAGCGGCCAGCGATGGCGTCGATCACGAAGGCGACCTCGGTGGCGCCGGCGGCCCCGAGCATGTGCCCGGTGTAGCCCTTGGTGGCGACGACCGCGGGCGCGGTGGCGCCGGCGAACACGGCCCGGATCGCCGCGCTCTCCATGCTGTCGTTCTGCTTGGTGCCGGTGCCGTGGGCGTTGACGTGGTCGACGTCGGCGGCGGAGAGGCCCGCGTGCCGGAGCGCGCGCTCCATCGCCAGGCGCGCGCCGAGGCCCTCGGGGTGCGGGCTCGTCATGTGGTAGGCGTCGGAGCTCTCGCCGACGCCGAGCAGGCGGGCCGGGCCTTCACCTGTCCGTTCGACCAGGAGCAGCGCGGCGCCCTCGCCGATGTTGATGCCGGCGCGCTCGCTCGAGAACGGGCGACATGGCCGCGAGGACAGGACCTCGAGCCCGGCGAAGCCGCGCACGGTGAGGCGGCACAGGCTGTCGACGCCGCCGACCAACACCGCGTCGCACAGGCCGGCGGCGAGCAATCGCTGGGCCGAGGCGAACACCTTGGCGGACGAGGAGCAGGCGGTCGAGACGACGTAGGCCGGGCCGCCGAGGCCGCCGCCGAGGACGCGAGCGACGTGCAGGACGGCGTCGAGGGCGTGCGAGGTCTCGACGTCGTAGTCGGCCGGGAGGGCGCCGCCGTGGGCCTGCGCGTGGGCGTAGGCCGTCTCGCTGGCCTCGATGCCGCCGGTGCTGGTGCCGAGGACGACGGCGACGCGGTCCGAGCCCCAGCGGGCGCGCGCGCGATCCAGCGGGGCCTGCAGCTCGGCCAGCGCGACGGCGGCGATCCGCGTCTGCCGGGTGTCGCGGACCGGGCCGAGGAAGCCGGGCAGCGGCGGCAGCGGGGTCGGGATGGCGCCGACGACCGCGTCGAGCTCGAACTCGGCGGGGCACGGGCCGAGGCCGGAGCGACCGGCACGCAAGGCCGCGAGCACCGCGGCGGTGCTGTCGCCCATGCCGTTGCACAGGGCCATGGCGGTGATGGGGTACGGCTGCATGACGGCGAGGGCGGGCGCGGCCGATCAGAGGCCGGGGGCCGGGAAGGCGCGCAGGAACTCGCGCACGCGGCCGCGGTGGACCTCGCAGCGGGCGTCGTCAGCGTTCTCGACGGCGAGGGCGACGCCGTCGGCGATCAGGTCGGCGACGACCGGCATGTGATGGACCTCGATGCCGCGCGAGGTGATGGCGGCCAGGCCGATGCGCAGGCCCGAGGGGTCGAACGGCTTGCGCGGGTCGAACGGGATGGCGTTGGCGTTGAGCTCGATGCCGCAGCGGTTGAGCACGCGCGCGACGTGGCGGCCGCCCTGGCCGGTGGGCGTCAGATCGAGGAGCAACAAGTGGTTGTCGGTGCCGCCCGACACGAGGACGTGGCCGCGGGCGATCAGGGCCTCCGCGAGGGCCTGGGCGTTGGCGACGATCTGATGCGCATAGTCGCGGAAGCTCGGCTGCAGCGCCTCGCGGAAGGCGACGGCCTTGGCGGCGGTGGTGTGGCAGTGCGGGCCGCCCTGCAGGCCGGGGAACACGGCCTTGTCGATCGCGGCCGCGTGCTCGGCCTTGCTGAGGATGAGGCCGCCGCGCGGGCCGCGGAGCGTCTTGTGCGTGGTGGTGGTGACGACGTCGGCGTGCGGCACGGGGCTCGGGTGCGCGCCGCCGGCGACGAGGCCGGCGATGTGCGCGATGTCGGCCGCGAGCCAGGCCCCGACCTCGCGCGCGATCGCGGCGAAGCCGGCGAAGTCGAGCTGGCGCGGGTAGGCCGAGTGACCGACCCAGATGAGCTTGGGGCGGTTGGCGAGCGCGAGGCTGCGGACCTCGTCGAGGTCGATGCGGTGGTCGTCGCGGCGGACGCCGTACTGGACGGCCTTGTAGTAGATGCCGGTGGCGCTGACCTTCCAGCCGTGGGTGAGGTGACCGCCCGCGGGGAGGGCCAGCCCCATGATGGTGTCGCCGGTCTGGCACAGGGCGAGCAGCGCGGCGAGGTTGGCCGGCGATCCGCTGTAGGGCTGGACGTTGGCGTGATCGGCCCCGAACAGCTCGCGCGCGCGGGCGATGGCGAGGGACTCGATCGGGTCGACGAAGTCCATGCCCTCGTAGTAGCGCTTGCCCGGGTAGCCCTCGGCGTACTTGTTGGTGAGGCTGGTGCCGGTCGCGGCGAGCACGGCCTTCGACACGTATCTCGCTGGCGATGAGGCGCAGGCTGTCGCGCTGGCGCGCGTCCTCCTGCTCGATCAGCGCGAAGATCTCGGGGTCGGCGGCGGAGAGCTCGGGATCGCGGGCGTGCACGCCCGAGGTTTTCCTGCTCGAAGGGTCGCGGAGTCAAGCCCGGCGGGCCGCGTCGGCGAAGGTCCCGACGCGGCCCCGAGTTCGCCGCAGGCCCGGACGGCGAATGCCGTTTCGCGGCCCGGCGCGGCGGCGCTGCGGCCGCTCCCCTGCAAACAGGGGCGCCGCGCGCCTCCAGGCCCACAACGCCGCCGGCCCTTGATACCATGCAGGCGTGGGCGAGGCGGCGAGGACGGGCGAGGGGCCTTTCGCGGAGAGCCCGCCGAGCGCGCGCAGCACCTCCGGGGCCCTGTCCGACCTCGATCAGTCGCACCTGACCGGGGTCGAGACGCTGGCCGAGTCGCCGTCGATCGACGAGGTGCAGGCGCTCAAGTTCGAGCGCGGGGCGGCGATCGAGCGCTACACGGTGCTCGACCGCATCGGCGCGGGGGCGATGGGCGTGGTCTACACCGCCTACGACCCGCGGCTCGACCGCCGGGTGGCGCTGAAGATCATGCACGCCCGCCCCGGCCACCGCGCCGACGAGATCGTCGGCCGGCTGCTGCGCGAGGCCCAGGCGCTGGCCAGGCTGCAGCACCCGAACGTGGTCGCCATCTACGACGCCAACCGCATCGGCGAGCTGGTGTACCTGACGATGGAGCTGGTCGACGGGCACAACCTGTCGCGCTGGCTCAAGGACGGCAAGCGGACCAGCCAGGAGATCCTCGACACCTTCGTCGCCGCCGGCCGCGGGCTGGCGGCCGCGCACAAGGCCGGGATCGTCCACCGCGACTTCAAGCCCGACAACGTGCTGGTCGGCCGCGACGGGCGGGTGCGCGTGGTCGACTTCGGCATCGCCCGCGGCGCGGAGGGGCCCGAGTTCACGGCTGTCCCTCGGGACATGTCCGAAAACATCTCGACGCCGCCGAGCGCGTCGATGTCGGCGAGCCTGTCGCCGTTCGCCACCACCGACAGGGGCAACTCGGCGCCGCTGGCCGACACCGACCCGGCGGCGGCCAAGCTGCAGGCGGCCGCCCTGGCCTCGCAGACGCCGCAGACGGGGCTCGACTCGGCGATCGCGGGGCTGTCGTCGATGCGGTTGACGCGGACCGGCGCGCTGGTCGGGACGCCGGCCTACATGGCGCCCGAGCAGCACATGGGGCAGCGCGTCGACGCGCGCGCCGATCAGTTCGCGTTCGCGGTGGCGCTGTTCGAGGCGCTGTTCAAGGCCCACCCGTTCCCGGCCAAGACTACGTGCAGCTGACGACGAGCGTGCTCGGCGGCAAGATCGACGCCACGCCGGTGCGCACGTCGGTGCCGCTGCACGTGCGGCGGGCGATCCTCCGCGCGCTGGCGGTCGAGCCGAGCCAGCGGTTCGAGTCGATGGACGCGATGCTGGCCGCGCTGGCGCCGACGGACCGGCGGCGGCGCACGATCTTCGGCGCGCTGGCGGTGGCCGGCGTGGCGGCGACGGTGGCCGGCGGGATCGTGTGGGCGCAGGTCAAGCCGCCGGGCTGCGAGGGCGCGGACCGTCACCTCGTCGGGGTGTGGGACGAGGCGACGAAGGAGCGGGCGCGGCAGGCGTTCCTCGAGACCGGGCAGCCGTACGCGGCGCGCGCGGCCGAGACCGCGACGGCGGCCCTCGACGAGTACGCAGCCACGTGGGTGGCGATGCGCCGCGAGGTCTGCGAGGCGTCGCTGGTCCACCACGAACAGTCGCCGCTGCTGCTCGACCGCCGCATGGCCTGCCTCGATCGCCACCTCGATCAGCTGCAGGCGACCGCGGCGCTGTTCTCCGAGGCCGACCGCGAGGTGGTGCAGCGGGCCGCGGTCGCGGTCGAGGGGCTGCCCGACCTGAAGGCCTGCGCCGACGCCGAGCAATTGATGCAAGGGAACGGGCGCTCGCTGGCCAGCCGCGAGGAGGTGGCGCGGCTGGAGGGCATCCTGGCCCACGCGGTGGCCAAGCGCCACGCGGCCAAGTACGCGGCGGCGCAGGGGCTGGCCGAGCGCGCGCTGCAGGAGGGGCGGGCGAGCGGGGCGCCGGCGATCGAGGCGCGGGCGCTCATCACCCTCGGGCAGATCGCGGCCGACCAGGGCCGCTTCGAGCAGGCGGTCGAGCTGCACACGCGGGCCATCGCGGCGGCGGAGGCCGGCGGGGTCGACCCGCTGCGCGGGCAGGCGATGGCCGAGCTCGGGCTGGTGCTCGGCGGGCTGCAGCAGCGCCACGCCGAGGGCGAGCGGCTGCTGCAGCTGGCGGCGGCCACCGACCTGCGCGTAGGGGCAGGTCCCATCGAACAGGCGCGAAGGGACATCTCGCTCGGCATCGTGCGGACGGCCCGCGGCGAGCACGAGGGCGCCCGCCAGACGCTGCTGGCCGCGGTCGAGGTGCTGCGCGCGGCGCCAGCGTCGTCGCGGCTGCTGCTGATCGCGGCCTTCAACGCGCTCGGCTCGCTCGAGGACAAGCGCGGGCGCGCCGAGGCGGCGCGCCGGTACTTCGGCGACGCGCTGGCGCTGGCCGAGGACCGCCTCGGGCCCGACCACCCGGACGTCGCGTCGGTGCTCAACAACATCGGCGTGCTGGAGTGGCGAGCCGGCCGCGCCGAGCAGGCGATCGCGGCGCTCGAGCGGGCGCTCGACATCCGGGTGCGCACGCTCGGGCCGGACCACCCGGAGAGCGCGACCTCGCGGATGAACCTCGGCAACGCGCTGCTCGACGTGGAGCAGTACGAGCGGGCGAGCGGGTTCTACGAGCAGGCGGTCGCGGCGCTGCGGCGCTTGCCCGGGTCCGACCGCGACCTGATCGACACGCTCTACAACCTGGCGATCTGCCACCACATGCGCGAGGACTTCGCCGCGGCGGCGCCGATCTTCGAGGAGGCGCTGCGCCGCGGCCAGGCGATCTTCGGGCCGGACGACGCCGAGCTCGCGTACCCGTTGCACGGCCTCGGCGTGGCGCTGGTCGAGCTCGGGCGCCTCGACGAGGCGCGGCCGCTGCTCGAGCGGGCGCTGGCGATCCGCACCCGCAAGGACGTGCGACCCGTCGACCTGGGCGAGCTGCGGTTCGCGCTCGCGCGCGCGGTGGTGGCCCGCGACCGTCCGCGGGCGCTGAAGCTGGCGTCGGAGGCGCGGACCGACTACGCCGGCGATCACGCCGACGCGGAGGTCTCGCGGGTCGACGCCTGGCTGCTGGCCCACGTCGAGCGCTGAGCCGACGCGGCCGCGCCCGGGTCCTCTCGATGATTGTTTGGACATGCTCATGCAGACATGTCCGAAGAGTCTCCTTACATCGTCGCCGGCGGGCGCACCCGCGCGAGCGATCCTGGCCGGCGCGCCGACGCGCGCGTGCGATGTAACGTGTTCGTATGTACCTGTGACTGATCCATGAGGGGGTCGGGCTACGCTCATTCGGCTGGGGACCGGGCGTGATGGGCCCGGGGACAGAAGGCAATGCCGACACCGAAGATGAAGCGAGATCTGGTCCTGAAGACGGGGGTCGCGGCGGGGCCCGTGGCCAACCTCGACATCGACCTGAACGCGTCGTTCACGACCGCGCTGACCGGGACGACGATCGTGTGGGAGGACGAGAGCTCGAGCGATCCCGAGGAGCAGACCAAGTTCAAGATGTCCTTCCTCAACGTCGGCGGCGCGAACGTCGGCGCCCTCACCATCAAGCTGGTCGGCAACCCGAGCCCCGACGTGCCGGCGACGGTGACCAAGACGGCCCGCCAGATCACCGATCCGACGGCCAGCACCGGCACCGTGACCCTGCTCGACCCGGCCGACGACACCTTCGAGCGGGTGTGGCGGCAGGCGGTCAACAACTCGCGGGTCCAGGTGGTCGACAACGTGGCCAAGGTCGACATCCGCGCCAAGGCCGAGGCCGGCTACGTCGTGAATCAGGCCGTCGGCACGGCGACCGACAACAGCCTGATCGTCAACTACGCCTTCGTCGACGCCACCGGCACCGCGGTGGTGTCGGGCAGCGTCCGCTTCGACACCGCGACGACGGTGTCCGCGGGGTACACGCTCGGCGACGTCCGGGTGGTCGACACCGACTCCGGCGCGGGCCGCCGGCGCCGCTAGCGTCGGCGCGGGCGGACCTCGGCGGCTGCGCGATCGGACAGGCTCCGATGCGCGGCCGCGCGGCGCGTCCCCGCCGGGGCGGACGCGTGTCCTACCTCGGAGCTCGATCTGCGCCGTCGATCGCGTCGGCCGACGCGGTGTATCCTTGACGGCATGATCGCGGGCCCGCCTTTGATTGAGCCGGCGTCGCCGCGGCTGGTGCCGGTGTGGCGCGAGCTGCTGTGCGACGGCATCACCCCCGTCGAGGTCTACGCCCGCTTGCGGGCCTACGCGCGCGGCGGCGGCTCGGGGCCGCCCGACCTGCCCGGCGTCAGCTTCCTGCTCGAGAGCGCGGGCGGGGCCGGCGAGCGGTGGGCCCGCTACAGCGTGGTCGGCGTCGGCGCGCGGGCCCACGTGCGCGGGGTGTGGAACGGCTACGACCTCGACGTGACGATCACCCCGGGGCCGGGCTTCTCGTTGCCGCCCGGGGTCGAGAACAAGAGCCGCGGGCTGGCGGGGATCGCCGCGCTGCAGCGGGCCTACGAGAGCCCTCCGCGGCCCGATCTGCCGCGCTTCTGGGGCGGCCTGGTCGGCGTGTGGGGCCACGACGCGGCGCGGGTGTTCGACCCGATCCCGGCCGTACCTGGCCTTTCGGTCATGTCGAGCGATCTGCCGGCGGTCGAGCTGGTGGCGAGCGACACGCTGGTGGTGTTCGACAACTTCTCGAACCGCGTGCGCGTGCTGGCGACCGCGTGCGCCGAGAGCGAGGGCGGGGCGGAGGCGGCGGAGGCGGCCGCGCGGGCCCGCGTCGACGCGGTGGCGCGGGCGCTGCACGGGCCCTCGGTGCTGGGGCCGCGGCGCGTGCCCGACGTCGCGCCGCCGGCGACCGAGGTGGCGGCGCCGTGGTCGCGCGAGAAGTATCGGGCGTCGATCGCGGCCGCGCGCGAGCACATCATGGCCGGCGACATCTTCCAGGTCGTGCTGTCGCAGCGGTTCGTGAGCCGGCGCGACGGGGTCGACCTGCTCGACGTCTATCGCATGCTGCGGGTCGGCAACCCGGCGCCCTACATGTACCTGTTCGACCTGCCGGCGGCGGCGCTGACGGGCGCGTCGCCCGAGGTGCTGGTCCGCTGCGACCGCGACGCGCTGGCGCCGGCGGTGACGGGGGCCTCGAGCAGCGAGGTGGCCCCGCAGTCCGGCCTGCGCGTGACGGTGCGGCCGATCGCGGGCACGCGGCGGCGCGGCGTCGATGCGGTCGAGGACGAGGCGCTGGCCAGCGAGCTGTTGGCGGATCCGAAGGAGCGCGCCGAGCACCTCATGTTGGTCGACCTCGGGCGCAACGACCTCGGCCGCGTCAGCGTGGCCGGCAGCGTGCGGGTGTCGGAGTCGTTCTCGATCGAGCGCTACAGCCGGGTGATGCACATCGTCAGCGAGGTGCAGGGCGAGCTGCGGCCGGAGCTGACGGCGCTCGACGCCCTGCGCGCGACGTTCCCGGCCGGGACGCTGAGCGGGGCGCCGAAGATCCGCGCGCTGCAGATCATCGACGCGCTCGAGCCGGCCCCGCGCGGCTGGTACGGCGGCGCGGTCGGCTACCTCGGCTACGACGGCGGGGCCGACTTCGCCATCTGCATCCGCTCGCTGGTCGCTGTGGGCGACGAGTTCCGGGTCCAGGCCGGCGCGGGGGTCGTGTACGACTCGTCGCCGGAGGGCGAGGACAACGAGTGCCACGTCAAGGCGAGCGCGGTGCTGCGCGCGATCGCGGCGGCGGCCGAAGGAGGTGCAGCGTGAGCGCGAACGACAACCCCGCGGTCACGGCCGTCGACGCGGCCGCCCCGCCGCTGCCGGGCGGCCAGCGCCTGCGGCCCGCCGGCGCGGCGCGGCCGGGCTGCCGCGTGCTGGTGATCGACAACTACGACTCGTTCACCTTCAACCTGGTGCAGTACCTGCTGCAGCTCGGCGCGGTGGTCGACGTCCACCGCAACGACGCCGTCAAGCTCGAGCAGGTGCTGGCCGACGCGCCGAGCCACATCGTCCTGTCCCCGGGGCCAGGTACGCCGGCGGACAGCGGGGTGTGCCAGGACCTGTGCCGCCGGCTGGCCGAGGCCGACGCGCCGGCGATCCCGGTGCTCGGGGTGTGCCTCGGCCACCAGACGCTGTGCGAGGTGCTGGGCGCGCGGGTCGAGCGGGCCGGGCGCATCATGCACGGCAAGCTGTCGCCGATGCTGCACGACGCCACCGGGGTGTTCGCCGGGCTGCCGTCGCCGTTCATGGCCACGCGCTACCACAGCCTGATCGCGGTCGAGAGCACGCTGCCGGCCTCGCTGATCCCCAACGCGCGCACCGACGCCGGCGAGCTGATGGGCGTGCGCCACGCGACGCGGCCGCTGCACGGGGTCCAGTTCCACCCGGAGTCGGTGCTCAGCGAGCACGGCCACGCGATGCTGCGCACCTTCCTCGAGATGCATGTCTCTTCGAACATGGCGGTGACGACATGACCGAAGGGACAGCCGACGAGGCGCTGCGGCGCGGGCTGGGCCGGCTGGTCCGCGGCGAGGCGATCGAGGAGGGCGAGGCGCTGGCGATCTTCCGCGAGATCGTGGCCGGCGCGGCCGACCCGGCGCAGATCGGCGGGCTCCTGGTGGCGCTGGCGATCCGCGGCGAGACGGCGCCGGTTATCGCGGGCGCGGTGCGGGCGATGCGAGAGGCGGTGGTGCCGGTGCCGCTGCGCGAGAGCGGGGCGATCGACACCTGCGGGACCGGCGGCAGCGGGGTGGCCCGGCGCAACGTGTCGACGGCGGTGGCGATCGCGGCGGCGGCCTGCGGGGCGCGGGTGGCCAAGCACGGCAACCGCGGGATCTCGAGCCCGTGCGGCTCGGCCGACGTGCTGGCCGCGCTCGGGGTCGACATCACCGCGCCGCCCGAGCGCGTCGGCCAGTGCGTCGACGAGGTCGGCGTCGGCTTCATGTTCGCGCCCAGCCTGCACCCGGCGATGCGCCACGCGGCCGCCCCGCGCAAGGCGCTGGGGCTGCGCACCCTGTTCAACCTGGTCGGGCCGATGTGCAACCCGGCGGGGGTGCGCCGGCAGGTGATCGGCGTGTTCGACCCGGGCAAGGTCGAGGCGATGGCGGCGGCCCTGGGCGCCCTCGGCAGCGAGCGCGTGTTCGTGGTTCACGGCTTCTTCGCCGGCGCGGACCGGCCCGGGATCGACGACCTCAGCCCCGAGGGGCCGAGCACGGTGGCCGAGTGGCACCGCGGCGCGCTGCGCACGTACACGCTGCGCCCGGGCGACGCCGAGCTGCCGGAGGTGCCGATCGCGGCGATCGCCGGCGACGACGCGGCCGGCAACGCGAGCGCGCTGCGGGCCCTCCTGGCCGGCGAGCCGGGGGCCTACCGTACAAGTGTACAGTACAGCGGGGCGCTGGCCCTGCTGGCGGCCGGCGACGACGGCATCGAGACGCTGCCGGCCAAGGCGCGGGCGATCGGCGCCGCGCTCGAAGACGGCCGGGCCGCGGCGGTGCTCGACCGGCTCGTCGCCGCCAGCCGCGCTGCGCTACCCTGAGGGCAGGACATGAGCGACAAAGGCAGCACGTACCTCGACAAGATCCTGGCCGCCAAGCGGGCCGAGCTCGCCGCCCCCCGGGCGACCCGCTCGGGAGCGCTGACCGACCGCGAGCTGATCGAGCTCGGCGCCCGCCTGCCGCGCCCGCGCGACTTCATCGGCGCGCTGCGCGAGGGCCCGCGCCCGGGGATCATCGCCGAGTTCAAGCGCGCGTCGCCCAGCGCCGGCGTGCTGCGCGAAGGCGCCGATGCGCGCCAGATCGCGATGCTCTACGCGGCCGGCGGCGCGACCTGCATGAGCGTGCTGTGCGACCGGCACTTCCAGGGCTCGCTCGAAGACCTCCGGACCGTGCGCCAGAGCGTGGCGCTGCCGCTCCTGGCCAAGGACTTCATCCTCGAGAAGACGCAGATCGTCGAGGCCAAGCGGGTCGGGGCCGACTGCGTGCTGCTGATCGTCGCGGCCCTGCCGGCGCCGCAGCTGCGCAACCTGATCGAGTTCTCCCACACGCTCGAGATGCAGGTGCTGTGCGAGACCCGCGACGAGGCGGAGATCGATCGCGCCATGGCAGCCGGGGCGAAGCTCATCGGGGTCAACTCGCGCGACCTGCAGACGTTCGAGCTCGACCCCGACCGCGCGGCCAAGCTGCGCAAGTACGTGCCCAAGAGCTTTACGTACGTGGCCGAGAGCGGGGTCCGGACGATCGACGACGCGCTCCGCCTGCGCGACTCGGGGGCCGACGCGCTGCTGATCGGCAGCTACTTCATGACGGCCGACCAACCGGGCGAGGCGCTGCGCGACCTGGTGATGGCGCTGTGAGGCTGGCGTCCAGATCCGGTGCCCCGGCGACCGACGGCGGGGTCGCGTGGCGCCTGGCTTCGGGGGCATGTTCTTCCGGACAGGGTGAGAAGGACAGGTCCGCATGGCGGTGAAGCTCAAGGTGTGCGGGGTGACCCGCGCCGAGGACCTGGCGGCCTGCGTCGAGCTGGGGGTCGACGCAGTGGGGATCAACCTGTGGAGCGGGTCGCGACGCGGGCTGTCGCTGACCGAGGCGGGGGCGCTGCTGCGCGCGGTCGACCCGCCGCGCTCGCTCGAGCGCGTGGGGGTGTTCGTCGAGCCGTCGGCCGAGGAGGTCCGCCGCGCGGCCGAGACGCTGGCGCTCGACCTCGTGCAGATCGTCGGGGCCGAAGAGGTGACGGGCTACGGGCTGCCGTATCTGTGGGTGGTCCGCGGCACGCCTGCCCTGGCCGAGCTGCTGCCGCCGACGCCCCGGCCGGCCCGGGCGCTGCTCGACGCGGCGGTGCCCGGCTACGGCGGGGCGGGCCAGACGACCGACTGGGCGTGGGCGGCGACGGCGGTGCAGCAGCTCGCGGGGCTCGAGGTGTGGCTGGCCGGCGGGATCACGCCGGCCAACGCGGCCGAGGCGATCGCGCAGGTTCGCCCGGCGGGGCTCGACGTCGCCAGCGGGACGGAGCTGCCCGGGGCGCGCCGCGGGGAGAAGGACCGCGCGGCGATCGTGGCGCTGCTGGCGGCCTGTCGCGGCCTGCCTGATTGAGCATGTTCGGGTGGGCATGTCCGCCGGGACATGTGCGAAAGGACGTGCGCGAAAGGTCATGTGTGAAGGGGCATGTCTTTTCGCCGCAGCGCGCCGGCGCGAGGCCGTGACGGCGCCGGCGCCGGTGCCCGCGGGCGGGCGCGGGCGTTCGAGGCGAGGACCTGCTCGCGGACGGGCTCGCGCGAGCCAGAAGAGCGTGGCGAGCGGAACGAGAGGCGCGGGCGGGAGCGGGGCGCGGTTGCGGCGAGCGTGGACCGCGGAGCCACCGCAGTGCGCGCTCGCAGCGTCGCGCGCGAGACGAGCGTCGGCGGGGCAGGTTATGCTCGCCGGGTGACGAGCGTCTCGCGGCCAGTGCCGGCGGCGGCTCCGTGGGCGGAGTCGATGTTCTCGTTCGGCGTCACCGGCACCAACGGCAAGACGTCGACGACGTGGATGCTGGCGGCGGCGGTGCGAGCGGCCGGGCTGTCGGTGCTGCGGGTGTCGACGCTCGGGGTCGCGTTCGACGACGAGGCGTGGCCGCGCGGCAAGCGGTTCACCGACTTCGTGGCCACTCTGGCGCGGGCGCACGAGCGCGGGGCCAGGCACGCGGTGATCGAGACGACCAGCCACGCGCTGGCGCAGGGCTACGCGCGCAGCTGGCGGTTCGACCTCGGGGTGTTCACCAACCTGTCGGTCGATCACTTCGGCACGCACGGCAGCTGGGAGCACTACCTGGCGGCCAAGGCCCAGCTGTTCATGCACCTGGGACCCGGGCGCGTGGCGGTGCTCAACGCGGCCGACAAGCACGCGCTGTTCGTCGACCAGGCGATCCCCGCCGACGTGGAGCGGCGGTGGTTCGCGGCGCCGGGTCGCGGGCCGCGGCTGCGCGCGGCGGATCTCGAGGCCGAGGCGATCGAGGTCGAGGCGACGGGGACGCGGGTGGTGCTGCGCCCGTCACCGGCCGCGGAGGCGCTCGGCGGGGCGCTCTTCACCAGGATGGTGGGCGAGGTGTTCGCCGAGAACGCGCTGGCGGCCGCGCTCGCGGGGCTCGCGGCCGGGCTGTCGGGCGAGGCGGTGGCGCGCGGGATCGCCGGGTGCCCGATCGTGCCGGGGCGCTTCGAAGTGCTGGCCCACGGATCCGGCCGGCCGACGATCGCGGTCGACTATGCGCACTCGCCCGACGCGCTGACGCACACGTGCGCGACGGCGCGGCGGCTCGCGGGGCCGCGGGGCCGGGTGTTCGTGGTGTTCGGCGCGGGCGGCAACGCGACGCCGGAGAAGCGCGCGCCGATGGGCGCGGCCGTCGGCGCGCTGGCCGACGTGGCCCTGGTGACGAGCGACAACCCGCGCGACGAGGCGCCGGAGGCGATCGCGGCCGCAGTGGTGGAAGGGCTGCAGGGCGGCCGCGCGGGCTGGTCGATCGTGCTCGACCGCGGGCAGGCGATCGCGGAGGCGATCGCGGCGGCCAAGGCCGGCGACGTGGTGGTGGTCGCGGGCAAGGGGCACGAGGAGGGGCAGACGGCGCGCGGGCAGACGCGGCCGTTCTCCGACGTCGCCGAGGTGCGGCGGCTCGTCGGCGCGCCGGACACGGAGTGATCGATAGGGCATGTCGAAAAGGGCATGTCTTTTGGGAAGTCTGGAAAGAACATGCCCTGGAGAGCATGTTCCATGGGACATACACATGTCTCACGGGCCCGCGCGCTGGCTCAGCCACGCGAGCACGGCGTCGCGGGTCTCGCCGGGGTCGAGCGCGGCGGCGGCGGCCTGGGCGGCGGCGATCGCCTCGCCGAGGTCGTCGGGGTGAGCCAGCGCGAGCGCCCGCGCCAGTTCGAACTGGGCCGCGGCGATCGTGGCGGGCGCGGCCCCGGCGTCCCGCAGGAGCTCGAGCGCCGTCTGGAGCGCCTGTAGGGCGGCGTCGGGCTCGGCGAGCTCGACGTGCAGCCGACCCAGCGCCAGCTGGGCCTGGCCGACCAGCGGGTGGCGCGGGCCGTGCGCGGCCGACCAGGTGTCGATCGCCGCGCGCACGTGGGGGACGGCGGCGGCCGGGTCGCCGCGCGCGAGCAGGACCTCGGCGAGGTTGTTATGGGCGTGGCCGAGGGTCGGGCTGGTCGGCGACAGCGCGCCGTCGGCGAGGGCGAGCACCTCGCGGTAGCTGCGGGCGGCGCCCTCGAGGTCGCCCATGACCTGCAGCAGCGCGCCGTGGTTGTTGACGAGGGTGGCGAAGCCCGGGTGGCTGGTGCCGAGGCGGGCGGCGAGCGTCTCGCGGACGCGGGCGTAGAGCGCGAGGGCTCCCGGGTAGTCGCCGCTGCGGCGCAGCACCGCGGCGAGGTTGGCGGCGGTGTTGGCGACGAGCACGTGATCGCGGCCGAGGCTCGACTCGGCGATGTCGAGGGCGGCCTCGAAGCGGGCGCGGGCCTCGTCGAGCGCGCCCTCGGCGACGGCGATGTTGCCGAGATTGGCGTAGAGCGAGGCTGCGGCCCGCGGGTCGCCGTCGATGCGGGGGAGCAGGGCTTCGGCGAGCGCGCCCCAGCGCCGGCCTTCGGCGCCGCGGTGGGCGAGGAAGCCGACCACGTGCGCGGCCGAGATGGCCGCCCACGCGGCGACCTCGGCTTGGTCGCCGGCGAGCCCGTCGAGGAAGGCCTGCTCGAGGGCGGCGGTCGCCTCGTCGACGCCGCCGCGCAGGCCGAGGAGCGAGCCGAGCAGCAGGCCGGTCTCGGCGCGCGCGGGCACATGGCCGAGGCGCACGGCCTCGTCGTGGGCGACGCGCGCGAGCGCCAGGGCGTCGTCGTAGTGGCCGGCCAGGCGCAGGGCGCGGGCGCGATCGAGGTCGGCGCGGAGGCGGGCGACCGGCTCGCGCAGGCGCGGCTCGTCGGGCTCGCCGTGCGCATCCCGGGCGGCGTCGAGGTCGACACAGGCGGCCGCCGGCGTCAGCGCTTCGCTCGCCTCGAGCGCGTGCAGCACGGTGCGCTCGTCGGCGTCGGCGAACACGGCGAGCAGTGCGGCGAGCTCGTCGCGCCGCCGCTCGAGGCAGCGCATGCGGTGATCGAGGGCCTCGCTCGACTGCTCACCGCGGACGTGAGTGGCGGCGCAGATCTCGGAGTAGGCGGCCACCCACGCGTCGACGTGGGCCGCGAGCCGGGCCTCGGCCTGGGCCCATGCGTGGGCGGCGTACGGGCGATCGACCTGGGCGAAGGCGTCGCGGGCCGCGGCGCGCGTCGTCGTGCCAGACCTCCGCCATCACGTCGCCCCCGCGCGAGCACAGCGAGGGGCTGGCGGCCCAGGTGCCCGCGAACGCGCCGCCGATCCCCAGCGCCAGCGCGCCGAAGGTCAAGCCGACGCGACGGCGCCGCGACAGCCCGCGCTCGAGTTCCGCGAGCAGGGCCGGCATCGACGGGTAGCGGCGCGCCGGCGCGAGGGCCAGCGCACGGTCGAGGACGCGGAGGAGCCAGCGCGGGCCGCTGCGGGCGCCCGCGAGCGGCCGCCGACGCCCGGCCAGCACGGCCGCGCGCAGGTCGTCGAGGTCGTCGCCAGCGAACGCTCGCTGGCCGAACACCCCCTCGTACAGCGCGAGCGCGAAGCTGAATTGATCGCTGCGGGCGTCGGCGCGGCGCCCCGCCAGCTGCTCCGGGGCCATGTAGGCCGGCGTCCCCAGCAGCGTCCCGGTGGCCGTGAGGCGGTCGTTCGGCGCCTCGTCGAGGGTGGTGCCCTCCGTGGGTGGAGCGGCGTCGGTGACGTCGAGGTCGACGCCGTCCTCGTCGCCGGCGCGCGCGAGGCCGAAGTCGACGACGCGCGCCCGCGGCCGCCCGCGATCGTCGGCGCCCACGATCACGTTGGTCGGCTTGAAGTCGCGGTGGACGACGCCGGCCGCGTGGGCCGCCGCGAGGCCGCGGCCGGCCTGCAGATAGACCTCGACGACCTCCCGCCAGCCGCGGCCGCGCTGCCACTCGGCGAACGTGACGCCCTCGATCAGCTCCATGGCGAGGAACACGGCGCCGTCGTGATCGCCGACCTCGTGGACCGCGACGACGTGCGGATGATCGACGCGGGCCAGGGCTCGCGCCTCGCGGAGCAGCCGCGCTGCGCCGCGCCCGTCGCGATCGGGCCCGTGCAGGCGCAGCAGCTTGACCGCGACCTTGCGCTCGAGCTCGGCGTCGTGCGCGACGTAGACGATGCCCATGCCGCCGGCGCCGAGGCGACGCTCGATGACGAAGCGACCGAGGCGCGGCGGGGCGGCGGTGAGGCCGAACAGGCGCGCGCCGAGGTCGGCGAGCATGCGCTCGGCCTCGACGGGCGGCGGCCCCTCGCGGGCGGCGTCGAAGCGGGCCGCGAGCTGCGAGTGACTCGATGGATCGGGCGGCGACATCGGCAGAAAACGACTCGACTGTGCCCGATGCCCGCGGGCCGCGTCGAGGCGGCGAGGCGCCGCGCATCCTCGCGCGGCGGGCCGAGCGGAGGTGCGCGTGCAGATTTCGTGATCCGAACTCGCGGGCGCCGACTCTCCTGGGACGACCGACGCCGTCGCTCCGCCGCGAGCGCCCGTCACCCTCCGAGACCTGAAAGAGAGAGCACCGTCATGTTCCGCAAGATGTTCGTCGTCGTCGCCACCGCCTCCGTGTTCGCCGCCCTCCCGGCCACCTCGCACGCGGCCAGCAGCTGCCAGTCGACATGGGTCAAGGCGACCGGCAAGCTGCAGACTTTCTTCGCGCCGGTGGCCAAGCTGGTGTGCAAGCAGCTCAACACCGACGACCTCGCCGCCGCCAATCAATGCATCGAGGACGTGCTCGCGTATGCCGACAGGGCCGAGCAGATCCATGGCGAGTGGAACGCCGGCGAGAGCAGCTGGACCATCGGCCCGCGCGCCTTGCCCAACGACCGCACGCAGACGGGCGCGGTCTCGACCGAGCGGCAGTTCGTCGGCGAGCCGGTGATCACGGGCAGCTACGAGATCGACCTCCGCCGCACCGACGGCAAGGCGAAGAACGACCTGATCGTGAAGATCTGCTTCGTCGACGAGAACGGCGACGACGTCCACTATCAGCAGGTGCGGCTCAACAAGGACGGGCCCACGTCCTTCAAGAAGACCTTCACCGGGATGGAGGGGACGTACCCGCTGATCCACCTCAACAACGAGAAGTGGGGCACGAACGCGCACCAGTACACGCTGCGGGCGGAGGCGAGCGGCGAGCCGGCGAAGCTGGTGAAGGCGCGCCAGACCGCGAGCGCGTCGAAGACGAAGATCGGGGGCACGCTGACGCCCGCTCCCGGCAAAATCGCGCCGAACCGCTGAGCGGTCGGACGGCGAGGGGGCGCGCTCGGAGGTCGGGCGCCCTGCCAGCGGCGGGGCGCGAGGCAGTGGTAGGTTCGTCGAGTGGAGGCCGACATCGAGCTGTTGGAGGCGTGGCGCGCGGGCGACGTGCGGGCCGGCGACGCGCTGCTGCGCCGCTACTTCGAGGCGCTGCACCGCTTCTTCGCCCACAAGGTCGACGACGAGGTCGACGATCTGATCCAGCGCACCTTCCTCGCGCTGGTCCGCAGCAGGCAGGCGATCCGCGAGGCGGCCAGCTTCCGCGCTTACGTGTTCACGGTGGCGCGCAACGAGCTGTACCACTACCTCGGCGCCCGCCGGCGCACCCGCGAGGCGCTCGACTTCGGCAGCGTGTCGGTGGCCGATCTGGGCACGTCGCCGAGCGGAGCGTTCGCGCGTCGCAAGGAGCAGGCGGCGCTGCTGCGGGGCCTGCGGGCGATCCCCGTCGAGCTGCAGGTCGCGCTCGAGCTGCACTACTGGGAGGGCCTGACGACCGCAGAGCTGGCGAACGTGCTCGGGGTGCCGCAGGGGACCGCGAAGAGCATGCTCCGCCGCGCCCGCGAGCAGCTCGAGGCCCGCCTGCGGCGCGACGCCGGCGCGGGCGTCGAGGCCACGCTCGGCGAGCTCGAGGCGTGGGCGCGATCGATCCGCGACGTGGCGCGCCCCGGTCGATCGTGATCGGCGCGGCGACGTCGGCGCGATCGGCCGGCGAGGCCGGCGGGCCGATCTCGCGGCCGCGGCCGAGCGGCGGGCGCGGCCGCGGCCCCGTGGCTCGCGCTCGCCGCTCGTCGACGCACCGGTGACCTGTACCGTCGAACATGTACCGCAGAACATGCGCGATGGCACATGTCCCTGCGGTCATCTCAGCAGTCGGCCTCGTCGGCGCCGTCGGGGCAGTCCTCGGCCATGTCGCACTTCCAGGTCGCCGGGATCTCGGTGCCGTTGGTGCAGACGAAGGCCTCGAGGCCGCAGCCGGTGACCTCGTCCGAGTTGTCGAGGCAGTCGGGGACCTCGTCGCAGGCCCAGGTCGCGGGGATCTCCTTCTTGTCGGTGCAGGTGAAGGCCTCGAGGCCGCAGCCGCTGACCTCGTCGGAGCCGTCGGGACAGTCGGGGTTCTCGTCGCAGACCCACGCGGGGTTCTCGAGCGCGGTGCCGTCGCTGCAGACGAAGCCGTCGCCGGTGGTGCTCGCGGTGGCCTCGGTGGTGCCCGCGGTGGCCTCGGTCGTGCTGGTGGGGGCCTCGGTGGTCGTCGGCGCGCTGGTGCCGGTGTCGGTGCCGGTGCCGGTGGCGTCGGTGGTCTCGCCTGCCGTGCCGGTGCTGGTCGTGTCGTCCGTGGTGCCGGCGGTGCTCTCGGTCGTGGTCGTCTCGGGGCCGATGTTGGTGTCGGAGAGACCGCCGAGGTTGATCGTGCAGCCGGCTGTGGCGACGCCCTGACTCATGAGCGCGGCGACGGACAAGATTGGCGAGGTCGATGTTCATCGTGCCGGCGAATGTGCCACGGGCCGGCGCGCAGGGGCGCGCACGGCCGCTTTCCCGGCGCGCGCGATTCAGGTCGGCGCGAGGCGGACGGTGACCTCTGCGCTCGGATCGAAGGGCGAGCCCTTGACGTCGGCGATGCATTTGACGACGAGCCGCACCCGCGGATCACGGGTGGCGGCGTTCGGGTCGGGGAAGCCGTTGCGCGCGAGGATGCCGGCGAGGTCGACCTCGCTCACCATCCACGGCTGGGTGATGACCTGCCCGGGCTTGAGGTCGCAAGGCATCTTGAGGCAGCTGTCCGAGTAGCTGACGTTCGGATCGGGATCCTTCTCGGCGCGGGCCAGGTTCGGCGAGTCGATGTCGTCCTTCTTGATGTACAGCCACACCTCGTACTTGGTCGCCAGCAAGGTGCACTCCTGCTGCGCGGTGATCACCATGGTGCCCTTGAGGACGGAGTCGGTGACCGGGAAGGTGGCGGTCTCCGCCGGTTGACGCTCGATGACCGTGATGGCGACGCTCGCCATGTTCTTGCCGCCGAGGAACTGCTTGGCCTTGTCGAAGAATCCCATGGCGACGAGAGGTACCACGTCGCCGCGGGGCGCGACGAATCCGCGCGTCGATTGGAAGCGCCGCGAGGCGGTGCGATTGGTGGTGGTCGGGCGACTCGCACGGGTCGCTGACGAGGGCCGTGCGCCGCGGAAATCGACTTCCGCGGCGATCCGCCCACTTCGTCCGACATGCATGATTCAGCCGAGGCTGACGCGGACGAGCGGGGCGAAGGCGGGCGGGCGATCGCTGACTGCGGCGCCGTGCACTGCGGCCTGGTAGCGGTCGCCGAACATGGCGTACGGGGTGGTGACGGGCGGCGCGCTGGCCTCGTCGAGACGGCGCAGGAGCTCGGGCGGGATCTGGAGGTCGAGCGCGCCGAGGTTGTCCTCGAGCTGCTCCGGCCGCGTGGCGCCGAGGATCACGGAAGTGACGCCCGGACGCGTGAGCACCCACTGCAGCGCGACCTGGGCCATGCTGCGCCCGAGCTCGCCGGCGACGGCCTCGAGCGCGCCGACGATCTGCCAGTTGCGCTCGGTGAACAGGCTGAGCGACTTGCCGGTGCCGGTGTCGAGCCGGCCGCCGCCGCCGCCGTCGCTGTTGGGGCGGTACTTGCCCGACAGGAGGCCGCTGGCGAGCGGACTCCAGGCGGTGATGCCCATGCCGAGGTTGGTGGCGAGCGAGGTGAACTCGGCCTCGATGCCGCGCTCGACCAGCGAGTACTGCAGCTGCAAGTTGACGATCGGCGCGAGGGCGTGGGCCTCGGCGTAGGTCTGGGCTCGCGCGGCGTACCAGGCCGGGACGTCGGACAGGCCGGCGTAGCGGATCTTGCCGGCGCGCACGAGGTCGTCGAAGGCGCGCACGACCTCCTCGGCGGGGGTGATCCGGTCCCAGGTGTGAAGCAAGTAGAGATCGAGGTAGTCGGTCCGCAGGCGCTTGAGCGAGGCCTCGAGGGCGCGGATCATGTTCTTGCGCCCGTTGCCGCCGGCGTTGGGGTCGCGCTCGGCGAGGTTGTAGCTGTACTTGCTGGTGAGCACGAGGCGATCGCGGTGGCCGTCGGCGATGAACTCGCCGAGCAGCGACTCGCTGGTGCCGCGGGTGTAGAGGTCGGCGGTGTCGATGAAGTTGCCGCCGGCGGCGACGTAGCGATCGAACACGGCGCGCGCGGCCTGCTTGCTCGAGCCCCAGGCGCCGTACGGGCCGTCGGTGCCGAAGGTCAAGGTGCCGAGGGCGAACGGGCTGACGCGCAGGCCGGAGCGGCCGAGCAGGTAGTACTGATCGAGAGACATGACGAATCACTCCTGTCGACGAGGGCCGCCCCGGGCGGTGCGTCGCCGACTGTCACGAACGGTTGTGGACGATGCAGTCGACGGCGGCCGCTGATGCGGTGCGTCGCGAGCCGTCACGAGCAGGTGGGTTGTGGGCGATGCAGTCGACGACGGCCGCTGATGCGGTGCGTCGCGGGCTGTCACGAGCGAGATGTTATGGACTATGGAGTCAAGAACTGATGGAGGGCGGTGCGGTCCGGAGAGCGGCGATGGCGAAGCCGGCGACGGCCCGCAGAGCCTCGGGGCGGCGCCGGTGCGGGCGCTGACCCGCAGGCCCTGCAGGGTGGAGAGGAGGAAGCGGCCGGCGCTGCGCTCGTCGACGTGCGCGCCGACCTCGCCGCGGCGCTTGGCCTCGGCGACCATGCGCTCGAAGGCGGCCTCGCACAGGGCAGTGGCGCTGCGCGCCAGGGTCACGACCTCGGGGTCGCGCCGGGCCATCTCGATGATCGACTGGATGCCGAAGCAGCCGCGCGCGCGGCCCTCGGCGGTGTCTCCGGCCACGCCGAGCAGGATGTCCTCGATGGCGCCCAGCGGCGAGGCGACGGCCCGCAGCCGCTCCAGCAGGTCGGCGCCCTGACGCGCCTGGTAGCGCTCCAGCGCGGCGAGGTAGAGGCCGTGCTTGTCGCCGAAGGCGGCGTACATGCTCTGACGCCCGATCCCCATGGCCTGCAGGAGCTGCTCGGTCGAGGTGCCGTCGTAGCCGTGCTCCCAGAACACGGACATGGCCCGCTCGATGGCCTCGTCTCGGTCGAACTCGCGTGGCCGGGGCATGCATGGAAAGCTAAGCGTTCTTGACTGTGCTGTCAAAATTAAATGTGAAACGGCGCGAATGGCGCAGGGCTCTGGAGGGCCGCCATACGCAGGCGTCCCACGCGAGGCCCGCGGTGAGGCTCGAACGAGAGACGGTGACGCTTCATCGCATGGCTCGACCGTGGCAGCGCCGCGACGGCGAGCATGTGCTATCGAACATGGTCTCATGGACATGCTCCATCGGGCATGTCTTCCAGGAAGATCCGCGAAGGAGCGGGCGGGATCGTTCAGCGACCGCTGGCAGGGCCGGGGCGGAACGAGTCGACGAAGCGGCGCGGCTCTTCGGCGCGCTCGCGGGGCGGCCGGTCAGCGGCCGCTGGCGGGACCGGGGCGGAACGAGTCGACGAAGCGGCGCAGCTCTTCGGCGCGCTCGCGGGCCTGCGCGCGGGACCTCGCCGACGATCACGCAGGTGGCGTCGGCGACGGTGACCGCGCGGACGAGGCCGTGGGCCTTGTCGGTGGTGAGCGTGCCCTCGAGGCCGGCGGTGCCCTCGACCTCGATCGCACGCACGTCCTGGAGGCGCATGGTGTCGGCGATGCCGCGCAGCTCGTCGGCGGGCGTGCGGCCGGCGACAGGCCTGGCCCTCGCGCTGCACGTGACGAGCCGCGAGACGTCGCCGGGCTGCTTGAGCGCGAGCATGCGGGTGGTCATGGCGACGCCGTCGACAGTGATGAAGCTCTGGCGCTGCGCGTTGGGCCGCCGGGGGAAGACGGCGGAGAAGCCCACGTCGGGGAAGGCCCAGCGGACCTGCGAGCCCTCGCGCCCGACCTCGACCGGCTGGAGAGCCCCGGCCGCGACCGCGGCGAGCACGGCCTCCTGCTGCTCGAGGTGCTCGCGGAGCTCCTCGGCGAGGGCGTCGACGCGCGGGTGCGGCTCGCGATCGGGGGCGAAGGCGGTGCGCAACGCGGCGAGCTCGGTGGCGGGGACGTCGACGGCTGCGAGGCGATCGGCGAGGTCGAGGATCCGGTCGCGCTCCTCGGGGAGGAACCACGGAGCGACGAGGTCGCCGAGCGGAGCGAAGGTGGCGACCGCGGCGGCAGGAGCGATGGTATCCGGGAGGGAGAGGGCGCTGGCGAGGACGTCGTGGACGCCCCGCGCGAGGTGAAAGCGGGCCTCGACGAAGCTGCGGCGAGAGGCGTCGTCGCTCGCGAGTCGGTCGACGCGAAGGGCGGACTCTTCAAAAAAGGCCGCGACGACGGCGAGGTACTCGGGTCCGAATTCGCCGCGCGTGAGCGCCCGGGCGGCGTAGAGCTGCAGGATGTCGGCGAGGGCCAGGTGCAGCGCGGTGAGCTCGTCGGGGCTGGCGGTATTGCGGACGGCGGCGTCGATGGCGTCGAGGGCGACGAGCTTTCGGAGCCATCCGGCGTCGGGCCCGTCGAGGCGCGGAAGCAGATCGGGGCGCTCGCGCTCGAGGCGGACGAGGCCGTCGCGGGCTCTTTGATAGTCCTGCGCGGTCCAGGGGGCGTCGGCGGCCGGGAGGTCGTAGGTCCGCCGTAGCTCGCTCGTCGGCTTGTCCTGGGGGGCGTCGACGCTGGCGGGAGCCGCGGTCTCGGCGCTGCGCCGGCAGGCCGCGAGCAGGACGAGGAGGAGCACCAGGCTTCGACCCGCGCCTTGCGAGCGACGGCGCGGCGTGACCGGGATCGAAGCGAACATCTGCGCTGGACGATACAACGGCCGGGCCGGCGTTGCGGGCGTCGCTCGCAGTCCGGGAAAAAGCGGCCTTCCGAAGGAAGGACTCTGTCATGCGCTGCGCTGCGGTGACTTCGTCGCTCGCGGGGCGAAGAAAAAGCGCGACCCTCTGTGGGAAGAGGGTCGCGCTTCGTCGCGTGCGCGGGGTCGAGGTCGGCTCAGCCCGCGGCGGCCTTGGCCTCGCGCTTGCGGCGGTTGTGGTCGAGGTCGCGCTTGCGCAGGCGCAGGCTCTTCGGGGTGACCTCGAGCAGCTCGTCATCCTCGATGTACGCGAGCGCCTGCTCGAGGCTGCGCTCGAGCGGAGGGGTCAGGAAGATCTTCTCGTCGGCGCCGGCGCTGCGGATGTTGGTGAACTTCTTGGCGATGCACGGATTGACGACGAGGTCGTTCTCGCGGCTGTGCTCGCCGAGGATCTGGCCGGCGTAGACCTGGACGTGATCGCCGATGAAGAGCACGCCGCGGTCCTGCAGGCGACCGAGGGAGTAGGCGAAGGTCTCGCCGGGCTCCATGACGATGAGGACGCCGCGCGGGCGGGTCTTCCGGGGGCCGAGGTAGGGGCCGTAGCCGGCGAAGGTGGCGGCCATGATGCCGGTGCCGCGGGTGTCGGTGAGCATCTCGCTGCGGTAGCCGATCAGGCTGCGCGTCGGGGTGCGCATCTCGAGGCGGGTGCGGCCGGGACCGGCGCTGTCCATGGCCCGCAGCTCGCCGCCGCGCTGGCTCAGCTTCTCGATGATCGAGCCGCTGTAGTCCTGATCGCACTGGATGATCAGGTTCTCGTAGGGCTCCTCGAGCTCGTCGTTCTCGTTGCGGCGGAGGATGACCTTGGGCCGCGAGACGCACAGCTCGTAGCCCTCGCGCCGCATGGTCTCGATGAGGACGCCGAGGTGGAGCTCGCCGCGACCGGCGACCTCGAACTCCTCGGCGGTCTCGCCGGGGCTGACGCGCAGGGCGACGTTGGAACGGACCTCGCGCTCGAGCCGCTCGGCGAGCTTGCGCGAGGTGACCCACTTGCCCTCGCGCCCGGCGAACGGGCCGTCGTTGACGCGGAAGCGCATCGTCATGGTCGGCGGGTCGACGTCGAGCCGCGGGAACACGTGACGCGTGGTGGGCTCCTCGGTGGTCAGCGTGTCGCCGACCTGCAAGGTCTCCATGCCGGCGATGGCGATCAGGTCGCCCGCCTCGGCGTACTCGCGCTCGAACCGACGCAGGCCCTGGAAGCCGAGCAGGCGGCGCACGCGGAACACCTCGGCGACGACGGGCGGACCGGCGGTCTCGCCGTGGGCGGGCCGCGGCGGGTGACGCAGCTGGGCCAGACGATCGCCGACGGAGATCCGGCCGCTGCGAATGCGGCCGATGGCGACGAAGCCGAGGAACGGATCGTAGTCGAGGGTGGAGACCCACAGCGCCGCGCCGCCCTCGTGCACCACCGGCGGCGGGGCGTACTGGACGATGAAGTCGAGGATCCGCGACATCGGACCCTTCTCGTCGGCGGGGTCGCTCATCGCGTAGCGCTCGCGCGCGCTGCAGAAGATGACCGGGAAGTCGAGCTGCTCTTCGCTCGCACCGATGCCGGCGAGCAGGTCGAAGGTGGCGTCGACGGTCTTGTGCGGCTCGGCGCCGGGCCGGTCGATCTTGTTGACGACGAGGAGGATCTTGAGGCCCAGCGCGACGGCCTTCTCGGTGACGAACCGCGTCTGCGGCATCGGCCCCTCGAAGGCGTCGACGACCACGAGGACGGCGTCGACCATGTTGAGCACGCGCTCGACCTCGCCGCCGAAGTCGGCGTGCCCGGGCGTGTCGACGAGGTTGATCCGCACGTCGCCGTAGGTGACGCTGGTCGGCTTGCTGGTGATGGTGATG
Source organism: Nannocystis pusilla (assembly GCF_026626665.1). Taxonomy (GTDB): domain Bacteria; phylum Myxococcota_A; class Polyangia; order Nannocystales; family Nannocystaceae; genus Nannocystis; species Nannocystis pusilla. The sequence continues at coordinate 1,503,543 of NZ_JAPNKE010000002.1, forward strand.
CCGCGCTCTTTCTCGAGATCGCCGCTGTCCATCGCGCGCTCGATCTGACCTTCTCCGCGGTCGAGCGCGCCTGCTGAAGTGAGTAGTGCGTCGACCAGCGTGGTCTTGCCGTGGTCGACGTGGGCGATGATCGCGAGGTTACGAATCTGCTGCGGGGCGGCCATAGACGCCGTTTTGGGCGGCGGCGGGAAGTAAACCCGGCGGCGCTGCGCTGGCAAGTCGGCCCGATGTGAGCGGCACGGGCTTATTCTCCGGCGACAGGACGGTCACAGGAGTGAATCGGGGGCGAACAGGGGTCGGCTCGGTCGGCGCGCAGCCGCGAAAGCGGCCGTCCTCCGGCGATCGGCGTCGATCTGGGCCCGCATGACGGCCCACAGGTGCGGCTCGGCCAGGGAAGAACCCAGGCAGTCGCGGGGATCGCGCGGAGGCACCGGGGCGGGCAGATCCGGCCCGTTCGGCTCGGGCGGCGCGCGCTCCGGCTCGGGCTCGGGCCGCGGCGCGACGTCCGGCAGACCTGGGTCGTCCGGAGACGGTGATCCACGGACCGGCGTGGGGGTGATCCGCAGTCGGCGTCGGCGTTGCATGGGATCGGATCTGTACTGAACACCCAATCAGTGTCCAGCGATCACCGAGGCTGCCCTGAACTCTTGATCAGAGGCAGACAAACCACTCGCGCCGCGCAAAACTGCGCGGACGAGCAGATAAGCCCCTGTAGCGGCCCGCGGGCCGTTTCAGGGTCGGGGCGGAGACGCGCCTGGAACGGCGCGAAGGGCGGGGAGCGGCAGCGCGCCGAGCTGGTCTTCGGGACAGGGAGATCGCCTCGGCAGGCGTCGCGGACGCCGAAACAAGAGCGCGCGGTTACCCGACATGGAAGCGCAGATCGCCGGACCCCGCCGGGCGCGACCGTGGTGGTCGGCGAAACGAAGAGCGCCGCGAGCGCAGGGCCCGGTAGCATGGCTCGATGGCGATGCGCAGGGTTCGGACAGGGGTGGCGACGGCGGCGGCCTGGGCGGTGCTGGGCTGCGGCGACGACGGGCGGGGGGACTCCGCGGCGAGTGGATCGGCGAGCAGCCCGATCACGACGGCGACCGAGGCGAGCACCGCGACGGAGCCGACGACGACGACGGCGGGGACGACCGCGCCGACGACCGCGGGCGGGGACAGCGAGTCGACCGGCGAGGCGACGACGGCGGGGACGACTGCGCCGACGACCACGAGCGCGGTGGGCTGCCAGGACTGCACGCAGCCGCATCAGCAGTGCATCGCGGGCGAGTGCGTGAGCGGCTGCCAGGGGCAGGCGGACGCGTGCGGGCCGGGGCAGGTGTGCGACGTGATCAGCGGCGAGTGCAAGGACGGCGGCGACGGTTGCACTCTGGCCGGGCCGAGCGCGGCGTGTGACTCGGCCGAGTGCGGGCCCGGGAGCGCATGCGACGGCCAGGGCGGGTGCATCGCGGTGGCGCCGTGCCTCGACGTGGCGTGCACGGACGACGGGCGCTGCTGGGGCACCCAGTGCAGCTGCGAGCGCACGCCGAGCTGCGGCGATCCGCCGGCCGACCTGCTCAACGGGCCGTTCTCGGCCGACATCTCGGCGCTCGACTTCGCCGACGACTGCACCGCGTGGGCGGTGACGGTCAGCGGCGGGCAGGAGTTCGTGCGCCGGATGTCGTCGGCGGGCGAGATGGAGGCGTTCGGGGCGATCGGGGACTACGACCTCGGCGAGGTGCGGGTGCTGCGAAACCTGGTGATCCCGCGGGCGGCGGGCTCACCGGCGCTGACGGCCGCGGCGACGCCGCCCAGCCCGGTCGAGGGCAACGGCGAGGTGGCGCTGACGTACATCTGCTGCCCGTCGTGCGGCTCGTGCGCCAACAACCCGAGCGCGCGCGGGGTGGCCCGCCTGGTCGAGGACGATCCGGTGATGCCGCTGCCGATCGTGATCTACGCCGAGCCGACCCAAGGGACAGGTCCGTTCGGACAGATGCACCTCGACGGCGGGCCGCAGGGGCTGACCTGGGGCGAGAACCGGGTGCTGTATGTCGGCAACGCCGTCGGCGACGGCGACTACAGCAGCGCCGACCTGGAGGCCGGCACGGTCGACTCGCTCTACACCTTCGACGCCCGGGTCAGCGCGAGCGCGCCGGTCAGCCCGGTGCACAACCTCGTGGCGCTGCTCGAGGGCGAGCTGTACCGCTTCAACGTGGTCACGCACGAGGCCGAGTTCGTGGTCGACGTGATGGCGGACGTCACGGGCCTCAGCCACGACGCGTTCGACGGCCACGTGTACGCCAGCCTGTCGACGCTCGAGGTGGTGCGCGTCCACCCGTTCACCGGCGCGGCCCTGCCGTTCGCGACCATGCCGGCGAAGGGCCGGGTGGCGGTCAGCCCGAGCGGGGCGCTGTGGTTCACGCCGGTGAAGTATTTGAACGCCGGGGCGCTGCAGTCGTGGCCGCTGCCGACCGGGCTGTGACGGGCGGGCGCTCGGGGCATGTCGCGGAGGACATGTCCCGGCGGCGCGGTGCGTCGGGACATGTCTCGAAGGACATGTCCTGTGCGCCCGTCAGGGCCGGCGGACGGTGGCGTTGGCCTTGAGGCCGCGGCCGACCAGGTACTGCTCGGTGCTGGTGGTGCGCGAGTTCTTGGCGTGGTAGGGGCGCGCCTCCTGGAAGGTGGCGCGGAAGCGCTTGAGCAGCTCGCCGAAGCCGCCGCCCTGGAACACCTTGGCGACGCAGTGGCCGCCGGGCCGCAGGACCATGCAGGCGATGTCGAGGGCGCGCTCGGCCAGGCCCTCGCTGCGGACGACGTCGGTGTGGCGGTCGCCGGTGGTGTGCGGAGCCATGTCGCTGAGGACGACGTCGAACGGCTGCAGATCGGGGCCGGGGGTCCACTCGAACACGTCGGCGACGCGGTGCTCGACGTGGGCCGGGAAGCTGAGCACCACCGGCTTGAGGTCGATGCCGAGGACGTAGCCGGTCTCGGTCACGCGGTCGCCGGCGTACTGGATCCACGAGCCGGGCCAGCAGCCGAGGTCGAGCACCCGCGCGCCCTGGCGCAGGATGTGGAACCGCTTGTCGATCTCCTCGAGCTTGTAGACCGCGCGCGCGGCGTAGTTCTCTTGCTTGGCGCGCAGGTAGGCGGCGTCGTTGCGGTGGGCCTTGTCGCTGAGGCGGTGGCGGGTCATGGCGTGCGGCTAAGCAGCCGAGCCGGCGCGTGGCCGGCTCGAGGGAGGTGGCTCCAAGGACATGTCTCGAAGGACAGGGCCTTCGGAGCAGGGGTCTCAGCCCTTGTTGTTGCCGGCCTTGATGGCGGGCTTGACGGCGGCGCGGATGGTCACGAAGCCGTTGTTGGGGCCGGGGATCGGGCCGCGCACGAGGACCAGGCCGCGCTCGGCGTCGATCTTGACGACCTCGAGGTTCTGCAGGGTGACGCGCTCGTGGCCCATGTGGCCGGTCATGCGCTTGCCGCGGTGGACGCGGCCGGGGGTCTTGCGGCAGCCGATCGAGCCGCCGTGGCGGAAGAACTCGTGCTGGCCGTGGCTGTTCTTCTCGCCCTCCATGTTGTGGCGCTTGATGACGCCCTGGTAGCCCTTGCCCTTGGAGGTGCCGGTGATGTCGACGCGGGCGCCCTCCTTGAACAGGTCGGCGCCGAGCTGGCTGCCGACCGGGTGGGCGGCGAGCGCCGCGGCGGGGACGCGGAACTCCTTGTGGACGTAGAAGGTGCCGACCTTGGCGGCCTCGGCGGCGCCCTTCTCGGGCTTGCTGGCGCGGTTGGCCTTCTTCTCGGCGAAGCCGACCTGCAGGGCCGTGTACGTGTCGCGCTCGGCGGTGCGGTGGGCGGTGACGGTGTTGCCGGTGACGTGCAGGACGGTGACGGGGACGCGGTCGCCCTCGTCCTTGAACACCTGCGTCATTCCAAGCTTTTTGGCGATGAGACCGATCTGGAAGTTCATTTGGCTCCGGAACTCAGGCCCGAAGGGCCGTACGAGGAACTGCGCGCGCGGCTTCCTTCACGTTGGAATCAGCGAAGAGCGAGGCGCCGCAGGGACGGGGAAGGTGCCCGCGATCGCGCCGGGCGTCAACCTGCGGGCGCGCCGGGACCGGGGCGGCGGCGGATTTGCCTCACGCGCTGGCGGGGGCCGGCAAGCGGAAGAAGGCGCGGGCGTTGGCCCCGGCCTGCACCGCCAGGGCGGCCGGATCCTCGCGGCGGACGCCGGCGAGGTGCGCGCAGGTGAAGGCGACGTTGGCCGGCTCGTTCTTGCGGCCGCGCACGGGCACAGGGGCCAGGTACGGGGCGTCGGTCTCGAGCAGCAGGCGATCGGCGGGGCACAGGCGGGCCGCGTCGCGCAGGCCCTCGGCCTGCGGGAAGGTGGCGATGCCGGAGAAGGACAGGAGGTAGCCGCGGGCCAGCCACTGCTCGGCCTCGGCGGGGGTGCCGGTGAAGCAGTGGACGACGCCGCCGCGCGGGAGGGCCGGGGCGTCGTCGAGGATGGCGAGGGCGTCGGCGTGGGCGTCGCGGATGTGCAGGACGAGCGGCTTGTCGAGCTCGCGGGCGATCTCGCGGTGGGCGGCCAGGGCGCGTTTTTGCGCGTCGGGCGTGCTGTTGTCGTAGTGGTAGTCGAGGCCGGTCTCGCCGACGGCGACGACCTTGGCGTCGCGGGCGAGGGCGGCGATCTCGGCCAGGGCGGCCTCGTCGGCCTCCTTGGCGTCGTGCGGGTGGATGCCGACGGCGGCGAAGAGGTGGGCGTGCGGGGCGACCAGGGCGACGGCCCGCGGGGCGCTGGCGCGCGAGCAGCCGACGTGGATCATCTGCACGACGCCGGCGTCGGCGGCCCGCTGCAAGGTGGCGGCGAGGTCGTCGATCATCGGCGGGTAGTCGAGGTGGCAGTGGGTGTCGACGAGGCCAGGGAAACGGGGCGGACGCTGCGCGGGCATGATCAAGGGTTCATGGCGAAGATGAGGAAGTACTGGTGCGGGAGGAAGTCCTCTTCGCGCTCGAGGGCGAAGCCGGCCTGGGCGAGCTCGGCGACGATGGCGTCGCGCGAGAGCCTGTACTTCGGGTCAGGTGCGAACTTCTCCGGCGGCTGCGCGTCGGGCCGAAAGTCGACGATCGCCAGGTGACCGCCGGGCTTGAGCGCCTGGTGGACCTTCTTGAAGTAACGCACGCGGTCGCGCAGATAGGCGTAGGTGTTGGCGACGAAGACCAGGTCGATGGCCTTCTCGGGCAGCGCCGGGTCGTCGTAGAAGGCGAGGTGCGGCTGGATGTTGGGGGTGCCCCAGCTCTCGCGCTGCGACTCGATGTGGGAGCGGAACTCGTCGTCGATGTCGACGGCGTAGACGGTGCCGGTCGGGACCTGCTGGGCCAGGCGGCGCGAGAAGTAGCCGGAGCCGGCGCCGATGTCGGCGATCACCGCGCCCTTGTCGGGGATCGGGAGGGCGCGGACGATCCGGTCGGGCATCTCCCACGACTCGCGCCCCTCGCTCTCCATGGTGGCGATCGCCGCCTTGGGGTCGTCGTAGTCCATGTCGGCGACGACCTCGCGCTTGCGACACCCGACGGCAGCGACCACGAGCACGGCGGCGAGGAGGGGGCGGTACATGTCCGTCAGCTTACGCGCGAGCCCGGCCCCGCGGGAAGTGCCCGAGTCCAGTTCGAGGACGGCCCGAGTCGGCTACACTCCGCGGCCGATGGCTGAGCCCGGAACAGCGAGCGCGGCGCGCGTCCGCCAGGAAGCGAAGGGTCGCGAGCTGCTGGCCGACTCGGGCGTGCTCTGGAGCGCGCTGCCGGTGGAGTGGCCGCGCGAGGCCGAAGGCGGGTCGGCCGCGGCGCTGCCGGGCTGGGGCTGGCGGGTGCGTCGCTCGCTGGCGGCGCTGCTGCTGCGGCCGCGCCGGAGCTTTCAACACGTCCATGAACCAGTCGACCACGGAGCGGCGCTGCGGCTGCTGCTGACGGTGAGATTGCCGCTGTGGGCGGCGCTGCTGGTGACGCTGGGCATTGCAGGCCCGACAGCCGCGGTCCACGAGGGGATCCCGCTGTTCGACGCGCACCTGGTCGAGGCGCTGTCGCTCTGGTTGCTGCTGATGGCGCCGGTCGGGGTGCCGCTCCTGTACGCGAGCCTGGGGATCGCCACCCACGTGGCCCTGGCGCTGACCGGCGGGGCGCCGCGCTCGATCGCGGCGACCCTGCGGGCCACCGGCTACGCCCTGGCGCCCGCGCTGCTGGGGGTCGCGCTGCTCGACCTGCCGCTGTACCTGGGGCAGCTGACGCTGCCGGTCTACCTCGGCGGGCTGGGGGCGCTGACCCTGATGACGTTCGTGGTCGCCGGCAACGCGCTCACGGGGACGCACCAGATCCCGGCGATCCGCGGGTTCGTGGTCGCGCTGGTGCCGGCTGCCATGTTCGCGGCGACGCAGGCGCTCCGCGCCGTGCTCACGCTCGGCGAGCTGCCCGGCTACGCGCCGCCGCCGGGGCTGCCGTACCTGGTGCCCTGAGGCTGGCGGGAGGGACATGTCGGGACAGACATGTCGGGAGGGGCATGGCCAGAGGGGCATGTTCTGAGGGACATGTTCTGAGGGACATGGGGTCGGGCGACGCGAGAGAGCGCGGGCGACGGACCGACTGGGGCGGGGCGAGCGAGCGCGGGCGACGGACCGACTGGGGGCGAGCGAGCGCGGGCGAAGAAACCGACGCGGGGCGGGGCGTGCGAGCGCGGGCGACGGACCGCCTGGGGCGAGCGAGCGCGGGCGACGAAACCGACATGGGGCGGGGCGTGCGAGCGCGGGCGACGAAGCGACGTGGGCGGCGCGAGGCGACGCGAACGGGTGAAGGCGAAGAACCGATGGGGCACGGCCCAATCGGGGCCGTGCGTGTTGGAGTCCCGGGCGCACGAAAAGAGACATGTCGCCGGGGGCATGGCCCGGGCGACATGTCTTTCAGGGCAACAGGTGCGGGCGCTCAGCCGGCCTTGGGGGGCTCGGCGGCGTCGGCGGGGACGCCGAGGACCTCCTGGATGGCGGTGTTGAGGCCGGAGAGGTCGGCCGGGGCGACGCCGGAGTACTTCACGGCGTTGCGGCCGTCGGCGAACATGACGGTGCGGCTCTTGGTGATGTTGTACCAGCCGTCGAAGGCGTCGTTCTTGCCGCCCTCGTCGGCCGGGACGACCACCGGGATGGTGACGCCGAGCTCGGTGCGCAGGGCCTTGACCTTGGCCTCGAGCGCCGCGCGGTCGCCGGTGGGCGTGGTGGCCTTGCCGTCCTTGATGTCGGTGATGACGGCGAACGCCTTGATCTTGTCCTCGCCGTACTTCTGGACGAGGGCGTCGAGGTTCTTGATGTCGTTGCGGAAGGCCTCGTCCTCGAGGGTGCCGACGGCCATGATCTTCGGGCTGCCGCCGAACTTGCAGACCTGGCAGTACTTCTCGCCGCTGTCGCAGTTGACGATCTCGAACGGCTTGAACTTGCCGCCGACCCCGAGGCCGCTGTCGGCGAGGACGGGCGCCTCGGCGGGCTTGGCCGGGGCGGCCTCGACGGGCTTGTCGGCGGGCGCGGGCGCGGCCGGCTTGGCGGCCTCGACGGGGGCAGGCTTGGTGGCCGCCTCGCCGCCGCAAGCAGCAGCGAGGATCACGGCGAGGGCGAGGCTCGAACGAGTGGTGAGCATGGGTTCTTCCTCCGAGTGGCGGCCATTTTGGCCGGGCGGGCCGCGCGGCGCCAGCCGATCTACGGCAATTCGTCGCCTGGCGCTGGGCACGCGCGGGGTCTGGGGGCCTCGCTGACGAGGCGCCGGCGCACGGCGCTTCGTGGTTCGACCGGGGCGAGCGAGGGCCTCGCTGTCCGTACCCGGTGAGTTCCCCTGGCGATCGCGGCGCTGCCCGGGTTCACGGGCACAGCGGGCTCGACGGCTCGAGGCAGGCGAGGCCGGCGACGATCTCGACGCGATGGTTGGCGCGCCGACCCTCCTCGCTGTCGTTGTCGGCGATCGGCTGGTCGGCGCCGCTGCTGCGCACCTCGAGGGTGTGATGGACGAAGCCGCGATCGATCAAGGCGGCGCGCGCCTTGTCGGCCATGTCGAGGCCGAGCTGGCGCGCCTCGGCGGGCGGCATGCCGGCGGCGGTGTGGCCCTCGAGGACGAACACGCCGCGGGTGGAGAGGCGCTGGCCGAGCTGCTTGCGCCGGGCGTCGAGCTCGAGGAAGCCCTCGGGGTCGAGCTCGCGGGTGACCGGGTCGTAGGCGATCCGGACGACGAGACGCCCGCAATCGGCGACGAAGGCCTCGGGGCAGCCGTCGTCGTCCTGCTCGCCGTTGATGGTCTCGGGCTGGTCGCGGCAGTCGCGGCGGTGGCTGCCGCGCTCCAACTTGCCGTCGCAGTTGACCCACTCGCTGCCGGTCCAGCGCGCGGCGTCGAGGACGCCGTCGCCGTCGTTGTCGCGGTCGGGACAACCATCGTCGTCGGCGAAGCGGTCGTGATCCTCGGGATCGTCGCGGCAGCGATCGACGGCATCGGCGACGCCGTCGGCGTCGCGGTCGGGGGCGAAGGGCGGACAGACGCGCCGCAGCTGGACCCAGCTGCCGGCCCACAGATCGTCGGCGGGACCGCCCGGGACGCCGTGGACGACCAGGCCGACGCGCGCGGCGGGCCGGACCTCGGCGCGCGCGCGCGAGCAGGTCGGCGCCGAGGGCCCGCATCTGCGCGGAGACCTGCGCCGGATCGGCGCCGGCGCGCGCGGCCGCGGCCATGTGGACGCCGAGCTCGACGCGCACCTGCGGGTCGGCGCGCACGCGGGCGATCCACTCGTCGAGCTCGGCGGCGCCGTCGCGGTCGAGCTGCAGGGGCATCGCGGTGGCGGCGTAGGGGATGGTGGCCAGGATCGCGGCGCACTCCGAGATCGGGGGCGGCTGCGGCCGCTCGGGCACTTGCGGGCCGCTGCAGGCGAGCAGCGCGGCCAGCGAGGCGATGGCGGAGGATCGTCGCACGCTCGGCGATCAGGATAGCGCGAGGACGACGGACGAACCCGAGTTCTCGTCGCGCTCGCGTCCGCGCGGGTGGTCGGGAGGCCGGGCGACGGATAGGGTGGACGCATGCGCCGGTGGCAGGTCGTGGGGTTCGTGGTGGTGGTGGGATGTTCGGGCGGGCCGGGGGCGAGCGAGGCGACCTCCGAGGCGACGGCCGGCACCGGCGAGACGGCGGGGACCGGGTCGAGTTCGACGACGAGCGGGGACTCCACGACGGAGGCGCCGACGACGTCGAGCGGGGTGACGTCGACGGAGGCGTCGTCGACGACGTCGGAGCCGGTGGCGTACTGCCAGGGGTTCGAGCGCGACGCGCCGGCGCCGTTCTTCGAGCTGGCGGTGATGGGCGGGGCGCCGCTGGTCGACGGGGCGGTGCTGCCGCTCGAGTGCGGCGGGCAGGGGCTGTGGATGTTCGGCCTGTACCCGTCGCTCGGCGGCTTCGACCCGGGCGGGTACTACCCGCACGTGTCGGTGGTGGTCGACGTCGAGGGCTACGACATCGGGCCGACCGGACACTTCTACCAGCGCGACGGCGAGTCGTATTACATCGGCTGCGAGCAGCTCGACGGCGGGGTGTCCGGGGTGGTGCCGGTGTTCCCGCCCGACGAGCTGGCCGAGCTGTCGGAGGTCGACGGGCTGGCGGCGCAGGTGCACGTCGAGGTCGAGACGCCGGACGGCCCGCTGGCGGTCGACGCCCTGGTGACGCTGTCGGCGCCGCCCGAGCTGGTGCAGCTCGGGTGCGTGCTGTGAGGTGGTTCTCGGGACATGTCCTCGGGGGCATGTCCGTGAGGGCATGCGCTGACGGGCATGTCCACGAGGACATGTCGGATCAGCGGTAGAGCGCGCGCTGCTGGAGGCGGGCTTCGAGGGCCGGCCAGAAGTCGCGGCGCCAGCGGTCGGTCCAGGCCCGCTGGGCGAGCGCGCGCCGGTGCTCGGGGATCACGACCAGGAGCAGCAGGACGCCGACGAAGAAGGCGCTGGTCATGAGGCCGATGAAGGCGAGCACCCACAGGTCGCCGGTGACGACGAACATGGCGAGCAGCATGGCGGCGCCGAACACGATCTCGCCCCAGAGGTAGGAGTCGTGGTGCCACCACGGGCTGTCGGCGAAGGAGCCGGCCGCCGGGCGGATCCGCAGGCCCACGGTGGTGCCGCTGTCGCTCGCCTCGGCGGTGATGTCGACCCAGAGGCCGATGTCGCTGGCGTCGAGGTGCCAGTGCAGGCCGGCGGCCGACGAACGGTCGTGCAGCTCGAGGCTCCTGGCCAGCGATTCGAGGGCGTCCATCACCACGGGGAGCTCGGCGTCGCAGGGCCGCCACTCGCAGTCGGAGTCGCCGGGCGCGGGCGCGGCGGGACGGACGGGTTCGGCCGTAGCGAGCACGGTCGCTGCAGGCTTGACGAGGGCGCTGCCCGGGCTCGGCAGCAGGGGGACGGTCTTCCTCATTGCGGACGGTCGTGGCGCTGGCTCCGAGGATAGGCGGTCCGGGCCGGCGACACGAGCGCGAGGCGGTTCATCGGGCCTGCTCGGTGGCCTGGACGGGGGCGAGGTCGTCGGCCGCGGCCGCGTCGGGCGGGAGCAGGGGCAGCCAGAGGCGCACGGCGGTGCCGCGACCGAGCTCGCTGTCGATGCGGATGGTGCCGCCGTGGGCGCGGACGAACTTCTGCGCCATCGACAGGCCGAGGCCGGTGCCCTTGCCGGGCGGCTTGGTGGTGTAAAACGGCTCGAACACGTGCGGCAGGTCGTGGGCGGCGATGCCGACGCCGCTGTCGCGGATGACGATCTCGGCGCCGTCGCGGCCGTCGCCGCCGGGCGCGCCGCGGGCCTCGATCTCGATCGCGCCGCCGGGGCCGGTGGCGTCGGCGGCGTTGCCGAAGATGTTGAGGAGGGCGGACTCGAGCGAGGGGCGGTGGACCACCAGCGCGGGCAGCGAGGCGCCGGTGAACCCGGCGATCAGGCGGACGCCGCGCTCGTCGGCCTCGGGGCGGACGAGCTCCACCAACCAGTGGAGCACCTGGGCGAGCTCGCAGCGCTCGGCGCCGGGCGGGCGCCGGCGGGTGTAGGCGAGGAGGGCGTCGACGAGGGCGGCGCAGCGCTGCGAGTGACGCTCGATCCGCTCGAGGGCGCGGCGCACGAACGGATCGCGGGGGCTGCGGCGCAGCAGCATCTGCGCGCTCATGCGGATGACCGCGACCGGGTTGTTGAGCTCGTGCGAGAGGCCGGCCACGAGGGCGCCGACGGCCGCCATCTTGCTCGACTGCACGAGCTGCTCCTGGGCGTCCTGGAGGGCGCCCAGGGCCTGCTCGAGCGCCTGCTTCTGGCGCACGACCTCGAGGTGGGTGCGGTGCAGGCGGAGCGCGGCGCGGACGCGCGAGCGCAGCTCGACGGCGGCGAACGGCTTGGGCAAGTAGTCGTCGGCGCCGACGTCGAGGCCGCGCGCGGTCTCCTCGCGGCTGGCCTTGGCGCTGAGCAGGACGACGGGGACGTGGCGCAGGTCGTCGTCGCGCTTGAGCCGGGTGACGAGCTCGTAGCCGTCCATCTCCGGCATCATGACGTCGGCGAGGATGACGTCGGGCGGGCGAGCGCGGGCGGCCTGCAGGGCGTCGAGGCCGTTGGCGGTCAGCTCGACGGCGTAGTCGGGGCCGAGGACCGCGGCGATGTAGGCGCGCATGTCGGGGTTGTCGTCGGCGACGAGGAGGCGCGGGAGGTCGGGCGCGGGCTCGGGGCGGACGTCGTCGACGACGACGTCGAAGCGGCCGCGCGGGGCGACGGCGGGCGCGGGCGCGGCGGCGAGGTCGACGAGGCGATCGGCGTCGATCGGCAGGTCGACGACGAAGCAGGCGCCCTGGCCGAGGGCGCTGTGGAGCTCGACGGCGCCGCCGAGCTCCGCGGCGAACTCGCGCACGATCGCCAGCCCGAGGCCGGTGCCCTCGTGCTTGCGGCTGATCGAGCTGTCGAGCTGCTCGAAGCGCTGGAACACCCGCTCGTGCTCGTCGGGGGCGATGCCGGGGCCGGTGTCGCGGACGGTGAGGTGCAGCCGCCCGCGATCGCCGGCGAGCGCGACGGTGACGGCGCCGCCGGCGGGGGTGAACTTGAGGGCGTTGCCGAGGAGGTTGAGCAGGATCTTCTCGAACATGCGCCGGTCGAGCGGGACGACCCCGAGGTCGTCCGCCAGCGCGTGCCGCAGGTCGATGCCCGCGGCCTGGGCGGCCGGCTCGGCGTCGAGGACGATGTCGAGCACGAGGCCGCGGACGTCGACCGGCTCCCAGGTCGGCCGCAGCTTGCCGGCCTCGAGCTTTTGATAGTCGAGGATGTCGTCGACGAGCCGGCCGAGCCGCGAGGCGTTGCGCCACATGCGAGTCAAGGCGGACCGCGCCTGCTCGCCGCGCAGATCGTCGGCGCCGGCGAGCAGCGACTCGAGCGGGCCGAGGATCAGCGCGAGCGGGGTCCGCAGCTCGTGGCTGATGGTGGTGAGGAACTCGCTCTTGGCCCGCAGCGCGGCGTCGGCGGCCTCCTTGGCCCGCTGCAGCTCGAGCTCCATGCGCTTGCGCTCGGTGATGTCGACGTGGATGCCGAGGAGGCCGGTGACCTCGCCGCTGTCGTCGCGGATCGGGACCTTGCTGGTCAAGAGGTACGAGTCGGTGCCGTCGGACAAGCGCAGCGGCTCCTCGATGTTGAGGATCGGGACGCCGCTGCGCATGACCTTGTCGTCCATCATGCGGAAGAAATCGGCCTCCTCGCGCGAGGCGACGACTTCGTAGTCGGTCTTGCCGATCACCTCCTCGAGGCTGGTGAAGCGGGTGCTCTGGAGGAAGTGCTGGTTGCAGCCGAGGTAGCGCGAGTCGCGGTCCTTCCAGAAGATCGCCTGCGGGACGTTGGCCAGCACGTACTTGAAGACCGCCTGCTGGCTGGCGTAGCGCGCGATCGTCTGCTCGCGCTCGGTGACGTCGAGGGCGACGCCGATGAAGCCCTGCACCACGCCGTCGACGCGGATCGGGCTGTAGTGAGCCTCGTAGAGCACGCCGCGCAGGGCGCCGACCGCCGTCAACGATTCGCCGGCGAGCGCCCGGTGGGCGGCGTCGACCACCCATGGGATGTCGCCGTAGGTCTCGAAGATCGAGCGGCCGACGTCGTCGCCGGGGTGCGGGCGCAGCGGGCTGAGGCCGTGGGGCTCGTTCAAGGTGAGGACGCCGCGGGCGTCGCAGGCGAACAGCACGACCGGGGCGTGGCTGAGGAGCGCGCGGAGGTGCTGGTCGGACTTCAGGTCGGGGGCGACGAGCGGCGCGGGCTCGGGGCGGAGGACGATCCAGGCGCCCTCGGGACGCGGGACGACGCGCACGGAGAGCCGGGTGCCGCGGCCGTCGTCGGTGCATAAGCGGACCTCGTCGATGCCTCGACAGGCCTGGTCGAGCGCGGAGTGCGGCAGCAGGCTGGCGAGGTCGCGGCCGATCAGGGCGGCGCGCTCGGCCCCGAGCAAGCGCTCGGCGGCGGCGTTGGCGGCCTCGACGGCGCCGGCCGGCGAGACGACGAGGAGCGCGTCGTCCATCAACTCGGTGAACTCGGCCCCAGGCAGCACGCCCGCCAAGAATACGTGATGCGGGCAGGTTGTTCGAGCGGACGACGAGGGAGGAGGTCGGCCGCGCCCGGGTCCTCGCGGCCGCGACGCCGACCGGCGGGCGGGCCCGCCGCCCCCGCCCGGCGCGCACGGAACCACGCTCGGCGAGGTCGAACGAGGCCGTCGCGGCCGCTCTTGGCTGCGGTCGGCGAGCTCGATCGCGTGGGGGCGGCGAGGCCGGCGGCCGCGGGGCGGAAGACGGTTGTATGGTTTTTAAGACATGCTTGAATGGACATGTTGACTGGGACATGTCCTGGAGGTCATGCGGCGAGGCGGCGGGCGCGGGGTCGCTCGATGTCGGAGCGGCGCGGGCTGCTCAGGGCGGCGTGGGCGTGAGCGCCGGGGCGAGGCGGGCTCGCGCGGGCGCGCGAGGCGGGGAGAAGTGGGTCGATGTCGGGGCCGAGGCGCCGGCGGGCCGTCCGCCGACCGCGAGGCGGCGGGGGCGGACTGGCAGGTGCGGGGTGCCTCGATAGCCTTCGCCGAGGCGCTGGCGACGTCGCGGGGCGAGGCGCGAGCGCGGGGCGGCCGGGGAGAGGACACGCCATGGAGATTCGTCGCTGTCGTCGCGGGTTCGCGTTCGTGGGACTGCTGCCATTGATGGTCTCGCCGGGCTGCGAGGAGGTGCAGACATTCGGCGACGACGCGGACGAATGGGACGGGACCGCGACGAGCGAGGCGGAGCCGGCGGCCGCGCGCGGCGGGAGCTCGATGCAATCGCAGCACGGCCTGACGTGCAGCAACCGCTGGGCCGAGGATTGGGGGGCCACGAATTGCGCCGGCACGCCCGGGGTGAAGTGGCGCCTGAAGGTGCGCTGCTGGTGGCACGGCGAGCGTCTGGGGCCGTGGCGGTCCGGTCCGGGCTCGGACCGCATCACGTGCAGCCTCGGCGCGCAGCGCTCGATGGTGGTGTGGGGCTGATCCGCGCGGAGGCGTCCGCGCAGGGGCGGGTGGCCTGGTTGCGCGCGACGCCGGCGGGTACCATGCGCCGGTGCGCTCGCCGTACATCGCCGGGCCGATCTACGACGCGGTGATGTTCATCGGCGCGCCGCTGCTGGCGCTGGGGCTCGGGGTCGCGATCTCGGGCACGCCGCTGGCCGACGACGCGGTCGAGCTGTGGGGCCGCGAGGGGACGATCACCAGCTTCTTCATCGGCAGCTTCATCATGGCGCACCTCGGCCTGGTGTTCGTGCGCAGCCACCTGAACCGGCGGATCTTCGCGCGCCATCCGCTGCGCTTCGTGATGGTGCCGGTGGTGCTGCTCCTGCTGCTGTGCGCGTCCGACTGGTTGCTGGCGACGGCGGTGGTGCTGACGGTGTGGTGGGACGTGGTCCACTCGAGCCTGCAGACGTTCGGGCTCGGGCGGATCTACGACGCGCGCCGCGGCAACGCGCCCGAGGCGGGCCGGCGCCTCGATCTCGGGCTCAACCTGCTGCTGTACGTGGGGCCGATCCTCGCCGGAGCGACGCTGCTCGATCACCTGGCCGCGTTCGCGGCGTTCGAGCGGGTGGGCGCGGTGGCGGTGCGGGAGATCCCGATCTTCGCGGAGGCGCACCAGGCCGCGTGGGCGCCGGCGCTGCTGATCGGCGGGGCGCTGTACCTGCTGTTCTACGCGCTGGCGTACGCGCGGCTGCACCGGCGCGGCTATCGCGTGTCGCCGCAGAAGGTGGCGCTGCTGGGCTTCACGGGGGCGTGCTCGATCTACACGTGGGGCTTCAACAGCTTCGGCGAGGCGTTCTTCATCATGAACTTCTTCCACGCGTGGCAGTACTTCGGCCTGGTGTGGTGGAGCGAGCGCGACAACCTGCGCGCGCGGCTGGGGCTCTCGGGCGCGCGCTGGGGCGGGGCGGCGGCGCTGGCGGCGATGGTGGCGGTGGCGGGGTCGTACGGCGTGTGGGCGGAGCTGGTCGACTCGCGCGAGCAACGGGTGGCGCTGTGCGTGACGCTGGTCGTGTCGCTGATGCACTTCTGGTACGACGGCTTCATCTGGTCGGTGCGCCGGCGGGAGGTGTGACGAGCCGGAGCCGACGGCCGCCGAGGTGGTCGAGGAGGGTGGAGGCGAACAGGGTGAGGCCGACGAACTCGAGGGTCTCCTCGCACCAGTCGATGAGGGCGTAGCCGAGGTCGTCGTCGCCGTGACGCTCGACCCACCAGCCGAGCGGGAGCTCGAAGAGGACGGCGCCGCCGACGTAGAGGGCGCCGGCGAGGACGAAGCGGCGAGCTGTCCCGGAGGACAGGCGGCGCAGGAAGCCGAGGAAGGCGAGGCCGAGGCCGAGGACGAGGAGGCCGGCGGGGATGACCCAGTCGAAGTAGAGGAGGCCGCCGAGGTCGAACCGGCCGGTCAACCGCTCGTGCAAGGCGATGGTCTCGTCGATCGATATGGCGAGGAAGCCGAGCGCGAGAAAATCCCAGTGGAAGCGATCGGAGGTCGCGGTCAGGGCGGTCCAGCGCAGGAGGGCGGCGCACACGAGCGGGAGGACGCTGGCGTACCAGGAGGGGAGGTTGCCCTCCCAGCTCAGCGAGAGGAGGGTGAGGGCGGGATGATCGAGGCCGCCGAGGTGGCGCAAGAGCTCGGCGAGGAGGCCGGCGAGGCTGAAGCCGAGAGCGAGGAGGACGAGGAGGCGGCGGAGGGCGGCGACGGGGAGGTCGGTGGTGAGGTCCTCGGGTCGCGGGGGCATCGCGCGGGCGAGGATAGCAAGGTTCGACGTTGGGGAGCCTTTCGGGTGGCTCATGACGGCGATAAACGGTGTTCCGGGTGGTGAACTGGGCATGATTTTGGCGGTAAGAGCTTCGACGATAAGAACCATAATTGTAGAACCGCTGAGCGGTGTTCAGTCGGGCCGGTGTCTATACCCCGTCTAGCTCGCACGCTGATGTCTGAAGCGGGAGCCTTCGGGATCAAAGCGGCACGCAGGTGACAAACAGAGGGGCAATCTGTACGCTCGGGCGAGCATGTCCGAGTCCCAGGAGTGCCTTAAACATCTTCACCAACTGTTCGTCTCCTTGTTCTCCGAAGACGAGCTGAGAAGATTCGTGGCTTACGGTCCCAGCGGGACGCAACTCTCAATTGCTGCCGGGACCTGAAACTACCCTCGACAATTGGCTTATTCGGCGATAGACGTTCTTTTCCGACACAATCTGATAGATTTGCATCTCTTCGATCGACTTTTGGCTGATTTTTCGAGGCGAGGTAATGACATCTCCAATGTGGCGCAAGAATGGGGGATCGTGCTCAAGCGCGCTGAACAACAAATAACGCCTTCGCCGCCCGAGGCCGAAGCGCTCAAGACGGTCACCAAACTACCTGCTGACGAGGTCGAAACGAACCGACGACATCTTTCTCAGCGACATGCCGCATTGCTGGTCGAGCGGGCCCGAGAGTTGGAAGACGGTGGCGACGAAACGAGTCTGCAAGACGTCCTCGGCGAATCGAAGAAGCGAATCGCGCGATGCGTGCCGGTCCTCAGGTCCAAGTGGGTACCGTTCTCGGTCACCGCTACAAACTGAAAAAGATCCTTGGGAGTGGCGGTGGGGCCGTTGTATTCGAAGCCTTCGATTGGCATGAAAAGAAGACGGTTGCGGTCAAAGTCTTGCGCCCAGCTCTCGGAGATAACGGGGAGATCCGGGATCGGTTTTTCCGAGGTGCGCGAAGTATGGATGAACTAGCGGGCCATGGGGTTGTCCGCGTGACGGATCGAGGCGGATCGGACCGAGGGTATCACTATTTTGCGATGGAACTGCTCCACGGACGCTTTCGCACCGTGATCGAAAATGAGGTCCTGAGCTTGCGAAACCGCCTAGACTTGGTCAGGCAAGTCGGAAAAACGCTCGAGGCAGCCCATGCCCGGGGCATCATCCACCGGGACATCCGACCGGACAATATCTTGATGGGCGGCGACAGAAAGCCGTACTTGACGGACTTTGATATCGCGCTCTCTCTGCATGAGACTCGATATACGCAAATCGGCTTGATGGGAAATATAGTGTATTCTGCTCCTGAGCAGCTGAAGGATCCGCGCGACGCCACCGAGCGCTCCGACATCTACTCGCTGGCTATGTTGGCCGTTTACGCGATCCTTCGCGAGGACCCAGATCTTGCCGCCTTTCAGCGTGATCGTTACCTCTTTATTGAACATCTCAACTGTCCCCTAGAAGTCAAGCAACTGTTGGCTCGAGCTCTCTCTGCGCCCGCGCGACCGGTTCTACGCGTCGGTCTCGGACTTCTGCAGTGACTTGGACCTGGCGCTCCCGGCTATCGAGGTCGAGTTGGAGGGGGTCACAGTTTTGTCTCGTTGGACCGCTTGATGCGGCTCTCAGACAAGGAATTTGACGCCCAGGTTGCGCGGGTGGAGGCAGACATCAATGGTTCTCCGGCCGGACGGCAGTGGCAGGCGCGGCGTGGCCCTCGTAGCCTTCGTGTCGTGGACTTGCTCTCGGCTGCCCGTACTTATGGTACAAACGTAGAATTCGAAGGCCGCGAAACTGACCCTGTTTTTTCGGCTACGAGGAGATTAGAGAAATCGAGCGATTTGGATTGGGAGCGCATGTTTGAGATTCTATGCGAATTAGCGCCTGGAGACTTTCAGGCTTTCCTGTTTGTTTTCCCTCGCGGAAACGAAGTGAGTGATCCTGGTGCAGCGAGGATTCACCGAGTAAAGCAAATCTTACAACTGGCGAGGTCTTCCGGCCCAAGCGTGCTCTATGGACTCGTACGGGAGTTCAGGCAACGATTTGAGCTCTTTCCGGACCGGATCGTAGCCCAACATCCGATGGCTCAGGAATTCTGGGCGCGAGCGCGTTTGCGCAGTGCCGTCGACGAACTGGATGCTGCCATTCCAGATGCTAGTGAGGCCTGTTGGCAGATGAGACATGCGATCTCGTCCAGAGAGTACGGAGATCTTGAACAATTATTGCGAAATCTGCAGAGGTGGCGAACTTACCCGTTGCAGGCTGCGCAATGGATCGGCCGCGTTCACAGCCTGCTCATGGAAGTGCCAAAGGCTCTTCGGCGAGGTCTTCGCCGGGAGTGCCGCCACTCTCTTTTCCGGCACGCCGAGATGTACCGCACTCTCTGCCGTCTCGAGGCGGACGAATGGGAGAGGGTGCGTTCCGAATTCGTTATAGTAAGCGCGAGTCCGGACTTCGCCTGTAGGGCCGTGGAAGTACAGGTTTTTATGTCGCAAGTTGTTTCTGTAAGTTGCGATGCTCTGTATGGGCGCCTTAAAAGAACTCTGCTTACGAGTTGCCCCTGATTAGATCTGAACTGCATCCGTCTGAGATTGACGCACTTATTGACGAGCTTGAGGGAATATTCCAACGAGATTGATTATGTATTGCGATCGGCAGTGGGATGAGAGTAAATCTTGGAAGGAAATACTAAAGGACATCCGGGCTTTCGACGTGGACCGGCCGCAAAGGAGTTATATTATGCTGCGCCAGGAATTCGTAGGATCTTGTGGCTTGGGAGATCCGCTCCGAGCTCTCACGGGCGAGACAGCGAAGGAGAAAAGTCGAGGAATTTTCGACGTTCTACGGAAAAGGTACACGATCGAGGACATGTACCGGGTCATTGCGGCACTACAAATCCCCTCATGGTACCGGCAGCCGGGGAAATCTCGTTCCTCGACTTGCTCGACAGCCTGACTTCCTTTTTGATGTTTCTCAACATACCCGGCGCATGCGAAGCTCACGCCGCGATGGAGCCTGATGGATTCGTCGGCTGGATTCACCTCCAGCGAGTTGTTCCATCGTAGCCGACGGGCGGAAGGGAAGTGGCTCTCGTCGATGCGGCGCGAGCGATCAGCCCGGCGGGGGTGACGCTCTTGAGCTGGCCGCCGGTCATGTCGGAGTAGACGTAGTGGTCGCCGGCGACGGGGATGTTCTGCATCGCCGGGACGTTGAGCGGGTCGATCTTCCAGGCCCAGCCCTGCTGGTCGACCAGCCACACGAAGCCGTCGACGTCGACGCTGACGCCGATCGGGGTCGAGCACTGGGCGAGGGTGTGCTGGGCGACGAGGGTGCGGGTGGGGACGTCGATCTCGACGAGGCCGCACGGGCTGTTGGAGGCGACCCAGGCGTGGTCGTCGTGGTCGATGGCCATGCCGCGGTGACAGGCGTTGGTGCCGGCGACCGAGATCCACTGGCTGGTGGCGACGTCGTAGGTCGAGACGGGACCGGAGCAGCCGGCGAGCCACGGGTTGCCGTTGCGATCGACGGTCATGCCGTAGGTCTGGATGTTGGAGGGCTGGGGGATCCGCGTGAGCGTGATCGGGTTCTCGTTGGCGTTGACGCGCGCGAGCTTGCCGCGCAAACCGGTGAACCAGGCGTTGCCCAGCGGATCGAGGGCGCCGCCGTAAGGGGCGTAGCCGCTGCCGTTCCACGCGACGGCCTCGAGCGACTGCTCCATCACGCCGGTGGCGCCGTCGAGCCGGACCATGTTGGCAGAGCCGGCCTGGAGGGCGCCGAAGCCGAGCCAGACCTTCTGGTTCTTGTAGGTGCAGGTGGCCTTGTCGTAGTCGCCGATGGTCCAGGTGATGCCGCGCGGACCCTCGATGTACTGGCCCGACCAGTTGGCGTGGACGAGGGTCCACACGACGCACTCGTCGGTGCCCCACGGCTTGATGTCGGCGACGCTGGTGGAGGTGGTGATCTGGCCGTCGCCGTTGAAGTCGATGCAATCGGCGATGTTGGCGGCGACGGCGGTGGAACGCCCGGTGCCGCGCGCGTTGACGACGACGAACCGTCCGTCGCCCGAGACGGCGGTGCGCGAGACGCTCTCGGCGCCGCCGCTCGGACCGGTGAGGTAGCGCGCCTCCTCGACGAGGGTGCGCGTGTTGATCTTGGAGACGAGGCCGTCGCTGGTGGCGGGGATCCAGATGAAGCTCTCGTCGATGTCCATGTCGCCCGCGCAGCCCATGCCGCCGTCAGGCGTGACGCCGAGGTCGAACTTGGGGCCGCCGTTGGTGGTCATGGTCATGCCCGACATCGAACCGTTGCTGGTGGTCGGCGGGTCGCCGCTGGCGCTCTCGGTCTGACCGACGGTGCCGTCGGTGCCCTCGCTGGCGCTCATCGAACCCCCCTGCGTGGGGTCCGTCATGGTGGTCTCGGGCGGCAGGGTGAGGCTGCCGATGCTGGTCGCCACCGTGGTCGGAGCCGTGGCGCTGGCCGAGTCGGCGCGCCCGCTGTCACCGCAGGCGACGAGGAGACCGGCGACGGCCATGGATGCGACCGAAAAACGAGGGGAGACCATGGGGCGATGAACGCACGATCACCCTCATGAGGGCAAGTACCCGACCGAGCCGATCGAGACGGGGAGGTTCGGATCCATCGTCGGGGGAGCGCCGAGGGGCCTCGCATGCGGGGGTCCCGGGGTCGCGTCGGCGACGCGCTAGCGACGAACAAGTGTCCGGCGAGCGATACGAGACGAGAGGCGGGGTCGCGCGGCGACGGGCGCCATGCGAATGCGCAGAGAGGCGAGGGCCGGGCGAATGCGGGGAGGCGGCGAAAGAGGCCGTGAGAGGGGTTCAGGAGGGCGTCTGGCGAGGTTCGAGGAGAGGGTGGCGCGGTCCCGGCGGCAGAGTGATTGCAGCGAGGGCGCACGGTCGACGCATTGCGGGCCGGGACGGTGGGTCGGCGTCGGGAGCGCGGTCGGGCGCGGGGATCTCCGCAGGGGCTGCCCGCCGGCGTGGGTCGCGCCCAGGGCGAAAATCCCGGGGTCGATCGCGGGGCCGTCGGGGCCGGACGACCCGGGAGCCGCCGCGGGGCAGGGGATCGTCCGCGCGGCCCGGGTCCGCGGGCGGCTGCAGGGGCGTGCATTTCGGGCGCGGCGCCGCGGGCGGGATGGGTATCATCGCGCCGATGTCGAGCTCTCGCCGCTCCTTCCTCGCGCTCACGGGGCTCTGTGGGGCCGAGGCGCTGCTCCACGGCCCGCGCGCGGCATCGGCCGGACAGCAGCCGAGCCGGATCCCGGCGCCGAAGTCGGCGCCCGCGAGCGCAGACGCGGGCATGGCCCTGCTGGCGGCGAGCCGCTTGCTGGCCGACGAGTCGCTGCTGCGCACGGCGCTCGCGGCGGCGACGAAGGCCGGGGCGAGCTACGCCGACGCGCGCCTGGTGCTGATGCGCCGCGAGCGGGTCGGGGTGCGCGACGACCACGTGAGCGGGATCGGTCGCAGCGAGGACTACGGGGTCGGTCTGCGGGTGATCGCGGACGGCGGCTGGGGCTTCGCGGCGACGGCCGAGCGCAGCGCGAAGGCGGTCGAGGGGATCGCCAGGGCGGCGGTGGCGATGGCCCGCCAGAGCGCGCTGCTGATGCCGCAGCCGGTGACCCTGGCGCCGGCGCCGGTGCTGCAGGGCGGCTGGGTGTCGCCGTTCCAGGTCGACCCGTTCTCGATCGCGCCGGCCGAGAAGGCGGAGCTGCTGCTGGCGGCGGCCCGCGCGGCGCTGGCGGTGCCCGGGGTGGCGCACGTGGACGCGAGCGTGGCGTGCGTGCGCGAGGAGAAGCTGGTGATGACGAGCGAGGGCTCGCGGGTCCACCAGATCTTCTTCCGCGTGATTCCGGGGCTGACCACGACGGCGATCGATCGCCGGCGCGGTCGCTTCGCGGGGCGCGACCACGAGGTGGCGCCGATGCTGGCGGGCTGGGAGCACGTGACCGCGGCCGACCTGGTCGGCAGCGCGCCGAAGATCGCCGAGGAGGCGCTGCAGAAGCTGCACGCGGCGCCGGCGGTGCCGGGCAAGAAGCACGCGATCCTGGCGCCGTCGAACCTGTGGCTGACGATCCACGAGAGCATCGGCCACTCGACGGAGCTCGACCGGGCGCTCGGCTACGAGGCGAACTACGCCGGGACGAGCTTCCTCGGGCCCGACAAGGCGGGCAAGGTCAAGATCGGCAGCGAGATCGTGAACCTGGCGGCCGACCGCACGCAGCCGGGCGGTCTGGCGACGACCGCGTGGGACGACGAGGCGGTGGCGTCGCAGCGCTGGGACCTGGTGAAGAAGGGGACGTTCGTCGGCTGGCAGACGACGCGCGACCTGGCGGCGGCGGCCGGCGAGCCGGCGAGCCGCGGCTGCAGCTACGCCGACAGCTACGCGAGCGTGCCGTTCCAGCGCATGCCCAACGTGAGCCTGCAGCCGGGCACCGAGGGCTACACGACGGAGGATCTGATCGCGGCGACCGACGACGGGGTGCTGATCACGGGCCGCGGCAGCTGGTCGATCGATCAGCAGCGCTACAACTTCCAGTTCTCGGGCCAGTTCTTCTGGGAGATCAAGCACGGGCGGTTGACGCGGCCGCTGCGAGACGTGGCGTATCAGGCCAACACGGTCGAATCTGGAGCTCGTGTGACATGCTCGGAGGGACAGACACGTACCGCCTCGGCGGCAGCATGAGCGACGGCAAGGGCGAGCCGTCGCAGAGCAACGCGGTGAGCCACGGGTGCCCGCCGGCGCGCTTCGTCGTCAACATCCTCAACACCGGGGGTGACAAGTGAGCGCGCAGTCGCCGTTGAGCCCGACCGAGGCGCGGGCGTTGGTCAAGTCGGCGCTGGCCGCCGCGAGCTTCGAGGACGTGAGCCTGCGAGTGACGGCGCGGCGCACGGCGTACCTGCGGTTCGCCGCGGGGGCGCCGACGACGTCGGGCGAGGCGGCCCGCTTCGAGGTGTCGGTGACGGCGGCGAAGGACGGGCGGGTGGCGACGGTGTCCGGCACCGGGCGCGACGCGGCGTCGCTGCAGGCGCTGGTGCGCGAGGCGGAGGCGCTGGCCAAGCTGGCGCCGAAGGACCCGGAGCACGAGCCGCCGCTGGGGCCGCAGCAGTACGCGAAGGTGGCGGCCCGCGACGCGAAGACGGCGGAGGTCGGGCCCGAGGGGCGCACCGAGGTGGTGGCGCGGGTGCTGAAGGTGGCGCGCGAGGCCAAGCTGGTGGCGTCGGGGATCGTCGAGCACGAGGACGGGGTGACGGTCCTGGCCAATCGGACAGGTCTGTTCGCGCTCCACGCGGCGACCGAGGCGTCGCTGACGACGACGATGCGCACGCCCGACGGCAAGGGCAGCGGCTGGGCCGGCGGGGCGTCGCACCGCCTGGCCGAGCTCGACGCGCAGGCGCTGGCGCGGCGGGCGGCCGACAAGGCGACGATGTCGAGCCAGGGCGCGGACGCGCTGGCGCCGGGGGCGTACACCGTGGTGCTCGAGGCGCAGGCGGTGGCCGACCTGCTCGGCTTCCTGGTGTCGGCGCTGCAGGCCCGCGCGGCCGACGAGGGCCGCAGCTTCTTCAGCCGCCCGGGCGGCAACGCGATCGGCGAGGCGCTGTTCGACCCGCGGGTGACGCTGCGCTCCGACCCGGCCGACCCGCGCTGGCCGTCGATCCCGTTCGCGGGCGACGGGCTGCCGCTGCCGGCGACGACGTGGATCGAGCGCGGGACGCTGAAGGCGCTGGCGTACAGCCGGTTCTGGGCCCACAAGCAGAGCAAGCCGCCGCTGCCGGGGCCGCGCTCGATCTTCCTCGCGCCCGCGGACCCGGCCGAGGGCAAGGACCTGCTCGAGCTGGTCCGCGGGGTCGAGCGCGGGGTGCTGGTGACGCGCTTCTTCTACAACCGCATGCTCGACCCGCGGCAGATCCTGGCGACCGGGCTGACCCGCGACGGCACGTTCCTCATCGAGCAGGGGAAGATCGCGCGGCCGGTCAAGAACATGCGCTACAACGAGAGCCCGGCGGCGCTGCTGAAGAACCTGGTGGCGATCGGCAAGCCGGAGCGCACGGCCGGCGACGGGATGGTCGCAGTGGTGCCGCCGCTGGTGGCGAAGGACTTCCACTTCGCCAGCGTCAGCGACGCCGTGTGATATTGGATGTCCCCGGCGACATGTCGTCGGGGACATGTCTTCTGGGGCATGGCCGAGCGGGCATGTTCCCAGGGACCGGTGACGGGCGGGCGCCGGTGAGGTACTCTGGGCGGGATGGTCGTCGCCGCGCTGGTCTCGGTCGCCCTGCTGCTGCAGCCGCCGGCGGGCCTGGACCGGCAGGGCCTCGGGGTGATCGTGTCGCTGCTGCTGGTCTCGAGCGCGCTGTTCCTCACGGCGTCGATCGCGGCGATGCGGCTCAAGCGGAAGCGGGTGCAGTGCGATCCGGGCGGCTGCGCGCTGCGGTTCTGAGGGTTGGTCGCGTCGGGCTCGCGGGGGCGCTCGCGGCTCCGTGGTAGCGTCGAAGGACCATGATCGCGTTCTCGATGCGCAGCCTGGTGGTCGAAGGTCAGCTCGGCGGCGTGCGACCGGGCGACGACCGGGGCACCGTCCTCGAGCGGCTCGGCCCGCCCAGCGAGCGCATGGCCAGCGGCGGCGGCACCGAGGTCTGGCGCTACGGCAACTTCGAGCTGTTTTTCGACCAGGACCTCGTCTACACGCTCTATCACGACTATCTGATCCAGCTCGAGGCCGACGGGGAGCGCGAGGTCGAGGCGTGGATCCTCGGCGGCGCGGAGGCGCCCGATTACGACCAGGTCGTCGCGCGACTCACCGCCGAGCAGGTGGCCTTCGTCGCCGGACGGGACCGCGAGGGGCGTCGCATGCTGGCGATCCCGGGCGGCGCCCGCCTGCTGTTCGAGGTCGACGAGGACACCGGGGTGGAGGCGTGGACCATGATCGCGGTGGACCACCCGGATTATTCGTGGGGGAAGTTCACGCCCGACGGGCCCGGCGCGTGAAAGCGGGCGCGGGGATGTCCCCGGGGACAGGTCAGACGCGGTGGGGCATGACGACGCGGATCCGCAGGGCCCCGGAGTCGTCGCGGCGGAGGGCGTAGGTCGAGCGCTCGAGGCCGACCTCGCGGCCGTCGCGGTCGATGTAGGGCCAGGCCACGCGGACGAGGACCACGCGGTCGCCGACCCACTCGCGCGACTCGACCTCGGGGCGCGTCATCGTCACGCCGCGCTCGAGGTACTGCGCCCGCGCGCCGGCGAAGAAGCGCTCGATCTCCTCGCGCCGGGCGACGGCCTGCGCCCCGGAGTCCGCCAGCACGAAGGCCGGGGTCTCGTACAGCGTCGCCACCGTGAGGGCGTCGCCTTCCACCAGCGCGCGCCCGAGGAGGTGCAAGAACGCGTCGACCTCGCGGTCACGCTCGGGGTTCGTCGGTGCCGTCATGCTCGAGGCATTGAGTGGGCCGCCGGACCGGGCAAGCGGCCGCTGGCTCGCACGCCGGCGAGAGCGGCGGTCGGGGCCCGAGGAGCGGGTTTCGCGGCGCTGAGCGCAAGAGGCGCGACCGGCCCGGCGAGCGCGGCGCAGGGGCTTGGGGGCGGCATCGGGCGCTGCGGACAGTTGACCGCCAGCGGCCGCGGCCGCCGGGGCGATCCGCGAGATTTCAACGATGTCCTGAAGGACAGGTGAGTTCGGCTGCGCTCGAGGTGCGGCTGCGAGGGCACGGACAGCAGACTCGTACGCGCTCTCATGGGTCACGCACGGCGATGGTGCGCGCGAGGTGTTCCGACGCTTCGCGTCGCTTCATGGAAGTCACCGATGGGCCGCTTGAGTGGAGCGGTCCCGCGAGGGGCTCGGCAGCCGGAGCGCGGCGCGTAGAGCCAGCGGGCGCGCGCGGCGGTCTGCGGCGATCTTGCGGCCCGGATCGCGCGCGTTCGGAGCTCAGCGCGGCGCGTCGTCGGGGCAGACGAAGCGCTCGAAGCGGCGGGCGAGCACCGAGTCGGGCAGGCGCGCGGCCAGGCGCTGGGCGGCGGCCGCGGCGTCGGCGAGGCGGCCTTGCAGGCACAGGAGCTCGACCCCGGCGGCCTCGCGGGCGTCGAGGAGGGCGCCGCGCGGGAACTGGCGCGCGTGGGCGTCGAGGACGGGCGGCGCCCGCCGGGTCGCGGGCGTCGAGGCGGGCGCGGGCGCGGTCGAGGAGGCCGACCTCGCGTGCGAGGTCGTCGCGGGCGGGCGGGAGCGCGGCTGTCTCGCGAGACATGTCGGAAAGCGGAGGCGAGGCCGTCTCCCGCGAGATGTCGGCGGGCGGGAGCGTGGCTGTCTCTCGGGACAGGCCTCCGGCCGCGCGGGCGCTGGCTGTCCTCGCGGACAGGTCCTCGACCTGCGCGGCGGCCCGGCCCGGGGCCTGGCGGGGGGCGACCGCGACGACGGTGGTCGCGCCGGCGACGACGAGGGTGGTCATGACGCCGGCGCGCGCGGTGGTCCAGGCGGCGGCCACCGTGGCGAGCTTGCCGTGGCCGAACAGCGGGACCATCACGGCCCAGGTGCGCGAGGCGGCGTCGGCCGGGGGTGCCTCGCGGCGGCGAGTTTCGGCGACCTCGGCGGCCAGCAGCTCGGGGCTGGCGGCCAGCTCGAGCAGGCGGGCGCGCGCGAGGCGGAGCCGCGAGTAGACGGTGTTGAGCGGCAGCTCGAGCTCGGCGGCGATCTCGGGGCCGCTCATGCCGAGCAGCTCGGTCAGCTCCCACACCTCGCGGGTGCCGCGAGGCAGGCCGGCGAGCAGGCGCTCGAGCAGGCGGGCGGCGTCGTGGCGCTCCTGCGGGGCCTCGCCGACGTGGCCGGTGAGGTCGCCGAGGGCGGCGATCCGGCGGGTCCGGCGGGCGACGCCGCGGTGCCAGTGCGAGGCGACGCGGCGGGTGACGCCGTACAGCCAGGCGCGCGCCGAGACCTGGTAGTGGACCTGGTCGAAGCGGCGGTAGGCGGTGAGGAAGACGTCCTGGACCACGTCGTCGCGGGCGGCCGCGGGGACGCCGAAGTGCTTCGCGGCCGACCACACGAATTGGAACTCTCGGTCGTAGATGGCGCGAAAGCGCGCTTCGCGGTCGGAGGCGAGCAGCATGGGGCCGTGGGGGCTGTCCCCGACCGAGACGGTTTCCGTCACCGCGGGTCTCCGAGGCGCAATTCGAGGCCGAGGAGCAGGCGCAGGCTCGCAGGCGCGCTGGTGAACAGGTTGACCGGCTCCGGGGTGTCCGCGAGGTCGAAGCTCGGGGCGGCCAGGCGGACGAGGCCCTGGGCGGCCAGGCTGAGGCCGAGGAGCCGGTGAAACCGCCAGGTGGCGCCGGCCGAGACGAGCACCGCCGCCCACAGCCCGGTGGCCGCCCGCGCGCCCGGACCGCGACCCTGGCCGCGCAGGCCGCCGAGCTCGGCGCCGCCGCACAGCGGGAACTCGAAGCGGCCGCGGGCCAGGCGAGCGCAGCCGCGAGCGCCGCCGCCGAGCAGGTAGACGCGGACCTGGTTGGGCAGGCGCGCCTCGGTCTGCGGGACGAGGTGGACGCCGTGGAACTCGAGGCGAGCGCGGCGCCAGAGGACGCCGGCGACGAGCTCGAGCGCGGCGGTCGGCGCGGGGACGGTGCCGACCTCGAAGCCGGCCGAGACGCAGCAGCGCGCCAGGGCCTCGCTTGCGCGGGGGCGGGGCCGGGGCGAGCGGCTCGTCGGCGGTGAGAACGGCGGGCTCGGGCGCGGGCGCGGGCGACTGGACCGGGGCGACGGGGTCGTCGACGACGGACTCGGGGGCGAGCGCGAGGGGCGGGGCGGGTTCGGGGCCGGGGCTCGGCTCGGTCGGCGGCTCCGGGTCGGTCGGCAGGGGCTCGAGCTCCGGCTCGACCTGATCGGTCGACCGCTCGGCGGCGGTGGGATCGAGCGCGAGGGCGGTCAGGAGCGCGGCAGCGTCGACCAGGGCGGCGCAGCGGCGAGCGCTGAGGCGCCGGGTCTGGGCGTGGCCGCCGACGGCGAGGCGCAGGTCGAGGTGGTACTGCGCAGCGCCGTCCCGCTCGACCCGCCCGACCAGAGAGAGCTCGTCGGCTGCGGGCTCACGGCCGAGGCGGCCGGCGATCGCCACGGCCAGCGCGCGGCGATCGGGGCAGCCCGCCGGCGCCTGCCACTCGATCGCGCCGGCAGACGGGGGCTGGGGCACCTGGAACGCGAGCACTGCGGCGAGGAGCGCGGACGGCATCGTCGGACCGATCCATCCTAGCGCAGACCGGCGCGGGTCGGAGCCGTCCGCGCACGGTGCGCTCGGGCCCGCCGCCGCGCGCGGTCGCCCGGCGCCGGGACATCATATGACTGCGAGGACATGTCGTGAGAGACATGTCCTCGCAGCCATGCATGAGCCGGGTCGCGGGTCAGGGCGGGGGCAGGTCGTTGCCCTCGAGGTTGAGGAAGGTGCGGATCGGCTTCGGGCTGCCGGCGGCGCCGACGGCGGGGATCTCGAGGCCGTCTCCCGCGAGCAGATCCTCGTCGCTGCGGCCGTCGTCGGGCTTGTCGTCGTCGACGTAGTCGAGGCCGTTGGGGACGAACAGCTGCGGGTGGTCGAACGGGGCCCGCTGATAGACGACGTTCGGGTCGGTGAGCGACTGCAGGAACAGCACGAGGTCCTTGCGCTGCTGCTCGTCGAGGTCGAGGAAGGTGATGTCGGGGTCGAGCTCGCGGTTGCGGTGGAAGTCGCCGCCGCGGTTGTAGAACTCGACGACCTGCTCGAGGGTCGACATGCCGCCGTTGTGCATGTACGGGGCCGTGAGCTGGACGTTGCGCAGGGTCGGGGTCTTGAAGGCGCCGTTCACGGCGGTGCGCAGGTTCTGGATGAAGCGCTTGTTGGCGGCGTTGTTCTTCGGCTCGCCGGTCGGGGTCTTGAGCTTGTCCTTGCAGTCGGTCTTGTCCCTGAAGCCGCCGGGGAACAGCGGGCCGTCGACGACGATGTTCCACGGGACGTCGAAGCTGCACGGGTCGACCTTGAACGGGTCGGGCGCGTCCTTGCCGAGCAGCATCTGCACGTACTGCTCGGTGAACGACAGCGGGAAGCCGAACGGGTCCTCGCCGCCGACGCCGATGTCCTCGGCGGTCGGCCGCACGCCGATGTTGTAGAAGCCGTTGTCGTAGAGGGCCGGCTGGCGCAGCTCGACGAGGGTGCTGGGGCCCTGGCCGACGAAGGCGAGGGTGCCCTCGTCGTCGTAGACGAGGACGAAGTCGAGCCAGGCGTTGGCGACCTTGACGTCGTCGAGCACGGAGATCCGCAGCGCCGAGGGGCAACCCTTGCCGTCGATCCGCTTGACGTCGATGCGGGCGTCGCGGGTGGCGGAGTCGTCGGCGCCGAAGGTCATGGTCTCGGGCTTGTAGGTGCAGCTGGCGTCGTCGTCGACCTTGCTGAGGACGATCTGGCCGACGGCCTTGCCGGGGACGATGTCGTCCTTCTTGGCGGTGGGGGTGGCCTCGACGTCGATCGAGAGGCTGCGCTGGCCCTTGCCGGGCTTCCACTGCGAGAACGGCAGGACCTTGAAGGGCGGGCCTGTGCGCACGCCGTAGTGGTAGTGCTCCTCGGTCATCAGCATGCGCTCGACCAGGCCGTCCTCCTCCTCCTCGTCGATGAGGTGCAGGGTCGAGGCGCCGGTGAACATGGCGGTCTTGTGGCAGTTGACGCACTTGCCCTGGTTGAGGAAGACGTCGAAGCCGGCGAGCTCGCGCTTGCCGAGCGCCTTGGGGTCGCGGCCGTCGCGGTACTTGTCGAACGGGCTGTCGTCGGAGACGAGGGTGCGCTCGTAGGCCTGGATGGCGAGGCCCCAGAACAGGCTGAAGTTGATCTCCATGAGGCTGAAGCGCTGGTCGGCCGGGACGGAGTTCGGGTTCTTGAGCAGGTTCTTGCCGGCGTCGAACCATAGGTCCGACTGCCACAGCTTGGCGGCGAAGGCGGTCTCGATCAGCTGCTTGTAAGTGGTCTCCAGGCCCTTGTTCGGCGCCGCCAGCGGGCCGAGCACGGAATCGTCGGGGTGGACCTTCTGGAACGCGAGCGGGACCGTGGGCGCGCGCACCAGCTTGCGGCCGACGTCGGGCAGCGTCCGCCCCTGGCACGATGCCTCGAACGGGCTGAGCACCGGACCGACCGCCTGCGAGGCGAGGGAGCCGTTGACGATCTCGAGCTTGCGCTCGACCGGCTTGCCGCCCTTGACCTCGAGGATGAAGGCGTCCTTGTTGCGGCGGCCGAACGGGTCGACGCCGTTGAACCAGCGGTTGGCCCGGCCGTCCCAGAAGTTGCGGAAGTTGAAGGCGGCGTTGATCACGGTCGGGGCGTTGCGCGGCTCGACCCGGCGCACGTTGATGCCGTCGACCTGAAACGGCGGGTCGGGGACGGTCTCACACTTGTCGTCGAGCGCGCCCGGCTTGACCGCCTCGAAGTCGGCGCGCCGGACGCCCTGGGAGGAGGTGACGTCGTCGGTGTCGAAGAGGACCTTCGAATCGCGGTCCTTGGGGTCCTTCAAGACGTGGAATGGATAGTCGCCGGCGACGAGCTGCAATTGGGCCCCTGGCCGCCGGTCCGGGTCGGATCGAACTCGCCGTTGCCGCCGAGCAGGCCCGGCGACAGCTGATTGCGCGAGCGGTTGTCGGCGCCGGCGGCGAAGTGACAGCTGGCACAAGCCTGGCCGTCGCTGCCGCTCTGCATGTCCCAAAACAGGGCCTTGCCGAGCGCGATCGCGGCGTCGTTGTCGACGATAAGGTCGGGCTCGACGGGCTTGCCGGTGATCCTGTCGAACAGCGGCGGGAGCTTCTCCTTGGCCAGAGAGCCGGGTATGCCGTCGTCCGGGGTGTCCGGCTCGTCCGGCGGCGAGCCCGGGCCGGGGGCCCCGTCGCCGTTCCAGGTGAAGACGAAATCGCATGCCGTCGTCGCCAGAGCGCCGAACCCTATGCCCATGCATGCGAGCGTGGAGAACCATCCACACAGACGATTACGCATGCTCCGTTCATTCGCGGCGACCGCGGCGAAAGCTGTGATCGCGGCGATGTCGGCTCGGGTCGCCGCGGGTGCCGCCGCAAGAACGACGTATCGAGTGCCCTCGCGCCCGCCTGACAGAGGGTCAATTGAGACTGCGGCTCCGGCGCCGGAAGGGAACGGTGAATTCGCGGGAAATCAGGCGATCCGGGCCGATCCGGGCGCAAGGGAGAGGGCAGTGCCCGGGCGCGTCTTTGGGCGTGGATTCGGGGGAAACCCTATCGTATGAGAACGTGGCTCGCTGCACACGCCGCACGGTCGCGGGTGCGAGCAATCGTCCCAGCGCCGTTCGGGGGCCATCGGCAATGGTGGTACGCCCGTCGGCGCAGACAATTCGCGGCGTGCTCGCGCGAATGTTACGTCTCGACGGGCGGGTTTTTCGGGACAGGTCCAGGCCGGCCAGCCGATGGCGTTGCGAGGTCAGCGGCGCCGGGCGGCGCGCGGACGCCATTGATAGGCGCCGAGGTCGATGCGGCCGTCGTCGCCGAACTCGACGCCCTCGGCGACGAGCAGGGCGCGCTGGCGGTCGCCGGAGGGGCCGGACAGGCTGATCTCGCCGCGGGCGTTGAGGACCCGCTGCCACGGCACGGGGCTGCCGCCGGGCAAGGCGTGGAGGGCGTAGCCGATCTGGCGGGCGCGCCCGGGCAGGCCGGCGAGCTCGGCGATCTGCCCGTAGGTGGCGACGCGGCCGCGAGGGATCCGCTGGAT
This sequence comes from Nannocystis pusilla, assembly GCF_026626665.1. Classification (GTDB taxonomy): domain Bacteria; phylum Myxococcota_A; class Polyangia; order Nannocystales; family Nannocystaceae; genus Nannocystis; species Nannocystis pusilla. Next base: position 1,535,568 of record NZ_JAPNKE010000002.1, read on the forward strand.
GGTGGCGTAGATCCGGGCGTAGTCGGGGTGCATGTCAGCGGCGGCCGGCGAGGGCGACCACGCGGTCCATCAGGCGCTCGACCTCGGCCTCGGTGTTGTAGAAGTGCGGGCCGAGCCGGAGGCCGCAGTTGGGCCGCCAGTCGAGCTTGTAGCGCTCCTCGATGAGCCGCTTGCTGGCGTCCTCGCTGCCCTCGAAGTCGACGGCGACGAAGCCGGTGCGGCGCTCGTGGTCGAGCGGAGAGTGGACGACGAGGCCGGCGCCCTGCGCCCGGTCGATGATGCGCTGGCACAGGGCGAGGTTGTGGGCCCGGATCCGCTCGACGCCGATCTCGTGCAGGTTCTTGTAGGCGGCGAGGGCGACGTAATAGGCGGGGATCGAGGGGGTGCCGGCGAGGAAGTGGCGGTGGTCGCTGGCGAAGCGGATCGGCGGCGGCTCGAAGGCGAACGGGTCCTGGTGGCCCATCCAGCCGGTGAGGCGCGGCCGCAGGCGCTCGCGCAGCTCGGGCTTCATCCACATGAAGGCGGTGCCCGGGCCGCCGCACAGCCACTTGTGGCTGCCGCCGACGACGATGTCGGCGTCCCACTCGGCGACGTCGATCGGGACGGCGCCGGCGGTCTGATAGACGTCGACCATGACGAGCGCGCCGACCTCGTGGGCCCGGCGCGTGATCGCGGTGATGTCCTGCAGCGCGCCCGAGACGTAGATGCCGTGCGACAGCGGGACGATCGCGGTCCGCTCGTCGATCGCCTCGAGCATGCGCTCGGTCGGGATCGTCATGCCGTCGTCCGAGGGCACCTGCACGAGCTCGGCCCCGAGGTCGCCGAAGCGCTCCCACACGTAGAGGACGTTGGGGAACTGCAGCGACTCGACGACGACGCGGTTCTTGCCGCGCGCATAGTCCAAACAGGAGGCGACGGCGGCCTGGAAGTAGGCGACGTTCTGGTTGAGGATCGTCTGCCCCGGCGGCGCCTTCAGGAAGCGCGCCGCGCTGTCGGCGGTGTCGCGCATGACGTCGAGCCAGTGCGGCCACACCTCGACGCCCTCGCTGGCCCAGTCGTCGGCGTACTTCTGCAGCATCTCGGCGGCCTGCCGCGGCATGGCGCCCATGCTGTTGCTGTTCATGTAGGTCGAGTGGGCGAGGATCGGGTAGTCGTCGCGGTAGCGGGCCAGCTGCGGCTGGAGTTCGGGAAGGATCGGGGTCACTGGGCGGTCCTCTGGGTCGCGTGGATGTCGTAGGGGCGGAACTCTTGCCGGCTGGTGCGGCGGCCGTTCATGTCGGCGAGCTCGCGCTTGCTGAAGCCGTTGGGGCCGGACCGCGGCAGCTGGCGGCGCACGAACGTCTCGATGATCCGGCGCGCCTGCTCGGCGACGTCGGCGCGGGTGCGATCGATCTCCGACATCGCCTCTTCGGGGACCTCGCCGGCGAACTCGACGCGGTAGGTCTCGTCGCACTCGTCCCAGCGCTGAAACAGCAGCTCGCGCTTCTTCGCCGGGTCGCCGGCGGCGTTCCACAGCTCGAACAGCTCGCGCTCGAGCGTGCCGAGGCGGTAGGTCAGGGTCCGCAGGGTGAACTCGATCGCCATCTGCGTCCGGAGCTCGCGCGTGCGGTCGAGGAACTCGCGCTTGGCGGCCGCGTCGGTCTCGGGGCCGCCGAGCAGGTCCTGCAGCTTGACCAGCCACTCCGACGGGCCCGTGACGCCGAGGCCGGCCATGTTGATCTGGCGCAGCGCGGCCCGGGAGCCCTTGACCTTGTCGCCGTGCTGGTCGCGGTTCCAGCGGTCGCCGAAGCGCACGCTGCCGTCGGCGTTGAACACGGCGGTGAACCGCTTGCCGGCGTCGACGTACATCATCGTGCCGTCGCGCTGGCGCTTGAGGCCGAGCGATCCGAGGCTGTCCTCCGAGACAGGTTTGAAAGCACCTGTCCCGTAGGTCCGCAGGGACCGCGGCGAGGGGATCTTCGGCACCCCGCCGGGCGGCTCGGCGCGCGCGTTGCCCTCGGCCTCGACGGTCTCGGGCGCGGGCGCGGCGGGGATGGCCGGGCTCGCGGGCGCCGGCCTCGGACCTCCGGCTGGCCGCTCGTCGCGGCCGGCGCAGCCGACGGGCTCGCGGGCGCCGGGCCCTGCGGGGCCGGCGTCGAGGTCGCGGGCGGCGCGAGGCCGAGCACAGCGACGAGCGCGAGCCAGGCGGCCACGGCGGCTAGTCTTCCTTGAGGAAAGCCTCGTACTGCGCGGCGGTCAGCAGCCGCTCGAACGAGGCCGCGTCGGAGGGGCGGATCCGGAGCATCCAGCCGTCGCCGTAGCAGTCGGTGTTGACGTCCTCGGGCGAAGCGTCGAGCTCGCCGTTGACCTCGACCACCTCGCCGTCGACCGGGGCGTACAGGTCGCTCACGGCCTTGACCGAGTCGACCGTGCCGAACAGGGCGCCGGCGGTCACCTGGGCGCCGGAGGCGACGCGCACGTCGACGAAGGTGATGTCGCCGAGGGTGTTGGCCGCGTGGTCGGTGATGCCGACGACGACGGTGCCGTCGCTCTCGAGGCGGGCCCACTCGTGGTCTTTGGTGTAGCGGAGGTTGCTCGGGATGTTGGACATGGTGGAACTTCGGGGCAGGTTGTCGGGGACAGGTGCTCGGGGACAGGTACGCGAGGACAGGTGCGAAGCGACGGCGGGCTCAGGCGGCCGGCTCGGCGCGGCGGTAGAACGGGCCCTTGACGACCTCGGCGGCGAAGGTCTTGCCGCGCTGGGAGATCGTGAGGGCGGTGCCGGGGGCCGACAAGGCGACGGGGACGTAGGCGATGCCGACGGCGCCGCCCACGGTGAGCGCCGGGGCGCCGCTGGTGACCTTGCCGACCACGGCGCCGCCGGCGTCGACGATGTCGGCGCCGGCCCGGGCGATGTTCTTGCCCTCGGTGACGCGGAAGCCGACGAGCGAGCGCGTGTTGCCGCGGGCCTTGATCTGCGCCAGCGCCTCGCCGCCGACGAAGTCGTCGCCGCGGGCCCGCTTGTCGAGCTTGACGACCCACCCGAGCCCGGCCTCGAGCGGGTTGGTGGTGGCGTCGATGTCGTTGCCGTAGAGGCACAGCTTGGCCTCGAGCCGCAGGGTGTCGCGCGCGCCGAGGCCGATCGAGGCGGCGCCGCTGGCCAGCAGGGCGTCCCACACCGCGACGGCGCGGGCCGGCTCGACGAACAGCTCGAAGCCGTCCTCGCCGGTGTAGCCGGTGCGCGCGGCGACGATGGGGGCGCCGGCGAGGGTGGCCGCGGCGAAGCCGAACGAGGGGACCTGCAGCAGGGCGTCATCGCCGGCGAGGCGCGCGACCAGGCCGCGGGCCTGCGGGCCCTGGACGGCGATCAGGGCGACGTCGTCGGAGTGGTTCTCGATCTTGCACAGGCTGCCCGCGTGCTCCTGAAAGTGGGCGAAGTCCTTGGCGATGTTGGCGGCGTTGACGACGATCCGGAAGTTCTCGGGGCCGTGCCGATAGACGATGCAGTCGTCGACGATGCCGCCGTCGGGGTAACAGACGGCGGTGTACATGGCCTTGCCGTCGGTCAGCTTGGCGGCGTCGTTGGTGATGAGCCGCTGGACGGCGGCCAGAGCGCCCGGGCCCGTGAAGTCGACCTCGCCCATGTGAGAGACGTCGAAGATCCCGACCGCGGTGCGCACGGCGCGGTGCTCGGCCAAGATGCCCTCGTACTGCAAGGGCATGTGCCAGCCCCCGAAGTCGACCATCTTGGCCCCACGGGCGACGTGGGCGTCGTGAAGCGGTGTGTGCTGGAGCGAAGACGTTTCGGCCATGGTGCTGCCCCGTTCCCATAGCCAACTTCGGCCGCCGCGGGAAGGGCCGCGGCGTGCTACACCCCGGGGCGATGCGCTCCGAGAGGGAACCCGGAAGCAAACCGCGAGGGCGTGCGGCGCATTTCGCGCCGATGGCCGCGCTGGCGTCGTGCCTCGCCCTTTTGGCCCCCGCGTGCGCGGCCCGCAAGAGCGCGCCGCCGACCGGCCTCAACTCGTTCGGCCAGGGCACGCGCTACATCCAAAAGGCGGTGCGCAGCAGCAGCGAGGGCGTGATCATCCTGCCGTCGAAGCGCGCCGAGAACCTGTTCGACCTGCAGCGCCTGAACGAGATCGCCCAGGCCCTGCGGCCGCCCGCCGCGGCGTGCTTCGTCAACCGGGCGATCGAGACGATGAAGCGAGGCAAGCGCGACGGCGAAGAGGCGTACGTCGACGTGCCCGAGGGTCAGGTCAAGATCCGCACCCGCCTGTCGCCCGACGGCGAGGTGCTGCGCACGGAGGTGCTCGACACGGGCTTCAAGGACCCGGAGATCGAGCCGTGCATCATGGAGGCGATCCAGGGCCGCAAGTGGATCAAGAACCGCAGCGGGGTGGTGCAGTACCTCGACGTGATCTACTGGGTCAGCCTCGGCGACGGCTCGGAGGACAAGTCGCCGCAAGCCAAGGCGGAGCTGCGCCGGCAACAGGCGATCGCGGCGATCCGCGGCAAGGGCTGCCTCGAGCGCCGCGTCGGCGCCGGGACGTACCCGGTCGAGGGCCTCAACCTGGTCGACCGCGACGGCAACACCCTGGTCAGCCGCGTCGAGCCCAACTCGCTGCCGCAGAAGGTCCAGGAGTGCCTGTCGGTGGTGCTCCGCGACATTCAGATGCCGCGCGCGCCGAACTCGTTCGTCCGCCCGATCTCGCCGCAGGTCGAGTACACGGTGGCGACCGACGGCACGGTGTCGTTCGCCGACGAGCGCTGGATCAGCCTGATCCTGATGGAAGAGAAGGCGGCCCGCGAAGACCGCCTGGCAGAGGTCGACCGCGGGCTCGGGATCGCCGAGCCGCGCGCGAGCGAAGAACCCGCGGCGACGCCGAGCGAGACCGTCGAGGCTTCGGCGAGCGCGGGCGAGGAGGCGACGCCGCCGCCCGCGAGCGAGCCGGCGCAGGACCCGGGGCAGGCGGGGATGAAGCTCAAGCTCGGCGGGCACCGGCGCTCCGAAGCGCCGAAGTGAGCGCCGGGGCGCCGGCTGCGAGCTCGCGGGCGAGGGTTGGCGTGCCTCGGTGACGGCACGCCCGCGGCTTCACCGTCGGGGCCGTCTTTGAAAGGATGCGGGCATTCGGGGTTGCGATTCGCCGAATCGTCGCGGGCGTCGCGCGATACGGGCGGGTCGCGCGATGCGCGGAGTCGTCACCTGGTCTTGACATGCAACCAAAAGTTGCATGATGGGACCGTCCCATCCGCACCATGGACGAGGTGTTCAAGGCGCTGGCCGACGCGACGCGGCGGCAACTGCTCGACCGGCTGTTCTGCGCGAACGGGCAGACGTTGCACGCGCTGTGCGAGCAGCTGGACATGACGCGCCAGGCGGTGGCCAAGCACCTCGCGGTGCTCGAGGCGGCCAACCTCGTGGTCGTGGTCCGCAGCGGGCGGGAGAAGCTGCATTACCTCAACCCGGTGCCGATCCACGAGATCTACCAGCGGTGGATCGGCAAGTACCAACAGCATCACCTGGCGGCCCTGTCCGCCCTCAAGACGAGCCTCGAGGAGAGACGCGATCATGACGACGACGACGACCGATAGACCGAGCTTTGTGTATGTCACGTACATCACCACCACGGCGGAGAAGCTGTGGGAGGCGCTGACGCAGGGCGAATTCACCGAGAAGTACTGGGGCGGGCGCCGGGTCGAATCGACGTGGAGCCGGGGGCGCCGATCGTGTACCGCTACGACGAGGGCCGCAAGACCGACATCACCGGCGAGGTGCTGCGCTGCGAGCCGCCGACGGTGCTCTTATACGTTCGGGGTCGACCACGGCGCGGCGACCGAGCCGGCCTCGCGCGTGACGTTCGAGCTCAAGCCGCTCGGGCCGATGGTGCGCCTGACGCTGACGCACGACCAGTTCATCCCCGACAGCAAGGTGCTGGCGGGCGTGTCGCGCGGATGGCCGGGCATCCTCTCGAACCTCAAGACGTTCCTCGAGACCGGCAAGCCGATGCCGTTCGGGATTGGGACAAGGCGACCGCGACCTGAGCCCGCCAGGCGAATCGCGCACGCCCGGCGCGGCGGCGTGCGCTGTTCGAATGCGGGCCGTCAGAGGCCGTTGGGGATCACGGTGAGGGTCGCGGAGCCCTTGTTGGTCAGGATGAGGTCGTCGTAACCGTCGACGTCGAGGTCGGCGACGGCGATGGCGTTGAGGCCGGGCGAGACGCCGGTGGCGACGAGGGGCGCCGCGGTGAAGGTGCCGGTGCCGGTGCCGGTCATGGGGAACACGCCGCCGGCGGCGGTGGTGTACAGGATGTAGGCGTCGAGCTCGCCGTCGCCGTTGAAGTCGCTGGCCACGACCCCCAGCGCCGAGTTGGCGACCTGACCGGCGCCGGTGGCCGATTGCACGCCGTTGGCGAAGGTGCCGTCGCCGTTGCCCTTGAAGAAGAACAGGTAGGCGCCGGCGGCCCCGTTGGCGAGGATGTCGAGCTTGCCGTCGCCGTTGGCGTCGCCGAAGGCGAGGCCCGCGGTCTGGCCGTTGAGGGCGTTGGCGTAGGCGATCGGGGCCGCAAACGTGCCATCGCCTTGATTGACGAGGATCGACAGGCGCGCCGAGCTGGGGCTGGTCACCACGAGGTCGATGTCGGCGTCGCCGTCGAGGTCGCGGCAGGCGATCGTCGACTGCACGCCGCCGGTCGCGAGGATGGCGACGAGCACGGGCGGGTCGAAGGCGCCGGTGCCGGTGCCTGCGATCACGCTCACCTGATTCGAGGTCACGCTGGTGGTGGCGACGTCGATCGCGCCGTCCTTGTCGAAGTCGCCGGCGCAGAGGTGGACGGAGCCCGGGGCGCCGGTGGAAAACGGCGCCGGCGCCCCGAAGGTGCCGGGCGCGTCCGGGCCGAGGTTGCGGTAGACGCTGAGGTTGCCGTGGTTGGCGGGCAGGTTGGTCTGGCCGTCGACGGTGACGGCGTCGAGCCAGCCGTCGCCGTCCACGTCCGCCGCGACGACCGCGTTGCTCGACAGCGGCGCGCCGGGGTAGTTGACCTCCGCTTGCACGGTGGCGTCGCCGTTGCCGAGAAAGACGGAGAGCGAGCCGGAGGGGGTCATCGCGGAGCCGGACTCGGCGTTGGCGACCAGGATGTCGAGCTTGCCGTCCTTGTCGACGTCGGCGATCGTGGGAGCCAGCGGGGTGTGCGTCGCGGGCACGTCGATCGGCTCGCCGGGGACCTGGCCGGCGGGCGGCGGCTGGCAGTCGCCGTTGCTGCAGATGTCGTTGTCCGTGCACGCGTTGCCGCAGGCGTTGCAGTGGTCGGCGCTGCTCTGGAGGTTGATCTCGCAGCCGTCGACCGGGTCCGCGTTGCAGTCCGCGAGGGTGCCGGTGCAGGCGTCGCAGTTTTCGCCCGTGTAGGTGGGGGCGCACGCGCAGGTGTAGCCATTGACGGCGTCGGTGCAGGTGCCGCCGTTCTGGCACGGGTTCGGGGCGCAATCGTCGATGTCGGTCTCGCAGGTCGGTCCGGTGAATCCAGGGGCGCACTCGCAGGTGTAGCCATTGACGGCGTCGGTGCAGGTGCCGCCGTTCTGGCACGGGTTCGGGGCGCAATCGTCGATGTCGGTCTCGCAGGTCGGTCCGGTGAATCCAGGGGCGCACTCGCAGGTGTAACCGTCGCCGTCCGCGACGCAGGCGCCGTCGTTGAGGCAGGGGTTCGGCGTGCAGACGTCGGTGCCGGTCGTGCTGGTGTCGCTCGAGTCGGTGACCAGGGTCGTCCCGGTCGTCGGGTCCGCGGGCATGGTCGTGCCGGTGCCTTCACTCGAAGATGTGTCGTCGCTGCTGGACGTCGTCGGGCCGCCGCAGTCGGCGGTGCCACAGGTGCTCGGCGCCGTGGACGAACCATCGGTGGTCGGCGCGTCACCCGAGGTGGTGGTCGTGGCCCCCGTTTCGGTATCGGTCAGCGAGGTGGCTGGGGTGTCGGCTCCGCAGGCTGCACACCACAGGCCGAGCAGGAGGTGCAGGTTTTTGTCGAAGACATGGCTCTTAGCTTCGATGCGACGCATGAGCTCGGCAGGGTCACACCCGAGGACTGCGGAGGATACGGGCAATCCCGCGCGACCGACGGAGTGACGTCCCGACGCGCGGGCCGGTCCGTCCCGGCTCGGGTCCCTGGCATGGACGACGCACGCGAGAAGGTGCTCCGCGGTGCTGCTGCACGCTGGGAAAAACACGTGACCTTGATCATCGCCCGGTCGTGCGGCCGCTTCGAGATCTGCGGCCGCAGGGGCATTTCCCGCGAGCTGTCGAGGACTCGCGCGAGGGACTCGAACGCGGTGAACATCGCGCGGCTCGAGCTCGCTCCCGACTTCTGGAGGCCAGCACGAGGGCGCTCCGCAGAGTGCCCGCCGGACGACCCGCAGTGCGCGCTGCCGTGCTGGGCCGGCTGCATGGAGCAGCACCCGGCGGCCAAGGATCAGTTCCTCGCGCTGTCGCAGTGCGAGATGCGGCTGCGGCTGAGCGCGGCGGGGGTGTTCGCCGACTGCCGTCAGTGGCGCGGCTGCGATTCGACCTCGCCGACCATCGGCACGAAGCGGACCGGCAGGACGGTCTCGACGTGCAGGTCGCCGCGCGGGCGTTTTTCGAGGACCTGCAGGTCCTGCACGAATTCGCCGACGGGGATCACCAGGCGGCCGCCGACGGCCAGCTGTTCGGTGAGCGGGCGCGGGAGGGTCGGCGCGGCGGCGGCGACGATGATGGCGGAGAACGGCGCGGCCTCGGGCCAGCCGCGGTAGCCGTCGCCGGCGCGCACGTGGACCTTGTCGTAGCCGAGCTCTTCGAGCAGCGCCGCGGCTCGCTCCGCGAGGTCGGTGACCACCTCGATGCTGTAGACCTCGGCGCCCATCTCGGCGAGGACGGCGGCCTGATAGCCGGAGCCGGTGCCGACGTCGAGGACGCGGTCGCCCCGCTTGACGTGCGCCAGCTGGGTCATGAGCGCGACGACGTACGGCTGACTGATCGTGGCCCCGTGGCCGATCGGCAGCGGGTGATCGCCGAAGGCGTAGCGCTGCTCGTCCGGCGGGACGAACCGCTCGCGCGGGACCCGGCGCATGGCGGCCAGGACGGCCTCGTCGGTGATGTCGCGCGCGACGAGCTGCTGCGCGACCATCCGGCTGCGGGCTTGTGACGGTTCGTCCATGGCGGCGGCGCACGCGACGAGCAGGCACAGCGAGAGGCTCGAGCGGCGCATACGGGCAGGCTAGCGCGCGATCGGCTGCACGCCCGCGCAGGTGCTGCGCGGCGGCGGCCTCAGGCGCGAGAGCCAGGGGTTTCTCCCGGCGGCGAGACGGCTGTCTCTCCGGACATGTCGCAAACGCCAGGCGGACTCAGCCGTGGCCGCGGGGGGCGCGCGGGTCGGGGATGTCCCTGAGAACATGCCCCGAGAGCCAGGCTCAGCCGCCCTGCGCCACGGCGTGGTCGAGCTCGGCGAGCTCGTGGGCGAAGCCGCCCGAGAGGATCGGGAAGCGGCACCACGTCTTCGGGTCGAGGTTCTCGTCGTCGAGGTGGAAGCTCGGGGCGTAGCGCTCGCGCTTCCACTGGTTCTGGCTCCACAGGCGGAAGAACCGCTTGATCCACAGCAGCAGCTGGTCGCGGCCGTGCTCGGGGAAGCGGCTGGCGAGGACCCGGTAGACCTCTTTGGGGGCGAGCTTGTCGCGGATGGCGGCGCGCTCGATGACGTCGAGGATCGGGTACGGCATCAGGTCGTCCTCGTCGGTCTGTTTGGCGCCGGCGGGCCGCAGCTCGGCGGTCGGGGCCTGGACGTTGACGGCGCGCACGGCCGGCGTGGGGCCGACGCCGGCGGGGCCCTCGAGCTCGACCCACCGCAGCCACTGGCGCAGGAAGGCCTTGTCGATGCCGGCGATCGGCGACAGACCGCCGCAGGTGTCGCCGTCCATGGTGGCGTAGCCGACGGCGGCCTCGCTGCGGTTGCTGGTGGCCAGCAGGAGGGCGCCGCGCAGGTTGGCCAGCAGCCACACGCCGGGGGCGCGGGCGCGGGCCTGGATGTTCTGCAGGGCGATGTCGTCGCTCTTCCAGCCGAGCTCGCGGCCGATCGCGCCCTCGACGGTGCGCACGTAGGCGCGAACGAGCGGGTCGACGTCGAACTCGAGGAACTCGGCGCCGACGGCCTCGGCGACCGCGCGGGCGGCGTTGCGGGTGGTGTCGGAGCTGTTGGCGGTGGACTGGTAGACGCAGGTGAGCAGCGCCCGCACGATCGCCCGCGGGGTGGTGCACGAGTCCTCGGGCAGGCCGAGGCGGGCGCAGGTGGCCGCGACGCCGAGCTCCTGCGTGGCCAGCGTGACCATGAGGTGGACGAGGTAGGCGACCGCGGCCGAGTCGGCGCCGCCGCTGAGCGAGACGACGAAGCCGCGCGACCGGCTCTTGCGCAGGTAGTCGAACAGGCCGAGCGCGACGGCGCGCGAGAACTCCTCGCGCTTGTCGTCGGGCCACGCGGGGGCCGGCAGCGGCTCTTGCGGCGGCAGATCGGCGACGGGCAGCTGCGTGTCGAAGCGGGTGATCCGGCGCAGGTTGTCGTCGACGGCCGGGCCGGCGGTCCTGCGGGCGTGGATCATGCGCGCGAGGTCGACGTCGATCACGGCGCTGGTCAGGTACACGTCGTCGTAGCCGAGCCGCGGGCCCTCGGCGATCAGGTGGCCGGAGGCGGCGATCATGCACTCGCCGTCGTAGATGACGCGGCCAGCCTCGTTGCCGATGAAGCTGGAGTAGACGTAGGCGGCGCCGAAGCTGCGCGAGGCGCCGATGACGATCTGCTTGCGCACCTCGTGCTTGCCGAACGCGAAGTGGCTGGCGCTGGGGTTGCAGATCACGTCGACGCCCTGGCTGGCGAGCTCGACGCCGGGGCGGTTCGGGACCCACGCGTCCTCGCAGATCTCGAAGCCGATCCGCAGGCCGCCGACCTCGAAGATCTGGTCGCCCAGCGGGTAGCTGTGGCCGTCGTGCTCCCACTGCACGAACTTGCCGGCCGGCCAGCCCTTGAACCACCGCGGCTCGTAGTGGATGCCGTCGCCGGCGAGGAAGCGCTTGCCGACCAGGCCGACGATGTGGCCGTCGGCGACCAGGCACACCGCGTTGTAGTTGGCCGCGCGGTGCATGATCGGCAGGCCGAGCGCGACCACCATGCCCTTCGTCTCGGGCAGAAGCTCTGCAAGATCCGCCACGACTCGAGGATCGTGCCGCGGCTGAAGAACGCGTCCTCGCAGCCGTAGCCGGGGATGCACAGCTCGGGCAGGCACAGGACGGCGACGCCCTGCTCGCGGGCCATGCGGATCGCCTCGACGATCCGGGCCTGGTTGCCGTCCCAGTCGAGCGGCGTCTGGTTGAGGGCGGCGGCGGCGACGCGGACGAGGTGCATTCAATGTCTCCTGGGACAGGGTCTAAAGGACATGTCCTGCGAGGTGAGGCGCGAGGAGGGGGCGATCGAGGCGACCCGCAGCGGGGTCGGGTCGCCGGCGCCGGCGGCCGCGAGCGCGCGCGCGCGGGTGGCTGTCGGTGCAGGCGATGGCGGAGAACAGGCCGGTGGCCTGCAGCTTGTGCAGGGCGTCGCCGGGGAAGATGCCGTGGGTGGCGACGGCGGCCAGGCTGACGGCGCCGGCGCGCTGGTAGGCCCGGGCGGCGCCGATCAGCGAGCCGCCGGTGCGGATCATGTCGTCGTAGAGGATGACCGGCTTGCCGGCGACCTGGGCGTCGATGGCGGTGATCTCGGTGCGCTCGCCGTCGTGGCGGCGCTTGAACACGAAGGCGGCGGTGACCCCGAGGTCGTTGGCGAGCGACTCGACCACTTGGCGCGGCCGGCGTCGGTGCAGGCGAGCACGAACGGCCGGCCGCCGGCGATGTCGAGGATGATGTCGCGGATGACCGGCTTGGCGTAGACGTGGGTGGCGACCAGGCCGGCCTCGAAGTAGTGCGGGATGCCCTCGGCGTGGAGGTCGAGGAGGAGCACGCGGTTGCCGTAGGACGCCGGCGGGATGGCCGAGAACAGGGCGGCGCGGGTCTTGGCGGTGACGACCTCGCCGGGCTTGGTCGAGCGCTCCATCGTCGCGTAGCCGTAGTAGGGGACGACGAGGGTGAGGCGGCGAGCGCCGTAGTGGACGGCGCCGCAGGCGAGGTCGAACAGGGTGAGCGCGGCGGCGTCGTCGACGGTGCCGCCGATCATGACGACGTCGCGGCCCTCGACCGGGGTGACGAGGCGGAGGTAGCGCTCGCCGTCGGGGAAGGCGAAGGTGTCGATCTCGCCGGCCTCCAGCGCGGCCGAGCCGCACAGCGCGGCCTGCAAGTAGCCGTACTCCGGGGTGGCGAACACGAGCGGGCGGGTCGTCATGCGGCGGGGGAAGAGTACCCCTCGGCGAGCGCGTTGGCGACCTCGGTATAGGCGTAATCGCTGACGCGTTCGTCGATGCGCATGCGCAGCAGCGCCTTGCTGCGGCAGGTGGCCGCGAAGAAGAACGCGCGATCGTCGGCGCACGCGCGCGCGAGCGCCGGATCGATCGCCCAGCGATCCCACTCACGCTGGCAGATCCGCCGCACCGCGGGCCACAGGACGGCGGGATCGGGGCCGCCGGCGTCGTCGACCCAACCGATCACAGCCGCGAGGTGGGCGTGTACGAGGGTGTGCAGCAGCTTGCCCTGCGCCTCGGCGAGGTCGGAGGTCAGGGTGAAGGAGTCGGGCGCGAGCGCGGGGGCGTGGCCGGCCGCGGCCAGCCGCCCGCGGTGGAGCCGCACGCCGCCGAGGTCGCGGACGACGAAGCCGCAGGGGCGCCCGGCGTGGACGAGGAGGGTGTTTTGCAGGTGCGCCTCGAGGGCGACGCCGTGGGCGGTGAGCAGGCGCAGGGCCGCGGGGACGAGGAGGTCGAGGTAGTCGTGGAAGAAGGCCGCGAGGCGCGCGCGCAGATCGCCGGGGTAGTCGGCGGCGAGCTCGCGCAGCAAGAGATCGCCGCCGGGCCGATGCTCGCCGAGCGCGGCGCAGACGACGAGCTGCGGGGTGCGCGATCGTACATGCTTAAAGAAATGTCGTGCGGGACAGGTCCTCGGGGGCATGTTCCTGGGGGAATGTCGCGAAGGACAGGTCGGAAGGGGCAGGTGCGCGGGGGGCGAGTTCGGCGTCGCGCGGGACGGGTCGGTGGTTGCGCCGAGGATGGCGGGCAGGGCGGCGTGGAGCTCCTGGGCGAGGGTGGCGGGGTCGGGGCGGAGGACGGCGCCGAGCTGGCCGGCGGCGGCGCCGTGGCGCGGGTGCAGGCCGGCGGCGGCGAGGTCGGGCTGGATCTGCAGGCCGCGGCGGGTCTGCGGGTCGGCGGCCTGGATCGCGGCCAGGAGGGCGGCGATCGCCGGGCCGTTGTGCACCGAGGCGGGCGAGACCTGGCGCCGCGCGCTGGTGGTGTGGATGTCGACGGCGAGCTTGAGGTGCAGCGCGGGCGCGGCGAGGGCGACGGTGCGCAGGCTGAGCAGGGCGCGGGCGGGGAGCGGGGGCAGGCCGGCGGGGCGGACCTCGCGGCCCCACAGCGGGCCGAGCAGGCGCGGGAGGCGGCGCAGCTGGAGGGCGTGGACGGGCAGCCGGACCAGGCCGGGCGACGGGGCGGGGAAGAGGGCGCGCGCGAGGTCGGCGTAGAGGGCCGGCTCGGCCAGCTGGGCGTGTTCGGCGGCGACGTCGACGGCGTGGACCGCTGCCTGGGCCAGCAGGTCGGGGCCGTGGCGCAGGTTCTCCCAGGCGCGCAGGCCGAGCCGGGTCTTGCTCATCGGGTGCCACGGGTGGCCGTCGACGACCAGGTTCTCGGGGTCGAGCGGGGCGGGCCAGGCCTGGCCTTCGGAGCATGTCCGATGGCGCAGGTCGGCGGCGAGGCGGGCGAGGGCGAGGTTCCAGCGGCTGTCGGCGAGCTCGCCCGCGATCCGGGCGCGAGCGGCGGGGGCGAGCGCGGGCAGGAGGCGCGGGAGGAGGTCGGGGAGGTCGGGGAGGTCGGCGCCGTCGAGGTCGACGGCGTGCAGCTCGAAGGCCCGGCGCCGGTGCAGCGGGAGGCTCAAGGAACATGTGCGAAGGGACATGTCCTGAAGGTCGAACTCGACGAGGCGCTCGCGCGCGCAGGCGAGGACGAGGCGGGCGCCGATCGCCGAGGTCGCGGCCCGCCAGTGGGCGGCGAGCTCGCCGGGCGCCGGCCGGGCGCCGAACGCGACGGGCACGGCCCGGGCGGCGAAGGCGAGGAAGCGGTCGCGCTCGGGGGTCAGTGTGCTCACGATGGACGAAGCATGGCCTCGACGCCCGACCACGGGGCCGGCTCGAACTCGGCGGTCGGGACGACCTGTGACACCGCCCACTCGACGAGCTGGGCGGGGCGCAGCGGGGGGAAGGGGACGCGGACCTTGGGCTCGTGGTCGAGGGTCGGGCCGACGTGACAGTGTAGCGCGGCGTGGCCGCAAGCGCCGATGCCGTCGCGGTCGCCCTGCGGACGGTCGGCCGTCTGTCGATCGTGGGGGAGATGCACGGCTACCGCCCAGGGGGAGTCGTCGTGGCGCTGACCGCTGAGCATGATGTTGAGCTCTTGCAGGCGTTCGGCGCGGCGATCGAAGCGCAACAGGACGGCCAGTCGGGCGTTGCGGAGCGCGACTGCCTCTTGCAGCGGCGGAGGCAAGGCCGCCAGCTCGAGCTCCTCGCCGCCGCGCTCGCGGCCGAGGGTGTACTGAACGGACGGACTCTGCGGGACGCGTCCTTCCACGAGACGGGCCTGGGCGTCTCGTCGGAGCACTGCGTAGGGCTTTTCGGACAGCTTGCGTAGGACCTGTCGGACCTCGTTGGCGGCCTCGCGGTCGTTCATGGCGCGGAGCGCTTGGTGCTGCACGTAGAGGTCGACCCAGGGCCTCATGTCTGCTCCAGGGTCATGGCCCAGAAGGCGCGGGTGTAGTTCTCTTGCGTGCGGGGGAGCTGACCTGCGCGCCACGGGATAAGCCAGTCCTCAGGGGATTGGCCGGTGTCGGTCGTGAAGCTCGCACGCTCGGCGTCGACGTCGAGCTCGGCGAGCTTCTCGGGGTCGACGTCGCTGCCGCTGGCCCAGCTCCAGGCGCTCGGGGCTTCGGTGGCGAGGGTGCGGTGACCGTCGCCGTGGCGCAACAAAAAGAGCACGATCGGTTGGGTACGCGGCGGATTCAACGCCTGATCGCGGGAGCCGTCGAGGTCGCGGACGACTTCGGCCTCGTCGATCGGGACGAGCAAGGCCATGCGGTCGGGATGTTTCAGAGCGCCGGTGACGGAGATCGTGCGAAATGAGTTTGCATCGATCGACACGAGACTCTCGACTTCCCGCACGAGCCAGTCGCGCAGGTCGAGGTCGGGGCAGGTGACGATCGCCAATCCTCCCTGATCCCGCGCCAGCGCCCCTGCGAGAGCGACACCCGGTTCACGCATGGTCGGTTTTCCCTAGCAAAGGTCTGACGAGGGGGTGAATGTCCATTACCCAACCGTTACCGTGGTGGCGTTCGAGGAGCACGCCACGAGCCAACAGCCGGACCTTGCGTGACAGCTCCATTTCCCGTCCGTCCGTGCCATCCACTTCGCGGAGGGCGTCACTGTCGCCAGGGAGGAGGGCGCGGCGAAAACTGTCCTTCTGGTCAGCTACCGCGTCCGCCAGGTCAACGTCGCTCGGCCAACCGGAACCTCGCCGGATCGGTCATATTGCGCGGCGTCCGCCATCAATTGCAGGAATGTCCGCGGCAGACCGCCGCTCCATCTCGCGGCTTCGAGGACCATGGCTCGCCCGGGCCGCACGTCCCCACTCGTCTGCGTAAGCGCTGCTTTTCCGCCGCTCCCAGTACTTCCCGGGGCAGGCCGAGCCGTGTCGTCAATACGTCCGCGAGGAATTGCCGGCCCGTACGGCCTTCAGGGCCTTCGACCGGCGGCGCCGGCACGGGAGCGAAGAGAGCTCCAGGTCGGATGGCGTCCTCTGAACTGCCGAACGCGACGAACCATGGCACAACAATGACGAGATCGACGGACTCATCAAGTCCGCCGAGCGCTGCCAGAATCTCATGAGCTTGAGTCGATTCAGGCATTTTTTCGAGACCGTCGATGAGCAGCGTGACTCGCCCCTGCCGAGAACGGCGTGTCACCTCCTCAAGCGCGGCATTAACCAGCGCTTCGGGGCTGGACTGGAAGGCCAGGAAGCCCGGAGCGATGGCCGGTGCAATGCGCGGTGACAGCACGCCCGAGGCGAGCAGCGGTTCGGCGAGGCTCGACGAGACGTTCAGTCGCAGCGATTCGATCGCATATTCCACCAGTTGGCCGGCCAGACGGAGCAGTAGTTGGTCGGCGGTGAGCCGACGGATATTCTCGTGGCGGTCGAGCTGCACGAGACAGGCTGCGCGTGGACCTTGCAATAACGCCGTGATACGCGCGAGTTCGGTGCTCTTGCCGACGCCGACCGGACCACCCACGAGTACGGTCGAAGTACCTGTCGTGACGAGGCGGGCGATACGCTCAGCAAAACCCGAAGGCGAGACGACGTAACCGGCCTCACCCGGGTCGAGCGGTCGGTGAGGAGCCAGCGCCTTCCAGTTCAGGGACATGTGGTTCTTATTCGTTCTTACCGCCTCGAGCGGAGGCGGTCAACGCGCGCCGGTCAGGCCGTGCGGCGCAGCTCGAGGCCGAGTTCGCCGAGCATGAGGGCGGCGGACAGGAGCAGGATCCAGGCGATCCAGCGGCGCAGGCTGTCGGGGTCGAGGTCGCCGGTGCGGCGGGCGCCGAGGTTGGCGCCGAGCAGGGTGAGCGGGGTGACGACCGCGAAGGCGGTGAGGTCGATCTGTCCTTCGAGGAAGGTGGCGACCCCGGCCGACAGCCCGGTGACGGCGCCGATCGCCATGTTGGTGCCGACGGCCACGGGCGGCGGGACGCGGGCGTAGCGGATCATGGCCGGCAGGCGCAGGCTGCCGAGGAGGAGGCCGACGAGGCCCGAGACCGCGCCGAGGACCGCGCCGACGACGACCTCGGCGAGGACGGCGAAGGTGCGCGAAGGGACATGTTCGGAAGGACCGGCGGGCTCGGGCCGGCGGCGCAGCATGGCGGCGCCGGTGAGCAGGAGGACGCCGGCGATGGCGGCCTTGAGGAGGCGAGCGTCGACGCTGCCGGCCCAGCGCGCGGTGGCGAAGGCGGCGACGGCCGAGGGCGCGCCGACGCTGGCGAGCAGCCACAGGCTGACGCGGCCGTCGCGGGCGTGGCGCCAGGTGCCGACGAGGGTGCCGGCGGTGGAGATGGCGAGGCTGGTGGCGGCCCCGGCGACGGGGCTGCCGAGGACGTAGACGAGGAGGGCCACCCGCAGCTGCCCGAGCACGAGGCCGACGGTGGCGCCGATGTAGCTGAGGCCGAAGGAGACCAGCGCGATGAGCGCCAGCGCGAGGATCTCGGTGGAGCGCAGGCGCCGACGCTAGCATGCGCGCGGCGAGTCCGGGGCAGCCGCGCCGACGCGAGCGCCGGTATGAGGTGGCGTTCATGATCGCAGCGTTCAGGTCTCGCGCGCTGCGAGGCCGCGTGCATCGGCGTCGGCGCGAGCGATCGTGTCGGCGGTGAAAGCCGGGAGGCGGCTTGACAGGCGGGCGCGCTGGGGCGGACGCTGCGGCGGCGTGACGGAGCGCGGGGACACTGCGGCGGCGGAGGAGCTCGCAACGGGGCTTCCGGGGCCGACGAGGCCGCGCTGGGTGGTGATCCACTGGACGCCGGAGGCGCTCGGGCTGGTGCGGGCGATCGCGGCGGCCGAGCCGGCGCCGGAGCTGACGCTGATCGGGCCGGCGCCGGCCGAGGCGGTCGCGGCGGCGCTGGCCGAGTTGCCCGCGGGACATGTCCAAAAGTACTGGCAGGGATCGGCGAGCGGCGGGGTCGAGGCGCTGGCGCGCTTCTTCGCCGACACCGCCGGGCTGCCGGCGGCCGACGCGATCATCGTGCTGCCGCTGCGCGGCCACGGCGAGACCGACGCGTTCTCGCGCCTGGTGTGCACGGCGATCCTGCGCGCCTGCAAGGGCAAGCCGCCGCACGTGGTGGTGGCGGTCGAGGACCCGGAGGCGACCCACGAGTTCGAGGGCCTGGGCGTGGCGACGATCTTCTACCCGGGCTTCTTGCGCGCGGCCCTGCTGGCCCACGCGTGCGTCGACCTCGGGGCGTTCCGCTTCATGCTGGCGCTGCTCGGCGGGCGCCTGCGCGTCGAGACCTGGCCGGTGCCGCCGGAGCTGCGCGCGGGCACGTTCCGCGAGGCCTGCCTGAACGTGGAGGTCGACCGCCGCGGCCGCCCGGTGACGCTGATCGGGCTG
Organism: Nannocystis pusilla; assembly: GCF_026626665.1. GTDB lineage: Bacteria > Myxococcota_A > Polyangia > Nannocystales > Nannocystaceae > Nannocystis > Nannocystis pusilla. The sequence continues at coordinate 1,553,884 of NZ_JAPNKE010000002.1, forward strand.
TTCGCGCCCGGCGAGGGCGGGCCGGACGCGATGCTGCTGAGCCCGCCGCCCGCCCGCCCGCTGCGCGACGCGAGCGCGCTGCTGGTGCTGACCGGAGAGGCCGAGTGAGGCGCGGGGAGCGGCGGCCCGACGGCGCGTCCGCGCGAGGCGAGCGCGCGGCCGCAGCGAGCTCGTCGCGGGCGCGGCGGGGCGTCTCGCTGCCTGGCCGTCGGGGCATGTTCTCGCGGACATGGCCGATCGCGCCTGTCCTCCTGGGCATGTTCCTGCAGACAGGCGTGGCGCGGGCGGGCGAGGCGATCGCGGTCCGCTTCGGCTCGGGGGCCAAGAAGGGCGGGTTCGACGTGACGGCGCACGCGCTGGCCGAGGCGGTCCAGGGCGAGGGGCGCGTGACGATCGCGCCGGAGGCGACCCGGGGCTCGTGCGAGAACGTCCACAAGCTGCTGTCGGGCGAGCTCGACGCGGCGCTGGTGCAGTACGACGTGGCGGCGGAGGCGTTCAAGGCCGGGCTGGCCGACGCGGACGCGGGCGGCAGCGCGATCCCGAAGGGCGGGTGGATGTGCAAGCTGTCGCCCGAGGAGGCCGACAAGGCCGAGCTGCGGGTGATCGCGGCGGTGTCCGACGCGGCGGTGCACGTGCTGGTGCGCCGGCCGGTGCGCCTCGACGACTTCGCCGAGATCGGCCGCGAGCCGCTGTTCATGGGCAAGGACGGCTCGGGCAGCTACGAGACGGCGAAGGTGATCCTCGGCGCGGCCGGCCACACCGCGGAGCAGCTGCCGCTGTTCGCGGGCACGGCCGACGAGGCGCTGGCGGCGATGAGCCGGCGCGAGCTGCTGACGATGCTGCGGACCACCGAGCCCGGGCACTCGGAGATCCGCGACGTGCTGGCGTCGGGCCTGGCGACCCTCAACCCGCTGCCCGAGGCGGTGCTGAACCGCCTGATCGACGGCTACCCGTATTACCGGATCTGCCCGATCGAGACCGGGACCTATCCGGGCCTCGAGTACAGCATGCCGACGGTGTGCGTGAGCTCGGTGGTGGTGGTGGCGACGCCGCGCGAGCGGGTCGAGGACGAGGCCTTCCTCGCCGACCGCCGGCTGGCGGTCGAGGCGATGATCCACGGGCTCAAGAAGCTCGCGCGCGACCCGAAGTACGCGAGCCTCAAGGTCCGCGTGGAGTGGCGCGGGTTCGCCGAGCGCGAGCCGATCCCGCTCCACCCGGTGGCGGAGCTGCACGAGACCAGCGAGCGCCGGCAGGCGTGGCTGCAGGGCGGGGCGTTCGCGGCGGCGCTGGGGGTGGTGCTGTACCTGGTGCGCCGGGCGCTGCGGCGGCGGCGGGTCCCGGGCGCGGGGATCGAGAGCCAGCTGTCGAACCCGCTGGTGCCGTTCGCGGCGTTCGCCTGCGTGGTGACGCTGTCGACGTTCATCGTCTGGTCCTTGGAACATGACTCGAACGCCAGGCTGCGGACGCTGAACGACTCGTTCTGGGAGATGAACACGTTCGCCACCGGCAACTTCACGACCGAGACGCTGAAGACGCCGACGGCGCGGCTGGTCGGGGCGGCGGCGACGATCCTCGGGCTCGGCCTCTTGGCGTGGTTCACCGCGACGCTGACGAACATCTTCGCGCAGGAGCAGACGCGGCTGTGGCGGCGGCTCAACCGGCACCTGGTGGTGCTGAACTTCCGCGAGGACATGCTGCCGCTGATCCGGCTGCTGCGCAGCCGGGGCCGACGCGGCACCGGCCGCTGCACGTGGTGGTGTCCGACGCGCTGCCGCGGCGGGTGCGGCTGCAGCTGGCGCGGGTCAAGGCGCTGACGATCCACCACTCGAACCCGGAGGTGCCGGAGGACCTGGCGGGGCTGCGGCTGCCGCGGGCGTCGCGGGTGATCGTGCTCGGCGACGGCGACGGGTCGGGGGCCAGCTACGATCCGCTGCGGATCGCCCGCGCGGTCCATCAGGCGTGCGCGCGCGACCCGATCGGCGGCGGGCAGCGGGCGCGGACGCTCGGGGTGGCGGCGACGTCGGTCGAGATCGCCCGCACCGCGCCGGCGCTGCCGGTGACTCTGGTGGAGACGTCAGAGGCGGAGCGCGAGGAGGTGTTCTCGCCGTTCGCGGCCTGGCTGGTGCCGGTCGATTGCCAGGCGCTGGCGCACCGCTGGCTGGTGATGGCGTGCCGCGACCGCGCGTTCGCGGAGCTGTTCAACCGCGTGGTGGCGTTCGCCGACGACAACGCCGAGGTCTACACGGCGCCGGCTCCGACCTGGCTCATCGGACAGCCGTGGCGCAAGGTCCGACGCGCCCTGCTCGAGGTGCAGGGGCGCGGCGGCGCGGTGCCCCTGGGGCTGTATCGCGCGGCCGATCCGGGCGGCAAGGCGCCGGCCGGCGGGACGTCGCACGCGGAGTTGCGGCGGCGGCTGATCGTCAACCCGCGGCCGGACGAGACGCTGGTGCCGGGCGACCTGATCGTGGCGCTGTGCGAGGACGAGGCCGACCTGGTGCGGATCGTGGCCGAGAGCCGCAAGGCCGCGGCGCCGAGCTGACGGCGCCGCGCGCGACGCGGGGCTCGAGCGACGCGGAGCGGTGCGCGGCGTCGGGCCACGCCTTCGCTCCCGGCGTCGGCGGGTCTGCAGGCCGCAGAGGCGAGTCATACGTGCTGCAGGGCGCGAGCGCGGGCGCGATCGACTGAGGCGAGGACGTCGCGCGATCGCGGCGCGGGCCGTCGACCCCACGAGCGGGCGCGAGTCGCCTGGCGCGCGCCGGTTGACTGCGGCGGCGGTCAGGTCGTATGCGGGACGAGATGCTGCCGTCTCGCGTCGTTCTCGCGTGGTCCTTCGTGCTCGTCGTCGGCTGCTACTCGGGCGTCGCGGAGGTGACCGAGAGTATCGGCGCGCCCGAGACCGCGAGCGAGGCGACGAGCACCGGCGCGAGCGCGGCGAGCACCGGACCGGGGACGAGCGACGCGAGCGCGCCGGGCACCGGCGAGGCGTCGACCGCGGAGGCGCCGACGAGCACGAGCGTCGCGGAGACGACGACCACGGGGCCGGACGAGGTGTCCTCGGGGCCAGGTCCGACCGACAGCGGGACGTCCGGCGCGGCCTCGACGACCGCCGGCGACGTCGGCACCACCACCGGCGAGCCGGTCGATCCGGCGGCGGAGGTGTGCGCGCTGGACGGCGGACCGGACGGACATGTCTGAAGGGACATGGAGCGGGGCGGTCGCCGGCTGTCAGGCGGGCGACACGGGCGCGCCGGGCCGCGACAACGCGCTCAAGCTGATCAACCTGTACCGCTGGCTGGCGGGGCTGCCGGCGGTCGGCCACGACGCCGGGCTCAATGCCAAGGCCCAGCAGTGCGCGCTGATGATGCACGCCAACGGGCAGCTGTCGCACGACCCGCCCATGCAGTGGGACTGTTACAGCGCCGACGGGGCGCAGGCGGCGAAGAACAGCAACATCTCGTCGACGCCGGGCGTGGTCGCGGTCGACCTCTACATGGTCGATCCCGGCAATCCGACGACCTTCGGCCATCGGCGGTGGATCCTCTCGAACGGGTTCGGGCCGGTCGGGCTCGGGTCGACGGCCGTCAACTCGTGCATGTGGGTGATCGGCGGGCAGGGCGGCGGCGACGCGGCGTGGACGGCCTGGCCGCCGCCCGGGGTGGTGCCGATCGACGCGATCCACGTGCCCGAGGTGCCGTGGGCCAACGTCGACGAGACGGGCTGGACGATCCAGAGCGACGCGATCGACCTCGGCGCGGCGCAGGTGACGATCCGCGAGGGCGGGGTCGACCTGCCGGTGAAGACGACGGCGCTCATGGGCGGGTTCGGCTCGGCCAGCGCGATCGCCATGACGCCGCAGGGCTGGACCTCGGAGGCCGGCAAGACCTACACGGTCGAGGTGAACGGGGTGCCGCAGCCGTTCAGCTACGACGTGCAGGTGGTCGCCTGCCCCTGAGGGACATGTCCGAACGGGCATGGCCGAGCGGGCATGTCCCGACGAGCATGCTCGATCAGGCAGCCACGACGCGGGTCAGGCGGACCTCGATGGCGCGCGTCTCCTCGCCGCTCGGCTCGATGTTGGTGGCCTCGATCACGAGCTCGTCGCCGTCGCGGCGGAAGGCGGTGCGCCAGCCCCAGCGCTGGTCGCCGGCGCGGTAGCTGCCGAGGACCGCGATGGCGGGGCCCGCGGGCCCGGTCGACCACAGGGGAGGCGCCGGTGTGGAAGGTGTCGATCCAGTACAGGGTGTGCTCGTGGTCGTCGACGCCGAGGGTCATCTCGCCGTGGTGCAGCTTGCCGGTGCACACGCCGTCGTAGCGGAGGCGCGCGTAGCGGCCCTCGAGCAGCGACTCGATCTGGACGCGCCAGTCGCCGACGTCCGGCTCGCCTCCCGCGGGGTCGAGCCAGGTGCGCGCGGGGCCGGTCCATGAGCCTGTGAGTTCGGTGAGGGGGTGGGCCATGACGCCGGTCATAAGCGATCGGCGGCGGGCGATCCACCGGTGTGGGGAGTGCTACAGTGACGGCGATGCGAGCGGTCCGCCGTGCGGTCGGGATGATGTGGCTCGGGCTCGGCGCGTGCCCGTCGCCGGTCACGAGCGGCGAGAGCGACGCGGCGACGTCGAGCAGTTCGACGGAGACGGGCGCGCCCGCCGAGACGAGCGGATCGAGCAGCTCGGGCGGGACGACGGCGGCGGCGACGACCCCGGAGCCGGCGCCCGACGCCGGGATCGCGTCCCGCTGCGGCAGCGACAGCCCGGAGGCGCTGATGGACTGCGTCGATCCGGCGCGGTGGGCCGAGGACGTCGCGTTCATGGCCCAGTCGCGGCCGCCGGGATCGATCCACTGGCAGAAGGTGCAGGACCGCTGCGCGGCGGCGCTCGAGCAGGCGGGCTTCGCGGTGCAGCGCCAGGACTACGGGACCGGGATCAACGTGATCGGGACGCGCGAGGGCGCCGCGGCGGCGTCCGAAGTGGTGCTGCTGGCGGCCCACTACGATCACGTCAGCGGCTGCCCCGGCGCCGACGACAACGCGAGCGGGGTGGCCGGGGCGCTCGAGGTGGCGCGCGTGCTCGGGCAGGCGAGGCTGCCGCGCACGCTGATGGTGGCCTGCTGGGACGAGGAGGAGCTGGGGCTGCGCGGCTCGCGGGCGTTCGCGCAGACGTTCACGGGCGCGAAGCTGGCGGTGGCGTTCAACTTCGACATGATCGGCTACGCGAGCGCGGCGGAGCACTCGCAGATCTTCCCGGGGCCGCTGGCGGAGCGGTTCCCCGGGCTGGCCGACGAGCTGACCGCCAACAAGGGGCGCGCCGACTTCATCGCGGTGGTCGCCGACGCGTCCGCGGAGCCGTTCGCGCTCGAGCTGGAGCGGCGGGCGGAGCGCCTCGGCCGGCTGACGGGGGTGATGACCCTGACGGACGCGGAGAAGCTCGACGACGACGCGTTCGGGGTGCTGAGCATGTCGGACCACCGCAGCTTCTGGGAGCGAGGGCTGCCGGCGCTGCACGTGTTCGACACCGGGGTGTTCCGCAACCCGGCGTATCACTGCACGGGCGGGCTCGACACTTCGGACACGCTCGACCACGCGTTCGCGACCGACGTGCTCAAGGCGACGACCGCGGCGGTCGCGGCGGCGGCCGGGCTGTGACCGCGCGGCTCAGCTCCACTGCAGGTCGAGGACGAAGCGCCGCCACTCGCGCTCGAAGCGGGGCATGTCGCGGTGGCCGAGGACCTTCTGCAGGGTGGCGTAGCCGCCGGGGTCGAGGTCGACGCCGGCGACGAAGGCATGATAGTAGTCGCGCAGGCGACCCTGCTCCTGTAAATAATAGCAGAGGTAGCGGGCCTGGGCGTAATTGAGGCCGGAGCGCGCGCCGTAGAACTCGTCGGAGTCGGTGGCGCACAGCTCGGCGAACGAGCGCAGGCGCCGGGCCCGAATGGCGGTCTGCAGCTGCGGCAGGCGCCAGTTGGGGTAGCCGACGATCCGGCCGCCGTGCTCGCCGCACTGCTCGTAGAGCGAGGCGAGGCCCTCGTTGAACCAGGCGGGGCAGGCGGGGAAGTTGGCGGCCATGAACGGATGGACGATCTCGTGGACGAGGGTGCCGCCGCCGGTGCCGATGTTCATGATCAGGGCGGCGTGCCGCGGCGAGTAATAGCCATAGGGGGTGTCGGGCTCCTCGCCGAACAACTCGTGGGTGTTGCGGCCGTAGCTGGCGCGGTCGGCGAACAGATAGACGTCGATGATGCGCGCCGGGTCGCGGGCGAAGTAGTCCTGCTTGAGCCGCAGCACCGACCAATGAATCGTGCGATCGGCCCGCCGCTGGACCTCGGCGGGCGACTCGTCGCCGATGACGACGAAGGGCGGCTCGACGAGGACGGTGAAGCCGCGGTCGGCGTGGCGCTCGCGCAATGTGTCGGCGCGGGCGTCGAGGGCGGCGCGAGGGATGAGGGGCGGGCCGAGGGTCGAAGTTGCGACCGGGGGCGGGGGCGGACCGGGCGCGGGGAGCTCGGGCGCGGGGTCGGGCGCGAGCAGGCGAGGAGGAGGCGGCGCGGAGGTCGGGCGCTCGCCGCAAGCCCAGGCGCCGGCGGCGACGAGCCCGAGGGCGAAATCTCGGCGGTGCATGCAGCGGTAGAGCACGCACGTGCCGGGCCGATGGGTCTGGTGCGTCCGACGATGTCGCGGGGGAGGATGGAGCAAGGGTCGACCTGCGCCTGGAGACGGGTCGATGCGGACGATGTCGCGCGAGGATCGACCTGTTCTCGGGGACATGTCGCCGAGCGAAGCGGACGCGGTCGCGCGGGATGTCCCGAGAGACATGTGATTCGCCGCGGTCGGCGGCGCGCGCCGGTCACGGGTCGTGCTGCAGATAGCTCGGTTGCCGCGGCAGGCGCAGGCTGACGAGGGCGGTCACCACCATCATCGCGCTGACGTACCAGAAGAACGACGTCTCGTGGCCGAGCGACTTGAGGGCCAGGGCCACGTACTCGGCCGAGCCGCCGAAGATCGCGTTGGCCACCGCGTAGGCGAGGCCGACCCCGAGCGCGCGCACCTCCGGGGGGAACATCTCGGCTTTGACGATGCCGCTGATCGAGGTGTAGAGGCTCACGATCGCCAGCGCGGCGAGGATCAGCAAGAAGGCCGTCACCGGGCTGGTGGTGCGCTGCAGGGCCGTCAGGATCGGCACCGTGGCCACCGCGCCGAGGCTGCCGAACAGCAGCATGCAGGTGCGCCGACCGATCCGGTCTGAGAGCGCGCCAAAGGCCGGCTGCAGGCACATGTACACGAACAGCGCGCCGGTCATCACGTAGCTGGCGGTCCGGATCGGCAGGTGGACCGTGTTGACCAGGTACTTCTGCATGTACGTGGTGAACGTGTAGAAGAACAGCGAGCCGCCGGCGGTGTAGCCGAGCACGGTCAGGAACGCGGCGCGGTGGTGACGGAGCAGGCCGATCACGCTGCCGGCCTCGGCGTCGGCCCTGGCCGCGGCGCTCTGCGTCTCGTGCAGGGTGCGGCGGAGCAGCAGGGCGACCACCGCCGCCACCGCGCCGAGGACGAAGGGGATCCGCCAGCCCCAGGCCTTGAGCTCGGCCTCGCTGAGCAGGTGCTCGAGCACCACGAGCGTGAGCACCGCGAGCAGCTGGCCGCCGATCAGCGTGACGTACTGGAACGAGGAGTAGAAGCCGCGCCGACCCTTGAGCGCGACCTCGCTCATGTACGTGGCGGTGGTGCCGTACTCGCCGCCGACCGAGAGGCCCTGGAACAGCCGGCACACCAGCAGCAAGAACGGGGCCCACATGCCGATCTGCGCGTAGGTGGGCAGGCAGGCGATCACCAGCGAGCCGGCGCACATCATCATGACCGACAGCAGCATCGAGGTCTTGCGACCCAGGCGATCGGCGATCCGCCCGAACAGCCAGCCGCCGATCGGCCGCATCAAGAAGCCGGCCGCGAACACGCCGGCGGTGTTGAGCAGCTGCGCGGTCGGGTCCGACTGGGGGAAGAACGCCGGCGCGAAGTACAGCGCGGCGAAGGCGTAGACGTAGAAGTCGAACCACTCGACCAGGTTGCCGGACGACGCCGCCATGATGGCGAAGATGCGGTGGCGTCGCTCGGCGGCGATGTCCTGCGGCGGCGGCGAGGCGACCGGGGGCCTCCGGAGGTCGACGTGACTGCGTTCATGGTGCTCGGGCGCGCGACGCTGCGGCCGCTCAGGGTGCCACAGCCGACGGCGCGCGAACCATAGACAGGTCACATCGCAATGCACGTCGCGGGCAGCGCCGCGGTCGGCGAAGCGAGCGAGCGAGTGGCGCGGAACACCGGGTCGCGCGACGGCACCGCGCTCGCGGCCCACCCAATGTCCGCGCCGCGCGACCGCGTCCGCATTTCAAAGCCGGCCGCTCGTCACCGGGGGCGCGGCACGTCGAGGCGACGCACCCGGCGGGCGGCCCGCGCCGCCGCGATCCGACCTCAGATCGACGCGTCGATCTTGGTCCAGAACAGAGCGTCCGAGTAGGTCGTCATGCTGGTGTTGGTCGCGCAGGTCGGCAGGGTCTGACCGCCGCACTGCACCTGCGGCGCGGTGAGGGTGGCGTTGCGGGGCGTGTTGATGCAACGGACCCCGGACTTGGACCACACCGCCTCGGTCGGGTCGTCCGCGCGCAGGAAGGTGTTGATCTGGTACTTGTCCTTGATCTGCAGGTGCGTGCCGGTCTGCGTGTACGAGGTGCCGTCGAAGCAGTAGTCGGCGCGGACCATGCGGGTGGCCACCTCGAACTCGTCGATCGGCCGCTCCCACGGCTTGTAGCCCCACTGCACCGCCTTGCCGACCGCGCCCGAGGTACACGCGAGGTAGAGCGTGTTGCTGCGCTTGCCCATCCGCCCGGTGACCTCGTTCACGGTGAGGTCCTTGATCGGCACCATCGTGTGGACGCCGTCGGTGTCGGCGTCGCACACCGGGACGACGTTGCCCAGCTCGTCGACGGTCTCGAAGGTGTAGTGGGCCTCCTTCGGCGAGATCTGCTGGAACGAGGCGATCCGGAGCTCGACGTCCACTTCGGGCTCGTCGTCGGCGTCGTGGTCGCCGTCGCCGTCGGTGTCGGCGTTGAAGAGCGTGAGCTCCCAGCGCGAGCCGACCAGGTCGGCGCCCCTGTAGATCGTCGTGCCGACCTTCGCCTCGAGCGTCCCGTCCTTGACCGAGCCGCTGGTGACGTTCACCCACACGTTGCCCGGGCGCAGCAGCTTGGCGCCCGTGGATTGGGCGCCCTTGTGGACCAGGCCCGAGAGGTCGAGCTCGGAGAAGGGGGTCGAGCCGATCGAGCTGGTGTTCAGCCACACGCCGCCCGCGGGCCCGCTGCCGGGGCGCAGGGCAACCTCGCCGAGGTCCTCATCGGCGGCGTCGAACTGGTCCATATCGTCACACGCGGTGACACAGGCGACGCTCAGGATCACGAAGGGAACAAGGTTGCGGATGTTCATGGCGGCTCTCAGCTCCGGCTCGTGGCTTGTGCATGTGGCGTCCCCGAAGCTCGGCCAGCGAAAATCGAAGGTCCGACGGCTCTTTTTTCAAGCTGCTTAAGCGAACATTTTTAGACAGATTAACTTGTAATGGTACTTTATTTTCAAGACTATTTTCGGTTTAGCTACTGAAAATTACGTTAGCTAAAATACTTTTACCCCAGCGCGAAAATGCGCTGAAAAATTACCGCATTAGCCGCCGACCAATCGGGGAGGCGAACGACAAGACGTTCCTGGCGAACCTTGCCACGTCCTCTATCCTCGGGACGCGCCCCTCGGCGCCTGCCCTCCATGGCGACGTCGAAGACCGCACTCGAGCAAACAATCATCGCGCCTGCGGCTACTCAGGTCGCGCCGCCTCGGTCGCCCGGGTCCTCCGAACTCGCCGACCTCGTCGTCACGCAGCGCGCCGAGCCGCCGGTCCGCGATCAACCCGCGCGCCCCATCACCGGCCCGATCCCCTCGCTGCTGGCCCACATCGGTCGCTTCACCATCCTGGAGCGGCTCGGCGAGGGCGCGATGGGCATCGTCTACGCCGCGTACGACGACCGGCTCGATCGCAAGGTCGCCGTCAAGATCCTGCGCAACGACTCGAGCCAGCGCGAGCCGCAGGCGCGCGAACGCCTGCTGCGCGAGGCCCAGGCGATGGCCCGCGTCTCGCATCCCAACATCGTCGCGGTCCACGAGGTCGGCTACCACGACGGCGAGGTGTTCATCGCCATGGAGTTCGTGCGCGGGCAGAACCTCGCCAACTGGTTGAAGGCGGCCCGGCCCTGGCGCGCGCGCGTCGAGACGCTGCTGCAGGCCGGTCGTGGCCTCGCGGTGGCCCACGCCGCCGGCCTGGTCCACCGCGACTTCAAGCCGGCCAACGTGATCGTCGGCAGCGACGGCGTGGTCAAGGTCCTCGACTTCGGCCTGGCTCGCTCGGTCGACCGCGAGGTCGAAGAGGAGCCGCCGCCGGCGCTGCACACCACCCTGACGAGCTCGCTCGATAACCACCTCACGCACACCGGCGCGGTCGTCGGAACTCCCGCGTACATGGCCCCCGAGCAGCTCCTCGGCCAGCCTGCGACCGAGAAGAGCGACCAGTTCAGCTTCTGCGTCAGCCTCTACGAGGCGCTCTACGACGTCTCGCCGTTCGACACCAGCAGCCTCCTCGCGCTGACCGACACCGTGACGCGCGGGGCCATCCGCGAGCCGCCCTCGGGCAGCCACGTGCCCGCGGCGCTGCTGCAGATCGTCACCCGCGGCCTCGCGGTCGATCCGAAGCGGCGGTTCCCGTCGATGCCCGCGCTGCTGGCGGCGCTCGAGCGCACGCTCGAGCGCCGGAGCGTCCCGTGGATAGCGACCCTCGGCCTCGCCGGTCTGCTCACCGCCGCCGGCGTCACCGCTGCTACGTACTACCCGGCGAGCGACGCCTGCGAGGGCGCCGACGACGAGCTCGCCGGGCTGTGGGACGAGCCCGCCGCTGCGGCCGCGCGCGCGGGCCTGCTGGCCACCGGCGTGCCGTACGCCGAGGACACCTGGACGCGCGTGAAGGCCCGCCTCGACACCTACGCGGGCGAGCTCGTCGGCATGCGCGTCGACGCCTGTCGCGCCCACCAGCAGGGCCGCGCCTCGACGCATTTGTTCGACCTGCGGACCGCGTGCCTCGACCAGCGGCACAAGAGCCTGGCCGCGTTCGTGGCGATCCTCCAGCGCGCCGACGCCGAGGTGGTCGGCAACGCCGGCGCCGCGGCGGCGAACCTGCCGGCGCTGGTCGGCTGCGACGACACGCGCGCCCTCACCGAGGCCGTCCCGCCGCCCGACGATCCCGCCAGCGCCGCGCGCGTCGCCGGCCTGCGCGGCGTGCTGGCCGAGGCCCAGGCGCACGAGCTCGCGGGCCAGTTCACCCAGGGCCTCGCGCTGGTCGACGGCATCGAGCTCGGCGACCTCGCCTATCCGCCGCTGGTGGCCGAGATCGGCCTGCGCCGCGGCAGCCTGCTCAGCGAGGCCGGGCGCCACACCGAGGCCCTCGACCTGCTCACCGGTGCCTTGCAGACCGCGCTCGCCAGCGGCCACGACGTCGTCGCCGCCGCGCTCGCCACCCGCCGCGACTTCGTCCGCGCCGCCCGCCTGCAGCAGAGCCGCGAGGTGCTGAGCGACGCGCCGCTGATCGACGGCCTGGTCGCGCGCGTCGAGACGACCCGCGAGGGCCGCGAGCTGCGCGGCGACCACCTCAACAACATCGGCATCGCCTACGCGGTGCTCGGCCAGATCCAGCGGGCGAGCGAGTACTTCGTCGCCTCGATCGACGCGCGCCGGGCCGTCCTCGGCGAGGACCACCCGCAGGTCGTCTACGCGCTCGGCAACCTCGGCCTGGCCCTGGTCGGCAGCGACAACGCCCTCGAGGGCGTCCGCCACTGCGCGCGGCCTTCACGGCCGCCGAGTCGAGCCTCGGGCCCAAGCACCCGCACGTCGCCCTGCTGGCGATCAACCTCGGCATCGGCTTCACCGGGCTGCACCGCTTCCGCGAGGCCGCCGGCTACTTCCAGCGCGCCCTGGCCCTGCAGAGCGAGCTGCTCGGGCCCGACGCCGCGGACCTGCACTGGGTGCTGTCGGGCATCGGCGATCTGGCGGTGGACCAGCGCCGCTGCGACGAGGCGGACGCCAGCTACCGGCGCGCGTTGCAGGTGCTGGGCGCGAGCGAGACCTCGCTCGACTCCGCGGCCCTGATGCCCGTGCTCGGCCTCGGCAAGGCGGCCACCTGCCGGGGCGACCTCGCCGCCGCCGAGCGCCACTTCCGGCACGCGCACCTGCTCGCCGAGCAGAGCTTCGGCGCCGACGCGCTGCGCAGCGCCGACGTCGACGACCAGCACGGGGACATGCTGCTGCGCGCCGGCGACCCCGAGGGCGCGCTGGCGCAGTACCAGCGCGCCCTCGAGATCCGCAAGGCCCGCATGCGGCCCGACGTCCCGCTGCTGGCCGACTCGCTGCGCCGGATCGCCGAGGCCCACCGGGTCGCCGGGCGCCTTGAGGAGGCGGCCAGCTACCTGCAACAGGCCCAGGGCCTGCGCGAGCGCGACCCCAAGGTCGAGAGCAGCGAGGCCGCCTTCATCCGCCTCCGCCTCGGCGACCTCGCCCTCGCGCGGAGCGACCCGAGGACGGCCGTCGGCCACTACGAGCGCGCCATCGCCATCTACTCGGCGGTGAGCGACAGCGACATCCTCGAGCTCGCGCTGGCCCGCTTCGGCCTCGCCCGCGCCCGCGCCGCGGTGACCGGCGCGCTCGCCCCGGAGGGCCGCGCCCTCGTCGACCAGGCCCTGCTCACTCTGGAGAGCCTCGGCCCCGCCTACCTGCCCGAGCAGGCGACGGTGCGCGTCTGGCTGGCCGGCCACGCGAAGTAGCGATCTGGGGCATGTCGCTGCGGACATGCCCTTTTTCGCATGCTCGAAGGGACATGCCCGCAAGGGCATGTCCCGAAGCGCATGTAGATCGTGGATGCGTCCCCGGCGAGCCTCGTCGAGGCGCCGCCGGGGACGGTCGCGCGCACGAGCCGCTGGCTCAACCCGGCTGGATCGAGCAGTAGCCGGCGATGCAGGTGCCTTCGCCCTCGCAGCAGGCCGCGTCGACCTCGCACGAGTCGCCGATGTGCGAGCAGGTGTCGGGCTTGTCGGAGCACACGGCCGGGTCGCCGTAGCAGAAGCCGTCGCAGCAGTCGAAGCCGGCGTTACAGCCCTCGCCGAGCTGCTTGCACGGCGACAGCGCCCACTCGCCGCGCATGTTCGAGTTGTTCAGCTCCTGGCCGGGCAGCCAGAAGGCCGGGTGGCTCGGGTCGGTGCCGGGGGTGATGTTGCCGTCGATGGCGGTCACCCACAGCTGCTTGCGCCGGGTGTTGGGGTTCGTGTCGGTGAGCGTGTTGCCGTACTTGCGCTCGGAGCCGATGATGAGCCACGAGTAGCCGCCGACCGAGACGGGCAGGAAGGTCGGCTCGTAGGTGGTCTGGTCCTGGCCGGGCTCGACGATGCCGAAGCCGTTGGCCTTGTCGAGGCGCACCACCGCGGAGCCGTCGAGGGAGGTCAGCCAGACCTCGGTGACCGCGGCGCGGGTGCGGGCCTGGTTGAGGCGGTTGAACGCGATCCACTGCGAGTCGGGCGAGAAGGTCGGGAACGTCGTGGTCGTGAGCCCGGGGATCTTGTCGACGATCTGGTGGGCATTGGCGAACGAGTTGGTCATCAGGTCGATGTCGACCAGCCACAGCTCGCTGTTGTTGAAGTCGAGCCAGTTGCCGTCGGTCTTGCGCGCGAACGCCACCTTCGTCCCGTCGCTCGACCACACCGGGTGCTGCGGCTTGCCGCCGGGCACCGTGAGCTGCGCGAGCACGGTGGAGCTGTCGAAGGTGGTCAGCTTGAGCGCGCCGGTCTCGTCGGACTGGCCCCACACCACGTGCGAGCCGTTGGGCGCGATCGCCTGGAAGCCGGAGGCGATGTCGGGGAAGTACAGGACGTTGCCCGACGCGGCGTCGATGGTGCTCCACGGGCTGTAGCCGCCGTGGAAGCTGGCGGCGATCCGCGAGCCGTCCTTCGACACGCTGTGACAGGCGACGCACGTGACGCCCGGCGGCTTCTGGATGAACTGCTCGGGCGCGGTGGCGCCGATGTTGAGGCGCACGACGTTGCCGTTGTTGACCTCCCAGTAATAGACGGTGCCGGTCAGGTTGGCCGGGGCGATCGTCCACGTCTGGGTCTTGGCGAGGTAGGCCTTCTGACCGTCGAAGCGGGCGATGTCGACCTTGACGTCGCCCTCGGTCGAGGCGGTCAGCTTGAGCCAGATGTCGGTCGGCAGCTTCGGGAAGTCGAAGCGCGACGGCGGCGGCACGCCATGCCAGCCCTTGTACTCGAAGAACTCGCTGTACGCGTGGATGTAATAGAGGTCGTTGGCGCCGCCGCCGTCCCACTGAATGGTGGGACCGATGAGGCCGCGCGGGAACACGGTCTTGTCGTACGGGTAGAGCAGGACCATCGACGGGTCGGGGTCGACCGCCATCGGGAACAGGTCCTTGGTCTCCGGCGGGACCGGGTTCGGCTCGGCGTTGAACAGCAGCTTGACGGTGGCGGTGGTGGTGGCCGCGGGCAGCTCGCCGGCGCCCTCGAAGGTGACGGTGCCGACGCCGCCGGCGAAACCAGTCGCGGTGAAGGTGCCCGAGAGATCGCCGATGCCGGCGAGGTCGAGCTTGTCGTACGACCAGGTGCCGGTGACGGGGATCTTGATGCCCTTGTCGGTGATGCCGACGGCGCTGTACTGGGTGCTCGGCGGGATCACGCCGTCGACGACGGTGATGATCGCGTCGAGCGGATCGATCTCGATCGACACGACCATGCCGGGGTCCTCGCCCGTGGTCGCGGTGGTCGCCGGATCGACCGTGGTGCCGTTCGTGGTGCCCGTGACCGGCCCTTCGGTCGGGTCGCCCATGGTGCCGCTGCCGCTCGGATCGGTGCTTGTCGGCGTCGCGGTGTCGGTGGTGTCGCTGCCGTTGCCGGTGTTGCCGGTGCTCAGCGAGGTGGAGGCGGAGATGACGAAGCTGTCGCTTTCGGCCGGACGATCGGGGTTGCCGCAGGCGAGCAGGCCGGCGGCCGAGAGGAGCGCCACAAAGTTCCAACGCATGCCGCGATTACAGCGAAGATCGCCGGCCGCGGCTACACCGTAGATCCCCGGTGCGACGCGAGCCCACGCAAGGCCCGGGGCCGGCGCCGTCTGCAGGCGCGCAGACGGCTGCTCAGGACTTCAGCGGCTCGCGCGGGGCGACGATGTCGCGCGCGAGGCCGACGAGCGCGAGGCCGCGGATCATGAGGTAGGTGACGTCGAGCTCGAACCACCGCCGGCCGTGGGCCGCGGCGCGCTGGTGGGCGTGGTGGTTGTTGTGCCAGCCCTCGCCGAAGGTCAGAAGGGCCACCCACCAGTTGTTGCGCGAGTCGTCGCGGGTCTCGTAGTTGCGGTAGCCCCAGCGGTGCGCGGCGGAGTTGACGAGCCAGGTCGCGTGATACGTGAAAACCAGGCGCACCGGGATGCCCCACACCACCCAGCTCCAGCCCTGGCCGAGCCACGCCTCGCCGACGACGTAGAGCAGGACGGCCAGGACGAACTGCGGGACGTAGTGCCAGCGGTCGAACCACCGCATCACCGGGTCGCGCAGGAGGTCGCGGGCGAACGCGCGCTCGGCGTCCTCGTCGGCGCGCATGAAGACCCACAACATGTGGGCCCACAACAGGCCGCGCCGCGGCGAGTGCGGGTCGTGCTCCTGGTCGGACCAGCGGTGGTGCAGGCGATGCTTGCCGACCCACAGCACCGGGCTGCCCTGCCAGCTCAAGGTGCCGAGCAGGACGATGACGTACGTCAGCAGCCGCGGGACCGCGAAGCTGCGGTGACACAGCAGGCGGTGATACCCGAGGCAGATGCCGACGCCGCCGGCGAGCCACCAGAGCGCGGCGGCGACGCCGAGGCCGCTCCACGAGAAGGTGAACGGGGCCGCGATGCAGACCAGGTGCATCAGCCCGGCGCCGATCACGTGACTCCACATGAGTCCGCCGACTGCGGGCGAGCTGGTGGCCGGCGGAGGGACGATATCTTCGACTTCGACTGCCGTGGACAAAGCCTCCGCAAGCTACCAGCGGCGAGCGCAGGTCACAGCGGCCGGCCTGGGAGCGACAGTGCGCGCCGACGCACGTCGGGTCCGCCGCCCGGGCACCCGGGCCCGGGCTCGCCGGCGATGAGGGACCTCCGCCGGGCCCGCCGCCGATCGGGCCAGGTGGGCCGCGCCGGCGGGTTATTCTGCCGTCCATGCGAACTTCGCCCTTGCCCGCTATCGCCCTCTCCTGCCTGCTCGCTTGCGGCGACGACGGCGCGGCCCAGACCGATACGGTCTCGGTGTCGGCCAGTGACACAATTATGACGGACGCGACGTCCACCTCCACGAGCGTCGGTCCGACGAGTGCGACCTCGGAGGACACCGGGACGGCGGGCGAGTCGGAGTCGGGCACGCCGACGACCACCGCGCCGACGAGCACGAGCACGAGCACGAGCACGAGCACGAGCACGAGCTCCACCACGGAGCCCGACACGACGACGAGCACGAGCACGGGCACGACGGACCCGATCGACACGACCACCACCGAGACGACGTCGACCTCGACGACCACGACGAGCGAGACGGGCGAGACGACCACCGACTCGACCACCGGCGAGCCCGAGGCGTGCGCCTGCCCCGACGACATCGAGGTGCCGCTCGACGACGGCATCTTCGTCCTGTCCGACGACGCCGAGCTGTGGAAGTACTTCCCGAGAGCAACAGCTTCACGATGCTGGGCGCGATCGGCTGCGGCATGACCAACACCTTCTCGATGGCGGTCGACCGCCTCGGCTACGCGTGGGTCCAGTTCAACGGCACCGGCGAGCTGCGCAAGGTCGACGTCACCAACGTCGCCGACTGCAGCGACCCGGGCTTTCTGCCCAACCAGAACGGGGTCAAGACTTCGGCATGGCGTTCGTGTCGAACAGCGACAGCGACAAGTGCGACCGGATCTACGGCAACACATACAGCGGCTTCGGCGGCTACTCCGAGGGCGTGAACGTCGGCGACTTCCTCACCATCGATCCGAACAACTTCGCGCTGTCGAAGCTCGGCAAGACCAACTTCGACGGCGCCGAGCTGACCGGCACCGGCGACGGGCGGGCGTTCATCTTCGGCGGGCAGTTCCGTCGAAGCTGGTCGAGGCCGACAAGGCCACCGGCGCGGCGCTGGACGTGCTGCCGCTCAACGGGCTCGAGATCAACAACGGGGCGTTCGCGTTCGCCTTCTTCGCCGGCGACTTTTACTTCTTCACGGACAGCGACAACGACCTGTTCAACTCCGAGGTCACGCACCTCGACTACGACGACAGCGACATGAACGGGGTGCAGGACCTCACCGTGCTGACCCAGGACGCGCCGCTGCTGGTGGTCGGCGCCGGGGTGTCGACCTGCGCGCCGGTGCTGCCGATGTGAGCCGATGACCGACGATTCGAAGCAGCGGGCGGCCCGGGCGGCGCTGGAGCTGGTGTCCGCGGGGACGGTCATCGGCGTGGGCACCGGCTCGACCGTGGCCCACTTCATCGACGCGCTCGACCCGGGGCGCGTCGCCGGGGCGGTGGCCAGCTCGGAGCAGACTGCCGCGCGCCTGCGGGCCCGCGGGATCGCGGTGCTCGACCTCAACACCACCGGGCCGCTGCCGCTCTACGTCGACGGCGCCGACGCCTGCGACCCGCAGCGCCGCCTGGTCAAGGGGGCGGCGCGGCGCTGACGCGCGAGAAGATCGTGGCGGCGGCGGCGGAGCGGTTCGTGTGCATCATCGACGCGAGCAAGCGAGTGCCGCGGCTCGGCGGGGTCCCGCTGCCGGTCGAGGTCATCCCGATGGCGCGCGCGCTGGTGACCCGCACGATCGCGGCGATGACCGGCGGCGCCCCCGTGTGGCGCGAGGGCGTGGTGACGGACAACGGCGGCTGGATCGTCGACGTCCACGGCCTCGTGATCGACGAGCCCGAGGCGCTCGAGGCGGCGCTGAACCAGATCGCCGGGGTCGTCAGCGTCGGCCTGTTCGCCCGCCGCCCGGCCGACCTCGTGATCGTCGGCGACGATCCGCCGTGGTCGTGGTGATGCCCGATCGGACATGCTCTCGCGGACATGCTCCATGCGGCATGTCCCGCGAGCCACGTCACTCGGGGTTGTCCTTGAGCCAGCGCTCGTAGGCCTTGAGGTCGATCTCGCAGACCTTGGCGTACTCGGCGGCGACCGTCTTGCGCTCGTAGGCGCGGTCGCTGGCGGCGCGGTTCTGCTGCTCGCGCAGGGCGTCGAGGGCCTCGAGCACGTTGCGGAAGTAGACCCACCGCTTGGGCTGCTCGGCCGTCGGCGTCGGGGTGCCGCCGCAGTAGCGGGCCAGCCAGCCGTGGGCCTCCTCGACCTTGCCCTGCTCGCGCAGGGCCGTGGGCATGGCCGGCAGGCAGCTCTGCAGCATCAGCGACACGCGGTCGGGGCCGCGGGCCTGCTCGGCGAAGCAGCGCTCGCTGAAGCGGGCGTGATCGCCGACGAGGAAGGCGTCGCGCACGTAGGTGTCGCGCTCGAACTCGGAGCGCGACGGCTGGGCGCGGTCGCAGGCGTACATGTCGACGAAGATCTTCTGCGGGCCTTCGGGACATGGCACTTCGTACAGGTCGATGACGTGGCCGTCCTTGTTGGCGCCGACGTTGCCGCGGCGGGCCTTCATGCCGCTGGGGATGTCGCCGTCGAACGGGCGGGTGCCGTCCTCGCACTCGGCGTCGGCGACGGCGACGTAGGAGCCGGTGGTGCCGCAGGCCAGGAGCGGGCGGTCCTTGGCGGAGCCGGGCGGCCCGAGCGGCGCGCCGCTCTCGGGGGCGCGCACGTCGCCGATCCGCTCGCGCTCGCCGGTTCGACCGGGCCGCGGGCCCCCGGGTTGGCGAAGGCGCCCGACGAGGTGGTGGCCGGATCGAGCGGCGAGGCGTCCGCCCCGGCGATCGGGGTGCCGAAGGCGCCGGACTCGGTCGCCGCGGGGGCCTTGGCCCGGCCCGACGTGGCGGTCTTGCAGGCGGGCAGGCAAGCGAGGGCGAGGAGCAGGAGCGGACGGCGCATGCGCGAGTCAACGTAGCACGGGGCTCGCCGCCCACGCTCGTGGCGCCGTCAATGCGGGTGCTGCGGCAGGTCGTCGGCGATGTCGTAGTAGTCGCCCTTGTCGGCCACGTGGATGTGCATGGCCAGGCGAGCGTGCGTCGGCGGATCGAAGGCGCCCATGGCGACGGCGATCTTCGGGGCGAAGATCGGGTCCCAGAACAGCCACGAGCCGCAGGTCGAGCAGAAGCCGCGGCGCACCTTGTCCGAGGAGCGGAACCAGGTCAGGCGGTCCTCGCCGCGGATCGTCAGCGCTTCGCGCGGGACGTCGGTCGAGGCCCAGTAATGGCCCGACTGTTTGCGGCACTGCGAGCAATGGCACGCGTTCGGCGGGGGCAGCGGGCCGGTGACCTCGAAGGTCACGGCGCCGCAGAGGCAAGATCCCTGGGGCATGGCGCTCCTGTTGGCGGCGACGATAGCAGCGATCAATCGGGGCAGGCGGGCAGGGCCGCGATCCAGGCGTCGACGAGGGCGGCGCCCTCGCTGTCGATCACCGCGGAGCCGACCGCGGGCATGCGCGTGCTGCCGAGGGTGTGCATGCGCGCGGAGAGGATCGATCGCGCCGGGTCGCCGGGGGTGAGCAGGGTGGCGTCCGCGAGGTCGAGGTCGCCGGAGCGCGGCGTGGCCTCGCACAGGTTCATCGCCGCGGCCGGGACGTCGCGGCGCAGGTCGATGCGGGCGCGGCCGCTGGGGGCGTCGGGGCGGTGGCACTGCGAGCAGTTGGCGTGCAGATAGGCGCGGGCGCGCTCGGCCAGCGGGGCGTCGCCGGCGATCGGAGGCAGCGGTATGGCGGCGGGCGGATCGGCGAGGACGCCCTTCGAGGCGAGCAGGAGCAGCTGATCGACCGGCTCGCCCGCGTCGCCGGGGACCTCGCGCGCGAGCTGGGCCAGCTCGAGGCCGAGGGTGCGGCCGGCGGCGCGCGAATGGCAGTACATGCAATCGGCGCGGTCGGGGAAGATCCACGTCTGCTCGCCGACGACGCGCGTCTCGCCGCCGGCGAGCAGGCGCGCGTCGCCGCCGTCCGCGTCCCAGGCGTAGCTGTAGCCGGCCCAGTCGCCGTCGCCGTGGTGGACGAAGAGGCGGGTCTCGACCGGCGCGCCGGCCAGCTCGAAGGTCTTGACGACGACGCTGCCGACAGGCAGCGCGAGGTCACCGTCCGCCGCGACCTCGGCGGGGCGGCTGGGCGGCAGGAACATCCAGCGGGTCTTGTCGGCGCCGTCGGACCAGAACGGGACGTTGAGCGCATAAGGGACCGCGCCGGCGGGCGGGCGCCGCGGGTCGGCGACGTCGAGGCAGCCTGTCTCGGAGAGCATGTCCGGGAGGACAGGGCCGCTCGCGGGGCCGCGGCGCGCAGGCGGTAGATCCCGCCGCCGTAGGCGAGGGCGTACAGCTCACCGTCCTGATCCTCGGCGAAGGCGACGGTGCCGCGCACGCCGGCCTCGCTGAGCACGACCGGGGCCGCGCCCTCGGCGACGCCCCACAGGGTCTCGCCGTAGAAGTCGGTGTAGAGGAACAGGCCGGCGAGGTCGGGCAGGGCGGCGCCGCGGTAGACGAAGCCGGCGATCACCGAGGCGCCGCCGGTGTTGCGGTACTGGGCCACGGGATCGACGAGGCCGGCGCCGGCGCAGGCGTCCTGGCCGAAGCAGTCGAGGCCCTCCTTGATGTTCCAGCCGTAGTTGCCGCCGAGGACGATCTTGTCGATCTCCTCCCACACGTTCTGGCCGACGTCGCCGGCCCACAGCTCACCGGTCATGCGATCGAAGTTGAAGCGCCACGGGTTGCGCAGGCCGAGGGCGAAGATCTCCGGGCGACCGCCGCCGGCCGCGTAGGGGTTGTCGGCCGGGATGGCGTAGGGGTCGCCGCCGTCGACGTCGATGCGGAGCAGCTTGCCGAGCAGGCTGTCCGGGTCCTGGGCCCGGTTCTGCGGGTCGCCCCCGGACCCGCCGTCGCCGAGGCCGAAGTAGAGGAAGCCGTCGCGGCCGAAGCCGAGGTCGCCGCCGTTGTGATTGGTGTAGGGCTGGTCGACGACGAGGATCGGCTCCTCGCTGGCGAGGTCGAGGGTGAGGCCGTCGCTCGTGTGGAAGCGAGACAGGCGCGACTCGAACACGGGGCCGCCCGGGCCGGTGTACGACAGGAAGACCTCGCCGTTGTCGGCGTAGTCGGGGTGGAAAGCCATGCCGAGCAGGCCGGCCTCGCCGCCCTCGACGATCTGCGGCGCGAGGTCGGCGAACAGGGTCGGCGCGGGCGGCTCGGCGACGTTGGGGAAGGTGTAGATTTGTCCGCTCTGGGTGGCGAGGTACCAGCGATCGCCGGTCGGGTCGAGCAGGAGATCGACGCCCCCCTCGATCGCCACGGAGGGGAAGACCCGCACGTATTCGACGACGTCCCGCGCGGGCGGACGCGGGAGGTTCAGGCACTCGGGACCGCGGTCGTCGCTCGCGCTGCAACCACCGAGCAGCGCGACGGCGAGGCCCAGCGGCAGCCGGGACCGATGGGCAAAAATAAGGAGCATGGCCCAGAATACGCCGGGCTCGCGCGCGGCCCAGGGGTGGCCGTGAGGGGCCGAGGGCGGTGAGTCAGCGTGAGGACGGTCCTGGGTCCATGTCGCAGGGGCGTCGATGCATCGCCGGTCGTATCGGCGGACCATTGTCCACGCCGCGGACATCGATGATGCCGATGGAGATGGGGCGACGTTCGTCGCGTCGATTGCGCGGCTGGTCATGCGGGCCTCGTTTTTCTATGTTCCGCGACCCGTGACCCTCCGCGATCTCATCCCCCCATGCATCGCTCTGGCCGCTTGCCTGAGCCTGGCCTGCTCCGACGACAAGGACCCGCTCGACTCGGCGACCAGCCCGACGGCGGCGACGACGACGGACCCGAGCAACGGTTCGAACGCGAGCAACGCGTCCAACGCGTCCAACCCCAGCAACGCCACCGACGACTCTGACGGCACTGACGGCACCGACGGCACGGCCGCGACCGCGGCGACCGACACCGGCGTCGACGAGACGACCGGGCCGACCACGGGCGAGCCGACGGCCGGCACGACGGTGGCCGAGACGACCGCGGCCGAGACGACGAGCACGAGCGAGCCGCCGCCGACCGACGGTCCCGGCGTGCTGCCCGGCGAGGACGGCATGCAGGCGTTCTGCCGCCGCTACAAGGAGTGCGGCGGGACCTACTACGGCGACCAGCAGGAGTGCCTCGACGCGACCTACGACTACTGGGGCGACTGCCCGTCGCGCAAGGCGGCGCTCGACGAGTTCGGCGCCTGCATGTCGGAGCTCGACTGCGGCGAGTGGAACCTGACGCCTACAACCCGGGCAGCACGCCGTGCGCCGAGCAGTGGAGCGGGGTCCAGTCGGCCGAGCCCTGCTGACGGACCGAAGGGACATGTCCCCCGAGACCGGTGCTCAAGGGCATGGCTCCGGGGACATGTCCGATGCGTCAGCCTCGATCCGGAAGTAGCGGAAGCCGCCGCCGCCGGTCCAGCCGGCCGCCGCGGTGACGCCGCTGGGATCGCGGCCGTCGACGACCGCGCGCAGGCGCGGGGCGACCAGGGTGTCGCAGTGCTCGCCGCGCTCGACGAGGATCCAGCGCCGCCGCAGCTTGTGGGCGACGGCGCCGGTGGTGCCCGAGCCGGCGTAGACGTCGAGGACCCAGTCGCCCGGGCGCGTCGACAGCTCGAGCACGCGGCGCAGCAGCGCCTCGGGCTTCTTGCCCTTGGGGAAGGCGACGCCGCCCTCGTTGTGCAGGTTGTTGGACAGCAGGTCGTCCCAGATGGTGGTGAGCGGCTCGCCGGCGACGCGCTGACCGTCGATGAGCTTGAGCTTGGCGGCGTAGAAGAGGATCCGCTCGCCGCGGACGAAGTAGAAGTCGTCGTGGTCGTCGCGCTCCAGGCGGAGCACGACGTCGGGCTCCGCCTTCGAGCGGTCGATCATGGCCCGCGCGGCCGCGCTGACGGCGTTGTAGTCGGGCCGCGCGAGGCGGACGACGGCGTCGGCGTGGGCGAGCACGAACGCGTCGAGGCGCTCCGGCTCGGCCCGCGCGAGCCGCTGGGCCGCGCGCTCGCCCAGGCCGCAGGCGTCGGCGAAGGCGCGCATCAGGGTGACGAGCCGCCACTCGGCGTGCGGCGCGGCGCGGTCGACGATGAACTGGGCGTACCGCGGGTCGCGCTCGCGGGCGGTGTACAGCCGCTGCGGGGCCCAGCGCGCGGTCCTTGCAGTACACGAGGACGAAGTTGGAGGTCGTGACGCAGCCGGGGTTTATCGCCTTGTGGCCGGTCGGCGCGCCCTGCTTGAAGGTGACGACCGAGGCGCGGTTGGCCCGGCCGAAGATGTCGTCGAGCAATACGATCAGGTAGCCGAGCTCGTTGTCGTCGATGTGGACGAACAGGGTGCCGTCGGCGGCCAACAGGTCGCGCAGGACCGTCAGCCGCGCGCGCATGTCTTCCAGCCAGCGCGCGTGCTCGATGCCGTCGTCGTAGTGGGCGAAGGCGCGGCCGGTGTTGTACGGCGGGTCGATGTAGACGCAGCGGATCTTGCCGGCGAACTCGGGCCCGAGCGCGCGCAGGGCCGCGAGGTTGTCGCCGCGGATCAGGCGGTTGTCGTAATGGTCGCCCGCCACCTCGGGGCCGGCCGCGCGGTGGGACAGCGCGGGTGCCTCGACGAGGGGGCGCGGGTCCACTGCCCGACGCTAGCGCAGGCCGGCGGCGACGACAAGCTGGCCTTCGGGCCAGGTCATGGGAACGTCAGCGCCACCTGGGCGGAGGCGCCGCGGCAGACCGGCTCGCAGCCGGGGCCGTTGGGCCGCGACTCGACGTAGGTGGGGCTGATGTTGCCGGAATAGAGGGTCTCCTCGCCGCGCAGGATCTTCAGGTCGACCGCGGCGGGGCTGCTCGGGATCTGGATGTCCGCGAAGCCGTGCTGCTCGGGCGGAAGAGCGCAGCCGGACTCGCCGATCTGCACGCGGTCGGGGACGTCGCAGGTGAGCGAGGGGCCGGCCTCGCAGGCCTTGAGCGGCAGGGCGCCCTTGCAGGTGACGGGGACGCCGTCGAGCGCGAAGGCGAACGTGTAGTCGCCCGCCGGCCAGCCGGCGTTCGGCTGCAGCTCGATCCGCAGGCCGCCGATGCAGCCCATCTCGGTGCACACCTTACCGCCGCCGCCGGGGCCGGTGGGCTCCACCTGGCCTTTGGAACATGCGCTGAGGAGCAGGCCGACGAGGACGGGGACAGGAGCGCGGAGCCAGAGCATGCCGGAGCTTGGCACGAGTCGCGGCGACACGCACGCCGGCCGAGGCTTTACAGCCGCCGGCCCGGCCCGTAGCCTGCGGGCGTGTCGCCCGTGTTCGCGCTGATCGCCCTGTACGGGCTGGTGTTCGTGCTCCACCTGATCGTGCCGGCCCGCCGCGTGACCGGCTACGTGCGCGACGAGGCCACCGGTGCGCCGCTCCGCTACCGCCTCAACGGGGTGCGGGTGATGGCGTTGACGGTGGCGCTGTACTTCGTGGCGGGGGCGACCGGCCTCGTGCCGTGGGACTGGTTGTACGTCCACCGCGCGGAGACGCTGGCGACTGCGTGTGGGCTGGGGCTCCTGTTCACCCTGGCGATCGTGCTGCCGGCGGCGCCGCGGCGCGGGGTCCTGGCCGATCTGTACCTCGGCCGGCTGGCCAATCCGCAATGGTTGGAGGGCCACATCGACGCCAAGATGTTCCTGTATCTGATCGGGGCGGTGATGCTGCAGCTGAACCTGCTGTCGTTCGCGGCCCATCACCTGCTGCTGTACCCGAACGATCCGTCGCCGGGGGTGCTGCTGCACGTGGCGCTGTTCTCGTTCTTCCTGTGGGAGTACCTCAACTTCGAAGAGGTCCACCTCTACACCTACGACTTCGTGGCCGAGCGCGTCGGCTTCAAGCTCGGGTGGGGCTGCCTGACGTTCTACCCGTTCTTCTACGCGGTCGGGCTGTGGACGACGGCCGCGCTGCCGAACCCGCACACGCCGGGGCCGCTGCTGGGAATGTGCGCGCTGCTGTTCTTCACCGGCTGGACGCTGGCCCGCGGGGCCAACATGCAGAAGTTCTGGTTCAAGACGCAGCCGGAGAAATTGGCGTTCGGCACCATCAAGCCGGAGGTGCTGAGCGACGGCGAGAAGCAGATCCTGGTGAACGGCTTCTGGGGGCTGTCGCGGCACATCAACTATCTCGGCGAGATAGCGATGGCGACGGCGCTGGCGCTGTCGCTCGGCCACCCGGGCGAGCTGGGGCCGTGGCTGTACCCGCTGTATTACCTGGTGCTGCTGGTGCCGCGGCAGATCGACGACGACCGCCGCTGCCGCGCGAAGTACGGGGCGCTGTGGCAGCAATACGAGCGACGGGTGCGCTGGCGGATCGTGCCCGGGGTCTATTGAATCGACCGCGGCGCGGCGCGGCGTCGGCCCGAGCGCCGCGGCCATCAGCGGATGGGCAGACAGGTGCCGGCCGGTAGCCAGCCGTCGGCGTTCGCCGTCAGGTCGCCGAGCTCGCGGCCGCCGAGGGTCACGCGCACGCGCTCGCCGGGCGCCAGTCGATCGAGGGCGCAGGTGGTCCGGCTCGGGACGCAATCGTCGCAGATCGCCGGGCTGGGTATTCGCTCGAAGGCGAGCTCGAGCGCGTCACCGCGGCGGGCGATCTGGCAGGCATACGGTTCGCCGCAGGTGCAGTCGAACTCTGCCCTCAGCTGGTGATGCTCCGACGTGGCGACCACGCACACGCGATCGGGCTGGATCGTGTTCGGCGGGAGCGGCGACGCAGGACGCTCGGGGGCGGCGTTCGGCGGGGAGGCGGCCGGTGGAGAGCTCGCGGTCGCGGGCGGCTCGGTGGTGTCGGGGCGGCACGCGAGGAGCAGCAGGGCGATGAAGGCGGGGCGCATCGCCGACCAAACGCCTGCGACGCGCCCGGCCTACATCCGCGTCGCGGGAGCACGGTCGTCCGCGATCGACCGCTCGGCGCGCGCTCGTCGTGCGCCGAAGTCGACGGCTCCTCGGAGCCGCAATCTCTCGTGCGCGCTCAGGGGCCTGCAGCTGGCCCATGAGCCAGTAAGGGCCGACGCAGGCGGCGTCGAGCGGCGCCTTCAACTGCTTGCGCAGCGCGTCGGTCAGCTGGACCTGGCCGCCGCCGGTGCGCAGCGGCTCGCCGACGCGGGCGACCACCTTGCCGGTGCTGTCGACGATCTCGAGGCGGTCGCCCGTGCGGCGCGCGCCGTAACCCGGCTGCCAGATCAGCAGGTGGCCCGGCTGCTTGCCGTCGGGGCTGACGCGCAGGCAACCGGACTGGTCGATCAAGGTGCCCGAGAGCAGGGCTTCCATGAAGGCGTTGCTGGGCTCGCGAAGCTCCGGCAAAGCGGGGATCGATCCGGCCGATTCGGGGGGCTGCGTGGCGGGCTCGGGGGCGGACGTGGGTGCGGGAGCCGGCGCGGACGCGGGTGCGGGCGCGGGCGCGGCGGGCGTGGCGGGCGTCGGCCCTGCTGTATCGGGGTGGCAAGCGAAGAGGGACAAGCAAAGAGCGAACAGGCGCATCGCCGACCGCACGCCGGCGATGCGCCCGGGCTTACACCCGCGTCGGTGCGGCACTCGATCGCAGGCTCGTCAGGGGGCCACGGATGTTCCACCTCGGGCTTCGCCGTGTGACGCGCGAGGTCGCGGTGGTGCCCCAATGTTCGCAGGGACGATTGGCATGAGGGTGGAATCGGCGAGGCTCCCTGTCTCGCGCGTGTCATGGCAATTTTTCGAGGAGAAGGCCGGTCGACTTCGTGAACACATCGACTGTTTGCTGTGGAGCGGGGCCGAGCCTTGAAGGCCTTTGTGCGGGGCTCGGGTCGGAGAACCCCGCGCGGAGGGGCGTGTGCTCGCATGGAGAGCGTGGGTCGGGACGAGGTTCGGCGGCCTCGTCACGGGGCGATGCGCAGCTCGCCGTCGGGCGCGGGCAGGTCGTCATGCGGAGCGAACGATCGCGGCAGCGCGGCGCGAACACGTCGGCTTGACGCCCGCGATCGGGCCTGGATAGCGTGGCCGACGGGATGGTAGCTATCGTGACGAACTTTGCATTTGGCCGCTTCGCGCGGCTCTGTCTGCTCTTGTCGGTGAGCGGTTGCGTGTGGACGCCGAACAGCCGCACGTCGCACGAATCCAGCGCCGCGATCTCGATGCAGGGCTATTCGGGCGGGTCGGGCTCGACGGTGCGGATCCTGGCGAGGAACTGGGACAGCGGGGCGTTCGACGAGCTGACGACGACGACGGCGAGCACCACCGCGTCGTTCACCGACCCGGAGCTCTACTCGTGGGCCAAGTCGCTGACGCCGCTGGCGAAGTACTGGCGGCCGACGCAGGCCGGTTGCTCGGCGGGGCGCGCCGAGCTGCGCGTGACCATCGATGACGATCCGCTCAAGACGTTCACGACGCCGGCCGGGCAGTGCGCGTTCGATCGCGTCCTCGGCGGCGAGCACCCGGTCTCGGCCGGCAACGCGTGCTCGGACGGCGACGAGGTGATCCTGTTCGACAACAACGGCACCTGCGGGACGGCCGAGACGGGCGGGCTGACGACGGTCCTGGGGCCGATCACGGGCCCTTACAACGGCGCGTCGGTGACGTGGGAGGTCGTCAGCTATCCGGTGCAGGGCAACACGATCTACGGGCTCATCTGTCGCCCGAGCGCGGCCGGGGCGCATCCGGTGCAGATCTTCAACCACGGCGGGTGGTTCGGCCTCGGCTGGGGCAACGAGCCGCAGGGGTGCATGGCGTCGGCGGCGAAGGGATGGGTCGTGGCGATGTCGACCTACCGCGGCGAGCGGCTGTACCTCGGGCCAGGTTATGAGTGGGTCTCGGGCGGCAGCGTCGAGCTGTGCAACGGCGAGGTGACCGACGTGCTGCGACTGACCGATCTGGTGCTGGCCAAGTCGTACGCCGACTCGTCGAAGGTGCTGATGCACGGGCTGTCGCACGGCGGCTGCATCACGACGCGGGCGGTGCAGCGCGGGGCGCCGGTGCAGGCGGCGATCGACGTCGCCGGGCCGAGCGAGTGGGCGTCGCTGCACGCGCTGCTCGGCGGCTGGCTGGTCGGCGAGCTGCCGACCGATCCGGCGACCACGCCGTTCCCCGACTTGATGGAGGATTGGGTCGGCGACCCGGCGTCGGTGCCGCACGCGTACGAGTGGCGCTCGAGCAAGTTCGTCGCCGAGGACCTGGCGGTGCGCACCGACGTCAAGTACCTGCGCATGCAAGGCGTGGCCGACACGATCGTGCCGCCGGGCCACGCGTGCAAGCTCATGAAGGCGGCGTTCGGCGCCTACGGCAGCCAGAGCTGGCACTTCAACAACGCCGCCGGGGTCACCGCGACGGCGCCGGTCGGCTGCACGGCCACCGACGCGAGCCTGTCGTGGCAGAGCGCCGCCAAGCCGACGACGAGCTGGCCGGGCAACCATTACGTGTTCGTCTACGACGCGTTGCCCCACGCGGTGGTGCCCGGCGACGGTACGCCGGTCGCGGTGGTGAACGCGTTCGTGGCCGACTACAACAACTTCGTCAACGCGCTCGGCTGGGGCGTGGTGTACTGATTCGCGTCAGTCCCGGGCGTGGAGGCGGGCGGTCTGCGAGCCCATGAGGGCGACCGCCCGCCGGCGCGGGAACAGGCGCCCGAGGACGAACGCGGCCAGCTTGTTGAGGCCGCCGGGGACGGCGCTCGGCGGGCCGCCCAGCGCCTGCAGGGCCTCGGCGACGACGGCGTCGGGCGTCATGGCGCGCGGGCCGTCGGGGCCGCTCGAGCGCTCGAAGCCGGGTGTCTTGGTGGCGCCGGCGCAGCAGACCAGGACGTCGACGCCGCGCGGGCCGAGCTCGTACCACAGCGCCTCGCCCAGCGAGAGGTTGAAGGCCTTGGTGGCGCCGTAGGTGGCGACCAGCGGCGAGCCCCAGAAGGCGGTGAGCGAGGACATGAGAAGCAGGCCGCCGCGGCCGCGCCGCACGAGGCGCTCGCCGAACACGTGGGCGGCGATCAGCGGGCCGCGGCAATTGACGTCGACGATCTTGAGCTTGTCGGCCAGCGGGACGTCGAGGAACGGGCCGATCCGCGAGAGCGCGGCGTTGTAGACGCAGAGGCCGACGTCGAGGCCGTCGCTGACGCGCGCGAGCTGCTCGGCGAGGTCGGGGGCGGCGAGGTCGAGGGCGGCGGTGCGGACGTCGACGCGGGCGCGCAGCGGGGCGGCGACGGCCTCGAGGGCGTCGGCCCGGCGCGCGAGCAAAAGGAGGTTGAGGCCGCGGTCGGCGAGGCCGCGCGCGAAGGCGGCGCCGAGACCCTCGGAGGCGCCGGCGACGACCGCCCAGGGGCCGTACTTGTGGACGAAGGCGGTGCGATCGGAGGTGCTGGTCACGCGCGCCGAGGAGACCACGCGGGGCCGCCGCGGGCAAGGGGGCCGGAGCAAGCGGTCGGCACGGCTCGCAGGGGTGACGGCAGAGGATGTCTTTCAGGGCATGTCTTGAGAGACATGTCATTGGCTGGAGACGGCCGGGGGCGTCACCGTCAGGCGACCTCCAAGGGTTGCGAACGGAGTCGAGCGCCGACACGACCGCCCGCGGCGCTCAGCGACCTCGCGCGAGCTGAAGTGAGGGTCTGCTCGGGATCGGCGACGGCGGGGCAGAGGTCGCAGTCGGATGTCCTGGGGGACAGGTCGCTGCCGCGAGCGCGGGGGAGCGGGGGCGGTCGAGCGGCCGATCGGACAGCCTGGCTCTCAGGACATGCTTGAGAGGCATGTCCTGAAGCGCGCTCGAGCGTGCGCGCCGCCCTCACCCGGAGATGACGACCAGGGTGAACATCTGCTCGGTGACGCCGCCGTGGCCGTCGTCGACGCTGAGGACCACGGGGTGCTCGCCGATGTCCTCGCTGGTGACCGACCACGACAGGACGTTGCTGACCGGGTCGAGGAGCATGTCGGGCGGGCCGGAGACGATCGCGTAGGTGAGGGCGTCGCCGTCGGGGTCGGTGGCGACGAGCTGGTAGAACCACGCGACGGGCGGGTCGCCGGCAAGGACGGTGCCGGAGATGGCGAGGCCGAACGGGCCGAACAGGCCGGGGTCGTTGGCCGAGGTCAGGGCTGGCCGTCGGGCGCGAACTTGAAGATGTCGGCGGGCGCGGTGCCCTGGCCGTTCTCGTAGTCGGCGGTGTAGATGTTGCCCTCGTTGTCGACGCGCAGCGGCACGGGGAAGGCGTCGTTCGGCTGATCGAAGGTGCCGAGCTTCATGCCGGTGCCGACGTCGTAGCGCACGAGGTCGCCGGCGGCGGCGACGAGCTCGCCGTTGGCGTTGAACTGCAGGCCCTCGAAGTTGCCCGGGTTGCCGGCGCCGCTGAGGGTGGCGATCCACGGGAACTGGGCGAAGTCGTCGAAGTCGGCGACGTGGATGGTGTTGTCGGTCTGGCTGGCGAGGTAGAGCCGACCCTTGCCGTCGAAGGTGATGCCGGTCAGCTGGCCCGCGCCGACCGGCAGCGGGATCTGCTGCGCGAACGCGTAGTCCATCGCGTCGTACTGATTGAGCTTGTCGGTGCCGCCGGTGGCGGTCGTGGTGTAGAGATTGCCGCGCGGGTCGAAGATGACGTTCTCGGTCGCCTCGCTGGCGATCTTGGGGTACACCGCGTATTCGACGCCGTAGTCGCTGAACTCGACGAAGCTGCTGTAACCGGCGACGACGAGGTTGCCGCGCAGATTGAAGGAGGCGCCGTTGGGGCCGTAGGTGTAGAGCGGCGAGTCGACCTCGCTGAACACCGGGTGCGTGAAGGCCTGGATGAACGCGAGGCTGTTGCCGTCGTAGACGCGGATCTCGTCGGTGCGCGAGGAGGCGAGGAAGATCTGGCCGGGGGCGAAGTTGCTTGAACAGCTCCTCGATGACGATCTCGGTGCCGGGCTCGGACTCCACGTCGGCGGTTGATTGACGCCCGGGCCGGTGGTGGTGCTGGTGTCGGTGGCGACGTCGGTGGTGGACGTCGCGTCGCTGGTGCCGGTCATCGTCTCGCCGGCGGTGCCGGTCGGGGCGGTGGTGGTCGGCTCGTCGGTGGTGCTGCCAGTGGTGGTCGTCGTCGGGCTGGTGGTCGTGGTGGTCGCCAGCGTCGCCGAGCCGCCGTCGCTGGTGCGCCCGCCGTCGTCGCCGCAGCCGCCGAGCACCACGCCGAACCACACGAACATGCCGATCTTTCGCGTCACCATCGCCATCCTCCTCCGCGGTCGCGCAGGGTACCGCATCGCGGCGGGCAGCGTCTGCGCAGCGGCTTGCGCGTCTGCAGGCGACGCCTGGGAAGCGCCTAGGACGCGGGCGGCGAGAGGTCGCCGAGCGGGGCGTTCACGAGCCATTTTTCGATGCAGGCGAGCAGCTCGACGAAGCTCTCGGTGGTGAAGCTGGCGAGCACGTGATCCCAGTCGGGGTCGAGAAGGTCGACGCGGAAGGCGGTGCGGTAAAAGCCGGCGTCGAGGTGGAGCTCGCGCCACGGGCTGTCCGGCCCCGGGCGGTACTCGCCGCCGGGCGGGGGCAGCTTGACGAGCCACAGCAGGTCCTCGCTGTCGTTGAAGTCGAGGCTGCCGTCGGGCAGGCGACGGGCGTCCAGGCCGTTCTGTCGCACGGCCCATCCGCCGGGGATCCGCAGGGGGACGAGCTGCCAGTCGGGGCCGACGAGGTCGAGGACGTGCATGCGCCGAGAGTAGGGCATAAGGGCGCGGCAATTCGAGCCGCGCCGCCGGTCGGCGCGGGGGTGCGCGGCGGGCGAATGCGCGACACTGCGTCGGAGGTCCGATGACGCTCATCACGCACGCCTATGCGCGCACGGCCGACGGCGAGCTGCGGACGCTGGACGCGGCGCCGCCGCGCAACGACCTCGCGGGGCCGGAGAGCTGGCGGGTGAAGGTGTACGGCTCGGCCGCCGCGCGGGCGCTGGGGCTGACGCTGCTGCCGACGCTGGCGACGTACGACATCCACGCCGAGGACGAGGACCTCGACGTGCTCGAGCGCGAGGTGCAGGTGCTGCTGGGCAACACGGTCCGCTGGCCGGAGATCGGGCTCGACCAGCTGCGCTTCCGCCTGCTCAACATCCTCGAGGCGGTCCGCCTGGCGCGCGCCGAGGGCGGCGGGGTGTACCTCGGCTGAGGCGAGGGAGTCGATGGTCACCGGTCCAAGGACTGGGTTCACTCAAGCGGTCCATCGGGTCGCCGTCGCTATTCCGGTGTGAATTCCATGAAGCGCCGGCGTCAGGCCACGGGCGTCGCGCGGGGGGGCGGTCAGCACGGTGATTGCAACCACGAGACATGTTTTAATGGACATGTCTTGATGGACATTAGTAACCGAGCGCCGCGCGACGCACGGCTCGAGGTCGTTCGTGGCATGTCCGAAGGGACAGTGTCCGTTCGGACATGGAATGTCATTGCGCGAGGAACCACGGGGTGGCGACGGCCGAGCGGCACTGCCAGTTGAAGCTGCGCATGTGCGGGACCTCGCCGAGGTCGCCGAAGCCGGCGACCAGGTCCTCGGCGGTCTGGCGCAGCTCGGGGTCGGCGGCGCCGTCGTGGTAGTAGGCCATGGCGACGACGTAGGCGCTCTCGCCCCAGTGCTCGTCGTAGTCGTCGACGGCGCCGTTGCCGTCGCCGACGCCCATCCAGTAGAAGGGCTTGCCGTCGGGGTCGAGGCCGTCGCGGGCGATGACACGGCCGAGCTTGACGATCGAGGCGCGCGCGGCGTCGGCCTGGGCGCCGGGCGACTCGGTGGCGTACTGGTCGAGGCCGTCGGCCAGGATGGCGCTGAGCCACGGCGAGCAGCCCCAGAAGCCGAACTCCTCGTCGGCGGCGACGTCGGTGTGGGCGAAGCAGCGGGCGTCGGGATCGTCGTAGCCGGGCGGGTAGCTGGCCTGCACGTCGAGGTAGGCGGTGACCGCCGCGTCGGCGAGGTCGCGGAATTGCTGGGCCTGATCGTCGGAGACGTTCATCGCCCACACGTAGGCGAGCAGGCCGAAGCCGGCGTGGCGCTCGGTCCAGAAGCTGGCGCCGCCCTCGTAGACGGGGTCCCACAGGTCGGCGAAGGCCTCGGCGACGTCCTCGGCGCTCTCGCGGAAGCGGTCGTCGCCCGTCATGAGGTAATGCAGGGCCATGTTCTGCGTATAATAGTACTTGGCGTCGCCGGTCTTGCCGGGCACGCCGATGGCGGTGTCGGGGCCCTGGCCGCTGAGGCCGTCGCGGTAGATGGTGGTCTCGAGGTAGGCGGAGCGCAGGGTCGAGAGGTCGCCGCGGCGGGCGTGGCCGCGCCAGTGGGTGGTGCCGCGATCGTACAGCCAGACGTCGGCGGAGTCGTTGGCGCCGAGGAAGGCCTCGACGTTCCATTCATCGTAGTCGCACTTGTCGGACCAGGCCTGCCCGGGCGTGCCCTCGGCCGCGGCGGCGGTGCCGAGGGGACCGGCGAACCTACTGGTCGTGAGCCACTCGGCCGGCAGCAGGGCCCACACGTTCGGGCCGGTGTCGACGAGGGTGTCGGCGACCGGGACGAGGTTGACCGAGCCGGCGGCAGGGGCGGCATTGAGGGCGACGTCGAGGTCGGTCTCGCCGTCGATCGCCAGGTCGAGCTGGATCTGGACGCTGCGCCAGCTGCCGTCGGGGTGGCGCGCGAGGCCGCGGAGCGCGGTGGCCAGCTCGGTGCCGGCGTGGTGGACCTGGACCTGGGTGTCGTCGGCGAGGACGCCGGGCGCCAGGGGGACCGCGAAGTTGATCCGCTGCTCGCCGGTGACGCCTTCTTGCGGGATCAGGTGGACGACGACGTTGACGGTCTGGCCGCCGGTGGTGGTGTCGCCGGTCTCGGTCTCGTCGGTGGTGTTGGTCGTGGTGGTGACGGGGCCGTCAGTGGGATCCGGGACCGGGCCGTCGGTGGTGTCCGGAGGCTCGCTCGTGGTCGAGGAGGTCGGCGCTGGATCGTCGGTGGCGACCCCGGTGGGCGCGCCGGTGGTCGGGCCCGAATCGGTGGTCGGGTCGGTGCCGGCGGCCGTGTCGGTGGTGTCGCCGGAATCGCCGGGACAGGCGGCACAGAGGCACGCGGCGACGGCGAGGGGCCCCATTGAGGGCAGTCGATTCGCTGGCATCATTGAACGAAAATCTCCGCGCGGCACCGTAGCCGATCACGCGGCGGGGCGCGCGGGGCCATGGGCCCCCGGCGCGGAGGTGCGCGTGAGCGCGCGCTAATCGATCGTATAGGCGGTGCAATACGAGGAGTACAGCGCGCTCTCGCCCGACAGCGGCACGAAGGTGACCGTATTCGGCGCCATCCACGCCGACAGGCCATTGCGCGGCGCGTACCCTCCCGTGTGATACACCGTCCACGCCACGCGCGCCGTGACCGACGGGGGCCAGTTGTACACGCTGCAGCCCTCCGCGCTCATCGTCGACAGGCGGACGCGCGGCTGGAACAGGATCTGCCAGTCGATCGAGCAGCACACCGATTCCGGCGGATCGAGCGACGGTTGGTCGGCCGCGGCGAGGGCGAGCTCCTCGTGGGCCGGCCCCGCGGGCGCGTCGTCGGCGTCTTCAGCGTCTTCGGCGAGCTCGGCGTCCTCGGCCGCGAGCTCGGCCTCCAGCGCGGGGTCGTCACAGCCGGCGATCGCCACGGCGAACAGCCCGGCGAGCGTCGAAGCCCGGGCACGCCGAGCAGATCCGATGAGAAGTAGATGTCGCTGCATGGGTAAACTCCTGAAATCGATGAGTGCAGGGCGCCTGGACCGGCGACACGCGCCGACCCCATGATGACGAGCGCCGTTGTTGGGTAGGTGCTCGGCAGGCGCCAAACAATTGCCGGTGAAGCGTATTTCCGCCGTTGCGCCGCCGGTCGAGCGGGGCTGCGGCGACCGTGCTGGCGCTCAGGGCCCCTGCCTCGACGTTCGCGCCGACCGGCCTCGTTCAGCTCCACAGCACGTGCAAGCGCGGCGAGTGGTCGCGTCCGCGGACTCGGTCTATCTTGCCGCGTATGAAGCTCCACGGATTCTGGCGCAGCACGGCCACCTGGCGGGTGCGGATCGCTCTGGCGTACAAAGGCCTGACCTACGAATACCTGGCGGTCGACCTGCTGACCGGGGCGGGGGCGCAGCACTCGCCCGAGCACCGCCGGCTCAACCCGATGGCGCAGGTGCCCGTGCTGGAGATCGAGGAGGGGCTGTATCTGACGCAGTCGGTCGCCATTTTGGAATACCTCGAGGAGCGCTGGCCGACGCCGCCGCTGCTGCCGCGCGATCCGCTGGCGCGCGCGGGTGCGGCAATTGACGGAGGTGATCAACGCGGGGATCCAGCCGCTGCAGAACACGGGGGTGCAGCGGCACGTGGAGTCGCTCGGGGCCGATTCGAGGGCGTGGATCCACCGGTTCGTCGGCCCGGGGCTGGCGGCGCTCGAGGCGATGACGCGGCCCCTGGCCGGGCGGTTCAGCGTGGGCGACGCGTTGTCGTTCGCCGACTTGGCGCTGGTGCCCTAGCTGGCGTTCGCCCGCCGGTTCGGCGTCGACGTGACGGGGTTGCCGACGCTGCTGCGCGTCGAGGCCAACTGCGTCGAGCTCGATTCTAGAGTGAGCCACGCGGACGTGCAGCCGGACGCGCCGCGGTAATCATGGACATGTTCCACGGGGCATGTCCTCGGGGACATGCTTATTCGGGCATGGCGCGAGGGTCATGCCTGGGCGCGGCGGGCGACGAGGGCGGCGATGCCGTCGAGGACGACGCCGAGGCCGAACTCGAGGCCGTCGCCGTCGCCCGTGCCCGTGCCCGTGCTCAGGACCGCCTGCAGCGCGGGGAAGCGGGCCGGGTCGCGGGCGATGAGGGTCGCGGTGGCGGCCGCCCACTGCGGGCCGGACAGGCTGCGGGCGCGGTTGCTGCGGACGCTGAACTGGGCGGCGCTGCGGACGTGGCCGAGGACGACGAGGAAGGCGCGGTGGCGTTCGGCGGGGGGCAGGCCGGTGTCGGCGAGGGCGGCGAGGGCGGCGTCGGCCCACGCGAGCTCGAGCGGGCCCATGACGCGCAGGCGGTTGGTGGCGGCGAGCGACCAGGGGTGGCGGTGAAACACGGCCCACAGCGCGCGGGCCCAGGCGGCCAGGCGCTCGCGCCAGCCGGGCAGGGCGGCGAGGTCGGGCGGGGGGCCGATGCCGGTGTCGACCATGAGGTCGACGAGCTCGTCCTTGCCCGGGACGTGGCGGTACAGCGCCATGGTGGTGAAGCCGAGCTCGAGGCGACGCGCTGCATCGAGACCGCGTCGAGGCCCTCGGCGTCGGCGACGGCGATGGCGGCGCGGGCGATGCTCTCGGCGCTGAGGCCCGGCCGCGGGCCCCGGGTCGGGCGCAGCCGCTCGCCCCACAGGAGGTCGACGCTGCGCGCCTGCTCGCCGAACGGTTCGGGCGGGCGGCGGGGGCGGAGGCGGGCTTGCGGGCGGGCTTGTTGACGGACACGAGCGGACTGTGTATAGCATACACAAAATTGTGTACGTGATACACAATGAAGGAGAGGCGCGATGATCGGGAGCATCTTGGCGGGCGCGGCGGGGGTAACCGCGGCGTCGCTGGTCGCAGGGCTGGGCTGGCGGCGACGGGCGCAGCGGCGGGCGGCGGAGGGGCTGGCGATCGCCGGGTCCGGGGGGATCGTCGAGGAGGGGTTCGTGCGGATCGGGTCCATCGACCAGTGGATCGGGATCCGCGGCGAGGACCGCACGAACCCCGCGCTGCTGGTGCTGCACGGCGGGCCGGGGGCGCCGTTCTCGATGTTCACGCCGGTGATGCGGGCGTGGAGCGCGACTTCACGATCGTGCAGTGGGACCAGCCGGGGGCCGGCAAGACGTTCGGGCGCAACGGGGCGGGAGGCTGCGCTCCGCTGAGCTTCGCGCGGCTGATCGAGGACGCGGCCCGGGTGGCGGAGCACGTGCGCGCCCGTCTACAGGTGCCGCTGGTGCTGTTGGCAGGCTCGATGGGCAACATGATCGGGGCGCCGCTGGCCCGGCGCCGGCCGGACCTGTTCGCGGCCTACGTGGCGACCGACTTCGGGGTCGGGCGGGACAACGAGGTCGCCTCGTACGCGCAGACGCTGGCGCGCCTGCGCGAGGCGGGGAACCGTCGCGGGGTGGCGGAGCTGGAGGCGATCGGGGCCGAGCCGTGGCGCTGGGACCTGCGAGCGTGGCAGCGCAAGCAGCGATGGCTGCTGAAGACGGACCCGCGCATGCGCGAGGTCGGGCGGACGCTGCTGATGCCGTCGATCTCGACGGCGCCGGGCTACACGCTGCGCGACGTGATCGACCTGCAGCGCGGGATGACATTCTCGGCGGCGCAGCTGTACGCCGAGTTCATCCGCTACGACGTGCGACGCGAGGGGACGCGCTCGAACTGCCGTTCTTCCTGCTGCAGGGCGAGGACGACGTGTTCACGCAGCTCGAGCCGGCGCAGGCTTTCTTCGCCGAGGTGGAGGCGCCGCACAAGGAGCTCGCGACCATCGGCGACGCGGGGCACTTCGCGGCGTTCACCCGGCCGCAGGAATTTTCGAAGGAGCTGCGGGCGCGGGTGCTGCCGCGGGTGGTGCCGGCGGCGAATCAGCGGTGCGCCTGAATGGCGTCAGGGGGTACGCGGATCCGGCCGCGCTGCTGCTGGACGGCGGGCTGCCGGCGACGCGGGACGAATGGCGTCAGCGGGCGCGGGTGGTGCCGGCGGCGAATCAGCGGTGCGCCTGAATGGCGTCAGGGGTACGCGGATCCGGCCGCGCTGCTGCTGGACGGCGGGCTGCCGGCGACGCGGGACGAATGGCGTCAGCGGGCCGGGCCGCGCACGAGGACGCGGCCGCGCGGGGGCTCGGCGCCGGCTCCCACTTGCTGGCAGCGCGGACAATAATAGGTGGTGCGGCCGAGGGTGCCCTGGCGGCGCATGGCGATCGGGGTGTTGCAGCGCGGGCACAGCTCGCCGGAGCGGTTGTAGACCCAGGTGTTGGCGCGGCCGACATCCCACCGGGTCTTGCGCGGCCCGGCGCCGACGAGGTTGCGGCGCAGCCACTTGCGGCCGGCCTCCAGCAATCGCAGGAGGGTCGAATCGTCGTAGTCGCCGACCGGCTTGAACGGGTCGAGGCGCTCCATGAATAACAGCTCGCTCTTGTAGACGTTGCCGAGGCCGGCGACGAGGCGCTGATCGAGGATGGCCTCGCCGAGCGGCCGCCGCGGGTCGACGCGCAGGCGCTTCAGGGCCTCGGCGATGGGCTGGTCCGATTCGTCGGAGCCGAGCAGGTCGGGGCCTAGGGCGGAGAGGACCGGGTGATGCTCGATCTCCCAGGCGCTGAGCCACTCGACGGTGGGGGCGTAGAAGCAGACCGCGAGCCACGATTCGGTGGCGATCACCGCGCGGGCGGCGGTGGCGGGTTTGCGCCACGGGCTGTTCGGCTGATACAGGTGCCAGCTGCCCTCCATGCGCAAATGGGTGTAGAGCGCGTGGGTGCCGTCGAACCAGATCAGGAGGTTCTTGCCGCGGGCCTCGACGGCGGTGATCGTGCGACCGACGAGGGCGAGCTCGGGGATCACCGATTCGAACCGGGTGACGGCCTGGCCGACCATCACCTGCAGGCGGGCGGCGACTTTGTGGAGGGTGTCGCCCTCGGGCATGGCTCAGCGCCTCCTCGCGCCCAGGCGCGGCTCGTCGCGGCGCAGGATCAGGCCGTCGTGGGTGGGGCGGAAGCCGGCGGCGGTCAAAGCCGCGACCTGCGGCCAGGCGGGGGCCGGTTGATTGTCGATCTGCTCGAGCAGGACGTAGCGCTGGCCGGTGACCTCGGGCAGCAGCGCGAGGGCCTCGGCGAGGGCCGCGGTGGCGCGCCCGCGCTCGGGCTCGGCGTCGGGGAGGTGGGTGACGAGGGAGCGGGCGCCGCGGCTCAGGAAGCCGATCAGCCGGCCGTCGCGCAGGACCACGCGCGCGCCGGCGGCCCGTTCGAACCTGGCCTCGGGGACATCCGGCCACGGCAGCGCGGCGCCGTACGGGTTGGCGGGATCGGTGGCGGCGAGCAGGACCGTGAAGGGCGCGTCCTCGTCGATGTCCCGGACGTCGCGCAGGCGATCCTCGGCGCCGGGCAGGGCGAACTGGGTCGCGCCGAGGCCGGCGACGAAGTAGCCGCGGCGCACCCGGCCGGCCTCCTCCATGGCCTTGAGGACAGGATAGACGGCCGCGAAGCCGCCCTCGTGATCCTCGGCGGCGACGGCCTCGCGGGTGAGGACGCCGTGGCGCGCGAGCAGCTGGCGGGCGCGCGCGGCCCGGCGCTCGGTCTCGTCGACGGGGCGCGGAGTGACGAGCGACCAGCGACCCTCGCTGCCCGGGGGGCCGCTGCGCCGGCCGCGGCCGTCGACGCCGAAGCGCAGCTGCGGACGCGGGCCTCGATCGCCGCCGGCGAGCCGACTGCGCAGACAGGTGAGGGTGTCGTTGGTGACCTCGCCGGCCCACACGAGGTCCCACAGGGCCTCGAGCAGCTCGTCGACCGAAGCGCGCACCTGGGTGACGAGCTCGGCGAAGAAGGAGGCGCCGCGGGCTTGTAAGGCCTCGCGCACGCGCGCGGCGAGCTCGCCGGCGGCCGGGGTGGGATCGGGCGCGAGCCAGGCGGCGTCGTCGGCGAGGTAGAGCGCGACGTAGCCGTCGGCCTGGCCGAGCGGCCGGACGCCGCGCCAGACGACGTCGCCGGCGCCGCACAGGACGTCGAGATCGGTGGCGCGATAGTTGGCGACCCGCGCCGGCAAGACCTCGCCCTCGAGCACGGAGGCGGGGATCGCGACTCGTGCAATTGCTCGATCGCCTGCAGCACCGCCTCGGGGCCCTCGCGCTCGCCGCCGATGCCCTGCCACGCGAGCGAGAAGCGGCCGAGCACCGCCTGCTCGACCGGCTCGACCTCCTCGCGCAGGCGCGCCAGCGACATGCGCTTGAGCCGGCGCAGCACCTCGTCGTCGCACCATTCGAGGCCGGCGCCGCGGGGGATGAACTCACCCTCGACGACCTTGCCGCGGGCGGCGAGCCGACGCAGGGCGCCGATGACGAGCGCGGTGCCGACGGCGAAGCGCTGGGCCAACCACTCGGCGCGGAACGGGCCGTGGGTGCGCGCGTGACGGGCGACGAGGTCGGCCAGCGGATCTTCCACCGACTCGAGGAACACCGCCGGGAGGCCCGGCGGCGAGACGACGCCGAGGGCGTCGCGGTAACGGCCGGCGTCCTCGGCGGCGATGTAGCGCCAGCGACCGCCGAGCTTGACCTTGACGATCCGGCGGGTGTGCGTGAGCTCGGCCAGCCAGCGATCGATGTCGTCCTCGGCGACGCCGGCGCGGGCGACGAGGTCGTCGCGATCCTGATCGCCGAGCGCGAGCAGGAGGTCGTGGATCTCGTCGGGATGGTTCAGCTTGCGCGCGCCGCTGCAGGGTCGCCTCGAGCTCGGCGATCGCGTCGGCGTCGAGCAGGTCGCGCAGGGCGGCCTCGCCGAGCAGCGCCTTGAGGCGCGCGTGGTCGATCGTCAGGGCCTGGGCGCGCCGCTCGGCCAGCGGAGCGTCGCCCTCGTACATGAAGTTGCCGACGTAGGAGAACAGCAGGGCGGCGGCGAACGGGCTCGGGCTGCGCGTCTCGACGTCGACGACCTTGATCGCGCGCTGCTCGACGCGGCGCAGCAGGTCGACGCAGCCGGGCAGGTCGAAGACGTCCTTCAGGCACTCGCGGTAGGTCTCGAGCACGACCGGGAAGTCGCGGAAGCGCGAGGCGGCGGCCAGCAGGTCGGCCGACTTGCGCCGCATCGCCCACAGCGGGGTGCGCTGGCCGGGCCTTCGCTTGACCAGCAGCAGCGCCCGCCCGGCGTTCTCGCGAAAGCGGGTGGCGAACAGCGAGGTCTCGGCGAGGCGCGCGACCACGCGATCCTCGAGCTCGTCGGCGCGCGGGAAGAATTGCGTGGGGTCGGGCGCGCGCTCGGCCTCGGGCAGGCGGAACACGATGCCGTCGTCGGACCAGACGACGTCGAGCTCGG
This sequence comes from Nannocystis pusilla, assembly GCF_026626665.1. GTDB lineage: Bacteria > Myxococcota_A > Polyangia > Nannocystales > Nannocystaceae > Nannocystis > Nannocystis pusilla. The sequence continues at coordinate 1,595,098 of NZ_JAPNKE010000002.1, forward strand.
CGGCGTAGCGCTCGAGCAGGGCGCTGCGCACCGCCATGGCCCACGGGGCGTGCACGGCGGCGCCGAACGGCGAGAGGATGCAGACGCGCCAGTCGCCGATCTCGTCGCGGAAGCGCTCGACGACGATGGTGCGATCGGTGGGCAAGGTCTTGGCCGCCTCCTGCTCCTCGCGCACGTACTGCAGGAGGCTGCGGGCCGCGGCCGGATCGAGGCAGTGCTGCTGGACGAGGCGGGCCTCGGCGTCGGCGTCGGACAGCGCTCCGAGCTCGCGGATCAGGGCGCCGATCGCCTGGCCGAACTCGAGCGGGCGCCCGGGGCCGTCGCCGCGCCAGAACGGCAGCTTGCCGGGCTCGCCCGGGGCCGGCGAGACGAGCACGCGGTCGTGGGTGATCTCTTCGATGCGCCACGACGAGGCGCCGAGCACGAACACGTCGCCGATCCGCGACTCGAACACCATCTCCTCGTCGAGCTCGCCGACGCGGCGGCCGCCCTCGCCGCTGCCGGCGAGGAAGACGCCGAACAGGCCGCGGTCGGGGATGCTGCCGGCGTTGCCGATCGCCACCCGCCGCGCGCCGTGACGCGCCGACAGCTGGCCGGTGACGCGGTCGTAGTTGACGCGCGGGCGCAGGTCGGCGAAGTCCTCGCTCGGGTAGCGGCCGCTGAGCATGTCGAGCACGCCCTCGAAGGCGTCGCGCGGCAGCTCGGCGTACGGGGCGGCGGCGCGCAGCTTGTCGTACAGCGCCTCGGCGGCCCAGTCGTCCATCGCCACCGCGGCGACGACCTGCTGGGCGAGGATGTCGAGCGGGTTGCGAGGGTAACGCGACGACTCGACCTCGCCGGCGAGCATGGCCCGCGCCGCGGCGGCGCACGGCAGCAGGTCGCCGCGGAACTTGGGGATGATGACGCCGCGCGAGCGCCCGCCGACGTGGTGATTGGCCCGGCCGACGCGCTGCATGCCGGCGGCGATCGACGGCGGCGAGGCCAGCTGGATCACGAGGTCGACCGCGCCCATGTCGATGCCGAGCTCGAGCGAGGAGGTGGCGACGATCGCCGGCAAGGTGCCGCGCTTGAGCTGCTCCTCGACGCCGGCGCGCACGTCCTTGGCCATCGAGCCGTGATGCGCGAGCGCCAGCGGCTCGCCGGCGGCCTCGTTGAGCGCCGCTGCGAGCCGCTCGGCGAGGCGGCGGCTGTTGACGAACAGCATGGTCGAGCGGTGGGCGCGGATCAGCTCGACGAGGCGCGGGTGCAGGGCGGTGAGGTTGGAGCGCGGGAGCCCCGAGATCGCGGTGGGCCCTTCGTTCGCGGCCGGCGGGACGTCCTCGATGCTCGCGCCGGGCTCCTCGACGGGCAGCTCGATGCGCAGGTCGAGCTGCTTGACCTGGCCGGCGTCGACGATCGTCACCGGCCGCGCCGCGACCGCGTCGCCTTCGACGACCGAACCGCCGAGGAAGCGCGCCACTTCGGTGAGCGGGCGCTGGGTCGCGGACAGGCCGATCCGCTGCAGCGGGCGCGCGCCGGCGCGGAGCCACTCGAGGCGCTCGAGCGAGAGCGCGAGGTGGCTGCCGCGCTTGCTGGCGACGAGGCTGTGGATCTCGTCGACGATCACGGTGTCGACGAATCGCAGCATCGCCCGCGATTCGCTGGTGAGCAGCATGTACAGCGATTCGGGCGTGGTGATGAGAATGTCGGGCGGGTGGCGCTGCATGTGCGCGCGCGCCTTTTGCGGGGTGTCGCCGCTGCGGATCGCCACGGTCGGGGTGTGGACGGTCATGCCGAGCCGGTCCGCGGTGGCGGCGATGCCGGCCAGCGGCGAGCGCAGGTTCTGCTCGACGTCGACCCCGAGGGCCTTGATCGGCGAGACGTAGACCACGCGGCAGCGCTCCGCCGGCGGCGGCACCGGCGCGAACATGACGCGGTTGATGGCGCCGAGGAACGCCGCCAGCGTCTTGCCCGAGCCGGTGGGCGCCAGCAGCAGCGTCGATTCGCCGGCCTCGATCGCCGGCCAGCCTGCTACCTGCGCCGAGGTCGGCGCGTCGAAGCAGGCCTCGAACCACGCGCGGGCGGCCGGGTGGAGGAATGCGAGCGGATCGCCGGTCACGTCTGAAGATGGCCGAGATGGCTGCACATGCAAGCAGCGCCACCAGCGAGCCCAGCCGTGAATGTCACGAGCGACGGCGCGGCGCGAAGCCGCGGGCGGGGCGCCGTGTTCCTCACTCGCGCGGCGCGGCGATTCAACGCACGCGCGACGACCTTAAGTCTTGCGGCCGGTCTTGTAGCGCGGGTTGCTGTCGTGCCACTCGAACGCGCCGCCCATCCACGCCCGCAGGGCGCGCAGGAACCGCTGCAGCTCGACGCTGGGGGCGGCCTGCAGCTCGCGGTGGCTGGCTTCGAAGTCGCGGACGAGGTCGTTGTGCAGCTGGACGGTGACCTCGGTCGCCTCGTCGATCGAGCAGCCGCGATCGGCCTTGACCTGCAGGACCATGTTGCACGGCGGCTTCGCGTCCTCGAGGTCCTTGGCCACCGAATAGAGGTCGTTGACGAGGACGACCGCGGTGCCGGCCAGGAACGCGGCGCGGCGGATCCGCGCGTCGTAGAAGAGCTCGGCGGGCAGGCGATAGCCGCCGATGACGTCGCACAGCGTCATCGAGGTGTAAAAGCTGTCGTGCTGGCGCGCGGCCAGGTACTTCCACGCGGGCGGGTACTCGCCGGTGTGCCGCCACGCCGCGTAGGCGCTCCACGACACGAACATGGCGAAGGTCGCGTAGCAGGTGCGCTGGACCTGCTCGTGCGTGGCGTAGCGGCCCATGTGCTCGAGGCCCGAGCGCAGGGCGACGAGCACGCGCTCGGCGTCGATCGCCTGCTCGAGCGGGGCGCTGAACTCGCCGGCGCGCGGCAGCGGATCCATGGCCGCCATCGCCAGGACGAGGCGCGGCGGCAGCTGCTCCGGGACCGCCCCGAGCGCGCTGTCGTCGGCGTAGTAGTCGTCGGCGGCCCACCACGCGGCGTTCATCTTGGCGCCGATGAGCAGCCGATCGGGGTCGTCGCAATCGGCGTGGGTGAGCATCACCAGCCGGCCGAACCGGGTCTTGCGGATCTTGACGATCTCGTCGTCGTCGAAGCCGCACTCGCCCGCCCAGGCGGCGAGCCGATCGTCGACCTCGTCGGCCAGCGGCTCGTTGATGCGCTCGGTGATCGGGCAGTACAGCGGCGACCCGCTGCCGTCGCCCCACGACCGCCAGGCGTAGGCGGGATCGATCGCCGGCTGCGGCGGGTCGAGGTCGCCGGCGCGGGCCCGATTGAGCAGCTGCGCGAGGCGAGCGGCGTGCGTCCCCAGGCCGGTCGGTCCGGCGAGGAGGGCGGATACATCGTTCGGGTCCGTCTTGCGCTTGGCCTCAGTCATCGCTCGCCTCTGTTGCAGCGGCCGCCGAGAACCGGCGGAAAATTGCGCAGGGCGGGAGGTATGATCATACCCCCCGCCGGTGCCGTCATGCTCAGCGGACGATGCGGTCCGCGACGATGAGGAGGTAGTGGAAGCTGCCCTCCTTGTAGGCCCGCAGGAACGGATCCTCGACGCCGGTGGCGACCGAGCAGCGGGTCCGCAGCTCCCAGTACGGGATCGTGTCGGGGGTCAGGTCGGTGACCTCGATCGGCACGAGGTTGTTGGCCGCCATCGCCTTGAAGTACTCGCTGCGCGGGTGGATGTTGCAGATGTACTTGGCGTCGATCTCGCTGACGGCGCGCGAGCGGCCGCCGGTGATGTCGTTGTAGCAGCCGGTGATGCAGACGTAGCGCCCGCCGTCCTTCAGCAGCCGCGAGAACTCGCCGTACAGCTTGAACAGGTCGACGTACATCGTGGTCTCGTTGGTCCAGATGGCGTCGATCGAGCCGGTCTCGAAGCCGGTGTCGAGCATGTTGCGGAAGTGGTACTTCAGCTTGTCGCCGTACCCGCGCTTGGCGGCCTGCTCGTTGGCGAAGCCGACCTGGTACTCCGAGATCGACACGCCGTCGACCTGGCACTTGAAGCGCTCGTGGGCCATGAGGCTGGTGCCGCCGCGGCCGGAGCCGGCGTCGAGCAGGCGGCTCTCGGGCTTGATCGGCCCGAGCTTCTTCAGCAGGTGCTCCGCCTGCGCGTGCTCGAGGCGGTGCAGCTCGCGGATGATCGCGTCGTCGCGCGCGGCCTCGGGCTGCTCCAGCACCGACCAATTGACGGCGCCGATCCCGTAGTGGTGGTGGTAGTAGCCGTCGACGTGCCCGAGCAGCAGATTGACGGGGTCGTTCTGGTTGGTGTTCCAGTAGTTGGCGACCGACTTCTGGTACTCGCTGCGCAGGACGCTATTGGCCGTGGTGGGCGTGTTCATGATCGTCTGTTCTCTTTCGTTGCACTGTGACGAGGCGCCCCAAGGTGGCGCCTGCCTCGGCGGGGCGCTCAGCGCCCGATCTCGATGTTTTCCAGGATCCCGAGCGCGTCCGGGATCAGGACCGCTGCGGAGTAGTACGTGCTGACGAGGTACGAGGCGACGGCCCGCTCGTTGGTGCCCATCCTGCGGACGGACAGGCCGGGCTCGCGCTCGTCCGGGAGGCCGCTGCGATACAGGCCGATGACGCCCTGGGCCTCCTGGCCGACGCGCATGGCGAGGATCGAGCTGGTCTGGGTGTCGGAGATCGGAATCTTGTCGCACGGCAGGATCGGCACGCCGCGCCAGCCCGCGACGATGGACCCCTCGTATTCGACGTTCGGCGGATCGAGCCGGCGGCGGGTGCACTCGCGGCGGAAGGCGGCGATGGTCCGCGGGTGGGCCAGGAAGAACCGGGTCTTGCGGCGCCGGCACAGCAGCTCGTCCATGTCGTCGGGCGTCGGCGGGCCGCTGCGGGTGCTGATCCGCTGCTTGTAGTCGGCGTTGTGGAGGAGGCCGAAGTCGCGGTTGTTGACGAGCTCGTGCTCCTGCCGCTCGCGCAGGGCGTCGATGGTCAGGCGCAGCTGCTCCTCGAGCTGGTCCATCGGATCGTTGAACAGGTCCGACACCCGTGAATGCAGCTGCAGGATGGTCTGCGCGAGGCTCAATTCGTACTCGCGCGGCGAGGCCTCGTAATCGACGAAGGTGCCCGGCAAGGTGACCTCGCCGTGGTGGCCCGCGGTCAAGCGGATGGCGGCCTGGCCGTGCTTGTCCTGCGGGGTCTTCAGCAGCTCCTTGTAGCGCTCGACGTGGGCGCGCAGCGCGGCCGAGCGGCCGATCAGCTCCTCGAACACGGCCTGCGGCAGGGCGAGGACGATGCACGGGGTGATCGCCTTGACGCTGTAGTCCCAGGCGTCGTCGTCCTGCACGAGGGCCTGATCGCCGAAGTGCGCGCCGTCGGCGAGCACCTCGAGCCTGGCCTCCTCGCCGTAGGGGCCCTGGCCCAGCTTGTCGGCCTTGCCGTGGACCAGCAGGTACACGTGGTCGGCCGGCTTGCCGCGCTCGGCGATGAGCTGGCCCGGCTTGAACTCGCTCTGCACGAACCGGCTGGCCAGGTGCGAGAGCACCTCGTCGTCGGCAAATCCGCGCAGGAGCGGCAGCTCGCCGAGCTCGGCCGGGATCACCTGAGCCTTGGCGCCGATGTTGGTAGATTCGATCCGGCCGTCCCCGACCGCGACGTTCATGCGGCGATTGACGCGGAACGTGCCACCGGTGACGTCGACCCAGGGCAGCGAGCGGAGCAGCCAGCGAGGCGTGCGCCCCTGGTTCTGCGGCGGCGTCTTGGTGGTGGTCGCCAGCTGCCGCGCGGCCCGGGTCCCGAGGCTCATCGGCTGCTGCCCGTCGCCATCACGGCCGGACTTCTCGAAAATCGACATGTCATCGTCTCCAGGCTGGCATCACGGACGGAGGCGCCCCGGGCCGCGAGGACCGGAGCGCCGATGGGTGCGACGAGACGTCAGTCGGCGCGGCCGATCTCGACGCTCTCGAGGATGCCGAGCGCGTCCGGGATCTGGACGGCGGCAGAGTAGTAGAGGCTGACCAGGTACGAGATGACCGCCTTCTCGTTGATGCCCATGAAGCGCACCGACAGGCTCGGCTCGATCTCGTCCGGGATGCCCTTGTGGTGCAGGCCGATGACGCCCTGGTTCTTCGCGCCGACGCGCATCAGCAGGATCGAGGTGGTGCGCGTGTCGGAGATCGGGATCTTGTTGCAGGGGAAGATCGGGACGCCGCGCCACGACGGCACGTGATGGCCGCCCAGGTCGATCGGCGTCGGGTAGATGCCCGCGCGGTTGCACTCGTGGCCGAACGCCGCGATGGTCCGCGGGTGGGCGAGGAAGAAGGCCGGCTCCTTCCACACCAGCGCCAGCAGGTTGTCCATGTCGTCCGGCGTCGGCGGGCCGCTGCGGGTGTGGATCCGCTGCTTGAGGTCGGCGTTGTGAAGCAGGCCGAACTCGTGGTTGTTGATGAGCTCGTGCTCCTGGCGCTCCTTCAGCGCCTCGACGGTCAGGCGCAGCTGCTCCTGCGTCTGGTTCATCGGGTCGTTGAACAGGTCGGCCACGCGGGTGTGGACCTGCAGGACGGTCTGGGCGACGCTGAGCTCGAACTCCCGCGGCGAGGTCTCGTAGTCGACGAAGGTGCCGGGCAGCACGGGCTCGCCCGTGTGGCCGGAGGCGACCTCGATCGCGGCCTGGCCGCTGTTGTCCTGCTTCTTCTGCGAGCGCGCCTTGAACTCGTCGACGTGCTTGCGCAGCGACGGGTGCTGGGCGACCAGCTCCTCGAAGGACGCCTGCGACAGCGTCAGGACGGTGCCGGCGGTCACCGCCTTGGCGGTGAAGTCCCAGTAGTCCTGCGACTCGAGGATCGCCTGGTACGAGTAATGGTCACCGTCGGCCAGGGTCTCGAGGACGCTCTCGTCGCCGTACTTGCCGGTGCCGATCTTGTTGACCTTGCCGTGGGCGATGAGGACCATCTCGTTGGCCTCGTTGCCCTTCTGGGTCAGGATGTCGCCCGCCTTGAACTCCTTCTGCACGAAGCGGCCGGCGAGCACATTGAGCACCTCGAGGTCCTCGTAGCCGCGGAACAGCGGCAGCTCGGTCAGCTCCAGCGGCACGACCTGGATCTTGGCGCCGGTGTTGTAGAAGGTGACGCGGCCGTCGCCGACGGCGTAGCTCAGGCGACGATTGAGGCGGAAGACGCCGTTGACGTGCACCAGGGCAACAATTTGAGCAGCCAGCGGGACGAGATTCCCTGCATCTGCGGCGGGGACTTCGTCGTGGTGGCGAGCTGGCGCGCTGCAGCCGTCGAGAGGCTGGTCTGCTGATCATTTCCCGGCTTTCCTGCGATCGACATGACTATCCTTTTCACGGGCAGCTCTGCTGCCGTTTCCGACTCTGCTCGACGGAGGGCCGTGTCGGCGAAAATCGGCCCTTCGCGGTTCGAGCTCGCGGGCGGAGGTTACGCTCCGTGATCGCGAGGCGTCAAGACAATTTCGGGGAACGAAGATTAATTAAACGATGCATTGGTGGCTGTGGAATGCGCGACCCAGCGCGTGCAGGGCCAGGAAAACCGCGCTGCGCCGGGTCGCGCGATTCGAGCGAGTCCCGCACTGCCATGCGGGAAATGATGCGTGTTCTATTCGCGGCCCGGTGCTGCGATGTAACCCGGAGTGCGCGGAGGGCCCGACGAGCGGCGGAAAGTGGCGATTCCGATCGGCGACTGATTCGCGGCGCCGGCGAAATGCACATGGTCGGCGGCGCCGCGGGAGAGTTCGAAGGCGTGACGGCGGTCTATGCCGATTCCCGCGCCGCGCAGACCCGCCCGCGGCCCGCGGGCAGGCAATGGCTATTGTCGTCGCGCGGCGATGCCCTGCGCGTGGCATGCGACGGCGCGGGTCCGCCCTTTCGTATCGACGCGCGGTGCCGCGCCAGGGCGCGTAGGCGCGGTCAGTACGCTGTTCCCGCGGCGGTCGCGATCTCCTTGATGAGGTCGCGGCCAGGTCCGACGAGACGCGGGCGCGGGCGAGCCGGGCGCGGCGCCGCGAGTCGGCCGGAGGGCCGGGTGCGCATTTGCGAGGCCGACGCGACGGGCGCCCCGCCGATGGGCCCGCGGGCCGGCGCGCGGTCGAGGGCCGCTGCGGCGCGGCGAGTGCGGGCGCAGGGACCCGGAGGGCGAGGTCGACAGGCTATCATTGCAATCGGGCAAGGACCGCCGAGCTCGACCGCGATGCCCCATTGGCAATGGGCGGATCGCGGCCGGCGAGGAATGCGTCATCGCTGCGATGGGGCGCGGCGCGAGGCCGTTTGCGCGGAGCGGCCGAACGCCGCACGATACGGCGTTCGGCGGGAAGACCGGCGATCAGCGGACCATCAGCCAGCGGGCGGCGCCGGGCTTGTGACAGTCGTGGACGGGGCCTACCGCGTCGAGGGTGTTGGGGTCGGTGGCGAAGGTGTCGGCGGAGGGGCTGACGACCGCGGCGCCCTTCCACGGGTAGTTGACGAGGCCGCAGCCGTACTGGTTCTGGGCGACCTCGTCGATGTGCCAGGCGCCGGCGCAGCCCTCGGAGGTGCCGACGTGCCAGGTGCAGATGGTCTTGTTCTGCACGAAGTTGCCCTTGAGGCGCGCCTCCTTGTAGAGCACCTGCGACCAATTGAAGCAGCTGTTCGGTCCGCCTTGACCATTGAACAGGTTGCCGGCAGCGGTCAGCAGGTAATCCTCGCCGCGGCAGTCGATGCGCATGTCGGTCGAGAGGTCGCGCAGGGCGGTCATCTGCGTCTTGGACAGGCGATGGCGGGCGTTGGCGGGGTCGGCGGCGTTGACGGGGAGGTCGTTGTAGAGCGCCTTGCCGATGGTCTGGGCGCCGAGCGGGCTGCGCTCGAGCAGGGTCCAGCCGCCGCCGGCGGTGACCATGTCGCAGAAGACGGGGTAGCCGGCCTGACCGCCGACGCCGTCGGGATCGATGACGTAGACGCCGCTCGGGAGCATCGGCACGGCCGCTTGCAAGTCCTCGCAGGTCGTGGGGACGGTGCAGGCGCTGGTGCAGCCGTCGCCGTCGATGTCGTTGCCGTCGTCGCACTGCTCGACGCCTGTGTGGACGACGCCGTCGCCGCAGGTGGCCGCCTTGCAATCGGCGAGGCAGGCGTCACTGTCGTCGGCGTCGGCGTCGTCGCATTCCTCGACGCCGGCCTGCACCTCGCCGTCGCCGCAAATGGCGGATTGGCAGGTGGCGAGGCAGGCATCGCTGTCGTCGGCGTTGCCGTCGTCGCACTGCTCGACGCCGTCCTGGACGTGGCCGTCGCCGCAGCTGGCGACCTGGCAGGTGGAGAGGCAAGCGTCGCCGTCGTCGGGGTTGCCGTCGTCGCACGGTTCGACGCCGGCCTGGACGTGGCCGTCGCCGCAGGTGGCCGCGAGACAGGTGGAGAGGCAGGCGTCGGTGTCGTCGGCGTTGGCGTCGTCGCAGGCCTCGCCGTTCTCGACCGCTCCGTCGCCGCAGGTGGCGAGGGCGCAGGTGTTGCTGCAAGCGTCGTCGTCGACGTCGTTGGCGTCGTCGCAGGCCTCGACTCCGGCGTGGACGAGGCCGTCGCCGCACACGGCCTCGGCGCAGGCGAGGGTGCAGTTGCCGTCGTCGGCGTTGCCCGGGCCGTCGTCGCAGGCCTCGCCGTCGTCGACCTCGCCGTCGCCGCAGAAGGGGGCGGGGCCGGTGCTGGTGGCGTCGGTAGCGGTGGTGGTGGTGTCGCCGTCGGTGGTGGTGGTGGTGTCGCCGTCGGTCGTGGTCGTGGTGGTGGTGGTGGTGGTGTCGTCGGTCGCCGCGGTCGCGCTGTCGGTGCCGACCGTCGAGGTGCCGCTCGTGGTCGGCGCGCCGGTCGTCGGCGCCGGTTCGCTCGTGCTGTCACCGCTGCTCGTCGCCTGCGTCGTCGTGCCGGTCGCGTCCGTCTCGCTGGCCGCGACGCCGCTGTCGCCACAACCCGCCGCGGCGATCGCCGCCGCGAATGCACCCCTGCTCGCCCATACACACAGTTTCATGGCGGCATGGTACGCGAGCGGATCGCCGGCGGGCGAGCGTCGGGGATCGCAGAGGCCGGCGGCCCCGACGCGGCGGCGAGTCGATCCACGTGGTGCATGCGGCTGCACGGTGACGTCGCGGCGGTGTGGGCCGCACGACCACCCGGACGCGGCGCACAGGGAAGCAGCGGCGCGGAATAGCGACATGTCCTACGAGACATGTCCTGTCGTTCACCACGGCGGCGACGCGGCCGGCGGGCTCGCGCGCGGGTCCGGACTCGCGCGCTCTGGCGCGCGTCACGTCAGCCGGGATGGCGAAGCACCGAATGCGGGTGTCGCTGCGGATTCTCGACCGGATGGTGGGGCGATGGCCGACGCGCTCGCTACTCGCCGACGCCGGCCAGGTACTCGGGCAGGAGGCCGATGTGCTCGAGCCGGGTGAACTCGTGCTGGCGGAGGAGGTCCTCGGGGACATGTTCATGCGACCAGGTGGTCGCGTACGGGATGTGCACGGCCCGACCGCCGAGCTCGAGCACCGGCAGGACGTCGGACCGGAGCGAATTGCCGACCATCACGAACCGCGCCGGCTCGACGCCATGGCGGGCGAGGAGGCGGTCGTAGGTCCTGCGGTCTTTCTCGGAGACCACCTCGATGCGAGAGAAGTAGTCGCCGAGGCCGGAGCGGGCGATCTTGGACTCCTGATCGAACAGATCGCCCTTGGTGATCAACATCAGTCGGTTCGACTGCGCGAGGCGGGGGATGGTGGTGTCGACGTGCGGGAGCAGCTCGACCGGGGCGCGCAGCATCTCGCGGGCGAGCTCGAGGACGTGACGGATCTCGGCGCCGGTGATGCGGCCCTCGGTGAGCTCGACCGCGGTCTCGACCATCGACAGACCGAAACCCTTGATGCCGTAGCCGAAGTGCTCGAGGTTGCGGATATGCGTCTCGTGGAGCCGGCGCTCGACGAATGCCTCGTCGTGATAACTCGCCAGCAGCCGGCGGTACTTGAGCTGTGCCTGGGCGAACAGCGGCTCGTTGTGCCAGAGGGTGTCGTCGGCGTCGAAGGCGATCACGTCGGCCATGGCGATGGCGGTGTACGCCCGCAGACGCCATCGCACAAGCCCCGCGCCGGCGCCGCGCTCCTGCGCGTCCACCTTCGCGGCTCCGATCCGCGGCCGTCGTGCTCTGCACGGCTCGGCAGCGTCTCCAGCCGCATCATCGAGGAGGGGGTGGTCGCGGGCTGCCGAGCGGCACGAGAAGCGCTCCGCTCGGGGCCGGCGCGGCGGCCCCGGCGGTCCCCGCGGCGTCGGCTCAGCCGGGGACGATGAAGCAATTGATGCTGGTGTCGATGCGGAAGTTCGACTGGCTGGTGTGGCGCTCGGCGTGGAAGATGTCCATCGAGTAGGTGCCGTTCAGCTGGATGCCGAAGAAGCCGGCGTTGCCGTCGAGGTCGATGGACTCGCTGAGGGCGCCGTGGACGCCGCCGAGGTCGATGGCGAGCTTGCCGTTGATGAACAGCCACAGATCGTCGTCGCCGGTGAAGGTGAAGACCTCGCCGCCCGAATAGGTGAACTCGGTGTGGATCTCGGTGGTAAAGTGGAAGTTGTGGTTGTTGCCCTGGTTGCCCCAGCCCTGATCGTCGATCGGGAAGAAGTCGTTGTTCTGGTAGGTGTATTGCCCGGGCGACACCTCGGTCAGCGTGATCTCGATCTCGAACGATTGATTGACGTCGGCGACGTCGTTGTACCACTGGGCGAACTCCGCGGGGCCGGTGGTGACCGAGGTGCCGCCGGCGTGGGCGTAGACGGGCTTGTGGTCGGGCCCGAGGTCGACCTGGACGATGCCGTCGACGGTGCCGCCGTAGCTCTCGAAGTCGGGGTGGCTCTCCTTGAAGTCGCGCACGGTGGCCTTGAGCACGGAGACGCACTCCGGCGGCCGCTCGCCGGTCGTGGTGGTGGTGCTGGTCTCCGTGGTGGTGGTCGTGGTGGTGGTGCCGGGCTCGGTGGTGGTGGTGGTGGTCGAGGGATCGACGGGGCCGGTGGTGGGCTCGGCGGTGGTGGGCTCGGCGGTGGTGGCCGCGGTGCCCGGATCGGTGGTGCCGGGGTCGGTGGTGCCGGGGTCGGTGGTGCCCGGGTCGGTGGTGCCGGCGCTCAGGCTGGTGATGGTGGTCGCGTCGGTGGCAGTGCTGCCTTGCACGGCCCCGGAGTCGCCGCAGGCGGAGGCGGTGAGGACGAGGGCGGAGAGGGTGAAGCTGTACTTGAAGACATGTCGCATGGGACTCCCGCGCGGGCTGGGCCGGTCTACGTTCTCATACCACGCGAGGGCCCGCGCGGCGCCCGGGGATGCCCGGGCGGGGCTCGCCCCGGTCGGCCCGAGAGCCACGCGCCGCCCTCGCGACGCGCGCGGTGTCGGGCCGACCGGTGAGCCGGAAATCGGGGGGGCTGCGCCCGGTGCTGCGCGCGCCGGCCCGAAAAAGGGCCCGGGCGCGGCCGTGGGAGGCTTCGGGGCGTGCGGATGTCCTTCGAGACATGCGCGCCGCCGGTGGACACGGCGCAGCAGGGGCACTAGCCTTCGCAGCCGATGTTCGCTCGCGCGCTTCAGCTCGTCACCCTCGCGTCGCTCGTCACCTCGGGGCTCGCCTGCGTGAGCCACTCGTCGACGCCGATGACGGGCCGGGTGGAAGTGCCGCTGTCGGAGCGGCGGATCGGGCAGTACATCTCGTCAGGGTGGTCGTTCGACACGTCGAGCTTCTGGATCGAAGGGCCCGAGGGAGTGGTGGTGATCGATGTGCAGTTCCTGCCGTCGGTCGCGGCGGAGGTCATCGCGGCGGCCGAGCGCGTGACCCGCAAGAAGGTGGTGGCGGCGATCGTGCTGCACGCGAACCCGGACAAGTTCAACGGCACCGCGACGTTCCAGGCCCGCGGGATCGAGGTGTGGACCGCGGAGCAGGTGCTGGCGCGGATCCCCGAGGTGTTCGCGAAGCGCACGGAGGCGTTCGTCGAGCGCTACGCGCCCGACTGGCCGACGACGGTGCCGCAGCCGCGCAGCTTCGGCGCGGCGACGACGACGCTGAAGCTGGCCGGCCTCGAGCTGAAGGCGCACGTGCTCGGGCCCGGCTGCAGCCCGGCCCACGTGGTGATCCAGTGGGAAGACCACGTGTTCGTCGGCGACCTGGTGGCCAACAAGGCCCACGCGTGGCTCGAGATCGGGGAGCCCGAGGCGTGGCTGCAGCGGCTGGCGGAGATCGAGGCGATGCAGCCGAAGCACGTGCACCCCGGCCGCGGCCGCTCGGGCGGGCCGGAGCTGGTGGCGGATCAGCGCGAGTACCTGCAGACGGTGCTGTCGCTGGTGGCGGCCGAGAAGCCGACGCTGCCGCCCGATCCGGCCGCGGTGCTGCGGGTCCGCGCGGCGCTCGAGCGCCGCTACGAGGGCTATCGCTTCCCGGTGTTCCTCGAGATCGGGCTGCCGGCGGTGTGGCGCCGCATGGCGTCGGGGAGCGCGACGGAGGCCGCGCCGGAGGGGCCGCCGGAGGTGCCGGGCGAGGAGCAATCGGCAGGGCCCGGCCCGACGTCGCAGCCGTAGCGGACGGCGAAGCTCGGAGGTCCAACCGGCCGGGTCGAAGCCGACGTCGCAGCCGTGGCGGACGGCGAGCACGGGCAGCTCAGCCGGCGGGGTCGAAGCCGACGTCGCAGCCGTAGCGGACGTCGAGCTTGGCGGCAGGGTCGGCCTGCACCTGGGCGCAGGCGTCGGGGCAGAGGATGACCGTGGCGTTCTCGATGTAGAAGGCGTCGGCTTCGCAGGCGGCGAGATCGACGACCTGATGGAATGCCTTGACCGGCGGGACGCCGCCGACCTGGTAGTCGATCTCGATGGTGTTCGGATCGATGGTGCCCATCGGCGGCTCGGGGATCGGGAAGGAGCAGGCGATCGGGGTGGTCATGACGACGTCCTTGGCGATCTCCTGGAAGAGGACGTCGAAGGCGTCGGTCTGCGACAGCGGGAAGCGCCAACCACCGCTGATGACGCTGACGCGCTGGATCGAGTCGCCCTCGCCCTGCAGCGGGTCGCCCGGCAACCACGGGGCGTCGGGCGGGTTGTTGGCGCCCATGGTGATGATGGTGTGGAAGACGTAGTCGCGCGCGCCGGGGGTGCCGAAGTGCGGCGGGTCGAGGGCGAGCAGGGCGGCGTCGAAGGCGTCGCCGTCGGCGTCGGTGTTCGAGGCGCTGGTGCCGTCGGTCATGGCGAGGATGACCTTGCGCGTGCCGTCGCGCAGGAAGTCGCGGTAGCCGTTGGGGGCGAGGCCGTGCGGATCGGGGGCGGTGTACCAGGCGAGGATGCTGGCGAGGAAGCCGCCCGAGCCGGTGATGCCGTCGTAGTGCTTGTAGCGCTCGGTGACCGCGGGGACGGCGGGCGGCGGGTTGCAGTCGGTGCCGGACAGCGGGGCGCTGATGCAGATGTCGAGCTGCTCGCCGGGCGGGTAGTCGCCCATGACGATGACGCGGTAGTCGACGTTGCTGGCGCCGAGGATGGCGGCAAAGTCGTTGTTGATGCTGGTCTCGACGGCGGCGATCGCCGCCTGCATGGAATTGGAGGTGTCGACGACGACGACGATGTCGACGCCGATCGACTGGACCTGCGGCTCCAACATCTGGGCGGCGCACTCGCCGGTGGTGGCCATCTCGCCCTGATCCGGCTGAGCGCCGAGGTCGAGCTTGGGTAGGCCCGAGGTGGAGGTGGTGGAGGTGGTCGGCTCGCCGGTGGTGGTGCCGTCGGTGACGGCGCCGTCGGTGGGGTCGACGGTCGAGGTCGGGCCGGGACCGCTGGTGGTCAGGGTGGCGTTCGCGGTGTCCTGGGGCCGCCCGCTGTCGCCGCAGGCTGCCAGCAAGGGGGCACACAGGAGGAGCGCTTCGAGGCGAGACATCGCGCGATGGTACTGCATGACAGGGACCGCGGCAGCGCGCGCGAGGCTGCGCGCCACGGCCGGCGATCGCGGATGGTCAGGTTCCTGATGAGATGGCCGATGGGACAGGTGAAGGGCGCGGCGAGGATGCGCGGTGCCCTGATGTCGGCGACGATGCCCCTCGCTTCGACGAGCGGTGCTGCGTGGGAGCCCGCCTCTAAGCCGGCGGCGGGAACACTTTGGACGCGTCGACCTCGGTGCATGTCGCGTACCCGAGGTCCTGCCCGCTCGCGTACTCCTGGACGCGACGCGCGCGTTCGACCTCGCACGCCTCCACGGTCTCCGCGCACATCCAGTTGTTACTGAAGCCCTGGGTGCAGTAGATGTTCGAGGTCGGGTGGCAAGCGCTAAGCAGGCCCTGACCGGCCTCTTGCCAGGTGTCGAGCAGGCCGGCGCAGGTGTCCGGGGTCCCCTGGCAGCGGGAGGTCTCGGTCCCGAGCGGCGTGACGCCGCCGAAACAGAAGTACGGGCCCGCTTGCGGGTGAATCAGGTACTCACCGCGAAAGATCGGCCGACCGTCCGGCCCTCGTACGATCGGCGGCGGGAGGAAGCAACCAGGCCCGGACGCGATCGTCAGAGCGAATGGCAAGACAAGGCCGAGCCCGCGTGAAGCTGCGTGGTTCATACGTCGCTTTCAAGACATGCGAGTCTGCAGGAGGCAGATCGCGGGTGGAGGTCGAAATGTCCACACACGGCGCCGGGCCGCCGCTCCGGTCAATCGGGGTAGCAGAGGCCGCGGCTCGTCGGGGCGCCGCCTTCGCAGGTGCACGCCTCGCCGACGCATTCGAGGTCGCCGCCCTGGCAGGCGCACTTCTGGCCGGCGTCGCAGTTCGCCTGCTTGCCGAGCTTGTCGGCGCAGTCGCCCTCGCTGTCGCAGCAGACCGGGCCCCGGCAGGTGCCGGCGTCGTCGCCGGAGCCGACGCAGACGAGGCCCGCGGCGCAGATGTCGGAGCCGGAGCACTCCCACTCGCCGCTCGTCATGCCGCAGGTGCAGGGGTCGCCGAATCCGCCGGCGGCGGGGCCTCCGGTGTCGGTGGGGCCGTCCGATTCGCTGGACCCGCCCGGCGGGTTCTCGCTCACGCACGCGTCGAGCTCGTTCTCGCCGGCGGTGCAGGGCAGCGCCTCGATGCATCGAATAGCGGCCTCGGTGAGCGAATCGGCGCAGATGTTGGCGCAGAGCTGCGAGACCATGGCCTCGGGCACGGCGCACGCGGTCGCGTGCGCCTCGCAGCGCGACGTGCAGTCGGCCTGCGGGATCGGCTCGTCGCCAGTGCCGCTGCCCGGGCCCGGGTTCGTGGCCCCGCCGGTGCCCGGGCTCGCGGTGCTGGCGTCGCCGCCGCTGTCGCCGCAGGCCGCCGACGCCAGGGCGACGGCGAACCCGAGGCAGATTGTCTTCACGCGGGCGCTCCTGAGATGCTCCAGATATCGCATGGGACCTCGATCGGTCGAAAAAAGAAGAAGCACGTAGGGGCCGCCAGCGCGAGCTAGCAGCCGGTCCAGTGAGGGATGCCCTGCAGATCGACGTCGCACGACTCGACGGCGATGCCGCCCTCGCACTGCCTCGATTCACCCGGCTCGCAGGCGATGTCCTGCTCGCGGAGGCAGGCGCCCCACTCGAGCGTCGGCAGGTCCTCGATGTCGTCGATCCACTTGTCGTGGAGGTTGCAGATTGCCGGCCCGGCCCGCCGGGGGCGTCACAGGCCCGCTGCTGCCCGGGCTCGCAGGTGCCGCAGGTCGTCCACCGGGTGTGGGTGAAGACGACGGCGTCCTGGGCGAGGCAGACGCTGACGCGGCCGTCGCCGCACGGTTGGACGTCGCCCTCGGTGCACTCGCACCAGTACGCCTCGTTGAACTCCGAGAGGCACTTCTCGACGGGGCCGCCCGGAGCGCCGCCGGGGCAGCCGTCCGCGCACGTGGTCGGATCGCTCGTGGTCGGCTCGCCGGTCACCACGCCGGTGCTCGTGGTCGGCTCGCCGGTCACCACGCCGGTGCTCGCGGCGGAGCCCTGGCTCGACGCGCTCGCGGTGACGATGTCTTCGGTGGTGGATCCGCCGTCGGTCGGCTCCTCGCCGAGGAACTTCGGATACGTGCAGGCGGACACGGCGAGCGCAGCTGCGAGCGCAGCGCGAATGCAGGGAGATGCGACGCGGATGCCGGAATGCATGAACAGGCTGGGGCTCTACTGCTGCCAGTCTCCGCCTCGAACGATTCGTCTCACTCGGGGCACGAATAATTTCGAACCGCTGCGCGGCGGCGGAGCGCGGGTACGCGACGACCAGCGCGGCTGCCCGCGCGGCGGCCTCGTCCCGCCGGCCGTCGCGGCACAGGAGCTCGATCGCAAGGACGCCGCGCAGGTCGCCGAGGGCGCCGACGGGGAAGCGGCGCGCGTGCTCGGCGAGGCGGGCCCGCACGGCCTCGAGGTCGCCGCGCGCGAGCTCGGCCTGGGCGCGCTCCAGCACCGCGACCTCGGCGGCCAGGCGGTCGGCATCCTCCAGCCGCGGCGAGGCGACGGGCGGAGAAGTGACGGGCGGCGTCGGCGAGGGCGAGACCGCCTCGACGACGACGGCCGCGGCAGGTCGCTCGGCGATGTTCATCGCGACCGGTGCGGCGTCGGACGGGGGAGCGCCGGGCCGAACGGCCCCCGGCGGGCGCGACCCGGCGACGGCGACGGCGCCCGCGGCGAGCACGAGGGTGGTCATGACCGCCGCGCGGGCGGTGACGAGGGTGGCGAGGCCGGTGCCGGCGTGGGTCGACATCAGGCCCGGGGCCAGGGCGGCCCACGAGCGCTGGGCGGCGGCGGGCGGCGGGGCGTCGCGCTCGCGCGCGCCGGCGAACTCGCGCTCGAGCCTCGCCTCGCCGAACTCGCGGATGAGCTGCTCGCGCGCCAGGCGAACCCGCGAGTAGACGGTCTTGACGGGGATCCCCAGCTCGCTGGCGATCTCGGGGCCGCTCATGCCGAACAGCTCGGACATCTCGAAGGCGGCGCGGGTGTTCGCGCCGAGCTGGGCGAGGAGCCGCTCGAGCTGCTCCGCGGAGTCGACGCGCTCCTGCGGCGGGTCGGCGGGGCCGTGCGAGACGGCAGCGACCGCGGCGAGCCGCCGCGACCGGCGCTCGGCCGAGCGGTGGTAACGCGAGGCGATCCTGCGGGTCACGCCGTAGAGCCAGGCGCGCGCGGAGACCTCGAAACGGACCTGGTCGAGGCGGCGGTAGGCGGTGAGGAACACGTCCTGGACCGCGTCCTCGACCAGCGGCGGCGGGACGCCGAGGCGGCGCGCGACGGTCCAGACGAACGTGAATTCGCTGCGGTAGAGCTCACGAAAGGCGCGTTTGCGCGCGTCGTCCTCGGGTTCGGAGTGCATGGCGGTCGCCGGCCTCGATGTTGTCTCCGGATGCCCTCGATAGTCTCACCGCGGCTCGCCGAGGCGCACCTCGACGCCGAGGGCGAGCCGGGCCGAGGCGACGCCGGGGTCGAAGAGGACGACGTCGGTCCCGGCTCGGCGGACGACGAAGGTCCCGCGCTGGAGCGCCGCGAGGCCCTGCAGCATGGCGAACAGGGCGACCCGCGGGTGCACGCGCACGGCCGCGCCGACGCCCACGGTGCCGGCGAGCCAGCGCCCGATCGCGGTCTTGTGCCCGACGGGCCGTCGGCGGCCAGCGGAATGCCGCCGGCCTCGAGCCCGAGACACAGCGGGAGCTCGAAGACGCGCCGGTCACCCAGGCGGACGCAGCCGAGCGCGGCGCCGGCGAGGAACGAGGCGCGGACGTCGGTCCCCGAGCGGTCGGCGGTCCTCGGGGCCAGGTAGGTGGCGTGCAGCTCGAGGCGGAATCTCGGCCAGAGGAGGCCGCCGGCGAGCCCGACGCCGCCGGTCGGGCCGGGCAAGGCGCCGAGCTCCCCGAGCCCGTGGAGGCGGAGGAAGCCGCCGGGACGGCGCCGCGGGGCCGGCGGCGCGAGCTCGGGTGCGAGGGGCTCGGGAGGCGCGGGGGTGGCGGTGCTTCGTGGAGCGCTGGCGACGGGCGCGGGGGGGCCGGTGCTTTGTGGAGGGCCAGCGAGGGGCGCGAGGGTGCTGGTGCTTTGTGGAGGGCCGGCGACGGGCGGCGTGGGCTCCAGCGAAGCTCCAGGCGCCGGCGCGGGTTCGACCGGGGCGGTGGGCTCCGGCACGGTCGCGTCCGGGGTCGGCCCCGGGGACGGTGACTCGGGTGAGCCCGGGGCGGGCCGGCGGTCGGCGTCGAGGGCGAGGGTGATGACCAGGACGGCCGCGTCGACCAGCGCCTCGCAGCTGTGCGCGAAGAGGGTCCGGCGGTCGCGCCGTCCGCGGACTTCGAGGTCGAGGTCGAGCCGGTAGCGGCGCGGTCCGACGACGGTCGCGCGCCCGACGACGCGCGCCTGTCCGGGCTCGAGCGCGCGGCCTCGACGGGCGACGACCTCGGCGAGCAGGGCATCTCGCCCGGGACAGCCTGGCGGAGCGCTCCAGAGCACGTCGTCGGCGGGCGGCCCGGGGACCTGCGCGAGCGCGCCGAGGAGGAGCAGCACGCTCGGCCCGCTCACGCTCACTCCGCTCCCGCCGCGACTGCGTCCACGCCCCGAGCGCCCGAGTTCGCGGGCGTACGCGTCAGAGCGTGGTGGTGCATGGCGAGGCCCTCGCTACCATGTCCGCCGGCGATTGTGCGCCCGGCGAGCGCGCGGCCGGACGCGGATTCTCTCGCGCCGACCGCCTTGCTCCCGGTAGGCGAGGTGTATGCACTCGGCGGCCGCGGTGAGGCGCGCCGGCGACTGCAGCGAGATGCGCTCGCGGGCGAGAGGTCGGCGCTGAATGAGAGCGCGGTCTTGCCGTGTTCCCCGGTCGCGCCGGAAGCGTGCGGTCGCATGCTGCGTCATGCTGTCTCTCGGGACATGTCATCGGAGAGCGCGGCGCCCATGCCCCCGAATGAGGCATGTCGGGGGCGCGACGCAGGGACGTATCGACATTGCCAGAGCGGCGGCGTATGGTCCGGGGACCATGGCTCGTCCCGGGCTCGCTCTCGGTGATCCTGCCGCAGCGCACGCCTCGCCGCGGCGTCGAGCGGTGCATCCGTTCGCCGTGGCGGTGTGGCTGAGCGTGAGCGTCGCGGCGCTGGTGAGCCTGGCCCGTGGCGGCTACCCGATCGGGCCCACGGCCCCCGCGCCGACGCCCGCCGAGGAGTGGAGCAAGCTGTGAGAGCGGCCCGGCCCGTGCCGGTGAGCCACGGTGTCGAGGACGGGGAACGGGCGTGAGCTGTTCTTGAAGACGGATGACACCGCCTGCCGCTTGGGCGCAGTCTCGTGATATGGCTTCAAGGACATGTCGATATAGACATGTCTTTGGCGACTGGTCACGGCGGGAGCTGGCTGCAGAGGAAGGCGTCTTCGGCGATCATCGTGCGACCGAGGGCGTCGGTGAGGGTCGCGCGCACCCGCGCCTGGGTGTTCACGGTGCAGGTGCCGTGGGTGGTCGCGGGGTTGTTGGCGTGGGCCGGGTTGACCGCGGCGTTCAGTACGCCCTGCCAGGTGGCGGTCCACGGCCCGAGGCCGGTCGGCGAGGAGGTGCAGGTGTAGCCGCCGCCGCCGGTCGACTCGCACGTGATCGACAGGGTGAAGGTCGAGGCCTGCACGGCGCCGAAGGCATTGACCATACCGGCGCCGCAGTTGGTGCACGGGATGGGCTTGGCGGTCTTCACGAGGATCTGCTTGATCTGCGACGCCGTCAGCGCGGAGTTGCGGGCGCGCATCAGGCCGACCACGCCGCTCACGTGCGGCGCCGCCATCGAGGTGCCGGCCCAGTGGCGGTGGCACTGCGGGCCGGTCTGCTCGTAGGGGATCCAGGTCGACACGACGCCGTGGGTGCCGGTCTGGGTCGGATCGCTCGGGCAGCCGATGAGGGCGCCGTTGCCGGCCTGGCCGTTCACCGCCGAGCCGCCGGGTGCGGCGAGCGTGATGCCGGGGTACTTGGCGAGGGGGTTGGACTGCAGGGCGTAGGGCTCGGCGTTGCCGAACTCGTCGACGGCGGTGACCACGATCAGGTCGGGGTTCTGAGCGTGACACCTCGGCCACAGATAGTTGGAGGCGTTGAAGTCGGGGCTCGGCGGCCAGGTGGTCCCGGAGTCGCCGTTGCCCGCGGCGACCACCACCACGGTGCCGGCCTCCGAGGCCTTGTCGATGGCGTCCTTGAGGTCGGCCGGGCACGGCTGTGCGAGGTTGCCGATGCTGATGTTGATGACATCGGCGCGCGAGCTGGCCTGCACCGTCTCTCCCCGGCCGTTGTCGGTCGGCAGGCCGGCGGCGTAGCGGATCGCGCGCGCGAGCAGGGTGGTGGTCGGCTCGTTCATGCCGGGGTCGCCGACCTGGGCGCCGCCGCCGGACTGCGCGACGCGGAGCGGACGGAGCTTGCAATTCCAGCAGATGCCCGCGCCGCCGCTGCCGTTGTTCGCGGCCGCAGCAAGGGTGCCCGCGACGTGGATGCCATGGTGGAAGGTCCCCGGGTCGGTCGGGTCGGCGTCGCCGACGAAGAAGTCGTAGCCGCTCGACCAGGTGAGCTCGGAGTGAGGGAGCGTGCCGCTGTCGGCGATGGCGATGGTGACCGCGGGCGAGCCGGTGGTCAGCCACCAGGCCTCGGGCAAGGAGATGGCGCCGTAGTGCCACTTCTGTCCCGAGTGGTAGAGCGGATCGTTGGGCTCGAGGGTCAGCGAGCGGGGCTCGATTTCGTCGTCGGACGGATCTGCGAGCTCGTCGACGTCGGCCTCGGGCTCGACGTCGCAGGCGGCGCCGCCGGCGAGCAGGAGCGGGAGCAGGAACGACCGCGCGCGCAGGGGCGAAGCGAAGGACGCGTGGGGTCTCGCGGCGGAGAGCCGGATGTCGGGAAGGTCAGGAGTGCCGGGCGCGTAAGCGAAACCGAGCAGGGCGCGAAGCGAAGGCGGGCGAAGGGGCATGTCCGGGAGTTGCCCGGAGCGGCGCAAGGCTGACAGACGTCGATCGAAAGCGCGGAGGCGTCGCGTTGCGGGGCCACCCTGCGGGACTCGCCGGGTTCGTTCCTCCTGGGGCTGCTCGGGTAATGCTCGCCCTGAAGGACACGTGCCAGGGCGAAGCGGGGTTCGGGGCCGAGGCGCGCGATGTCCTGTCAGACATGTTTCATGGAGCATGTCCCGTGGGACATTCACAGGCGCGTCAGGCGGACGATGAGCTGGGCGGTGGCGCCGGCGGCGAACGGGAGGAGGCAGGAGGCGGCGATCCGCAGGAGCGCGAGGCGGCCGCCGTAGATGCCGAGCTCCATGGGCAGGCGCAGGAGCGGGAGGAGGGCCATGCTGGTGAGGTAGGTGACGAGGACGCCGACGCCGGCGCCGGCCTTGAGGAGGCCGGCCGCGAGGGGCATGCCGAGCAGGCCGCCGCCGGGGGTGAGGGCGCCGGCCACCCACGCGAGGAGGTGGCCGCGGACGCCGGCGCCGTCGGAGAGCCAGCGCTCGACGAAGCCGGTCGGGAGGAGGGCCTCGGCCATGCCGGCGAGCAGGAAGGCGACGGCGAGGATCGGCATCATCGCCAGGAAGGTCCGGCCGGACCGCTGGAGGCCGTCGACGAACACGCCCTGGACGGCCGCGAGGGCGCCGAGGACGACGAGGGCGGCGCCGAGCAGGAGGAGGGCGAGCTTCACGGGGCGGCCTCCGCGAGGACCTCGACGATGCCGCGGCTGCCGTCGACGCGCAGGCGCTGGCCCGACTTGAGCCGCTTGGTGCCGTCGCCGACGCCGACGACCGCGGGGATGCCGTACTCGCGGGCGATGACGGAGCCGTGGGTCATCATGCCACCGACGTCGCACACGAGGCCGGCGGCGTGGACGAACAGCGGGGTCCAGCCGGGATCGGTGTACGGGGCGACGAGGATCTCGCCGGCGCGCAGGACCTGGGCGGCGGGATCGAGGACGACGTGGGCGATGCCCTCGACGACGCCGGCGCTGGCGCCGAGGCCGGCGATGGCACCTTCGGGCAGGTCCTTCGGGACAGGTCGCGCGGGGACCTCGCCCTCGCTGGTGACGACCAGCGGGGGGCTCAGGTGGCGGCTATGATCATAGTCGGCGCGGCGTGCGAGGATCCGCGGGCGCGGATCGAAGGCGCCCGGGTCGGCGGCGAGCTCGAGCAATTCGTCGTAGGTCAGGAACCACACGTCGCCGCGCGCATCCAGGCGACCGGCGTGCACGAGCGCGTCGGCGGCGGCGAGGACGTTGCTGCGCACGAGCTCGAAGCACTGGATGAAGAGGAACTTGGGGTGCTCGCGGACGCCGAGGCAGTGGCGCACGCACTGGACCTGACGGCGGACGATCCAGCGCGCGAGGGCGGGCGCGGCGGCGACGAGGCGCGAAGCGGCGGCCTCGGCCTCGGCCTGCAGGTTGGCGAAGTGCCTGCGGTGCTGGCCGGGGGCGTCGCCGTGGGCCGCCATGCCGCGGATGCTGGTGAGCAGCAGGCCGGGGTCGTCGGCCCAGCGCGGGCGGCCGATGTCGATCTCGGCCTGGCCGCGCATGCCGAAGCGGGCGAGGAAGGCGGCGAGGGCGTCGACGAAGGCGGGGCCGCCGGGGAGCTCGCGCAGGCTTTGGAGCTCGCCGGGGCGGACGTGCTCGAGGGCGGCGCGCAGCTCGGGGTAAGGCCGCGCGAGGTCGGCGAGGTCGCCGACGCGCAGGTCCATCTCGGTGGTGACGTTGCCGACGAGGCCGCGCTGGAGGGCCTCGACGTCGGCGGCGTGCGGGGTGTCGGCGAAGCGACGGCGCAGGCGGCCGAGGCTCAGCATGCCGGACACGAGGCGCGGGGCGATCTTCGGCATGACCTGGAAGACGCCGGTGAGCTGGTGCCGGGCGGCGCGCAGGCGGGCGACGCCGGAGTGTTGTGATTCGACGGCGGCGCGGAATTCGGCGACGCGCTCGGCGACCATGCGGTCGGCCCAGGCGGTCTGGGTGTCGAGGCGGGCGCCGAGGAGCAGCCAGGCGAGCTCGAACGGGACGCTCCACATCATCCCGAGGGCCAGGCGCAGGGCCGCGGGGCGGGGCTTGGCGGCGGCCTGGATCGCGGGGCGGTCCACCAGAGTCGCCAGGCGTGCCGCCACGTCGGGGTAGACCGCGCGCAAGATCCGGAACATCAGCCGGCGCGTCGGCGCGAGGCGAAGCACCGGCGTGATGTCGAGGTAGAGCCGGCTGCCGGCGTCGACCATCGTCGTCGTGCCGCGTGGGATCTCCTCGAGGCGGGTCTTGCCGAACGGGAACACCGCGCGCCACAGGTCGCGGCCCATCGGCGTGATCGGGTCGATCATGTTCTGGGCGTGGCCGAAGCTGAGGTAGAGGTGGACGCTGCCGTCGTCGGGGCCGGGCGCGGGCAATGGATAGAGCGAGGTGATCGGGCGCGCCTGCACGAGCCACAACTGCTGGCCCGCGAGGCACCACTCGAGGTCCTGGGGGACGCCGCCGTAGTGGGCCTCGACGCGGGCGCCGAGGTCGGCCAGGGCGGCGACGGCGGCGTCGTCGAGGACGCGGGCGCGCCGCCTGTCCTCGGGGACATCTTCGGTGACGGTGCCGCCGCCGGGCACCGGGCGGATGGCGACCTGTTTGTCGCCGACGCGCAGCTCCTTGAGCGCGCCGGTGCGGCGATCGACGCGGTAGAGGTCGGCGGTGACGAGGCCGCTGACGAGCGCCTCGCCGAGGCCGTAGCCGGCGTCGATGGTGAGGGTGCCGCGGTGGCCGGTCACCGGGTCGGCGGTGAAGAGGATCCCGCTGGCCTCGGGTACCACCATGCGCTGGACGACCACGGCGAGGGCGACGTGGCGGTGGCCGAAGCCGTTGCGGGCGCGGTAGAGGATCGCGCGGTCGGTGAACAGGCTGGCGAAGCAGCGGCGGACCGCGGCCAGCAATTCGTCGTCGCCGCGGATATTGAGATAGGTGTCCTGCTGGCCGGCGAACGAGGCGCCGGGGAGGTCCTCGGCGGTGGCGGAGGAGCGCACGGCGTAGGCGTGCTCGCGGCCGAGCTCGTGGTGCGCGGCGGTGACTTCGGCGATGAGCCCCGGCGGCGGCGGGACGGCGAGCAGGGCGTCGCGCACCGCGGCCCCGAGCTCGCGCGCGCCGGCGACGTCGTCGGGGTCGAGGGCGTCGAGCTTGTCGAGCCAGGCCGAGAAGGTGGGACAGCCGGCGACGAAATGGCGATAGGCGGCCGTGGTGACGCAAAAGCCGGGTGGGACGGGGAAGCCGGCGCGGGTCAAGGCGCCGAGGTTCTGTCCCTTGCCGCCGACGCGCGCGAGGTCGTCGGGGGCGATTGCGGAGAATGGCACGATCATGGTCACGGAGCACCTCGTTTCACGCCGCGGAGGAAGAAGCGGACGATTGTCTTGGCGTCGCGCTCGGGGTCGGGGTCGGCGGGCAATCCCCACAGGCCGCCGAGCACGCCGAAGCTGAGCAGCATGCCCTGGAAGGCGCGCGCGAGCCGGTAGGGGTCGTCGTCGACGAGCTCGCCGGATTCGACGTAGCGGCGCATCACCGCGGCGAGGCCGTGGATCGATCGGTCGGCGGCGTCGGACAGCTCGCCGAGGACGCTGCTGCCGCGCAGGCGCTCGACGAGGATGATGCGCATGAGGTCGGCGTCGTCGCGCATCTGCGTGAGCGCGGCGACGGCGAGCCGCTCGAGATCGAGGGCGAGGTCGCCGGAGGGCTCGCGCGCGGTGCCCCAGACGGCCTTACGAATGTTCATACTCTGGGCGAAGGCGCGGAGGAGGCCCTTCTTGTCGCCGAATTGGCGGTAGACGGTGGCCGTGCCGACGCCGGCGGCCTCGGCGATGGCCTCGACGGTGGCGCCCTCGAGGCCCTGGCGCGAGAAGACGTCGCGCGCGGCGGCGAGCACTTTCTCGCGCGCGTCTCCGCGCATGGGGGCGTCGACCCCCGCCGCCGCGAGCTGCTGGACGAGGGCCTCGCGGCTGCCGACGAGGCGGTAGGCCGAACTGCGGGAGATGCCCGCAGCCTCGGCCAGACGGTCCATGGTGAGCGCTTCAGGCCCAGCCTCGTCGAGCAGCCGCCGCGCGACTTCGAGCAGCTCGGGGAGGGTGACCGGTCCTTGGGATGGCACGAGAGATATGTGAATCAATCGTTCCGTCCCGTCAAGGGCGCGTCACGGGAGGGCGACGAATTTTGTTCGCGCAGGGCGGAAGCGCGCGCGACGAATGTGCCAGCGAGATGTCCCAGGGGACAGGTGATTGCGCGATGGCAGGGATTCGAGGGAGCCGCGGGTGGGGTCGCGAAATCACGTGTCTCCGAGGACGAGAGGTCCGCGGAGACACGTGATGATTTCGCCTGCGGTGATTCGGGGATGCCGCGATCGCGGCATCGGCGTCAGGCCGGGGCCGGTCCGGCGGGCATCGCCGGGAACGGATCGTCGAGCGAGCGCCAGGCCTTCGGGCCGCCGCGCATCTCGGCGGGGGTCAGCAGGCAGGCGTCGAAGGCGGCGGTCAGGGCTTCGCGGTCCATGCCGCTGCCGATGACCACGATCTCCTGGCGGCGGTCGCCCCAGCGCGGACGGTAGTGGCGCTCGATCTCCGCGCGCGTGTCCGGCTCGGTCGGCCACTCGCTGCGCGGCTGCGTCGCCCACCACAGGCCGGCTTGACCGACCCGCAGGGTGCGGCCCGCGTGCGACCAGCTCAGGGCCGCGTCCATCCGCGTGGCCAGCCAGAAGATGCCCTTCGAGCGCAGCACGCCGGGCCACTTGCGCTGGATCTGGGCCCAGAAGCGGCGCGGGTGGAACGGCACCGCCGCGCGGTAGACGAAGCTCGAGATCCCGTACTCGAGGGTCTCGGGGCGGTGCTCGCCGCGGACCTCTTCGAGCCAGCCGGCGGCCTGGGAGGCGCGGTCGAAGTCGAAGCGGCGGGTGTTCAGGACCTCCGTCAGCGGCACCTCGCCGTGGGCGGCGCGGACGATCCGGGCCGCGGGGTTGAGCGAGCGCAGGACGGCCTCGAGGCGGTCGACTTCGGCCGGCGCGGCGAGGTCGGTCTTGCTGATGACGAGCACGTCGGCGAACTCGACCTGGTCGACGAGGAGGTCGGTGATCGTGCGCTCGTCGTCGTCGTCGAGGGCCGCGCCGCGCTCGCGCAGGCTGGCGGAGGCGTCGTAGTCGGCGAGGAAGCTGACGGCGTCGACGACGCTGACCATGGTGTCGAGGCGCGCGACGTCGGCGAGGCGCGTGCCGTGCTCGTCGGGGAAGGTGAAGGTCTCGGCGATCGGGAGCGGCTCGGAGATGCCGCTCGACTCGATGAGGAGGTAGTCGAAGCGGCCCTCGCGGGCGAGCCGGGTGACCTCGACGAGCAGGTCCTCGCGCAGGGTGCAGCAGATGCAGCCGTTGCTCATCTCGACCAGGCGCTCGTCGACCCGGCTGAGCCCGGCGCCGCCGTCGCGCACGAGCCGGGCGTCGATGTTGACCTCGCTCATGTCGTTGACGATGACGGCGACGCGGAGGCCGGCGCGGTTGCGCAGCACGGCGTTGAGGAGGGTGGTCTTGCCGGCGCCGAGGAAGCCGGACAGCACCGTGACGGGGAGGCGCGGATCGATCGGGGTGTCCATGGCCGAGACTGTTTTACAGATGCAAGTTGATTGCAAGAGCAATCGTTAGGCGATAACTGGGGCGGGCCACGATCGCGCGCGGGCCGCGTCGCTCGGGGCTTCGCGGTCGCGTGTGCTCGCGGGCGCGCTCCCGCGGGGCGCAGTCCGGGGCGCTGCGGGGAGGTTTCGGGGCCCGCGCACCGCCGCGGCGTGGCATGCTCGCCGGCATGGCTCGCAACAATCCCGTGCTCGCGTTCTCCATCGTCGGCGCGGCGTTCCTGGCGGTCGGCGTGGGCTGGTGCGTGGTCGACCAGCTCGATCGGCAGGAGGTCGCGCTCCTGCAGCAGGAGGGGGCGATCGGCACGGCGCGCGTGATCTCGTACGAGGAGACGGGCTCGGCGCAGAACGGGAAGCCGCGGCTTCGGTTCCGCTTCGAGATCCAGCCCGAGGACGGGGGCGCGCCGGTCCAGGTCGAGAAGACGCTGGTGGTGACCGCCATGGAAGCGCCGCGGCTGCAGGTCGGCTCGCTCCGCAAGGTGCGCTACCTGCCACGCGACCCGGAGGTGTTCCGTTTGCTGGACTGACTCCGCCGACGAGGCGCGTGGAAGAAGAGGTCCCGTGCGACGGTGAACGCGGGCGCGGCTACGACCGCGTCGAGCTGGGCCACGACGCGACGCTGAGCGCGCTGCGAGAGGTGCGGGACCTCGCGGGCTCGGCGTGCGGCGCGGCGCGCTTGTACGGGGCGAGCTCCGATGCCGCGTGGCGGGCCTTCACTTCGACGCGCACGTCGCTGTCCCGCGTGCGGAAGTGAAGTCGGTCCTGACGGCGTCGTGGCAGGCGCTGCTCGTGGGCCGCTGAGGCCGCGAGGCGATCGGGTCGCGTCGGCCGCAGCGATGACGGTAGCGACGGCCTCGGGGTACGTCGCTCAGGCGCAGGTGCCCTTGGGCGTGCCGCACTCGCCGGCGTCGGCGCAGGTGCCGCTGACGCACTCGCCGTCGAAGCGGCACGGCTCGCCGGTCTGCAGCGAGGCCTCGCAGTAGGAGTCGCCGCATTCGGCGGGGAACTCGGCCTCGCGCTGGCCGTGCGGCGGCAGGACGACGACGCCACTCGCGTCGAGGTCGTCGGCCGGATCGGCGGGGCCGCTGCGCTCGGCCTCGGCGCGCTCCCACATGCGCACGAAGGCGTCGGCCGAGTCGCGCAGCGGGGTGGTGTCGGTGCCGAGCTGGTCGAGGTCGGCGAGGAGGTCGGGCAGGAGGCCGATGTGGCCGAGGCCGGCCTCGTCGAAGCCGGTGCCGAGCGGGGCGGGGCCGCCGGCCAGCTCGTCGCGGGCCTGGCAGCGGCCCTCGGTCGGGAAGGAGGCGGAGCAGGCGTCGGGGCCGAAGCGCGGGCGGACCTGCTGGATGAAGCCGTTGAGGTCGGAGCCGAGGGCGACGGCGACCTTGAGGCCGAGCCGGCCGAAATCATAGGACTGCGCGAACGAGCGAGAGGAGCCGTGGCAGGTGTTGGCGACCTCGGACGGCTCGTAGGTGTTGACCTCCTCGTGGCCGGTGCGGATCCCGAAGACCCCGCCGACCTGGCGCAGCTGCTCGACGATCCACGCGGGCGTGGTCTTCTCCTCGCGCGCCTTCTCGGCGGGCAACATCTCGCGGAAGTGGCCGTGCGAGATGTAATAGGGGTAGTAGTCGCGGGCGACGGAGAGCTCGTGGAGGTCGCGGACGCCGGCCTCCGAGAGGTGGGCGGCGTCGACGAGCATGCCGCGGTCCATCATCGCCTGGGCGAGCTCCTTGCCCTCGGCGGTGAGGCCGAGGGTGTTGCGGCAATCGGCGTCGACGTCGAAGCCGAGGGTGACGGCGCCCTGGGTGATGCCGCAGTCCATGTCGATGTGACAGTTCTCGGCGTACTGGGCGATGTGGAAGATGTTGTTGTGCGGGGCGGCGCCGCCGAAGCGGTTGTCGAGCTGGTGGACGGGCTGGAGGGTGCGCACGCCGAGCGCGTGGAGCTCGTCGAGCTGCGGCTTCCAGTCGCCCTGCTGCATGAGGTGCGAGGCCTCGACGCTGAGCACGAGCGCGAGCCGATCCTCGCCGACGATCCGCCGGGCGTCGGCGGCGGTCAGGGCGATCTCGGCCCAGTCGTGGGTGGCGACGAAGTCGTGGGCCAGCTCGAGCTGGATCTTCACGTCCTCCATCTCGTCGCACTGCGGACGCGCGAGGTTCTCCTCGGCGATCGCGCGGCACAGCCAGTCGTTGGAGACGGCAGAGACGACCTCGAGCCGCAAGCCGGCCATGTAGGCGGCGTGCAGGTGCTCCTCCCAGACCTGCTGGTGAGCGATGGCGTCCCAGCGCGGCCAGCCGGCGAAGCCGGGCCAGCCGTCGACGCGGGCCTTGTGCTCGCCGGTGTCGCCGGTGGAGCCGGGGATCTGGCTGACGAACTCGCTGACGACCTCGCCGCCGCCGGGCGCGGCGATGACGGAGACGAGAGAGACGAGCTTGGCGAGCTCTTCGAGGCTCATGCCCTCGCACTGGCCGAGCAGCGGGGCGAGGTCGGCCTTGAGCCGGGCATGATCGCCGGGCTCGCCGCCGTCGCAGGGAGCGAGTGCGTCCTCGCCGGGGCCGGCGTGGCTGCCGTGGAACCAGCCGCCGCCGAAGGCCTCCTCGGCGAACATGTGAAGGTGGAGGTCGGCGACGCCGTGCAGCGGCGGGAGGTCGGGCCCGCCGGTGGTGGTCGGGGCGTCGGTGGTGGTGGGGGTGTCGGTGGCGCTCGTCGTGCCGGTGGTCGTCGAGGCGCCGTCGGTGGCGGCCGGGGTGTCGCCCTTGCAGGCGGTCAGGAGGGCGAGGCTCGTGAAGGTGAAGGCAAGACCCCGGATCATCGTTCCAGGCACGCTAGCGAGCGCGGCGGTCCGGGTCAAGGCGCGTGGAAGGGCGCGGCGAGGCGAGCGGGGCGCGATGCTCACGACGCTGCAGCGAGGCGGCGAAGACGGGAACTCGCGGGGGCTGCTCGAGGCGGCGCCGGGGCGCGCAGTCGCGGGCGGGCCGTTGCTCGCAGTCGGACGGGCATCGGGGCCGCGATCGACGGCAGGTCGCCCCCAGGCGAGCGGAGCGGGCGACGCCGGGTTCGTCGGGATGTCGGAGAGGACAGGCTGGCTCGGGCATGTCCTCGAGCGCATGTACGATCGGGCATGCGCTCGAGGACATGTCCAATCGTTCAGATGTGCGCGATGGTGACGAGGTAGCTGAAGGCGGGGCGGTTGTCGGGGAGGCCGCAGCCGAGGTCGAGGCTGACCTTGGTGTGGGGCGGGGCGCCGAGCAGCCAGCACGGGTACACCTTGGTGCCGAACGGGGAGTCGGGGACGAGGTAGCGGCGCAGCTCGTCGTAGGTGACGGGCTGGGGGTCGGTGATGCCGGCGGGGCTGCGGCTGCCGAGGGCGCAGGTGACGGGGCCGAGGCCGCCGAGGGCCGCGAGGACCGGCTGGAGGCGCGCGAGCAGGTCGTCGAGGCTGGGGAGGCCCTTGACGTAAAGGTCGGCGCGGTTGAGGTGGCCGTTCCAGGCGGTGAAGTGGAGCTCGCCGAGCGGGCCGAGGTCGCGGACGAGGCGCTCTTCGCCGGCGTCGAAGCGCAGGTCGGGCCGCTCGCGGTGGAACTCGGCGAGGGCGGTGCGGTGGAAGCCGCGGGCCTCGGCAGCCAGCAGGCCGTCCTGCGCGGGGACGACGAGCTGCGGGCCGGTCGGGGTGAAGGCAGCAGGCCTCGGCGCGGGGGTGCCGGCGACGCGCTGGGCCTCGAGGCCGTGGAGCGCGGCGAGGTCGAAGGCAGGGGCGCCACCGGCTGCGCTCGCGGCGTTGGCGGCGGCGCCAGCGGGCGGCGGCTCGTGGTCCCAGCCCTCCTGGATGCCGTTCAGCGGGTCGAGGAACAGCGAGAGGGGCTCCTGCGGCGGGATGTGCCGGAGGCTCGGCTGGGGATGCAGGGTGACCCGGGGGCCGGCGCCGAACATGGCCTTGAGCTTGCCGAAGAAGCCGGTCGGCGCCGGCGGGCGCGGGGCCCGGGCCGTGGGGATGCTGCCGAAGCGGCGACGCAGGAGGTCCTCGAGCTCCTCGGGGGACTTCGGCGGGGCGATGCCGAAGTCGGTGGTGACGCGGCCGTCGCCGGCGATCTTGATCTCGATCGAGGTGAGGCGGTTGCCGCTGTCGTAGCGCGAGAGCTGCTCGAGCAGGCGGCGCGTCTCGGAGGTGAGCGGCGGCAAGGTCATGGACCGCAGCTCGCCGTCGATGTCGTGCAGGACGACGCCGGCCTTGACGACCTCGCCGGGGCGCGGAAAGTGGGCGATGAAGACGATGGTGTCGATCTTGGCGCTGAGCGGGATGATGTTCAGCAGCTCGGCGGCGATCTGCTGGGTCAGCGGGAGCAGGACGGCCTCGTGCTCGCCAGGCCGGGTCCGGCCCGAACGCGAGGGCTCGGCGGGGGCAGCCGGCGGGGCGAACAGGTGCGGGTGCTGGCTCTGCAGGAGCTGCTGGAACTTGTCCGGGGAGATCCGCACGGGCGCCTCCTCGTGCTCGTGCTCGGGGCCGGCGACCGGGCCGGGGACGGTGCCCGCGAGCCAGGCGACGTGGCTGGCGACGTCGCATTCGAGCCAGGCGCACGGCAAGGTCGGACCGTCGTAGTAGTCGACGACGGCGATGTCCTGCCAGACGCGCTGGCCGGTCGAGGTGTCGCGCAGGACGAGGCCCATGGCCTCGAGCTCGGCGGCCAGATCGCGGGCGCCCATGTCCATGAAGGCGACGGCGAGCAGGTGCTCGTCGCGCCACGAGGGCGACCAGCGGGCGGTGATGGCGGCGACTCCGTCAGGGGCGACGGCGAGGAGTCGATCGATGCGAATCAGGAGGGTGGTGAACTGGATCCGGACGGCCATGGCGGGGGAGGCGGAGGATATCGCCCCGGAAGGACGGTCTCCAGCGCGGTCCGCGATTGTCGAGGCCTCGGGCGGGCCCTGGAGAGGCCCGGTACGTGCTGGCCGTCGTGGTGTACGAAACCTGAGCTTCAGGACATGTCCGAATCGCCATGCGGGGAGCGAGCGCGCCGGCGATGCGGCCGGAGACGGCGTTCGGCTCGAGGAACGCGAGGAGCGACGCCGCCCGGACGCGAAGACGTCGGCGTCCGCGGCGGATGACCGCCGTAGACGCCGACGCGAGGGGCGATGTCGTGCGAGCGGCCGCGCTCGTGACGAGCGGGCCTTCAGGACATGTCCGAAGAGATAGGCGCGAGAGCGCGGGCCGGCGCCGGTGGTGCACCGACGGCCGCGCGCGGGCTCACGCGCCCGCGGGGTTCTTGATCGGCGCGGTGTCGCCGGTGGTCGACAGGATGATGCCGCAGGCCAGGCGCGCGCCGGCGTTGCCGGTCGGCTGGCCGAAGTCGTCGGGTTTCTCGTGGACGATGATCGCGCGGCCGAGGACGCTGTAGTCGCCGCCGGCGATCGAGAAGTGGGCCGGGTCCATGGTGAGCGACAGCTTGGCGGTGCCGGAGGCGTCGGCGTCGAGGTTGCCGAAGTCGCCCGGGTGGTGGGTGCCGGTCCCGGGCATGCCGTGGTCGGTCATGTCGGGGTTGAAGTGACTGCCGGCCGACTCGCCGTCAGGCGAGGTGCAGTCGCCCCACTCGTGGACGTGCATGCCG
Source organism: Nannocystis pusilla (assembly GCF_026626665.1). Classification (GTDB taxonomy): domain Bacteria; phylum Myxococcota_A; class Polyangia; order Nannocystales; family Nannocystaceae; genus Nannocystis; species Nannocystis pusilla. The sequence goes on from NZ_JAPNKE010000002.1 coordinate 1,628,231, forward strand.
TGCTTGCCGGGCGAGAGGCCGGTGATCTCGGCCTCGACCCGGATCTTGCCCTCGGTGAGCTGGGTGAAGTTCACGGTGCCGTTGACGCCGCTGCTCATCAGCGCGGTGAGGGTGGCCGTGGCGTCGGGCGAGGGATCTTCGTCCGGTGTGCAGCCGGGCGCCCCCAGCAAGAGCGGGAGCGCGGCGAGGGTGAGAGCGAGCCGGGTCATGGCGGGAGACTGATCGAGGTCGGCGCCCGGTGCAAACGCGCACGTTGCACGCCTGAGTCCGGAGGTCGCAGGCCCGGGGTGCGGGCGAACTCGGGGGCCGATCAGAGCGCGCAGGCGGCGGTGCGGCGGTACTCCCAGGTCTTGCCGGTGCGCTGCGCCGGGTCGCCGTCGGGGTTCGAAATGGTGGCGGTGAGGCGATCGCCGGCGAGCCGGTAGACGATCCGGCGCGGGAAGTCGTGGGTGGGGTTCTGCCAGATCCACACGCGCTCGTCAGGCGCGGCGACGACGGCGGGATCGCGGACCTCGGTGAAGTCGGTGGGAGCCTGGCCGGAAGGCTCGGCGTGATAGCGGGTCAGGCCGCCGCGCAGCGCGGTGAGGGTCATGTCCTCGAGCTCGACGATCTTGCCGTTCGGATCGGCGAGGGCGCTGCGGCCCTGGAGACCGCCGGGCATCGGCCACCAGTGCTCGGTGACGGAGTAACCGTCGTCGTGCCGCCAGGTGCCGCACAGCGGCGCCAGCGCCTCGTCGACCGCGGTGTGACCGCAGCCGCTGCCGGCCGCGAGGACGAGGACGAGGAGGGGCCGAGCGACGCGCATGGCCGGACGATAGCCGGACATGCGGCGTTCCGTCACCGGGCGCCCGCGGACCGCCCCGCGACCGCTCACGGCGCGGCGCGGCCGGCGACGGGCCGCTCTGTGCGACCATTCGGGTCGTGGCGCGCGCCCTCGCTCGCATGACTCTCGGGACATGTCTCTCGGCGCTGGTCGCGTGCAACGAGTCGTCGCCGCCGGGGCACACGTTCGCGGCCGAGACGGGGGCGGACGCGACGAGCAGCAGCGGGGCCGCGCAGGACGGGCTGGTGCCGCCGTACGCCACCGAGTCGACGACCGCGGCCGCGGTGTGCGGCGACGGGGTGATCGATCCGGGCGAGGGCTGCGACGACGGCAACCTCGACGCCGAGGACGGCTGCGACGCGAGCTGCTCGCCGATCGCGGCGGTCGACTGGACGTACACGCACAACGGCGGGGCCGGGCAGGACGACGTCGCCTGCGGGGTGGCGATCGACGGCGAGGGCCGGGTGTTCGTGGTCGGGGCGGAGGTGGTGCAGTCGCGCGACGCGTGGATCGTGGCGCTGGCGCCCGAGGGGCACGAGCTGTGGCGCAAGACGATCGACTCGGCGGGGCTCGACGACGCGTTCGCCGATGTGACAGTGGACGCGGCAGGTCGAGTGTTCGCGGCCGGGCACGAGGAGCTGGCGCCCGGGGTGCGCTCGCCGGTGATCCGCGCGTTCACAGGCGAGGGCGCGGACCTGTGGAAGTTCAGCGAGGCGATGGCCGCCGCCGGAGCGAGCGGCATCGACGGGCTGGCGCTGGCCGACGGGGCGCTCTATTCGACGGGGTCGGAGGCGGGGGACCCGGTGCGCCTGGCGATCCGTCGCCACGATCCCGCGAGCGGCGAGACGGCGTGGAAGACGACGACCGCGGCGTCGGCGAGCCACGCGTACGCGGGCGGGATCGCGGAGTCGGGGGCGCAGATGCTCGCGGCGGGGGCGGCGGAGCTCGACGGCGTGCTCCACCCGCTGCTGGTGCGGGTCGAGCACGACGGTTCGCTGGTGACGACGCAGATCGACGAGGCCCACGCGGGAGCGTGGTCGGACGTGACGCCGATCGGCGGCGAGGGCGAGGTGCTGGTGACGGGGCGGATCGAGCCGGTGCCGGGCGCGGGGTTCGACGTGGCGGTGCGCCGGATCTCGGGGCGCGACGAGCCGCGCTGGGCGCAGACGATCGATCACGTGGCAGGCTTCGACGCCGGTCGCGGGGTGGCGGTGGGCGCGAACGAGGCGGTGTTCGTGGCCGGAGCGGTGACGAGCGTGAGCGGCGACCTCGAGATCTTCGGGGCGCTGCTGTCGGGCGTCGGCGAGCTGCGCTGGACGCATGTGAACGCGAACCGCGGGGTCGGCCTGGAGGACCACGGGGCGGCGGCGGCGTTCGGCCCGGGCTTCGTGGTGCTGGCGGGCGACGAGCAGGTGCCGGGCGAGGGCGCGAACGTGTGGGTGCGTCGCTTCCGCGCGGAGTGAGGCGGGCTACGATCGAGGCGCGGTGAACGGAGTCACCGTCGCCGCGCGGGACCGATCGAGGACTGTGCATGAACCGTCACCGGCGTGGGGTCGGATGACGGGGTGACGGATCACGGAGAACCGCGCTGGTGATGCGGGGAGCCCGATGTGCGCGGCCGATTCGCTACGTGTGCGAGCGAGGGCGTGGGGTTCGTCGAGGCGCGGCGGATCACTGGAATTCGTGGGAATCGGGCGGCAATTGATCGGAAGCCGGGGGGCACTGTCCGCGAGAGAGGCTCGTCATGTCGTCGTCGATCTGTTCGCCCTCGCTGCTCGCGCCCTCGCACGATCCGCTGCCCGACGCGGGCCGGATCGCCGAGACCTGCGCGATGACGGATCCGGTGCAGCGCAACCTGTGGATCACGTACGTGTATCACCGCCTCGAGGTCGCGCTGGCGAGTCGGCTCGGCGGCGAGGACGTCAGCTGGTGCGCGTACGGGACGTGGGCGTCGAAGAGCGCGGGGCGGTTCATCCGCGGCGAGATGGTGCTGGAGGCGCTGCGGCCGTGGATGGCCCGCACCGCGGCGGTCGGTCGGGTGGTGGGGCGCATCGACGGCGAGGTGCGCGAGCGGATCGCGGGCGGCAACTTGATGGTGTTCGCCGAGCTGGCGCCGCTGTTCCGCGCGCTGGTCGATGTCCTCGAGGTGGCGCCGGCGCAGCGCGGCGCGGCGGCGGCGGCGGCGTTCGCGGGGCTCGGCGACGGGGCGACGGTGGCGGGGGGACAGGCGCTGCTGCGGCGGGCGTTCGCGGCCTACGTGACGGCCGCGGCGACGCGCGAGGCGAAGGCGCGGGCGGAGCAGATCCTGCTGGCGAACACGCTGGTCGGCTACCACGAGCAGATCCGGCTGCAGCCGACGATCGCGGCGGCGCTGTCGGCCCCGCTGGCGGTGCTGGTGGCGGCCGACGCGGCGCCGCTGCGGCGGATGCTGGGGGAGCGCCTCGGCGACGTCGCGCGCTCGCTGCTGACGCGCTGGATGATGACGATCGAGCTGCCGGAGGGGGCGCTGGCGCTGGGCCGCGACGTGCCGGCGACGCGCGACGGGCGGATGTTCCCGGCCGCGTTGACGCAGATCGAGGACCCGGAGCTGCGCGCGGTGCTGGACGAGGTCGACCGCACGCCCGATACGACGCAGGGCAGCGCGGCGGCGGACTGGGCGGCGCTGGCGGACCGCATGAACTTCATCGTCGACCTGTTCCGCTCGCGCCAGCGCGACGCGTCGCTGCGCCGGACGCCCTTCCGCCCCGACCAGGTGGCGGCGATGCACCTGGGGCTGCGGCCGCTCGGGCCGCTGTAGGTCGGGAGCGCGGCAGAAAAAGATCGTCGCGTCGCAATTGTTCCGGCGGTCGAGGTTACTTCGTCCGCGGAGGACGTGATGCGCGGACCTGGCGAGAGGTTGCTGGCCCTGGTGCTCGTGTTCGTGGGTTGCCGGTCGGAGCCGGACAGCAGCCCGTACGACAGCTCGCTGCTGGGGCTGTACACGATCGAGGCGTGGACGGTGAACGAGGGCAGCTGCGCGGGCGAGGGGCCGTCGGTGCTGGAGGGGCGGAGCGAGCGGCTGGCGCTCGTCCAGGCGTGCATGACCCCCGGCGACGGGCTCCACGTCGAGCCGTGCGACGACGTGCAGGCGTGCGAGCAGGAGGCGTGCGACGCGAACATCTTCGCGATTTATCCGGACGGGTGGAACTGGCTGGCAGGCGACGACGAGGAGGGCTGGCGCGGCAAGTCGTGGCAGGAGCCGGAACAGGTCGGCGATCACTGCGAGGCGGTGCTGCGCGACGTCAGCGTGACGGCCGAGAGCGGGGGCTGGTGCTGCGCAGCCGTATGGCCGCGGCGGTGAGCTTCCCGATCGACGAGCGGGGCTCCTGCTTCGTCACCGAGGAGGTGCAGGCGGCGGCGAAGCAGCAGCCGTGCGCGCAGCTCGAGGTGCTGCGGATCCGCCGCGACAAGGCCGACTGCGATCCGCTCGACGCGGGGTCCTGTGCGGCCGAGGAGCTGTGCGCGCCCTACGGCCGCCGCTTCGTGTGCACGCCGTCGGTGGCGGCGGGCCAGTACGGCGACCCGTGCGACTTCGAGTCGTGCGCGCCGGGGCTCCTGTGCGTGGGACCGGACTGGGTGCCCGGCTGCACGACGCCCGGCTGCTGCACGCACTACTGCGACGGGTCGGCGACGGACGCGAAGGCGGAGTGCGCGGGCGTGGACGCGGCGCTGCTGTGCCACCCGTATTACTTCGAGGACGACGCGCAGCCGGGCCGCGAAGATGTGGGGGTGTGCGGGCTCGGGTTCGACTGCGGCGATCAGGTGATCCCGCGCGACTGGGTCTGCGACGGGAGCGAGGACTGCGAGAACGAGGCGGACGAGCTCGACTGCGACGGGTGATGCCTGTCCATCAGGACATGCACTTTCGGCAAGATTCTAGGGGCATGTCTTCAGGGGCATGCCCTTAAAGGCATCACGGCTGGACCCACCGCAGGACGGCCGCGGCGGCGGAGTCCGGCGAGGTGCTGAAGCACAGGCGGGCGCCCGGGGCGAGGGTGTGGATCAGGTCGATGAGGCGCTCGAACAGCACGAGGTGGGCAGGGGCGGTGCGGATGCCGGCGCCGATCATGACCGCGGCGTAGTCGCGGGCGACGAGGCGGGCGCGCACGGCCGCGTCGACCTCGGACCAGTCGGTGGTGACGAGGCACCACTCGGCGTCGAAGCCGGCCGCCTCGGTGGCCGCGAGCGAGGCGGCGAGGCCGGCGCGGAGCTTGGCCTCGTCGAGGCCGGGGTAGTTGCTGAAGTCGACGACGCGTGGCTCGAAGCCGAGCAGCAAGACGGCCTTGCGGGCGGGGGTCGGCGGGTCGACCGGATCGAGGAGCACGAGCTCGGTCGGGGCGAGCCCGGGCACGCTGATGGCGGCGCGCAGGGCAGGGTCGGCGAGGAAGGCTCGCGCCTGGGCCAAGGTGGGGAATTCAAAGGCGATGGCGCCGGCGCCGGGCTCGTCGGCCTGATGAAAGGAACGCGCGCCGGTGCATCCGTGGGCGCTTCGCAGGGCGGCGAGGCCGTGGGGGAGCGAGCGCCAGGCGTCGAGGTCGGTGATGCGGTGGCGGACGAGGAGGGTGGTCATGGTGTCCCGAGGTCAGAGGATGGCGGGTGCGCCAGGCCGCTGCAAGCGAAGCAGAGGACGGGCGCTCCGAGGTGTCCCGAGGGGCGAGAAGGACGGATGCGATGTCCCAAGCGGCATGGGACGCCGGGATGGCGGAGGGGTCGTGAGATGACCGTCGGGACAGGCGCCGGCAGGGATGTGGCCCGAGGACGGATGACTGGGAAGGCCTGTGAGATGTCCGTGGGGACAGGTGATGGCCGAGGGGGAGATGAGCCGGAGCCGGTCATGGCGGGAGCACCGTGAGATGTCCCGGGGGACAGGTGATGGCGGAGCGGGCGAGATGTCCCTGGGGACATGTGATGGTGGGAACGCGTGAAATGCCCCTGGGGGCAGGTGACGATGGGAGCGGGCGAGATGTCCCTTGGGACATGTAATGGTGAGAGCGGGCGAGATGCCCCTGGGGACATGTGACGATGGAACGGGTGAGATGACCCTGGGGACAGGTGATGGTGGGATCGGGCGAGATGTCCCTGGGGACAGCTTTATTCGGAGCGCGCATCAGCGCCAGAAGCCCTTGCGCTTCGCGGGCGGGGGAGGCGGGGTGCTCTTGTCCCTGGCGAGCTCGCGCAGCGCGGCCACGGCGTCGTGAAGGATCTGCAGCAGGTCGGTGGCCGTCAGGGCCGCGCGCAGGCGTTCGGCGATCGGGGCGAGGCGGCTGGCGAGGGCGTCGAGGCCGACGGTGCGCAGGTCCTCGAGCAGCTCGAGCAGGCGCGACACTGCCAGCTGCTTCGCCGGGGCCGAGCCGCTCGCGGCCCGCAGGAGGTCCTCGGCGACGTCCAGCAAGCGCGCGAGGTACGGGCCGGCGTCGACGCTCGCGCTGTCGGACGACTCCTGCTTGCTCGCGCGCACGGACGGGCGGGCAGGGGCAGCGGGCGCGGACGGGGCCCGGGCCGGCGATTGTGGCGGGGTAGGTGCGCTCGCTCGCTTGAGGTTGATGGCGCCGACGGCCTTCGGGGCGCCGCGGAACCCGGGGTCCGCAGGCATGAAGTCGAAGGTGCCCCCGGACCAACCGGCCGGGCGCTCGACAGGCTGGGTGATCGTCCGCGGGGCGCCGCCGGGGTTGGCGACCTCGCGGTCGACCGCGACAAAGGCGGTGAAGCGCGACAGGACTTGATGACGCAAAGACACTGCGAGGATCGACGACTCGAGCGACGCGCGATCGGCCGGGCTGGCGGCGTAGCGATCCTCGAGATCGCGGATGTGCGCGCGGGCCCACGACTGGGCCAGGGCGGCGCCGGGGCGGGCGGCGTCGAGGTGGAGACGCTGGGTGTATTCGGTGCCGGCGGGCAGGCGGCCGCGCAGCTCGATGGCGGCGCCGGGGCGCGGGCGGCCGTGCCAGCGGGCGTGGATGACCAGCGGGGCGCCGGCGAACACGGCGGGCAGGCGGCGCGGGGCCTGGGTGGCGAGATCGAGGCCGTCGGCGACGAGGTTGATGTCGACGAGGACGGGGGTGGCGATCCGGCGGTGGATCTTGGCCATGACTTCGTCGAGGCGCTCCTCGCTCTCGACGAGCTCGCAGGCGCCGCCGCCGACGGCCGCGAGGCGGCGCAGGAAGCCGGCGTTGACGGCCTGATCGATGCCGAGAGTGAAGACGCGGACGTGCTGCAGGTGGGCGCCGTGGCGGCGCAGGAGCTCGTCCTCGTTGCCGACCTGGCCGTCGGTGACGAGCACGAGGACGCGGTCGCGCTCGTCGGCGCCGGCGAGCATGCGGGTGGCCAGCTCGAGCGGGCGGGTGAGCTCGGTGCCGCCGCGCTCCTGGACCTGGGCGAGGTACTCGACGGCGCGGAAGCGGTTGCGATCGCCGGCGGGGACGAGCTGCGCGCCGAGGCTCGGCGGCGACTCGACGCGGTCGTCGAAGGCGAGCACGGCGAAGCGGTCGCGCTCGCCGAGAGTGTCGACGATGCGGGCCGCGGCCCGCCGCGCGGCGATCATCTTCCATCCGCCCATCGAGCCGGAGCGATCGAGGACGAGGACGACGTCGCGCGGGCGTGCCTCGGTGGCGGCGCCGACCGGGGGGACGAGGGTGATCATGGCGGTGGCGCCCTCGCCGTCGGCGTCGAGGGCCCACACTGCGGCGCTGGAAAGGGCGGCGCCGCCGAGGGTCCAGCGGAGGATGAAGTCGCGGTCGAGGCGCTCGCCGGGGCGCAGCTCGACGCGCCAGCCGTGGCCTTCGGACGCGGCGCAGACGTCGTGAAGGCTCGAGCGCAGGCCCGACACGGGGAGGCCGGCGCCGTCGATGCTGACCGCGAGCGAGAGGCGGACGGGGCTGGCGAAGCCGGGCAGGAGGACGGGCGGCGAGATCCGCGAGGCGTCGGGGACGCGATCGGTGTCGCTCGCGGTGCCGGTGCCGGCCTGCTCGCCGGGCAGCAGGGCGCCGGGGCTGTAGCGCGGGGCGACGACCAGCGGGAAGGACCAGGTGACCTCGCCGTCCTCGATCGGCAGCGGGCCGACGGAACGCAGGGTGATGATCGCGTGCTCGCCGGGGAGGAGGTTGCCGACCCGCAGGGTGAAGACGCCGGGCCTGTCCTCCTCGGCGATCGCGGCGCGCTGGCCAGCCGCGATCGCGTGCTCGTAGACGTCGCGGGCCCGGCCGCGCTCGTCGATGACGCCGTCGACGACGCGATCGCGGAGCGTCATGCGGAAAGCGAAGACGGCGGCGCGATCGGGCAGCGGGAAGATGTACGTGGCCTCGATCGGCGCGGCGGTGTGATTGACGAAGGTCTGCTGGATCTCGGTGGCGACCTCGAGGCCGTGGACGTGGGCCGTGACCGCCAGCGCGGCGAGGGGCAGCGCGCCGCGGGAGGTCTCGAGGCGTCCGAAGGCGTGCTCGCTGCCGGACGGGGGCGCGAGCGTGGGATCGATGGTGAGCGCCGTGGGTATCATGGGGAGTCCTCCTGCGGTTCGGGGTGAGCGGATAGAGGGTCGGGGAGCTCGACGAGGCAGCGGCGGGCGAGCTCGGCGAGCAGCGGGGCGGCTGCCGCGAGGAGGGCTGCCGCGTCGGCGTCGCTGGCGGAGCGCGCGGCGGTGAAGGCGAGGCGGACGCCGGGGGCGAGCAGGAGCTCGAGCGTGGGCGTGAGGGCCGGTGCGGGGGGCGAGGCTTCGGGGGCTGGCTCGGGCGTGGTCTCGGAACGCCAGAAGTCGCGGCGGCCTGCGGCGCGCGGCGGAGGGCGCAGCGCGACGCCCGAGGTGCGCGCGAGGGCGGCGTCGTCGAAGGTGGGCAGGAGCTGCTGGATCTCGGCGAGCGACTTGCCGTCAGCCTGCAGGCGCTTGATGGCGATCAGCTGGGCGAGGTGCCGCGGGCCGTAGAGGGCGGTGCGGCCGTGGAGCTGCGGGCGATCGAGGAGGCCGAGGGTGGTGTAGTAGCGGATGCTGCGCTCGTCGGGCACGGCCCGCACCTGACCGTTGGCCGGCGCTTCCTCGGCGGCGAGGCGCTGCTCGACCTCGTGGCTGAGCTCGCGGATCGTCCAGGCGGCGATCACGACGACAGGATGACACTGTTATATGACAGTGTCGAGAATGTTTTTGAAAGTATTTGAAAAGAATAAGGAAATTTCAGAGATGGGCGAGGAGAGTGGCGCGATAACGCGCAGTCGAGGCCGCTCGGTCGCTCGGAGATGTCTCTCGAGGCAGCTCAGAACGCGGGCGCGATTCGGGCGACCGAGATGGCTCGAGAGACAGGTTGTGTCATCGCGGATAATGTCCCGAGAGGCAGGCTCTTATGTCTCTCGGGACATGTTCTTTAAAACCTCAGGCTAGCAGCTCGGGGATCGTGTCGCTGACGAGGCCCTCGGCGGCGCCGAACGACGTCTCGGGGCTGCCGAACAGCTTGAGCAGGCTGAAGGGGACCTTGCTGGCGTTGTCGCCGAGGGCGCGGTGGTGGAGGTCGCCGCGCAAGAGGCCGCCGGCCTTGCCGGCGACGAGCAGCGGGAAGTCGTCCATGCGGTGGTCCCACGGCTGGCCGACGCACGAGGTGGTGTAGATGACGGCGTTGTCGAGCAGGTTGCCGGTGACGTCGGGGGTGTCGCGGAAGCGCTTCAGCAGCTCGGCGAGGCCGGACATGGCGTAGGCGACGCCGGTGTGGAAGCCGCCGGTCGCGTAGTCGATGCCCATCGGGCTGAGGCGGTGGCCGAAGTCCTCATGGAAGGTGACGTTGCCGAGGCCGGCCTCGGTGTAGGGGGCGTGGCAGGCGGCGCACGAGAACACGAACGAGGCCACGCGGGTGAGCTCGCACGCGCACGCGAAGGCGAGCAGGTCGGCGAAGGCGCGGCAGCGGTCGAGGCTGATCGAGCCGTCCTCGCCGCGGTTCGGGTAGGCGACGTCGGGGTCGATCGGGGTGCCGCAGTCGGCGGCGGTGATGGTGGCGTCGATCTGGGTCTGCAGCTCGGCGATGCCCTCGAGGTGGCGATCGAGGCGGACGCGATCCTCGGCGCCGAGCTGGTGCTGCAGCGCCTTGGCCTCCTCGGCGACGACGTCGAGGATGTTCTTGCGGCGGAACAGCGAGGGGTCGGGCTCCTGCGCGCCCGAGAGGGTGAGCAGGGTGGCGAACAGGTCGGCGGGGCTGTAGTTGGGCGGGTTGGGGGCGTTGGGGCCGTTGAAGGAGATGTTGAAGTCGAGCGCGCCGGCGCCGGTGACGTTGCTGATGCCGACGTGGACGCCGCTCGGGAAGGCGGTGTCCTTGTTGATCAGGGCGGCGATCTTCTGGTCGATCGAGGGCGCGGTGACGTCGCCGTTCATGGCCGCCTGGGCGCCGGTGAGCACGGCGGCGGGCGCCGACTTGTGGGCGTAGAGCGCGGGGATCTTGACCTCGTAGCCGGACAGCACCGACAGCCACGGCTTGAACTCGGCGAGCGGCATGAGCGAAGGGCTGAGGCTCCACTCGGGGCCGTGACCGACGGCCTGCGGGACCCATTGCGTCGGGTCGGCGCCGTTGCCGAAGAACCACGTCAGGTAGCGCGGCAGGAGCGGGGTCTGGTCGGCCCAGGCGGTGCCGTTGCCGTCGAGCATGGCGGCGAGGCGCGGCAGCGGCACGGCCACGGCGACGCCGCAGAGCATGCCCCGGAGGACGGTGCGACGCGGGAGGGGGCGGCTCATGGCTTGTCTCCTTCGGGGTCTTCGCCGACGACGGTGCCCGCGGGGTGGGCGAAGCGGAAGTCGTCGTGGGTGACGAGGGCGAGCAGCAGCTTGTCGAAGCGGTTGCCGGCGAGCGCGAGCTCGTCCTCGACCTCGGCGATCGTGTCGTTCTCGGGCCACAGCGGCAGGCGCCCGCCGGCGTAGGTGTAGAGCTTGCGCACGAGGCAGTTGGCGACCACGGGGTGCTCGCGCAGGAGCTGGGCCAGCTCGCCGCCGTCGGCGAAGTACTCGCCGTCGAGCTCGCCGCTGGCGTCGATGGTCAGGCCCTGATCGGTGGCGCGCCAGCGGCCGACGGTGTCGAAGTGCTCGAGCGCGAGGCCGAGGGGATCGGTGATGTTGTGACAGCCGGAGCAGGACGGGTCGGCGCGGTGCGGCTCCAACTTCTCGCGCAGGGTCTGCGGGCCGGGGTCCTCGACGTCGGGGTCGTCGAGGTTGGTGTCGACGTTCGGCGGCGGCGGCGGGACGGTGCGGCACAGCAGCGACTCGGCGATGAACTGGCCGCGCTCGGTGGCGGAGGTGCGGGCCGGGAGCGAGTTCATGGCCAGGACGAGGGCGCTGCCGATGAGGCCGCGGCGCGGGCTGTCCTCGGGCAGCGTGGCGGCGCGGAAGACGTCGGGCTCGACGGGATCGAGGCCGTAGATCGCGGCGAGCTCGTTGTTGACGAACACTTTCTGGCCGTCGTAGAGGCTGAAGAAGTCGGCGGGCTGGTCGAACACGACGTCCTCGACGCGGGCCAGCAGCTCGTCGCGCATGACGGCCTTGAGGGTCGGGGTCCACTGCGGGAAGAGGGTGTCGTCCTTGACCTTCTCGCCGAGCGCCCACAGGCCGTAGAGCTCGGCGATGAAGTTGTGGACGCCCTGGCGCGCGCGCGGGTCGGCGAGCATGCGCGCGGCCTGCTCGCCGACGCCGGGGCCGTCGACCAGGAGGTCGGCCTCGGCGGCGTCGAGCAGGGCCTCGTCGGGCAAGGTGTTCCACAGGGTGAAGGCGAGGCGCGAGGCCATCTCGTAGGAGGTGAACCTGAGGCGGCCGCCGTCGTCGGGCGAGGGCTGGCCGAGCTCGACGCGGTAGAGGAAGTGCGGGGCCTGCAGCAGCGCCCACACGGCGTGGCGCAGGCCGACGACGACGTCGCCGGTCTCCGTGCCGACGGCCGTGGCGACGCCGAGGTAGCGCTCGAGCTCGACGCCGGTGAGCGGGCGACGCCAGGCGCGGCGGCCGAAGGTGGCGAGGGCGTCGCGCATGCAAGCGGTGTCGGCGAGCTGGGTCGGCACGCAGCGGAGGATCTGAGCCACGCGCGCGGGGTCGGCGAAGGCCTGCGCGGTGGCGTCGCCGATCGCCTGCTCGTACTTGGCGACGCCCGCGGGCGAGAGGGCGACGCGGGCGGCACCGACGGCGAAGAAGCCTTCCTGCAAGGAGTCGGCCTCGACGGCGCCGAGATCGACGGGGCCGAGTAGGTCCTGCATGGCGTGGGCGAACTCGGAGGCGGTGAGCCGCCGCAGGGTCGGGCCCGGGACGATCTGCGGGGCTTCGGGTTCGTCGCCGTCGCTGTCACTGGTGGTGGTCGGCGCGGTGGTGCCGGGCTCGTCACCGGTGGCGGCGGCGGTGGTGGTGCCGGCGCTGCCGTCGGCGTTGGCGCTGTCGCCCGAATAACAGGCCGAGGCGCCGAGCAGCGCCGCGAGCACGACGCCGAGGGGTTGCGAGTCACCGCGTCTCATGGACCTCCAGGCGCCCCGCTCCGCGCAGACGAAGACGGACGCCGTCGTACCGTAGCCCCCGGCGAACGCGGCCGTCAATGCGGGTCGCGAGCGGGGCGACGCGGGGCACGGTTCCGATCACGCGGCGCGCAAAAGGAGGTCGGGGATAGGGCCGGACGTGCGCGAGGCGGGGGCCCGCGGCCCGCAGGCGCGGCCCGGCGCGAGGCTGCGGCCGCGGGGCCGGACGGCGCGGCCAGGACGTCCCCGGGAGGTCGCGCGGGGCGGCGCTCGTGGTGTCTCTTACGACATGTATGAAGAGACATGTCATGGAATGTCGGGCGCGATCGCGACCGCCGCGGCCGCGGGTTTTTGCTGCCCTCGCGCGAGTCGGACCTGGTGATCGCGCGGATCCGTCGCTGAGGCGGGTCTACCGGACGGGTCGGATCGGCCTGGTCGATGGGACAGGTGGCGCGCGGCGTCCACCTCGTCGACCAGGGACGTGCCGATCGCGCGGCTCGTCGCCGAGGCGGATCACACCGGGCGCGTCAGCTCGACCTGGTCGATGGGATAGGTGGCGTGCAGCGGCGCGAGCACCTCGTCGACCAGGCGGTGGACGTACGGGACGATCCGGTGGTTGCGGTAGACGGGGACCTTGTTGACGCGGATGCCGGTGGCGCCGGAGATGAGGCCGCTCTGCAGCACGAGGCCGCGGCCGCCCGCGGAGCGGACGCTGGGGTTCGCGTCGATGCGGCCGAGCACGCCCTGCACGAGGTCGAGCGGCGGGGTCTCGCCAGCGAACCGGATGTGGACGAGCAGCACGGCGCCGGCGACGGGCCGCTGCTGCAGCGCCTCGAAGTAGCCGCGGACAGGGAACGGGCGCGCGGCCAGCCAGGCGCGCTCGCTGGCGACGCGGGCGTCGCCGGCGACCGGATCGAGGAAGGCGACGCCGAGCGCGCCGAGCAGGAGGACGGCCATGCCTGCGGTCATGTAGTCGACCGAGATGAAGCCGGAGGCCATGGCGGCGACGAGGACGGCGCCGACGACGAGGGGGACGTAGAGCCCGCGCTGGCGGGCGCTGCCGTAGTGGGCGCCGAGCGCGACGCGCATGTGTTGCTCACCCAGCTCTTGCTGCCGCTGATCGGCGCGCTCGATGTTGCGGGCGCCTTCTGCGGCCAGGCGGAGCAGCTCGGGCGAGGGCGCGCGGGCCGGGGTGGGGGGGTCGAGAGGCACGGGCGGACGATAGCGGGCCGCCCCCGGGCGGGCAACCGGAGCCGTGCGTCGCGCGCGGAACCGACATGTCTCTCGGGACATCTATGTCGATAGCGGCGGGCGCGCGAGCCGTGGCGCCCGCGGCGCGGCGCGGCGGCGAGCGCTACTGCAGCAGCGGGCCGCGGTCGCAGGGCAGGCTGCCGCCGGAGCGGTAGAGCATGTCCTGATAGACGATGGTGTTGCTGATCGGGAAGGCGCTGTCGACCTCGGCGACGGCGCCGCCGTCGCGCACGATGCGGAACTTCGGCGTGCCCGCGAGCAGCGGGACGCGCAGCGACTGGATCCCGGCGGGCGCGTCGGTGGACTCGGTGATCCCGCCGACCTCGATCTCGAGCGTCGCCGGGGCGGTGAGGAAGGCGAGCAGCTCGATCTCGTCGGCCGGCTTGCTGCCGTTGACGGGCTCGTAGAGCGACTCCTGCAGCGTCAGGTCGGGCTCGGCCGTGGTGGCGTGCAGACGGTGCGAATAATAGATCGCGTCGCGCACGATCGGCGGCTGCTGGCCGGTCTTGAACCACGCGACGTAGTAGGCGGTCAGGTCGAACAGCGCCCACTGAATGCCGCTCGACGGCGAGACCTCGGAGGCCTCGGAGTAATCGTTCCAGGTGACGAGCTGAACCCACTCCGCGTCGCCGGCGACGGCGGCGTCCCACAGCAATCGCAGGAGCTGCGTGTTGCCGGCCTCGCTGTAGATGAGGTCCTTCGGCCGCGAGTCCTGCGGGCGCACCGGCGACATCCACTGCACGCCGAGCGCGTGGGCCTGCGCGGCGTTGTCGGCGTAACCGGTGGCGCCCGGGACCGTGGCGGGGCCCCACGAGGAGGTGCCGATCAGCGGGACCTCGGCCTGGAAGCTCATGGTGGCGGCGCTCCACGGCGAGACGAACACGGGCCACAGGACGGCGTCGACGCCCTCGGCGGCGAGGGCCTGCAGGGCGCCGGCCCACCACGCGGGGCTGCGCTTGTCGGCGGCGAACGGCGCGAGCACGAGCTCGCCGGTGCCGAGGCGATGGACCGCAGGGTGCGCGGCGACGGCGACGATCGAGTCGACGAAGAGGGTCTGAGCCTCGGGGTCGCTGCCCTGATAGGTCGAGGTCATGTCCGGCATGAGGACGATCCGGAACTCGGGGTCGGCGTTGCTGGCGGCGTCGAGCAGCTTGAGCAGGCGATTCCAGTGGGTGCCCTCGGTGTTGAGGATGTCGTAGGTGAAGCCGTCGAGGCCGAGCGCCGCGGCCCGCCGCACCTCCTGCTCGAAGTTCAGCAGCTCGTAGTCGAGGCCGCCCTCCCGCGGCGGCTGCGGCAACGGGCGCTCCTTGATGAAGCCGCCGCAGTAGGCGAACTTGCCGTTCTCGCCGGAGGGCTGCAAGTAGTGCTTGGCGTAGTAGTCCTCGGCGGGATCCTTGTTGTCGAGCGAGAGCGGGTAGGGCGAGAAGTAGTGGGCGAAGACCTTCTTGTCGGAGGCGCGCAGCTCGGCGAGCGGCGGCTGGTCGAAGGCCAGCACGGGGTGGTCTCGCCCTCGGCGCCGGTGTCGTCGGTGTCGCTCGCGGTCGAGGTCGGCGTCGGGTCGGTGGTGGTGCCGGTGGTCGGGTCCGCGGCGGTCGTGGTCGTGGTGGAGGTCGAGGCCGGCTCGGTGGTCTGGGCGGTCGTGGCGTCGGCGGTGCCGGCGGTGAGCGAGGTGCTGTCGGCGGTGCTGTCGCCGCAGGCGGCGACGAGCAGGGCGGTGAGCAAGGTGTGGCGTCCGCGGAGCGTCGGCATGCTGGCCGCCAGCCAAGCGAACAGGGCGCGAGGTGTCAAGGGGCGGCGGCCCCCACGCGCGCGCAGGCGCGGCGCGGATGCGCGAGGCGGCGGGTGTAGCGATATGTCCTAAGAGACATTCTCGCGGGTGAGCATGACGAGGTCTGCGACGGGGCGAGGCCGCGGTGCTATCGTGCCGCGGTCGTTCGACGACGTGGAGGGAGCGGGAGATGCCTGGGTTCGAGGAGCATGACGACGAGCAGAAACAAGGGCTGCGACGACTGGCGAGCCGCGCGGCGATCGAGACGCTGAAGGCGGAGTACGCCCGCAAGGCCGACGCCGTGTTCAACAGTCCGGGGGCGGCCAGCGCGACGGCGCTGGCCGACCTGTTCACCGACGACGGGGTGCTCGACCTCGGGCCGTTCGGGCGCTACGAGGGCCGCGCTGCGCTGTTGAACGCCTGCGAGAACATCCTGCCGCAGGCGACGAAGTGGACCACGCACTACATCGTCAGCCCGATCCTCGAGGTCGGCGATCATGCGGCGACCGGCTCGTGGTACTTCCTCATCAAGTCGGTGCCGCAGAGCCCGCCCGGGGCCGGGGTGAGCGAGATCCTGGGCGGCTACACCGACAAGTACGTGAAGACAGCGACGGGGTGGAAGATCCGCGAGTCGCTCAGCAGCTTCTTCGTCCCGCCGACCTGAGGTCGATCGGCGCAGCGGTTCGGGGTGCTCACAGTCAGAATGGCGCCCCGGGGCGTCGTGGCGATCCGACGGGTGGCCGCGACCCCCGATTGCGAGGAGGCGCCAGGACTTTCTCGATCGCGCCAGCTTCACCGCTTGCCTGCGAGTGTGGAGCGGTGCCTCGCTGTATTCCGATGGGTCGGGCGCAGTGCTCGCAATGCGCGGGCAGCGTACGGGCCGGGTCGTGGGGCGTCGCGAAAAATCTTGGCGGGCGTGACGGAAGCCCGAGGGCCCGGAGAAGGGACAGGTAGAGATGTCCGGCGCAGCGTCACGAAGGAGCACGAGCGGGGCCTCACGGGTCCGCTCGGCGCCGGCGCGGAGGCGAACACCGGCGTCCTGACCATCTTCGATTGGCTTGGCTTGACCCTTGGCTTGGTCGCGCGGAGGAAGCGGCGGTCGGTCGAGGATCTGACTCTCGGGTCAGGTCCTCGGCGGCTCGCGGATGCCGTGAAAGAATGTGGGTAGCCCGATCCTCGCATTTACACCCACACGAGCGGGCGCTGCGCCCGGCGAAATGCCGCCCGCTCGGCCGTTTCGTCGCGACCGCGATCCGTCGGCGATTGTGCGGGACCCGGAGGCGAAGCGAGGGGTTTCGCGGCCGCGTCGCCGCTGTCCGGCAGGTCCGTCACGGGCGATTGGCGGATGTCCGTGGCAGGTCCGATTGGAGGCGAGCTCGGCGCGTGCTACATGCGAGGAATGCGTTTGATTTATTCCTATCTGTTGCTCGTGTTGGCCGTCGGATGTGGGGAGGAATCCTCACATCAGCAGACGGACACGTCCGAAGAGACGGCGAGCGAGGCGCCGGCGAATACGACGGACTCGGCCGAGACGACGAGCACGACGAGCCCCACGACCAGCGGGGGCGTGGAGCCGAACAGCGCGGAGACTTCGACGACCGGCGAGGCCGAAGCCGAGGACACCGACGATACGGCGGGTTCGAGCACGACGACGGTCGCGAGCGACACCGACGATCCCGCGAGCGCGACGGAGCCCGCGAGCGACACCGAGGAGCCCGCGGAGGAGACGACGGGGGGCAGCGACCCGCAGCCGTGCGTGGGCGCGGCGGGGCCGGTCAAGGCGGAGGTCATCGCGTATCTCGAGTCGCAGATCGGCGATGGCGAGACCGACGGCGAGCCGGGGCGGCTCTACCTGCGATTCTCCAGCCAGAGCTTCACCTGCGCCGACCCCCACGACGACCTCGCGTGCGGCCAGCATTGGGAGGTGTCGCTGCAGATCCCGGCGGAGTTCCTGGTGCCCGGCGTCTACGCCCTGGCGGACGGCCCGATCGACGCGAGCGCAAACTCGACCGGCGACGGCGACGTGTGCGAAAAGGGCGGGGGCGCGGTGTCGGGGACGCTCGAGATCGACGCGGTGGAGGATGGGTCCGTCATCGGGCGGCTCTGCCACGTCCGCGCGTTCGTGCTGGAGGAGCAGATCCTGCTCGACGGTACGTTCGAGGCGCCGCGCTGCCCGCTGTGAGCGGCGAATCGCGGCAGGGCGCCCGGAATGCGCGGGGCGAGGCGCGGGGGATTCGTGCTAGTGCTGCCGGGCTGAAAACGCCAGAAGTTTGGCCGCTCCCGATTCAGGTGCCTCCGCGGCGATCGCGGTTGATGTTCGAGACCGCGTACTGGCTGCGGATCGGGTAGTGGAGGCCGACCTTCGCCGTCACGTCGACGTTGGCCTTGCGCTCGAACACCATCACGCAGTCGGAGCCGCCGAACTGGAAGTACGAGAACATCTCGCCCTTCGCCAGGTGCTTGCCGACCAGGGCCGCGCGGATCTTTTTGTTCAGGAGGTTCACCTGCTGCTGGTAGTCGCGTCCTTGCTTCTCCCCGGCGGTCAGGGTGATCGGCTTGTGGCCGTCGGCTTTCGGAGTCACGAAGACGACGGACGAGACCTGCGCCATGCCCATCGGCAAGATCGCCACCTTGCCGATCGCCGACTCGAGGACGAGGAGCCCGCGGCACTGTACAAATTGGTAGCCGGTCGGGTCCTTGGCGTCGAGGTGGCGCCGCGGGACCACGGCGCGGGTGAGATCGCCGTCGGCGTCGGCCTCGCCCGTCTCCTCAAGCTTCACGTCGAGGTAGACCTGACCCGGGATGAACTTGGCCGCGAGCACCTTGCCCGCCACGGGGGCGTGCTGGCGGTGGTAATCGTAGGTGTTCAGGAAACTGTGGCACAGGATGCCGCCCTGGAACGCATCCGCGTGCTCGGAATCCTGCAGGAGCTCGTGGATGGGCCACTCGATGTGCTTGACGACGATCGAGGGCGACGCCGGGAGGGGCTCGCCGACCGGGGTGCTGATCGCCCATTGCCCCACGAACGTCGACTCGGCGGGGAACACGATCACCCGCTCGTCGTCGGCCGCGGCGACGGGCCGCAGGACGTCGATGTCCTTGAACTTGCGGGCGAAGAACTCGTTGAAGGTCGCGTACGCCTCGGGCGGCTTCTCGTAGTCCTGCCAGTCGTATTCGGGGGCGTACTTGAAGCTCTCGAGGTAGGCCGTCGACCCCGGCGTGTCGAGGAACGAGCCCCACTCTACCGCGAAGTCGCGCAACCAGCGGGAGATCGGGGAGAGCTCGGCGTCCTTCATCGGAGCGATCGGGCTCTGCAACGCCGCGAGCGTGGGATGGTTGAAGTAGTAGTAGAACTGCGCGAGCCGCAGGTACACGGTGCGTTCGTGGAGCACCTCGCCGTTCCAATCCCAGACGCGGATCTCCGGGATCCAGGTAGCGAGCGCGTCGACGTAATAGTAGAACTGGTCGAGCGTCCGGATCCGGTCGAGCTCGGGACCTTGTCCTTGCTGACGCTCCGGATCGCCTCCTCGAAGACAGCACCGTAATAATGCTCCTCGATGAGCGCTTTGAGCCTCTTGGTCACGGGCTCCAGCGGCTCGTACTTCGTCCCCTCGGGCGGCAGGTTACCCAGGAAGGGCGGTCCCTGCGGCAGGGACCGCGCCGCCCCGGTGGCGCCCGGACTGCCTGCGCGGGGCTCTGCCGCATGGCGAGATCGCTTGAGGGCGCGGAGAAGGTCCACGGGGGAAGCGACGCGGGTATACCCGGGTACGGACGCACTGCGGGATCGACTGCTCATGGGGCCCTCCTCGAGATCTCGTGACAGTGGAATTCCTGGCGCCACACGTCGGCGCCATGGACAGCGAGGTTCATGCCTCGCGTTTCACGATGACACGGTCACACCGTCACGAGGTCCCCGCAATCCGAGAACAATGCACGGAGGGATCGGAGTCGTGTTCCGCCGTGTGAAGCCCCAACCCCACGCGGTCACGAACGCGCAGGGCCGTCGCAGAGCGGACCTCGCGCAGCTCGCTGGGCGCGTATGCGAGCTCATTGTACGCCCACTTGCGGTGCCCGCTCGCCGTGCGAGCCCGCGGATAACCCAGCGCAATGCAGGCGGGCCGTCGGGCTGCACGAAGCCGGTGACCTCCTTCGAGGGGCCGCGCTGCCGGCGATCGAGGCGCCGGCCGAGCCGCGGTTCGAGCCGCCGGACGTCCGGACCCTCTGCGAGCTCTACGAGCAGGCGACGACCCTCCACGCGCCGCTAGCTTCGCCGTCCCTCGTGACGCCAATCATCACAGTCGTCGCCGGGCTCCTGGAGGCCGGACGCGGCGGCTCGGAGGGGCGAATGCCGGCCCGCTGCTCGGCGATCTGTCCCATGAGACAGGAACACCGAGCAGCGGCCACGGCCGCGGTCAGGGCTCGCAGGCGACGGGCTGCGGCTTGACGGCGACCACGTTGGTGTTGGCGCTGATCCCGAAGTCGATGAGCCCCGTCAGCGACTGGGTGGCGAGGTCGATCTCGAAGACGCCGTCGTTGCCGGGGAGGTCGCCGGACGGCACGTAGGCGCGGGCGTCGTCGGCGCTGATGTCGACGTCGCGCGGCTTGGCGCCGGCGGGCAGGACCAGGCTGGTAGTCGTCAGCGCGGCGGTGTCGATGAAGTGGACGGTGCGGTCGTCCTCGCAGGCGACCACCACGAGGGCGCCGTCCGAGGTGATGTCGATGCCCCACGGGTCGTCGCCGACCGAGACGGTGGCCTGCACCTCGAGGGTGGCGACGTCGAGGACGTGGACGACGTCGAGGCCGCGGTCGGTGACGTAGAGGGTGGAGCCGGAGGGGTCGACGCGCAGGTCCCACAGCGAGTCGCCGAGCGGCTTGCTGGTCATGGCCTCGGTGACCGGGTCGAAGCGGATCAGGTTGCTCTCGTACCAGTCGACGAGGTGCACGGCGCCGGTGCACGGATCGAGCGCCGTCTTGCCGCCCTCCATGCCGGCAGGGACGGCGAAGGCCTCGAGCACCGAGTAGCTGGCGGTGTCGATCTGGACCACGGCCGCGCTGTCGCGCGCGCTGACGTAGGCGCGCGAGCCGTCGCCGTTGAACAGGACGTCGACCGCGTACTCGCCCACGCCGGTCAGGCTGATCTCCTGCGCGATCAGGCCGGTCGTGGTGTCGAGGACTTTGACGCCGTCGCCCACGGCGCCGACGACCCACCTCCGAGCCGTCGGGCTTGATCACCGCGTCGTAGGGGTAGCTGGCGTGCGGCAGCAGGCTGACCGGAGCGCCGACGACCTGCTTGGTCTGGGGGTCGAAGATCACGAGCGAGTTGTTGCCGGACATGCCGGCGTAGCCGAGGCCCTCCTCGACAGGCTCGCCGGTGTCGCCGGTGGTCGAGGTCTCGCCGGTGGTGGTGCTCGTGCCGGTGGTGGTGGTGGTGTCGGTGGTGGTGCTCGTGGTGGTGGTGTCACCGGTGGTGGTGGTGTCGCCGGTGGTGGTCGAGGTATCGGTGGTGGTGCTCTCGGTCGTCGTGGTGGTGGTGGTCTCGCTGGTCGTCGACGTCGTCTCGCCAGTGGTGGTGGTGGTCGTCGTGTCGTCGGTGGTCGCCGAAACCTGCCCGGTGGTCGGGTCGGTGGTCACGGTCGAGGTGGTGCCGGTCACTCCGGTCGTGGAGGTGGTGGTGCCGGGCTCGGTCGGCGTGTCGTCACCGGTGGTGGTGCCGGTCGTCGTCGCGCCGGTCGAGGAGGTCTGGCCGTCGCTGTCGGTCACGACGACCGAATCGTCGCCGCAGGCGGCCGCGAGGGCGACGGAGAGGATCAGAGTGCGATGAATGTGCATGGGATTACTTTCAGGGCGCCCAGGATACGGCGCTGACGCGGGCGATGGGGAGTTGCGAGACGTCGATCGCGTCGCGCGTCGCGCGAGGTGTCGCAGCGACGCGTCTCGGGGATCCGACCAGGACGAAATGCGCGATGCGAGTCGCATGTCGCTCGCCGCGACGCGAGCGTGCGGACGACCCGTCGAGCTCGCTGCCGCCGAAGGCGAGCGCATGAGGTCCGAAGCCCACGACCGGCCGCGTGCGCGAGACCTGCGAGGCGATCGGCCGCTGCCGTCGCGCGCTGCTGCCCGCTGCTGTCGCGGTGAGCGTGGTAGAAGGGACAGGCTGCGATGCTGCGCGTCGAGACGTCCAGCGACGACGACCACGCCGAGCCGGACCTGCCCGGGATCGAGGAGCTGTGGCTGTACTGGTCGAGCCCTCCGGCAGGTCTGACGGGACGCGCGTTGCGACGGGCGCTGTTCGCCAGCTTCAGCTCGGCCCTGCAGAGCCGCTGGCTTCACGGCGGGTACTTCTTTCGCTTCGCCGAGGACGCGCGGCCGGCCCGCGGGACCATCGCGGGCGACGACGTCCGGGTCCGGGAGATGCTGCGCGCGATCTATCCGCACCTGCCGGACGGCCCGCTCGGGCTGAGGTGGACCGCGCCGTCCGAGGCGCTCGACGAGTTCCTCGACTGCTGGCTGTTCTTCCGCCGCCATCGCCCGTACGTGCGCCAGGACGACGTGCCCGAGTGGATGCTGCCGGTGTTGCGCGAGCCGTGGGCGGTGTGCGTGCGCGAGCGGGTCGGTGATGTCACTGATGCCCACGCCGCAGTGCTGGCGCGCGAGGACCTGGCCGACGATTGGGGCGACCACGGCGTGGCGCTGTTCGTGGCCGCCGGGACCCGCCTGATGATCGTGCAGGTCAGCCTGTCGACCGATTGACGGGGACTGACGCGGGGCATGGCGTGGCGAGCGTGACGCCCGCTTCGATGGCGCAGGCGTGCATCCACTCGATGTCGCCGAGGCTCGCCGCTCGCGTTCGCCACGGCGGTCGGCGCGTTGCGATTGTAAACCGGCCGTTGACAGCGCAGCCAACGCAAGATCGCTTCCGCATGCCCGGCGACTGCGGCATCGTCGAGCTGGGAGGGTTCTTTGATATGGCTCTTAAGACATCTCATCACGAGCGCGCCCTGGCGGCCGCTGCGGGGCTGGTGGGGCGGCCGCGGCTGCGGTTCGGGCTGATGTTGACGCTGGTGGGCGCGTGCGGGCCGGGGCCGAACGAGGGCGAGACGGCGGGCTCGAGCGACGGGTCGACCGGATCGACCGCGGCGGAGGCGACGACGCTGGCGACGACGAGCAGCAGCGCGGGCGAGACCGACGGGGCGACCGGGACGGGCGAGGCGCTGACGACGGGTGAGGCGAGCACGGGCACGACGAGCACGGGCGAGGCGAGCACGTCGACCACCGGCGAGGGCACGCTGCTGACCGACGCGACGACGTTCGCGAGCACGACGTCGTCGACGACCGCGGGCGACACCGAGACGGGCGAGACGACGGACGGCGAGCCGGGCACGGACACGGGCAGCAGCTCGGGAGGGCTCGACGATTGCATGGACACGCGCACGGGCGAGATCGACTGGGTCTGCTGCGAGCGGCAGATGTGGGAGCCGTCGCCGCAATGCACGCCGTGGGGACCGCCGGCGCCGCCGGCCGCGCTGCACGAGCGGCTGCAGCGGGCTCGCGCGGCCCGCGGGAGGTGGGTATGAGCAGCCTCGATCTGCGCGGGGCGGCCGATCGCGCCGAGCTGCGCCTCGACGCGCGCACGCTCGCGCGGCTCGACGAGGTCGAGCGGACGGCGGCGATCCTGACGTGGCGCGGGCGCATGCTGAACGAGCACGTGTCGGCGCGCGTGTTCTCGGCGCTGGCGCAGCAGCTGGGCGCGCGGGGATCCGCGGCGATCGGCAGGCGCGAGTGGCGGCGATGGTGGCGGAGGAGTGGCGCCACGCCGATCGCTGCGCGGCGGTGGTCGAGGTGCTCGGGGGCGAGCCGGTGGTCGCGCTGCCGTCGCTGCCGGCGGTGCCCGAGCACGAGGACGCGGACCCGCTCGAGGCGGTGCTGCGCAACGTGATCAGCGTGTCGTGTTTGAGCGAGACCGTGGCGGTGGCGCTGATCGACGCGGAGCGCCGCTCGGCGGGGCCGCCGGCGCTGCAGCGGCTGCTGGCGGAGATCCTGGCCGACGAGGTCGGGCACGCGCGGTTCGGCTGGCGGCTGCTCGAGGAGCTGGCGCCGTCGCTGTCACCGACGCTGCGCGAGCGGCTCGGCGATTATCTGGTGATCGCGCTCGACGAGCTGGCGACGCACGAGCTGTCGCACTTGCCGGCGCGGGCGAGCCCGTCGGCCGCGGCCGAGGCGATCGGGGTGTGCGACGGGCACGCGGCGCGCCGGCTGTTCTTCGCCACGGTCCAGGAGGTGATCGTGCCCGGGCTGCAAGCGTCGGGGCTGCCGGCACTGTCGGCCTGGCGCGCGGCGCAGGCGACCGGGACGTGGGCCGGAGCGATGAGGGGCGGGCGACCGCTCGCGCGGGCGTCGTGACGCGGACTGGGGGCATGGGTGTTCGAGCATGTCCCAAGAGTCATGTGTAGCGGCGAGGCGGCTGACGGCCAGCGGGCGACGCAGGCGACCGGATCGTGGGGCCGGAACGATGTGGCATGGGCTCGGAACATGTTCTCGTGAACATGTCCTTCTGGTCATGCGCAGCGGCGCGGCCGGCCACGCCCGCTGGCGGCCGGGATGTGGGCCAGGGCGATGACGTGCGGGGGGCCGCTCGCGCGGGCGTCGTCAGGGACTCGGGGCATGCTCGTTCGGGCATGCTCCGAGAGACATGTGCAGCGACGAGGCCGCTGACGGCGCAGCGCGCGTCGTTGGTGGCATTCGCGACCTCCAGCCGCGCGGGCGAGCGGAGGCGCAGGGTCCTTCAGGACATGCGCTTTCGGGCATGTCCTCGGGGACATTCGCGGCGGCCTCCACGGCCCGGCCTCAGGCGATCGGGGCGCGGGCGAGCTCGGCTGCGAGGGCGCGGTAGGCGGCCTGGCGCGGGTCGTGGTCGCGGTAGAGGAGGCGGAAGTAGTCGAGCAGGAGGGCGACGCCGGGGAAGACGCGGCGCAGGCGACCGGCTTGCAGCTCGGCCTCGATCATGTAGAGGGGCAGGACCGCGACGCCCTCGCCGGCGAGCACCTGGACCTTGACGGCGGCGCCGAGGCCGAGCCAGCGGTGGCCGCCGAAGCGGGGCAGGGCCGGGGCCGCGGGGGCGCCGCTGAAGTAGTTGAAGAGGGGGAGGCGGGCGTCGATGTCGAGCAGGACGTGGCGCGGGACGTCCTCGGGGCGCGCGAGCGGGAGCCGGTCGAGCAGCTCGGGCGCGGCGACGAAGGCGTAGCGCTCCTCGTGCAGGCGCTCGGCGAGCAGGCGGCTGTCGTCGACGCGCGCCGAGGTGACGGCGCAGTCGACGAGGCCGCTGCGCAGGCGGTCGACGATCTCCTGACCCGACCCGAAGAACAGGTGCATGGTGAGCCGCGGGAGGGCGGCGCGCAGGCGCGGCAGGGCGGGCACGATCCACGACATGCCGAGCTCGAAGCGGGTGCCGAGGGTGAGCTCGATCGGCGGCGGGTCGTCCTCGCCGCGGACGACGCGGACGCAGGCGGCCGCCTCGCCCAGGCAGGCGCGCGCGCGGCAGCAGCGACAGGCCGGCGTCGGTGAGCCGCACGGAGCGGGTGGTGCGGACGAACAGGGTCGCGCCGAGCTGCTCCTCGAGCAGGCGGATCCGCTGGCCGACGGCGGCAGGGGTCAGGGCGAGGGCGCGCGCGGCTGTCCTGAAGTTCAGGTGCTCGGCGGCGGCGACGAAGCAGCGCAGGCTGTCGATCGCGGGCAGGTCGCTGGCGGGCGGCGGGGCGGGGCGCGGCCGGCTCACGCGTGGTCCTGGCGGTACGACGCCAGCGCCGACTCGTGCGCGCGCTGGCCCCGGGCCTGGGCGCGCTCGCGCTGGTCGGCCCAGCCGGCGGCGGCGAGCCAGTCGGACAGCGGCTCGATGGCGCCGGCGAGGGCGCGAGCGCGGCGCAGGAGGGCGATCCGCTGGGACAGCCACGGCTCGCGGATCGATCGGGTGGCCTGCATGGTGTCGGCGCTCGGATCGATGGTGGAAGTGACGGGCGGCAAGGCGGCGAGGTCGAGCGCGGGGTCGCCGAGGCGCAGCGCGTCCCAGCCGAGCACGTACCAGGCGCCCGCGGCGGTGACCCGCAGGTTGCCGGCCCGCAGCAAGGCGCCGTGGACCGGGAGGTCGGCGGGCACGGCGAACGACGGCGAGGAGCGCACGAGGGCGGTGACGCGGTCGACCTCGCCGGCGAGCCAGGCGAGGGTGGCGGGCTCGACGAACGGCGGGAGCGCGGCGCGAGCGGACCGCAAGACGGCGGTGCAGCGGGCGAAGTGCCCGGCGAGGTAGGCGTCGCAGCAGGTGTGCGACGGCCCGGGCAGGCGCGCGGCGAGGTCGCGGTCGGCGTGCAGGCGGCCGACGAGGGTGGTGAGGGCGCGAGCCAGATCTGGCGCTTCGGACAGGTCGCGCACGACGACGCCGTCGACGTGCTCGAGCAGGAGGCCGGCGAACGGAGTGTCGACGATCTCGAGCCAGCCGAGGATCCGCGGCGCGTGGTAGCGGGCGGCCAGGGCAGGACCGAGGTCGTGCCAGCGGCGCAGGGCCGCCTGGCCGGCGAGGTCGCCGGCGAGCTCGAGGTCGTAGCGGGCGCCGGCGTCGGCGATCGAGAAGGAGGCCCGCGCGGGGTCGCCTCGCTCCGGCAGGTGGCGCACGGCGAGGGTCGCCGGGTCGAGCGCGAGTCCGGCCGCGAGCATGCGGACCTGGGCCGTGACGCGCGAGTTGAGCTCGGACAGGAGCATCGAGGCGGGACACTATACGCGGGCCCGGGCCCGGGCAGGAGGCCCCCCGCAGATCGGGCTTTGCGCCCGGGATCGCGCGGCGCTGCGGGTCGCCCGGCGCGCGCCCCCGCGGGCGGCGGGCGTGTTAGCCTGAGGAACATGCCCACGCCCGACTCGATGCAGCGGCTGGCCTCGCGGGGTGTCGCCGCGGCCGCCGTGATGGTCCTCCTCGGCGGCGCCGCGCTCCTCGGCCTCGAGAGCTGCGCCCAGACCGGCACCAGCAAGCCGATCCAGGCGGCCGAGCCGAAGCCGGCGCAGGACCCCGACGGCGAGCCGGCGCCGAAGCCGGAGCCGGAGCCGGTGAAGGTGACGGACCCGCCGCCGGAGCCTGTAGACCTGCACCCGCCGCCGGTGACCTGAGCGGCGGAGGTTGATCGCGGGAACATGCCCGAAAGGGCATGTGGTGAAGTGCATGTTCTTTCGGGCATGGCGGAAAGAGCATGTCGCATGGCACATGTTCTCAGGGACATGAACAGCCGGCGGCGAGCCGAGCGCCTGCGCGCGCGAGGCAGGGGATAGGGGTGCGTGCGGGCGGTCCCGGGCGACGCTCGGCTCGCGCGCGCGGGCCGGAGTGGTTCGCGTGATCGCTCTCCGCTCGCCTCCACTCGCGTGCGCGTCGGGTGTGGCCCGGCGCGGCGGCGTGGTAGCGTGGGTGCATGTCGAAGCCGCCCCGCCCGCGCTCCTCTGCTCCTCCGACCCGTCGCGCGCCGCTCGTGGTCACGTTGACGGCCGCGTGGCTGTCGCTCGGCGCGGTGGCGGCGGCCGGTTGTACCGGCGCGGCGCCGGCACCCAAGACCGGCGACAAGGAGGCGGCGCCGAAGCAGCCGACGCCGCCGCAGACGCCGGGCAATCAGCCGTACGCGCCGCCGCCGCCCGACGTGAAACTGCCGCCGCAGCCGGAGCCGCAGCCGCAGCCGGAGCCGGAGCCGCAGCCGAAGGTCCCCGATCCGCAGCCCGAGCCGCGGCCGCGGCCCTGCCGCCGCCGCCGACCTAGGCGTGGTCCGCGAGGGGTGAGGACGTGGCGGTCGTCGAGTCCGCGCCGGCTGTCGCGGGGCCCATCGACTGGCTCCGCGGGCCGCGCTTCGATCTGTCGCTGATCGTCGGCGTGCTGGCGCTGGCGCTGGTGCTCGGCGCGGCCGGGTGCGCCTCGCCGGCGCTGTTCGCCGCGGTCATCGCGGTCGATTTCTGGCTGCTGGCCTACCCGCACGCGCTGTCGACGTTCACGCGGATCGCGTTCGACCGCGAGGGCGCGCGGGCCCACGCGTTCCTGCTGTTCGGGCTGCCGCCGCTGGTGTTCGCGGCCACGGCCGGGGCGGTGGCGCTCGGCGGGGTGCTGGCGCTCAACACGATCTACTTCTTCTGGCAGTCGTGGCACTACACCCGGCAGAGCTACGGGATCGCCCGCGCCTACCACCGCAGCGCGGGCATCGATCCGGCCGGCGATCGCCTCAGCGACGTGGTGGTGTTCGCCTGGCCGCTGTGGGGCCTGCTGCACCGCGCGCACCAGCAGCCGGCGGAGTTCTACGGCGGGCCGATCTGGCTGCCTTCGGTGCCGAAGTCGCTGGTGGTGGTGGCCGGGGCGCTGGCCCTCGCGGCGCTGGGGCTGTGGACCATGCGGCACCTGCGAGCGCTGGCCGCGGGGCGCCCGCGCAGCACGGGACACGCGCTGTTCGTGCTTTCGCACGTGGTGATCACGGCGGTCAGCTACCTGGTGGTCCGCGAGATCACGCTCGGCTGGCTGTTCATCAACATCTGGCACAACGCGCAGTACCTGCTGTTCGTGTGGGCGATGAACGCCCGCCGGTTCCGCGGCGGGATCGATCCGCGGCGGCCGTTCCTGTCGCGCCTGTGCCAGCCCGAGCAGGCGCTGCGCTACGCGCTGGTGTGCCTGGCGCTGTCGTCGGGCTTCTACTTCGCGCTCGGCCAGGCGACGGGGCGGATGTCCTGGGAGGTCCTGCCGTTCGTGCTCGTCTGCCACCAGACGGTCAACTTCCACCACTACATCGTCGACGCGGTGATCTGGCGCTCGCGCGCGCGGCGGGCGTGAACCCGAGGACATGTCTTGAAGAGCATGCCCGTAGGGGCATGTTTTCAAGAGCATGTCGATTGGGTCATGGCTCGTCGAGCGCGGCGGCGCGGGCGAGGTGCTCGCGGGCCTGACCGGCGTTGCCGCCGTGGGCGGCTCGCTCGCGGTGGGCGAAGGCGACGAAGCGGCGCAGCTCGCGGTCGTCCGGGCGCTCGCGCACGAGGGCCTCGTAGACCGCGAACACGCCCGGCCAGCCGGGCTCGGGGCAGTGCCAGCGCCGGACCTCGGCGCAGCCCTCGGCGAGGGTGTACTCGTCGAGCCAGCGGTCGTCGGCGTCGCCGGTCGAGCGCACGAACAGGCGCACGTCTTCGAGGAAGACGGCCAGGCGATCGAGCGCCCAGCGCAGGTTGCGGGCGTCGATGTAGCAGACGTCCGCGAGCTGCTCGAGCGAGAGCAGGTCCTGGCCGGGCTCGCCGCGATCGAGGGACCAGCCCCACGCGTGATCGTCACGGTTGATGCGCTGCAGCGGCCAGTGCTGCGCGGGCAGGGCCTCGATGGCGGCGTCGAGCTCGGCGGCGGCCCCGGGGCGCACGGGGATCAGGGCGCGGTAGTCGTCGCACCAGGGCGCGACCTGCTGGAACCACAGGCGATAGCGACCGAAGTAGGCCGGGTCGCGGTCGCGGACGAATTCGCGGACGGCGGGGAAAGGCTGCGGGGTCATGCGGCCGGCGCCCGAGGATGGCACGCGCGGCGGGGACGTGACAGCGACGCGGTGCGCGTGCGAGGATGCTCGCATGCGCGCGAACGGGCTGATACGCGGGGTGTGGTGGGGGGCGCTGGCGATGACGGCGTGCGGCGATCCGGACCCCGGCGGGGCGGCGAGCGAGACCGGCGCCTCGACGAGCACGAGCACGGGCACGGGCACGAGCACGAGCACGACCACGACGGGCGAGGCGCCGACGACCACCGCGGTGCCGACGTCCGGCTCAGGGTCCGGCGGGGAGACGACGACCACCGGCTCGACCTCGTCGACGTCGGAGGCTTCGAGCTCGACCACCGAGGCGGAGACGTCGACGACGTCGACGACGTCGACGACGACCACCGGTGACACGACCGACGGCGAGACCGACACGACCGGTGGGCCCGTCGACGAGGTGCTGACGCTGCAGCACGTGCAGGTCAAGGGGACGCACAACAGCTATCACGTCGAGCCGCTGCTGCCGTTCGACGCGAGCCACGAGTACAGCCACGCGCCGCTCGACGTGCAGCTCGGCGAGCAGGGCGTGCGGGCGTTCGAGCTCGACGTCCACAAGGGCGTCAGCGAGTTCGAGGTCTATCACATCACCGTGATCGACTCGTCGGCGACCTGCACCGACGTGCCCGAGTGCCTGGGCCTGGTGCGCGACTGGTCGCTGGCGCACCCGCAGCACCTGCCGATCGTGATTTGGATCGAGATCAAGGACTCGACCGGCGGGCTGCCGATCGGGGCGTCCGACCTCGACGCGCTCGACGACACGATTCGCGAGGTGCTGCCGCCCGAGCAGCTGTTCACGCCGGACGACCTGCAGGCCGGCCACCCGAGCGTGCGCGCGGCCCTCGAGGCCGACGGCTGGCCGACGCTGGCGCAGCTGCGCGGGCAGATCCTGATGGTGCTGC
This sequence comes from Nannocystis pusilla, assembly GCF_026626665.1. GTDB lineage: Bacteria > Myxococcota_A > Polyangia > Nannocystales > Nannocystaceae > Nannocystis > Nannocystis pusilla. The sequence continues at coordinate 1,658,030 of NZ_JAPNKE010000002.1, forward strand.
TCAACGTCGAGGAGGGGCACGCGGACGATTACACGGCCGGGTACACGTCGCTGGCCGGGCGGGCGATGTTCGCCCGGGCGGCGCCGGGCCAGTTCTCGGCGCCGTGGGCGGCGATAGCGAAGCTCGGGATCGACGAGGACGAGGCGATCGCGCAGGCCCACGCGGGGAGGATGCTGATCGCCACCAACGTGTGCGGCGCGGGCGAGGCCGACGCCGACTGCGAGGCGAAGGCGGAGGCGGCCAAGGCGGCCGGGATCCACATGCTCAAGGACGACTTCCCGGCGCCGGCCGACGGCAAGACCTACTTTTGGACTTCCCCGACGGCAACCCGGCCCGCTGCAACCCGGTGACCGCGCCGCCGGAGTGCACGAGCGCGGCCCTGGAGGACCTGTGAGGCGGGCGAGCGTGATCGCGGGCGCGTTGCTGTGCGGCTGCGTGCGCGGCGAGCCGCCGAGCGCGTCGCCGGGGACGGCGAGCGATCCGACGGGGGCAGCGGCAGCGCGAGAGAAGCCGGAGAGCGCGGTCGTTGCCGCAGAGGGGAGCGCCGGGGAGGCCGGGGCCGAGAAGCCGGAGGAACCCGCGGGCGCGACGAGACCGGCGGATGCCGCGAAGGATGAGGTGCCGCCGCCGCATCGGCGCGCGGACGACGGCCGCTGCGAGCCGATGCCGAAGAAAGGCGCTCCGTGCCGCGCGGGGGACGGCTATTGCGTGCTGTCGTGGGGCGAGCCGGGCGGGTACAGCGAGGCGCTGTGGTGCCGCGACGGCCGCTGGCAGCTCGAGCAGGAGCGCAACCTGCCGTGAGGCGCGGGCGACCGGAGGGACTCGCGTGGGGGCCGACGTTCGCTCAGGGGACGGCGGACGTGCTCGCGGGCTCCTGCGCGCTGCTTGCGTCAGGGCTCCTGCTGCGGCCGCCAGCGTGCGGTCCGAGCCCGAGGCCCGCGCGGCGGGACGGCCCGGCGACGCGATCGATGCTCCAAGAGACATGTTCGTAAGAGAATGGCGCCAAGGACATGCTCATTCGGGCATGTCCTTGTAGACATGCTCTCGAGAGCATGGCGAAAGGGGCAGGCGCCAGGCGCTCAGGCGGGCGGCAGGGCGGCGAGCACGGCGGCGGCGAAGTCGTCGAGGTCCCAGGCGGCGCGCTCGTGGGTCATGCCGAGGCGGACGATCACGGCGTCGCGCGAGGGCACGACGAGGACGGCCTGGCCCTGGAAGCCGGAGGCCTGGTAGGCGTCGGGGGGCACGTGGGGCAGGCGGCGCTTGCTCAGGTCGGCGGGGTCGGGGGCGTTGGCCCAGAAGTGAGCGGCGTAGTCGCCGGGGCCGGTGCGGGTGGGCGTGCGGCTGTACTCGACCCAGCCCTCGGGGAGGATCCGGGCGCCGTCCCACACGCCGTCCCGCAGGTAGAGCAGGCCGAAGCGGGCCCAGTCGCGCGCGGTCGCGTAGACGAACGACGAGCCGAGGAAGGTGCCGCTGGCGTCGGTCTCGAACACGGCCGAGCGCATGCCGATCGGCGCGAACAGGGCCTCGTGCGGGAAGCGGTGGTAGTCGGCCAGCGCGGGGAACTGGTTGCGGACGATCCAGCTGAGGATGTTGCTGGTGCCGCTGGAGTAGGCGAACACGGTGTCGGGGTCGTGCGCGAGCGGGCGCGCGAGGGCGACGGCGACGGCGTCCTCGACCTCGAACAGCATGTGGGTGGCGTCGGCGAGCGGGCCGTAGCGCTCCTCGAACTGCAGGCCGCTGCTCATGCGCAGCAGCTGGTCGAGGGTGATCGCGCGGCGCGGGTCGCCCGACCACGCGGGGACGGGCGCGGGCGCGTCGCGGGTCAGGCGGCCGCGGCCGACGAGGATGCCGATCAGGGCATTGGTGACGCTCTTCGACATCGACCAGCCGAGGTGACGCGTGCCGCGATCGAAGCCGTCGGCGTAGCGCTCGGCGACGATGGCACCGCCGTGGACGACGACGACGGCGCGGGTGAGTCGCAGGGAGTCGGGGTTCGGCTCGCTGAAGGCGGCGGCCACGGCGGCGTCGAGGGCGGGGCGGTCGAGGGCGGGCGGATCGGCAGCGAGGCGCTCGCCCTCGCCGGCCGGCCACGGGACGTCGCCGGCGGGGGCGTGCTGGACGGCGAGGGTTTGCGCCTGCAGGGCCTCGGGCGCGACGCCGATGGCGAGGGCGCAGCCGAGGCCGTCACGGTACACGGCGGTGCGCCCGGCGAGGCCGAGCACGCTGGCGTGGACGCGCCGCTGCTCGCGATCGACGGCGAAGGACACGTACCCCATGGGGGCGAGGTCCTCGCCGATGCGGTCCGGATCGCGGCCGGCGACGAACACGGCGGAGCAGGCGTTCTTGGCCACGTAGCCGGTCGCGGTCGGGAGGATCCAGCCGGCCGCGAACACGACGGCCGCGAGGAGCACGAGGGCGAGGCCGAGGAGGAGCCGCCGACGCAGGCGAGAAGGGGCAGGCACGCCGAGCCATGATACCGCGGCGAGCGGCGAGCAGGCCCTGTCGCCGTGGGCCCCGAGCGGAGGACCAGTGACTTGAGGCATCTCCGTCGCGCGGGCGCAAAGGCGCGGCGGCTGGCGGCGGCGTGATAGTTTGCGGCATGCTGCGATCTTTGGTTTGGCCTGGTCTGGTGACGGTCTCGGTGCTGGCGTCGGCGTGCGGCGACGAGGGGGGCGGCTCGGGCACGAGCGCGACGGGGGTCACGGGGGCGACGTCGCTCGCACCCACGTCGACGACCGCGGCGCCGACGAGCGGTGAACCGACGAGCGGCGAGGCGAGCACGTCGAGCGGGGAGGACAGCACCGCGGCGCCGACGTCGACGAGCAGCGTGACGGGCGGGCCGGCGCTCGACGTCGGCATGCCGGACTTCGGCGGGCCGAGCGAGTGCGCGGCGGAGCAGCACGCGGCCTGCGACGCGGAGGGCGGCGATCCGCTGCAGGCGATCGGCCTCAACTGCCCGGGCGAGCTGACGGTCACGGGCGGCTTCGACGGCGACCCGGCGGGGCTGCGGGTCATCTCGCAGTGGGGCCAGGCCGACACGTTCACGCCGCGCGAGGGCAGCAGCTTCCTGGTGCTCAGCACCGGCGACCTGGGGGAGATGCACGACGCGCCGGCCGACGAGGACGACGTGGCGTATCACTGCAACTCGTGGTTTACGCCCGGCGACGGGATGGACACGACCAAGTTCCCGCCGCCGATCACGAAGCAGCCGGTGCAGGGCGACTGCCTGGTCGACCCGTCGCAGGTCGGCACCGGCGACTGCTCGAAGACGATCAAGAACCAGTTCGACCAGAGCGGCTTCAAGTACGACTATCAAGAGCTGCGCTTCACGGCGGTGGTGCCGGCGGGGGCGGAGTCGTTCAGCTTCGACCTGGCGTTCTTCACCAAGGAGTACCCGATCTGGCAGGACCAGCCGTATAACGACATGTTCATCGGCTGGCTCGAGTCGACGAACTGGACCGGCAACATCTCGTTCGACCAGCAGGGCAAGGCGCTGTCGCTCAACGCGGCGTTCCTCGAGCTGTACGACGACGGCGGCGACCTGCCCGAGTTCGCCGGCACGTGCATGCGCTACAGCGCGGGCACGAAGTGGCTGACGACCACCGCGGACGTGGTGCCGGGCGAGACCATCGAGCTGGTGCTGGCGATCTTCGACCTCGACGACGTCAACTGGGACAGCTTCGTGCTGGTCGACAACTTCCAGTGGCACTGCGGCGACGCGGGCGGACCGGTGACCGAGCCGGTGGGGTGAGAGGTTCGCGCGAGGCCGCGAGCGCGGGATGCGGCGGAGTGCGTGACGCGAGGGCGCATTGACACCCAGCCGTGGGGTCGGTAGGGAGGCATCGCCGTGACGACCTCCGACGAGACGCTGCTCCACGAACTCGAGGCCCGCATGATCGCGCTGCCGGCGGCGACCGTGGTGCTCCGCGACGAGGGCACCAGGACCGACTGGCAGGTCGCGGTGGCGCCGTTCCGCCTGGCGGCGGTGCCGGTGACGCGCGAGCTGTACGCGGCGGTCCACGGGGTCGCGCCGCCGTCGACGGCGGGGCCGCGGACGCCGGTGACCGAGGTGTCGTGGAACGAGGTGATCCGGTTCTGCAACGCGCTGTCGCTGCAGGCGGGGCTGCGGCCGTGCTACGCGTTCGGCGAGGATCCCGAGGCGCGCGACGTGACGTGCGACTGGGAGGCCGACGGCTACCGCCTGCCGTCGGAGGCGGAGTGGGAGCACGCGTGCCGGGCCGGGACGACCGGCGAGCGCTATGGCGACCTCGACGCGATCGCGTGGCACCGGGGCAACTCGGGCGGCGCACCGCACGACGTGGCGACCCGCGAGCCCAACGCCTGGGGTTTTTACGACACGATCGGCAACGCCTGGGAGTGGTGCTGGGACGTCTACGATCCGAAGGTCTACGGGCCGTACCGGGTGTTCCGCGGCGGCGGCTGGAACGACACGCCGCGCGGCCTGCGGGCGTCGTGTCGCCGCCGCAGCCACCCGACGTTTCGCGTCGACGACCTGGGGTTCCGCCTCGCCCGCTCGCGCTGAACGGCGTCACGGCGGTCCGTGGCGACGTGGCGTAAGGGACATGTCCGTTCCGCCATGTCACTCGTTCCGGGCGAGACCGCCCCGACTGCGACGCACCTGTCGCGGGCGTCCCCCACGTGTCGTGCGGGTGTCGGACATCCGCGTCGTGTGATCGCTCGGCGGCGCCGGCCGGTGATGGCCGGGGACGTGCGCTATAACGGAGGGATGCAGGCTTATCCTTGGTTTTTCCTGGCGCGTAGTATCGGCTTTATGACAGCGCTCGTCGTGGCCTCGGGCTGCACCGAGCGGGACCCCGGCGACGAGACCGACAGCGGCACGACGACGGACGGCCCGGCGACCGGTGGTCCGATGACCGACGGCACGGCGACGGCGCCGACGACGGACCCGCCGACGACGACAGATCCGTCGTCGGACACCGAAGGGACGTCGGGCGGGCCGGAGCCGGCGCCGACGGTGCCGATCGGCTCGAGCGTCGAGGCCGACATCCTGTTCGTGGTCGACAACTCGCTGTCGATGGCGACCCGGCAGGCGAAGCTGGCGGCGGCGATGCCCGCGTTCGTCGGCGGGCTCGGCGGGCTCGACTACCGCATCGGCATCACCACCACCGACAGCGGCAACCCGCGCTGCAGCGCAAACGCCACCGGGCCGGAGCGCGGCGAGCTGGTGCTGACGAGCTGCCTCGAGCGCGTGGCCGCGGGCGAGTTCGAGGTGCCGGGGATCCTCGACGACGTGTCGGCGGCGTGCACCGCCGCGTGTGCGCTGGGCGACGCCGACCTGCCGATCAAGCCCACGGCCACGCACGCGTCGAACGGCGAGCTCGCGCCGCGCAAGTGGGTCGAGGTCCAGGGTGAGAGCGAGATCAGCAACCTGCCGGACGGGGTGTCGCCGGCGCAGGCGCTGCAGTGCTTCATGCCGCAGGGGGTGACGGGCTGCGGCTTCGAGTCGCACCTCGAGTCGATGTTCACGGCGCTGGCGCGCACGAGCGACGTCGGCTCGGCGAGCAACTTCGGCTTCATGCGCCCGCAAGCGAGCCTGTCGGTGGTGCTCTTCAGCGACGAGACCGACTGCTCGCCGGCGCCCGGCTTCGAGGAGATCTTCACCGACAACAAGGTGTTTTGGGAGGACCCCGACGCGCCGGCGCCGACCAGCGCGGTGTGCTGGAACGCGGGCGTGCGCTGCGAGGGGCCGGGGCCGCTGTACGCCGGCTGCTCGGCCGAGAATCACGACATCCAGGGCAACCCGGGCGTGAGCGACGACGCCGCGGTGCTGCAGCCGGTGTCGCACTACATCGATTTCCTGCAGGCGATCGAGGATCAGAAGCGGGTGTTCGACTCGTTCGCCGAGGTGCGGATGATGATGATCGCCGGCGTCCCGCCGGGCTACGAGACCCACGATAGCGAGCTCGTGTACGAGGACGCCGCCGACCCGCAGGTCCAGCTCGACTTCGGCATCGGCCACGGCTGCATCGACGCGGAGTCCCTCGGCGCCGTCCCGCCGGTGCGCGAGCGCGAGGTCGCCGAGGCGTTCGCGGTCGACGAGAACCGCGACATCTTCTCGATCTGCGACAGCGACTACAGCGCGGCGCTGGCGGCCATCGCCACGCGGATCGCCGACCAGATCCGGCCGGGCTGCATGCCGCTGTGCGTCGCCGACCTCGATCCGTCGTCGAGCGTGCTCGATCCGAACTGCCAGGTGTTCGAGGTCGACGCCGCGGCCCAGACCCGCGTCGAGGTGGTGAAGTGCGAGGCGTTCGGCGACGTCTGGACGGTCCCCGCCGGCTCGACGGTGTGCTTCGCGGAGCTGATCGATCAGGGCGGACAGACGCCGAGCTCCGGCGACGACATGTCCGCGGAGTGCGTCGCCGAGGGCTTCAACCTCGAGTTCCAGTTCATTCGCAACACGGCGCCGCCGAGCGGCGTGACGTTCGAGGCGGTCTGCGCGCCGTCGCCGAACGTGTCGCGGGATTGCCCGGCTCTGTGAGGCGAAGCGAGGCCTGACCTCGCCGCTCGGGCGGCGGGTGCGGCGGCCGCCGGTGAGGGCGTGCGCTGGAGGCCTGCCGGTGAGGCTGTGCGGCGTCCGTCATCGCTGCGATGACGGACGGCCCGCGGTGCGGCCATGCGAGCGTTTGCGGTCGGACCCGGCCGAGACGGACGGCGCGCGAACTGGCCACGCGGCGCCGTTCGGTGGCCGGGCAGGTGGTGCCGTGCGGCGGCGCAGACGGACGTAGCGAGGCCCGGCCACTGCAACGATCGGAGACGCGAGCGCCGGTCCGCTGCGAGGACCTCGGCGCGCGTCGCGGAGGATTTCACAGATGTCTCATGAGACATGTGGCCGTATTCGCGGCCGGAGCGAGGAGGCGAGGTCATGACCGACGAGGCGAGTCCGGGGACGCTGTTGTCGCGGGCGCGGGGGCTGGTGGCGCGCTCGCCCGCCGCGGTGGCGCTGGCCAAGCGGGTCTATCGCTCGCCGCGGCTGCAGCAGACGCAGGTGTTCCGCCGGTTCGTCCGCACGCGCGCGACGCAGGCGGAGGCGGCGGTGCAGGCCGGCGCGCGGCCGCAGCTGTGGCTGGAGACGGTGCTGACGTGCAACGCCCGCTGCTCGATGTGCGTCCACAGCGAGCGCAAGATGGTGGGCGTGATGGCGATGGACCTGTTCCGCCGCCTGGTCGACGAGGCGTCGGCGTGGGGCGTCGACTCGGTGTGCCTCAGCATCTACGGCGAGCCGATGGTCGACAAGCGCTGGCTCGAGCGGCTGCAGTACGTGCGCATGGCCGGGATGACGTACAACTTCTTCTCGAACGCGAGCATGCTGACGCCCGAGCTGGCGGCGGCGATGCTCGAGCTCGGCGGCTGGACGGAGGTCAACTTCAGCGTCAACGGCCTGTCGAAGTCGGTCTACGAGGCCGTGATGCCGCCGCTGTCGCGCGACCGGGTGTACGCCAACATCGAGCGGTTCCTCGCGCTGCGCCGGGCCCACGAGGGCGCGGTGCCGAAGGTGACGGTGTCGTGCGTGACCCTGGCCGAGAACGTCCACGAGGTGCCGGAGTTCGTGCGCTACTGGCGTCCGCGGGTCGATCGCGTGAGCATCGCCGACCGCACCGACTGGCTCGGCGAGCTCAAGAAGACCGACCGCGCGGGGCCGGTGCGCGGGCGTCTGCGGGTGATGGACGATTCGCAGTCGCAGATGCCGTGCCCGGCGCCGTGGCACAAGATGTACGTGTACGCCGACGGCCGCGTGTCGCCGTGCTGCGAGGACGCGGCGTTGCGCCAGCTGATCCTCGGCGACACGAATGTGCAGAGTCTGCGCCAGATCTACCACGGGCCGGGCTACACGGCGCTGCGCCGGCAACACCTGCACGACCGCCGCGGCGAGCACCGGATCTGCGGCGGCTGTCGCGTCAACCCGCCGTGGATCTGAGCGGCGGAATGTGCAGAGAATGCGGACGACGTCGGGCTGGTCCGCGGCTGCAGGCGCCGCGGTCCGGCGAGGGGGACGCCGCGGGACGGCGCACGCAATGCACATTGCGACGGGTCGACGACGCGAGGCGCCGGACAGTTACGGCGGCGTCACGCGGCGGTCTCGACGTCGCGGACCGGCGCGGGCGCTTGGACGCCGGCGCGCGGCTTCTATAGGCTCGCGCGCATGTCGACGGGTACACGGCGCCTCGCTGCTCTCTTCCTCCTCTTCCGGCCTGCAACAACGACGCGCAGGAGCCGACCGAGGGTCTCTCGACGGCGCCGATGATCACCTCGGTCGGGGCGACGCAGACCACCACGTCGACGACGTCGGGCGAGCCGACCACCACCGCGGAGCCCACGACGGACGCGACCACCGGGAGCGCGACCGACGAGTCGGAGACGAACACGACGACGTCGACGTCGACGGACGCGAGCACCACGACCGGGACGAGCAGCGGGGCCGCCGAATCGTGCGAGGACGGCGAGCAGAACGGGAGCGAGACGGACGTCGATTGCGGCGGCCCGGCCTGTCCGGGGTGCGTCGACGGCTCGGCCTGCGTCGCCGACACCGACTGCGCGGGGATGAGCTGCGTGGACGCGGTCTGCGGGCCGCCGGCGGCGACCTGCGACGACGCGGTCCACAACGGGAGCGAGACGGACGTCGACTGCGGCGGGGCCGACTGCCCGGCCTGCGGCGAGTCGCAGGCCTGCGCGGAGGCGGTCGACTGCGCGTCGCAGAGCTGCGTCGGCGGCTCGTGCGCGGCGCCGGCGTGCGACGACGACGTGGAGAACGGCGAGGAGACGGCGGTAGACTGCGGCGGACCCGAGTGCGAGCCGTGCGGCGACGCGCTCGGCTGCGAGGTCGCGGACGACTGCAAGAGCGGGGTGTGCGACGGAGGCCTGTGCGCCATCCCGCTGTGCAACGACGGGGCGAAGAACGGCGACGAGACGGATGTCGACTGCGGCGGCCAGCACTGCGATCCCTGCGACGACGGGCTCGCCTGCGAGGTCGACGGCGACTGCGTGGGCGACGACTGTACGGGCGGGATCTGCGTGGGGGCGAGCTGCGACGACGGGGTCAAGAACGGCGGCGAGACGGGCGTCGATTGCGGCGGTCCGGACTGCGCGCCGTGCGGGACGGTCGGCCTCGTCATCAACGAGGTCGACTACGACCAGCCGGGCAACGACACCGCGGAGTTCATCGAGCTGCTCAACACGTCGGGCGCGCCGATCGACCTGAGCAACCACGCGGTGGTGCTCGTCAACGGGGCGAACAACTCGACCTACGCGACCATCAACCTCGCCGGGACCCTCGCCGCGGGGCAGTACCTGGTGCTCGCGCACGCCAACTTCGTCGTGCCGGCGCCGGCGCTCAAGGTGACGATCACGAGCGGCATCGTGCAGAACGGCGGCACCAGCCCCGACGGGATCGCGCTCGTCGACAAGAGCGCGAAGAAGCTGGTCGACGCGCTGTCGTACGACGGGCCGATCACGGCGGTCAACATCGCGGGGATCGGGACGGTGAGCCTGGTCGAGGGGACGCCGCTGCCGGGCAACGTGATCGACGACGCCGCGTCCGCGGGCTCGCTGGCGCGGCTGCCCAACGGGCAGGACAGCAACAACGCCGCGAGCGACTGGAAGTTCACGAAGAAGCCGACGCCGGCGGCGGCGAACTTGCCGTGAGGGCCGCGCGTTCGACGGCGTGGTGCGCGGGGATTCGTGCCTGTCGGAGATGAGCGGCCCGCAGGCTTCGAGGTGCTCGGCGACGAGCTTCTCGATGCTGCGGGTACGAGCTCGAGCCGGATTGGGAAGAGTCCCGCGCGCGCTCGGTCGCTATGATCATAGGGCGGTCGCCCGAGTCGCCTGCGTGTCCCTACCAAGCGTCAGCGCTCGAACGGGAAGACGATCGTCGACCACAGGCGGGCGCGTCGGCCGGGCGCGGGGCCTCGTTCGAAAACGGCCGCAAGGTCGTCTGGAGCGCCGCGACCAACTCGCGGAATTCGACGTCGTCGAGGTGCAGCAAGGCGGAGCGAAAGCCGGCGCCGTCCGCCGCGAGATCGACGGAGCCCGACGCCGCGGCGTGCTGGATGTACCGGCCCCACGCGTCGAGCAGGTGGGCCGTGAAGGCCGCGAAGCCGCGGGTGTGATCGCCGGGCGTGAGCGCGCGGGCGGCCGCCTCGTCCAGGTGGGCGGCCGCCTCGTGAAGCGCGTAGCTCCGCTCGACTCCGCCGCGTTTGGGCTGCTCGCCGACCACCCGCAGCACGCCCGAGCGCGCCAGCAGGTTGAGGTGACGGTAGAGGGTCGCAGGGGCGACGTCGGGCAGCTCGCCGAGCAGGGCCGCCGCAGTCACCGGCCGGGCCGCGGCCGCCACCGTCTCGACGATCCGCAGCCGGAGCGGGTGGAGCAGCACGTCGGCGCGCTCCCGCGCGCTGGCGGGGCCTTTCGGCGGCCGGTTTTTGCTTGCGTTCTTCGCCACGCGCGGCAATGTTATCAAACATGAGAACATTCGTCGACCCGAATCGGCCGCCTGCCTGGCGTTTGGCGCTGGTGTGGGCCGCTCTGTCGGCGCTCGCGGCAGTCGCGGTCGTGCCCTACGTCCTGACGTTGCTGCCGGAGACGCCGTCGATGCCGGTGCCTGTCATCACGGCCGTGTTCGTGGTCCAGGCCGGGCTGCAGGCGTTCCTGCTGGCCTGGGCCGGCACGGCGGCGGGGCGGCAGCTCGGGGTCGGCAGTCCATGGCTCGAGGCGCGGTTGCGCGGCGAACGGCCGGCGTTGCCGCGCTCGCTCGGGTGGATGGTGCTGTACGGTCTGGGCGCCGGGTCGGTGGCGGTGGTGATCGACCTGGCGTTCACGTCGTCGATGCCGCCGCCGCTCGCCGGGGTCCTGCCGCGGCCGTCGCCCTGGGATGGCCTTTGGGCCAGCTTCTACGGCGGCATCGCCGAGGAGGTGATGACCCGCCTGGGCATGGCGACGGTGCTCGCGTGGATGACGGCGCGCTGGCTCGGGCGGCGAGCGGCGCTCGTCGTCGGGATCGCCGGCTCCGCGCTGCTGTTCGGCGCGCTGCACCTGCCCGCGGCTGCGCAGGTGTGGCCGCTGACCGCCCTGGTGGTGGCGCGCACGCTCGTGCTGAATGCTGTCCTGGCCGCGCTGTTCGGCGCGGCCTACGTGCGCCACGGGCTCGAGCACGCCATCGTGATGCACTTCGCAGCCGACCTCGTGCTGCACGTGGCGGTGCCGGCGTTGATGGCGTGACCCGGCGCTCTGCGAATCATCGGCGAACAGGCCGCGCCTTTCTTGTTTGCTCGAACGAGCATCGCCCGGGGCCGCTGATGGTGACGCGCAGCGCTCAGGTGCCGGCTCGCCAGCCGCCGAGGTAGTCGCGCTGCTCGCGGCTCAGGACGTCGATCTCGACCCCGAGCGCGTGCAGCTTGAGGCGCGCGACCTCCTCGTCGAGGGCGCGCGGCAGGGTGTGGACGTCGGCGGCGAGCTCGCGACCGGAGGCGAGCACGAACTCGGCGGCGAGCGCCTGGTCGGCGAAGCTGAGGTCCATGACCGCGGCGGGGTGGCCCTCGGCGGCGGCGAGGTTGACGAGGCGACCTTCGGCGAGGAGGTAGATCCGGCGGCCGTCGGGGCGCACGAACTCGTCGAGGGCGGGGCGGATCCGCCGGCGCTGCGGGGCGAGGGCGGCGAGGGCGGCGAGGTCGAGCTCGACGTCGAAGTGGCCGGCGTTCGCCACCACGGCGCCGTCCTTCATGAGGGCGAACTCGGGGCCGCCGATCACGCCGCGGTTGCCGGCGACGGTGCAGAAGAAGTCGCCGACGGCGGCGGCGCGGGCGATCGGCAGCACCTGGTAGCCGTCCATGGTGGCCTCGAGAGCGCGCAGCGGGTCGACCTCGGTGACGATGACGCGGGCGCCCATGCCGGCCGCGCGCGCGGCCAGGCCGCGGCCGCACCAGCCGTAGCCGCAGACGACGAAGCACGCGCCGGCGAGCAGGCGGTTGGTGGCGCGCAGGATGCCGTCGATGGTGCTCTGGCCGGTGCCGTAGCGGTTGTCGAACATGTGCTTGGTGACGGCGTCGTTGACGGCGATCACGGGGTAGCGCAGGGCGCCGTCGCGGGCCATGGCGCGCAGGCGGGTGACGCCGCTGGTGGTCTCCTCGGTGCCGCCGACGATCGCGTCGCCGAGCGCGGCGTGACTGGTGTGGACGAGGGTGGCCAGATCGGCGCCGTCGTCCATGACGAGCTGCGGCCGGTGAGCCAGCGCGGCGGCGAGGTGGGCGAAGTAGGTCGGCCGGTCCTCGCCGGCGCGCGCGAACACGCCGATGCCGTCGTGCACGGCCAGCGAGGCGGCGACGTCGTCCTGGGTGCTGAGCGGGTTGCTGGCGCACAGGCGCAGGTCGGCGCCGCCCGCCTGCAGGGTGCGCACGAGCGCGGCGGTCTCGGCGGTGACGTGCAGGCAGGCGGCGACGCGCACGCCGGCGAGCGGGCGCTCGCGGGCGAACCGCTCGCGCACGGCGGCCAGCACGGGCATGGCCCGCTCGGCCCAGTCGATCTTGTCGCGCCCGCGCGGGGCCAGGGTCTCGTCGCTGATGTCTCTCGAGGTGGTGGTCATGGACACGCTCCTGCCGGCGAAGATGCGGGAGGGCGACGCATGAGTCACGTTCGAGTTTCTCGCCGATGGTATAAGTGTGGCTAATGCTGCCGGACTTCAACCGCCTGCGGGTGTTCTTCCACGTCCACGAGGCGCGCAGCGTCAGCGCGGCCGCGGCGGCGCTGCACGTGACGCAGTCGGCGGTGAGCCAGAGCCTGGCCAAGCTCGAGGACGAGCTGAAGGCGCAGCTGTTCGTCCGCCGCCACCGGGCGGTGGTGCCGACGGCGGCAGGCGAGGCGCTGTTCGCCGTGGTGGCGCCGTTCGTCGCCGGGCTGCAGGAGCGGGTGGGTCAGATCCACCGCGCCCGCCACGAGCTGGCGGGGACGCTGCAGATCGGGGCGCCGGTCGAGTTCGGGGCGCACCGCCTGCCGGAGGTGCTGGCGGGGTTCGCCCGCGTCCACCCGGGGGTGCGCTTCTCGCTGCGCCTGGGGCACCCGTCGGAGATCGTGCCGCTGCTGGAGGAGGGTCGCCTCGACCTGGGGTTCGCGGACCTGTTTGAAGGGCCAGGTTCGGCGGAGCGCCGGCTGGCCGGCTTCGAGGTGGCCGAGGTGATGGAGGAGGCGCTGGTGCTGGTGGCGGCGGCGGGCCACGAGGCGGCGACGCTGGCGGGCAGCCGGGCGTTCGCGCGGCTGTCGGGGCAGCGCTTCGTCGACTACCACGCGAGCGCGCCGGCGGTGCGCGGGTGGTTCCGCCACCACTTCGGCCGGGTGCCGCCGCGGCTCGAGCCGGCGCTGGCGGTCGAGAGCGTGCAGGCCGTGATCGCGGCGACGAGCCACGGGATGGGCTTCGGGGTGGTGCCGGCGCACACGGTGGCGCGCGCGCTGGCAGCCGGGGAGCTGGTGGCAGTGACGACGCGCAAGCGGGCGCTGACCAACCGGATCTCGCTGGTGCGGTTGCTCGACCGGGTGCCGAGCCGGCTCGAGCGGACGTTCGTGGCGTTCGTGACGCAAGCGCTGGGGAAGCGCGCAGGGGGGTGAGCTCGTCGATCGAGCGCGATGAGGCGAGAGGCGTCGCGGGCGACGGAGCGGGGATGGCTCTTGGGCCAGGTTGAGAAGGAGGGCGGTCGGCGCGAGGCCCGGTGGTGGCGCGAATCGGCGGGGGATCGGCTACGCTCGCCGGGGATGACGCGGGCGTGGACCGATCTCGAGGGGCTGCGGACGGGCGCGCCGCGGCAGCGACGGGCGTACGCGGTGCTGCGATCGCTGGCGATCTTCGAGCGGCTGGGCGAGTTCCAGCCGGCGCTGGCGGGGACGTTGCCGCTGCCGATCCACACCGAGGCGAGCGACCTCGACGTGCTGTGCGAGGTGCACGAGCCGGCGGCGTTCGTGGCCGCGTGCTCGGCGTACGCGACCCAGCCCGGGTTCATGACGGAGCAGGTCCTAGTGCGCGGAGTGCCGTCGACGATCGTGCGGTTCGCGGCCGAGGAGTTCGCGGTCGAGCTGTTCGGGCAGCCGCAGCCGGTGGCCCTGCAGCACGGCTGGCGTCACCTGCAGGTCGAGGCGCGGGTGCTGGCGCTCGCCAGCGCGGGGGCGGTCGCTACGATCACGCAATGGAAGCGCGAGGGCCTGAAGACCGAGCCGGCGTTCGCGCGATGGTTGCAGCTGACCGGCGACGATCCGTACCTCGCCGTGCTCGCGCTCGAGGAGCTGGGCGACGAGGCGCTGCGGCGGCTCGTGCGGCGAGCGGACGCGACCGACCGGAAGTGATGCGCTGCTGCTCGTGGGCGGCGGCGCCGTGGTGCGAGGGGCCCGCGGGGGCATTTTGCGCAGTCCGGTCGAGCCCGCCGCTGCGGTCGAGTTTGCCGGCGACGACCTCAGCCGTGCGGCGGGCCCTCGTGGCCGCGCTCCGTGGCGTTTTTGCCGCCGGTGCGGCGCAGATCGGGGCAGGCGGGGCTTGCCGATGACGAGGATGGAAAAAATACTGGAAGAGCACGGTTCGCGCGGCGAGCCGTCGCCGACTCACGAAGGATGGAAGCCATGAACGTACCGGTAGGCACGCGCGTCACGACCCCGTCAGGCGAGGAAGGCGAAGTCATCGAGGCCCTGGGCAGGGGCGGCTCGGCGCCGTACCGGGTGAAGTACCCCGACGGGCGCGAGTTCGTGTGGACGCCGCCGCCGGACTACGTCGTCGGCGACGAGCCGGCCCGCAGAGCGTGCCCGTGCCATAGGATGATTTTAAGGACATGTTCGGTGGGACATGCGTGAACGAGCATGTCTCGCGGGACTCGTTGAATCGCGGTCGAACGATCGATCGGCCGTCTCAGCGGTCGAGGCGGATCGTCGCCAGCCACGCGAGGCACCAGGACGCGTCCGGATCGCCTGGCCATTCGTCCTGGTCGTGGCATTTCACCGCGAACTCACGGTCACCGACCTGCAAGGCGCCGACGAGGGTCGACTCGCTGCCGCCGCTGCCGCCGTCGTTGGCCTCCAGCGCGTAGGCGATGGACACGTCCGGGGCCAGCACTTGCCGCAGCTCGCCCCGCTGCGCCGGGGCGCGCGCGTGGAGGGAGAAGGCGTGCGGCGCTCGGGCCCCGGGCTCGAGGATGAAGGTCGCGCCGTCGACGTGGAGCGTGACCTCGGTGCCGGCCGGCACGTCGAGCGAGCAGCGCAGCGCGGGGACCTCGGCCCGCTTCGTCGCGACCGCGGGCGGCGGCGTGCAGGCGAACAGGAGCACCAGCGCGGAGAGGGCGACCCGGATCATTCGCCGGAGGATACGCCGGCCTCGGCCGCCGCGAGCGAGAGCTCCATGATTTACAAAGGTCGTACACGACCGCGGTGTCGGCCTTCGGGCAGGCGCGCTCGCCCGTGATCATCCGCTGATGGACGCATGTGCGCGCATTGACCGGGTACGGCGGGTTCGCGCGCTCGTTGCCGGTCGCCGGCCTCGAACACCACGGGACCTTCCTTGACCGCCGCGGCGATGTCGTCGGCCGGACCGCCTGCTACTCTCTGGTCCATGGCTTCTTCTCCTTCTATCGACTCTCTGCTCCTCTTGTTCGCCACCCCCCTGGTGCTGTGGACCGGCTGCGGGGGTGACAAATCGACCAGCTCGAGCACGTGCGTGGCCGCCGGGACCCTGGTGGCCACCCCGCGCGGCTGGGCGGCCATCGAGGCGCTGCAGGTCGGCGACCCGATCTTCGCGGTCGACCTCGAACGCGGCACGCTGGTCGCCACGGAGGTCGTCAGCCTCCGTCACGCGCGCCGCGAGTGCCTGGCCCTGGTCGCCGACGACGGCCGCGAGCTCCTCGTCACCCCCGATCACCCGGTCCACGTCCCCGAAGTCGGGGGCTACGTGGCGGCGGGGCGCGTGGCGCTGCGTCAGGCCGCGAGTCTGAGCCTGATCGATGGTGCACTGCCGGAGGCGCGGTCCCGGCGTCACGGCGTCGGTGAGCACCGCCTCGACGCCGGCCTCCACGACGTCTTCGACGTCGGGGTCGCCAGCGAGCACCACAACTTCGTCGCCGGCGGGTTCGTCGTCCACAACAAGAGCACCACGTGCCCGCCGCAGGCGTGTCAGGGGACGAGCGCCACCGACGGCGAATCCACGACCAGCGGCGACGGCGAGCCGGGGACCGACACGGGCGCGCCGACGAGCGGGAGCAGCGACGCGACGAGCGAGGGCAGCGACGCGACGAGCGGGAGCAGCGACGCGACGAGCGAGGGCAGCGACGCGACGAGCGGGAGCAGCGACGCGACGAGCGAGGGCAGCGACGCGACGAGCGGCAGCAGCGACGCCACCTCGGGCGCTCCGGCGACGTTCCCGTGCGGCGAGGAGGCCGCCTGCCTGCTCGCGGCCGAGTACTGCGAGATCTTCCACCCGGGCCAGCGGGAGGGCATGATCACCCACAGCTGCGTGCCGCTGCCCGCGGCCTGCCTCGACATGCCCGATTGCACATGTCTTGAAGAACAGGCGGTGGCGGGGTCGTGCATGCCGGGGCCGGAGGGCGGCCTCGAGGTCTCGGTCTTCGCGCCGTGAGCGGCACGGCCCGCGACCGGGTCCTGTCGGCGACCCTCGCCCACGAGCGAGGCGACCGCGCGAGCGCTAGTTGCCGGTCGCCGAGGCCTCGAACACCACGGCGCCTTCCTTGACCACCGCGACCACGTCGTGGATGTGCTCGATCTGCGACAGGTCGCCGTCGATCACCACGAAGTCGGCGAGGTAGTTGGGGCGGATCGCGCCGATGCGGTCGTCGGCGCGCAGCAGCCTGGCGGCGTCGGTGGTGGCGGTGGCGAGGGCCTCCATGGGCGTCATGCCGACGTCGTGGACGAACACGTCGAGCTCGCGGGTGCTCTCGCCGAAGGCGGTGTAGAGGGCGTCGGAGCCCATGACGATGGTGACGCCGGCGGCGTGGGCGGCTTTGGCGGTGGCGATGTTGTCGGCGATGAAGGCGTCGAAGGCGGCGCGCTTGTCGGGCGAGAAGCCGAAGCGGTCGATGTTGTCGCGGTAGTAGCGGTTGTGATGGATGGTCGGCACGTAGACGACGCCGCGGGCGCGCATGGTCGCGAGCGTCTCGGGGGACAGCTTGCGCGGGTGCTCGACGCTGTCGGCGCCGGCGCGGACGATGTCGTCGGTGACGGTGCCGAGGGTGTCGTGGACGGCGACGGGGATCCCGTGGGCGTGGGCGATGTCGACGGCGGCCTTGATCTCTTCGTACGAGTAGGTGCGCTCGCCGGTGAGGTCGTCGTCGCTGCCGGTCGAGGCCCACAGCTTGACGACCTTGACGCCGGCTGCGATCTCCCGCCGCACGGTGGCGGCGACCTGCTCGACGCCGTCGGCCTGACCGGGGCGGGTCGACTCCTTGGGGGCCAGGCGCGACGACCACACGCCGTCGCCGGCGCCGAAGATCCGCGGGCCGACGAGCTCGCCGGCCTCGATGCGCGCGGCGGTCTCGAGGTCGAGGTGGTTGTCGGAGCCGAGGTCGCGGATCGTGGTGACGCCGATCGAGAGCAGGGTGCGGCCGTTGGCCTCGACCAGCGGCTGCAGCTGAGCCTTCGACTGGGCGATCTGGAACGGGTCGTGCGGCGCGCGGTCACCCCACGCCGGATCCCAGCAGAACGTGATGTGGGTGTGGGCGTCGATGAGGCCGGGGATCGCGGTGTAGCGGCCGTGATCGACGACCTTGGCCCCGGCGGGCAGCGGCTCGCCGGCCGCGAGCACGCTGTGGAACCGCTTGCCGTCGACGACCACCGCGCCGCCCTCGACGACCTCGTGCGGGGCGGTGACGACGCGGGCGAATTTGTAGACGGTGAGGCCGGACGCGGGGATGTTCGCAGGGACAGGTCGGTCGGGGGCCGACGGCTCGGGCCGGCAGGCGGGGACGACGGCGGCGACCAGGACCGCGAGGCCGACGACGGCCGAGGCGCCCGGCCGCGCGTGCGCGCGAGGCCGGCCACCGGCGCTGTCCGGAGGCCGCAGGCGACCGCGCGAGACCATGCCGGCCGAGGATGCCGGAGGCGCCCCGGGTTGTCGAGCGCTGGGGATGTCGGGTCTCGAGGTGGCAGGGCGTGGGCGTGGGCATCACTCGCGCGGCGCCGGGACTCGCAGGACGAAGGTCGAGCCGCGACCGGGCGCGCTGACGACGTCGATGTCGCCGCCCAGGAGGCGGGCGAACCGGTGGGCCAGCGCGAGGCTGACGCCGCTGCCCTCCTGGGCCCGCGTGGGGGCATCGTCGAGCGGCTGGAAGGCGACGAACAGGCGCGAGAGGTCGCCCGCGGCGATGCCGACGCCGGTGTCGCTGACCCGCAGCTCGAGCCAGGGGTCGACGTCCCGGGCGATGGCGGCGAGGCGGACGGTGACGCGACCGTGCTCGGTGAAGCGGACCGCGTTGTCGACCAGGGTCGAGACGCAGTGGGCGAGCATGGCGGGATCGGTCAGGCACACGAACGGCGCCGGGTCGAGCTCGAGCGCCAGCGCGTCGCGCGCGCGCGCCTCGACCTCGCAGGCCGCCACCGCCTCGCGCACCAGCGCGGCCGCGTCGACGGCCACCCGCGCGGGCTCGACGACGTCGGCCTCGACCCGCGAGAGCTCGAGGATGTTGGTGAGGGTGCGGACCAGGCGCGCGGCGGCGCGGCGGATCTTCTCGGTGTCGCCGTCGATCGCGGCGAGGTCGCCCTCGGCCGCCGACTCGCGGATCAGCTCGGCGTAGCCGAGCACGGCGTTGAGCGGGGTCCGCAGCTCGTGGCTCATGTTGAGCAGGAAGCGGGTCTTGAGCCGATCGGCGCGCACCGCCGCGTCGCGGGCGCGGGCCAGGTCTTCGTAGAGCCGGGCGTTGTCGATCGAGGTGGCGATCTGGGCCGCGAGGTGGCGCAGCAGGGCGAGCCGGCCGCTGCCGAAGGTGTGCGGGGCGAGGTCGTTGTCGAGGTAGAGGACGCCGAGCAGCTCGCCGTGGCCGAGGATCGGCGCGCACAGGACGGAGCGCACGCCGGCCAGCGCGGGGTCGCCGGCGAAGTCGTGGTCGACCTCGGCGTCGCCGAGGACGACGTCGCGGCGGGTGCGGGCGACGAAGTGGACCAGCGACTGCGGGAGACCTGGCTCTTCGGACATGGCCCGAGATTGCAAGACGTCGAGCCGCTCGCGCGCGACGTCGGCAGCGGCGGCGATCTGCAGGCCGCCGTCGCCGGCCAGCAGGACGAAGCAGCGGCGGGCGCCGGCGACCTCGAGGACGGTGCGGACCAGCGCGCGCAAGAGCTTGTCGAGCACGAGCTCGCCGGTGATCGCCCGGGTGCTGCGCAGGAGGGCGGCGACGTCGATGGCCTCGGCGCCGAAGCTGGTGGGCGCGGGGATCGGGGCCGGCGCGGCGACGGGCACGGGGACGGGCGCCGGCGCGGCGAGCCCGGGGAACTCGGCGCGCAGGCGGGCGGCCAGGGCCGAGGCGCCCCAGCGCTCGTAGGCGGCGACGGCTGCCCCGAGGTACATGTGCGAGAGGACATGTGATTGCCGGGCGGCGCAGTGCCGGCCGGCCCGCTCGAGCGCGAGGGCCTCGATCCGCTGGTGACCGGCGCGGCGGGCGGCCTCGACGGCGCGCGGGTAGAGCAGGGCGGCCTGGTCGTGGTCGCCGCGGCAGCGGGCCAGCTCGGCCTCGGCGAGGAACAGCCGGCCCTCGATGTTCTCGCGGCTCAGCTCGGCCCAGCGGCGCAGGTGCCCGAGCCAGCCCAGGGCGCGCCGCTGGTCCTGGCGCGCGAGCGGCTCGCCGCGGGCGGTGAGGACGAGCAGCGGCAGGGTGATCTGATCGATCAGCAGCAGGGCGCCCTCGGTGCGAGCCCAGCGCAGCCGCTTCGACAGCGCGAGTGCCTCGTCGATGGCGCCGTGGTGGTAGAGGAGCGTGAGCTTGGCCAGGTGGTAGACCGAGGCGAGGGCGCGGCTGTGCGGGCCGAGCTCGTCGACGAGGGCGTCCTCGTCGAAGTCGGGGCCGGCGAGCGAGGTGGGGCCGTCGGTCTCGCCGCGCAGGGCCAGGCACAGGCGCACGAACAGGAGGTGCCAGTGGCGCTGATCGAAGCCGGGCATGCCGACGCCGATCGGGGCGTGGGCGCGGCCGCTGGCGAGGAGTTGCTCGACGTCGCCGAGGCCGAGCCAGCGCGCGTGGATGATGCCGACCGAGATGTAGAGCGCCATCGAGGTGGCGCCGAGCCGGGTCGCCTGTTCGAGCTCGCGCTCGAGCCGGGCGACGGTGACCGCGGCGGGCTCGAGCCAGGCGGCGACGTAGACGCCGCAGTAGTTGGCGAGCTGGGGGCCGAGGCGCGGGTCGGCGAAGCGATCGGCGAGGGCGTAGGCGGCGTCCTGCAGGGCCCGCGCGCCGGCGACGTCGCCGAACATGTGGACGTGGGCGAAGGCGTAGAGGGCGACGGCGATGGCCGACTCGCCGATGACGCCGTGGCGCAGGGCGAGGGCCAGGGCGCGCAGGCCGTAGAGGAGCGAGAGGTCGGGCTGGTGGTGGTAGGCGGAGACGCAGATCGTGCAGAGGAGCCGGAGGGCGCAGGCGATGCGGGCGTCGCGGACCTGCGGCAGGGTGGCGAGGTCGCTCAGCGAGGTGCGGCCGCGCAGCCAGCGGACGGCCGCGAGCTCGCGCAGGATCGCCACGCGCGAGGCGCTGGCCGGCACGTGGACGCCGAGCAGGGCCAGGCCGGCGCGCCCGGCCGCGAGCGCGGCGTGGATGCTGGCGCGATCGGTCTCGAGCGCGACCTTGAGGTCGTGGACGGCGGCGCGGTCGACGTCGTCGCGGGCGCGGGCGAGGAGCGGGGCGAAGCGGGCGGCGGCGGCGTCGGGGTCGCCGGCGAAGTGCTCGCACTCCATGCAGTCGCGGGTCAGCGCGAAGGCGAGGTCGTAGTGGGTCGCCCAGGCGCGGTCGGGCAGGACCGCCAGGCCCTGGCGCAGCAGCAGGACGGCGGTGGGGAAGGCGGCGGCGCGCATGGCCTTGCGCCCGGCCGCGAGGTCGAGCTCGGCCAGGCGCAGGCGCTCGGCCGGCGCGACGATCTTGGTGGCCGCGAGGTTGAGGTGGCCGACGATCTCGAAGAGCATGTCCTCGAGGACAGCCGAGTCGGCGCCGCGCAAGAGGCCGCGGCCGAGCTCGAGGTGGAGGCGCTGGCGCTCGCCCGCGGGCAGGCCGGCGTAGGCGGCCTGCTGCACGCGGTCGTGGACGAACTCGTAGACGCCGACGTCGACGGCGACGACGAGGCCGCGATCGATGGCCTGGGCCAGCGCGGCCTCGACGGTGGCGGGGTCGCGGCCGAGCAGGCCGGCCAGGCGCTCGCGGTCGAAGCGGGCGCCGACGCAGGCGGCGGCCTGCAGCGCGGCGCGGACGTGGGCGTCGAGGGCGGCGAGCCGGCGGGTCATCAGCGCGACGATGTCGGCCCCCGGGGCGGCGCGGGCGGTGGCGGCGGCGTCCCAGGCCCAGCCGTCGCGCTCGGGCGACCAGACCAGAAAGCCCTGGTCGAACAGCCAGCGCAGGTAGGCGCGCACGAACAGCGGGTTGTTGTCGGTGTTGGCGGAGACGACCGCGGCCAGCTCGGCGGCCTGTCCTTCGGGCCAGGCGAGCGTCTCGGCGATCAGGCGCTGGACCTGGGCGGCGGACAGCGAGCCGAGGACGACGCGGACGTCGGCCGCGAGGCCGCGCAGCGGGTGGCCGGGGGCGAGCTCGTCGTCGCGGTAGCTGCCGACGAGCAGCAGGTGGTCGAGGCTGGGCTCGCGCGCGAGCTCGTCGTAGAGGCGCAGGCTGGCGGGGTCGGCCCACTGCAGGTCGTCGACGGCGATCACGAGCGGGGCCTGACGACCGGCGAACACGCGCACGAGGCGGGTGACCGCGATGTGGAAGCGGCCGGCGGCCTCGGCGGGCAGGGGGACGCTGGGGCGCGGGCGGGCGCCGAGGACCAGCGCGAGCGCGGGCAAGACGTCGGCGAGGCCGGCCGCGGCGTCGCCGAGGGCGGCGTCGAGGGCGGCGCGCACGGCCGCGAGGCGCTCGTCGGGCTCGGCCAGGGCGCGCCGCAACAATTGGTCGAGGGCCGCGAGCAGGCCGGCGTAGGGGGTGGCCTTCTCGCCCTGCTCGAAGCGCCCGCTGACGAACACGCCGCCGGCCTCGCGCACCGCCCCGGCCAGAGCCCACACCAGCGCCGACTTGCCGGCGCCCGAGGGGCCGGCGACGAGGGCGAGGGCGCGGGCGCCGGCGCGAACACCTGACCAAACGGACAGCAAGCCGGCGAGCTCGCGCTCGCGGCCGAACAGGGTCGCGGGCAGCTGCAGCCCCGGGGGACGATCGCGGGTGGCCGGGACGAAGCGCGGCTGCTCGCCGCGGGCGAAGGCGTCGCGGCAGCGGGCGAGGTCGTGGCGCAGGCCGTCGAGGCTCTGGTAGCGGGCCTCGGGGCTCTTCTCGAGCAGGTGGAGGACGACGCGGGACAACGTGTCCCCGAGGTCAGGTACGAGCGCGACCGGGGCCGCGGGCACGCGCGCGAGGTGGGCGTGCACGAGCTCGAGCGGGTCGTCGCTGGCGAACGGCAGGCGGCCGGTGAACAGCTCGTAGAGGGTGACGCCGAGGGCGTAGTAGTCGCTGCGCGGGTCGACGTCGCGGCCGGTGCGGCCGGTCTGCTCCGGCGACATGTACTGCAGCGTGCCCTCGCCGGCCACGGCGGCGCTGAAGTCGATCAGCTGCACGCGCTCGCCCTCGCCGTGGATGATGATGTTGGCCGGCTTGAGGTCGCGGTGGACGACGCCGGCGGCGTGGACCCGGGCGAGCGCGCCGCAGATCGCGAGCGCGAGGTCGAGGCGCGCCACCAGCGTGAGCGGGCGGCCCTGGCGGAACCGGTGCAGCGAGAGCCCGCCGATGTCGCGCAGGACGAGCACCGGGCAGCCGTCCCAGCGCTCGACGCCGAGGACCTCGGGCACCGCCGGCCCGGCGCAGCGCCGCAGCAGCTCGCCCTCCTGCTGCAGGCGGGCGGTCCCGGCGGCGTCGCTGTACTCGCGCCGCAGCGCCTTGAGGATCACGCGCGCGCCGTCGCGGCGGCGGAAGCCGCGGAACACCTGCGACGTGCGACCGTCGTGCAGCTGCTCCGCGAGCTCGTAGTCGCCGGCGGCCATGTGGGCCCCAGTGTGCCTCGCCGCGGGGACGAACGACACGCGCTCGTGGGGCTCGCTTCCGCGCCCACGAGCCGGCGGCGCGGGCGACCTCGGCCGCTGCGGCGCCGGACGAGGGCTTGTTTCGCGTCGTCGCGGTCCGTCGACGGCGCGTGAGGTCTCGTCGATCGCGTCGCCGGCGCGGCGTCGACGGCCTCGGTGCAGTCGCTGGCGAGCGGGGTGGCGTCGCTAGACGACGGCGGCGCCGGCGAATCATCGCGGCGCCGCGGCTCGGGAGCGGAGGTCGATCGTGACGACGCGTCGTCGCACGCGGCGTCACGGTCGATGTCGGGCGCGGGTGCGCCCCGGCTTCACTGCGGGAGGATGCTCTTCAGCTGGCCGCCCGTCATGTCGGAGTAGACGTAGTGGCTGCCGGGCACCATGACCTGCTGCATCGCCGGCACGTTGTCGGGGTCGATCTTCCACGCCCAGCCGCCCTGGTCGACCAGCCACACGAAGTCCTCGATGTCGACGCTGAGGCCGATCGCGGTCGAGCACGGGTTGGTGTTGTGCTGGGCCACGAGGGTGTTGGTCATGCGGTCGACCTGGGCCAGCGCGCACGGCGAGTTGTTGGCGACCCAGGTGAAGTTCTTGTCGGCCGTGACGCCGCGCCAGCAGCCGGCCTCGGTCCCGGGGATCGCGGTGTACGTCTGCGTGTCGGGGTCGAAGCGGGTGATGGGACCGCAGTTGCCGCCGAACCACGGGTGGCCGTCGGGGTCGACGGTGAAGCCGTACGACTGCACGTTGCCGGGCGGGGTGAAGCGGTCGACGGTGATCGGGTTCTGGTCGGTGTTGACGCGCACGAACTCGCCGCGCAGCGACGAGAACCACGGCTTGAAGTCGGGGTCGAGCGCGGCGCCGTAGGGCGCGAAGCCGCTGCCGTTCCAGCCGGGCACGACGATCGTCTCCTCCACGGTGCCGTCGACCGCGACGCGCACGAGGTGCACGCTGGTCTGATCCTGGGCCATGTAGCCGATCCACACCTTGGGGTCGACGTACTTGCACTGGACCGGATCCCAGGTGCCGGGGGTCCAGGTCACGCCGCGCGGACCGTCGTCCCAGGCGCCGCCGTACGGCCACTGGATCTGCCACAGGATGCACTCGTCCTGGCCCCACGGGCGCACGTCGCCGGCGTTCTGCGAGGTGTCGATCACGCCGCTTCCGTTGGTGTCGACGCAGTCCTCGACGTTGGCCGCGAGCATGGTGCTGCGCCCGGTCTGGCGGTTGTTGACGACGACGTAGCGGCCGTCGGCGCTGACGGCCGTGCGCGAGGCGCTCTCGCCCCCGGGGCCGATCTTGTAGCGCGCCTCCTCGACGAGGGTCTGGGTGTTGACCTTGGCGACGTCGTCGAGGTCCTGGCTGGGGATGAAGATGTAGCTCTTCTCCGCCATGCCCATGCCGCCGGTGTCGCCCGGCCGGCACACGCCGCCGGTGGTCATGCCGGTGCTGTCGGTGCCCGGCCCGGTGGTGGTGTCGGTGGTCGCCGTGCTGGTCGTGGTCGTGTCGGTGCTCGCGGTCGTCGAGTCCGTGGTGGTCGAGGTCGTCGGCCCGACGGTGGTCGTCGTCGGCCCGACGGTGGTCGACATCGTCATGCCGTTCGACATCGACCCGCCGCTGCCGTCGCTGTCGGTCGCGGTGCCGCCGGTCGGCGTCGTGCCCGTCGGGTTGGCGGTCGGGTCGACCGTGCCCTGCGTCATCGTCCCGGAGTCGCTGGCCGTGGTGTTGCCCGAGTCACCGCACCCCGCCAGCCCCGCCGCCACCGCCAGCGCGAGCCACCGCTCGTACGTCGAAGTCATGCGGCGATTGTGCGGAAGGACCGGCGATCCGGCAGCGCCGGCCCCGTGGTTTCTTGCGATCCGTCTTGAGTGGATCCTCTCGTGTCGCGCGCCGAAGAAACCACCCATGCGCACAGGTGCGAGCGAGGGCAACTCCGTGGGGCGGTAGCGCGCGCGGCCGGGGGTGATGACGGCCCGCGAGCCGGCGCTCAAACCTGTCTCTTGGAGCCGGTCGCCAGGATCGTGTCCGCAAGGGCATCCTCGCGCGCGGGCCCGGCGGCCCGGACGGGGCGAACCAGAGCCTTCGGAGGCGCGGCGGCGATCTCCTGGCGGTCGCCGCGGCTGCCGCGCGATCGAGGACAAGTCCGGGGGACTCAGGAGGGGATTCCGGGGCGACGGAGCGACCCGCGATCAGGTGAATGCCGGGCGCCGGCCAGCGAGTTCACCGCCGGCGCCAGGGCGTGGGGTGGATGTCCCGGGGAGCATGCGCGATCGAGCATGTCCACGGGGACATGCCCTCGAGGGCATGTCCCCGCGGGCAGAGCCGTCACATCTTCTCGCAGGCGGTGATGCGGGTGTAGCTGCCGTTGTCGACGCCGTTCCAGTAGGTGCAGTTCATGTCGTTGGCGCAGCCGAGGCACGGGCCGACGTAGCGGTTGTTGGCGCCGTCGTGGAAGTGCCAGGCGTTGTCGCCGCCGCCGCAGGAGGCGGGGTCGCTGCAGCACATCGGGGCCTGGCCGCAGCGGGTCTCGGTGTTGTGGACCTGGCGGTACTTGGTGGTCACGTCGCTGCAGTAGCCCTGGTTCATCCACTCGTCGTAGCTGATCGGCTGCCAGCCGAAGCAGCTGTCGCAGGCGGTGGCCGAGGCGTTGCCGGGGGTGCAGGTGAAGCGGATGCAGCGGCCGCCGGCGGTCATGCAGCCGGCCTCGCCCCAGCAGTCGTTGCCGCACGCGAGCGTGCAGTCGGCCTCGCAGCCGTCGCCGCCGACGACGTTGCCGTCGTCACACTGCTCGGCGCCGGCCTGGACGAAGCCGTCGCCGCACTCGGCGGTCTTGCAGGCGGCGCACGCGTCGGTGTTCACGTCGTTGTCGTCGTCGCACTCCTCGACGCCGGCCTGGACGACGCCGTCGCCGCAGCTGGCGGCGACGCAGGTCGAGAGGCAGGCGTCGGTGTCGACGTCGTTGCCGTCGTCGCAGGCCTCGACGCCGGCGTGGACGAAGCCGTCACCGCACTCGGCGGCGAGGCAGGTCGAGGGGCACTCGTCGGTGTCGTCGGCGTTGCCGTCGTCGCAGTCCTCGACGCCGGCGTGCACCGCCCCGTCGCCGCAAGTGGCGACCATGCAGGTGGCGAGGCAGTCGTCGGTGTCGTCGTCGTTGCCGTCGTCGCAGGCCTCGCCGTCCTGCAGCACGCCGTCCCCGCAGCTGGCGAGCGCGCACATCGAGCTGCAGTCGTCGGCGTCGTCGCCGTTGCCGTCGTCGCAGGCCTCGACGCCCTCCTGGACGATGCCGTCGCCGCACACGGCGTCGGCGCACGCGGCGGTGCAGGCGTCGGTGTCGACGGTGTTGCCGTCGTCGCAGGCCTCGCCGGGGTCGACCTTGCCGTCGCCGCAGCTGGCCGCGAGCGGGACGCACATCTCGTCCTCGCACACGAGGCCGTCGCCGCAGGCGCCGCCGTCGCACGGACAGCCCTCGTCGCCGGCCGGACACGCAGGTCCGGTGGTCGTGCCCGGATCGGTGGTGGAGGTCGAGGTCGAGGTCGAGGTCGAGGTCGTGCCGTCGGAGGTCGGTACGGCGGTGGTGGGCTCGGCGGTGGTGTCCGGGGCGGTGGTGCCCGGAGCGGTGGTGGCGTCGCCGGCGGTGGTCGAGGCGTCGGTCGCCGAGGGATCGAGGGTGCCGCCGCCGCTGTCGCTGCAGGCGGAGAGGAGCAGGGAGAGCGTCAAAATCGCAAGAATTCGCGGGGCGCTTGGCAGTCGCATCCTGTCGGTGTTACCGGACGGGTCCCGCTCGCACAGCGCCCGCAGAGGGGGTCGGGGCGCTCGTGCGTGCGAGTGCGAGGCGCAGCGCGAACGCTGTCCCGCGGGCCAGGAGACGGTCGGCGAGTCGACGCGCGAGGAGCGAGCGTCCGCGCGGGCAGGCGTCTTCGCGGCGAGGTCGGCACCGCCGCGGCGGACCGGCCCCCGCGCCGGTGCGGCCGAGGTGGTGAAAAGATCACGGAGGTCATGTTTGATAGGACATGTCTTCAAGGACATCTCGTAGAGGTCGACGCGAGCGGGCAGCGAGCGCGGCGCCCCCGCTCGAGCGTCGCTGGCTCGACGGTCTCCCCGAGAGGCGAGGACGGGGGCGCGCGGCCGGGAGTTTGGGCGGCGCGAGGGCGGGGCCGCGCTCGGCTCCGCGGCAAGGCGAAAAAATATCTAAAAAGACATGTCGGGAAATCCGCGGTCGCGGCGGGCGGCCCGTGCGGGCTCCGCGGTGCTCCTGGCCGGCGGGGCGCCGGGCGGAACATGTCCGAAGGAGCATGTCGTGATTCGCCCGGACGCGCGGACGCCTCGTGAGTTCGATCGAGGCGGCGGAGGGCGATGGACCTGTCAGGAATTCGGCGGACCGCGAGGTCCGTCGAATCGACGGGAATAGCGCGCGCTCTCGGCGTGAGCAGGGCCGACGCGCGGGTCGATGCAGGTCCGATGGCGGTCCTTGGCCCGCGCGCCCGGCCGATGCTTACTGACGAGGATGTCAACGCATTCACTCCCCTATGCGTGCCTCGTCGTCGTGTTGGGATCGCCGGCGTGCGGGCCGTCGACCCTCGATTCGGGCTCCGAAACTCAGAGCTCCACGGACGACGCGGGCTCGACCGCGACGACCTCGAGCTCGAGCCAGCCGCCCGATCCGACCACCGACGCGCCGACCAGCGAGGCCGACCCGACGGGCACGCCCGACACGACCACCGGCGAACTGCCCGACACGACCACCGGCGAGCCGATCGACTGCCCGAAAGGACAGACGCCGTTCGCCGCCCGCTGGGCGACCGTGGTCCAGCAGCCCGAATTCAAGGACTGGGGCGTCGAGGGGATGGCGGTGCGGCCCGACGGTCAGATCGCGCTGCTGGGTGCGTTCGATACCGAGGAGGGGCCGCGCGGCTACGGGGTGATTCTGCTGTCGAAGGACGGCGAGCTGCTCGGCACCCACGTGGGCCCGCTTCGCGCCGAGAGCCCCGTCCTCGCCGGGATCGCGCCGGACGGCGCGGACGGGTGGGTGGTGCTGGGCGGCTGGCTCGCAGACACCCCGATGCCGCCGTTCCTCGGGCGCTTCGCGGGCGACGGCGGGTTCATCGAGGAGGTCGCGCCCGGCCTGCCGCACGACGTCTGGGACGCGAAGCTGGGGATGCTCGACACGCCGGTGCTGTTCGGCCGCAACTTCATCGACGACACGCTCATGGCGGTGGGGACGAAGATCGCCGCCGACGGGGTCGGCTCCGACTGGACTGTGGTGATCGATCCGTCGCCGATGGGCTTGCCGCTGGCGATCGCCAGCGACGAGGTCGGCCAGGTGCTCTTCGTGTCGGGCCCCGGGTCCGGCGACGGCGAGCTCGGGCGCACGTCGTCGACAGCGCGGGCGAGCCGGTGTGGTCGCGGACGATCGAGGCGCCGCTCTCCGGCCTGGTGCATGACGCGGTCGCGTTCCCCGGCGGCTGGGCGGTGCTGCGCGGCGGAGGTTCGGTCGGGCCGGTCCGGCTGCTGGCGCTGGCGGCGGCCGACGGCGCGACGTTGTGGGACGCGGAGGTGGCCGCGGACAACGAGGAGGGCCCGCCGCGGGCGACTCGCGTCCACGTGATCGGCGATCGGTTGACGCTGCCGGTGGTCCGCACGCTCGACTTCGAGGAGCTGAACGGGCCCCACACGGTCGCGGCCCACCGCCTGGGGTTCGACGGGGCGCCGATCGACGAGACGCCGCTGTGGGAGGCGACGCTGCTCACGAGCCAGTACGGGATCGCCAGCGCCGTCGGCGCGTGCGGCGAGCTGGTGACCATGTCGTCCGGCGACCGGCGCGTCCGCGTCGGCGCCTACGTACCCTGAGGCCGGATCGAGCCGGGAGGTCCCGAGGACATGCTCGAACAAACATGTCCTTCGGGGCATGTCTTTGGAGCATGATGAGGTTCAGCCGACCGGCGGCGGGAGGGTGTCGCACGACAGCTGGATCAGGGCGAGCGCCTGGTCGAGGGCCTGGGCCAGGTCGCCCTGGCAGATGTCGCCCAGCATGCCGTTCGGGACCATCGAGGTGAAGGCGTGCAGGGTCGGGGCCGCGTCGGCGCTGCCGAAGACGGAGTCGCAGGAGACGTCCTTCGGGCCGGCGATGGTGACGACGACGTAGCGCTGCTCGCCGCCGGTGAACTTGTCGAGCGCGGCCTTGGTGCCGGTCGGGGTGGTGGTGGAGTTGTCGACGTCGTCGTCCTCGTCGGTCAACAGGACGATCACCAGCAGCGAGGCGTCGCCGCGGTAAAACCCCTCGTTGACGCCGCCAGGGGCCGCCTTGGCCAAGAACATCTCGATCGCGTCGAGCGGCCGCTCGCGCCCGAGGTCGGTGCAGAGGTTGCAGCTGGACTTGGGGTCGGGCGCGACGCAGCTGAAGGTCGCGGCGACCGAGGGGTCGGGGCCGTCGATCCACAGCTTGCCGCCCATGTCGCAGTCGTCGTCGAACAGGTTGTCGCCGTCGAACAGGGCGCCGTCGAGGCCCATGCTCGACTTGCCGGCCTTGTTGGCGACGATCGAGGAGTTGGTGACGCCGAGGCGGTAGCCGACGGCCTCGTTGCCGGGGTCGCCGACGTAGGCGTCGAGGACGCTGACGAAGGAGGGGAAGTTGGCGTCGAGGTTGGCCTTCTCCTCGTTCATCGAGGCCGAGATGTCGACGACGAACAGGACGTCGATGTACTCGCAGCCGGCCTCGAACAGCGGGCCGAAGTCGGCCGAGGCGGCGAGGTCGAGCTTGACGGCCTCGGTGCCGCCGCCGACGCCGTCGTCGGTGGTCCCGGAGCCGTCGCCGGTGGTCAGCAGATCTTGCAAGGTGCCGTCGCCGGTGCCGTGCATGACCGTGGTGATCCCGACGGTGGCGCTCGCGCCGGCTCCGCCGCCGTGGTCGCCCACGCAGGCGCACAGGAGCGACGAGAGCGACAGGGCGAACGAGGCGAGGCGAAGCTGCATGAGCTGTTCTTATCGCCGATGCCACGGACCGCACGCGGGCAACGTGCACGGCGTCTCAATCGCGAGGGCACGGCCTGGTATGGTCGCGCGGTGCTTGTCGGAGCCCGTGTCGCAGCCCTGCTCACCCTCGTGATCGCGTGCACGCCGACGCAGGCGCCGGTGGTGGCGCCCGCGAGCGCGCCGCCGGACACGCCCGCGGTGGCGGTGACGTTCGACGACCTGATCGTCGGCGGCCGCGACCTCGAGCCCGCGCGCACGGAGGCGATGACGCGGGCGCTGCTCGGGCACATCCGCGACGGCGCGGTGCCGGTGGTGGGGTTCGTCAACGCGGCGAAGCTGATGGACGGGCCGGCGAAGGCGGAGCGCCTGAAGATCTTGGGGCTGTGGACGGAGGCGGGGCTGAAGCTCGGCAACCACACGTTCTCGCACCCGTCGCTGCACGCGACGCCGACGACGGCGTACGAGGAGGACATCGTCCGCGGCGAGCCCGACATCAAGGCGCTCAACGCGACGCTGGGGCTGGGGCTGCGGTGGTTCCGCCACCCGTACCTGCACACGGGCACGTCGCTGGAGGTGCGCGCGGAGATCGACCGCTTCCTCGCGGCGCGCGGCTACACGGTGGCGCCGGTGACGGTCGACAACTCGGACTGGCTGTACAACTTCGTCTACACCGACGCGAAGTCGCGCGGCGACGAGGAGACGATGGGCCGCGTGGGCGAGGCGTACGTGGCCTCGATGGAGGCGGCGCTGACGTTCCACGAGGGCGCGACCGAGGCGCTGTTCGGCCGGCCGATCCGCCACGTCCTGCTGCTGCACGCCAACGAGCTCAACGCGGCGTACTTCGACGACGTGGTCGCCATCTACCAGCGCCGCGGCTATCGCTTCATCACGCTCGACGAGGCGCTGACCGATCCGGCCTACGGTGAGGCCGACCGCTTCACCGGCAACTCGGGGGTGTCGTGGCTGTACCGCTGGGACTGGACGCGCGGACGCAAGCAGGTCGACTGGAAGACGGAGCCGTCGCCGCCGGCGTTCGTGCAGCAGCTGTTCGACGCGAGCCAGTGAACCCACCGGCGCAGCCGGAGGTGGCGCGCGGGCCGCCGGCGATCCCGATCACGCCGATGTTCGGCGAACGCGATGCAGGGCGCCGCCGTCGAGCCGACCGCGCCCGCCGCCGCGAAGATGCACAGAAACGGCGCGACATCGCGGCCGCGCCGCGGTGGTGCCGACAATCACGGAAGAGACAGGAATCGAACCTGCTACGGTGTTACCCGCGACGGTTTTCGGGACCGTTTGCCAAACCAAATGGCCGCTCTCCCCAATGCGCGGAGCGGGAGGGATTCGAACCCCCGCAGGCTTGCGCCCTCCAGCTTTCCAAGCTGGTGTCCTAGGCCGCTGGACGACCGCTCCGAATGGACAATGTGTAACTCGCGGCTCGTGGCGAAGAGCGACGGAAGGAGCGCGGATCGAACGCGCGCGGGTTTTCAGGCCCGTCCACGGGTTAGCACCCCGGAGCCTTGCCTCTCGGCCATCCTTCCATAATGCGCACGAGCCCCGAATGACCCCGGCACACCCGCGATTGCCAATCGCAGGAGTGTCGGCGCCGGACGGGAGCTCGCGGGGCCTTTTCCGCTCGGTCGCGCGCGAACGCAAGAGCGAGGGAAGAGGCCCGCGAAACACCCGCGGAGGAGCCCTGTGCCGCCTTTCGAGCCGCTGACGCGTGAGCGCCGGGCGGCGCTCACGCTAGCGTGACGGCGAACTGGAGCGCCCGAATCCGCTGACGGATCGAGGACTCCGGGTCCGGTCGCTGCGACGAGGGAACATGCGGACGATTTATCATGGGTGCGTCCGGTCGTCAAGCGACCCATCGCATAATTCGTCGTTGACGGGCGCCGGGCGAATTGCAGCAGCGCAATGATGGTGAGGGCGGTCCGCACTGTGGTGATTCGCCCGGACGAGGACCGCGAGGCTTCGGCCCCGCGGCGCGCGCACGATCGAGCGCCGCTCGTGGCGGGCGCGTCGTCGAGTTCGCCCGTGGCTGCGGCGGCCGGGCCTTCGCGCCGAGTCGCAGGACGACGTGACGCGACGCGGGCGACGGTCGCGACCGGCATGACGGCAGACGCCTGCGTTCGTCCGCCTCGGCGGCAATTGCCCTGGCGCGCCCGTTGACGGGGCCTGGGGCCTTGGGGTAGGCATGGGGCCGCATGGCAGTCCACGGCGGCGGATCGCCCGGGCCCAAGGCGGGCGAGGTCGCCGGCGGCGTGGCGCGCCGCGGCGACTTCGACTTCGCGGCCACGGTCGACTCCGACACCGTCGACGGCCCCAGCGCGGGCATGACCGGCGGCGGCACGACCGGCCGGGCCCGGCTGCCCGCGCACCTCGACTCGACGTCGTCCCAGGACTCGAGCGTGTTCGACGCGCGCGCGATGCCGATGAACATCGGCCGCCACGAGCTCGTGCGGCCGCTCGGGATGGGCGGCATGGGCCAGGTGTTCGAGGCGCGCGCGCCCGACGGCACCACGGTGGCCCTGAAGATCATTCGCGGCACCAGCCCGGAGCGGCTGTATCGCTTCAAGCGCGAGTTCCGCTCGCTGTCGGCGGTGGTCCACCCGAATATCGTCGCACTCTACGACCTCGTCCACGTCGACGAGCAGGGCGGCCCGGGCCTGGCGTTCTTCACGATGGAGCTGCTGCGCGGGGCCCACTTCGTGACCGCGATCCGCGACGAGCTGGCGGACGACGCCGGGCTCGACGAGGCGGGCCTGCGACGATTGCAGGACGGCCTGGTCGGCCTCGCGTGCGGCCTGTCGTGCGTCCACCGCCACGGCCTGGTCCACCGCGACATCAAGCCGTCGAACGTGATGATCACCCCGAGCGGCCGCGTCGTGGTGCTCGACCTCGGGCTGGTGCGCGAGAGCCGGGTCGCGTCGTTCGACAGCCTCGGCGAGAACGCGCCGCTGCTCGGCACGCCGCTCTACATGGCGCCCGAGCAGGTCATCCGCTCCGACGACGCCGGCCCGGCCGCGGACTGGTACGCCGTCGGCGAGGTGCTGTGGGAGTGCCTCGGCGGCGAGTCGCGCCACGCCGGCCGCACTCTGGTCGAGGTGTTCGAGCGCAAGCTGATGGAGCCGCCGGAGCCGCCGTCGCGCCGGCGCCCGGGCGTGCCGCCGCACCTCGATCAACTGTGCGTCGACCTGCTGGCGCGCGAGCCCGCCGCGCGGCCGAGCGCCGGCGACGTGCTGACGCGCCTCGGTCGCGGCGACCTGGTGGCGATCGAGCTCGCGGTCCAGGGCCTGCTCGGCCGCGAACACGAGGCCCGCCTGCTGCGCGACCAATTGGTGCAGACCGGCCGCGCCGGCGCGGTGTTCGTCAGCGGACCGTCGGGCTTCGGCAAGACCACGCTGGTCGAGCACGTGCTCGACGTCGTGCGCCGCGAAGACAGCGTGGTCGCGTTCTCGGGCAGCTGCTCCGAGCGCGAGTCGATCCCGTTCAAGGCCCTCGACTCGGCGATCGACGCGCTGAGCCTCTACCTCTGCAACACCGACGCCGACGCCACCGCGATCGCCCGCCCCGACGACCTCGCGGCGCTGGCCCGGTTGTTCCCGATCTTGCGCACGGTGCCGGCGATCCGGGCGATCGACGATTCGCGGCTCGACGGCCTCGACCCGATCGAGATCCGCCGCCGCGCCGCCGATTCGCTGGCCGAGGTGCTGACGCGCATCGCCGCGCGCCGGCCGGTGGTGCTGGCGCTCGACGACCTGCAGTGGGCCGACCTCGACAGCGTGCTCCTGCTCGAGTCGGTGCTGCTGCGCAGCACCCGCCGCCGGTCACGCTGCTGGGCAGCCACCGCGAGGGCACCGAGGCCACGCGGGCCCCGCTCGCGCACCTGTGGAAGAGCTTCGAGGCGGCCGATCACATCGGCCTGCGCCGCGTGCTGGTCGGGCCGCTGTCGGGCGAGCAATCGGTGGCCCTCGCGGCGCGCCTGCTCGGCGGACCGGTCGACGATCCGGTGGCCGTGCGGGTCGCCCGTGAGGCCGGCGGCAGCCCGTTCTTCATCGGCGAGCTGGTCCGCCACGCGCTCGCCCACGGCAGCCTCGACGACGCCGGCCTCAGCCTCGACAACCTGCTGCGCGCGCACCTGCAGCGGCTGCCGCTGTCGGCCAAGCGCCTGGTCGAGGTGCTCGCGGTGGCCGGCGGTCGGCTGCCGCGCGACCTCGCGGTCGACATCGTCGCCGCCGCGGCCGGTCCGGTCGATCGCGGCACGCTGGCCCGCCTGCGCGCCGAGCACTTGATCCGGATCGCCGACGCGTCGCAGGACGACGTGCTCGAGACCTACCACGATCGCGTGCGCGAGGCCGCGGCGCTGGAGGCCGCCGAATCGCACGGGTCGGAGCTGGCGGCGATCCACCTGGCGATCGGCGAGGCGCTGCTGCGCACCGGCACCGCCGACGCGGCCACTCTGGCGCACCACTTCCGCGCCGCCAACGACGGCGAGCGGGCGACGCAGTTCACCCTCGCGGCCGC
This sequence comes from Nannocystis pusilla, assembly GCF_026626665.1. GTDB lineage: Bacteria > Myxococcota_A > Polyangia > Nannocystales > Nannocystaceae > Nannocystis > Nannocystis pusilla. The sequence continues at coordinate 1,692,771 of NZ_JAPNKE010000002.1, forward strand.
GCTCGAGGCGGCGCGCGCGTTGGCCTTCGATCAGGCCGCCGAGCTGTTCCGGGCCGCGCTGTCGATCGGGGGCATCGACGCCGCCACGGCCACGCACACGCGCGCGCACCTGGCCTCGGCGCTGGCCAACGCCGGCCGCCTGCACGCCGCGGCGCGCGTCTACACCGACGCCGCGCACGCCGACGACACGCAGGCCAGCGAGGCCCAGCGCAGCGAGTGGCTGCGCCTGGCGACCGCGCACTTCCTGTCGACGGGGCATCACGACGAGGGCAGGGCGGTGCTCGAGGAGCTGCTGCCGCGCGTCGGTCTGTCGCTGCCGCGCGGCACCGCGGCGACGATCGTCGCGCTGCTCGCCCAGCGGGCGCTGCTCGCCACGCGCAAGCTGGTGCTGCCGCCGCGCGGCGGGCCGCGTCTGTCGGAGCGCGACGCCCAGCGCCTCGACGTCTGCTGGACCGCCACGCGCGGCCTCCTCTACAGCGACGGCATCACCTCGGCGCTGTTCCACGCCCGCCACCTGCGGCTCGCGCTGGCGAGCGGCGACCCGCTGCGGGCCGCGCGGGCGATCGGCTACGAGGCCTACTTGCGGGCGCTGATGGAGGGCGGCGACGCCGACGCCGAAGCGACCGCGATCTTCGACAGCCTCGAGGCCTCGGCCGACATCCAGGCCAGCCCGTACGTCCTCGGCATGCTGGCGCAGTACCGGGCCGGCGCGCACCAGATGCTGTGCCGCTTCGAACCGGCGCTGGTCTCTTACGAGCGCGGCATCGCCATCCTGCGCGATCAATGCACCGGCGTGATGGACGAGATCGCGCAGATGGACGCGCATCGCATGATGGTCCTGCTGTACCTCGGCCGGATCGGCGAGCTCGGCGACGTCGCGTTCCGCCTGCTGCGCGAATGTGCGGAGCGGCCCAATCCTTATGTCGAGGGCTTCGCGCGCGGCGTGCTCGGCAATCACGTGTACCTCGCGCAGGACCAGGTCGACGCCGCCCACGAGCAGCTCGAGCTGTACCGCCGCCACGCGCCCAAGCGGTTCGAGGCGCACTTCTTCAATTGCGCGTCGAAGCAGACCGAGCTGCTGCGCTACCGCGGCGAGGCCGAGGCGGCGTGGCAGCAGAACCAGGTCGACTCGGCGATCGTCGAGAAATTCCCGTTCTTCCGCGTGCCGTTCGTGAAGGCCGAGTTCTACCGCTCGCGCGCCGCCAACGCGCTGGCCGTGGCGGCGCGGTCGCGGGATCCGGCGCCCTTGCTCAAGATCGCCCGCGCGGCCGCCAAGCAGAGCTTCCGCGTGCCGCTGCCGATGTCGAACGCCTACGGCCACCTCACGCTCGCCAGCGCGGCCGCGCTCGAGGGCGGGCACGACGTCGCGATCTCCGAGCTGCGCCGCACCGTCGCCATCTTCGAGCGCCTGGCCATGGCCAGCGACCTCGCCGCGTGTCGCCGACGTCTGGCGGTGCTGCTCGGCGGCGACGAGGGCCGCGCGCAGCAGCAGCTCGCCGACGACTGGATGGCCGAGCAGCAGATCCTGCGCCCCGATCGCTTCACCGACATGATCGCGCCGGGCTTCGACCGGCAGCCGTAGACCCCCACCGACAATTTGGAGGAGTGCGATGAAGGACCTCTCGCGAGCGCGTGAACTAGCCATTGCATTGTCTCGCAACCCCGGCGGCACCGACGCCCATGCGCGCGCGGCCGCCCTCACCGGCGAGCTGGCGACGCTGTTCAATCACCCGGGCAACGGCGCGGGGCCGCAGGCCGCCGGGTACGAGGCCAAGGGCAACCTCGACGCCCGCGTCGCGGTGCTCGTATTGCCGGCGGCGACGGTCCGGCAATTGCTGCCCGCCGGGCTCGAGCTGGCGCCGCAGCCGGTCGTGCCGGCCGAGTATCACCCGGTCTATCTGTTCTTCTCGCACGAGATCTTCCGCGCGTGGTTCGGCACGATGGACTACGAGGAATTGCTGATCGGCGTGCCGTGGGTGCAGATCAAGGACCCCAAGGCCACCTATCCCGGGCCGTTCATCTACATGCCGCGGCTCTACCTCAACGAGGCGGTGCCGATGGAGCTCGGCGTGCACATGTACGGGTGGGAGAAGCAGATGGGGACGCTCAACGTCGTCGGCGACGGGTCCCCGAAGGTGCAATTCACGGTCACGCCGAAGGGCGGCAGCACGCCCGCGGCCACCGGCGAGTTCACCGAGATCCCGGGCGTGGGCCCGCAGGCGGCGGCGGACGTCAAGAACTTCCTCATCGTCCGCCAGCTGTTCGAGCAGCCGACGATCTCGCAGGCGCTGCACATCGTCGATCCCAACTCGTTCAACTCGCCGATCCCCGGGCCGTTCCTGGCCGCCAACAACATCCTCGAGGCCGACCAGCCGGGCGCGACGATCCAGCCGCTCGCGGCCACGATCACGATCGGCGCCTCGCTGACGCCGCAGGGCATCCCGCCGGGCACGTATCGCGTGCCGAGCCTGGCCGACGCCGAGCTCGGCGCGTTCCGGATCCGCTGCCCGCAGGGCATCTCGCTGCCGGGCTCGTGCGCCAACGCCGACTATCCGCGCCCGCCGGCCGCGCGCAAGCTCAAGGTCGCGGTGTTCGGCGGCGGGCCGTCGGCCTGCGTGACCGCGCTGTACTTGGCGCGCCAGACCGATCGCTACGAAGTCTCGCTCTACACCACCGGCTATCGCCTCGGCGGCAAGTGCCAGTCGTGGCGCAACCCGGCCAAGGCCTGGCGGGTCGAGGAGCACGGTCTGCACGCGTTCCTCGGCTTCTATCACAACGCCTTCACCGCGGTGCAGGACGCCTATCACGAGGGCTTCGCCACACCCGAGATCGGCGAGGCGCTTTACCAGCACGCGTTCTACCCGGAGAAGTACAACGGGCTGATGGTCCATCACGGCGGTGCATGGTCGTACTGCCCGTTGCCGAGCCTGTCGTCCGCGGCGCCGATGCCGTCGTCGACCGCGTCGTCGACCGGCGGTCACGCGCTGCTGATGGCCTGTGAGGCGCTGGCGCGGCGCGTGCTCGATCACTTCAAGGCGATGGCCGACGCGCACGCGGGCCTGGCCGACGGCATGGACGCGCACAGCTCCGTGCTGCATCGGCTGCGCAGCGCCGTCGTCGGGCTCGTCACCCACGTCGCGGAGGATGTCTACAAGACGAACCTCGGCGGCATCGACGGCCTGCTCGCCGGCGAGGTCGAGAAGGTGCGCGACGGCCTCGCGGCCCGGGTGCGCGCCGACACCTCGCTGTCGACGTACTTGTGGTTCCTGTGGACCGGCGCCGACACGATGTTGACGATCTTCGTCGGCCTGCTCAAGAACCCGGTCACCAACCTGTCCGAGCTCGACGCCTGGGACTTCCGCGCGTGGCTCAAGGCCAACGGCCTGAACGAGGCGCCCGGCGAGTCGTGGGAGGTCATCAATCAGGTCTACGAGACACTGTTCTCGCACCAGAACGCCGACCCGAACAAGGACGCCTGCAAGCTGCTCGACACCGACGTGCGCCCGGCCAACCTGGCCGCCGGCGTGGCGACGCGGTGGTTCTTGCTCGAGAGCCTCGGCTACCGCGGCGCGCCGGCCTATCGCTTCGAGTACAGCTGCGCCCAGACGATGATGACCCCGTACTACCTGGCGCTGAAGCGCCTGGGCGCCGCGGTCAACTTCTTCCACACCGTCACCGGCCTCGAGCTCGACGGCAGCGGCGAGCACCGCCGGCTCGTGCGCGTGCACCTGCAACGACAGGCCGAGGTCAAGGGCGGCGCGGGCAACTACCAGCCGCTCGTCATCCCCGACCTCGCCAACAATCCGCCCGAGCTGCACGACTGGCCGCTCGATCCGGACTGGTCGCAGCTCGTCGACGGCGACTGGTACCGCGATCACAAGATCGACTTCTATGACTCCTGGCGGGCCGGCGAGAACATCAAGGCGCAGCCGGTGCAGCTCGAGCAAGGTCAGGACTTCGACCTGTGCGTGCTCGGGGTCCCGCTCGGCGCGCTGCCGCTGATCGACTCGCCGCTGACGCGGCCGTCGCGGCCCGACGCCGATCCGGCGTGGAAGCGGATGATCGACGGCATCGCGCTGACGCAGACGCTGTCGTTCCAGCTGTGGCTGAAGCCGAACGCCGGGGCGCTGATCGCCGGGGCGCAGCGCGGCCTCCTCACCTGCTTCGCCCAGCCCGAGCCGAGCTACGGCGACTTCACGCCGCTCATCGCCCACGAGGAGTGGCAAGCCCCGGGGCCGCACCTGCTGTCGTACTTCACCGGCGCCTCGGTGGCCGGCAAGCCGCCGCTGCCGCCCGACTGCGGGCCCGACTATCCGCAGCGGATCCAGGCCCAGTGGGTCGCCAAGGTCACGCAGTGGCTCGGCGAGATACCTGAAGTTCTACGACGGCAGCGCGACGCCGCGCAGCTTCGCCGGCTTCCTCGACGACCTCGTGGTCGAAGGCGAGCCGCTGCAGGGCCCGGCGCGGCTCGCATGGCAGCACCTGATCGCCGACGTCGAGCCCTCGAACCTCTACGTGCTGAGTCAGCCGGGCTCGATCGCGCTGCGCCTCGGCCAGGCCGAATCGGGGGTCAAGGGCCTGCTCCTGTGTGGCGACTGGACCCGCACCGATCTCAACTGCGGCTGCGTCGAGGCCGCGACCACCTCGGGCATGCTGGCGGCGCGAGCGATCAGCAACGAGCCGCGCACCGTGTGGCGGCCGGGCTTCTGAGTCGCTCGAAGGGAGACACCGTCATGACCGACGAGCGCACCACCGACAGCCACGACTCCGCGACCGAGGCCGTCGCCTCGCATTCCACGACCCAGTCCAACTGGTCGGAGACCCTCACGTTCACGCCCGCGACCGCCGCGTCGCCGCGTTGCCTCGCCGAGCTGCGCGAGGTCGTCCGCCTGGCCCACGCCCGGCGCAAGCAGTGCGCGCGCGCGGCAGCGGTCACTCGTGGAACCCGGCGCTCGTCACCGCCGATTGCTCGGTGAACACCAGCCGGCTCACGCCCGCCGACAAGAACGCGTGCGTGTGCCACGTCGTCGGCGCGGCGGGGGCCGTCAATTGCATGGAGGTCCGGCACGCGACCGTGACCGGCGCCGATGGCCGCACGTACCGGCGAATCAGCGTACCCGCCGGGATGTGCCAGGGCGACTTCGCCGAGCTGGCGCAGCAGCTCGGCGCGCCGCTGCCGACCCAGGGGCCCGCGCCCGACATCACCCTCAGCGGCTTCGTCGCCAACGGCTGCCACGGCACCGGCTGGTCCGAGCCGACGATCGCCGAGCTGGTGTACGGCCTCGATTTGGTGGCACCCGACGGGACGGTGCTGACATTCACCGCCGACGCCAGCCCGCCCGGATTCGCAGACCTCGGCCTGAGCCCGGCCGAGCTGATGAACGTGGTGCGGGTGAATCAGGGCGCTCTCGGGGTGCTGGCGCGGATCGTGTTCCAGCTGCCGGCCGAGCCGTTCAACCTGCGGGTGTCGAACGCGTTCGTGCCGGTCACCGACGTGTTCGATCGCGGCGATCCGGGCAAGCTGCAGCGGCTGATCGAGGGTCACGACTACGTCGAGATCTTCTGGTTCCCGTACAACGCTTACAAGATGAAGGGGCTGACCCCGGTGCCGGCCGGGCCGGAGCACGACACGCTGTGGGTGATGATGCTCGATCGCACCAGCGATCCGGTCAGCGGCGACGCGACCTTCGTCGACCTGTGGAACGACGTGTTCGGGGTGCTGGCATTGGCGGGCGGGGCCATCGGGCCGCTCATCGATCGCCTGCCGCGGGTGGTGCCGGCGATGTCGAACTTCGCGCTGCATACGATGAAGTGGAAGAACCACTTCAGCGATCCGGTCGTGCTCACCCCGCCGGACGCTTTTTATATCAGAAGCACTACTTCCGCAGCTTCCTCGACCTCGAGTTCACGCTGCCGATGGACGGAGCGCAGGGCTTTGGCGACGTGGTGGCGGCGTTCTATCAATTGGTCGACCGCATGGAGGCGTGGCGCAGCGGCAGCGAGGGCGACATGCCGTACCCGGTGAACCTCAACGCCCACGCCCGCTTCGTCCGCAACAGCCAGGCGACCCTGTCGCCCGCCTATGCGCCGGCGGGATCGTCGCAGCACACGTGCTACTTCGAGTACCTCAGCTACTCCCACGGCGACCTGACCGACACGTACCTGGCGTTCAACCGCGAGTTCTACGCGCCGGCGCACGGGCTCGGCTGGAAGAAGTGGGGCGGGCTGCCCAATTGGGGCAAGTACCTCGACAGCGTGCCGGGCATCGACGAATACGTGCACTCGCTCCTGACCGCGAAGACGGGGGCAGGGCCGAACCGCCTCGAGCAATTCCTGGCGGTGCGCGACCGCATCGACCCCGACGGGGCGACGTTCACCAACGAGTACCTGCGCGGCTTCTTCACCGGGCAGGCGACCCCGCGGCAGGCGCTGCGCGGGGCGCCGGGGGCGAACTACCCGGCGATGCCGGCCGCGCCGCCGCGCCGGGCGTTCCCGCTGGCGAACGTCGAACACGCGACGCCGACCGCGCCGATGCGCGCGGAGGGGATGGAGCTCTACCACGACCTCGCGGCCGGGGCGGCTTTCCTGCTCAACGAACACGGCGAGGTCAACCTGCTGGCGCTCGAGCACGACCCGAGCACGGGGATGCTGCACTACGTGCCGGCGACGCCGTCGCAGCACATGGGGTTCGAGGAGATCCTCGATCGCGTGGCGCGGTTCCACTCGCCGCACGCCGCGGTTTGAAGGATGGTCGAGCATGGTACGAAGGACATGCTCGAAAGGGCATGTCCTTCGGGCCTTGTGATGGGAATCCGTGAAACTCGTGGCGTCGGTGAGAGGAGCCGGCCCGCCGGGCTCGGCGGTGCGTCGGATCGGCCAGGCTCGGCGAGCGACTCCAGGGCGACCGGCCTCGGCCGCGCAGCGGTCTGTATCGCGCCAGCGCCGGGGCGCCCGCCGAGGCCGCTCGAATCTTCGGCCGCGCCCGCGCGTTCGAGCCCGGGCATGCCCGCCCGAGCCGTGCTCTTCCTCGCCCTCGTCCTCATCGCCTGCGGCCATACTTCCAGGCTCGGAGAAGAGGCGGCAGAGGCACCCGAGCCGGTGGGACCGCCGCAGGATCAGGCGAAGGGCGAGGTCGAGGCCGAGGTCGAGGTCGAGGCGCCGGCCAAGCAAGCCCCGACCGCGCAGGTGATCACGTTCAGCGGTGACGACGCGGACCCCGAGCCGCCGGCGCAGATCCGCAGCCCGCCGAAGCGCCCGCCGATCCCGAGCTTCCAGCTGTTCGGCACCCGACCGACCGACGGTCCGCAGTGAGGCGGTATCGGCCGGTCCGTCGACACCGGTGATCCCGCGGCGAGCCGGGGTGCTTGCTGGCGTCGGGCTGCACGGGGGCGGGCTCGCGGCTATCATCGTGGCCCCATGCGCCGGTGCGCACCGGCGCTCAGGCCACCGCGAGGCAACGGCGAGGAGCGATGTCGTGAGCGTGTCCGTCAACCCTCCGAAGACGCCGGTGACGGCGGGCAGCAACGGCGTGGCCGCGGCGACGGTGCCGAACGTGTGCAAGATGCCCGGGCCGCCGGCGCCGTTCGTGCCGACGCCGCTGCCCAACATCGGCAAGAGCAGCGATTCGCCCAAGGGCTATTCGAAGCGGGTGACCATCGCCGGCAAGAAGGTGGCGATCAAGGGCGCGAGCTTCGGCTCGACCGGCGACATGGCCAGCAAGGCCACCGGTGGCGGCGTCGTCTCGAACAACACGCACGGGCCGACGAAGTTCGTCGGGCCCGGCTCGATGGACGTCAAGATCGAAGGCAAGAACGTCCAGCTGCTGAGCGACCCGATGCTCAACAACTGCGGCCCGAGCGGAACCCCGGCCAACGCGGCGACGCTGCTCGGGGTGATCCAGGCGAGCGGGCTGGTGACGGCGGTGGAAGCCGGTCCGTGCCCGATCTGCGAGAAGAGCCACGGCGACTTCGCCGAGACGGAACAGACGAAGATCGACGCGGGCGGACTGGCAGGAAACTTTGACGCCCAGGTGAAGCCGGTGATTGCGAAGGGCAAGGCCATGGAGCCGCCCGTCGATATCTCCGTCAGCACGATGCTCGGGGTGGTCGAGTGCAAGTGCGGCAAGAAATACGCGGATCAGTCGGCGGCGACGACCGTCGAGCTGTGCGACGCGGCCAAGGGGGCGGGGATGATTCACCCCGCGGACGTGACGTTGTCGTACGGCGACGGGAAAGACCCGCTCAACGCTGCGTACGAAGCGTCGTTGAAAGCAGTGCACGAGCGTGTGGGCGCGCTGCTTGGCCAATCTGCGCTGTTTCAGGAGAAGTGGGAAAAAGCGCGAGCTCGCGCCGCTCATAGCGATGAGATGCGCTTCAAGGAGAAGAACACTCCTGCGGCGTATCCTCCGGGACTTGCGCGGCTCAGAAGACATTGTTGTTGCTTCTGAACGATGGCGCTCTCCCGGGAGCCATGACTGAGCGGTGGTACAGCCATAGAGGCAGCAAGACGCAGGCGCCTATCAAGTTCCTGGACGAGCGCCAAGGATCGCGCAAGGAAGTCATCGACAAATTCAAGCACGGGGCCACGGTGCCGCCGTGCGGTGCCTGCGAACTCATCGTACCGCTGTTGCTTTGCGACGGAGGCAAGACGTCATGCGAGCACAAGAGCTAGAGCCCGAGGTTGAGGAGTTTCTCCTGGCCCTCGTGCCCGACCTACAGGACGCGTGGAAGGGGGCGACGGAGGACGAGATCGTCCAGATCGAAACCATCGCCGGTCGCCCGCTGCCGAGGTTCTACCGGTGGTTCCTCATGCGGATGGGGCATGAAATGGGGCCTTTGGCGTATCCCACGGCGGATTTCTCGGCGCCGAAGGTGCTGGAGTGCTACGCCCGGCGCATGTTCGCTCCGAATCCACGGTTCTTGATGATCGGCTACGAATCGGACGAAATGATGCCGCTGCATTTTTTCTACGATTTTCAGCATTCAGTCCGAGAAGACGCCCGAGTGACAAAGAGCCACGCGCTCGGCGGAGGTTTTCACCATGTCTTCGACACGTTTCGGGAGAAGCTGACGTGGGGAAGTTTCTTGGCGTTCCATCTGATAACGCTGCCGCAGTCCTGCATCGGTTCATTCAAGCGGCGCGATGGCGGGGACTTGCGCGCGACCCTCGATCCCATCATGGAGAGCCTCGGGTTCGTCCGTCCCGTAGAGACCGGACCGAACTGTGCGATCTATCGTAGCCCTCAGGCAAGCATGGCCACGTATTCAGGCCCCGAGGGTCTCCCGGGCTACCAGACGTTCCGCCTGGCCGGTCAGGACTCCGCTCGCTTGCGAAGGGTCCTAGGTCAGCTCGGGTGCGAGTCTTCGCTCCGCGTCGAGGTCGACGAGTGGCGACCTCCGATCGTCAACGGCGTTTGAGGCGGGTCTCACCGTGAAGAAAACGTCCGGGATCGAGAGCAGAGGCTGGTGGGTCGGATCCCTGCGGTCGTCGGCGCTGCCCCTGTCGCCCTGGCGAGGGGGTGCATTCACGGCACCCGGCGACGCACGTGGGCTCGTGAGGCCGCGCGCGTGAGCCTGCCGATGCTGACGGCCTCGCATCTCGCCGCGATGCGTCGCCGGCTTGTGTATGTTGGGCTGGATGATTGCGCGTCGTCTCGTCTCGGTCCTCGCTCTGGTCGCCGCCTGCAACTCGCCCACGGCAGGCGAGACCGACGACGGCAGCAGCAGCGGGGACACGAGTGGCACCACGGCGTCGCCGACGAGCACCACCACCACCACCACCGGCGAGGCGGACCCGACCACCACCGGCACGACCGGTGACGACAGCACCACGAGCACCAGTGAGCCGCTGCCGGAGCCGTTGCCGCCGCTTGAGGGGCCGGTGCCGCTGACCGACGAGGTGCTGCGCACGCCGACGCATCCGGTCGACGAGGACAAGCTGCTCGACCTGCGGGTGCCGGCCGACGTCGAGATCGCGCTGGCCGAGGGCTACGGCGACGTCATGCTCGGGCCTGGCGAGCCGGTGCTGCCGCGCACGCTCGACGGGTCGGAGCCGCCGTCGCCGGGCGCGGCGCCGAAGCTGCTGGCGCGCTTCGTCCACCTCGCCGACACCCAGCTGGCGGACGACGAGTCACCGGCCCGGCTGGCCTCGTTCGACGAGGTCTCGGGCGGCGCCTTCCGCCCGCAGGAGGGCCACGTGTGCCGCATGCTCAACGCCGGGGTGCGCACGATCAACGCCCTGCACGTCGACATGCCGCTCGACTTCGTGCTGCTCGGCGGCGACAACACCGACAACGCGCAGACCAACGAGCTCGAGTGGTTCATGGGCATCCTGAACGGCGCGCCGGCGGTCGAGTGTGACTCGGCGGTCGACGACGATCCGCTGCCGGGGCCCGACAACGACCAGAAGGATCGCTTCGCCCCGGTCGGCCTCGACGTCCCGTGGCTGTGGGTGGCGGGCAACCACGACGTCCTGCGCCAGGGGACATTTGCGATCCTCGACTTCAGCGAGCCGATCGGCGATTCGTCGGTCGGCGGGACGCGGGATTACGGCCAGCCGGGGGCGCCGATCGTCAAGGGCATGGTGCCGGCCGACCCGGCGCGGGCGTTCTTGACCGAGCCGGAGCAGGTCGCGATCGTGGCGGGCGACGGCGACGGTCATGGGCTCGACGCGGCCGCGGTCGCGCTCGGCCGGGCGTTCTACACCTTCGACGTCGCGGGCACGCCGCTGCGGTTCCTGGTGATGAACACGTCGTCGCTGACCGGCGCGAGCCAGGGGCTGATCCGTCCGGTCGATCTCGAGACGGTCATCGGGCCGAAGCTCGACCAGGCGCTGGCCGAGGACAAGTGGGTGATCGTGACGTCGCACCACCGCTCGGGCAGCCTCGGCAACGGGCAGGAGTTCGGCATCGGCACCAAGTACGACGACGCGCTGACGACGGTGCAATGGCAGGAGTTCCTCGGCGGCTACGACAACGTGATCCTGCACCTGGCCGCGCACACGCACCGGCTGATGGTCGAGCCGCTGCAGCCGGTCGGCGGCCACGCGTACTGGGAGATGGTGACGCCGTCGCTCAACGACTTCCCCTCGCAGATGCGCGTGATCGAGGTGTGGGACCAGGACAACGGGGCGCTGTCGATCCAGGCGCGCGCGTTCGACATGATCACCGACGACGACCCGCTGGCCGAGCTCGGACGCACGCTCGCGGTCGCCGACTTCACCTCCGGCTGGGAGAACGACGGCCGCGGGACCGGACCCGATCAGCGCAACGTGGAGCTGTGGATCGCCGCGCCGGAGTGAGCGCGCCGGGCCGGGCCGCGGGGCAGGTCGGCGGTCCCATCGGGAATGTCCTTCAGGACATGCGCTCATGAGCATGCCCGTTAGATTATGCCCTGAAAGACATGTCCGTACGCTCAGGCCGGGTCGACGACGCGCCCGTAGAACAGCAGCACGCCGCTGCGGACGTCGCGGACGTAGAACAGGAACGGGCGGTCGGCGATGAACGGGATCGGGGTCGCGCTGGCGTTGCCGACCGAGATCTCGATGGCGCCGCCGGCTCCGCCCTCGCCGTGCTCCGCGACGCTGAGGCGGGCCCGGTGGCGCACGGACGACAGGGCCAGCTTCTTCTCGTCGGAGATGTCGTCGAGCTCGGCGCGGCGGGCGTCGAACACCCGGGCGGCGCCGAGCTTGGCGATGAACGGCGCGAGGTCGAGGTCGCTGTCGAGGCTGAAGCGGGGGATCTGGAGGTCGACCGGGGCCGGCTTGGCGGCGTCGAGCCAGCTCTGCAGCCGTTCGAAATCGAAGCCCTTCTCGACGTCCTCGAGCCCGCCGCGGGTCGCGGGCAGGAGGATGATCATGCTGTACTCGCCGCCCTTGTACGGCAGCTCGACCAGGCGCAGCTTGCCGGCCAGGCCGAGGGTGGTGGACACGCGCTGGACGCTGCGCATCATCGGCACCGGCTCGCGGCGCTCGTGGCCGTAGAACATCACCGGCTGGGTGGCGGCGGGATCGAACGGCTCGAGCCAGTCGGCCTTGAACGCGGCGGCGTCGGTGACGAGCAGGCGCGTGGCGGCGTCGACGTCCTCGGCGGCCACGACCTCCGCGATCTCGCCGCGGGTCTGCTCGCGCATCCAGCCGTTGATGTGCTCGCGCGCGCCGGCGAGGTCGCCCGCGAAGTCGAGCACGCCCGGCTCGGAGGCGAACACCTTGCGCCCGAGGTCGAGGTACTCGGGCTTGAACGCGACCTTGCGATCGCCGAAGACCCGGCTCGCGGTCACGAGGGTGACGTGGTCGCCAGGGTGGTTCCAGCGCGCGGCGAGGTGGGCCAGCGCGGCGTGGACGTCGCCGGTCAGGCCGTCGTGGCGCAGCACCTCGGCCAACTCGCGCGCGGTGGCGCCGCTGCTGCCGGCGTGCAACATCGCCAGCGAGACGGACACGCTCATGCCCGAGACGAGCAGGTTGCCGGGCTGCTTGGCGAGCTTGCGCTGGAGGGCGATGGTGAAGTCGTTGATGCTGCGGCCGAGCGCTTGCTTGAGCTCGCTGGTGCCCTTGCCGGCCGGCGGCGCGGGCTTGCCCGGCTCGGGAGGCTTGGCGGCGGCGGGCCCGGCCTCGACCGCGGGGGCGGCCTTGTCGATCGACGCGTGGGTGGGGGTCGGCGCGGCGCTGGGGATGGCGGCCGGGGCGGCGACCGTGGCGATCGGGGCGGGCTCCGATTTCGTCGCCGCGGCGTCGCAGCCGGCCAGCGCGACGCAGACGACGAAGGTGCGGGGGACTCGCTGCGTCATGGACTCGCTCCTGGAGGCATGGTGCCGCAGATCGCCGCGCACGAGCGCGCCTGGGCTGCGCTGTCGCCTGCGGAGGTCGCGGCGGGGGGCTGCGCGCCCAGGCTTCGCAGCGTCGCGCCGGAACGACCGGACTCAGCCGCTGGCCGCCCGTTTTCGTGGGGGCGTGCGGCCTCGCTGACCGCAATTGCGCGCGCGTCCGCGGCGCCCGTTCGCGGCGCACGCGGGGCCGATCTGCGTGATCGCGTCGTGAGGACCTCGGCGAACGAGTCTGTCCCTTCGGACATGTCATGCGCGACGGCGTCGCGTCGAGGCTGTCCTTCGGGTCATGTCGATTGCGAGGCGCGAGCGAGGCTGGCGCTCGGGACAGGTGACGGCGGGGCTACTCGCAGTCGCTCCAGACCGTGTGGGTGTGGCCCTGGGCCTCGCTCGACTCGACCTCGATCGAGCCGCCCTGGTCGATGGTGGCGATGTGCTCCGGCGTCAGCGTGACGGTGTGGGTGTGATCGGCGAGGCCCGTGAACTCGTAGGTGCGGGCCTCGCAGGCGGCCACGTCGACGGCCGGGATCTCGAGCTCGTGCGGCGGCTCGTGATTGTCGTGGATCTGGACGTTGAGGAATTCCTTGGCCGCGCACCAGCCCTCGCCGCACACGGGGCCGGGGCTGGTGGTCGTGCCGGTCTCCGTGTGATAGGTGGTCGCCGTCGACGCGACGGTGTCGCCGGTGGTGGGCGCGGTGCTGGTGCCGTCGGTCGTGGTGCCGGTCGAGGGATCCGGCTCGTGCGTGGCGGCGGTGGTCGAGGCGGTGTCGCCGGTGGTGGTCGTGGCGGCGGTGGTCTCGTCGGAGGTCGGGCCGCAGGCGAGCAGGGATGCGCCGACGAGGATGCGAGCAAGGTTAAGCGTGGGCATATGCGGTAGCATAGCTCGGCGGCCGCGGGCGCGATGGACGGCTGGCTGCAAGCCGATCCCCCGCGAGCGACGATGGCCGCCCTGGGCGGGCGGCTCCTCAAAAATGGTAGTCGAGCTGGTAGGGCACGCAGGCGAGGTTGTCCGGGGTGTCGACGCGGATCCACACCTTCGCGCTGTCGTCGAGGCCGTCACAGTTGAGCTTGGGCGCCACCGTGGTCGCGCTGCAGCAGCCCTTCTGGCCCAGCGGGGCGGTGTCGGGGGCGGCGCCGTTGCAATTGATGCTGGTGCCGCCGCCGTTGCACTGCAGGTAGACGCAGACCCGGCCGCCGCTGCCGTTCTGCTGCACCAGGCTGCGCACCGGGTCGACGTAGTTGAGGAAGGCGTCGTCGCCGGCGAAGGTGTACCAGTCGACGTCGTTTTTCCCCTTGATGGTGGCGCACACGAACGAGCCGTCGTCGTCGGCGTCGGTGATCGTGCCGAGGTTCTGCGCGGTCTCCTGGTTGTCGTGCGGCTCCTGGCCGTAATCCTCGCAGGCGTCGGTGACCTGCTTGCACGGGCGGCAGGCGCCGTCGGTGTGGCAATATTCGGCGCCGCCGGGGCCGCAGGCGCTGTGCATGGCCTTGACCGTGTTGGTCGGGGTGCCGTCCTCGCAGGTGTCGTCAGTGCAGTCGTTGTCGTCGTCGGGGACGTCGGCGGCGTCGAGCATGACGACGGCGTCGCCGGCCTCGCACACGAACCGCTGGCAGTCGCCGGGGACCTGGTTCGGTGGGTCGTCGGCGAACTCGCTCTGAAGGCCGCCCTTGCCGTCGCACACGTCCTGGCGGCAGTCGCCGGGGGGCTCGGCCAGACTGTCCCTTGGGGCAGGTCGGCGACGCCGCACACGCCGTGGGTGCAGGTGACCTCCTGGCAGGGGCCCGGGGCGGGGCAGTTGTTCGGGCATTGATCTTCGCCGGCGGTCGGGACGACGTCGGTCGTGGAGCCGGTCGAGGTGGTGGCGGCGGTGTCGGTGGCCGGGCCGGTGGGATCGTCGTGGAACAGACAGGCGCCGGCGAACGCCGTGATGAGGATGCCGATCGCCGCCGCCTCGCTTCGCATGCGAACTCGAGGATGCCCGCGCGACAGGAAGAGCGCGAGGGCCTCGTCGTGGGACCGCCGAGAGCGTGGTCGCGCGCGCGCGTCGTGCCAGGATCGAGCGCGGTGGAGGGTGTCTATCTCGCGCTGCGTCTGCGGCTCGCAGGGACAGGCGCGAAGCTGGTGCCGGTGGCGTGCTCGCGCGCGCCGGGGACGAGGTCGAGGTCGACCGAGCCGCCGGTGCACACGGGGCTGCGCGCGCTCGCCGGGCGGGCGCGGGGCCGGCGCGCCGCATCCGGAGTGCGGCAGCCCTCGGCGCGCTGGCGCTCGCGGCGGGGCGCGTGGGGCGGCTACTCGCTCGCGGGGCTGTGGCGTCCGCGAGCGAAGTCGGGGGGCCGGGGGCGGTGCTGCTCGCGGCGTGAGCCGCAGCGACGCACCCGGCGCGGTCCGAGAGCCTGGCGATGACCCTGGAGACATGTTCGTAAGAACATGTCGAATGGGACATGGCTGGAAGGGCAGCCTCGGGAGAGGGGCCGCTACTGCCGGGTGTGGGCGACGCCTCGCAGCTCGGAGGTGAGCGGCGGGGTGACCGCGGTCCAGGTCAGGCCGTCGGGGCTGTAGGCGATGTTGCCGCCGACGCCGACGGCGACGTGGCGCTGGCCGTCGCTGGCGACGTCGTTCAGGTTGGTCATGAACGGGGAGGCCCGCACGAGCCAGGTGATGGCGTCGGCGGAGGCGAGGATCTGGCCGCCGCCGCCGACGGCGATCCAGCCGCCGGGGCCGTAAGTGAGGCCGCGCGGGTCGGCGGCGAGGTTGAACAGCGGGGTGTAATTCCAGGTCAGGCCGTCGCCCGAGTAGGCGCTCTTGATCGGGCCGAGCATGGCGAAGTTGGGGGCGCCGTGGCCGAGGGCGCTGTAGCGATCGCCGGTCGGGCTGCCGTCGACGCGCTGGACCCAACCGACGCCGTCCTGCCAGTTGAAGGCGCCGAAGTTCATGGCGTCGGCCTGGTAGTTGCCGATGGCGACGAGGGTGACGCCGTCGCCGGCGAGGTCGACGAGCATGTGCTTGGGGGCCGGCAGGTCGGGCCGCGTCCAGGTGATGCCGTCGTCGGATTCGAGGGTCTCGGCGCCGACGCTGTAGTCGCCGCCGACGGCGATAAAGCGGGTGCCGTGCCAGCGCACGGCGTAGAGATCGCGCGTGGACGGGCTCGAGGAGGCGCTCCACTCGACGCCGTCGTCGGAGTGGAGGATCTTGCCGGCCTGGCCGACGGCGACGTACATCTCGCCGCCGTAGGCGACGTCGTTGAGGGCGGTGGTGATGCCGGAGGTCGAGATGACCCAGTCGGCGCCATTGGTCGAACGCACGATGGCGCCGGAGTCGCCGACGGCGATGAAGAGGTCGGCGCCGGTCTGACCGCCGGTGCCGCTGTCGCTGTCGGTGTCGCCCGCTGGCGGGAAGAAGATGCAGCCGGAGACGGCGAGGACGAACGACGCGACGACGACGCGGAGCATGACCCGGCAAAGCTAGCCGCGCGCGCCTCGAGTGTCGAGGCGCGGGCCGGCGCGCCGGGCGTCGCCGCTGCGAGCATGCATCACACGCGACGTGAGGCTCCGGGCCGGCAGCATCGGGAATAAAGGCGACCGCCCCGCCGCCGCGCGCGGGCGCACTGCAGACGGTGAATTCCCGATCCGCGGCGGCGGCCTGCGAGCGGCGATCGGCCCGAGCTCTCGCTCGGACACACCGACGGTTCGACGAGCAACGGGACGACGGGCCCGGGGACATCGAGCCCGGGAGGACGAGCCCGACGATGCGTTCGCGGAAGCGGTCGTGGTCCGACCTCGCTGACTTCATGCGTCGCAGAGTTCGGCTCGAGGTCTGCGGGAGGTGTTCACCTGCGGGCCATCGTGCGCGCCATTGGATGCGTCGCAGAGTTCGGGGTCTGCGGGAGGGGTCGGGCCGCGGGCCGTCGTGCGCGCTCCATTTCAGGCGTTGCCGGCTTCGGATCGCGGCCAGCGGTCTCACGCGCTCCGTTCTGTGCGTCGCAGGCCTGCGGGAGGTCTTCTCCGCGTGCTTCAGCTGATGGCCTGCGGGAGGCGGCGGGGGCGGCGGTAGGGGGTGTTCTCCAGCGGGTTGTCGCCGACCAGAGAGGGGCCGAGGAGGTGCTCCATCAGGTTGAGCAGCTCGATGCGCTCCTCGTCGGTGCCGCGGGCGCGGGCGAGGTCGTAGAAGAAGGCCGGGATGGTCAGCGCCATGAACATGCCGACGAGGCCCAGCTTGGCGCCGGTGATGCCGGTGAGGCCGAGCCAGGCCAGGCAGGCGGCCCACATGATCCAAAAGCTGGCCTGGCGGGCGAACGGGCCGCGGATGAAGCGGACCTGCACGTCTGTCCCTTGGGGCATGGGGACGAGCTCGGCCTCGAGGGTCATGCGCCGCATGACGGCCGGCCCGGTGTCGACCACGCCGGCGGTGAGGTTCTGGCAGACGCGAAACTTGCGCGGGCCGAGCTCGGCGAGGAACCGGCGGCGGCTGCGGCTGCGGGCCGGGAAGCCCTCGAGGATCTGGATGTCGGCGTCGCCGCGGAGCCGCGCCAGGACCTCGGCGGGCGCGAGGTCGACGCGATAGGTGAGCGCTTCGGGCAGGGCGCGCAGGGGCACTTGCGCGTGAGTATTGGCGATTTCTCGGGCGCTCGCCACCCGCCCGGGGCCGGCGCTCGGACACCGGCGTGCGCACGGGCGGCGAGGCGGCGCGCGGAGGCCGGCGCGCGGGGCTCAGGAGCGCGCGATCCGGGCGTTGCGGCGCGGGCCGCTCGACGCGGCCGCGGCGCGCTTCCACGGCCACCACGACTTGCGCGGCGGCTCGGCGGTGCGCTGGCGGCGGTCGGTCCGCGCGGGCCGCTCGGAGGCGGGGGCGCGGCTGCGCTGGTCGCTGATCCGCCACGGGCGCGGGCGGCGGGAGATCGAGAGCAGGACCCCGGTGGCGCCCATGCTGACCAGCAGCGAGGAGCCGCCGTACGACAGGAACGGCAGGGTGATGCCCTTGGCCGGGATCACGTCGAGGACCACGGAGATGTTGATCAAGGCCTGGAAGCCGAACAGGGCCGAGAGCGCGACGGCGAGGTAGGTGCCGAAGCGGTCCGGGGCGCCGCGGGCGGCCACGAGCCCGCGCCACACGAGCAGGCAGAACAGGCCGATCACGGTCCACACGCCGACGAGGCCGAGCTCCTCGGCGATGCTGGCGAGGATGAAGTCGGTGTGGTTCTCGGGCAAAAACCCGAGCTTCTGCCGGCCGGCGCCGAGGCCGAGGCCCCACGTGCCGCCCGAGCCGACGGCGATCAGCGACTGCTGGATCTGGTACGACTGCTCGCCCGAGAGGAAGTCGAGCAGGCGGCCCTTGCGGAAGCCGACGCCGACGATCTGCGACCAGGCCAGCGGCGCGGCCAGCATCATGGCGGCGACGACGTAGGTGATCCGCGTGCCGGCGACGAACAACGCGGTCAGCGTCACGGCGCCGAGGAGGATGGTGGTGCCGAGGTCCTTCTCGAGCAGGACCAGGACCATCGTCAGCGAGGCGACCAGCAGCGGCGGGAGGAAGCCGGCCTTGAAGCGGCGCACGCGCTCGCCCTGGCGGGCCAGCATGGCCGAGAGGAACATCGCCAAGAACACCTTGGCGAGCTCGCTCGGCTGGATGTTGATGCCGGGCGCGCGGATCCACCGGCGCGCGCCGTTGACCTCGTCGCCGACGGCGAGCACGAGCAAGAGGCCCATGAGGCCGATGCCCATCAGGTGCGGGGCGAAGCGGCGGAAGATCCGGTAGTCGAGCCGCGACGTGAGCACCATGACGGCGGTGCCGAGCGCGAACAGCACGCTCTGGCGGCCGAGGAAGTACTCCCAGTCGTGGTAGCGCACGCGCGCGGTGTAGACGCTGGCGCTGTAGACCATGACGAGGCCGAGGCAGGCCAGCGACATGGCGGCGAAGAACAGCCAGGGGTCCATGGCCCGCCGCTCCTCGCCCTCGTCCGCGACGAGCGACGGCGAACCCTCCGCGGGTGCGACGACGGGGTCGTCTCCCGGGTCCGGGGCCGCGGTCTCGCTCGGGGTCACGCCCAGCCCCTCGCACATGTGCGCGCGCGAGGCGAGTTTTCGGCGCAAACCGGGGGGTGCGCAGGTGCGCCGCGCCAGGTTGACAACGAGGGCGTGTCAACTTGACCCGGCGGCGTGCCCAAATGGCGCCGAGGCGGGTCTGGAGGGGCTTTTTGACGTTTTCGGCGGGGCCTTGCGCGAGCCGGGGGGTCGCGTCATCCTCACGGACGTCCATGCAGCTCTCGCGTCGTCCGCTCCACGGCCTGTGCGTCGTGCTCGCAATCTCGCTGATCGCGCCGCCCGTGGCCGCCAAGCCGGCGAAGAAGCAAGACGCCCCGGTCGGGACCGCCAGCTCGAGCCGGCCGATCGACCCCGACATGCCGGACGCCGGCGACGAGGCGATCCCCGACGCCCCGCTCGAGGAGGGGCAGGTCGCCCCCGGCGCCCGCGCCACTTCGGGATCTGGCCCGAAGAACAGCTCGGGGATCTCGATGTCGCGCAAGCCCAACGTCGGCAGCGACACGCTCGCCCTGCAGTTCGACGCCGAGGCGTCGGCCCGCTTCGACGAGGGCAACTACCGCGAGGCGGCCCGCATGTGGGTCAAGGCGCTCGACGCCCTGTCCGAGAACGAGTCGAACCACAGCGTCCGCTCGGCCATGCTGCTCAACGCGGTCACCGCGTACGAGCAACTGTACGTCGAGTCCGGCGAGGTCGACATGCTCAAGCGCGGGCAGCTCATCATCTCGGACTACCTGCGCGCCTGCAAAAAGCGCTACGGCTCGGTCTGCGACCGCTACCAGGAGACCGCCGACGCCCGCAAGCGCCTCGAAGAGCTGATGAAGCGCATCGAGGAGGCGCAGCCGAAGATCAAGAAGATCCCGCCGGAGATCGACACCGCGCCGGGCGGCCGACCCTACAACCGCGCGATCGTCCAGCCCTCGGCGCCGCCGTGGATCGGCGCCGCGTTCGCGGTCGGCGTGGTGTTGGGCGCCGGCGGCGCGGGGCTCATCTACTGGTCGCGCACGCACGAGTTCAAGAAGAGCTCCGCCGAGCAGGCGGCCGAGGGGACCGCCGAGTCGGCCAAGATCGACTTCCGCGAGGAAGGCGACACGACGGGCGACACCGGCGATACGGGTGACACCGGCGACACCGGCGACACCGGCTCGAGCGGCTCGGCGACGACGCAGATCGAGCTGGACTCCAACGTCCGCCGCGACCTGGCGACGGCCGCCGGCGTGTTCCTGGCGGCCGCCGGCGTCGGCCTCATCATCATGGCCTCGGTCAGGCTGGCGAAGCACCGCCGGATCAACCGCGAGCGGGCGTCGGTGCTGTCGGTGTTCCCGGCCCTCACGCCGGGCGGCGGCGGGCTCGGCCTCAGCGGCCGGTTCTAGCGGGCTGGCGCGGAGACGCCGGGTCTGTCCCTCGGGATATGTACGGCTGTCCTCGCGGACAGGCTGCGTCGGCCTGGCTCGCGGGACAGGTGTGCACGTCCTCGCCGACGGCGGCGAGGGAGGGGCTCGGCGCCTGTCCTTACGGACAGGGTCTTGGCTGGCGAGACGATCGTCGGGGTGATCGGGTCCGGCCCTGTCCTTGCGGACAGGGCCGCGGCCGGCGCGACGAGCGTCGGGGTGGCCGGGCCCGGCCCTGTCCTTGCGGACAGGGCCGCGGCTGGCGACACGATCGACCGGGTGGCTTGGCCCGGACCTGTCCTTGCGGACATGTGAACCGCGCGGCGCGGGCCGGCGCGGCGCAGCGGGCTCAGGGGGCCGGGGGCTCGCGCGAGGACGCGGCCCTGGTCGCCGGGGAGGCTTCCGCGCGGGCGCGGCCGGTGCTAGGGTCCCAGGCGATGGGATTGCGGACGATCAGCGAGAGCCGCTGCTTCGGCGGCGTACAGGGGACCTACAGCCACGCGTCGACGGCGACCGGGACGGAGATGCGGCTGTCGGTGTTCGTGCCCGAGCAGGGCCGCTCGAGCGCGCTGCCGGCGGTCATCTACCTGTCCGGGCTGTCCTGCACCGAGGAGAACTTCACGGTGAAGGCGGGGGCCCAGCGCTGGGCGGCCGAGCTCGGTCTCGTCGTGATCGCCCCCGACACGAGCCCGCGCGGCCCCAACGTGGCCGACGACCCGGCCTACGACCTCGGCCAGGGGGCGGGTTTCTACGTCGACGCGACCGAGTCGCCGTGGGCGCCCCACTTTCGCATGTACTCGTACGTGGCCGAGGAGCTGCCGGCGTTGATCGCGGACAAGTTCCCGCTGCGCCCCGGGGCGCTCGGGATCATGGGCCACTCGATGGGCGGCCACGGGGCGCTGGTCCTCGGCCTGCGCGAGCCGGGGAAGTTCGCGTCGGTGTCGGCGCTGGCCCCGATCGTGGCGCCGTCGCAGGTGCCGTGGGGGACCAAGGCGTTCTCGGCGTATCTCGGCCAGGACCGGCAGCTCTGGCGTCCGTACGACGCGACCGCGCTGGTCGAGGACGGCCACCGCCGCCCGGACCTCATCCGCATCGATCAGGGCGAGGCCGACAAGTTCCTCGGCGAGCACCTGCGCCCGGAGCTGTTCGCCGCCGCGTGCGCGCGGGCGGGGCAAGCGGTGGAGGTGCATCGCCACGCGGGGTATGACCACGGGTACTTCTTCGTGGCGACGCTGATCGGCGAGCACCTGCGCCACCACGCCGAGCTGCTGGCGAAGCGCTGAGCGGTCGGCTCGCGAGAACGCGACGACTCGGTCGCGCGAGGACGAGACGGCGACTGGGCTCGACGCGGCGCGGGGCCAGGCTGGCTTCAGGGACATGTTCGTCAGGACATGCCCGTGGCGGCATGTCCTGGCGGGCATGTCCCGCAGGCCAGCCGGCCGCTCAGGCCACGGCCTTGCGCAGGGCCAGGTAGGCGTCGCTCAGCATCCACACGCACAGGTCCTGGGCGTTGCGGCTGAGGACGATGCGCTGCTTGATGTTGCCGTTGGCGAAGCCGTCGAGGAGGCACGCGGCGGACAGGACGCCGGCGACGTCGCCGGACAGCAGCAGGGCCATGCGCAGGTCGGTGGTGAGGGTCGCGCGGGCGGTGGCGGCCGGCTCGAAGTGGTGGCTCGAGAGGGCCTGGCAGACGCGCAGCAGCGGGCGGCGCTGGCGGCGGGGCAGGTTCTTGCCGAGGTTGTTGGCGACGTCGCGCAGGCGGCGGGCGTCGGGGTCGGCGGTGATGGCGTTGAAGACCTTCGTGACCTCGAAGCTGGCGGCGATCATGAGGTCGAGCTCGACCGGCACCAGCGAGCGCACGCGGCCGCCGCCGAGGGCCCGGCGAGCCAGGGCCAGCGCCCCGAGGCCGCGCCAGCTGATCGGGTCGCCGCGCAGCCACAGGTTGACGCCGAGGCGCAGCGTCGGCTCCTCGCCCTCGTCGAGGACGGCGACGGTGTTGTTGATCGAGGTGGCGCGCATCGCCATGTCCTCGATGCCGAGCAGGCGACACCACTGCTGCAGGTTGTTGCGGATGGCGCCGGTGTCGACGTTGGGCGGGACGGGCACCGTCTCGTCGCCGTTGAGGCCGGTGAACTCGGGGAACATCCGGTCCATCGCCGTCTCGACGCAGGTGAGCAGGTCGTTGATGTCGGGCAGCTCGCCCGGGGCGAACAGGAGTTGCCGGAGCGCCGGCGTCGCGAAGGCGGCCTGCAGGCCCTGGGCCGAGGCGGGGCGCATGAAGCCGTCGGGCAGGCCGATCGACTCGCCGGGCTCGAGCGCGTGGACGAGGAGGCGGGCCATCTGCGCCAGACCAGGGTTGGGCCGGTTGGCGACCTCGGCGAGCAGGCGGATGTCGCTCGGGTTGAGCGCGCCGCGACCGATGCCGCCGAGCATGGCCAGGCGGATCGGCTCGAGGAAGGTGGAGACGCGCTCGGTCTGGCCGAGCCGCTCGAGCAGGCGGGTGAGCAGGAGGATCGTGGTGCGGTTGCCGGGCCCGAGCTCGGCGGCCCGCTCGACGGCGGCCAGCGCCTGGGCTTCGCGACCTGGCACTTCGGCCAGGAGGCTGGCGCGGCGGAAGTAGAGCTCGTGCAGGCGATCGGGGTCGCGCTCGCGGGCGCACAGGCGATCGAGCAGCTCGGCGGCCTCGGCGGGCTGACCTGTCCGTTCGAGCAGGCCGGCCATGAGGGTGATGGCCCGCGGGTCGTCGCCGCGCGAGGAGAGGACGATCCGGCCGTGCTCGAGCGCGCGGGCGAGGGTCTCGGGGGCGCGGGCGAGGTAGCCGGCGAGGATCAGGCGCAGGTCGACGGCCGAGGGATCGGCGGGGTCGTAGAGCGCGAGCAGCTGCTCCATGACGCGCGCCGACTCGGCCTCCTTGCCGAGCTGCTGGTAGCAGCGCACGAGGCCGCGGAGGGCCTGCTTGCCGTCGGGCCGGGCCTGGGCGGCGACGGTGAAGTAGGCGAGCGCGTCCTCGTCGCGGGTGCTCTGCTCGCCGAGGTAGACGCCGAGCTCGTAGCGCAGGCCGGCGTCGCTGATCCGGCCGAACACGGTGCGCAGGAGGTCGAGCGCGGGCTTGGGCTCGGGCAGCTGGCTGGCCAGGGCGCGGGCGAGGCCGATGGCGTCGCGGTAGTGCGGATCGCGGCCCAAGATCTGGCCGAGCAGGCCGAGCGCGACCTCGGCGTCGGCCGGCTTGCCGGAGTTGCCGGCCCGCACCGCGGCGTCGCGCGCCTCGGCCATGAGGGTGTGGACGCTGACTGCCTTGGTCTTCGGCGCGGCCGACTCGCGCGCGGCGCCGGAGGACACGCGCTGCAGGCCGAGCTCGGCCGGGGCCAGCGAGGGCATGGCCCGCAGGGCGGCGCGGTAGGCCCGCTGGGCCTCGTTGATGGCACCTGCCTGTTCGAGCAGCTCGGCGCTCTCGAGGTAGAAGATGGCCCGCTCGCCGTCGCTCTGGGCCCGCACCGCGCGCGCCGACGGCGTCGGTCATCGCCAGCGGGTTGTTCGGGTCGGACAGCAGGCCCTCGAGCAGGCGCACCGCGTAGGGGTTGCCGGGGTCCTCGCGCAAGGCGCCGAGGATCGCGTTGGCGGCGAACTCGCGGTCCTCCGGGGCGGCGGAGCGCAGCAGGACCTCGGCCGACTCGACCAGCAGGGTGGCCTTGTAGTGGGTGTCCTCGCTGACGCGCGCGAGCCGGAGCCGTTGATTCGGCAGCGACTCGGTGTCGCCGGTCTTGCGCAGCAGGTTCTTGTACTCGCGCAGGAGGATGGCGTCGTCGGGGGTGTGCTCGATCGCCTCTTCGTAGGTGCGCCGCGCCTCGTCGAGGTTGCGCTCGGCGAGGTGCAGGCGCGCGAGGTGGACCAGCACGCCGGCCTTGGCCGGGCCGCTCAGGTGCTGGCTCTGATCCTCGAGCAGGCGCACGAGGTTGGCGACGTCGCGGTTGGCGACCAGCAGCCGGCGCGCGCGCTCGCTGGCGAGGCCGTGCAGCGGCTGGACCGCGAGCGCGGCCCGGTAGTGCTGCAGGGCCCGATCCTCGTCGACGAAGGCGGTGTCCGACTCGGGCCTGGCGTCCTTGCGCGCGAGCGTCTCGGCGAGCAGGCCGAGGCGGTAGTGGTAGTCGGCCAGGAGCGCGGGGCTGTGCGGCAGGTCCTGGGCGCGCAGCAGGTCGTAGGCCTCGCGCACGCGGCCGTTGGCCGACAGCAGCTGCAACAGGCCCTCGCGCGCGGGCACGAGGTCGGGGTTCAGGCGGTAGGCGCGGGTGAGGTAGTCGATCGCGCGGTCCATGTCGCCGACCTCCTCGAAGCAGATCCGGCCGGCCTTGAGCGCGAGCACGGCGGGATCGCTGGTGGGGTCGAGCTCGGGCTCGTGCAGGCGCAGGAGGTCGTCGAGGTCGCCGCTGTCGCGGTAGATGCGGGCCAGGGCCCGCAGCGCCGGGGTGTAGCCGGGCGTCATCGCCAGCGCGCGCTCGTAGGCCTCGCGGGCCGCGGTGCGCTGCTTGAGGTGGAACTCCTGGGCCTCGCCGAGCTCGACGAGGATCGCGGTGCGGGCGGTGTTCTCCTCGAGGCGATCGACGAGCAGCTGCAGGGTGCCGATCAGCACCGGCGTGCGGCCGTGGGTGCGGCACAGGCCGGCGAGCTGGTAGAGCGCGAGCACGTCGTCCTGATCGAGCTGGGCGATCTCTTGCAGCGTGGCGATCGCGAGGTCGACGTCGTGCAGCTCGTTCTCGGCGATGGCGGCGATGCGGCGCAGCGCGGCCAGCCGCTCGCTGCCCTCGCTCGACTCCCGCGCCTGCCGCTGCAAGGTGGCGGCGGCCTGGGCCCAGCGCCGCATCTTCTCGTAGACGCTGCCGAGCGCGCGCAGGCAGTGGGCGCTGCGCGGGTCCTCGGCGACCGCGAGCTCGTAGACCTCGGCGGCGCGCGGCAGGTTGCGCTCGAGCTCCTCGTGGACGAAGCCGAGGCGCACGAGGATGGCGGCCCGCTCGGCGCCGTGCGGCTGGTGCTGGGCCCATTCGGTGAGGTGCGAGACGAGCGCCGGGATGTCGCCGGTGGCCCGCAGGATGTCGGCCAGCGCCTGCCAGACCCACCGCTGCTCGGGCAGGTGCGTGCGCACGAACCGGAGGTCGACCTCGAGGCGGCGATACGCGGCGGCCTCGTCGTCGGTGAGCGGGTCGGGCTGGACGTCGTCGTCGCCGCCGTCCTGCAGGCGGCGCAGGGTGCCGTCGTCGCTCATGGCGCTCTGACGAGCGGCCAGCGGCGTGGCGCTCCAGCGCATGCGGGCGATCTGCTCGCGCACGATCGCCTGCTCGCGGGTGTCGTCGAGCAGCGGGGCGAGGCGCGCCAGGATCTCGATGTAGTTGGGGTCGGGCTCGCCGCCGTGGCGCGCGAGGGCCTGACCGGCGAGGGCGTAGGCGAGGGCGTCGAGCAGGCCCTGGGCGGCCGACTCGTCGGCGCTGCGATCCAGCCAGGCGCGCACGTCGGCGAGCAGCGGCGCGGGCACGGGCTCGCTGCCGAGGACGACGACCGCGAGCTGCAGGGCGGTGGCGGCGGTGATCGGATCTTCGGCGAGGCCGGCGAGGCGGCGGTACAGCTCCGACAGCGCCGAGGGGGTGCCGCCGCCGTCGTGGCGGATCGTGCGGATCAGCCGGCGCAGCGCGGTGGCGTTGGTGGGGTCGTCGGTGTGCGCGAGCTCGAGGTAGCTCCGGCGCTGGCGCGGGTCGTCGGTGACGTGGGCGAGGTCGAGGCGCCGGGCGGCGCGCAGGCTCGGCAGGTCGATCTTGCGCACGTTGGTCGCCAGCAGCCGCTGGGCCTCGCCGTGGCGCTTGAGCAGGATCGCGGCGTCGACCGCGAGGGCGACCGCGATCGGGTGATCGGGCATGATCACGATCGCGGCCTGGTAGCTGCCGTAGGCGCGGCCGATGTCGCCGGTGGCGTCCTCGATGCGCTGGCCGTGCTCGATCCACGCGGCGACGCGCACGGCCGGCGGCTGACTGTCGTCGCTGGCCTCGTGGAACAGCTCGGCCAACTCCGCCGCGAGGTCGGCCCGGACGGCCTGCACGGCCGCGGCGACCTGGCGCACCGCGGGGCTGCCGGCCGCGAGCACGTCGTCGCCCTCGATGAGGCCCAGGCGCTCGCGCTGGACTCGACCTGTCTCTCCGGTCAGGGCGGCGCGCAGGTCGGGGCTCTGCTCGCGCGCGGCCTCGGCGGCCAGGACGTCGGCCAGCAGCCACCAGTCGACCGCGGGCAGGGCCAGCGCGCCGGGGGCCAGCGGGAGGTCGAGCGGCCAGAAGGCGTCGGGCAGGTCGAGCAGCGACGGCGGCGGGCCGCTGCCGGTGACGCGCTCGGCCGGGGCGGCGCCCAGGTCGAGCGGACGACCGCACTCGTCGAGAGGGAGGGGCTTGCGCGGGCCGGTCATGCGGGGAGCTCCTCGACGTCGCTCAGCTCGAGCTCGAGCTCGACGTTGTAGCCGAGGGCGCGACGCAGCGCGAGGTGCTCCTCGGACACGAGGTAGGCGACCAGGGCGGCGGCGCGGGGGAGGGCGAGGCTGGGGGCCTGCGCCGCGTCGGTGCCGGCGGGCCGGGCAGCCAGTCGGCGCAGCGGCACGCGCGGGTCGCCGCAGGCGATCGCGCCGGCCCGATCCTCGCCCTGACGCAAGGTGTCCCGAAGGACAGGCATGGAGAACTGCTGGAGGTTGCGCGCCAGGACCTCGGCGTCGTCGCCGAAGTCGACGGCCACGCCGGCGCCGGCGAGGCCCTCGATGATCGCGTCGGAGACGCTCTCGTCGCGCGGGTGGATGTCGTCGAGCTCGACGCCGGCGCAGCTGGCGAGGCCGTGCATGACCGCCATCACGCCCTCGTCCTCCATGGCGTGGTGGAGGTGGTCGCCGCCGGTCGACAGGCGGAACAGGGCGCGGCCGATCGCCTCGCGCGAGCCGGGCGAGAACGGGGCGCTGTTGATCTTGCGGCCGATGAGCAGCACCGGCGCGGTGCCGACGTGGGCGACGACGCCGTTGTCGTCGCTCGGGTTGAGGAACAGCAGCGGATCGCCGACGCCGAGGGTGCGGGCCAGGGCGCGGGTGACGACGGCGACCGAGCTGGCGGCCGGCAAGCTGTGGCGCTGCGCCAGGTTGACCGGCGGCGGCGGAGCGCCGGGGATGCCGGACATGTACTTGACGCCTGCTTGCAGGAGGTGCACCGCGGCGGCGCAGGCGGGGTCGTCGACGGTGAAGAACGGCTGCGGCTTGTCGGGCGCGGTCGGCAAGGGCCACGGCGCCGGCTGCAGGACCTCGCAGCGGCGGCTGGCGGGGACGAGATCGGGGTCGACGGTCTCGAGCACGGCGGCGCACACGTAGACGCCGCCCGACTCCTCGGCGGCGTCGAACAGGCGCAACAGGCCGGCGATCGGATCGGCGTCGACGCCCTCGGGGTCGGGCCGGCTGCCCTTGTGCGGGCGCACGAGGCCGCGGTCGCGCAGGAGGGCCCGCTGGGCGGCGATGCCGGCCTGCAGGGCGACGCGGGCCTCGTCGCCGCGGCCGAGCTCGATGAGCAGGGCGTGCAGCTCGAGGATGACGTCGGTGTTGGCGGGGCGCAGGCGCAGCAGCTCGCGCAGCAGGCCGGCGGCCTCCTCGGGGCGGCCGCGGACGCGGCGATCGATGTCGGCGAGGGCCCGCAGGCTGCGCACGCGCTCGTCGGCGTCGCCGAGCTCGAGCAGGCGCTGCAGCACCTCGACGCGCTGATCGACGGTGCCGATGGCGGAGGCGATCCGATCGGCGGCCCGCAGGGCGACGAAGGCCTGGAAGCCGCCGCGGCTGGCGGCGAGGTAGTGCTCGAAGGCGGCGTCGGGGGCCCCGTTGCGCTCGTGCGCGTCGGCCAGCAAGAACTCGAGCACGGCCCGCAGCTCGGGCGAGGTCTCGCGCTGGAGGGCCTCCTGCAGCTGGGCCACGGCCTCGGCGCCGCGGCCGGCGCGGGCGTAGAGGCGGGCGAGGTCGACGCGCAACGCGACGTGCTCGGGGAACGAGCCGACGGCCCGCTCGAGCAGGCCGGTGGCGCCGTGGTTGCCGTCGCTGACCTCGACGATGCGGGCGATCGCGCGGGCGGCCTCGGGCGTGAGGGACTTGGCGGCGATGAGGGCGTCGAAGCGGCGGGTGAGCGGGCCGAGCAGCGGCTGGGCGCCCTCGCGGCCGTGCTGCTCGCGGGTCCGCCACAGCGCGGAGAAGGCCGGATCGGAGGTGGGCTCGATGTCGAGGGCGCGGGCCAGGGCGCGCCAGGCCCGGGCCGGATCGCGGGCCCGCACCGCGAGCAGGCCGGCGCGCACGCCCAGCGCGTGCTGGTGGGCCGGATCGCCGACGAGGAGGGCGATCTGGGCCAGCAGGTCGGCGGCGACGACGAGGTCGGCCGGGGCGCCGCGCTGCTCCATCAAGCAGGCCTTAGCGTGCAGGGCCGGCAGGTACTTGGGCCAGGTGACGAGCGCGGCGTTGAGGCGCGACAGGGCCTCGTCGAGGTCGCCGGCGCGGACGTAGAGGTCGGCGCTGCCGCACAGCAGGGCGGCCCGCTCGACGTAGTCCTTCTCGCCGGCGGCGGCGGTGTTGAGCTCGGCCGCAGCACGTCGCGTGGGCCCGAGGTTGCGGCGCGCGGCGATGCGGGCCTGGCCGCGGCGCGCCTGGTCGTAGCGCGGATCCTTGGCCAGGATCTCGGCGTAGCCGGTGTCGGCGGCGTCGAGGTCGCCGGCCGACTCGGCGGCGCGGGCGGCCCGGTAGCGCAAGCTGTGGCTGAAGGTGAGGTCGCCCGACTCTTCGACCGAGGTGATCGCCAGGGCGGCGGACATGCCGGCGCGCACGAGGTCGGGGCGGCGACTGAAGCGGGCGGCCCGGGCGAGCCGGAGCTGGGTGTTGAGGTCGCGCGGGCGAGCCTCGGCGGCGGCCTCGAGGTACTGCACGCCGAGCGCGGGCGAGTCGGACAGCTCGGCCAGCAGCAGCGCGGCGGCCTGACGGTTGCCGAGGCCGCGCTCGTGGGCCAGCGCGCCGCGGGCGGCGACCCGCAGCTCGGCGCCGTCGCCGTTGGCGGCGCAGTGCTCGAGCAACGTCGTCCAGCCGCCGCCGAGGCTCGGCCACTGGGCGAGCGCGCGGCGCAGCTCGCCGGTGGCCTGCTCGGCCTGCCCGGGGTCGGCCCAGATCCCGGCGGGATCGGAGGCCCGCACCAGCGCGGCGCGGTAGATGAGCAGGGCGCGGGCCCGCTGGCCGCGCGACAGATCGAAGTGACGCGCGAGGTAGCCGAGCAGCGCGTCGGTGCGCCCGAGCGCGGCGGCCAGGCGCTCGCCGGTGTGCAGCGTCGAGAGGTGTTCGGGCCAGGTCTGAAGGACCAGGTCGACCTCGTCGAGCGCCTGCGGCAGCTCGCCGAGCGCGAGCAGGCGGTGGATGATCTCGAGGTGCAGCGACAGCCGCTGCGCCGGATCGACCGCGCGCTGCAGGCGGCGGCGCAGCAGGTCGATGATGCCGACGTCGTCGCCGCGGTCGCGGAGGATCCGCTCGAGCAGCGCGAGCGTCGGCGGGTGGTCGGGGACCTCCTCGAGCGACTCCTGCAGGCTGGCCTCGGCGTGGCCCGTGTCGCCCATCTGCAGCGCCAGCTCGGCGCTGCGGAACAGCAGCTTGGCGCGCCGCAGCGGGCTGATGGTCAGCTTGATCTCCTGCTCGGTGACCTGCAGCAGCTCGCGCGCGCGGCCGGCCTTGGCGAGCAGGCGGGCCAGCTGCTGCAGCGACGGCAGGTGCTCCGGGAACTCCTTGAGCAGGGCGACCAGGCACTTGATGGCGGCCGACGGATCGCCCTGGCGCTCGTGCAGGCGGGCGAGGATCGACAGCAGGAACACGCGGCGCGGGCCGCCGACGCCGCGCTGCAGCTCGCCGCTGTAGAGCTCGCGCAGGCCGTCGAAGCGGCCGAGCTGGAGGAGCACGCGCTCGAGGCGGTCGAGCGCGGGGCGGTAGGTCTGCGACGAGGCGACGGCCTCTTCGTAGAGCTGGCGGGCGCCCTCGAGCTCCTTGAGGTTCTCCTCGAGCACCTGGCCGGCGCGCAGCTGGGCCTGGGCCCGCTCTTCGGGGCTGAGGCCGGCGGCGTCGGCGGTCGCGACCTGGAGCTTCAGCAGCTCGAGCAGCTGGTGCCACGACTCGTTGGCGATGAGGTAGCGGCCGGCGTCCTCGAGCGCGGGGGTGTGGCCGGGGAACAGCTTGAGCGCGCGGCGCATGGCGCCGAGGCCCTCGCTGACGCGGTCGAGGCGGATCATCGCCAGCTTGCCGAGGCGGTAGAACAGCTCGGCCTCGGTGCCGGGGTCGGAGCCGCCGATGGCCTTGAGCTGACCGGCGCAGGCCTCGACGGCGACGTCGTAGCGCGCCGTCGCCATGGCCAGCTCCTCGAGGTTGCGCCACAGGCTGAAGTTGTCGGGCTGCAGCTTGGCGGCCGCGTGCAGCAGCGAGACGGCGCCGGCGCGCTCGCGGACCTCGCGCAGGACGAGGCTGGCGCGGGCCAGCGGGCCGGCGCGCTGCTCGGGCGGACGCGCGTCGGCCTCGGCCTCGAGCGCGCGCAGCATCAGCTCGGCGTTGCCGGCCGCCTCGGCGACGCGGAACAGGTCTTGAATGAGGAGGAGGTTGCCGGGCTGCTCCTCGCCGGCGGCGATCAGCAGGGCCGCGGCGAGGTTGAGGTCGCCGCCCTGGCGGGTCTCGAGCACGGCGAGGTCGCGCGCGACGGCGGCGACGGCCCGCGGGTCGTGCAGGACCTCGAGCTGCGCCTCGAGGTTGGCGACCAGCGCCATGAGGTTGCCCTGCACGAGGGTGACCGCCTCGACCGAGCGCAACACCGCGAGGTCCTTCGGGGTCGCGCGCAGGGCCGCCTGATAACACTGCAAAGCGGCGGCGCGATCCTTGAAGTGGGTCTCGACCAGCTGGCCTCGCTCGCGGTAGAGCGCCGCCGCCTCGCGCGGGTGGCGAGTGGCGCGGATCTCGAGATCGAGGTAGCGAACGGAGTTGCGGATGTCGCCGCGCCGGAGAAAGATCCGGTAGAGGAGGCGCATCGCCGGCCGCAGGTCCGGCACCAGCTCCAGGGCGTGGGCCAGCAGGCGCTGGGCCTCGCCGTCCTCGCCGCGCACGACACACCAACGCGCACACGTGACGGCGACCACAGCCCGGAGTTGCGGCTCACTCGTCGGTGTCCGCGACAGCACCTGCAACATCTCGAGCAGGGGCATCTCGGCGGTTTCGGGCATCGCTCGGGCGCAGTCTACACCGGGGCGCGCGGCCGGAATACCTAGGACAGGGCGTGGGAATAATCGTCGAGGGTGTAGGTGTGGGGCTCAGACCCGCCCTGCGCCCGCCGCTGCGCCAGGAGATCGACGATCAGGGCGATCGTCTCGAAGCGCGTGGTCAGCGTATAGAATTGATCCTCGGGGACCGGCGGGACGGCCATCAGCCGCTCCTCGATGAAAGCGGCGTCGCTGGCCCCGTCAGGCTCGTTGCCGCCCCGGATGTCGAGGTGCAGGCCGCAGTCGACGTCCTCGTCGTCCGGTTCGCGGCCGAGGATCGCGGACAGCGCGAGCGCGACCGGCGTGAAGTGGAGGTAGGCGGCGCCGAGCAGGAGGCGAAACCCTCGCGGCTCGCCGGCGCGGCCCACCCAGGTGCCGCCGAACTCGCGCCGAACCAGCTCGCCGAAGTAGGCGCCGGCCGAGGCGGCCAGGAGGTCGAGGATCGGCGCGCGCGTCTCGCTGCGGGCGAGGCCGAGGTAGTGGTCGAGGAAGGCCAGCGAGGTGACCGAGCCGTCGAGCTCGACGCCGAGGGCGCGCTTCACCTGCTCGCGCAGCTGTCGGTCGAGATCGCCCAGCACGGCGTCGAGCGCGGCGGCGTCGGGGCCGGAGGTCCGGGGGTCGCATCCGGTGGGGTCGGGGGCGTGTCGGTCATCGGCGCGGCAGCTTTACACCGTCCGCGGGCGGACGCTATGGTCGCGCGCGTGTCGAATCAAGGCGACTGGAGCTGGTCCGAGGAGGCCCTCTATGCGTGCCCGTGCGGCTCGCTGGTGGCGGCCCGAAGGTGGCGCTGGCTCGATCGTCAGGCGCGGCCCGAGCTGGTGACGACGCTGCGGGGCAGCGGACCCCTGGTGGGCGCGTGTTCGCGCTGCCGCCGCCCCGCGACCGGCGGCGGGGCGTGGCTCGAGGTCGATCCGGACCGCGGCGCCGCGACTCTGGTGCTGAGCGCCGACAGGCGCGGAGATCTGATCCCGGCGCTGCAGGCCCACCTGGCCGCGCTGCAGGCCCGGCCGGAGCTGGCGGCGCCGTGGCTGCTGCAGCCGGCGGTGGCGTTCGTGCCGGTGCCGCCGCCGTGGGCCGAAGAGGACGGCGAGGCGGCGCTCGAGCTGTCGCCGTGGCCGGGCCCGGCGCTCGGCTCGCGGTCCCAGGACTCGGGCGTGCGGGCCAGCGAGCGCGGCCATGACGAGCCGGTGCCTGGCCCGGGGGCCAGGTCCGAAGAGGCAGGTTCGAAGGGGCATGTCCCGGCGGGCAGGTCCGAAGAGGCAGGTCCGAAGGGGCATGTCCCCGGGGGCAAGGGCGCGGGCGACGGCGGGCGGCGCGAGAGCTCGGGGCCGAGCGACGCGGCGCGGACGCGGCGGCGCGAGGGCTCGGGGCCGGTGGCGGCGAGCGACGGCCGGCGGCGCGAGAGCTCGGGGCCGAGCGACGGCGTGACGGCGCGGCGGCGCGAGGGCTCGGGCCCGGTCGAGGCGGTCCTCGGCCGCGGGCGCGAGGGCTCGGGGCCGAGCGACGCCGAGGCGCGGAGCCCGGCGCGGTCCGGCCGCGACGCGACCGCGGCCGAGTCGGCGCTGCAGGACACGTTCCCGGGCCGCCGGCGCGGGCGCTCGGCCGAGGACATCGGCCTCGAGGAGTCAGGCAGCCTGGTGTCGGCGGCGCGGCGCTCGTTCGAGGCGAGCGGCCAGGCGGCGGGCAAGCGCGAGGAGCCGGCGCGGCGGCCGGAAGGAGCAGGGTCGAACGGCCAGGACGCCGCGGGCCTGTCCGCAGGGACAGGTCGGCGGGCGGACTCGGCGGGCGACGCGGTCCGGCGGCCGGCGGGGGTGCTCGAAGGGACAGGTTCGAACGGACAGGACGCTGCGGGCATGTCCGGCGGGGCAGGTCGGCGGGCAGACGGAGCCGGCGACCCGGCGCGGCGGCCGGGGGCGGTGCTCGAAGGGACAGGTTCGAACGGACAGGACGCTTCGGGCATGTCCGGAGGGGCAGGTCGGCGGGCGGACGGGGCGGGCGACGCGACCCGGCGGCCTGCGGCGGTGCTCGAGGGCCCGGGCGGAGCGGACGAGTCCGGGCGGCGGCCGACCGTGGGCCTCGAGGCGACGGACGGGCCGGCGACGCGGCGGCCCGGGGCGGCGCTCGAGGGGACGGACGGGCGGCGGCCCGGTGCGGTGCTCGAGGGGACGGACGGGCGGCGGCCGGGGGCGGTGCTCGAGGCGACGGAGACCCGACGGCCCGGGGCTGCGCTCGACGGGATGGATGGGCCCGTGACGCGGCGGCCGGGGGCCGTGCTGGAAGGGACGGACGGGCCCGGGACGCGGCGGCCGGGGGCGGTGCTCGAAGGGACGGACGGCCCGTCGACGCGGCGGCCGGGGGCCGTGCTCGAAGGGACGGACGGCCCGTCGACGCGGCGGCCCGGGGCGGTGCTGGAAGCGACGGACGGGTCCGGGACGCGGCGGCCGGGGGCCGTGCTCGAAGGGACAGGTCCGAACCGACAGGACCCAGGGGCCATGTCCGCGGGGACAGGTCGGCGCGACGAGGCGCACCGGACGGCCGACGCCGATCCCGAGCGCTCGGCGCTGCGGGCGGCGGTGGCCCGGGCGCTCACGCCGACGGCGCCGGAGACCCCGCGCCCGGGGGCGGTGCTGCCGGGCCCGACGGCCGAGGCGAGCGCGGCCGACAGCAGCGGGACGTGGTCGCGGCGCCAGGTCGAGGCGGCCGACGCGGCGGCGCGTCGCGGGCTCGAGGGCGGGGACAGCCGCCAGGTCAGCGACGCGGCGGTGACCGGGACCTGGCCCAAGCGCCAGATCCTGGAGGGGCCGGGCGACAGCGGGCCCGGCTGGCCGCGGCCCCAACAAGAGGAGCCGCCGCGCAGCAATCGGCCGGGCCGGGCGCCGGCAGCCCCGCCGCTGCGCCTCGGCAGCGACGTGCAGCGGGCGGCGCTGGCCAGCCTGGGCCGCGAGGGCGGGGCGGTGCAGGTGACGGCGAACGTCAACGAGGCGACGGCCCGCGTGTGGGCGACGGTGCCGCTCAAGGTGCGACCGATCCACCTGCGCGGGCTCGGCTACCCGCTGGTGGGGGTGCGCGTGGTCGCCGACGCGGGGGGCGAGGCGCTGGTGATCGACGCGGTGGTCGACGTCGGCGAGCCGATGACGCTCGACCTCTTCAAGGAGCTGACCCGCGAGTTCAAGATCCGCCTGGCGCTGCCGGGGCACCAGCGCGAGCTGGTGGCGCCGGAGCTGCAGCGCAACGCGGCGTCGTGCCTGGAGAGCGCGCAGGCGCAGCTCGGCACCGGCGAGTTCCCGCCCGACGCCTACCGCACGGCCCGCGAGCTGCTGGCGGGGCGCAACGCGGCCCAGCGGCTCGAGCCGGCGCGCACGCCGATCCCGGAGTCGCTGGCCGAGACCTGCCGCGACTCGGCCGGGGCGGCCTGGCTGGCGCTCGAGCGGCTCGACCAGGGATCGCGCAAGGAGAACCTGGCGCGCATGCTCGAGGTCGACGGGCTCAGCGTCGACACGTACGAGAAGATCCGCTCGGCGGTGTTGGCGGCGGCGATCGAATTCGGGCTGCCGGCCCCGGCCCGCTTCTGGCGCCGCTGGCTCGGGTCCGACCAGGCCCGCGACACGGGTTTCTTCGTGCAGAAGCTCATCGCGGCCCGCACGGCCTCGATCGCCCGCGGTGAGGACCTCAGCGCCGACCAGGCCGAGGCCGCCTGGCGCGGGATCCTCGACCTGTGCCAGCACAAGATTTGACCCCGCCGCCCGAGCTGTCGAAGGCGCTCGGGCTCGGCAAGGTGACGACCGGCCGCCGCGCCAGCCAGCCGCAGATCAAGGCGGCGGCCGAGGTGACCTCGCCTGTGCAGGAGGCGCGGTCCCAGGCGCGCCTGCGCGAGCTGGCCGCCCGCCTCCGCGGCGCGCCCAGCGACGGCGACGTCCGGGCGGTGATCGGCAACTTGCCGGAGCTCTCCGAAGCGGACGTCGCCAGTCTGCTTCCGGCCCTGGCGGAGCTCGGTTCGCGGGTCGGGCCGGAGCTGCTGGCCTGCGTCCGCGCCCCCAACGCCATGTGCGCCAGGCCGCGGCCATCCTGCTCGGCCACCTCGGCGAACGCAAAGCCGAGGGCCCGCTGGTGGCGATGCTCGGCGACGAACCCAGCGCCGGGTGGGTCGATGCGGCCCGCGCGCTGGGCAACCTGGGGCCCCGGGTGGTGGGGCCGCTGTGCAACCTGCTCCGGAGCGCCCCGATCGGCCGCAAAGAGGTGGTGGGGGCGCGGGTCGCCCGCGCGCTGGCAGAGCTCATCAAGGCCGAGGGCGCGGGCCCGGGCGGCTCAGGCCGGGTGGCGGTCGAGAATTTGCTGGAGGTCGGAGACCCCTCGGTATCCTCCGCGGCCCGGCGCGCGCTTGCTACACTGGGCGCCGTGCGGGACGAGGTCGATGGCGACGAGGCCGAGGCGTCACGCCGTTTCTCTCGGCTGGCGTCGGATGCGATCGCGCCGGAGCTCGACGCCGCCGAGGACGACGAGATCGACGAAGTCGAAGTGGAAGTCGGGGACTGATGCGCTACGGGATCTTCAGTGATGTGCACGCCAACCTGGACGCCCTCGAGGCGGTCCTCCGCGCATTCGAACGCGAGAAGATCGACGCGCTCGTGTGCCTCGGCGACACCGTCGGCTACGGCGCGCAGCCCAACGACTGCTGCGACATCGTCAAGCGCGTCACCCGCTACACGATCCTCGGCAACCACGACGCGGCGGTCGCCGGCCGCATGGACTACAGCTACTACTACGACGCGGCCCGCGAGGCGCTCGACTGGCACTCCCGCCAGCTGACGTCCGAGAACATGAACTGGCTGCGCAAGCTCAACTACTTCGAACGCGACGGCGCGACCCACTTCTGCCACGGCTCGCCGGTCGACCTCGAAGAGTTCGAGTACATCTTCAGCGTCGAGCAGGCGGCCACGTGCATCCCGATCTGGGACAGCCTCGGCCAGATCACGTTCATCGGCCACTCGCACCTGTGTAAGTCGTTCGCCATCGGTCGCGAGCGCGTGTACGAGGTGGTGACGAAGGAATTCGAGATCCACCCCGAGTTCCGCTACATCGTCTCGGTCGGCTCGGTCGGCCAACCCCGCGACCACGACCCCCGCGCGAGCTACACGATCTACGACTCGGGCCGCGGCAAGTTCGAGTTCAAGCGCGTCGAGTACGATGTCGGCGCGGCGGCGCGGAAGATCTTCAACGACGCGCGCCTGTCCGACAGCTTCGGCGCGCGCCTGTTCGCCGGCGTGTGACGGCGCAAGGCCGCGCGGTCGCGGCCCCGTGAAGCGCTGCCTGCGGGCGGCGTTTTTTTTACGGCGGCGACGCGGAGCGGCGGGCGAGCTCGGCTCGCACCCACGCCGCGGCGGCCTCGAGCGGCTCGTCGATGCCGCCGCGGATGCCGGCGACAGTCGGGGCGACGGGGTGCGTCGGCGGGACGCCGGTGCCGTGAAAGACGCCGCCGTCGCGGCGCAGCGCCACGCAGCCGGTCCACCGCAGGGAGAAGCCGGCGATGAACGTCTCGTTGATGTCGCAGGTGGTGCCGGCCGTGGTCGCCCCGAAGATCGGCCCGAGGTGGTGCTCGTGCACGTACGCGAGGGTGGTCTCGGCGGCGCTGATGGCCCGCTCGTCGACGACGAAGGCGATCGGCGCGGCGAGCAGCGGAGGTCGCGGCGTGATGGTGCTCCGCTGCACGGGGCCGAGGGCGCGTCCGCCCGGACCGGGGAAAAGGTGTCCCAGGTCGCATAGCCGTGGGCGTCCACCGGCGCGCGGACGAGGTGGGGGAGCAGGGTCCAGAGCGCGGCGGCGGGGCGCAGGTCGACGACGAGGCCGGCCGCGGCGGTGACGCGGGGCAAGGCGGCGCGCAGCGAATTCGCGTCGAGCTGGCCGAGCCGGAGGGCCAGGACGCCGTCGCCGAGCTCGCGGAACGAGCTGTCCGATGGGACAGGCGGAGCCTCCGCGACGCAGGCGACGGAGACTGTCCGGCCGTCGTGCAGCGTCAGCTCGGTGACGGAGGCGGAGGGCTCGTGACGCAGCAAGCGTAGCGCCAGCTCGCGGCGGTGGGCGGGAGTGGCGGCGGAGACCTGAGCCTGCGCGTCGCGGATGCGCGTGCCGACGGCGACGCCGCCGATCGCAGCGACGACGTCGCCGACGCGCAGGGCCGAGGACGCGCCGCGCAGCTCGGTGAGCACGACGCGGTCCTCGATCCACCGCCACTCGAGCGGCAGGACGCAGGTCGTCTGGGCGGGGTGCGTAAGGCGGACGTGGCCGTCGCGCAACTCGGCGAGCATGCGCCGCAGCACGGGGAGCAACGCGAGCTCGTCGCCGGCGTCGGCGGCCGCGGGCAAGGCGGTGCCAAGGGCGTGGGCCCAGTCGGTGCGCATGTCGTCGCGGTACGGGTAGAAGTACTCGAGCAGGCTCCACGCCTCGATGACGGTGGCGAGCCGATGGTCGCGCGGGCGCGCGAGCGCGGCGCAGGGATCGCCGACGAGCGGTGGGACCGAGGTCGGCGCCGACTGATCGGCATGGGCCCGCGGGTAGTCGATCCGCAGGCCGGCGCCGATGTCGGCGACGAGGCGATCGGGCGCGTGGGGGCCAGCCACGAACTCGCTGCGGTACAGGGTGTTCTCGCCGGCGACGCCGTGATGCCGCCAGCCTGGGCCGGACGGATCGGGCGCCGGCGGCGTGAGGTCGGCGCTTCGCGTGAAGGCGATGTCGGGTCCGATCGTGCGCGCCCAGGTGGCCAGAGCGTCGGCGAGGTCGTGAGCTTCGGCGGCGCGGACAGCTGCGACGCCGGCGGCCGCGATCGCGTGCCATTCGTGGTCGGCGGCTTGCGCCGGGTAGAAGTAGCGCAGGTGGCCGAAGGCGCGGGCGAGGGCGACGAGCGGCTCGATGGGGACCGGCGAGGCGTCGGGCGTCGGAGACGGCTCCATGTCGACGACCTCGATCTCGAGGGCCCGCAAGCGCGTCTCGGCGTGGGCCGACTGGGCGAGGGAGAGCGTCAGGCCTCGCGCGTCGGCGGGGACGTCGAGGCACAGCGCGAAGGGGTGCCAGGCGCGCGCGGGTCCGTCGGTGAGGTCGACTTCAGCAGCGCGAGCCGGGGTGCCGTCGGCGCGGAGGCGCAGGCGCCCGGCCTGGATGCGAGCTTCGTGCGCGCTCCAGACCTCGCCGCGGAGGAGCACGCGTCGCCCCGCGTGTGCGAGCTCGAGGGTGCGCGAGACTCCGGCACGCGCGACAGGTCCGTCCAGCGCCCCGGTCGTCAGCTCGAGGCGGCAGTGCGGCTCGATGCCGTCGTCGCGCGCGATCGCGTGCCGCAAGGTCAGCGCCGGGTTGTCAGAACCCTCCCACGGGGCGAGTGTAGAGCCAGCGTCGCAGGTCACGAGCGCCTGTCGCTGCGACTGCGCGGGTGTCGAGCGCGGAGCGCCGGGGCAGGCCACGAGGGCGATGCACGCGAGCAGCCAGCACGCCGAGCGCTCCACTGCTGCAGGTTACCACGAACCCGGACAGAGCTGCGGACCGGCCCGGGCCTGCCAAAGGCTGGACCTCATCCGCTGGACGGCCGAGGGTGATGGATGTCTTCAAGGACAGGTTCGAATCATCGTTCAGGGGATCGGGCGTCGTCGCCAGGGCGGCGTGTTCGCCGGAGCGCGCTGCAACCTCGGCCTGGCTAGCGAGAGGGGTGACACCGCGTCCGCAGGAGGTCGGCGGTCCATCGTGGTGGATGGCTCTCAGGGCATGTCCGAAGAATCGCTCGAAAGCTCCACGCCTCGGCGTCGGTCGCGTCGGGCTCAGGCTCTACGCGCTCGGTTGGCCAGCGCTCGACGGCCTGGTGTTCTTCGGTCCAGCCGGCTGAACGACAACGGGGCGCACTTCGATATGTCTTAAAGGCCATGTCGTGAGCGCGGCCGCCAGCGGGGCTCAATCGTCGTTCGTGCCGCAGGGCTTCAGGGCGGTCTGGACCTCGGCCGGGAGCTGCGGGCACTCGTTGGTGGAGATGATGTCCTGGCAGCCCTGCCACGAATTGCCGTCGTTGCAGTCGAGCATCTCCTCGAGGCAGTCGTTGTACTCCTTCATCTGGTCGACGATGCACTCGAGGGACTTCTTGGAGGCCTTCTTGTCGAGGGCGAGGGCGTCCTCGAGGCACTCGCGGTCGAACGGGCTGATGAAGGAGGCGAACTGCGCCTCGCAGGCGGCGCGGTCGGGGAACACGTTGGTGCAGTCGCACGCGAGGTCGATCGACTTGTCGGACTCGGCGTCCATCTGGTTCAGCAAAGAGTTGACCGAACAGCCGGCGGCGAGCGAGACGAACAGGGCGAGCGTGGAGGCGCGGCGCTTCATGCCGGCATGGTAGGCGAGGCGCCAGGGCGATGGCGCGCGCGGCCGGGCCCCTCGCGGGCGAGGCGGGGCGGGCCGGGGCTTGCTACGCTGGGCGGCGCATGGGCAGCTATCGCCTGACCTGGCGGCCGCTCGCGGGCGGCCACCTCGCCATCGGTCACAAACCCGGACGCGACCTGCGACAGGCGCTGGCCGAGACCGGCTGCACGCACGTGCTGAGCCTCCTGGCCGATCACGAGGCGGGCGTGGCCGCGAGCGGGGTGCAGCTGCGCCTGCCGCTGGTCTCCGCCGAGCCGCCGGGGGCGGCGCGCAGCGAGGAGGTGCGGGCCTGCTTCGCCGAGCTGCGCGAGCTGCTGGCTTCAGGGGCGAAGATCTACGTCCACTGCTCGGCCGGGCTGCACCGCACGGGGATGGTGACGCACGCGTTCCTGCGCTTCCTCGGCCACTCGCGCGCGGAGGCGCTGGCCCGCATGGCCGAGCTGCGCGCGGCGACTGCCGAGGCCGCGACGGAGCCGCGGCTCGCGTGGGGCGAGCAGTTCGCCGGGCCGGACGAAGCGAGCGGCTGACGCGAGAGGTGGGGCGACACGCAGGGCGCGTCTGGCCGAGCTGCGCGAGTCGAGGCCGAGGCGGGCGAGCGAGCGGCGGACGCGAGACGTCGCGCGCGACTGGCCGAGCTGCGCGGGGCGAGGCCGAGGCCGGCGCGGGCGAGGCGAGCGGCAGACGCGAGACGTCGCGCGCGTCTGGCCGAGCTGCGCGAAGCGAGGCCGAGGCCGGCGCGGGCGAGGCGAGCGGCGGACGCGAGACCTCGCGCGCGCCTGGCCGAGCTGCGCGGGGCGAGGCCGAGGCCGGCGCGGGCGAGGTGCGACTGACCGAGCTGCGCGCGACGAGCGAGGCGTTCGCGGCCGGCGGAGCGCGCGTGGGGCTGGCGCGATGGACATGTCGCGTGGAGCATGTCTCAATGCGCATGGTCGATCGGGCATGTCCTGGGAGACATGCCCGACCGGCCTCACGACTCGCGGATGTCGAGCGGGATCTTGAGGTAGCTGCGGCCGTTGGGGGCGGGGGCGGGCAGGCGGCCGCCGTCGATGTTGACCTGGACGCTGGGGTAGAGCAGCTTGGGGGCGTCGAGGGTGGCGTCGCGGGCGGTGCGGAAGGCGACGAAGTCGTCCTCCTCGCGGCCGGCGGGCAGCTGGACGTTGTCGGCCTTCTGCTCGCCGACGGTGGTCTGCCAGGCCAGCGGGCGGCCGCCGGGTTGATAGTCGTGGCAGACGAACATGCGGGTGTCGTCGGGCAGGGTGTAGAGGCGGCGGGTGATCGAGCGCCACAGGGCGCGGGCGCTGCCGGCCGGGAAGTCGCAGCGGCCGGCGCCGTAGTCGGGCATGAACATGGCGTCGCCGACGAACACGGCGTCGCCGATCCGGTAGCTCATGCAGGCGGGGGTGTGGCCGGGCGTGGCGATCGCCTCGATGTGGAGGGCGCCGACGTCGAAGCGCTCGCCGTCGTGGTGCAGGCGATCGAACTGGCTGCCGTCGACGCGGAACTCGGGGCCGAGGTCGTAGATGTCGCGGAAGACGGTCTGGACCTCGGTGATGGCGGCGCCGATGGCGACCGGGACGCCGGGGAAGCGGCGCTTCAGCGCCTGCGAGCCCGACAGATGATCGGCGTGGGCGTGCGTCTCGAGCAGCAGGCCGAGGCGCAGATCGAGGGCGCGGATCCGGGCGGCGATCCTGGCGACCGACTCCTCGAACACCTTGGAGCCGACGAGCTCGTAGTCGAGGACGGGGTCGATGACGAGGGCGTCGCGCGTGGCCTCGTCGTAGACGAGGTACGACAGGGTGTTGGTGCGCGCGTCGTAGAAGTGCTCGATCTTCATGGCGAGAGGGCCTCCACGCGGAGGAAGAGGGACATGCCGGCGAGCATGGGGCGGCGGAGCTCGTCGCCTCGAGCCTGAGCCTACGACGCGGGGGGCGGGGCAGGAGCGGCGGCGTCGGGACTCGCACCTGCGGGCCACGTGCGTCGACGCGCGTCGCGGGGCCGGCGAAGATGACCTACGATGGCGATCTCCATGAAGCTGCTGCTGCGCCTGGTGTTGTTGCTGGTCCTGGGGCTCGGACTGTTCGCGGGGTACCTGGCGCTGGCGCCGGCGCCGATCGACCCGGTGGCGTGGGACCCGCCGCCGGTGCCGGCGATGACGGGGCCGCTGGCGCCGAACGAGCGCATGGCGGGGGCCACGATCCTGGCGGCGGGCAAGATCGACGGGCCCGAGGACGTGGAGACCGACGCGCAGGGCCGGGTGTACGGCGGGACGAACGCGGGCGAGGTGCTGCGGCTCGACGGCGACGCGCTCGAGGTGTTCGCGAACACCGGCGGCCGGCCGCTGGGCCTCGACTTCGCGCCGTCGGGCGCGCTGATCGTCGCCGACGCCAAGAAGGGCCTGCTCTCGGTGAGCCCCGCGGGCGAGGTGTCGACGCTGGTCGACACCGTCGACGGGGTGCGCCTCGGCTTCACGGACGACGTCGCGGTCGCGAGCGACGGGACGATCTACTTCACCGACGCGAGCGACAAGTTCGGCTTCGGCGATCACATGCTCGACCTGCTCGAGGGCCGGCCGCACGGGCGCCTGATCAAGTACGACCCGCAGACCAAGACGTCGACGGTGCTGGCCAAGGACCTGTACTTCGCCAACGGCGTGGCCCTGAGCGGCGACGAGTCGTTCCTCGCCGTCAACGAGACCTACCGCTACCGGATCTCCCGCCACTGGCTCAAGGGCCCAAGGCGGGCACGACCGACGTGCTGATCGAGGGGCTGCCGGGCTTCCCCGACGGGGTGGCCCAGAGCGGCCGCGGGACGTTCTGGGTGGCGATGTTCACGGTGCGCAACGCGGCCGGCGACTTCCTGGCCCCGCGGCCGCTGCTCAAGCGGATGGTCGCCAACCTGCCGCGCGCGCTGTGGCCGAAGCCGGAGCCGTACGGGCTGGCGATCGAGATCGACGAGGACGGCAAGGTGCTGCAGAGCCTGCACGACCCCTCGGGCGCGACGGTCCACCAGGTGACGAGCGTCCACGAGCGCGACGGGGCGCTCTACCTCGGCCACCTGCACCGCGACCGGATCTCGAAGGTCCCGCTGTAGCTGCGCATGTCTGAAGAGACATGCCGGTTCGGGCATGTCTCAAGGGACATGTCGTGGAGTGCGGCCAACGGGCTCGGGGACGGCTGTCCGCCGGTGCGGGTCCGGCGCGGAGGGCCAGGTCGGCGCCGGCGGGCGCGCTGCCCGGCCGCGCGTCGGACCGCGGCGAGGGCCGCGGCGCGGCGGCAGGCGGCGATCCGTGCCAAGAACTGCGCGTGAAGCCCCGACGCCGCCCGCTCGCCCTGCTGCCCGCCGCGGCCTGCCTGTGCGCGGCGCTGGTCGGCGCGCCGGCGGCCGCGGGCGACGGCGTGTCGCCGGTCGCCACCTACGTCGACCCGTTCCGCGTGCAGGCGCAGGGGCTGCGCGCGACC
Source organism: Nannocystis pusilla (assembly GCF_026626665.1). Classification (GTDB taxonomy): domain Bacteria; phylum Myxococcota_A; class Polyangia; order Nannocystales; family Nannocystaceae; genus Nannocystis; species Nannocystis pusilla. The sequence goes on from NZ_JAPNKE010000002.1 coordinate 1,736,166, forward strand.
GGGGTGTATCTGCACGTGTCGCCGGCGCTGTTCGCCCTCGACGTGCGCTCGCCGGGCTTCCAGATGTGGGGCTGGGGGCTCGGCGCGGGCCGCTACTGGACGATGCGCAAGCGGCTGGCGATCGCGTTCGGCGGCTTCTTCGAGCACATGCTGTGGGTCAACCCGTACGAGAACAACTGGGCCGGCAAGACGCTCAACTTCCTGCGCTTCGGGCCGGAGCTGCGGATCGGCGCCAGCAACGAGCGCGTGTTCGCCTACGGGCTCGTGCGCCTGGGCCTGGACCTGCTGGTCGGGACGCCGCAGACGAGCCTCGCGCGGATGTTCGTCGCCGAGGTCGGCGTCGGTCTGCAGGGCGCGCTCGGCAAGCAGCGGCGGCTGCTCCTCGGCGTCGAGCCGGCGTTCGACGTGTCGGTGCCGGCGCCGTGGCTGCTGTTCCGCGCGCGCGCGTTTGTCGGCGTGCGCTTCTGAGTCGCGCGGGCCTGCGGGGGCGGACGTCGGCCTGCGAGCGGAGCGCGGCGCTCGTGCGTCGGCGCGGGCGATCGCGGGGCGATCTTGGGGCGAGGGAGAGATCGACGGCGCGAATTCGACGTGGAGGCGGGCCGCGGCGCTGCTTGCATTTCGCGGGCCCGCGGCGAGAAGTGTCCGCGGCGACTGCGGCTTGCGGGGCGAGCACGGGGCCGCTCGGTATGGATGAACGTGGCTCGCGCGGGGCGACGCGCGGCGAGGAATGATTCCGCGGAGCGGCGGTTGGATCGTCGACGCTGTCGATTGTCCGGTCCGGTCGTCGCGCCGCGTGCGTCCGCGGCGGGATGGCCCTGTTCGATCGCGTGCCGCGATCGGAGCCACGAGAACATGTCATTGAAGATCGTCCCTCCTCCTCTCACCATTTCCTCGCTCGCGCTGGCCACGCTGCTGCTGGGCCCGGCCTGCGACTCCGCCGTCGAGATCACGGTCCACGTCGAGGTGCCGGCGGCCCCGGGCGTGTGCGGCGACGGGGCGCTGCAGCCCGGCGAGCAATGCGATGACGACATCGACAACGGGCCGGGGGCGCGCTGCCTGGCGAGCTGTATGCTCAATGTCTGCGGCGACGGCGACGTCGGGCCGGAGGAGGCGTGCGACGACGGGGCGGGCAACGGCGACGAGGCCGCGTGCAAGCTCGATTGCACGTTCAACGTGTGCGGCGACGGCATGGTCGGGCCGATGGAGGGCTGCGACGACGCCAACGAGGTCGACGACGACGCCTGCAGCAACGAGTGCGTGGCGGCGTCCTGCGGCGACGGGGTGGTGCAGGCCCCGGAGGTCTGCGACGACGGCGACGACGACGACACCGACGCGTGTACGTCGGCGTGTGTGGCGGCGGCGTGCGGCGACGGGGTCGTCCAGCCCGACAACGGCGAGGGCTGCGACGACGGCGAGGACAACGCCGAGAACGGCGACTGCACGCTGAGCTGCGAGCCGGCGGCGTGCGGCGACGGACGGCTGCACGACGCGGGCAGCGGCGCGGAGGCGTGCGACTACGGGCCGGAGAACGGGACGGGCTCGGCCTGCAGCGGGGAGTGCAAGTTCAACGTGTGCGGCGACGGGTACGTCGGCGAGGGCGAGGCGTGCGACGACGGCAACACCCTCGACGGCGACGGCTGCGTCGCCGACTGTACGCTGGAGACCTGCGGCAACGGGGAGGTCGACGCGGGCGAGCAGTGCGACGACGGCAAGGACGGCGACTGGTTAGACGAGTGTACCGAATGGTGTACGAGCCCGAGCTGCGGCGACGGGCTGGCGAGCTGGGGGGTCGGCGAGGCTTGCGACGTCGGCCCGAACAACGAGGAACTGGGCGCCTGCACCCCGGCGTGCCAGATGGCTTATTGCGGCGACGGTTACTTGTGGATCGGGGCCGAGGCGTGCGACGAGGGCGAGAACAACGGACCGGAGGGCGCGTGCGCCAGCGACTGCACGCTGCCGGATTGCGGCGACGGGGTGCTCGATCCGCTCGAGGAGTGCGACGACGCCGACGACGACGACTTCGACGGGTGTACCGCTCGCTGCCGTCTGCCCGTGTGCGGCGACGGGATCGCGCAGGCCGGCGAAGAGTGCGACTGGGGCCCCTACGGCGGCAACTGGCTCGAATGCACCCAGTCGTGCCAATTCGCCGCGTGCGGCGACGGGGTGCTGTGGCTCGACGAGGAGGCGTGTGACGATGGGAATACCCTCGACGGCGATCTGTGCAACGCCGACTGCACGGTGCCGCGGCGGGTGTTCGTGACCAGCGCGACGTACACCGGCGACCTCGGCGGGATCGAGGGCGCGGCGGCGAAATGCCAGGAGCGCGCCGACGCGGCCGGCCTCGGCGGGGTGTGGCGCGCGTGGCTAGCGACGCCGACGACGGCGGTGTGGCAACACATCGACGATTCGCAGGCCGGGTATGCGCGCGTCGACGGGGCGGATGTCGCGGGGTCGATGTACGAGCTGTTCCAGGGCACGCTGGCGGCGCCGATCGCCGTCGACGAATGGGGGACGCCGCTCGGCCAGTTCGCGGTGTGGACGGGCATGAACGCGAACCTGACCGCGGCGACCGAGCACTGCGCGAGCTGGACGGACGCCGGGTCGACGCCGACGGCGAAGGGGCGCGTCGGCAGGACGACCGCGACCGACTCGCGCTGGGTCGACGAGGGCGCGGCAAAGGCGGCGAGCTGCGCGAGCAAGCGGCGGCTGTATTGCTTCGAGCAGCTGGAAGAGTGAGTCGCCCCCTGGATCGAGAGCGCCGCGATTGCGTGGCAATTGTACTGCTGCGATTCTCTGAGCATGGAGTTGCTCGCAAGATGGCTGGTATCGCTCTACTCGTAGTAGCGGCGGCGGGCTCGTGCGTGTGGCGAGCCTGCCGCGCATCTGGCTGTTCGGACAGGCGAGCAGGCGCCGGCGCCGGCCGCGGCGGCGCATCGGCGAGTGGCGGCAGAGCGGCGCGCGGAACCGACGGTGGCGAACGAGGCGCGACTGCAGCGACTACGGCACGCGGTGGCGGTATCCCTGGAGCATGACGGAGGATGTCCGGGCCGCGCGCCGGCAGGCGCTCGGCTTCAGCGCGTGGGTATGGCTGTTCGCGGCGATCTACGAGGTCGTGATCCTCCGCGCAGGTGGGATGCGGGCGGTGCCGGGGGTCATCGTGATGGGGTTGATGTGGGTGCCGCTGTCGGTGTCGTTCGCGCTGCGGATCGAGCGAGCGGCGCGTGCCGGTGATGGGACGCCGGTTCGCGTCACGATGGAGCGTCGACGAGCTGAGGCCGCGGTGCAGGGTCGGAGCGCGAGGGTGGGCTCAGCGTGGCGAGATCCGCCTCCGGTAGCGCGTAGTCCCACAGGTGCATCAGGCCGAGGTCGCCTTTGAGGGTCCAGTGCCAGGGCGCTCGCAGCGCTCCACCCGGCGCGAGCCAGAGGTCGGCGAGATCGTCGCGCGAGTTCGAGGTCTCGACGCCCTGGAGCGCGCCGTCGAGCCACAGCTCGAGCGACGCATCGCCGTCTCCGGCGAATCGGCGGACGAGGGTGACGTGGTGCCAGTTCGCGTCGAGCACGCCGCGAGGATCCGACGCAGGAGCGTCGATGGACCAGGCGCGACCCGGTCCCACATCCGCTCCGTCTTCGATCAGCCAGCGCAGCCCGCCGTCGTCGCGGAGGAGCAGGGCGAAGCGAGGCGCCTCGCCGCACGCGCCGCTCGCGTCGGCGAGGAGGGGTTGTTCGTCTCGCCACCAGCAATCGTCGGAGTAGGGATCGACGGGCGCGGAGAGGGACCGCGGCTCGGCCGCGTCGAGGCGGAAATGGATCGAGAGGGTGAATTCGCGGCGACCCGTGGGTTCGGGCAAGGCGACGGTGCGCGCGCATGGGAGATCCCAGTCCGTGCAGGCGAGCGCGGAGCGAGGTTCTTCGGAGTAGAAGAGGTACAGATCGTCGAGGAGGACGAACCCGACGGTCGGGCTGCCCGCACCGAGTGATCTCTTGTCGTCGGGGCCGGAGGCGTCCGCCCTGGCGGCCGGCCGCGGCGGGTCGGCGAGCTCCTTGCGGAGGCCGAACTTCGCCTCGGTGTTCGGGGCGACTGACGGCCGGGTGTGCGCAGGGTCGGCGCCGCGGAAGAGCGCCGAGATCGGCGTGCCGGGGCCGGCACACCCATCGAGGACGCACAGCTTCAGCCGGTTGCCCGCCAGCAGCGGGATGAGCGGTTCGTCGCTGCGCAGGAAGTGGTGGGTGAGGATGTGACGGGCGGCCTCTCCGCTGTCCAGGTCGGCAGAGAAGGTGATCCACGCCGTGTTCTTCGGGCGTTGCGTCGACACGATCAGGAGCTCGAGGCGCTCTTGCGGCGGTATTTCGTGAATGCTCGGGCGAGCGCACGCAGGCTCCGACCCGCGCTCGCTCGGGGGCTCGGCGGGCGTGGGCCCGAGCAGCTCCGGCCCGCTCGAACGGCTGCCCGACTGCGACGGCGGGGGCTCGGGAGGCGGTTTTGCGACGGGTCCCCGCGCACGGGCGAGGGCCGTGACGAGAGAGCCGGCGCCGAGCGCCATCACGCCGAGGCCGATCGCCAGCAACGCGGCCACGAACAGCCGAGTGGACTCGGACGGTCGAGCGACCGACCTCTCGAGGATGCCTTCGTGCGACCGCGGCGCGGAGGCGATGCGGGGCGGAGACGGAGGCGGAGGCGACAGCTCCAGGTCGAATCTGTGCGCGACGCGGGCGATGCGGGGGAACTGTCGCGGGCGCAGCCGCGACAGGCCCATGAACAGCTCGTATTGCAGCCCGCGGCGGTTGACCAACGTGATGAGCTCGCTCGCGAGGTCGCTCACGCTCCAGGGGCCGAGCGAATGGACGATGCTGTCGTCGCCGCCTTCGTCGCCGATCGCACGCGCGAGCATTCGCAGCTCTTCCGGGCTCAGGGTGTCGCACAGCAGGGCGTGCAGCGATTCACGGCACGGACGGGCCGGGGTTGCAGGCGCAGGGTCGTCCATCACTCCGGGATATCGAAAGTCTGACAATACAGCAACCGGTGTAGCGGGCCTGTAACGGGAACAGAGTTATCGTAGATGGTGTTTTTGTACGAGCAAGGATCCCATTCTCCGAATGGAGGAGTGGCTGAAGGAATGCGCAGGTCCTCGGCGTGGATCTGCGGATAGAGGCCCGGGCGCGGCGCTTCGGCCGAGAGACGCCGCCGCAGCCTGTAGGGAAATGGCGTGAGTCCGTCACCGAAATTCGAGCCAGTCATCGGCGAGGTCCGGGACTCCCGGGGCGTCGAACCGTCGCGGCGAGCGCGGGAGCGCGCCTCTCATCGGTGTCGTCGACGCAGCGGGACGCATCCGTTGCGAGCCCGACGATCGCTGTGGATCGCCAACGCCGCGTCGTAGTTGCTCGTCGTGCCGTCGGCGAGGACGGCGCCGCCAGAGCGCAGTATTGGACGCTCTCGCGCCGCATGCGAACGAGGGCGGGCGGCCGTCGAGCGACGGCGTCGGGGCGCCCGGAAAGCCTTCACCTGTCATGAGTCGTCCTCTTCTTTCTCCGCTCTTCTCTCGCATCGCCCTGCTCTCGACGCCCGCGGCCGGACCTGCGCCGGCAGACCTCGCACCTCACCGCGCGCCACGTGCAGATGCGCGACACCGACTTCGACGGCGACGGCAAGGACGACTACGCGGTGTGGCGGCCGAGCGACGGGACCTGGTACATCCTGTTCTCGGGGACAGGTCAGACGGCGTCGTACGCGTGGGGCCTGCCGGGCGACATCCCGGTGCCCGCCAACATGACCGGCGACGGGCGGGCCGAGCTCGTGGTGTTCCGCCCGTCCGACGGCAGCTGGCACGTCCGGCCGTGGGACGCGCCGTCGTACAGCCTGTCCTGGGGCGTCATCGGCGACATCCCCGTGCCGATGGATCACGACGGCGACGGCCTCGCCTCGCCGGCGGTGTTCCGCCAGGCGCAGGTCGGCGGGACGCAGTGGTCGCGGCGACATCCCGCGCCTGGCCGACACCGACGGCGACGGCACCAGCGAGCGCATCTACTACGAGCCGCGCAGCGGCGCCTGGTACAACTTCGACCGCTGGTGGGGCGTGTACTGGGGCGAGCCCGGCGACGTGGCGGTGATGCGCCGAGGCGCGGCCGCGGAGGATGTCCCGATGGATATGTCTAAAAGGGCATGTTCTTCGGGACATCTTGTCGGCGCGCTCGCCGGCGTGCGGGGAGCGCGGCCGGCGTGAGGATGTCGACGGCGACATGTTCTTGCGGACATATGCGCGTGCGGTCGCTCGCGCTCGCCCCGATCGAGCGCAGCGCCGAGCGTGCGTCTCACGCGCGCGTGAGCCCGGCGTGCAGACGGCGCCGGCGACGGCCGGGCGAGGCCGTGCTAGCCTCGCGGGCGCGTGCGACGGGGGAGAGGCGGCTGATGGGTGTTCTGCGCGGGCCCGAGGGGGACGTCGAGCTGCCGGAGCGCTGCCTCGTCGGGCGCTCGCGCGGCTGCGATCTGGTGCTCGCCGCGCGCGACGTGTCGGGCGAGCACGCGGTGCTGCAGTGGTCGGGGACGCAGTGGGTGCTGCGCGACCTCGGCAGCCGCAACGGCTCGTACGTCGGCGAGGTGCGGCTGGCGCCGGGGGGACGGGCGCCGCTGGCGGTCGGGGCGACGCTGCAGTTCGGCCGCGAGTCGGGGCCGTGGCAGCTGGTCGACGCGGGCGCCCCGCGAGCCCTGGCGGTGGCCCTGGCCGACGGAGAGCGGCGGGTCGCGGAGGGCGGCTATCTGGCCCTGCCGCACGACGAGGAGCCGTGCGCGGCGATCTACCAGGAAGGCGACGGCCGCTGGTGGCTCGAGCAGGACGGCACCGCGCGCGAGGTCGAGGATCGCGCGGTGGTCGATGCCGACGGGCTGTGGCGAGTACACCTGCCCGCGGGGGCGGCGGGGACGTGGGAGGACGGCGCGTCGCCGCTGGTGGTCGCGCAGCTGCGCCTGCGCTTCGCGGTCAGCCGCGACGAGGAGCAGGTCGAGCTGGTGGCCTCTTGCGGCGAGCGTCGCGTCGACCTGCAAGTGCGCGCGCACCACTATCCGCTGCTGCTGCTCGCGCGCCAGCGCCTGGAAGACGCCGAGGCCGGGATGACGCCGGCCGAGCAGGGCTGGGTGCGGCAGGACGAGCTGCTGGCGATGCTGCGGATCAAGGAGGATCACCTCGGCGTGGCGATCCACCGCGCGCGCGCAGCTGGCCCGCGCCGGCGTGGCCGACGCGGCGGGGCTGATCGAGCGCCGACCCGGGACGCGGCTGCTGCGGATCGGGGTGGGGGCGCTCGAGGTGGTGCCGCTCGGGTAAACGCGGGTACCTCGCGGGCGCGGGAGAGCGGCGCATGGGGGCGCTCGAGGTGGTGCCGCTCGGGTAAACGCGGGGGCCGAGCGGACGCGGGAGAGCGGCGCATGGGGGCGCTCGAGGTGGTGCCGCTCGGGTAAACGCGGGGGCCGAGCGGACGCGCGGGACAGCGGCGCAGGCGGTATCGCTGCGCGTCGCGTCGATGTCGAGCGAGGGCGGCGGACGGACGCACGCCTTGGCGATGGGCGCCGCGGATCGGTCTGCGCTCGCTCGTGCGACGAGTCGCGGCGAATCATGCGAGTCGTGGCGCGGTGATTCGTGAGCGGGCAACGGCTGCTGCGAATGCCGGCAATGCTCGGACCGTGAACGGACGCGCGAGTGCGCATCTTCGGTGCGGGGACGAGCGCGGACGGCTCGCTCGTCTCGCCGGGGCCGGGCGGCCATCATCGCGCCAGTCGTGGCCACGTCCCCGACGGGGAGCGATGAGCAAGACCGCCCCGTACGAGGTCGTCCGCGCGGTAGGGCTCCACGCCGTGGGCTTTCGTCATGGTACTGTCCGTGCCGGGATACTCCATGTCCGACTACCCGACCGACCTCCGCTACACCAAGGATCACATTTGGGTTCGCGTCACCGGCGCTCGCTGGCGCGTCGGCCTCACGAGCTTCTTCGCGGCGCAGCTCAGCGACGTCGTGTTCGTCAAGTTGCCGGAGACGGGAAAGGCGTTTGCGACCGGCGACGCGTTCGGCCTCGTCGAGAGCGTGAAGACCGTCCAGGACCTCTTCATGCCGGCCAGTGGCACGACCGTGGCGTTGAACGAGGATGTTTGCGACGAGCCGGAGCTCGTCAATACCGATCCGTACGGCGATGGCTGGTTCGTCGAGATCACGCCGAGGGACGCGTCGGAGCTCAATTCGCTGATGGACGCCAGGGCGTACGAGGCTTACGTCAAGAGCGAAGAATAGGGGTGGCGCCGTCAGCTCCCGCGTGCGCTCCGACTTCCGCGTCGATCTACAGGCCGCGCACGCTGGCGCGAGACGCAGCATTCGCTGGTCTCGCGTCAGGATCGTCATCGACCGTCGTCGCTGTCGACCAGGACGCGAAGCGCTCCGGGAGCTGTCGGGCTCGAAGTCGCGCATCACCACGGTGCCGCCCGGGCGGAGCGTCGGCGCCAGGTGTTGTCGATGAACTCGAGGGAGCCTTCTGTTGTCGTGCCACCCTCGGTGGTCATCATCGCCAGCGCAGCTCGTCGAGCCCGAGCGCCGGCCAGCGCCCGGTGTTGCCGAGCAGCAGCTTGACCTCGCGCTCGAGCACGTGAGCTTATCGCGCTCGGCATCGATGTCCTGCGAGATCGACGTCGGCAGCAGTGTCAGCCCCAGCACCCGCGCGGTGTCCGAGCCGTACACCTTCGAGCGCCAGCGCTCGGGCCCCGCGAGGTGGTTGCGGCGGCTCCGCGGCCGGCTCTCGCATCGACTCCACGGGCCCGGGCACGTACGCGTGAGTGATGAGAATCATCGGAGCTCCAGCCTCGAGTTTCGCGCATTCGACCGCCGCGCGCATGCCCGCTGCGGCAGCGCGCGGCGTGAGCGACCGACCTGGCGCTGTCAGCCGTGCAATTGGCCGCGAGCACGTCGACGTTGTCGATCCGCGGCGGCTCGGCGAGCAGCTCGCCGGCGCGGGCCATCAGGGCCGCGGCGATCGAGCCCTCGAGGTGGGCGCGGCGGCCGGCGTCGTCGGCGAAGGCGTCGAAGATGCCGAACTCCTGCGGGCCGAGGCGGATGGCGAACCACACGGTGGTGGCCTCCTCGCGCTGCGCCAGCGGCAGCGCGCCGGCGAGGAACGCGGCGACCTCCTCTTCCTTGCCAGGTTTTGCGACGATGCGAGCCAACAGTCCGACCTTCACCATGGGTGTTCTCCTTTGTGCGTGACGCCCGGTCACGGTCGACACCATAACGATCGGGGCCGTCACCCGCTATTGTCGGAACCGACAATGATGGTATCGTTTCCGCCATGCATGTGCAGGTGCTCGTCCTCGACGGGGTGTTCGACGCGGGGCTCGCTCTGGTGCTCGACACGCTCGACACCGCCAACGCGCTGGCCAGCGCGCCGGAGCAGCGCGCGCGTGGCGGTGGTCGGGGTGCGGCGGCGGGTCCGGACGCACCTCGGCTTCGCGGTGCCGGTGGTCCCGCGGCCGCGGGCGCGGCCGACGTCATCGTCGTGCCGGCGCTCGGGGCCAAGACGCCGGACGCGCTGGCGCTGGCGCTGGCGCGGCGCGACGTGGTCGACGCGACGGCGCAGCTGCAGGCCGCGGCGGCCGGGGGTGCGCGGGTGACCGCGGCCTGCACCGCGACCTTCGTGCTCGGCGACGCCGGCCTGCTCGCGGGCCGCCGCGCGACCACGACGTGGTGGCTGGCGCCGTTCTTCCGCGCGCGCTTCCCCGCGGTCGCGCTCGACGAGGCGCAGATGGTGGTCGAATCCGACAACGTGGTGACCGCCGGCTCGGCGCTGGCGCACCTCGACCTGGCGCTGTGGCTGGTCCGTCGCCGCAGCCCGACGCTGGCGCGCACGGTGGCGAATCATCTGCTGTACGACGCGCGCCCGTCCCAGGCGCCGTTCGTGATGCCCGACCACCTGGCCCACGCGGACCCGCTGGTGGCCCGCTTCGAGGAGTGGGCCCGCGGTCACCTCGCGGGCTTCACGATGAGCGCGGCGGCGCGGGCCGTCGGGGCGACGGAGCGCACGCTCGAGCGACGGGTGCGCGCGGTGCTCGGCAAGTCGCCGCTGTCGTTCGTGCAGGACCTGCGAGTGGCCCACGCGGTCCACCGGCTGCAAACCACCGACGCGTCGCTCGACGCGATCGCGGCCGAGGTGGGCTACAGCGAGGCGACGACGCTGCGGACGCTGCTGCGCCGCCGCACCGGCCGCGGCGTGCGAGAGCTGCGGCGGGCTTGATCAGGTCGAGGGCGACGGACGACGCCGCTGCTGCGTCGTCACAGCGCTGCGCGCACGAGCGCCGTGGCGGCATGACGGACGTGCGCGCGACCGAGGGTGAAGACCGCAGCGCGGCGCGGAGCACGAGCGCTGCGGCAGGCGTGAGCGAGACGATGGAGCGGCGGACGCTGCAGCGCCGCCGCCGCGACCGCGGAAGGCGAGCGTCGCGGCGGGCGTGCGGTCGCGGGTCCGCCGATGGCGATGATCTTGCCGCGGGATCAGGGCGCGTACTTGAGGCGGAGCTCTTCGGCGACCTTGCGGGCGGCCTGCAGCGGCACTTGCGAGCACGTCGTGGTCGCGGCGTCGTGGAGCGTCCCGTTGACCACGACCTCCATCTGCTCGAGGATGTCGGTCGGCGGGTCGCACAGCGGATCGGGGCTGTCGAGCACCTCGAGGAGGGCGGGATCGGCGAACACCTCCAGCGCCTGCGCGAAGTCCGTCGCCTCGATCTCGACCTCGAGCACCGGGTTGCCGACGTCGCCGAACTTCTCGACGCGCAAGATGCCGGTCCCCGTCAGCTCGACGAACCCGTCGCAGTCCGCCCGCGGCGGGCACGGGCCGGCGGCCGTGTAAAGGGTGAAGCGGTCGAAGCCGGTGCTGCCGCCGGTGGTCTCGGTGTCGGGGCCGCTGGTGCCGCTGACGGAGGGGTCGCTGGCGCTGGGGTCGTCGCCGGTGGTGCCGACGCCGCTGGTGCCGCTGACGGAGGGGTCGCTGGCGCTGGGGTCGTCGCCGGTGGTGCCGGGGGCCGAGGTGCTCGGGGTGACGCCGTCGGTGCTGGACTGGCCTTCGGTCTCGTCACCCGTGGCGGCGGTCGCGTCGCTGTCGGTCTCGAGGGTGTCGCCGATGTTCTTGGAGTCGGGGGTGCAGCCGAAGACGAGGGTGGAGAGGGCGAGGTAAGGCAGGAGAAGAGCTCGGAAGTGCATGGTGAATGCTCGTTGGCCCTGAGTGCCCGGGTCGGCGAAGGCCCATCACGGGGTCGATGATTTTTTTGCGGGTCTGCCTGCGCGGAGAGGCCGCAGTCCAGGCGCACGCGGGCCGCGAGCGCGCTGTCCGGATGCGCGCGCACGAAGGCCTCGGCCTCGCGCCGACCCTCGGCCGCGCGCTCGGAGCGACACAGGGCGATGGCCCGCAGGCCGAGCCGCTCGCGCAGCAAGACGCCGGCCGGGAATTCGCGCTGGTGGCGGCGCAAGCCGGTGAGCGCGTCGTCGGTGCGGCCGGCCTCGATCGCGGCCCGCACGCCGGCGATCAGCGCGGCCTCGCGGGCGAGCGGGTCGGCGCGCGTGGGCTCGGTCGGGCCGTCGGGTGGGGCTTGGTCCTGGCCTGATCCGGGCCCGGCAAGCTCGGTGACACCGAGGAGCGGGGCTGGCTCGATGTGGTCGTCGGGCTGGGCGGACGCGGGCTCGGCGGGCTCGGTGGAGGAGGGATTGTCGTTGGCGTGAACGGAGGCGGCCGCGCGTCGCTCGGAGGTCGCGGCGATCGAAGGTGATTCGTCGCGCCGCGGCGCCGCGACGATCACGAGGGTGCCGGCCACCGCGAGGCCGAGCGCCCAGGCGATGGCTTGATGGCCGGCCACGGCGGCGCTCTGGGCGATGGCTTGGTGGCCGGCCGCGGCGGCGCTCTGGGCGAGCGCGGCGCTCGGGGCCGCCGCGGCGGCGCCGGTGCCGAGGACGAGCAACAGGCCGGCCCAGACGCGCGCCTGGGCGCCGGGCGGCGGAGGTTCGGGGGCCTTGGCGACGCGCAGCGCGGTCGGAGCCGCGGCGGCGAAGGTGCGCTCGAACTGCTCGCGGACCAGGCGGATCCGCGAATACACGGTGTTGACATTGACGCCGAGCGTCTGCGCAATCTCCGGCGCCGACATCTCTTCATATAAATGCAGCACGAACACGGCGCGACGATCGTCGTCGAGGCCGTCGAGGAATTCGGCGAGCCGGCGGCGAGCCTCGCGGCGCGCGAGCTCGTCGTCGTCGGCGAAGGCCGGGTCGGTGGCGGAGGCGGCGGCGAGGCGGGCGTGCCGGCGCAGCCGCCGGGCCTCGGTCCGCCGGTGACGCGCGGCGACCCGCCGGGCGACGCCGAAGATCCAGGTCTTGAGGGTCGAGCGGCCGGCGAACTCGGGCAGGCGGCGATGCACGACGAGGAACAGGTCCTGCAGCGCGTCTTCCTGAGCCTCGGGCGGGACGCCGAGGCGGCGCAGGCAGGCCCAGGCGTACTCGAAGTGGTCCTGGTAGAGCTCGGGGAAGGAAGGGCCGCTCACGGTGCTCCTGGGTGCCCGCATGCCAGCGCGGCCATCACGGGAATCGGGCTTCGATGCCGAGCATGGGCCGCAGGCCGACGGGCTGGGACCGCGCGAGCTCGCCGAGGCCGGCGACGTGGAAGCCGGGGCGCCGCAGGGCGACGAGGACGTCGAGGCCGAGGGTGAGGGCGAGGACGCGCGTGGGGGCCCAGGCGAGGCCGGGGCTGAGCTGGGCGGCGATCCACAGGTCGCCGGCGGGTCGCGGATCGGCGACGCCGCGGGCGACGGCGTGCAGGTACCCGAGCTCGAGGCCGGCGCAGATCGGGAACTCCAGCCGCCGCCAGCGCGGGACGCCGCAGCCGCGCACGGCCCCGGTCGCGAGCCGCACGCGCGCGCCGACCTCCGCGGGTTCGGGGTAGGCGAGGGCCCGCGCGGCGTAGGTGCCGGCGAGCTCGACCCGCCAGGGGCCGCGCAACAGGCCGAGGGCGAGGCCGGCGGCCGGGCTGAAGGCCGGAATGCCGCCAATTCGCCGCCGCCCGCGAGCCTGACCGCCGCCCGCACCGGGGTACGCGGCGCGAGGGCTGCGGGGGCGCGGGTGTCGAGCGCGGGATCGTCGACGGGAGAGCCGAGGCGACCGCCCGGCGGCGGTGGGCCGGGGAGGCCGGGGTTGTGAAGAGAGGCGCCGGCGCGCGTCGGGGCGTCGGCGTCGGCTCCGGAGATGCGCGGGCCACCGGGCGGAGAGGCGTCGGAGACGTTCGCCGGGTTCGCGGATGGGCCGGGCGCGCCCCCGGGAGGGGCGTCGGCGCGCGCCGAGGCGCCGGGCGGGGCGAGGGGCACAGCGGGTGCGCCACGGGGAGGAGCGTCGGCGCGCGCCGAGGCGTCGGCCGGAGCGACGGGCACACCGGACGCGCCAGAGGGAGGAGCGTCGGCGCGCGTCGAGGCGTCGCCCGCGGCGACGGGCACACCGGACGCGCCTCGGGGAGGAGCGTCGGCACGCGTCGAAGCGGGAGATGAGGAGGCGGGACGGCCGGGCGCGCCGCCGGTAGGGGCGCCGGCGCGGGTCGGCGGTCCGGGGGGCAGGCGGGGCGCGCCGCTGGTAGGGGCATCGGTGCGGGCCGGCGGTCCGGGGGGCAGGCCGGGCGCGCCGCTGGTAGGGCCTTCGGCGCGGGTCGGCGGTCCGGGGGGCAGGCCGGGCGCGCCGGCGGCGTCGGTCGCCGGGTTGGTGGGTGGGCCGGGCAGGCCGCCGGGAGGCGCGGCGATCCGCGTGGCGACTTCCTCCGGCGCGACGGCGAGGGCGATCAGCAGGGCCGTGACGTCCGCCAGGCTGCGACAGTCGCGGGCCTCGATCAGGCGGCGGTCGTCGAGCTGGGCCCCGCGCAACACCAGCCGCAGGCGCCAGCCGGTCCCGGAGCGCCTCGCCGCGTCGGCCTCGACGCGCACGACCGGCCCGGGCGGGGGTGCAGGCACGAGCTCGCGCAGGCGCCGGTGTATGTCGTCGGCGCTCGGGCACGGGGCCGGAGCCCGCCAGGTCAGCTCGACGCGCGGCGTGGCCGGAGGCGACGCGAGCGCGACGAGCAGGCCTGCGAGCGCCAGGACCACGCGCCCATTCTACGCCGCCGACAGGCCGCGAGCCGGATAGCGAGCTCGAGCCGCGGAACTCCTCGGCCTCCCAGCGGCCGCCCTTCCGGCCCCGTCGACGGCCCCCGGGCTCACGCGTGCGAGGTGGCTCGCGCTCGTCGAACTGCCCCGGAGAGCGATCGCTCGGGCCCGGTGTGGCCCTCACGAGCGCGCCACCGGGTCGGGGATTTCGCGGTCGTCGATCGCGGCCGCGCGAGCCAGCAGTGCTGTCGCCGACGGACCGCGCCAGCGCTCACTCGCGGCGGTTCAGAATCGACGATCGGGGCGTTGAGGGCTGGCCGATCGGACATGCCTGTTCAAGCATGTCGGCGACGGCTAGTGCCGGCGCGTTGACACGGTCCGCGGCGCGGGCGAAGGATCGCGCATGGCCCTGGTTCCAGAGACCCACCTGTTCCCCTGCGCCAGGTGCAGCGAGCTGCTGCGCGTCGCCGATCCGGTCTGTCCGCACTGCGGGGCGATGCGGTCACGAGCGGAGCGCACGGGCCCGCTGGTCGCTCTGGCCGCCGCCCTCGCGGTGGCAGCCTGCGGCACCCCGCAGCCCGAATACGGCGTCCCCGACACGGACACGAATGCGGAGACGCTCGGCACGGACGCGACGACGACGGACGCGACGACGACGGACGCGACGACGGACGCGACGACGACGGACGCGACGACGACGGACGCGACGGACACGACGGCGCCGACGACCGGCACCGGGACGACCGACGAGACGAGCGGGTAGCGGGACGACCGACGAGACGACCTACGTAGGTGCTAGCGCAGCTCCTCGCGCATGCTCTGGCCGACGAGGTTCACGTCGGGGAAGCGGGCGAAGAGCTCGCTCTCGTGCACGATGTCGTTGTAGGCGAGGTCGACGTCCTGCAGGCGAGGCAAGCGGGTCGAGGCCGCGAGGGCGCGGGCGCCGGCGTCGCCGATCCGGTTGTAACGGGCCGTGAGCGCCTCGAGGCGCGCGAGGTCCTGCGCCAGCGCCAGGGCCTCGATGCCGGCGTCGCCGATCGACGAGCCCTCGACGGCGAGTCGCACGAGCCCGCGCGTGTGGGGCGAGGCCGCGAGGCTCGCCAGGCCGCGATCGCCGAGTCCGTTGCCGCCGAGGTCGAGGTGCTCGATCCGCGCCAGCGACGGCTCGGCTGCGAGTCGCGCCACACCGTCGAGGGTGAGGCCCACCTCGAAGAGCTCGAGGCTGCGAAGGGCCAGGAGCGTCGGGCTGGCGACGATGGCATGGACGCCGGCGTCGCCGATCGGATCGTGAGCCAGGTCGAGCGCCTCGAGGTTGCCGAGGCGGGGCGAACTCGCCAGCGCGATCGCGCCGCGCGGGCCGATGCGGTTGTGCGTCAAACGGAGGTTGCGCAGCCGCGGCGGCGGCGAGGCGGCGATCAGCGCGGCCCCGTCGTCGCCGATGCGGTTCTTCCACAGATCGATGGCCTCGTACTCGGCGGTGAAGGGCGCCGCGAGCAAGGCGGCGACGGACGCGGGGCCGAGCGCGTTGCCGGCGAGGTCGAGCGCGAGCGGGGCGTGCAGATGCGGCGAGGCGAGCAGGCCGGTGAAGGCCTCGTCCGCGAGGTCCAGGTAAGCCAGACGGATCTGCCGCAGGACCGCGAGCTCGGGGCGAGCCGCCAGCGCCCGCGCGAGCGCGCCGTCGAAGGTGCCGCCACGCATGGGCCGCCCGAAGCTCACGACGCGCAGCAGCGGCGCGAGGACCAGCAGGCGATCGGCGGCCGCGGCGAACACGTCGGCGGGGACGTAGAGCTCCTCGACGAAGCCGCGACGGAAGGTGCCGGGCTGGTAGTCGGGCTTATCGGCGACGCCGAGGAGCTCGCGGAGCTCTCCGACCCACGCGGTCTCGTGCTGCCGCCGCAGCGCGTCCGCTCGCTGCCAGACGTCCTGCGCGAAGAGCGGGCCGGTTCCCAGCGAGACCTGCAGGCGGATGAACTCGCCGCGCGGGTCGCCGCGTCGCGTCAGCCACTCGGCGAAGGCCAGCCGCGGCGCGTCGTCGGCCGGGTCGGCGAGGATGCGGGCCATGAACTCGCGCTCGGCGCTCGCGGACGCAGGCATCGCCGCCGAGGATACGCCAGCGCGAGCCCGCGATGGCCCGCGCGGGGGTGCGTCCCTTGACGAGCCGGGTCCCGCCGTCGAGCCGCGCGCGCGCTCGCGGAGCGCGTCGGTCTAGGACGACGGGCCGAGGTCGGTGCGCCCGGTGACGAGCCCGGACTTGCTGCCGTCGAGCAGCGCGAGCAGCTCGCGCTCGATCCCGTTCGGCGCGCTCTCGACGATCCGGCCGACCTCACGACCGTCGCGCACGACGATCACGGTCGGGACGTAGCGCAGATCGAGCCCCTCCTTGTCGAACCCGGGGGCGGTCTTCTGCCGGTCGAGGCCGACGTACTTCAACGCGAAGGGGAGGTCGGGGCCGGCAGCGTCGAGGGCCCGCCACAGGCGCGGGACCTCGCGCCGCGAGTCGCCGCACCAGGTGCCGAAGATGACCGTCACCTCGGCCCCGGGCGGCACGCTCGCCAGCTTCGCCGCGGCCTCGCGGTCGATCTCCGCGTCGCTGATCCAGCCGGGCACCTCGCGCTCGACCTGGGCGCGCTCCAGCGGACCGACCAGCACCGGCGGGGCCTGGTCCTGCGACGGCGAGGTCGGCGGGGTGGTCTCGCCGGAGCGACAGGCCGAAGCGGCGAGCAGGACGGTGACTGCGAGGGAACGAGGCGCGGACATGATTGCGCGACGATAGCAAACTCGCGCGGCGAGCTTCAGGCGATCCGTTGCATGCGCACGCCGGTCTGCGGCCCGAGGGTGATCCGGCGCCGCACGATCGGCACCGGCCGTGGTTCCCGCAGGGCCAGGGTGGCCTCGCGCAAGAGCACCGCCAGGGCGATCCGCAGCTCGTAGAGCGACAGCGCGGCGCCCAGGCAGCGCCGGATGCCGCCGCCGAAGGGCACGAACTCGGAGGCGTTGGGCTTGCGATCGAGCATGCGCTGGGGGTCGAAGCGCTGTGGGTCGGGGTAGAGATCGGCGCGCTGGTGGACCAGCGGCAGGGCCACGCCGATCGAGGTGCCGGCCGGCAGCTCGTAGTCGCCGAGGCGCCACGGCCGTCGCAGCCGCCGCAGCACCATCTCGACGACGGGGTGCAGGCGCAGCGTCTCGTCGATCACCGCGCCGAGGAACGGCAGCTTGGCGAGCTCCTCGGGGGCCGCGGGGGCGGCCGTGAGCTCGTCCTGCAGTCGCGCGCGGACGTGGGCGTTCTCGGGCCGGTGCAGCTCCTCGAGCGCGGCGGCGAAGGTGGTCGCGGTGGTCTCGTGGCCGGCGATCAGGAGGGTGCGCAGCTCGTCGCGGATGTCGCGGTCGGTCATCCTCGACCCGTCCTCGTAGCGCGCGCTCAGCATCATCGACAGGATGTCGTCGCGCTCGCTCGCGTGCGGGCGGACGCGATCGATCTGCTCGTAGAGGAGGGTATCGACGTCGTCGGAGCGGCGCAGGAACTTCGCCCACGGCCCGAGCCCGAGCGGGGCCCGCTGGAACGCCTCGGCGGCCATGAAGATCGGCAGGGCCGCGTCGAGCATGGCGACGATGGCCTGCGTGTGGCGCTCGACCAGCGCGCGCTCCTCCACGCCGTAGACCGCGCGGACGATGACCTCGAGCGAGATCCGCAGCCCCAGGTCGAGCGCGAGGAACTCCTGCCCCGGCGCGACGGCGGCGAGCGCCCGCCGCGTCGCCTCGGCCATCGTGTCGCCGAAGGCCCGCATGCGCTCGCCGTGGAAGGGCGGCAGCAGCAGCTTGCGCTCGCGTCGATGCGGCTCGCCGGCCATCAGGAGCAGCGAGTGCTGGCCGAACAGCGGCACCAGAGTGGTGGCGCCGAAGGTGTCGAACAGGTCGACGTCCTGGATCGCGAAGATCTCGCGGGCGAGCCGCGGATCGGCGGTCAACACCAATTTACCGTGCGCCAGCGGGAGCGTGAACGGATCGCCGTATCGATCGCGGGCCCGCGTCATCGCCCCGATGGGCTCGCGCATCACCGCGAAGCTGGTCAGCAAGGTCGAGCGTGGTCCAGGGGGCAGCGCCGGCACGGCGGGAGTGTCGGGGATGGCGAAGCGCCTGCCAATGGCACGAGATCGCGCGGGGTACCAAACGGCGATATGGCCGGCGACGCCAGGCGCCCATCGGTGGGGCTCCCGGCGACCTGTCCTGCGGCCTCGCGCGCCCCCTCCACGAGGTGGACGACCGGCGCCCGTCGAGCCAGACCGGCGCGAATTGAGCGGGCGTCGTAAGTCTCATGGGACATGTCCCTTTCGACATGTCCCATGAGGCACACGAGAGGTCGGGCGCGAGCGAGCGGGAGCGGGCGGCCCGCACTTGCGGGCGCCAGGCCCCGACAACGGGTGTAAGCCGCGGGCCTGCGGGCGGCGTTTCGGCGGGCGACGATGGACACGCGCACCCTGAAGATCTCCCGGCCTTGCCCCATCGACCTCGAAGCCGACCGCAGCGGGCGCCAATTCTTTGTGGTCACTGTCAGAAGGACGTTCACGTCCTCGCCAACTGGCCCCGCGCCGAGGCCGAGGCGTTCTTGGCGGCCAATCGCGGCAATTCGGTGTGCGTGTCCCTGCGGCGCGACGCCGAGGGCGAACTGCAATACGCCGACTCGCCGGCGCGCGCACCCGCGCCCGCGCTGGTCCCCGTGACGCGCCTGCGCCGGCGCTGGCTGCCGGAGGCGGTCGCGGCGGCCGGGGTGGCCGCGGCCCTCAGCGCCTGCACACCGCATGGGCCGGTGAAGGGCTCCGAGAAGCTGGCGAGCGACGACGAGGTCCTGCTGCAGTCGATCGCGGGCGGGGTCAACGTGCCCACGAACTTCGAGCCTCCGCTGCGGCCGGTGCTCGAGGGCGAGCTGGCCCCGACGCCGCAGATCGAGCGCGGCGAGAAGCCCGCAGAACCGCCGCCGCCGGCTCGCAGCCGACTCGCGCCGAAGCAGGCGCCGGAGCCGAAAGCGGCGAAGGTGCCCAAGCCGCAGGAGTTCGACGGCGGCATCGACCTGTGAGCGACGCGTGACGCGAGCGGCCGGCCGCGTCAGGCTTCGTGCTCGCGTCCGGCCGAAGGTCCGCGTCGGCCGGCTTGCACTTCGCGCGGAACCGGCAACCCTCGGGAGCATGTCCACCCGGATCTTGCTCATCCGTCACGGCGCCACCGTCCTGTCCGCCGAGGACCGCTTCGCCGGCTCGACCGACGTCGACCTGTCCGACGAGGGCCGGCGTCAGGCCCGGTGCCTCGGCGAGCGACTCGCCGATCAGGAGCTGGCCGCCGTGTACGCGAGCCCGCTGCGCCGCGCGTACGAGACCGCGACGCTGGTGGCCACGGCCTGTCGGCGCGAGCCGATCGCCGACACGGGCCTGCGAGAGATCGACCACGGCCGCTGGGAGGGCCTCACGCGCGCGGAGGTCGAGGCGCGCTTCCCCGAGGAGTACGGCGCGTGGGAGGAGGACCCGTACACCTTCGCGCCCGCGGGCGGCGAGCCGGGCCTCGCGGTGATGGCCCGCGCGCTGCCCGTCATCCGCCGGATCGTGCTGCAGCACGCCGGCCAGACCGTGGCCGTCGTCTCGCACAAGGCGACCATCCGCCTGGTCCTGTCGAGCCTCCTCGGCATCGACGCCCGCGGCTACCGCGACCGCCTCGACCAGGCCCCCGCGTGCCTCAACATCCTCGAGTTCAAGGACGTCGTGCGCGCCCGCCTGATGCTCTACAACGACGTGTCGCACTACGCGGCCCAGCCCGCGCGACCCGGCGCCAAGCTGTCCAAGTGGTGGGACGCGTCGCGGGAGTGACCGATGGGACATGTTTGATAGAACATGTCCCATCGTGAGTGTTCGATTCGCCTCCGCGGCAGTCGCGACCACATCGCCGACAATTGCGAGAAGAGTAGGACCGTGCCGCGGAGATCACGGTCCCCCGGTCATCTCGCGGGTCGCTTTGGATCACGCCGGCCGTGTGTCGTGAACGACATCGCCCGGCCGCGGCAGCCCGTGACGTCGCGTCGCTCGTCACACGCCGCGTGAACGCCCCGATCATCACGCGCTAGCTTTCTCGGTCGACGCGGTAAGCCGACGCCGGACCACGCTCGAACGTGCGTCCGGGGCTCCGCTTCACCAGGAGGCCAGATGTCGATGCGACAACGAGGGACGATGTCATGGTGCGCGCGGGCGTGGCTGGGCGCGGTCTGCATGGGTCAGGTGGCGTGTCTGGAAGCGGCAGAGGTCGCGGCGTCCGGGGACGACGAGCTCGAGTTCCGCGCCTTGCCCGACGCCCGGCTACCCACGTCGGTGAATCAGAGCGGGCCCGGGCCCGCCTTTTTCGGCGGGGTCGTCACCACCACCGAGCCGCTGGCCGCCAACGTCGGCCGCGACATCCTCGCCCAGGGGGGCAACGCCGTCGACGCCGCCGTCGCGGTGCAGTTCATGCTCAACGTCGTCGAGCCGCAGTCCTCGGGCATGGGCGGCGGCGGCTTCATGTTGATTCATTTCGCCGGGGCGCCGCCGGGGGAGACCGTCGTCATCGACTTCCGCGACGTCGCGCCGGCGAACGTGACGATCGGGATGTTCGACACCTCGGTCTCGTCGGCGGTCAAGGGCTCGAGCGGCTACGCCGTCGGCGTGCCGGGCACGGTGAAGGGCATGCTGTACGCGCTCGAGCACTACGGCACCAAGACGCGCGCCGCAGTGCTGGCGCCGGCGATCGCGGCCGCCACCAACGGCTTCAACATCAGCTCGCGGCTGGCCGGCGACACCGGGTCGTCGCAGCTGCGCCTCGAGACGAGCACCAACTCGCTCAACAAGGGCTACTACGCCGAGGCGCGCGGGGTGTTCCGGCCCAACGGCAACAGCTTGTCGACCGGGACCCTGTTGCGGCAGCCCAGGCTGGCGACGACCCTGCAGGCCATCGTCGCGCGCGGCGCCACCGCCTTCTACAGCTGCGCCGATCCTTCGGGGATCGCGGCCGCGATCGTCGAGACCCAGACCGCGACCCGCAGCGGCAACTCCGGGGACGCGGTCGCATGACCTGCTCCGACCTGGCGAACTATCAGCTCGGCGTCTTCGATCCGGACCTGGCCAACTCCGATCCCGTCCACGCCCCGGTCATCGGCAGCTATCACGGCCATACCATCGTGACCGCGCCGCCGCCGTCGTCCGGCGTCTTTCTGGTGCAGATGCTCGACCTGCTCGAGCGGCTCGAGGCGCGCTGGGGCTTCTCGATCGGCGCCGGCAACTACGAGTTCGGCGAGGTGGGGACCCTCAACGTCATGCAGGAGGTGATGCGCGCCGCCTTCGCCGACCGCGCGCGCTGGCTCGGCGATCCCGACTTCTTCCCGGTGCCCGTCGCCGGTCTGCTCGCGCCCAGCTACATCCAGACGCGCGCTGGCCTTATCACGCCCGGCCAGCGACGCTCGAGCTTCTCCGCCGGCAGCCCGCCGACCTTGGCGGCCGCGCAGCAGAAGCCGGCGAGTACGAAGGAGACCCAGGAGCACGAGGGCGTCGACACCACGCACTTCACGGTCATCGACGAGGCCGGCAACGTCGTCAGCGTCACCAGCACGATCAGCGACCTGTGGGGCACCGGCCTGATGGTCCGCGGCCGCGGGTTCATGCTGAACAATCAGCTGCCCAACTTCAACGACGACCCCCAGGGCACCGCGGCGAACCCCGCCGCCAACGACGTCGAGGGCGGCAAGAGCCCGCGCACGACGATCGCGCCGACCCTGGTGTTCCTCGGCGACGAGCTGGTGGCGGGCTACGGCTCGCCCGGCGGCACCGGGATCATCAACGCCATCCTGCAGGTGACGCTGAACCTCGTCGACCACGACCTCACCCTGAGCACCGCGGTGCAGCGGCCGCGGATCTCGCTCGACAGCGGCAGCAGCTCGGCGAGACACGGAGATCGAGTCGGGCTTCAGCGCGTCGGTGCGCTCGAGCTTGCAGAACATGGGCTACGACTTCGACTCGACGAGCTCGATCGGGGCGGTGCAGGCCATCGTCACCTACCCGGGCGGCGGTCAGCAGTACGGGGCCGCCGATTCGCGCCGGATCGGCGGCGTCAGCGGCCTCGACCAGCACTGACGGGCGAGCGCGCGGCGGCGCGGCAGGGTTCGCGCCGCCGTTCGCCTCGGCCCCCGAGGCCCTGACGGGGCTGCTCCACGAACTGGCGTGAGCGCTGCGGGGCTCGCGGCGCGGGCGCGGTCGACGAGGGTTTGTCGGCCGTCGACGGAACTCGGGCGACTCCTGCGCCGCCATCCGGTCGCTACATTGTCGATTTGCCCAGAGCTCGCTCGCCCGCCCAAGGCGGAAAGAGTTATTGCCGCATCGATGCTGCTTCGCTCGAAAGTAGAGGCTCGGCTTCGGGTTTACGGCTCACCAGACACGCGACGCGGTCGATTCGATCAGCGAACTCGAGTGCCGCACGAGCGTCGGCATCGCCCCCCGTCACCGTACGAACAATTTCACCGCCGTTACCTCGAATAACAAGTTTCGCCCTCCTCGTCGCGCTGTAGATAAGAACTAGGACAACTACTGCGAGAGCGCCGAGCTGAAACTTGTCGGCATAAGCCGCCACAACCAGCGCAACCACGGCTAGGATCAGCAAGCTCGGCTCATCACGCTTGACGACTTCAGTCCCGCTGAGACAGTGTAGCAAGAGGGAAGTTGAGGTCCCTGTCGTGCGGTCGCCGAAGATAACTCGATGGCTGGTGAGCGTGACCGCGTTCCACGTGCAGAGTTCGTGCTCATTCGGGAAGTACTTTCGTTGAATCATGATGGGTTGACAGCCCGACAGGCTACTCCTTGGGAGGAAGTGAGAGCGAGACCACTTTGTCAGCAGGATGGCAAAGTGCCGAGGTTGTCGCTCGTGGTGTGGTTGGGGTCGGTCGTGATGTACCGACCGTCGCGGGTCAGTTCGACCTTGGCGTTACTTGGCCAACGATTGACGCCATACTCGTCCGTGTAGACCAAGGACGTATTGACGTTGTAGCCCCGGCGGATCCACGCGACCACGTCTTCGCGCTTGTACAGCATGACGTCGAGCACATGCTTGCCGTCGTCACTCACCCGGCCAGCGGTGACGAATTCGATGACTCCGCCGTGCTTACGGGATTTGCTGATCAGGTACTGAGTCATGATGGACTGGACAGGTAGTGCCGCGAGCTGGCCAATCCGGTAATAAAAAAGAACAGTTCGGCGAATACGAAGGCGATTGCGAGTGACGTTGCGCGACTTGCGAGCTCGGCGGGAGTGGAACCGATGCGCTCGCTGTTGCGGTCCCGCTTTCACGTCTCGTCGGTGGGCGCGAGGGCTCCGAGCGCCGCGCGGGTCGCCGCGAGCGCGCTCATGCCCTCGCCGTGCTCCGCCCACCACATCAGCGCGGCGAACGTCGCCGCCACCAGGGTGCGCGCGACCAGCGTGGGCGGCGTATCACCCGACGGCGTGCGGCCTGCCATCGTCGTCGCGATCAGCGCCTCGATCTCTCGCAGCGGCGGGTGGTCGAGCAGCGCCGGCGCGGCCGCCAGCAGTCGCAGGCGCTTGCGCGCCAGCTCGGCCGCCTCGGGGTCGTCCAGCCGGCGCAGGAACGGCTCCGCGAACTCGCGGAGCACTCCGGCGACCCGCAGGTCGGCGCGGGCCAGGGTGGCGGCCCGCTGGCGCACGAGGTCGCGCACCTCGTCGAGGCCGTCCCACACCAGGTCCGACTTCGACGGAAACAGCCGGAAGAGGGTCCGACGGCTCACCGACGCCGCCTCGGCGATCTCGCCCATCGTCACCCGGTCGAACCCGTGGCGCTCGAACAGGCCCAGCGCGACGCGGGCGATCTGGCGCGGGTCCGCCTCCTGAGGTCGGCCTCGCTTCGTCGCAGGTTGCATTTTGGCACCCGATGCCATAATTGAGATGGGAGCAGAAGAGGCGCCCCACGCGGCCTCGAAGGACGAACTAACATGAGGACTGCGTTCGAGTCATCGAAGCCCGTGCGGCTCGACGTCCGCCGCGAGATCGAGCGGCCGGAGGCGAAGGCCGACCCCTACGCCGCGTACGCCCGGCTGCGGAGGTTGGGGCCGGTGCTGCACTGGCGCACGTGGTTCCAGGACAGCCTCGTCATCACTCGCTACGACGACGTGATGAGCGTGCTGCGAGACCCGCGGGTCGCCAACGATCGCCGCAACGTCGGCGACGGCGGCAAGGGGCCGCTCGAGCGCTGGTGGATGCCGAGCATCATGAAGTTGTTCCTCGGCAGCATGGTCATGAAGGACCCGCCGGACCATCGCCGCCTGCGCAACCTCGTGCAGAAGGCCTTCACCCCGGCCATGGTCGAGCGCCTGAACGGGCGCGTCGAGCAGATCACCGCCGAGCTGCTGGACGCCGCGGCGAACAAGCCGGTCTTCGATCTGATCGCCGACCTCGCGCTGCCGCTGCCGCTGACCGTCATCTCGGAGATGCTCGGCGTGCCCGAGCCCGAGCGGATGCGCTTCCGCGAGCTGATCGGCAAGGTCCTCGATCCGGAGGGCATGAACCTCGCCGGGTTCGTCTTCAACTACCGCAACATGATGCGGCTCAACCGGTTCCTCCGGCGCCTCGTGCAGCTGCGGCGCGAGCAGCCGGGCGACGACCTCGTGACGGCGCTCGTGCAGGCCGAGGAGGGCGGCGACCGGCTCGGCGAGGACGAGCTCATCTCGATGGTCTTCCTGCTGCTGTTCGCCGGCCACGAGACGACCGTGAACCTGATCGGCAACGGCGTGCTGGCGCTGCTGCAGCACCCCGAGCAGCTCCGGCTGCTGCGCGAGCGCCCCGAGCGGATCGACGGCGCGATCGAGGAGCTGCTGCGCTTCACCAACCCGGTCGGCACGGTGTCGCCGCGGTTCGTCCGCGAGGACCTCGAGATCGCGGGCGTCCGGATCCCGCGGGGCACCACGCTCACGCTGCTGCTCGCCTCGGCGAACCTCGACGAGGCGGCCTTCGCCGACGCCGGCCGGCTCGACATCACCCGCGAGCCGAACCGCCACGTCGCGTTCGGCTTCGGCGCCCACTACTGCCTCGGCGCGCCGCTCGCCCGCGTGGAGGCGCGCGTGGCCATCCCCGCGCTGCTGCGGCGCTTCCCGGGCCTGCGCCTCGCGGTCCCGGCCGACCAGATCCGCTGGCGCGCCAACATGGGGCTGCGCGGGCTCCAGTCGCTGCCGCTGTCCGTCGCGGGCGCGTAGACGTTAAGCAGCGCGGGCCGAGCCCTTCGAGCCCGGCCCGCGAGGCGAGCGTCAGGGGGCGCAGGGGGCGCAGCCGTTACCAGCGCGCCTGCGCGAGCAGGAAGAAGCCGAGGCGGTTGGTGACGTTCGGGTCCTCGAACACGCGGATCCGGCCCGACTCGTTGCTCGCCTTGACGAACTTCGTGCGGTTGTTGTCGAGCGTGTAGCGGAGCTCGGACACGACCACGAAGAACGGCGCGATGTCCCACTTCAGCGTCAGCTTGCCCGACAGGATGTCGAACGGGTTCTCGCCGGCGGGGAGGACCTCCTGGTCCCAGTACTCGCGGTAGACGTTGGTCGTGTCGCCGACCTTGATCGACGCCGGGGACTTGTAGGCCAGCACCGCGCCGGGCGTCAGCTTCGAGCGCTCGAAGTAGTAGTCGAAGCCGAGCGAGCCCCACAGCTCCGGGGAGACCTTCGCCTCGTGGGGGAACGTCTGGTACGGGAACACGCCCGGGATCGAGAGGACCACGAAGGCCAGGTCCCGGTAGATGGCGTTGGCGAACAGGCGCAGCTTCTTGATGCGCAGCTTGCCGAGGAACGCGGCCGCCTTGGCCGGCTGGATCCGCGTGGTGTCGGGCTCCTCGAACTTCTGCAGCGTCTGGCCGACCGTGGTGAACTCGACCGCGGCCGAGCCGGCGATGCGGTTGTCGTAGATCTGGTTCTGCGTCAGCAGGAAGCTGGCGTCGGGGCTGTAGCGGAACAGCGGAAGTCGATCGAGGTGCCGATCGGGACGCCCCAGTGGGCGGTGAGGCGGGTCGAGCCGCCGAAGGTCTGGACCGTCTTGCCGCCGATCCGCGAGTTCGGCGAGAACATCGGGAACGCGCCCGACTGGTAGTAGCCGCCGTTGACCTCCCAGGCGAGCCAGGGGGTGAAGCCGATGCCGAAGCCGGCCAGCGCCGAGTAGTAGGTCTGCGGCTCGTTGATCTTCTCGTTGAGCAGGCGCGCCGACTTGGCGCCGAGGAACACGTAGCTGTCCTTGCCGGTGCCGACGTTCCAGTCGTAGCGCAGGCGGAGGCCCGGCGTCTGACCGGTGTTGTTGGGGAACATGCGCTCGCCGCCCCACGTGACCGCGTACGTGTACTCGAGCAGGAACCGCTGCGAGTCCACCGGGAACATCGTCAGCGAGATGTTATCGCCGGTGTAGTCGTTGCGCTTCGTGTAGAAGTTGAGCTTGCCGTACGAGCCGTCGTCGCTGAGCGTCGTGTAGTTCTGGAACGTCTTGCCGTCGTGCCACTGCTCGATCTCGGTGACGAACGCCGCCTCCGCGTCCATCCGCTTGAAGAACGTCGGCATGCGCTTGTAGACAACGAGCTGCGTCTCCGTCTCGAAGCCGCGCTTCTCCTGCTCGATGGCGTCGTAGAACAGGCGGTCGGCCGCCAGCTTGAAGCCGGCCGAGGGCGAGCGGTCCTTGGCGCCGGCGAGCAGGTTGTCGTCGGAGATGGCGAACGTGATGCGCGTCGCCATCGCGTTGCCGGCGGTCCACTGGTTGTAGCCGGTCGACGGCATGGCCCGCTGGTCGTCGATCGTGCGCCGCTGCTCCTGGATCGACAGGCGCTTCTCGGCGCGGTCGACCCGCGTGCGCAGGGCCCGGAGCTCCTTCTGCAGCGCCTCGACGTCGACGGCCGGCGTGCTGGTCGGCGCGGCGGGGCCTTCGAGACCGGTGACGTCCGGCTCCACCGGCGGCGGCGCGGCCGAGGGGGCCGGCGGCTGCAGCGTGGGCGACTGCGTCGCGGTGGGCGGCGGTTGGCTCGAGCCCGGCGGCGGACTTTCGGTGCCGGTGCTGGGCTGGAGCGCGAGGGCGAGGCCGGGCGCGAGCCAGGCGACGGCGAGGACGGCGGCGGGAAGGGGCCACTGCATGGGGTACGTGGTCGCTCTCGGCAACGGGGCCAGGGCTGCGGGCTACGGCGGGCAGGCGGGCGAGGGGAGACTTACTGGGCGATGTCGTCGGCGGTGCGCGGCGCCAGCTTGAAGTTCTCGAAGCTGTACACCAGCGCGCCCGTGATCGAGGTGAAGGCGTCGCCGACCATCGGCTTGGGCCAGTCGGCGGTGGCGAAGAACTGGTCGTCGAGGATGAGGCCGCCGTCGACGGTCCACTCGCCGAAGTTGTTGGCCTCGGTGGCGACGGTGACGTTCTCGACGGTCACGAGGACCGACTCGTAGTTCTCGGCCATCGCGCCGCCGGTGGCGACGTCGGCGGCGTCGACGACGATCGGGGAGGGCACCGCGTCGGTGCCGGTGACCACCACGTCGCCGGCCTGGCCCGCGGTGATCTGGGACATGTCGTAGAACTCGCCGTAGAGCCCGTTGATGGTGACGACGTCGCCGGGCTGGACCGCGAGCATGTCGGGGTTCTGGTTGATGTAGACGTAGATGCCGGAGTACTCGCCGCCGGCCGGGTCCTGGACGAAGAAGCCGTCGCCCTTGAAGGTCAGCGGGCTCGTGACGACCACGTTCTCGATGGTGACGAAGTCACCCTCGCCGACCTTGCCCTGCTGGATGTCGAAGATCGTGACCGCGCCCATCGGGCCGGTGGTGGTGTCGGTGTCGGTCGTGTTGCCGCCCTCGCACTCGAAGCCGACGTAGTCGTCGCAGCTGCGCGGGACCAGCTTGAAGTTGCCGAAGTTGTACACCAGCGGCCCGGTGAGGGTCAGCATGGTGTCGACGGGCGGCTTGGGCCCGCCCTCGGGCAGGAAGAACATGTCGTCGATGCGCAGGCCGCCGGTGACCTCGAACTCGCCGAAGCCGAGGTCGGCGTTGGTCACGCTGACGTTCTCGACGGTGACCGGGACGCTCTCCCACACCTCGGTCAGCGCGCCGCCGTTGGCGATGTCGGGCGGCGAGACGACCGGCGGGGTCGGAGCGGTGGCGGTGCCGGTGATCATGATGTCGTCGGCGAGCGAGATGTTGATCTCGCTGAACGTCTCCGAGCCGGTGTCGTCCATCGCCTTGTACTCGACGTACTCGCCGACCACGGTGAGCTTGTCGCCCGGCTTCGGCACCTTGCCCTGAGCCATCAGCTCGGTCGCGGTGTCCGGGTAGATGTAGAGCTGGATGCCGGAGTACTCGCCGCCGTCCTGCTCCTGAATGAACACGCTGCCGGCCCCGCTGCCGCTGAACTTCGTCGGCGAGACGACGACCACGTCCTTGACGCGCACGAGCGTGTTCGGGGTGACCTTGTCCTGCTGCAGGTCGTAGATGTTCGTGTCCTGCAGGCCGCCGCCTTCGGTCGGCTGGTTGGTCGTGGTCGGCGGGTTGTCGGTGGTGCCCGCGGTGTCGGTGGCGGTCGCGTCGTCGCCGGCGGTGGTGTTGTTGTTGAACGCGTTGCAGGCGAGCAGACACAGCGCGGTGCAGGGGACGAGTCGACGCATGATCCAGCTCCTTCGTATCTCGTGGCCTCGAGAGGCCGTGCAGTGATTCGCGGCGCGTGCCGCCAGAGTGGCGTTCCGTGCGCCCGGACACTTACTTTGCGGCCATGCGCGATGTCAAGCCGGGCCCCCGTGATCGCAGCAAGCGAGGTCCGGTCCCGAGGTCCCCTTGTGAGGCGATCCCCCAGCGAACGCTGTGACGCGGTCGACAACCAGCGTCGTCGGACCGTCGCCGGCGCAGCACGCGGGCGCCGCCGCGGTCCACCAGCCACGGTCGCCCAGACGCGGCCCGTCGCTATTGGCCGACGACCTCGATGTCGTCGTCGTTGCGGGTGTAGAGCAGCCAGGACGGTCGCGCGGCGGCGTGGTAACGCAGGTCGCCGACGATGTGCAGCTTGCCGCCGACGTGGTCGGCCGGGTCGAAGCCCGTCGCGCTGAGGGCGCTGACGACGTTGACGCCGCCCTTGCCGCTGTTGCAGTTGCCGGCAGGGTCGACGAGCACCACCCACTGGCCGAACGTCGCGTAGCCGTCACCGAGCGGACACACCGTGACGTCTCGCACCTCGACCAGACGGCTCTCCAGCTTCTCCATCGCCTGATCGTCGTCGACGAGATCGCCGGTGACCTCGAACGGCACCAGGTTGGACAGCTTGCCGCCGACCCGATAGGTCGGGAAGCCGAGCTCGGTAAAGCCGTAGAACTCGACCACGGTGCCGATGATCTCCTCGATCACCGAGCCCTGCTCGATGCCCTTCGGCCGCGAGTGGGTGTGGGCGAAGATGGCGTTGTAGCCGGCCGTCATGTCGGACAGGTCGGTCAGGTAGAAGCCGTCGACGGCGATGCCGGTGACCACCAGCGTGCGGCCGTCGGCGTTGACCTTGACGAAGTCGCCGTCGAGCGGCGAGCTGGCCGGGATGTCGGTCTCGTTGATCTCCCGCAGCGTCGGGTGGGCGATGTGGATCGTCGGCGACAGGCCGGTGGCGTAGCTGCCGGGGGCCTCCTCGCTGCCGCGGTCCTCGACCCAGATGTTGGTGGCGCCGTGGGCCCGCACGACCTCGACGGGGACGCCCAGCGCCTGACCGTCCTTGATCGTGATGGTGTTGGCCTGGCCCTGCGCGAGCCGCCCGCGCGGGGCGACGTCGAGGTAGACCTGTCCCGAGAACCAGGTGGCCGGCTCGCCGGCGTCGTCGACGGCGCGGACGTCGAGGACGAACTGCCGGCCGGTGCTGCTGTAGGGCAGCGGGTTCTTCTCGGTGCCGGCCGCGCCCTCGAGCTCGACCTTGAAGGTGAGCGGCGCGACCTTGCCGGTGCTCTTGTCGATCTCCTGCACGCAGGCGGAGCCGCCGGCGAGGACGAGGGCGAGCGCGAGGACGGGGTGCTTCGAGTTCATGGCGGCGTCCTCGTTCCTAGTACTTGGTGACGATCCGGCCGTCGGGCACCGCGTACCCGGACTTGCACAGGTCGAGCGGCGTGTTCGCGTCGTAGCAGGCGGGCATGCGGGATGTCGCGCATGTACTGGATCATCGCCTCGCGGATCGGGATGCCGGTGTTGACCTTGGTGGTGTTGCGCTTGAGCATGCGGAAGCCGCTGCCGCCCCACGCCATGTAGTCGTTGGTGCACATGTCGTAGGCGCGGGCGGCCTCGAGCGGCTCGCCGTTGACGTGGATGTCCTCGGCCTTGCCGGTGCGGCAGTTCATCGTGAAGCTGATGCCGGAGACCTGGATCTGCGAGTTGCAGCCGCGCTCGGCGCTCGACCGCGTGGCGAAGTCGAGCAGCTCCTGGACCTCGAGGCCGCTCAGGATCATCGTCGTGATCGTGTTCTCGAACGGCATCACGTTGTACATCTGCTCGTACGTGATCGGGCCGGCGAGGATGTCGGTGCGGATGCCGAGCGAGTTGGTGACGCAGAACTCGGTCTCGATGTAGCGGCGGTACTGCATCGCCTCGGCGACCAGGTTGCCGAGCATGCTGTCGCCGCCGGTGTTGCCGAAGCGCCGCAGCGGCTCGGTCGCGGTGGTGATCACGCGGTCGAGCAGCAGCGTCTGCTGCATCTCGTTGAGGTACTCCTGCAGGACGTCCGGGTGTCGGCGTCCTCGGGGACGGTCGTGTCGATCGGGAACAGCTTGAACTTGTGCGAGGTGATGCGCTTGTCGCGGACCACGATGTCGAGCCGGGCGACGAACTTGGAGAAGGCGTTCGGGTGGGCCAGCAGGGTCTGGCGCCGGTGCTCCGGCTTGCACTCGCCGATCCCGCGCGGCGGGTCGGTGCCGTCGGGATCGGCGCCGGCCTCCGGATCGTCCTCCTCGCCCTCGCTGTCGACCGTCACGACCTCGGCGTCCATGTCGGGCCGGGCCGAGATGTACTGGGCGTCGGGGTTGTAGTCGATGAGCTTGGGCGGGCTGAGGGCGATGTGGTGGTGGCCGCCGAGGATCAGGTCGAGGCCACAGATGTTGCGCGCCAGCACCTCGTCCTCGGTGAGGCCGAGGTGGTCGAGCAGGACCACCAGGTCGACCGACTCGCGCAGGAAGTTGGTGTAGAACTGGACGGTCTGCAGGGTCTCCTTCGGCAGGATCCCCAGGCTGTTGGTGCCGTCCTCGAGGCTGTTCATCGAGCTCAGGTTGCCCATGCCGATGATGCCGAGCTTGAGGCCGTCGACGTTGTAGACGACGAACGGCTTGACGATGATGTCGAACTTGGTGGCGAACGGCTTGGCGTCGTCCTCGAACTCGTAGTTGGCCGCGAGCAGGTCGAAGTCGCCGAAGCTCGAGAACTGCTCGAGCACGTTCTCCGGGCCGTGGTCGAACTCGTGGTTGCCGAGCGCCATGGCGTCGAGGCCGGCCATCGACATCGCCCGCACCTCGGCCTCGCCGCCGAAGATGTTGAAGATCGGGGCGCCCTGGAACAGGTCGCCCGAGTCGAGCCACAGCGACCGCCCGGCGTGCTCCCGCTCGCGCTTGACGATGTGGGCCATCTTGGCGACGCCGCCGTACGGCCCGCGACCCTCGGCGAGCCCGAGCTGCTGCTCGGTGTAAAGAGGATCGTGGTCGTACGGCAAGATCCGCGAGTGCACGTCCGAGGTGTGCAGGATCGTGAGCCGAACGTCCTGACCGGTGAGGTCGGGCGGGTTGGAGTCGTAGAGGCACGAGCCCAGCGACAGGCTCGCGAGCAGGCCGGAGACGATCGATAGACGCGAGTTCCGCACGGGTCCCGGCGAGAGGTAACAGGCCCCGCGCGTTCGCGCAATCCGGGCCCGGTTGCGGCCGCCGTGGCCCAGGTCATGCCCGCGGCCGCCGCCCGCCGTGAGGCCGCCGCGGGCCGAACGCTGCTCACTTCGCTGTTCCCCACGCTCCAGGCGGTGGCCGCGCGTGTGTCGCTCCAGGTCACGGCCGGGAGTCGGTATCATCGCGACGATGCATACACCGCTGCTCTGCTTGCTCGGGTTCGGGGCGTGGACCCTCCTCGTCGCCGTCCTCGGGATCGTGACACCCCGCGTGCTGGCCGTGGCCATGGGGACGGCCCCCGAGGGCGGGTTTCCGGCCGACGTGCCCCACGGCTCCGACCGCTACCGCCGGACCATGCGGGCGCACCTCAACTGCGTCGAGAACCTGCCGCTGTTCGCGGCGGTGGTGCTGACCGGCGCGGTGGTCCACGCCGGCTCGCCGCGCATGGACACGCTGGCGATCGCCTACCTGGCGGCCCGCGTGGCGCAGACGGTGATCCACATCGCGTCGGGCTCCGCCGCGGCGGTCAAGCTGCGCTTCACCGCGTTCGCGGTGCAGGCGGTCTGCCTGGTGTGGATGGGCGTGCTGGTGGCGCGGGCCCTGGGCGCGGCGGCGGCGGTGTGACAGTAGACCGCGGGGACATGGCCTTTCGGACATGTCCCCGCGGTAAGGTTCAAGCGAGAGGCGTCAGCCCATCGGGATGCCGCACAGGCCGAGGTTCTCCAGGCCCGGAGGGGCGGTGCCGGGGTCGTACCACTGGATGCAGTCCTGGCCGGCGCCGGGGCAGTCGGGCTCGGTGACGTCGCAGTAGGGCAGGCAGCAGCCGAGCGCCGCGGGGTCGCACTCGGTGGCGAAGCCGGGGTCCTGGCAGACGAGGCCCTTGTCGCAGGCGTTGGCGTACTCGCACGGGTCGAAGGCGACGCCGGTCTCGCCGGAGGCGTCGAGGACGCACACGAAGCCCTCGTCGTCGGGGTTCGGCAGGCACAGGTCGTTGCCCATGCAGTTCTGCAGCAGCGGGTCGCACGAGGGCAGGCACAGGTTGAGCACGCCCTCGTTGGCGATCACGCAGGTGGTCTGCGGGTCGGCGCAGTCGGTGGCGTCGGGCGAGCCGGTGCACAGGCCGACGCAGGTGCCCTGGCCGGTGTCGCCGTCGACGTTCCAGCACATCGAGCCCTTGCCGCACGAGTCGACGCCGCTGACGCCGTTGCCCTCGACGGTGCACGGGTCGCCCGGGGCGCCGCTGTTCTCCTCCACGGGCACGCACTTGAGGTTGTTCCACGAGGTGCCGCCGTCGTCGGCGTAGGCGGAACATTTCTGGCCCTCCGGGCAGTCCTGGGTCCAGTTGTCGCACTCCGGGGCGATCCCCGTGCCGCCGGTGGTCTCGCAGCCGAGGAAGTTGCAGGTGGTGTCGCCGGTGTCGCCGGAGGTCTCGGTCTCCGTCTCCGCGGCGCTGGTGGCCGGCGGGTCGCTGGTGGCCGGCGGATCGGAGGGCCCGGCGGTGGTGCTCTCGCTGTCGCTCTCGCTGTCCTCGCCCGACGAGGTGGTGTTGACGCCGGCGGTCGGATCCTGCGGATCCTTGTTCTCACACGCCATCAGCACCAGAGCGGCCGTAAGGGTCGTCCAAATTCGCTTCATTTCACACCTTCCTCGCGTCGGTAGAGCCGGTTGAGCAACGACATGGCCTTATGGACATGCACGTTGCGACATGTTCTCTGGATCCCCCGCCGGCAGCCGCCTGCTCGCCGGCGCGCGCCTGCGCAAGTGCAGGCGTCCGCAAGAGAGGTAGGCAAGTGATAAAGCTGCAAAACAGTTAATCCTTGCAACAAGTCTTATACAACCTCCGAAACCAACGCAAGGAGTTAAGTTTGATTGGTTCGATTGTAAGTTTTACCCGCCGAGCCGGGAGGCACCAGCGGGCGGACCGGACCAGCGTCCTTTGCGCGGGGCGAAATTGCCCTGCGTCAGCCCGGACGGACCCAACGAAAAACGGCGCCCGCGAGGGGGCGCCGCTCGTCGAGAGGGCAGAGAAGGCGCGGCTTACTTGCCGCTGATCTGCAGGTTGAGGTCCATGTCCATGGTCATCGGCATCTTCACGCCGTTGGCGTCGGTGGTCATGGCGATCGAGGACTTCATGTTCATGTCGCCCTTGATCGGGGCGACGCGGGTCAGGTCGACCTCGTTGGTGCCGGCGCCGGTGGAGTCGAGGCGATCGAGGCTGACCGAGGCTCCCTCGGGCATGCCGGGGGCGCTGATCTTCTGCGGCGCGGCGGTCTGGACGATGGTGCTGGCGAGCTGGACGACGCTGCCGTCGCGGCCCTTGAGCTCCCAGGTGGCGACCTGGTCGAGCTTCATGCCCTGCTGGTCGAGCTGCTGGGTGACGGTCCACTTGGCGCCGATGCCGAGCGCCTCCTCGGGGAAGGGCACCGACATTTGGTTGATCTGCTGCCGCATGCTGTCGATGGTCTGCTTGATCTGCGGGTTCACGTCGGGCGGCATGTTGAAGTCGGCCGACTTGACGATGCCGCGCGGGGTGATGAGCGAGGTGCCCGACATCTTGTTCATGGTGCCGAGGACGCTCTTGAGCTGATCGACCATGGCCGCGGGGACCTTGGGGTCGGGCAGGACCTCGATCTTGTCGAGGCTGAACTCGCTGCGGATGTCGCCCTCGCCGGTGATCTCGCTGACCTTGAGGTTCATGGTCATCTGCATCGGCGGGATGTCGGTCTTCGGCATGGCGTTGGGGCCGATCTGCATGCCCATGCCCATGCGCATGGTCATGACCATCGCCTGCTCCTGCCCGGCGGTGAGCTTGAGCCGCAGCGGCTCGCGCGGCTCGGCGCCGGCCTCGATGAGGGTGACGACCGAACCCTGGCCGACGGTGGCCGCAGCGTTCGGCGCAGCGGCCGGGGTCGCCGGCTTGACGTCGGGGGCGGCGGCGACGGGCGCCGGCGGAGCGTCGGTCTTGGGCGCCGCGGCCTCGGTCTTGGCGGCCGGCTTGGCGTCGGACTTGCCGTCGGTCGGCTGGCAGCCGAAGAGGTGCAGCGCGACGGCTGCGAGCGGGACACAGAGGGCGCGGAGACGGGGGCGGAGCGACATGCGCGGCGAGGCTACCACAGCGCGGCAGTCGTCGGTGCCGCCCCGCGACGCGCAAGGTCGTCGATCAGGGCATGCGCCGACCGCTGGCGACCACGGCGGCCTTGACCCGGGTCAGCGCGGCGGTGACCTGGGGGTCGTCGCGCAGCTTCTCGAGCGGGCTCGGCAGCCGCCAGGTCCAGTTGTGATCGCCCAGGGTGGCGGGCTTGTTGATCCGGTCGCGCACGCCGAGCAGGTCCTGCAAGAGGAGGAGGACGAGGTCGCTGCCGGCCTCGAGGACGAGATGGAGGAGGGCGGCGTGGACGGCCGGGGTGAAGGCCTTGCCGATGTCGGGCATGTCCTTCAGGCCAGGTAGCTTGACGACCTCGGCCCGCTCGGCGTCGGACAGCTCGTCCCACCACACGGCGACGGGGGCGGTGTCGTGGGTGCCGAAGGTGGCGACCGAGAGGGCAGGGTAGGCCGCAGGATCGCGGAAGGCGTCGCCGTCCTTCTCCCAGATCAGGACCTTGTAGCCGGGGGCGCCGAGCTTGTGCAGCGAGGGGCCGACGTAGGCGGGGATCGAGCCGAGGTCCTCGGCGATGAGCTTGGCCCGCGCTCGCCGGCGCTGGCCATGATGGCGCCGATGACCTTCTCGCCGTGGGCGAGCTGCTCGGGCTCGGTCGGCGGATCGAAGGTGCCGGGCACGAGCTTGCCCCTGGCGTCGCGTCGCTTCTCGTAGGGCCGCATGTACGTGCGGTAGAAGCCGACCAGGTGATCGATGCGGAAGCGGTCGTAGAGCGTGGCGCTGTAGGCGGCCCGCCGCCGCAACCACGCGAAGTCGGGGTCGCCCGCGGCCATGATCCGCCAGTGATAGGGCGGGAGGCCCCAGTCCTGGCCGTCCTCGTCGAACTGATCGGCCGGGACGCCGACCGACATGTCCATGCGGAACTCGCCGCGGTGGACCCATACGTCGGCGCTGTCGCGATCGACCATGAAGGGGAGGTCGCCCATGAGCTCGACGCCGAGCTTCTTCAGCTCGCCGCGCGCGGCGGCCCACTGCGCGTGGGCGAGCCACTGGACGTACTCGTAGTAGAGGATGGTCTCGGCGTGGCGAGCCTGGACGGCGCGCAGGGCCGCGCGGTCGCGCTCGCGCAGCGGATCCTCCCACTGCCACCAGGCGGCGCCCTGGTGGGCGTCCTTGATGGCGCGGTAGAGGGCGTAGTCGGGCAACCAGTGGCGCTGGGCGTCGCAGAATTCGAGGAAGGCGCGGGCCCGCGGCGACTTGCCGGCGCCGGCGGCGAGCTCGTGCTCGACGAAGCGCTTCAGGCCGGCGACGAGCGCCTTGCGCTTGAGCTGGCGGACGGCGTCGTAGTCGATGGTGGCGCGCTTCTTGGCGGCCGCGAGCGCGGCGACGCCCGACGCACCGAGGACGTCGCGGGTGCTCAGGTGCTGCAGGTCGACCACCGGGCCCAGCGAGATGAACATCGGATCGATGCCGAACGCCGACAGCGCGGCGTACGGCGAGGTGTTGCCGATGGAGATCTCGTTGAGCGGGAGGACCTGAATCAGGGAGATCCCGGCCTTGGCGATGAAGGCCGCGAACGCGGGCAAGTCGCCGATCTCGCCGATGCCCCACGACTGCTCGGAGCGCAGCGAGAACAGCGGGACGGTGACGCCGGCGACGCGCCCGACGGACGAGGAGGTGGTTTGTGGCATGGCTGCGGCGCGCCCGGGCGAGGCCGAGCGCCACGATCCAAGTAGCAGGCCGCGCCCGCGCTGCGAAGCCCCAACAGCGGAACCTGCGCAAATGGACCGGGGCGAACGCTGAATCGGCGCCGATCTCGCCGTCCGCGCGCAGGCAGGTCCGTCGCCGCGCGCTGCGGCGGGTGTTGTAGCGTTTGGCCTGTGTCCTCCGTGATCTGGCCCGGCCGACCGGACCCGCTCGGGGCGAACGCCGACGCCGACGGCGTGAACTTCGCCCTGTTCTCCGAGACCGCGACGCGGGTGTTCCTGTGCCTGTTCGACGCGCCGCATCGACCTCCGCGCGAGACGCTCGAGCTGCCCGAACGGACAGGTCGGATCTTCCACGGCTACGTGCCGGGGCTGCGCCCGGGGCAGCTGTACGGCTACCGCGTGGACGGGCCGTACGAGCCGCACGCGGGGCTGCGCCACAACCCGCACAAGCTGGTGCTCGACCCGTACGCGCGCGCGGTGGCGTCGAGCGGCAACGCGGCCGAGCTGTTCGCGTACCGCCTCGGTGACCCGGCCGGCGACCTGGCGTTCGACCGCGAAGACAACGCCGCCGACGCGCCCAAGGGAGTGGTGGCGGACGACGCGTTCGACTGGGGCGACGACCGCCGACCGGCGACGCCGTGGACCGACACGCTGATCTACGAGCTGCACGTGAAGGGGATGTCGCGGCTGCACCCGCAGGTGCCGCCCAACCTGCGCGGGACGTACGCGGGGCTGGCTTCGCCGCCGATCGTCGAGCACCTCAAGTCGCTGGGCGTGACCGCGGTCGAGCTGCTGCCGGTCCACGAGATCTACGACGAGCCGGAGGTGCGCCGCCGCGGCCTGGTGGATTACTGGGGCTACAGCACTCTCGGGTTCTTCGCGCCGGCGGCCCGCTACGCCGCCGATCCGCGGCCGGGCGGGCAGATCGCCGAGTTCAAGGCGATGGTCAAGGCGCTGCACGCCGCCGGGATCGAGGTGATCCTCGACGTGGTGTACAACCACACCTGCGAGGGCGGGCACCTCGGGCCGACGCTGTCGCTGCGCGGCATCGACAACCGCGCGTACTACCTGCTCGACCCGGCGGCGCCGCGCTACAACGCCGACTTCACCGGCTGCGGCAACACGCTCAACCTGCGCCACGCGCAGACGCTGAAGCTGGTGCTCGACAGCCTGCGCTACTGGGCCGAGCACATGCACGTCGACGGGTTCCGCTTCGACCTGGCGCCGGCGCTGTCGCGGCGCGGGGCCGATGTCGATCGCCACAGCCCGTTCCTGGCGGCGATCGGGCAGGACCCGCTGCTGTCGAAGTTGAAGCTGATCGCGGAGCCGTGGGACGTGGGCCCGCACGGCTATCAGCTCGGCGGGTCGCCGCACCCGTGGGCCGAGTGGAACGGCCGCTACCGCGACGCGGTGCGCCGCTACTGGCGCGGCGACCTCGGCCTGGCCGGCGAGCTGGGCTACCGCCTGACCGGCTCGTCGGACCTGTTCTCGGCGACCGACCGCGGGCCGACGGCGAGCGTCAACTACGTGGCCTGCCACGACGGGTTCACGCTGGCCGACCTGACGGCCTACAGCGTGAAGCACAACCACGCCAACGGCGAAGACAACCGCGACGGCAACAACCACGAGCACAGCAGCAACTGGGGCGTCGAGGGGCCGAGCGAGGACCCGCGCCTGGTGGCGATCCGCGGCCGCACGGTCCGCAACTTCCTGACGACGCTGGCGGTGTCGCAGGGCGTGCCGATGCTGGGCGCGGGCGACGAGTTCGGCCGCACCCAGCGCGGCAACAACAACGCCTACTGCCAGGACAACCCGACGTCGTGGCTGTCCTGGGAGACAGGTCCCGAAGGACAGGCGATGCTGGCGTTCGCCCGCCGCGCGCTGGCCCTGCGCTCGCGCTTCGCGGTGCTGCGCCGCACGCGGTTCTTCTCCGGCACGAGCGGGCCGCACAGCCGCCTGCGCGACATCTCGTGGCTGCGCCCCGACGGGCGGGCGATGGGCCACGGCGACTGGGTGTCGCCGTCGACCCGCGCGCTGGCGCTGCTGCTCGGCGGCGACGGGACGGGGATCCGCGACGCCCACGGCGAGCCGGTGACCGACGCGACGCTGCTGGTGCTGCTCAACGCCGACGAGGTGCCAATTCAGTTCGCGCTGCCGGGCCGGGAGCTGGGCCGCTGGCAGCGCGTGCTCGACACGGCGTCGCCGACGGCCGAGGAGGAGATCCTGCCGGCCTCGACGGACAGCCTGGAGCTGCTGCCGGCAGCGATGACGGTGCTGATGCTGGTCGAGGACGGCGAGCCCCGCAGCGCGAGCTGAGAACGGCGTGTCGCGGTCGTGACCGACGGGTGACGACCGCGACGCGAAACGGCGATCCGGCAGGTGCCGACCTCGACCGCACGGCCGCGGTGAAGCGTGGGGCGGACGTCGCTACAGGGCGAGGTGCAAGCTGCGCCGCACGCGTCGGACGTCGTCGCAAGCCGACGCGAGGATGCGAGTGGACGCACGCACGGGGGCGCGAAGACCCACGTATCCGCGTCCCGGCAAGGTCACGCGCGAGCCTCCGGTCCCGCGGCCGCGGGCGGTTTGCACGGCGCGCGTTCCTCGGTAAAAGCCGCCGGCCAGGATGCCTCGCCCTCGCAAACCCGAACGCTCCGCGCCGCGCAAACCCACCCCGAGCCGCCGCGAGGAGACTCGCGCACCCGAGCGCGGCAGCGCGACGCGAGCCCGCGCGGCGGACGAGGCCGGCACGCCCGCGAAGGCGCCGGAGGTCGTGAGCGAGACGCCGACGCCGGGTGAGGCGCGGACCGTCGACGCGGCGAGGGCGGCGGTCGAGGCCGGCGAGACGAGCGTGCCCGAGCTCGAAGCGGCCGAGGCGGTCGCGGACGCCGAGTCGACGCAGGCGGCCATCCGCGAGCACGAGGCGAGTGCGACCGGCGAGATGGCCGGAGCCTCGACGGCAGGCGAGGCGAACGTGACGGAGCTCGAGGCGGCCGAGGCGGTCGCGGAGGCGGTGGCGATGGAGGCGGCCATCCGCGAGCACGAGGCGAACGCGAGCGGCGAGGCTCACGAAGCTCCGGCGGCGGTCGAGGCCGGCGAGGCGAGCGTGCAGGCGATCGAGGCGGACGCGGGCGCGGCGTCGGTGGACGGCGAGGCGAGCCGACCCCGGGCGAAGGTCGAGGCCGGCGGGCTGGCGGAGTCGAACGCGCCGGAGGTCGAGGCGACCGAGGCCGCGGAGGACGTGTCGGTGGAGGCCGCGCTGCTCGAGCGCGACGCGCTGGCGAGCGCGAGGCTCGTGCCCGGGGGGCGGCGGGAGAACCTCGGGACATGCTCGAAAGACCCGGTACGGAAGGTCAGGTGCTTCAGGACATGTCGCAAGAGACAGCCGTTACGGTGGAGCCGGCGAGCCCGCTGGGCGACCTCGACTACCACCTGCTGGGCGAGGGCACGCACCTGCGGCTGTGGGAGCGCATGGGCGCGCGGCTGGTCGCGGGCGGCGAGGGGGCCCACTTCTCGGTGTGGGCCCCGAACGCGCGCTCGATCAGCGTGATCGGCGAGTGGAACGCGTGGGACGCCGCGCGCGACCCGCTGCACGCGGCCCGCGGCGGCGTGTGGACCGGCTTCGTGCCGGCGGCGCGGCGCGGCATGCTCTACAAGTTCCGCATCGTCGGCGCCGACGGGGTCGCGCACGACAAGGCCGACCCGTACGCGCTGATGAGCGAGGCGCCGCCGGCGACCGCCTCTGTGGTGTGGGACCACGCGTACGACTGGGGCGACGCGACCTGGCTGGCGCGCCGGGCCGAGCGGCAGGCACCGACGGCGCCGATGTCGATCTACGAGGTCCACCTCGGCTCGTGGATGCGCGGGCCGGGCGGCGAGCACCTGTCCTATCGGGCAGTCGCGCCGAAGCTGATCGCCCACGTGCGCGCGCTCGGGTTCACCCACGTCGAGCTGATGCCGCTGACGGAGCACCCGTTCTACGGCTCGTGGGGCTATCAGGCGACGGGGTACTTCGCGCCGACGCGCCGCTACGGCGAGCCGCAGGAGCTGATGGCGCTGATCGACGCGCTGCACCAGGCGGGCATCGGCGTGATCCTCGACTGGGTGCCGGCCCACTTCCCCAACGACGGGCACGGGCTGGTCCACTTCGACGGCACGCACCTGTACGAGCACGCCGACCCGCGGCGCGGGGTCCACCCCGACTGGAACACGCTGATCTTCAACCTCGCGCGCCACGAGGTCCGCAGCTTCCTGCTCAGCTCGGCGCTGATGTGGCTGCAGGTGTTCCACGTCGACGGCCTGCGGGTCGACGCGGTGGCGTCGATGCTGTACCTCGACTACTCGCGCAAGGAGGGCCAGTGGCTGCCGAACCACCTCGGCGGGCGCGAGAACCTCGAGGCGATCGAGTTCCTGCGCGCGCTCAACCAGGCGATCCACGCCGAGGTGCCGGGGGCGATCGTGATCGCGGAGGAGTCGACGGCCTGGCCGGGGGTGTCGCACAGGGTCGAGGACGGCGGGCTCGGGTTCGACTTCAAGTGGGACATGGGCTGGATGCACGACACGCTGCGCTACTTCGGGCGCGACCCGGTGACGCGCGCGCAGCACCACCGCGACGTCACGTTCCGCATGATGTACGCCTACTCCGAGCGGTTCATGCTGCCGCTGTCGCACGACGAGGTCGTCCACGGCAAGGGCTCGCTGGTCCGCAAGATGTCCCCGGGGACAGGCGGCGGGTCGGCCCGGCTGGCCAACCTGCGCCTGCTGTACGCCTACATGTTCGGGCTGCCGGGCAAGAAGCTGCTGTTCATGGGCGACGAGTTCGCCCAGGTGCGCGAGTGGAACCACGACGGGCAGCTCGACTGGGGCCTGCTCGCCGAGGCCGAGCACGCGGGGCTGATGAAGTGGGTCGGCCGCCTCGGCCACCTGCTGCGCGCCGAGCCGGCCCTGTACGAGCTCGACCACGACCCGCTCGGCTTCCGCTGGGCCGTCGTCGACGACTACAAGCGCAGCACCCTGGCGTTCCTCCGCCGCCCGCGTCAGGGGGCGGTGATCCTGGTGATCCTCAACTTCACCCCGATGACGTGGACGAACTACACGGTGCCCTTCGAGGCTCCGGGCGAGTGGGTGCGGATGCTGTCGTCGGACGAGGCGCAGTTCGGCGGGGCGGGCCACGACGGGCCGGAGCGGCTGATCGCGGACCACTCGGCCGG
This sequence comes from Nannocystis pusilla, assembly GCF_026626665.1. Classification (GTDB taxonomy): domain Bacteria; phylum Myxococcota_A; class Polyangia; order Nannocystales; family Nannocystaceae; genus Nannocystis; species Nannocystis pusilla. The sequence goes on from NZ_JAPNKE010000002.1 coordinate 1,778,190, forward strand.
CGGAGCGCTGCCGTGCGCGGCGACGCTGGACCTGCCGCCGCTGACGGCCCTGGTGTACCGCGGGCCGGAGGTGAAGGCGTACGACGCGGCGGCGCTCGAGCTGCGCGAGTCGCTGGCGGCCGAGGCCGAGGCGGCCCGCGAGGGGGCCGTCACGGGCTGAAGAGGGCTCGCACCGCGAGCGCGCTCGGCGACGGAGCGTGATGAGACATGTCCATCGAGACATGTCTGAAGGGCCTTGTAAAACTGTCCCTGAGGACAGACGCGAGAACGGTGCGCCCGTGGGGGCAGTATCGGACCCCTCGACGGCACACAGGGCATCGGGGCGCCATGCAGGAACCGCGGAGCAACGTTGTTCCGAGGCCGTTGCGAGCGGGGAGTCGCACGCCGGACGCCCTTGTCGTATGTTTCGCCGCCATGCGCGCCGCCCCCGTTGCCTCCCGCTCGTCGCCCTGGTCCTGGCCTGTCAGCCCGACGGAGGCGCCGAGACCGACAGCGAGGCGATGACGACGGCGAGCCCGTCGACGTCGTTCGGCGAGAGTTTTACTGGGACCGAACCGACGCCGACGAGCGGGACGGAGCCGGAGACGACGTCGACGGGCGAGGCGACGACCGCGGCGACGACGGAGGCGGAGACGGCCGCGACCGACGCGACCACCGGCGAGCCCGAGCTGTCGGAGGACGAGGCGCTGCTGCGCAAGGCGATCGCCGGCGAGGTCGACGCGGAGGAGGCGATGCGCACGATCGCCGAACGCGGGGTTTTCCGGTGGAGGCGGCGTCGGGCGGCTATCTGTTCGCCTGTCTCTGCGGACAGGGGGGTTGGACGCTGGCCGGCGACCACAACGAGTGGGCGCCGACGCCGATGAGCCAGGCCGGTTCGTTGTGGTGGATCGAAGAAGAGATCGCGGCGCCCGACGGGAGCCTCTATAAATCTCACGAGCCGGACTCGATGCAGTGGATCGCGGATCCGTACGGGCGCCGCCACGGCTACGACGACTTCGGGGCGTACTCGCTGGTGCGCGCGAGCGCGGCCCACCTCGAGCGCTGGTACGCGATCGAGGACGCGGACCTCGGGCTCGTGCCGCGCGACCTGGAGGTGCTGGTGCCGCAGGACGGCGAGTTCACCCACGCGCTGTACGTCCACGACGGGCAGAACCTGTTCGACCCGACGGCTTTCTTCGGCGGCTGGCAGCTGACGACCAGCGCGCCGCCCAACATGCTTGTCGTCGGGATCACGAACACGCCGGCGCGCATGGACGAGTACACGCAGGTGCCCGACGAGCTCGACGGCCAGCCGGTCGGCGGCGACGGGGAGCTCTACGCGGAGCTCGTGGAGACGGTGATTCGCCCGCGCATGGAGGCGGCGTACGGGCCCGCGGAGGTGGTGGGGACGATGGGCTCGTCGCTCGGGGGGCTCATCAGCCTGGCGATCGCCGACTTTTACCCCGACCGCTACGACATGGCGATCAGCATGTCGGGCACGGTCGGCTGGGGCTCGCTCGAGCTGCACAACGAGACGATCCTCGAGACGTACGAAGCGGCGGGCAAGCGCGACTTCACGATCTACATCGACAGCGGCGGCGAGGGCTCGTGCGTCGACACCGATCAGGACGGCATCGAGGACGACGCGCCGGACTCGTTCGACAACTACTGCGAGAACGCGCAGTTTGACGCGATCCTGCAGTCGATCGGCTACACGCCGGAGGTCGACCTGTTTTACGTGCACGCGCCGGGGGCGATGCACAACGAGGCCGAGTGGGCAGCGCGCGTCGGGGTGCCGATGCAGATCTTCGCGGGGCTTGAAATCGCCGTCCCGCGCTGAAGGCGCGGCGCCGCCGGAGCGTTTTTGGGTTTCTGGTGATGGATTTCGGCGGGGCGAAGTGCCGCGGTCCACGCGTCCATGCCGGGAAGAATGGTCGTTTCTTCTGTTTTGTGATGGGAAAGAAGGTAGTCTCGGCTCAGATGGTAGTTTTTCCGCGAGCGCCGTCGAGCCCCGGCTTCAGGCCTTGCCGGGCTCCGCGGACTCGGCGCCGGCCCCGGCGCGACACCACTCGGGCGCATCGCCACCCCACCCGCGACGGTCGGGGTCCACCGCGACGCTCCGGCGCTCTTTCTATCTGGCCGTTCATACAGGTTCCAACAAACATGTCCTTCGAACATCTGTCCTGCTCCTCCTCTCCGCGTCCGCCTGCAGCGTGCGGCCGATCGATCCGGGCAGCAGCGCCGGTGAGGCCAGCACCACCGGATCCGGCACCACCACGGAGAGCGTCCCCTCGACGACCGGGGCGCCCGACGACCCGACCGCCGGCTCGCTCGCGACCTCCTCGTCCTCGGAGGGGGCTCTAGCGCCGGCGACCTGACCACCGGCGACACCAGCCAGGGGTTCGTCATGGTGCCCGACGACGGGACTTCCAAGGCCTGCGACGTCTGGGCGCAAGACTGTCCCGAAGGCCAGAAGTGCATGCCGTACTCCGGCGACGGCGACAATGCGTGGGAGAGCCTCAAGTGCGTCGACGTCGTGCCGAACCCTGACGGCTTCGGCGAGCCCTGCAAGGCCATCGGCGGCCCTGTCAGCGGCGAAGACACCTGCGACAAGGGGCTGATGTGCTGGGACGTCGACGTCGACACGGGCGAGGGCGTGTGCGTGTTCCAGTGCACCGGCAACCCCGAGTCGCCCTCGTGCCCCGATCCCACCTTTACCTGCAACTTCGCCGCCGACGGGGTGCTGACCCTCTGCTTCCCCCCGTGCGATCCGCTGGCGCAGGACTGCCCCGGCGGCGACCTCTGTATCCCCAACCCGATGGTCCTCGGCTCCTTCCTGTGTGTCCTCGACGCCAGCGGTGACGAGGGGCAGGCGTTCGACGGCTGCGAGTTCGCCAACGTCTGCGACCCCGGCCTCTCCTGCCTCGACCCGGGGCTCGCCGTCGAGTGTGACCCGATGTCCACCGGCTGTTGCGTCCCGTTCTGCGACATCTCGGCCCCGAACACCTGCCCGGGCCAGGGCCAGGAGTGCATCTCCTGGTACGAGGACATCCCGGCCCCGCCGGGGCTCGAGAACGTCGGGATCTGCTCCTTGCCGGACGCCTGACGCTCCCCGCAGGCGTTGTCCTCCGGACATGTCACGATGGACATGGACAAGCGAGCATGTCGAATCGGACATGTCCGAATCGACATGCTCGTCAGGCCGGGGAGGGCGGCGGGTCAGCGCAGGTCGAGGTCGACGTCGACGCCCTTCTGGCGGCAGGCGGCGAGGATCTCCTCGGTCAGCTGATCGGTGTCGCGGTTGTCCCCGGGCGGGAGGGCGAGGATGACGCGCGGGCGCTGGGCCTCGAGCGCGGCCATGCGCTCGCGGTGCTCGAGGAAGCGGGCGAAGCCGGCGTAGGCGACGCCCCCGAGCACCGCGACGAGCACGACCAGCGCGACCAGGATCGGCATGTCGGCCCAGGATAGCGCGGCGGCGGGCGGGCGTCAGCCGCCGAACAGGCGCGCGAGCTGGCTCGCGCCGCCCTGCACGGCGGTGCGCTGCATGTAGAGCTCGAGGCCGAGGCGACCGCCGAGCTCGGCGCCGCCGCCGGCGCGACCAGGACCGCCGTGCTGCGCCTGCGGGAACACGCCGCCGGGGCTGAACGAGCCGCCGGCGCCCTTCTCGTCGGACAGGACGAGGCGCCCAGCTGCGGCCCGAGCTCGGCGACGGCGCGGGCGACGTACTCGCGGTCGTCGCTGTAGACGGTGCTCACCAGGCTGCCGCCGCCGAAGCCGACGATCGCCGCGGCCTGGGCGACGCTGCCGTCGTAGGGCAGGAGGGTGGCGACGGGCGCGAACACCTCGACGCGGTGGAACACCGCGCTGCGATCGAGCACCGCGGCCGCGTCGGCCTCGAGCAGGATCGGCTCGAGGAAGAAGCCCTTGCCGGCGGGCACGTCGACGAACTCGCCCCGCTGCGGATCGCCGCGGACGACGCGGGCGCGCTCGCGCAGGGCCGCGACGCCTGCGCGGGCGTCGGCGAGCTGCTGCGCGGTCGACAGCGGGCCCATCTTGACGCTCTTGCTCAGCGGGTTGCCGGTCTGCGCGGCGCGCTCGCCGAGGCGCCCCTCGAGGGCGTCGCGCAGCGCGGGCAGGGCGGCCTCGAGGACGAGGATCCGCCGCGTGGCGGTGCACTTCTGACCTGTCTTTTGGGTCAGCTCGGTGACCGCGTCGCGGACGACCAGGTCCCACAGCTCGCTGCCCTCCTGCACGTCGGGGCCGAGGACGACCGAGTTGAGGCTGTCGGCCTCGACGTTGACGCGCACGCCGTGGGCGAGGACGTTGCGGTGGCCGCGGATCTTGGCGCCGGTGTCGGCCGAGCCGGTGAAGGCGACGACGTCCTGCGGACCGAGGTGGTCGAGCAGGTCGCCGACCGAGCCGATGAGGATCTGGAAGGCGCCCGGCGGGAGGATGTTCGCGCCGACGACGAGCTCGGCGATCCGGTGGGCCAACAGGCTGGTGCTGGTGGCCGGCTTCGACAGCACGGGCATGCCGGCGAGCCAGGCGACGGCGGCCTTGCCGAGCATGCCCCAGGCCGGGAAGTTGAAGGCGTTGATGTGGACGGCGACGCCGTGGCGCGGCTGCAGCAGGTGCTGCACGCGGACTTTGCTGGTGCGCACGACGACCGCGGGCTCGCCCTCGACCAGCCACGGCGCGTCGGGCAGGCTCTCGGCCAGCTCGGCGTAGGCGGCGAGGACGCCGAGACCGCCGTCGACGTCGAACTTGGCGTCGCCGCGGGTGTTGCCGCCGCTGACGACCGCGAGGTCGAGCAGCTCCTCGCGGTGCGCGTGCAGGAGCTTGGCGATGGCCTGCAGCAGGGCGCCGCGTTGCCGGAAGGACATGGCCCGAAGGGCAGGTCCGCCGACCTCGCGGGCGTGGCGGACGGCGTCGCCGAGGCCGCGCGCCGAGGCCGCTTCGGCCAGGACCTCTTCGGTCGCAGGGTTGACGAGCGAGGTCCTGGGACCGTCCGCGGACTGCCAGGCGCCGTTCAGGAAGCTCTCGATCACGCGCATAGAGGCGCAGACGGTACGCCGAGCCGCGCCCGACCGACAAGCCGGCGGGCGGCGCGTTCGATCACGCCTGCGCGCGAGTGAGGCGAGCCATGCCGCACGAGCGCCGGCGAAGCCCCGAAATCACCGCTGCACGGGCGCGCGCTCGCCGGGTACCGGGAATCCGGCGAGGCCGGCGCGCTCGAACTCACCGACGCGATCGTGACGCGCCGGTGTCACCCGGCGCGTGCGGGGAGCCGAGGGTCGGGGCCGTCGCGCCCGGTCACGTCTGCGCGCCGCCGAGGTCGCGAGGATCGGTGAGGTGACCGGTGACGGCCGAGGCCGCCGCGACCGCGGGCGACACCAGGTAGACCGGGCCGGGCGCGCCCATGCGGCGGTCGAAGTTGCGGTTGGTCGTGCTCGCGGTGGTCTCGCCCTCGAGCGGGATGCCCGGGCCGTTGCCGATGCACGAGCCGCAGCCTGGCGCGGTGACCACGGCCCCGAGCTCGCGGAACAGGCCGAGCAGACCCTCGCGCTCGGCCGAGGCGCTGACCTCGGCGCTCGAGGGCGTGACGGTGACGCGGACCTTGGGCGCGAGCTTGCGGCCGCGGAGGACGTCGGCGGCGGCGCGCAGGTCGGCGAGCGAGCCGCCGGTGCACGAGGCGATGACGACGTTGTGGATCGGGACGTCGAGGACGTCGGCCAGCGCGGCGCGGTTGCGCGAGTCGCCGGGGGTGGCGACGGTCAGCGGGACGTCGGCGAGGTCGATGCTGATGGTGCGCACGTACTCGGCGCCCTCGTCGGGCTCAACGAACAGGGCGTCGGTGTCGACGCCGGGTCGGCGGGTGCGCAGGAACTCCCGCACCGGCGCGCACGGCTCGACGACGCCGGTCATGAGGCCGCCCTCGACCGTCATGTTGGTGAGCACGCTGAGCTCGTCGACGTTCCACTGATCGAGGCCGGGGCCGCCGATCTGGATCACGCAGGTGTCGGTGGCCGAGGTGCGCCACTGCTCCTCGCGGAAGTACGGGTCGCCGATGATGTGGAGGATGAGGTCCTTCGGCGAGACGACGCCGCGCGCGTCGCCGGTGACCCAGATCCGCACGGTCTTCGGCACGGTGACCGGGACCAGGCCGGTGCGCAGCGCGAAGGCCATGGCCGTGGAGCCGACGCCGAACGCGAAGGCGTTGAGGACGCCGGCGGTCGGGGTGTGCGAGTCGGTGAGGATGATGATGGTGCCCGGGTTGCCGTACTGCTCGACGACGATGCGGTGGCACACGCCGGCGTCGTACTTCTGGCCGGGCCCGTGGATCCGGATGCCGTTCTTGAGGCTGGCGCTGACCATCTCGTCGCGCAGCTGGCGGGCCGAGTCGAGCCGCTGCTTCTTGACGCGCAGCGGGACGGTCGGCTGGTCGATGAGGACGAAGTGGTCCTCGAAGGCGGCGGCGAGCTCGGGGTTCTTGATTGGGGTGGTGCCCCACTCCTGCTCGTAGAGGGCCATCACCATGCCGCCGGTGTACTCGTGGACGCCGCGGAAGCCGACCTCGCACAGGACCTGATCGCCGGGCCCCACCGCGGCGATGCCGAAGCGCTCGCCGCCGGTCCAGGTGCGCGCGGCGATGATCTTCTCGACGCAGTTGAGCGGGCGCGCCGGAGCGTCGGTGCGGTACTCGGGCTCGATCTCGCCGGCGAGCAGGCGGGTGCCGTAGCGCAGGAGGCCGCCGTTCTGCACGACGGCGCGGAAGAACGGCGGCAGCTCGGCCGCGAGCCCGCCGAGGTCGACGTCCTCGCCGGCCTGCAGGCGACCGATCACCCCGAAGTCGGTGGTGAACGGCAGGCCGCTGTAGACCATGTTCTCCTGGAAGATCCGCTGGAAGCTGCGGGCCACCACGAGCTCGATGCCGGCGCCCTGGTGGGCGACCACGGCGACCTCGCGGCTCGAGCCGGAGCCGTAGGCGTCGCCGCCGACGACGACCTGGAAGCCGCCGTCCTTGATGCTGTCCTTTTGGACCTGTTCCTTGAAGTTCTCGAGGAAGTAGGGCCCGAGGATGTCGCCGGTGTAGCCGAGAGTGCAGGCGGCGCCGCTGATCATGAGATCGGTGTTGACGCCGTAGTGGAGCGACGGGGCGGCGTCCGCGCGGGCGTCGAGATCCGTGCCCGTCAACTGCTTGGCGATGCCGTGCGGGTCGTCGGTGAGCCAGAGGATCCTGCCGCGAAGCTTCATGCGATGTTCGGTTTAACACCCGTGCGCAGGCTTCGGAAGGTAAAGACGGGGACCGGCGGGTCCGCTTGACGTGGCTCAGCTCACCGGTGCTCCGCCGGATGGCCGGCCCGGTGCGGTGGAGTATGTTCGCGGCGCATGTTCTTGCGCACGGCCCTTCGCTCCCTCTCGCTGACCGCGCTGGTCACGACGACAGTCCTCCCTGGTTGCGCCTCCAAGCCGGCAGCCCCGGCGGAGACGCCGGCTCCTGGCGGCGAGGATCCCGCAGCCGCGGCGGTCCGCGACGCCGATCCCGCGACGGCGGAGGCGCTCAAGGCGGCCATCGCCGGCCCGCAGCGCTCGGCGGAGAACCGCGCCCGCGACCAGTATCGCCACCCGCTCGAGACCCTGCTGTTCTTCGGCCTCAAGAAGGACCAGACGGTGGTCGAGCTGTGGCCCGGCGGCGGCGGGTGGTTCACCGAGATCCTCGCGCCCACGCTGCGCGACAGCGGCAAGCTCATCGTCACCAACTTCGACACGAGCGGGCCGGCCGACGCCTACCAGACCCGCAACGGCAAGAAGTTCCTCGACAAGCTGGCCGGCGCGCCCGAGGTCTACGACAAGGTCGAGGTCGTGACCGTGACCGACCCGTCGGCGCTGGTGCTCGCGCCCGAGAACTCGGTCGACCTGGTCGTCACGTTCCGCAACACCCACGGGTGGGTCGAGGACGGCATCGACGGGGCCATCTACGGCGCGGCCTTCAAGGCGCTCAAGCCCGGCGGCGTGCTCGGCGTCGAGGCCCACCGCGCCAAGCCGCAGCAGGTCGACGACCCGAAGAAGGTCGCCGAGACCGGCTACCTGCCCGAGGACTGGGTGGTGTCCCGCATCGAGTCGTTCGGCTTCAAGCTGCAGGCGCGCTCGGAGATCAACGCCAACCCGAAGGACACCAAGGACTACGAGAAGGGCGTGTGGACCTTGCCGCCGTCGTTCGAGCTCGGCGACAAGGACCGCGACAAGTACGCGGCCATCGGCGAGAGCGACCGCATGACGCTCAAGTTCGTCAAGCCGTGAGCGGCGCGCGCGAATGAACAAAAGGACAGGTCCCGAAGGACCTGTCCTTGAAGACTGCTGCGAGCAAGACGGGTCAGACGACCGTCTTGATGAACTCGGCGATCTTGCCGCGCGAGCCGCCGCCGACCATGCGGTTGGCCAGCTTGCCGTCCTTGAACAGCAGCAGGGTGGGGATGTTGGTGACGCCGTACTCGACGGCGGTGTTCTGATTGCGATCGACGTCGAGCTTGACGATCTTGATCTGGCCGCCGAGCTCCTCGGCGAGGGCGTCGAGGTGGGGCGCGATCGCGCGACACGGACCGCACCAAGTGGCCCAGAAATCGACCAGAACCGGGGTCTGCGAGTCGATGACGTCGTTCTTGAAGGTTTGGTCCGAGGTGTTGGTGATCTTGTCGGATGCCATGGTGGTTGGGGCGGGTGAAGTGCAGGCCAGAGGGCCGTGAAGCAGTCAGGCTTGGACGGGCTTGCAGTGGAAGTGGGGGCCGCTCGCGGCGGTGGCGCGCGGCGCTCCCGGCGTCGCGCCGGCCAGAGCATGGTGCCGGGCTCGCGGCGGCGCAAGGGTTGTGAGGCCGCGCGCGCGGCTACCCTGGCCGGGTATGCCGCGGATCTTCGTCGCTCAGACCCTCGTCGACACCTGGCTCTCGACAGGGGGCGTGTCTCTCGAGCAGGACCTCCTCCGCGTGTCGGGTCCGCCGTCGGTCGATCTCTTCATCAACCCCGCGGTGTGGTTCGAGCGCATCGACGGCGGCGAGGCCGATCCTCACGACGTCGTCGGCCGGGTGAAGACGTCGCAGGAGCTGGCGCAGATGGGCGCCGACCATTACGAGAGCTCGGTCGTGATGGGCGACTACGCGTACACCGTGAAGCCAGGCTTCATCGCCACGGTGGTCGACGCGCGCGGCGCCGAGGTCCGCCTCGACGGGCCGACGTGGGGCCGTCTCATGCAACAGATCGAGACCCTCGGCACGTCGTCCGATAACTAGCGTCGCATGCTGATCCTGTTCATCCTCGCCTCGCTCGCCTACGGCGCCGCGATCTTCGCGTACGCGCTCGACCCGCCCGCGAGCGAGGCGCGCGCGGACGCCCAGTCCCGCGAGACGCGCGGGGATCTTGCTGGCCCTCGCGGCGGCGCTGCACGTGGCGTGCATCGGCGCCCAGTGCGTCGGCGGCGAGCACCCCTTCAGCTCGGTGTTCCTCGCCACGAGCTTCGGAGCGCTCATCGCGGTGGTCGGCGGCCTGGTGGTCGGGCGCATCCGTCGCGCGGCGACGCTCGGCGCGATCGTGGCGCCGGTCGGCCTGCTCGGGCTGTCGATCGGGGTGATGTTCGAGCCGCGAGCGTGCACGACCCACTGCCGGCGCCCACGAGCGCGCTGGCGAAGGCGCACATCGGCCTGGCGACGGCGGGCCTCGGCGGGTTCACGATCGCGGCGGGCATCGCCGCGCTCTACCTGACGATGGACCGGCGACTGCGGCTGAAACGCTGGAAGCCACAGCCTGGCGGGCTGTCGCTGACCGGACTCGAGCGCCTGCACTACCATGCAGTGATGCTGGTGGTGCCGGTGCTGACCCTGACCATCGTCACCGGGGTGCTGTGGACGGTGAAGTCGGGCGGAGTGGCGGCGATCGGCGGGCGCTGGATCGAGGTGGTGATGGCGGCGGCGGCGTGGCTGTGCAGCGCGGCGATCCTGGTGATGCGCGCGGCGCTCGGGGTGCGCGGCCGCAAGTCGGCGCTGCTGACCCTCGCCGCGTTCGCGTGCACGCTGCTGGTGCTCGTATGGTACGGGGTGCGGGCATGACGGAGCTCGTCGCGGTCGGCCTCAACCACAAGACGGCGCCGGTCGAGCTCCGTGAGCGCCTGGCCTTCGGGGCAGGTGACCTCGCGGCCGCGCTGTCGGCCCTGCGCGAGCGCGCGGGCCTCGGCGAGGTGATGATCGTGTCGACCTGCAACCGCGTCGAGGTCTACGGGGTGGCGCCGCACTGGGCCCGCGCCGGCGAGCGCGTGCTGCAGGCGCTGGCCGACACGCGCGCGGTGCCGCTGACCGAGCTGGTGGCGCACACGTTCGTGCGCGGCGAGCGGGCCGCGGCGAGCCACATCTGTCGCGTCGCGGCGAGCCTCGAGAGCATGGTCGTCGGCGAGCCGCAGATCCTCGGCCAGGTCAAGGACGCGTTCGAACTGGCGCAGCGCGAGGGTACCGTCGGCGGGGTGCTCGACCGCTGCCTCGGCACGGCCTTCCGCGCGGCCAAGCGGGTCCGCAGCGAGACCGAGGTGGCACGCGGCGCGGCCAGCGTGCCGTCGGTCGCGGTCGACCTGGCGCGATCGATCTTCGGCGAGCTCACCGGCAGCGGCGCGCTGCTCGTCGGCGCCGGCGAGATGGCGTCGCAGGCAGGGGTCCATCTCAAGGCGGCGGGCGTGGCCGAGATCGCGGTGGTCAACCGCAGCGAGGCCCGCGGGCGAGCGCTGGCGGACGAGCTGGCGGCCCGCTTCGCGCCGTGGGACAGCCTCGACGCCGAGCTCCGCCGCGCCGACATCGTCGTGACCAGCACCGGGGCGCAGCGGCCGGTGATCGACCGCGCGCTGCTGCGGCCGGTGATGAAGGTCCGCCGCGGCAAGCCGATCTTCTTCGTCGACATCGCGGTGCCCCGCGACGTCGAGCCGGAGGTGGCGCGCCTCGAGCAGGTGTTCCTCTACAACATCGACGACCTGCAGGGGATCGTCCACGACAACATGCGCGCGCGGGCGGCCGAGGCGGAGCGCGCCGGGTCGCTGGTGGAGGAAGAGGTCGGCGAGTTCGTGGCGTGGCAGCGGGCCCGCTCGATCGGTCCCATCGTGCAGGCGCTGCAGCAGCACGCGCGCGATCGCGGAGGCGGAGCTGGGGCGCGTCCGCGGCAAGCTGCAGGGCCTGGCGCCCGACCAGCAGAAAGCCGTGGAGGCGCTGGCCAACGGGATCGTGCAGAAGCTGCTGCACAAGCCGATGACGGCGCTGCGCCAGGCCGCCGTGGGCGAGGGCGCCGAGGCCGACCTGGCCGGGGCGGTGCAGCAGCTGTTCGGTCTCGAGGTGCCGTCAGCGACGGCGACCGCCGAGGCGGCGGCGGGGCTTGTGAAGCCCGAGCTCGTGCGCGAGTGACGGGTCGCTGCGGACCCTCAGGCGGGGCCGAGCCGCGAGCGGAGGCGAAACGCCGGCGCGGGATGGGGCTGCGTTCGCAAGCGCATGGTGCGGCGGGCGCTCTCGCAGGGCGGGCTCCGTCACTGGTGAGCACGCGAGGGCCGCAAGGGACATGTCGTCGAGAGCATGTCCGATAGGGCGAGGCCCGGCGCGCGCTCGCGCGAGGCGAGCTCCGTCACTGGTGAGCACGCGAGGGCCGCAAGGGACATGTCGTCGAGAGCATGTCCGATCGGGCATGTTGTGAGGGACATGCCCGTGGGAGCATGTCTCTCAGGTCTTGTGCGCGAGGGCGGCGAGCACGGCGTCGGCGCCGAGGCGGAGCAGGAGCTCGGCGACGGCTTTGCCGAGCTCGGGGGCCGTTTCCGGGGGGCCGACGCGGGCGGCGGTGAAGCAGGGGCGGCCGCCGGGATCGGTGATGACGCCGCGGACGTGCAGGAGGTCGTCGCGCAGCTCGGCGTGGCAGCCCATGGGGACCTGGCAGCCGCCGTCGAGGCGGGCGAGGAAGGCGCGCTCGGCCGCGGCGACGGTGGCGGCGTGGGCGTCGCCCAAGGGGGCGACGAGGGCGCGCACGCGGTCGTCGTCGGCGCGGCTCTCGAGCGCGAGGATCCCGACACGCGGCGGGGCAGAACTGCTCGGGATCGAGGCGCGCGTCGATCCGGTCGGCGAGGCCGAGGCGGACGAGGCCGGCGGTGGCCAGCAGGATGGCGTCGTAGTCGCCGGCGTCGAGCTTGCGCAGGCGGGTGGGCACGTTGCCGCGCAGCGGGCGGATCTGCAGGGCGGGGTTCAGGCGCAGGGCGAGCGCGCCGCGGCGCAGGCTGGTGGTGCCGAGGGTGGCGCCGGCCGGCAAGGAATGAATGGACAGGTCACTCGGGACATGTCCTTCGGGACAGAGCTTGGCCCGCAGCGCGGGGCCGAGGACGAGGGCGTCGCGGGCGTCCTCCCGCGGCGGGGTGCAGACGATGGCGAGGCCGGGGTGCAGATGCCCGGGCAGGTCCTTCATGCTGTGGACGGCGAGGTCGACGGCGCCGGCGGCGAGCTGCTCCTCGATGGCGTTGACGAACAGGCCCTTGCCGCCGATCTGGTTGAGCGGCCGGTCCTGGATCCGGTCGCCCTCGGTGGTGATGTGGACGAGCTCGACGACGAGGTCGTCGCCCCAGGCGGCGCGCAGCCGGTCGCGGATGTGATGCGCTTGCCACAGCGCCAGCTCGGAGGCGCGGGTTCCGATCCGCAGCGGACGGTCGAGGTCGGGCTTGGTCGAGGCGGTCATGCCGGCCGCGAATGATAGCGCCTGCGCTCGTTGACGCGCCACTGCGGCGGACGCGGTCGGCGCCGTGGCCGACCTCGACGCTTCTCGCGGGCGCCTGCATGCTGTTGCCCGTGCGATCCGCCGATCGGGCGCGAGCGAGCCGCTCGCGGGACAGGTTTCAGGGAGGGCGACTTTGATCCGCGTGATGTACTGGTGGCAGGTGAAGCCAGGCCGAGAGGAAGCGTTCGCAGCGGCCTGGGGCGAGATTACGCGGTGGATGCGGGCGCACGCGCCCGGCGCTTGCGGCAGCCTGCTGGTCCGTAGCGCCGACGACCCGCACGAGTTCGTCGGAGTCGCGCGCTGGACCAGCCGGGCGGCGTGGGAGGCGTACCAGGCGAGCGACCCGCACGCTGCGGAGCTGCTGGCGCACACGCAGGTGATGCGGGCGACGTCCGAACGGTCGCGCCCGCCCGCGTTTTTTGAGGAGGTGTCCGACCTGACGCTGCGCGGCGAAGGGGAGCAGGCGGACGGGGACTGAGGCGGTCTCAGAGCTCGTCCGCGGACGCTCGGGGCGCCTGTTGCCGTGGGCCGGCGAGCGCGGAGCGGACGCGGTGGCGGCGGACGAGATTGACCTCGTCATGGTGCCGTCGGCCGGCGACCCGAGTGAGGGCGCGGCAGCGGAGGCCGTGGGAGAGCAAGTCGTCGTCGGAGGCTCGGGCGGCCTGTGGCCGCTGGTGCGCACTTCGTGAGCGAGGACGCCGGCGCCCAGGCTGCGGCGACGGGCTTCGTCCCCCTATACGCGCGCCGCTGCTGCGTATGCTCGGAAAGACATGTCGTGATGGGCTTGTCGATAAGGACATGTGCCATTGCACATGTCTTGATGGGCATGTCCTTCAGCGCTTGTCTTTTGCCGGATCTTCGGGGGCGCCGCCGAGGCGGAGGACGATCTCGCCGCGGATCTGGTCGGACTCGACCCAGCCGATCGCCCGCGAGTCGCAGCAGGCGCCCTCGTCGCGGTTGTCGGCGACGAGCAGGTAGCCGTCGGCCGGCATCTCGTACGGGCCGCCGTCGGCCGGGACGCCCATGCCGTGCCAGGCGTCGGGGCCGGCGGTGCTGGCGAGGACCTGATAGCGGCGATCGCCGATGATCTCGAAGGAGGTGGGGCGCCCGCCGGGCTCGCCGGGGCCGTCGCCGGGCTTGTGCGCGAGCGGCTCGCCGTTGATGGCCAGGCCGAGAGCGCCGCGCGCGTCGCCGAAGGTGACGCTGTCGCCGGGGACGGCGAGGATCCGCGCGACCCGCAAGCTGCGCGGCGGGGGCTTCCCGGCGACGCCGCTGCGCCGCTGCACTTTCTCCCACTCGTCGTCGAGGCCGAGCTCCTTGGGATCGACGACGGCGGTGTTGCGCAGGCGATCGCGGGTGCCGGGCACGCGCGGGCGCGCCTCGGGCACCGGCTTTTCGCCGGGCTGCTCCTGCACGGGCGCGGGCTCGGGCGGCGGGGGCGGCGGCGTGGGGTCGTAGACGACGAGGTCGCCGCGATCGAGGCCCCAGGTGCCGCGCACGAACAGGACGTGGTCGCCGCTGTGGAGGTTGGGCGCCATGCCGTCGCCGTGGATCTCGACGACCGTGGCGAAGCTGCAGCGCAGGACCAGCAGGGCGGCGCCGCCGACGAGGACGCACCAGGCGAGCCGCGTCGGCCAGGTGCGATCCGGCGGCGCGGGGTAGTCGTCAGGCTCTGGTTCGCGGCGAAAGAACATGCGCGACGCGGAGCAGTTCGCTCAGCGCGGCGACATCTTGCTCGACCCGCGCGGGCGGACCAAAGAAGACGCCGATCCCGGCGAGGGCCCGGGCCCCGGCAGCCAGGCAGTCGGCGGCGGTGGCTGGGCCGACGCCGCCGAGCGCGACCACGCAGGCTGCGGGATCTGCGGCCCAGGCGCGCAGGCCGGCGAGGCCGATCGGGCGCTTGCTGCCGAGCGGGGCGCCGGGCTGGGCGGTGGTGGGGGCGAAGACCGGGGCGACGAGGGTGTAGTCGACGAGGTGGTGGCCGGGCTGCGGCACGCCGTGGACGGCCCGTCCGAGCAGGCCGGGCAGGCGCGGGCGCAGGTCTGCGAGGCGGGCGAGCGAGGGGTCGCCGCGCAGGTGGAGGCCGTCGACATCGAGCGCGGTCGCGCGCAGGGCGTGCTCGGGATCGACGGCGAGGAGCAGCGGGACGGCGCGCTCGCGGCAGCGGCGGATCAGCGGAGCCAGGCGACCGGCGGGGTCGAGGAGGGCCTCGGGCGCGGCGCCGGGCTCCCGCAACAGGACGGCGAGGGCGAGCTCACCCGCGCCGGCGCGCCAGCACGCGACCAGCTCGGGATCGACGGGGCCGGTCGGCGGGGTGATGGCGAGCAGGTGGAAGGGCGATGCCACGAGAGCGCGAGCGGGTGCGCGAGCGACGACGCGGCAGAGCGCCCGTCACTCGATCATGCCGGTGGTCGGGCTCGAGGCGCTGCCGACCACGCGGGCGGGCATGCGGCCGGCGCGGAAGGCCTTGCGACCGGCGACGATGCCGTCGCGCATGGCCTCGGCCATGAGCACGGGAACCTGGGCGTGAGCGACGGCGGTGTTCATGAGCACGGCGGTGCAGCCGAGCTCCATGGCGATCGCGGCGTCGCTGGCGGTGCCGACGCCGGCGTCGACGATGACGGGGATCTTGGCCTGCTCGATGATGAGGCGGATGTTGTGCGGGTTGCGGATCCCGAGGCCGCTGCCGATCGGCGCCGCGAGCGGCATGACCGCGGCGCAGCCCATCGCCTCGAGCTTGCGGCAGACGATCGGGTCGTCGGTGCAGTACGGAAGGACCACGAAGCCCTCGTCGAGGAGGATCTTGGCGGCCTTGAGGGTCTCCTCGTTGTCGGGCAGGAGCGTGCGTGGGTCGCCGATGACCTCGAGCTTGACGAGCTCGGCGATGCCGAGCTCGCGCGCGAGGCGGAGGGTGCGGACGGCCTCGTCGGCGGTGTAACAGCCGGCGGTGTTCGGCAGCAGCGTGTAGCGGCCGCGGTCGATCCACGACAGCAGGTTGTCCTTGACCTTGAGGTCGACGCGCCGCAGCGCGACGGTCACGATCTCGGCGCCGCTGGCGGCCAGGCAGGCGCGCGTCTCGTCGGCGTCCTTGTACTTGCCGGTGCCGATGATGAGGCGCGAGGTCAGAGTTCGACCGGCGAGGGTCCAGGTGTCGTGTGTGTCGCTCACTTCAGCCTCCGCCGACGAAGGTGACCACCTCGAGCCTGTCACCGTCGACCAGCTCGGTTTGGTCGTAGGTGGCCCGCGGCACGATCTCTCGGTTGCGCTCCACCGCTACCTGTCGCGGGTCCAGGCCCAGCGAGGCGACCAGCGCCCCGACCGTGGTCCCGGGCGTGAACGGGTGCGGCTCACCGTTGAGCACGAGCGTCGGCACGGGCGGAAAGGTACAACGAACTGGTGGTGGGACGAGCTGGCGCCATGTGCGCCGGCACGACATGGATCACAGCGTTGCCCAATTCACTCACCTGTGGCGATCGTGCAACAGGTCTCCAGGGGCGCGATGATCGCCGTATTTTTGGAAGACGATTGGAAAATCAAAGAGTTAGGCGTTCGACGCGCCGTGCCGGCGTTTGGCCCGCTTTGTGCTGACCTTCACAAGCATGCACGTTGAGTCGGAATCCCGCCGCCCTAGCATCCCCCTGGAGCGCATGGAAGCCCAGGATATCTTGTCCTGCGTCGAGCCCTTCACCGCTGCCCGCCCCGCCGAACTGGAAGTGTTGGGCCGCACTGCGGTGCGCGTCCGGAAGACGCCCGCCAGCATCCTCTGCCACGACGGGCAGCCCGCTGACGGCCTCTATATCGTGCTCCGCGGGCGCATCAACCTGGTCCGGGCCGTCGACGGCAACCGTGACCTCATCCTGTCGAGCCTCGGGCCCGGCGAAGTGTTCGGCGAGAACTGCGCGATGCCCGGGATGGTGATGTCGACGACCGCCGTCGCCGCGGTCCAGAGCGAGATGCTCCGGATCCCCGGCGAGGCGCTCAGCGAGCACCTCCGGCGCGAGCCCGAGACCGTGGTCCGCTTGATGCGGCTGCAGTACGAGAAGCTCCGCGAGGTCGAGGCCGTGGCCAGCGGCCTGGCGCTGTGTGACGTGGAGCAGCGGCTGCGCCGCACGCTCGCCCGCCTCGCCCGCCGCCAGGGCCGTCGCAACCCGGCCAGCGCCGGCTGGATCCTCGCGCCCGTGCCGACGCAGTCGGAGCTCGCGCGCATGGTCGGCTCCTGTCGTGAGACCGTGTCCCGCACGCTCAGCGCGATGGCCCGCAACGGCCTGGTCAGCGGCAGCGGCCGGCGCATGATCCTCAACGACAGCCTCGTCAACGAGACGACCTGAAGCCGCGGAATGTCGGCGGGGCCGGACGCGTTGGGGGACGCGTCCGATGCCACGTTCCCCGACTCCTCGTGCTAACTTCAGGCCCGTGCCTTATTCCGGGCCTGAACGTCGGGTCGCCGACCGCAGGCAAGCTCCGATCATCGAAGTCCGGCCGACTTATGCGTATGTCGACGCCGGCGCGATGGTCCACAACCTGCGCACCGTGCAGGCCGCCGTCGGTCCGCGCTGCCGCGTGCTCGCGGTGGTCAAGGCCGACGGCTACGGCCACGGTGCGATCGAGGCGGCCCGCACGTTCGTCGACGCCGGCGCGTGGGGCTGCGCGGTCAGCCTGGTCGAAGAGGGCGTCGAGCTGCGCCAGGCCGAGATCCGCGCGCCCGTGCTGGTGCTCGGCGGGGTCCATCCGGGCTCCGAAGACGTGATCGTCCACCGCTCGTTGACGCCGGTGGTGTGGGCCCGCGAGCACCTGCAGCTGCTCTCCGCCGCGGTCCGCCGCAGCGGGGCGCCGCCGCTGCCGATCCACCTGAAGATCGACACCGGGATGTCGCGCCTCGGCGCGCTGCCGGGGCAGCTGCCGGAGTTCCTCGACTGGCTCGAGGGCGACGACGGGCAGCACGTCCGCCTCGAAGGGGTGATGACCCACTTCGCCTGCGCCGACGAGCCCGACGACGTGACGAGCCCGCGCCAGCTCGAGTCGTTCCGCGACAGCCTGGCGGTGCTGGCCAGCCGCGGGTTCCATCCGCCGATCCGCCACGTGTGCAACAGCGCCGGGCTGGTCCGCCTGCCGCACGCGCACTTCGACATGGTGCGCCCGGGCGTGGCGATCTACGGGGCCGCGTCGAGCCGCGAAGTCGAGCTGCCGGGCCTCAAGATGGCGATGAGCGTGCACTCGCGGATCCTCGGCATCCGCGAGCTGCCGGCCGGCGCGCGGGTGTCGTACGGGCATCGCATGGAGCTGAACCGGCCGTCGCGCCTCGGCATCGTGCCGGTCGGCTACGCCGACGGCTACCCGCGGCGCATGAGCGGCCAGGCCCAGGTGCTGGTCCGCGGGCACCGCTGCCGGGTGGTCGGCAACATCACGATGGACGTGTCGATGATCGACGTGACCGACCTGCCCGACGCCCGCGAGGGCGAACGCGTGACGCTGCTCGGGCCGCAGGGCCGCGACCGCATCGACGCGTACGAGCTGGCGCGCTGGGCCGACGTGATCCCTTACGAGATCCTGTGCGGGATCTCGAAGCGCGTGCCGCGGCGCGGGTAGTCGGACATGTCCTCGGGGGCATGTCCAAAGAGACAACGACGAAGGGACATGCCCGTGTGGGCATGTCCCTCGTGACAGGCGATCGGAGCGCTCAGTTGCCGGAGGGCGGCGGGGCCGAGGTGGTCGGCGGCTGGCTGCTGGCGGGGGGCTCGCCGCCGGCGGGCAGGGGCGGGGCGGCCTCGTTGCAGTCCTCGGAGCCGACGTAGTCGGGGTGGCAGGGGTCGCTGATGTCCTGCACCTTGGTCGGCGGCGCGCCGCCGGTCTGGCTGGCCGGCTTGGCCCAATTCACCTCGGTCTTGGCGAAGGTGTTGGTGTTGCCGGCGTCGAAGATCTGCTCCTCGTTGACGTAGCTGTAGAGGTAGTGCTGCTCGGTGGCGAACAGGGCGGTGATCGTCGACTGCTTCTTGACCTCGTGGCTGCCGCTCGAGGTGGTGGTGATCTCGGTCTCGTCGGTGTCGGTGACGAGGCGCGCGACGGTGATCGGCGGCTCGCCGGTCTTGTAGAAGCCGTCGACCTTGCTGGTGACGGTGCCCTCGCTGTAGCGGCCCAGCTTGCCCTTGCGGCCGCGCTTCTTGTCGTCCTTCCAGGTGTCGCCGGCCTTGAGCGGGCGCGCGGGGACGGTGAGGAAGGCGGTCTCGAGCGCGTCCAGAGCCTGCTGCAGGACGACGCGGAGCTCGGCCGAGAGGTCCTCGGGGAGCTCGGGCATGTGGAGGATCTTGCCGCTGTCGTCGACGTTGAAGTCGACCTCGAGGCCCTGCAGCTGCTGGCCGGCGGTGCGGTTGAACTCGGCGACGCTGACCGGGAAGCTCGGCGGGAGGCTCCACTTGACCGAGACGGCGCTGAAGCGCGCGGTGACGGCGGTGCCGCCGTGGGTCTCGTCAGGACCGCGGACGGTCAGGGTGAGATCGAAGCTGAAGCTCTGCGAAGAACTGGTGGCGCTGCTGGCGGCGCGGATGGTGGCGCTGCGACGCACGCTGCCCTGGTAGACCTGGCCCGGGGTGAGGTCGTAGCGCAGCGTGATGCCCTCGGCCGGCGCCTCGACCTTGGTGAGGCCGGGTCCGGTGTTGCAGCCGGACAGCGACGGAGCGGCACAGAGGAGGAGCGCGAGGAGCCAGCGAGGGGCGCGAACCATGGCCCGGAACATACGCGGGCGCGCGTCGCACGGTCAACCGGCGCCGATCCGACGCGCTATCCGGCCGCAGCGGCGGCCGGGACGGCCTCCGCCGCGGCAGCGGCAGCCTCGGCCCGGCGCTCGTCGGCCTCCTCCTGCCGGCGCTTTTCCTCCTCGGGGTCGGGCGGGCCGATCGGCCGCTCCTGAAAGAAGGCCTGGTCGGGCGGGAGGCTGGAGTCGCGGACGTGGACGACGACGCTGCGCTCGAGGTCGGCGGGCAAGTAGCCGGTCCACCCGGCCGGCAGCGCCGGGGAGACCCACTCGAACAACCACCGCGCGTCGAGCGGGGCGAGGTTGACGCAGCCGTGGCTGCGCCGCTTGCCGAACTGGTCGTGCCAGTAGGCGCCGTGGAGCGCGTTGTGGCCCTGGAAGAGCATGACCCAGGGACATGTTCGACCATGTACGGGTTGTCCTCGTAGTCCTGGTTGGCCATGGTCATGCTCGCGACCTTGGCCCAGATCGGGTAGTTGCCCTTCGGCGTCGGCGAGCCCTTGCCCGAGCTGACGAGGGTGGCGTAAACGGGCCGCTCGCCGCGGTAGGCGACGAGGACCTGCTCGCCGAGATCGACGTCGATCCACTGGTCGTCGCCGCTGGCGAGCCGGTTGTCGCGCAAGGCGCCCTCGGGGATCGCGGTGAAGACGACCTCGTTGAGGTTCTTGGCCTGCACGTAGCGTCCGTCGCCGATCTTCCACCAGCGGTCGGGGTCGGCTTCGCCTGTCTCTTCGAGCAGGTCGACGCGCTCGCGCAGGCCGAGGGTGCCGACCTGCGCAGCCTTGACGGCGGGCTCGGCGAGCACGGGGACCTTGTCGCGCGAGGACCAGGCGAAGGCGGGGCCGATGGCGGTAGAAGCGTCGATGTAGACGCCGTGCCAGGCGGAGCCCTGGCCGAGCCAGCCGACCGACGACTTGCTGACGAGCTGGCCGTCGACGGTCTCGACGTAGGCGGCGCCGTCGACCTCGAGGGTGCGCGCGACGGCGAGGTTCATGCCCTCGCTGAGGCTGCGCGCGGCGACGCCGGTGCGCACGCCGTCGACGCCGCGGTACATGAGGGCGCCCTCTTCGCGGACCTTGGCGTAGTCGTAGGGCAGGCGCCGATCGCCGCGCATGCGCTCGCCGAGCGCGTGGCCGACGGTCGGCTGCTCGCGCCCGGGCTTGACGTGCTCGGAGCAGACGTAGCCGAACGGGTAGACGGCGTACCACGGCTTGCCCTTGCAGCCGCTGCTGTCGCGGCTGGCGACCACGCCGCGCACGAGCAAACGTGTCCCTTTGGACATGGTGGCGATCCGCTTGCTCGGCGACCACGGTCGCGTGCGAATGCCGGTCTCGGGCCAGTGGGTCTCGACGATCGCGGCGGGCGCAGCGTCGACCTTGATGCCCTCGCGCGCCTCGTCCACGGGCTCGAGACGGCCGAGCGCGGCGAAGGTGCGGAGGACGGTCCAGGCGACGAGGAGCTGCACGGCGAGACGCTACCACGGCCGCGCGCGCGGACCGCAAAGTCGTCCACGCGCGAGCGGGGTGCGGATATTCCGGCGCGCCGGCTCAGGAGCCGGAGCTGGCGCCAAGGACAGGCAGCGGGAACTTGTTGCGCCGCTCGGCCGCCTTGCCCCGCCGCCGCGCCCACGCGGCCTCGTCGCCGAACTTGAGCGGACGCGCCACGGGCGGCGTGGCCTCGAAGGCACGGATCCAGTCGGCGTAGCGGGCGCCGGCTCGCACCGCCTGGATCGCAGCGTGACCGGCGTCAGGGCCGCGCTGGGCCAGGAAGTATTCGATGTGCGCCCAGCGCGGCGACTGCGGCCGGATCTCGACCTTGCCGCCGAGGCCGCTGCGGATCCGTCGCAGCCGCTCCTCGGCCGCCTTGACGCCCATGAAGGCCTGGCCGTCGAGCGGGGTGTTGCGCTTGGCGACGAAGGTGGAGAAGGTCAGCGCGAGGCGACCGATGCCCGCGAGCTCGCGCGCGAAGCGGATGAGCTCGTCGACGTCGGCGTCGGTCTCGCCGGGGGCGCCGATCATCTCGTAGACCTTGAGGCGGTGGAAGCCGTGTTCGTGGACGAGCTTGGCGGCGCGCAGAAGATGCTCCTCCTTGATCTTGCGATCGAGCAGGAGGCGCATGCGCTCGCTGATGCCGTCGGAGGCGACGGTGATCGTGCGGTGACCGCTGCGCTGCATGTCGCGCAGGAAGGCCGGGGTGAGGCGATCGGCGCGCAGGCTGGAGATGCTGACGGAGCGGCCGGACTCGACGAGGCTGGCGACCAGCGGCTCGAGGTCGGGGTGATCGGTGACGGCGGCGCCGACCAGGCCGACCTTGCGCGCCTGCTCGGGCACGAGGTCGAGGACGCGATCGATCTCGACCAGGCGCATGCCGCCGCCAGGCTGGATCCGCATGACGCAGAAGGCACACTGGCGCGAGCAGCCGCGCTCGGGCTCGACGAGGAACATGTCGGCGAGCTCGGTATCCGGGGTGAGGATCGCCGAGTAGGCCGGGACCCGCCCTGCTCGCGCGCGCCGGCTCGGGGATGTCGTGCCACAAGCCGGGGGCGACCTCGCCGACGATGGTGTGCGGGAGCTCGGCGGCGGCGGCGATGGCGGGCTCGCGGCGGCGATGCGAGAGCAGCCGCTCGATCGCCTCGGGCAGGACGTCCTCGGCCTCGCCGGCGATGAGAAGGTCGGCGAAGGGCAGCAGACTGCTGGGGTTGGAGAAGGTGAGGGGACCGCCGACGACGAGGATCGGATCGTGCTCGCGGCGCTCGGCGGCCAGCACCGGAATACCTGACCCTTCGAGCAGGCGGACGAGGCCGGCGAGCTCGAGCTCATAGGCGACGGAGATGGCGACGACGCGGTACGAGGACAGCGGGCGTTCGCCCTCGTAGGTGAGGATCGGCCGCTTCGGCTGCGGCCACGGCAGCGCCATCGGCTCCCAGACATCAGGCAAGAAGGCCCGGTGCGCGCCGATCTGCAGCTCGTGCAACAGACGGTAGAGCGTCTGGAAGCCGAGGCTGGACATGCCGGCGCGATAGGGGCTCGGATAGGCGAAGGCGACCTCGGAAGGTCGCCCCACGCCCAGAGTCCCGATCTCACGGTCCAGACGGGCCCGCAGTAGGGCCCGCTCGTCGCTCACGGCCATGCGTGAAGTCTAGCCGCGCCGACTAGAAGCGCAGCGCGAAGGAGCCGGCCGCGCCGCCACCCGGCAGGGGCGCCGCGCCGAGGCCGGTGACCTCGAGCCGCTTCTTGCCGGCGTAGAAGCCCTTGCCCTTCTTCTTGTTGGTGCGATCGACGGCGATCATGGCGATGCCACCGACCAGCAGCGCGCCGCCCGCCGCGATGAGGATCGGCGTGACGAGGTTGAGGGTCTTGAGCGAGTTGAAGTCGTCGTCGACGTCGCCGGTGTACTGACCCTGCGGGAAGGTCGTGATGACGCCGCCCGGTGCAGCGGCCTCTTCGATACCGCTGGCCCGGTTCTTGGCCCCCACGAGGGTGCCGATGCCGCCGCCGACAGCGCCGACGCCGAGCACGGCGAGCACGACGCCGCCGATGAACAGGCCGGACACGCCGCGCTTCTTCGGCGCGTCGTCCTCTTCAGCGCTGTTGCTGCTACCGCCGCTCTTGCGCTTCTGCAGCAGCGGGTCCTCCTCGTCGGTCGCGGGACGCGACGAGGTGTTGTTATTGGTCGTGGGCGTGGGCGCGGCTGCCGGACCGCCGGTGACACACTCGGGGTTGTTGTCGGACTTCTGCAGCAGCTCCTGCGCCTTCTTGCGCAGGTCGGCGTTGTTCTGCTCTTTGACGAGGAACAGCTCGAGGTACTGCTTGACGCGGGCGCAGTCCTTCAGCTTCACGCGTCCTGGCCGATGTTGAAGGCGAAGATGTGCTTGTCGGGCGCGAAGTTGTAGGCCTGCTCGAACCGGATGACCGAGTTGTAGTAGTCCTCGCGGTCGTGCGCGGCCTTGGCCTCGCCGAACAGCTCTTGGCCCAGGTGAGGCGCTCTTCCTGAGACAGGGTGCTCGGGTCGGGCGGCGCCTCGGGCTGGACGCCGTTGCCGCCCGGCGGGGGCGGAGGCGGCGGACCGGCCCAGGCGACGGAGGTGGGCAGCGCGAGAGTGGTGCAGAGGAGGGCAGACAGCGAGACGCGCAGGATCGACATGGGCAGGTCGTTTCTCTCTGGTTGCTCAGCCGAACGGATCGGCGACTTCGCTCTTCTTCTTGGGCTCGGCCTTCTTGGCGCCGCCGCCTCCACCGCCGCCGCTCGGCTCTTGGTCTTCTTGACCGTCTTCTTCGCGTCGGGCGTGGCTGCAGCGTTGGGATCGGGCTGGCCAGGCGTGGCGACGCCGGGCTGCGCGGGCGCGTTGGGATCGACTTGGCCGGGCGCGACGACGCCGGGCTGACCCGGGACGTTCGGCTGGCCCGGCAACGGCTGACCCGGGACGTTCGGCTGACCCGCGACGCCGGGCTGCCCCGGCTGATTGGGCGCGGCCACCGGCGGCGGTTGGACCGGAGGCGTGGGCCCTTGGTCTCGACCTTCGCGGGCGCCGGCGCCGGCGGGGGCGGCGGATCGGGCTTCAAAATCATCGCCAGCGCGACCGCGATGCCGGCGACGGCGAGACCGCCACCCAGCGCGATCGCCAGGATCGGCTTCTGCGGCGGCGGAGCCTCCTGCACGGGCGCAGCGTAGGTCTCGGGCTGCGGGGGCGGCTCGGGGGCGGGGGCGGTGGCGGAGGCTCGGGCTCCGGCACCATGGTCGGAGTCATTGCAAGCTCGTCGACGAGCTGACCGAGCAGGTCGTCAAACGCATCGGCGTTGCCGGATGTGGTCTTCTTGGGTGCAGCCACGGTGCCTCTCCTTCAACGGAGCCGAGAGCGGTTGGTCGATGTTAGCCTCTCGGGCAGGAGCGATACAAGGGTTTGCAGAAGTGCATCGGCGAAGATGTTCACCGCGCGGCGCTTTCGCTGGTGAGGCCAAGGCCGGTCTGCGCGCTCGCCAATGCGCGCACGAGGGATTCCACACGGTCGATCAGCGCTGCCAAACGCGGGCGGCTGGGCCGGATGGGCGCGGCTCCGGCGGTCGACGCGAACGCGGCGAGCTCCGGCCACACCGCGGATCTCGCCTCGTCCATGTAGAGCGCGCGATTCACCTCGAGCTGCAACGCGTGCTGCCCGGCCTCCGGTCTGCCGAACGAGCGCACGAGTTCGCCGCCGCGGTAGGGGTCGTTGAGGCGCACGGAGAGCGTCGTCCGACCGTCCGCAGACGCGCGTAGCGCCGCGAGCGCCCGCTGCTGCAGCGCGGGACTGCAGGCTCCGCCCTCGTAGGTGCCGAGGATCAGGTCGCCCGGGACGCTGCTCGGCATGCTGTGGGCGTCGAGCAGGATGGCGTGGCCGAAGCGGGCCCGCCGACGCGCGAGCAACACCGCGAGGGCGCGGTGGTAGGGGAGGTAGTAGCGGCCGAGACGCTGCGCGAACTCGGCGTACGACAGCGGGCGATCGAGGATGGGGATGTTGCCGACGGCGTTGCCCCACACGACGCCGCGGTTCTTGGCCTGCGGGCCGCACCAGCCGCGGCGATCGGGGCGCGGGGCGGGGTGATCCGGGACGATCTCGGGGCTCACGTCGTCGGGCGCGCGGTTGAGATCGACGAGGAGCCGGCTGTACTCGGCGCGCACGACGGCGGCGCCGAGCGCCGTGGCGCGGCTGTAGAGCAGGTGGACCTCGTAATCGGCGTTGCGGGCGAACTCCACCGCGGGCCTGGCCCGCGTGGCGTCGTTGGGCCAGGCGAGGCCGACGTGCGGCAGGCTGATGACGAGCGGGGTGATGTGCTGGGCCGGGATGAACCGGAACGGCAACGGCGTGCCCGTCGTGTGGCCGACGTCTTCGGCGGTGAGCTGCTCGAGCGCGGGTTCGATCACGGATCGCTCCAGCGCCGGCCGGACCAGGCTTCGAAGCGCGCGCGGGCGGCGGGATCGGCGTCGTCGATGCGCTCGATCTGCGGGGCGCCGCGCGCGGCGGCGAAGGCGATCGGGAGCGTCAGCACCCGCTCGCGCCGGCTGACTAGGAGCTCGGCGGAGGCTCCCGGTTGCAGGTGGTCCCACACGCGGGCGGCCCGGGCGGAACGCAGGCGCAGCCAGCTGCCGCCCGGGCGGCGCGCGGCCAGCGCTTGTCGCCGGAGGCGAGGCCGGCGCGCTCGGCGGGGGAGTCGGTGCGCACGAATTCGACCCAGGGGCTGCCGGCTCGATCCTGGAGGGTGAAGCCGAGATCGATGAGGCCGGGCTGAACTGGCTTTTCGGACAGGCGCAAACCGAGCTGCGCGAGCGAGGCGAAGTCCAGCTCGATGGGCTTCGACCAGAGCGCGCGGATGGCGCTTGGGACCTCGCCGAGGCCGCTCTGCTCGCCCAAGATCTGCTCGAGGTCCTCGACCCTAAACCCTGGATAAGAATAGGTATTTGTGGTGGCCGGGCCGCGCGTCTCGAGTCCGCCGGGGCCGCGCCGCCAGAGCTCGGCGAGGACGCCGTCGAGGCCGCTGCCGCTCGGGCGCAGCTCGCGGAGCCAGAGGTCGAGGAGCAGCGCGACGAGGCTGCCCTTGAGGTAGTAGCTGACCGACGCGTTGGGGCTGTCGTCCTGCGGACGGTACAGCTTGATCCACGCGTCGAAGCTCGATTCTTCGAGCGACTGCACGAGGCGGCCGGGGGTGTCGCGCAGGCGGCCGATCGACTCGGCGAGGCGCTGCAGATGCGCTTGACGCTGATCTCGCCGCTGCGCAGGACGAGGAGGCCGTCGTAGTAGCTGGTGAAGCCTTCGGCGATCCACAGCTCTCGGGTGTAGTTCTCGCGGCCGTAGTCGAACGGACCGAGAGCGCGGGGGCGCAGGCGTTTGACGTTCCAGGCGTGGAACAGCTCGTGGCTGGCGAGCTCGAGCAGGTCGTAGACGCCGCCCTCGCTGTCGTCGTCGCGGTCGAGGTTGCCTGCGTGGACGCGCCGCGCAGCCGGCGCCCAGGACTCCGGCTCGACGCCGAGGACGCTGCCGGCCAGGTGTTCGAGGCCGCCGCGCGCGCCCACGGCGGCGTGGACGAGGAAGGTGTAGCGGTCGTAGGGGCGGGCGGGCCAGAAGCGCTCGACCTGGTCGACGACGCGGGCGAGACGCGGGAGGACGAAGTCGGGGAAGGGCTCGCCCCACACGGCCAGGCGCACGTGCTCGCACGGCGCGGGGAGGTGGGTGATCGAGAGGAGGCCGGCCTCGATCGGGGTGTCGAAGAGGGCGTCGAGGTCGGGGAGATCGACCTCGAAGTGGCCGGGGCTCCGACGCTCCTGGCGTTCTGGGTCGGCGGCCAGGCTGACCGCGGTCCAGCCGGGCAACAGCTCGACGGCGACGCGGAACGGGCCCGTGTAGCCCTCGGGGACGAGGAACAGCTGCGGCGGGTGGAGGTAGGCGTGGCTGGCGTCGTGGTGGGCGGTGCGGACGCTGAGGTCGTGGGAGTAGACGGTGTAGTCGACGACCAGCCGCTCCCCGGGGCGGGTGGCGAGCTCGAAGCGATCCTTGGCGAGCTTGCGGATCTCGCGGGGCGTCGCCGACGCTCGCGGCGATCGTGCGGATGTTGCGCGCGTACTCGCGGAGCACGTACGAGCCCGGGCTCCAGGCCGGCATCCAGAGCTGGCAGATCTCCCCGGTCGCGGTCAGCTCCAGGCGGACGTGGACGAGGTGCGCCCCCGGCTGCGGGAAGGTGATGCGGTAGGCGACGAGATCCACGCTCGCAGGATAGCAAGGTGGTCCGGGCCGACGAATTTTCGCGCCCGCATCGCCGTTCGGGGCGCCCGGAAAATCGCCGCGAAGCGGGTTCCAAGGAACACGGCCGACGCTTCGACCCGCGCGCCCCCGAGCACCTTCGCCGGTGCCCGGGTGGGTCACCCGCCGGCCCGCTGGTCCTCCGACCTCAACGTGTGACCCATCACGCCGCAGCGAGCAGTCGCTGCGGCGTCGTTTTTTGGGCCACCGGGGTTCGTGAGACCAAAAGAGGAAAGCCCTCAGCGGGTGCTGAGGGCTTTCGAGTGAGTGACCCTGTCGGGACTTGAACCCGAGCTTTCGGCGTGAGAGGCCAACGTCCTAACCGCTAGACTACAGGGCCAGAAACTCTCGGACGTGGTAGTTCGGGGACAGGGATTCGAACCCCGATAGGCGGTACCAGAAACCGCAGTCCTACCATTAGACGATCCCCGAAGAAGGGCGAGGCGCCGAGGGGGGTGTTGGTGGCTCGAACCGGGTCGGTTTGGGCCGCCCCCTGGGCGCGTCCGAGGTGGGGGGAGGATGCTCCAAGCCTCTCGGAGTGTCAAGCACGATTCGGACCGACACGAAGGTGCGAATGGCGCGACAGTCCGAGGGAGGCCATGTAAGGTTCCGGCCATGCCTGCCCCTTCAAAATCGTCCGTATCCCTGGCTCTGACGCTCTGGCTCGTCGCAGGGGCGCTGGCGTGCAGGCCCGCCGCCCCTGCGGCGACCCCGTCTCCCGGTCCGTCGAACGCGCCGACCGCGCAAGAATCGGCCGAGCACGGCGCCGCCAGCGGGAGATCGCTCCCCGAGAAGGACGCGAGCGATCCTGCCACGGCGGTGGGCATCCACGGAGCGGTGACCTCGGCCGAGCGCCACGCCAGCGAGGTCGGGGTGGCGATCCTGAAGAAGGGCGGCAACGCGGTCGACGCGGCGGTGGCCGTGGGCCTGGCCCTGGCGGTGACCCACCCGAGCGCCGGCAATCTCGGCGGCGGCGGGTTCATGGTCATCCGCATGGCCGACGGGCGCACCGCGGCGATCGACTATCGCGAGGTCGCGCCCGCGGCGGCGACGCCGACCATGTTCCTCGACGCCAAGGGCAACCCGACGCGCGAGAGCGTCGAGGGGCCGAAGGCGGCGGGGATCCTGGGACCGTCGCGGGGCTGGCGCTGGCCCACGAACAATTCGGCAGCTTGCCGTGGCGAGATCTCGTGCTGCCGGCGGTGGCACTGGCGCGCGACGGCCACGAGCTCGACAGCTTCCACGCGGAGGATCTCACCACCGGCAGCGAGCGAATGCTGAAGCTCGGCTACAAGGACGCCGCGGCGATCTACCGCCGGCCGACGGGCGAGACGTTCGTGACGGGGGACGTGTGGAAGCAGCCGGACCTGGCGCGCACGCTCGAGACCATCGCCGACCAGGGACCGCGGGCGTTCTACGAGGGGCCGCTGGCCGACAAGCTGGCGCGCGAGGTCAAGGCGCTCGGCGGGATCTGGAGCGCCGACGATCTCAAGGCGTACCGCGCGATCGCCCGCGAGCCGATCACCTTCAAGTACCGCGACCACGACGTGATCACGATGCCGCCGCCGTCCGGGGGCGGGGTGGTCCTGCGGCAGCTGTTGGCGGCCCGCGAGATCTTGAAGATCTACGAGAAGCCGTGGCTCAGCGTCGACGAGCTGCACCTCTACGTCGAGTCCGCGCGGCGCACCTACGCCGACCGCAACTTCCTGCTCGGCGATCCGGCGTTCGTGAAGATCCCGCTGACGCAGCTGACCGATCCGTCCTACCTGCAGTCGCGGCTGGCGGACATCGACCCGAACAAGGCGACGCCGTCGTCGAAGATCGCGGCGGGGATCGGCACCAAGACGTCGATGCAGACCACGCACTACTCGGTGGTCGACGTGCTCGGCAACGCGGTCGCCAACACCTACACGCTCAACACGGGTTTCGGCGCCAAGGTGGTCGTGCCGGGCACGGGGGTGCTGCTCAACAACGAGATGGACGACTTCTCGGTCAAGCCGGGCTCGCCCAACACGTTCGGGCTGGTGCAGGGCGAGCAGAACAAGATCGAGCCGGGCAAGCGCATGCTGTCGAGCATGAGCCCGACGATCCTGGTCAAGGACGGCAAGCTGCGCGCGGTGGTCGGCACGCCCGGGGGCTCGACGATCTCGACGACGGTGACCCAGATCGTGCGGGCGCTCATCGACTACGGGGCGACCATCGACCAGGCGGTGAAGGCGCCGCGGGTCCATCATCAATGGATGCCGGACCGGATCGTCACCGAGCCGACCCTCGATCCGGCGACGGTCGAGGGGCTCAAGGCCAAGGGGCACACGATCGCCGAGTGGCCGTCGATCGGCCACGCCAACTCGATCGAGGTCGATCCGAAGACCCAGGGCTACCGCGCGGTCGCCGACATCGCCCGCGACGGCGGCGCGGCGGTCGCGTACTGAGCGCGACTGCAGGCGGTTTCGCGGTCCTCTCGCGTGCGTCCGCGTCGGGGCCGTCGCCGGCGGACGTCCGAGGTCCGTGGCTCCGCGGCGAAACTCATCTGGCGCTCCGAGCATGTCTAAAAGGACATGCTCTCAAGCACCTGTCGCTACGGGCATGTCCGAGAGCGAGCGATCGGCGACGACCTCGTCGCTGGGGCGCGCGGACGGGGCCGGGGGCAGGGGCGCGGCGTCGAGGACGACCACCGCGTCGTTGCGCCAGGCGCGGAGCTCGACCTTCTCGAGGCGGCCGGTGGCGTGGTCGCGGCGGACGACCAGGTGGGAGCCGTCGAGGAAGCAGCCGCTGTTGGCGTAGACGACCTCGTCGTTGCGGGCGATCACGCCGTTGTGGCTGTGGCCCATGAGGACCAGGGGCACGCCGGTGGCGCGGCCGACGTCGCAGGCGACGCGGGCCATGTCGTCGGCGATGGCCCGCGGGCGGCGGCGCTTGCGGAGGCGGCGGATCGACAGCCAGCCGAGCAGGGCGCCGGCGACCAGGCCGGCGAGGCGCGGGGCACCGAGCGCGGCGGCGAGACCGACGCCGATCCCGAGGCAGGCGAGGACGCTGAGGATCGCGTCGAGGGCGGTGATCCGGAGGACGCCGGCGACGGTGGCCGACGCGGGGGGCGGGGCCATCGACTGCAGCGCGGTCAGGGTGCTCATCTGCAGGCCGGCGGTGGCGGCGATCCGCTCGAGGCGGGCGACGTGCATCGCCTGGCCGGCGCGGTCGACCCGGCCGGTGCGGGCCCACAGCGCCAGCAGGCGGAAGGCCATCCGGAAGTACAGCATGATCGCGTAGAGGATGAAGCGCAGGCCGCGAGCCCAGGCCCAGCGGATGTAGTCCCACGGGGTGATGAACTTGTCGGCCGCGTCGTAGTCGATCTCCGGCATCGCGTTGGTGAAGCTGCGCGTGGCCACCTCCGCCAGCGATTGGACCAGGCGGCCGCCGCGCGTCGGGGCCAACATCTGTCCCGTGTGACAGGCGGCGTCGAACACGTGTCCGTGCTCGATCCACACGCCGCCGGCCTCACACAGGAACCACGGCACGAACCGCACCCGCGCGACCTGGTCGAGGCGCGGGCTGCCGGTGTGCGTGATCGTGAGGGAGGCCTCGCCCAGGCCGGCGTAGAGGCGTTCGGTGAGGGCGCGGCGGACGCCGGGGTAGAGGAACTCGGCGTCGTGGTTGCCGACGACGAATACGATGTTGTTGCCGGCGGCGAGGAAGCGGACCAGCGCGTCCTCGACGCCCGGGTAGGCGTCGAGCACGGCGTGGAGGCGATGGACCGCGAGGGCCTCGCCGACGAGGCGCTTCTCCTGGCCGACCTCGATGTTCCAGAAGTCGATGAAGTCGCCGTTGATGACGAGCTGCCAGCGCCCGGGGCCGCGGGCGTAGTGGTCGAGGAAGCGGGGCAGGCCGCGGTCGATGTCGACGGCGAGGTGGACGTACTCGCCGCGCATCCGCGGTTTGAGGTGGGAGCCGAGGTGGAGGTCGCTGATGAGGAGCAGGTCGGGCGCGCGGGCACGGGGGCCGGGAGTCGGCTCGCGGTCGGGGCGCTGATCGGACGGGACCATCACGGAAAATGCGGGAGATTTCGCCGGGGCGCGGTCTCGCGCGCAGAGGCGAACGCTGGCCTCTGCCCTGTGGTATAGCGTGCTTGCCCAAAGCCCGCCCTGCCATGCTCAAGCAGATCGCCTTCGCCGCCGCCGTCGCGTTCTCGCTCGGCCTCTTCACCTACTCCGTCTCGGGGCTGATTCGCACCGTCGCGCTCGGCCGCCCGTCGGACCTCAAGGAGACCTGGGCCCAGCGGATCGCCAGCCTGATGGCCTTCTTCTTCGGTCAGGGCAAGGTCGTCGAGGAGAAGCGGAGCTGGCACCACCTGCCCATCTACTGGGGCTTCCTCATCCTGACGATCGCCACGGTCGACATGGGCCTGTCCGGCCTGTTCGGCGCGGGCATGAACCTCTCGCTGATCATGCCCGACGCGGTCTACCGCGGCGTGATGGCGGTGGTCGACGTCGCCAACGTGATCGTCATCGCCGCGATCGCCTACGCGATGACGCGCCGCTTCATCCGCCCGCCGTTCGTGCCGCTGAGCCTCGACGCGATGCTGATCCTGTCGGCGATCAGCCTGCTGTGCATCAGCCACTTCGGCCACCACGCGTTCGAGATCGCGGGAGCGGGTCACTACGCCGGCGGAGCGCCGGTGTCCGCGGCGATCAGCGGCCTGTTCTCGGGGATGGACCCGCACTTCGCCCACATCGCTTCGGAGGTGTGCTGGTGGGTCCACATGGGCATCGTCCTGGCCTTCCTCAACTACCTGCCGTTCTCGAAGCACATCCACGTGCTGACCTCGGCGCCGAACATCCTGCTGCGCCGCCAGGGCCAGCGCGGGGCGATGCCGAAGGCCAAGCTGTTCGACGGCGAGCCGACCGACCCCAACGCCGAGCCGCTGTTCGACAACTGGGGCGTGGGCAAGGTCGAGGACTTCACCTGGAAGAGCCTCCTCGACAACTACTCGTGCACCGAGTGCGCCCGCTGCACGATGTACTGCCCGGCGTTCGCGACCGAGAAGCCGCTGTCGCCGATGCACCTCATCCACGACCTCAAGGACGAGATGAAGGAGCGCGGCAAGCTGCTGGTCAAGCTGCAGAAGGCCGGTGGCACGCTCAAGGACGACGCGCCGGAGGGGCCGAACAAGTCGATCATCGACAAGATCAAGGCCGACCTCGGGGCCCTGCCGCCGCTGGTGGGCGGCCGCGTCAAGGACGCGACGCTGTGGGCCTGCACGACCTGCGGGGCGTGCCAGGAGGTGTGCCCGGTGTTCATCGAGCACCCGCTGAAGATCCTGCAGATGCGCCAGCACATCGTGCTCAACGACGAGTCGGGCCGCACGCCCGGCGAGGTCACGCGCGTGCTCGGCAACATCGAGGGCGCCGGCAACCCGTGGAGCCTGCCGCAGGACGACCGCATGAAGTGGGCCGAGGGGCTCGAGGTGCCGCTCATCGACGACGTGCCGGACGCCGAGTACCTGCTGTTCGTCGGCTGCGCCGGCGCCTACGACGACAATGCGAAGAAGACCACGCGCGCGCTGGCCAGGGTGCTGCAGGCCGCGAACGTGAAGTTCGCGGTGCTCGGCAAGCGCGAGAAGTGCACCGGCGACACGCTGCGCCGCCTCGGCGCCGAGATGGCGTTCCAGACGCTGGCGCAGGAGAACGTCGACACCTTCAACGAGGCCAAGGTCACCAAGGTGATCGCCTCGTGCCCGCACTGCTTCCACACGATCAAGAACGAGTACCCGCAGTTCGGCGGCAACTACGAGGTCATCCACCACAGCCAGCTCATCACGCACCTGCTGCAGGCCGGCAAGCTCAAGCTCGACCACACCAGCGAGCGCACGTTCACGTACCACGACTCGTGCTACCTGGGCCGCTGGAACGGGGTCTACGACGCGCCGCGCGAGATCCTCGAGCACGCGACCCGCGGCAAGGGCAAGGTCCAGGAGCTGCAGCGCAACCGCGAGCACGGGTTCTGCTGCGGCGCCGGCGGCGGCCGCATGTGGATGGAGGAGGAGCCGGCCAAGCGCGTCAACATCAACCGCGCCAAGGAGGTCGCCGAGGGCGGCGCCAACGCGGTCGCGGTCGGCTGCCCGTTCTGCCACACGATGCTGTCCGACGGCCTCAAGGCGCTCGGCAAGGACGAGGCCGTCGAGGTCATGGACCTCGCGGTGGTGGTCGCCCAGCAGTTGCCCCCCGAGGCGCCGCGCCCGGAGGCGAGCGCGTGAGCGAGGCTGTCCCTTCGGGCAGGCGAGCGCGGGCGCTGACCGAGGCGCTGACGGCCGCGTTCGCGCCCGAGCACCTCGAGGTGC
The DNA here is from genome assembly GCF_026626665.1 of Nannocystis pusilla. GTDB lineage: Bacteria > Myxococcota_A > Polyangia > Nannocystales > Nannocystaceae > Nannocystis > Nannocystis pusilla. Next base: position 1,811,789 of record NZ_JAPNKE010000002.1, read on the forward strand.
GCGACGAGAGCCACATGCACGCGGTGCCGAAAGGCGCAGAGAGCCACTACCGCGTGGTGGTCGTCAGCGCCGGCTTCGCCGGCAAGTCGCTGGTGGCGCGCCACCGCGAGGTCAACGCGGCCGCGGCCGAGGAGCTGCGCTCCGGGCTGCACGCGCTGGCGATCGAGGCGCTGACGCCCGAGCAGTGGCAGGCGCGCGGCGAGCAGGCGGCCAAGAGCCCGCCCTGCCTCGGCGGCAGCAAGGCCGGCTGAGCCGGAGTTCGCGGCGATCTGTCTTCAGGGGCAGGTCCTGCCTCGCTTGAGAGAGCGTCTCGCTGCGATCGCCGCTGGCGCCGACGGCGAGCTCTGCCTCCGAGCGGGTCGTGACGCCGATGAGCCCGGAGGGCCTGGGCTCCTCGACGGTGCTCGCTCGCGCGCCGTCGCGGGCACGGGCATCGGCGAGACACCCGGCCGCTGACGGACATGTCTCGCTAGATCGATCATTCTCCTGTCCCGAAGGACAGGAACGAGCATCCAGCCGTTGCTGTTGCGGGCTCGAGCATCGGCGAGACGCCCGGCCTGCCGGCGGGCATGTCTCGAGAGACAGCTTTTTATTCTGTCCCGAAGGACAGGATCGGATGTCCCTCAGGACAGCCCCGGTTACTCGACCTCGACGGCGCCGCCCATCCAGCTCGCGCCGGACAGGCGCACCTGCGGCGCGTCGGCGGCGGGGCGGGGGACCACGCGACCCAGCGCGTACGGCTCCTCGCCGATGGCAGCCAGCGCGCCGCGGACGACGTCGACGTGGGCGGGGTCGACGTACAGCAGCATGCCGACGCCGCAGTTGAAGGTGCGCAGCAGCTCGCGCACGCCGACGCCCTGGGCGGCGACCGCGGCGATCACGGGCGGGAGCTCGAGCGACGAGAGGTCGAGCTCGAGCGCGAGGTCGTCGGCGAGCGCGCGCGCCGGGTCTCGAGCAGGCCGCCGCCGGTGATGTGCGCGGCGCCGTGCAGCGGGGCGTGCTCGAGCCCTCGCAGGGCCGCGAACGCAGGCTCGTAGATCCGCGTCGGCGCGAGCAGGGCCTCGCCGACGCTGCGGCCGGCGGGATCGCCCGGCAGGCGATCGGCGAACGACAGGCCGGCGTGGGCGGGGTCCAGCAGGGCCTTGCGCGCGAGGCTGTAGCCGTTGCTGTGGAGCCCGCTCGAGCGCAGGCCGAGGACGACGTCGCCGCTCTTCACGCGGGTGGGGCCGAGCATCTTGGTGCGGTCGACGACGCCGACGGCGAAGGCGGCGAGGTCGTAATGATCGCGGGCGTACAGGCCGGGCAGCTCGGCCGTCTCGCCGCCGAGCAGGGCGCAGCGGGCCTGCTTGCAGCCGTCGACGATGCCGCTCACGAGGGCTTCGATGCGCTCGGGCACGACCCGGTCGCAGGCGATGTAGTCGAGCACGAAGAGCGTGCTCGCGCCGGTGACGAGCAGGTCGTTGACGTTCATCGCCACGAGGTCGACGCCCACGGTGTCGTGGCGGTCGAGCGCGATCGCCACGAGCAACTTCGTGCCCACGCCGTCGGTGCAGGCGACGAGCACGGGATCGCCGACGCCCGCGGGCAAGCCCATGAGCCCGGCGAAGCCGCCGATGTCGCCGATCTGCTCGGGCCGGCGGGTGCCGGCCACGAGGCGCTTGATCCGCCGCACGGCTTCGTTGCCGGCGCTGATGTCGACGCCCGCGCCCTTGTAAGTGAGAGGGTCCTTGCGATCCTGCACGGGCATGACGCGTACCAAGGCGCGGGCCTCGCGGCAACGGCCTTGAAAAGGCGCCGGGTCGCGGCGATGATTCGCCCCGGCAAGGGAGCCAAAAATCGCATGGCGTGGTGGCGACGCAAAAAGCAGGCGCTCGAGCAGACGAGCGAGAGCAACAAGGTGTCCGTCCCGCGCGGCTTGTGGACCAAGTGCGACGCGTGCGGTGAGATCACGTACACCGCGGAGTTCGTGCAGAACCTCCGCGTCTGCCCGGTGTGCGGGCACCACCACGTGATGCCGACGAAGGAGCGGATCGCGGCGATGCTCGACCGGGACTCGTGGCAGCCGCTGGACCTCGAGCTGCGCTCGGGAGATCCGCTCGGTTTCCGCGACCAGGCGGCCTACGGCGACCGCGTCGCCAAGGCCGACCGCAGCGTCGGCCCGACCGACGCGTTCACCGCCGGCTTCGGCACCATCGACGGCCTCGACGTCAGCGCCGGCTTCTTCGTGTTCGAGTACATGGGCGGCTCGATGGGCTCGGTGGTCGGCGAGAAGGTCACCCGCGTGTTCGAGCGGGCGCTCGAGCGCAAGATCCCCGCGGTCATCTTCAGCGCGTCCGGCGGGGCCCGCATGCAGGAGGGCATCCTGTCGCTCATGCAGATGGCCAAGACCTCGGCCGCCCGCGGTCGCCTGCGCGCCGCCGGCGTCCCGTACATCTCGGTCTGCCTGCACCCGACCACCGGCGGCGTGGCGGCCAGCTTCGCCATGCTCGGCGACGTCATCCTCGCCGAGCCGCGGGCGCTGGTCGGGTTCGCCGGGCCGCGCGTGGTCCAGCAGACGATCGGCCAGGAGCTGCCCCCGGGCTTCCAGCGCGCCGAGTTCCTGCTCGAGCACGGCATGCTCGACCGCATCGTCGGCCGCCTCGAGCTGCGCGAGCAACTGGGCCTGATGCTGCGCCTGCTGGCCGGCGCGCCGGCCAAGGCGGCCGCAGCGCTGCCACCCGCGCCGGCTGGCTGATCGGACATGTCCATGAAGACACCTCCGGCCTGGCAGCTGGCGCTGTTCGCCAGGCGCTCGCTGGGGGTGATCCGCGGGCTCGAGGCGGTGCGGGCGGCCCACGTGGCGCTCGGCCTGCCGGGCGCCGGGGTGCCGGTGGTCCACGTGGTCGGCACCAACGGCAAGGGCTCGACGTCGGCGATGGTGGCCCACGCGCTGCGGCAACGCGGTCGGCGGGTTGGCCTCTACACGAGCCCGCACCTGCATCGAGTGGGCGAGCGGATCCGGCTCGACGGGGTGCCGCTCACTGATTCGGCGATGGAGCAGCTGGTCGAGCGCGTGCTGCGGCTCGAGGGCCCGGCGCTGCCGCGTCCGCTGACGTTCTTCGAGGTGCTGACGGCGGCGGCGCTGCTGGCGTTCGCCGAGGCTGGCGTCGAGGTCATGGTCTTGGAGACAGGTCTCGGCGGCCGCCTCGACGCGACCGGCGTGGTGCCGGCGACGGTGACGCTGATGACGCCGATCGACCTCGACCATCAGGCGTACCTCGGCGACACGATCGAGGCGATCGCGGGCGAGAAGGCGGCGGTGATGCGCGACGGGGCGCCGGTGTGGTCGGCGCCGCAACAGCCGGCGGCGGCGGCGGTGCTGCGCGCGGCGGCGACGGAGCACCGGGTGCGGCTCGAGTTCGTCGAGCCGCTGATGCGCGCGCCCGAGGGGCTGCCGGGGGCGCATCAGCGGGTCAACGGGGCGCTGGCGCTGGCCGGGGCGCGGTTCATCGACGCCGGAGTGACCGCGAGCGACCTCGACGGGGTGCGCTGGCCGGGCCGGTGCGAGCGGGTGCCCAGCGGCGGCGGGACCGTGGTGTTCGACGCCGGGCACAACCCGCACGGGATCGCGGCGCTCGTGACCTGGCTCGAAGGACAGCCGCATCCGCGGCGGACGATCGTGTTCGGCTGCCTGGCCGACAAGGACGCGCCGGGGATGCTGGCCCAGCTGCGGCGGCTCGGCGCGCCGATCTGGCTGGTGCCGGCGGGGCCGGGCGGCTACGACCTGGCGCCCTTGCAGACCGGCGAGACGCGGCTGTTCTCCGAAGGGATCGGGCGGGCGTTTCACGCGGCGTGGCAGGAGCATCTGGCGGCCGGCGGGAAGCTGGTGGTGTGCGGTTCGCACATGCTCGTGGGCCAGCTGCGCGAGGAAGTGCTGGGCGAGGTCGCGGACGAGCTGCCGCTCACGGACCCGCTCCGGCGCTGAGGCGAGGCGCAGCTGTCCTTGTGGACAGGCGCGGGCCCGTGAGCGAAGGCCGGCAAACGTCGGGTCGATGCACGGGCAGCGCGCGGCCCGGTCCTGCGGGACGTCGGCGAGCCGCCGTCGACCCGTGAGCGAGTCGGTCCGCGACTCGCACCTGCGGACGGGGCGCGAGGCGCTGCAGGGGCATGGATCGCGCGGGCGATTGCGCGTACAAGATCGTGAAGCCGAGGCGAACGATGGCGCAGACGCGACCGCTCCCTTACGACACCGACGCTGCGGCGGTTCACCTGCGCCGCAGTCACAAGGCGATGAAGCGGCTGATCGATCGGCTCGGGCCGATCACGTTGCGGCGCGACGCGGGCGCGACCCCGTACGGGGCGCTGGCGCGCTCGATCGTGTTCCAGCAGCTGGCCGGCGCGGCGGCTTCGACGATCTACGGGCGCGCCTGTCTGCTCGGCGAGGGCGGCCAGTTCCCCGAGCCGGCGGCGTTGCTGGCGTTGCCGGCGGAGCGGCTGCGCGCGGCCGGGTTGTCGGCGGGCAAGCAGGCTGCCCTGAAGGACCTGGCCCAAAAGACACTCGACGGTGTGGTCCCGACGCTGCGTGCGCTGGCGCGGATGGACGACGAGACGATCATCGAGCGCCTGACGCAGGTCCGCGGGATCGGCCGCTGGACGGTGGAGATGATGCTGATCTTCCGCCTCGGCCGCCCCGACGTGTGGCCGGTCGGCGACTTCGCGGTCCGCAAGGGCTACGCGCAGACGTTCGGGCTGCCGGAGTCGCCGAGCCAGCGCGAGCTCGACGCGCTCGGGGAGCCGTTCTCGCCGTATCGCAGCGCGGCCGCCTGGTACTTCTGGCGCTCGCTCGACACTCAGACGTGAACGCGAGACGGCCGCGGACTCGCGCAGCGCGGCGGCGTGGTACTTCTGGCGCTCGCTCGGCTCGCGGACGCCGGGCGGCCGTCGCTCACTTATGCGGCGCTTGTGACTTCCGGCGCTCGCTCGGCCCGCAGACGTGAGGTGCGCCGGGGAGGCCGTCGCTCACTCGTGCGGCGCCGCTTGTGACTTCCGGTGCTCGCTCGGCCCGCAGACGAGAGCTGCGCCGGGGAGGCCGTCGCTCACTCGTGCGGCGCTGCCAGAGACTTCTGGCGCTCGCTCGACCCTCGGAACGGAGCCGCGCGGCTCACTCGCCGAGGCCGAGGCGACGGCGGACGCGGGCGGCGAGGTCGCGGGCGCGGCCGGCAGGGCCGAGGGCGCGCGGCGGGGGGCGCCGGGGAGGCTGTCCGGTTGGACCTGGCGCTTGCGACCTGTCCGAAAGGACGTGGTCGCAAGGGCAGGTGCTTGCATGAGCAGCTTGACGAGGGCGGTGACCAGCTCGACGGGGCTGTCGGCGCGGACCTCGAGGCCGACCTTGCCGGAGGGGTCCTCGGCGGCGCCGCGCGCGACCGTGCGCGTGCCGTCGGAGCGGACCTCGATGACGATCCGGCTGACGATCGGGAGATCCTCGTCGGCGCTGCTCATGGCGGGAAGCTAGCACGCCCGGGCGGAGTGCGCCGCCGCACCCGCGCGCGCAGCGAACGGGCGCAGCGTGACGTCGAGGCGGACGCCGCGAGAGGCTACACGGACGATCGCTCGCGGGGGCGCGAGGTCCCTTGTAGAGGATGTCGCAGCGGACTGCGTACTTGCGGCCGGTGGCGACGGCGCGGACCTCGTGCAGGTGCCGGTGCTGAAACAACACGCCGAGGCCGGTGTGCGGGACCACGGTCTGCTCGAGGTGGAGGAAGTGAGTCTCGCCGCCGGTGAAGTCCTCGTTGAGGTAGACCATGAAGGTCAGCAGGCTGCGCTCGTCCTCGGCGCGGACGCAGGCGCCGTCGAAGTGCGGGGCGAACCGCTCGCCGGGGTCGTAGCGGTAGCAGCGGAGGCGCTCGTGGACGCCGAGGACGGTCATGGCGCCGATCTGCGGCGGCACCGCGGACCGGGCCCGTTCGAACAGCAGGGCGGCGAGCTCGGGGTCGTCGAGGATGACGCGCTTGTTGGTGCGGAGCTCGGGACGCAGCACCGGGGCGCGCAGCATGGTGACCGGGGCGCGCACCGGACCGAGCGCCTCGATGCGATCGATCAGCGCGGCGCACTCGTGGGTCGTGAGCACGTCGTCGACGGTCCAGACCGGCGGGTGTGACAGGTCGAGCGATCGGTGGTACACCCGGCCAGGATACGCAAAAGCGCACCCAGGAGCCTGCCGTGACCCCGCGAACCTTGCTCGCCCTCGCCCTCGCTCTGACCGCCTGTGACGGCGCCAAGCCGCCCGCTGCCGCCGGAACGCCGACCAAGACGCCTCCCGCCGACGGCGAGGCGAAGGCGGCGACACCGACGCCGGCGCCGCCGGCGAATCCTCTCGTCGACCCGGCCGCGGTGGCGGCGATCGGCAAGCCCGCACCCGACTTCACGCTGCCCACCGCCGACGGCAAGACGATCAAGCTGTCCGACCTGCGCGGCAAGACCGTGGTGCTCGAGTGGTTCAACCCCGAGTGCCCGTTCGTCAAGGCGGCGCACGACGCCGGCCCGCTCAAGGACCTCGCGGCCAAGACGACGGCGGCGACGCCGACGGTCACGTGGCTGGCGATCAACTCCGGCGCGCCCGGCAAGCAGGGCCACGGCGCGGAGGCCAACCAGGCGGCGGCGAAGAACTGGTCGCTGGCCCACCCGATCCTGCTCGACGAGACAGGCGCGGTCGGCCACGCGTACGGGGCCACCAACACGCCGCACATGTACATCGTCGACGCCGAGGGGGCGCTGGTCTACCGCGGCGGCCTCGACAACGCGCCGATGAACGAGCCGGAGGGCGGCACCCGCGTGGCCCTGTTCGAGGACGCGCTGGCGGCCGTGCTGGCCGGCAAGCCGATCGCGCAGGCCGACACGCGCGCGTGGGGCTGCTCGGTCAAGTACGCGAAGTAGCGGCGCGCGCTCGCGGCCGGCGAGCACGAGGGTAGAGGGCGAGGGCCTGCACGAGCGCTGCGTGCAGGCCTTCGGCTGTTCTTGCGGGCAGGTCTTGGAAGTTCGCGGCAGGTGAGCGGGGCGGCCCGCATCTGGCGAGCAGAGGCGCTCGGCCGGAGGAGAGACGAGGCGTCTCGTGCACGGGCCGGTGCTCGCGCGGCGGACGAAACGTCGGGACATGTCCTGAGATTTCTGTCCGCGAGGACATGCCCGAAAGCGCATACGAGAACGGCGCGGGCCCGGAGGGCGCCGCGCCGTCAGAGGCCGCGGGGGGCGGTTACTTGTTCTTGAGCTTCGCGGCCTCTTCGGCGGTGAGGCAGCGGTCGTCGACGACGTTGTTGCAGTCGTCGTCGAGGTTGTTGCAGATCTCCTGGCTCGGCTGGACATTGGCCACGCACTGGACGCGGCCGCCGAGGCACTGCATCACGCCCGGGGCGCACACGCCGACCTTGCCGGTCTGGCAGGCGACGCCGGTGCCCGGGACGTCCTCGTCGATCTTGTCGTCGCAGTCGTTGTCGAGGCCGTCGCACACCTCGGCCTTGATCGAGGGCTGCGGGGCGTCACACGTGGCGCCCTTGCCGTCGGCGTTGCACTTCCAGACGCCGGAGGACTTGCACTCGCCCTTGCCGATCGTGCAGGTGGCACCCTCGCGCTCGAAGTCGTTGTCGACGATGCCGTCGCAATCGTCGTCCTTGCGGTTGCAGAGCTCCTTGACCGGGGTCACCTGCCCGGAGCACGCGCCCCAGACCGCGTCGTCGCTGCAGGTGCGCGTGCCGTCCTTGCAGAGGCCGCGGCCCGAGGTGCCCTGCGGGCCGTCGTAGCAGGACTCGAGGATCTTCGGCTTGCACTGCGCAGGCTTGCTACCGGCCGAGTTGAGCTCCTCGAGGAGCCGCTGCCGCTCGAGGTTCTGGTCGGTATTGGCGCAGGCGCCCACGAAGGCGCCGATCGCGAGCCCGGCGAGGCATCCGCGGCGGAGGATCCCTGTGCCGAAGGCGAAAAAGGACGCGGCGGGGTTTCCCATGGCCGGGACTATACACCGCCTGTTATCATCCGCCGCATCAAAGTGTCCCTGCTGGGCAAAGTCTACCTCCTGGTCAGCCTCATCCTGCTCGCGCTGGGCCTCGTGTGGACGATCGTCACGCTGGGAGCGAACACCGGATGGGTCGAGGTGGTGCTCTACCTGCCGGCCGCCGATCTTTCCCCGTCGCTCGTCCGCCGCCGCTTCGAGGTCCACTCGGCGGCGCTGATGGCCGGTTGGGTCGTCACCGCGGCGCTCCTGGCCGTGGCGGCCATCCGGGCGCCGTTCCGAATCCGTGCCGCGGCGATCGCGCAACGGCGTACCCGCGAGCTCGAGCGCGAGGTGCTCGAGCTCCGCACCTTGCCCCTGCGACAGGAGGACGAGGACGAATTGCTGGCCCGCGAGGCCCATCTCAGCGACACGCGCCGGCCGGTGATGCTCGGCGCGTCGGCCCAGAGCATGGCGGCGACGCGGGTCTGGCCGGGCTCGCCGACGAGGCGCGAAGGAGACGTCGGGTGAGCGAACTGCTGGCGCTCGTGGCCGCCGCGCTGGCCGGCGGCGGAATCGGGGCAGCCCTGGCCTGGTGGCGGCTGGCGCCGCGACGCGAGGCGATCGAGCGGCTGGCCCGCCGCGGCCACGTGGTCCACGAGCTCGCCGAAGGCGACGTCGAGAACGTGGCCGAAGAGCTCGAGCGGATCGCCGAGGTCGAGCCGAACGACGCGACCGTGTTCCTCGCCCTGGCCGCGCTCGACCGCCGCCGCGGCCGCGTCGAGCGGGCCAAGGCGCTGCACCGCACGGTCCTGGCGTCGGCCGAGCTGGCGCCCGAGCTGCGGGTCGCCGGCCTGGTCGGCCTCGGGCGCGATCTGCTGGCTCAGGGCAACGAGCAGGCGGCCGTCGGGGCGCTGACGCGGGCGATCAGCCTGGCGCCGCGCTCGGTGGCGACGCTCGAGTCGCTGGCGCAGGCGCTCGAGCAAGCGGGCGCGTGGGAGCGCGCGGCGGCGGCGTGGGAGCGCCACGAGAAGCTGGCCCCGGCGCGTCGGCGCAGGCAATCGCGGATCGGTCGCGGCCACGCGGTCGCCGGGCAGGCGCTCGCGGCCCTGCACGAGGGCGATCCCTTCAAGGCGCGCAAGCTGGTCGAGCGCGCGCTCGAGCTGGCGCCCGACAGCGGCCACGTGTGGACCGCGCGAGCCCGCGTCGCCGCGGCCGCGGGGGCCCGCGAGGAGGCGCTCGAGGCCTGGCAGCGGGCTTGGGAGCTGGCGCCCGCAGGTGCGCACGCGCTGACGGCCGAGGCCTGGTCGTGGGCGATGGAGGAGGGCGCCCAGGACGACCTGCTCGAGCGCATGCAGGCGAGCTTGCGCACGGCGAACGCCAGCAGCCTCGTGGCGGCGCTGGCCGAGCGCGTAGCCAGGCGCGACCCGGACCAGGCGGCCCAGGCGCTCGCCCGGGTCGCGTCCCGCTCCCCCGCGGCGGCGCTCGGACTGATACGCTTGCGCCTCGCTCAGGGGCCGCGCGACGCGACCCTCGACGCCTCGGTCCGCGACGCCGCGATGAAAGACATCACGCCCCCCATGCTCGTGTGCCGGCAATGTGCCGCGCCGATGGCCAGGTTCGGCTTCCGCTGCAGCTGCGGGGCCTGGGACTGCGCCGTCGCAGTCGAAGACCTGGGCCCGCGCCGCGGCGAGCCCGGCAGGAGCCGTCCATGACCGAACCCGTGCCGTCGCGCCGGCGCGAGTTCCTCGCGTCGATCGGTCAGTTCCTGCGGCTGTGGGGCTTCCTGCTGTTCCCGGTGCTGCTGGCCATCGTCTTCCGCGAGGTGATGGTCCCGTTCGTGTTCGCGTTCGCCCTGGCGTACCTGATGGCGCCGGTGATCAACCGGATGCAGGTCCGGCTCGGACGTGTCCTTTCGGTCATCCTCGTCTATCTGTCGCTGTTCGGGCTGATGACGGCCTTCCTGACGCTGTTCTTGCCGGCGCTGGTGGCGGACTTCTCGCGCCTGCGCGACACGGCGCCGGCGGCGATCGAGTACCTCGACCAGAACGTGCTGCCGCAGGCGTCGCGGTGGGTCGACGGCTCGCTCGGCACGCTCCACCAGCTCGACGAGGCGGCGCTGGCGACGGTGCCGGTCGAGCCGCCGAAGCCCTCGGAGCTGCTGGCCAAGCCGAACCGCGACGGCTCGTGGTCGATCAGCCTCGAAGGCGCGCGCCTCCACGTCTCCGACGCCGGCGACGGCCGCTACACGATCGCGGCCCCGAGCTCGACCGAAGAGAAGAAGCTGACCGACACCCTGCGCAAGCTGGTGATGTCGAAGGGCACCGAGTACACCGGCCAGATCGCCGGCTTTCTCCGCAGCCTGGTCAGCGGCGTCACGACCTTCCTGACCAACTTCACGATCACGCTGATGCTCGCGGCGTTCATCCTCGTCAACCCGCAGCGGGTGACGGGCTTCGTGCGGGCGATGGTGCCGATCCAGCACCGCCGCACGTACGACGAGATCATGGGGCTGCTCGACGTCGGCCTCGCCGGGGTCATCCGCGGCCAGCTGCTGATCTGCCTGGTCAACGGCGTGCTGACCTACATCGGCCTCGTCATCTTCGACATCAAGTACAGCTTCCTGCTGGCGGTGGTGGCGGCGGCGTTCAGCCTGGTGCCGATCTTCGGCACCATCATCTCGTCGATCCCGATCCTGCTGGTCGCGCTGGTGTCGAACGAGAACGGGCTGGCGTTCGGGCCGCCGCTGCTGATGCTGGCGTGGATCGCCGGCATCCACCTGCTCGAGGCCAACGTCTTCAACCCGAAGATCATCGGCGACGCGGCGCACATGCACCCGGTCGTGGTGATCTTCGCGCTGCTGGCCGGTGAACACGTGTACGGGCTGACCGGCGCGCTGCTGGCCGCGCCGGTGGCGAGCATGCTGCAGACGCTGTTCCTGTTCGCGTTCCGCCGGTCGCGCTTCCACCACGGGCCGAGCACGTCGGGCGACGTGGTCCCGGCGACGCAGTCGGTGACGACGTCGGTCGAGGCGTCGCGCGTGTCGGCCGACTCGGGCAGCTTCGTCGCGGCCGACAGCGACGCCTCGGACCGCTTCACGGGGCCGTGACGGAGGGCGCCGTGGGCGGTGCGGAGCGCGACCTCGCCTTCGGCCTCCCGCCTCGGTTCGTCGCGGTCGCGCGGCTCGGCGAGGGCGCCGAGGGCGGGACGTGGACGGCGCTCGACGCCGACGCCGGCGGCCGCCGCGTCGCCCTCAAGCGAGTGCCCCCGGAGCGCGTCGGGCAGGTGCGCCAGGCCTTCCGCGTGCTGCGGCGGGTCAGCTCGCCGCACCTGCCGGCGGCGCTCGAGCTGCTCCAAGAGACAGGTGGCGGCGCCTGGCTGGTGACCGGGTGGATCGACGGCGCGCCGCTGCAGCCCGGGCCAGTGGCGGCGAGCGAGGCGCTGGCCGAGGCGATCGCGGTGGCCCACGCGTTGCGGGCGATCCACGAGGCCGGCACGCACCACGGCGACGTGAGCCCCGGCAACGTGCTCGCGGGCGAGGGCGGGGTGGTGCTCACCGATTTCGGCCAGGTCGGCTGCCTCGGCTGCGGGACGCCGGGCTTCCTCGCCCCCGAGGCGCTGGCGGGCGGCGGAGGCCCGGCCGCGGACGTGTTCGCGCTCGGGTGCCTGTTGTGCTTCCGCCTGTTCGGGGCGGCGCCGTGGGCCCGTCCGGAGGGGCTGGTCGACGCGCTGCGCCGCGGGGAGCGGGCGGTCGACGCCCGGCTGGCCGAGCTGGCCGCGGGCGCGGCGGTGCCGGAGGAATTGCTGGCGCTGCTGCGCCGCCTGCTGGCGCTCGACGGGGCGCGCCGCCTGGTCGACCTGCGGCTGGTGCTGGCGCGGTTGCAGGAGCTTCTCGAGACATGTCGCGAGGGACATGGTCAAGAGGGCATGTCCTCGGGGGCAGGCCCGACGTGGTGGCTGCCGGCGCGCTGGCCGTACGCGGGCACGTCGCTGGCGCCGGCGCTGGCGATGCTGCTGCCGGCGCCGCGGGCCCGGCTGGTCGCGGTGGCGGGGCCGCCGGGGGCGGGCCGGCGGCGCGTGGTCGAGGAGCTGGTGGCCACGCTGCAGGCCCAGGCCGAGGGACCGCCGGCGCGGCTGTGCCCGGCGGAGCGGCTCGGGGCGGCGCTGCAGGTCCCGGCCGCGGGGTGGATCGAGGCGTGGATCGCCGGGGCCGAGGAGGTCGTGTTCGGGCTGCCCGAGGCGCCGCAGTGGCCGGGTGACCTGGCCGAAGAGACCGGTGACGAAGGACATGTCGCAAGGCGCAGGGCGGCGGTCCTGGCGGCGGCGGCGGCGATGGCCCGGACGACGCTGATCGTGCCGGTGTCGCCGGCGCTCGGGGCGGCGCTGGCCCGCGCGGGGGCGGAGGCGGCCGGGCGCGGCGAGCCGCCGATCGCGGTGCTGGAGCTGCGGCCGTGGACCGAGGCCGAGCTGCTGCAGGCGCTGCAGCCGGTGCTCGACCCGCCGGAGGAGCGCGCGGGCTGGGCCGAGGCGCTGCGGGCGGCCACGGGCGGCTGGCCTGGGGCGACGGTGGAGGCGATCGAGGCCAGCGCGCGGGCGATGCTGGTCAGGCCGACGCCGGAGGGGATCGCCGGGGCCGCGGCGACGGCCCGGGGAGCGCTCGACGCCGGTCGGGCCCGCCTGGTGCTCGAGGCGGCCTGGACCGCGGAGGGCCGCGAGGCGGCGGTCGCCACGGGCGCGGGCCTGCAGGCGGCGCACCTGTTCGCGCCCGGCGGGGTGCCGCTCGGCTGGGCCCTGGCGGCGGCGCGGCGGGCGTTCGGGCCGCGACTGCGCGAGCTGGCGCGCGAGCGGCTCGCCGAGCTGGAAGATCCGACAGGGCGCGAAGGACATGGCGAAGAGAACATGTCCGGAGGGACAGCGAGGAGCGTGACGCTGGCGCTGGCGGTCGACGCGGAGTCGCCGGCGGCGGTGTCGCGCTGGCTGGCGGCGTGCCCGGAGACCGGGGGAGCGTGGGAGCGCGATCCGGCGTTGCCGCGCCTGCTCGAGCGGATCGACGCAGGGCTGCCGGACGCGTCCCGGGCCAAGCTGGCGGCGGCGCTGCTGCGGGCCGGGCAGGCCGGTCGGGCGCTGACGCTGGCCACCGGCGGCGGGCCCCGCTGCGCTCTGGTGGCCGCGCGGGCGCTCGAGCAGACGGGGCGGGCCGGAGAGGCGCTGGTCCGCCTCGATGCGCTGCTCGCCGAGCCGGAGCTGTCCGACGACCTGCGCGCGACCGGGCTCGGGCTGCGCTGGCGCGCTCTGACCGACCTCGGACGCGCGAGCGAGGCAGTGCTCGAGGCGGAGGCGCTGGCGTCGACGGAGATGGCGAAGGGGACATGTCTCGAGGGGCATGTCGAGGCGGAGGGCGTCACGGCCAGGGCTGAAGCGGCGGGCGCGGCTGGGACGGAGAGGACGGGCGCGGCTGGGACGGAGAGGACGGGCGCGGCTGGGACGGAGAGGACGGGCGTGTCGGCGGACGAGAAGGGGACAGGCGCGTCGGCGACGGAGAGGACGGGCGCGGCTGGGACGGAGAGGACGGGCGCGTCGGCGGATGAGAAGGGGACGGGCGTGGCTGCGACGCAGAGGACCGTTGCGTCGGCGGACGAGAAGGAGACGGTCGGCGAAAGGGTCGACGGGACAGGTGCCGGTGAGAGCGTGCGCTCTGCGCGTCCGAAGAAGAGCCGGCCCGCGCGCCGCGGTGCGAGCGCGAGAGATGCGTCGGCGGCGGGAGCTGCGAGTCAGTCAGATAGCCTGACCCAAGGAGCAGGTCTCTTCGAGCATGCCCGTGAGGACAGGCGGTGCGTCGCGCTGGCGGCGAGCGGACCGGGGGCCGCGGAGGCGTGGCTGTGGGCGGCGCTGGCGGCGATCTACGGCGGCGCCGAGGACCGCGCGGAAGACTGGCTGGCGCGCGCGGAGGCGCGGCTCGAGGCCGCCGCTGGCCACCCGGGACTGCAGGCGCGGATCGATCAGGTGCGCGGCAACCTGGCGCACCTGCGCGGACAGCTCGGACACGCGGAGGCGGCCTACGAGCGGGCGGCCGCGGGTTTCGAGCGGGCGGGCGAGGCGATCGGGCGCACGCTGCTGGCGGCCAACCTGGCGGCGCTGGCGATCCTCAGCGGCGAGCTCGGTCGCGGGCTCGAGCACGGGCGCCAGGCGCTGCGCGGCTACCTCGCGCTCGGACGCGTGCAGGCGCTGCCGGAGCTGGCCGAGAACCTCGTGCAGCTGCTGGTGCGAGCCGGCGCGCAGGCCGAGGCGGTGCGGCTGCACGTGCTGCTGGCGCAGACGTTGAGCGGGACGGCGGGGTCGCTGGCGCAGGCGCGGCTCGAGCGGGTGCAGGCGGAGCTGGTGTGGGGCGAGCGGCTGCGCGGGCAGGGCAGCGACGCCGCGGTGGCGCACGCGTTCGCGGCGGCGGCCGAGGCCCTGCAGCGCGCCGGGGCGACGCGCGACGCCGGCGAGGCGATGCTGCGCGCGGCCGCGGCGGCGCGGCGCAGCGGACAACCGGCGCGAGCGGCCGAGCTGCTGGCGGCGGCCGAGCGCGGCCTCGCCGACGGCGACGAGGAGCTGCAGGTCGCGGCCGCGCTCGAGCGCGTGCTGGCGGGGGCCGGCGGCGTGCCCGGCGAGCTCGCCCGCGCGTGCCGTGCCCTGGCCGAGCTGCCGCGACCCGAAGAGCTCGCGGCGCGCGGGCGCCTCGAGCTGGCCTGGCACTACGACCATGTCCTTCACGCTATCCTGGGCCCGAGCGACCCGCGCCGGCCGGCGCTCGCCAGACGTGCCGCGCGCACATGGGAGGTTCTGATGAGCAAGATCCCCGACCTCGACAAGCCCAGCGCCCGCGCGGCCCTGCTCGCGGAGTCCGGCGATCGCGCGGCAGTCGCCGCGCTGGTCAGTGACCTGCCCGAAAGTACAGGTGAGCCGCCGCCCGACGAGCCTCCGCCTCCGGAGGCCCGGCGCAGCGGCGAGGCCGGCCAGCTGCTGCGGATGTACCGGCGGCTGGTCCGCGAGGACGACCTCGAGCGCCTGCTGGCGCAGGTGGTCGACGCGGCGATGGAGCTGTGCGACGCGGAGCGCGGGGCGATCGCGGTGCTGCCGTCGCCGCCGAGTCGCAGCGGCGAGGCAGCGGCGCCGACCCTGGTCGCGCGGGAGCTCGCGGGCGGGGCGGGCGGCACGTTCTCGCGCTCGGTCCTCGATCGCGTGCTCGCCGAGGGCACGCCGATCCTCAGCGTCGACGCGATCACCGACGACCGCTTCGGGCAGTCGCGCTCGATCAGCCACCTCAACCTGCGCAGCGTGCTGGCGGTGCCCTTGGTCCATCGCGGGGCGCTGCTCGGGGCGCTCTACGTCGACCACCGGCTGCGCCGCGGGGCCTGGGGCGAGGCCGACCTGGCGCGGCTCGAGGAGTACGCCGAGCTGGCGGCGCTGGCGATCGCGCATCGCGGGGCGGTGGCGGCGCTGGCGGAGCGCGGGCGCGAGCTGGCGGCGCTGCTCGAGGAGCGTGAGCTCGAGGTCCGCGGCCTGCGCGAGGCCGCTCGCACGCCGGAGCGACGCGGCTACCGCAACATGGTCGGAGGGACAGGTTCGATCCAGGCCGTGTTCCGCCTGGTCGACCGCCTGGCCGACAGCGACGTGCCGGTCGTCATCTACGGCGAGAGCGGCACCGGCAAGGAGCTGGTGGCGCGGGCGATCCACGACGGCGGAGCGCGGCGGGCCCGGCCCTTCGTGGCCGAGAACTGCGGGGCGATCCCGGAGACGCTGCTCGAGAGCGTGCTGTTCGGCCACGCCAAGGGCGCGTTCACGGGGGCGCAGCGGGCCACGCCGGGGCTGTTCGAGGCGGCCGACGGCGGCTCGCTGTTCCTCGACGAGATCGGCGAGATGAGCCCGGCGATGCAGACCAAGCTGCTGCGCGTGCTGCAGGAGGGCGAGGTCCGGCGGGTCGGCGACACCACGGTGCGCAAGATCGACGTGCGGGTGATCGCGGCCAGCAACCGCGATCTCGACGCGATGGTCGCGGCCGGGCAGTTCCGCAAGGACCTGCTGTACCGGGTTCGGGTGGTGAAGGTCGAGCTGCCGCCGCTGCGCGCGCGCACCGAGGACCTGCCGCTGCTCATCGAGCACTTCCTGGGCAAGTACGACCGCGGCCGCCGGCTCACCGTCAGCGCCGCGGCGATCCGGCTGCTCGCCCGCTACGCGTGGCCGGGCAACATCCGCGAGCTCGAGAACGAGGTGCAGCGGTGGGTCGCGCTGTGCGAGGCCCGCGTCGAGCCCGACGACCTGTCGCCGGCGATCCGCGAGGCCCCGGCGAGCGGGGTGCCGGATCCGGACGACCTGCGCCTGCGACCGCGAGTGGAGCGGCTCGAGCGCGAGCTCATCGACCGGGCGTTGCAGCAGGCCGGCGGCAATCAGACCCGCGCCGCGACGCTGCTCGGGCTGTCGCGGTTCGGGCTGCAGAAGAAGCTGCGGCGGCTCGAGAGCGGCGGCGAGGACGAGGACTGAGCCGAGGAGGCGCTCGACTCCGCCGGCGAGCGTGGCAGTGGACCCGAACGACCTGCGCCGGGCGCGGGAGCCCATCGCCCGGGGCTGCCATGGCGGGCGGAAGTCGGACTCGCGCGACGGCTGCTCGGGCTGACGCGGTTCGGGCTGCTGGAGGCCGGCCGGGCCTGCCAACCGGGTTGGCGATTGGCCCCGCCACAGCCATCGGGGTTGCGCAGCCAGTTGGTTTTGTCCAGCGATCTCGAACTTGGCGGGTTGGTGTAAGTTTTGCACAATGAGTCTGTGGTCGCAGACCCGCGGCGCTCGCCGTGCGTCGCAGCCGCTCGGAGCCCACGACTCATGATCTTCCGCGCCATCCTCGTCGCCGCCCTCGTCGTCCTGAGCGCCTGCAACACGCACCTGCCGACGCGCACCGACCGGCCGTTCACCGGGCAGTTCGGAATCTCGGTGCCGGTGCCTCCGCCGAGCCTCAAGGCGGCGCCGGTGCAGTACGTCGACGTGCGGGGCAACCTCGAGGTCGAGGCGCCCACGGCTGACACGCGAGTGTTCCTGTACGACCGCTCCGGAGCCCGCGGCTACTTCGTGTACGCCGACCAGTTCGGCGACTTCGAGCTGAGCGCGGTCAAGCTGGATCTCACCGACAACTGCCTCGAAGTGTGGTTCGAAGAGCCCGGTCCCGATGGCCCCGTGAGCGAGCACCGCTTCTATGTCGCCGACATCGACGAGGACGATACGTCGGTGGTGACGATGGAGCAGGCCGACGAGTGCTGAGAAGGCGGGAGTCGTCCCCCTCGGCGAACCAGCGGTCGTGGAGGCGGCTGGTCGAAGGGACAGGTCGATGAGCCGCACGGTGACGGGCTGGCGTTCGGGGCGAGCTGACTCAAGGGACAGCGACTGGTCGGGCCGTCCCGGCGCCCATGAATCACAAGGCTGTCGCCTGGTCGGAGGGACAGGTGAGCGCGCGTCCGATGCATCGAGGCTCCAGCCGAGTACGAAGCCTGCTCGGTGCCGACGGCGCCGCGAGAGCGCGAAGGCCCGTCCGCGGTGCTGAGCGCCCACGGCCCCCTGGAGGTGGGCGAGGGGGATGGCCCGAAAAGCACGAAGGCCCGTCAGCGGGGCTGACGGGCCTTGCGAGCGACGGCTCGACCGGGAGCGGCTTACTTCGCGGTGACCGGCTTGCCGCCGACCTTGAGCTGCGAGCGCTTGGCCTTGGGCGGGAAGTAGAACGTGACGCCGAGCGAGAACATCACGTTGTGGTTCCAGTTGGCGTCCTGCTTGTCGACCTTCGGCGGCACGTCCGTGGTGGTCGCGTTGAGGCCGGCCGCGTTGTTGTAGGTCATGATGTCGTGGACATCGAGGTTGAGCGAGGCGAACTCGGCGAGGAAGATGTTCACGCCGCCGCCGAAGCTCGGACCGACCTTGATGCCCGTGTCGGCCTTGACCGGGTGCAGGTAACACTCGCGGTTCGGGTCGGAGTTGGGCGTGGGGCGGCAGTAGTTGGCGGCGTCGGCCGGGTTGTTGGGCAGGCCCAGCAACTCGGTGGTCGACTGCTGGTTCGGGTAGTGGCGCCCGAAGTTCGCCAGGCCGAGGCCGGCGAAAAGGTACATGTCGTACTCGGTGAAGATGCCCGAGAACAGGCCCAGCTTGCCGCTGAAGGGCTTGAACACGACGTCGAAGCTGGCCAGCCAGTTGTTGCGCGTGAGGCCCGACTGGAAGTCGTGGAGCAGCGGCGCGGGGCTGTTGAAGTCGGCGAGCAGGCGCTGCGGCGCGGCCGACATGTTCTCCGCGGTGTTCGGATCGACGCCGCGCGGGAGGCCGCCGGCCTCGTCGTTGAGCGCCTTGAGCAGCTTGGAGTCGCGGTTGATCACGCCGTAGGCGAACTTGGCCTGGATGCCGATCCAGTCGGTGAAGTCGAAGTGGAGCTTGCCGCCGACGTAGCCCTTGTGGACGAAGGTCTGCGAGAGGCTCATGCCGACGAACGGCGTGATGCCGAAGCGAAGCTTGCGCAGCTCGAGCTTGCGGACGACGACCGGCTTGCCCTCGAGCGGGCTCTTCCGCTTGGCGTGCGCGGTGTCGGGAAGCAACGTGACGGCGACCAGGGATGCCGCCAGAACAGTGAGCGATCGAATCCGGTGCATGTCGAGGTGCTCTTAGCGGCGGGTGGTGTACTGGAAGGTGGTGGGGAAGTAGAAGCTGAGCCCCAGGAAGAAGACCACGTTGAAGGCGAGCTTCTTGACCGCGGCGTCCTTCGCTGCGTCGGCAGAGTCGAGGCTGTCGAGCTGGTTCGGGCCCGGGCCGCGCTCCGGCGGCTCGAGCTTGTCCTGGTAGATCCAGGTGCGGACGCCGAAGTTCACCGAGATCCAGTCGACGCGCGGGCCGTAGAAGCGGGCGCCGATGGCGAAGTTGCCCTGGCCGGTGAGGTGCCGGAACGGCTCGTGGATCGCCTCGTAACGCGGAATCACCTGGGTCTGGATCGCGCCGCCGCCGACCTGGACGTACGACTCCCAGTGCATCAGGGCGCGGTTGAACACCGCGATCTTGCCGTAGAACGGGTTGTACAGGAAGTTGACGCTGGCCTGCCAGAGCGTCTTGTTCGCGGTCAACAGCACGCTCTCCTGGAAGCGGATGTTGGTGTACCGCGAGGTCTTGTTGCCGAAGAAGGCCGTGCCCGTGATACCGACCGCCATGCGGTTGGTGATCCAGTAGTTGAGCTCGGCGCCGACGGTGTAGTGGCGGACGAAGGGATCGTTGACCGTGATGCCGATCTGCGGCTGCAGCTCGAAGCGCTTCTTCTTGAGGAAGCGCTGGCGCTGCACGACGGTGATGAACGCCTTGTCCTGCTTCAGCTGGTCGGCTTCCGAGGTCGCGCTGACCTTGCCGGCCTCGCCCGTGACGGGCGCCTTCTTCTTCTCGTCGCCGAACAGGTCGGTCGAGACTCCGGCTTCACCACCAGCCTTCGCGTCGCCCGCGGGCTTGGCCGGCGCCTCGCCCTCGGCCTCGTCGAGGACGATGGTGTCGTCGTCGGCCGGCGCCGCAGGTGCGGGCGCAGCAGGGGGGGCGGGTGCCGCGACGGCCGCGGCGGCGGTTCCAGGAGCAGTGAAGGCCCAGGCTGCCAGGAGAACAGCCGAGCCGGTCAAAGAACGTCGCATGCTCACCTCAAGGTCGACTGGCACGTGGGTATCTCGGAGGTCAGGCCCAGGGGCCTGTGGAGAGGCCCTGCAGGGCCGGGGGAGGCAGGTATTCAAGTGGCCGGAAGGGCCGGGAAGCGCGTCGGCCCGGAGGCCGTGGGAAGCAGAATCGCAGAGCTGGGGTAGAAAATCATCAGGCCCAGAGGGCACCCGACAACCGAAGCCATAGACACCGGTTTAGGGGTGTCGGACGGTATCACAGCCAACCACTAGGTCACAACAGGACAAGCGCTGTTTGAGTGCGGGCGCTGTTTGGAGCAAAGGCACGCAGGGCGGTGCGTAGGCCCCAGGGCCGCAAATTCGCAGGTGAGGCCCCGACACGCGCCCGCCGGCCGCCCCGCGAAGTTGTGCAAGACGATCTCCGGGCCGTGGGTTCGGCCACCCTCATGACCAGGTGACTTCTACGACGCGCAAAATCAAACACGGCGCATGGTCGTAGAAAGTGCCACTCACGCCTTGGCGTCGTTCAGGTCGCCGAACATGGCCTCGACGAAGGCGTCGGGGTCGAACGGGCGCAGGTCGTCGACCTTCTCGCCGATGCCGATGAAGCGGACCGGAACGCGAGCTCGTCGCACACGCCGAGGACCACGCCGCCCTTGGCCGTGCCGTCGAGCTTGGTCAGGACGAGGCCGGTGAAGTCCATCGTCTCCTTGAACAGGACCGCCTGCGCCAGCGCGTTCTGGCCGATGGTGGCGTCGAGCACGAGGAAGGTGTCGTGCGGGCCGCGGACCTCCGCCTCGCCGACGCCGCGGGCGCGGGCGAGCGCCTTGGCGCACGAGCGGCGGATCTTCTGCAACTCGTCCATCAGCTCCTTTTTGGTGTGGAGCCGGCCCGCGGTGTCGCAGAGGACGACGTCGAAGCCCTCGCGGGCGCCGCGGTAGATGCCGTCGTGGATCACGCTCGAGGGATCGGCGCCTTCCTTGCCGAGGTGGATCTCGCAGCCGACGCGGCGGGCCCAGATCTCGAGCTGCTCGCCAGCGGCGGCGCGGAAGGTGTCGCCCGCGACCAGCAGCACGCGGCGCCCGGCCGCCTTGTGGAAGGCGGCCAGCTTGCCCAGGGTGGTGGTCTTGCCGACGCCGTTGACGCCGATCATCAGCAGCACGTAGGGCGGCGGGTTCGGGCTGTAGTCGAGCGGGGCGGCGGGGACGGTCAGGATCTGCCGCGCGGCGGTGCGGATGACCGCCCACACCTTGTCGGCGTCGGCGACGTCGCTCTTGTCGAGCAGGTCGGTGACCTGGTCGAGGAGCTTCTGCGCCGCCTTGGCGCCGATGTCGGCGGTGAAGAGGACGGTCTCGACCTCGTCGCGGAGCTCGGCGCTGACGCGGGGACGGCCGCTGAACAGGCGCGCGAGCTTGGCGACGAAGCCGCCGCGGGTGCGCGCGAGGCCGGCGACGTAGCGCTCCTGTTCGGCGGCGCGGGCGAGCTCCTCCGGCGTGAGCGGGCGGACCGGGACCTCGGCGCGGCGTCCGGCACCGGACGCGAGGGCCCGGTCGGACGGCGCTTCGGTCAGCGAGGGCGGCGTCTTCCCGGGCGGGAGGGCGCGGCGACGCGCGTAGACGACGCCGCCGGTGACGACGAGCGCGCCGAGGATGGCGAGGAGCAGGTAGATCTCGGTCGAGGTCATCGGCGACGGCCACTGCAGCGGTAGCACAGCCGGCGCCGATCCTGAAGGGTTCGGGCGCAGGGATGCGAGATCTGCGAGATCTCGGGGGCGCGGGCCGCGGGCGCCGGCGGGTCGGGGGCGGCCCGCGTCACCGCCCGGGATCGCTTCTCCGGGAGATCGTCACGGCGGGCTTTTCCGGGGCGGCGGGTGGTGCTATCTCGCGGACGCCAGCGTTTTTTTGCGCGCGCCGTTCGATGCGAATCAAGAAGATCGAGGTCAACGGGTTCAAGTCCTTCGCCGACCGCGAGGTCATCCACGTCGACGACCACGTGACGGCGATCCTCGGGCCCAACGGCTGCGGCAAGTCGAACGTCGTCGACGCGATGCGCTGGTGCCTCGGCGAGCAGCGGGCCAAGCACCTGCGCGGTCAGGGCATGGCCGACGTGATCTTCGCCGGTTGCTCGACGCGCGGCCCGGGCAACGCGGCCGAGGTGACGCTGACCTTCCAGAACAACGGGCAGGTCCCGGCCGCCTACCTCAACTTCGCCGAGATCGCGGTCACGCGCCGGCTGTTCCGCGACGGCACCAGCGAGTACCTCATCAACAAGGTGCCGTGCCGCCTGCGCGACATCCAGGAGCTGATGGCCGGCACCGGCGCGGGCACGCGCGGCTACTCGATCATCGAGCAGGGCCAGGTCGGCCGGATCGTCAGCTCGAAGGCCGAGGAGCGGCGCTACATCATCGACGAGGCCGCCGGCATCACCCGCTTCAAGGCGCAGAAGCAGGCCGCGGAGAAGAAGATCGAGCAGACGCAGCAGAACCTGCTGCGCGTGTCCGACGTGCTGTCGGAGCTCGAGGCGCGGGTCGGCAACCTGCGTCGGCAGGCGCAGAAGGCCGAGCGCTACAAGCGCTACCGCGCCGAGCTGCGCGACCTCGACCTGTGGATCGCCAGCCACCGCTTCCTCGAGCTCGAGGCGACGCGCCGCGTGCTCGAGGTCCGGCGCGGCGAGCTCGGGGTGCAGGTCGACGACATGCGCGCGAACCTGGCGGCCGCCGACGCGCGCGGCGAGGCCCAGCGGACCGAGCTGCTGCAGCGCGAGCAGGAGCTGCGCGCGGCCCAGACCACGGTGTTCGACCTCGACAACCGCATCAAGCTGGCCGAGAGCGAGGGCCAGTTCCGCCGGCGCGAGCAAGAGGGGGCGCGCACGGCGGTCACGCAGGCGCGCGCCGAGGCCGCCGCGGCCGAGCGCTCGCTGACGGCGCTGCGCGGCGAGCTCGAGCAGGTCACGACCCAGCTCGCGGAGCTGCGCGACGGCGCCGACGAGGGCCACGCCGAGGTCGCGGCACGCCTACAAGAAGAGCACGACGGCCTGGCGGCGCGGCTGCGCGGCGAGGTGTCCGAGTTCGAGCGCGCGCGCTCGCAGCTGAACCGCCTGCAGCAGCGCGAGGCGACCGCGTCGGCCCAGTTGCAGGCGCGCGCCGAGGGCCTGTCCGACCTCGAGCAGCGGATCGCGGCCCTGACCCAGGAGACGGAGCTGCTGGGGATCCAGCTCGAGCGCGACCGCGCCGACCTCGAGGTGGCGGAGTCCGCCCGCGAGGTGGCGGTCGAGCGGGTCGCGGCGCTGCAGGAGCGTCGCGCGTTCGGTGATCGCGAGAAGCAGGCGCTCAAGGGCCAGATCAAGTCGGCCGAGCAGTCCCACGACGCCGCCCGCGCGCAGATGCAGCGGGTGCAGTCGCGGGTGCAGTCGCTCGAGGAGATCCAGAAGCGCTACCGCGGCTGCGCCAGCGGCGTGCAGACGGTGATCCAGAACCGCGACCTCATCGGCGCCGAGGCCGGCGGCGCGATCCTCGGCATCCTCGCCGACCACCTGGCCGCGCCCGCCAAGTTCGAGCCGGCGCTGTCGGCGGTGCTCGGCGACCGCCTGCAGGGCGTGGTGGTCGACGGCGTGCGCGCCAGCGCGGCCGCGGTCTCGCTGCTCAAGGCCAAGCAGGAGGGCCGCACCTCGTTCCTGCCGCGCGAGTGCCGGCCGCGCCGCTCGGAGCATGGCGCTGAGGGCATGTCCGAAGATGCAGGTGTTTACGGCCCTGGCCTCGAGGACATGCTCCAGCGGACAGGCGTCGTCGGCCGCCTGGTGGACGCGATCGAGGTGCCCGCCGAGCTGCGGCCGCTGGCGCGCGCGCTGCTCGGCGACACCGTGGTGGTCGAGGACCTGCCGCAGGCGCTCGAGCTGTGGCAGGCCGGGGCGACCGCGCCGCTCGTGACCCTGGCCGGCGACCGCGTCGAGCCCTCGGGGGTGGTGATCGGCGGCTCGGCGCAGGGGCTCGACTCGGCGCTGCTGCAGCAGAAGCGGGAGATCCGCGAGCTGCACGAGCAGGTGACCACGCGCGAGGCCGAGGTCTCGGTGGCGTACGAGCAGGTCCAGGTGCTGGTCGAGCGCCAGAGCCAGATCGAGGCCGAGCGCGAGATGAGCGAGGCGGAGCTGCTCGAGTCGGAGAGGGTCCGGCTGTCGCGCGTGCAGGAGGTCAGCCGGCTGCAGCGGGAGATCCAGCAGCTCGGCCAGCGCGTGGAGCAGCTGACGCGCGAGCGGAACAAGCTGCAGGCGTCGCTCGGCGGCCGCGAGGAGGAGCGGGCGCGCCTGACGGAGGAGCTCGGGCAGGTGCGCGAGGAGCTGCCGGGGCTGCAGCAGACGATCGTCGACGCCGAGGCGCGCATCGAGATGCTGCGCGAGCAGCAGGCGCAGGTCGCGGAGATGCTGACCGAGGCGAAGGTGGCGCTGGCGCGCTTCCAGCAGCAGCTCGGGGCGCTGACCGCGGCCGAGGCCCGCCTGTCGCGTCAGGTCGCGGCCGAGGACGAGCGCCTGCAGCGGCTCGGACAGGCGCAGGTCGAGGGCGAGGCCAAGATCGCGGCGCTCGAGGAGGCGCTGCAGGCGGCCGAGGCCGAGCGCGAGCAGCAGCTCGAGGCTCACCGCACCGCGACCGCGACGCTGCAGGCGGCGCGCGAGGCCCACGACGCGGTCCGCATGGCCACCGACGAGCTCGACCTGTCGGTCCGCAAGCTGCGCAACGGCCTCGACGAGCAGCGAGAGCGCCTGGCCGAGGTCGAGAGCGTGCTCAAGGAGCAGCGCATGGAGGCGCAGCACCTGAGCGCCGACATCCGCGAGCGCTTCGACGCCGAGCTCGAGCTGTCGCTGTGCGACTTCCACGACCGCCCGCTGGCCGGGCCCGACTCCTCGGCGCGCCAGCAGGAGCTCAAGCGCGTGCTGGCGCGCATGGGCGAGGTCAACCTGACGGCGATCGAGGAGTACGAGGAGGTCTCGAGCCGCTGCGAGTACCTGTCGACGCAGAAGCGCGACCTCGAGTCGGCGATCGCCCAGCTGCAGGAGGCGATCGACAAGATCAACAAGACCACGCGCGAGCGCTTCCTCGAGACGTTCAAGGAGATCAACGAGCGCTTCCAGACGGTGTTCCCGCGGCTGTTCAACGGCGGCCAGGCCCTGCTCAAGCTGACCGACGCCAGCGACCTGCTCGGCACCGGCGTCGAGATCCAGGCCCAGCCGCCCGGCAAGCAGGTCCGCAACCTCGAGCTGCTGTCCGGCGGCGAGAAGGCGCTCACCGCGGTCAGCCTGATCTTCGCCATCTTCCTCATCAAGCCGAGCCCGTTCTGCCTCCTCGACGAGGTCGACGCGCCGCTCGACGAGGCCAACGTCGGCCGCTTCGGCGCGATGGTCCAGGAGATGGCGCAGAACACCCAGTTCATCATCATCACCCACAACAAGCGGACGATGGAGATCGCCGACCGCCTGTACGGGGTGACGATGGAGACCCGCGGCGTGTCCAAGCTCGTCAGCGTCAACATCAAGCGCGCGGTCGAGATGGCGGTGGCCTGAGGCCGGAGCGGGTGGCCGCGAGGGCATGTCCTTCGGGGCATGTCGAAGAGGGCATGTCCGAGTGGGCATGTTCGATGGGGCATCCGCAGGCGGCGATGTGGTCCGGCTCACGGCGGCGGCGGTGCCGCGGCGGGCGGAAACCGGGCATCGTGGCGGCATGAGCATCTTTCGCGCGGACGCGCTGCAGGGACTGGTCGCCCTCGTCACCGGCGGGGGCTCGGGGATCGGGGCGTCGATCGCGGTGACGCTGGCGGAGCACGGGGCCCGCGTGGCGGTGTGCGGGCGGACGCAGGCCAAGCTCGACGCGACGGCGGAGGCGATCGCGGCGGTCGGCGGCGAGGCGCTGGCGGTGACGGCCGACGTGCGCCGGCCGGAGCAGGTCGAGGCGGTGATGCAGGCGATCGAGGCCCGCTGGGGCCGGCTCGACGTGCTGGTCAACTCGGCGGCCGGCAACTTCCTGTGCCCGGCCGCGAGCCTGTCGCCCAACGGCTTCGGCACCGTGGTCGACATCGACCTCAAGGGCACGTTCAACGCCTGCAAGGCGGCGCTGCCGCTGCTGTCGCGCGCGGGCGGGTCGATCCTCAACATCTCGGCGACGCTGCACTACGGCGGCACGCCGCTGCAGGTCCACGCGGCCAGCGCGAAGGCGGGCATCGACGCGCTCACGCGCACGCTGGCGGTCGAGTGGGGAGCGGCGGGGATCCGCGTCAACGTGATCGCGCCCGGGCCGATCGACAACACCGAGGGGATCACCCGCCTCTTGCCGCCCGAGCTGCGCGCCAAGGCCGAGCGGGCGATCCCGCTGCGGCGCTTCGGCCAGCCGCGCGAGATCGCCGAGGCCGCGGTGTTCCTGGCCTCGCCCGCGAGCGCCTACACGACCGGCGCGACGCTGGTGATCGACGGCGGCAGCTGGCTCACCGGGATGGGCCTGATGACGCTCGGCGAGTAGCGGGCGCGGACGAGCCGCGATCGGACACGCAGCGCCCCGCGGTTTTGCGTTACCTTGTCCGCTCGCATGAGCGCGAGCGCGAGCGCGGCTCACTACGTGCAAGAGGTCGGCGCGATCCTGGGGACCGCGGCGGTGACCAGCTTGCTGTCGCAGCGGCTGCACCAGCCGCCGGTGCTCGGCTACCTGCTCGCGGGCATGATCCTCGGCCCGCACGTGCCGGGCATCATCATCGGCGGCGAGAGCAGCGTGCAGCTGGCCCACTCGCTGTCCGAGTTCGGGGTCATCCTGCTGATGTTCACCATCGGCATCGAGTTCAGCCTGCGCAAGATCGTGAAGATCGGGCTGCCGGCGGCGCTGACGGCGGTGATCGAGGTCGGGCTGATGATCTCGCTCGGCTACATGGTCGGGCGCCTGTTCGGCTGGGACTCGACGGCGAGCCTGTTCGTCGGCGCGTGCCTCGGCATCTCGTCGACGATGCTGGTGGCCAAGGCGTTCGAGGAGCAGCGCCTGCGCGGCGGCTTCGTCGAGGTCGTGTTCGCGGTGCTGGTGTTCGAGGACATGATCGCCATCCTGCTGCTGGCGATCCTCACCGGCCTGGCCTCGGGGACAGGTCTGTCGCCGGTCGACTTCGCGCTCACGGTCGGCAAGCTGCTGGCGTTCCTGCTGGCGATGCTGGCGGCGGGCCTCCTGGTGGTGCCGCGCTTCATCCGCGGGGTGGTGCGGATCGGTCGCGCCGAGACGACGCTGATCGCCGGCATCGCGGTGTGCTTCGGCATGGCGGCGTTCGCGTCGGCCTCGGGCTACTCGGTCGCGCTCGGGGCGTTCCTCGCCGGCATGCTGGTGTCGGAGTCGGGCGAGGGGCCGAAGGTCGAGCACGTGATCCAGCCGCTGCGCGACCTGTTCGCCGCGGTGTTCTTCATCTCGATCGGGATGACCGTCGACCCGGTGCTGGTGGCCCAGCACTGGCTGCCGGTGCTCGTGCTGACGGCGGTGGTGCTGGCCGGCAAGGTGTTCGGGGTGTCGCTCGGCTCGTTCCTGGCCGGCAACGGGCTGCGCCGCTCGGTCCGCGCCGGGATGAGCCTGGCCCAGATCGGCGAGTTCTCGTTCATCATCGCCGGCCTCGGGCTGCAGACCGGCGCGATCCCGGAGTACATCCTGCCGATCATGGTGGCGGTCGCGATCCTCACTTCGCTGACCACGCCGGTGATGGTCCGCCGCTCCGAGCGCGGGGCCGAGGCGGTCGATCGCTGGCTGCCCGATCGCCTGCAGACGTTCGTGACGTTCTACGACGGGTGGATCGAGCAGCTGCGCTCGGCGCCCCGCAGCGCGGCGGTCGGCCGGCGCGTCCGCGGGCCGCTGGTGATGCTGCTCGTCGACGCGACGCTGTTGGTGGCGCTGCTGGCCGGGTCGAGCCTGGTCCACTGGCAGGCGGTCGAGGCGATGTTCCAGGCGACGCACCTGTCGCCGACGGTGATCGAGATCCTGTACGTCGGCGCGACGCTGGCGCTCGCGGGCGTGCTGTTCGTCGGCGTGCTGCGCCGCGCTGCGGCCCTGGCCCGCGCGCTGGCTGCGGTGGTGCTGCCGACCCGCGAAGACGGCAAGCTCGACCTCGGCTCGGCGCCGCGGCGCGCGTTCACGGTGGCGATCGAGCTGGCGCTGTCGCTGGTGATCGGCCTGCCGCTGGTGGCGGTGCTGCAGCCGTTCCTGCCGCTGAGCTCGGGCTTCGCCGTGTTCGCGCTGTTGGTGGCGGCGCTCGGCTACAACGTGTGGCGCAGCATCGGCAACCTCGACGGCCACGTGCGCGCAGGCACCGAGCTGATCGTCGAGGTGCTGGCCCGCCAGGGTCAGGGCGGCGCCAGCGGTCCGGCCGCGCATCAATCGCTGGTCGAGGTGGCGCCGATGCTGCCGGGCTTCCCGGACATGACGCCGGTGACGCTGAGCGCGACGAGCCCGGCGATCGGGCAGACGCTCGCGGAGCTCAATCTGCGCGCGCGCACCGGGGCGTCGGTGCTGTCGATCAACCGCGCGTCGGCGGGCGTGGTGCTGCCCGAGGCCCACGAGCGGCTGCAGGCGGGCGACACGCTGACGCTGGCCGGCGGCCACGAGGCGATCGAACGCGCCAGCGCGCTGCTGCAGCGGGGGATCGTCCTCGGCGAGTGAGAGCGGTCGTCGCGAAAGCGGCGACGAGGTTGCGATCGGAGATGCGCGAGTGATCGGCGTGCGGTGGTGAGGCGTCGGCGCGGACGCGGCGACGAGGTCGCGGCGAGCAGCGATGTGCCAGTGATTCGCGTGCGTGGTGAGGCGTCGGGGCCCAGAGGCGTCGACGAGGTGGTGACCGCGAGGGTTCTCCTCATGGGCTCGCTGGCGTCAACGGCGGACGGCGCGCCTGCACGAGCCGCGGCCTGAAGGGCTCGCGAGGTTCGTCGCTCGAGCGTCGCAGGGCCGTCGCTCCGCGGGAGTCGTTGCCGGCGAGGGAGTTGTGGGCCCTAACTCCGGGGTCGAGCCGGCTCGCGGCGCGACGAGGAGCCCGACATGGACGAGGTCCGACCTCCGCACATCGAGACCCGCGAGGACGCGCGCGACCCCGACGTCCCGGAAGCCGAAGGGCGCGCGAAGGGCTTCGTGTTCGCCGCGGCGGTGGTCGCGGCGGTGGTGCTCGGCGCGCTCGGCAGCCAGGTGGCCGACGGGCTCGTCGTGCTCGGGGCGGTGCCGTTCGCGTTCGTGCTGTTCGTGCTGGTCCTCCTCGGCGTGGCGCTGTTCCACGGCCACACGCTGCAGGTGGCGCTCGGCGGGGCGCTCGTGATCACGGTCTACACGGCGGTGTTCGCCCCTGGGTTCGCGTGGCCGGCCGAGCAGGCGCACCCGGGGCTGTGGGGCCACCTGCTCCACGAGGGCGAGCACACGCTGCTGAACCTCGGCGGGCTGCTCCTCGGCTTCTCGCTGCTGGCCAAGTTCTTCGAGCACTCGGGCGTGCCCGACAACCTGTCGCGGCTCCTGCCGCGGCGCCCGATCCTCGGCGCCTTCACGCTGCTGGCGCTGGTGTGGGTCATCTCGTCGTTCCTCGACAACATCGCGGCGGCGATGATCGGCGGGGTGATGGCTCGCTCGGCGTTCCGCGAGCGGGTGACGGTCGGCTACGTGGCGGCGCTGGTGGCCGCGAGCAACGCGGGCGGGGCGTGGAGCGTGCTCGGCGACACGACGACGACGATGATGTGGCTCGACGGGGTGTCGCCGCTGGCGGTGCTGCGGGCGATCGTCGCCAGCGCGGTGGCGCTCCTGATCTGCGGGGTGTTCGGGGCGGTGCAGCAGTCGCGCGTGCAGGCGATCGCGCCGGCGACCGGCGAGACGAAGCCGATCGATCGGGTGCAGGTGATGATCGTGGTGCTGATCCTGGCGGGCGCGATCGGGGCGAACTTTTTGTTCACGGGGCCGTGGGCGGGCTTCTTCGCCGGCGGCCCGTGGTACGGGGTGTGGGCGGCGATCCTCATCGGAGCGCTGCTGCGGCGGCCGGCCTGGGACGAGCTGCCCGGCGCGGCCAAGGGGGCGCTGTTCCTGCTGTCGCTGGTGTGGTGCGCGTCGCTGATGCCGGTGCGCGCGCTCCCCGGCGTCGTGGTCGACGGCGCTCGGGCTCGGCTTCGTGTCCGCGGTGTTCGACAACATCCCGCTGACCAAGCTGGCGCTCGAGCAGAGCGGCTACGACTGGGGACTGGTGGCGTTCAGCGTCGGGTTCGGCGGGTCGATGATCTGGTTCGGCTCGTCGGCTGGGGTCGCCATCTCGAAGGACTTTCCGGAGGCGCGGCACACGTTGCGCTACCTGAAGGAGGGCTGGCCGGTGGTCCTGGCGTACGTGGTGGCGTTCTTCACCATGCTGCTGGCGCTGCAGTGGTCGCCCCAGGCGAAGCGCGACGAGGCGGCTCCCGGGGTGCCGGCGGCGCAAGCGAGGGAGTAGAGGCCGGGCGGGCGTATCGCGGCGAGCGAGCGGCTGCAGCGACTGCGCGGGCCAGGCGGGACGAGCTTCTCGACACCTGCAGGACCTGTCCACGCCGGCAAGGCGCGCAGCTGGACGCCGCGAGGGCGCCTCGGCAGGCGCAGGGCCGCGTCGCGCCATGAGACATGTTTATAAAGACATGTGCGAAAGGACATGCCTGTTGTGGCATGTCCTTTCGGTCACGTCATTCGCGCGCGAACTCGACGGCGGCGGCGACGATCCGGTCGAGCGAGCGGGCGAGGACGTGGGCGTCGTCGACGACCTCGAGGCGGACGGCCGGATAGGCGGCGGCCCAGGCCTCGATCGCGGCGACGGGGATGAGCTCGTCGTGGCGGCCGTGAATGACGTGCGTCGGGCACGGCGGCGCGAGCTCGAGGACGTCGGCGGGGGGCTCGCTCAGGATGAGGGCCGGGGCGGCGAGGACGAGGCCGCGGACGCGTCCGCCGGCGCGGTGGTGGAGGATCGCGCCGCACAGGGCGGTGATTCCGCCGTAGCTCGAGCCGACGAGGACGCAGCCGTCGTGGGCGGC
This sequence comes from Nannocystis pusilla, assembly GCF_026626665.1. Taxonomy (GTDB): domain Bacteria; phylum Myxococcota_A; class Polyangia; order Nannocystales; family Nannocystaceae; genus Nannocystis; species Nannocystis pusilla. The sequence goes on from NZ_JAPNKE010000002.1 coordinate 1,842,410, forward strand.
GAGCTCGGGCACGAGGGCGGCGACCCGCGCTGCGAGGTTCATGCCGGTGAAGTCGGGCGCCACGAGGTCGAGCCCGGCGGCGCGCAGCGCCTGGGCCTTGCGCCCCTGGGGGCTGCCCTCGAGGCCGTGGCAGAAGACGACCTTCATGGCACGACAGGATACGCGGCGAGCCGGCCGCCGTGGTAGGCCATGGCCATGCCGGTGTTCGCGCTGACGGACGAGCTGGTGTTCCCCGATCCGAGCCAGGCGGAGCCGGACGGGCTGCTCGCGCTCGGCGGCGATCTGCGTCCGGAGCGGCTGCTGCTGGCCTACGCGCACGGGATCTTCCCGTGGAACAGCGAGGACGAGCCGCTGCTGTGGTGGTCGCCGGCGCCGCGGGCGGTGCTGGTGCCGGGCGAGATCGCGGTGCCTCGCTCGCTGGCGAAGGCGATCCGCCGCCGGCCGTACCGGATCTCGCTCGACCTGTCCTTCGAGGCAGTCATCGCGGCGTGCGCCGAGACGCCGCGCCCGGGCCAGGACCGCACGTGGATCACGCCGGGGATCCGCGCGGCGTTTACGGACCTGCACCGCCGCGGCCTGGCGCACAGCGTCGAGGCGTGGGACGGCGACCGCCTGGTCGGCGGGCTGTACGGGCTGGCGCTGGGGTCGGTGTTCTGCGGCGAGAGCATGTTCGCGCGGGCCGACGACGCGTCGAAGATCGCGTTCGTGGCGCTGGCCGAGCAGCTGAAGCGGTGGGAGTTCTCGCTGATCGACTGCCAGGTCGAGACGGCCCACCTGCACCGCTTCGGGGCGACGCCGATCGAGCGCGCGGAGTTCATGCGCCGGCTGGCGGCCGCGGTGGGGCAGCCGTGGCGGGTCGGGGTGTGGGCGCTCGACGAAGACCTGGCAGGTCGCGCCGACGGCGGGCCTCCGCCGCGCAAGGCGCCGCCGCCGGTGATGTGGCGGATGGCCCGAGAGACAGGCGAAGAAAAGGGCAAGCGCGTCGAGGAGGGACGCGGCGTCGGCGTCGGCGGCGAGACGCGAGCCGGGGCGGGGAGGCTCCGGCTGCGCGCGAGCCCGTGGTCGGGATGGCCCGAGAGACAGGTGAGGGGGCGCGGAGGGCTGCGGCTGGCGAGATGGCGCGAGGGACAGGTGGTGGCCCGATCGGCGAACTTGGGGCCGGGCGAAGCGAGCCGTCCGGTCCGCGCGGGATGGCGCTCGTCGAAGAGGTCGGGCGAGCCGAGTCGGCGGGCGCGGTTGCGATGGCGCAAGAGACAGGTGAGTCGCAGGACGCGGAGCAGGCCGGGCGAGGTGAGGCGGCGGGCGCGAGTGAGATGGCGCGAGTGACTGGTGAGGCTCAGGATGCTGCACGAGTGACGAGCGCGGTGGTGCGAAAGACAGGTGGCGGTTCGAGCGCTGAGCAGGGGGCCGAGCAGGCCGAGGTCGCGGACGCCGGTGAGAGGTCGCGGGGCTCAAACGTGAGGCGGGACGGCGAGGCGGCGCGGGAGACCGGGCCTCGGGGCGAGTCGCTGGCGGAGCTGTCGCAAGAGACAGGTGCCGCCGGCGAGCGCCGCGGCGGCGAGTGAGGCGGGCGGCGGCTCGCGCGGCGTGAGTCACCGGGTGCGGTCACGCAGCGGCCGGCTGCGTCGGGCGTGACGGGCGAGGGGGGCGAGGGGTATCATCCGCGCCTCTCGCATGCCCCGCTCGCGCGTCGTTCGGCTCCTCACAACGGCTCTCTCCCGCCCTCGCGGCCTCCGTCGCAGCCACCGGCTGCACCTCGCACGGCGGCTCCCACGCCGCCGCCGGCGCATCAGCCGGGGGCACCGCCGCCGCCGCCGACGACAGGCAAGGTCGTCGACGGCAAGGAGGAGGCGCCGAAGTGGGACGTGAACGATCCGCCGGGCGAGGAGGCCGAGGTCGCGATCGACGTCACCGAGGGCACGTGGATGAGCCTCGACGTCAGCCCCGACGGGACCGAGATCGTGTTCGACCTGCTCGGTGACCTGTACGCGCTGCCGATCGCGGGCGGCGAGGCGCGGGCGCTGACGTCGGGCCTGGCGTGGGACATGCAGCCGCGCTACAGCCCCGACGGCAAGTGGATCGCGTTCACCAGCGATCGCGGCGGCGGCGACAACGTGTGGGTCATCCCGCGCGGCGGCGGCGAGGCGCGGCAGGTGACGAAGGAGGACTTCCGGCTGGTGAACTCGCCGGTCTGGTCGCCCGACGGCAACTTCATCGCGGTGCGCAAGCACTTCACCAAGCACCGCAGCCTCGGCTCCGGCGAGATCTGGCTGTACCACGTGTCGGGCGGCAAGGGCCTGGCGATGACCGAGAAGCCCAACGACCAGAAGGACGTGAACGAGCCGGCGTTCTCGCCCGACGGCAAGTACGTGTACTTCAGCCAGGACACCACGCCGGGCTCGTACTTCGAGTACAACAAGGACCCGTACGCCGGCATCTACACGATCCGCCGGCTCGAGCGGGCCACCGGGCGCATCGAGGACCTGGTCGGAGGGACAGGTGGCGCGGCCCGCCCGACGCCGTCGCACGACGGCAAGTCGCTGGCGTTCATCCGCCGCGTCGGGGCGACGCCGCAGCACGCGGGCTCGACCGCGCTGTACGTGCGCGACGTGAAGAGCGGGCAGGAGCGGCTGGTGGTCCGCGGGCTCGAGCGCGACAACCAGGAGACGTGGGCGATCCACGGGGTCTACCCGGCGATCGCGTTCACGCCCGACGACCGCGCGATCGTGTACTGGAGCGCGGGCAAGCTGCACCGCGTCGACGTCGCCAGCGGCAAGGTCAGCGACATCGCCTTCCACGTGAAGTCGACGCGCAAGATCCAGCCGGCGATCCGCTACCCGGTCAAGGTGGCGCCGCCGGAGTTCGCGGTGAAGATGCTGCGCTGGCCGACGGTCAGCCCGGACGGCAAGTCGGTGGTCTACCAGGCGCTGGGCAAGCTGTACGTGAGGACATTGCCGAACGGACAGCCCAAGCGGCTGACGACCCAGGACGAGCACGTCGAGCTCTATCCGAGCTTCACGCGCGACGGCAAGTCGATCGTCTACGCGACGTGGGACGACCAGGGCTTCGGCAGCGTCCGCGTGATGCCGGCCAAGGGCGGCAAGAGCCGGGTGCTGACGACCGAGCCGGGGCACTACGTCGAGCCGGCGGTGTCGCCCGACGGGCAGACGGTGGTCTACCGCAAGGTCGCGGGCGGGTGGACGCGCTCGCCGGCGTGGTCGGCCGAGCTGGGGCTGTACGCGGTGCCGGTGCGCGGGGGGACGCCGCAGCGGATCGTCCGCGAGGGCGAGCAGCCGCACTTCGGGGCGGCCAGCGACCGGGTGTTCTACGCGCTCGAGAAGGACGACAAGGTCCAGCTGTGGAGCGTGGCGCTCGACGGCAGCGAGCCGTATCACCACGCCAGCAGCGAGCTGGCGACCGCGTTCAAGGTGTCGCCCGACGGCCAGTGGGTGGCCTGGCAGGAGGGCTTCCAGGCCCACGTGGCGCCGTTCCCGGCGACCGGGCGGGCGATCGAGCTCGCGCCCAAGATGGACGCGGTGCCGTCGTACAAGGTGTCGAAGGACGCGGGCAACGAGCTGCACTGGTCGGGCGACAGCAAGCGCCTGCACTGGTCGCTGGGGCCGCAGCTTTACACGCGCGCGCTCGACGAGGTGTTCGCGTTCGTGCGCGAAGATGCTTCACGGCCCTCCGGGCCTGAAGCGGGCAAGCTGCCCGAGGGGCCGCTGCCCGACGCGCCGGGGCTCGAGATCGGGTTCACGCAGGCGACGGCGCGGCCGAAGGGCGTGGTGGCGCTGGTCGGGGCCAAGGCGATCACGATGAAGGGCGAGGAGGTGATCGAGCGGGCGACGATCGTGATCCAGGACGACCGGATCCAGGCGATCGGTCCCGAAGGACAGGTGGCGATCCCGGCCGGCGCGCGCACGATCGACCTCAAGGGGGCGACGGTGATCCCGGGGCTCGTCGACGTGCACGCGCACGGGTCGGCCGGCGAGCAGGGCATCGTGCCGGAGCAGAACTGGCACCACCTGTCGGCGCTGGCGTTCGGGGTGACGACGCTGCACGACCCGAGCAACGACACCGCGACGATCTTCGCCGCCAGCGAGCTGCAGAAGGCGGGCCTGGTGGCGGCGCCGCGGCTGTTCTCGACCGGCACGATCCTCTACGGGGCGCTGGCGCCGTTCAAGGCGCAGATCGACTCGCTCGACGACGCCCGCTCGCACCTGCGGCGGATGAAGGCGGTCGGGGCGTTCTCGGTCAAGAGCTACAACCAGCCGCGTCGCGAGCAGCGGCAGCAAGTGCTGGCGGCGGCGCGCGAGCTCGAGATGATGGTGGTGCCGGAGGGCGGGGCGCTCTACCACCACAACATGACGATGGTGGCCGACGGCCACACGGGGGTCGAACACGCGGTGCCGGTGGCGACGCTGTACGCCGACGCGCTGCAGCTGTGGGGCGGCACGAAGGTCGGCTACACGCCGACGCTCGGGGTGGCCTACGGCGGGCTCGGCGGCGAGAACTACTGGTACGCGACGACCGACGTGTGGAAGAACGCGGCGCTGACCCGCTTCGTGCCGCAGCACGCGTTCGCCGGCACGGCCTACCGCCGGGTGACGGCGTCGGAGGGCGACTGGAACCACTTCCGCGCGGCGCAGACGGCCAAGAAGCTGCTCGACGCCGGGGTCGGGGTGAACCTCGGCGCGCACGGCCAGCGCGAGGGCCTGGCGGCCCACTGGGAGCTGTGGATGCTGGCCCAGGGCGGGATGACGCCGCACGAGGCTCTGCGCGCGGGCACCCTGAACGGCGCGCGCTACCTCGGCCTCGACGCCGACATCGGCTCGATCGAGCCGGGCAAGCTGGCCGACCTTGCAGTGCTGGCCAAGGACCCGCTGGCGGAGATCCGCAACACCGACTCGGTGACGCACGTGATCGTCGGCGGCCGGGTGTTCGAGACGGGGACGATGCGCGAGCTCGGCGGGCTCGGCTACGTGCCGCAGCCGCTCTACTGGCTGGCGGCGGAGGGCCAGGCGAGCACGGCGGCGCCGCCGAAGCACGCGCGCTGCGACCACGGCGAGCCGTGAGCGGGGCTGGCCGCGAGGACATGTTCAAGCGGTCAGCCAATGCCTGGCGTTGATCGCGCATTTCGAGGCAGGGCAGCCGGACGGTCGCCTCTGCTGCTCCGGAGCGCGTGACGGACCTGCGGCCCTGGAGTACATTCCCCGGCAGAATGCAGTCACCCGCGTGGTTCATCCGCTCCGTTTCGGTGCAGAAGTTCGGGTGTCTCAAGGACGTGAAGGCGGTGTTGACGCCGTTGCACGCGTTCATCGGCCCGAACGACAGCGGGAAGAGCACGCTTCTCAGGGCGCTGCGGACGGGGTTGCGGCTGCTTCAGTCTCCATTCGTACGCACGCCCGCTGGCCTTCAACCGTTCGATCCCGGACCGCTCGCTCCTGGCTCGGCGATGCACCTCTCGTTCGCGTACGGCCAAGCGTCGGTTTCCTGCAACCTGTCGATCGTCGACGAAATCCACCTGGCCGAGTCGGGCGGGACGACGTTAGGACCCCCCGAGAAGCGACCGTGGATCTCCGAGTCGTCCTCGAATCCGGGCTCGAAACTGTCGTGGCCGCCCCAAGCCTTGCCGTTGCTCGACGCGGGCGCGCGACTCGTGCATTTCAACCCGAGTTCGCTGCGCGAGCCGAGCGAGCTCATCCCCGAGGGCGGTGGGCGCGAACTCGTCGACGAATACGGGCGCGGGCTTCCGGCCATTTACGATGCGATCCTCAATCGCGGCGACGACGCGTTCTTGCGGATCGTCGAGGGCGTGCGTCGGTTGTTCCCGACGATCAAGGCCGTGCGGCTGAAAGTTATCTCGAAGAGCACCAAGGCGATCGAGGTGGAGCTCGTCTCCGGCGAGCGGGTGCCCGCGGCGTTCCTCAGCGAGGGCCTCCTCTTCTATCTCGCGTTCGCGGCCCTGCAGCACCTCGATCCGGTGGCTCTGCTCCTGGTCGAAGAGCCGGAGAACGGGCTGCATCCGGCGCGTATCGCTGATGTGATGCGGATCTTGCGGGAGATTTCGGCCACCACGCAGGTGGTGCTCACGACGCACAGCCCGCTGGTGATCAACGAGATGCAGGGCGACGAAGTCAGCGTCGTTACGCGCGATGGGGTCAAGGGGACCATGGTGCGCCGCCTGGAGGACACGCCCAACTTCGCCGAGCGCTCCAAGATCTACGCGCTCGGCGAGCTGTGGCTGAGCTACGCCAATGGCGACGACGAGGGCCCGCTGCTGAACGCGGCGCAGGTCGCGACATGATGCGCATCGTGCTCGGCGGTGAAGGACCGAACGAGCTCGGGGGCTGGTGCGATCAGCCACCGTATCGCCGAACGCCGCCAGACATGGGCGTGCTCGAGGCGCTCCTGCGACGCGTTCGACCCGACGGCTGGATCGTCGTCGATGCGGTGGTTTGGAGCTCGATCCGTAAGTTTCGCGCGGGTGGACACGCGGACGCCGAGGAGCGCAACGTGCTCGGGTTGGCGTTGCGCGCGCGAGAGCGAGGCGCGGACGTGGTGGTGTTCACGCGCGATTGCGACGGCGACGGGCCGCAACACCGCCGGCGCCGGGACTCGATCGAACGAGGGATCGCTCGAGCGAACGACGAGTTTCCGCAGGGACCGCTGGTCGTCGGAGGTCTAGCTGTCCGGATGATCGAGGCCTGGATCCTCGCTCTCGGCGGCGAGCGACGATCGGAAGAGATGGGCCGGGACGGGCTCGAGACCGGCTTTCGCCGTCTCAAGCTCCCGCTGAAGAGCACGCCCGCGCTGGTCGAACATCCAAGCTGCGGAGTTAGCCGACATCCCTCAGGATGCGGTGTCATTGAGGAATTGGCTGAGACGAGCGACCGAGGTCCTCAGCTCTGCTTGAGGAGCCAAAGGTCGCGGTCGGAAGCCGAGTCGTGATCCGCCAAGGACATGTCCTTACGGGTATGCGGGGATGTCCTTCAGGACATGACCTGAGCGGCTAGTCCCACTCGCACACGCGGTGCTTGCACTTCTGGCCGGGGGCGCACTCGGCGGCGGTGCTGCAGGCGTAGAAGCAGCGGTTGTGCTCGCACAGCAGGCCGGGGGGGCACTCGGCGTCGGCGTCGCACTCGAAGGTGCACATGCCGCCGTCGCACTCCTTCTTGTCGCAGCAGTGGCCGGAGCTGCACTCGTCGTCGTCGTCGCAGAAGGCACCGACGCCGCCGGGGCAGTTGGGGTCGTAGCGGCAGTCGCCTCCGGGCGGGCCCGGGGGACCGCAGGTGACGCTCAGAAAGGCGCCGATGGAGAGGCCGAGGAGGTTGCGCAGCCAGCCGGGCGATCGGTGCATGGGGGGAGGATCGACGGGGGCGGGGGTGTCGTCAACCGTCATGGGTGCGGCCCCGGGGCCCCAGCGAGGGCGGCGACGAGCCGGGCCTCCAGATCGGCGCCCGGGAGGGCCCACACGCCGGTGAGACCGGCCGCCCGCGCGGCCACCACGTTGTCGAGCTGATCGTCGACGACGACGACGGCCGGCGCGAGGCCGCGGAGGTGCGACCAGAACCGGGAGTCGGGCTTGGCGACCCCGAGCTCGCCGCTGCAGAGCCAGTGGTCGACGAGGCCCGCCGGGCCGAGCTGCTCGCGGACGAGGGCCAGCCAGGCGCGGGCGAAGTTGGTGGCGAGGGCGATCCGGTGGCCCCGCGCGCGCAGGCGCGAGACGAGCGCGAGCCGATCTGTCCGCAAGCGCAGGCAGGCGCGATAGGCGGCGGCGGCGTCGGCGTCCCAGAACTCGTGCTCGTCGATGGCGCCGACCCGCAGTCGATGCCAGCGCTCGCGGTCGGGGGCGCCGTCGATCTCCCGCCACGAGGGCTCGGCGAGCACGCCGATCAGGTCGAAGGCGACGAGCGGCAGGTCGGGCGAGGTCATCGGCGCGGGCATGAGCGAGCGGTGGGTTTTACATGTCCTTCAGGACATGTGCTTCGAGACCTGTACTTCAGAGCATGCGGTGGCGGACGAGGTGGTCGGGGAGCGCGGCGCGAGGTGCAGGACATGGACTTCGAGACCTGTCCTTCAGAGCAGGCCGTAACGGACGAGGTGGTCGGGGGAGCGCTGCCACAGGTGGCCGACGACGGCGGTGGCGGCCTCGTCGAAGCGCTCGGCGCCGGCGCGCAGGCGGCGGAACACCGGCGAGGCCTCGCGGACGTCGTAGGCGAGGACGTCGAGGGCGCGGCGGGTGTCGGGCTCGGCGAGGGCGGCGAGGAAGGCGTCGTAGGCGGTGACGAGGCCGGCGCACAGGTGGAGGCCGCCGAGCGGGCGCAGGGCGTCGGCGACGCGCAGGAGCGGCGGGCGCGGCAGCTGCTCGGCGAGCCAGCCGTCGCGGGCCTCGTCGGGGAGCAGGGCGGCGCGGCAGAACACCGCGAGGTTGGCGAGGTGCCACAGCTTGCGCGAGTGGCGGAGCTTGAAGTAGCGGACGGCCCAGTGCTTGCCGGCGTTCTCGACCTTGAAGCGGTAGTCGACGCAGATCGTGCGGTAGTAGCGGTGGAGGTCGTTGCTAAGCGAGGTGAGGTAGCGGCCGCGGGTGATCGCGCCGGCCGTGTAGGCGCCGAACACCTGCTCGACGATGGCGGCGGCGTCGGCGGCGTTGGCCAGCCAGGCGCCCTCGGTGAGCAGGAGGGCGCGGTAGGTGAGGTGATCGTTGGTGTCGTCGCGGCCGCCGATGTCGCCGAGCAGATCGTCGAGGGCGACGGCGCTGTGGAAGGTCTTGTCGGCGACGTCGAGGCCGCGCGCGCGCAGGGCCGCCGCGACGGCCTCGCGCGCGCCGTGAGCGTCGGCCGGGTCGAGGGCGCCGCGGCGGTAGACGACGGCGAGGTCGAGGTCGCTGAGCGCGCTCGACTCGTGCCGGCCGAGCGAGCCGAGCGCGAAGGCGGCGCAGCCGGGCGGGACGGCGCCGGCGAGGGCGCGCCGCAGCTCGGCGAGGCGGGCGTGCGAGCCGGCCGCGGCGGCGAGCACGTGGACCGCGTCGGCGGCGGTGAGCCCGAGCTCGGCCAACAGCGGCGCGTAGTCGACCGGGCCGCGCACGTCAGGGCCTCCTCGCCGCCGCCGAGCGGGCGGGGCGGGCGTGGGGGGACCGGCGTCGGATCCGCGGCGCGACCGTCGTGAGGGACATGTCGTGAGGGACATGTGGACAGGGAGGGGACCTCCGACGCGCCGGCTCCTCGCCGCGCTGCGGGACCGCCGGGGGGAGCTGGCCGCGCGCCGCTCTCCGGGGACACCTGTCGCCTGTCCGGGTGGACATGTCCTGGCAGACAGGAGCGCGGCGCGGGGCATGTCGGATCTCCGGCCCCTCGGCGCCCGGCATGACTGTCCAGCGGGACATGTCCTCATGGACATGGTCGTCGACGGCGATCGGCAGCGACAGCTGGGCGGCGGCGTGGCGCGGGCTGACGAACGCGAGCTGGCGGCTGTGGCGGTAGCGGCGCGACCACTGCGGGCGGGGCAGGCCGTGCGGACCGGGCGCGACCGAGGGGTCGACGAAGTAGCGCTTGTGGACGCGCGGGACCACGTCGCCCTCGCCGGTCGGCGGGACGCGGGTGCTCTGGAAGCGCTCGTCTTGCCCTTCGGACAGGCCACTGCGGCGCGCGTGGGCGTCGGCGAGGCCGCGCAGGGCGGCGTCGTCGAACTCGGCGAAGCGGGCGAACACCCGCTGGTCGAAGGCGTCGGCGACGGCGCGCGACAGCTCGGCCTCGCACACGATGTTCGACGGCAGGTTGATGACCTCGCTGTAGATCCGGTCCTTGAGGGCCCAGAAGCGGTCGATGACGGGCAGGGCGTCGGGGTCGATGAGCAGCTCGCGGCCGCGGCGGACGAACACGGCCCGCGGCAGGCGCACGCCGGCGCGGCCGAAGGTGCGGGCGGTGCGGACGATGCCGTCGAGGGTGTCGAGGTTGATCGGGGCGAGCAGGAGGGCCGAGAGGTCGAGGGCGCGGCCGTCGCCGGCGCCGCCGATGATCGCCCACACGCGCTCCGGATCGAGGTCGACTTGCTGCAGCACGGGGCGCAGCGAGAGGGGCTCGGGGATCGCGCCGTTGCCGAGGACGATCCACTCGCTGACGCCGTGGTGGGCGACGCCGAGGGCGCGCTCGAAGCCCGGCTCGGCCGCGTGCGACAGGGGGAAGTGGCCGATGTCGTGCAGGAGGCAGGCGGCGACGAAGTGGCGCAGGTCGCCTTCGGCGAGGTCGAGGGCGGCGCCGAAGCGGTGGCCGAGCGCGGCGACGCCGAGCGAGTGGTCGAGGCGCGTCGCGGGGTCGTGGCTGCGCGGGTGCCAGTCGAGGGTGCCGAGGAAGCTGACCCGACCGAGGCGCTGCACCCACGGCGAGTCGAGCAGCGGGGCGCCGAGCAGGCGGACGAGGGCCGGGGGGAGGCACGGCCCACGGACGCTGGCACAGGCCTGCGGGGCTGCCAAGGGGGGAAGCCGGGACGAGGTGCGCGGCTCGGGCGTCGCGTGACGGGCCGAGGCTGTTTAATCGCTTGCGTCGGGGCCGCTTGCAAACTCGGGCGCGCTCTGCGAAGTCCAGGCTGCAAACGGCATGACCAAGAAGTCCGCGAAGATCCGCTACTGGCTGATGAAGAGCGAGCCGGACGTGTTCTCGATCGACGACCTGCAGCGCCTCGGCAAGACCGCGTGGGAGGGCGTGCGCAACTACACCGCCCGCAACTCGATGCGCGACGACATGAAGATCGGCGACCTGGTGATCTTCTACCACTCGAGCGTCGACCCCGCCGGCGCGGTCGGGCTGGCGCGAGTGTGCAGCGCGCCGTACCCCGACGCGACCCAGTTCGACGAGAAGAGCGAGTACTACGACCCCAAGTCGACGCGCGAGGCGCCGCGCTGGATCCTCGTCGACGTCGAGTTCGTCGAGAAGTGGCCGGCGATGGTGACGCTGCACGCGATCAAGGCCGAGAGGGCGCTCAAGACGATGTTGCTGGTGCAGAAGGGCCAGCGGCTCAGCGTCCAGGCGGTCGAGCCGCGGCACTTCGAGCGCGTCCTGGCGATGGCCGGCAGCAAGCAGGCAGAGGCGGTGACGGCGTGAGCGCGGCCCGCAACATCGAGCTCAAGGCCCGCTGCCCCGACCTCGCCGCGGCCCGCGCGGCCGCCGAGCGCCACGGGGCCCGCTTCGTCCGCGTCGAGCATCAGCGCGACACGTTCTTCCACGCCCGCACCGGCCGCTTGAAGCTGCGCGAACGGACATGGCGCGAGGGACAGGAGACGGAGGACAGGTCGGGCGCGGAGCTGATCCCGTACGAGCGCTCGGACACGGGCGGGGCGCGCGAGAGCCGGTACCACGTGGTGCCGGTGATCGAGCCGCAGGCGCTGGTGGCGGCTCTGGGCGCGGCGCTCGGGATCCGCGGCGCGGTGGTGAAGCGGCGCGAGCTGTGGATGTGGCGCAACGTGCGGATCCACCTCGACGAGGTCGAGGGGCTGGGGTCGTTCGTCGAGTTCGAGGCGGTGATGCTGCCCGGGGAGACCGACGCCGAGGCTCATGCGCGGGTGGCGGTGTTGCAGGCGACGCTGGGGTTGGCGGACGCGAGCGTGGTGCCGGTGGCGTACGCCGACCTGCTCGGGCTGTGAGCCGCGAGTTGCGGCCGCGAGCTCGTGACTGTGGCGGGCGCCGACCTAATGAACTTCCGCGTCGCGGCACGCGGACGTGTGCGCCGACCTGCGGTGAACTGCCGCGCCGCGGCACGCGGATGTGAGTGTGTCGGTGGCGGGCGACGAACTCGGCCGCGGCTTCTGCGACCTCGCTCGGCGCCGACCTGGGTCGGGCATGTCTGAGAGGACATGTCCCTTCGGCTATGCTCGAAGGGACAGGCTCAGGCCGACAGCGGCGCGGCCGGGGGCCGGTCGGTGAGGACCGGCAGGGCGCGCGGGTGAGGGGCGGACTCGCGGATGATGGTGGCGAGCGCGGTGACCCACACCGGGTGGTCGTTGAGGCAGGGGACGAGGCGCAGGTCCTCGCCGCCCGCGGCCTTGAACGACTCGGCGGCGCGGATCCCGATCTCCTCGAGCGTCTCGAGGCAGTCGGCCACGAACGCCGGGCAGAACACGGCCAGGCGGCGGACGCCGCGGCGGGCCAGCTCGACCAGCTCGACGTCGGTGAAGGGTTTGATCCACGGGGTCCGGCCGAGGCGCGACTGGAAGGCGATCGTGGTGGCGTCGCGGGCGAGGCCGAGGCGGTCGCGCAGGGCGCCGGCAGTGGCGACGCAGTGGGCGCGGTAGCAGTTGCGGTTGTTGACGCCGATGGTGTCGCAGCAGCCGGGGCGCGCGAGGCAATGCGCGCCGCTCGGGTCGCTCTTCTTGACCTGGCGCTCGGGCAGGCCGTGGAAGCTGAACATGACGTGGTCGGGCCGGAAGTCCTCGAGGACAGGTGCGCCGACGCGCGCGAGGGCGTCGATGAAGGCCGGATGGTCGTAGAACGGCGGGACGATGGTGAGGAAGGGGGTGTTCCACGGCTCGCCGGCGGCGCGGTAGAGGGCCTCGACGGTCGAGCCGGTGGAGCTGCTGGCGTACTGCGGGTAGAGCGGGACGGCGACGATGCGGTCGCAGCCGCGGGCGCGCAGGACGTCGAGGCCGCGCTGCAGCGAGGGCTCGCCGTAGCGCATGGCGAGCTCGATCTCGACGTCGGGCATGGCGAGCCGCAGGGCCTCGGTGAGCCGCTGGGAGTGGTGGAGGAGGGGCGAGCCGCCGGGGCCCCAGACGGTGCGGTAGGCGGCGGCCGAGCGCGCGGGACGGAAGGGGAGGATGACGAGGTTGAGCAGCAACCAGCGACCGACGGCGCCGATGTCGAGGACGCGCGGGTCGGACAGGAACTCGCGCAGGTAGCGGCGCACCGCGGGGGCGCGCGGGGCGTCGGGCGTGCCGAGGTTGATGAGGAGCACGCCGAGCTTCGGTTCGGGTCGCATGCGCGGGCGCATCGTGGCGCGGTTCGTCAGTGGCCGCAACTGCGCCGCCGGCTGACGCGGGCCCGGCGCGCGTCACGTTGCAGGGGTGACGGAGCGGCAGAGCCTGGCAGCGGGCGAGGTCCACGTGTGGTTGTGCGCGGCCGAGACGCAGGTCGACGCCGACTGGCTGGCGGCGGCGCGTGAGCTCCTGAACGCGGAGGAGCAGGCGCGCCAGGATCGCTTCGTGTTCGAGCGCAACCGCCGGCAGTTCGCGGTCGCGCGGGTGCTGGTCCGCCAGATCCTGGCGAGCTACAGCGGGATCGCGGCGACCGAGCTGCGCTTCGTCGCCAACCAGTACGGCCGGCCGGCGCTGGTCCAGGCCGCCGGGCTCGAGTTCAACCTGTCGCACACCGACGGGCTGGCGGCGCTGGCGGTGACTCGCGCCGGCGAGATCGGGGTCGACGTCGAGGACGCCGATCGGCGCTCGCGGCCGGAGGAGGTGGCCGAACACTTCTTCGCGAAGGCCGAGGTGGCCGCCTTGATGGCGCTGCCGGAGGACGCGAGACGGGCCCGCTTCTTCGACCTGTGGACGCTCAAGGAGGCGTACATCAAGGCCCGCGGGATGGGCCTGGCGATCCCGCTCGACGCGTTCGCCTACGACCTGTCGCGCGGCCGGCAGGCGATCGACCTGGCGATCGACGCGTCGCTCGGCGATCCGCGCGCGGGCTGGGAGTTCTTCCTCGACGACCCGACGCCGCGCCACCGCCTGGCGCTGGCGGCTCGCTTGCCCGAAGGACATGGCGCGAAGGTCAGGTACAGGTGGGTCGGGCCGACGGCGCCCGGGCGGCTCGGGTGAGGCGGGGAGTGCAGCTGTCCCTCGGGACAGAGAGGGGCGAAGGCCTGGGTGAGGTGGGCCGCGGCGATCGCGGGTAGCGACGGAACGCCGAGCAGGAGGGCGAGGCGACGATCCTGAGCGAGGCGACGATCCCTGAGCGAGGCGACGATCCTGAGCGAGGCGACGATCCCTGAGCGAGGCGGCGGCGCAGCGAGTCGCTCGGGCGAGGCGGGCCGCCGCGCTTGCGGGTAGCGATGCGAGCGATGGCGCAGCGGGACGAGGGGCGAGGCGGGCCGCCACGAGCGCCGGTCGCGACGCGAGCGCTGGCGAGGCGATGGCGCAGCGGGCGAGGCGGCGACGTGAGCCGCCGCGAGCGCCGGTCGCGAGACGACCGCTCCGGCGCGGGCGCGGAGCGGTCGCTTCGGGGGGCGCGGGAGGGGGCTCAGCCCTTCTGGTGGTAGAAGGGCTTCTTGCGCTCCTCGGCGCGCGACTGGGTGGCGTGCACGAGGCCGGACCACAGGTTCTCGAGGCCCATGGCGTCGCGGACCTTGCCGAGGGTCTCGTAGGCGACCTTGCGGGCGGTGATGGTGCCGTCGACGATGATCTCCTCGGTGCGGTGCTTGTCGGCCGCGAACTCGGCCCGGCGGGCGCGGATCGGCACGAGGATCTTCTCGAGCGCCTCGATGACGCGGTCCTGGACGGCGGCGAAGCCGATGGCGCCGCGGTCGTACTCGGCCTTGAGGTTGGCGAGCTCGTCGGCGTCGCGCAGGAACGCGTCGGCGAACAGGAACAGCGGCGCGCCGGCCGACTCGCCGGGGGCCGGGCCGGGCAGGGTGCGGACCTTGCGAGCGACCTCCTCGGGCGTGTCCTTGAGCCAGATCGCGTTGCCGGCCGACTTCGACATCTTGCGGTCGGCACCGCCGGCGACGGTGTTGACGCCCGGCAGCGACGGGGTGGCCGAGACGGTGGCCTGGGGCACGGCGAACACGGGGCCGTAGGCGTCGTTGAAGTGCTCGGCGATGTCGCGGGCGAGGGTGACGTGGGTCTCGTTGTCGGCCCCGACCGGCACCAGCTCGGCGTTGGCCATGAGAATGTCGGCGGCCTGGAGCACGGGGTAGCCGAGGAGGCCGAGGGGCACGTCGCCCTCGCCGAGGCCGGCGTTGACCGCCATGTCCTGGATCGACTGCATGCCCGACAGCCGCGCCACCGGGGTGAGCATCTGCAGCAGGATGGCGATGTCGTAGACCGCCGGTACGCCGGACTGCAGGTAGATCGTCGAGCGCGAGGGGTCGACCCCCACGCTCAGCATGTCGAGCACCACGTCGCGCACGTGCTCCGGCAGGCGGGCAATCTCGTCGCGGTGCGAGCGGGTCGTGAGCGAGTGCAGGTCGGCGACGATGATGAAGCACTCGTGGCTGTCCTGAAGCTTGACCCGGCTCTGCAGGGTGCCGACGAGGTGACCGAGGTGGAGGGCCCCGTGGGCCTATCACCAGTGAGCAGTCGCGGTTTACGAGCGTCCATCGACTTCAAGGTTCAAGGCGCATCCCGCTAGTGTCAAGCCAACGGGTTCGCGCATCCCGGGGCGTCGCACAGCTGTCCGATGGGACATGTGTGCGTGGACCTGCGACAGCGCCGGTGCGGAGGCGACGACCAGCGAAGCGCCGCGACCGCCGGGCGGTCGCGGCGCATCTGCGCTCCGCGGATCGAGGGGCCTGGGCCCGCGCGTCGTGTCAGCGCAGCGCTTCGCGCAGGCGCGGCTTGATGTCCGGCAACACCACGCTGACCAGGATCCCGAGCTGCGCCTTGCTGCAGTCCACTGCCATACCCCAGCGGTACTTGTCGGTGAGGTCGACCACCACGATCATGACGATGCCCTCGTCGCCGAGGCGGAGCATGGTCTCGTTCAGATAGTCGGGGACGGGCAGACCCGACTTCTTGATCGTCTCCATGATGCGCTCACAAAGGATGTTGAAGAGCGCACACGCCTTGGGGCTGCTGCGAACGCCGGCGACCGACATGCCGGACGTTTTGCTGAAGACGTCGGAGGCGGCCAGGCCGCCCATCAGACCGTCTTCGACCTCAGCGAGCAGTTGGTTTACGACTTTGAGATTCATTTCGAGTTCCTTCGTGATCCGTGCAGTCGGGGCCAGGTCATGGTAGCCGTGGCGCGGGGCGACAATCTATCATTTTTTGCACGATCCGGACGTTCGTCCAAGCGCGCCTGACGGCGCGCCGCACCGGGCTGTAAGGCCCAGTTCGGCGCCTCAGAAGCTCAGCCCGCGGATCGGCGGCGGCGCGTCCTGCTGCGTCTCTTTGAGGTAGTGCTTCGCAGCCCGACGAGCAGCGCCTTGAGATCCTCGGTGTCCCAGGGCTTCGTGACGTACTGCCACATCAAACCCTCGTTGAGGCCGCGGATTACCACGTTGATGTCGGAGTAGCCGGTGATCAGGATGCGCACCGGCGTCGGGTTGATCTCCTTGAGCTTGCCGAACAGCTCGACACCCGTCATCTCCGGCATGCGCTGGTCGCTGAGCACCAACTGAATCTCGTTGGCCCGGAAGATCTGCAGCGCCTCGGTGCCCGAGTTGGCGGTGTAGACCTTGAACATGTCGCGGAAGCTCTCCTCCAGCGTGTTGAGGATGCCCCGCTCGTCATCGACGATGAGCAACGAGAGGACCTGCTTGTCCTCTTGGCCGATCGTGCCGGTCTTCTGGAATTCCTTCCAACTCATGCAATACCTCGCTTCTCGCTGGGCAACCGGTCGTAGCGCGGGGAACCCTCGATGCGAGAGAGAGTCTGCTCCGTTCGCGCATGGTGGCAGGGGCGCATCCGGTTCGCAAGGGCTCCGTGGAGCCGCTCGCTGGAGCGCCGGTGGAGCGAGCCAGGGCCGGTGGGGCCATGGAGCCCAGAGGGCCTGGGAAGCGGCCCGTGAGGCCAGCTAGGGCCTTTTCGCGCGTGAGTGGTCACGGTAAATCTCCTGTACCACCGTCCGCGCCGCGCACGTAGCGGAAAGTGGACGCAAAGTGGCGAATTCCGGGGGCTTCGACCTCGAAGCGAAGGCCGTGGCGCATGCGCTGGCCCTTCTCCTCGAACACGGTGCGCACGACGTCGGCGACGTACTCCAGGTGCTCCATGGTGTAGACGCGGCGCGGAATGGTGATTCGGCACAGGTCCAGGTTGGGGCGGATGTTCTCGCCGGTGTCGGGGTCGCGGCCGATGAGGACGCTGCCGACTTCCACCGCGCGCACACCGCCCTCCTTGTAGAGCTCGACGCAGAGCAGCTGCGCCGGGAACTCGTCCTCGGGGACGTGGGCGAAGAACCGCCGGGCGTCGATGAACACCGCGTGGCCGCCCAGCGGCTCGACAAGCGGGATGCCGGCGGCGATCAGCAGCTCGCCGAAGCGCTTGACCTGGCCGATGCGGTAGGTGAGGTACGGCTCCTCGGTGACGTCGCGCAGGCCCTGCGCGAGCGCCTCCATGTCGGCGCCGGACATGCCGCCGTAGGTGTAGTAGCCCTCGAACAGGATCGTCGGGGCCTTGAGGCGCTCGTACAGCAGGTCGTCGCGCACGGCGATGAACCCGCCCATCGGCACCAGCGCGTCCTTCTTCGCGCTCATGATCGCCGCGTCGGTGTAGCTGCACATCTCCGCGACGATCTCGTGGATCGTCTTGGTCGCGTAGCCGGGCTCGCGGTGCTTGATGAACCACGCGTTCTCGGCGAAGCGCGCGGCGTCGAGGATGACGAGGAGGCCGTACTGGTCGGCGATCCGCCGCACCTCGCGGATGTTCTCCATCGACACCGGCTGACCGCCGCCCGAGTTGCACGTCACCGTCATCAGGATGTAGGCGACGTGGCGCGGGCCGTACTCGCGGATGACGCTCTCGAGCTTCGCCAGGTCGACGTCGCCCTTGAACGGGTGGTAGCCCGTCGAGCTGCGCCCGGCGTCGATCGTGCAGTCGATCGCGCGGCCGCCGGCGAACTCGATGTGCGCCTTGGTCGTGTCGAAGTGCGAGTTGCCCGGCACGATCATGTGCTTCTTGATCAGCACGAAGTCGAGCACACGCTCGGCCGCGCGGCCCTGATGCACCGGGATCGTGTAGCGGTACCCCATCGTCTCGCGGATCTGCCGCTCCATCTCGAAGAAGGAGCGCGACCCCGCGTAGGCCTCGTCGCCGATCATCATTCGGCCGAGCTGCGCGGCCGACAGGGCTCCGGTGCCCGAGTCGGTCAAGAGGTCGATGTACACGTCTTGAGATGCGAGGCGGAACAAGTTGTTGCCGCACGCCTCGATCCGCCGGACCCGCTCCTCATAAGGGAGCAGCGCGATCGGCTCGACGACCTTCGCCTTGTACGGGATGATCTGTCTGGCTCTGCTCATGGGCTCTCCGCGGCCTTGGCGGCCCCTTCGGTCCTCGTGCCCGGGTCCTTGGGCTCGGTCGGGATCCGAATGAGGAAGGTTACCCCCGCCGTTTCGTTGCGCGTCACTGCGATCGTCCCCTGGTGTTCCATCACGATCCGGTAGCTGATCGACAGGCCCAATCCTGTCCCCTTGCCGACCGGCTTGGTGGTGAAGAAGGGATCGAAAATCTTCGAGATGTTGGCGTCCGAGATGCCTTCGCCGTTGTCCTTCACCGCGATCTCGACCCAGGGTCCGTTGACCCGCGTGTCCACGTGAACTTCGCCGCCGCGCGGGGTGGCGTCGATCGCGTTGTTCACGAGGTTCAGTACTACCTGGTTGAGCTTGGCGGGAAGCAGGCGTAGGGCCGCGTCAGCGTGAGGTCGGACGTCAACTTCACGCCCTTGTCCCGCGCGTTGTTCGAGAGGATCATCAGCGTCTGGCGGATCCCCTCGTCGATGTCGGCGTTCTGGAACTGCGCCTCGTCGAGGCGGGCGAAGTTGCGGAGACCGAGCACGATCTCCGCCATGCGATCGAGGCCGATGAAGCACTCCTCGAGCACCTTCTGCGTGCGCGCGAGGACCTCCTCGATCGAGCCTTCCTTCTGCTCGCGGCTCTGGCTGACGTAGCTGAAGAACATCTTCAGCAGCTCGAGCTGCTTCGGCGCCGGCATGCTGCCGAGGTCGGCGATCACGTCCTTGGCGTCGGGCCCGATGTCCTTGTCGTCCTTGAGCTTGTCGAGGATCGCCCGGGCCGCGGCCACGCGCGGCTGCGGGTCGCCGCCGACGCCGGCGTCGAGCCAGCGCTGGACCGCGAGCCGCCGCGCGACCTTGAGGACGCGCTCGTGGGCGAGGTGCGTGTTGTTGCGGCTGAACGCCAGCGGGTTGTTGATCTCGTGGGCGACGCCGGCGGTCAACTGGCCGAGGCTGGCGAGCTTCTCGCCCTGGACGAGCTGCGCCTGGGTCTGCTTGAGCTCGACGAGGCTCTCGCGCAGGCCCTCGTAGAGCTGGTTGTTCGTCAGCGAGATCGCGGTCTGGCTGGCCAGCGAGAGCGTCAGCTCGAGCGCGGCGTCGTCGTAGGGCAGGACGACGTTGTCGATGTCGGCGGCCGTCAGCGTGGCGGTGCGCGAGATCTTGCGGTTGATGAGCTGGAGGACGCCGATGACCTGGTCGTCCTGGTTCTTCATCGGCAGCACGAGCATGCTGCGCGTGCGGTAGCCGGTGCGCTGGTCGAAGGCGGGGTTGAAGCTGTACTCGGCCTTCGGATCGAGCAGGTAGGCGTCAGGGATGTTGACGGGCTCGCCGGTGACGGCGACGTAGCCGGCGAGGGTGCTCTTCGACACCGGGATGGTGAACTTGACCAGCTCGAGGTGCGGCAGCGAGTCGTTCTGCGAGTTGTTGAAGCGCAGCCGCCTGGTGCCGCTGGCGTCCTTCTCGACGATGTAGAGCGAGCCGGCGTCGGAGCAGGTGAAGTCGCGGGCGGTGGTGAGGATGAAGTTGAGGAGCCGCTCCTGATCACGCTCGGTCGACAGGGCGATGCCGATCCGGTTGAGCTTGGTGATCTCGCCGGCGAGGCGGCGGCGCTCGGCCTCGAGGCCGAGCAGACGATCGTCGGCCGCGGCGTCGCGCAGGGCGGTGCGGATGGCGACGAGCAGCGCGGCCGCACCTGGCTCCGGGGACAGGATAGAGGAGAGCGCGTCGCCGAAGCGCTGCTGCAGGACCTCGGCCTTGGTGCCGGGCAGGAGGCTGATGATGCGGGTCGGACCGACGGGCTGCAGCTCGACGCGGCCGTCGTCGCAGAGGAGGTGCTCGTCGAGCAGCACGACGCACGGACGACTGGCTCGGCGCGTGGCGACCACGGTGCCGAGCTCGCGCGGCGCGACCGGCCGCAGCTCGCCGGCCGAGCGGCACGCGGCCGCGGTCGCAGAGCCGGCGAAGGCCGCCGAGCACAGCAGCAGCGGCGTCAACGGTTCGGGACGGGGCGATGGATCGGGTCCGGTCCCGGAGGGCCCGGCCGCGTCACCCGGGGTCGCGGTGCTGGCTGCGTCGTCGGCCTGCACAGTGTTCGCCATGGTCGGAGAAGCGGGGCGCAAAAACAAGAGTCACCGCAGCATCTGCACGCGGATGACGTCGACGCCGGAGACCTACATGCACCGCTCGCGACTCGAGGCGGCGCGGCCCTCGCCGCGTCGCCTCGACGTCTCCAGCGGACGATACCGCGCTCAGATCTTGACGTCGGGCAGCTCGGCCAGAGCCGCCTCGATCGCCGCCTGCGGGTAGGCGTAGTCGGTCAGCTCGCCGCGGAAGTAGGCGTCGTACGCCGTCATGTCGAAGTGGCCGTGGCCGCAGAGGTTGAACAGGATCACCGGCGAGGTGCCCTCTTCCTTGGCGCGGATGGCCTCGCGGATCACCTGGGCCACGGCGTGGCCGGCCTCGGGCGCCGGGACGATGCCCTCGGCGCGCAGGAAGGTGACCGCCGACTTGAACACCTCGAGCTGCGGCACCGAGTAGGCCTCGATCAACTTCTGGTCGAGCAGCTCGCTGATGACGCTGCCGACGCCGTGGTACCGCAGGCCGCCCGCGTGCACCGGCGGCGGGATGAACTTGGCCCCGAGCGTGTGCATCTTGACCATCGGCGCCATGCCGGCGGTGTCGCCGTAGTCGTAGGCGTAGACGCCGCGGGTGAGGGTCGGGCAGGCCGCGGGCTCGACCGCGACGACCCGCACGTTGCGGCCGTGGACGATCTTGTCGCGCAGGTAGGGCACCGCGATGCCGGCGAAGTTGCTGCCGCCGCCGACGCAGCCGACGATGATGTCGGGGCTGTCGCCGGCGCGGTCGAGCTGCAGCATCGCCTCCTGGCCGATGATCGACTGATGCATCAGCACATGGTTCAGCACCGAGCCGAGCGCGTACTTGTACTTGCCGCCGCTCTTGGCCGCCATCTCGACGGCCTCGCTGATGGCGATGCCGAGGCTGCCGGTGCTGTCCGGATCCTGGGCGAGGATCGAGCGCCCGGCCTCGGTCCTGTCGCTCGGGCTGGCGGTGACGTTGGCCCCGAAGCTCTGGATGATCGCGCGCCGGTACGGCTTCTGGTGGAAGCTGACCTTCACCATGAAGACGTGGCACTCGAGGTTGAAGAAGTTGCAGGCCTGCGACAGGGCCGTGCCCCACTGACCCGCACCTGTCTCCGTGGTCAGGCCGGCGACGCCGGCCTGCTTGTTGTAGAACGCCTGCGGGATCGCGGTGTTGAGCTTGTGGCTGCCGCTCGGCGAGACGCCCTCGTACTTGTAGTAGATCTTCGCGGTGGTCCCGAGCGCCTTCTCCAGGCGCCGCGCCCGCATCAGCGGGGTGGGCCGCCACAGCTTGTAGATCTCGCGGACCTCCTCCGGGATGTCGATGAAGCGCTCGCGCGAGACCTCCTGGCTGATGATCTCGGGCGGGAACAGCGGCAGCAGGTCGTCAGAGGTGACCGGGCTCTTGGTGCCTGGATGCAGGACCACGGGGAGCGGGCGCGGAAGATCGGCCTGGATGTTGTACCAACGTGTCGGAATTGCGCTCTGGGGGAGTTCAAAACGCGTCAGGGACTCGGTCATTCGCGGCGCTCCAGTCTCGCTCGCCCTTTATATCGCGAGGCGACGCTGCGACAAAGGCCCGCGGGTCGGTCTCGGTCCAGGCTTTTGTCGTCCGTCGGACTGCGGCCAAGGCCCCACTTCGGCGAGGACCGCCAAGGCCGCTGCCGGGCTGTTCTTTCGGCCATACGCCGCGATCTCGCGGGGCGCGCCGGCCGCTGCGCCCCGCGCCAGCGCGCATGCGCGTGGACGCGCCCGCGGGCCAAAGCCCCGCTGCGCGGCGATTCGTGGCGCTTCGCACCCCCGTCGCGGCGATCCGAGGTCGACCTCACGAGCCGACGCGCGTGGAGTCACGAGCCGCGGCGCGACGCGGACACTTGTGACGCTCAGCGCCGCCGTGCCGCGCGTACACGCGCGAAGTAGCCGCGGTAGGCCCGCATCGTCTCGCCCGCGAACAGCAGCGTGATCGGGATGTTGACCCACAACATCACGCCGGTGCCGACCGAGGACAAGTTGTCGAGCTCCGCCTCGGTGCTGATCCAGCCTGCGCAGGCGAGCAGGATGCTCAGGCAATAGACGATCTTGAACGGGACGATCGAGCGGCGCCCGGCCATGTAGACCATGCCCTGCTCGCCGTAGTAGGCGTACGAGATCATCGTCGACACCGCGAACAGCCACGAGGCGACCGCCACCAGCCACTTCCCGAGGCCGGGGGCCACGCGATCGAAGGCGTGGCTGGTCAGCGCGGCGCCGACGTAGTCCTTGTAGACGTCGAGGCTCGCGAGCGCAGGCGCGCTGGCGAGCGGGGCGTCCGGCGACCCCACCGGCTTCCAGTCGACATAGAGGCGATCTCCCGCGTCGACGACCTCGCCGTTGAGCCGCTGCAGGTCGCCGCCGGTCGACGGATCGATCGCACCGTAGCGCGCGAGCATGAACACGGCGTCCCCGGGCCGCCACGGGGTGCCGGTGATCGCCAGCGCCTGCGCATGTTTCTCGGGCAATGGCGTATCGGACAGGTCCCAACAGCCAGGTTCGATCTGCACCGCGGCCGGCGGCTCGCGCAGGGCGGTCTCGCCGTCGCGGCACCAGGCGCCGCTGGCCAGCACGACCAGCGAGGTGAGGGTGCAGACGACGAGGGTGTCGATGAACGGCTCGAGGCCGGCGACCACGCCCTCGCGCACCGGCTCGTCGGTCTTGGCGGCGCTGTGGGCGATCGGCGAGGTGCCCTGGCCAGCCTCGCTCGAGAACAGGGCCCGCTTCATGCCCCACACGAAGGCCGCGCCCGAGGTGCCGCCGACGAAGGCGCCGGCGGCCTCGGCCGGCGAGAAGGCCGAGGCGACGATGAGCCGCAGCATCGCCGGGATGTCGGCGACGTGGACGGCGAGCACGTACAGCGCGGAGGCCAGGTAGAGGAAGCACATCGCCGGGACCAGCGCGCCGGCGACGGCGCCGATCCGCTTGATCCCGCCGAGGATGACGGCGCCGACCAGCGCGGCGAGGACGAGGCCGACGACCTGCTGCGGCACGCCGAAGCTCTCCTCGGTGACGACGCCGACGTTCCACGCCTGGAACATGTTGCCGCCGGTGATCGTGCTGATGAGCAGGGTGATGCAGAACAGCACGCCGAGGACGCGACCCAGGCGCTGCAGCCTGGGGCTGCGCCGGGCGAGGCCGTCGTCGGCGACCCACATCGGCCCGCCGCTCGGCTCGTCCGGCTTGTCGGTGCGCCGGTACAGCATCGACAGGGTGACCTCGGTGGTCTTGAGCGCCATGCCGGCGAGGCCGACCATCCACATCCAGAACACCGCGCCCGGGCCCCCGAGCGCGATGGCGACGGCGACGCCGCCGATGTTGCCGAGCCCGACGGTGGCCGACAGCGCGGCCGACAGCGCCTGAAAGTGACTGATGGCCCCGGGCGAGTCGGCCTTGTCGTAGTCGCCGCGGATGATCTTCACGCCGTGGGTGAGGGCGTGGTACTGGCAGAAGCCGCTCCACACGGTGAAGAGGAGGCCGGTGGCCATCACGATGTAGAGCACGCTGTCGTGCCACAACACCGCGTTGATGGCCGTCAGCCAGTCGTTGATGGCGATCCGCAAGGTCTCCACGAGCGAACGAGGGCCGCATGATGGCGGCCCGGCCCGCACGGCGCAATGACCCGCGCGGCCGGCCGGCCTTTATTAAAGTAAGGAGTGGAGGCGGGGCGGCTCTAGCCGGCGGGCGCGGGCGCGGCGGAGGGGCCTGCAGCGCTGGCGGGAGGCGGCGCGGCGGGCGGCGGGCTCGCGGCAGGCGGGCCGGCCGCCGCGGCGGACTGGCCGGCGGCGAGGGGCTGCGGCGGGCCTGGAGTCGCGGCGGGCGTCGTGGGCGGGTGGGAGTCTGCGGGCGCGGGCTTGCCGAGGCGCGGGGCGTCAGGACGGATCCCCGGCGGCACCTCGACGCGCTCGCCGACGGTGATAAGGCTGGCGTAGCGCAGCAGGCTGACCTTCACCAGCAGGTCGGAGAAGGCCCACTCGGTCTCGAAGTTGGTGGCGGCGGGGATGTCGATCGCACCGTTCGCGTCGGGCTGCGGCAGCGCGCGCGCGGGGACTCTGGTGGGCGGGCCGTAGACGCGGGTGTAGTGGGCGACCGCGTCCTGGTAGTCGGCGAGCGCGGGGACGGCGTCCTTGGCGGTGCGCTGGTACGAGACGTGGCGCAGCGGGTGCTCGGCGCTGTCGAACACGAACAGCAGGCGGCCCTCGGAGGGCGGCCGCGGGCGATCGGTGAGTTGCACGCTGCGGGTCTTGGGGCAGCTGAAGCGGACCTGCGGGTTGGCCTCGCGCTTGCTCTTGCGATCGAGCCACGAGGCGGCGGTGACGGCGTCCTCGCCGCGGGCGCGGGCCTCTTCGATGCGCTTGCGCTCGGCCTTGCGGCGACCCTCCATGCTGGCGCGGATCGAGGTGTCGCCGCAGGTGAGGCCGAGGCGCGCGACCAGGGCCTCGGCGTCGCCGACGCGGTGGAGGCCGACCTCGGCGTGCATGGCCGCGGTGACGGGCGCGCGCGGGCCGGGCTTGGGATCCTTGAATTCGAAGCGCCACTCCGGATCTTTGCGTCCGAACAGCCCGGCGAGCCCGGAGCCGGACGGCGCAGCGGCGGGCGCGACGACGGGCGCAGGCGCGGGCGCTGCTTCGTCGGCCCCGCAAGCGGCGAGGCCGAGGAGGCCGGCGAGGGCGGTGATGCGCGAGGAGCTGACCATCGGGACAGGTCGGGGCTGCGGGAGCGGATGAACTTCGGGACAGGTCGGGAGGCGCGGCGGCGGAGAGCGAGCAGAGGAGGCCGCGGAGATCAGGGGCGGCCGAGCCGGACGCGGGCGCCGGCGATGGCCTGGCGCAGCTCGGGATCGACGACGTCGGAGAGGGCGCGGCTGGTGGCCTCGCTGGGCTCGGCGGTCATGGTCGGCGGGCCCAGCGCGACAGCGGTCCGCGCGGGGGTGCGCGGCGCGGGCGGGGGGACGGCGCCGAGGCGGAAGCGCAGGCCGGCGAGGCGGGCCTCGGGAGCGAGCTGCTGGAGCTTGTGGAGCAGGTCGTCCCGCGAGTACATCAGTTCGTGGTGGTACTGACTGTCCTCGACCACGACGATGACCTCGTCCTTCATGACCGCGAGCGGGTAGGCGCGCCCGCGCAGCCAGGGCATGTTCAGCCGCTCCCACGCGGCGCGCACGTGGACGAGCCGGACCATGTGGTCGGGGACGATCGTCTTGACCAACTTCCACACGGCGTCGGCGAGCGGCTGGGGACCGCGGGCGAACGAGCGGCGAGGACGGCGGGCCATCGCCGTCGAGTGTGCCACAGCGCGCTGGCGTGGGCGGCGGCGCTCCTCACGCTGGGGTGCGCGGCCCGGTCCGGCTGGGAGCGGACCGAGGCGCGGGCCTGCCGCCCGGCCGATCCGCCGCGGATCTGCGTGCGCGCCGAGCCCGACCGGGCCCTGGTGGTCCGCGCCGGCGGCACCGCGCTGGTGCCCGGGGAGTGCGCGGCGTCACCCCGCCGCCGCGGCGGCCCGCTCCGGGTGACCGCCGAGGACGGCCGCACCGGCGCGATCGACTCCCGCTGGCTGCGGACGCGCCGCGGCGCGACGACCCGGATCACCGCGACGCCGGCGGCGAAGCCGAAGGTGCTCGCCCGCGACCGCTGCACGGGACAGGTCGAAACGGACATGCCCGAAGAGTAATGGCCGCGGGGACATGGCCGAAAGGCCATGCTCGTGCGGACCGGGCCCGCGACCGAGCGCTGGCTGGGACGCGGCCGTCGCCGGGGGCGAGGCTGCGCGGCCGGGGCTCCCCGGGGGCGAGGATGTCCCCGGGGACAGGTCTACGCCGCGGCGGCTCAGAGGCCGGGCAGGGCGGCCTGGTAGGCGTTGCGCAGCTTGTTCGTCAGCGGGCCCTCGGCGCCGTCGCCGACCGGGAAACCGTCGAGGGTGGTGACGGCGACGGGGCCGCGCACGGAGGAGGTCAGGAACACCTCCTCGGCGGCGCGCAGGTCGAACGGGTGGAGCGACGACTCGTGGGCGGGGACCGCCAGGTCGCCGGCGAGCTTCAGCACGGCGGCGCGGGTGATGCCGGGCAGGATGCCGTCGGAGATCGGCGGGGTGAACAGGACGCCGCCGATGACCGCGAACACGTTGCTGGTGGCGCCCTCGGCGACGAGGCCGGCGGGGTTGATGAGGACCGCCTCGTCGTCGCCGGCGGCCAGCGCCTGGCGCAGCCCCTGGATGTTCGGCAAGTAGTTCGAGGTCTTGAACGCCGGGTCGAGCGCGCTGGCGGGGGCGCGCGTGACGTCGACGATCCGGGCCCGCAGGCCGCGGACGTAGCCGGCCTCGTCGGGCAGCTCCAGCGGGATCGCCAGCACCGCCAGGGTCGGCGTGAGCGCCTTGCGCGGGTCGAGCATCAGCGGCGCGACGCCGCGGGTGACGACGATCCGCACCAGGCTGTCGGCGTTGCCGGTGTCGCCGTGGGTGAGGTCGACGAACGCGCGCAGCTCGTCGTCGGACCACGGGAGGTCGAGGCCGATGCCGGCGGCGCTGCGGCGCAGGCGGGTCGTGTGGGCCTCCCACGCGACCGGACGGCCGGCGGCGGTCCGCAGGGTCTCGAACACGGCGTCGCCGAACAGAAACCCGCGGTCGAGCACGGGCACGGCCGCCTCGGCGGGGTCGAGGGGGCGGCCGATGGTGGACAGGTAGACGCGGGATGCGGACATAAAGCTCAGAACATGTCGGATGGGACAGGGTGGATGAGACAGGGTGAAACGGGCATGTCCTTCAGGACCGGCCCAGAAAGCGGAGGCGGAGGCACAGGCCGACGGCCTCGAGGGCGATCGCGGGCGTCATCTTCGACGCGCCGCGCTCGCGGTCGGGGAACACGATCGGCAGCTCGCGCGCGCCTGCCGGCGCGCACGAGGCGGTACTTCATCTCGATCTGGAAGCCGTAGCCGCTGGCGGCCACGGCGGCGCGATCGAGGGCGACCAGCGCCGCGCGGCCGTAGCAGACGAAGCCGGCCGTCGGGTCGCGCAGGCCGAGGCCGAGGAGCGCGCGGGCGTAGAGGCCGCCGCCGCGCGACAGCAGGCGCCGCCCGAGGCTCCATCCGCGGGTGCCGCCGCCGCTCACGTAGCGCGAGCCGATCGCAAAGTCGGCGCCGCCCTCGCCGACGGCGGCGAGCAGACCCGGGAGGTAGGCCGGGTCGTGCGAGAAGTCGGCGTCCATGGTGATGATGTGGGTGAACTCGTGCGGGTGCTTCAGGGCCCAGTCGATGCCCGCGAGGTACGCGCGACCGAGGCCCTCCTTGGCGGCGCGGTGGAGGACGTGGACGCGGGCGTCGGCCGCGGCGAGGCCGTCGGCGAGCTCACCGGTGCCGTCGGGGCTGCCGTCGTCGATGATGAGCACGCGCGCGTCCGGCAGCGCGGCGAGGATCGCCGCGGTGATCGGCTCGACGTTGTCCCGCTCGTTGTAGGTCGGGAGCAGGACGAGCGGGCGTGGGCGGCTGTCGGCGGCGCTCATGGTGGCAGGGCAGCCCGCGCAGAGTACCTCGCGCCGGCGCAGGGTTGCGAGGCCGCGCGCCGGACTGCTATGGTGTCGCCCGCCCGAGGTTGCCACGGTGCGACGGATCCGCTGCCATTACGCGTCCGGAGAGGCCTTCGCGGCGGCGCTGCGCGCGGCCGGGGACGAACAGGCGCTTCAGGTCTTCACGACCGAGCGCTTCGAGCCCGGCGAAGAGGTGCTCGCGGAGGTGTTCTTCACCGGAATGAACGGGAAGATGCTGATCCGCGCGATCGGCAAGAAATGGCACATGGCCCGCCCGCGCCTGCGCGTCCGCGCCGGGGGGTGCTCCGCTGCGCGGGGAGCGAGTGGCGCAAGCTGCAGTACCTCCGGGAGGTGGCCCTCGGGAGAGCGACGATGGCGCCGCGGCGCCGCCACCTGCGCCAGCCGGTCCTGGTCGAGATCCGGTGGCGCCGCAGCGACGCGAGTGACCTCGAGCCGGCGACGATCTCGGAGATCTCCGAGGCCGGCGCGCTGCTCCTGACCGACGCGGGGCTCACGCTCGGCGAGGAGATCATCATCGAGATCACGACCCCCGGCGGGGCCCGACCGCTCGAGCTGACCTCGATCGTGCGCAACACCCGGCACCCCGAGGGGGGCGTCGGCGTCGAGTTCATGCGCCGTAACTCCGGCGGGCTGACGCGCATCCGCGAGGTCATCCGCCGATTGGTCGATCAGTGAGGCCGATGCGACAGGTCCGATCGCACATGTTCTTCGGGACAGCCTCGCCGGCGCCGCGCGCGGCCGGCGTCAGGGGCATGCGCTGGCTTTGGGGCAGGTGCGAAGGGGCATGTCCCTCGGGGCAGTCGCGCTGGCGCTCGGCTGCGGGGCGCCGGCGGTCGAGGTGCTGCCGGGGGTGAAGGCCGATCTCGGCTCGGGAGCGCCGAGCGCGGGCGGGGAGCCGACGCCGGCGCGCGCCGAGGGCGACTGCGCCGGGCTGGCGGCGGGCGCCGCGGCGGGCTCGGGCGAGGACGCGGTGCTGCTCGTCTGGACATGTCCCGAAGTGCAGGCGAGTCCGGCGGCCCTGCGCGCCGCGCTGCTGCAGGCGGGCAGCCCGGCCGAGGCGGCCGCGCTGGCGCCCAAGCTGGCGGCGGCGCCCGATCTGGCGGGCCTGGCCCGGCTGGCGGCGATCGATCGCCCGGCGACGGGCTCGCTGAACCCGGCGGAGGCGCCGGATCCGGTGACGGCGGTGGTCAGCCCGATCGACGAGGCGGTGCTCGGCGGGGTGCTGCGGGCGATCGGGGCCCAGACGGCGAGCGGGCTGACGCACGAGCAGCGGACCCGCGCGGCGGCGCTGCTGGCCCGGGTCCACCGCGAGGCGCTGGCGCAGCTCGGTCTGCCGCCGGACCAGCCGCTGCCGCCGTTCGGGCGCCTGCTGGCCGGCCGCTTCCTGCACTTCGGCCGCAGCTTCTGTCAGACGTACTGGCAGCGGCGCGTGGCCGGGCTGGAGCCGCTGTTCGCGGCCACCGAGGACGAGCTGATGCGGGTGATGCTGGCGGTCGAGCGCACCGCGCACGCCGGCGACGACGGGCTCCTGGCGGTCGAGCGCCAGCGGGCCCGCCGCTACCTGCAGGGCAGCGGGGTGGCCGAGCGGCTGAAGTCGCGCGGGGTGGCGCAGACGCCCGAGGGCCTGCTGCCGCTGCCGAACGAGCTCGATCGCCTGATCGACCACGGGTTCGTCGAGCTGGCGCTGCAGCGGGCGCTGTTCCTCGCCGGCGAGCAGCCGGCGCCGTTCGGGATGGCGCCGGTGATCGAGTCGCTGCAGGCGATGCTGACGCAGCGCGACCTCGGCGAATTCCAGGCGCTGCTCGAGCGCAGGATCGGCGAGGCGCGCAAGCTCGAGCCGCCGCCGCCGGAGCAGGGGACGCGCGAGTGGCCGGTGCGCGCGCCGTGGAGCTGGAGCGACGCGGGCTCGGTGGCCTCCGCGGCGGAGGCGCTGTGCGAGGAGGCCGACGGCAGCCAGGGCACGACCCGCCAGCGCGGGCTGTGGCGCGCGGTGCTGGCGCTGCGCGACCGGCCGGATGCGTGCCGCGAGCTGCTGCGACGGGCGCAGAACGGGCTGGCGGCGCAGCTGGCGAGGGCGGTGCTCGACCGCCTCGACGACGACAGCCTGGCCGGCCTGCGCACGCGCGCCGCGGCCCGCGAGGCCGGCGAGGCGCAGGTGCGACGCGCGTTCGCGCTGGCGAGCCGCGACGCCGGGCTGCTGCCGCGCTGAGCGCGGCGCGAGGCCAGCCGTCACCGTGCTGAGCGGCTCCTTCGCCCCGCTGCAGCCGGGCCGAGCGGCTAACGGGGCCGGGCTGCCGCCGCGCCGCGCGGCAAACCGGGGCCGGGCTGCAGCCGCGCTGAGGGGCTCGCAGCTCCGGGCAGCAGCCGCGCTGAGCGGCTAACGGGCCGGGCTGTCGCCGCGCTGAGACGGCGGGCCGAAACGCGGGCTGGACGAGATGGCTGAATGGAATGGACATGTCCATATGGACATGTACCATCGGGCAGGAAGGGAGAAACTGCGCCTCGGGAGGGTGCCGTCGGGCGAGCTCTCGGGCCGAGGTCCTGGCCGTCGCGGCTCGCGCTGCCGGGGTCGAGCCGCGGCGCGATGGACTGAAAGGACATGATTGAAGAGGCATGTCCTATTGAACAGGTTTTTCAGGGCATGGCGTGAAGGACATGTCCTTCGCCGCGCCGGGCTACGCCTCGGTGCCGTGGGTGGCCAGCCAGGCGGCGATCTCGCGCTGGCGTCGGGCGTTGCGCATGGTGGTGGCGTCGCGCTCGGCCTGGCGGGCGAGGGCCAGGGCGCGCTCGCGCTGGCTCGGGTCGTGGTCCCACAGCGCGCGGGCGAGGGCGAAGTGGGTGACGGCGCGGATGATGGGCTGCTGCGAGCGATCGGCGAGCTCGTGGGCGCGCTCGAGGTCGGCGAAGGCGCGGGTGATCGCGCCGCGGCCGAGGTGCAGCACGCCGGTGGCGGCGAAGTACTCGGCGAAGTCGAGGCGGTCGGTGCCGAAGGCGGCGATGAGCTGCGGCAACGAGGGCTCGATCAACTTGGCGGCCGCGTCGAGGTGGCCGAGCTCGAGGCGCGCGAGCCCGAAGTTGGCGCGAGCCATGCACGTGAAGGGGTGACGCGCGCCGAGGTGGCGGTCGAGCGTGACGCTGGCCTCGTGCAGGACGTCGGCGGCCTCCTCGACGCGGCCGCTGAGGCGCAAGGCCTCGCCGAGGCCGATCTGGGTGACGCCGAGCGCGAGCAGGTTGTCGGGCTCGGTGCGCTGGCGCAGCTCGATGCCGCGGCGATACAGGTGCTCGGCCTCGACCAGGCGGCCCTCGGCGGAGCGCGAGTTGGCGAGGTTGTTGAGCAGCTCGGCCTCGACGCCGACCTCGGGCGGACGGCGGGCGATCAAGGCCCCGGCGATCGCCGCGGCTCGCTCGGCGGCGGGGTAGTCGTTGAGGCCGTAGCCCTGCACGTGGACGTCGGTGACGAGGGCCCGCAGCTCGACGGCGTCGTGGCCGGCGCGGATGCTGGTGAGGTAGGCGTCCCACAGCGAGCTGGCGGCCTGCTCGAGCTCGCCGGTCTCGGCGAACAGCCGGCCGTGCCAGAACAGCGCCTCGGCGAGGGTGGGGGCGTAGCCGGCCGCTTCGGCGGCCTGGATGGTGCGCTGGACGAGGGCGACCGCGCGGTCGAGCTGACCGGCGAGGAACAGCGCCTCGACCTGGGCCAGGTCGCGCTGGAGCAGTTGCACGCGGGCGGCCACGGCCGGGTCGCTCGGCAGACCGAGGCGGCGCTGCTCGTCCATCAACGCCGCCGGGTCGCCGCACGAGGCGACGGAGTGCAGCCCGGCGACCGCCTGCGCGGCGTTCATCACGGTGCCGCGGTCGCCCTCGGCGAGGACGTCGACGAGGGCGTCGAGCTCGGCCCGCCGGCGCTGTAGGCAGTGCATCTGCAGGTCGAGCGCGGCGCTCGAGCGCTCGCCGGCGCGGTGGGCCTCGCAGGTGCGCACGTGCATGTCGGTCCACTCGGCGGCGTGGGCGTCGAGGGCCTGCCGCGTGCGGGCGACGGTGTCGGCGGCGAAGTCGAGGCCGGTGGCGAGCATGGCCCGCTCGACGGCGGCGCTGCGGGCTTCGTCCCACACGCCGACGAGGTGCTCGGCGGCGTCGCGACAGGCGCCGCCGGCGCCGGCCTGGACGAAGGCGAACGAGGCGGTGGCGATGCCGGCGAGGGCGAGGGCCCAGCGGACGCGCTTGCGGCCGCGCTCGGGCGTCGGCGCCAGCTCGACCAGGAGGTCCTGCATGGTCGGGAAGCGGAGGTTCGGATCGCTCTCGAGGCCGCGCAGCACGGCGCGCTGGATCGACGGCGGCACCGGGGTGCGCGCGGGGACCGGGGCGCGCTCGCCGAGCAGGACGTTGCGGCTGACCTCCTCGATCGTGCTGCCGGGGAACGGGCGGTAGCCGTACAGCGCCTCGAACAGGGCGGTGCAGAAGCCGAACTGATCGGTGCGCGCGTCGGTCGGCTCGCGCAGGAACTGCTCGGGCGCCATGTAAGCCGGGGTGCCGATCAGCGAGCCGGCGGCGGTCATGCGCAGCAGCGATCGGCCCGACTGCGACAGGGCGGGGCCGGTCTCGGCGTCGCCGCCGAGGCCGACCGGCAAGGCGAGGCCGAAGTCCATGACGCGGACGCGGCCGTCGTTGCCGATCATGAAGTTGTCGGGCTTGACGTCGCGGTGGATGATGCCAGCCCCGTGGGCCGCGGCCAGGCCCCGCCCGGCCTGCACGAACATCTCGACGATCTCGGACCACGAGCGCGTCTGCTCTTCGAGCCAGGCGGTGAGGGTGCGGCCGTGCACGAACTCGAGGGCGATGAAGATCTGGCTCTGCCACTCGCCGACGTCGTAGATCTGGATGACGTTGGGGTGCGACAGCTGGGCCAGCGTCTGGGCCTCGCGCAGCAGGCGGGCGCGGCCGGGGACGTCGCCGCTGAGCCGCCGCCGCACCAGCTTGACGGCGACGCGGCGGTCGAGGATCTCGTCGTAGGCGCTGTAGACGACGCCCATCGCGCCCTCGCCCAGGCGGCTGAGGACGACGTAGCGGCCGAAGCGGAGGGCGTTCGCGTCCGGCTCGCTCGAGCCGGGTCCGCTGTCCGTGACCGCTTCGGTGGCCATAAACGGCGGCAGCTTACCCGATGCGGGGCGGGCGGCGCTCGTGCGTCCCCCAGGGCTCGCACGGGTACGGCCAAGCTCACGCGGTCGAAGTCACGCGCTCAGCCGGACGACGCGCGATCGCGCGCGCGCGGTCGAGTGGCTTCAGGGACATGTCGCCGAGGACATGTCTGAATCACCCTGTCTGTTCGAGCATGTCCGAGAATCCACGCGAGCGCCGCGGCAGGAACAGGGCCCCGAGGAGCGTGCCGGCGACGATCCCGGCGAGGTGGGCGGTGCCGCTGACCTCGGGGGTGACGCTGTCGAACACGACCTGGAGGCCGAACAGGATGACGAGGGCGACCAACTCGGCGCGGCCGATCGGGGTGCTCGGAGGTCGCGCCGCAGCAGCAGGGCGGCGATCACGGCCCCGCCCAGCGCCATGATCGCCCCGGAGGCGCCGATCAGGAGCAAGGGGCTGGCCGGGTCGCGCAGGAAGACGACGGCGAGGCCGCTGAGCGCGGCGCTGAGGACGTAGATGGCGGCCAGGCGGGCCCGACCGTAGAGCACCTCGACGAAGGTGCCGAAGCGCCACAGCATCAGGACGTTGAGGATGAGGTGCAGGCTGCCGACGTGCAGGAGGGTGAGCGCGCCCAGCCGCCACGCCTCGGACGGGCCGAAGTCGCCGGTGAACAGGGCGCCCCAGGCGTAGGCGTGCTCGGGGTCGTAGGGGTCGCCGGCGGCGGCGAAGATGGCGTAGAAGCCGACGAGGACGGCCATCCAGGCCCAGGTGAGGCGCGGCCGCACGGCGTGGCGGCCGAGGAAGGTGGAGACGGCGCGCAGGGCCGGGGCGCCGCGGCGCAGGGCGGCCAGGCGGTGGTCGAGGGCGCGGGTGTGCGTGGTGGAGGGCCGCGGCGGTCGCCGGACGATCATGGCGTCGAGCGAGAGGAGGGTGGAGCGGGCGATCCGGTGGTCGCCGTGCTGCTCGAGCGCGCGTGCGAGGGTGCGACGCGCAGCGTCGGGTCGGCCGGCGCACCACTCGGCGAGGGCGATGCACAGCTCGCGATCGCCGCGCGCGAGGTACATGCCGAGGCCGTCGGCGAGGGCGCTGGTGCGCGCGACGTCGCCGGCGAGCGCGTGGGCCTGGATGATGAGACGCGCGACCCGCTCGGGCTGCTGGAAGGTGGGATCGCCGGCGAGGGCCCGCGCGAGGGCCTCGGCCAGGGCGTCGCCGTCGGGGTCGGTGCAGGCGACGGCCTGGACGTAGATCGCGCCGAGACCCTGGGCGAACAGGCCGGCCCGCTCCTCGGGATCGGCGAAGGCAGCCTTCACTGCTTCGACGTCGCGGCGGTTGTGGAGGAGGACGATGTCGAAGGCGCGCCGCACATGCGGCAGGCCGTGCGAGACGCGATCGAGCTCGGCGGGCGGGACGTCGTCGCCGGCCCGCAAGGCGAGGATGATCGGCAAGGCGCCGAGCTCGTCGCGCACGGCCCGGGTGGGGTGGATCCGCGCGAGCAACCAGGCGAGCCGCCGCGCCCGCTCCTCGTCGCCGGCGCCGATCGCCCGGTGCAGCCGCGTCTGCAGCGAGACGGGGGCGATGACGAGGAGGAGGTAGAGGCCGAAGGCGACGAAGCCGGGGCTGCTCGGCGCGAGCCACCAGGCGAGCGCGGCGGCGAGGACGATGAAGGCGACGATCGCCCAGCCGGTGCGCGCGTCAGGCAGGCCCAGCCGCCGCAAGTAGAGGGCGTAGCCGAACAGGCCGATCGCGGTGACGACCAGCAGCGGGAGGGCGAGGGCGTCGATCGGCACGCGCAACGGCAGGGTAGCCGAGGCGGCGCTGCGCGGGTAGGCGCGGGCCTCGATCGCGGGGGCGAGCGATCGAGCGAGCGAGGGGAGGCGAGGCGCGCGGGCGCGGGAGCTGGTCGGAAGCGGAGGCGGGGCCTCGCCGGCGCGGAGCGGCGCAGGACGCGGCGCGACGATGGAGCGAGCCCGGCTCGGACGCGGGGGCCAGGTGGCAGGGACGCGGAGGCCGGTCGCGGGGACGCGGGCGGGGTAGGCGAGCGCGGCGGGGCGCGGTAGATCCGTCGTCGTGCTGGCGCGGGCGGCGATGCGGCTGCAATCGGCGATCGCCGTGGCGATCGCGGTGGTGACGTCGGTGGTGGTGCTGGCAGTGGCGCCGTGGTGGATGGTGGTGATAGGGCCGCTCGTCGGGCTGGGCTATCGCACCGCGGCGCTGCGACCGATCGCCCGCCGCGAGCGCCTGGCGCTGGCGCCGGTGCCGGACAGCTGGCGCGAGCTGCTGGCCAAGCGGGTGCCGTTCTACGGGCGGCTGACGCCGCCGGCGCAGAAGCGCTTCGAGGGCGACGTGGCGGTGTTTCTCGGCGAGCACCGGATCTACGGGCCGCAGGGCGCGGAGGTGCCGGAGGAGGTCAAGGTGATGATCGGGGCCGGGGCGGCGATGCTGTGCCACGGTCGGCCCGACTGGGAGTGGCCGCACGTGCGCGACATCGTCGTCCACCCGACGCAGTGGAACGAGGACGGCGAGCCCGGCGATCACCACGGGATCGCAGGGCAGGTCCACCTGCAGGGGCCGGTGCTGTTCTCGCGCAAGCAGATCCGGTTCGGCTTCCGCAAGCCCGACGGCGAGAACGTGGTGCTGCACGAGCTGGCCCACGTGCTCGACATGGCCGACGGGGCGGCCGACGGATCGCCGGACCGCTTCGCGTGGACGGCCGTGCCCGGCTGGGAGGAGCTGGTCCGCACGCGGCTGAAGGCGGTGCGCCGGCGGAAGGGCGGGCCGCTGCGCGCCTACGCGGGCACCAACTCGGCGGAGCTGTTCGCGGTGGCGGTCGAGGTGTTCTTCGAGCAGCCGCTGCGCCTGCGCAAGCAGGACCCGCAGCTGTACGAGGCGCTGGCGGAGCTGTTCAACCTCGACCCCGACACGGGGGCGCTGCGCCGGCCGCTGCCGGCCTGAGGCTGTCTCTTCGAGACAGGTGCGGCGGCGGCACGCCCGAAGCGATGTCTCTCGGGGCAGGTACGGCGTAGCGCGGCGAAGAGAGACGATATGTCTCTCGAGACATGTGCGGCGGAGGGCCGCATCGCTGCTCGTACTATCCTTTCGGACATGTTTTTTGCGACATGCCCGAAAGGACATGTTCGTCAGAGCGGGGTGGCCGACAGGACGCGCACGGTGCAGACGGCGCCGGGGGTGGCGACCTCGACGCTCAGGGGGCGGGGCTTGCCGTCCTCCATCGCGGCGAGGCGGACGGCGACGGTGCTGCGGAGGACGGTCGCGGGGGCGGCGAAGCCGATCACGTGCTGCTGGGCCTTCTCGCTGCTGTCGATGCCGTGGAGGACCGCGCGGGCGTCGGGCTGCTGCGGGTCGCGGGTCAGCTCGACGGACAGGACGACCACGAAGCTCCGCGGCGAGGCATTGACGAACACGGGGCCCTCGGCCGGGTGGTTGGGGTCCAGCGAGGGGTTGGAGAACACGACGTCGTACGCGCTCATGCCGGGGAGGATAGCGCCACTCGCCGCAGAGCTGCCGCCGCGAGGGCGTCGAGCACGTCGGGGTCGGTGGCGAGCGCGTCGCCGGCGAGCGCGATCTCGAGGCTCGCGTGCTCGCGCTGGACCCGGGCGACCAGCTTCGGGACGTCGCGCTTCAAGTGGCGCCCGCCGCCCGAGAGGAACACCGGCACGACGACGACGCGGCGCACGCCGCTCTCGCCGAGCCGCGCGATCACGTCGGCGAGCGCGGGGCCGTGCTCGAGGGTGGCGATCGCGATCGAGAGCGCCGGGGCGAGGACGCGCAGGCGCTCGGCGATCTGCTCGACCGGCCTGAGCCAGTCGGGATCGGGGCTGCCGTGGGCGAGGAGCAGAAGCGCCTGCGCGGGAGCCGGGGCGCTCATGCGCGGGCGGCCCGCAGCTCGACGGCGAGGATGGCCTCGTGATCGCGGAGCCGCTGCAGGCACTCGTCGCTCGGCGCCTGCTCGAAGGTGATGGTGGCGCACGCCGCCTCGCCGCCGGCGAAGATGGTGTTGCTCATGCCCTGGACGTTGACCCGCTCCTCGCGCAGCGCCTGGAGGATGCCGGCGAGCACGCCGACGCGATCGAGGTGGCGGACGACGAGGCTGTAGCGAGCGAGGCGCTCGTTGAGGTTGACGGCGTGGTGGACGGTGCCGCGGGCGACGAAGCTCTCGATGATCCGCACCACCTCGTCGCTGATCGCCGACTCGGCCTGCTCGGTGGAGGCGCCGATGTGCGGGGTGGCGTAGATGTCGCCGAGGTCGCCGGCGATGTTCTTGAAGTCGGCCTGGCCGCCGGCCGGCTCGCCCTCGAAGACGTCGAGACCGGCGCGCAGGCGGCCCGACCGCACGGCCTCGGCGAGGGCCTTGTCGTCGACGACGCCGCCGCGCGAGGTGTGGATCAATGTGGAACCCGGCCGCATGCGCGCGATCTGTTCGGCGCCGATGAGGTGGTGACAGGCCTTGGAGTAGGGGACGTGGATGCTGACGATGTCGCTGGCGTCGAGGAGCGCGCCGAGGTCGGCGACCTGGACCGCGCCGTGCGCCTCGAGCACGTCGGGGGCGATCGGGCTGCGGGCGTAGGCGAGGATCTTGAGGCCGAAGGCGCGGGCGCGGATGGCGACCTCGCGGGCGATCATGCCGAAGCCGACGAGGCCGAGGGTCTGACCCTTGAGGCCGCGCGCCTTGCCGTACTTGCTCTTGTTCCAGGTGCCGTGGCGCAGCTCGAGGGTGGCGTCGACGATCCGCCGGTCGAGCGCGAGGATGAGGCCCATGGTCAGCTCGGCCACGGCGATCGCGTTCTTGCCGGGACAGTTGGCGACGAAGATCCCGCGCCGGCTGGCGGCCGCGGTGTCGATGGTGTTGGTGCCGGCTCCGGCACGCACGACCAGCGAGAGCGGCGGCGAGGCGGCAAGCGCGGTCTCGCTGACGACCGTCGACCGGACGACCAGGATGTCGGCCTTCGTCTCGGCCAGCGCGGCCGGCAGCTGCTCGGCGTTCAGCTCCGGCCGGTACACGACCTCGCCCAGGCGACCTAAGACCTCACGACCACTCGAAGGGAACTTGTCGGCGATCAGCACCAGCATGGCGGCGATCCATACCACGCCGGCGCGGGCTCCGTCGCGATCTCGCGCGCTCCTGCGGGCTGCGGAGCATGTTTCATGGTTAGCAGTTTTTTGCAGTGATCGTGAATCGTTGGTCCGCAAATATTGAAGTGATAAGCGATGTGGCGCCGGGGCGGTCGGCGGGGGCGTCGGTGAGGGGTCGCGAGGCGCGGCGCGACCGCGGTGGCGCGAGAGACTGGCGGTGGTTGCGAGATCTCGCTATGGGTCGCCGATGTCTCGCCTGCGCCTCGAGTGGATCGCGATCGCCTCGCTGACGGCGTGCGGAGCGACGCCGACGGCTGATACCTCCGCGGGTCGGCCGACGACGGCGAGCCCGGCCACGCCGGCTGCCGCGAGTGAGCCGGCGGTCGCCGAGGCGCCGGCATCGCCGGTCGCGGCAGCCGTCCCGGTCGCGCCGCCGACGTTGCCGACCGCGGCCGACGCGGGGGCGTGCCCGGCGACGGACGATCGGGCCTACGGGATCCTCGTGTCGCCGCAGCGGCCGGCGGTCGGGCAGCCGATGCGCGTGCTGGCGGCGACGCTGGCGGGCGAGGAGGCGCTGGCGCTGCGGGTCGACGGCGGGGCTGCCCCTTCGGACATGCGCTTTTGGACAGGCGCTCCGGCGGCGGCGCTGGCGACGGTGACGCCGGACAAGCCGGGCGAGCTGGTGATCGTCGCGGGCCGCGGCGGGGTCGGCAAGGCCTGCCTCAAGGTGAAGGTGCGCGAGCGGGCCGGGCGCGACGCGCCGCCGCCGGCGAGCACGGCGGTGTGGCCGAGCCAGCGGGCGTGGGACAGCGGCGAGGAGGCGCTGTACTCGGCGTGGGTGCGGGCGCTGTTCCACGCCGAGCCGGGGGTCGACCTGGCGTACACGGCGCTCGATCAGGTGACGCGCGACCCGGCGCGCAACATCCTCCACGACGCGTACGCGTGGGGCGAGGACGCGGCGCCGCAGCAGGGCGGGCTGCACATGCGGCCCGACTGCGCCGACACGCCGTACTTCCTGCGCGCGTACTACAGCTGGAAGCGGGCGCTGCCGTTCGGATTCCGCGGCTGCTCGCGCGGCGGGCCCGGCAAGCCGCCGCGCTGCGGCGAGGCGACGTCGAACCTGGCGGCGCCGGGCGGCTCGGGGCCGCAGCCGGGGCAGTTAGGGGCGGTGCAGCACTTCATGCGCCGCACTCTGGCGTGGGGGGTGCACACGGGCAACGGGCGGGTGGCGCTGGGCGACGAGCGCAGCGATCTGTATCCGGTGCGCCTCGATCGCCGCTCGCTGCGGCCGGGCACCGTCTACGCCGATCCGTACGGGCACATCCTGGTGCTGGTCGAGCTGTTCGCAGGCGAGGGCGGGCGCCCGGGGGTGCTGTACGCGGTCGACGGTCAGCCCGACGGCAGCATCACCCGCAAGCGGTTCTGGGAGGGCAACTTCCTGTGGAACCCGGACCCGCTGCTGGGCGGCTCGGGGTTCAAGAACTTCCGCCCGATCACGATCCGCGACGGCGCGGCGACGCCGCTGAGCGACGCCGAGATCGCGGCCCACGCCGACTACGGCGACCTGTCCCAAGAGCAAGGTTCGCTGACGGCGCCGGCGTTCTACGACCGCATGGAGGCCATCGTCTCGCCGGGCACGCGCGACCCGGTCCTCGCGCTCAAGGAGGCGGTGGCGGCGCTGTTCGAGCAGGCCCGCGTGCGCGTGACGTCGGTCGGCAACGGCGACGCGTTCTTCAAGCAGAGCCCGGGGGCGACGATCGCGATGCCGGAGGGCTTCGCGGTGTTCGAGACGACGGGCTCGTGGGAGTCGTACTCGACGCCGGCGCGCGACCTCCGGCTGCTGATCGCTATCGACGTGGTCCGCGGCTTCGCCGACAAGGTGCGGCGCCAGCCGGCGGTGTTCGCGGCGGAGCAGGACCTCGAGGGCACCGTCCGCCGGCTCGAGGAGGCGCGCGACAAGCTGCTCGCCGATCCGAAGTTCCGCTTCGAATACGTGCGCAGCGACGGCTCGAAGTGGCCGCTCGGGCTCGCCGAGCAGTGACGCGCGCGCGCGCTCGAGGTCGCCTACAACCCCAACGACTGCCCCGAGTACCGCTGGAGCGCGCCCGCCGGCAGCGAGGAGGCCAAGACGTGTTCGCGGCGGGCGCCGAACGAGCAGCAGGCGAAGATGGAGCGCTACCGGGAGTGGTTCTCGGCCCGCAAGCGGCCGGCGCGCGGGACGTGAGCGACGCGGAGATCGGGCTCGACGATCGCGCCGCGGCGATCGGTGATCGCCGCGGTCGATGAAGAGGAAGAAGATGATCGGCGGCAGGAGCTGCGCGCCGTCCGGACAGCTGGCCGGATCTAGGCGGCGGCGTCGCGCGGCGGACGGACGACCAGGACGCTGCAGGGGGCGTGGTTGACGACGCGCGCGGCGGTGGTGCCGAGCAAGCGATCGAGGGTGTCGAAGCCGTGGCTGCCGATGACGATGAGGTCGGCGCCGACGGCGTCGGCGACCTCGCAGATCACTTGCGCGGGTCGGCCGAGGCGGACGTGGATCTCGCCGGGAAACGCGACCGTGAGGGAGCCTCGCAGGTTGCGCAAATCCTGGTGCGCGAGCTCCACCAGGCGCGAGCCGAGCTCCTCGCCGCTGAGCGACCAGGCCTCGACGGGCATGCCGAGCGGGACGTTGACGGCCCGGCAGAGATCGAGGGCGGCGCCGTGGCTGGCGGCGAGCTCCGCGGCCTGGCGGAGGACGAGGTCGGTCCGCGAGGACCCGTCGAGGGCGGCGAGGATGCGGGTGTACATGCGCGGCGAATTCTAGATCGCCGGCGCGAGGTTGTTCACCTTTTCCGTGCGCGCGGGAGAGCGTAGCCTCCCGGCCATGGTCGACCATTCCACCCCGGTTCGCGACGTGATGACGCCGGCCCCGATCACCATCGGCCGCGCCCAGACGCTGTCCGACGCGGCCCGGCGGATGCACGAGCACCGCATCCGTCACCTGCCCGTGCTCGAGGGCGGGTACCTGTTCGGGGTCCTCAGCGAGCGGGACATCGACCTCGTCGAGAGCCTGCCGGACGTCGACCCCGACGCGGTCAAGGTCGAGGAGGCGATGACGCAGGACCCGTACCGCGTCGGCCCCGACGTGACGGTGGGTGAGGTGGTCCGGGAGATGGCCGCCCACAAGTACGGGTCGGCGGTGGTGATGCACGAGGGCCGCGTGGCCGGGATCTTCACCACGGTCGACGCCCTGAACCTGCTGGCCGCGGTCCTGGCGCCCGCCGCCGCCCCGCAGGCCAAGGGTGTATGATGCGCCCGGGCCGAGGTTCGGGGCGAACATGAGCGGGCTGATTCTCATCGTCGAAGACGAACGCGACCTGGTGGCGACCCTCGAGTACGCGCTCGAGCGCGAGGGCTTCCGCACCCGGTCGGCCTACACGGGTCGGCAAGCGCTCGAGATCGCGGTCACCGATCCGGCGCCCGACCTCGTGCTGCTCGACCTGATGCTGCCCGACATGTCCGGCACGCAGGTGTGCCAACAGCTCCGCGCCGGCGAGCGCACGCGGGCGATGCCGGTGATCATGATGACGGCCAAGGCCGAAGAGGTCGATCGCGTGGTCGGCTTCGAGGTCGGCGCCGACGACTACGTGGTCAAGCCGTTCAGCCTGCGCGAGCTGATGCTGCGGATCCGCGCGGTGCTGCGGCGCAAGGCCCCGGCCGAGACGGCGCTGGCGCCGACGCCTACGGCCGGCTGCGCGTCGACATGGACGGCCACCGCGTGTGGGTCGACGACGGCGAGGTCACGCTGACGGCGCTCGAGTTCCGCCTGCTGACGACGCTGATCGCCCGCCGCGGCCGCGTCCAGACCCGCGACGCGCTGCTCGCCGACGTGTGGGGCGTGCAGCCCGGGCTGACGACGCGCACGGTCGACACCCACGTCCGTCGCCTGCGCAAGAAGCTCGGCGAGATCGCCGACTACGTGCAGACGCTGCGCGGCGTGGGCTACCGCTTCACGACGGACCTGCGCGCGGTCGAGGACGACGAACCGTGAGGCTCGACGTCCGCGGCAGGCTGTTCCTCGTCTCCGTCCTGTTGGTGCTGTCCGTCGTGCTCGTGGCCGGCGGCTATCTCGAGGGCCAGATCCGCGAGTGGGCCCACGGCCGCGCGGAGGCCGAGCTGCTGGCCCAGGCGCGGGTCGCCCGGGTCGCGCTGGCCTACGACAACGCGCCCGCCGACGCGATCGCCGATCAGCTCGGCGCCGCCAGCGGGGCGCGGGTGACGATCATCGACGCGTCCGGCAAGGTGCTCGGCGACTCCGAGATCGCGGCGGACGAGCTCGGGACCGTCGACTCGCACAGCGACCGCCCCGAGGTGATCGCCGCGATCGCCGAGGGCGAGGGCCGGGCGGTCCGCTACAGCGCGACGCTCGGCACCGACATGATGTACATCGCGGTGCCGTTCTCGGCCGGCGCGGTGACCGGCACGGTCCGCATCGCCCGCCCGCTCGAGGAGATGGACGCGGCGGTGCGCCGCCTGCGGATCGCGCTCGGGATCGCCGGCCTGCTGAGCCTGGCCGGCGCGGTGGTGCTGAGCGGCCTGGCGTCGCACTTCCTGGCCCGCACGCTGCGCACGCTGGTCGAGGACGCCCGCCGGGCGGTCGACGGCGAGGAGCCGCGCGTGCCGAGCGAGCCGAGCGACGAGC
The DNA here is from genome assembly GCF_026626665.1 of Nannocystis pusilla. Taxonomy (GTDB): domain Bacteria; phylum Myxococcota_A; class Polyangia; order Nannocystales; family Nannocystaceae; genus Nannocystis; species Nannocystis pusilla. The sequence goes on from NZ_JAPNKE010000002.1 coordinate 1,885,130, forward strand.
CGGGGATCGCCGGCTCGCTCAACCGCATGGCGGCGGAGCTCGAGACGACGGTCGGGATGCTGGCCGCCGAGCGCAGCCGCTTCGAGGCGGTGCTCGAGAGCATGGACGAGGGCGTGGTCGCGGTCGACCAGGCGCAGAGCCTGACGCTCATCAACCGCGCGGCGCTCGGGCTGCTCAGCCTGTCGATCGAGCACGGCGGCTCGACGCTGGCCGAGCGGATCCCGATCCCCGCGCTCCACGAATGGTGCAGCGCGCGCTGGCCGGCCAGCCGGAGCGCCGCGAGTTCGAGACCCGCACGACGCCGCCGCGGCAGGTGCTCGCGTACGCCAGCCCGCTGCGCAACCAGCAGGGCGCGGTGGTGGTGATGCACGACGTGACGGAGATCCGCCGGCTCGAGCGGGTCCGCCGCGACTTCGTCGCCAACGTGTCGCACGAGCTGCGCACGCCGGTGAGCATCATCCGCGCCAACGCCGAGACGCTGCTCGACGGGGCGATCGAGAAGCCCGAGGTCGCGCGCCGGTTCCTCGACGCGCAGCTGCGCAGCGCCGACCGCCTGGCCGCGCTGGTCGCCGACCTGCTCGAGATCTCGCGCATCGAGGCGGGGACCTACGAGATAAGCCCCGACGAGATCGAGCTCGAGCCGATCGTCGCCCACACGATCGACGAGGTCGAGCGCCTGGCCCAGGAGAAGCACATCGAGATCACGTCGGATGTCCCGGAGGACATGACCGTGTGGGCAGACGAGCAGGCGCTCGAGCAGGTGCTGCTCAACCTGATCGACAACGCGGTCAAGTACACGCCGACCGGCGGCAAGATCGTGGTGCGGGCCAAGAAGCGCGACGACATGGTCCGCATCGAGGTCGAAGACAACGGGCCCGGCATCGAGGCCCGCCACCGCGCGCGGGTGTTCGAGCGGTTCTACCGGGTCGACAAGGGCCGCTCGCGCGAGGTCGGCGGCACCGGCCTGGGCCTGGCGATCGTGAAGCACCTGGCCGAGGCGATGGAGGGCCAGGTCGGCGTCGAGCCGGCCGAGCCGCAAGGTTCGCTGTTCTGGCTGACGCTGCCGGCGGCCTCGGACTGAGCGGTCCGTCGGGACAGGTTGTGAAGGACATGTCCGTTCGGGCATGCCCTTCATCGCATGTCCCCAAGGTCAGGGAGCAGCGCGTCGGCGAGGACGTCGAGCAGGGCGCTGTCCTGGGTGTCGCCGGCGAGCTCCCAGAACATCGCCCCGCCGAGGCCCTTGGCGGCGATGTAGTCGGTCTTGCGCTGCATCGACTCGGGGTCGTCGTAGGTGATGAAGAGGTCGTCGGCGGCGTCGTACAGCCACGGGACCTGAGCGTCGTCGTGCCAGAAGCGCTCGAGCTCGGGCTCGTAGTTGGCGACGATGTCGTGGTAGTCGACGATGCCGGGCTCCCAGGTGCCGGGGCCGGGGCCGCTGAAGCTCGAGTAGAGGCCGTCCTGGCCGCCGCCGGCGCCGGCGAAGCTGCGGCCGTAGAACGGCACGCCGAGCACGAAGCTGGTCGGGCGCGACGCCGGCGTCGAGGATCGCGGTGACGGCGGAGTCGTCGCTGAGAAGGGCGTTGTTCGGGTCGGGGTCGTCGGCCGGGCTGTAGAGCGCGGCGTTGTGGGTGGTGGTGCCCATCCACGGGCCGGCGAAGTCGTAGGCCATGAGGTTGATCCAGTCGACGCTGGCGGCGATGCCCGGGAGGTCGAGGTTGGCGAGGTTGCCCGGGCCCGCGGGCGCGGCGATCGTCAGCAGGTACTCGGCGCCGTCCTCGGCCTCGGCGGCGTCGAGCTCGGCCCGCAGGGCGGCCAGCAGGGCGCTGTAGTGCTGGCCCTCCTGCGGCGAGGCGGGGAACTCCCAGTCGATGTCGACGCCGTCGAACCCGTAGTCGCGCATGAACTTCACGCACGAGGCGGCCAGCTTGGCCCGGCCCTGCTCGGTGGCAGCGGCCGGAGCGAACTGGGTCGACCAGGTGTAGCCGCCGACCGAGATCAGGGTGCGCAGGTGGCCGTGCTGCTGCTTGAGCTTCTGTAGCTGGTTGAAGCTGCCCTTCAGCGGGGCGTTCGGATCGTCGCCGTCGTAGGCCTTCTCGATGTCGGCGTAGCTGTCGCCGAGCACACACTCGCCCTGAGCGCTGAGGTTGGCGAAGGCGTAGTTGACGTGGGTGAGCTTGTCGGCCGGGATCTCGCTGACGTGGTAGTCGCGGTCGTAGACGGCCCACGCGGTGAAGTAACCGACGATCCGGCCGCTGCCGCGCACCGGATCGCCGGTGGTCGTGGTCGTGGTCGTCGTGTCGTCGGTGGTGGTGCCGGGGCCGGTCGCGGTGGCCACGGTGGTGCTGGTGGGCGGATCGCCGGTGGTCGAAGTGACGGTGCCGGTCGGCTCGCCGCTGTCGCTGTCGGTCGCGGTGCCGGTCGGGCCGGCGGTCGTCTCGCTGGTGGCAGGATCGGTCGCGGCGGTCGAGGCGTCGCTGGTCGGGCCCGAGCCTGTCGAACCGGACATGGTCGAATCGCCCTGTCCTCCGGGACATGCGACGGCGAGCGCGGCGGTCAACAGGAGCGCGGGAGCGGGGCGGGGTGCGGGCGACGAGGTCATGGCGGGTGCTGCCATCTTGGCGGCACCCGCGGCCGGAGATCGAGGACAAAGCGGGCGCGGGGGCGCGCGAGGGCGCTCGCCCCCGAACGCCGGGCTCAGCCGATGAAGCAGCCGTACTCGATCTGGACCACGCCGGTCTCCTTGTAGTACTCGCACGCGTCGCCGCAGAGGATGATCGCGTCGCGGTCGGGCGTGGTGTACTTCCAGCCGGCCTCGTCGTCGCAGTTGGCGACCTGCGTGTCCTGGCCCTCGTAGACCTGCTGGTCCGCGTCGCCGTCGCTGCCGACCTCGACCTGCTGGATGTAGAACATGTCCGGGACCGGCTCGCCGAGCTTGATCTCGCACGACACGACCTGCTGCGTGATCGAGTTGAGCGCGGCCTGCAGCTCGGTCTGGTTGAGCGCGTTGTAGAACTTCTCGTCGCCGGGTCGGGCGGTGCCGCCGAGTTCGGCCAGCTCGTTGAGCTTCTCGTAGGTGTTGGTGTTGTCGGGGTTGCCGTCGACCACTGTCGGCGAGAACACGTCCTCGATGTCGATGCCGATGACGTAGGTCGGGAAGCCCATCGCCGCCGCCTCGGCGACCACCATCGGCAGGTTGTCGTCGTAGGCGTTGAACAGCTCGGGCGTCATCGTGCCCTCCTTGCAGTTGGCGGCGCCGTCGGTGACGAGGATGATGAACTTCGGCTCGTCGTCCTGCAGGCCGGCGAGCTCGTCGAGCGCGACCTTGATGCCGGCGGCCGCCGGGGTGCCGCCGGCGATCGTCATGGTGTCGGCGGGCGGCAGGGCAGCGAGGATCGCGGCGCCGCTCTGCGGGCCGATCGGCACCAGCGGGTCGGCGTCGACCGGGCAAGCCGCCGGGCCGTAGGAGCCGGTCGCGGTGAGCGACGGGAACAGCACCGCGCCGAAGTTGATGACGTTGTCGAGGCCGGCGAAGATCGACTCGACCACCGAGTGGAGGCTCATCCAGCGGGTGATGTCCGGAGTGTTGGGATCGGCGTCGTGATCCCAGAAGCCCGACTCCTCCGAGATCATCGAGCCCGACTTGTCGAGCACGAGCACGACCCGCGGGATGACGGGCTCGATCTCCATCGGTACGAACTCGTCACACACGAGCGGACCGTCGTCGGTGGTGGTCCCGGTGTCGGGCCCGGTGCTGGTGGGCCCCGCGGTGGTCGGCTCGTCCGGCTCGGTGGTGCCGGTGGTGGTGCCGGTCGGCGGAGGCAGCTCGATGCCGGTGGTGCCGGGGGTCGAGTTGGCTCCCGCGGTGTCGTTGTCTTCGCCAGGGCACGCGCTCAGGAGCGCGACGGAAGCTACGGTTACGAACAGAGGGCGCTGCATGCCGGGGCAGTACCCGCGGCCGGGCTTTCAATTGGGGCGGCGAAAAAAGGACGTTAAGCCAAGCCAAGAGGCGACCGCGGCGGGTCCGGAGCGCGCGCGCCCTCGCTCGCCCGGACCCGCGCGGCGCCGAACTCTAGGGGATGAAGCAGCCGTACTCGATCTCGATGAGCCCGGTGGCCTTGTAGTGCTCGCAAGCGGCGCCGCACAGGAGGATCGCGTCGCGCGCCGGCGAGGTGTACTGCCAGCCGCTCTCGCTGCTGCAATCGCCGACCTGGGTGTCCTGGCCGTCGTACTCCTGCGGGTCGGGCTCTTCGCCGATCTCGACGCGCTGGATGTAGAAGTGGTCGGGGACGGGCTTGCCGAGGCCGATCTCGCACGAGACGACGACGCCGGTGATCGCCATCAACGCGGCCTGCAGCTCCTGCTCGTTGGTGGCGTTGTAGAACTTCTCGTCGCCCGGCCGCGCGGTGCCGGCGATCTCGGCCAGCTCGTTGAGCTTCTCGTATGGATTGATGCCGTCGGGGTTGCCGTCCTGCAGCACCGGGGTGAGCGCGTTCGAGATGTCGATGCCGACGACGTGGGTCTGATAGCCGGCGGCGCGCGCGTCGGCGACGGTGGTGGCGAGGCGGTCGTCGTAGTCGTCGAACAGCCGCGCGTTGTCGGGGTCGCAGTTGGCGGCGCCGTCGGTGATGAAGATGATGAACTTCGGCTCGTCGCCCTCGAGGCCGTCGAGCGCGCTGACGGCCGCCAGGATGCCGTCGGTCGACGGGGTGCCGCCGGCGATCGTGGTGGTGTCGGCCGGCGGGATGGCGTCGAGGATCGCGGCGCCCGCCTGCGGCCCGACCGGCACCAGCAGGTCGGAGCCGACGACGCAGGCGTCGATGGTGGGCTTGGCCTTCGCGGCGAGCGAGGAACAGCACCGCGCCGAACTGGACGACGCTGTCGAGGCCGCCGACCATCGACTCGACGACGGCGCGCAGGCTCGACCAGCGCGTCACCGCGGCGGTGGCAGGATCGCCGTCGTGGTCCCACTCGAACAGCATCGAGCCCGACTTGTCGAGCACCAGGACGACCCGCGGGACCAGCGGCTCGGGCTTCGCGGGGATGAAGTCGTCGCACTTGAGCGGCCCGTCGTCGCCGGTGCTGCTGCTGGTAGAAGAAGTCGGATCGGGCTCGTCCTGGGTGGTGGTCCCCGGCTCGCCGGTGCTGGTGCCGTCGTCGAGCGTCGTCGGCGGCAGGATGCTGGTCATCACCTCCGAGGCGGCGTCGCTGTCGCTGTCGGCCTTGCCGTCGGGACAGGCGGATAAGAGGAGCGCAAACCAAGCCATGGATAGGAGTGAGCGCGGCATGACCGGGCAGTACCCGCCGCCTCACGATCAATTGCGGGTCGCGTGACGATCGCTACGGACAGCCGAAGCGCAGCCGGGCGATCGCGCCCGCGTGTAGGCGAGCGCAGGCGCCTTGGCACAGCTCGAGCGCGAGGTGGTTGTCGTCGCGCCAGCGCCACGCCTGCTCGTCGCTGCAGTCGGGGTCGGCGCGGTGCATGCGGCCGTCGACGTCGAGGGCGACGAGGTCCGGGTAGTCGGGGGCGGCGTCGATGCGGATCCGGCACGCCTCCACCTCGTCGGCGAGCGGGGCGAGGCGCTCGCGCAGACCGGCGATGACTTCCGAGACTGCAGCGCTGTCGCGCAGGTGGAGGTAGTGCTCGGGACCCGCCAGCGCGGCGCCGCCGGCCAGCGCGAGGCTGTTGAAGTACTCGTGCGGGTTGACGTCGTCGATCATGCTGTCGCCGGCCGCCGGCGGCGCCATCACGTCCATGACGCTGATGCCGACGACGATGGTGGGGATCCCGGCGGCGAAGCTCTGCTCGACCAGCGGGTAGACCTCGACGTCGAGCTTCTCGGCGAAGTCCGAGCTGATCTGCGGCTTGGCGGTGCAGTTGGGCGGGTTGTCGCTGACGAGGACGATCGCGCGGGCGCGCACCGGGCCGCTCTCGCCCGCCTCGAACAGGTTCGACCAGGCCTCGCGCAGCGGGTTCTCGCCGATCGGCGGCGACGAGGTGTCCTCGGGGACAGCCGCGAGGATGGCGGCGGCGGCGTCCTCGGCGTCGAACGGGACGCGCGAGTTGTCGTTGAGGTTGCAGATGCCCTGCTCGGAGATAAGGGTCGGGGTGGGGAACACCACGGCGGCGAAGTCGACGCGGTCGGCGAACTCGGGCACCACGGCGTGGACGATCTGGTGGACGCCGTCCCAGCGCGACGGGCCGGGCGGGTCGTCGGCCTGGGCGCAGCGCTCGCGCTCCTCGGGGTCGTCCAGGCAGCGGCGCATCGACTTCGAGTGATCGAGCAGCCAGGCCACCTGCGGCCGCAGGGCGGGCAGGTCGATGGTCATGCCGCTGCAGCGGCGCTCGCGGGCGCACACGCCGTCGGCCTGGCACGGCAAGCCGGGGCCGCAGTCGGCGTCCGCCTCGCAGCGCTCGCCCCACAGCGCCTGTCCCTCGAAACATGACCCGAGGACCAGGGCGACCGCGAAGCCGACGAGGGCCGCGCGCGCCATCAGTGGCCCTTCCAGGTGCGGCGCTTGCCGGTGTCGAGGTGGACGAACTGGCTGACGGGGTAGTAGCCGACGCCGCCCTTCCACCGCTTGAGCGCGTACTTGTAGAGCTTGTCGGCCTTGATCCCGACCAGGGAGAAGTCGATCGCCTGGCTGCGCGCGTGCTGGCTGTCGCGCGCGACCTCGCGGCCCTTCTTGGTCAGCATGAGGTTGAACTTGGGGTGGCGGAAGCCGCTGACGATGTGGACCTCGCGGGCGCCGAAGTGGTCGGCGGCCGCGACGACGCCGGCGATCAGCTCGGCCGGGTGGCTGGCCAGCTCGTCGGTGAAGCGGCAGCGGAAGAACCGCGCCAGCGCGCCCTCGGGGTGCGGGCCCTGCAGCGGGATGACCTCGAGGGTGTGCAGGTGACGGGCGAACAGCACCGGCTCGGCCTCGGCGCCGGCGCGCGGCGAGTCGCGGCAGGCCGGGTCGATGAGACATGTGCCATCGGACATGTCCTTCGGGCAACACGCGCGCCGGGCCGGCGGCGGGGCCGCTTGGCCGCGAGGTAGGCGGCCTTCTTGTCGCCGTCGTGCTCGCCCGTCGGACCTGCGGCGGGAGCGACGAGCGCGGCGACGAGGAGGGCGACCAGCATCCGCACAGTCTAGTGCCGTGAGCGGGGCATTTCGAGCTGCGTCGCGACGAGACGCGGCCGCAGCGGCTCGAAAAGGCCCGGACACGGTCTTTCGACCGTCACCGAGCGGCTCTAGCGCGCGTCGCCGGGGAACCGCGCGACCTCGACGTAGGCCCCGGGGCCGGCGTCGCGCACGCGGCGGAACAGCACGGCGCCGCCGATCGCGTGCTCCTGCGCGTCGACGACCAGGTAGTCGACCGGATAGCCGGCGGCCAGCGCCGCGGCCTCGTCCTCGGCGGAGAAGTAGGCGCCGACCCGCGGGTGCGAGTGGTAGATGATCGTCGGCGGGTCGTCGCCGTCGAACGCGCGCGTGAAGTCCATCAGCTCGCGGCCGCCGAAGTTGTAGCCGTTGGCCGAGGTGCGCGGGTAGGTCTCGGGGTCCATCGCGTGCAGCCTGTCCATGAAGTTCTTGCACGGATAGAGCTGCATGTCGGCGCCGCGACCCTTGAGGTAGCCGCAGCACTCGCTCGGGAACTCGGCCCGCGACTGGGCGTAGATCCGGGCCAGCAGTTCGGCGGGGATGGCGAATTCGGAGGCTGGCGTTTCGGACATGTCCTTCACCACAGGTAGCGCTTCTCCCAGCGCAGCGGGACGAAGTAACGGTCGCCGCGGTCGCACAGGATGGTGACGACCACGCCGCGGCGGCCCTCGGCGGACAGCTGCTTGGCGACCCGCAGCGCGCCGGCGACGTTGCCGCCGGAGGAGTGGCCGACGAACAGGCCCTCCTCCTTGGCGAGCCGCTCGGCCATGTCCCAGCCCTCGTCGGTCGGCATCCAGATGGTGTCGTCGAGCACGCTCGGATCGTAGATCGCCGGCACGATGCTCGAGGGCAGGTGCTTCATGCCCTCGAGGCCGTGCATGGCGTCGTCGGGCTGGATGGCGATGCAGCGGATCGCCGGGTCGAGCTCGTGCAGCCGCCGCGAGGTGCCGACGACCGTGCCGCTGGTGCCGATGCCGGTGACGAAGTGGGTGACGCGGCCGCCGGTCTGCTGCCAGATCTCGGGCGCGGTCGTGTGGTAGTGCGCCAGCGGGTTGTTGGGGTTCTTGTACTGGTCGGCGTAGTGCCAGCGATCGGGCTCGCGCTCGACCATCTCGTGCGCCAGGACGATCGCGCCGTCGCTGCCCTCCATCGGGCTGCTGTAGACGATCTCGACCCCGTAGGCGGTGGTGACCTGCTTGCGCGGGGCGCTGACGTTCTCGGGCATCACCAGGGTGACGGGGACGCCGAGGGCGGCGCCGACCATGGCGTAGGCGATGCCGGTGTTGCCGCTGGTGCTGTCGATCAGGCGCACGCCCGGGCGCAGCAGGCCGCGATCGAGCGCGTCGCGGACGATCCGCAGGGCGGCGCGATCCTTGACCGAGCCGGCCGGGTTGCAGAACTCGCACTTGGCCCAGATCTCGACGCCGGGCGCGTCGCGCTCGATGTGGTGCAGCCGCACCAGCGGGGTGTTGCCGACGAGGTCGACGATGCTGTCCGTTCGGACAGCTCGCGCGGGACGCAGGTCGCCGAGGAGTTGTTCGCGGCCGGTGGGCAGCATGTGGCGTGGACGCTCAGCCGCCGGCGATCGCGGGGACGATGCTGATCTCGTCGCTGGCCTTGACCGCGGTGGCGAGGTTGTCGAGGAAGCGGATGTCGTCCTCTCCGACGAACACGTTGACGAACCGCCGCACCTTGCCGGCCTCGTCGCAGATCCGCTCCTTGATGCCCGGGTAGCTCTGCTCGAGGCCGTCGAGCACGCTGCCGACGGTCTCGCCGTCGATCGCTACCTCTTCGCGGCCTTGGGTGTACTTGCGCAGGGGAGTGGGGATCCGGACGTTGGGCATGACGGTGTGTTCAGTATAATGAACAGGGCTGTCAGCGACTGCAAGCCGCTCCCGCCGCCGTCGCGCAGGCCGGCCCCAGCGGGCCCCGGGCGGGCGCAGGCGCGTGAGGATCACAGCCCGGACAGCCCGCGCGGCGAGCGGGGCGGATCTGCTGCGGGCGAAGCTCGCGGAGGTCGAGCGCGACGAGCGTGCCGGCGACCTCCTGCTGGGCGTCGAGGGCGACCGCGAGGTGAGCCATCATGAAGCCGAGCGCGCCGGCCGCGGCGCCGAGCACGCCGACGGCGGCGCACGACGGCGCGAGCTCGGCCGGCGGCGCGGCCTCGAAGACGCAGCGGAAGCACGCGCCGGCGCCGTGACGCACCGCCATCGCCTGGCCGCCCCAGCGCTGGACGCCGCCGATGACGAGGTCGAGGTGATGCTCGCCGCACAGGTCGTGGACGAGGAACTTGAGGTCCGGCTGGTCGCTGCACTCGAGGACGACGGTGCCCGCCGGCTGGGCCGCGAGCAGCGATGAGCGTGCGCTCGTCGAGCCGGAGGGGGATCGGCTCGACCTGCAGCCGCGGATCCAGAGCGCGCAAGCGACGAGCCGCGGCCTCGACCTTGGGCGCTCCGACGTCGCCGAGGTCGTAGAGGACCTGGCGGTGCAAGTTGGTGGCGTCGACGGCGTCGCAGTCGACGACGGCGATGTGGCGCGCGCCGGCGCCGACGAGGCCGAGCAGGGCAGGGCAGCCGAGGCCGCCGGCGCCGAGCACGAGGAAGCGACCGCCGGCCATCGGGCCTCAGGCGCCGGCCGCTGCGGCGAACTGCTCGTCGAGCGAGAAGTAGCGCTCGCCGGTGTCACACAGGATCGTGACGACGTCCTTGCCCGGCCCGAGCTCGGCCGCGAGGTCGAGCGCGGCGACCATCGCCGCGCCGGCCGAGATGCCGACGAGCAGGCCCTCCTCGCGGGCGAGCCGCTGCTTCATGCGGAACGCCTCTTCGTCGCGGATCCGGGCCACGCGATCGAACACGGCGGTGTTGAGCACGGGCGGGACGAAGCCGGCGCCGATGCCCTGGATCTTGTGCGGGCCGGCAGCGCCGCCGCTGAGCACCGCGCTGCGATCGGGCTCGACCGCGACGATGACGACGTCGGGCCAGCGGGCGCGCAAGACCTCGCCCACGCCGGTGAGCGTGCCGCCCGTGCCGACCGCGGCGACGAAGCCGTCGACGCGGCGCTCGCCGAGCTGGGCCATCAGCTCGAGCGCGGTGGTGCGGCGGTGCATCTCCGGGTTGGCCGGGTTCTCGAACTGGTGGAGCATGACGTGACCTGGCCTTTGGCACAGCTCACGCGCCCGCGCGACGGCGCCCTCCATCCACTCGACCTCGGGGGTCAGCACGATCTCGGCGCCGTAGGCCTTGAGCAGGTTGCGGCGCTCGAGGCTCATGCTCTCGGGCATGGTCAGGATCAGCCGGTAGCCCTTGACCGCCGCGACGAGGGCGAGGCCGATGCCGGTGTTGCCGCTGGTCGGCTCGACGAGGACGCTCTCGCCGGGACGGATCTGGCCGCGAGCCTCGGCGGCCTCGATCATCGCCAGAGCGATGCGGTCCTTGACCGAGCCGCCGGGGTTCAACATCTCGCATTTGCCCCACACCGTGGCGTGGCCGTCACCGGCGTGGAGCTTGCGGATCCGGACCAGCGGCGTGTTGCCGATGAGGCTCAGGATGTCGTCGACACAGACCGGCGGCATGCGGACAATGGGCGGATCAAATGATGAAGTCAGCGGAGCGGCGACGGAAGCTGTCGCGCGCCTCGCCGAGCAGCTGCTCGAGGCTGAGCTGGCCGACCGCCGCCTCGAAGCGGGCGTCGACCGAGCGCTCGACGATCCGCGTGATCTCGTCCTGCGGATCACCCGTGACGGGGCCGCTGCTGGTCGGGGTCGACAGCGCCTGCAGCACTTCGGCGATCGAGATGTCGGCGGCCGGGCGGGCCAATTGTAGCCGCCGCGCGGTCCGCGCTTGCCCACCACGAAGCCGGCTTTGCGCAGCTCGCCGATGATTTCCTCCAAATACCGCGAGGGAATCGCCTGTTGCTCCGCGATGACGTGGGCCGAGGCGTATCCACGGTGAGCGACATGGCAAAGGGCGCGCAGGCCGTATCGGGCTTTGGTCGTAAGCTGCATTTTCCGGTGAGCCTCGATGAAAAATCTGGCCCCGGACTTTGCCACAACTTCGCCGCGTCCGTCACCGAATTCTCGCGGGAAAACAGTGGTGCAGGGACCCCGGCGCGACACCTTTTCACCGTTTAGAATTCGGAGAATTTGCGGGCGTCCGCGCGCAGAATGGGTCTGCGCTGGCCTCATGGGCAAATGAGCGAAATCGCTCGGGCCGGTCGGGGAGATCCGCGGGGCCCAACCGGGATCCGCCCTGCGCGGCCCCCGCGTAAACGCGCAGTGGGCGCGACGGCTTCGAACGAGACTTCTCTCGGGCGGGCCCGGCGGCGATCGCCGTTGACAGCGAGGCCGCGGAGATACTACCCACCCGACGCCCATGGATGTCTCCGAACTCCGCAAGAACGCAAAGGTCCAGCTCGACGGCCACCCTTACGTCGTCGTCGAATTCTTGTTCGTCAAGCCGGGCAAGGGGCAGGGGCTCTACAAGTGTAAGCTCAAGAACATGATCACCGGCGCGGTCCTCGACCGGACCTGGCGCTCGGGCGAGAAGTTCGACCCGGCCAACGTCGAGTCGCGCAAGATGCAGTACCTGTTCAAGGACCAGAACGGGTTCACCTTCATGGACAACGAGAGCTACGAGCAGGTCGCCCTCGCCGATGAGATCGTCGGCGACGACTCGGCCTTCCTGCTCGACCAGATCTCGGTCGACGTCCTCTTCTACAACGACCGCCCGGTCGGCGTGACGCTGCCCAGCCACATCGTCATGACGATCACCGAGTGCGAGCCGGGCGTGAAGGGCGACACCGCGACCAACGCGACCAAGAGCGCGACCGTCGAGACCGGCCACAAGATCCAGGTCCCGCTGTTCATCCGCGAGGGTGACAAGGTCAAGATCGACACCCGCACCGGCGCCTACGTCGAGCGCATCAACACCTAGTCGATGGCGGCCGAGCTCGGCGGGCTGGCCTGGCCCGCCCGCGTGCAAATCTGGGACGCCGCGCTGGCCGCCGTGCGCGGCTATTTTCGCGATCAGGGCCTGCGCGAGGTGAGCACCCCGGTGCGCGTGCCGGCGGTCGCGGTCGAGCCGTTCATCGACCCGATCGCCGCGCCGCCGGGCCTCTTGGCGACCAGCCCCGAGCTGGCGATGAAGCGGCTGCTGGTGCGCGGCAGCGGGCCGATCTTCCAGATCGCGCACGTGTTCCGCCGCGCCGAGATCGGCGAGCGCCACAGCGAGGAGTTCCACCTCGTCGAGTGGTACCGCCTCGGCGCCGACCTCGACCCGCTGCTCGCCGACGTCGAGGCGCTCGTCGCCCGCGTGTTCGTTGCGACAGGTTCGAACGGACATGTCCCGAAGACCTGGCAGCGCGCGCGCTTCCTCGAGGTCGTGACCGCGACCTGCGGCGCGGCGCTGCGCGGCGACGAGGACCCCGGGCAGCTGCTCGCCGCGCTGCCGCCGGCGCTGGCCGACGAGGTCAGCCGGGCGGCGGACACGAGCGCCGACGCCGAGCCGCGCGCGCGGACGCTGCTGGCCTGGACCGCGTTCTTCACTGCCTGGTCGGACATGTTCTTCGAGCCATGGCTGAAAGGACATGAAGGGACGCACCTGGTCGACTTCCCGGCGCCGCTCGCCGCGCTGGCGATCACCGACCCGGCCCGGCCGTGGCTGGCGCGGCGGGCCGAGTGCCACGTCGGCGGGCTGGAGATCGCCAACGGCTACGTCGAGCTGCGCGACGCCGAGGAGCAGCGGCGCCGGTTCGCCGCGGTCAACGAGCTGCGGCGGGTCCACGGGGCGCCGGCGCTGCCGATCGACGAGGACTTCCTGGCCGAGCTGCCGGGGCTGCCGCCCTGCGCCGGGATCGCTCTCGGCCTCGACCGCCTGATCACCCTCGCAGCCTGCCGCACGCGCCTCGCCGACGTCTCGCTCGCCCTCGGCGGCGGGTGAAGACCCGATGCAGAAGGGGCCCGGGCGATCCTCGGCCGCGGCCCGGCAGGCAGTGACGCGGGCAGGGGAGGGCGCCGCCGCCGACCCGACCCGCCGCCGAGGACCGACGCCCGCGGCCCTGGACAGCGCCGCGGCCCTGGACGGCGCCGCGGGGCCACGGTGCGGCGCGCGCTGGACGGATGGCTAGGGCGAACGAAGATCGGCGGATCGGACCGAGTTCGGACGCCCCCCCGTGCAAACCGCCTCGCACGGGCGTCGTGGGCTTGCGGCCCCGCCGCCCGCACTCAAGGTCGCCGTCACGGTCGCGCTCGGAACCGCGGGGCGTCTTGAACTCCCCTCACATCTCTGTACACTGGCGCTCTCCATGCGTCCGATTCTCGCCGCAGTTGCCGCGTGTGCCCTGTTCCTGGCGCCCGGCTGCACCAAGATCGCCGCGCGCGACTTCATCCGCGAAGGAAACACCCTCTACGCCAACGGTCAGTATCGCGAGGCGATCGAGAAGTACAACGAGGCCGAGAAGCTGGAGCCCGACCTGGTCACGCTGTTCTGGAACCGCGCGTGCGCGGCCGAGAGCATCGTCCTGAAGATCAAGGATCCGAACCAGCTCGCCGATCGCAAGGTCTTCACCGACCTCGCGCTGTCCGACTTCAAGACGTGGCTCGACCGCGCCGGCAACGACGTGACCGAGGCCGACCGCGAGGCGTACCTCAACCACCGGCTCGCGCTGCTCGACGCCGACGAGCGCTGCGACGACCTGCTGTCGTACTTCCTCGAGAAGCACAACCAGGAGCCGAAGGAAGAGGGCTGGTACACGCGCATCGCCAAGCAGTACGAGACGTGCGGGCGCACCAAGGACGCCGACGAGTGGTTCGTCAAGCGCACGGTCGACTTCCCGACCAGCGTGCGCGCCTACCTGTCGCTGGCGATCCGCAAGCTCGAGCGGCTCTACCCCGAGCCCGACAGCGGCGTGCAGTACAACGCCAACTTGTCGGAGGATGAGCGCCTGGCGCTGGCCAACGAGGCGATCGCCCTCCTCGACAAGGCGACGATGATCGACCACAAGTTCATCGAGGCGTACATCTATCGATCGATCGCGTACACCCAGCGGCAGCTGGCGCGGCGGTACGGCGACGATCCGACGCAGAACACCGCCCACGAGAACCTCAACATGATCCTCGCGCGCGAGGACGGTTTGTCGGCGTGGCGGCAGCAGAAAGCCATCTGCGACATCAAGGTCGAGCCCGAGTGCCCGACCGACAAGCCGCCGGAGGGCCCGTGCTGCATGCTGGCGCCGCGCCCGATCTCCCTCGAAGAGGAAGCGTCCGACGCCGAGCGCAAGAAGGCGATCGAAGAGGAGATCCGGCTGCTCGAGAGCGGCGCCGAACCGGAGCCGGTCAAGGGCAAGGGCAAGAAGGGCAAGGGGCAGGGGAGCAAGTAGCCGCAGCGCCCGCCTCTGACGCGGGCGTTCGGGGCCAGTGAGACCGCACCATGTTTGAACACTATCTCACGTACCAAAAGTCCGACCCCAGGCGTCAGCGCCGGATCGCCATCGCTTCGGTCGTGTCGGGCACGCTCACCTTCTCCGGCATCATCTTCGTCTGGGCCGCGAACAAGATGAACATCACCAAGGTGGACCCGCCGACGGTCCAGTTCTTGATGGTGCAGATGAGCGCCGAGGAGGCGGCACCGCCACCGCCGCCGCCGCCGCCGCCGGCCGCTGCGGAGACGCAAGAAGAGGAAGAGAAGGAAGAGATCCCCGAGGAGGATGTCCCGGAGGAGATCGTCCAGCCGAAGGAGACGCCCGACAAGGTGCCCGACGTGAAGAAGTCGGCGGGCGGCGCCAAGACCAACGCGGTGCCCGGCGGCGTGCCCGGCGGTGTCCCGGGCGGTGTCCCCGGCGGCGTGCTGGGCGGCGTCCTCGGCGGTCAGCTCGGCGGTCAGCTCGGCGGCGTGGCGACCAAGCGCGACGCGACCCAGGCGACCGCGCCGAAGCCGATCGCGGTCGTCATGGGCAACGCGATCTACAAGCCCGACCCCGAGGCCAACAAGCTCGCCGCGACCAAGGCCGGCATGTTCGACAAGCGGCCCGGCACCGTCTCGGTCTTCTTCTGCGTCGACGTCGACGGCAAGACCGCCGACGTGAAGCTCAAGAAGAAGTTCCCCCACAACGACCCGAAGGTCGACGAGATCTGCCGCGATACGGTCAAGAAGTGGCGCTTCAAGCCCTTCATGGTCGGCGGCAAGGCGACCAAGGTGTGCTCCGAGGTCGACTTCAACATCAAGTTCAACTGACTTCACGGCCCTCCGGGCCTGCTCGCTTCACGGCCCTCCGGGCCTGCTCGCTTCACGGCCCTCCGGGCCTGCTCGCCACACGGCCCTCCGGGCCTGCTCGCCACACGGCCCCATCCGGGGCCTGATTGGGCCCTTCGGGCTGCTTCGACGGCGACCTCCGCGGGTACTCGACCTTCCTCCGTCTCCCGGCCCAGCCCCCTCGACTTCCGGCCTCGCGGTCCCAGGCCGCCGGCCCCCAAAAGACCCCACTGCACGGCCCCTTGGGCCTGATCCACCGCACGGCCTTCAGGCCCTCAGCCGACCCCAACGAGAAGACAGGCATCCGACATGGAGCTCATGGACATCACCACGCTACTCGCCAACACCGGCGGAACGGACTTCTCCCTCGCAGGCATGTGGGAGCAGATGGGCATCTTCGCCAAGGTCATCTTGGTGTTGCTCCTGCTCATGTTCCTGCTGTCTCTGGCGATCGTGCTGGAGCGCCTGCGGGCTTACTCGCGGTCGCGGCGGCACTCGATCCAGTACATCATGCTGCTGCGCAACTTCTTGCAGGAGCGCAAGCTGCAAGAGGCGGTCGCGGCGGCGCAGACCCACGGCGACAGCCCGCTGGCGAAGGTCGTGGGCGCCGGCCTGAACGAGTACATCAAGGGCATGGAGGCCCTCAACGAGGAGGGTCCCGAGGACGTCGGCGACTTCGACCTCGTCGACGCGGTCAACCGCCAGCTGGAGCGCGCCAAGGAGCGTGAGACGGCCAACCTCAAGCGCGGCCTGACCTCGCTGGCGACGGTCGGCACGACGGCCCCGTTCGTCGGCCTCCTCGGCACCGTGGTCGGCATCATCAACTCGTTCCAGGGCATCTCGTCCGACGGCGGCGGCGGTCTGTCGTCGGTCGCGGGCGGGATCTCCGAGGCCCTCGTCGCCACCGCCGTGGGCCTCCTCGTCGCCATCCCGGCGGTCGTGATGTTCAACTCCTTCAACGCGCGGGTCGAGGGCTTCCAGATCGACATGAACGACGTGGCGTCGGAGCTGATCGACTTCGTCCTCAAGGAAGGGCGCTACCCCTGATGTCCGCTTCCACGAGCTCGCGCCGTGGCGGCAAGGGCGGCAAGCACCGCCGACACGTCGCGTACAAGAGCGACCACGGCATCCAGCCGGCGCAGGCCAACAGCGACATCAACGTCACCCCGCTGGTCGACGTGTGTCTGGTGCTGCTCATCATCTTCATGGTGGTGACGCCGATGCTCGGGCGTGGCGTCGCGGTCCAGCTGCCCACGCTGAGCACCGCGACGATGCACAAGGAGGGCGACCAGGTGTTCGTCTCGGTGAACGACGACGGGGCCTGGGTCGAGACGGACATGTACACCGAGAAGGAGCCGTTCCTCGCCCGCCTGGACGAGGACCTCAAGATCGCCTCGGGCAAGGCGCTGGCCAACGACTACAAGGGCCCGATCCTGTTCGTCAAAGGCGACAAGGGGACCCAGTGGGGCCGGGTCAAGACGGTCATGGAGTGGATCACGGGTAGCAACGTCCAGATGCAGGACGTGGCCCTCGTGGTCGAGGTCGCCAATCAGTCCGGACCCCCGACCTGACGGTCTGTGATGTCGCGGCCGGTCGAGCGGCCGGGCCGCACCGACCCGGCGCGGTCGGCCCCGTCACCGACCTTCACATCACGACCTCCCCGCGTCCGAACTCAGTCCGAACCAAACCCCCTCCAAACCCCGCGGCGCGCCCCTCCCCGAGGCGCGCCGCTTGCGTTTTTCCTATACCTCAGCGGCAAACGGCGGTAGGCTAACAACAGCGCGAGCCCCCGGCGGCTGCGAAGGATCGCCTCATGAGCATGTCAGCAGGCGGCTCCAAAAGGAGCCCAGAGCGATATCAACGTCACCCCTCTCGTCGACGTCTGTCTCGTGCTGCTCATCATCTTCATGGTGATGCTGCCGAAGAACGTGCCCGAGCTCTCGGTCAAGGTGCCGCCCGAGAGCAAGACGCGGCAGAAGCCGCAACCCGAGAGTGAGAACCTCGTCCTCGGTCTGACGAAGGACGGGGCCATCACGCTCAACCGCACGCCGGTCGAGAAGTCGAGCCTCAAGGACACGCTGGAGAACCAGCTCAAGTTCCGCGACAAGAAGGTCATCTTCGTCAACTTCGACGACGACGCCGTCTACGGGCTCGCGGTCGAGGTGCTCGACATCGCCAAGCACTCCGGCGCCGACGTGCTGGGCATCATGAAGAACAAGGACAAGCCGACTCCGGACACCCTGCGGCAGAAAACCTAACCGACTCGATGAGCAGGACCGTCGCCATGCGTAACAACTTCCTTCGAAGCATTCCCCGCTTGTCGCGCCCGATTCACCGCGGCGACGCCGGCACCGGCGCTTGGGCCCTCGCCGCGCTCGCCATGTTCGGCGCCTCGACCGCGCTGGGCGGCTGTGTATCCGACCCCGACTGCGGCGTGTGTGATCCCGAGAATCTGATCCTCGAGACCGTCGCGGGCGTGAACTACGCCGGCAAGGTCGTCAAGCTGCTCGGCCCCGAGTGCGACGACGACGAATGTCCCGGCGAGATCAACAGCGGCAACTACTTCGTCGAGAAGGTCATCCCCTGTCTCGAGACCGAAGAGGCGATCGAGGCCCCGCGCGGCGCTCAGGAGTGGTGCAAGGTCTCGCCGCTGATCGTCACCGACGGCCTGCAGTTCATCTTCAACAACCTGCTGGATCCGCAGTCGGTCGAGCTCGTCCGCAAGTCGCCGGTCAACCCGCAGCTGTTCGAGGTCTACGACTGGAAGACGAACATCGTCCACCTCGAGGGTCCGATCACCCGCTACAACGGCGACTACCGCCCGGGTTCGCAGACCCAGCCCGACCAGATCAACCGCCTCGTCAACCTGGCGTGCATCGACAACCTGAACGACCAGGGCAAGCTGTTCGACCACACCAACGTCGACGACAACACCTGCGACGGCCTGTTCGTCGACTCGAAGAGCAAGAAGACCATCCCGCTGAAGATGCGGATGGGCGAAGAGGTCAAGACCTACACCGGCGAGACCGACGCCCGCCGCGCCTCGCAGTCGTGCACGACCCCGCAGGACGGCGTCGACACCTGTTGCGACGCGTGTGACTACGAACTGGCGGTCAACATCGCCAAGTACGGCGTGACCCAGAGCGTGCCCGAGGATCAGGAGGCTAGCCGTAACCAGTTGGCCAGCCCCAACGCCGGCACCGCGATCAAGTGCGACCTGATGGGCGACAAGTTCGCTCAGTGTCGCGACTTCATCCCGTACGTGAACCGCACCGAGGAGGTGCGCAAGTTCTCGTACGTGTGGGGGAAGGACGGGAAGCAGACGTTCCGCCTGCCGCTGCAGGACAAGCTGCGCGAGACCCACCCCGACCTGCGGCCTGCCGACGTCGAGCAGGAGACCGTCCCGTGCCAGACCGACGAGGACTGCGCGGCCAAGCCGTCGCCGAACCTGCCGGGCATGAACTGCGTCGGCACCAAGGACGGCGCCGCGTGCACCGGCAACGATCCCGACTGCGTGGAGAAGCACTGCCGCGCCGAGTGGTTCGTCGAGTGCCGCGCCGAGCCGGCCACGACCGGTGAGCAGGGCTACTGCGTCGACAAGCGCTGGAACGGCACCGGCACCGCCGCGTGCTTCCAGACCGACGTCCCGTACCCGATCTGCCTCGACGAGAGCTGCACGCAGACCAAGGCGGAGTCGGGCAACAATGCCAAGGGCCGCCGCTTCGCCTTCGCCGACGCCGACATCAGCAACACGATCTCGGCGCTCGAGGGCTGCCGCGGCGAGCTCAGCGGCGGTCAACTGCCGGCCGAGTGCGACCCGTACTTCCAGTCCGGCGTGAAGCCGACGCCCCGCTACGACCGCAAGGAGACCCTGCCGAGCATCGCCCGCAACTGCGTGTGCGAGGAGTCGCCGGCGGCGGGTTGCACCGACCTGGTCGCGTCGCTGTGCCACGAGGGCGGCGACATCAGCAAGCCGCTCATCAAGGAGAAGATCGGCCAGTACGCGCTCAAGTTCGTGTCGAAGAACGGCGGCGTGATCTACGACCCGGCGATCAAGGGCGTGCTGTTCCTGCCGGCCGACCTCGGCGCGATGCCGCGGAGCTTCGCGGAGACGTGCTCGGCGGGCCGGGCCAAGGGCGCCGGCGCCCTCAACATCAAGGACGGCTGGCGCGGCAACGACAACGGGTTCTTCGAGAACTACGAGAACTTCGACCGCGCGATGTGCTCGAGCTCGACCTACAAGATCGTCTTCAACCACGAGAACTCGAAGGACGACGACGGCAACATCCTGCAGTACATCCGCGACAAGGTCGGCAACACGCTGCTCAAGAAGGCGACCTACGTCATCCACACGCCCGACTTCCACGTGGTCCCGGGCAGCGGCTTCCCGACCAACAACCTGCGCATCGGCGCGTGCGACGACTTCGAGCTGCGCTTCTCGAACAAGTACGACATGAGCCCGTCGAACTTGCAGAAGCTCCAGATCGTCGAGCTCGGCGGCACCGACGAGGCGCCGGTCGAGGGCAAGGTCATCGCCGGCGGCCCCGGTTGCGCCAAGACGGCCGAGGACCTCGAGTCCGGCAACGGCACCGTCCCGTGCCTGTCGGTCAACGTGCGCGACCAGGACATCGGCTCGGTCCGCGTCGAGATCGACGCCAAGGAGTTCGGCGCCATCCTGCAGCCGAACACCGGCGACAACCCGGTCCGCTATCGCTTCAAGGTCCCGGGCCTCACGCTCGCCGACGGCGAGGACGTGTACGAGGCGATGAAGAACCGCCCGGCCGACTACGCGGCCGCGTTCTGGGACGCGTGCGGCATGCCGCTCGTGCTCAGCATGCCGAAGATCGACGCCGAGGGGAACGTGGCCAAGGGCGGCAAGGCCAGCAAGCCCGACTTCTGGTACGACTTCGAGATCGACTCGCCGAAGTGCAAGGAAGACCTCGACCTCGACGGCTTCCCGTTCTCCTGCGACAACGCGCCCGACGACTTCAACCCGGATCAGCTCAACAGCGACGGTGACGAGGCCGGCGACGTGGTCGACCTGTGCCCGACGATCGCGACGATGAACACGCTCGCCGACACCGACAAGGACGGTATCGGCAACGAGTGCGACTTCTGCACGCGCCCGGTGAACACCTACAACAAGAACGCGCAGGCGGCCATGGCGCCCGAGCGCATGCGGGTCCGCAACATCCCGGACCAGTCGGACTTCGACCGCGACGGCATCGGCGACGTCTGCGACAACTGCATCACCGTGCCCAACTGCGGCGACTTCGGCAACACGGGCAACCTGACCCCGGCGAAGATCGGCGACGCCATCCCGTTCAACAACGACGGCCAGTGCCAGGTCGACAACGACGCCAACCCGTTCATCGGTGACGCGTGCGCCGGCCTGATCACGATGCCCGATCAGGGCGCGGCCGGCCCGGTCGGCTTCGGGCTCGAGGACGACTTCGACCAGGACGGCATCCCGAACGGCGACGACAAGTGCCCGCGCCAGCGCGTCAAGGCTTGCACCGAGGACGCGGACTGCGGCGACGAGAACGTGACCTGCAACGCGGGCTTCTGCAGCAACCACTCGGACTTCGACGGCGACGATGTCGGCGACATCTGCGACACCTGCCCGTACGTCGGCAACCCGCAGCAGGTCCAGGTCGGCATGTCGGAGGAGAACGACGCCGACGGCGACTTCGTCGGCTTCAACTGCGAGACCAACAGCGAGTGCTACGAGACCCCGGACGCGCGCCCGATCGCGTTCTACGACAAGGTCGCGCCCTCGGGCATGTGCTGCACCGCCGTGTTCCCGACCGACACGCTCGACGCTCCGCGCCTCATGCCCGACGGCGAGCCGCTCGAGCGCGACGAGGTCGAGCGCCTGATGATGGAGTACCAGGCCGCTCGCGAGGCGTGGACGATGGCGATGGACGGCAGCGAGCCGCCCAAGCCCCCGCTGTTCGTCCCGCTCAAGGCCGACTGCGGCGGCGAGGGCCCCGACAAGTGCCGTAAGCTGCCCGAGAAGGTCCTGAACACGCCGGGCGTCGTCAACCTGCCGCCCGGTTGCGCCGAGGCCGGCCAGCCGCTCACGCTCGACAGCCCGAGCATCAACGGCAACGCCGACGAGCTGTACAAGTTCATGTGCACGCTGCCGCAGCGCGACCAGGACTTCGACGGCATCGGCGACTCGTGCGACCTGTGCCCGTTCGCCTTCGACCAGGACAACACCCTGTACAAGGACCAGAACAACAAGGTGTGGCCGAACTACGGCCAGTACTGCAGCGGCGTGTGGGCCGTCGACGTGGCGCCGCGCCTGCTCTCGCAGTGCGGTGACCTGTCCGAGGACGTGGGCATGACCGGCACCGACACGATGATGACGACCAGCGGCTCGAGCACCACCGGCGGCTGAGCCGAGCTGGACGGACCGACGAAGAAGGGCCGCTTCACGCGGCCTCTTCTTTTTGCTTTGCGGCTCGCGTCGGGCGCGTGGCCGCAAAAAGCCCGCGTGCGCGGGCGAGGAGAGGCGGGCCTGGCCCGCGGTTCAGATCGACACGGCCGGCTCGAAGCGCCAGACCGCGCGCAGATCGCCGGCGGCACTGCGCGCGGCGATCTCGGCTGCGACCTCCGCGAGCTCGTCCGCGGCTCGCGGCGCGCCCTCGTAGAACAATCGGCCCTGTCCTTCGGGACCTGGCTCGAACCAGCAGTCGAGGTCGTCGAGGGTGAGGATATGGCCGCGGCGGAGCCGTAGAATGATGTTCTCGGCGGTCAGGGCGTCGTCGAACTCCTCGCGCAGCTTGCCGATCCGGCGCGCCTCGTCGCTGAGTCCGGCGAGGTCGCCGGCGACCACCGTGTGCAGCTCTCCGAGCGCGCGCAGGCCGTCGACCTCGCCCTCGCCGCCCCAGAAGCGGCCGCGGACGTAGACGTAGGGCGGGGCCATCACGCCGGTGACGCCGGCGATCTGACGGGCGGCCTGCGGCTGATCGTGGAGGTTCATGCGGCGGAACGGGATGCCCTCGGCGGTGAACACGGCGGCCACGCGATCGGTGGCCGCGTCGCCGGGGTAGCCGAACACGACGACGACGATCGGATCGGACCTGTCCAATGGTTCATCTTGCAGCGTCGCCTCCTCGACGGGCGGCTCCGGGGGGGCGTCGTGACGCCCTCCGAGCGCCGCGGCGCGCTCCTGCACCTGCTCGAAGAGCTTGCGGCCGGTCTCGCGGACACCCTCGGGGAGGTGCTTCTCCGCCATCGATTGCGCCTTGCGCAGCAGATCTCGCAACACGCGAGGACAGTAACGCGAACATCCGAGGGCGACCAGAGCGGGCCCGCGACGGGCGGCCGCGAGACCAGGGCGACGCGGCGCGCAGGGATTTTCGCGCGCGAGCGGGCCCGGCCGTTCCGAATCCCGCCGCCCTTCGCTGATCCGTGGTATGGGTCTGCCTCGCGCCCGATGTTGCGGCTCACGCTCCACCTCGTGCTCGCGGCCAACTTCGCCGCGAGTCCCGTTGCCGGATCAAGGACAAGCCAGCGTCCAACTGCCGCAACCCGAGCGCCCTCTACGAAGAGGGCCTCAAGGATTACGATCAGAAGTTCACCAAGGCCGCGATCGAGAAGTTCGAGGCGGCCCACAAGTGCTCGAAGAACCCGCTGATCCTCTACAACATCGGGTTGGCCTACAAGCGGCTCTACGACACCGAGCAGCAGCCCGACCTGCTGCACGCGGCCAAGAAGGCGCTGGTCGAGTACGTCGACGCGATCGAGAAGGACCCGACGCTCGGCGCCGATCCGGAAGAGGTGAAGCCGGTGCTGGCCGAGATCGACGCCGAGATCGAGCGGATTCGTCCGCCCGAAGTGGCGCCCGAGCCCGAACCGCCGCCGCCGGCGCCCGATCCGGTCGACCCCGGCAAGCCGAAGCGGATGCTCGGCATCGGGCTGATGAGCGGCGGTGGGGCGCTGACGGTGGTCGGCGTGGCGGTGAGCGCCGCGTTCGCCAGCAAGGGCGCCCGGCTGCACGACCAGCTCAACGGTGACGGCGGGATCTACGACCAGCTCGAGGCGGGCGGCTGCGGGCTGACGCAGGTCGACGACGCGCAGGGCGCCGACACGATGACCTGCGACGCGCTTCGCAGCGAACGCCAGGACCTCAAGACCGACGGGGCGCGCGCCAACGGGGTCGCGTTCGGGATGATGGCCGTGGGGGTCGTCGGCCTCGGCCTGCTCATCGGCGGCGCGGTGGCGTTCGCCCAGAGCAAGCGGGCCACCGCCGAGTGGGAGTCGAGCCAGCGCGCCCGCGTGCGCGTGCTGCCGACGATGGGCGGGTTCGTGCTGCAGGGCCGCTTCTAGGCGGCGAGCGGGGTTGACCGGGAGCGGCGCGGGCGTGCGTCGGTCACCTCGTGGTTCGGGGCGCTGCGGCGGGTGACGAGGACTCGACCCGACGACGGCTACGCCGTGGCTCGAGAAGCCTGCAGCAGGACTGGACGGCTCGAATCGAGCGGCCCTGGATAGCCGTCGCTCAGCCGCTGCATGGAAGTCACGCCGGGATAGCGATAGCGACCCGAAGGGTCGCTCGGTCAAGAGCGGGCGCAGTGAAGCGACGGCGTGAGGCGTGCGGGCATGGCGCGCCCGGGCCGAGGCGTTCGTATGTCTGAAAGAACATGTCCCAATGGGCATGCCCTTCAAGGCATGTCGTTCAGGACATGCCCTGCGGGCCACGCGGCAGCAGCAGGGTGAAGCGGGAGCCGCGGCCGAGCTCGCTGTCGACGAGGATGTCGCCGCCGAGCAGGCGGGCGAAGCGACGGCTGATGGCGAGGCCGAGGCCGGTGCCGCCGTAGCCGTGGCGGGCGTCGTGGACCTGCGAGAAGTCGCGGAACAGCAGCGACAGCTTGTCGGCGGCGATGCCGATGCCGGTGTCGGCGACGCGGAAGGCGATGAACTCGCGGTCGCCTTCGTGGGCGACCCGCACCGCCAGCTCGATCTCGCCGCGGGCGGTGAACTTGATCGCGTTGCTCAGCAAGTTGAGCAAGATCTGGCGCAGCTTGGTCGCGTCGGTGGTGATGTCCCCGAGGCCAGGTTCGAGCGCGAGCCGCCAGCGCAGCGGCCTGTTGCGCAGCTGCGGGCGCACGGCGGCCTCCATCTCCTCGGCCAGCGGCGCGACCGCGACCGGCTCGCGCCGCAGCTGCGGCACGCCGGCCTCGAGGCGCGCGAGGTCGAGGATGTCCTCGATGACGGCGACGAGGTGACGACCCGAGCGGTCGACGGTCTGGATGTCGGGCAAGAGCTGGCCCAGACCGGCCGCGGTGGCCTCCTCGCGCAGCAGCTCGGCGCAGCCGAGGATCGCGTTCAGCGGGGTGCGCAGCTCGTGGCCCATGTTGGCGAGGAACACGTCCTTGGCGCGGGCCGACGTGACGGCCTCGGCGCGCGCGCGGGCCAGGTCGACCCGCTGCTCGGCGAGCTCGCGCTCGCGGCGATCGAGCTCGAGGCGCGCAGCGACCTGGCGGGCCAGCGCGAGCAGGCCGCGCCGCTGGTCCTCGGTGAAGCGGCGCGGGACGACGTCGAGGACGCACAGGGCGCCCAGCGGCGGACCGCCCAGGCCCGGCAGCGGGACGGCCGCGAGGGCGCGCAGCCGGGGCCCGGCGGTCACCAGCGGGTGCGCGGCGAACCGCGGATCGGCGGCGAGATCGCTGCGCTCGAGCGGCTCGTCGCGCTGGATCACGGAGGTACAAAAGGACAGGTAGGGCGACGCGTCGACGACGTCGAGGCCGACGCTGGCGGCGAGCCACGCGGAGCCCTCGTCGACGAGCGCGAGGAGGGCGATCGGCGCGCCGAGCAGCGTGGCGGCCAGGCGCGTGAGGTCGTCGAAGGCCTGCTCGCGCGCAGAGCCGACGGCCGCACGCTCCGGCGCGGCCGCAGGCTTGGCCTCGAGCTCAGACGACGCGGCCCACTCCACGGCTTCTACGATACTCGCCGCTTCGAGCCCAGCAAGTCGTCTTCATCGCCATCTGCCACGTACGGCTGTCCGCGGGCAGCTGTTCGAGCGAGCGACTGTCGTCGCTGTCAGAACTTGCCGAGGCGAAGCCCGAGAGTGCCGGTCAGACCGCTGAGGATCCGGTCGCTCGGGCCGCTCCACGGCTGCGCCACGGCGAAGCGATAGCCGCCCGAGAGCACGAGACGCAGCACGCGAGTCAGCGCGAACGACAGGCCGAGCTCCGGTTCGGCCACGAACATCGCGGCTCGATTGACGCAGCGGTCGAGGCGTTCGTCGTTGAGGCAGACCCGGCCGCCGCCGATGAGCGCGCCGATTTGGAGCGAAAGAATCGGACCTGCAGCAACGCGACGGCGAGCGTGACGCCGGCGTACTGGGTCCGCATGTTGAAGGTGCGATCGTCGCTCCGCTGGGCCGGCAGCGGGGTGGCGAGCGCGGTGCCGGCGGCGCCGAACATGAAGCGCTCGTTGACGATGACGGCAAAGTCGGCGCCGAGCATCAGTCCGGGCGAGCGTCCGAAGCCGGTCAGCTTGAAGGTGGGAGCGATGTAGGCGCCGACCTTGGAGCCGCCGCCGATCAGCGGCTTGCCCTCGGTCCACAGCGGCCCGCGCTTCGGCCCCCCTTGGGCTCGGCTGGCTTTGGGGCCATGGTCGCAGGGGCAGGCCCGGCGGTGGCCGGGACCGCGGGGGCGGCGACGTCGGGCGGCGGCGGCTGCCAGGCCGGGACGCTGGCGGGCTGGGTGAGATCGGGCGGGTTGCCCTGGATCGGCTGGGTCGCGGGCATCGGCGCCAGGTCGGCGCTGCCGCTGCTGCTGACGTGCGGCGAGGGCGGGGCCTGGACGCCCGCGGTCGCGCTCGCCGGAGCGGACAGGAGCGCGAGCGCGGCGAGCACGGGAAGGACGCGGGGGGCCATGCGTGGGCATACTGTTGCAGGGCCGGCCCCACGAGGCAATCGTCGGCGGACCGCGAGCCGCGTGCTTGCCGGTCCGCGCCACCCCGTGCAAGATCCCGCGGTGCGCCGCCTCGCAGCCCTCACCCTGTCCGCCGCGGCCGCGCTGCTCGCGTGTACGCCCGAGCCGGCGAGCACGGTCGAGATGCGCCAGACCGTGGTCGAGGTGGTCGACCAGGGCCGCGCGATGGCGATCGAGAACGCCATGGTCGCGCTGGTCGGCAGCGTCGACCCGGACGGCGGCCTGGCCGGCATCACCGACGAGGTGGCGGCCGGCGTGGCGATGCACACGCCCTGCGCGGTCGTCAGCCGCCCCGGCGCGGTGGCGCTGCGGATCTGGTTCGGCAGCAAGGACTCGCCGTGCCCCTACGCCGGCATCGGCCTCAGCGGGACGATGCGCGTGGTGTACACGCGGCCGGACGGCCAGGGCCTGCTGGCCTCGATCTACTACGAGCCGCTGCGCGGCGACTCGACGCTGCTCGACGGCTTCTCGCAGCTGACGTGGGCGGCCGACGGCAGCCAGCGGCTGGTCACGGAGATCCGCGTCGACACTGCGACCGAGCGCGAGGTCGAGATCCAGTCGGACCGCCTGCTGTCCCGCGTCGACGACGCGCTCAAGGTCGAGGGCTGGCGCCGCTGGCAGACGCTGATGGGCACCTGGGAGGCCGACCTCGCCGGCCTCCTGCTCGGGCCCGAGGCGCTGATGCCGTTCGCCGGCCTCGCGGCCGTCGACACGCCCTTCAACCACACGATCGTGCTCGACTTCACGCAAGAGGCCGGCGGCGCCCAGGTCCGCGCCAACGGCGGCCGCCGCGACCGCCTGTTCGAGGTCACCGACGAGGGCGACGTGATCGACATCGGCGACGGCTAGCGGGCGCGACCCGGATCGACGGGCATGTCCGTTCGAGCATGCCCGATGGCACATGCGCGAAGGGACATGCCCAGGCGGGCATGTCCCTTCAGACAGCGACTCGGACCGCCGCTCAGCGCAGCAGGACCGGCCAGACGAGGGCGGTCTGGACCGGGTCGTCGCGCAGGGCGTCGAGCTGGGCGAGGACGCCGGAGACGGCCGCGACGCCGTCAGCGCCGAGAGCGGCGGCGAGGCCGGGGACGAGCTCGTGGTCGGCGGCGGCGCGGAGCAGGCTGGGGCCGCTGTCGAAGCCCTCGATGAGGTCCTTGATCGTCGGCTCGGGCGGGTAGACCTCGAGCGCGACCTCGGGGGCGATGCCGGTCAGCTTGCGCGCCTCGGCGAGCGCCTCGGTGAGGCCGCCGAGCTCGTCGACGAGGCCGCGCTCCTTGGCGGCCGCGCCGGTCCACACGCGGCCCTGGGCGATCGCGTGGATCTCCTCCGGCGACTTGCCGCGGCCGCTGGCGACGCGGCCGACGAAGATCTTGTAGACATCCTCCATCATCGCCAGGACGCTGGCCCGCTCGCCCTCGGTCCACGGGGTCATCGCCGACCACATCGCGGCCCGCTTGCCCTTGGTGATCGGGAAGGTGCGGATGCCGACTCTCTCGAGCATGCCCTCGAGCGCGATCTTGCCGCCGACGACGCCGATCGAGCCGGTGAGGGTGTTGGCGAGGGCGAAGATCTTGGTCGCGCCGCACGAGATGTAATAGCCGCCCGAGGCCGCGACGCCGCCCATCGAGACGATGACCGGCTTCTTCTCCTTGGCCCGCTGGAGCGCGCGCCAGATCTGCTCCGAGGCCATCGCGCTGCCGCCGCCCGAGTCGACGCGCAGGAGGATCGCGGCGACGTTGGCGTCGTCGGTGAGGTTGTCGATCGCGGCGGCGAGGGTGCGACCGGCGATCTGGTTGCGCGCGCCGATGGTGCCCTGGCCGCGGCCGTCGATGATGCCGCCGAGCGCGTAGACGAGGGCGATGTGCGGCTCCTTGGGCCGCTTGGGCGGGACGAGGCCGAGGAAGGTCTGCAGCTTCTCCATGTCGAAGCCGCCGCCGCTCGGGCTGTCCTTGAGCTTGACCTGCTTCCACGGGGCGCCGCTGGTGTGCTGGGTGCGGAAGTCTTCGTAGGTGGCGACGCCGTCGACGAGGCCGGCCGCGAGCGCGGCCTCGCTGGTGAACACGGCCTCGTCGATGCGCTGCGCGACTGTCTCGGGGGACAGCTTGCGGCCGGCGACGATCCCCGACTGCATGGTCAGGTAGGCCTGGTCGACCACGGCGGCCAGGGTCTCGCGCATCTCCCTCGACGGCTCGGTGCGCGTCAGCGGCTCCGCCGCGCCCTTGAAGGCGCCGACGTGGACGAAGTCGGGGACGACGCCGAGCTTGTCGAGGAGGCCGCGCAGGTGCAGCGGCATGGCCATCGGGCCGGGGATCAGGACCTCGCCGACCGGCTGGACGCCGACGGCGTCGCAGGCGCTCATGAGGTAGTAGACGGCGTTGGTCGGGACGTCGGCGTGACAGACGAGTTTGCGCTTGCCCTCGGCCTTGAAGGCGAGGAAGGCGCCGCGGACCTCCTCGGCGGTGGCCATGTCGAGGTTCACGTCGGTGAAGCGGACCAAAAGGCCCTGGACGTTGCCGTCGGCGGCCAGGCGGTCGAGGCGCTGCAGCAGGGCGTGGAGCTCGATGAGGGCGCCGCCGCCGAACAGCGACATCGGCGCGAGTTCGCCGATCTCGCCGCCGAGGTCGAGGGTGAGCCAGTGCGGTTTGCCGGCGTCGAAGCCGGGCGACTGGCGCGGCGGGTCGTAGGGACCGGGGGCGTCGAGCTTGTCGGCGAGCATGCTGCTCAGCGGACCGAGGTTGGCGAGCGGGCCGCTCGCGGGCGGCGGCGGCGAAGATGGGGCGACGTCCCGCTTGTCGGTGGCTTCGGGCGGGGGGCTGGCCGGGTTTCTGGTCGCCGCGACAGGCGGTGGCGCACAGAGTGGCGAGGCTGAGCAGGACGGTGGTGGCTCGCGAGACGCGCAAGGGGTTTCCTCCGGGCGATGTGGACCCGGACCGGGCGCGCGTGGTGTCGCGAGCGGACGGCTGGGCGGGTCGCTTCCGCGCAAGTATCCTCCCGGCACTCGTCCATGCAAACTCCCGTGTCCGAGCTCGTCCCGCGGCCTCAGGGGCCTGAACTCCTCGCCGACCTGACGACCCTGGTGCCCGACCCGAACCGGCTGTTCGTGGCCTATGCGAGTCTCATGCAGGTGCAGGAGGGCCGCACCCGCCAGGGTCGTCCTTATTTCGACCTCGTGGTGAGCGACGCCGCGCGGACCATCGCCGCGAAGATCTGGGACGACGCGCCCGAGGCGATGGAGGCGGCCAGGGCGGCGCGGCGGGGGCAGCCGGTCAAGCTGCTGTTCCGCGTCGAGCAGTACCAGGGGGCGCTGCAGCTCAACGTCCGCAAGCTCCGCGGCGCGCAGGACGACGACGACGGCTACGCGCCGGCGCGGGTGTTCGGCGACGGCTTCGAGCGGGTCGCGGGCAAGCTGTGCCGCACTCTGGTGTTCGACCTCGAGACGGCGCCGGCGCACGATCCGGCGACGATGCCGGCCAGCGTGGTCGAGGCGATCCGCCGCCACGCGACGCGCGAGGGCTGCGAGCCGGAGCTGGTGATGAGCCTGTCGCCGCTGTTCGGGCAGATCGTGTCGCTGGCGTTCATGGACGGCGACGATCTCGACAGCGAGGTGTGGGCGCTGGGGGTGCCGCCGGGGAACGACCCGCGGCGGCTGGTCGGCGAGGTGCCGCCGTGGCTGCAGCTCGTCAGCGAGCGCGAGCTGCTGCAGGCGTTCTGGCTGCTGGCGGCGCAGGCCGAGGTGGTGGTCAGCTACAACGGGCGCAACTTCGACGTGCCGTTCCTGCTCGGGCGCAGCCTCGTCCACGAGGTGCCGGCGCGCGTCGACCTGCTCGGCAGCCCGTACCAGGTGCGGCCGCACCTCGATCTCTACCGCATGGTCGCGACCGGCCGCTCGGTCGCCCCGGCCTCGCTCGACGCGGTCTGCTGGGCGCTCGGGGTCGAGAGCCCGAAGGACGGGATGAGCGGGGCCGACGTCGCCCCGGCCTACGCCCGCGGCGAGCTGGGGGCGATCGCCACGTACAACCGCGGCGACGTGCGCGCGACCGCCAGCGTGTACCAGCGCGTGCGCGACACGGTGCTGCGCTTCCGCGACGACTGGTAGAACGGACATGTCTGAAGAGACATGCGCCAGGGCGAGCGATGTCGAGAGGCGCCGCGTCTCGTGGATGGTCGCGAGGACATGTCGGAGGAGCGACGCTCCGTTACGCCGCGTCTCGCGGGTGCTCGCAAGGACAAGGTGGACGAGCGACGCGGAGAGACGCCGCGTGCCGTGGGTGCTCGCAAGGACATGTCGGACGAGCGACGCGGAGAGACGCCGCGTGCCGTGGATGCTCGCAGGGACATGTCCGTACGAGCATGTGTTTTCAGGCATGTCCGCAGGGGCATGCCGTCAAAAACATGCCCGTGCGGTCAGCTCAGGCGAACGTCACGCGGAAGCGGCACTTCTTGCCCGACTGCAGGCGCAGGCCCTGATCGCCGGCGTGGGCGGCGATGACGAGGTGGGCCGGGTCGGTGACGGGCTCGCCGTTGAGCTTGACCGCGCCGGCGGCGATCCGCTCGCGAGCCTCGCGCTTGGACTTGAAGGCCTCGATCTCGGGGTGGGTGACGAGGTCGACGAGGCGGATCTCGGGGCCGGGGACGGTCACGAGCGGGACGGCGCTCCAGTCCTCGCTGCTGCCGAAAGCCTGCTCGCTGGCCTGTCTGGCCTGCGTGGCGTGATCGAGGCCGTGGAGCAGGGCGGTGGCCTCGAAGGCGAGGCGGGCCTTGGCGGCGTTGAGGGCCGCGCCGCCCTCGGCGGTGAGCGCCTCGATCTCGGCGATCGGGACGTCGGTGAAGGTCTTGAGCAGGCGGGCGACGTCGCGGTCGTCGCAGCCGATCCAGAACTGGTAGTACTCGAACGGGGTCAGCCGCTCGGGGTCGAGCCAAACGGCGCCGCGCTCCGTCTTGCCCATCTTGCGGTTGTCGGCGGTGAGCAGCAGCGGCAGGGTCAGGCAGTAGGCGGCGTTGGGCTGGCCCTCGGGGGTCATGCGCCGGATCAGCTCGATGCCGGCGACCATGTTGCCCCACTGGTCCGAGCCGCCGAACTGCAGGGTGCAGCCGTGGTGGCGGAACAGGTGCAGGAAGTCGTAGGCCTGCAGCAGCTGGTAGTTGAACTCGAGGAAGCTGAGCGGGATCTCGGCGTCGAGGCGGTCGCGGTAGGTCTTGACCGCGATCATCCGGTTGACGGTGAAGTGGCGGCCGACGTCGCGCAAGAACTCGATGTACTTGAGCCCGAGCAGCCAGTCGCCGTTGTCGAGCATGACCGCGTCGTTGGGCCGGCCGCTGTCGAAGTGGAGGAAGCGGCCGAGCTGGGCCTTGAGCCCGGCGGCGTTGACGGCCACGTCCTCGCGCGTCAGCAGCTTGCGCGTCTCCATCTTGCCGGACGGGTCGCCGATCATGCCGGTGCCGCCGCCGACGATGACGATCGGCTTGTGACCGGCCCGCTGGAGGGCCCGCATGCCCATGATCTGGACCAGGTGGCCGACGTGCAGCGAGGCGCCGGTCGGGTCGTAGCCGACGTAGAAGGTGACCATGCCGCTGTCCAGCGCGGCGTCGGTGGCGGCGAAGTCGCTGGCCTGTTCGAAATAGCCGCGCTCGAGCATGCGCTGAAGGGCGGCGGAGCGGGGCGGCTGCGGCGGGGTGGCGTTCATGACGTTCACGCGGTCGGGGGTTCGTCGAGGGTGTCGGTGGCCGCCTCGGCGGCGGCCAGCCGCTGCTCGTGCTGGTCGAGGGCGATCCGCAGGCCGAGCAGGCGCTCGTGGACCTTGCGGCGGAACCGCTGGTGCAGGTCCTTCTCGCGGAACAGCTCGTCGGCGATCTGCATGGCGACGAGCAGGGCGACCCGCTGGGCGTTGGCGGCGCTGTTGACCCGCTTGTTGCCGCTCAGCAGCTGCAGGTGACCGTCGACGAACTCGGCCAGTTGCTGGACGTAGTCGGGGCCCTCGTCGCTGCGGATCGTGAGGGTCTGCCCGGCGATCTCGACCTGCACCGAGCGCTTCATGGCTGACCCTGGGCCTCGGCCAGGCGATCGGCCTCGTCGCTGGCGCGCAGGGCGGCGATCACGTCGTCGATGTCGCCGGCCATGAAGTCGGTGATCGCGTGCCGGGTGAGGCCGATCCGATGATCGCTGACGCGGTCCTGCGGGAAGTTGTAGGTGCGGATCTTCTCGCTGCGATCGCCGGTGCCGACCTGGCTGCGGCGGTGGGCGGCCCGCTCGGCCTGGACGCGCTGGATCTCGCGGTCGAGCAGGCGGGAGCGCAGGAGCTTCATCGCCAGCTCGCGGTTCTTGGTCTGCGACTTCTCCTGCATGCAGTGCACCGCCAACCCGGACGGGATGTGGGTGATCCGCACGGCCGAGTCGGTGGTGTTGACGCTCTGACCGCCGGCCCCGGAGGCGCGCATGAACTGCACCTCGAGATCCTTGGGGCTGATCTGAATGTCGACCTCCTCTGCCTCGGGCATGATGGCGACGGTCGCGGTGGAGGTGTGGATCCGGCCCTGCGCCTCGGTGGCCGGGACGCGCTGGACCCGGTGCACGCCGCTCTCGAACTTGAGGAGGGCGTAGACGTCGCGGCCGTGGATCATGGCCGAGATCTCGCGGAAGCCGCCGGCGCCGGCCTCGGACATGTTGAGCGGCTCGACGGTCCAGCGCTGCCGCTCGGCGAAGCGGGTGTACATGCGCCAGAGATCGGCGGCGAACAGCGCGGCCTCCTCGCCGCCGGTGCCGGCCCGGATCTCGAGCACGACGTCGCGGCTGTCGTTGGGATCTTTGGGCAGGAGCAGCTTGCAGCTCGGCCTCGAGCTCGGCCCGCTGCTGCTTGAGATCGCGCAGGTCGCTTTCGGCCATGTCCCGAAGGTCAGGGTCGGCGAGCAGCTCCTCGGCGTCGCGGGTGCGCGCCTCGAGGTCGCGGTAGCGGGCGACGGCGGCGGCGATGGGGGCGATCTCGGCGTGCTCGCGCGAGAGGGCCAGCAGGCGGGTCTTGTCCTGCGCGATTTCGGGGGCGCAGAGCATGACGCCCAGCTCTTCGTGACGCTCGGCGATGCTCTCGAGCTTGGCGCGCAGGGCAGGGTCCATGGCGAGCGCGCGACGCTAGCACCAGGGCCTGTGGCGCTCAAGGGCCACGCCGCCGCGGCCGGCGCCAACGGCTCACCATGAACGGGGCGACGCGACAAAGCACGGCCGGCGGCGAGCACACGTGTCCGCGGTGAGGGCGACGCGGGCGTGATTTTGCCGGCGAGGCGCCGCAGCGGCCCAGGAGCAGCTGCCTTGCGCGCGATCGCGGGCCGGCGCCGAGCCCACGCATCGGGCCGCCGCGAGGCCGGGGGCAGTCCGCGGGGGCGTGGCCCGGTGCGCCGAAGCGCACGCGGGCGGCGAGCGCCCTTGCCTCCCGGCCGGGGCGCGCGCTATCCGTGTGCGCGCCATGCTCCACGCCGACCGCTGGGCCGCCCGCTACGGCTTTCTCCGCGAGCTGTGGGCCGGCCGCAGCCGCGTGCTGGCCGACCCCGCGCTCGAGGCGGCGCTGCGCGGCGCAAAGACGTTGCCCGCCCCGTTCGCGGCGCTGCTCGCCGAGCTGCTCCCGGGCGGCGGCAACCAGGCGTGGCTGCTGGCGCACGAGGCGAGGCCCGGGACCGGGCGCGGACGCACGGGGCCGCGGGTGGCCGAGTTCGACGCGTTCGAGGAGCTGCTGGCCGAGGCGCCGTGGCAGGTGGCGATCGTCGACCTGGCCCGCCACTTCGTCGACGCGGCCAACCTGTCGCGGTTCGCGGCGCGGGCCCAGAGCCGGCTGGAGAATCGCCTCGAGACGCGAGCGTTCCGCCTGCTGACGGCCCTGGCCGAGGGGGCCGAGGCCGGTCGCGTGGTGGTGGTGAGCGCCCCGGGCGAGGCGGCCGGCGGGCTCGAGCTGGGGCTGTTTCAGAGCTGGTGACGCAGCACTTCCCGCGGGCGCGGATCTACGCGCTCTCCCTGACCCGCGCGGCCAGCGTGATCGACTGCGGCGAGGTCACCAGCGACGAGGTCGAGGACGAGGAGGCCGACGAGCGCGGACCGGTGCCGCTGGCCTTCGACAACAGCCTCGGCGAAGACGCGGGCTTCGAGTGCCTGCTCGCGGTGGTCGGCGCCAGGGACGTGCCCCGCGGGGTGACGCTGCTCGAGCTGCCGCCGACAGGGCCCGCGGAGCCGGCCCGGCCGGAGCCGGCGCGTCCGGAGCGGGCGCGGCCGGAGCGGGCCCGCGACGAGGAGGGCGAAGCGCTGCGCGGGCAGCTGGCGCAGGCGCGGCGGCAGATCGAGCTGGCGAGCATCGCCCGCCAGTCGCTGGTGGAGCAGCTCGACGCGGCGCAGGGCCGCATCGACGCGCTGGAGGACCAACTGGCGGGCCGGGCGCCGGCTCCGGCGAAGGCGAGCGAGCCCGACGAGGAGGGGCCGCGGCGAATTGACGCGGCGGCGGCGGCGCTGCAGAGCGCCCGCTGGGAGCTCGAACAGCTGCAAGGCGAGCTGCGGCGGGTCACGGCCCGGCCGGCGGACGAGCTGGAGCGGTCGCTGGCGGCGGCCCAGGCGCGGCTGGGGGCGCTGCACGCCTGCGCGGCCACCGTCGAGGCGCTGGCGCAGCGAGCCGGGGCGGACGAGGGCCTGGCGGGCGAGTTGCAGACCGTCCGCGACCGTCTGCTCGAGCTCGCTGGACCGCCGCCGACCGGGACGGCCGAGCCCTCGTAGCGGCGTCGGTCGCCGACCGGCCGTGCCGCGACATGGTTGCCGGGGCCGGGCGCGCCGGACTATCCTGGCCGAGGCGCGCTGGTGACCCAGACCCGCGTGCCTCGCCGTGCGGCCGCAAGCACGTCTGCGCTTGACCACCGCGGACTTCGGGCCGGTCACGGTTGTGCGCACCGAACCATCACCCCCCTAGAGCGGAAGCGACTTAGCCATGCGAGTTTCCCCGGAAGCGCCGATCCCCGACTGGTCGGCCCTCGAGACCTCTTTGAGCACAACGCCCCCGACCACCACGCCTATCTGGATCTCCAGAACGGGCAGGTGGTGACGATCAACGACACCCGCCCCGAAGACGAGGAGAAGCGGCAGCAGATCGCGCGCTCGACCGGGCGCTTCATCCACCTCGACCCGGCGTCGTCGCGCGAGCAGTACCGCTGGATGGAGCGCTTCGTCGCCTCGGTGGAAGATCCCGCGCTGCGCGAGCGGCTGACGCTGGCGATAGACGGTAAGGGCGCGTTCCGTCGCTTCAAGGACGTGTTGCTGTCGTACCCGGTCGAGCGCGACCGGTGGTTCTCGTACCGGGCGAACCTGCTGCACATCTACATCGACGGCTGGCTGGCCAACCAGGATGTCGTGCTCGGCGCGTATCCGCCGTGGGGCAAGCCCGAGGATCCGCCGGAGCCGAACATCCCGCTCGAGAAGCCGACGAGCGAGCGCGCCGGGGCCGTCGGAGACGCTGCGCCGGACCGCGCGCGATCTCATCGATCGTCTGCCCGCGATCGAGCTGCCGGCCGCGATCGCCTATCTGCAGTACCTGCTCGACAAGCAGCCTTCGGTCCACCACGAGCCGACCACGTGATCCGTCCGATCGAGCTGTCCCTTGCGACATCTCCGGCGCGACGCTTCACCCGCTTCATCGGCGTGGCTCTCGGCGGCGGCCGCGGCAAGACGACCGCGGTCGCGCGGCTCGAGCGCGTCGAGGCGGAGGGTGATGCGCCGCGCGTGCGCCTGGCGGAGGCCCGACTCCGCCACGGCCACCGCGGCAGCGGCGAGGAGGGCGGCGAGGGCGGCGGCGATCCGTTGTTTCGCGACGAGGTGCTGGTCGCGTACCTGCAGCGGTGGGTGTCGGACGATACGGTGGTGGCGATCGACGCGCCGCTGACGTT
Source organism: Nannocystis pusilla (assembly GCF_026626665.1). Lineage (GTDB taxonomy): Bacteria > Myxococcota_A > Polyangia > Nannocystales > Nannocystaceae > Nannocystis > Nannocystis pusilla. The sequence goes on from NZ_JAPNKE010000002.1 coordinate 1,921,367, forward strand.
GCCGCCGTGCATCCGCTGCCCGCTGGCCTGTCCCGGAGTACAGGCGTGCACCGTGCCGGTGGTCGCGTGGATGCGGAAGCACGCGCCGGCCTTGCACGCGGCGCGGCGCTCGGACCCGGGCAAGCCGGCGGTCACGCCGTACACGCAGCGGGCGGTCGACGTCTTGCTGACGCACGTGGGGCTGTCGCCGCGCGAGTCGCTGGGGCAGGGCATGGGGCCGCTGGCGGCGCGGGCCGCTTATCTGCGGCGCGTGCTGTCGCCGCTGCTGCGACTGCACGAGAACCTGATCGAGGTCTACCCGCCGGCGACCGTGACGCGCCTGTTCGGGGCCGAGGTCGAGCATCGGCATCGGCGCAGCGACAGCGAGCAGGCGTGGAGCTGCGCAAGCGGATGCTGACCGCGCTCGACTCGGTGCTCGCGTTCGACTTCGTCTGGCCCGAGGTTGTGGTCCGCAGCCCGCACGTCTTCGACGCCGTCATCGCCGGCGTCACTGCGTTCTTGTGGGCGCATCAGGGCTGGCAGGGGCCGCTCGATCTCCAGCCGGCGCAGTCTGCGGCCACCAGCGAGGCCGTCACGCCCGATCCTCTGCGCGCCGCGATCGCGGGGCTCGAGGATCGCTGGCTCGAAGACGGCTGGATCTGGGCCCCACCGGCTCCTGGAGGCGGACGCGTGTGATTCTGCACGATTTGGCGCAGACCGGGGGCTCGCGCGGGTCGTTGCTTCCCCTGCTTGCCTGCGATGCGCCGCCAGGTGCACAGTAGACAGGCTACAGGCCCTCGGACCCCAGACGCATGCGAGACCCGGCCCACGGCAGCGACTTCACCCCCGACGAGCTCGATCTTTTGGAGGACGCGCTCGAGTGGGTGGAGGATCCCGCGCGCCGCGGCGATCTCGAGGCGATGCCCGCGCCGCTGCGCCAGCGCGCCGACGAGTACGCCGCGATCCTGGCGATGACGCGCGAGGTGATGCCGGAGGAGGACGTCTCGCCCGGGGTGCTCGACGGCATCCTCGCCGAGGCCCGCAGGGCGGCGCCTCCGCCGGCGCCGGCCGCCGCGCCGGGTCCGAGTTTGTGGGAGCGGCTGCGGCGCTCGTTCTTGCTACCGGGGGTGGCGCTGGCGGGCACGGCGGCGTTGCTCTTGTGGGTCGCGCGGCCGGTCGACGAGGCGGGGCCTTCGATCCGCGACGAAGCTGCGCCCGCGCCGTCGCCCGCGCCTGCTGCTCGGAGGCGGCCCGCGAGCTGCGAGCGGCGCCCGAGGCGGATGCCCGTAAGGACATGTCCCCGCCGACAGACGAACCCAAGGCCGAAGCGCCCGCCGAGGCCGCGCCGACGATGCCGGCCGCCGACGCTGCGAGCGTGCCGGGGGCCATCGAGCAGGAGCCGCCCTCGCCGATGATGAAGGCCGCGCGCGGCGGGGCGCCGGCGAAGAAGAAGGCGATGGAGGTCGACGCGGGGCCGCTGCCCGGCCTCGGCGTGCCGGAGGAGCAGCGCGTCGACGCCGACAAGGAGTCGGTCCGCGACCAGCTCGAGAGCGGCGACCGGGCCCGCCACAAGGGCCGCTGCGACGTGGCCGAGGCGGAGTACGCGGCGGTCGCCAACAGCAACGGTCCGGCGGCCGAGCGCGCGAGCCCTCGCAGGCCTGGGCCTGTGTCGTGAGGCGGCCGGCAAGGCCGCCGACGCCGAGCGCTACTTCGATGCAGCCCTCGCGCTCGACTCCAGCGTGGAGCGCTGGATCGGCGGTGAGACCGAAGTGGTGAAGAAGAAGGCCGTGAAGGCGGCCAAGCCCAAGAGCGAGGGGCTGTAGCCGGAGGGCCGGCGCGAGCGTCGGCGGTGCTTCTCATCCTGGCTCGAAGGACAGGTGAAGCGTCGGCGAGGCGAGAGCGCCGATTCACTCGCGCGCCCGCCCGTGGCGAGTGGAGGCGCCGCAGCTCTCGAGCAGGAGCTGGCGAGCCGGCGAAGCTCATGATATGGCCTAAAGGACATGTCTGTGAGGTGAGGCTATCGAGTGACAACCGGTGTCGGCGCTCGCGGAGCACGACGGCTGCGTCGCGCGTGAGCCCAAACAGGGTTCGCTCAAGGGCTGGCCGAAAGGTCATGTCGATGCGCGGACGCTCTCGCCTGCACCGCGGATGAGCACCAGCCGAGCTAGCCGGGAGCTGGCGGAAGGGACAGGCCGATGCAGCGGCGCTCTCACGTGCGTCGAGGATGACCACCGGCCGAGTCCGCCGTGAACTGGCGGAAGGGGCAGGTCGATGCAGCGGCGCTCTCACGTGCGTCGAGGATGACCACCGGCCGAGCCCGCCGCGGGCTGGCGGTAGGAGCAGGTCGATGCGCGGGCGCTCTCGCCTGCATCGCGGATGACCACCGGCCGAGTTCGCCGTGAGCTGGCGGAAGGGGCAGGTCGATGCGCGGCGGCTCTCACGTGTGTCGAGGATGACCACCGGCCGAGTCCGCCCGTGAGCTGGCGGAAGGGGCAGGTCGATGCGCCGGCCTCGCGCGCGCGTCGGATGACTTCTGGCCGAGTCACCGGCGAGCTGGTCGAAAGGACAGGTCAGCGCTCAGTCGACGTCGACCGCGAAGTCGACGCCGACGCTCGGGCCGTCGTAGCTGGGGAAGCGGTGGTCGTAGACCGCCTTGCGCGCGCAGGGGACGATGCCCCAGACGTTCAGGCTCGCGGGGGCCTTGACCGACACGCTCTCGACCTTGCCGGAGGGCAGGAGGCGCAGCTGGACCGCGAGGCGGCCGCTGCCGACGTCGCCGTAGCGGCTGGCCGTGACCACGCAGTCGGTGATCTTCGGCGTGATCTTGGCGAAGTGCTGGTCGAGGACCCGCTCGTTCGGTCGCTCGCTGCCGGCCTCGAGATCGATCGTCTGCGCCTTGTCGTTGGAGAACTGGGGGATCTTGCGATCGTCGACGGGGACGAACGGGGGCAGCTTCTCGCCAGCGGGCTCGGCCTCTTCGACCTCGTCTTCGGGGGCGGGCGCCGGATCGGAGCCCCCGCCGCCTGCGGCCGAGCCCGGCGTGGTCCGGCGCACACGCTTCTTCTTGCGCCGCTTTTTCTTCTTCTTGCCGTCGTCGGCGACGGGGAGTGATCGGCGCGTCGGCGACGCACTGGCCCTCGACGCAGGTGCTCCCAGGGCCGCAGGGCGCCGCGCAATCGGGCTTTGGCGCGGGTTCGCACGCGAACGAGGCCGCCAGCGCGAGCGCGGCGAGGCGGGCGAGGCGGGCGCCGGGCGGATGCTCACCCATGAGGGTCGGATGATGCCGGCCGCGGCGGCGCGGTTCAAGCTCACGGCCCGAGATCTGGCCCGCGGCCCGCGGACCATGGCAGCGTGCGCGCCGTGTCCACGGTGCCCTCCGAGAGCTCGCCACGTTCGCCAATCCGCGCCCCGGGCGCGACTACGAGGTCCGCTTCGATTGCCCCGATTCACCTGTCTGTGCCCGATGACGGGCCAGCCGGACTTCGCCACGATCCGGATCCGCTACCGCCCGCGGGCGCGCTGCGTCGAGCTCAAGAGCCTCAAGCTGTACCTGTGGTCGTTCCGGGACACGGGGGCGTTTCACGAGGCGGTCACCAACCAGATCCTCGACGATCTGGTCGCGGTCCTGGACCCCGAGCTGCTCGAGGTCGAGGGCGACTTCCTGGTCCGCGGCGGGATCCACACGGTCGTGCGGGCTCGCCACGTGGGCGCGCCGCTGCCGGGCTGAAAGCGGCGGGCGGGCGTGATAACGTCCGCCCGGACTCGCTGCCATGCCCATGTTCTCGACCCTCGCCGGCGCCCTGATCGCTCTCCTCCTCGACGGTCCCTTCAACTACGAGTTCTCGCGCGTCACCGACGAGAAGGGCCAGGCCCACGTGCTCCTGCGGGCCAACGAGGACCTGCAGGCGATGGAGGTGACGATCACCGGCGACCGCCAGACGATCCGCAAGAAGATCCCGGCGCTCAAGGCGGGCAAAGAGTTCAAGATCGTCTGGACGCAGAACGGCGACAACTCGGCCTACGAGATGGCGATCGTGTCGTCCGCCGGCGAGGCCAACGCCAACTTCGAGGTCGCGCGCGGGGCCGGCAAGCCGTCCGGCGGCGGTGGTGGCGGCGGCGGCGGCGGCGGTGCGGCCGGCAAGGTCACGGCGATGGCGTCCGCGGCCGACATCCTCTACGACCACAAGGTCGCGTACACGACGAGCTTCGAGGTCAGCGGCTACGAGTTCAAGGTCTACAACACCGACGGCGACGTGATCCACAACGACTCGGGCACCGGCGGCTGGAAGGCCAACGAGCGCATCGAGCTCAAGTGGGACACGAACGACGACGTGTTCCTGGTCAAGGTCCGCTTCGAGGGCGCGCAGGGCCAGTTCGGCGAGCACATCCTGGCGCCGATGGCGATCGAGATCCCGCACACCGAGGTCGTGTTCGACAGCGGCAAGGCGCTGATCCGTGGCGAGCAGGCGCCGAAGATCGACGAGGCCGCGGCGGTGGCGATGCACAAGCTGGCCGCGGTCGAGAACGCCAAGAAGGCGGTGGGCAACGCGCTCGAGGGCGCCGGCTACGTGCCCAAGCTGTTCATCGCCGGCTACACCGACACCGTCGGCAAGCCCGGCGACAATCAGAAGCTCTCGGAAGGGCGCGCGCGGGCGATCGCGGAGCGCTTCCACGAGAAGGGCGTGTGGGCCGAGATCTACTACACCGGCATGGGCGAGAAGGGCCTCAAGGTCCAGACGCCCGACTCGTTCGACGAGGAGAAGAACCGCCGGGCGGTCTATGTCATCAGCTTCCAGCCGCCGACCGGGCCGTGGTTCCCGTCGCCCGGAGCGTGGAAGAAGGTCGCCAACGCGCGCCCGCGCCCGTCCGAGCTGCCGCCGTACCCCGAGAAGTGGAAGGAGTACGAGGACAACAAGCGCCACGGGAAGCCCGACGGCGGCTCGTCGTCCAGCGAGGGCAGCGGTGGAAGCAGCTCGAGTGACTCGTCGTCCGGCGACGACGCCTCGGGCACGTCGGGCAGCAGCAGCAGCAGTGGATCGGGCGAGCCGTACCTGGGCTCGGCCGAAGGCCCGCCGGAGGTCGGTGGCGAGCCGGGGGCGAGCAAGAAGGGCTGCAACGTGAGCGCAGAGCCGACGCCGGGCGCGACGATCCTGCTGCTCGCGGGGCTGCTGACGCTGCGTCGCCGTCGCGGGCACGCTGCTTGAGGCCCGCGGGCCCGGCCGCTCGTGCGCGCCGGGCTCGGTCGTCGCGGCACCCGAGCGGGGGTCGGCGAGCAGGCCGGCGCGCTCGAAGCGAAGCAACGCGCGGGCCCCTGGAGAGGTCGCGAATCGACTCGGCCACCGTTGACACGGCACCCGATCGGGGGTCGGCGAGCAGGCCGGCGCGCTCGAAGCGGAGCAGTTCGCTGACCCCTGGAGAGGTCGCGGATCGTCTCGGCCACCCGGTCGCGGCTGAACTTGTCGGGCCTTCTTCCTTCGCTGACACGGCGCGGAACGGGGGCTGCTGGGATTCGGTGGTCTCGTGCTCGCGGCGTGCGGGCGGATGCCCGTCGTTGACGTGTGCGGGCCGGGCCGGGTCGTCGCCGTTCTCATTCCTTCGCAGGCGCGTTCGCGGTGGATGGGACAAGCCATCGGTCGCCCGGCCCGCGCTTCCTCTCCTCGGGGGCGCGGCGCGCTCGGGCCCGCTGTTCTTCGTACGGCAGTCGGCGATCCGGAGGACGGGCGCCCGGGCCCGCGGTTCCTCCTGCTTGCTCGTGCGGCGCGAGCGGAGCTCCGGCTTGCGGTCCGCTTCACGTGCGCGACGGCTTCACTGCCGTCCGGCGGGCAGCAGGGTCGTGCTTCCGAGGCCCGATGCAGGACGGTTGCCCCACGGGTCGCACACGGTGAGGGCCGATGCGTCGAGATGCCGATGCATCGACGAGGGCATGGATCGCGCGGCGTCGCACCGATGGAGGCCGCGGACGGGGGTGGCGCACGAGCACGGTACGCGAGGACAGCCGCGAGGTCGTGGCCTCGAGCGAGCCGCGATCGCCGGCGTTCGTTGCAGCGAGAAATGCCGCAGAGAGGCATGTGGCGCCGCGAATTCGGCGTCTTCGCCGATGTGGCCCTTGGGACCTGCGCCACGCGGCAGGTGCCCACGTGCAGCCTGTGATCGATGAAGAGGTTGCAGGCCGGCCAACGTGTTCCAGACTTGCGCCACAGAAGGAGTGAGAGCATGGCACGTAGCACTCGGACGAAGCAGAGTGGGCCGGCGCGGGCCGGCGCGAAAGTACGCAAGACGGCGCCGGCCAAGACCGGGGCGAAGACGAGGGCGAAGAGCCCCGCGGTGAAGGGCAAGACGACCGCCGGCCGGGCGACGAGCAAGACGGCCGGGCGCACCGGCAAGCAGGCCGCGGCGCCGACGTCGAAGTCGCGCAGCGAGGCGGCGAAGAAGGGCTGGGAGACCCGTCGCCGCCGCGCCGCCAAGACGGCGCCGACGACCGCGCGCAAGACCACCGCCGGCGCGGCCAAGGCGAAGAAGACCCGGGCCCGCTGACGCCCGACGCGCCGGGTCGCCCGCTCGCGGATGTCCTTCGGGACATGCCGGGCCGCAGAGGCGAGGACGGAGCAGGCGAGCACACGAGACCGCGTGTGCTGGCCGTCGCGGGAGGAGGCACGAGACCGCGTGCCTCGCCCGAACCGAGCGAAGCAGGCGAGCACACGAGACCGCGTGTGCTGGCCGTCGCGGGAGGAGGCACGAGACCGCGTGCCTCGCCCGAGCCGAGCGAAGCAGGCGAGCACACCGCGTGTGCTGGCCATCGCGGGAGGAGGCACGAGACCGCGTGCCTCGCCCGAACCGAGCGAAGCAGGCGAGCACACCGCGTGTGCTGGCCATCGCGGGGCGAGGCACGACGTGCCTCGCCCTTCATGCTTCGGTGACCGGCGCGAGCCTTCGTCCGGCATGCGAAGCCGGCGAGCCCATGCGATCGAGAGTGCCGACCCCGAACCGCGAGGCGGCGCGTACCCCCGATCGCGTGGGCTCGCCTCAGGCGAGCTGGCCTTCGGGACAGGAGCTCTGCAGGCAGTGCTGCAGCCCGCACTTGAGGCTGGCGGTCGCGGGCAGGCGGGCCAGCTCGGGGCACAGGGCGACCAGCTGGGTGACGGCGTCCGGGTTGACGCCCGACAGCACGCAGGCGGCTCCGAGGCGGCGGACTGCGTGGGCGATCTGGGCGACGGACTCGGCGTTGACGGCGTCGATCGCCTCGAGGGCTTGCAGGTCGAGCACCACCCACGCGGCTTGTTGGCGGGAGATGGCCTCGGCGAGGCCGCCGATCGTCGCTGCCTGGCGATCGCCGTCGAGGTGACCGATCAGCGGCACTGCGAGGACGCCGTCCCAGATCTCCAGCACCGGCGAGGTGAGGCGCGCGATCTCTTGCCGTTGCGCGTGGATGACCGACATCTTGTGCAACAGGTCGCGCTCGGCGGTGCGACGGCGATCGGTCTCGAGCAGGAGGGTGACGGCGTCGGCGAGCGAGGCGACGAAGGCCAACTCGTCGTCGGTCCACACGCGGGGGTCGCCGATGTACTCGCAGCAGAGCACGCCGGACAGGCCGCCGCGCGAGCGGATGGGGGCGTCGAGGGTGGCGGACACGCCGTGGCGGCGAAAATAGATGGCCGAGAATTCGCGGGTGCGCGGGTCGGTCTGCGCGTCGGAGGCGTCCAGCACGCGGGTGGTCGCCAGGGTGGCAAAATAGATCGGGAAGTCGCAGCGGTAGAGCACGGAGCCGGAGGTGTGCGCGGCTGTCGCCACGTCGTACAGATCCGCGCACTCGAGGGCCGAAGCGTCGGGGGTGAAGAACCACACTCCTGCGCGATGGATCTTGAGGATGTCGATCGCGGTCTCGGTGATCCGCCTCAGGCCGGTTGCGAGGTCGACGTCCGGTCGCTCGCGATCGCGGGACAGCTCGAGCAGGGCGCTCAGCTGGCGGGCCAGGTTCTTGTTGTCGCCCGCTTCGTCGCCGCCGCACATCAGCTCGGCCAGCACGCGCGCCCGGGCCCGATCCGGGTCCTCGGCGATGCGCGCGGCAGCGGCGATCCTCGCGGCTCGGTCGAGCAGGTTCATGCTTCCCTCCAAGGCAAGTATGACCGGCAACACGAGGCGCGCGAGCGGTGTGGCCGCCGGATCCGCGTCACATGTCTGGAAGGACATGTCCCGGCGGCCGCGGCGCTGGCGGTTTCGCGGGCCGATCGGCGATCGGGCTCGGCCGGCCGTCACTCGAAGGTGACGACGAAGACTTCCTGTTCGCTGTCGGTGCCGGCGGCGCCGGTGGTGGCGCTGTCGTCTCCGCGGCGTGCGCGACGGATCTCCACCTCGCTGCGGTAGCCCAGCGCCTCGAGGGCGTTGACGGTCGTCTGGAACAGGGACGTCCGGGTCGGCGAGGATGATCCGACCGCCCGGGCGGCACAGGCGGGCCAGCGCCGGGGCGACCTGCTCCGCCAGGCCTGCCTCGTAGGCCACGTCGCTGGCGAGCACCACGTCGGCGGTGCCGAGCGAGGCGACCAGGGCCTCGGGGTCGGCGACGTCGCCGGGGTGATAGGCGATGACCGCGTCGTTGAGGGCGGCGTTGCGGCGCAGCAGGGCGAGGACGTCGGGGTGGGCGTCGCACGCGAGGACGTGGGCGCCGAGGCGGGCGGCGACCAGGGCGGGCAGGCCGACGCCGCAGCCGACCTCGATGACGCGGCGGCCGCGGACGAGGGCCGGCCGCTCGCCGAGGTGGGACGCCAGCGCGCGGCCGGCCGACCACAGGGTGCCGAAGTACGGGACCAGGCGCAGCGCCTGGGCGTCGTCGAGGCTGCGGCCGACCTCGTCGCACAGGGCGTCGATGGCGGCGTCGAGGCTGGAGACCACGTCGAGCTCGACGACGACGCCGCCGCACAGCTCGCGGACGCGGCGCAGGGGGTAGTCGAAGCGGCTGCCCGAGAGGACAGGTGATGGATCGGTGCGGGTCATCGGTCGAGGATCGTCGCGGCGGCTGGCCGAAAGGACAGGTGGTGAGGCGGGCGGGTCATCGATCGCGGTCGTCGCGGCGGATGGCCGAAAGGACAGGTGGTAGAGGGGGCGGGTCATCGGGCGAGGTCGTCGACGAGTCTGGCCGAAAAGACAGGTGATGTATCGGCGCAGGTCGTCGGTCGAGGTCGTCGCGGGGTCTGGCTGAAAGGACAGGTGATGGATCGGTGCGGGTCACCGGTCGAGGTCGTCGCGGCAGCTGGTCGAAAGGACAGATGGTGGAGCGGGGCGCAGGTCATCGGTCGAGGGTGAGGACGACCTTGCCGAACTGCTCGCGGCGGTCGAGGTAGCGGTGGGCCGCCTCGGCTTCGGCCAGCGGGAAGGTGCGGTCGAGGATCGGCTTCAGCTCGCCGCGGCCGACGTGGGCGAGGATCGGGAACAGCAGGGACTTGCTGCCCATGGTGCTGCCGAGGACCTGGAGCTGGCGGAAGAACACCTGGCGCAGGTCGGTGGTGGCGGCGTGGCCCGAGGTCGCGCCGCAGGTGACGACCACGCCGCCGCGCTTGCACAGGCGCAGGCTGGCCTCCCAGGTGGCGGCGCCGGTGTGCTCGAACACGATGTCGACGCCGCGCTTTTGCACCCACGGGACGGCCCGCACGCGGCGCTCCCACTCGGAGTCGTCGCTGCGGAAGGTGAGCTCGGCCCCGAGCTCGCGGGCGCGGGCCAGCTTGGCGTCGCTGCTGGCGAGGGCGATCACGCGGGCGCCGAACAGGCGGGCGATCTGCAGGCCGGCGACGCCGACGCCGCTGCCGACGGCGTGGATCAGCACGGTCTGACCGGGCTTGACCTGGGCGCGCACGACCAGCATCTGCCAGGCGGTGAGGAAGGTCAGCGGCACCGCGGCGGCGCCGACGAAGTCGAGGTTGTCGGGCTTGGGCAGCAGGTTCTGCGCCGGCACTGCGATCTTCTCGCAGTAGCCGCCCGCGAGCTGCTCGCCGAGGATGCCGTACTTCGGGCACAGGTTGTCCCAGCCCGACAGGCACGCCTCGCACTGGCCGCACGAGACGCCGGGGCTGACGACGACCTCGGCGCCGACCTTGCCGGCGTCGACGCCGGGCCCCACGGCCGTGACGACGCCGGCGATGTCGCAGCCGAGCACGTGCGGCAGCGGCAGCTTGAGGCCCGGCAGGCCGCCGCGGACCCAGAGGTCGAGGCGGTTGAGGGCGCAGGCGCGGACCTCGACCAACGCCTGGCCGGGGCCGGGCTCGGGGTCGGGCAGGTCGGCGAGCTCGAGGACGCTGGGGTCGCCGTGGCGGCGGAGGACGACGGCTCTCATGGCGATGTTCCGAAGGACAGGTCGAGAAGGACAGGGTGAAAGAGACAGGTATGAAAGCGCAGGTCGGCTCAGCGCAGGCGGGCGAAGTTGACGGTCTCGCCGTCGTGGACGGCGTCGCCGTACTCCTGGACGACCGCGCTGATGTCGCCCGAGCGGGCCTTGCCGGCCCGGATCGCCTGGGCCAGGGCGTCGGCGGCGGCGGTGTACTGGGCCAGGCTGGCGGCGAACTGCGGCAGCCAGAACACGGTGCCCGCGGCCTGCGGGTCGGAGTCGTAGGCGGCGCGGAACTCGGCGTAGGCGGCGTTGTAGGCGGTGTGGAACGCCTCGCACACGCCGGCGGTGAACTCGTCGTGGTCGCCGATGCAGCGCACGTACGGCTTGGCCTGGATGATGACGTTGCGCGTGTGCCACTCGAGGCCGGCGCCGGCGCGCGCCTCGATCTCGGCCAGGACCGCGGCGTCGAGCCGGCCCTGGCGGGCGGCGATCTGCTCCTCGAGCGCCCGCCGCGAGTCGTCCCAGGCGCGGTAGGCGTCGCTGAAGTTGTTGTAGATCGGCGAGCGCTCGCCGTCCTCCTCGATGGAGGATGACTTGTGCGACATGTCCTCGCGGACAGCGTCGATGGTGGCCGCGAACACCTTGGAGGTGTCGACGTAGACCGCGGCGGCCTGCTCGAGCGCCGGCTGCGGCGGCTTCAGCAGCGGACCCTCGTGCTCGGCCTTGTCGCACTCGCCGATCGCCTCCGGGGATCTCGGCCGGTGGGGTGCGCGTGCGTCCGGCGAACGCGGCCGCGCCCTCGCGGTAGGCGTCGTACAGCGGGACGCGGGTGGCGCCGACGCAGTCGACGTAGAGCCGCAGCTTGTTGAGGACGAGCTCGGGCGGCAGGCGGTCGGGCTCCTCGGGCCGCTTGCTGTCGGTGGCGGTGAGGCCCTGCTGCAGGCGCTCGCTGATCTGACGCTGGAGGCCCGCGACCCCGCCGTTGCAGGCGAGGACGGCGCACAGCGGCGCGGCGAGCAAAGGCCCGCGGAGCCGAGAGTGATGCGTGGCCGGGCCCGAAGTCATGCCGAACCGGCAGACCAGCGTGCCACGGGCCGCCGGCGCCCCGCAAGCGCCCGGGCGGCCAGCGAGCCCGACGATGCGACGCGGCGGCGCGACGCGAGTCACGAGAGGTGCGCGCGGGAGCAGCGGCGCGAGGCGGGACGGCGGCGCGACGCGGTCGGGGCGCGACGCGGGGCGCCGGCGCGGAGCGAGTCACGAGAGGTGCACGCGCGTGCAGCGGTGTGAGGCGGGTCGGCGGCGCGAGGCGGGGTCGCAGGAGCGACGCGGGTCGCAGGCGCGACACGGGTTGCCGGCGCAACCCGAGTCACGAGAGGCGCGCGGGGGCGCGGTGCGACGCGGGTGCAGCGGCGCGAGGCGGGTCGGCGGCTTGACGCGAGCGCGTGGGCGCAGCGGCGCGACGCGGGTCGGCGGCGCGGTACGGCGCGACGGGCGGGCGATGCTCGTGCGCGTCAGACCCAGTGCGGGTCTTCGGGGACGATGATGCGCAGGTAGTGGAAGAGGTTGCGGATCCGGTAGTGGTCGGTCGAGACGTACTCCTCGCCGTCGATCTGCGAGGGACCGGGCCCATGCCGGCGGGGCGGAAGATCTTGACCTCGATCTGCGAGCCGCGCGGGATCTGCTTGGGCGCGACGCCGAGGACCGCGAGGTCGTCCTGGGTCACCGGGTTGCGCTTGTGGGCGCGGATCGTGATGGCGCCCCAGTCGGCGGGGTTCTCGACGATGATGACCTCGAACTTGCCGTCGTCGGGCTTGGAGGTGGGGTCGAAGATCCAGTCGCCGCCGTACAGGACGGTGCCCTTGATGACGATGTCGTTGATGCCGCCGAGCTCGCGCGTCTCGCCGTCGATGGTGATGAGCGCGGCGAAGCGGGCCTTGCCGATCAGCGACTTGAGGGCGTTCTTGGCGAGGCTCGACAGGCCGGCGCGGATGTAGACCAGCTTGTCGCGGTAGAGCTGGCGCAGCACCGGGATCTTGGCGACGATCTTGCGGTCGCGGTTGCGCTTGGCCAGGATCTGCGCCGACAGACCGAGGCCCCAGCTGTCGAACCAGAGGTCGCGGTCGACGACCTCGCCGGCGGCGTCGCAGGCCTCGACCTCGCCGACGTCGAGCCACTGCTCGACGCCGCCGGCGATGATGGCGATGTTGTCGGGCAGGGCCTTGAGGCCGGAGTGGACGCCGAAGCTGCGGCCCTGGTCGTTGGCGGTGCCCATCGGCAACATGCCCATCGGCGTGTCGATGCCGCAGCGCTCGCGGGCGAGGATGATGCCCTTGGCGGTCTCGGCGAAGGTGCCGTCCCCGCCGAGGTAGATCACCCGGGCGACGTCGCCGCGCTCGAGCCGGTCGGCGAGCGCCGCGACGGTGGCTCCCTGCGGCAGGGTCGAGAAGAACTCGGGCTCGAGGCGGGCGCGGGCGAGGCCCTCCATGGCCGCGGCGATGGCCGCCTCGGCCTTGCCGCTGCGGGCCGTGGGGTTGCCGACGAGCAGCGAGACGCGAGGGCGAGGCACGGCGGCGGAAGGCTAAACCTCAGGGGCCGCGCGGGGCAAGTCCGTGCGCGGAGGCGCACCGGGGCCGCGTACGCGGTCGCGCGGGCCGCCCGCGTCCCGCCTGCCGCTGCGGGGTTTCAGCGCCCTTCACCCGGGGAGGTCACGCGAGCGTCTCGCGCCGCGGCCGCGCGGATCTGATACCCATCCGGAATGCTCCGCACCCTCCCCGCCGCGCTGCCTTCCAGCCTCACCCTCGTGCTCCTGATCGCCGGTTGCGCCGGCAAGGGCGCCGATTCGGCCAGTCCGAACGGCGGCGGCGAGAGCGTGGCCCAAGAGACAGGTCCGACCACGCCCGCCGTCAAGTTCGAGAACCCCGGCGGGATGTGGATGCCCGGGCAGATGACGGCCCACGCCGAGACGCTGAAGAGCCTCGGGCTCGCCTACGACCCGGCCGCGCTGACCGACCCGACGGCGTTCCCGCTCGGCGCGATCGTCAGCCTCGGCGGCTGCTCGGCCTCGTTCGTGTCGCCCGAGGGCCTGATCGTCACCAACCACCACTGCGTGACGCGCTACCTGCAGGCCAACTCGACGCCGGAGAACAACCTGCTCGACAACGGCTACCTGGCCAAGACCCGCGCCGACGAGAAGTCGGGCGGCCCGGCGGCGCGCGTGTTCGTGACCACGGCGTTCACGGACGTAAGCGACAAGGTGCTCGGCGGGCTCGAGGGCGTGGGCGACGACAAGCGTGCGGGCCAGATCGAGGATCGCCGCAAGCAGCTGGTGGGCGCGTGCGAGGGCGGCCGCACCGGCGTGCGCTGCACGGTGGCGAGCTTCTACGAGGGGGCGCAGTTCTTCCAGATCGAGCAGACCGAGCTCCGCGACGTGCGCCTGGTGTACGCGCCGCACGAGGGCATCGGGGTGTTCGGCGGCGACATCGACAACTGGCGCTGGCCGCGACACACCGGCGACTTCTCGTTCCTGCGCGCGTACGTCGGCAAGGACGGGCAGCCGGCCGATTACTCGCCGGACAACGTGCCGTTCAAGCCGAAGCACCACCTGAAGGTGGCGACCGACAAGGCGACCGAGGGCAGCCTGGTGATGGTGGCGGGCTATCCGGGCCGCACGCAGCGGCTCAAGACCGCCGCCGAGGCGCAGCAGGCGGCCGACTGGTACTACAGCCGGCAGATCCAGCTCTACGAGGATCTGATCGCGGTGATGGAGGGCATCGGCAAGCAGGACCCGAAGGCGCAGATCGCCGGGGCGTCGCGCCTGCGCGGGCTCCACAACTACCTGCTCAACTTCCGCGGCATGCGCGACGGCCTGGTCAAGGGCGGGGTCGCGGCCGACAAGGCCCGCATCGAGGGCGAGCTGCAGAAGTGGATCGAGGGCGACGAGGCGCGCAAGGCCAAGTACGGCGACGTGCTGGCGCAGATGGCGACGCTGACGAGCGAGAAGGCCAAGACGCGCGAGCGCGACGCGGCCCACGACGAGCTGGTGCGCGGCTCGCTGCTGCTCGGCGCTGCCGACACGATCGTGCGCCTGGCCGACGAGCGGGCCAAGCCCGACGATCAGCGCAAGCTCGGCATGCAGACCCGCGACGAGCGGGACCTCGAGCAGGCGATGCAGGCGCTGCAGGCCAACTACCACCCCGACCTCGATCGCGCGGTGTTCCGCCTGTACCTGCAGCGCGCGGCCAAGCTGCCGGAGGCCGAGCGCCCCGAGGTGCTGACCGCGATCGTCGGCAAGAAGGGCACGATCACCGACAACGACATCGATCGCGCGCTCGACAAGCTCTACAAGGGCACCAAGCTCGGCGACGCGGTGGTCCGGCTCGAGGCCCTGCGGGCGGCCAGCGCCAAGACGGTCAAGGCCAGCAGCGACCCGTTCGTCAAGCTGGCGCTCAAGCTCAAGCCGATGGTCGACGCGCACAAGAAGCAGGGCGAGGCCACGACCGGGGCGATGGCGGCCCTGCGTCCGCGCTACATCGAGGCGCTGCGGGCCTACCACAACGGCTCGCTGGCGCCCGACGCCAACTCGACGCTGCGCGTGACCTTCGGGACGATCCGCGGCTACTCGCCGTCGGCCGGCGCGACGGTCTACAAGCCGTTCACGACGGTGTCCGAGATGGTGCGCAAGAACACCGGCGAGGAGCCGTTCGCGGCCCCGAAGGCGGCCCTCGACGCGATCGCGGCGCGCAAGTTCGGGCCCTACGTGGCCCCGGAGCTCAGCGAGGTGCCCGTCAACTTCCTCGCCGACCTCGACATCACCGGCGGCAACTCCGGCTCGGCCACGCTCAACGCCAAGGGCGAGCTCACCGGCCTGGTGTTCGACGGCAACATCGAGGCGATGGCCAGCGACTGGGTGTTCATGCCGCCGATCACCCGCTCGAT
This sequence comes from Nannocystis pusilla, assembly GCF_026626665.1. Lineage (GTDB taxonomy): Bacteria > Myxococcota_A > Polyangia > Nannocystales > Nannocystaceae > Nannocystis > Nannocystis pusilla. The sequence goes on from NZ_JAPNKE010000002.1 coordinate 1,936,596, forward strand.
CCACGTCGACATCCGCTACGTGCTGTGGGTGATGGACGCGGTCGACGGCGCCGACCACCTGCTGACCGAGCTCGGCGTGACGCCGACGATCTGAGGCCGCAGACGCGGTGAGGCGAGGGCGACCTCGAGGGCGCGGCTCCCGAGGTCGTCGCTTTTTTACGGGGCCGCGGACGCGCGCGCGAGGACGGCGAGCACGGCGTCGGGCGTGGGCGTGCCGAGGCGGCCGTCGGCGGCGAAGAACAGGCCGCCGCCCTCGCCGAGGGCGATGTAGCCGAGGAAGGCCCCGCGCGGGCACGCGAGCGCGGGCAGGGCCGCGTGGGCGCGCGAGAAGTCGTAGCCGCAGGCTTCGACGAGGTCGGGCAGGACCACGAGGGCGACGAACAGCGGCAAGATGTCGGCGGGGACCGCCGTGCGCGCGACGTCGAGGGCGCGCTGGACGGCGGGGAAGAAGGGCGGGGCGCGCTCGTCCGGCTCGAACACGACGATGCGCGCGTGGGCCTGCTCGAGCGCGTCGCCGACGCGCGGGTGGGCGTCGAGGAACTGTCGCCGCACGAGGGTCGGGCCGACGTGGGTCCCGAGATCGAGGACGTGCGGGTCCATGTCTGCTTGTAACACCCGGGCCCTGCGCTTGTCGCCGGCGCGGGTCCGGCCTATCGTCGGCGCACAGGAGCGGCCGTGAACCTCGTCTGTCCGCGGATCACCCAGGAGACGCTCGCGCGCGACTGCGCGGCGCTCGGCGTCGTGCCGGGCGACACCGTGATGGTCCACGCGTCGCTGCGCGCGGTCGGACCGCTGCTCGGCGGGCCCGATACGCTGATCGCGGCGATCCTGCAGAGCCTCGGCGAGGCGGGCACGATGATGGTGTATCTCGGCTGCCCGTCGCCGTACGACGACCTCGGCCGGGGGCTGTATCCGCCCGAGGACGAGCGCTTCATCGAGGAGCACTGTCCGCCGTTCGATCCCTACCTGACGCGAGCCAGCCGCGACTTCGGCGTCCTGCCCGAGTTCTTCCGCGGCCATCCGCGGGTGCGCTGCAGCGCCAACGCCGGCATGCGCATGGGGGCCGTGGGGGCGCGCGCGGACTTCCTGACCCGCGATCACGGGCCGAACTACGGGCTCGGCGAGGGCTCGCCGCTGGCGCGCCTGTGCGACGTGGACGGCAAGGTGCTGCTGGTCGGGTCCGACCTCGACCAAGTGACGCTGCTGCACTACGCCGAGGCGGTCGCGCCGATGGAGGGCAAGCGACTGGCCCACGTGCGCGTGCCGGTGCTGCAGGGCGGGGCGCGGGTGTGGCTCGACGTCGAGGAGTTCGACACCAACAACGGCATCAAGGACTGGCCCGAGCGGTTCTTCGGCACGATCGTGGAGGGCTTCCTCGCGGCCGGGCTGGGGCGCAGCGGGCCGATCGGTCAGGCGACCTGCCACCTGCTGCCGGCCCGGGCGCTGGTCGACTTCGCGGTGCCGATCATGACCGCGACCGCGGCGCAGCTCGCCTGAGCGAGCGGACATGCCCCGAAGGGCATGTCCGTGCGGACATGTGTTTGTGGACATGTCTGGAAAGACATGCCCCGAGGGTCAGCGCCCGAGGCCGGCGACCCCGCCGACGCGGCGGGGGTCGGCGGCGCCGTAGGTCTCGCCGGTCTCCGGGAACCGCACGGCGATCTGGGCGGCGCCGAGCTTGAACACGAGGTCGAACGAGTAGCCGAGCTTGCGCAGGGGCTCGAGGGTGTCGAGCATCAGGCCGGGCTCGACGCCGGTGACCGCGGTGCTGCTGCCGTTCTGCAGGGTGAGGCGCGGGGCGGCGATCGCCTCGGTCAAGGTCTCGCGGTGGTCGACGAGGCCGAGGGTGAGGGTCAGCATGGTGCTGGGGATGGTGGAGCCGCCGGCCGCGCCGTAGGCGGCGACGGGGCGGCCGTCGGCGAACAGCAGGGTCGGCGCCACGCTGCTGAGCGGGCGCTTGTTGGGCGCGGGGTCGTTGGCGCCGGGGTCGATGGCCGCGGGATCGTTGCTGCGGGTCGGGCGGTGGTTGAAATTCGCCAGCGAGTCGTTGAGCATGAAGCCGAACTTGGGGACCATCAGGCCCGAGCCCCACGCCGACGACAGGGTGCTGGTCCAGGCGACCATGTTGCCGGCGCTGTCGATGACGTTGAAGTGGGTGGTGTGGCCGCCGACGTCGCGCGGGCCGCCGGTGACGGGGGCGATCATGCCGTCGGGGCGGATGGTCGGGTCGAACTGCCGCGGGTCGCCCGCGACGATCTCCGGCATGCGGACGCCGAGCTCGATCGACTGCGAGCGCTGATCGATGTAGGCGGTCGACACCAGGCCGGCGACGGGCACGCGGACGACGTCGGGATCGCCGATCCACAGCGCCCGGTCGGCGTAGGCCTGGCGCATCGCCTCCTGCTCGAGGTTGAGGGTCTGGCTGTCCCTCGGGCCCATGTCCTCGCCGCCGATCGGGAAGCGCTCGAGGACGCCGAGCATCTGCAGGAGGGCGACGCCGCCGGCCGAGGGCGGCGGGGTGGTGACGACGGTGAAGTCGCGGTACGGCCGGCTGAGCGGGCTGCGGATCACCACCTCGTAGGTCCGCAGGTCGTCGCAGGTCATGCTGCCGACGCCGTCGGGGTTGGCCTCGCGGGTGGCTCGCTGGGCCTCGACGATGGCCTGGGCGAGCCCCGAGTCGTCGTCGCAGTCGTAGAAGGCGGTCGTGCCGCCGGCGGCGATGATCTCGAAGGTGCGGGCGAGGTCGCCCTGGATCAGGGTGTCGCCGTCGACGAGCGGGGTGTTCTCGGGGCGGAACGCCGCGCGCGCCTCGTCGTAGGCGGGGTCGCCGAGCTCGTGGTCGAGCCGGCCGCTGCGGATGTCCTCGGCCAGCAGCGGGTGCACGCGCACGCCGTTCTTGGCGGCGGCGAGCGCAGGCCCGATGACGGAGGGGATCCGCAGGGTGCCCCAGCGATCGAGGGCGGTGGCGATGCCCTTGAGGGTGCCGGGGACGCCGACGATGTAGCCGGACGAGCCGCGCACCTCGGCGTCGGGCTGGCTGACGAACATGTCCGGGGCGGCGCCGGCGGGGGCCCGCTCGGAGGCGTCGAGGACGTAGGTCTTGTCCTCGGCGGCGATGTAGACGAGGAGGAAGCCGCCGCCGCCGAGGCCGGACGCCTGCGGCTCGACGACGTTGAGCATGAACTGGACGGCGGCCGCGGCGTCGACGGCGTTGCCGCCGAGCCGCAACATCTGGCGGCCGGCGTCGGCCGCGACCTCCGAGGTGGCCGTGACGACGCCCTTGTCGAAGCCTCCGGGCGGGCCGTCCTGCATGTCGCCGGCGGGCAAGAGCGGGTCGCCGCCGGCTGCCGGCTTGGAGGGAGAGGGACAGGCGCCGGCGACGGCGAGGAGGACGGCGAGGGTCGCAAGGTGTCGGGTCATGATCATCGACGCTCCCGGCCGAGCTCGAGCGCGGCCTGTTGTTGCGGTCCTCGGCGGGTGTACGCGGAGCGAGGCGGGCTCTCACGCGTCGCGCCCGGGCGAGGGCGCTCGCGCGCGGAGGCTCGCGTCTGAGAGCGGCAGGCGAGGCGGGCCGGCGCGGGCACCGACGCAGGCGAGAAGCCGTTGCTGGGGTTGCAGCAGCGAACCGGCGCGCGACCGCGGCGACCGTGAGCGGGTGTCCTTCGGGACAGGCGAGCAGACGGCCGCGCGGCGCGGGCTCCGATCGCTCCCGCGCAGCCTTGCCCGTGCGCGCAGCCTCGTGTCGCTCGCGGGAAGCGATGTCTGTCTCCGGCCGCGGATGAGGCGCGGCGGGGTGTCTCTCGGGACAGGCGGGCCGAGGCGCGGCGGGGGTGTCTCTCGGGACAGGCGGGCCGAGGCGCAGCGATGTGTCTCTCGGGACAGGTCCGAGGAGGTGCGGCGGGGTGTCTCTCGGGACAGGAGCGGCGAGGTGTCTCTCGGGACAGGCGGGCCGAGGAGCGGCGAGGTGTCTCTCGGGACGGGCCGTGCTCACGGCATGCGCGCGACCGGGGGCGGGACCCAATCGCCGCGCAGGGCCGGCTCCTTGGGCCAGTAGAGGCGCATGATCAGGTTGAAGTGGCCGGCGGGGGCGGGCAGCCAGTTGGCCTCGCGGGCCTTGCCGGGCGTCTCTTGCTGGATATAGATGTCGAGCGAGCCGTCCTTGTTGCGCCGCAGCTTGCTGCGGTCACCGAGGGCGTAGCGGTCGAGCGGGTTGTCGACGAAGAAGTGGTGCTCGTCGTAGAGGGTGAGCGACCAGAAGCCCTCGACGGGCGGGGTCTCGCCCTTGTCGAAGTGGAGGACGTAGCGGTGGGCGCCGGTCAGCGGTTCGCCGTTGCCGTCGACGTTGGTGGCGGGGTAGAGGGCGTCCTGCGGGAGGTTGGCGCCGAGGCCGATCTCGGCGACGAGGGCCCGCCGCGCGTAGTCGACGCCGTACTGGCCGGTGTCGGTGAAGATCCGCCAGCCGTTGACCTTCTCGCCGGGCAAGTGGCGAGCGGCCGCCGCCAGCTCGGCGCGGGCGTCCGCGACGCCCTCGCGCAGGGCGAGCAGCTCCGCGGGTCCGAGGGCCTCGGCGTCGAACGGGGTGCCCCGGACGAGCTTGAGCTCGCGCATCTTCTCGACCATGGGAGCGTCGGCGTCGCTCGGCGGGTTCTCGGGCAAGAGCTCGGCGACGCGGGCGAAAAACTGCTCGGGGGGCATCGCGGCGACCTGCTGCGGCGGCGGGGTGCCGATGTCGACGCCGGAGGTCAACGGCGGCGGCTCGGGCGCGACGGCCATCGGTCCCCAACCCGACAGCGGGGTGAGCTTGAACTGATCCTGCAGCTTGTGGACGGCGAGGGTGTCGAGCTCGCTGGTGACCCGGGTGCGGCCGATGATCCAGACGGTGTCGGTCGGCGCGCGCAGCAGAGCGAGGCCCTCGGGCAGCTCGCCCTGCCAGTCGGGCCCGGCGACGGCGTAGTGCTGGACCTTGTTGCCGGTGGTGCGCGTGCCCGGCGAGGCGAATACTCGGGTCCAGGCGTCGAGCATGGGCATGAGCCAGTAGCGCTTGCCCATGTCGGGGATGCTCAGGACGATCGGCTCCTTGGCGAGGTCGAGCCAGGCAGAGGAGTAGAGGGTGTCGGCGTTGGGGCTGACGACCTCGCGGAACTTGGCGCTGGGGTAGGCGCGCAGGTGCTGGAAGGTGTTGATGGGGGTCTGGACGGTCATCACCTGGCGCGTGAGGTCCATGAGCACGAGCGGGTAAGCGAAGGTGTAGACCTGCTCGGCGATCTTGCGCAGCCGCGGATCGGCGGTCGGTGCGGGCGGCGGCGGGGCAGGCTGCGGCTGGGGGACGGGCTCGACCGGCGCTGCCACCTCCTGCGCGGGCGCGAGGGCGACCTGCTCGCTGCGGTGACACGCGAGCGCGAGGAGGGCGGCGGGGAGGAGCGGGACGAGCGAGCAGCAGGACGAGCTCCGGTGCATCGGGCCAGGCTGGCCGAGGCGCGCCGCGGCGCAAGCGAGCGGCGCGGCGCGAGGCCACGCCGGGCCCGACGAGGCGCGACGAGGGACACGGGGCGGGCGGGCGTGGAGCGCCCGGGGAGGGACAGCCGAGAGAGACGCGGCGGCCGGGCGGGGAGGATGTCCGAAGAGACATGTGCCGGGCGGATGACCCGGGGACATGTTGCGCCCCGACGATCGGGGTGCCCCGACGAGGATGTCTCGCGGGACATGTGCCGGGCGTGTCGCTTGGATGCCCGAAGGGACATGTGCCGGGCGGATGACCCGGGGACATGTTGCGCCCCGACGATCGGGGTGCCCCGACGAGGATGTCTCGCGGGACGTGTGCCGTGCGGGTTGATGGGGTGTCCGAAGGGACATGTCCGGGGGATGACCCGGGGACAGGTTGCGCCCCGACGATCGGGGGGCCCCGACAAGGATGTCTCGCGGGACATGTGCCGGGGGTGTCGATGGGATGTCCGAAGGGACATGTGCCGGGGGGATGACCCGGGGACATGTTGCGCCCCGACGATCGGGAAGCCCCGACGAGGATGTCTCGCGGGACATGTGCCGGGCATGTCGAAGGGATGTCCGAAGGGACATGTGCGGGCGAGCGACGCGGATGTCTCGAGAGACATGTGGTTCCGCGGGGCCGTCCCTGGGGACGACTCCGCGGACGAGGCGACCTGGGCGGTCGCGCCGGCTTACTCGGCGTCGCGGTACTCGAGCGCGAGCTCGCAGTACGGGTCGAGGTAGAGCGCGCGCTCGAAGCACTCGCGGGCGCTGTCGGGGGAGCCCATGCCGACGTAGATCGCGCCACGGTAGGCGTGGAGGATCGCCAGGCTGGGGTTGATGCCCTCGGCGTAGTCGAGCAAGTCGAGCGAGTTCTGGGCGATCTCGGGGTCGCCGCCGCTGGCCCGGTAGCGGGCGAAGGCGAGGTGGGCGTGCAGGTCGGCGGTGTCGAAGCCGGTGTTGTACGCGTCCTCGAACAGGGCGACCGCGGTGTCGTAGTCGCCCTCGCGCATGGCGACCTCGGCCTCGCCGTAGCGCATGGCCGCGTAGGCCTCGGCGCCGCCGTCGGCGCCGCCGCCCTCGTCGCTCGCCCCGACGAAGGTGTTCTCGCCGCTGGCGAGCATCGGCTCGTCGGCGTAACCGGCGTCGCCGCCGAGGTCGCCGAGCTCGGGCTCTTCGTCGAGCGGGTCGAGCTCCTCGGCCTCGGCCTCGTCCTCGTCCTCGTCCTCGTCCTCGCCGATCTCGGCCGAGAGATCGCCGGAGACGTTGGGATCGCCGAGGTCGGCGAGGTCGACCGACAGGGAGAGATCGCCGGAGACGTTGGGATCGAGCGGGGCGCCGTCGAGGTCGTCGCCGAGGTCGCCGGCGAGATCGCCGAGGTCGTCGCCGAGGTCGAGGCCGTCGAGGTCGTCGAGGTCGGGCAGCGGCTCGTCGGCGTCGCCGAGCAGGAGGTCGTCGTCGACGCCGCCGAGCAGGTCGTCGGGATCGAGGCCGGCGTCGGCGGCGAGGCCGGCGTCGGGGCTGACGGGCGCGGGGGCCTGGAGGGCGCTGTCGCCGGCGAGGTCGCCGAGGTCACCTGGCTCTTCGGGCAGGTCTGCGAGGGACTCGGGGGCGAGGCTGACGGGCGCCAGAGTGGGGGGCGGCTCGGCGTCCTGCTCGCCGGCGAGGCCCGCGAGGTCGGCGAGGGCGTCGTCGGTCTCGCCGCTCGGCTCGTCGGCGTCGGCGGCGGCGGCCACTGGCGGCTCGGCCGACGCGTCCTCGTCGGCCGCGTCCTCGTCCTCGATCATCTCGTCGTCGTCGAGCTCCTCGAGCTCCTCGATGTCCTCGAGCGGCTCGTCGCCGTCGGCCGACTCCTGCGGCTCGTCGGGGAGGGCGACGCCGACGAGGGACTCCTCGGGGAGGGGCTCGTCGGGGATGGCGAGGCCGGCGAGGGACTCGTCGGGGAGCGGCTCGTCGGGGATGGCGAGGCCGGCGAGGGACTCTTCGGGGAGCGGCTCGTCGGGGATGGCGAGGCCGGCGAGGGACTCCTCGGGGAGGGGCTCGTCGGGGATGGCGATGCCGGCGAGGGACTCGTCGGGGAGGGGCTCGTCGGGGAGGGCGACGCCGGCGAGCGACTCGTCGCCGAGGAGGTCGTCGGGGTCGGGCAGGTCGTCGGGCAGCTCGGGGTCGTCGAGCAGGGCGATGACCGCGGAGGTGTGCGAGACGTCGGCGGCCTCGGCCGGCGGGACGGGTGCCGGGGTGTCCTTGCGCAGCAGCGAGGAGAGGCCGGGCGGCGGGCCGAGCTTGTGCGCGGGGGCAGGGGCGGGCGCGGGGGCGGGCGCGGGGACGGCGGCGCGGACCGAGTCCTCGGGGCCGTCGCGCAGGTCGCTGAAGTCGGTCTCGGAGTCGAACGAGCCCGAGACGTCGGCCGCGGCGGGGGCGGGGGTGAGCACCGGCGCAACGGCGGGCGCGGGGCGGGGGATGATCTCGCGGCTGGCGGCGGCCTGCAGCTTGGCCCGCAGGTTGCGCGGGTCGGTGACGATGCTCTCGTCGACGTTGAGGCCGCGGAACATCTCCTCGTCCTCGGTCGGCAGCAGCGGGACGCGAGGGTTGCGGCTCGAGGAGGCGCCGAGGTCGACCGGGAGGCGGCTCGGCAGCGGGGTGTCCTCGTACTCGCCGATGGTCGAGAGGACCTCGAAGCCGGGCGCGAGCTGCTCTTCGGGCACGGTCGGCGGGGTCAGGTTGGGCCGCAGGGGCGCCAGGCGGCGCGGCGATTTGGTCTCGAGGGCGTCGACGACGCCGGCGCTGATGAGGCCGAGCAACAAGGTCGACAGCTGCGGGACCTCGAGGTCGGGCCGGCGCGACAGCAGCTCGTCGGTGGTCCGGCTGCCGTCGATGCAGCGCAGGAAGTAAGCTCCTCCGGCAAGAGCTCGAGGCCGGCCGCGTCGCCGGTCCACTTCGGGCTCTGGGTCGGGTACCTGTCGGCGTACGGGCGCAGGGCCTCCGCGCGCGCTCGTCGGTGAAGCGCTCCTGGATCGCGGCGAGGATCAGCGCCTCGGTGGTGCCGGCGGGCGGGGTGCCGGTGAGCCCGGGCTCGGCCCCTTCCTTGAACTGGAAGCGGCCCTCCTCCCAGGCGAAGATCTCGAACAGCTTGCGCCGCAGCTGCTCCTCGAGGCCGTAGCGCAGGTTGTGCTCGGAGAGGATGCCCATCTCGACGAGCAGCTCGCCCTGCTTCTTGCCGGTGCGGCGGATGGCCTCGAGGGTGTTGTCGCACTGCTCCTGGGTGATGAGGCCCTGATCGGTCAGGACCTGGCCGAGGAACTCGCTGGCGAGGTTGCTGCGGACGACGGTGGGCCGACCGTCGACGAAGAACACCACCTTCTTGGTGTCCCCGCTCATCAGGTAGAGGCTGCCGGTGACGCCGGCGCCGCCGATGTCGCGCAGCAAGCTGGAGAACGGCACGCGCTTGAGCGAGCCCTTGGTCGGGAACCCGAGATCGGTGTCAGCGGAGGTCATGCGCGAGAGCTCTGGAGCCGAGCGGGCCTACGATACCCCGGCGGCCACAAGCCGGGCAGTCCAGTCCGCGTGGAGTCTGCGCCGGATCGGGCGCCGGACGAGGCGCGTACGCCCGCGCCCGGGCGGTGTCAGAGTCGGTCCGCGCGCCGCGCTGTTTGCGCGGCCGAAGGGGCCGGCGCGCTGCGCAGATCTGCCCCTCGCCGCGGAGCCGCCCGCGGTCACCCGGGAGGCTCATGGAGCGGCAGCCGGATCACCACGGCGGCGCCGCCGAGCTCGCTGTCCTCGACCCGCACCTCGCCGTTGTGATCGAGGACGACCTTCTTGACGATCGCCAGGCCGAGGCCGGTGCCCTCCTTGCGGGTCGACTCGTAGGGCTCGAACACCCGCTCGCGCCGCTCGGGCTCGATGCCGGGGCCGTTGTCGTCGACCCGCAGCTCGACGAACCCGGGCTCGCCCTCGGCCGGGCGCGCGGTGACCCGCACGTGGACCGGGCCGCGCTGCCGCTGCGACAGCACCGCGTTCTCGACCAGGTTGACCAGGCACTGCTTGAGCAGCTGGCGATCGCCGAGGATGACGAGCGACGGCGGGGCCGGCATGACCTCGAGGACATCCGATTCGCGCTCGGTGAGGTGGCCGTAGGCGCGCTCGAACTCGGCGAGGATCCGCGCGACCACGGTCGGCTCGAGCTGGGCCTCGGGGACCTTGGCGAAGCGCGAGAAGCTGGTGACCATGCGCCGCAGCGACTCGATCTCGTCCTCGACGATCTCGACCGAGGAGCGGAGCAGGCGCGAGAAGTTCTCGTCGGTGCCGGGGTCCTTCTCGCGCAGCTGCTGGGCGGCCAGCTGGATCGGGGTGAGCGGGTTCTTGATCTCGTGGGCGATCCGCCGCGCCATCTCCTGCCAGGCGCCGACCCGCTGCAGGTACGAGAGCTTGCGCTGGGCCGAGGCGAGCTCGTCGAGCATGCCGTTGAAGGCGGCGCCGAGCTGGCCGAGCTCGTCGTTGCCGAGCTCGGGCACCCGCGCCAGGAGATCGCCGCCGGCGACCCGCAGCATGGCGTCGCTGAGCATGCTGAGCTTGCGCGTGGTGGCCCGCGCGAGCAAAAAGCCGGCGATGAAGGCGACCATCAGCACGAGGGCGCTGGCGGCCCCGATCGCGCGGTAGACGGCCCGCTCGAGCTCGCCGCGATCGACGACGTTGCCGTCGACGGTGACGTAGTCGAGGCCGCGCTTGATCATGCCGAGCGACTGGTAGTCGCGGTCGAGCGCCGGGTCGAGGGCGAAGATGGCGGCCAGGCTGGCCTGGTCGATCGGGCCTGTCGGAGAGGACATGTTCAAGGGGACAGGGCCCGACATGACCCAGATCCGCGCGCCCTCGTCCTCGGGCAGGAGGGCGCGCCGCTCGGCCAGGGCCGAGGGCGGGCCCTGGGCCTGCAGCTCGACGAGGTCGGCCTCGCGGCGCAGGAGCTCGTGCAGGAGCTCGCGCAGGGCGGCGGGGTCGTCGGCCGCGATCTCGCCGCGCGCGGACGCCAGCTCGACCTCGCGGGCCATGGCCTCGAGCCGGGCGCGGTAGGTCTCCTTGCGGGCCTTGACGTAGCCGTCGTAGAAGGGCAGCGCGAGGGCGACCGCGTCGTCGCTCTTCTGCGTGGCCGAGCCGACGATGCCCTCGAAGTACTGCACGGTGAGGGCGACGAGGTAGGCCGAGGCGCCGACGCAGAGGATGCCGAGGCACACGAGGGCGGTGATCACCCGCGACTCGAGCCGGCCCCACCACGGGACCCGCGGGGCGGCGACGATCCGCTGGCCGATCCGGGTCATGCGGATCCGCGAGAGATCGGAGGGCCGCGAGTCAGGGACCGAGAAGCGGGCGAACGAGGCGAACGACTTCTGCGGGGCGTCGGTCGAGGACTTGTGCGCGGCAGACTCGGGCCGCGCGGCGGCCGTGACGGCGGAGGGCGGGCGCCCGGCGGGCCGCGCGAGCGGGCGCGAGGGCTCGCGCTTGCCGAGCGGGCGCGAGGACTCGCGGGCGGCAGAGCGCGGGCCCTGCTGCGGGGAGGACGACGAGGATCCTGCGAGGTCGTCGGGGGCGCCGCGAGCGGAGGTTCCGGCGAGGGCGTCGCGGTTGCGGCGAGCGGAGGATCCTGCGAAGTCGTCGCGGGCCGGGGATCCTGCGAGGGCGTCGCGGTTGCCGCGAGCGGAGGATCCTGCGAGGTCGTCGCGGGCGGGGGATCCTGCGAGGTCGTCGTGCGCACCCGGGGTCGGGCGCGACGGATCGGCGGCGCGGTCGCCCGGTGGGGCGTCTGCCGGCCGCGGGCGCGGGGCGTCGTCGTCGCTGGGGCCGCGCGGACTCATGACGACACCAGATAGAAGCCGGGGACGGTTTTTATTGCGAAGGTCTGCTCGGCGCTCTGGGTGGCGCGGACGAAGATGCCGACCCAGCGCGAGAAGACCGAGAGGTCGCGGCCCTGGCCGCGGTCCCACTCGTCGCCCGACTGCGGGGCGAGCAGGTCGCGGTCGATCGGGTTGCGCTGGCCGACGACGGTGGCGAAGTACACGGCGTCGGGGCCGCGCTGGAGGGCGCTGACGCGGCCGACGCGGACGCGGTCGAGGGTGGTGGCGCGGGCGATGGCCTCGTCGCGCTCGGTGTAGTAGCGGATCTGCAGGGCCCGCCCCGGATCGCTGGTGGTGACGACGTAGCGCTCTTTCCAGGGGTTGTACTGGATCTTGACGACGCGCGAGCGCTGGTCGACCGGGACGCTGTGACCGGCGCGGTAGAGGACGATCTCGAACACGAGGGTGGTGGCGAACGCCGACTCGAGCGAGGCCATGGCGTCGACGTCGCGCGTGGGCAAGAGCTCCGGCATGGCGACGGTCATGAGCACGCCGTCGCCGACCTCCTCGAACTTGGCCCGGCGGTTGCGCAGCAGCTCGAGGCCGCTGGCGCCCAGCAGCGGCAGCGAGAGGCCGGCGAGGAGGAGGGCGCGCCGTCTCACAGCGGGGTCCTCCGCAGGACGTTGCCGACGCTGAACTCGAGCGCGCCGACGACGGTCTCGAGGCGCAGGCCGAAGTTGGCGTTGAAGCCGATCGGGGCGGCCCACTCGCCGGCGGCGCGGTGAAGGGCCCGCTCGGCGGCGTCGCCGGCGAAGGTGAAGATGCCGGTCGACCACACGAGGTAGCCGGCCTTGATCCCGCGCACGCGGTTGCGCTGAAACAGCGGCCACACGTACTCGAGGTCGAAGCGGGCGAACAACGAGCCGAGGACGCGGCGGTCGACGCCGGTATTGAAGACGTCGACCGGGCTGCGGGTGGTGTAGATGAGACCCAGCTCGCGTCCGGGGGTCCAGTCGCTCAGGTCGCCGGCGAAGAAGCGCTCGAACCGCGGGGCCCGCCCGGCGATCTGCCCGGCGACGACGCTGGGGGTGATCCAGTGGCCCCAGGGCAGGCGGAAGCTGTAGGCGCCGCCGGCGACCAGCTTGATGTACTCGTACTCGCTGCCGACCAGCGGAGAGCTGAGCTGGAGGTCGAGGGCGACCCGCGCGCCCTTGCCGAACCGCGCGGCCTCGTCGCGGCCGTCGTAGTTGAGGCCGAAGTTGAAGGAGGTGAGGCGGTGGACGCCGGCGTGCAGCTCGAGGTCGATCGGCCGCGACTCGCCGAGCGGCGAGGTGTAGGTCGGGTCGACGGGGAGCTGGGCGCCCACGCGCTCGAAGCGGTAGTCGAGGCCGAAGACGAGGCGGTTACCGGCGTTGAAGGTGGTGCCGAGGATGCCGCCGATCCGGCCGTAGTCGACGGTGCGGAACAGGGACGGGTCGGGATCGTCGGTGCGGCCGGCGATCCGGTACGGCTCGCTCGCAGAGGTGACGTAGACGGTGCCGGCGAGGCCGAACCGGCTGCCGCGCAGGCGCGGGGCGGCGAGGTGGAGGCGGAAGGCCTGCTGCCGCCGGCTGCGCGGGACCTGCCGCGGCAAGCTGCCCCACACGAAGCCGCCGCCGAGGTGGAGGGCGCGGCCGAGGAAGTTGCGCTCGAGCGCCTGGACGCCGCCGCGGAAGGGGGTGAAGCGAGATGTCCCGAGGTACAGGTCGGTGACCTCGAGCGAGCTGCGCTCCTCGACGTCGACGGTCAAGGTGACGCTGCCCGGCTCGCCGGCGAGCGGGCGCAGGCGCAGGGTGACGCGCTCGAAGGCGTCGGTCTGGAGCAGGCGCAGGCGCGCCCGCTGGACCCGCGCGTCCTCGGGCCACAGCAAGGTCTCGCCCTGGCGCAGGCCCTCGGCGGCGAGGATCTCGAGGACCCGCGCCGACGGGGTCTGCTCGGTGCCGCGGACCTCGAGCGCGGCGATGGTGACGCTGCGCCGCTCCTGCGCGGCGGGGCCCGCGGGCCCTGCGCTGGAGCTCGCGGTCGGGCTCGCCGTGCTGGCCGCGCTCGCAGGCACGGCCGGACCGGCGGCCGCGGCGGTCAGCGGCAAGACCCCTGCCGCGAAGAGACCCCACGCGGGGCCGCACGACCACCGACTCGGAGCAGGCCGCCGGGATCGGCGGTCGCCTGCGCGGGCGTCAGGGGCGTGCATCGGCCGCGAGTGTAACGCAAGGCGCGCCCGCGCCGCGCCGTTGTCCGCTAGACTGCAGCCCGTGGAGGGCCGCAAGCTCGTCGTCTACATCGAGGACAACCCGAGCAACTTCGCTCTGGCCCGCAAGATCCTCGAGCTGTCCGGCGAGTACGAGGTCATCGGCGCCAAGGACGGGGTGTCCGGCCTGGCCCTGGTGCGCGACCGGCGACCCGACGTCGTGCTGCTCGACCTCGACCTGCCGGGGATCAGCGGGATCGAGGTGGTCCAGCGGATCCGCGCGACCCCCGACATCGCCGCGACGCCGGTCCTCGCCGTGACGGCCAGCGTGATGAAACGCGAGCGCCGCCAGGCGATGGACGCGGGCTGCGATCGCTTCATCGAGAAGCCGTTCGACATCCACGAGCTGCGCAGCCGGGTCGACGAGGTCGCGGCGATCCAGCGCTGAGGCGGGGGCGCGACCAAGGGCGCGGGATCTTGGCCGCGCGGTCGGAGTGAGGGAGCAGCGAGGGCGCGTCGAAGGCGTGGGATCTTCGCCACGCGGTCGGAGCGAGGCCGGGGCAGGCCGCGGGTCTCGTCGGGGCAGCAGAGGCGCGGGGACTCGGGAGCCCGCACCGGGCGCAGGGTTCCGCTGGAGCAGGTTCGAGAGGACATGTTTTGAAGAACATGTCTTCGAGGGCATGCGCGTTCGGGCATGCTCTTGAAAACATGCCCGAAGGGTCAGCCGGTGCGGGCGGCCAGCAGCTCGCCGAGGGCGGCCAGCTGCTCGGGCGTGTTGACGCCGGCGACCTCGTCGGCGGGGACCTTCAGGGTGTGGACGCCGCGGCCGGCCGCCCGGGCCACGAGGTCCGTCAGGTAGATCTCCCCCTGCGCGTTGGCCCGCCCGAGGGCCGGCAACTCGCTGCGCAGGAGCTCGGCGGCGGCGCAGTAGACCCCGGCGTTGCACTCCCGGATCGCGCGCGTGGCCGCGTCGGCGTCGCGCTCCTCGACGATGGCTTGGATCCGCCCGTGGTCGTCGCGGACGATCCGGCCGTAGCCGTGCGGGTCGGCGGGCTCGAAGGTGGCGAGCGCCAGGCCGGCCCCGCTGGTCGCGCAGGCGTCGAGCAGGCCGGCGAGGGTGGCCGGCCTGAGCAGCGGGACGTCGCCGGAGAGGATGAGCACCGGGCCTTCGTGATCGCCGATCGCGGGTAGTGCGCACTGGACCGCGTGCCCGGTGCCGAGCTGCTGGGCTTGCAGCGCGAACCGCAGGTCGGCGAACACGGGCCGCAGGGCCGCCTCGACCTGCTCGGCCCCGTGACCGACGACGACGACCAGCCCGGCGACGCCGGCCGCCCGGGCGCTGCGCAGGACGTGCACGGCCAGCGGCTCGCCGGCCAGCGGGTGCAGGACCTTGGGCAGGTCGGAGCGCATGCGCGTGCCCTTGCCCGCGGCGAGGACGACGGCGAGCGGGGGCGAGGCAGGGACGAAATCGGCTGGCACGCGCGGCGGACGTTAGCAAAATCGCCGCGACCTGGCGTTCGGGTCAGCCGGCGACCGGCGTCGTGCGCCGCGCAGGGGCGCTCGCGCTCGCGTGGGACAAGGTGGGACCCCGGCGGCGGCCGTCACCCCCGCGACAAAGCGAGGCTTTGGGCCGCCAGGTTGCGCCGCAAGGTCCCCTGTGCGACCGTTGGTGTCGGTCCGCGCGATCGGGATGGCACTCCGTAGCAACAGGTTGGCTGGTTGGAGCTCGGCGCCGATCGCCGTGGCGGTGCTGGCGCTCGCGTGCGGCGGTCCCGGCGCTCGCTCCGAGTCGGGGCCCGATCTGGCCAACCTGGCCGCGAAGACCGGCGTCGACGAGCCGATCCGCCGCGAGCCGCCGATCTCGCTGACCGCGGCCGACGGCGCCGAGCTGCCGCTGCGCGTGCTGCGAGTGCGGGCGGTGCTCGATCAGCCGCTGGCGTTCACGGAGCTCGAGCTGGCGTTCGACAACCCGGAGGGCCGCACGCTGGCCGGCCGCCTGGCGCTGGCGATCCCGCCGGGCGCCCGCGTGACCCGCTTCGCGGCGTTCCGCGACGGCGCGTGGCAAGAGGCCGAGGTGGTGCCGCGGCGCACGGCGATCCAGCAGCTGGCGCTGGACCACGCGCCGCAGGAGCCGCAGCTGGTCGGCGCGCCGGAGGGCGAGCGCTTCGTGGCGCGGGTCGAGCCGATCGCGGCGCGGCAACAGACGCGGCTGATCGTGGCCTACACGCAGGAGATGCGGGGGCGCAGCGAGCCGTACCGCGTGCCGGTGGCCGGCCTGGCGCCGCTGCGCGAGCTGGCGGTGGCGCTGCGCTCGCGCGCGCCGCTGGTGATGGGCGGCGACCCGCTGTTCGCCGGGGTCCGCGGCGACGGCGAGTTCTACCGCTTCGCCGACGTGCGACCGACCGGCGACATCGTCGTGCAGCCGCACGGGCCGCGCGAGCTGGGCCTGCGCCACGACAACATGGTGGTGGCCCGGATCTCGCCGATCCCCCACGACCACCCCGATCCGGTCGAGAGCCTGGCGATCCTGTTCGACACCAGCGCCTCGCAGGGGCTCGGCTGGGACACCCACGTCGACCGCCTGGGCCAGGTGATTCAAGAGCTCGGCGCACGTGTCCTGGAGGACATCCCGCTGCGCGTGGTGGCGTTCGACCAGGGCGCCGAGGTGGCCTACGAGGGCCCGATCCGCGGGTTCGGCGAGGCCGAGCTGGCGGCGATCCGCTCGCGGCGGGCGCTCGGCGCGTCGAACCTGCTCGGGGCGCTGCGCTTCGCGGCCCGCGGCGGCGAGCGGCCGGCGCGGCGCATGCTGGTGATGACCGACGGGCTCGTGACCGCCGGGGCGCACACCGAGGCGGCGCTCGTCAGCGAGGCGGAGCGGCTGCGCAAGCTCGGGGTGGCGCGGCTCGACGTGATGGTCGAGGGCGGGGCGGCCGACCCGGCGCTGCTGCGCGGGCTGACGACGCTGACGCAGCTCGGCGCGCGGCCGGAGACGATGAAGGCGATGGGCCACGAGCTGGCGGCGGCGCGGCCGGGGCTGGTGCTGCGCAGCGGGGTGACGCCGCGGGTCGCGGCCCACCGCATGACCCGCACGGTGGTCCGCGACGTCGAGGTGCGCGTGCCCGGCAGCGGCTGGGTCTACCCGCAGAAGCTCGAGAGCGTGCAGGCCGGCGACGACGTGCTGGTCTACGCCGAGTACGCCGAGGACGAGCTCGAGGTGGAGCTCGTCGGGCACGAGGTCGCGGCCCGCCACGGCGTGGCCCTGACGCGCTCGCCGTCGCCGCTGCTGCAGGACGCGTGGGCGGGGGCCCGCGCCGCCTGGCTCATCGACCAGGCCCGCTCGTGCGCCCGCGGGCCCGACGACACCTGCGACAAGTTCCGCGAGCGCGCGGTCGAGTTCTCGCTGTCGAACCGGATCGTCAACGACGCCACGGCGATGGTGGTGATCGGCTCGGCCCACGACTACGCGCGCTTCGGCCTCGACGGCACCTCGCTGCGCGACGTGCTGGCGGTCGGCAAGTTCGGCGCCGAGTGGCGCGAGGCGGCCCCGGTGTCGCTGCCCGACGAGCGCGTCGCGCCGCCGTCGCACGCGCTGCTGGCCGAGCTGCGCATGACCAGCTTCGACGCGGCGCCGCCGGCGGTCAGCGCCGCGCCGCCGCCGCCGGTGCCGCCTGTCCGTTCGCGCAGGTCCCAAAGGCAAGGTCCAAAGGGACCTGTCCGCGAGAACAGCCGGGCCGACGCCGCGGCCGAGCTGGCCCGCGAGGACGCGCGCGACCGCCTGCGCGACAAGGACGCCGGGCTGCGCTTCGGGCCCCAGCGCACCCCGGCCGACGCCTACGAGGGCAACTTCCTGGCGGTGATGAACCTGCTGGGCGCGTGGGACGACAAGCGCAACGCGCTCGGGGTGGCCGAGCGGTGGCAGCGGGCGGCGCCGGCCGACGTGATGGCGCTCTTGGCGTTCGGCGAGGCGCTCGAGGCCAACGGCCGCGACGACCTGGCGGCCCGCGCCTACGGCTCGCTCATCGACCTGTACCCCGGCCGCGCCGACGTGCGGCGCACCGCGGCGGGCCGGCTCGAGCGCACCGGCGAGGCCGCCAACTGGCTGGTCCTCGACGCCTACAGCCGCGCCATCGAGCAGCGCTACGAGGACCCGGCCGGCTACCGGCTGTACGCCTACGCGCTGCTGCGGGCCGGCTACTTCGGCGAGGCCTGGGCGGCGCTGCTCGACGGCATGGCGTGGGCCCGCGTCGAGCCGAAGACCCGCGGGCTCGAGCGGGTGTTCAAGGACGACCTCGGCCTGGTCGCGGCGGCGTGGATCCGCCGCTGGCCCGACCAGCGCGACTACGTGATGGAGTCGCTGCGCGTGCAGGAGGCCGAGCTGGCCGAGCAGCCGTCGCTGCGGTTCGTGCTCAGCTGGGACAACGCGCAGGGCGACCTCGACCTGCACGTGCGCGACGGCCACGGCTGGCACGCGTTCTACCGCGAGAAGGCGCTCGAGTCCGGCGGCCGCCTGCTCGACGACATGGACGCGGGCTACGGGCTCGAGGCGTTCGTGATCGACGGGACGGCCTCGGCCTACCCGTACCGCCTCGAGGTCGGCTACTACGGCCGCAACGCCGACTACGGGGCGGGCAAGGTCCAGATCGTCGAGCACGACGGGGCGGGCCAGCTGTACTTCGACGAGCGGCCGTTCGTGGTGCTGAAGCAGCGCGGTTACGTCGACCTCGGGGCGCTGACGGGCCCGCTGGCGCCGACCGACCCCAGCCAGGGCGCGGTCGCCTCGCTGGCGCCGGCCGGCAAATAGGATCAGGCTCGAGGCATGCGCTTCGAGAAGGGCTACCGCAGCGACGACGTCATCGACCGCCGGGGCCAGCGGAGCTTCGGCGGCGGGGGCGGCGGCGGCGGGGCGATCCTCGGCCTCGTCGGCGTGCTGCTCCGCTCGCGCTTCGGCTGGATCGGCGTGATCATCACGCTCGTGCTGTACGCGACGATGGGTCGCTGTGAGCAGCAGGGCGCGTACCTGACCGAGCAACAGGACGCGCCGGTCGCCGCCGACAAGGCCGACGACCTGTCGAGCTACGTGGCCTACGCGCTCGACGACGTGCAGGGCTCGTGGCTGGCCCGCTCGCCGATCTCGGTGTCGGGGGCCGGGCCGACGCCGTATCACAAGGCCAAGCTGGTGCTGTTCACCGACCGCACGCCGACCGGCTGCGGCTACGGCGACGCCGCCTCGGGGCCGTTCTACTGCCCGGCCGATCAGCGCGTGTACATCGACCTCGGCTTCTACCGCGAGCTGCGCGAGCGCCTCGGCGCCACCGGCGACTTCGCCCAGGCCTATGTGATCGCCCACGAGGTCGCCCACCACGTGCAGAACCTGCTCGGGCTGTCCGACAAGGTCCACGCCGCCTCGCCGCGCCAGCTGCAGGGCGCGGGCGGGCTGTCGGTGCGGCTCGAGCTGCAGGCCGACTGTCTCGCGGGGGTGTGGGCGCGCGACGCCGAGCTGCGCGGCAAGCTCGACCCCGGCGACATCGAGGAGGCGATGCGGGCGGCGGAGGCGATCGGCGACGACCGCCTGCAGAAGATGGCCCGCGGCACGGTGCAGCCGGAGTCGTTCAGCCACGGCACGTCGCAGCAGCGGGCGCGGTGGTTCGCCCGCGGCCACGACTCGCACGACCCGGCCCAGTGCGACACGTTCGGCGCCGCCGCGCTGTGAGTCGGAGGATGTGCCAGAGGACATGTTCCATGGGACATGTCCCGAGAGCCACGACTGAAACGTCGCGAGCGGCGCGACCCATCGAATGCGACCGCAAGGCGGGGCGAGGCGGGCATTCGTCCGCGAGCCGTCTGAGGCCGTCGCGGCCGGCTTTATGAACACAGCTTAACCGGTGGTTCAGCGCGTGCCTCGACACCGGCGTTCATCCTGGCCGGGCCGCGAGGTGCTCGCGCGCGGGTTCCCATGTCGACCGCAACGGCCCACCAGCTCTTCCACGACGCGCAGCCCGAGGTCGCCGACGCGCCCGACATGCACGCGCGCGTGCGGGCGGCGCTGGAGCACGCCTCGCACTACCTGCCGGCCCAGGCGCCGCTCGAGGTGTTCGTCCATCACAACACGCTGCACGCGTTCCAGCACCTGCCGTTCCACGCGGCCATCCGCGAGGCGCAGAGCAAGCTGCGGGTGCGCGGGTACCTGACCAAAGAGACATACCGCGATCTGCTGGCGCGCGGACGGATCCGCGACGACGACCTCGACGCGGTGCTGGCCGACGAGCAGTTCTCGGCCGAGCCGATCGCGCCGGGCTTCCCGAGCCGCGACGTCGCGGCGGGGCTGGTGATCCGCCACGGCGTGGGCGCCGAGACGATCGCCCACCTGCGCTGGAACCTGGTCGAGAAGGACGCGGCCAACCGCTTCGACGGCGACATCCGCCAGGGGCCGCGCGACGCGATCGTCCGCAGCACGCGGGCCTGGCTCGAGCAGGAGGTGGCGGCCGCCGGCGGCCCGCGGGCGCGCGCGAGGTGGCGGCCAAGGTCGTCAGCCCGACGCCCGGCGAGCGCGCGCTCGATCCGCTGCTCAAGCTCGGCGCGCTGCTCGGCCGCCGCGTCGACCCGCGCGACATGATGGCGGCGTTCGCCTGCGACCCCGAGCTGTTCTCGGTGCGCGCGCTGTGGACCGCGTGCGTCCGCGCGTGCGAGCACCTCGAGGGCCAGCCGTGCCCGCAGGCCACGCCGGCGGTGTTCCACCGCGACCTCTTGCTGCGCACCAGCGGCGAGGACCCGAACGAGATGGTCCACGCGCACCTGATCCCGTTGTGCGCGGCGTTCCTCGACCGCGGGCAGTCGTACTGGACGATGCCGGACCGCGAGCGCGGGTTCTTCCGCGCGTGGGCGAAGGTGCTGTCGTCGGGGCTCGGCGTGCGCCCGGCCTGGCTGGCGGGCCTGGGCGAGCGGCTGCGCGACTGGGACGCGCGCAAGCTCGGCGCCGAGGACGTGGTGATCGAGCTGCTGGCCGAGCTCGGGATCGCGGACGACGAGCTCGAGGCGTTCGTCGAGCACACGCTGCTGCAGCTGCCGGGGTGGGCGGGGATGTTCCACCGCCTCGAGCGCGCGCCGGGGCCGATCGGCCGCACGCGCGCGCAGGTCCGCCTGATCGACTACCTGGCGGTGCGGCTCGTGCTCGACCTGTTCGCGTACCGCGACGTCGCGGCGCGCCTCGGCGTCCGCGGCCGGGCCGGCGCGATCCGGGCGGCCTGCGCCGCGCTGCCGCAGATCGCGGGGCCGCAGCAGCGCGGCCGTCACGACACGTCGTGGCCGCTGTTCCGTCTGTGTCAGCTCGCGGGGGTGTCGGCGGCGACGATCGATTCGGCCAGCCGCGCCGACGTCGAGGCGGTGCTTTCGTTCCTCGACGAGCTCGACGAGGGGACGCGCCTGCGGGTGCTGCACGAGGCCTACGAGCGCCGCTACCGGATCGAGCTGCTCGACGCGCTGGCGGCCAACCTGGCCGCGCCGCCGCCGGTGGCGTCGCGGCCGCGGCATCAGGTGGTGTTCTGCATCGACGACCGCTTCGAGTCGTCGCGCCGCCACCTCGAGGAGCTCGCGCCCGAGTGCGAGACCCTCGGCGCGGCGGGGTTCTTCGGCCTGGCGATCGCGTACCAGGGCATCGACGATCCGAGCACGTTCCCGCTGTGCCCGGTGGTGGTCGAGCCGCAGCACCGGATCGAGGAGCAGGCGCTGACGCGCCAGTTCAGCGTCGCCGAGCTGCGCGCGAGCCGGCGCCGTCAGCTCGGCGAGATCGAGACGGCGTGGGGCCGGATGTCGCGCTCGCTGCTGCTCGGATCGATCGTGACGGCCATCGCCGGGTTCTTCGCCGCGATCCCGCTGCTGGCCAACGTGTTCTCGCCGCGCGCGGCCGGGCGGGTGCGCAAGGCGATCGCGCGCTGGTGGCTGCCCGAGCCGATGACGCGGCTGACGGAGCTGCGCGCCGAGCAGGACGGCACCCGCACGGCGCAGGTGATGTCGGGCTTCACCCTCGACGAGATGGCGACGCGGGTGGCGGCGCTGCTCGAGAACATGGGCATCGTCCAGCGCTTCGGGAAGCTGGTGGTGGTGCTCGGCCACGACTCGTCGAGCGTCAACAACCCGTACTTCCCGGCGTACTCGTGCGGCGCGTGCGGCGGGCGCTCGGGCGGGCCCAACGCGCGCCTGTTCGCGCGCATGGCCAATCAACCGGGGGTGCGCGAGCGACTGGTGGCCCGCGGAATCGTCATCCCCGAGGACACCGTGTTCGTCGGCGGGCTGTACGACACCGCCAACGACATGATCCGCCTCTACGACGCCGAGGACCTGCCCGACGCGGCGCTGCACGAGCTGCGCGTGCTGTCGCCGCAGCTCGAGGAGATGTGCCGCCGCAACGCGCACGAGCGCTGCCGCCGGTTCGCGTCGGCGCCGCGGCGGTCGACGTCGGAGCGGGCCTTGCGGCACGTCGAGGGGCGCGCGTTCGACCTGGCGCAGGCGCGGCCGGAGCTCGGCCACGCGACCAACGCGGCCTGCTTCGTCGGTCGGCGCGAGCTGACCGCGGGCCTGTTCCTCGACCGGCGGGCCTTCCTCGTCTCGTACGATCCGGAGCAAGATCCGAAGGGCGCGATCCTCGAGCGGATCTTGCTCGCCGTCGGCCCGGTCGGCGCCGGCATCAACCTCGAGTACTTCTTCTCCACCGTCGACATGGAGCGCCTCGGCGCCGGCACCAAGCTGCCGCACAACGTCACCGGCCTGTTCGGGGTGATGAACGGGGCCAGCAGCGACCTGCGGACCGGCTTGCCCAAGCAGATGACGGAGGTCCACGAGCCGGTGCGCCTGCACCTGGTGGTCGAGGCGTCGCCGGCGACGCTGCTGGCGATCGCCGGGCGCCAGCCGGCCGTCGCCGAGCTGGTGACCAACGAGTGGCTGCGGCTGGTCTCGGTCGATCCCGAGACCCGGGCGATCCAGACCTTCGACGCGCGCTTCGGCTTCCGCCCCTACACCCCGCTCAGCGCCGGGCTGCCGCGCGTGCGCAGCTCGAGCGACTGGTACGCCGGGCGCGATCAATTCCTGCCGCCGGCGCTGATCCGGCCCTGACCTTCGGACATGGTCTTCGCGTCATGCTCGACTCGAACTCGCTCGCTCACGTGATCGCGCTGGCCCCGGCCGCGCCGGCGCTGGGGGCCGTCATCATCGCGCTGCTGCTGGCGGCCCGGCTGGCCAGCGAGCGCGTGGTGGCGTCCGTGGCCCAGACGGCGATCGGCCTCGGCTTCCTCGGCCTGTTGGTCGGCCTCGTCGGCTGGGCGGCGGGGCCCGCGGGGCCGCTCCAGCTCGGCTTCGGCTCGTGGTACTCGGGCGCGGGCTACGACTTCCGCATCGACCTGCTCGTCGACGGCCGCTCGGCGGCGGTGTCGGCCCTGGTGTCGCTGCTGCTGGCGGCGACCAGTCAGTTCTCGATCGCGTACCTGCACCGCGAGCCCGGCTTCAACCGGTTCTTCCTGCTGATGCTGCTGTTCGGCGCCGGCATGCAGGCGCTGGTGCTGGCCGGCAACTTGGAGCTGCTGTTCGTCGGCTGGGAGATCGTCGGCATGACGTCGGTGCTGCTGGTCGGGTTCTTCCACGAGCGCCTGGGGCCGGTGAAGGCGGCGACCCGCGTGCTGGTGACGTACCGCCTGTGCGACATCGGGCTGCTCACCGCCGGGGTGTCGCTGCACCGCTGGCTGCACACGAGCGACTGGCTGGCGGCGGAGCAGGCGGCGCTGACGAGCCCGTGGCCGTCGACGTTCGTCGGCCTGTCGCTGGTGTTCGCGGCGATGGGCAAGTCGGCCCAGTTCCCCCTCGGCGGCTGGCTGCCGCGGGCGATGGAGGGGCCGACGGCCTCGTCCGCGGTGTTCTACGGCAGCCTGTCGGTGCACGCCGGGGTGTACCTGCTGCTGCGCGCGGCGCCGCTGCTCGAGCACTCGCTGGCGGCGCAGACGATGATGATCGCGGTCGGGGCGATCACCGCGGTCATCTCGGCGATGAGCAGCCAGGCCAGCCCGGACGCCAAGTCGGCGCTGTCGTACGCGACGGCCAGCCAGGTCGGCCTGATGTTCGTCGAGATCGGGTTCGGGCTGTACACGCTGGCCACCGTGCACCTCGTGGCCCACGCGGTGCTGCGCTACTACCAGTTCCTGCGCACGCCGTCGGCGCTGCAGGACGCGCTGGCCCGCCGCGCGGCGCTCGGCCGCACCGAGGCCGACGAGGGCGCGGTCCGCTGGGAGGAGCTCGGCCTGCGCACGCGCCGGTACGTGTACCGCATGGCGATCGAGCGCTTCGACGTCGAGATCGCGCTCGAGCGCTACGTGGTGCGCCCGGTGATGGCGCTGTCGCGCCGGCTCGACCGCCTCGAGTCGCGGCTGCTGGCGCTGCACGGCGAGTCGGAGCGGCGCGCGAAGGGAGGCCGGCGATGAGCGCGTGGGTGCAGTACTCGCTGATCTTCCTGTGGCTGACGCCGCTGCTGGCGGCCGCGGCGCTGCGCTGGGGCGTGCGCGGGGCGACCAAGCAGCGGGCGCTGGCGCTGGGCTTCGCGCTGCCGATCTTCCTGGTCGCGTGCGCGCTGTTCGTCCACGAGGGCACGCGCCACGCGTACAAGGAGGACCACCTCGAGCAGGGCCTGGGCTGGTTGCACAGCCACTTCGCGGTCGACGGCCTCAACGCGGTGCTGCTGCCGTTGACGGCCGGCCTGGTGTTGGTGGCGCTGCTGATGACGCCGCGCGCCGACATGCGCGCGGGCCTGGCGGCCAAGATCATGGTGGTCGAGGGGGCGCTGATGGGCAGCTTCCTCGCGCTCGACGCCGGGGTGCTGTCGAGCTTCGTGGTGCTGTCGCTGCTGCCGCTGTGGTTCGACGCCAGGCACCGCGGGTCGCGGCCGCTGCAGGTGATCATGAAGTCGCTGGTGGTGGCGACGGGGCTGGCGCTGGCGGTGGCGATGATCGGGCTGGCGTTCGAGGCGTCGGCGGCGGGGGTGCAAAACCCGCTCGACCTGGTCGAGCTGACGAAGAGCGCCTACTCGCCGTCGCCGTGGATCGGGACGCTGGTGTTGGCGGTGGCGCTGCTGCGCATGGGCATCGTGCCGCTGCACCTGTGGTTCCCGGCGACGGCGCAGCACAGCACGCCGCACCTGGCCCTGGTGACGTGTCTGACGCCGCTCGGGTCGTTCATGCTGGCTCGCCTGGCGCTGGCGATCTTCCCGCGGGTGCTCGGGCCGGCGGCGCCGCTGCTGATGGCGGTGGGGGTGTTCACGGCGCTGTACGGGGCGTTCCTGGCGGTCGGGCAATTCGACCTGCGCCGGATCGTGGCGTGGTTCTGGGTCAGCCAGTCGGGCCTGGTGCTGGCCGGCTTCGCCGGGCTCGACGACGCGAGCGTGTCGGGGGCGCTGCTGCAGGCGATGTCGACGGTGGTCGAGTGCGGCGGGCTGATGCTGCTGACGCTGGCGGTCGAGGTGCGCGCGAACACGACGGACCTGCGCAAGCTCGGCGGGCTGGCCCACAACGCGCCGCGCATGGCGACCGCGTACCTGATCCTGGCGGCCGCGGCGGTCGGCTTCCCCGGCACGATCTCGTTCGTGGCCGAGGACCTGGTCGGGCAGGGGCTCCTGCGCGAGCACCCGTTCGTGGTGGGGCTCCTGTTCATCGTCACCGCGGTCAACGGGATCACGCTGTGGCGGGCGTTCAAGCGCACGTTCCTCGGGCCGCCGTCGCCCCACGCGGACGACCTGCGCGGGTTCGAAGACCTGCGCCGCTGGGAGTCGTACGCGATCTGGGGGATGGTAGGGACGCTGCTGCTCGGCGGGTTCCTGCCGGAGCCGCTGCTGGCGGTCCGCCGCGGGGTGGTCGACAAGATCGGCCGCGTCGAGGCGCCGGCGAGCGTCGAGCGGCACTGAGGCCCGCGACGAACGAGCGCGCAGGGCGGGCGACGGTCGAGGCCGCCGCGCCGGCGGGGGCGCAGCGACGCGGCGCGAGCGGCGTGGGCGCGGACCGTCGGAGGACGCCTTCGGAGCATGTCCTCCGGGGAATGTCCTTTCATGCATGTCCTGATGGGCATGTCCGTGAAGACATGCTTCGTGTCCGCCGGGAGCGGCATTCGGGCGGCTCAGAGGCCGGCGCGGCCGGCCGAGAACTTGGCGACATGTCCTCCAGAGAATGTTCTTATGGACATGTGATGAGGGGCATGTTCGAGAAGACATGCTCTCTTCTGCGGAGCGGGCGGGTCATGGGTCGGCGCGGCCGGCCGCGAGCTCGGCGATGAAGGCCTCGATCTCGGCCTCGCAGGCGATCTGCGGCGAGCGAGCCGGGTCGAACGGCGGCAGCTCCGGGGGCGGCAGGCCGAGCCGATCGAGCAGGCCAGCGCACTCGCGCAGCCCGTCGACGCAGGCCCACGGCGGGCCCTCGCCCCAGGCGTCGCGGTAGGCGGCGAGCGCCAGCGGCCCGGCGAGGTCGCGCTCGCCGAGGGCGAGGTGGGCGTCGGCGAGGCTCCGATCGGAGGCGTCGCGGGCGTCGGCGAGCGCCCGGCGGGCTTCGTCAGGTCGATCGAGGTGCGCGAGGCAGGTGGCGAGCCTGGCGGAGAAGCGGGCGACGCTCGCGCCCATGCGGCGCGCGAGCTGCAGCGCCTCGCACAGGTGGGTCTCGGCGGCGGCCCAGGCACCGGCGGCGGCGGCGACGCGGGCCTCGAGGGCGTGCAGCTCGGCGAGGTCGAACAGGCGCGGCGTCCGCTGGTGCTCGCGCCACGCGGCGGCGAGCCACGGCGCCGGATCCGCGTCGCGGTAGATGGCGAGGGTGACGCGGTCGCGGGCGAGGGTGAGGCGGTCGTGCGCGTCGAGCTCGCGCGCGGCGATCGCCGCGTGGTCGGCCTCGGCCTCGTCCCACCGGCCGAGCTCGATCGCCAGCCGGGCGCGGTGGCGCAGCGGTAGGGTCTGCCTGCCGCCGGCGGCGACGGCGAGGCGGTGGGCGAGGGTGAAGGTCCGCAGCGCGGTGTAGTTGTGGTCCTCGGCCTCGATCGACAGGGCCCAGTTGACGAGGCTGATCACCAGGCCGCTCGGATCGCGTTGCTGGAGGCCGAGGCGGATGTCGAGCTCGCGCAAGGCGGCGGCGTCGTCGCCCCGGCCGACCAGCGCGAGCGCGTTCGCCAGGCTGGTGAGCGCCCTGCTCTGGTCGTAAGGGTCGGACAGGCGCGGGAGCTCGCGCAGGCCGGCGGGGAACAGCGGGATCAGGAGCTCGACGATCGTCGTGTACGCCGAGAGGCGGCCGTAGAGCGGGTCGGCCAGGCGGTCGCAGTACAGGCGGAAGGCGGCGTAGAAGTCGCCGGCACCGACGAGGGCGCTGTAGACCTCGATGGTGCGCTGGAGGTCGGCGATGCTGCGGACGGGGGCCGCGGGCTCGGGCGGAGCTGCTCGAAGTGGTCGCGGATCGCCACGAACGCGGCGGTGCGGCCTTCGCCCTCGAGGCGCTCGAAGGCGTAGGCGCGGACGACCGGGTGGAGGTCGTGGCGGTTGCTGCCGCGGTCCCACAGCAGGAAGCCGCGAGCCTCGAGCAGGCACAGGTCGACGTGGATGCGGGCGTAGTGGGCGAGGACCTCGGGCAGGCGGGCGTACGGGCCCGCGAGCGCGCGATAGACGTCCCAGGCGTCGCGGCGGGCGCGGAGCTTGTCGTAGTTGTCCTGCAAGTGCGTGCGGGTGCTCGGATAGTGATCTTCAGCGAGGATCTGCTCGAGCTGGCGTAGCGGCGCGAGGGGCTGGTGGGGCGGGCGTCGCAGGCCGAGCGGGGGCGGATCGGCCAGCGCGAGCACGGTGTCGATGCCGACGGGCGAGCGCAGGGCGGCGATCCGCGACAGCAGTCGCGCGGCGCGGGCCGGCAAGTGCTCGAAGGCGGTGGTGAGGATGTGCGCGCGCAGGGCTGCGGGCTCGGGGTCGTCGTGGCCGGTGAAGGTCGAGGGCCTGGCGTGGTCGTGCGCGCAGCCGGCGATCAGGCGCCACAGCAGGCTGGAGTGACCGAGCTTGGCCATGGCGTGCGTGGTCGGTGCGACCCACCAGGCCTCGGGGTCGAGGCCGACGGCGCGCAGGAGCTCGGGGATGTCGGCGGGGTCGAGGCCCTGCGCGGCGGACAGCTCGACGCCGGGCACCAGCGCGTCGCCGTCGCGCAGGTCGCTGGGGAAGATCCGCGAGGTCGCCAGCAGCCGCGACGGGCTCGCTCGCACGAGCGCGCGCAGGAACCGGCCGTCTCGTGGATCGGTGCAGGCTTGCAGGTCGATGGCGGCGTCGGCGAGGTCGTCCGGCAGGCGCGCGGCGTCGAGTCGGTGGTAGGCGACGAGGACGCGCTCGAGGCCGTCGAGCATGAGCAGGAACGGGCGCGCTCGCAGGGCCGCGAGGATCCGCCGCTCGAGATCGAGTCGATCGGCGCGCATGGCCTCCGCGGGCGCCATCCCGGTCGCGTAGGCGGCGAGGTGGCGGAGCATGAGGTCGAAAGTGGCGCCTCCCTCGTAGAAGCTCCACCACATGCAGCCGGCCCACGGGGGTCGGTGAGCCGCCGTTGCACCCAGGCCCAGGCGAGGGCGCTCTTGCCGATGCCGCCGAGCGCTGCGAGCACCCGCGCGGGCTGGCCGTGCGCGAGCCAGGCGTCGAGCTCGGCGAGGTCGGCGGCGCGGCCGGTGAAGATCCGCGGCTGGAAGTACGGGTGGACGAGGTAAGGGGCGGGCAGGGCCGGCGGGACGGGGAGGGCGTCGTGGTCTTTTTCGTCGAGCTCGGCTTCGCCCTTGTCGGTGTCTTTCCCTTGTCGTCCTCCTCGTCGTCCTCTTCGGCGGGCAGCGCGAGCAGGCGTAGCTCGGCGTAGGCGGCGGGGCCGACGTTTGCGTCGTCCGGGAGGCGCAGGTCGGCGGGGCCGGGGTCGACGCCCACGCGGACGACCAGGACGTCCTCGCCATGCGCTGTCTCTTCGGACGGGTCCATTGGGACATGTCCCGAGCGCCATGCGGCGTCGAAGACGGCGGAACGCGCAGGTTCGGAGGCGTGAACGACGACTACGCGGCGTCGGGACTGCATCGCCATGCATGATCGTCGATGCACTCGCGCCATGGAAGTCCTTCGGGACGCGTCGCAACGCGCCGAGGAGCGCTCGAATGGGCTGCGCATGCATGAGCGTCCTCGGCGTCGAGACGGCCTCCACGGAGCTCTCCGCGCGTCGTGGGTCTCGGGTCGGGACAGGCGGCAGAAGTCGCTCAGCAGGGCTGTGGGGCTGCCACAGCGCCGATTTTCTCGGCTGTCGGCGGCATGGCATCTCGCGGCGCGGAGAAGCGTGAGCGGGGGCGTGCGACTCGGCATTCGGAGGAGGCCGAGCTCGGCGTGGCACCGGAGTTCCGCGGCCGCGGCGTCGCTGCGGAGGACGTTGATGGGCTCGTATGCGAGCGGAGAACGGGCGCGAGGCTCCGCGATGTCTCGCAACATGCAGTCATCGTCGCCGCGCGAGCAAGGCGCAGGCATCGATGTTCTCGAGCCCGGACGGAGCTTCGCCGGGCTCGTCGTGGGGCCGGCGCTGCTGGCCGTTCACGGCAGGGCGCAGACACCGACGTTCTCGAGCCCGGACGGGGCTTCGCCGGGCTCGTAGTAGGGCCGGCACTGCTGACCGACGCCCGGGCACGCAGGCGCGCTCAGGTCGCAGTACGGCGAGCAGCAGCCCGGGCCGTCGTCGCCCATCACGCACTCCGTGGCCGCGCCGCCGTCGACGCAGCTCAGGCCGGGCGCGCAGGACCGGTCGTCGCCGCAGCCCTCGAACAGCTGGTTGGCGGGCAAGCCGGAGACCTCCAGGCACACGAAGTCGACGCCGGCGTACTGGCAGCTGTCGCCGGCGGGGCAGTCCTGCACCAGCGGATCGCAGTGCGGCACGCACAGCGGCATCTGGTGGTAGCCGAGGCACTCCTCGCCGGCGCCGCAGATCGGCTGCTGGTCGCTGCCCTGGCAGATCACCGCGCAAGTGCCGATGGCGGTCTGCGGGTCGACGTCGTCGCAGAAGAGACCGAGGTCGCAGGTGTCGGGGCCGAGGTGACCCTGGACGAGACGCTGGCACGATTCGCCGGCCTGGTCGGGCTCGGGGACGATGGGCGAGCAGGTGATGTTGTCGCTGCCGAGCGGCGGTGGACCCTCGGCGCTGCACTTGAAGCCGCTGGGGCAGTCCTGCGCGTAGACGTCGCAGGCGGGCGGCGGATCGGGCGGGATGACGAACACCGCCTCGGTGGCGCTGTCGCAGGTGGTGCAGGTCTCGCTGGAGAAGCCGGTCGTGTCGGAGGTGCCGGAGGTGCCGGTCGAGGTCATGGCCGGCGGGCCGGACTCCGAGTCGTCGCCGGAGTGGCCGCTGGTGAGGAGCGGATCGAGGAGGTCGCAGCCGGCGAGAGAGGGCGAGGACGAGGGGTGATCGCGATGAAAGGCGCATGTGAAGAGGTCGCACGGGCGCCGGGCGACGGCTCATTTTTTCGCGCAGGAGCGGCGACGACGTCAGGGGGGCCGCCGGGCGTGCAGGCGACGCAGGCGCTTCGTCCGGTCGGGCGGGTGGCTGGCGAGCGCCGGTGCATCAGGCGCGGGAGCCAGGAGCGTCGCGCCGTCGCTCCGCGTCGACGCACATCGAGAGGTCGGCTGCGCGCGACGCTTCAAGCCCGCGAGCCACGAGCGCGGCGCCGTCGCTCCGGTCGACGCACATCGAGAGGTCGGCTGCGCGCGTCGCTCTGAGCCCGCGGCGGCGTCGCCGAGGTCGACTCGCAGCACGTGACGCGCCGAGCAGGCTCGCGTCGTCGGACGAGGCCGCGCGAGAAGTCCTTTCGCACATGTCTCGAGGAGCATGTGTGGTAGAACATGCCTCTGCGGGCATGTCCCGGCGAACAGGTTCACTCGCCGGGCGTGGCGGCGTTGCGCTCGCGGAGGCGGCGGCCGCGGCTGGAGCGGTCGAGCTCGACGTGAGGCGCGGCGTGGTAGTACTGCATCAGCTCGCCGACGCGGCGGGGCGCCGACTCGGCGAGGTTGTTGCGCTCGCCGAAGTCGCCGCTGAGGTCGTACAGCTCGGTGAGGTTGTCGCCCGGGCGGACGAGCAGCTTGTAGGGCCAGGCGATGACGCCGTACTGGTCGCTCTCGTTGAGGATCAGCGGGCGGCCGCGCGGGCGCAGCTCGTCGGGGGCGCCGGGCACGAGGTGCGGCAGGAGGCTGCGGCCGTCGGCGCCGGCGAGCGGCTCGGCGCCGGCGAGGTCGAGGAGGGTGGGGGTGACGTCGAGGACCGAGACGGGGTCGGTGGCGAGGCCGCCGGGGGCGCCGGGGATCCGGATGACCAGCGGGACGTGGATCAGCGGGTTGTAGAGGACGCGGCCGTGGTTGTCGGGCAGGCGCGGATCTTCGCCGAGGCCCTCGCCGTGATCGCTGACGATGACGACGAGGGTCTTGTCCCACAGCTGGCGCCGGACGAGATCGTCGACGAGAGCGCCGATCTGCTCGTCGACGAGGCGCAGCATGGCGCGGTACTTCTCGCGCCGGCCGAGCCGCGGGTTCGGGTTGGCGAGCACGCGCCGCAGGCTGCGGTCGCCGCCGTCGACCTCGTCGTGCTCGTGGACGTCGAAGTAGTGCAGCCACAGGTAGAACGGGGACGCGCCGCCCTGGTCGGCGGCCTGCTGGCGCTGGTCGAGGAAGGCGAGGCCGAGGCTGGTGGTCCGCGCGGAGGTGCTGTACGAGCCGATGTCGCGCTGGCCGGCGTCGTTGACCAGGCGATCGTGGCTGTGCAGGCCGCGGGTCAGCAGGGTCTTGCCGGCGTAGCGCAGCACCTCGCTGGGGATGACGCCGTGGGCGACGCGGCCGGCGTCGTGCAAGGCCTCGGCGAGGGTCTTGTCGACGTGGGTGAACGGGTCGATGCGGCCGGTGAGGATGCCCGAGAGCGACAGGTCGGTGCCGGCCGACGGCGCGAAGGCGCGGGTGAACACGGTCGACTCGCCGAACAGCTGGAACAGCCGCGGGTACTCGGCGCGGTTCTCGGGGCTGTCCGCGAGGACATCCGCGCGCAGGGCGTCGATGCTGATCAGGACGAGGTTCATCGGCGCGGTGCGGCGCAGGAACTCGCGCACCTCGGGCTCGTCGCGCCACTGGCCCTGCTTGCGCGCGGCGACCTCGTCGGCCTGGGCCAGCGCGGCCGCGAGATCCTCGCGGGCGACGTAGCCGTCGCAGTCCTCGTCGACGTCGTTGCCGATGATCTCGCGCGCCTCGGGGTGGACCTGCGGGTCGGTGTCGTCGCAGTCGGCGCCGCCGAGCGCGGGCGAGTGGCCGTCGCCGTCGCCGTCGACGAGGCCGCGGACGACCCGCGCGAGCAGGCGGGTGTGCATGCCCTGGGTGGCGACGACGAAGCGGGTGTCGGGGTCGCGCAGGCCGAGCTGGACGCAGGCGACGAGGTTGGCGACCACGGCCATGACGGCGCTGATGAGGCCGGCCAGCGCGAGCGCGCGGCCCTGGGCGACCGGGGCGCGGCGCTCGACCTGGTCGTAACGCCAGGGGCGGGTGAAGCCGAGCCACAGCGACAGGCCGGCGGCCCCGCAGGCGCCGACGACCAGCATGGTGTGGAGGTCGGGGTACTCGCTGCGCAGGAAGGTGCGGTTGACGTACTCGCAGGCGACGGCGCCGAGGCCCAGGGCGAAGGCGATCACGCGCCGGCGGCGGATGAACAGCGGCAGCGCGGCGCCCTTCGGCGGGGCCCGCCCGACGGTGTCGGGCCGCGGGTACTGCAGCCATCTGCCACCTGGCCAAAAGGCCAGAGTGAGGCCGGCCCAGCCGAGCAGCGGGACCCAGATGAAGGCCGTGCTCGCGCCGGGCAAGGTGCTGGCGAAGGCGCCGTCGAACAGGTGGCGCGCGACCGGAATCAGCACCGGCAGGCAGCAGGCGGCCCGCACCGCGGCGGTCACCAGCGGGCGCGAGCGCAGGCGGGCGACCAGCCACTCGGCGAGCGCGAGGACGCAGCCGATGGCGGCCCCGAGCGCGAGGAGCAGCGACCACGCGGCCCAGATCGCGCCGAGGTCGGCGCTGCCCCCGAGCGCGCGGTGCTCGATCGGGGCGACGGCGACGGCGCCGAGCAGACCGACGGCGAGGCCCGCGATCACGCCGCGTGACGGCTGGACGCGCGGACGCCGGGCCCGCAGGCCGCTGCGCACCTCGGGCAGGTCGCGCACGGTGGCGCGCAGGGCCTCTTGGTCGGCCGCGGGCGGCGCGGCCGCAGGCGACGAGAGGTCCTCGTCGCCGTCAGGCAGGGGCGTGATGCGATCGTCGTCGCTCAATCCGCGCCCTGGGTGGTGGCCTGGCCGGGCAGCAGGTCCTCGCGCACGCGGACGTACAGGTCGCCGCCGCCGGCGCGGAACTCCTCGGCCTTCTCCTGCATGCCGCGGGCGATCGCGGCCTCGTCGAGACCTGTCCCCGAGGACACGTCAGCGGCCTCGCTGAGGTCGCGCAGGTCCTGGGTCAGCTTCATCGAGCAGAAGTGCGGGCCGCACATCGAGCAGAAGTGGGCGTCCTTGGCCGGCTCGGCCGGCAAGGTCTCGTCGTGGAAGCTCTGCGCGGTCTCGGGGTCGAGCGAGAGGTGGAACTGATCGCGCCAGCGGAACTCGAAGCGGGCCTTGCTGAGCGCGTCGTCGCGGGCCTGGGCGCCGGGATGGCCCTTGGCCAGGTCGGCGGCGTGGGCGGCGATCTTGTAGGCGATGACGCCGGCCTTGACGTCGTCGCGGTCGGGCAGGCCGAGGTGCTCCTTCGGGGTGACGTAGCAGAGCATCGCCGTGCCGTACCAGCCGATCATCGCCGCGCCGATCGCCGAGGTGATGTGGTCGTAGCCGGGCGCGATGTCGGTGGTCAGCGGGCCGAGCGTGTAGAACGGCGCCTCGTGGCACAGGCGCAGCTGCTCGTCCATGTTCTCCTTGATCTTGTGCATCGGCACGTGGCCGGGCCCCTCGATCATGACCTGGACGTCGTGGCGCCACGCGATCTCCGTCAGCTCGCCGAGGGTCTTCAGCTCGCCGAACTGGGCCGCGTCGTTGGCGTCGGCGATGCACCCGGGGCGCAGGCCGTCGCCGAGCGAGAAGCTGATGTCGTACTTCTTCATCAGCTCGCAGATCCGCTCGAACTCGGTGTAGAGGAAGTTCTCCTTGTGGTGGTGCAGGCACCACTTGGCCATGATCGAGCCGCCGCGCGAGACGATGCCGGTGACGCGCCGCGCCGTCAGCGGGACGTAGCGCAGCAGCACGCCGGCGTGGATCGTGAAGTAGTCGACGCCCTGCTCGGCCTGCTCCTGCAGCGTCTCCATGAAGATGTCGATGTCGAGGTCCTCGGCCTTGCCCTTGACCTTCTCGAGCGCCTGATAGATCGGCACCGTGCCGATCGGGACCGGCGCGTTGCGCAGGATCCACTCCCGCGTCTCCTTGATCTGCTTGCCGGTCGACAGGTCCATCACCGTGTCGGCGCCCCAGCGCGTCGACCACTGCAGCTTCTCGACCTCGTCCTCGATCTTGCTCGACACGGCGCTGTTGCCGATGTTGGCGTTGATCTTGACCAGGAAATTGCGGCCGATGATCATCGGCTCGAGCTCGGGGTGCTTGATGTTGGCGGGGATGATGGCCCGCCCGCGCGCGACCTCGCTGCGCACGAACTCGGGGTCGACCTGCTCGCGGATGGCGACGAACCGCATCTCCTCGGTGACGACGCCCTGGCGGGCGTAGTGCATCTGGGTGTGGTTGCCGTCGCTCTTGGCGAGGCGGGCCGCGATCCAGTCCTTGCGCCGCGGGGGCAACCCGTCTCTCGGGTCATGTCCCTGAGGACCGGTGGTGTCGTAGACGACCACGTCCGGGTTGTCGCCGGTCTGCTGGATGCTGCGGAACGGGACCTTGAGGTCGCCGACCTCGATCTTGGTCGAGCTCGGGAAGCTGGCTTGAAGGGGAGGGACGGGACGCAGCGGGTGTACGTCGGGGCCCGCGATGGGCAATCCTGCGCGCCGCGCAGAGCTGTCGGATGTGTCGTCTTGACGGTCCATTCGCACTTTCCTCCGCCGGAATTATCCGGATCAGGTTCGAGGGGTATGTTCTCAGGCCGTATGGCCACCCCCAGGCGAGAGACGGGGACGATACGGCAGTTGGCGGCGGCCGGCACGTGATCTGCGCGAGAAAAAGCCCGTGCGCTAGTGTTTCTGCGCAACGAACGGCAAGGCCGAGGTCTGTAGACCCCGGCTTCGGCGCGGCTCGCCCCGGAGGGCACAAAATCGCGCAGAACACCGTTTATTGTGCGTTTCGTCCGCTCATGGTCCGCCCGCGAGGGGTTGGATCACAGCCTCGGGGATCGGAGCATTTCCCGTTGCAAATCGGCACTCCGCCCGCGCGTCTCCCCCGTTCGCGCCGGCCCTGAGCGACGCGACGCGAACGCCTCGCCCGGCACGTACGCCGGTCGGGGCTCGCGCCACCGAACTCGCACCACGCAGGACCTTTATGCACTTCCACAAGCCCGCTCTCATCCCCTTCTGCGCGACCGCCGTGGCCCTCGCCCTCCTCGGGTGCGGCACCGCCGACGCGCCGGGTCAAGACACCGACGGCGACCCGTCGACGTCGACCGGCGCGACCACCGACGCGCCGACCGGCACGAGCGGCGTGACCGAAGGCGGCCCGGCCTCCTGCGGCGACGGCGTGCAGGACGCCGGCGAGGAGTGCGACGACGGCGCGGACAACGGGGCCGATCGCCCCTGCACCCCGAAGTGCACGAAGGTGGCCTGCGGCGACGGCTTCCAGGGCCCGGGCGAGGGCTGCGACGACGGCAACTCGCTCGACGGCGACTCGTGTACGAGCGCGTGCCAGGCCCCCGGCTGCGGCGACGGGGTGGTCAGCGTCGGCGAAGAGTGCGACGACATGAACACCGACAACAGCGACGGCTGCCTCAACAGCTGTCAGCTGGCCAGCTGCGGCGACGGCTACGTCTACAGCGGCACCGAGCCGTGCGACGACGGCGACGACGACAACGGCGACGGCTGCCTCGACACCTGCGAGGTCGCCAAGTGCGGCGACGGCTTCCTCCACGAGGAGGTCGAGATCTGCGACGACGGCGACAGCGACAACGGCGACGAGTGCCTCAACAACTGTCAGCAGGCCCGCTGCGGCGACGGCTTCGTGCAGGAGGGCGCCGAGGCCTGCGACGACGGCAACGAGATCGACAACGACCTGTGCAAAAACGACTGCAGCGCGCCGGCCAGCTGCGTCGACGGCGAGCAGAACGGCGGCGAGAGCGACGTCGACTGCGGCGGCCTGCACTGCTTCGGCTGCCTCGACGCGCAGGTCTGCGACAACAACGCCGACTGCATGTCGAGCTACTGTCACGAGGGCCTGTGCGTGACGCCCCGCCACTGCCGCGACCTCCGCGACTTCGGCCTCGAGACGGAGGACGGGGTGTACGGCGTCGACCCCGACGGCCCGGACGGGCCGCTACCGCCGGCGCAGGTGTTCTGCGAGATGACGTTCAACGGCGGCGGCTGGCAGGCCGTGTACAACATGATGGACAAGCCGATCGGCGAGGCCGCGGCCCAGGCGATGCTCGACAGCCTGAGCGCCAACGGCCCGGCCGGCCCGGTGCTGCCCGACTCGAACAGCCCGGCGGTCCTCACCGAGGGCCTCGTGCTGGCCGACTTCACCGAGGTGGTGTTCGGCTGGGCGCCGACCAGCGGCAGCGACGTGGCCCGCTACGGCCGCCTCGAGTCACCCGCCGGCCTGGCCGGGGTGTGCTACCTCGACGGCTACTGCGGCGCGGGGATCGAGGTCGGCGAGTTCGACATCGTGCCCACCGGCAACACCCGCACGCTCCGCACCGGCGACGGCGACGACTTCCCCCACGTCGGCCTCGGCTACGACGAGCAGATCATGGTGTGGGGCTACGACCGCCAGGCGTCGATCTTCAGCAACTGGGCCAACTGGAACGACCAGAACATGTGCTGCAAGGCCGGCAACGTCGAGGCGATCGAGGTGCCGGGCTGGCGCTACACGATCTACGTGCGCTGAGCCGGGCGCCTGGCGGAGGAGCTTGAGGGCATGTCTGTTCGGACATGCCCCAAGGGATAGCCGAGCCGCGCGGCGTGGATCTCGAGGACATGTCTTCAGCGACATGTGCCGGGGGACATGTGCTGCGCGACATGTCCCCCCGAGCAGCCGGCCCCGGGGGCCGACCGGGCGCGAGCACGGGCGCTCAGGCGCGCGGGTTGACGAGGGCGCTGGCGAGGGCGTCGCCGAGGGCGTCGATGTGCTCGCCGGCCAGGGCGTCGGCCAGGGTCGCCGGGGCGGCGGAGAAGATGACGCTGGCGCCGCGGGCGACCAGGGCGCGGGCGGCCTCGTGGACGACGGTGGCGGTGCCGGGGTCGACGCCGGTGACGCCGGTGAAGTCGAGGATCAGGGTCCGCGGGCCGCGAGGGACCTCGGCGACGACCTCGAGCAGCTGCTGCGCGCGCGTCGTCGAGGGCGCCGGTCACCGGGATGACCGCGAGCTCGTCGACGATCGCCAGCACGGGCACGGCGCGGCGGGCCAGCAGGGCGCCCTGGCGCTCGAGCAGGACGTCGCGGCCCTCGAGGCGCTGGCGCTCGGCGCGGGCGTCCTCGGAGGTGTCGAGCAGGACGCCGACGGCGGTGCCGGCGGCGCCGACCAGCGGGGCGGCGAACACGGCCAGCGCGGGCTCGCCGACGAGGTCGCGCCGCAGCTCGACGCCGGCGCTGAGGGCGTCGGCGAGGGCGCAGGCGACCGGGAGGTGGGCGCCGCCCGTCAGGCCGAGCGCCGTCCAGCGCGAGTTGCCGCGCAGGGCTTCGCCGGTGCCGACCACGGCGGCGACGGGCAGGGCCTCGAGGCCGGTCGGCTCGCCCGTGGGCGCGGCCGCGGCGGCGTCGGCGAGCAGGGCGCGGCCGGCCAGGCTGACCGCGGCGGGGCCGGCGAGCGCGGCGTAGAGGCGGCGCAGGGCGGTCGGCAGCGGGCGCGGCGAGGACCAGCCGAGCTCGAGCAGGGCGACCTCGCGGCCGCCCCAGGCGAGCGGCAGCAGCAGGGTGGCCCCGTGGGCCGACCCGTCGGGACCGGTGGGCTCCGCCAGCCGCGGCGTGGGCGCGCCGGGCTCGATCTCGGTCGGGGTGTCCGAACGGACCTGTTCGAACAGCCATGGCTCGTTGGGCCTGGCGAACAGGCCAGCCAGGTCGGCGAGCGGGCGGGTGGCCGGCTCGCCGCCGGCGCGCAGCACCAGGCGCGTCGGGTCGGTCGGGTCGCGCAGCCACAGCGCGGCGGTCGAGGCCTCGATCGCCTGGGCGGGCTCGGCGAGGGCCGCCAGCGTCTCCTCGAGCGTCGCGGCCTCGGCCAGCGCGAGCGCGGCGACGTACATGGTGTTGGCCTCGTCGATGGCGCGCTGGTGGTCGCGCAGGGCGTCGCGGGCGACCAACTGCGAGGCGACGGCGGCGCCGAGCATGTCGTAGACGAGCCGCTCGCGCGGGCTCGGGATGTGGACGATCTTCCACGACAGCACCAAAACGCCGGGCCAGCGCGCGTCCGGGCCGCCGGTGGTGAGCGGCAGGACGACCAGGGCCTGGGCGCTGCGCTCGCTCGGGTGCGCCGCCGGCCGCGGGTCGGCCGAGAGGTCGTGCACCACGAGGGCCTGCCGCGGCGCCGCCAGCCAGCGCGCCAGCACCGGGTGATCGGCGAGCGCGAACGGCCGGCCGAGCAGCGGGTCGGTGGCGGGGCAGATGCCGGCCTGCCACACGCTCGACAGCTCGGCGTGGGTCGGGACGCTGGCGTCGGTCTGGGCCGGGCGCGGGCCGCTCCGATCGATGAAGCGCGGATCGTGCGAGCCGAGGTCGCCCGGGTCGTCGCGCAGGGTGTAGAAGCGGATCAGCGACGGGCCGTAGCTGCTCACCGCGGAGGCCACCGCGCGCAGGACGGCGTCGTCGGTGTCGGCCTCGACGAGGGCGAGGAGGGCCCGGGCGAAGGTCGTGGCCAGTTCCACGCCCTGGGGGCCGTGGAAACCTGCTTCGGCGCGCGGGTCTGGGATCATGAGAGCCGCTAGAGACGATGAGCCGAGCGGCCGCCGAGTACAAGCGCTTTCTGTGGCGGGGACCCCCGCACCCGCGCTATAGCGCCGGCCATGCGCGAATGGGTGCTGTACGGTGCGAACGGCTACACCGGCGAGCTCATCGCCCGTCAGGCGGTCTCCGAGGGTCTACGCCCGATCTTGGCGGGCCGCGACGCGTCGGCGATCCGGCGCCTCGCCGCGGAGCTCGGGCTCGAATCGCGGGTGTTCGGGCTCGACGACCCGGCCGCGCTGACAGACGGGATCGCGGGCGCCGCCCTGGTGCTCCACGCCGCCGGCCCGTTCTCGCGGACCAGCGCGCCGATGGTCGCGGCCTGTCTCGAAAGCAAAATTCATTATCTCGACATCACCGGCGAGATCCCGGTGTTCGAGGCCTGTCGGGCGCAAGGCGCCAGCGCGCGCGAGCGCGGCGTGGTCCTGATGCCCGGGGTCGGCTTCGACGTGGTGCCGTCGGACTGCCTGGCGAAGTCCCTGGCCGAGGCGCTGCCGGGCGCGACGCGGCTCGAGCTGGCGATCCTGGCGCTCGGCGAGCTCAGCCGTGGCACCACCAAAACGATGATCGAGCACCTCGGCGAGGGCGGCGCCGTGCGCGAGCGCGGCCGCCTGGTGCGGATCCCCGCCGGCTCGCGCACCCGCACCGTCCGCCTCGGCGGGCGCGAGCGTTTGGTGGTGGCGGTGCCGTGGGGCGACCTGGCGACCGCGTACGCGTCGACCGGGATCGAGAACATCACCACCTGGATGAGCTTCCCGAAGGCGCAGGTCCGCGGGATGCGGCTGCTCGGCCTGCTGGGGCCGCTCCTGCGCCGCAAGGCCGTGATCCGGGCCCTGCAGACGCTGGTCGACCGTCGCGTCACCGGGCCGAACGAACAGGTCCGCGAGGCCGGGTCGAGCGAGATCTGGGGCCGCGTCGAGGCGCCCGACGGCCGCGCGGTCGAGGGCCGCGTGCGCGCGCCCGAGGGCTACAAGTTCACGGTGATCGCGTCGCTGGCGATCGTCCGCCGCATGCTCGAAGCGCCCCCTGCGGCCGGCTACCAGACGCCGGCGACGGCGTTCGGCGGCGACTTCGTGGCCACGCTGCCGGGCTGCTCGCTCACGGTGCCCGACACGGCTGGCGCTTAGGACATGGGCGCTCGGGCATGTCCCCGAGGACATGCCCGAGAGGGCAGGTAGATTGGAGCGGCGCGACGGTTCACTCGTCGAGGTGCAGCGGGAACTCGCAGTCGTCGCAGGGCTCGACGAGCTCGTAGGTGTACTCGCGGACCACGGTGCAGCCCTCGCCGGCCCAGGCGCAGTTGCCGTCGTCGCGCCAGTCGTCGGTGATCCGGCTGCGCACCGACTCGCCGTCGACGGGCTCGACCTCGATGCGCTCGCTCTGCAAGCACCCGCTTCCTTGCCACTCGAGGGCGTACCCGCCGGCCTCCGGGTCGAGGTTCACCTGCATGAAGAGGTAGCCGGTGAGGGCCACGCACGCCTCACAGGTCTCG
The DNA here is from genome assembly GCF_026626665.1 of Nannocystis pusilla. GTDB lineage: Bacteria > Myxococcota_A > Polyangia > Nannocystales > Nannocystaceae > Nannocystis > Nannocystis pusilla. The sequence continues at coordinate 1,976,737 of NZ_JAPNKE010000002.1, forward strand.
GAGATGCCGAGGATTGGACGAGGGGCACCTTGATCCACTCGGGCGTGACGTGGACGACTTCCTCGCCGGTGTGATCATCGTCGAGCTTCGGATGGCAGTCGTTCTCGAGGGTGACGGCGGTCATGCGGTAGATGCCGCTCGGCGGGAGCGCCTCGTCCTCGGGACCACAACCGGGTGACACGAGAAGCAGCGCCGCGAACGCGAGGACGGGGCGGGTGAACATGGCGCCGAGCCTAGCGCGGCGGTGAGGGCCGTGCACGTCGCGCGCGTCGTCGAGCGCCGGACACGAGGCGCCGGCCCCAAGGACGGCGCGCGCCCGGGGGCTGGCCGATGCTCGAGGATCCCGCGGCGGGACGCTGGGTGGGGGCCTTCGAGCGACGGCAGGCGGTCGGCTCCCGGGCAGGCAACGCCCCTGCGAGCGCGCCGGGACCCACGAGCGGAGGCCGGCGCGGGGCGTCTTCACCGACATGGCCCGAAGAGCATGCCCTATCGAGCATGCTCTTCAAAACATGTTTTTCAGGGCATGCCCCGAGGGGAAGGGCGGGCGCAAGCGGGGGCGTCAGTCGGTGCGGACGGCCGTGCAGTGGCCCTCGCCGTTGATGTGGCCGAGGGTGGTGGTGAGCTGCTCGACGAACGACCACAGGTCGGTGATGTTCGTCAGGTCGCCGACCTGGTAGCGCTCCTGGGTGGTGATGTCGACGGCGCGCAGGTCGTCGGCCGTGAGCTCGCCGTCGCCGTCGTCGCTGGCGGCGATCAGGTCGAACGTGACCTTCGGGTTCTCGGAGAACAGGTCGTCGTAGAACAGGTGATCGGCGTGGATCGTGAGCTGCACGTCGGTGTCGCCGGCCAGCTCGCAGTCGCTGTAGATCGTGCGGGTGGAGAAGCCCCAGATGAAGGTGAGCGCCTCGCCGCCGCGGGTGGCGGTGCCCTGGACGTAGATCGAGTGGCCGCCGTCCTTCATCAGCGCGACGTCCTCGTCGGTCGCGTTGCCGGCGACCGCGTCGCTGCTCGGGCCGACGACGTACGTGGCCAGCGGGTTCTCGGCGGCGATCGGACCCGCCGAGATCGGGAAGCCGTCGCCGTCGCTGGCCTGGGCGAGGTCGAAGATCCGGTACGACTCACCGTCCTCGCCGAGCGCCTGGCCGTCGACCTCGATGCCGCCGACGCTGATCAAGAACTTGTCGAAGCTGACGGCCCAGTTGTCGGCGAAGATCGTGGCGGGGATGCCCTCCTCGATGAACTCTTCGCCGTAGATGGAGGCCTCGTAGGTGCGCTCGGGGGCGCCTGTGCAGGCGCAGGCGAGCAGGAGCGGGAGCAGGACGGTACGCATGGCGGTTCTCGGGATCAGAGAGGAGCGACAGTGTAGAACACGTGCGACTGCAATGCGCGCCGGACGAGGTTGTGCGCGGGGTCGCCGGGGCCGATGCTCACCGGGGTGCCGGCGCCCGGATCGAGGGCGGCAAAGTCGACGCCGTCGAACAAGGCGGCGCCGCTGGTGTCGTCGCGGAGCCGCAGCTGCACGCCGAGCGTGCCGGCGCTGGCCTCGTCGATGTCGAGGTCGAACGGGGCGCCGATGACCGCGGCGCCGAGGTCGAGGTCGAGGACCGCCGCGAAGGCGAGCTCCTGGCCGTCCTTGCTGGCGGTGCCGACGAACTGCGCGGTGTGCCCGGCGAGCGGGTCGTCGGCCGGCAACTCGTCGGCGCGGCGGAAGGCGATGTTGCAGCCGTGGTAGTTGCCGGCGAGCAGCTCGGCGCGCCCGAGCTCGTCGCCGTCGCCGACGATCCAGTCGAGCACGAAGCTGCCCGGCAAGGCGCCGGTGACGTCGCCGCCGGCGTAGTGGCCAGGGTGGGCGACGGCCGGCGGGACGAGCAGATCCCACAGCCGCGCGAGGGCGTGCATCTCGCCCTGAATCGTGAATTCGAGGTCTCCCGTGGCGATCCGCGCGGTCTCGAGGTGGATGCTCCAGCCGAGGTCGGTGGTGGCGTCGACGAGCCGGCTGGCATCGACGACGACCGGGAGCTCGACCCGGGCCGCCTCCTGGCTGGGCGCGCAGGCGAGCGCGAGACATGTCGCAAGGGACATGGCGGAGAGGACATGCCGTGATGTGCCCGGACCGACCGAACCGCGGGTCTGCCTGGGACCGGCGGACCGCGGGGGGCACCACGGAGGGTCTCCTCGCGGCGCTCCACGGGACAGGTCGGCTGAAACATCGTGGAAAGAGCAGGTCGAGACACGCGCGGTCCGACGGAGCCTCGCGCGGCGCCGGCGTACGGGTCACCGCCCTGGAGAGGATCGGACAGACAGGTCGGAGAGGACAGGTCGTTCAGGACAGGTAGCTTCATGACGTCACAGCCACAGGGTCGCGCCGATCCGGGCGGTCAGCGGCGGGCCGGCGAGGAAGTGCAGGGTGGGGATCGTGCTGCGCGGCTCGCTGCGATCCCACCACGAGGCGAAGTGGTACTCGCCCTCTTTCCACCGGGCGTTGGTGACGTTGTCGATCTGCAGGTCGAGCTGCAGCGGACCGACGCGGTAGCCGAGGCTGAGGTCGAGGAGGGCGTAGGCCGAGGTGCGGGCGCCGTGCGGGAGGGCGCGGCTGCCGACGACGAGGAAGCGAGCGCCGGCGCGGAAGCCCGAGGGGTGGACGAGGGTGAGGCCGGTCGCCGACATGAAGGGCGGCGCGAGCGGGACGGGGGCGCCCGAGTCGACGAAGCGGGCCTGCACGAGGCTCACGTCCTGGCGCAGCTGCAACCATCGCCGCGGCCACACGGCGAGGTCGAAGTCGACGCCGAGCCGGCGCGTGCGGTTGAGCTCGATGTTGACCGCGGACACGTGATCGAAGACGAGCTCACGATCGATCCACGTGCCGAACAGCGACAGGCCGGCGCTGACCAGCTCGCGGTGCTGGAACCGCGTGCCGACCTCGACGCTGTCGGAGGCGACGATCCGCGCCGGGCCGCCGCGGTAGCGATCGAGCGCGGTGTCCTCGGGGGTGGCGCCGCCGCCGAGCACGGCGCGGGCCTCGGGCGCCCGCAAGCCGCGGCCGTAGGCGAGGAAGAGGGTGGCGAACGGGGCCAGGCGCACGCTGGCGTTGATCCGCGGCGAGGGCAGGGCGAGGACCTTGCGCGCGCGCCGGTCGGGATCGATGCGGTCGCGGACGTTGTAGGCCATGAGGTCGAGGCGGGCGCCGGCCTCGAGGACGAAGCGATCGACGGGTCGCCAGCGCAGGCCGGCGCGCGCGTGGGCCTGGTGCTGGCCGGCGCCGAGGTCCCAGTTGCGGCTGACGACCTCATGCCGGACACTGGCGCGGACGTCGTGCAGGCGCAGGACGTCGCCCTGCCAGGCGCCGCCGGCCAGCAGCTCGAGGGTGCGGTGGAGCGGGCGCCGGTACTCGAGCTGATAGCCGAGGCTGGCGAAGCGGTGCCGCTGGTTGCGGCGATCGCCGGCGAGCGGATCGAGGAGGTAGCCGGTGAAGTCCTCGACGAGGTCGAGGGCGCGCAGCTGGCCGTGCAGCCGCTGCTCGAGCTTGCCGGCGCCGAGGTCGAGCTGGTGGCGCAGGGCGGTGAAGAGGCGGCCCGAGCGGCCGCCGCCGTCGTCGCGGTAGACGCCGGCGAAGTCGACGCGCCCGGCGGCGACGTCGTCGGCGCGCACGGCCCCGGGGGCGTCGAACCTGGCCGCGTAGACGCCGGCGGTCAGGTCGAGGGCGCCATGGGTCTTGCTGTCGAGAAGGCGGATCTGGCCGAGGAAGGTCGCCCGCCGGGCGGCGCGCGCGGCGGCGAAGCCCTTGTCGGTCATGGCCTCGACGGCGAAGAATGTCTCTTTGGCCATGTTCTTCGGGGCATGTACGAAGACGCCGCGGTGGCGCAGGGTGCTGCCGAACTCGTAGCCGACCCGGCTGCCGCGGGCGTCCGGCTCGACGCCGAGGTCGAAGCGGATCGTGCCGGCGTTGGCGAAGTTGCCCTGGTCGAGCAGGAACGGGCCCTTGTTGGCGGTGACGCGGCGGACGACCTCGGGGATGACGAAGCCGAGGTCGACGTAGCCCTGGCCGTGGATGTTGGACAGCTCGTTGACGGTGACGCCGGCGACCTTGACCTCGATGTCGGCGCCGTGGGCCGCGTCGAAGCCGCGCATGAACATCTGCTGGCCCTTGCCCTCGGCGCCGTGCTGGATCAGGAGGACGCCGGGGATGAGCCGCAAGAGATCGTCGGCGCTGCGCCGGCGCGGGCTGGCGGCGATCTCGGCCGGGCCGACGGTCCGCTGCGAGGCGGTGCGCGGGCTGCGATCGCTGACGACGACGGTGGCGTACCGCCTGTCCTTGGGGACATCATGCGCCGCCGCGCCCGCAGGGGCCGCCAGGACGGCGAGGAGCGCAAAGGCGCGCAGCAGGGGCTCGCTCGGTCGGCGCACGCGTCGGGCCAGGATACGCGAGGCGCCCGGCGGCGGATCGAGGCGAAGGCGGGGGCGAGGCCGGGCGCACGGGCGCTCACGAGCGCGCGGGCCGGTTCGTGCGCATGTCATGCACGCGCGCGGCGGGGCTCGAGTTTCTGCGGCGCCCGGCGTGCATGTGCATGCGCGGCCGGTCTCCGTGTCCGTGGCGAGGTCGCAGGTGCACGAGCGAGGTCGACTGCGAGCTGCGGTCGTAGCGTCGCTTTCGCGAGCGTAGGGGCGCTCCGTGTCCGTGGCGCGGTCGCAGGTGCACGAGCGAGGTCGACTGCGAGCTGCAGTCGTAGCGTCGCCTCCGCGAGCGCAGGGGCGCTCGCGGCGGTGCATGTGCAACGGAGGACGCGGAGGCGGGGCGCTCCGCGAGCGGTCAGGCGAGCGGGTGCTCGAACACCGGCGGCTTGCCGCGGCTCATGGCGGTGACGCCGACGCGGGCGGCCGACTGGCTCAGGCTGTCGGCGGCGCGCTGCTCCTCGAGGGCGCCGCCGGCGGCGACGTCGAGGGCGTTGGCGTCCTCGATGGTGCGGGCGAGGAGGTCGCGCAGCTCGGCGTCGAGGACGACGCCCTGCTCGTTGCGCGGATCGACGGCGCGGTCGACGGCGACCTCGGCGGGGCCGGTGCGGAAGGGCGGGAACGGAGCTGTCCCTCGGGCCAGGCCGAGCGCGAGCTCGCCGCTGGCGCGCGGGAGGTCGCGCACCGGGACGACGCCGCTGACGAGGCCGAGCTCGCGCGCGCGCGCGGCGTGGATGCTCTTGCCGGTCAGCAGCAGCTCGTTGAGGGCGGCGTAGTGCTCGGGGGCGCTGCTGCGGTGGAGCAGGTGGCAGCCGCCGAGGCCGGGGATCACGCCGACGGTGGGCTCGGGCTGGGCGATGACGGCGCCCTCGCCGGCGATCCGGGCGTGGCAGGAGCTCGCGAGCTCCATGCCGCCGCCGAGGGCGCGGCCGACGATCGCGGCGACGGTCGGCTTGCCGGCCCGCAGCTTGGCCAGGGCGGCCTTCCAGCCCTGGATCAGGGCGAGCGCGGCGTCCCGCTTGCCGAGGACCGGGACGAAGGCGCCGATGTCGGCGCCGTGGCCGAAGTCGCGGTTGTAGAGGCCGTCGGGGGCGACGACGATCGCCTCGACCGCGGGGTCGGCCTGCAGGGCGTCGACGGCCCGCCCGAACTCGGCGAGCAAGGTGTGGCCGAGGGTCGAGCGCTTGAGCGAGATCAGGCCGACGCCGCCGCTGACGCCGCGGCCGACGTAGATGCTGTCCCATCCGACATGTTCGCCGAGACCTGTCCGCGAGAACACGTCCAGCGGGGCGACCTCGTCGGCGCGGGTGATCTGCTGCTCGACGAGGAAGGCGCGGGTCAGGGCGGCGGCCTGCTCGAGGCCCATGGCGGCGATCAGCGCGGGCGGGCCGTCGCGGAAGGCGAGGGCTTTCTCGGCCAGGTAGTTGAGGGCGTCGGCGGCGACGATCTCGTGGGCGAGCATGCGCGCGGTGAGGGCGAACAACATGCCGTACATGCGCGCGCGGACGACCGCGACGCCCTCCGGCGGGCACTTCTGGCCGCGCTCGTAGGGCCACTGCTTGCCGGGGTCGGCGATGTAGGGCTTCCAGGCGTCGGGGATGGCGTAGAGGCTGCTGTCGACCTCCTCGCGCATGAGCTCCATGCAGTGGGCCGACAGGCCGTTGGCGCCGCGGATCAGGTTGTGGACGAAGAAGGGGGAGGTGCCGAGCAGCTGCTTGCAGGCGTCGTCGATCTGCGCGGGGCTGAGGCCGGTGCTCTCGTGGATCCGCACGGCCTCGAGCATCATCCCGCAGAACAGGCGGTCGGCGGCGAAGCTCGGCACGTCGCCGACGGAGATCAGGGTCATGCCGGCGCGGCCGAGGAAGGCCTTGATCTGCTTGAGCGTGGCGGCGCCGGTGACGGCGCCCTGCTCGGGCAGCTTCCACAGCTTGTTGGTGAGGTGGGGGAAGAAGGGGTGCAGGACGCCGCAGCGGTCGGCGCCGGGGAGGCCGTCGAAGAGGTGCCGGGTGGTGAAGCCGCTGGTAGCCGAGAAGATCAGGGCCTCGGGGTCGCGGGCGCGAATGGCGGCGTAGAGCGGCTTCTTGATGGCGAGGCTCTCGGGGACGGCCTCGAACACGAGGCCGATCTTGAGCTCGGCCGGGATGTCGGCGATGCCGCCCCGGATCGGGATGATGGCCTTCGTGATGGCCTCGATCTCGGCCGGCGAGACGCGCGGGGCGAACTGCTCGGCGAGCTTGGCGGCGACCTGGTCGACGGCCGGCGACAGATCGAGCGCGATCACGGGGACGCCGTGGCGGGCGAGGATGCGCGCGAGCTGCCCGAGCTTGCCGAAGCCGACGTTGCCGCAACACCCGGCGACGAGCAGGGCCCGCGGCGGACCCCCGTCAGGCTGAAAGATGGCTGCTACCGAGGGATCGCGCGCGTTTTCCATGGGCCGGGAGGATAAAAGGCGACAGCGACCGCCCGAACGCGGCCCAGATTGAGCTTCCCCACGACCGGGGCGAATGTGTATTCGCCGTCATCTGCCATCTGCCGGCCGCTTCGCGGCGATCCACCGCGATCGCCATGGATCCTTCTATATAGCGGGTGTTCGCCCGCTTGCGCAGCAGGCGCCGCGGTTTTCTCTCGATCGTTGCCGAATTGGCGGCGTTCGGACTACAGTGCCGTTCACGACTCGATCGACCCACGATCAAGGCACGTAGGAGAACCCGTCATGAAGCACACCAAGATCGTCCTTGCGGCCCTCGCCGCGATGTCCCTGTCCCTCCCGGCTTGCGGCGGGGACGCCAAGAAGGAAGAGAAGAAGGAAGAGAAGAAGGTCGAGACCAAGACCGAGGTTACCAAGACGGTCGAGACCCCGAAGCCGGTCGAGGCGAAGCCCGAGGTGAAGCCCGAGGACGCCAAGCCGGCCGATCCGGCCGCCCCGCCCCCGGTGGCGCCGCGGCCCGCCGCCCGCCCCCGAGGCCGGCAAGTAAGCGGTCCTCTTCTCAGCCACCAAGCAAGACACGGCGAGGCGCCACGATGGCACCTCGCCTTGTTTTTTTAATCAGGGCGCTTCGTCCTCCGGCCGCCTGGGTCTTTGCCCTCGTTCGCGGGGCGACTTGCAGGCGAGTCATCCGCGGGGCTCTGCCCTCGAGCGCGGCGAGCCACCCGCCACGACGAGGCCCGGTGTTTTGCCCTCGGTCGCTCGCGTCGCGACACGGGACCGCGTCGACGACTGCACAGCGAGGCGCGGCTCGGTTTTGCTAGGGTGAGGCATGCGCCACGACGGCCGTGCTCTCGATCAATTGCGACCCTTCTCCCTCGAGCCCGGCTTCATCGGCTCGGCCCTCGGCTCGGTGCTGGTGGCGACCGGCCGAACGCGGGTGATCTGCACCGCCAGCCGCGAGGCCAAAGCGCCCGGCTGGCTGACCCAGGGCGGCTGGGTGACGGCCGAGTACGCAATGCTGCCCGGCGCGGTGCGGCCCCGCGGGCGTCGCGAGCCGGACGGCCGCGCGAAGGAGATCCAGCGGCTCATCGGCCGCTCGCTGCGGGCGGCGATCGACCTCGAGAAGCTGGTCGGTCCGCAAGGTCCGGTGGCGCTGACGGTCGACTGCGACGTGATCGAGGCCGACGGCGGGACGCGCACGGCGGCGATCACCGGCGGGATGGTGGCGCTGGCGCTGGCCGTGCGGGCGCTGCAGCGCGAGGGGGTGCTGACCGCGGACCCGGTGCGCGCGCTGGTGGCGGCGGTCTCGGTCGGCGTGTGCCCGCTGCCGGCCGCCGGGGCCGAGGTGCCGATGCTCGACCTGGCTTATGTGGAGGACAGCCAGGCGGTGGTCGACTGCAACGTGGTGATGCTCGAGCGCGGCGGGCTGGTGGAGGTCCAGGGCACCGGCGAGCGCGGCGGGTTCGACCGCCCGACGCTGTCGCGCATGCTCGACCTGGCCGAGTCGGGCATCGCGTCGCTGTTCGCCGGCCAGCGGGCGGCGCTGGCGAAGGTGTCTGAACAGGCAGGATTGTGAGTTCGTAGATGATCGCGCAGGACGGTTCGGACATGTCCCGAAGGCTGGTGCTGGCGACCGGCAACCCGCACAAGGTGACGGAGCTGGCGGCGATGGTGCGCGCGGCCGGGCTGCCGCTGACGGTCTGCTCGGCGCGCTCGCTCGGGCCGGCGCCGGAGATCCCGGAGGACCAGGGCAGCTTCGAGGCGCACGCGCGCCTCAAGGCGCTGGGGATCGCAGGCTGGCTGAAAGGCCGCGGGGAGCCGGGGACGACGCTGGTGCTGGCGGACGACTCGGGGATCTGCGTGGAAGCGCTGGACGGGGCGCCAGGGGTCGATTCGGCGTACTTCGCGGGGCCGCAGGCGGACGACGCGGCCAACAACGCCCGCCTGGTGGCCGAGCTGGGCGCCCGCAAGCTCGAGGGCTCGCCGGCGCATTACCTGTGCGTGCTGGCGCTGACGCGGGTCGACGGCGGGCCGATCGCGGGCGCGGAGGCGGGAGTGCGGCTGTTCACGGGCCGCTGGGACGGGGAGGTGCGGACGTCGCCGCGCGGCTCGGGCGGGTTCGGCTACGACCCGTACTTCTGGCCGACCGGCAGCGCCCGCTCGTCCGCCGAGCTGGCGCCGGCCGAGAAGAACGCGCTGTCCCACCGCGGGCGGGCGACGGCGGAGCTGCTGGCGGCGCTTCCGGCGGTGCTGGGCTGAGCGGGCGGCGAGGCCGCGAGGCGGCGGATCGCGGCCGCACGGGCACGGTCGGGGGCACGAGGGCCGGCAGGCGGCGGGCCGAGGACCGAGCGGCCGGGCGAGCTGCGGAGAGGGTGCAGTGGCGCCGGCGCGGCCGTGTCGGCCCGATCCTGAGCGCGAGGGCGGGGAGAGGGCGCGCAGAGGACGGCGTCCAGAAGGCCGGCGGGCGGGCGGCGAAGAGGTGTCGTGGCGCTGGATCGCGGCCCAGGGGTCGTGTATGGTCCGGGGCCGCTCGGGGCGTAGCGCAGTCTGGTAGCGCGCCTGCTTTGGGTGCAGGATGCCGGAGGTTCGAATCCTCTCGCCCCGACCAATTTCTTGTTCCACGGCCGTTCGCGGCCTGTTCCACGGCCTCCCGAGGCCCTGCGCCCATAGCTCAGTTGGATAGAGCATCGGCCTTCTAAGCCGAGGGTCCCAGGTTCGAATCCTGGTGGGCGCGCCGCGTTCGCGCCCGGTCGGGACGAGGCCCGCAGAGCTCAGGCGCGGGCGCAGGCGGCCCGGTAGGCGTCGGCGAAGCGACGGGCGCGCTCGGGGTCGACGGGGCCGCCGGCGCGGCCGTCGGCTCGCAGAGCGCTGCCGACGATGACGCCGTCGCACAGCTCGGCGAGGACGGGCAGGGCGGCCTCGGTGGCGCCGCTGGCGACGTAGAGCGGGACGCCGCCGGCGGCCGCCCGTACGCTGCGCAGGTGGTCGGGATCGACGGCCTCGCCGGTGCCGCTGCCGGTGACGAGGACGGCGTCGGCGAGGCTGCGCTGGACGAGGTCGCGGGTCTCGTCGGCGAGGTCGCGGGCGGCGAGCGGGGCGGAGTGCTTGACCGCGACGTCGGCCCAGATCTGGAGGTCGGGCCGCCCGAGCTCGCGGCGGAGACGGAGGACGTCGGCGGCCTGACCCTCGACGACGCCCTGATCGGTGACGCGCGCGCCGGAGAGGACGTTGATCCGCACGCTCGCGGCGCCGACGACGACGGCGATGGCGACCGCGGCGAGGCCGTCGTTGCGCAGGACGTTGATGCCGAGCGCGAGGTCGGGGCAGGCGTCGCGCACCGCGAGGGCGCAGGCGGTGATGCCGGCGATGCTGACCGGAGGGACATGTCCCTTGAAGAAGGGGACGTCGCCGAAGTTCTCGACGACGGCGAGATCGAAGCCGGCCGCGGCGAGGGCCCGGGCGTCGCGGGCGACTGCGCGGGCGAGCGCGGCGACGGGCTCGCTGCTGCGCGGGCTGCCGGGGAGCGGCGGGAGGTGCAAGACGCCGACGAGGCTGCGCATGGCGGCGAAGGTTAGCAGCGATCGCCGCGGGCGCGCAGCCGCGAGCCCGCAGGAGCGGAACGATCTGCGACGTGCTCCGCGAGCTCACGGTCGAAGCGAGCGCGGGAGCCGGGTCGGAGGATCCGACGAGCGCCGGCGCGACATCGCGGGACGGCGACGAGCGGCGATCGTGCGCGTGCGCAGCGAGCTGCGCCGCAGTGATGGAGACAGAGGCGCCTCCACGCGAGGCCGCGGCCGAAGTGGCGGGCCTGCGAGCGGTCGAGCGCGGCGTGCTGCGCAAGCGTTCGCCGAGGGGCGCCGGTGATCGCCCGCACACGAGGCGCACACGCGGCGGCGATAGCGTCGGGCGCAGGAGGTGTTCGGCATGCGGGGGACGTGGACGATCGCGGCGGCGCTGGTGCTCGGAGGTTGCGGCGACAGCGGACCGGGGGCGAGCACCGGCGGAGCGAGCGAGGGGACGACGACGGGGACGTCGACCGACGCGAGCGCGACGATGACGACGGGGCCGACGACGACGACGCCGGAGCCGACCAGCGGGACGACGGCGACGCCGACGACGGGCGAGCCGACGACGACGTCGCCGACGACGGGCGCGCCGGCGGAGTGCCAGACGGCGGCAGACTGCCAGGCGCCGACCTGCCAGGCGCCGACCTGCGAGGCCGGGACGTGCGGGACGATGAACCTGGCCGAAGGGACACCCGTCGACGATCTGCCGGGCGACTGCCGGGCGACGGTGTGCGACGGCGGCGGCGGGACGAAGGAGATCCCGACCGACGATCCGCCGCCGCAGGCGCCCGGGGACTGCAAGCTGGCGGGCTGTCTTCAGGGACAGGTCGAGTACACGCCGGCCGACGACGACCTGCCGAACGACGACAACGACTGCACGATCGACACGTGCATGGCCGGCGAGCCGGTGTTCTCGGCCAAGCCGATGCACAGCCCGTGCGGACCGATGGGCGCCAGCTTCTGCCACTCCGACGCGAGCTGCCAGGCGTGCAAGGAGGTCACGGACGCGTGCGAGGACTACGGCGCGGAGCCGCACGAGACGCAGGCGACCGCCCACAGCCTGGGCGAGATCACGGACGCCGACGCCAACGGGTCGTTCGCGTGCGGGACGATCCAGGGCTCCGGCGACGTCGACTGGTTCACGTTCACGGGGGTCGACGCGTTCCTCAACATGGTCGACCCGTCGCGCACTCTGGTGGCCGAGAACGACGCCGGTCGGCTGTGTGTGTACATGCAGTGCGACAACGGCACGACGTCGGTGACGTGCGGGGCCAACGACACGCCCGACACCGCGCCGATGGGTCAGAAGGGCTGCTGCGGGCTCGGGACGGTGTCGCCGGGGCTGAACTGCACGGGCCTGGACGACTCGGCGAAGGTGTGGATCAAGGTGGACAACCCGGAGATGCTGGCCTGCGTGCCGTACCGCCTCGACTACCACTTCTAGGCGATACGGTCGGGACGCGGCGGCAGGTCGCGTGTCGCTGCTCGACGCGCGCGAGCTGTCTCGAAGGACATGCTCGCGTCAGGCGCGGCCTTCGTCCCCGGCGGCAGGGCCGCGAGTCATCGCGCGCCACGCCCGCCGACGGCGCCCGAGGCTGCGATCTCGCCGCAGACGGGCCTCGTCGACTCGCCTGCACCTGCGGTCATGGCGGGCTCTCGCGGGGCCCGTCTGTGCTCCAGGATCGTCGCGGGGCTCGCCTGCGCGAGCGGTGGCTGTCGAAGGTTTGTCGCATCAGCAAGATTTTCCGGTCGACGCGCCATGGCCCGCCGAGGTGCGCCTGCGAGGCCGTTTACCTCCGGTCACCTGTACGCATCGGCGTGTGAGCGCGGGTCTCGATCGCGGGGCATGTCCACGCGTGCGTCGGCGGCTCCGACGCGCCGCGAGGGACGACGCGGAGCTCTGGCGCGCGCGCCTGCAAGGGCCTCGTAACGCAGTTGTAACCGCGTTCCGCAGTATCGTGCCGCGAAGGCTGACGAGCGATGGCGATGCTGGAGCGACTCGATGCGGTGCGTGCGATCTTCAACAACCTGGACGTCATCGTCTGGGCCGTCGACAGCGGCGGCACGATCGTCGTCTCCGAGGGAGGTGGGCTCAAGCCCCTGGGTCTGCCGCCCGGCACCATCGTTGGACAGAACTTCTACACGCTGTACGGAGAGAGCAGCGACGGGGTGAACAACATGCAGCGGGCGCTCGCGGGCGAGACGCTGGTGGTCCAACACTCCGATCACGGCCACGACCTCGAGTCGCGGTTCGTCCCGGTCCGCGACGCCGACGAAGGCGTGGTCGGCGTCATCGGCGTGACCCACGACATCACCGAGCGCCTGCGCGGCCAGGCCGAGCTGCGCGAGCAGGCCGAGCTGCTGGACCTGGTCCACGACGCGATCATCGTCCGGCGGCTCGACGGCGCGATCACCTACTGGAACCGCGGCGCCGAACGGACCTACGGCTACTCCCGCGAGGAGGCGCTCGGTCGCGACTTGCACGCGCTCCTGCACACCGCCGGCGAGGTGGAGGAGGGCCGGCGCCGGCTGCTGGCCGACGGCTTCTGGGACGGCGAGCTGACGCACACCTGCCGCGACGGTCGGCAGGTGATCGTGGCGACGCGCTGGGTGCTCAAGCGCGACCCCGCCGGCGGAGCCCTGGCGGTGCTGAAGATCGACACCGACATCACCGCGCGCAAGCAGGCCGAGGAGGCCGAGGCGCGCCGGCAAGACGAGATCATCCGCGCCCAGGCGGTCGCCATCGCGGAGCTGTCGACGCCGCTGATCCCGATCACCGACGAGATCCTCGTCATGCCGCTGATCGGGATGCTGGACTCGATGCGCGCGCAGCAGGTCATGCAGAGCATGCTCGCGGGGCTGGCGAACGGGCGCGGCAAGTTCGTGATCCTCGACATCACCGGCGTCCCGGTGGTCGACACCGCGGTCGCCAACGCGCTGCTGCGGGCGGCCCAGGCGGCCCGCTTGCTCGGCGCGGAGGTCATCCTCACCGGCATCCGCCCCGAGGTCGCGCAGACCCTGGTGAACCTCCAGGCCGACTTCACCAACCTGATCACCCGCGGGACCCTGCAGAGCGGCATCGCCCACGCCCTCGGCCGGAAGGGGCTGTGACATGGCCTCCGGGACATGCTCGATCGGGCATGTCCCAGCGGACAGGCGCGCTCAGGCGGTGGTGATCAGCGACGGCGGCAGGTGGCCGGTGTCGTTGTAGTTGATCAGCGCCTCGAAGTCTTCCTGGTAGATCCGGAGCTCCGTGATCCCGCAGTGCGAGCAGTCGAAGCGGCTCCAGGCCTCGTAGGGGAGGCGCAGGGTGTGGGCGACGAGGTAGCGGATCAAATTGCCGTGGGTGAAGATGACCGCGAAGTTCGTCTGCTTCGGGGTGCGGAAGAAGCGGTCGCGGACCTTCTCGACCTGCTTGACGGTGATCGCCCGGTCCTCGGCGCTGGTGAACGGCAGGCCGGGGTGGACGCCGAACTCGGCGATCCGGTTGGCGTCGACGATCGGCAGGACCTCGTGCAGGTACGGCTTGACCTTGATCCGGTCGATGTGGAGCTCGTGCGCGGCGATCTCGGCGGTCTGCAGGGCGCGCGGCCAGGGGCTCGAGAACAGGCCCTCGAACCGGCCCTGGGCGGCGTCGAGGATCTGCGCGAGGCGCCGACCGGTGCGCACGGCCTGGCGCCGGCCCAGCGGCGTGAGGCCCCAGACGGTGTCGCCCTCGTCGCCGATCCGCTCGTAGTGGCCGTGCCGGACGAGGATGACCCGGCTGTGGACGACTTCGAGGCTCATAGGGCGCGGCGGCGCTTTGTAGCACGGGGCCGGCAGGGTCACAAAGGAGTCACGGCGAGCCGCCGCAGCCGCCGCCACAGGGCGAGGTCCCCGGCCACTAGCCGCTCCTTGTCGGCCCGCCGGAGGGCCTTGAGGGCGTACTCCAGCGCCGGGCGTGCCGCGGCAGCTGCCCGCGCTTCCAGGCGATCTCGACCGGCAGCCGCGCCCGCGTGTACTTGGCGCCCTTGCCGGCGTTGTGGGTCGCCAGGCGCCGGGCGAGGTCGTCGGTGATGCCGGCGTAGAGCGAGCCGTCGGCGCAGCGGAGGAGGTAGACGGTGTAGCGCCGCTCGGGCACGGGCGCCGACGATACTCGCGAATCGCCCGGCGCGCGGAGCGAGGCCGCGAGCGGGCGTGGGCGCCGCGCGGGCGAGCGGGCGCTCGCGAGGCCGGGCGGGCCGGCGCGCCGGTTCGCTCACCGGGGCGTGACGGAGGCTGCTCGCAGAGGAGAGTGGAGGGTCGAGACCGGCCTCGTGGCGAGAGCAGGGGCTGCCGCGGCTCGCAGCGGCGGGGCGCGGCGGACGAGCGCGACCCCGTGGTGAGCAGGGACTGTCGCCGCACACCGCGGACGGACGAGCGCGGCCTGCGGTGAGCACGGCGGGAGGTCGGGTTGCTGCCACGGGCGCGCGGCGACGACCGCCGACCTCGGCGTTCGCGGCTCAGCCGGCGGCGGCGATCACCTCGAGCAGGCCGGCGCCGTACTTGTCGGCCTTGGCCGGGCCGATCCCGTGGGCGAGGAGCAGCTGGTCGCGGTTCCGCGGGCGCAGCAGCGCGAGGTCGCGCAGGCTGCGGTCGCTGGCGACGACGTACGGCGGCACCCCCTCGCGGCTGGCGACCTGCATGCGGTGGGCGCGGAGCCGCTCGAACAGCGCCAGGGCGGCGGCGTCGAGCACGGCCTCGGGCGCGCTCGCGCGCGAGCTGGCTTTGGGGGCATGTCCTGAAGAGCCTGTCCCAGAGAGCATGTCCTTGGAGGCAGGGCGGACGCGGCGGCAGCAGCAGCCGCGCCGGCAGCTCGCCGCGCATCACCCGGCGGCCGATGTCGGTGAGGACCACGACGGGGCGGTCGTCGCCGGTGAAGTCGACCCAGCCGGCGACGACGCAGCGGCGCAGCAGGCGGAGCAGCCAGGTGCCGTCGTGCTCGCGCAGGGCGCCGAAGGTGGGCGTGTTGACGAGGCCGGTGCGCTCGAGCCGCTCGTCGGCGGCCCCGCGCAGCAGGCTGACCGCCGCTTGCAGGCCGAAGCGGCGGTGGATCCGGGCGACCGCGCTGAGCGCCTTGCGGACGATCAGGGTGGTGGCCTCGGGGTCGTCGTCGGCGTCGGCCGAGAGCTGGCGGCACACGTCGCAGCGGCCGCAGCCGCCCAGCGCCTCGCCCTCGTCGCCGAAGTAGCGGAGGATCGCGTCGTGGCGGCACGAGCCCCCTCGGCCCAGCGCATCAGCTCGAGGAAGGTGTTCCACTTGTGCTCGACGACCGCCGGGTCGGGCGGGCTGTCGTCGCCGCCGCCGCGCTCGATCAAGCGGCGGCGCAGCGGCAGGTCGCCGGGGGCGATGAGGAGCAGGCCCATGGCGTCCTGGCCGTCGCGACCGGCGCGGCCGACCTCCTGGTAGTAGGCCTCGATCGAGCCCGGCGGGGCCAGGTGGATCACCGCGCGCACGTCGCCGCGGTCGATGCCCATGCCGAAGGCGTTGGTGGCGACGACGACGTCGAGCTCGCCGCGCGAGAAGCGGGCCTGGACCTTCTCGCGCTGCGGGCCCTCCAGGCCGGCGTGGTAGGCCTCGGCCCGCCAGCCGCGGGCGACCAGGCGGACCGACTCCTGCTCGGTGACCTTGCGCGTCGGCGCGTAGACGATGGCTGTCCCCGCGGGCATGTCCTGAGAGGCATGTGCCGGCGGGCGGCTGCCGGGGCCGCGGCCGAGCGCGACCTCGAGGGTGCGATCGACGAGCTTCTCGCGCGACCGGCGGTCCTCCTCCTCGGCGACGTGGAGGGCCAGGTTGGGGCGGGCGAAGCCGCGGACGATCTGCGGGGTGTCGGCGGGCAGGCCGAGCCGCGACAGGATCTCGTCGCGCACCACCGGGGTGGCGGTGGCGGTGCAGGCGAGCACGCGGGCGCGCGGGAGGTCGGCCAGGAGCTCGCCGATCTGCAGGTACTCCGGGCGGAAGTCGTGGCCCCACTCGCTGATGCAGTGGGCCTCGTCGACGGCGATCAGGGGGACGGCGATCCGGCGGCAGATGTCGCGGAAGGCGGGCGCGCCGAGCCGCTCGGGGGCGACGTAGACGAGCTTGTAGTGGCCGCGCGCCATGGCGCCGAGGCGGGCGCTGATCTCGGGCCCGGGCAGGGTGCTGGCGAGGAAGGTGGCCGTGACGCCGCGCGCCTCGAGGGCCCGCACCTGGTCGGCCATGAGGGCGATCAGCGGCGAGAGGACGATGGTGGTGCCCGGCAAGGCGCTGGCCGGGAGCTGAAAGGTGAGGCTCTTGCCGCCGCCGGTGGGCGCGACGAGCAGCAGCCGCCGCCGCTGCATGAGGACCTCGATGGCCTCGGCCTGACCGGGGCGAAAGGCGTGGTAGCCGAGCCGCTGCAGGGCGCCGAGGAAGTCGGGAGCGTCGGCGGGCGCGAGCTCGGACGCGCCCCGCCGGAGCCGGCAGGCCGAACCGTCGCGTCGTGCTCGTGGGCGCCAGGAGAGGTCACGGGCCGACAGGGTGGGCGTTCGCGCGCGCACGCGCAAGCATCATCGCGCAGGGGCCGGCGCGGCGGGCGTGCGGGCTCGTGCGCGCGAGCGCGGGCGAAGAGCTTGGCCGCGGCACGGGGGCAGAGGTGAGCGGTGGAACGAGGCGGAGCGGAGGACGCTCGCGCGGCTCCGGGCGCCGGTTCGGCGGAGGCCGGGCAGCAGAGGTTCGGCGACGGGACGAGGCGGAGCGGAGGACGCTCGCGCGGCTCCGGGCGCCGGTTCGGCGGAGTCCGGGCAGCAGAGGTTCGGCGACGGGACGAGGCGGAGCGGAGGACGCTCGCGCGGCTCAGGGCGCCGGTTCGGCGGAGTCCGGGCCGCAGAGGTTCGGCGACGGGACGAGGCGGGGCGGAGGACGCTCGCGCGGCTCAGGGCGCCGGTTCGGCGGAGTCCGGGCCGCAGAGGTTCGGCGACGGGACGAGGCGGGGCGGAGGACGCTCGCGCGGCTCAGGGCGCCGGTTCGGCGGAGTCCGGGCCGCAGAGGTTCGGCGACGGAACGAGGCGGAGCGGAGGACGCTCGCGCGGCTCCGGGCGCCGATTCGGCGGAGGCCGGGCAGCAGAGGTTCGGCGACGGGACGAGGCGGAGCGGAGGACGCTCGCGCGGCTCAGGGCGCCGGTTCGGCGGAGGCCTCGGCGGCGGCTTCGGCTGCAGGATCGACGGGCTCGGCCGGGGCGCCGCCGAGGCGGAAGACGCGGGCGAGGAGGCCGTTGGGCACGACGAAGGGGGCGATCCGCTGGCGATCGAGGGTGAGCTGCGGGCACTCCGGGGTGCGCCGGTCGGGCCAGATGTCGAGGCCCGAGGCGAACACGCTGAAGCCGGGCTCGCCGGCGGCGCACTGCCCCGAGAGCCAGGTGTCGCGCGCGTCGTGGCCGTCGAGGGCGGCCATGACGACGAGGCGCGGACTCACGGCGGGCAGCAGGACGTCGGCCCAGGTCAGCGCGACGACGTGGGCGCCGTCGACGGCGAAGGTGCGGGCGACGAGCTCGGGCGGTGCGGGCTCGGCGTCGGCGGCCTTGGGGTCGACGGTGGCGTCGATGCGCTCGCACACGAGGCTGACGATCTGCGTGGTCGCCAGCGGCGTGACGCAGGTGACCTCGACGGTGCCGACCTTGCCCTCGAGCCGTTCGTCGGTCCAGGCGTCGAGAGCGGCGGCTTCGCGGATCAGCGCGGCGAGCTCGCGCTCGCGGTCGTCGTCGGGGAGGTCGACCTCGGGGTAGCTGATGGCGACTGCGACCTGGCCGGGCCGGCGCGAGACCGACTTCTCGGTCACCGGGACGAAGGCGAGACCGTCGCTCAGCGGGGCGGTCGTGTAGAGGCGGTCGGGAGTGGCGACGAACAGCGGCGGGGGGCTGCGCGGCTCGCTCGATTCGGCCGCCTGCGGGCGGCAGGCGAGCAAGGCGGCGAGGGACGCGGAGACGGCGACGCCCCGCGCGGAGCGAGCGAGCGCGGCGCCGAGGCTGGCGGCAGCTGTATGTTCGGACAGGTGCATCGGGACAGCTCGGCCGCGGCCGACAGGACCAGAGTGCGCCGTGCGACGGCCGGCTGCAAGACGCGGGGAGGATCTCGTCGGGAGCGGGCAGATCGGCGTCGTTCGGGCGAGCGCGGGTGCGGCGCGAGCGAGGCGGGGCGCCAGCCTCCGAGGCGCGAGGGCATCTGCCAGAGGACGCGAGGAGGCCGGGCGGTGCGGTGCACCTCGACCTCGTGCCCGGGCCGCCGGCCGCAGCGCTTCAGGGCGGCGCCGCCGAAGCGGACGCGACGCAGGCGCGGGGCGACGGTCTCGGTCTCGAGGATGGTGCAGGCGCGGCCGAACCAGACCTCGGCGCGCGCGGCCAGGAATGCGGGGATCTCGGGCCTCGGAAAACCTCCAGAGCGAAGGCCGTCGCGGCGAGATGGCGCTCAGGACATGTTTTAAAAGATAGGCCGGCGCGAGATGCAGCGCGATGCGGGAGCTCGACGGCTGGATGCGCTGAAGCCTGGGGTGTCTTCGCGTGGTGGTGGCGGGCTCGAACTTGGGTGTCTTTCAAGACATGTTCTTGGGGACATGTATTCGCGGCAGCAGCTCGAGGGGGCTCAGGGCATGCGCGCGGGGACGTTCCGGCGCCGGCGCCGGAGCAGGAAGAGCAGGCCCGCGAGGCCGGGGCTGCCGGTGCGGCAGCCGCCGCAGCTGTCGCTGTCCACAGGGTCCGGTCGTCGGTGGTGGTGTCGCTGGCGTCGGTGTCGGTGTCGCTGGCGTCGGCGTCGGCGGTGGTGTCGCCGGTGTCCGCGGCGCCGGTGGCCTCGGGGGCGGGCAGCGAGTCGACGCAGGCGAGGGCGTCGCGGGTGGCGGCGGCGCACAGGTGGGCCTGGATCGACATGTCCGAGAGGACAGGATTGACGACGGCCAGCCAGTAGCCGCCGGGGGGCAGGTCGGCGAGGATCCGCGGCTCGGGATCGGCGCCGTCCCAGGCGAGCTGCGGCGGCTCGACCGGACCGTCCGCGGCGCCGCCGGCGACGGCCTGCAGGGCGAACTCGAGGCCCGGCGCGGGCGCGGCGAGGCCGAACCACAGCGGGCCGCCGGGGTGATCGAGGCGGTAGTAGCGGGCGGTCAGCGAGAAGAAGCGATCGTCGTCGGCGAGCGGCGAGGCGTCCTGCTCGGCGGTGACGCCGGCGAGCTGTCCGGCGTAGGGGTAGCTGTCGCGGGCGCCGGCGCGCGGGCCGGTGGCGAGGTTCCAGGCGCTGAACTCGAGCCAGGCGAGGCGCAGGTCGTCGCTGCGCTCGCGCAGGAGCTCGGCGAGGGCGACAGGCAGATCGGGGGCCTCGCCGAGCTGCAGGAGGGCGTCGACGAGGTCGGGGCCGTGGCGGTCGATCAGGAAGTCCCACCACAGGGCGGTGCCGTAGGCGAAGGCGGGGACGGGGCCGGCGGGCGGTTTGAAGAGGGAGCGGCCGGTGTCGGCGAGGTAGGCGTCGCACAGGCGCAGGAAGTCGCGCGAGCCGGGGCGATAGGCCCGCTCGGCCCACACCGCGGTGCCCTCGGAGAACCACACCGGGAGGTCGACGACGTAGGCGGCCTGGACGGCGTGGAACAGCTCGTGGCTGACGACGGTGTCGACGGCCTCGGCGAGGTCGGCGTAGGCGTAGCCGGCGAAGTCGTTCTCGAGCAGGAGATGGCCGGCGCAGGCGTCGGGGTCGCAGGCGTCGTGACCGAAGTGACCGTCGGCGGCGCCGGCGAAGTCGACGAGGTAGATGTCGAGGGCGTCGCTGCCACCGAGCGGGCCGAGGTCGTGCTCGGCCTCGGTCCGCGGAGGGCGGAGGGCGAAGACGTCGCGGTAGAGGGCGAGTACTTCGGCGGCGGTTTCGGCGACGCGGGTGACGTAGTCGGGGACGCCGTCGGCGTCGAGGTCGGCGAGCGGGACGACGCTCGGCCCGTCGACGCTGTAGTGGACGCGCAGGCCGCCGCCCGGGTGATCGTGGGTGGCGAGGATGTCCTTCGGGTCATATGGCCAGAGGCCGCCCTCGGTCGGCCGCTCGGCGCGCGCGAGGCCGGGGAGCATGATCGCCGCCGCGAGCGCGGCGAGGTGGACGAGGCCGGATGCGCATCGCAAGGGCGGCCGCCCGTGCGAGAGAGCGGGGCCGGTGGCGAGGTCGATTCCGGTGGCGAGGTCGATTCCGGTGGCGAGGTCGATTCCGGTGGCGAGGGCGGTGCCCGTGGCGTCGATGGCGGAGGTGAGGGCGGGGCCGGTCGCCGGGTCGATGCCCGGGACCTCGCGGTCGCCGACGACGCGATCGACGTCGGGTTGTGCGGAGCTGCGAGGGTTCACGGGAGGAAGCTCCAGCGCCAGGTCATGCGCGCGGGGCCGGTGCCCATGGTGCCGTTGTCGTTGCAGTCGTCCTGGCCGGCCTCGTAGTAGGCCTCGATCACCAGCTTGACGGCGCGGCCGTCGGCGAGGCGGAGGGCGTAGGGGAAGCCGGTGGTGGTGACGCAGCCGGTGTAGCCCCACCAGCCGGCCATGCGGTAGGCAGGGCTGCCGGGCAGGCCGGAGCCGTCCTCCTGAAGGAGGCAGGCGTCGTCGTAGTAAGCCTCCGGCGCGAACTCGGCGTCGGGCGGGGCGGCGTCGAGGTCGGCGTAGTCGCCGGCGGGCATGGCGACCGTGACGCACGAGGGGCCCGAGCTGCCGCTGTTGACGCGGATGCCGTAGCGCTTGGCGGCGATGTCCCACGCGCCGCTCTCGAGCGCGGCGACGTCGTCGAGGTCGACCCGCTCGAGGCCGACGTCGGTGAAGCGGAGGTAGACCCAGGGGTTCATGGCGGCGGCCATGGTCCCGCCGGCGGAGGCGTCGATCCGCGAGACCCAGTCGGGGCCGTCCTGCGCGCTCGTGACCTCGGCGTCGCTGACCTTGTCGTCCTGCAAGGAGAGGTCCTGGATCGCGGCGTCGATGCAGGGGACTTCGACGAGCGGGCAGGCGTCCGAGGGCTCGTCGGGGCCGTCAGTGGTGCCGGGCTCGGCCGTGGTCATGGGGTCGCCGCCGGTGCCGGGATCGGCAGCGGTGCCGGAGGTGGCATCGTTGCCGGTCGTGGCATCGCCGCCGGTCGTGGCTTCGCTGTCGGACATGGGACCCTGCCCGGAGTCGCCGCAGGCGGTGAGCAGGGCGAAGAGGATGAGGTGAATCTTGGGACAGGTTGTGAGGGACATGTGCGCGGAACTCGCGGGTGGGAGTGAGGGCGGGGACCGCGGCGACCTGAGGCTGGCCTTCGAGGCAGGTCGGCGGTCAGCATTGGAGGTCGTCGGGGGGCGCGGGAGGACGGCGAAGCCGCGGCCTGCCGGGGCGGGCACGAGGTCGAAGCGGGCGCCGAAGCAGTCGTGAAGGCGCTCCGGGGTGAGGACGGCGGCAGGGTCGCCGTGGGCGACGCAGCGGCCGGCGTGCAGGAGGGCGAGGTCGTCGGCGCACTGGCTGGCGGCGCCGAGGTCGTGGAGGACGAGGACCAGGGCGGTGTCGGTGGCGCGCACGAACTGGCGCAGGCGCGCGAGGATCCGGACGGCGTGGCCGGGGTCGAGGTTGGCGGTCGGCTCGTCGAGCAGGAGGTAGCGGCGCGGGTGCTCGGGGGTGGGCTCCCAGATCTGGGCGAGCACCCGGGCCAGGTGGACGCGCTGCTGCTCGCCGCCGGAGAGGGTCGGGGCGAGGCGGTCGGCGAGGTGGGCGACCTCGGCCAGCTCGAGGGCGGCCCAGGCGATGTCGCGGTCGCGTCGCGTCTCGCCGCGGCCAGGGTGCGGGAGCCGCCCGAGGGTGGCGACCTCGAGGGCGGTGAGCGGGAAGCGCAGGGCGGTGGCCTGCGGCAGGACGGCCCGCAGGCGCGCGAGGGCGCCGGGGAAGCTGGCCGAGCGGGCAGCCGTCGAAGCGGAGGTCGCCGGCGCTCGCGGCCTGCTCACCCGCCCAGACGCGCAGCAGGGTCGACTTGCCCGCGCCGCTCGGGCCGACGACGGCGAGCACCCGCGCGCACTCGGCGACGAGCGAGAGGTCGCGCAGCAAGACGGCGCCCCGGACGTCGACGCGGACCCGCGTGGCCTCGAGGCTCATGCCGGGCCTCGCGGTGCGCTGGAAGGGTGGATGGCTCTCGGGACAGGTCGGCTCGCCGGGAGTATGCTGTGGTGGTTGAGAGATGAGCGCCGAAGTGCTTGCCCATGCGATGCTTTTTCGAGCCTGATCGGTGCGGCGACCGTCGTCGAGCGGTCGGTTGTGACGGCCGGGGGCGAGTGCGCGAGCGAGCGGCTGGGCGGAGCTCCGAACGGGACGACGCCTGCGGGTCTCCGTGCGGCGGGAGCTGTTTGCGCGTGGCTGCTGTTCGGGCGGGTTTGCGGCCGCTGGAGCGCGGATGGGACACGACCGCCGAGCGGGACGGGCTCCCGAGGCCGGGTCCGATCGCCTGACGGGGCGACTCGAGAAAGAGCCGTCCGACGAGCTGCGGCCCAGGGATGGCGTCCGCCGGGGCCGCGCAGGAGGTCGTCCGCGAGAGGGAGCGCGCGTCGGCCTGGGCCTGGCTGGGCCGCTGTCGCGGCCAGTCTCGACAGGTTTGCCGGGAGCTCCCTGCGAGCCGGCTCGCAGGGCAGGCCGTGCGGCGTTCCGGCTTGGCCTGCAATCGCGGCGCGAGGGCGACAGGGAGATATGGCGTTCAGGACAGGTCGGGGCGCCCTGTCGAGCCCTGGCGTGGCTTCGCTCGATACATCAATGATGTCTATCCATGTCATTGATATAGCTTTATTTATAGAAACCATTACACGAGCTCCGTGGCGCGCACACGGGCGAGCAGGGTGAGGAACACCGGAGCGCCGAGGAGGGAGGTCAGGATCCCGACCGGGAGCTCGGCGGGGGCGAGCATGGTGCGGGCGGCGGCGTCGGCGAACAGCAGCAGGCCGGCGCCGCCGAGCGCGGCGGCGGGGACCAGGACGCGGTGGCGCGGGCCGACGAGGCCGCGCAGCAGGTGCGGGACGACCAGGCCGACGAAGCCGATGATGCCGGTGAAGGCGACGCAGACGCCCACGGCGAGGGCGACCTCGGTGATCACGCGCCGGCGCAGGCGCTCGACGTCGACGCCGAGGTGGAAGGCCTCGGATTCGCCGAGGAGGAGGGCGTCGAGGTCGCGGGCGCGGCGCCACAGCAGGCCGCCGCTCAGGGCCACCAGGGGGACGAGGATGAGGGCGACCTCGCGGGTGATGCCGCCGAGGCCGCCGAGCAGCCACAGGCTGAGGTCGCGCAGCTGGCGGTCGTCGGAGAGGTAGCTGAGCAGGCCGAGCGCGGAGCCGGCGAGGGCGGTGACGGCGATGCCGGCGAGCAGCAGGCCGACCATGGAGGTCTGACCGCGCACGCGTGCGAGGGCGTGGACGAGCCAGGTGGCCATGAGGCCGCCGGCGAAGGCGAGGACCGGCTGGGTGAAGCCGCCGGGCAGGACCGGGAGGACGCGGCCGAAGACGATCGCCAGGCCGGACCCGAGCGCGGCGCCGCTGCTGACGCCGACGAGGGTCGGGTCGGCCAGCGGGTTGCGAAACAGGCCCTGCATGGCGCAGCCGGCCACCGCGAGGCCGGCGCCGACGACGACCGCGCCGATGGCCCGCGGCAGGCGCAGGGCGGTGAGGATGTAGTGGTCGCTCGGGTCGCAGGTCGGATCGGGGGCGACCAGGCAGGCGACCGCCCGCGGCAGGTCGAGCGCGGCGGCGCCGACGGCCAGCTCGAGCAGGACGCCGAGGACGACGAGGACGGCGAGGCCCAGCAGGACTGGGCGGACGCGTCGGACCGTCCCGGCGGGCATGCTCGCCTGGACCGGGATCAAAAGGCGGCTCCTGGGCGGGACGGACGGGGCGTGGTCGAGTCGCCCGGGGACGGGCAGGGACGCCGGGACTCGGAGGTGCCGGACGCCGGAGTCACGTGCGCGCAGTGCGGGCGAGGGGCTGGGGGGTCGCACGGGGATGGGCGGGGACGCCGGGACTCGGCGTCGACGGACGCGGGCGTCACGTGCGGGCGGGCCAGGACGCGTCCTGCCTGCGGGGACATGCGCGCTCGGACAGGTTGCGCTGCTCTTGAGAGCATGCGCGAGCGGACAGGTTGCGCTGCTCTTGAGAGCATGCGCGAGCGGACAGGCGGCTCTGCCTTCGAGGACATGTGCGATCGGACAGGCCTCACGGGGCGGCTCCCTCGCCGAGCTCGGGGTGCAGGGCCACCAGCAGCTCGCGGACGCCCTGGCCGACGCGAGGGCCGAAGCCGAGCAGCTTGAGGTCGTCGACGGTGACGACGCGCTGGGCACGGCCGGCGGGGGTCTCGGCCAGGCCGGGCAGGGCGAGCAGGCCCGGGACGCCGCCGAGGCTCTCGAGACCGCGCGACGGCAGGACCACGAATTCGGGGGCGGCGGCGACGACCGCCTCGGCGCTCCACGGGCGCATGCCGGTCAGGGCGTCGCCGGCGTTGTCGGCGGCGGCCAGGCGCACCAGCTCGGCGCCGGTGGTCTCGCGGCCGGCGACGAGCAGACGGCCCGGTCCGCGGGCGTAGATGAACAGGACGCGCGGGCGCGAGGTGACGCGAGCGCGCAGCCGATCGGCCTCGGCGAGGTCGGCCGCGAGCGCGGCGAGCACCTCGGCCGCCGCCTCCGGCCGACCGATCGCGGCGGCCGCGGCGGTGATGTTGCCGCGGGCGGCGTCGAGGTTCTCGCCCGCCGGCACCAGCTCGAGGCGGACGCCGGCGTTGCGGACCTGCTCGAGCGCGGTGGCCGGACCGGCTTCGCTGCTGGCGAGCACGAGGTCGGGGCGCAGGCCGAGCACGCCCTCGGCGGAGAACTGGCGGTAGTAGCCGACGCGCGGGAGGGCGGCGGCGCTCTCGGGATAGAGGCTCGAGAGGTCGACGCCGACGACGCGATCGCCGGCCCCGAGCGCGAACACGGCCTCGGTGATCGAGCTGCCGAGAGTGACGATCCGCTGCGGGGCGGTGACCTGCGCGGCCGCGGGCGCCGGGCTGTCCCCGGGGACAGCACAGGCCGGGACCAGCGCGAGGGCGAGGACGAGCGAGCGGAGGACGGTCGAGGCGGACATGCAGCTCCAGGCCGATGACACCGCGAGGCGGTCGGTCCAGGCTTGTCGGTAACACATTTTGAAAATGGAAATCAAAGTTAATTTCTTGAGCCTTCGTTTCAAACCGCCCCCCACAGGGTCATCGCGGGGACTTGACATGTGATTTTGAAAATTGATATCAGTTTGCCTCTCGCTCGGAAGCGCACCATGAGTCGTTACACCGGACCTCGTCTCCGCATCCTCCGCCGCCTCGACGTCGACCTCCCGGGGTTGACCGCCAAGTCGCGCGAGAAGCGGCCCTATCCACCCGGACAGCACGGGCAGGCGCGGCGCAAGCGGCCCTCGGCCTACGGCATGCAGCTCGCGGAGAAGCAGAAGCTCTGCTTCAACTACGGCGTCACCGAGCGGCAGATGCGGCGCCTGTTCGCCGAGGCGATCGCGGCGAAGGGGGTGACCGGCGAGGTGCTGCTCGAGTACCTCGAGCGCCGCCTCGACAACGTGGTGTTCCGCGCCGGCCTGGCGCCGACGATCCCGGCGGCCCGCCAGCTGGTGACGCACGGCCACATCCGCGTCGACGGCCACCGCGTCGACATCGCGTCGTTCCGCGTGCGCACCGGCGCCGAGATCACGCTGCGCCCGCGCAGCGTCGACCTCGACATCGTCCAGCGCGCGGTGGCCACGCCGACCCGCATCCCGCTGCCCGCCTGGCTCGAGTGCGACCTGCCGCACCGCCGGGTGAAGATGGTCGGCACCCCGCGCGGCGACGGGGCCCCGTTCGAGCTCGATGTCCAGCTGGTGGTCGAGTACTACGCCCGCTTCTTCTAGGAGTCCCATGCCGCGCCCCTCGACCCCCGACAATTCGCTGATGGCGCTGATGGTGCGCCGCTGCGGCCTCGACGCTGCGGCGACCGAGCAGCTGCAGCGGATCGAGGCCGCCGCCTGGGACCTCGTCGCCGACGGCGTGACGCCCGACGTGCTGCGCGCGGTGCTGGCGGTCGTCGCCGACGTCGCGCCGGCCCCGACCGGCCTGCCGCCGCGCGCGCCGGCTGCTGCGGAAGTTCGCCCTCGCCCGCGACGCCGGGGTGCCAGCCGACGTGGTGGCCTGCTTCACCGAGGACGCGCTGCGCATGGCGCTGCTGATCGACGACGCGTTCCACCGCGGCCACGCGATCGGCCGCGCGGAGGCGACGACGCCGATCGACGGGCCGGCCCGCGGGGCCTGGCCGCACTGACATCGGACTCGACGTTCGCGGCGGGCGTCGGCCTCGCCGGCGCAGCGGGACGATCCGCGAGGGCCGCTCTCGGCCCTCGGTCGCTCGCGCTGCCTCGGGCCGACAGGCCGTCGCACCGGAGTTCACGACGCGCGGCGTCGCATGTCTTGGAGGACATGTCCGGCGCTCATGGGTCGCTCACGCTCTCACGAGCGGACCCGCTGCCGCACTGGAGTTCACGACGCGCGGCGTCGCATGTCTTGGAGGGCATGTCCGGCGCTCATGGGTCGCTCCTCTCGGGCTGACCTGCTGCCGCATCGGCGTTCACGACGCGCGGCGACGCATGTCTTGGACGACATGGCCGCGAGGTCATGCTCTCAGAAACATGTCCTTCAGGGCATTCTCTTCGCGTCAGAGCGCCTGCGCGGCGATCCAGCGGAACACGGCGGGGCCGGTGCCGCGCATCAGCTCGGGGTCGGGCTCGAGCGCGTCGACGCGGGCGAGCTCGCCGTCGGCCGTCAGCACGTAGAGGTTGCGCGGGGCGGCGGGCGGCAGCAGCTCGAGGCTGAAGTCCTGGTCGTCGCGGCTGTGGAGCAGGAGGTCGCCGTCGTCGTCGATCGCCAGGGCCCACATCGGCACGCCCTGGAACCGCTCCATGCCGGCCGACGAGACGCGCACGATCTCACCGGCGGTCAGGCCGCCGACGTCCTGGGTGTCGCTGACGCAGGTCCAGGCGGCGAAGCGGGCGCTCGGCGAGGCGACCGGCGGCTGGCCGCCGACGCAGGGGGACTGCTCCGCGCTCAGCAGCTCGAGGCGGGCCTCGTCGACGCGCATGGCGGCGCCGCGGGTGGTGACGAACAGCAGGGCGCGGCCGTCGGCGCTGGCGCGGGTGAACAGCTCGCCGGTGTCGCCGATCAGCGGCCGGCCGTCGTTCTCGCCGGTGGTGTGGTCGTAGCGGCGGACCACCAGGCCGTCGCGGAACACGTAGTGGCGCGGCGAGATTGCGGCGATCAGGCGCGAGGGGTCGGTCCACTCGGGGGCGTCGGCCGCGACCGCGCACGCCGCCTCGGGCTCGCCGACGGCCCAGCGCCACACGCGGCAGCTGCCGTCGGCCCCGCCCACGCTCAGCGCGCTGCCGTCGGGGTCGACCGCCGCGAGCCCGCAGCTCGGACCGGGACCGGCGCAGCGCACCCGCTGGGTCCGCGCCAGCGGGACGTCGGGGAGCCGGGCCGCGCCGAGCTCGGTCAGCGTGGGCGCGGCGTCGTAGCCCTCGTTGGGCCGCGGGTACCTGAGCGCAAGGACATGTCCGTTGGGACCTGGCCGCAAGAACCCGTCCTCGGGGACACCTTGGAGGACGAACACGACCGGGGCGTCGGGGGCGCCCACGGCCCCCAGACCTCGGCGCAGCCGGCCGGCAGCGGCCAGGCGAGCGGCACGACAGCGGGCGGCTCGCCGGCGGTCGGGGTCGCGACGCGCGGCGACAGCGGCACCAGCTGCAGCTCGGCCGGGCAGCCGGCGGTCCACCACAGCGCGCCGCCGGCGGGGGCGAAGCCGGTGGCGTCGGGGGCGAGGCGGGCGGGCAGGGCGAGCGGCAGGGTGCGCTCGCCGACGAGGTCGACGTAGCCGGCGCGGAGGGTGCCGAAGCTGTCCCCGAGTTCATGTTGCCAGCCGCCGTCGCCGGCCCGGATCAGCGCGCCCTGGCCGCGCGGGTCGAGCTCGACGACCAGCGGCTGGACGTCGGCCTCGGGCCCGGGAGCGGCGGGCAGGAGCTCGCGCTCGACGAAGCGGCCGGCGTCGTAGATCGCCAGGGTGCGAGCGCCCCCCTTGTCGCGCTCCGACGCGATCCACAGCGCGCGCGCGTCGACCGTGGGCGGGCCGCAAGCGGCCAGCCACGCGACGACCAGGGCCGCCGCGCCGGTCAGCCCGCGGACGCCCGGGCCCGCGGGCGCGCGCGGGGCCGTGGCTTGTGACTTCACTCCCCCGCCTGGTGTCGCCGTGACCACCACCCCCAGGGTACCAGCCTTGCGCGCCCGGTGCGGGTTTGGCAGGCTTCGCGCCTCATGTCCGGCGACCCCAAAGACCCTGATTACGACGACACCGAAGGCGACCTCGAGCCCGGCGAGCTGATGTTCGAGGAGGGCGACGAGGAGGAGGGCGCAGCCTCGGAGGAGGAGATCCAGGAGGCGGCCCAGGCGATCGAGCTCGTCACGCTGCCGGTCTCGTGCACCAACGAGGGCAAGGGCGCGCCGCTCGGCATGGGCATCCAGCGCTTCTGGGCCCAGGAGCTGGCCGAGGCCGGGGTCCGGGCCGCCGCGCCGGTGTTCACGGCCATCCAGGAGCAGAACGGCCGCCGCGCGCCGGCGCTGATGATCTTCCGCGAGCCGTGGACCGACGACCGCGCGCTCGAGGGCATTGGCCGGTTCGCCAACGCCAAGTTCGGCCTGGCGACCGACATGTTCGCCCAGGAAGACAAGGTCACGCTCACCGCCCGCCTGGTCGCCATCAAGCCGGGGCCCGCGCTCGAGACCGTCGACACCTTCACCGCCGAGACCACCGCCGATCAGCTGCCCGGCGAGGTGTTCGTGCTGACGCAGAAGATCGCCGGCGCGCTCGGCAAGTCGGTGGCCAAGCCGACCTGGCAGGACGCGTTCGGCACCGCCAACGTGCAGGCGATCATCTCGTTCCTGGTCGGCCTCGGCAACCTCAGCGCGCTCCAGGGCCGCTGCGTGCCGACCACCTCGGACCAGCTGCTGTCGCCGCTGATGGACGCCCTCGGCCGCGCGCCCGAGATGGACGTGACGATGCAGGCGCTGCACGCGATGACCGACATCCTCATCGCCGGGCAGCCCGACCAGGCCGCCATCCCGCTGTCGGTGCAGGCGCTGTCGATCGCCGCGCAGAAGCGCAAGAACGACCAGGGCGCGTGGCACCACCTCGCGCTGGTGCTGCGCCGCGTCGGCGACCTCGGCTCGGCGGTGCAGGCGTTCCAGCAGGCGATCAACCTCGGCCCGCAGAACGCCGCGGTCGCGGCCGGCTTCGTCGACACCCTGCGCGCCGCCGGCGACCTCGAGAACGCGCTCAAGGTGGCCCAGTTCGCGGTCGAGAACGGCAACGAGGGCCCGGTGGTGATGGCCCAGCTCGGCAGCCTGCTGATCGAGAACGACCAGTTCGACGAGGCCGAGCCGTTCCTCCGCCGCGCCGTCGAGGAGGGCAAGGTCCCCAGCGCCTACGGCGACCTCGCCAACGTGCTGTGGGAGACCACCGCGGAGGACCCGAAGAAGATCCAGGAGGACCGCGACGAGGCGCTCGCGCTGCTGGCCCAGGCCATCGAGCAGCCGTCGATCCACAAGAGCACGCTCGACATCCTGCTCGACCTCCACGAGGAGGAGAAGCTCGAGAAGGCGACCGTGCTGATGCTGCGCGCCGCCGAGAAGCACGCCGAGAACGCGACCGTGCTGCGCTACGTCGCCAGCATGTACCTCGAGGGCGACGAGCCGGCCCGCGCCCGCCCGTACCTCGACGCGATCCTCAAGCTGCAGCGCCGCAGCCTCGACGACGACGCGTTCGCCCGCCGGGCGATCCTCACCCTCGAGGTCGACAGCTTCGAGGACCGCTACGACCAGGCCATCGACTACGTGCGCAGCGGCGACCCGCAGAAGCACCTGGCCGCGGCCAAGTTCCTGCGCGAGATGATCGGCCGTGACCCGCGCTACTGGCAGCCGCACCTGATGCTCGCGCTGGCCGTGCGCGACAGCGAGGGCGACGCCTCGGCGCTGTCGCACCTCAACGACGCGGTCCGCCTGCGCCCGAACGACGCGGAGATCCGCAACCTCATGGCGGCGATCCTGCGCAAGCAGGGCCGCGCGCGCGAGGCCGTCGAGCACCTGCGCGCGGTCGTGGCGATCAACCCGCGCGAGATCGAGCCGGTCGTCAACCTGGCCTCGGCGATGCGCGACGCCAACATGTTCGACGAGGCGCGCCAGGTCTGCGGCGCGGCGCTGCAGATGATCCCGGACCACCCGGAGTTCAAGCGGATCCTCGACAGCCTGCCCCCGCCGCGGCAGCGCCAGAACTGAGCCGCGCCGGGCGACCCGGCCGGAAACCGCGACGACGCGCATGCCGGAGAGCTCCGGGGTGCGCGTCGTCGGCGTTTGTGGGGCGCGAGGCTGGGCTCCAGTAACGCTGTTCGTCAGCGATGTCGTGAGCGAAGGGCCCGCGCCCGGCGTGGTGCATCGGCGCGAAGTGGTTCAGCCTGATTTCCGCTGACTTGTCGCCCCCCCGGGCGACTGCCCCGGTGCGGGGCTTTTACCAGCGAACCTGGCGAGCGGGAGTGTCCGTAATGCGAAGCCTTAATTGGAATTGTTGGAGCCGGATCCTCGGCGCGTGTGTGGTCCTCGGCGCGGTCGGGACTTGGGCGACGCCGCAGGCGGCCGAGGCGTGCGGCGGCGTGTTCTGCGACGGCGGCCTGCCGAACTCGATGCCCGTCAATCAGGACGGCGAGAACGTGCTCTTCGTCCTCAATCAGAACGAGGTCGAGGTCCACATCCAGATCAGCATCGACCCCAACACCAACGCGCAGAAGTTCGCGTGGCTGATCCCGATCGCCCAGATCCCGGAGTTCGAGGTCGGCTCGCAGCCGCTGTTCGACGCGCTGCTGAACTCGTCGGTGCCGACGTATCAGCTGCAGCAGACCTTCGAGGTGTGCGGCGAGGACGGCATCTCCGGCGGCCTCTCGAGCGCGAGCAACGGCGACCCGGGCCTCAGCAGCGGCGACGGCGGCACCGGCACCGAGGGCAACGACAGCGGCGGCGAGGACCCGGTGGTGTTCAAGACCACCGCGGGCGCGTTCGAGATCGTGGTGCTGCAAGATCAGACGATCGAGCCGATCAAGCAGTGGCTGATCGACAACGACTATCAGTGGATCGACGGCTCGGAGATGGTGCTGCAGCAGTACCTCGACGAGGGCCAGGTGATCGTCGCGCTCAAGCTGGCGGCCGGGTCGGACGGCGGCGACGTGCACCCGATCGTGCTGCGCTACCCGTCGAACGAGAACTGCTTCCCGCTGCGGCTGACGCGGTTCGCGTCGATCGAGAACATGGACATCCGCGTGTTCGTGCTCGGCAATAGCCGCGCGGCGCCGACCAACTACCGCCACGTCCTCGTCAACCCGCTGAAGATCGACTGGCTGCAATTCGCGGCCAACTACAAGGACGTCATCACCAAGGCGGTCGACGACCTCGAGGCCGAGGGCCTGGCGTTCGTGACCGAGTACGCCGGGCCGTCGAGCGTGGTCCAGCCGTTCGCGTTCAACTTCTACAGCACGTCGTGGAACGAGTCGGCGTTCGTCGGTCTGCCGCCCGAACAGGTCGTAAGCACGCTCAACGATCAGGGCCTGGCCAACTGCTTCGGCGCCGACTTCTGCTTCTACAACCACCCGCTGGTCGAGAGCCTTCTCAACGACTTCCTGCCGGTGCCCGACGGCCTGTCGGCGGAGGAGTTCTACGCCAACCTGCCGGCCTACGCCGACCAGATCGACGCGATGGCGTGGGGCGACGGCAGCGCGTTCGCGCAGGCGCTCGACAGCCGGATCATCGCCCCCGGCGAGCGCGCGCAGGAGCTGATCGACACCTACCCGTACCTGACGCGCATGTACACGGTCATCTCGCCCAACGAGATGATCGCGGACCCGATCTTCCACATCAACCCGGACCTGCCGGAGGTGCCGAGCTTCCGCTCGGCCACCGAGTACAACCTGTGCGACGGCAACAGCGTGGTCACGCTGCCCGACGAGCGCGAGATCTTCGTGCCGGGCGGCGGGCCCTGGCCGGACTTCATCGGCGAGATGTGGTGGGCCGAGGAGGTCCAGCAGGTCGCCCTCAAGGGCAAGCCGATGCACCTCGTCAACAACACGGCCGCGATCAACAAGAAGATCGAGGAGTGGAACCTGGCCCACGGCTGGCCCCGCTTCCCCGAGGGCGCGCCGACGACCAGCGCCAGCGATACGGACACCGACAGCTCGGGCAGCAGCGGGCCCGACTCTGCCACCGGCGGCGGCGGGCAGAACGACGCCGCCGGCTGCGGCTGCCGCAGCGACGGCGGGCCGGGCGGGGGCCTGCTCGCGCTCGCGGGGCTGGGTCTGCTGGCAAGAGGTCGCCGCCGACGCTGAACGGCGAGCAGCCCCGCCGCCGCTCAGCGCCGACGGCGAGAGCGAAGTCCGGACGATCTGCGCGGCGGCGGCCGTGGCCGGTCGCCGACGCATGGCCCGGGGACATGCGCGCAAGGGCATGTCCTCCACGACACGTGAGCGAGGACATGTCCTTCACGACATGCCCATTTTATAAGAATCTCAGAAGTCGATGACGACCGAGCGGGCGGAGAACTTGGCGGGGCCGTGGAAGACGGCCTCGACGTTGTTGCCCTCGGGGTCGAGGAGGAACGCGGCGAAGTAGCCGGGGTGGTAGGGGCGCTCGCCCGGGGTGCCGTTGTCGCGGCCGCCCGCGGCCAGGCCGGCGGTGTGGAAGCGCTCGACCGCGCCGCGGTCGGGGGCCTGGAACGCGAGGTGGACCCGGCCGGTCAGCTGGCCCAGGGCGGCCTTGCTCTCGGCGCTGGAGATGAAGAGCTCGTCGTACCACACGTGGTCGTCGGCCTCGCCGCCGCGCGGGATGCCGAGGGCGCCGAGCACCGCGGCGTAGAAGCGCTTGGCCGCGGGGAGGTCTGCGACGACGAGGTGGATGTGATCGATCAGGCGGCCGCGGTGGAGCTGCATGCCTCACCGTAGCCGATCACCCGGCGCGCGCAACGCCGACTCAGGCGACGGGCTGGTAGTCGCGCAGATCGAGCTGCCGGGTGCGCAGCCAGTAGCTGACCGTAAAGCCAGGCCACAACGCGGCGGCTCGCCCGTCGGCCGTCTGGTACCAGCTCTTGCAGCCCGACGACCACACGGTGCGCCCGAGCTGCTCGTAGAGCTCGCTGGCGAAGGCGCTCTGGACCTCGGGGCGGACGTCGAGCGCGCGCAGGTTGCGGTCGCGCAGGGTGGTGATGCACTGCAGCGCGTAGCGGACCTGGGCCTCGATCATGAAGATCATCGAGTTGTGACCGAGGCCGGTGCCCGGGCCCATCAGCAGGTAGAGGTTCGGGAAGCCCGACACCGTGATGCCGAGGTACGTCTCGGGCGCGCCGCGCCAGCGCTCGTTCAGCTCCTGGCCGTCGGCGCCGACGATCTCGATCGCGGACAGGTAGTCGGTGGCGCGGAAGCCGGTGCCGAGGACGATGGCGTCGACCTCGCGCAGCACCCCGTCCCGCGTGCGCACGCCGGTCGGCTCGACGCGCTCGATCGCGTCGGTGACGAGCTCGACGTTGGGCCGCGTCAGCGCCGGGTAGAAGTCGTTGGAGATCAGGACGCGCTTGCAGCCCATGCGGTAGTCCGGCGCCAGGCGGGCGCGCAGCTGCGGATCGCCGACCTGTTGCTGGAGGTGCCGGCGCGCCAGCGGCTCGACCAGGCGCATCAGTCGCGGGCGCAGGAAGGCCAGCGCGCGCGCCTCGTGCTGCCAGTAGAGGCCGCTCCGCACCAGCCGCTGCAGCGCTGGCACGCGCGCGTAGACGCGGCGCGCGAGCTCGCCGATCGCGTGGTCGGGCTTGGGCACGATCCACGCCGGGGTGCGCTGGAACAGGTGCAGGCGCCGCACGACCGGGGCGATCTGCGGCACGAACTGGATCGCGCTCGCGCCGGTGCCGATGACGGCGACTGTCTTTTGGGACAGATCGTAGTCGTGGTCCCAGCGGGCCGAGTGGAACGTCTTGCCCGCGAAGGTCTCGAGCCCCGGCAGGTCGGGGTAGGCGGGCAGGTGCAGCGCCCCGTTGCCGAGCACCAGGGCGCGGGCGGAGAAGCGTTCGCCCCCGCGGGTGCGCACGTGCCAGCGCCCGGCGGCGCGGTCGAACGCGGCGTGCTCGACCTCGGCGCCGAAGCGGATGTGACGACGGACGTCGTACTTGTCCGCGCAGCGCTCGAGGTATTGCTGGATCTCCGACTGCAGCGGGAAGGCCCGCGTCCAGTCCGGGTTCTGCTCGAACGAGAACGAGTACAGGTGCGAGGGGATGTCGCAGGCTGCCCCGGGGTACGTGTTGTCGCGCCACGTGCCGCCGACGCGGCCTGCCTTCTCGAGCACGACGAAGTCGGTGATGCCGACGCGGCGCAGCTGGATCGCCATGCACAGGCCGGAGAAGCCGGCGCCGACGATGACCACGTCGACGTCGCGGGGAGCGCTGGCGGTGGAGTCGGACATCGGGGCGCAGTGTAGCGTGTGGTGCGGCGCCGGGCTGGGGGCCGGCGGGGACGTTCACGTCGGTCTCGCGGCGCGCGACGCGGGGCGACCCTCGAGCGCGGCCAGCCGTTCGCGCAGCCGCGACGCCGCGGGCGGCAAGCTGGCGCCGCGGCGCCACATGAGCCGGTACGTCACGTGGCCGAGCTCGGGCACCGGGCGGGCGACTGCGCCGCGCGGCAGGTCGCAGACGCCGTTGACGATGGCGACGCCGAGGCCGAGGCCCGCGAGGTGCAGCATCAACGGCCAGCCGTCGGCCTCGATCGGCGGCGCGGTGGCGCCCGGCAGGCCGGCCAGCGCGCGGCCGACGAAGGCGCGGTGCGACTGCCCCTGCGGCGCGAGGACGAGGCGTTCGCCCGCGAGGTCGGCCAGGCGCACGCGGCGGCGCCGGGCCAGGCGGTGGCTGGCCGCCATCGCCACGCACAGCGGCGTGCGCACGAGATCGCGGGCGACGAGCTCCTCGGGCACCAGATCGACGACAGCGACGGCGAGGTGGGCCGCGCCCTCGCGCACCGCCTCGGCGGCATCGGGGCCGCCGCGGGTGAGCGGGCACAGCGTCGCGTCGGGCTCCTCGCGGGTGAAGGCCCGCAAGCTCGGGCCGAGCAAGTAGAGGTACGCGCCTTCGCCGGCCGCCAGGACGACGCGCTCGCGGCGGGCCTCGCCGCGCAGCTCGGCGAGGAAGGTCTGTGTGCGCGCCAGCTCCTCGCGGGCGAAGGCCGCCACGCGCACGCCGGCCTCGGTGAGCCGCAGCTGCCGGCCCTCGCGCTCGTACAGCGACGCGCCCACCTCCTGGCCGAGGCGGGCGATCCGCTCGAACAGGGCCGGCTGCGACAGGCCGACGATCCTCGCCGCGTGGGTGAAGTTGAGGGCGTCGGCGAAGGCCACGAACGCGCGCAGCAGCTCGCCCTCGAGTATCGGCACGACCGATGACATATCGACGCATTCTAGTCGACGCCGATAGTTCGCGGGGCCACCCTTCGGGCATGCACGTCGCCGCTTCAGCCCCTCGCAGCTCGGCCGTCTGGTGGGCCGAGACCCGGACCGACCCCTCGCGCCTCCACGCCTGGTTGTTCGCGCAGTACCGCGGCGAGGTCACGGCCGCGCGGCGGATCCTCGACCTGCGCGACGCCCACGCCATGCCGGGCAGCCGCGCTCACCGTCTGCTCACGGTGATCGCCGGGCAAGAGCGCGACCACGCCGCGTGGGTGGGCGAATTGTTGCGGGCGCGCGGTCTGGCGCCGGCGCTCGTCGGCGCGCCCGAGGCCCGTTACTGGAAGCAGACGCTGCCCGGCGTCGCCGACCTCGAGACCGGCTGCGCCGTCGGGGCGCACGCGGAGGCGATGCGACTCGAGCGGATCGAGGTCATCGCCGGCGACGCGGCGGCGCCGCCGGACGTCCGCGAGGTGTTCGCCAGGATCTTGCCGCAAGAGCGCTTCCATGAGCGAGCCTTCCGCTCGCTGGCGACGCCTGCGAGCCTCGCGGCGACCGGCGCTGCTCACGAACTCGGACGCGCGGTGCTCGGCCTCGAGGCGTGATCCGAGCGCTGCGCAGCTCGCTCTCGCGGGTGTCTGTCCTCGAGGACATGTTCTTTGCGCTCGCGCTCGTCTCGCTCGATCGCCGTGGATCGGCCGACACGGACTGTCAGAAGGGCGATGGTCCGTCGAATCGTGTCCGTATGTATAGCGCTGAGTGGGTGCTTGTTGGCCTGCGGAGGGCCCGAGAGCACCTCTTCCGACACCACCGCCGCGGGGCCGCAGACGATGAGTACGTCGTCTCCCGCGACCAGCACCGCCGACTCCACCGGTTCGCCCGCGCCGACGACGGGCGAGGCGACCGAGGCCGGGACCGGCGGAGCGACCGAGAGTTCGCCGACCACCGGTCTCGCCACGACGACCACCGATGGTTCGACCGACGGGACGACGACGTCCGGGCCGAACCCGGCGGTCTGCGGCGACGGCGTCGTCGACGAGGGCGAGGCGTGCGACGACGGCAACCTGGTGCCCGACGACGCCTGCAATCACCTCTGCGAGCTGCCGACCTGCGGCGACGGGGTGGTCCAGGCTGGCGAGGAGTGCGACGCGGGCGCCGACAACGGTTCGGGCAAGGCGTGCCTCGGCACGTGCAAGAGCAACGTGTGCGGCGACGGCGACCAGGGCCCGGGCGAGGGCTGCGACGACGGCAACCTCGACGACGGGGACGCCTGCACAGCGCAGTGCGCCCTTGCGAGCTGCGGCGACGGCAGCGTGCAGGCCGGCGAGGCGTGCGACGACGGCAACGCCGTCGACACCGACGCGTGTACGAACGCGTGCACGACCCCGAGCTGCGGCGACGCGATCGTGTCGGAGGACGAGGCGTGCGACGAGGGCAACGCGAACTCCGACGCGGGCGCGTGCACGTCCGCGTGTCAGGCGGCGAGTTGCGGCGACGGGCTGATTCACGCCGGCGTGGAGCAGTGTGACGGGGGCGCGAGCAACGGGCCGAACCAGGCCTGCCTGGCGGGTTGCAAGAGCAACGTGTGCGGCGACGGCGACAAGGGCCCCGGCGAGGGGTGCGACGACGGGGCGAACAACGGCGACGACAAGGCGTGCCACGCCGACTGCGAGCTCGACGTGTGCGGCGACGGCCTC
Organism: Nannocystis pusilla; assembly: GCF_026626665.1. Taxonomy (GTDB): domain Bacteria; phylum Myxococcota_A; class Polyangia; order Nannocystales; family Nannocystaceae; genus Nannocystis; species Nannocystis pusilla. Next base: position 2,014,406 of record NZ_JAPNKE010000002.1, read on the forward strand.
GACGGCCCGAACGAGACCTGCGACGACGGCAACACGATCGGCCTCGACGGCTGCAGCGCGAAGTGCCACGAGGAGCTCAAGTGCGGGACCAAGCTCTACAAGTGCGGCAACGGCCTCGATGACGACGGCGACGGCGCGATCGACCTCGCCGACCCGGAGTGCACGACGCCGTGCGACGACGACGAGAAGTCGTACCAGACCAGCCTGCCCGGGCAGAACCTCGACTGCAAGTCCGACTGCTACTGGGACGCGGACAGCGGCGTCGGCAACGACCAGTGCGAGTGGAACCTGAAGTGCGACATGCAGAACCCCGGGGCCGACATCGGCTGCGGCTTCGACCCGAACCTGAAGATGTGCACGCCGAAGGTGCCGACCCAGTGCCTCGACGTCTGCGTGCCGCTGATCCCGAACGGCTGCGACTGCTTCGGCTGCTGCCAGATCGGCGACCAGTTCGTCTACCTCAACTCGAACCCGCAGTGCAGCCTCGACAACCTCGACGCCTGCAACAGCTGCACGTTCTTCCCCCAGTGCGCCAACCAGTGCGAGCCGGCGATGTGCGAGGTGTGCTTCGGCCAGGACGTCGACGACCTGCCGCCCGAGTGCAACGGGATGCCGACCTGCGAGGCCGGCGTGACGGCGTGCGTCGACACGAGCGAGTGCCCCGAGGGCGAGTTCTGCCAGACGGGCTGCTGCGTGGTGGTCGTCCCGCAGTGAGGCGAGCGGCGAAGAACAGCGGTGCGCGGCGGGCCTGTCCGCCGCGCTCCGGTTGAGGAGGTCGGCACGGACGGGCGCGAGCGGACATGTCGTCGACGCGTTGGAACGCGGGCGAGCGGAGCGGTCCCAGGCGCGAGGACTCGATCATGATACGCGTACTCGTTCCCGTGTTTCTCGCGCTCGTCGTCGCCTGCGGCGGCTCCGGCGGCAAGGTCGACCAGGCGGTGGCGATCGCCAAGGAGCTCCGCGAAAAGCCCGATGAGGCGGAGAAGATCCTCGGCGCGCACCAGATGACCGCCGAACAGTGGGAGACGCTGATGTACGAGATCGCCGACGACCCCGCGATGGCGGAGCAGTTCGAGGCCGGCCTGCAAAAGAAGTAGCGACGAACCGAGGAGGTTTCCCGTGCGAACCATGATCTTTCATGTATTTGCGATCGGCCTCGCCGCCGCGCCGCTGGCGGCTCACGCGGCTCCGGCCGCCGGCGAGGCGAGCGAGCGCGCCGAGGACCGGCGCACCCCCAACGAGCGGATCCTCGGCGCGCTCACGCTGCCGCTCAAGGCCCAGGCGCTGCGCAAGTCGGGCGTCGGCGAGGGCGAGGTCAAGGCCGGGCTGAAGGCGGCCAAGGCGAAGAAGCTGGCGGCCGGCGACGCCGCCGAGCTGCTCGACGAGGCGGCCAAGGCGACCCGCGACCACGGCCCCGTCGAAAACTTCGGCGCGTTCGTGCAGGCCAAGCTCGACGCCGGCCTGCGCGGGCGCGACCTGGCGGCGGCGATCCGCGAGGAGCACGCGGCGCACGGCAAGGGCAAGGGCAAGTCCGAAGGCAAAGGCCCGCCGGAGGGCAAGGGGCCGGCCGAGGCGAAGATCGACGGGCCGCCGCACGGTGGGCCGGCCGAGGGCAAGGGCCGGGCGAGCGAGGCCCGGACGACAAGGGACCGGACGCGCGCGGGCCCGAGGGCAAGGGGCCCGACGACAAGGGCCCGCAGGGCAAGGAGGCCGCGGAGGGCCATGCGCCGGACGACAAGGGGCCGAACGCCGCGGGCGCGCCGGAGGGCAAGGGTCCGGGCGACAAGGAGCCGCCGGGCAAGGCCGCCGACGAGAAGGGCGCCGCGAACGCGAAGCACGGCAAGCCGAACGAGAAGGCCAAGCCGGAGACCGCGGGCAAGTAGAGCGACCGGCGCGGCCGCCGAGACGCCTGTCTCTCGGGACAGGAAACAGGGCGAGGAGGCCGAGCCGGAGTCCGCGGGCAAGTAGAGCGACCGGCGCGGCCCCCGAGACGCCTGTCTCTCGGGACAGGCGACCGAACGGGGCCAAGCCGGAGACCGCGGGCAAGTAGAGCGGCTCGCGCGGGCGTCGAGGCGCCTGTCCCCGGGGACATGCGCCCGGACGAGGACGTCGAGCCGACGGGAAGCAGGGCGACCGGCCGTCGAATGGGATGTCCCTGGGGGCATGTTCTTCCAGCCATGCCCGCGGAGACATGCCTTATCGGGCATGTCTTGAAGGACCTGTCGCTTCAAGCGCCGGGCGAGATCGGGCTGGTCAGAGCGCGTTCCTGGAGCGTGCGCGATCGCCTCAAGCGCCCGGCGAGTACCAGATCGGGCTGGTCCAGGCGCGCTCCTGGAGCGTGCGCGGCAGGTTCGGATCGTTGCACGCGGGCGGCCGGGCGTCCTCGGGGAGGCTGAGGCAATCGCGCCAGCTCCAGCGGCACACAGGGTCCTCGATCACGCGCACGTAGTAGAAGGCGGGGCGCGCGGGGTCGAAGTCGGGGTCGCGCCAGACGCCGCACAGGAGCGCCGCGCCGCGCTGGTCGGCCGCGCAGGTGGCCTCGTCGACGCTCGAGCCGTCGGGGCCGCCGGCGACGTCGACCACGGCGATCTGGCCCACGCCGGCTTCGTCCTGCCAGCCCTTGATCACCTGGATCCGCTCGAGCCGCGAGCCGGGGGCGCCGGCGCTGCCCGGGTCCATCTGCGCGCTGACGGCGATGGCCGGCCCCGAAGTACCTGTCCGATCGGGCAGGGTCGCGCCCATCGGCACGCCGCGCTCGGCCGCGGCGACGAAGTCACCGGCGCCGCACAGGTCGCCCGGCAGGTCCCAGCCGCCGAACACGCGCACCGCCATGCGCGGGCCGCTGGTGCCGTAGACCTCGCGGCGGCGGAGGGCGTCCCAGATCGCCTCGCGGCTGTTCTCCTCGGCCCACACGGCCACGAGGCCGCCGGGGCCGTTGCGCGCGCCGGCGGGGACGTTGCCGGTGAGGCGCGCCGTCGCGTCGATCTCGCGGGCGCCGAAGTGACCGGGGTAGGTCGCCTCCTCGACGTTGCCGGGCGTGCCGTTGTGCGTGTCGGTGCTGGCGATGACGCCGAGGCGGAACGGGTTGACGCCGAGGCGCTGCTCGGCGCCGAGGCCGGCCAGGAGGATCCCGCGCAAGAAATCGAGGCGGGAGACGCAGCCGCGGCCGACCATGCCCTGGCTGCCGGTGCCGTCGCCGCAGTCGTCGAACGGCAGCGCGCGCAGCTTTCGAACTCGCAAAACTCGTCGGGCGGGCCGAGGCCGGCGACCCCGGGCGAGCACTCGGAGTCGCCCTTGTGCTGGTAGATCTCGAGCAGCGGCTCGAGGTCGGCGCGGACCTCGGCGAGCTCGGCCTCGTCGGCGCCGGCCGGGAGCTCGGGCGTGAACAGGTTGCCGTTCGACCAGTTGCTGTTGTGCGGGATCGCCAGCACGTCGCAGCCGGCGACGCCGTCGCGGCACTCGCCCTGCAGGCGCCGCCACAGCTCGCCGGCGGTGGGCGCCTCGAAGTGCGTGACCGGCAGGGCGGGCACGCGGCTCGAGCGGAAGATGACGTTGCGGTGGAGGTTCGACAGCATGCGCGAGCCGGACCACTCGTAGGCGACGAAGCTGGTGAAGCGGCAGGCGGCGGTGCGGTCGTAGGCGGCCTCGGCGGCCTCCTGCACGCGCTGCCACACCGCGCCGGCCCGCGCGTCGCAGTCGAGCCCGTCCTTGCCGCACAGGTCGTCCCAGCGCTCGGCCTCGTCGCCGTCGAGGCCGAGGCCGAAGTTGACCAGCGCCGCGGTGCTGCCGGCGCGGAAGTCCTTGCAGCGGGCGCTGTCGTAGACGGCCGAGCCGGGGGTGGTGCAGCCCTCGACCTCGGCCAGGTACTCGGCGTGATCGGTGACCGCCGCGAAGTCGAGCGGGCGCGCGAGCCTGTGCCCCGCGACCTCCTCGCCGCGGGCGAACGCGTAGGCGCCGGCCGGGTCGGTGCGGACGTCGTTGATCCACGCGTCGAACGAGTACGAGGTGTGGACGTGGAGGTCGCCGAAGTAGAGGTTGCGCTGCGGGTTGCGGTCGCTGCACGCCTCGCGGCGGTCGACGAACGGCTCCGGCTCGGCGCGGCAGGCGAGCGGGCCGATCAGGCATGTCACGAGGGACATGCCCGAAACGACAGGATGCAGAGAACATGTGCGAAGGGGCAGGCGAATCATGCGGGGCTCCAGAAGGCGCCGCTCCGGACGGCGAAGGGGTCGCTGGGGCGTCATGCGGGGCTCCAGAAGGCGAGGACGCGCCCCAGGGTCCAGGCGACGGCGACGGCGCCGAGGGCGAGGGCCGGGAGGGCGCGCAGCGGGGCGCGGACGCGGGCGGGCAAGACCGCGAGGGCGGCGCGGGCGAGGGCGGCGAGGGCGAGGACGACGACGGCGGCGAGCAGCTGGCCGAGCTCGACGCCGGCGTTGAAGGCGAGCAGCGCCGGCACCGCGGCGCCGGGCGGGAGGCCGATCTCGGCGAGCGCACCGGCGAAGCCGAGGCCGTGGAGCAGGCCGCAGGCGCCGGCGAGGCGCCAGGCGGCGCCGGCCGAGGGCCGCTCGTCGCGGGCGAGGGCGCGGGCGAGGAGGATCAGCGAGACCGCGATGCAGGCCTCCACCGGCGGCTGCGGCAGCGCGAGCAGGCCGAGGGCCGCGAGCGCGAGGGTCAGGCTGTGGGCCGCGGTGAAGGCCGTGAGGGCGCCGGCGAGGCGCAGCGCCGGGCGCACGAGCAGGGTGAGGCCGGCGACGAACAGCAGGTGATCGGCGCCGCCGAGGATGTGCTCGACGCCGAGGGCGAGGTAGCCCGGGGGCGGGCCGCTGTCCGGGGTCAGCGGGACCGTGGTTTGGCCTGGCCGGAGGACCATGGTCGAAGGCCTGCTCCGTGGCGGCGCAGGCGGACGATCAGCTCGCCGCGCTCCAGGCCGGTGACGCGGAGCTCGCCGTGCAGGCCGCCCGGGCCGCAGTCGGCGCGCAGCCGGCCCGGGGCGGCCGGGAGCGCGCGACAGCCCGGCGGGAGCTCGACGACGAGCTCGCGGGCGTCCGGCTCGGGCGGGAGCTCGAGGCGACCCTCGACGCGGCCGTCGGCGCCCTCCTCGAGGACGAGCACCGCGGGGCGGAACTCGTGGGCGCGGGCGGTCGGGGCGGCGAAGAGGAGGACGGCGCAGGTCAATGCGGCCGCGGTGCCCAGGCGGGCGAGCGAGGTGACCGAAGGGACAGGCTCCGCGCCGCGCCGCAACGGCGGGGCCTCGGCGGGGCGCGAGTGAGGCGAGGCGCTCACAGGCCCTGCTCCGTGAGCGCGGCGGCGAGGTCGGCCGGCAGGGCGTCGAGGTCGGCGGGGTCGCTGCGGCGCAGGTCGTCGAGGGCGGCCTGGACGGCCTCGGCGCGGCGGCGCTCGGCCAGGTCGGCCGCCAGCCGCGGGCGCGCGGCGGCCAGGGGCAGCAGCTCGGCCGGGGCGCGGTCGTCGACGCGGACCGCGTGGGCCCCGAGCTGAGACTGAACGATCGACCATGTGCCTTCGGGCATGTCCGAAAGCGCAGCCGCGAATTCGGGCCCGAACATGCCGGCGTAGTCGCCGGCGGGGCGCAGGCCGAAGCGGCGGGCGTGCGGGCCGGGGTCGCCGAGCTCGGCAGGATCGGCCCCGCCCTCGAGGCGGCGCACGAGCTCGCGCGCGGCGGCCTCGGGGTCGGGGTGGCGCCCGCGCGCGGCGAGGACCTGGGTCAGGGCGAGCCGGGCCGGCGCGGAGTAGCGGGCCGGTTCGGCGTCGCGCAGGGCGAGCAAGGCGGCGTCGTCGCGGGCGTCGACGTCGGCGGTCGACTCGTAGGCGAGGCGCAGCTTCTGGATCAGCCGCCGACGCACGATGGGGTCGTCGCGGTCGAGGCCGAGGCGCACTGCCTCGCGGACCATGCGCTCGTCGTCGAGCGCGTCACGCAGGGCGGCTGCGAGCTCGCGGTCGTCAGGGGCGCGCCCGAGCCGCTCGGCGAGCCCGGCGCGGGCCCGGGCGACGCGCTCCGGATCGACGCGCATGGCCCGGTCGGGGTCGGGGCGCACGCGCGCGTGCAGGGCGAACAGGGCCAGCCCCACGAGGAGGAATTGGACGAGCGGTTCGCGGAGGAGGGCGCGCCAGGTCAATGCGCGGGATTGTCCCCCGCCGACGCCCCCGCGAGCAAGGGCCGGCATCGCGGACCTGGGCTTCGCCGGGAGGCGGCGCGTCCGGGGCCTCGACCCGGTACCATCGCCGGATGTCACTCGCAGGCTTGGCCAAGGACACGGTGGCGATCGTCGAACGCGGGAGGTACACCGGTCCTTCGGGACAGGTGGTGTCGATCGCACAGGCGGTCGCGGCGGCGCAGCAAGGGACGGTGCTGTACCGGCCCGGCGACTTCGACGACCTGCCGATCCCGGCCGGGACGGGGCAGGCGCCGAAGATCGAGGTGTGGGCCGACACGACCGGCGGCGCGGCCCGCAAGCTGGTCGAGCAGCAGGGCGTGGCCGAGGTCGCGGCGCTCAACTTCGCGTCGGCGCGCAACCCCGGCGGCGGGTTCCTCGGCGGGGCCAAGGCGCAGGAGGAGGACCTCGCCCGCTGCTCGGCGCTCTACCACTGCCTACTCGAGGCCCGCGAGTACTACGACGTCAACCGCGCCAACGAGTCGGTGCTCTACACCGATCACGTCATCTGGTCGCCGGGGGTGCCGTTCTTCCGCGACGAGCGGCTCGACCTGCTCGAGCGGCCGTTCCACGTCGGCATCGTGACCGCGCCGGCGCCCAACGCCGGCGAGCACCTGCGCCGCGCGCCGAACGGTCGCGCCGACGTCTCGGAGGCGCTGCGGCGCCGCGCCGAGCGGGTGCTGCGGGTGCTGGCGCGGCACGGGCAGCACACTCTGGTGCTCGGGGCGTGGGGCTGCGGGGTGTTCCGCAACGACCCGAAGGAAGTGGCGCAGGTGTTCGCCGACCTGCTGCGCTCGACCTACGCGAAGTCGTTCGCCCGGGTGGTCTTCGCCATCTACGACAAGAGCCGCGAGAGGTCCACGCTGCAGGCGTTCGAGCGCGTGTTCGGCTGAGCGCGGCTCGGGAGCCCGAGGGACGATCTGCGCGGGCGGGGCGAGATGTCGCGAATCCCCGGTGGACAGGCCCGCTGCCGCGTCGACGCGGCTCCGCCCGTGGCTGCGCGCCGACCGCCGTTCTGGTATCGCTGGCGTCGATGAAGAAGACTCCCCCCAAGTCGACCATCCCCCCGTTCGAAGAACTCACCGAGAAGCAGCTGCGCTCGCTCGGCCAGAAGCTCGACAAGCTCGGCGATCCCAACGGCTACAAGCACAACAACTTGTTGTGGAAGAGCACCGACCGGGCCGCGCCGCTGCTGTGGCACCTGGTCCGCCACGGCCTCGTGCTGCAGACCGTGAGCTCCGCCGGGATGTTCCGGATCCTCGGCGAGCACACCCACGACGTGCCGGCCGCCGACATCATCGCGGTGCTGCGCCGCCTGCCCCCCGACATGGGCGTGCTCGACAAGGGTCAGGCGCGCGACTGGGCCTCGTACACGCCGGGGGTGCTCACCTCCGTGAACGATCTGATCACTGCCGCGTACGTGGCCGATCCCGCGGCGGTGCAGGCAGTGCGCGACGAGCTGCCGGAGAACCTGCAGCTGGCGATCGACTTCGTCCGCGCCCGCGCGGGCGAGTCGATCCCGTCGGACTCGAGCGTGACGATCTTGCGGTACCTGGTGGCGCAGCACCTCGAGCGCGGGCTGGCGGGCAACTGGGACTGCCCGTGGATCGAGGGCGGCGAGCTGGTCGAGTGGCGGCTGCAGTCGACGAAGGACGTCGAGCAGCTGGCGGCGCGGTTCGGCTCGTCGTGGGCCGAGGAGGCGCTGGCGTGGATCCTGCCGCGGGTGAAGCGGTTCCGCGAGCATTCCGGCGAGATCAGCCGCAACGGCCTGGCCGGGCTGCGCCTGGCCACGCTGTCGGACGTGATCTACCTGTTCGGCGACGGCTACTGGAACCCGAGCTCGCTGTTCGAGGTGCTCGACGCGCGCACCGACTCGCCGGCGGCCCTGTTCGCCGCGGCGAACAAGCTGGCGGAGGAGGGCACCGCGCCGTTCAAGATCACGGTGCCGCAGATCCGGCCGGAGAAGCCGACGCAGGCGGCGAGCGACGACGACGAGGATGACGACGAGTACGGCGGCGACGGCGACGGCGACGACTACGACGAGTTCGACGAGTACGGCGGCGACGACGAGGGCGAGGGCGACGGCGAGGAGGATGACGCGATCCAGGACGCCGGCGGCGACGACGAGCGGGTGAAGAGCCTGGCGATGATCCTGACGGTCGTCGGCATCGAGCGCGCGCACGCGGCCGGCCAGGCGATCCCGGCGGAGCTGGACGCGCGCATCGACCTCGACCGCGTGTACGAGAGCGAGCCGGTCCTGATCGCGCGGCTGCGCGGGGCGATGAAGATCCTCGGTCCGGCGCGCACGCACGCGATCCTGCGCGCGACGCTGGCCAAGGAGTTCTGGTTCGGCAAGGTGGCCGCGTTCCTCGACGTGCACTTCGACCCCGCGCTGGTCGAGGAGGCGATCGGCCGCCTCGCCGCCAGCCAGTACGCCCCCGAGGCCGGGCTGCTCGGGTACGCCGCGCCGGCGCTCGTGCCGTACCTGGCGCGCGCCCAGCAGCAGGTCACCGCGCCCGACTTCAAGGCGAGGTTCGGCGAGGCGATCCTCTACATCCTGGCGCGGGCGTCGGCGGCTGGCGAGACCTGGGACCCGGCGCTCGACGAGCACGTGCAGCTCGATCAGATCCAGTTCAACTACGGCGGCAGCAAGGTCGATCCGGTGCTGGCGTTCCTCGACAAGCTGCCGCTCGCGCGGTGGGCCAAGATCGTCGCCGCCAACCGCGAGCGCTGCGCCGGCGAGCCGGACCGCCTGGTCAAGGTGCTGCGGCCCGATACGCCGCCTGAACTTTTGGACATGGTCTTCGGGGCAGTGATGGCGAAGCCGCAGGCGATCGGCCACGGCTCGCTGGGCAACCGGCTCGGCGCCCTCGGGCCCGAGATCGTCGCGCCGCTGCTGCGGGCGATCGGCGACGCGCCGGCCGAGAACACGTTCATGAAGGAGCTCGAGCGGGCGCTCGATCCGGCCGTGTTCGCGGCGGTCAAGGAGGGGCTCGGCAAGGCGGTCGAGACGCCGGAGCAGGAGCTGCGGCGGCTGGCGGCGAGCGTGCCGGGGGCGAAGATCCGGATCTACCGCCTGCGCCGCGGCGAGGCCGAGCCGGCGGCTGACTCGGTGGCGCGGATCGGCGGGACGCCGCGCGGCATCGTGACGCCGCCGGTCGACCGCAAGGAGCCGATGACGCACGTCCTCACCCTCGATCTGGCGCAGCTGCCCGAGCTCGCCGCGAAGCATCCGGGCGCGCGAGCGCTGTCGCTCTACTTGCCCGACCCCGACACCGGCGAGCGTCACCGCCACGGCGCGCTGGTGTGGACGACCGAGGAGGAGCTGGGCCGCGCACCCGGTTCGATCGAGGACGCGGCGGCGCTGCTCGTCGAGGCCTTCGACGTGCCCGAGCAGATCTTCGGCGGCGGCGAGCTCGAGGGCGCAGCCAAGCGCGTGCGCAGGATCGTCTACGGCTCGGCGGGCTTCGTCGGCGGCGGACCGCTGTGGTTGCAGGACGGCGACCCGGGCGTCGATCCGAGCTTCCTGTTCCAGTTCGACGAGAGCCTCGCTTACATCAACCTCGGCGACTCGGGGGTGATGTACGTGTTCGACGGAGACATCGACTGGCAGTGCCATTGAGGACGTAACCAAACGCCTCCGTCGCGGCGACGGAGGCGTTTGGTGACACTGCTGCGATGCGCAATGTGAGCAGGTGGGGATGGATTGTCGCGGCAGCGGCCGCGTGTGGTGATTCGGGCGCCGGGACGGAGGGGCTCCCGGACACGTCGACGACGACCTCGACGTCGACGACGACCATGACGACCGGGCCGACGACCGACGGGCCGACGACCGACGCGCCGACCACGTCGACGACCTCGACGTCGACGACCGATCCGGACACGACGAGCACGTCGACGACCGGGCCGGACACGACGACGACGTCGACGACCGATCCGGACACGACGACGACGACCGGGCCGGACACGACGACCTCGACGACGACCGGGCCCGACACGACCACGACGGACACGACCACCGGGACCGACACGAGCACGTCGACGACCGGTGACGGCGACGACGGCGACGGCGACGGCGTGCCGGACGCGAGCGACAACTGCGTCGACGACGTCAATCCGAACCAGGATGACGGCGACGAGGACGGGGTCGGCGACGCCTGCGACAACTGTGCGAGCGATCCGAACCCCGACCAGGGCGACGGCGACGGCGACGGGGTCGGCGACCTGTGCGACGAGGAGGCGATCGAGAACGGCGACGTGCTGTACGTGCCGGAGGGCGCGTCGATCGAGCTCGGCGGCGAGCACTGTTACGCGCAGTGGGTGAAGATCGACGGCACGGTCACGGTGCCGCAGTACGCCGGCGACCCGAACACCGGCACGCTGACGCTGAAGTCGCAGACGATCCTCGTCGGCGCGAGCGGCAAGATCGTGGCCGACAGCGCGGGCATGGCCGGCGGCAACCCGTCGGCGCAGCTCACGGTCGGCGGCTTCGGCGGCCAGGGCACCGGCAAGGGCTGCGGCGGCGGGCCGGGCAGCTCGGTCGGTCAGGCCGGCTCGGGCGCGGGCTACGGCGGGGTCGGCGGCGCGTCGGGCAACTCGTACGGCATGAACAACCCGTGCAACAGCTGCGACGAGGCGACCATCTCGCACTGCGGGGGAGCGGTGGGGGTCGTCGGCGGCACCGACATGGGCGAGGACGTGGCGATCGGCTTCGGCGGCGGCGCGGCCGGCAACTCGAGCGGCTGCAGCAACGCGGGCGGCCGCGGCGGTCGCGGCGGCGGCTCGGTGCTGCTGCTGGCGAACGACTGGGTGCAGGTCGACGGCTCGGTGAGCGCGCGCGGCGAGGAGCCGCCGGGCGACAACTCCGCGTGCGGCTACCGTGCGGGCGGCGGCGGCGGCTCGGGCGGGGGCATCGTCGTCGCCGCGGACTCGGTGCTCGGAGCCGGCACGATCGACGCGCGCGGCGGCAACGGCGGCCAGGGGCTCGGCGAGACGCCGGGCCAGACGTGGGCCTGGGGGGCGGCGGCGGCGGCGGCGGCCGGATCAAGGTGTTCTCGCCGGCCGACACGTTCAGCGGCATGCGCCGCGTCGAGGGCGGGGCCGGTGGGACCGTCCCGGCGACTGGCGCGAGCGTGGCCGGCCTCCCGGGCGCCAATGGCAAGACGGCGGCCGTGGCGACCATCCCGGCGAGCTACGACGACCTGACCTGCGAGTGAACCCGAGAGCATGTCCCCAGGGACATGCTCGTTCGGGAATGTGCGAAAGGGCATGTCCGCGAGGACATGCCCTTCGGCGCGTCGGCAGGGGCGGGGCCCCGCGGGGCTCACATCGGCAGGATGCTCTGCAGCTGGCCGCCCGTCATGTCGGAGTAGACGTAGTGGCTGCCGGGCACCTGGACCTGCTGCATGCCGGGGACGTTGTCGGGGTCGATCTTCCAGGCCCAGCCCTCCTGGTCGACCAGCCACACGAACTTCTCGGCGTCGATGCTGAGGCCGATCGCGGTCGAGCACGGGTTGGTGTTGTGGCTGGCGACCAGCGTCTTGGTCTGGCGGTCGATCTGCAGCAGCGCGCACGGGCCGTTGGAGGCGACCCACACGTGGTCCTTGTCGGCCGTGATGCCGCGGAAGCAGGCGTTGGTGCCGGGGACCGAGGTGTACTGCTCGGTGTCGGGGTCGAAGGTGCTGACCGGGCCGGAGCAGCCGGCGAACCACGGGTTGCCGTCGGCGTCGACGGTGAAGCCGTACGACTGGATGTTGAACGGCGCGGTCCAGCGCGTCACCGTGATCGGGTTCTGGTCGGTGTTGATGCGCAGGAACTCGCCGCGCAGGCCGCCGAACCACGGGCGGAACTCGGGGTCGAGCGCGCCGCCGTAGGGGGCGTAGCCCTGGCCGTTCCAGTTGGGGACCGGGATGGTCTCCTCGATGGTGCCGGTCTCGCCGTCGATGCGGACGAAGTGGGCGACGCCGCCGGGCGCGTTGTAGCCGAGCCACACCTTGGGCTGGACGTACTGGCAGAGGTTGTAGTCCCAGGTGCCGGGCGTCCAGGTGACGCCGCGCGGGCCGTTGGAGAAGCCGCCGGCGAACGGCCACTGGTGGTGCCAGAGCAGACACTCGTCGGCCATCCACGGGCGGACGTCGTTCTTGTTCTGCGAGGTGTCGATCACCCCGTTGCCGTTCTTGTCGACGCAGTCCTCGAGGTTGGCGGCGAACATCGACGAGTTGCCGGTCTCGCGGTTGTTGACGACGACGAAGCGGCCGTCGACGCTGACGGCGGTGCGCGAGGGGCTGTTGCCGCCGGGGCCGGTCTTGTAGCGGGCGACCTCGACGAGCGTCTGGGTGTTGACCTTGGCGACGTCGCTCAGGTCCTGGCTGGGGATCCAGATGAAGCTCTTCTCCACCGGGCCCATGCCCATGCCGTCGCCGGGCTCGCACACCGGGTTGCCGGTGGTGCCGGTGGTGGTGGTGCCCTCGGTGGTGGTGCCCTCGGTGGTCGTCGTCGAGGTCGTGCCGGTGGTCGTCGTCGTGACGCCCTGGGTGGTCGTCGTCGTGTCGGGCCCGGTCGAGGTCGGCGAGGTCGTGGTCGTCGGCGAGGTCGTGCTGGTCGTCGTGGTCTCGCCGTTGGACTCCGAGCCCGAAGCGGTGGTGGAGCTGGTCGGGTCGGTGCTGGTCGGCACCGTCGTCGCCGTGGTCCCCATCGTCGGGTCGAGCGTCGACCCCTGGGTCATCCCGGCCGTCTCGGTGCTGGTCGCCGTCCCCGAGTCACCGCACGCCGCGAGCCCCACCGCCAGGGGCGCCGCCAACCACCGCTTGCCAACGCTTGTCTTCTGCATGGTTCCCATCATGCAGAAAGCGCGGGGTAGTTCGGGTGGTTGTCCGCGTGGATTAACCTGTCAGCGGATGAGTGGATCCTCTCTGGTCGATTTCGCACAGAGCGATTGCGCGCCCGGGCCGGCGGGCCCGGACCTGGCGTCCGGGACATGTCCTCCGAGCCATGTAAAGCGCCTCAACCCTGCGGATTGACGACCAGGTCGAGGCCGGCGCCGGTCATGTCCGAGTAGGTGTAGGGCTGGTTGAGGCCCATGACCTGGAGGACGACCTGGTAGGTCTCGGGGTCGACCTTGTAGGCCCACCCGCCCTGGTCGACGACCCACACGTAGCCCTCGACGTCGATGCTGATCCCCACGGGCGTGACCGCGCCGGGCAGCGGGACGCTGGGGTTCAAGATCGTCTTGGTGGTGGTGTCGACGACGACGATCCCGGCGGGGAAGCCGTTGTGGGCGATGAACGCGCGGCCCAGCTTGTCGACCATGATCCCGCGCATGCAGCCGGGACCGGTGCCGACGACGGTCCAGATCTGCGAGGCCGGATCGAGGTGGTAGATGTTGCTGTCGCAGCCGGCGACCCATAGCTCGCCCTTGGCGTCGAGCGCCATGCCGTAATAGGAGGGGAAGCCGTTGTTGACGAAGACGGTGACTGCGAGCGTGTCGTGGGCGATCCGGATCGCGGGGCCCGACGACCAGCCGGTGACGAAGAAGTCGCCGTCCTTGTTGACGGCGCCGCCGTAGGGGCCCCAGGCGTTGCCGCTCCACGGGACGTCGACCATGTCGAGGGTCTGACCGGTGGCGCCGTCGAGCCGCTCGAAGGCGCCGAGGTTCTGGCCCTGCTTGTAATAGCCGAACCACAGCGGCGGGTCCTTGGCCGGGCACTTGTCGGGCTGGATCTCGCCGACCCACGCGAGCGGGCGCGGGCCCTCCTGATACGCGAGCGGGTTGGTCGGCGTGGGGTGGTGCCACAGGACGCACTCGTCCTGGCCCCACGCCTTGACGTCGAGCGGGCCGGTCGAGGTATCGGCGACGCCGTTGCCGTTGGTGTCGGGGCAGTCCTCGAGGCGCGCGGCGATCTTGGTGACGCCGCCGTTGCGGTTGGCGACCGCGGCGTCGCCGTAGAGGTTGACGGAGGTGCGGCTGGGGCCGTTGTTGGCGTCGCCGAGGCCGGAGGTGTCCGGACCGGTGACGTAGCGGCCGACCTCGACGCCGGTGAAGGTGTCGATCTTGCTGACGGTGCCCTCGACCGAGTTGGCGATCCATATGAAGCTGAACTCGGGCTTGCCGCCGCCGCCGCCGTTGCCGCTGCAGCCGCTGCTGCCCCCGTCAGGCTGGACGCCGAGGTCGAACTTGACCTGCTCGGTGGTGCTGCCGGTGCTGGTGGGCACGCCGGTGCTGGTGACCCCGACGGTGGTCGTGGTGGTGCCCGTCATGGTGGCGTCGCCGCTGGCGCTGCCGTCCGTCGTGTTCGGCTGCAGCGTGCCGCCGCCGGTGGTCGGCGGCGGGGCGGTGGTGACGGTGGTGGTCCCCATGGTCGCGCTCGCAGTGCCGGCTTTGTCGTCGCCGCAGCCGAGGAGCGCGAGGGACACGAGGGCGCCGAGGACGTGCGAACGAGACGGAAGAGACATGAAAATACCATCGGTGGTTCGGTAACGCGCCGCAAGCGCTGTCCCGGGGGTTTTCGCGCGCGGGTCGTGTGGATCCACGCGTGCCTCGAGGCGCTCGGCAGAGGTCATAACCCGGGTGGGCCGGTCTGCAAGCGCGAGGGTCGAGCCCGCTCGCGGATCGGGGAGACCGCGAGGCATCACCTGGCGAATGCGACATGTCCGATCGGACATTGCCAGCGCGCGCGGCGATGTCGCGCGCGCCGTGTGCCGCGGTTGCGCGGAGGGGCGCCCCGGCCTGCGGGCCGCCGTTCCAGGGCCGACGCGCGGGCCCGGCGGGAGGGTATGGTGCCGCCATGCGAACGACTTACGTCTTGTTGGCCGCCGCGCTGCTCCCCGCCTGCAACGGGAGCGCGGGCGATACGACCGCCGACGCGTCGGCGGGGCCCGGCATCACCGGCGTGACCGGGCAGGGGCTCACGAGCACGAGCACGGCCGCGAGCGAGAGCGAGAGCGGCGGGCCCGGGGCGAGGGCAGCGAGGGCGCCAGCGAAACCGCCAGCGAGACGCCGACGACAGCAGCCCCGCCGACGAGCACGAGCACCACCGGCGAGCCGTCGACGACGACGACGACCGAGGCGACGAGCACGAGCACGAGCACGAGCACCGCGACCACGGAGCAGACGAGCACGACCGGAGTGGTCGAGGAGAAGTGCCCGTGCCCGGACCTCGAGGTGCCGCTCGACGACGGGATCTTCGTGCTGTCGAAGACGGCGCAGCTGTGGAAGTACTTCCCGCAGACGCACGACTTCGAGCTGCTGGGGCCGGCCGACTGCGGCCTGGCGCCGTCGACGTTCTCGATGGGGGTCGACCGCGAGGGCTTCGCGTGGGTGCAGTACAGCGACATGAAGCTGCGCAAGATCGACGTCACCGACACGACGCAGTGCAGCGACCCCGGCTTTACGCCGCTGCAGAACGGGATCGAGAATTTCGGGATGGCGTTCGTGTCGAACAGCGCCGACGACAAGTGCGACCGGATCTACGGCAACCACTACAACGGCGTGGCGAACGGCGACATGGTCAGCGAGTTCTTCAGCGTCGACCCGGAGACGCTGGCGGTGGTGCCGCACGGGCTCAGCGACTACGGCCTGGCCGAAGTGACAGGCACCGGCGACGGCCGGGCGTTCCTGTTCGCCGGACCGGACCCGTCGGTGCTGGTCGAGGTCGACAAGGCGACGGGCGCGACGATCGAGGTGACGCCGCTGCCCGGCGTGAAGACCGGCGGCGGGTTCGCGTTCGCGTTCTTCGGCGGCGACTTCTACTTCTTCACCGACAAGGAGTCCGACAGCACCAGCGAGGTGACCCACCTCGACTACGACGACAGCGACGGCAACGGCGTGCAGGACCTGAAGGTCGTGGTCGAGGACGCGCCGCTGCGGATCGTCGGCGCCGGGGTGTCGACCTGCGCGCCGCTCATCCCGCAGTGAGCGCGGAGATGTCTTCGGGGACAGGTGCTTCGGAGCCGCGCGGCGGGCCGGGCGCGGCGCGGGGCGTGAAGTGTCCGTCAGGGCATGACCTTGCAGTCATGTCCCATGAGACATGCCGCGCGGCGAGGCCGCGGCGTGCGGCGGTGCGCAGGCCTCGCCGCGGCGGCGAGCCCGACAGTGGTCCGGGCGAGACCGCAGCGCGAGATCGGCGTCCGGTCCGGGGAGCAGCCGGCGACGTGCGGCGGGCGCACGGCGAGGGTCCGACGCTCGCGCGGGCCGACGCGAACGAGGGAAAGTGCCGGGGCCGAGAGCGGCGTCGCAGGGGTCGGCAGCACGCACGTGTCGCGGCCGAGGCGGGCCCCGGCGACCTCGGCCGGCGGCGATCGCCCTGGCAGAGTTCGGTCACGCGGCCCGGCGGCACGCCCGTGCAATCGCCTGCGCGTCGCGCAGCGCGGGCGCCCGACGCCGTTCGCCCGGGCGGCTGGAAGTCCAAGTCCGCGGCATGGCCGACGGTTGAGTTTTCTTACCCCCACCCGGCCCCCCGGGGTAGGCTTGGCGACGCATAACAGTCCCCGAGCGCACGAGGTACTTATGAGCGAGACCAAGACGAAACACCAAGAGCTGCAACGCTTTGTGGACGAGTGGGCGGCGCGCTGCAAGCCGGACCGCGTCGAGTGGTGCGACGGTTCGGACGCCGAGTACGATCGGATGCTGGGGCTGCTGATCGAGAGCGGCGCGGCGATCCGCCTCAATCCCGCGAAGCGCCCCAACAGCATCCTGGTGCGCTCGGACCCGCGCGACGTGGCGCGCGTCGAGAGCCGGACGTTCATCTGCAGCGCCTCCCGGGAGGGCGCGGGCCCGACCAACAACTGGGAGGACCCGCTGGTGATGCGCAAGAAGCTGAACGGGCTCTACGACGGCTGCATGCGCGGGCGGACGATGTACGTGATCCCGTTCTGCATGGGCCCGCTGGGCTCGCCGATCGCCCAGACCGGCGTGCAGCTGAGCGACTCGCCGTACGTGGTCGCCAACATGAAGATCATGACCCGCATGGGCAAGGCGGTGCTCGACGCGCTCGGCGAGGACGGCCGCTTCGTCAAGGCGGTCCACTCCGTCGGCCAGCCGCTCGAGGCCGGCGACGCCGGCCCGGCGTGGCCGTGCAACCCCGAGAACACGTACATCACCCACTTCCCCGAGAAGCGCACGATCCTGTCGTTCGGCAGCGGCTACGGCGGCAATGCGCTGCTCGGCAAGAAGTGCTTCGCGCTCCGCATCGCCTCGGCGATGGCCCGCGACGAGGGCTGGCTGGCCGAGCACATGCTCATCCTCGGCGTCGAGGGCCCCGACGGCAAGAAGACCTACGTGACGGCGGCGTTCCCCAGCGCCTGCGGCAAGACCAACTTCGCCATGCTCATCCCGCCCAAGGAGATGACCGGCTGGAAGGTCACCTGCGTCGGCGACGACATCGCCTGGCTCAAGCCCGACGCCGAGGGCAACCTGCGCGCCATCAACCCCGAGGCCGGCTTCTTCGGCGTGGCCCCGGGCACGTCGATGGAGACCAACCCCAACGCGATGATCTCGTGCGCGCGCGACTCGATCTTCACCAACGTCGCGCTGACCGACGACGGCGACGTGTGGTGGAGGGCATGACGAAGGAGCCGCCCAAGCACCTGATCGACTGGACCGGCAAGGACTGGACGCCCGACTGCGGCCGCAACGCGGCGCACCCGAACGCCCGCTTCACCTCGCCGGCCCGCAACTGCCCGGTCATCGACCCCGAGTGGGAGAACCCGGCCGGCGTGCCGATCCGCGCCATCATCTTCGGCGGCCGCCGCATGAACGACGTGCCGCTGGTCTACCAGGCGTTCAACTGGTCGCACGGCGTGTACATCGGCGCGACCATGGGCTCGGAGCAGACCGCCGCGGCCGAGGGCCAGGTCGGGGCGCTGCGCCGCGATCCGATGGCGATGCTGCCGTTCTGCGGCTACAACATGGGCGACTACTTCCGCCACTGGCTGTCGATGGCCAAGCGCGTGAAGGAGCCGCCGCGGATCTTCCACGTCAACTGGTTCCGCAAGCAGGACGGCAAGTTCATGTGGCCGGGCTTCGGCCAGAACATGCGCGTGCTGCGGTGGGTGGTCGAGCGCTCGCGCGGCCAGGCCATCGGCGTCGAGTCGCCGCTCGGCTGGATCCCCCACTACCACGATATCGACTGGCGCGGCCTCGACTTCTCCGAGGCCCAGTGGGACGAGCTGATGGGCTACGCCCGCGACCGCGTCAAGAAGCAGACGCTGTCGCACGAGGAGCTGTTCCTCGAGCTGTCCGAGGCGCTGCCGAAGACGATGATCTTCGAGCGCGAGCTGCTGATCAGCCGCCTGTGAGCGCGCGCTAGCCATGGGAAGGGCATGGTCTCCGGACCATGCCCTTTCGTGCATGCCCGATCGGGCATGTCCATGAGGTCATGGCGCTTCGGCCAGCCAGGCGGCGACGTCGGCGCGCAGCTCGACCGGGCGGTCGTAGGTGACGGCGTGGGAGGCGTCGTACGGGGCCAGACGGATCGTGCGCAGGCCGGGGTCGGGCTCGCCGGCGAAGGCGTCGGGGCGGAAGTGGACGTGCAGCTCGCCGGGCCGCTCGCTGCCCCGCGGGAGGTCGTCGACGTGCTCGACGCCGACGACGACGCTCTTGAACAGCTCGAGGGTGGGGGCGATCGAGGGGCCCCACACGGCGAGGTCGCGGGCGGCGTCGGTGATGAAGACGCGGGCGTAGGCGAGGTCGTGGAGGAACAGGGCGCCGTAGTGCGGGTCGCTCGAGTGGACGCCGGCCATGATCGCGGCCGGGCCGCGGAAGCCGTCGAGCGCCTCGACCGAGAACGGCAGGAAGAAGCGGTCCCAAGCCGGCAGGGCGCCGAGGTGCTCGGCGAGGTCGGGGGCGTCGGCCGGGTAGTCGCCCGGGTTGCGCACGCGGAAGGCGGTCGGCCGATCGGCGGCGGCGAGGCCGTCGATGGCCTCGGGCGCGACCTGCAGGACCGCGGCGAGGGTGTCGCGGCGCGACAGGCCGGCGCGGGTGCGGGCGAACAGGTCGCTGAGCCAGGTGCCGGGGCCGTCGATGTCGTAGCGGCTGCGGCCGGCGTTCTCGACGAAGTTGATGACGTTGGCCCACGGGTCGCACGGGTCCGGCTTGGCGGCGCAGGCGACGAACTCGAGGCCGAGACTGTCCGCGAGGACATGAACCGGAGAACCTGGCGCTTCGAGCAGGTCACCGGCGCGCGCCTGCTGGGCGGCGCCGGCAAGGCTGGGCTGGACGAGGACGAGGTGGCCGAGCTCGCCGGCCACGAGGTCGGGGCCGGGGGGCTCGTCGCCGGGGAAGCGCGCGGCGAGGTGGGCGGCGATCGCCGCGGCGAGGGCGGGGTCGCGGTAGCGGCCGGGGCCCTGCTCGTAGCGGGCCGGGAACAGCAGCATGTGCAGCAGGATCGAGGCGCGGATGCCCCCGTAGCTCTCGCCGACGAGGACGAGGCGACGCCCGGCGAGGGCGGGGTGGTCGTCCCAGAAGCGCAGGAGGGCGCGGGCGAAGTCGGCGGCGTCGAGGTAGCTGTTGAAGTTGCGGCTGTTGAGCTCGGCCGAACGCAGGCCCATCTGCGCGGGGTCGGCGATCGATTGCTGCGAGAAGCCGGTGTTGCGGGCGTCGATGTAGAGGAGGTGGCCGAGGGCGGTCCACGGGGCGGGGCTGGGGACGGGCTCGAGATCGGCGCCGAGGGTCTGGGGCGCGGTGTTGCCGGCGAGGATCAGGCCGGTGGACACGCCGGGGCCGCCGTTGAAGAGGAGCAGGAGCGGGGCGTCGCCGGGATCGTCGTCGGCGGGGTGGAAGCTGTAGAAGAGCCGCGCCGGCGAGCTGGTCATGGGGATGACGACGTCGCCCTCGCCGATCTCGTAGTCGACGCCGTCGACGTCGAGATAACCTGCCTCGGGGGACAGCTCGGGACAGTGACGGTGGAAGACGTCGTCCTCGCAGCTGCAAGTGTCGCACGGCGGGGGGGCGTCGCAGCCGGTCGGGGCGGCGGTGGTCCCGGCGGCGGTGGTCGAGGTAGTGGGGTCGGGGGCCTCGGTGGTGGTCGAGGTCGTGGTGGTCGTCGTCGACGACGAGGTCGTGGTGGGGTCGACGGAGGTCGAGGTCGAGGTCGTCGAGGTCGAGGTGCCGTCGCTGTCGCTGGCGGGAGGAGCGTCGGGGCAGGCCGCGAGGAGCAGCAGCGCAGCGACCACGCGAGCAAGAGTCGACATGGATCGAGCCTAACGCGGCGGGCCGCGCATGTGCGCGCCGGCGGAGGACGACGAGGCACGCGGTGAGGGCACGCGGGGGCAGAGGCGGCGAGGCCGCTCGTAGGCCGCGCGCAGGGGTGGTAGGGTGAGGCTCGATGACCGGCGCAGAGCTCGATCGGGTGACCCTGGCGTTCGAGCCGGGCAGCCTGGTGGTGCTCAACGTGGTGCTGGCGCTGGTGATGGTCGGGGTGGCGCTCGACCTGCGCCCGCGCGACTTCGCGGCGGTGCTCCGGCACCCGCGGGCGGCCGTCGTCGGTCTTTTGGGACAGGTGGTGGTGCTGCCGGCGCTGACGTTCGCGCTGGTGGTGGTGCTGCGACCGCCGGCGAGCGTGGCGCTGGGGATGATCCTGGTGGCGGCGTGCCCCGGCGGCAACATGTCGAACTTCATCACCCACCTGGCCCGCGGCAACACCGAGCTGTCGGTGACGTTGACCGCGATCGGGACGGTGCTGGCGGTGGTGACGACGCCGCTCAACCTGGCCTTTTGGTCAGGCATGTCCGCGGACACGGCGGCGCTGGTCCGCTCGGTCGCGCTGTCGCCGAAAGAGCTGGTGACGACGGTGCTGGCGGTGCTGGGCGCCCCGCTGGCGCTCGGGATGCTGGTGGCGGCGCGCCGGCCCGGGCTGGCGGACCGGCTGCGCGGGCCGTTCAAGCTGTTCTCGGTCGGCTGCCTGGCGCTGTTCATCGTGATCGGGCTGAGCCGCAACGTCGGGATCCTGGCCGACCACTGGGCGCTGCTCGGCGGGGCGGTGGCGCTGCACAACGGGCTGGCGCTGCTGTCGGGCTGGCTGGTCGCAAGGACAGCCGGGCTGCCGGGCCGCGACCGGCGGGCGATCGCGGTCGAGGTGGGGATCCAGAACGCCGGGCTGGCGCTGGTGCTGGCGTTCGACTTCTTCCCGGGGCTCGGCGGGACGGCGATGATCGCGGCCTGGTGGGGCGTGTGGCACCTGATCGCGGGGCTGACCCTGGCGTTCGTGTGGCGCCGCCGGGCGCTGCGCGAAGAGGACGCTCAGGCCCAGGCGACGACGACCTGACGCGGACCGCGGTACGGCAGGCGGCCGTGCGAGACGGAGAAGTTGTCGATGGCGACGATGTCGCCGGCGCGCCACGGGAACACGACCATGTGCCGCCAGATGATGTCGCGCAGGTGTTCGAGGTCGGCCGCGTCGATCTCGCGGCCGTCGCGGTAGGTGCAGTGCATCGGCAGGGCGTCGGCCGCGGTGGAGCGCCGCCGCGCGCCGATCAGGAGCCGGGCGAACTGCGAGAGGGCGAGGCTCCGCAGGTCGCCCTGACGGGCATGGACGCGGCGCAGCTCGGCGGCTGCGCTGGCGGCGTGAAACACCTGGACATGGTTGAACCACACCGGCTCGCCCGACTCGGGGTGGGCTCGCAGGGCGTCGTGCTCGCTGACGAGGCGCAGGCGCTGTCCCGGGAGCCAGGTGACCTGAAAGCCCTGCTCGGCGCACTTGGCCTCGACGACCGCGCGGTCGGTGGTCAAGAACATCTCGTCCCAGCGCTTGAGCTTCCACAGGTCGAAGCGTCCGCCGCCGTCGGGGCCGTCGTAGTTGCGGATGATGCGGATCCCGCCGCGGACGAAGCGGTCGCGCACGTCGGGATCGAGGTCGGCGACGACGCGGCGAAAGTCGCACAGCGGGTCTCTCCGCCGCCTCCCTGCGGGGCGACCAGACAGGCGAAGAACAGCCGCCGCGGCGGGTCGCGCAGGAACGACATCTCGCAGTGCTGCGGGATCGGGTAGTAGGGCGGCAGCTCGCTGGCGGAGAAGACGTACTCGCTGAGGGCGTCGCGCGGGGAGGTGCCGAGGTACTCGTTCTTCAGCCCGGGCTCGATGGCACGGGCGACGTGCTCGAGGTCGACGGGGACGCGCACGCCGAAGCCGCGCAGCAGGACCGCGCCGTGGCTGCGCAGCTGTCCGGAGAGCCAGGTCTTCTCGGCGTCGAGCCAGGCGCGCAAGGCGTCGACGCGGGCGTCGCCGTCCGGCTCGACGACCGGGACTGCGCCGCCGCCGGGGCCGCGGATCTCGCTGAGTCGCATGCGCCGACGATGGCACAGATCGGGCGACCGTGGCGCGGCGTGTACGAGGCCGGGCGAGGTCGCGCCATCGTCGGCTGCGGGAAGATGGCTTTCGGGACAGGTCGTGGTGGGCGGCGGGGCGCAGGCGCAGCGCCGGGAGGCGCCCGGATGACCTTTGGGACAGCGTCGCGGCCTAGTCGTCGGTGAGGACCTCGTCGAGGCGCGTGGCGACCAGGACGCGGGCGGCCCAGGTCTCGAGGACGGCCTCGTCGCGGCAGTCGAGGACGCGCTGGCGCTGGGCGTCGGTGAGGCTGAAGCCCTTGAGCTGGAGCTGCTTCAGGACGAGCTCGGCCTTGCCGGCGACGCGACCCTTGACCTCGCCCTCGGCGATGCCCTCGAGCCAGGGCTTGCGGAACATGTCACTGATCGGTTCCCAGCGCTTTTTGGTGGCCATGAGCTGCTCCAGGGCGAGGCGGGCCGCGCGGCCGAGCAGGCCGACGACGAAGTCAGGGTAGTGGATCCCCCGTTCGTCGTCGAGCTCGCGGCTCGCGTCGAGCGCAGCCAGGGCGATCTGTTCGACGCCCGGCGCGTCGGCGTGGGCGGCGACCGACAGCACCGCCAGCTCCGGCAGCTCGCGCGCCCGATCGAGGTCGGTGACCGCGGGCACGGCCTCGGGACCGAGCACCCACGGGCGCAGGACGTTGCGCTGGCGGCCGAGGTCGATCGGCTCGGCGCACCAGCGGGCGACGTCGCGGTCGAGCGAGACGACCACGAGGGTCACGGGGCAGTTGAGGCGCGTGCGCAGGCCGGCGACGTACAGCGGCCAGGTCCAGCGCTTGCGCGGGTCTCGTTCGACCTGGACCTCGACCACGAGGGCCTCGTCGGGCCGCTCGGGCGCGCCGCCGAGGCCCAGGACCGCGTCGGCGCGGTGCTCGGCGAAGTGGAGGTCGACGAACTCGGCGGCGCTGATCCGGACCGGACCCGGCGCGGCGACACCCGGCCACATGAGGTCGGGGATGAGCGCCGGCGCGTGACGGACGAGCTGGACCAGCGCCTCGTGGGACAGCTTGGGCATCGCAGCGCGCGAGCTAGCACGCGCGGGCGGGCGGTCCAGAGTTCGCCCGGTCCGCGGGCGTGCGGGCGGTCCGAGGGGGCTGTCAGCGGGCGGGACGCTCGCGCCGACCCGAGGACAGGGCCCAGCGGATCAGGAACTGGATCTTGCCGTCGCGCTGGAAGCCGCGGAAGAACTCGACGAGGTCGTCGTAGATCTTCGGGTCGCGCACGAGGCGGCCCATGGTGCCCTCGCCGCGCTCGATGCCGGCGACGATCTTGTTCACGTTGCCGAGGTGTCCTGCACGCTCTTGAGCATCTTGCCCTGCGAGTCGTAGAGCAGGCGGGTCGAGACGTTGACGTTGTAGGGGTCGTGCAGGGCGTTGGAGATGGCGGCCATCTTCTTGCGGCCGTCGTCGACCAGCGGCTGCATGCTGTCGTCGAACTTCGTCAGCGCCTTCTGGCCCTTGGCGAGGAAGTGGTCGAGGTCGGCGGCGCCGTCCTGCACGCCGCGCAGCGAGCTGCCGAAGCTGCGCAGCAGGTCCTCGTCGTTGAGCATGGCGCCGACCATGCCCTTGCCGGCCGCGGTGTTGCGCAGGTTCTCGTCGCCGGCGGCGAGCCGGTCCTGGATGTTCTTGACGGTCTCGCCGTCGCCCATGGCGGCGGCGAGCTCGGCGATCCCGCCGATGGCCTCCTCGACCTTGACGAAGCCGCCGTCGACCTTCTCCTTCACGGCGTCGATCGTCTCGGACATCGACGGGGTGGTCTGGATCCGCCCGTCTGGCTGGATCGGTTCGCCGCGGCCGACCGAGATCTGGACGATCTGGTCGCCGAGCACGCCGTTCTGCGAGATGGCGGCCCGGCTGTCGTCGCGGATGTGCATCATGCTGTCCTGAAAGACAGACAGGGTCACGCGGATCCGGCTGTGATCGGTGGTGAAGCCGTCGCAGATGCCGGTGCCGCCGGTCCACAGCACGCCGCGGTAGCGCCGGCGCATCTCCTGGGTGACGCACACCTCGCCCTGGCCACACTGCGAGTCCTCCTCGCACGGGGCGTGGAGGTCCTTGTTGAAGGAGTACGACTCGAGCTCGGCGCAGCGACCCTCGGCGGCGCAGAACATGGTGCGGTCGCAGTCGTCGGTGCGGCCCTGGCCGAAGCGGCCCCGGTCCTCGGTCTGCGGGTCGCACGGGTAGTCGACCCACACGAACTCGCGCTTGACGACGGTGCCGATCTCCATGCCCTCGATCTGGACGGCGCTGCCTTCACGCAGACCAGAGACCTGGCGGAAGTCGGCGGTGATCGAGACCCGCTCCTTCCACAGGTTCTTGCCCTGGCTGAACACGACGAGGCCGACGAGGCTGGCGAGGCCGCTGATGATGACGATGAGCCCGACGAGTTGGTTGCGGCTCTGCTCGCTCCGGCGGGCCATCCGGGGATCGTAGCGGATCCGGCCGCGCGTGAGGAGGTCGCCTCAGCGGGCCCGCCGCGGCGTTCGCACAGGGCGGAGCGACCGAGATCGCGCGCTGCGGCGAGGTTTTGCCGAGGCTCGCGGGTCGTCGGCCGTCGCGTCAGGCAGCGGCAGGCCGGAGATGGACGGAGCGGTCGACGGCTCGACGAGCACGGACCTGCGAGCTCGACGGCCGGACGTGTCCGGGGGTCGAGCCGTGGGAAGGCGAGGCTGCGTCGAAGGTCTGCTGCCGGCGCTTCGGGGTCTCTCTCGGCGTGGGGAGAAGAGGTCGAACCGCGCGGCGGAGCTGCCTTGTCGCAGGGATCCAGGACGGCGTGACCGGGCGCCGCGGCGCCGGGCTGAACGGTGCGGATCGGCTCGGTCAGCGCGGCCTGCGTCCCCGCGCGTCGGCGCCGGCGCGGCGCGCCAGGGCTCCCTCGCAAGGCCCCCTGCGGACGGCTACTCGACAGCGGGGGCGCGATGTGGAATGTCCACGGCGCCATGTCCGCTTCGTCTCCCGCCCCGTTCGACGCGCAGGCGTTCGATGCTCACGTGATGTCGACCTACGCCCGCTTCCCGATCGCGCTCGAGCGCGGCGAGGGGTGCAGGGTGTGGGACACGACGGGCCGGGCCTACCTCGACTTCGCGGCCGGGATCGCCACCTGCACTTTGGGACATGCCCACAAGAACCTGGTCGAGGCGGTGACGCGCCAGATCGGCAAGCTGCACCACGTGTCGAACCTGTTCTACATCCCCGAGCAGGGCGCGTTGGCGGCGCTGCTGGCGGCGCTCGGGGGCGGGGAGCGGGCGTTCTTCTGCAATTCGGGGGCGGAGGCCAACGAGGCGGCGATCAAGCTGGCGCGCAAGTACGGGCGCACGCGCCTCGGCATCGAGCGGCCGGTGGTGATCGCGGCGCAGGCGAGCTTCCACGGGCGCACGCTGGCGACGGTGACGGCCACCGGGCAGGCGAAGTACCAGCAGAACTTCGACCCGCTGGTGCCGGGCTTCGTCCACGTGCCGTTCAACGACGCGACGGCGCTGAACGAGGCGATCGTCGAGCTCGACCGCGAGCGCAAGCAGGTGGCGGCGGTGCTGCTGGAGCCGCTCCAGGGCGAGGGCGGGATCCGGCCCGGCGACCCGGCGGTGTTCCGCAAGATCCGCGAGCTGTGCGACGCCCGCGGGATCCTGCTGATGTTCGACGAGGTCCAGGTCGGCGTCGGCCGCAGCGGCAAGTGGTGGGGCCACCAGCACCTCGAGGTCGAGGCCGACGTGATCACCCTGGCGAAGGGCCTGGCCGGCGGGCTGCCGATCGGGGCGATGCTGTGCAGGCGCAGCTGCGACGTGTTCGAGCCCGGCGATCACGCGAGCACGTTCGGCGGCAACCCGCTGGCCTGCGCGGCGGCGCTGACGGTGCTGATGACGCTCGAGAAGGACAAGCTGGTCGACAACGCCCGCCTGCGCGGCGAGCAGCTGCGCGCGGGGTTGCAGGCGCTGGCGAAGTCGTCGCCGGGCAAGATCGCCGAGGTGCGCGGCTGGGGTCTGTTGCTCGGCGCGAAGCTGGGCCCGGCGGAGCCGCGCACGGCCGCCGAGATCGCCCGCGCGGCGCTCGACGCCGGGCTCCTGGTGGTGCCCGCGGGGCCGCGCGTGGTCCGCTTCGTGCCGCCGCTGATCGTGACGACGGCCGAGATCGACGAGGCGCTGGCGGTGTTCGCCAAGGTGCTCGCCGGCTGAGGGCGAACCTGTCTTCAGGGACAGGACGCGGCGCGATCGGGCGCGGTCCGCAGGGCGCGGCGCGAGGAGGCGATGCGGGTCCAGAGGTGACGGCCTTCGCTCGGTCGAGCGGGGCGCGGACCGGGGAGCCGGAGCTCGCTCGCCCGGGCGATGCCGGGGCTCGGGGCCGACCGCACGGCTCGTACGCGCCTCGACGAGCCGACGCACGCGGTCCTCGACGTCACGCGCGGTCGGGCGAGGTAGGACATGTCCTATCGGGCATGTTCGAAGGAGCATCCGCGAGGGCCGAAAAAGCCCGCTGATCGGGCCGCGGGCGCCGTGGTATGGTCGAGGCTGCATGACTGCGAGCTTCGACTCGATCCGCGAACAGGTGGCCGCCGGCGACGCGTCCGGCGGCTGGGTGGCCCTCACGCAGGTGTTCGGCTACCCGAACGGGGGATCGCTCGACGCCCGGTCGTTCGCGGAGGCGATGGCGGTAGCGCTCGTGATCACGCGCGAGCTGGCGGGGCGGGACGGGGTGGTGGACCTGGCGCGAGCGGCGGCGGCTCCGGAAGATCCGCGGGCGCTCTACGACGCCGGCTGGTGGCTCGCGGAGCAGCGGCAGTTCGCGATCGCGGCGAGCGTGCTCGAGCGCGCCAACCAGATCGCGCCGGGGCAGCCGGGGATCGTCGGCGAGCTGGCGAACGCGCTCGAGCATCTGCTGCACTACGGGCCGGCGGCGCTGGTGGTCGAGGCCTCGGGGCGGGCGGACGACGATCCGCTGCTGGCGTACCTGTCGGGCTTCTACTGGTTGATGTGCGGCGACCTCGAGCGGCCGCGGGCGCGGCTGGGGCAGCTCGCGGGGGTGACCGCGCCGAACGAGGTGTTCATGCGCGACGCGCTGGCGGGGATGCTGGCGCGAGCGGACGCGCTGGTGGCCGCGGGCGTCGGGCTCGGCGACGACGCGCTGACGGCCTGGCACGCGGTGCTCAACGGGTCGCTGTTGTTGCACGAGTCGCCGCACGGCCACCCGGAGCCGATGCACGGGCGCTACGCGTTCCTCAACGACTCGCCGGCGCTGCAGCGGCTCGGGCTCGATCGGCTGCAACGCTTGCTGGCGGCGCTGGGGCGGCGGCCGGAGCGGATCTTGACGGCCCCCGATCGGGCCAGCCGGATCCTCGCGCACGCGGCGGGGCAGGTGCTCGATCTGCCGGTCGAGGCGTGGGCGGACGATCCGGGGCAGCGCGGGCTCGTGGTCGCGTGGAGCCTCGACGTCGTCGAGGATCCTGCCTTCCTCGGGGGCATGCGGCGGCACGCGCCCGGGCGGCCGCTGTTCGTCCACGTGACCGACTGGATCGAGCCGTTCGCGTACGCGCCCGACGTGGGCACGGTGCTGGCCCAGGTCGTGCGGCATCCGTTCACCGGCGGGGCGCTGACCTACGATCCGGCGACGCGCAAGGTCGCCGAGGCCGAGGCCGACGACCGTGATGAGGTCGAGCTGGGCGGGCTCGTCGCGGCGACGCCGGTGGCGGACGACAGCGCGACGCCGATCGAGGTGGTCCTGGGCATCGACCGCGCAATGGCGGGGCTGCCGGCAGACCTGCGCCCCGGGCTGCACCGCGAGGGCGGGTCGCGGCTGATCCACCGCGCCGGCAGCCCGGTGCCGAGCAACCGCTTCACGTGAGGCCGGTGCGCGAGGTGGCGGCTGGTCCACCGCGCCGGCAGCCCGGTGCCGAGCAACCGCTTCACGTGAGGCCGGTGCGCGGGCGCGGTCGGTGAGATGGTTTTTCGGACATGTCTCGACGGGCATGTCCTTGGTGTTATGTCTCGAAGGGCATGTCCTTCGGGACAGGCCGTCCTGACGGCTCAGCGGAGGGCGTCGAGGCGGGCGCGCAGGCGGTCGAGGCCGAGGTTGCCGGGGCCGCCGAGGCTGACGCGGGCCGCGAGGCTGGCGGCCGGAGAGCGGTCCTTCAGGTCGTGCATCTCGGCGGCTGCCTGGCGGTAGGCGTCGCGGAACGGCACGCCGGCGCGGGCGAGCTCGACCGCGCGGTCGGTGGCGTACAGCTCGGGGTCGATGGCGGCGGCCATGCGGGGGGCGTCGAGCTCGAGGGTGTGGACGAGCGCGGGGACGAGGGCGAGGCCGGCGAGGCCGCGGGTGAACGCGCGCAGGACCGGCGCCTTGGTGGCCTGGAGGTCGCGGTGGTAGCCGCTCGGCAGCGACAGCAGCGAGGACAGCTCGGACATCGCCCCCTCGGTGACCGACGGGACGGCGCGCAGCAGCTCGACCACGTCGGGGTTGCGCTTGTTGGGCATGATCGACGAGCCGGTGGTGTAGGCGTCGGGCAGGCGCACGAACGCGAACTCGGCGGTCGAGTACAGCGACAGGTCCCAGGCCAGGCGGCGGACGTCGAGCAGGGCCTGGTGCAGCGCCTGGACGGCCAGCAGCTCGAGCTTGCCGCGGCTGTTCTGGGCGTAGATCGGCGAGACCTGCACGCGCGAGAAGCCGAGCTCGCGGGCCACGCCGTCGCGGTCGAGCGGGAGGTTGACGCCGTAGCCGGCCGCGGTGCCGAGCGGGCTCGAGTCGAGGGTGCTCGACGTGGCGCGGGCGGTCTCGGCGTCGTCGAGGAAGGCCTCGGCGTGGCCGGCGAGCAGGGCGGCGAGCGACGAGGGGACGGCCCGCTGCAGGTGCGTGTAGCCGGGCAGAGCGACGTCCTGGGTCGTCTCGGCGCGCCGCAGGCAGGCGTCGGCGCAGTCGAGGCAGCGGGAGCGCAGGGCGGCCAGGGCGTCCTTGAGCCACAGGCGCATGGCGACGAGGATCTGGTCGTTGCGGCTGCGGCCGGTGTGGACCTTGCGGCCGACGTCGCCGAGACGCTCGCTCAGGTACCACTCGATCGCGGAGTGACAGTCCTCGAAGCGCTCGTCGAGCACGAAGCTGCCGGCCCGCACGGCCTCGGCGAGCGCGCCCAGGCCCTCCACGAGCGCCTCGGCCTCGGCGGCGGCGAGGACGTCGATGCGCTGGAGGCCGTGGACGTGGGCGATCGAGGCGCGGATGTCGTGGAGGATGAGCTGGCGATCGAGGACGACGTCGTCGCCGGCGCAGAACTCCTGGGCGGCGGCGTCGAGCGCGGCCTGGCCCTTGTCCCATAGCGGTCGGGTGCTCATGCGGTTCTCCTGGCGGCTGGTGGCGGGCGGACGGTCGGTGGCGGTGGCGGGCGGCGGCGATCCTGTCCTTGGGGACAGGAGAGGCGGGCGGCGGTGATTCTGTCCTTGGGGACAGGAGATGGGCGGGCGGCGATCCTGGCCTTGGGGACAGGAGATGGGCCGGCGGCGGGCGAGTGACTCCTGGCTTTCGGGACAGGAGCGGACGGGCGGCGTGGTTCCTGGCCTTGGGGACATGCGATGCGCGCCGCGCGGGCAGGTCAGGGGTTCGGATCCTGCGGCACGCCCTGGCGCTCGGGCAGGCCGAGGGCGAGGTTCAGGTTCTGCACCGCCTGCGAGGCGGCGCCCTTGAGCAGGTTGTCGAGGGTGACGACGACGACGGCGTGGCGGTCGTCGACCTGGAAGCCGCCGATGGTGACGTCGTGGCGGCCGGCGGCGGCGCGGACCTCGGGGATGTCGTCCGTGACGCGCACGAGCGGCTCCCCTTCGTAGACGTCGCGGTAGCGGCGGACCAGGGCGTCGCGCTCCAGCGGGCGCGCGAGCGGCAGGGTGATCGTGAGGGTGATGCCGCGGAAGAATGGGGCGACGTGCGGGACGAAGCGGACGGCGTGGCCGAGGTGGTGGCTGGCCTCGCGCTCGTGCAGGTGGCCGGTGAGGGCGTACGGCATGAGGTTGTCGCGCAAGCGCTCGGGGTCGTTGCGCGGCGAGGGGGTGGTGCCGGCGCCGCTGTAGCCGGACACGCCGAAGGCCTGCGGCGGGCCGGCCAGCAGCTCGAGCAGCGGGGCGATGCCGAGCTGGATGCCGGTGGCGTAGCAGCCGGGGTTGGCGATCTTGCGGGCGCCGCGGATCCGGGCCCGGTGGCGCTCGGGCAGGCCGTAGGCCCACGCCGGGTCGAAGCGGAAGTCGGCCGAGAGATCGACGAGGACGGGCGCGCGCGGGCCGGCGGCCAGGACCTCGGCGTAGGCGGCGGCGAGGCCGTTGGGCAGGGCGAGCACGACGGCGTCGACCGGCCAGGAGGCGACTGTCTCGGGGGACATGTCCTCGAGGACAAGGTCGGCGGGGGCGTGGGCGAGGTGGGCGGAGAGCGGCTCGCCGACGCCCTGGCGCGAGGCGGCGCGGGCCAGGCGCAGGCCGTCGTGGCCGGCGAGCAGGCGCGCGAGCTCGCCGCCGACGTGGCCGCGGGCGCCGACGAGGCCGAGGGTGAGGCTCACGGCGCACCTCCGCAGGCGTCGGCGACGAAGGAGCGAGCGGCGAGCGGGGCCGTCACCCGGCGCTGGCGGACCCCTCGGAGGAACACGGTCCCGGGCGGGCGAGCGGCGAGCGGCGGGCAGGACGCGCCGATGGGCCGGGGAGTACCATGTCCCATGGGGCATGTAGCGAAGAGCATGGTGCTGGGGACATGCTCGATCGAGCATGTCGTCGGGGCCAGGGCGACAGATGGCGCGGTCACGCGGCGTCTCCGATCGTGTGCGCGGCCTCGAGGGTCGGCGGGGCGGCGAGGGCCCGCTCGACGCACTCCTGGATGGTCGGGAAGTCGGTGATGCCGGTCCAGAACACGGTCCAGGCGCCGCCGGTGTAGCTGCCGTCGGCGCGCTGGAAGTACCAGGGGTTGATCGGGTTGTCGACGCGGGCGCGCCAGAACAGCTTCGGCGTCTCCCGGGTCATGCGCAGCCACAAGGAGCCGCCGATGCCCTCGCCCTGGGCCTCGCCGGTGACCGCGAACTTGTCGAGGTAGGGGATCGGGCCCTCGTCGGTGAGGATCGCGGCGGCGCGGTAGCTGTCGGCGAGGTAGATCCGGCGGAACGGCTTGCGGGTGAAGTAGTCGGCCACCGGCGGGCGGCCGAACGCGGCGGCGAGCAGGCCGGCGAGGCGCGGCAGGTCCACGCTCTGCAGCGACTCGTGGAGGATGATGCGCTCGCCGCGGCGCACGAGGGTGCCCGAGCCCTTGTGGGTGAAGAGCTCCATGGCGAGGAGGTCAGGCGAGGTGATCGAGACCGAGGAGGCGCGCGGGAGCTTGCCGAGGAGGTCGTGGATCAGCTCGAGCTTGTGGCGGGTGCTGCTGGTCATCCACGGCTCGGCCAGCAGCGGCTCGTAGTCCTCGGCGAGGTTGACGGCCGAGAGCAGGTCGCCGTACTCGTCGCGCAGGCCGCCCTTGGCGCGCAGGAGGACGATCTTGTACGGCTGCAGGCGCACCGCGAGGGCGTGCGCGGCGAGGTCGGGGCCGAGGTCGAGGATCTGGCCGCCGGCGGTCTCGCCGATGCTGGCGAGCACCGGCATCGAGCCGGCCTTGAGGCTCGAGTCGATGGCGTCGGTGTCGACGCGGACGATGCGGGCCCGCTGCTCCTTGCCGCGATCGTCGTCGTCGAGCTCGGCCGCGAACACGCCGCCGACGACCGGCCGACCGCGCGCGCCCATCTCCTCGAGCATGTCGACGAGCCGCAGGTTCTCGGTGCGGAACACCCGGCGCACCTGCTCGAGCGCCCGCGGCGAGGTGCGCTGGGCCCAGTCGGTCGGGTCGATGCCGGCGGCCTCGAAGGCGGCCTGCAGCTGCGGGCCGACGCCGTGGACGACGACCGGGTGGAGGCCGACCTGGTGGAGGAAGTTGAGCGAGGAGGCGAGGCTCTCGAGGTCGTCGGCGAGCAGGCCGCCGCCGACCTTGATGACGGCGAAGCGCTTGTGCTCGACGCTCGAGAACTGCTTGAGGTACTGCTCGACCTCCTTGCGGCCGCCGAGGTTGCGCAGGAGCTTGACGATCAGCTCGCGGGGGTTGGGCATGGTCGTTGGATCTTCAGGACAGGATCGCGCGGTAGCGGTTCGCCGCCTCGACGAGGTCGGCCAGGGGGACGTACTCGCCCGCGGTGTGGGCCTGGTCGATCGAACCTGGCCCGTAGACCAGGACGTCGCAGCCGGCGGCGGAGAACAGGGCGGCCTCGGTCCAGAAGTCGACCGGGTCGCCGGGCGGGAGGCCGAGGCGCTCGGCGAGGGCGGCCGCGGCCGCGCGGGCGTCGGCGAGGCGCCCGGGGCCGCCGGCGGGCAGCGGGGGGGCGAGGAAGCCGGGCGTGAAGCGGACGCGCTCGGGGTCGGGCGCGAGCGCGAACAGCTCGGCCAGAGCGGCCGCGGGCGGCAGCTCGGGCGGCGGCCGCACGCCGAAGCGCACGGTGGCGGCGCTGGCGATCATGTTGGCCTTGAGGCCGCCCTCGACCGCGCCGAGGTTGAGGCGCAGGCCGCGGAGCGAGCCGGCGGACCCGGCGGCCTCGCTCTCGCCCGCGCGGGCGAGGGCGAGGCTGGCCCAGCGGACAGCCTCGTGGACGGCGCTGTCGCGCAGGGCCCGGGCGGCGGAGGCGTGGCCGCCGGTGCCGGAGAAGGCCGCGGTGGCGGTGCCGATCCCGCGGTGCTCGAGGACGGCGCGGCAGCGGGTCGGCTCGCCGACGACGACGCTGCGGAAGGTCGGGTGCCGCGGCGTGGATGTCCGCGGGGACAGGTCAGAGGTCCGCGTGGACAGGTCGGCGAAGACGGGCGGAGCGGCACCGGCTGGCCCATGGGGCAGGTCGGGACGCGCGGCGCCGGCTGGTCCGGGGGACAGGTCCGATGTCCGCGGGGACAGGTCGGGGCGCGCGGCGCCAGCTGGCCCGGGGACAGGTCCGATGTCCGGGGGGACAGGTCGGCATGCGCGGACAGGTCGGCGCGCGCGGGCTCGGATGTCCGCGGGGACAGGTCGGAGCGGGCCAGGAACTCGCGGATGCAGCGGCTGCTGCCGGCCTCCTCGTCGGACGAGAACAGCACCGCGGCGGGGCCGGTGGTGGTCTCGAGCACGCTGAGGAGGCAGGCGGCGGCGCCCTTGATGTCGCAGGCGCCGAGGCCGATCGCGCGGTCGCCCTCGACGCGGAGGACGTGCGGGTCGGCCGTCCAGCCGGGGTCGGCCGGGACGGTGTCGACGTGGACGTTGAACAGCACCTGCAGGGCGCCGCGGACGGCGAGCAGGTAGACGCAGCCGTCGCCGAGGTCGACGGTGTCGCAGGCGAGACCTGACCCTTGGAGCATGTCCCGGAGGTAGGCGAACAGGCCGACGTCGCCGGCGATCGCCCGCGGCGGGTTGCGGGTGTCGAACGCGACGAGGCGCCCCAGGTGCTCGAGGGTGCGCCGGAGCGTGGCCTCGGTCATCGCTGCCCGGGGCGCCGGCGCGGGTTGACGCGCGCGGACAGGGTCGAGCTCATGCCGAGCAGCTTGATGAAGCCCTCGGCCTCGCGGGCGTCCCAGTCGGCCGACTGGGCGTAGACGGCGCCCTTGTTGCGCAGGATGTGCTCGGAGCGGACCGCCACCGGGGTGACGACGCCGCCGGCGGTCTCGAGGGTGACGGTGCCGTTCACGAAGGTCTGCGAGGAGCGCAGGAACGCCTCGAGGTCGTCCTTGAGCGGCTCGAAGAAGAAGCCGCGGTAGACCAGCTCGACCCACTTCTTGGCGACCAGCGGCTTGAAGCCGTTCTGGTTGGCGGTGAGGATCGCCTCCTCGAGCGCGCGGTGGGCCGTCATCAGGCCGGTGATGCCGGGGCACTCGAACACGATGCGGCCCTTGAGGCCGATCGTGGTGTCGCCGGTGTAGATGTTGCGGCCGACGCCGTAGGCGCCGAGGCGCTCGTTGAGGCGGCGCAGGATCTCGGGGCCCGGCATGGCCTCGCCGTCGAGCTTGATCGCGACGCCGCGCTCGAACTCGATGTCGATGCGCGCGGGCTGCCTGGGCCAGCTCTCCGGGCGCGCGCACATCTGCCAGGTCTCGGGGCCGGGGGCCTGGAACTCGTCGATCTCCGAGCCCGAGGCGGTGACGCCGAGCAGGTTGACGTTGATGCTGTACTTGGCGGTCTTCGGCCGCACGTGGTGGCCGAGCTTCTGCAGGTACTCGGCCTCGTAGGCGCGCACGGCGTGGTGCTCGTGCTGGATGTCGCGGATCGGGGCGACGATGTCGTAGTCGCCGAGCGAGCGCACGGTCTGGTCGAAGCGGACCTGGTCGTTGCCCATGCCGGTGCAGCCGTGGGCGAACACGCGGGTGCCGCGGGCGTCGCACAGCGCCAGGGCGCGCTCGACGATGATGTAGCGGTCGCTGACGAGCAGCGGGTAGACGTCCTGGTAGAGCTGGCCGCCGATGACCAGCGGGACGACGACGTCGTCCCAGATCGGCTGGGCGCCGCTCTCGGTGACGTGCTCGACGGCCCCGAGGTCGCGCGCGCGCTGCTCGATGTAGGCCCGCTCGGCGTCGTCGACCCCTCCCGTGTCGACGAACAGGGTGACGACGTCGTAGCCGCGCTCCCGCAGGTAAGGCACGCAGAAGCTGGTGTCGAGGCCGCCGGAGAAGGCGAGCACGACCTTCTTGTTCGAAGCTGTACTTTGGGACATCTGGGGGATCCTGGGAGCGAGCGAGCGGGGCGAAATCAGCGAGCGGACGGATTCAGAGGGCGCCGCGCAGGAGGGCGTCCATGACGGCCTTCTGGACGTGCAGGCGGTTCTCGGCCTCGTCGATGTGGATCGCGCGCGGCGAGTCGAGGACCTCGTCGGTGACCTTGACGTTGCGGCGGACCGGGAGGCAGTGACTGAACAGGCCGTTCGGGGTCAGGTCCATCTTGGCGGCGTCGACCATGAAGCGACGGCTGGCCTCGCGGATCGGCTTCTCCTCGTCCCAGCGGCCGAAGTAGGGCAGCGCGCCCCAGCTCTTGGCGTAGACGATGTCGGCGCCGCGGTAGCCCTGCTCGATGTCGTGGGTGACGGTGAGGGTGCTGCCGGCGGCCCTGGTGTACTCGGCGGCGGCGTCCATGTAGCGCCGGTCGAGGACGTACTCGGGCGTGGGGCAGAGGAGGGTGACGTCCATGCCGAGCTTGGCGGCGATGATCAGCGCCGAGTTGGCGACCGCGGTGTTGAGCGGCTTGGGGTGGTACGTCCACGTCAGGCACATCTTCTTGCCCGCGAGGTCGCCGAGCTTCTCCTGCAGCGTGAGCGCGAGCGCCAGCTCCTGACACGGGTGGGTGATCGTCTCCATGTTGATCACGGGCACGGTGGCGTGGCGCGCGAACGACTGGATGACGCGGTCCTCGCGGTCGACCTCCCAGCGCTGGAACTTGGGGAAGGCGCGCACGGCGATGGCGTCGACGTAGCGCGAGAGCACCCGCGCGACCTCGCGGACGTGCTCCTCGGGCTCGCCGTCCATGATGACGCCGTCGTCGAACTCGATCGGCCAGGCGCCCTTGCCGGGCTCGAGCACGATGGCCTTGCCGCCGAGCTGGTGCATCCCGAGCTCGAAGCTGGTGCGCGTGCGCAGCGAGGGGTTGAAGAAGACCAGGGCGATCGACTTGCCGGCCAAGGTCTGCGCGTGCGGCCCGGCCTTGAAGGCGCGCGCGGCGGCGAGGAGGGCTTCGATCTCGGCGCGGCTGTAGTCGAGGGTCGAGAGGAAGTGGCGCACGCGCGCTCCTCTAGCACAGGGGGGCGGTGGGCCAAATAGGCGCGGGGGCCGACGCGAGGCGCAGGGGGACGAGCGATTGTGAACTTCCTCTCGCGCTGGTGGACCGGCCGCGGCGTGGCGCTCGCCGGTCCGGCGGGGCGCTCGCTGGCCGCCACGCCGGGGCGGCGGAGGGCGATGGTGGTTCGGGACAGGGTCGGCGGGACATGTTTGAAAGGACAGGCGAGCGGTCGGGGCGGCGGATCGTGCGAGCTCGCGGGCCACAAGAAGGAAGAGGACTCGCTGCGGGTCGTGCCGCGGATCCCGAAGGGCGTTTTCGAGCGCTCTTGGGTCTGCCTTCGGGGAGATCTGGCCGACCGACCCGCGGTCGGTCATGCTACCGACCGACGGTCGGTCGGAATTCATGGCGCGCATCATCAAAGCGACGGAGGTGCGGCGGGGGGAGCTGCTCGATTGCGCGCAGGCGCTGTTCTTCGAGCGCGGCTACGAGCGCACGACGATGAACGACATCGTCGCGCGGGCCGGAGTGTCGAAGGGCGGGCTCTATCATCACTTCGAGATCGAAGGAGGCGCTGCTCGAGGCATTGGCGGCTCGCACTGCGCAGGCGACGGTGGCCCGATTCGACGACGTGCTGGCGGCGCCGGGGCTGGGGGCGCTCGAGCGGCTCAACGCGTTCTTCGCCCGGGCCCGCGCGATCAAGGTGGCGGAGGCGCCGGCCCTGCGGGCGACCTACGATTCGCTGTTCCGCCCGGAGAACACGCTCTTGTATCTGCGGATCCACGCGGCGGTCAATCCGGTGATCGCGCCGGTGCTGGCGCGGATCCTCGAGCAGGGGCGACAAGAAGGGGTCTTCGACGTGCCGGATCCGCTGGCGGCGGCGGAGATCGTACTGCAGCTCGGTACCACGATTCAGGCGGCGATGGGCCGGGCGCTGGCTGCGGTGGGGACGGAGGACGCGGCGGGGGCGATGGCGGCGCTCGAGGCCCGGCTGCGGTTCCACGGGCTGGCGGTCGAGCGGATCCTGGGGCTGCCGGCGGGGAGCATCTGCTTTATCGAGCCGGACACGGTGGCGGCGGTATTCCGGAGGGGAAGACGACATGAGCGCGGAGAAAGTGACACTGACGGCGGAGAAGGAGACGCTGCTCATCACGCTGCTGGCGAAGGCGGGCGAGAGCCGGCTGCCGGATTCGCTGCTGCACGATGATGATGCGGCCAGGGCGGTGGAGCGCATCGACTACGACTTTTCAAATTGAAGGTCGACCGCAACCTGATGATCGGGGTGTCGATGCGCGCGCACATCTTCGACGGGTGGACGCGCGAGTTCTTGCGACGGCACCCGCAGGCGACGGTGATTCACATGGGGTGCGGGCTCGATTCACGGGTGTTCCGCGTCGACCCGGGGCCGGCGGTGCGCTGGTTCGATGTCGATTATCCGGAGGTGATCGCGCTGCGAGAGCGGCTGTTTCCCCCGCGAGAGGGGTATACGATGATCTCGTCGTCGGTGACGGCGCCGGGGTGGATCGAGGCGCTGCCGGCGGACCGGCCGACGCTGATCCTGGCGGAAGGTTTGATGATGTACGTGGGGGTGGAAGCGGCGCCGCAGCTCATCGGGCGACTCCTGGGGCGATTTAGAGAAGTGGGCGAAGCTGGCGTTCGACGGGTTCAGCAAGCGCGGGGCGCGGATGATCCTGCGCCATCAGGCGGTCAAGGCGACGGGGGCGTCGATGCACTGGACGATCGAGGACCCGCATTCGCTCGAGCGCGAGTTTCCGCAGCTGCGATTGGTGACGGATTATCATGCGTACGATCCGCGGGGGTACGATCCGCGGCAGGTGGCACGATTGTCGTGGGCGGCGCGGGTGGCAGTGAAGCTGTTCGCGTTGATCCCGGCGCTGGGGCGGATCAGCCGGCTGTTGCGGTATCGATTCTGAGGCGAGAGCTGGCTCACCTGGTACTGGGTCGCCGGGGGCGTGGAGGTGCGCCATGCCCGGGACATGCTGAAGATCGGTTCCGTCGTCTGGGGGTCACCGACGTGGCGCGCGCGGTCGAGTTCTGGACGGCGGCGCTTGAAGTCGCTCGAGGTCTTTGGGCTGACAGGGGATCGCCGGCCGCTTCAGCGGCGGTCCTTGGCCATGGCCTTGAGGTTGGCGCGCCGGGCCTCGTGGGCGCAATCGGGGCACCAGGTGTGTTGATAGCGGACGGCGCTCGGGCGGGCCCACCAGCGGTGGCCCTTGTCGCACTCCCACTGCAAATGGGTGTTGCGGTCGACGTATTTCTTGGAGATGCACTTGCCGCCGTTGGCGGCGGCCATGCGCTGCATCTCGGCGATGCCGAGGCGGGTGTCGGCGCATTGCGGGCACCAGCGATCGTTGAGGATGTTGCCGCTGGTGCTGAGCCACTCGTGGCCGGCGGCGCAGCGCCAGCGCAGCTTCTTGTGCGATTGCAGGTTGCGCTCGCTGAGCAGGGCGCCGCCTCGGCGGGCGGCGATCTCGCGGACGGCGGCGATCCAGCCGTCCTCGCGGCGACACTCCTTGCACCACCGGCCGAGGCGAATGTTGCGAGCGCGCGAGCTGAAGCGGTGGCCGCGGGCGCACTCCCAGCGCAGAGGGCCGTCGAATGCGACGGTCTTGGGGGAGATGCAGCGACCGCCCCAGCCGGCGACGAGGGCGTCCATGTCGGCCAGCGTGCGCCGGCAACGGCCGCACCAGTGGCCCTCGCGGATCTTCCTCGCCTCGGCGTCCCATTCGTGGCCGCGCTCGCAGCGGAAGCGCATCTTCTGGCCGAGCGGGGGATATTCGCCGGAGAGGCAGCGGCCGCCCTGTCGCGGGCGATGGCCCGGATCTTCTCCAGCTTGTCGGGGCCGCGATAGCGGCAGCTGGGCACCAGTGGCCGCCGAGGATGATGGCGGAGGTGGTGTTCCAGCGGTGGCCTCGCTTGCATTCGTAGTCGGCGCGGCCCTGGTAGCCGGGATAGGCCGCGGCGAGGCACTTGCCGCCGTGCTGGCGGGCGATGGCGCGGAGGGCGGCGAGGCGGGCGGCGGGATCGTTGCGAGGCGGGCGCGGCTGGACGGCCGGGGCGGGCGAGGCTCGCCGCATCGCAGTGGAGGCGGACGCCTTTCGCCGGCGGGCTGGCGCGGTGGCCGCTGCAGGCCCCGCGGCGGCCCGGCGCGGCTCGCCGGCGACGGCGACGGTCCGGGTGGCGCCGGCCTTGCGCGAGGACCGGGTGCGGGCGGGCACGATGGCCGACGCTATCACCCGCCGGTCGATGCGCGCAAGCGCGCGGCGGCGCTCCTCCTTCGATTCACGCCCTGGCTCGCCGTGCTCGCGGCCTTTTCTTCTCGAGTCGCGGGGTCGGTGTCCCCCGGCGGCGTGCGAGGCGACCCGCGAGGCGACGGGTCAGCGGCGGCGCGACCCTCGGGGGCGGGGCGAGGTGCTGTCCCTCGGGACAGGTGTTGCGGCGGCGGAGCGGCCGCCCCGGCGAGACGTAGCGGAGTTCGCGGGCGCTTCCCTCCGGGCGGGAACGCGCTAGCTAGCGTCCCCGACGCGGAGGCCCATGGCTGCAGCTTTGTCGAGGATCGACCCACCGAGCACCCCGGGCCTGTTGGCGCTGGCGGACGGGACCCTGTTTCGCGGCCGTGCGCTCGCGGCCGAGGGGCGGACGTGCGGCGAGGTGGTGTTCAACACTGCGATGACCGGATACCAGGAGGTCGTCACCGACCCGAGCTATCACCAGCAGATCGTGACGCTGACGGCGGCGCACGTCGGGGTGGTCGGGGTCAACCCGGACGACGAGGAAGGCCGCGGGCCGCAGGTGGCCGGGCTGGTGGTCCGCGACGCGCCGCGGATGTTCGCGTCGTGGCGCGGCCGCGAAGACCTCGGGGCGTACCTGCGCCGCGCGGGCGTGGTGGCGGTGGCGGACATCGACACGCGCCGGCTGACGCACCTGCTGCGCGAGCGCGGGGCGATGGCGGGCTGCATCGCGGCCGGCGAGGCGGCCCGCGACGAGGCGGCCTGCGTGGCGGCGGCGCGGGCGTTCCCGGGGCTGCAGGGGGCGGCGCTGGCCGAGGCGGTCAGCGTGCCCGAGCCGGCCGGCTGGGCGGCGGGCTCGGTCCGCTGGCTGGATGGGCATGTCCTCGAGGGCAGGTCGGAGAAGACAGGTCTTGAAGGGCAGGTTCGCGGGGACATGTCCCCGGGGGCAGCCGGGCACGTGGTCGCGTTCGACTTCGGGGTCAAGCGCAACATCCTGCGGCTGCTGGTCGACCGCGGGCTGCGGGTGACGGTGGTGCCGGCGGCGACGACGGCGGCCCAGGCGCTGGCGCTGCGGCCCGACGGGATCTTCCTGTCGAACGGGCCCGGCGACCCGGAGCCGCTGCAGGCCCAGCAGGCGGCGATCCGCGAGCTGGTGGGGTCGGGGCTGCCGGTGTTCGGGATCTGCCTCGGGCACCAGCTGCTGTGCCTGGCGCTCGGGGCCCGCACGTTCAAGATGAAGTTCGGCCACCACGGGGCCAACCACCCGGTGCGCGAGCTGGCGACGGGGAGGGTGCTGATCACGAGCCAGAACCACGGGTTCGCGGCCGACCCGGCGACGCTGCCGGCCGAGCTGCGGGTCACGCACGTGTCGCTGTTCGACGGGTCGCTGCAAGGGGTGGAGCTGGCCGGCCGGCCGGTGTTCTCGTTCCAGGGCCACCCGGAGGCGTCTCCGGGGCCGCGCGAGCTGGCTGGTCTTTTCGACAGGTTCGCCCGCGAGGTGGTCGCGGGCCGGGCCGCGAGGGGGAAGTGAGATGCCCAAAAGGACAGATCTGAAGTCGATCCTGATCCTCGGCGCGGGGCCGATCGTGATCGGGCAGGCGTGCGAGTTCGACTACTCGGGGGTGCAGGCCTGCAAGGCGCTGCGCGCCGAGGGCTACCGGGTGGTGCTGGTCAACTCGAACCCGGCGACGATCATGACCGACCCGGAGACGGCGGACGCGGTCTACATCGAGCCGGTCGAGTGGGAGACGGTGACGCGGATCCTCGAGCGCGAGCGACCCGACGCGCTGCTGCCGACGATGGGCGGGCAGACGGCGCTGAACTGCGCGCTCGACCTGTTCCGCCACGGGGTGCTGCAGCGGCTGGGGGTCGAGCTGATCGGGGCGAAGGTCGAGGCGATCGAGAAGGCCGAGGACCGCGAGCTGTTCAGCAAGGCGATGCGCTCGATCGGGCTCGAGATGCCGCAGGCGGTGTTCTGCCGCTCGGTGCCCGAGGCGCTGGCGGCGGCCGAGACGGTCGGCTTCCCGGCGATCGTGCGCCCGTCGTTCACGCTCGGCGGGACGGGCGGCGGGATCGGCCACGACGCGGACGAGCTGGCGGCGATCGCCGCCCGCGGGATCGAGGCCAGCCCGATCGGCCAGATCCTGGTCGAGCAGTCGGTGCTCGGCTGGAAGGAGTTCGAGATGGAGGTGGTCCGCGACCGCGCAGACAACTGCGTGATCGTGTGCGCGATCGAGAACCTCGATCCGATGGGCGTCCACACCGGCGACTCGATCACGGTGGCGCCGGCGCTGACGCTGACCGACAAGGAGTACCAGCGCATGCGCGAGGCGTCGTTCGCGGTGATCCGCGAGATCGGCGTCGAGACCGGCGGCTCGAACGTGCAGTTTGCGATCGATCCGCGGACCGGGCGGATGGTGGTGATCGAGATGAACCCGCGGGTGTCTCGCAGCTCGGCGCTGGCCAGCAAGGCGACCGGGTTCCCGATCGCCAAGGTCGCGGCGCGCCTGGCCGTCGGCTACACGCTCGACGAGCTCGGCAACGAGATCACGCGGGTGACGCCGGCGTCGTTCGAGCCGGCGATCGACTACGTGGTGGTGAAGTGCCCGCGCTTCGCGTTCGAGAAGTTCAAGGGCGCGCAGACCCGCCTCGGCACGCAGATGAAGTCGGTCGGCGAGGTGATGGCGATCGGCCGCACGTTCCAGGAGGCGCTGCAGAAGGCGCTGCGCGGGCTCGAGATCGGGGCCGCGGGGCTGGAGCGGCGCGGGCCGGGATGGACGAGCCGGGGCTGACGGCAGCATTGGCGGAGCCGGGGCCGGAGCGGCTGTTCGCGGTGGCGGAGGCGCTGCGGCGCGGCTGGCCCAAGGGACAGGTCGAGAGCCTGACGGGGATCGACGCGTGGTTTATCGACCAACTGGCGGAGCTGGTCGAGGTCGAGCAGGCGCTCGCGGGCCGCTCGCTGGCGGAGCTCGACGCGGGGAGGATGCGCGCGCTCAAGCGGATGGGGTTCGCGGACCGGCGGCTGGCGCAGCTGCTGCAAGTGAAGGAGACGGCGGTGCGCGAGCACCGGCACGCGCTCGGGGTCCGGCCGGTGTTCCTGCGCGTCGACACGTGCGCGGCCGAGTTCGCGTCGGAGACGCCTTACCTGTACTCGAGCTACGAGGAGCAGTGCGAGGCGCGTCCGACGCGGCGCGAGAAGGTGATGATCCTCGGCGCAGGGCCGAACCGGATCGGGCAAGGCATCGAGTTCGACTACTGCTGCGTGCACGCGGCGCTGGCGCTGCGCGAGGCGGGGATCGAGACGATCATGGTCAACTGCAACCCGGAGACGGTGTCGACCGACTACGACACCGCGGACCGGCTGTACTTCGAGCCGCTGACGCTCG
Organism: Nannocystis pusilla; assembly: GCF_026626665.1. Lineage (GTDB taxonomy): Bacteria > Myxococcota_A > Polyangia > Nannocystales > Nannocystaceae > Nannocystis > Nannocystis pusilla. Next base: position 2,057,275 of record NZ_JAPNKE010000002.1, read on the forward strand.
AGGACGTGCTCGAGGTGATCGCGGTCGAGCAGCCGCGCGGGGTGATCGTGCAGCTCGGCGGACAGACGCCGCTGAAGCTGGCCCGGGGGCTCGAGGCGGCCGGAGTGCCGATCCTCGGCACGTCGCCCGACGCGATCGACGTGGCGGAGGATCGCGCCCGCTTCCAGGCGCTGCTGCACGAGCTCGGGCTGAAGCAGCCCGACAACGCGACGGCGACGACGATGCCGGAGGCGCTGGCGAAGGCGGAGGGCCTGGGGTTCCCGCTGGTGGTGCGGCCGTCGTACGTGCTCGGCGGGCGGGCGATGGCGATCGCGCGCTCGCAGACGGAGCTGGAGGGCTACCTGGCGGAGGCGTTCGCGGCGGCGGAGGAGCAGCCGGTGCTGATCGATCGCTACCTCAGGGACGCGATCGAGGTCGACGTCGACGCGCTGTCCGATCGGACAGAGGTGGTGATCGGCGGGGTGATGGAGCACATCGAGCAGGCGGGGGTGCACTCGGGCGACTCGGCGTGCTCGCTGCCGCCGTACTCGCTGCCGCCGGCGATCCAGGCGGAGATCCGGCGCCAGACGGTGGCGCTGGCGCGCGCGCTCGGGGTGGTCGGGCTGATGAACGTGCAGTTCGCGGTGGCCGGCGGCGAGGTGTACGTGCTCGAGGTGAACCCGCGCGCGGCCCGGACGGTGCCGTTCGTGGCGAAGGCGACGGGCCGACCGCTGGCGAAGCTGGCGGCGCGAGTGATGGCCGGGGCGACGCTGCGCGAGCTCGGGGTGACGGAGGAGAAGCTGCCGACGATGGCGAGCGTGAAAGAGGCGGTGCTGCCGTTCCGCCGCTTCCCGGGCGCGGACCCGATGCTGGGGCCGGAGATGAAGTCGACCGGCGAGGTGATGGGCAGCGGCGAGAGCTTCGCCGAGGCCTACGCGAAGGCCCAGCTCGGGGCAGGCGTGCGGCTGCCGCTGCAGGGGCGCGTGGCGCTCGAGGTGGCCGACGAGGACGCGCCGGGGCTGGTGGCGGTGGCGGATCACCTGCGGCTGCTCGGGTTCGAGGTGCTGGCCGGCGCGGCGACGGCCGAGGCGCTGGCAGGGTTGGGCTACCCGATCGGGCGGCTGGACGCCGAGCTCGAGGGGGTGACGCTCGCCCTGGCCTCGGGGACAGGCGCGGCGGGGCTGCGGGCGGCGGCGACGGGGCGCAAGATCCCGTGCTACACGACGATCGCGGGGCTGGCCGCGGGGGCGCGGGCGATCCAGCGGCTGCGCGAAGGACCGCTGCCGCCGCGGGCGCTGGCCGAAGTGGCGGGGTGAGGCCGAGGGTCCCCTGTCCGGAGGGACAGGGGCCTTTCTCGCGGCTGCTGTCCGAAGGGGCAGGCGAGCGCTGGCGGGTTTCATGTCCGAAGGGACAGGGCGCCCGCGGGCTGGCTGTCTGAAGGAACAGGCGATCCGAGAGTCGTTCATGTCCGAAGGGACAGGCGGTCCGTGAGCTGGCTGTCCGAAGGGACAGTCGGTCCAAGGGGTTCATGTGTGAAGGGACAGGGGACGCGCGGGCTGGCTGCTCGAAGGGACAGGCGGTCCGAAGGGGTTCATGTCCGAAGGGACATGTGGCCCGTGGGCTGGCTGCCCGAAGGGACAGGCGGTCCGAAGGGGTTCATGTCCGAAGGGACAGGGAGGTGAGGGGGCGGAGGGGCCGAAGCTGGGGGCGGGTGCCGGCTCTCGGCGCTGCCGCGGCGGTTCTCGCAGGAATGTGTATTTTCGCGCGCGGCAGTGGTAGGGGCGGAGGATGCACGACAGCCGGGCGCCCCAGAGTCTCGATCCCGAGGTGTTGCGAGCCGCGTTGAGCGAGCCGGAGCGGCTCGGGCTGTATCTGTCGCGCGGGCTCGGAGGCGCGGCCGAGGGCGGCGAGGGACAGCCGGAGTTCGTGCGCGTGGCGGTGCTGACGACGACTTCGCCGGCGGTGCTGCAGACGGACCGACAGGCGTGGCGGGCGGCGGCGGCGGGGCTCGGCGCGGAAGGGTCGCCGCGGCTGACGGCGATCGAGCTGGTGGCGCCGCCGGTCGGGTCGCCGTGGGCGGAGGTGGCAGCGGAGCGGCGTGCGGCGTTGCTGCGCCTGGCGGTGCGCTCGCTGCTGGCCTCGGCGCCAGAGCTGGCGGTGTTCCACATCACCGACGAATCGGGGCCGGGATGCTGGTGCGTCTGCAGTCGGGGCTGGCCCTCGGCGAGTCGCGCCTGGACGCCCGGCTGCTCGAGCACATGGTGTTCGCGGCGTTGACGTATCGGCTGCTGGTCCACTCCGGGGAGGCGGTGGTGGTGACGGCTGCGGACGAGGCGACATGGTCTTCGAGACAGGTGTTCGCGGAGCACGCGGCGGTGTGGCGACGGGCGCTGGTGTCGGCGCCGCGCGAGGGGCTGGCCGGGCTCGAGCTGGCGGACCTGGCGGAGGCGCTGGTGTGGGCGACGGCGACGCGACGCGGGCGCGCGACGGTGGCTGCAGCGCCCCCGGCGATCGTGACGGCGATCGCAGAGGCGGAGGCGGAGCTGCGCTCGCGGGCGACGAACTTGCTGCGAGAACGCGCCGGCGGGGGGAACTGAGGGCAGGTCGAGCGGTTGCCTCGCAGGCGCGCGCGGGCGGGGGCGAGCCCAGCAACGGTGATCGAGCTGCCGTCGTGCGCGAGGAATCGGAGACCGATGCGTATGCATGGCCGACCGCGGTGAGGTGGTGAGCTGTCAGTACGACGCGCCGGACCGAGGGGGCGGATGCGGCGGTCGGTGCGAGGCGGTGAGCCGCTGGTGAGAGGGGAAGACCGCTTGTGCGGATGCGGCGCGAGGCGATGCGGGGGGCGGAGATCGATCTGCGGCCGCTCGTGGGCGACGCGGCGTGAAACGGATGCCTGCAGGCTCCGGCGAATTCGCGCCGTGGCCGCCGCTGGACGGGGCCGGATCGGGCAGGTAGCCTGATGAATGATGGATGCGCGACTCGGTCAGGGCTTCGGGTGGGCGGTGGCGTGTCCGGCGACGGCCGAGGACGCGGCTGCACGCCACGTGGAGGGGCTCTGGGCGTCGTTCTTCCCGGCGGCGGCAGGGTACGCGGTGACGCGCTCGGAGGTGGTGTCGGTGCCCGAGCCGTCGCCCTCGCGCGGACGCGCGCACCAGCCCGGGATGCGCCTGCAGGTCCGTCGCGGCGACTTCTGCGGCGAGGTCGAGGTGGCGGCGACGACGGGGCCGCGGCGGTCTCGACTGTGGCTGCGCGGCTATGCGGGCTCGCAGCGGCTGGCGGCGGTCGAGCTGCGAGCCGCCCGCGCGACCGACCGCCTGCGCCTGGCCGGTTCGCTGGTCGGAGCGTCGGCCCTGCTGGCGCTTTGCGTCGAGCTGCTGACGCACCCGCCAGGCTTCACGGTCGACATGATGTTCTTCCTCGGCGGGCTGCTGGTGGCGGTGATCATGGTGGTCGGCCTGGCGATCGGGGCGAACGTGGGGTCATGGTTCGGCGAGCGCCAGGCGGTGCTCGGCTGGGTGCGCGCGCTGGCCCTGGTCGAACGCGACACCGCCCTGCGCGAGGACCTCCGCCGCTGGCGCTCGCTGGTCAAGAACCTGGCCCACTACCGCGACGCGCTGGCCGGATCGAGCCGCCGCCAGCCGTTCCGCGCGCTCAGCCCGGGCGCGGAGGACGACGAGGAGCTGGCCGAAGAGACAGGCGCGCCGCAGGCGTCGGCCGGCTGAGCGAGCGGCCGGGTGGCGCCCGAGTACGCGGCGCGGGCCGGCAGGGCGCGGCACACAGGGTCCGGAGGTCGATCGAAGCGACAGGGGCGGCGTCGGACGGCAGGGGCGTAGCGAGCGTCGGCGGTCAGAACGCTGGCGCGCACGGTTGGATAGAGGCTGGTCGGAGGGCCAGGCGCGCCGTGACGCAGGGCGAGGCGGACGGCGCTCGCCGAGGCTGGCCGAAGGGACAGGGGCCGCGACGGCGGTCGGTCGATCGGTCGGACTGCGAAGCTGGCTGAAAGGACAAGTTACTCGAGGATGTCGCCTGGACGCTGGTCGGAGAGACAGGTCGGCCTCGAAGCTGGTGGAAAGGACAGGTGATCGACGAGTTCGGCTGGGCTGGACGCAGGTCGGAGAGAGCTGCTTCGGGATCAGTAGTGCCCCTTTCAACATGTGGATCGGGACATGTCACAAGGGTCATGGTCCGCCGGGCTGGGGGGTGACCTCGAGCTGGACGTTGACGATCGGGAGCAGGCCGTTCGACTGCCAGCGCTGGCCGTCGTGGGTGGTGTCGGGGCCGGGGACCACGTCGACGATCTCGACGAGGTAGTCGTCGATGGTGAAGGCGCCGGCGCTGTCCGGGCGGAGCTGGCGCGAGAGGATGGCGTTCTCACTGTTCACCGACAGGCCGGGGCCCGAGAGTTCGGTGTAGAGCTGGAGCGTCGTCGGGACGGTGCCGCGGCCGGGGAAGGTGACGATGGTGCGGCCGAGGGCGCTGAGCCAGACGTAGGTGGGTGCCTGCGGGGCGGGCAGCTTGTGCTCGTGGGGACAGGTGGCCGTGGTGCGACGGAGGCGGACGCGGTCGCCCTGGCCGTCGGTCTCGACGCGCACGAGCTCGCGGCCGAGCCGGACGATCCGCGGCGACATGCGCGGGTCGGAGACGGAATGGCCGCCGAGAGCGCCGCCGAAGACCTGCAGCAGCGGGACCTGCTCGGCCTCCTCGCGGTACGGACCGCGGCCGCGGGCGGGGATCTCGAGGGTGATGTATTTGAAAGTGAGCGGGCCGAGCGCGAGCTCCTCGCCGACGTCGAGGGTGCGCGGGGGCTGGACCGCGGGGAGCTTGGTGAGCGCGGCAGGGACGACGGTGCGCGCGGAGGACTCGAGGCAGGGATCGCCGGCAGCGACCGGGGCGGGCTTCGGGGCGTCGACGGCCGGATCGATGCGCGCGCGCACGTGGAGGCGCGCGTCGCCGTCGGCCTGCCAGGCGCCGTCGTGGCGCGTGCCGGGGCCGGGGTGACGCGATCGAAGGTGATGAAGTGGGAGCCGACGCGGAAGCGGTGCTCGCCGCCCGGCCGCGGGGCGAGCCAGTGGCGATAGCCGAGGTCGGTGATGTCGAGGCGCGGGGTGTCGCCGCGACCTTCGAGGTTGAATGCAGGAGCTCGCCGGCGAGGTCGTAGGTGTAGGTGCGGATGGCCTCGGTGCTGAGCCAGAAGGAGCGCGAGGCGGCGGCGGCGGGCATGACTGCCGCCGCCGGGCAGACCTCGCGGCTGACCGTGACCGCGACGCTGGCGGGCGGATCGCCGGCGCCCGTGCGGAGGTCGAAGCGGTACGGGCCGACGAAGGTGTGGTGCTCCTGGTCCGGGTACAGATCCTCGTGCGCGCCCCAGGGGTCGTGCGGGCCGACCTCGGCGCGATCGATCTCGATGCTCAGCGCGGCGCCGCGGTGGCCGGCCTTGCGCGTGCCGATCCAGGCCTCCGGATCGTAGTGGAGCGCGGCCTTGCCGATCTTCCGCTTGTCGCCCGGGCGCAGGGTGCCCGTGCCGATCGGGGCGCGGCCGCGGCCGAGGTTCGGCGGCAGCTCGGTGGGCTGCTCGCCGACCTCGCCGCAGCGGCGATCGGGCGGGATGGTGGCGAGGGTCGGCGGAGCGGCGGGGAACGAGGTCGGGCTCGCGGGCGCGCCCGGGCCGGTCGGTCCGGGCGCGAGCGTGACTGCGGTCGTGGCGGTCGACCCGGGAACGGTCGCGCGGTTCGGCTCGAGCGCGGGGGAGTTCGCGTTCGCGGCCTCCGGCGCGTCGGCGGGGTCGGCGGGGCTCGGCGGGGGTGGGCCCGGGACGGCGATCGGCGGCGGAGTGTCGGTGGCGTGCGCGAGGTCGGCGGCGTCGCGCCGATCGCAGGCGCCGAGGAGCGCGAGGCCGAGGATGAAGGGACGCGTGGACACGGGCGGTGGAACGGGGAGCCGGTGAGAGCGGCCTCGGGACGGCGCCGGTGCGTCGGCGTGAGTCGGGCCGCGGGGCGCGGCGGAGAGCGGCGCGGGTTCGGGCGTGTGTCCTCGGGGACATGCGCTTTCGCGCATGTCCGGAGGAACATGGCCTGAGGAGCAGGCTCAGGGGGCGACGGGGTCGAGGAGGACGGTGACGGCGCCGGCGTCGAAGGTGGCGACGGCGAGGTCGAGCGCGGGGCCCGGGTCGAGCCGGGCGGCGTGGACCCGCACGGCGCCGGAGGGCGCTGGAGGGCCCGGGGGGGCTCGAAGGCGCCGTCGCCGTGGCCGGTCCAGTAGAGCAGGATCGGGCTGAGGGCGTCGACGGCGACGACGTCGAGGTGACCGTCGCCGTCGAGGTCGTCGATGTCGAGGGCGTGCGGCTTGAAGGGCGGGTCGATGTCGATCTCGCCGACGTGGGTGAAGCCGCCGGCGCCGTCACCTGTCGCAAGGGACAGGCGGGTGGGGAAGTGCTCGGCGGCGAGGATGTCGAGCGCGCCGTCCTCGTCGAGGTCGCCGAGCGCGGCGCTCCAGGGGCGCAGGTGGCCGACCTGGACCTCGGGCTCGACGAACTCGCCGCTGGGCCGGCCGAACACGCGGAGGAAGCCGCGCGGGGCGTCGGACTCGAACAGGAGGGCGTCGGGGACGCCGTCGCCGTCGAACTGGCCGACGAGCAGGCCGGCGGGGGCGAAGTCGGCGACGGCGCCGAGGACGGTGGTGGTGGTGGTCCAGGCGGCGGCGTCGCTGCCCCGGTGGACGGTGAGGCCGAACTTGTGGGCGCCGTGGCAGAGGGCGACGACGTCGTTGCGGCCGTCGCGGTCGAGGTCGGCGACGACGTGGTTGCGCGGGGTGGGCGGGCTCTGGAGGGTCTTGTAGGCGGCGAACTCGGCGACGTGCCAGCGGAAGATCCGGGCGGCGTCGGCGGACTGTGCGACCATGACGTCGACGCCGGCGTCGCCGTCGAGCTGGCCGATCGCCGGGTAGGCGCTGGCGCCCTTGAGGGTGGGCGCGAGGTCGGCGGTGAAGGTGCCGTCGCCGTGGCCCCGCGCGACCCAGCCGGCGATCAGCTCGGCGTCGTCGAGGCCCATGACGAGGAGGTCGTCGTGGCCGTCACCGTCGAAGTCGGCGACCTCGAGCGAGTAGGGCTCGATCGCGGGGCTGAGGGCGTCGCCGCCGAGGCCTTCGGTCGGATCTTCGGTCGGATCGCCGGTGGGGTCGAGGCTGGTGAGGCCGCCGGTGCCGTCGCTGCCGGGGCCGGGGCCGGGGTCGCCGCCCGGGCCGGCGCTGGTGAAGCCCTCGGTCCCGGCGCTGCCGTCGCCGTCGCTGTCGCCGTCGGTCTCGCCGAGCGGACGATCGGAGCAGGCGACGAGCAGCGTCAGCGCGGACGCCAGGTGGGCCCTCATTGGACAACGCTGCCACGGGGGCGCGGTCGCGGCAAGCGCCGGCCCGGCGCGTGATCGCGCGGAGCCCGCGGCCCGCGCTTGCAGGCGGGCGAGCGGCGCGGTAGGTGTGGGGCGAGGCCGCCCTTCGGCTGGCCCTTCGGACATGCACGAAACGCCAGGTACACGGTGCGCGGGGGGCGGGATCCTGGGACACGTCGGGGGCACGCCGCTGGTGCCGCTGCGGCGGCTGGCCGCGGGGCTGGCCGCTCCGGTGCTGGTGAAGTGCGAGCACCTGAACCCGGGCGGGAGCGTGAAGGACCGCATCGCGGTGGCGATCGCGGACGACGCGGAGGCGCGCGGGCTGCTGCGGCCGGGGATGACGATCGTCGAGGCGACCGCCGGCAACACGGGGGTGGGGCTGGCGCTGGTGGCGGCGGCCCGGGGCTACCGGCTGGTGTGCGTGCTGCCGGAGAAGATGTCGGCCGACAAGCGGGCGGCCCTGGCGACGCTCGGGGCGGAGGTGATCGTGACGCCGAACGCGGCGCCGTCGCACCCGGACAACTTCCGCCGGGTGGCCGAACGCCTGGCACGCGAGCGCGGGTGGTTCCTCGCCGATCAGTTCAACAATCCGGCCAACGTCGAGGCCCACGTGCGCACCACGGCGGCGGAGATCCTGACCCAGACGGGCGGGGTGGTCGGGGCGTTCGTGGCCGGGGCGGGCACGGGCGGGACGATCACGGGGGTGGGCCGGGTGCTCAAAAGGGCATGTCCGAAGGTGCAGGTGGTGCTGGCCGATCCGGTCGGCTCGGGGCTGGCGCAGTGGGTGGAGACGGGGACGCTCGGGCCCGACGGGGCGTACGCGGTCGAGGGGATCGGCGCGAGCGAGCCGCCGGGCAACCTCGATCGCTCGGTGATCGACGCGGCCGAGCGGGTGTCCGACGCGGAGAGCTTTGAAATGGCGCGGCGGCTGATCGCGGAGGAGGGGCTGCTGGTCGGCGGGTCGGCGGGGACGAACGTGGCGGCGGCGCTGCGCGTGGCGGCCCGCGGGGGGCTCGAAGGGCCGGTGGTGACGGTGCTGCCCGACAGCTGGGATCGCTACCGCAGCAAGCCGTGGCTGCAGCCCGGGAACGGGTGAGCCGTCCGGCGCGTGCCGGTCGCTTCGCCGGAGTCAGGGCGGAATGACGACAGTCGCCGGGGCGCTCGATGATGTTTGAAGCGCCGGGCGGCAATCATGGGAGTCGGGGCCGCACGACGAGCGACGCTCGCATCGTCGAGCGCGCCGCTCAATCGTCGTAGATGAACGGAATGTCGAGGCCGCCGAAGCGCTCGCCGGTGTCGGGGTCGAGGAGCTCGAACATCAATTGATGTGGCGGACGTCCTCGAGGTCCTCGAAGTAGAGGAAGCCGGTGATCCGCCCGCCGGGGCTCAGGACGCCCTCGGGCAGGGCCCGCTGCAGCAGCTCGCCGTCGGGCAAGGGGAAGTGCTGACAGGAGGTGTAACAATTGCCGTAGTAGTCGGCGCGGAACGGGAAGCTGCCGCCCCACACGGACAGGGCGGGGTACCACGGCGAGAGATAGGGGGCGAGGCCGAAGCCCATCGGCGGATAGACGAGGTCGACGGGGCCGTAGGCGACGCCGGTGACGATGACGGGCGGCAAGGCGGCGAACCGCACGCCCGCGGGCGTGACGAGGGCGAAGTGCTCGTAGCGCAGCTCGAGCGACCGCCGGCTGCGGTTGGTGAGGGTGACGAGGACAGGGGTGACGAGCTCGTCGAGCTCGGGCGGGTGACCGCGCCAGGCTTCGCTGACGGCGACGAGCTCGATGCCCGCCTGCTCGTCGACGGCCGAGGAGGCGATTCCCGGGACCCGCCTCGACTCGGGCGCCGGCTCGAGGTTGCCCGCGCAGCCGAGCAGCGCGGCGCCAGCGAAGAACCATCGACGGACAGTCGCTACGTTGTGCTGCAGCATGGGGGTCGTGCTCGCCCCAATCGTTGAGCCGATCGTCCCCGCGGCCACGCGGCGCACGCGGCCCCGGCGGACGCAGGCGCCGCGACGTCACGAATAGCGACACGGCGAGCCGCGGCGCGAGCGCACCGTCGCGAACTCGTCGCGATCGCGGAATCGCCGGCGCGGGTGTGCGGGGCCGGCGATCGCCTCCGACCGGGCGGATGCGCCCTCCGGACCGCTTGCTCGCCCCCGCGCCAGTGCTATCCGACCAGGTTGCGCGCGAGGACTACGCGCGAGCAGGCGAGCAGAGGAGGCCTCATGAAGACGACCAAGCAGCTCCCGATGCACGAGTGGAAGACGTACTTCGACGGGTTCACGCGCAAGCACCTGCGACCGGATGCGGCCGGGATCGTGACGATCCAGGCGGTGTCGCAGCGGATCGGCGACCAGGTGCTCGCCGAGAACGCACGCCTGCTCGGCATCAGCTACGACCCGCACGGGAAGACGCTCGAGGTGCAGCTCGAAGGCGAAGACCACCTGGTGTTCCGACCGGCGGAGGTCTGGGTGCTCGAGGGCGACCGCGAGGACGTGCTGGCGACGTTCGAGCTGGTCCGACCGGACGGGATCAAGGAGATCTTGCACGTGCAAGGCGGGGGGCCGATCGAGCGCGCGTGCGCGGCCGGAGGGCTCCGGTGACGCCGGAGACGAACCGGCGGATGGCCGGCGGGGCGCTGGCAGTGTCGGCGTTCAGCATCGCGCTGGCCCTTTTCGCGTACTGGCGCGCGGGCGGCAAGCAGGACGCCGAGACGGCGCACGCGGAGATCCGCGCGACGGTCGATTCGCTGCGCGAGAAGCAGACGGAGCTGGTGGAGCACACGCGCGGGTCGCTCGACGCGGCGTTCCAGAACAGCCGCGATCGCCTGACGCGGGTGCGCGAGCTGCTGCGGATCGAGAAGGACCGCGCGGAGGCAGAGCTGAAGCACCAGCTCGACCGGGCGGAGGGCGACGTGAACCGGCTGGTCGCTTCGGTCGAGCTGGAGGCGCGGAAGATCCGCGACTCGACGATCGGCAGCGCCGAACAGGCCGAGCGGGCGCTGTCGCAGCGGGTGCGGACGATCGAGGGCCGCGTGGCGCTGCTGCGCGCGAAGTACAAGGCGCGCCGCGCCGAGGTGCTGGCGGACGGGCAAGAGTACGAGGAGGCGTTGCGCGCGCTGGTGGAGGCGACCGACCTGCTCGACCAGGCGCAGGAGCGCCTGCCTCGCCAATACGACCCGACGGTGGGGGCGCTGCGAGTGGCGATGCACGAGGCGCTGGCGTCCGTGCAAAGCCGGGCGGTCGACAGCCGCGAGCGGCTCGACGAGGTGCTGCGCCAGACGAACTCGCTGGTCCGCACGCTCGAGAGCGACGAGGCCACTGCGGCCGGATCGGTGGCGCCGCCGCCAGGTCATCCCGCGTCGTGAGATCGAGATGTCCTTGAGGACAGGATCGGCCGACGCAGTCGGCGTGGTGAGATGTCCTCGGGGACAGGAGAGGCGGACGCGGCCGGCGTCGCTCGGAGCTGTCCTCGGGGACAGCATCGATGCGTCTCTTCTTGAGATGTCCTCGGGGACAGCCGATGCCGGTCGCCGCGTCGTGCCGGGGCGGCGATCAATCGGGGGCGCACTGCTTGGCCGCGCGATAGGTGTGCAGCACGCCCTCGCCGAGGACGTTCCAGCCGCCGCCGCTCACGCCGTCGAACCAGTGCACGGGCGCGTCGAATGCACGCTCCAGGGTGAACTCGCCGCTGCTCTCGCGCCAGCGCCACAGGTGGCCTGCGTCGAGCAGGGCGGCGTGAAGCTGCCAGTACTCGGAGCTGCTGGTGCCGAACTGCACCTGCAGCAGGTCGCCCTCGATCTCGGTCGGCACCGGGCTCCACGAGGCGCCGCCGTCATGGGTGAGGAGGACGGTCCCGCCGTCGCCGACGGCGAGGCCGCGAACGGGGTGGTTCCCGGCGAGTTGCGCGTCGCAGCCCTCGAGAGCGAGCGAGCGCAGGTCCTCCTCGGTGCCGCTGGCGACCGAGCGCCAGGTGAGGCCGCGATCGGTGGAGCGCACGATCGTGCCGCCGTCGCCGACGGCGATCGCGGTGTCGGGGTGGACGACGCCCACGTCGCGCAGGGTCGCGGAAGTTGATGATTCGGCGGGGCTCCACGACTCGCCCTCGGTGGTGCTGCGGAGGATCCGGCCCGCAGCGCCGACGGCGATGACGTAGGGCGCTTCGGCGTCGCAGGCGTGGCGCACTCCGAACAGATCTTCCTCCGCCGGCGGCGACACAGGGGCCGTCCACGACGCGGCGCGGTCGCGGGAGCTGCGGATCGTGCCGGCATCCCCGACGACGATGAAGTCATCGGCGGTGACGGGCGACGCTGCGATCGCTCGCAGCCGCGAGTCGGCGCGCGCGACCTCCTCGAAGTCGACGAAGATCGCGGCGTCGGTGCCGATCTGGACGCCGACCTCGAAGCGGCGGAGGCGTGGATCGACGGCGGTCTCGGTCCAGCCGACGCAGTCGTCGCCGCAGCCCGAGGCGAGGTTGACCGTTGCGCCGAGCAGCGCCGCGACGGCCCGGCGCGAACGAGCTTGCGAGCGGGCCGATGCGCGACGGGAGGTCATGGGCGCTCGGCGCCTCACTGGAAGCGGACGAACACGCCGAAGCGCCAGACGAAGCCGCGGATGGCGAGGTCGCCGAGGTCGCTGGTGTGCGTCGGGAGCGGGTCGTCGGAGACGGCGAGCTCGGGGCGGACCTTGATCTTGCTGCGGAAGGTGTAGCCGGCGGCGAGTTCGAAGCCGGCGGTGGCCCGCGCCGCGCCGCGTCGCGGCAACCACTTCTTCGGCAAGTACAGCGAGACGCCGGCCTGGGCGTCGGCCATGGCGGTGACTGCCTGCTGGTAGCCAGCGTTGTAGGAGGTGCTGTACGACGACAGCGACAGCGCGGTGAAGCTGGGGCCGCCGCCGACGTGGGCGAACACGTCGAAGCCCTCGCGCACGACCGCGGCGAGGCGGAAGAACACCAGCGGCTCGCGGACGGTGAGCTCGGCGTCGAAGCTGCCGTAGAGGTAGTTGTAGGCGCCGAAGCGGCGGAAGCTGGCGCCGCCGCCGAGGAAGATGCGGCCGTCGGCGAGGCGGAAGTCGCCGCGGATGGTGCCCCCGGCGTGGAAGGCCGAGCGGTTGTAGTCGAAGGCGCGCCAGGCGGGGTCGAAGTTGACGGTGGTGCCGATGTCGCCGCCGAGGTCGACGCGCCAGCGGATCGGTCGATCGGGCCGGGTCGGCTCGCGGCTCGGCGGCGGGGTCGGCGGGCCGGCGCTGGGCGGCGGCGGCGGCTGGGTGGCGGCCGACGGGGCGTCCTGCGCGGGCGGAGCGACGGGCACCGGCATGGGCATCGGCGCGGGCGTGGGCGTGGCGCTCGCGGGCGGCGGGTCGGCGGCGGCCGGGCTCCACGCCTCGACGGCGGTGGGCGCTTCGGCCGCGACGGCGCTGCGATCGGCGGCAGCAGGGGCGGCGAATACGAGGGCGAGGATAAGCATGGAGGACGGCATGTCTCACTCCTGATCGAGCACGCCCTGCAGCAGGAAGCCCCAGTGCACGTGGCTGGTGGATCGCGAGGGGTCGGCCGGATCGACGATGGTGAGGTGGCCGGCGGGATCGTCGTGGGTGACGACGATCCGGTCGGGGCCGGGCAAGTAATGGAAGGCGCCGATGAGGTCGTCGAGCAGCATCGACTCGGGGTTCAAGGTCTGGAGGTCGACGGTGCTGACCCACGACTGGCCGGCGGTGCCGAGCAGCAGGCGATCGCCGACGAGGGCGCTGCCCCGCGGGTCGTAGGGGACCTGCGAGGACAGGGGGGTGACCTGCTCCTCGGGGAAGTCGACGACGTAGAGCTTGTTGCCGCTGCCGATCAGGACGCGGTCGTTGTCGAGGACGACGAGCTCGTCGATGCCGGTCTCGATCTTGAGGTGCTTGGGCTTGCGGCCGAGGCTGTCCTCGATGCCGCCGAGGTCGAGGGTAGCGATCTGGGTGCCGTTGCGAGCCCAGGCGACGACTTGCTTGCCGCCGCCTGTGTCGCGCAGGAACAGCCGCTGGGCGGCGCTGCCGAGCGGGACGACGAAGCCGCCCTGGGTGCGGATGTCGGTGAACACGAGGGCGCCGGCGGCGGCGTCGACGGTGATGAGGTACGGGACGCTGGCGCTGTCGTAGAAGAGGAAGTCGCTGCTGGTCTGGCCGACGGGGATCAGGCTGATCTGGGCGGTGAAACCGCTGCCGTCGCCCTCGTCGATGAGGGTGAGCATGCCGACCTCGCTGCCCTGGGCCGACAGGACGAACAGGGCCGGGTCGGCGAACAGGCCGTTGCCGGGCCGCAAGAGGGTGGTGCGCGGCGAGAAGCCGATGTCGCTGCCGAGCGGGACGGCGACCTGGTCGAGCGCGGGATCGTCGAGGTCCATCAGCACGACCTCGCTGTCGGCGAGGAAGGCGGCGATGTCGTGGGCGACGCCGCCGATGAGGATCGGGGTCTCCTCACCCTCGACGATCTGGCCGGGGAACTCGACGGACTTCAAGGTGCCGCCGAAGCCGTTGAGGGTGACGTTCTCGACGCCCTTGCCTTTGAGGTCGACGATGGCGATCTGGTTGGCGTTGTGGAGCTGCTCGCTGCTGCCGTCGCCGCCGAAGTAGAGGATGGCGCGCCGGTGATCGGGGCTCAGGGCGGCGGCGGTGAACGGGGCCCGCACGTCGTAGACGACCGGGTCGCCCTTGCCGTCGGCGGGGAAGCGGTAGAGCTGCTCGTCGATGTCCTCCTCCTTGGCGCTGGCGGGGATCGTCAGGGCGAGGACGGAGTTCCGATCGCGGGTGGCGGCGCTCCAGGCGACGACGGTGTGCTCGTCGCCGACGGCGGCGCGCCGGGTGGTGACGCTCTCGCCCTTGGGCAGGACGAACACGACCTCGTCGCGCGCCGGGTCGACCCATACCAGGCCGTCACGGGTGGTGACCGGCGGGAGCAGGTCGAAGCTGCCCTCGTATGGATCGGGCGGCGCGCAGGCGCCGGCGAGCAGCGCGAGGGTGAGACAGGAGCGTAAGCGAAGCGGTGGTTGCATGATCAATCTTTCACCGAATCATTGAGGACGTAGCCGGTGACGGTCTGGACGGCGCCCTTCGGGTCGACGAACGTGATCCGTCCGGTGGGGTGCTGCTGCGAGACGAAGATCTTCTCGGTGGGGTCGACGTAACCGGCGCCCTCGGGCGGCGAACCGAGGAGCAGCGGCTCGACGATGAAGTTGCCGAGGTCGACGAGGTCGACCTTGCGCACGCCGAGGCCGTCGTCGCGCAGCAGCACGGCCGCGCGCCCGCCGTCGGGGGTGAAGAGGATCGGGCCGGGCTGCGCCTCGGTGTTCTGCCGCTTGAGCAGCGGGAAGGCCGGGGTGAGGTCGAACAGGCTGTAGGACCAGCGGTCGTCGGTCCGCACCGGGTGACCGTCGTGGACGAGGATGGCGTTGCGGCTGTCGGGGGCGATGCCGACGCTGATGATCGGGACCTCGACGAAGAGGGTGACGAGGTCCCAGCCGTCGCCGTCACGCCGCGCGAGGGTGATCCGCTGGCGCGGGTCGGCCTGCGGCGGACCGTCGTCGCCGGTGGTGCTGGCGGTGGTGCTGCTGGTGCCGGTGGTCGTGTCGGTGCCGGTGCCGCTGGTGGTCGAGTCGTCGCCGGTGGTCGAGGAGGAGGAGGAGGACGAGGAGAGGTAGACGCCGTGGTCGTCGTACAGCGGGAGGTCGGAGGCCGGCGCCTGGGTGAGCGCGAACGGGTTGACGGTGGTGTAGAGCAGCATGGTGTCGCCGTCGGGGGCGACGCTGGCGAGGCCGACGTACTCGCCGGGGACGTCGTGGACCGCGAACTCGCCAGGGCCGAGCGGGAGCGGGACCTCGAGGAAGCGGCTGCCGCCGGGGCCCGGGAGGGTGAGGACGGCGAACTCGCCGGAGCTGGCGACGTCGAGGTCGGTGGGGACGCCGGGGAGGTCGAGGACGGTGAGCTCGCCGCCCGGGAGCTGGGTGACCGCGAGCCACGGCTCGCCGTCGACGCGCGCGAGGGCGATGCCGAGGCCGGCGACGATCTGGACCTCGAGGGTGGCCGGGTCGATGCCGGGATCCTGGACGACGGGCAGAAGCGGCGGCTTGCCGACGGCGCCGAGCGTGGCGAACGGGATGACGTTGACGCCGGCGGCGGTGATGACGTAGGCGGTGCTGTCGTCGGGCGCGAACACGATCTCGCGCGGGTGGGCGCCGACGGTCATCTCGTAGGCGGTGCCGGCGGCGACGTCGAGGACGGAGAGCTCTTGATCGCTGCCGGCGCCGAGCTGCTCGGTGCCGTCGACGTCGTGGTAGACGAACACGAAGTTGCCGCCCGGCGAGACGGCGAGGTTGTTGGCGCCGGGGGTGACCTTGTGGATCTCGACGGTGGTGGCGCCGGCCTCGCTGGTGCGCAGGACGGCGACGTCGTTGCTGCCCTGATCGAGGACGACGACGCTGCCGGCGTCGCCCGCTTGGCCGGGGATCGGCTCGACGACGGTCGGACCCTGGCCGACTTCGACGACGTCGATGACGAGGTCGGAGGTGTCGATGACGGCGACGGAGTCGGTGGTCTGGCTGGCGCTGTAGACGTACTTGCCGCTGGCCTTGGGGACGCGGAAGTCGCCCTCGTCCTCGGTCTCGGGCGGCGGGGCGCCGGTGGTCGGGGCGCCGTCGGTGCCGCCGGTGCCGTCGGTGCCGCTGTTGCCGGTGAGGCCGCTGCCGTAGCTGTCGGTGTAGTAGCCGCTACCGTAGGCGCCGTCATTGCCGCAGGCGACGAGGAGGCTGAGACAGACGGGCCACATCGAGACGGGGTGCCGGGGCATCGGGCGAATCTCCAGATAAGGTTCGAGGCTGCGCGGGTTCACGGGCTCGCGCGCTCGCGTGAAGGAGTAACCGGGGGCCGCAGAAAAATTGCGGGGGGCGAAAATCTCGCGCGCACGCGCCGGCGCGCCCGTCGGCGAGCCAGCGGGCGCGGGCGCCCCGTCAGTCCTTGACCGAGTCGTTGAGGACGTAGCCGGTGACGGTCTGGACGTCGCCGTCGGGGCCGATGAAGGTGATCCGGCCGGTCGGGTGGGCCTGCGAGACGAACACCTTCTGCGTCGGGTCGACGTAGCCGGCGCCCTCGGGCGGAGAGCCGAGCAGCAGCGGCTTGACGATGAAGTTGTCGAGGTTGACGAGGTCGACCTTGCGCACGTCGGCGAGGTCGTCGCGCAGCAGGACGACGGCGCGGTCGCCCTCGGGGGTGAAGAGGATCGGGCCCGGCGGGGCGAGGGTGCTCTGGCGCTTGAGCAGCGGGAAGGCAGGGGTGAGGTCGAACAGGCTGTACGACCAGGCGGCGGCGGAGGCGGCCGGATCGAGGTCGTGGACGAGGATCGCGCTGCGGCTGTCGGGCGCGAGGCCGACGCTGACCAGCGGGACCTCGACGAACAGGGTGACGAGGTCCCAGGCGTCGCCGTCGCGCCGCGCGAGGGTGATCCGCTGGCGCGGGTCGGGCTGCCCGTCGTCGTCGTCGAACGGGTCGACGGTGGTGTAGAGCAGCATGGTGTCGCCGTCGGCGGCGACGCTGGCGAGGCCGACGTACTCGCCCGGGACGTCGTGCTGCGCGTACATGCCGGGGCCGAGCGGGAGCGGGACCTCGAGGACGGCGCTGCCGCCGGGACCCGGGAGGGTGAGGACGGCGAAGTCGCCGGCGGGGGCGACGTCGAGGTCGGTGGGGACGCCGGGGAGGTCGAGGACGGTGAGCTCGCCGCCCGGGAAGCTGGGTGATGGCCAGCCACGGCTCGCCGTCGACGCGCGCGAGGGCGAGGCGCTCGGCGGCGACGATCTGGACCTCGACCCGCGCCGGATCGACGCCGGGATCCTTGACGACGGGGAGGAGCGGCGGCTTGCCGACGTCGCCGAGCGCGGCGAACGCGATGACGTTGACGCCGGCGGCGGTGACGACCCACGCGGCGCTCTCGTCGGGGGCGAACACGACGTCGCGCGGGTGGGCGCCGACGGTCATGCGGTGGGTGACGCCGGCGGCGAGGTCGAGGACGGACAGCTCCTGGTCGCTGCCGGGGCCCTGCTGCTCGGGGCCGTCGACGTCGTGGTAGACGAACACGTACTTGCCGCCGGGGCTGACGGCGAGGTTGTTGGCGCCGGGGGTGACCTTGTGGATCTCGACGGTGGTGGCGCCGGCCTCGCTGGTGCGCAGGACGGCGACGTCGTTGCTGCCCTGATCGAGGACGACGACGCTGCCGGCGTCGCCCGCTTGCCCGGGGATCGGCTCGACGACGGTCGGGCCCTGGCCGACCTCGACGACGTCGATGACGAGGTTCGCGGTGTCGATGACCGCGACCGAGTCGGTCGACTCGCTGGCGCTGTAGACGTACTTGCCGCTGGCCCGCGGGACGCGAAAATCACCGTCGTCCTCGGTCTCGGGCGGGGGCGGTTCGCCGGCAGAGGTGCCGTCGGTGGTGCCGATGCCGTTGCTGTCGCCGGTGTCCGAGCCGCTGTCGGTGGCGCTGTCGCCGTAGTCCCCGCCGGCGAGCTCGTAAGAGGCGCAGGCGGCCAGGCAGGGGGCGAGACACAGGGCCAGCGTCCACGCAGATCGCAGAGGCTTCATGAGCAGCTCCAAGTTCCAGTCAGGTCAAGGCAAGGAAAAGGAAAGGAGCCTCGATGCTAGCCCGGGGTCCAGGGGGCAGCAAGAGGGGCCGCCAGGAGGCCCGGGACGGCCGCGGAACAGCGAGCGGCCGCAGCCGGGTCGGGGCTTGCGCCATGAGCGGGCGGGCGGGCGTCCTCGCCGACGGGGGCGCCGGGTCGAGGCTCGGGCGCGCCTGCTCCCACCCGCCGCGAGGCGGACTCGCTCGCGCCGGAGGGCGCTGCCGGCCTGTCTTTACGAGCATGTCGAACAGGACATGAACAAATGGGCATGTCTTCAGCGACATGCCCCTTCGGATATGTGCGAGGAGGCGCCGGCTCAGTGCTCGGCGAGGACGATCACGCGGTCGCCGGCGGCGAGGCGGATCCGCTCCGACTTGCGCGGGTTGAGGACGACGCCGTAGGCCTTCTCGGCGTCGTGGGCGCGGGCGGCGAGGCGGTAGCCGAGGGCGATCTCGCCGCGCCGGGCCGCGGCCTCGACGACGGTGTAGAAGTCGATGTCGCTGCCGGGCTGGACGTAGTCGCGGGCCGGCTTGAGGTAGATCTCGTGGCCGTCGGGCGACAGCAGGTCGTCGAGGACCGCGGCGATCCGCCGGTTCTCGCTGACCTGCGAGACGACCAGCGAGACGAGGGTGTTGCTGATGATGAAGTCGTCGGCCTCGGTGACCGCGGCGAGGTCGCGGTTCTGGCCGTCGAGCATCTCGCTGGTGATCGGGACCGACTTGCCCTGGCGGCGCAAAATGTCGCGCAGGTGCAGGAGGGTGATCATGGTCCGCGAGTCGGTCATCTCCTGCGTGCGGCCCTCGGTCTCGGCGAGCACGAGGATGTTGTCGAAGGCGGCGACGTCGAGGCCGTCGAGGACGGCGCGGTCGGTGACGTCGCCGACGCGCACCTGCACCGCGGTGTGCTTGAGCTCGTCGCCGCCGAGGCGGGCGGCGAGGTGCCGCGCCTCGCCGACGACGAGGATGGTCGAGCCGGGGGCGACGTAGGCGTCGAGCTCGCGCAGGACCAGCGGCAGGAGCTGGCTCTCGCCGAGCACGAGGGTACGCTCCGGCTTCGGGGCGGCGTGCGGGTGCAGCGGCGCGAGGGCGGCGTCGGCGACGGCGGTCGGGCGACCGTTGACGAGCACGGTGTCGTCGTCGCGGCTGACGGCGATGACCTGGTCGCCGGGCTCGAACCGGCGCTCGAACGGCGGGGGCATGAGCCGCTCGCCCGCGGCCGTGTAGACGCCGACCAACGCGCTGTCCTCGTAGGCGAACAGGGCCTCGCGGAAGGTCTTGCCGTGCAGCTGCGGCTGGGCCTGGATGTAGAGCTCGTCGCCGCTGAAGGACAGCAACTCGGTGTAGACGACCGAGAGCCCCGATTGCCGCCCGGTCTGCACGAGCACGCGGCTGACGAGCGGCGGGGTGAGGATGAGGCCGGCGGCGTCGCCGACGACCATGCGCGCGACCGAGAGGGTCTTGTCGCTCTTGATCTCGGCGACCACGTGCGGCTGCTTGCCGGCCTTGTCGCCGGCCTTGGCGACGGCGAGCAAGGTCTTGAGGACGACGGTGTCGGCCTCGGGCCCGTCAGGCGACATGACGATGACGGAGCGCGCCTCGCCGAGGTTGACGAGGTCGAGGTCGCGCCGCACGAGCGGGCTGCCGGTGCGCGTGACGACCCGCATCGGCACGTCGCCGAGGACGCTGCGCAGCTCGTCGTCCATGGCGACCTTGTCGTGCTCGGCGAGGATGACGACGGAGGCGCCCGGGCGGTTGGCGTTGGCCTCGGCGAGCTCGGCGAGGAGGGCGTGGATCTTGCCGGTCCAGCCGAGGATGACGGTGTGGTCGCGCTCGATGACGACGCTCCGACCCTTGCGCAGGCGCTCGAGGATCTCGCCGAAGCCGCCGGTCAGGACGCCGATGAGGGCCGAGAACACGAAGATGCCGCCGAACGAGACGGCGAGCATGATGAAGAGGAAGCTCCACGAGCCGGCGTCGCTGCCGACGGCCCCGGGATCGATGGCGTGCATCAGCCCGAGCCAGACGAGCCGCCCGAACGAGACCGGCTCGCCGTCGCCGCCCTGCGGGCTCAGACCGGTGAGGGTGAGCAGGGTCGAGGTGACGAGGATCAGGACGAGGGTGACGATCGCCAGCATGGCGATCTGCGAGCCGACCCCGCGCGCCATGGCGTTGTCGAATCGATAGCGCAGCCTCTGCTTCAACGTCGGGGACGGCACGGTCGCGGCGCGTTCTATCACAACAGCGGAGGGCCGCCGCGGCGATAATTCTGCGAGCCGGGACGAACGACGATCCTGTCCGCGACGACAGAACGGGGCGTGGCGCGCTCACGCTGGCACCGGTGCAAATGCGGCGAGCCGAGCCCGTCCATGTACCTGCACACGCGAGGCCGGACGCGAGGGTCCACCAAGGCAGAGTTCCGCTGGGCGAGCCCGCGAGGATCGCGGAGACCCGGCCTCTCGGCGCGTCGCGTCGTGGACGACGCCGGGCCGCGCCCCGCGTGCCTCGCCCGGCGAGCGCGTGGACGGCGTCGAGCGCGGCGCGGGCGAGGACTCGACGCGCGGACGGACCCCGGCGTGCGCCCGCGCGACGCACGGCGCCGGCGGCCCGGGATGGCGCAGCGGCTCGATGAGGCGCTCGGCGCGGATGTCGTCGGCTTCGCTTGCCGTCGGTCTCGTCGAGGCCGCGCCGAGCTCGCAGGTGTCGGCCCGGGGGGTGTTCGTCGGGAGCGACTCTACGGAATGGGTCGGTGTGGCGATATCGCGGTGATTGTCGCGTGTTGTCTTTGGACATGTGTGGGCAATGTGTCGCGTTGATTCGCGGCTTTCGGGGCGCGGGCGGGAATGCCCGCGGTGCTCGCGGCCCCCGGGCGAACGCCGTGCGCCAACGTACGGATTTCTTCGCAATTGAGCGAGGGTCGCCGATCACTGGTGTTTTAATCGGAGCGAGCCACGGCGCGCGATCACGTGCGCCAGGGTGGATTCGCGGCCGATTTCCAGAGGAACATCGTATGCGCAATCCGACCCGTCCATCGATCTCCCTGCCGTGCGCCGCTGCGCTCGCGGTGTCCGGCCTGTTCGCCCTCGCGCCCGCCGACGCGGACGCGGCGGGCAAAACGGTCCGGGTCCACGTGCAGGCCCCGGTCGACTTCCACAACCCGATGGCGACGCGCCTCGAAGGGATCGAGCAGTACGGCCACGCGCTGTTCTACCAGGACTTCGCGATCCCCTACGACCAGCTCGAGAAGCTCATTCACGAGAAGCTCGACGAGCTGGTGCCGAACAAGATCGGCGACACGATCGTGTGCACGGACCCGTGCCCCGACGTGACGTACAGCATCCGGATCAAGCCGACCTTCAAGTTCACGAAGAAGAACCAGCCGGTGGTGACGAAGATCGGGCCGTCGGGCGACGCGCGGGTCAAGGTCGAGCTGAGCTCGCAGGCCAAGGTGTCGGTCCACGCCGACGTCCACGCGGAGACGTGGTTCGACAGCGTCGACGTGCCGGTCGACGTGTTCGTGGTCCTCGGCGTCAAGGCGTCGGTCGAGGTCGGGCTGTGGCCGAAGATCGATCCGAAGCCGGTCTCGCTCGAGTTCACGATCGACGACAAGAACATCGATCTCGAGCTCAACGGCAAGGCGGTGGGCCTGGGCATGAAGTGGGGCACGATCATCGGCCTGTCGCCGGTGGGGCTTTGGTCGGCGGGCCGATCCTCGGGCCGCTCCTGGCGATCCTCGGCGACGAGGCGGCCGACTACGCGGAGCAGAAGGTCAGCCAGATCTTCTACGACCGCACCGAGAAGCTGTTCGCCGAGGCGACGCGCGGGCTCGAGGACATGGTCAACGATTACATCGAGCCGTACGTGAAGCAGGTCAACGACATCAAGGACGCGCTGCTGAACAAGCCGATCAAGGGCGTGAACAAGACCGTCGGGCAATTGCTCGGGCAGCTCGGGGCTTCGCTCGAGCTGCACACCGTGGCGCCCGACGGCGGGTTCGCGGCGTCGGCGTTGGTGCGCATGAGCGGCGCGCCGGCGGGCGGGAAGATCTACGGGTCGGTGCGCATGCCCAAGAAGGTGTGCGAGTACGCGAAGGTCAGCGGCGGGCCGCTGAAGGGCGCGACGCTCCCGCTCGGGCTGGTGGACGCGAACCAGGACCTGCAGGCGAAGGTCGGGCAGGCGTGCTCTGCGGTGCTCGGCGCCGATGGCATCGGCCGGCAGGTGTACCTCGGCGCGAACCCCCGCACGGTGCTGGGGGCGACGGCGCAGAGCTTGCCGTCGTGGAAGTCGTCGGGGTCGCTGACGTGGAAGGGCAACCTGGTGGCGGAGGCGGACTGGTACGCGTGCAAGTTCGAGATCGGCGGGCTGCCGAACGCGGCGGTGGTCGAGCTCGAGACCGGCGGCGCGGTGGCGGAGCGCCACGTGGCGGCGAAGGAGCGCTTCTTCGAAATCACCGCGGCCGGCAAGAGCCTGGTGTTCGACGCGGGCCTCAGCCCGGAGCCGGTCGAGGGCGGCAACGGGCAGGTGATCTTCGGCGGCGCCGGCAAGTGCGGCGGGGGCGGCGGCGGAAAGGGGGCAGCGCCGAACAAGCTCAAGGAGCTGAAGGATATGCTCGACCCGGCGAAGTGCCCGCAATGCGGGGTCGTCCGCAAGCCGGGGTCGGAGCACGTCATCGAGATCACGAACGGCGACGCGTTCGCCAAGACGAACTTCGGCAAGGACCTGATCCAGACGGTCAACGCGGCCAAGCTGAACCCGAGCCAGGCGGCGCCGAGCGTGAAGCCGGGGGCGGTGAAGCCGGGCATGCAGCGGTGAGACCGGCTGCCGCGCGCGCGACCGCACCGGCCGCGCGCGCGGCTCGCGGCGGCGATTTCGCGGCCGGCTGATTGGCCCGGGTCGCTGCGAGGATGCTGCGGCCTCGCGGCCCCGCACGAAGCATCGCTTCGAGTCCGCGCGCGGCGATGCGCGAGCCGGCGCGGTGCGTGCGCAGGTGGGGCCGCGAGTGGGTTTTGACCTGTCTGAAGGGTCATGTGGTGCCATTCACGACGGCGCGGGCGGCGAGCGAGCGGCGGGGGTGATCGGGGTCGCATTCGCGGCAGCGCCGCCGGGCCACGGTCTGGAGATGCGAATGGACGCAGCTCCAGGGACGATGGCGCGGGCGACCGCGGGGATCGAGGCGGTCGAGGTCAAGCAGACGGTGGCGGCGCACGCCCACGCGCGCGCGCTGGCGGTGCTGGGGCTGCAGCCGCAGGAGGCGCTGTGGCGGCGCCTGTTCTTCTACGACACGCCCGCGCTCGACCTGCACGCCGGCGGGGTGGTGCTGCGGGCGCGCTCGACGGCGGGCGAACCGGACGACTCGACGGTGAAGATCCGCCCGGTCGACCCGATCCGCGTCGAGCGCTGGCGCGGGGTGCCGGGCTTCAAGCTCGAGGCCGACATCGTCGGGACGACGGTGATCCGCTCGGCGTCGTTCACGAGCCGGCAAGGGGGCGCGGAGATCGACGCGGTGGCCCGCGGGGAGCGCTCGATCGCCAAGCTGTTCTCGCAGGCGCAAGAGGCGTTCCTGCGCGCGCTGGCGCCGACGCCGGTCGAGCTGGCGGAGCTGCTGCCGCTCGGGCCGGTCCACGTGCGCCGCTGGCAGGTGCGCCACGCCGGGCTGCCGCACCGCGTGTGCGCGGAGGCGTGGCGCATGCCCGACGGCGGGTCGCTGCTCGAGCTGTCGATCAAGGCCGACCCGGCGGCGGCGGCGGCGGCGTCGGCGGGGTTCTCAGGGTTCCTCGCGGAGCTCGGGATCGCGGTCCGCGAGGCGCCGGAGGCGAAGACGCGCACGGCCCTGACGTCGCTGGTGGCGGCATCGCAGCGCTGAGCGAGGGGGCGCGAGGCGGCCGCTCCCTGAGGGGAGCTCTCGCGCGGGACTTGAACCGCTTCGGGCGAGGGCGTTCTTTTAGGCAACGCGAGTCATAAGGTCACGCCGCTCCTGACCGGTCTCACAGTCGCCTTGTTGCTGGAATCATGGAGTATTCGAGCACTCTCAGCGTCGCCGTCCGCTCCGTGGGGCCGGGGCTACGGTAGGAAGCTTGATCCGCAAAGCCTCTCCGAAGTCAATCGGCTGATCGGCGATCGTGTCGTCGTTCATCATGAACATCCGTAACGTCATCACCAGGCTGGGGAACTTTTGTCCGGATTGGCCTTCAATCTCACGCGACATGCGCTGCAGAATGTCGTCGCGATCGGCTCCTACCGTGATCACTGGGGTTGCAAGCGCGACGACAGCATGCCGAAAGACACGGTTGAAAAAATCTCTGTGTCTCGTCAAGACGACTTCCAGCCGCCCCATAAATCGTTCGAGCCGGTCCCAGCGTGCCATTCCGTCGACCTCCTCATCGCGGTGGGACAGGTCATCGTCTACGCATCCGCATGCCGTCAAAAGGCCGAGAAGGCAGTTGTACCGCGGCTGCTCCTCTCGAAAAAACCGCTTGAAGAGATCGAGAACCTTCTCGTCTTTGTGTCGTCCTTTGAACTCCTCGGATGCATCCTTGATCTGCATGAGGAGTTGAAAGCAGACGCGCATGACGTACTCCTGCCGGGCTCGGCTATTGGCGGCGTCAAGCACCTCGAGCCGAACTTCTGAGTAATGTCCCTCGAAAATGTTACTAGGGTAACGACTGAAGAGGCCGATGTACAATAGCCTGAGGGCGTCGTACGAGACCTTCGTGTGATGGATTTCGTCGAGGACGTTGGAGATGTTCTCCTTGCCCGTCGCTGGCATTCCGTATCCCAGGCTGATGGCGATTTTCGAACAATCTGAGGACGTAGAAAGCGGGCGAGCTCGAGATCGATCCTCGAGACTTGATTCTGGTAATTCGCCGACTTCGCCACTTCCCATGAGTCCTCGCCGACAACGACCTTCACAACGACCATTGCTGCGCCGGCAGCTTCGCCCGCCTGGACAATGCACATGGTTGTCTGGCAGCCATTCACAATGCTCCCCCCACGAAGTCGTAGTGTTCGGCTATCAATGCGTTCAACCGAGTCGGCGCGGAAGGTAATCCCATTATTGCGGCCAAGCATCTTCGCAGGAGACTGAGTCAGTGTTTCCGTGATCGCCTCATTAACACTCCCTCGAACGTCGCCCTTGACGTTGACCCCGAGAAATTCACGAATGTTCTCAAAGAAAAGGCTGCTGCCGTTCGATTCGAACAGCTCACGCAGCGCTTCCCCAGACACGACGGAGAGATATACCGGGTCTACATGGACAATCTCGGCGCTCAGCCGGAGATCGATCTCTGACGCGATAAAGAAGCTTTGACGATAGAGCGTTTGCAAGGTCCCGAGCAGGCGAGGACCGTCCAGAACCTGGAGTCTGCCGCTCGCCTGCAAGCGGCGATAGAATTCAAGGACGGCAATCGAGAATCCTCGTAGCGTCGGCGGATTTCTCCGAGGTTACTGGATGTTACGAGGACGTAGGTCGAGCCGTCGTCGACTCGCTCGGGAAACAGAGAGAGCTCGGCTTCGGACTCGCACGCAAGCTCCTTGTCGTAGGCCGCAAACTTACTGATTACGCCGTCGAAGTCCTGCACTTCTCGCATACGGAACTTCGTCTGCCCAAAAATCTTCGCCTTCGCAGTCGGATGGGCAGATACCAAGTCAATGCCCCGGTCATGAGTCTTCTTCGGGCTCGGCTCTGGGGGAGGCATATCGCCCCAAAAATCGCAAAGGGGGAGGATTTTGCATGCGAAGGCGACGAAGCCGTCCCCCTTCTCCAAATTTGTATGGTCAGAGAACTTCTCTTGCAGGTGGATCGAGAAGGCCTCCGCAGTGCGCAAGAAGAGCGGTAACTCCGTGGGTCCGGGGTTTGTGTGCATGTCTCGTCTCCGCGCGGCGAAGGTTACTCGATCTCTTCGGTCACGAGAAGCGCCTTCTGCGCAGGCGACGCATCCGCGAACGGGGCCTCACTTGCGCCGGGACCTCGCGCGAGGGGCGTCCAGGTCGTCTGGTCGGCAGTGCTGCGGTCGAGGGTCGAATGACACGCCGCGTTGGCGGTGAAAGCGCTTCCTTGACGACGAAGCAGTCGTCGCCTCTGCCCGCGGCTCAGGCGCCACCTAGCCGCTCCGTTTGCCGTCCCTCTCTGCGGAGACGTGTGAAAGAGTCTAGCAGCCGCTCTGACACAGACCGCGGCAAGCAGCGCCGCTTGCGTCCTCAGGCGTGAGGTGCTCGCGGCCGGTCGGAGAAGTCGAGGAATGGTTTCGGTGGAGCGAGCGGCGCGCGCGTCACGGGCCCTGGGTGAGCGGCGGGCGGCGGGCGTAGGTCGCGGGGTCGAGGGCGTAGCAGCCGGCGAGCACGGGGCCGCCGCGGAGCAGGCTGTCGCGGCTGGCGCGGGCGCTGGCGGCGAAGCGCTCGAGGGCGTCGAGGTCGTCGTCGGCGGCGACGTCGGTGTGCTCGGCGACGAGCTGGAGGAGGAGCGGGAGGCAGCTCGCGCGGCCCCACCAGGCGGCGTTGAGCTCGGTGTGGTCGCGCTCGAGGCTGAGGTCGACGAGGTTGGCCGAGCCGAGGGTGGCCCAGGCGCCGTCGACGATGCACAGCTTGGCGTGGGTGTAGATCTCGCGGTGGCCGTCGTCGTCGCTGCGGGCGAGCGCGGCGAGGGTGAAGCCGGGATGGCGGGCGAGGGCGGCCAGCTGCGTGAAGGTGGGGCCGTAGCGGTGCTCGTGCTCGCGGCCGTGACGGGCGAGCTCGGCGACCTCGGCGGCGGCGTGCCAGATGGCCGGCATGGGGTCGGCAGGGACGACCATGACGACGCGGACGCCGCGGCTCAGGGCGGCGCCCAGGGCCTGCAGGACGGCGTGCTGGCCGGGGTGCTGGTTCTCGATGTAGATCGTGCGGCGGGCGGCGGCGATGGCAGCGAGGTAGTGGGCGAGGATGCCGGCCTCGCCGGCCTCGCTGTCGAAGGGGCGGGCGTCGACGACCGGCGTGAGGCCGCGGTAGAGGCCCGGCGCGAGGCTGCGGGCGAGCTGGACCTGCACGTCGCCGCACTCCGGCGGGAGGCGCTCGGGCCACGGGAGCGGACCGGCGCGCAGCTCGTCGGGCCACGGCGGGGCGGCGGGATCGATGCGGGCGAGGTTCCACCGCTGGACGAAGTTGTGCTCGGCGTCGGCGACGACGGGGCCGCGCAGCTCGAGGAAGGCGTCGTGCTTGTGCGAGCCGCGGAGATGGCCGGGGTGGGCGAGGGTGGAGTTGCTGAGGACCATGCCGCCGACGAAGGCGAGCGCGTCGGGCTCGCCGGCGTCGACGAGGAAGGCCTTCTGGTGGTGACAGTGGGCGGGCTCGATGGAGCTGTCCCAACGGGCAGCCCACGTGGCCCGGCGGGCGGCGAGCTGGCGCTCGGCCGGGCCGCCGAGGAAGACGTGGCGAGTGCTCGAGAACCGCGGGTTGCGCCAGAACAGGACCCGCACGTCGAGGCCGCGCGCGCGGCAGCGATCGAGCAGGTCCCACCAGGCGAGGCCGTCCGGGAAGCAGAAGGCCGGCTCGATGAAGGAGACGACCGCCCACACGCGCGCGCGGGCGGCAGCGACGGCGGCGGCGAGGCGATCGTAGAAGGGGACGCCGTCGATCCAGGGGATCACTCGATTGCCGCCGCGGACGGGGTACGGGCCGTGACCGTCGGCGATCGCAAGCAGGCCGTCGTCCTCGTGCATGCCTCGGAGAGTGCCCGCGGGCGTCGAGGCTGTCGAGGCGATGTTGGTTCGCCCTGCTGCCAGCGCGCATCACCGACGCGCTGATCCGAGCGTGGGCGAGCGAACGTCCCCGACGGCGAAGCGCTCGGAGACCGAGGCCCCCGACGGGGTCCTGTGCGACGCGGACGTCGACCCGCTGGCGTCCTGCTCACGCTCGTGCACGAACCGTGGCGGTACGTGTCTGAAAGGGCATGCTCCAACATGCATGTTTTAAGGGACATGCTGCATCGAGCATGTCCCCCGGGACCGGCGGATCGTCAGGCGCGGCGGACGGCGTACTGGTCGAGCGCGCGCTCGAGGTCGCCGAGGTTGACCGGCTTGACGAGGTGACAGTCGCAGCCGGCGGCCTTCGAGCGGGCGCGGTCGGCGTCCTGGCCCCAGCCGGTCAGGGCGATGATGGCGATGTCCTTGCCCCACGGGCGCTCGCGGATCTGGCGGGTGGCGTCGAGGCCGTTGAGGCGCGGCATGCCGACGTCCATGAGGATGACCTGCGGGCGGAAGGCGCCGGCGACCTCGACGGCCTCGACGCCGTCGTGGGCGGTGCGGACGACGTGGCCGAGCATCTCCAGCATCATCGCCATGGCGCCGGCGCCGTCGTGGTTGTCGTCGACGACGAGGACGCGGCAGGCGGGGCCGTGGGCGGGGTGCGGGACGTCCTCGGGGGCGCGCCGGGCGACGTCGGCGAGCGCCGGGAGCCGCACGGTGAAGGTGCTGCCGCGGCCCTCGCCGTCGCTGGCGGCGGCGACGCTGCCGCCGTGCATCTCGACCAGGCCCTTGACGAGGGCGAGGCCGACGCCGAGCCCGCCGGCGCTGCGCTCGAGGGTGCGATCGACCTGGCTGAACATGTCGAAGATCGAGGTCAGCGAGTCGGCCGGGATGCCGGTGCCGTTGTCGGTCACGGTGACGACGACGTCGTCGCCGCGGCGCTCGGCGGCGAGGCGGATCCGCCCGCCGGCCGGGGTGTACTTGGCGCTGTTGGTCAGCAGGTTGCTGAACACCTGGGCCAGCCGGGTGAGGTCGGCGTCGAGCCAGATCGGCCCGGGCGGCAGGGCGAGCTGCAGGTCGTGGCCCGCGGCCTCGATCTGCGGCCGCGCGGTCTCGACTGCGCTGCCGATCACGTCGGCGAGCAGGATCCGCCCGCGCCGCAGCTCGAGCTTGTTGCGGCTGATCCGGCTGACGTCCATGAGGTCGTCGATCAGCCGGATCATGTGCGACAGCTGGCGATCCATCATCTCCTGCGCGCGCGCGATCACGTCGGGGTTGCCGCGCGCGAGGCGGGTGACCTGCAGGCCGGTGCGGATCGGCGCCAGCGGGTTGCGCAGCTCGTGGGCGAGGAGGGCGATGAAGTCGTCCTTCTTGCGGTCGGCGTCGCGGAGCTGCTCGACCAGGCGCTCGCGCTCGGCCTCGGCGTGGCGGCGGGCGCTGATGTCGGTGAAGAGGATGGCGACGCGGTCGCCGTCGCCGAGCCTGAAGGCGTAGACGTCGAACCAGCGGTCGCCGAGCGCCTTGGCCTCGTTGACGAACCGCGTCGGCCGGCCGGTGCGCGCGACCTCGCCGTAGACCTCGAACCAGTGGGCGTCGTGGTCGGGGGCCAGCTCGCGCATGGTCTTGCCGGCGGCGTCGCGCAGGCCGGTGTGCTTCTCGAAGGCGGGGTTGACCTCGAGGAAGCGGTAGTCGACGGGGCGGTCGCCGGCGAACAGGACCTCGATGACGCAGAAGCCCTCGTCGATCGAGCTGAAGAGGCTGCGATAGCGGGCCTCGCTGGCCCGCAGGGCCTCCTCGGCCTGCACGCGCTCGGTGACGTCGAGGGCGATGCCGTCCCACGCGGTGGTGCCGTCGGCCTGGCGCCGCGGGGCCGAGCGGCAGTTCAACCAGCGGACGCCGCGGCGGCCGCAGATCCGGAACAGACAGTCGAAGTGCTCGCGCGAGCGGAACGCGGCGGCCTCTTCGCGGGTGACGAGCGCGACGTCCTCGGGGGCGATCCAGGCGTAGAGGCCGAGCGGGTGGGCGAGGATCTCGTCGGGCCCGACGCCGGAGATGGCCTCGACGCCGCGGCTGACGTAGCTGAAGCGGCGCGTGCCGTCGGGGTGCTCGAGGACCTGATAGATGAAGCCGGACGGGAGGTTGTCGGCGAGCTTGCGCTGGCGCTCCTCGTTGTCGCGCAGGGCGGCCACGGCCTCGCGGCGGGCGGTGATGTCGTAGTTGGCGCCGACGTAGCGGACCGGACCACCTTCCGGCGTGGGCATCAGGTCGCCCTTGGCGGCGAGCCACCGGTAGGTGCCGTCGGTGCGGCGCACCCGGAATTCGGCGTAGGCCGAGGTGCGGGCGCGGACGGAGCGCTCGGTGTTGCTGCGGGCGCCCTCGACGTCCTCGGGGTGCATGAGTGAAAACCACTCTTCGGCGTTCGGGGTCGGGTCGCCGGGCTTCAGGCCCAAGATGTCGAAGATCGCCTCGGACCACAGGACCTCGCCGGTCTCGGTGTTCCACTCCCAGGCGCACACGCCGGCGGCATGCAGGCCCAGCGAGAGGCGCCCGGCCTCGGCTGCGCGCGCGGCCTCGGCGGCGCGGCTGTCGGCCAGCTCCCGGGCGAGGCGGCGGTGCTGCAGGGCGTTCTCCAGCGGCCCGGCGGCGACCTGGACGCAGCGGCCGAGGAGCTCGACGGCGCGCTGGGAGAGCGACCCGGGCCGCGGGAAGTAGAGGGTGAGGACGCCGAGGACCCGACCGTCACGAGTGAGCAGGGGGACGGCGTGGAGGGCTCGAACGCGGCCCGGCGCGACCTCCTGGGCCTCGACCGCGAGCGGGTCGAGGTCGGTGTCGGCGATGACGACGGGGGCGCCCCGCCGGCAACACAGGAGGCTGACGCTGCCGAGGGGCGCGAGCGCGTCGAGGGCGAGGCCGAGGCTGGTGCCGAGGTCCGGACGGCACGCGTCGTCGACGAGGCGCAAGAGGCCCATGTCTGCGCCGACGAGCGCGGCGGCCTCGGCGAGGGTGGCGACGAGGATCGGGTCCGGATCGAGACCGGAGGAGAGACGGACGCCGAGGTCGAGCAGCCGCTCGAGCTCGCCGACGCCGGCCAGGCAGAGAGCGCGCTCGACCGTGGCCTCGGGGGTAGCGTCGGCGGGGCGCATCCGCGAGAGAGTGTACGGGCGGGTCTCGACGCAGCCAATGTGGGGTCTGCGTGCGTGGAGGCGGTCAACGTCGCGGGACGGGCGCGAACGAGGGCCGGGCGCTTCGGCGCGTTCGCGGCCGCGCGAGCGCTCGGAGCGGTCCATGGCGGGGCGCCGGCGGCGCGTCCGGGCTCGGCTGGCCTTCGGGGCAGGTGCCGCTCACACCGAGTCGAGGTCGACGTCGAGGCAGAAGTGGGCGAACGGAGAGTCGTACCACTCGCGCAGGTTGGTCAGCGGGGTGTCGCAGAAGTCGCCGGGATCGTCGATGGCGACGAGGCCGTCGCCCGGGGCCATGCCCTCGTGATCGGTGTTGAGGACGAGGGTCGAGGTCGCGCCGCCGCCGGTGATCCGCAGGCAGAAGTCCTGGATGTCCAAAAGGACAGGCGGGTCGAGGTCGAAGCTGCGGTAGGTCGTGTCGGCCGGGATCGGGCCGAGGTCGCGGGTGTCGAGCACGGCGAGCACGGGGGCGTGGTTGCCGGGATCGTAGGGGAGGACGTCGAGCTTGGCCGTCGGCTCGCCCTCGGCGAAGCGGATCTGGAAGCCGAGCCGGGTGAGCTGCAGGGCGGCGCGGCCGGGGCGGTGAAGCACTCGACGGCCTCGACCTTGGCCGAGACCGGATCGCCGCCGCTCATGCAGAAAGGACCGTCGACGCAGTTGGCCAGCTCGTACGGGCGCAAGGTGACGGGGCCCGGCAGGCCGGTGGTCGTGTCGACGGTGGTGCTGGTGGTGCTGGTGGTCGAGGGGGCGACGGCGGTCGGATCGACGGTCTCGGCGGTGGAGGCGGGGCCGGTGGTCGGGACGCCGGTGGTGGTGGTGCTGGTGCCGGTGCCGGTGGTGGCGGCGGTGGTCGAGGCGCTCGCGCCGTCGCTGACGTCGGCGCCGTCGAAGCCGGGGTTCGGGCGCAGGCATCCCCACAGGACGAGGACGGACAGGTGCGCGACGCGAGGCCTCACGAGGTGACTCTATCGCCTCGCGCGGGCGGAAGCCAGGCGGCGGTCAATGGAGGGCGCGGTGCAGTCGGACCTCTTCCATGTCGAGCTGCTCCTCGGCGGCGCGCAGGACTTCGTGATCGTAGGTGCCGTCGCGGCGGGCCAGCAGCAGCGCCCGCTTCTGCGCGCGGACCAGGTCGAGCATCAGCTTGTGGTGCTCGGCCCGCAGGTCGGCCTCGACGGGGAGGCCCGTCTGCGCGGCATGGAGGACGGCGGCGTGGTGGGCCCGCACGCGCTGGATCGCGTCGTGCTGGCGGTGCTCGTCGGGGTAATGCCGATCGAGGTGGGCGAGCGCGGCGGCGGCGAGGTGGGCCGACAGCGCCTGTTCGTCGCGGGCGCGCCTCACTTCGTCGCCAGGGCCGAAGCGGAGCAGGCGGACGACGAGCGGGAGGCTGATGCCCTGCAGCACGAGGGTGACGAGGATGACGACGAAGGTGATGAAGAGGATGAGGTGACGGTGCGGAAAGGCGGTGACGCCGTCGGCGAGGGTCAAGGGGACGGCCAGCGCCGAGGCGAGCGAGACGACGCCGCGCATGCCGGCCCAGGCGATGACGACGAGGGCCTTCCAGTCGGGATCGGGGGCGTCTACAGGCCGTGAGCGCCGCAGCCGCAGGGCGGCGGCGGCGGCGAACACCCAGGCGAAGCGGACGACGATGGTGAGCAGGCTGATGGCGAGGGCGTAGCCGGTGGCGTCGGCGAGGGCCTCGGCGCCGAGGCCCTCGGTGATCCGCGGCAGCTGCAGGCCGATGAGGATGAAGACGAAGCCGTTGAGGAGGAAGACGAGGGTGCTCCACACGAAGTTGGCCTGGACCCGCGAGGTGGCGGAGAGGAAGTCGTGCGCGCGCGCCGACAGGAACAGGCCGCCGGCGACCACCGCGAGGACGCCGGAGCACCCCAGGCCCTCGGCGGCGAGGTACATGAGGTACGGGGTCATGACGGTGAGGCTGGCGTCGACGCTCGGGGCGCTCGGCAGCAGGCGGTGGAGGCCGTAGACGAGCAGGGCGACGCCGAGGCCGACGCCAACGCCGCCGAGGCTGACGCGGAAGAACTCGCCGACGACGTCGACGGGGACGAAGCTGCCGGTGACGACGGCGGCCAGGGCGAAGCGGAACACGATCAGCGAGGCGGCGTCGTTGACGAGGCTCTCGCCCTCGAGGATCCCGACGGCGACCCGCGGGACCCGCATGCCGTGGAGGACGCTGGTGGCGGCGACGGCGTCGGGCGGCGAGATGATGCCGCCGAGCATGAAGCCGAGAGCGAGCGAGAACTGGGGGATGAGGGCGTGGGCGAACAGGGCGACGGCGCCGGCGGTGCACAGGACGAGGCCGAACGCCTGCAGGGCGATAGGTCCGCGCAGCCGCACGAACTCCTTCCACGGGGTGAACCACGCGGCCTCGTAGAGCAGCGGCGGCAAGAACACCAGGAACACGAGGTCGGGGTCGAGGCTGACGTGGGGGGCGCCGGGCACGAGGCTGAGCGCGAGGCCGCCGAGGACCAGCAGGATCGGGTAGCTGATGCCGAGCCGGCCGCTGAGCACGTGCAGCACGCCGATGGCGAACAGCAGCG
Source organism: Nannocystis pusilla (assembly GCF_026626665.1). Classification (GTDB taxonomy): domain Bacteria; phylum Myxococcota_A; class Polyangia; order Nannocystales; family Nannocystaceae; genus Nannocystis; species Nannocystis pusilla. The sequence continues at coordinate 2,090,720 of NZ_JAPNKE010000002.1, forward strand.
AGAGGACGAGCAGGAGTTCGTGGTGCAGCATCGGCGCGCCCCGAAGCTAACGCGGGCCGGCGAGGCGGTCCACGTCAGTCGTCGCGGTCGCGGGGCGAAGCTGGCCCGGGGGACAGGTCGACGACGGTGGCGCCCCATCCGCCGCCGCGGTGGCCGCCGAGGCGGTAGCCGACGACGCGCGGGTGACGATCGAGGATGGCGTGCACGGTCCGCCGCAGGGCGCCGATGCCCTTGCCGTGGACGATCCGGACCTCGAGGATGCCGCGCGCGAGGCAGACGTCGAGGTACTCGAGGACCAGGCGCTTTACGTCCCTGGGGCTGAAGTTGTGGAGGTCGAGCTCGCCGTCGACCGGGAGCCGGCGGCGCCGCCCTCGTCGGGGAGGGCGCCGAAGAAGCCGGCGCGGCCGGCCCACGGGGCCCACGGCAAGGGCGGCGCGGCGCTCGGGCGGTAGGCGGCGGGCCGCGGGAGGGCGCAGTGATGGACGCTGACGGCGGCGCGGGCGAACGGGTTCCACGGGCGGAGGCCCTGGACGGGGCCGGGCTGCCAGCGCTCGCCGAGGCGGAGCTCGAGGGTGAAGCGGCCGGCGCGACCGGGCCAGCGCTCCGCGACGATCCTCAGGTCGCCGAACAGGGCGGCGCCGATCAGGTCGAGGGCGAGGGCGGCGTGGTCGCAGCCGTCGTCGTCGTCGGTCAGATCGGCAGAGTATGTCCAGCCGGACAGGTCGACGGTGAGGCGGGCGCCGCGGAGCCGGACCTCGAGGTCGAGGGTGCCGGCGCCGAGGCGGGCGCCGTCGTCGGTGCGCGCGGCCTCGCGGTCGCAAGCGGCGAGGAGAGCGTCGAGTTCGTGGCCGAAGGCCTCGCCGGGAGCCATGACCCGCCCAGTGTAGGGGCGGTCGGCGGCGAAGGGCCAGGCGCGGCGGCGCGGGCGTGCTAGAAGCGGGCATGAAGATCGACATCGACAAGGCGCCGACGTGGGTCGGCAGCGGCTATCCGGCGCCGTTCGACGCGCCGTGCCTGGACCGCAAGCGGGTCCGGCTGGGCGCGGCGGCGGGGCTGTCGCAGTTCGGCGTCAACCTGCTGCACCTGCAGCCGGGCACGTGGTCGAGCCAGCGCCACTGGCACTCGCGCGAGGACGAGTTCGTCTACGTGCTGGCCGGCGAGGTGGTGCTGGTGACGAACGCGGGCGAGACGGTGCTGCGCGCGGGCGACTGCGCGGGCTTCCCCCATGGTGTGGCCGACGGGCACCAGCTGCAGAACCGCGGGACGGAGGTGGCGGTGGTGCTCGAGGTCGGGACCGACGACAAGCAGGACGTGGCGGAGTACCCGGACGTCGACCTGCGCGCGACGCCGGACGGGTACGTGCACCGCGACGGGACGCCGTACCCGCCGCGCAAGTGAGCCGCCGCTCCGGCGGGGCCGCGCTGCCGCGTGCCGAGGGGGCGGGCGCGGGCCGGCCGGCGTCGGCGGTCTGAGCGGTGCTTCGGGACATGGCCGCGGGGCCATGTCCTTAGAGGCATGCGCGATGGGGCATGTCTTCGAGGACATGCCCCGGGGGACCGGTCAGCCCGGCGCGGGGCAGGCGGCCGAGGTGGTGAGGTCGGTGTTGTTGGCCTCGTTGCACTCGGCGACGTCGCCGTTGCCCTGGCTGGCGTGGTCGACCTCGACGAAGTAGTCGGCGGGCATGTCGACGGGCGGGGCCTGGATCAGCAGCTTGACCTTCTCCGAGCCGCCGGGGAGGAGGGCGGTGGCGGTGACGGTGCTCAGCAGCAGGGTGCCGGTGGCGTCCTGGCCCTGGTAGAAGTCGACCGCGACGCCGGCCGGCACGCCGAGGGCACCCTCGTTGCGGACGGTGGCGATGAGCTCGAGCTGATCGGCGCAGAAGCCGAGGCCGATCGAGAGCTCGACGGTGAGGTCGGGGGCGTTGAACACGCCCTCGCCCTGGACGTTCTGCCGGTAGTTGTTGAGGCCCGGCGTGGTCCAGTTGTCGGCCTCCTTGGCCGGGACGTTGCCGGCCGAGGTGGTGCCGGTGACGTGGTAGGTGTGCTGCGTCCACACGCGCCGGGTCGGCACCCAGCCGTCGCCGGCGTCGCCGTAGAGGTAGACGCCGCGGCGCTGCTGGTAGCCCGGGGCGTTGCAGCCGCCGCCGTTGGTGGCGACCATGAGGATCTCCGAGTTGCCGTCGGCGTCGGCGTCGACCACCAGCGGGTACTCGTGGACGGTGGCGCTCGAGTTCTCGATCTGCAGCAGGACCGAGCCGTCCTTGCCGGAGTAGACGCGGGCGTAGCACTCGTCGTTGTAGGTGACCTCGGCCGCGCCGTCGCCCTGGAAGTCGAACACGGACGAGCCGGTGGCGTTCGACGACTGATCCTGGGTGGTGGCCGACCAGCGACGGTAGATGGCGCCGGCGGCCGGCATCGGGTCGCCGTTGGGCTTGACGATCTCCTCGCCGTCGCGGTTGAGGTCGTACACGGTGTAGCGTGAGGCGCCGGCGACCGCGAGCTCGGGCCGGCCGTCGCCGTCGAAGTCGGCGACCGTGGGCGGGCCGCCGAGGCCGCCGCCGGGGACCGCCGCCGGCTGGGTGCGCATGCCGTCGTTGCCCTCACAGGCGACGCCGGTCGGATCGATGCCGCACCACAGCTCGCCGGTGAGGCCGTCGAGCACGCGCACGTTGCCGCTGGCGGCCAGGACGACCTCGGGGGTGCCGTTCTGGTCGAGGTCGGCGATCGCCGGCCAGCCGTCGGTGCCGTTGTTGTTGTTCCACAGCTCGGTGACGGCGACGGTCGGCGGGTCACCGGCGGTCCAGTTCACCGACCAGGCCTGCTTGCCGCTGACGATCTCGGGGTAACCGTCGCCGGTCAGGTCGGCGACGGCCGAGATACCGCCGAGGTAGCCGGCCGGCGAGCCGACGATGCCGCCGTTGTTGTTCAGGTTCCACACGACGAGGCCGTCGTGGTCGATCAGCATGGCGCCGACGACGATCTCGGCCTGGTCGTCCTCGTCGAAGTTGGCGAGGGTGATGCCGCCGTTGTCGAAGCGGGTGGTCGGCGAGATCTGGTTCGGGTTGGTGGCGTGCGAGGTCCACAGCCAGTTGCCCATGCCGTCGACGGCGTGGATCGGCTCTTGCCGCCGCTGACGCGGCCGGGATAGACGATGTCGGGCAGGCCGTCGCCGCTGACGTCGCCGACGGCGACGGTGGTGCGGCCCTGCGAGCCGAACTTGTTGTTGTTCGGGTCGTGGTCGATGCGGAACTTCTCGAGGCCGGTGGCGCCGTCGAGGACGATGATCACGCCGACCTGGTAGTCGTCGGAGTCCTTGTAGCGGGTGGTGTTGATGACGACCTCGGGCACGCCGTCGCCGTCGAGGTCGGCGACCGCGGGGCTCGAGAACACCTCTTCTTCGGTCCACGACCACTCGGGAACGGCGCTCAGGGTGTCGAACTCGGGCACGATCTCGCAGGTCAGCGGATCGGGCTGCGGCAGGCACTGGCCCAGGGTCTGCTCGCAGTACTCGCCAGGCTGGCAGTCGTAGGAGTCCTGGCACGGGGCGCCCGGAGTGACGCACTCGGCGCCCGAGCAGACCTGGCCGGCGGCGCAGCAGTCGAGGCTGGGGCCGCAGTAGACGCCGCTGTCACATGTCGGCAGGCAGTTGTCGAGGAGGCACTCGTTGCCGGCGGGGCAGCAGGTGGCCGGCTGACCGCACAGGGTGCCGCCCTCGCACAGGTCGTCGCCGGTGGTGCTGGTGCCGGTGATGGCGTCGGTGGTGCTGCTGGTGGCGTCGGTGGTGACGGCGGTGGTGCCCGTCATGGTCTCGCCCGCGGTCATGCCGCCCGAGGTCGGACCGGTGGTCGGCACGCCGGTGGTGGTCGGGTCCGTGGTGGCGGTGCCTTCGGTGGTGACGCCGGTGGTCGAGGCGGTGCTGCCCTCGCTGGCAGTGACCGTGCCGCCGCTGTCGCCGCAGCCGACCGCGCCGACGAACCACATCAATAAACCCGTACTCCGACCCAACCTCGTTCGCTGCATCGCCGGCGAAGATCATCACAGGACCCTGGGCCGATCAACCGGCGGACCCCCGGGCTGTTTCTGCGCTTGTCCGCGAGCGACGACGGTCCTCGGGCCGCAACCGAGGCGCGACGAACGCGGGCCGCGACGTCGGTGCTTCGTGAACGGGAAGAGGCTCGCCGTTTACCGTCGGTTGACGCGCGGGCGAGAAGCGAGGCCGGGCCCGGTCCGTCGACGCGTCACGCTCGACGAACCGCGCGCGGACGCCGGTCGTCGCCAACCGCAGGTACCGATGTCACACCCGATCTTTCGTACACTCATGGGCACGCTCGTGTGCGGCGCCCTGGCTTGCGCCTCGTCGCCCGAGCGCCTCCGCGGCCTCGACCGGCGCTTCTACCAGAACCTCGACGGCGAGAAGGACCGCGCCGAGTACCTGAAGGTGCCGAAGGCGCAGCGCCAGGCCTTCCTCCAAAAGAAGGGTCTTTGGGACAGGTGGCAGGCGCTCCCCGAGGCCGAGCGCGCGGCGGCCAAACGCGGCGAGCTCAAGGCCGGCTCGCAGGAGTTCGCGGCGTTCATGGCGTGGGGCCCGCCCGCGGACACGCAGCGCCGGACCGCCGGCGAGCGCGAGGTGGCGTTCCACACCTTCATCCGCTGCACGAGCGGGCCGAAGACCGGCCGCTACGTGCAGGCCACGAGCACCTGCGACGGGACGTTCAACGAATTCGAGGTCGCGGTCGAGGGCGGAATCGTGACGGAGATCAAGCTGCTGCATTGAGGGGCGCGCCAAACCTCGCGCGCGGCCGGCGGCGCCCGATTCCCGAACGCGGCGACGCGCGACGGACGGGCGGCGCGCGAGTGCGCGGGGTGCATGATTCGGTGAGATCGAGAGGCCGGGGCGGCCGCGGCGATCGACGATATGCGCAAGTGACAGCGGGCCCGCGCGCAGCCAGCCTCGCGCCATGAGCACTGCCAACGATCACGTCCACGTCGTCGCCACCCTCCAGGCCCACCCCGACCACGTCGCCGAGCTGGCGGCGCTGCTCGGCGAGCTGGCGCGCACCAGCCGCGCGCAGCCCGGCAACCTCCGCTTCGATGTCCACCAGCAATCGTCGAACCCGCACCAGCTCATCACCATCGAGCACTGGGACGGGCTGGCGTCGGTCGACGCGCACATGACGAGCCCGCACGTCGGGGCGGTCCTGGGCAAGCTGGCGCCGCTGCTGGCGGTGCCGCCGCAGATCGTGCGCTACAGCCAGATCGTGTGAGGCGCGGCTCAGCCGTCGGTCTTGCGGAAGCGATAGGCGAGCTGCGGCCGGGTGAGGCCGAGGAGGCGCGCGGCCGCGGCGAGGTTGCCCCCGGCGCGCTCGACCGCGCCGCGGATCAGGGCCTGCTCGAGCGCCTCGATGCCGGCGCGCCGATCGAGCAGGGCGTCGATGAGATCGTCGACGCCCGGAGCGGCGGGATCGAGGGCGGGGCGGATCGGCTGCAGGACGCCGGCGGGCGCGAGCTCGAGGCGCGCCGCCGGAGCCTCGTCGCCGCCGAAGAGGTGGCCGCGATCGATCGGCTCGTCGTCGCCGACGAGCACCGCGGCGCGGGCGACCCGACCCCACAGCTCGCGCACGTTGCCGGGGTAGTCGTGGTCGAGGAGGGCGTTGTTGGCCGCCTCGGTGACGCCGCCCAGGCGCCGCCCGAGCGCGTGCGCCTGCTGGTCGAGGAAGCGGCCGAGGAGCAGCGGGATGTCCTCCCGCCGCTCGCGCAGCGGCGGCAGCCAGATCGGGAAGGCGCCGAGGCGCTGGACCAACTCGTCGCGCACGAGGCCGCCGCGCCGCAGGTCGACCCGCGTGCTCGCCAGCCAGCGCAGGTCGTGATCGCCGGTGTCGAGGGCGTGGAGCAGGCTGTCCTGAAGGTCAGGTGCGAGGCGGTCGAGGTCGGCGACGAGGAGGCTGCCGCCGCGGGCCCGCGCGAGCGCGTCGGCGAGGGCCGGGCGGTCGAGGGCGCCGGCGCGGACGACCACGAAGGGGCCGGCGGCGCGGCGGCTGCGGTCGTGCACGGCGCGGGCGAGGTGGCGCTTGCCGACGCCGGGCTCGCCCTCGAGGAGGACCGGGAGCTCGGCGCCGGCGACCCGCTCGACCAGGGCCCAGGCGGCGCGCAGCCCGGTGGCGCAGCCGATGACGGGGCCCTCGGCGCGCGCGGCCGGGGCGGCGGCTCCGCTCGCGCTCGGGGTCGTGAGCGGCCCCGTGGCCAAAAACTCGAACCCGGGCGGGGGCGGGCCGTCGCCGAGCGGGCGGCCGACGATCCGGCAGTGACGCGCCCCGCAGGCGCGACAGGCGACCTCGCGGTAGACGATCGGCCGACCCATGAAGACGGTGGTGAAGCCGCTGGCGTAGCCGAGCAGGGTCCAGCACACCGGCTCGGCCGCGCGGCCCTCGCTGCCGAGGTGGGCCTCGACCTCGGCGGAGCTGCGCCAGGCGAACTCGCCGCGGTAGTGGCCGCGCTCGATGTCGAATTGCACCTCGAGCGGGCGCACCGCGACCATGCCCTCGAGGGCGTGCAGCTGCGGGCCGGCGGCGAACAGGTCGTAGTAGCTGGCGGTGCCGCGGACCCGGCGGGCGTGCTCGCCGTCGCGTTGGCCGGACACGTAGCCCATGCGCGTGAACACGGCCCGCGCCCGGGCGACGCCGAGCGCCGCGATGAGCTCGCGCCGCAGCGCCGCGAGGGCGCTGACGTGGACCAGGACCATGCGCTCGTCGCCGAGGGTGATCCGGCCGTCGCGCGGCGAGAAGCGCAGGTGCTTGAGCAGGTCGGCGCTGTCGGGCAGCCGCAGCGCGTCGTCGTCGCCGGCCGCGACGAAGGGGTTCTCCTCGCTCACGTCCGAGGAAGGTAGGCCCGGGCGAATGCGGCGATCAAGCCCGACGTTCGCGCGTACGCTGCCGGGGGGCGAAATTGCCCGGGCGCGCGGACGAGGACTCTCCCGGGCGTTGCGGTCGACGGCGCTGCGGTAGACTCGCCGCGCACATGCATCCCAACGCCGAGACCATCCAGCGCTTTTACACCTGCTTCGCCGCCCGTGACGCGGCCGGGATGGCGGCCTGCTACGCCGACGACGTGGAGTTCAGCGACCACGCGTTCCCGGGCCTGCGCGGGCGCGAGGCCGGCGAGATGTGGCGGATGCTGTGCGAGCGCGGCAAGGACCTGAAGATCGAGTTCCGCGACGTCACGGCCGACGACCGGCGCGGCTCGGCCCACTGGGAGGCGTGGTACACGTTCAGCACCGGGCGGAAGGTCCACAACGTGGTCGAGGCGCGGTTCGAATTCCGCGACGGCAAGATCGTGCGCCACGACGACGACTTCCCGCTGTGGGCGTGGGCGCGGCAGGCGGTGGGCCTGCCGGGGCTCGTGCTCGGGTGGACCGGCTTCTTCGAACGCTCGCTGCAACGCCAGGCGCGGCGCCAGCTCGCGGCGTACATGGCCGGCCGCTCGTGAGCGGCGACCGCGGGGGCGGTCCGTCGCCGGCCGCTCGCCCGCGCGTGGTGTGATGATTCGCGGCCCCGCGCGAGCGCTCGCGGCAAATCGCATGAGACTGCTTGCGGGCCGGTGAAGCTGGAACACGGTCAAGCCGTGCCGCCACGCCCGGATTTCACCGGACGCGACTCCCGGCACAGGGGGCGATGTATGATGATTCGCGCGGGTCATGCGGTGGTCCGTCTCGTCCATGTCGCGTCGCCGTCGGTCGCGCTGGCGCTGCTCGCCGGCTGCGGCGAACCGGAGGCCGTCGGCACCGCGACGGTGTCGTTCGGCAGCGGCACCGGCTCGGTCGACGACGGGCTCGAGACGATGGTCGGCTGGTCAGGCTCTTCCGGCTGGGTGACGACGGGCCCCGACGACCCGGTCGGCCCGTGCGGCGACGATCCGTCGTGCCTGCCCCCGAGCGAGACGGTGCCGACCGACAAGCCCGACGGGCTGCCGAGCCCGTTGCCGGGGGTCTACGACGATCAGGGGCCGGCCCCGCCCGACGCCGGATTTCGCGCGCTGATCGGCTTCCCGACCCGCCAGCGCGAGCTGCTCGAGAAGCGCGTGGCGCTGATGTACGCGCCCGGCAGCCCGCTGTTCCGCCGCTACATGACGGTGGACGCGTGGATGGCCGAGCACGCGCCGGACGCGACCGAGGTCGCGCTGATCGAGAACTGGCTGCGCTCGCGCGGGTTCACGATCGACTTCGAGGCCAAGAACCGCCTGCTGGTCCAGTTCTCCGGCACGGTGGCCGACTTCAACGCGACGTTCCAGACCGAGCTGCATATTTGCATGCGCAAAAACCCGCTGTGGGAGGACCCGCCGTTCCCGGTCTATTGCACGCTCGACCGGTTCACGCTGCCGAAGTTCGTGGCCGAGCGGACGAACGGGCTGGCGAGCGCGGACCTGCCGACCGAGAAGGGCGAGCTGACGCCGGAGGTGGGCGAGATCGTGGCCGATCCGCCGGGGCCGGAGGCGTACGGGCCGCGGGTGTTCTACGGGGCGTATCACCTGCACCCGCTGTTCGACGCCGGGTTCGACGGCGGCGGCTCGTCGATCGGGGTGGTCGCGGCCGGCACGTACCACGCGGTCGACCTGCAGATCTTCTGGAAGTCGTTCGGGGTCGAGCGCGCGCTGCCGAAGCGCGTCGAGGTGATGGAGCCGGTGTTCGAACGGGTGACCGAGACGGCGCTCGACGTGCAGTGGGCGACCGCGATGGCGCCGGGCGCCAAGGCGGTGGTCTACGAGGGCCCCGACGCGCGCAACACGTCGCTGCTGTTCACCTGGAACCAGGCGATCACGGCCAACGAGGTCGACGTGCTGACGTTCTCGTTCGCCCACCGCGAGGACTCCGAGCCCAGCCGCTGCGCCACCAGTACGACGAGTCGGCGCTGATGGGCGCGGCGATCGGGATGACGCTGGTCTCGGCGAGCGGCGACTCGGGCATGCCCGACACGCCGTGCTCGAGCCCGTACGTGACGTGCGTCGGCGGGACGCACCTCGTGGCCTCGACGGAGGGGGTGATCGAGAAGGAGTGGGCGTGGGTGATGTCGGGCTCGGGGCTGGCCAAGACGTTCGCCCGCCCGTACTGGCAGGACGGCGACGTCACGGCCGACCGGCGGGCGATGGCCGACCTGGCGCTGAACTCGTCGACCGAGCAGCCGATGTGGATGCGCCGGTGGTCGAAGTGGGAGTACTTCGGCGGCACGTCGTTCGCCGCGCCGGCGTTCGCCGGGATGCTGGCGGTGGTGAACGGCTACCGCCGCAGCCTCGGCCTGCCGCGCGTGGGCTTCCTGAACCCGATCCTCTACGGCCACAAGCCGACCCGCTCGACCTTCCGCGACATCGAGTACGGCCAGACCGAGCACTATCACGCCGGGCCCGGCTGGGACTATCCGACCGGGCTCGGCGCCCCCGACATCGCCATGCTGGCGCTGGCGCTGCCGTAGCGACCTGGCGCGAGGGACATGACTGAAGCGCGATGTCCTCGAGAGCATGCCGCATAGGGCATGTCCTCGAGGTCATTGTCGTCACTGGCGGACGTCGTTCAGGCGCCGCCGCACGTCGTCCCAGGCCGGCGGCTTGTCGGCGGCGGTCTCGCTCCAATGGGTGGTCTCCCACCCCTTGGTGTGCTTGAGGCCGTTCTTGACCGCCTTGCTGTGGACGGTGCCGAACACGAACTTCATGCGCGCGGCGTCGTCGCGCCACAGGGTGATCGTGCGGGCGCTGCCGCATTTGTCGGACCACCCGAAGCTGGCGCCGAGCAGGCCGTCGTGGGTGAAGACGTCCATCGTCGGCGCGGCGGTCTCGGCCTCGAGCGCCTCGCGCTGCTCCGGCGCGTGCCAGCCGACGGTGGTGGCGACGAGGTGCGGCAGCGGCAGGGGCGCGACGAGCTCGCCGTTCTCGTCGAAGGCCGGGCCCATGAAGGGCACGAACTGCATGTCGGACTCGTCGCAGGCGGCCAGCTCGGCGATGGTCGGCTCCTCCTGCGGCGGATCGTCCTGGTCGCAGGCCGGCAAGAGCAGGGAGAGCGCATAGAAGGCGGTTCGGGGCTGCATGGCGGGCCTCAACACCGCGCGCGGCCGGAAGTGTCACCGCGGCGATCGCGGGCGTGGGCGTCGCGATCGCGCGCACGTGGAGTCTCCTCGGGGTGCGCCCTTCGCAGCGCCCGACGCGAGCGTCTCGCAGGTTTCGCCGCCCGCTGCGCACATACGTGAGCTTGTCGCAAGGGCGGTGGACGACGCCGGTGATCCGTGAGCGGGACCCGGTCGGCTACCAGGCCCGTAGCTTGTGAAGGAGAACGACTTGAAGGATCTACTTTGGACGACCTCGGCGGCGCTGGCCCTCTGCACATTAAGCGCGTGCCCCGCGGAGGAGGCGACGACCGATTCGCCCGACACCGACACCACGACGGCCGCGCCCGCCACCGACACCGAGGCGCCGACCACCGGCACGCCGGCAGCCTGTCCGGCGCCGACCGCGGGGCCGACGATGCACGACGGCGCGCTCGGGATGAACGAGACATGGACGGCCGACGGGAGCCCGCACATCGTGACGCGCTTCGTGTCGATCCCGGACGGGGCGACGCTGACGATCGAGCCGTGCGCGGAGGTGCGGATGCAGGCCGAGGCGGCGCTGGTGTTCGGCCACACGAGCTCGACGGAGGTGACGACGCTCAAGGCCGAGGGCGAGCCCGAGCGGCCGATTCGCTTCGTGCGCGACGGCTCCGAGCCGTGGAGCGCGCTGGTCGCCTACCACCCGGCGCAGCTGCTGCTGGCCCACACGACGCTCGAGGGCGGCGGCTCCGACAGGTTCTTGTACAACGCGTCGCTGGTGCTGCGCGGCAACAGCGAGACGCCGACCAAGAAGCTGGCCCGCGTCGATCACGTGACCGTGAAGGACTCGCTCGGCACGGGGGTGCTGGCGCAGTGGGTGTCGGGCTTTCTGCCGGAGTCGACGCAGCTGGTGGTGACCGGCAGCGGCGACGAGGAGAACCCGTACCCGGTGCGCCTCGGCGAGCACACCCTCGATTCGCTGCCCGACGGCGAGTACACGGGCAACCGGATCGACAAGATTCACCTCGATGCAGAGGGCGCGAACAGCAGCGGCGGTCTGCAAGAGGACGGGACGATGCACGACCGCGGGGTGCCGTACCACTTCGGCGAGTTCGAGGGCTCGCGCTTCAGCATCGGCGGCCCGGCGCAGCCGCTGACGACGCTGACGATCGAGCCGGGGGTGCAGATCGAGTTCCTGCCGGGGACGGCGCTGGAGATCGAGCACTGGACGAGCGAGACGGATCCGGCGACGGGGGCGCTGGTGGCGGTGGGCACGGCAGAGGCGCCGATCGTGTTCACGTCGGCGGCGGAGACCCCGGCGCCCGGCGACTGGGTGGGGCTGTGGTACGGGAGCGTGCCGGCGGCCCACAACCGGCTCGAGCACGCGCGCGTCGAGTACGCGGGCGGCGAGTGCGGCTGCGTCGGCTTCACGTGCACCGACGCCGACGAGGCGAGCATCCTGTTCATCGAGGGCGTGCCGGCGGGCTCGTTCATCCAGAACACGACGATCGCCCACAGCGCTAACCACGGGATCGCCCGCGGTTGGCTCGGCGGCGGACCTGACTTCTCGGCCAGCAACACGTTCGAGGACATCGCAGGCTGCGATCAGACGCTGCCGCGCGACCCGGACAACGGCTGCCCCGACGGCGACGGCTGCGGCTGAGCGGCGCCGATGAAAACGGTGCGCTTCCGCCCGGTCGCGCCGGGCGAGAGGCTCGCGGGCGCGCCGGGCCGCGCGTGCTTGCCGGCCGGTCGCGCCGGGAGGTACCGTGCTCGGCGTCGATGGCGGCCGCGACCCCGGAGATCACGAACATCGGCGACGCGCTCGCGGGCCTCGTCCACCAGTTCGCCGATCCGTGGGCGTTCCTCCGCGAGCTGGTGCAGAACTCGATCGACGCCGGCAGCCCGCAGATCGACGTGCGCATCGACCACGATCCGACCCGCGGGACGATGATGGTGGAGGTGGCGGACGCGGGCGAGGGGATGAGCCGCGAGATCATCGACACGCGCCTCACTCGCCTGTTCTCGTCGGCGAAGGAGGGCGACTACACGAAGATCGGCCGGTTCGGCATCGGCTTCGTGTCGGTGTTCGCGATCGACCCGGACGTGGTCTGCGTCGACACCGGCCGGGCCGGCGAGTGGTGGCGGGTGGTGTTCCGCCGCGACCGCTCATTCGAACGCATCCGCCTGCACGACCCGGTGGAGGGCACGACGGTGCGGCTGTACAAGGCGGCGTCGGCGACGGAGGTCGAGACGGCGCGCGAGCGGGCGCGCGAGACGCTGGCGTATTGGTGCAAGCACGTGACGATCGAGCTGCACCTCGACGGCGAGCGCGTGAACGGGCCGCTCGACCTCGAGGGGCTGTGCAAGCTGCGGCACGAGGAGGAGGGCACGACGCTGGTGATGGCGATCGTGCCGCAGGCCGAGGCGCTGCGCGGCTACTACCACGGCGGCCTGACGCTGCACGAGGAGCGCGACGCGTCGCTGCCGTACATCGCCTACAAGATCGACTCGCGCTTCCTCGAGCACACCCTGACCCGCGACAACGTGATCCGCGACGCGAACTACGCCAAGGCGATGACGATCGTGCAGACCGCGGCGCGCGGCCGGCTGCTGGACCAGGTGTTCGCCAGGCTCGAGCAGATCGCGGCAGGCGAGGCGGCGCCGGCCGAGGAGCGCGAATTGCTGTACCGCTGCGCGGAGGCGCCGTTCAACTATCGATATGCACAACCGCGCTGGCTGACGATGAAGGTGCTGCCGACGATCGGCGGGCCGCCGGTGGCGATGAAGACGTTGCGCGACCAGGCGACGGCGCGCCCGGTGCTGCGCGCGACCGCGATGTCGCCGCTGGTCGAGGCGATGCGGGCCGACAAGCACTTCGTGATCGCGTGCGCGGCGAGGGACGCGATCGACACGCTGGTGTACACGGCGACGTCGGCGTGGGCGACCGCGATCTCGCAGTGGTGCACGGCGCTGCCGCTGGCGCCGGAGGAGGCGAGGTCGTGGGCGCCGCTGTGCGCGGCGACGGCGGCGCTGCTCAAGGCGCGCGGGTGGAAGGTCCGCGAGGTGACGGTGGGGCGCTTCGATTACCCGGAGTCGGCGATCGCGGAGCGCGTGGCGATCACGCAGGGCCGCTTCGGCGAGGTCACGAAGGTCGAGGACATCGGCCTGATGGCGAGTGGGTGGCTGGCGAGCGGGCGCGTGCTGGTGCTGTCGGCGCTGCACCCGACGCTGCTGCACCTGCGCGCGGTGGCGCGGCGCGAGCCGGAGCTGGCGGCGTACCTGGCGATCAAGTCGTTCTTCTTGCACGGCGAGCTGAGCTCGACGATGGATGCCGAGCTGGCGAGCGCGGCCGCGGAGGCGCGATGGCGACGCATGGAGGGTTGAGCGACCTGGTCGAGGCGCTGCGGGCGGGCGGCGAGGTCGACTCGCAGGGCCGGTTCACGCTCGACCGCGCGCAGGCGCGGGCGAAGATGCAGAAGTTTCAGCTGGCCGACGCGCGCCGCTACGTGCTCGAGCTGGTGCAGGCGGCGGTGCTGCGCGGGGCGTCGAAGATCGCGTTCTCGATCGACACCGACGACATGCACATGCGCTTCGACGGCCGCCCGTTCACGCGGGCGGAGCTCGACGAGCTGTGGGGGTCGCTGTTCGCCGACGGCGAGGGCGAGGACCTGCGCGGGCTCCGGCAGCTGGCGCTCGGCCTCAACGCGGCGCTCGGACTCGAGCCGCGGCAGGTCGTGGTGCGCAGCGGGACTGCGCAATTGCGCATGGTGCCCGGGGAGAGGACGCGTTCTCGGAGCTGGCGCAGCCGGCCGCGGAGACGACGATCGAGGTCGAGAAGCGGCTGCAGCTCGAGATGGTGGTGGAGTTCTTCCGCGACCTGCGCGGCAGCCTGGCCGAGGAGGTGTACCTGCGCGAGCGCTGCCGCCACGCGCGGGTGTCGATCACGCTCGACGGCAAGCCGATCGCGTTCGGGCCGCGGATCGAGCACGCGATGCTGGCGCTCGCGCTGGCCGAACCGGAGATGCAGGGGTTGCTGGCGCTGCTGCCGGACCCGGCGCCGGCCGAGGTCCACCTGGTGAAGGACGGGGTGTGGATCGACTCGCACCCGCTCGCAGGCGTGGGACCGGGGATCGTGGCGATCGTCGAGGCGGCGGCGCTGCGCAAGGACGTGTCGATGGCGAAGATCGTCGCCGACGCGGGCTTCGAACAGGTGGTGGGGCTGGTCCGCTCGGCCCGCTGGGCCCTGCTGGCGCGGGCGCAGGCGGCGGTGGCGGCGGGGGAGCTGCGGCCGGAGTCGGTGATGCCGCGGCTCCGCGAGGAGGTGCTGCAGTTCCTGAAGCTCCGCGACGTCCGCAAGCGGGCCGAGGTGGCGCCGCTGCTGGCGGCGATCACGTGGGCGGAGGCGAGGACATGTGCGGAAGGACATGTCCCGACGGTCAGCCTGGCGGCGCTGGCCGAGGCGGTGACGACGGACGGCGACAGCGGGGCCCGCGAGCTGCGCTACGCGACGCAGAGCTACGCGACGCTGCGGCCGGAGGGGCCGCCGATCCCGCGGGTGCCTCGCGCGGAGGCGGGGCAGCTGGCGCGGCTGCTGGCGTGCAACATGGTGGCGGTCGACGAGGCGCTGGCGGCGGCGCAGGAGCGCGAGAAGGCGCGGCTGGCGTGGCAACAGCGGGCGATGGTGCCGTCTCTCGGGGTCAACAAGCGCTACCTGTTGCGGGCGCCGTTGCCGGCGACGGAGACGATCCGCGGGGAGCTGGGGATCGCGGCCGAGGCGGTCGAGGGCGGGGCGGCGACGGGGCGGATCTGGCTGATCGCGCAGGGCTGCCTGCTGCGGGTGGTCGAGGTCGAGTGCGGGATCGCAGGGCTCGAGCTGGCGGTGGAGGCCCCGTTCACGCCGAGCGAGCGGTTCGACGACGCGGTCCGCGACGGAGTGGTGGCCGAGGTGCTGCTGCGCGCGCTGGGATGCCTGCCGGGGCCGCTGGGTGACCTGGCCGGAAGGTCAGGTGGGACGGCGATCGATGCGGGGGTGCGCGGGCTGGTCAAGGCGTGGCTGCTGCTGGCGCTCGACGCCGAGACGCGCTCAGGGCTGTGGCAGCGGCTCGGGGTGCCGGAGGCGCTGCAGCCCGACGCGGCGGCGGTGGCGGCCTGGCTGCCGTCGCCGGCGCAGCTGCGCGCGGGCCAGGGGCCGCTGGCGACGCTGATGCACCTGCTGCTGTTCGAGGACTTCGACGGGACGCGGCGGTCGCTCGACGAGCTGGCGCGACGACAGGCGCGGGTGGGCCGGCTCGAGGAGGTGGATCGGTCGATGGCGCCCGAGCCGGCGCTGGGCCGCGAGATCGCGTGGCTGGGGCGGGGTGATCGCGAGACTCTGGGCGGGCTGCTCGGCGGCGAGGCGGCGCTGCAGTCGTGGGCGCCGACGCTGGCGGTGCGCCGCCGCGAGCGCAAGTTCTGGGCCCAGGAGGCGCGCTCGTTCGAGGCGCTGACCCGCGTGACGCAGGAGGAGAGTCGCGCGGCAGGGCTCGATCCGTCGCTGTGGTGCCACGCGTGGCGCGATGAAGAGGTGGAGGCGGTGCTGACGTTGCACCCGCCGGAGCTGGCGAGCAGTCCCTCGAAGACGGCTCCGCAGGCGATCGTGGAGCTGCGCTTCGAGGGCCGTCCGCTGACGAGGCGCACGCTCGACCTGGGCTTCGGGCCGATCACGGGGACGGCGACCGCGAAGGGGCTGCGACCGAACGCGAACTGGGACGAGGTGGCGGACGAGGCGGCCGTGGCGACGCTGACGACTGCGCTGCGGCGGGCGGCGTGGCGACTGGTGGCGGGGGTGCTCGAGCGGTGGGCCCGCGGGACGGGGATCGAGGACGCGACGTGGACGTGGCTGCGCGAGCAATTGCTGCGCCGCGTGGCCGAGTCGACGCGCTCGGAGGTGCTGGCAGAGGCACCGGCGCTGCTGCAGGTGCCGCTGTTCGCGACGGTCGGCGCCGGGGTGCTGAGCCTCGCGGAGATCGAGGCGGTGGTGGCAGCGGAGGGCCGGATCGCGTGGGTGCCGATGACGACGCCGGGGACGTCGCTGCCGGCGCCGCCGATCGTGCGCGAAGACCCACCGGCGATCGCGGCGCTGCGGCGATGGGTCGGCGAGGCGCGGCTGGTCGACGGCGGCGAGCGAGTGCGGGCGCAACGACTGGCGCGACGCCTGGCAGACCTGCCGACGATCACGTCGTTGACGCTGGCGCCGGCGAGCGTGTGGTCGAAGACGTCGCTGGCGGACGACAAGGGCAAGGTCGAGGGGGAGGTGGGGCTGCGCCGCGGTGATGGAGAGGCGACGCTGCGCATCGAGGTGTGTTTGGACGGGCGCAAGATCGGCGAGTTCGTCCAGGAGGACGCGCCGGCGCCGCTGGTGGCGATCGTCAGCGATCTGGAGCTGCCATTGACGAGCGCGGGGGAGGTCGACACTCGCGCGAAGCGCTACGGCAATCTGCTGCGCCGGTGCCGACGGGCGGCGACGGAGCTGATCGTGCAACTTTGCGAGAGCTACGCGTCGCTGCCGGCGACCGAGCGCGCGCCGGCGCGGGTGCTGCTGCTCGAGTACGCGGCGCGACGGATCGAGCGCCCGGCGAAGGAGGGCTCGGAGCCGGGCCGCGCGGTCGAGGCGGTGAAGGCGTTGCCGCTGCTGACCGATGTGTGGGGCAAGCAGTGCTCGCTGACCGAGGTCATGAGGGGCGAGCAGAAGGTGTTCGAGGCGGTGACGCGGCCGGTCGAGGAACCGCCCGTGACGGCGCAGAGGGAGCGCAGGATTTTGGTGGTGGACCCGCCGGCGCGCCGCGTGCTCGAGGCGATCGGCGAGGTGAAGCTGCTGGACTCGCTGTGGGACGAGGTGCTGGGGACGCTCCGGGCGCTGGCGGCGGCGCCGGAGTGCACGCTGCCCGATTTGCGGGAAGTGGCATGGGTCGATCGCAAGGCGACGCTCGCGGGCGGACTCGAGGCGCATCTGTGGATCCCACGCTCGCCGACGAACGAGGACTCGGTGGCGCTGGCGCGCGCAGGGCGAGAGGTGGGGCGCGTCCAGGCGATCCCAGGGCTGCCGTGCGCAGGGATCGTGACGGGATGGGGTCTGAATGGGGGATCCGGGGCAGCGGTGCTGGACGCGCGCCAGCTCGGCAGCCTGGGCAAGCAGGTGTGCCGGCTGTACGAGACGCTGGCAAAACAGGTGACGTCCGGCGGCCGCATGAACGCGAGCGAGCGTGACAAGGCGGCGAGCTGGCTGGCGCACGTCGACGAGCTGCTGGCGAGCGATGCGGGGGGAATGCCGACAGACCTGGGGAAGGCGCTGACGGAGCTCAAGACGGCGCTGGCAGAGCTGGTGCCGCCGGCGCTGCGCAAGGCGCGGGCGAAGGCGGCAGAGGCGGAGACGCGCCGACAGGCAGAGGCAGAAGCGGCCGGGCATGCGCAGCTGGAAGCTGCGAGGCGAGTGCACGAGGCACGCGAGCAGGAGGCGCAAGCGCGCGAGCAGGCGCGGGCGCAGGAGGCTCAGGCGCTCGGGGGCGCAGGGCAGGCGCCGGGGGCTGCGGGAGAGGTGAGGCAGACGCCGGTGCCGAAGCCGACGCCCGAGCAGCAACTACTGGCGCTGGTCCGCGCGGAGCTCGAGTGGGCGCGCGCGCGTCACGGGTCCGCGCTCGAGCAGCTCCGCCTCGATCGCCTGGCCATCGGGACTGGTAGCGAGCGGGGCATCGCCCGCTTCGACGACGGCATCGTGCTGCAGCAGCGCCACTCGCTCATCGCCCGCGCGCTCACCCGCCTGGCCATCGACGAGATGCCGGATCCGATCGACATGATGTTCGTGATGGCGAACGTCTATACGCTGATGAACGAGGTGGCGGAGGAGATCGGGGCGCACGACGAGCAGGCGTTCGTGGCCCGGCTGGCAGAAGGGCTGGCGGCCGGGCTGGGGTGAGGGGGGCGCCGGGAGCTGCGCTCTGACTCAGTAGGCCTGGCCGCTGGAACATGTGCGAAGGGCCAGGTGATCACGGGGCTCCATGCTCACGGGGCCGGCTCCTCGCAGCAGGCGCAGGCGGCTTGCGCTTGGGACATGTCCCTTCGCACCTGTAGGAAGTGCCAGATGCCGGCGGCCGCCGCGGCCACCGCCACGGTCGCGGCGAGGGTGCCGGCGAGCAGCAGGCGGCGGGCGGTGGTGGGCTTCACCGCGTCTCCTGGGCGCCGGTGCAGGGGACGGGGATGACCAGGACCACGCGGTTGACGTCGCGCTGGAGCGTGCTTTTATTCTTGGGCTCCTGGCCGGCGCGGACGGCCGCGAACGCGGCGGCGAGGCGCTCGCTGTCGGTGCGGCTGACGGCGATCGGGGTCTGGGTGCCGGCGTATTGTTCACGAAGGACTCGAGCTCGACGGGTCGGTCGCTCGGGGCGCCCCAGCCGATCAGCATCGGGCCCTGGCCGCGCTCGCTCGGCTTGTCGCGGCCGAGCGCCTGGTCGATGAGCCGCTCGACCGCGTTGATCCGCCGCAGGGCCAGCGCGTGATCGTCGGCAGGCTTGCCGTCGGGGCTCGAGCGGCCGATGACGAACAGCATCTTGGCCTCGCGCAGGGCCTTGGCGTGGCGCGCGAGCTCGCCGACGATGTAGGGGCGCGCGGCCGGAGCGGGCCAGGGCTGGCGCGCCTGCGGCTCGCCCGTGGGGAAGTAGACGACGAGCCGGTCGGGGAAGGCGCCGAGCAGCGCGTTCATCTGGTCGTCGTCGGCGAGCAGGGCCCGCCACTCGTCGGCGCTGCAGCCCTCGCCGCCCTCGACGCGGTCTTGCACGCTGGTGCGCCGCTTCAGGCAGGCCTGCGTCAGCTGCGAGACGGCCTTCTCGACCACCGGATCGCCGCAGGTCGGCGCCGGGACCTCGGGCTCCTCGGGCGGGCGGCAGCGGAGGTCGGCGCCGCAGCGCAGGCCGACGTCGCACGGGCAGTCGCGGCACTGCTCGCCGCGCTGCGCGACCTGGGGCTCCTCCTGCGGCGTGCACTCGCCGTGGACGCACCACTGGCCGTCGGGGCACTGCTCTTCGTCGGGGCGGCGCGGATCGCATTGCTGGACGTCGCTCGCGTCGACGGCGGCGGTCGGCAGCGAGACCACGGCCCAGGCCACGAACAACACCATCGCCCAGACGCCGGCCGTCAGGGCGATCAAGGTCACGGTGATCCGGTCGATCGCCATCGAAGTCATCGCTCCGCGCCAAGGGTACTGGCCCAGACGCCGGCCATCAGGGCGATCAGGGTCACGGTGATCCGGTCGATCGCCATCGAAGTCATCGCTCCGCGCCAAGGGTACTGGCCCAGACGGCGGCCGTCGGGGAGATCGAGGTCACGGTGATCCGATCGATCGCCATCGTCGTCGTCACTTCGCGCCGGGGGCCTCGACGAGCTTGAGGATCTTGCCGGCGCTGGTGGCCGGCATGGCCTGGTCGAGGTGCAGCGCTCCGTCGACGATCGGCACCACGAAGGCCTGCGGCACGCCGACCCGGCCGCCGCGGGCCTTCACCCACGACAAGAGGTAGCGCTGCTGGGCCGCCAGCGCGGCCGAGGCCTCCTCGCCGTCGATGCAGGTGCGCAGCTTGCCGCCGGGGCCGAGCGCCTCGGCGACCTCGGCGAGCGCCTTCTCGACCTTGTCGGTGGTGAACCGCGGCGCCTCGGTGTCCTGCAGGTCGAACAGCGCGGCCAGACCGTCGAGGCCGCGGCCGGGGGCCAGCCGCTCGGCGCACAGGGCCGCCAGCGCGCCGAGGCAGGCGTTGTTGCTGCGCGCCTCGCCGTGGGTCTGCGGCTTGCCGTCGCCGTCGACGAACTCGTGCGAGGGCAAGTAGCGCTCGTCGCAGTTGGCCCGCGGGAACAGGTAGACCCACAGCTCGGCCCCGTGGGCGCGCAGGCGCGGCAGCGACTGCTGCAGGAGGTGGAGCTCGCGGCGGCACAGCGGGCAGGTCGGGTCGACGAAGAGCATCACCGCGGCGCGCGGAGCGTCGACGGTGGCCGCGATGGTGACGGGCGGCGGATCGGGCGGCGGCGGCGGGCAGGTCACCGAGCGCGCGGCGAGCTGGTAGGCGAGGGCGGTCCCGCCGGTGGCGAGCGCCCAGATCAGGACGGCCCGCGCGGCGCCGACTCTCGCCTGTCCTTCAGGGCAGGTGGGCGCGGCGCCGCGGACCAGCAGGGCGCCGATGAACGCGACGGTCAAGGTGCCGTACAGCGCGACGCAGAACGGGCACATGTGCGCGAACTGGGTGAAGGCGTACAGGCCGAGCGCGAGCGACACCGCGACCCCGAGCGCGCCGAGGGCGAGCAGCGCGGGCGCGGCGACCTCGGCCAGCGGCCCGCGCCGGCGCAGCACCGCGGCCGCCAGGAACATGGTCGTCACGACATGTCCGATCGACCATACGCCGAGCGGGAGCCCGAGCAGCTGCGACCAGCCGCTGGCCAGCGCCTCGGCGCAGGCCGGGCCGTCGTCGCCGCCGGGGCAGCCGCTGGCGTCGCACAGGTGGTCGGCGCCGAACTTGAGGCGCACCAGCCAGGCGCTGACGAGCAGGCCGACCAGCCCGGACGCGAGCGTCAACCACGCGCCGACGCGGATCCGCGACGGGGGCTGGGACGGGGTGGCGATCGTCGGCGCGGTCACTTGCCTCCCACGGGCAGCAGGTCGTCGGCCGCGTCGGCGGCGGGCTGCGTCTTCTTGGTGGTGCTCTTGCCCGCGGGCTTGGGGGCGTCCTTGGCGCGGAACGAGTACGTCAGCTCGCCGCCGCCGTCGCTGGCCGGGAACTTCGCGCCGTCGAGCTGCGCGGCGATGCACTCGCGGAACGAGGCCGGGGTCGCCTGCACGTCGGCGACGGCGCCCTCGGGGGCCACGAGCAAGGTGAAGCGCAGGCGGTCGGCGCCGGGCTTGGCGCACACGCGCAGGTCGGTCAGCCGGCGCTCGAGCTCGGCCTCGACCTTGCTGGCCGAGAACGGTCGCGCGGACTGCGAGGTGGGCGGCGGGGGCGTGGCGACGGGCGCGGCCTCGGGCGCGGAGGCGGGCGCGGTGACGGGCGGCGTCGCGGCGTCGACCGGCGCCTCGACGCGCGCCACCTCGACCGGCGCGGGCGCGGGCTCGACGGGCGCGGTGGAGGCCTTGGGGGCCGAAGCTGCAGCCATGCGGGCCGGCTCGGCGTGGGCCGTCGCCTCGCGCACGAGCAGCTGGTGCGTCGGCGTCGGCCGCACGTCGACGAGCGGCACCCGCCCCGAGCCGCCGCGCCCGGGCTTGCCCTCGGGCGCCAGCGACCACGCGCCGCCGAACAGCGCCGCGGCGGTGGCCGCCGCGATCGCGGCCTCGCGCCGCCAGCTCGCGCCGGTCGTCGACGCCTGCACCACGGTCGCCTCGCGCGCCGCCGAGCCGCTCGGCGGCACCGCGCGCGGCTCCTCCAGCGCCAGCCGCAGCGCCGCGGTGACCTCCTCGACCGAGCGGAACCGCCGCGACGGGTCGCGCTCGAACGCCTGCATCACCGCGGCCTCGATGGTCACCGGCACCTGGCCGCGCACGTGGTCGTGCAGCGGCCGCGGCGGCTCGTGCATCTGCGCGTAGGTCATGTCGCCGGCGCTGCCCGGCAGCCACGGCAGGCGCCCGGTCATGAGCTTGTAGATCGTCACGCCGAGGCCGTACACGTCGGTCGCCGGCGAGGCCCGCGACTCGCCGGCGAGCAGCTCGGGCGCGACGTAGCCGGGCGTGCCGAGCACCAGGCCGAGGCCGGTCTGCTCGCCGCTGGCGTCGAGGTCCTTGGCGATGCCGAAGTCGATCAGCTTGACGAAGTCGTCGCCGCCGTCGCCGCCCTCGACGAGGAAGCAGTTCGACGGCTTGACGTCGCGGTGGATGATGTTGCGGGTGTGCGCGGCCGCCAGCGCCTCGCACAGCTGGAGGCCGATCGACGCCGCGCGCCGCCACGGCAGCGGGCCCTCGCGCGTGAGCACCTGGTCGAGGTCGCGGCCGCGCAGGAACTCCATCACGAAGTAGATCTCGTTCTCCGGCGTGGTGCCGACCAGGAACGCCCGCGGCACGTGGCGACTCTCGATCTCCGCCATCGTCCGCGCCTCGCGTTGACAGCGTCGGCCCATGTCGGGGTCGGCGGTGAAGCGTCGGTCGAGGAACTTGACCGCGTACTCCATGCCCGACGCGCGGTCGACCGCGCGGTACACCGCCGCCATGCCGCCCTTGCCCAGCCGCTCCATGATCCGGTAGCGGCCCTCGAGGAGGATGCCGACGCGTGTGTCGGACTTGGGCGGCGGGTGCATCGTCGAGGTCACGTGCGCCTCGGCGTGCTCCGCCTCGCCGAGCTCCTCCTCGATGAACTTCACGACGCGAGGCTAGCCCCGGCGCCGCCGTCGGTAAAGTGGCTCGCCGGCCGCACGGCGAGCTCCGCCGCCGGCCCGTGAGCGCCCCGCGCTGGCCGGATCTCCGGCGGATTCGCCGTCGAGCAGGCGCTGGCGGGCCTCGCGAGGTCGGACGAGGTGACTGCCTGTGAGATGCCAGGACCGCCCGACGTGCGTCGTCCCAAGTCGCTCGCGGCGGCGCCTCGAACTCGCGCGCCATCGCGCGACCGCCGCGAAAACCGCCCGGAGCGGCGGCCGATCGGGGGTGATATGACTGATGGGGCATGTCGGATCGGACATGACCCAAGAGCTGAAGAGCTCGGGCGCCGCGCCGGGCTCTGCCGCTGTCTCGCTGAAACGGCCGCGTAATCGCTGTTCCGCCGGCGTTTTCCGCATCGCCCATCCTCGCGCGAGCGGGTGACCCCGGAGTCGGCGGCCGGAAGACCCGGCGTCGCGCGAGCCGGCCTCGGGGCCGGAGGGCGGCCGGTTCGGGCGGCGCCGCGGCGCGCAATTTTCCCGCGGCGCCGAAACGTCCTAGGATCGACCGCATGCTCCGCGAGGTCCTCCTCTTCACATTGCTGCTCGCTGCCTGCGGCGACGACTCCATCGCCACCACCGATGACGGCTCCGGCAGCAGCGGCAACAGCTCGACCACCACGACGACCGGGCCGACGCCGACGACCGGCGACACCACGACGACGACCACGACGACGTCGACGGGCAGCGATTCGGACGCGAGCAGCAGCGCGGGCGATACCACGACCACCGGCACGACGACGACCTCCACCAGCGAGACGACCACGCAGGGCGTCGACACGAGCTCGTCGAGCTCGACGACGACGACGACCGGCACGACCGCCGAGGAGACGACGACGACGACGACCACGGGCGAGACGACGACGACGACGACCACGGGCGAGACGACCGACACCACCGGCGACACGGGCGAGGTCGTCGGGCCGCCGGTGCCCGCGGGCCTGTGTACGATGGGCGTGCTGACGAGCTTCGTCGAGCCGATGGCGCAGGCCGAGGAGCTGCACATCATCGGCGTGTACCAGGCGACCGGTAACGCCCTCACGGTCGACGTCGCCCGCACCGACGTGCCGCTGACCCTGGTGCTGTCGTCCTACGAGCCGGTCGCGTTCACGCTGAACCTGGCGCCCGGGGTGCTGCTCGAGCACGTGATCCTGAACGGCTACAACACACACACCGTGCAGGGCCAGGGCGCGGCGACGGTGACCGACGTGTCCGGCCAGTTCAACTTCTACGCCGCCTGCGCCTATGAATGGCCGGAGGACGACGGCGGCTGCAACACCCCGGGGCTGGTCGCCGGCGCCGAGGCGGCGACCGGCCTGAGCCTCACCACGTTCGCGGCTTGTTACGAGGGCAGCAGCTTCTCGCTCGATTGATGCCGTCGCGTCGCCGGCCCGAGCCTCGGCAGGTTCAGGGGTCGTCACGCGGGCTCTCGCTCGATCGATGCCCGCGCCGCCGAGCTGCGCGGGTTTTTACGAGGGCAGCAGCGCCTCGCGCGATCGAGGCGCTCGCGTCGCTCGCTCGCCGGGCGGTGCTTGCGCGCACAGGCTGTGCGGCCGCGCGGACCGGCCCGCTCGCGGCCTCCTCGTGTCCCGGTCGCCGTGAAATCGGGCGAGTGCCCGGCACAGCCCGGTTGCCGCGGCGACGCGATGACGCATGCCTGGCCGCGAACCGAACGACGCGAGAGACGACCACCATGACCGAGAAGACGACCGCGACCTTGACGACCTACCTGACTGACATGCACGCGCTGGTGAATCACGGCCTGCGGGCGATCGACCGCCAGGCGCGCATGCTGACCGGCACGAGCCACCTGCAGGCGCTCGGCGCGGTGCAGGAGTTCCAGCGCACGCTCGAGGGCCACCTCAAGCTGCTCGACGCGCGCACCGAGGCGCTCGGCGGCAAGGTCACGCAGCCGTTCAAGGACGCGGTCACCACGGTCACCGGCTTCCTCGCCGGCATCACCAACCGCTTCCGCCCGCTGAGCGCGTGCAAGGCGATCCGCGACGACTACACCTTCCTGTCGCTCGTGGCGGTCAGCTACTTGATGCTGTTCACCACCGCGAACGGCCTCGGCGACCGCGACACCGCGATGCTGGCCGAGCAGGGCTACCGCGACGCGGCCCGCCTGGTGATGCACATCGACCGGATCTTGCCGAGCCTGGTGGCCCAGGAGCTGCGCGAGGACAACCTGCCGGTCGCCGACCTCGAGCGCCAGAGCCGGACGATGCTGGCCCGCGCGTGGAAGCGCGAGGAGAGCGAGCTCGGCCTCGAGACCAACGCGACGGCCTGAGCGAAGACCCGCGCACCGGACTGCCAGCATTCGCCGGCCTGGCGGGTGCGGGCATTCGTGCGTGCGTCGCGGCGGCCGCTGCGAGGAATCACGGGCTCACGAATGGGTTTGTGAATGTGGGCAGTTTCGATCATGCTGAGGCCGTGCGCCTGGGCCTCTGCTGCACCTTCCTCGAGGAGCCGATCAAGTTCCGCCACGCCACCGCGCGGGTCGTCGGGGCCAAGCCGCGGGCGGCTCAGCGGCTGTACCTCGGCGAGATCGCGCTCGCCAACGCCGACGCGCTGGCCGCGGCGGTGACGTGGTGCGCGGAGCGGGGGATCGGCGCGTTCCGGGTCTCCTCGCAGTTGTTCCCGCTCGCCACCCACCCGGAGGTCGGTTACGCCCTCGAAGAATTGCCGACCTGGAGCGGCGTGGAGCGGCGGCTGGCGGCCGTGCGCGAGCTGGCGCGAACCAGAGACGTGCGGCTCAGCTTTCACCCCGATCAGTTCGTGGTCCCCGGCTCGGCCTCGCCGGCGGTGGTGGAGAGCTCGCTGGCCGAGCTCGAGCACCACGGGCGGATGGCCGAGCTCGTCGGCGCCGAACAGGTCACGCTGCACGGCGGCGGCGCGCAGCCCGACAAGGCGACCGCGCTCGCGCGGCTCGAGCGCGGGCTCGATCGCCTGTCGCCGCGGGGGCGCGAGCGGATCGTCCTCGAGAACGACGACCGCGTGTTCACCGTCGACGACCTCCTGCCGGTGTGCGCCCGCGCCGGCCTGCCGCTCGTCCACGACGTCCATCACCACCGCTGCCTGCCCGGCGAGATCCCCGTCGAGGAGGCGATCGAGCTGGCGGCCGCGACGTGGGGGGCGCGCGAGCCGTGGGCCCACATCTCGAGCCCGAAGGGCGGCTGGGCCAGCAAGCAGCCGCACGTCCACGACGACTACATCCGCCCGGCCGACGTGCCGCGGGCGTGGCTGGGCCGCAAGATCACCGTGGACGTCGAGGCCAAGGCCAAGGAGCAGGCGGTGCTGCGCCTGGCCCGGTGGGTCGCGGCGCAGGCGAAGCCCCGGGCGGCGTGAACGTCGAGGTCGGCGCGACCGCGAAAGGCTCGAAAGGACATGTCTTAAAGAGCATGTCAATCGAGGCGGAGGACTCGCGGTGCGCTGCGCCGGCAGGCCCGAGGGCCTCCTCGTGGCCCGCTCGAACATCGACGCCCACGCGCGCGCTCCGGCGTGGCAGCGCATGAGCACCCGCGCCGGCTGTATCGAGGCCGATCTCGAGGTCCAGCTGTACGCGCGGATCGCCTGAATGCGCGAATCATCGTATCATGCGATGTGTCCCGAAGGACATGGATGTAACATCAGAATCATCGATATGTCCCGAAGGACATGTATAAATGCGATGACCGCATGCCCTGTCATTCGCCGGCGGCGAGGACGCGGACCTCGCCGAGGTACATGTAGCCGGCCTTGCGCACGCGCACGTAGCGGTAGGGCGTGCGGTCGTCCCAGCGGGCCTGCCAGATCGCGCGGTGGGGCAGCGGCGTGGCGCCGAGGCGGGCGAGCACCACCGCGTCGCTCGCGTCGGGTTGGTTGGCGCCGACGATCTCGAGCTCGGCGCGGGTGCTGGGCTGGTCGAGCTCCCAGCGCGTCACCACCTCCGCGCCGGCCAGCGCGCGCGGCTGCTGCAGGTCGACCTGCCACCACGGGGACGGGTCCTCCTCGCCGCCCTTGGGCGACCAGCCGGTGCGGCCGTCGCCGTCGTTGCCGTGGGCCTCGGGGTGGCCGGGGTCGAAGATCGACGAGGCGGTCGCGGGCAGGCCGCGGGCGAGGTCGTCGGGGTGCATCGGCCGGTGCTCGGGCGACAGGCCGGCGGCCGCGACGATCGCCTGCGCCTCGGGCGGCATGCTCGCGCCGAACACCACGTTGTCGGCGATCGTGTTCGACGGGTGCGGCGGGTCGGGCTGGACGAACGGATTGTCGAGCTCGCTGTAATTGCCGGTGATGACGTTGTTCGTCGCGTCGGTCGCGTAGGTGGTGCACAAGAGCCAGTAGTCGACTTTCTCGACCACGTTGCCGGTCACCGCGTAATGCTGGGTGCCGTTGTCGAGGTAGAGCGCGCCGTACGGGTGGCCCTGGTTGTGGACGTAATTGCCCTGGGTGGTCGAGCCCATCTGCGCGCCCAGAGTGTAGATGCCGCCGCCGTCCTCGAGCACCCGCAGGTGGTAGGCGACGCGGTTGCCCTCGATGTGATTGTCGAGCGAAGACGCCGGCGTGGGGTAGTCGACGTCGACCGCGCCCCAGCCCCAGCCGACCGAGATCCCGGTGTACGGCAGGTCGAACAGGTCGTTGTGCTCGATCCGCGTGCCCTCGGTGTAGCCGGCCCAGATCGCCACGGTGCTCGGGTACTCGACGCCGGTGCGGGTGATGAAGTTGTCGCGGAGCGTGTTGTCGGCGACGATCGTGGCCGGGTCCTCGGGGTGGTGGTGCCACGGCTGGGTGACGTCGCCGAGCTGGATCGCGCCGGCCGAGATGTCGTCGAAGCGGTTGCCGACGACGAGGTTGTCGTGGGCCCCGAGCTCGAAGGACAGGGCGCCGGCGCCGAGGTGGGTGAAGGTGCAGCCGCTGATCGTGACGTGGTCGGCGGCCTCGAAGCGGACCGCGGCAGGGGTCTTCTCGCTGGCCCAGGTGCCGCCGCCGACCAGGCGGATGCCGGCCTGCAGCTCGACGTAGCCCTGCGCGCCGCTCGGAGCCCGCCAGGTCGAGTGAGCGAAGGTCAGGCCCTCGAAGCGGACGTGGCGCAGCGGGGCGTCGAGGGTACCTGCCCCATGGAGCAGGGTCTCGAGGACAGGCAGCACCGCGGGCGCGGCCTGCAGGTCGACGCCGGCGCGCGGGATGTGGTCGACGGTCTTGGCGTCGCGATCGAGGTAGAACTCGCCGGGCTCGTCGAGCAGCTCGCGGGCGTTCTCGAACCACTGCGGCAGGGCCATGCTGAAGTCGCCGTTCATGTCCTGATGCAGCTGGGCGTCGGTCCAGCACGGGCTCTGCACGGTGACCTCGGCGCCGGCGACCGCGGCGAGCGGGCAGCGGAAGCTCTTCCAGAACCGGTGGCCGACGACCTCGACGGCCGTGATGTCGGCCCACGCGGCCATGCTCGCGTCGGGGGCGGTGTAGCCGCTGGCGGTCTCGACGAAGCCGGCGGGCGCTTCGGGGCCGCGGGCGCGGACCGCCCGCGCGCCGTCGACCCATAACTGGCGGCTGTCCCCGGGGACAGGTGCGCGGTGGATGCCGTTGTTCGCGTCGACGAGCCGCCACGGGCCGACGGCCACGCCGCCGCTCAAGATCGGGGTCTCGCCCGGGAAGGCCCGCCAGACGACGTCGTGGCCGCCGCTGCCGGAGTCGGCCGCGGCGTGGACCCACGGGGTGGTCAGCGAGTAGGTGCCGCCGCGCAGGTAGACGCGGATCTCGCCGGTCATGACCTTGTTGAAGATACGGACCACCGCCTGGGCGTCGGTCAGCGAGCACGGATCGGTGTACGTGCATTCGCTGCCGGCGGCGTCGGGCGCGGCGTAGAGGACGGCGTCGGGGCAGCCGCCGGGGCCGTCGCAGGCGAGGCAGCCGTCGGCAGGATCGCAGACGCTGCCGGCCTCGCAGCCGCCGCAGGCGTCGACGGGCTCGCCGGTGTCGCCGGTGAGCTGGGTGGTCGCGCTGGTGCCGGTCGGCGGGGTCGTCGGATCGTCCGTGGTGGTCGTGGGCGATGCGCCGGTGGTGGCGGCCGTCGTGCCGCTCGTGGGCTCGCCGGAGGTGGTGACGGGGCCGTCGGTGGGGCGGCCCGGATCGTCGCTGCAGCCGGCGAGCAGCGCGGCGGCGCAGACCAGCGCGCTCCGGACGTGGTGCCTGAATTCGCCGGGACAGCGGGACGGCGCGGGGCGCATCTCGAGGCACGCTACACGAAGTCACGCCGGCGCTGCAGCGGGCGCGGAGGCGCGGATCGGCGCTCGCGGCCGCGGACACGCGCGTGGGCGACGACGAGCGGGTTTACCGATCTCGGCGAGCCGCGGGCCGTGACGGCGGCCCCGAGGCCGGTTGCCTCGACTGCAATTGCCGGCGTGAATGCGCCGACTCGCGCCGCTCGGGCTGATAGGCTCGCGCCATGTCTTCACGCCGCTTCGTCGTTGCTACTCTGGTGCTGATGGGGTCGTCCGCTTGTGGAGGCGATCCGGGCGACAGCAGCGGCTCGACCGATTCGGGCGGCACGACGGAGACGACGACGTCCACGGGCATGACGACGACTTCGAGCGCGACCGAGTCGGAGTCCGATGCGACGACGGCGGCGCCGACGAGCACGAGCACGAACACGTCGACGACCGGGCCGGGGACCACCGAGGCGCCGACGAGCACGTCGACGACGACCACCGGCGATCCGTTCCTCTGCGAGGTCGACATGGAGGGCTGCTGCGACGTCGACCTCGAGGTCGAGGCCGACACCTTCTTCGCCGATGTGGTCGACGGGGTGAGCCTGGAGGGCTGCCCGCTGCTGGACTTTCCGCCGCCCGATTTCGCCGATCTGAAGTGCCGACACTTCAGCTTCGGCGCGGCTCCGGAGCTGCGACTCATCCGAGACGACGGGAGCGTCTCGGCGCCGTGGGTGGGGCAGAGCGTGATGGTGCTGCGGTTCCCGAGCGCGGACGGGGCGCTGCTGCTCGACGGCGAGCCGATCCCGCACGAGGTGATTCAGGCCGCGCACCTCGAGCTGTCGGCCGAGGTCGACTGGACGCTGTTCGCCGGGCTGCGATTCGCCGTGCACGGGCTCGACGCCGACGCGACCTGGCTGGAAGGCCAGGGTGACGGGGCGACGGGGTGCGTCGACGATCTGGCGTCGTTCGCCTGCCTGGCGTGCGGCGCCGAGGTGGACGCCGCGTGCGCGACCGAGTGGCCGGAGCCGCCGGGGATGTCGCCGCCGCTCGGGCTCGTCGAGGGCTTGAAGGGCGAAGACCCGGGGCTGCAGCCGATCGACCTCGCGCCGCTCGGGGCGGCGAGCGACTGGGTGCCGGCGATCGCCGGCGGGCTGGTCATCGCCCCGGACGCGTCGAAGTTCATGGGCCAGGCGTTCGAGGAACTGGTGCCGGCCCCGGGCTTGCTCGTACGGACGCGTGAGTCGTTCGCACCGCCGCGGCTGCGGCTGCGGCTGTGCCAGCCGTGAGGCGTCGTCACCCAGGTGCTGCGCAGGTCGGTCGCCGTCACGACGCGGCGCGCACGGGAGGCCGCGCTCGCGGTCGTCGGCCTCGCATCACCGATGAGCGCGAGACCACGATGCGCCCGCCGAGCGGCTCGGCGCCGTCTCGGGTCACGACGTGCCGGAGAAAGACGACGCCGTCGCGCGGAGCGGTAGGGGGTTCACGGCCGGTTCGGCGGGGCCGCGGAGGATGCAGCGCTGCGCGCGAGCAGGCAGTGGCGCAGGCCCTCACGCAGGTTCGGCAGGCACTGCAGGTCGCGCGGTGAGTGCTCGAGGTCCGCGAGGGTCCGGGCGACGCCGGGGCTCACGCCGGTGATGACGGCGCGGCAGCCGACGAGCTTGACGGCGCGCACGAGCTGGATGAGGTGGTCGGCGGTCTCGGCGTCGACGCCGTCGACGCCGGTGAGGTCGACGAGGGCGGCGCGCGAGCGCGTGGCGACGACCCGCTGCAGCAGCGCGTCGGTGACGGCGAGGGCGCGCAAGTGATCGAGGGTGCCGACCAGCGGGACCGCGAGCACGCCGTCCCACACGTCGAGGATCGGGGCCGACAATTGATGGATCTCGTGGCGCTGACTCTCGATGAGCGCCAGCTTCTGCTCGATGTCCTGGTTGGCCTGCAGCAGCGCCGCGTGGGCCCGCTCGCGCTCCTCGTGGCTGGCCTTGAGCTCGGTGATGAAGACCCGCAGGCCCTCCTCGAGCAGGCCGAAGTTGTCCTCCTGCGCGTCGGCGGCGAAGTGGGCGAGGGCCGCCGCGAACTCGCCGACCGAGGCGAGGCCGACGACGGCCATGAGCCGGTGGAAGCGCTCGGGCGCGGCCGTCAGCAGGCCTTCGACCTCACCGGACGACATGGGGACCTCCGGCGGCGCCGAAGCGCTCGGCGGCGTGGTCGGCGATCCAGCGGCGCGCGTCGGCCTCGTCGCGGAAGAACTCCATCTCGATGTGCTGGTTGCCGACGATCCGGACGGCCTGGAACATCAGCGTCGCCAGGGCGCGGGTGGCGAAGCTGGCCCCGTACACGGCGACGCCGGAGACCGTGTGCTGCTTGTGCCACTCGCCGACGTAGCGCCGCGTGTCGGTCGGGATCCCGTCCATCTGCGACATATCGGCGAGCAAGTAGCAGCGCCCGGTCTCGGCCATGACCTGCGCCAGGAACTCGTGGACCGTCCGCGCGTGCTCGAGCACGAAGGGCCCGCGGAACACGAGGTGAACGATGTCCGCCTCGCGCGTCAGTTGCAGGGGCTGGCTCGCGGTCTTGATCGCCACTGCGGCCAGCGTACCACGGCGCGGGCGAACGCTGCTCCGTCGCGCAGCGAGAGCCGCGAACGATGATCCCTCGATCGCGCCGGCTGCGGGCGCGCGGGCGCGCAGGGGGCCCCGGAGCCCCCGGAGCCCCCGGGCGGCCGGGGTGCGCCGTTCGTCATGAACACTGTTCGGTGTCGCCGTTCGCGGCGGGCTCACTGTCACATTCGCGGCTCAGCCCCGCGGTCGCGCGGCGGCTTGCAGGCGCTCGAGCGCGCGCAACAGCTCGGCGTCGCCGGCCGGCGGCAGTTGGACGCGGAAGGCGAGGTACAGGTCGCCGACCTCGCCGCCGGGGCCGTGGACGCCCTGGCGACGCAGCCGCAGCTTGTGCTCGGGCGCGCAGCCTGCCGGGATCTGGACCCGCACGGCGCCGCGCGGCGTGGCGACCTCGACGGGGTCGCCGCGGTAGAGCTCGAGCAGGGTGACGGGCACCGCGAGCGTCAGATCGAGGCCGCGACGGGTGAGGGCCGGATCGGGGAGGACGCGGAGCGTGACGTGCAGATCGCCGGGCGGGCTGCCGGCCTCGCCGTGGCCCGGCAGGTGGACCACGTCGCCGTCGCGGGCGCCCGCGGGCACGGCGACGTCGACGATCCGGCCGCCGACGCGGACCTGCACGTGGCAGCCGACCACCGCCCGCGCCAGCGGGACCGACGCCTCGGCGCGGGCGTCGCGACCCATGCCGCCGCTCGCGTCGTCGTCGTCGTCGTCGGTGTCGACGTCATCGGCGTCGTCGTCGAGCCGGACCTCGCGGCCGCGCCAAAAGCTGCCGAGGAGGTCGTCGAACACGGTGCGCCGCGCGTGCTTGAGGTCGTCGAAGTCGAGGTCGCCGGCGTCGTCGGGCAGGTCGTCCGGCTCGTCGTCCGCGGCGGCGCCGGGGCGCGCGGCCCCCCACGGCGAACCTTGCCAGGTCGGGTCGCCCGCCCGCTCGCGCGCGGCCCGGGCCCGCGCGGGGTCGAAGCCGCGGGTCAAAGAGAGCTCGCCGAACTCGTCGTACAGGGCCCGGGTGCGGTCGTCGCCGAGGATCGCGTAGGCGTCGACGATCTCGCGGTAGACCTCGTCGCCGGCGTGGCCGCGGTGTACGTCGGGGTGGAAGCGCCGCGTCAGCTCGCGGTAGGCCCGCTTGATCGCGCGGGAGTCGGCGTTGCGTTCGATACCGAGGACGACGTACAGGTCGCGCACCCGATCAGGCTAGCGCGGCGGACCCGGCCGGGCCAGGGTCGCCCGCGCTCCAGGGGGTGTCCCGAGGGACATGTGCGAGTGGCCTCCGGAGCATGTCCGGAGGGACAGGCTATTCCCGGGCCGGACGCCTGGCACAGCCGGCCGGCTGGCCCGCTTCACCGGCCCGCTCCCGGGGTGCTGCCCGTCGGGGAGCGGTCGCTCTTCCGGCGGGTGACACGTCCCCCTGGACAGGCGATTCCGCGGCGGCGCGAGCGGCGACGCAGGTGGCCGGGCTCTCGGGACATGTTTGAAGGGACAGGATATTCCCGCGGCGGCGCAGGGGGCCGGACTCTCGGGACATGCTCGAATCGACAGGCGATCCCCGGAGGCCGCGCGACGGGCCAGGCCGCCGGGCCTGGCGACATGTCCGGAGGGACAGGCGAGCTGCGCCACGCCGATGCCTTTCCGAGCATGTCCGGAGGGGCAGGCGATCCCCGGCGCTTCACGCCGGCCGGACCAGGCCGCCGGTCTCGCGGAGGCGCCGCAGGTCGCGCGCCGGCGGCTCGCCGAACAGCCGGCTGTACTCGCGGCTGAACTGCGAGGCGCTCTCGTAGCCGACGCGGAAGGCCGCGCTGGTGGCGTCGAGCGCCTCGCTGAACATCAGCCGGCGGGCCTCCTGCAGCCGGAGCTGCTTCTGGTACTGCAGGGGGCTCAGGGCGGTGACCGCCTTGAAGTGCTGGTGCAGCGAGGACGGGCTCATGTGCAGCTCGCGGGCGAACTCGTCGATCCGCAGCGGCTCGGCGTAGTGCTGCTTGAGCCAGTCGATGGCGCGGGCGATCCGGCGCGCCTGGCCGTCGCCGGCGGCGATCTGGCGCAGCCGCCAGCCCTCGTCGCTCTTGAGCAGGCGGTAGGTCAGCTCGCGCACGGCCAGCGGGGCGAGGGCGGCGATGTCCTCGGGGGCGTCGAGCAGGCGCGTCAGCCGGAGCACCGCGTCGAGCATGGCGGGCGTCGCTGCGCTGAGGTAGAGGCCGCGGGCGGGCGCCTGCGGGGCGGGCGGCGGCGGGCCGAATTCCAGCAGCATCTGCGCCAGCTCGCCGGCGTCGAGGTCGAGGCGCAGGCACAGGTACGGCGCCGCGGGGCTGGCCTCGACGACCTGACCGGTGACGGGCAGGTCGATCGTGATGACGAGGAAGCGCGAGGCGTCGTAGACGTAAACCTCGTCGGCCAGGTGGACGCGCTTCTTGCCCTGGGCCACCACGCACAGGGCGGGCTGATGCAGCAGGACGAGCGGCTCGCCGGGCCGCGCGGCGCGGATCAGCGACAGGCGCGGGATGGCGGTCGCGTGCACGCCGTCGCCGGGGGTGTGCCGCAGCAATTGAGCGGCCAGCTCGGCGGTCCCTGGCGCGGTGGTCGCCATCGGCCGAGCTTACGCGCGGGCCACCGGGGCGGCAAGGCTGCAGGCCCCGCGCGCGCGGCGGAGGATCGGGCAAGAGGCGGCGAGGAACAGGCTAACGCGCCGGTGCGGCCGCTTTTACTGTGACTGCGTGGCGGGGCGCTGCTGCAGGCGCCCGACGCAGACAGGAGAATCACCATGTCCGGAATCGAGAACAAGGTCGTATTGATCACTGGCGCGAGCAGCGGCATCGGCGAGGCGACCGCCCGCCTGCTGGCCAAGCACGGGGCCCACGTGGTGCTCGGGGCCCGCCGCACCGAGCGGCTGGCGACGCTGGCGGACGAGATCGCGGGGGACGGCGGCTCGGTCCGCTACCGCCGGCTCGACGTGACGCAGCGCGAAGACGTGGCGGCGTTCGTGGCGTTCGCGCAGGCGACGTTCGGCCGCGTCGACGTGATCGTCAACAACGCGGGGGTGATGCCGCTGTCGAACCTCGAGGCGCTCAAGGTCGAGGAGTGGGATCGCATGATCGACGTCAACATCCGCGGGGTGCTGCACGGGATCGCGGCCGGGCTGCCGGTGATGCAGCAGCAGAAGCGCGGGCACTTCGTCAACCTGTCGTCGATCGGCGGGCACTACGTGGTGCCGACCGCGGCGGTCTACTGCGCCACCAAGTTCGCGGTGCGGGCGATCTCGGACGGGCTGCGGCAGGAGGTCGGCGGCGACATACGCGTCACCGTGATCTCGCCGGGCGTGACCGAATCGGAGCTGGCCGAGACCATCTCCGACCCGGGCGCGCGCGACGGGATGAAGGAGTTCCGCAAGATCGCCATCCCGGCGGCGGCCATCGCCCGCGCGATCCAGTTCGCCATCGAGCAGCCGCCCGAGGTCGACGTCAGCGAGATGATCGTGCGGCCGACCGCGAGCCCGTATTGATGGCACCACGCGCTCGCGGCAGCGGCCGCGCGGCCGCCGCCCGGGGGCCCGCCGGCGGGCGCGGCGGCGCAGGGGCGATCGCGGGGCTCGCCGGGGCCCTCGGCGCGGCGAGGCGCGGCATTGCGAGGAGCGCCGGGCGGGCAGGCGGGCGGTGCTATGGTGAATGCTCGGCGCATTCACCGGAGGCCGCCCCATGCCCCTCGTCGTCCGCATGACCCCATTGCGCAGACCGATCGGCGAATTGCTGAAGTTCGTCGCCGCGCTCCGCGGTCCGCGGCGCGCCGAGACGACCGCGTTCTTCCGCCGCTACGGGGTGCGCCACGAATCGTGGCACTTGCAGGACACCGCGGACGGGCTGGTGGTGCTGGTGGTGACGCAGATCGAGGCGCCGGCCGCGGCCGCCGAGGCGTACGCGGCGTCGACCGAGCCCTTCGAGGTGTGGTTCAAGGCGCAGGTGCTCGAGCTGTCGGGCCACGACCCCGACGAGGATCCGCTCGGGCCGCCGACGATGGCGGTGTTCGCCTGGGACGACCCGCCCGGGAAGGCGTAGCGCCGGTGAGCGGCGCGGCGATCGATGTGTCGATTGGGACATGTCCTGGTGGGCATGTCCCGTGATTCACTTCGAGGCGCCCTCGCAGGGGTCGCGGACCTCGGGGTACGCGTCGGTGGCGGCGAGGGCCCGGCAGGCGGCCGCGAACGCGCCGGCGCGGGTGGCGGGGAGGGTGAGGACGGCGCCGCTGCGCTGGTGCAGGTGCACCGCGGCGCCGTCGTCGGCGAGCCGGGGCGAGTGCCAGTCGCTGGGGTCGAGGTCGCGGATCCGGACCTGCAGCGCGCCGCTGCGGGCGTCGAACACCAGAGTGTCACCGTCGTCGGCGGCCACGGTCAGGCGATCGCCGGTGGGCGAGAAGCGATCGTGGGCGTCGCCGTAGGCGTCGATGCGCTCGAGGGTGGTGACGAGCTCGCCGCTCGGGACGTCGCGGATCCACCCGCGCCCCGGGCCGTAGCACCAGGTGACGAGGCGGGTCTCGTCGGGCGAGAGGTCGGAGTCGCCGTGATAATCGGCGGCGCAGGGCTCCTCGACGCTGAGCTTGACCTCGCCGCTGCCGGCGTCGTGCACGACGGTCCGGCCGCCGCGCTGGACCAGGAGCGAACCTGTCCCCACGAACCTGAACTCTCGGGCATGTTCTTCGGAGCCGGTGGTCGCGACGCTGAAGATCTTCTGGCAGGTCGTCAGGTCCCAGCCGACTGCCGTGCCGTGGCGGTCGAGGGTGGCGGCGAAGCGGCCGTCGTCGCGCACGGCGCTGGCGTACAGCGGCTGGTCGTCGCCGGCGAGGGTGCAGACGCGCTCGCCGCTGCGGGTGTCGAGCACCACGAGCGAGCCGTCGAGCTGCGGCACCGCGAGGCGGTCGGCGGCGCGGGAGAAGGTCGGCTCGATCGCCAGCATGTCGTCGCTGGTGCGGTGGACGACGTGGCGGAACCGCTCGACGCCGGTCTGCGGGTCGAGCAGGCGGACCGACCACTCGG
Source organism: Nannocystis pusilla (assembly GCF_026626665.1). GTDB lineage: Bacteria > Myxococcota_A > Polyangia > Nannocystales > Nannocystaceae > Nannocystis > Nannocystis pusilla. Next base: position 2,127,008 of record NZ_JAPNKE010000002.1, read on the forward strand.
ACGGAGCGTCGACCGCCCACGCCCAGACGAGGTAGCCGGCGGGGACCCGGGCGACCTGCGGGACGCCGAAGATGTTCGGGAACGCCGGGACGGTCGCCAGCGGTTCGTCGCTGTCGGTGCGGATCCGGGTGACGCCGGCGGTGTCGACGGTGGCGAAGAATTCGTCCTCGAAGACGAGGACCTTCTCGCCGGGCGGCGCTTGACGGCGACGCAGGGCGCGCGGGTCGCCGCCCTGCCACAGGCGCACCATGCCGTCGTCGCCGGCGGTGGCGAAGCGCCGGCGGTCGGGCGAGGCGACTGCGCGGCGGATCGCGCCGTCGTGGCCGCGGGTGCGCGTGATGACGGAGCCGGTGTCGTTGCTGCGCAGGATCAGATCGTCGATCTCGTAGGAGACGAGGACGCCGCCGTCGAGCTCGGCGGTGGTGATGCCGTGCTTGGGCCACAGGGCGAGGAGCTCGCCGTCCTCGAGGTCGAAGAGGCGGTTGCCGACGAGGAGGCGAGTGTCGTCGCGGAAGAACCGCGGCTCGCCCTGGGCCGGTCCGAGCGAGCGCACGATCCGGCGGCTCTCGAGGTCCCACAGGCGCAGCTCGCCCTCGCCTTCGAGCACTGCGAGACGGTCGCCGCGGGTCGACAGCGCGAGCGTGTGGTAGCGCGACGGCTTGACCCCGGGGACAGGCGGTAGGCGGCCGATCCGGCGACCGTCGCCGGTGTCGTAAAGGTCGACCGCGTTGTCGTCGCGGGCGACGAGCAGCGTCTGGCCGTCGGGCGCGACCACTGCGCTGTCGAGGCCGTCGCCGTCCAGCTGCCAGGCGAGCGCGCCGGTGGCCAGGTCCCAGGCGGCGTAGCGCCAGTCGTCGTCGCCGACGCGGACGCGGCCGAGGATGCGGGTGTCGTCGGCGGCGAAGTGGGGAAAGTTGCAGTCGGGCAGCTCGCGCGCGAGGGTGCCGGTGGCGGCGTCCCACACGGTGCAGCTCGGGCGGTCGCGCGGGGCGACGCCGGTGGTCACCAGACGGGTGCCGCTGCGGTCGAAGGCGAGGGGGCTGAACAGGTGGGCGTGGGCGAGGCCCTCGAGGCTCGGGGTGGCCCACAGCGCGGCGCCGGTGTCGGCGTTCCACAGGCGCAGCGAGCCGTCGACGTGGAGCGAGGCGACGCGGGCGCCGTCGGGCGAGAAGGCGACGCCGACGGCCCCGTGGTGGCCGTCGAGCGTGGCGTAGGGGATCAGCGCGGGCGAGGCGGCGGCGAGGCCGTCGAACACCATCGCCGAGGCGCCGGCGAAGTCGGGCCCGTGCGGCGCCGCGAGCTGGACCCCGCGCACCAGGGCGTCGCGCTCGCGACCTGGCGTGGAGGACAGGCGCAGCACCTCGGCGGCCTGTTCGGCGGCGGCGATGGTGGCCTTTTCGAACTGCGCGCGCTCGCTGTCGGCGGCCCGCAGCTCGGCCAGCAGCTCGGCGCGGTCGGCCCGCTCGGCCTCCTGCGCGGCCTGCCACGCCTGCGCGCCGGCGAAGCCCGCGACGCCGACCAGCGCCGCGCCGGCGGCACGCAGGACGGTGCGGCGAGCCGCGGCCCGACGGTCGCGCGCGAGCTCCCGCAGCAGCGCGGCCATCGACGGCCAGCGCGAGGCCGGGGCGACCTGCAGGCCGCGCACGACGGCCGCGTGCAACCACCCGGGCACGCCGCGGCGGTCGGTGGGCGTGACAATGGCGCCGGAGCTCTTGGCGGCCACGAGGTCGGCGAGGCGCTCGCCCTCGTGCGGCCAGCGGCCGTAGAGGCCCTGCCAGAGGGCGACGCAGAAGGCGTACTGGTCGCTCGCGGGGCTGGCGGCGCCGCCGGCGAACAGCTCCGGCGCCATGTAGACCGGGGTGCCGAGCAGCGCGCCGGTGGCGGTGAGGTCGGCGAAATCACCTGTCGGCTCGGACATGTTCTCCGGGACATCCTCGACGTCGCCCCAGAAGCGCGCCAGGCCGAAGTCGAGCACACGCGCGCGGCCTTCGGCGCTGACGAGCACGTTGGCAGGCTTGAAGTCGCGGTGGACGATGCCGGCGGCGTGCGCGGCCTGCAGCCCGCGGCCGGCGGCGACGAACACCGCGAGGACGGCCTCCCACCGGCGCGGGCCGGGCGGCAGGGCGCGCAGCCAGTCGGCCAGGTCGTGGCCCTCGACGTACTCCATGGCCACGTAGACCTGCCCGTCGTGCTCGCCGACCTCGTGGATCTGGACGACGTTGGGGTGCGACAGCCGGGCCAGCAGCAGCGCCTCGCGGATCTGCCGCGCGCGCGCCCGCGGGCCGGCCTCGCGCGAGGTGTGCAGCAGCTTGACCGCGACCTGGCGATCGAGCTCGTCGTCGTGGGCGGCGTAGACCTCGCCCATGCCGCCGCGGCCGAGCACCCCGAGCACGCGGAAGCGACCGATCCGCGGGGCGGCCACGGAGACGCCGAACAGGGCGTCGGCGAGCTGGGCGCGCACGACCTCGAGCTCGGGGGTGCGGCGCAGCTCGGGCCGCGGCAGGCCGGGGCCGTCGTCGGGGTCGGTGGGGTCGACGTCGGTGAAATGAACGGTGCGGTCGAACGGCGGAAGGGGCATCGGATGGGCTCCACCGGAGTGGTTCCCGTCGCCGCCGTCCTGCTCGCCGGGTCGGTCGAATTTTTCGCGGGCGCGTCGCTCACCCCGGCTCCGGATCGCGCCGGTCCCGCAGCGGCGCGCGCAGCTCGGCCGCCCAGCGCTCGAATCCGGTCTGGGTGCTGTGGGCGAGCGACGGCGACTCGGCGATCCGCTGCATCACCGCGTCGAGCTGCTCGCGCGCCCGCATCAGCCGCGTGCGCACGGTGCCGGGCGGGATCTCGAGCACCTGGGCGATCTCGCCGGTGGTGAGGCCCTCCCAGTAATGAAGCTCGACGAGCACCTGCAGCTCGACGGGGATCCGGCGCAACGCGGCGAGCAGCAGCCGGACCTCCTCGCGCTGGCCGATGGCGGCGGTGGCCGACGGCTGGAGGTCCTCGGCCGAGACGCTGGTGAAGTCGAGGCGCTGCTGCTCGCGCGCGCGGTCGCGGAAGAAGCGGCACAGCTGGCGGTAGGCGATGGCGAACAGGTACGAGCGGAAGCTGGCGCGCCCCTGAAAGCTCGGCAGCGACTCGACGCAGGCGAGGAAGGTGCGCTGGATCAGGTCGCCGCCCTGGTCGCCGACCTTGCTCTGGAAGAATCGCGCGACGGCGTCGTAGTGGCGCTCGAACAGCGCAAAGCCGGCCTTGCGGTCGCCCGCGAGCCAGGCGGCGAGGAGCACCTCGTCTGAAGGCGAGGGTTCGGACACGGGCCACCCAGGATGCCGCGCCCGGCGGGCGGGGTCAAATCGCTGCGCGAGCGCGGCGAGGGCGGCACGCCGCGGCGCGCCCAGGCAGCGCGCGTGGAGCAGCCGCGGGAGCGCCCAGGTGCAACGGCGAGCGCGGACGAACTCCGTCGCACTCGCAGGGGCGCTGCTGGCCTGCGGGCCGCAACAGGCGAACAGCACCGCGAGCGCCGCCGATACGACCACGACGAGCGGTTCGACGACGGGCCCGCTCGCAGGCTCCGAGACGTCCGGCGACGGCACGAGCACGTCGAGCACCGGTCCGAACGGGCCGTACGTGTACGACAACCAGGTCGTCCTGCTCGACGCGCCGAGGACCCGTGGGGAGACCCGGCGCTGTCCGCTTTCCTGCGCGAGTGAGCGCTGCGTCGTGACGCACGCGCCGAGCGACCTTCAAAACGACGGGTCCAACCCCGGCGACGGGCCTCGCGCCTCGCACGTTGCCAGGTGCTGTTCGGCGAGCGAGCAGGGGCTCGGCTCGCCGGCGACGAACGCCGCGTAGTCCGAGCACGACAGCTCGCCGATGCACGCGTACATCGCGGCGAGCGCGGGTCGGCACGCGTCCGCTTCGCCCCGGAGATGGCGAGGTCGTCCAGCGGGGCCAGCGAGGGGTACAGGGAGCGCTCAGAAATACGCATGGCGCGAGCGACCGGCGCGGCGCGAGCTCGTTACTTCAGCGCGCACATCCCCATGTTCCACACGGGGTACTCGCAGTGGAACGAGACGTCGTCGCCGAAGAACCCGTACTCGTTGACGTAGTGCTGGACGTCGTTGGGCACGTTCTCTTGCGCCTGCCCGAAGCCCCAGTCGCTGGCGGTCACGTCGACGGTGACCGGTGACTGCAGGAACATGCCGCCGCCCTCGCCGGCGGTGTTCTGCTTGACGGCGCCGCCCTCGATGACGCTGTTGCAGTAGCTGAAGTAGAGCCCGCCGCCCTGGTTGCCGGCGGTGTTCTCGACGATCGTGGTGTCGGTCATCTTCGTCGGCGCGTACGAGAACAGGCCGCCCCCGTTGACGTCGGCGCTATTGCCGGTGATGGTCACGCCCTCGAGCACGAGCTCCGCGATGTCGTTGTTGCCGTTGCCGTCGTAGCAGATCGCGCCGCCGAACTGCCCGTGGTTGTCGGTGAAGGTGCAGTCCTTGACCGTGACCATCATCGGCTGGGCCGCGTCGTCGATCGCCAGAGCCCCGCCGCACAGCGAGTTGCCCAGCGGGTCGTGCTCGGCCTCGCCGTGTTGGAAGGTGAAGCCCTCGATCGTCACGCTCACGCGGTCGATGAAGATCGGCGTCGAAGTGCCGCTGCCGTCGAGGAACGTCTTGTCCTGCCCGGCGCCGAGCAGCGTCAACGGACGGTCGATCACCACCGCCTCCTGGTAGGTCCCGGGGCACACGGTGATGATCGCCTGCGGCGGGGCCGCGGCCACGGCGGCGGCCAGCGTCGAATACTTGCCCTGCTCGTTGACGGTGATCGGCTCGCCGCCCTCGCAGTCCCAGGGGTCGTCGCCGCCGGTCGTCGTCGTCGTGTCGCCCTCGGTCGTGGCGACGCCTTCGGTGGTGGTGTCACCGGTGGTGTCACCGGTGGTGTCACCGGTGGTGGTGGTGTCACCGGTGGTGGTGGTGTCACCGGTGGTGGTCGTGGTGGTGTCGCCGACGGTGGTCGGGTCGGGGCCCGTGGTCGGGAGGTTCTCGGTGGTCGGGTCGCCTGCCGTCACCGTGACCTCACCTTCGGTGGTGCTCGCGGCGGTCTCGCTGTTCGAGCCGCCATCAGTCACCGTCGCCGCCGACGCGGCGGTCTCGGTGGCCGCGGGGGCGTCGGAGTCGCTGCCGGTCGAGGCTGCGGTCGCGGAGTCGGTGGGCGTCGGGTCGCCGCACGCGATCACGCTGGCACACAGGACACACGACACGACGAGGACGAGACGGCTGGGGTCGCAGAACATGCGCGGTATATGCCCCGGTCGCCCGCCGGCGGTCAAGCACGGAGGACGCTCGCGCGTGCACACGACCCGCGCTCGCTCGCGCAGTCTCGGATGTCTTCTGTAACATGTCCTTAAGATCATGTACGTGGGCGCCCGCGCCGTCGGCCACGACCCTGGCGGCGGGCGGCCACGACCCCGCCGCCGGGCGGCCTCCGACCATTGGTGACAACCCCGAGCGAGACGGCGCCTGCGAGCCACGACGGAGCGCACCTCGCAACGCGCGTGGATGCACTATCCGCGAGCTTCAAGCCGTCAAACGCGCGGGGGACCGGGACGCGCCGTCACGAATGCGAGATGGCGCCTGTGCGGCGGCCAGCCCTGGCCGTCGCACAGGCGCTCATGACCTGTATCGAAGGACACCTCCCGTCGGAGCCGGCGACGGCGCGTCGGCTTCTCACGGCTGCAGCCGTGCCTGGGGTCCGGGGCTGGGCCGGCCGCGGATTAGAGGCGGGATGGGTGCGAGGCACGAGCGCCGATCCTGCCGGTTAACTCGCGGCCGGCCCAGCCCCGGACCCCCGCGAGGCGCAGTCGGCAATACGCGAAGCACCAAGGCCCCGCCCTTCGCGTCTCGCGGCCGGCCCATCCCCGGACCCCGGCGAGGCGCAGTCGGCAATACGCGAAGCACCCACGCGCTCACTCGATGGCATGACATGCCCCGAAGGACATGTCATACCATTCGATCGAATCACTCCGGATCGCAGGCCCCGTCGCAGAACGTCTCGACCACGCCCTCGCGGAAGAACTTGTCCATCGACGCGTTCGCGGCCGCCGTCTTGCGCGGTCCGCCGTGGGGGTCCTCGCCTTCCTTCATCGGCACGTTGACCGTCGGCTCGGCGGGCAGGCCGAAGTCGAACTCGACCATCGCCGAGCCGGAGTGGCTGCCTTCCACCTCTTCGAGGCCCCAGATCGAGCGATTGACCGGGCCCATGTTGGCGACCCCGCCGATCGCGCGGGCCATGATGTGGGCGCCGAGCGTCGTGACCTGGTGGTCGCCGATGGCGACGTTGAGCAGCACGTCGTGGGCCGGCGTGTTCGGCAGCGGCTCGCGGATGTGGTGGCTGTAGCCGTTGGGCTCGGAGCGGTCCCACAGCATCTGCACCAGGCCGAGCACCACCTGGATGTCGATCGGGTCGGGGTAGGCGCCCTTGACCACCGCGAAGAAGTTGTCGAAGTCGACGCTGCGGTTGAGCAGGATGTTGTAGGGCTGGCCGGGGACGCCGAGCATGCCGCGGGTGACGTCGACCTGCACGGCCATCAGCGAGGCGCCGAAGATGCCGCCCTGGCTGTTGCCGAAGTAATAGGCGGCCGACGTGTCGAACATCGCCGGGTCGCCCTGCCAGGTCAGCGAGGGGTCGCTGGCGAAGTCGCCGAGCATCATCCGCGTGGCGAGGATGAAGTTGAGGATGCCCTGCTGGCCGCGGTCGGGGACCGCCGCGGATTGGTGGAGGTTGCCGCCCAGGGCGCCGACGATCGTGACGATGTCGTCCTCGGCCATGCCGACCCAGTCGACCGCGAACAGGATGTAGTTGTAGTCCTCGGCGAACTGGCGGAAGTGGCTGGCCTTGACCTGCGAGCGGTTGCCGAGCAGGCCGTGGCCGTAGGCGACCGGGGCCGAGGGCGCCGTGAAGGCGCTGTACGGGATGAGGACGGTGAACGGATAGCTGGCGGTGCCGTTTTGGGTCGGCAGGCCGGCGTCGTCGAGGATCATGCGCCCGCCCGACTCGGGCTTGTCGAGGTAGAGCGGGACGGTCATCTCGCCCTCGACGCACAGGGCGATGAACTCGTCGCAATCCTCGGTGATCGACTTGATCTCGTAGGCGGGCCCGGCCGCGCCCACCTGCGCCAGCGCGTGGTCGCGGATGTGAAGCAGCCGCCCGGTGGTGTTCTCGGTGCTGCTGACGGTGTAGTCCCAGGCCAGCTGCAGCTCGTCGCGGACGACCCCGGCGGCCTCGAGGCGCTGGAAGATGTCGGCGTAGAGCGGGCGGCGGGCGTCGATCGAGGGGTCGTCGGGGAACGGGGTCAGGTCGCGCAGGGCGGCGAACGCCGGCGAAGCCGCGAGCGGCTCGCCGCCGGCGTCGACGACGTTGCGCACGGCGTAGATCAGGCGGGCGCCGTCGCGCGGGCGGGTGACCGGGCGGATCAGCAGGGTGCGCCGGGCGTCGTCCCCGTGCGACATGTCGAGCTCGGTGAAGTGCGGCACGAGCTCGCCGGTGTCGACGTCGAGGACGATGGTGGGGCTGTCGGGGGTGACCGAGAGCTCGAGGCTCCACGGGCCGGGCAGGCCGGTAATGGTGGCACCCGGCATGTGCACCATCCCCGGCAGGCCGCCCGAGAAGCCGTCGAGCTCGGCGAACACGTCGGTCTCCGGCAAGACGCCGCCGGTCGACATCGGCAGCGAATTGCGCGGGAGGGCGACGCGGCGACCGGTCGGGGTGGTCGCGTCGGCGCTGGTATAGACATTGTTGGGGAACGGGAACAGGCAGTAATTGGGATCGAGCGGGTCGCACTCGAGGGTCGGCCAGTCGACGTTCGGATCGGGCTCGGGCACCACGGGGCCGGTGGTGCTGGTGTCGTCGGTGCCCCCCGTGGTGGTGGTCGGGGCGGTGGTGCCGGTGCCGGTCGGCGGCTCGTCGGTGGTGGCGGCCGACCCGGTGGAGGTGCCGTCGGAGGCGGATTCGGTGGCAGAGTCGCCGCAGGCCCCGACGAGGGCGGTGAGCGTCAAGACGGTGAAGGTGGCGGCGAGCGGGCTTGTCCGGATCACGCTAAAGTCTCCCTCGGTCCGTCTTATCACAGCTCGCCGCAGCGCCCTCACGCGGCCGGCGTGCGCTGACACGGAGGCGTGACGACCTCGTGACGGACTCGTGCGCTTACGCGCGAGCGGTGAGACGCGAATCGGAGCGCCCGCGATCGCGGAGCGCGGAGCCACCAAGCCCCGATTACGGCGAGGGCCGCCGCTCCCACGGCAAGGTGACCTCGGCGAGCTCGCTGAACGAGATCTTCCAGGTGCCGAGCGCGTCGAGGGCGGCGGCGCGGCTGCGCAGGGCCTCGGCGGTCGGCGCCGCGTCGGCGGTCAATGCGAGGACGATCCAATTGCTGCTGCCGGGGCGGCGGACCACCAGGACGTGCGGGAACACCTCGGCGATGGCATTCACGTGGGCGTCGTAGCCGGTCAAGTGGTGAATGTTGAAGGCCGCGACGCCGCCGGGATTGAGGCGGGCCTTGACGCGGCGGAGGAAGCCGAGGCCGCGCAATTCCTCGGGCACGCCGGAGTTGTCGGTGCCGGGGGCGCCGGGGTCGAGGAAGGCGTCGAGCCAGATGACGTCGTACGATTCGCCCTCGCCGGCGATGAAGCGGACGGCGTCGTCGGTGAAGATCCGCAGGCGCGGCCCCGGGACCACGCCGAACCACTCGCCCGCCAGGCGCACGACCTCCGGATCGATCTCGACGGCGTCGATCTGCGCGGCCGGCACGCGCGAATGGAGGTAGCGGATCATGGTGCCGCCGCCGAGGCCGACGACGAGCAGCCGCCGCGGGTCTTCGAGGACCATGAACGGCGCGGACATGGACTCGACGTAGGAATGCGCGGGGGCGTCGGGGTCGGCGAGGTCGACGATCGTCTGCACGAACTCGTCGCCGCGCTTGCGGATGAAGCCGAGGCTGCGCTTGGTGCCGGTCTGCTGCACGCGGATCTTCGAATAGGGGGAGGTGACCTCGGCGAGGATCTTGCGCCCGCGGACGCGCGCGGGCGGGGCCGGGGCCGGCAAGGCCGGATCGGTGGCGGGGGGCGCGACCGGGGCGCTCGCGGGCGGAGGCTCGTCGGCCGCGGGGCGGTTGCAGCCGCCTGTCCCTGCGGACAGGAGGCACAGGGCGAGGACGCGCGCGAGGGACCTGCGGCGGCGACAGGCGAGGTCAGGCGAATGCGACGAGGCGACGGCGGCGCGCACGCGGCGATGGTATCACCGGCGCGCCGCCGAAGAGCGAGACGGCGGCCGCGCCGAAAGACGCGCCGCGACGGCGGGCGAGCGGGGCCGCGGTCGGGTCGCCCGGAGAATGGTGAGCCGCGCCGACGGAACGCGCCGCGACTGCGGCCGCGGTCGGGTCGCCTCGGGGAATCGTGGCCGTGCCGCCGGGACGCGCCGCGACGGCGGCCGCGGCCGGTCGCCTGGGTCGCTCGCGCGACCGAGATGGGGCCTCGACGTGGTCGGCAGAGGTGGCCCTGGGCCTCAGACCGGGAGGTCGGCCGGGCGCGCGACGGCGAGGTCGTCGAGCAGGGCGCGGGCGCACGGGAGGACGACCGAGCGCATGCACTGGGCGGCCAGGGCGACGCGCTCGCCGGCGGGCAAGCGGCCGTGGCGGCGCATCAGGGCCGGGTCGAGATGGTCGGGCGGGGGCGCGGCGATCCGCACCGCGAGGGCCTCGGCGACGACGCGGCGCAGGGCCGGGCCGCCGCGGCCGAGGGCCCACTGGACGGTGCGCCAGGCCAGCGCGGCGTGGCGCTGCTCGTCGTCGGCGATCCGCCGCAGGGTCGCGGCGAGGGCCGGGTCTTCACATGTCCTCGCGGCCAGGTCGAGCTCGGCCGCGGCCAGGGTCTCGCCGACGCAGCCCTCGCGGACGACCGCGGCGATGACCGCGGCCAGGTCGCCGGGGCCGTCGAGGGCGTCGTCCGTGGCCAGCGGCCCGGGGCCGATCGGGGCGCCGGCGTAGTCGGCGGCGAGGGCGAAGGTCAGGCGGGCGTGCAGGACCTCGTCGAGCTGGGCGGCGCAGGCCTCCTGGACCAGCCCGGGCGGGGCGCCGTGGGCGAGCAGCTGCAGGGTGAAGCGCGCGAACGAGGCGACCGAGGCGTGCTCCGCGAGGGCGTCCGCCGTCCACAGCGCCGCGAGCTCGGCGCGGGCGGCCGGCGCGAGCGCGGCGACGAAGGCGGGCGCGGGGCCGGAGGGGTCGGCCAGCCAGTCGCGGCGGCGCGCCGGGGCGGCGGTGCGAGCTGTCCCTTCGACCAGGAAGGGCCGGCCGTCGGTGCAGTTCCAGCTGTACTCGACGACGTGGCAGCACTCGCCCTCGACGGCCAGCGGGCCGCAGGCGAGCTGGAAGCCGAAGTCGGGGCATAGCTCCGGCAGCGGGCCGAGGCAGTCGGGGGCGCACTGGTCGCAGCTCTGCAGGCCGTCCGGCAAGGGGACGCAGATCCGCATGTAATCATAGCAGTCGGAGGGGTTGTAATCCTCGCACCCGGGGATCTCGAGCAGGTCGGCGGGCATCAACTCGTCGCCGAGATCCATGAGGTTGACGCAGGCGGGGCCGGTGGTGCTCGCGGTGTCGTCGGTGGTGCCGGACGTGGTGGTCGTCGTGGTCGTCGTGGTGGAGGTGGTCGTCGTGGAGGTCGTCGCGGGTTCCACGGGGCCGGTGCTGTCGACGGCGGTGGTGGCGACCGGACCGGTGCTGTCGACGGTGGTGGCGAACGTGGTGCCAGGACCGCTGGTGGTGGTCGTCGCCGCGCCGGTGGTCGGGTCGGCGGGGCCGCTGGTGGTCGCGGGAGCGGTGGTGGTCGCGCTGGTGGTGGTGCCGGTGCCGCTGGCGGTGCCGGGGTCGTCGCCGAGCGGCGGCCGAGTGCAAGCGGCGGTGAGGCCGAGGGCGTGGAGGAGCGCGACGCGGAGACACGAGAGCGACGAGGAGGCGGCCGACATCCTCTCCAGGCTAGCGGGGTCGCGGCAGCGGCGGCACCTGGGGCCGGGGCGGGACATCACGCGCAGACCGGCGGCGACGGTGATGGATCGCGCAGGCTCCGGCCATCGCAAGCCCGTCAGCCGGCCGGCCGCGCATGTCCGAACGGTCATGTCACCCGCGACGGGGGCCGCCGGCGGGGCCCAGAAACTCGTTGCATTCGCTCGCCTCGCGGTCGCGGCCCGCGCAGGTCGGGCGGGGCTGTGGTCATTGGCCGGCGTTCCGGCGCCGGTGGCCGCGGCGCAGCGGCCGAACGAAGGCGCCGCAGACGTGCGATGGCGCCGGGCCGCCCGACCGTCGCTCGCCCACGCGCGGGGAGGACGGCGGTGGGCCAGCGTCTGCACGCTTGCGACACGGTGCTACACGGATCGCTGTGAATGCGTCAGCACACCTCTGCCTCGCAATCGCCAGCCGACGCATGGAGGTCGAGTCCGCGTCACAGGCCGTGAAGGGTTTCCTGCGCCGGATCGGGGTCGACGACGAGGCCTGCTGGCGCACCGAAGTCGCCGTGCGCGAGGCGGTCGCCAACGCGATCGTCCACGGCAACGGCGAAGACCCGCGCAAACAGGTCGGCGTGGCCGTCGAGCTCGGCGGCGGCCGCCTGGTCGTGCGCGTCCACGACGAGGGCCCCGGCTGGGACGGCAAGCGCCTGGCCGACCCGCGCGACTCGACGCGCCGGCTCGAGCCGCGCGGACGCGGCGTGTTCCTGATGCGCCACTTCATGGACGAGGTGGTCCACGACCGCCGCGCCGGCGGCGGGACGACGGTGACGATGTCGACGCGCCTGCCGGACCCGACCCGCCCGCCGCGCGGGACGTACGAGCCGGAGCCCCGGGAGGCCGGCATGACCCTCGCGGCGCGTCGACGCGACGACATCCACGTGTTCGACGCGGCCGGCAAGATCACGATCGGCGCCGGCGCGGTCCGCCTGCGCGAGGGGGTGCTGACGGCGCTGGAGGCCGGGGCACGCAAGCTGGTGCTCGACATGGCGCGCGTGACGACGGTCGACTCGTCGGGCATCGGCGCGCTGGTCAGCGCCTACTCGGCGACGGCCGACTGCGGCGGCCGGCTGGCGCTGTGCCGCCTGCCGCCGAAGGTGCTGGAGATCCTGCAGGTCACGCAGCTCATCGGGGTGTTCGAGGTGTACGCCAGCGAGCGCGAGGCGCTCGAAGGGATGGCGTGAATATGGGACATGTCCGAAGCAGCATGCTCATACGGGCATGTCGCTGAGGACATGCTCCTATGGGCATGTCCCGAGAGCCTCACAGCTCGAGGTCGCCCATCGCCTCGGGCTGGTAGAGGATCTCGAGCACGGTGAGCTCGGCGACCCGGCCGCCGGGGAGCGGCCACTCGATGTCCTGGCCGACGGCGAGGCCGAGCAGGGCGCTGCCGACCGGGGCGAGCACGGAGACGCGGTCGGGGCCGACGTCGTCGGGGTAGACGAGGGTCAGCTCGAGCTCCCGAGCGGTGCGGCGCTCTCGCAGGCGCACGCGCGAGTTCATCGACACCACGGTGGGCGGGAGCGCGGTCGGGTCGACGACTGCGGCGCGCTCGAGCTCGTCGTCGAGGGCGTCGGCCGCGTCGGAGCCGCGCACCATCGGGTTGGCGAGCAGGCGCTTGAGGCGGCCGAGGTCGAGGCGAGAGATCGTGATCGGTGGGACGGGTTGCATGGGGATGGCCTCGGAAAAAAAATGAAGCCCGCCGAACGGCGGGCCTCGTCTGCAGGATGCGCGATGGCCAAGGTCGGCGCAACCACGGGCGGGCGGGCGCCGCGCGCGAGGCGGGCGACATGTCCGTTGCGACAGGTGACCGCGCGGCGAGGTCGGCGAACGTGGCGGCTGCGGCGTCGTCCGCGCGCAGGCGAATGCGACAGCAAGACCCGGAGTGCCCCGGGCCGGTGGAGCGGCTAGCGTGACGGAAGCGGCGGGCGGGTCCGCCGGAACACAGGAGCACGAGCGCCATGTCCACCAAGTCCGCAACGCGCGCGGCAGCCGTCGTCAGCGATCCTCGCTGGGCGGCCGTGGTGGCGGCCGATCCGGCCGCCGACGACAGGTTCTTCTACTCGGTCGTGACGACGGGCGTGTACTGCCGCCCGTCGTGCGCCTCGCGGACGCCGCGGCCGGAGAACGTGGCCTTCCACGCCACGGTCGCCGAGGCCGAGGCGGCCGGGTTCCGCGCGTGCAAGCGCTGCAAGCCGGGCGGGCTGTCGCAGGCCGAGCTGCACGCGGAGATGGTGGCCGCGCTGTGCCGCTACATCGAGGACGCCGAGCGGGCGCCGCGGCTGACGGCCCTGGCGGCCCACGCGGGCCTCAGCGCGTATCACGTCCACCGGATCTTCAAGGCCATCACCGGCCTGACGCCGCGCGCCTACGCGGCGGCCCGGCGCGACGCGCGGCTGCGCGAGCAGGGGCGCGGCTGCACGGTCACGGAGGCCATCTACGGCGCGGGCTACGGCTCGGGCGGGCGCTTCTACGCGCGCGGAGCAGGTGCTCGGGATGACGCCCTCGGCCTACCGCGCCGGCGGGGCGGCCACCGCGATCCGCTTCGCCGTCGGCGAGTGCTCGCTCGGATCGATCCTCGTCGCCGCCAGCGAGCGCGGGGTGTGTGCGATCCTGCTGGGCGACGATCCGGACAAGCTGGTGCGCGACCTGCAGGACCGATTCCCGCGCGCCGAGCTGATCGGCGGCGACCCCGAGTTCGAGCGCCAGGTGGCGTCGGTGGTCGCGTTCGTCGAGGCGCCGGGGCTCGGCCTCGACCTGCCGCTCGACGTCCGCGGCACCGCGTTCCAGCAGCGCGTGTGGCAGGCGCTGCGCGCCATCCCGGCGGGGGCGACGGTCTGCTACGCCGACATCGCCGAGCGGATCGGGGCGCCGCGCTCGGTGCGGGCCGTCGCCCAGGCCTGCGCCGCGAACGCGCTGGCGGTGGCGATCCCGTGCCACCGCGTGGTCCAGCGCGACGGCGGCCTGTCGGGCTACCGCTGGGGCGTCGAGCGCAAGCGCAAGCTGCTCGACCGCGAAGCCAGCGCGTGAGCCGGGCGAGTGCTCGTGGTCTTCAGGTCATGTCCGCTTGGACATGTCCTGAAGATCATGGGACGAGGCCGCAGGCGCCGAGGTCGATCTGCTCGGGCGGCCTCGCACGCGAGGGCGAGGCCGAGCGGGGCGAGGCGCAGGAATGACGAGTTCGTCCGCGTCATGGGCGAGAGCCTGGCGGCGGCGCGGCCTACAGGTCCGGACTGCGATCGGAACCGCGACGGGCGCGGGCGCCTCGGGGCTCCGCCGGTGCGCAGCAGCGGGTCTATCGTGAGACCGTGGTGCGCGCATTGCGGGTCCCCGCAAAAGGGCGCCGATCGGCGGGCTTCGCCGCGGGCCGCGGGGCCGAGTTGAACGCGGGCGCCCGGGCGCGTACTCTGGCGAAATAGGCGAAAGAAGGGTGAGCGGGCGATGGTGACGGTGCGGGCCGAGAGCCTCGATTTGTCGCTGCGTGAGGTGCTGTTCCTGCTCGATCGCGGGGTCCGGGCGGTCCAGGCCGACCATGGACTGGCGATCGACGGAATCGTCGGTCCGCGGACGCGCGCGGCCCTGGACGCGCTGCTGCGCGAGCCGGTCGGGCTGCCGCGCGGCAAGGGGATGTTCGTCCGCTCGGTCAAGCACGTCGGCTCGATCGAGGCGATGCTGGCCCGGGTGGCGCAGACGGGGCTGCGCTGGCTGGCGTTCCAGGGCATCTGGCAATACGCGGACAAGAAGAGCAGCCGGTGGACCGGGTTCACCGGGCACGCGAAGGCGCTGCGCGCGGCGGGGCACGCCTGCTGGGTGTGGGGATTCCCGTGGCCGGGCCGCGAGGCGGAATTCGTCGAGGTGCTGGTGGCGTCGGCGACGAGCTGCGGGGCCAGCGGGGTGCTCGTCGACGCCGAGGCGCCGTATCTGGACGCGCCGGAGGCGGCGCCGCGATTGATGGCGGCGCTGCTGCCGGCCGCGCGCGGCGCCGGGCTGGCGGTGGGGCTCACGTCGTACGGCGCGCCGTGGAACTTCCCGCGGTTCCCGTGGGCGGCGTTCACCGGGGTCGACTTCGCGGCGCCGCAGATCTACGACATCGACAACAATCAGGGGTCCGGCTATCCGCAGCGATCGATCGCCGCCTACCGCGAGCTCGGCTTCTCGCGCGTGATCCCGGCGTACCCGACGTTCGGCAAGACCGCCGCGCAATTGACGGCGCTGCACGCCGCGATCGCGCCGCCCGACGGCGCGGCGGTGTGGTGGGATTGGTACAACAGCACGCAGAAGCCGTTCACCTGGAATCACGTGAGAGACTTCGACGTGCCGTAATCGATCGCGCTCGGCGGTCGCGCCGCGGGGGCTGAGCCCGTCGCGGGATCTCCGGCGCCGGGCTTGCGATGTAGACAATCATGGCACCGCAGACCCCGCTGCGAACGCGTGCACTCTCGAGTGAGGACATGACCGGGCGGGGCGGCGGTCATGCGTCCGCGAACGTCGCTTTGCGCGCGTGCGCTCCCCGGTCGGTCGGGGCGGATGCGCGCGGGTGTCCCGTCCTCGAGCGCGGACCTCGAGCCTCCATCCGTGGAGCGTCTCCGGCTGAACTGTGACCTCTAGAGTGGCCCGCGGAGGATTTCGAGAATGAAGCGGAGCTGGCTTGGGACAGTGGGGGCGTTCGTCCTCATGGTGGTGGGGTGCGGGGAAACGGACGCGACGACGACCGAGACGTCGAACGGATCGGCGACGTCGACGGGGACGGAGACGGGCACGACGGCGCCCGATCCGACGACCGGGACGACGACGACCGGGACGCCGACGACGACGATGATGGTGCCGACGGGGACGTCGACCACGACGGGGGACGTCGAGCCGGAATGTGGTGACGGCACGATCGACGACGGCGAGGCGTGCGACGACGGTGCCGACAATGGCCCGGGCAAGAGCTGCAACGCCCAGTGTGCCCTCAATGTCTGCGGCGACGGCGATCCGGGCCCCGACGAGGCGTGCGACAACGGGGCGATGAACGGCGACATGAACAGCTGCAAGTCGGATTGCACGCAGGCGAGCTGCGGCGACGGCGTGGTCGGGCCGGGCGAGGGCTGCGACGACGGCAATCAGGTCGACGACGACGACTGTACCAACAGCTGCGCGCTGGCCAACTGCGGCGACGGCATCGTCGCGCCGACCGAGGCGTGCGACGACGGCAACCAGGACAACACGGACGCGTGTACCAACAATTGCACCCTGGCCGCCTGCGGCGACGGCTTCGTCGGGCCGGACGAGGGCTGCGACGCCGGGCCCGACAACAGCAACACAGGCGCCTGCACCCTCGAGTGCAAGGAGAACGTGTGCGGCGACGGCTTCGCCCAGGCCGGCATCGAGGAGTGCGACGAGGGCGCCAACAACGGGCCCGGCGCGGTGTGCAACGCGATGTGCCTGCTCAACGTGTGCGGCGACGTCGACAAGGGCCCGGACGAGGAGTGCGACGACGGCAACATGACGTCCGGCGACGGCTGCTCGCCGACGTGCAAGCTCGAGGGCTGCGGCAACGCGATCGTCGACCCGAACGAGGACTGCGACGACGGCAAGGACGGCGACAACGACGACGGCTGCACCGACGTGTGCAAGCTGCCGGCCTGCGGCGACGGCTTCGAGTCGCCGAGCGTCGGCGAGGAGTGCGACCTCGGGGCCGGCAACAGCGACTCGGGGGTCTGCACCGCCGGCTGCAAGGACGCCGAGTGCGGCGACGGCCTGGTCCAGGCCAACGTCGAGCAGTGCGACGACGGGCCGAACAACGCCAACGGCAACGCGTGCAAGGCCGACTGCAGCCTGAACGTGTGCGGCGACGGCTTCGTCGGCCCCGGCGAGGGCTGCGACGACGGCAACCAGAGCAACGCCGACATGTGCACCAACGTCTGCAAGCCCGCCTCCTGCGGCGACGGCTTCGTGCAGGCCGGCGAGCAGTGCGACCTCGGCCTGCTCAACAGCAACCAGGGCCTGTGCACTCTGGCGTGCCAGAACGCGGTGTGCGGCGACGGCTTCGTGGCCCCGACCGAGCAGTGCGACGACGCCAACCAGAACAACGACGACGCCTGCACCAACACGTGCAAGAACGCGGCCTGCGGCGACGGATTCTTGCAGCCGGGCGAGCAGTGCGACGACGGCAACGCCAGCAACACCGACGGCTGCACCAACGCCTGCGCGCCGGCCAAGTGCGGCGACGGGTTCGTCCAGCCGGGCATCGGCGAGACCTGCGACGACGGCAACAACATCCCCAACGACGGCTGCAACCCCGGCTGCGGGACCACCTGCCGGAGCGTCAACGGGCTCAACTGGTGCTACAACCCGACCGCATGCGGCCAGCCGTGCAACGCCGTGTGCGCGCACTTCGGGCTGACGCCGGTGCCCGACCCGAACGTGTGGTTCGCGGCCCAGGATACGCAGCCGGAGTGCCAGGCGCTGGCCTCGGCGTTCGGCCTCGCCACCATCGCCATGAACAGCTGGACCTACGCCTGCCTCGAGGACGACGCCGGCGATCACACCAACACGCCGCTGGTCGGGTCGATGTACTGCTCGACCTACGCCGGGTGCCCGAACGAGCACCTCAACAACATGGACCAGATCGGGATCGCCTGCAACGCCAACGGCCGGCGCTCGATCTGCCCGTGCCAGTGAGCGAAGGAGCCGGATGGCCCTCGGGACAGGTGTCCCGGGGGCCGCCCGGGGCGTGAATGCGCCGGGTGTCTCTCGGTACCTGTCGTGAGGGACACCCGGCGCCGGGCGGCGGTGGCGCTCGACCATGCACCATTCGTAGCAGGTGTCGCCGGTGCGCGAGCAATCGGCGGACCCGCGCTCGCTCAGCATCCCTCGCGCGACCGAGCGGCGCCGGCTCGCTCGCGCCGCGCACGGGCCGAACCGGCGACGCGGGGGGACGGCCCTCACCGGTGTCGCCGTCCCGACGCGCGCGGCGCTCGGCGTCAGCGCGGGGCCGGGCCGTTGTGCAGGACGACCACGTGGCTGGCCTGCGGCGCGACGCCGGCGGCGACCAGGGCGGTGAGCAGCTCGGCGCGCAGCAGCTCGCAGGTGGCGTCGTCGCGGCCGGGCTTGACGCGGGCGACGCAGCGGACGAGCACGCCGGTGTCCTGCAGGTCCTGGACGACGAATTCGGGGTCGTCGAGGATGTCGGGGCAGCGCGGCCGGAACTCGGTCAGGTGGGCCTTGAGGCCGGCGATCACGCCGTTCACGTCGACGGCGTAGGGCAGGCGGAACTCGACCAGGGCGTTGACGTAGAGGCGCGCGTGGTTGGCGATGCTGCGCACCTCGCCGTTGGGGATGCAGTGGAGCACCCCGGCCTCGTCGCGGATCTTGAGCACGCGGACCCCGATCTCCTCGACGTTGCCGACGACGTCGCCGACGGTGACGCGGTCGCCGACCAGGAACAGGCCCTCGAACAGGATGAAGAAGCCGGACACGACGTCGCCGACGAACGCCTGCGCGCCGAGGCCGACGGCCAGGCCGAGCAGGCCGGCGCCGGCGAGGATCGGCGAGGTGTCGACGCCGAGCTCCTGCAGGGCCATGACGGTCATGCAGAAGTAGATGGCGTAGCGGAGGATGCTGCTGGCGACCGGGACGAGGGTGAGGCGCTGCTGGTTCTCGGCCTCGCTGCGCTTCTCCGGGTCGGCCAGCAGCAGCTCGCGCACGAACAGCTCGAACACCTCGATCAGCACCCGGCCGGCGTACACCAGGGCGATGATGCGGATGCCGATCAGGCCGAACTCGGACAGCCGCCCGCCGGGGTTGATCTGGTCGAAGATCCAGGTGGCCGCGCCGACGAAGAAGAAGTAGTCGAGCGTGCGCTTGGTGATGCCGGCGAGGTGCTCGAGGCGGCCGACGTAGCGCAGGGTGCGGTGGCCCTCGCGCCCGCGGGCGAACTGAAACACGACGTCGACCGCGAGGTGGGCGATGACGATCATGGTCCGCGCGATGAGCACGCCGAGCGCGACGATCGTGACAGTCTCGAGCGCCCGCACCACCGGCTCCGGCGGCGGCGCGAGGGCGAAGCACACGTTGGCGGCCGCGAGCGCGATGCCCCAGCGCAGGGTGACGAGCAGGCGCGCCAGCAGGGTGGCGAGCTGGGCGTCGTGGTGGACGAACGCGGCGTTGCGGCGCAGGCCGGCGATCAAGTAGTGGGCGACGAGGCGGAGGAAGCGGTAGACGACGAAGGCCCCGGCGACGACCCCGAGCAGCTTCAGGACCAGCCACACCACCGCCATCGGATCGCGCAGGAGCGAGGCCTCGGCCCAGTACCACAACTGCGGCCCGCAGTCGATCTCGTACATCGTCACCGACACGCCGGCGCAGATCAGGGCGATCGCGGCGACGGTGGCGACGACGACGATGGCCCGCGAGACCCGGCTAGCGAGGTTCGCCGCCAGCGCCTCGTGGTCGGGCGCGCGGACGAAGCGCAGCGCCACCCGCAGCAGGCGCCCCGACTGTCGCGAGACGATCAGCGACGCGACGATGACGAGGAGGAGGGCCGCGCCGAAGATCAGCGCGTTGTTCAGCAGCATGGTGGCGGACATCGGTCCGTCAGTCTTGATCGGCGGCCGAGACGCCGTCGAGACCCATCATGTACACCGATTGCTTACGGGCAATCCATGCAGAACATGAAAGGACCGACATGTACAACGCGCATTGTTGCCCGTGGGCCGGGCATTGCCGTTGGGCGCCCGGTGGGCGCCCAACGGGCGCCTGTGGGCGCCCGGCAGCCAATTTCGCCACACACGTCCCCGTTGCGTCAGAATATTCGTCCGTCCGCGGGGCTCGCATCCGCGCCGGGCGTTTGTCGTTGACATCGTAATGTTGACTCGGTAGTAGCTCGCACCGACCAGTTCAATCACGCTACTCCGCGCGCGAATACGGACGCCGCGGAAATGTCACGATCCCGTACGGTTCTTGTAGCCGTCGAATGGCGCGCGCCCTGGCGGACGACCTCCGGGGAGCGCGCGCCGATTCGGCGGTTCGGGTCAATCATCGCAGTTTTCCAGCAACCTCGAGGTACGTCATGACGAATGCACAGAATCCCGGTGATAGCGCGCACCAGACCAGCCTAGCGACCGCAGCGGCGCGGATTGGCGACGACGACCAAGTCGGAGCCGCAGATGCAAGGAATCAGCTCGCGGTGGCTGCTCAAGCTGCTGCCGTGGGTGCGCGCCGCGGGCGGCGTCTACCGCGTCAACCGCCGGCTCAGCTACGCGGTCGGCGACGGCCGCCTCAGCTTCACCAACGTCGGCGCCAAGGTGTCGGTGGTGCCGCAGGAGCTGACCGAGCTGCCGCTGCTGCGCGGGTTCGACGACGTCGAGGCGCTGTCCGCCCTGGCCGGCAAGTTCGTGCAGCGCGAGTACAAGGCCGGCGAGGTGCTGGTCGAGGCGGGCAAGCCGGCCGACCAGGTGTTCCTCATCGCCCACGGCAAGGTCAACAAGCTCGGCACCGGCAAGTACGGCGACGAGACCGTGCTCGGCGTGCTGGCCGACGGCGCCCACTTCGGCGACCAGAACCTGGTCGAGGAGAACGACACGTGGGGCTACACGGTCAAGGCCGTCACCCGCGTGATCGCGCTGACCCTGCCCGAGAAGGCGCTGGCCGCCGCGGTCGAGCAGTCGCCGGCCCTGCGCGCCCAGGTCGAGAAGTTCAAGGCCGCCCGCAACAAGCCGCAGAGCAACCAGGGCGAGGCCGAGATCGCGCTGTCGTCCGGCCACCGCGGCGAGGTCGTGCTGCCCGGCACGTTCGTCGACTACGAGCTGTCGCCGCGAGAGTACGAGCTCAGCGTGGCCCAGACGGTGCTGCAGGTCCACAGCCGCGTGGCCGACCTGTACAACGAGCCGATGAACCAGACGCAGCAGCAGCTGCGCCTGACCATCGAGGCGCTGCGCGAGCGGCAAGAGCACGAGATGATCAACAGCCCCGAGTTCGGCCTGCTCCACAACGCCGACCTCAAGCAGCGCATCCACACCCGCTCGGGCCCGCCGACCCCGGACGACCTCGACGAGCTGCTGGCGCTGGTGTGGAAGGAGCCGACCGCGTTCCTGGCTCACCCGCGCACCATCGCGGCCTTCGGTCAGGAGTGCAGCAAGCGCGGCATCTACCCGCACCCCGTCGAGTTCGCCGGCCACCACATCCCGGCCTGGCGCGGCGTGCCGATCCTGCCGTGCAACAAGATCCCGGTGACCGACACCCGCACCAGCTCGATCATCCTGCTGCGCGCCGGCGAGAAGAACCAGGGCGTCATCGGCCTGCACCAGCCGGGCATCCCCGACGAGGTCGAGCCGAGCCTGTCGGTCCGCTTCATGGGCATCAACGAGAAGGCGATCATCTCGTACCTCGTCAGCGCCTACTACTCGGCCGCCGTGCTGGTGCCCGACGCGCTGGCGGTGCTCGAGGACGCGGAGATCGGCCGCTGAGTCGGCGCTAGCGCAGCACAGGAGCCTGGATCATGACGGACGCATCGACCCCGAGAGACCACGCGCAGACGAGCCTCGCCACCGCGGCGGCTCGCAACCTGGCGACGACCACCAAGTCGGCGCCGCAGATGGCGGGCATCAGCCCGCGCTGGCTGCTGCGCCTGCTCCCGTGGGTCGACGTGCCCGGCGGGACCTACCGCGTCAATCGTCGCCTGACCTACGCGGTCGGCGACGGCCGGGTCGGCTTTACCAGCGTCGGCCCGCGCGTGCAGGTGATCCCGCGCGAGCTGACCGAGCTGCCGCTGCTGCGCGGATTCGCGGACGACGCGGTGCTCTCCGCGCTGGCCGACCGCTTCGTCCAGCGCGAGGTCGCGGCCGGCGAGGTCATCGTCGCGGCCGGCGCGCCCGCCGATCAGGTGGTGCTGCTCGCGCACGGCAAGGCCCACAAGCTCGGCGTCGGCAAGTACGACGACCCGCTGATCCTCGGCGTGCTGGTCGACGGCGACCACTTCGGCGACGAGGGCCTGGTCGCGCGCGGCGACGCCTGGCCGTTCACGGTCAAGGCGGTCACGCGCTGCATCGTGCTGACGCTGTCGGAGCAGGCGCTGACGCAGGCGATCGAGGACTCGCCGGCGTTGCAGGCGCACGTCGAGACGTTCGCGCGCCTGCGCAAGCAGCCGCAGGACAAGAGCGGCCAGCAGGCGATCGCCATGTCCGCCGGCCACGCGGGCGAAGTGACGCTGCCGATCAGCTTCGTCGATTACGAGCTGAGGCCGCGCGAGTACGAGCTCTCGCTGGTCCAGACGATCTTGCGCGTACACGCGCGTCGCCGACATCTACAATGAGCCGATGGATCAGACGCGCGAGCAGCTGCGCCTGACGATCGCGGCGGTGCGCGAGCAGCAGGAGCACGAGCTCCTCAACAACCGCGAGTTCGGGCTGCTGCACAACGTCGACCTCAAGCAGCGGATCCCGACCCGCAGCGGGCCGCCGACGCCCGAGGACCTCGACGAGCTGCTGTGCCGTCGCCGCTCGACGCGGTTCTTCCTGGCCCACCCGCGCACGATCGCGGCGATCGGCCGCGAGTGCACGAGCCGCGGCCTCTACCCGCAGACGGTGAGCCTCGAGGGCCACTCGATGATCGCGTGGCGCGGGGTGCCGATCGTGCCGAGCGACAAGATCCCGATCACCCCCGAGGGCACCAGCTCGATCCTGGCGATGCGCGTCGGCGCCGACTCGCAGGGCGTGATCGGGCTGCACCAGACGGGGATCCCCGACGAGGTCGAGCCGAGCCTGTCGGTGCGCTCGATCGGCGTCGACGACCGAGCGATCCACGAGTACCTGGTCACCGCCTACTTCTCGGCGGCGGTGCTGGTGCCCGACGCGCTCGGGATGCTCGAGGACGTGGCGATCGGTCGCCAGGAGTAGCCATGACGCAGAAGCAGCCGTTCCAGTTGCCGGACTTCTACATGCCGCATCCGGCGCGGATCAATCCCCACCTCGAGGGCGCGCGCCGGCACACCAAGGAGTGGGCCTATGCGATGGAGATGATCGACACCGGCGTGTGGACCGAGGAGGACCTCGACAACCACGACTACGCGCTGCTGTGCGCCTACACCCATCCGGACTGCTCGGGCCAGGAGCTCGACCTCATCACGGACTGGTACGTGTGGGTGTTCTTCTTCGACGACCACTTCCTCGAGGTCTACAAGAAGACCCGCGACATGGCCGGCGCGAAGGAGTACCTGGCGCGGCTGCCGGCGTTCATGCCGGTCGACCTGACGACGCCGATCCCCGAGCCGACGAACCCGGTCGAGGCGGGGCTGCTCGACCTGTGGCGCCGCACCACGCCGACGACGTCGGCCGACTGGCGGCGGCGCTTCCACGTGGCGACCCAGCACCTGCTCGAGGAGTCGCTGTGGGAGCTCGGCAACATCCGCCAGGCGCGGGTCTCGAACCCGATCGAGTACATCGAGATGCGGCGCAAGGTCGGCGGCGCGCCGTGGTCGGCCGGCCTGGTCGAGCACGCCGTCGGGGCCGAGATCCCGGCGCGCGTGGCCGAGACGCGGCCGCTGCGGGTCCTCAAGGACACGTTCAGCGACGCCGTCCACCTGCGCAACGACCTGTTCTCGTACCAGCGCGAGGTCGAGCGCGAGGGCGAGAACGCCAACTGCGTGCTGGTCGTCGAGCGCTTCTTCGAGGTGCCGACCCAGCGCGCGGCCGAGATCACCAACGACCTGCTGACGTCGCGGCTGCAGCAGTTCGAGAACACCACGTTCGTCGAGCTGCCGCCGCTGTTCGAGGAGTACGGGCTCGACCCGCTCGAGCGCCAGGCGGTGTTCCTCTACGTCAAGGGCCTGCAGGACTGGCAGTCGGGCGGCCACGAGTGGCACATGCGCTCGAGCCGCTACATGAACGGCGGCGGCGAGGGCGGGGCGTCCTCGCCGGCGGTCGAGCTGTCCGTGCCTGCGGCGCTGCAGACCCACTTCCGCGTCGGCACCGAGCGCCGCCTCGCCCGCGGCGAGCGCGACGACGCGGCCAGCCGCGCGGCGACGCTGATCGAGCGGGTGCTCCGCGGGCCGACTGGCCTCGGCACCTCGGGCGTGCGGCTGACGCTGTCGCCGTCGGCGCTCGGGCTCAAGCGGGCCAAGAATCACTCGCACCTGCTGTTCCAGCCGGTCGGGCCGACGAAGCTGCCCGAGTTCTACATGCCCTACAAGGCGCGGGTGAACGGCAACCTGGCGCGGGCCAAGCAGCACTGCATCGACTACGCGCGGGCGACCGGGATGCTCGCGGAGGTGCCCGGGGTGCCGGGCGCGTGCGTGTGGGACGAGGATCGCCTGGCGGGCTACGACTTCGCCGAGTGCGCGGCGCGCATCCACCCCGACGCGACCGGCGACGAGCTCGACGTGTCGTCGGCGTGGCTGACGTGGGGCACCTACGGCGACGACTACTTCCCGCTGGTGTTCGGCAACCAGCGCAACTTCGCGGCGGCCAAGCTGCAGAACGATCGCCTGTCGCTGTTCATGCCGCTCGATGGCGAGCCGACGCCGCCGCCGCTGAACCCGCTCGAGGCCGGCCTCGCCGACCTCTGGCTGCGCACCGCCGGCCCGCTGGGGCCGACCCAGCGCGCCAGCTTCCGCAAGAGCGTCGAGGACATGACCGAGAGCTGGTTGTGGGAGCTGATGAACCAGACGCAGCACCGGATCCCCGACCCCGTCGACTACGTCGAGATGCGGCGCGCGACCTTCGGCTCCGACATGACGATGAACCTGGCGCGCATCACCAAGGGCGAAGGGATCCCGCCCGAGGCGCTGCACTCGCGCCCGCTGCACTGGCTCGAGGTCTCGGCCCAGGACTACGCCTGCTTCACCAACGACATCTTCTCGTACCAGAAGGAGATCGAGTACGAGGGCGAGCTGCACAACATCGTGCTGGTGCTGCAGACGTTCCTCGACCTGTCGCGCGAGGAGGCGGTCGAGGCGGCGAACAAGCTGATGACGTCGCGCATGCAGCAGTTCGAGCACGTGCTCGCGCACGACGTGCCGCCGATGATCGCCGACCTCGACCTCGACGCCGAGGCCCGCAAGGCGCTCGACGCCTACATCGAGGGCCTGAAGGACTGGATGGCAGGGATCCTCGACTGGCACCACATCTCGCGCCGCTACCCGGAGCCCGAGCTGCAGCGCCACCGGGCCAAGGCGCTCGGACCGGCCGCGCTGGTGCGCGGGGTGATGGCGGCGATGCCCCGCGCGCTCGCGGGGCTGTTCTCCGCGGGCTGAGCGGCGCTGCGACCGAACCGGCGGCTCAGCGCGGCAGCGCCGCCTGGGCCGCCTCGATCTCCTGGTGGAGCGCCGGCGCGTGCCGGCGCAGCCACTCGAGCACCGCGAGCAGCTGCACGCCGTAGTTCTCGGTGCGCACGAGGACGCTGTCGAGCTTGATCGCCTGACCCTTGAGCTCGCGGCAGCCGCGGTGCAGGGCGACGACGCCCCAGTCGTCGTCGCACACCGGCGAGCCGGAGGCGCCCTCGCGGGTGTCGGTGAGATAGCTGAGCCAGTTGCCGTCGCCGTGGACGACGAAGTTGTTGCGCAGGCCGATCCGCATCGGCGCGCCGCCGGGGTGCTGCAGCACGTTGACGCACTCCTGCAGCGGGGTCTCGCGGGTGCGCTCGAGCAGCTGCTTGCGGAGGCGCAGCGGCGGGCGGGCCACGGCGGGCAGGCGCAGCAGCGCGAAGTCGAGTTCGGCGTCGGCGGCGACCGACTCGATCACCGGCACCGACTCGAACTTGGCGTCGGGCGCGAGGTAGTCGAACTGCAGGGTGGTGCTGCGGGCCTGGCGGTCGAAGTCTTCGGGCGTGACGTCGGGCTCGCCGTGGCGGGCGGCGATCACGTGGTGGTTGGTGATGCACAGGTTCGGCGCGATGAGCCAGCCGGTGCCCGTCGAGTGCTCGGGGCTCTCGTCGCTGCGGTAACGCGGCTTGGCGCCGAAGTGGCGGTGGACGAGCACCTTGGCCACCGATTTGGCCGCCTCCGCGCCGCGGACGAGGAAGCGGGCGGAGACGGTGTGATCGCGGTAGGTCGGCAGGGCCTCGAGCTGGATCTTCGCCAGCTGCTCGGGCGAGCTCCACGCGAACGGCTTGACGGTCTCCTGCGGCGCGGCCCACAGCGCCTCGACCGCGTCGATCTCGCCGCCGCGGCGCGGCCGCTCCTCGCGCAGCGCGGCGAAGAAGGTGCCATCGACGAGGTCGTGCTTCTCGAGCACGGCGCAGGCGATTTCCACCACGTGCGCGAGCGAGCTGGTCGGGCCCGGCAAGGACTCCGTGACGGCGTCGTCATATCGATAGCGAAAGAATCGCCGCAGCTCGTCGGCGCTGAACATACTGAGCAATAGTCGCTCCAACCGTTGGCGTCGCATGGATACTCCGCGAAGAAAGTCCGGCGAGTATAGCAACGCGCGGCGCGGGCGTGGGGGCGGCTACGCCGTTTCGGGGCGATCTCGGACGGCGCCCGGATCGGCCGCCGCCGGCCCGGGCTCGACGGCCGGTGGATCACTCCGAATCGGGCGAGCGGGCGGGCGCGCCGAGCCGGACCTCGATGGTGATCGGTACGACGATTCGCAGGGCCTCGCCGTCGACGGCCGGCGCAGGTTCGGGGGCGGCGACGACTCGCACGCGTCGGCGCGGGCGCGGAGGGGCCGGGGTCGCGTCGGCGATCTGCCGGCGCAGGGCCATCGAGGCGCTGCGCGGGACCGCCGGGAGCTGCGAGCGCCCGAGCAGCGCGTCGACCAGGGCGGCCCGATAGGCGTGGTCGACCACGAACTGCTGCAACACCTCGACGCCGAGGCCGGGCGCGGCGAGGCCCGATCTTCGCGGGCGCCGAACAGCGCGGACACGCCGGCGCGGACCCGCTGTTCGACGCCGCGGGCCCGCTCCGCGGGCGCGGCGGTCTCCAGAGGTCCGGACCGAAGCTCGCGCGCGTAGGCGAGGGGCAGGACCGCGTCGACGAGCATCGATTCGGGGCTGGCGGGCGGCGCATCGAGGAGGGTGGCTTCGTCGCCGACGGGCAGCGGGGCCTGCAGCAGGGCCGCGCAGTCGAGCAGGCCGGCGCCGAACCACGCGCCGGGGAACGGGCCGGGATCGACGGCGGGGCGGGCCACGCCGGTGAGCACGCGGCGGAACGCTCGCGGCAGGGCGGCGCCGGGGTAGCGCTGGCGCAGCGCGGCCGGTCCGTGCAGGGCCAGCCACAGCGCGGCGGCGGAGGCGACCAGGGCGGTGGCGTAGGAGGTGCCGCTGCTCGGGCCGGTCACCGGATCGCCGTCCTGCCAGTCGGCGACGACGACCCGGTGTCCCGGGGCCGACAGCGCGACGCTCTTGCCCTTCGACGAGCCGGACCACGCCTGTCCTTCGGGACCGGTGGCAGCAATCGCCAGCGCCTCGGGATAGGCGGCCGGCCACACCACGAATTGCACGAAGTTGCCGGCCGCCGCGACGACGATGACGCCGCGCGCGTGGGCCCGCTCGATCGCGCGGCGCAGGCGGGCGCCGGGCAGGCCGCCGAGGCTGAGCGAAATGACGTGACAGCCGCGCAGGACCGCGTGATCGATCGCCCGGGCCAGACGCGCGTGCCAGGTCGAGACGACCACCGAGTCGGTGACGCGAATGGGCACGACCTCGACCGCGGGGGCGAGGCCGACGACGCGGTGCGGCGCACGCTCGCGCCCGACCATGAGGCTGCTGGTCGCGGTGCCGTGGCCGGGCTGACCGAACGGATTCAGGGGATCGATCGGCGGGCTGCCGGGCTCCATCAGGTTGAGGCCCTGCGCCTGCAGGACCGCGGCGCCGGCGAGGCTGGGGTGCGCGGTGGTGCCGCTGTCGGGGTGGCCGATCCGCACGCCCGCGCCGCTGCTGTGCTGCCAGGCGAGGTCGGCGTGGAGCTCGTCGAGGTGCCAGCGCGGCGGGAGGTCGACGAACAGATCGGTGCCGGCGCCCTCGTGCCATTCGCCGGCGTTGCGGGCGTCGATCTCGGTCAGCTCGTGGTCGAGCTCGGCCTCGGCGACCGCGGCGAACTCGGGCCGCGCGGCCAGCTCGGCGGTGAGGGCGTGGGCGGCGTTCCAGCCGCGTCGCATGTCGGTGTCGGCGGGCGCGAGGACCTCGACGAGGCGCCGCGGCTCGCCGGCGTCGACGGGGCCGGTGACGCGCCAGCCGCGGGCGTCGAGGCCGATCGCAGCGACTGCGCGCTCGACCGCGGCGGTGGCCTCGGCCGCGCTGACGGCGGTGAGCTCGACGACGACGCCGGGGCTCCTGGGCGCGTTCACGGGGCCCCCAGTCCGAGCGCGAAGTCGACGAGGTCGACCCACTGCGGGTGATCGATGAACGGGTTGCGGTTGCCCTGCACGGCGAAGATGGCCTGATTGCGGTGGCGCTCGTACTGCCCGGGCGGATCCGCCTTGGACCATTGCTTGAGCAGCTCGATCTGCTGGGGGCTGAGCTCGTGCGGGGCGTCGATCTCGCCGGGGTAGCGGACCAGGAAATAGAGGGTGGCGCGCGCGACCGGGCCGTGGCCGCGGTTCGGCTCGAAGTGCGGGCCGTCGCCGATCCCGCAGGGAGGCAGAGGCCCGTCGTCGGCGAAATCGTAGTAGGAGCGGTCGGCGCGCATGGTGTTGCAATCCACGTCGCAGGCGAACAGGTGGTGCAGGTCGCCGCGCATCGGCTCGCGCTTGCGGAACCAGCTCTGCGGGACGACGTGCTCGCAGTTGTACGGCAGCTCGGCCTCGATCGCGGCCTCGATGTCGGTGAAAGAAGCGAACTTCCGACTTGCCAGCGCCTCGGCCCGGCGGGCCCGGCGCTTCGCGTCGATGTGGGCGTCGGCGGCGATCAGCTGCTCGGGCGCGAAGGTGGCGTCGGAGTAGATCGAGGCCAGGCGGAGGTCGGGCCGCAGGTCGACCCACGGATAGACGTGATGGCTGGGATCGTAGGACGGAGTCTCGAGGTGGGTGGCCGCGACCAGGGCGGACAGCGTCTCGTAGCAGACGTCGTGGACGACGTCGGCGTAATACTTGTCGCGGTCGACGGCGTCCTGGCCGGCGTCGTAATAGCGGCGACCTCGAGCGGCGGCGACGAGCTGGCGCAGCTCGGGAGGAATGACAGGCGTCGACTCGGTCGCCGGGGTCGCCGAAATGGTGGCACCCGGGGCGAGTGGTTGGCCGAGCCGCACGGTGATCTCGATCGGCACGGTGAGGCGCAAGGTCTGGGCCGGGAGGTCGACTGCGGCGATCTGGGGGTCGGGGGCGGGCGCAGGCGGCAGGAGCTCCTCGACGTCGTTCCACGCGGCGTTCCACTCGGACGGCAGGTCGCGTCGCGGCGCCGCGCCGGCGAGCGCGACCCCGGCGTCGACGACCCGCGGATCCCACGCGAGCTCGGCGGCCGGGACCGCGAAGTTGCGGTCGAGGTAGACGCCGCCGAAGTGGAGGCCGAGGACGTGGCCGGTGGCGACGTCGAGGATGGCGGCGCCCGAGCAGCCGCCGAGGGTCGAGGAGTCGTGCAGCGCGGCCGAGACGGTGCGGCCGAAGCTGACGACGGAGCGGCGCCCGCCGAAGTAGCCGGGGGCGAGGCGCTTGAGGTTGTAGCGGCCGCGGAAGACGCGGTGCTGGACCTCGAAGTCGTTGCGCGCGTCGAAGCCGGGATAGCCGACGACCGCGACGCGCCGCTGGGCCCCGGGCTCGTCGACCGCGAGCCGCAGCGGGGCGACCCGCAGGCCGTCGACGCGCAGCAGGGCCACGTCCCAGTACGGGTGGATCAGGACGATCCCGGACACGGTGTAGGTCGGGCCGTCCGGCTCGTCGGGCTGCTCGCGCCGCGGGCGAAGCCGGCCGTCTGGCCGGGGAGGAAGCGCAGGCGCCGGCGCCCGACGCCGCTGGCGAACAGCTGGGCGACGTGGCGATTGGTCATGACGAGGCCGTCGCCGACCACGAAGCCGGTGCCGCCGTACGGGACGGAGAGGTTGGCGGGCAGCTCGATGCGGCCGATCGCGGGCAGGCAGGCCTCGATCCGCGCGCGCAGGACGCTGTCGTCATGGAGGTCGAAGAACTCGCCGGGCGGCAGTGCGACGATTCGGCCGTCGGCGAGGTCGGCGACCGGCCGCTCCTTGGGCAATATGATCGCCTCGAGGCAATCCAGGTCGGCGGGATCGAGGGGGCGCGCTGGACCCACCGGATCGCGGTGGTGCGCACCTGCTCGGTCTGCCGCGCGTCGAGGCCGAACCATCGGGCGGCGCCTTCGATGATACCGTCGATTGC
Source organism: Nannocystis pusilla (assembly GCF_026626665.1). Lineage (GTDB taxonomy): Bacteria > Myxococcota_A > Polyangia > Nannocystales > Nannocystaceae > Nannocystis > Nannocystis pusilla. Next base: position 2,157,280 of record NZ_JAPNKE010000002.1, read on the forward strand.
GCCGCTGGACTCGAGCTCGGTCCGCGGCAACAGAGATTCCGCATAGGCGCGGAGGCGTTCGGGTGAGACCATAGACCCCGAGCAGACCACGCGGGCGCGGCGAAGAAAAGCCCCGCGAGGCGACCGCTGGCTCGATGGGCATCGCGCGGCGAACCGAACCGTGTTCGTCGGCTGCGCGGCGGCGGGTCCGGGGCCGCGCGGCCCGCGGTCGACCGCGCGGCGGCGGACGGGTACGCTGGGCCGGTGACGTCGCAGCGGACGAAGCCGTTTCGAGCCGGCCGGCGGCTGGTGTTCGTGCGGTCGATCGGCACGCTGTGGGGGCAGGCGCGGCGGTCGTGGTGGGCCGACGCGCCGTCCTGCCTGGTGCGCGCGAGCTACGACTCGGCCGAGCTGGTGCGCGAGGCGGCGGGCGGGACCTCGAGGTTGCGCGCATCGAGCGGGGGACCGCGGCTGATGGGCATGGGAGCGCCGCGCTCCGGCGACGCGCTGGTGATCGTCCACGAGTGCGGCGCGGGGGCACGGCTGGTGATGAAGCGTGGCGAGAAGGACATGTCGGAATGGACATGGCCGGAAGACCCTACGGATGTCGACCTGATCACCGACGGCCGGCGGATCGTGATGCGGCACGGGCGCGGGAGGCTGTCGTGGTTCGCGGCGGAGTCGCTCGGCCCGCCGCGACCGTGGTCGCTGAAGCTGGTGCGGCAGGCCCTCGGCGAGGTACGCATGCACGTCACCGGGCTGTGGGACCTCGGCGACTCGCTGGTGGTGACCACGGTCGACACGTGGTCGCAGTGGCGCTGGGACGGCGAGCTCATGGCGTGCTGGCGGGCGCCGGCCTACGAGCTCGGGGCCGTGACGGTGGTCGCGTGGCACGCCGCGGGGCCGATCCTGTACATGCGGGTGATCGATCCGGCGACGGGAGAGCAGGGGTCCGGCCGCGACGCGTATCGGCTGGTGGTGTGGGACCCGAGGCGCGGGGTGGGCCGTCCGCTGGGCCCGGCGCACGACTGGCCCCGCGCGGCGCGATCGCCCGACGGCCGCTGGCTGGTGGCCGACCGCGTGACGCGAGAGGGCCGCGGGCTCGAGCTGTGGGATATGGCGACGGACACTCGGGTCGAGCGCCTGCCGACGCGCCGGCGCGCGGTCGAGGCGCTCGCGTTCGCCCCGGACGGCTTGCACGTGGCGGTGGCGACGATGGAGGACTGGTTCGTGCTGCGGGTCGTGCCCGGCGAAGAGTGAAGCACGACGGGCCCGGCCCGTGCGGTGGCGGTGGCGGCCGCGCCGGCGCTCGCGGTGCTGGGCCGGCGCGCCTCAGCCGATGACCTTGCAGGCGGGGTCGAGGGTCGCGGTGTTGTTGTCGGTGCGGCACTCGTGCCACGGGTGCTCGGGCATGCCGTCGTCGACGATCAGCACCAGCGGCTTGCTGCCGTCGATGAAGCTCGGCGGCAGGTCTTGCAGCTCGAGCACCAGCTCCTGGGCCTCGGCGGGGTACAGGACCTTGGTGGTGCTGAGGGTGCCGAGCAAGGTGCCGCCCTGATTGGGGTCGCCCTCGTAGAAGCCGACGGGCACGCCGGCGGGCACGGCGGCCTGGCCGAGGTTGCGCACGCGGGCGAACGCCTTGAAGCCGTCGAAGCACTGGGTGTGGCCGGCGACGACGAGGTCGGGCGCGGCGAACTCGCCCTCGGGCTGGACGTTCTGGCGGAAGTTGTTGAGGCCCGGGGTGGTCCAGTTGGAGACCTCGGCGGTCGGGATGGTGCCGTCCTCGGCGACGTTGGTGACGTGGTAGGCGTGCTGGTTCCAGATCCGGCGCGTGCGCACCCACTGGTTGTTGGCGTCGCCGAAGACCCGCACGCCGCGGGTCTTCATCTGCTCTTTGGGGCAGGTGAGGCTGGAGTAGTCGTTGGAGGAGACGACGATGTCGGCCTGGCCGTCGTTGTCGACGTCGGCGACCAGCGGGTACTCGTGAAGGGTGCCGGAGGTGTTGCAGACCTCGAGCAGGACGTCGCCGGTGGCGCCGTCGTAGATCCGCATGTACTGCTCGTCGGCGTAGACGACCTCGGCCGAGCCGGAGCCGTCGAAGTCGAACACCGAGCTGCCGGTGAACGCCGACGAGCAGTCCTGCGTCTGCTTGATCCACAGGAAGGTGTCGGCCGCGGCGACGTTCGGGTCGATCAGCTTCTTGCCGTCGAACACCGCGTAGCCGATGCCGCCGGCGACGCCGATGTCGGGGGTGCCGTCGCCGTTGAAGTCGGCGATGGTCGGCGGGCCGCCGCCGCCGATGTTGCCGGCGCTGTCGGCCGGGCACAGGTCGGGCGACAGCGGGCCGTTGATGTCGATGTCCTGGCGGACGATGACGAACTTGCCGGGGGCGTTGGGGTCGTAGCGCCAGATGTTGAGGTCGTGGGTGCCGGTGCCGTGGACGTTGTCGATGCCGACGACCTCGGGCACGCCGTCGAGGTCGAAGTCGGCGACGGCGGGGAAGGTGCCGCCGAGGCCGGTGTCGACGAGGACGGTGCCGTCGGCCTCGAGGATCCGGGTCGGGGTGACGATCTCGAGCTGGCCGTCGCCGTCGGCGTCGGCGGCGATGGCCTTCTTGTTCCACCAGCTGCTGGTGAGGCCGTCGATCGTCAGCTCGACCGCGCCGGTCTTGCCGTCGAGGACGCTCGACTCGGTGAGGACCTCGACGTTGCCGTCGCCGTCGAAGTCGGCCAGCGAGATGTGGTCGCAGCCGACGACCTCGGCGCTGATCCACAGCTCGGCGCCGGCGGCGGTGTAGGCCCGCACCTTGCCCTCGGCGGTGCAGGCGACGACCTCGTTGCCGGGCACGCCGTCGATGTTGCCGCCGGCCAGCGAGCGGCCGCCGAACAGGGTGTCGACGGCCGGCTTCTGCGTCCACTTGGTGACGAGCGCGCCGTTCACGATCGAGATCGCGTGCAGGGTGCCGTTGGAGCTGTAGTTGCCCTCGTCGAACGACATGAACACGATCTCGGGGATGTCGCGCTCGTCGACCTCGCCGTTGCAGTCGTCGTCGTCGAGCTGGATGACGATCGGCGGCATCATCACGCTGGCGTCGGTCCACGCGTACTTCAGCACCGGATCGAAGCTGGTCTGCGGCTTGTATTCACAGCGGGGCAGGCAGTCGATGTCGTCGCCCTCGGGCACGACGCCGGGGTCGCACTCGGGCGGCTCCGGCAGGCACTTGCCGGTCGCCGGCATGAAGCCGCCGCCGCACTGATCGCCGCCCATGCTGCCCGGCTCGCCGAGGGTGTATTCACAATAGTTGCCCTCGGGACATTCGGCGGCGTCGACGCATTCGGCGCCGGGGACGACGCACTGCTGGAAGGAGCACACCTGGTCGGACTGGCAGCAGACCTCGCCGCACGCGAGGTCGGCGGCGCAGCAGACGTCGCCGACGCAGGCGCCGTCGGGACAGCTCTCGAGGCTGCAGGCGGCGCCGGTGGTGCCGCTGGAGGCGTCGGTGAGGCCGCCGCTGCCCTCGGTCGGGACGACGTCGGTGGTGCCGTCGGTGGTGGTGCCGGTGAGGCCGTCGGTGCCGGGGAGGGTGGTCCCGGGGGTCGTCGGGGTCGCGCTGTCGGCCGGGCGACCGCTGTCGCCGCACGCGGCGACCAGGGCTACGAGGAGGTTGGGGGCCAAAATCGCGCGACGCATCGCGAGGATGGGACCACGTGGACCCCGAAGATGACAAGTCGTCGCTTGCGGATCGAACCGGCGAAGCGTGGTGCGGCGATTGCGAGGTCACGAGAAGGCCGCACAGCGGCGACGAACGAGCGAATTCGCGGGATCGACCGAGCACGGGCGAGCCGGCCCGCAGGCGCGCGTCCGCCCGCGCGCAATCGGCTTCATCGCGCGGCCCCGGAGGCTCAGGCGCAATGAGGGCAGTCGCCGCGCGACGCGACGGCGAATCAACCGAGGACGTCGGACGAATCGCCGGTCAGCGCCGGCATGGCGGCGGCCGTGAGCGCGGCGAGGGCGCTCGGCCGCGCGACGGGAGCGGCGGCCTGCCAGCGCCCGCGGGCGGCGTCGAGGATCCCGCCGACGAGGGCGTCGTAGCTCCAGCCGTGACCGGCGGCGAGGTTGGCGAGGTCGCTGAAGCCGGGGCGCAGGCCGGGCAGGGGGTTGATCTCGATGAACTGGACCTGGCCGTAGCGATCGCAGCGCAGGTCGACGCGCGAGATGTCGCGGCACTCGAACACGCGGTGGGCGGCCAGCGCGAGCTCGTGGATCTGGCGCAGGCGCGCGGGCGAGACGGCGCCGCGGCGCAGCAGCTCGTCGGTCATGTGATAGCGGACCTCGACGCAGTAATCGCGCTTGTACTCGAGCGAATAGACGAACTCGTCGAGCGGGCCGCTGGGGACGATCTGCATGACGCCGAGGGCGCGGGCGTCGTCGCCGTTGCCGAGGACGCCGACGGTGTACTCCTCGCCCGGCAGGAACTCCTCGACCAGGACGGGCTGGTGGTAGGCGGCGTGCAGCGAGCGGACGAGGTCGTGCAGCTGGGCGGGCCCGGTGCAGCGCGAACGGCTGCGGATCCCGATCGAGGAGCCCTCGCCCACGGGCTTGAGGAACAGCGGATAGCGCAGGCCGCGGTCGTCGCAGGTCTCGCCGACGGGGACGAGGCGGAACGGCGGGGTCGGCAGGCCGTGATCGAGGGCGACGAGCTTGGCGACCCGCTTGTCGAGGGTGAGGGTGAGCGCGGGGGCGTCGCTGCCGGTGAAGGGGATTGCGAGGAGCTCGAGGATCGCGGGGACCTGCGATTCGCGGCCGCGCCCGCCGAAGCCCTCGGCGAGGTTGAAGACGCCGTCGAGGCGCTCGGCCAGACCGCCGCGGATCAGGCCGTCGAGGAGCGCCCGGCCGCCGCCGAGGCGGACGACGTCGTGCCCGCGGCGCCGCAAGACCTGCTCGATGGCGACGATGGTGTCGATCGCCTCGAGCTCCTCGTAGAGGTCGCTGGGCTCCGACGCGGCCGGTGCGTCCGCCGGTTTGAGGTCGTAGGTGATGCCGATCCGCATGGCGGGAGAGACGAGTAGCACGGGCCGCAAGCGCGCACGAGTCGGTTCCACCGCGAGGCGCCGACTCGGAATTGTACCTGCAAGCGAGGCGGGACCCCTGAGGCCGGTCCCGGGGCAGGCCGAACGGAGAGGCTCGAGCGTGCAGCGGCCTCGACTTCGATGGGTCCACGCGAGGTCGGCGAGGTGGTTGGTTCGGACCTGATCGGGTGACCGGCTTCGGCGACGCGAATGGGTGGCCCGTCGGCGCCAGGGGGTTTTATGGATTGGCGAGCGCTTGGGAGGCGGAGGCGATCGCCTGCTTCATCGCGATCGTCGAGGCGGTGAAGCGAGGTCGTGCCGCGTATGCCTCGGTGAGACATCGGGGCGGCGACGCAGGCGCCGTCACGGCAGTCGGCCGTCGAGGCGCGACGAGCTCGGCGAACTGCGAATGGCCCGACCGCCGGGATCGGCTCGCGCGGGTGGGGGACGATCCGCATCGAGACGTCCAGGAGAGCGACGCCCGGGGCGAGGGCGTCGCCCGGCGCCGCGTCGCACAGCCGGGGGCAGACGGCGTCAGCTCGCCGACCGCGGCGGGCGGCGCAGCGCGGCGGAGAGGACGTCGGCGGCGGCGATCGGCGTGCGCGGCCGGGCAAGGATGCCGTGAACGTGGCGCGGAGTGGACATTGTTCGGGCGCCGGCGATGTCCCCGGCCCGCGGCGCGAGGAGGCGCGATTGAGGCGACGAGCGGCGATATCGGGCCATTGAACCCGATTCGACGAGGCACGCGCGGGCGGCGATGCGGGGGCTGCCGGCCCTGGCGAGCGCCGGCGCGCGCGATCGGAAACGCGATTTGACGCGAATGATGCGACATGGTAATCGAAATGGTGTCGGCGGGGCGCTGCGACAGGTTCGCAGCAATGCCTCCGCCGTTCGCCTTTAACTCCCGTTCGTCGGCGAGAGGCCGTCGCGGGCGAGGCGGCGGACCCGGCCCTGGATGGTCCGGGGGACATGTCCGATCGACCCGGTGGATTCGGCGCTCGCGGCGCTGCCGGGCGCCGCGTTGTCGCCAGGCGCCCGCGCCGACCGAGTCGTCGCCGGGTAGCGCGATTCATGACACGCGGAGGTGCGGGAGCGGTCGCCGTCGCGGCGTGATCACGTCGCGTGGCGCAGCGCGGGAGGTCGGGCCACGAACGGGAGATGGAGCCGCTGCTGTTCGCATTGTCGGGGGTGCTGGCGGAGGTGCCCGAGGCCGCGCTGCGGGCGACGCTGCCGCTGTGGAGCGTGGTGCAGGTGCGCGAACAGTCGATGCTGTGGCGGCAGGGACGGCCCGCGGACGCGTTCGCGCTGGTCCTCGCGGGCGCGCTCGACGTCCTGGTCGACGGGACGGTGATCGGGCGGGTCGAGGCCGGCGACACGATCGGCGAGTCGGCGCTGTACACCGGGGAGGCCCGGCGATTCGCCAGCGTGCGCGCGAGCGTACGGACGCACGCGCTGGTGCTGTCCGTGGCGAGCATCGCCCATGCGCGCGCTGGGCAGCCCGGTCCACGACGCGCTGCTGCGGCGCGCGATCGCCGGGACGACGCATCGCAGCCAGGTGTTCGACCGCGTGCTCGCGCAATTGCAGGTGGGCAAGTTCGCGGCGCCAGCGTCGGCGTCGTCGGGGATCTTCCGCCGATTGTGGCGCCGGGTGGCCCGCACCACGCCGAATCCGGCGGAATGCCCGCCGCTGACGGGGTTCCTGGCGCACCATCCGCTGCTGGGCCGCGCGAGCCCGCCAGTGCGCGCGGCGATCGCCGAGGCGTTCACGCCGCAGGCGTTCCGCGCCGGTCAGGTGCTGCTGCGCCAGGGCGACGCCGACGCGCGCGTGCTGGTGCTGGCGGCCGGCCAGGCCGACGTGCTGCGGACGATCGACGCCCGCGGCGGATCGATGCTGCTGGGCCGCCTCGAGCCCGGCGCGCTGGTCGGGGTCGATGCGTTCGCCGGCGCCGCCCGCACGGCGTCGATCGTGGCGACCACCGCAGGATGGGTCCACGCGATGACGCGCGACACGTTCGAGCGGCTGCCCCCGGCGGCGCGGACGGCCTGGCTCGAGGTGACGCTGGCGGGCTCGGTGCGGCGGTTCGAGGCGGCGGCGCAGGCGCTGCAGGCGGCGATCGGGGTGTTCGCGTCACGCCACGAGGAGACGACGCCGTGGCAGGCGACGGCGACGGCGCCGCAACCTGCCGGCGAGGCGTGGAAGCAGCGCTGAGGCGCTGCGCGAGCGGACGCGACGGAACCGGTCGAGCCCGCCGAATCACAGGGGGTTCGCCGCGTCGGCCGAGCGACGCATGACGGATTCATGACAGGGGGCCGCGGCCGGGCGCTTCGCGGCCGAGACGGCCTGTGATGCCATTCCGCGGGTCGTCGCCTTGACGCGGGGCGGGCTTCGGAACACATGCGTCCTTCGTGTTCGAGGCCCGCCGAGCGGGCGGCCTCCGGGGTGATGCAATTATGAATGTTCTTGAGGACATGTTTTTCAAGCATGTCCTGAAGGCCATGCATCAACCGCCGTCCTGGCACTGGACGCCGCCCTCGACGTCGCCGCAGGAGCCGGGGCAGAACTCGGCGAAATAGGGCTGCAGGCAGGCGCAGGTGGGCTCGCCGGCGCAGGCGGCCGGGAGCAGGGCGCAGGTGCTGGCGCCGGACTGATGGCTGACGCAGGTCCAGCCGTCGCCGCACGAGCCGGGGGTGCAGCCGAGGCCCTCGCAGTAGCGCGGGTGCATGCACCCGGCCCAGCAGTCGTCCTGGATGGTGTTGACGGTGCCCGCGGGGCACTGGGGCATCGCCTGGTCGCAGGTGACGGGGCCGTCGCTGCAGGTCATGTCGGCGAACTCGCAGATGCCCGAGCGGCAGGCCGCCTGGGCGCCCCACAGGCTCAGCGCGTCGCAGGTCGGCTGCAGGCAGTTGCCCTCGCACGCGGCGACCTCGGCGGTGACCGGCTTGGGATCGCACTCGCAACAATTGTTGACGAGCCCGCAGTCGGCGTCCTCCTGGCACTCGGGCCCCGAGGGGGCAGGTCCGGAGGTGGAGGTCGAGGTCGGAGCGGAGGTGCCGGTGGCTCCGGTGTCGGTGCCGGCCGTGGTCGCGTTCTCCGTCGCCGAGGCGGTGCTGCCGTCGTCGCCGGGGCCGCAGGCGAGGGCGGAGGCGAGGACGACGAGGAGGAGACGGCGAGACGGGGGCATGCGCCATCGTAGCGGTGCGGTCCGGGCGGTGTCACCCGGGGGCTGGCGCGTTCGACATGGCGGAAAGGACATGTCACGGCGCGCAAGCGCCCGCCCTCGGGCTGCGCTCAAGCGAACCGAGGACGAGCGCCGTCCGCCGCCTCGGCCTTGTGGGGAGCGTCGGCCCGGCGCTCACGGTCGTGAGGGTGCGCCCTGCGGTCGCAGGACCGTCGACGCCGAGGGGCGGGTGCTACTCTCGGTGAAATGGCCGACGCTGCGTTCCTTACCGCCGAGTGGCGCGACCTGGTGATGTTGAACTTCGTCGTCGACCCGGCCGTGCTCGCGCCGCACGTCCCGCCGGGCACCGAGCTCGATCGGTTCGACGGCGAGGTCTACGTCAGCCTGGTCGGCTTCATGTTCCTGCGCACGCGATTGCTCGGCTGCCCGGTCCCGTGGCACCGCGACTTCGAGGAGCTCAACCTCCGCTTCTACGTGCGTCGCCGCGGGCGCGACGACGAGCCCCACGTCGGGCCCGACGGCTACAAGCGCGGGGTCGCGTTCCTCAAGGAGATCGTGCCGCGCGCCGCGGTAGCGATGGTCGCGCGGCGGCTGTACGGCGAGCGCTACGAGGCCTGGCCGATGAGACATACGAAGACCGCGGGCGCGCTCGAGGGGATCGGTCGGGTCGTCTACGGGGTGCGCGTGGGCGGTCGCTGGCACGAGCTGGGCCTCGGCTGGCGCGGCGAGCCGGCGGCGCTGGTGCCCGGGTCGGAGGCGGAGTTCATCGCCGAACACTACTGGGGCTACGTCGCCGGGCCGGGGCGGCCGACGATCGAGTACCGCGTGGAGCACCCGCCGTGGCGGGTCTGGGCGGGCGTCGAGCCGCAGCTCGACGTCGACGTGGCGGCCCTCTACGGCCGCGAATTCGCGTCCGCCCTGGCAGGCGCGCCGCGCTCGGCGTTCCTCGCCGAGGGCTCGCCGGTGACCGTGTACCACGGCCGCCGGCTGGTGTGAGCGCGCCCTTGCGGCGATGCGGCGACTCGGCTAAGCGTGGCCGCCACGGAGCCGGGCAGGACGTGCGGAGCGGGACGGTCGAGCGACGAGCCGGGGCGGGGAGCGGGTCCGCCGGGGTCGATTCGCGGATGTCCTCGGAGACATGTCCTCGGGGACCGGGGAGGTGCTCGCGTGGGTCTGTTCGATTTCCGCTGTCCGCTGTCCGGCCTGTCGCTGCGGGCCTGTCGCGCCGTGCACGTCGCGCTGATCGAGCGGGCGCCGGGCGAGTGGTCGCCGCTGACGCTGCCGCTGGTGGGCTACTACGACCGCGGCGGCTCGGTCGACGGCTTCACGCCGGACTTCCGCACCGAGCTGTTCGTCAAGGGCTTCGCCCGCTTCGTCGCGGCGAAGCGGGTCGACGCCGGCGACGCGCGCGAGGAGCTCGGCGAGTTCACGCGCCGGCCAGGCATCGAGTCGCTGCTCCACCTGTTCGAGCGCGTGAACACGATGAGCCAGTGGGGCGAGCTGCAGTTCACGCTCGACGGCTGCCGGCTGCGCCAGGTGCTGTACCACGCGCGGGCGTTCACGGCCCTGGCGCCGCTCGTGAAACCGGGGCAGGCCCCGGAGTACGAGGCGCTCGAGCAGCAGCTGGCGCGCGCGCCGATGGCCCCGCAGGCGCGCGAGATGTTCGAGGAGGTGATCATCGCCGACGACGCGGTCCGGATCGCCGCGAGCGCGGCGCTGTCGCAGGTGACTGCGTTCTCGCGCTGGCTGGTGGCTCACCAGCGACGGTGGTCGCCGGCGGCCGAGACCGGGCAGTTCACGGCGCGCGACGACCTCGGGTTCGCCCGCGAGGCGCTCACGAAGCTGGACGGGCACCCCAAGCTGCTGCCGGTGATCGAGGACGTGCTCGCGGAGCTCGAGGCCGAGGACCGGGAGTGAGGACGGGTCGAAACTTCACCTCCTGCGCGACCGGTGAAGCAGGTCACGCGCGACGAGCCGCGGGCGCGAGCGCGTGCCTGCAGGGGCCGCGGGCGCGCGTGGACGCGGCCGCGGCGGAAAAATCGTCGCGGTGCAATTGGCGGGCGGCCCGACGTCACTCCCCGGGCATGAAGCGCAGCCACGACATCCTCTTCACATCTTCGTCCCTTATTCGTCGCGTATCCGTGTCCCGCCTCGCCTGTGCCCTGAGCGCGCTGCTGTTGCCCGCTGCGGGGTGCGATGCGGAGGCCGACGAGGACGCGGCGGCCGCGGAGGGCTCGGAGCTGGGGATCGAGCCCGAGCTGCAGTTCCGGGCGCCGATCGAGCTGGTCACGGTGCCGGACGACTACGAGTTCCACCCCACGATCGTCGACGAGGATCCGCAGCAGCGCCTGGCGAGCCGCGACCCGCTGCTGTCGCAGTACGAGGCCGGCGAGGGCGGCAAGTTCGGCGTCATCTACGTCGATTACGAGGACAGCGCGGAGTACATCGCGACCTACGACGCGGCGGCGGTGCACGCGGCCGCCGAGCAGCTGGCGGCCCTCGGGTTCGCCGACGCGAGCCCGGGCGAGGAGGACGAGGACCTCGTGACGCCGCGCGGGTGGTCGCACGACGTCGACAACCGGATCTCGCTCCAGGGCATCTCGCTGACGCACTCGACGTTCCGCCGCGTCGGCAAGGTCGGCGGCGGCTGCACCGGGGCGCTGTTCGGCAACCGCCTGGTACTGACCGCGGCGCACTGCATCTTCGACGGCAACGGCGACTACAGCGCCAACCACACCTTCCGGGCCCGCCGCAACGGCGCCGAGCTGCCCTACGGCACCGTGACCTCGCAGGGCGCCTTGTATCCGATCTCGTACCTGAACGACGGCTGCAACACCACGTACACCGGGTCGTGCGTGAAGAACGACTGGGCGATCCTGGTGCTGCCGCCGAACCCGTGGGCGAGCAGCCCGAACGGCGCGCCGGGCTACTTCGGCGTGTACTGGGCCGGCGACGCGACGGTCGCGACCTGGGCCACCAGCAACGTCGGCTACCCCGCCTGCGACGACTCGCTGGCGCCGTCGCCCTGCACGAGCAACGTCGCCTACGGCGACCTGACGTGCGCCGGCGTCGCCCCGGCCGTGTCGGATCCGGACTCGCGCTGGCCGCTCTACGGCACAAGCGGCAAGCTGCGCACCGGCTGCGATTCGAGCGCCGGCCACAGCGGCGGCCCGATCTACAGCAACAGCCCCGGCGTGAACGGGCCGTACATCATCGGCAACACCGTGTGGAACCAGTGCAACTCGAGCACCTGCGCGGCGAACACGGACTACTCGTCGGCGGGCATCCGGATCTCGCAGACCCTGGCCGAGTACATGATGAACCTGCGCGCGACGTACCCCTGAGCCCGGTCGCAGGCCCGCGTTCGCGAGCCGGCGCGGGCCGGTGCAGGATCGGCTAGGGTCGAGGGGCCATGGAAGGCATCATCCTCGTACACCCTCATCCTGCGCCGGCTCGCCGGCTCGTGTCGTCGCTCGTGCTGCTGCTCGCCGCCTGCGGCGCGGACACCAGCGCGGGCACCGAGCCGAACACCGACGCCGAGCTCTCGAGCTCGTCGGGCGCGACCGCGACGACGACCACTACCGAGGCCGGGTCCACCGAGGCGCCGACGAGCGGCACGACCGGCGATGCGTCGACGACGTCGACCGCGTCGACCACGTCGACCGACACGGGGGAGCTCGGGACCACCGGAAGCGCCAGCGAGCCCGGGACCACGGGCGAGCCCGGCAGCACGGGCGAGCCGGTGGACACCGGCGACGAGCCGCCGGTCGACCTGTGCGCGCACCAGGACGACGCCCCGCCGGAAGTGGACGCGCCGAAGGCGATCAACGACGACCCGGCGTTCATCCAGGTCTACGTCAACAACATCGAGAACCTGAAGATCCAGGGCGAGCAGTGCCCCGGCGACTGGACCGACCTCATCGCGTACATGAAGTCGATCCAGCCGAGCCCGGACCTGTTCCTGGTCCAGCAGATCTCGGACAGCGCGCAGCTCGACACGCTGGTGAAGCGCATGACCGACGAGATGCCCGGGATCTTCGAGGGCATCATCGCCGACGCCGATCCGTGGACGCAGCTGTCGCCGTGCGGCAAGGAGAAGGAGAAGCAGACCAACGCGATCATCATCCGCCAGGGCCGCTTCTCCGTCGTCGGCGAGAAGCACGTCTGGCAGTCGTGGGTCAACAAGGACGGCGCGTGCGTGCGCAACAACCAGGCGCGCACCCGCAACGTCATGGTCAAGCTGCACGACAAGATCGCCGACAAGGACGTGACGGTCGCCTCGCTGCACTGGGCGACCGCGCAGGGCGAGGGGCCCGATCCGGCCTGCGCCAAGCAGAACGTGCTCGAGGCCGACGAGAAGCTGCACAAGAAGGGGTTCGGCGGCAAGCTGGTGATCTTCGGCGGCGACTTCAACGAGCCCGACCGCAAGGACAACGACGACTGGCGCCCGTGGTACGCCGAGGCCAACGGCGACGTCGGCGGCGCGCTCAACTACCGCGACCCGATCTTCCGCGCGTGCAAGTCCGGCGGCGGCGTGCAGGCCTGTCTCGACGACAACTGGACGATCGGCGGCGACAAACGCATCGACATGCTGTTCGGAAAGGACGGCCACGGCTGCCGCGCCCGCACCCGCCGCGCCCACACGATCACGTACGCGGAGGCGGAGGCGGCGGCGAAGGAGCTCACGGGCGACACCGACCCGGACCTCAACTACTCGGAGCACCGCGGGATCCGGGCCGAGTTTTATTATTGAACCCGGGCTCCGCGCGCGGTGATCAACCCGCCGCCGCGGGACACAGGCCCCGGGCCTTGCGCGCCGCGGGAGAGTCGGGGTGTTCGCCGGCGATCCGGGCGATCTCGGCGCGGGCCGCCTGGAGCTGTCCGAGCGAGCAGAGCGCGGTGACGAGCGAGAGCCGGCGCTCCTCGACCAGGGCGCCGGCCGGGAACTCGAGCGCGTGCCGCTGCAGCAGCTCGTGGGCCTGCGTCCACGCGCCGGCGCCCAAGGCGGCGCGGGCCTCGGCCATCAGGCTGGACTCGCGGCGCAGGGCGTCGAGGTCGACGGTGGCGGGAGGCGATTCGTAGGATGTCCCCGAGGACATGGCCTTGGGGACATGGATGTGAGTCGCAGCGGGTGCGCCGATTGCGAACACATCCAGCGTCGAGCGACTCGCCCGCGCGGCGGCGGATGCCAGCCGCGCGAACGGCACCGACGATTCGTCGACGGGCGCGACCGGCTCTGGAGGCGTCGGGGAGGCAGGAGCGGGCGCGGGCGGCCGCGCAGCGGCGGGGACGTCGTTCGCTCCGGCCTTCGCCTCGACCGCGGCGGTGCGTGCAGGTGCATCGTCCGGCGCCGGCCGGGCGGCCACGAGCACCGCGCCGACAATCCCGACCACCGCGACGCCGAGCGCGTGTCCGCCGGCGGTCGTGCCGGACCACGCGGCGAGCTGCTGGCCGGGGACCGCGGTCCAGGCCGAGGCGTGGGCCGGACTTGCGCCTGCGGATGCGGCCGCGGCCTCGCCGGCCCCGGTGAGCCCGGCCCCGGCGATCAGCGCGAGCAACACGCGCTGGCGCGTGGCCGGATTCGGCTCGCCGGCCCGCCGGGCGCGGCTCAGCAGCAGCGCCCGCTCGTCGAGCGCCGCCTCGCCGCTCGACCGCCGCTCGCGCAGGCGCACGCGCGCGAAGGTGCGGTCGAACTCCTGTCGGGCCGCCCGCAGCCGCGAATACACCGTGTTCTCCTTGACCTCGAGGGCGCGGGCGATCTCCGGCGCCGTCATCTGCTCGAGCTCGGCGAGCAGGAACACCGCGCGCTTGTCCTCGTCGAGGCGGCCGAGGAAGCGCTCGAGCAGCGCGGCGGCCTCGCGCTCGGCGACCGCGACCGCGCCGTCGAGCGCGCGCGGGGCCTCGTCGGCCAGGGCCTGGGCCAGGCGGTGCTGCCGGCCGGCGCTCCGCCGCTGCCGCCAGGCGATCCGGCGGGCGATGCCGTACAGCCAGCCGCGCACCGAGGTGATCGGCGCGTCGGGGCGGCGCAGGACGACCAGGAAGACCTCCTGGACCGCGTCCTCGACGGCCGCCGGTGGTACGCCGAGGCGGCACAGGTTGCGGTACACGAAGCCGAAGTGCTCGCGGAACAGCGCCTCGAACGAGGCGCCCGCAATGGGCGCCTCCGCGCGGAGCTCGGGTTCGGCGGGCTGCAGCTGCATGTGGTCGCGGTATCTCCGGGTGGCGGGGGTTCCGTCAGAAAATCTGCATCAGGCCGACACCGAGGATCGGAGCGCCGGCGCGCATGAAAAGATTGCGAGCCGGCCTGAAGAATTTTCGACGGGACTCGGCGGTGCCGGAGATGAGCTGGCATGCGTTCGACAGCACGTCTCTTCATCGACTCTTACTCCGTCACGACCCCGCCGCCCGGCTGCGCAGCGGCATGCATTCTATTAAAAAGATCACGCGCTGCGCGAGCCTGGGTTGCTGGATCGCCGCCATCGCGGGCTGTGACGGCAGCGGCGCGACGAGCACGGCCCATACGACCGACCCCACCACGGGCGACGAGTCGACCGCTGCGTCCTCGCTCACGGAGGACAGCACCGGCGACGCGACCACCGTGCCGGGGACCACCGCAGTCACCGACCCGAGCGCCGGCACGAGCACGAGCGACGGCCCCACCAGCGAGGCCGGCACGTCCGAGGTCGGCACGAGCAGCACGACCGAGGACAGCACCACCGCGAGCAGCGCGACGACCGAGGGCACGACGACCGAGGGCACGACGACCGAGGACAGCACCACCGCGAGCAGCACGACGACCGAGGGCACGACGACCGAGGGCACGACGGAGGGCACGACGACCGAGGGTTGCGAGAGCGAGCTGCGGGCGGTCAAGCTCGCGCGGTTGATCGATCCGGCCGACGGCAGCGTCCTCGAGCCTGCGATCGTCATCGTCCAGAATGATCGGGTCGTCGCGCTCGCCACCGACGAGAACGAGATCCCGTGCGGCGCCGAGGTCGTCGACTGGTCGAGTTACACCGGCGTGCCCGGGCTGGTCGACGCCCACACGCACTTCATCTACCAGACCGACGACGAGCCCGGGACCTTCCCGTGGCAGCGGAGCTGGTGGCTGTTCCAGAACTCGCCGGAGACCCTGGCCGAGCTGGCGCGGCAGGCGGCGGAGAAGACCATCAAGCTCGGCGTCACCACGGCGATCGACAAGGGTTGCGGCCCCGGCGACTACCTGATCGCCGAGCTGCGCGACGCGATCGCGGCCGGCGAGGTCACGGGCCCGCGGATCTACACCGCCGGCTACGGCATCAGCGGGCCGGTGCCGTCGATCGACGTGATGAAGGGGTGGATCCAGCAGAACGTGGCCGACGGCGCCGACCTGATCAAGGTGTGGGCCGACAACTGCAGCGACGACACGTTGACCTGCAGCTCGAAGTTCACGTTCGAGCAGCTCAAGGCCGCGGTCGACCAGGCGCACGCGCTCGGCCGGCCGATCGCGATCCACGCCTATCACGCCGACACCGCGAAGCTGGCGATCATGGCCGGGCCGGACTCGCTGGAGCACCCCGAGGGCCTCGATACCATCGACTTCATGGACATGATCGCCATGGGGGTCACCTACGTGCCCACGATCGATCACAACCGCTATTACAAGGACAACCTGGCCTATTTCGGCTACGACCCGGGCAAGGCCGCGGAGTTCGAGGCGTACATCGCGTTGAACCTGGCCACCGCCAATCAGGCCCACCTCGCCGGGGTCGACATCGCGATGGGCTCCGACGCGGTGTTCAGCGGCTTCGGCGAGAACACGCGCGAGCTCGAGTGGTTCATCGAGGCCGGCATGACGCCGCTCCAGGCCCTGCGCGCGGCGACGATCGAGGGCGCGGCCAGCATCGGCGTCGAGCACGAGGTCGGCCGGGTCGCGGTCGGCTACTTCGCCGACATCGTCGCTGTCGACGGCGACCCGCTCACCGACGTCAGCGTGCTGATCGGCGACGTCCACGGCGTCATGAAGAGCGGCGTGGTCGTGCCCTGAGCGGCGCGCCGACGAACCGCCGCAGCGGACGCGCGGGCCGACATCAGGCGCGCCCGGGCAGGTCCGCGCGGGTTCGCCTGCGGCCTCGCGCATCCCGCATCGAGGACCGCAGGTCAGGTGCGTCGGCGGATCGACGCGCCGTCGAGACAGAGCCGGCGGCCTGCGGGTATCGTACGGCGATGTCCTACGCTTCACGCCTGCGCTACCGGAGCTCGACGGCCGCCCGACTCACCCTTTCACGCGGAAGCCTCGCGGCGTTGCTCGCCGGCTGCGCGCCGGCGGATCCCGGCGAGAGCACCGGATCGACCGCCGCGGCGACGACGACGACCGAGGCGTCCACCGGCTCGCCGACCGGCGACGCGGCCACGACCCCGACCACCAGCGAGGCCTCGACCCAGGGGTCCGGCGACGTCACGAGCGCGGCGAGCACGAGCACGGCGAGCACGAGCACGACGAGCACGAGCGAGGCGAGCACGAGCGAGGCGAGCACGAGCGAGTCGTCGACCACCGGCCCTGTCGGCTGCACGAAGAACGTGGTGCTGATGGGCTACTGGCCGCCGACCAACGAGATGCTGCGGCCGTGGAGCACCGATCCGGCGCAGAACCCGGACGGCTGGATCGGCGCCGATTGGGGCGGCTACGGCTACGACGTCCATTCGTTCTTCCCCGAGTTCCCGCCCGACGGCGATCCGACCAACGACGACATCGGCGATCCGGGCGCGGTCGGCTCGCCGGACTTCGACCTGCGCGTCGACTATCAGGCGACCTCGAAGGACTTCTGGCGGCTGGTGGACGAGTACCAGCCGATCATCTTGGTGACGACCAGCCGCGGCGGCGATATCGGCTGGGAGATCGAGGCGCTCGAGGGCGGTCACGGCCTCGACAACCCCGGCGGGCCCGCGCAGGACTGGCTGTCCGACGCTCACGGCGCCGAGCACCAACCGACGAAGTCGACGACCGAGGCGCGCTCGTGGGACGCGATCAGCGAATACCGCCAGGGCAACACGCTGCCGAGCCAGCTCCCGCTCGAGGTGATCGCCGCCGCGACCGAGCCGCTGGGCATCACGTCGGTGGTCATCGATCAGCAGACCAGCGGCAACTTCCTGTCCGGTTTCCTCGGCCTGCACGGCGTCTATTACAATCAGCTCGCCCCGCACAACGTGGCCGCCGGCCACATCCACGTCGGCTACGGCCTCCCGGTCGCCGACGCCAGCGCGCTGCTCGAGGCGACGCTGCACGCGGTGCTGCAGGCGCACCCGGCCGACTCCGTCGACTGCCCGTGAGGCTGACTGCGCAGGGCCGCGAGTCCGGCGGCTCTGCGCGTCGTCGCGGACTCGCCAGACGCCCGAGAACAACTTGACGAACGGCAGGGCGTCGCCTGTCTCGCCGGGCCCGTCGCCGCGTCGCGGCCCCACCAGTCGCTCGCCCGCCACAAGGCGGAAGAGGACAGCGAGGAGCCACGTGCTTCGGAGAGCGCAGCCCGTCGTCTACATGCGACGGATAATTTCGCCCGCCTTCGGCATCCCGCGGAGCACCGTATGCCACTGTTGTTGATTCGGGCCAACGAAATCGAGGACCTCGTAGTCGCTGAATCCGATCGGCATCGTCACCCCGCCGGAATTGACGCCCAAGGCGCCATCGTTGCCATCGAAGTGCAGGTGTGCGGCGTTCATGCCGGACTTCGCCAGATCATCGCCTTGGGTGACGGGAAGGTAGTACACTGGGCCAGTCTGCGGCGCGAAGAACGGGTTCCCGTCCATGAAGATATCGGTGAAGCTGAAAGGCTCGAGGTGGAGGTAAAGCACGCTTTCGTTCGGGGCGACATTGATGCGGACGGCGTTGGCTTCAGTAACGTCGGCTGGGAGCACGACTCCCTCCTTTACGTAGTAGATCTGCCCGGACGCTGCAGCCGACACCGTCCCCTGCATCGGAGCCACGACGCGTTTGAAGTCCCAACTGAACGCTGCGAAGCCGTTGTGCGAGCCGCCCGCGGAATCCGGGGCCTGCTGCACCTGCCATACCTCGCCGGCGGGGAACGGCAGTTGGTAGCTGCCCTGGGTCGGCGCGACGTGCGGCCCTTCGAACAGATCCGCGTCGCCGGCGTTCGCCGACTTGACCCCGGAGGCGACCGTGAGGCGCTGGACAAAGTTGCTCACCGGCGCGACCGGCGTGACCGGCGTGACGATCTTCGGCCCCGGGGGCGTCTGCAACCCGTAGGTGTCGAAGGTCATACCGGCGACCATCGCCGACTCGTCGCCTCCGAATCCACACTGCATGATCTGAGAAATATTCGCCTGACTCAGCGCGCTGTCGAATACGGCGACCTCGTCGATCAGCCCGTAGAACTGCCAGGACTTGCTGGACTCGAGGTTGAGCCCGCTCGTGCGACGACCGAGGCGCAGTTCGCCCTGCGGAACCTGGGATGGGCTCATCGGATCCGTCGGGCTGAACGAGATCTCGACGCCGCCGACCGGGGACAGCAGAACGCCATTGAGGTAGAGCTTGAAGGTGAACTTGCCGCTGACGTCGGCGGCCGTCCGGACGAGCGCGATGTGGTTCCACTGCCGCTTCACGTAGCCGGGCGCGATGTAGTTGACCTTCTTACCTCCAAGGTCGACGTTCAGCACCGGGTCGCCGGGGGTGACGACTTTGTTGTTCTGGATGACGACGTTGCCGTCGCGGTAATCCCCTTGGCCGACGAGGTACGTGCCGCTGCCGTTCTCGGCGAAGATCGGCCCGGAAGTAATTGTAGGTGAACTCGGGCATCACCCAGCCCATGACCGTGTGCGGGCCGTCGAAGAAGCTCGAGAAGTCGATGTTGGTGTCGAGGTAGCCCTTCTGATTGATCTTCCAGGCGCGCTCGATCGCTGGATCGGGGATAAAGTGGCATGCTCGTTGTTCGCGAAGCGGTCCCGCGAGCTCGGTCGGGCCGGTGGGCGTCGGACCAGGCGGGTCGCCAATGTCGGCCGCGTCGGCCTCCGCGACGTCGTCCGCGGCGAGCTCGCTGGAGGCGAGGTCAAAGTGGGGTCGTCACAGGCGCTGCCCCCCAGCGCGAGCGGCAGTACGAGGGCTGACGCGCGCACGAGCCTATAGCGAGGTGCGAGCACAAACGGAGAAAGGCTGTAATGCATGGTGACAATCTCTTTCGATGGGTGAACGTAGCTGAGACTCGGCCGCAATCCGCTGACGATCGTCTCAAATGCGCTAGTGCCCGGGCGCCGAAAAACAATTTCGGACCTCGAACTTTCCCCGTGCCAACCTCTGGACCCCACTCGCGACCTCACCCTGAACGCATCCGGTGGACGTGACGCAGCATTCCGACCTCGCGCACGCGTCTGTCGAGTGTCACGATCGTGGTGACCCTTCGAACCGACGGCGCGAGCGAGCGCGCGGCGCGGCTCCAGGCCAGCGCGCAGACAGCTCAGCATCGCACCGAAGTCGGGCCGCGGCTGCCAGCCGAACTCGTCGCGTGCGCTGCGCGATAGGCCGCGGCGTGGTGGTGGCGGGACGGCCGGGCGTTCGGCGCGAAGCGCTCCGTTGCGCAGTCGCTGCTCTCGACTCGTCGGGCGCGGCGTCACCGCCGCGCCTGTCGACTGGCGAGTTTGGCAGGACAAACAGTAGCCGCTGCCCTCGACCTTGCTGCTCTCGGTGCGGCACTCCTGCCACAGATGCTCGACGGGTTGGGCCCGTCGATCGCCACGTCTTCGGCTTCGGCGGGGTCGAGCGCAGCTCGAGGAACTGCGCCGTGGGCCCCGTCAGAGACGGCGCAGCCAGAACGGCTCGTCCGGCCACCGGCGCTCGCGGGCGTAGGTGGCCAGGCGGTGCTCGAGGTACCGCTCGTAGAGCCGTTCGACGCGCTCGGCGTAGGCCGGCAGCCCGCGCGGGTCGCCGCCGCGGGCCGCGACGATGGCCTTCGCGCCGGCGTCGGCGGTGAGGAGGGCGTCGGCGAGGCCCTGCGACGACAGCGGATCGACCGAGAAGGCGGCGTCGCCGACGGCGATCCATCTGTCCCCGAAGACATGGGAGAGTCGGCCGGTCCGGGCGTCCGCGCCGCGCGGGGCCTCGATCGGCAGGTAATCGCCCGCGGCCAGGGTCGCGGCGATGAAGCGGGTGCGCACGAGCAGCTGCACGAACTCGGCGCGCGCCGAGCAGGCACCCGGCTCGTGATCGCGGAGCAGGGCGACGACCCGCTCGCCCGTGGGCACCCGCACCGTGTACCACCAGCCGTACGCCGCGGCCTCGACGAGAATGCGGGTGTCGAACTCGCCGGGGACACCGGCGCGGAAGCGGGCGTAGGTGGCGACGAGCGCGTCGACGTGGGTCCGCGTCGCGCCCAGCCGATTCGCCAGAGCGGCCGGCCGGCCCGAGGCATCGATCGCAAATGCAGCGATCACGCAGGTCCCGTCGTCGAGGCGTAGTTCGAGCGCCTCGTCGCCGCGGTGGGCGGCGCCGACGAGGCGGGCGATTCGCAGCACCGCGCCGCCCTCGCAAGCCCAGCGGCGCAGGCCGGCGTCGAACCGCGCACGGTCGAGGATCCACCCGTGGCCGTAGGGCTCGCCGATATGGTCGTACACGCCGAGATCGTCGCTGCCCCACGCGGACAGGGTGCCGTTACCGGGCAAGGCGTCGCGCACGAGCGGCAGGAGCCCGAGCGCGTGCAGCAGGGGCCGGGCCGCGGGCGGGAGCCCCTCGCCGATCCGAAACCCCTCCGGCCGCGGGTCGATCATCGTCACGGCGAGGCCGGCGCGCGCGAGCAGACCCGCCGCGAGCGCACCGGCTGGACCGGCACCGATGACGACGACATCCATCATCGCCGCGCTGGCTTGTGGACGGGCACCGGCCACTCGTGCGGCTCGAGCTCGGCGGCCTCGCCCTTCAGCGGGCCGGCGACACCGCCCGCCGCGACGCGCAGTCGGCTCGGCACGCCGGGGACGTCGCTCGGACCCGGCTGCACCTCGAGCAGCCCCATCTCGTGGAACTCATGGACCATCTGGACCATCTGCTCGGGTGCGCTCCCCCTGAGGCGCGCGTTCCAGTCGGCGCGCGCGGCGAAGGCGTCGCGGCGGGTCTCCAGCGGCCGCGAGGTGTCCATGAGCACCCGGTATTGCTCGAGCGTGAGCACCTGATTGGGCACGCGCGCGGGCCAGAAGCTGGGGATGAAGGGGTCGTAGGCCTTGTCGTAGCCGGCGCGGCAGAACGCGGTGTCGGCCTGCCAGGGGAGCCCCATCCAGCGCGTGAGATCGCCGGGGCCCTGCTCGTGCAGCGGGCCGTTCGGGCCGAGCGCCACCGATTGCGTCAGCGTCGAGCCGTAGCTCGGCGCCGGCGTGCCCGCGGGTCGGTGACGGATCCGGAACGGCCGGTCGAACATCGTCAGATGGCGGATCGGCCAGGTCACCTCGCAGCCCGGATGGAACGCGTCGGCGAGCGCGTGGTCGAGCGCCGCGCGGTCGAGCATCCCCGGTTGCTCGGCCAGCGGCACCTCCTCGATCGCCGCGTACGTCGGCAGCTCGACCGCGAGATCGTCGATGAAGTCGCCGGCGACCCATCTGGCGAGCACCTGCTCCTGCGTCCACGTGATCGCGGCGTTCTGCCGCGGGTTGTCGACCGCCACCGACTCCATCGCGTCCCCGTAGAGCCACGGCCACGGCAACTGGTTGCCGTCGCTCGGGGTCGACGGGCGGAAGCTGTTGGCGACCTGCCGCCGGATCTCCTGATTGCGATCGTACCCGCCCTGCGCCGGCTTCCACGCCAGCTCGGCGGCCAGCGCCGGATCGTCGAAGTCGAGCCGCGATCCGGCCCCGAACGCGACCGCGAAGCCGTGATTGTTCCACTGCAGCCCGGACAGCCGGCGCAACAGCGGCCAGACGTCGCGCTTGAACGCGACGTCGTGCTGCGCCGGCAACCAGCCCGCTTGCACGTACACGTCGACGAGAAGGTCGTGGAGCGTGCGCACGCCGAGGACGCCGGGCCCGTAGTCCGGCGGCGCGGTGACGACCCAGGCGCCCTCGACGGGGATCTCGGCGCCCTCGATGCGGACGGTCGCGGTGACGGGCCCGTCGGAGGTGTCGTCGTACCAGCCATCGGCGTTGATGAAGGTCGTCGGGACGTTGGGGTCGAAGATCGGCTGGTTGGTCGGCGAGGCCGACACGCCGTGGCCGCCGAGGAACACCAGACGGCCGGCGTCGTCGGTGCGGAGCTGACCGAGCTGCACCGACGTGCCCTGGAATGGCCGGCGATCGTCGGGCCGACGGTGGACTTGCCGCGGACCTCGGCCGGCCCGCCGTCGATCACGAGGCGCGCGCGCTCGGGCGCGGGCACGCCGGCGTTGCGCAGCGGCAGCGTGACCGTCTCGGCCTCGGGGATGTCGAACGCGAGCTGCCACTGGAACCAGGCGGCCTTGCTGTTGGCGACATGGACCCGCCAGGTGATGTCGGCGGAGTTGGCCGTGATCTCGCCGACGACCTCGCCCGCGGCGTTGTAGCCGTAGATCCGGAAGCGCGCGGCTTGCCGTTTGAGCGCCCCGGTCGAGTCGCGCCAGGCCCCGACGGGCGCGGGCGGGGCATCGACCACCTCGGGTCCGTACAGGTACTCGCTCGCGCTGTTGCCGACGCGGGCGATGCCGATCGCAGGGTGGATCGCGGCGCGCACGATCCGGCGATCGACGGCCGTGGGATACGCTCGACCGTCGTCCCACGTGTCGGGCCGCGGCGCGGTCGGCTCGCCGCGCGGCTGGCCGTTGACGTCCCGGCGATTGTCGGCAGAGGCGCGGTAGACCACCCGGCGCGCTTCGGAGATGCTGCCGACCGGCGCGTGCGCCGGCAAGGCGTGCCACGGGTTGAACGCGAGGCTCTCGCCGTACGCCGACTGACCGCGGGCGTCCAGGTCCTGCTGTGGGAGCACCAGAGTGCCGACGCGCACCGGCGGGCTCTCGCGCTCCGACCATTCGACGGTCGCGCGGTCGAGCGGCATCTCGCCCTTTCTCAGTGCACATAGAACCCGAAGCGGGCCTCGCCGGCGGCCATGCGGCGGTGGAGGTCGGCACGCAGATAGGTCGGGTCGTCGAACGCGGCGGGCGGGCCGTCCCCGGCGGCCTCGGGCACCAGCTTGTACTTGACGTACTCCTGGCCGAGGCTGTACGGCAGCACGCTCCAGTAGGGGGTGGCCAGCGCCGAATCGACCTGCTTCTCCATGTCCTTCAAGATCTGGGCGGTCACCTCGTTGTCGGCGAGCCACTGATCGAGCTGGCCGTTCAACGAGGCGCAGGTGAATGCGCACATCTTGGCGGCGTCGTCGACGAAGAAGACCGGGTGATTCTGCAGGATGAAGTCGTGCGTCCGCGCCTCCTCGTCGGGCTCGAGCAGCTTCGGCCCGTCGACGTCGAACAGCTTGATCCCCACGCCCAACGTGCCGCCCAGGTCCGGCCGACCCGGCTGCAAGTCGCTCGAGAAGCGGACCCACGCGCGATGGACCGCGCCCGGCGCGAATACCCCGACTTGGACCTCGGCCGGCAAGTCTGCGCGCACCTCGAACCGCCCGTGCGCCGCGCCGTGCAGGCGCAAGAACACCGGGCGCGTCGCAGGATCACGACCGGTGGCGAGCGCACGATTCTGGGCGACTCGCACGAACAGCCGCTCGAGGCCGCCAATGGGGTCACTGTCGCAATCGCAGGGCGGCGCGGGAGGAGCGAAATCGCGGCTCACGGTCATCATCACCTCTTTTCGCCCGGGACCGTACACGAGCCCGCAAAGCCTGACAACGACGTCTTTGCGGCTAGCCATATGGGTGGTGGCGGGGACAATGCCGATTGTCGATCCCGGCGGCGCATTCGCCGTCGGCGTCCGGAATTGGCGTGAGTGGTCGAGCGAGCGAAACGTTGATCGCCGGTCCCTACACTGTTCGCTCGCGTGGTCGCCAGGACCGCCGACGCGTCGCGCGGGCGAGGTGCGCGCGGACGCGTGAGAACCGCGAGCGACGTCGAGTGCGGCGAACCCGCAGCAGGAATGCCGCTCGCCGCGCTCGAGCGGCGCGGCGTCACCGAGGAGGCGCGAAAAAGAGCCCGAGTCGGCCTATGCTGCCGGGCGATGGCCGAGCCGTTCAAGAACCTGATCAACACCGAGGTCGTGCAGGCCATCGGCCACCACCTGAAGCGCGTCGATCCAGGCTTCGATCGCCGCGATTTCGAGGCGCGAGCGCTGACGCGGCTGGACACGCTGGAGCTGAAGGCCCGCGTGCTGCAGGTGGCCGACGCACTGGTGGCCACATTGCCGGCCGACGTCGACCGCGCGGCCGGGCTGCTGGAGGCCAGCCTCGGGCCGCCGGGCGCGGGTGACGACCTGAGCGCGCTACGGATCAGCGAGCGCGGCCTGGCCGGCTGGGCGGTGTGGCCCTTGACCGAGGCGATCGCCCGCCTGGCGATCGACGCGCCCGAGCGTGGCCTGGCCGCGCTCCACGCGATGACCCAGCGATTGACCGCCGAGTTTGCGATCCGGCCGTTCATCGTGCGACACCCCGCGGTGTGCTACGCGACCCTCGCGCGCTGGGTCAGGGACCCGAGCGCGCACGTGCGACGGCTGGTGAGCGAGGGTAGCCGTCCGCGCCTTCCATGGGGCCTGCGGCTACAAGCGCTGGTGCTCGACCCCTCGCCGACGCTGCCCTGGCTCGCCGTGTTGCAGGACGACCCCAGCGAGTACGTGCGGCGCAGCGTCGCCAATCACCTGAACGACATCGCCAAGGACCACCCCGCGCGCGTGGCCGAGTGGCTGGTGCGCCACTTGCCAGGTGCGTCGCCCGAGCGTCGCGCACTGCTTCGGCACGCCAGCCGCACTTTGATCAAAAAGGGCGATCCGGCGGTGCTGGCCGCCTGGGGACTGGGGCAGGCTTTTCGCGGCGAGGTGGAGTGGAGCGTGGCCCCGACCCGGGTCGCCATCGGCGGTGAGACGACGCTGCGCCTGGTGCTGCGCTCGACCGCGGCGAAGCCCCAGCGCCTCGTGATCGACTACGCCGTACACCACGTGAAAGCCAATGGCAGCACCTCGCCGAAGGTGTTCAAGGGCTGGACGATCGAACTCGGTCCACGAGAGGAGCGCGCGCTGGAACGCCGCCACTCCTTCAAGCCGGTGACGACGCGCCGTTACTATTCCGGCGTGCATATGGTGGACCTGCGCATCAACGGCCAGGTCCTGGGCGAGACCGCAGTCCACTTGCGAACATGAGCGTCGCCATGAGGCGACGCCACGCCAGGTCATGCTCGCCAGCGCAGGCAGTCGCGCGGGCTGCAGGATCGCACGGCGATGGCCGGCGTGTCGACCCTGCAGCCTCCGCGGCTCAGCCCGGCATCACGCCCTAGCGAGCGGATCCAGGACCTCGTCGCCAACGCGGTCGGCGATCCGGACCGGCGCAACCAGCTCAACAACTTCCCCGAGCGACCCTGCAGGCCCGACGTAGACACTCAGCGGGGATTTTCGCGACCTCGCCCTCGACCTCGCTTTCGGCGTGGGGAATGTCGGGCCACTGCTCCGGGAACACGTCGGCAGAGCAACGGGCTCATCGTCGGCATGTGCATCACGCACGCCCACGGGCGCGCCGAGGTCGAGGCCGCGTACACGTTGATCGAGCGCAACGACCCGACGCGAAGCCGTCGCACTGTCGCCGCCGACAAGGGCTACGATACGCGCGACTTCGTCGAGGGGTGCCGCAGGATCGGCGTCACCCCGCACATAGCCATGAATACAGGCCGCAGCGGCGGATCCGCGATCGACGGCCGCACGTCCAGACACGAGGGCTATCCGATCAGTCAACGGTTCCGGAAACGAATCGAGGAAGTTTTCGGCCGCGAGAAGACGGTCGCCAACTTCCGCAAGACTCGATTCCGAGGCAAGCAGCGGAACGAGATGGCGTCACTTCTCGTCGGCGCTGCCTACAACTTGCTCCGGATGGCCAAGCTGGTGCTGCCCATCGCATGAAGCCCAGCGTTCCGGGCCCCCACAGAGGACCGCGGACCTCCCGCGGGGAGGCGGCTGACCCACCCAGTCCTCTCGGACAGGTACTCGGCTGCACGATGAGCTCAGATTCGAGCCCGAGGCTCTTTCTTCAGCGTCCTGCTAAACCTGACCAGCACTGTGTCTCAAAGTCATTGACAGGCTCCGCGCCGAGTTCGCGCGAAGCGGATCTACAGACTCGTTTGATCATCGCCGAGCCTGACGCTCGAGGAGCTCCGCGAGCTGTTTCAGATTTTCATTGAAAGGTCTACTGGCGAGCAGCTCGCGGACGAGCCCGGCCAAGCCGTCCGCGAGCGCGCCCTGATCGGCCTGGTGGGCAGCGTCCAGCCACCGAGAGTGCGGCCGGCCGCCGCTCTTCAGGCGCTTACGCTCTCCGCCTGCACGGACCCATAGATCCTCCAATTCGTCCGGAAACAGGTCCGCCGCGAGTTCGGCGACCCGGGCGACCAGACCGGCCTTCGCGTCTGGCGGCACCCAACGGTCCCACAGATAGGAGAACGTATTTGCGACCACCGGGAAAGCAGGCTTCGGCAAGCCTCGGCCGCGGGACGCAGTCCGGGAGAGGTCCAGGACCGCCGGTAAAGCTCCTCTGCGGCCTCCGCCCATCGCCGGGCCAGCACGGCCTCACCGATGGACTGCGCGACTGGCGTCAGTTCGGCGGACGGCAGAGGCCTGAGCCAACTGAGCGCGTCGGGTTCGCTCAGGGGCACGTCCCAGCCGAGGAGCATGGCGAGCACTCTTGCCGACGGTGGGTCTCTTTGCAGCCTTTCGAGCAACGCCTGCATCAGCACGGGTTCAGGGGTCTGGATGGCGTGCCCGGCGTTGCACCGTCGAATCAGACTGTCGACGACGCGCGGCAGCAAAGCCGCGCGGGCGGAAGCGCTCAGTACGGCCCACAACGCCGCTCGTCTGGGATGAAGGAGGGCGCTCTCCACCAGCCCGTCCGCGAGGACGACAATCAGCGAGTTGCAGTCGTCGCCGGCCGACGCCGCGTGGAGCAACACGTTTGCTAGCTCCTGGCGATCCGCTCCCGGAGGCCAGGGGCCCTCCCGCGGCCACGTGTGCCGTCCACAGCGCCCTCCACGCAGGCTGCCTGGCGTCGACGGCGGTCAGCAGAGCGGGCTCTTGGGCGGTACGCCGCGCGACGAGGTCCGTCCACTGCGGCTCCGGATCCGCGATCACCTCGCTGACGAGCACGTCTCCAGCCAGACGCTCGGCCAGCAACGCCAAGCCGGACGGGGGCCCGGGGAATGTCCGCTGGGCGCGGATCGCCTGGTGTGGCGACAGCGTCCGCATCACCACCCAGGCGTGCAGGCGCGACCACTCGCGCTCGATGGCCTGGGCGCGGAGGTTGGCGAGCGCAGCCGCATTGAGGTGGTTGCCGCTCGCCGCATCGAGGATGCGCTCCTCGACCGCCTCCGTCGCCGGAAGCAATGTCGAGAGCGCGGCTCGCGTGTCGGGGTATGCCAGCCAGGAGAAGGCCGCTTGGGCCCAGTGGGGATCCGGAGCGGCCAGCCGCCGCGAGAGGCTCTCGCTTACCGCGCGGCGCCACCATTCGAGACTTTGATCGGATGCGAGCCGCTCCAGCATCCGCGCGGCGTCGGCGGCGGGCAGGTGCGCGAAGTGCCGGTCCGTCCACGCCGCGACCTCGTCCGGTAGACCTGACGCATCAGGGAATTTCGTCAGGTCGAGATTGGCGAGGGACTGCACGAGGCCGGCGTCGGCAACCGCCAGCCCCCGAGTCAGCCCCGCTAGCGCCTCATGCTTGAGCGCGGGCGCCGCGGCGGTGGAGGGGGCGAGCACCGTCAGGGTGCGCAGTACATCGAGCGCGTGCCGCGGGGTCGGCGAGGCGCGTAGACGCTCCAGTCTGTCGGCGGCCCGGGCCACATCTTCAAGAAAGCCGAGACCTGTCGACAAATGCGAACAGCCGGAGAAGACCTCGGTGAAAACGGGGTCATCACGACCGATGAACCACCGCGCGGCCCGGCTCGATGCAGGTACATAGGAGGACGCCTCGATCCTCGGATGGTCCGCCCATTGTTGAGCACGCGAAGCAGGCACACCGAAGATCCACGGCGGTGCCACCGAGTCGCCGCCTTGTGGCGGGGTGACGGCGACGCGCGCCGAGAAGGCTTTTCGTGCGGCCGGCCAGAGGCGGGACCACAGCGCGGCGATCATGCCGGGCCAGATCGATAGATCGGACACGACCGGGATCGTGACGCCCGGGGCCAGCAGTGCCTCGGCGGCGGCCGCGAGCAGCGCCTTCGGCGGCGATGGGATCGATGCTTCGTCGCTGAGGCACAGCATCATAGGGAGTAAATCCTCCACCGAGCCGACCTCGTCGAGGCGCCACAGCGCAACCTCGCTGCGAACCATTCCGCCTCGAGCCGCTTGTTCGTCGGGCAGCGTCCACCACAGCGCCCACCACGGCTCGACCGGACCGCAGCCGACGGATGGCCACCAGCGCTCGCCCGGTGCGAAGATCCCTGGCTTGTCGGTCAGGCCGAGCAGCACTTCCGGCGGCTGCGCAGGACCCTCCCATGCAAGCAGCGTATGCATGTTGTCCTTCGCGCCGTAACTCGCTCGCAGCGCGCGGGTCATGGCGACTCCAGCAGCCAAGCCAGGGGCTTGCTCAGGTCAGGATCATGCGGTCCTCCGCCGGGGGGCACGACCCATCCCTGCATCTCGGGCCCGTCGTCGATGAAGGCCTCGTCATCGCTGTTGCGATGGAGCGGCCGTCCGAGCGCCGACAAGCCCCACACGCTGACGGCGTCGGCCGCCCAGTTGCTCTCGATGAACGACGACACCAGCGGGAGCGCCTCGGCGAGCGCTTCTCGGGGAGGGCGCTCGGCCAGCTGCAACTCATCATAGCATGACAGCAGCACGCCGAGGCGAGGTCGTCGGAGGCGGGTCATCGTGCTCAGTCCGGCGACGTGCAACAGGATCTGCAGCAGTTCGACCCACTGCGCATTGGCGTCCCACTTCTCCACGCGCTCGATGTTGGTGTCCCGGCTGCCCGACCGCTTCGCCAGCTCCTCGAGCGCATCCGGGTACTTCGTCTCGGCGTTGAGCCGGATCAACAGGACCCAACCATCGGCGGAGGTCAGCCGTTTGCGCCACGCCTCGGACACCGCGCGCTGGGTGAAGACAGCGCGCAGTTGCTCGCCACCGTAATCGGGCCAGCGCAGATCCATGGCGCGACCGCACGCATCGACGAGCGGGAGCGTCACCTCCGACCAGATCTGGGCTGGCGTGTGCTCGGCGGATCTGCCGGCTTCGAGACACTGCAGCACCTCGTCCAGCGCGCTGAGGTCGGGTGGCGTCCCTTGGTCGCGGCGGAGATGGAGCCCGCCCGGACGGCGACGCAGCCGACCGTAGAGCTGGCCTGCGTAATGCGTCTTGCCGCTGTTCGGGCCGCCGAGCAGCACGAGCTCAGGAGTGCGCATGATGCCCTCGAAACGCCGCGAAGGGGTGGTGCTCGAGCACGGGCTCCGTCACCGCGCGGGCCCGAGGCGGTGACCAAGCCAGACTCAGGACGGACTCCAGGGCGCCCGCCAGCGTACGTCTGTCCGTCGTGGTGCTCTCGACCTCGGAGGCGTGCGGGATGCACTCGTTCAGGGCTCGGCGGAGCTGCGCACGAATGCCAGCATTTGGCGGATGATCGGCCTTGGACCACACCAGTGTGGTCGGCCGATCACGAGCGTGATTGCCGAGCCGCTCGAGCAGCTGGCGAATGTTGTTGCGAGCGGGACCGCGCTGCGATCCGGCGAGACGCTCGCAGTCCGCGAGGACCAGGAAGGCGTCGGCGCGCTCGACGATCCACCGCGCGCCCTCGGCGTCGGGAGCGTCCTCCTGGATCGCCCAGCGCGTGAACCATTCTCCGGGAGCGTCGGTCAGCAGGACGTCGCGGAGCTCGTCCTGCCGGCCGCGGAGCCCGACGTGAAGGAGCCCCGGAACGCGGCTGGTGCCACGCGGGGTGTGCGGCGGGAAGGACGGCCGGCGAGCGGCATCGTCGAAGCGAACCCAGGCCGCAAGCGACTCCCAGGCGTGCAGCGTACGCGACGCGGCGAAGCTGGCGTCGGCGAGCCGGCCCCCACGCAGCAGCTCGAGGTAGTTGCCGAGCAGCAAGGTGGTCTTCCCCGTGTCTTGAGCGCCCAGCACGCCGATCAGGATCATCCGTCCTTGGGCGGACAGGTTAACCAGATCCGTGAGCCCGAGGGCGCCCCCGGACCAGGGCACGCGCACGGAGGCGGGGGCCGACTCGGGCACAGCCTCGGAGGAGGTTTCGCCGGCCGACCAGAATGGGCACCGAGTGTGGTCGCGCGCGCCGTCCCAGCACGCCTCGCCTGCGTGAGCGAAGCAGTTCACCTGCGAGCAGCGCGTCATCATGAGTGGCCCTCGGCGAGTTGTACCGCCTGCTCTTGGCGGAAAAGGGCTCTGGCCAGCTCAGGGAGGCTCAGCGCGACATCGCCGCGTACGCTCGCTCGCTTGGCGCCTTCGTCGAAGTTCCAGTCGCGGTCCGTGAGAGCCGACAGCACGAGATCGCGGAGGCTGAGACGGCCCACTTGCGGCACGCCGCCCAGCCGAGCGAGCCAGGCCTCGGGAACTTGCCCGCGTGCAGCCCGCAGTGACGCGAGAACTTCGGAGAGCGGGAGCCGGTGCTCGAAGCTGGCACCCGGAGCCGCTGCACGGTCTCGGCGAGCAGGTAGACGACGCTCGCAGGCGCGGGCTTGGTCACTTGATCGAGAAGATCGACGGCCATGGCGACTGCAGCGATCGGGACGGGTAGTTCGCGGTATCCGCGGCGCAGAGACGGCGAGTACAGAGCCTCCGACCACCACAAGGCGTTCAGTCGCAGCTCTTCGGCCTGCTTGCGGGCCTCACTCGCGGTGAACGCGTCATGCACCCAACGTTGTTGCTCGATCAGCATGTCGCCGAGTGCCTTGAGGACATCGGCCTCCAAACTTTGCATGCGCGTCGCCAGTTGGGTCTGGCTCTGTGCGAACGCCGCGCCGAGTCTGTCCAACTCGTCGGCGAGCAGGGCGTTCATCCGATCAGCGAACTCCCAGCTCCAGTGCTGGGGATTCTGAGAGGGAACGAACTGGTTCGGATTTGGGAGACCATTATTTCGATAGTTCGGATGGACCGTCGCGGCGACTCGCTGCAACAGGTGCTCACGCTCGACCTGAGTCGGTGCGGACACGGCCATCGACGCCTTTGTGGGAGACAGGGAAACCGGTCTCGGTTCGGCCGGCATCATCGGACGCGCGAGGGCAGCCTGCTCGGTGCGCTGCGCCAGCATCTCCAGCATGCGACGTGCGGCGGCCTCTTCCCGGCCCAGGCGCGCGTGCGGCAGCGTGTCGGCCGCGGTCAGCCACAAGATCGCTGCGTTGCGACCTTCGGCCGCGCGCGAGCAGGCGTCGAGCAGGATTGCCCGCAGCAGGCCGACCGGAGAATTGATGTGGATCGAGCGCATCGCCTTCCATTCCGCGATCAGCGCCTGCTCTGCGCGAGCGACCGCCGGGTCGGTGTCGGAAACTTCGGGATCGAGCGCGGCCAAGATGGCTTCGATCAAGAGCGGCGGTTTGGCACGAAGCTGCTCGGCGACGGTGACCGCCGCCTTCTCGATTTTCAGAGCGCGAGTCGTCCCCCTCGATCTTATCGATCAGACCGGCGCTCAAGAGTTCGCTTAAAACTGCTGTCATGGTCGTCTCCGTGAACCGACGTCAGCGGAAGGAGCTCACGGCGAGCCGAGCTCCACCCGTTCGATGTGCTCGAGCAGCACCGTGTTGTTGGGCAGGTCATCCAGGGCAGCCCGCAGCAGCGCCGCCGGGCGCACCGCAGCGCCCTGCCTGCTCTGTAGCCAGAGGCGTTGCCATAGGTCGCGCGGCCGTGCGATGTTCTCGACATCGCTGGCCTTGCCGCCGGCGCGTACCCACACAGCACGGGCGTCGCGGACGTCGGGGTAGGCCTCGGCGAGCGTTTGGATCAGCTCATCCGGATGCGCGGACGGGATACGTGAGGCGGGATGAAGGCCACCATGAGAGGTCGTCACGGAGGTTTCGACCGGCGCAAGCGTTGGCGTGATCATTGCGGACAGCGGCGCGCCGCAGGCCATGGCAGCACGCTCGACGTCATCACGGTGGCGGCTGAAGTCTGACCGGAGGCGGGTGAAGAATTCGGCGTCGAGGTAGCCGCGGCGACGGAGGACCTCGACGCCGCCCGCGATTACGTGTGCGGCCGAGGCGACTCCGCCGGGAAAGTGCGCAACCAGCGAGGAGCCGTCTGGCCCGAGGGACACCCACCCGCGGAAGTCGTCGCCGGTCGGAAAGAGCGAGAGGAGAAGGCGGTGGAGCAGCTCGTTTGGCTCGATCCGGACGTCCGCGGCTCCCGTGGAATGGATCGTCGCAGGCGCGAGCGCCGTTCGGACCGTCGTGACGGCGGCCGGCGTACTTGTCACGGGTGCCGCAGACGTGGGCGGAGTCTTCGCGTCACGCAGCGGCAGCATCTTGAGCGGGCCGAGCGGGGCGGCGACGATTTCGGGCAGGCCCATGAGGTGCCGGACGAGCTGCTCGAGTTTCTCGGGGTAGGCCTCCGCATCGGGCGGTAGCGTGTAGCGCTGGTATGGACGGAGGACGATTGGGATGTCGGCCTCCGGGGTGCCCTCGAAGAGGACGGGGATGAAGCGCGTGTTGCGAGTGCTGGCGTCGTAGAGGTACTGCGTGGCCAGTAGCCCCTCGAAGGTGACGCCCTTACCGACGCCGACCGCCTCCTGGCCCTCGAAGCGCCTCCGGTAGGTCGCCGTGCAAATGATGAGCACGAAGTCGGCCGACTCGACCTGGGTCATCATCCAGCGGGGCCAGCCCTCAAGCGGCGCCGGAACGAAGCGATCGAGATGCACGTCGAGACCCCAACGCCGAAGCTGCTGGGCGAGCGCCAAGACAGCCTCCCGATGCGGCTCGGAGTCGTGGCTGTAGCTGATGAAAACGCGCGGCACCTTGAGGCGGAGTGTGTCGGGACGCAGCGCGGCGGCTCAACGCAGCGAACGACGTTCGCGTGGCCGAGAACGTGCGCTTAGACACGGCGCCCTCTCGCGCGGCTCGTCTCGCTGTTCTTGGCCTACACCGCCGCCCTAACCGCGTCCCAACGTCGCCGCCCAACCCTCCGCTCCCGTCCCCGCTTGTGATTCTTGGCGGGCGTGGTCCGCGTGCTCGCTGGCGACGAAGATGACCTGCCTGGCGTCGGCGCGGACCACCCGAGCCCGCCGGCAGGCTCGCACTCTTCAATTGAGGTCGAGCCGGCCTCTGCCACGGCGTGTCGACCCTGCAGGCCTCGCGCTCAACCCGGCATCACGCAGTAGCCGCTGCCCTCGACCTTGTTGTTCTCGGTGCGGCACTCCTGCCACAGGTGCTCGGGCATGCCGTCGTCGACGACCACGAACACCGGGGTGGTGCCGTCGGTGAGGGCCATCGAGGGGTTGGGCACGTCGATGGCGACGTCTTCGGCCTCGGCGGGGTAGAGCGCCTTCTTGGTGGTGCCCTCGCCGAGCTTGACGCCGCCCATGTCGGGGTCGCCCTCGTAGAAGCCGACCGCCACGCCGGCGGGCACGGCCGCCTGGCCGATGTTGCGCACGCGGGCGACCAGGCCGTAGGGGCCCTCGCAGCGCGGGAACAGGGCGGCGGTCAGGTCGGGCGCCGAGAATTCGCCCTCGGGCTGGACGTTCTGCCGGTAATTGTTGAGACCGTCGGTCTTCCAGTTCGGCGCCTCGGCGATCGGCACGCTGCCGTCCTCGCGGATGTTGCTGATATGATAGGTGTGCTGATTCCACACGCGGCGGGTGCGGACCCACGAGCCGTTGGCGCTGCCGAAGATCCGGATGCCCGACTGGCGGGTGTTGTTGTCGGGGCAAGTGATGCCGTAGGCGTTGCTGGCGACGACGATGTCGGCCTGGCCGTCATTGTCGACGTCGGCGACCAGGGGGTACTCCCACAGGGTGCCGGTGGTGTTGCAGGTGCTCGGGATCAGGTTGGTGCCGGTCTGACCGTCGTACATCCACAGGTGGTATTCGTCGGAGTAGATGACCTCGGCCTTGCCGTCGCCGTTGAAGTCGAACACCGACGAGCCGGTCACCGCGGACGAGCAGTCGTGGGTGGTCTTGAACCACAGGTCGATGTCGCTGTTGGCGACGCCCGGGTCCATCATCAGCTTGCCGCTGAAGACGATGTAGCCGACGGCCCCGGCGGCGCCGACGTCGGGCACGCCGTCGCCGTCGAAGTCGGCCACGGTCGGCGGGCCGCCGCCGTACTCGCTCTGGGCGTTGCAGAACACCTTGGTCGAGATGCCGTTGTTGATGTCGACGCCCTTGCGGATCACCTGGGCGCCGTCGGGGCTGTTCATGTCGTAGCGCACGACCTGCATGGTGTGCGGGCCGCCGCTCGAGATGATGACGACCTCGGGCTGGCCGTCGAGGTCGAAGTCGCCGACGCCGTGGTAGCCGCCGACGACCGCGTTGGGGCCGTTGCGGAGGTCCCACAGGATGTCGCCGTCGGCCCGGTAGGCGCGCTGGCCGTCGGTGACGTCGAGGAAGCCGTCGCCGTCGAGGTCGCTGAGGCCGGTGAGGCGCTGACCCCAGCTGGTGGACGGATCGAGCTCCGTCTCGACGGCGCCGGTGGCCCCGTCGAGGAGGGTGAAGCCGACGAGGACCTCGGGGACGCCGTCCTGATCGACGTCGCCGATGGCCGGCGCCTGGTTGCCGCAGTGGACCTTGGTGGTGTCGGGCTGGGTCCAGAGGGTGGTGCCGTCGGCGTTGAAGGCGATCACGCCGGTGTTCTGGGCGACCGCGTCACAACACGAGACGCCGGCCGGCCCGGGGTTCATGCAGCCGACGATCTCGGGCACGCCGTCGCCGGTGAGGTCGGCGGCGGCGAGGCCTCCGCCGGGCTGGACGACGTTCGGGACGCTGAACTTCTCGACGAGCTGGCCGCCGACCACCGAGATGGCGTGGAGCGTGCCCTGCTTGTAATAGGCGCCGCCGCTGAAGGTGCTGAAGACGATCTCGGGGATGTCCTTCTCGTTGACCTTGCCGTCGCAGTCGTCGTCGTCGAGGTTGATGACGATCGGCGACATCATGACGTCGCTCGAATAGGGCGGGGTGACCTGGCCGCCCCAGGCGTGCTTGAGGACGATGCCGAAGTCCTGGACCGGCGGGACGACCTCGCAATTGGGCAAG
Organism: Nannocystis pusilla; assembly: GCF_026626665.1. Taxonomy (GTDB): domain Bacteria; phylum Myxococcota_A; class Polyangia; order Nannocystales; family Nannocystaceae; genus Nannocystis; species Nannocystis pusilla. The sequence continues at coordinate 2,192,760 of NZ_JAPNKE010000002.1, forward strand.
CAGGTGATAGGCTCGCCCTCCATCGGCTCGACGCCGTCGGGGCACTCGGGCGGCTGCGGGAGGCACTTGCCGCTGTCGAGCGAGACGCCGCCCATGCACATCGGCGGCTGCTCGGCCTCGCCCAATGTGTATTCACAGTACGAGCCGTCAGGGCAATCGGTGGCGTCGACGCAATCGTCGCCGGGGACGACGCACTCCTGGAAGGAGCACACCTCGCCGACGCCGCAGCAGGTGTCGGTGCAGGCCTGGTTGATCGGGCAGCAGGTCTCTCCGACGCAGACGCCGTCCTCGCAGGTGTCGGCGCAGGCGGGGCCCATGTCCGGGCCCGGGCCGGTGGTGACGCCCATGCTGGTCCCGGTGGCGGTCGACTCGCCGGTGTCGCTGGTGGTCGAGCCGGTCGTGGTGGTGCCCTGGGTCTCGCCGACGGTGCCGGCGGTGTCGGGGCCGCCCGTCGTCGGCGGCGGGGCGCCGGTGCTGTCGGTGGTGGTGCCGGTGGGCGTGACGGTCGCGCCCGTGGTGGTGGCGACCGCGGTGTCGGTGCCGCCGCCGGTGGCGTCGCCGCACGCGGCGACCAAGAACAATGCTCCCGTCCGCAGCGCACGCCGCTGCGACCCGCTCGAATTCCTACGCATGCGCCACGAGAGCACGAACCCGCCGACGGCCGCAAGCGCCGGCGATCGCGGCCGGGCGCGGGCGCGCCGTCAGGTGGGCCGTGCTCGGATGCGAGCCGGGCGTCTCGCCCGCGAATGCGAGGTCGTCATTCGACGGTGAAGGTCCGTGTCGGCGTCGTCACCTTCGCGCCGCACTCCTTGACGATCGCGTACCACTCGTAGGTCGCGCCGGGCTTCAGGTCGCTCACGGTGTGGGCGAGCGCGGCGCCGGGGCCGGCGGCCTGGCCGACGACCTCGAACACCCCGGTGGCCGCCGAGAGGTCGAGGGCCAGGGTGAACTGCTCCTTGTCGCTGGTCATCGACTTGTCGAGCGAGGGCGAGTAGGTCTCGACCTTGACCTGGTTCTTCTTCGGCGAGAACCGCCAGATCCGCATGTAGCCGCAGCCGCCGGCGCAGCCCTCCCCGGGCAGGATGAGGTCCTGGTAGTCGGCCAGCATCGAGTGGATCTTGTGGCCCATGTAGTTGTCGGTGCGGCGCGCCCGGAACTGCTTGATGTGCCCGCTCGTCATCAGCTGGACGTTGTCGATCTTCTTCATCACGTCGTAGATCTGCTTGCCCTCGGCGGAGAAGTCGCCGTTGGCCTTGACGATGTGGTGCGAGTTGACGATGCCGAGCGCGTGCGGGTGATCCTCGAAGACGCCCCGGGCCCACGCGAGGACGTCGGGGTCCTGGCCGAGGTCGCCGCGGTACTCGAGGCTCACCATGACGATGTCGAGGTTGCCGGCGCGGACGAGGATCCAGTTGTTGTCGTTCTTGTTGCCGTAGTGGCCGCCGTAGTACGCGCGGTCCTCGAAGCGCTTGACGCCGAAGTACTTGTTGAAGAGGGTGGTCGAGTTCGGGACGTCGTCGTGGAAGCTGGCGCCGTTGTCGTGGTTGCCTACGGCGATGCCGTAGGGGATGCCGTCGGGGAACTTGGTGCCGGTCTTCTCGAGGGTGCTCATCGCCGTCTGGGCGCGCTCCCACTCGATCTCCTCGATGTTGCCGTGCTGGACGACGTCGCCGTTGTGCAGCACCGCGACGATGTTGTCGGTGTTGCGGTGGTCCCACACCCATTGGGTCTGGGCGGGGTATTGAGGGAAGTTGCCGGGGAACTGGGTGTAGTTCTGCGTGTCCGGCAGGATGACGATGGTGAAGTCGTCGGCGTCGGTCAGGGTGTGGACCTCGCGGAGGTGGAACTTGGCGGTCGCGTCGGCGAGGATCGTGCCGCCGATCGTGACCTCGAGGTCGACCGAGGGACCGGGGACGGCGGCGCCCTCGGCCGGCGCGCTGGGCTCGGCGTGAAAGTCGGCCGGCGGGGTGTCGCCGCAGCCGGGCAGCAGCGGCTCGTCTTCGGTGTCGGTCTCGCCGGTGGTGCCCGTCTCGTCGCCGGTGGTGCCCGGTCCGTCGCCGGAGGTGCCCGGCTCGTCGCCGGTGCTCGCGGCGGTGGTCGTGACGGGCTGGTCGGGGGCGGTGGTGCCGTCGTCGGGCTTGGTGGTGCTCGTCGGGGTGTTGCCCTCGGTGCTGCTCGCAGTGGTGCTTCCGGTCGCCGACGCGGTCGCGGGGACGAGCGCCGGAGCATTGTCGCCGCACGCGGCGACGAGCGCGACGAGGGCGAGCGAGGTGAGGCGGAGGCGTGCGGGCATCCCCGGATTATATGCGGGTAAAGGCCCTGCGGACCCCGAATCGCAGTTCGTGCGACCGGGCCAGCGCTCGGACCGACGTGCCGTGGCAGCCACGCGGAGCGTCGCGAACGAGGACGGCGGCCCAGGGACGCGCGTCCGACGCGGGGCTCCCTCGATTCATGAAGGGTCCCCATTCGCCGGTTCGCGACGCCGGCTACCGGTGCTTCGTGACGCTCCCGTGATTGCGATCGGCCACGCCGGCCCGAATCGTCGCATTCGCGGGTGCTGGCGTCATTCGAGCCAGTACAGTTGCTTGTGCATCAACGCCGAGTATTGCTGAAGCGCGGCCTCGGCCTTGCGGACGCCGGTGAAGGCGGCGACGACGGCGCGGTTGCCGTTGTCGTCCTGCCGCCACAGCGTGCGCCGGAGCGGCTCGAGGTCGGCGAAGTTGTCGGCGAGCGCGGCGACGTCGTCGTGGTCGATGACGAGGGTCTCGAACAGGTCGCGCAGGGTCTCCTGCGGGTCGTCGGCGATCGAGGCGCGCACGAGGGTGGGGAGGTTGTCCGCGTCGCGGCGCTCGAGCGGGCGCTGGAGGTCGAAGGCCCTGCCGGTGCCGGGCGACGCGAAGCGCAAGAACTCGAACCAGCCGAGGCCGTCGAGGACGTGTCGCTCGGTCTCGAGGTCGAGCCGGGTGGCGAAGTGGCGCAGCGGAGCCTTGAGGCCGGCGACCTCGCAGACCGGCCCGACGAGGGTGCCGCGCTGCAATTGGCGCAGCGTCTCGGCGGCGTCGACGGGGCGGAAAATGGGGGGACTTCCGAGGTCGCCGGCGGGGAAGCGCGAGTCGGCGTTCCACAGATCGTGCAGCGCTTCGGTGGCCAGTCGATTGGCGGCAGCAGGACCCTCCTGCGTCCCACCCCACGCCTTCTGCGCCCATTGCTGCAAGGTGGCAGGGGTCTCGCGCCCGGCGATGAAGTCGCGCAGGCGACGGATCAATTCCTCGGTCAAGGCACGGACGCGGAGGTCCTGCGAGTCGCCGACAGCCATGTGCCCCGAACATACCATGCGAGGTCGCGTCCGCGTCGGTCGCCATGCACGCGTGGCGTCGCGTCGAGCCCCGGGCGTGCTCGCACGTCGTGCGTCAGGGGACGCCTGCGCAGGGCGCTGCGCGGACGAGGCGGGTGATCGCCGGGGCACGTGCGCGGGCGAGGCGGCGGGTCAGAACAGGCAGAGCAGCAGAGGGGCGTCCTCGCACATCATGGTGATGGCGTCGCAGATCTCCTTGGGCGGATTGCCGCACAGCAGGAGGGCGGAGAGCTGGAGGTCGTCGCACAGCTTCAGCATCGGCTCGCCGGCGCACAGGCCGAGACCGGACAGGCACTCGGCCTTGTCCTGGGCGGCCTTTTCGTAGCACTTGAGCTGGTCGGCGGTCTCGGGCGACTGGGCGAAGATCTCGCAGGTGCAGCTCTGCGGCGGGACGGTGGCGGCGAGGCACTCGTCGACGCTGTCGTACATGCCGAGCGAGACCTGGCACTCGCATTGCGGGCGGTAGGAGTCGACGAAGGCGTCGTACCACTTGGCGCAGGCCATGCCGCTGCCCTCGCCGCCGCCGCCAGTGCCCTCGCTGGCGTCGGTGGTGCCGCTGGCGGCGTCGGTGGTGCCGCTGGCGCTGTCGGTGCCGCCCATGCTGCCGCCGGTGGGCAGGTCGGTGGTGGCGGGCGGCGTGCCGGTGGTGCTGGTCGTGGTGGTGCCGGTGGTCGGCGCCTCGGTGGTGCCGCCGCTGCTCCCGGTGGTGGTGCCGTCGGTGGTGCTCTCGGTGGTCGGGGCGCCGGACTCGCCGCACGCGAGCACGGCCGCGAATCCGAGCATGGTCAGGTGAGATCGGGTCATGCGGCCTCGTTTCGTCCACGGTAATCGATGTCGCGCCGCGGCTCAGCGTCCGCGGGCGGGGACGTTGCCTGCGGCGCAGGAGGCCGGGGCGAAGTCGCCCACGCCGCGGACGCGAGGACTTACCCGCCGGGCGGCGAATGACGGGTCGCTGGCGGTGAGGTTCGTCGGGAAATGGACGGACTCGGTCGACCGCAGAACCATGGTTCGATTCCTCCGAGCGGTGGATCGGCGCGCGGGTCGTCGTCCGCCGCCATTGCCATCGAGGGCACGTGTCGCGCGCCTTCACGGCGCCTTCGAGCGACGGGCGGGCGGCGGGCGGGCGCCCGCCCGCATGTCCTGTCGCTTGGGTCATGTCGTGAGAATGCGGTGGTGTCGGCGGCGCGGCGGGGAGCTGCGATTCGCAGGGCACCTCTGCCCCGGCGGGGCTTGACCGGATCGGGCGCGATGCTGCATTCACAATGGGCGTGTCGTTCTTCGTGCTGTCTCCGCGGGTGCTCGGGTTGGGTCTGGTCTGGATGGGCGCGCCGCTGCTGGCGGCGTGCGGCGAGGAGGAGGACTCGGGGCCGCCGCCGATCGGGCCGATCCAGCAGGTGTCGTACGAGGTCATCCCGACGCCGCTGTACGAGCTGGGGATGCTCGACCTGACGCTGGAGAACGCGAGCTACGAGCAGCGCGAGGCGTTCACGGTCGAGGTGCGCGACGCGATGCTGCCCGACGTGGTGGCGCTGGTCGGGCTCGCGGACCAGATGCTGGACACCGAGCTGACGCCGGGCGGGTTCCAGCGGGTGACGAACCCGTCGCTGCAGACGCGGCTGATGGCGAGCGGGGCGGAGGTCGAGTCGCTGGCGGCCGCGCTCGGCTACGTGTTCAGCCAGTGGAGCGTGCTGGTGACCGACTTCGCGGCGGAGGACGGCGGGACGGGCTACGCGGTGGTGACGTTCGACGTGGCGCAGGTCGACCCGGAGCTCGGGCAGGCGTTCTTCGACCACGCGGCCGAGGTCGACGTCGGGCTCGGCGGCGGCTACTTCGCGTTCGGCTCGGAGGTCATCTACCTCAACCTGCGCGGGCCCGACGGCGAGCCCTACAGCGGGCTGGACGACGATTCGTTCGTGACGGCGGTCGAGGAGGCGGCGGACAGCTTCGCGCCGTACAAGGCGGCGCTGGCCCAGGCCGGCGAGGCCGGGGTGATCTTCGTCGAGAACGACTGGAAGACCGCGCCCGCCGGCGAAGACTTTTTAAATGTGCTCGACCCGCTCGGCGAGGCGGCGCTGGCCAAGCTGGCGACGCTGCAGGAGGAGCACGTGGCGCGCTTCAAGGCGGCGGTCGACGCGTACGGCTGGGAGTGACGGAGCATGAGCATGCTCTGATGGACATGGACACATGGACATGTTGTGGAGGGCATGCTCTTTACGACATGCCCCGAAGGACCTGTCAGCCGTTCTTGCGGCCGGGGCGGAGGCCGTACTTGTCGAGCAGGCGGAGCATGTAGACGCGATCGATCTCGGCGGCCCGGGTGGCGCGGGTGATGTTCTGGTCCCAGCGCTGCATCAGCGCGGTGATGTAGCTGCGCTCGTATTGTTCGACGAGCAGGGCCTTGCCGACCTTGAACGGGATCGCCGGATCGGCGACGAGCGCGGCGGAGGCGGGCTGGGGCGCGGCGGCGGGCTCGGGCTCGGCGGAGGCGGGGGGCGGGGCGGCAGACAGCTCGCCGAGGAGGACGGCGCGCTCGATGGTGTTGCGGAGCTCGCGGACGTTGCCGGGCCACGGCTGGGCCTGCAGGCGGGCGACGGTCTCGGGGTCGACGGCGAGCTGCGAGCCGGCCTCGGCCCACTCGGCGAGCATGGCGGCGACGTACTGCGGGATGTCCTCGGGGTGCTCGCGCAGCGGCGGGAGATGGACGCTGACGACGGCGAGGCGGAAGTAGAGGTCGGTGCGGAAGCCGCCGCGGTTGACCTCCTTGCGCAGGTCGCGGTTGGTGGCCGCGATGACGCGCACGTCGACGCTGCGCGGGCGGCTGGCGCCGAGCGGCTGGACCTGCCGCCGCTCGAGCGCGCCGAGCAGGCGGGTCTGCAGCTCGAGCGGGAGCTCGCCGACCTCGTCGAGGAAGAGGGTACCGCCGTCGGCGGTGACGAAGGCGCCGTCGCGCGGAGCGGTGGCGCCGGTGAAGGCGCCGCGCTGGTGGCCGTAGAGCTCGCTCTCGATCAGGTTGGCCGGCAGGCCGCCGCAGTCGACGACGACGAACGGGCGATCGCGGCGCGCGCTGGCGTCGTGGAGCGCCCGCGCGGCGACCTCCTTGCCGGTGCCCGACTCGCCGGTGATGAGGACGGTGGCGTCGCTGGCGGCGACGCGGCCGAGGACCTCGAACACGCGGCGCATGGCCGGGCTGCGGCCGAGCAGCGGACCGAAGCCGTCGCCGGCGGGCAGCGGGACGGCGACGGGGCTGCGCAGCGGCTGCAGCCGCAGCTCGGTGCCGCCGACCCGCACGCGGGTGTCGCGGTCGACGACGACCTCGCCGACGCGCACGTCGCCGATGAAGGTGCCGTTGCGCGAGTCGAGGTCGTGCAGGGCCCAGCCGCGGGGGACGAGGGTGATCTCGAGGTGCTGGCGCGAGACGGTGGGATCGCCGAGCACGAGATCGCAGCTCTCGTGGGTGCCGATGACGAGGCGGTCGCCGGTGAATTCGCGGGTGAGCTTGCGATCGGGCCCGGCGAGGACGGTGATCCGCAAGGGGGTGCGGAGGAGGCTGAGGCCGCCGCGTTCGTCGCGGATCTGCTGGGTGTGCGGGGTGGAGGGTTCCATGGCTCGTGTCGGCTACCAGTCGGTGACGCGCGTGACGGCGCCGCGGGTGATCGTGACGGCGCGGGTGCGCCGCTGGCCGAGCTCGGGGTTGCTCAGCTCGAGGGTGTGCCGGCCCGCGGCGAGATCGAGGTCGACCGGGGTGCGCCGCGCAGGACCGCCGTCGACGCGGACCTCGGCCCACGGGACGAGGTTGACGAGCAGGCGGCCGCGCGCGGGGCGAGCGGAGGTCGTAGCGGTGCTGTCCTCGGGGACATGTGCGGCGCGGGGCGAAGAAGCGGGGGCAGGTGAAGTGGGAGTCGAGGTGTCCTCGGGGACAGGTGCTGCGCGGGGCGAAGCGTCGGGGGCAGATGAAGCGGGGGTGGAGGTGCCCCCGGGTACAGGTGCGGCGGCTGGCGAGGTGTTACTCGGGACGGGTGAGGTGGTGTCGCCGGGGACAGGTGCGGCGGATGGCGAGGTGTCCCGGGGGACAGGTGATGTGGGCAGTGAGTCGTCCGCGGGGACAGGTGCGGCGGGTGGTGAGGTGTCCCCGGGGACAGGTGAGGCGGGTGGCGAGGTGTCCCCAGGGACAGGTGACGCGCTGGCCGTGGGGCTGTCCTCGAGGACAGGTGATTCGGGGGCCCGGGTCGCAAACCACGCCAGGCCGGCGAGGACGACCACCGCGGCGGCGTCGACGGGCCACGGCAGCGGGCGCCGGCGCGCGCGGGGGGCCGGGAGCGCGGCGGTCCGGGGCGGGCGCAGGCGCTGGTCGAGGGCGGCGCCGACGTGGCGGGCGACGTGGTCGCGGCGCTGCAGCAGGTCGCGCACGCGGGCCGCGAGCTCGCCCGGATCGCGGGGGATCCTCCGCGCGGCTCGCCACTGCTCGAGCGCGGCGGCGAAGCGGGCGACGTCGGGGAAGCGCTCGTCGGGCGCGGCGGCGGCGGCCCGGGCGGCGATCGAGCGCAGGCCGTCGAGGTCGTCGCCGGCGGGGAGGAGCTGGCCGAGGACGACGCCGAGGGCGTAGACGTCGGCGCGGGCGTCGACGGGCCCGCCGGCGAGCTGCTCGGGGGCGGCGTAGCCGGGCGTGCCCGGGCCGGGGCCGACGTCGCGCGCGGCCGCGGTCACGGCGGCGATGCCGAAGTCGGTCAGCTTCACCACGCCGTCGCGCGAGACGAGGATGTTGGCCGGGGTGACGTCGCGGTGGACCAGGCCGAGCGGGCGATCGTCGCCGTCGCGCGCGGCGTGGGCGTGCGCGAGCGCGGCGCTGACCGACTCGACGACGAACAAGGCGGCCGCGATCTCGAGGCCGGCGCCGCGTCGCTCGAGGTCGCAGGCGAGCTCGGCCAGCGAGACGCCGTCGACGTGCTCCATCACCAGGTAGGGCGCGCCGTCGTCGACGCCGACGTCGAGGAGCTGCACGATGTTGCCGTGGGCGAGGCGCTGCACGACCTCGGCCTCGGCGAGCAGGAGCGGCGCGACGTCGGCCCGGCGCGCGAGCTCGCGGCGGACCTGCTTGACCACGAGGCGCTTGCGAAAGCCCTTGGCACCGTCGACGTGGGCCAGATACACTTCGCCGAGCCCGCCGCTCCCGAGCCGTTCGCCGACGACGTATCGGCCCAGACGCCTGGCCTCGCTCACCGCCTCATGATACGGCACCGCGACAGCTCCACTCGGCTCGCGCGCGCGGGTTGGCGATCGCGGCGGTGATGGCGGGGCCGCGGCCCGCGGATGCGGCCCCCGCGGGCGAGGTCACGGTGTGGCCGCTCGCTCCCGACACGCCGATCGAGGGCGCGGACGAGGCGGTGCGGGCCGCGGGGCTGCGGCCGCGCGCGTTCGGATCGCTGCGCCCGCGGCTCGAGCAGGAGGACGCGGCGGCGCGGGCGGCCGTGCGCGCGGCGCTGGCGAGGGTCGAGCAGGGCTGGCGGCCGCGCGCGCGAGCTACCTGGCGCAGCAGCCGGACGAGATGCTGTCGGCGCTGGCGCGCGCGGAGGCGGAGGCGATCGCGGCGCTGCCCCCGGGGCCGCTGTGCAGCGCGACGCTGTGGGAGGTCGAGTTCCAGACGGGGCTCGCGTACGCGACGCGGAAGGGTCCGGGCGACGCGGAGCGAGCGGCGGCGAGGTTCGCCCTGGCGTGGGCCGTCGACGCCGAGCGGCGGCCGCTGAGCGGGCTGTACGGGCCCGACGTCGGGCTGGCGTTCGTGCAGGCGGTCGACGCCGCGGCCCGTCGGCCGGCGCGGCCGGTGCAGGTCGAGGTGTCGCCGCGCGACGCCCGGGTGGCGGTCGACTGTCGGCCGCTGGTGGTCGAGGCGGGGCTGCGCCCGGGGCTGCACGCGGTCCGCGTCGACGCGCCGGGCCACGAGGCGTCGGCGCGGGTGGTCGAGGGGGAGACGATCGCGGCGGCGTTGCCCGAGGCGCCCGGGGGGCTGGGGCCGTGGTGGGTCGCCGGCGCGCTGGTGCCGACGTCGGCGAGCGCCCGCGCGGCGGTGCAGCGGTTCGCGGGCACGCGCGAGGTGGTGTGGGTCGAGGCGGCCGACGGACAGTTCGTGGCCCGCCGCGTGGTCGACGGGCAGCCGCGGCGCGTGGCGCGGGCGGACTCGGCGGCAGGGGCGGTCCGGCAGGCGCTCGCGGAGGCGGGCCCGGGGCCGCGCAAGGCCGACGAGCCGCGCCGGCGCACGGGGCTGTGGGCCGGGCTGGCCGGCGCGGCGGTCGGCAGCCTGGCGCTGGGGCTCGGGCTGGGGCTGGGGCTGCGCGAGCCGCCGGAGGCGCGGCTGCAGCTGGTGGTGCGGTAGCGGTCGCCTATGCGGACGATGCTCGCGCGCCTCGGCCTCCTGCTCGCGCTCACCGGCTGCCCGGCGGCGGAGGACGAGGAGGTCGCGCTGACGCTGGTCGACGACGCGTCGTGCACGCCGGCGCGGCTGACGGCGCTGGCGAGCGTGTCGGTCGAGGTCTACGGGGTCGACGACGGGGCCCTGTGCACGCTGGCGCGCCGCTGCGTGACGCTCGACGCGGTGACGACGGTGGCGGCGCTCGAGGCGGCCCTGCGCGCGGCGATGCAGCCGCTGATCGACGCGCCGCTCGCGGAGACGCGCCAGATCGCCGTGCTCGGTCACGACCGCCTCGGCTGCGGCGAGGACGACCGCGAGCTGTGCGGGTTCGCGGACATCGCCGACGTCGAGGGCGACGCGCTGCCGGTGGCGCTGCGCTGCGGGCCGGCGATCTGCCCCGACTCGGTGCCGCCGTTCTGCCCGTGAGGCGAGGCGGAGCTGTCCCGAAGGGCAGGTCGTGCGGCGGCCAGGCATGCGCGCGGGTCGGGCGAGGATGAGACATGCGCGGGCGGAGCAGGCGGGATGGGCACGAGAGGTTGCGCTCTCGACTCGAGTCCATCGGGGACGCGGAGGTGTTCTTCGGGACATGTCCTTTCGGACATTTTGACATGGGGCGATCGTGCGCCCTCGACTCGAGTCCATCGTGGCGGGCCCGGGCGCGCGGTCGGGTGCGGCGCGGTGGTCGATGGGACATGTCCTGAAGGACATGCGACGCGGGGCGACGCCGAGGCCGGCGGACCGTGAGCGGCGGCCCTCGACTCGAGTCGAGGGGGACCGTCGTCTTCGCGAAGACGGCTGTGATCTCGGGGAGGTAGCGCGGGCACGCGGCGTGCTTGAGGGAGCGGCGTGATGACGAGGATCCGCGATTCTCCGCTGCTCTGATGATCTCTGGCGTGCTCGTCGCGTGCGGCGAGGAGGGCGCCGGCACCACCAAGGCCGGCACCGGCGAGTCGACCGGCGAGGCGTCCTCGACCGGGAGCGCCGGCGAGCCGACCACCACGGCCGGGGCCGAGGTCGGGCCGACGTACTATCAAGACGTCGCGCCGATGCTGAACCAGCGCTGCGTCGGCTGTCACGTGACCGGCGGGGCGGCCCCGTTCGCGCTGGCGAGCTACGCCGAGGCGTCGATGTTCGCGCCCGTGATGCTGGCGTCGGTCGAGGCCGGGACGATGCCGCCGTGGCCCCCGGGCGGGTCGACGCCGCCGCTCGAGCACGACCGCAGCCTGCCGGAGGCGGAGCGCGAGCTGCTGGCGGCGTGGGTCGAGGCGGGGGCGCCGGAGGGCGATCCGAACGACCCGGCGCCGCTGCGCGAGCCGGAGACGATGGTGCTGCCGTCGGTCGACCTGGCGACCGACATCGGCACCGACTACGTGCCCGACGACTCGCTCAGCGACGACTACCACTGCTTCGTGATCGACCTCGGGGTGACGGAAGATCGGGTGGCGCTCGGCTATCAGTACACGCCGGGCAACCGCAAGACGGTGCATCACGTGCTGAGCACGCTGTTCACGGCCGACAGCCTGGCGGCGATCCAGGCGGTCGACGCCGAGACGCCGGAGGACGGCTGGTCGTGCTTCGGCGGCTACAGCAACATCCCGGGGGCGACGCCCGTGGGGGCGCTCGGGGGCTGGGTGCCGGGCGTGACGGCCGCGAACTACCCGCCGGGCACCGGCGTGGAGGTGCCGGCGGGCTCGCTGCTGGTGGTGCAGATCCACTACAACCTCGGCGGCGGGACCGACCCCGATCGCACGCGCCTCGACATCGCGTTCGCGCCGCCGGAGCAGGCGGCGAGCCTGCAGCTGCTGCGCACGCAGGGGTACCCGTGGCCGTCCTTCACGCTGCCGCCCGAGGAGAAGGACATCGTCGTCGAGAAGGTGATGAGCGCGCGGGTGACGACTCAGAAGTACCCCGACGGCGACGCGTACATCGTCGGCGTCGCGGGTCACATGCACCTGCTGGGCACCGCGTTCTCGCTGAGCCTGGTGGGGGCGGAGGGCGAGCGGACGATCCTCGAGATCCCGCGCTGGGACTTCCACTGGCAGGGCAACTACGCGCTGGTCGAGCCGATCCGGGTGGCCGCCGGCGAGGAGGTGCGGATCCGCTGCGTCTACGACAACACCGCCGAGCACCGCGCCGCGCAGGGGATGGGCCCGCCGGTCGAGGTGACGTGGGGCGAAGGCACGCAGGACGAGATGTGCCTCGGCTACCTGCAGATGATCGACGACCTGCCGTGAGGGCGCGATGTGGCGAGGCGCGGCGGGCTGCGGTAAGTTGATGGGCGTGCGGGCGCGTCACAGGCGAGCACGGGGCGCGACGGCGCTGGCGTTCGTGCTGGCGACGGGCTGCGATCCCGACGCGACCGACGAGCCGGAGGACGAGCCGGTGGCGCGCGTGACCCTGGCGGCGCTCGACGCCAACTCGGCGACGCTGAGCCTCTACGACGGCCTGCTCGGGCCGGTGAACCTGGCCGGGGTGTCGCTGGCCCTGGCGCCGCAGAAGGTCATCGAGCAGGTCCGCGGCGGGCTCGACCAGGCGCTCGCCGACCCGAAGTGCGTGGCGCTGACGACCGACAAGAAGACCTTCCTCGACCTGCAGTTCGATCGCTGCCGCTACCGCGGGGTGCTGGTCGACGGCGGGCTGCGCATCGAGCTGACGACCGAGGCCGGGCTGTGCGACGGGGCCGAGTGCGTGGTGGCGACCCGCTACACGACGCAGCTCGACGCGCTGACGATCGGCAAGTCGCGGGTGCGCGCGGCGACGTCGACGCTGCGGATCCCGAGCACGCCCGGGACGCCGCGCACCTACACCGCGGAGGTCGAGCTGACCGACAAGCAGGACCGCGAGCTGCACCTGCGCCACGAGCTGGCGTGGACGCGCAAGGACGGGTGCGTGCACGCCGAGCTGGGGGCCGAGTTCACGGTCGACGCGCTGGCGATCAGCGTCGGCGCGCAGGCGGTCGAGATCTGCGGCGATCAGTGCCCGCGCGCCGGCGAGGTCCAGATCGCGTGGGGCAACGGGCAGGCGCTGGCGTGGGAGTACGACGGCGCCGACGAGGTGACCGTCCGCGGGCCGCACGGGCGCGAGTTCGTGCTACCCCTCGAGTGCTGACGATGCGCGCGACGATGTCACTGCTGATCGGTCTGTCGCTGCTCGGGTGCGCCCGCGAGCCGCGGCGCGCGGCGACCGTGGAGGCCGTGCGGCCGAGTGAGCCGCCGCCGCCGACGGCGACGAGCCGGCCGTTCGCGCAGCTCCGGCCGCTGGCGCCGACGGGTGACCTCGAGCTGCTGGCGCCGGTCGAGCACCTGGTCCGCGTCGCGCTGGTGTTGGCCGGCCGACGCCCGAGCGAGGACGAGATCGCGGCGGTGCGGCGCGACCCGGCGGCGCTCGGTTCGATCGTCGATCGCTACCTCGACGCGCCGGAGTTCGGCGCGGTGGTGCGCGACATGTGGCACGAGATCCTGCTGCTGCGGGTCGAGGGCCGGTTCGTGCTGCCGCGGCTGGGCCCGCTGGCGGGCGCGGGCAGCGACGCCGACTGGGTGCGCGAGGTGTCGGAGGAGCCGCTGCGGCTGATCGAGCACGTGGTGCGCCGCGACCGGCCGTTCAGCGAGATCGTCACGGCCGACTACACGATCGCCAGCGACCTCGGGCTGAAGGCCTGGGGCGGGACGACGCTGCCGCCCGGCGAGGACCCGCCGCCGGAGGGCTGGCACAAGGTCGCGTGGGACTCGGAGCAGCCGATGGCGGGCATCCTGTCGAGCGGGGCGCTGTGGCTGCGTCACCCGTCGAACGGGACCAACCTCCACCGCGGCCAGGCGCACGTGATCGCCGACGCGCTGCTGTGCAGCGGGTTCCTCGATCGCGACGTGCCGCTGTTCAACGACATCGACCTGTCCGATGAGACAGCCGTGAAGAACGCCCTGGTCGACGACCCGGGGTGCGTGAGCTGCCATCAGACGCTCGACCCGCTGGCGAGCCACCTGTTCGGGTTCGTGCGCGTGGCGCCGGGCCAGGTGCGCCGCTCGTACGCGAGCGACGGCGCGTGCGTGAAGGAGGAGCGCGGGCTGTGCTACCCGCTGCGCGAGTACAAGCCGCAGCTGGCCAAGCAGTGGCGCGGCAAGACGGGGCGGCCGCCGGGCTACTTCGGGCTGCCGAGCGAGGACCTGCGCTCGCTGGCGCGGCAGATCGCGGACGACCCGCGGTTCTCGATGTGCGTGGCCCGTCGGTTCTACGGCTACTTCATGCAGGTCGGCTGGAACGAGGTGCCCGACGCGACGGCGGTGTCGCTGCAAGACGCGCTGATCGACGCGGGCGTGCGCGTCAAGCCGCTGGTCAAGGCGATCGTGATGTCCGACGACTTCCGGGCCGCGCGCGCGCGTGGGCTCGCCGGCGGAGGGGATCGCAGGCCGCAAGACGACGCGGCCGGAGCAGCTGGCGCGCCTGGTCGCCGACCTGACGGGGTTCGAGTGGAAGGCGCACCCGGGCAAGGGCGCGAAGGCGGCGGAGCGGTTCGGCGAGGTCGACCTGATGGGGACCGACCAGTTCGGCTACCGCGCGATGGCCGGCGGGGTCGAGGGGTTCCAGATCACGGAGCCGAGCTTCGCCTACTCGCCGACGCGCACGCTGGTGCTGCAGACGCTGGCGACGGAGGCGGCCGCGTTCGCGGTCGAGCAGGAGTTCGCGCGCGGGCGCGGCGAGCGGCGGCTGTTCACGGAGGTCGACGACGGCGAGGCGGCGGAGCCGGCGGTGCGGGCCAGCTGGCGCGCCTGCACGAGCGCGTGCTGGCGGCGCCGGCGGCCGAGCGCGGGCCCGAGGTCGACGCGAGCTACGCGCTGTACCAGGCGGCGGGCGACGGGCGGCGCGGGTGGATCCTCGTGCTCGCGGCGCTGCTGCAAGACCCACGGGTGGCGTTCCACTGAGGAGGAGCATGAGCGCGTCGCGTCGACACTTCCTCGTCACCACGGCGGCCGGGCTCGGGGCGCTGGCTGTCCCGAAGGCCAGCCGCGCGGCGCCGGCGGAGCCGCGCTTCTTGCTGGTGGTGTTCGCCCGCGGGGCGTGGGACGTGACGTTCTGCCTCGACCCGAAGGCGCCGCCCGGCTGCGACGTGCCGACCGGCGAGGTGACGCGCTGGCCGTCGGGCGTGCGCGCGCTGACCAGCGCCGAGCGGCCGAGCATCCGCGCGTTCTTCGACGCCCATGCGCCGCGCGCGGCGATCGTCAACGGGATCTGGATCGGCTCGGTGGCCCACGTGCCGAGCCGGGTCCGGATCTTGACGGGCACGCGCAGCGAGCGGAACCCCGACGTGGCGGCGATCTTCGCCGCCGAGACGGCGGGGCGGCAGCCCGGGCTGGCGCTGCCGTACGTCGACCTCGGCGGGGGCGCGTACGCGGGGCCCCTGGCGAGCTTCATGGGCCGGGTCGGCAACACCAATCAGCTGGTGACGCTGCTCAACCGGGCCAAGGCGTTCCGCGCCGCGGCGAAGGGCAAGACGCAGCCGGGCTTCGAGTTCACGGAGGCGGAGCAGGCGGCGCTGGCGAAGTTCGTGGCGGGGCGCGCCGACGCGGAGCAGCAGGGCAAGTCGGGTCCGGAGGCGCAGACGCTGGCGGGCTTCCGCGCGAGCCTCGACCGCGCCGAGGCGCTGCGCCGCGATCCGCAGCTGCGGGCGATGGCGGTCGGCACGGCGACGTCGCTGGCCCAGCAGGGCGAGCTGGCGGTGGCGATGTTCAAGGGCGGGGTGTCGGCGGCGGCGTTCCTCGACTCGCGCCTCGACTGGGACACGCACGACTCGATCGCCGACCAGGGGACGGCGCACGAGCAGCTGTTCGCGAAGCTGGGGACGATCGCGCGCCGGCTCGAGGAGGCAGGGCTGCTGGCGCGCACGACCGTGGCGGTGCTGTCGGAGTTCACGCGCACGCCGAAGCTCAACAGCCAGCCGGAGCCGGGCAAGGACCACTGGCCGCTGACGAGCGCGCTGCTGTTCGGCGGCGGGGTGCGGGCCGGGGTGTACGGGGCGACCGACGACAAGCTGGGGGCGATGCGGGTGCGCATGGACGACGGTGCGCCGACCGACAGCGGGCGCCTGCTGCAATTCGACAACTTCGCCGCGGGGCTGCTGGAGCACCTCGGGGCCCCTTCCGGGCGCTGGATCGCCAACGCGGAGCCGTTTCGTGGGCCGTTTGCGTGACGTGGGGTTGGTGGTGATCGCGGCGCTGGCGTGCGACCCGGTGGTGCGCGAGGCGGCGCCGGAGGCGATGGCGTCGCCGATGGCGGCGCCGGCGACGGCGGCGGAGAAGGCGGCGCGCAAGCAGGCGAAGGCCGAGAAGAAGAAGGCGGGGAAGATCGCGCGCGGCGAGGCCATGCTGCCCGACGGGCGCAAGAAGGCCGGCGGGAAGCAAGCGAAGGCGAAGCAGGCGAAGCAGGCGAAGCAGGAGAAGGCCGAGCAGGCGAAGCAAGCGAAGGTGGTGCCGTCGTCGCCGTCGCCGACGGCCCCCGGCGGGCCGCCGCTGCCGCCGTGCCCGCCCGAGAACGTGCTGACGTGGCGCAGCTTCGGGGCGGGTTTCTTGCTGACGTGGTGCACGGGCTGCCACAGCAGCGCGCTGGCCGAGGACGCCCGCCAGGGCGCGCCGCAGGCGGTCGACTTCGACACGTACGCGCTCTACAAGCCGTTCGAGCGGCTGGTGTACGAGCGCGCGGTGACGGAGGCGCACGCGATCGCGGTCGACCCCGACGCGGCCGCGTCGCCGATGCCGCCGGCGGGGCTGGTGCCCGCAGCCGACCGCGAGCGGCTGGCGCAGTGGATCGCGTGCGGCTCGCCGGCGCCGCACTGAGCCGGGCGCGGGGCGCCGGCGAGGTGACCGGCGGGCGCGCGATGGCTGCGCGAGCGCAATGACGAGGCGCCCGCGCTGCCGTCGTGTCGCGCGAGCCCGTCGCGCGCGAGGCACGGCGCGATCGCTGAGCGGATGATCGTGCGTCCGCGCAGCCGTCGCCTCGCGCGAGCTCGCCGCGCGAGGCACGGCGCGATGGCTGCGCTCGCGGATGGTCGTGCCCCCGCGCGGCCGTCGCCTCGCGCGAGCCCGTCGCGCGCGAGGGACGGCGCGATGGCTGCGCTCGCGGATGGTCGTGCGCCCGCGCTGCCGTCGCCTCGCGCGAGCTCGCCGCGCCCGAGACACCCTCTAGAACTTGCGGAGGCGGTCACGTCGCGCCGGGCCGGCGGGTCTTGGAGGCAGGACGACCCATGACGACCTTGCTCAGGATCGACGCCAGCGCCCGCTTCGAGGGCTCGAGCTCGCGGCGGCTCGCGGATCACTTTCAAGCGCGCTGGACGGCGGCGCACCCGGGGGCGCGCGTGATCGTCCGCGACCTCGCGCGGCGCCCGGTGCCGCACATCGACGGACCGACGATCGCGGCGTTCTATGGGGCGCCGGTGGGCGTCGAACCGCCGGCCGGCGTGGCGCTGTCGGACGCGCTGATCGCCGAGCTCCGCGCGGCCGACCACCTGCTCGTCAGCAGCCCGCTCTACAATCAATCGCTGCCGTCAGTGCTCAAGGCGTGGATCGATCACGTGGTCCGCGAGGGGCACACGTTCGTGACCCGCGACCGTCGCCCGGTCGGGCTGCTCGGCGTGATGTCGGCGTCGCTCGTGATCGCGCGCGGCGGGGTGACGTCGGCGCGGGTCGACGACTTCGAGACGCCCTATCTGCGGGCGATCCTCGGCTTCATCGGCATCACGCGCGTGGAGGTGATCACGGTCGAGGCGACGGCGCACGACGAGGCGACGCGGGCGCAGGGTTTCGCCGCCGCGCAGGCGCAGGTGGATCGCCTGCTCGGGTGAGCGTCCGAGTCGGCCGGGGCCGGCGAGAGGCGACTTCAGGACATGTCCGTCGAGACATGGCGCTCGCGGCATGTCCTCGGCGACATGTCGTGAGCGCCATCCGCCGCGCGCGGCTCACTCGAGGTCGAAGTGGTAGTTGGCGCCGAACTGCGAGTCCCAGGCCTTGCAGCCGTAGTAGTCCTGGTTCTCGAACCCAGCTCGACCTCGCCGGCGCCGGCGGGCACGTCGAGCACGGCCGGCCAGGGGACCTGGAGGTTGCTCTGGGGGGCGGTGAGGAGCGCGTACTGGGCCGGGCCGCCGTCGAAGCGGTAGTGGACGCGGATGTTCCAGGCGTCGTGGCCGTACTTGGTGCCGCGGCAGTCGGGCAGGCGCGCCGGGTCGTAGGCGATCACCAGCGGGGCGCCGGCGCGCGGGGTGCCGAGCGCCTCGGTGACCCAATCTGTCTTGAAGGACAGGCTGGCGCCGATGCCGAAGTGCCAGTTGGCGCCGTAGTTGGAGTCGTAGGCGGAGCAGCCCCACACGCTGGTGTTGTGGAACCACATCGCCAGGTCGCCGGAGTCCTCGAGGGTGAAGACCGGCGGCTCGGTGCCCTGGGAGGGCGAGTAGCCGCCGGCCTCGAAGCTGCCGACGTCGCCGCCGTCGAGCTGGTGATAGCCGGTGATCGACCACGCGGGCTTGCCGTTCTGGTCGCCGCGACAGTCAGTCAGGCGGTCGTCGTCGTAGCCGACCAGGACGGTGTTGCCTGCCACCAGCGGGCCGCCGCTGTTGACGATCGTCCAGTTGTCGCGGAACTCGAGCAGGGCCGGCTGAATGTCGGCGGGCAGCTCGGTGCCCTCGCGCACCTCGACGGCGGGGGCCTCTTCGTCGTCGGGGGTGCAGGCGAAGGTCGCGGCGAGACAGGCGAGGGCGAGCGAGTGAAGACGCATGGCGGCGAGTTTTTAAGAGAAACACGCGGGGCTCGCCAGGGCGCAGCAGCGTGCGCGTCGGGGTCACCCTTGCGCGAACTCGCCGCGAGCGAGCTCGACCGGTTCGTTCGCTGCGATGCGGGGCGCCGGACAGGACCGGCGATGCGCCGCGCGGCTGCGGTGGGTCGATGCTGCGCGCGATCGCGGGGACGCGGCGCGAGGGCGGCGGCTGGGGCCGCACGGCATCGGCCGCGCGCACGACCTCGCGGCGTGAGCCCGGCGCGAAATGGCGGGCGTCGCTCGTGGGCGCGTGCGAGGTGGTCGCGTTTTCGCGGGCCCGAGGGGAGCCGGAGAAGCTCGCGGGGTGGATCATCACTCCTCGCGGAGGCGTGCATCCGCGGCCGTGCCCGGGGGGTCGAGTCGCAACCGCGAGGTCGCGGTGGGCGCGGGAGCGAGCCGCATCGCACTTCGCTCGTGGAGGCCGCAGGCGAGGCGGAGCGCCGGTGCGGAGGTGGACTGGCAGACATGGGCTCGAGTCAAGGTGGCGCGCCGATCGACGACGCAACGGCAACCATCTCGCGGGCTTCGTGGTGGTACGCGCCGTGCTGAAGGGGCCGCGCTCGCTCCGTCTCGCGGCCTCGCGCGTGCGCGCAGTCGCGGACCACCCCCAACGGCTTCACCGTGAAAGGCGCCCTCACGATGCGTGTCCTGGCCTCTCTTTGTGCGATCGGCGTGATCGCAGGGTGTGGTGATTCGTCCGGCGACACCACCGACGCGACCGCCACCGCCGCGACGACCGACGCGGCCACGACGACCTCGACCGGCGAGGCGCCGACGACCGGGTCGCCGACGACGGCGGCGTCGACGACGGGTGAGCCGGCGACTTCGACGTCGACGACCGGGGAGCCGGTCGAGCCGCCGGAGACGGTGCCCCTGTCGGCGACCGATCACCTGATCCGGATCTCGATGGCGCTGCGAGGGACGCGGCCGTCGCTGGCCGAGCTGACGCAGGTGGCCGAGGATCCGGCGACGCTGCCGGCGATCGTCGACGCGTACCTCGAGAGCGAGCTGTTCGCCCAGACGGTCAAGGACATGTACGCCGAGGCGCTGCTGATGCGCGCGCAGCTGGGCCAGAGCATGCTGCCGTACGCGGGGCCGCTGCTCGGGCTCGACGACGCGACGTACCTGGCGTCGGTGCCGGAGGAGCCGCTCGAGCTGATCGCGGCGGTGGTGCGGGATCCGCTGCGCTCGTTCACCGAGATCGTCACGACCGACGAGGTGTACGTGAACCAGGTTGGCGCGGCGGCGTGGCACGTGGCCGGCTACGACCCGGACGCGCCCGAGGCGTGGCAGATGGTCCACTACGACGACGAGCGGCCGCAGGGCGGCGGAGTGCTGGCCAGCTCGGCGCTGTGGCACCGCCACCGGGCCAACGGCAACAACTACCAGCGGGTGCGCGCGAACCTGGTGGCGCGGGTGTTCCTGTGCGAGGACTTCCTGACGCGCGACCTGCCGCCGTTCCCGCCGGTCGACTTCTCCGACGTCGAGGCGCTGCAGAACGCGCTGCAGAGCAACCCCGGCTGCGTCAGCTGCCACCAGACGCTGGACCCGCTGGCGAGCTACTTCTGGGGCGCGCAGTCGCGGGGCCGGGCCGGGATCGCGCAGGCGTACGACCCGATGACGGGCGAGTGCCTGGCCGGCAAGGAGCACCTCTGCTTCCCGACCGAGGAGTACGTGAAGACGCAGGAGACGGCGTGGAAGAAGACGACCGGGCGCGCGCCGGGGTACTACGGGGCGCCGACGCCCGACGGTCACCTCGACACGCTCGGCGAGCACGTGGCCGCCGACCCGCGCTTCTCGCAGTGCGCGGCGCGGCGCTTCTACAGCTACATGGCGCAGGTCGACCTCGAGGCGGTGCCGTTCGCGCTGGTCGACGAGCTCGACGCGGCGTTCCACGTCGAGGACCGGCTCGACGTGCGCGCGCTGGCCCGCGCGATCGTGCTGTCGGACGAGTTCCGGGCGTCCCACGCCGAGACGCCGGCCGAGGCCGATGCGGTGGTCGGGCTCAAGGTGGCGCGGCCGGAGCAGCTCGAGCGGCTGTTCGCCGATCTGACCGGGTTCCGCTGGATCGGGATGCGCCAGCCGGGCGACGTCCACGGCGAGTTCCCGCTGCTGAACAGCGACGGCTGGGGCTATCGGGCGATGGCCGGCGGGATCGACGGCTACTCGATCACGCAGCCGACGTGGACGTTCAACCCGACGCGCACGCTGGTGGTCCAGGCGCTGGCGTCCGAGGCGGCGGGGTACGTGGTCGACCGCGACTTCGCTACGGCCGAGAAGGCCAATCGCAAGCTGCTCGGGCTGGTCGACGAAGACGCCGAGACGGCGGCGGTGCGGGCCCAGATCGCGGAGCTGCACGCGCGGGTGCTCGGCGAGCTGGTCGCGCCGGACAGCGCCGAGGTCGACGAGTCGTTCGCGCTGTGGAGCGCGGTGAGCGGGGTGGCGCGGCAGCGGTGGAAGATCCTGCTGACCGCGATGTTCCAGGACAACCGGGTCGTCTTCTTCTGAGAGGAGCCGCAGACATGCAACTGACACGACGCAGCTTCATCGGCGCCGGGCTCGGAGGGCTCGGCCTGCTCGCGCTGCCGCGCGGTGCCAGCGCGGCCGCGACGGCCAACCTGATCGTGGTGTTCGCCCGCGGCGGCTGGGACCCGGTGTGGTCGATCGACCCGAAACAGTCGGGCGACGTCGACTCGCCGCCCGACGGCACGATCGCCGACTTCCACGGCGGCAAGACGCCGATCCTCATCGCGCCGGGGCGGCCGAACATCGAGGCGTTCTTCGGCGAGTGGGCCGGTCAGTGCGCGGTGGTCCGCGGGATCGACGTCGGATCGATCGCGCACTTCGCCTGCCACGTGCGCATGATGACGGGGACGCGCACGGAGCTGAACCCGGACGTCGGGGCGATGACGGCGGTGAGCAACGGGACGGGGCTGCCGCTGCCGTACGCGGACATCGGCGGGGGCGCCTACGCGGGGGCCTACGCGGCGCAGATGGGCCGGCTCGGCAACCGCAACCAGGTGGTGACGCTGCTCGACCGCAAGAAGGCGTACGCGCCGGCGACGGCGGTCGACTACGCGGACACGCCGCTGCTGGTGCCGACGAACGACGAGTCGGCGCAGATCCAGAGCTGGCTCGACGCGCGCGCGCAGCGGCTCGGCGAGGGGCGGGCGGCGCTCGGCGACAACGCGCGCCGGCTGCAGGACTACCGCGACTGCTTCGGCCGGGCCGACGCGCTGCGGGAGATCCCGGAGCTGCAGAAGCTGCCGCTCGGCGGCGCCGCGGCGCTCTCGGGCCAGATCGAGCTCGCGCTGACGCTGCTGCAGCTCGGGACGTCGCGCTCGATCTACCTCGACTCGCGGCTCGACTGGGACACGCACGACAACATCGCCGACCAGGGCTCGAATCAAGACGAGCTGTTCGGCGACCTGTCGCTGCTCATGCAACGACTGACCGAGACGGGGCTGCTCGGGTCGACGGCGGTGGTGGTGATGTCGGAGATGGGCCGCACGCCGAAGCTCAACGGGCCCGGCAACACGGCGGGCAAGGACCACTGGCCGGTGACGTCGGCGCTGGTGGTCGGCGCGGGGGTCAAGCCGGGGTCGTACGGGGCTACCGACGACAAGCTCAACGCGCGCGCCGTGAACCTGACGAGCGGCAAGGCCGACGACGGCGGGGTGCCGCTGCGCTACGACAACTTCGCCGCCGGGGTGCTGAAGCTGGTGGGGATCGATCCGCAGGAGTGGTTGGCCGATGTGGCACCGATGCAAGGCTTCATCGCGTAGCGCGGCGCTGGCGCTCGCATGCACGCTCGCGTGCGCGAGCGAGGCGGGCGATCCGGCGAGCGCGGGCGAGGCGACGAGCGAGGCCGCGAGCACCGGGTCGACGACGGCAGCGACGTCGGCGGCAGCGACCGACGCGCCGACGACCGAGGTCGCGTCGACGGGGACGAGCACGGGCGAGACGAGCACGGGTGAGCCCGTTACGAGCGAGTCGAGCGCGGGCGAGACGACCATGGGCGCGGACCCCTGCGAGGACAGCGTGCTGACGTGGGAGAACTTCGGCGAGCCGTTCATGCTCAGCTGGTGCACCGGCTGTCACCACTCGCAGCTGCCGACGGCGGAGCGGGCGTGCGCGCCGTGCAACGCGAACTTCGACACGCACGCGGGGACCAGCGAGCGCGCGCCGGTGATCGCGCTGCGCGTGCTCGACTGGCAGTCGGCGCCCGACGTGAAGCCGATGCCGCCGGCGGCGATCGTCCCGGAGGAGGAGCTGGCGCTGCTGCGCGAGTGGCTCGAGTGCGGGGCGATCGGGCCCGAGAGCGGGACGCCGGGGCCGCTGTGCCCCGATCCGGAGGTGACGGACGCGGACTGCGAGTAGGCCGCGGCGCGTTTTTGACTGGCGCGGCGGCCCGGGCCCTGGTGTGCTCGCGGCATGTCGACCGCGCCGACGCTGCCCACCGTCCTGTTCGCCGACGCCGAGGCGTTCTCGCGCTGGCTGGCGACGCACCACCGCAGCTCGCCGGGACTGTGGCTGCAGCTGGCGAAGAAGGGCAAACAGCTGCGCTCGCTCAGCTACTCGGAGGCGGTCGACGTGGCGCTGATGTGGGGCTGGATCGACAGCCAGAAGCGGGCCCACGACGCGGACAGCTGGTTGCAGCGGTTCACGCCGCGCGGGCCGCGGAGCCTGTGGTCGCAGGTCAACCGCGAACGAGTGGCGGCGCTGCTCGAGCGCGGGGCGATGCAGCCCTCGGGGCTGGCCGAGGTCGAGCGCGCCCGCGCCGACGGCCGCTGGGACGCCGCCTACGCGCCGGCGAGCCGCATCGAGGTGCCGGCGGCGTTGACCGCGGCGCTGGCCCGCAACCCGGCCGCGCAGGCCGCGTTCGCCGAGCTCGACGCGGCCAACCGCTACGCGATGCTGTGGCGCCTGCAGACGGCGAAGAAGCCGGAGACGCGCGAGCGGCAGATCGCCAAGTTCGTCGAGATGCTGGCCCGGGGCGGGAAGATCCACGAGTAGCGAGGTGGCGATTCGGACATGCCCGATCGGGCATGCCGCATGGGGCATGTCCTTTGGAACATGTCCCAACGTGACCTCGGAAGGCCAGGTGTGGGGTTCAGCCGAACACCACGCCGACCATCAGGCCGAAGCACCAGCGCGGGACCTCCCGCCGGACGACGCCGCGGGTGCCGCGGATCGAGACCGTCGGGAGGGTGAGGTCGACGCCGGTGCGCAGGCCGAGGAAGAGGCGACGGCCGCGGTACTGCAGGAGGCCGCCGATCTCGGTCGAGGACAGCCAGGTGGCGTCGGTGGCCTTCTCGGCGGCGTGGATGTACATGGCGTGGCCGAGGACGTGGGCGCCGAGCCAGAGGCGATCGCGCGGGCCGAGCGGGGCGCCGAAGGCCGCGCCGGCGCCGAAGCGGCCGTGGAGCACGGAGATCCCGCGGTGCGCGCCGCCGCTGAAGCCGAGGCTGAGGATCGGCTGGACGTGCTCGCGCACGAGCCAGAGGCCGCCCATGAGGTCGACGCCGGCGTCGTACGGGAGGCCGCTGCCGAGCTCGATGCGCGGGCCGAGGCCGAGCCAGCCGCGCAGCGCAGGCCGGGGCGGCGGTGCGGGCTGCTCGGGTGACGCGGGGGGCGGCGGCCGGGGCTCCTGGCCGTCCGGGGAATCCGTCGGCGGCGCCGTCGTCGTACCCGCGGCCGCTGGCGGCGGTTGCTGCTGCGGGTAGACCTCGATCAGCAGGGCGATGCCGGCGGCCAGCTCGCGGGTGCGATCCTCGACGGTCTTGCCGGCGAGCTGCACGGTCTGGCCGAAGCTCTGACCGTCGCGGCGGGCGATGGAGACCTGGACCTGGCCGGCGAGGCCGGTCGGCGTGACGCGGACCTGCCAGTCGTCGAGCTCCGCACCGATCCGCGCGCGCAGACCGGTCTCGAGCTTCCCGGCGTCGACGAGGTCGGTGCCGACTTCGATCGGCGCGGCCGCGAGGACGGCCAGGATCGCGAGCGCGAGGAGCACCGTCTGCAGGAGTGCCAAAAAATGCGCCCGCTGACCAGCGGCGCGCAAGCGGACCCGGCAGACGCCGCGCAGGACCGCGGAAGGGCCCTAAAACGCCGTGATATGGCCGGACGGACAGGTGCGCGAGGGCCGGATACCAGGGTCCCGAGCCCGGCGACGGCGGCTCGCCGACGCTCGGGACCGCGATTCGGAGACTGGCCCATTCGAGCGCGGCCGGGAGCTGCCGGGTCGGTGCGATCGCGCCGGCCGGGCGCGTCACGTTAGGGCGCGGCGGTGGCGAGGCGCCTGGCGGAGGAGACAGGTGCGGTGCGGAGGACGGGCGCGGAGGTGGCGAGGCACCTGGCCGAGGAGACAGGTGCGGTGCGGAGGACGGGCGCGGATGTGGCGAGGCACCTGGCCGAGGAGACAGGTGCGGTGCGGAGGGCGGGCGTGGTGGTGGCGATTTACCTGGCTGAAGAGACAGGTGATGTGCGTGTCGGGCGGACTGTCGCAGGCGGCGAGGGTCGCCCTACGAGACCGGTGATGGGCGACGGGAGGACGCCCCACGGTACCTGGTCGAGGGGACAGGTAGTCGGAACCTGGAACGGCGAACGCGAAGAGGCACCGGGCCAGGGGCCGGGTGCCTCTTGGTCAGCCGCGCGGGCGGCTCACTTGCACACGCCGGGCTGGCCGGGGGTGCAGATGCCGAGGTTGTTGCAGGTCTTGTAGATCAGGTCCTCGGCGCAGTCGGGATCGTTGGGGTCGCAGATCGTGCAGTCGTCGCCGCAGGCCTTGTTCTCGCAGTCGTTGTAGGCCGGCTGGCAGATGCCGGGGAGCTGGTAGACGCACTGCAGGTTCTCGTCGCAGACCTTGACGGCGGCGTCCTCGATGCAGTCGGGGTCGGCGGGGTCGCAGAAGGAGCACTGATCGCAGGTGGACTTGCCGCCGCACGGGTCGTAGCCCGGGGACTCGCACAGCTCGTCGCTGACGGGGACGCACTGGCCCTTGCCGTCGCACGCCTTGATCACGGCATCTTCGGCGCAATCGGGATCGTTGGGGTCGCACTGCGTGCAGGGCTCGCCGCACGGCTTGTCCTCGCACGGGGCCCACCCGGACTCCTCGCACACCTGGGGGATGCCGACGACGCACTGCAGCGACTCGTCGCAGCTCTTGACCACCAGCGTCTCGGCGCAGTTCGGGTCGGCGGGGTCGCAGATCGTGCAGAAGTCGCACACGTCCTTGCCCGCGCACGGGTCGTAGCTCGCGGGCTCGCACAGGTCGGGGGTCTCGGGGACGCACTGGCCCTCGCCGTCGCAGGCCTTGATGACGTCGGTCTCGGCGCAGTCCTCGTCGTCGGGGGCGCACACGTTGCAACCATCGCCGCAGGCCTTGTCCGCGCACGGGTCCCAGCCGGGCTGATCTTCGCAGACGCCGGGGTTGCCGGTGACGCAGGCGCCCTTGGCGTCGCACGCCTTGATGTCCGCGGTCTCGACGCAGTCCTTGTCGTCGGGGTCGCACACGCTGCAGGCGTCGCCGCACTTCTTGCCCTCGCAGGGCTCGTAGGGGCCGAGCTCGCCGATCGGCTTGTCGATGTCGCAGGCGCCGATCAGCGCGCCGGCGGCGAGGGCGAGGGCGTACAGGGGGGTGTGGATTAGGTGAAGTCGCATGGGGTAGGTCCTCTCGGGTCGGGGGTCGCCCCGTTCATGTCCGCAAAGCGAACCAGTGGGACAACGTCGGTGGAGATTTCGCGTCGAGGTCACGGGGCGAGCCGGCGGACGTCGCGGACGCGCCGCGCGAGCGGGCTTCGTGGGTGGTCGGCGAGGAACGCGCGAGCGAGCTCGGCGCCGCGTGACGGATCATCGACGCAGCTCGCAGCGGCCTCGAGCGCCCGTCGCTCCGGCGCGAGCACCCCGCCAGGCCAGCGCCGGGCGTGTTCGCCGGCGTCGCGCGCGGCGGCCCCGGCGTCGCCCCCGGCGAGCGACTGCCAGCCGCGCGCGAGCAGCTCCTGCTCGCCGCGCAGGTCGATGGCGGGCTGAGGAGCGGCGGCATCGTCGAGGTCGCTGGCAGGCTCTGCCGTCGCCGCGTGGGAGGAGTCATCGTGGCGATCGAGCACGACGGGGTCGCGGGTCGGCGCGGCGGGCTTGGGGCGCGGTCGGACGGCCTCGGCCTCGGGCGTGGGCGCGACGGCGGGGGCGATCGAGGGCTCGCTGCGCGGGCCGGCGGGCGGCGGGGCGAGGAGGCTGGCGTCGCTCGGGGCGGCCGGCGCGGCGTGGGCCGGGCTCATGGTCGCGGCATCACCTGTCTTTTCGGCCAGGTCGGGGCCGCGGCGGGCCAGCCACAGCAAGACGGCCGCGGCGAGCGCGAGGGCGACGGCCCAGGCGGCGCCGTGGTGCCGTTTGTACATGATCGGAAGGACATGTTCTTGAGGACATGTCCCGGAGATCCGGTCGTGGACGCGCGCGCGGGCGGCCGGCGGCATGGCGCGGCTGCGGCGGTAGGTGGCCAGCAGGGCGGCGGCGCGGGGATCGAGGGCCGGGAGGTCGTCGCGGGGTTCGGTCACGGGGTCCTCGTGGTGGCGCCGCGCTGGGCGACGAAGGCGTTGAAGCGGCGGCGGGCGGTCTTGAGCCGCGCAAGCACGCGGTTGAGGTCGAGGCCCAGGGCCCGCGCGACCTCGGGGCAGGTGAGGCCCTCGATGTCGGCGAGCTCGAAGATCTCGCGGGTCTCCGGGTCAAGCTGGCCGAGGAAGCTCTCGATGACGTCGGCGGCCTCGCGGTGGGCGGCGTCTTCCTCGGGCGAGCGCGGGGGCGCGGGCGGATCGACGCGATCGATGCGCCGGGCGGCGCGGGCGTGGCCGCGGCGGTAGTTGGCCGCGACGCCGCGGCCGATGGCGTACAGCCAGCTGGTGATCGCGCCGCGGCCGTCGAACTCGCCGAGCCGGCGCTGGACGACCAGGAAGACCTCGTGGACGACGTCCTCGGCCTCGGCCGCGGGGACGCCCAGGCGCTGGACGACGCGCCACACGAAGTCGGCGTGCGTGCGATACACGTCGGCGACGGTGAGGGGCTCGGCCGGAGACCGGAGCGCGTCGAGCAGGACCCCGCTGGCGGGCATCGAACCCCTAGATGTCCACGACCGGGCCGAGTCGGACATGGTCAGCGCAGGCGAATCGCGAGCCCGAGGAAGGTGGAGAAGCCCACGACCGCGGGCCGGAACACCACGCCGGGGGCGGGTTCGAGCAAGAAGCCGGGCCGGCGCAGGCCGAACACGGCCTCGGCGCGCAAGAGCAGGCCGACGCGAGGATGGAGGGCGACCCGCAGGCCGGCGCCGACGAGCAGGCCGAGCCACAGAGAGCGAGCGGTGCGCGGGATCAGGGCGCCGACGCCCTCGCCGCTGACGCCGCCGAGCGCGAGGCCGCCGCACAGGGGTACGCGCACGCGGCCGCGCTCCCAAACGCCGCAGCCGCGCGCTGCGGCGTGGCCGTGGGCGAACTTGCCGCCGCGGCCGTCGCCGAAGTCCGCGCGCCGAAGGGCCCAGTAATGGCCGCTGAGCTCGGCCTCCCACCGCGGACCGGCGAGGGTGAGGCCGAACGCGGCAGTCGGGGCCGGCCGCGGCAAGACGCCGAGGCCGAGGCCGCCGCCAGCCCAGAGATCGAGGTGAAGGGCGCGATCGCGCGTATCCGGCGATTTCGCTGCGGGCGGGGGCGGCAGAGGCTCGGCCGGGCCTTCGGGGGCGGGCGAGGGCTGCGGGGCGGGCTCGGGCGGCGGGGTCGGCGGCGGGCTCGGCTGGGGGCTGTCCGGGTTCTGGGGGGCGCGCGCCGAATCGGGGCCAGGGGGCGGCTCGGGGACGGTGATCTCGGGGCTCGGCGGGGCGGCGGGGTCGGTGGCGCGGACGTCGATGGCGACGGCGATCAGCCAGGCGGCGGTGTCGACCGCGGCGCCGCAGGTGTCGCTGGTGAGCACGCGTTCGCTCGGGCCGTCGCCGGCGTCGAGCTGCAGCTCGAGGCGAAACCGCTGCGGGGCCTCGCGGACGACGACGACGCCGACCCGCACGGGAGTCCGGCGCTCGACCGCGAGGCCGCCGAGGGAGCGCCGGATGCCGGCGTGCAGCGCCTCGACGCCAGGACAGCCCTCCGCCACCTGCCAGGCGACGACGACCGGATCCGCGGGATCGGCCGCGCGCGCGAGCGCAGTGAGCAGAGCGGCGACGATGACCGGCATCGAACGGGGGCGGAGTGTACGCGCCGAGGCCGGCGCGGGCCAGTCGCGGCAGACCGAAGCGCGGGGCCGGCCGGACGCGGGTCAGCAGCGCACATGGCCGAGGAGACAGGTTGGCGGCGGCTCGCGCGAGGCCGGAGGTGAAGCTGTCTGCGGAGACAGGCGGCGAGGAGAGGCGCGAGGAGGCCGGGCAGGGAGGAACGATATGTCCGAAGGGACAGGATCGCAGGCGGGCGCCGAGGGTGCGGCGTTCCGTCCCGAGCGCCGGATGCAGCGCATGGAGGCTCGCAAGGAATGGCGCGAGGTGTCCTTCGGGACAGGTCGTCGGTGAGATCCCGGAGACGGCCGGCGGCTGGAGCGGGGGACGGTCCGGGCGTCGAGGTGGCCTTCGGGACATGTGACCCGTGAGGTCGCGCGGGTGCAGGGGGCCGGGCTACGCGCGCGGTGCGGCTATTCTTCGGAGCGTGGATGTCACGCGGAGCCTCCTCGAGCAGATCCTCGGCGACCTCAAGCGGCGCAAGACCTTCCGTTTCGGCGACGACGAGCGCAACCACGAGTACGACGATCTCGACGTGTTCGTCGGGGTCGACGACGCCGCGGTGGCCGGCTTCTCGCCCGCGGACGAGGGGAAGGCCGAGGCGTTCATGCTGTGGAGCCGCGCCGGGGAGCAGGCGTTCGCGGCCGACGGGGCGCTGACGCGGCCGCTGCCGATCGTCTGGGGCGGCTCGCGCAACGCGATCCAGCAGGCGTTCGCCCGTCACGGGCTGACGATCCGGATCGAGGTCGACGGCGAGCCGCGCGACGGCTACGACGAGAGCGGGACGCTGGTGCTGAGCCCGCGCTCGGCCGACGAGACGTGCGATCTGCGGCGGCTGTTGGTCGCGTTCGCCGAGCTCGCGGAGCGCGGGGTGATCGCTCTGGCGCGGGCGGGGATGACCCAGAGCGCCGGCTGGGAGAGCGTCGGCGAGCGCGAGCGCGACGCGCAGCAGACGGCGGTGTTCTGGCACGATCAGAGCCACGACGGGTTCGACGCGCTGGGCCAGATCCGCGAGCGCCTGCACCTGTACTGGCGCGGCGACGAGGGGCTGATCGCGGAGGTGCTGACGCGGGCGGGGTTCGCGGTGGAGCGGCCCTCGTCGCCGTCGGTGGCGATCGTCGTCGCCGGCGCGAAGGCGCGGCCGCCGGCGATCGAGACGTACGCGGCGGCGCTGCAGGCCAACCCCGCCGCGCCGCCGCGACGCGCTCGCAAGGCGCGGGCGCCGG
The DNA here is from genome assembly GCF_026626665.1 of Nannocystis pusilla. Taxonomy (GTDB): domain Bacteria; phylum Myxococcota_A; class Polyangia; order Nannocystales; family Nannocystaceae; genus Nannocystis; species Nannocystis pusilla. The sequence goes on from NZ_JAPNKE010000002.1 coordinate 2,222,780, forward strand.
CCGGGCCGTTCGCGGAGCTGCACCGCTACCGCGCGCCCGACGGCAACAAGCCGGTCGATCGCCTGGCGTTCGACGCGAGCGGGGCGGGCCTGGCAGTCGCGCAGGTGCCCGATCGCCGCGGCGGTCCGCAGCACAAGCTGTGCCGGATCGAGGTCGCTACCGGCGAGGTGACGCGGGCCTTCGCGCCGCTGTCGACGTTCTCGGCGACGTGCGGCGGCTGTGTCTTTAAATGATGGGCGGCTGGTGTACAGCTTCTATGACTTCTTGCCGGATCCGCGGCCGGGGCACGTGCAGCCGGCGGTGCGGCTCCTGGTGTGGGAGCCGGGCGGCGACGTCGTGCGCGAGCTGGGCGTCCATCCGCTGTCCCACGTCAGCAACGTGTCGCTGTCGAGCGTCGACGCGGACGAGCGGCACGTGGCGCTGGTGACCGCGACGGGCGCGGCGATCCTCGAGGCGGGGCCGCCCGGCGCGGCGACGTGGCGCGAGCTGGGGCGGGTCGGCGGCGAGGGGGCCGAAGCCTATCCGATCGCGGTGCTGTCGCCCGACGCGCGACACGTGGCCTGGACGACCGACGGGTCGGAAGATACGCGCTGCGTGGAGCGAGCCGGCGGAGCGGTGGTGTGGCGCGCCAACTTCTACCCGGGTCACCGCGGCGGCCGAAGCACGCGCAGGCTGATGTTCGACCCGCGCGGCGAGCACCTGCTGGCGCTGTGCGTGCGCAGCCTGTACGGGCCGGAGCGCGACGGCCGGGTCGAGGTGACGGAGGAGCGCCGGCTGCAGAGCTACGCGGTGACCGACGGCAGCCGCACGCACGCGGCGCTCGAGGCGGCGACGCTGGGGCTGACGTGCCTGGCGTGGCACCCGGACGGGCAGCGCGCGGCGATCGGGACGGGCGAGGGCGAGGTGGTGCTGGTGGCGTATCCGGGCGGCGAGCGGCTGGCGGGGCAGCGAGTGTTCGCCAAGGGCGGGACGACGGCGCTGGCGTTCGACCGCGAGGGGACGCGCGTGGCCGCGGGCAGCGAGAAGGGCGAGATGGCGGTGCTGGCGGTCGACGCGGGCAAGTGAGCGGGGATGCCCCCGAGGGCATGTCGTGAAGGACATGGTTTCATGGGCATGTTCTTGGGAGCATGTCCGAAGATGAAGCCGCAGGGACGAGGCGGCGATCGCCAGGCCGTGAGACCGGCGGCGTCGGCCGGTCCCGGAGGTTGCGAGGGCGCTCGGGCAGGCACGCTTCACTCGCGGGAAACGGCGTACGACGCGAGGGAGCGTGGGGGAGGTGGCAGAGCGATGCCGGCGTGCCGGGGCGCAGGCGGTTGCACAGCGCGCAATCACGGGCTGCTTCGCCGGGCTGCGGCGAGACGAGGATGCGAGCGCCGACCGCCGCTGCGGCCTTTTCCGGGTCGCCGGGCGCGCTACGAGGGCTTCCCCACCGCTGCGGCCTTTCGGGTCGACAGGCGCGCTACGAGGGCCCGCCCGCCGCTGCGGCCTTTTCCGGGTCGACGGGGCGCGCTACTGTCCGCGCCCATGATCGGCTACGTCAGTCTCGGTACCAACGACATGCAGCGGGCCTCCGCCTTCTACGACGCGCTCCTCGGCGAGATGGGGGCGAAGCGCACGCTGAACTTCGACCGATTCGTCATTTGGGGCAAGAGCGAGGCCGAGCCGGCGCTCGCAGTGTGCACGCCGTACGACGGCAAGCACGCGACGGTCGGCAACGGCGTGATGGTGGCGCTGGCCTGCGCCGAGCGAGCGGAGGTCGATCGCCTGCACGCGCGCGCTCGCCCTCGGCGGGACCGACGAGGGCGCCCCCGGCGAGCGCGGCCCGGGCTTCTACGCGGCCTACTTCCGCGACCCCGACGGCAACAAGCTCAACTTCTTCAAGATCGGCTGAGCGCGAGGCGGCGAGCGCCGCGTGAGCGTGGCGAAGCAGCCCGAAGGGACATGTCCCTTCGGGCTGGTCCATTTCCAGAGGGCAATGCGTGGAGATGGTGCGAAGGACAGGTGCTCGCGCGGCGGTGACGACGGTCGGCCGTCGCGTCACGGCGGCCATGGCGGGTGACATGAAGGGCGCCCGCTCGTCGGGCGCCCCGGGCGGTGTCTGGGCGGTCGTTTGAAACGGCCCGGAGGGCGCGGTAGCGCGCAAAGACGCGGGAGGCCTTGATCCGCGCGAGATAGAGAGGAACTGCGAGGATGGCCTCATGCAGCACAGCGGACGCAATCGAGGGTTCCGAGCGTGTGCGCGGCCATCGGCGCGGCCTGGGGATTGTGGGTGGCAGGCTGCGCGCCGGAGGACGACTGGGAGCTGACCGAGATCGGGGTCGAGCAGGAAATGGCGGAGCTCGCTGCGGAGGAGGCGTGGCAGCGCCTCGAGGCCGAGGCGGACGATGCGGAGCTCGAGGCCGAGGCGGAAGAGGTGTTCGAGCAGGAAAGGGCGGAGCTCGCGGCCGAGGCGGCGCGGGAGCGGGTCGAGGCCGAGGGGGGCGAGGAGGCCGGGCGCGCGCCGGCGGACGCGGCGCGCCGCGGGCGATGAACGCGGGGACATGTCCGATGCAGCATGTCCGAAGGACAATGCTCCATCGGACATGTCGCTCAGGGCATGTCGTTGATGGACGGGTCGCGGCCGTGGAGGGCGGCGACCTCGCGGATCTGGGCCAGCTTGGCGGCGAGGGGGGCCCAGTCGTCGCGCTCGGCGATCGGGGCCCACAGCGCCTCGACCTCGTCGATGAGCAGGGAGCACGGGCCGGGGCCGCCGTAGTAGGCGTGGGTCAGGCGCTCGGGGGCGGCCGGGAGGTGCTCGGCCCAGGCGCGGCGCACTTCGGTGAACTCGGGGTGCGCGTAGTGGGCGGCGGCCGGCCCGGCGAGGGCCCGCGCGGCGCTGGCCTCGCCGCCGTACCAGTCGAAGTAGAAGCGGTCGAGCTCGACGCGACGCGCGGCGAGGAAGGCGTAGCAGGCGTCCATGACGACGTCGTCGGCCGCGTCGCCGCGCGCGGCGAGGCCCAGGCGGTCGAGGAAGGCGCGCCGGACGGCGGCGTGGAAGGTCGGCTCGAAGGCGCCGAGGCTGTCCTCGAGGACATCCCGCCCGGCGAGCGGGAGCAGCGTCTCGGCCAGGCGCCCGAGGTTCCACAGCACCGCGCTGGGCTGGCGACCGAAGGCGTAGAAGCCGGTCTCGTCGAAGTAGGCGGCGGTGAAGCCGAGGTCGTAGGTGGGGAGGAAGCGCCAGGGGCCGTAGTCGAAGCTCTCGCCGGTGATGTTGAGGTTGTCGGTGTTGAGGACGGCGTGGACGAAGCCGGCGACGGTCCAGGCGGCGGCGGTGACGGCGGCCCGCTCGACGACGAGGCGCAGCAGCGCGGCGGTGGTGGCGGCCTTGTCGCCGCGGCGCGCGGCCGGGAAGTGGTGCTCCACGGCGTAGTCGACCAGGGCGCCGAGGCGGGCGACGTCGCGGTGGTAGGCGTGGCGCTGGAAGGTGCCGATCCGCAGGTTGGAGTGGCTGAGGCGCACGAGCACGCACGAGCGCGTGGGCGAGGGCTCGTCGCCGCGCCACAGCCGCTCGCCGGTCTCGAACACGCTGACGATCTTGCAGGTGTCGACGCCGCGGGCGGCGAGCAGCTCGGCGGCCAGGATCTCGCGCACGCCGCCCTTGAGGGTGAGGCGGCCGTCGCCGCCGCGGGCGTACGGGGTCGCGCCGCTGCCCTTGGTGCCGAGGTCGAGCAGTCGATCGTCGCCGGCGTCGCGCAGCTGGGCGAACAGGAAGCCGCGGCCGTCGCCGAGGGCGGGGTTGTAGCTGCCGAACTGATGGCCGTGGTAGCGCAGCGCGAGCGGCTCGGGCAGGTTGTCCGGGAGCGGCTCGAAGCGGGCGAAGTGAGCCTCCCACTCGGCGTCGGTCAGGGAGTCGAGGCCGATCCGCGCGGCCCAGCGATCGTCGCGGTGACGCAGGACGTGGACGGGGAACCGCGCAGGCTCGACGACGTCGGCGAAGCCGTCGCCGAGGGCGAGGTAGCGGGGATCCGGCCGATAGCGGGCGGAGGGCGGCACGGCGAGAGCTTGGCACGCAGGCCGCGGATGGGCCGGCGCCGCGGGTGTGAGGCGACGCGGCGCGCGCCGTTTTCGTGGTAGGGCTGGAGGATGGGCTACGACCTGCAGATGGTGCGCACCCCCCGGCCGCCGACGAGAAGGAGCTGCCGAACTCGAGCGGGATCGCCGGGTACTACCGCTTCAACGTGTGGGGCATGCGGATGACCGTGGGCGCGCTCGAGTGGGCCGACGCGATCCACTACGGACCGGCGCCGGAGATCCCCGAGCTCGAGCTGGACGGGCTGGAGGAGGACGGGGTGTTCGCGGCGATGGAGGCGCTCCGCGGCGAGGCGCCCGCCGACGCGCCGAACCCGTCGCAGGCCGAGCTGGCGGCGGCCCGCGCGTATCTGCAGGCGCACGAGGATGCGGTGTCGTCGTCGTCGCTGACCGACGGCCGCGTCGGGGCCTTCAAGTTCCAGAGCAACGACGGCTGGCTGGTGACGCCCGAGGAGTGCGCGGTGCTGGCCCGCAAGCTGCGCGAACACGCCGACCTGATCGCCCGCGATTACTTCCCCGACGCCGATGTCTCGCGGGAAGACGGGCACAAGTGGATCGTCGGGTTCGCCCGCTACAACGAGATCGCGGCCGAGCACGGCGGCTATCGCGTGCGCTGAGGGCGGCGGCCATGGCCGTTCAGACATGTTTTAAGTGCAATGTCCGAGCGGGCATGGTCGAACGGGCAGGTTTTGGGGGCATGTCCCTCCGGTCATGTGAAGTATATGTCTCGAGGGACATTCACGGCAGCGGCGGGAGCTCGCCGGCGGCGACGGTGAGGGCGCCGACGACGACGGCCCGGTCCTCGCGCTCCTGGAACAGGGACTCGACGCGCTCGAAGCGGACCTCCCAGGCGACAGGGTGAACGCGATCGGCGGGGTCGAGCTGGAACCGCAGGACGCGCGGCGGCTCGCCGGGATGGGGGCGATCGTCGGAGCGCTCGACGCGGATCGGCGGACCGCCGGACGACTCGAGCGCGTAGTGGCGGGCGAGGTAGGCGGTGGTCCAGGGGCGGGCTCCGGCGCCGTCTTCGGGGCGCACTGCGACTGCGAGGCGGCGGAACAGGTCGCCCGTGGGGACGGCGTGGCCGACGACTTCCGGGCGAGCCGCGACCCGCACCTCGATGCGGTCGGGGGCAGGGCGCGTGGCCTCCACGGTCAGCGCTTCGCGAAGGTAGAGGTCGTCGCGCGAGCCGATGAAGGCGTGGCTGCGGGCGCCGGCGCGGTCACGCATGTGACAGTCGTTGCAAGGAGTGGCGGCCTGCGGCGAGGCGGCGTGCTCGGCGAGGGTGCGCTGCATCGCTTCGGGGCGGGCACGCCGGCGGTCGTCGGGGAAGCCGAATTGGTGGCAGTTGGCGCAGGCGGCCGCGGTGGCGAAGCGAGGGTCGCGACGCAGCGGGTGCGGCGCGGCGACGTCGGGGCCCGGGGCGGCGAGCACGGCGTCGCCGACGACGTGGCAGCTGACGCAGCCGACCCCGATCTCGGCGGCCTGGCCGCTGGCCTCACGGCGTGGATCGGCCTCCGGGGCGTGACAGCCGCGGCAGAACGGCGCCGGCTCGTGGGCCAGGGCGCGCTGGAATTCACGCTCGGTGTAGGCGGTCTGGTGCTGCGAGCCGCGCCACTGGGCGGCCTCTGCCTGGTGGCAGGTTTCGCAGGCGTCGTTGTCGAGCCCGAGCCGGGCCCCGGCGGGGTGCGGGGCGGGGCCGGGCATGGTGGGGTCACGTGGCGCAAGGACCATGTTCGTTCGGACATGGTCGCCGAGACTGGTGCGGCCGGCGGGCGCGGCGGGGGGCGTGCCCGCGAGCGACCGGCGATAGGCGGCCGCGCCCGCGAGCGCGAGCAGCGAGAGCGCGAGGACGGCCAGAGAGCCCCGTCGAGTCATGCGGACTGCGAGCCAGCTTGGTCGAGGGGGGCGAAAAGGGCAATGCTGCCGAAGATGCGCGCGGACGGGCGCGAGGCGAACCGCTGCTTCGGCGGGGGGATGCAGGCCGGGTGAGCGCGGCTCAGGCGTCGGCGAGGCCGACCATCTCGAGCCAGCGGGCGGTGAGCATGCGGGCGTGGGCGTAGGGGTTGAGGCCGTAGCAGCCGAACGAGAAGCCGTCGTTGACCTCGACCAGGGCGGTGCTGCCGTCGGCGAGCACGCCGAAGTCGATGACGTACGCGGCGGGCGCGTCGGTGTACGCTGCGACCGCGGCGCGGACGACCTCGGGATCGGGGAGCGCAGCGGATCGCCGTGGTAGTGGCCGACGCCGAGGATCTCGCCCGCGTGGACGAAGTAGCGCCATTCGGCCACGAAGTCGACCACGTCCGACAGCCACACCGGCGTGTCCGGCTCCTCGTGGGCCCAGCCGGCCGTACGCAGCAGGTCGCGGTAGACGGCGAGGACGTGGCCGGTGAACTCCTTGTGGCCGGTGACGGGCTTGATGAAGACGGGCGGGTCGAAGCGATCGTCGCGGCACAGGGCGTGCGCCTCGCGGATCGTGGCCGGTCGCACGCGCCGGCGCAGGAACGACGCGAGCGCCGGCGGGTAGTCGATGTTGATCGGGTCGGGGGCGCCGAGCTGGGCGAGGGCGGTGCGGACGGTGAGGATCCCGCCGATCACCGCGGTGTCGCGCTCGAGCGCGAGCCGGCCCTCGTAGAGGTCGGACCACACGAACGACTCGGCCCACACGCCCATCTTGGTGAAGCCGTACCAGGCGTTGTAGACGTTCTTGTTGATGAACTCGCCGCTGGAAGGGTCGCGCTGGACGTAGATCTTGGCGAGCATGGCCGGGCGACGGTGCCACAAGTCGGCGCCGGCGGGTGAGGGAGACATGTCCGATGGGACATGTCGGAGCCGCGGTCGGCAGCCCGCGTGGGAGCGCGCGCGCGTGCGGGCGGTGCTCGGGCAGGCGGCAGATCGGCTACCCTGGCGCGATGCGTCACCGCTACTACGGCAAGATCGCGGGGCCCGGCGAGCCGCTCGGGCTGGTCCCCGGCGGGCCATGGGTCGCGCTCGAGAAGATCCACGGGGCGCAGATGCAGATCGCGGTCGCCGGCGAGCAGGTCCGCTTCGGCAAGCGCAAGGCGTGGCTCGCCGACGACGACCCGTTCTTCGGCTGGCAGCTGGTGCGGGCCGGGCTGAGCGAGACGGCGCAGGCGGCGGCCCGGCGCCTGGGCGCGCCGCTGGTGGTGTTCTACGGCGAGCTGTTCGGCGGCGGCTATCCGCACCCCGAGGTGGCGCCGGTGCCGGGGCTGCAGCCGGTGCAGACGGGGATCTGGTACGCGCCGGAGCTGCGCTGGGCGGCATTCGACGCGCTGGTGGCCGCCGGCGAGGACGACGAGGGCGAGCTGCTGGGGTGGAGCGAGCTGGCGGAGCTGGCCCGAGAGACAGGGATGCTGGTGCCGCCGGTGGTGCGCGTGGGGCCGCGGCCGCACGTGGAGGCGGCGCCGACGCGGGCGCCGACGCGCGTGCCGGGGCTGCTCGGGCTGCCGGCGCTGGCCGACAACTTCGCCGAGGGGCTGGTGGTCCGCCCCGACGCGCGCGCGACCGGGCACGCGGCCGACGTACAAGCGCAAGATCGCCGAGTTCGACGAGCAGCGGTTCCAGGACAGCGAGGCGTGGGACCCGTCGCAGCGGCCCGACCGCGCGGCCCTGGTGGCCTGGGCGGAGCGGCTGACGAACCCGGCCCGGGTGGCCAGCGCGGCGTCGAAGTGGGGCCGCCACGACCGTCAGGCGATCGTCGACGAGGTCGAGCTCGACGTGCTCATCGACCTGACGGCGGCGTTCCCCGCGGCCCTGCAGGCGCCCGACGAGGCCGACGAGGCGGCCATCCGCGCGGTGGTGCGGGCGGCGGCGGAGCGGCTGCTCTGAGGGCCTGGTCGAGAGGACATGCCGAAGAGGGCATGTTCTATCGAGCATGCTTGAAAGGAAATGTCGAAGCGGACATGTCCTTTCGGGAATGTCGTGAGACGACGGAGGGCCCTGCGGAGCCCCGCGCGGGCGGGCGCGAGCGGTCCGCGGGTCAGCGGGGTTCGCGGCGCGGGGCGTCGAGGTGGACGTGGGCGCCGTCGCCGTCGCCGCGCAGCTCGATGACCTGGTCGGCGCGGTGCTGGGTGAGCAGCGCGGTGAGGTCGACGCCGAGCTTGTGGAGGTTGGCGAGGTGGCGGTTCTCCTCGTCGTGGCGGGCGCGCTCGTCGGCGAGGGCGCGCTCCTGGTCGAGGCGCCGCTGGGTCCGCTGGAAGTCGCTGCGGGCGCCGTCGGCCTCGAGCTCGGCGGCCCGCCGCGACTTCTGCAGGGCCAGCGCGTGGGCCTGCTCGGCGGCGCCGTCGGCCCGCTGCCGCTCGCCGCGGACGAGCTGGCGCTCGAGCTTGAAGTCCTCGAGCTCCTGGGCCTGCTGCTGCGTGGCGCGCTCGAGCTGCAGGCGGGTGCGCGACTCGATCGCCTGATCGAGCATCTGCTGCAGCGAGGGCGGGGCGTCGAAGCCGCGGTAGACGACCTTGCCGATCCGGTAGCCGCACTGGGCGGCGCGCGCGGTCAGCTGGCGATAGGTGGCGAGGTCGCCGAGCTGGTCGGTGTGGAGCTTGAAGGAGGCGAGGTCGTTGCGGCCGAGGAAGTCGACGACGTCGCTGGTGGCGGCGTTGACGAAGTCGCCGATCGGGTCGTGGGTGGTGGCCAGCATGAGCTCGATGTCGACGAGCTCGAAGAAGATCATGAGCCGCACGGTGATGACGGCGTCGTCGGCGGTCCGCACGTCCTCGACGTCGTGGTACATCTGGTCGGGCATCAGCCACAGCTTCTGGAACACCAGGGCGTTCGGCACCTTGCGGTAACCGGCGCCGGTGGAGCCGTGCCACGAGAAGGTGTGCAGCCATTCGCCGGGCTGGGCGACGAACACCGCCGGGCCCTGCAGGACGCGCCGCGTGACCTCGCCGCTGTCGGTGCGCGCGTAGATGACGACGGCCTCCTTGGCGGCCAGCTGCAGGCCCTCCTCGCGGGTGACGGAGAGGTGCTTGCGCGGATCGAGCCAGACGTGGGCGGGGCCGACGAGGTGCTCCTGCCGGCCGTCACGGTAGCGCACGACCAAAAACTCGCCGGGGTGGGCGACGAAGTGGTCCATGCGCCGGAAGGTGCGGCCGAAGGTGGAGACGCGCCTGGGCCCGACGAGCTCCTCCATCGTGCCGTCCTTGTGGATCATCAGGACGTGCTCGCCGTCTTCGATGGTGTACGAGAACATGCCGGGTCTCCTGGTCGGACGGGTGTGATCGCGGCCGTCGTCGGCGGGCCGCGCGGGGCGGACGAGCCGGGCGTCCGTCAGGCGCTGGTGCAGCGGCTCGGCGGCCGGGGCGTCGTCGGCGAGGCTCTGGGACGGCAGGACGGACTGCGCGGCGCTGCTCATGCGCATGCGCAAAGCGGCCACGTTCGGGGGCGGGGCGGCGGCCTCCTGCAGCGCTCCGGCCTGCTTGTTGTAGACGTAGCGCTTGGGCTCGTTGTCCACGGCGCGGTCGACGATAGCATCGATGCTCGCGCGGCTGACGGCCGAAATCGCGCGATTCGCCGCCAACGCATCCCACGCGAGTCGGCAGGTCGGGTGCACGCGCGCGCGGCTGCGGGACTGCGCGAGGTCGGCAGGCGAAAGCTGTGGACGCGACGGCGGGCGCGGGCCAGGCTCGCGTGCACTCCGTCGTCGATGACCGCCGCAGCCCAGGTGTCACGCATCGCAGCCCCGTTCTCGTCGACCTGGCGCGGGTTGATGCGGAGCGCCGGGGTGGTCGCGCTCGCGGGCTGCTTCTACAACCCGTCGGGGTCGGTGCAGACGAGCGAGGTGTCGACGACGGCGAGCACGACGACGGGGACGTCGCTGTCCGGCGAGGTGACGAGCGTCGAGCCGACGAGCACGGCGACGACGAATACGACGACGACGAGCAGCGAGCCGACGAGTACGGCGACGACCACCTCCACGAGCGATACGACGAGCACGACCGAAGGGCCCGGTCATCGGCCGGAGATGTGCGATCCGCGTCATCCGGGCGACCCGGCGTGCGGGGAGCTGTACTGCGTGGCGTTTGATACGTGCAATTGGTGCACCGCGTTCACGGGGGACACCACGTGCAGCGACGTCGACGCGGCGACGCCGGTGTGCGATCCGGAGTCGGGCAAGTGCGTGGAATGTACCGCGGAGGACGCGTCGGCCTGCGCGGGCGAGACGCCCGTGTGCGACCCGGAGAGCCGGAAGTGCGTGGGCTGCAGCGAGCATTCGCAGTGCCCGAACACGGCGTGCGACATCGAGACCGGGGCGTGCTTCCCCGACGAGCCGGGCGCGATCGTGTTCGTCGAGAACAAGCCGGGCGGCTGCGGGGTGGCGCCCGCGGGCACGGAGGACGATCCGTTCTGCAGCCTCGCCGAGGCGGCAGAAGCGCTGCAAGAGAGCCAGCCGACGACGATCAAGGTGAAGCCCGGGATGCCGCAGATGACGCCGCTGGCGCTGCCGATCGGCGACTACGTGGTGGCGGTGCGGGCCGCGGACGAGCAGGTGCCCGAGCTCGAGGGCAGCGCGAACGCGGGGCCGATGATCGACGTGAACAGCGAGAATCGCGTGTACCTGTGGCGGCTGTGGATCCACCGCTCGGGCGGCGATTCGCTGATCCGCTGCGCGCCGCAATTGCCGGGGCTGCCGGGCACGCTGCACGTGCACGATGTCCGGCTGTACGGCGACGGGAGCGCGGCGACGGGGTTGCAGACCGACGATTGCGCGGTCCGGCTGGCGCGGTCGCGGGTGTGGCAGTGCAGCGGCGGCGGGATCGAGGCGACGGGCGGGTCGCTGCGGATCGAGAGCAGCTCGCTCGTGGCCAACGGGTCCCCTGCGTCGGCGTTCGGGGCGCTGAGCCTCGCCTCCCCGGAGGAGGTGGTGATCCGCTATTCGTCGTTCGTCGATCACCCGGCGACGACGACGTCGTCGACGTTCCATTGCGGAGGGCCGGCGCCGTCCGGAGGTGTTCGGCTGCGCAATTCGCTGGTCCTGAACCTGGAGCCGCTGGAGTCGCTCGACTGCCTCGGCTGGATCGAGGCGACGAACAGTTCGGTGGTGGAGGCGTCGTCCGGCAACGAGCTGGCGATCCACAAGGACGCAGCGCTGGGCCCGCTGGAGGACGCCGTCTATCCGCCCAAGGTCGACGGCGATCTGGCCGGCGTGGCGATGTGGGGCGAGGGCGACCCGCAGCTCGATGTCGACCTGACGCCCATCCCGGTCGAAGCGCCGAGCTACGCGGGCTGCGACCAGCCGCAGCCCTGAAGCGAGCGCGCCAGTGTCGGCGGCGGGCCGATCAATTGCGGCGAGGCGCGTGACCCGGGTCATCCGCGGTCCGTGACGGATTTTCGAAGCGTGGGAACGGCCGCAATTGATCGGGGCGCGACGATCACCTGTCTTGCGAACCCTCTCGGCCGGAGCGAGCCGTGGAGCATCGTGCGAGCGCGTCTGCTTCGTCGGCCTGTGTATCGATATCGACGGCCGTGACGCGGCGCCGAACCAACGCCCCGGGAAAAATGCGGGAATTGACCGGGAGCGATGAACCTCGAAGGTTTTGAACATTGCGAACGCGGATCCGCCGGTGGTCGGCGGTTGGGTCGTTGGAGCGAGCGTTGCCCGACACTCGCACGTCCCACGTGTGGCGCGGTCCAGGACCGTCTTGCCCGAGACGGTCCTGGGCCGCGGCGCCCGTTCGGCGATCCGCACGGGGGCGGTGTGTTGGGGCTGGCGCAGGGGACGGGCTCGTACGCGTGAGGCGGGGGCGGCGAGGCTGGCTCGCGGCGTGGCGTGCAGGCCACAAGGCGCGTCCGCGCGGCGGGCCGCCCAGCCGCGAGCGCGGTCGTGGTTTTCGCGGTCATGGCGGGTCCTGGGCTCTCGAACGATGTTCGACGAGCGGGACGCGGCGCGCGGGCGCTTGAATTTTCGCCGATCGATTCCATAGACCCTGCGAACGGGCGTCGACGATTGCGCGTCCGGGAGGGCTCGCCGATGCACGACGCGGACAGCACCCAGACAGACAGATTCCGCGAGGCGGTGGCGGCGATCGCCGGCGGGGACCTCGATCGGCTCGCGGCGCTGCTCGACGCCGACCCGGGGCTGGTCGCGGTGCGCTGCCGCGTCGGCGAATGCTACGAGACGGGGTATTTCGCGGGGGCGACGCTGCTGCACCACGTGGCGGGCAACCCCGATCGCGGGCCGCTGCCGGACAACATCGCCGCGTGTACGTGGCTGCTGCTCGATCGCGGCAGCGCGGCGTGGGCGGCCCAGGCGACGCTCGAGCTGGTGCTGACCAGTCGTCGCGCCTCCGAGTCCGGCGCCGCGCCGGCGTTGATCGATCTGCTGATCGCGGGCGGAGCCCGGCTCGACCTCGCCGATCCCGACCTGCTGTCGAAGCCGCTGCTGAACCTGGCGCCGGCGACCGCGGAGAAGCTGGTGGGCCGGGGTGCGCGGATCGATGTCCGTCATGCGGCGGCGCTCGGGCGCATCGAGACGCTGACGCGGCTGCTCAGCCCGGAGCTCGACCGCGAGGTGCTGGCCGAGGCGCTGGCCTACGCGTGCATCCGCGAGCAATTCCTGGCGGCGGCGCTGCTGCTCGGCTGCGGGGCGGAAGGGGACCGACTGGTGCGCCCGGGCGGGCAGCCGCCGCGCACGCCGCTGCACGAGGCGGCCTGGCGCGGGCACGTGGGGGTGGTCGAGCGCTTGCTGGCCCACGGGGCCGATCCGGAGGTGCGAGACGGGCGCTGGGGCGGGACGGCCGCCGACTGGGCGGAGCACGGCGGCCACCCGGAGCTGGCCGTCGGCTGCGCCGGGCTTCGTGAGGGTCGACCGGGGTGCTCGGTTCCATCGGAACGAGCGACGAGGTCGCGGCTCGCGGGAGATCGAGGATGTATAAAAGAACATGTCCGATGTACCATGGCGGAATCGACATGTTTGAATGAGCATGTTCCATGGGCCATGGTGGGCGTGACGGGCCGGGGCCGGCGCGTGGACGCGGGGTCTGCGGGAGGGCCCGGCTTGGCGCGGGATCGGTCGGCTCGGCCCCGTCGACGGGTACTCCGGGCGCGTCCGAGGGCGACGCGGGCCGATCCGGGGGCGCACGCGCTCGCGCGCTCGCGCGGCGAGTGCTAACCTCGCATCCTCATGGCTCGCGCCGTCAGTCTCCTGTTGCCCGTCCTGCTCCTCGGATGCGCCCAGTCAGGTGCCACGCAGGCGCCGCCGGTGTCGCTGGACGCGACGAGCGGACCGGTGTCGCGGCCGAAGCCAGTCACGGCGCCGAGCGACCGCGACGGGGATCGCGTGCCCGATGCCGCCGACGCCTGCCCGGATCAGGCCGGCGGGCCCCGCGACGGCTGCCCGGTGGTCGACCGCGACGGGGACGGGATCTCCGACCGCTTCGACAAGTGCCCCGACGTGCCCGAAGTCCGCGACGGCCGGGCGGACGGCGACGGCTGCCCGGCGCAGAGCCAGTGAGGGGAGCGGGTCGCGGCGACGCGGCGCGCGGGCTGTTCGGCAGACGCTGTTGGCCTCTACGAGTGCTCCGACGGGGCGGAAGTACGCGACGGCCGACTGCGACGCGCAGGGCGCAGGGCGCGTCGATCGCGGCGATGCAGCGCGGGCGGGCTGTTCGCCAGATGCGTCGCTGTCCTGAAGGACACGTCGTGCCTGGCCGCGCCCGGCGGGTCCGAAGCGCGAGGACTCCGGTGATTCGGAGCGAGCACCGAGCCGCTGGACCGGGGCCTGCGCCGAAGCGCGAGAACACCGGTGATCGGGCGCGCATCGAGCGGCTGGCCCGAAGACCTGAGGTGGCGCGCGGCGCCCGGTGGCCGGCTCGCGGGCGACGAGGTCAGTCGGAGTCGCCGGCCGCGCTGTCGCAGGAGGGGTTGTCGTCGACGTCCCACTCGCCGTCGTCGGCGCTCTGCTCGCACGTCCGCGAGCCGTCGCAGCCGCCGCCGCACGGGAAGCCGTCCGGCTCGTCATGCAGCTCGCCGGCCTCGAGCCAGCGACGGGTCGGGCCGTCATCCGACGGGTGCTCGGCCAGACAACAACCGCCCGCGAGCGCGGCGCTCGCCAGGATCCACGTCGACCATCCTTCGCGCTGCATTCACACGTCTCCCTACTTCCTCCGAGGATGCAGGACGCGTCGAGCTCGACCAGTCAAGTGGCCATCAATTCACCCTGTGAGCGCGGTGCTCGCGGCGCCGGCCCGCGGCGCGCGGGGCGGCTCGATGGTTCGAGATGTCTCGAGGGACATGTCCGAAGGGGCGGCACACCCGGCGGGGCGAACGGCGCCATCGAGGGCACGAGGGCGGTGAACGTCCGGGCGAGGGCGGCGAACTCCCGGTCGATCAGACCTCGCCGGGACGATCCGGCAAGATGGGTCGAGCCTCGTGAATGTGTCCGAAGAGACATGTGGCGGAGACGGTGCCGTGACGGACCTGGGGCTGATTTTCGCGGAACCTCGTGGGGGTCGGGCCCGGTCGTTCTGCGGTCAGAAGGGGCTGTCCGGGCGGGGCGGAGATCCGCGGCGTGGAGGTCGGGGTCGGACACCGGCGCCATGCCTCGTGCGCCGCGGGCGGGGGGAGGTCGCCAGGAATCGCAGGGGAACCGGGTCGGCACGGAACATGGAAGCGGACGGGGCGCATGGTTGCGATCCACGCCCTGACCCGTATCGCCGAGGGCGCCGTGCTGGCCGGCACGTGCGCCCTCGCGTTCTTTGTGCCCCGCATCGCCGACGCCTGTGGCGCGTCGCTGCCCGAGCTGCACGAGAGCGTGCCGGCCGACGGCGACACCTATCCCGCCAACGCGGCGCTGCTGTTCTGGGGCGAGGCCATCTCGGTCGACAAGGTGACGGTGACGGTCGACGGTGAGCCGGCGGCGCTGGTACACGCAGAGTTCGCCCAGGGGCTGGCGCCGCTGGTGGTTAAGGTGGAGCCGGAGCCGCTGCCGGGCCAGACGGTGGTGGTGGCGGGCGAGTTCTGCACCGAGGCGGACAACTGCACGGCGTCGATCACCTTCACCGCCGGCGAGCCCGACGTCGTCGCGCCGACGCCGAACGTCGAGGCGTCGTTCTTCGCGCTGTTCGAGCACGCGCCGTTCTCGTACATGCAGGGCTGCACGCAGTTCGAGGCCGCGCAGGCGCTGTACGTCCACCTCGAGCAGGCTCCGCCGGCGGCCGGCGAGGCGCTGGTGCTGTTCAAGGTGACGTGGAACCCGGGCGACGAGGTCGACGCGAGCGCGATCAGCCTGACCGAGCGCGGGGTGGAGGCGACGACGATCGTGTCGGAAGCGCTGACCGCCGAGCACTTCGGCGGCGCGGACGTGCGGACCGAGGTGTGCCTCGAGGTGCTGGCCCGCGACGCGGCCGGCAACGCGGCGCCTCCGTTCGAGCTGTGCCCGCCGTGCTTCATGCGCAGCGACGCGACGCCGCTGCCCGCCGGGTCGAGCGCGCCGCCGGAGCCGGTGTGGACCGATGCCGACGCGGTGCCGGGCAGCGCCTGCGCGCTGGCGATGGAGACCACCGGCGAGGAGCCGACGAGCGGCGAGGCGCCGACGAGCGGCGAGGCGCCGACGAGCGGGTCGACCGGCGAGACCGGCTCGCAGGAGGAGACCAGCGACAGCGCGACCGGCGGTGAAGACGGGCCCGAGAAGGGCTGCGCGTGCGACAGCGACGGCGCGGGCGGGCCCGCCTCGCTGCTGCTGCTGGCGCTCGGGCTGATCGGTGTGCGCCGGCGCCGGTGACGGGCGCGGGCACGCGAGACGGGCGCGCGGGCATCCGCGGCGGGCACGGACGTCGCGAGGGCACGGGCGTCCGCGACGGGTATGGACATAGCGAGGGCACGGGCGTCCGCGGCGGGCACGGACGTCGCGAGGGCACGGGCGTCCGCGGCGGGCACGGACGTCGCGAGGGCACGGGCGTCCGCGACGGGTATGGACATAGCGAGGGCACGGGCGTCCGCGACGGGCG
The DNA here is from genome assembly GCF_026626665.1 of Nannocystis pusilla. GTDB lineage: Bacteria > Myxococcota_A > Polyangia > Nannocystales > Nannocystaceae > Nannocystis > Nannocystis pusilla. The sequence continues at coordinate 2,238,814 of NZ_JAPNKE010000002.1, forward strand.
CCGGCTTGTGTGACGCGTTAGTGAATTTCAAAGTTCTTCGAGGCATGTTTGAAGGGACAGGTGATGGGAGCGGAGACCTTCCGATCGGGAAGGTCTGAAAGGACATGCTCGATCGCGCATGTCTTCGAGGGCATGTGTGAATGCCAGACCGGGCGTGTCGGCGGCGGCTCGCAGGTCGTGAATGACAGGGCAGCAGGCGCAGGTCTGTCGGTGCGGAGGGCCAGGCGGGAACCGGCTTGTTTCCGGGGCAGGCGTGTGGGAATGGGCCCGCGGACGGCGCGGCGGCTGCTTCGCACCGGCCCGCGGGATTTTTCGGTTATCGTCGCGGCGATGTCGAGAACCCTTCGTCGGCTGCGACGGATCGGTGCAGGCGCACCGAACCGCGGGGCGCCCCAACCGAGAGGGAACCGCTCATGAAGTACATGATGATGATGAACACGCCGGCCGGGCCGTATCCGATCGACGGCTGGACGCAGCAGGACTTCCGCGCGCACATCGCGTTCATGAAGGACTTCGCGACCCGGCTGCGCGAGTCGGGCGAGCTGGTGGCCGCGGAGGGGCTCGCGGGGCCCGATCAGGCCAAGCTGGTGCGCGCCGGCAAGGACGGCCAGCCGATCACCGACGGGGTGTTCCCGGAGTCCAAGGAGTTCCTGGCGGGCTACTGGATCGTCGACGTCGACGGCCCGGAGCGCGCCTATCAGCTGGCGGCGCAGGCGTCCGCGGCGCCGGGGCCCGGCGGGGCGCCGCTCAACCTGGCGATCGAGGTGCGGCAGGTGATGTCCGCGCCGACCCTCGATTGACGGTGACGACGCCGCAGTCGGAAGTCCGCCCCGAGCGACTGCTGCGCGAGCTGGCGCCGCAGGTGCTCGGCGCGGTCGTCCGACGCCACCGCGACTTCGCGGCCGCGGAGGACGCGGTGCAGGAGGCGTTGATCGCCGCGGCGCGCCAGTGGCCGCGGGACGGCGTGCCGGTCAACCCGCGCGGCTGGCTGATCCACGTGGCGTCGCGGCGCTTGACCGATCAGGTGCGCAGTGAGTCGGCCCGCCGCCGACGCGAGGAGCTGGTGGTCAGCCTGGTGCCGCCGGAGTTGCAGCTGGCGCTGGCGGCCGACGAGGAGGCGGGCGAGCAGGACGACACGCTGATCCTGCTGTTCATGTGCTGTCATCCGGCGCTGACGAGCTCGTCGGCGATCGCGTTGACGCTGCGGGCCGTGGGCGGGTTGACGACCGGCGAGATCGCGCGAGCGTTCCTGGTGCCCGAGGCGACGATGGGTCAGCGGATCAGCCGCGCCAAGCAGAGCATCAAGACGTCGGGGGTGCCGTTCCGCCTGCCGACGGCGGAGGAGCGGGCGCAACGGCTGACTGCCGTGCTGCACGCGCTGTATCTGATCTTCAACGAGGGCTACACGAGCAGCTCGGGGCCGGCGCTGCAGCGCGACGATCTGGCCGACGAGGCGATCCGGCTGACGCGGCTGGTGCACGCGCAGCTGCCCGAAGACGGCGAGGTGGCGGGGCTGCTGGCCCTGATGCTGCTGACCGACGCCCGTCGGGCGGCCCGCAGCGGCCCCGCCGGGGAGCTGATTCCGCTCGACGAGCAGGACCGCAGCCTGTGGGACCGGGCGGCCATCGCCGAGGGGGTGGCGCTGATCTCGGCGACCTTGCCCCGGGGACAGGTCGGCCCGTACCAGCTGCAGGCGGCGATCTCGGCGCTGCACGACGAGGCGCCGCGGGCCGAGGACACCGACTGGCCGCAGATCCTGGCGCTGTACGGGGTGCTGCTGCAGCTGGCCGACAACCCGGTGGTGCGCCTCAACCACGCGATCGCGACGGCGATGGTCCACGGGCCCGCGGCCGGTCTGAAGCTGCTGGCGGGGCTCGACGACGACGCGCGGATGACCGGCAATCATCGCCTCGAGGCGGTGCGTGCCCACCTGCTCGAGCGCGCAGGCGAGGTCGAGGCGGCGATCGCCGGCTACCGTCGCGCGGCCGGGCGCACGGCGAGCGCGCCGGAGCGGGACTATCTGCTGGGCCGCGCGGCCCGGCTGGGCGAACGCTGCGGGGCGTGAACCATGAAGTGCGAGGGCGACTCATGGGATTCGCTCGCCGCGAGGTCCGGTGCAGCGAATGTCCCATGGGACATGTGATTGGATGCGGCGAGCGTTCGACTGCCGCGAATCGTGGGTCGGCGGCGACGGAGATCCGGACCGCCAGGTCCGACGAATCGGACCTGCACGAGCCGCCGGCGCCGACGCGGATCGTCGTGCGTCCGCAGGTAGGCGCGGCGCGTCGTGGCTGTCCGAAGAGACAGCCATGATGTCGCTGCGTCACATGTCGCGAAGGACAGGCGCGCTCACGCGTCGACGATCTGCTTGCCGAGCAGCGCCAGGGCGTGGGCGAGGCCGCCGGCGAGGTCGCCGAGGGCGGGGATTTCTTGGATGTCGATGCCGAGCGCGGCGATGATCCGGGCGACCTCCGGCCGCATGCCGACCAGCAGCGCCTGCGCGCCCAGCAGCTTGACGGCCCGTGAGGCGCCGACGAGGGGGTCGGCCATCTCGATGTCCATCTGCGGGACGCCGGACAGGTCGAACAGGACGACGCGCGAGCGGTGACGCACCACCGCGGCCAGGACGGCGGTGGTCACGGCCTCGACGCGCTCGCGGTCGAAGTGGCCGATCAGCGGGCACACGAGGACGCCGGGGTGGAGCGGGAGCACCTGGGTGGAGAGCGCCAGGATCTCGTCGGCCTGGGTGCGGATCAACGCCTCGCGGGCGACGAGGTAGGCGTCGGCGAGCGCGGCCACGCCGGCGTAGGCGATCTTGCCGCGCTTGCGCTCCCAGAACAGCATGGGGTCGGGGTCGGCGGCGAAGTCGACGGCGAAGGCCTCGGACACGACCTCGAAGCCGAAGTGCATGCCGGCGGTGATCTCGGTGACCGAGACGCCCATCGAGGCCCGCTGGACGCCGAGCGCGGAGAGGATGGCGGGGTAGGCGTGTGGGACGTCGCTCTCGAGGTCGGCGGCGACGGCCTCGAACACGCGCTTCACCGAGGCCTGCATCGCCGCGAGCGGGAAGGCGCGGTAAAACGGCAGGTCGGCGGCTCGGACCCGCTCGCACGACGCGAGCACGAGCTCGTCGAGCCGCCGGCGGTAGTACTCGATCGCGCGCTCGGCTGCGGACGGCTCCACGGCCTCCAGGATGCCTCACTCGAGGGAAGACCGTAAACAAGCCGCGAAGGCGGCGCGACGCGGCCGCCGGCCAGGGGGCGCCGGAGGAGACATCACCCCGGCGCGCGAGTTTGCCCGGCCCGTCCGGCGGGCGCTGTCGACATTCGCGAATGCCGTGTCCCGCTCAGTCGACGGCGGCCTGGTGGGCGCCGAAGTTGCTGGGCCCGGCGAGCACGCGGCCGTCGACGTCGACGAAGTGACCGCCGGGCAGATCGGCGAGGGTGAGGCCGAGGTCCTCGAGCGCGGCCCCGCCGCCGGCGAGCGCGGCCGATTCACCGCAGGTAGGCGCGAGCGCCTCGTCGAGGCACAGGGCGGCCGGGTCATTGGTCGTGAGGTTGGGCTCCAGGGTCCAGCTGGCGGTGTCGGCGTCGCCGGCGGCGAACTCCCACGATTGCTCGGCGCTGCCGACCAGCAGGTTGCTGGCGTAGTGCATCTCGCTGAGCTTGGCCCCGGCGGCGCAGTTGCCGGGGGCGCTGTTCATGTTGATGCGCAGGCCGACGGCGTTGGGCGCGCCGACGCTGTTGGCGAACAGCCAGTAGCGCGGGGCGTCGGCCTGGCCGGCGTGGAGGTAGAAGCCGGCGTCGCTGTGGACGAACACGTTGCCGAACATCTTGGTGTCGCCGCCGGTGCAGCCGACCTGGAGGTCGACGCCGACGCCGCCGATGAAGCGGTTGTTGTAGAGGGCGCCGCTGTTGCCCGGGTTCCATTGCAAGGAGGAGCGCTGGTTGGGCTCGTTCGCCCCGCCCGAGCCGGTGACGACGTTGTCGTGCACCTCGAGGCCGCTGCGGCACGAGCCGAATTGCATGCCGTCCCAGCCGGCGTTCTCGACCCGGTTGCGGTAGACCTTGGCGTCCTCGATCGGGTATGGCGCCGGCTGCTGCTCGATGCTGTCGGTGTAGTAGCCGACGTAGAAGCCCTCGGCGAGGACGTCGTGGACGTAGTTGTGGTGCAGCCGCAGGCCCTCGAAGGTCCAGTTGGTGGCGTTGAACTCGTCGCTGCCGCCGTTCCAGATGCGAAAGCCGCTGTCGGGGCCGTCGGCGATCTCGACGCCGAAGATCTCGATGCCGGTCGAGCCGGTGTTGGTATTGCTGCCCTGCGAGTAATTGCGGACGAACACCGCCTGGCCGCCGGTGGTGGTATTGGTGAGGGTGAAGCCGTACTCGACGTCGTCGGCGCCCTTGCCGTCGATGATGACGTGCTGGCAATTGATGAGGTGCATCAGCCAGCTGACGTCGTCGTTGCGGACGGCCCCCTCGTTGATGATGTGGATCGGCGCGTCGGCGGTGCCCTGGAAGTTGAAGAAGGCGAAGTCGCTCTTGGCCTGGCCGGAGATCCGCACGAGGTCGCCGGGCTGGACCTTGACGCCGGCGATCTCGCCGTTCTGGAAGTACGAGGCCTGGCTGATGTCGGCGGTGTGGACGGTGCGTCCGGCGTCGCTGCGCGGCGGGACGCAGGTGACGAGCCGCCGCTCGAAGAAAGTGCTCTGGACCTGGCCGTCGGTGACCGTGGCGCGCACGTCGTAGTCGCGGCGGCCGTCGGGGCAGGTGAAGACGTACTCGGCGGTGTCGGCGGTGGCGATCTCGCTGCCGTCGTCGGCGGCGAGCACGACCCACTGCACGCCGGTGAGGGTGATGTCGCTCTCGATCTTGAGGGTGGTCTCGCTGTCGCTCGGCTCGGCGTCGTCGGCGGGGACGCGCACGATCTCGCGGCTGGCGCCGATGCTGGCCGGCAGGAGGCCCTCGGGCAGCAGCTCGAAGGTGGCGGTGCAGCTCGCGGTGGTCTCGAGGACGAGCTCGATCGCGGGCTCGGTGCCGCTGCAGTCGCCCGACCAGCCGGCGAAGCGGTTGCCGGCGGCCGCCTCGGCGCCGAGCGAGAAGGTGCCTGCGGGCACGTCGTAGGCGCACGCGGCCTCGGTGCATGTCTCGCCGAGCGGCTCGACGGTCACGCGGCCGTCGCCGACGATGGTGATCACGAGGTTGCCGTCGCCGCCCTCGGTGGTCGGTCCGACGCTGGTCTCGGTCGGGTCGACGGTGGTCGGCTGCGAGGTGGCGTCGCTGCTCTCGGTCGGCACGCTGCCGTCGGTGGTGGTGACGGTGCCATCGGTGCCTTCAGTGCCTTCGGTGCCGGTGCCTTCGGTGGCGGTGCCGTCGGTGGTGGCGTCGGCGGCCGGACACGCGGCATTCAGGAGGAGAGTGGCGAGGGCAGGAGCGTAGATAAGCCGCATCGGCCGATTGTACCCGCGGCGCACGGCTGCGAGGACGTCGACGCTGGATTTGTGGTTGGGGGCGGGCGCAGACATGCCGGCCTCCGCGGATCGGGTCGCATTGGTCGGGGCCGGCCCGGCGGTGAACATCGGCTGACATTCGCTTCGGCACGCAGGCGTCCGTCCAGCAGGCCGCCACTCCGGTGCCTGTCGTCGTGCACACCCTCTTCGGCATCCGCTGGCAGATCGTCGTGGGCCGGCATCCGAAGAACGTCGTGGAATTCGCGCTCGCGCTCGGCGATGACGCCGTCGATCACCCGCACGAGGGCAGGGGAGGCCGCCAGGTTGCGTCGGGCCGCGAGGGCGAGCTCGAGGTCCGGAGCGCCTCGACGAATCTCCGATCGGTTGCTGCGACAGCCCGAATCGACTGCGCCTTGCAAGTATTACAGGGCAGAGAATCACTGTTTGCGACTCGCACGAGGTCGACTCCCCGTTCTCGCGGGGGAGCCGTGGTCATAGCCGGGACGTCGGCGACTACTTGCAGAGCTTCGCGTCGACGACCGCGGCTTGGCCCTGCCAGTCCTTGACGGCGACGCCGAGCGCGTCGGCGTGGCGGTTGCGCTCGGCCACGCCCGCCTCGCTCGTCGGGGCCGTCTGCGCCCGCTTGACGGCCTCCACTAGCGTCTGCGTGTGAACGCGCAAGACTTTCAGCTCCGGCGTGGTCGTGGACGCGAGCGCCTCGTGCAGCTTCTCCGCCCCCGGCAGCGCGCTCCGGGTGTCGAGCTTGTCGAGCGCCGTCCGGACCTCGCCGATCAGCGGCTTCACGTCCTTGCACTCGCCCGGGGCGCATCCGGTCAGCGCCCCCAGGCTCGAGCTTGCCAGCACCGCGGCTGCCGCGACGCCCAACCATCCTTGCTTCCATCCGGGCGAGGTTCTCTGCATGCGCCGGATGATGCCGCGGACCCGGGCCGCCGCCGTCGCACGACCTACGTAGACGCGCGCGACGGGTCGGCTCGAATTGCGTAGCGCAGCAGAGCGACCGCTCGCCTGCGTCGTCGTCATCGCCGTCCTGCCCGCGGGGGCGTCACACCAGCCCGCGCTTGGCCAGCGCGGTCGCCAGCTCCGAGCGCGAGCCGATGTCGAGGCGCGTGTAGATGTGGTCGAGGTGGCTGGTCACCGTGCGCGCGCCGATCCCGAGGGTCGCCGCGATCTCGGCGTTGGTCAGCCCCTGACACACGAGCTTGGCCACCTCGAGCTGGCGCGGGCTGAGGTCGAGGGGCGGGAGGGGCGTCTCCTCGATCGGGTCGACGTCGAAGGTGAAGCACAGGCGGGCCACCGGGCCGACCTCGATACGGTCCTGTCCACGGAGGATCGTCAGGTCGACGCGGACCCCGTTGACGTGGATGCCATTGGTCGAGTCGAGGTCGATCAGGTTGAAGATGCCGTCGCCGGCGCGGACGATCTTGAAGTGGCGGCGCGACACCCCGCTGTCTTCGAGCACCAGGTCGGCCGCCGGGTCGCGGCCGACCAGGAATTCCGCGCGCTCGAGGCGGACCCGACGGCCCGCCGCCGCCCCTTGCAGCACCACCAGCCAGGGGTGGGTCGGCTTCGGCGGGCGGCTCGGTGGCGGGTGGCGGGTGGTCTTGTCGCCGGCGCCCATCGAGCGGCATTCTAGCAAGCCGCTGCGGCCACGATGCGCCCGACGACTCGACTCGACAGCCCAGGCGACGGCTCGACCCGCGAGCCCGCGCCGGTAGTCGCGCGCGGCACGGTCGTCGGGCGCTACCTCGCCTTGCGGGAGGTCGGTCGCGGCGGCGGCGGCATCGTCGTCGAGGCCTTCGATCCCGACCTCGACCGGCGCGTCGCGCTCAAGCTCCTGCCGATCGCCGCCGGCCGGGACCGGCTGGAGCTCGCGCGCGAGGCCCGGGTCCTGGCGCAGTTCACCCACCCCAACATCGCCGCCGTCCACGACATCGGCGCCACCGACGAGTGGGTCTACATCGCCATGGAATTGGTCGAGGGCGGCGACCTGGTCGCCTGGCTCGACCAGCGCCCGCGCGGGGCTGCGGAGATCCTCGCCGTGTTCGTCGACGCCGGTCGCGGCCTGCTCGCCGCCCACGCCAAGGGCCTCGTCCACCGCGATTTCAAGCCGGCCAACGTCCTCGTCGGCGACGGACGCGTCCGCGTCACCGACTTCGGCCTGGCCCAGCTCGACCCGGCGACCCAGCACAGTCTGGCCCCGGGTGACCCGCGGCGCGGGCTCGTCGAGCACCAGCCGAGCACCGGCGGCACCCCGGGCTTCGTCGCGCCCGAGGTCGAGCGCGGCCGCGAGCCCGACGCCCGCGCCGACCAGTTCGCCTTCTGCGTCTCGTTGTTGTGGGCCATGACGGGGAGCTCCGCGGCGAGCCGGCCGACCTCGAGGTCCGGATGGCGCGCCGCGGCGTCCCGCCGCGGGCCCGTCGGGCCATCCTGCGCGGGATTTCGTCGGCCCCCGACCAGCGCTTCCCGGGGATGGAGCCCCTCCTCGCCGAGCTCCGGCCCCCGGCGCGCGCCGCTGGCCGTGGCTCGCCGGCGGTCTCCTCGGCCTCGCCCTCGCCGGCGGCCTCGGGTTCGCCCGGCTCGGCGGCAGCGGCCACGAGCTGGTCGACCCGTGCGCCGCCGGGCAGAGCGCGCTCGCGCGCGCCTGGAGCCCGGAGCGGGCCGCCGCGCTCGACGTCAAGCTCGCCGGCAGCACCGCCCCGGCGGCGCTCGGGGCCTGGGTCGACGCCTGGCGGGCCGCCCACCTCCAGCTCTGCGGCGAGTCCGACCCCGCGCCGCTCACCGCCGCGCGCCGGCGCTGCCTCGACGACGCTCTCGGCGAGCTCGACGCGCTCACGCGCGCCCTCGCCGAGGCCGCCGTCGCCGTGGTCGACCGGGCCGCCGACGCCGTCGCCCGCCTGGGCCAGCCGCAGGCTTGCCTGCGCCCCGACTGGCGGCCCCCGCCGCGCGTCGCCGCGCCCCCGGCCGACGCCGCCGAGGCCGTATTGGCCGCCGAGGAGGACCTGCGGATGGCCGAGGCGTACCAGCGCGCCGGCGAGTCCGCGCGCGCGCGCCCGGGCCGAGGCGGCGCGGGCCGTCGGCGAGTCTGCCGACTACCCGCCGCTGCTCTCCGCCGCCCACTACCAGCTCGGCCGCGCGCTCATGGACGAGGGTCGCTACGACGACGCCGAACAGGAGCTGCGGCGCGCCTTCGCGGCCGCCCTGGCCGGCGGCGACGACCGCCGCCTCCTCGCCGCCGCCAGCCTGCTCCTGTACTGCGTCGGCTTCAGCCGCGGCGACGCCCAGGGCGGCGCCCTCTGGCAGACCCTGAGCGCCGCGGCGCTCGCCCGGACCGGCGGCGGCACCGAGGCCGAGGCGCACTACTGGGACGCCAACGGCGCCTTCGCCGTCGTCCGTGGCGACTACGCGGCCGGCCGCGCCGCCTACGAGCGGGCCCTCGCGCTGCGCCGCATGCTCTTTCCCCCGAGCACCCCGAGCTGGCCTGGTCGCTGTCCGGCCTCGCCGCCATCGACGTCGAGCAGCGGGCCTTCGCCGACGCCGAGCGGCGCAGCCGCGAGGTCCTGGAGCTGCGGCGGCGCGCCCTCGGTCCCGGCCACCCCGACCTGATCGTCGCCCACACCACCCTCGCCGCCGCCCTCGGCGAGCAGGGCAAGCACGACGACGCCATCGTCGAGCTCGAGCAGGCGATCGCCATCGGCGAGGCCCGCCTCGGCGCCGACAGCCCGCGCCTCGTCGGCGCCCGCAACAACCTCGCCAGCGCCTTCAACCGCCGCGGCGAGCACGCCCGCGCCCGCGACCTCTACGCGGCCGTCCTCGCCCACTTCCAGGCCACCCGCGACGCCGACGATCCCCTCGTCGCCCTCGCCCACAACAACCTCGGCGGCACCTACTACAAGCTCGACGACCCCGCCGCCGCCCTCGAACACCACCGACGCGCCCGCGAGATCTGGACCGCCCGCTTCGGCCGCGAGCACGCCAAGGTCGCCCTCGCTCACAACGGCGTCGCCGCTGACCTCCTGGCCCTCGGGCGTTGCGACGCCGCCCGCGAGGCCATCACCGAGGGGCGCGCGATCCTCCCTCCCGGCGACCCGCTCCGTCCCCACCTCGACAACACCCGGGCCAAGGTCGCCCTCTGCGAGGGTCGGGCCGCCGAGGCCGCCGCGGCCGCCGAGGACGCCCTTACCCACGGTCGCGCCGTCCTCGGCGAGCAGAGCCCGCAGCTCGCCGCCTTCCTCATCACCCGCGCGCTCGCGCGGCTCGATCTGCGCGACCTCGCGGCCGCCCGCGCCGACGCCCTCGAAGCGGCCGCCCGCGCCGACGCCCGCGACGGCAACACCCGCGCGCTCGCCCTCCTGCTCGCCGCCCGGGCCGCCCGCGACGCCGGCGACCACGACGACGCCCGCGACCTCGCCGTTCGGGCCCTCGCCGCCGCCCCAGGCGAGCAGGCCCGCTCGCGCGCCCTACGGCAGGAGCTCGCTCGCCTGCCGCCCGGGTAGCGGCCCCGGTCCGCGAGGCCCGGCACCGTCCGCGCAGCGCTACGCGATTCGAGCCGACCCGTCACGTGCCCTCCGGCAGGTCTCGGGGCCGGACGGCGCTACGCAATTCGAGCCGACCCGACGCGCGCGCCTACGTAGGCTGTGCGACGGCGACGGCGAGGCTTCGGGGCATCATCGGCGCATGCACAGGATCTTCCTCATCGTGGCATTCCTCGGGTTCGTCGCGGGCACGGGCTGCAGCAAGAAGTCGGCGGCCGCCGAAGAGTGCCTCAAGGCGGCCGACGCCTACGTGGCCGCCAGCGACAAGCGCAGCCCCGAGGCCGGCAAGCACATCACGACCGCGATCAACCTCTGCGCGGTCGCCTGCGCCGCCGGCAAGGGCGATCCCGACGCCTGCGCCGCCGACGACCGCGTCACCGTGGCCCTCTGCGAGCTCGAGGGCAAGGACGCCTGCGCGCGTATGTGCAACGAGGACAAGAACGAAGCCGCCTGCAACAAGGTCAAGAGCATGTAGAGGCACGGAGCGCGACGGGCCGCGATTTACTCGCGTCCGACGTCCGTCGCCCTCGACCTCCGCGTCCGCCATCACGGCGTCGAGCGTCTCCTCGCCGCCGATCTTCGGGCCTGACTCGCCGCTCGCCCGCCGCGCCTCGACCTCACGTCGGCATCGAGCCTCCGGCGGGTGCGGCCGGAGCGGCGCGCACTCCGTGGCCCGGATTTGACCCGCCACTCGCGACCGCGCCGCCATCGACGATTCGACTGCCACCATTCGCAAATGTCCACACCCATGCATCGTTCGACCCTGAGCACTCTCCTCCTGCTGGCGACCGCCGCGGGCTGCAGCAACGGCGGCGCGGGCACCGACGCGTCGGGCACCGGCGGTGATTCCACGTCCGCGACCTCGACCGCCGCCGGTACGACCGAGCCGACCGGCGCCGCCGATCCGCCGACCACCAGCGAAGGGCCGTCCGACGCCTCGAACGTCTCGGCGACCGACGGCGGCAGCTCGGCCACCGGCACCACGCTCACGGCCAGCGCGACCGACGGCGACACCGCCACCTCCGCCACCTCCGGCGCCTCCGCCACCGACAGCACCACCGGCGACACCGCCACCGACGGGACTGCCACCGACGCGACCGCCACCGACGCGACCGACACCGACGCGACCGACACCGACGCCTCCACGGGCGCCTCGGCGGTCTGCGGCGACGGCGTCCTCGGCCCGGGCGAGCAGTGCGACGACGGCAACCTCGACGACAGCGACGCCTGCACCGCGGCCTGCGAGCACGCCGTCTGCGGCGACGGCGTCCTCGGTCCGGGCGAGCAGTGCGACGACGGCAACGCCGTCGACGACGACGCCTGCACCAACCTCTGCGCCCCCGCGACCTGCGGGGACAGCGTCGTCCAGGTCGGCGAGGACTGCGACGACGCGGACATGGACGACGCCGACGCCTGCCTCACCACCTGCAAGGCCGCGAGCTGCGGCGACGGCTCGGTGTGGGCCGGCGTCGAGGCGTGCGACGACGGCAACGCCCTCGACAGCGACGCCTGCCTCGCCACCTGCGAGTCGGCGAGCTGCGGCGACGGCTTCGTCCACGCCGGCGTCGAGGCGTGCGACGACGGCAACGCCCTCGACAGCGACGCCTGCCTCGCCACCTGCGAGTCGGCGAGCTGCGGCGACGGCTTCGTCCACGCCGGCGTCGAAGCGTGCGACGACGGCAACGCCCTCGACAGCGACGCCTGCCTCGCTACCTGCGAGTCGGCGAGCTGCGGCGACGGCTTCGTCCACGCCGGCGTCGAGGCGTGCGACGACGGCAACCTCGTCACCGGCGACGGCTGCGAGAGCGATTGCAGCGTCACCGTCGCGCAGAAGCTCGTCTTCGTCAGCAGCCAGCTCTACAACGGCAACCTCGGCGGCCTCGCCGGCGCCGACCTCAAGTGCCAGCAGCTCGCCCAGAGCGCCGGTCTCCCCGGCACCTACATGGCCTGGCTCAGCACCATCCAGGCCTCGCCCGCCACCCGCATGACCCACGCCGCCGTCCCCTACGTCCTCCCCAACGGCGTTAAGGTCGCCGACAACTGGGCCGACCTCGTCGACGGCGACATCGATAACGCCATCAATATCACCGAGACCGGCGGCCCTGTCCCCCTCGGCGGCCCCCACTGCGGCCTCAACGCGCGCGCCTCCGTCTGGACCGCGACCCGCAAGAACGGCACCCTCTACGACGAGTTCTGGAGCTGCGGCAACTGGACGAAGGACTACGGGGGCGCCCAGTGGGGCAACGCCAAGGAGAAGGACGACGACTGGACCGAGTCGTGCACGGGCGACTCGTGCGCCCGCCCGTCGTCGATCTATTGCTTCCAACAATGAGGCGCGTGCCGGCCCTCCGCGAGGGCAGGCACGCGCCGCGCAGACTATGATGATATGTCCTTCAGGACATGCGGATGTCGCCGCATTCACTGACCGCGGATCTTGGCGGCCTTGGCGGCGGTGTCGACCTGGCGAGCCTCGCGGACGACGCCGGGCTCGACGCCTCGCGTGCCGCGGAGCTGGTACTGGTGGCCGTTGAGGCCGAGCGGCTTCTCGAGCAGGATGACGGGGGTGAGGCCGGCGACGCCGGTGAAGGTGTTGTCGTAGGTCGGGCGGCCGGCGTCGATGGCGAAGGTGGCGGCCGGGAGGGCGAGCTTGCCGTCACCGTCGAGGAAGCAGACGGTGCCGCGCATCGGCTTGGAGGCCTTGCCGCCGGTGCGCTGCAGCTCGAGGCGCCAGCTGTCGGACAGGACAGGGGCGCCGGCGAAGGTGCGCTCGCCGAGCAGGGTGCCGCTGGCCCAGGTCGCCTCGCCGAGGCCGCGCGGGCCGATCTTCCACTGCGAGTCGTCGGCCTTGGCGTTGTACTCGGCCAGCTTGGCGTCGATCTTCTGCTTGGCGGCTTCGAAGTCGTCGACGCACTTCTTGGCGGCCGCGGCGTCGCTCTTGTTGACGAGCTGACAGATCCCGCGGGCGATCGCGGCGCCGTTCTGGTCGAAGAAAGTCTTGAACTTGACCCACTCGGATTGGCACGGATGATTGGCGGACGCTGAGGCCGGGGCGAGCGCGGCGACGCCGGCGGTGACCGAGAGGACTGCGGTGAGGAGACGATTCGTGATCGACATGCCGCGGAGGATAGTCGCGGGGCGGTGGCTGCGAACCCACGCCGATCCAACAGCGCGGACGAGCGCGCTTCGATCGACGCGACAGTGATGCGTCAGCCGCGATCGTCGAGCTCGTCGTGGCGGCGCAGCACGAGCTCGACCTGACCGGTGCCCGCGGCGCGCACGAGGTCGGTACGAATGCCGCCCTCGCGCAGGCGGGCGCGCAGGCGGCCGAGGTTCACGTCCCAGCGCTTGCGCAGGACCCAGGCGTCGTCCTCGTCGGGCCAGACCTCGCGCGCGACGACCTCCCAGGCCGCGGGTCCGCCGAGCGAGGCGAGCTCGGACAGGATCCGCGCGTGGACGCCGGAGAAGACGACGGGCGGGGCGTCGCCGGCCTGGACCTGCGCGGTCTCCCACGCGGTGACGATGCGCAGCGGCGGATCGATGCCGCCGGTGACGCGCGTCGGCGACAGGCCGGCGCCGCCGACCGGCATAGCCACGGCGCGGAACGGGACGCCGTCGACGTCCCAGGCGTCGCCCGCCTCGAGCGGCACCGTGACGCCGCCCTGCGAGCGCCGCCAGCCGTCGCAGGTGTCCCACAGGATGCACGGCGCGTCGGGCTGATGCCGGGCCGACAGCTCGATCTGCGGCCGCGCGCGCAGCGAACACAGGCCGGGCAGCACTGTCGTCGGCAGGCCGGGGGCCTCGATCGCCAGGGCGCTCGCGGGCAGGTCGACGCGCTCGACGGTGACCTCGAGGCCGTGCGCGAGGGCGACGCGGAGGCCGGGGACGAGGCGCACCTCGCCGACGCTGCGGCCGTCGACGCCGAGCCGGCGGCGCAGCGCGAGCAACCACAAGTCGCCGCCGCGCAGGCTGAGCATCGCGTGGCCCTCGCTGATCCGCGGATCGTCGAGCTGCAGCGCGGCGCTCCACAGCCGGCCGATGATGTCGCCGGGGCCGAGCTCGCGCGCCGTCCCGTCGGGCATGCGAAAGGTCGCGAGGGCGCGGTGCATGCTTCGAGGTGTAACACCGACGCGTCTCGCGGACGTCGCTCGCGGCGGCGCGCGGGCGCCCGCGGCCTTCAATCGACGGCGTAGCCGCTGGCCTGCTTGCGGAACATCGCGGCGTAGTAGCCGTCGGCGGCGAGCAGGCGGGCGTGGTCGCCCTGCTCGACGACGCCGCTGGCGGCCAGCACGACGATCCGGTCGGCCATGCGCACGTTGGCGAAGCGGTGCGAGATCAGGCAGACGATGCGGCCGGCGGCGAGCTCGCGCACGCGCGTGAAGACCTCGGCCTCGGCGTCGATGTCGAGGGCGGCGGTCGGCTCGTCGAGGATCAAGACGTCGGCGTCCTCGCGCATGAAGGCGCGGGCGAGGGCGATCCGCTGCCACTGCCCGCCGGAGAGCTCGACGCCGCCGGCGAACCAGCGGCCGAGCTGGGCGTCGAGGCCGGCCGGCAGCGCGGCGACGACGTCCGCGGCGCCGCCGTCGGCGATCGCGGCGCTGATGCGGGCGTCGTCGTCGGCGCGAGAGGGGTCGCCGAAGCCGACGTTGTCGCGCGCGGTCAGCTGGTATTGATTGTAGTCCTGAAACACGACCGCGAGCCGGCGGCGCAGCTCGGGGCGCGGGATGTCGCGGAGGTCGCGGCCGTCGAGCAGGATCCGGCCCTCGGTCGGCTCGTAGAGGCCGGCGAGCAGCTTGATGAAGGTCGACTTGCCGGCGCCGTTGGGGCCGACGAGGGCGATCGTCTCGCCTGGCGCGAAGGACAGGTCGACGTGGCGCAGGGCGAAGCGGTCCTGATCGGGGTAGCGGAAGCCGACGTCCTCGAAGCGGATGCCGCGCTCGTGGCGTTCGGGGGCGGCGGCGAGGCGCGGGCGCGAGGGGTCGGTGGAAATGGCGAGGAAGCGCAGCAGGTTCGAGAGGTAGAGGTCGTGCTCGTAGAGGGCGCCGAGCGCGAGCAAGATGGTCTGGAAGGCGGCCTGGCCCTGACGAAAGACGAAGGCGTACATGGTCAGCTCGCCGAGGCCGAGCTGGCCGCGGGCGGCCTGCACGACGACCGCGCCGTAGCAGGCGTAGAACGAGAGGGTGCCGAGCTGCGACAGGAGGGCGACCGAGCGCAGGCGCTCGACCGCGACGGCGCGCTCGTCGTGCCACATGCGATCGCCGAGCTGCCGCCAGCGGCCCAGCAGCAGCGGGCCGAGGTCGAGCGTCATGACCTCCTTGGCGTGCTCGTCGCTGGCGAGGACGTGCTCGAGGTAGCCGAGCATGCGGGCGTCGCTGGCCCGGCGGTTGCGCAGCTCGAAGGTGGCGCGAGAGAACCGCACTTCGGCGAGGGCGGCCGGGACGGCGGCGACGAGCAGCATCCCGACGGCGAGGACGCTGTAGCGGAGCAGGAGGGCGGCGAAGCCGAGCAGCGTGACGACCGCGGCGATCAGGCCGAGCAGCTCGGCAGCGACCGCGAGCGGCCGGTGACTGGCCTCGCGGCGCGCCCGCGTGAGCTGGTCGTAGAACTCGGGGTCCTGGAAGTGACGCAGCTCGAGCTGCTGGGTCTTGTGAAGGATCTCGAGGTTGACCGCGAGTCCGAGGCGGGCGCCGAGGAGGCCGCGCAGGGTGCCGGCGGCCCGCTGGGCGAGGCCGAGGCCGACGATCAGGAGCATCTCGCCGACGAGCCAGGCGAGGGCCTCGGCGGTCGCGCCGGCGAGGATCGCGTCGACGAGGACCTTGCCGACCCAGGCGACCGCGATCGGCACGAGGGCGGCGATCGCGAGGGCGGCGATCCACAGGGCGGCGATCGCCGGCGCGCTGCGCCAGGCCATCTGCACGGCCCGGGCGCCGCGAGCGAGGCGGACCCGCAGGCCGTCCGGGGGAGTGTCGCCCGCGGGGGTCATCGCCGCGTCACGAGCGGAGGGTCCGCCGCGCTCGGGGGCGCCGACGAGCACGTCGGCGATCGCGGCGGCGAGCGGGAAGTGCGGCGAATAGTACTCGAGCCAGAAGCACTCGCCGGCGGGGTTGGCCTCGAGGAAGACGTGGCGCCCGTCGGGATCGACGAGCATGTCGATCGCGCTGTACTGCATGCCGATGCGCTCCATGTAGCGCTCGAGCGCGCGCGCGACGTCGGCGGGCAGCTCGTACGGGGTCCACGACGGGAGCAGGGTGACGCCGCGCTCGCGCCAGTCGACCTCGGCGCCGGCGACCTTCTGCGAGTCGACCGCGGCGGTGAACATGCGGCTGCCGACGACGGTGATCCGCAGCTCGAGGCGCTTGTGGATCTGCTCCTGGAAGACCATCGGCGCCAGGCGCAGGCCGTCGAGCTTGGCGAGGTGTTCGTCGCGCAGCGAGGTGGTGAAGACGACCTGCTCCTCGCCGTCGGCGTCGTGGACGGCGAACGCCGACAGCATCTTGGCGATGGCGCCGCCCGGGCACGAGGCGATGAACTCGCGCGCCTCGGCGGGGTCGTTGGTCATCAAGGTGCGCGGGGTCGCCAGGCCGAGCTCGCGGGCCAGGCGCTGCTGGGCGGGCTTGTGGCCGCGCTCGCGCACGAGGTCGGGCGGGTCCATGACGAAGCACGGCGCGGCGGCCAGCATGCCGCGCAAGAGCGCCTCCGACTCGAGGACGCAGCCGTGGCGGAGCTGGCGGGGCAGCGACGGCGGCAGCTTCTCGGCCCAGCGCGCGCGCCGGTACCAGATCGCGTCGCCGGGCTCGAGGCGGACGTCGTGGCCGTCGCAGCGGAGGCGCAGCTCCTCGCGGCCGCCGTCCTGGCGGAACCACGCCTGCGCGTCGCAGGGGAAGCGGTCGGTGTCGAAGCGCAGGACCTCGGCGCCGCGCGCCTCGAGGTGCGCCCGCAGCTCGCCGATCTTTCCGGTCTGATCGCCGGAGAACGTCACCATCACGACCTTCATCGTTCGCTCGCCTCTCGTTGGGATTCGTTCGCAAGGCGGAGGAGGGCGGCGGCCAGCGCGTCGCTGATCGGCAGGCCGAGCTCCTTCTCCAGCATCATCCATTCGCCGGTGGGGTTGACCTCGAGGAACACGTATTCGCCGCTCGGGGTGACGATCATGTCGATGGCGCCCTGGCGCAGGCCGAGCCGGGTCATGAGCGCGGCCAGGCGCCGGTGGACGGGCTCGGGCAGGTCGTGCGGCTGCCAGCTCGCGCTGCACTCGTAGCGCCAGTCGACGCCGCAGGCGGCGCCGTCGAGCGCGCCGACGAGGGCCCGGCCGTCGACCCAAGCGATCCGCAGCTCCATGGCCTTCGGGACATATCGCTGGAAGACCATCGGACAGTGGCGCAGGCCGGCGAGCGCGTCGAGGTCGTCGCGCCGCAAGAGCCGCGTCGGCAGGCCGCCGCCGGCCATGGACTGGCGCAGCGGGGTCTGCAGCTTGGCGACGACCTGGCCGGCCTGCGCGACGAAGAATTCGCGCGCCGCCGCGGGGTCGGCGGTGATCAGGGTCGGCGGGATCGCAAGCCCGAGGTCGCAGGCCAGGCGCAGCTGGCGGGCCTTGTCGTCGGCGGCGCGGCCGACGTCGAGCGCGTCGATCCAGGGGACGCGGGGCAGGAGGTCGAGGAGGCCGCGCAGCGCGGCGAAGCTCTCGCGCCGGGCGGCTTCGCGGTGTTCGTCGGTGAGGCGCTCGTCGAGGCGCGCCGGCCACAGGCGCCACAGCCACACGGCGTCGGCGACGAGCGGCCGATCGCCCAGGACGAGGCCGCGGGCGCCGGGGAAGCCGAGCTCGCCGCGCAGCGCGAGGGCGGTCGGGAAATCATCGGTGTCGAGCCGCACGGCCTGCGCGCCGCGGCGCGCGAGGGCGCCCGCGACGGCGTCGGTGCACATCGGCTCGCCGCTGTGTGACAAGAGCAGCACTCGAGGCTCGCCGGTCATGCGTCACCTGGCCGTCCGCGGGTCGACGATTACTTGTCCCAGGTCGTGCTGGTCGGCTCGTCACCGTCGCTGGGATACTTCTTGGTGCATTCGGAGTCGAGGCAATGATAGGTGGGCGCCGGGGTCCCGCCGCCGCCGGCCGCGGGCGTGGCCGGGTCGTTCTGGCCGCTCAGGAGGTGGGCGAAGAAGGGCACGTCGGCCCCTTCGCTGTGCAGATCGATCAACTTTTCGACATCCTCTACCTGCTTTCGTGGTCTCGATCGCGGACGCGTCGAGCCGGGGCAGGATAGTCGGGTCCGCTGATTTGCCATCCCACGGCGATCCAACAGCGCAGCGACGCGCGACCGTCAGCCGTCGAGGGCGTCGGCGAGGGAGAGGCCCCAGGTCGCCTCGGCGTCGCGGGCGAGCACGGCGACGGGGAGGTCGAGGGCGGCGAGGTCCCACAGGCGGGCGGCGCCGTCCCAGCCGCCGGTGGCGAGGGTGCGGCCGTCGAGGCTGAAGTCGACGGAGGCGACGCGGGCGTGGTGACCGCTCAACACCGCGCGCAAATCACCGGTGGCGGCGTCCCACACGCGAGCGACGTCGTCGGGGCCGAAGCTGGCGATCCACCGGCCGTCGGGCGAGAGGGAGACGTCGAGCGGCCACACCCCCGGGTGCGGGACCTTCCAGCGCACGGCGCCGTCGTCGACGCGGGCGATGAAGCCGCGGCCGCCGATGACGACGGTGCGGCCGTCGGGCGAGACGTCGGCCGCGACCGCGCCTTCGGGCGCAGGCACGGAGCGACAACGCAGAGGGTCGCCGGGGTCGATGACGACGACCGCGCCGGCGACGGACACGAGCACGGCGCGGGTGCCCCCGGGAGCGCCGGCGAGGTCCTGCCATTCGTGGTCGGGACAATCGAGGGCGGCGACGGCGCGGCTGGTGTCGACATCGGCGGCGAGGAAGCCGCGGGCGTAGAGGGCGAATATCAACACGTCGCCGGTGAGGGCGACGACGCGGCGACCCATCAATGGATACATATGGGGGGAGGCGAGCCCTCGTTGCGACTGATTCGCCACTCGGTCAGCAACGGCTCGGGCGGGCGCCACTGCAGCACCCCGCTGGCGCGATCGAACACGCGCGGGCCGGGCGGACCCGCGCCGGCGTCGACGACCGCGAAGCGCTCGCCGTCGAGCAGGAAGGCGCTGGCCTTGACGGTGCCGGTGCCGATCTCGAGGACATGTCTCCGCGACCAGGTCTCCAGGTCCCACACGAGCGCCCGACCCTCGCCGTGGGTGGTCACGAGCGAGCGACCGTCAGGCGAGAACACCACGCCGGACAGGCCGTGCTCGTCGGCGAGGATGGCGGTGCGGGGCGAGGCGGGCAGGGCCCAGCGGGTGACGCCGCGGGCGTCGGCGACGAGGACGCTGCCGTCTTCGAGCAGGCGGACGTCGCGGACGCCGGTGGCCGCGATCGTGCCGAGCGGGCGCAGCTCGGGCAGCGCGAACAGCTCGACGCCGCCGCGCTCGCGCACGACCGCCACGCGATCACCGGCCGGCGCGAGGGCGATCCGCAGCACCGGGCTCGGGCGCGTCGGAGCGGCGGTCCAGGTCTCGCGCGTGGTCAGGTCGACGACCGCGACCCGGCCCTGCACGCCGGCGAGCACCGCTCTCCGGGCGTCGCTCGTCAGCTCGAGCTGGGTGAAGGTGATGAACGGGGCGGGGTCGAGGGTCGACGCGAAGTCCTGCGCGCCTGTCCCCGTGGACAGGCCGATCCGGCCGTCGGCGCACAGCAGGACGTGGCGGCCGTCGATGAGCCCGGACACGCCGACGAGGTGGGTCGCGCCGCACAGGTTGACGAGGTGCGGCTGCGCGAGGCCGGCGCCCAGAGATTCGCTGGGCACGGGCCAGGCCGCGCCGACGTTGAAGTCGATGATGTCCCACGCCTCGTCCCGGCGCGCGCCGGTGGCGAGCGACAGCGTGGTGAGCTCGAAGCCGTGGGCGATCGACCACAGGTGATCGCCGTCGACGCGCAGCTCCTTGACCGGCTTCGGCAGCGACACGCGCCACCGCTCGACGCCCGCGATCAGGCGGCGCAGGGAGGTGCCCTCGGCGCACACCACGTCGTCGACCGCGAGCGCGACGAGCGGGTAGCAGTCGGGCGAGGTCGCGGTGGCGAGCCGCTCCGGTCTCGCGGCCGCGCGGGCGCCGGCGAGGATGCCCCGCGCCTCCGGCGAGTCGACCAGGCCCAGGGCGTGCGCGGCGAGGACCTCCTTGACCGCGTGGGCGCCTCGCTCGTCGGCGGCGCGCGCCTGGGCCACGAGCGCGGCGGCGAGGTTGCGATCGGAGGCGACGAGGGCGGCGCGCGCCTCGTCCTCGGCCGCGAGCGCCCGGTCGCGCTGGGCCTGCAGGCGCAAGGTGCCGAGCACCACGAGGGTGGCGATCACGATCAGCGCGGCGCCGGCGACGAGCAGCGGCACACGCCAGGCCCGGACGAAGCGCAGGCCGATCTCGAGCGCGGAGTAGCGGTGGGCATGCACGCGCCTGCCGGCCAGGAACGATGCGACGTCGACCGCGAGCGCGCCGGCGTCGGGGTAGCGCGCGCTCGCCTCGAGGGCCGTGGCGCGGGCGACGATCGCGGCGAGCTCGAGCGGGACGTCGCGCGGCAGGGCGCGGGTCGGGGGCGCGAGCAGCTCGGCCTGCATCGTCTCGCTCGCGAGGCGCGGCGGGGCGCCGGACAGGAGCTCGTGCAGCACCGCGCCGAGGCCCCACACGTCGGCGCGGCGATCGGCCGGCTCGCCGCGCGCCTGCTCGGGGCTCATGTACGCGGGCGTGCCGAGGACCGCGCCGGGGCAGGTCGCGTCGGCGTCGTCGGGGTCGGAGGGATCGGCGAGGCGGCGCGCGAGACCCCAGTCGACCACCTGCGTCTCGCCGTAGGCGCCGATCATGATGTTGGCCGGCTTGAGGTCGCGGTGGATGACCCCGTGGGCGTGCGCGTAGGCCAGCGCGTGGCAGGCGTCGAGGTAGTGCGGGAGCAGCTCGAGGCGCGCGGCCGCGGTCCGCCGCTCGCCGAGCAGCTGCGACAGCGGCCGGCCGCGCATCAATCGCATGGTGTAGAACAGCCGGCCGTCGCTGCCGCGGGCCTCGTCGTAGACGGTGACGATGCCGGGGTGCTCGAGGCCGGCGGTCACGCGCACCTCGCGGGCGAGGCGGCGCGCCAGGGCGTCGTCGTGCGCCTCCTTGAGCGCGACCATGCGTCCGAGCAGGCGGTCGCGCGCGAGGTAGACGCGGCCCATGCCGCCGGCTCCGAGCACGCCGAGGCGTTCGTAGCGCTCGTGCTCGACGGGGCCGCTGCGCGCCGGCCCGCGCTCGCACGCGCCGTCGCTGGCGTCGACCGGGCCGCTCGGCGGGTCGTCGAACACGATCAACGACGCTCCTCGCGAGCTCGGCGGCTCAGAACGCCATCGGCAGGTCCCACGATTGCAGCGGGAGGTTCGCCAGGTACTTGACCGGCGTGTACCACAGCTTGCCGCTCGGGCTGACCGCGACGCGGCCGACGCCGGGCATGGTCTGGAACGGCTCGACCTCGCCGGTGAACGGGGCGACGCGGACCACCTCGAGGCTGGCGAGGCCGGCGTAGACGTGGCCGGTGAAGGCGTCGTGGGCCAGGCTGGTGACGTCGGACATGAGGTCGACGACGAACTCGGCCTGCTGGGTCTGGGCGTTGAAGCGGTAGAGCGTGCCGCCGTCGAGCGCGACCAGCAGGTGCACGGGGCTGATGGGCGCGCTGGCGGTGACGCGGGCGTCGAAGGTGAAGACCACGCCCTGGGTGGCGGCGTCGAGGTCGGCGTCGTTGTACTCGCCGTTCATGGTGCTGTTGCCGACGTAGAGCACGCGGTCCTCGCCCCACGCGAGGCCGTGCGGGCCGGCGTCGGCGGCGTTGCTGCCGAACGGGCCGTCGCCCTGGGTGACCTGGGCGACGATGACGATCGGCAACGGGCTCATCATGTTCGCCTCGTCGAGCCGCGCGACGCCCTGCGGCGGGTCGGCCTGACAGCCGCACGCCTGGCAGCAGGTGTAGGTGATGGCGACCTCGCCGAGGCCCTCGACCGGGGTCGGCGGGCTCGGCTCGGCGGCGACCGGGAGGGCCTCGGTGAGCTGCGGGATCGTCAGCCGGCGCAGCACCTTGACCTCGCCCATGTTGAGGTTGGCGACGCCTGTCCATTGGGTCAGCTCGCCGTCGGGCTTGAGGCGCCGCACGTAGTCGGGGCCGCTGCGCAAGGTCACCATCCAGGCGTTGCAGTCGTCGGCGAAGTCGATGCCGCCGATCTCGGTCGAGAACGGGCCGTTGAGCTGCTCGGCGGTCGGCTCCTGGCACTCGACCACGCGCTCGCAGCCGCACAGGGTGCCCCAGCAGTGGCCGTCGTCGGTGCAGGCGACGTCGGAGCAGGGCGCCAGCGGGACGCAGGCGCCGACGCCGTCGCAGGTGCTGCCTGGCCCGCAGGACAGGTCGGCGCAGGCGGTCTCGGTGCCGGCGAGGGTGCAGGGATCCTCGGCGGCGTGGCACTCGCCGCTGATGACGTCGCACACCTGGCCCTCGGGACAGGCGTCCGGGCCCTGGCCCTGGCACGAGGTGACGCACTCGCCGTCGACGCACTGCTGGTTGGGCTGATCGCAGGCGCCGCAGCCGGGCGCGGTGGTGCTCGAGGTCTGCGCCGGCTCGGTGGTGCCGGTGGTGCCCGTGGTGGTGGTGGGCTCGGAGGTGGTGGTGCCGGTGGTCGGGACGGCGGTGTCGCTGTCCGTGCCGGTGCCGGTGTCGGGCTCGCCGGTGGTCCCCGGCGTGGCGCCCGTCGTCATGGTCGTGGTGGCGGTGGCCGGCGCGCCGGTGACCTCGGTGGCGGTGGCGCGGCCGTCGTCGCCGCAGGCGCCGAGCACGAGGCAGGCCGCCGCGAGCTGCGGCAGCGGAGTCGCAAACTTCATCTAGATCCTCCGAACCCGGGCATGGTAGCCGCGGGCGCCGACCTCGAGGCAAGCGCGCGAGTGAGGCGAGGACGGTGCGCGGATCGCCGCGCACGCGCGCGGATGCGCGAGCGATCGTGACGTCCGGTGATTCGCAGAGCGCCGACGTCGTCGCGCCGACTCGGGCGAGGGAGCAGGCGCGCGAAGCGTCGTGACGGTGATTCACAGGGCGCCGACGTCGTCGCGGGGCGCCGATGCGGCCGGGATGAGCAGGGGCGAGCGATCGTGCCGTCGGGGATCGCAGCGCGCCGACGTCGTCGCGTGGGGCTCCGCCGACCGGCAGGCGCGTGCCGCGGCGAGGCGGGGGCGCCCGCAGGCGGGGACCGTCGCGGTCAGGGCATCGACTCGACCAGGCGGAGGAACGCGCGGTGATGCGTGAGCGGCAGCATGTGGCCGGCGCCGGGGACGGTGATCGGCTCGGCCCGCGGGAGGGTGGCCGCGAGCCGCTCGGCGACGGCGCGCGGGGCCGCGGGGCCGTCGTCGCCGGTGACGAGGCGGATCGGACAGGTCACTCGGGCCAGGTCGGCGGGGACGAAGGGGGCGCCGAAGACCGCCGGGCCGCCGATGAAGTGGCGCTCGCGGGCGCCGGCGACGATGGCCAGCCGATCGGCCTCGGGCAAGAAGTCCCACAGCTCCGGGTCGCTCCAGAAGTCGAGGAAGCGGCGCGTGGCGGCTGCGGGATCGCCGGCGAGGACGAGGGCGCGGCACTCGGCCTCGACGGCCTGCACGGGGGCGAGGGCGGGGTCGTCGGGCGCCAGCAGGCCGAAGGCGACCGGCTCGACGAGCACGAGGTCGCGCACCCGCGCGGGGGCGGTCAGCGCCAGGCTCAGGGCCAGGACGGCGCCGTAGGAGTGGCCGACGACGCGGGCGGGGCCGCCGAGGACGTCGAGCAGGGCGAGCAGGACCGCGACCTGGCGCTCGAGCAAGGTCTCGGGGGACATGTCCTCGGGGCAAGGCGTGTGGCCGTGGCCGTAGAGGTCGGGCGCGGCGACGGACCAGCGCGGGGCGAGGGCGGCGAGGGCCCGCTCCCACTGCACGCCGCTGCTGGCGCCGGCGTGCAGCAAGAGCAGGGCGGGGCCGCTGCCGGCGTGGCGGTAGAAGGTGACGGCGCGGTCGGCGTGGAGGTGCGGCACGGGCGGGCTCGGAGATAAATGATGGGACAGGTTCCAATGAACATGTGCGAACGGACATGTCTTTCGGGTCATGCGGCGACGGGGCGGCCGAGCTCGAGCACGCGGGCGCCGCCGAGGGCGGCGATGTCCTCGGGGTCGTGGGCGGACAGGACCAGGCCGACGCCGCGGGCGCGGGCGGCCACGAGGGCGGCGATCAGGGCCCCGCGGGCCTCGCGGTCGAGGCCGGCGAACGGCTCGTCGAGGACGTAGAGGACGCCGTCGCCGAGGGTGAGCGCGGCGGCGACGAGGCGCTTGCGCATGCCGAGGCTGTAGGTGGTGGCGAGGTGGTCGATGGCGGGGCCGAGGTCGGCGAGGGCGATCACGCGCTCGCGGCCGAGCGGCTCGCGGAACACGCCGGCGTAGAACTCGACGAGCTCGCGGCCGGTGAGGCCCTGCGGGACCTCGACCTCCTGCGGGAGGTAGCGCAGGGCAGCGCGCGCGGCGAGCGGGGCGCCGCGCAGGTCGTGACCGCCGAGGACGACGCGGCCGGCGTCGGGGATCACGCCGCCGGTGAGGCAGCCGATCAGGGTCGACTTGCCGGCGCCGTTGGGGCCGACGAGCACGAGGACCTCGCCGGCGTCGAGGTCGAGGTCGAGCTGGTCGAACAGACAGGTCGTGCCGTAGCGCTTGGTCAGGCCGCGGGCGACGAGGGGGGCGGTCATGCGCGGCAGTGTAGCGCCGCGGACGGCGCCGTGGGGGCCGACGAGGGCGGGGCGAGCGCGACGCCGGGCGAACGTGAGGTCGGCGACCCGGCGAGCACGGGCAGGGGCGCACCGCTCCGAGCGTCCGGGCGCGACGAACGCCCCGGCGTGCTCGGAGCCGGCGGGAGGGCTCGCGTCGACCTCGCGCAGGGCCGCGGGTCGTCGCGGCGAATGACGGCAGGAGCCGGCGCGTGGCCGGGCCGCCGCGGGTCATGGCAATGATCACAGGCGGTCCTTGTAATCCGGGGCACAGGTGTCGGTGCATCTCGACAATGTGCATACGACCGCCTTCCGCGGCGCCCAGGCTGGGCCTTCGTGGCAGGCGGTGGGCCGGGTGTGGCGCGGCGCAACGTTCGGGCGATTGCCCGGCGCGGCTCTCACCGCATACTTTCGCCGGCGCCGCGCGCGGATCTCTGGGCGGCCGCAGCGCGAGGTCGGGGAGGTGATCCAGGTTGCTCGCTCGTATCGGCGCAGCTGCGACGTGCCGGTGCGCGTCGGATCGGGGACGCGGCCGACGGGGCGCGGACACGGCAGCGACGCGTGGGTGTAGGTCGAACGGACGCCACGAGCATGAAGTCGTGGGCGTCGGCGAGGCGGTAAGCGCAGCGAGGCGGCGGCCGGGCGCGGGGCGGGGACGAGAGGGCCGCTGCGAGCCGCCGCGCTGTGGGCCGCAGCAAGATCCGCGATTGCCTCGCTCCTCCGTGGTCCCACATTGCGCGACGGTGCGGCACGTGGGCAAGTCGCGGGCCGCCGGAAACGAGGAATGCGATGCTATGGAATCAGATCGGAAGTCTCGTCGGGAGTTTGGCGTTAGCGATCCCTTTTGTTCAGCCCTGTAATCCCGACACCGGACCGGGGGTCGACCCCGAGGGGCTGCCCGTCGGCGAGCAGCCGTGTTGCGAGGTGTCGCAGGCGCCGGCGTGCGACGAGCCGGAGGTCGTCGAGTGCGTGTGCGAGCGCGACGCGTATTGCTGCGAGACCGAGTGGGACTCGACCTGCGTCAGTCAGGCCGACGAATTCTGCGACGGGCAGTGCGCGTAGAGCATTGCGAAGGGCGTGGGATCGACGAGCGCCGCGACCCGCTGCGGCTCACTTGAGGACGGCGAACAGGTTGCTGTAATCGTCGGTCCACATGCGGAGGTCGGTCGAGACGCCGCTGAGGTCGCCCTGGCGGGTCTTGACCAGCGGGTCGTCGAGGAACGCCTGGTTGCGGGTGAGCAGGCCCCAGTCGGCCGCGTAGACGCCGCGCGGGTCGTCGCTGAAGTTCTCGATCCAGACGAAGCTCCACTCGAAGTGCTGCGCGAACTGCTTGAGCACCGGGCGGATGTCGACGTGCCGGTTGCTCATGTTGGCGGCGAGGATGCCGTCGGGCTTCAGGTGGCGGAAGTAGGTGACGAACGCCTCGCGGGTGAGCAGGTGCATCGGGATGGCGTCGCTGCTGAAGGCGTCGAGGATCAGGACGTCGTAGGCCTGATCGGGCTCGCGCTCGAGCGAGAGGCGGCCGTCGCCGAGCACGACCTCGGTCCTGGCCTCGGTGCGATCGAAGTAGGTGAAGTACTCGCGGCTGAGCGGCTCGACCTCGGGGTCGATCTCGTAGATCCGGATGCTGTCGCCCGGGCGGCCGTAGGTCAGCAGGGTGCCGGAGCCGAGGCCGAGGAGGCCGATCTTGAGCGGCTCGCCGAGCTTGCGCTTGGGGTGGCGCGTCAGCGCGGTGCCGATGCCGCTCTCCTCGGCGAAGTACGAGTTGTGCCACATCTGCCGCTCGCGGTCGCGGTACTGGAAGCCGTGGTTGATGGCGCCGTGGAACAGGATCCGCCGCGCCTGCAGCGGATCGTGGGTGTAGCGGTCGGAGACCCGCAGGACGCCGAAGAAGCCGCGCTCGATCGTCAGCGCCTCCTTGGTGCGGTAGCGGGCCTCGATCCCGAGGTTGACCGCGAGCAGGACGATGGCGGCGACCGGCAGCAGCCAGGCCAGGCGGGCCCGGCCGTGGTTGACGCGGGCGCCGTCGTCGACCCACCGGGCGCCGGCGGGGCTGTCCTGCGGGACATGGCCGGAAGGACCTGTCTGAACGCGCAGGCTCCACAGGAACCCGAACAGCAGCATGCACAGCAGGGCGCCGGCGAGCGGGCCGATGTAGCGGAACGAGTCGGGGCTCTCGCTCTGGATCCGCCACAGGGTGTAGGCGACGGCCGCGGCGCCGGCGAGGACGATGGCGGAGACGGGGCGGCCGCGCAGCTCGAGCCGCTGGTCGCGGCGGAAGGCGTACAGGACCAGCAGCGAGGTGGCGACGAGGCCGATGTGCAGCTCGTAATAGGCGGAGAACAGCAGCGGGGCGATCGCGCCGACGAACACGCCGCCGAGCGCGCCGCCGACCGAGAGCGCGAGGTAGAAGGCGGTGAGGTGACGCGGGTGCGGGCGGAGACGGTACAGCTCGCCGTGGCAGACCATCGCGTAAATGAAGATCGCGGCGCAGTAGACCAGGGCCTGCTGCTCGATGCCGGCGTCGGCGCCCGCGAGCATGAGGCCGACCACGCCGGCGGTGGCGCCGACGAACAGCGGGTAGAACAGGACCCGCGGGTACCAGCGCTCGGACGAGAAGCAGAGGATGAAGCTCAGCAGGTAGAGCGCGAGCGGGATGACCCATAGGAACGGGACGCTGGCGACGTCGATCGCCATCTGGTTGGTCATCGCCAGCAGCATGATCGAGGCGCAGGCCCCGAGCGCGACCCACACGGCCCGCAGGCCCCAGGTCGGCGCCGGGACGGCGGAGGCGTCGCCGGCGGGCCGCTCGGCGGCCCGGCCGGCCCCGGCCGCGCGCGTGGTCTGCACCGCGATCGCGCCGCACAGCAGGCAGAAGCCGGCGAAGCCGAAGAACCATAGCGAGGCCTGAGTGACCGAGCCGAGCCGCGGCTCGACGAGGAACGGGAAGGTCAGGAGGCCCAGCAGCGAGCCGATGTTCGACAGGGCGTAGAGAGGATAGGGCGAGCGCGACGGGTGCAGCCGCGAGAACCACGCCTGCACGAGCGAGCCGGTGGTCGACAGGGCGAAGTACGGCAGGCCCACGCTGACCGTCAGCACGAGCAAGATCTGCAGCAGCGGGACGCCGTCTCCTTCGGGCTTGTAACCTTCGGGCGGGAAGATGGTCGGCGCGCTGGCGAGGACCGCCGCCGCGAGCACGCCCAGGTGCACGAGGCCCTGGCGACGCGCCGGCAGGGCGATCACTGCGTGCGCGTACGCATAGCCGGCCAGCAGCAGGACCTGAAAGAACAGCATGCACGTGGTCCACACCGCAGGCGTGCCGCCGAACCAGGGGAGGATGATCTTGCCGATCAGAGGCTGGACCTGGAACAGGAGGAATGCGCTGAGGAAGATGGTGAGGGCGAAGAGCAGCACGGGCGTGGGGACGGTGACGTCGCCGCGAGGGTATCACCGGCGCCGGGGGCCGATGTCATGCGGTTCGGGTCGAAAAGGACGTGTGTCCGCCGCGGGGGCTCGTGGGCCCGCCAGGGTCCGTGCGCCAGCTAACGAGACAGGCGGCGGCGCGAGCGGCGAGGCGGGACTGGCCTCGGATATAAGGAGGATGCTGCCATGACCCGATTTCGTCGTACCTGCACCCTTCTCGCCACTCTGTTGACCCTCCCCGCGTGCAGTGACGACGGCGGGACGTCGAGCGGGGGCTCGACCGCCGGCGTGACGACTGCGCCGACCACGAATAGTACGAACAGCACGAACGGGACGACGACCACCGGCTCGTCCAATTCGGGCACCGACAGCACGTCGGAGGCCAGCGGCGGCAACAGCGACAGCGACAGCGAGACGGCGGCGCCGACCAGCACCGGGATGGTCGATCCGACCACGTCCGGCGGGTTCCCCAAGCTCGACGTCGGCGTCGAGGAGACCACCGACGGCGTGACCACCGACGGCGACGAGATGGGCTGTCGCAAGGTCGACTTCCTGTTCATCATCGACAACTCGGGGTCGATGAGCGACGAGCAACAATCGCTGATCGACAGCTTCCCCGGCTTCATCTCGGCGATCCAGAGCCAGCTCGACGAGGCCCAGGACTATCACATCATGGTGATCGACACCGACCCGTGGGTGTTCGGCGGCTGCAACCTGATCTGCCCGCTGTTCGGCAACACCTGCCCGGTGGCCGGCCTCGATTACACGTGCGGCACGCCGCCGCTCGAATGCGAGGACGTGCTCGGGGCCGGCGTGACCCACCCGCGCGGCCTGCAGTCGAGCTCGAAGGACTGCAACTTCTCGACCGGCTTCCGCTACATGGACGTGACCGAGCCCGACCTCACGTCGACGTTCGCCTGCGCGGCCCAGGTCGGCACCGGCTCGACCTCCGACCCGGAGCGACCGATGGAGGCGATGGTCCAGGCGGTCGCCCCGACCGGCCCGGCGTTCGAGTGCAACACCGGCTTCCTGCGCAAGGACGCGATCCTGGTCGTCACCATCGTCACCGACGAGGACGACAACTTCGGCGACGGCTCGGCCGGCAACGCGGCCGGCTGGAAGGCGTCGCTGGTGGCCGCGAAGAAGGGCGACGAGAAGGCGCTGGTGGTGCTCGGCCTCTACGGCGACAACGACCAGCCGAACGGCATCTGCGGGCCGCTGGTCGACAGCTCCGGCGCCGAGCCGAGCCCGCGGATCCGCGAGTTCGTCGAGTCGTTCGGCGATCAGGGCATCTCGGGCAGCGTCTGCGCGCCCAGCTACGACTCGTTCTTCTCGGAGGCGGTCGGCCTCATCGCCCAGACGTGCGACGATTTCGTGCCCCCGCCGATGTGATGTGATTGGGCCGTAAGGACATGTTCCCGGGGGCATGTCCCGGAGCATGTCCTCGGGGACATGCTCGAAGGAGAGGGTCGCGAGCCGACGCCCGACCGCCGGGGTCGGCCGGGTCGGCGCCGAGCGCACAGGCCGGGGCGTCGGCGACAGGCCGAAGCCGGGCGAGTACAATCCGCCGACCTCGATGACGCGACCCGGTGACCCCCTGCAGGCGCGCGAGCGCGCGGCGACGGAGTGAGGCGGTGGACTTCGTCCTGCCGGAGCGGCCGATCCGCATGCGCCTCCTCGCCGGGCGCGGCCACTACGAGGCGGTGATCCCGGCGCTCCGCTCGGCGCGCACGAGCGTGTGGATCGCCACCGCGAGTTGAAGGAGCTGCTGGTCGAGGACCCGCGGGCGACGGCCCGCTCGCGCAGCCGCTTCCACTCGGTGCTCGAGGTGTTCAGCGCGCTGGCCCAACAGAAGGTGGAGCTGCGGATCTTGCACGCAGCGCCGCCGTCAGGGCCGTTCCGCCGCAGCTTCGACCGCCGCTCGCGGCTGTACAAGGGCGGGCTGGAGCTGCGCCAGTGCCCGCGCGTACACCTCAAGACGGTCATCATCGACGGCCGCCTGTGCTACCTCGGCAGCGCCAACTGGACGGGGGCAGGGCTCGGCGCGAAGGGCGAGGGCCGCCGCAACTTCGAAATCGGGATGCTCACCGAGGACGAGGACGTGATCGACCAGGTGCAGGCGATGTACGAGGCGATCTGGAGCGGTCGCATGTGCAAGGCCTGCAAGCTGCGCAACTCGGGCTGCGAGGCGCCGCTCGACCTGGCGACGCGCCCGGTCGCGCTCAAGCCGAAGCGAGCCCCGTAGAAGCCGTTCGACGGCCGCCATGGTGTGGCTTCGACCCGCGTCCGCGAGCGCCCGGATGAGCCGTTCGCAGGCCCGCGCTCGAGGTCCCTACGTCTGCTCGAGCGCGTACGACACGTACACCGCGCGGGAAATCGCGACCCATCTCTCCTGCCGGAACGACTCGTCGAGCAGCCCATCGGACAGGTCGTAGTCGAGTTCGAGTAAGTCTTCCGCGAGGCTGACTGTGGGGCGCGGACGTTGCCGCGATTGGCGACGCGCTCTGTTCGCGGAGGTACGGGGTTCGGAGCCAGGCCTGTGACCCTGCCGCTGCGCGAGGCGGCGGGCTGAGCCGTGCGCGCGTGCTAGAGTCGCGCGCATGAGCGAGACGCTCGAACTCAAGTGTCGCTGCGGCGCGGTGCGTGGGCTGCTCTCCGAGGCGTCCCCGCGATCGGGCATCCACGCGGTGTGCTACTGCCGCGACTGCCAGGCGTTCGCGCGCTGGCTCGGCGGCGAGGGGCTGCTCGACGCGGCGGGAGGCACGGAGATCTTCCAGACCACGCCGGCGCAGATCACCCTCCACACCGGCCAGGAGCATCTCCGCTGCCTGCGGCTGTCGGAGAACGGGCTGCACCGCTGGTACGTCGACTGCTGCCGCACGCCGGTGGCCAACACGACGGGGAGCTCGCGGGTGCCGTTCGCCGGGCTGCTGGTGCCGTTCGTCGCCGTGGACGCGCCCACCCGCGAGCGCGTGCTCGGGCCGGTGGTGGCCCGCCTGTTCGGCCGCGACGCGACCGGGCCGACGCCGCCGGGCACCCCGGAGAAGATGGCGGTGACGGCCATCCCGCGGGTGCTGTGGCTGATGGGCCGCGGCCTCGTGCACCGGCGCGCCCAGCCGTCGCCGTTCTTCGCCCCGTGGGCCAAGCTGCCGCGCGTGACGCCGCAGGTGCTCGCGCCCGAGGAGCGCGCGGCGCTCGGGCCGGTGTGGAGGGCTGTCCCGAGGGGCATGTCCGCAGGTGCATGCGCTTGCGGACATGCTCAAGGGGACATGCTCGTTCAATCATGCCCGATCGGGCAGCTGAGTCGGTAGCGTGGACGCGGCTGAGGGACGGCTCGAGGTGGTGCGGAACCGCGCCCATCTCGCGTCACCGGGATCGGCGGTCGATCGGGTCCCAGTCACACCGGAACAGCGACGGCTACCCGAGCCGCTTGAGTTGACCGGATCGCGAGGGCGAGGTGCCGGCCCCGGCCGGGGACCGAGGGCCGGGCTCGCCGAGCGAGCGGAGCAGGCGGGCGGGAACCGCGAGAGACATGGCTGTTTGGGCATGATTTATCGGACATGACCATGCAGGCATGGTCGATCGGACATGTCCTGAGCGACAGAATCATGCGACGCCGGGCCTGCACCCCTCGCGCAAGCGGTCGCGGACCTACTCGCGGAGCTCCTCGAGCAGGCCGCGGACGCGCTCCTGGTCGCGCAGGCGGCCGGGGACCAGCTCGAGGTAGCGCTCGTAGTGGCGGCGGGCGGCGGGCAGGTCGCCGAGCTCGCGCTCGATGTCGCCGAGCAGGCGGTGCAGCTCGCCGACGTCCGGGGCGAGGGCCAGGGCGACGCTGGCGGAGGCCAGGGCCTGCTCGGGGAGGCCGCGGGCCAGCAAGCCGCGGGCGTGGCCGAGGGCCTCGAGGGCCTCCTTGTAGTCGCTGTACTCCTCGCTGTGCAGCAGGCGGTCGGCGGGGAAGTCGTCGAGCGGGGCCGGGCGCTCCTGGCGGCGGCCGAGGGCGTGGCGCAGGTCGATCGCGCGGAAGCGGCCGAGCGCCGAAGGGCCCTCGCCGACCCACATGACCATCGCGGTGGCGTCGACGACGACGGCGTGGGTCAGGTGGAGGTTGTCGACCGCGTTGCGGTTGCCGAGCCCGAGCTCGCTGCCGCCGAGGCCCTTGCGGTCGCGCAGGATCGCCACAGCCCGCGCCGGGTCGACCGGCGCCTCCGCGAGCAGCTCGCCGAGCCGGTCGTAGCGGTAGCCGCTCGAGGTGAAGCGGCGAATCCGGTCGTTCTGGGCGTCGCGCTCGAACGACTCGCGCAGCATGTGATTGGTGGCCCACACCAGCGCCTGGTCGTCGCCGCGGGGCTTGCGGTCGTCGCGGTCGCGCGCGAGCTCGACGACGGCGGCGCGACGCTGACGGCCGTCGCCGACCAGCACCGCGCCCGAGGTGCGCGCCGGCGCGGCTTGCAGGATCTCGAGCGCCTGCTCGAGGGTGTCGGCGTCCTCGAGGATCTGGCGCAGGATGAGCGGCAGCGGCACGCCCTCCTCGAGCGCGTCGTCGGTGCGCGTGGGGTCGAGGGCGACGAAGATCCCGCGGGCGTTGATGCCGGTGACGACGCCCATGAGGCCGGCCCAGCCGACCGAGGCGAACGGGTACTTGCCGTCGGGGTGGACGATGGTGACCAGGCGGTCGGGCTCGACGTCGAGGCCGAGGTCGGCGAAGAAGCTGCGGCCGATGACGAGGTTGCCGCGCTCCCCGCCGCCCTTGGGCCGGGCGGCGGCGGCGAACATGTTGCCCTCGAGCAGGACGTCGTCGAGGCGGCGGGTCAACTCGACGAAGCTCTGGTCGAGGAACAGGCGGTGATAGCTCGACAGCCGCTCGCCGCCGGCCTCGGGCATGGCGGCGGCCAGGGCGGCCAGCTCGCGGCGGACGCCGGGGGCCAGGCTGTGGTCGGACTCGCGGAAGTCCCAGCGCATGACCATGTCGGCGGTCCAGCGCTCGAGACCCTCGGGGTAGCGGTTGCGCAGCAGGCGCGCGACGTCGCGGTCGAGCTCCCCCCACAGGCGGGCGGCGAGGCGGCCGTGGGCGTCGCCGATCTCCTCCGGCGGACCCTCGAGGTGGAGGAACCACAGGCGGCTCTCGCGGGTGAGCGAGGACCGGCCGTAGGCGACGCGGCGGCCGGCGCGGTCGACGGTGAGCTCGGCGGCCGGGACGCGGACCTCCTCCGGAGACAGGTCGGTGTACGAGAGATAGCCGGAGTAGAGCGCGAAGGTGAGGATCGTGAGGGTGACGACGAGGGCGACCACGGCCCGCAGGAGCGCGAGCACGCTGCGGCCCTCGGGCGGCCCTCCGGATGCGAGTCTCACCATGGCGCGGGCGCGAGCCTACCAGGCCCGGAGCGCGGTGGCGGCTTATACTCGCGCCGCCATGACGAGAAGGTGCGCGAGCTTGCTCGGACTGTGGATCTTGTGCTCAGGCGGCTGCGAGCCGGAGAAGCCGCCGGCGCCGACGAAGCCGCAGTCGGCCCCGGCGACCGCCGAGGCCGGCGAGGCGGGCGCGGCGGTGCTGCCGGCCGACGCGAAGGACGCGATTTTGACGTTCGCGGGCGACCGTGGGCAGTTCAAGGACACCGGCAAGCCGGCCGACGTGCCCGAGGAGGCGCGCGGGCTGGTGCGGGTGACGCTGCTGCAGGGCCCGCAGCCGCCCGAGGGGACGGTGTGGGCGGCGAACTTGAAGACGCCCGAGGCCGACGGGTCGTGGAAGCTGTCGACCGTGCCGCGCGCGCAGTTCGAGGAGCTGGCGCTGGGGCTCGGCCGCAGCAGCGCGGCCCGCTGCCGCCGGGGCTCGAGGCGCCGGTGGTGGCCCCGCGTGAGGCGGACGTCATCGTCTACAAGACCGAGTGGTGCGGGGTCTGCAAGCAGGTGCAGTCGTACCTCGACAAGAAGGGCGTCAAGTACGTCGCCAAGGACATCGAGAAGGACTCGACCGCGGCCGGCGAGCTGCGGGCCAAGGCCAAGGAGAAGGGCGTGCAGACCGGGAGCGTGCCGGTCATCGACGTGCGCGGCGAGCTGATGGTCGGGTTCAACCGCGCGCGGCTCGAGCAGCTGCTCTGAGGCGGACCCCGCCTGAACCGCGAGCGGGGTTCGGCGAAGTCCGAATCACTCGTCGCACGAGTGGCGGGCTCGCTCGTCGCGCTGGCGTGCGAGTGGACCCATGCTCGCGTCCCTCTCGCAGGGCCTCGTCGGCCGGCGTGTGCGGGCGGCATGTGTGGGCGGCGCAGTGGCGGGCGTCCGTGGCGGGGCGCAGGGCCGCCCGCCTGTTGCCGTAGCGGGGCGCACAGGCGCGGCGCGGCCGGTTGCGTCCGGCTGAGGCCGGGGCTAGCGTCGTCTCATGACGGGTGTCTCCACGGACTGGACGCGCCGCGCGGCGCTGAGGGTCGGCGCGTTGACTCTTGGCCTGGCCGCGGAGACAGCCGCGGCGCACCCGCTGGCGGCCACGCCGCCGGAGCAGGAGCGCGAGGACGACCACTGGCGCCCGGCCGAGCTCGAGTCGTGGGCGATCGAGCCGCCGCCGCCGCTGGCCGCCGACTCGGAGTACCCGCTGGCTGCCGCGTTCGACCCGGCCTGCTCGTGCAACTACTCGGTGAACGGCATCACGTCGTACCAGCACGTCGTCGTCCACACGATGCAGGGCAGCTACTCCGGCACCAAGTCGTGGTTCAAGAACCCGGACGCGCAGGTGTCGTGCCACTACATCATGCGCTCGGTCGACGGCGAGGTCACGCAGATGGTCCTCGACAAGGACAAGGCGTGGCACGTCGGCTCGTCGAACGCGACGTCGATCGGCATCGAGCACGAGGGCTACATCGACGACCCGGCCAAGTGGTACACGTGGGAGACGTATGTCTCTTCGGCCAGGTTGGCGCGCTGGCTGACGACGCGCCACGACATCCCGGTCGACCGCGATCACATCCTCGGCCACGTCGAGCTGCCCAACCAGAGCCACACCGATCCGGGCGCCGGCTGGAACTGGGACATGTACATGGGGCTCGTGCAGGACGTGGTGCCGCAGGGCCAGATCCAGGTCGCGGTGGTCGACCGCAGCAAGCTGTGCACCATCACCGCGACGGTGAGCACGTACCTGCAGCGCACCGCCGAGTCGACCGACCTGCTGACCGCGCCCGAGCTGTGTCCGATCGCGGCCGGGACGCAGGTGACGTACCTGCACGCGTCGGCGCCGATTGGCGCGCGCCGGAGATTGTTGATGGAGGCCGGCCAGGGGCCGTGCGCGGGGGTCAACGGGCTCGACGCGGAGGCGTTCGTCGACCCGACCCACTTCACGGCCATGTGCGCGCCGGCGGCGATGGCGGCGGTGGGGGCGACGGTCAGCCTCGACGGCGGGCCGGGGCTGGCGGTCGACGCCAACGGGTTCGTGAACCTGCCGCCCGTCGGGCCGGGGTCGCACGCGCTCGACGTGGCCGGGCCGGGGCTGTACGAGCCGGCGGCGGACATGGTCGACCTGGCGGTGTACCCGGGCGTGCGCGTGGCGATCGCCGTCGATCCGGTGGCCGTCGAGCCGCCCGATCCGACCGGCGGCGAGACGGGCGGCGGAGAGACCGGCGGCGGCGAGACCGGCGGCGCGGGCGAGACGGGGGCGGGCGAGGTCGGCGGTGAGGTCGGGGGCGAGGTCGGCGAGACCGGCTTGCCAGATCCGACCGAGGCGCCGACCTCCGGGCCCGACAGCGGCGAGCCGACCACCGCCGACGGGAGCTCGGGCGAGGCGGAGGCCGGCGGCGACGAGGCCGGCCCGCCGGTGCTCAGCGGCGCCGCCCTGCCCGAGGGCTACGGGCAGAACGACGAGGACGGCTGCGCGTGCCGCTCGGGCGCGGGCGGGCGTGAGGGCTGGCTCGCGGCCGGCCTGGTGCTCCTGGGGCTCGGGCGTCGGCGCCGGCGCTGAGGGCACCGACGATTGACCATGTCTCAAGGGACATGCCCTTTGGGGTATGGCGCCCGAGACATGCCCTGGGGACATGTCCCGAGGGGCATGTCACTGGACCTGGGCGATCAGCGGGCCGAACTGGTCGGCGGGGGTGTACTTGTGGAAGTGGTGGGCCGGCTCGGGCATGGCGGTGCCGCTGCGCAGCTCGTCGAAGTGCTCGGTGAAGCGGACCTGCGACGGGAACACCAGGACGCTCGGCAGGGTCTCGCTGGCGAACGCGCGCTTGATCGTCTGTTTCTCCGGCGTCTCCTGGGTGACGTCGATCTTGATCAGCTCGAAGCGGCTCTCGAGGACCGGCTCGATCTCCTCGTGGTGGAAGGTCAGCTTCTCCATCTCGAGGCAGGGGGCGCACCAGGTGGCGCCGAAGTCGATGACGACCGGGAGGTTGCGGTCCTGGGCGCGGGTGAGCGCCTCCTCGAGCTCGGCGATGGTGTGGACCTCCTTCCACGAGCCGGACGGGACGTAGACGGTGTTGTTGATCAGCACCTGGATCCCGAGCACCGTGGCGGTGACGGCCACGCCCTTGCGGGCCTTCTCGAGCGGATCGCCGTAGAAGCTGAGGTGGATGGCGCCGGCGAACAGGCCGATGAGGGTCAGCGCCGCGCCGAGCCACACGCCCCAGGTCGGGTCGGCGAGGAAGCGGCGCAGCTCGGGGCTGAGCGGCGCGAGGAACCACAGCGACATCACCAGCAGGGCGACGCCGAACACGCTCTTGACGTACTCCATCCACCGGCCGGGGCGGAACAGGCTGGCGCCGAGGGCCACCGCGAAGAACAGGGTGCCCATGCCGAGCGCGTACGTGAACAGCAGGCTGGCGCCGTAGGCCAGGCTGTCGCCCTCGGCCGCGCCCTTGGCGATGACCGCGAGCAGCGACAGCAGCACCGGGCCGGTGCACGGGGCCGAGATGAAGCCGCTGACGAGGCCCATGAGGAAGGCGCCGACCGGGCCGGTGCCGCCGACGGCGTTGAGGCGGGTCTGCACCGACGCCGGCAGCTGCAGCTCGAACGCGCCGAACATGCTGGCCGCGAGCGCGAGCAGCACGGCGACGATCGGCAGGACCACCACCGGCTCGCCGAGCCAGGCGCCGAACTGGCCGCCGGACAGCGCGACGACGATGCCGAGCGTGGTGTAGAGCGTGGCCATGCCGAGCACGTAGGCGCTGGCGAGGAACAGCGCCCGACCGCGGGAGACGCCCTTGGCCCCGAACACCGCGACGGTGATCGGGATCAATGGATAGACGCAGGGCGTGAGGTCGACGAGGACGCCCTGGCCGAATGCCCAGGCGTAGGTGCTGAGGGTGGCAGCGTCGAACGCGTCGGTCGGAGACATGATGGCGACCTGAACCATACGACGCCGGGCCGCGTGGCGCCGCGTGACGCGCTCGGGCGCGCGCCGCGACGGGCGTGCGGTCACGCGCCAACCAGAGTTGGCAGGGCCCGCCGAGCCTCCCTAGCGGCCGCGCACGGGGCAGGGGAGCTCGCGGCCGGCGATCGCCTCGGCGTTGTTCAGCTCGTCGACGGTGGCCGGCGAGAGCGCCGCGCAGCAGCCGTAGGCGCTGTGGTCGCGGATCAGGCTGACGAGCAGGTCCTCCGGCAGGCCGTAGCAGCACGCGGGCACGACCGCCCGCGGATCGTCGCGCGGCACACAGGCGGGCATGGCGAGGCAGCTGCCGTCGTCGGGGTCGGTGCAGGCGACGCGCACGCTGGGGGTCGGGTCGGTGTAGTCGAGGACGACGTCGGTGCCGCCGAGCAGGGCCGTGCCGACCAGGCCGTCGAAGCTGGAGCGCCTCGGGGCTGGTGTCGCGGCGGACGGCGGAGGCCAGCGGGTGATCGGCCGGGACGACGAGGGTCGGGATCCACCGGTTGGGATCGACGCGGCCGTCGCTGGCCACGAACGCCTGGCCGACCACGGCCGCGGTGGTGAAGCCGGCCGAGCCGGGGGTCAGGTTGTCGGTGGCCGAGCGGCAGTTGTCGGCGGCGGTGCGCGGGACCTTCTCGCGCGCGGCCATGTTGCACTGCGAGCGGAGGGCGCGGAGGCGCACCTCGAGGCGCTGACAGGCCGTCTGGCCGGTGGTCTGCGTCAGGCCGGGGACGAGCGCGAGGCTGCGGACGCGCAGCTCGATCAGCGGGCGCTCGGCGGTGCCGGCCGGCGGCCACCCGGCCGCGCGCAGCTGGCCGGCCTGTCCGATGAGACAGGCCGGCGTGCCGGGCTGGACGCCGCTCGAGAGGCCGCCGTCGCCGAAGCACGGCGGCAGGTCGAGGCTGCCGAACATGCGCTGCGCGCTGTCCTCGAACAGCACCAGGCCGGGCACGCCGGTGGCGATCAGGACCGAGGCGTCGTGGCCGTGGTCGATGTCGTCGGCCGCCAGGGCGACCTCTTGCAGGCCGCAGCCGGCGCGCAGGTCGGCCCGCTTGACGCCCGTGGGCGAGCGGAAGCTGCCGGGCTTACCTGGCCCCGAGGCCAGCTCGCAGCTGTTGCTGCCCGCGCTGTAGACCACGGCCGCCGGCGGCGCGCCGAGGCAGGCGTCGAGGACCATGCGCGTCGACTGCAGGGCGCTCTCGGGGTGGTTGCGGTCGAACACGCCGAAGCTGGCGAGGTCGCAGTCGTCGCCGTCGGGCTGCTGGCACACGTCGTCGATCAGCTTGCCGAGCAAGAGGCCCGGGAACTGCAGCGGGAGGGCGGCGCTGCCCTGATCGGCGAGGGCGCTCTCGACGCCGGGGAACTCGCGGTAGAAGGTGATCTGCGGGCCGTCGCTGCCGCGCGCGTCGGTGAAGCGGACGGCCATCTGACGCAGGACGTTGCCGCCGAGCACGCCGCCGACGAACGGCGCCGCGGTGCCGTCGCCGACCTGCCAGCCCCACGAGACGTCGGCGGTGTCTCGCGGCAGGCGGATGTAGGGCGTCGAGTCGAAGCGGAAGCGGGCGATCGCCTTGTCGGCCGCGCCTTCGATCGGCGGCTCGGCCAGGGTCTCCTTGGCGGTGCGGACCTCGAAGCAGCCGCGCACCGCGGTGATCGGGCCGTCGCCGACGAGGGTGGTGATCGGGCTGCCGCTGTCGACCACGAGCGGCAGGCAGGCGTCGGGCGGACAGCTCTCGGGCGCGGTGGTGCAGACCGAAGGGCAACCACCGGCCGCGTCCTCGCCGGGGCAGCCGTCGGGGCGATAGACGAGGCGCGGCAGCGGGGAGGCGTCGCCGCTGCCGAGCGGGAGCGGGCGCCCGAACTCGCCGACGATGAGGATCTCGTCCTGCGGGCAGGCGGTCAGCGCGACCACGAAGAGAGGCGCCGCCAGCGTCAGGCTGGGGCGCCTCGTTCGGGAGCTGTCGGCGGCGCGGGCCACGACCCTCAGGCTAACACAGGCGGGCCGCGGCGCTCGCACGTCGTCGCGAGGCCCGGGGCCCTCGCGCCGGTCAGTTCTTCTTGGCCAGCTCGACCAGCTTGTTCTCGAGGCGCAAGATCAGCTCGTCGACGCCCTTGTCGCGGATGATCTTGTTGAACTCGAACTTGTAGTTCTTGGCCAGGCTGACGCCGTCGGTGACGATGTCCTCGACCTTCCAGGTGTCGCCCACGGCGTGCATGACGTAGACGACCTCGACGACCTCGGGCTTGCCGTCACGCGTGAGGGCGATGTTGGTGATGACCCGGATGTCGCCGCCGACCTTGGCGTCCTCGCCGACGATGGTCAGCTCGTACTTCTTGTCGCTGCGCAGCCGCTTGAGGTAGTTCTCGCGGATCAGCTTGGTGAGCAGCGCCTCGAACTCGGCGCAGCGCGGGGCGCACTTGTTGGCGTAGCGCGCCGGGCCGCCGAGCGAGGCCTCCGCGAGGGCCTTGTAGTCGAGCAGCAGGTCGACTTCCTTCGCCAGCGTCTCGGGGTCGGCCCGCTTCTTCACCAGCTCGAGGACCTTGTTGTGCCGCTCCTTGAACACGGCGGAGGGCGATGCCGGAGCGTTGGCCGCCTCGGCGGCGGGCGCGTGCCCGAAGAAGACGAAGGTGGAAAGCACGAACCCGGCGATGAGACTGCGAGCGGAAGTGGGCATTTTCGGCCTCGGAGGTGGGCGCTCGGACGGCAGCCCTGGGTGCGACATTCAGCCCGTTACGAACCAGTTTCAAGGGCTTGAAGTGACGGAAATGGTGTTCGGGGGCGCGGAGGCCGCCGAGGAGTTGGGGGACGCCCCCAGGGAAGTGCCGACCGCGCGGGAGAGGGCCGCGAGGGCGACGTTGTGAGCGTGGATGGCCTCGAATTGCTTGAAGCGCCACTCGGCCCAGCGGGTCAGGGCCTTCTCGAGCTCGGCGAAGTTGCCGCCGCCGACGGTCTGCTTGACCTGCTGGTCGACGACGAGCTGCTTGGCCTTGCGGGTCGCCTGCTCCGTCAGCTTGACCGATCGATCGGCGTGCTGCAGGTCGCGATAGGCCTTCTCGACCTCGAGCCCGAGCAAGTAGCGCGCGGCCTCCCGCTGGTGCTCTGCCTCACGCCGCTCGGCCCGGGCCTTCTTGAGGCCGAAGTAGCTGTTGTGGAAGTCGAGGTTCCAGTTCATCGCGAAGGCGAAGATGACGCGGTTGTAGTTGTACCGGTCGAAGTAATAGAGCGCCTTCATGGCCCGGTCGGCCTGGTTCATGTACGAGATCTGCACCGACACCGCGATGCCGAAGTCCGGCAAGAACTGCGAGCGCGCGAACTTTTCGCCGGCCTTGCGCAGCTCGACCAGGCCGGCCGCCATCTTCGCCTCGGGCCGCTGCTGCGCGCCGAGCTCGCGGTAGTGCGGCAGCTCGCGGAGGCCGCCGTCGATGCCGTCGGTGACGAGCGCCCGCTCGGCGATGTCGAAGCCGACCGGCGCGGCCTCGCCGGCGATCGTCCACAAGGTGGCGAGCGCGACCGCCTCGATCTTGCGGGCCTCGAGCGCGCGCTCCATCAGCGTCAGCTCGCCGAGCTCGACGCGCGGCAGGTCGGCGGGATCGCGGTCGGGGTTGGACTCGTCCGGGTCGGCGTCCTCGGTCTCGCCGAGGTCGACCATGATCTGACCCTTGGCCTCCTGGACGACCTTCCACGCCTCGTCGAGGATGTCGAGGCTCTCGCGCGCGAGCAGCAGCGCGGTGTGGGCCTGGTAGACGCGGAGGACGGTCTCCTGGCGGGTCCGCTCCTTGTTGAGCCGGGCGAGGGCGACGCCCGCGGCCGCCATCTCCTTGCCGCTCTTGATCTTGCCGGAGGTGAACAGCGGGATGATGAAGTCGGCGCCGAAGCGGACAGCGATGCCCGCTTCCTTGAGCTGGCGGAAGTAGCCGCTGATGGTGTCGACGTCGACGATGCCCATGCCGTTGGCGCCCGCAGGCGAGCAGTACTGGAAGTCGATCGGATCGCCGCCGCCGGTGGTCTGGAGCTGGACGTCCTGGCAGCGGGTGTAGACGCCGGGCGCGAGCGCGGTGGTGGTCTTGATGACCGGCACCCACGAGAACTTGGCCCGCAGCAGCGTCGACTCCATCTGCTCGATCTGCGCGTCGGCGGCCTTCACCAGCGGGTTCTGCAGGCCGTACGCGACGATCTGCTCGCGCGTCAGCTCGGGCACGCCGGGCGGGCGCGGGCCGTAGGCGTCGGTGCGCGCGGCGATCGGCAGGTTGAACGGCTGATCGGGCGAGGGCGGCGGCTGGCTCTTCGGACCTGTCGGTTTGGACGTGGTCGAAGAGACAGGCGCCGGCGGCGAGGCGCCGGGCGCCGGGACGGCCGGTGCGGCGGCGGGCGCCGGGGCGGCGGCGACGGGCGAGGCGACCGCCAGCGCGACGACGAGGCTCCCGAGCGTGCGTACGAACCCTGCTGCCCTCGGCTGCGGCACGGGGACTCTTTTAAAGGGCGGCCCTGGCGGCGATCAAGGGGCGCGGGGCGGACGCGGGGGTGCGTTCGCCGCGATGTGCTCGCGCTTGCGCGGGACCGGGGGATTGCCATGGTTTGGCCCGTGACTCCGCTCCAGTCGTCCGCGGGCCCGCAGGGCCTGACATTTGTCCGCCTCGCCGCGCTGCCGCACGGGCGTCGCATTTTGCTACGCCTGTCGGGCGCCGACGTGCGCCGCTTCCTCCAGGGGATCCTGTCGGCCGACGTCGAGGCCGCCAGGCCCGGCCACGCGCTGCCGGCCGCGATCCTGACGGTGAAGGGCAAGCTCGTCACCGAGGCGATCCTGCTGGCGTGCGGCGATGGTTCGCTGCACCTGGCGCTGCCGGCGGAGGCCGCGGACGAGGCGATCGCGCTGCTCGATCGCCACATCATCATGGACGACGTCGCGCTCGCGCGCGCCGAAGATGTCGAGTTTGCAATGGTGTGGCCGGAGCCGCTCGTCGCCGCCGGCGTCGAGTGCCTGGCGACGCAGTACCCGGGGCCGGGCTGGCTGGTGTTCGGCGCGCCGGCGGCGGTGGCGGCGGCGGTGGCGAGCGCCGCCGAGGCGTCGCCGGCGACGTGGGACGCGCGGCGCATCGAGGCGGCCGCGCCCGGGTGGGGCCGCGAGATCACGCCGGGCACGTTCCCGCCCGAGGTCGGGTTCGTGGCGGCGGTCAGCTACGACAAGGGCTGCTTCATGGGCCAGGAGCCGCTGGCGCGCATCCACGCGCGCGGGCAGGTCAACCGGGTGCTGGTGCGGGTGCACGCCGGGACATGTCCGGAAGGACCGGTCGAGCTGGCGGCGTCCGACCGCCCGCAGGCGGGGCACGCCGCGACCTGGGCGCCCGACCCGAGCGGCGGCGCGAGCGGGCTGGCGATCGTCCACCGCAGCGCGGCGAGCCCGGGGACGGTGCTGAGCGCCGCGGGGATCGGGCCGGTCGAGGTCCGCTCGGGGCCGCTCGGGGACGATCCCGGGGTCAAGGGCCGGAAGTGAGGGCGGCTGTCTCTCGG
The DNA here is from genome assembly GCF_026626665.1 of Nannocystis pusilla. Lineage (GTDB taxonomy): Bacteria > Myxococcota_A > Polyangia > Nannocystales > Nannocystaceae > Nannocystis > Nannocystis pusilla. Next base: position 2,281,899 of record NZ_JAPNKE010000002.1, read on the forward strand.
GACACGTGAGGACGGGCCGCACGGCGGCGAGGCTGCGTGAGCGGTCGCTCGCGCGTGGGGCCCGTCATCACACCGGAATAGCGACGGCTACCCGATGGGCCGCACAGTTTGGGACGAGCCCGGAAGCACGGCGCGCACGAGCGATCGACTCGGTCCTTCCGAGAATGTCCGGACGGATGGGGGGAGCGGGTGAGGGCGGCTGTCTCTCGGGACACATGAAGACAGGCAGCTCTGCCTGAGCGGTCGCTCGCGCGGGGGGCCCGTCATCGGGGACGAGCCCGGAAGCGAGGCGCGCACGAGCGATCATGATCTGTCTTTCCGGGCATGTCTCGAGAGACATGCCGGAGCGAGTCACTCGTCGTCCTCGCTGGTGCGGTAGGGGTCGGTCGCGCGCTCCTTGAGGCGGCCGGCGGTGCGCAGGGCCTCCTTGAGGACGAACTCGATCTGCCCGTTGATGCTGCGCAGGTCGTCGGCCGCCCAGCGCTCGAGAGCGGCGTGAGCTCGGGTCGATCCGCAGCAAGAAGCGCTTCTTCTCGACCATGGGGAGCTCACGAGTAGATGTTGCCGGTGTTGATCACCGGCTGGGCCTCGCGGTCGGCGACGAGGGCGACCAGGAGGTTGTTGACCATGGAGGCCTTGCGCTCCTCGTCGAGGCGGACGATGCCGTGCTCCTCGAGGCGGCGCAGGCCCATCTCGACCATGCTGACGGCGCCCTCGACGATCTGCCGGCGGGCGGCGACGACGGCCTCGGCCTGCTGGCGCCGCAGCATGGCCTGGGCGATCTCGGGGGCGTAGGCGAGGTGCGAGAGGCGACAGTCGACGACCTCGAGGCCGGCGACGTCGAGCCGGGCCTGGACCTCCTGCTGCAGGCCGGCGTTGATCTCGTCCTGGTGGCTGCGCAGGGCGACCTCGCCGTCGTGCGAGTCGTAGGGGAAGCGCGTGGCGACGGCGCGGATGGCCGTCTCGCTCTGGATGGCGACGAAGCCGCGGTATTCTCGACCTCGAGCAGGGCCTTGGCGCTGTCGGTGACGCGCCAGACGATCACCGCCGCGATCTCGATCGGGTTGCCGCGCGCGTCGTTGACCTTGAGCTTCTCGCTGTTGAAGTTGTGCACGCGCAAGCTGACGGGGTGCTTGGCGGCGAACGGGTTGGCGAAGTGATAACCGGCGCCCGCGACGGTGCCGACGTAGCGGCCGAAGAAGATCAGGACCCGCGATTCGTTGGGCTGGTTGACGAAGAAACCGCCGAGGGACAGCAGGAGGACCAGGCCGATGGCGATCGGCTGCCACGCCTGGGCGACCTGCTGGGTCCGGGCGATGTCGACGATCGTGCTGGCGCAGTAGCCGGCGAGGGCCAGCCAGGCGAGGAGAGCGATAAAACCATTGATCGAAAACGCGCTGCTGCTGGATCGAGGTCATTCGGGGCTCCGGGATGATGTTGAGATGATATCACTCTGATACTGGAGGCGCCACGGGAGTTTCAGCACAGTCGAGATGGGTCTGCCGATGGGAGCCGGGGCGATCCCCGGGAAGGCGAAGAGGATGGCCTGAAGGACAGGTGGTGTGCATCGAGCGAGCTCAGGGCGACCCGGCGCGGCTGACTCACACGACGGGTGATAAACGCGACTGCCGGTCGGCCGGGGTCGGGTCGTGAGGCGATGGCAGACTCGATGGGGATATCGGGGCCGTGCTGGACGGCTGGCCCGAGGGACAGGTTGTCGACGAGGAGGATGTCCCGAGGGGCAGATAGGTGGGTCGACGCGACAAGGTAGTGAGGCGAAGGTCGCGCCGGGTGGCTGACTCGAGGGACAGGTGAGGGGCGGCGGTGAAACTGGCCCGAGGGGCAGGTGAAGATCGCAGCCAAAATCTGTCCATTGGGACAGGTAAGTGCGGGGGCGAGATGGCCGCGCCGATGGAGCTCACTGCGCGGTGGAGGCGCTCGCGGGACAGGTGAGTGCGGGGACCAGAGGCCCGTGCCGATGGGGCTCACTGCGCGGCGGAGGCGCTCGCGGGACAGGTGAGTGCGGGGACCCGATGGCCGCGCCGATGGGGCTCACTGCGCGGCGGAGGCGGAGTCGCTCGCGGGACAGACGAGCGCGGGCGAGATGCCCGCGCCGACGGGGCTCACTGCGCGGCCGAGGCGGAGTCGCTCGCGGGTGGGGCGGGCGCGAGGGCGTGGCGCTGGAGCGCGAGGTGGAGGTCCTCGGGGCGGATCGGCTTGGTCAGGTAGTCGGTCATGCCGGCGGCCAGGCAGCGCTCGCGATCGTCGGCGCGGGCGTTGGCGGTGAGGGCGATGATCGGGACGGTGCAGCCGGTCTCGCGCAGGCGGGTGGTCGCCTCGTAGCCGTCCATGACCGGCATCTGACAGTCCATGAAGACGATGTCGGGGCGGTGGTCCTCGACGGCGGCGACGGCGGCCAGGCCGTTCTCGACGGGGATGACGGTGTGACCGGCGCGCTCGAGCAGGGCGAGGACGACGGTGCGGTTGATCCGGTTGTCGTCGGCCAGCACGATCTTGAGCCGGCGCCCGCTGGTGGCGCTGGAACCTGGCTTTCGGACAGGTCGTGCTCGCTGGCGACGGTGAGCGGGACCGCGGCGGTGAAGGTGGAGCCGCTGCCGGGCTGGCTCTCGACCTCGAGGCTGCCGCCCATGCCGCGGACCAGGGCGCGGCATATCGCCAGGCCGAGGCCGGTGCCGCCGAAGCGCCGGGTGGTCGAGGCGTCGGCCTGGACGAAGCTGTCGAAGATCCGCGGCAGCTGCTCGGCGGTGATGCCGATGCCGGTGTCCTGCACCCGCAGCTCGACCGTGGCCTCGTCGTGGAGCGTCGGGCCGACGCGGATCTCGATGCGCACCTCGCCGGCGGCGGTGAACTTCACGGCGTTGCTGACGAGGTTGGTGAGGACCTGGCGGATCCGCAGCGGATCGCCGAAGAACACCCGCGCCGCGCCCTCGGCGTAGGTGAGGCGCAGGACCACGCCCTTGTCGCGGGTGACGTAGCCGAACATGGCGATCACGTCCTCGGCGAGCTTGCGCAGGTCGAACGGCGAGCGCTCGAAGGTGAGGTGCCCGGCCTCGATCTTCGACATGTCGAGGATGTCGCCGAGCAGCGCCATGAGGCCCTCGGCGGCGCCGCGGATGGCGGTGAGGTAGGCCCGCTGCTCGTCGTTCAAGGACGTCTCGGCGAGCAGGGCGGTGGTGCCGAGGACGCCGGCGAGCGGGGTGCGGATCTCGTGGCTGATGTTGGCGATGAAATCGCTCTTGGCCCGGCTGACGGAGTCGATCTGTTGCCGCGACGCCTGCAGGACGATGCGCTCGGCGGTGAGGTCGTGGATGAGGCTGTCGCGGACCCGCAGGGCGTGGGCACACCACAGCAAGACGGCTCCCGCGGCGAATGCGCTGGCGGCGTGGAGGAGCGGCGCGCCGCCGACGAAGAGGACGACGGCCAGGCCCAGCCCGGCGACGCCGAGCACGAGCACGAGCAACGGAACGACACCACGGCGTGGGCTCGCGCGCTCGGGGCCCGCGGGTGCGGGCAGGGCGGAGACCCTGTCGCTCGACGCCGCCTCACGCATTGGGCCGTACGATATCCCATTCACGTGGTGGGAGCGGCGGCGCCGGCAGCTCCCCGAGGTCCATCCGCGACTCGGCCTGGGGCCCGCGAGCCTCGTTGAGAGGTTGGGAGACCCCGAATGCAGGCGAGCGCGGTCGGCCCGCCCGCCGTGGTCGCGGGTGTGAGCTGAACTTCGGGACAGGTGAGTGCGCGACGCAGACGCAGCCGGCGTGGCGAAAGCGCCCGCGCAGGCCGCTGCACGATCGGTGCTACCATCCCCCGGCGCATGACCGCGGCACCCCACTCCGAGGATGACAACCTGCCCGGCGGCCCGCCCGAGCTGCTGGGTGAATTCGGCGAATTCGGCGGGCGCTACGTGGCCGAGACCCTGATGCCGGCCGTCGAGGAGCTGGCTCGCGCCTGGCCGAAGGCCTGGGCCGACTACACCTTCGTCGACGAGTACCGGGCGATCCTCCGCGACTACGTCGGCCGGCCGACGCCGCTCACGGAGGCCCGCCGGCTGCCGGAGGCGGTCGGCGGCGGGCGGATCTTCCTCAAGCGCGAGGACCTGAACCACACCGGGGCGCACAAAATCAACAACTGCATCGGCCAGGTGCTGCTGGCCCGCCGGCTCGGCAAGACCCGCATCATCGCCGAGACCGGGGCCGGGCAGCACGGGGTGGCGACGGCCACCGCCTGCGCGTACTTCGGGATGCCGTGCACGGTGTACATGGGCGCGGAGGACGTGTCCCGCCAGGCGCTGAACGTGGTGCGCATGCGCCTGCTCGGGGCCGAGGTCCGGCCGGTGACGAGCGGCTCGGCGACCCTGAAGGATGCGATCAACGCGGCCCTGCGCGACTGGGTCGCCAGCGTGGCCGACACGCACTACGTGATCGGCAGCGTGATGGGGCCGGACCCGTACCCGCTGATGGTCCGCGAGCTGCAGCGGGTGATCGGCGACGAGGCGCGGGCGCAGATCCTCGACCGGATCGGGCGCCTGCCCGACGCGGCGGTGGCGTGCGTCGGCGGCGGCTCGAACGCGATGGGCCTGTTCGCGGCGTTCGTGCCCGACGCCGACGTCAAGCTGTTCGGGGTCGAGGCCACCGGCGAGGGCCTGCAGGGCCGCCACGCGGCGACCATGGCGAAGGGCCGGATCGGCGTGTTCCACGGGATGCGCAGCCTGGTCCTTCAGACAGACGACGGGCAGCTGCTCGAGGCCCACTCGATCTCGGCGGGGCTCGACTACCCGGGCATCGGCCCCGAGCACGCGCACCTGCACGCGACCGGGCGCGCGCGCTACCTCGGGATCTCCGACCGCGAGGCGCTGGCCGCCACCGAGCTGCTGGCCCGCACCGAGGGCATCATCCCGGCGCTCGAGACCGCGCACGCGATCGCGGCGCTGCCGGCGGTGATCCGCGAGCTCGGGCCCGAGGCGGTGGTGATCGTCAACGTGTCGGGCCGCGGCGACAAGGACATGCACACGGTGATGACCCACCTCGACCCGGCGACGCTGACCCTCATCGAGGAGGCCGAGCGCGGGCGCAAGGCGGCCCGCGCGGCCCACCAGGCGGCGGCGGGGCACGGAGGCGAGGAGGCGTTGATCGTCGACGGTCACGAGCTCCGCGCCGAGGGCAAGGAGGAGCATGAGCGCCGGAGTGGATCGCGTGACGGATGCGTTCGCCCGGGCGCGCGCGGAGAACCGCGCCGCCCTGGTCGGCTACCTGACCGGGTTCGACCCCGATCGCAACGGCTCGCTCGAGCGGATCTTCGCCGCCTGTGAGGGCGGGCTCGACGTGCTCGAGCTCGGGGTGCCGTTCAGCGACCCGACGGCCGACGGCCCGACGATCCAGGCGGCGATGACCCGCGCGCTGGCCAGCGGGGCGACGCTGTCGGGGGCGCTGGCGCTGGCGGCCGAGGTCCGGCGCCGCTTCGAGCTGCCGATCGTGCTGTTCTCATACGCGAACCCGCTGATCAGCTACGGGCCGGAGCGCCTGTCCCGAGAGACAGCCGAAGCCGGGGCCGACGCGCTGCTGGTGGTCGACCTGCCGCCCGAGCACGCCGAGGTGCTGCGCGGGCCGGCCAGCGCCCGCGGGCTCGGGTGGGTCGGCCTCGTCGCGCCGACGACCACGCCGGCCCGCCGCGCGCGCGTGCTGGCGGCCAGCAGCGGGTTCGTCTACGCGGTCAGCCTGACCGGCGTGACCGGGGCGCCGCTCGACCCGAGCGACCCGGCCCTGCACGCCGGGCTGGCGACGCTGCGCGGCGCGAGCTCGCTGCCGATCGTGGTCGGCTTCGGCGTGCGCAAGGCCGAGGATGTGCGCGCGCTGGCCGGGCACGCCGACGGGGTGGTGGTCGGCTCGGCGCTGGTCGAGGCCGGTCAGCGCGGGCCCGCGGCGCTCGGCGAGCTGGTGAAGTCGCTGCGCGGCGGGACCCTGCGGGCCTGACGGCGGGGACAGGTCCGAAGGAGCATGCTCGATAGGGCATGCTCCTTCGCGCATGTGCGCATGGGCATGTCCCCAGGGACATGTCCCGAAGCTCAGGGCTCGTCGAGGTCCTCGGTCGGGGCCGGGGCGGGCGGGGCCGCGGCGGTGCGCTCGAGGTGGACGAGCATGGCGGCGACCGACAGCATGGCCGGGGCGTCGGGGCTGATCGGCTCGGTGCCCCGCTCGCGCACCTCGAAGGCGCCGCCGTCGAAGAACACGCTGTTGAAGCGGCTGACCAGGTCCATCAGCGTCGTCTGGGCGCCGGTGCTGTCGAGCAAGGCGGTGACCTGGGCGCGGTCGCGCGTGCTGATGTAGATGAAGTCGTCGAACATCGGATCGCCGACCTTGAGATCCTTGCGGAACACCTTGATCTGGCGATCGAGGGTGCTCTCGCGGGCGAAGCTGGCGCGGAACGCCAGGCTGACGCGCGGGCGGGCGGTGATCGAGAAGTGATAGAAGGTGTAGAACTCGCTGCCGACGCGGTCGCGCGTCTGCCACTCGCGGGTCACGATCGTGTGGCCGCGCTCGCGCAGGGCGACCTCGGCGTGGCCTTCGGCGCAGCGCTCGCAGAAGTCGAGCTCGTAGTCGCGGCGGAGGCTGTCACTCGGGTGCGGAAGTTCGCAGAACGCACAGAGGGCGACGTCCACGTCCATGCCGGCACGGTATCAGGGCGGGACCAGCCAGTCGACGCGGGCGTCGCCGGGAAACTCGTCCTCGGCCAGGAGGGTCGCAAGCCGGGGCAGGAGCGCGCCGAGCACGGTGTCGGTCTGCCACGGCGCGCCGGCGAGGAGCAGCCCGGAGCCGCTGAGCACGGCGGGGTCCTCAGGCCTCGTGCGCAGCTCGACGCAGAGGACGTCGCGCAGGCCGGAGCGGAGCACGGCGGCGTGCAGCAGCGTGGCGGCGAGCGGGCCCTTGATCGGGTACCACAACGCGGTACAGGCCTGCGGCCAGCGCCGGCGCGCGAGCTCCACGCCGGCGAGGGCGGCGGCGAATTCGTCGGGCCGCTCGTAGGGCGGGTCGATGAGGACGAGGCCGCGACGCGGGGTCGGCGGCAGCAAGGCGGCGAGCGCCTCGTAGCCGTCGCGCTGGTGGACCGCGACCTGCGGGTCGCGTCGGGGGCCGTGCTCGGTGCGCACGCTGAACTCGTCGCGCAGCGCGGCGGCCTCGGCCGGCTGCAGCTCGCACAGGATCATGCGATCGTCGGGCCGCAAGACCGACCGGACCAGCCGCGGCGAGCCGGGGTAGGTGACGAGCGCGCCGCTGGTGTTGAGTTCGGCGACGCGCCCGAGGTAGTCGGCGACCTCCGGCGGCAGGTCCGCAGCGCCGCGGGCGGGCCAGAGTCGGGCGATGCCGCGCTGGAATTCGCGCGAACGCACGGCGCCGCCGTGGTCCAGCGCATAGCGGCCGCGGCCCGCGTGGGTGTCGACGTAACACAGCGGCACCGGCTTGAGCTGGAGACGGCGCAGGAGCTGCAGCAGGACGACGTGCTTGAACACGTCCGCGGCGTTGCCGGCGTGGAACTCGTGGCGGTAGTTCATGCGCCGGGGCGCGGCATAGCAGGCCCGGCCGGCGGTGAAAAGACCGTGACAGCGTCCGGCGGCGTGACCCGGCGCGGTCCCCGAGCGGCGTAAAACGGCGTATGGTAGCCGCGCCGATGCCCGAAGGCCGCTCCTCCGCTGCGCTCGCTGCCGCCTCGCTGCTGCTCCGGCGGCTCGGCAGCTTCCTGCTGCGGGTGCTCCGCCACCTCGGCAAGAACAAGGCGCTGCTGCTGGCCGGCGGGGTCGCCTACAACGCGCTGCTGTCGATCGTGCCGATGCTGGCGGTGGTGCTGGTGGCGCTGACCCACGTGTGGGACGTCGAGCAGCTGACCGAGATCATCAGCCACGAGCTCAACCTGCTGATCCCCAACCAGGCCGACGTGATCATCGGCGAGGTGGTGAACCTGCTCGACAACCGCGACCTGGTCGGCGGGATCGGGCTCGGGGTGATGCTGTTCTTCAGCACGTGGGCGTTCAAGATGCTCGAGGGCGCGCTGGCGGTGATCTTCGCCCGCAGCCGCGCCCGCCGCCAGCGCAGCTCTGGATGTCGGCGCTGCTGCCCTACATCTTCATCGTCGCCATCGCCGGCGGCCTGCTGGTGCTGACGATCCTGGTCGCGCTGCTCGAGCGCCTGGCCGAGGCCGAGGTGGTGCTGTTCGGCTATCAGCTGTCCCTCGGGTCAGGTCCGGCGTTCGTCCTCAAGCTGAGCGGCATCGTCACGCTGATCTTCATGTTCACCGCGGCCTACCGCGTCATGCCGATCACCGAGGTGTCGTGGCGCCGCGCCCTGACCGGCGGGGTGGCGGCGGCGCTGCTGTGGGACGTGCTGCGCCGGGCGCTGATGGTCTACTTCTCCAAGATCTCGCTGGTGAACGTGGTCTACGGCTCGCTGGCCACGGTCATCATCGCCCTTGACCCTCGAGATCGGCACGCTCATCATCCTGTTGGGCGCGCAGATCATCTCCGAGCTGCAGCACAGCGAGGAGGCCGGGCTGCCGTGGTACGAGGCGGCGCCCGAGAGCGAGACCATCGGGGTCAAGCAGGGCTGAGCGCGGACCTGCCCGCGAGGGCATGGGCTTCGGGACATGTCCGAACAACCACACAGGCTGGCGGTCGTGGTCGTCGCGGTGTGGCTGGCCGCCCAGGCGATCGCGCTGGTCCGCGGGCTCTTGCCGCTGCCGCCGCCGCTGGGGGCCCACCTGCCGTGGCGGATGTTCAGCGACCCGTCGCCGTTCGAGCGCACGCTGACGGCGGAGGGCCGGACGAGCGACGGGACGTGGGTGCCCATTCCGCTCGAGCGCTACTTCCGGCACACGCGCGGGGCCACGGGCGAGCGCGCGTACGAGTACAGCGCGATCGTGTTCGAGTCGGGGCACCTGCGCGAGCGGCAGGCGTTCGCCGCGTGGCTGGCGGCGCGCATGGCCGCGGACGGGCAGCCGATCGACAAGGTGCGGCTCGTCCGCGGCTGGGTCGATCTCCGCGACGGCTCGACGGGGGCGGCGACGATCGGGCAGTACAGGGTGGGCGGTGGCTGAGGCGACGGAGCTGCCGGTGTTCGCCAAGAAGGTCCGCGCGCGGCGCGGGCCGGGGCCGCTGGCGCGGTTCTTCTTCGCCGCCGAGGGGACGGCGCGGACGCAGCGGTTCGCGCGCGGCCTGGCCTTGTGGACAGGTGCGTACGCGCTGACGCAGTGGTCGCACCGCGAGGAGCTGTACAGCCGGCCGGTGCTGCGCGAGGGCTGGCTCGAGGCGTGGCTGGGCGGCTGGGTGCGCCGCCGGCGCTGGTGACGGGGCTGCTGGTGGTGCTGCTGGCGGCGGCGGCGACGGTGGCGGCCGGGCGCGGCGGCCGGGCGGGGCGAGTGACGGTCGCGGCGCTGTTCGGGCTGCTGGTGGGGCTCGAGGCGAGCCCGCCGCGGGCCTACGCGAAGCTGGCGGCGCTGCAGTGGCTGTTCGTGGCGCTGGCGCCGACGGGACCGCGAGGCCCGCGCTGGGCGGCACGCCTGCTGATGCTGCAGCTGTCGGCGGTGTACGTGTTCGCGGCGCTGTCGAAGCTGGTCGAAGGGACAGGCTGGTGGAGCGGCGAGGCGGTGGTGCTGGTGTTCCGCTCGGCACGTCAGGGCCAGCACCTGCTGTCGGCGTGGCTGTCGCTGACGCCGGGGCCGCTGGCGCAGATGCTGGCCTGGTCGACGATCGCGCTCGAGCTGGCGATCGGGTTCGGGCTGTGGTTCGCCCGCACGCGCAAGGTCGCCGCGCTGGCGCTGGTGCTGCTGCACGCGGGGATCGCGGCGTCGATGCGGGTGTCGCTGCTGTTCCACGCGCTGATGCTGCTGCACTTGCTGCTGTTCTTCGGGCGCCGCGGGGACGCGGACTGAGGGCAGGGTCCGGGCGCGAGCAGGGTGCGTCTGGCAGCGTCCGGATCACAGCCCGTTCCGGAACCTCGCCGCTCGCCGCGGAGCCGGCCGCTCGCCCACCGCGAACCTTCACCGCAGGCGCTGGAGGGGGCGGCCCGACCGAGCCGCTGGAGCGTCGAGGCGATGTGCTCGGGCACGTCTGCGGCGTTTCCCGCGTGGAAACCGTGGCGATAGTTCATGGGCCGGAGCGGGCATGGCGCGTGCGGTCGGCGGTGAAGAGCCCGTGGCAAGATCGCGCGGCATGCGATCGAGGACATGTTCGCGGCGACATGTCGTTTCATGCATGTGTCATCGGACATGTCCCTTGGTGTCGAGCATGTAGAGGACGACGTCCTGGCGGGGCAGGGCGACGCGGCGGGAGGCGAGGGCGCCGGCGAGCTCGGGGGCGAGCTGCAGCGGCTCGGGCGGCGGGGCCACGCGGCCGAGGCCGATCCAGGCCGGGTGGAGGTCGGTGCGACCGGCGATGAGGTCGACGGGCGCGGGCGCAGGCGTCGGCGCGGCGGGCGTTGGCAGCGCGACCGGGCGGAGCGACAGGACGAGGACGGCGGCCGCGGCGGCCAGACCGGCGCCCGCGAGCCACCAGGGCCAGCGCGCAGGGGCGGGCGCGTCCCGGCGAGCCCGCAGGCGCGCGAGGCCGCCAGGGGGTGGATCGAGGATGACGAACATGTCCTTCAGGTCATCTTCGGATTGCGGCTTCACGGCGGGGCTCCTGGGCTTGGAGGTGGCGACGGACGCGCTCGGCGGCGGCGTGGCGGCGCGAGCCGACGGTGCCGACGGGGATCCCGAGCGCCGCGGCGATGTCGGCGTACGGCAGCTCGGAGAGCTCGCAGAGGACGAGCACGCGGCGCAACTTCTCGGGCAAGGCGTCGACCGCGGCGCGCACGGCGGCGGCTCGCTCGGCGCCGAGGACGGCGAGGTCGGGCTGGGCTTCGGAGGTGGCGGGCGAGTCGTCGTCGAACGCGACGAAGCGACGCAGCGCCCGCCAGCGTCGACGGCTGGCCGCGAGGTTGACGGCGATCCGGTAGACGAAGGCGCCGGCGGTGTCGGGCCGCACGCGCGCGCGCCTGCCACAGCCGCGCGAAGGTCTCCTGGACGAGCTCGGCGGACTCGTCGCGGTCCCACAGCCAGCGGTAGACGACGTTGTACAGCGGGCGCTCCATCTCGAGGAAGAGCCGCTCGACGTCGCCGACCGTCAGGCCGAGCGTGGGGGCCGGGTCGGTCACACGCCCCCGGTCCGGAGCTGGCCGCGGACGATGTAGAACAAGGTCTTCGGGCCAGGTTGGGCCCTCGTGTCGCTCGACTCGAGGCCGGCTTGACCGACGACGAGGAGCTGACCCGGGTCGAGGTGGACGCGCGACTTGAGCTGGTTGCAGTCCTCGGCGCAGACACGGAGGTTGCTGCGTTCCTTCGTCTGCTGCGCGACGGCGATGTCGAGGTCGGCGACGAGGCGCCCGCCGACCTCGGAGACGATCTGGCGCGCACGCATGCGCGCGCCGTCGGCCTCGGCGCCGTCGTCGACGAGGGAGGAGAGGTGCATCGACTCGTGCAGGCGGAAGCGCATCGGGCCCTGGGAGGCGACGATCGCTTGTAAGGCGGGGGCGATGTCGGGGACGGTGTCGAGGCCCTCGGCGGCCTGGGCGGGCTCGCCGACGACGATCCAGTAGTCCAGCTCCGCGGTGCGCACGGGCGGGGCCTTGCTCGGATCGAGGCCGGCGATCAGGGCCGCGACGCCGTCCTGGATCCCCGGCGGGGCGACGACGACGAGGCGGCCGTCGGGCAAGCGCTCGACGGTGCCGAGCGGGGGCAGGTCCTTGCCGGACGAGAGGGCGCTGGCGAGGGCCTGCTCGATCGAGCGCGACTGCTCGGGCGGGACGGCGTAGGTGCGGAGGAGCGGCTCGTCGCTGGTGGCGGGCTCGGCGGCGACTGTCGGGGCCGGCAGGGCCGCGGGGACGGGCGCGGCCGGCGGGGTCTGGCAGGCGAACAGGAGGGGGAAGGCGAGGAGGAGGCGGTGGCTCGGGCGGGGCATGGGGCTCCGGGGTGGGGTCGATCGGGCTCTACGCGCGGGGCCGGCGAGCCTTCGAGAATTTTTTCGGGGTGGCGACGAATGCCGCGCTGGCTGCGCTTGGTGTCTCTGAGGACATGTCCTTGGAGGCATGCGTGGGGACGGTCGCGGCGTGGGCGTGGTATCACCGCGGCGATGCGCGAGCGAGACCGCCTGGAGGTGTTCGATGCCGGCTTCTTTCGCGTCGAGCGGGTGAGCCTCGAGGGCCGCGCGTCGCCGGTGACGCTGCTGCGGATGCCGGACTGGGTGATGGCGGTGGCGATCGACGGGGCGGGGCAGTTCGTGCTGGTCCGCCAGTATCGCTTCGGGATCGCGGCGGACACGGTGGAGCCCGCCGGCGGGCTGGTCGACGCGGGCGAGCCGCCGGAGCGCGCGGCGCTGCGAGAGCTGCGCGAAGAGACAGGTTACGCGGGGACCACGGCGGAGCCGCTGGGCTTCACGCACCCCAACCCGGTCCTGCAGGACAACCGCTGCCACTTCTTCCTGGTGCGCGGGGTCGTGCGCGTGGGGGCGCCGCACCTTGACGCGGAGGAGGTGGTGACGCCGGTGCTCATGGGGCGCGAGGCGGTCGAGTCGGCGCTGCGCGAGGGGCGATTCGCCCACGCGCTGGCCGAGCTGGCGCTGCGCCGGGCGCTGGCGGTGCTGTAGCCCGGCGGGCGGGCGGGTGAAGGGCATGTCCTTCTGGACATGTCGAGCCGCCCGCGCGGCGCACATGCCCTGGCGGACAGGTTCGAACCCCGTGTACGACGCATGTCCTTCGGGACACGTCGGCGCGGGAGGCCGAGCCTGTCCTGCAGGACAGGTCGGTGCGCGGCGTCGCCGGTGGTGACGCGGGCCGTCGCCCGTTCGGCGCGCGCCCGGCGGCGTCGAGGTTCGCCGGGCTCGCCGTTCGTGTGCGCCCGACGGGCGCGTCAGGCGGCCGATTCGGCCGTCGGGGGCTGCTTGCGGTAGGCGCGGATCTTGATGACCCGGCGCTCGTCGGCCTCGGCGACGTGGAAGGTCCAGCCCTCGGCTTCGACCTCCTCGCCGACCTGCGGGATGTACTCGAACTTGTGGAACAGGAAGCCCGAGAGCGTCTCGTAGTTGCCCTGGATCTCGTCGTCCAGATCGACCGCCAGGGTCTTCTCGACCTCGGACACGTTGATCATGGCGTCGAAGAGGTAGGTGCCGTCGCCGACGTCGCGGACCTGCTTCTCCTCCTCGGGCTCGTCGTTCTCGTCGTAGATCTCGCCGACCACCTCCTCGAGCGCGTCCTCGAGGGTGACGACGCCGGCGGTGCCGCCGAACTCGTCGACGACGATCGCCATGTGGGTCTTCTTCTTCTGGAACAGCGAGAACAGGTCGATGACCTTCATGTTCTCGGGGGCGAACACGGCCGGGCGGGCGACGCTGCCGAGGGTGACCTCGTCGAGGCGGTCGAGGTACTTGAGCACGTCGCCGACGTAGGCGATGCCGACGATCTTGTCGTTGGTGTCGCGGTAGATCGGGACGCGCGAGTACTGGTGTTCCTCGTTGATCGTCATGAAGCGGCGCAGCGAGAGGTTCTCCTCGAGCGCGATCATGTCGACGCGCGGGGTCATGATCGCGCGCACCGGCGTGTCCGACAGGTCGAACACGTTGTTGAGGAGCTCCTTCTCCTGCTCCTCGAGCACGCCCTCCTGGCGCGAGGCCGAGACGATCATCCGGATCTCCTCTTCGGAGTGGGCCGAGTGATGCCCGGGCACGGGCCGCAGGCCGAACATGCGCACGACGCCGTTGCCGGTGACGTTGAGCAGCCAGATGACCGGGCGGAACAGCGTCGTGAAGGCGATCATCGGCACGGCGATCGCCAGCGAGACCTGCTCGGCCCGCTGCAGCGCCAGCGACTTGGGCGCCAGCTCGCCGAACACGATGTGCAGCGCCGTCGACAGGCCGAAGGCCAGCGCGAACGAGATGGTCTTCACGTTGTCGGCGTGAACGCCCCACTCGAGCAGGCTCGGCGCGACGAGGTGCTCGATCGCGGGCTCGGCGATGAAGCCGATCAAGAGGCTCGCCATCGTGATGCCGAGCTGCGTGGCGGCGATGTAGAGGTCGAGGTCCTGCAGCACCTTGTGGGTCAGGCGCGCGAACGTGTTGCCTTCGTTGGCCAGCTGCTCGATCCGGGTGCGACGCACGCTGACGAGCGCGAACTCGGCCGCGACGAAGAATCCGTTCATCAAGACGAGGAAGAACAGCGAGACGAGTCGCAGGAGGTCGCTCATCGACTGTCGCTGCTCCTCGGCCCGTCCAATCGGCCGTGGGCCTTACTGGGGGGTCGCCCATAGGGTCCGCAGAGTGTAGCAAGCTTTGTCCGCGACGCGCGCCACCGTGCACGCCTGCGGCGGCGATCGCGCGAGGGCGACTGCGAGGCCGCAGAAGCGGCCCCAGAGGCGCTGCGCGGCCATGCGCGCGTGGTAGGCTACCCTGATGACCAGGCTCGGAGCGTCGGGGTTCGTCGTGCTTCTCACACTCGCGGGCTGCGTGACCGGCGAGCAAGGTGGGGAGTCCGAGACCGAGAGCCCCGGCGGCTCCGACGCGTCGGCGACGACGGGTGAGGCGCAGACCTCGTCGTCGGCGCCGACGACCAGCGGCACCACCGGCGAGGTCTCCGGCGAGTGCAGCGTGTGGACGCAAGACTGTCCCCCCGGCGCGAAGTGCGTGCCGTTCGACTCGACCGGCACGGGGGTCGTCGACGGCACGCGCTGCGTCGAGATCGCCAGCCCGGCCGGCAAGGCAGGCGATCCTTGTACCGCCGAGGGCGGGATCGTCGGCCTCGACGACTGCGACGCCGATCTGCTGTGCTGGTTGCTCGACGCCGACGGCCTCGGCACCTGCACGCCGATGTGCGGCGGCACGCCGGCCTCGCCGACGTGCGAGGGCGGGCTGGTGTGCGACGTGTCGACGGGCGGGCTCCTGCCGCTGTGCCTCACGACCTGCAACCCGCTGGCGCCGACCTGCCCGATCGGACAGATCTGCATCCCGAGCATGTCGATCGGCTTCGTCTGCGACGGCGACGTCAGCGGCGACGCCGGCTTCTATGGCGACCCGTGCGAGTTCCTCAACGTGTGCGACCCGGGCCTCCTGTGCGCGGCCGCCACGAACGTGCCGGGCTGCGACGCGCCGGGCTGCTGCACCGAGTTCTGCGACCTGTCGCTGGCGCAGTCGATGCCCGGCATGTGCTCGGGCGCGCCGGACCAGGAGTGCCTGCCGTTCTTCGATCAGGGGATGGCGCCGCCCGGGCTCGAAGACGTGGGCCTGTGCGGGATCAAGCAGTAGCGCCGTCGAAGATGTCGACGCCGCGGGCTCGCAGGGCGTCGACGGCCTCGCGCACCGGCATGCGCGGCAGCTGCAGCGCCTCGTGGACGATCGCCTCGAGCTCGTCGATGTCGCGGATCGGGGTGACCGTGGTGATGTTGTGGTGGGTGGTGACGAGCCGGTTGTTGTCGATCTCGAGCACGCGGCTGGCGAAGAAGCGGATGATCTTGAGCCGCCGCATCAGCGGGGCGTCGGTCGCGTGGGTGCGCTCGATGGCGGCGCCGAAGCCGTCGGGGGCCACCGGCGGCGGCTTGGCGACGTAGCTGTGGACGCGGGTGTTCTTGCGCAGGGTGACGACCTCGACGGCTTCGCGGTGCGAGGCGTGGCGATCGAGGGTGTAGCTGACGTCGCCGTGCGGGATCTGCAGCGGCAGCGAGTCGAGCGGGATCGGGTGGTAAAACGGCGCGCCGTGGCCGACGTCGACCAGGTGCAGCTGATCCTCGAAGCTCACTCGGCACACGGCGTGGGCCCGCGGGACGCCGCCGGCGTCGGCGGCCAGGAGCTCGACGTCGTAGTCGAGGAACTGCAGCAGCGCGGCGAAGTGGACGTTGAGCGCGTGGCAGGTGCCGCCGAGGTCCTGGTCGCCGATGCCGCGCAAGAACTCCTCGATCGGCGGGATCGCGTTCTTCGGCGCGTCGGCCGGGCGCAGCAGCTTGGACACGTTCTCGAACGGGATCTTGATGAGGTGGCTGCTGACGAGCTCGTGGAGCCCGGGGTCGCCGACCCACCCGAGGAGCCCGAGGTAGCGGCGGAACAGGTCGTCAGGACGGCTGGTCGTCATGGCAGCACGGGGCATGGTAGCAGCATCTCGGGCCCGCGGGCACGTCGCGGCGGGGCGGCCCTTTGCTAAACTCACCCCCCTCGCACGGGCCGCCGCCCGCGACCGAAGGCTTTTGGACATGAGCGCCTCCCAGACCTCCGCCCCTTCCTCTCCTCGTCCCGCGGGCCCCGACGGGGCCGCCTCGCCGCGCCGGCTGCTCGAGAAGCTGAGCCCCGTCAGCGGCGCCCGGCTGGGCGACTTCCCCGTGGCCGACGAGGCCGAGGTCCGCGCCGCGGTGGCCCGGGCCCGGGCGGCCTTCCCCGAGTGGCGCGACACGCCGCTGGCGAGCCGCATCGAGGTCCTGGGCCGCGTCAAGCAGGTCCTCGCCGAGCAGGGCGAGCACTACGCCCGCAAGATCAGCGAAGACACCGGCAAGCCGACGTTCGAGGCGACGATGATGGAGATCGGCGCGGTCCCGCTGCTGCTCGATTACATGCTGCGCCGCGCGCCGGTGCTGCTGCGGCGCCAGAAGGTGTCGACGCCGATCGTCCTGCCCGGCAAGTCGGGCTTCATCGAGCACTTCCCGCGCGGGGTCATCGGCATCATCTCGCCGTGGAACTTCCCGTTCCAGCTGGCGGTGGTGCCGGTGCTGTCGGCGCTGATCGGCGGCAACACCGTGGTGCTGAAGCAGTCGGAGATCACGCCGATCGTGGCCGGCGTGGTCGAGGACCTGTTCCGCCGGATCGGCCTGCCCGCAGGGGTGGTGGAGATCGTCCACGGCGACGGCTCGACGGGCGCGGCGCTGACCCGGGCCGAGGTCGACATGCTGTTCTTCACCGGCTCGGTGGCGACCGGCCGCAAAGTGATGGCGGCGGCCGCCCAGCGCCCGATCCCGGTCGAGCTCGAGCTCGGCGGCAAGGACGCGATGATCGTGTGCGCCGACGCCAACCTCGAGCGCGCGGCGGAGGCCGCGGTGTGGGGCGGGCTCGTCAACTGCGGTCAGGCCTGCGTGTCGGTCGAGCGCATCTTCGTGGTCGACGCGATCCACGACCGCTTCGTCGAGAAGGTGCGCGAGAAGGTGTCCAGGGTGACCGTGGGCGGGCCCGACGAGCAGGCCGACATGGGGCCGCTGACGTCGAGCGCGCAGCTCGGGATCGTCGAGCGCCACGTGAACGCGGCGGTGGCGGCGGGGGCGAAGGTGGTGTTCGGGGGCGAGAAGCTGCAGCGCCCGGGCCAGTTCTTCGCGCCTACGCTGCTGACGGGGGTGACGCCGGAGATGGAGATCTTCCGCGAAGAGACGTTCGGGCCGGTGCTGCCGGTGATCCGCGTGCGCGACGAGGACGAGGCGGTGCGCCTGGCCAACGCCAGCGAGTTCGGGCTGGCCGGCAGCGTGTGGACGCAGGACATCGACAAGGGGCTGCGCCTGGCCTCGCGCATGGAGTGCGGGCAGGTGTCGGTGAACGACGTGATCCAGTCGGTGGGCCACCCGGCGCTGCCGTTCGGCGGGGTTCGCTCGTCGGGGATCGGCCGCTACCACGGCGACGCGGGCATCCTCGCGTTCATGAACACCCGCGGCATCATGGTCGACCGCGGGTTCCTGAACAGCGAACCGCTGTGGTTCCCGTACGCCGGCAAGGTGTCGCACGGCTTCGAGCTGCTGAAGGGGATCACGACCCGCAGCCTGGGCAGCCTGGTGAAGGGCTTCCTCGGCCTCCGCAAGAAGATGACGCGTCCGAAGTGACAGGCGGGCGGGCCGGCCGCCTGTCCCGGAAGACAGGTTGGCGGGGCGGCGAGTGGGCCGCGAGCGGGCCGCGGCGGTTGAACAAGCCGGGCCCGCCGGGTACCTTCGCCGGCGATGGCGTCAGGTCCACCGTCCGGGGCGAAGAAGGAGCAATGGGGCACGCGCGTCGGCCTGGTGCTGGCGGTCGCCGGCAACGCCGTGGGCCTCGGCAATTTCCTCCGCTTCCCGGCCCAGGCGGCCCAGAACGGCGGCGGCGCGTTCCTGGTGCCGTACCTGATCTCGTTCGTGCTGATGGGCCTGCCGCTTTTGTGGGTCGAGTGGGCCATCGGCCGCCACGGCGGGCAGTACGGCCACCACAGCTCGCCGGGGATGTTCGCCCGCCTCGGCCGCGCGCGCTGGCTCAAGTACGTCGGCGTGTTCGGCCTGTTCACCAACCTGACGGTGGCGGCCTACTACTGTTACATCGAGTCGTGGACGCTGGCGTACGTGTGGCACTCGCTGCGCGGGACGTTCGAGGCGACGCCGCCGACGACGTTCTTCCCCGAGTACCTCGGCACCACCAACTCCGACATCGCCGCGATCCCGTACGAGGCGGCGGGGTTCTTCCTCGCCACGCTGACGCTCAACGTGTGGCTGCTGTCGCGCGGGCTGGTCCGCGGGGTCGAGCTGGCGGCCAAGATCGGGATGCCGCTGCTGCTCGGCTTCGGCGCGGTGCTGGCGATCAAGGGCCTGCTCCTCGGGACAGGTGACCCGGGGGTGGTCGAGAGCCCGCTGGTCGGCCTCAACTTCGTGTGGGAGCCGCAAGCGTCGGGCCTGTTCAACCCGAGCACGTGGCTGGCGGCGGCCGGGCAGATCTTCTTCACCCTGTCGGTCGGGATGGGCTCGATCCACTGCTACGCGGCGTACCTGCGCGAGCGCGACGACATCGCCCTCAACGCGACGACGGCCGGCACGGTCAACGAGTTCGTCGAGGTCATCCTCGGCGGGTCGATCTTGATCCCGATCGCCACGGCCTACCTCGGCCTGGCGGCGGTGCAGGCGGCCACCGCGGGCGGCTCGGGCTTCGGCCTCGGGTTCTTGACGCTGCCGACGCTGTTCAATCAATGGGGCTGGTTCGGGCCGATCGCAGGGGCGATGTGGTTCGGGCTGCTGTTCTTCGCCGGCATCACGTCGTCGCTGGCGATGGGCCAGCCGGTGCTGGCGTTCCTGCAGGACGAGTTCAAGGTGAAGCGCGAGAAGGCGGCGCTGGGCTTCGGCCTGGCGACGCTGCTGCTCGGCGGGCTGGTGGTGGTGCTGTACCCGGGCGGGACGTTCGACGAGTTCGACTTCTGGACCGGGACGTTCTCGCTCATCGTGTTCGCGCTGGCCGAGGTGCTGATCTTCGGCTGGATCTTCGGCATCGACCGCGGCTGGGCCGAGCTCAACAAGGGCGCCGACCTGCGCCTGCCGAGCTTCTACAAGTACGTCATCAAGTACGTGACGCCGCTGTTCATCCTGGTCGTGCTGTTCGGGGCGCTCGTCAAGCCGAGCGTCGGCTGGAGCGAGGCGGCGTCGCAGCTGATGAGCACCGGAGCTGGCCGTTCGCGGTCGACAGCGTGCTCGGCAAGCTGCTCCACGTCGGCGAGACCGGCGGCTACTTCGACGCGAGCGGCAAGATCACGCCGATGTTCGTCAAGGACCTGACGCGCGTGATCCTGCTGACGGTGTTCGCGATGATCGCGGCGCTGGTGTGGCGGGCGTTCCGCGGCCGCAACATCGAGGCGAGCACGCGGCGCCCGGACGAGCAAGAAGGAGGTGCGTCGTGAGCACGAGCGCGTGGATCATGCTGAGCTGCACGTGGCTGCTGGTCGGGGGCTTTGCGATCTACTTGATCGCCAAGGTGCTGCGCACGCCGCCGCGGCCGTAGACAGGGCGCTGGAGGGCGCTTCTCGGCCGTTCGGGGCTGGTCGGCCTGGCGCTCACGTTGTCGTCGCCGGCGCCGTGAGCGGTCCGCGGCGGGTCAGACGGCGCCGGCAGGTCGCAGGCGCGAGAGCAGCAGGATCGACTTGCCGGGGCGGGTGGCGAGCGCCTGTTCGAAGGGACAGGCGGCCTGGTCGAAGGGGCAGGCGAAGCCCGCCGGGATCGCGCCGCGGGCGAGGGCGAGGCGGGCCTGCGGGTGGGCGCGGCAGATGTGGAAGGTCCGCTCGACGAGGAAGAACTGGACGCCCGTGTTGCTGATGAACTCGCACAGCTCCTGCTTCCACATCGCAGTCTCGGGCGCGTTCTCGGGGTCGACGTACATGCCGTGGAGCTCGATCGGGAGCTCGTGCCACTCGGTCTTGCCGTCGACGATGGTGGCGTAAAAGGCGGTGTCCTCGGCGCGCTGATCGTAGAGGACGGTGAACTCGGCCCGCGCGGCGTCGTCGAGGCCGGCCCACCAGGCCTCGATGGTGGCCAGGTGCTCGCGCGACAGGAGGCGCGTGGCTTCGGCGGGCAGGTCCATCGCGGGTCTCAGGGGCCGAAGACGGTGCAGATGAAGGGGCCGGAGTTCGGCAGGAGGCTGGCGGCGCACATCTTGGCCCACTCCTCGGGGCCGAGCGTGCCGGAGAGCAGGCCCATGCAGTGCTCGCCGTTCTCGCTGCAGGGGAAGTCGCCGGGCTCGCAGGTCAGGAGCGGGAAGATGGTCTGGTAGGCCTGCTTGAGCTCGGGGTCGGCGCCGGGGCACATGTAGACGCCGTCGCAGTGGGTGCCCTGGGTGATGGGCGGCTTGGCCAGGCCGGCGCCGTCGAACTTGTCGGGGTTGCAGTGATCGGCGGCGGCGCAGCTCAGCGCGCAGGCAGCGGCGCTGGGGAAGAACTTGTCGCAGTCGGGGGCGCAGCTGCAGCCGGAGCGCAAGGTGCACTCGGTGCCGTCGAAGGCGAAGCCGAGGACCGCCGCGCACTCGCCGTAGTCGCCGGTGGCCGGGGCGCACTGCGGGTCGACCGCGCCGGTGTCGTCGGTGGTCGCGGTTGCGGTGCTCGAAGTGGTGGAGGTCGCGGGCTCGGTGGTGGAGGTCGCGGGCCCGGTGGTGGAGGTCGCGGGCTCGGTGGTCGCGGTCGTCGAGGTCGAGGTCGTCGGCGCGGAGGTCATGCCGCCGGTGGCGGTGCCGCCGGTGGTGGTGGTGAGGTCGCCGGTCGGCGCGGTGGTGCCGGGGCTGGTGCTCGTGGTGGTCGTGGCCGTGCCGGTGCTGACGGTCGTCTCGGTCGTGCCGGGCTCGCCGTTGCAGGCGAGCAGGGCGGCGAGGGCGACTGCGAAGTCAAGCGAGCGCATGGCCAGGAGCGTAGGGCGGACCGGGGCGCGTCGCAAGCGCAGGGCGGGGGCCGGGGGCCGGACGGCGCGCCGACTACCGGGTCCGCTCGCGTCGAGCGGTGAGGGCGAACCGCGGCGGCGGGCGAGGTCGCCCATGAGATGTCCTGAAAGCCATGTGCGCCCGCGCGGGTCCGGCGATCCGGACACCGCTCGAGCGTGAGGTCGCGGCGAGCCGGTCCCGGCTGTCCCGGAAGACATGTGAGCTGCGGCGAACCCGGTGTCACGGAGGGCGGGGGTGCGGCGAGTCGCTGGGGCTCACCCGAGGCGTGGCGGGCCGAATGGACATGGCGATTCAGACATGTCCATAAGGACTTGTGATGCGCCCCGCCTCACGACGCCCCAGGCTTCGCAGGGGAGGCGAGACGGCGATTGCCGGGAGCGAGCGCGCATCGCTGCGGCCGCACGACGGGCCATGGCCTCGCCGGGAAAGCCCGAGGGCGATTGCCGGGAGCGAGCGCGCATCGCTGCGGCCGCATGGCCTCGCACGGGAGGCGCGACGGCGATCGCCGGGAACGAGGGCGTGTCGCTGCGACCTCCGACTGCGAAGGTTCGGGCGTCGGCTCAGGCGCGGTCGAGCGGCGAGGCGACGCCGGCGGCCTGGCGCAGCTCGCCGCGGACGATCGCGGCGGCCAGGGCCTCGGTCTCGGCGCTGGGGCTGCGGTCGCCGGTCCAGGGGCCGGCGTGGGCGCGGATGGCCGCGTGGACCCGGCGCAGCGGGGCGCTGGTCGAGTGCTCGCGCAGGTCGAGGCCGCGGGCGGCGGCGATCGCCTCGATGGCGAGCACGCGCGCGAGGTTGTCGACCACGCTCCGCAGCTTGCGGGCGGCGATCGGCCCCATGCTGACGTGGTCCTCCTTGCCGGCCGAGGTCGGGATGGTGTCGACCGAGGCGGGGAAGCTGAGCGACTTGCACTCGCTGGCCAGCGCCGAGGCGGTGACGTGGGCCATCATCAGGCCGCTCTCGACACCTGGCCTTTCGGCCAGGAAGGCCGGGAGGCCGCGCGAGGTCACCGGGTTGAGCATGCGGTCGGTGCGGCGCTCGCTGATGGTGGCGAGGGTGGTGAGCGCGGCGGTCATGTGATCGAGGGGGAGGGCGACGGTGCCGGCGTGGAAGTTGCCGCCGCTCAGGACGTCGAAGCCGCCGCCCTCGTGCGCGAGCACCAGCGGGTTGTCGGTGAAGCTGTTGAGCTCGATGCGCACGGCGCCGGCGACGTAGGCGAAGGCGTCGCGCGCGGCCCCGTGGACCTGCGGCATGCAGCGGAGGGCGTAGGCGTCCTGGACCTCGCCGCAGTCGCGGTGCGAGGCGCGGAGCGGCGAGTCGATGAGCAGGGCGCGGGCGACCGCCGCGCTCTCGCGCTGGCCGACGTGCGGCTTGCCGGCGTGGATCCGCGGGTCGGTGGCGGAGACGGTGCCGAGCAGGGCGTCGAGGCTGAGGCTGCCGACGATGTCGGCGGCGGCGATCAGCTCGGCGGCGTCGCACAGGGCGAGGGCGCCGACGGCGGTGGTGACCTGGGTGCCGTTGATGAGGCTCAGGCCCTCCTTGGGGCCGAGGCGCAGCGGGGTCAGGCCGGCGCGCGCGAGGGCCTCGGCGCCGGGGATGATCTGTCCTTCCGACCAGGCGAGGCCCTCGCCGATGGCGACCAGCGCGAGGTGGGCCAGCGGGGCCAAATCACCGCTGGCGCCGACGCTGCCCTGGCAGGGGACGACGGGGAGGACGTCGCGGGCGAGCATCTGCAGCAGGAACTCGGGGACGGCCGGCGACACGCCGCTGGCCCCGAGCGCGAGGGTGTGGGCGCGCAGCAGCAGCAGGGCGCGCACGACGTCGGCGGCGAACGCCGGACCCACCCCGGCCGCGTGGCTGCGCAGCAGGTTCTGCTGCAAGATCCCGAGCTCGTCGGGGGCGATCTTCGCGTCGGACAGGGCGCCGAAGCCGGTGTTGACGCCGTAGATGATCGCGCCGCCGGCCAGGGCCCGCTCGAGGTGATCCCGCGTCTGTCGCAGCTCGTCGCGCGCCTCGGTGGCGAGCGAGACGGCGGCGCCGCGGCGGGCAACAGCGTCCACGTCGCGCAGGGCTATCGTGTGGCCGATCACGACGGAATCAGGGCTCGTCATGGCGAGGGAGCCTACCCCCGACGACCCCGAACCGTGTGCGCGGCCGGCAGGGAGGTGCCGCACGCGGCCGACGTGCATGCGGCAGCGCAGGCAACGGCGCTCGCGGGCGCGTCGGCCCGATCGCGCCGGCGAGCTCGCTCGCTCCAGCAGGTCGCGGCGGCGGCGCTCGGGGCAGGCCCTGTCTGCGTTGACCGCGCCGCGCTGCCCGCTTAGGCTGGGCCGGACATGAAGCGCTGCCCGGTCTGCGGCACGGAGTACCCCGTGTCTCAAGGCTTTTGCCCGATGGACGGCAACCCGCTGGCCGAGGAATCGAGCGGGCGCACGAACCAGGACTGGCGGGTCCCGGCGCGTGCGTCCGAGAGCCCGGTGGCAGAGGCTGCGGTCCAGGTGGCGGACTCGCGCTCACCCGCCCGCACCGTGCTCGCGTTGCGCCCGCCCGTTGGGCCAGGTCCTCAGGGGCAGGTCCCAAAGGCCAGCAATGGCGGCGCCGCATTGATGCAGGCGCCGTCGGCCGCGGCGGTGCCGGTCGAGCAGTCGCTGCCGAACGGGGCGTTCTTCCCGGCGGGCGGGCTGTCGCGGCCGAAGAGCGAGGCGCTCAAGGCGGCGCCGCCCGAGGAGGCGCTGGTCGGTCGCGTGCTCGACCAGCGCTATCGCATCGAGGAGCCGATCGGGTTCGGCGGCATGGGCGTGGTCTACAAGGCGCGCCACGTCATCATCGACAAGCCGCTGGCGATCAAGCTGCTGCGCCAGGAGCACGCGACGCAGGCCGACATCATCAAGCGCTTCTTGCTCGAGGCGCAGGTGGCGTCGCGGGTCAAGCACCCGAACATCGTCGACATCAGCGACTACGGCCAGATCCCGGGCGGCACCGCGTACTACGCGATGGAGTTCCTGACCGGCGAGACGCTGGCGGCCCGCATCGATCGCGGCGGTCGGCTCGAGCCGCAGCTGGCGCTCGAGATCGCGGCGCAGATCCTGGCCGGGCTGCAGGCGGCGCACGCCGGCAAGATCATCCACCGCGATCTCAAGAGCGAGAACATCTTCCTGTGCGACGGGCCCGACGGCGGGCTGCAGATCAAGATCCTCGACTTCGGCATCGCCCGCGTGCGCGACAAGAAGACGCGGCTCACCGCCAACGGGGCGCTGATCGGCACGCCGGCGTACATGTCGCCCGAGCAGGCGCAGGGCCAGGACGCCGACGAGCGCTCCGACCTCTACGCGTTCGGCGTGATCCTGTTCGAGATGCTGGCCGGGCGCGTGCCGTTCAAGCTGGCGACCGTGGCGATGGTGTTGTCGGCGCAGATCTTCGACACGCCGCCGGGGCTGCGAGAGGTCGAGCCGCAGGCGCCGGACGTGCCGAACATCGAGCGGCTGATCCGCCTGCTGCTGGCGAAGAACCGCGACGAGCGGCCGCAGACCGCGGCCGAGGCGCTGAGCTTGCTGAAGGCGGCGGCCGAGCTCGACGCGGCGCCCAACGCGGGCCGCGGACGCCGGCCGACGGTGACGCTCGGATCGTGGGGCGTGGCCGAGGGCAACGTGCAGACGACGGCTCGCGGCGAGACGCCGGTGCCGCCCGCGGCGCCGGACTCCGACGAGCTGGGCGACGCGGCGACGACCCGGGCGGTGTCGCCGTCGGGGCGGATCGAGCGGCGGCCCAGCGTGATCGTCCAGCACGGGACGCACGTCGAGCGGATCGCCGCGCCGCCGACGAGGGCGCAGACCGGCGAGATCCCAGGGCGCCCGCCGATCACCGGCCTCATGCCTGCGCCCCGAGCGGCGAACGGCGGGCCGCCGACGCTGCTCATCGTCGCGGCCGCGGCGAGCATCGGCGCCGCGCTCACGGTGACGCTCTACAAGCAGTACTACCGCAAGCCTCAAGCTGCGCAGCCCGCCGTGACGGCGCCGGCCGTGCTGCCGCTGCCGCCGGAGCGGGTCAACCTGACCTTCGAGTCGGATCCGCCGGGGGCCAAGGTGCTGCGCGACGGGGTCGAGGAGCTCGGGGTGACGCCGTTCGTGTTCGCGGTCGATCCCCAGGGGCCGCTCCGCCGATACGTGTTTCGCCTCGCAGATCACCAGGACACGGCGACCGAGGTCGCACCGGGCAAGTCTCACGAGAAGGTGCGCGTGGTCATGCGACCCCTGCCGCCTCCGGCGCCGCCGCCGAGCCCGCCCGTGGAGCCGGTCCCCGCGGTCGTGGACACCTCGCCGACAACGACGCCGGCAGCGCCAGCGCCAACGCCCGCGCCCGCCGATGCAAAGACGGGCACGAAGACGCCGAAGGGGAATGCCAAGCCGCCGCTGCCGTCCAAGACCCCGGCGACGGAGACCACCCCGGCGCAGCTACCGGAGCAAAAGTCGGCGGAGCAAAAGTCGCCGGAGCCGGAAGCCGAAGAGAGCGACATCGGCGAGCTGAAGAACCCGTTTCCCAAGAAGAAGTGACGGGTCGATCGTGAGGTCCGGGGGCGAATGGCCCAGTACCCGGACCGGCCAGTAAGGTGGTAAGCACGCGGGCAGCCGGAGCATTGCGGACGTGTCAAACCAGGCGGCGACGTTGATCTACGGCAGGGCGAGTTCGGAAGCTGTCTCTGAGGACAGCCCATTGGTCACCTCGCCGCCCAGGGCCCAGGTCGATCCGCCCCTCGATGTCTCGCTGCCGGTGATCCCGGCCGCGCCCGACCTCACCGGCACGCTGCTCCTCGATCGCTATTGCCTGCTGCGCAAGCTCGGCGTCGGCGGCATGGGCACCGTCTACGAGGCCGAGCACGTCACGATCAAGAAGCGCTGCGCGATCAAGATCCTGAACCCCGAGTTCGCGCACCGCGGCGAGCTGGTCGAGCGCTTCCTGCAGGAGGCCCGCGCCGCCTCGATGATCGGCCACGAGAACGTCGTCGAGATCACCGACTTCGGCGCGACGCCGACCGGCTCGGTGTTCTTCGTGATGGAGATGCTGGTCGGCGAGGATCTGTCCGAGACGATCAAGCGCTCGGCGCCGCTGCCGTGGTCGCGGGTCGCCGGCATCACGATGCAGATCTGCCGCGCGCTGCAGGCGGCGCACGACAAGGGCATCGTCCACCGCGACATGAAGCCGGAGAACTGCTTTCGCATCGAGCGGAGCGGCAACCCCGACTTCATCAAGGTGCTCGACTTCGGCATCGCCAAGCTGACCGGCGAAGACGGCAGCTCCGGGCGCCTCACCAGCACGGGGATGATCTTCGGCACGCCGACGTACATGTCCCCGGAGCAGGCCCAGGGCGAGCGCGTCGATCACCGCGCCGACGTGTACGCGGTCGGCGTGATCCTCTACGAGCTCGTGACCGGGAAGGTGCCCTTCACGGCCGACAACTTCATGGGGATCCTGACGAAGCACATGTTCGAGGATCCGCCGGCGCCCAGCGAGGCGGCGCCCGAGGCCGGGATCTTGCCCGAGGTCGAGGCGCTGATCCTCAAGGCGATGCAGAAGGATCGCGGGCTGCGGTTCCAGAGCCTGCGCGAGCTGATGGAGGCGATCCAGGACGTGGGCACCGACGCCGCCCCGGTCGTGGTGGTGCCCAACCGCGTCAGCCGGCCCAACACCGGGCCGACGCAGTTCCGCCCGCGCACCGCTCCGATCACGCTGCCCACCGTCGAGACGCCGGCGCGCCGCCGCGGCGGGGTGTTCGGCGTGGCCCTGGCGGTCGCGGCGATGCTCGGCGGCAGCGCCGTGGCGCTGTACGGCCTGGGGGCCGCGGAGGCGACGGAGCAACCTGCCCCGAAGGACACGCCGCAGCCGACCCAGCAGGTCGTGGTCGCCGCGCCGCCGCCGGTCGAGACGCCGACGAAGGTCGACGCGCCGCCGGTCAAGCCGCCCGACCCGCCGGCCGCGCCCGCGCCCGTGCGCGTGGTCGTGGCCACCAACACGCCCGCGGAGGTGTTCGACGCCGCGGGGACGCAGCGCCTGGGGATGAGCGGCGACGTGGGCGTGGCCCTCGCCGGCGCCGGCCCGCACAAGCTGCTGCTGCGCGCGGCCCAGCACGAAGACCTGCTCGTCGAGGTCAAGGACCCGACGGAGGGCCAGCGGTTCGAGTACACGCTGAAGGCCAAGGCCAAGAAGCCGAACGTGGTCAAGACCAGCAAGCCGCCGAAAGATCCCGCCGACGGCAAGAAGCCGCCGGTCGAGACGCCGCCGCCCGAGAACCCGGGCAGCGGGACCAAGTTCGGCCTCAAGGATCCGTTCAAAAAGATGGGCGGCTAGAGCGGCGGGCGTGTCCGAGAGGGCATGCTCGAAAGGACAGGCGAGCGGCTGCTGTCGTCTCGGGCATGTCGGCAGAGACATGCTCCTTGGGACCTGTCGTGAAGGGCATGTCTATTAAGACATGCCCTTCGTGCCATGTCAGGCGGCCCACACCACGTCGGCGGCGCCGATCGTGAAGTCGAGCTCGGTGTAGAAGGTCGCCAGGGCGGGCACGCGAGCGCGCTCGGGGTCGCCGCCCTCGGGGCGCAGGCCGAGCTCGCCGAGCAGGCCGGAGCGGCGCAAGATCCGGAGCTGCAGCGCTCCGGGCAGCTGCGCGGCCACCCGCGGGGCGCCGGCGCGGGTGCAGGGGGCCTCGACGATCGCCTGGTAGCAGGCGCGGTCGCAGGCGGCGGCGTCGCGGTACTGCTTGAGGAACACCATGCGCAGGCCGCCTGTCCGAAGGGTCAGGGTGAGCGCGCGCAGCAGGCGGAGCTGGCCGGCCAGGTCGACGCCGCGGCTGGCCAGCCACGCGGGGTCGAAGCCGGAGCGGAGGGCGTCGGCGAGCGAGCGGACGCGGCTCCTCGCGCTGCCGTCGAGGCGGGCGTCGATCAGCCGCTCCTCGCGCCAGGCGCCGCTTTGGCCGGTCGCGGGCGGCATCCAGGTGTCGACGCGCAGCTCGACGGCGCCGGTCGGGGCGGTCGGGAAGCCGAGGGTCGCCTGGCCTTTGGGGAAGCCGAGGACCTCACGCCCGCCGAGGAGCGCCGCGCCGAGGTCGACCCAGAGGTACGGCATGTACACGGCGACGCCGACGGGTCTCAGCTTGCCGGCCCGCCGCTCGCACACCGCGACCGGGACGAGGAAGCCGAAGTCGCGCTCCGGCACCACGCCGGGGGCGTCGACGGCCGACAGCGCGTGGTTGTGCTGGGCGTAGAACACCGCCGAGGGGCCGAGCGGGAGGTAGCAGCGCTCGGGGTTGAGGCCGAGGTGGCGCTCGCACAGATCGGCGAGGCGCTCGGGATCGGCGGCGAGGACGGCGGCGTACATGGCGGTGGCCCGCGCCTCGTACGGCGGCGAGGTCGACTCGTTGAGCGCGCGCTGGATGTAGCGCGGCCGCTCGCGCACGGGGGTGGGCGCAGGGCCGGGCGCCGCGCGGCCAGCCAGTCGTCGTGCAGCGCGAACGCCTCGCCGCTGATGACCTGGGCCGCGCGGATGCCCGACATCGTCGCGCCCTCGACGCAGCCGAGGTTCATCGGGTTCATGGTCCAGTCGCCGCACAGGACCAGGTTGTCGTAGCCGGAGGCGCCGGCGTCGAGGCGGTGGAAGGTGCTGCCGCAGATCGATCGCACGTAGCGGTCGGACGGGTTGAGGCACGGGCTGAAGTGCTGCCAGTCGAGCGGGTCGACGCCGGCGTCGGTGCTGACGAGGCGGCGGTGATCGAGGCCGCCGCCGGGCTTCTGCGCGGCCGGCCACAGGTGCGCGCTGCGGGTCCGGAGGTGCTGTTCGACGAGCGTCCGGATCCGGTTGGTCTGACGCGCGCAGTAGCCGTCGGCGTCCTCGCGGCGGACCGGCGGCTCCTCGTTGTCGTCCATCGCGGCGGTGAGGTAGGCGCAGCTGCCCGCAAGGACATGTCCCGGGAAGCTCTCGCGCGGCAAGAGGTGGCTCATGTCGGCCCAGGTGTCGAGCGGCATGGCGTAGGGGATCACGACCGGCGGCGGCATGCCAGCCGGTCGAGGCCAGGTCGCCGCGGAACCACAGCTGCGCCGATGCGGTGTGGGTGGTCTTGACCGCGCGCACCATCGCGGCGAAGCGCGGGTTGTTCGGGTCGGCGATCATCTCGGCGCACAGGGCCGGCACCGCGCCGAGGCCGATGCCGAGCAGCACGCGGTCGAAGTCGCGGCCGGCCTGGAGCACCAGGGGCTCCTGCGCGTCGGGCCACTGCGTGCCCCAGTCCTCGAGGTTCTCGCCGCTGCGCGCGAGCGCGTCGCCGTTCTCGAGCTGATCGTAGAGCGGCTCGCTCGGCCAGCAGGGCAGGCCCTTCACGTCGTAGAGCGGCTCGTACTCGCGGTCGCCCGCGACCGCGATCGGGCGCCCGAACACGACCTCGTCGACGCGGCTGCGATCGGCCGACAGGTGCAGCGCGTCGGCGCGGTGGAAGAAGCGGAACTTGACCCCGCGCGCGCGCAGGACCAGGTAGAGCGGCGCGAACACGACGTCGCCCATGCCGGCCTGCATCTTGTAGAAGAGCGCGCCGCGGTAGGTGTAGAGCATGCGCAGCGTCCAGTGCAGGGCCGTGCCGGCGCCGATCTCCTGGTCGGCCATGTACGCGCCGGCGTAGACACCCGCGACCGTGGAGGCGGCGACCGCCTCGTCGCTGGCGCCGTGACGACGCAGCCAGGCGCGGAAGTCCTCGTGGTCGAGGCGGAGCCAGTCGACGGCTGTCTCTTCGACCAGGCGGTCGGCGATCATGCCGCGGATCATCGCCAGGGTGACGTCGACGGCGGTCCAGGCGACGCGCAGGTCGGGGCGGCGCCCCAGCAGCGGCGCACACAGGCGCCAGGTCCAGCGCGAGAAGGCGAGCAGGCGGCCGAGCACGGCCTCGCGGCGGACGACCAGCAGGCCGTCGCCGGGGCGCTGGAGGAACTCGCCGAGCTCGCCGAGCAGGCCGGCGACGCCGCGTCGCAACAGCCGCAGGGCGGCGCGATCGCTGCGCGTGGCCGCGGGGTTCTTCAGCAGCGGCTGCTCGTCGAACAGGTCGAGGAGGAAGGTCAGCATCTTCGGGATGAGCTCCGCCGGCGTGGGCGTGGCGGCGCCGAGACCCGGCCGCTCCTCGTTGCGCGGGAACAGCAGCGGCTGGTGCTGCCACTGTCCGCCGCGCTGCTCCTCGAACACGACCAGAGAGTGGGGATGGAACGCGTCCTCGAGGGTGCGCAGCGGGGCGCCCTCGGGCCGATCGAGCTCCTCGTAACAGCGGCGCAGGACCGAGAAGGCGTTGTCGTAGAAGCCGTAGAAGAGGTGGAGGCCGTGCTCCTCGATGCGATCGAAGCGCCTCTGATTGCGCCCGCTGGCTCCCTTGCCGCCGAGCCGGTGGCCCATTTGATAGACGGTGATGTCGTACCGCTCGCGCCAGTCGGGGCGCGAGGTCAACTCGAAGACGGTGGTGAGCGCAGCCATGCCGCCGCCGACGACCACGATCCGCTCGGGCTTGCTAAGTGAAATAACCATCGCCGAAGTCAGCGGTGCGGCGCGGCCTCACAGATCATCGTGGCGAGACGCGAGGAAAGTCCGCTCGCACGGCGTGCTCGGAGAGGTCGCTGCGGTCGCGCATCGCCGATGTTTCACCGACGCGAGCGAAAGTTCGGCGTCGGCACAGAGCTGGGGAGCATGGATCGATCGTGTTCGACCTCGCGCCATCCTTCGACATGACCAGCGGTCCGGCCCGAGAGTGTGGCGCAGCGCGCGAGGCGGGTTCCAATCTGCCCGAACGGACAGGTGGAGTTCCGGGCAGCGCGCTCGCAGACCATCGCGTGCGCCGCGGCGGCGCGGGCCTCGGCGGCGCGGTAATCGGCCCGAATCGCGTCGCCCATCTCCGGCCAGAGCGCACACATCGGGTCGGCTGCGAGCGCGTGCTGGATCGCCGCATCGACGCTCCCGGCTGCGCGGATCTCTTTCGACCGCAGCGCGGCGGCCTGCTTCGCCAGGCCGAACAGCGCGAGATAGAAGGGCGTCCGCTCGAGCGGCGTGTCTCGCTCGACGCCTGCGAACAGCGCGTCCAGGGCCGCGGGAGACAGACAGAACGAGTAGTGCGCCCGCCAGAAGCCGGCGTGCTCGAGGAGGTCGGCGGGCCGCATCACGCGGCTCGAGGATAGTCGGGTCGGTCGCGGCCGGGTGCAGAGAACGACGCGGTCCCGTCGTGAGCGCGAGGGCCTGCGATCGCCTGGCGGCGCCGTTGCGAAGGAGGTACCTACTCGGCCTCGCCGAGGATCTCGCGGACCTTGGCCTGGGCCAGGTAGCCGCGGCGCAGGTCCTCGTCGCGCAGGCCCTCGAGGCGGGCGCGCACGGCAGCGGCGGCGTCGGCCAGCAGCGCGGCCGACTCGGCCGGGCGGACGTCGGCGAGCAGGCGGCCGAGGTGGTGGATCGACAGCACCCCGTCGATCGGCGCCGCGCCGACGCGGACCAGCTCGACCGCCTCTTCCTCGAGCCTGCGCGCGGTCGCCGAATCACCTGCTTGTTCGGACAGGCGCGAAAGGACATGTAGCGCGCGACAGGTGGCGGTGCGCAGGCCGAGCCCGCGGGCGCGGGTCAGCACGTCCTCGGCGAGGGCGCGGGCCTCGTCGAGGTCGTCGGGGCTGCCGTCGAGCAGGGCGCGGGCCAGGCGGGCGCGGGCTCGCAGCTCGGTGCGGGCGTCGCCGCGGGCCGCGGCCATGTCGGCGGCGTGCAGCAGCAGCGCGCGCGCGGCCTGGACGTCGCCGTGCTCGGCCGAGACCTCGCCGAGGTTGACCACGACCTCGACGAGCAGGCCGGGGTGGCCGATCGCCTCGTGCAGCTCGAGCGCCTTGCGGAGGTAGCGTTCGGCGCGGCGGTAGAGGCCGATCGCGGTGTAGACGATGCCGAGGTTGGCCAGCTTGGTGCCGGTCGCGGCGCGGTCGCCGAGGTCGCGGTCGACCTGCAGCGCGGCGCGGAAGTAGTCGACCGCCTCCTGGTAGCGGGTGCCGCGGCCGGCGACCTCGCCGAGGCTGTTGAGCGCCTCGCCCTCGAGCCGCAACAGGCCTGTCTTTTGGGCCAGGTGGAGCGTGGCTTCGGAATTGACCACCGCCTCGGCCAGCCGGCCCTGCGCGAGCTGGGCCCGGCCGAGCGCGGCGTGGAGGCGGCAGCGCTGGGCCGCGGCCTCGGGCGGGCAGTGGGCCAGGCCGGCGGCGGCGAGGCGCTCGGCCTCCTCGGGCCGGTCGCGGGCGAGCATCAGCGCCGAGCCGAGCTCGCCGACCAGGCCGCGGTGCGGGTCGGCGTCGGGCAGCGACTCGGTCTGCCGGGCCAGCCGCGGGAACAATTGCTCGGCCCGCTGGATGCGCCCGCAGTCGAGGTAGAAGCGGAGCAGGCGACCGAGCGCGAACACCTCGCGCTCGTTGTTGCCGAGCGCGAGCCGCAGGAGCGCCCGCAGATCGGCGCCCTGGGCCCGCCGGCGGCCCCACGCGGCCAAGATCGACTCGCGCTCGCGCAGCGCGTCCCAGGCCCGCGGATCGGCCTCGGGCCGCATCGACCGCAGCGCCAGCGACAGGTAGTAGTAGGCCTCGACGTTGCCGGCGACGTCGCGGGCGAACCGGGCCGCGCGCAGGGCCGGCTCGATCGCCGCCTCGGGCCGGCGCGCCTGGGCCCAGTGGTCGGCGATAGGTCCGTCGTCGCGGCCGGGCTGGTAGTCGGCGCGCGCGGCCTTGAGCTCGGCCGAGCGGGCGTGCATGGCTTCACATGTCCCCGGGGCCAGGTTGGTGCGGGCCACCTCGTGGAGGCTGAGGGTGGCGAAACGGGCCGCCGGCGGGGCGCCCGCGGGCTGGGGCGGGCGCTCGAGCAGGCCGGCGTCGACCAGGGCGGCCAGCGGCGCGACCAGCTCGGCCTGGGGACGCCCCAGCAGGGCCGCGAGTTCGCCTGTCCGAAAGGTCAGGCCGAGCACCGCGGCGCCGTCGACCAGCGCGCGCGCCTCGGGGTCGAGCGCGTCGAGGCGGGCCAGCAGCGCGTCCTCGACGCTCGGCGGGACCTCGATGCGAGCGCCGCGCTGGTGGACGCGCCACAGCCGGCCGTCGTCGCCGGGGCCGATCACGCCGCGGCGCAGCAGGTCGGCCAGGGTCTCCTCGATGAACAACGGGTTGCCGCCGGTGCGAGCGACGATCGCCGCGGCCAGCTCCTCGGCCTCGGCCGGGTCGTCGAAGCGGCGGACCACCAGCTCGCGGCGGGCGTGCTCGTCGAGCTCGCGCAGCTCGATGGTGTGGACCCGCGGCATGGCCCGCAGCTCGTCGGCGCGCGGGCCGGGGCGGGCGGTGGCGAGGCCCATCAGCGGCAGGCTGTGCGGCTCCTGCAGCCACTCGCGCAAGAGGCCGGCGCTGTGGGCGTCGACGTGGTGCAGGTCCTCGACCACCACCAGCACCGGGCGCCGCTGGGCGAGGGCGCGGATCAGCCGGCGGATCGGCCGCCACAAGCGCTCGCGCCGCGACTGCGGATCGCTGGCAGCCTCGCTGTCCTGGCGGACATGTGCGATGGTACCTGTCCCCGGGGACACGCCGAGCGCGCGCGCGAGGGCCTGCGCCAGCTCGCCGGCGCCGATCACCCGCTCGCTCACGAGGCGCGACTCGATGTCGGCCGCGCTGGTGTCCGGGCCGGCGTCGAGGAACTGGCGCAGCATCTCGTGGAACACCCCGAGCGGGACGTTGCGGCGGCGCCACTGGCCGCGCGCGCGCAGGACGACGCAGCCGCCGCGGGGCAGGGCGGCGAGGAAGCGGTCGAGCAGGGCGCGCTTGCCGATCCCGGGCCCGCCGACGACCAGCACGGTGCGCGCGACCCGGGTGCGGATCGCCTCGGCGAAGTTGTCGCGCAGCAGCTTGAGCTCGAGCTCGCGGCCGTACAGCGGCTGGCGGCCGCCGCCGGTCACGAGCCGCGGCGCGACCGCCGGCCCGAGCAGCGGCACCGCCTGCGCCAGCGCGCTGGCCCACGGCGGCAGCACGCCGCCGGTGAGGTCGACCGCCCGTCGCGGGCGCGCGACCTCGATCGCGCGCGGCGGCCCGAACTGCCACGCGGCCCCGAGCCGCGCCGCCAGGTCGCCCGCGACCAGCACCGGCCCGTCGAGCACGCCGTCGGCCATCGCCTGCAGGTGGCGCCGCAGGTCGTGCCCGACCTCGACCGTCGGCATGCCCGAAGGGACATGTCGGATCGGCAAGGGCGCGGCGGCCAGGACCACGCCGATCTGGTGCCCGGGCGCGGCCTCGCCGGCCGACTCGCGCAGCGCCAGCGCGGCCCGCAGCGCCGCCTCGTCGACGTCGCCGGCGTCGAGCACGGCGCCGAACACCAGCAAGAGGCCGCGCGGCCCGAGCTCGCACACGTGGGCGTCGCGCTTGTAGGCGATGTCGCGGGCGAGCGCGTAGAAGCGGGCCGGCTCGGCCGGGGCGTCGACGCCGGGCGCGGGGGCCAGGGCGGCCTTCAGCAAGACGACGCGCCGGACCTCGGGCCGCGCCGGCGCGTGCAGCTGCGACTGCGAGCCCTCGATCTCGCGCGTGACCTCGGCGTCGCCGGAGCCGCGGGCGTACAGCGGATCGGGCACGCGCGCGGCGACGAAGGCCGACAGCACCTCGTCGTCGACGACCGGATCGGCGCGGTGAAGGAACGCCGCCAGCGCGCTCTGCATCGCCCGCGCGCTGTCCCACCGCTCGCTCGGCTCGCGCGCGAGGGCGCGGTCGACCACCGCCGCCAGCTCCTCCGGCACCTCGGGGGCGACGCGGCGCAGCGGCGGCAGCGGGCGCGTGCGGACCTGCTCGAGCGCGGCCATGCGGTCGGCGTCGCGGAACACCAGATCGCCGATCAGCAGCTCGTAGAGCACGACGCCGAGCGAGTAGATGTCGGAGCGGGCGTCGAGCGGCCAGCCGTTGGCCTGCTCGGGCGACATGTACGCGATCTTGCCCTGGATCGTGCTGTCCTCGGCGCCGCCGTCGCGGCGGGCTCGCGCGGCGGTGCGGGCGATCCCGAAGTCCAGGATCTTCACCGTGCCGGCGAGGCTCAGCATGATGTTGTGCGGGCTGATGTCGCGGTGGACGATGGCCAGCGGGCGGCCGAAGTCGTCGCGCTTGGCGTGCGCGTAGGCGAGGCCGGCGGCGACCTGGTGGGCGATGTACGCGGCGACGACGATCGGCACGCGCTCGCCTCGCTGGCCGACCAGCCGGACCATGCGCATCAGGTCGACGCCCTCGACCAGCTCCATGGCGAGGTAGAAGGCCCCGCCGACGCGGCCGAAGTCGAACACCTGGACGATGTTGGCGTGGTTGAGCCCGAGCGCGACCTCGGCCTCGGCGACGAACATCCGCATGAACTCGGGCTGGTCGGCGACGTCGCTGCGGATCTTCTTGATGACGACGCGCTTCTTCAGCCCCTCGGCCACGCCGGCCTCGGCGAGGAACACGTCGGCCATGCCACCCTCGCCGATCCGCTGGATCAGGGTGTAGCGGCCGAAGATCTGCGGCGTCATGGGCACGAGCGCGCGCAGTGTAGCAGTCCGCGAGTTTCGCCCGGCGCGCCGACCCCGTGAGACTTCGGGGCGCACGCACCTTCGCGCGCCGGATCACGGCCGCGCATGGCGGCGCGTGTCGGCGGGCGGACGCCGCTGTCGGTGCCGCGCGCGGCCCTCGAACGCGAAAAACGGCCGCGGGGGCCGTTCGTCGCCGGGGTCGCGGCCGGGCTCAGAAGGTGACGACCGTGCGGATCGACTCGCCGTGGTGCATGAGGTCGAACGCGTCGTTGATCTTCTCGACCGGGAGGACGTGGGTGATGAGGTCGTCGATGTTGATCTTCTTGTCCATGTACCAGTCGACGATCTTCGGCACGTCGCGGCGGCCCTTGGCGCCGCCGAACGCCGAGCCCTTCCAGACGCGGCCGGTGACCAGCTGGAACGGGCGCGTGCTGATCTCTGGCCGGCGCCTGCGACGCCGATGATCACCGAGGTGCCCCAGCCCTTGTGACAGCACTCGAGCGCCTGGCGCATGACGTGGACGTTGCCGACGCACTCGAACGAGAAGTCGGCGCCGCCCCCGGTGAGGTTGACGATGTGGGCCACCAGCTCGTTCTGGGGCACCTGGCTGGCGTCGACGAAGTGGGTCATGCCGAAGCGCTCGGCGATGGCCTTGCGCCCCGGGTTGAGGTCGACGCCGACGATCATGTTGGCGCCGACCATGCGCGCGCCCTGGATGACGTTGAGGCCGATGCCGCCGAGGCCGAACACCACGACGTTGTCGCCCGGGCGCACCTGGGCGGTGTTGATGACCGCGCCGACGCCGGTGGTCACGCCGCAGCCGATGTAGCAGACCTTGTCGAACGGGGCGTCCTCGCGGATCTTGGCCACCGCGATCTCGGGCAACACGGTGTAGTTCGCGAACGTCGAGCAGCCCATGTAGTGGAACAGCTTCTTGCCGTCGATCGAGAACCGGCTGGTGCCGTCAGGCATGAGGCCCTGGCCCTGGGTCGCGCGGATCGCCTGACACAATTGGTCCTTTCGGACAGGCAGAACTTGCACTGGCGGCACTCGGGCGTGTAGAGCGGGATCGCGTGGTCGCCCTTCTTCACCGAGGTCACGCCCGGGCCGACGTCGACCACCACGCCGGCGCCTTCGTGGCCGAGGATGGTCGGGAACAGCCCCTCCGGGTCGGAGCCGGACAGGGTGAACGCGTCGGTGTGGCACACCCCCGTCGCCTTGATCTCGAGCAAAACTTCGCCGGCGCGTGGCCCTTCGAGATCGACGGTCTCGATCGAGAGGGGCGCCCCGGCACGATGAGCGACTGCAGCCTTGACCTTCACCCGGGGACGATTAGCCCGGGCAGACCAAGTTGTCGAGAGGCTCGCAACCCACGACCCACTGCTCGGGGTCGAGGCAGGCCGCGGAGGGCGCCTGCAGGCAGTCGAGGAAGAAGGCGCTCGGCTGCAGCTCGCAGCGGTACACGCCCTTCAGCCAGCGGCCGCCGGCGTCGCTCTCGCCCGAGGCCTGTCGCAGCGCCACGCCCGGGCCGACGATCGCGTAGTCGAGGCGCGCGGTCGCGTCGCTGAACTCGGCCACCGTCTCGACGAGGCCCGGCTCGCCGCGCGCCAGGCTGGTGAACACGCAGAGATCGCTGGGGCTGAAGGCCGAGGGCTTCAGGCTGGCGTCGAGCCCGGCGCCGAAGAACGGGAACTCGCACGGCACCGACAGCTCGCACTCGAGCAGTTGCCGCGGCAACGGCTCCTCCATCGCCTCCTTCTCGTCGGGGTCCGGGCCCGCGTCGTCGCCGTCGCCGTCGTCGCCGGCCTGGAGATAGGTGCCAGTGGTGTCCGCGGCGCAGGCGGGAGCGAGCGCGAGGAGGGTGACCAGGAGGCTGACGTGACGGGCCATGACAGCGAACGGCGATGCACGACACGGGCGCGCCGAGCAGCCGTGAAATCATCAACGATTCCGGCATGATGAATATATTCAAAGCGGCGGGTGGCCCGCGGTCGGGACATCCCTGTCAGGGGTCGGACACGCGCTCGCAACGCCGATCCGGCCGCGGGGCGACCGCACGATCCCGCGAAACGTCCGAGCCTCCCAAAGCTCGTGGGCGGACCTCGTGCAAGAGCAGGCGGCCGGCGAACGACTACTCCATGTGTTCACCACGCGAACCGTCACCTCGATCGACCTCGGCCTCGCCACCGCGGGTCCTCTCTTCCTCGCCGGCGCGCTGCCCCCCGGTCCGCGCGTGGCGATCGTCGGCAGTCGCGCGGCTCGTCGCGATCGCCTCGCGCTGCTCGGCCCGGCGCTCGCCGCCATGCAGGCCGCAGGTCTGGCGCTGGTGTCCGGCGGGGCCATCGGCGTCGACATCGCGGCCCACCGCGCGGCGCTGACGGGCGCGTGCCGCTGGCCGTCCTGCCGTGCGGCGCCGATCGGCCCTATCCCTCGCAACATGTCCCATGGTACAGGTCGATCGCCGCCGCGCCGGGCTCGGGCCTGCTCTTCTGCCACCCGCCCGGCACCGAGCCGTGCCGGCAGATGTTCGCCAGCCGCAACGCGATCGTCGTCGAGCTGGCGACCGCCGTGCTGGTGATCGAGGCCGCGGCGCGTTCGGGCAGCCACGGCACCGGCGCGCTCGCTCTGAAGCGCAAGCGGCGGCTCGCGGTCGTGCTCGGCAGCCCCGGCTGTGCCGACCTCGCGGCGCGCGGGGCGACGGGTCTGCCGTGCGAGCCCGACGCCTTCGCGCCGGCGTTCGCGGCCTGGCTGGCGGGCGAGGCCCCGTCGCCGCGCCGCTTCCCGGTCGAGCTAGCCTGGCTCGAGCAAGCGTTGGCCGCCGCCGGTCCGCGCGGCCTCAGCCTCGACGCCGTCCCCGATCCGCTGCACCGACTCGTCGATCTGCTGGCGGCGCAGCGCCTCGGGCTCATCGTCGAGTCGCCGCCCGGCCGCTACCGGCGCGTGGGCTGAGCCGTCGCGGAGGTCAGGCATCCTCGCGGCGCGTCGACCTGCCGGCGCCGCGGGCTCGTGTTCGGGTCTGGCTGCTGTCGGCGGAGCGTGCTCCTCCACGCACGGTCGCGACCGACGCGCGTCGATCTCCGCATTCAAAGCATCGAGGACGTGTACCTCGGCCGCATCGACGGCCATGCCGGCTCGAGCCTGTCGAGCCTGGTCGCCCGCATCGACGCCGACGTCGACGCGCGGCGCCTCGGTCCCGGGGTCGTGTCGCCGGTCGCTGACGGCGCCCGAGCCGACCCGCCGGGCGGCACCGCGTCCGCGCCGGGTTTGCCCCCGGCGAGCGCCGTTCTTCGCCAAATCCTCCGCGCGCCGCGGCGAGCCGCTATCCTGCGGCCGATGTCCGAGTCGATCCTCGTCCCACCGCCGCCTGCGTTCGCCCAGGGCGCCCTCGTGTCCTCGCGCGCCGCCTACGAGGCGCTGTACCGCCGCAGCATCGACGATCCCGCCGGCTTCTGGGGCGAGCAGGCGGCCCGGATCGCCTGGCATCGCCCGTACGACGCCGTCTGCGACGCCAACGAGCGGCCCGGCGAGATCGCGTGGTTCACCGGCGGTCGCCTCAACGTCAGCTACAACTGCGTCGATCGCCACGCCGCGCTCACGCCCGATCGGCCGGCGATCCTGTGGGCTCGCAACGAGCCCGGCGAGTACGAGACGATCACCTTCCGCGACCTGCAGGAGCGGGTGGGGCGGTTCGCCAACGTGCTGCGGGCCCACGGCGTCAAGAAGGGCGACCGCGTCTGCATCTACTTGCCGATGATCCCCGAGCTCGCGTGCGCCATGCTGGCCTGCGCGCGGATCGGCGCGGTGCACTCGGTCGTGTTCGCCGGCTTCAGCGCCGAGGCCTTGCGCGAGCGGATCCTCGACGCCGACTGCGCCGTCGTCATCACCGCCGACGAGGGCCTGCGCGGGCCCAAGCGCGTGCCGCTCAAGCCGGTCGTCGACGCCGCGGTCGCCGGGCTCGACAGCGTGCGCTGCGTCCTCGTCGCCAGGCGGACCGGCGCCGCCGTGAAGATGGTCTCCGGCCGCGACCTGTGGCTCGCGGACGAGCTGGTCCGGCAGCGCGCCACCTGCCCGATCGAGTGGGTCGACAGCGAAGATCCGCTGTTCGTCCTCTACACCTCGGGCTCGACCGGCAAGCCCAAGGGCGTGCTCCACACCACCGGCGGCTACCTCGTCTACGCCGCCACCACGCACCGCTACGTGTTCGACGCGCGCGAGGGCGACATCCACTTCTGCGCCGCCGATGCCGGCTGGATCACGGGTCACAGCTACATCGTCTACGGCCCGCTGGCCAACGGCGTCACCACCGTGATGTTCGAGTCGATCCCGACCTACCCCGACGCCGGGCGCTACTGGCAGGTCGTCGACGACCTGCGCGCGACCATCGTCTACACCGCGCCGACGGCCCTGCGGGCGCTGCTCCGCGAGGGCGACGAGCCTGTCCGAAAGTACAGGCGCGACAGCATCCGCGTGCTCGGCACCGTCGGCGAGCCGATCAACCCCGACGTGTGGCGCTGGTACTTCGACGTCGTCGGCGACGGTCGCTGCCCGGTCGTCGACACCTGGTGGCAGACCGAGACCGGCGGCATCCTGATCGCCCCGCTGCCCGGCGCGATCGCCTGCAAGCCCGGCTCCGCGACCCTGCCGTTCTTCGGCGTGCAGCCGCTGCTCGTCGACGACGACGGCAAGGTCCTCGAGGGCACCGACGTCGCCGGCAACCTGTGCCTCGCCGGCAACTGGCCGGGCAGGCGCGCACGATCTACGGCGACCACGCGCGCTTCCTCGGCACCTACTTCTCGCGCTTCCCCGGCTACTACTTCACCGGCGACGGCTGCCGGCGCGACGGCGACGGTTACTACTGGATCACCGGCCGCGTCGACGACGTGCTCAACGTCGCCGGCCACCGCCTCGGCACCGCCGAGATCGAGAGCGCCCTGGTGGCCCACGAGGCCGTGGTCGAGGCCGCGGTGGTCGGCTTCCCGCACGACCTGAAGGGGCAGGGGATCTGCGCCTACGTCATCACCCGGCCGGAGTTCGACGCCTGGGACCGCGAGGAGCTGGCCGGCGCGCTCAAGGAACAGGTCCGAAAGGTCATCAGCCCGATCGCCACGCCCGACCGGATCTTGCTGGTCCGCAGGCTGCCCAAGACGCGCTCGGGCAAGATCATGCGCCGGATCCTCCGCAGGATCGCGGCCGGCGACTTCGACCCGTCCGGCTTCGGCGACACCAGCACCCTGGCCGAGCCGGCGGTGGTCGACGACATCGTCGCGCTCGCCCGCGGCCGCGGTTGAGGACGCGCGCCTCGCCGGCCGGGCGCGGCGACCTCTTCGCGCATTTGAGCGCGAACGGTGGCAACCGGGGAAAACTCCCGCATCATGGGCCGCCCATGCTCGCCGTCACAGCCGCCCGCCACGCCTGGCTCGCGCTCGCGCTCGCCGTGGCCCCGGGACCGGCCGCTCCGTCCACTGCTCCGACCCCGCCCACGGCCGCGCCGCCGCAGGCCCCGCTGTTCAAGCCGGGCGTCCTCGACGCCGCCCACCCCGGGCGATGGGTCCGCGAGTTCGAGCGCCGCAAGGCGATCCTCCGCAACGAACCTGGCCCTGCGGCCATCCTCGCGCTGCTCGGCCTGGTCTTCGACCTCCACGGCGAGGTCCCGCGCGACGAGCTCCTGGCCTTCGTCGACGGCGCGCGCAAGCACCGGGAGCCGCTGGTCGCCAGCTACGCCGGCTACGTGCGCGGCCAGCTGCTCGAGCAGGAGGGGCAGGGGCAGGCGCCGAACGCCGAGGCGGCCTTCCGCGCCGAGGGCTACCTGCTCGACTGGCAGATCGTCGGCCCGTTCGACAACAGCGGCCGCGCCGGCCACGACCAGGAGTTCGAGCCGGAGAAGGCGCCGTTTTCGGCCGGCCAGACCTTCGTCGGCAAGTTGCCGGGCGAGCCGTTGCCGTGGCGCGCGTTCGTCCACGCCAAGGCGCCGCGCCACGGCTTCGTCAACCTCGGCGACCTCCTCCAGCCGGACACGGACGTCACCGGCTACGCGACCCTGTGGATCCGCAGCGACAAGGCCGTCGACGCCGCCCTGCACATCGGCGCCGCCGGGGCCTACAAGCTCTGGCTCGACGGCGTCCCGGTCGGTCAGGCCGACAGCTACCACTCGCCCAACGCGCTCCAGGACGCTCACCCGATGCGCCTGCAGGCGGGGTGGAACCGCCTGCTCGTCAAGCTCGGCGCCGACGAGGGACTGTGGGGTTTTACGCCCGCGTCAGCGCCCCGTCGGGCGCCCCGCTGACCG
The DNA here is from genome assembly GCF_026626665.1 of Nannocystis pusilla. GTDB lineage: Bacteria > Myxococcota_A > Polyangia > Nannocystales > Nannocystaceae > Nannocystis > Nannocystis pusilla. The sequence goes on from NZ_JAPNKE010000002.1 coordinate 2,323,920, forward strand.
GCCTCGAGGTCCGCGGCAGCCCGCCCGAAGCGGCTCAAGCGTCAGGTGAGAAATCGGGGCCCAAGGACGCGAAATCAGGCGCAAAATCACCGGCCAAGTTGAAGCCGGTCCGGAGCCTCCGCGGGCTGCTCGAGGCGCGCGCCCAGGGCTCGCGACCGCGGCCCGCGGACCGGCTCGCGCTGGTCGAGTTCTACCGCTGGACCTCGCCGTTCGCCCCCGAGGATCGCACCGCGGTCGACCGCGCGCGCGAGGCCGACGAGGCCGTCAAGACCGCCCGCAGCGCCCAGCTGCTGGCGATCCTCGACCCCGACCAGAACTCGAGCCGGACCGCGCTGCTCGCCGGCATCGAGCGCGCGCGCAAGGAGGGCAAGGCCAGCGCGCCGCTGCTGGCGTCGATGCTGGCCGACCTGAGCCTGCGCTACCACAGCCTCGGCCTCGAGGAGCGCGGGCGGGCGCTGCTCGACGAGGCGTTCGCCATCACCCCCGACGACCCGCTGATCGAGCTGATGCTGGCCGCCCGGCTGTCCAGCGACGGCTTCCCGCTGGCCGCGCTCGAGTGGATCGAGGACATGCTGAAGCGCTACCCCGGGTCGGCGCTGCTCCTGCGCGACCGGGCCGACCGCCTGCTCGAGCTCGGGCGCACCGAGCCGGCCCTGGCGTTGCTGGAGAAGCTGGCCGGCGACCGGCCGACCGACGGCGGGCTGGCGCGGCAGATCGCCGACGGCAAGCTGCGGCTCGGCAAGCCGGACGCGGCCGCCGAGGTCGGCCGCCGGCGCGCGGCCGCCGTGCCCGGCTTGCCGGAGGCGTTCCGCGAGGTCGCCCGGCTCGAGGAGGCGCGCGGCGACCTGACGAAGGCCCGGGCCGCGCTGCAGGAGGCCGTCGACCTCGCGCCGCAGGACGCCGACCTTCACACCGCGCTCGCCCGCCTGGCCGCGCGCGACGGCGACGGGGCGGCGGCGATCCGCAGCGTGCGGCGCTCGCTGGCCCTGCGGCCGCAGCAGCCCGAGCTGCGCGACTACCTGGCGACCCTCGACGCCACCCAGAAGGACGACCTGCTGGCCCGCTATCCGGTCGACTTCGAGGCCCTGGCCAAGAAGCCGACCCCGAAGTCGTGGGCCGGCAAGGACGCCGGGGTCCTGCTCCACCGCACCGTCGTGCGCGTCCTGCCCAACGGCCTCACCGAGCGGCTCGAGCACCGCGTCGTGCGCGTCCTCGACGATCGCGGGATCCGCAGCCAGGCCGTGCAGGGCATGGTCTACGACCCCGAGGAGGCCTACGTCGACGTCCGCCGCGCGCGTGCGACGGACCGACGGGCGCGTCGAGGAGATCGGCGATCCCACCGTCGTCTCGCTGACCGACGCCGGCTACCGCATGTTCTACGACCAGCGGCAGCAGCGGGTGAACTTCAGCGGCCTGCGGGTCGGCGACGTGCTCGAGGTCGCGTTCGTGCGCCGCGACACCGCGCTGCGTAACAAGTTCGACGACTACTTCGGCGAGATGGTCCCGCTCGAGGGGTTCGAGCCGCAGCTGCTGCGCGAGTACGTGCTCGAGGCGCCGTCGTCGCGGAAGCTCTACTTCAACCAGCCCGTCGAGCAGGAGCCGGGGCCCACCAAGGAGACCGTGCGCTACCGGGTGTCGATGGGCGAGCGCCGCGGGATCAAGCCCGAGAGCGGGATGCCCGGGTGGACCGAGCTGGTCAAGTACCTCCACGTCAGCACCTTCAGCGACTGGGACGCGGTCGGCCGCTGGTACTGGAACCTGGTCAAGGAGCAGCTGGTCGTCGACGCCAAGATCAAGGCCGCCGTCCAGGATGTCCTGAAGAGCCTGCCCAAAGGGGCAGGTGAGCGCGACAAGGTGCGCGCGCTGTACAAGCACGTGATCACCTCCACGCGCTACGTCGGGCTCGAGTTCGGCATCCACGGCTTCAAGCCGTACCGCACCACCGACGTGTACGACCGCCGCTTCGGCGACTGCAAGGACAAGGCGAGCCTGCTCAAGGTCATGCTCGCCGAGGCCGGCATCGCCTCGCACCTGGTGCTGGTGCGCACCCGCGACCAGGGCACGCTCGGGGCCACGCCGGCCAGCCTGTCGGCCTTCAACCACGCCATCACCTACGTCCCCAGCCTCGACCTCTGGCTCGACGGCACCGCCGAGTTCTCGGGGCCCGAGGAGCTGCCGACCGGCGACCAGGGCGCGACGGTGCTGGTGGTGCGCGACGGCAAGGGCGCCGAGTTCAAGACCATCCCGGTCAGCCTGCCCGGCGACAACAAGCAGATCGTGCATCAGACGGTCGAGCTGAAGCCCGACGGCAGCGCCGACGTGAAGCACCTGTTCACCGTCACCGGCGCCTCGGCGGCCTCGTGGCGCAGCGCGCTGCAGGCGGCCGAGAACCGCAAGGAGCGGCTGACGCAGGTGTGGGGCGGCCAGTTCCCGGGCCTGGAGATCCGCGAGCTCGAGGCGCCGAACATCGGCGACGTGCTGCACCCGGTCCAGATCCGCAGCGCCTGGAGCGTGCCCGCGTGGGCCCAGCGCCAGGGCGACGTGCTGCGCTTCAACGTGCTCGGTCACCGCACCGGGCTGCAGCGCGGGCTCGCCGGCCAGGCGGCCCGCGAGCACGACCTGGTGATGGCGGCTCCGGCCACCGAGGTCAACGTCATCGAGGTCACCGCGCCGAAGGGCTACACCTTCGGCCAGTCCCCCGCGGGCAAGTCGTTCGAGACCCCGTTCGCCCGCTTCACCCTCGACGTCGCCGGCCGCGGCGACCGCGTCGAGGTCCGCACCGAGCTCGAGTACCGCACCCACCGCTTCAAGGCCGCCGACTACCGCGCCCTGCGCGAGTTCCTCGGCCAGGTCGACGGCGCCCTCGAGCAGGCGTTCGAGCTCCGCCCCGAGCCGCGAGGGGCGAACTGACATGTCCCGGAGCACCTTGCCCTTCCACCCTGTTCGTTCGCGCATGTCCCTTCGTGCAGCCCTGATCGCGACCGCGCTCCTCGCCGCCGCCGCCCCGGCCTGCAAGCCGCGCCAGGGCACCAGCGAGCCGCACACCGAGGACAGCGCGCGCCCGCCTCAAGGCGCTCGAGGCCCGCGTCAAGTCGCACCCCGACGACGACGCCGCCTGGCGCGAGGCGGCCCACCTGCACTGGCTGTTCCTCAAACAGCCTGACAAGGCGCGGCCGATCCTCGACCGCCTGGCCGCCAAGGGCGACCCGGTCGCCCAGGCCTCGCGGATGATCTTCGCCGACGCCCGCCTCGACCTGAAGACGACCCGCAGCATGGCCCAGGCGCTCATCGTCGGCGCCACCACGCCGGGCGCCGACGCCGCGCCGGGCGCCGACGCCGAGGCCCGCCGCGTCCAGGCCGGGCTGGCCGAGCTGGCCGCGCGCCTTCTGGGCGAAAACCACGGCGAGCTGCCCGACGACGACGACGACTTCGTCCGCTTCTACGACAAGCTGGCGAAGGGCCGTCTGCCGGTCGAGGTCGTCCAGCCGCTGGTCAGCCTGCGGGCCCAGATCGCCCGCCGCCTCGACCAGCCCTACCTGCAGTACTACGACCAGCAGGGCTGCGTGCGCGCGTTCGCGGTCGGCCCGGTCGAGGGCAGCCTCGAGGCGCTCGAGTTGCGGGCTGCCGCGAAGGACATGTCCTCCGGGACAGACAAGTTCAAGGCCGATCCGACGGCCGTGCTGACGCCGCTGGCCTGCGCCGTGCGCACGTGGAACCTGACGCCGCGCGGCGGGGTGAGGCGCATGCGCACGAGCCTGGCTGTCCCCGGGGACAGCCTCGTCCTCGGCCTGTCGAGCCAGGAGCCGATGCGGGTCTACCTCGACGGCAAGCCGATCTTCCGCAGCGATCGCAGCGACCGCTGGCCGGCGGCCGACAACCTGCTGCAGCTCAAGGTCGCGCCCGGGCCGCACCGGCTCGAGGTCCACACCGCGGCCGCGCGCGAGAAGACCTGGGTGCTGGTGCGGGCCACCGACGCCGCCGGCAAGCCGATCGCGGCCACGGCCGACGGCCCGGCGGCGTCCACCCCGTTCACCGGCGAGCCGGTGCGGGTCGGCCACCACGAGCTGCTGGCCGACCGCGGGCCGCTGGCGGGGCCGAGCTACCTGCCGCTACGCGCCTACCTGGCGGCCGCCGACGCGCTCGCCGAGGGCGACTCCGACGCGGCCGAGCGCTACACCGGCAACCTGCAGGCCTACGGGCCCGACTTCCCCGAGGGCCAGGTGCTGGTCGCGGCGTTCGAGATCGCCGATCCGACCCGCGAGCGCACGGCCTCGACGTCGCGCCAGCGCGAGGCGATCGAGGAGGCCCTGCGGCTCGCGCCCGACCTCGATCGCGCGCGCGTCCGCCTGCTCGAGCTCGACCTCGAGAAGAACGAGATCAGCGAGGTCGAGGCGGCCCTGGCCGCGCTGCCCGAGAAGGCGCTGCGCCACGTGCCCGGCGAGCTGGTGCGCTTCGCCACCTATCTGGCCCGCGGCAACGAGCCGCTGGCCGAGGCCGCGCTGACGCGGGCCGCCGCGATCCACCCGCGCGCCTGCGCCGTGCTCAAGGCCCAGCGCACGATGGCCCAGCGGCGCAGCGAGGTCGCCCGCGAGGACGCGCTGGCGATCGAGCTCGAGCGCTGCGCCGGCACCACCGGCTCGCGCGCGGCCCTGGCGTTCCGCCGCGGCCGCAACGCCGACGCCCGCGCGCTGCTCCTCAAGCTGCTCGAGCGGACCCCCGACGACCTCGACGTCATCGAGCAGCTGGCCGAGCTCGAGATCTCCGAGGGCAACTACCCGGCCGCGATCGCGTGGCGCAAGAAGATCCTGGCGCTGCGGCCGTTCGGCGCGCGCACGCTGGTGGCCACCGCCGACCTGCAGGCCCGCGCCGGCGACCCCGCGGCCGCGCGCGCGAGCGTGAAGGCGGCGCTGGAGAAGGCGCCGCAGAGCTCGACCCTGCACACGATCGCCGCCGGTCTCGGGATGCCCGACGACCTGCAGCGGCTGCGCGTCGACGGCGTGCCGCTGGTCGCGGCGTACCGGGCCGGCAACTTCGCCGTCGCGGCTCCTGCGGGCGCCGAGGCGGCCCCGCGCCCGACCGACTACGAGGGCGCGAGCGAGGTGCTGGTGCTCGATCGCAGCGCGATCCGGGTCTACGAGGACGGCAGCCAGCGCCAGATCGTCCACACCATCATCGAGCTGCGCAGCAAGGAGGCGATCGATCGCTACGGCGAGATCACGCCGCCCGAGGGCGCGAAGGTGCTGACCCTGCACACCATCAAGGCCGACGGCACCGTGTTCGAACCGGAGTCGATCCCGGAGAAGAGCGGCCTCAGCCTGCGCGGCCTGCAGATCGGCGACTGCGTCGAGTACGAGCTGCTGCTCGACCGCGAGCCGCTGGGCCTCTTGCCCGGCTACATCGACCTGACGACGTTCCGCTTCCAGTCTGCCGAGACCCCGTTCCACGTGTCGGAGCTGCTGGTCGCGCACCCGAAGTCGGTGGCGATCAAGGTCGACCGGCGCGCCGGCGCGCCGGCCACCGTCGAGGGCACGCTGACCGGCACCGACCTGGTCTTGAAGACATGGAAGGTCGAGCGCTCGAAGCGGATCGGCGTCGAGCCGCAGATGCGACACATCCTCGAGGAGGTGCCGTCGGTCCGCGTCTACACCGAGGTCGACCCGAACAAGTGGCTCGCCAGCCTGGGCCTGCGGATCTACACCGGCCAGCGCGCCAACCCGGAGCTGCGGGCCCTGGCGACCAATCTGACGCGCAACGCGAGCTCGCCGCAGGCCAAGCTGCAGGCGCTGTGGTCGTGGGTGGTCGAGGAGATCGAGGAGGCCGGGGACATCACCGCGCCGGCCACCGCGACGCTGTCGGCCCGCCGCGGCAACCGCCTGACGCTGCTCAAGGTGCTGCTGCGCGAGGCCGGCGTGCGCTCCGAGCTGTGGCTGGTCCGCGACAACTTCTCGCTCAAGCCGCTGCCCGGCGGCAGCCCGATGCTCGAGAACTACGAGGTGCCGATCCTCGCCGTCGACACCGGCGGCAAGGCGCCGACGATGGTGCTCACCAGCTCGAAGGTGCTGCCGATCGGCTACCTGATGCCCGGCCTGTCGCAGGCCCAGGGCATGCGGGTGCAGCTCGGCGAGGACGAGCCGGCGCCGGGCCCGGTCAAGCTGCCGGCCTCGCCGCCGAGCCTGGCCGACCGCCGCAGCTACGACCTCGAGCTCGAGCTGGCGCGCGACGGCACCGGCAGCTGCGCGGCACCATCGAGCTGCAGGGCATGGAGGCCGCGGCCTGGCGCGAGGGCCTGCGCACGCTCGACGCCGACCGCATCAACGAGGGCTTCGAGCGCGCCGAGCTCGGCGCGATCCTGGTCGGCTCCGGCGCCGAGCTGGTCGACCTCGACATCGAGCACAAGCTCGACCTGCCGAAGCCGCTGCGCCTGCGCTTCACCGCCAAGGTCCGCGGCGCGATCGTGCAGCAGGGCGGGGAGCTCTTGATGCGCGCCAACTCGGTGCCGATGAACATGGGCCTCAACTACGCCTCGCTGCCGCAGCGCAAGACCGGCTGGGCGATGCCGTACGCGCCGCTGCTCGAGGCCAGCCTGACGATCAAGCTCGACGGCGCCGGCTTCACCGCGCCGCCGACCGAGGAGGCGATCGAGGGCCCGTTCGGCACCTACCGCCGCACCGTCAAGCAGCTCGGCCCCGGCCAGATCAAGATGACGACGCGCTCGACCCTGGTGACGGGCACCTACGAGGCCGCCCGCTACCCGGAGATCGTCGACTACACGCGCAAGATCAAGGCCGCCGAGGACCAGGTCATCCGCGCCAAGTGAGCCCGGGGCAGGGCCGCGTGTCCTGCAGGGCATGTCGAAGGGCCATGACCAAACGGTCATGGCCCTTCGCGCATGCCCCGAGAGGCAGGTTACTCGGCGGCGGCCTCGGCGTCTTCGGCCGGCAGCAGGACCGCCTCGAGGACCTCGCGGATGTGCTTGACGTAGTGGAGGCGCATGTCGGCGCGGGCGGCCTCGGGGATCTCGGGCTCGTCCTTGCGGTTGCGGTCGGGGAGGATGACGTCGCGGATGCCGGCGCGGTGGGCGGCGAGGACCTTCTCGCGGATCCCGCCGACCGGCAGCACCTGGCCGCGCAGCGTGATCTCGCCGGTCATGGCCACGTCGACGCGCGCGGGCCGGCGCGAGAACAGCGACACCAGCGCGGTCGAGATGGCGATGCCCGCCGAGGGGCCGTCCTTGGGCACGGCGCCGGCGGGGAAGTGGATGTGCACGTCGTAGTGCTTCATCAGGTCGCGGACCACGGCGGCGTCGGCCCCGAGCTCGGCGCCGCGGCTGCGCACCAGGCTGAGCGCGGCCTGGGCCGACTCCTTCATCACCTCGCCGAGCTTGCCGGTGAGCCGCAGGTGACCTGTCCCGCGGGTCAGGGTGGCCTCGACGAACAGGATCGTCCCGCCGGTCGGCGTCCAGCCGAGGCCGGTGACGAGGCCCGGCGACGGCTCCTTGGCCGCGAGCTCGTCGTAGTAGCGCGGCGGCCCGAGGATCCGCAGCGCCTCGTCGGCGCCGACGACCAGGCTCGGCTGCTTGCCCTCGGCGATCTGCATGGCCACGTCGCGCAGCAGCGAGGCCAGCTCGCGCTCGAGGTTGCGGACCCCGGACTCGCGCGTGTACTGCGTCGCCAGCGTCAGCAGCACGTCCTCGGGGATCTCGACCGCGACCTTCGCCAGGCCGTTCTCCTGGCGCTGCTTCGGCAGCAGGTGGCGGCGGGCGATCTCCAGCTTCTCCTCGATCGTGTAGCCGGTGAGCTGGATGATCTCGAGGCGGTCGCGCAGCACGCCGGGGATCGTGCCGAGGTCGTTGGCGGTGCACAGGAAGATGACCTTCGACAGGTCGTAGTCGACGCCGAGGTAGTGGTCGTGGAAGGCCGTGTTCTGCTCGGGGTCGAGGGCCTCCAGCAGCGCCGAGGCCGGGTCGCCGCGCAGGTTGGCGCCGACCAGCTTGTCGATCTCGTCGAGGACGATGACCGGGTTCTTGCTGCCGGCGCGCTTCATCGCCTGGATGAACCGCCCGGGCAGCGCGCCGATGTACGTGCGCCGGTGGCCGCGGATCTCGGCGTCGTCGCGGATGCCGCCGAGCGAGATCCGGACGTAGCGGCGGCCGAGCGCGTCGGCGATGCTGCGGCCCAGCGAGGTCTTGCCGACGCCCGGCGGGCCGACGAGGCAGAGGATCGGGCCGCGCTTGTCGGGCGCCAGCTTGCGCACGCACAGGTACTCGAGGACGCGCTTTTTGACCTTCTGCAGGCCGTAGTGCTTGTCCTCGAGCAGGGCCCGCGCGGCGCCCATGTCGAGCTTGTCCTCCGTCAGCGTCGCCGGGCTCCACGGCAGGTCGGCGATCCACTCGAGCCAGGTGCGGCAGGTGGTCGCCTCGCTGCTCTGCGGGTTCATCCGCCGCAGGCGCCCGAGCTCGCGGTCGGCCGCGGCGCGCACGTCGGTCGGCAGCTCGGCGGCCTGCAGCCGGCGCTCGAGGTCCTGCAGCGCGCGCTCCTCGGCCTCGCCCTCCGACTCGCCGAGCTCGTGCTGGATCGCCTTGAGCTTGTGGCGCAGCAGCGCGTCGTGCTCGTGCTTCGACAGGTGCTCGCGGACGTAGCGGTCGAGGTCGCGCTTGACCTGCAGGACGTTGGTGCGGTGGCTGATGAGCTCGATGACCTTGCGCAGGCGGACGACGACGTCGACCTCCTGCTGGATCGCCAGCCGCTCGTCGCCGTCGAGCTCGACGTGGGCGGCCGACAGGTCGGCGATCAGGCTCGGCGAGCGCTCGGCGAGGATGGTCGCCTGCGCCTGCGCCCGCGCCTTCGACTTCGCGGCCGTCGGCTGGAGGCCGTCGTGCTGCTTGACCAGGTCCTGCAGCGCGCCGGCCAGCGCGTAGGCGAGGGTCGGCTCGTGGACGATCTCGGCGGCCGCGTCGAACTCGGCGATCTGGTAGTCGCGCTCGGGGTAGATGTCGTGCACGCGCACGCGGCTGAGCCCGCGCAGCGTCACCGAGGTGCGGCCGGGGTGCCCGCCAGCACCTGCACCACCTCGCAGGCGATGGCGACCGGGTAGAGTTGATCGAGGTCGGGCGTGGCGGCGGAGGTGTCGCGCAGGAGCACGGCGATGACGCGCCCCGCGCCGCCGCGGGCCCGGTCCTGCGCCGCGCGCACCGCCTGCATGGCCGGCGAGCTGCGCCCGAGGTCGACCGGCTGGGTCGCGCCGGGCAGGATGATGGCGCCGCGCAGGGGCAGGAGGGGAGCGGCCCGGTGATCGCGGGAGAGGACATCGGCGGGGAGGTTAGCCGATCTGCGCCGCCTCGCCGCGCCGCTCTGGTAAAAGAGCCGCGTGTCCGCGGGCCCTGCCGCCTCCGAGATCGTGCCGCCCTCGTCCGGGCCCGCGCCGGCCGTGGCCGACCTCGGCGGCGTCGCGGTCGCCGCAGGCGTCGGCCTGGTCGCGGGCCTGTCGGTGCCGCTGACGTGGGGCCTCGTCCCGGCCGTGCTGGTCGGCCTCGGCGTGCTCGTGCTGGTCGCGCGCCGCGGCCCGGGAGCCCCGATCCGGCCGTGGTCGCCGCGCTGCCGCAGGCGCGCCGGATCGCGCTGGCGGCCCTGATCCTGGCCCCGGCGATCCCGCTCGCCACCGTCGCCGCGCGGGCCATCGCCGGGGTCGTGGTCGCCTATCCGGCGGCGCTGTGGGCGGCCGCGCCGGCCGTGCTCGCGGCGGCGATCTTGCCCCTGGTCCGAAGGACATGGTCGCAAGGACTTGTCCTTGCGCCCTGGTCTTCGGGACATTCGCGGCCGGGGCCTGGGGCGCCCGCTTCGAGGCGGCCGGGGCCCACGCGCGCGGCGAGACGTGGGGCGGGCCGATCCTCGGCATCCACCCGTTCCAGACCACCGCGATCGTGATCGACGGCTACGGCCCGTTCGACCTGCCGATCAACGACTACGTCGAGCCCGACGGCAGCAAGGGCTACGGGCCGGCGGCGCTGGCCGAGGCGCTGACCCGCGACCTGCAGAAGATCGCGGAGCTGCAGTACGCCGAGCACGGGCCGGCGCGCGTACAAGGCGTTCGCCGAGGCGACCGTGGCCGCGGAGGACCTGCCCGAGGCGCGCGAGCGGCTCGACCGGCCGTCCGAGGCGCCGACCGAGCCGCGGCTCCACGTGACCTCGGGCGGGGTCGGGCGCGCCTCGCGGGTCGAGTTCGTGTGCCCGGGGGCGCCGAACGACCCGCGCCCGCGCAAGCCCGACGCGGTGATGGAGCGCATGTGCCCCGACAAGTACAGCTCCGAGGCCAGCGCCGGGCTCGGGCTGACCGGGCGCTGGACCGGCTACACCGAGGTGCTCGGCCAGCCGCGGCTGTCGCTCGGGCGCGCGCTCGGGTGGCCGCGCGAGCGGGTGACCGGCGAGCTGCGGGCGTGGGCGTGGATCGCCCTCGGCCTGGTGTTCCTGGCCGCCTGCGGGCCCAGGGGGCGGGCCGCGGCCGGGCTGTCGCGCTGGGGCGGGGCGGTGGCCGCGATCGCGGCTGTCCTTTCGCTCATGCTCCTCGCGCCAGGTCTCTCGGTACAGGTCGAGAGCTGGGCCCGGCCGGCCGCCTGGGAGGTGCCGTGGGCGCTGGCGCCGTGGGTCGCGCTCCTGGCCCTCGGGTCAGGTCACGCCGCGATCGCGGCCGGGCCGGCGCCCGCGACGAGGAGCGGCTGGCGCGGGCTGGTCCCGCGGATCTTGCCGGTGGTCGCCGGCACCCTGGGGCTCGCGGGCAGCCTGGCGGCGGCGACCTGGTGGACGCCGGAGCTGACGCCGCCGACAGGTCCGGCGCAGGCGGTGCCCCTGGCAGGGGTGATCGCCGGGCTGGGAGAGGGGCTCCACCGCAGCAGCGGGCTCGGCGTCGACGTCGCCGAGGGGGTCGTCGCCGCCTCGGCAGTCGCGCTGCTGGTCGGCCTCCTGGCGGCCTTGCTCGGCCCGGTGGTGCGGTTCGCGGGTTCCGCGCTGGCGCCGCGCAGGCCGGTGCTGGCGGCCCGTCTGGCGCTCCTCGCGGTGATCGTCCCGGCGGCGCTGCTCGTGCTGTCGCGCATGTCGTCGGGGGCGGCCGCCCTGCTCGCGCCGGCCGCGGCGATGGCGTGGATGGCGGGCACCGGCCTGGCGCTGGCGGTGCCGGGCGGGCGGCGCTGGCCCGCGATCGCCGAGCACCTGCTGGCCGCCGTGATCGTGGTCGTGGCCGGGCGCCAGACCCTGGCGGCGCAGTCGAACCGGACCCTGTGGATCGCCCTCGGCGTCGGGGTCCTGATCACCCTCGCAGGTCTGGTGCTGGTCCCGCGGGTCCGTTCCGCGTCGGATTCTGCGACCCCTGCGCCTCGGCCATGATCCTGGGGCTTCTCAGGCCAAAACCAGACCGCTATCATCCCCGCGCTTCCCAGACCCGCACATGACCGCAGCCATCACGTCGTCTCGCCCGTCGCCGCTCCTCCGCGCCTTCACCGGCGTCCTTTGTGCGGCGCTCGCTTTCTCGCCGTTGCCCGCGGCTGCGGCTTCGCCGGCGTCCTTCGGCATGTTCGCCGCGGCGCCGGCTCCTGCTTCGACCGGCAACACCATCGGTCTGTTTCGCCTGAGCGGCGACCCGGCGTCGGCCGAGGCGCTGCGCTCGCAGATCCTGACCGACATGAGCGCCGCCGGTTACAACGTCAAGGGCGTCGCCCTCGACATCGAGGGCGCGGCGGGCAAGGTCAAGTGCAAGGGCGGGGCCGACGCGTGCGTCGGCAAGGTCATCGAGTGGCTCAACAAGGGCGCCGCCAAGTCCGGCACCGTCTACGACTACCTAATCTACGGCAACGTCGGCGGTCCCACCGGCGCGAGCTCGATCGTCATCTACGACGTCGCCAAGAAGGCCAAGGTCAAGGAGTTCACGCCGTCGCTCAACCCCGACGACCTGATCCTCCCGCTCGCGCTGCCGCGGGCGATGGTCGCCAACCTGAACAACTACCGCACGCCCGCCGCCTCGGCCACGGCCGAGGAGCAGAAGATCCTCGCCGAGCTCGACGAGCCGGCCAAGACGCCCGAGGAGCTGGCGGCCGAGAAGGCGGCCATCGACGACGCCGTCGGCAAGGTCGCGGCCGGCCAGGGCGAGCTCATCGACACCAGCAACGTCCAGGTCGACCTCAAGAAGGACTTCAAGGACTTCTGCCGCACCGGCCCGGCCAAGCCGCGCGTCAACAAGGACGACCCGAAAGACCTGCGCCCGGTGTGCAAGCGCGGGCCGACCTTCGGCTACTTCCAGACCCGCGCGTGGGTGGCCCTCGGCCTCACCGCCGGCGCGCTGCTCACCACCGGCATCTTCTACTCGCTCGGCCTCGCGGCCCGCGGGCCCTACAAGTCGGCGCTCGACGACCTCAACAACTCGGGCCTCGACAAGACCGACCCGCTGCAGTCCGACGAGTACACCCGCATGGCCGCCGACGTGGCCGACAAGGGCAACACGATGCGCAACCGCCTGATCGGCGGCGACGTCGCCCTCCTCACCACGGTGCTCCTCGCCGGCGTCCTCGCGGTCATCATCTATCAGGACCGCACCGACGCGAAGGACTTCATCAAGACCGAGAAGAGCCTCAAGTCGGTGTCGCGGATCCAGAACGTCCGCGGCGGCCCGATCCTCAGCCGCGGCATGCAGGGCTTCGGCTTCGGCTTCAACTTCTGAGGCTTTGGCGCCTCCAGGCGCGACGTGAGGCCCGCCGCCGCTCCGGCGCGGGCCCTCTTCTTTCTTGAGGCGATTTCGCGCCGAACCAAAGAGTCCCAAAATGTATTGGATTACAGATTTTTGTTGATGCTTCCCGGCGACGAGAATATATCTCGTTGAGTGTCGGCTTTTCCGGAAACAGAGCTGCGGAAGTTGCTCGTCCAATGCTTCAGCCGGGATGAGCTGGAAATTTTTCTCGCAGATACCTACGGCTCCGCCGTCTTGTGTTCGCTGACTCCTGGGCAGAGCTTCGAAGGCTTTGTTTTTGGTGTCATTCAATACCTGAGGCGCATGCGGACCCTCGACGCGGTCTTCTTCGACGCACTCGAGGTGACCAGGCCGAACTGTCGAGTCGAGGTCGGTCGCCTGCGGACCTTGTTCGAGGCCGTGACGGGCCGAAACGACTCCTCTCTGGCCTGACCGCGGCTGCGGCCTGGCTCCCGGAGCTCCAAGCGGGCCGCTCGTTGTCGCCCCGCGATCGTTCTTGCGGTGCGTCTTGCCCGCGGCCGGGCGAAGCGTCATACGATCGCCGGCGAGGAGGCGCGGCATGGACTCCAGGGGTTCGCAGACGCAGTACATGGGGTGGCGGATCGACTACGCGAACCCGCGAGGCGAGCCCGGCTTCGTCGGGCCGGACTCGGTGCACTGGCGGATTTATAAAAATCCGGTGGCGCTGGCGATCGGCGGGGTGGCGGCGGTGCTGCTCGAGTTCGCGGATCCGCGGATCCGCAGCGGCGTGTGGGACCACTCGACGTACAAGGCCGACCCGGTCGGGCGCTCGCGCAGGACCGCGATCGCGGCGATGGTCGGCGCGTACGGGCCGCAGAGCGCCGCGCGGCGCGTGATCGCCGGGGTCAACAAGCTGCACGCGAAGGTGAACGGCGCGACGCCGGCCGGTGAACCGTACCGCGCCCTCGACACGGAGCTGCTCGACTGGGTCAGCGCGACCGCGGTGTACGGGTTCCTCACCGCCTACGACCGCTTCGTCGCGCCCGTGTCTGCCGCCGACCGGCGCCGCTACTTCGCCGAGAGCGGGCCGGTGGCGCGGCTCTACGGGGTCCAGAACGTCCTCACGAGCGAGGCCGACTTCGAGGCGATGATGCACCGACTGGCGCCGCGCTTCGAGGCGCACCCGATCGTCGACGAGTTCCTCACCATCATCAAGACGGGCAAGGGGCAGGCGCGGGCGCTCGGGTTCTTCTACCGGGCCGTCGCACGCGCGGCGGTGTCGATCGTGCCAGCGCCGGTGCGGGCGAAGCTGCAGCTCGGGGCCGAGTACGACCTGGGCGCAGTCGATCGCATGCTGGTGCGCGCGGCCGCGGCGGTGGCGGAGCGGTTCCCGGCGAAGGACGCCCCGTCGACGCAGGCGCCGCTGCGCTTCGGCTTGCCCGCGAATTCTGTATCTCAGCCAGCGCCGCCAGGAGGCGCTGCTGGCCCGCGTGGCGCCGCCGGCGGCCGCGGCGACCGGTTCGGGGTGAACGCGCGGCGGGGCCGGAATCGTCCGCCGCTCAGCCCGCGGTCGCGATGATCTCGGCCACATGTCCCGGAGGACCTGTCCTGGGAGTCATGGTCATGCTCTGAAGCGAGATGTGTCGGCCGCCGCTCAGCCCGCGATCCGCGGGTGGCCTGCGGCCGCGGTGGATCACGGCAGGGGCGGCCGCCACTCGAGCTGCTCGAGGCGCAGCGGGGTTTCGTCGATGATCGTGCCGAGCACGCTGCGCAGGATGGCGGGGTCGGGGCCGGCGAGCCTGAACACATGCCGACTTGGCGCCTCGGCCGGGCTGGACGAGGTCGTGATCATCACCATGTCCTCCCGCTCGAAGAGCGAGCAGTGCGAACCTGCCGTGTACGGAGGCACGAAGCCGAGCGACCGCATCACGGGATCGAGCCGCACCGCGACGTCGCCCAGTTCGTCGTGCAGCGAGCCGGTGCAGGTCTGCGCGGCTTCATGGACGCGAAAGCGCAGCAGGGCGCCCCAGGCGAGCATGTCGTGCAGCGTCTCGAAGCGATCGTGGAAAGGACCGCCGAGGGGATGTCGGCGCGTCACTCGGGCGTCGTCGCGGGCGGGGTGCGCGAAGTCGTAAAAGATATGCAGCGGCATCGCCTCTTCGGTCACGAAGCCGATCATGAAGTGACGCGTGCTCGGCGGAAACAGCCCCTCTCGACTGCAATCCAGGACGCGCTGCACGGAAAAGTCGATGCTGGGGTAGGCCAGGGGGCCCATGTCATGGCCCATGCGCGTCAAGAACCAGCGGTAGAAGCGAGGCAACGGGTGACCGGCAGACGCCTCCACCTGCGCGACTTCTTCATCGGAAGCGCCGCGCCAGTGCAGATCGGCGCCCGGCACCAGGCGCAGCAGCAACCGCTCGATGTCGGACTCTATCCCCGGCACTCGGTCTTCTCCTCACTGCAGAACAGCAGCGGTACGATCAGTTCGCAGGCCCCGCAGGGAGGAACCGTCGAATTGTGCGCGAACGGCTCCGAGCCGGGCTTGCGGGCTCCGTCTCGTTCATCCCAGAAGTCGACCTTGCCCTTCGTCGGCTGCTCCTTCGGGTGATACCACTGCTCGGTCATCGCGGTGGCGATGTTGTGTCCGTTCTCCAGCATCACCAAGAAGGCACCCTGGGCTGCGCAGGTGCCCGGAGGATAGGCGGTCGGGCCTCCGGCCAGGCTCGCATCAGCGCGTTCGCCCGCGATCCTCCATACCGGTTCGACAGCGGCGGCGCCCAGTCGAGCTTCGAGGCCGGTTTTGACGGCGCCGATCTTGTCCGCGTACTTCTCGTCCAGCACCTTCGCACCGTCGAGATACGAAACGCTCGCGTCACGGTGCGTCATGCCGGCCGAATCGGCGGCGCGGGCGAATTCCATGGTCGTCATCGCCGACTGGTCGGCGTACTTGTTTCCGCACTTGCAATGCACGACGCCCAGCATGGTGGGACTGATGTAGGCCTTCTTTTTCGGCGTCATGGCGAGCCCGCGGGCGACGGTAGCCTCGGTCTCGCGCTTGAAGTTTTGAGCCAACGTGCCCGCGTCGGCTTTACTCGGCTTCGACTCCTTCAGCTCGCCGTGGTCCTTGCCGCAAACCGGGCATTTGCCCGCCTCGATCGCAATGACGCCGGCAGCCTGGACCACGCCGAGCATCGTCGCAGCGTTGGGGGCTGCCCGCTGCGCCGCAGTTGTTGAGCATCGGATCGGCGAGGAGCTGGACGTTCTTCCCCTCGAACTTGACGTCCATGGAACCGGGACCTGCGAACTTCGTGAGGCCGTGGGTGTTCGCGGAGAGCAAACCCCCACCGGTGCCCTTGCTGGCGATGTCGCCCGTCGAGCCGAAGCTGGCTCCCTGGAGGGCGACCTTGTCTCCCTCGACGGTGACCTTCTTGGAGTAACCCTTCGGTGAATCGCCGCTCTTGCCGATGTTGGGCAGTGGCGTCGGAACGAACGGTGCCGGCGGCCCTGGCATCTTGCACACATTCGGTGTGGTCGCGGCCGCCACACCGTTGCTTCCCTTGGTCACCGGCGTCTTCGGCGGGTTGACGCTCACGGTCATGTCATCGTCTCCTTCGTTCGTCGAGGCGCGGATCTTCGAGCGCGAGCGCACCGCGCAGTCCACCGAGAGAGCCGCACATCACGAGTCCGCGCGGCCCTTTCGCGTAGCCGCGGGCCCACGCCTGGACGGCGAGGGTAGCCAGTAGCGGTAAGCTCGCCGCGCCGACATCGCCCCATGAGTCGGCGGGTGCGATGTAGTCGAGCGAGCGCAGCGCGTGGGCCGAACGCAAGGCTACGAAGCCCCACTCTTCGCTCCGGTACCGCTCGCCATTGATGTCGAGGTAGACCGTGTCGGGCGCCTGCTCGGGAAGCCGCATGCCTCGGAGGGCACGAGCCAGCGCCGTGTTCATCCCGTGGCCGAAAGTCCCGGTATCGCAGTCACGCCCGAGCTCCTCGGTCGCGCTCCCCGCTCCGCGTACGACCGCCAGCGGCGGAAGCCGCAAGCGCGAACGCAAGCGCGGGTGCATGAGCGCCAGCCCGCCAGCCGCCTCGCCGGGGAAAAGACCCGCGCGTACATCAGGACCCGCGAGCATTCGCCGCTGTTCGAGCCAGGTGAGTGTCGCTGGGTGGTGATAACTATCGACGCCGATCACCAGGTGGAGCGTCTCGTCGCTCTCTTCGGCTTCATGCAACACGCTCTCGATCGCTGCCCCGGCACCGGCACGACCGCGCTGCGAGACCCGGGCATGCAGGGCAGGGAAGCTCGCGCGCGCTGCGGTGACGATCGCCGCGGCGGCCCACTCGCTGTCGGCGCTCTGGAAGCCCGGACGATGCTCGGGCAACTCGAGATGAAGCTTGCACGGGCCAGGGTAGGGCTTGGTGCCGCAGAGCTTGCGCACGAGTCCCTCGGCGACCGTGCCCGCGAGGACACGCATGCGCTCGCGGCCGTGCGACCGGCGATCGAGCCTGCCGTCCGCGGCAGCGCGGATCGGCTCACCGTTCTTCGCCACGAATGGGAACTCGGCGACGCGTGATATCCGTGCCCGGACCGCCGCGGCACTCGCCTCGGCGCTCAATCCTACCGGGGTGCGCGCCGCGATTGCGACCACCTCGACGCTCACGTGGGCCTCCGAAAAGCGAGCTCTTCAGAGTCGAAGTAGTCGACCACGAGCGCAGGGGGTCGTAGTGCGCTCGTCCAGAGCAGAGCGAGACCATGCTCATCGAGATCGATCCCCACCGTGTGAGTATGGCATCCGACCGCGGCCGCGGGGGGACGGTGGAGGGCGGGCCGAGGCAGATCGAGGGTCGCCGCCCCCTCTGCCCATGTCGGCCCTCTCGTCTGTGGGCACCGCACCACGAGCCGCACTCCCGGGCGACTGTTTTCGAGTCTGACGACGCTCGGGTAGTCCTCGCGCCCGCGTTCGCGCGACGGACGTGGCGAGAGCGGAGCTCAGCCCGCGATCAGCGAGTGGCCGGTGGTCGCGGTGACCTCGACTTCGATCGTCTGGCCCGGGGCACCTGTCCCGAGGGGCAGGAGGACGCTCTGGAAGCGGGGCGTGCGGCCGAGCACGCGGTCGCCGCGGTGCGACAGGCCGCTGATGAGCACGCGCTCGCGCTTGCCGACGCGGGCGTGGTGAGACGCGCGGGTGTGCTGCTCCTGCAGCTCGATGACTTCTTGCAGGCGGCGGCCCTTGACCTCGTCGGGCACGTCGTCCTGCAGCTTGCGGGCGGCGTAGGTGATCCCGCGGTCGGAGTAGCGGAACATGAACGCCGAGTCGAACCGGACCTCGCGCATCAGCGACAGCGTCTCGGCGTGGTCGTCCTCGGTCTCGCCGCAGAAGCCGACCATCAGGTCGGTCGACAGCGCGAGGTCGGGGAGCGCGGCGCGCAGGCGGCCGACCAGGTCGACGAACTCGCCGCGCGAGTAGCCGCGCTTCATCGCCGTCAGCATGCGATCGGAGCCCGACTGCGCCGGCAGGTGGATGTACGGGCAGACCTTGTCGAGCTCGGCCATCGTGGCGATCAGCCGCTCGTCGAAGTCGACCGGGTAGGGGCTGGTGAAGCGGATCCGCTCGACGCCGTCGATCGCCGCCACGGCGCGCAGCAGATCGGCGAAGCTCGCGTCCTCCCAGACGTACGAGTTGACGGTCTGGCCGAGCAGGACGATCTCTTTGTAGCCGCGCTCGGCGAGGTGTCGCGCCTGCCGCAGGACCTCGCGCGGGGCCACGCCGCGCTCGCGCCCGCGGGTGTACGGGACCACGCAGAACGTGCAGAACTTGTCGCAGCCGCGCTGGATCGAGACCTGGCCGCTGACGCCGTCGTCGTCGGGCACGCCGTCGAGGCCCTCGTAGGTCTCCTCGCGGTCGAGCGCGACGTCGACGACCCGCTCCCCGGCGCGCGCGCGGTCGACCAGGACGCCGATCCGCCGGTAGCTGTCGGGGCCGGCGACGAGGCCGATGTGCGGCGCCTGCTTCTGGACCTTGTCGCGCAGGTGCTCGGCCATGCATCCGGTAATGCCGAACACGAGATCGGGGTTGTCCTTCTTGTGCCGCAGGAGCTGGCTCGTGCGCCCGTAGACCCGCTCCTCGGCTTTCTCCCGCACCGCGCAGGTGTTGAGCAGGATCACGTCGGCGGCCGCCGGATCGGGCACGCGCACGTAGCCGCGGGCCGCCAGCTGGCCGACGATGAGCGCCGAGTCGGCCTCGTTCATCTGGCAGCCGAGCGTCTCGACGTAGACGCGCGGTCCGGCCACGGGGGGCAGCTCGGGCGCCGGCGCGGGCGGCTCCGGCGCCGTCCTCGTGCCGCGGATCTGGACCAGGCGGGTCATGGGCGCGGGATGCTACGCCAAAATCCCCGCAGGCGCCCCGGGGGAGGCTCACGCGGGGTCCAGGCGCGACCTGGGCGGGTGGACCCGACGGCCGCTGTCGTCGCCGCTTGGATCGGACGCTCGCTCCGGCTTACAATCTCGCGCCGCCGACGCCCTGCGGTCGCCGCGCGAATGCGACGACCGGCCCGCACGGGCACCGCCCGCTTCGCGTCGGCCAGGAGAACAGAATGCTTCGCTTCGTCCCTCGCGTGTCCCTCGGACTTTGTCTCGCCCTCGCGGTCGGCTGCTCGCCGAGCACGCCCACGCCGCAGAAGACCGACGAGAAGGCCGCCCCGGAGCAGCCTACGAAGGCGGCCACGGGCGAGGGCCTGCCGGCGCTCCCGGAAGTCATCGCCACCGTCAACGACGTGGCTATCCCGCTGGCACAGTTCAAGGACATCTACGACCTCAAGGTGAAGAAGTACACCGACCGAGGCCGCGAGATCCCGCCGTCGGCCGACCGGCGCTATCGCAAGTCGATCACCGAGCGCCTGGTCTACAACGAGATCCTCCGCCAGGAGGCCAAGGCCCGCGGCGTCGAGGTCGACGCGGCCAAGCTCGCCGAGCGCGAGACGCAGCAGAAGCAGGGCATCAAGGACTGGGACAAGCACCTGCAGCGCCGCGGCGAGACCGAGCAGAGCCTCCGCGACATGTACGTGGCCGAGATCCTCGAGCAGCAGTTCCTCGAGAAGGACGGCAAGCTGGCCGTCACCGACGCCGAGGTCGACGAGGAGTACGAGAAGATCAAGCCCAACTACAAGTCGGAGGGCGAGCGGATCCACGCCGCGCACATCCTGATCCCGATCGGCCCGCAGGAGCAGCCGACGGCGATGGGCGAGAAGCCGCCCGAGCCGTCGCAGGAGGAGAAGGACAAGTGGCGCAAGGAGGCGCTGGCCAAGGCCGAGGAGCTGCACAAGAAGGCGACCGCGTCCGGCGCCGACTTCGCCCAGCTGGCCAAGGAGAACTCGGTGGGCCCCAGCGCCGACAAGGGCGGTGACCTCGGGATCTTCACGAAGGACCGCATGGTCGAGGAGTTCAGCGTCGCGGCGTTCAAGCTCAAGCCCGGCGAGATCTCGAAGCCCGTCGAGACCAAGTTCGGCATCCACATCATCAAGATCCTGGCCAAGTACCCGCCCGGCGACCTGCCCAAGGAGGCGCTCGCCGACCAGATCAAGGAGCGCCTCAGCCAGCGCAAGCTCCACCAGGGCCGCCGCGAGCTGAAGGACAGCCTGCTGGCCAAGTACAAGGTCCAGAACAAGATGGAGGAGCTGCTCGGCCCCGACCCGCGCGGCCCGAAGCGCCCGCCGGTCGTCAACCCGAGCGAGATGCCCGCCGGCCACCCGCCGATCGAGATGAAGGCCCGCGGCCCGGCGCCCACGCCCGCCGGCGAAGACGCGAAGGCGGAGCCCGAGGCCGGCGACGGCGACTGACCTGTCCGCAGGGGCAGTTTTCCTGAAAGAGGGCGCGCCGCGGGGTGCGTCCTTTTTCGTGCGTGTCGTGAGCGGAACCCGTTGGTGGCGCGACAGGCTCCGGTGCGGACGAGCTTCCTGCCGCAAAAAGACCGGTCCGCTTCGAGCGAGGCGGAGCGCGCCGGGCTCGCGCCTTGCGGCCGCAGCCAGGGCGATCCGTCGGCGGGGTTCGTCAACGCAGCGCCCTTCGCGTGCAGCGCCGGAATGTCCTTCGGGGCATGCGCTTCGGCACATGTTCCGAAGGACATGCCCTTCAGGGCATCTCGGCGGCCGGGTCGAAGCGGACGATGGCGAACGCGAGCTGGGCGGACCAGGGGTCGGCGCTGGCGGCGGCGGCCTGCTTGACGTCGAGCAGCCACGTGGCCCTCGGCCGCCAGGGTGGACCAGCGCGTCTCGGGCACGGCGATGGTCACGCCGGCGTGGCTGAACTCGACCTGCGTGAGGTCCTCGGAGGCGGCCTCGCAGCCGGCGACCAACTCGGCGCTGAACGGGTTTGCGACCTCGTCGAGGAAGGCCTGGGCGAACTCCGGATCGCCCTGCGCGCCGCCGCTGCCGACCGCCAGCACGAGGCCGTCGGCGTCGACGAGCCGCAGCCACAGGTCGGGCTGATCCTCGAAGACGACGCGCTTGCGGTAGGTGAGGTCGACGCTGTCGCCGACGGCGAGGTCGATCGCCGGGTCGACGACATCGAGGGTGACCACGTCGGTCGACGGTCCGACCCCGTCGTGCTCGCAGTCGAGGGTCAGCGCGAGCTTGGCGGCGTCGAGGCCGACGGCGCTCACGGTGCAGGTGCCGTCGCGGTCGGTGCTGCAGCTCTCCATGTCGCACGGCGGGTCGGCCACGCCCCACGCGACGGAGAAGTCCGCCCTGGCTCCCGTGGGCGCGTCGCAGCCGGCCTCGGGGGCGTCGCTCGTGCCGCCGGTGGGCTGGTCGCTGGTGGTGGGCTCGGTCGCGGCGGTCGTGCCGGTGTCGCTGTCGGTGTCGCCGCCGTCCTTGTCGGGGCAGCCGCTCAGGACGGCGAGGAGGCAGAGGGCGCGGGGCCAGGGGCGAAGGGTCAAGTCAGGCATAAGACGCTCATGGTAGGCAGCCGCACGCGCGGGGCGCAAGTCGGCGGCGGTGCGCAGAGCCGGGCGGGCGGTCGGTCGTCGCGCGGTCGTGCGCGCGCAGCCGGGCGCGGGTGAGCGACATGTCCTCGAGGACATTGTCTTGCGGTCATGTCGCGAGCGGGCGCGGAGCGGCCGAACGCGCGCCACGCGGCGATGTGCTTCATGGGGGGCCCGCAGGTGGGCCGCGTCGGAGAGATGTCCGCCAAGACATGTGCTTTCGGACATGAAGGCGGCGCGAGCTCGGTTCGGTCACGGCATGCTCCGGGGCTGCCGGCGCGGGCCCGCAACGGGCCCGCGTCGACGACCGTCGACGCGGGAGCTCTGCACGCCCCCGAGCCCCCGCGGCGCCGGGCTCAGAACGCGTGCTCGTTGATGAAGTAGATGCCGAAGCTCTCGCGCGAGAAGCCGGCGTCGAGGCGGAGGACGGCGAAGCGGTCCCAGATCACCTGCAGACCTGTCCCTCCGGACACGTGCCAGTGCTTGGGCAGATCCTGCATGCGCTCGGCGACCACGCCGAGGTCGACGAAGCCCTTGAGGCCGATGCCGAGGGTGTGGCGGCGGACCTTGAGCTCGAGCGGCTCGAAGCGCAGCTCGAGGCTGCCGAAGGCCTTGAGACGGCCGATGTAGCGGCGGCGCATCCAGCCGCGGCCGGCAGCGGCGCCGCCGAGGCCGTCGGTCGTCAGGAGGCCGCCGAACTCGCCGAGCGGGACCAGCGGGGCGTCGCCCCACAGCGCGTCGAAGCTGAGGCGGTGGGCCAGCACCAGCTTGTCGACGCCGAGGGTCCAGTAGGTGCGGAAGTTGGCGGAGAAGCGGCCCCACGCGTCGGTCGAGCCGGTCCACGGGCCGGCGTTGTCGACGATGACGTCGAACAAGCTGCCCTTGCCGGGGCTCCACTCGTTGTCGCGGCGGTCCCAGGTGAGGCCCACGCGGATGAGGCCGCGCCGCGCGTTGAGGTCGGCGGCCGGGTGCTCGGCCAGCAGGAGCGAGTTGTCGTAGGCCCGGACGCGGTCGGCGTAGTAGGCGAGCCCGGCGTACGAGCGGAGCAGGCCGGCCGGCTTGTCCCCGCGAGCAGGCAGGAGCCAC
Organism: Nannocystis pusilla; assembly: GCF_026626665.1. Classification (GTDB taxonomy): domain Bacteria; phylum Myxococcota_A; class Polyangia; order Nannocystales; family Nannocystaceae; genus Nannocystis; species Nannocystis pusilla. The sequence continues at coordinate 2,346,671 of NZ_JAPNKE010000002.1, forward strand.
AGCGGGTGCTGGTAGGTCAGCGAACCGCCGACGGTGTTGAGGTGAGCCTGGTAGTAGCGGGCCTGGAGGTCGATGCCCTCGAGGTTGGTGTTGTTGCCGATCCCGAAGTACGGGAACACGGGGTCGACGTAGCCGAGCACGCCGAGCTCGAACACCTCCTCGCGGCGCAGGAGATCGCGCAGGCGGATGAAGAAGCTGTGGTCCTGGACCTTCTTCAGCGACACCCGCGACTCGAGGATCATGTAGATCCGGTTCGGGTCGCCCTCGTGGCGGCGGTAGGCGTAGGAGATGTTGGCGCCGAGCATGAGGCCGACGCCGGGCTGCGAGCGCACGCTCGGCAGCGGCAGCACGCGGTGCGGGCTCTTGCCCTTGCGGCTCTGGTACTGGCTGGGCGTGGGCGACAGCGGGTGGGTGAGCCAGCTCAGCGCACCCGCTCGCGCGGCGGGAGCGTCGGCGCCGGTCCGACCGGGGGCTTGCCGCCCTCGGGGCGCGCGCCGTCGGGCACCATGGCGGGCGGCAACGCGGCGGCCGGCACCGGAGTCGGCTCGGGCGATCCGCCGGCCGCGGCGTCGGACTTGAGCCCTCCGCCGGCCGCGGCGTCGGACTTGAGCCCTCCGCCGGCCGCGGCGTCCGACTTGAGCGGGCCGGTCGGCGGTGGGATTTCGCTGTCCTTCGGGACAGGTTCCTGGTCCCACGCCGCGGAATGGCCCGACGCGCGCGGCGAAGCACGTGAGGATGAAGAGGACAGTGGCGAGGGGGGTCACCACGGGGCGCGAGGATCCGAGGCTAGCAAAGGCAGGCGCCGCTTTGTCGGCGCGCGAGGAGACTGAGGCAGCTTGATCGACGCGCGCGAAGCCGGGGGCGAGACGGTGCGTCCGGGCGCGTGAGCTCGCGTGCGGGGGGACGGGCTGGCGGCGCGGTTCCGCTGCGCTCACGCGGCGGTATAGTCGGCGATGATGATGAAGCAGCAGCTTTCGTGGGGAGGGGCGCTCGCGGCCCTTGCGCTGGCGGGATGCCCCGGCCCGACCGGGGAGACGTCGGCCACGGACGGCACCGCGTCGTCCGCAGCGACGACCTCGACGGGCTCGACCACGGACGTGACGCCGACCACGTCGGAGGGGACGATTTCGTCGACGAGCGGGACCACCGCGAACCCCACGGGAGAGATCGATCCGCTGCCGCAGGGCCCGATCCAGGCCGGCGTGGCGGTCGGCTACCTGACCGGCCCGGTCGGGGCGTCGATGGCCGGGTTCGGCGGGCGGACGGTCACCAACAGCACGCCGTGGAACCACCTGCTGAACGGCGCGTCCGGCTTTTACGGCCTCGGCACGATCAAGGCGATGGTCATCGAGGTCGGCGGCGAGCGCCTGGTGGTGATGAAGACGCCGACGATGAGCTCGGAGCACTCGCTGACCGAGGGCACGATCGAGAAGCTCAAGGCGCTGCACGACATCGACATCACGGGGCGGCTCATCACCGCGGCGACGCACTCGCACCACAACCTGGCCCGCTACTGGCGGCTGCCGGCGCCGCTCGGGTTCGTCGGCGCCGACTCGCCCGACGAGGAGCTGATCGACCGCATGACGACGGCGATGGCCGACGTGATCGCGGCGGCGGTGGCCGACCTCGGGCCGGCGCAGTGGGGCGTGGCCTGGAACGACGACTGGGACCCCGACGACGCGGTGTACCGCGACCGCCGCGGCGAGAACGACCCGACGTACGGCAAGGACGCCCGCCTGACGCTGCTGGCGGTGCGCCGCCCCGACGGCACGCCGATGGCCACGGTCATCAACTTCGGCATGCACGGCACCGTGTTCGACTCGCCGAACGAGCTGTTCACCGAGGACGCGCCGGGCGGGCTCGAGATGAAGTTCGAGGAGGCGTTCTTCGCCGCCAAGGGTCAGCCGATCTTCGGCATGTTCGCGCAGTCGGGCGGCGGCGACGCGTCCCCCGCGGGCGACGGCCTCGGCCACCCGGAGCCCGCCCGCATCGAGCGGGTCGGTCACGCCGCGGCGCCGAAGATCCTCGAGCTCTACGACGCCATCGAGTGGCGCGACGAGGCGACCCTCGGGGTCCGCTCGCGCCGCATCGACCTGACGTACAGCGGGATCGGCTACGACGACTACCCCGAGTTCCTGAACTCGCAGGGCGGGCCGTACCTGTGGGGCGGCTGGCAGTGCAAGGGCGCCGAGGGCGACGTCGACGACGGCAACCCTGCTACCAGCATGGAGGGCAAGCCGAAGAACTGCATGCCGATGCAGGGGCTGCTCGAGTCGCTCGGCGAGAAGGTGCCGCACGGCGAGATCCACCAGACCTATTTGACCGTGGCGCGCCTCGACGACTTCTACATGCTGACGCTGCCGGGCGAGCCGACGGCGTCGGTGATCGAGTACGCCCGCACCGGCTACGACGAGCGCGGAGTCGACGGCATGGTGTTCGGTTACTCGCAGGATCACCTGCTGTACCTGACGCAGCCCGACGACTGGCTGCAGGGCGGCTACGAGTCGGAGATGAGCCTGTGGGGGCCGCTCTTGGCCAAGTACCTGGTCGACGGCCAGATGACGATCATCGACGCGCTCATCGCCGGTGACGGCTCGCCGGTGTGGTCGGAGGACTCGCCGGCGCTGTCGGTCGGCAAGTCGTTCGAGCCGCGGGCGCTCGAGGCCAGCGTCGACGCGCCGGGCCTGACGGGCGAGCCGCCGACGGGGCTCGGGCGCGGCGAGACGCTGCGGGTCGCCTGGAACGGCGGCGACCCGGCGCTCGGCGAGCCGCGCGTGACGGTGCAGGTCGACGACGGCGGCGGCTTCGTCGACGTGCCGTCGCCGAGCGGCTGGGCCGGGGCCGCGCTCGACAACTCGCGCTATCACATGCTCACCCACTACGCGCCGATGCCCGAGCCCAACGGCAAGCTCCTCGCCGAGCGCCAGCAGAAGTGGTACGTCGACTGGCAGGTCCCGGCGGACATGCCCGCAGGGACATATCGCCTGCGGATCGCCGGCCGCTCGTTCGACGGCCAGGCGACCGAGGACTACGCGCTCGAGACGGCGCCGTTCGAGGTGACCTTCGCCAAGGAGCACGAGCTGACGGCGGTGCTCGCGGGCGGCGAATCGAAGCTCGACGTGGTGCGGCCGCCGCCGGCCTACGACCTGGTGAAGACGTGGCCGATCGGCGGCTTCCGCCTGCTCGACCCCGAGGTCGCGGCGGCCGATCCCGTGCATGTGCGCGTGCCGCTGACGCTGACCTTCATCAAGGACAACCTGCCGGTCGGCGACACCCACGAGGTCCCGTACACGCCCGGCGTCGGCCACGTGTTCGACTTCGCGGCCACGGGGCTCGACCCCGACCAGTTGTTCGCGCGCGTGCACCTGCAGAGCGACGTCGTCCCGGCGTTCATCGAGGTCGAGATCGCGGCGCCGTGAGCGGCGGGGGGGCGCCGAACGCAGGTTACGCCGGCCTCCCTGCGCGGGCGTCGACGGGGGACCGGCGATCCGCTATGCCGAGGAGAGTGCGGCGCGCGTGGTTTACGGTGATAACGGCGGCGGCGCTGGCCGCCGGCTGTCTCAAACCCAATCCGGCCTACGACTCCGTCGAGACCGACGGGGCCAGCGGCGGGTCGACGTCGACCACGACGACGACCGGCACCACCACCGTGACCACAGGGTGGTGCCGACGAGCTCGACCGCGACGACCGAGGCCCCCGGCACCTCGGAGGCGACGACGTCGACGACGGCCTCGACCACGGCGGTCCTTCCGGACATGTCCTCGGGGACAACCGAGACGAGCACCGGCGGGCCCGTCGGCTGCTGGGACCTCGGCATCGACGACTGGGCCGTCGCCACGGTGCCGCTCGAGCCGTTCGGCAGCTCGCCGATGCTCTCGCCCGACGCGAAGACGCTGCACTGGCGGGCGTTCCTCGGCGACGAGTGGCACGTGATCCGCTCGACCCGCGACGACCCGCTGGCCGCGTTCCCGCCCGGGATGTCGTCGTGGCCGTCGTCGAGCTACCAGGCCGACCGCCCGGCGTTCGTCGAAGGCACGCAGGAGCTGTTCTTCGACAGCACGGGCGGCGACATCTACGTGCTGCCGCGCGACGGCGACATGTGGGGCGCGCCGACGGTCGCCGGCGGGGCGAAGGCGTTCGGCAGCGACCACGAGAGCCACCCGAACCCGACGGCCGACGGGGCGACGCTGCTGTTCCAGCGCGACGACGGCCCGCCGTTCGGGCAGTTCCAGCTCGGCTTCAACTTTTATCAACTGCCCGCGACCCGCAGATCCACGCGACCTTCCCCGACGTCACGCCGATGCAGGTGACGCCGAGCGACCCGGGCTTCGGCGTCCTCGCCTGTCCCGCGCTGGCGCCCGACGGGCTGCGGCTGTTCTTCGGCGCGTTCGACAGCGAGGGCGGCGGGCAGGGCGATCCCAACGACGGCCGCGCCGGGGGTGGTTCGCGGAGCGCGACAGCCTCGACGCCGGCTGGCACACGGTCACGCGCAGCACCTCGCTGCGGGTCGGAGGCTTCGTGACGTGCCCGGTCGCCGTCAGCGCCGACGGCTGCCAGCTGACGCTCCAGCTGTTCACCATCGGCCCCGGCTCGACCGAGATGCGCCTGGCTCGCCGCGGGCAGTGACGCTCGCGCTTTCGGGCATGTCCGATTCGACATGCCCGGAGCGACATGTCCGATGCGACATGTCCGAAACGACATGCCCGAAGCGACCTGTCACCGGCGCCAGCGCGGGGCGACCAGGCGGCGGCGGCCGTCGTGCGAGCGGGCCAGGTCGGGCTCGTCGAGCTCGACGCGGTCCCACAGCTGGCAGGTGACCTGCTTGTGCTGGGTGTCGAGCGCCTCGCAGTAGTTGGTGAACTTGCAGCGGCGGACCTCGGCGCCGCGGCCGAGGCGGACCTTGAGGAACCAGTCGGGGTCGGCGAGGCTCTGGCGGGCGGCGGCGACGATGTCGGCGTGGCCGGCGGCGAGGATCGCCTCGGCCTGGTCGAAGCCGTGGATCCCGCCGGCCGCGACCACCGGGGTGGTGCGGCCGTCGTCGCGGATGGCGGCCCGGATCGCGGCCGCCAGGGGCACGTTGCGCGCGAACGGGCCGCGGGCGTCGCTGTGGATCGTCGGCATGCACTCGTAGCCGCTCGGCCCGGTGTAGGGGTACACGGCCTCGCCGACCCTGGGCTGCTGGGCGTCGTCGAACTTGCCGCCCTTCGACACGCTGACGAAGTCCATGCCGGCGGCCGCGAAAACGCGAGCGAACTGCGCGGCGTCGGCGAGGTCGCTGCCGCCGGCGATGACCTCGTCGCCGAGCATGCGACAGCCGACCGCCAGGCCGACGCCGACGCGCGCGCACGGCCGCGAGCACCTCGAGCGGCAGGCGAGCGCGACCCGCGATGGTTTCGCCGTAGCCGTCGGCGCGGGTGTTGGTGCGCGAGAGGAAGCTCGCCATCGTGTAGGCGTGCGCGTAGTGCAGCTCGACGCCGTCGAAGCCGGCGGCCTCGGCCCGCGCAGCCGCCGCGGCGAACAGCTCGGGCAGGACCCGGGGCAGGTCGCGCACGTGCGGCAGGTCGAGGTCGGTCACGAGCTCGCGGTAGCCGTAGTCGAGCTCGCGGCGCTCCCTGTCCGTGAGGACCTGCTCCAAAAGACCTGTCTCGGCGGACATCAGACGCGCGCGCAGCTCGGGCTCGGGCGCTTCATGCCAGCGGTCGTCGGCGAGGGCGGCGGCGAGGCGGCGCCGGTGGCCGGCGTCGACGCGCAAGAAGCGGGCGAAGAACTTGTCGGCCGGCGGGCGGCGCTTGACCGCGAGGAAGTCGATCAGCTGGATGAACAGGCGGGTGCGCCCCCCGCTGGCCGCGCGCACGGCCGCGACCAGATCGCCGAGGCCCCGCACGAAGCGGTCGTCGCCGATCCGCAGCAGCGGGCCGCTCGGGACGTCGCGGATCCCCGTGGCCTCGACCACCAGCGCGCCCGGCTCTCCGGCGGCGAAGCGCTCGTACCAGGCGATCACGTCGGGGGTGACGCGGCCGTCGTCCGAGGCCCGCCAAGGCACCATCGCCGGCACCCAGGTGCGCGCGTGCAGGCGACACGGGCCGACGTCGATCGGCGAGAACCACCGGCTCGCGGCCGCCTCCTCGGCGCTCGGCCAGCGCGCCGGCGGGATCGCGTGGCGGATCTTGTCGGGCGGGGTCCACATGACGAGCGGACTGTAACAGCGCGCCCGAGCCGCCGCGGTCCGCCGCGAAGTGACTCAAGGCCGGGGCCGGTCTCGCGCGGGCGAGCCCAACGCGACGCGTGGGCTCAGAAGGTCGTGCCGAGGTGGAAGCCGACGATCATCTGGTGCACGCTGGCCTGATCGTTGTCGTCGCGCTTGAAGCAGGCCCGATTGCCGCCCTCGGCGGTGCAGACCTCGCGGTGGAAGTTCCAGATGAAGTCGATCTTGCCGCCGAGGAAGAACCGCTGGGTGACGAAGAAGTCGATCGACGGCGCGGTCTTGAGGGCGAAGCCCTGCGAGAACTGGCGGTCGTAGGGGAGCACGCCGCCGCGGGCGTTGAACACCTGGCGCGAGAAGCCGGGGCCGATCTCCAGGCCGAGGTCGATGCGCCAGATCGGCAGGATGCCGCGGATCACCGCGAAGAAGCTGTTCTGGTACGAGGCCCGGTAGGCGTCGGTGGTGGCGGTCTGGTAGTCGGCGTTGAAGAAGCCGACGTTGTAGGCGGCGCCGATCATGAGGGCGCGGATCGGGCGGAAGCCGAGCGTGAAGCCCATGCCGAACGAGGGCAGGGTGCGGCCGACGATCTCGTCGGTCGACTTGCAGCCGGTGCGGCTCGGGATGCACAGCGACCCGCCCATCATCATCTCGGCCTGACCGCCGCGGCGCTTCACGTCCGCCGCCCGGGCGGAGGAGGCCACGCTGAGGGTGAAGGTCGCGGCGAGAGCGCAGAGCGCGAGGCGGGCAGGGGTCGTCATGCGGGTTGTTTGTGAGGCAGTCGCCGGAAGCGCAAGGCGACGGCCGAACGTGGGCGTGCGCCGGGCGAAATCGCGCCCCGGCCGCCGCTCAGATCGTCACGCCGAGCATCAGGCCCGTCAGCGAGTGGTGGCCGAACGCGGGCGCGCCCACCGGGCCTCGCAGCGCCCGGGGCTGCACGCCGGGCTGCGGTGGAAGTTCATCGTCACGTCACAGCGCAGGCCGAGGTAGACCCGGCGCGTGACGTAGACCGCGATCAGCGGGGTGACCCGGGCCGCGAACCCGAGCGTGCCGTAGCGCTGACCGCGGAAGTCGTCGTGGACGTAGGTGGCGACCTGCTGCGAATAGCCGAGGCCGAGCTCGAGGCCGAGGTCGATGCGGCCGATGTCGACGCCGGTGCGCACGACGCCGAAGATGCCCTGGTGACGGGCCGGGCCGTAGAGCGGGCGGCCGCCGAGGATGTCGGTGTACGACGGCCGCAGCAGCCCGAATTCGTAGGACAGGCCGGCCAGCAGCCACGGCCGGAAGCGGTAGCCGACGGTGACGACGCCGCCGGCGTGCGGGGCGGTGACGCCGTCCACGCGCTTGCACCGCGCCGCGCCGCCCGGCATGCAAAGGACAGGCCGCCCGCGACATCGACCTGCAGCCCCTTGCGCTTCGGTTCGAGCTCCGCGCCGGCCTCGCTGGCCAGCAGGAATACGAGGCAGGCGGCGACGAACGCGGCTATCTGTGACATCGAGGGGACAAACACTAGTTTTTGTTGTCGTGTTCCACCAGATCTGGATAATCCGCCCATGAGCGCAGGCCCGGACACGATTGGCGAGCAGGCGAGCCCCGTCGACGGCCCGCTGGTCGGTGTGATCATGGGCAGCCGCTCCGACTGGGAGACGATGCGCGAGGCTTCGGCGGTGCTGAAGCAGTTCGGCGTGCCGCACGAGTGCCGGGTGGTCTCGGCCCACCGCACGCCCGAGTGGCTGGCCGAGTACGCGCGCGCGGCCGAGGCCCGCGGGCTGGCGGTGATCGTCGCCGGCGCGGGCGGGGCCGCCCACCTGCCGGGGATGGTGGCCGCGGAGACGCGCCTCCCGGTGTTCGGTGTGCCGATCCAGACGGCCGCGCTCGGCGGGCTCGACTCGCTCTTGTCGATCGTCCAGATGCCCCGCGGCGTGCCGGTCGGTACGCTGGCGATCGGCGCCGCCGGGGCCTACAACGCCGCGCTGCAGGCGATCCGGGTGCTGGCGCTGACCCGCCCGGCGCTCGCCGAGGCGCTGCGCGAGTTCCAGCGGAAGCGCGCCGAAGACGTGCGCAGCGAGGTGCTCCCCGATGCGTGATCCCAAGTCGCCGATCCTCCCCGGCGCGACGATCGGCGTGCTCGGCAGCGGCCAGCTCGGCCGCATGTTCGCGATCGCCGCCCGTCGCCTCGGTTACCGCGTCCACACCTACTCGCCCGACGTCGACACGCCGACCGGGCAGGTCGCCGACCTCGAGCTGCGCGGGCCCTACGACGACCTGGCGGCGGTGCGCGCGTTCGCCTCGGCGGTCGACGTCGTCACCTTCGAGTTCGAGAACGTGCCGGCGGCCACGGTCGAGGCCGCTGCCGCGGTCGCGCCGGTGCGCCCGGCCGGCTCGGTGCTACACACGACGCAGCACCGCCTGCGCGAAAAGACATATCTCCAAGAACATGGCTTTCCGGTCACCCCGTTCCGCGCCGCCCGCTCGGCCGACGAGGTCGCGGCGGCCATGGCCGAGGTCGGTCGGCCGGCGCTGCTGAAGACGGCGGGGTGGGGCTACGACGGCAAGGGCCAGGTCAAGATCGAGGCGCCGGAGCAGGCGGCCGCGGCCTGGGCGGCGCTGCAGTCCGACGAGGCGATCGTCGAGGCGTGGGTGCCGTACGCCTGTGAGCTGTCGGTGGTGGCGGTGCGCGGGCAGGCCGGCGAGACCGCCGTGTACGCGCCGATCGAGAACCAGCACGTGCGCGGGATCCTCGACCTGTCCCTCGCGCCAGCTCGCGTCGCGGCCGAGGTCGCCGCCGAGGCGCAGGCGATCGCGCGCCGGCTGCTGGAGTCGCTCGAGGTCGTCGGCGTGCTATGCGTCGAGTTCTTCTGCTTGCCGGGCGGCAAGTTGCTCATCAACGAGCTGGCCCCGCGGCCGCACAACTCCGGCCACCTCACGATCGACGCGTGCGTGACCTGTCAGTTCGAGCAGCAGCTGCGGGCCGTGTGCGGCCTGCCGCTCGGCTCGACCGAACTGCTGCGCCCGGCGGCGATGGCCAACCTGCTCGGCGACGTGTGGCAGGGCGGCACGCCCGACTGGGCGGCCGCGCTGGCGCTGCCCGACGTCAAGCTGCACCTCTACGGCAAGTCGGAGGCCCGCGTCGGGCGCAAGATGGGCCACCTGACGGCCCTCGGCCCCACCGCGGAGGGCGCGGGTGCGCGCGTGCTCGAGGCGCGGGCGCGCCTCACCCGCAGCCCCGAGATCACCGGCTCGCGCGGCTGACCGCTCGCTCGATCCGGACCAGGTCGAGCATCGTTCCGCCCGAGCCGGCGGCGGCGGCGGCTGCTATATCTGCCGCAGATGAGCGACGCGCTGCTGGCCGCCAACCGTCGGTTCTACGAGGCCTTCTCTCGCGCCGACCTGAGCGCGATGGACGACGTGTGGGCGCGAGTGGTGCCGGTGACGTGCGTGCATCCTGGCTGGACCCCGCTGGTCGAGCGCGAGGAGATCATGGAGAGCTGGCAGGCGATCCTCGCCGGCTCCGCGCCGCGAGGATCGAGTACGGCGCCGCCGAGGCGTTCCCCGGCGAGGACATGGGCTACGTCATCTGCGCCCAGACGATCGGCGACACCGAGCTGGTGGCCACCAACATCTTCGTGCGCGAGGACGGCGAGTGGAAGATGGTGCATCACCACGCGGGCCCGGTCGTGCGGCGCCGCGGCGGTCGGCCGCCTTCGGGGCCGGTGGGCGGCACCTCGGGGCAGATGCCGAACTGACCGGCCTGCCCGTCGGTGCGCGCGCGGGTCCGCGGCCCGCCGCGCCCGCGTGATCGACGTCTCGCCGCGCCGCGCCGCCTTACCGTGTTCGTGCGGTCCCGGGCGGGCGTGCGGGCGATCGCGGCGGCGTAAGATGCCGATCTTCGGATCGCCTCGATGTCCACGCTCGTCTCGCGCCTGTTCGGCGCCTTCGTCCTCAGCGCCGTCGCCTGCAAGACCGCCACGACCTCCACCACGACCCCGCCCGGCGAGGTAGCGAAGGCCAGCCCCGAGGCGATCCGCGAGGTCATCCTCGCCGCCTCCGATCTGCCGCCGACCCACGGCGCGTTGCCCGACGATCCGCTGGCGGTCTCGGTGCATCGGCTCGCGAACGGCCTGACCGTGTACATCAGCACCGATCGGCAGAAGCCGCGCTTCGACGCCTGGATCGCCGTGCGCGCGGGTAGCCGCTCCGACCCGGCGAACTCGACCGGACTCGCGCACTACCTCGAGCACATGTTGTTCAAGGGCACCGACGAGCTCGGCACCCTCGACCACGCCGCCGAGGCGCCGCACCTGGCCCGCATCGAGCAGCTCTACCGCGACCTGCGGGCGACCACCGACGCCGACAAGCGCAAGCAGCTGTTCGCCGAGCTCGACGCCGAGAATCAGAAGGTCGCGGCCACGGCGATCCCCAACGAGTTCGACCGCGTCTACGCCGAGCTCGGGATCTTCGGCGTCAACGCCTTCACCTCCTTCGACCAGACCGTCTACATCGTCGACGTGCCGAGCAACCGCTTCGACGTGTGGGCCGACGTCGAGGCCGAGCGGTTCACCGACCCGGTGTTCCGCCTGTTCTTCACCGAGATGGAGGCGGTCTACGAGGAGAAGAACCTGTCGCTCGACAACCCGTGGGTGCGGACGTACTACGCGACCACGCGCAACCTGTTCCCGCGCCACCCGTACGGCACGCAGACGACGATCGGGGAGATCGAGCACCTGAAGGTGCCGGCGTATCAGGACATGGTCGACTACTTCGAGCGCTGGTACGTGCCGAACAACATGGCGGTGGTGCTGGCCGGCGACATCGACGCCGAGACCGCGCTGCCGAAGCTCGAGCAGACGCTGGGCAAGCTCGAGACGAAGTCGCTGGAGCCGCTCGACCCGGGCTCGCTGAAGCCGATCGAGGCGCGCGTGCAGACGGACGTGGTCGCCGAGGGCGAGCAGGAGGTCGTGCTGGCCTGGCAGACGAGCGCGGCCGATCACGCCGACGAGCCGGCGCTGACGGTGATGGACTGGCTGATGGACAACAGCACCAGCGGCCTGCTCAACGTCGAGCTCGAGCTGAGCCAGAAGGTCCCGTCGGCCTCGGCGGGCGGCACGTTCCTGCAGGCGGCCGGGTGGTTCACGGTGCGCGCCCAGTGCGCGACGGCCAGACCCACGAGCAGGTCGAGGCGCTGCTGCTCGGGGTGGTCGAGAAGCTCAAGCGCGGCGAGTTCACGCCCGAGGACGTCGCGGCGATCGTGCTCAACCAGGACATCGCCGACAAGCGGGCCCGCGAGAGCAACGACTTCCGCGCGCGCAAGATGACCGACGCGTTCATCCAGCGCCGCTCGTGGAAGCACATGGTCGCCCGCGACCGCAAGATCCGCGCGGTCACCCGCGACGACGTCATCCGCGTCGCCAACACGTACCTCGGCAAGAACTACAGCGCGGTCCACCGCCGCTCCGGCAAGCCCGAGGTCGCCAAGATCGACAAGCCGACCCTGACGCCGGTCGAGCTGCACCCCGAGCGGCACAGCGCGTTCGCCGAGGCGGCGCTGAAGCGGCCGGCCAAGCAGCTCGATCCGGAGTGGCTGGTCGAGGGCACCCACTACGCCCGCGCCGAGCTGCCGGGCGGACCGCTGGTCGCGGTCAAGAACGGCCGCAACGACCTGTTCTCGCTGACCTACCGGTTCGAGCGCGGGCACCAGCGCGAGCGCATGCTGTGCCACGCGCTCGACGTGGTCGAGCAGTCGGGCGCCGGCGAGCTGTCGGCCGAGGCGCTGAAGAAGAAGCTGTTCGCGCTCGGCACCGCCGTCCACTTCTCGTGCGACGCGCACGAGAGCGCGATCACGGTCGAGGGCGTCGACGCCAACATGGAGCAGAGCCTGGCGCTGGTCGATCGCTGGCTGCGCGAGGTGAAGATCGATCCGGTCGTGCTGCGCGGGATCGCCGACAACGTGATCAGCACCCGCCGCGACGCGATGGAGGATCCGGACGAGCTGGCCGGCGCGCTGGCCGACTACGCGATCCACGGCAAGGACAGCGAGTACCTGCAGGCGCCGACCAACGCGCAGATCGCCGCGGCCAGGCCGGAGGCGCTGGCGAAGCTGGCCCGCGACTTCCTCGACCACCAGCACAAGACGCTCTACTTCGGCCCGCGCGCCGCACCCGAGGCCGCCAGGGCGGTCGCGCTCGGCAAGAACCACCGCAAGCTGCCGCTGCGCCCGCCGGTGGCGTACCGCAAGGTGGCGAAGCCGACGCTCTACTTCACCCACCGCGACGTCGCCAAGTCGACGATCGCGGTCGCGCTGCCGTCGCGCGCTGGCCCGCGAGCAGCGGCCCGCGGCGCGGCTGCTCAGCGAGTACCTCGGCGGCGGCATGAACACGCTGCTGTTCCAGGAGATGCGCGAGGCCCGGGGGCTGGTCTACTACGCGTGGGGCGTGCTGTTCGCCGGCTCGCGGCCGACCGACGCGTGGGCGCTGCGCGGCGGGCTCGGCACGCAGTCGGACAAGACCTCGGAGGCGCTCAAGGTGTTCTTCGAGCTGCTCGGCCGCCCGCTCGACGCGGTGCGCCTGGGCTCGACGCGCGCCGCCATCGAGCAGGAGTACCGCAGCAGCCGCGTCGACCCGCGCGCGAGCGCGTGGATGGTCCACGCCTGGGACGAGCTGGGCGAGAAGTCCGACCCGCGCCCGTGGGTGTGGCAGACGATCGGGGCGATGACGCAGGAGCAGCTGCAGGGCTTCGCCGCGGGCTTCGCCGCGGTGCCGCCGATCGTCGGCCTGGTCGGCAACCGCGAGCGCGTCGACCTCGAGGGGCTGAAGAAGATCGCCGACGTGGTCGAGGTGGCCCCGGCGGCGCTGTTCTCGTACGGCAGCTTCCCGAAGGCGCAGGCCGGCGCGGTCGCGGCGCGCTGAGCAGACGCCCGCGCGACGGCTACCCGGGGCCGCTTGAGAGCGGTCCACTCCTTGGCGCGGCCTGGTCGAATGGGCAGGTCGCGCAGGGCATGTCGTCGAGGACATGCCTTTTCAGGCATGGCGATTCGGACATGTCTTTTTAGACATGGCATGCGGAACGAGGCGCTACTCGCGAGGGCGCGCCCCGTCCTCGACGATCCGCTCGATCACGCGGCCGCGGCGCAGGGCGGCTTCCCACGAGGACCGCATGGGCTTGCGCTGATACAGCAAGAAGCGCGGCTGGCCGGCCACCTGGAGCGCCACGGCCATCGGACCCTCGTCCTGATAGGGCTCGAAGCGGCGGTGACCGAGAGCACCGGGACCCGGGCGAACGCCAGCCTATCCTGGGCGTCGGTGACCTGCGGCGAGAAGTGATGGGCGCCGCCGAGGCGAGCGACGCGATCGCCCGCGACGAGCCGCGCTCCGAGGTCGCGCTCGAGCTCGGCGCGCGTCAGCAAGGGACGACGTGGGACGGCGAAGTGAGCGCGATGTTCCAAAGCGCTGCGTCTTTATCCTCTGCCCGCGCGCCGAGGGGACGCCCGTCGCAGCACGACATGCGGCTGGCCGGACGTCACGAGCCCGCAGCGGCGGCGCTGCGGGCTCGTGCGAGTCAGCGGCGCGCGCCGCTCACAGGGTGTTGCAGTGACCCTCGAAGCAGGCCTGACCGACGTCGCAGTCGGCATGCTCGGCGCATTCGACTCCGGCGGAGCACAGGCCGAACACGCAGATCTGGCCGGTGTCGCAGTCCTTGTTCTTGACGCACATCTTCGGCGCGAAGCACTCGCCGAACAGGCAGAACTCGTTGGCGGCGCACTCGGCGTTGGTCGTGCACTGCGGCGAGCCGGTGCACACGCCCGCCTGGCAGGTCTGGCCGGTCGCGCAGTGGGCATCGGTCTGGCAGTCACCGATGAAGGTGCAGGTGCCGGCGATGCAGACCTCGTCGAGGGTGCATTCGTCGTTGCTGACGCACACGGGCGGCGGAGCGTCGACGCACTGCTGGTTGGCGTCGCAGATCTGGCCGACCGGGCAGTCGTCATTGTTGATGCACTGCGGCGGCGGAGCATCGACGCACTGCTGGTTGGCGTCGCAGATCTGGCCGACCGGGCAGTCGTCGTTGTCGATGCACTGCGGGACGATGGGGACGCACTGCTGGTTGGCGTCGCAGATCTGGCCGACCGGGCAGTCGTCGTTGTCGATGCACTGCGGGACGATGGGGACGCACTGCTGGTTGGCGTCGCAGATCTGGCCGACCGGGCAGTCGTCGTTGTCGATGCACTGGGGGACGATGGGGACGCACTGCTGGTTGGCGTCGCAGATCTGGCCGACCGGGCAGTCGTCGTTGTCGATGCACTGGGGGACGATGGGGACGCACTGCTGGTTGGCGTCGCAGATCTGGCCGACCGGGCAGTCGTCGTTGTCGATGCACTGCGGGGGCGGAGCGTCGACGCACTGCTGGTTGGCGTCGCAGATCTGGCCGACGGGGCAGTCGTCGTTGTCAATGCACTGCGGGGGCGGAGCGTCGACGCACTGCTGGTTGGCGTCGCAGATCTGGCCGACCGGGCAGTCGTCGTTGTCGATGCACTGGGGGACGATGGGGACGCACTGCTGGTTGGCGTCGCAGATCTGGCCGACCGGGCAGTCGTCGTTGTCGATGCACTGCGGGGGCGGAGCGTCGACGCACTGCTGGTTGGCGTCGCAGATCTGGCCGACCGGGCAATCATCGTTGTCGATGCACTGCGGGACGATGGGGACGCACTGCTGGTTGGCGTCGCAGATCTGGCCGACCGGGCAGTCGTCGTTGTCGATGCACTGGGGCGGCGGGATCAGCTCGCACAGCTTGGTCTGCTGGTTGCAGAACTGTCCCGGAGGGCAGTCGACGTCGGCCATGCAGATGGGAGGCGGCGGGTCCTGGCAGTCGCCGTCGACGCACAGCTGACCGGGCGGGCAGTCGACGTCCTCGATGCACTCGGGCGGGAAGAAGCACACGCCGCCCACGCACTGCTCGCCGGGCGGGCAGTCGGCGTCGCTCATGCACAGCTGGCCGGGGATGCACACGCCGCCCTGGCACTGCTGGCCGGGCGGGCAGTCGAGGTCGGTGTTGCAGCCGGCGATCGGGACGCACTGGCCGTTCTCGCACTCGTTGCCGGGCGGGCAGTCGGCGTCGATCTGGCACATGCCGCCGGGGACGCACTGGAAGTCGATGCACTGCTCGCCGGGGTCGCAGTCGGTGCTGTCGAAGCAGAACTGGGCCTGGCAGAAGCCGTTCTCGCACACCTGGTTGGGCGGGCAGTCGGCGTCGATGCTGCACTCGCCCTGGACGCAGGCGCCGTCGATGCAGACCTCGCCGAACGGGCACTGGTCGTTGCTGAAGCACTCCGGCTGGCAGAAGTTGTCGACGCAGACCTGGCCGAAGGGACAGTCGAAGTCGTTCTCGCACTGGCAGAAGTCGCAGCCGACCGGGACGCACTGGCCCTCGACGCACTGCTGCTCGAACGGGCACTCGAAGTCGAACTCGCACTCGCCGGGGGCGGCGCACTCGCCGTCGATGCAGATCTGGCCCTCGGGGCACTCGAAGTCGTTCTGGCAGGCGGGCGGGTCGACCGGGACGCACTGGCCGTTGCCGTCGCACTCGGTGCCGACCGGGCAGGGCGGGCAGGTCGGCGGCGGGCCCTGGCACACGCCCGTGTCCTCGCCCTCGGGGATGACGCAGATCGTGCCCGGGGGGCACTCGAGGTTGTCGTCGCACACCTGGGGCTCGACGCACTCGTAGTTGAGGCACTTCTCGCCGTCGGGGCAGTCTTCGTCGACGACGCACTCGCCGCCGACCTCGATGCACACGCCGTCCTGGCCGCAGATGTAGCCGGCGCCGCAGTCGGCGTCGCTGGCACAGGGGCCGAGATAATCGCTGCGACCGCAGCCGACGGCCACCAGCAGGCCGAGGGCGAAGCCGCGGAGCCACTCGCTGACGGGCAGCGGTCGGGCCTGTGTCGTGCCGCCCGCCGACGCGAGCGCCTCCGACGAACCGTTCAAACCTTCCGCGCGCGCGACGCGGAACCATCGAGAAAGCGAAGTCATGGCGTAAGCTCCGGCGGGACCCGCCATGACGACTGTAGAGCCCGGCCCGGGCGGGGAGCAAGCTCGTGGCGGGAAACGGGGGGCAAACCCGCGCCGGACGCCGGGTGAGCGGCTGGCCCTGGTGCGGTGCGGAGAGGTCGGGCACTCTTCAGGCAGGCGGTGGCTGGCCCCAGAAGAGCGCGGTTGTCCAGTGGGCTGCTCGCGCCGTGGTTGGTCGGACTCGCGGTCGCTACGGCGACCCCGGCCGCAGAGGGCCACCCGTGGGCGGTCCGCCGCGCGCCGTCTCTATCATCGTCGCCCGGCGCCGAGGGGGACGCTTCACATCCGTCGGACCTGTCTCCGCCGCAAGCTCACGCGCCCTCGGACGCGCCGACCGGACCGCCTTCGGACCCGCCGCCGACGGCCGCGCCGACGAGCGACGACCTCGGGGTGACGGCGGTCGAGGTCCGCTTGGAGGTGGTGCGCGGCGGAGAGCGCCTGCCGAACGGCAGACGCGTGCCGCACTCGGGCGGCGCGGCCGTCGGCCACGCGACGTACAAGCTCAGCCGCCCGGCCCGCGCCGGCGAGCAGCTGGTGCTGCTGAACTTCGCCGAGGCGCTGGGGCGCGAGCCGTTCGAACTCGACGAGGTGGCCAAGGCGACCTATCTCGACGGGCCGTTCCGCCGCGGGCGAATGGTGGTCGGCGGGCACGCCGGGGCGGAGGCGGTGCGGCAGACGGGCTCGCGCCGCGACGTCGAGGTGACCCTGTCCGAAGGGACAGATACGCTGGAGATCGAGTACACGGTCGAGGTGCCGCGCCGCTACTGGCCGTTCGGCTGCTCGCGCCGGCGCTGCAGCCTCAGCGGGGCGGTGGCGCCGCTGCCGAGCGCGAAGGCCCGCGGGGGCGCGCGCCTCGACCCGGACGCGCGGGTGGTGACGCCGGCGCGCTGGACGGTCGACGCGCGGTTCGCCGCGGTGCCGACATGGTCTCCGGGACATGTCCCCACAGACAGAGAGGCGAAGCTGCTGGGGCGCGACGAGCTGGTGGTGGCCAGCGGCGCGGTCGGGACGGCCGAGGTGGCCTACCCGGAGGTGTTCTGGGGCCCGCGCTGGAAGCGGGCCCGCGAGACCTGGCGCGGGGTGCAGATCGAGGTGCTGCACATGTTCTGGCGGCCCGGCGACCAGGTGCCCGCCGAGCGCAAGCTGCAGCTGTACCGCGACGTGCCCGGCCACGTGCTGCGGATCGCCCGCGAGGCGATCGACGTGGCCACGCTGGCGGGCCTGGAGCCGCCGCCGGACAGCCGGATCACGGTGGTGCAGGGGCCGCTGCGGGCCGAGATCGCCCAGGCGCACCCATCCGCGGTGCTGGTCAGCGACCAGTTCCTGCAGGTGTCGCCGGGCCGGCGGTTCCAGGGCTTCCATCAGGCGGCGGCGGCCCGGGCGATGCTCGACGAGATCATGTACGGGGCCTACGTCGGGCGCCACGACCCGTCGACCGATCTGTGGCTGTACGACGCGATGGCGACGGCGCTGCTCGACGTGTGGCGGGCCCGCCGCGCCCAGGGCGACGAGTTCGCCAGCGACATCCTGCGGCGGATCACGTTCGTGCCGATGGTGGACAACTTCCTCTACACCGGCCAGGCCGCGTTCGCGCAGAGCTACTTCCGCGGCAGCGAGGACGTGATGCCGCTGCGCCTGCACCCGCTGTACTTCTCGCACCCGCTGCCGACGGGGCGCCGGATCCACGAGAAGATGGTCGACCTGCTGACGCCGAGCCAGCGCGAGGCGTTCTACGAGAAAGTGGCCCGCGAGCGCACTGCCGATCCGGTGGCCGCGGCCGAGGCGGCGTACGGGCACTCGCTCGGGTGGTTCTTCGATCAGTGGCTGGCGGCCTATCCGGGGGTCGACTACTCGGTGCAGAAGGTCGACAGCGAGCCGCTCGGCGACGGCCGCTGGCGCCACACGATCACGATCCGGCGCGAGGGGGAGCACGCGGCGGTCGAGCCGGTGCAGGTGCTGGCGACGGAGCGCGGCGGGCAGCGCCACTACCTGGTGTGGAACGGCTCGGCGGCGGCGGGGACGAACATCGAGGTGTCCACGGGGACAGGTACGGTCGACCACGTGTTCACGCTCGAGACGCAGCACAAGCTGCGGTCGGTGATGGTGGACCCGCGCACGCGCCTGCTCGAGGAGCCGCAGGGGAAAAAGCGCAACGTCGACCCGCTGTACAACAACCGCTCGCCGCCGAGCTTCCGCTTCGTCTACACGGGGTTCGGCTTCGAGGTGTCGGCGTCGGAGTTCCTGGCCGGGAACACGCCGGCGGCCCGGCTGCAGGCGCTGTCGGGGCGGGTGCTGTTCGAGATGAGCCGGCGCCGCGACCTGGGGTCGATCGGGCACCTGCAGCTGCACCGCGACCGCGAGTCGGCGGCGGCGATCGGCGGCGGGGCGACGATGTGGTTCGGCGAGAAGATCAACCGCCGGCGCCGCCGCGGACGCGTGCGCCTGTTCGGCGAGGTCCACTCGCTGACGGCCCGCGGGCTCGACGGGGTCGGCGGGGTGCGCTTCGCCCAGTCGCTGTCGATCATCGACGACACGCGCAAGTTCAGCCTGTGGCCGGATCGCGGGCACCGGCTGGCGTTCGGGCTGTACGCGCAGGAGACGCTGCGCACGGGGGTGCCGGCGCCCGACCATCGCCACAGCCTGACCGCGTCGGCGTCGTGGGTGCACATCTGGCCGCTGGCGCACCAGCACACTCTGGCGAGCCGACTCGAGCTGACGATGATGGTGCCGATCGTCGGCCGCCCGGAGTTCCGCAGCCTGGTCCGCGCGGGCGGGGTCGACGGGCTGGGCGCATACGGGGGGAACGAGCTGTTCGGCCGCGGGGTGGCGCTGGCCCAGCTCGAGTACCGCCACATGTTCTGGTCGAACTTCAATGTGAACCTGGTGCACCTGTTCTGGCTGCGCGGGATCGGGGGGACGCTGTTCACAGGGGTGGCGTCGGTGTCTCCGTGCGACACGCTGCGCGGGTGGTTCGGGAAGGAGAGCTGGTACGGGCAGGTCGGCTACGGGGTGACGGCTTTCCTGCAGCTGCTGGGGGTGACGCCGCAGTTCGTGCGGTTCGACGTGGCGGTGCCGCTGGTCCGCCGCCGTACGACTTGCCTCGACGAGGTGCTGCCGGACTATCTGGCGGACTATCAGGGGGTCGATCCGGGGAGCTCAGCTGCCGCGGGTCGGGGTGAACTTGACGTTCTTGCAGCCGTTCTGAAGGGCTGTGCTCGAGCGCCGAGGACGGCGGGTCGGAGGGTGTGTCTTTCCGGGCATGTCTTTGGGGGCATGTCTTTGGGGGCATGTCCTTTTGGTTAGGGTGAAAGGGACATGTGCGTCGGTGCTCGACGAGCGGGAACTCGACGCGTGCGGTGAGGCGCTTCGCATATTGCCGACTGCGCCTCGCGGGGGGTCCGGGGACGCGGCGGCCGCGAGTTACCGGCGGGATGGGCACTCGTTCCTCGCACCCATCCCACCTCTAATCGCGGCCGCCGCGTCCCCGAACCCCTGGCACGGCTGCAGCCGTGAGAAGCCGCCTCGCCGTCGCGGGCTTCGATGAGGGGGGTCCTTGGGGGCAGGTCGCGGGGCGCCTGTTCGACGGCCAGGGCTGGCCGCCGAACAGACGCCATCTCGCGTCAATAACGGCGTGGCCTCTCCTCGCGGCGAGCATCACCGGCACCGGACGTGCGCTGGCGGGGGAGAGACGCCCTCGCGGCGAACGACGGCGGTGCTTGCTCTCGCGGCGAGCATCAACGGCATCGGACGTGCGCTGGCGGAGAGAGACGCCCTCGCGGCGAACGACGGCGGCGCTTGCTCGCGGCGAGCATCACCGGCACCGGACTTGCGCTGGCGGAGAGAGACGCCCTCGCGGCGAACGACGGCGGTGGTTGCTCTCGCGGCGAGCATCAACGGCACCGGGGAGAGAGACGCCTTCGCGGCGAACGACGGCGGTGCTTGCTCGCGGCGAGCATCACCGGCATCAGGGGGCGCTGGCGGGGACGGGTGCGCTCTCGCGTCGACGAGGGCGGGGCGTGTTCTCGCAGGGAACAACACCTGGAACCGGAGTTCGCCGACCGAACGCGCTCTCGGGTGCATCACGGTGTGGCATGCTCTCGCGTCGATGGTCCTGCGGGTAGCGACTTGATGCGGCGGCGTTCGCTGACGGTGAAGGCCGGCGAACGGGCGATTTTTCGGCGTATCCGTGCGAGCGCGGCAAGCCTGGGGGGCGGCGATTCTTCGCGGGTGTCGGAGGCGGTGCTGCTCGCAGGCGTGATGCGCGGACTCGCGGCGGGAGGGCGTTGCGGTAGGATGGAGGGGTGCCGCCGATGCGATCGCGGTTCCGCTGTCCTCGCTGCGGCGAGGTGCTGACGCCGTGGTCGCGCGAGCTCGAGCTGGCGGAGGCGCTGAACCCGTTCGAGAGTCAGACGTGGCTGCTGCCGGCGCGGTGGTTCGTGCGCTGGGATCACCCGGGGCTCCGCGATTCGTACCTGGGGGGCCATCCCGCGAGCTATCCGTGGTTGTTCGCGCCGCTGACGAGGTGGTGGGTGCAGGTCCATCCTGACTCGCGGCGCACTGCGGGCTGCTGCGGGCTGGCCAGCAGCGGGTCGGGCCTGCCCAACCTGGTGTGCGCGTGCGGCCTCGAGATCGGGCTCGGCCACCGCGACTGCAGCGGGCCGCACTGGTATGCGCTGCACGAGTCGGTGGTGCATGAGCAGGAGGTCGATGCGACGCCGCTGCAAGCGACCGCGGGCCGGCTGGCCCGGCTGCGCTACCGGGTGGAGCGGCCGATCGCGCGTCCGGGTCACGACCCGGGTGGGCGGAACGTGTGGCATCACGAGCGAGCGAGGTGGAACGAGGCGCTGCGGCTGCGAGCGGTGACGATCGACTGCGGCGGCGGGATCGAGGACCCGGCGCTGGTGATCGAATCGCCGCAGCTGCCGTCGGGGGCGCAGCTGGTGGTGCCGCTGCCGTGGTGTCAGCTGGTGCGTCTGGCGGTACTGGGCGAGCAGCCGTGGGGCGAGGCGGAGTCGCCGCTGACGTGGATGAGCGGGCGGCGCGAGGGGCCGCACGTGTGCGTGTCGCGGTACAGGCGACGGGTGCTGCTGACGGCGTGGGGACCGGACCAGACGTCTTGGGCAGTGACGATCGAGGTGCGCGCCTGGGCCGACGCGTGGGCGTGGCTGTGAGGGCGGTTCGCTCGTAGGCCGAGCAGTGGGGAGCGACATGTCTCTGGGGACATGTCGGTCGCGGTCGGCGAGGATCTGCCAGCGCTCGGGCTCGCGGGTCGAGGCGTTTCGGGAGCGAGATGTCTCCGGGGACATGTCGCTCGCGGATTTCTCTCGGATCAGGCGGCGGCGAGGGCGGCGACGTCGTGGACGATGGCCTGGAGGCGGGGCAGCGAGCTGCGGTAGTGGGTGCCGTGGAAGAGGGCGTTGATGCCGGTGCCGGCCTGGACCTGGACCTGGAGGCAATGCACGTGGCCGCTGAGGGCGGCGAGTCGGGCGGTGAAGTCGGGGCGCGAGAAGTCGGCGAGGTCGGCGTCGCGCGGGGCGTCGATCCGGCAGGCGTCGAAGATAGGGTCCGGGCCGCGCCGGCCGCCGCCGCCGAACCACCGGGCGAGCTTGTCGGCGAAGCCGCGGGCGCGGCACTCACCCTCGAACTTGAGGTGGTTGCCGGTGACGAACACTTCGAGGACGTTGGGGATGTAGCGGTAGCCGCGGGCGCCGAGGAAATAGTGCGAGTGGTACGAGACGACGACGGGTCGGCCGTCGAGCTTGCCGCGGGCGTGGACGACCTGGCACTGGACCGTGCGGTCGTTCGCTGTCTCGACCTCCGACAGATCCTCGTCGATGTGATCGTCGGTCAAGGTGCGGCTGAATTGGTACAGTGTTTCGTATACAGGCCCGCTCATCGTCGCAGCCTATCGTCGGGCGTGGCGACTGTCACGGGCAGGCGAGGTCGAGCAGCGCGGGGACCGGAGCGTCGACGTGATCGAGCACCGCGACGACGGCCTCGAGATCGAGCAAGGGGCTGCAGTCGATCTCGAAGACGCCGCCGACCCGCGTCAGGACGCCGTCTGGGCCGCCCAGGCCGGTGATGTCGGCGAGGGCGGGGTTCTCTCGCAAGATCAGGCTGCCCTCGACGGTGTGCAGGGCGGCGAAGGTGTCGAGGGCGACGAGGGCTTGGTTGCAGGCGACGGCGAGGGTGCCGTCGACGCGCTCGAGCGCGGACAGGCCGGTGAGGGAGGTGAGGCCGTCGTTGCCGCCGGGCGCTTCGGGGTCGGTGCAGGGGAGGTCGAGGTCGCTGGCTCGCCGGCGACCGAGGACGAGGTCGCCGACGACGTGGCGCAGCTGCTCGAGGCCGGTCAGGTCGTGCAGCGCGTGGTTCTGCACGAGGGCGAGGCCGCCGGGGAGCGCCGCGAGGCTGGCCGGGTAGCCGGTGAGGCGCCCTAAGCCCTGGTTGTCGGCGACGACGAGGCTGAGGCCGAGGCGATCGATGCCGAGCTGGAGGTCGTCGGGCAGGCCGGCGAGGTCGACGAGGCCGTGGTTCCGGCCGATCTCGAGGCTGCCGCCGATCTTCCGCAGGTGGCCGAAGAGCCCGGATAGATCGGTCAAGGCGGGGTTGCCGACGATGCGCGCGCTGCCGGCCAGGGCGGTGATGTCGGCGGGCAGGCCGGCGAGGTCGAGGAGGCCGTCGTTGTCGAGTACGCGCAAGCTGTCGCCGGTCTCGGAGTCGATGCCGAGCTGGAGGCCGGCGGGCAGGCCGGACAGATCGACGAGGCCATCGTCGTCGCGAATCTCGAGCAGGCCGGCGACCTGCAAGCCGGCGGGCAGGCCGGACAGGTCGCGCAGGGCCGGGTTGCTGCTGATCTCGAGGCGGCCGCCGACGATGAGGAGAGCCTCGGGGAGGCCGTGGAGCCGCTCGAGGGCCGTGTTGGCGCGGATCTCGAGCGGGCCGTCGATGCGGGCGAGGCCCGGCGGGAGGCCGACGAGGTCGCGCAGGCCGTGGTTGTCGGCGACGACGAGGCCGCCGTCGCCGATGGCGGTCAGGCCCTCGGGCAGGCCCGCGAGCGAGTCGAGGGCGGGGTTGGCGGCGACCCGCAGGCCGCGGACGCGGGTGAGCTTGGGCGGCAGGGCGGACAGGCTGGCGAGGCGCGCGTTGCCGACGATCTGGAGGTCGCCCTTGAGCTCGCCGCCGCCGTCGGGCAGGCCGGCGAGGTCGATCAGCGCGTCGTTGTTCTCGATGACGATGCTGGACTCGTCGACCGCGACGCCGAGCGCGGCGTCGACCGGCAGGCCGGTGAGGGTCTCGAGCCTGGGGTTGCGGGCGACGACGAGGCCGCCGCCGATCGCCCGCACGCGCCCGAGGCCGCTCAGGTCGACGAGATCGGGGTTGTCGGTGATCTCGATCGACTGCGTCACGCCGCACAGGCACGGCAGCTGGAGGTGCTGGATCCGCGTGCCGTGGACGATCAGCGCGTCGACCTCGACGCCGAGCGTGTAGGCGCTGCAGAACGAGTCCATCGTGGCGCCCGCGCCCTCGCCCGAGAGCTCGAGGGCCTCGCCGTCGACGGGGGCCTGGCAGTCGAAGGCAGGCTCGCAGCCGGGCGCGAGGGCGGCCGCGGCCGCGAGGGCGCCGGCGAGGAGGGCGGCCGCGCGGGCGGGGACGAGCGAGCGGGCGGCGCGGGTCACGAGGCCTCGCGGACGCGCGGCGGCGCGGGTCGGGGGCGCGCGAGAGTGGCCGAGAGGACATGCTCGGAGGGGCAGGTCGTGAGGGACATGGCGCGAGGGGCAGGTGCGAGAGGGCGCTGGAGGCTGAGCGTGCGGGGCGGTGCGGAGACTGCCTTCGGTGCCTGCTCGTTGGGGCAGGTCGTGAGGGACATGGCGCGAGGGGCAGGTGCGAACGCGCAGGTCGCAAAGAGCATGTCCTGGTGGACATGGTCATCGGGGCAGGCTCGTCGGCGGCGGGTGGGCATGCCGTTCAGCTCGGGCGGACGCGGACGGTGAAGCGGACGCTGGCCTGCTGCTCGCGCAGGCGGAAGCCGCGGGCCTCGTCCTCGACGCAGGTCTTGAAGGCGGCCAGGCGGGGCGCGGGGACGCGGGTCCGGGGCGGCTTGGGCTCGACGCCGGCGAGGCGGCCCTCTTCGAAGCGGAGCTCGACGTCGACGGCCTCGCCGGCGCGCAGGGGGGTCTCGAGCTCGGGCAGGCAGCGGACGAAGCCGAGGGCGAGCGCCTCGGCGCGCTTCTGGTCGCCCTCGGGCAGGAGCGGCTCGGCCGGGGCGCCGGGCGGCGGGGCGGGCAGGACCAGGCCGGCGCTGGCGGTCCGCGGGAACAGGTTCGCGCGGACCTCGAGCCTGCGCCGGGCCTCGGCCAGCGACTTGTCGGGCAGCTCGGCGGGCGGCGGAGCGGCGGCCGGGGTCCAGGCGACGACGTCGAAGCGCCGCTGCGGGCCGCCGACCAGCGCGCGCAGCAGGTCCTGCAGCTGCTGGTAGAGCACGTCGTCGCCGAGGGTGAGGGTGACCATGCGCTCGCGCGGGTAGGCGCGGTCGAGGCGGGCGAGCTGGGCCTCGAGGTCGGACGGGCCGGGCAAGAGGTCGAGCCAGCCGCCGTCGACGGCCAGCCGCGGGCCGCGGCCGCCGAGGTGGACGCGCACGCGGGCGCGCGAGAGCACCTGCGCGGCCGGGCCCTGGTCGCTCGGGCGCACGACCTCGAGCGGGAGGGTGGCGACGATGTCACCTGTCCCTTCGGGCAGCCGGGGCTCGCGCACCGCCGACTCGATGCGGGCGACGCGGGCGTCGAGCAAGGTGCGGAGGATCGAGTTGAGGGCGGGCGAGGGCAGGAGCGGCGGGGCGACCAGGAGCACCGCGCCGCGGCCGTCGCGGGCCAGGGCGGCCTCGACGGCGCGCACCAGCTCGGGCGCGCCGCGGGTGCTGCGGCGCGCGCCGGGGCGGCCGAGGTCGACCGTGACGTCCTCGCCGGCGATGCCGACGACGGGGGCGAGGCTGTCCTTCGGCCAGTCCCGGCGGGCACGCGCTGGAGGTCCCACGCAGGGTCGCGGGCGGCCGGGAGCGCGGCGAGGAAGGTGTCCTGAAGGACAGCATCGTCGCGGTCGCGGCGGGCCAGCGCGCCGCGCCAGCGCGGCAGGGCGGCCAGAGCGTCGCGCTCGGCGGCGAGGAGGCCCCACAGCTCGGACGGCGGCGGCCACGGGGCCTGGGCGTGCACGGCCCGATCGTCGAGCCAGGCGGCGAGGCTGTCCTCGCGGACATAAAGGCCGTGGACCGCGACCTCGAGCCGGCGGTCGGGCACGGCCGCGGCGGCGCCGGCCAGACAGCCGCGCACGTGGTCGTAGAGCCGCCAGCGGGCGTTGTCGGCGGCGCGCGGGTGGCCGTCCTCGGCGATGTTGCGGTAGGCCGCGACCCGCACCGAGAGGTCCTCGCTGCCGGCGACGAGCCCGAGATCGGCGGACAGCAGGGTGATCGCGCCGGCCAGGAAGCCGCGCGCGTCGTCGTCGAGGTCGGGCTTGAGATCGAGGGCCAGGGCCTCGGTGAGCAGCCGCGTCTCGGCCTCGCGGGTGGCCTCGGCGCCGCGCCCCATGGCAGCGCCACCGAGGGCGGTCCACAAGGCCTCGCGCGCGCCCTCGTCGCCGGTGAAGCGCGCGGCGTCGAGGAGGTCGAGCAGGCGATCGAGGCGCGCGACGGCGGCGCGCGAGGAGGCGCCCGCGGCCGGGATCTCGGCCGGCTTGAGCGGGTCGACGTCGATCCACGCGACCGGTCCGGTGTCGCTCGGCGCGGTGGTCGACTGCGGGCGACAGGCGAGCAAGGCGAGGCCGAGACCGAGAGCGCCGAGGCGGGCCCGGCGCCGTCGCGCGGGCGCGGTCGATCGTGTCGACGAGGCCGCGGCGTCTGGACGTCCGAGCGGAGCGGCGGAGCCCGGCGCGGCCCCGAAGGGGGTGCGGCCGGGAGCCGCGAGCGGAGCGGCGCAGGGGGAGGACGGCGCTGGGGCGCGCGCGGCGGAAGTCGCGGTGAACCAGGACCCGGGCGCGGGCTCGCGGGCGGAGCCGGAGTCGCGCGAAGATGAAGTCGCGGTCATGGTCGCCGGGATCGATGCAGAGGCTCCGGCGGCAGCAGGTCCGACGGCGGAGGGGTCCGTGCGCGCGGCGCCGGGTCGCAGCGCAGCGGCGGAGCGAGAGGAAGGCGCGGCGGACCTGGGTCGTGCGAGACGGGAGCGCGGCAAAGGGTGGCCCCTGGGGCGAGTGGTGGTGACGGCGATCGGCCGAGACCGAGGGCCGGGGAATGGCTTAGCATACGAGCGATTGCTGCGGGCAGGGGGATCGATCGCGCACGGGGTCGCCGGTGCGCCGGGCCGCGCGGGGCGGCGCGTCCGGGCTCTGCCGCTCGCGCTGGCCGCGGTGATCGCCGCGACCCCCGACGAGGCCGCCGCGACCGAGGTGCGCGCGGTCGCCCGCACTCTCGGTGAAGGGTACATGGTCCAAGTGCCAGGTCCCGAAGGACAGCTGCTGTCGCGGCGCCGGCTGGTCCAGTACGTCAACCTCGGGGTCTACGAGCTGCTGCCGCCGCGCGCGGCCGACGAGAGGCGGCGCGCGGGAGGACGGGCAGCTGCGGATCGTGACGTCGATGCGGCTGCGCCACGACTTCGGCAGCTACGTGCGCCCGGGCGACGACCGGGCGGCCCGCCTGGTCAACGCGATCGACGGGCGCCAGATCGACGTGATGTTCGCGTACCTCGAGGGCGAGAACCTCGGCAACCGGGTCGACTTCAAGCTCGGGCGCCAGTTCGAGTTCAGCGGGCTCGACTGGTACGCGTTCGACGGCGGGTGGGCGCGGGTGCGGATCCCGGCCCACCTCGCGCTCGAGGCGTTCGGCGGGCTGCAGGTCGACGGCACGGCGGTGTTCGGCCTGCCGACGTTCGAGCTCGACGGCACCCAGGGGACCGCGGCCGACCGCGCGTTCTCGCCGATGTTCGGCGCCGGGGTGTCGCTGTGGGGGCTCAAGTGGATCGACGCGCGCGTGGCCTACCGGCGCACGTTCTCGCCCGCGAGCGTCAACCGCAAGCTGGTCGACGACGACGGCAGCCTCGGCCTGCCGTCGGGGGTCGACCAGGAGGTGGTCAGCGCCAGCTTCGCCGGCAACTTCGCCGGCGGGCGGGTCAGCCCGTACGGCGCGCTGCGCATGAACCTCGGGACAGGTCGCCTCGACGACGTGACCGCGGGCCTGCAGCTGGCGTTCACGCAGCAGCACCTGCTGCGCGCGCTGTACATCCGCACGCTGCCGATCTTCGACCTCGACTCGATCTTCAACGTGTTCGCGCTGACGCCGTTCGAGGACGCGCGGCTGGTGTTCGAGGCGCGGCCGATGCCGCGGATCTCGCTGCAGGCGCGCGGGCAGATGCGGTTCTTCCGCAGCGAGACGACGGCGGCGCTCGGCACGTCGCCGGTGAAGTCGCTGCAGCTCGGGGCCGGCGGCGGGGCCTCGGCGGCGTACCGCGGGCGCCGCTTCTCCGGCAGGCTCGACGGCTACGGCCTCGGCGGCGAGGGCGGGACGCGCGCCGGCGGCAGCCTCGACACGCGGACGATGGTGTGGTGGGACCGCCTGGCCCTCGACGCCCGCATCTACGGCGTGTACTACCGCGACGAGGTGACCGAGGCGCGGCGCGGCTACAGCGTGGCGCTGCAGCTCGGCTTCAACGCCCAGCTGTGGCGCGGCATCCACCTCGCGGTGCTCGGCGAGGAGATGTTCACGACCTTTTACTCGCAGGCCTTCCGGCTGTTCGGCGCGCTGACGGCCGACTGGTCGTTCCGGGTGCGGAGGTGAGCATGACGCGGCACACGATTACGACGCGGCAGGAAGGGCGAGGCCAGGGGCGGTCGGCGGCGGTCGCGGGGGTGATGCTTGGGCTGGCCTTCGGGACAGGTCTTTACGTGCAGGCGGGCGGCGGCCTGACGGTCGGCGAGATCCCGGCGACCGCCCCGGTGACGCACGGGCCGATGCGCGGCGGCAGCCCGGTGTACCCGGAGCAGGACATCCCGCTGCGCTTCAACCACGGGCAGCACCTCGGGCTCGGGCTGGCGTGCGCGCGCTGCCACACCAAGATCGGCGAGAGCGACAAGGTCGCCGACTTCAACTTCCCGACCGGGGCGGTGTGCGACAGCTGCCACGGGCCGCAGCACCCGCGGCCGGCGACCGAGCCGGCCCGCTGCGGGCAATGCCACACGCGCCTGTCCGAGGGCCGGGTGACCGCGACCCTGCGCGCGCCCAAGGCCAACCTGCAGTTCTCGCACAAGAACCACCTGGCGGCCGGGGCCAACTGTCAGTCGTGCCACGGCGACATGTCGAAGGTGCGCATGGCGACGGTGCTGCAGCTGCCGAGCGAGGCGTCGTGCCTGACCTGCCACGACGGGCGCAAGGCGAGCAGCCGCTGCGCGACCTGCCACCCTGCCGACACCAACGGCAAGCTGGCGACGCGCAGCTTCAGCGACCGCGTGATGCCGGCGCTGGTGCCTCGCGGCAAGAGCTCGTGGGGCGCGGCGCACGACCTCGCGTTCGTCGAGGACCACCGCGGGATCGCCAAGGCCAACCCGAGCCTGTGCGCGCAGTGCCACAACGAGACGTTCTGCACCGACTGCCACGCCGGCGCGGTCCGGCCGATGCGGATCCACGCGGCCGACTACATGACGACGCACGCGCTCGACGCCCGCGCGAACACGCAGGACTGCCAGTCGTGCCACCGCATGCAGACCGACTGCCTGGCCTGCCACCAGCGGCTCGGCATGGGCGACGGGCCGGACGCGAAGTTTGGCGTGGGCTCGTCGCTGCGGTTCCACCCGATCGGCTGGGAGGGCCCGCCCGACTCGCCGCAGAGCCACGCGTTCGCGGCCCAGCGCAACATCGCCACCTGCGCCAGCTGCCACACCGAGGACAGCTGCCTGGCCTGCCACGCGACCACGAGCGCGGCGATGCCCGGGCTCAACGTCAGCCCGCACGGGCCCGGGTTCGCGGCGTCGATGCGCTGCTCGGCGCTGGCGGCCCGCAACCACCGCGTGTGCCTCAAGTGCCACGAGCCGGGCGACCCGCGCAACGAGTGCCTGTGAGCGGCGGCGTCGAGGTGCGGCGCGAGCGAAGGCCACGCCGGGCGGGCGCCGAGCGCGGGCGGGGGACCGGCGGCGCGAAGGGACATGTCGTGAAGGACATGCCCCTACAGACATGTCCGAAGGGGAAGGTCGTGACGGACATGCCCCTTCGGA
Source organism: Nannocystis pusilla (assembly GCF_026626665.1). Lineage (GTDB taxonomy): Bacteria > Myxococcota_A > Polyangia > Nannocystales > Nannocystaceae > Nannocystis > Nannocystis pusilla. The sequence continues at coordinate 2,376,174 of NZ_JAPNKE010000002.1, forward strand.
CATGAGCCTCACAGCTCGACGGCCGAGAGCGCCGCGCCGAGCTCGCCGGGGTCGTCGCCGCGGCTCTCGTCGTCGCCGAGGCCGAGCTGGCCGGATTGGTTGCGGCCCCAGCACTTGACGGCGCCGCTCTGCAGCACGGCGCAGGCGTGCTCCGCACCGACCGACACGGAGACGGCCGGGTCGCCGAGGTCGACCGCGGGCAACGCGTCGCCCATCTCGCCGGGCATGTCGCCCCGGGCCTGGGTGTCACCGAGGCCGAGCTGGCCGCGGTCGTTGGCGCCCCAGCACTTGACCGCGCCGCCCGCGAGCACGGCGCAGGCGTGGCGCTCGTTGGCCGCCACGCTCACGACCTCGGCCCCGAGCTCGACGACGGGGAGGGCGTCGCCCATCTCGCCGGGTCCGTCGCCGCGGGCCACGGTGTCGCCGAGGCCGAGCTGGCCGTCCTCGTTGGCGCCCCAGCACTTGAGGGCGCCGCCTGCGAGCGTGGCGCAGGTGGCGATTCCTCCGCCGACGACGGCGACCAGCTCGAAGTCGCCGAGGTCGACCGCGGGCAGCATGGCGCCCATCTGGTTCGGCGCGGAGCCGTAGTTCTGGCTGGTGCCGTAGCCGGCCTGGCCCTCCGAACCCTGGCCCCAGCACTTGAGGGCGCCGGTCTCGAGGCGGGCGCAGGTATGCCAATGGCCGGCGGAGAGCGCCGCGACCGGTCCGCCGAGATCGACGAACGGCAGGAGGTCGCCGAGCTCGTTCGGCCCGTCGCCGAGCGGGTTGATGTTGCCCTGGCCGAGCTGGCCGAACACGGCCTGGCCCCAGCACTTGACGCGGCCGTCTTGCAGGAGCGCGCAGCTGTGAAGGGAGCCGGCGGTGACCGCGACGGCGTGGGCACCGGCACCGAGGTCGACCACGGGCAGGGCGTCGCCCGTCTCGTCGGGGTCGTCGCCGCGGTCCTCGCTGTCGCCGAGTCCGAGCTCGCCGCCGATGTTGCGACCCCAGCACTTGACGGCGCCGGACTCGAGCGCGGCGCAGGTGTGGTACCCCTGGGCCGCCAGCGCGACGACGACCGCGTCGGCGCCGAGGTCGACGTAGGGCAGGGCGTCGCCCATCTCGCCGGGCGCGTCGCCGCGGTTCTCGTCGTCGCCGAGGCCGAGCTGGCCGTAGAAGCTGCTGCCCCAGCACTTGACCCGGCCGTCGAGGAGGGCGCAGGTGTGGCTGTCGCCGGTGACGACCTGGGTCGCGCCCGCGGGCTGGCAGCGCTTGCCGTCGCCCTCGAAGCCGGGGTCGCACGCGCACTCCCAGCCGCCCGGGGTGTTGGTGCAGGTCGCGTCGTCGCCGCAGTCGTCGAGCGCGTCGGCGCACTCGTCGATGTCGCTGCACACGCTCGGGGAGCCGTCGCACTGCCAGCCCGGCTCGCGCACGCACGCGGCGCTGCAGCCGTCGCCGTCGTCGGTGTTGCCGTCGTCGCAGTCCTCGCCGTCGCCGACGGAGTCGTCGCCGCAGACCGCGTCGGCGTCCGTGCCGGCGGTGGTCGGCGCGTCGGTGGTGGGATCGCCGGTGGGGCCGACGCCCGTCTCGCTGGCGGTCGCCGGTGCGTCCGTGGTGGTGAGGTCGCCGCTCGTCGCTTCGGAGGTGTCCGCGGTCGAGGTCGCGTCGGTGCCGCTCGTCGCGGGCGGATCACCGCCGCAGGCGGCCAGGTGCAAGAGCGCAGTGAGGGCGAGAGGAGTCCGCTGCAGATAAGGCATGTGCGCGCGCAGGTTGCATGGCCGCGCGCAGGCCGTCAACGCGGGCGCTCCCCGAGCGCAGGACTGCCCCTCGAGGGCGGGCCCGCAGACGGCGCGCTCGAGCGAGCGGGGAGATGGGCGATCGCCGCGTGCATCGAGGTGGTTCGAGAGAGCAGGGTCGAGGGGAGGTGCGCCCCAGCACACGCCGCGTCGCAGCGGGCCGGCGAGCGAGAGCGTTCGAAAGTACATGTCGTGAAGGACATGTCCTCGGTGAAATGTTCGAATGGGCATGTGTGCGCCAAGGAAGCCTGGCGAAGGAGGAAGCAAGGAAGCAGAAACCTTGAGAGTGACCCTGTGCGAGGGGACCTGCCCTCGTCCGGCAAGGCCGAGTCCCGGCCGGAACCGAGTGTTGCGCGGGATCCGGAGACGGAAACGCGAAGCGTACACAGGGAGCACGTGGGCCGTGGAATCAGCCTCGAAAGGTTCTGAAAGTCGAGGAGGCCGACGCTCTACATGCGGCGGAAGGCAACATCCTCGGGCTGAAGGCTCGGTCGTTCCCGAGGACTCCTCCGGGGTCGTGGAACACGGCACGTGTGCAAGGGGGTCACCCAGGAACTTGGGAGGCCCTGCTGTCTCCACGGACAGGTGGTACATGCGACGCGAGGGCGAACCGAAGCGCGCGTGGAAGGGCAGCAGGGAGTCGGAGCGCCTCGTAGTACCGAGGAGGCCGGGGAACTCGACCCGCGAGGACCCGGCGGAGGGAAGGGGGCGCCTTGTCAGAGAACCGAGGAGGGAAAGATGTCGGGAACACCGAAACCCACCAACATCTCAACGAAACAAGATCGGATAGCGAAGCTTGCGCAGCAGATGCCCGGGACGGCGCTGAGGACGCTGGCGCACCACATCGACATCGAGTGGCTGACGGAGGCCCATCGGATGACGCGCAAGGATGCGGCACCCGGGGTCGACGGCGTGACCGCGGAGGCGTACGAGCGCGACCTCGAGGGAAACCTCGAGCGCCTGCTCGGGTCCGCGAAGACGGGGCTGTACAGGGCCCCGCCGGTGCGGCGCGTGGAGATCCCGAAGGGCGACGGCAAGACGCGGCCGCTCGGGATCCCGACGCACGAGGACAAGGTCCTGCAGCGCGCGGTGGCGATGGTGCTGGAGCCGCTCTACGAGACGGAGTTCTACGACTTCTCGTACGGCTTCCGTCCGGGCGCTCCGCGCATCAAGCGTTGGAGGCGTTGTGGCGGGGCCTGATGAACAAGCGGATCGGTTGGGTGCTGGACGTCGACGTCCAGAGCTTCTTCGACACGCTCGATCATCAGGTCTGCCGGGACTTGCTGAGCAAGAGGGTGAGCGACGGGGTGATCGTACGCCTCGTCGGCAAGTGGCTGAACGCGGGTGTGCTCGAGGGCGGCGTCGTGAGACGGTCCGAGGCGGGCACGCCGCAAGGGGGCGTGATCTCGCCGCTGCTGGCGAACATCTACCTGCATGAAGTGCTCGACCGATGGTGGGTCGAAGACGTGCTGCCGCGCATGCGTGGCGAGGCGTTCCTCATCCGCTACGCCGATGACTTCGTCATCTGCTTCGAGCACGAGGACGACGCGAGGAGAGTGCAGGCCGTGCTGCCGAAGCGATTCGAGCAGTACAACCTGCGCCTGCATCCGGAGAAGACTCGCTTGCTGCGATTCGAGCGCCCTCGCGGCGACGAAGCGCCGAGAAGCGGACCGGGTCAGTCGCGCTCGTTCGACTTCTTGGGCTTCACCCACACGTGGGCGAAGACGCTAAGAGGCGGGTGGGCCGTGCTGCGCAGTACGATGCGGTCGCGCTTCACGCGGGCGGTGCGAGCGATCACCGACTGGTGTCGCCAGCATCTCCACGCACCCGTGGCCTATCAGGCGAAGATACTCGCGGCGAAGCTCCGCGGACACGACCAGTACTACGGGATCACGGGCAACTTCCGTGCTCTTCGCAGGCTGCGATACTGGGTCGAGCTCGCCTGGTGGAAGAGTCTGAGGCGACGCTCGCAACGGAGACTCTCCGCGGCGCGCTTCTCCAAGACCATCCTGGCCAGGTTCCCACTCCCACTGCCACGCGTCGTGCACTCCGTGTACCGCTCAGCGAACCTCTGACAAGAAGAGCCGGATGCGGGAAATCTGCACGTCCGGATCCGTGGGGGGAGGACCGCGAGGAGACCTATCCGAGCGACCAGAGCGCTCGGCAAGACTCGGTGAACCTCGCGGCCCTCTCTACCCGACCGTTACAGACATGGTCCATAAGACATGTCTAAACTCGACGGCCGGCGGCGCCGAGCTCGTCGCCGCGTGCTCCGGGTCGCCGAGGCCGGGTCGGCCGGTCGCGTCCGCAGCGAGGCGCGCCGACCCAGGCGGCGGGGACGGGTTGGCCGAAGCACCCTTCGACGTTCAGGGCAGCGGCTCGATCTCGGCGGCCTGCACCGCGAGCGAGCCGCCGGCCTGCTCGACCAGGTCGTGGTAGGCGACCTGGCCGCGCTCGAGGTCGACGACGGCGAAGCCGCTGTCGTGGTCGGGGTGCAGCGTGCCAGGGTTGATGAACACGAGCGGGGGACCGAGCGGGCGGGCGAAGGCGCGGACCATGCGCTGGTGGGTGTGGCCGCCGGCGGCCAGCGGCAGCGACGGATCGGCGAGCAGGTCGCCGAGGGCGAAGTTGGCCTCGAGGTCGTAGCCGGTGTGGTGCGGGCGCAGGCGCACCATGTCGTCGTCGCCGACGCCGTGGCCGAGCAGGAGATCGCCGCGCACCGTCGCCAAGCGGCGCGTGGCGGGCAAGGCCGACAGGTAACGGAGCGTGCTCGGGGCGAGGTCGACGGCCTGGTGGGCGTGGGTGAGGCCGCGGAGCTCGTCGCCGAGCAGCCAGCGGTCATGGTTGCCGCGCACCGCGAGGACCCGGTGCGCGGCCAGCAAGGCGCAGCAGCGGTCGAGATCGCCGCGGCCGTCGGCGAGATCGCCGACGGCGAGGACGGCGTCGAGGGCCTGTCCTTGGAGCCATGTGAGCGCGAGGGCGAGGCGGCGATCTTCGGCGTGGATGTCGCCGAGCAGGGCGAAGCGGCGCAGCACGGGGGGTCCACGAGTATGCCACGCGGGCGAGCCGGCGGCCCGCGTCCGGGCGCGGTCCGGGGCAGGCGCACGCGTGGGCGTCCGATTGCGCGCGTCTCGGCGGCGGGCGGCGCTCTCGGCTGGACTCGGGGGGTGCGCCGGCGCTCGGGCTGGGCGACGCCGGCGGACGCGGCAGCGATGAGGAGGCCGTCGGGACATGTCCTCGCGTTCCTGCTGGAACGGGCATGTCACCGAGGACATGTCCCCGAGCTCAGGCTGCGGGGACCTCCCGCGCGACCTCAGAAGTTCGAGGGGGTGCTGAAGTCGACGGCGAACCACAGCACGTGGGCGGCCCGGCCGTCGTCGCGCTTCCACATGGCTGGCCCGAGGTACAGGCCCGGGGCGACCTCGCGGATCTCGTCGCGGATCCGGGCGATGAACCACGGGTTGCCCGGCTGCTCGTAGTCGAGGTAGACGCACGGCTCGCCGTCGACCACCGAGGGCTCGATGCGCGTGGCGAAGGGGAACCACTCGAAGCGGCGGACGAGCAGGTCGACGCGGTTGATCCCGCGGCCCTCGTCGGCGTCGGCGGGGAAGAAGCTCTTGCCGTCCCAGGGGAAGCGCGGGTGGCGGGCGAGGGCGCGCAGGAAGCGGCCGGCCGGGCCGTGCTCGAGGCCGCGGACGGTGAGCATGCGGCCCTTGGGGCGACCGTCGAGCGCGGTGAGATCGTCGGGGACCGAGCCGCGGGCGTAGAGGCCGCGCAGGGCGTCGCTCGAGAGGGCGGCGAGACGATCGAGGGAGAGGATCCGCTCGGGGGCAGCGGCGCGCGGTTCGGCTCGAGTGGCGGCGGTCATGCGGATCTTCGTCGGTGAGGGAGAGGCGGGCCGAGCGACAGCTGGCGGTGCAGCCCGCCGGAGACGGTACGGGAGGTGGAGGGGGCGGTCAATCGCACGCGCTGCTCGAGCGGCCGCAGCGGGCCTCGTACGTGCTCGAGGCCGCTGGCGGCGAGCGAGGTCCCGGGGGCCGGACGAGCGGCGATGACGGGGTTGCGGTCGAGGTCGCTGTCGCGTGCACGAAGGGCTCGGCGGTGGTGGAGCGCCAGAGTGTCGGGGTGATGCGAGTCGTCCGGATCGCCGCGTCTAGCGAGGATGACCGGCCGCGCGTCGCGAGGTGATTCCCTCGTCGCGAGCATGAGCGACGGAGCGGCGCGAAGTCGGATCCGTCCGCGATCTGCGGTCCGCGGTGAACCGGCGTGCTCCGAGCACTCCGAGTCGCAGGCCCGCGAGGCGACGCGCCGCGCCGCCGCGATTCGCATGCGCGCTCGCTCGCCGCGGGCGGAGCAGGCGAGCGAGCGCGAGGGCAGAAAATCAGCGAGAGGCCGCCCGACCGCGGCGGTGGTGAACATTGCGGGATTCGAACCCGCGACCTTTTGATCTCAAATCAAACGCCCTATCCAGCGGGCGAAGTGCTCTGGCCTCGGCCCACATGGCGGCCTCTCGCCCGCGAGCGTAGCCCCGAGGCCGCCATCTTCACAAGCGCCGCGGCGCTTGGCTCGCCGGCGCGCGTGGCCTACCCTGGCGGAGCCATGAACCTCCATCGACTCGCACTCACCGTCTCGCTCGTCTGCGCCCTGGGGTCCATCGCAACCACCGCAGAGGCAGCCAGGGTCGCGCCGAAGGGCAAGGTCCGCGTCCACCTCGACACCGAGGTGCTGTCGTGGACGCACGGCCGCCCGTACTACGAGCCCGGCGAGGCCCCCGACCCGGCCAACCCGCGCTGGAACGTCATCGGCTTCGGCGCCGGTCGCCCGGTCACGATCGACGGCAACCCGGTCGGCGGCGCGTCCGTGATCGCGCTCGGCGTCGGCTACGGCATCCATCGCCACCTGATCCTCGGGGCGCGCTTCGGCATGAACCTGAGCCACTCGTTCAATCGCAACAACAACCCCAACGACGGCGCCAACGACGACTCGCAGACCGCGTTCGTCGGCACGTTCACGCCGTACCTCGAGATCCTGCCGATCCCCGAGGGGCCGGTGCTGCCGTATATCCTCGTCCGCACCGGCTTCACCGGCGCGTCGCTGACGACCAACGACGGGCCCAACTGGACCCGCAGCGGCGCGATGGCGCCGCTGCTCGGCGTGGGCTTCGGCGCGCACGCGTTCGTGACCCAGTACTTCTCGATCGACTTCGGCATGACGTTCGACTACCGGTGGGTCCACGGCATCGGGGGCCGCGTCGGCGGGCCCGGCGTGCCGCCGATGCCGGCGCCGGTGTGGGGCCGCACCGCCCAGGCGTTCACGCTCGCCGGGACGCTCGGGATCTCGACCTGGTTCTGACGGCGAGGGCGCGCCGGCGAGCCGGACGCGCTCGCTCTCGTGGCTCTTCGGACATGCCTTGAAGAGCATGTCCGATGGCGCCTGTGCGAGAGGACATGTCCCCGAGGCCCGGTCCGCTCGGGCGAGGCTCACCTGGGGTCGCGGAGGAGGCGGCGCAGCAGGGTCTCGGCGGGGCCCTGGCGGCCGCGGGCGGGCGGCCCGCTGACGGCTGTCTCCGCGGACATGTCCTGGCGAGCGCGGCGAGGCCGGCGGCCCGCGGCCGTCGAGCCGTGAGAGCTGTCTCTCCGGACATGCCCTTGCAACATGCCCGCGAGAACATGGCCTGCCGGACATGCCCTGGCGGACATGTCCGTGCGGTCAGTCCTTGAAGTACAGGGTCGCCGAGGGCATGCCGGCGCTCGGCTCTTCGCCGTTGCGGGCGTCGACGTTGCGGCTGGAGATGCCCGGGGGCCGGTGGAGCGGCAGGTTCTCGTGCGGGATGCCGGCGACCACCCCGGCCATGAACTGCGTCCACATCGGCGTCGCCGTGGTGTAGCTGGCGTCCTCGTCGCCGAGCGAGCGCTCGTAGGTGTCGTCGCCCATCCACGCCGCGGTCATGTGGCGCGAGGTGAAGCCGACGAACCAGGTGTCGGTGGTGTAGGCGTTCTTCGACGCGGTGCCCGACTTGCCGCCCGCGGGCACGCCGATCTGCGAGGCGCGGCCGCCGATGCCGGCGGTCACGACCTCGCGCATGAGGCGGGTGATGAGGAACGCGGTGCGGTCGTCGACCACCTGGCGCGGGCCGTGGACGCCGAGGGCGGCCATGCGATCGAGGCGGCCGGCGACGTCGAGGCCGGCGTCGAGCGGGTGGCGCTGGTCGAGCAGGGTCTGGCCGCGCTTGTCGATCACGCGGCGGATGTAGATCGGGTCGACCCACGAGCCGCCGCGGACGAAGATCGAGAAGGCGCGCGAGAGCTCGTCGGTGTGCACGCACGAGGCGCCGAGCGAGAGGGCGCGGTCGGCGATGAGCTCGGTGGTGAAGCCGAGCCGGCGCGCCCACGCGACCACCTTGTCGGCGCCGAGGCTGACGAACAGGCGGATCGACGGCAGGTTGAGCGACTTGATCAGGGCGGTGCGCAGCAGGACCTTGCCGTCGAGGGTCTGGCCGATGTTCTGCGGGTTCCACAGCTCGCCCGGCTCGGGCACGTAGGGCTTGTCCTCGAGCACCGAGCCCATGGTGTACTGGCCGCCGTCGAGCGCGAGCGCGTAGTAGATGGCTTTAAAGACGCTGCCCGGCTGGCGGCAGGCCTGGGTGGTGCGGTTGAACTGCGAGCGGTCGTAGTCGAGGCCGCCCTCCATCGCCTCGACCTCGCCGGTGTCGTGCGCCATGGTGTAGATGGAAGCCTCGACCCGCGGCAGCTGGCCGAGCTCGACCTGCGGCAGGCCGGTGGCCTCGTCGGCCGGCTCGAGCGCGACTGTCCCTCCGGACATGTCCCCGGATTCATTCGCGGCGCTCTCGGCGGCGGCCGCCTCGTCGTCGATCTCGGCGATGACGCTGCGCCGCTTCTGCGCCGGCCGCACCCACACGACGTCGCCGGCCTCGATCGCCTCGTCGACGCGGGTGAGCTTGACGTCGTTGACGCCGGTGTTGCGGTCGTAGCGCGAGGCCCAGGCCATCTTCTTCAGCGGCAGCAGGGCCTCGACCTTGCCGGCGCGGACCCTGGCCTGCTTGGCGTTGACCTCGGTGACGAGCGCGAGCCGCCAGCGCTGCGGATCGGCGGTCATGGCGTCGTCGCCGTACTCGGCGCCGGTGCGCTCGAGCAGGGTGACGCGGGCTGTCTCGTCGGACAGGTGCGCGACGGGGCCGCGCCAGCCCTGGCGGCGATCGATGCGGCGCAGGGCCGAGTCGATCGCCGCGTGGGCCTGGGCGCCCATCTCGATGTTGGCGGCGGTCTCGATCTGCAGGCCGTCCTGCAGCACCGCGGCCTCGCCGAAGCGAATGCCGGCCTCGCGGCGCACGTGCTCGGCGTAGTAGGGGGCGCGCAGGCGGAACACGTCGGGCGGCTGCGCGGCCAGCTTGAGCGGCTCGTCGTCGGCGGCGTCGCGCTCGGCCGGGGTGATGGCGCCGGCCTCGACCATGTCCTGCAGCACGACCGAGCGCCGCTTGAGCGCGCGCTCGGGGCTGGCGAGCGGGCTGTAGCGCGACGGGGCGCGCGCGAGCCCGGCGATCAGCGCCGCCTCGGCGAGGGTCAGCTCGTGCAGCTCCTTGCCGAAGTAACGGCTCGCGGCGGCGGCGACGCCGTAGGCGCCGTGGCCGAGGAAGATCTTGTTGAGGTAGATCTCGAGGATCCGCCACTTGCCGAGGCGACCCTCGATCCGCAGCGAGAGCAGCGCCTCCCGCAGCTTGCGGTCGAGGGTGCGCTCGTCGCTCAGGAAGCCCTTGGCGACCTGCTGGGTGATCGTGCTGCCGCCCTGGATGACGGTGCCCGAGCGCAGGTTGGCCAGAGTGGCGCGCGCCAGGCCGCGCCAGTCGAGGCCGGCGTGGGTGAAGAAGCGGCGATCCTCGACCGAGAGGAAGGCCTGGATCAGGCGGTCGGGGATCTCGTCGATCGGGGCGTAGGCCCGGTGCTCGCGCGCGAGCTCGGCGAGGACGCTGCCGTCGACGGCGTAGATCCGCGTGACGCCGGGCGCGAGCGCGTCGTACTGCTCGACGTCGGCGATGTCGGGCAGGGCGGCGTCATAGGCGCGATAGACCCGCACGCCGACGTAGCCCAAAGCCACGGTGATGCACGCGGCCGCGAACACGTAGTAGCGCACGAGCCAGCCGAACAGGCCGGCGCGGGCCGGATTGACGACCCACAACCGCGAGCCGACGACGAGCGGCGACGAACCTGCGGGCCCCGAGCGCCGCGGCGATGCCGGCGGCGGCGGAGGACCCGGAGGCGCTGCCCCTGCGGATCCGGGTCGCGAAGGGCAGTGTCGCCGGCGACGGGGCCGGCAGGTGGGGTAGGCGGCTGTGCTCCCGACTGCACTCAGTCGGCGCCAGGATCGGCGGGCCCGCCGCCGTCGATGTTCGGATCGTCCGAGTAGCTCTTGAGCGCCTTGAGGGCGCGACCCTCGGCCTTGGCCATCTCTTCGAGGCGCGCCTTGACCTTGGCGAACAGCGAGCCGGCGACCAGCTTGGCGTTGTTCTCCGGGTTCAGGCCGACGATGTAGCCGTAGATCTGCGTGTCCGCGGACAGCGGCAGGACCTGGCCGTCGTCGGAGCCCCTGGCGGCGACGGCGAACTCCTGGTTGACCGCCTCGCGCACCTTGTAGCCGGTGGCCTCGCCCTCCTTGCCCTCGGGACAGGGAGCCTCGCCGCACATCGGCTCGCCGCGCTCGACCAGCACGGCGCCGTCCTTCTTGAACTTGACGGCGAACAGCCGCGGGCCGCCGGTCTCGGTCAGCGCCTTGGCGTTGCCGGCGACGAAGTTGACGAGGTAGCCGAGGTCGAGGCGCAGGCCGTTGGCCTCCTCGTAGAGGTCGAAGGTGCGGCGGATGCCCTCGGGCCCGATGCCCGCGAGCTGCCAGCCGAACAGGTCGTCGATCTTCGGGCTCTTCTCGAAGTTGGTCTTCATGAGGTTGGCCAACTCCTCGGCGCCCTTCGCCGGATCGGTGGAGACCAACTTCTGCAGCTCGTCGATCTTGAGCGAGATGCCCTTGCGCATGTCCGAGACCTTGGTGGCCTCGTTGAACATGTCGCCGCCCTTCTTCTGGGCGACGGCCTTGACCTCGCCCTTCGAGGTGATCTGATGGCCGATCCAGCCGAGCGCGACGCCGAAGGCGAGCGCGGCGCCGGCGGCGAGGATCACGAGGCCGCGGTTGCCCTTCGCCTGGACCTCGCCGGAGTCGATGATGCCGGCGTTGGGATCGAAGGAGCCGGCGGTGCTGCCGAACGGGGTGCCGTCCTCGAGGGACTTGCGCGGCGCGGGCACGGCGGCCGCGACGGGCTGCGCGGCGACCGGGGCGGGCTGCGGCGGCAGGGCCACCTCGCCGGGCGCGGGGATGTCGATCGGCGCGGCGACTTCACCGGGCGGGGGAATGTCGATCGGCGCGGATTCCCCGGCGGCGGCAGATCGGCCGGCGACGGCGCCTTCTTGAACGGCGGGCGAGCCGGCGGAGCCGCCTTCGCTGCGGGAGCGGCTGCCGGCGGAGCGACGGCCGCCGGTGCTGCCGGCTCGGCGGGAGGCGGTGCGGCCGCGTCCGTCTTCTTGGCGAGGCGCGCCTTGAGGGCGCTGAGGTCGGTTCCTGGTTTCTTGGGTGCGTTCAAGGCCGGATCCCCTTGGTAGTCACGCTACAGGCCCGATGGGCCGGGAAGAGCAGAAGCAGGCCGGTGGGCCGTGGCCCGGAAAGGGCCGAAAGTGCAGGCCCGGAGGCCGTGAGTTCCAGGCCCGAAGGGCCAGAAGAGCAGCTTGGCCCGGAGGGCCGTGAAGAGCAGCTTGGCCCGGAGGGCCGTGAAGAGCAGCAGGCCCGGAGGGCCGTGGAGAGCAGCAGGCCCGGAGGCCATATCGCTGGCGTGCCGAAGTGATACGCCAGAGATGTTGCCCGCGAGGATAGAGACAAGGCAAAGCAGCGTCAATGCTCCTCTGGGGGCACGGGACCGCGTTTTACCGAACTTTTCCTGCGCGCGCGAGCCCGCTGACGACAATCGCGGGCAAAAACGTGGGCACACGTGAGCGGATCTCGCCGCAGTTCACACGGCGATCATTGCACCTCGGCGCGCGTGGGCCCGCCCTCGGGCCACTGCAAGGTGCGCCCCAACTCAGTGAGCGCCCGAGGCGAGAGGGCGACCGCGAGGACCTGCGGTTGCGGGTCCGTCATCGGCACCAGCTTGCCCTCGATGCGGATGACGCCGTCTCGCGGGTCGACCGCCGGCGCCAGCAAGGTGACGGCGAAGGCGCCGTGACCCGCCCGCGTGGCGCCTCGACGCGCGCTCGGCTGCGAGGCCCAGCTCGACAGATCGGCGACCACCCGCGGGGCGAGGAGACAGCCGCCGATGGTGGCCAGCGGCGAACCGGGCCGGTGGATGGCGCGCGGCCGCAGCGGGGCGCCGAGCTGCGGGGCGATCCGGGCCAGCAGGTTGCGTCCCCGATCGCGCAGCTCGGGGTTGAGGCCGGGCTTCAAGAGGTCGAGGAGGTGGACGAGCAGGCCGGTCGGCGCGACGCTCAGCGTGTGGACGAGGGCCCAGCCGTGCGCGGTCGAGAGGCCGAGCAGGGCCCGCCGGACGGTGTGGACGGAGGAGATCAGGCGCGCGCTGCCGTGGTCCTGGGCGTCCTGGGTCTGACCGCCGCCGCGGCGACGACTGCGGCGATCGAGGCCGTGGGTGTCGCCCTGGTCGCGCTGCAGCAGCCGCAGCGGCGAGAACTCCTCGACCGGCTCGTCGCCGCCGACGCGCGTGCCGCGAGGCAGCAGCGCGGTGTCCCAGAAGTTGGGGCTGACAGTGGGCGAAGGGATGGGCGCCAGAGGATCGCGCATACAGGTAGGATGCCAAGCCCCGGCGAGCGGCCCAAAAAAGCGGCGAATCAAGGCGGGAGATCCCGCAGAGGGGCGCGCCCGCTCGGGCCGCGCCGCTCGCCCGAGAATTGGGGGCGGCGCCGCGGACCGTTATAGCGAGGGCGTGCTCGCTCATGATGTGTCTGAAGGAGCAGGTGCCGGCGCGCCCGCGGTGAAGACGGGGCTCGACCGCCTGGCCGCCGGCGAGGGCCCGCGGCTGCGCGACGTGCCGGTGGCGCTGCTGTGTCATCCGGCGTCGGTGACGGCCGAGCTCGAGCACGCGACGGTGGTGATGAGCCGGATCGGGGCGCGGGTGGTCAGTCTGCTGGGCCCCGAGCACGGGCTCGACGCGGCGGCGCAAGACATGGAAGTGGTGGGCGGAGAGGCGCCGCGCGCGACGATCCCGGCCTACAGCCTGTACGGCGAGACGTTCGCCAGCCTGAGCCCGACGCCGGAGATGTTCCACGGGGCGGCCTGGCTGGTGATCGACCTGCAGGACATCGGCAGCCGCTACTACACGTACGTGTGGACGGCGGTGCTGGCCGCCGAGGTGGCGCTGCAGGCGGGAGTGCGGGTGCTGATCCTCGACCGCCCGAACCCCATCGGCGGGACGCCGGACCAGATCGAGGGCGGCGGGATCGCGACCAACGAGGAGAGCTTCGTCGGGCTGCACGACGTGGCGGTCCGCCACGGGATGACGCTGGGCGAGCTGGCCCGCATGGCGATCCTCGAGCGCGGCCGCGTCGAAGCCGAGCTGCTCGAGGTGCTGCAGTGCGCGGGCTGGCAGCGCTCGATGCTGTTCTTCGAGACAGGTCTGCCGTGGGTCCTGCCGTCGCCGAACATGCCGACGATGGGCGCGGCGCTGGTGTACCCGGGGCAGTGCCTGCTCGAGGGGACGAACCTCAGCGAGGGCCGCGGGACGACGCGCCCGTTCGAGCTGTTCGGCGCGCCCTGGCTCGAAGGACAGGCGCTCGCGGCGGCGCTGCTGGCCGACGACGCGGCGCTGCCGGGGCTGCAGGTGCGGCCAGTCGGGTTCAAGCCGATGTTTCAGAAGTTCGCGGGGCGCCGCTGCGGCGGGTGCAGTTGCACGTCCGCGAGCCGGGGGCGGTCCGCTCGCTGCGCACGAGCTGGGCGGTGCTGCGCGCGACCTGGCGCTTGGGACAGGGAGCGATGCGCTGGCGCACCGAGCCGTACGAGTTCGTCGCCGACCGCCCGGCCATCGATCTGCTGGCCGGCGGGCCGTGGCTGCGCGAGGCGATCGAGGCGCAGACGTCGCTGGCCGAGATGACGGCGAGCCAGGAGCCGGAGCGCGCGGCGTTCGTGGCCCGACGCCGCAAGTTCCTGCTGTACCCGGAGTGAGCCGGCGCGCCGTGAGGGCTCGCGCAAGGCAGAGTGGTCGAGAGGCGGTGTGCCGCGCCAGCGGAGGTCGTGGCGCGGAGGTCGTCGGCCCGAGGCGGCGTGATGGCCGATGCGGAAGGACGCGCGTGATGCGGCGGGGGTGATACACCGCGACGAGGCGCGCTCGCGGGTGCGCGGCGCGGGCGGCGACTTGCCGCGACCCGCGAAGGCTGGGACGATCGCAGGCACATGGAGCGCCCCGTCCTCGCCGTCCTCGGCGGCAGCTTCGATCCGCCGCACCTCGGGCACGCGCTGATCCCGACTTACTTGCTGGCGCGCGGGCTCGCCGATCGCGTGCTGGTGGCGCCGTGCTGGTCGCACCCGTTCGCCAAGCAGATGATGCCGTTCGCCGATCGCCTGGCGCTGACGCGGCTGGCGATGGCGGCCCAGGCCGAGACGGTGGAGGTGAGCGACGTCGAGGCGAGGCTGGCGGCCCGCCGCGGCGGCGAGGGGCCGAGCTACAGCTACGACCTGCTGCGCGCGGTGGCGGAGGAGCACCCGGCTTCGCGGTGCGGCTGGTGGTCGGCTCGGACATCGTCGTGCGCGGAGAGCTGCAGCGCTGGCACCGGGCGGCCGAGATCGCGGCGGAGTTCTCGCCGATCGTGGTGCCGCGGGTCGGGTTCGCCGACGCGGAGGACTGCGCGCTGCCGGAGATCAGCAGCACCGCGGTGCGCGCGTGGCTGGCGGCCGGCGACGATTCCGCGGCGCAGGAGGCCCTGACGATGGCGGTCCCGGCTGCCGTGCTGCGCCGGCTCCGCGCCGGCCGGGTCGGCCACGTGTGGCTGCTGGGGCGCGGCAACGTGTCGGCTCACGCCGAGCCGTGGCTGCGCGAGCGCGGGTGGTCGACGGCGATCGGGTCGGCGCGCGGGCTGGTCGAAGGGACATGTGAGCTGCCCGAAGGGACACCCGACGCGATCTGGCTGCTGGGACAGGATGGCCGGCTGAGCGCGATGGCGGCGGCGCTGGTGGCCCGCGGGGCGCCGCGGGTGCCGGTGCTGCACGCTGCCGGGGCCGTGGTGGCGCGCGTGGGGCTGGCGGCGGCGGCGGCGGCGGGCCATCCGGTCGGGACGCTGCACCCGATCTGCAGCCTGCGGCGGGAGCGGCCGCAGAGCCGCCTGGGGTCGTGCGTGTTCGGCCTGGAAGGCGACCCGGAGGCGCGCGCGGTGGCGCTGCGCTGGCTCGGGACGCAGCGCCACCTCGACCTGCAAGGGCTCGACGCGGAGCAACGCACGCGCTACCACGCCGCGTGCGCGCTGGCGGGCAATCACCTGGCGGTGCTGGGCGAGCGCGCGACGGAGACGATGCGCTCGCTGGGGCTGCCCGGGGCGATCGCCAGCGAGGCGATCGGGGAGCTGCTCCGCTCGGCGCTCGAGAACCTGCTGGCGCTCGGGGTTCCCCGCGGAGTGTCGGGACCGGCGGCCCGCGGGGACCTGGGGGCGCTGGCGCGGCACGAGGCGGCCCTCGAAGGGGCAGCGTCGGCGCTGTACCGGATGCTCAGCGGGCAGCTGGTCGAGCTGCTGCAGGCCGGGCAGGGCGAGCCGCGCTAGCGAAGGTTCGCGGCGGCGCGAGCACGAGCCGCGCGAAGACGTGAGGAGCGACGGGTCGACGACGAGGTCGGCGAGGAGAGCGCCGCCGAGGCGGCGGTCTGTCTTTTGAGACATGTTTTAAAGAGCATGATGTCTCGGACATGGTTATTAGGGCATGTCCTAATCGACATGCCTTGAAGGCCATGTCACGGCACGCCGACCGAGCTGAGGGCGAAGCCGGTCATGTCGCTGTAGGTGTAGGCGCCGACGAGGCCGCCGATCGTCTCGAAGCTGCCGTCGGCCGGATCGAGGCGGTAGGCCTCCGAGCCCTGCGACACGCCCCAGACGTAGCCGTAGAAGTCGACGCTGATGCCGTGGATGTGCTGCGGCAGGGCGTAGGTGTGCTCGATCGCCAGGGTCGTGGTGTCGATGGCGACGAT
The DNA here is from genome assembly GCF_026626665.1 of Nannocystis pusilla. Taxonomy (GTDB): domain Bacteria; phylum Myxococcota_A; class Polyangia; order Nannocystales; family Nannocystaceae; genus Nannocystis; species Nannocystis pusilla. The sequence goes on from NZ_JAPNKE010000002.1 coordinate 2,392,179, forward strand.
GCCGCCCGGGGTGGCCTTGTAGAGGGTGCCGTGGCCGTCCTCCATGCAGCCGCCGTACTCGCCGGCGAGGACGCGCTGCCAGGTCTCGGTCGCGGGATCGAAGCGCGAGGCGTTGCCGGAGCAGGTCCACACGTAGCCCTGCGAGTCGACGGTGATGCCGTAGGCGCCGACCTCGAGGTCCCAGCTCTTGTGCTCGAGGGTGTCGTAGTCGACGAAGTGCAGCTTGGCCTGGCCGACCTGCGAGCCCCAAAAGTTGCCGTGCGCGTCGACGGCCCCGCCGTAGATGCCGTAGCTGTCGACGTAGGCGTCGTCGATGGTGACCTTGGCTTCGACGGCGCCGGTGTCGCCGTCGAGGCGGAGGATGTCGATCACGCCCGGGGTGTTCATGCCGGCGGTCCACAGCTTCTGCTCGCGGAAGCTGCAGGTGTCCGGGTCGAACACGCCCTGCGTCCAGGCGACCGGGCGCTGGCTGACGTAGGTCATCGGCGTGTACCAGGCGATGCACTCCTCGACGCCCCACGGCAGAAAATCGGGGCCGTCGGCGGTCTGGATCCCGGGCATCCCGTTGCTCTCGGCGCAGCGCTCGGGCAAGGCGTGGATCTTGGTGATGCCGCCGTTGCGGTTGGCGACGGCGACGTCGCCCGACAGGTTGACGGAGGTGCGCGAGGGGTTGCCCGCGGCGTCGGGACGCACGACGTAGCGGCCGCGCTCTTTGAGCGAGACCGTGTCGATCTTCGAGACCGTGCCCTGAGTGCTGTTGGCGATCCAGATGTACGAGAGGCCGAGGTCGCCGTTGTGCAGGCCGCAGTCGACGTCGCCGACGTCGAGCATGCCGAGGTCGAAGCGCATGGCCTCGGTCGGAATGACGGTGATGCCGACCTCGCTCGAAGCCGTGCTGCTGGTGCGGCCGTCGCTGCCGACGTCCTGGACGTCGTCCGCGCCGCAGCCGAGGAGCAATCCGCACGCCGCGAGCTCGCGTCGCATTCCTCCCCAGGATAGCGGCGGCGGCCTCGGCCGGCGCGGTTCAACGGGCCCGGGCCAGCTCGAGGCCGGCGGCGAGCGAGCGCGCGAACGGTGTGTCGTGGGCGTCGAAGCCGATGCCGGCGAGCGCGGTGGCGAGCGCGGGACCTATGCCGGTGAGGATCGCCCGGGCGCCGAGCAGACGGATCGCCCGCACCAGCCGCAAGAGCCGCTCGGCGCTGTCGCGGTCGCCGGCGACGGTGCCGGTGAGATCGAGCAAGACGACGGTGACGCGGCGTTCGCCGATGGCGTCGAGGACCCGCGCCTCGAGCTCGGCGGCGCGCTCGCCGTCGAAGGCGCCGATCAGCGGGACCGCGAGGGTGTGCGCGTCGATGTCGAGGAGCGGCGCGGACAGGCCGAGGATCTCGCGCCGCTGGCGATCGACGAGGGTCAGCGTGCGGTCGAGCTCCTCGGCGAGGCGTTGATGCCGGGCCGCCTCGACCTCGGCGCCGTGACGCGCTGTCTCGTCGGTCTGGTGGACGAGGGCCATCATCTCGCCGGTGACTGCGTCGCGGAGCGGTCGCACCTCCACGCCGTGGAGCCGCTGGCCGCTGGCGGTGGCGACGAGGTGCTCGCGGCGCACGGTCTCGCCGGCGGCCGCGGCGGCGAGCATGGCCTCGGCCTCGCCGCGGGCGACGAACCACGCCGGCCAGTCGTCGGCGAGGCGCCCGAAGGCCGCGATCGCGGCCGGGTTCTTCATGACGATCCGGCCGCCGAACTCGACCAGCGCGACGATCACCGCGGTCACCGTCAGCGCCTGGATCCCGCGCAGCTGGTTCGGGTCGGGGCCCTCGTCGCGCGGGAAGACGTGGTGCAGGACGCCGATCCGGCCGTCGCCGAGCGCGATCGGGGCGAAGTGGAGCTTGAGCTGCGTCGGCACGCCGCGCGGATAGAGGGTCCACTCGTCCCACAGCGTGCGGCCCTCGCGGACCGTCTCGACGGCGGCGAAGAGGCGGGTGCGCATGGTGTCGAGGCCGACGTTGAAGTCGCGGGCGAACAGCTCCTCGCGGCTGTCGGCCCGCCACATCACCAGCCCGGGAGCGTTGACCCAGCGGATCCGCATGTGGTCCGGGTCCAGCACCCAGACCGGGACCGGCGAGTGCCCCAGGCCCCTGAGCTGCTCGTCGAGGTACGCCGCGTCGAACTCCGCCATCGACACCCGCCACCAGCGTCGCTCATTCGCTGGGGCCGCGCCAGGCCGAGGAGACGATGTTCAGAGCCTGGATGTCCGCTGCGACCTGTCGGATGAGGCAGGTGAAGAAGGACATGTCGCAGAGGACATGCCCCTAAGACCGGCCAGCACCTCGCGCGAACGGGCGCGGCTCAGGCCGCCTGCTTGGTCGAGCAGTCGCGGCGCTGGGCGTCGGTGCAGCCGCAGTTGCCGTTGGCCAGGCCGCCGCACGAGCCCTTGAGGGCCTTGCCGGCGAAGATGGCGCCGACGGCCATGCCGAGCATGACGGCCCCGAGGACGGCGATGGTGAGCAGGATCGTGGGCATGTCAGGGATTGAGGTTGGCGGACGGAGACCCCGCGCGCAAGGCCGCGAAGGCCGCCGTGGCGCGCGGGGCGAAGCCGGCGCCGTCGCGCACGAGGAACAGGGCCGGCAGCTCTCGCGCTCGGCGAGGGCGAAGCCGTCTTCGGGGCCGAGGACGTTGAGCGCGGTGGCGTAGGCGTCGGCGAGCGCGGCCGTGCGGTGGATGACCGTGACCGAGGCCAGCTTGTGATCGATCGGACGGCCGCTCCGCGGGTCGATGGTGTGCGAGATCCGTCGACCCGCCTCCTCGCGGTAGTTGCGGTAGTCGCCCGAGGTCGCGAGCGCGGCGTCGCGCAAGGGGACGACCTCCTGCACGACGCGCTCGTCGACGGCGCCGTCGGGGCGCTCGATGCCGAGGCGCCACGGGCCCTCGGGGCCGTCGCCGCGGGCCCGGAACTCGCCGCCGACGTCGACGAGGTGGCGGCCAAAGCCGAGCTCGACGAGGCGATCGGAGAGGACGTCGGCCGCGTAGCCCGGGGCGATCGCGGACAGGGTGATCGTGAGGCCGGGCTTGTCCTTGCGCAGCGTGTTTGCGCTGCGGTCGGCGTGCAGCGACTGCCAGCCGACCTGCGCGCGCAGGGCGGCGAACTGCTCGTCGGTCGGCGGGCTGGCGGTCTTGTCGCGGCCGAAGCCCCAGGCGTCGACGAGCGGGGAGACCGTGACGTCGAACGCGCCGCCGCTGCGCTCGCTGACCTCGTTCGCTTGCGCGACGACCTCGACGAGCGCGGCCGGGGCGGGGAAGGCGGAGGTGTCGGCGCGGCGGTTGAACTCGCTTATCGCCGAGTCGTCGCGCCAGGTCGACATCTCTCGATCGATCTGCGCGAGCTCGGCCTCGATCATCGGCAGGATCGGCGCCACGTCGCGGCCCTCGTGGACGACGGTGACGCGCCAGGTGGTGCCCATCGTCGGGCCCGAGAGCACGTGCACCGGGCCGCTCGCGGGCGCGGCGGCGGGCGCACCCGCGGGCGCACCCGCGGGCGGGGGAGTGACCTGTCCCGAAGGCCAGAGGCGCCAGGCGCTCAAAGCCACGAAGGTCAAAAGACAGAGCGGGAGCAGGACCTGTGCCCTGCTCCCGTACTTTTGTTTCAGGCCCGGAGGGCCGTGCAAACCAGTTTGCGGATCCGTCACGAGGGGTGGCCCTGCGTGGGTGAGGCGCGAGCGAGGCTCAGCCGCCGAAGTCGTCCATCATGATGTTCTCGGGCTCGACGCCGAGGTCGGTGAGCATCTTGATGACGGCGGCGTTCATCATCGGCGGGCCGCAGATGTAGTACTCGCAGTCTTCCGGAGCCGGGTGCATCTTGAGGTAGTTCTCGAGCAGCACCTGGTGGATGAAGCCCTTGTAGCCGGTCCAGTTGTCCTCCGGCTTGGCTCGGACAGCGCGAGGTGCCACTTGAAGTTGGGGAACTCGCGCTGGATGCCGTCGAAGTCCTCGACGTAGAAGGCCTCGCGGAGGCTGCGGGCGCCGTACCAGAACGAGACCTTGCGGTCGGTCTTGAGGCGCTTGAACTGGTCGAAGATGTGCGAGCGCATCGGCGCCATGCCGGCGCCGCCGCCGATGAAGACCATCTCGTTCTTGGTCTCGCGGGCGAAGAACTCGCCGTACGGGCCGGAGATGACGACAGGGTCGCCCGGCTTCCGGCTGAAGATGAACGAGCTCATGATGCCCGGAGGGGCGTCGGGGACCTTCGGCGGCGGGGTTGCGATCCGGATGTTCAGCATGATGATGCCGTACTCCTCCGGATAGTTCGCCATCGAGTAGGCGCGCTCGACCGTCTCGGTGCAGTTCGAGACGTAGCGCCACAAGTTGTACTTGTCCCACTCGTCCCGGTACTTCTCCTCGATGATCATGTCCTTGTAGTTCGCGACGTGCGGCGGGCACTCGATCTGGATGTAGCCGCCGGCGCGGAACGGGACGACCTCACCGGGCGGGAGCTCGATGACGAACTCCTTGATGAAGGTGGCGACGCCGTTGTTCGAGCGGACCTTGCAGGTCCACTTCTTGATCTCGAAGATCTCGTGCGGCAGCTCGATCTCCATGTCGCCCTTGACCTTGACCTGACACGACAGCCGGCAGCCCTCGCGAGCCTCGCCCTTGCTGATGTGACCGGCCTCGGTCGGGACCATGGAGCCGCCGCCGCTGTGGACCTTCACCTTGCACACGCCGCAGCTGCCTTGCCGCCGCAGGCCGAGGGGATGAAGATCTTCTGGTTGGCGAGGGTGTTGAGCAGCGTGCTGCCGGCGGGGACCCGCATCGCCAGGGTGGGGTCGCCGTTGATGCCGATCGTGACGGCCTCGGTGTTGACCAGCTTCGCCTTGGCGGCGAGCAGGATGAACACCAGGGCCAGGATCACGAACGTGAACATGGCCACGCCGAGGATGATGATGGTGGTCATAAGGTGGGTGCTCCTCCGCGGGTCAGAGCTGGATGCCCGAGAAGGCGAGGAAGCCGATCGCCATCAGGCCGGTGAGGATGAACGCGATGCCGAGGCCGCGCAGACCCTCGGGGACGTTGCTGTAGCGCATCTTCTCGCGCAGGGCGGCGAGCGCGACGATCGCCATCGCCCAGCCGATGCCCGAGCCGATGCCGAACACGGCGGCCTCGCCGAGGCTGTACTCGCGCTGCTCCATGAACAGCGAGGCGCCGAGGATGGCGCAGTTGACCGCGATGAGCGGCAGGAACACGCCCAGCGCGTTGTAGAGGGCCGGGGCGTAGCGGTCGACCGCCATCTCGACGACCTGGACGACGGCCGCGATGGTGCCGATCTGGACCAGGAAGCTCAGGAAGCTGAGGTCGACGGTGGCGAACTCGGGGCTGATCCACACCAGCGCGCCCTCCTGAGGAGGGACACGATGATGATCTGGTTGAGCGGCACGCACACGGCGAGCACGAAGATGACCGCGGCGCCGAGGCCGATCGCCGTCTCGACCTTCTTCGACACGGCGAGGAACGAGCACATGCCCAGGAAGAACGCCAGGGCCATGTTCTCGACGAAGATCGACTTCGTCAGGAGGCTCAAGTAGTGCTCGAGCATGGGGTCACTCCTTCTCCATCTGCGCCGGCTTGACGGTGCGGATGATCCAGATCATGCAGCCGATCAGGAAGAACGCCGAAGGCGCCATGACCATCAGGCCGTTGGTAGTGTACCAGCCGCCGTCGTTGACGGTCTTGAAGATCTCGACGCCGAACAGCTTGCCCGAGCCGAACAGCTCGCGGATGAAGCCGATGACGAGCAGCACCATGCTGTACCCGAGGCCGTTGCCGATGCCGTCGAGGAAGCTGATGCCCGGCTTGTTGGCCATCGCGTAGGCCTCGGCGCGGCCCATGACGATGCAGTTGGTGATGATCAGGCCGACGAACACGCTGAGCTGCTTGCTCACGTCGTAGACGAAGGCCTTGAGCACCTGGTCGGTGATGATGACGAGCGAGGCGATGATCGTCAGCTGGACGATGATGCGGATGCTCGACGGGATGTAGTTCCGGATCGAGCTGATCGCCAGGTTGCTGAACGCGGTGACGGTGGTCAGCGCGATCGACATGACGAAGGCCGTCTCGAGCTTGGTCGTGACCGCCAGCGCCGAGCAGATGCCGAGCACCTGCAGGGCGATCGGGTTGTTGTTGAACAGCGGGTCGAAGAGGACGCCCTTGGTCTGCTTGTCCATGACTTACTTGCCCCCCGCCGCCTTGAAGTGTTGGATGTAGGGACCGAAGCCGTCGGGGCCGAACCAGAACTTGACGAGGTTCGAGACGCCGTTGCTGGTGATGGTCGCGCCGGACAGGCCGTCGACGCGGTACGGGTCGCTGGCCGCCGGGCCGGCCTTGCCCTTGACGATAGCGATCTGCGGCTCGCCCTTGTCGCCGTAGATCTTGCGGCCGGGCCACAGGGCCTTCCACTTGGGGTTGTCGACCTCGCCGCCGAGGCCGGGGGTCTCGCCGTGCTGGTAGAAGGTGATGCCCTTGACGGTGTTGGCGTCCTTGGCGTCGACGGCGATGAAGCCGTACAGCGTCGACCACAGGCCGTAGCCCTCGATCGGGAAGATCAGAGTGTCGACGGCGCCGCCCTTGACGACCTTGTAGACCAGCGCGTTGTTGGGCAGGCGCAGGACCTTGGCGGCGTTCGCCGGGGCCTCGTGGCTCTGCGCCGGGTCCTTCTGGGCCTTGCGCTGGTCGAAGCCGGCCGGGTCGACGCCCTGAGCCGCGACGCCGCCCTTGAGGTCGACGACCTCGGGCTTGATGTTGTCGGCGAAGCGCTTCTTGACCTCGTCAGGCTTGAGCGTCTCGCCTTCCTGCATCAGGCCGGCGACCGCGAGGACCTGCTTCTGCTGGTCGAGCTTCTTGTTCTCGGCCTGGCGGTCGGCCAGCGCGACCGCGGCGCTGGCGATGCCGACCCCGCAGACGACGCAGACCAATGCGGCGAAGCCGATGGTGTAGCCGGTACTATGCTGCGCCATGACGAGCGAGCCTCCTTGATGTTGGCCTGGACGAAGAAGTGGTCGATGAGCGGGGCGAACATGTTCATGAACAGGATCGCCAGCATCATGCCCTCGGGGTAGGCGGGGTTCACGACCCGCACCAGGACGACGAGGACGCCGATGCCGAAGCCGTAGATCAGCTTGCCGATGTCGGTGAAGGCCGACGAGACCGGGTCGGTGGCCATGAACACCATGCCGAAGGCCCAGCCGCCGAGCACGACGTGCCACTCGAACGGCAGGTTGAACATGGCGTTGGTCTGGCTGCCGATGGCGTTGAACAGGCTCGACATGGCGAGCGTGCCGAGCACGACGCCGAGCATGGTGCGCCATGAGCCGACCCGGGTGAGGATGAGGATCGCGGCCCCGATCAGACAGGCCAGCGTCGAGGTCTCACCCATCGATCCGGGGATGAAGCCGAGGAAGCTGTCCCACCAGGTCGCGGTCCAGCCGCCGGTCTGGTTCATCACCACGCCGGGGTCGACCGCGGCGCGCGCCAGCGCGGTGGCGCCGGAGACGCCTTGCGGCAGAGCAGTGAGGTTGGCGGCCACCCACGGCTGGTCGCCCGAGATCTGGGCCGGGTAGGCGAAGAACAGGAACGCGCGGGCGGTCAGCGCCGGGTTCAGCACGTTCATGCCGGTGCCACCGAAGACCTCCTTGCCGATGACGACGCCGAAGGCGATGCCGAGCGCGACCTGCCACAGCGGGATGGTCGGCGGCAAGGTCAGCGGGAACAGCAGGCCGGTGACGAGGAAGCCCTCGTTGATCTCGTGCTTGCGGACGACCGAGAAGATCGCCTCGCAGTTGCCGCCGATCGCCATCGTGATGGCGTAGACCGGGAGGAAGTAGATGGCGCCGTGGAGGAAGCAGGCGAGGATGCTGGCCGGGTCGAAGCCGAGGCCGAACATCTGGTAGAGCGCGGTCTGCCAGTTGTCGAGCGGCGCGGCGCCCTTGGCGATCATCAGGTGCGCCTGCAGGCCGGTGTTGTACATCGCGAACAACACGCACGGGAGCAGCGCGATGACGACGGTGGTCATCATGCGCTTGAGATCGAGGGCGTCGCGGACGTGGGAGTCGCGCTTGGCGACGTCCGGGGGCGTGTAGAGGAAGGTGTCCGCCGCCTCGTAGAGGGGGTACAGCTTCTCGTGCTTGCCGCCCTTCTCGAAGGAGTGGGCGAGCTTGTCGAGCATCTTTCGCAACATCTGCGTCAGCCCTCTTTCTCGATCTCGTTGAGGTTGTGCCGGAGCACGGCGCCGAAGTCGGACTTACCCGGGTCGACGAAGGTGCACAGCGCCAGGTCCTCCTCGTCGAGCTCGAGCGCGCCGAGCTGGACGGCCCGATCGGTGTCGCCGACGAGGAGCGAGCGGAGCAGGAAGGTCGGCAGGATGTCGAGCGGCATGACGCGCTCGTACATGCCGATCGGGACCATGGCCCGCGGTGAGCCGTTGGTCGTGGTGGTGAGGTCGAACTTCTTGCCGAACAGCTTGGCCAGGTAGCCGAAGTAGACCGGGATGGTGCTGTACTTGCGGCCGCCCGGGGCGAGCCAGCCGAGCAGCTTGCGCTGCCGGCCCTCGGCGAGGGCGGTGACCTGGTTGACGTAGCGGCCGAGGTAGCCGTCGACGTCGCCGACTGCCTTGCGCCCGCCGAACACCGAGCCGCTGACGACGCGGTTCTCGCCGGCGGGGGAGGTCTTGAGCTCGCCGGCGGTCAGCTCGTCGAGGCTGGCGCCGCTGCGGGTGCTGAGCAGGCGCGGCCGCTGGACGGTCGGGCCGCCGAGGGCGACGACGCGGGTGAAGTCGAGCTCGCCGGTGGCGAACAGGCGGCCGACGGCGACCACGTCCTGGTAGCCGATGTGCCAGACGACGCGCTCGCGGTTGACCGGCTCGAGCACGTGGATGTGCGTGCCGACCAGGCCGGCCGGGTGGGGACCCTCGAAGGTCTCGACGCGCGCGCCGGCGGCGGCGCCGGCGTCGAGGGAGAGGCCGGGGCCCTTGCACACGTAGGTCTTCGGCGCGAGCTTGCTGAGGACGGCCAGGCCGCGCTGGAAGTCGGCCTCGTGGCCCTTGAGCACCACCGCGACGTCGGCCGTCAGCGGGCTGGTGTCGATGGCGGTGACGAACAGCGCGCGCGGGGTCGACTCGGGGCTCGGGACGCGCGAGAACGGGCGCTGGCGCAGGGCCGTCCACAGGCCCGATTCGACCAGCAGCGCCTTGACCTCGTCGGCGCCGAGCTGCTCGACCGGCTTGCGCGTGTAGCTGGCGAACGTGACCCTGTCCTCGGGGCCAGGTTGACCGGCGACCTCGCGCTCGTTGAGGGCGATGACCAGCGAGACGAAGGCCCGCTTCTCGCCGCGGTGAACGGCGACGACCGAGCCGGCGCCCGGGGCGGTGAAGCGGACGCCCGGGGTCTTGCGATCCTCGAACAGGAGTTGTCCGCGCTTGACGGCGTCGCCGACCTTGACCTCCATCTTCGGCTTCATGCCCACGTAATCGGCGCCCAGGAGGGCGACGTGACGTACGGGCGTTCCGGCCTCGATCACCTGCTGCGGCGTGCCGGTGATCGGGAGGTCGAGTCCCTTGATCCGATGTACTGTCATGGTGCGGGTTCTTGCGCGGACCGAGTCGGGCCTGAAGGCTTTCGCTGGGGCAGATCCGGTGCGTGAAGTTCGGAGCCCGGAGGCTCGTGGAGTGAGGCGGCCCGAACCGGTCCGAAAGACCGCTCGGAACGCCCTGGGGGGCGTTTACTATGTTCGCGGGTTTTTCGGAGTGCGGCCGGCCGTCCGCGGACGTGCGAGGGGTCACAAGACCTCGAGATCGCCGCGCGCGGCGGCCGATGCGGCGACCGGCGCGCCGGCCGACGGAACGCCGGGCAGGCGGTCGTAACGCATGTTCCGGCGCGCGGGGACGAAGCCGGCGAGCCGGATGTGGGCCTCGATCTCGGCGGCGCTCATCATGAACCGCGCGCCGGCCTGCGAGACGACGTTCTCCTCGATCATGACAGACCCGAAGTCGTTTGCGCCGAAGCGCAGGGCGACCTCGCCGATCTCGGGCCCGAGAGTCGGCCAGCTGACCTGCAGGTTGGGGACGTTGTCGAGGTAGAGCCGCGCCAGCGCTTGTACTCGCAAGTACCGCAGCGGGCTGGTGTCGTCGCGCAGCTTGAGCCGGGTGCCGTCGGCCTGGAACGGCCAGGTGATGAAGGCGGTGAATCCCCCGGTCTCGTCCTGCAGGCTGCGCACCCGGTCCATGTGGTGGACGAGCTGCTCGGCGGTCTCCTGAAAGCCGAACACCATGGTGGCGGTGGTTTTCATGCCGAGGGCGTGGGCCTCGCGCATGACCGCAAGCCACTCGTCCGCGGTGTTCTTGAAGGGCGAGATCCGGGCGCGGATCTCGTCGTCCAGGATCTCGGCGCCGCCGCCCGGCAACGAGTCCATGCCGGCCGCGCGCAGCCGGACGAGGACGTCCCGGATCGGCAAGTCCTCGAGCTGGGCGATGTGGATGATCTCGGTCGGCGACAGCGCGTGCAACGCGAGGCGGAAGTTGGCCTTGGTCCAGCGGAAGAAGTCCTCGTACCACTCGAGCCCGAGCTCGGGGTTGAGGCCGCCCTGCAGGAGGATCTGGACGCCGCCCATTCCTCGGTCTCGCGGAATTGCGGGCGAGCTCTTCGCGGCTCAGGACGTAGCCGCCGCGGCCGCCGGGCGGGGTGTAAAATTGCAGAACTTACAACGCGTTACGCACACGTTTGTATAGTTTACATTACGGTCGATGATGTAGGTGACGACGCCCTCGGGATGGAGCGCGGCGCGACGCGCGTCGGCGGCGGCGCCGAGCGCCATGAGGTCGGCGTGCTCGTAGAGGAAGATGCCCTCGGCGAGGTCGAGGCGACCGCCGGCGGCGGCACGCGCGAGCAACTCGTCGGCCGCGAGCGGCGGCCGCGGTCGGCGGGCGGCGACCAGCGCTTCGGGCGCGGCGCCGCCGGCGAAGCGGATGTGGACCGGATCCTCGGGGTCGTGGCCGGGGATCGTGAGGAGCCCGGCGGCGGTGGCCCGCGAGAGGAACTCGACGACGCCCTCGCGCTCCTTGGTGGAGAGGCCGTAGCGGATCGCCCGCCGGAGGTAGTTGGCGTAGGCGTTGTCGCTGAGGAGGTCGCGCGCGGGCAGGCCGGCCTGCAGCTGCTGCTCGCGGAAGGCGTGGGCGAGCTCCTCGGCGTGCTTGAGGCCGTAGGCGCGGGCGTCCTGCAGGGCAGTGACGTGGGCGGGCGTGAGGAGGCCGGGGCGCGCGGCCCAGACGGCGAACACGAACGGGAGGCCGGTCTGGGCCAGCCACATGGCGCCGAGGTCGAAGACGTGCGGGAAGCGGTCGTGCAGCGCCATGGCGGCGTCGCCGATCACGAGGGCGGCGTGGGTGCCCCGGACGAGGCCGGCGCCCTCGCGGTGCGGGGCGTGGACGCACTCGGGGCTTATGCCCTGGGCGCGCAGGAGCAGCTGCACGAGGACGACGGAGGTCCGCGAGGCGGCGTCCAGGTAGATCCGCTCGATCTGCGGCAAGGGGACGGCGGAGACCAACAGGACCGAGTGCACCGGCCCGCGACAGCCGATGCCGACCTCGGGCACGACCTCCCACTCGGGGTGCGCGGCGCAAGCGGCGACCGGGACGAGGGCGACGTCACACTCGCCGGTCTCCAGCGCCGCGCGCACTCGCTGGGGAGCACGAGGCTGAGGTCGAACAGCGGGGTGCCGTCCGGGTGGCGCGGAATCTTGTCGGCGGAGAGGTGCTGGCCGACGAGCGGCTGGACGAGCGGCCAGGCGTTGAGGAACGAGACCGCACAGGCGCGCAATGGGGCGGGCATGGCGGGCGGATTGTACGAGAAAGGAAGGCGAGCGGCGAGGCGCGTGCGCTTGCTCGCAGGGGCGGCCAGGGGGGAGGGGCTGGCCTTGAGGACAGGTCAGAGGGGGAGCTCGAGGTTGGCGGCGGGCAGCGCGACGTCCTCGTAGAGGTCGACGAGCGCGAGCTTGACGCCGGCGGTCTCGAGAGCGAGCTCGTCGTGCGGGCGCTGCAAGATCTCGGTGAGCCAGCGACGCTCGTCGAGGCGACGGTGCAACTCGACGAACATGCGCTCGCTGTCGACGAGCAAGACCTCGCGCACGCTGGCGATGGCCCGGTACTCGGGGACCTTGCACCGGCGATCGAAGAGCTCGGTGCTCTCCGACAGGACCTCGCACACGAACAGCGGCGCGGCGACGTCGCGCTCGCCCGGGCGCGAGGGTTCGCAGGTGACGAGCAGGTCGGCCTGGTAGTAGGAGTGCTCGCGCGTGGGCGGGAGGATGCCGGCCTCGGTCTGGACGCGGCAGGGACGACGACCGCGGAGAGCCGCCTTGAGGGCGGCGCCGAGGTTGATCACGAGGGTCCCGTGGGCGTTCTTCGGCGGGGCCATGGCGACGATCTGGCCGTCGTGCAGCTCGCGGCGGAGGTCGTCGGGCCACGTGAGCGCGTAGAAATCGGCCAGAGTGACGAGCGTGGAAGATTTCGGCTGTGGGTGACCCATGGCGTGTCGACCTGGTGTTCGGGACAGGTCAGCCGGCGGCTTCTTCGGCGGGGAAGACGACGCGGCGGTAGAGGTCCGCGAGCGCGAGATCGAGGCCGACGCTGTCGAGGTGGAGGATGTCGGTCGGGTCGCGCAAGATCTCGCTGAGCCAGCGCGTGCCCTCGAAGCGGCGGTAGAGCTCGACGTGCATGGCCTCGCTGTCGACGAGCACGACCTCCTGGACGCTGGCGAGCTGGCGGTAGTCGGGCAGCTTGCGGTTGCGATCGATCGCCTGCGTGCTTGCAGACAGCACCTCGACGAGCAGGATCGGGGCGTGGATCGTGCGCTGGCGGGGCTCGGGCGGCTCGCAGGTGACGAGCAGGTCGACCTGGTAGCAGGTGTCGCGGCCGGCGGCTGGGACGAGGCCAGCGCTGGTGAGGAGGTCGGAACCGTCCGCGAGCATGCGGCCGATGGCATGAGCGAGGGCCGTGACGAGACTCTGGTGCGCGCGCATCGCCGGGGGCGATGCTACGACGTGGCCGTCGTGGAGCTCGTGGCGGGCGCCTTCCGGCCAGGGGATGGCCAGGAACTCGTCGACCGTCAGCGGGTCGGGGGGCTGGCGCCGCGGTTCGCCCATGCCACGATCAGCGTAGCAGAGGTCGAGCCGGGCAGGTAGCGGCCGCGCGGGGCGTCCGGCGGGCTGGAGGCATGTATGTCCTTTCGGACATGTTTAGAAGGACATGCGGAACGGCGAGCGCGCGGCGGGCCGCTGCTTGCGGCGGGCGACGTCGAAGTAGACCGAGAGGCCGACGTCCCAGTAGGGGCTGATTTCGCGGCCCTCGCGGTTGTGGAGGCCGAACAGGCCGCCGCTGGCGAAGATGTCGACGTGGCGGGCGATCCGGAATTGCATGCCGCCGTGGAGGGAGCCGAACAGGGTGGAGGGCAGGCCCTCGGCGGCGGTGGCCTGCAGGCGGCCGCGGGCGTAGAGGGCGAAGAAGCTGAAGTGGTAGCCGGCGCCGCCGCCGACGTAGCCGCCGAGAGCGGCGCGCTCGGTCCAGCCGCGGGTGTCGGCGCACGGAGAGTCAGGGCAGTAGAAGCGGCCGCCGACGCCGCCGCCGACGCCGAGCTTGCCGTCGAGGGCGCCGTGGAGCTTGCGGTCGCGACGGGGCGCGTAGGTGAAGCGACCGCCGAGGTAGCCGAGAGCCCACTGGCGGAACGAGAAGTCGGCGCCGACCTCGACGCTGGCCCAGTCGCGTACGCCGTAGCCGATGAACGGGCCGCCGCTGCCGGGGCGACCCGGGTGCGCGACGGCGCCGCCGAGCTCGAGCTGACCCTGGCGGATCCGGCCGGGAGCGCCGTAGCCGGGGCTGCGCACGGGCGGGCCGTAGGACATGCAAGCCGGGCAGACGAGCAGCACGGCGAGCGCGGGCAGCCGAACGATCGCGCTCGCGGTCCGACGAGAGTCCACGCCCATCGCGGCCGAGAATGGCAGGAACGGGCCCGGTCGGCAAGGATGGGACCCGCCACGCGAACGATGTAGAAGGGCTCGGGCAGCGAGGACAGAGACCCCGCGGGGCCGAGGAGAACGGGCCCCGGTCGGCCAGGACGGCGCCCGTGGCCGAGGAGCGCGCTCGCAAGGACATGACCTTCGAGACATGTGATTCGCCTGCACGGCGGCCAGCGCTCGCCCGCGCGGGGCAGACGGGTTATCCTGCCGGGTATGACGCGCGCCTGGGCGACGCTGTGGACGAGGAGTCAGGCGGCGGCGGCCGATCGCCACACGATCGTGGAGCTGGGGGCGCCGTCGCCGGTGTTGATGGAGCGGGCGGCGCTGTGCTGCGCCCGCGAGGCGCTGGCGATGCGCGGGGACCTGCCGGTGTGGGCGCTGTGCGGGCCGGGCAACAACGGCGGCGACGGGGTGGCGGTGGCGCGGATCCTCCACGGGTGGGGGGTGCCGGCGCGGGCGTTCCTGCTGAGCGAACGCATGAGCCCGGAGCTGGCCGAGCAGGTGGCCCTGGCCGAGAAGCTGGGGGTGCCGATCGAGCGCGGGCTGCCGCAGGGGCAGGCGGAGGCGCTGATCGTCGACGCGATGCTCGGGACGGGGGCCGCGCCGCCGCTGCGCCAGCCGTTCGTGGCGGCGGTGACGTGGGCCAACGCGCGCTCGGGGCCGAAGCTTTCGATCGACATCCCGACCGGGCTCGACGCCGACACGGGGGCCGCGCCCGGGCCGGTGTTCGCGGCCGACCGCACGGTGACGTTCGTCCGCTCGAAGCCGGGGCTGCACGTGACGCCGGGACGCGCGGCCTCCGGCGAGGTGGTGGTGGCCGACATCGGGATTGTCTCTCAGGACATGTCGGATGAGACATGTCTGATCGATCCGTGCGAAGTGGCCAGGAGCATCGCGGGGCTGAAACCGGGTTCGCACAAGGGGGAGCGCGGGCACGTCGGCATCGTCGGCGGCTCGGCGGGGACGCCGGGGGCGGCGGTGCTGGCCGGAGCGGCGGCGCTGCGGGCCGGAGCGGGGCTGGTGACGATCGCCACCGACGATCGCGGCGCAGGCGCAGCTGCTGGCGCACCGGCCGGAGTTGATGGTGCAGCCCCGCGGCGCCGAGCCGGTGCCGGCGGCGAAGGTGCTGGTGGTCGGGCCAGGCTTGGTGCGCGAGGCGGACCGGGCGGGGCTGGCGGAATTATGGTTGGAAGACCGGCGGGCGGCGGTGTGGGATGCGTCGGCGCTGGCCGAGATCGGGGCGCGATCGGCGATGCCGCGGGTGATCACGCCGCACCCGGCGGAGGCGGCTCGCTTGCTGTCCGCGAGGACAGGTGAGACGTGGACCGCGGCGCGGGTGCAGGCCGATCGACCGCTGGCGGCGCGGTCGCTGGCGACGGTGACGGGCGCGGTGGTGGTGCTGAAGGGCGAAGGGACGCTGGTGGCCGAGGGCTCGCGCCTGGGCGTGTGCGTGAGCGGCGGGCCGGCCCTGGCGACCGCGGGCAGCGGCGACTGTCTGGCCGGAGCGATCGCGGCGCTGCTCGGCCGCGGGCTGTCGCCGTGGGCCGCCGCGACGGCGGGGGTGCATGTGCACGGGGTGGCGGGCGAACGGTTGGTGGTGGGGGCGGTGGCGCTGGACATCGCCGACGCGATCGCGGCGGTGCTGGCTGCGCCCGAGGAGACGCACCCGCGGTTCCGCGGCGCGTGCTCGGCTGAACGCGAGCTCGGCGGTTCTCACTGCGGCCGCCGAGGTCGATGCTGCTTCGAGGTCGCCGGTCGCTCGGCAGGTTCGCGGTCGAGATCGGCGAGTCGCTGCGGCCTTCGCTGGCGCGAGGGACGGTCGCCGGAGTCGAGGGGGCGATGCGCGGGCGGGTGTTCAAGGGGCGGGACCTGTGGCACCTTTCCGGCGTGCAGCAGCGAACGGGCGCGCGGGAACCGAGTCGGCGAGGGCGTTGTCCCGTGGCCATGCGAACAGTTTCGGCGTGGTTGTGCGCGGCGGTGCTCCTGGGACTCGGTGCTTGCGGGGAGGGGCTGCCGCCGGCGCCCCCGCCGAAGCCGCGCGCCGAGGGGAAGGCCGCCCCGGAGGTGAAGGCGGGGCCGACCGACGAGTCGCGCGCCGAGCTGTACCTGCAGGCGAAGGAGCGGATGGCGGCGCTGCTGCCCGAGGACAAGGACGGGCCGCAGCGGATCGTGACCGAGCTCGGGCCGGGGCTGCGCGAGATCGCCGACAACGCGAGCGACGCGCCGCTGCGGGCCAACGCGAGCCTGCTGCTGGGGACGCTGCACGAGCGCGCGGGCGATCGGCGGACGGCCATTTCGTTCTACCGCCAGACTCTGGCGCTGCTGCCGAACGAGATCGAGCCGCGGCGAGTGCTGGCGCTGGCGCTGGCGGCCGACGGGCAGTTCGAGGCGGCGATCCCCGAGCAGGAGGCGGTGGTGAAGGACGACCCCGACGACCTCGAGGCGTGGCTGCTGCTCGGTGAGGTGAACGTCAAGGCGGGGCGCACGGAGGAGGCGACGAAGGCCTACGCGGCCTACGAGATGCGGCGCCGCGGGCTCATCGACGGGCTGACGCTGCAGAACAAGGACGGCACGTACGTGATGCCGGTCGATCAGCGGGCCGCGTGCGCGCGGGCGCTGATCCCGGCCCGCGACAACGGGACGGGGCTGGCGCTGCTCTACGCGCTCTCGCGCGAGCCGGACCCGGTCGTGCGCCAGGCGCTGGCGGAGGCGATGGGCAGCCAGCGGCTGACCGGCTACAAGGCGGCGCTGACCGAAGCCGCAGCCAAGGAGGCGCACCCGGAGGCGAAGGCGGCGATGCTGTGGGCGGTCCAGGAGATCGAGCGCGACCCGCTCGAGTCGCGGCCTGGCCGGCGCCGGCCGAGGGGACGGCCGCGGGTGATGTGGCTCAGGGGGCAGGTGCGAAGGGACAGGACCCCAAGGACATTGCCCAGGGGGCAAGTGCGAAGGGACAGGACCCCAAGGACATTGCCCAGGGGGCAGGTGCGAAGGGACAGGACCTGAAGGACAGCGCTCAAGGGGCAGGTGCGGCGGGCGCGGGCGACGGCAAGCGCGAGTCGGGTGCGGGCGCAGGGGCGAGCGGCGGTTCGGCCGAGTCCGGCGCCGGGCCCAGCGCGGGCGACGGCAAGCGCGAGTCGGGCGCGGGCGCAGGGGCGAGCGGCGGTTCGGCCGAGTCCGGCGCCGGAGCCAGCGCGGGCAAGGGCCAGCAGGGCGCAGGGGCGCCGGCGACGAAGCGATGACCCGCGCGCCGGCGTCGCTCGCGGTCGACCACCTGTCGCACCGCTACCCGGGGGCGGCCGCGCCGGCGCTGCGCGACGTGTCGTTCCGCGTGGCGCCGGGCCAGCGCGTGGGGCTCCTGGGGCCGAACGGGGCCGGGAAGTCGACGCTGATGCGGATCGTGTGCGGGTTCTTGCCGGTGCAGGCGGGCCCGGACACGAAGGTGTCGGTGGCCGGGCTCGACGCGTCGTCGCAGTCGCTGCAGGTGCGCGAGCAGGTCGGCTACCTGCCCGAGCAGGTGCCGCTGTACGTCGAGCTGCGGGTGCGCGAGCACCTGGACTTCCGGGCGGCGATCAAGCGGGTGCCGAGGCGCGCGGGCGGCGGAGATCCGCCGGGTGGCCGAGCAGACGGGCCTGGGCGAGATGCTGGAGCGGCCGATCGCGCACCTCTCCCGCGGTTATCGCCAGCGGGTCGGGATCGCCGACGCGCTGCTCGGCGCGCCGCCGCTGGTGGTGCTCGACGAGCCCACCGTGGGGCTCGATCCGAACCAGGTGCTCGAGATCCGGGCGATGCTCAAGTCGCTCGGCGGCGGGCAGACGCTGATCTTCTCGTCGCACATCCTCGCGGAGGTCGAGGCGCTGTGCGACCGCGTGGTGGTGCTGGCCCAGGGCCGCTGCGTGGCCGACGAGTCGGTGGCCGAGGCGCTGCGGGCGAGCGAGGTGCTGGTGCGCTGGGACGGGCCGCCCGGGCGCGCGGCGGAGGTGCTGGCGCTGGCCGGAGCCGGCGGTCCGCAGGTCGAGGGGCCGGTGGCCGACGGCGCCGGCTCGCGCGCCCGGGTCCGCTGCGCCGACGCGGGCGAGGCGGAGGCGCTGGCGGCGGCGCTCGGGCGGGCGAGCCTGCAGGTCGGGGTGCCGCCGGTGCAGCTCGAGATCGGCCGGCGCAGCCTCGAGGAGCGGTTCTACCGCCTGACGAGCGGCGAATCGGATGGCCTGAAGGACATGTCCGAAGGGCGAGGTGAGGCGTGAGCGGGCTCGGCTGGTGGGCGCGCGGGGCGTGGCACGTGGCGCGCAAGGAGCTGCTGTCGCTGTTCGTGACGCCGCTGGCGTACCTGGTGGCGACGCTGTTCCTGCTCAACCAGGGCTACAACTTCGCGCTGCTGCTGCGCGTGCTCAACGACCCGCTGGCGGCGCCGGGGCCGGTGATGCAGTTCTACTTCGGCGGCAGCTTCTTTTTGTTCTGGCTGCCGGTGATCTTCATCTGCGCGGCGCTGAGCATGCGCCTGGTGGCGGAGGAGCGGCGGCTGGGGACGCTCGAGGCGCTGCTGACGGCGCCGCTGTCGCCGGGGCAGCTGGTGGCCGGCAAGTTCGTCGGGGCGTACGCGTTCTACGCGGCGCTGTGGCTGCCGACGGCGGCGTTCTACGTGCTGCTGATGGGCGCGGGGGCGCGGCCGGAGGCGGGGCCGGTGCTGGCGGGGTACCTCGGGGTCGGGCTGGTCGGCGCGAGCTTCTTGGCGGTGGGGCTGCTGGCCAGCGCGATCGCCCGCAGCCAGCTGGCGGCGGCGGTGATGACGTTCGTGGTGTGCACGATCGCGGTGATGAGCGGCCTCCTCGAAGGACAGGTGCAGTCCGAGGCGGCGAGCCGGGCGATCCAGGCGACCAGCCTGCTGACGATGATGCAGGAGCTGGCGCAGGGGATCGTCGATCCGCGCTGGCTGTACCTCCACCTGGCGGCGACGGCGTCGCTGCTGCTGGCGGCGGTGGTGGCAGTGAGCCCGCGCCGGCGCTTCGAGCACGCGGTGCAGGTCGGGTTGGCCGCGTTCACGCTGGCGAACTCGGCGGTGCTGGCGAGCCGGCACGCGGAGCGCGGCGACTGGACGGGTGGGCACGTGTACTCGCTCAGCGAGCGCGCGCGCGAGGTGCTGGCGGGGCTGCCGGCGGCGGTCGAGGTGACGGTGATCGTGCCTTCGACGATCGGCGGCGGTCGGCCGAACCCGCTGCAGGCGGAGCTGCGCGAGGTGCTGGCCCGCATGACGACGGCGGCGCCGGAGCGCCTGCGGGTGCGCTTCGTCGACCCCGACCGCGATCATCAGGAGGCGAGCGCGGCGATCGGCGACTACGCGCTGACCGGCCGCGAGCTGGCCGACGGGGTGGTGCTGATCCGCTCGGGCCAGGGGGCGGGGCTGCGCAAGGCGCATCTGCTGCCGACCGATCTGGTGTCCTTCGCGACAGGTCCCGACGTACAGGTGACGGGGCCGCGGGTGAAGGAGTTCCGCGGCGAGGAGGCGCTGCTCGGCAAGTTCCTCGCGGTCACCGACGCGCGCCGGGTGGTGGTGTGCGCGACGCAGGGGCACGGCGAGCCGGCGCTCGACAGCCTCGAGCCGTACAGCGGCTACGCGCACCTGCGCGACCTGCTGACCGACGCGGGGCTGACGGTGCGGATCGCCGACCTGTCGGGGCCGGAGGGGCTGACGGGCTGCGACGTGCTGCTGGTGGGCGGGCCGCAGGGGCCGCTGCCGCCGGAGCACGTGAAGGAGGTCGAGCGCTTCGTGGCGGGCGGCGGCGATGTGCTGCTGCTGGCGGGCGCGGTGATCCTGCGCGGGAGCAGCGGGCTGGCGCCGAACGGGCTCGAGGAGCTGACGGCGCAGCGGGGGATCCGCTTCGGCGAGCGGGTGGTGGTCGATCCGTCGCCGATGGCCGGGGCGACGCCGTTCCTGGCGTTCACGCTGCAGGAGGGGTGGGGCGACCATCCGGCGACGGCGCGGCTGGTGGGGCAGCCGATCTCGCTGCTGCAGGTGCGCGAGCTGACGGTGGAGCCGCCGGCGACGACGCTGATCCAGACGAGCGAGCGCGGCTGGGCGGAGGCGGACATCCTGGCGTTCACCCGCGGCGAGGCGCCGCGCTTCGATCCGGCGGTCGACCGCGAGGGGCCGGTGCCGATCGCGGCGGCGGCGGAGCTCGGCGGGTCGCGCATGATCGTGGTCGGTTCGGCCGACTTCGCCCTCAACGCGCTGCTCCGCGAAGACGTGGTGTACGACCGCGGGCGCGACTTCTTGCTCAACGCGGTCGGCTGGCTCAGCGAACGCGACGCGCTGCTCGGGCTGCGGCCGCGGCCGCGCGAGCACGTCAAGCTGGTGCTGCAGGAGGACCAGCTGGCGCAGATGGTGTGGATGTGCCTGGTCGGCCTGCCGGGCTTCGGGGCGGTGCTCGGGCTGTGGGTGCTGTGGAGGCGGCGGGTATGAAGGGACATGTTTTAAAAGACATGTCCTCATGGACAGCCACGGGAGCGCCGATGGTGCTGGAGGCGGGCGTGCAGGGACATGCTGTAAAGACATGTCCTCATGGACAGCCTCGGGTGCGCGGCTGGTGCTGGAGGCGGGCGTGAGGGGACATGCTGTAGAAAACATGTCCGCTGGGGCAGGTGTGCGGCGCTTGCCGACGCTGGGGAGACGGCGGGCATGAAGGGACATGCTGTAAAGAACATGTCCGCTCGGGCAGATGTTCGCCGCCAGCCGGCGTCGTGGAGGCGGCGTGTATGAAGGGACATGTTTTAAAAGACATGTTCTTGCGGGCAGCTTCGTGGCGGCCGCGGCCGTTGACGATGGCGCTGACTGCGACGGCGATCGCCAGCGCGGCGCTGCTCCGCTTCGATCCGTGGGCCGGGGGGCCGGCGGCGCCGACGATCTACAGCGCCCAGTCGGCGGCCCGGCGGGTGTTCCCGGAGCTGGGCGAATCGGAGCTGGCGCGAGCGACGATCACCTTGGCGCAGGCCGGGCAGCCGCCGGTGACGCTGACGCCGGCGGACAACGGGCAGCACGCGGTGATCGTCGGCGAGGCGCCGCTGGGGCCGGCCGACGCGGAGGGGCTGGCCGGGCTGTGGAGCTCGCTGCGGATGGCGACGACCTTGCGCGCAGTGGCCGAGGACAGCGCGCTGGGGCCTGTGCGCGGGGAGATCGCGGTCGAGGTCGACGGCCGGCGCGCGGCGTTGACGCTGCACGGGGCGGCCAGCGACGGGGTCGGGGACTACGGGACGATCGCGGGCGCAGGGTCGTGGGTGGTCGAGCCGGAGCTGGCGGCGGCGCTGGCCCAGCCGGCGTCGGCGTGGCTGTCGCGGCGGCTGGTGCCGATCGAGGCCAGCGAGGCGGCGGCGGTGCGCGTGGGGCCGCTGGAGCTGGCGCGCGGGGCGGACTCGCTGTGGCGCGTGGTGACGGGCGCGTCGCCGCAGATCCTGGCGGAGCCGGCGGTGGCCCTGCGCCTCGATCGCATCGTCGCGGCGGAGTTCGAGCCGGCGCCGGCGGAGGCCGCCGAGCTGCCCGTTTCGCCCTGGCTGGAAGTACAGGACCGATCGGGCAGGCGCTGGGAGGTGCGGCTGGGGCCGCCGTGTCCGGGGCAGCCGGGGCGCGTCGTGGTGGACCGCGGAGCGGGGACGCGCGGCTGCGTGGAGGCGGAGATCGACGCGCCGTGGCCGATCGACGATCCCGATGGTGGGCTGGTCGAGCCTCAGCTGGCGCCGTACGCCTACGGGCGGGTGCTGGCGGTGCAGATGGAGGCGCCGGAGCGTCGCCGGCTGCGTCGCCTGGGCGGCGGCTGGGTGGTCGAGGAGGACGGGGCGCTGCACGAGGTCGCGGAGCCGGAGGTGTTCCGCTGGTGGACGACGTTGCAGCAGGCGCCGGTCGAGCTGCCGGCGCGGCCGCTCACGGGGTTTTTGCCCGAGGTGGATCTGACGATCGAGTCGGACAGCAGTCAGCGACTGCGGCTGCGCTGCGGGCCGGCCGAGGGGGTGCCGCTGGCTTGCCGGCGCGACGAGGCGCCGCCGCTGGTGGTGGCCCGCGAGGAGCCGCTGGCGCTGGCGTTCACCCGGGAGACGTTCGCGGAGCGCAGGCTGTTGTCCTTCGGGACAGGTGAGGTGCGCGAGCTCGAGATCCTGCCCGGGCGCGGGAGCGATGCGGTGCGCCAGAGCGTGCGCCTCGACCTCGGGGTGTGGCGACTCGACGCGCCGGTCCACCCCGACGGAGCGGCTGCGCTCGACGAGGTCCGGCTCGAGGCGATGCTGGCGGGGCTGCAGGCGGCCCGCGCCGAGGTGTGGACGGATCGCCCGCTGACGGCGCCGCTGCGGACGATCCGCGTCGAGCGGACGGGCAGCGAGGCGGCGACGCTGGAGCTGCACCCGGACTGCGTGGCCCACGTGCCAGGCCAGCCGCGCGCGGCGCTGCTGCCGAAGTCGACCTGCTCGGCGCTGTCGGACGATCTGCTGTACTCGGACCCGCTGCGCTTCTGGCTGGGACAGGCGCGCCGCGTGGAGCTGTCCTCAGGGACAGGCTCGGCGACGGCCACGCGCGAGGGGGTCGAGGAGGCGACGTGGTCGACGTCCGGCGATCCGACGCTGCTGGCGGGGCTGCCGGGCTGGGAGTCGTTCCGGGCGGTGCGCCTGGTCCAGGGCGAGCCGCGCGGTGAGCCGACGACGGCGAAGATCCTCCGGCCCGGAGCGGCGACGGTGACGATCGAGGTCGGCCCGACGATCGAGGAGACGCCCGCGTGGGTGCGCCTGCGCGGGGCCGACTGGTACTACGCGGCCGAGGCGGCCGAACGTCGCTGAGCGGCGGGGAAGCCGGCGCGCGTCGGTTCGCGGCGGGCTTGTGAGTCACTCGCTGCCGAGGGCGGCTCGCTGCGTGAGCCGTCGCTGTCTGGAGCGAGGTGACCGTCTCAGCCCGCGGGGGGGCAGCACGCGCGAGTCGTCACCCGCCGGCGGCGATCTCGGTGCACTCCTTGCCTTCGGGCATGGTGCAGATCTTGGCGTAGTCGAGGCGGAACACGCCGCCGACCTCGACGCACTCCTGCTGCCGGGCGCAGTCGTAGAACTCCTTGCACTCGGCGTCGACGGAGTCGCAGAGGTTGGCGTCCTTGTCCTCACCGCTCGTGTCGCTGCCGTTCTTGGCGTCGCACGCGGCGCGTGCATCCTTGAACTCCTCGCACGACTCGACCTCCGGCGCGGTGCAGGCTCCGAAGGTGAAGGCAGCGGCGAACGCGAACGCGGTGACGAGGAAGAATCTGTGCACGGTGAGCCTCACTGGACCGGTCCCTGCGAGCGTTGCACGTCTCGCGGCCGCGGGGCAACCGCTCCGCGCGAGGGGTGAAGTCGAGCAGGCCGCGGGCGCTCGCAGTCGTGGTCGCAACGCCACGGTCGCGCCGGCGAAGCGTCGTCGCAGCGCGCGCTGAAGCGAGGCGTGAAGCGGTCGGGACGCGAGGCGACGAAGGGCTAGCGAGGCGGTCGGAGCATCGACCGCAGCGCGGAGAGGTCATGGTCGCCATGAGGGCGCCGTCGCAGAGCGAGAGGGCATGAGCGCCACGAGGGCGTCGTCGCAGAGCGAGAGGTCATGGTCGCCATGAGGGCGCCGGCGCAGAGCGAGGGGGCATGGTCGCCACGCGGACGCCGTCGCAGAGCGAGGGGGCATGGTCGCCACGAGGCGCCATCGCAGACCGAGAGGTCATGAGCGCCAGGAGGCGTGACCGACAAGCGAGCGATGGCTGCCGCCCGGGTCATCGCAGAACGAGAAGACGAGCGCCGAAAAGACATGGTCGCCGCGAGCTGAGGGCGAAACGGCGAGGGCGGCCGCAGCGAAATGCCGGGGCCGGGAAACGGCGGGGGCGGCCGCAGCGAAAATGCCGGGGCCGCCAAACGGCGAGGGCGGCCGCAGCGGGAATGCCGGGGCCGCCAAACGGCGAGGGCGGCCGCAGCGGGAATGCCGGGGCCGCCCTCAGGCGCGTCGCGGAGGCTGCGGGACTACTCGTCCTCGTCTTCCTCTTGGGGGACCCGGAGGTCGTCGTCCGTGCACTCCTTGTCCTCCGGCTGCGGGCACAGCGTGCGGTAGGACTCGATCGGGCAGCACTTCTTGCCGCACTCGGGGTCCTGGCTGCGAGGGATGCACGCCTTGCCGCCGACCTTGGCGTCGACGTTCTCCCGCCCGAGGATCCACGTGAAGTCCGGATCGGGCACGCACGCCAACGCGGCGGCGCAGTCGTAGAACTCCTTGCACTCCGGGTCGACGTTGTTGCACAGGTCGTAGTTGACCGGCTCGTACGCGAAGGCGTTGTTGCCGTCGCAGCTGCCGCGGACCTCCCGGATTCCTCGCACGACCCGGCCTCGGGCGCCCGACAGGCGCCGACCGTGACGGCGAGAGAGAAGCTGAGGAGCGAGCCCAGGAAGATCTTGTGCACGGCGAGCCTCACTTGCCCTTCTTGTTGCCCTTGTTGACCTTCTCGACCAACTTGCGCTGCTCTTCCTCGACGCGGAGCAGCTCGATCGGGTGCCAGGCCGCAGCCTTCGGCGCGATCCAACCCTCGGTGCCCGTGGTCGGGTCGATGGCCTTGTAGTACGTGAAGTCGAGCAGGCCGCGGGCGTCGGCGAACCCCTGGTCGGAGAAGCGCTTGAACTTGCCCTTGAAGGTGTACTGCTTGCCCTTCTCGAACACCACGTCGGGGACCTTCTCCCACCGCTTGGCGTCGTAGTCGGGGATCGTGAAGCGGTAGCCGACGACCATCATCGCCCGCTTCTTGCCCTTCTCGTCGGCCTTGTCCGTGATCCAGATGTGGGGCTGCTTGCCGACCGGGCACTTCTCGCCCTCCGGACAGACCGGCGGCTCGTAGATGTCCTGGACGAAGCCCTTGAGCTCGATCTCCTGGCCGGCGTCGCCGATCTTGACGTTCTCCTCGAGCTCCTTGCGCAGCCCGTAGATCGACCAGGCGCCGTCCTCCCACTTCTCGGCGACCTTGCCCTCGTCGAAGTCGGGCGGGGGCGGGAGTTCAAACTTGACGTTGTCCGCCGCCGACGGTCCCTCGTCCTCCTGGGACTTTTTGACCTTGGGGGCCGGCTCGCCTCCGCAGCCCCATGGAGCCATGCAGAGTGCGGTCGTGATCAGGAGCGTAGAAGCAGAGCGCATCATCGGGAGCGTCGTCCTCCGAGCCCTCCCGCGGGGGAAGGCCGACAATCCTGGCTGTATCACGCGCACGCGCGGAGTTTCAAGTGCTCGGGCCGTTTGGTAGACGATGGGGGTGCAATCGCCGAGCGACGCCCGGGCCCCACGCGCGCAGGTGGCGGCCCCACTCCCGGTCCGCCGCCGAAGACCGAGAGCGGGGCAAGCAGGCCCTCCTGCGATCTCTGACGGCGGCGTGCCTCGCGCTCACGGGCGCCTGCGGCAGTCCGCCCGCGGAGCCGGCCCCCGCAGAGGGTCCGAGCGAAGTCCGTCCGCAGACCCCGGTGATCTCGCCTTCCGCCGAAGACACGGTGGTCGTGGCGGTGCGCCGCCTGCCCGCCACCCTTGACCCGTTCACGGAGCTCGACCCGTGGGGCCAGCGCGTGGTCGACGACCTGCTGTTCGAGGGCCTCGTGCGACGCCAGGGGGACAGCGCCCCCTGGATCGAGATGGCGCTCGCGGACCGCTGCGAGGTCGACCACGACCCGGCCGGCCGCGGGGTGGTGTGCCACCTCCGCGAGGGCGCGCAGTTCCACGACGGCTCGCCGGTGACGCGCGAGGACGCGCTCCTCAGCGTCAATCAATGGTTGGGCCCGCGCGGGCAGGGGCTGCGCCAGCGCCACGGCCTCGACGGGCTGCGCGCGGCGGTGGCGGCCGAGGGACCGCCATCTGGCCCGAAGGACAGCTCAGGCCGGTGGCTGCGCCTGGTGTTCGAACACGACGACCCGCTGGTGCTCGAGAAGATCGCGGCGATCAAGATCGTGCCGCGCGGCCGCGTGGCCCAGGCCGATCAGCCGATCGGCTCGGGGCCGTTCCGCTTCGTGGCCGGCGACGACGTCCACCTGATGCTCGAGCGCACGAGCAAGGCGCCGGGGCTGGCGGGGCGGATCGTGCTGCGAGCGATCGACGACGGCGCGGCGGCGCTGACGGCCCTGCGCCGTGCGGAGGTCCACGTGCTCGCCGAGGTGGCGCCGATCCACGTGCCCAAGGAGCTGGCGAAGCCGGCGATGGCGACGCGCTTCGCCGCATACCTGGTCAGCCCGGCCCGCTTCGATCTGCTCCTCTTTAACCTGCGCGAGGGGCCGCAGTCGGGGCCGCGGATGCGCGCGGCGCTCGACCTCGCGGCGCCGCGCGGGGAGCTGGCGCTGCAGGTCTACGGGCTGCCCGGGCTGCCGGTGACGGCGCCGGTCGATCTCCACGCGCCCGCGCCGATCGACCTGGTGGCGCTCGCGGAGGGCCGCGACGGCGAGGCCGGGCTCGGGCCGCTGATGACGCCGCCGACCGCGACGGCCGACGCCGACGGACGCGCGGCGGCGGACGCGATTCTGACCGAGCTCGGGTGGATCCACGAGCGCGGGGTTCGGCGGCGCCAGAGCGCGGTGCTGCGTCTGCCGCTGACGTGGGACGCGAGCCCGGGGCTGGCGACGGGGGTCGCCCGCGCGCTGCGTGGGGCGTGGAAACAGCTCGGAGTGCAGGCGCCGAGCGTGACTGCCGCTGGCCTTACGTACAGGCGAACCTGCTGCGCGCCGGCAAGTTCAGCGTGGCGCTGGCGCGGCTGGCGTCGGGCACCGATGTCGATCTGTACCCGTGGTTTCACAGCCGCGGCGCGCACAACCTGACCGGCGTGGCCGACCAGACGCTCGACGCGGCGATCGACACGTACCGGTCCGCGCTGACCCGGATCGACCGCGACCGCGCGAAGCAGGCGATCGCGGCGCGCCTCGCCGATCTGCGCCCCGCGATCGTGCTGCACGCGCCGCTGGCAGTGACGCTGCTGTCGCGCACGCTGACCGGGGTGCAGTTCGTCGACGACCTGCCGCGCCTCGATCGCCTCGGCTTCGCGCCGGGCCGCACCGACGACTCGTGGATCCGCGAGCCGTGAGCGGGGAAGCGTGACGTGAACGCTCGCGTGAGGGGGACGCTCGTGAGCGTCACGCGAGGCCCGTCGCGGGGCGGACGGCGCGTGCGTCAATAATTCGACGCGGCGGCCCTCGCTCGCGGGCGTGGTGCGAGATCGGCGAATGTGGATCGAGCGGATCGCGGCCGGTCGGCGAATTCGCGGCTGAATCGGCTCCCTGCGGCCGCGAATCGCCGAATTGCCGAATTGTTGAGGCGGGTGCGACACGCTGCTACTAGCGGGTCAACACGAGGAGCGCAAGCAAATGGCGACCTGGATCCTGTTCCTTCACCTCCTGTTCCCGACCGCGCCGGCCGCCGGTGCCGCCGACCACGACGACGAGGCCGGTCTGCGCTACCGCGGGCTCGAGCAGATGTTCGCCCGCTTCGACGCCGAGGCCGAGCAGGGCGACGAAGGCTGATGGCCTTTGCGACATGCTCGTGGGAGCATGTCCGCTGGGGAATGTCCTTTAGAACCTGTACAAGACGCCAGCCGAGCCCAGCAGGTGGGTCTGGTGGCGCGGCAGCGGGGCCTGGCGCAGCGCGGCGCTCTCGCCGGCGAACAGCGGGCCGGACGCGCGAGTGCGGGCCAGGTCGGTGATGACCCCGTAGCCGCGGAGCGAGAAGGTCAGGGCGATGCGGCCGAGCAGCAGCTCGAGGTCGGCGCCGACCCGGACGGTGAACGCGCCGACGATCTGGGCGCCCGCGCGGCCGCCCTCCAGCTCGTAGCGGATCGCGTGCGCGAGGCCGCCGACGCCGGCGTCGAGGGCGAAGTGGCCGATGTCGCCGCGCGCGAGGAAGAGCAGGGCGCCGAACTCGGCCAGCAGCAGGTCCTGCGAGATCAGGTCGTTGTCGCTGCGGTAGCGCACCGAGCCCGAGCGCACCGCCACCTCGAGGGCGATCGGCGGGCGGATCCGGACGCGGCCCAGCGCGCCCACTCCGCCCGCCGCGACCGAGTTGCCGAGGTAGCGCGCGTCGAGGTCGACGACCCGCGGACGCAGGGGCGGGATCTGCAGGCCGACCCCCTCGACGCCGATCGCCCAGCGCCGCACGGGCACCCGCTCGCTGAGGCGCGGGTGAGCCGGTCGCGCCGGGACAGTCGTGAGGGCGGCGGGGGCCGCGGCGCCGACGACGGGGCCCGGGGCAGGACCGCCGGGGTCGGGCGAGGCGGAGGGTCCGGCCGCGCGGGCCGGGACGGCGAGGCCGAGGGCGAGGACGGCCGACAGGGCCCACGGTCCGCGGGCGGGGATCTCGCGAGCTCGGACCATGCGCCGGCAGGAGCATAGGCGCTCGGGCGCCCCCCGCGGTAGCCCCCTGGAGGGCCCTGCAGGCGATCCTCACGGCACCGACGCGTCGGTGCGACGGGCCCGGCTTCCTCCACAACTTGCGGCGGGGGCCGCGGAGGCGATAGTGAGCAGAGGTGCCGCTTCGCAGCATGACAGGGTTCGGCGCGACGAGCTGCGTCACCGAGATCGCCGGACAACCGATGCGGCTCGGGGTCGAGCTCCGCTCCGTCAACCAGCGCTTCCTCGAGGTGAAGATCCGCCAGCCGTTCGGCGCGGCGGCCGAACACGCGCTGCGGCGCAAGGTCGAGGCCCGGCTGCGTCGCGGTCGCGTCGACGTCTACGTCCACCTGCAGGCCGCGCTCGGGGCCGCGGCGCTCGGGCCCGCGGAGCTCGAGCGGGTCGCCGAGGTGCTGGCGCAGGCGCGGCAGATCGAGGTCCACGCGCAGACCATCGGCTCGGGCGCGCTGGCGCCGTTCACCGCGCTCGATGTCCTGCGCCTGCTCGCGGCCCGCAGCAGCGGCGCGGGCGAGGCCCCGTCCGCCGCGCCCGCCGAACTCGACGGCCTCGTCGATCTGGCCCTCGATGCGCTGTGCGCCATGCGCGAGCAGGAGGGCGCGGCCCTTGAGGCGGCGCTGCGCGAGCTCGCCGGGGCGCTGCGAGGCCACACCGAGGCGCTGCAGACCGCCCGCGCCGGCGAGTCGGAGCGGCTGCTGACGCGCCTGCGCGAGCGGGTCGCGGCGCTGTGCGAGAAGGCCGGCGTGAGTCCGCCGCCGCCGGAGCGCCTGGCCCAGGAGGTTGCCGCGCTGGTCCAGCGCGGGGACATTGAAGAGGAGCTCGCGCGCATCGACAGCCACCTCGGTCAGCTGCGCTCGACCCTCGACGCCCCGGCCCAGGGCGGGCAGGGCAAGGTCCTGGATTTTCTGGCGCAAGAGCTGTTCCGGGAGCTGACCACGATCGGCAGCAAGATCACGAGCCACGCCGGCTCCGCGCTCGTCATCGCCGCCAAGGGGGACGTGGAGCGCATTCGTGAACAGGTTCAGAATGTCGAGTGATTACAAAGGTTTGTTGCTCGTTGTTTCAAGTCCTTCTGGAGCCGGCAAGACGACCCTCTGCCGGCGCCTGCGGGACGAGTTCGCGCAGATCCAGTTCAGCGTCTCGTACACCACGCGGTCGCCGCGCGCCGGCGAGCTGCACGGGCGCGAGTACTTCTTCGTCGACCGCGACGCCTTCACGGCGATGGCCGCGCGCGACGAGTTCGCCGAGTACGCGCTGGTCCACGGCAACAACTACGGGACGTCGGCCTCGCTGGTGCGCGAGGCGCTAGCCAGCGGCACTGATCTGCTGTTCGACATCGACTTCCAGGGCGGGCGCCAGCTGCGGCGCTGCTTCCCCGGCGACGTGGTGCTGGTGTTCATCCTGCCGCCGTCGCTCGGCGAGCTGCAGCGGCGACTTCAGGGCCGCAACACCGACGCGCCCGAGGTCATCGAGCGCCGCCTGCGGGTCGCCCGCGACGAGCTCAGCCACTACGGCGAGTACGACTACGTGATCGTCAACGACGACCTCGATCGCGCCTACGCCGCGCTGCGGGCGATCTATATCGCCGAGGGCCACCGCTGCGCGCGCCAGCGCAGCGCCGCCGAGGCCGTGCTGTCGGGGCAACAGGTGCTGGGCATCGCCCGCGGCGGCGGCAAGGAGGGCGCGTGAGCGAGACTGCCTGTGAGCGGCCGTCGGAGCCGAGCGTGACGACCCTGTTGGCCGAGCTGCGCGTCCACGGCGTGACCGACACGAGCGCGGTCGAGAAGGCATTCGCGCTGGCGGAGAAGTGCCACGCCGGCCAGGTGCGCAAGAGCGGCGAGCCGTACCTGACGCACCCGCTGCGGGTCGCGGAGACGATCGCTCGCCTCGGCCTCGACACCAGCAGCGTGGTCGCGGCGCTGCTGCACGACGCGGTCGAGGACAGCGACCTCTCGGTGTTCGATCTGACCGAGCAGTTCGGCGGCGAGATCGCCGGCATCGTCGACGGCGTGACCAAGCTCGGCAA
The DNA here is from genome assembly GCF_026626665.1 of Nannocystis pusilla. Lineage (GTDB taxonomy): Bacteria > Myxococcota_A > Polyangia > Nannocystales > Nannocystaceae > Nannocystis > Nannocystis pusilla. The sequence continues at coordinate 2,422,631 of NZ_JAPNKE010000002.1, forward strand.
GGTGCCGTACCTGTCGCGCCAGGAGCAGCAGGCGGAGAGCTTCCGCAAGATGCTGCTGGCGATGAGCCAGGACATCCGCGTCCTGCTGGTCAAGCTCGCCGACCGGCTCGACAACATGCGGACGCTCGAGCACATGCCGGGCGACAAGCGCCAGCGGATCGCGCGCGAGACCATGGAGATCTACGCGCCGCTGGCCAACCGGCTCGGGATCCAGTGGATCCGCACCGAGCTGCAGGACCTGTCCTTCCGCTACCTCGAGCCCGCCATCTACGACGGCGTGCAGAGCAAGATCGACGGCCTGTTCGCCGGCGCGCCCGAGTTCGTGGCCCGCGGCCTGGCCGAGTTGCAGGCCGCGTTCCTGCCCCCGGCCGGACAGGTCGCGCCGGCGCCGAGCGACCAGCCGGAGGACGAGCGCGTCGAGTGGCCGGAGGGGCTGTTCGGCCGGGCCAGCGTGCGGGCCAGCGTGCGCCGGCCGTACCAGGTCTACCGCCTGTCCGAAGAGCAAGACGAGGGCGTCGACCAGGTCTCGGACCTCGTCACCTTCCACATCATCACCCGCGACCGCGCCGGCTGCTACGCCGCGCTCGGGGTGGTCCACGGCCGCTTCACGCCGGTGCCGGGCCGCTTCCGCGACTACATCGCGCTGCCGCGGCAGAACCACTACCAGGCGCTGCACACCGCGGTGATGGCCCACGGCGTCCGGCTGACGCTGCAGATCCGCAGCGAGAGCATGGACGACGTGGCCGAGAAGGGCATCGTCTCCGAGTGGCGCCGCGACCGCGCGGGCTCGAAGGGCTGGCAGAACCTGACCTGGCTCAAGAGCCTGATGGACTGGCAGGGCGAGGTGTCCGACCCGCACGAGTTCATCGCCGCGGTCAAGGCCGACCTGTTCGCCGACGAGGTGTTCGTGTTCACCCCGCAGGGCGACATCCACACCTTCCCGCGCGGCGCCACGCCGATCGACTTCGCGTTCGCGATCCACACCGACCTCGGCAACCACTGCTCGGCCGCGCGGATCAACGGCCACATGGTGCCGCTCCGCTATCAGCTGCGGCAGGGCGACACGATCGAGATCATCACCACGCCGAACCCGGCGGTGCGCAAGGAGTGGCTCAAGATGTGCCAGACCTCGCGCGCGCAGGCGCGGATCAAGCAGTACCTGCGGCAGCAGGAGCGCGGCCGGCTGCGCGCTCTGGGCCGCAGCCTGCTCGACACGGAGCTGGCCGGGCGCGGGCGCAAGCTGGCCGACTTCGAGGCCCAGGGGCAGATCGCTAGCCGGATCGCCGACCTCGATCTGCCGAAGGATCTGCGCAGCGAGGACGGCCTGTACGAGGCGCTGGGCGCCGGGCAGGTCACGCCGGCGGTGGTCGCCGACGCGCTGGCGCCGGTCGCCGACGAGGACGACAACCTGTTCAAGCGCGTGCTGCGGCGGATGTCCGGCAAAAAGCCGGGGCCCAAGCTGCCGGGCTTCGGCCGCCTGGCCCCCGGGCAAGGCGCTCCGGGCTCGCCGCTGCTGGTCACGCGCGAGCGCATCGAGGCCGGCACCAGCGGGGCGCCGATGATCCAGCTCGCGCCGTGCTGCTCGCCGCTGCCGGGCGATCCGCTGATCGGCTACTTCGTCCCGGGCAAGGGCATCGCGGCCCACGTCGAGGGCTGTCCCGAGGCGCTCGGACGGATCGCCGAGCGCCGCCTCCACCTCGCGTGGGAGTCGGGCCTGGAGATCGACGGCCCGGTCACCCTGGAGGTCCGCACCACCGACACCGTCGGCTTGCTCGCCGAGATGAGCCGGGCCTTCTCGCACCACGGGATCAACATCAAGCAGGCCAACTGTCGCGCCTACGACAGCGGTCGGCGCGCCATCAACACCTTCCAGACCACCGTCCGCAGCCTCAAGCAGCTGTCGTCGCTGATGGCGACGCTGCGGGACATCACCGGCGTGCTGGCGGTCGAGCGGGTGTTCTCACGCGCCGATTGACCCAAAGCACCGGGTGGGCAGGGGGCCGGCGGGCGCAGGCCCCGTCCGCGCGGTTGACAAGCCCGATAAGCCCGGTTATCCCTCCGCCCTCCCGCAAACAGGACCTCCGCGATGGCTTCCTTCACTGCAGTCACCAAGCGCAAGCGCGCTCGTCGTAACAAGAACGCTGGCCATGCCCGCAAGATGAAGCTGGGCAAGCACAGCACGCTGTCCGCCACGGAGCTGTTCGCGGCTCTCGGCGAGCCCGGCAAGGCGGCGCCCAAGAGCGCCGCGCCGGCGAAGGGTTGAGCTCGCCGCTCGCCCTGCAGAACCCAGGCGCCCGCCTGCGCGCGCGAGATCGCCGCGGCGACGCCGCCGGTGCGTTTCCACGGCCGTTCACGGCTCTTCGCGTCCGTCGCCCGATCTCCCCGAGCGGGCCGATCGGGTGCGGAACCGCGAACGAGACGCGTTTCGTGGGGATGCACGGGCGGGGTCGCACGGCCTCGTGGTTTTCGTCGCGAGTGAACCATGCGAAGGTCGCCGTGGCGCCGGGCGCCGGGCCCGCTGTGCGCTTGATCAACTACCTAGCAGCGCATAGTCTCGGAGCGCGACTTCCCTCCTGCTGGAGAACCCATGACGACAGCGACGACCGGCGCGCCAACTCTCTCACCGGGAACAGTGATCGACGGGACGTACACCCTCGGCGCGGTGGTGCGAGAGCGCGGCGGCAGCGTGACCTACGAGGCCACGGACCTCAGCGGTGGTCAGGTGGAGGTCAGCGTGTACGCGGCCGGCTGCTTCGTCTCGCCGGTGGCGCTCGAGCGGAGCCTCCGCGAGCTGCGCCAGCTCGAGAAGGTCCAGTCGCCCCTCATCGTGCGGGTGATCGACACCGGCAAGATGTCGCAGGGCGGCATCTACGAGGTCCACGAGCGCCTCACCGGCGTGCCGCTGTCCAGCGCGGGCAGCCTGCCGCCGGCCGAGGTCGCGCAGGTCGTCCACGACGTCGCCGCCGCGCTGGCGGCCGCGCAGAAGGTCGGGGTGGTCCACCGCAACCTCGGGGCCGACTCGATCCTGCGCGAGGGCAGCGACATTCGCCTGTTCAACTTCGCCGTCGGCGATCCGCAAGGCGGCGTCAGCTTCGGCGCCATCGATTGCATCGCGCCCGAGCAGGTCGAGGGCAAGAACATCGACGAACGCACGCTGGTGTACAACCTCGCGGCGCTGACGTACCGCCTGCTCGCGGGCCAGTCGCTGTTCACGACGGAGGACACCGGCACCGCGCTGCTGCAGCACGCTGCCAGTCTCCCGCCCGAGAGCTCGATGCCGGCGCCGCTGTTCGCGGGCCTGGCGAAGGATCCCAAGGCGCGGCCGGCGTTGTCCAAGTTCCTCGGCGATCTCGGCGACATCGTCCGCGACTTCCCGCGCGACCCTCGCGAGCAGGACGACCCTATGAACGACCCCGACGCGCTCAATCCGGATCGCGCGGCCCCCAGCGGGGCTGCCACGCCCACCCCTGAACCCGCCGCGGCCCCGTCGGCCGCGCCGCCGCCAGCCGCCAAGCCGGTGCTCGGCGCGCCGCCCTCGGTCGGGCCCAAGATCGGCGCGCCGCCGCTGCTCGGGCCGCCGACGATCGGCAAGCCGCCGGGCGTCGCGCCGCCCAGCGTGGCCGCGCCGACGTTCGCGCCGCCGAGCGTGACGCCGCCGACCCTGTCGGCGCCCAACCTGTCGGCGCCGCCCGCCGCGGCCCCCAGCGCCGCCGCGGGGACGCAGAGCGCCAAGCCCCGCACGCGCGGCTGGACCATGTTCATGGAGGCCACCGACGGCGAGTCCGGCGGCGCCCCGGCGCCCGGCGTGCCGGTCGGCGGGCCGTTGCCGGTGGCGACGCCCGTGGCTGCGCCGGCTCCCGTGGCTGCGCCCGCGCCCGCGCCCGTCCAGGCGGCCCCGGCTGCGCCCGCGGGTGCGAGCGGCGAGGTCAAGCCGAGCACGCGCGGCTGGACGATGCTGATGGACGAGCCCGAGGCCGACCCGGCCACGCTCGCGGTCACCACGCCCGCGGCTGCCAGCGCCCCGGCGCCCGCCAGCCCGACGGTGCGCGGCTGGACGATGCTCGAGGAGCTCAACGACTCGCTGCCGGGCGTGCCCCCGCCGGCCGCTGCGCCTGCGGCCGCGCCCACGCCCGACAAGGCCGATCCGGCCCCCGCGGCTGCGGCTGCGGCCGGCGGCGCGCCGAGCTCGCGCGGCTGGACCATGTTCATGGAGGCCGAGCTGCAGGGCAAGGAGGAGCCGAAGGCCGAGCCTCCGGCGGCCGATCCCGAGTTCTACGACGGCCAGGTCACCACCGACTCGGGCACCGTCGTCGCCTTCGCCCCGAGCGCAGGGGCCCCGCAGGCCCGCCCGCGCGCCAGCGAGGCGCCGGCAGACCTGGCCCCAGGGACAGAGGAGATGACCTCGTTCGGCTCGCGCTTCCGCGGCGCCGAGGCCGAGGCGCCGGCGCCCGCCGAGGCGGCCCCGCAGCCGCCGCCCGACCTGCCGAGCTTCGCCGGCAACTCGAGCTTCGACTTCGGCGGCCTCACGCCTCCGGCCAAGCCGCAGCCCGAGCCGGCCAAGCCGACGGTGTCGGCCGCGCAGCCTTCCACCCCGCCCGAGTCGGTGTTCGCCACCGCCGAGGCGGCCGAAGGCGCGGGCGGCGGCTCGAAGGTGCTGATCATCGTCATCGTGGTGCTGGTGATCGCCGCGGTCGCCGTGATGGCGCTGACGAGCTCCTGAGGCCCGCACGAGGCCAGGGCAGGGGCGTCCGGCAGGCCGTGCCGGGCGCCTCTTCGCGTTCGCGGCGGCGCGAATTCGCCGTGCCGTTCGACGCTCGCGTTCGTGGCGGGGCGGGTCGCTCTGCCCGCGCTCAATTTTCGGACCGTGTCAGCTGCGCATGCCGGCCCCGAGACCCGAGCGCGCCGGTCGATCCGCAGCTCGCCGCGAGCGCGAAGGGCCTGTCCTCACGGACAGGCCCTTCATCCCAGGTCCGTTCCGACATGTCCCCGTGGACATGTCCCCACGGACATGCTCATTCGGCCAGGCGCGTGCTCAGGCCTGCTCTTCCTCGTCGATCTCCGGCAGCTGGTACACGATCGTGCGGTCCTGCTGCTGGCCCTCGACGGCCTCGACCTCGCCCTCGCTCTCGCCTTCACCCTCGCCGGCGTCGACGTCGGTGTCGACGATCTCCTCGTCCGCCTCGGCCTCGGCCTCGACCCCCTCGTAATTGTCGACCACCATCTCGGTGGCGACCGGCGTGGGGCTCGACACAGGGATGTTGAGGGCGTTGCCCGCCTTCCAGTCCTCGATGGCTCTGCACAGCACGGCGTAGTCGATCATCGGCGGCATGGTAGTCCGCGGGCGTGGCGCCGCGCAACCTGGTCCACCGGCCCACGCGCCGGCGATCCGCGGGTTCGCGGGGACCGGCGGCCTCGCCGGCAAACGGGCGGGAGGCGCCGCCGTCGGGGCCGCTGCTGACGGGCCGGGCCGCCTACAGCCCGCGCTGAGCGCAGACCTCGCCGATCTGAGCCGTGACCTGATCGGGGGGCAGGGTGCCGTCCAAAACTACGATCTCGCCGAGGTCTCCGCGCTCGCGGGCCGCGTCGTAGAGGCGGGCGACGCGGCGCTGCAACTCGAGCGCGTCGAACCGCTCGCTGACGGCGGCGCCCTCGGCGGCGCGGCGCTGGACGCGGGCGAACGCCACCTCGGCGGGCACGCGGAGGAACACGTAGAGGTCGGGCGCCGGGGCCGCGTGGTTGATCGCGCGGACCCAGTCGAGATCGCAGTCGAGGGACTGGTACGCGAGCGAGGACAGGAGGTAGCGATCGGAGACGACGACGCAGCCGCGGCGGCGGGCCGGATCGATCTCGTGCGCGATGTGCTCGAGGCGATCGGCGGCGAACAGGAGGGCCAGCGCGGCCGGATCGATGGGCTCGGCGTCGACGTGGAGGCGCTCGCGGATAAGCCGGCCGATCGCGCCGCCGCTGGGCTCGCGGGTCTCGTGCACCTCGTGGCCGCGCTGTCGGAGCCAATGCGCCAGCGCGCGCGTCTGCAGCGTCGTGCCGCTCCCGTCGATCCCCTCGATGGCGATGAAACGTCCGCCTGACTCACGCATCGCGCGAGCCTAGCAAAAGTCGCGCGCGCCTTGGCGCGTCCGGGCTCGGTCGCGGATTCCTCGCTCAGGGAGCGCCCGCGTGGCACACTCGCTCCGGCCCAAGGAGTCTTCGCCTGTGAATCAGCACCCGCCGTCCTCCACTGTACCGCTGGGCAGCTCGCAAAACCCCGCCCAGCCGCAGTACGTGCCCGCACAGCTCGGCGTGGCAGTGCAGCTCCCCGGGTCCTCGCAGCCCCACCCGGGCGCGGCGCCGATGCCGGGGCAACAGCCGTACCCGCAGGCGCAGCATCCGCCGCCGGGCGCCTATCCCCAGGGACAGGCGCCGATGGCCGCCCAGCAGCACCCGGGCCAGTATCCGCCGGGGCAGTACCCGCCGGGTCAATACCCGCCGGGACAATATCCGCCCGGCCAGTACCCGCCGCCGGGGCAGTACCCGCAGGGCGCCTATCCCCAGGGACAGGTGCCGCAGCAGCCGGTGCAGCAGGCCCACCACCACCCGCAGTCGGGCCCGGTGCCGCCGCCGCCCGGCAACGCGCGCATGGACGAGCTGCAGACCGGTGGCTCGCGCACGGTGTTCGAGTTCACGGGCACCCACGCCAAGTCCGAGACCGGCGGCCGCACCTTCGTCGGCAGCCTCGACAGCATGCCCGACCTGTCGCGCGAGCGACCCGAGCGCATGGCCAGCAACCTCAGCCCGGGCATGCCCTCGTGGCTGATCGTGCTCGTCGGCTTGCTGGTGGTCGGCGGCGGCGTGGCCTATGCCGCGTTCCTCGGCGGCCAGGCCAGCGAAGAGACCGCCAACGCCGCGCCCGCCGAGACGCCGCCGCCCGCCGCGACCCCGCCCGCCGCGGTCGATCCCGCCGCTGCCGGGACGCCGCCCGCCGCGGGCGTGCCTCCGGTCGCCGGGACGCCGCCCGCCGCGGGCACGCCGCCTGTCGCGGGCACGCCGCCCGCGACCACGCCGCCCGCGACCACGCCGCCCGCGACCACGCCGCCCGCGACCACGCCCACGCCGGAGCCGGCCAAGACGACGCCGAAGAAGACGACGACGCCGAAGAAGACGACGCCGAAGCCGGAGCCGCCGAAGGAAGAGCCCAAGAAGACCATCAAGCCGAGCAAGCCGCCGCGCGAGGTCTGGGCGACCTGCCGCCGCCCCCGAAGTGAGCGTCACTCGGCCATCGTGAGGCGCCGAAAGAGCTCTGTCCCCACGGACAGGGCTCTTTGTGCATGTCGCAAGAGACATCTCGCCGGGTGACGGCGCGAGGCCGCGGTCATCGCCGCCGCGCGTCCCGTGATCGCCATCGTTCAGCGCAGGGAGACACCTGTCCTTCGCGCCATGCCCCCGGAGACATGCCCCGGAGGCCCTGTCGTTTCAGACCTGTCCTGAAGGACCTGCCCGATCAAACACCCGGCGGATCGGCGCGGGCGACCAGGACCTCGTCCTCGCCGGCGGGCTCGACCTCGGTCCGGCGGTCGGGCGACGGCTCCAGGCCCTTGCGCACGCGCACCACGCTGCCGGGTCGATCGCCGTGCTCGTAGGCGGTCATCCAGCCGGGGGGCAGCTGCGGGCCGGTGCGCTCGAACACGTAGCGGGCGTCGCGCGGCGACAGGTTGACGCAGCCGTGGCTCTTGCGGTGGCCGAAGCCGTCGTGCCAGTACGCGCCGTGGAGGGCGAAGCGGCGCCAGAAGTACTGCACCCACGGCACGGCCTCGACGTGGTACGGCGAGTCCTCGGCGTCCTCGGCGCGGTTGCGCATCGGCCCGTAGGCGAGCTTGTTGCGGATCCGGTAGACCCCGCGCGGCGTGGCGGTGTTGGGCTTGTGGCCGGTGCCGCTCGACACCAGGGTCACGAAGATCGGCTGCTGGCCGCGCATCACCGCCAGCGTCTGCTGACCGAGGTCGACGTCGACCCACGTCTCGTCGTCGCGGATGTCGTCGAGGGCCGGGCCGTCGACCCATAGCCGCAGCTTGTCGGCCTCGACGTAGGCGGACACGCCGGGGCCGAAGTGGTCGGGGATCTCGAACCACCGCGCCCCGCCGCCGCGCAGCGGCTCGGGCTTCACGTCGAGCGCCTGGTGGTACTCGAGCTGACCGCCCGGCGCGGCCTTGAGGCTCGGCTGGCGCCGCAGCACCGCCTCGCGGGAGACCGCCCACGCGGCCGCGAGCCCGGCCGAGATCGGGCGCACGGTCAGCTCGCGGCCGAAGAACTCGCTCGGCTTCTCGAACTTCAGCCCCTCGAGCGGCACGACCTGCTCGGCCCCGTCGAGCATCACCTTGCCGTGGCCCGGGATCTGGAGCTCCTCGACGAACGCGTACTGGTGATTGGCCGCCAGGATCTCGAGCGGCTCGGCCCCCTGCGTCAGGGCGAACTTGCTCTTGTAGCGCGGCACCTCGACCAGCAGGTTGCCCTGGCGATCGGCCCGCGGCTTGGCGTAGATGAAGGGCACCAGCAGGCCCTCCGGGATCAGCGGCTGCAGCACCGGCTCGCGGTCGTCGGCCACCGCGTTCTTGAGGCAGGCGTAGCTGTCGTGGTCGACGCGGGCCCAGCCCTCGCCGGGGCAATCTGTCCCCGAGACCAGCTCGTACACGGCGAAGGTGCTGCCGCCGTCGATGCGGCCGCGCATGTCGCTGCCGTGGCGCGGGGCGGCGTAGACGACGATGGTCCGCGCGGCCCCGCGGATGCCGATCGGGAGCGGTCGCGTCACGACCTCGGGCGCCGCCACCTTCGGCCCCTCGCCGGGCGCGGCGGCCGGGCGCGGCGGCTCCGGCGGGGCGTCGCCGGGTTCGGCCCAGGGCTCGTCGTCCGCGTGCGCGGCCTCGCGGACGGCCTCCGGACGGGCGACCGCCACGTACGCGTCCTCGACATCCTCCTCGTCGCAGCTGGGCCCGAGCGTCAGCAGGGCGGCGGTGGGACCGATGGGCAGCGCGAGGCCGGCGAGGGCGGCCAGCCAGGCGGGGCGTGAGGTTCGTACGGGGGGGCGGACATGATCGGGGCGGGGGTTGTGCCAAGCTCTTCGGAAGTGCAGAGCTTCTCAGGGACTTCCGAGTACATCGTCTCTCCCGAACTGTCGCGCGCCGTCGACGTCGCGGTCGCACTCGGCCGGCCGCTGCTCGTCAAGGGCGAGCCCGGCACCGGGAAGACGCTTCTGGCGCGAGATATCGCCAATTTCTTCGAGTGTCCACTGGAGCGTTGGCATGTCAAATCGACGACGAAAGCGGTCGACGGACTGTATCAGTACGACGCGGTGCGGCGCCTGCACGACTCGCGGTTCGGCGACGGCGACGTGCGCGACATCTCTCGCTACATCAGCATGGGGCCGCTCGGCCGCGCGTTCGCCAGCGAGCGGCGGGTCGTGGTCCTCATCGACGAGATCGACAAGGCCGACCTCGAGTTTCCGAACGACCTGCTCCATGAGCTCGACGCGATGGAGTTCACCGTCCCGAGACCGGCGCCATCGTCGCGGCCCGTCAGCGGCCGATCGTGATCATCACCAGCAACAACGAGAAGGAGATGCCCGACGCCTTCTTGCGCCGCTGCGTGTTCCACTGGATCGAATTCCCCGACAAGGCGCTCATGGCGCGGATCGTCCGCGTCCACCACCCGGACGTCGAGGACAAGCTGCTCGCCGGCGCGCTCGAGGCGTTCTACACCCTGCGGGCGGTCGAGGGCCTGCGCAAGCCGCCGAGCACCAGCGAGCTCATCGACTGGCTGTCGGCGCTCCGCTTGTCGGGGATCGACCCGGCCAAGCTGCTGGGGGCCAAGATCCCCTTCCTCGGCACCCTGCTCAAGAAGGAGCAGGACATCGACAACGTCGGCCGCCGCCTGAAGGCGAGGACAGGTTCGTAAGGACATGTTCGCAACGCCATACGAATCGCCCGGCGGGGCCCTGTTCCTCGAGTTCTTCTACGCGCTGCGCTCGCGCGGCGTGCCGGTCAGCACCCACAACTGGCTGGCGCTGCTCGACGCGCTGTCGCGCGGCCTCCACCAGAACTCGCTCGACGGCTTCTACCAGGTCGCGCGCTGCCTGCTGGTCTCGTCGGAGGTCCACTACGACGAGTTCGACCGCGTGTTCGGCCAGGTCTTCCGCGGCGTCGAGGCCGACCTGCGCGGGCTCCTCGCCGGCGTCGAGGCGTGGCTGCAGGACCCGAAGGCGCTGGCCGAGCTCGACGAGGCGACCCTCGTTGCGCTCAAGGCCCTCGACCTCGAGACGTTGCGGCAGGAGCTGCTCGATCGGCTCAAGCGGCAGAAGGAGCGCCACGACGGCGGCAACACGTGGGTCGGCACCGGCGGCACCTCGCCGTTCGGCCAGGGCGGGCAGAACCCGGCCGGGATCCGCGTGGGCGGGCAGGGCGGAGGCCGCTCGGCGCTGGCCGTCGCCGACGCGCGCAGGTTCCAGGAGTTCCGCAAGGACGTCGTCCTCGACACCCGCCAGATCGCCGCGGCCCTGCGGCGCCTGCGTCGGCTGTCGCGCGAGGACGGCAAGCTCGAGCTCGACCTCGACGAGACGATCGACGCCACCGCCCGCAACTGCGGCGACATCGAGGTCGTGCTGACCCCCGAGCGCCACAGCCAGGTGCGGACGCTGCTGCTGCTCGACGTCGGCGGCAGCATGGACCCGCACGCGCACCTGGTGTCGCGCCTGTTCAGCGCGGCCCACCAGGGCGGCGGCTTCAAGGAGCTGCGCTCGTACTACTTCCACAACTGCGTGTACGGCCGCGTCTACGAGGACGCCCAGTTCCGCAAGCCGGTGCTCACGAGCAACCTGCTGCGCGAGCTCGACCACAAGTGGACGGTGATCGTCGTCGGCGACGCGTACATGCACCCGGGCGAGCTGACGATGACGAGCGGCGACTGGTGGGAGTCGAACCGCGGCCCCTCGGGCCTGACGTGGTTGGCCCGCATCGCCGATCGCTTCCCGCGCTCGGTGTGGCTCAACCCGGAGCAGCCGAGCCTGTGGCGCTCGGGCACGATCGCCGAGATCGCGCGGGTGTTCCCGATGTTCCAGCTGACGCTGGGCGGCCTCGACGACATGGTCAATTCCTCCGCCGGCCGACCGTGAGCGCCGAGCGGCGCATGCTGATCCAGCGGCTCGCGCGCGCGGCCTGACGTGGGCTCGCCGGCTGCATGTCTTGAAGGACAGGTGATGCCGACGGGCCGCGCTCGTCGGTGAGCGCGCTCCGCCGGTCGCCACGCGCCGGTCCGGAAGGACACGCGACGCGGACGGGCGCCGACGCGCGACCCGCCCTGGCCGAACGGGCGTGTCTCGCCGAACGGACATGATGGAAGTCGCCGAGATCGATGCGTCCGCCCGATCGGTCGTCACCTGTCCGAACGGACATGATGGAAGTCGCCGAGATCGATGCGTCCGCCCGATCGGTCGTCACCTGTCCGAACGGACATGATGGAAGTCGTCGAGGTCGCCGGCTCGCGCGCGGTCTCGACCTGACCGAACGGACATTCTGCGCGCCGCTCGTTGACGACCTGACCGAGCGGACATGGCGATGAGGGCCGCGAAGCCGCGCCGCGTTCGCCGCTGCGCCCTCTCGCGCGCGCGTCGCCGCTATACTCGCGGCCGTGAAGCGAAGCTCGCGCAACTTGTTGATCGGCGGCGGCATCCTCTGTGCGACCTGGGCCGTATTGATTCCGCTGCTGTTCCGGGAGAGCTACAGCGAGACCGCGCTGAAGGGCCCGATCGTCGACACCTGGTCGGTGCCCGCCCTCGAGCCGGCGACGGTCGTGCTGCCCGGCGCGATCTGGGCCTCGGTCCCCGCGCGCACCGCCGACGGCAAGGTGGCCGGTTGGGTTCACGAGGGCGCCGAGGGCAAGTTCGTCGCGCTCGAGGAGGCCACGGGCCGCGTGCTGTGGCAGGCCTCGACCGGCCCCGTGCCGGCCGACCTCGTGCGCAAGGACGGCTGGCGGGTCAACGAGCGCGTGCCGGCGGTGGCGGTGACGCTCGCCGGTGCCGGCGCTTTCCTCGTGGCCGGGAACCGCACGTGGATGCTCGTCGCCGAGGGCGGCGGCTCGGTCAAGTCCGGCGAGTTCCCGCCGCAGGTCCCGCCGGCCACGGGCGCCGCGTGCCTCGTCGACGGCAACTTCTGGATCGGCATCGCCGACGAGCGCGACGGCGGCATCATGCTCAGCGCCGCCGGCGTGCTGGCCGACGTCCGCAGCGATCGGCCGGCGGGGTGCCTGCACGCGGGCGACCCCACCAGCGAGCTGAGGGTCATCAGCCCGCTGCAGAACGCTCACGCCGATCCCACGCCGTACGCCGCCGACGATCGCGTGCGCGGCTATCCGCCCGAGGTCTGCGGCAAGTACAGCAAGTCGCAGCGGATGCGGACCGGCAACGCCTGGTGCTCCGACTTGCGGACCACCGACGGCGATCCCAAGCGCGCGGTGATGCTGCACATCAGCGACATCGTGTTCCGCCAGGAGGAGGACTGGTTGCTGGTGCGTCGGCCGAACTCGGCGGACGCCGTCGACTTCGCCCCCAGCATCACCGGCTTCGAGCTGTCGTGGCCGCGGGCGTTCTTCGACGGGACCGCGTACCGCAACGTCACCGTCCAGAACAACCCGTCGTCGACCTCGTTCGAGGCGAAGAAGGTCGAGGCGCGCACCGAGGTGACCGAGATCGTGACCTCGATCTCCCGCACCGGGGAGCTGCAGTGGGCGCGCACCATCGGGCGCGGCGACCTGCCCAACGTGTCGCCCGATTTCGCCGAAAGATGGTACTACGCGCGGTCGCTGCTGCTCGCCTCGCACCCCGGCTCGCCGTCGCAGACCTTGTACGTGTTCAAGCCCGGGATGCTGCTCGCCCTCGATCAGGCGACCGGGGCCCCGCGCTTCCAGGTCGGCGCGCCGCTGCCTCCGCCCACCTGGTGAGCCCCGGCTGCGGGGCCACGCGCCCCGGGCCGCGCTGCTCGGCGAGGGCGCCGATGTGCTTGAGGACATGTCGTGAAGAGCATGTCCTTCAAAACATTTCTCACCGGACATGCCTTCAAGGACCTGTCTCGGCGAGCAGCTCCTCGACCATCGCCGCGACCTCGGCCGGGCGCTCGGCCTGGACCGTGTGGCCGGCGCCGGCGATCGTGCGCAGCTCGGCGCCGAGCTTGTCGGCCAGCACGCGCCCCGCGGTAGCGAGCGCCGGCGAGTCGGCGCCGCCGACGACCACGCGCGCGGGCAGGCGGAGGCCGCCGAGGTCGTCGAGCAGGGCGGGGCGCGAGGCCCAGGCATGGACCGCGCGGGCCATGTCGGGCCGGTCCATCGCCTGCAGGTGGGCCGTGGTCGCGCCGCGCACGTCGGCCGCGGCGTCGGGCGCGTGCAGCCCGGCGAGGATGCTCGTGAGGACAGGGCGCGGGCCGAGCGTGCGCAGGATCGTCGCCAGCGCGCCGAAGGTCAGGCGGTCGCGCGCGCTCGCGGCGTACGGGTTGGCGGCGACGAGCACGAGAGCGCCGACCAGCTCGGGGCGCGCGCGGGCCAGCTCGACGGCCGCGGCGGCGCCGAGCGAGGTGCCGACGACGATCGCGTCGCGGACAGCGAGCGTGCCGAGCACCGCGGCGAGGTCGGCGGCCAAGTCGGCGGTCGAGAACGCGCGGGCGGTGCCGCGGCTGTCGCCGTGGCCGCGCAGGTCGACGTTGACGACGCGCGCGCGCGTGGCGAGCCGCGCGGCGACGGCCGCGAAGCTGCCGCGGTGGGCGAGCAAGTTGTGGGCGAGCACGACGACGCGGGCCCCGCTGCGGCCGAGCTCGTCGAAGACCACGCGCTGACCCTCGCGGACGATCGCCGGCATGATCCCTCGTTTGCCACGACGTCGCGTGAGCCGGCAAGTCCGCGGCTTGAGCCGTCGCGTTGCCTGCGTTACCGTGGGGTGAGGAGCCCTCCGTGCCGGTCCGCATCATCCCAGGCGCCGTCAGCACCGACCGCCTGCGCGCGCTCGTGATCGCCAGCGGCGAGGCGCAGCCCGCCCTGACGATCGAGGCGCTGCAGGGCGGTCCCGCGCCGGCGCTGAAGATCCGCGCGCACGCGGCCGGCGACTCGCGCATCGATCAACACATCCGCAAGGCGGGGCTGTCGCTGTGGGTGTGCGAGGCCGAGGGCCTGCGGCCCGGCGCCGATTATCACCTGCGCGCCGGCAGCGAGCGGCCGGTCCACGTCAAGACGTTCCCCGCGCAGCTGCCGAAGGCCGGCATCTCGCTGGCGCTGGCGAGCTGCTACTACGAGGCGTTCGGGCGCCACAAGGACTACCTGCAAACGCTGCAGTCGGCGCCGAGCTACGGGCCGCTGGCGGCCAAGCTGCTGGTGGGCGACAACATCTACGTCGACGTCGGCGCCGCGCCCGGGCAGGCCCGCAGCGGCGCCGAGGAGACCGTCGGGCGCTACTTGCAGTACTACTGGCGCAGCGGCTACGCCGACGTGCTGTCGTACCTGCCGACGTTCTGCCTGTGGGACGACCACGAGCTGTGGAACAACTACCCCGAGTGGCAGATCCACCTGGCGCGCAGCATGGCGAACGCGCGCGCCGACTACACCGCGGCGGCCCTCGGCTCGCTCAAGCTGTTCCAGTCGGTGCTGAACCCGCCGCCGGCGGCGCGCTCGGGCCTGTCGTATCGCTTCGACATCCCGCCGGTGTCGTGCTTCGCGCTCGACCTGCGAGCCGGCCGCACCGTCATGAAGACCGCCAGCCCGCGCATGACCAGCGAGGCGAAGCTGGTGGCGTTCGAGCGCTGGGCGGCCGACCTCCAGGCCCCGGGGATCGCCATGTTCGGCCAGCCGCTGTGGATCGCGCGCGGCAACTGGATGGACTTCCAGCCGCCCGACTTCTCGGAGGAGTACACGCGGATCTGGCGCGCCCTGACGAACGCGCCGTACGACGTGCTGGTGCTCTCGGGCGATGTCCACCACAGCCGCCTGCTCGAGCTCGACACCGCCAAGGACCGCAAGGTGTGGGAGCTCGTCAGCTCGCCGGCGTGCATGATCCCGACGATGGAGTCGATCGGCGCCCAGGCGTTCGACGTGCAGGACAAGGGGATCCTGACGTTCCCGCTGGCCTATCCCGGCGGCCCGTCGGGCCCGCCGAACCTGCGCGCGTACCACTTCGGCACCGAGATCAGCAACACCGTCGCCTTTTTGAAGCTGGCGCCCGCCGACGCCGGCGGGATCGCGGTGACCACCTGCTTCATGGACCTGACGACCAAGACGATCGCCCGCAACCAGCGGCCCCGCGTCGCGGCCCCGCTGGCGGCGCCGCAGCCGGAGTGGTGCCAGACCACCTTCGTGCTCAAGAAGCGGGCGTGAGCGCGGGATGTCTGGAGGGGCAGGTTCGCATGGCCATGTGCATTCGGTCATGTCCTAACGGGCATGACGCAAGGGACAGCCGTGCCTGAGCGCCCGCGAATGGACATGTTGATTGGAGCGTGCGCGATCGGTCATGCTCGAACGAACATGTCGATGAGGGCATGACGCGTCTGCCGGGGCGAAACCAGCTCCGGGCCCGCGAGGCTCGATCGCCGCCGCGCACCAAGCGGCAGACCCCAGAGGGGCCGTCCGCCTGGTCCACGACGAGGCGCGCGGGGCGTACGAGCTACTTCGCGGCCGGCACCGCGGCGAGCACCGGCAGGCGCACGCGGCTCGCGTGGGCGGCCGCGCGGTGGACCTTGTGCGTCGCTTTTTGAAGTCGCCGGCCGCGGCCTTGAAGATGTTGGGCACGAAGGTCTGCGGGTTGCGGTCGACCAGCGGGAACCAGGTGCTCTGGACCTGGATCATCACGCGGTGCCCCTTTTTGAAGGTGTGGAGGACGTCGAGCAGCGGCACGCGCACCTTCGTCACCTTGCCGGGGACGAACGGGGCCGGCTTCTCCGCGCTGTCGCGGAAGCGGCCGCGCACGACCTCGCTGCGGACCATCATCTGGTAGCCGCCGAGCTTGCCGTACTTGACCTCGTCGCGCTCGCCCCGGGTGGCCCCGGTGTTGCCCGGGAGCACGTCGATGAGCTTGACGATCCAGTCGGCGTCGGTGCCGGTGGTCGACACCCACAGCTCGGCCTCGACCGGGCCGGCGACGGTCATGTCCTCGGCCAGCGGCGGGGTCTCGTAGACCAGCACGTCGGGCCGGCGGGCGGCGAACCGCTGGTCCTCGGTCATGTACTCCTTCGTCATCCCGCCGGCGATCTCCTGGGTGAAGGGGACCGGGCGGGCCGGGTCGCTGTCGAACGCGTCGAAGCCTGACCTGGTCTTCGGGACATCCGCGGTCAGCGATCCGCCTTCCCGAAGTACATGTCCTTCGCGCCAGCCTGCGGTGGCCAGGCGGGGAAGCTGTGCCAGCCGTTCGCCCCGGTGTCGAACAGGTGGGCCTCGCCGCTCGGCGGGGCGCCGACGCCCTTGAGGAAGTGCTCGAAGAACGGCAGCTCGAGCCGCTCCTGGTACTCCAGCGAGGTCTTGGCGCCGAACTCGATGTCGCCGAGGCGCTCGCCCTCGGTGCGCGACCAGCCGCCGTGGCCCCACGGGCCCATGACGAGGATGTTGTAGACGCCGGGGTTGTCGTGCTCGACGGTGCGGTAGATGTTGAGCGGACCGTACAGGTCCTCGGCGTCGAACAGGCCGCCCACGACCATGACCGCGGGGGCGACCTTGCGCAGGTGCGGCAGCAGATCGCGCTTTTGCCAGAACTCGTCGCGGTTCGGGTGCTCGAGCATCTCGTTCCAGAACGCGATCTCGCCGTGCAGGTGGCGCTCCTGCAGGTTCTTCAGCGGACCGGCGTCGAGGAAGAACTGGTAGCCGTCGCCGGTGCCGTGGTCGAAGCGCCGGTTCCACTCGGTGGTCGGCTGCGGTCGCGGCTTGCCGAACGAGGAGAAGAAGTTGAACGTGTGCGGCAGGAAGAACGCGCCGTGGTGGTGGAAGTCGTCGTACCACCAGTCGGCGATCGGCGCCTGCGGGCTGACCGCCGCCAGCGCCGGGTGCGGGTCGATCATGCCGGCGGCCGCGTAGAAGCCGGGGTAGGAGATGCCGTAGAGGCCGACCTTGCCGTTGTTAGCGGCGACGTGAGCGACCAGCCAGGCGATCGTGTCGTAAGTGTCGGTGCTCTGGTCGACGTCCTTCGGACCTGACTTTTGGGCCAGGTGCGGCGTCATGTCGACGAACTCGCCCTCGGACATGAACGCGCCGCGGACGTCCTGGTCGACGAAGATGTAGCCGGCGCGCAGGAAGATCGGGCTCGGGCCGATCCGCTCGGGGAACTTGTCCGCGCCGTAGGGGCTGCAGCTGTAGGGGGTGCGCTTCAGCAGGATCGGGTAGGTCTTCGAGGTGTCCTTGGGGATGTAGATCGCCGTGTGCAGATGCACCCCGTCGCGCATCGGGATTCGCACCTCGCGCTTGGTGTAGTGCTCGGCCAGGTAGGCGGACACGGCCTGACCCTGGCTCGCGGGCGGGGCGGGCGCGGCGGCAGAGGCCGCCGGGGCCGATTCCGGGCACGGGGCGCCGGCTGCGGGCGTCTGGACGGTGTAGGCGGGTCGGCACGCCGCGAGGGCGAGGGCCACGGCGAAGGCACGCTGGGCGACGCTCACCGCTCCGGTATACTCCGGCCTCCGCGCGGCGGACAGCCCACGAGCAGCCAATGAGCATCGGAATTCTGACGAGCGGGGGCGACGCCCCGGGGATGAACGCGGCCGTTCGCGCCGCTTTTCGCTGCCTCAAGATGCGCGACCCGGACTGCGAGATCGTGTTCTTCCGCGACGGCTTCCGCGGCCTCGCGCGCCGGCTCGACTCGTCGTCGGATCGCAACGTCGACCGCCGGGCGGTCCGCGACATCATCCACCGCGGCGGCACCTTCATCGGCACCGGTCGCGTGCCCGAGCTGCTGCTGCCGCCCGAGGGCCACGCGAGCTACGCCGAGCGCGTGGCGGCCCGCGACGACTTCCTCAAGGTCGCGGCGATCAACCTCTACCAGATGCGGGTCGACAACCTGATCGTGATCGGCGGCGACGGCTCGTTCCGCGGCGCCCGCATCATCGGCGAGGCGTTCCGCCAGCACTTCCCGCGCCGGCCGTTCCGCGTGATCGGCATCCCCGGCACCATCGACAACGACCTCCACGGCACCGAGTACTCGATCGGCTACGACACCGCGCTCAACAACGTGGTCGACGCCATCCGCAAGCTGCGCGACACGATCGAGTCGCACCGCCGCGCGATCATCCTCGAGGTCATGGGCAACACGTCGGGCTGGCTGGCCCTGCAGTCGGCCATCGCCGGCGGCGCGGCGGTGGTCGCCATCCCCGAGGTCGAGGAGACCTGGGACCACGACCGCATCGTCCGCTCGCTCGACGCCGGCGTCCGCCGCGACTACCGCTACTTCATCATCGTCGTCGCGGAGGGCGTGCGCCGCCGCGCCGGCGAGGACTGGTGCGAGGGCCTGAAGCACAAGCTCGAGTCCGACCGGGCCATCGAGTCGCACCTCGGCCACCCGATGGAGGTGCGCATCAACTCGGTCGGCCACATCGCCCGCGGCGGCAGCCCGACCGCGCTCGACAACACCCTGGCCGGCCTGCTCGGCTCGGGCGCCGCCGACGTGGCCCAGATCGGCGGCCTCGACGGTCAGCCGGCGGCCGAGGGCGACGTGATGGTCGGCTGCCGCGGGCCGCGGACGATCCTGACCTCCCTCGACGAGGTGATCGACTGCTCGCCCCGCCTCGTCACCCGCGACAGCGAGCTGTACCAGCTGTCGCAGCGGCTGATGCTCAGCGCCGAGCAGCCGTTCTGAGGCTGGCGCCTCGAGCAGGTGCCGAGGGACATGTTCGAAGGGCATGTCTCCGGGGACATGCCCGTGGAGACATGCCCGCGGGTTCAGCTGGCGGCCGGCGCGGCGTGGGCGGCCAGGGCCCGCAGGACGGCCAGCGCCGCGTCGAGCTGGGCGTCGGTCGGCAGCTTGTCCCACGGCCAGATCAGCACGACGATGCCGTTTTGGACCATCAGGTAGGGGCGCGGCAGGCCCTCGAGCGCGGCCCGCAGCGGCGCGTCGCACAGGGCGGCGGCCCGCCGCGGCGGCGAGGCGTGGGTGGCGAAGCGGGCGTCGAAGGCGTCGTCGCCGGTGCGCACGCGGTCGCCGGGTCGCCGCGCGGTGTAGGCGATCGGCGAGCTGAGGGCGAACACCTCGATCACGACCCACGGGCTGCGGTCGATGCGAGCCTCGAGGAACACGCCGAGGTCGCCGTGGGCCAGGGCGCCCTGGCTGAGGTGAAAGGCGACCTGGTCGGCGTTGCCGATGACCGCGAAGCCGCCGGCGCGCTCGACGAGGTGCCAGCCGCGCCGCTCGGCGAGGCCGGACCAGCGGGCCCGGTCGCGGTCGAGGGCGCGGCGGTGGCGGTACCACAGGTTGCCCAGCAAAAAGCCCGCCAGCGCCGCGAGGATGGCGTTCAGGAGCAGGGCCATGGGCGACATGCCGGCGATCATTGCGGCCGCAGTTTAACACGATCGCGGCGCGGGGGCCGCGCGGCACGGCTGGCCGAAGAGACAGATCGACAGGCCCGCAGCCGCGCGCGGCGGGCGGCGCGGCGCCGACCTCACGCGGCGCGACAGACCCCCAGGTCGGCGTACTCGGGCGGCGGCGCGGGGTCGTAGGCCTGGCACTGCGGCAGCTCGGCCGGGCAGCTCGGCTGGCTCAAAGAACAGAGCGGAGCGCAGCAGCGCTCTCCCGCGCAGCCACTCACGAGGTCGGCCGGATCACACACGTGCCCGGGCGCGCACTCGGTCTCGCCGGCGCAGGGCATCCCCGCACCCGCCGGCTCGCCCGCGGGCGCGTAGCGACAGATGAAGCCGTCGACGCTGCTCGAGCGCACGCACAGGGTCGCCGGCGGCGGGCAGTCCTGCGCCAGCGGATCGCACAGCGGATAGCAGAGGTAGCTGACCGACTGCTGCACGTAGCAGCGCGCGTCGGGGTCGACGCAGCCGTCGTCCTGGTCACACAGGCCGAGGCAGCGACCGTGCAGATCGGTGTTGCTCTCGAAGTACCAGCACATCAGCCCGGGGCCGCAGTCGTCGATGCCGCTGTGCGGGTAGCCCTCGGTCTCGCACGGCTCGCCGAGCCCCGCCGGATCGACGGCGAGCGGGACACAGCGCGCGCCGTTCCAGTCGTCGCCCATGTCGGCGGCGAACGGGGTGCACTTGTGGCCGGCCGGGCAGTCCTGCACCCGCGGGTCGCAGTGAAAGCCGTCGCTCGGCAGCTCCGGCTCGCTGACGGTGGTGCCGGCCGCGGTGGTGCCGGTGGTGCCGGTGGTGCCGGTGGTCGGATCTTGCACCTCGGTGGTCCAGCGCTGACCGCCGCTCGTGGTCGAGCCGGCGTCGGCGGTGGTGCCCGCGGGGCCGACGGGAGCGCCCGCGCACGCGCAGGCGAGCAGGAGGAGGACGGCCGAGGTGCGCACGACCGCGAGTGTAGCGCGCCTGGTCGAGGGCAGGGCGAGGGCGCCGGCGAGCTCGCTCGCGACGCCGCTCTCGGCGAGCTGAAAGGCCGCGGCGGGATCGAGTCACCGCGCCGCGGCGGCGCGACGCTCCATCACCCGGGCAGCGCGCAGACCCCGACGTCCGCGTACTTCGGCGCCGGGTCCTGGAACACCGGCACGCACTCCTGCCCGACGCCGGGGCAGGTGTTCGGCTGGGTGAGGTCGCAGAGCGGCGAGCAGCAGCCGATCTGCAGCGGGTCGCACTCGACCGCGGCGTCGGAGGGCACGCACGCGAGGCCGGGGTCGCAGACGTTGATGTACTCGCACGGATCGAACTCCTGGCCCTCCGCGCCGCTGTCGTCGGGGATGCAGGTGAACGAGTCTTCGGTCGGGGAGCGCACGCACACCTCGCCGGCGGCGCAGTCCGAGCCCAGCGGGTCGCAGGTCGGGAGGCACAGGCTCAGCCCGCCGTTGACCACGGCGCAGTAGCTGTCCGGATCGGCGCAGGTCGGGTTCTGCGGGCTGCCGCCGCACCAGGGCACGCAGGTGCCCGTGAGGTCGGCCTCGATCCAGAAGCACATGAGGCCCCTGTCGCACGAGTCGATGCCGGAGTTCACCTCGCCGACGACGGTGCAGGGATCGCCGGCCTGACCAGGCGCCGGAGCGATCGGCGCGCACTTGAACAGCGACCACTCGAAGCCGCCGGGGTCGCCGTAGGCGACGCACTTCTCGCCGGTGGGGCACTGGTCGTCGTACGGATCGCACTCGATCCCGCCGACGTCGGTCGGGACGGGGACGACCGTGGTCTCGCCGGTGCTGGGGACGGGCGGCTCGCCGGTAGTGCCGACGGAGGGGTCGTCGCCGGTACCCGCGCTCGTCGAGGCGCCGGAGTCGGTCTCGCCGGCGCTCGTCTGGCTGTCGGTGGACTCGTCGCCGGAGCCGGTCGAGTCGAAGTCGATGATGGGGAAGTCGCAGGCGAGCAGGAGGGTGAGCAAGAGGAAGAGGGGACGGCGGGACATAACGGTAACTTCCTAATGGGATTAAGACTGGTCTTCAGGACATGGCCTGGAGGACATGAAATTCAGAGAATGTCGCATCGGACATGGCGGATGAGACCTGTCCGAAAAGCTAGGGCTGGGGCAGGGCGCACACGCCGAGGTCTTCGTGGCCGGCCGGGGCCTGGCCCTGTTCGAAGAACGGGACGCACTCCTGGCCCGCGCCGGGGCAGCTCGGCGGGGCGGTCAGGTCGCAGTACGGCAGGCAGCAGCCGATCGCGTCCTGGTCGCACTCGGCGGCAAACCTGGACTCGATGCAGAGGAGGCCGGGGTCGCAGAAGTTGACGTACTCGCACGCGCCGAACAGCTGGCCCTCGTCGCCGCCGGCATCGATAACGCAGATGAAGCCCGAGCCGTTCGGGTGGGGGATGCAGGCGTCGCCGGGCTCGCAGTCGGGCGCGAGGGGGTCGCAGGTGGGGATGCAGAGGATGAGCACGCCCTCGCCGGAGAGGCTGCAGATGGCGTCGGGCTGGTCGCAGCCGGGCTTGTCGGGCGAGCCCGTGCACATGGCGAGGCAGGTGCCCTGGAGCGTGACGGGGTCGACGTCGAAGCACTGCATGTGCTTGTCGCAGGTGTCCTCGCCGCTGACCCCCGAGCCGATGGCGCTGCACGGCTCGCCGAGGCCGTCAGGGTCCGGGACGATGTCGACGCACTTGAGGGCGTTCCAGCTGCTCCCGCCGTCATTGGCCCACGGCATACACTTCTGTCCCTCGGGACAGTCCTCGACCCACGGGTCGCACTCGATCTGCGGGCCGCCGTCAGGCTGGGGGATGAAGGGGTTGGTGGTGAGAGCGTCGTCGGTGGTCGGCTCGGGCGCGTCGGTGGTCGGGTCGCCGCCGGTGGGCTCGGTGGTGGTCGGCGCGGGCAGGGTGGTCGCCGGCGTGGTGGTCGGCGCAGTCGTGGTGCCGCCGGTGGTGTCGGGAGTAGGACCGGTGGTGGTCGCGGGCTCGCCGGTCGATTGGTCGTCGGTGTCCCCGGTGGGCCGGGCGACGCAGGCGGCGAGGGCGAGCGAGAGGAGGACGAGCGGGCGGCGAGACATAAGCGGTGATACCTGGTGAAGATGGATAGGTGTCTGAAGAGTCATGTCACGATGGACATGTCCGAAAAGGCAACAGGCGAGGGGCAGCGGGGGCGGCGTCGCGCAGGGCGAGGCGACGAGGTGTCGCGTCGCCGTCGGCGCCGTCGCTCGAGCTCGCGGAGGTCGGGGCTCGGCCGAGGTCCCGGTCGTCGAGGCGGAGAAGGTCATGGGGACCACGGCGGTCGAGCCGTCGCTGGCGCCCGCGCCCGCAGGGTCGGGGCCCCGGCGCAGGCGGCTGTCAGCAAGGGGATGGATGGCCCGCGGGACATGTCCGAACGGTCCGGCGATCAGGGGGCGACCTCGTCGGACGAGGGGCACCCCTGGTCGAAGGGACATGTCGGATTGGGGCGGGTGGATAGGGCGATCGCGCCGGCGGCTGCAAAGGCTGTCCGTAAGGACATGTCCTCTTCGGCAGGCCCGAGCGGGCGCTTCAAGGGCTCGACGCGGGCGGTCGGAGCCGGGTGGGCGGATACGCGGCTCGGCTCGACCGACAGGCGCGTCGCGGCAGCGACGAGCAGGCCGGTCCAGACACAAAGTCGCGCGATGCTGGCGGTGCGCGTGCGGCGGGAAACTGACATCTCGCCTGCATTGTGACCCGGATCAGCGGCAAAAGAAATAAAACGAAAGGTAGTTTTTGAAGAATAAATGGTGCAATTAGCCAAATGTCCGATCGCCGTCCGGGTCGGTTTCGGGCACGCAGGACGCCGGCTGTTCTCGGCCTCAGGGCAGGTAGGTGCGCAGGAACTCGAGCCGCTCGGTCCACAGCGTGGCGTCGAGGCGCAGGCCGCTGTCGGCGTCGGGGTCCTCCTGCAGCTCGGCGAGGACGCGGGCGGCGGCGTCGTAGTTGCGCGCGCGGGCCTGGGCCTCGAGCAGCATCAACATCGCGCCGCGGCGCAGCTCGGAGGTCGCTAGCGGGTGCTCGTCGTCTTCGGGGTGGAGCGCGCGCTGCAGCGGCTCGATGGCGGCGGCGCCCTGCTGGACGTTGAGCAGCTGGCGGCCGAGGAGGTAGCCGCCGAGCGGGGCGTAGCGCGGCAGCGCGGCGATCTGCTCGGCCGCGTAGAGGCGCAGCACGGCCTCGCTCGGGTGCTCGGGGTTGGGCTCGAACGGATCGAAGTAGGCCAGGACGCGCGGCGCGAGGGCCGGGTCGGCGGCGCCCATGCGCTTGATCTGCAGCTGACGGACCTGGTTGTCGCCGAGGCCGCGGGTGAGCGCGCGGTCGTAGTAGGTGAGCGCGACCGGGAGATCGAAGCGGGCCAGCGCGAGGTCGCCGAGGCGCTCGTCGACCAGGGCGGCGATCGTGTCGGTGAGGTCGGTGACGCGCGAGAGCTCGGCGAGGGTGGCCGCGGCGGCGTCCTGCATGCCGGCCTGCGCCTCGGCCTGGGCCAGCAGCAGGCGGTGCTCGGGCTGCTCGGGCTCGATGCTGCAGAGGTCGCGCAGGACGTCGATGCGCTCGGTCTCGAGGCCGCGGTGGTGGGCGAGGTTGGCCTCGGCCAGCAGGTCGGCGGCCCGGTGGGCGCACGGGCGCTGGAAGATCGGCCGCTGCTTGAAGCGCTGGCGCAACGCCTCGATGTCGCGGGCTCGCAGCGGGCGCGCGCGCAGGAAGGCCAGCCACTCGACCTCGAGCGAGTCGAGCGAGGTGCCGTAGGCCAGCTCGAAGTCGCCGGCGGTGCCGTAGAGGCGGAGGAAGGGGTCGACGCCGCGGGTGTCGATGAGCCAGCGGCAGAACGAGCCGGCCGCGGTGTAGGCCCGCCGCGAAGACTTGCCCCAGAAGCCCAGGCCCATGATGTCCCCGAGGACAGGTCGTAGCTCGAGCCGGTCGAGGATCGCCGCCTGGTCGTGGAGGTCGAGGCCCGACTCGCTGCGCGGGGCGAACGCGGTGGCGAAGCCCTCGATCAGCGCGAGGTTGACCCGCAGGCCGCGCCACGAGACGGCCGAAGAGGTGCCGAACAGCGGCTCGCCGACGGTGTACGAGAACACGTGGGCGAGCTCGTGGTGGAGCACGCGGTGCGGGAAGGTCTGCTCGTTGAGGTAGATGTGGCCGCGCCACGGCGGGGCGACCTCGGTGTTGCCGGCGCCGATCCAGGCCCGCTTGAGCTCGGGGGTGGGGAACACGAAGCTGTGGACCGGAGCCCGCGGTTCGCGGCCGATCTGCGCGGCGAGCCGGCGCCAGGCGAACTCGTGCTCGGCGGCGAGCAGGTCGATGTCGCGGGCGGCGGCCGAGTTGGCGGCGTAGTGGATGACGAAGTGGTCGGTGACGCGGGTGCGCGGCAGCGCGTTGGCCAGGCTGGCCTCGGTGGCGTGGAAGCCGTTCTCGGCGGCGAACACCCCGAGCAACGTGCCGGGCAGGAGGCAGGCGAACAAGGTGGCGACGGTGAACGGCGAGCGGCGCAGGCTGACGCCGCGCAGCTGTAACTTGAGACCTGGCCCCAAGGTCAGGCTGAGCAGCGCGAGCGCGGCGCCGGCGATGAGGAAGTTGTAGGCGCGGAACCACCACAGGCGGGCGGTGATCGGGATGGCCTCGTCGTACAGCGGGCCGGCGAAGTAGCCCCAGAACGGGTCGATGGCGTAGACGACCGGGTCGACGTAGATCCGCCACAGGCCGAGCACCAGCGTGAACAGCAGCGGCACGCCGGCGAGCAGCAGCTGGACGCCGCGGCGATCGGCCAGCACGCCGCCCCACAGGCCGGCGACGAGGCCGAGCAGGCCCGAGGCGGTGGGCAGGACGAGGAACCACAGCAGGCCGCCCGGGAGGTCGCAGTTGACCTGCCAGAAGTTGGCGAGGATGAAGGCGCCGAGCGAGAGCGTCAGCAGGCTGCACAGGTCGCCGAGGCCGCGCAGGAACAGCAGGCGCAGGCGCTCACCGGATGTCTGAAGGGACAGGGCGTGCGGGTCGGCGGCGTGGGCCTGCCGGGTGTCGCGCACCGCGTCGACGCCGACGGCGAGGGCGAACAGGCTGATCAGCGGGGTGAGGACGAGCGCGCCCTCGTAGCCGAGCGCGCCGAACAGCGGCTGGGTGGTGAGCCCGAGGGTGAAGAGGAGGACGAACCACCGCCTGCGCAGGACCGGTGCGGTGAAGTGTCGACGGACGGCGGCGTGGATCGACATCGCGGCGGGCTCGCAGTGGTTCTTAGCCGATCTGGCCGCGGACGGCCGCAGCCCAGGCGTCGAGGTCGCCGAGGCTGTCGCGCAGCTCGGCCGCGCCGTCCTCCAGCGCGGTCATCGCCGCCTCGAGCAGCTGTTTGGCCCGGCGCAGACGGGTGCGGATGGTGCCTTCGGGAACCCCCAGGATGTCGGCGATCTCGCGCGCGCCGAGCTTCTCCCAGAAGTAGAGCTCGAGCAGGACCTGGTGATCGAGCGGGATCCGCCGCAGCCCGAGCAGGAGCAGCCGCTCCTCTCGCCGGCGCGCGAGCAAGGTGGCCGGCGTGGGCCGCAGGTCGTGCACGCTGGTGAGGCCGAAGTCGAGGCGCGCCCCCTCGCGCAGCTTGCCGCGCAGGTGCTTGTAGAGGACGTTGTGAGCGACCGCGAACAGGAAGGTGCGGAAGCTGGAGTCGCCGCGGATCCGCTCCTTGCTCTCGAGACAGGCGAGGAAGGTCTTCTGCACGAGGTCGCCGGCGTCGTCGTCGACCTTGTTGCGGAAGAAGCGGGCGATCGCGGGGTAGTGGCGCTCGAACAGCTGGACGCCGGCCTTGCTGTCGCCGCCCCGCCAGGCGACGTAGAGCTCTTCGTCGGGCTGCATGCCGAAGGTCAGTGTACCGCAGGCCGGCGGACGCGGCGGCCGCACGGGCCGGCGCGACGGCCGTAACTCGGCGGGCGTCGCCGGCTCGACCTCACTTCGCGCGCGCGACGGCACCGCACGCGCGCTCGGAGCATTCGCGGGAGGCGGAGACACGCGAGCGTCGACATGCGCCGCACGGCGTCCCGTGGGGAGCTCGAGGTCCCCGGGGTCGCGCGCGCGTTGGCCGACGACGGGGAAAATTGGCAACGAGAATTGGCGGTTTATTGAAAATTAGAATCAAGATCGTAAACGAGAAAGTCCACTTTTCGCCAGCAGGTAATGGATTGAATTAGTTTTTGAAAATGAATATCATTACATGGCGACATCGTTGCCGACATGACCACGCGAATTTTTGCCCGATCTCCGCTGTGCCTCCTCCTCGCGGCCGCGCTCGCTTGCGGCGCGGAGCCGACGACCACGACGGAGACGTCCGTGTCGGGCACCGAGGCTGCGACGACGACGAGTGGGTCGGCGACGACGGGCGCCGAGAGCTCCGAGGCAGGTACGTCCATGGCGACGACGAGCACGGCGACCACGCACGGGCCCACCACCGACGCGACCACTGCGGCGAGCGCGACGACGGCGACGGGCGAGCCCTCGACCACCACCGAGGCCTGCGCGGGCGAGGCCACCGACGAGTGTACGGGCTGCATGCGCGAGGCCTGCTGCGAGGCGCTGGCGGACTGCCAGGGCGACCGGGCGTGCGTGGCGTGCGTGGCCGGCGAGGACGGCGACGCGTGCGAGTCGACGCCCGAGACGCACGCGCGCGTCGACGCGTACCTCGAGTGCAAGGGCGGCGCGTGCCAAGCCGAGTGCATCGGCGCGCCGGCGGGCTCCTGCGAGGACGCGCTGGCCGAGCTGGCGCAGGACGACTGCACGACGTGCCTGGGCGCGAGCTGCTGCGACGAGGTCGCGGGTTGCCACGGCAACACGGTGTGCTGGACCGGCTGCTTCACCGTCCACGACGACGCGGTGTGCCACGGCGACCCCGACGGCCACGCGCTCTACCACGCGCTCAGCGCCTGCGCGTCGGCGTCGTGCCAGGCGGAGTGTTTTAAGCTCGAATTTCCGGCTGGCCGGAGGCGGATCGCTCTCTGCCGCGAGCGTACACGCGGCCCCGCCTCCGGTCGGCCGGACCTTGTCGCCCCACGGCGGGCGCATGGGCCTGGCTGTGGGGACATGCGCCCGAGGGCATGTCCGGATGGGCATGCCCCGAAGGACATGTCCGCCGGGTCAGTTGCCGGAGACGTTGCCCATCGAGGCGTTGATGTACGACGGCAGGATCACGCGGACCTCGGTCTGCGAGGTGTGGAACTGGACGGGCAGGGCGGTGGCGCCGGCGATGCTGCGGCGGATCGCCGGGATCCCGCGGCCGATCTGCTCGAGCAGGCCGAGGTGGCGGGCGGTGGCCGCCAGCAGCGGGTTGCGCGGGAACGAGGCGCCGCCGTGCTGGGCCAGCTCGTCGAGCGAGATCGGGAGGGCGAGGCCGCCGGGGCTCCAGATCTCGAGGCGGTCGTTGAAGATCCGCAGGGACACGCGGCCGCTGAGGCGGTAGTCGCGGTGGACGAGGGCGTTGACCAGCGCCTCGCGCACGGCCTCCTCGGGGTACTCCGGCGCGAGGTCGGACGGGACGAGCAGGTTGGGCGCGGCGCGGGTGTTGGCGCGCACGAAGTCGAGGCCGAGGCGGACGAGCTCGGCGAGGTTGCCCTCGGCGTCGAGCCGCGCCGCGACCGGGTCGGCCAGCGCGGCGCCGCGGATCCGCACGATCGAGACGCCCCACTCGGGGCGGGCGACCTGCGGGGCTGTCCCAAAGGACATGAGGCCGACGACGGTGGGCGTGGGCTGACCGGCGGTGACGCCGATGAGGCCCAGGCGCTGCGCGGCCCGCTCATGGACGCCCGGCTCGGTGCCGAGGCCAGGGACGCGGCGGCGGACGTAGGCCTCGAGCGCGGCGAGGTCGAGGTCGTCGACGCTGGTGCCGGCGACGGGGCTGCGCTCGAAGCCGAGCGGCGTGGGGGCCACGAGGCTCATGCCGGGAGTGTAACCGGCCTTGCGTCCGGCGTGGCCCCGCGGTTCGGCGCGACCTCGCCCGGGCAGCGAGCTCCGCGTGGCGCAGCGGCGCGGCGGGCGGTGCGGCGGGCGATCGCGGGGACCGGAGAGCACGACGCGCTGTCGACGAGCGATCGTCGTGGCCGAGATCGCGGCGAGGCAGGAGGCTTGCGTCGCCGGCGCGTCAGCGCGAGGTCCGGTTGTAGGCCTCGAGGCCGGCGCGCAGGATCTCGAGGCAGCGCGCGAGCTTGTCGCGGCCGAGGACGTAGGCGATCCGCACCTGGTTCTTGCCGAGGCCGGGCGTGGCGTAGAAGCCCTCGGCGGGCGCCATCATCACCGTCTCGCCGCCGAGGTCGAAGTCGCGGAGCATGAAGATGCAGAAGTCTTCGGCGTCGGCGACCGGCAGATCGGTGATGAGGTAGAAGGCGCCGGTCGGCGTGGGGCAGGAGACGCCGGGGATCGCGTTGAGGCCGGCGACGATGACGTCGCGGCGGGCGCGGTACTCGTCGACCATGGCGCGCATGTCGGCGGCGGGCGTGCGCAGGGCGGCCAGCGCGGCGTATTGATCGACGGTCGGCGGGGACAGGCGCGCCTGGCCGAAGCGCAGGCAGGCGGAGTACAGCGCGGCGTTGCGGGTGACGAGGCAGCCGACGCGCGCCGCAGGCCGAGTAGCGCTTCGAGACGGAGTCGATCATCACCGCGTGATCGGCGAGGCCGGGCACGGCGAGCACCGAGGGGGCGCGCGGCGCCGGAGCGTCCGCGGCCGTGGGTTCCTCGGGGTAGACGAACTCGCGGTAGACCTCGTCGACGACGAAGAAGATGCCGGCCTGCACGCACACCTCGCCGAGCGCGGCGAGGTCGGCGGCGCTCAGCACCATGCCGGTCGGGTTGCCCGGCGAGGGGATGATGAAGGCGCGGGTCTTCGGGGTGATGGCCGCCCGCACGCGCTCGGGCGGGACCGCGAAGCTCTCGCGCGCGTGGGTGGAGACGGGCACGACGTCGACGCCGAGGAGGTGCGAGAAGCCGCGGTAGTTGGTGTAGTAGGGCTCGGCGACGAGGATCTGATCGCCGACGTCGCAGGCGGCGGCGATGGCGAACAGGAGCGCCTCGCTGCCGCCGACGGTGACGAGGATCTGGCTCGGGGTGACGGGGCCGCCGCCGCGCGCGGCGTCGAGGCCGTTGTAGTGCTCGGCCAGAGCTGTCCGATAGGCCAGGTAGCCCTCGGACGGGCTGTAGGCGACGACGCTCTCGTCGTAGGCCCGGTAGGCGGCGAGCATCGGCTGCACGGTGGCGAGGTCGGGCTGGCCGATGTTGAGGTGATGCACGGTGACCCCGCGCGCCCGCGCCTGATCGGCGTAGGGGGTGAGGCGGCGGATCGGGGACGCGGGGGCGTCGAGCCCGCGGCGGGACAGGCTGGGTGCGGTCATGGGCAGGCGGAGTGTGAGACGGTTTGCCGC
Organism: Nannocystis pusilla; assembly: GCF_026626665.1. Taxonomy (GTDB): domain Bacteria; phylum Myxococcota_A; class Polyangia; order Nannocystales; family Nannocystaceae; genus Nannocystis; species Nannocystis pusilla. Next base: position 2,452,564 of record NZ_JAPNKE010000002.1, read on the forward strand.
CGTTGAGAAGACCGCCGCGACCAGGGCCCGCGCACGGGCGCAAACACGGCGCAGGCAGGGTCCCGGGCGGCGCGCCTCGCGGACCGCGGCCGGTGCGATCGCGTCAACGCACGGCGCCGTCTTCCCCGGCGTGGTAGCGGCCGTTGTTGCGCGCCCAGTCGTCGTGCCCGGCGATGAAGTGGATGAGCACCTGGACGTAGCGGCGCAGCTGCTCGTCGATGTCCTCGTCGAAGCTCGGCAGGTCGGCGACCAGCCGCTCGAACTCCCGCATCTCGATGTTGTGAAGCTGGACGGTGCGCGCGATCGCGGCGTCGAAGCTGAGGCCGTCCTCGTGCATGAGCACCAGCACGGTGTTGTTGACCTCGCCCTTCGCGCGCTCCTTCTCGACGGTGTAGATGTCGTTGGCGAAGCCGACGATGGTGCTGGCGCTGCGCTCGAGCGCCCGCACCCCCTCGTGCTCGAGCACGTCCGGCGGGAGGAAGATGCGCTCGGTCAGCTCGCCGAGGAGGAAGCCGGTGTGGAGGCCGACGGTGATCTGGCGGATCTTGCTGTGGCTGGCGAAGGCCGGCACGACGCCGGCGGCGCGGTACTTGGCCTCGTCGATGAAGGCCTTGAAGAGGCGCTCGACGCAGGCGGAGAACCGGGGGATCCAGTTGGGCACCCGCAGCTCGAGCATGCGCTCGCGCAGGTCGCCGAAGGCCTGGGCGATCGGGTCGACGAGCTGCGGGCGGGCGCCGTCGCGGAACACGCCGAGCAGGGTACGGAGGTAGGCGGCGACCAGGACGGCGCCGTGGATCTGCTCGAGGCGATCGTCGAGGCAGCAGAACAGGGTGGTCCAGTCGACCGCGACCTGCAGCGCGACCATGTCGGCGGTGGCCGGGAAGGTGCGGGCGAGCAGGTGGCCGATCCGGCTGTCGCGCAGGGCGTCGATGTGCTTCTGGCTGCGCGCGAAGCCCATCGCCTGGGCCCACTCGACGGTGCGCTCGTGGATCTTGTCGGCCGCGGGGTGGACCGACGGCTGATAGGGACACTCGAGCGTGGGGCGCTGCATGGCCCGCGGTCGCGGTACCGAGGCGGACGCGAAGCGGTGCATCTCGACCTGCTGCCCGGCGATGGCCACCAGCGCGGGCCCGGTCCGGTTCAGCGCCGACGACGTCGCGATCGACTCGAGGCGGATGCTGAACGGGCTGGCTGCGAGCTGGGGAGGCATGGGGCTCTTTCGGTCAGCGTCTGTGATCCTGCGTCGGATCACTCGTCGCAACAAGCTGGCGCACGCCTGCACCTGCCTCCGCTGCTTTGTGGGCACTCCGACGACCACGCCACTCCAAGCTATACCGGATCCGCGTGTGGACCGCACTTTGGCGACAATGGGTGGGGTAGTGTGCACGCGGCTCTGCACCCGCCGCGGCCGGCATCCGCGAGCCGCATCCGCCACGCCGAGGCACCCACCTGCGGAGCCGCGACCACGGGGGTGATGCAGGTGTGACTGCGACTGGAATGCGTGTCAGTACATCGAATCGCGCAGAAAGCGCGGGGATGATCCCCGGCCCTCTGCGCCCGCGGCTGTCCCTCGGGTCAGCCGCCGGGTCGCGGCTCATCCGGCGAAGATCTGCAGGTTTTCGCCGATGTCGTCGCTGATCGACACGAGCGACTGCAGCTCGGGGTGGCGCAGCATCAAGAAACCATCGGATACGAGCGTGTTGCGCCAGTTACGGCGCGGGGCGCCGATCGGCAGCAAATTGTCCCAGACGATGTGCTCGCCGTAGAGCTTGCGGATCCGGTCGAGCCCGACCACCCGCTGGATCCGCCCCTGACCGACGGCCCGCTTGTAGATGGTGCTGACGTTGTACTTGCGCTCGATGTCGACGTCGAAGCGCCCCCAGGCGACGGCCCGACCCCATTCGCGGAACACGTCGAAGTCGCACGCGTAGTTCATCTGGTCGACCTGGTGGGCGCCGGGCGGACGGGCGCCGATCTCGCCGAACACCACCTCGCCGTCGGCCTTCAGGTACCACTCCATGTGGGTGAAGCCGGACCGGAAGCCGAGGGCGCGGATGACGTCGTGCCCGAGCTTGACGCCGCCCGCGAGCGCGGGCTGGTCGACGTTGCGCAGGGCGATCACCTGCGGGCTGACCCACTCGTTGCTGCGCGCGACGAGCGGCCGCGGGCGGTACCAGGCGACGTTGAAGTAGGCGACCTGGCCCTCGATGCAGACGGTGTCGAAGGTGAACTCCGAGCCGTCGACGAACTCCTCGACGCTGACCTCGGGGACATGTCCGAGGCGCGGCAGCACGGCCCGCAGCTCGTCGGCCGAGTCGACGCGGTAGGTGTCGGCCGAGCCGGCCCCGGCGATCGGCTTGATGATGATCGGGAAGCCGATCTGCTCGGCGGCGTCCCAACACTCGGCGGTGGTGTTGCAGCGGACGTGCTTCGGGGTGCGCAGGCCGGCGGCGTCGAGGACCTGCTTCATCCGCTCCTTGTCGCGGAACGGCAGGGTCTGGGCGACGCCGAGGCCGTCGACGCCGAGGCCCTCGCGCAGGCGCGCGGCCAGGAGCATGCCGGGCTCCCACAAGCACTCGACCTTGTCGATCCGGCGCGCCTCGGGCCAGCGGCGCACGGCCTCGACCACGGCGGCCTCGTCCCACAGCGAGCGCACCTGAAGATAACCGGCGAGGCGCTCGCGCACCGACTCGGGCAAGGCGCCGGGGTGCTGGTCGCCGACGCCGTAGACGTGCGCGCCCACGTCGGCGAGGCCGCGGGTAAAGCTGGGCATCTCGCCGGGATAGCCGGGGGACAAGAGCAGGATGTTCATGCGAAAGCTCCGCCTCGATGGGTATCAGGGCGCCCGAGCGGGCGCAACGATTCAGCTCTGCTTGAGCTGCCGCTCGAGGCTGATCCCGAGCCGGTCCATGCGGCGGTAGAGGGCCTGGCGCGACAGCCCCAGTTCGGCGGCGGCGCGGGCGATGACGCCGCCGTGGGTCTCGATGGCGGCGATGATCGAGCGCCGCTCGGCCTCGATCTCCTCGTTGTTGCCGACGGCCGCCGGCTTGGCGTCCGAGGTGGGGTGGCTGCGCGGCGTGACGGTGCCGTCGCTGGCCGGCGCCTTGTCGTCGAGCCCGAGGTCGGCGGGGGTGACCTCGCCGCTCTGACACAGCAAGGTGGCGCGCTGGATCCGGTTCTGCAACTCGCGCACGTTGCCGGGCCAGTCGTGGCCGAGCAGCGCGCGCATGGCCTCGTCGCCGAGCCGCAGCGGGTCGCGGCCGGGGCCGACCTGAGACTGCAGGAAGGTCTCCGCCAGCGGCAGGACGTCCTCGCTGCGCTCGCGCAGCGGGGGGATCCGGATCTCGATGACGTTGAGGCGGAACAGCAGGTCCTCGCGGAAGATGCCCTGGGCGATCATCTGCCGCAGGTTGGCGTTGGTGGCCGAGACGATGCGGACGTCGACCTTCTTGGTGCTGGTGCTGCCGAGCCGCTCGAACTCGCCGGTCTGCAGCACGCGCAGGAGCTTCATCTGGCCCTTCTGCGACAGGTTGCCGATCTCGTCGAGGAACAGGGTGCCGCCGTCGGCGGCCTCGAAGCGGCCGATCCGGCGCTTGGTCGCGCCGGTGAAGGCGCCGATCTCGGCGCCGAACAGCTCGGCCTCGAGCAGCTCGTCGGGCAGGCCGCCGGCGTTGACCTTGACGAACGGCTGCTGCTTGCGCGGGCTGTTGGCGTGGACGATCTCGGCCAGCTTCTCCTTGCCGGAGCCGTTCGGGCCGGTGATGAGCACCGGGGCGTCGGCGCGGGCGACCGAGGTAGCGAGCGAGACGACGCGGTGCATCGCCTCGCTGGCGTAGACCAGGCCGCACAGGTCGTAGTGGCGCTGCAGCTCGTTGCGCGCGCGGGCCGACTGGGCGCGCAGGCGGTGGTTCTCGAGCCCGAGCTCGCGCATGCGCAGCATGTTCTTGACGGTGGTGACGACCTTGGCGTCGTCCCACGGCTTGCCGAGGTAGTCGGCGGCGCCCTCCTTGACCAGTTGCACCGCGGTCTCGAGCGAGGTCCAGGCGGTCATGAGCAGGACCGGCAGGTCGGCGTCGAGGCGCTTGATCTCGCGGAACAGCGCGGCGCCCTCCTGGCCCGAGGTCGAGTCTGTCTGAAAGTTCATGTCCTGAACGACAGCCCCGACGTCGCCCCGGGCGATGATCTCGAGCGCGGCCTGCGGGGTGTGGGCGACCTGCGTGCTCATCCCGTGGACGTCGAACAGGATCTCGAGGGCCGTGCAGACCGAGGGGTTGTCGTCGACGATGAGCACCTGCTGCATGACCAGGGTTTTACCCTTCCTTGACGCGCTGCGGGTATTTCGCGGCGAGCGCGAGCCCACACCGGTTTCGCCCGCTTCCGCCCGGCGGTCCTCGCGCCTGGGCGGCCCCGGTGGTACCTCTTGGACGGCATGGAAGCGAGCTTCCCGACGACTACTTTGTCCGTGGGCGGACTACAGTTCACCGCGCTGGAGGGATCCCGCTCGTCGGCGCGGGACCGCCGGCGGCCGCTGGTGCTGTGTCTGCACGGCTTTCCCGACCATCACCGGACCTGGCGGCTGCAGATCCCGGCGCTGGAGGAGGCGGGCTTCCGCGTGGTGGCGCCGCTGCTCCGCGGCTACGAGCCGTCGTCCCAGCCGATCGACGACGACTACCACACGATCCGGATGGTCGAGGACGTGCTCGGGTTCATCGAGTACCTCGGGTGCCTGCGCGTCCACCTGGTCGGGCACGACTGGGGGGCGGTCATCGGCTACCAGGTGGCGGCGCGGGCGCCGGAGCGGCTGTCGTCGCTGACGGCGATGGCGGTGCCGCACCCGAAGCGGCTGGCCTCGGTGGCGGCGCTGCGGCTGCTGCCCCGGCAGCTGCGCAACTCCTGGTACATGTTCTTCTTTCAGCTGCGGCTTCTGTCCGACGCGGCGCTGCGGCGCAACGACTTCGCGCTGGTCGACAAGCTGTGGCGCGACTGGTCGCCCGGGTTCACGCCGCCGGCCGAGGAGATGCGGCTGCTCAAGCGCACGTTCCGCCAGCCGGGGGTGGCCGCGGCGGCGCTCGGGTACTACCGCGACATGTTCGACCCGATCACGCGCGCGGCCGCGACCTCGCGGGCGCTGATGCGGGCGACGGTGTCGGTGCCGACGCTGGCGCTGACCGGGGCCGACGACGGCTGCCTCGACACCCGGCTGTTCGATCTGATGCGGAGCGAGGACTTCCCCCACGGCCTGTCGGTGCAGCGGATCGCGGGGGCCGGGCACTTCCTCCACCAGGAGCGGCCGGACGAGGTCAATCGGCGGCTGGTCGACTTCCTCCGCCGCCACGAGCCGGGCGACGTCGGCTGCGATTAGGTCGCCGCGTGCGCATCGCCGAGGCCGCTCGTGAGGGCGAGCGGGTCGGCTGCCGGTGAACATGGTTCGCGGGGCGGTGGGCCGCCGACGACCCGCGAGAGCGGCGCCCGTCACACTCCCGCGGTGCGGGGGCTGCCCACGTTTGCCCGCACAAGGGGGCTCCGAGATGAGCAGTCGCTTTCCGTTCACCGCCAACCCGATAGGTTGGTTCATGGTCGCCTACTCCGACGAACTGAAGCCGGCCGGCGTGATGCCGCTGCACTACTTCGGGCGCAAGCTGGTGCTGTTCCGCGGGCAGGACGGGGTCGCCCGCGTGCTCGACGCCCATTGCCCCCACCTCGGCGCGCACCTCGGGCACGGCGGCTGCGTCATCGAGAACAACATCACCTGTCCGTTCCACGGCTGGCGCTTCGACGGGTCGGGGAGCTGCGTCGGGATCCCCTATGCGAAGAAGATCCCGCCCGCCGCGATGCTCCGGCGCTGGCCGGTGAGCGAGAAGAACGGGATGATCTTCGTCCACCACGCGCCCGACGAGTCGTACGCGCCGACCTGGGAGGTGCCTGCGCTGGCCGAGCACGAGTCGCAGGCGTGGACCGGCTACGCGCGCCGGCGCTGGCGCGTCCGCACCAACGTCCACGAGATCGTCGAGAATGCGTTCGACGTGGCCCACTTCTGCTTCGTCCACGGCGCGATCCGCCTGCCCGAGTCGAAGGTGACGATGAACGGGCCGCTGTTCCAGGTCAACTCGCACACCGCCTTCGACACCCCGGCCGGGGTGATGGAGGGCGACATCGACATCGATACGTACGGCTTCGGCTTGTTCACCGCGCGCTACCGCGGGCTCATCGAGGGGCTCATCATCGCCTCGCTGACGCCCATCGACGACGAGTTCGTCGACGTCCGCTTCACCTTCACCGTCAAGCGCGTGCCCGACGAGGCGGCCACCGCGTTCGTGGCCCAGCAGTTCATGGAGGACGCCTGCCACCAGCTCGAGCAGGACATCGCGGTGTGGGAGCACAAGCGTTTTTTGGCCCGCCCGCTGCTGTGCGAGGGCGACGGGCCGATCGGGCTGTTCCGCAAGTGGGCCCGCCAGTTCTACCCGGTGTCGACGCTGCGGGCGCGGGCGATCTGAGGCGGGTGAACAATGGGACATGTCGCCGTAGACATGTCCGAATGCATAGGTTCGAGGAGACATGTCCAGGAGGGCATGTCCGAAGGCGCAGCGATCAGCGCGACGGCGGGAGGGCCGGGCGGCGGCGCAGCACCATGCGCTGGTTGCCCCAGGCGACCAGCCGGCCCTCGTCGTCCCAGAGCTCGATGTCCGCGGTGGCGTAGCCGGCCCGCGCGCGGCGGCAGTGCGCGTGCGTCAAGAGCCACTCGCGGCGGGTGTCCTCGAGCCAGTGGACGGTGAGATCGAGGCTGGGGGCGACGGTGTCGGCGAGGACGGGTCCGCCGATCTGGAACATCGCCGGCGGCATGGTATCGACGAGCGGCGGCAGGGCCAGCGGATCGAGCTGGCCGTCGGGCGAGGTCTGCGGGACCAGGTGGCGGTACCAGTAGGCGGCGCGGTCGAGACCGGGGGCCCAGCGATCCTCGCGCCACCACGGCTGGCCGAGCGCGCGCCGGCAGTCGTAGTTGCGGAAGAACGGCGGGGAGCCGCCGCCCTCACTGCGCGCGTCGATCGTCGGCAGCTCGTGCGGGCCGGGCAGGGCGGGCGCGCGGACGAGGCCGAGCTCGGGGCCGGGGCGCTCGCGGCCGAAAGTGGCGACGACCTCGAGGCCGGGGGACGGACCGCCCGCCGCCGACAGCGCGGCGCGGACCTGGGTGGCGAGCTGGCCGCGGCGCAGGACGACGACGTCGATGACGAGCGGACCCTCGCCGACGGGCACGCAGAAGATGGCGGTGGCCGACAGCGGCTTCAGCGTGGGGTCGTCGATCTCGGCGGCGATCGCCCGCAAGGCCGCCGTCATGAGCACGCCGCCCGAGGGCATGAAGTAGTTCCAGTGCGGCGGGAGGTCGAGGAGGTAGCGGCCAGGGCCCTCGGGGCTGCGGACGACGGCGGTGTCGCGCGCGAGATCGGCGGGGTGCGTCATCGCCCGCGATGATACCTCGAATGTCGCCGAGAACAATGTTCCGCGGCGAGGCCCTGGCGGGAGAGCGTTGCCGCGGGGCGCCGGGTGCGAGGGGGCGCGAGATCGTGGCGGGCTGCGGCGACGCGGACGCCGGGTGAGCGCGGGCGGCTGCGGCAGGAGCAGGAGTCGCTGGAGGTCTCCCGGGCGACGGCGGGCGGGTCGCGTCGTGGCGCTCGGATGGACATGGCCTTGAAGGCATGTTCTTCAGAACATGGCGATAAGGACAGGGCGTTCAGAGCATGCTGCGAGGGACATCTCGTGTCTGCGACCCGAGCGCGCGCAGGCTGGCGCGGAGGTCGGCGGTGCGGGCGAACATGCTGACCCGCTGGTACAACGGCACCGACCACTTCTACACCGCCGACGTCGAGCACCCCGAGGACCACGGCTACCAGGAGGAGGCGTCGCCCGGGTACCTGTTCCGCACGCAGGTCGCCGGTACGGTGCCGCTGTACCGCTACTGGAACGGCACCGACCACTTCTACACCACCGACTACAACGAGCTCCGCGAGGGCGCCCACGGGTGGAACAAGGAGGGGATCGCCGGCTACGTGTACGCGTCTGCCCAGAACGGCGCGGTGCCGCTGTACCGCGACTGGAACGACGAGGACCACTTCTACACCACCGACTTCAACGAGCTCGGCGAAGGTCGTCACGGCTACAAGCGCGAGGGCATCGCCGGCTACCTGGTGCCGCAGTCGGTGATCGACAACGGGGTGGTCCAGGACGTCACCGCGCTGCTGCCCGAGCTCGCCGATCGCACCTTCGAGATCGCGGGCACGTTCCGCGGGGAGTCGACGGTGCGCCAGGCCCAGATCCTGCTGCTCGAGTCGGAGGCCACCGCGCAGGAGTGCCAGATCCTCGCCAGCAAGCTCGGTGGTGGGGCCTCGGCGGCCCGCTCGGCTCCGAAGGGCTTCTACGAGGTGCGCGCGCCGGAGGCCAAGCTGGTCGGCAAGCAGCCGATCCAGCCGCAAGCGAAGCCGAGCCCGGGAGTGCGACTGGAGGCCAAGCCGGTCAAGACGATCCAGGCCTCGAAGCCGCCGCGCGCCGGTCGCAAGTGATCTTCGACCGTCGCCGCGCCGGCCCTGGCCTCCGGCGCGGCGATATGTCTATGGGGACATGTTCGATATGAAATGTCTATAAAGACATGTCCCATCTTGCGGCACCGGCGATCAAGGCGGTCCTTCGCTGCTCGCGCAGCGGAAGCCCGTCACCCCCTCGGTGCCGACCCCGAGCCGGCCCCAGCGGCGCAAAGACAGCGAGGTCATGGTGTTTCCGGGCAGCGTGTACGCGTCCCAGTAGCCGCCGCGGACGATCTTGAGGTCGGGGTAGCCGTCCGACATCTCGGGCCCCTGCGGATCGCGAGCCGGCGCGTTCGCGTAGTAGGTCTTTCCGCGCCAATCGTGGACCCACTCCTGGACGTTGCCGAGCATGCCGACGGCGCCGTACGGCGACAGGTCGTCAGGAAACGCGTCGACGGGGAGCGGATGACGCTCACGCGGACAATCGTCGCCGAGCAAGAGGTGGGCCTGGCCGCACTTCGGATGCTCGTTGCCCCACGGCCAGCGGCGCCCGTCGGTGCCGCGCGCGGCCTTCTCCCACTCGGCCTCGGTGGGCAACCGCTTGCCTCTCCAGACGCAGTAGGCGTCGGCCTGCGACCAGGTGACGCCAGTGACGGGGAGGCCGGTGACGGCCGGCGGTTCGACCTCCGACCACGGCACGCCGTCGGGGGCCGAACATGCGCCCGCCTGGCCGCATTCGCCGTACTGCTCGGCGGTGACTTCGAACTTGTCGATCCAGAACCCGGACAGCTCGTGCTCTCGATAGGGCACGTTCAGGGCGAGGTGCGCGTCGGGATCGTCTTCGCAGTAATCACCGCCCTCGACGTTGCAGCCGCGCCAGAACGTGCCCGCCGGTACGCGAACCATGCCCGCGCGCTCTTCGATCGCCGGCACGGCCGTCGTGTCGCCCGTCTCTGAAGTCGAAGGTTCGGCGTGGCAGCCGCCGCAAGCTGCTACCAGCGCCACGACTCCCCCGATCGCCGTCCTCAGTGGCATGTCGACGGTCCCGCGAGTGGGGCGGTCGGCAGCAGGCTGCTTCCGAGATCGCCGAACCGTGCCCCACACGCGCCTCGGCCGGTCGCGTCAGTCGAGCAGGCGGATGCCGAGGAAGCGGTGCTGCTGCCGGCGGAAGCGGGCCTCGTGGTAGATGCCGAGGTAGTTGATCTCGGACTCCCAGCGCGGGCCCGGCCGCTGCAGGTTCTCGAGCGAGCCGATCGCGTCCTCGAAGGCGTGGAGGAAGCGCGGCACCGGGCGGCCCATCGTCGACTCGGCGGCCGCCAGCTCGCGCGACATCCGCTCGATCGTGCCGAAGTGGAGGACGCCGCGGCGCATCAGGTCTTGCAGCGAGTTGGCCAGGCGCTCGGGGGTGTAGCCGTCGGACTCCATCGCCGCGGTGACCGCGAGCAGGCCGCGCGGCTCGAGCGCGCCGGCCTCGAACAGCACGGCGGCGCCCTGGAAGTAGTTGTAGATGGCGACCACGCGCGCGCCGTAGCCGGCGAAGCGATCGAGCGGCGAGCGGCGCTCGAGGTGGATGAAGATCCGGCGCACCACCTCGCCGGAGCCGAACAGCTGGCGGTGGTACGCCATGATCTCGTCGACGTCGCCGCGGTAGACCTTGCAGGTGCTGAGGATCGCCGCCAGGGCGACGGCGTCGATGCGGCCGGCGAGGATGTCGGCGTAGACGCTGTAGATGAACGCGTCCTGCTCGGCGTCGTCGCCGAACAGGTACTCGTCGACGTGCTCGGCGGCCATGTGGCTGAGCAGCAGGGCCTTGAGCTTGTAGCCGACCTGGCCGCGGATGGCCCGGAAGCGGCCGCGCAGCAGGTTCTCGAGGTTGGGCTTGAGGATGAACATGTCGGGCTCGACGCCGTCGAGCGCGAGCTTGGCGGTCAAGACCTTGCGCATCTGCCGGGGCGAGCCGCTGATGAAGGTGACGCGCCGGTGGCTGCGCTCGCGCGGGTCGAGCAGCGCGCGCAACAGGGCGCTGGCGCCGGCCACCGCGACCTTGTCCTCGGCCTTCTGGCGGAAGGTCCGGATGAGGTCCTTGACCGTGTCGAACTCGGTGCGCAGGTAGGTCTTGTCGAGGTCCCAGCGCAGGTGCATGAAGCGGCGCGGCTGCAGCGCCTGTCCTTCGGGACTGGTGGGCTCGGACGGGTCGGTGGGCTCGGTCGTCATGTCGCCTCCGGGTCGGGCGGGCTCGCCGGCGGCGCGCCGAGGCCGTGGAACTCGGCCACGCCGGCGCTGATGGCGGCGATGACTTGCAGGCGATCGATCTTGGCGCCGAGGCGGATCGCGTTGAGGAAGGCGCGCCGGCCGGAGTCGGCCTGAGTGACCATCACCGCGCGATCGAAGCCGAGCAGGGGCGCGCCGCCGTAGTTCTCCCAGTCGGTGAACTCGCGGATCGCCGAGATGCCGTCGCTCAGCATCTGCACGCCGACCCGCCACTGGAACTTCTCGGCCGCGCGCCGCAGCAGGCTCTCGCCGGTGGCGGCGACGCCCTCGAGGGTGCGCAGCAGGACGTCGCCGGAGAAGCCGTCGGTGACGATGACGTCGGCGTCGCCCGAGGTCACGCTGTCGGCGCGGATGCAGCCGACGTACTCGAAGGCCGGCCGGGCGGCGAGCAGGCGGCGATGGGCCTCGCGCGCGCGGGCGGGCGCGTTGGAGATGCCGTGGCCGTTGCACAGGAGCGCCACGCGCGGGCGATCGATGCGCGAGATCTTGGCGGCATAGGCGGCGCCCATCGCGGCGAAGGTGACGAGGTCGTCGCCGCTGCACTCGACGGTCGCGCCGACGTCGAGCAGCAGCGCGAACAGGTCGGACACCGGGCCGTGCGGGCGCAGGGTGGGGTAGACGGCCGCGAGGGCGGCGTGGGGGACGCCGGGGATCCGGCCCAGGATCTGCTGCGCGCCGGCGACGATGAGGCCCGGCGCGCCGGCCGAGACGAACACGGCGCTCGGGTCGCGGGCGGCGATCTCGAGGCCGACGACGACGCTGTTGCGCGGGGCCTGGCGCAGCACCTCGGCGGCGTCCATGTCGGGCTCGCAGCGGTCGCGGGCGTGGGCGACGCGCAGGCGCTCGGCGTCATGGGCGATCTTCGCCAGCGCCGTCGTGATGTCGGATTCGTCGCCGACGACGGTGATCTGGTGATCGAGCTGCAGGCTGGCGATCGCGGCGGCCTCGAGCGCCTCGCGCCCGCCGTCGCGACCTGCACAGCTATCGAGGACGATGTGGGCCACGGCGTGAAGCTGTTGTAGCAGAGTCCGGGGGCGGGCGCGCGGCGGCGCGGAGCCGACCGCGGGCCGGCTTGGGGTCGGCGCAAGCTCGGGCAAGCAGGCCCGGCGGGCCGTGGTGCGTGCGACGGGCCCGGCAGGGTCGGGCCGTATACGAGAGGGTGCGCAGCGGCGCGGCGTTCACAGGCGTCGACGCCGCAATTCGACCAACCACGCCTCGCACGCGACCTCGTTCGGGGGATCGTCCGGCAGCGGGCTGTGCTCCAGGGCCGCCTGGAGGTCGGCCTCGAGCCTCGGCCAGGCGGCGCGGTGCAAGGCGTCGATTTCCTGGGATACGGCGCCCTTTTCGGCGCCCTCGACCTTGATCCGGATCAGCGAGAGCGCGTCGTCGTAGCCGTAGAGCGGGGCGAGGCGCCGCAGGTCGGCCTCGAGCTCGCCGGTGCGGAGCAGGTGGACCCCGGTGAGCGCGACGCGGTAGGCGTAGAGGAGGCTCTTCGCCCGCGGCACCGGCTCGCGGTCGTGCTCGCGACACATGCCGCGGAAGAAGCCCTGATAGTGGCGGATGAACCGGCGCGACACGGCCCCGCGCGCCAGCGCCTGCAGCTCCTCGATCTCCGGCGACTCGTAGAGCTGAAACGGCGTGAGCAGGCGCTCGATCATGTTGCCGTTGCCGGCGAGCAGCAGGGACAGCGCGCGGCCGACCTCGGTGAGGCTGAGGTCGCACTCGAGGCCCTCGAACACGGTGAGCCGCTCGACCGCGTCGTTGGGCCGGCGCAGGCCCAGCAGCGCGCGCGTCGGGGCGATGAACACGCCCTTGAGGTCGAGGTCGCTGTCGGGCGAGCTGAAGCCGTAGTCGTGGCTGCCGGTGACGCCGCACTGGAACACGTCGCCGGGCACGGCGCAGGTGAGGATGAAGCGGCGCCCGAGGTCGAGGTCGGGCAGGGCGTTGGGCGGCAGGTCGTCGGTCATGATGGCCTTATGGACATGTTTTGAAGCGCATGTCCCTTGGGGAAGACAGTCAGGCGGCGCCGCGCGCGGACACCTGCGCGAGGGCGCGGCCGACCAGGTCGGCGCACAGGGCGTCGAGGGCGGCCTCGTCGGGCGCGGGCGGCAGCGGCGAGCCGTCGACCGCCGCCTGGGTGCGCTGGTGGAGGGCGTCGGCGGCCTCCATGAGGCGCTCGTAGCTCCACGCGCCGCCGCGGATCGACAGCAGCTCGTCGCGGTCGTCGCGGCGGACCTTGAGGGTGCCGGTCTCGACGATCTCGGCGCCCATGCGCAGCAGGCGGATCAGGTGCATGCCGTGTTTGGTGTCGTAGCCGAACTCGGCCTCGAGCGCGCTGCGCCTGGGGTTCCGCGTCTTGAGCCAGCTCTGGTAGGCCTCCCACTCCTTGCGCGCGGCCTTGTAGCGGCGCTCGCGGTCGAGGACGCCGAGGAAGTTGGTGGTGAGGTCGGCCTCGGCCATGCGCCCGTCGGCGAGCATGGCCTCGACGGCGCCCATCTGGTCGCGCGAGATCAGGCGTGTCTCCGGCAGGTCGAACTCGGCGCGGGTGGGCTCGTGCGTGGGCGGGTGCATGACCCACTTGCGGTGGGTCTTGATCCGCGCGAGCTGGCTCATCGCGTAGCCGGAGAAGCTGTCCTTGACCCGCAGCGACAGGAACCTGTCGCGCTCGGCCAGCAGGCGTTCGCCCAGCGGCGTGCACACGGTGTGACAGTCGGGCGGCGTCCACAGCAGCTCGAGCACCGTGGGGTTGGCGGCGGCGGCGAGGCGGAAGTACTTGCGGATCTCGAAGCGGACGTGGTCGGCCGACAGCTCGAGCTGCTCCGGGCCGCCGATGAAGCCGTGGTACCAGGCCGCCGGCCCGACGAGGATGCCCTTGAGGTCGACGTCGGAGGTGGGCGTCTGGAGGCCGTAGGCTTGCGAGCCGTGGACGGTCTCGTAGAGGAGCAGGCTGTCGGCCATGGGAGGGCGACGATAGCACGGGGCCGTGCTGCCGAACTGGGGGCCAACGGTGCGCCCGTGGAGTGAGCGGCGTTCGGCGGGGCGCGTGTCCCTGGGGACAGGTCGCGTGTTTGCGGTCGAGTTCGCGCACGCGTGCGCCTCGGACAGGGCGAGCGCGAGCCGGTCGGGCGAAGGATTGTGGCTGGTCTTCGGGACAGGTCAGCGGCGGGCGAACTCGGCGAGGACGGCGTCGGTGTGCTGGCCGAGCGCGGGGGCGCTGCGCTCCGGGGTGCGGCCGAGCGAGGGGAAGAAGGGGCCGACGCCGCGGAAGGAGCCGGCGGGGGTCGGCGTCGCCTCGGTGAGGTCGTCGAGGCGGGGCTCGTGCGGGGCGGCGTCGAGGTCGTGGACCGGCCAGACCGGCAGGTCGTGGGACGCGAGCAGGGCCAGCCAGTGGTCGCGCGGGTGGCCGGCGAGGTGCTGCTCCATCGCGGCGGCGGCCTCCTGCCCGGCGGGCCCGGTGTCGAGGCCGAGGCCGGCGAGGTCGGGGCGACCGACGACCTGAGCGAAGGCGAACCAGAACTTGGGCTCGAGGCAGCCGACCGACAGCTCGCGGCCGTCGCCGCAGCGGTAGGCGCGGTAGGCCGGAGCGCGACCGCCCAGGACGGCCTCGGACATGCCGCCGCCGCCGCCCGCCCGCTCGGCCCAGGCCCAGGTGACGAACGGCAGCGGGCCCGAGAGCAGCGGCTGCTGGACGAGGCCGCCGCGACCGGTGCGAGCGCGCCGCAACAGGGCCGCGAGCACGCTGCTGCAGGCGAGCAGGCCGCTGGTGACGTCGGCGAGCTGGAGCCCGACGATACCGTCGGTCCGCAGCGCCCGCAGCAGGCCGGTGAGGCCGGTGAAGTTGAGGTCGTGGCCGACCGCCGAGCTGACCGAAAAGCCAGGTAGCGAGCAGAGCACGAGGCCGGGGTTGTCGGCCAGGAGCTCGGTCTCGGGCAGGCCGAAGCGCGCCATGGTGCCGGGGCGGAAGCTCTCGATCAGGACGTCGGCGCCGGCGGCGAGGCTGCGCAGGGCGGCCGCGCCCGCCGGGGTGCGCAGGTCGAGGCCGACCGACTCGGCCCCGCGAAAGAAGGCGATGAAGCCGGCGCCGACGCCGTCGATCAGCGGCGGGGCGTGACGCATGAGGTCGCCCGTGGCCGGATCTTCGACCTTGATCACGCGCGCGCCGAGGTCGAGCAGACTGCGCGCGAGCACGGCCCCGGGCAACATCCGCGAGACGTCGACGACCACGGTGCCGGCGAGAGGGAGAGTCGCTCGTCATCGGCTCCGGCTATACCACGAGCGGCCGAGACGAGCGGCGATGCAGGCGAACGATGACGCGGGCGAGGTGCGATGAGGCGGCGAGCGGCGTGAATGAGCAGCGATGTACGGAGGCGGCGAGGCGCGAGCAGCGAGCGGAGGGCGGCGAAGCGCGAGCGGCGATGCGGCGGGGTGGCGAAGCGCGAGCGGCGATGCGGGTGGGCGGCGAGCGGCGAGCGGCGAGCGGCGATGCGGCGAGCGCAGGTGGTTGGCGAGCAGAGGTGTGGCGACAGCCACGAGCCTCCGCCGGCCTCGCTCGCAGGGCCGTTCGCCCTCGAACCCGCTCGCCGGCGGCCTCGCTGTCTTACGGAGATCCTCGGGACATGTCCGAGCGGACATGCTCCGGACGACATGCGCTTCAAGACATGCTTGAACGGGCATGTCCGGCGGGACAGGCCCTTCAGGACAGCTTCGCCAAGCTCAAGGCTTGGGCAGCGGCGGCGGGCGCGGGGGGCCGCCGGCGGCCGGACGGGGCGGGGGCGGCGGGACGGCCGGCCGGGCGGGGCCGCCGTCCTTGGCCTCGCCGGCGGGCCGCGGGATCGTGCCGCTGCGCAGGGCCGGCAGGAGGTCCAGGACCTGCTGCTTGAGGTGCCCGAGGTCCTTGTCGTTCTCGAGGATGAAGTGGGCGCGGGCGCGGCGGGAGGCGTCGTCGAGCTGGGCGGCCAGGCGGGCGCGCACCTCGGACTCGGTGAGCCGGTCGCGGGTGACGACGCGGGCGATCCGCTGCGCCTCGGGGGCCGAGACGAGGATCACGGCCTTGACCTGCTTGTCGAGGCCGGTCTCGAACAGCAGCGGGACCTCGTAGACGACCAGCTTGTGGCCGGCGGCAGACAGGGTGGCGAGGACGTCCTGGAAGCGCTCGCGGATCCGGGGGTGCAGGATCGACTCGAGCTTCTGGCGCAGCGAGGGATCTTTGAAGACGACGGCGCCGAGCTTGCGGCGGTTGAGCTCGCCGTTGTCGTCGAGCACGCCCTCGCCGAAGGCCGCGACTACCGCGCCGAGACCCTCGCTGCCGGGGGTGACGACGACCCGGGACAGCTCGTCGGCCGAGACGACCGGGATCCCGCAATCCTCGAAGATCTCGGCGGCGGCGGACTTGCCGCTGCCGATCCCGCCGGTGAGGCCGTGAGACGTCCATGACCTCGGAGCTTAGGGGGCGGCGCGCTTGGTATAGTCCGCGCCCATGACCCAGCCGTCCAAACCCGAGAAGAGCAGCACAGGCGGCTGGCGCGTGACGTCAGCGACGTTCGAGCGCAGCGCCGACAAGCTGGGCGCGGCGCCGCCCGGGGATCTGCCCGAGATCGCCATCACCGGCCGTTCGAACGTCGGCAAGTCGAGCCTGCTCAACGCGTTCGCAGGCCAGCGCGCTGGCTCGCGTGAGCTCGACGCCGGGACGCACGCAGCTGCTCAACTTCTTCCGCGCCACGCTCCGGCACCCGCGCCACGGCGACATGGGGCTGCGCTGGGTCGACCTGCCCGGCTACGGCTACGCGGCCGCGCCGCACGCGGTGCGGGCGTCGTTCGGGCCGATGATCGAGGGCTACCTGCGCAAGCGCGAGGCGCTCAAGGGGCTGGTGCTGCTGATCGACGCGCGCCGCGAGGTCAGCGAGTACGACCACGCGCTGCTCGACTTCATGGCCGACCGCGCGCTGTGGACCATCGTCGCCATCACGAAGGCCGACAAGCTCAGCAAGAGCGAGCGCGGGCTCGTGACCACCGGCATCGCCCGCGCGCTGGAGCTGCCGCGCGGGCAAGTGCTGGTGACCAGCGCGACCAGCGGGCTCGGATTCACCGACGGCGGGCTGGCCGAGGCGGTCGCCCGGCGCCTGCGGGCGGACGCGGCCGAGCTGGCCGAAGAGACATAAAATCGCCGGCCTTGCGCCGACGCGCAAGCGCGGGTGCCGCCGCACGAGGCGTGCGCGGACGGAGTGCGAGGCCCGCGAGAGCAGGTGCCGCCGCACCAGCGGAGGAAGGGCGAGGCACGCGAGAGCGGGTGCGCCACAGCAGATGTGCACGGACGACAGGGGCGATGCGCGCGGGAGGGGTGCCGCCGCACCAGCCGTGCGCGGAGGAAGGGCGAGGCACGCGAGAGCGGGTGCCGCCACGTCAGGCGTGCGCGGACGAAGGCGAGGCACGCGAGAGCGGGTGCCGCCGCACCAGGCGTGCGCGGACGAAGGCGAGGCACACGAGAGCGGGTGCGCCACAGCAGATGCGCACGGACGACAGGGGCGATGCGCGCGGGGAGGGTGCCGCCGCACCAGGCGCTGCGCGGGACGGATGGGCGAGGCGCTCTCCGGCTGCGCACACGGACGTCGAGCCTCGCTGCTTCCGGCCCGAGTGCGTTCACCCGGCGGTCTGCAGCGCGTCGCGGGACGCCGGGCTGGCCGACGAGACATGCGCTCGGGGGCATGCCCGAACGGACATGTCCCGGAGGTCAGCGAGCGCGCGGGGCGTTGGCGCTGGTGCGGACCAGGTGGCCGAGCTCGAGCAGGGCCTCGAGGCTCTGCTCGAGGCTGACCTCGCCGACGCGGTCCGGGTCCTCGCGCAGGGTGTGGCGCACGCCGCCCACGTCGAACACGACCTGCGGGCGGCCGTCGGCGCCGCGGCCGAGGTGGTAACGGGAGCCGCGGTACAGCTGCACACGCTCGGGGAGCGCGTCGGCGGTGGCCTGGTCGCGGTGGTCGATGACGCGGCGCGGGCCGACCTCGTAGATGACGTCGTCGCCGGTGGGCAGCGCGACCGGTTGCAGCGGGCTGCTGTCCTCGGGGACATCCACGAGCCGCACCGCGAGGTCGCGCGGGCCGGCGTCGCGAGTCGGGGCGGCCGGGCCGGGCACGGTGCGCGCGACCAGGAACAGGCCGAAGGCGGCGGCGCCGGCGGGGAGCATCAAGGCGCCGCCGCGGAGGAAGTTGCGCCACCGCGACCGCTGCGGCGCTGCGGCCGGCTTGGGCGCCGTCTCGCGGTCGATGGCGTCGAGCTCGAGCAGGACGCGGGCTCGCAGCGCCTGCGGGGCGGTCGCTCGCGGCAAGTCGCGCAGGAGCTGGCGGATCCGCAGCTGCTCTTCGGCGACCTCACGCATGGCAGGATCGCGGGCGAGCTGGGCCTCGACTTCGGCGCGCTCGGCTTCGGTGAGCTCGCCGTCGATGAAGGGCTGGAGCGTGTGAAGATCGTGGCTCATGAGCGGGCAGAAGCGGCGCGGTTGCGGTAAGCGTCAAGGGATACGGGGGCCTCGGGTTCTTCGGCGAGGCCGGCGTCGACGGCGTGACGATAGAGTAGGCTGTGCAGTTGCCGGCGTCCGCGGTGGATCCGGCTCATCACGGTGCCGATCGGGCACTCCATCGCCTCGGCGATCTCCTTGTAGGAGAGGCCCTCGATGTCGGCGAGCACCACCGCCATGCGGTAGTCGGGCGGCAAGCGCTGCAGCGCGGCGTCGATCTCCTCGCGCAGATGGAGCTGCGAGGTGGCGGCCTCCGGCTCGGCGGCGCCGCGATGGGCCCCTCGCCGACGGCCGCGAACTCCTGCTCCAGGCCCTCGGCGAGCGCGCGCTCGCGGCCCTGGCGGTGGTAGCGCGTGATGAAGGTGTTGCGCAGGATCGTGAAGACCCACGCCCGGACGCTCGATCCCGGGCGAAAGCTGGCCCAGAAGCGATAGGCGCGGACGAGGGTCTCCTGCACCAGATCTTCGGCTTCGGCGCGGCTGCGGGTGAGCCGCAAGGCCGCGCCGAAGAGGCTGTCGACGTGGCCCAGCACGGTGGACTCGAAGGCCCTGCGAGCGGTGGCGTCCATGCGTTCGGGGTACCGGAGGGGTTGGAAGTTATTTCCGGCCGGAACACCGGTCCGTGAAATCGGGGCGTAAAACCTGGATGGGCCTGCGGCGGCTGCGCGGGAAGTGGTCGAAATCGTGCGCTTTCTCGTCGCGCCCGGGGCTTCGGGAGGCGGGGGTGCGACAAGCGCGCGGTTAAGCTCTCGCCGCCCATGGAAGCCGTGGATCGCTACGACAGCCCCCTCGCCACCCGTTATGCCACACCAGCGATGGTCGCCAACTTCAGCGACCGGCGCCGGGCGCTGCTCTGGCGCGACCTGTGGATCGCCCTGGCCGAGGCGGAGCGGGCGCTCGGGGTGCCGATCTCGGAGGCGCAGGTGGCGGCGCTGCGGGCGGCCCGCGAGCGCGTCGACTTCGCCCGGGTGGCCGAGCACGAGGCGCGGCTGCGGCACGACGTGATGGCCCACATCGAGCACTTCGGCGAGGTCGCCGGGGCCGACGCGGGCAAGGTGATCCACCTCGGCGCGACGAGCTGCTACGTGGCCGACAACGCGAAGCTGGTGATGATCCGCGACGGGCTCGAGATGCTGATGGACCGGCTGGTGGCGGCGCTCGACGCCCTGGCCCGGTTCGCCGGGCAGCACCGGTCGCTGGCGACGCTGGCGTACACGCACTTCCAGCCGGCGCAGCTGACCACGGTCGGCAAGCGGGCCTGCCTGTGGGCTCAGGATCTCGGGCTCGACCTCGAGACGCTCGAGCAGCTGCGCGCCCGCCTGCCGTTCCGCGGGGTGAAGGGCACCACGGGGACGCAGGCGTCGTTTTTGGCGCTGTTCCACGGCGACCACGCGAAGGTGCGGGCGCTCGATCGGGCGGTGGCGGAGGCGATGGGCTTCGCCGGCTCGATCGCGGTCAGCGGGCAGACGTACACCCGCAAGATCGACACGTGGGTGGTCTCGGCGCTGGCCGACGTCGCCGGCTCGGCAGCCAAGATCGCGGTCGACCTGCGGCTGCTCGCGCACAAGCGAGAGATCGACGAGCCGTTCGAGGCCGATCAGGTCGGGTCGTCGGCGATGGCCTACAAGCGCAACCCGATGCGGAGCGAGCGGATCTGCGGGCTCGCCCGCTTCGTCCACTCGCTGGCGACGAGCCCGCGAGAGACGCACGCGAACCAGTGGTTCGAGCGCACCCTCGATGACAGCGCGAACCGCCGGCTGACCATCACGGAGGCGTTCCTCGCGACCGACGCGATCCTCAACCTGCTGGTCGACATCACCTCGGGGCTGGTGGTCCACCCGCCGGTGATCGCGGCCAACATGCGCGACGAGCTGCCGTTCATGGCGACCGAGAACGTGCTGATGCGGGGTACCAGCGCCGGCCACAGCCGACAGGAGCTGCACCGCCTGGTCCGCGCCCACAGCCTCGAGGCGGTGGCGGGGATGAAGCGCGGCGAAGCCAACGACCTGATGGCGCGCATGCAGGCGGACCCGGTGCTGGGACCGTTCGTCGACGCGGACCTCACGGCGCCGGCGCGCTACGTGGACGGGCGCCCGAGCAAGTCGACGAGTTCCTGGCCGAGTTCCTCGCGCCCCTGCTGGCGCGCCACGAGGCGCGTCGCGGTCGCTTCTCGGCCGGCGTACGGGTGTAGCGGACGAGCGGCCGAGACGGGCCCCCGCGAGGCTTGTGCTATCCTGCGCACGCCCATGAACCTCCACGTGCATGCCCCCTGGCTCCGCGCCGCCGGTGACGAAGACAACGCCCCCGACGAGGAAGCCCCCGACGAAGAGTACGACGAGGACGAGGACGAGTACGAGGACGACGAAGAGGGCGAGGGAGACGAGGACGAGGACGACGAGGACGACGAGGACGACGAGGACGACGAGGACGAGGACGACGAGGACGAGGACGACGAGGACGAGGACGACGAGGACGAGGACGACGAAGAAGAGGACGACGAAGAAGAGGACGAGTACGAGGACGACGAGGAGTACGAGGACGACGAGGAGTACGACGACGAGGACGGCGACGAGGATGACGACGACGAAGAAGAGGACGACGCGGAGGACGACAAGGACCCCGGTCGCTTCGTCGTGTAGCTAGCCGCCGGTCGAGCGCGCTCCCGAGTACGCGGCCCCGAGAGGCCGCGCCCGTCTCTCCTGGAAAGACCGCAAAACTCCGTCCGCGGGCGTCCAGGGCCCGGCGTCATCCGGGCGGCGCTACTCCTTCGACTCTTCCATGCGCTTGCGCAGGCTCAGCGGGCGCATGTCGGTCCAGACCTCGTTGATGTAGGCCAGGCACTCGTCCTTGAGCCCGGACTTGCCGGCTTCGCGCCAACCGAGCGGGAGCTCGCGATCCTCGGGCCAGATCGAGTACTGCTCTTCGTGGTTGACGACGACTTTGTAGCGCGTGGTGTCTTCGCTCATGCGCCGCGATCGTAGGCGGGCGGGCGCTCGAGCTGCAAGGCGGCGGTGAAGTAGGCGCACACGCCGGACACGTCGTTCTCGACCCACGGCGCCGGATCGCGCGGATTGAAGCGCCAGAACACGCTCGGCGCGCGCCAGTGCTGCCGCCATGGCGAGGATCGTGAACGTCTCGACGCACACCGCCCAGGTGCCGTGGACGTGGTGCTGGTGGTCCTCCTGCTCGCCGGTGAAGGTGTCGAAGATCCGGCTGGCGAGGCGGAAGTAGCGGTGGTGCGGCTGAGCCCGGCGAAAGGTCCGGCACAGCTCGCGATACGTGGCGTAGGCGCGCCGATCGGTGACGCGCGCCGGGATCAACGTGCCCATGAAGGAGTGGAAATTGGCGGCCGCGACGAACCTCTGCGCGCCGAACAGGCGATCGAGGGCGGCCGTCTCGGGCTCGCTGAGCGGATGCGGGCCGCGATAGGTGGCGTCGCCCGGGCGATCGGAGCCGGCACCGGGCAGCCAGCTCGGACCGGCGCCTCCGGGGCGCGGATAATTGCGGTTGAGATCGACGCCGTGGGCGTTGCCCCGCAGGTGCGGCAAGCGTCCGTGGCCGCCGGCGGCGAAGGTGCGGGCGTAGCCGTCGGGGTTGATGCTCGGCACCACCCACAGCTCGGCCTGCGAGCGCAACGAGGCGAGGCGCGGATCGCCGTCGGCGAGCGCGCGCAGCAGGCCGATGGCGACCCTGCCGGCGATGAACTCGACGCCATGGATGTTGGCGCCGCAAAAAATACGTGGCCGATCGGACAGGGTCGAAGGGACACGTACGGCGACCAGCGGTCGGCCCTCGACGCTGGCGCCGTACTCGACGAGCTCGCCCTCGACGCGGGCCGCGAGGGCGGCGACCTCGGTCGCGCGGCCCTCGGGGCTGGGGTAGGGAGCGAGCTCGTCGGCGGGGTTCACGTGCCCGGCTCTTCGGCCAGCGGGAGCACCGACTCGAACTCGAGCGGGTCGAGCCGGATCTCGGTGGCCTCGCCGCGCGGCGCGTCCTCGAAGTCCTCGGGCAGCGGCGCCCGCAGGTCCTCGCGCGTGTTCTCGGCCCGCTCGAGCGCGAGGCCGATGCCGTCGACGACGACGGAGGTGAGGACCGAGTGGCAGCGCTCGACCTCGGAGTCGTGGATCCGGAACAGCGTGCTGGCGTCGCGCACGGTGAGGTCGCGGATCGACCGGCCCTCGAGGCCGAGGTAGTCGCGCAGCAGGTTGCGGATGCTGGACGACTTGTGGCCGTGGACGCGCCCGAGGTTCAGCTGAACCTTGGTGTACTCGCGGTCGTCGGCGTCGGCGGTGGCCGAGGCGGCCGGCCGGGCCGGTGCGCTGACCGGCGTGTGCTGCCGCGGCGGACGCGTGGGCGCGGGGCTCGGCGTCGCAGCGACGGGCGCGGCGACGGGGGCCGCCGGCGGGGCCACCGGCTCGGGCTCGACGTTGGTCGCGCCGAACTTGCTGTCGTCGAAGTCGCGCGCGGAGTACTTGCTCGACCAGACCTCCCAGAAGTCCTTGTGCGGCGGCGCGGTCAGCTCCGGCGGGGCGGCAGGGGCGGCCTTCTTGCGGCGACGACGGCGGCGACGCTTCTTCGCGTCGGCCTCGGTCTCGCCGGGTTCGGCGGTCGGACCCGCGGCGACTTCGGCCTCGGCCTCGGCCTCGGTCTCCGACTCGGCCTCGGTCTCGGACTCCGTCTCGTCGTCCTCCTCGGTCTCGGCCTCGGCCGACTCGGCCTCGGCGTCGCGCCGCGACACGTCCTCGAGCTCGACCTCGCCCTCTTCCTGCAAGGTCTCGATCACCGCCTGGCGACGGTCGAGCAGCGCGAACTCGTCGATGTTGTCGAGCTCGCCGAACTCGCTGGTGACGACCTCGAGCTCGGCCTCGTCGATGTCGATGACGATCTCCTCCTGCGAGGGCCGCCGCGGGATCGGGGCAGGCACGGGCTCGGGCGCGGCCACCACGGGCGGAGCCGCAGGACGGGGGCCATCGAGGCCCGGACGGCCTCGCCGCTTGCGCCGGCGCTTGCGGCCGCCGGGCGCCAGGGCGAGGTCGCCGTTCCGGGGCTCGGGGCCAGTCTCGCCGGCGGCGGTCTCGACCTCGTCGGACTCGTCGTCACCCTCGTCCTCGCCGACGACGCCACCAGCCTCGACGGCCGGGGCGGTCTCTTCACCCGGACCGCCACGCCGCCGACGCCGCTTGCGCCGCCGCTTGCGCCGCTCGCTGGCCTCGTCGAACGACTGGCCGGGCGTCGCGGTGCCGATCAGATCGCCGGCGCCACCTGGCGTTGCGACCATGTCCGCAGGGACAGGCGCGGGCTGACTGCTGGCGTCGACCTCGCTCGCGCCCGGAACCGCGGCGCGAACGCCCGGCTGAACGGGGGGAACTGGACGAAGCGGCCGCGATCGCCGCGACGGCCGCGGAGGCCGAGGGGAATCCTGCGGACGCCGGTCTCGCCGGTGCTCTGGACCAGGTCGACGGAGGGCGCGGCCACGGGCGCGGCCGCGTGCACGGCGGGCGCGACCTCGGCGGGCAAACCCTCGGCTCCCGCGGCGAGCGGCGCTTCGGCGTCGCGGCGCGGGCGGCGGTCGTCGTCGCGGCGCGGGCGACGGTCGTCGTCGCGGCGCGGGCGGCGATCGTCGTCGCGGCGCGAGCGACGGTCGTCGTCACGGCGCGGGCGGCGGTCGTCGTCGCGGCGGGGGCGGCGATCGTCGTCGCGGCGCGGGCGATCGTCGTCACGGCGGGGGCGCTCGTCGTCGGCGCGGCGCGGGCGATCGTCGTCGGCGCGGCGCGGGCGGTCATCGTCACGGCGCGGGCGATCGTCGTCACGGCGGGGACGCTCGTCGTCACGGCGCGGTCGATCGTCATCGGCGCGGCGTGGGCGCTCGTCGTCGGCGCGGCGGGGACGCTCGTCGTCACGGCGGGGACGCTCGTCGTCACGGCGGGGACGCTCGTCGTCACGGCGGGGACGCTCCTCGTCGCGGGGGCGTTCGTCGGCGCGGCGCTCGTCGTCCCCGCGGGGCTGCTGCTGCTGCTCGTCGAGGCGCGGGCGCTCCTCGTCGCTGCGCAGGCGCTCCTCGTCGCGGCGGCGGCCGAACCGTTCATCGCGTTCGGGCCGGCGATCGCGGCGGTCGCGACGATCGTCGCGGTCGCGGCGGCGGCCGAAGCGATCGTCGCGGTCGCGGCGCTCGCGGTACTCGGGACGACCGGCCTGGCGCTCGTCGCCCTCGCGGGACTCGTATGTCCGCGGGGACAGGTCGGCGCGGGGCGCCTCGCCGTCGACGGGGGCCGCCTCGGCGGCCGGGCGCTCGCCGTCCTCGGCCTGGACCTGCGGCGGCGGCTGCTTCATCGCCCGCTCGAGCAGGAGGCCGATGACGCGCTCGCCGCGGGGATCGGCCATGAGGTTGCGGGCCAAGAGGACCCACTCCGGCGAGACCAGCTCGGGGAAGCGCTTGCTGATCCCGTCGAGCTTGACCTCCATGCGCTGCGCCGCCAGCTGATCGGCGGGCGGCAGGAAGCGCTCGCGGAACACGATCGTGTCGTACTGCAGCTTGAGGTAGTAGAAGTTGCCGAGCTCGCGCGCGTGGATCAGCGAGATCGCGGTCCCGGTGCGGCCGGCGCGGCCGGTGCGGCCGGTGCGGTGGATGTACACCTCGGCGGCCTCGGGGAACGAGTAGTTGATGACGTGGGTGACGTGGCTGATGTCGATGCCACGGGCCGCGACGTCGGTGGCGACGAGGAAGCGCAGCTTGTGCTCGCGCATCATCCCCATGACCTTCTCGCGCGCCGCCTGGGTCAGGTCGCTCGACAGCTCCTCGGCCTGGTAGCCCTCGCGCCGCAGCACCGAGGCGACCAGCTTGGTCTCCTCGCGCGTGTTGCAGAACACGATCGCCCGCGCCGGCTCCTCGACGACGATGACGTCGAGCAGGTCGCGGGTCTTGATGGCGCCGCTGACGATGTAGTAGGCGTGATCGATCTCCGCCGCGGCGACCTGATCGCCGGACAGCTGGACCTCGACCGGCGACTTCATGTAGCGCTTGGCGATCCGCTGGATGTCGCTCGGGATCGTGGCCGAGAACAGCGCGGTGATGTGCTTGCCGGTGCAGGCGTCGAGGATCGCGCGGATGTCCTCGAGGAAGCCCATCGACAGCATCTCGTCGCACTCGTCGAGCACGACCGTGGCGACCTTCGAGAGATCGAGCGAGCGGCGACGGATGTGGTCGAGGACGCGGCCCGGGGTGCCGACGACCGCGTGGACGCCGGCCTTGAGCGCGGCCAGCTGCGGCTGCATCGGCGTGCCGCCGTAGATCGGCAGCACCTCGACCGGGGTCTCGACGGCCAGGCGCCGCAGCTCGTCGCAGACCTGCTTGGCGAGCTCGCGGGTCGGCAGCAGGACCAGCAGCTGGACGCCCGTCTGCTGGGCGGGACGCGGGTCGAAGCGACCGGCGAGCCAGGGCATGCAGAAGGCGCCGGTCTTGCCGCTGCCGGTGTGCGACTGGACCAGGACGTCGTGGCCGGCGTGCAGGGGCGGGAAGCTCAGCGCCTGCACGGGCGTGGGGCGGGTCCAGCCCATGCGAGCGATCGCCCGCCGCAGCGCATCGGGCAGCTCGAGCTCGTCGAACGACTCGGGCAGCTTCGGCGGCTCGGGCTCGGCCACGGCCTCGACCGGAGCGTCGGTCGCGGGCGCCGATTCGGCCGCGACCGCTTCGTCGCCGGGCGCGTCGGCTGCAGCCGGGGTCTCCTCGGCAGCGATCGCGTCGACAGCCGGGGCCTCGTCGGTGGCGGCCGCTTCACTCGGCGCGTCGGCGACGA
The DNA here is from genome assembly GCF_026626665.1 of Nannocystis pusilla. Lineage (GTDB taxonomy): Bacteria > Myxococcota_A > Polyangia > Nannocystales > Nannocystaceae > Nannocystis > Nannocystis pusilla. Next base: position 2,478,650 of record NZ_JAPNKE010000002.1, read on the forward strand.
CGGGCTGCTCGGGGGCCGCCTCGTCGGCTGCGACCACGACCGCCTCGGACGGGGCATCGCCGCTGGCGTCGGCGACCGCCGCTGCGAGAGCGTCGGGCGCATCCGCGGCGACGCTCGGCGCAACGGCCTCAGCGGGCGCGATGGCCTCGTCAGCAGCGGCTTCGGCAGCCGGGGGCGAGATTTCGGGGGGAACGGAGTCGCTGGAAGGCGGGGACTGCTCGGCGGCCTGGGCGGGCGAAGCGTCGGACCCGGCGTCCTCAGCGGACGGGGAAGCGATCGGGGCTCGGTCCGGCTGGTCGCCGGACGAGGGATTTTGGGACATGGTGAGGAATCCTAGAGCGCAAGGAGCTCCCGGCGTGCGTCGGCGTGTCGTCGACCCCGTTCGGCAAACTCGCGATGAAGCGCGATGAGCCGATCGATTCGTCGTCCGAGATCGGTATCCGAGCCGGCGCATAGCGCCTGGGTCTCGCGGAGGAGGTTGGAGAGATCCGCCGCAGCATTCGCGTCTTCCTCGGCCTCGGCCCATCGCTGGGGCCTCTGGTCGAACAACGCGACCAAGCGATCACGGAGAAGATCGATGCGATACCCGCACTCGACCGTGGCCGGTCGGGCCACGATGTCTTGTTGCGCGAGCCCCGCGTAGATCCCAACCAGTGCGTAGAGGATGGCGACAACGGCGGCCACCACCCACAACACAATGAGTTGCCGATCACGAGTAAGACGTCCTGGGGCGGCTTGGGTCAGTGCGCGGCAAGTCTCCCAGGTTCCCCCAAGGGGTCAAGCGGCCGAGCGGCGCCCGAGGCGCCCGCCCTGCCACGAAACCTCGGGTGAGGCCGCTTCGGGTGAGGCGCCCGGGCACCAGGCTGGCTCACAACTCACGCCGGCTCCGAAGCTGTCTTTTGTGCCAGGTCGCTACTCGGCCGCGGCGTCCGCCGCCCGGGCGACGAAGCGGACGATCTGATTCTGTGGCACGCGCAGCGGGCTGGAGACTGGACGGATCCGGCGGATCTGGCAACCCTCTCCGGGAAGACAGGTTCCGGGGGCGTTGAGGTCCAGCGGCTCGCCGTCGGGATCGAGGAGACCCTCGCCGCCCGTGAGGTCGAGCGGGATCACCCGGCTGTTGCTGACGAAGTCCTCGAGCTCCACGGTGTAGACCGCGCCGTCGGTCAAGACGAGCGGGTCCTCCAGGTCGAGGACCCGAAGCCCGTCCTCCTGGACGAGATCGGGGTTGTCCTCGCGGAGATCGACGACGACGATCTGCGCCGGGCCCGTGGCGCTGTTCTGCGGCGTCACCGTCGGCAGCGCGGTGACGAGGTAGACGCCGGGGTTCACCGGGATCACGAACTCATAGCCCTTCGCGGCGGCGTTGTAGATCGTGGTGGTGTTGTAGAAGTAGGGGCCGAGCAGGGTCGTCGGGTCTTCGCCGCGGATGACGCGCTCGACGAGGACCTCGGCGGGCACACACGTGGAGCCCGAGCAATCCTTGTGCTCGACCGACCCGCGCAGCAGGACGCGCGGCTGGAGATCCTGGTCCGCCGTCGGCAGAACGCTGGAGTCGGAGGTGATGGTGACCGGCAGGAGCGTCGAGCGGAACAGCGAGCCGACCGGCGGCTCGATCCGCAAGACGTAAGGCTGGCCGTTGCCGCCGACCGGACCGGGGCTGAGGTTGACGCTGCAAGGTTCGCTGCTCTCGACGTTGCAGTCGGCCGGGCCGTAAGTGACGCGGACGTGGCCCTGCTCGTCGGCGCCGCTCAGCGGCATGCAGGCGGCGGCCGCCCAGTTGGCCGGGTCGGGGATGGCGAAGGTGCCGACGACGGTGATCGGAGGCTTGACCTCGCAGGTCTCCGGCGCGGCAGGGGGCGGTTTGGTCGCCGCCTCGGCCAGGCAGGAGGTGTCGCAGCACGTCCACTCCTGTCCGGCCGCGTTCTTGAACAGGCGCGCCGGCCGGCCCTTCAGCGGGACCTGGACCTCGCGCGCGCTGCCACGTGGGCAGGCAGATCCGCCCGAGCGGGGTGCTGCCCATGAGGTCGCCGACGAGGAACGTCAGGACGACGCGGTAGTTGAGGCGGGGCAGCCCGAGCCGGGCGTCCGCGGCGGTGCTGACGACGAACTCCATGGTCCGATCGGCCGTCGGGTCCTCGTCGCAGTAGGTGTAGATCCAGGCCGACACGGCCGCGTCGTCCACGGCCTCGGCGGTGACCTGCTTGATGGCGGGCCGGTCGGTGAGGTCGAGCGCGCACTGCTGCAGGTCGACGCGGCACACCTGTCCTTGGGGACACTCCGAGTCGCGCTTGCAGCCGCACCGCTTGCCGTTCCCGTCGGGGTCGTCGTAGCACTGGAACGGCTCGGGGCACTGGCCGCTGGTGGTGCAGGTCGGATAGGCCGGCTTCACGACCGTCTCGATCGAGCAGGTCGCCGGGGTCTCGCCGACCGGGTTCGGGTCGCATATCGGCGTCTCGGGATCGCCGTCGTCGGCTCGCCCGGCGTGGCGCATATTGACGGTGACGGTCGCCGGTGTCTCGAGCGGCGGCTCGTTGGCCAGCGGGCCGTCGGGGAAACGGATGTTGCCGAGCACGCGCCGGTGACACTCGCGGACGGTGCGGAGCTCGAACTCGTCGTCGGCCGGCTCGTCGTTCTTCCGGCGCATCAACTGGCGCGCGACGATGCCGCGACCCCACTGGAACGGCTGGTCGCCGGCGACGTCGTCCTGGTAGGTCAGCTTGGCGTAGAGCGGCTGGTCGGCGCCGATGTCGGCGGCGTCGTAGCGCGGCCAGGACTTGAACAGCACCGGAGACTCATCGACCGATCCGTCGGGGGTCGGCGGCGGGAAGCTGAGGTCGGTGACGACGAACGGCGAGCGGGCGAACCGCGACGGCTGCTGCAGCTCGATGCTGGCGGCGACCGGGACCTCGGGGCCGGTGCCCTCCTCGAGGTCGTCGAGCTGCTTCTCCAGCACCTCGATCTGCAGGCGGTCGCGGACCTGCGCGCGGTCGACGTAATATCGGTTGGGCAGGCGATCGAGGATCCGCTGGAGCGCCGCGTCGTTGCCGCGCAGCTCGATCCGGAACGGCGGGACCGCCGTCTGCACGTCGATGGCGATGCCCTCGGGCGGCGGCAGGTCGTTCTCGAGGCAGATGTTGTTGTCGCAGACCTGTCCCATGAGACAGTCTGTGTCGTCCATGCACGAACGGCCCTGCTCGTCGGGCGCCGCGGTCGAACAAGCCGCGCCGAGGAGAGCGACGGCCAGCGCGGCCCGAGTCACAGCGTCTCCTTCTCCGGGACGCAGCTGGTGAGGCAGGGCGGCTTCTCGTCGTCGAGATTGGCCTCGTCGCACACGAACACGTAGTGAGTGCTGTCGTACGTGGCCCCGTTGTCGATGTCCGGGACGCCGTACTGCCGCGCGCCCTCGCTGGGCATGAACCACGCGCGGTCGGTGACCATCACCGTCAACGTGTGAAAGCCCCGCGACAGCCGCTCCCTGCCGCCGTTGCACAGGTCGATGCCGCCCTGGTCGATGCCGCCCTGGTCGTCGCCGAGCAGGAGCTGACGGAGGTGCGGATCGCGGCGACCGGCCGGCTTGTACGTGTCGCCGGTGAGGTCGAGCGGGCGCTCCGGGTCGTAGTAGCGCAGGTAGTCGACGTAGTTGTACGGCCGGATGGTGTCCCGCGGCACGTCGAGCAGGAGCGCGGCGTAGATGTTGTCCTTCGGCGCGCGCTCGCGCGGCTTCTCGTCCTGATCCTCCACGAACAGCGTGAGGTCGAACGACTTGCTGTCCTTCTGCTCGTCAGGGCAGGTGCAGTAGGCGTAGGGCGCGTACGAGAGGATGTCGTCGTCCACGTCCTCGGTGTACGTCGGGTCGAGGAAGTGCGGCACGGCCTTCTGCGGGTCGGAGTCGTTCGGCTGCGGGCACGCGACCGGGATCATGTCCTTGGTGTTCGGGTCGCACGAGATCTCGGCGTCGATCGACAGCAGCACGGGCTCGATGATGCGGACCGCGTTGCGGTTCGTGATCGCCGTCTCCTCGAACTCGATGTCGATGTCGGGCAGCACGCACGAGAGCGCGCCTGTCGCAAGGGACAGGGCGACAAGGACAGGTTCGGGGACGGGGCGGTTCATCGCGGGGCGGCTCCCTTGTCGCCTTCTTTCTCGAGGTGGCGGAAGATCGTGCGCGGGTCGACGCCGAGGTCGCGGGCGGTCTTGGTGCGGTTGCCGGAGTTGAGCGCGAGCACGCGGTTGATGTAGTCGCGCTGCCACAGCTCGCGCGCCTCGGCGAGCGGGAGGATCTGCTCGGGGTTGGCGATCTCGACGGGGCCCGGCTGGCCGGGCACCTCGATCTCGAGGTCGAGGTCGCGGGCGGTCAGCGACGGGCCGTCGGCCAGCACCAGCGCCTTCTTGATGTGGTTCTCGAGCTGACGGATGTTGCCGGGCCAGGCGAAGCGGAGCAGGCCGCGCTCGGCGCTGGCGTCGAACGGCCGCGCGGGGTCGATCTTCGACCCGTACTCGCGGGCGTAGCGGGTGACGAAGTAGCGGGCGATGAGGAGGATGTCGTTGCCACGCTCGCGCAGGGCCGGCAGGTGGATGTCGATGACGTTGAGGCGGTGGAACAGGTCCTCGCGGAAACGGCCGGCCTGGACCTCCTTGGCGAGGTCGCGGTTGGTGGCCGCGACGACGCGGACGTCGATCGGCTGGGTGCGGGTGTCGCCGACGCGCTGGATCTGGCGCTCCTGCAGCACGCGCAGCAGCTTGACCTGCAGCTGCATCGGCATCTCGCCGATCTCGTCGAGGAAGATGGTGCCCTTGTCGGCCGCCTGGAACTTGCCGACCTGGTTGGTGATCGCGCCGGTGAAGGCGCCCTTGATGTGGCCGAACAGCTCGGACTCGATCAAGTTCTCGGGGATGGCGCCGCAGTTGACGGTGACGAGCGGCCCCTTGGCCCGCGGCGAGCGGTTGTGGAGCTCCTGGGCGATGAGCTCCTTGCCGGTGCCGGTCTCGCCGGTGACGAGGACGTTGATGTCGGTGCCGGCGACCTTGTCGACCCGCTTGAACACCTCGATCATCTGCGGACAGGCGCCGATGATCTGGCCGAACTTGACCTGGTCGAGGCGCTTCTGCAGGCCGGCGCTCTCGTCGCGCAGCTCGCCGAGGGTCTGGGCGTTCTTGATCGAGAGCGCGGCCTGGGTGGCGTAGACCCGCAGCATCTCGAGCTGGCTCGGCTTGAACAGGTTCACCACCGAGTTGTTGCCGACGTAGATGAGGCCGATGAGCTCGCCGCGCACGATCATCGGCGCGCACATCACCGAGCACAGCTTGAGGTTGATGACCGACATGCTGTTTTGGAAGCGGCCGTCGTTCAGCGCGTCGGAGATGATCTGCGGCTCGCGCGAGGTGATGACCTCGCGCAGGATCTTGTCGCTCAGCAGCTGCTCGGGGTCGTCGACCGGCTGGCGATCGAGGCCGCGGGCGACGCGGATGGCGTAGCGCTCGCCCTCGATCAGCACGAGGAAGCCCTTGCTCGCGCCGGTCAGCGAGACGACCTGATCGATGAGCTCGGACAGCAGGCCGTCGAGGCTGCTCTCGGCCCGCGCGAGCAGCTCGGAGAAGCGCTGCAGGTTGCGCATGGCGTCGATCTGCAGGCGCGCGGCGCTCTCGGGGTCGGCCGCGGGGGCCGGCGGGTCGACGGCCGAGAAGGTGACCTCGACGTTGCCGATGAGCAGGACGTCGCCGTGGCGCAGCACGTGCTCGCGCAGCTTCTTGCCGGCGACGAAGAACACGGCGCTGCGGCTCGACGACTCGACCTTGAAGCTGCCCGCGGTGTGCTCGAGCGTGCAGTGCGAGGGAGCGATGTCGGGGCCCTGCAAGACGAGGTGGCAGTCGCGCGAGGAGCCGATCTGCGTGATCCGGTGGCGCAACAGGAAGCGCTGGGTGACGCCGTCAGGGCCGGTGTATTGCAGGTGGGGCATGCGGTTCTCAGAAGCGGATCTTGACGCCGAGACCCCCGCCGCCCGGGACGAACGTGGGAGCCGGCGCCACCTGCAGGATATCACTTCTGCGCAGCTCGCTCGACCGGGGGCCGGGCTTGCCCGCGGGCGCCTTGCCGGGCTTTTTGCCGCCGACTTCGTCGTCGTCGCCCTTGAGCTCGCTGCGCGGCACTCGGACCCGCTTGGCGGTGGTGAACGGGCGGAACAGGATCTGCGCGAGGACGATGTCGAGGGCCATGGCGCCGAGGAAGATCGTGCCCATCGCCTGCTCGGCGTTGCGCAGCGCCAGGCCCGAGCTCTCCGGGAGGTCGCAGGTCAGCGAGCCGGGTTGGTAGCCGTTCGAGCGCTGGCACGAGGTCACGCGGGTGATGAAGAGGCCGAGCGCGGCCGCCCCGATCGCCAGCTCGCCGGCCAGAAACGCGGCGCCCAGGCCCTTGCGGCCGTTGTAGAAGTGGCCGACGCCGAACGGCACCAGCGCGACGGCGCGGTTGCGGGCGACCTTCTCGACGACCTCGACCTCCTGCCGCTCGTAGGCCTTGCGCAGCTGCTCGTGATCGCGGCCGAGCGCGCTGGCGGACCTTGAGCTCGTCGAGGTCGGCGATGCAGGCGGCCCGCTCGCCCTTGCACATGTTGAAGCTGGACCGGTCGCGCTCCTCGCGGAGGCTGTTGTAGAGGTCGTAGAACGCCTTGCTGTGGGTGTCGGCCGGGGGCCGCCAGTCGGGCGAGGAGGCCAGCAGGCGCTTGATGTAGCCGGTGGCCCACTCCTGGCTGACGGGCGCGATGTCCGGGTCCTGCAGGGTCGCGTCGGAGAGGTAGCGCAGCGCGGCCTCCTCGAGCAGCGGGTCGCCGAGCTTGCGCCCGTCCACCAGCATCGGCTCGAGCAGCGCGCGCACGCGGGCCCAGTTGCCCTGCGTCCATGCCTGGATGGCGGCGTTGACCTTGTCGACCTCGGTCGTCGGCACGAGCGGCGGCGCGGGGGTGGTGGGCGGTCGCGCGTGGACCGGCGACGCGACGGCGACACCGAGAGCGAGCGAGCAAGCGAGGAGGCGCATGCGGGATCGGTGGGACGCGGCGCTAGAGCGGCGTGAGGGCGATGGGGAACGAATGCGGCCGGGGCCGATCCGCTGCTTGAGGGTCTTGCTGGCGTAACCCTGCGCGCGCACCTCGATGACGATCTCGGCCTCGAGCTGGACGCCGAGGTCGATGTCGGGGAAGCGCTCGACGTCGAGGAGGTGCGGGCGGGTGTCGGGGCAGGGGCCGCTGACGCACACGACGGTGGTCTGCTGCGGGTTGCCGGTGAAGTCGAGGATCGCCTTGAGCGGCTTGACCGGCAGCTCGATCGGCGTGCCGGGGCGACAGTCGCCGCGCTCGACGGTGACGTGGCCCCTGTACTTGGGCCCGGCGACGTGGACGAGCGCGCGCTCGCCGGGCAGGTCGAACTCGACGACCTCGTTGCGCAGCGGCTGCTTGAGCTTGCCGATCTGCAGCGAGTGCAGGCCGCCTTGCAGCAGCACCACCGGCATGCCGACGATCCGCACGGAGCACGGCGTGGTGGAGGACGCGGCCTTCGGCGTGGCCTTTGTCGGCTCCACGGGGCGCACGCCGGCGGTCTTGCGCGGGGTCGGGAGCTCGACGACCGCCTTGGGCTCCTCGCGCGGCGCGTCGCTCGGCTTGGCGCTCTTGTGCTCGGGCCGGACCGCCGTCGACGGGACGATGCTGCCGCCCGGACCCTCGTCGCCGGGGCGGAAGTTCTCTTCTGTCGGCGGGGTCATGTACAAAGGACAGCTCCGCCGCTGACCGCCGCCGTGGTCAGCAGCGCGGCGCCGCCGGCCATCAGCCGCTTGACGGTGCGCTCGCGGGTCCGCAGGCGCGAGAGCATCAGCTTGGCCTGCTTCTGGTCGCGCTCGAGCTCGAGGACGCGGCCGAGCAGGCGGATCGCCCGGGCGCTGTGGCCGGCCCGGGTCGCGCCCTCGGCCCGGGTCATCAGCGCGTTGCAGACGCGCTTGTCGAGCTGGTCGACGTACCGGTCCGGATCGGTGAAGTAGGTGGTGACCTCTTCCTGGGTGGCGGTGACGCCGACCTCCTCGAGGTAGCGCTCGAGGTCGCGGACGAGGTCGTCGGCGGTCTGGTAGCGCTGCTCCGGCTCGCGCGCGAGGGCGCGGTCGATGATCGCCTCGAGCTCGTCGTCGACCAGCGAACAGATGATACTGGGCCGCGTGTACTCGGCCTCGGCGATCCGCGCGAGCACCTCGTGCGGGTTGCGGCCGGAGAACGGCAGCTCGCCGGTGGCCACTGGTAGAGCATGACGCCGACGGCGAACAGGTCGGTGCGCGAGTCGATCGGCTTGCCGTTGATCAGCTCCGGCGCCATGTAGGCCGGGCTGCCGAGCAGCTGGCCCGTCATGGTCAGCTTCTGATGGTCGATGATCTGGGCGATCCCGAAGTCCATCAGCTTGAGGCAGCCGTCGCTGCGGATCATGACGTTCTCGGGCTTGATGTCGCGGTGGACGATGCCCGACTTGTGCGCGTGGCCGAGAGCGGCGCACAGGCGGTGGATGATCAGCGCGGCGAGGGCGGGCCGCGGCCGCCAGCGCGTGTCGAGCCACTCGCGCAAGGTCATGCCGTGGATGAATTCGGTGACGAGGTAGCTCTCCGCCTCGCTCTCGCCCGAGTAGTCGTAGATCTCGAGGATGTTCTCGTGCCGCAGCTTGGCGACCGTGATCGCCTCGCGCCGCAGGCGGGCCCGCGACTCCTCGCGCCCGGCCATGTGCGGGTGGAGGACCTTGATCGCGACCTCGCGGCTCAGGACCGTGTCGATGCCGCGGTAAACCACGGCCATGCCCCCATGCCCGACCTCGCTCTGGATCTCGTACTTGTCGAGCTTGGTTCCGACCAGGGTGGGCATCGCGGGAAGAGGACTCCGTCCGTGTACTACAGATCGACCCCGGAGGGGCAAAGGCCGGTTCCGCGCTGCGGGCAGATCGGCTCCAGCGGGCGATTTCTCGGCCCCGGAGAGGCCGATGTCCGGGCGCCGAACGCGGCCGGACGGGGACGGACCGGCCCTTAGACACCGCGTCCGCGCACCTCTCCGGCGCGAAGGTGCGCCCGGGCTCCGCGCGCCGGGCCGATCCGTGGTAGGGGAAAGCAGCGTTCCATGCCCCGCTCCGGTTTCGTGCCCCAGCCCGCCGAGGGGCTGACCTTTCCCAACGCCCTGGACATGTTCGCCGCGCGCGTGCGACGCACACCGGCGGCCACGGCGCTGCGCTACAAGCTGCGTGGGAGCTGGCACACGCTTCAGTGGCGTGATTGGCACCAGGCCAGCCGGGCCATCGCGGCCGCGCTGGTGCGCATCCACGGGGTCCAGCCCGGCGACCGGATCGCCATCCTGGCGCGCACGCGCGTCGAGTGGGCGCTCGTCGATCTGGCCATCGCCATGACCGGCGCCGTCAGCGTGCCCATCTACCCCAGCGTGACGCCCGAGCAGGCGGCGTACATCCTGCGCGACTGCGGGGCGCAGCTGGCGTTCGCCGACAGCCCCGGCTGGCCCGAGCGGCTGCGCGGGCGCGACCACGCGCTGCGGCACACGTTCTGCTTCGACGAGGCCGGACCGCTGGCGGCCGACTGGAGCTCGTTCGAGGCGCTCCAGACCGCCGGTGAGGGCGCGCTGCCGGGGACCGAGGCGGCGCTCGAGGCGATCGCCGAGGAGCTGTCGCTGACCGACGACTTCACGTGGGTGTACACGTCGGGCACCACGGGCCGCCCGAAAGGCGCGGTGCTCACCCATCGGAACGTTGTTTACGAGGCTTGGGCCATCAAGAGTGTGATCGCGGCCGATCACGCCGACGAGCAGCTGATGGTCCTGCCGCTGGCCCACGTGTTCGGCCGCCACCTCCTGTGGGGCGCGGTGGAGCAGGGGGCGGTCTCCGCGTTCGCCGCCGACCCGGCCGAGCTGGAGCTGGATCTCGTCGCGGTCGCGCCGACGTTCATGGGCGCGGTGCCGCAGATCTACGAGCGCCTCTACGCGCAGATCCGCGCGGAAGTCGCCGCCGCCGGCAAGCTCGCCGAGGCCAGCTTCGCCTGGTGCCTGCAAGTGGGCCGCAAGGTCAGCATGTGCCGCCAGCGCGGCCAGGCGGTCCCGGGCGCGCTGGCGGTCAAGGCGAGCGTGGCCGACAAGCTGTTCTTCGCCCGCATCCGCCAGCGCCTCGGTGGTCGCCTGCGCTTCTTCGTGTCGGGCGGGGCGCCGCTGGCCCGCGAAGTGGCCGAGTTCTTCCACGCGCTCGGGGTCCTGATCCTCGAGGGCTACGGGCTGTCGGAGACGACCGGCGCGTGCACGGTCAATCGCCCCGACCGGTTCCGCTTCGGCACCGTCGGCCCGACCATGCCGGGCTGCGAGCTGCGGATCGCCGACGACGGCGAGGTGCTGGTGCGCGGGCCGGGGGTGATGCGCGGCTACCACGACCTGCCCGAAGAGACCGCGGCGGCGATCGACGCCCAGGGCTGGCTGCACACCGGCGACATCGGCGAGCTGCACGACGGGTTCCTGACGATCACCGATCGCAAGAAGGACCTCATCATCACCTCGACCGGCAAGACGATCGCGCCGCAGCCGCTCGAGCGGCGGCTCGAGCTGGCCGAGGGGATCGCCCACGCGCTGGTGGTCGGCGACGGGCGGCCGTACCTGGCGGCGCTGATCGCCCTCGACGAGGAGGCGATGCTGGCCCGCTCGCGCCAGGAAGGGCTGGGGGCGCGCCGCCTGGCCGATCTCGTGCGGCACCCGCGGATCTTGCAGATCATCCAGGGCCACATCGACGCGCTGAACGCCGATCTCGCCAGCTACGAGGCGATCCGCCGCTTCTCGGTGGTGACCACGCCGCTGACGATCACCGGCGGCGAGCTCACCCCGACCGGCAAGCTGCGCCGCCGCGAGGTCCAGGACCGCTACGCGGCCCAGATCGCCGCGCTCTACCCGGACTCCGGGCAACGGGCGGTGGCCGGGTGAGTCGGCGCGGTCGCCGCAAGCCCGGGGCACCGGCCATCGGTGAACGATTCGCTTTGTGCTTGACGTCCCCGGGCGGTTGCGCTACCTAGGCAGCCCCTCGCCGGCACCGGCGAGCAGCACGAAAAACAGGGCCGTAGCTCAGTTGGTTAGAGCGCTACCTTGACACGGTAGAGGTCGACGGTCTCGAATCCGTCCGGTCCTATGGAACGCCGCTGAGGCTCGCCTCAGCGGCGTTTTTCTTGTTTCTCGCTCGCTCCTGCGGCTCGCCTTGTGTACGCTTCGCGCCCCATGGCGGACGAACACGCGCAAGAGATCGAGCACATGATCGACCCTTCGGTGCCGAATCTGTCGCCGGTCGAGACTTTGCGGCACAGCGCGGCCCACGTGATGGCTTCGGCGATCAAGCGGCTGTGGCCCGAGGCCAAGCTGGCGTTCGGGCCGCACACCGAAGACGGCTTCTACTACGACATCGACATGCCGCACCGCCTCGTGCCCGAGGACTTCGCGGCGATCGAGGCCGAGATGCAGAAGGAGGTCGAGGCGCGCCACCCGTTCGTGCGCGAGGAGATCGCCCGCGACGCCGCCATCGAGCTGTTCCGCGGCCTGAACGAGACCTACAAGGTCGAGGCGATCGGCTCGATCCCCGCCGGCGCCACCCTCACGCTCTACCGCAGCGGCGACTTCGTCGACCTGTGCCGCGGCCCCCACGTCAAGAGCACCGCCGACGTGCGCGCCTTCAAGGTGATGAGCATCGCCGGGGCCTACTGGCGCGGCGACGAGAAGCGGCCGCAGCTGCAGCGCGTGTACGGCACCGCGTTCGCCGACCGCAAGGAGCTCAAGGAGCACCTGCGCCTGCTCGAGGAGGCCAAGGCCCGCGACCACCGCAAGCTCGGCAAGGAGCTCGGGCTGTTCTACTTCGACCCGATCGCGCCGGCGAGCCCGTTCTTCACCGGCCGCGGGGCCACGATCTACAACCTGCTGCAGGCCTACGTGCGCGGGCTGTACCGCCGGCACGGCTACCAAGAGGTGATCACGCCGCAGATCTTCGACATGGATCTGTTCCGCACCTCGGGCCACTACGATCACTACAAAGAGAACATGTTCGCCTGCACGGTGGACGAGCGCGAGTTCGGGGTGAAGCCGATGAACTGCCCCGGCCACTGCGTGCTGTTCCGCCAGTCGCACCACAGCTACCGCGATCTCCCGCAGCGCCTGGCCGACTTCGGGCGCCTGCACCGCTACGAGCGCGCCGGCGTGGTCCACGGGCTCACCCGCGTGCGCAGCTTCTGCCAGGACGACGCCCACATCTTCTGCACCACCGACCAGGTCGGGCAGGAGATCGCCAACGTCACGGCGATGATCCTCGAGTGCTACAAGACCTTCGGCTTCGACCGGCCGGAGATCGAGGTGAGCACCCGCCCGGCGTCGTTCCTCGGCGAGCTCGAGACGTGGAACCGCGCCGAGGCGGCGCTGATGGCCGCGCTCGACGGCGCCGGCCTGCCGTACACCATCAATCACGGCGACGGCGCCTTCTACGGGCCGAAGATCGACTTCAAGGTCCGCGACGCGCTGCGCCGCAGTGGCAGCTCGGCACCGTCCAGCTCGACTTCCAGCTGCCCGAGCGGTTCGGCCTCGAGTACGTCGCGCCCGACGACTCGCGCGGCCGGCCGGTGATGATCCACCGCGCCATGCTCGGCAGCCTCGAGCGCTTCTTCGGCGTCTACCTCGAGCACGTGGCCGGTCGCTTCCCGACCTGGCTCGCGCCGGTGCAGGTGGCGATCTTGCCGATCACCGCGGCGCACCACGCGTGGGCCGGCGAGGTCGAGGCGGCGCTGGTCGCCCGCGGCCTGCGGGTCCACACCGACCTGCGCAACGAGAAGCTCGGGCTCAAGATCCGCGAGGCCACGCTGCTGCGCGTGCCGACGATGCTGGTCCTCGGCGACAAGGAGGTCGAGGGCAGGGGGTCGCGCCGCGCACCCGCGACGGTCAGACGGGCGCCCTCGAGCCCCTGGCCGGCTTCGTCGAGCGCATGGCCGAAGAGGCCCGGATCCCGTCCTGAAGTCGTGATGGCGCGGTCACGAATGTGACGGCGCGGGCACAGTCACGGGCGAGGCGCGGCCGGCTGGGGCCCGCCGCGCGCATCGTCCCGGAAGCCGTCGTGGCCGGTTACGCGGGGCCTTGGCTGCTGCGCGTCGAAGGGGCTTGACGGCGCGTCCAGAATTGCACACAAAATGGCGCCCCGGCTGGGGAGGTGCGCGAAGCTCGCCTCTACTCGCCGCTTTTCTCTTGAAGGAGTACCGCCATCGGCCGCAGACAACAGAAGCCCAAGCCCCGCGTCGAGACCCATCGCGTAGGTCGCCGGATCCGCGTCAAGGAAGTCCGGGTGATCGACGCCAATGGCGAACAGCTTGGGATCATGCTCACCCAGGATGCCATGGCGCGCGCGGAGGAAGCGAACCTTCAGTTGGTTGAAGTCAACCCGAAGGCCAGCCCTCCCGTGTGCAAGATCATGGACTACGGGAAGTTCAAGTACGAGACCGCCAAGCGCGACCGCGAGGCGAAGAAGAACCAGAAGACGACGGAGCTCAAAGAGGTCAAGTTCCGCCCGAAGACCCATGACCACGACTTCGACTTCAAGACGCGGCACATCCGCCGCTTCTTGGACGAAGGCGACAAGGTCAAGCTCGTCGTCCAGTTCCGCGGTCGCGAGATCACCCACCCCGAGACAGGTCGTGCGATCCTCGAGAAGGTGATCCGCGAGCTCGTCGACGTCGCCACGGTGCTCCAGCTGGCGCAGATGGAGGGCAACCGCATGAACATGGTGCTCGCCCCCAAGCCGCAGCGCCCGGGCGTGGTGAAGCCCAAGCCGCCCGAGGGGCCGATCGCTCGTCCTGCCGCTCCGCCGCCGCCGCCGCCGTCCACTGACGGCGAGGACGACGACGAGGGCTACGACGACGACTTCGACGACGACACGACGGGTCTCGACGACCCGGACGCTGACGCCGCCAACTAATCCGGAGCACGGCGGGGCCGTCCGCCTGCTCGAATCCGTGAGTCAACACAAAACCAGCGGCCAGCCCCGGACCTCGCGTCCGTGGGCGAGCTGGGGTATCTCCAGCCCCCCGTCACGCTTCAAGGCGCCTCGCGCCTGAACTGGCCCTCGCTCTCTAGAAGACGCCATCATGCCCAAGATGAAGTCCCACTCCGGCGCGAAGAAGCGCTTCCGCTTCACCGCCTCCGGCAAGGCGAAGCGAAAGCACTCGCACAAGAACCACATCCTCACCAAGAAGCACAGCGACCGCATTCGCAAGCTCAAGGGCATGACGATCGTCTCCGAGCCCGACCAGAAGCGGATCGAGATCATGCTTCCGAATGGGAGGACCTGAACCATGCCTCGCGCAAAACGTGGATTTAAGGCGCGGCGCCGCCGCAATCGTATTCTCAAGGCCGCGAAGGGCTTCCGTGGCGGCCGCTCGCGGATGTTCCGCCGCGCGCTCGAGGCCGTGCATCACGCGTGGATGCACATGTACACGAGCCGCAAGGGCCAGAAGCGCGTCATGCGTCGGCTCTGGATCGTCCGCCTCAACGCCGCCGCTCGCCTGCACGGCCTCAGCTACAGCCGCCTGATCGAGGGCCTCGGCAAGGCCGGGATCGTCCTCGACCGCAAGGTGCTGTCCGACCTCGCGGTGTTCGACAACGCGGCGTTCGGCAAGGTCGTCGCCGAGGCTCGCGGCGCCCTGGCGTAGCGAACCCTCCTCCTCGGGCCCGTCGTGCCAGGTGCGCGTCGGGCCCGAGTCGCGACCGCGATCCGGGCGCGCCCCGCCGACCTCACCCCTGAGACATCGTTCGAGCCGCGCTCCCGGCTCGTCGCCGTTCAAGCGGGCGGCGAGGCCGGCGGAAAAGAGGCACACTCTCGCCATGCCAGCACGTTTGGCCACGCAGCTCGCGGCCTTCCAGGAGGCGCTCGCCGGCGTCGACTCGGAGGCCGCGCTCTACGAGCTCCAGGTCGCCTACCTCGGCAAGAAGGGCACCGTCACCGCGCTCCGCGGCGAGATGGGCAAGCTCCCGCCGGAGGAGCGCAAGGGCTTCGGCGCCGAGTGGAACCGGGTCCGCGACGCCATCGAGGCCGCGCTCGAGGAGCGCCGCACCTATCTCAAAGACCAGGCGCGCCGCCTCGACCTCGCGCGCGTCGAGGATTTGACGCTGCCGCCGCTGCGTCCGCCGGCCGGCACGCTGCACCCGCTGTCGCAGACGCGCCGGCGCCTGAGCGAGAGCTTCCAGCGGCTCGGCTTCTCGCTGGCCGTCGGCCCGCACGTCGAGCACAGCAAGTACAACTTCGACGACCTCAACGTGCCGAAGGACCACCCGGCGCGCGACATGGCGGACACCTTCTTCGTCCGCCCGCACCGCCACCCCGGCTTCGACGACCACTCCGACAACGACGCGGCGATGCGCCTGCGCGCCGGCGAGCTGGTCCTGCGCACGCACACGTCGCCCGTGCAGGTGCGGACGATGCTGACGCAGAAGCCGCCGATCCGGATCGTCGCGCTCGGCACGACCTTCCGCTGCGACGACGACGCGACGCACAGCCCGATGTTCCACCAGATCGAGGGCCTCTACGTCGACCGCGGGGTGACCATGGCCGACCTCAAGGCCACGCTGATGGACTTCACCCGCGACTTCTACGGCCGTCGCCTCGACGTCCGCTTCCGGCCCAGCTTCTTCCCGTTCGTCGAGCCGGGCGCCGAGTTCGACATCGGCTGCCCGTTCTGTGGCGGCGAGGGGTGCAACCTGTGCAAGAGGACAGGTTACATCGAGATCGGCGGGTGCGGCATGGTCCACCCGGCGGTGTTCGAGGCCTGCGGGATCGACCCCGAGGTCTACACCGGCTGGGCGTTCGGCTTCGGCGTCGATCGCATGACGATGTCGCAGCACGCGGTGCCGCACCTGCGGCACATGTTCGAAGGTGATGTTCGGTTTCTGGAGCAGTTCCCGTGAAGATCTCGCACCAGTGGCTCAGTGAAATGTTCGCCGAGGGCGCGCTCGAAGCGGCGCTCGCGGCCTGGTCGGCCGAGGGCAAGGCCGCGGCTTACACCCGCCTGCTCACCGGCCTGGGCCTCGAGGTCGAGGCCGTCCACGCCGTGGGCGAGGGCGTGCGCTCGATCGTGGTCGGCGAGATCCGCGGCAAGTCGCCGCACCCGAAGGCCGACAAGCTGACGGTCGTCGAGCTGTTCGATGGGACAGGTGTCGTCCAGGTCGTGTGCGGCGCCAGCAACCTCCCGCCGCTCGGCGGCAAGGTGGCGTTCGCGCCGGTCGGCGCGGTCCTCCCGGGCGGCCTGGCGATCGCGGCCCGCGAGCTGCGCGGCGTGCCGTCGCAGGGCATGATCTGCTCCGAGGCCGAGCTCGAGATCGGCGCCGACGACAGCGGGATCCTCGTGCTGCCGGAGGACTGGCGCGCGGGCGACCGCCTGGTCGACCGCGTGCCCGGGATCGTCGACACGATCCTCGAGCTGGGCGTGACGCCGAACCGTCCCGACGCGCTCGGGCACATCGGCGTGGCCCGCGACGTCGGCACCAAGCTCGGGCTGCCGCTGCGGCCGCCGCACGTCCACCGGCCCGAGGCGGCGAACACCCCGGGGCTGGTGACGATCGCGGCGCCGGAGCTGTGCGGGCGCTATCTCGGGTATGTCCTCGAGGGCATGTCCGTTCAGCCATCTCCGCTGTGGATGCGGGTCCGCCTGCACCGCGTCGGCCTGCGGGCGATCAGCAACGTCGTCGACGTGACCAACTTCGTGCTGATGGAGTGCGGCCAGCCGCTGCACGCGTTCGACCGCGATCGCCTGGCCGAGGGCCGGGTGGTGGTCCGCCGGGCCGAGCGCGACGAGCCGATGACCACGCTCGACGGCACGCAGAAGCTGCTGACGACCGACGACCTGGTGATCGCCGACGCCGGCGCGCCGCAGGCCCTCGCCGGCGTGATGGGCGGCGCGCAGTCGATGGTGCACGCGGGCACGCACCACCTGCTGCTCGAGGCGGCCTGGTTCGCGCCGCCGGGGATCCGCGCGACCGCCCGTCGCCACGGCTACGCCACCGACTCGAGCTACCGCTTCGAGCGCGGCGTCGACCACGGGGTCGGGCTCGAGCGGGCGGCCCTGCGCGCGCTCGGGCTGCTGCTCGAGCTGGCCGGCGGCCGCTGCACGGCCTGGACCGACGCGGCCGGCGAACGGCCGCAGCAGCCGACCATCCCGCTGCGCCTGCCGCGGGTCACCGCGCTGCTCGGCGTCGAGGTCCCGGCCGACACCGCCCGCGCGGTGCTCGGCGGCCTCGAGTTGCAGGTGCGCGAGGACAGCCCCGAGGCGTGGACCTGCGTGGCGCCGACGCACCGCCCGGACCTTCGCCGCGAGGTCGACCTGATCGAGGAGCTGATGCGCTTCCACGGGCTCGACAAGGTGCCGGCGCGGCTGACGGTGCCGGCCGAGGCGCGCGGCGGCTCACAGCGATCCGATCACCGAGCTCGGCGACCGCCTGGCCGAGGGCCTGCGCGACGCCGGCCTGCACGAGCACGTGGCGATGGCGTTCGTCGCCGAGTCGAAGATCGAGTTCTTCACCGTGCCGCCCGAGCGACGCGTCCGCGTCGAGAACCCGATGCGCGCGGCCGGCGTGATGCGGACGCACATGCTGCCGGGGCTGCTCGACGCGCTGGCGCACAACGTCGCCCGCCACACCCGCCCGGTCCGCCTGTTCGAGGTCGGTCGCACGTATGCCTGGCCCGAACGACATGTCCCGAAGGTCGGGCCGACTGCGGCGATCGACGTCCTGCTGCCGCGCGAGCGCGCGGTCGCGGCGGCGCTGATCTACGGCGGCGCGAAGGGCGGGGCGAGCGCGCGCGAGATCACCGGCGCAGCCGTGCAGGCGCTCGCGCGCGTGGGCCTGCGGGCGCGGCCCGTCGATCCGCCCGCGCCCGCCGCCCACCTGCACCCGGGTGTGCAGGCGGCGCTGGCGGTCGACGGCGTGGTGATCGGCGAGGCCGGCGAGGTCCATCCGGACCTGGTGCGCGCGTGGGACCTGCCCGAAGGGACACGTGTGTACTACGCCGAGATCGACATCGAGGCGGTCCCGCCGCGCGTGACCGCGACGGCGCGCGATCTGCCGCGCTTCCCGTCGACGGCCCGCGATCTCTCGCTCGAGATGCCGCTGACCCTGAGCGCGGCGCGGGTGGTCGCGGCGCTGACCGCCGCGGCCGGCCAAGTGCATCGCACCGCCATCGAGGCGAGCGAGCGCGCGAGCGGCAAGACGAGCGCCGGCGAGGTCCGCCTGGCCACCGACTCGTTCGGCGAGCCGGCCGTCGAGGTCCTCGAGGACTACCGCGGCGCCGGCGTGCCGGTCGGCCACCGCGCGCTGCTCCTGCGCCTGCACTACGCGGCCGAGCAGCGCTCGGTCACCGACGACGAGGCGCAGGCGCTGCACAACGCCATCGTCGCCGCGGCCTGCGAGTCGCTGCGGGCCTCGGCGCCGACGGTGCGCCCGCGCTGACCCGCGAGGGCAGGGCACCCGCACATCGCCTGTCCGTGAGGACAGGCGATGGTGAACCATGGCATGTCCCCGAGGACATGTTCGTCAGGTCATGGGTGCTTTCTGTAAACTGTCCTGAAGGACAGGTTTGGCACGTCGCGTCTGCGAGGCGAGTCGGTGCCTCCCAGCCGGTCGCTCGGCGTCGTCGAGATCACGCCCGGCGAGATCTTCCAGGCCGCGGATCGTCCGTCTGGCCGGGCCGAGGGGAGGATCGGCGTCCGCCGGCGCGACCCGCACGGGGGTCGACATCGGCCGGCTCCGTGTGCCAGGTTCCCCGCCCGCGATGACCACCCCGGCCGAATTCGATCCCGTCCCCGTGCTCGCCCGCGACCTGCAGCTGCCCGAGCGGGGCGTCGCTGCGGTGGTCCGACTGCTCGCCGAGGGCGCCACGGTGCCGTTCATCGCCCGCTACCGCAAGGAGGCCACCGGCGGGCTCGACGAGGTCCAGATCCGGGCCATCGAGGAGCGCCGTACCTACGTGCTCGAGCTCGAGGATCGCCGACGCGCCGTGCTCGACACGATCGCCGCCCAGGGCCTTTTGACCGACGAGCTGCGGGCCAAGATCCTCGCCTGCGACACCAAGGCCGCGCTCGAGGACCTGTACCTCCCGTTCAAGCCCAAGCGGCGCACGCGGGCGATGGTGGCGCGCGAGCGCGGGCCGCAGCCGCTGGCCGATCGGATCCTCGCTCAGCCCGACGACGGCGATCCGCAGGCCGAGGCCGTCAAGTTCGTCAAGACCGAGCTCGAGGTGCCCGACGTCAAGACCGCCCTGGCCGGCGCGCGGGACATCGTCGCCGAGGTCCTGGCCGAGTCGCCCGAGGTGCGGGCCATGGTCCGCGAGGCCTTCGCCAAGGAGGGCACCGTGCGCTCCGAGGTGATGGCCGACAAGGCCGGGCAGCCGACCAAGTTCGAGCAGTACTACGACCACGAGGAGCCGGCCGCGAACATGCCGTCGCACCGGTTCCTGGCCGTCCGTCGCGGCGAGCAGGAGGGCGTCCTGCGCGTCAAGATCGGCGTCGGCGCCGAAGCCGTCACGCCGCGGATCGAGGCGCTGGCCAAGGCTCGCGCCGGCACTCCGTTCCACGCGGAGATGGTGGCCGCCTCGCGCGACGCGTTCGTGCGCCTGCTGGCGCCGACGATCGAGACCGACGTGCGCATCGAGCTGAAGATGAAGGCCGACCGCGAGGCCGTGCAGGTGTTCGGCGACAACCTGCGCGCGCTGCTGCTGGCGGCCCCGTTCGAGGGGCGCCGCGCCATCGGCGTCGACCCCGGCCTGCGCACCGGCTGCAAGTGCGCCGCGCTCGACGAGACCGGCACCTACCTGGGCCAGGTCACCCTCTACACCAGCCAGGGCGCGGCCGCGGCGGCGCGGGCCGAGCAGGAGCTGGTCGCCTTCGTCAAGACGCACAAGCCCGACGCGATCGCCGTCGGCAACGGCACCGGCGGGCGCGAGGCCGAGGCGTTCGTGCGCGCGGCGCTGGCCTCGGCTGGCCTCAAGGACATCATCGTCGTGCCCGTCAGCGAGGCCGGCGCGAGCGTCTACAGCGCCTCCGAGGTCGCGCGCGAGGAGCTGCCCGATCTCGACGTGACGATCCGCGGCGCCGTCTCGATCGCGCGCCGCCTGCAGGACCCGCTGGCCGAGCTGGTGAAGATCGATCCCAAGGCGATCGGCGTCGGCCAGTACCAGCACGACGTGTTCCAGCCGCTGCTGGCGAAGAAGCTCGATCAGGTGGTCGAGAGCTGCGTCAACGGCGTCGGCGTCGACCTCAACACCGCGAGCGCGCCGCTCTTGGCGCGGGTGGCCGGCCTGCGGCCGACCGTGGCCAAGAGCGTGGTCGAGCACCGCGCCCGCAACGGCGCCTTCGCCAGCCGGCAGGCGCTGCTGACGGTCCCGGGCCTCGGGCCCAAGACCTTCGAGCAGGCGGCCGGCTTCCTGCGGATCCGCGGCGGCGAGCACCCGCTCGACGCGTCGGCCGTCCACCCCGAGCGCTACCCGCTGGTCGAGGCGATCGCGGCCGACCTCGGCGTGCCGCTGGCGAAGCTGGTCGGCGACGCCGCGTTGGCCGCCAAGATCCCGGTGGCGCGTTACGCCACCGACAGCGTCGGCGAGCCGACCCTGCGCGACATCGTCGCCGAGCTCGGCAAGCCCGGCCGGGACCCGCGCGATCGCTTCGACCCGCCGAAATTCCGCGAAGACGTCACGACCATGAACGACCTCAAGGTCGGCATGACGCTCGAGGGCGTCGTCACCAACGTGACTGCCTTCGGCGCCTTCGTCGACGTCGGCGTCCATCAGGACGGCCTCGTCCACATCTCGCAGCTCTCCGACCGCTTCGTGAAGGACCCGCACGAGGTCGTGAAGGCCGGCGACCGCCTCAAGGTGCGCGTGCTCGAGGTCGATCTCGAGCGGAAGCGCATCGCCCTGACCGCCAAGAGCGAGGGGCCGCGCGGACAGGCCCCGCAGCCCAAGGTGCAGGAACGCACGCCGATGAACAAGGGGCGGGGTCCGAAGCCCTCGGAGGCGCCGCGGGCCCAGCAGACCTTCAGCAACAACCCGTTCGCGCGCCTGCGCAAGCCGTGATCCACGCGAGCAATCCCCCTGCGGGACCGCTATGATGGGGCGTTCGCCCCATGTCCGACGAGACGCCCGCGATCCGCGCCCATTACGCCAAGCTGGCGCTCAAGCGCCTGCGTGCCTACCCCGAGGGCAAGGGCAGCGGGATCCGTGAGCGCGTCGGCAGCGAGCGCCTGGCGGCGATCCGCGACGCGGCGAGCCTCGACTGGGTGCCGGCGGCGACGGTCGTCGCGCTGTGCGACGCCATCCTCGAGGTGCTGGGCGAGGAGGCCGCGCGTGGGTTCTGGACCGACCTCATGCGTGACAGCTACGACCACGGGATCCTGAAGCCGCTGACGATGCTCGCCGGCTTCGGGCTCGGCAAGTCGGCGATGTCGGGGCTCGTCAAGACTGCGCCGCGGGCGTGGCTGCTCTCGAGTCAGGCGTGCGGGACCCTGGAGGTCATCGACGACGCCGCGGGGCTCAAGCTGCGCAGCCACGACATGGCCCCTGAGATCTTGCACAGCCGCGGCTTCCTCTGCGTGTTCTACGGGGCGTGTCGGGCGATGCTCGACGTGCTGAAGAGCCGCGCGAGGCTGGAGATCTACGCCCACGAGGTCGACGGACAGCCGCAGCTCGGGTTCAGCTTCAGCTCGACCCGTAAAACGCCGCCGGGGCGGCGCGAGCCAGGCGGCGCCGACGCCGTCGCTCGCGGGCAGGGCCGTCAGGGCGAGTTCGCCCACACGCGCGTGCGGGCCCGCGGGTGCGCGTCGCTGCCGCGACGGCGCCGCTTTGTGATAGCTTCCCGTCCCCAGGAGGCAGCATGTTGAAGCGCTCGTTGTTCATCGCCGCGGCTTTTGGCCTGTTCGTGGTCGCCGACGCCGGATGCAAGAAGCAGGAGGAGTCGACGGCACCCGACGAGGTCGCCGAAAGCACCCCGAAGAAGAAGGGGTGAGCGAGGACAACGAGGACAGCATGGTCGCCGCCGGACCGTCTTCGAGCGAGGGTGAGGGCGAGGCTCCGCCCGCGACCACCGACATGGACGCCGCGGTCGCCAAAGAAGACGCCAAGGTCAAGAAGCCGGAGGTCAAGGAGGTCTGCAAGACCAAGACCGTCGGCAAGGGCAAGGCGAAGAAGAAGGAGACCACCTGCGAGATGGTCGACAGCAACCCGAAGCTCAGCGCGTCGATCGGCGTGAACTCGCTGATCAAGGGCTTCGAGTGGGGCATGAGCCCCGAGCAGGTGCTCGCCAAGCTGGGTGAGTCGATCAACAAGTACTTCGACGACCAGCTCAAGGAGACCAAGAACCCGATGGACCAGGATCGGATCCGCAAGGAGCGGAACGATCAGCTCAACGAGCTCAAGAAGGGTCACATCAAGTTCGCGTCGTCGTCCAAGCACAAGTGGGGCGTCTCGCTCATCCAGTACGAGTTCGCCGACGACAACAACGAGGAGATGATCTGGGTCAAGGAAGGCTCGAAGCTGCGCAAGTTCTACTTCTTCAAGGACGGCCAGCTGTGGAAGATCGTCTACGCGTTCAACAAGGAGAAGTGGCCGGACAAGGACTACGCCGGCGTGGTCGACGGCTCCTTCAAGAAGTGGTTCGGCGTCAACCCGGCCGCCAAGGTCAAGCAGGACCCGAAGACCGCCGCGGTGCTGCTCCGCTACAACGAGTGGACCGGTGAGAAGAACGAGAAGGTCCGCTCGTTCGACATGACCGAGGTCCACGGCGTCGTCGTGGTCGCCGTCGTCGACGGCGTGCAGGAGACCAGCATCGGCGAGCGCCTGCCCAACATCAAGGGCGACGACAAGTTCACCGACACCGTCGGCGACGTGCTCGGCACCTCCGATGTCGCCTACGACGAGAAGGGCAACATCATCGAGGGCAAGAACCCGGCCAAGTGAGCGCCCGGCGCCGATTGGGGCGCCTGTCCTGACGGCCATGTCCTCGCGGCCCTGTTCTTCGGAGCAGGGCCGCGGCGCTTCTCGGCCCCGCGCTGCATCGGTCGTCGCGGCGCCGTGTCTTCGCGGCCCTGTTCTTCGGATCGGGTCGCGGCGCGTTCTCGGCCCCGCGCTGCATCGGTCGTCGCGGCGCGGTCTTCCGCGAGCGCGACGCCGCGGGAAGAACGAGTCGCAGTCGCTCCTCGGAGCACCCTCGGCTCCGACTGTTCAGCTCGCGCTCGTGCCGACGAGCGGGCCGGCAGAGCTTCACGACCGGGTGACGATGGCGTTTCAAACATGTCCCGAGAGACATCCTCTCGCGGCCTCCCCGCGTCGCGGGTTCACCGCGACGGGCGGTCCCACGCGGGCGCGGCAGCGCGAGCGCAGCGGTTCGGCGGATCGGGCCCGATGCAGCGGCGACGTCACGGATGGGCTTGCGACCGCGAGTCCGCCGCGCTACACGCCCGCCGATGCGACGCATGACCTTGACCTTCTTGATGACTTCGCTGCTCGCCTGCGGTGAGACCGGCGACACCACGACGACGACCGGGACCGTCGTCACTGCCGGTGACGACACGACCACCGCGAGCGAGACCGACTCGACGGCGAGCGAGCCGACGACGGCGAGCGAGCCGACGTCCGGCACCGAGGGCGCGAGCGAGACGGGCACCACGACGGGCGACACGACCAGCGTGACGACCGGCGAGACCACCGAGGCGACGACCGCGGACACGACCGCGGTGGACACGACGACGGAGACGACCGGCGAGACCACGACGGAGACGACCGGCGAGACCACGACCGAGACGACCGGCGAGACGACCGACACGACCGGCGACACCGAGGGGACCTCGCCTCTCGTGATCGCCATCGTCGACGCTTACCTCTACGCCGACTGCATGCCGGTGTCCGAGCCCGATCCGGTCCAGGGTACCTGGTACGTCGAGTTCGATAACACCGACAACCCGAGCGACACCGCCGCCATCCTCACCGGCGCCTCGCTGTCGCTCGCGGACGCCGACCCGCAGGTGATCGAGCCGATCCAGGTCTCGCCGATCGAGAGCCCGCCGCTGCCCGCCGGCGAGTACATCAGCGTCGAGATGGCCAAGCTGCCCGGGATGGCCCACAGCGCCTGCGAACACTGCGACGAGTTCTACGACCTGGTGCTCGAGTACGACGAGAACGGGGTGAAGCACCACGTCCTGGAGGAGGTCACGATCTCCTGCTCGTTCTGAGCGCGGCTGCGTCTCGCGGGCGACCGCGGCGATGGAACGGGCCGACGGTCGCGGGGCCTGGCCCGCTCGTGCCCACGAGCAGGAGCGTCGAGATGTCCTGAAGGACATGGCGCTCCAGCCATGTCTGGAGCGCCATGTTCACGCGGCCGCGATGCGCGGCGCCGCTGCGCCCGGGGCGGAGCGCGCGGGCGAGCGCACGTGCGCGGGTGGCCTGGCGAGCCACAAGCGCGCCGGCGGGTGGACGTCCAGGCCACCGGCGTCGCGGACAAGCCCTGCGCTGCCAAGGACCGCCCCGTGGCACGTCGGCTGCAGGGCGCGGCGCATGCAACGTCGTTCTCTTGCCGTTTCCACGCTCTTCAGCGCATCGCTCGTCGCCGCTTGCAG
Organism: Nannocystis pusilla; assembly: GCF_026626665.1. GTDB lineage: Bacteria > Myxococcota_A > Polyangia > Nannocystales > Nannocystaceae > Nannocystis > Nannocystis pusilla. The sequence goes on from NZ_JAPNKE010000002.1 coordinate 2,503,312, forward strand.
CGACGATGTCACTCACTCGAGCGAAGCCCTCACCGAGGCCACCACCGACGCGACCTCGAGCAGCGGCTCGGAGAGCGACACCGTCATCGACGAGCCGGGGCTGACCACCAGCACGGGGACCCTCGAGCCGACCACGGGCGAGCCGACGTCCAGCACGACCGCCGAGGTCACGACCACCGCGGTCACGACGGACGAAACCACCGAGAGCACCACCGGCACCACCGGCACCACCGGCCCCGACCCGGTGACCTGCGTCGACGAGCCGTCGCTGTGCGGCAGCGGCACCGTGTGCGATCCGGGCAGCCAGACCTGCGTGGCCGACTGCTCCCAGGGCGACGAGCTGTGCGGCCCGGGGACGATCTGCATGGACGGCATGTGCAAGCCCGACTGCTCCGACGGCGAGGACAACTGCGGCGCCGGCACGGTGTGCGGGCCCGACCTGGTGTGCGTGGTCGACTGCCGCAGCAACTTGCTCGACGTGTGCGCCGGCCAGGCGCTGTGCAACCGCCAGACCGGCGTGTGCGAGGCCGTGGCGGCGGTCGACTGCGCGGCGGTGCCGGGCCTGTGCTGGGAGGATCAGTCCTGTGACGCGAGCGGCTACTGCCGCGCCGGCACGCTCGACCTCGAGCTCGCGTACGACGTCCAGCACTACGACCTGCGCCTCGACCTGCTCACCGCCGACCAGACCTTCAGCGGCGAGGTGGCGATCTTGCTGGCGGCCACGGTCGACGGCACGAGCGAGGTCGTGCTCGACGTCGGCGCGGAGACGATCGTGAACGGCGCGCCGTACCTGCCGTACGAGGTGGAGGCCGTCCTCGACGCCCAGGATCAGCCGCTGCAGTTCGAGCAGGACAGCGGCGGCGCGCTGACGGTGCAGCTCGCGGCGCCGCTGGCCCAGGACGAGACCGCCGTGGTCAAGGTGCGCTACGCCGGGCCGTTCAACCCGATCACCGACGACAACGACGCGCTCTACTACACCGGCATCATGCAGCGCGCGGGCAAGAACGGCGACCTCTACGTGCAGACGTTCGGCTGGCCGGTGTATGCCCGCAACTGGCTGCCGAGCCACGATCACCCGCGCGACACCGCGTCCTTCAGCGTCGACGTCGGCATCGACAACGACTACGTGGTGCTGGCCAACGGCGCGCCGGTGCGCAGCGGCATGGTCGACGGCCTGCAGCGGTCGGCGTTCGTCCTGCAGCAGCCGGTCCCGACCAACGTCATGCAGGTCATCGCGTCGGAGTTCGAGGTCGTGCGCCTCGGGGTGGTCAAGGGCGTGCCGATCGACGCGGCGCTGCACGCGGCCGAGGTGCCGCTGGCGGTCGAGCTGCTGGGCGCCACCGTCGGCGCGCTGACGTTCTTCGACCAGCTGATGTTCGACTACCCGTTCTCGCGCTACGCGATGGTCTCGGTGCCGAGTTCGTTCGGCGGGATGGAGCACGCGTCGATCATCTCGCTCGCCGACACCTTGATGGTCGCCGGCAGCGCCAACGCGCGGCGCGTGGCGATCCACGAGCTCACGCACCACTGGGCCGGCGACTCGGCCCACCTCGGCGAGTGGCAGGCGTTCTGGCTCAACGAGAGCCTGGCCGAGTTCCTGACGCTGGAGGCGCTGCGCGTGCTCGGCGGTCAGGCCGCCTACAACGACTACCTGAACACGCTGCGCACCAAGCTCTTCGCCGCGCCGAACAGCTACAGCGACGACTCGCTGCACTTCCAGGTGCCGCAGGACTTCCCGGGCCAGGTCACGTCGGCGTCGTTCTACGCGCCGTACAACAAGGGGGCGCTGGTCTGGCACATGGTGCGCCAGCAGATCGGGACGGCCAAGATGTGGCAGTTTTTGGCCGACTTCTTCCTCGCCCATCGGTTCGCGCCGTACGACACCGATGCAGCTCTGGCGGCGCTCAACGCCAGCGCGGGGGTCGACTTCACGCAGTTCTTCGCGGAGTGGGTCCACCAGCGCGGCTGGCCGCGGCTGAAGACGACCTGGAACTACGACGCGGTGGCCCAGCAGGTGCAGGTCACGGTCCAGCAGGTGCAGAGCCCGTCGTTCGGGGTCTACACCCTCGACGGCGCGCTCGACCTCGACTACGTGTTCGACGACGGCCTGGCCAACACGCCGCCCTGCAACGTGTCGGTGGCGTTCACCGGCGGGGCGACCGAAGTCGACGCGGCGGTGAGCTGCGCGACGGCCCCGACGGGCTTCACGATCTCGTCGCTGCCGAACCTGCTGGTCGAGCTGGCGCCGTAGGGCAGGGGCCGCGCTCCGGCGGCTCGCAGCGACGCGCCCCGGTGCACGGGCGCCGGATCGTCGCCGCGCCTCTTCGGCATCCGCTCGCGCGGCTCGATCTCCGGCCCGCGGGCGAGCTCCACCGTCGACTCACGTGCTCTTGAAGGACATGTCTTGAAGGACATGTCTGCGAGGGCATGTCCCCGAGGGCATGCCCCAAAGTTCAGCGCGGCGCGCGGGCCTTGGCGGGCAGGTCGTCCCACTCGAGGTAGCTCTGGGCCATGTCGTACTCGAAGAAGGCCATGCGGCGGGTGTCGAGGACCTTGCGCATCAGCTCCTTCGCGCCGGCCGTGTTGCCGCTGCGCCAGCGGCGGAGGGCCTCGTAGAAGTAGGCCTCGGCGCGCTCGCCGGAGTCGGAGGCGCCGCGCAGGAGGTCGTCGAAGCTGAGCTTGCCCCGGGCGTGCTCGGCCAGGCGGGTCGGCCAGCGCTCGCCCTTGTAGGCCTCGAGGAACGCGATGACGCCCGGGTCCTGCGGCCGGTCCTGCCGCGCGGCCATCTCGTGCAGCCACAGCGCGAAGTACAGCTTGAGGCTGCCGCGCAGGTCCTCGCGGGGGACCGCGGCGCGGAAGATCGCCAGGGCCTCCTCGTAGTAGCCGTGGCTGACGAGGAAGATCATCGGCTCGGCGTAGGCCTCGGCGCGGCCGTCGGCGGTGTCGCGGGCCTGGCGGAAGTCGGCCACCGCCTGCTCCACGTCGCCCATGTGGAACAGCAGCTTGCCGCGATCGATGAGCCGCGAGGCCCGCTCGCCCGGCGGGATGCTGGGGAACGCGATCAGCTTGTTGAGCTGGCGCAGGGCCGTCTGCATCTCCTGCTTGGCCTCGTCGGCCTTGCCCTCGCGGCGGGCGATCGCGGCCAGCTGCGCGCGGCCCTGCGTCTCCCAGCGCAGGCGCAGCAGCTGGTTGTCGAACGGCAGGCCGAGCAAGGTCTCGTAGTGGCGGCGAGCCTCGGCGACCTTGCCGTCCTTGAACTCGATGGTGCCGAGCAGGTCGAGCGCGGCCGGCTGCGGCTCGCCGCGGACGCTGCGCTGCAGCAGGTCCTTGGCCCGGTCGACGCTGCCTTGCTCGTAGAGCGCCTCGGCGAGGGTGTACTGGGCCTCGGCGAGGCCGGGGCGGATCGGGCGATCGCGCCACAGCTCGACCGCCCGCGCGTGGAACTTCTCGAGCTGGGGCATGCGCGCGAGCGCGGCGTCGAGGTCGATGGCGGCGATCCGCTCGAGGCTGGTCTGCTGCATCGAGGCCAGGTCCTGCCAGGCGTCGAAGATGTCCTCCTTGAGCTCGACGGTGCGCCGCAGGTGGGCGATCGCGGCGTCGACGAGGCCCTGCTTGCGCAGCGCACGGGCCAGCAGCAGGTGCGCGAACGGATCGTCGGGGAAGCGCTGGACGGCCCGCCGCGCCAGGTTCTCGACGATGCCCCAGCCCTGGGTGAGGAAGGCCGGAGGTATCCTTTCGGACATGTCCTCGTCGTCAGGTAGGAACTGACGCGCCAGCTCGAGCAGCGGGCGCGCGCTCTTCTTGGCGTTGCGCGCGCTGTCGAGGTACTCCATCAGCTTGCGCGTCGGCATGTCGAGCTCGACGCGGGCCAGCGCCTGGCCGGCGCCGTCGAAGTCGTCGGCGCGCAGGTAGAGGCGGGTGACCAGGTAGCCGGTGACCTCGGCCCGGTGGCGCGCGGCGAGCCCGAGCTCGAGGTTCTCGCTGCTGCTGGCGACCTCGATCGCGGCCTCGTAGCGGGCGACGTAGAGGTCGGTCAGGCGCTGGACCACGAACGGGGCCGGGAAGTCGGCGGCGATCTCCTCGAGCGACTCCTCGAGCTCCTCGTGGCGCAGCACCGGCTCGTCGGAGAACGGGCTGTTGCGCACCACCCAGCCCTCGATCTCGGTCCAGCTGGCGATCGCCCGCTTGCGCACGGCGTCGTCGCCGAACTGCTGCTCGATGGCGGCGGCGAACAGCGCCGGCGACTCGTTGCCGCGGCGGGCCGCGGCGACGTAGATCCGGTGGGCCGCGGCGCACAGGCCAGGCTCGATCTCTCGCGTCCCGCGGAGCTCGCTCGGCCGCCACAGCCCGGCGGCGAACTGCAGCGCCTCGACCGCTTCTTCGGGGCGCTCGTCGTCGAGGGTCTTGTCGATGTAGCGGACCAGGAAGTCGAGCAGGACGCGGCGGAACTCGGCGCGCTTGGGGCTGTTCTCGGGCAGCAGCGCGAACTGGTTGAGCGCGAGCGCGAAGTGGTCGAGGTCGGGGATCGACTTGGGCGCCTCGGGCGCCTGCAGCTCGCCGCGCGGGGCCCGGGCGCAGGCGGGCAGCAGCGGGGCGGCGGCGAGCACGAGCGCGAGCCAGCCCGTGAGAGGCGAGGTGCCGGAGAGAAAGAGGCGCACGATGTTGAGTGTACGCAGACCCTCGGTCCGCGGCCACCCAGGAGGGGCGCGCGGGCCGCTATTCGCGGCCGGGCGTGCGCTCCGCCCACCGCAGGGTCAGCATGAAGGTGTGCACCGCGCCGGTGTAGCGGCCGGCGTTGCTCGGCCGTCCGCGCCCGGCGAGCACGAGCGCGGCGTCGTCGCTGTTGATGTCGCCCCCGGCCGCGGCGAACCGGGTCGCGGCCGCGGGATCGAAGTCGCCGGGCCGGCCGGTGCTGCTCGGCAAGTAGAGGTCGAAGCCGTAGCCGGGCACGATCTGCAGGTTGCTCGAGCCGACCCGCAGCGGCACGCCGACGGTGATGCCCGCGCGCCAGCCGTCGTTGTTGCCGGGCTCGCGCGCGGTCCTGCGGACCACCGGCGACGAGAAGTGCCCGCCCAGCACCGCGGCGAGGTTCGAGCGGGCCTGGTAGGTGGTGTAGATGTCGAAGCCGAACAGGTCCTGGCGGCCGCGATAGCGCGTGCTCTCGGGCAAGAGCACGCTGTTGCGGTCGAGGCCGACGAGGCTTATCTGCTGGCTGCCGGATCGGCGCAACTTCGCACGCCGGCGCCGCGGCCGACGACGTCGTTGCAGAGGTCGATCCAGTAGAGGTTGGTGTCGATGTGCCAGAACCGGCCGCGATCGAGGACGAAGGCGGCCCCGATCGCGGCCTCGCGGCTGACTCGCTCGGTCAGCGTGGCGTCGATCGGGCTGGCGACGCTGCACGGCAGCACGTCCGAGTCGGTGCCCTCGGTGGTGTCGGGCCGGCACACGAGGGCGTCGCCCGCGAGCGTCAGGTCGCCGCCGCGCACGAGCGGGCGCGTGCGGTAGCGCAGGCCGAGCGTGACGCGATCGCTGACGTCGACGGCGAGGCCGAAGGTGAGGGCGACATCGAAGCCGGCCGGCCTGTTGTCGCGGTCGGGCAACCACCGCGTGCGCCCGTTGAAGCCGACCCGCTCGGCGCACAGCGGGTTCTCGACCCGGTTGCAGCGCGGGCCGTCGTCGCGGTGCTCGGACAGGACGGTGCTGTTGTCGTAGGAGAACCGCTGGCGCAGCCGCGGCAGATGAATGCCGATGCCGATCCGCAGGCTGGCGAGGATGTTCCACGCGACGGCGATCGTGATGTCGGTGCGCTGCGTGGCGGCGCCGCCGTTGAGCTTGCAGTTGGGATCGTCGCGGCGGCAGAAGAGCGGGGGCGGCCGTCTTCCTCGGGCGCGAGGTGCCAGCGCAGGCGATCGTCGCTGGTGTAGTGGATCTCGCTGCCGAGATCGTAGGCGCCGATCCCGACGGCGAACGGCTCGAAGTAGAGGCTGCCCCCGACGAAGTAGCCGCCCAGCGGGTTGTTGAGGTTGATGCGCGGGCCCAGCTCGCCGGTCGGGGTGCCGTCGGGGGCGACGGCCTCGCGCCGGATCCACCGCTGATCGAGGCCCCCGGTGCCGCTGAACTGGAAGCGAAAGCCCTTCATTCCGGCGAGCATCGCCGGGTTATGGTGAAGGGCCGTCAACGAGCGGCTGGCGGGGCCCTGCGGCTCCGCGCCGCCGAGTCGCTGCGCCTGGCCGGGGGCGGCTCGCGCGAGCGCCGGCACGCCCAGGAGGCCGGCCGCGACGAGGCCGCACAGGAGGCTTTGCGCGATTTCGCGCACACGCCCGCGGACCGATCGGAGGACTCGTGGTCCGTCCGAGGTTCGCCGCGTTCGTCGCCGAGAGCGCATCCCGGGGGGCAGGATAACCCGGTTTGACCGCGACGGCCGCAGTTGACCCGCGCGGCATCAACTTCTTAGGATGCCGGGGCGTACCGAGGACCACGCTCGCGCCACCCCGGCGAGCACCTCGGGGGGACGTGCATGAGCAAGACGCTGCGCCAGTTCCAATGTCGTGATGACCTCTGGGCCCGGGTCGAGGCCCTCGCCAAACGCCGTGGGATCGCCACCGACGATGTCGTCCAGGCGGCGCTGCTGCAGCTGTTCAAGGGCGCGGCCAAGGGCAAGAAGGACGAGAGCTCGGGGATGACGGCCCCGCCGCCGGCCGGCCCCAACACGCCGCCGCGCTCGGTGCTGTCGACCCAACCCGGGCACCCCGGCGCCGCTCGTCCGGGCTCGGCCCCGCTGCCCAGCGCGGCCCCGGTGCCGCGTCCGCCCGGTGTGCGGCCCCCTCCGTCGGGTCCGATGACCTCGCCGCCGCCTGGCCCCGCAGCGCCGCCTGCGAGCATCAGCTCGAGCCAGAATCGCGCCCCGAGCGCGCTGCCGCAGCCGCGTCTGCCCAAGCCGGCGACGGCCCCGTCGACGCCGGTGCCGCCTCCGGCGTCCATCCCCGCGGCCCCGCCGACCCTCGGCGCGCCGAGCCCCGCCAAGGTGGCGCCGACGCTGCCGCGCCCGCCGACGGGGCCTCGCGCCTGCCGCCCCCGACGGGCGCGCCGGTCAGCAAGCCGCGCCCGCTGTACGTGCTGTTCGAGGGCCAGTGGTACGAGATCGACAAGGAGGAGTTCGTGATCGGCCGCGGTCAGAAGTTCTCCGACCTGGCGATCAAGGACGCCAACATCTCGCGCCGCCACGCGTCGGTGGTCCGCCGCGGCCACGACTACTTCATCAAGGACCTCGGCAGCACCAACGGCATCGAGTTCGAGGGCCAGCGCGTCGACAACCACAAGGTCAACGACGGCAGCGTGTACTTCCTGTGCGACCACGAGCTGCGGTTCACGTTCACGCCGCCGAACCCGAGCTGACCTGAGAGACCTGTCTCTGCGACCTGAACGATCGGTCATCGTGCCGCCGCGCGACAGCGAGGCCGGCGAGCTCGGTTCCCTGCCGGGCGTCGGCCCCAAGACCGCCGCCAAGTTGGCCGCCCACGGGCTCCACACGCTGGCCGACCTGGCCCGCGTGGTGCCCACGGGCTACCGCGACCGCCGCCACCGCACGCCGCTGAGCCAGGCGGCCGACGGGGCCGAGGCGGCGGTGGTGGCGACGATCCGCAAGTTCTCGCAGCGGTTCTTCCGCGGCCGCTTCTTCGCCGGGCTCGACTGCGTGGTCGAGGAGGGGGGCCGCGAGATCGGCCTGCAGTGCCAGTGGTTCCACCGCGTCGGCGGCCTGGCCGAGCGCGCGCAGGCCGGCAAGCGGGTGCTGCTGGTCGGCCGCGTCAGCCGCAAGAAGGGCAAGCTGGCGCTGATCCACCCCGAGATCCGCGACCCCGAGGCGCCCGGACCGGCGATCTCGGTGCGCTACCCGGAGGTCGAGGGCGTCGGCGAGGCGACTCTGGCCAAGCTGTGCCGGGCGGCGATCGAGCGGCTCGGCTCGTCGCTGGTCGATCCCCTGCCGCCCGAGCTGTGCGCGCGCCTCGGCCTGATGCCGCTCGCGCCGGCGCTGGCGCTGCTGCACGCGCCCGACGAGGCGCTGCCGGCCGAGGCCATCGCGGCGCTGCAGGCCGGGCGCTCGCCGGCGCATCGCCGCATGCTGTTCGAGGAGCTGCTGGTGGCCCAGCTGGCGCTGCAGCGCCGTCGCGCGGCCGCGCAGGCGCTGCCGGTGACCGTGACGCTGCTGCCGGACGAGGGCGCCCGCCGTGAGCAGCTGCGGGCGTGCGTGCCGTTCGAGCCGACGCCGGCGCAGTGGGCGGCGATCGACGAGATCGAGGCCGATCTGGCGCGCCCGCGGCCCATGCTGCGGCTGCTGCAGGGCGACGTCGGCTCGGGCAAGACTCTGGTGGCGTTCGCGGCCAGCGCGGGGATCGTGGCCGCGGGCGGGCAGGCGGTGTGGATGGCGCCGACCGAGATCCTGGCGCAGCAGCACACGGCGACGCTGCGGCCGTGGTGCCTGGCGGCGGGGATCCGCCTGGCGCTGCTCACCGGCTCGATGACCCGCGGCGAGCGGACGGCGGTGATCCAGGCGGCGGCCGCGGGCACGGTGGACCTGGTCGTCGGGACCCACGCGCTGCTGACCGAGGACGTGCAGCTCCGCCGTCTCGGGCTGGTCGTCGTCGACGAGCAGCACCGCTTCGGGGTGCGCCAGCGGGCGACGCTGCGCGACAAGGGCCGGGCGCCGCACCTGCTGGTGCTGACCGCGACGCCGATCCCGCGCACGCTGGCGCTGTCGCTGGTCGGCGAGCTCGACGTGTCGACGCTGCGCGAGGCGCCGCCGGGCCGGCGCCCGCCCGACACGACGCTGATGGCGGGGCCGGTGGCGCGGGCGCGCTTCCGCCTGGCGGAACATGTCCGCCGGGACATGTTGCAGGGCTTCGTGGTGTGCCCGCAGATCGAGGCCGGCGCGCGCGAGGCCAGCGACGTCGACGAGGCGGCGGCGGAGCTGCGGACGCTGCTGCCGGGCAAGCGGATCGAGGTGGTCCACGGCCGCGTCGACCCGGCCCGCCGGGCGGCGGCGATGGCCGAGTTCCGCGCCGGGGCGATCGACGTGCTGGTGGCGACGACGGTGATCGAAGTCGGGGTGGATGTCCCCGAGGCCAGGTTCATGCTGATCGAGCACGCCGAGCACTTCGGCCTGTCGCAGCTGCACCAGCTGCGCGGACGGATCGGCCGCGGGACGGCGACGTCGTGGTGCCTGCTGCACACCGGGGCCGAAGCCGGCAGCGCCGCGGCGCGCCGCCTGCAGGTGCTCGCCGACACGCACGACGGCTTCGTCGTGGCGGAGCGCGACCTGGCGGAGCGCGGCCCCGGCGAGCTGTTCGGGCTGCGTCAGGCCGGTCGCGTGGCCTGGGCCGGGCTCGCCGGCGAGGGCGTGGCGCTGCTCGAGGCGGCTCGCACGGCGGCGAGCGAGCTGCTGGCGCGCGACCCGGCGCTCCACGGCCACGCAGAGCTGCGCGCGCGGGTCGAACGCCACGCGCGACCGGAAGCCGGCGACGCGGGGTGAGGCGGCAGCCCGTGCGCGGCAGGCGGCCCACTGTACCGCGGGACAGGTGGGCCGGCGTCCGAGGCGAGCGCGCCGGGTGCACGCGAGAGGCGCTCGCACGGAGCATGCTTGTTAGAACATGCTGGAAATAGCATGGTCAATGAGACATGTTCATTGGAGCATGCCGTTTAGGACATGTACGATGTGCAAGGCTGCGCAGCTCCCGACGAGCCAGGAGCCGCCGGCGAGGTTCTCGTGAAGCCTCGGCGCTCTCGCGGAGCGCGAGGCGGCGAGGCGGATGAGCCCGGCCCACCCAGGCCAGGAGGGCGAGGCGAGCGTGAAGCCGTCGCGCCTCGCGGCGGTACCTTGAGGCGGCTTCAGCGGATGGTCGCCGGCTCCCAGGTGTGGACGAGCCACATGTAGCCGGCGAGGGCGAGCGTGAAGCCGACGAGGTAGATCGGGCCGATCGTGCGCCAGCGGTCGCGGGCCCGCGCCTCGGTGAGGCGGACGACGCCGGCGCGATCGAGGCTGCGGGCGAGCTCGGGCCGCTCGTCGGGCGGGAGGTTGAGGTCGACGAGCAGACGCGGCATGAGCTCGGGGCGCAGGCGCTCGACGGCCTCCCAGGCATCCTCGGCGAGCGCGGGGTCCGGGTCGTGGAGCGCCCGCACCACGCCGGGGACCTCGTAGTAGAAGGCGGTGACGAAGCCCGACAGACCGGTGACCATCGCGACCAGGTTGAGGCTGATGTAGAACGGGTCGTCGAGGCCCAGGACCATCAACAGGTAGATGTAGAGGCCGGCGAGGTAGAGCGAGACGAGGCGGCCGCCCCAGGTGAGGAGCCAGCGGTTGCGCACCTCGGCGCGGTAACCGGCCACCAGGGCGTCGACGCGCGTGGCCATGGCGCCTCAGCCGAGACCGGCGATGCCGGCCCCGAGCAGGCCGACGTCGGTGTTCTTGACCACGGCCACGTGCATGTCGCGGAGCAGCGGGCTCATGCGGCCCTTGTCGCCGAAGGCGGCGAGGAACCGGCCCTGACGCAGGCGCGGCAGCAGCTTGCCGGCGATCCCGCCGGCGACGTAGAGGCCGCCGGTCGGCAGGACCTTGAGCGCGAGGTTGCCGGCCTCGGCGCCGTAGAGGTCGAGGAAGATGTCGACGGCGCGCACGCAGGCCGGGTCGTCGCCCGCGAGGGCGCGCTCGCCGATGACCGCGCCGGGGTCCTCGGCGGCCATGCGCGCCCGGGTGTCCGAAAGTTCAGGTTCGAGGCCCTCGGCGACGACGAACTGGTAGGCGGTGACGAGGCCGGGGCCGGACACGATCCGCTCGTAGGAGACGCGGTGGTGTCGCTGCAGCAGGAAGCGGAGCAGGGCGATCTCCAGCTCGTTGCGCGGGGCGAGGTCGCAGTGGCCGCCCTCGCTGGCGAGGAAGCGCGGACCTGCGGGGGTCGGCACGAGCGCCGCCTCGCCGAGGCCGGTGCCGGCGCCGATCAGGGCGATCGGGCCCGCCGGATCGCGCTCGCCCGCCTGCAAGACCTCGAGGTCGTCGGGGCCGAGGACGCGCAGGCCGAGCGCGACCGCGGCGAAGTCGTTGACCAGCGCGACCGAGTGAAGGCCGAGCTCGCCGGCCAGGACGTCGGCGTCGATCTGCCACGGGAGGTTGGTGACGCGGCTGCGCCGGTCGACGACCGGGCCGGCGACGCCGAAGCCGGCGCGGGTGATGTCGGGGACGTTCGTGCGGGCCAGGAAGTCGCGCACGATCGGCGCCAGGCCGGGGTGCTCGGCGCTGACGTAGCGCTGACGCTCGAGGACGTAAAGCCGACCGTCCGCCCGCTGCTCGAGCACCGCGAGCAGGGTCTTGGTGCCGCCGATGTCGCCCGCGAGGACACGCATGCGCTCACCGATAGCACGTCGCCCGCACGAGCGCGAGCGCGGCCGCGGGGCGGCACAGGGACGGGCCGAAACGCGCGCGACGGGGGCCGGTGGGGCCGAACGTGGGCGAGCCGCGCTGCCCGACAGAATCGCCGGGATCGCGGTCCGCGCGAGGCGGCGAGGCGACTCTGCCGGTCGTTCACGGCATGTCGTCGGGGACAGGTTCTGGTCGCGGCGCCGGAGTGTGCCGCCTGGTTTCAAGGATGTCGCCGGGGACAGGTGCGCCAGATATGTGCCCGAGTGTGGCCGGTCGTTCACGGCATGTCGTCGGGGACAGGTCCGGTGCTGCTGCGGGGTGTGCTGACTGTCTTTGAAGGCATGTCGCCGAGGACAGGCGATCCAGAGATGCGCCCAGGTATGGCCTTCGCGCACGCATCGGGGACAGGTCCGGTTGCGGCGCCGGGGTGTGCCTCTGTCTTTCACGGCATGCCGTCGAGGACAGGCGCGCCAGAGATACGCCCGAGTATCGCCCGTCTTTCGCGCATGTCGTCGAGGACAGGTCCGGTTGCTGCGCCGGGGTGTGCCGTCTGTCTTTCAAGGCATGTCGCCGGGGACAGAGGAAAGGCGCGCCAGATATATGCCCGAGTATGGCTTTCGTGCGTGTCGCCGAGAATGAGCGCGCCCGCTGCGTCGGGTTGGTTCGTCGCCGGGGCGAGGTGCCCCTGCTGCGTCGGGATGTTTCGCCCGTCCGTCACAACATGCCCCGCGGACAGACGTACCTGCTGCGCCGGGTTGTTTCGCCTGTCTTTCACGGCATGTCGCCGAGGACATGTGCGTCGCCCGCCGAGCTTGCGGCCTGTCTTTCGATGCATGTCTCCGAGGACATGCGAAAGAACTGTCCTCCGGAGCATGTCCCTCGCGTCAGCGCGGGCGAGCGTCCATGGTCGCGTCGAGGGCGATCCGGCGCGGGGCGGCGCCGGCGAAGCGGACCTCGGCCCAGTCGCCGTCGACGCTGAGGGTGGCCTCGGGGAAGACGTCGCCGGCCAGCGGGGCCTCGAGGGTGAGGCGGTGCATGGTGTTGTCGCGCGCGCGGGCGACGAGGACGAACTGGGCCGCGTCGCCGCGGGTGCCGCTGGCGATCAGCTGGGCCCGCGGGAGGGCGCCTTGGCCCCGGCGCCAGTCCTCGACGAGGGCGACCTGAAAGGCGGGCAAGTAGCCGGCCTGGAACCGCTCGCCGTCGCGGGCGACGACCTGGTACCAGCGCAGGCAGACGCGCTGGGGCTCGCCGGCAGCGCCCGGCAGGGGCGAGCGGTCGTCGCAGCGGTCGAGGGCGCCGAGCACGAACAGGCTGCCGGATCGGCGCGCCAGGGCGAAGCGCTCGCTGGTCGGCGGGACGCGAGCGGCCGGGGCGGCGAACAGCGGGGCGCGATCGGGGATCAGCGCGGCGGGGACCCACGCGAGCTCGGGCGGCAGCAGCTCGGCCTGGTCCTTGGGCCACTGCACGGTGCGGGTGCCGCCGTCAGGGCTGCGTCCCTGGACGGTGAGCGCGACGAGGACCGCGCCGTGCGTCGGCAACAGATCGCCGCCGGGGATCGGCGCGGGCGCCAGGCGCAGGGTCCGGTCGCGCGGCGAACCGACGACCGCGGCGAAGGCCCAGCGGGCGACGAAGCGCATGGCGTCGTGAATGGTGCCGACCTGGCCGACGACGGCCCCCACCGAGGTCGGCGCGCCCTCGACCGAGGTGCCGAGCGACATGGCCTCGGTGGCCGCGAGCACGCCGGGCCCAGGACCGAGCAGGTGCGCGCCGAGCCAGTAGCCGCCGCTGGTGGGTGCGGCGGGCGCGGGGGGCGCGGGCGGCTCCGCGGCGGCTGTCGTACAGACCAGGGCGCAAAGGACAGGCACGATCGGCCAGGTCCTCGAGGACAGGCGGCGCAGGACCGGGCGGGACGGCGCGCTCATGACGAGCGGAGGGTACCGCAAAGCCCTGGCGAGCGGGATCTGCCGGGGGCCGGTCTTTCTTTTCCCTGCGGCACGGGCGCGGCTGGAGGACAAGGGGGCGACGGGTGTGGAGGATCCCGGGCGCGGCGGGCAGGGGTCGCCGGCGTCCGCGAAGGCGGCGGACGCGACGGGCGCAGCGAGTGCCCTGCGCGAGGGGCGTGGCACGGACGAAGAAGGCCCATGAGGCGACCGCGGTACGGATTCTCGCGGTGAGGGCCGCTCCCGGTAGCCGAAGAACAGCCCGTTCACGCGACGAAGCGGGCTGGGCCGTGCGCAGGCGTCAGCATGGCCAAGCCCGTCCTCGTCGCGCGCCGATCCGGCGCGGGGATGGGGTCCCGCGTCGAGGACGGCAATCGACTTCCAGGCAGCGCAAAGAGCTCGTCAGGGGCCGCGACGAGACCTGCCGACGAAACGGGCTCGGCCGTGCGGCGTCTCCCGCGACAAGCGACGAAGCGCGTCCGAACCAAAGAAAAACACGCCGGCCCTCGGCGGCGCGACGCGCTCCGGATTGGAGATGCGCCGAGGGCGGGCGTGTCAGGCGGGCAGAGCCGCGAGCAGGGCGTCGGCGTGGCCGGCGACCTTGACGGGGCTGTGGACGGCTTCCAAACGGCCGTCGGGGCCGATCACGAAGGTGCTGCGGATGACGCCCTGGACCTTGCGCCCGTACATCTGCTTCTCACCGTAGGCGCCGTATGCAGTGGCGACCTGGTTCCCCGGGTCGGACAACAGCGGGAAGTTCAGGCCGAACTTGGCCCGGAACTTGGCGTGCGAGGCGAGGCTGTCGCCGCTGACGCCGAGCACGGTCACGCCCGAAGAGGCGAAGCGTGTCTGGCGGTCGCGGAAGTCACAGGCCTGCGTGGTGCAGCCGGGGGTGTTGTCGCGGGGGTAGAAGTAGAGGACGACCCGGCGCCCGGCGAGGTCGCGCAGGGCGTAGGTCTTGCCGTCGTCCGCTGCGAGCGAGAAGGGCGGCGCGGGGTCGCCAGGCTTCAGCCCAGGGCCTATTTCTTCCTCCTCTTCGGAGCGGCTGGGCGCTGCCTTCTTGGCCGGGGCCCGCTTGGCGGCCTTCTTGGCCGGAGCGGCCTTGGCAGCCTTCTTGGCGGCGGTCTTCTTGGCGGCGGTCTTCTTGGCGGCGGTCTTCTTGGCGGCCTTCTTGGCCGGGGCGGCCTTGGCGGCCTTCTTGGCCGGAGCGGCCTTGGCAGCCTTCTTGGCCGGAGCGGCCTTGGCGGCCTTCTTCTTGGCGGCCTTCTTCTTGGCAGCCTTCTTGGCCGGAGCGGCCTGGGCGGCCGGGGCGGCCTTCTTGGCGGCCTTCTTGGCCGGGGCTTTCTTGCTTGCGGTCTTCTTGCTGGTCGCGCTGGTAGTGCGAGGTGGCATGGCTCTCCGTGGCGTTGAAATGTTCAGCCACGGCGAGTCTACAGACACAGCATCAAAGAACAACCAGCGGCGACGATGTCGCGGCGCCGTCGAGGCGGCTGTCGGCCCGACCGTCGCAACGCTGAAATGTCGCCACCAACACGCGCTCGTGCGCAGGTCCCGTCCGATCGGACAGGTCGCGTGCGGATGGTGATCGAGGCGATATCTCGTGGATCGAGGCAGGGATCGATCCGCGTCGCGGCGACGCGGCGCCAGCCGGCGCGGCGATCGGCGAGGCCCGGCTCCGACGGTCGAGCAGCCGACGACGCGTGATCGAGGCAGGAGAGATCCGGCAGCGAGCCGCGGCGAGTCGGGGCCGCCGAGCGGACGCAAGCCTCCTCCCGGATGGCCGGTAGCGAGGAGCCGGGCCGCGGACCCGAGCCGGGGCGGCGCAGAGCGGGCTCGAGTCGAAGACGCGCCCGCCTGCAGACGCGCCGCGGCGGGGCCTGGCGGCCGCTCCCGCCGCTGGCCGCGCGGACCGCCGGCGCCGCGCTTTACACGGGCGCAGGCGGCCGGCTAAAGTGGCGACCGAGCTCAGGATCTTCGATATGTCCGCACTGCGATCGTCCCTCGGTGTTCTGGTCAGCCTGATCGTCCCCCTGTCGCTGCTGTCCTCCGGCTGCGGGGGCGACGGGAAGACCCTGGCCGACAAGCTGGCCGAAGACCCCGAGAAGAAGATGCTGGAGGAGGCGGGCTACGTGAAGAAGGAGATCAAGCGGCCGCCCGCGGGTCTCCCCCGCCGTCCGACGAGGAGTTCAAGGCCTGGGACCGCAAGGACCCGGAGGGCGAGAAGCACCTGCACAAGTTCGACAAGGCGAACTTGAAGAAGATGCTCAACTACTTCGGCGAGCTCGAGTGCTTCCGCGACGAGATGAAGAAAGAGGGCGCCAAGGGCGCAGGTGCGGAGCCGGGCAGCCCGACCGAAGAACAGTGGTACCAGTTCAAGCAGAACTTCATCCCGCTGGTGAACACGTGGCAGCAACGCCTGTTCTCCAACGAGCCGCGGATCCTCGAGAAGTCGAAGCTCATCGGCCACTTCCTCGAGGCCCACGAACTGGTGATGCACGGCTACCCCGACGCGTTCAACAACAACGACCAGAACGCGGTCGCCCAGGCCGACGCCCACTGGCTCATCATCGAGAACAAGATCACCAAGTACCTGAAGAACATCACCGACGAGCCGCTGCCGAAGCCGGATCTCAACGACCCGAAGCAGAAGGAAGCCCACGACAAGTTCTGCCTGGCGGCCCTGAACCCGCCGAAGAACACGGGCAAGGCCAAGGTGAAGCACGTCGGCGGCGGCGGACGCGGCCCCAAGAAGCTGAACATGGGCAGCGAGGACTGAGCCATGGCTGCCGCGCCCGCCCCGGCGCCGGCTTCGGCCCTGCGGCGCCTGAAGCGGCCACCAGCGTCCGCCCCGAGGCCGAGGCCGAGGCGCTGATGCTCGAGCTCAGCCACGATCTGATGTCGCCCTACTGCCCGGGCCGCACGATCGCCACCTGCCCGTCGCCGAACGCGCGCAAGCTCGAGGCGCAGATCCTCGACCAGGCGCGCAGCGGCCAGTCGCGCGAGACCATCGAGAACACCCTCGTGGCGCGCTTCCCCGACATCCGCGGCTATATCGGCCGCCCCGAGCTGGTGTGGGGCACGGCGGTGGCGGCGTTGGTGGCGTTGACGCTGCTGTTCTTCGTCGCCCGTCGCTGGGTGCGTGGCACGCAGCGCACGGCGGCGGCGGCGGCCTCGCCGGACGCGGCCGCCCTGGCGCGGCCCGGCGCGGCCCGCAGCGCCTCGGCGCCGACCGGGAGCCCTGGCGGGCCGTCGCAGCGCGAAATCGATGCTCTCGACGACGCGCTCGACCGCGTCGACGAGTTCTAGCACGCCGGCCTGCGCCCGCCGGGGCCGACTGTCCCGGGTGCAGGTCTTGAGCATGCGAGGGCTCCGCGGTAAGAGCGGTCTGTGCTGACGGTAGTAGTCCACGAAAAGGGCGGCCAGACCCAGCGTTTCGCGTTCGCAGGCGAAGAGTTCACGATCGGTCGCGAGGACGACAACGACCTCGTGCTCGACCGCGTCAACGTGTCGAAGCATCACCTGTGCTTCCGCAAGATCGAGGGCCGCATCGAGGTGGTCGACCTCGAGAGCACCAACGGCACCTATCTCAACGGTCGCAAGGTCCAGAACCCGCGGACGGTCCGCCGTACCGATCGCGTCTACGTCGGCGACTACATCCTGATGCTCGACGGCGAAGACGGTGCAATCGTCCCGTCGTCGGCCGACGACAAGCGCCGCCGCGAGGAGCAGGACGACACCGGCCTCGTGACGTCGGCCCAGCGCGTGGCCGCGGCCGGGGTCGAGAGCACGTACCTCGACGGCCTGGCGGCGCAGATCCACCAGACGCTGCTGAAGGCGGTGCCGCGGATCGATCCGATGACCTCGGGCGAGGTCGGCGAAGAGGAGCGCAAGGAGGTCATCGAGCTGGTCGACGGGATCCTCGCCGACTTCCGCGACTCGCAGCAGATCGAGGCGACGGTCGACGTCGGGCCGTTCCGCGAGCGGATCCTACGAGAGATGCTCGAGTGGGGCCCGCTCGGCGACCTGATGCGCGACGACTCGGTGCGCGAGATCCAGGTCGTCGGCACCGCGCCGATCCACGTCGTCCGCGACGACGGCAACGGCGAGCGGCTCGAGCTGCGCTTCACCGGCGAGCGCGCGCTGCTGATGGCGATGCAGCGGATGTGCAAGAAGCGGGGCTGTGGGTCGAGGGCGCCCACGTCATCGAGGGCATCGTCGATCACGGCTTCTACCTCTACGCGCTGCTGCCCCGCACCCGGCGCGGCAGTACGTGATCAGCCTCCGGCGCATGCGCACCGACGCCAACAACCTGACCGCGCTGGTGCAGGAGGGCGTGCTGTCGGCCGACATGCGCGAGTTCCTGGTGGCGGCGCTGAAGTCGTGCCGGCGCGTGCTGGTGTGCGCCTCGGGCGGCGTCAACCTCGACCGCTTCATGCGCGCGCTGGTCGGCGAGATCCCGGAGTCGCTGCGCGTGGCCTGCATCTCCGACTCGGGCCGGCTGGGCAGCGCCCGCAAGGGCTGGATCCCGGTGCGCCGCCTGACCGAGGCCAACGACAAGATCGAGCTCGGCCCGGTGCTCGGGGTCCTGCTGCGCGGCGGGCTCGACCTGCTCATCTCGCAGCAGTGCGGCCACCAGGACGCCGCCGGGGTGATCGACGCGCTGGCCGGGGCGAGCCGCGGCGCGGTGGTGTCGCTGTGGGGCATCAACACCGCCCACGCGCTGTCGCGCCTGGCCGCCCTCGGCACCGCGTCCGGCGGCGCGGTCCAGGGCCTGACGCTGTCGCTGGCGCACGCGATCGACGTGGTCATCCGCCTCAACAGCGGGGTCAACCTCGAGTCGATGCAGGTGATCGAGATCATCGAGCCCGACACCCGCGCCGACAGCAGCATCGAGTACCGCCAGCTGTTCGTCACCGGCAAGTCCGAGGACGGCGCGACCGAGTTCAAGGACACGCCGGCGCTGCAGCAGGTGCTTCGCAAGATGATCAACCAGGGCGGCGAAGTGCCGCAGCGGCTGCTGCGCAGCTGAGCTTCGCGCGAGCTCGTCGCCTCCACGGGCGGCGATCGGCCGCAGCGGCTGCTGTATCGCTGAGCGGCGGGCGAACTCGTCGTCTTCACCGGCGGCGAGGTGCCGCAGCGGGGCAGAGGTTCAGAGCGCGACGGGAGCTCGTCGCCTCCGCGGGCGGCGAGCGACCGCAGCGTGGGTGTGGATCAGAGCGCGACGAACCGCTCGCGCGAGCTCGTCGCCTCCGCGTGCGGCGACCTGCCGCGGCCGCCGGTGGAGACATGCACCGCAGGACATGTCCCTATCGACATTTCCTTTCGGTCCTGTCCTCGAAGACCTGCCCGTGAGGACAGAGAGGCGCCGCCCGCCGCACGTGCGAGACCCGCGGAGCGGCCCCACTCGGGAGCTGCGCCGCGGGTCGCGGAGGGGAGGGGGCCGGCTTCAGCCGAGCTGCTTGTTGAACTCGGCGAGCGCGGGGCCGCCGAGCTGGTTGGCGATCTGCTCGATCAGGGCGCGCTCCTCGTCGGAGACTGTGCCCATGTTCAGAAAGCCGCCGCTGGCGCCGGCGACCTGGACGCAGAGGTCGACGATGTTGGCGGCCCGGGCGCCGCCGACGGCCTCCTTGAGCACGGCGAGGGTCTGGTCGAGGAAGGCCTGCGACGGGCGCTCCTCCAGCAGGCTCTCGACGGTGCGGAACGCCTCGGTGCCGGGCTGGATCCCGCGGCCGCGGAGGACGTCGAGGATGGCGGTCCGCTCCTTGCGGCTGACCGAACCGTCGGCCCACGCGACGTGGACGAGCGGCAGGAGGTCGAACACCTTGAGCTTCTCGCCGGTGAAGCCGAGGGCGGCGATCCGGTCGGACAGCGAGAGGGTGTCGTTCTTGCGGTCGTCGCGGAGCTCGCCGGCCGCCTTGTCGAGCTGCTCGCGGAGCTGCTCGCGGAGCTCTCGCTCGCGCTGCTGGAAGTACGCGTCTTCGTTGTCGCTGGGCGTGACGGACATGCGCCAGGGACGCTACCAGGGGCCCGCTGCTTGTCAGTGGATCCGGCCGGCTCCCCGGGGCGCGAGCGAGCGCCCGGCTGAGCCGGCCGGAGCGGAGGCGGTGACGGCGATGCGGACGCCGCTCAGCCGGGCGGCATGGTGCTGGGCTTGCCGGTCGGCTCGCAGCCCCACTTGAAGTTGTCGAGGAACACGTAGCTGTCGAGGATCGAGTCGCTGATGTCCATGATGGCGAACACGACCGTGATGGTCTCGCCGGGGCTGACGCCGGCGGTGGTCTGCAGCCAGTTGGTGCCCGCGTGCTGGCGCATGCAGGTGTTCTGGAACTGCGGGATCGGGTTCTGGCCGCTCGGGTCGTCCTTGAACTCGAGGAAGCCGGCGTTCAGCGAGATCGGGTTGCCCTGCTGGTCGAACGAGATGTTGCCGGTCCACTTCTCCGACTCGAGCCAGCCGATGTACATGTCGTTGAAGGCCGACTGGTAGTAGTCGGGGTACTCGACCGAGAAGAACGCGAAGTCGTAGCTGAACGAGGTCACGTCCGGCGGGACCTGCATGACGAAGCGCAGCTCGGTGTAGTCGTTGGCGCCGAAGTTCTGGAACTGGCCCTGGATGGTGTTCGAGCAGTCGCCGCTGCCGAGCAGGCCGGCGTTCTGCGTGCAGTCGCCGCCGACGTCGTTGGTGCGCAGCGGCGGCGGCAAGTTGTTGCCGGGGTCGAAGGCGCCGACGTCGTCGTTGCAGTGGGTGGGCTCGAGGTTGAAGTCGCCGGGCGGGGTCTGGTTGTTGAGGTCCGAGACCAGGCCGCTGCCGATGACCGCGTAGGAGGCTCCTTCGCGCGGGTTGAAGGTGCCGCCCTGACCGAACACGTAGCGGACGCCGATCGCCCCCGGGGAACCCGACTTCGTGGCCGTGACTTGCAGTTCGCCCGGACAGTTGAGGCCCATGGCGAGGAAGGGATCCTGGGTCCCGTTGTCGCACGGCACGTGGTCAGGAATGCTGCACATGCAACCGGGGTCGTTGGGGTTGTCGCACGGCTCGACCCCGGTGTCGGCCATGCCGCCGTCAGGCGAGGCCGCGAGGTCGAACTTGGGCCCGGCGGTGCCGGGGCTGGTGGTGGTGACGGGCTCGCTCGTGACCCCGTCGGTCGTGCCCTCCGTCCCCCCGGTCCCCGTCGCGCCGTCGCTGTCGCTCTCCCCGCCGCTCGGCAGGGTCGTGGGCAGCGTGAGGATCCCGGATTGCCCGGTAACGTGGTCGCCGAATCTTCAGCATCCTTGCTCTCACAGGCGGCGAGGCCGCCGATCCCCGTGAGGCCCGCGAGAACAACGTTGAGGCTCAATTTCCGCATGACGCCACGGTACCCGGGTCGTCCGAGGCGCCAATAGTCAAATCCGGCGGCCGCTGCGCCTCGCCGCCGGGGCGTCCCGGGCGTTGGCCATCGCCCCCAGGCGCCAGATTGCGCCAAAGCGCCGTTTGGCCGGTATTCACCGCGAGCTGGGTACACCTCTGGGAAAAACCTGGGATACGAGGTGACCGGCCTCACGACATGTGGGAGGATCCGATCACAAGGTAGCGACCCGCACACAGGGTGTGGGCCTCTGCACGGGCTGTCTTTTAGAGAAGGTCGCATGGGACATGTCCAGAGGGACATCTCATGCGGCCTCGTCCTTGAGCCAGGCGCACAGGGTCGAGCGCGGGACGTCGAGCTGGGCGGCGGCCTTGCGGATCGAGCCGGCCTCGCGCACGACCAGCTCGAGCATGCGCCGGTGCATGGCGGCGTAGGTGCCCCGCGGCACCGCGAGCGCGTCGACGGCGGCGGGCGCGGCGGGGCCGGCCGGGAACAGCTCGTGCGGGCCGAGCGGACCGTCGTGGACGGCGGCGGCGCGCAGGAGGAGGTTGCGGAGCTCGCGGATGTTGCCGGGGAAGCGGCGGAGGGCGGCGGCGCGGAGGCCCTGCTCGGTGACGCGGACCGGTCGGCCGAACTCGGCGGCCAGCTCGGCGGCGAAGTGGGCGACGAGCTCGGGGATGTCGCCGGGGCGATCGGACAGGCCGGGGATGTCGACGGCGAGCACGCCGAGGCGGTGGTAGAGGTCGCTGCGGAACCGGCCCTCGGCGACCAGGCGCTCCATCGGCTGGTGCGTGGCCGAGACGACGCGGACGTCGATCGCCTGCTCCTGCTCGCCACCGACGGGGACGACGCGCCGCGTCTCGAGCACGCGCAGCAGCTTGGCCTGCAGGCCCAGCGGCAGCTCGGCGATCTCGTCGAGGAAGAGCGTGCCGCGGTGGGCCCGGGCGAACGCGCCGACGTGGGCCCGCGCGGCGCCGGTGAAGGCCCCGCGCACGTGGCCGAACAGCTCGCTCTCGAACAGGCCCTCGGGGATGGCGCCGCAGTTGACGGCGACGAACGGACCGCCGGCGCGCGGCCCCTCGGCGTGCAGGGCGCGGGCGGCCAGCTCCTTGCCGGTGCCGGTCTCGCCGCGGAGGAGCACCGCCTGGGCGAGGCCGGCGAACTTGCGCAGGCGGGCGAGCATGTCCTGAAAGACAGCCGAGCTGCCGATCATGCCGGGCGGGTTGGAAAGGCGCGGACGCGGCGCGGCGCTCTGGGCGACGACGGTGGCTTGAAAACCGCCGAGGCCGAGGCGCACGCCCGGCGCCAGCCAGGCGCGCTGGACCCGGACGCCGTCGACGTAGGTGCCGTTGGTCGAGCCGAGGTCCTCGACGACCATGCCGCGGCCGTCGCCGCCGATCCGCGCGTGCCTGGCCGAGACGGTGGGATCGCCGATCCGCAGGTCGGCCGAGGGGGCGCTGCCGACGAGGATGATGCGCGCCGGGTCGAGCGCCACGGGGCCGCCGGCGCGGTCGAGGTCGAGGGCGAGGGCGAGGTCGCGGGCCGGGTCGGACTGGCGCGGATGAAGGTGGAGAGTGGTGGCTTCGGAGGACGCTTGCACACGAGTAGGTCGCTGCGAGCCGGCCGAGTTTTGCAGCGCGCGCGAAAAATTGTTGCGGCGCTTCAAGGCGCGGGAGCGGCGCGGCGCGGACGCAGGCGCAACATGGCCTCGCGCGCGTCGTCGGGAGCCTTGCACCACACGGCGCAGTGACCGGCACCCGCCGACTCGACGCCCCGCTCGCAGTCGGGCACACCGGCGCGGACGATGTACTCGCCGAGGTGGACGAGGAAGTGACGCGCGGTGCCCTCGGCGTCCGGGCCGTAGTAGTCCCAATAGAAGATCGTCACCCGCGCGAGTGTGACCCGAGAGGCGCGCGGACGACAACAGCGGCCGCAGCCGTGGGCGTTTGACGGGCCCGGAGGCTGTCGCGTAGCCTGCGTTCGTGCGCAAGACGTGGCTTAGACATGGGGTGGTCGCGAGTGCGGTCGTGCTGACGGCGGCGCTGGCGGCGTGCGGAGACAGCGGGGGCGACTCGAACTCCGCCTCGGCCGGCAACAGCCAGAGCCAGGGCTCGAGCGAGGGATCGGAGCCGACGAGCGAGGGATCGCTGTCGGGCACGATGTCGGACTCGGAGCCGACCGACTCGGGCATGAGCGCGTCGGGGACCGGGACGACCGACCCTAGCGGCAGCGGCAGCGACAGCGAGACGCAGGGCGGCGGCGGCTCCGGCAACGAGACCGACGGCATGTCCTCGGGGACAGGTCAGGAGAGCCAGGGCGGCTCGGGCGGGTCGACTTCGACGTCGACCGGCGAGGTGCCCGGCACCACCGCCGAGCCGGTCGACTGCGAGGCGGCGATGAGCAAGGACGAGTGCGTCATGCTCGGCTGCCTGCCGATCGAGGGCCAGGCGTTCGAGTTCGACGGGGCGATCTGGTGCCTCAACGACCCGCTGAGCTTCCTCGGCTGTCTGCCGCAGATGGGCTGCGACGACGCGATCACGACCGTGTGCAAGGGGCAGAACATCTACCAGCTGCCCAGCGGTTGCTTCCCGGGCAGCTTCGAGGCCTGCGATCCGCCGCCCGACCCGGGCATGGACGGCTACCCGAGCTGCTGAAAATCCGGGCCGCAAACGCGAACGCGGCCGGCGGAGGTCCGTCGGCCGCGTTGCAGAAGGCACCGGCGAGGGTCAGTCGTTCGTGACCTGGGCGCGCATGTACTCGCGGTTGAGCAGCTCGATCGCGTCGAAGCTGATCTCCTTGGGGCAGGCCTCGGAGCACTCGCGGTGGTTGGTGCAGGCGCCGAAGCCCTCGCGGTCCATCTGCTCGACCATGCGGAGCACGCGGCCCCGGCGCTCGACCTGGCCCTGCGGCAGCTTGACGAGGTGGCCGACCTTGGCGCCGGTGAACAGCATCGCCGAGGCGTTGGGGCAGGCGGCCACGCAGGCGCCGCAGCCGATGCAGGCGGCGTAGTCCATCGCCTCGTCGGCGTTCTTCTTGCCGATCGGGGTGGCGTTGGCGTCGACGGTGACGCCGGTGTTGACCGACACGAAGCCGCCGGAGGCGACGATGCGGTCGAACGAGCCGCGGTCGACCACCAGGTCCTTGATCACCGGGAACGCCTTGGCGCGCCACGGCTCGATCGTGATGGTGTCGCCGTCCTTGTAGGTGCGCATGTGCAGCTGACAGGCCGTCGTGCCCTTGCGCGGGCCGTGCGGGCGGCCGTCGATCACCATCGAGCACGAGCCGCAGATGCCCTCGCGGCAGTCGTGGTCGAACGCGACCGGGTCCTGGCCGTCCTTCGTCAGCTTGGCGTTGAGCACGTCGAGCATCTCGAGGAACGACATGTGCTCGTTCACACCCTCGAGCTTGTAGGTCTGCATCGACCCGGGCGTGTCGGCGCTCCGCTGGCGCCAGATCTGCAGGGTGAGGGTCATCGTCTTCGACATATCAGGCGTAGCTCCGGGTCGCGAGCTTGACGTTCTTGAACTCGAGCGGCTCTTTGTTGAGCCGCGGCGCGCTGCCCTCGCCGGTGTACTCCCACACCGCGGCGTACGAGTAGTTGGCGTCGTCGCGCAGCGCCTCGCCGTCGGGGGTCTGGAACTCCTCGCGGAAGTGGCCGCCGCACGACTCGTTGCGCTCGAGCGCGTCGAGGCACATCAGCTCGCCGAACTCGAGGAAGTCGGCGACGCGGCCGGCCTTCTCGAGCCACGGGTTGAGCTCCTCGTTGGCGCCGGGGACCGCGACGTCGGACCAGAAGCGGGCCCGGATCTCGGGGATCTTCTGCAGCGCGACCTTGAGGCCCTCGGCGGTGCGGCCCATGCCGCAGTAGTCCCACATGACGAGGCCGAGCTCGCGGTGGAACTCGTCGACGGTGGTGCGGCCCTTGATGCCGAGCAGGCGACTCGTCTGCGCGCGCACGCCGGCGAGGCTGCGCTGCACCTCGGGGTGGTCGACCGTGATCTTCGGCAGCTTGGCCTGCGCGAGGTAGTTGCCGATGGTGTACGGGATGATGAAGTAGCCGTCGGCCAGGCCCTGCATCAGCGCGCTGGCGCCGAGGCGGTTGGCGCCGTGGTCGGAGAAGTTGGCCTCGCCGAGCACGTGCAGGCCGGGGATCGTGCTCATCAGGTTGTAGTCGACCCACAAGCCGCCCATCGTGTAGTGGACGGCGGGGAAGATCCGCATCGGCGTCTTGTAAGGATCTTCGCCGGTGATGCGCTCGTACATCTCGAACAGGTTGCCGTAGCGGTCGGCGACGACGTTCTGACCGAGGCGGCGGACGGCGTCGCCGAAGTCGAGGAACACGGCCATCTTGCTCGGGCCGACGCCGCGGCCCTCGTCGCACACGGCCTTGGCCGCGCGCGAGGCGACGTCGCGCGGGACGAGGTTGCCGAAGCTCGGGTAGCGGCGCTCGAGGTAGTAGTCGCGCTCGTCTTCGGGAATCTGCTCGGGGCGGCGGACGTCGCCCTTCTGCTTGGGCACCCACACGCGGCCGTCGTTGCGCAGCGACTCGGACATCAGGGTGAGCTTCGACTGGTAGTCGCCGCTGACCGGGATGCAGGTCGGGTGGATCTGCGTGAAGCAGGGGTTGGCGAACCCGGCGCCGCGCTTGTGGGCGCGGTAGCTCGCGGTGACGTTGCTGCCCTTGGCGTTCGTCGACAGGTAGAAGACGTTGCCGTAGCCGCCGGTGGCCAGCACGACCGCGTCGCCGACCCACCCGCGGGTCTCGCCGGTGACGAGGTTGCGGGTGATGATGCCGCGGGCCACGCCGTCGATGACGACCAGGTCGAGCATCTCGTGGCGGGCGTACATCTTGACCTTGCCGAGGCCGATCTGGCGCTCGAGCGCCTGGTAGGCGCCGAGCAGCAGCTGCTGGCCGGTCTGGCCGCGGGCGTAGAAGGTGCGCGAGACCTGGGCGCCGCCGAACGAGCGGTTGGACAGCAGGCCGCCGTACTCGCGGGCGAACGGGACGCCCTGGGCGACGCACTGGTCGATGATGTTCACGCTGATCTGCGCCAGGCGGTAGACGTTGGCCTCGCGCGCGCGGAAGTCACCGCCCTTCACCGTGTCGTAGAACAGGCGGTAGATGCTGTCGCCGTCGTTCTGGTAGTTCTTGGCGGCGTTGATGCCGCCCTGCGCGGCGATGCTGTGGGCCCGACGCGGGCTGTCCTGGAAGCAGAAGCAGTCGACGTTGTAGCCGAGCTCGGCCAGGCTGGCCGCCGCCGACGCGCCCGCGAGGCCGGTGCCGACGACGAGGATGTTGTACTTGCGCTTGTTGGCGGGGTTCACCAGCTTCATCTCGAAGCGGTGACGGTCCCACTTGCCCTCGATCGGGCCGTCCGGGATTTTGGCGTTGAGATCCATGGCGGTGCGGTGGAGCGAGGGGCGTTAGAGGTGGACGAGGCCGGCCTGGACGGCGATCGGGAAGGAGAGGTTGCCGAGCACGATGACGGCGGCGACGGCCCGGCCGATGTTGATGTTGCGCTCGCGCTCGGCTGTCCCCTTGGACAGGCCGAGGGTGTGCAGCATGCTGGCGACCGCGTGGCTGAGGTGCATCGCCAGCAGCAGCTGGGCGACGATGTACGTGCCGGCGATCAGCGGGTTCTGGAAGCCGCGCACGAACATGCTGTAGACGTCGTGGCGGACCAGCTCGGGCGGGAGCTTGGCGATCAGCTGCTCGTTGTCGTTGCGCACCCAGGTCTGGGTGGCGACGTCGAGGACCTCGTGCAGGTTGAAGTCGGCCGGGTTGGTGGCGCCGACGGTGAAGTGCAGCAGGTGGTAGACGATGAACGCCAGGACCACGAGGCCGCTCAGCAGCATGAAGCGGGCGGCGCTGCTGGTGACGCGGTAGCGCCGCGGCACCGCGTACGCCTGCGGGCGCGCGGCGTTGTTGAGCCCCTTGAGCCGCACGGCGGCCAGCACGTGCAGCACGAGGCTGACGAGCAGGACGGCGCGCACGCCCCAGAGCAGCGCAGGCGTGCCTTTGAGCGTCTGCGCGTAGTGATTCATGGTGTCGGGCCCGAGATAAATCTGCAGGTTGCCGAGCATGTGCACGACGAGGAACCCGACGAGGATCACGCCGGTCGTCGCCATGACGATCTTGGCGCCGATCGAGGATCGGGCGAGGGTGCTCAGGCGTCCGGGCCGCTTCGCGTCTGTCATGGGATTGTCCGGTTGGGGCCAGCTGGGCGACCAGGACGGAGGCGCGGGGTGCCGCGAGTCGCTACCCGCAGGACGCGGGAGCTAGCGCGGCGGAAGGCCGTTCCGGGCCTGGACGCAATGGGGCAGATAGCACAGTCGCACGGCGTTGGCTCCGTCAAAGCGCGGTCCGCGGTCGTGTGCATGCGCAAGCGCCAGCGCACCGCGCGGACCGCCGACGACGGTCGCCGCGGCCGGCCGCAGCCGCGGACGTGCCCCTCGCGCAAAACGGGCGCGCAGCGGCGAAAATTGGCCGACTCCGCGCGAGGACATGCAGCCTCGCGACTCGGCGGGCACCGGAGGCGTCCGCAGTCAGTGGACGCGGATGCGCTCGGCCGGGGTCCAGCTCAGCTCGAAGTGGCCGAGCATGACCGGCTCGTTGTGGCGGAGCCGGACGACGCTGTGCGACGGGCCCTCGGTCTCGTGGCCCGGGCGCACGCCGTTGGTGCTGGCGAGGTCGTAGACGAGGAGGGAGTTGGGGCCCTCCTCGGTGACGAGCGCATGGACGCGGGACAGGTTGCGGCCCGAGCCCGCGAGCGAACAGCGGTCGCTGTAGCGACCGATCAAGAGGCCGCGCTGCAGCTGCTCGCTGTCGACCTCGAGCTCGCGCGAGGCCTCGGCGCCGCGCTGGGACTTCGACTTCAGCGAGCGCAGGCGCAGGATGCCACGCGGCTGCGGACGGGCCTCGACGTCGATCGGACGGTAGCCGCCGAGCTGGGCGACGCTGGGCTCGGCCATCGCCGAGATGGCGAGACGGATGCCGCCGCCGTCGCGGTCGATGCCGGTGAGGCGCTGGAAGGCCTGATCGGTGGTGCCCTCGAGCAGCGACAGCCCCGCAGGGCCGCCGGGAAGCACGACCAGGCCGGTGCGTCCGAACGACAGCGCGACGTGCCCCAGCGCGGAGAAGCCGGGCACGCGCTTGCCGTCGGCGAGGACGATGCCGGCGCGGCCGCCGAGGTCGTAGCCCCGCAGACGCAGAGCGCCCTGGCCCGGCCACGCGGTGAGCAGGATGTGGCGGAGGCTGACGCGTGAGTCGTGCGGGATCGACAGGGTACAGCGGTTGTGACGGCCGAACACGAGGGCGTAGGGTAGGCTCTCGGGCCGGCGGATCGCGCGTTGGCCGACCGGGAAGCCGAGCTCGTTGGTGACGACCACCAGGGTGTCACCGGTCGGCGTGCTGCGGACCATCTCGGCGACCACCCCGCGAGCCCGCCCGAACACGTCGATGAGGTCGATCGGCCGCGTGTCGCCGCGCAGATCGGCGTCGATGTCGCGATCACTCTCGTCGTCGTCCGCGGCCAGGGGGCTCATCGCGCGGTCGTACGGGTCGGGCCGTTTGCTGCTCACGGACCAGCAGCGTAAGCGACGGTGGCCGCGAGCGCTATGCAACTGTCGCCGCCGGGCGGCTCAGGGCGCCTGGCAGCGCGGGCCGGGGGCGGAAACAGCCGAGCGGGCGAGGCCCGCGACGAGGGTCCGAGGTGCGCCGGCTCCGACGCCCGTGGCCCCACAATTCTCACGTCCCGCGACGGTTTATGCGCCCGATTCAGGAGCGCCGTCCAGACCTGTCCCAAGGGACGCTCGAGAGGTCTGGCGATGGCCTCAGGGCGGTGTGCAAGGCGCTGCGACACGGCGCTCGCATGTGAGCTCGCGTCCGTTGACCACCCGCATTTCGCGTGGTAGATGCCCGCCGCTTCTCGGATCTGCCAGCGCGCTCGTCAAAGCCGCCGGATTCTCTCGGGCCGAAGGACTTGCGGCCCCCCGGTGGCCCCGACCGCGCCAGTGCCAGCGCAACGCACCGCTCCGCCAGCCTCACGGGCCGCGGGCGGCACCCCGAACAAGCTCACGGCCCCATGCACGCACCTCTCTTCGCCGCAGCAGCCGCTCCCGTCGTCGACATCGACGGCACGTTCTTCATCCAGGCGGGCATCTTCTCCTGTTGATGGCGATCCTCTACCCGTTGCTGTTCAAGCCGTGGCTCGCCACGCAGGCGCGGCGCGAGCAGGCGATCACCGGTACGACGGCGGCGGCGACGGATCTCCGGGCCCGCGCCGACGAGGAGGGGCGCCGCTACGACAGCCGCCTGGCCGAGGCCCGCGCCCGCGCCGCCGGGATCCGCTCCGAGGCCGTGAAGGGCAGCGAGGGGGAGCGTCAGCGTCAGCTCGCCGAGGCGCGCGCCGCCGCGGGCGGCGAGTCCGAGGCCCTGCGCGAGCGCCTGAACCGCGAGGCCGAGGAGGCCCGCGCCACGCTGGCGACGCGGGTCGAGGAGCTCGCCCAGGATATCGCCACCAAGTTGCTCGGGAGGACGGTGTGACCGTGCGTCGCGCGCTTCATCCAATTCATGCGCTCACCAGCCTCGCCGTCGGTTCGTTCATCTGTCTGATCGGGCAGGTGGCGTCGGCGTCGCCCGCCGGCCACGAGCCGGTCGGTCACGAGGCCGCCGAGGCCGCCGCCGGGGCCGTCCACGCCGTCGAGCACGGGGCCCACCACGCGGGGATCACCTGGTTCAACTGGCCCAACCCCGCGGATCACCGGATCGGCCTGGTCTACCTGCTGATCAACTTCCTGGTGCTGGCGTTCCTGCTGCACCGCTTGATCATTCGCAAGCTGGTGGCCGACAACGCGGCGCGTCACGACGCGATCAAGGCCCAGGTCACGGCGGCGCAGCAGGCGATGTCCGAGGCCGAGTCGGTGCTCTCCGAGTACAAGCGGCGGGTCGACCGCCTCGACCAGGAGACGCGCGAGATCCTCGAGCAGGCCCGCGTCGGCGCCGAGGCCGACCGCCAGCGGCTGATGACCGAGGCGCGCGCCGAGGTCGAGCGCTTCAAGGCGCAGGCGATCGCGGCGGCGCAGCGCGAGGTCGCGGTGCGCAAGCAGGCGGTCGAGAACGAGGTCCTCGACCGCGCGATCGCCCGGGCCGAGGAGATTCTGCGCACCCGCTTCACCGACGCCGACCAGGCCCGACTGGTCGACGACTACGCGGTCGAGGTCGTGAACGGCCGCCCGGCGGCGTGACCGGCCCATTTCTCGGCCTCCGGGCCCCGACACCGAAACCACTCCAGGACGAGCCCTCATGATCCCCGGCAGCCTTGCCCGTCGTTACGCCCGCGCGCTCCTCCAGCTCGCGGACACGCCGATCCAGCGCGAGATCTTCGGCCGCGACATCGCCAGCTTCGTCCGTGTCGCCGCGGTCAACGAGCTCGACAAGCCGTCGTTGCTGACGGTGCTCGAGTCGGGCGCGTACCCGGTGCCCGAGCGCCGCGCGGTGCTGCAGAAGGTGCTCGAGCGCATGTCGCTCGACGCGACCGTCAGCAAGTTCCTGCTGTTCGTGTTCGAGCGCGGCCGGATCTCCGGCGCCTCGCAGATCGCCCGCCAGTACGCCGAGATGTCGGACGCGCTGTCGGGCCGCGTGCACGCCAAGCTGACCTCGGCGCGGCCGCTCCCGACCGACGCGGTCAACAAGATCAAGGCGGCGCTCGAGCGCGCCACCGGCAAGACCATCCTCCTCGAGTCCGCCGTCGACCCCGAGCTCATCGGCGGCGTCGTCACCCAGGTCGGCAGCGTCGTCTACGACGGCAGCCTGAAGACCCAGCTCGGCAACCTTCGTACCTCTCTCCGCGGCTAGCCTCCGGCTTCTCCGCGACACCGTCACCCCATCGATCCCAATTTCAGGTCCAGCCGCCCGGCGGACCGCGCGAGCGCACCATGGATATCAGAGCCGACGAGATCAGCCGCATCATCAAGGAGCAGATCCAGGGCTACGAGACCAAGGTCTCCGTCGAGGAGACCGGCACCGTCCTGACGGTGGGCGACGGCATCGCCCGCGTGTACGGCCTCGACCAGGCGATGGCCGGCGAGCTGCTCGAGTTCCCCCACGGCGTGAAGGGCATGATCCTGAACCTCGAGGAGGGCAACGTCGGCGTCGCGCTGCTCGGCAACGACCAGCTCATCAAAGAGGGCGACGCCGTCAAGCGCACCAAGCAGATCATGAGCGTGCCGGTCGGCGAGGCGCTGATCGGCCGCGTGGTGAACGCGATCGGCGAGCCGATCGACGGCGGCGCGCCGCTCACCGGCGTCGAGATGAAGGTCGTCGAGGTCAAGGCCCCCGGCATCATCACCCGCAAGTCGGTGCACGAGCCGATGCAGACCGGCCTCAAGGCCATCGACTCGATGATCCCGATCGGCCGCGGCCAGCGCGAGCTCATCATCGGCGACCGCCAGACCGGCAAGACCGCGATCGCGATCGACACGATCATCAACCAGAAGGGCCAGAACATGGTCTGCGTGTACGTGGCGATCGGTCAGAAGCAGTCGACCGTCGCCATGGTGGTCGACCGTCTGCGCCGCGAGGGCGCGATGGACTACACCATCGTCGTCGCCGCGACCGCGTCCGAGTCGGCGCCGCTGCAGTTCCTCGCGCCGTACACCGGCGTGACCATGGGCGAGTTCTTCCGCGACCGCGGCGGCCACGCGCTGCTGGTGTACGACGACCTGTCGAAGCAGGCCGTCGCGTACCGCCAGCTGTCGCTGCTGCTGCGCCGCCCGCCGGGCCGCGAGGCGTACCCGGGCGACGTGTTCTACCTCCACAGCCGCCTGCTCGAGCGCGCGTGCAAGCTGTCCGAGGCCGAGGGCGCGGGCTCGTTGACGGCGCTGCCGATCATCGAGACGCAGGCCGGCGACGTGTCGGCGTACATCCCGACCAACGTCATCTCGATCACCGACGGCCAGATCTTCCTCGAGTCGAACCTCTTCTATCAGGGCATCCGTCCCGCGGTGAACGTCGGCATCTCGGTGTCGCGCGTCGGTGGTGCGGCCCAGGTCGCGGCGATGCGCCGCTACGCCGGTCCGCTGCGCCTCTACCTCGCGCAGTACCGCGAGCTGGCCGCGTTCTCGCAGTTCGCGTCCGACCTCGACAAGGCCACGCGCGACACCCTGGCCCGCGGCCAGCGGCTCACCGAGCTGCTCAAGCAGGACCAGTACCAGCCGCTCTCGGTCGCCCAGCAGGTCATCTCGATCTTCGCCGGCACCCGCGGGCACCTCGACGAGCTCGAGCTGTCCGAGGTCCGCGACTTCGAGCGCAAGCTCCACGCGTGGATCAAGGACAACCGCGCCGACGTGCTCGACCAGGCCAACAAGGCCTCGAGCAAGACGGAGCTGGTCGAGCTCGACAACCTGCTCGAGACGACGATCAAGACCTTCAAGGCCGAGTACCTCCGCGACCCCGCGCGCAAGCAGAAGGCATGACATGGCCAACCTGAAGGAGATCCGGAACCGGATCACGTCGGTCAAGAACACGCGCAAGATCACCTCGGCGATGAGCCGAATCGCCGCGGCGCGCCTGGTGAAGGCGCAGCAGGCGGCGATGGGGGCGCGGCCGTACGGCGAGCGTCTCGATCAGGTGGTCGGCTCGCTGGTCGCCAGCCTCGGCAGCGGGGAAGGCGAGGGCGAGGCCGGCGAGGCGGACGCGGCGCACCCGCTGCTGCTGAAGCGCAGCGGCAACGGTCGCGTGGTGATCGTCCACATCACCGCGGACCGCGGCCTGGCGGGCGGCTTCAACGCCAACCTCAACCGCGCGGTCGGCAACTTCATCCGCAAGGAGCGCGAGGCCGGCAACGACGTCGTGCTACTGACGGTCGGCAAGAAGGGCCGCAGCTTCTTCCAGCACAGCGGGCAGAGGACGGTCCGGCACCACGACGCGCCGACGCTCGGCGACCTGGTCGTCAAGGCGAAGATGGTCGCGGCCGAGGTCATGGCCATGTTCACCGGCGGCAAGGAGGGCGGCGACACCGAGCTGCCGCAGGTCGACCGGGTGTACTTCGCGTACAACTACTTCAAGAACGTGCTGACGCAGCAGCCGAAGATCGAGGTGCTGCTGCCGTTCGAGTCGCGCGAGGTCGTCAACGACGAGCGCGTGCTGCCGGTGCTCGAGCCCGGGCGCGACGCGCTGCTCGGGCACTTGCTGCCGATCGCCGTCGAGTCGCGGCTGCAGCAGGCGTTCTTCAACTCGATCGCCGGCGAGATCGCCGCCCGTCGCACCGCGATGGACGCGGCGTCCGACAACGCGACCCAGCTCATCCGCGAGCTGACGCTGTTCTACAACCGCGAGCGCCAGGCCGCGATCACCAAGGAACTCATGGAGATCATCGGCGGCGCCGAGGCCCTCAAGGGCTAGACGGGCCAGCAGGCCCGAGCGCCTCTCGAAATTCCGCCAGTCTTCTCGGCCCGCCGGGCCGCCTCGGAGCACCATGTCGAATCTGCCGCCTCCGCCGTCCAACCCGCCGTCCAACCCCCTGGGTAAGGGCAGCATCTTCAACACCCCCGCGTCCTTCCTCGGCGGCGCCAAGCCGGCGAGCGGCACCCCGCCGCAGAGCGCGACGCCCGGCGTCAACACCGGCAAGATCACGCAGGTCATCGGCCCCGTGGTCGACGTCGAGTTCTCCGGCGTGCTGCCCGAGGTGTTCACCGCGCTGAAGGTGACCAACCCGCGCATCAACGACGGGGTCGACAACCTGACCCTCGAGGTCGCGCAGCACCTCGGCGAGCGCACGGTGCGTACGATCGCCATGGACACCACCGACGGCCTCGTCCGCGGCATGGACGTCCGCGACACCGGCAAGCCGATCATGATGCCGGTCGGCAAGGGCGTGCTGGGCCGCATCATGAACGTCACCGGCGACCCGGTCGACGAGCAGGGCCCGATCGAGGCGAGCGAGTTCCGCCCGATCCACCGCCACGCCCCGCCGTTCACCGAGCAGAGCACCAAGGCCGAGGTCCTGGTCACCGGCATCAAGGTCATCGACCTGCTCGCGCCCTACCGCCGCGGCGGCAAGATCGGCCTGTTCGGCGGCGCCGGCGTCGGCAAGACGGTGCTCCTGATGGAGCTCATCAACAACGTCGGCAAGAAGTTCGGCGGCTACTCGGTGTTCGCCGGCGTCGGCGAGCGCACCCGCGAGGGCAACGACCTGTACTTCGAGATGATGGAGTCCGACGTCATCAAGGCCGACTGGGACCACAAGACCCGCAAGGTCCACAAGGTCGACAGCGAGCACAGCAAGGTCGCGCTGGTCTACGGCCAGATGAACGAGCCCCCGGGCGCACGCGCCCGCGTGGCGCTGAGCGCCCTGGCCCAGGCGGAGTACTTCCGCGACGAGATGGGCCAGGACCTGATGCTCTTCATCGACAACATCTTCCGCTTCACGCAGGCGGGCTCCGAGGTGTCGGCGCTCCTCGGTCGTATCCCCAGCGCGGTCGGTTACCAGCCGACCCTGGCGACCGAGATGGGCGGCCTCCAGGAGCGCATCACGACCACCAGCAAGGGCTCGATCACCTCGGTGCAGGCGATCTACGTGCCCGCCGACGACCTCACCGACCCGGCGCCCGCGACCGCGTTCATCCACCTCGACGCGACCACGGTGCTCAGCCGCGCGCTGACCGAGATCGGCATCTACCCGGCCGTCGACCCGCTCGACTCGACGAGCACGATCCTCACCCCCGAGGTCGTCGGCAAGGAGCACTACGAGACCGCGCGCAAGGTCCAGCAGATCCTCCAGAAGTACAAGGAGCTGCAGGACATCATCAAGATCCTCGGCATGGACGAGCTCTCGGAAGAGGACAAGCTCACCGTCGCCCGCGCGCGCAAGATCCAGAAGTTCCTCAGCCAGCAGTTCGACGTCGCCAAGGTGTTCACCGGCAACGACGGCGTCCAGGTCGAGCTCGCCGACACGATCCAGAGCTTCCGCGAGATCGTCGAGGGCAAGCACGACAACCTGCCCGAGGACGCGTTCTACATGGTCGGCGGCATCGCCGACGCGATCGCCAAGGCCAAGCGCCTGGCGGACGAAGAGGCCAAGAAGGCCAAGGCCGCCGGCTGAGCCGGGAGTAACCCACCACCATGGCCGAGACCACGATTCAGCTCGACATCCTCACGCCGCTGGGCCCCAAGCGCCACGGCGTGGTGGTCCCCGGGGTCGAAGTCCCCGGCCTCCTCGGCGAGCTCGGCGTCCTGCCCGAGCACGTCCCGTTCATCACGCCCGTCGTCCCCGGCGTGGTCCGCTTCCGCGACGGCGGTGAGTCGGTCCGGATCGCCGTCGGCGCCGGCTTCCTCGAGGTCACCCGCGACAACCGCGTGGTCATCCTCGTCGAGCGCGCGCTCGAGGTGTCCGAGATCGACGCGAACAAGGCCCGCGAGGACCTCAAGCGCGTCCAGGCCGAGCTGTCGCACGACCTCGGCTCGATCGACGCGGCCGAGCACCGCAAGCTGGTCACCGAGCAAGGTTGGCTCGAGGCCCAGATCCGCGCGACCCAGCCCTGAAGGGTAGCGAGGCGAACGCAGAGACCGCGCGCGAGGCGACTCGCCGCGGTCTCTTTGCTTCGGGGTGCGGCCGCGGCTCTCGCTCGGCAACGCAGCTCGACTCGACGGGATCGAGCGGCTCGTCGCGCGCCGCTCGGTCGAAGACCTCGATGCTTCCCGTCCTGCGCCTCGGCCGAGGAATTCGATGGGCTGACACGAGCAGGAGTCAGGTCGAGCGAGCGCCGCAGTCACTGCCGGTCGTGCGCCCTGGGCCCGATGAGCCGAGGGGACGAGCCGGTGCGCGCGGAGTCTCGCCCGACGAAGGGCGGAGACAGCCCCGCAAGTCCAAGGCTCCCACGGCTTGCGTTCCGACGGCGCCGCGCGATGAGCGTGTCGCCGGTGCTCGTGGGGTGTCGTCGGGAGCCGCGGGAGGGCGGCCGAGTCGCGTTCCGATGCCATCGATGGCGCCGCGCGATGAGCGTGTCGCCGGTGCTCGTGGGGTGTCGTCGGGAGCCGCGGGAGGACGAGCAAGTCGCGGCTCGCGGGGCAGACACGAGCGAGCCCCCGCAAGACCTTTCAGACAGGTCTTCGGGGGCAGGTTCGTTGCGACAGGCGTGAAAGAACAGGTCCGCGGGAGCAGGTCCCGCGGGACAGGTCACTGCAGCGCGGCCGGCGAGGCCTCGACGACCGGGGCCGGGGCGCGGCGGACGCTGCGGGCGGGGGCGACGCGCTCGGGCACGTCCACGAGCCCGCGCAGGAGCTCCTGGACCAGGGCCTCGTAGCGCAGGCCGGCGGCGCGGGCGACCCGGGCGACCACGCCGGCGCGGCGCAGGTCGGGGCAGGGCTCGGCCTCGAGGATGACCTCGTTGTGGCGCGGGTGGACCAGGATGTCGACGCGCGCGGCCCCGCGAACCAGGCCGAGCGCGCGAGTGGCGTGCTCGGCGAGGTTGCCGATGCCCTTGAGCTGGCTGCGGGTGAGGCCGGGCGGGCAGGTCATGGCGCGGATCTGCGCCAGGTCGTCGGCCTCGCGCACGACCTCCATCGCGCCCAGGACCTTGCCGTGCAGCAGCACGACCTGGACTTCGCGGCCCAGGACCGCCCGCTCCAGCAGGAATTCGCCCTCGCCATCTGCAACCTCGGTGGCACCGGCGACGGCGTCGGCGTCGGTCAACAGGCGCACCCCGGCCGCGTGACTGCCGCGACGGGGCTTGAGGACGCAGGGCCAGCCGAGCAGGCCGAGGTCGTGACGGCTGGGGGGCTGTGCGCCGCCGAGGGCCAGCGTGGTGGGGACCGGGAGGCTGTGATAGGCCAAGATCTGGCGCGCCCGCAGCTTGTCGTAGGCGAGGCCGGTGGTCTGCGCCGAGGGGCCGACGAACGGGATCTTGCGCAGCTCGAGCAGGGCCTGGATCCGGCCGAGCCCGCCGGCGAGGCCGTGGGCGGCGAGCAAGCAGGCGCGCAGGCGGGTCCGCCGCAGGGTGACGTCGAGCGCGTCGTCGGCGGTCAGCGAGACGGGCACGAGGCCGAGCCGGCCCAGCGCTTCCGCAAGATCGCTGCCACTTTCGCGGTCGATTTGGCTATCATTGTCCGCGCCCACCGAGCGAGCGGTGGCGGTCGAGATCAGGACGCCGACGTTGTGCGCACGCATGTCGTCCGCGGCTAGCAGACTCCGACCTCGTCACGCAATCTTCTGCACAACTCTCCGTCGCCGTCGCCCGGCGCGCCGCAGTCGTACACATGACCTTCCTTGAAGCTGCGATCGAAGTCCTCCGCCACGAGCCCGAACCACTGCACTTCTCCGAGATCGTGAAGCGAGCCGTCGATCGCAATCTGCTCTCGCACGTGGGTCGTGATCCGGTCGCAGCGATGCAGGCGAGCCTCAACGCGGCCGTCCGCGGAGACAGCGCGCTGCTCGTGCGCAGCAAGCCGGGCTACTTCAGCTGCGCCCCGGCGCCACGCCGCCGCCCGCGGCCGAACCGCCGCCGGCCCCGGCCCCTCCGCCGGCCCCTCCACCGGCCCCTCCGCCGACCCTCGAGCTGCCCTTCGAGGCGCCGCCGCCTCCCGCGAAGAAGTCGAACGATGTCGAAGCTCTGCAGCCAAAAGTTGAAGCGAATCCGATGCTGACCGAAGACTCCCGTGACGAGGAAGAGACGAGCGAGGGCGCCGAGGAAGGGACGACCGAGGAGGGCGGCGGTCGACGCCGTCGCCGGCGGCGAGATCGATTCGGCGTCCGCGGCGAAGCTCCGGCCCCGCAACAGGTGGCGATCAAGCCGAGCCGCCGCGGGGTCGACACCGGCAAGCGCGCCGAGGTGCTGCAGCGCGTGACCCCTAACCTCGAGTTCGAGGCGCCCAAGGGCGCGGGCCTCGACGGCGTCACGGACGTGGCGGTGGTGATGGCGAACGCGATGTCGCGGCTCGCCGAGGAGCGTCCCGAGCTGCGCACCGAGCTGGAGAGCATGCAGCGTCCTCCTCCGCCGCCGCCGCCCGCGAGCCCGCCGGCGGTCGAGCACCGCAGCCTGCGGCGCCCGGGCCCGATCGGCGCCCCGCCGCCGCGGCAGCAACAGCAACAGCAGCAGACGCAGCCCCCGCCGCAAGCCGCGAGCGACGACGAGGATCGCCCGGGTCGCCGCCGTCGCCGTCGTCGCCGCCGTGGTCGCCGCAATGAGGGCGGGCTGAACGAGCTCCGCACGGTCCGCGACGAGGCCTCGGAGTCGCTGCTGCAGCAGGTCGCGCAGGTGATGACCGACGCCGGGCCGCGCTCGCTGCACATCCGCCAGATCGCCGAGACCCTCGCCGGCATGGGCGTGCTCGGCGGCGAGATCTCGGAGATCGAGCGCGCCGTGACGGCCGCGATCCTGCTCGACATCCGCCACGGCGGCCGCGCGTCGCGGTTTATCGCCCGCGGCGACGCGCGCTATCAACTGCACGCGAGCCGCGTGCCCCCGGCGGTCACCGCCGCCGAGCAGGCGCTGCACGCCGCCATCGCCGCGCTCAACAACGAGATCGCCAACGCGTTCGTGCAGTGGTTGCAGACGCTTGGGCCGCGAGGCCTCGAGGCCGTCGCACGGATCTGGCTGACCCGCGAGGGCTACCCGGTACTGGCGACGCTGCCCCCGAGCCGCGGGATCGCCAAGCTCGTGATCGGCGATGTCGAGGGCGAGCCCGACTCGGAGTCCGAGGAGGAGGAGACGAATCCGAAGCTGCTGGCGCTGATCCTGCCGCGTCGCGCGGGGATCGACGCGTCGGCGTGGGCGGGCGATCTCGAGCGGACGCAGGCGAGCGGCTGCCTGGTTTTCTGCATGGGGGACGCTCCGGCGGAGGCGCCGTGGGGCGACGCCCGAGTCGTCACGGCCAGCGAACTCGCCGCGTGGCTGCGCACCCAGGGCGTCGGCATCAGCCCGTTGCCGGTGGCGATCGGCGCGCTCGATCCGACCGTGCTCGAGTCGATCAGTGGCCTCGACACCTGAATCACTGCGCGCCGTGTGGCTCGGCCGCATGGGCTTCGAAGAGGCGCTGGCGCTGCAGCTGGCTGCGCGCGAGCGCGTGATCGCGGGCGAGCCCGGGGTGCTGTTCCTGGTCGAGCACCCGCCGGTGCTGACGCTGGGCCGCCGCGGCCGACGCGAGGACATCCTGTGGTCGGAGGAGCAGCGCGCGGCCGCGGGCGTGACGGTCTGCGAGGCGCCGCGCGGCGGCGAAGTGACGCTGCACGGGCCGGGGCAGCTGGTGGCCTATCCGATCGTGGCGGTGGGCCGGCGGATCCGCGAGCACATCGTGCGCCTCGGAGACGTGGCGATCGCGGTCCTCGGCGAGCTCGGGGTCGACGGCTGCGAGTTCCGCATGGAGCACCCAGGCGTGTGGCGCGGATCCGAGAAGCTGGCGTCGATCGGGATCCACGTGAGCCGTGGCGTGGCGGTCCAGGGGATCTCGATCAACCTCGCGGTCGACCCCGAGCTGTTCGGCGCGCTGGTGTCGTGCGGGCTGCACGGCGTGACCGTGACCAGCGCGGTCGCGGTCGGCGGGCGAGCGACCTCCATCGAGGCGGCCGCACGCCGCTTCGCGGCCGTCTACGCGGCGCAGTTGGGCCTGCCGCTGGTCTGGGAGGGCGTGGAGGGGTATGGTAGCGATCGACGATGATCCGACTCCGCGCGGCGCTCGCCCTCGTCCTGTTCGCCTCGGCGTGCGGTGAATCGGACGGCGGCCGCTACCCGGTACGGCTGAGCCTGGCGCTGCCGGGGGAGGCCGCAGACCTCGAGAGCCCGGTGTCGGAGGCGTTGCAGGTCGCGTTGCGCGACAGCGCGATCTTCGCCCCGGACGGCGCGTCCGGCTCCACGGTCCACGGCGAGGCGACGCTGACCCGTGAGGCCGCCGAGGCGCCGTGGATCCTCCACGTGGGCATGGCAGTGCCCGACGACCTGCGCTCGAAGTTCGCGGTGTCGGCGATCACGAGCTCGGCCTCGGCCGGCACCGACGCGTTCCGCCCGTCACCCGAGGCGCTGGCGGAGGCGGCGCGACGGGCGATCACGGGGCTCGAGGCGCAGTGTCGGCTGGCCCGCGGCGACGCCAGCGGGCTCGAGGTGCTGCTGTCGTCCGGCGAGCCGTCGCAGATCCTGGTGGCGCTCCGCTACGTGAGCGACCGCGAAGCGAGGGAACACGCCGGCCGGCTGTTGCCGCTCCTGCGCAGCGAGGACACACGCGTGCGCATGGCGGTGCTCGACGTCCTCGGCACGGTGGGGACTTTCGACCACGCTGCGGCGATCGTGCGCGAGGTGCATCGTCTGGACCCAGGGGCCACGCGCGAGGCCTATCGGGCCCTGGCGCGCCTCGGCGGGACCGATGCCGTCGGTTTCCTGCGATTCGCGGCGGCCAACGAGGATGATCCCGAGCTGCGCGCGGAGGCGGAGCGTGCGCTTTCATCGGCGCTGTCCGGAAAGCCGCCGAGTGCCGCGGAGGT
This sequence comes from Nannocystis pusilla, assembly GCF_026626665.1. Lineage (GTDB taxonomy): Bacteria > Myxococcota_A > Polyangia > Nannocystales > Nannocystaceae > Nannocystis > Nannocystis pusilla. Next base: position 2,543,471 of record NZ_JAPNKE010000002.1, read on the forward strand.
CCCGCGTGGTGTAGATCTTCCGAAGTTAGCGCGAGGGCACCGGCAATGACGCTCGCTCACATCCGTGCGGTCCTGATCTGTCTCACCGGCGTGCTGGCCGCGACGCCGGCCCGGGCGCAGGAGCCCTCACCAGCACCCGCACCGGCTGCAGCTTCGGCTCCCGCGCCTGCTGCTCCCGCGCCCGCTGCTCCCGAGACCGTGGCGACCCCGAGCGCGACGCCGGAGGCCGGTGTGCCGGTGCCGCCGCCGTCCGCGACGCCCCCGCCAGTCGCCCCGCCAGTCTCTGCGCCGCCGACCCCCGCGCCCTCGACCGGAGCGGCCGCGACTCCGTCGGCGCCGGGCGCCGCGCCCTCGTTCGACTGGGGCGGGCGTCAGGTCGAGCCTCTGCCGGCGCCGCCGGCCCCGGCCGATCCAGCGAAGATCCGGCGCGACTCCTGGCGCGGCCGCTTCTGGATCGCGCCGCGGCTCCTCATCACGGGACCTATCGGCGGCGACAAGCCGGCCCGGCCGACGCTGCTGACGATCGGCGGCGGCTTCGACTTCGGCGTGCGCCTCAACAACCGCCTCGGCTTCGGCATGGGCCTGTCGGGTCAGACGCACACCAGCATCCGCACGACGCTGCCCGGCACCACCGACAAGACCATCAAGAACGGCGGGATGTTCTTCTTCGACCCGGTGTTCGTCCGGGTATACTTCCTGAAGAAGCGCTTCCAGCCGCTGCTCGAGTTCGGCGTCGGCTACGCCCGCGCCAAGATGCCGCTCGGCGACGTCCTTCACGGGGCCCAGATCCGCGCCGGCCTCGGCTTCGACGCGTGGGTGTCGAGCCAGGTGACGATCGGCTTCACGACCGTGTACCGGATGATCGCGCTCAACATGCCGAAGGACGGCATCACCCCGGCGCACTGGGAAGTCGGCCACGCGCTGCAGGGCGCGCTGCAGCTCGGACTTCACTGGTAGCCCGGGAGCCTGGCTGCGGCGGTCCTCGCCAGCGGCTCCGGGGCGCGGACGAACGACGGCGCCTCTGCAAAAATTCAGCGAGCGCCGAGGACGGCCCCGCGTTCGCCGAGGTCGGCCAACAGCACGCTGACGCGGCCGAGGAGTTCGCCGTCGAGCGCGCTGCCGGTGGCCGCAGCAGCCTCGCGGACGGCCTGCTCGACGGTGGTGCCGCGGACCAGCAGCGCGTCGAGCAAGGCCTCGGCCAGCGGGCTCAGGTGCAGGGTGCGGACCGCGTGCTCGCGGTCGCGGTAGAGCAGCAGGGCGGTCGGCTCCCGGCGGGGGGCGGCGTCGGGTTCGTCCGTCAGCTCGTGAACGGCAAAGTCGAATCGACCCAGACGTGCGCTCGGATCGAACTCGAGGCGAGCGTCGAGGGCGAAGGGGCGCGGGTCTGCAGGCGGGCGCAGCGGCGCAGCTCCGACCTCGTGGGTCAGGAGCTCTTGGCGCGCGAGGTCGCCGAGCCAGGCTGGCGCTTGGGGCATGCCCGCGGGGACATGTTCGATCGACCAGCGAGGTGCTGCCCAGGTGGCGAACTCGCCGGGCAGGTCGCGGAGGAGGCGAGAGCGCGGGCCGAGCTCGGCGAGCCAGGCGTCGGCGTCGGCGTCGAAGACGGCCTGGCCGCGGGCCGCAGCGGTGCGCGGCAACAGGTCGGCGAGCACGCCCCGCACCTGGCGGCGAATGAGCTGGCGGTAGACCAGCAATCGCTCGGGGTCGACCCCGGCCAGCGAAGCGATGGCCGCCGGACCGACGCCCCGCTCGCGCAAGAACTCGGACAGCTCGGCGCCCGTGCCCGGATCGAGGTCGAGGTCGACGATCAGCCGGGAGAGCGCGCGCTGAATGTCGTCGAGGTCGGGGCTCGCGTCGGGCTCGAAGGTTTCAAGCCCCGGTGAGGTGCCGGCGGTCTGCGGGAGGCCGGCGGTATGCATGTCCTCGGGGACATGTGCCGAGTGACTCGCCGTGCAATCTTCGAGCACGGGTTGCATGGCAGCCGCGGGATATTTTGGACGCATGTCCCCGCGGGCGTGTTCCGTTTGACGTGCCGTGGCGAGCTCGAGCGCGACCTGCTCGGCCTCGGAGGGAGGAGCGGGCCACATGTCCCTGAGGACATGCTCGGTACGACCTGCCGTGGCGAGCTCGAGCGTGACATGCCCGGCTGCCGAGGGAGGACCCGACCGCATGTCTTTGAGGACATGTTCCGCTTGACTCGCCGTGGAGTCCTCCTGGACATGTTCGTGCGACCCGGTCGCTCGTTCGGCCAGCGCGGCGTCGTAGATCGCCGCCAGCTCGCGGACCTCTGCCACCAGCTCGGCGTATTGCGGGATGTTGTGGTCGCGCTCGTAGAGGACGGGCAGGGGGCCGAGGCGGGTGACGACGCGGCCCATCAGGGTCCGCACCGCTGGGGGCACCGGGGCGCCGTGGGTGTCGATGACGAGGCCGCCGAGGTGCGGGCGGACCTCGCCGCCGGCGACGTGGAGGCGGACGACGCGATCGAGCGGCAGGTCGGCGACGAAGGCGTCGGCGTCGAAGCCGTGGTTGGTGGCGTTGACGACGACGTTGTTGACGTCGAGCAGCAGGCCGGCGTCGGCGCGCTCGAGCACCTCGTGGAGGAACTCGAGCTCGCGGGCCGCCAGAGCGGCGCCGCGATCGGCCCCGGGCTGGGCGCCGGCTGCCGCGTAGTAGCTGATGTTCTCGAGCGCGAGCGGCCGCGCCAGAGCGTCCTGGGCCCGGCGGATCTGGTCGGCGACCTGCTGAGCCGCGCGCCTGGAGAACGGCAGCGGCAGGAGGTCGTGCAGGCACACGCCGTCGCGGCCCGTCCAGCACAGGTGATCGGTGTGCTCGGCGACGCCGAGCGCGTCGAGGAAGGCGCGCAGCTCGGCGAGGTAAGCGTCGTCGAGGCCGGTCGCGGCCCCGACGTTGAGCATGAGGCCGTGCGTGAGCAGCGGGCGGCGCTCGGCGATGGTCGCCAGAGCGGCCGGGAAGTAGCCGCCGCGGCGCATGTAGTTCTCGGGCGAGATCTCGAAGAACGCGATCGCGGGGTCGACGGGCGCGGCCAAGGCCTCGTCGAGGAACGCCCAGCGCAAGCCGAGGCCGATGCCGGTCGGACGGTTCATCGTCGCCTCATGCGATCGGGTCGAAGGGACAGGTCACAGACGACGGCTGGGGTGCGTGCACGATCGGGTCGAAGAGACCGGTCACAGGCCGGACTGACGCGAACGACCGGACGGGTGCGCGCACGGGCTGGTCGAAGGGACAGGCCACAGGCCAAACTGACGCGGACGACCGGACGGGGGCGCGCACGGGCTGGTCGAAGGGACAGGTCACAGGCCGGACTGACGCGGACGACCGGACGGGTGCGACAGTCTGGTCGAAAGGACAGGTCGCTGGCAGGATTGACGTGGACGACCGCCGGGGGGCGCGCACGGGCTGGTCGAAGGGACAGGTCACGGACCGGACTGATGCGGGCTACCACTCAGGGAGCGCGCGCGGACTGGTCGAAGGGACAGGCTACAGAGGGAACGGACGCGGACGACCGCCCGGGTGCGGGCCCGGGCGGGTCGAAGGGACAGCCTGCGAGATCGGCGATCAGCCGCAGGTGCCCTCGCCGCAGGCGGCCTCGCCCTTGGTCTTCTTGGCGGCCGGCTTCTTCTTCTTCTCGGTCTTGGTGGTGGTCGGTGTCGCTTCGGCCGTGGCCGGGGCGGTCGCGGTGGCGGTGGTCGCCGGGTCGGCGGCCGCGGGCTCGGTGGCCGCGGTCTCGGTCGGCTTCGAGGCGGCGCAGGTGGTGTCGCCCTTCACGCCGCTGCAGCCCTTCTCGCCGCCGCAGCCCTTCTCGCCGCCGCAGCTCTTCTCGCCCTCGGCGTGGCCACCGCAGCTCTTGTCGCTGTCCCCGTGGCCCTTGCACGACTTCTCGCCCGCGGCGCCGGCGTTGCCCGGCACTTCGGTGGCGTCGGTCTGGGTCTTGTTGCAGCCGCCGAGAGTGAGGCCAGAGCCGAGCAGGGCGAGGGTGGCGGAGATCGTGCGAATATCCATGATTGAGTGCTCCTGTGCGTTCGTTACGGGGATGGACGCGCGTCGGATCGCTGCGCGTCGGTCACTTGGCTGCGGGCGCGGGCGCGGGCTCGGCAGCGGGCGGGGATGGGGTCGCAGGGGCGGCGGTCGAGCCGGCGGGGCTGGGGTCCGTCGACGGGCCGGGCGCGCCGGACGTCGGGGTGCCGGAGCTCGTCGCCTTGCCGTCGGGGCGGGCGACGAACTCGAGCGAGACCGCGGCCTCCTTGGCGACCTTGGGCGAGAGCTGCTCGAGCGTCTTGGCGGCCAGCTTGCTGAAGCCGGTGCGCGGGCGGACATCGTACTCGTCGAGGCCGATCGTCAGCGGCTCGACGCTCTTGACGTGGACCTCGCGCAGGGCGTCGCCGTCGTAGCGGAAGACGGCCTCGAGCTTGACCGACTTCTCGGCCTTGCGCTGGTGGAGCAGGAAGTCGCCGCTGGCGGTGAAGGTGACGGTGCGTTCGGGACCTGTCACTTTGGACAGGTCCGTGACGGAGGCGTCGGTGATCCGCGTCAGCGCGAACTCGATGACCGTGTTCTTGGCCAGCTCTTCGGCGGGCGTGTCGGGCGAGATCTCGAGCCACTGGCGGGCGTGCTCGTTCTGGGTGTCGTTCTTGACCTCCTCGCCGAACTCCTTGCCCGCCTCGGGCGCGGTGCGCTGGTAGAGCTCGAGGTCGCGGAGATCGACGCGCACGAGGCCGCGTGACTTGGCGAGGTCGGACGGCTCGAGCCAGACCTCGCCGCTGAGGGCCGAGGCCGGGACCTTGCCGCGGATCTTCTCGATCGGGGCCTCCATGTCGAAGCCCAGCTTGCCGCTCGTGCCGTCGATGGCGAGGTGCATCGTGGTCGGGGCCGGCGGCGGCGGCTTGACCTCGAGCTTCTCGGCCTTGGGCGCCAACTTGACTGGCTCGCCGCCGCCACACGCGGAGGCGAGGACGACGAGTAGGACGAGAGCACGGGGGAAGCGGCGCGACATCGAGAACTCCTCGGCAACGGTGCGTCCGGGCGAGTGTTACACGGGCCCGGTCGCGCCGTGCAGCCAACCGGCGAGGGTCGCAATCGCTTGCTCGATGCCGGCGCCGACGTCGCGCGGGCCAGGGCCGAGCATGTAGGCGGGCGTGGAGACGATGCGGTGGCGCTCGTCGACGACCGCGCGATCGACGGTGCAGACCTCGTGGCGGGCGCCCAGCGCGGTGACGGCCGCGGCGGTGCCGGCGTCGTCGCCGATCGTGACGCGAGCGCCGCCGATGCCGAGCTTGTGCAGGACGGCGGCGAGGATGGCGGGGCTGATGCAGATGGCCACCAGCGGCTTGCCGCGCGAGAGCGCCTCGCCGACCAGGCGCACCAGCTCGGTGTCGACGTCGGCCTCGGGGCCGCGGACTGCGAAGTCGCTGAGGTTCTTGGCGACGCCGAAACCGCCCGGGAGGACCAGCGCGTCGAGCTCCTCCATGCGCGCGCGATCGAGCGGCTCGACCTTGCCGCGGGCGATCCGCGCCGACTCGACGAGGATGTTGCGCGCCTCGCCCGTGGGCTCGCCCGTGAGGTGGTTGACGACGTGCATCTGCGGACGATCGGGGGCGAAGCAGCGAGGCTCCAGACCGGCGCGCTCGAGGAAGTAGAGGGTGAGGACGGCCTCGGTGATCTCGGCTCCGTCGAGGTAGCCGCAGCCGGCCAGCACGACTCCGACGCGTTTTTGCTGCATCGCGGGGACCTTACCACGAGATGCGACTGGCCAGGCGCGGCCCAGGCGACGCATCCTGGGGGCGGTGCTCGTCACCCTGATCATCGCCGGCCTGCTGCTTGCGCCCGCGCCCGCGCCTCCGTCTCCGCGGCCGCTGCGGGAGGCGCTGCGGGTCGAGCCGGGCGCGACGTGCTTGACGGCGGACGCGCTCGCCGACGCGGCGACGACCTGGCTCGGACGCGACACGATCGATCCATCGGTCGCGCGCATCGATGTCCGCGGCGATCCGGCGCGGCCGCACTCGGTGGCCATCGCGCTCGAGATCCGCGGCGAGCTCGTCGAGCGCACGCTCGATCCGCCGCGGCCGACGTGCAGCGACCTGCATGCGCTCGTCGGCCTGGCGATCGCCATCGCCGTCGACGCGGCGGTACTCGAAGGCCTCGGCTATGAAGTGATCGAGCCGGGCGAGGGGAGCGTGCCGCAGGCGCAAGACCCGGAGCGACCGCCGCTGCAGCGCCGCTCGCGACGCGGCGAGGCGAGCGAGGGACCGGCGCGGCGGGCGTCGGTGTCGGTGGTCGCGGCGGTGCGCGGAGGGGCGTGGCTCGGGGTGTTGCCGGGGCTCGCCGGCGGAGGCGGGGCGCAGCTCGAGCTCGGGTGGCGCAGGTGGGTCGACCTGCGTGCAGGGCTGTTCGGCGGCTACGGGGGTCCTCGCGCGATCGACGCTGACACCGTGGTGAAGCCGAGTCTGGTGGGCGGTCGGCTCGACGTGTGCTGCGCTTGCGCGTCCGCGTGTGCGGCCCCGCCTGTGCTTCGGAGCAGCCGGCGGTGCGCTGCAGAGCGGCGCGAAGACGCCCGGCGTGCAAGCCGTGGTGGCGCCGTGGGTGGCGTTGATGGTGGCGCCGGAGCTGCGGATCTGGGCCACCAAGCGGTTCGCCATCGACTTCGCGGTCGACCTCGTGGTCCCGGTGGTCCGGCCGGTGCTCGCCGAGCGCGATCCGAGCAAACAAGGTATGGTCGGTGAATCGCTGCCGGTGCCGCCCGTGGGCGCCGTGGTGAGCCTGGGCATAGCGTTCACGATCCGGTGAAGGATTTGACGGACACGCGACATACAGCCAAGCGTGACGGCTCTCAGGTCCTCGATGCGGCGCGCCTGTTCCGCGAGCACGCGGAGTTCGTCGCCAATTTCGCGGTCCGCCTCGGGGTCGGCCGCCCCGAGGTCGATGACGTGGTCCAGGAGGTGTTCCTGGTCGCGCACCGCCGCGGCGGGTTCGTGCCAGGGCCCGCGCGGCCCACGACCTGGCTGGCCGAGATCACGCTGCGGGTGGTGTCTGCGGGCCGCCGCAAGCGCCGACGATCGTGGGAGGACGCCGACACCGAGGCCGTCGCCGCCGCGTCGGCGCAGGCCGGCAGCTCTCCGGCGAGCAGGCCGAGGCCAGCGAGGCGCTGCGCCGCGTGCAGCAGGCCCTCGACACCCTGGAAGAGGGCAAGCGCGCCGTGTTCATCCTCTTCGAGCTCGAGGGCGAGAGCTGCGAGGCGATCGCCGCGGGCCTGGGGATCCCCATCGGAACGGTGTATTCGCGGCTGCACAAGGCCCGCAAGCTATTCATGGAGGCCCACGCCCGCCTCGTCGCGGCGCCGCCTCGACCGCTCGCTCGCTCGCAAACGGTGACGTCATGACCCAAGAGCCCACCCGCCTCCTCGACGACATGACGGCCTCCGCCGGGCTTCGCCGCGACCTCGTGGCCGCTGCCCGCCACCGCGTGCCCTACGACGCCGGCGCCGGCGCGGCCCGCTTCGAAGCGTCGCTGGCCAAGGGCGCCGGCGCGGCCTCTTCGAGCTGGGGCGCCGGGACGTTCGGGATCGGGGCGCTCATCCTCGGCGGGCTGATCGGCGGCGGCTTGTGGCTGTCTCAGCCGGCGCCGACGACCCCGGCGACCGGGGCAGGGGACGCGCGGCAGTTCGAAGCTGTCGTCGAGGACATGTCCGCAACGCCAGCTCCGACGCCGGCGCCGGAAGCTGTCGTTCAGGACATGTCTCCCGAGCCAGCTCAGTCTCCGGCCGGCGCGCCCGAAGAGGTCGTCGAGGACATGTCCGAAAAGCCAGCTGCGGCGTCGGCCCGCGGCGAGGCGAAGAGGTCGCGGGCGGGCAAGTCGACGCGCGCCGAGGCAGCGCGCAAGGCGACCCGGGCCGGCGACGGCGGGGCCGATTACCTTCGCGAGGCCCGGGGCCTGCAGGCGGCCCGCAATTTCCTCGGGCGCGATCCGGCCGAGGCGCTGGCCCGCGCCGAGGCGGGGGCGGCCGAGTTCAAGGCCGGGCAGTTCGCCCAGGAATGGGAGGGCGTGGCGGTGCTGGCCCTGTTCGACCTGAACCGCAAAAGCGAGGCAGAACGGCGTGCAGCGGCGTTCTTGAAGCGGTTCCCCAACGGGCCCTACGCGGCCCAGGTGCGCGAGGCGCTGGACCGACCGTGAGCGCCGGCGGGCGGAATCGTCCGCGTTCGCCACAGATCTCACATGCCAGGCCGCCGCTGGGCCGGTGCCGTGAGTTGACTCCGGTGGCATGCTCGCCAAAGTGCGCTCCCCCCACTCTGCGCTGATCGTGGCCGCGGCATGCCTGCTCGAGAGCGGCTGTCTCATCACGGTCTTCGTCAAGGACGCGGGGGACGAACAAGACGCGACAGGTGGGGGCACCGGGTCCTCGGCCAACGACCAGATGACCCAAGAGCCAGGTGTGGGCGACACCTCGACCACCACGGGCGAGCTGACGACCACCGACCCGCTGTTGACGACGGACGTGGGCTTCGACGTCGGCGAGCCGGACCCGTGGGAGTTCTGCGCCTCGGTGCTGGTGCCGTGCGACGCGGACAACGAGGACATCGACCACGCGCTCGGCCTCAATTGCGAGGGCGGGCTGCAGACCGACGGGGCGCTGACGTGGTCGGGTCCTGACGGCTCGCGTCGGGTGCTGTCGGAGCAGCTCGGCATCACGGACGTGTTCGCGCCGACCGAGGGCGCACGCCGCGTGGTGCTGTCGACCGGCGACGCCAGCCACGTGCTGCTGTCGCTGGCGCAGATGCCGAGCCTGGGCGACTGTCCGATCTCGCAGACTTGCCCGTCGACCGACTGGCCGGGCAACGACCTGTCGGAGCTGCCGCCCCCGATCGAGACGATGCCGCTGCAGTGCGAGGCCAACAAGCAACCGCCGGGCCCCGGCGACTGCAGCGAGACGATCCTGACCCAGTGGGGCCTGGGCGGCGAACCTCTGGTCGCGTACGACTACACGGAGCTGCGCTTCAAGGCGGTGGCGCCGTCGTACACGGCCGGGTTCGCGTTCGACTTCGCGTTCCTGACGTCGGAGTACCCGCCGCGCTTCCCCGGCGGCCACAACGACATGTTCGTCGCCTGGGTGGCGAGCGAGCGCTACACCGGCAACATCGCCCTCGACCCCGACGGCAACCCGATCGCAGCCGAGACGCTTCCGTACGAGATCAAGCTCGACCCGATGCCGGTCGCCTGCGACGACGATTGCGTCGACATCCCGCTGCGGGAGTTCGCCTTCGAGGGGCACGCCGGAACCGCCTGGTACGAGGGGGAGGTCGGGATCAACCCCGGCGAGTCGATCGAGGTCGTGTTCGCGCTGTTCGACGTCGGTGACCCCATCGTCGACAGCGCGGTGCTCCTCGACGGGGTCCGCTGGCTGTGCGCCCCCCGCCTTCGAGCGTCTGAGCTCGACTTCGCGGCAATCGAAAAAAAATCTCGCGACCGTGAAGGACGGTCGAGGCTCCGGACATGAAGAGACGTGAGCCACGCACGAAGCTCGCGCCTCGGGTCCACCCGGAGCGCCCTTCCTCTCCGCGTCTGCCCGAACGGCGGCGCGGGGTGCCGCGGTCCACAGTCCGAACTCGCCGAGCCCCGCGCTTCCCGATCACGGCGGGGGTTGTATGGGGGGTCCGAACACCGCTCACATCGTCGGGCGCACGTCGTCGTCGCGCCCTGGAGTCCGCGGGGGTCTCGTCGAGTCTCGGACATTCTTGTGTAGTGGTGCGTCGGAGCACTGGGGGGTGCTCCGCCGCGGCGCGCGTCAGACAACTGACGCGCGCTTTTTTTGCGACGAAAATGACATGTCCCGAAGGACATGTCGAAGATCAGGGCGCGCCGAGCAGGGCGTCGAGGCTGCCGCGGGTGATCGCGTGGTACCCCGGACGAGCGACCGCGAAGATCTCACGGGCCAGCGCGGCGCCCTCGGGGGTCGCCAGCAGGGCGTCGTAGATCGGCAGGACGTACTTGCGGCGGCCGACGCCGGTGAGAAACTCGCGGATCCGCGCGTCGGCGGGGCGATGGCCGTGGCGAGCGGCGAGGATCAGCCACTCGGACAGGAGCTCGGCGTTGCCCGTGGCGGTGAAGTGGTAGGCGGCGTCGAGCTCCGCGAGGAGCGCCGCGGCCGGACGCGGGCCGTCGGTCAGCGGCAAGGCGCGGAGGAAGTGGATCCACTGCAGAGGCGAGAAGGCGCGCGCGTCGACCTTGCGGCCGGCGGCGAATTCCCGCGCGGCGTCGGCGGCCAGCGTGAGCGCGGCTGCCTGCGGACGCGGCGCGTCTTCCGGTAAACCGGGCGCTTCGAGCCAGAGATCGATGTCGGGGGGTCTGGCCGGGGAGCAGCGGAGCCTTGAGCTCGGCGCCCAGGAAGGCGCGGAAGGCCTCGGTGGTCTGGCCGGTGAAGGCGTGGCGATCGAACCAGGCGCGGACGAAGGGATCGAAGGCGTCGCGGCCGTAGGCCTGCTCGAGGCGGCGCAGGAACAGGGCGCCCTTCTCGTAGGCGACGTCGGTGACGGCGTCGTCCGGATCGCGGCCCGCGAGGTCGAGGTGGAGGATCTGGTCGCCTGGCCGATCGGCCATGTCCGCGAGCTCGATCTCGAGGTGCTCGCGCCCGAGCACGGCCTCGACCTCGGCGCGCTCGCTGCCGTAGATGGCCTCGAGGATCCGCCGCTCGACGTAGACGGTGAAACCCTCGTTGAGCCAGAAGTCGCGCCACGTCGCGTTGGTGACCAGATTGCCGGACCACGAGTGGGCGAGCTCGTGGGCGATCAGGGACACCAGGGAGCGATCGCCGGCGAGGATCGTGGGGGTGACGAAGGTGACGCGCGGGTTCTCCATGCCGCCGAACGGGAAGGCGGCCGGCAGCACGAGGACCTCGTAACGGCCCCAGCGGTACGGGCCCACCGCCGCCTCGGCGGCCGTCAGCATCGCCTCGAGGTCGGCGAACTCGGCGCGGGCGCGCGGGAGCACGCCGGGCTCGGCCCACACGGCCGTGCGCGGGCCGATCTGGACCGACTCGAGCCGACCGACGGCGAGGGCGAGCAGGTAGGCGGGGATCGGCTGGTCGAGCTTGAAGGTCCGAAGGACATGTCCGTTCGGACCTGTCTCGTGAGCCAGTTCCTCGGCGGCCATGACCGCGCGGTACGGCGCGGGCGCGGCGATCCTGGCGGCGACGGTGACGCGGATCCCCGGGCTGTCCTGGCAGGGCACCCACGAGCGGGCGTGGATCGCCTGCGACTGGGTGTAGAGGAACTGGCCGGCGCGATCGCTGGTCTGTTCGGGCGCGAGCCACTGCAGGCCGGTGCTTGCAGGGCTCGTGCGGTAGTGGACGCGCACCCGGTCGGCGCCGGGCGGGAGGTCGATGGTGAGGGCCTGGCCGAGGATCGGGTGCGGCCCGGCGAGCGCGTGGGTGGTGGTTACCCAGTCTGTCCGATCGGGCAGGCGCGCCTCGACCCGCTCGATGGTCAGATCGCGGGTGTCGAGCACCAGCGGGGCGTCGGCGACGGTGCGGGTGAGCGCGAGGGTGGCGCTGCCGCGGAGGACGTGGGCGTCGAAGTCGACGGTGAGGTCGAGCTCGACGGCGTCGACGCGGACCTCGTCGGGGCGGGCGAACGAGTGCGGATCGCGGCCGGGCTGGGGGACTGCGGGGAGCTGCACGACTGTGGCCGGCGGAGTGACGGTCGGCGTCGCCGGCGGAGGCCCGGAGCAGGCCGTGACGGTGAGCGCGGCGAGGGCGACGAGGAGACGGGACAAGACGACGTATTGTAGCGGTTCGACGAGGACGGCCTAAGCGCGAAGAAGTGAGTCGGCGCCGCGATCGGGGCGCACGTGGCCTCGCGGAGCGAGGCGATGCGCGGCGCGTCGGGACCGCGATCGTGGTGCACGTGGCTACCGATCGCGGCGCAGACGGCGAACCGACCGCAGGCGGGCGGAGAAAGCGAAACGGGCGCGGGGGGAACCCGCGCCCGCTTGGGCGCTGCGATGCGCGGGGCTCACTCGCGGTTGAGCGAGATGAGCAGGCGGAGGACGTACCAGAACATCAGCGCGACGGAGGCGAACAGGGCCAGCGCGGCGGAGATGTACTGATCCTCCTCGTAGTGATGCACCACGTTGGAGGTGTCGTAGAGGATGTAGCAGGCGGCCAGGATGATCATGCCGATCGTGAAGCCGAGCCCGAGAGTGAACCCGAACAGCAGGCTGGCGACGATCAGGCCGAGGACGCCGAAGCTGACGATCATCAGGGCCGAGCGCATCCACGAGAAGTCGCGCTTGGTGGCGAGGACGATGCCGGTCAGCGCGGCGAACGTGGCCAGGGTGGTCACGCCGGCGGTGAGGATGATGTTGTTCTCGGGGCCGCTGTAGATCTGCGCGACGAGCAGCAGGGGCAGGAAGATGACCGCCTCGAGGACCACGTAGAGGCCGAGGCCGAGGTACTGCATCGGCTTCGAGCGGGCCGACTGGGCCAGGTGGGTGGCGACGGTGCCGACCAGCATGAAGAGGCCGAGGACCACGAGCCAGCTGGTCGGGCTGCCGGTCATCTGGATCGCCAGCTTCAGGGTCGCCGGGGTCCGGAGCAGCACGAACTCGAGGGCGACGAACAGGGCGATCGCGCCGGCGAGGTGGATGTACGTGCGCTCGATGAACTTGGCGCGGCCCGCGAGGGCGGCCTGGGGGGTGGCGGTGTCGGCGTAATACGGCTGCTGTTGCTGGTTGAATGACACGGGGGCGGCCTCCTCGACCGTGAGAGCGGGTCTCACGGTACCTGAGAAATGCGATCGGAGGAGGAGATTAGCCAGGGACTCCCATCGGAGCAAGTCCGCGCGCGTCCGCGAGCCGGGACGGGGGCGGGCGGCGGCGAGGCTCGCGTCGCGCTCCAAGGTGCGCTACAGCCCCCACGATGCCGCCGCGCGACCCCCTCGGGCCCCTGATGAACCTGAACGTCGGCCACGTGCCCCTGGTCGCGCTGCAGCGCCTGGCCAATCGCATGCGCGCGGCGAAGATCCCGGTCACCGCGCTCACCGAGCAGAGCTCGGTGGATCCGGAAACGGGCGCCGTCACCCGGGCGTTGACGCTGTGTCACAGCTGCGCAGGCACGTGTTGCACCAGCCTGCGCGTGCCGATCACCCGCACCGACGCGCGCCGCCTGGCGCGCCACGTCGGGACGACGATCCCCGGGCTGAAGCTGTATCCGCGGCAAGGTGGCGAGGACGAGGCGGACGACGTCGCCGGCTACCTCACGCTGGGCGATCGGCCGTGCCGCTTCTTCGCGGCGGGTTGCACGGTGCACGTGGCGCGGCCCGACGTGTGCCGCAGCTTCGGCCTCAACGCGTGCACGAAGGTCGGAACCTTCGTGCCGCTGCAACAGGTGGCGCGGCGAGGCAAGGCATGACGGCGGCGATGGTGCGCGTCGAGGGGCTGTGCAAGCGGTTCTCGGTGCCGCGGCGCGAGGCCGGGCTGCGCGCCGCGCTGCGGGCGCTGGTGCGGCGGGAGTACCGCGTGGTCGAGGCGGTGCGCGACCTCGAGTTCTCGCTGGCGCCGGGCGAGCGCGTCGGCTTCCTCGGGCCCAACGGCGCCGGCAAGACGACGACGCTGAAGATGCTGGCGGGCCTCATCGTTCCGTCGGCGGGGCAAGTCGAGGTCGCAGGCTTCACGCCGAGCGAGCGCCGGCCGGAGTTCTTGCGCCGCGTCAGCCTGGTGATGGGCCAGAAGCGGCAGCTGAGCTGGGACCTGCCGGCGATCGACAACTTCGAGTTCAACCGCGTGGTCTACGAGATCGATCCGGCCCACTACAAGCGCCGGCTCGAAGAGCTGACCGCGCTGCTCGACGTCGGCGAGGTGATGCGCCGGCCGGTGCGCCAGCTCAGCCTCGGCGAGCGCATGAAGTGCGAGCTGGTGGCCGCGCTGCTGCACGGGCCGCAGGTGCTGTTCCTCGACGAGCCGACGATCGGGCTCGACGTGTCGATGCAGCTCGGGATCCGCGAGTTCATCCGCCGCTACAACGCGGAGCACGGGGCGACGGTGATTCTGACGTCGCACTACATGGAGGACGTCGCGGCCCTGTGCCCGCGGATCCTGGTGATCGACGGCGGCCGCCTGCGCTTCGACGGCAGCATCGAGGCGCTGCGGCGGCAGATCCGGCCGCTGCGGCGGGTCTCGGTGCGGGCGGCGGCGCTGCCGGACGACCCGACGGCGATGGGGCGCGTAGTGCTGCGCGAGGGCGGACGGCTGGTCCTCGACGTCGCGCCCGAGCGGGTGCCGGAGGTGGTCGGCGCCCTGGTGGCGCTGCCGGAGGCGCAGGACCTGGCGGTCCAGGACGCGCCGCTCGAAGAGGTGATGCGCGCGCTGTTCGGGCGCGAGGAGGCGGCCGAGATCGGCTGAGCGATCGGGCATGCGCGAAGCGCCAGGTACAGAAGGACATGTGCGAAGGAGCATGTCCGAGCGAGCAGGCCAACTGGGGCGCGTGATCGCGGCGGTGTGGCGGATCAGCCTGGCGGAGGCGATCGCCTACCGGGTGTCGATGCTGATGTGGGTGCTGACGACGACGTTCCCGCTGGTGTCGCTGGCGCTGTGGTCGGGGCTGGCGGCGGGGGGCCCGATCGGCGACTACGCCCGCCCGGACTTCGTGGCGTACTTCGTCGCGGCGTTCCTGCTCCGCCAGTTCACGGCGAGCTGGGTGGTGTGGGAGCTGTCGGGGCAGATCCGCGACGGCGGCCTGAACACGCTGCTGATGCGGCCGATGTCGCCGATGTTGTACCACGCGATCCAGAACCTGGCGGCGCTGCCGATCCGCTGCGCCCTGGCGCTGCCGATCGGGGTCGTGGTGCTGGTGCTGGCCGGCGGGCTGGTGTGGCCGAGCCCGGGCTCGCTGGCGCTGCTGGGGCTGTCGCTGGCGCTGGCCTGGCTGCTGAACCTGGCGGTCCACGTGGCGATCGGCTGCCTGGCGTTCTGGGTCACCGAGTCGACGGCGCTGTTCGAGGTGTGGCTGGGGCTGTACCTGGTGCTGTCGGGGGCCTCCGTGCCGACCAGCCTGTACCCGGCAGGCCTGGCGGAGGTGGTGCGCGCGCTGCCGTTCCACGCGTCGCTCGGGTTCCCGGTCGAGCTGGCGATCGGTCGCGCGACCGGGGCCGCGGCGACGCACGGGCTGCTGCTGCAGGCGCTGTGGGTGGCGGCGTTCGGCTCGCTGGCCGCCGTGCTGTGGCGCCGCGGGGTGCGAGCGTACGAGGGGGTCGGGACGTGAGCGCGAAAGGACATGTCCCCGCGGACATACTGGGGCGCGCCGCCGCAGAGGGCGGAACAGGCGGAACGGACATGCCCTCGAGGACATGTCCGTTCGATCCGCCGAGGGGGCGGGCGTGAGCGCCGGAGCGTCGGCGCGGCAGGTCCCGCGGCTGCTGTTCTACGGGCGGCTGGTGGCGGCCCAGCTCGAGATGAGCACGCTGACGGCGCTGCAGTACCGGCTCGGGTTCTGGACGGAGGGGCTGCTGGGGCTGCTCTGGAGCGTGATCGGGATCGCGCCGCTGTTCGTGGCGGTCGATCACCTGGGCGCGGTCGAGGGCTGGGGTCGGTGGAAGCTGGTGGTGCTGACGGGCTGCTTCACGATCCTGTCGGGGCTGTTCACGGCGCTGCTGCAGCCGGCCCTGCGCGAGAGCATGACGCACATCCTCAAGGGGACGCTCGACTACGTGCTGCTGCGGCCGGCCGACGGGCTGGTGCTGTGCCTGACGTGCGCGTTCCATCCGTGGCACCTGGTGGAGGTGCTGGGCGGGCTCGTGCTGGTGATCGCGGGGCTGTGGCTCGGGGAGGTGGAGGTGACCGCGACGGGGCTGCTGGCCGGGCTGGCGACCGGGGCGGCGGGGTTGATGGCGCTGTACGCGTTCGGGGTGCTGGTGCTGTGCGCGTCGTTCCGGGCGCTGCAGCTGCAGGCGCTGACGCACGTGATGGAGGCGCTGATGGACTTCGGTCGCTGGCCGGCGCAGGTGTTCCCGCCGGCGCTGCGGCTGCTGTTCACGTTCGTGATCCCGCTGCTGGTGATGACGAGCTACCCGGCCGAGGCGCTGCTCGGCCGCCTGTCCTGGGGGACAGTCGCGGAGCTGGCCGCCGTGAGCGCGACGCTGCTGGTGCTGGCCCGCCTGGCGTGGGTGCGATCGGTGCGCGGGTACACCTCGGCGTCCAGCTGATCGCGAGGTCGCTCGCGTCAGGGGCGGGCGAACGGCACGTCCGGCGGGCCGGAGGAGAGCTGTCTTCGAGACAGCCCGATGCGGTGCTGGGGGGGCCGTCCCGTCGGGCTGACCGTCGAGACAGCTCATCGACGGTCAGGCGTCGAGGGGGGACGACGAGCGGGGGTGAATCGTCGATTCGCGGGCGCCAGGGTCTCCCAGAGCCGCACGGCCGGGGCCGAGGACGAGGTCGATGCGGCAGGTCTCGTCGTCGACTTCGAGCTCGAGGCACCAGTCGATGCGGAACAGTGAGCCGACGTAGGTGGGAGGGATTCGGGGGCGAGGAAATGGAAGCGCCGGCGCTCGCTCGCGGCCAGCGGGACGCCGCTCTCTTCGGTCTCACGGGCGCCGCGGTAAGGATCGTCATCACCCTGGACCACGACCCGCGGCAGGCGGGCGACGGCGATCCGGCAGGCGATCCCGTGCTCATCGTGGACGCGCCAGAGCAGGCGCAGCACGGCGCGACGCGGGGCCGTGGGCCGCTCCCAGGTGATCTCGCCGGTGATCGGTTCGTGGGGCGCGAACGTGTGGTGACCGCCTCGGAGCGTGATGACCGGCTCGCAGGCGCCCGTGGGCGACTGCAAGGCGTCGTCGCGCGCGGGCAGGTCGCCGGGCGCGGCGCCGCGGACCCGCACCGGGAGGGAGAAGGAGAAACCTGGTCCAAAGGACATGTCGGCTGCCAGCTCGAGGCGCCATGCGATCGCGTAGGCGCGCCCGAAGTGCGACGGGACGACCTTGGCGGGGAGGGCCAGCTCGCCGTTCGCGTCGAAGTGGCGCGTAAATACGTGGCGGCGTTCGATCCGGGGGTGTCGACCGTGGGGTTGCTCGGCGCGAGCCTCGGCGATCAGCGCGGCGCGAGGGTTCGACGTGCTCGCGGGGCTCGAGACGTGCCAGCGCACGACGACCGCTTGACCCGGCCGTGGCTCGCCGGGGCGGAGCTCCAGCTCGACGCAGGTGAAGTACGACCACGCCTCCCGGGTGAAGCCGACGAACGTGGCGACAGCGAGCAAGACGAGCGGCCAGCTCGCGTGCGTGACGCCTGTCCATGCGAGCGTGGCCACGAACAGCGCGGTGGTGAAGCAGAGGAACAGCACCGCGGATCCAGTGGTGCCGCGCGTCGAGAGGTGCAGGCTGCCGTCCTCCTGCGGTCGACGGACGAACTCGGGGGTGGCGAGGCCGACGGCGAGGAAGGCGATGCCCACTCCGGCGGCGCAGAGCCCGAACAGCAGGCCGGACTGCAGCTCGTCGAACAACGCGCGGAACTGCGGTTCCAGGGCGGCAGCGATCAGTATGGGCACGCTGAACGTCACCAGCAGGATGCCGATCGGCACCCCTGAGGAGGCGTCGGGGTCCTGGCTGCGGATGTCGGGGTCCGCCACGAGATCACGTTAGCATGTCGGCGGCGTGGGCGCATGGGGCGAGGGGAGGGGCTGCGACGTGGGCGGCAAAGAGGCGCGCCTGCGCGGCCAGGGTGACGAGCGCAGACGGGACAGCTAGGAGGACATGTATCTTGGGACATGTCCGCCAGTGCCGCCGGCGGGGCCGGATGAGAGCGGGACAGACACGCCCGCGCGGTCGACGGGCCGGCAGCACCGGAGGAGTCGGGGACGGACGGTCGCGGACTGCGCCGTTGGCGCAGGGGGCGGCAGGGGCCTCCGGAGGGGTCGCAGGCGCCTGCGCGGGGCGCGGCGGGGGCTGCGAGAGAGGTCAGGCGCGGGCCCGGGGCCGGCCTGGGCGGCGATGGTGGACAAAGCGGTCACGGCCCGGTAGACAGCCCCGGTGAGCGAAGACGACAAGGCGCCGGCGACCGGGCAGGGCGTGCGCATGGAGCTGCCGACGTGGGACCACAGCCGCAGCAAGCGCCGCGGCGGCGACGTGGGCCCGACGGAGGACGCGTTCGTCACCGGCGTGAAGGAAGCAGGGCGCACCGCCAAGGCGCGCAGCGGCCTCGTGATCGGCGGCGTGATCGCGGCGCTGGCGGTGCTGGTCGGCATCATCGTGATCTTCAACAGCCGGCAGACGGCGTCGGCGACGGCGACGCGCCAGTTGGCGACGGCGGCTCGCTACGAGTCGGAGGCCGAGGTCGGCGACCCGGCGCTGCTGCTCGGGGCCAACAAGGGCAAGCCGGTGGCGCCCATCGTCAAGGACGAGGCCGAGCGGACGGCGGCGGTCAACAAGGCGCTCGACGAGCTCGACGCGTCGGCGGCCGGCACGGACGCGGCGCAGGTCGGCGCGCTGGTGCGGGCGTCGGGGCTGCTGCGCGCGGGTGATCCGGCCGGCGCGGAGGCCCTGTACCGCGAGTTCCTCGGCAAGGCCGGCGCCGGTCACCCGCTGCTGTACGCCGCCCGCGAGGGGCTGGCATTCGCGCGCGAGGCCCAGAACGACCTCGACGGAGCGCTCGCCGAGCTCGAGACGCTGGCCGGGCAGAAGGGCGCGTTCTACCGCGACATGGCGCTGTGGCAGAAGGGCCGCATCCTCGAGCGCCAGGGCAAGACCGAGGCCGCGCTCGAGGTCTATCGTCAGTACATCGCCGAGTACCCGCTGCAGCAGCCGTCGATCGCCCAGAACGAGGTGCGCAAGCGGCTGGAAGAGCTCGATCCGCAGGCGCTCGCCGGTCAGCCGGCGCCCGAGTCGCCGATCCAGATGATGGACGCACCGGGAGCGCCGACCCCGTGACGCGCGCGGCCCGTGCCCACTGTCTCTGGGGACATGTCGCTCTCGCCATGTCCCTCGGGGCATGCGCGGGCGAGACCCGCACGGTCATGCCGCACCCGGAGCTGACGCCCGGCGCGCGCGCGAACCTCGAGCTGGCGCGGGTGCAGCAGATCGCGCTGCACGACTACGGCGTGCTCAACCCCGACGAGTTCGCCGGCGTTGCGCCGGATCCGGGCCGCCGCTTGATCTACGTCGGCACGCGCGCGGGCACGCTGCTGGCGCTGTCGATGGAGACCGGCGAGGTGGTGTGGGAGCAGCAGTTCCCCGGGGCCATCTCGAGCGTGCCCAAGCTGGCGGCCGACGGCGAACTGATGCTGCTCGGGACCGACAACGGCGACCTGCTGGCGATCGAGCTCGACACCCGCAAGACGCGGTGGAGCTACTCGACGCTCGGGACGATCCGCAACGAGCCGTTGGTCCGCGGGGGCACGGTGTTCGTCGTCAACTCGCGCGACCAGGTGTTCGCGCTCGAGCTGACCACGGGGGCGTGGCGCTGGCAGTACGAGCAGCCGTATCCGACCGAGTTCACGGTCCACGGGCACGCGGGCCTGTCGTTCCTCGAAGCCGAGGTGACGCAGGCGCCGGACCAGGCCGCGAGCGCCAGCGGGATCTCGGCGGAGGCGGTGCTCGGCGAGGGCGGCGCCGCCGAGGACGAAGAGGCGGAGACCAGCGGCGACGCTCCCGCAGAGGGCGACGATGCGGCCGTCGCGGGCAGCGGTGCACCGAGCGGGGCTGCGCCGGCGACGGGCGCTGCGGCTGCGGGTGGTGCGACGGCGACGGGCGCTGCGGCTGCGGGTGGTGCGGCTGCGACGGGCGCGACGCCTGCGAGCGGTGCGGCTGGGACGGGCGCGACGCCTGCGAGCGGTGCGGCTGCACCGGCTGCAGGGGCACCCAGCGGCAAGAGCGGCGAGGCGGCCGGGAACGGTTCGACCGGCGGTCCGTCGAGTCCGCCGAGCGGGACGATCTTCACGGGCTTCAGCAACGGCAAGGTCGCGGCGATCGGGGCTCAGTCGGGCGAGCCGATGTGGCTGGCGAACGTGGCGCCGCCGGCGGGCGGGGACTTCGTCGACGCAGACGGCACGCCGCTGATCCTCACCGACCGCGGCGAGCTGGTAGTCACCGGGCAGAGCACGGGCGTGTACGGGCTGGCGCTGAGCGACGGGCTGCAGCGGTGGTACCGGCCGCTGCGCGGGGCGGGCTCGGTGGCCGCCGGTCCGCGCGGGCTCATGATCGTGGCCTCGGCGCTCGAAGGGGTCTTCGCGCTCGAGCACGGCGGCCGCGTGCGCTGGCGTCAGCAGCTGAACCCGGGGTTCGTGCAGACGCCGCTGATCGTCGGTGACATCGCGTTCATCGCTCACTCCGACGACGGCCTGCTCGCCTACGACGTCGAGACCGGCGAGTTCCTCGCCAACCTCAACACCGGCAGCGGGATCTCCGGTCCGCCGGTGTACGACGGCGAACTGGGCCGCTTCTACACGATGTCGAACCGGGGGATGCTGGTGGTGTTCCGCACGGTCGAGGACGACGCGCGAGGCTTCGTGCGCGGCGCGGCGGAGTCTGTCCCTTCGGTCAGGTGAAGTCTGGGGCGCGGATGTGAGGGTCCAGACGGGGCTCGCGCGGAAGGTCGAGCGGCTTTTCTGCTAATCACAGGAGCATCCCCGTCCACACCGAGATCCCCGCGCCGAGCATCGGCGCCGCCGAGACGTACCGGTTGATGACCGACCTGGTCGCGCCGCGGCCGATCGCGTGGGTGTCGAGCGTGAGCGACGAGGGCCGCCGCAACCTGGCGCCGTTCAGCTACTACCAGGCGGTCTGCTCGCGGCCGCCGATGGTGGTGTTCAGCGTGGCGTGGTGGCCCGACGGGCGCATGAAGGACACGCTGGCCAACGTGCTGGCGACCCGTGAGATGGTGATAAACCACGTCACCGACGCGCACGCGGAGGCGATGAACGCGACGTCGGCGGCGTTTCCGCCCGAGACCTCCGAGTGGGACGCGTGCGGAATCGCGGCCGAGTCGGCTGCGGTCGTTGCGCCTCCGCGAGTGGCCGGGGCTCTGGCCTGTCTCGAGTGCAAGCTCGTCCACGCGCTTCCGCTGGGGGGCGGCGCCCCCGGCAAACCGTCGGCCACGCTGGTCGTGGCCGAAGTGGTTCATTTCGCCGTCGCCAGCGAGCTGCTCCGTCGCGACGCGCGCGGCCGCCTGCTGCCCATCGACGCGGGGCAATGCAGTCGATCGGCCGCCTCGGCGGGATCGCGTACACTCGCACGACGGATCGCTTCGAGCTTTTGCGCCCCGAGGCGCCCGGGAGCAAGGCCAGTGACTGATTCGTCCGTACGACCCTCCGGAACCGATACCGTCGAGCCCACGCGCCTGTTCGGGTCGATGCCGGCGGAGGTCTCGATCTACGAGGTCGGACCGCGCGACGGGCTGCAGAACGAGGCGACGATCCTGTCGGCCGACCGCAAGATCGAGATGATCGAGGGGCTGGTCGACGCGGGCGTGAAGCGCATCGAGGTGACGAGCTTCGTCAACCCGCGCTGGATCCCGGCGCTCGCCGACCACATGGAGGTCGCGACCCGTATCCGTCGCAAGCCCGGCGTCACCTACAGCGCGCTGGTGCCGAACCTCCGCGGCCTCGACGCGGCGTCGCGCGCGGGCATGCAGGAGATCGCGGTGTTCATGGCGGCGTCGCAGACGCACAACCGCAAGAACATCAACAAGACCACGGAAGAGGCGCTGGCGACCTACCGCGAGGTGGTCACCGAGGCGCGGTCGCGCGGGATGACGGTGCGCGGCTACGTCAGCACGGTGTACGGCTGCCCCTACGAGGGCGAGGTGCCGTTCGAACAGGTGCTGCGGGTTGGCAAGAGCCTGCTCGACATGGGCTGCTACGAGCTGAGCCTCGGCGACACGATCGGGGTCGGTACGCCGCGCCAGGTCGAGTACATCCTCGACGGCCTGCTGCACGCGGACATCCGGCTCGACCAGTTGGCGGTCCACTTCCACGACACGCGCGGCACGGCGCTGGCCAACATCACGGTGGCGCTGCAGCTCGGGATCCGCACGGTCGACTCGGCGATCGGCGGCCTCGGCGGCTGCCCCTACGCGCCCGGCGCGTCGGGCAACGTGTCGACCGAGGACGTGGTGTACATGCTGCACGGGATGGGCTGCCGCACCGGCATCGACCTCGATCGCCTGGTCGCCATCAGCGCCCGCCTCGGCGGCCATCTGGCCCGCGAGCTGCCCAGCAAGTACCTCAAGGCCCACCTCGGCCACTGCGCGCGCGTCGGCAAGCCGCTCGCGTGAGGCGGGCAAGCGCTGTCGCAGGGTGCTCGACGCAGCCGCGACGCGGCCCGCTCGTAGCGGTTCGTGAGAGCGTCGGCGACGGGCGCTCGACGCGGCCTCGTCGCGGCACGCTCGTAGCGGTTCGTGAGAGCGTCGGCGACGGGCGCTCGACGCGGCTCATGAGCGCCTCGCGGGTGTACTCGACGTGATCACGAACGCCGACGACCGCGCTCGAAGGGCAGCATCGGTGACGGGCGCTCGACGCGGCTCATGAGCGCGCCGCGGGTGTACTCGGCGTGATCACGAACGCCGACGACCGCGCTCGAAGGGCAGCGTCGGCGACCGCGAGTCTCGGTGACGCAGGTCCCTGGCGGCGAAAGCTTCGGGACATGTGCTTTCGAGCATGTCCGATCGCTCAGGCGCGTTCGGACATGCTCGTTCGAGCATGGCGCCCGGGACAGGCGGATTACTTCCCGCGGGCCTTCTCGATCACGATGATGCGCTCGAGGGCGGCGGCGACCTCGTGGGTCAGCTCGTGCAGGCTGCGCGGGTCGACGGGGTTGCTCGAGCCCGAGGCGAACACGATCAGCGGGACCTTCTCGCGCAGGAGGACGGGGAGGACGAGGATGACGCCCTCGACGCCGCCGAGCGCCGAGAAGAAGGCGGCGTCGATCGGGGTGTCGGTCCGCATCGAGCCGAAGTAGGGGGAGCGGCGCTCGATCACGCCGGAGAACACCGAGGGGCCGCCGGCGGGGATCCGGATCTGGCGCACGGCCTCGACGAGCAGGTCCTCGCCGCGGGCGTCGCGGCCGCGGATCTCGCCCTTGACGTGGACGAACATGATGACCCGCGAGAAGCCCTCGGCGAGGAAGTCGAGCAGCAGGTCGGTGACCTCGTCGCGCGACTTGACGGTGGCGAAGCGCGGCAGCAGGCGGTGAAACGCCTCCGGCGACAGCGGGATGATCTCGTTGGCGGCGGTGAAGCTCGGCGGGATCCAGGTCTGGGTCTTGGCGGCGTCGAAGGTCGCCTCGCCGGTCGTGGACTCGGAGGCGCCGCCGCGGTCGGACTCGAGGTCGTCGAGCGGGATGTCGAGATCGTCGGCGTTACGGGCGGCGCCGGACAGCGTCTCGGCGGCGCTCTCGGTGCCGGGCTCGGTGCGACCGCGCGAGGTGTCGACCTCCTCGGCGGGGCGCAAGGTCGCCATCGCGCCGGAGAACACCGGGACGGTCTTGCCGTCGGCCGGCTCGGCGGCGGTCGATTCAGGGCTGGCCGAAGGGACAGGTAGCGTGGGCGCCGCGGACACGGGGCTCACGGAGTCGGGCTCGCGCGGGATGCTGCCCGAGATCGACCTGGACGTGGAGCTCTGCGTGGCGGGCACCGGCGCGGCGGGGTTCGGCCCGGTGATGCTCGAGGAGGCGAACGGCTGGGTGACGTTGCCCGGAGCAGGGCTGGCCGAAGAGACAGGTGTGGCCGCGGCGGCCGGCGGCGCGGTCAGGTTGGACGCGCCGACCGGCTGGGTGACGTTGCCCGCGGGCGGGGTGGCGGAGGCCGGGGTGGCGGCGAGCGCCGCGGCGAGGCTCGAGGAGCCGGCCTGCTGGGTGACGTTGCCGGGTGGGCTGACCGAAGGGGCAGGTGCGCTCGCGGGCGGGCTGACCGAAGGGGCAGGCGCGCTCGCGGGCGGGCTGACCGAAGGGACAGGTGCGCTCGCGGGCGCGGTGACGGTGGGCGCCGCCGCGGTCGCGGCCGGCTGCGGCGGGATGCCGTACGGCGAGGGCGCGAAGGCTGCCGCCGGCAGGACCGCGGCGGGGCGCGGGGCGCCGGGCATGAGGACGGCCGACGGTTGAAGCACGGCGGCGGGGCGGATCGCGGCGCCGCTGGGCGCGGAGGGACGCGCGGCGTTCGGGCCGGCGACGACCCCGACGGCCGGCGGCTCGACGACCGGCGGAGTCGGCACCACCGGCGCTCCGTTCGAGGGCGCGCCGACCGTGGGCGGAGTCACCGTCGGCACGTTGATCACCGCGGCCGGAGCGGCGCGGCTCTGGCTGGCCCCAGGGACAGGTGCGGATCCGCTGGCGGGGATGACCGCGGCCGGGGTCGCGGCGGTGGCCGGCTTGGTCGCCTGCAGCGAGGGCAGGGTGGGCGCCGGGATGCCGTAGTGATGCGCGATCGAGGAGCGGATGACCCGCAGCGGCGCGACGGCGCGGACCAGGTACGCGCCGGTGTGCGCCGAGATGGCGTCGACCGCTTTCATGTCGGTCGGGTCGACCATCGCCAGCGTGAGGTTGCCGGTCTCGTCGCTCGAGATCGGGAGCACGGCGTGGCGCGCGGCCAGCTCTCCGGGGATCCGATCGAGCGCGGATCGGTCGACGCCGTCGAGGATGCTGGCGCCCACCTTGGGGATCATCAGCTTGCTGTGAAGAAAGCCGACGACGCTGTCTTCATCGGCGAAGCTGTGCGTCAGCAGAGCTTCGACGAAGGAGAGCTTGCGCTCGGCGCTCGTGGCCTGTACCGCGGCTAACTGCTCGTCGGAGAGCAGGCCCGCTCTCACCATCATGGTCCCGAGGAGACTCACGCGCTGTGATGATTCAACGCCGGAGCCCATCACGTCAACAAGCCGGCGTAACCGGGGCTCCACGCGCCGGGCCTCGTGCTATAGCCGCCGTGGGTGCGCTACCTCGACCACAACGCGACGACCCCCCTCGATCCCCGGGTTCGGGACGCTGTTATCGCCGCGCTGGCGGATCCCCTCCTTCAAGGGAACCCCGCCAGCGTCCACAGCACCGGGCAGCGCGCCCGGGCGGCCGTCGAACAGGCGCGCCGCGCGGTCGCCCGGGCCCTCGGGGCCGAGGCCCTCGAGGTGACGTTCACGTCGGGCGGCACCGAGGCCGACAACCTGGCCCTGATCGGCGCTGCCAGGGCGCTGCGGGCCGCCGGACGCCCCTGCGGACTGCTCACGTCGCCGCTCGAACACCCGGCGGTGCTGGCCGCGGCGGGCCGCCTGCAGCGTGAGGGGCACCCGCTGGCGCTGGTCGCGGTCGACGCCCAGGGCCGAATCGAGGCCGACGCGCTGCGCGCCGCCCTTCGGGCGAACCCGGAGACCGGAGTTGTCTCGCTCGCAGCCGCAAATCACGTGCTCGGCAACGCCTACGACATCCCGGGGCTGGTCCGGGTCGTGCGCGAAGTCGCGCCGACCGCGCTGGTCCACTGCGACGCCGTTCAGGCCTTCGGCAAGCTGCCCGTCGACTTCCGTGCCTGGGATCTCGACCTGCTCAGCGTCAGCAGCCACAAAATCTACGGCCCGAAGGGGGTCGGCGCGCTGGTCCACCGCCGCCGGCTGGCGCTCGACCCGCTGCTCCTCGGCGGACAGCAAGAGCGCGGGCGCCGAGCCGGCACCGAGCCGGTCGCCAACCTCGCCGGCTTCGGCCTCGCGGCTCAGCTCGCCGCGGCCGAGCTGCCGGCCCGCCACGCCCACGTGGTCGCGCTCGCGGATCGGTTGCGGGCTGGCCTTGCGAACATGTCCGATGCGACAGTCCACGGCGACCGCGAGCGCCGGGTCGGCAACACGGTCAGCGTCGGGTTCGAAGGTTGCGACGGCCAGCTGCTGGCGATGAACCTCGACCTCGCCGGGATCGCGGTGTCGTACGGGGCGGCCTGCAGCTCGGGCACGCCGGAGCCGTCACCGGTGCTGCTGGCGCTCGGGCTGACGCCGGCCGCGGCCCGCTCGGCGCTGCGGATCTCGCTCGGCGCGGGCAACACCGAGGACGACATCGACGCGCTGCTGGCGGCGCTGCCCGAGGCGATCGCGCGCGTCCGCGGGGCCGAGGGCGGCGGCGACTGGCGCGAGGTGACGCCGTCATGAGGATCGTGTGCGCGATGTCCGGCGGGGTCGACTCATCGGTGGCGGCGGCGCTGCTGGTCGAGGCGGGCCACGAGGTGGTCGGCCTGACGATGCGCCTGTACGACGCGAGCGGCCACGAACGCGAGGGCCGCGGCGGGTCGTGCTGCTCGCCCGCGGAGATCGATCAGGCGCGAGACGTGTGCGCGCTGCTGGGGATCCCGCACTACACGGTCGACGAGCAGGAGCGCTTCACGGCCCACGTGATCGACGACTTCGCCCGCGAGTACGCCCGCGGCCGCACGCCCAACCCGTGCGTCCGCTGCAACGAGCACGTGAAGTTCGGGCCGCTGGTGGCCCGCGCCCGCGCGCTCGGGGCCGAGGCGCTGGCGACCGGCCACTACGCGCGCCTCGAAGAGGGGGCGCTGCTGCGCGCGGTCGATGCGACGAAGGACCAGAGCTACTTCCTGTTCGCGGTGCCGCCGGCGCTGCTGTCGGGGGTGCGGTTTCCTCTCGGGACATGGCACAAAGACCAGGTCCGCGCGAAGGCCCGCGCGCTCGGGCTGCCGAGCGCCGACACGCCGGACAGCCAGGAGCTGTGCTTCGTCGGCGGCCGCGACCACGGCGAGGTGGTCGAGGCGCGCGCGGCTGCGCTGGGCCTCGGCACGGCCGATCTGGCGCCCGGTGAAGTGGTCGACGCGGAGGGCCGCGTGCTCGGGGCCCACGGCGGGATCCACCGGGTGACGATCGGCCAGCGCCGCGGGCTGCGGATCCCGGGCACGTCGCCCCGCTACGTGCTGCGCGTGCTGCCGGAGCAGCGCCAGGTGGTGGTCGGCGACGCGGCGTCGTTGCAGACGCACGCGCTGACGCTGGCCGAATTCCGTCGGCTGGCGCCGCTCGGCGAGCACGAGGCGCTGCGCGCGGAGGTGCAGATCCGTCACCGCGGCCGACCTTCGCCCGCGCGCCTCGAGCTGGCGGGCGACCGCGCGACCGTGATCTTCGACGAGCCGGTCCAGGCGGCCGCTCCGGGCCAGGCGGCGGTGGTCTACGCCGGCGAGCGCGTGCTCGGCGGCGGCTGGATCGCGGAGACCGCAGGATGACCGAGCTGCTCGAGGACCTGCCCGATCGCCGCGGGGCGCCGACCTGGCCCGACAACCAGGCCCGCCTGGCGCCGCTGCAGGAGCGCCTCGGCTACGCGTTCGCCCGCCCGGCGCTGCTGCGCGTGGCGCTGACCCACCCGACGTGGGTCAACGAACACGGGCGCTCGGGCTGGCCGAGCAACGCGTGCCTCGAGTTCTTCGGCGACTCGGTGCTGGCGCTGCTGTCCACCGAGGCGCTGTGGCGCCGCTTCCCCGATCTGTCGGAGGGCGTGCTCACCCGCCTGCGCGCGAGCCTGGTGTCGGCGCCGGCGCTGGCCGAGGCGGCGCGGCGCATCGAGCTCGGTCCGCTGCTGTGGGTGGCCCACCGTCAGGCCGAGCTGCGCGAACACGACGGGTCGCTGGCCGACGCGGCCGAGGCGGTGCTCGGGGCGGCGTTCCTCGACGCCCGCGCGGCCGGCCGCGATCCGCTGGCGTGCGCCGGCGCGGTGTTCCAGGCGCTGCTGGGGCCCCGCCTCGCCGGCCTGCGCCCCGACGACGGCAAGCCGGCGAAGGCCCGCCTGCAGGAGTGGGCCCAGGCGCGCTGGCGCCGGCCGCCGATCTACGTGCCGCTCGGCGACCGCCCGGCGACCGAGCGCTCGCCGTGGCGGGTGCGCGCGGAGGTGACCTGCCCCGACGGACAGATCGTGGTGCTGGCCGAGGGCGAGGGCCCCAACCTGCGCGCGGCCGAGTCGACGGCGGCCGAGGCGGCGCTCGAGCGGATCGATCGCGGCGAGCTCGGGTGACGGCTGGTCGGAGGCTGTCCTTCGGGACATGCTCGTCGCAGCGATGGGCCCGGAGATACGGCATGTCCTTATGGACATGCTCTTTGTGACATTGTCGAAGAGTCATGTCCTGCGGGACATGTCCCAGACGAGGAGAGATCGAGCCCGTCGCGCCGATGAGCTGTCCCGGAGGACATGTCTGGCGCGCCGCCCTCACGCTGCTTCGGAGGTCGCGCCCGGGCCCGCCTCGGCGCGCGGGTCGCCCTGGATCGCTCCTGTCTGTCGAGGCAGGTCCGTCGGCCGCGGATCGCCTCGCCGGTGACGCGCTCGCGACTTCGAGCCGGGACATGGTTCCGCAGCCTCGCCGGCGCGAGCGCGGCCGGTCCGCGGGCGTGGGCCCGACGGGGCCCGACGGAGGATCCCGCAGGCGAGCGCGTCGCCGCGCGGCCGCGGATCTGGCATGATCGCGGCCGCGCATGCCCGTCCACGTCCTTTACGTCGCCCCGTACTACAGCGCCAACATCCTGCAGTGCCTCGACGCGCTGGCGTCCTTGCCCGATGTCCGGATCGGCCTCATCACCCATGAGCCCGAGACGACGCTGCCCGAGCGCTACCGCGGCCGCGTGGTGGGCCACTACCAGGTCCGCGACTGCCTCGACGCCGAGCAGCTGATCGCCGCGGGCAAGGCGTTCCAGGCCGGGTGGGGCCGGGTCGACCGGCTGATCGGGTTCCTCGAGCAGATGCAGACCCCGCTGTCGATCGCGCGCGACAAGCTCGGGATCCCGGGCATGACCGAGGCGGTCGCCCGCAACTTCCGCGAGAAGAACCGCATGAAGGCGAAGCTGCGCGAGGCCGGGCTGCCGGTGGCTCGCCAGGCGCTGATCGGTTCGGCCGAGGACGCGCGCAGCTTCGTCCGCGAGGTCGGGTATCCGATCGTGCTCAAGCCGCCGGCCGGCCTGGGCTCGCGCGCGACGGTCCGCGCGACCGACGACGAGTCGCTGGCCTCGGCGCTGGCCGAGCTGTTCGTGACGCCGTCGAACCCGGCCCAGGCCGAGGAGTTCGTGCGCGGCGAGGAGCACACGTTCGAGACGGTCACGATCCAGGGCAAGCCCGTGTGGCACTCGTCGAGCTACTACCTGCCGGGGCCGCTGCAGGTGCTCGAGAACCCGTGGATCCAGTACTGCGTCATGCTGCCCCGCGAGCAGCTGCAGCCCCACGCGCAGACGTTCCGCGCGCTCAACGTGCGCGCGCTGCAGGCCCTCGGGATCGGCACGGCCCTCACGCACATGGAGTGGTTCCTCCGCGCCGACGGGTCGATGGTGATCAGCGAGGTGGCAGCCCGACCGCCCGGCGTGCACCTGATGCCGATGATGGGCCTCTGCCATGGCGTGGACATGTGGCAGAAGTGGGCCGAGCTGATGGTGTTCGAGCGCTTCGAGGCGCCGCCGCGCCAGTTCGCGGCCGGGGCGGCGTTCTTCCGCGGGCAAGGCCCGGGGCAAGTGGTCCGCGCGGTCGAGGGCCTGGCCGAGGCGCAGGAGCTCGCCGGGGCGTGGGTGGTCGACCGCAAGCTGCCGAAGGTCGGCCAGCCGCGCGCGTCCGGCTACGAGGGCGAGGGCTACGCGCTCGTGAAGGGCGAGACGACCGAAGAGGTGGTGAACGCGCTTCGCGGGCTGGTCAGCTCGGTGCGCGTGGTCCTCGGGTGATCTCGCGCTACCTGCTTCGTCCCGGGCGGTGGCGCACCGCCTGGCCGAACGGACATGCTCACCAGCGCATGCTCGCGCGGACATGTTCCGAAGCATGTGTTCGGAAAGACATGTTCTGAAGCGCATGCTCGGAAGGACAGGCTCCAGGCTGCTCGGCTGCCGCGGTCCATCGGGGAGGCGCGGCCGGGTCGACGCGATGGAGCGCGCCGGAATCACCGCTGCGCCGCGCTCACTCCTCGCCGGCCCAGCGCTCGAGGAACACGGTGCGCGCGGCCTCCATCTCCGGCGAGACGGGCTTCTCCGAGGGGAAGCCGGTGACCAGCAGCCAGCGGCCGGTGAACGCCGAGGCCGGGTAGTACGGCGGCTCGGCGGGGAGGAGCAGGCGCGGATCCTGGAGCGCGGCGAACATCGCGTTCTGATCGGCGAACTCGAACACGAACAGCCACACGCGCGGGCTGGTGGCCGAAAACACCCGGTGGCTCTGCACGCCCCGGGCCTTGAGGTCGGCCTCGGACAGCGGGGTCGGCAGAACGAGCGGCTCGACCGGGTTGTGGTCGAAGCGCAGGCGCGACAGCGGGAAGCCCGCGAGGGCGGCGCCGTCGGCGGTCGGGGAGGGAGATGTCTTTGTGGACATGTCCGATGGAGAAGGTGCCTCGCCGGCGCCGGTGCAACCGATCACCGCCGAGGCCGCCAGCGACAGGGAGAAGAGCGCTGCGCGCGACGACACCGCCGGAGGGTAGCGCCGCGCGTGACGCGAGGCAAACGCGGCCCGGACGGCACGGGAGGCGCGGTTGAGGCTGTCGAGGTCGTTGCGAGGGGCGGTGACGACGAAGGCGCGGCTCACGACGGGTCGATGCGGCCCGTTCGGGTGTGACGACCGGCGACCGCTCGCGGGCGCCGGCTGGGTGCTGGCGCGAGTCGGCCGTGACGAGCGACGAGGCCGCGACGCGCGGGCTCGCGGGCAAGTCCATGGCGCGCGGCGTCGTCACGAGCGACGAGGCCGCGACGCGCAAGCTTGCGGGGCGGGTCGATGGCGCGCGCGAGGCGATGGCGCGGGGCGGTCGTGACGAGCGACGAGGCCGCGACGCGCCGGGCGAGGCGATGGCGCGAGTCGGTCGTGACGACCGAGGAGGCCGCGACGCGCCGGCTCACGGCTGGTCGATGCGATCGAGGAGGTCGTGGCGCGGGCCGGTGGTGACGACCGGCGAACGCCGCGGCGCGGAGGCGGGGGGCAGGCCGCTCACGCGATCGACGGCCGGCGCGGCGGGCGTCGGCTCGCCGGCGTGACCCGAGAGCTTGGCGAGGGAGCGCTCGAGGGCGAACACGAGCGTGCGCTCCTCGGCGAGATCGGGGTCGCGATCCTGGCGGTAGAGCGAGGCGAGGGCGTGGACGAGCTGGTAGGCGCCCTCCTGATCGTTCTGCTCGTGGTGCAGCGCGGCGGCCCGGGCCAGCGCCGTGGCCTGATCGACGAGCCGCGCGCCGCGGACGAGGCCCACGCTGGCGTTCGAACCTGGCTTGTAGACCAGGTCGACCGCGGAGCTGCGCGGCTTGCCGACGGCGGCCTCGGTGTACGCCAGGCTGACCTGGCCGAGCGGGCGATCGGCGACGGCCTTGGGCGTCGGCAGGTTGCGATCGGCGGGGCCGAAGCCGACGAAGATGGCGCCCTTCTTGCGGCTGAGGAAGATGGTCTCGACGCTGAGGCGGATCGCGCCGCCGGGCGCCCACTCGATCGCCTTGCCGGGGATGCCGTAGACGCCGGCGATCTTGAGCCCCGCGGCCGGCTTGACCTCGAGCTTGAGGTCGTGGGCGAGCTCCGTGACCATGGTGTCGAAGTCCTCGCGGAAGACCTTCGTCATGCGGGCGGCGTCGGGGAAGAAGAACAGGTTGCCGCCGCGCACGCTGCTGATCGCGGTGGCGAGCTCGGCCCCGAACTGCACGCCGACGCCGACGGTGGTCAGGCCGATCCCGCCGCGCGAGCCGTCGCGCGCCATGCCCATGAAGCTCTGCTTGTCGGTGGCGCCGACGTTGGGCCGCTCGTCGGTGAACAGCATGACGCGCGTGGTGCCCTTGAAGCCGTGGCCGCTGCGCCGCGCGAGGTCGTAGCCGACCTGCAGGCCCTCTTCCATGGCGGTCGAGCCGGCGCTCTCGATGCCGGCGATGTGAGCCGCGATGGCGCGCTTGTCCTTGGCCGCCGTCGGCGCCATGTGGACGTGGGCGCGGTCGCCGTAGAGGACGATCGAGAGCTGGTCGTCGGGCCCGAGCTGATCGAGGACCCGGTAGAGGCTCTCGCGCACGAGATCCAGCGGCTGGCCCGACATCGAGCCCGACTTGTCGATGACGGCGACGAGGTTGAGCGGGGCCCGCTTGAAGGTCTTGGGATCGAGGCCCGAGCTGAAGCCGAGCTGGGCGAGGTACTGCACCTCGGGCTGGGCCAGCAGGGCGGCGCCGGTGGCCTCGCCGACGGTACAGAGCAGCTGATCGCAGGCGCGCCCGGCCGCCAGCGGGAGGTCGTGCTCGCTGAACAGACCCTCGGGCGTGAAGGTGTTGGGGTGCGGGATCTCGCCGGCCTTGGCGCGATCGCGGAAGTACTGGATGTCCTGGGCGCCGCCGGGCGTGGCTCCCATGGCGGCGGGCGCCGGGGCCATCGCTTCGGCCGAGAAGTCGTAGGCCTTCATGCGATGGGGCGGCTCCCTGCGCTCGCGCTCCTTGTCGGGCGCTGCCTCGGCGGCGGTGGTGAGGAGGGTGAACGCGGCGAGACAGGCGAGGGAGCGCAGACGGATCGGCATGACGGCCCGCGCACCAACGTGCGGGCCTGGCGGCAGGTCTACGGAGAAACGCACGGGCCCCGCGGCTGCGGATGCGGACCGCCGGGGGCTGGCGACCCTGGATGGCTGCGAAGACGCCCGGGGCGGAGCGGCGCGTATACTGTCGATTCGGACATGTCCATGAGGGCATGTCGTTTGGAGCATGCCGTTTGGAGCATGTCCTCAGGAGCATGTCGCGCGAAGCCCCGCGACTTCGCAGGCGAGGTCGCGGGGCTCACGAGGCGGCGAGCCGCGGTCAGAGGGTCATGCCGAGGTTGTGGACGACGAAGCCCCAGAGGTCGGTCCACTCCTCGATCTGCTTGCTGGTCGGCTTGCCGGCGCCGTGGCCGGCGCGGACGTCGATGCGGATCAGGGCCGGCTTGTCGCCGGCCTGGGCGGCCTGGAGGGCGGCGGCGAACTTGTAGCTGTGGCCGGGGACGACGCGGTCGTCGTGATCGGCGGTGTAGACGAGGGTGGCCGGGTACTTGGTGCCGGCCTTGAGGTTGTGCAGCGGCGAGTAGGCGCGCAGGGCCTTGAACTGCTCGGCGTCGTCGGAGGAGCCGTAGTCGGACACCCAGGCCCAGCCGATCGTGAACTTGTGGAAGCGGAGCATGTCCATGACGCCGACGCCGGGCAGGGCGACGGCGAACAGGTCGGGGCGCTGGGTCATGGCGGCGCCGACGAGCAGGCCGCCGTTGCTGCGCCCGCCGATGGCGAGCTTGCCCGGCGAGGTGACCTTCTCGTGGATGAGGTACTCGGCGGCGCCGATGAAGTCGTCGAACACGTTCTGCTTGTGCAGCTTGGTGCCGGCCTCGTGCCACGCCTCGCCGTACTCGCCGCCGCCGCGCAGGTTGGCGACCGCCAGCACGCCGCCGAGCTCGAGCCACATCAGGTCGGGGACGGAGAAGCCCGGCGTGATGGCGACGTTGAAGCCGCCGTAGCCGTAGAGGTAGGTCGGGTTCTGGCCGTTCTTCTCGAGGCCCTTCTTGTGGGTCAAGAACATCGGCACCTTGGTGCCGTCCTTGCTGGTGTAGAAGACCTGGGTGGTCTCGTACTTGCTCGGATCGAAGGCGACCTTGGGCTGGCGGAAGACCTCGCTCTTGCCGGTCTTGAGGTCGTAGCGGAAGATGGTGGTCGGCCAGGTGTAGCTGGTGAAGGCGTAGAAGGTCTCGCCGTCCTTGGCGCGGCCGCCGAAGCCGGCGGCGGTGCCGAGGCCCGGCAAGGTGATGTCGCGCTCCGGCTTGCCGCTCTCGTCGAACACGCGGACCTCGCTGCGCGCGTCCTTGAGGTAGGAGGCGATCAGCTTGCCGCCGACGTGGCTGACGCTGCGCAGGGTCTCGGGCGCCTCGGGGACCAAAACCTTCCAGGCCGACGGATCGCCGGCGTCCTTCTTGGCGGCGTCGATGGCGACGACCTTGCCGCGCGCGGCGCCCTGCGTGGTCTGGATGTAGAGGTTGCTGCCCTTGCTGCCGACGAAGGTGTACTCGGCGTCGAACTTGTTCAGCAGCTCGACGACGGGCTTCTTGCCGACGCCGCCCGAGAGGTCGTGCACGAACAGGGCGTTCTTGTCGGCCGAGCCCTCCCACACGCGGATGACGAGCCAGCGGCCGTCGTCGCTGACCTCGCCGCCGAAGCCCCACTGCGGGTGATCCTTGCGCTCGTAGACGAGGATGTCCTTGTCCTGCGGGGTGCCGATCTTGTGGTAGTAGAGCTTCTGGAACTCGTTCTTGCCCTTGAGCGCCTCGCCGTCCTTGGGCGCGTCGTAGCGGCTGTAGAAGAAGCCCTTGCCGTCCTTCGTCCAGGCGGCGCCGCTGAACTTGATCCACTGCAGGTGATCGTCGAGGTCCTTGCCGGTCGCGATCTCGCGGACGCGGTACTCCTGCCAGTCACTGCCGGCAGCGGCGAGACCGTAGGCGACGTACTTGCCGTCCTGGCTGATCGCGGTGCCCGACAGGGCGACGGTGCCGTCCTGCGAGAGGGTGTTGGGATCGATGAGGACGCGCGGCTCGGCGGCGAGGCTGTCGGCGACGTAGAGGACGCTCTGGTTCTGCAGGCCGTCGTTGCGGCTGTAGAAGTACTTGCCGCCCTCCTTGTAGGGGACGCCGTAGCGCTCGTAGTTCCACAGCTCGGTGAGGCGGGTGCGGATGGCGTCACGCTGCTTGATGCC
Source organism: Nannocystis pusilla (assembly GCF_026626665.1). Taxonomy (GTDB): domain Bacteria; phylum Myxococcota_A; class Polyangia; order Nannocystales; family Nannocystaceae; genus Nannocystis; species Nannocystis pusilla. The sequence goes on from NZ_JAPNKE010000002.1 coordinate 2,578,080, forward strand.
GCCGAGGACGCCGAAGGTCAGCTTGTTCTGCGCCTCGACCCAGGCGCGCGTCTCGTCGGTGTCGAGCTCCTCGAGCCAGCGGTACGGATCGTCGACCTGGGCGCCGTGGTAGGTGTCGACGGTGTCGCCCTTGCGCGTGAGCGGGTAGTCGTAGGCCGACTGGGCGGCCACTTCGCCGCCGCCGCTGCCGCCACCGGGCGGGGCGTCGGCGGGCCCGGGGGTCGAGGCTGCGGGCTTGCAGGCGGCGAGAGCGAGAGCGGCGGTGAACCACGCGAGGGGCGAGGGGCGGCGATGCATCGGCTGGAGACTCGGAGAGGGCTCGGGTTTTTTATCGACCCGCGAGAGCGCGGACAAGGCTTCGCGGCGGCGACGTCGGGCGACTCACGAGGCGCCCGAGGACGCGGTCGGCGAGGTCACACGGCGGCGAGATCGAGCGGCTGCGGCACCAGGCCCGCGAGCGGATCGGCGGGCGAAACGGCGGTCAGGAGCTCGTGCGGCCGCACTTCGCGGATCCCCGAGGGCACGAGGCCCACGCTGCGGGCCAGCGCCGCGAGGACGCGCGCCGGCGAGGCGCCCGCCTCGCGCAAGGCGCCGAGATCGGGGGCCCCGTCGCGCTTGCTGAGCTTGGCGCCGCCGGCCCCGAGGATCAGCGGGACGTGGGCGAAGCGCGGCGCGGGCAGCCCGGGATCCAGGGCGCGCAGGAGGTGGAGCTGGCGCGGGGTGCTGTCGAGCAGATCGGCGCCGCGGACGATGTCGGTGATGCCCATGTCGGCGTCGTCGACGACGACCGCGAGCTGGTAGGCCCAGGCCCCGTCGCCGCGGCGCAGGACGAAGTCGCCGACGTCGCGGGCGATGTCCTGGTGGTACGGGCCGCACAGGCGATCGACGAAGCCGACGCTGCCCGGGGGGACGCGCCAGCGGATCGCGGCCGGACGGCCGGGGTGCGACTGTCCGTTGCGACATGTCCCGGAGTACACTGGCTCTCCGGTCATGCTGGTGACCGGCAGGGCCCGCAGCTCGCGGCGGGTGCAGGTGCACGGGTAGACGTCGAGGCGCGCGAGCGCGCCGGCGTAGCGGTCGCCGCGCTCGGACTGGCGGTAAGGGGCGAAGGGACCGCCCACGTCGGGGCCCTCGTCCCAGTCGAGCCCGAGCCAGCGCAGGTCGAGCAAGAGCTGAGCCTCGAACTCGGGGCGGGCGCGCGTGAAGTCGACGTCCTCGACGCGCATGACGAAGGCGCCGCCGCGCGCGGGCGTCGAGCCAGGCGAGCAGGGCGGTGCGCGCGTTGCCGAGGTGCAGCGGTCCGGTCGGGCTGGGGGCGTAGCGGCCGCGGACGGCGCTCATGAGCGAGGAAGATACGCCGCGGGGATCGGGCAGTCGTCGCGCTCGTCGGTCCAGAGGATCGTGAGGATCCACCAGCGCCGTCCGTCGTGCCGCAGCTGGACGCTGTTGATGCCGCGGTAGAGCAGATGATCGCCGCCGTCGTCGGTCCGGCTCTCGTAGGTGGTGAAGACGTGGGCGATCCCGGCGAACACCTCGGTGCGGCGGAACAGCTCGCGCTCGACGAAGCTGCGCAGGCCCTGCTCGCTGATCCGCGTCTGCACCCGCTCGACGAACTCGGGGACGCTCATGTCGTCGATGTTGTTGGCGTGGACCTTGATCAGCCGGCCGTGCGGGACGCACAGGCTGGCGAGACGCTCGGCGTCGGGGCCGCGGCCCTCGCTGAAGGAGACCGAGGCGTACATGGCGCGGATGATGGCGTCGATCGAGTTGACGTCGTCCGCCAGCGCGGGCGGGTGGCTCGGCCAGGGACCGGAGCCTGCCGCGAGCACCGCGGCGACGGACATGACAGCAGAGGACGAGGACGAACTCGGGCCCGGATCGACAGGCATACTCTTCACTATACCTGAGCGAGGACGCGCGCAAAGGGGCTCACAGGCCACGTGGGCGCGCCCGGGCGGAAAACGGGCCGCGGCGGGCCAGGGGGCGGTGGACGGCCGACGAACGAAGTTCACATCGCTCGCACCGGCCGCGGGCCCGCGCCCGCAGCTCCAGTGCGCGCAGCGGCCCCGGAGCCGCCGGTGCGATGCGTCACGGGCGCGGCACGCGATGTCGGGATCGATCGGGCATGCTCTCGAGGGCAGGTCCGTTCGGACATGCCTTTTGAGACATGTTCTGAGATACTCCCGCCGGCCGGCGCGCGGAGCGGCGGGCTGTCCGATCGGGCAGCTCGCTCGCTGCGGAGGCCTCGAGCCGGCTGGCGGGCGCTCCGCGTCCTCGCGCTCAGGGAGGCGTGGCGTCGAGGGCGACGCGAGCGGGCCAGGCGCGCAGGGTCCGGGGGGCGCTGGCGGCGTCGCCGGCGAGCAGGCCGCGGCCGGCGAGGACGACGCGGATGGGGGCGGGCTCGAGACGCGCGAGCGCCTGACCGGGGGTCTCGCTGCGGCGGCGGTCGCCGAGGTCCGGCGGGCCGGCCTGGCCTTCGAGCCAGCGGCGCAGCTTGCCGCCGGCGCCGGCGGGGACGAGGGCGAGGCGGTCGTCGGCGAGGAACACCACGTCGTGGGGGAAGCCGCGCGCGGGGTCCGGCTCGGCCAGCGGTCCGGCGGCGGTGGTGCGGCTGGTGACGCCCCAGGCCCGCGCCAGGGTGGCCTGCAGGACGGCGAGGTCGCAGCGGACGCGGACGATCCACACGACGGCGCCGCCGGGATCGTGAAGGAGGAGCAGCTCGCGCGGGGTCAGCCCGGCGTCGCGGAGCTGGCGGCGGAGGATCTGCAGCTGGGTGCCGAGGAAGCCGAGGCCGAGCGCGGCGACCACCGGCATGCCCGGGGTGGTGGCGCTGGCGCGCGCGAGCTCGGCGGCGGCCTCGTCGACGCCGGGGTCGCCGAGGTCGAACAGGCCGGCGACGCGGGCGTCGGCGGGGATCCACTCGAGATCGCCGATGAGATCTTGGCCTTCGGGGCATGTCTGTTTGGACATGTCCTGGGGGGCCTGGACGATCGGACCTGCCGCTTGGGGCATGTCCGATGGTCGGGCCGCCGGTCGAGGATCGACGGGCGGGCCGCCGCAGGCGACGAGGGCGAGGAGCATGGCGCGAGCCAGGAGCAGGGGGACCTGCGGAGCGAGCTCGCGCGACGGCGCACGATCGAAGGTCCGACCTCGGCGCGCGGCTGGCTCACGCAGGGCGAAGGGACGGCAGCGTGCATGCGCGGCTCGCTCGCGGAGGCTGGCGCGGGCCCGGGCGCGGCGCTCACCCGCCGCCTCCGCGGCGCAGGGGCGCGAGGTCGTCGGCGGCGAGTTGGAGGCGGCCGCGGACGATGGGGCCGTCCTGGGTGTAGGCGACGGCCTTGTAGAGGTCGCGCAGCACGTCGGTGGCGGCGCCGGCGGGGCTGCGGGCCTCGAGGGCGGCGGCGGCCTCGGCGACGTCGCCCAGCGGCTGGAGGATGACCTCGCCGTCGATGCCGGCGGCGTCGTGGCGGGGCAGCGAACGGGCGGCGTCGCCCTCGACGAGGCGGCGCAGCGACAGCTTGGCGACCCCGACGTCGTCGCTGAGATCGAAGTGGAGCATGGCGCCCTGGACGTACAGCTCGAGCAGGAGGGCCGGGTCGGCGGCGACGACCTCGCCGATCGTGCGCGTGAGCTCGGACGGCGGCAGGTCGCGGGCGGCCGTCAACGGGCTGAGGCCGTTGCCCATCTCGGTGAGCGAGAAGCGCCGAGCAGGTCGTCGGCGAGGAACACCAGGCGCCACGGGAACACCAGATCGGGGGCGAGGCCGGGGGCGCTGCCGACGGCGGCCTCGGGCGCGGTCGGCCCGGGCGTCCACACGGCGAGGCCCTCGACGGTCTCGACCTCCATGCCGCCGCTGCGCAGCCAGGCCTCGACGTCGGCCCGCGGGACGAGCAGTCGACGCACGAGGTAGGGGCCGCGCGCGAGCACCGGCTGCATGACGACGAGGTCGCGCGCGAGCCACTTCTCGGGCGGCGGCGCGGCCGGGCCGATCAGCGCGGCGAGGCCGGACTCGAGGCTCAGCGGGGCGCGCAGGAGGGCCAGCGCGCGCGGCGGGAGGGCGAACAGCTCGCCGAGCGCCTCGGGCTCGAGGTCGGCCGGGAGGCGCATGTAGGCGACGGCGGGCGAGTCGGGGTCGAGCCAGGCGAGGACGCGCCGCTCGTCGGGAGTGGCGGGCGCGGGCGGCTCGGCGGCCCCGGCGGAGGTCGCCGGCGCCGGCTCGGTCGCGGGCGCAGGTGCGGGCGCAGGGCGCTCGGGCTCGCTGCGGCCGCAAGCGACGAGGAGGGCGAGGGCCCAGGCCGCGGGGCGCAGGGACACGGTCCGCGAGGGTCGGGAGGATGGCGCGAAGGACATGTCGTGAGGGACAGGAGAGGATGGCCGCAGTGACATGGTCCGGGGGACAGGAGCGGCGGACCTGCCGCGGGGGACCGCGGCGGCGGGCAGTCGTGACATGGTCCGCGGGACAGGATTGGATGCCTCTTGGAACAAGTCGCGGGGGACAGCGGTGGATGACCGCTGGGACATGGTCCGCGGGACAGCAATGGATGGCGTCGGGGACATGTCGCGGGGGACAGCGGTGGATGACCGCTGGGACATGGTCCGCGGGACAGGAACGGATGGCGCCGGGGACATGTCGCGAGGGACAGCGGTGGATGACCGCTGGGACATGGTCCGGGGGACAGGAACGGATGGCGCCGGGGACATGTCGCGAGGGACAGCGGCAGATGGCCGCTTCGACATGTCTGGATGGACAGGACTGGATGGCGCCGGGGACATGTCCCGCGAGACAGAGCCTCGCGCGCGCGCATCGAGGGACATGTCGCTGGGGACATGGCCCTTCGCACCTGCGGCTTCGGACATGCCCGAACGAGCATGACCCCGGAGCCATGACCGGAGGGTCAGCACGGGCGCCAGGTCCTCCCGGCGCGGACGAGGCGGTGCGGCAGGTCGGCGACGCGGGCGGGGGCGGGGGCGCCGTCGCCGGGCAGGTCGGGGTAGGCGGGGTCGTGCGGCAGGACGATGACGAAGCTGGGCCTCGCCGTTGGCGTCGGGCTGCAGGAGGCCCTTGGGGAGGATCGGCTCGTGGACGGCGGCCGAAGGCAGGCCGAGCAGGCCGGCGCGGCGCTCGTCGGCCAGGCGCATGAGGGTGCACAGCGTCGGCGGCGGGAGGTCGACCTCCTCGCGGGCCCAGGCGGCGAGGATCTCGGCGGGGGTGGCCCAGCGGCCCTCGTGGGTCTCGTGGCCGTCGGCGGCGGCGTCCTCGGCCTCGCCCTCGGCCAGGCGGGCCAGGTAGAAGCGGGCCCAGTAGCGGCGCGGCTCGGCGGTGGGGGTGAGCCAGGTGTCGAACCAGTGGAGGTCGTGGACGTCGAGGACCACGCCGGCCTCCTCCCGGCACTCGCGGCGGGCCGCGGCGTCGAAGGCCGCGTCGCTGCCCTCCGGGCCGTCGCCGGGGTCGACCGCGCCGCCCGGGAAGACCAGGGTGTCCGGCATGAACGGGCTCTTGGCGCTGCGCCGGAGCATGAAGACCTGGGGGTCGCCGGCGGCGCGCTCGCGCAGGAGGACGACGGTGGCGGCGAGCCGCACTCCCGCGAGGCGGCCAGGGTCGGTGAGCGTCATCGGCGCGGCAGACTAGCAGGCGTGACCGAGGGGCGCGAGACGGCGCCGCGCGATCTCGACCCCGGGCACCAGGCGGGGATCTTGCTAAGCATGCCGCCTCACTCGTGGTCCAGGGCTCCAAAACCACCTCGCTGCCGCGCCTCGGCGACGCCGAAGCGACGGTCCGTCTCGGCACCGATGGCGCGCTCGGCGCCTACAGCGAGATCGTCGCGGCCCTGGCCATGCCGGCGGCCGTGCTGACGCCCGCAGGCCTGATCCTGGCCGCCAACCCCGGCCTCGCCGAGGGCCTCGCCGCGGCGGACCTCAGCGGCGAGCCGTTCCTGGCCTACATCGCGCGCGCCAGCGAGCGCAGCGCGTTCGGGCGGGCCTTCACCGGGCTGCGCGGGCGACCCGCGGGGCACATTCTCGCTGGAGCTGACGCTGGTGCCGGGCCGCGGGCGGGCGTGGCCGTGCGCGGTGCGGGCCAGCAAGCTCGCCAGCGACAACGTGCTGCTGACGTTCACCGCGCCCGAGCGGTCGCAGACGCCGACGTCGGCCGCGCGCTGGCCCGCTGCCTCGAGGCGCTCGACCAGGGGCTGTTGCTGCTCGACGGCGCGGGGATGATCGTCCACGCCAACCCGGCCGCGCGGGCGCTGTTCGCCGGGGACGTCCGCGGGCGCGCGCGGCCTGGCGCAGAGGACATGTCCGTACGGACATTGCCCTCGGAGGGGGTAGCGTCAGGCGGCGAAGCCGTCGAGGCGGGGGTCGGCGGGCCCCGTGGACGGGCGAGCAGAGCGGAGCCGCGACGGGGCGTCGCGGGCGCCTGGCTCGGCCGCGGGCGCGCCGGGCCGAATCGCGGGCGGAGGAGTCGAGGCGCGGGCGGCCGGAGCCGGCAGGACCACGCTTCCGGGCGGTGGACGACCGGGCGCCGAGGACATGTCCGCCCGGACCTGGCCTGCGGGACAGGAGACCGTCACCCGCAGCGAGGGCGGTCCGCGCGGGGCTGCAGGGCTCGACCGCGCCGCGCCGCGGCAGGGCGCGGAGGACGCGACGGCGGGTCACGGCGTCGCCCCGATCGAGGGCGTCCAGCGCGGGACCGCGGGGGCCGAACGCGCCGCCTCGCCGGCGCGGCCTCGACATGGCGCCGAGGACATGTCCGCAAGGCCCTTGCCTTCGGGACAGGACTCGGAGGCCAGGAGCGGGCCGCACCTGGGCGGGCGCAGCCTGCTCGAGCTGGCGGAGCCGGCGGTCGCGCGGGCGCTCAGCGAGGCGCTGACGCAGGCGCGGGTCGGCAACTGGCACGGCGAGATCGAGCTGCGCCGCCTCGACGGGGCGCCGCTGCCGGTCGAGCTGTCGCTGGCGGGCGGGCGCGAGGAGGGGGCGCCGACGGTGGCGCTGCTCCGCGACCTCCGCGAGCGCCGGCAGCAGGACTTCGAAGATCGTTTGCTGGCGCAGGTCGACCGCCTGCTGGTGTCGACGGCGAGGCCGCACGACAACGTGGCCGCGGCCTGCGGGGCGATCATGGATTCGCTCGGGTTCACGCGCGGAGTGGTGCTGGCGCGGGTGGGCGAGGGCTGGCAGCGCTGGACGCTGCGGACCGGCTGCGCGCCGCGGGTCTCGACGCTGCCGGCCGAAGGCGATCCGCCGGCGGCGTGGGGCAGCGGTCCGGCGGTGGTCGAGATCGACGCGACCGAGCCGACGCACAGGCGTTGGTTCGGCGACCTCGAGGGCCGGCGCCACGCGCTCCGCCTGGCGCTCGGCGCCAATCCCCGCGTGGCCGGGTTCTTCGTGCTGGCGGGCGCCGGGCCGCGCGACGCGCCGCCGCTGCGGCTGCTGGCGCTGCTCGCACCGCAGCTGGCCCTCGGGCTCGAGGGTGGCCGGCTGATGATCGAGACGGAGGCGCTGGCGGCGTACCAGGCGCTGCTGCTCGACCAGACCAGCGTACTCATCAATTCGATCGACGCGGACGGGCGGGTGGTCACGTGGAACCGCGCCAGCCAGCAGCTGCTCGGGGTCTCGGCGGAGGCGGCGCGCGGGCGCAAGTTCGGGGTCGAGGTCGCGCGCCTGGCCGAACCTGCCCGATGGGACAGCTTGTGGGAGAGCCTGCGCAAGGCCGGCGCGATCGCCACCGAGGTCGCGGTGCTGGCCGAGGGCGGGAAGGAGATCCCGCTGCACCTCGAGGGCCGACTGTTGCGCGGGGCCGACGACCCGGGCGCCGGCGCGGTGCTCGTGGCGCTCGACCTGCGGCGGCGCCGGGCGCTCGAAGACCAGGTGCTGCGCACGCGAAGCTGGCGGCGGTGGGCCTGCTCGCGGCGGGGATCGCCCACGAGATCAACAACCCGCTCAGCGGCGTGGTCGGCTACAGCCGGCTCCTGCTCGAGAAGCCGCTCGACCCGAACGTGCGCGAGAAGGTCGAGAAGATCGCGGCCAGCGGCGAGCGCTGCCGCAAGATCGTCGAGGGCGTGCTGCTGTTCTCGCGCCAGCGCGAGGGCGGCAAGCGCCGGACGCTCGACCTGAGCGGCCTCATCGACCGCGTGATCGGCATCGGCGAGTACCAGTGGCGGATGCACAACGTCCGGATCCTGCGCTCCGGGCTGCAGGCGGCGATGATCGTCGGCGACGCCGACCAGCTCGAGCAGGTGCTCCTCAACCTGTTCTCGAACGCGGTCGACGCCATGCCGCGCGGCGGCCGGATCCGGATCCGCCTCGATCGTGAGGACGGCCGCGTGGTCGTCGAAATCGCCGACGAGGGCTGCGGGATCGCCCCGGAGATCCTCGACCGCATCTTCGACCCGTTCTTCAGCACCAAGGACATCGGCAAGGGCACCGGCCTCGGGCTTGCGATCTCCTACGGAATCATCAAGGACCACGGAGGTGATATCCTCGTGCGGTCGCAGCCCGGGCTGGGTACGACCTTCACGATCCACCTCCCGGACGCCCCCGAAGGGCAGCCCACCAGCGTATGAGCCGCGGACGCACACCAGTCAAAGACACCTACTCCACCCACGACGTCGCGCGGATCTGCTGCGTCACGCCGACCACCGTGATCCGCTGGATCGAGGACGGCCTGATCCCGGCGTTCAAGACGGTCGGCGGCCACCGCCGCGTGCGCCGGGAAGACCTCGAGCGCGTCTGCCAGGAGCGCGGGATCCCGTTCACGGTGCCGACCGGCGACGAGGTCGGCCGCCTGCTCGTGATCGACGACGAGCCGGTCGTGCTCGACCTGGTCCGAGATGTCCTCAAGGACCTGTCCCATCAGTTCGACGTCGAGGTCGCCCGCGACGCGTTCGACGCCGGCCGCCTGGTGGCCACGTTCCGCCCGCAGCTCATCTTCCTCGACCTGATGATGCCCGGCGTCGACGGCTTCGAGGTGTGCGCCCGCCTCAAGCGCGACGCGTCGACGATGCACACCGAGATCATCGCCATCACCGGCTACTACACCGAGGCGAACATGGAGCGGATCCTGGCCGCCGGCGCGTCGGCCTGCCTCAAGAAGCCGCTCGACGTCACCGAGGTCCGCCGCCGCGTGGTCGAGGCGTTCCACCTCCGCGACGAGCCCCGCATCGAGCCCTCGTCCGACCCGCGCGAGAACTCGAAGGTGCTGCTCGTCACCCAGAACGCCGACTTCCGCGCCAAGGTGAAGGAGGAGCTCGAGCGCGCGACGCCGCCGCTCGAGATCAAGACCGCCCAGACCGGGGCCGACGCGCTTCTGGTCGCCCAGGCGGCCCCGCCGCGCTACGTCATCCTCAGCATGACGGTGCCCGACCTCAAGAGCACCGACGTGATCGCCAAGCTGGCCGCCGGGCCAGGCAACCCGCAGATCATCGCGGTCCACGACGCGCCGACCGACGAGATCCGCGCGGCCGCCCGCGCCGCCGGGGCCCGCATGTGCCTGCCCACCGCGGCGGTGGCGGGCAGCGTGCGCGAGCTGCTCGGGGTCTGAGGCGGATCGCGGTTCGGCGCCCGTGCTGCTGAGCGACGGCTACCCGGGGCCGCTTGAGTTGAGCGCGGCGGTCGCCGGCGCACGCGAGCTTCTCGGGCTCTGAGGCGGATCGCGGTTCGGCGCCCGTGCTGCGGCGGTCGCCGGCGCACGCGAGCTCGATCGCAGCGGGGCCCGGTAGCTGGCGAACCGCTCGGCGCGTGGCCTCGCCGGCGCGCTCGCGCGGGGCTGTCTCGGAGAGCCTGTCCATCGAGACAGGGAACAAAAGACATGGCGAAACGGACATGTCCCCGGAGGCGACGGTTCAGGTCCGATTGGACATGTCCCGAAGCGCTAGGGCGCCGGCTCGGCCAGGGCGGCGGCCAGAGCCGCGGCCAGCTCGGGGTCGCCGGTGGGGATGAGGCCGTCGCGGCGCCAGCGGAGGTTGCCGGCGCGGTCGATGAGGTAGCTGGCGGGGTAGCCGATGACCTGGAACGGTCCGCTGACCACGTTGCGCTCGTCGTGGATCACCGGGTAGGTGAGGCCGAAGCCCGACACCATGGTGCGCAGGGTCTTGGCGTCGCGGGCGGCGTCGGTGCTGACGCCGAGGACGGTGAGGCCCTCGGGCTCGTGGCGGACGTGGAGCGCCTGCAGGTCGGGCAGCTCCTCGCGGCAGGGGTCGCACCAGGTGGCCCAGACGTTGAGGAGGACGACGCGGCCGCGCAGGTCGGCGAGGCTGAGCGGCTCGCCGCGCAAGGTGGTGCCGGCGAAGGGCGGGACGGGAGCGCCGAGCGCGAGGACCGGGGCGGCGGCGCCGGGTTTTCCGGCGGTCCCGGCGGCGGGCTTGCCCTCGCAGGCGGAGACGAGCACCAGTCCCAAGAGACAGGTGAGGAGGGCGCGGGGACGAGGGGCGAGCATCAGGCGGCGGCGGCGTGGAGGCCGTGCTGCTGAGCATAGTCCGAGGCTGGTCGCGGAGGAGGCGGCGCGCGCGGTGCAGGCGGCTCATCACGGTGCCGAGCGGACAGCCAAGCTGCTCGGAGGCCTCGCGGTAGGCCAGGCCGTGGAGATCGACGAGCTCGACGACCTCGCGGTAGTGCTCGGGGAGAGCGGCGAGCGCGGCGGCCACCTCGTCGGAGAGGCCCTCGGCGTGCCACGCGGCCTCGGGCGCGCTGCAGGCGTCGATCCGGGCGGCGTCGAACAGGTGCTCGGCGATGTCGCTGCGCTCGGCGGTGACGTCGACGACGCGCTGGTGGCGGTGCCGCGAGATGAAGGTGTTGACCAGGATCCGCGACAGCCAGGCGCCCAGGCTGCCGCCCGGCCGGAAGCGGTGCCAGTTGGCCCACGCCTTGGTCAGGGCCTCCTGCACCAGGTCCTGAGCCTCGCTGCGCTGCCGGGTGAGGCGCATGCCGACGCTGGTCAGGCGCGGCAGGTGAGGGTTGATCTGGGCCAGGAACTCGTCGGCAGGGGTCACGGCTCGCATGCCCGACCTGATGAGCAAGTCCGAGTCCAGACAGAAAAGCTTGTGGTTGCGAGAGGTTGAGATCGAGGCGCGGATCGGGGCGGCGAGGGCGATTGCTTTCTCGTCGAAAAGCAACTTCTGATGACTTCGGGCCGCCGGCCGGTTGGTTGCATCGACTCCGATACACGATTCGCAGCGCCGAGGTGCGGAGACCGGCGGCCGACCGATCGCAGGGAAAGGCAGGCTGAACGCCGAATGGCTGGCGAATTGGCGAGGAGCGCGAGGCGGCGGTGCGCGGTTCTTCCTTACTAAAGAAGATCGCCCCACCGGCGAGCCGTGAACGGGGCAACCCGATCGCAGCGGCGAGCCCGGCGGGTCGCTCGGGAGCCATTCGCGGGTCCGGTGGAGTCGCGGACGACGAGGCCCGCGGCCGAAGGGAGCGCGGGCCAATTGCAGCGGCGGTCCTCCGCGGGCCGCTCGGCGCCAACGGCTGCGGGAGCCGGTAGGCGGTCGCGGGGCGCTAGTCGAAGACGATGCGCGGGCTGGTCGCCTCGGCGGGCGGGCCGGCGGCGTCGCGGACGGTGGCTTCGGCGAGGCCGGGACCGAAGGCGAGGCGGATCGGGCCGAGGGTCTCGGCGGGGGCCAGGAACTCTCGGCCGCGCAGGCGCAGGGCCAGCCACGGGCCCGTCTCGCCGGGCGGGGCGAGGACGAGGCCCCAGGCGGCGCAGCGCTCGGGGGCGCGGGCGAGCTCGACGGCGCGGAGGACGGCGGGTTCGGGGTCGCGGGCGGCCATCAGCGCGAGCTGGGGCGCGAATTCGGGGTCGGGACGGTCGCGGCAGGCCAGCGCGAGCGCGGCGCTGGTGCGCACGCGCGCGGAGGCGTCGCGCAGGAGGCCGGCGAGCAGCGGATCGGCGGCGCGGGGCGAGGCCCAGGCGAGGGCGGCGGCCGTGCAGGCGCGCACGCCGGGGTCGGCGGCGGCCGCCTGCTCGGCGGCGACGCGCAGGAAGGTGGCGCCGCCGTGGCGCTGGCGCGCGAGGGCGACGACGGCGAGGCAGCGATCGGCGCTGGCGAGCGACGGATCGGCGGCCCAGAGGCCGAGGCTGGCCGGCAGCGCGGCGTCGACGGCGGTCCAGCCGGAGGCGCCGGCGAGCGCGAGCAGCCACGGGCGGCGCCACTCCGCGCTGCCGGCGAGCCCCAGGCGCAGGCCGGCAGCGCCGCCGAGCCAGTCGGGGGCCCGCGCGCCGAGGCCGCGCCGGCGCGCAGACGGCCTGCCGGGTCGGGCTGGGCGAGGGCGCGCTGCCAGGCGTCGCGCTCGGCGTCGGCCGGCCACGGCGGGGCGAACACCACGGCGGTGCGCGGCGGGTCGAGCGCGGCGAGCAGGCGCCGGACCTCGCGCTCGAGCGGCGGTTCGAGGCCGCGGGCCAGCGCGGCGGTCAAGGCGGGGCGGGCGGACTCGCCGAGGCCGAGGAGGGCGTCGAGCGCGGGCTGGCGGAGGGCGTGCGCCTCGGTCTGGCGCAGCGCATCCTCGCGCAGGCGGGCGACCAGGCCCTCGGCGAGCGCGGCGCCCGGGGTGCGCCGGCGCGCGATCGCCTCGGCGACGTGGCGCGGCAGCAGGTTGCGCGGCGGGGCGTCGAGCAGGCGCAGCAGCTCGGCGTCGACGTCGAGGCCGTCGGGGCCGTCGCCGGGCTTGCCGGCAGCGGCGGCGGGGCCGGGCAGGGCCGCCAAGGCGTGCAGGAGGCTGCGGCCGACGTAGGTCTCGTCGCCGACCTGGAGCGCGCGCAGCAGGGCCGGGGCGGCCCGAGGGTCGCGCAGGCGGGCGAGCGCGTCGGCGGTGTCCTGGCGGACCTGCGGGTCGGGGTCGACGAGCAGGCGGGTGAGCGGCAGGGCGCCGTCGGACCGGCCGCTGCGCGGATCGTCGGGGCCGAGGACGCCGAGGCCGTGGGCCGCGGCGCGTCGGACCTCGGGGGCGGGATCGGAGAGCTTGGCGATCAGGTTGGTGCGGACGATCGCCAGCTGGTCTTTGGGCCAGCTCGCGGCCGCGAAGGTGCGCATCGCCTCGGCGCGGATCAGGGCGTCCGGGTCGCGCAGGGCGGTGAGGAACAGCTGCAGGCGGTCGGGGTCGGGGACGAGGACGACGACGCGGAGGGCGGCGACGCGGAGGGCGGCGTCGTCGAGCTCGCTCTGCCAGATCTTGCGCGCCGCCGGGGCGCAGGCGAGCAGCTGGCGCTCGAGACAGGCCTGGAGGACCTCGCGGCGGACGGCGCTCGAGCGGTCCTCGAGCGCGGCGACGAGGATCGGGGCGACCAGCGGGGTGGCGAACACGTCGAGGTCGCGCACCGCGGCGACGCGCCGGCTGTCGCGGACGAGCCGCAGCTCGCTCTCCGGGGCGCCGACCAGCGGCTCCGCCGCCCGCGAGACCTCGGTCGGCCACAGCGGCCAGCGCCGCGCCGGCTCGGCGGAGGCGTCGGTGGCCAGGAGCGCAGCGACGGTCGTGGCGAGGACGAGGACGAAGGAGCGACGAACGGGCCGCAGCCACGCGGCGCATGCGGCGACGGTCGCGGCGACGACGAGCGGGACGGCGGTGAAGAAGGACCGCCCGGGCGCACGCGGCGGAGCGGCGCGCTGCGAGACGGCGCGACGCGAGCGCCGAGCAGCCCGTCGCAGCGACGCGAAACGCCCCGGCCCGAGACGGACCGAGGCGCGGCGAGAAGGGCGGCCCGGGGACACCGGGCGCTAGTCTAGGCGCTTGCGACCGGCGGCGCTACGGCCACGGGTTGCACATGTTGTTGGGCCCGAGGACGATGTCGCTCTTCACGCGCGGCTGCAGCTTGCTGTTGTTGAAGCTGTAGCCGAGCACGCCGGCGATCGACTCGAACTGGGTGCCGGCGGGGCAGGCGTTGGCGAGCTGCATGTCCTTGACGGCGTCCGACAGCTGGTCGTCGATGCGGAGGTTGCCGGTGACCGCGAACTCGTCGAAGTCCATCGGCGCGTCGGGGTTGACGACGGTGATCGTCAGCATGTCGACCGAGACGAGCATCGACTGCAGGGTGACGGCGTCGGCGCCGTTCGTGGCGATGTCGGCCGGCTCGACCGGCAGCGGGTCGAACGGCAGGACGTTGCCGGTCTCGACGATCGAGACCTGCGGGTACGAGATCTCGTCGAGGCCGAAGTACTGCTCGTAGGTGCCGGTGACGTCGACCTTGTCGCCGACCTTGACCGCCGGCGAGGTGTTGCCGGTGAACACGAAGATGCCGGTGTAGGGCATCTGCGTGCCGGTCTCGATGTGGAAGCCGCGCGAGGTGCCCGTCAGCGGGCGGATGCCGGTGACGTAGGCGTCGACGATCTTGACGACCGCGCCGTCCTGCGGGTGCTGCGGGTGGTTGGGATCGCGGATGGCCTCGATCGTGATCGGGCACGGCGAGTAGCCCGGGTTGGCGGTCGGGCAGGTGTCGCACTCGTCGCCCTTGCCGTCGTCGTCGCCGTCGGCCTGGTCGGAGTTGGCGACGCGGATGCAGTTGTCGGCGCCGTTGGGCACGCCGTCGTCGTCCATGTCGTCGGCGTCGATGAAGGTGCAGGTGTCGGTGTTGTCGAGCGGGCACGGGTCGCAGGCGTCGCCGGCGGCGTCGCCGTCGGCGTTGGGCTGCACGCCCGGCTCGATGAGGAGCGGCGGGTTGAACACGCTCGGGCAGTTGTCGTCGGCGTCGGCGATCGCGTCGCCGTCGAGGTCGTCGGCGACCGCGAGGCCGTCGTACTCGCCCGGACGCGAGGGCACGCAGGTCGGCTCGTCGTCGGGCGTGCCGCAGAAGAACAGCGGGTAGGTGGTCTCGATCGCGGCCTTCATCTGCGCGTACGTGACGCCGCCGGTGTCGCCGCTGACGCAGGCGGTCTTGGCCCGGCCGCACACGTCGAGGTCCTCGCAGGTCATGCCGTTGAAGCCGGCCATCACCGCGGTGTCGCCGTAGAGCGGCAGGCCGCCGCGCATGACGAGGACGACGCCCGGGAGCTCGCCGCGGACCACGGCGGCGTGGCGCTCGAGCTCGGCGCCGTCGAACACCGCGATGTCGCCGGCGTAGCCGGGCCGCAGCAGACCGATCGCGCTCTCGCTGCCGGTCGCCAGGGCGCTGTTCAGCGTCGCCATGGCCCATAGGTCGCGGTCGCTGAAGTGGTTGTCGTAGTAGGTGGTGTTGAGCTCGTCGGCGCAGCGGAGCTCGCGGAGCATGTTCATCGAGCCCGAGGCGACCCAGTCGGTGCCGAGCGCGAGCGGGACGCCGAGGTTGTCGAGGACGGTGACCTGGGCGGTGTTGCCGTAGAGGACGACGTTGGAGCGCGGCGACCAGACGACGCGCGCGCGGTCGGGGTGGATCGTGGCGCTGTCCTCGGCGGTCAGGCCGATGGCGTGGATGATCGCGGTCTGGCCGGAGACGATGTCGCTGGTGCCCTCGCTGAGGCACACGAACTCGTTGCGCGCGTAGTCGTCGATGCCCTCGGCGATGTGCGGCAGGTAGGCGTTCTCGTCGGCGATCTCGGAGGTCAGCGTGATGTCGGGGTAGCCGCCGCACATCGACGCGTTCTGGTAGCCGTTGGTGTCGCCGAGCGGGAAGGTGTCGCTGTTGGCGACCGGGATCGGCAGGCCCTCGAGCAGGCCCATGTCGAGGTTGCGCAGCAGGCCCGGGCGGCCGCCCGCGGCCGCCGTCGAGGTGGCGCCGCTCATGATGAAGCGGAACTCGGCCGCCAGCATCTCCTGCGCGGAGGCGCCGCCGGGGACGGTGAGCTTCTGGTGGCCGTTCTTGCCGACGCGCCAGTCGTGGCGGTGCTCGTAGCGATCGACGCCCTCGCCGATCGGGGCGTTGGCGGCGAAGCTGATGTGGTCGTGGGCGTTGATGAGGCCGGGCGAGATGACGCCCTGGGCGCAGCCGAGTTGAGTGGCGTTCTGGGCCTCGGGGAGGTCGAGACAGTCGCAGCCGACGCAGGCGATGACGCCGCCGGCGTCGACGAGCACGGCGCCGTTCTCGTAGACGACGTCGGGGGCGAGGACGGTGCCGCGGATCAAGGTGCCACCTGGCCCTTGGGCCAGGACCTCACAGGTGCCCTCGGCCGGCGGGACCAGCGGCGGGGCGTCGCACTCGACCACGCCGTCGACCGGGCCGCCGGTGTCGGTCTCGCCGTCGGTGTCGGTCTCGCCGTCGGTGTCCGTCCCGGTCTCGGTGGTGGTCCCGGTCTCGGTGGTGCTGGTGGTCTCGGTGGTCGGCCCCTCGGTGGTGGTCGGGACCGTGGTGACCGTCACATCGCTGGTGGTGTCGGTGGTGGTCGGGGCCGTGGTCGTCGGCGTGACGTCGGTGTCGCTGCCGGGTCCGGCGGTGGTGCCGGTGGTCGAGGTGTCCGTGTCACCCTCCGTCACGGGGGTGCTCGTATCGTCGTTGCAGGCCGGGAGCGAAATCGCGCTCACCAGCAACACCAAGCTGGATCGGGTCCCAAAGTGCATCGGGCGGCACGATACCCGGTTCGTTCCCGGCAGCGCAATGACGCCGCCGTCATGAACGAGTGTCCGTTGCAGGAGCAAGTGACAGCGAGGTGTCACGCCCTCACGAGACACCCAGGTCGGCAGTCACGGACGGGTCACGCGTGAGTTGACGGAAGAAGGGCCCGCGTGCATGCGCAAGGGCTTTTGGCATAGCTTGCGCGCTCGCGTCCCGCGAGCCCGGAGGAGCACGCGATGTCTCGTTCTTCACGAATCACCGGGCCGTCCGCGGCCGCGATCACCACGCTGCCGCTGTGGGCAATCCTCGCTTGCGGGGGCGGTTCAGGCGCCACGACCAACGGGTTCGCCTCGGCCACCGAGACCACCACGGGCAGCGCGTCCACGGCGCCCGGCACCACCTCGTCGTCGACCGGCGACACGTCCACCGGCGAGCCGACCACCGGGCCGGAGCCGACGACGGCGGTGACGACGACGACGACCACGACCGAGGGCGTCGTCACCGAGACGACGACCATGTCCGGAACGCCATGTTCTTCGGACCAGGAATGTAAAGACAGCCCGGACGGCCCGGTGTGCGACCTCGACGCCGGGGTGTGCACGCGGCCGTGCGAGCCGGGCGAGCAGGAGCCGTGCTACGGCGGGCCCGACGGCACCCAGGACGTCGGCGCCTGCGTGTCGGGGTGCGGACGTGCCTCGACAGCGGCGTCGGGTTCGGCGCCTGCGAGGGCGCGGTGTGGCCGACGCCGGAGGTGTGCGGCAACGCGATCGACGACGACTGCGACGGCGACGCCGACGAGGACGCCGACGAAGACGGCGACGGCTGGGGCGTGTGCAGCGGCGACTGCTGCGACGTCGCCAGCGGCGCCTGCGCCGACCCGAGCTGGTCAACCCCGGCGCGTACGAGTACGTCGGCAACACGGTCGACGACGACTGCGACGGCGACACCGACGAGGAGGCGCCCAGCTGCGACGCCGCCCTCGCCAGCGACTCGGCCGACCCGCTGGACTACGCGCGCGCGCTCGACCTGTGCCAGATGACGGTCGAGAACCCGCCTGACCCGAAGGACAGGACGTGGGGCGTGATCGGCGGCAAGTTCAGCCTGGCCGACGGGTCCGGTCTGCCGGCCGCCGTGTCGCGCTCGATCCGCCCCGGCTTCGGCGACAAGATCGCGCCGCAGAAGCACAGCCGCCTGATGGTGCTGTCGAGCGGCAACGCGGCCGACGCCAACGACACCAAGCCGCCCTTCGTGAAGTTCGAGGGCGGCGCCAACCTCGGCACGACGAGCCCGCCGCCGCAGGACTGGTGGACGGCGATCGGCGGCAAGCTGCCCAACCCGCCCGGCTGCAACGTGCCGCAGGTGCCGTCGGCCAACGACCCGATCATGCTCAAGCTGCGGATCCGGGTGCCGACCAACGCCAAGTCGTTCTCGACCAAGATGTACTTCTTCTCGGCCGAGTACCCCGAGTACGTGTGCAGCCAGTACAACGACTTCTTCGTCGCGCTGGTCGACTCGGACGCCGACGGCAACCCCGCCGACAAGAACGTGGCGATCTACGACGACGGCAAGACGCTGTGGCCGATCGGCGTCAACCTGGTCAAGGTCGCCCAGGGCCTGTTCACCCAGTGCCAGGGCGGCGAGGTCGGCTGCGCGGCGCAGGGCGTGCCGACGTCCAACTACAACGGCTGCAAGAACACGTCGAAGCTGGTCGGCACCGGCTTCGACCAGAACGACTTCTCGACCTGCGATCCGGCGCAGACGATGATCGGCGGCGGCACCGGCTGGCTGACGATGACCGGCAACGTCTCGCCGGGCGAGATCATGGAGATCCGCCTGGCGATCTGGGACACCGGCGGCCACATCTTCGACTCGCTGGTGCTGCTCGACGCGTGGGAGTGGTCGCTCGACCCGGCCGAACCGGGCGTGACGCCGGGCTGAGGAGCCCGGCCCGCCGCGCGGCGGCGAGCGTGCAGGAGCTGGGCATGTCCCTTCGGACATGCCCCGAAGGGCATGTCTATTGACCGTGCCCCGTCGGACGTCGACGCCGCAGGCGGCCGGCTCACACGCGGCTGGCAGGCGCGACGGGCCGCGCAGCGAGACCGTAGCGCTCGCGGGCCCAGGCGGCGACGCGGGCGACCGACGCCTCGACGGGGGTGGCCGACCAGCCGAAGGCGGCGCGGAACTTCGAGTCGTCGAGCTCGAACGGGACCTCCCACTGGTAAATCATCTCGGCCATCTCGCGCATCATCGGCGAGGCCAGGCCGAGCGTGCGCACGAGCCAGCGCGAGACGACGGCGACATCGACGTCGCGGTCGAGGGCGCGGCCGAGGCGCCTCGCGAGGCTGCGGGTGCTCTCGGCCGGGGGCGTGGGGATGTGCCAGACCTGGCCGAAGCCGCGGTCGCTGGTGCCGAGGGTGACGAGAGCGCGGGCGACGTCCTCGACGTCGGTGTACGCGTGCGGGAGATCGGGGTCGCCGAACACCTGGCCCTTGCGCCCGGCGAGGATCCGGCGAAAGAAGCGATCGCTCCACACGGCGTAGGCCAGGTCGGCGCCGAAGAAGTCGCTGGCGCGGGCGATCGCCACCGGGACGTCGCCGCGGCGATCGGCGGCGAGGCGCAGCTCGGCCAGCTGCACGCGCAGCTCGCCCTTCTTGCTGCACGGGGTCGGCGGCGAGTCCTCGCGCATGGGCCCGTTCGGCCGGCCGTACATGTAGAGGCAGTCGAGCGCGACCAGGCGCGCGCCGGCGTGCTGCGCACCGTGCAAGGCGCCGCGGGCCATCGGCAGCAGCTCCTGCGGCCAGCGGTGATAGGCCGGGTTCATGCAGTCGTAGACGACCGCGGCGCCCTCGGTGGCGCGGCGGGCGAAGTCGAGGTCCCGGATGTCGCCGGCGACGAGCTCGGGGCCGACGCCGACCGCCGTGCGACGGACCTGTCGGACGCGCAGGCCGCGGGCGCGCAGGAGTTCGACGACGCGGCCGCCGATCTGGCCGGCGCCGAGGACGACGTGGAGCGGTGCGGAGGTGGCTTGCATGCTGCTAGGATGGGCGTTGCATGGGCGCAAGAAAATCGGCATCGGCGCAAGCGAGATCGGCAAGTTGCAAGGGAGCGAGGAGGGCCGCTGGGACGACGTGCGCGTGTTCCTGGCGGCGCATCGCCTGCGCAACCTCGGGGCGGCCGCGCGGCGGCTCGGGGTCGACATCTCGACGGTGAGCCGCCGCCTGGCCGCGTTCGAGGCGACGGTGGGGGCGCGGCTGTTCGACCGCGGGCGCCACGGGCTGACGCCGACGCGCGCGGCCGAGGCGGTGCTGGTGGCGGCGGAATCGATGGAGCTGGCCCACGCGCGCCTCGGTCGCGAGGCGTCGGCGGTCGAGGCGGCGCCGGAGGGGGTGGTGCGGCTATCGGCGCCGCCTGGCTTCGCGGACATGTTCGTGATCCCCGCGCTGGTGGTGCTGCGGCAGCGGTTCCCGGGGATCGTGGTGGAGCTGGAGACGTCGGTGCGGGTGGTCGATTTGTCGCGCGGCGAGGCCGATCTGGCGCTGCGCTCGGTGCAGCCGACCTCGGCCGAGCTGGTGCTCGAAGGTGATGCACGCGCGCTCGGTGGCGCTGACGTCACGGGCGCTGGCGCGCTCGCTCGGGGTGCTGCACGACTGGAGCGCGGCGCCGTGGCTGGCCTTCGACCGCGACCTGGCCAGCATGGCGGCGGCGCAGTGGATCGCGCGCCACGTGGCGCGCTCCAGCGTGGTGCTGCGGACGAGCCACTACGCGAGCCTGCTGGCGGGCGCGGCCGCGGGGATGGGCGTGGTCCTGCTGCCGACCCCGTACGCGCGCGTGCGCGAGCTGGTGGAGGTGCGCCACGACGCGACGCTGGCGGCCAGCGCGGCGAGCTGGCCGGTCGACGATCTGTGGCTGGTCGGGCACCAGTCGCAGCGCGAGCTGCCGCGCGTGGCGGCGGTGTGGCAGGTGCTGACGGAGACTCTGGGGGTGGTCCGCGAGACGGAGCCGCGTCGCACGGGCAGAGGTCGAGGCGAGGCGCGGGTCAGCGGCGGCGTTCGAGGCGGTAGCGGGTCGAGCCGCGCACGGCCATGACGATGCCGCCGATCAGCATCGCCAGGCCGACCCCGAGGACCACGGAGCCGACGGTGCGCTTCTCGTCGCGGCCGATGGCGGTGAGCATGGTGCCGCCCAGCGTGGCGCCGGCGCCGTAGCCCGCCAGGAGCATGCCGCCGATCAACAGGCCGCGCCGGCCGGGCCGGACGCGGGCGACGTACTCGCCCTCGAGGTCCTTGAGGAAGAAGGTCTGCGACGGCATCATCCGATCGCCGCCGAAGTAGAACGGGAAACCGGCGCGGCCGTCGATGACCTTGCCGCACGGGGCGCGACAGACGGAGCGGGCCCCGGCGAGCCCGGCGCGGGCCGCCTGCGGGTTGGCGGCGCCGATCGGGGCCACGGCCTCGAGCAGGTGGACGTCGCCCGGGCGCGTGAGCTCGATGTAGATGCGCGGGCGGCTCGGACCCGGGGGCACCTCGTCCTCGGCGACGGCGGCGATGCTGTCCGTGGGGACATGTCCCGAAGGCTGAGGGACCTGTCCTTCGGGACCGATGGTGGTGGCGCCGGCGAAGGTGGTCGAGGCGATGTCGGCCCACGGGATGGTCCGCGCGCCGCCAGTGAGCTGGATGATGACCTCGCGGTCCTGGTGGAGCTCGAGGATCGTGCCGCGCAGGACGCTGCCGTCGCGCAGGATCACCGTGTCGTAGACGGCCGGCGGCGGAGGCTCCTGCGCGGGCACGGGCGCGGGCTCCACCACGCGGACGGACTCGGCGACGGGAGCGACGGGGCCGGGCTGCTGCACGGCGACGGGAGCGACGGGGCCGGGCTGCTGCGCGCGGGCGGGCGCCGGGGTTCCGGTGAGCGCGAGCGCGACGATGGTGACGACGGCGGCGCCGCGGCGGGGCATGGCTCGGGGTTCTAACACGCCGGGGCCGGATGCATCACTGGACGGGTTCGCGCTCGCGTTCCAAGCCATCGGTGTGCCGGTACTCGATGCGAGGGGTTCTTGTTCCGGCGGTGCTTCGCGAGTCGGCGTCTCGGGCGGGTCGCGGTCGGATGCACGACCTCGGCCTCGCGTCCTGGTTTGCGGGATCGGGCGGTCGCGGCGGGAGCGGGTTCCGGGCCGCACGCGGCGGGTGCTGCGAGCGACGGGCTCGCGTGCGGCCATGGAGCTCGCGTTGCCGACGACGGCTCCGCGTTTCGGCCGTCCGGGCTCGATGAAGTCACTCGACTGATTCGCGCTCGCTCTGGCACGCGGTCGCGTTGGCCTCGGCGAGCGTCGGAGGTTCGCCGAGGAGCTGGCCGCGCTGGCGCGCCGAAGCACACCGGCGAGGCGGCGCGCAGGCGGGCCTTCAAGGTCGCGGGGGCGAAGTCGGCGGTCCACAGGCGCAGCTGGCCGTCGTCGCCGGCCGAGGCGAGGTGTGGACCGGCGGGCGACCAGGCCAGCGCGCGCACGGGGCCCTGATGGCCGGTCAGCACCACGGGCTCGTCGCGGCCGTCGAGCGGCCACACGCGCACGGTCGCGTCGTCGCTGGCGGTCGCCAGCGCGGCCCCGTCGGGGCGCCAGGCGAGGGCGCGCACCGGGCCGCTGTGCTCCTCGAGGATCCTCGGGGCCCCGCCCTCGAGCGACCAGATCCGGACCCGACGGTCCCACGAGCCGGTGGCGAGCCGCTGGCCGTCGGGCGCGAACGCCAGCACGGTGACGCTGCCCGAGTGCGGCCCGAGCTCGCGCGCGGTGGCGGACGGATCGCCGGTGCGGTAGAGCCGGGCGGTCCGGTCGGCGGCGCCGGTGGCGAGCAGCTGGCCGTCGGGCGAGAAGGCGAGGGCGGTGACGCTGCCGCGGTGGCCGGTCAGGGGGCGAGCTGTCCCGTCGGCCAGGTCGATCAGGCGCGCGCCGTCGGGCACCGCCAGGGCCGCGCGCGCGGTCGGCGGACACCGCGGCAGCGGCGGCGCCGGGGTCGAGCGGGCGGGGCGGGAGCGGCCGGCGGGCTTCGTCCCAGCCCTGGAGGGCGCCCTCGCGGGTGACCGTGAGGACATGTCCGTTCGGACCTGCGCCGAGGAACAGGCTCGGAGAGGGTGTACTCGAGGACATGTCCTCATGGGCATGGCTCTTCAGACCTGGCGCGGAGGCCATGCCAGCAGCGGCCAGGGCGGCGAGCGCGAGGCGGAGGGCGCGGCCGTCGGCGCGGACGGCGTGGAGGCCGGCTGCGGTCCACAGCAGGTGATCGACGGGCCCCCCGAGCGGGACGGCGCGGACGAGCGGGTCGCCGCCGCGGACGCGCCACACGCGGGCGGTGCCGTCGCGCGAGGCGGTGACGACGTGGTCGCCGGCGGGGCTGAAGCCGGCGGCGACCACGGCCTCGCCGTGGCCGCGGAGGATCAGCGGCATGTCCCCGGGGACAGCTCCGCCGCCGACCGGCCACACGCGGGCGGTGCCGTCCTGCGAGGCGGTGACGAGGCGGTCGCCGCCGGGGCTCCAGGCGACGGCGTAGACCCGGCCGTCGTGGCCGCGCAGGGTCCGCTGGAGGGCGCCGCCGGAGCTCCACAGGCGAGCGCTGCGGTCGAGCGAGGCGGAGGCGAGGCGATCGCCGTCGGGGCTCCAGGCCAGGGCGACGACCTCGTCGGCGTGGCCGCGCAGCAGCGCCGGCGCACCCGAGCCGAGGGCGTCCCACACGCGCACGAGGCCGTCCTGGGCCCCGGTGGCGAGCTTGCGGCCGTCGGGGCTGAAGGCGGCGCTGCGCACCGCGCCGCTCGGGTGCGGCAGCGAACGCGGAGGGCCGCCGCGCAGGTCGACGATCCGCGCGGCCCCGTCGGCGCCGGCGGAGGCGACGAGATGACCTGTCCTGTCGAACAGGACCGCATGGACAGGTCCTTCGTGGCGCGCGAGCTCGCGCGGGCGCGGCGGGGCGGCGTCGAGGTCCCAGGCGCGCACGCGGCCGTCGCCGCCGCCGGTGACGAGGGTGCGGCCGTCGGGCGCGAGGGCGAAGGCCCGCAGGTCGTCGCCGGCGCCGGCGGGCAGGCGCACCGGCGGGTCGCGCCACACCGCGGCCCCGTTCTCGGCGCCGCTGACCAGCTCGCCGGCGGGCGCGAAGGCGACGGCGCGGACCGGGCCCTGGTGCTCGTGGATCTTCAGGACATGGTCGTCGGGCCAGGACCAAAGGGTCACTTGACGATCCTCGCCGGCGGCGGCGACCCGGGCGCCGTCGGGGCTGAAGGCGGCGGTCAGGAGGGCGGCCCCGCGGCCGCGCAGGACGGCGGCGCTGACCGGCTGCTGCAGCGCCCACACGGCCGCGGGCACCCAGCCGGACGCGGCGGCCGGATCTTCGACCTCGCGCAGGAGCGCCAGCACCGTGGTCGGATCGCCGCGCGCGCCGGCGAGGGCCTGGGCCAGGCGGTTGGCGTCGCGGGCCCGCGCGGCCTCGTGGACGGCGCGGCCGGTCTGGCGCTCGGCCTCCTTGCGCTGGCCCTCGGCCTCGCGCCGGCGCCGTTCGGCCTCCGACAGCGCGTGCTCGGCGAGCGCGGCGTGGGCCTCGGCGTTGAGGCGCTGGGCCTCGGCGGCCGCGAGCGCGTCCTTGAGCGCGGCCTGGGCCCGCTGGGCCTCGGCGAGCTGGGCCTTGGCGTCGATGAAGGCCCGGTCGCGCTCCTGCTCGGCGGCGGCCCGCTCGTCCTCGGCGGTCCGCCGCTGGCGCTCGGCGGCGGCCTCGGCCCGCTGGGCCTGCGCGGCGGCGTCGGCCCGCTCGCGCGCGACGGCGATGAGGCCGACGACCACGCCGACGACCGCGACGCCGACCAGCGCGGCGCCGCGACGGATCCGCCAGGCGCGCTCCGGGTCGCGCTCGAGCTCGTCGAGCAGGTCGTCCATGCCGGGCCAGCGCGCGGCGGGGTCGACGGCGAGGCCGCGGAGGATCGCGCGCCGCAGCCAGGCGGGCACTTTGCTGTCCTCGGGGACAGGTGAGACCGCGCCCGCTAGCACGCGCCGGACCAGCTCGAACAGGTCGCGGCCGGCGAACGGCGGGGCGCCGTAGAGGGCCTCGTAGAGGGCGACGCAGAACGAGAACTGGTCGCTGCGGGCGTCGACCGGCCGGCCCAGGTGCTGCTCCGGGGACATGTAGGCCGGCGTGCCGAGGATCGCGCCGGTCTGGGTGAGAGTGGTCGACAGCTCGACGGGCGCGCCGGCCTGGACGAGGCTGGCCGCGAGGACAGGTGCGGGCGCGGGCCCGTCGAGCGGCTCGTCGCCGGCGTGGCGCACGAGGCCGAAGTCGCCGACGCGCACGCGGCCGTCGTCGCCGACCAACACGTTGGCCGGCTTGAAGTCGCGGTGGACCAGGCCGGCGTGGTGCGCGGCGGCGAGGCCCCGACCGGCGGCCACGAACACCTCGCGGATCTCGCGGATGTCCCGCGGGACAGCTTGCAACCACTCGCGCAGGTTGGGCCCGCGCACGAACTCCATGGCGACGTAGACCTGCTGCTCCCAGGCGCCGACCTCGTGGACGGCGACGACGTTGGGGTGCGACAGGCGGGCCATCGCCTGGGCCTCGCGCAGCAGCCGCGCCTGGTTGTCGGTCGATTCGCCCGAACGCAGCAGCTTGACTGCGATCCGGCGGTCGAGGCGCTCGTCGTAGGCGGCGTAGACGACGCTCATGCCGCCGGCGCCGATCTGCCGCAGGACGGTGAAGCGGCCGATCTTGGCCGGCGCGGCCTCGCCGGGGAACAGGCGGGCCTTGATCGCCTCCATCGCCAGCCGTTCGGGGGCGAGCGCGTCGCCGCGCCGCGCCTCGCTGGCCAGGCGGCTCAGGTGGCGCGCGTCGTCGGGCGACGGCGCGAGCGAGGACTCCGGCGGCGTGACCGTGTCGGCCTGCTCGAAGCTCGCTGACTGCCGACCCGCACGGGCCGTGGACTCTGCGCCTGCCACCGCGAGGACCAGGATCCCGGAAACTGCCCCGAGCTTCAACGCGCCCCGTCGTCCGGCAGGCCTTGTCCGGAGAGAGGGGTGGTCTACCATCCGAACGACGTGCCTGCCGCGATCCCCGCCGCCGTCGTCCGGGCGCCCGCGCGCGCCCTCGCGGGCTCCGCCCGGGCCGGAGCGCCCGCCGAGACCCTCGCGGGCGAGGCGGACCCCAGCGCGAACGGGGAGCCGTGGGACGCCGGAGCCGGGGGCGGGGAGACGGCGCCGGTCGGACAGGAAGTGCCGGGGCATGCTGCCCGAACGGACAGGTCATGGAGCGGGCGGGCAGATGGTGTGGCGGCCCCGGCCGGGCGAGGTGTCCGAAAGGACATGTCGGCGGACGGGCGGGCGGATCGTGTGACGGTCCCGTCCGGGCGAGGTGTCCGAAAGGACAGGTCGGCGGACGGGCCGGCGGATCGCGCGGACGAGACGTCCGGTCGGGATGTCCGAAAGGACAGAGTGGGAGACGGGCAGGCGGAGCGCGCGATCCAGGGGTCCGAACGGGATGGCCCAAAAGACAGGTCTTCGGACGGACGAACGAACCGCTGGGAGGTCCGAACGAACGGGTCGTCGGACGGGCGAGCGGAGCGCGCGGCGGGCCGGTGGCGGGCCGCGCTGGCGACCTGGCTCATACTGGCGCTGGCCGCCGCGCCGGCGCCGAGTCTGGCCGCGCCTGCAGATGGCCGATCGGGCATGTCCGGAGAGACACACGCCACCGCGGCCGCACCGGCGCAGGTGGGGGGCCAGGACGGGGTCGACGAGGCGGCGGAGCTGTCGGCGGCGGCCCAGGCCCGGCTGGCGGCCGGCGACCGCGACGGGGCGATCGCGCTGTGGCAGCGGGCGTTCCGGGCCCTGCCCGGCGGGTTCGGCTACGCCCCGCGACGGGCGACCGCGGCGCTGGCGATCGCCGACGCGCAGGAGGCGGGGTACCGCGAGACCGGCGACCCGGCCCGACTCCACGCCGCGATCGCGGCGCTCGACGCTTACCTCGGCGGGCTCGACCCGACCGACGACGAGAACCGCGCCGGGGTCGAGGGGAGACGGGCTGAACTTTGGGCCATGTACCGAAGCGCATCCGCGCCGGAGGGCCCGCGACCGGCCCCGAAGATCGAGCCGGTGCGCCGAGGGTTCGACCGCAAGGCGGGGCTGGCGGCGGCGGGGCTCGGCAGCGCGGCGGTAGTGGCCGGCGTGGTGGCGCTGGCCGGCGGGCTCACCGGGCTCGCGGTCGACGAGGACTTGAAGCGCGTGACGGCCCGCCCGTGCCAGGGCGACGACCCGCTCGATCCATGCGGCAGCGACAGCGCCCGCGAACAGCAGAAGACCGAGCTGGTGGCCGAGGGGCTGCGCGCCAACCGGATGGCGCTGGTCGGGGGGATCTTGGCGGGGGCGCTGCTGACCGCGAGCGTGGCGGCGCTGCTCGCCGGGGCGATCCGCGGCCGCACGCGCGTGCAGGCGCGGGCAGGCCAGCTGGTGGTGCGGTTCTGACGGCGGGCCTGGATCGTCGCGGGAGCCCGCTCCCGACCGGACGAGATCGGGGCCGAGGTGCGTATGTCCGAAAGGACATGTTCAATCTGCTCGCCGCTCCAAGAGCTCGCGGCGCTTCTCAGATCAGCGCGAGCTGCAGCCCTGATACAAGGACATGTCTCTCGCTCAGGGTGGCCGACCGGGTCCGCCCGCGGGCACGCGGGGAGCGTGGTTCGTCTGACTGAAAGGACAGGTCGCTAGACCGCCGAGCACAGGCCCAGGCCTGCGGGCAGGCACGCCTCGTCGAATTCGGGGCTGGTCACCGTCCACGGCGCGCAGCTCGTACCGGGCAGCGCCGCGCCGCAGGTGTCGGGGCCGTCGAGGTCGCACACGGGCGCGCAGCAGAGGTCACCGGCGCAGCCGAGCACCAGCGCCGCCGCGACGCAGGCCGCGCCTTCGCTGCAGGAGCCGGGCGATGCACACGGCTCGCCGGCCAGGCTCCGGTCGCCGCCGGGGCCGCAGGCGAAGCGCGGTCGATCGGCGGCGATCTGACAGCGCTGGCCGGTCGGGCACGCGGGCCCCCGGGGATCGCAGGGGAACAGACACACGCCTGCGAACCCGCCGTTCGAGAAGCAGATCGAGCAGGCGTCGGAGCACGTCGGCGCCTCCGGAGCGCCGCCACAGAGCTCGTGACAGCGCCGTCCCTCCTCGTCCTCGGAGAGGAATCCGTGACACACCGCGCCGCGCTCGCACGTGTCGGTGGGGTCCCACTCGGCCGCCTCGCACGCGCCGCCGACGGGGGTCGCCGGCTCGGCGACGGGAACGCAGCTCGCGGTGTCCCAGGGGCCGAGGATGAGCGCCGCCGGCTTGCACTTCTGGCCCTCGGGACAGGTGTCCTGCCACGGATCGCAGGCGACGCCCGGCAGATCGGGCGGAGGGACGAAGTTCATCGAGCCGCCGGTGGTCGGGGCGTCGCCGGTGCTCTCCGTCGCCGCCGTGGACGCGCCCGTGGTCGGCCCGGTCGTGCTGCTCGCGGCGCTCGTCGAGGTCGTCGCGCTCGCGCCCTCGCTCGCCGTCGCGCCCGGACCCTCGGGGCCGCAACCGTACACGAGCAAGCCGAAGATCGCTGGCGTGAGGCGCATCGCCGCCGGCATAGCACGTCGGCCCGGCCGCTCCCATCGGCAAGGACGCAGGGCCCCGCAGGCCAGAGCCGGCGACGAAACGAGGGCAGCCGCGTCGTCACGACCGTCAGCGCCCACGATGCCGTCCATGACATGTCCGAACGGTCATGACGTTTAAAACATGTACTTCGGGGCGCCGAGGACACCGAGGAAGCCGTCGCCGAGCTCGAGGTCGCCCACGCGGAAGGGCGCGCCGTCGAAGGATGTCCTGGCGCAGGGACACGCCGTGGCCGAGGTTGAACAGGATGTGACTCGCCCCCGAGTGGGCGCCGCCGACCGCGAGGCCCGGGTCGCGGTCGAGGTCGCCAGCGCGGGTCGAGCAGGCGTTGTCGGGCTCCTCGAACACGCCGGCCAGCCGGGCGTCGGCCTCGCCGCCGAGCTCGTCGCCGCGGCTGTCGGCGAACACGAGATCGACGAAGCCGTCAGCGTCGATGTCGACGAGTTCGACCCTCTGCGCGACCCCGCCACCGTCGTCCGGTACAGCTCGGTTCGGGTCCGCTGTCAGGGGCGGCCGCCGCCCCTCGCGAAATCGCCATGCAAAGCATGGTGAACGTCGCCTTGCGGCGCGAGGAGGAAGCTGAGGCTATCATCGCCGGCCATGATACCGCCGGCCGCGACGCAGCCCGACGCCGAGAAGATCGAGCTCTCGGGGGTGCAGGAGACGCTGCTCATCACGCTCCACGCGCGCGCGCTCGAGAGCCGCTCGCCCGATCCGATCCTGCGCGACGAGACGGCCGAGCGACTGGTCGACACCATCGCGTACGACTTCGCGCGCCTGAAGTCGGCCCAGGGCGACCGCTTCACCACGTCGGTGCGGGCCAAGCAGCTCGACGCCTGGACCCGCGAGTACCTGGCGGCGCACCCCGACGCGACCGTCCTGCACCTCGGCTGCGGGCTCGACAGCCGGATCGACCGGGTCGCGCCGCCGCCGACGGTGCGGTGGTTCGAGGTCGACCTGCCCGACGTGATCGCGGTGCGGCGGCGCCTGTACCCCGAGCCGCCGAACGTGCAGATGATCGGCACCTCCGTCACCGACCCGGACTGGCTCGGCCAGATCCCCGACGACAGGCCGACGCTCGTGGTGGCCGAGGGCGTCCTGCCGTACTTGACCGCGGCCGAGGTCGAGGACCTGCTGCGCCGGATCGTCGTCCGCTTCCCCGAAGGCCAGGTGCTGTTCGACGCCCTGAGCTCGCGCGCGCTGCGGGCCCAGGGCCTGCACCGCAGCCTGCGCAAGACCGGCGCGCGGCTGCAGTGGGGCCTCGACGACCCGCACGAGCTCGAGAGCCACGTGTTCGGCCTCGAGCTGACGGACGAGTGGCCCCTGGTCGGCTCACCCGACGTGGTCAAGCTCGGCTGGATGCAGCGCAAGGTGCTGCAGTGGTGCGCGAAGCGGCCGCGGATCGCCAGGATGCACCAGGCGCTGCGCTACCGCTTCTGAGACGGGTGGCGCTGGCGTCCCAAGTATGCCGTAAGCAAATGTTCGAGAGTGTTGGTGCGCCCCATATTCTCGACGTCTACGTTGTCGACGTTCAGCAACATCTGGTCAATGGCGGCCACGCGAGGCGAGAATCCGGTCAGCCCAACAAGCATAAAACGCCATTCGGAGCGTTGGTCGTTACCTTTTTAGAACGAACGCAGTGTCGAGAGTGCGCAACATAGAAAACGTGTTAATATAATGAAGCCTAAGATCTCTGCAAACATTTGGAATCAAAACGCGTCGTTTGACATCTTGGCTGTATACCTCTTCGGTCACAACTGTAAAACCAGACGCTTGCGCTTTGGCGAGCAGCCATCCGTCAGCCACTCTTGCAAATTCCTCCTTAGCGCCCTGCGTAAATTGATTCTGAACTTGCGACTCGCTGCTGCAGTGCGGCGTATTGCGAAGCTGCATCTCCACAAGGTACGAAAAACGTGTCAGGCAGTGTCTTGACCCACTCGACGAGATCATCGTCGCCTCTACGAAGCTCATCATGTACTCTGTCGATGCTGTACACGCGTTCTCGGGCATGGCCATCTGCAAGCGCATCCCAGAAGCCCGGGCAAAGATCAAAGCTGTAGTACTTGTTCTTGGCCGCGATGAAAATATTCGCGTCCAACAAGAATCTCGCACTCATGGCAAGAGCCCCTTAGCTTTGCCGAACTTGGAGAATGCCCGGCCATGGAGGTCTGTGAGTTCATAAGCCTCCGTGAATCCGAGGCGGCCCTCATGCACTGCCGTGAAGACTAATCTTGCGAATCGCTCACCAAGTCGAGTGGCTGCCGTTCGGTAGAAATCGCCACCTCCGCCCGCGGCTACGGCTTTCCCTTGATAGAGCGCTGTCCGGATAAAATGCACCTCATGGGAAGGTAGGAGACCGAGATCCAAAGCTCTGCGGGCAATAACAAGGGGACTCACCTTAAAATGCCGCGAGAGCCTACGGATCTCGTCTAGAAGATCATCCTCGAGATCCCATGCATCAAGGAACTCATCCTCAGGCACAAGAAACTCGGCCGCCACCCTATCACAGAAGCGCTCTATCTTGCTTTCACTTGGAGCGAGGATATCGCTGTTGGAGATTCCGCCCACGCCGAGCCAGACATGGGTTGCTTCGTGAAGCAAGGTAAACATCTGTGCCGATTTCGCATCGGCGCTATTCAGAAAAATGATAGGTGCATACTTGTCCACGAGAGTAAATCCGCGAAACTCCTCAACCCGAAGTGGTCTGTGGGTATTATTGCCTACAATCCCATTCGTCATCACCATGATCCCAACTTCTTCAGATTGACCACGGAGGTACCGGAGAGCACTCTCCCAGGTCTCGCACCTATTTGCCCAACCACGGGATAGTCCCAATGTGACACGCATTTGGAACGCAAGGCTTTGGCTCGGCATAGTAATACTTGCTGTGCCCACAAAGGGAGGGGATCGGCTCCTGCATCCCGAAGCAGTTCTCTCGTGGCGTCTTGCCTCCTCTGCACCGCAAACACAGTAGCAAGCAGTTCGAGGGATGGACGCTGCGGGCGAGTCCCAGGTAGCGTACGGAAGTCTGCAACTGGGAGTTCGTCCGCGCCTTCTGGGGGTTCGTGCAAGAACAGGTAACCTAGAGGTGCGTGGACCTTCTTAGCGAGTTCCTCGAGTTGGCGGAGCGTCGGCTGCTTCGTTCCTGCCTCCCAGTCCCGGTAATGAGGGAAAACGCGTTCTAACTCATGCACTTGCAAGCCTGCACGCGTCCTTGCCCAGACCAGCACGGGGGGTTGGACCGGAATATGTGGAGACTGAACCAACGCCTTTTACCGTCCGCAAACTGACCCTACACGGGGTGGTAAAGTTGCAACTTCATGCTCTAGTCCGGGCTAGTTTGCCCCTGCTGCACGAAGATTCGTCCCGTGAAGACGAGGTCCCGTACGTAGGCGCGCTCAGCGCGGAACAGCACGCTGGAGCCCTGTATGTGCCCGGTAGCCGCGCTCACTCGCGTCGGCGGCCGCGGAGGCCGATCCCGCACAGGCCGAGGAGCACCAGCGCGTTGAACAGCTCGCCGGTGCGGGTGTAGAGCGTGCGGTAGTCGGGGTCGATCATCGGCACCTCGGCGACGAAGCCGGCGGCGGGGAGGGGCCGTCCTCGTCGGGGTTGGTCGAGTCGATGCGCTGGAGCACGCGGCCGGCGGGGTCGACGTAGACGCTGATGCCGGCGTTGACGCTGCGCAGCAGGGCCCGGCGGTTCTCGATCGTCCGCAGGACGGCGAGGCCCATGTGCTGGTCCTGCTCCTTGGACTTGCCGAACCACGAGTCGTTGGTGAGGTTGACGAACGCGTGGATGCCCTCGGCCGCGACGCCGCGGGCGAACCGCGGCAGGATGTCCTCGTAGCAGATCAGCGGGCCGAGCCGCCACTCGTGCTGGCCTTCGGGACCTGTATGGACGCGCAGGGCCTTCGGGCCAGGTCCGGGTTGATGTGCGAGGCCGAGGGGACCATCTCCTTGAACCAGTGCGGGTCGACCAGCGGCGTGTACTCGCCGAACCACAGCGGATAGACCTTGTCGTAGTTGTCGCCGAGGCGGCCGTCGGCCTCGAGCACGCGGGCGGTGTTCCACGCGAACTCGCTGACCTTGCGATCGGCGGTGACGACCCCGAACACCAGCGGGATGGTGAAGTCGCGGCGGACGCGGCGCGGGTTCTGCTGCGGCAGGTCGGAGCCGTCGCCGCGGGGGAGCGCGTAGGAGAACGGGTAGGCCGTCTCGCCCCACAGCAGGACCTCGGCGCCCTCGGCCTCGAGGCGGGCCGACTCCTGCTGCTCCTTGCGCAGGATCTGGAACTTCATCCGCGGGTTGCCCCACTCGGTGATGCCGAAGTTGCCCTGGACGACGCCGACCTTGAGCTTGGGCGACTCGGCGATCATCGCGTCGATCTGGGCCATGCGGACCGCGCCGTACAGCGGGGTGCCGACCAGCGTGGCGCCGGCGACCACGAGCGCGCGGCGGTTGACCGTGCGCGCGAGCAGCCAGTCGCGCAGGGCGGCGTAGAGGCCGGCGTTGATCAGCAGTTGGACCAGGCCGACGGTCGTCACGCCGCCGATCTCGGCGACCTGCAGCCACAGCGGCTGCCAGCACCACATCAGCGCCAGGTACGACGGGAAGATGTGCGGCAGCACGGCCTCGCCGGCGACCCACACCAGCGGCGCGAGCAGGAGCACGTCGCGGCCGGTCCGCCGGCGCAGCCAGTTGAGCGCCGCGGCGGGGACGGCCCACTGCAGGCCCTGGAACGCGGCGAAGATGAAGTGGACCAGCAGGGTGCCCCACGTGGGGAAGTCGGCGAAGCGGATCAGCAACTCGGTGAGCCAGAAGAAGCCGAAGAACACGGTGGCGACGCCGCACAGCCACCCGAGCCAGAACGCCTTCTTCGGCGCCAGGCCCTCGATCGCGGCCAGCCAGAACACCCAGCCGACGAAGCCGAGCCACCACACGTTGTAGTCGGGCGAGCCGAGCACCATGCAGGCGGCGCACAGCAGGACGCTGGCGACGCGCAGGAGGCCGCGCTGCCGCGGCGGCAGCTGCCCCAGGCGGGCGTGAAGAGCTGTCTTCTGGGACATGTTCTTCGGGACCTCCAACACCGCCACCGCCGCGCGCAGCGACGCCGACGGCGCGGACGGCAGTGTCGGGTCGGCCTCGGACATCGGCTCAGCTCTCGGGGGTGGCGGGCAGGT
The DNA here is from genome assembly GCF_026626665.1 of Nannocystis pusilla. GTDB lineage: Bacteria > Myxococcota_A > Polyangia > Nannocystales > Nannocystaceae > Nannocystis > Nannocystis pusilla. The sequence goes on from NZ_JAPNKE010000002.1 coordinate 2,611,341, forward strand.
CGCGGTGGCCGATGTAGAGCTCGGCCAGCTGGGCGTCGTCGGCCCCGCTCGGGCAGCCGGTCATGAGGTCGGTGCCCTTCTGCGTCTTGGGGAAGGCGATGACGTCGCGCAGGCTCTGGGCGCCGCACATCAGCATGCTGAGGCGGTCGAGGCCGAGGGCGATGCCGCCGTGGGGCGGCGGGCCGTAGCGGAAGGCGTCGAGCAGGAAGCCGAACTTCTGCTGGATCTGCGCCTCGGACAGGCCGAGCACCTGGAAGATCTTGGCCTGCACGTCGGACTGGTGGATTCGAATCGAGCCGCCGCCGACCTCGTTGCCGTTGAGCACGAGGTCGTAGGCCTGCGCGAGCACCTGGCTCGGGTCCGAGTCGAGCAGCGCGAGCTGGTCGAGGCGCGGCGAGGTGAACGGGTGGTGGGAGCTGACGTAGCCGCGTTCGCTCTTCTCGAACAGCGGGAAGTCGGTGACCCAGAGGAACCGCCACGGGTCGGAGCCCGAGTGCTTGACGAGGTCGAGGCTGTCGCGCAGCTCGAGCCGGAGGGCGTTGAGCGCGGCGTGGACGGTGTGCGGCTCGTCGGCGACGACGAGGACGACGCTGCCCGGCTCGGCGCCGACGCGGGCGCTGATCTCGGCCTGGAACTCGGCGGAGATGGCCTTGGTGAGCGGCGAGGTCCACGACCCGCCCTCCTGCACCTTGGCCCACGCGAGGCCCTTGGCGCCGCCGGACTCGCGCTTTTTCACCAGCTCGGTCAGCTTGTCGATGCGGCCGCGCGACAGCGACTCGCTGTGGGCCGCGGGCACCACGATCGCCTTCACCAGCTTGGCCGCCTCGAAGATCTTGGCGCCTGACTTGTGGGCCAGGTCGGTGATGTCGACGAACTCGAGGCCGAAGCGGAGGTCGGGCTTGTCGCTGCCGAAGCGGTTCATCGCCTCGGCCCAGGTCATGCGCGGGAACGGGTCGGGCAGGGTGACGCCGAGGACCTCGCTCCACGCGCGGCGGATCAGGCGCTCGATCGGCGCGAACACCCGCTCGGGCGTGGCGAAGCTGATCTCGACGTCGATCTGGGTGAACTCGGGCTGACGATCGTTGCGCAGGTCCTCGTCGCGGAAGCAGCGGCAGATCTGGAAGTACTTGTCCATGCCGGCGACCATGAACAGCTGCTTGAAGATCTGCGGCGACTCGGCCAGCGCGTAGAACATCCCCGGGTTGAGCCGGCTGGGGACGAGGAAGTTGCGCGCGCCGCCCGGGGTGTACTTCACCATGTAGGGCGTCTCGAGCTCGAGGAAGCCCTGCTCGGCGAGGGTGATGCGCGTGAGCGTGGCCAGGCGCGAGCGGAGGACGAAGTTCTTCTGCAGGCTGGGCCGGCGCAGGTCGAGGTAGCGGTGCTTGAGCCGCAGGGCCTCGCTGGCGTCGAGCTTGTCGTCGTCGGCGACGTTGAACGGCAGGGTGTCGGCCGGCGAGAACACCTGCAGCTCGGTGGCGTTGACCTCGACCTCGCCGGTGGCCATGGCGGCGTTGCTGTTGTCGCCGCGGGCGACCACCTCGCCCTTGACGGCGACGCAGAACTCGCCGCGCAGGCCGCTCGCGGCCTCGTAGGCGGCGGCGTCGAGATCCTTGCCGAACACGACCTGGGTGATGCCGAAGCGATCACGGAGCTGGACGAAGATCCGCGCGCCGAGGTCGCGGCGGCGGTGGACCCATCCGAAGAGGACCACGGTGGCGCCGACGTCGGCGGCGCGCAAACTGCCGCAGTCGTGGGTGCGGCCGTGTTCGAGCAAGGTGGACATGGCCCGGGAATGTAGACGATGTTCGCGGTCAGTGCGAGCCGGTTCCGGTGAGGATCGGCCCCTCCGGCTCGTCCGCCACGAACCCGCCGCCGTCCCAGCGGTGATAGGTGCGGGTCACGCGGCCGGGTCGAACGGTGTAAAGGGAGTAGGCGCCGTGACGACCTGGCTTTTGTGACAGATAGGTGCCGGAGCCGACGCCGTGCACCGGGACGGGGACGCCGCCGGGGCCGGGCAGGGCGCCCTCGAGGCGCCGGTGCTCGTGGCCGTGGAGGACGAGCTCCGCGCCGTGATCGGCGATCACCCGCCCGAAGGCGTCGAGGTCGAGCAGATCGTGGCGCGGCTTGGCCACGCCGCGCACCACCGGGTGATGGATGAGGATCACCCGCGCCAGACCCTCGGCGCCGAGCGTGGCCAGACACCGGCCGAGGCGGGCGAGCTGCTCGTCGCCGACCCGGCCGACGGCGTAGAGCGGCAGCGACGGGATCGCGGTCGACAGGCCGACGAGGGCGACGTCGCCGAAGCGCTGGACGAACGGGTAGTCGCTGCCGGGCTCGCGCTCACCCTCCATGAACGCGGACATGTAGTGCTCGAACCGGTGCGATCGCACGGACCCGCGGGTGTAGGCGTCGTGGTTGCCCGGGATGACGGTGACCGGCATGCCCACCGCCTCGAGGTGGCGCTTGACGTGCTCGAACTCGGACTCGAGCGCGAGGTTGGTCAGATCGCCGGTGATCACCAGCCGCTCGGCCCCGTGCGCGTGGGCCGCGGCGACGATCTTCTGGAACATGCCGCCGTTGTACTTGCGGCTGCGGTTGAACAGCAGGTTGACGCCGCCGGTCAGCCGCTTGTTGAAGAACCGCTGCGGGGAGTTGCCCGCCAGCTCGAGCAGGTGGATGTCGGAGCAGTGGACGAAGCGCAGGGGCATGGCGGCTCGGGGGAGGTTGGTGAGGACAGGTCGATAAGGACAGGTCGGCGGGGACAGGTGCGAAGGGACATGCCCCGAGGGACAGGGCTAGAGGTGGTGGATCCCGCACTCGGTCTTGCCGGTGCCGGACCACCGGCCGCCGCGCTCGTCGTCGCCCGGCGGGCGGGCGGTGCAGGGCTCGCAGCCGATGCTGGTGTAGCCGGCGTCGAGCAGGGCGTTGTACGGGACGTCGTGGTCGAGGAGGTAGCGCCAGGTGTCCTTGCGCGTCCAGGCGACCAGCGGCGCGACCTTGATGACGAGGCTGCCGTCGCCGCGCCGGGCGGTGCCGAGGATCGGGGTGCCGGCCCGCGTGGCCGCCTGATCGCGGCGGATGGCGGTGATCCACACATCGAGCTGATCGAGGACGCGCCGCATCGGCTCGACCTTGCGGATCTCGCAGCAGGCGTCGGGATCGCGGGCGAACAGGTCGGCGCCGTGGCGCTCGGCCTGGGCGCGGATGGTGACGAGCGGCTCGACGACGCGGATGTCGGCGCCCTGGGCCCGAAAGGCCTCGCGCACCGCGAGGGTCTCGGCGAACAGGTAGCCGGTGTCGATGGTGTAGACGGGGACGTCGGGCCGGACGCGCCGCGCGAGGTGGATGAGGGCGCAACCCTCGGGCCCGAAGGCGGAGCTGAGGCCGATCCGCCGCCCGGCCCAGCGCTCGAACACCCAGGCGAGGATGGCCTCGGGCGACTGACCCTCGAGCGCGGCGGACTGCTCGGCGAGGTGCTCGATCTCGCGTCCCGAGTCGAGGCCGGCGCTGGCGAGGTCGGATCCGCGTTCCGTCACGTGGGGGTTGTAGCACCGATCGAGGGGCGAACTGCCGATCGAGCGGGATGGTGTTCGTCACGGCGCGCGGGCAATTCGCCCTCGGCGCGGCCGCAGAGGCGGAGTTGGCCGCCAGCGGGCCTGTTTTGCCGCGGGTGGCTGCAGCGCGAGATCCGCGGACCGGCGCCGAGCGACCCGTGACCGCGACCGGAGCGCGCCGCGGCCGGGCCTGCGGCGGCTTCAGCCGCCGAGCGGAGACCCTTCGCTCGAGCTCGGCCGCGCGCTCGCGGGCTGGCGCGAGGTCGACGCGGCGGGGGTGCGTCTGGCACTTCGGACATGCCTCAAGGGTCAGCTACGAGCTCGGGGTCGCGCGCTGCGAGGACGGGCGGAGCCTGGCGGCCGGCGTCGAGCCTCGGCGAGTGACCGCAGGGGCGGGCGCGCCTGGCCTTGGGGGCATGTTCCGAGAGACAGGCGAAGGGGCAGGCCGGCTCGCCGCCCGCTCGGCCCGCGAGCCGGGTCAGGGGCCGAGGCGCTGGTCGAGCGGGATGGTGATCATGATGCCGTCGATGCGGCCGATCGCGCCCTCGGCGACGACGAACATGCGGTAGGCGAGGAAGCGCTGGTCCGCCGGCTGGCGGGCGATGGCGGCGTAGTTGCCGGGCGGGAAGGTGCCGGAGACGCTGTAGCGGCCCTGGGCGTCGGTGCGCGCGTGGGCGATCTTCGGGCCGGGGTCGTCGAGGTTGAGCGAGACGCCGGCGAGGCGGTGGATGCCGACCTCGACGTCGGCGACGCCGATCCCGGGCTCGGAGGTGTCTTCGGCCTCGGTCAGGACCTTGCCGCCGACGTGGACGACGCGCGATCCCTGGGCGTCGGCGAACGAGCAGCGGGCCGCGTCGGGCGAGACGCCGCCGTCGCGCAGCGGCGGCAGGCGAGCGTCGGGACAGGTCATGGTCCTGCCGTAGGCCTCCTGGTGCGGGTAGCGATAGCTGGGCCCGCCGCCGACGGTGACGCGGTTGGAATTGCAGGCGACCAGCGACAGGCCGAGGCCGGTCGCTAGCACGCGGAGGCGGGTCGACATGACCGCAGTGTGCCCGCGCCGCTGCGGGCGCGCCATGGCGAGGTCGGCCGTCGCGCAGCGTTGACGGGGAGGGGCGGCTTGTGGCCAGATGGGCCGATGTCGGAGCGCCTCCGCGATCCCCTGGGCATCGACCTGCACGCCGGCGTGGGCCGATTCATGCATTCGGTCTACGCGTGGATGGCCGCCGGGGTGGGCCTCAGCGCCGTCACGGCGATCGCGCTGGCCGGCGAGCCCAGCCCGGCGCTGGCCGAGGCGAGCGAGCTGCGGGTGCTGTTCTGGCCGGGCCTGGCGGTGGCGGTGCTGGTGATCGGCGCGCGGCTGCACCGGCTGCCGCCGACCATCGCCCGCGTCGCGTTCCTCACGTTCTCGGTGCTGCTCGGGGCGGCGCTGGCGTGGCTGGGCTCGGCGACCCACGTGACGGCCGAGCAGGTGACCACCGCCGCCGGGGTCGCCGCCGGGGTGTTCGTCGGCGGATCTCTGGTCGGTTACTACAGCCGCCGCGACCTCAGCCCGTGGGGCGCCGCGCTGGCGACCGGCCTCATCGGCGCGCTGGTGGCGATGTTCCTCGACGCCGCGGCGCTGCGCCAGCCAGGCCTGCACGTGCTGCTGCAGGCGCTGCTGGCGGTCGTGTTCGCCGGCTTCGTCGCCTACGACGGCCAGCGCGTGAAGCAGATGTACCGGACGCACGGACGCCGCGAGAACCTGGCGGTGGTCGGGGCGCTGAAGCTGTACCTCGACTACGTCAACCTGACCCTGGCGACGCTGCAGGTCACGACGGGCCAGTGAGGCCCTCGGCACGGCCCTGCGCGTGAGCAGTGGCCGGGAGCAGCCACCGCTGCCATGGTTGCGCCTGCAACGAGTCAGGAGGACCACCATGGGAGCTGTGCGACTGCATCCGTCGGCGGCGCTGCTGTATGCGCCGCTGCTGTGTGCGCCGCTGCTGTTCGCCTGCGGGGAAAGCAAGCCAGGGGCGCAATCGAAGAGCATCGCGGCTGCGTTCGAGACCCAGAGCGATCCGGCCGAGTCCGCCAAGCAGGCCGGCGAGGACATGCGACGGCTGAAAGAGAAGGTCGAGGCGGACCGCGCGAAGGCGATCGAGGCCGACATCGACAAGGCGGCGACGGTGCCGGCGTCGCTGCCGGCCGACATCAAGACCGCCTGCGCCGAGATGCGCGCGGCCTATGACGCGTTCGTCGGCCACCGCCTCGGCGGCGACATGGCGGAGGCGGAGAAGTGGGCGGTGATGAAGGGCGTCGACCTCGACCCGGCCCAGGAGTTCTGCGTGGCCCAGAACAACCTGCGCTTCGCGGCCTGTCAGACGCACGCGTTCCGCGAGGCGGCCCCGGGCGTCGCCCGCGAGCGCGCGCAAGAGCTGATCGACGCCTGCGCCCGGAAGACGGGGGCGCCGACGCGGGCGGAGCTGAAAGAAGCGGAGCGCGCCGGCAAGACGCTGAGGCCGTCGTGACGGTTGAGGGGTGGGGTGGCGAGCGCTTGGCGCTCGCGGTGCGAGGCGCGGCGAACCGGACATGTCCCCGGTGGCTTGCCCTTTGGGGCATGTCGAAAAGGACATGTCCGATGAGTCCGTGCCCTCGGGGCATGTCGAAACAGACATGTCTGAAGAGGTGCGCCGGGGGTCTTCGCGTCGGAGCTCGGACTGTGAGGCGCCGGGGGTCGTCGCGTCGGAGAGCGGACGGTGAAGCGTCAGCGCTCGCCGTCGTCGGGGCGCCGCGTCAGCGCCCAGCCGATCCGGGCCTCGCGGCGCGCCGAGCCGTGCAGGCGCAGCGAGTAGCGGCCGGCCGCGAGCCGGGCGGTGACGCGCTCGCCGGCGCCGACGGTGACGGCCAGGTCGGTGCCGCACTGACTGCACGGGAACAGCGAGATCGCCAGCGAGGGCGCCAGGGCGGGCTCGTCGGTGATGACCGCGATGTCGTAGGTGGCCTCGACCGGGACGACGAGGCTGCGCATGACGACGACGTCGCCGCCGTAGTACGGGCCTACCGCGTCCTCCTGCTCGCAGGCGAGGCGGCGGAACTCGGCGGCGTACTCGCCGTCCCACGCGATCTCGGGGGCGCCGCACTCGCTGAGCTTGGGGTCGGCGTGCTCGTGCAGGCAGTCGCCGCCGTCGGCGGTGAAGTCGTCGATGGTGCGCGCGAGGTCGACCGCGAAGTGTTTTTAAAGGCCCGGTCGATGGCGCCCTCGCGGGCGACGAGGCCGAGGCCGGCGTACATCGAGAGGAAGACGTCGAGGCCGAAGCGGGCGATCAGGTAGCTGGTGAAGGCGCCGGCGACGTCGTAGTCGAGCGGGGCGATCCAGTTGGCGCTGACGAACTTCCACACGTCGCGCGGCCGCTGCGGCTGCGGCGAACGCCAGGCCTCGAGGCCCTCGTAGGCGCGGGCGAGGCCCTCGACGAAGATCTGCGGGCCGACGCCGTAGGCGAACGAGACGCTGTGGACGAGCTCGTGGTCGAGCGGGGCGACCTTGGAGTAGACGCCGTCGTAGACGGCGCAGCCGGCGACGGCGTCGGGGCACGGGGTGCGCTTGCCGAAGTCCTCGGGGTCGAGCCAGTAGTAGGTGAAGCGATCGTCGCCGAGCGGCGGGTCGACGCCGAACTCGGCGGACACGCGAGCGACGAAGTCGTCCATGTGCGCGAGGGTGCCGCCGCACAGCTCGAGGCCGGGATCGGGGGCGACGCGCACGTGCACGCCCTCGTGACGCACCGGCGGCAAGGGGTCGCAGGCGAGGCCGAGGGCGGCGAGGAGGAGGGAGAGGCGACGGGTCATGGCCGCTGCCTCACGATCGCCACGCCGGCGCCGCTGCGCAGGCCGAGGTCGAGCAGGCCATCGCCGTCGAAGTCGGCGGTGACGATGCCCGACAGCCCCTTGAGCTCGAGGTCGTGGCGCACGAAGGGGGTGCGGCCGTCGAGCTCGCGGCGACCGATGTGGAGCGCGTCGCCGGTGCCGGCGAGGATCTCGAGCTGGCCGTCGCCGTCGAGATCGACGACCGCGCCGGCGCTGGCCTTGGCGAACAACACGTCGGGCCGCGTGCCGCCCGGCGATCCACCGACTGCGACGAGGCCACCGGCGACGAGCATGGCGAGCTCGGGCCGGCCGTCGCGATCGAGGTCGCCGGCGCCGACGAAGCCGCCGCCGGACAGCGGATGCCACGGCCGCGGATCGGCGAAGCGACCGTCGCCGAGGCCGGAGTGCAGGACGAGGCCGTCGCTCTGATTGGCGAGGAGGTCGAGGCGACCGTCGCCGTCGAGGTCGATCGCGCGGACGCTGGGGGCGGTGCTCTCGAGCGCGATCGGAGCCCAGGACGGCTCTGCGAAGCCGCCGCGACCGTCGCCGCGGAGCACCGCGTACTGCGGATCGGGCAGGCCGGCCCAGGCGAGCAGGTCGAGGACGCGGTCGCCGTCGAAGTCGGCGAGGGCGATCTGGGTGAACACGCGGGGCAGCTCGAGCAACGGGGGATCGTCGGGCCGGGCGGCGCGCCCCGGCTCGAGCAGGCGGAGGTCGGAGCGCCAGCCGTCGGCGCGCTGGGCGACGACGAGCACCTCGGCGTCGCCGTCGTGATCGAGGTCTTCGACGGCGGCGCTCCAGATCCGCTCGGCCCCCGGCAGGAGGTCGCCGAGCGCCCGCTGCTGCACCGGCGAGAAGCCGCCCTGGCCGTCGCCGTGGGCCACCGCGAGGCCGCGCCCGACGCCGAGGAGGTCGAGCGCGCCGTCGCCGTCGAGGTCGGCGAAGCGGTAGCCGAGGTCGCCGGTGAAGACCGGGGCGTCGGCGATGGCTGTCCCGAAGGACATGTCGTAAACGCGGGCCGGCTGATCGATCTCGTCGACCAGCAGATCGAGCCAGCTGTCGTCGTCGAGCCGCACGACGCGGGTGCGCCCGCTGCTGCCCGGGAGGCTCTGGCTGGCCAGGCGGTTCCAGCCGCCGGTCTCGGTCCGCAGCCACAAGCTCAGGAGGTTGCGGGTGACGCCGCCGCTGCTGTCGCTCTGCTCGGCGAGGATGTCGAGGCGCTCGTCGCCGTCGAAGTCGTGGAGGTCGAGCTGGCTGCAGCCGCTGCGATCGATGCGGGTCGGCTCGCCCGGCTCCTCGCCGAGCAGGTCGTCGACGCGCAGCATGCCGACGCTGGTGCAGAGGATGGCGTCGAGCCGGCCGTCGGCGTCGAAGTCGTGGAGCGCGAACTCGACGACGCTGCCGACGCCGTCGAGGGTGATGGTGCGCGGCTCGTCGCCGCCGTCGTCGAACCGCACTGGCCGCCGGCGATGACCAGGAGGTCCTGCGGGCCGCCGGCTGCGCGGTCGACGGCGGCGACGGGGCCGAGCCAGCCGGTGAGGGGGCGCGAGGCGAGCTCGCTCAGGCTGCCGTCCTCGGCGAGCTCGACGTGATCGAGGCGGCTGTCGGACGCGAGGACGCGCTTGAGCAGCAGCTCCTGGCGGCCGTCGCCGTCGCGATCGACGACGACGACGCCGGTCAGGCCGGGGACCTCGATAAGCTCGCCGGCGACCCACCCGTCCGCGGTCTCGCCGGCGATCACGAGCTGTCCGTAAGACCAGGCGACGAGCTCGCGGCCGGGGCGCTCGTCGAGCTCGCCGACGACCGCGCCGTCGACCCGAGGCAGCGGGGCGAGGTCGATGTCGACGACCTCGTCGACGCCGGCGCGCCACAACTGGAGGTTGGCGGTGCGATCGAGGTCGACGACGGCGTCGGCGTCGGCGGCCGGGACGACGGCGATCTCGTCGTGGCCGTCGTCGTCGAGGTCGATCGGGAAGGCGCGCCGGGCCGGAGCGGTCTCCCACCGCGGCGCGAGCGAGAAGCCGGGGGCGTCGGGGACGACCCGCCCGAGCTCGCGCCCCGAGCGGCTGGCGTAGACGAGCTCCGCCCGGCCGTCGCCGTCGAGGTCGCCGGCGGCGAGCGCCGCGGCCCGCTCGCGCGTGGCGCCGACCTGATCGACGCCGCGCCGCAGGTCGAGGCGCTGCATCGTCGATGTCTGATAGGACAGGACGTAAAGGACATGTCCTCCGGTACCGTCGGCGACGGCGGCCAGCGCCCGCGGGTCCGGATCGGTGGGCCAGCTGGCGCGCGCGCGCAGGCGGCCGGCGCCGTCGCCGTAGAGGACGCTGACGGCGTCGGCGAGGGCGTCGGCGGTGGCGAGGTCCTGGGCGCCGTCGCCGTCGAAGTCGCCGGCGACGACGGCGAACGGGGCGACGCCGACGGGGTGCCGCGGGCCGAGCGAGAGGCCGCCGGCGCCGTCGCCGACGACGAGCTGGACCGCGGCCTCCTCCGAGAGGGCGACCGCGAGGTCGCGCCGGCCGTCGCCGTCGAAGTCGCCGTCGGCCAGCGCGACGGGGCCGAGGCCGACCTCGAGCGCGACGAACGGCTCGAGGTCGAGCAGGACGCCGAGGCTGTGGGCGTCGCGGTGGAGGGTGACGATCTCCGGCGAGCCGCGGCCGTCGAGGTCGACCGCGCGCGGGGCGGTGGGCGCGGGCACGAGGGTGGGATAAAGCCGGGCCGGCGCGAGCTCGCGGGCGCCGCGGTTGCGCAGGACGGCGACGGCGTCGTCGTCGGGGGCGGCGGTGACGACGTCGAGGCGGCCGTCGCCGTCGAGGTCGACGAGCGCGAGGCCGTCGATCGCGGCGGCCACGGACCAGGTCGTGGCTGTCCCCGAGGACATGTCCTTGGCGCCCCAGACGACCGTGACTGCGCCGGCGTCGGGGCTGGCGGCGACGAGGTCGGCGAGGCCGTCGCCGTCGAGGTCGGCGACCTCCACGGCCTCGGGGGCGAAGCCCCAGCGCGAGGCCACCGCGGCGCCGAGGTCGAGGCAACGGCCGCCGAACAGGCGATGGCCGCCGTCGCAGGCGTCGTCGCGGACGCAGGCGAGCGCGCCGGCGCACGCCGCGAGGCCGAACCACACGAAGACCGAGGGGCGCATCAACCCGAGCATCACGAGAGCACTGCCGGGGGCGGGTTGTAAAGCGCCGCGTCGGACGAGCATCGGACCGCGAGGGCCGGCGCGGGGCTCGCCGCTCGGGGTCCGCGGCATGACGGCGGTGTCGCGGTCTTCGCCGGATCGGCGTCCGGGCGCGTCCGCAGGCCGGGCGAGGCGAACGCGGTCGAGGTTCGGCGCCGCTGGAGCCGTGCGCGGCGGCGCGCCGGACAGGGCGGAGCCGCAGGGGCCGTCACACCTGTCTGGAACGACACGTCGGCCGCGGTGGCAGCGTCAGAGTCGCGCGAGCGGGTCGGCCTCGCGCTCGGGAGCGGGGGTTCGGACCTGCTCCATCGGACATGTGGGGCCGTACGGCGACGGATGGGCGAGGTGTCGCTTAGGACCTGCTCCATCGGACATGTGACACGCGGGGCGGCTGTCACTAGGTGTCCATTCGGACATGCTCTAGCGGACATGCTCCATCGAACACGTTCGATCGGGCATGCGTCAGCGCGGGGTCGGGTCGTCGACGCGGGTGATCGACCAGGCGACGCGGGTGTCGACGTTCGTGCGGCCGTGGAGCCGCAAGGCGTGCCGGCCGGCGCGCAGCTCGAGGCGGGCCATGTCCGTGGTCTCGTGGACGACCGGCTCGTCGTCGCAGCGGCCGCAGCCGACCACGCTCAGCGTCTGGCCGGCGGACAGGGCGCTCTGGCCGACGCGTGGGTCGGTGACGATCTCGAGCTCGTACGTGCCGTCCGCCGGGATGTCGATGCTGCGCAGGATCACCAAGCCGTCGCGCCCGAACGGGCCGAGGGCGTCGGGTTCGTCGGCGGCGATGCGACGGTACTCGGCGTGGCGCCGGCCGTCCCAGGCGATCCGCGGGGCGTCGCACTCCATGATCTTGCGGTCGTAGGCGAGGTGCGGGCACCGCTCGCGCTCGGCGGTGAACTCGGCGACGCTGTCGGCCAGCGAGACGCCGAAGTGGTCGCGGAACACGCGATCGATGCCGGAGCGCGAGGCGAGCAGGGGGAAGTGGGGCATCGCCGCCTGGAACTTGGCGGGGCCGTGGCGATCGAGGAGGTAGGCGACGAAGGCCCCGGCGTCGTCGTAGCTGACGCCGAACCACAGGACCGCGAGCAGCGAGGACCAGATGTCGCGGCTCGTGATCATGGTGGGCCGCAGATCGTAGACGCCGCCGCCGAGGCCCTCGTAGGCGACGGCGAAGCCCTCGGCGAAGAAGCTGGAGGTGTCGAAGCCGAACAGGTGGACGAGCTCGTGATCGAGCACCGCCTCGCGCGAGTAGATGGTGTCGAAGACGGTGCAGGCGGAGACCTCGCGCGGACACGGCGAGAGGTCGACGAAGTCCTCGGCGGTCAGCCAGTAGTAGGTGAAGCGATCGTCGCCGGTCGGCGCCGGGACGCCGGTCTCGGCGGCCATGCGCGCGACGAACAGGTCCATGTGGGCGAGGTTGCCGGCGCACGGTTCGAGGCCCGGACTCGCGGCGATCCGGACGTGCTCGCCCTCGAGGCTGGGCGCGGGCAGGTGATCGCAGGCGGCCAGGAGCGCGAGCAGGGCGAGGATACGGGCGGTCACGGCAGTTGCCTCACGATGGTCGAGGAGCCGGTGCCCCAGCCGACGAGGTCGCGCAGGCCGTCGCCGTCGACGTCGCGGACCCGCAGCATCTGGGCGGCGCCGGGCACGGGGTAGCGCTCGAAGCGGAAGGCGCCGTCGCGGTAGCGGCCGACGTGCACCGCGTCGTCGGTGCCGGCGACCAGCAGATCGAGCTCGCCGTCGCCGTCCATGTCGGCGATGTCGACGCTGCGCGCGCCGTTGAAGATGGCCCGCGGCGGCCCGGCAGTCACGCCGCCACGAAGCCACAGGAGCTGCTGCTGGAGCCCGGGGGGCGCGTCGAAGAGGAGGACGACCGCGGCCATGTCGGGCCGGCCGTCGCGATCGAGGTCGCCGACGGCGAAGTCGTACGGGTTCACGTCGGTCCACCGGCGAGATGCTTGGAAGCGGCCGTCGCCGAGCCCGGAGGACACCTCGAGCCCGAAGCCGTAGGACAGCAGATCGAGGCGGCCGTCGCCGTCGAGCTCGGTGAGCCCGATGACGTTGAAGGAAGCGCCGAGATCGAGCTCGTCCCAGCGAGCGTCGGCGAAGCCGCCCTCGACGCCGCGAAGGAACGCGGTGCGCCGGACTGTCCTGCTGTCGGTGTTCCCGGCCGGGCCGGCGGGTGTGCCCGCGAGAGCTTCGACAGGACCGACGACGAGGAGGTCGAGGCGGCCGTCGCCGTCGAGATCGCCGGGGAAGAAGTTGACGAACCGCTGCGTGGGGAAGCGGAGCAACCGCTGCTGACGGGGCCCGTCGTCCTCGAAGTCGAGGCGGATCAGATCGGTGCGGTCCCCGGCGAGCGAGCGGAGGGTGAGCACGAGCTCGTCGGCGGGATCGTCGTCAAGCTGGAAGGCCAGGACCTGCTGGCTGGTGACGTCGGGGGCGAGGAAGTCGGTCTGCAGCTCGGTCGGCCCGAAGCCGCCGTCGCCGTCGCCGAACGCGAAGCCGTGACGACTGGGGCCGGAGAACAGGCCGGAGTGGAGGAACAGGTCGAGGGCGCCGTCACCGTCGAAGTCGCCGGGCTCGGCGCCGAATCCGCTGCTGAGCCGGGTGTGCGGGCGGGCAGCGATGGCTGGCCCGAGGGACATGTCCTCGGCGACCAATTCGGATCTCGAGCCGTGACGCAGGAGGGCCAGGCGGCCGCCGCCTCGATGGATCAGACGCGGAGCGCCGAACGCGTCGGTGACGGCCCGGGAGGCGAGCGAGCGCCAGGCGTGGTCGTCGCGGTGCCACGGGGTCAAGACCACGCGCTGGACACCGCTGGCCGGACCGTCGGGGCGCAGGGCGACGACCTCGGTGCGTCGACCGTCATCATCGAGATCGAAGAGGGCGAGGCGCTCGCAGCCGAGCGGGTCGAGCACGACCGGATCGCCCGGCGAGGGCCCGAACAGGTCGGGCATGAGGACGAGCCCCGGGTTGGCGCACACGAGGGCGTCGCGCCGCGGGTGCTCGCCGGGGACGAGCAGGAGGGTCGTGGTGCGGGCGGACGCCGGCGAGTCGATCCGCCGCGGGGCGTCGAACTGCAGGTCCTCGATCAGCAGCATCGAGTCGGACAGATGGACGACGAGGTCGGTGCGGCCGTCGCCGGCGAGGTCGATCGCGGACAGGCCGACCGGGAAGTCGTCGAGCGAGACCTCGTCCTCGACCGCGAGAGCGCCGTCGGAGCCGAGGTGCAGGACCTGGATCGAGAGGTTGCCGGCGAACACGAGGCGGTCGCGGTCGGCGGCGTGGACGACGGCGTACGCTCGCGGCTCGCTCGGCTGCGGCGCGGGCACGCCGGGGGGAAGGTGCCGTCGGGCTGGCCGCGGAGGACGGCGATCGCGCGGCCATCCCACAGCACGAGGTCGTTGCGGTCGTCGCCGTCGAAGTCGGCCGCGACCCCGCCCGCAGCGCGCCGCCGAGGTTCGAGTCGAGCTCGAGGTCGAGCGCCTCCGGCCCGCGCGCGACTTGCAAGGTGCGCGACGGCGGGTCCTCGGGATCGATCGGCAGCGACGGATCGGGCTCGGGCTGCTCCTCGAGATCGATGAGCAGCTCGTCGACGCCGTCGCCGTCGATGTCGAGCGGGACGGTGCCGCCGGTGCGCTCGCGCTGCCACAGCGGCTCGACGCGCAGACCGCGGTCGGACACGAGCTCGCCGAGGCCGGCGCTGAAACCGGCGTAGAGGAGCGAGTCGCGGCCGTCGCCGTCGAGGTCGCCGACCAGCAGGTGGTTCGGCTGCGCGGGCGGCGTGCCGGTGAGGACGACGCCGCGGCGCGGATCGACGCGCTGGATGTTGCCTGACTGATCGGACAGGACGAAAAGAGCAGGTTGTCCGTCGTCGTCGGGCGCGACGGTGAGGCCGTGCGGCGCGGGATCGACGGGCCAGCGGCTGCGCGCGCACGCGGGCCTGGCCGTCGCCGTGCAGGATGGTGACGTCGTCGGCGAGCACGTCGAGGGTCGCGAGATCGATCGCGCCGTCGCGGTCGAGATCGGCGGCGACGACCGCGGTGGGCGCGAGGCCCACTGCGTGACGCGGGCCGGTCACGAGGCCGCCGTGGCCGTCGCCGAGCAGCACCTGGATCGCCCCGGCGTCGGCGACCGCGACCGCGACGTCGAGGTGGCCGTCGTGATCGAGGTCGGCGATCGCCAGGTCGCGCGCGCCGGCGCCGACGCCGAGCGGCGGGTCGGCGACGAGCCCGCGGACGACCGTCACGGCGCCGGCGGTCTCGCTGACGACCACGAGCTCGGAGGGACCGGCGGCGTCGAGATCGGCGGCGACGAGGCGGCGCGGGCCGTCGCCGACGGCGATCCGCTCGGGCTCGGCCAGCGATCGCCCGCCCTGGCCGCGGAGGACGGCGATCTCGGCGCGGCCGGGCAGGGCGGTGGCGACGTCGAGGCGGCCGTCGCCGTCGAGATCGGCGACCGCGAGGTCCTGCGTGGAGCCGCCGAGCGACCAGCTCGTGGCTGTCCCATCGAACATGTCCTGAACGCCACGTGCGTCGGCGCGGCCCCAGAACACGCCGACGGTGCCGCGGACGTCGCCGGCGGCGACGAGGTCGGGGCGACCGTCGGCGTCGAGGTCGGCGACGACGGTGGCGTTGGCGGCGAGGCCCCAGGTGTAGGTGCGGGCGCCCGCGAGATCGAGGCACAGCGCGCCGACGCCCGTGCGGCCGCAGGGATCGGCGGACTGACAGGCCAGAGCGAGCGCGCCGATCCCGAGCGCGCTCACGAGCCGGGTCCACCGCGATATCCCGCGTCGGGCGCGTCGATCCGCTTCCATCACGTCAGCGACGATGAAAACCGTAGCGCGCTCGGAGCATTCCCGCCGCCTTTTGCGACGCGCCGGGCCAGTGCGGCAGA
Organism: Nannocystis pusilla; assembly: GCF_026626665.1. Lineage (GTDB taxonomy): Bacteria > Myxococcota_A > Polyangia > Nannocystales > Nannocystaceae > Nannocystis > Nannocystis pusilla. Next base: position 2,626,812 of record NZ_JAPNKE010000002.1, read on the forward strand.
CGCCTGAACTGCAGGTCGGGAAAGAGGAAGACGGCCAGGAGCAGGTCGATGCGCGAATCGCAGGCCAGTGCGGGGAGCGCGTGATGCCGACGAGCGAGAGGTCCTGGAGGCATCGGGCGCGCCCCTGAGCGCACCTCGACTTCTCTTGTAGCGCGAAAGCGCCCCGGGCATGATGACGGGTGGAGGTGTCCGTCATGACCCGCGCCCCGTTCGTCGTGCTGCTGTCGCTCTCGGCCTGTGATCCCGCGCAGCCGGACGGGGAGGTGGCGCGGGCCGAGGTCGTGGATGGCCTTTCGGACCTGTCGGATCAGCCAGGTGCGCCGCGCGGCATGGCGCCGCCGCTGGACAAGGGCTCGCCGCTGCCCGAGCCGCTGGCGGCCGTGCCGACGCCGATCGGCCAGGCCTACTGCAACATCGTGGTCGAGGGGGTGTCGCGCGCGACCGAGACCGACTACCTGCCGCACGTGATCACCTGCGAGAACGGCGGGGCCAACCTCGAGGCGCTCAAGGCCCAGGCGATCGCGGCCCGCTCGGTGGCCTACTACGCGATGGCCAACGACGGCCAGATCTGCGACGGCCAGGGCTGCCAGGTGTACGGCTGCGGGACCGAGCCGAAGCAGGTCGCGTACGACGCGGTGGCGGCGACGGCGGGGCAGTACCTGTCGTACAACGACTGGCTGACGTACGCCTTCTACGTCGCCGGCGACAGCCAGCAGCCGGCCAGCTGCGTCGACACCGACAACGGGACGGCGTCGGCGACCGAGAAGTGGGTGACCTTCAACGAGGGCAAGACGCTCTACAGCGTCGACCAGACCGAGCTCGGGTTCGTGTTCCCCGAGGACCTCAACTCGAGCGGCTACGGGCAGAACCGCGGCTGCATGTCGCAGTGGGGCGCGCGCTGCCTCGAGAACACGAAGGGCTACGAGGTCGCCGACATCCTCCGCTTCTACTACGGCGACGACATCGAGATCTTGCAGGCGCAAGGAGCCTGCGTGGTGCCGCCGAACAAGCCGGCCGAGGGCACGCTCGACGCGGCCGACTGCGCGGCGGGGATCCAGGGCTGGGCGTGGGACCCGGATCAGAAGGACACGCCGGTCGACGCGATCGTCAGCTTCATGGCGCCGCACGGCGATCCCAACGCGATCGAGGTGACGGTGAAGGCGGACCAGCACCGCGACGACCTGTGCCAGGTGCTGGACTCGTGCGCGCACGGGCTGTCGCTGGGGCTTCCGCGCAGTCTGCTCGACGGCGCGTCACACCCGGTCTACGTCTACGGGGTCGACCTCGGCGGCGAGGGGCCGACGCAGCTCGACGGCAGCCCGCTGCAGTTCGCCTGCCCGCCGCCGGAGCTGCCGCCCGGGGTGCGCCGCCACGTGCCCGATCCGGCCGCGCTGGAGGCGTGGTCGCTGTCGACGCTGTGGCAGATGGCCAAGGTCGACGACGCCACGCTGAACGCGATCCCCGAGTGGCAGGCGATCGCCGGCGCGCCGGCGCTGGTCCAGGTCGCCGGCGACCCGACGCTGTGGCTGGTCGACGTCGGCTTCCGCCGCCGGATCGCCAGCGCCGAGGTGGCGGCGGCGTGGCAGTTCGACGCCGCGACCGCGCAGACGATCCAGGCGGCTGACCTCATGGCCATGCCCCAAGGGACAGATGTGTGGCCGGCGCCGTTCCTGGTCCAGGGGACAGGTTCGGCGGTGTACCTGCTCGACGACCCGCAGTGCCCGGAGGACGGCGATCCGTCGGATCCGCTGTGCCCGGTCGAGGGCGGGACCACCGGGGACACCGGGGGCGGCACGGGGACGGGCGGGGGCGAGACCGGCAACGAAGTGCCGACCACCGACGGGATCCCCGGCAGCGGCGGTGAGCCGACGTCGACCGGCGGCGACGCGACCGGCCCGGCCAGCGGTGGCGCGCTGCCGCCGGGCTACGGCCAGGACGACGGCTGCCGGATCGGCGGCGCGGGGCAGGGCGGCCTGGCGCCAGGTCTCTTGGCCCTGCTCGCGCTCGCCGGCGCCCGTCGGCGCCGCAGACCGGCGTGAGCGAGGCCCACGCCGCAGATAGCGCACCGCGTCGGATGTCCGTGAGGTCAGCTCGCACGCGCGGCGCAAGTCGACGCACACGCCGGCGGACTCGCGTGCGCGCGCGAAAGTCGCTATAGCCCGGGCGCCACGTGAACGAGCACAACTTCTTCGCCAGCGCCCCGCAAGGCCTCCTCGAGCTGCTCGCCGACGAGCTTCGCGCGCTCGGTGCGACGGCGATCCGGCTCCAGCCGGCCGGCGTGTACTTCCGCGGGCCGCTGCTCGTGGGCTACCGCGCGTGCCTGTGGTCGCGGCTGGCCGGGCGCGTGCTGCTCGAGGTCGGCGTCGGGCCGGCGCGCGACGCCGACGAGCTGTACACGACGGTGCAGCGGGTCGACTGGCGCCAGCACATGTCGGCGCGCGGGACGATGGCGGTCGACTTCACCGGCGCCAACGCGGCGATCGTCCACACCCGCTTCGGCGCGCAGCGGGTCAAGGACGCGATCGTCGACCAGTTCAACGCCAAGGCCGGGATCCGCCCCGACGTCGCGGTGCGGCGCCCGGACGTGCGGGTCAGCGTCCACCTGCGCAAGCCGGCGTCGTCTGGCATCAAGGGCATGTTCCAAGAGACATCCCACGACGAGGCCGTGATCTCGATCGACCTCGCCGGCGAGGCCCTGCACCGCCGCGGCTACCGCGAAGAGGGGGCCGAGGCGCCGATCAAGGAGAACCTGGCGGCGGGGATGCTGATGCGCGCGGGCTGGCCGGCGCTGGCGGCCGCGGGCGCGCCGCTGGTCGACCCGATGTGCGGCTCGGGCACGCTGCTGATCGAGGCCGCGCACATGGCCTGCGACCGCGCGCCGGGGCTCGGGCGCGAGTACTTCGGCCTGCTCGGCTGGCGCGGCCACCAGCCGGCGCTGTGGACCGAGCTGCTGACCGAGGCGCGCGCGCGGGCGGCGATCGGGCTCAGCAAGGTGCCGCCGATCTACGGCTACGACGGCGACGCGGCGGCGGTCAAGGCGGCGGTCGCCAACGCGGCGCGGGCCGGGCTCGGCGGGCGGATCCGCGTCGAGCGGCGCGAGCTCGCGGAGCTCGTGGCCCCGGAGACAGGTCCTTCGGGACAGGAACGAGAGGCCATCGGGCTGGTCGCCACGAACCCGCCCTACGGCGAGCGGCTCGGGGTCCGCGCCGACATGCCGGCGCTCTACGAGCTGCTCGGCGAGCGGCTGCGCGATCACTTCGGCGGGTGGAAGGCGGCGATCCTGGCGCCCGACCTCGAGCTCGGGCACGCGATCGGGCTGCGGGCCGAGCGGCGCCACGTGCTCTACAACGGGGCCATCGCGGTCAACCTGCTGCGCTTCGACGTGCCGCGCGAGGCCCCGCCGCCGCGCAAGTACACCCGCAGCGAGGGCGGCGAGGCGCTGTTCAACCGGCTGCGGAAGAACCGCAAGCAGCTCGGCAACTGGGCCGCGCGGCACGGGCTCGAGGCCTACCGGATCTACGACTCCGACATCCCCGAGTACGCGATCGCGGTCGACCTCTACCGCGACTGGGCCATGGTCCAGGAGTACGCGGCGCCGAGCGAGATCGACCCGGTGCGGGCCGCCGCGCGCCTGCGCGAGGCGCTGCGCGTGATCCCGGACGCGCTCGAGATCCCGGCGACGCAGGTGGTGTGCAAGCGCCGCGAGCGGGCCAAGGGCGGCGGGCAGTACGGCCGCCGCGACGACGCGGGTGACATGCTCGAGGTGCGCGAGGGGCCGGGTCGGTTCCTCGTCAACCTCACCGATTACCTCGACACCGGGCTGTTCCTCGACCATCGCGACACGCGCGCGCTGGTCGGCCAGACCGCCCGCGGCAAGCGGTTCCTCAACCTGTTCGCGTACACCGCCTCGGCGTCGGTCTACGCCGGCAAGGCCGGGGCGCTGTCGACGACGTCGGTCGACCTGTCGAGCACGTACTGCGCGTGGGCCCGCCGCAACCTCGAGCTCAACGGGCTGCGTGGGCCGCAGCACCGCGTGGTCGAGGCCGAGTGCCGCGAGTTCATGGCCCGCGAGCTGCGCCGCTACGGGGCCATCTTCCTCGACCCGCCGACGTTCTCCAACTCGAAGAAGATGGAGGGGGTGCTCGACGTGCAGCGCGACCACGTGGAGCTGATCCGCGGGGCGGTGCGCCTGCTCGAGCGCAACGGGGTGCTGATCTTCTCGACCAACTACCGCCGCTTCCGCCTCGACCAGGAGCGCCTGGCCGACCTCGACATCGAGGACCTGTCGGCGTCGACGATCCCCAAGGACTTCGCGCGCAGCCCGAAGATCCACAAGTGCTTCCGGATCACGCCCCGGCGCTGAGCGACGGCCGACCGCGAGCGGCACCTGTCCTTTCGGAGAGCTCCCCCGCGCGCCGCGAGCGTGCGTGACGTCGGCGGGACCGCGAGGCGAGGTCGCGGCGCGGCCTGGCGTGAAGGTTGTCACGCGCGAGGGCAGCCACGCTTGGCACGCGCGCGCGGCTGTGCCATAGGCCGCGCCATGCACGTGCGGAGCTTCGTGGCGTTCCTGTCGTTGTTGCCGGCCTGCGGCGGCGATCCGGCCGACACCGGGTTGACGGTCGGCATGTCGGCGAGCGGGGCGACGTCGGCGAGCACGAGCACGAGCACGAGCACGGGCGAGGAAACGACCGCGAGCGACGAGACGGACGGGCCGACGACCACCGGCGCGCCGACCACCGGCGCGACGACAGGGCCGACGTCCGAGGTGACGTCGACCTCGACGGGACCTGGTCCTTCGGACATGTGCGGCAACGGCATCGTCGAGGGCGAGGAAGAGTGCGACCTCGGGGCCGCCAACGCCGACGACGCCGCCTGCACCGCGGGCTGCGAGCTGGCGGCCTGCGGCGACGGGCTGGTGCGCGACGACGTCGAGCAGTGCGACGACGGCAACCTCGCGCCGGGCGACGGCTGCGACCCCGCGTGTCAGTTCGAGAGCCAGGGCGAGGACACCGAGGTGGTGCTCGAAGACCTGGCGTTGACGATCCCGAGCGACCTCTATGACGGCAGCCAGAGCTCGATGGTGTGCGTCGACCTGGCGATCGCCGAGGTGGGGGTGGTCCACGACGTGCGGATGAAGATCGGGGCCGACCACCCGCACGTCGGCGACCTGGTGTTCAAGCTGTGGAGCCCGAAGGGCACGGTGCTGACGCTCCTGAGCCTGCCCGGCGGCGCGGAGGCGGCCGACGACGGGATGTCCGACAGCACCGAGAACTCGGACATCGATCCGGTGTGGCCGGTTGCGTTCCGCGACGGTGGCACCGACGCCGAGCTGATGGGGCACACGATCGGCATCGACCAGGCGGTGTGCCGCGACGACGGGGTCTGCGAGTACGCGCCGAGCCCCGGCGCCGGGCCCGGCGAGGACTTCGGCGACTTCGTCGGCGAGCCGTCCGAGGGCACGTGGCGCTTCTGCGCCGGCGACTCGGCGTTCGCCGACAAGGGCACCCTCGAGTCGGTGACGCTGACGGTGGTCGTCGGCTGAGCGCGGCGATCCACGCGCGGGTGTCCCCGCGGGCGACGTGAACGCCGTCGGGCGGCGGTGCCGAGGCGCTGGCGATCTGGCATCGTGGAGGCGTGCGCAGCCGCTGGACGATCCCGCCCGCCGCCGTGGCGATCCATCTGTGTGTCGGCTCGGTCTACGCCTGGAGCGTCTTCAATAAACCGATCGAGGCGCTGCACCCGACGTGGCCGAAGGGGGCGGCGGCGTACACGTTCTCGATCGCCATCGCGCTGCTCGGGCTGTCGGCGGCGTTCGGCGGGACCTGGCTCGAGAGACATGGCCCGAAGCGCGCGGCGACGCTGGCGGCCTGCCTGTTCGCCGGCGGCCTGGCGCTCGGCGGGCTCGGGGTGTGGCTCGGCTGGTTGTGGCTGCTGTTCGTCGGCTACGGGGTGGTGGGCGGCGCGGGGCTGGGGCTGGCGTACGTGTCGCCCGTCAGCGCGCTGGTGAAGTGGTTCCCCGACCGGCGCGGGCTGGCGACCGGGATGGCGGTGCTCGGCTTCGGCGGCGGGGCGCTGATCGCCGCGCCCGTGAAGGAGCGGCTGATCCAGGCGGTCGGGGTGGCGTCGACGCTGTGGATCCTCGCGGCCGTGTACTTCTTCGTGATGATGGGCGCGGCGCGGTCGCTGGCTCGCCCGCCCGACGGCTGGCGCCCGGAGGGATATGTCCCGAAGGCCATCCAGCTGGCCGGCGAGCCGGAGCTGACGATGCCGATGGCGGTGCGCACGCGCCAGTTCTGGCTGCTGTGGGGCATGCTGTTCATCAACATCAGCGCCGGCATCTCGATCCTGGCCCAGGCGTCGCCGATGATGCAGGACATGTTCCAAAGGACACCCGAGCAGGCGGCCGCGATGGTGTCGGTGATCGCCGGCTTCAACGCGTTCGGCCGCATCTTCTGGGCGTCGCTGTCGGACCGGATCGGCCGGCGCGCGGTGTTCTCGATCTTCTTCGCGGTCCAGGCGGCGCTGTTCGTGACGATCCCACAGCTGGCCGCCGGCGGGCAGTGGCAGCTGTTCCAGCTCGCGGTGGTGGTGATCTTCACGATGTACGGCGGCGGCTTCGCCACTATCCCGGCGTTTTTGGCCGACATGTTCGGCGCCCGTAACGTCGGCGCGGTCCACGGGGTGATCCTGACCGCCTGGAGCGCCGCGGGCGTGGCCGGGCCGATCCTCATCACGTCGATCCGCGAGGCCCGGCTGGGGGCGTTGCCGCCGGGCGGCTCGCGGGTCGAGCTGTACGCGTCGACGCTGCAGATCATGGCGGTGGCGCTGCTGGTCGGCCTGGCGCTGACTCTGGCGGTGCGGCCGCTGACGCCCGCGAGCGCGCGGGCGCGTGGGTGAGGGCCTGCGACTCGAACGCTGCAGCGCGGAGCAATCCTCGCCGGAGGACAGCGTCGCCGACGAGAACGGCGGCGCGAGGTGCGTCTGGCCTCGAGGACAGGTCGAGACGGGCGGCGGACTTGCGCGGGGCGGCGCGGCGTGCGAAGTGGGTGTATGCACGCGTCTGGACTTCGGACCTCGGCGATGGCGCTGATGCTGGCGAGCTGCGGCGGCGACGGCAAGACGACGGCCTCGGGCAGCACGACCGGCACGAGCACGACGACCGGCGCGAGCACGACGACCGGCACGAGCACGACCGGTACGAGCACGACGACCGGTGCGAGCCCGACCACCGGCGAGGCCAGCACGACCACGGAGACGACCACGACCGGGGCGACGACGGAGGTCACGACCGGGGCGAGCACCACGACCGGGTCGACCACGGCGGTCTTCAGCACCGGGCCCGACGAGGTTCCCGGCGAGACCGTCGGCGAGCTCGGCTGCTGCCTGCCGCGGACGCGACCGGCCTGCGTCGACGCGGCCTGCTGCGGCGGCGGCAAGTGGTCGTGCGACGAGTGCGACGCGCCGGGTGAAGTGTGCCCGCCGGCGTGCTGCGATCCGGCCGCCAAGCCGCCGTGCTTCGAGGGCGCGAGCTGCTGCGAGGACGGGGGGTGGGCCTGCAACGACGACGGCGGGCAGTCGACGTGCGCGGCGCCGGGCGAGCTGTGTCGGAGCGAGGCGTGCTGCGAGCCCGAAACCGAGCCGGACCCGCCCTGCATCGAGGGCGCGAGCTGCTGCGAGGGCGGGGTGTGGGCGTGCAACGACGACCTGGGCCGGCCGGTGTGCCCGGAGCTCGCGCCGCTGTGCGAATGAAGCACGGAGCGACGCGCGTGCCGGACATGACCTGACGGACATGCCCGTTCAGGCATGTCCGAAGGAGCACTCGCGCCTCACGGCGCCGGCTGGACGAAGTGGTCGCGGCTGCGGACGGTGGTCCAGCGGTCGAAGATCGCCAGGGTCTCGGCGTCGGCCTCGGCCAGCTTCTCGAACAGGTAGTCCTGGATGCCCTTGTGGACGGCGCAGACGTTGCTCTCGCGCATGCGGCCGAAGATCGAGCCCTGGCTCTTGTGGTTGAAGCTGGGGATCGTGCCGCAGTAGGGCTGGTAGGTGCAGTGGACGCAGTCGGGCTGGCCGTCGAGGTTGGAGGCGATGGTCATCGCCCGCACCGTCTCGTGGCCGACCAACTCGCGGAAGCTGCTGGTGCGCACGTCGCCGAGGTGGAACGTGTCGTCGCCCATCTCGTGCAGCATGCGGCCCTCGTCGCAGGTGAACACCTGGCCGTCGTAGTTGTAGGCCAGCGCGCCGATGCCCGCGCCGGAGGGGCTGCGCAGGTCGAGGAAGTTGGGGTCCTCGCCGCGCAGGATCTTGGTGAGGAAGATGCTGGCGTAGCGCTCGAGGATCTGCACGCCCTGCTTGTTGAGCTCGATCATGTAGTCGACCGCGCGGCGGTAGTACTGCATGTAGTCGCCGCGCGGGTACTCGAGGCGCTGGCGGGTGCGGTCGGCGAAGCCGAACGGGTCGATGGCGCGCAGGAACAGCGCCTTGCAGCCGAGGCCGACGTAGGTGTCGACGACCTCCTTCCACAGCGGCAAGGTCTCGCGCGTGGTCGTGAGCAGCGCCTCGACGTGGTAGAGCGTCGGGTCGAGGCCGGCGGCGGCGTAGGCCTCGTTGACCCGCTTGATCCAGCGGACCGCGCGCTGGTGGGCGTCCTGGGTCGGCAGCTTGCGCTGGGCGTTGTGCAGCTTCTCCGGCCCGTCGATGCTGGTGCACAGCTGCACGCGGTGCGCGATCAGGTACTCGAGCTTGGCGTCGTCGAGCAGGGCGAAGTTCGAGACCATCGTGAACTGCAGCCGTTTGCCGTGGGCGCGGTTCTGGTCGACCGCGTACTCGATGGCGTGCTTGACGACGTCGAAGTTGACGAGCGGCTCGCCGCCCTGGAACTCGATGGTGACGAACGGGCTCGGACTGCGGAACACCAGGTCGATCGCGCGCTCGGCGGTCTCACGGGTCATGTCCGTGTGGACCTGGTCCATGTTGGCCCGCGAGGCGTGGCAGTAGACGCAGGTCTCGTTGCAGCGCAGGGTGACGACGAGGATGTGCAGGTTGGGACCGCCGGCCAGGAAGCTCTTGCGGGCCCGGATCCGCTCGGCCGCGGCGCGCACGTCGTAGTGGGCGCGCAGGAAGTTGCCGGCCTTGAGGCGGGCGTGGAGGTCGCTGTCCTCGGGGACATGTCCCTCGACGAACTGGGCGAACTCGGGGGCGGTCAGCAGCAGCCAGTTGCCCTCGAGGTTGGTGACGAGGACGCGGTCGCCGACGGCGCGCCAGCGGAAGTAGGCCTGGGTGCCGGCGCGCGGGCGCAGCTGCACGAGGGAGGAGCTGGCTGAAGAGACAGGTTCACTTGGCGCCTCCGCGCTGGACGGTGAGGCCGAGGGCGTGGTTGCCGAGCTCGCCGCGCAGGCGCCGGGCGAGGTCGGGGTTCTCCGGGCGCATGCGCACGACCCAGTGGTCGTCGGTCTGCTCGAGGTCGAAGGCGGCGAAGCGGGCGAACGCCTTGACGGCCTGGTCGACGGCCTCGCCGCTGTAGAGCTGGCGGGAGAAGCGGAGCTCGTGGACGTCGGTCACGGCGCGCCCTCGCTCTCGGGCTTGGGCGACTTGCGGCCGTGCTTCTCCTCCCACGACATGGCGATCCCGAGCGGGTCGTCGAAGCCCTGGTCGCTGAAGTCGAACTTGGCGAGGTCGTCGAGGCTCGGCTGGCCCATGGCGCCGGCCAGCGCCTGCATGGTGGCGGTCTCGACGAGGACGCGGTTGTCCTGGGCGATCTGGTGGCGGAAGGCGCAGGACAAGAGCTCGTTGGCGAACTCGCCGATCAGCGCGCGCAGGGCCTCGGGCGCGGCCGCGTCGGTCTTGGCGGTCAGGACGACGCGCACGCGCGCGGGCTCGGGCCTGTCCAAAAAGACATAACAGCGATCGATGAAGACGTAGGCGGCGCCGTAGATCGCGGGGAGCGGGTAGAGCTCCTCGTCGACGAGGAAGTGGACGGCGGCGGCCTGCTCGTCGGCGACGACGAGCCCGGCAGGGGCGCCTTCGATGGACGTGGTCATGACGCCGGGCACGATATCACGCGGCCGCGCGGTCACGAGCGCGGCCGCGAGAGTTGAGACACGGGGCTGACGGCGAGATCGCGGCGACCTCCGCGCTGACCTCGGCGCGAGCTCCCGACGAGGAGACGGGCCGAGGCGCTGCGTCGACGGGCGAGCGCGAGGCGACGAGGGCGGGTCTGAGTCTGGCGCGCTGCGCCGATGCGGGCGCGTGGGCCCGCGAGGCGAGGGCGAGGCGACCCGATGGCGTGGGCGAGCGCTGCGTCGACGCGGCGAACGGGGCCGGGACGGGCCGGTTCGCGGCTACGTGTGGGCGCCGGCGACGCCGGCCTCGACGCCGGGGCCGAGGCGGCGGGCCGCTTCGAAGGCGCCGCGCACGACCGGGGCGTAGCGGACGACGTCGTAGGCGACGCGGCGGATGCGGTCGGCGACGAGGTTGTTGACGAGGTTGCCGGCGGCGTCGAAGTCGACGGTCCGCGCGGCCACGTGGTACGGGAGGGTGAAGCCGTGGCACCAGGCGAAGCTGGTCTTCACCGCGGTGATCGACATGTCGCCGCCGCCGCCGCCGGTGACCGCGAGGACGCCCGCGAACTTGCCGGCCAGCTCCTCGTAGAGGAAGTCGAACCAGTTCTTCAGGCAGCCCGACATGTTGCCGTGGTACTCGGGCGTGCAGATGACGAAGCCGTCGGCCCACGCGGCGTGGCGACGGATCGTCTGCACCCCCGGCAGGTCGTCCTGGCTGCGGTCGCCGTAGACCATGACGGGGAGGGCGAGCTCGTGGAGCGGGACGACCTCGACGGTGGCACCGGCGGCCGCGACGGTCTCGGCGGCGATGCCGACGACGGCGCCGACGCGGCTCTCGAGCCGGCTGGAGCCGCTTACGATCGTGATCTTGGCGCTGCTGCCCGCGGACACGGCGCGAGCATAGCGGACCGGCGAACGCTGCTCTACACTGCGAGCGCGTGAGCGACCGCGGCGAGCCGACAGTGGCGGGATGGGGCAACCTCGCAGTGCCCGGGCACGAGGTGCTGAGCGAAGAGCTCGAGCGCGCCACGCGGGCGGCGGTCTTGAGCCGCGGGCTCGGCCGTTCCTACGGCGACTCGTCGCTGCCGCCGCCCTCGCGCCGCGAAGTGGTGGGGACGCGCCTGGCCGACCGAATCCTCCGCTGGGACGGCCACACCGGGCTGCTTCGCGCGGAAGCGGGCTTCTCGCTGTGGGAATTCAACCGCCTGTTCCTGCGCCGCGGGTGGTTCATCGGCTCCACGCCGGGCACGCAGTTCGTGACTCTCGGCGGCATGGTGGCCTCCGACGTGCACGGCAAGGGCCACCACAGCCACGGCTGCTTCGGCTCGCGTCACGTCCGCTCGCTGCGCATGCGCGTGCCCTCCGGCGAGCTGGTCGAATGTTCACCCGAGCGCGACCCCGAGCTGTTCTGGGCCACGGTCGGCGGGATGGGTCTGACGGGACACATCCTCGAGGTCGAGTGCCAGACGCAGGCGATCCCGTCGCCGTGGATTTGGAGCGAGTCCGAGCGGGTCGACGATATCGACCAGTTCATCGACGGCCTCAAGGAGGCGGGCAAGACCTGGCCGTTCACCGTGGGGTGGATCGACTGCCTGTCGCGCGGCAAGCACATGGGCCGCGGGCTGCTCGATCGCGGGCGCTGGGCCACGCCGGAGGAGACGGGCGGGCGGCCGCTGCCGGTCACGCGCCGGCTGACGCTGCCGTTCATGTTCCCCGAGTGGGTGCTGCGCTGGCGGCTGACCACGCAGGCGTTCAACACGATGTGGTACTGGCGCCACGTGCCGCGGGTGAAGAAGAAGCTGTGCCACCCCGACAGCTTCTTCTACCCGCTCGACGCGATCCTGCAGTGGAACCGCATCTACGGCCGCCGCGGCTTCACGCAGTACCAGTGCGTGCTGCCCGACGAGGCCGGGCGCGGCGCGGCGCGGCGGTTCCTCGACCTGCTGACGCGCCGCGGCGGGGCCTCGTTCCTGTGCGTGATCAAGGACGCGGCCGCCGAGGGGCAGGGGATGCTCAGCTTCCTCCGGCCGGGGATCTCGATCGCGGTCGACTTCGCCGTCCGCGACGACACCCAGAAGCTCGTCGACGCGCTCAACGAGCTGGTGATCGCCGAGGGCGGACGCATCTACCTGTCGAAGGACGCGTTCACCCGCCCGGAGCACTACGCGGCCATGGACCCGCGCCTGCCGCAGTTCCTGGCCGTGCGCGACCGCATCGACCCGCAGCGGACGATCCGCTCGGCCCAGTCGGTGCGCATGTTCGGCGACCCGCCCTGAGGCTGGCCTTTCGGGCATGTCCCGCGAGGCATGGTGCCTGGAGCAGGTCGTGAAGGGCATGTCGTCGGGGACATGCTCGCGTGTTCAAAGGTACATGGCGCTTGCGACAGGGTGTCCACGACATGGCCCTTGCGACATGTTCAACGGCGGTGGCGGCGGTCGACGGCGGCGAGGCGGGCGACGCCGTCGCGGCCGCGGTCGCCGGGGTCGGTGGTGAACCAGGCGCGCAGGATCTCGTCGGCGAGGTCGTCGGTGAGCAGGCGGTGCGACAGGCACAGCACGTTGGCGTGGTTCCACACCCGCGCGGCGGCGGCGGTGGTGGCGTCGGTGCAGAGGGCGGCGCGGATCGTGGCGACCTTGTTGGCGGCGATGCAGGTGCCCGTGCCGGTCCAGCACAGGAAGATCCCCTCGTCGCAGGTGCCGGCGGCCACGGCCTCCGCGGCGGCCTCGGCCGCCTCCGGCCACGAGACGTCGCCGCCGGTGAAGGCGCCGAAGCGCACCGGGGTGTGGCCGTGGATCTCGAGGAGCCGCAGGAGCGCGGCATGGACGGGGTAGGTCTCGTCGGCGCAGACTGCGATCTTCACGACCTTCCCAGGTAGCGCGCGTGGGCCGGAACGCAAGGCCCTTGCGCGCGTGCGCGGCACCTGCGAGCCTCCCCGGGCATGCGAGTGGTGTTCCTCGGAGCCACCAAGGGGATGGGCCGCGCGCTGGCGCGACGCATGGTCGAGCGCGGCGATCGGCTGTTCCTGCTCGGGCGCGAGGGCGAGGCTGCAGCGCAGCGCGGCCGACCTGGCGGCCCGTCACCCGCAGCATGCGCCGGTCGGGACGCACGCGTGCGACCTGGCGTCGTCGGCGACCTTCGCGGCGGCGCTCGACGCGGCCGAGGCGGAGCTCGGCGGGTTCGACACGGTGGTGGTGACCGCGGGGCTGTTCGCCACGCAGGACGCGATGGAGGCCGACGTGGCGCTGGCGGAGCAGGTGCTGGCGGTCGACTTCACCGGCACGGTGGTGTTCTGCGAGCACGCCCGCAAGCGCCTGCTGGCCCGCGGGGGCGGGACGCTGTGCGTGTTCTCGTCGGTGGCCGGCGAGCGCGGGCGCAAGCCGGTCGTGCTCTACGGGGCGGCCAAGGCCGGGCTGTCGCGCTACCTCGAAGGGCTCGACCACAAGTTCCGCGCCCAGGGGCTGCGCACGGTGACGGTCAAGCCGGGGTTCGTGAAGACGGGGATGACGGCCGGCCTGAAGCCGCCGCCGTTCGCCGGGGAGCCCGAGGCGGTGGCCCAGCAGGTGCTGCGGGCGATCGACGGCGGGCTGCCGGTGGTGTACACGCCGTCGATCTGGCGCTGGGTGATGCTGGTGATCCGCTGGCTGCCGCGCTTCGTGATGCGCAAGATCGGGTTCTGAGGCGGCCAGGCCCGAAGCGTGGCACGCTCGGTCCATGCGCAGTGACTTGATCTTGTGGATCGCGGGTGCGCTCGTCTCCAGTGCGTGCGTCCCCAAGCCGCCGGCACGCCCGCCCGCGCAGGTCGCTCGCGCGGAGGTGCCGCGGGTCGAACGCGGACCGCGTGAGCAGCGGCGCATGCAGCCGACAGACCCACCGCCGCAGTTCCGCGACCCCGAGCGGCGGAAGAAGATCGAGGCGGCGTTCCCGGCGGTCGAGGCCTACCTCGAGTCGACCGTGAAGCGCGACGACCTCGTCGGGCTCGCCGCCGGCATCGTGATCGACGACGAGCTGGCGTGGTTTCGCGGCTGGGGCCATCGCGACCCCGCGCGCGAGCTGCCGGTCGAGCGCGACACCGTGTTCGGCGTCGGCTCGATCAGCAAGACCTTCACCGCGCTCGCGGTCCTCAAGCTGCGCCACGAGGGCCGCCTCGACCTCGACCGCCCGGCGTCGGCGTACCTGCCGGAGCTCGACGCGATCGCTTACCCCACGCGCGACAGCCCGCGCATCACGATCCGGCACCTCTTGACCCACACCTCGGGGCTCCCGCGCATGGGCAACTTCGCCGAGTACCCGGCGTCGCCGCCCGGTCGCGCGGACTTCCTGGCGACGCTCGACGGCATCGGGCTCGACCGAGCGCCGGGCGAGCGCCGCGTCTACTCGAACCTGGGCGTCCAGCTGTTGGGGCCGCTCGTCGAGGACGTGAGCGGCGTCGATCATCACACGTACGTGCGCGAGCAGCTGTTCGCGCCGCTCGGCATGAACCACAGCGCGTGGACGCCCGAAGATGTCCCCGGGGACAGGCTCGCCGTGGGCCACGAGCGGCTGCCAGGACAGCAGCCGCGGCCGCGCCCGCACTGGCGGCCGGGGGCGGCCGACGCGGCCGGCGGGATGTACTCGAGCGTCGAGGACCTCGCCCGCTACGCCGTGTGGATCCTCGACGCCTTTCCGCCGCGCGACGAGCCGGACCGCGGACCCCTGCCGCGCGCCGCGCTGCGCGAGGCGCTGACGATGACGACGGTGAACCGGTTCTTCGCCGAGTCGGTGCGCGACGGGCCCGCCCGCGGGGGCGTGCAGGGCGACGGGCTCGGCTTCGGCGTGAGCGCGAGCTGTCAGTTCGAGCACGTCGTCGGACACAACGGCAAGACGTTGAACTACCGCGCCGTGCTGCAGATGCTGCCGACGCGCGGCGTGGCCGTGATCCTGATGACCAACCTCTCGTCGATCTCGAGCACGGTGCTGCCGAAGGACGCCAACCGCGTGTTCGACATCCTCGCGGCGACCGACGCTCTGCAGCCGCGGCAGCACTCGGCCTCGCCGGCGCTGGTCGCCGCGGCCGGCGAGCTCGCGAGGTTGATGGGGCGCTGGGACCAGACCCGGTACGAGACCTTGATGTCGGCCGACTACCGCGACGCCTATCCGCTCGAGACGGTGCGTCAGCAGTTCGACCAGTGGCACGCGCTGATCGGGGCGTGCCGGGCTCCGCGGGCCCTCGAGGTGGAAGACCCGCGCGCCGGGACCTTCGAGCTGACGTGCGAGCGCGGCGCCCTCAAGATCGAGCTGCGCGTCACGCCGTGGACCCCGGCCCAGATCTCCAGCTTCACGATCCACGAGGCCGCGGGGCTCGACGTGAACGCCGATCTGCAGCGAGCCGCGCAGGTCACGGCCGATTTGGTGGCGCGTTGGGACGAGCGTAAGTTCAAGGCCGCGTTCACGCCGAGCTTCTCCGCGGCGCGGCTGCGCACGAACTTCGCGGAGGCCGGCGAGCTGTGGGGCGAGTGCCGCGTCGGCGCGGGGCGGGTGACCGGGCCGCGCGGGGCCGTGTTCGCCCTCGCTTGCGAGCGCGCCGCGCCCGAGCTGCGGATCACGCTCGCCGCCGACAGCCCCGCGATCGCCAATTGGACCATGCGCGTGCCCGGCGACGGGCCGTGTCGGTGAACGTCCGTTCTCCGGCGCCCCGCATGTCCGCGCGAGGGCGAGGAGGACACGTCCGAAGGGACATGCTCGAGCGAGCATGTCCCTTCGCGCATGCTCCAAAGGTCAGGCGGCGGCGAGGCGCGGCAGCCACAGGATGACCGCGGTGCCGCCGCCCTCGCGGGCCTCGATGCGGAGGTTGCCGCCGTGGGCGTCGATGATCTCGCGGCACAGGGGCAGGCCGAGGCCGGTGCCGGTGCGCTTGGTCGAGTAGAACGGGAGCAGCACCTTGGGCAGGAGCTCGGGCGGGATGCCGGGGCCGCGGTCGAGGACCTGGATCTCGTCGCCCTCGCGGTGGGCGCGGAGGCGGAGCGTGACCTCCTCGGGCGGGCCGCCGGCCTCGACCGCGTTCTTCAGCAGGTTGATGAGGGCCTGCTCGATCTGGCTGCGGTCGACCGCGTTGACGGTGTTGAGGTCCTCGGGCGCGGCGTCGATCTTGAACTGGACCAGCTCGTCGAGGCGGTCGATGAGGCTGCGCCACTTGGTGCTCTCGAGCCGCGGGCGGGGCAGGCGAGCGAACTGGGTGTAGCCCTTGAGGAACTCGCCGAGGTGCTTGCTGCGCTCGGAGATGGTGTCGATGATGCGATCGAGGCGGGCGTCGCGGGCCTCGGCGGCGTTGATCAGGCGGGCGGAGTGGAGCAGCGAGGAGATCGGCGCGAGGGTGTTGTTGATCTCGTGGGCGATCAGGCGGATGACCTTCTTCCACACCTCGACCTCCTGGCGCGCGAGCTCGCGGGTCAGGCGCTTGAAGGCGTAGGCGGTGTGCGGCCGGCCGCTGATCTGCACGTTGCGCATGACGAGGTGGTAGGCCTCGAAGTCGCCGCCCTGGTGGTCGACGGTGAAGATCGAGTCGCGGCCGCGGCCGACGGCCTCGCGCAGCTCGTTGGGCAGGCCGGTCAGGAGGTCGGCGAAGCGGGCGCCGACGAGGCGGCTGTCAGGTAACTTGAGCCATGTCTGCGCGGCCAGGTTGGCGTAGTCGACGGCGCCGTGCTCGTCGCACAGGATGTAGGCGGTCTCGGTGACGGCGAGCAGGGTCTCGAGCAGGATCTCGCGCTCCTCGAGCTCGAGCTTGGTCTGACGCAGCTCGGACAGGTCGGTGATGACGCCCTCGATCGCGGTCGGCTGGCCGTTCGCGTCGAGCACGCCCTGGCCCTGGGCCCACAGCCACTTGCAGGCGCCGGAGGCGGTGTGCAGGCGGTAGGTGACGCGGAACGGGCGGCGGTCGCTCAGGGCCTGCTGGACCTGCTCGCGCATGCGGTCGCGGTCCTCGTGATGCACGAGCCCGATCAGCTGGACGCGGCCGGAGATGAACTCGTCGGGGGCGTAGCCGGTGAGGTCGTAGCAGCCCTCGCTGATGAACTGCATCGACCACTCGGGGTCGTTGGCGCAGCGGTAGACGACCCCGGGGAGGTTGGCGAGCAGGGTCTGGAGGGAGCTCTGGCTGTCCGAAAGCGCAGGTACGACGCGCTCGCGCAGCTTGAGCGCGGCGGAGATCCGGGCCGACAGGACGGCGCGGCTGCACGGGAGGACCGCGAAGTCGCTGGCGCCGGCGCCGATGAGGGCCTCGGCGCGCCCGTCGTCGTCGGTGAGGGCGAGGATCGGCCGCGGCAGCTGAGCCAGCGCCTCCTCCACGCCGACGAGGTCGCAGGTGTCGAGGATCGTGAGGCCGATCCGCGCGCGGTCGTAGCCGGTCGTGAGATCGGTGACATGCACGACGGGGCGGCCGCGGGCGCGGAGCAAGCTGTGGAGGTCGTCGAAGAGGGCCGGGTCGCGGGTGACGACCAGGACGGCGGGCGAGACGTGGGGATCGGCGGCTGTCACTGGGGTGGCCCGAGGCGCTGCGGCTGCGGAGCGCCGGTCGTGGCGACAGGGTACCCGCCCGCGATCGCGGTGAGAAGTCGCCGCGTCGAGGCGCGGCCGCGCGGGCCAAGAACGGCCCGGGCGGGGCTTTACGGCCGCGTCCGCCGCGGGTAGCGTGAGACCATGTTGACTTTCGTCGCTGGTTTGTCGATCGCGGTCGCGTCGCTGTCGCTGGAGGACGCGGCCGCGGCGCCGCTGCCTCGTATCGTGCCCGGAGCGCCGCTTTCGGCCCACACGCCGTGGGCCCTGGCGCCCGCGGACGGGCCGCGCAGCCACCTGGAATCGCTGTTCGGCGAGGGCTACGACCCGACCCTGGTGGCCCCGCTGCGCGACGGCAACCTGATCTACGACGGCGAGAGCCTGGCTCTGAGCTTGCTCGACCAACAGGGCCTGCCGCTGCCGGCGCTCGATCATGAACCGACGGCGGGGATCCTCTACCTGGCGATGGACGGGATCACGTTGCGGCCCAAGTGCAACGGGTTCCACCCGCAGACGGCCAACGCGGCGCTCAATTGCTCGCCGCTGGTCGGCAAGGAGACGGTGTTCCCCAAGCCGCCCGGCGGCGAGAACACCAAGGCCGTGGTGATGCAGAAGCTGCAGAACTACTACGAGGCGTTCAACCTGGTGATCACGACCAACCGCCCGCCCGACTACCTGCCGTACACGATGGCGGTGATCGGCGGGACGTCGCAGAACGCCGGCCAGGGCAACGGCGTGTGCGGGATCGCCAACGTCGCGTGCGACGGGGCCAAGCGCAACCACGTGTCGCTGTCGTTCCCCGACAGCTGCGTCGGGGTAACCGCCGAGGTCGCGGCCCAGGAGACGGCCCACAACTGGGGCCTCGAGCACACCGACGTGCAGCAGGACCTGATGTACCCGTTCGTCGCCGGCGGCAGCGCGTTCCGCAACGAGTGCATGGACATCTCGCACGCGACCGGCAGCGGGGTCACGCAGTGCACGTACGTCCACGAGCTCTACTGTCCGGAAGGCCAGGGCGAGCAGCAGAACTCGCACGGCGAGCTGCTCGGGGTGTTCGGGGCGCGCGCGGCCGACACCGTGGCGCCGGAGATCCTGAGCGTGTCGCCGGCCGACGGCACGACCTTCACCGTCGGCGAGTCGTTCCTGGTGACCGCCGACGTGACCGACGACAACAACATGCTCGGGGTCAAGTGGAGCTGGCTCGAGGGCCTGCCGCCCGACTTCGTCGACACCGGCTACTCGCGCTGCACCAACGACGTGTGCAACGACAAGTACGCGGCGTGGCGCCCCATCGACGACCCGTGGGACTTCATCCAGCTGACCAAGCCGCCGGCCGGCACGTACACCTTCAAGATCGAGGTGATGGACGCGTACGGCAACGGCGACAGCGAGACGATCACGGTCACGGTGCAGCCCGCGGAGGGGACGACCACCGGCGAGCCGGGCACGACCGGCGGCGACGACACCAGCGGCGGCGACGACACGACCGACGGGCCCGCGCCGACCACCGGCGGCGGCAGCTCGGAGGGCGACGACACCGGGCCGGTCGATCCGAGCGGCGGGAGCGGGGTCACCGGCGCGACCGGGGCCAGCGGCCTGACGGGCGACGACGGCGGCGGCGGCGAGGACGGCTGCAATTGCCGCACGGAGGGCGGGCCGCGGGCCTCGTGGCTGCTGCTGCTGGCGGGGCTCCTGCCGCTGCGCCGCCGGGGCCGGCGCGGTTGAGCCGGCGCTGACGGACCGGGCCTTTCGTGCAGGGACGAAAGACCCGGTTCGTTGGGACAGGTCTCTTGACGCAGGTTTGAAAGGCCATGTCTTTGGGGACATGGCTTTTTGCGCATGTGAACGGCCGCGCTCTCCCGCGAGACGGGGGCGCGGGGCGGGGCGCTCGCGGTGCCCGGTAGACGAGAGGAGGTCCCCGTGGCGGATCGCCGGACCGAGCGGTCATGGGCCTGACACCGGCGTCGTGGGGTTGCCGGTGTCCCCGACGGGTCAGACGGGCCGCCGAGGCCGGGCGCACGCCTCCGCGGCGCGTGGCACGAGGCGTGCAACGAGTCCCGCCATGGCTTCAATCTGCTGCGATCAAAGCGATGTCCCTCGCCCTGGCCGGCGCGGCCCTGGTCCCGAGCGAGGCCGAGGCGTGTTCGCCGGACTACTGCTCCTACGTCGACGGCTGGAGCTCGCTCGAGGTGGTGAGCACCGCGATCCCGACCGACGGCGTGCTGCTGCTGCAAGGCGTGCGTCACGGCTCCATCTCCGAGGAGGACTGGCTCGACAAGGTCGACCTGACCGTGACGCGCGACGGCCAGCCGATCGCGGGCGCGGTCGAGGCGTCCGGGGTGCGCGACGTGCTGCTGTGGCGGCCCGCGGAAGCCCTCGAGGCGGGGGAGTACAAGGTCGAGGGCAGCCTCGACAACCCCGAAGTCCCTTACTACGAGGGCTGCGCGCCGGATCTGCTCGAGCTCGGGTTCGGCTTCACGGTCGAGGCCGATCCGTCCGCGCCGCTGAGCGCCCCGAAGGCCTCGATCGTGGAGAACCTGCTCGTCTCCGAGAGCGACGACCTCGAGGACTTCGTGTGCTGCGACGGGGCGTTCCCCTACAGCTACGCGTTCGACTGCGGCGGCTCCGGCACGTACGTCGAGTGGACCGAGGGCTTCTGCGCGGCGCAGCGCGGGTTCGGCAGGCTGCAGGTGCAGGTGAGCGTCGAGGTCGAGCTGCCGCCCGCGACCGACGCGCTGGTGGTGCGCGAGCTCGTGGTCGACGGGCAGCCGATCCAGGCGCAGTTCTACAGCTCGCTCGGCTTCTCCGATTCGAAGCCGTTCTGCGTGGCGGCGCGGGTGCGCAACCTCGCCACCGGCGAGATGGCCATGTCCGAAGAGACATGTCTCGGCGCCGACGTGGCGGCGCAGCTCGGCGATCACGCGGTCGATCCGTCGGCGGCCCTGGCGGATCAGTGCGCCGGGGAGGCGTACACCTGCGCGGTCACGGAGGAGGGGTGGGAATGGGACCCGTCGCAATGCACGCCGTGGCCCGCGGACGAGGCGACGACGAGCGACACCAGCGGCGACCCGACCGAGGGGCCGACGAGCGGCGGACCCGACAGCGAGGGCTCGGACGGGAGCGAGGGCAGCGAGGGCTCGGAGGGCAGCGAGGGCTCGGCCTCCGGCGGGCAGGGCGAGCTGGTCGATCACGGGTGCGCGTGCGACAGCACGACGCCGAGCCCGCTCGGGGCGCTGATGCTGGTCGGGCTCGGGCTGCTGCGGCCGCGCCGGCGCCGGCGGGCGCTCGGCTGAGCCGGTCGCGGGCCTTTTGGACATGTCGTCGGGGACATGGCCTGAAAAGCATGGATTTTTCGCCATGCTTTCATGGCCATGTCCTGAAAGGCATGGACGTTTCGCCATGCTTTCCTGGCCATGGCCTGAAGGGCATGGACGTTTCGCCATGCTCGTCTGGCCATGTCCGAGTCGCCATGTCCGCGAGGTCAGGCGCCGTCGTCGTCGCGGCCGGGCTCCTGGCGCACGCCGAGGACGTCGGCCTTGCGCGCCTCGGCGCGGCGGCGGGCCTGGTAGAGGCGCACGCCCTCGACGGTGATCTGGCCGACGGCCGGGGCGTCGGGGGCGCGCGGCGGCGGGGCGGCGGGCTCGGTCGAGACGGCGGTGCGGGCGGCGCCGTGGCGGCGGAACTCGTCGCGCCAGGAGGAGAGGGTGCGGTCGGAGACGGTGGGGTCGCTGGGGTCGTCGAGGATGGCGCGCACGATCGGCTCGGGGTCGACGAACTGCGGCGCGAGCTCGGCGGGATCGTAGGCGGCGCCGCGATCGAACAGGCCGCCGCAGATCGGGCGCAGGCGACAGGCGCCGCACGCGGGGGCGTAGAGGTGACCCCAGGCGGTCTGGCGCACGGTCTGCTTGTCGTCGAGGAAGTGGACGACGCGCTCCTCGCCCTTGACGATCTTGCGCGTCTCGGTGCTGGCCCACGCGAACTCGCCCATGTAACACAGCGGGACTTTCTCGACGCGGAAGGTGCGGCCGCTGGCGTGCAGCAGCCGCATGGCCCGCGCGAGCGAGAGCTCGAACTGCCCCAGCCGCGGGACGAACTCGGCCTGGTTGACCTCGGCCCGCCCCATCGAGGGGTCGAGGTTGTTCCACACGAAGTGGCGGACGTACGGGTGGTGGGCGAGGAAGTGGCGGATGTTGCGATCGAGGTGATCGGCGTTGAGGCGGTTGATGACGCAGTTGACGTGGACGTCGATGCCGACCTCGTGGGCGCGCTCGAGGGCGGCGAAGGCCTTGTCGAGGGTGCCGGGGGCGCCGCGCAGGCGAGCCTCGACCTCGGGGACGACGGAGTAGATCGAGACGTGGACGCGCCGCACGCCGGCGTCGGCGAGGGCGCGCGCGAAGGCAGGGTCGGCGAGCCGCGTGCCGTTGGTGATCAGGCGGACGTCGAGGCCGCGGCCGCTGGCGTAGGCGGCGATCGCCGGCAGCTCGGGGTGGAGGGTCGGCTCGCCGCCGGTGAGGATGACGCCGAAGTAGTCGCGGGCGACGAGGTCGTCGACCAGCGCCTGCATCGACTCGAGGGTGTGGACGTAGGGGGTGGCGGGGTTGCTGCAGAACCCGCAGAAGTGGTTGCAGTGGCGGACGACCTGGATGTAGCCGAGGTTGGCCATCAGCGCCCACGCAGCGACATGGCGATCTTGAGGATGTCGGTGAGCACACCGGCGGCCGTGACCGCGCCACCGGCCCCCGCGCCCTGGACGAGCAGCGGATAGGCGCGGTGGCGATCGGTGGTGAAGGCGACGAAGGCCTCGGTGCCGCGCAGGCGCGCGGCCGGGTGATCGGGCTCGACCTCGACCGGGCCGACGCGCACGGCCGGGGCGCCGGCGGGGGCCGACGGATCGATCTGGGCGAGGTAGCGGAGGACGCGGCCGGCCTGGCGCATGCGCTCGATGCGGGCGGCGACGGCGTCGTCGTGCTCGGCGAGGGCGAGGAAGAAGCGCTCGAGGTCGTCGTGGCCGAGCGCCTCCGAGGGGGCGAACGGCTCGATGGCGACGGCGTCGAGGTCGAGCTGCATGCCGAGCTCGCGCGCGAGGATCAGGGCCTTGCGCGCGACGTCGAGGCCGGACAGGTCGTCGCGCGGGTGCGGCTCGGTGTAGCCGCGCGCGCGGGCGTCGCGGACGGCGTGCGACAGCGGGACGCCGCGCGACAGCTCGCCGGCGAGGTAGCCGAGGGTGCCGGAGAAGCTGCCCTCGATGCGCAGGATGGTGTCGCCGGTGCGCACGAGGCCCTTGAGGGTGTCGATGACGGGGAGGCTGGCGCCGACGGTGGTCTCGTACTCCCACCGGCGGTGCCGCGCTCGGGCCATGTCCATGAGGCCCTGTCTCACGGGCCAGGTGGCGGCGAGCGGGCGCTTGTTGGCGCTGACGACGTGGATCCCGCGCGCGAGGGCGGCCTCGTAGACGGCGGTGGTGTCCTCGGCGGTGCAGTCGACGAGGATCGGGACGGGCAGCCGGCGCAGGCGGTCGAGTAAGGCGGGGATGTCCGGAGGGACATGTGACTCCTGCAGGCGAGCGTCCCAGCGGGCGAGCGGGATGCCGGCGGGGTCGAACACGGCGCGCCGGCTGTCGGCGAGGCCGGCGAGCTTGATCAGGACGTCCTGGTCGCCGGCCAGCGCCTGCTGCTGGGCGGCAAGCTGGTAGAGGAGCTCGCGGCCGACGGTGCCCTTGCCGAGGACGAGGAGGTTGACCTCCTGGGCGGCGAGGTTGAAGGCGGCGTGGACGGTGCGCACGGCGGTGGCGGTGTCCTCGCCGTCGATGACGGCGGAGATGGAGCGCTCGCCGGCCCCCTGGGCGCTGGCGCGGACGAGCACGCCGATCTGGCCGAGCGCGCCGAAGAACCGGCCGGCGACGTTGGGCGTGCGGCCCATGGCCTCGCCCACGAGGGTGAGGAGGGTGACGGGCTCGCGCACGCGGATCGGGGCGAGCTCGATCGGCTCGCCGTCGGCGTTGCGCCCGAACTCGGCGGCGAGGGCGGCCTCGGCCCGCGCGGCGTCGCTGCGGGCGACCGCGACGGCGACGGCCCGGTCGCGCGGGGCGGAGGTGGCGACCCACGGGCACGCCGGCGTTGGCGAGGGCGCGCAGGGCTCGCTCGCCGATCCGCTCGTGACCGAGGCGCCGCCGCGTCTCGAGGTCGAGGAGGGCGAGGTCCTCGGTCGAGACGACGCACACCGGACGTCGCTCGTCGCGCGCGCCGACGACGTCGATGAGGGTGCCCGGATCGTCGGGGCGGGCGGTGTTGCGGACGCGCAGCGGGATCTGGGCCTCGATCAGCGGGGCCATGGTGCGCGGGTGGAGGATCATGCCGAGGTCGCCGAGCTCGAGCGCCTCGGCCTGGCTGAGGTGCGCGACCGGGTAGGCCTCGAGCACGAGCTCGGGGTCGGCGGTCATGACCCCGGAGACGTCGGTCCAGATCTGCAGCTCGGCGGCGCCGAGGATCTGGGCCAGCAAGGCGGCGGTGTAGTCGGAGCCGTTGCGCCCGAGGGTGGTGGTGCGGCCGTCGCGGGTGCGCCCGAGGAAGCCGGTGTGCACGCTGACGGCGCCGCTCCACGCGGCCGACAGGGCCCCGAGCTGCAGCGCCGAGGCGCCCAGGTCGGGGGTGGCCTGGCCGAAGCGGTCGTCGGTGACGGTCCAGTCGCGCGCGTCGACGCCGACGGCCGGGACGCCCCGCGCGGCCAGCAAGGTGCGCACCACCAGGACGCTGGCCCGCTCGCCGAACGACAGCGCGAGGTCGCGGGTCTGCAGGGTCCGCTCGCGCACGAGGCCGACGCCGAGCAGGAGCTGCCGCAGCGGGCGCATCAGCTCGGCGATCCCGAGGGACAGGTCCTCGGGGACATGTCGCAAGAGACCTGCCCGATCGAGCCTGTCCGTGAGGTCACGCGCGACGTTGACGACGAGCGCCTCGATCGCGTCGACGTGCGGGTCGCCGGGCAGGCCGGCGGCGGCGGCGTCGACGGCGGCGATCAGGCGATCGGTGGTGTCGGCCATGGCCGAGACGACGACGGCGACGGGGCCGTTGTCGCGCTCGCGGGCGATGAGGTCGAGGGCCTGGAACAGGCGATCGGCGGCGCCGACCGAGCTGCCGCCGAACTTCATCACGCGGAACGGACGGGCCTGGCCGGGTTCGTGCTGCGGCGTCATGCGCGGGCAGGATATCGGAAGCGGACCGCGACGGGCAGGCGGCGCGGCGACCGGCGCTCGCCGCGGCTGCCGCCCGCGGCCCCCGGTGCTGCTGTCGCTATCTCGGGGCCCGCGAGCGACCGCTCAGCGCCGCCGGTCCTCGGCCCGCGTGCGGCAGATGTGGTCCCACAGCGTCAACGCCTCGCCGAAGTTGACCTCGGCGTTGGCGTGGTGGCGGTTGTGAAACGCCGAGGTGTTGACGAACAGGCGCGGTAGCGTCGCCTCCAACGCGCGGAAGGTGACGCCGCAGTGCAAATAATAGTTGAGCAGGACGAATCCCACGACCAGGGCGACGTAGGTCGGGCCGAAATGGGTGGCCCACGGGAACGCGACGAGGAGGATCGGCCAGAAGGTCATGACCGATTCGACCGGGCCGACGGCGAAGCCGGCGAACGGGGTGGGGTCGCGGTAGACGTGGTGGCCGCGGTGGAACGGGAAGAGGAGGCGGGTGTGCAGCAGGCGGTGCTTCCAGTACAGCCAGGCGTCGAGGACGAGGACGCCGAGCAAGGTCTGCCAGACGACCGCCGACAGGCCGCCCGCCTCGGCCAGCGACCACACCAGGCCGATCGGCTCACCGGCGTCGGCGCGGGCCATCGGCCAGGCGGCGAAGCAGGCGGCGATCCAGGCGGCCAGGGCGGTGTCGCCGGCGCTGCGGCCGATCAGCGCCGCGCGCCGCCGCGGGCCCTGGATCCGCTGACCCCGGCCGACGGAGAACAGGGTGGCCGCGCCGGCGCCGAGCAGCACGAGGCCGCCGACGGCGGCGAAGGCGAGCAACAGGGACTTGTACCAAAGGACAGGTCCTTGCGGACAGGCGAGACCGGCGAGGGTGGCGAGCAGCACGACGGTGCGGTCGACCGAACCGGCGAAGCCGCGGCCATGGTTGGAGAAGACGGAGGCGTCGGCGGCAGGGCGGAGGAGGTCGGTCAGGCGCGGCATCGTCGCCAGGCCAGTGGATGAGATCGCCGGCGCGCTGTCCAGGGGGGTTCCCCGGAAGGTGGGTCGCACGCCGCGGCTTGGGGGGCGTTCGTGCGGTCGCGGCCGGTCGCTCGCCCCCACTCGCGCGGCCGCGACGTCGATAAGGGCCGCGGCGTCAGCTCGGGATCGCGGGGTCGCACGGTGCCGCTGCGGCGGCGCTGCGTCCTGCGGCCGCGGCCGCGCTTGACGGTCGGCCGGCGTGTGTCATGGTCCCGGCCGACGAGCAGGGATCTCATGCACATTCTGGTCACGGGCGCGACGGGGTTCGTCGGACGGGCGCTGGTCCTCCGATTGCTGCGAGACGGGCACCACGTGCGGGCCTGGGTGCGCTCGCCGCGGCGCGCGGCCGATCTGCTGGGCGCGGAGGTCGAGCTGGTCGCGGCGGGCGACGAGGCTGCGCTGGTCCGCGCGCTGACGGGCTGCGAGGCGGTGATCCACCTGGCAGGCGAGTCGGTCGGGGTCGGGCGGTGGACGGCGGCGCGCAAACGTGAACTTTGGGACAGCCGAGTGACGCTGACGGAGACGTTGGTGCGGGCGATCGCCAGGGCCGAGCCGCGGCCGAAGGTGCTCATCTCGGCGTCGGCGGTCGGTTACTACGGCGACCGCGGCGACGAGGAGCTCGACGAGACGTCGCGGCCGGCCGACGACTTCCTCGGCGCGATGTGCCAGGCGTGGGAGGCGGCGGCCCGCGAGGCCGAGGCGCACGGGGTGCGGGTGTGCACGCCGCGGCTCGGGCTGGTGCTGGGGCACGGCGGCGGGGTGCTGGGCGAGCTGCTGCCGATCTTCCGCGCGGGGCTCGGCGGGCCGCTCGGCTCGGGCGAGCAGTGGTTCCCGTGGATCCACCTCCACGATCTGGTCGAGCTGCTGACGACGGCGGTGACCGACGCGCGCTACAGCGGGCCGGTGCTGGCGGTGGCGCCCCAGCCGGTGACGAACCTGTGCTTCTCGCAGGCGCTGGCCGAGTCGCTCGGTCGCAAGGCCCGCCTGCCGGTGCCGCGCCTGGCCCTGCGGATCGTCAAGGGCGAGGCCGCGGGCGCGCTGGTCGCGAGCCAGCGCGCGGTGCCGGCCCGCACGCTGGCGCTCGGGTTCGCGTTCCAGTTCGCGACGCTGCCGGCGGCCCTCGACGACCTGTTCGGCGGGCGCGACCGGCCCCACTTCGCGCCGGCCGAGATGGCGCCGCCGAGCCCGTACCTGGCCCGGCGCTCGCCGACGACGGTGCTGCGCCAGTCGACGGTGGTGGCGGCGCCGAACGCCGAGGTGTTCGCGTTCTTCTCGCACGCGGAGAACCTCGGGATCATGACGCCGCGCGCGGCGGTGATGCAGATCCTGACGCCGCGGCCGCTGATCGTCGAGGCCGGGCGCCAGATCGACTACAAGCTGCAGGTCGGCCCGGTGCGGGTGGGCTGGACCACCGAGTTCGAGCTGTGGGAGCCGGACCGCCGCTTCATCGACGTGCAGACGCGCGGGCCGTTCGCGGCCTGGTGGCACGAGCACCGCTTCGCGCCGCGCGAGGACGGCGGGACGGAGATGGACGACACGGTCTACTTCCGCGCCCCGCTCGGGCCGATCGGCCGGATCGCCGAGGCGCTGTTCGTGCGCCCGCGCCTGCGCGAGATCTTCGAGTACCGGGCGCAGGCGATCCGCCTGCGCTTCGGCGCGCACCCGGCCGATGATGGTTCATGAGACATGTCCTTGTGGCCATGTCTTCTCGGACATGACCGCCAGGACATGACCTTCAGAACACGGCGATCGCCACGGCGCCGAGGAACGGGGTCGGCGGGTCGTCGGCGCTGCACAGCGGCATGGGGGCGCCGCTGAAGGCGAGCTCGACGCCGGGGCCGGTGGCGAGCCAGCCGCCGAGGTTGCGCGGCATGGTTTTGCCGGCGAACGGCATCAGCAGGAGGCGCGCGTGGGTGGATTGGCCCTCGGGCGCGATCGCGAGGGCGTAGCCGTCGCCGAGGCTGGAAGGGCAGGTGGCGGCCTCGGAGGCCTTGGGCTGGCTGTCGTCGCCGAAGGCGTAGAGGACGTCGACGAGCGGGTCGGGCTTGTCGAAGAGCAGGTCGGTGAGCTCGATCTTGCGATCGTGAGAGGAGAACTTCCACTGATCGGCCGGCGGCTTGGTGGAGGTCATGTCGGAGGGGGTCCAGGGGAACATGGAGGGCGGCTTCAGCCCGAACCGCAGGTACTGCACGCCGTCCGGGTCACGCAGGAGGACGGCGATCCGCTGGCCGGGAGCGGTGGCGCAGGCGTCGAACCAATCGGGGCCGGCGAGGTCCTTGTCCTCGGTGTTGGTCATGCGAAAGCAGCTCTTGAGCTCGCAGGTCTCGGAGCACAGCGCGAGTACGTCGCCGAACACCGGGTCGCTCGGGTCGCACTCCTCGCGGTCGGGCTCGAACACGCCGTCGTTGCACGAGAGCTCGCAATCGGCGGTGCAGCCGTCGAACGCGTCGGTGTTGCCGTCGTCGCACTGCTCCGATCCGGTCTTGATGCCGTCACCGCACTCGGCGAGCGTACACATGGGGGTGCATGACGGGTCGTCGGCGCCGCCGGCGTCGCAAGCCTCCTGGCCCTCGTGGACGATGCCGTCACCGCACTTGGCCAGGGTGCAATGGTTGGTGCAGTCGTTGCCGTCGACGCCGTCGCCGTCGTCGCACGCCTCGCCGGGATCCAGCACCCCGTCGCCGCACTTGGCGGGGACGGCATCGGTGTCGCCGGTCTGCTCGGTGTCGACGCCGGTGTCGGTGACGATGCCGGTGGTGAGCGGCGGCTCGCTGGTGGCAGTGGTGCCGGGCGGCGCGTCGGTGTCGGCGGTGCTCGAGTCACTGCTGGTCGTAAGGACAGGTTGGGTCGACGCGCTCGAGGCGCTGTCGCTCTCGCCGTCGGTGTCGCGCTCGAGGCCGAAGGCGGGGTTCAAGATCTGACAGCCGCCGACACCGAAGAGAGCGACGAGCGACGCGCTGCGATGCATCCATGTCAGGCCAAGCATTGAGAACACGATACCAGGCGGACTCGACCGGCAGGCCGCGCTCGCATGCAGACGGGCCGGAACCGCGGCGCGGATCGGTTGTCTCGGCGCTCGGAGGAAGTGCGATGCGAGCGAGCGCGCGGCGACGGATCGGTCAGACGGTGGTGTGTATGGTGATGGCGTCGACGGGGATCAATTGCGCCCTCACGGCCACGAGACAATCGAGATGGAAGCGGCGCCGCAGCCGGACTGGACGGGCTCCCGGCGGACGGATTGCCCCGAAAGGCAGCCCTCGGCGCAGCTGAGCAGCGTCGACGCGGAGGACGAAGGAGCGCTCGACGCGGCGCTCGATCTCGCCCGAGGCGTGCTGGCGCTCGAGTCGTACGAGCAGCCGCGAGCCTGTCACGCGCGGCTGGCCGAGCGCCTGCGCATGCAATACGACATCGACTACCGCAACGTGGGCGCCTGCGGGATCGACCCGGCGGTGGTCGGCCACGCTCGCGGCTACAACGCGATGATGCACCGCCACATCGCCGACAGGCACGGGGCGGTGGTCGAGGCGGTGGCCCGCGAGGTCGGGTGCCTCAGGGGCGGCTGAGCCGGGCCTTGATCACCTTGCCCATGGCGTTGCGCGGGAGGGCTTCGACGAACCGGACGTCGCGCGGTCGCTTGTGCGGGGCGAGCGCCCGCGCGACGAGGTCGACGAGCTGCTCGGCGGGCGGAGGGCGCGCCGGATCGCGGGCGACGACGAAGGCGACGATCCGCTCGCCGAGGTCGTCGTCGGGCTCGCCGACCACCGCGACCTCGGCGACGTCGGGGTGCTCCAGCAGGCAGGTCTCGATCTCGCCGGCGCCGATCTTGAACCCGCCACATTTGATCAGGTCGGTGGCCCGGCGACCGACGATCCGATAGGCGCCATCTTCGGTGCGGGTGGCGAGGTCACCGGTGTAAAACCACCCGTCGGCGTCGCGCACCGCGGCGGTGGCGTCGGGCCGGCCGAGGTAGCCGGCGAACACGCTGGGGCCACGTACGGCGATCTCGCCGAGCGTGGTGTCGTCGGCGACGTCGAGCGGGCGCCGGTCGTCGTCGACGAGCTTGACCTCGACGCCGGGGAGAGGCGGACCGACGAGGCCGGGGCGCGGCGGTCCCGAGGTCGGGACGGCGCACACGATGAGGGTCTCGGTGAGGCCGTAGCGCTCGTAGACGCCGCGACCGGTGAGGGCGGCGATCCGTCGGTGCTCGCGCGCGGACAGGGCGGCCGAGCCGGAGATCAAGAGGCGCGCGGCCCCGAGATCGGCGGCGACCGAGGGATCGCGCTCGGCGAGATCGGCCAGGCGGACGTACATGGTCGGCACCGCGAACAGCATGCCGCCGCCGCGCAGGGCCACGGCCAGCGGGGCGGGCTCGAAGCGCGGCTGCCAGTGCAGGCGACCGCCGATCCGCAGGCTGCCGAACAGGCCGAGCACGAGGCCGTGGACGTGGAACAGCGGCAGGGCGTGGACCACCGTGTCGGCGGCCGTCCACGCCCACGCGCGGGCGAGGCCGTCGAGGTTGGCGGCCACGCCCGCGGCGGTGAGGACGGCCCCCTTGGGCGCGCCGGTGGTGCCCGAGGTGTAGATGAGGAGGAGGGGGCGATCGTCGGCGCGGTGAAGTCGGCCTGAACTTCAGGACATGATTTTCGGACATGTCCTCTTCGACAGGCAAAGCGCGACCGAGCGGGCCCTCGGGGGCGTCGTCGGGGCGGGCGGCGAAGCAGCAGCGCGGGGCCGCGTCGGCGGCGATGTGGGAGCACTCGCGCTCGCCGAGCCGGGGGTTCAGCGGGACGGTGACGACGCCGGCGAGCGCGCCGCCGACCAGGGCGACGACGGTGCCGAGGTGCGGCTGGGTCCACACGCCGACGCGGTCGCCCGGGCGGACGCCGGCGCGGACGAGGGCCTCTGCGTGGCGCCGCGCGGCGGCGAGGAGCTGGCGGTCGGTGTACGTGGCGTCGCCGACGGTGAGCACCGTTCGGCCGTCGGGGTGCGCGAGGCAGGGGAAGAGGGCGTCCACTCCTCGATGCGTGTCGCAAATCCCGGGCCCGGTTGCAAGTCACTGCACCATCGGGACGTAGGTCATCCACTCGCCGTCGGCGAGGTCGTATTGCCGCAGCGCGGCAACGTGCAATCGATCTCGGTGCCGGCGATCCGGGCCTCGTCGAGGCACAGGGCCCCGTCCGCGGTCCACACGGCCTCGATCGCGGCCGGCTCGGCGGTGAGCTCCACCGTGCCCGCGACGTTCTCCCACTGGATCGGCGTGCCGTCGGCGGTGTAGCTGTGACCGTCGCCGCAATAGTCGGCGGTGATCATCTTGAGGGTCGCCTGGCGCCGCGCGGGGGTGGTCTTGCTGCTCTGCGGGCCGTAGCCGAGCAGCGACAGCTTGGCCGCGGCCGAGCCGGCGCAGGCGATGCTGAACCACCGCTGCTCCGGGTCGGGGCGGACCTCCTTGGCCTCCATGTCGTAGGTCTCGCCGCCGAGGACCAGCGCGATCGGGGCCCGCTCTGAATCATGATACCCGGTGCAAACATTCCGCTCGATGTGATGACCGTCGACATAGACGAGGCCGTAGGCGTCGACGTCCGGGGCGCCCTCGGCCCAGCGGGCGACGCGGGCGTGCGAGGCGATCATCACGGTCGCGAACGTCTGCCCGCCGGCTCCGAGGTAAATGCGCGTGCCGAGCAGGGCCGGGCCGGCGAGCGCGGCGCCGCGGGCGTCGCGGAGGACGAAGGCGTCGCCGACGACGTCGAGCCGGTCGAAGCCGCCGGCCGCGGCCGCGGGACCGGGCGCGACCTTCACGATCCGCAGCCCGGCGGCGTTGGCCTGCCCGCCGAGGTGGAGCTCGTGGATCGAGCTGCCGAACACCTCGGCGGCATTGAATCCGCACTGCCAGATCGGGCAACTGGAGCCCTTTTCGCCGATTCGGGGATTGGTGACACCAGGGTCTTCGCCTATCAATGTCTTATCAATGTCACAGGCGGCGAGCAGTCCGCAAAAGGCCGTCGCAGCGCGGATTCCATGACAGTTTCTTGATTTCACAACAATCCTCCACTCCCTCTCTATGCAGTGTCGGGCCGCTTTCAAGCCCGAACGAAGGGTGGATGTGATCCGCGCCCACACTCGCCGCGTGAGCCGATGTTTTCAGGGCTCTGCGCGGCGGTCGCTGCGACGCTGCGAGAGCACGCCGTCGAGGGCGCGGATCTCGGCGAGTCGCCACGCGTATTCGTCGCCGCCCTCGAGGTACCAGCGCATCGCGTCGGTCAGCAACACGCCGGCGCGGTCGAGGTCGTCGGCGGCGGGCCGCGGCGCGGCCAACAACACCTCGGCGAGCACGACGCGGGCGCGAGCGAGGCGCTGATCGAGGAGGACGTCGCGGGCGGTCGCCCTGGCGGCGACCAAGCCGTCGACCGCGGCCCGCAGCGCCTCGGCGGCGCCGTCGCGATCGCCGAGCGCTCGCAGGTGCAGCCCGAGCACCAGCTCGAGCTCGGCGGCTTCGCGCTGGCGCCACCACGAGTCGCCCTGCCGGGTGGCCAGGATCCGCCGCAGCTCGTCGACGGCGGCCTCGTGATCGCCGCCCTCCAGCGCGGCGAAGCCCCGGATCAGGGCGACGTCGACGCCGCGGATCAAGTCGCCGTCGAATTGCTCGCTGGCGAGGAGCG
The DNA here is from genome assembly GCF_026626665.1 of Nannocystis pusilla. Taxonomy (GTDB): domain Bacteria; phylum Myxococcota_A; class Polyangia; order Nannocystales; family Nannocystaceae; genus Nannocystis; species Nannocystis pusilla. Next base: position 2,659,256 of record NZ_JAPNKE010000002.1, read on the forward strand.
CGGCGGCCTGCCGCAGCACCTGCCGCGACTCGTCGCCGTCGCCGGCCTCGCTGCCGAGATAACCGAGCATGGCCAGGCAGCGGGCGCGCGGCCCCGGATCGCCGGGCGAGAAGCGGACCAGGGCGTCGCAGCCGGGCCGCAAGATCCGGCGGGCGGCCTCGGGGCTGCGGATGTACGCGCTGGCGGTGAGTCGGGCCTCGATCGTCTGCGGATGCGCCGGGCCCAGCTCGCGCTCGAAGATCCCCACGGCCTCGGTCATGTCGTGCGCGCGCGCTCGCCGTCGTCCTCGAGGATGGCGAGGTTCATCAGGCTGTAGGCGATCTCGAGCGGCGCGTCGTTGCTGGCCTGCTTGACCGCCCGCGCCTCGGCGTAGAGCTTGCGCGCGCCCTCGACGTCGCCGCTGGCGAAGGTGACGACCGCGGCGTTGTTGAGCAGCAGGCCCTGCAGGTGCCCGGGCTTCGACAGGCGCGAGATGAAGGCGCTGTAGTGGCCGAGGTCCTCGAGCGCGCGCGGCCCCGCCGGGCAGGCGGCCGCGCACGAACAACATGTGCGCCATGGCCTCGGCGGCGACGTAGTCGACGCCGGCGGACAGCGCGGTGTGCATGGCGGCCTGCAGCATCTCGAACTGCGGCTCGACCATGGCGGTGCGGTTGAGCGAGAGGCGCCCGCGGTAGAGCAGGGCGCGCGCCAGCAGCGGCTTGTAGCCGATGCCCTCGGCGTCGGCGAGCAGCTGATCGGCGAGCTCGATGGCCTGCGAGGTGCGGCCGATGTGCTCCAGGCTGACGACGCGGGTCAGGCCCTCCTCGACGTCGGCGACGCGGCGGCGCACGTCGGGGTCGTCGGGCGGAGCGACCTCGGCCTGGAGGGCCACGAGGTCGTTGCAGCGATCGATGGCGGGGAGCTTGTAGGTGAGCTCGAGCGCGTGCACTGCGACGCTCGGGTCGCGCTCGGCCAGCAGCGCGCCGGCCTCGGCCAGAGCGGCCTTGCGCTCGGCGAGGCAGGCCATGCGTCGATCGACGAGCTCGTCCGACTGCTCGCCCCGCCGCCGCGCCTCGCAGGCGTCGGCGTGGGCGTGCGACCAGTCGTCCATGTAGTGGTCGAGCCGGTCGGTGACCTGCGGCCACATCTCGTTGATGAAGGCCGGGCCGGCGGCGACGAACGCCTGCTCGGCGGCCCGCCGGCGCTCGCCGTCCCAGACGCCGTGGATCTCGGCGGTGCCGTGGCTGCACGGGTCGATCCGCGGCTCCTGCGTCTTGGCGGCGAAGAAGCCGGCGAGCGCGGCGACGCCGGCGAAGGCGAGGCCGCCGAGATAGGTGCGGCGGCCGATCGCGCGGTTGCGGTCGAGCGCGCGCAGCAAGGCGTCGAGCCCGGAGAACCTGTCCTTCGAGTCAGGCCGGAGGCCGCGCAGGACGACGCTGTGGACCCACGCGGGCACCCGCGTCAGCCGCGGCGGGTCGCGCACCTCGCCGCGCGCGACCGCGTGGGCCAGCTCGTGCACGGTGTCGCCGGGGAACGGCAATTGATTGTAGAGCGCCTCGTACAGCGAGACGCAGAAGGCGAACTGATCGGAGGCAGGACCGACGAGGCGGCCGCTGAACTGCTCCGGAGGCATGTACGCGGGCGTGCCGACGACCTCGCCGCCCTGGGTGACTTTCTCGGAGACGGCGTTGCGATCGCGGCTCAGCGAGCCGGTCGAGCGGGTGTGCTCGCCGCTGGCGTCCTCGCCGGTCTGACACAGGCCGAAGTCGAGGACGCGGGCCCGGCCGTCCTCGCCGATCATGACGTTGCTCGGCTTGAAGTCGCGGTGGACGAGGCCGACGGCGTGCGCGGCGGCCAGGCCGCGACCGGCCTGCACGAACACGTCGACGATCTCCTGCCAGGTCCGCGACTTGCTCGCCAGCCACACCTGGACGGTGACGCCGCGGATGAACTCCATCGCCACGTACACGTCGGCGCCGTCGGTGCCGACCTCGTGGACGACGACGACGTTGGGATGCGACAGCCGGGCCATGGCCTGGGCCTCGCGCAGCAGGCGGAGCTGGGCGCGGGCGCTGTGCTTGGGATCCTGCGGGCGCAGGACCTTGATCGCGACCTTGCGATCGAGGCGATCGTCGTAGGCGGCGTAGACGACGCCCATGGCGCCGGTGCCGATCCGCTGGAGGAGGACGAAGCGACCGACTCGCCGGCTCAGCGCCGAGGCCTCGCCCGCGCGCGCGAACGGCTCGAATTCCGGCATCGGCTCGCTCGGGTGCAGCAGGGCCCGCACGCGCGCGAGCCGGGCGCCGGAGCCGTCGAGCGGGGCGTCGAGGGCGACGTCGGTGAGCACCTCGTCGTCGCCGTCGAGGGCGAGCGAGCGGGCGAGGGCGTCGAGCAAGGACTCCCAGCCGGCCGTGGCCAGGCCGCGCAAGCTCTCGACCTCGGTCTCGCTGGCCTTGCCGTCGCGCAGCGATCGCTTGAGGGCGCGACGGATCCGCCGCGCGGCCGGCAACGCGAGGGTGAAGTCGAGGCCGCCGCGGCGAAGCGCCCGCTGCACGAGCCCGACCTCGGCGGAGCCGGCGAGCTCGCAGAGGAGGTTGGCCAGCCGTCGCGCGGCGCAGTCCTCCCGCGCCTGGTTGCGGGCGCTGCTGGCCGGCGGCCGATCGATCATCGCCGCGACGAGGGCGATGACGAGGTCGCTGCGCCCGGTCCGACCGTGGGCCAGGGCGTGCCCGGCCGCGACGCTGAGCAAGGCGTCAGGGTCCGGCGATGGCTCCTTCTGCGCGAGCAACCACGCAGCTTGATCGAGCCGATGCAGATCGGCGCTGCTGAGCGAGTCACGCGGGCTCGGAGCGGGCAGGGACATCGGGCGGAGCAGCCTTTCAGTATGACTCCGGTCACACGTACGTCCCACTCCGACCCGCCGAGCAGGGTCGACCGGATCACCCGGGGGTGCGAAACCCGCCGCACACCCGTATGTCGGATAATTACCTCCCCATTACACTTTGGACCCAGATCGCTCAGGACGCCGGGAATCAGTGGCTCCGGCTCGGTTGCCGCAATCTCCGACAAGCGATCTCGGCCTGCTCGGCCTTGAGGTTCGCAGACCCCACGCGCGATCAGGCGCGCGCGAGTTCGATCCGGGTCAGCTCGGCCGGCGCGCCGACGCGCATCGGCGGACCCCAGTAGCCGGTGCCACGGCTGACGTAGATGGCGGTGTCCCGCACGCGGTGCAGACCGGCGACGAACGGCTGCTGCAGCGGCACGAGGAAGTTGAAGGGGAAGATCTGGCCGCCGTGGGTGTGCCCGGAGATCTGGAGGGACACGCCGTGCTCGGCGGCCTCGTGGACCTGGCGCGGCTGGTGGGCGAGGAGCACGAGCGGGCGGGCCGGATCGCGGCCGGCGAGCGCCCCGGCGAGGTCGGGGCCGTGATCGGGCAGGAAGTTGCCGCCGGTCGGGTCGTCGATGCCGGCCAGATCGAGCGCGGCGCCTTCTCTCTCGATACTGACCCGCTCGTTGCGCAGGACCCGCACGCCGAGCGTGGCGAGGTGCGCGACCCATTCGGCGGCGCCCGAGAAGTACTCGTGGTTGCCGGTGACGAAGTAGACGCCGTGCCGGGCCTTGAGCCGGGAGAGCGGCTCGAGCAGAGGCCCGAGGCGAGCCACGGTGCCGTCGACGAGGTCGCCGGTGATGGCGACGACGTCGGGCTCCATGGCGTTGGTCTTGGCGACGAGCTCCTCGAGGAAGGCGCGGCCGATGGTGGGGCCGACGTGGACATCGGTGATCTGGGCGATGACGAAGCCGGCGAAGGGGTCGGGGAGGCCCGCGAGCGGGACCTTGACCGGCTTGACCGCGATCGGCCGCAGCACCGACCAGACGCCGTAGCCGGCGGCCCCGAGCGCGCCGGCGCCGACCAGACCGCCGAACAGCCGGGCCAGGAATTGCCGCCGCGCCGGGTCGGCCGGAGTGCCTGCGAGCCGCTCGATGAGCCAGGCGAGCCCGCGGACGAGGTCGGCCGGGATGAGGAGGACGAACAGGAGGAACATCAGGCCGAGCCAGCCGTAGACGACCCAGGAGATCGGGGTGGCGACCTCCCGCGGGAGCGACCGCGAGGCCATCTGAAACAGCGGGAAGGCGAGGGCGAGCGCGACGATGGCCCAGCCGAGGACGCGACCCCAGGGCATGGGCCAGCCGATGTCACGCACGAGTCGAGCCCACAGGTAGTAATGGATCCCCGCGGACACGGTGAGGACGAGCCCGAGGAACACGACCATCCGGCTGATCGACATCCCGTCGATCTTTAGCAGGGCGGCGCCCAGATCCGACGTCGGTCTGCCCCTGCGGAGGCTGCGCACTCGTGCGCTCCCGGGGCAGGGGAGCAGGTGAGGGCGGAGATGGCCCAAGAGACAGACGCATCGTGCGGTCCCGGAGGCGCGCGTCGCGGGAGTCCGCACTTCGGCGGCCGCTCTGGCGGCGAGACGGCCGCGGGCGACGCCGGGACTCAGCGGAAATTGAGGTCGACGTAGCCCGGCGTGCGGCGATACGGGAGCGTGAGCTGCAGGGGCCAACCCTCGTGTTCGGCGAGCCGGAGCAAGCGCGACTTCTTCCTGGCGAGCGCGGCGATGGTGGCGGCAGTGACGTCGTCGAGCGACCGAAGGCCGGCCTGCAGAATCAGGAAGTTCAAGTGCTGGAGGTCGAGGAGGCCGGCGATCGAGACGTCCGCGGCGACGACGAGGTCGAGGACCCGCAAGATGGGAAAGCTCGCCAGTTCGGCGATGCCGGCGGCGTTGGCCTGAGTGTGCAGCGTCGTCAACTTGGGCAGCCGGGCCAGGACCGCGAACCCGTCGAGCTTGCCGACCAGGCGCAGGGTCGCAAGGCGCGTCAGGCTGGCGAGGGGGGTGAGGTCGCAGTCGGGAGTGACCTCGAGCTCGAGCCAGCGCACGTCGCGGGCGGCCTCGAAGCCGACGAGCGTGGCGAACGGCCCGGCGTTGCGCAGCCGCAGGTCCTGACGCTCGGCGAGCAAGCGCCGGCCGAGCTCGGGACCGAGGCGCGGCCAGGCGTCGCGCACGGCCCGGGCGCCGTGCTCCTCGAAGCTCTCGCCGTTGCGGCCCTCGTCGCTGCACAGCGCGATCAGGGCGTCGAGCTCGCCAGCCGGACTCGCGGCGCCGCGGACAGCCGCGAGCTTGCGCGCGTGGCCCTCGCAGGTGGCCCGCAGCGCGCTCTCCTCGAGGTCGAGGACCTCGGCGCAGTAGAGCAGGGCAGTGTCGAAGTCGACGGCGATTCCGCGGTCCTTCGCGGTCTCCAGGTAGCCTTCGACGAACTCGATCTGGACGGCGGGTGTGGCATCCTCGGCGTCGAAAGCACAGTGGACGTCCCAGGCGACCTCGCGCAGAGGATCGACCTTGGGGCGCTTCGTGGTGGTCTTGTTGGCCGCCGGTTTCTTCGTGGTCTTCTTGGCGGCCGATTTCGTCGCGGGCTTCTTGGCCGTCGATTTCTTCGCGGCTTTCTTCGCGGCGGTTTGCTTCGTCGCTTTCTTGGTCGCGGGCTTTTTCGCTGCCGCGGTCTTCTTGCCGGTGCTCGGCTTCGTGGCCATGCGCGCGATGCTACCCGATGCTTCTCGAGCGCAGCGCAGTTCGTCTCGTCGCGGTGGCACGCTCGGCAGGTCATCCGCAGGCGCGGGTCTGCCCCCTGGCGGCAGCAGCAGCACGGCCGATCCGCCTCGGGCCCGCTCCGAGCGACGAGAAGGCAGCCGAGAGCGAGGTCCGGAAGCATGCCTGGGGAGCTCGGCGCTCGAGGCCTCTCATGCTTCGATTCGAATGGTCAATGACTCATGGGACATGTCGTGCGATTCGCGCTGGCCTGGATCCGGCCGACATGAACTTCGCGGACAGCAACCATGCACGCAGCGACAGGTGAGCGAGCGCCAGGGCGATGAGGACGACGAGCGCGCTGAAAACCGCCGCCGAGGACGAGTCGGAGGTCGAGCCGCGAGGACAGGACTCACTGCGGGAGCGGCGGCGTGCTCGGCGAGTACGCGTGACGGGCTACGCCGCGGACGCGTCGAGCAGGCCGGACAGCCACTCCCTGATCGCCGGCTCCTTTGGAACGCCCGTGAACGCACCCACGGGCTGGCCGCCCTTGACGACGACGACCATCGGGATCGACTGGAGGCCGAGCATCTGTCCGATGCGCGGGTTCTCGTCGGCGTTCAACTTGGCGAGGACCCAGGCGCCGTTCGCCTCGCCGGCCAGCCACTCCAAAGAGGGCGAGAGCACCGAGCACGGCCCGCACCAGGCGGCCCACAGGTCGACGATCACGGGCACATGCAGCGACCGCTCGACGACCTCGGCCTGGAAGGTCGCGTCGGTGACGTCGATGACGGGCGAGCCGGCAAGGTCGGGCGAAGGAGCGGAGGCGAGGACGGGCGCAGCTCCGGCCGCGGCCGCGAAACGGGCCTGCAGGGCGGACAGGTCCGCTTCGGACAGTGCGGCCGAGATGACTGGTCTTCGACGTGAATCTGGCGCTGTCACACTTTCATCCTAGCACGCCCGCGTCCGGGCATGTCGCGCCGGGCCGTCACGCGCAGCTCGACCGCGCCCCTCTGTCGCCTCGAAGTGCACGCAGTCCAGCACGACCCGGCCGTGCGCCCCTCGAGCTGCGGCATCACGTACGATTCGCAATCGCTCGAGAGGCGCCCGACCGCGCTCCCCTCGGTCCCGTCGCAGAGCGCAGGCTCGCTTCGGAAGTTCTCGCGGCGATGTTCCGCGAAATGAATTGCGCCTCTCGAGCGAGCAGTTCAGGACCCCGGCGCGCGCTCGCTCGTCGCGCAGCGCCAGGTCCGGGCGCTCACCCGCTCCACCCGCATCCAGACGCACCCCGCGCCGCCGACGGCGTCGTTCGAGGCGCGGCCGGCGTTGGATCCCCGACCCCGTCTCGGGCGGTCCGGGCGGCACAAAAGACGCGGAGCAGGACGAGCGCTTCCGCACGATCATGCGGCGCCCAGCATGGCGCCCCAGTCAAGGCCCTCGGGCCGGTCGCCCTCGCGGCCCTCCTCGGCCTCTCGGGCCCTGCGACCAAGATCGGCCGGGGGGCCCCCGCGGCCCTCGCGCTGCTTTCGGCTCTTGCGGAGAGGGTGTACTTCGGCCACCCTCCCGGTCTCGCTCGCATAGCTCAGTTGGATAGAGCGACAGTTTCCTAAACTGTAGGTCCCAGGTTCGATTCCTGGTGTGGGCGCCACGGTCCAGTCCCCCTCGAGGGGGCTGGACACTTGATTAACGTGGTCCTGTCGCAGAGCGGCGACCGATCCGACGCGGCCGCCTCGCGGAGCTCGAGCCCGCAGACGCCGCATGGGGCCGGCTGCGGCTGCACGCTGGCGACGCGCGAGCGAACGGTGGCGCTGCACGGTTCGCGCGTGGCGACGCTGCTGACGGCCGCCGCGAGGCCGGAGCACCTGGGGAGGGATGTTCGGATTGTCGGCGAGCGGGTCGACGTGCAACGAACAGGGCGTCTGCCCTCGGCCTCGATACCGACTGCGAGCGGGCCGTGCTGCATACGACGTCCGAGGCGTGGCGTTCGGCGACGGAAGTAGGCAGGGACGACTGCCGATGAGTCGCGCGGCCGCCTTCGAACACTGCCGCGTAGATCGATTGAATGTCCTTCAAGACATGTCTCATGCGGCATGTTCTTCGAGACAGTCACGTCGATGTCGTCGAACGCGATGCGTTCGCCGCGCCGCTCGCCGGCGCGGGACGCGGCCACCGGCGCGCCGAGCACAGACCTGAATTTCGTCGACCCGACGCGATCCTCGGGCGGATCGCTCTGTCGTGCGCCCGCGTCACCGCAGGCGGCGCGTGTGCTTGCGAGCCGGGCGCCGGCGACAGCGAAAGGGACGCGTCTGCGGCGCAGCTCGCAAGCGCATGGACGTCGGGCCTTGAGCTCGCGACGCCCAGGCCGAACCCCTCGGCGCGACGCGCACGACCGCGTCGCCATGGCTGTGTACGCTGGCCGTCGCGGTGCGGCCGACGCACGCCGCTCGCCCAGCGCACTCAGCGGGACCCTGGTTGGCGGCGCGTCGGCGCGCAGCGGTGTCCAGGAGACATCGGGCGGATCCGCACGTTGATTGCGGTGGCCGGAGTTGGGACAACGAACGAGCATGCGGTCCCGTCACGCTCGCTCCGCCCCGAAGCTCCTCGGCCTCGCCCTCGCGCTCGCGGGAGCGTCGGCGTTGTCCTACAGCGTGGCCGCGGCGCAGAAGCAGAAAGAGCCGGGCAAGAAGGACGCGCTGACGTCGCCGCCCGGACCGGTGCCCGCAGCGCCGCCGCCCTCGACGACGCTGCCGCCGAAGGTGGTGGCCAACGACCTCCGCGACCTGCTGGTGACCTTCAAGGACGCGGGCGCGCTGAAGCTGCGCTCGAGCTTCAACAGCTCGCGCTCGGGACGAAGTTCGCTTCGGACGTGCTCGAGATCGAGGGTTCGAGCGGGGTGACCGTCAGCGAGCGCGGCAAGTGGAGCTTCTCGCCGCCGACGTTCAAGGTGTCGATCGCCATGAACGCCGAGGCCCGCGCGGCGCTGGACCTGTGCTTGAGGCTGGTGACGGCGCCGGCCAACGGCCGCGCGCTGACGCTCGAGTTCATGCGCCTGAACTCGCCGGCGGTCGACGCTTACTCGCTGTCGTCGACGGTGCTCGACGTGATCCGGCCGCTCGAGATGGGCTTCATCAACTGTTCGCTCGATTGAGCGCGACCGCGGCGCGCCCGCCACCACGCGGCGAACGGCTCACCGCACCTCCGCGCACTCCCACGCGTCGTCGGCGATCTCCCAGATCCGCTCGCCACATGCCTCACCGGAGGCGAGGAGATCACGCGCGTGGCCGGGGGCGAGGCGGACCACCAGGCTCATCGGCCGCGCAGGCGTGTCCGCGGTGTCGCCCTCGCACTGCACGTTCCAGCGCAGCTCGCAGCGGACCGTGACCTCACATTGATTGTGGACCCGCAGCGACATCCCGCGCGGGCTGGCTTCGGGCGCCACCTGGACGCACTCGGCCACCGACTGCGCAGCATGGCTGGTAGACAAGGACGCGCCGTACGCGAACGACGCGCACGACACCGCGAACAAGATCCGGCGCATGACGACCCCTTTGGCGCGACGCTCCTGGGGAACGTCGCAGGCCGGCTATCGACAGCGGCTCGGGCGAGAGGTTCCCGGTTCGTTCGCGACGATCGGGCGCGACGTCACGCCCGTCCTCATTCGCGCCACGGGGCGACAGGTTCCTTGTCCTTGGGACATGTCCCATATGACATGTTCTTCCAGACATACAAAGGGCCGCGATGAGGAGCTGTCTCGACGGACAGCGGAACGACGCCGGCAGGTCGACGCGGCGGACGGCAGCCAGCAGTGGGGTGCGAGCCGTCGACAAGCGAGGCAGTGTCGGCACGTCTGCGTACACGGCGACCGCCCCACGAGCTCGAGCCCTCCGGCCGTGGACCCGAAGACCGGCGCAAGCTCGAGTGGCACTTCGCGGGCGTTGCGCGACGAATGATGGCACCAGGAGACCTGGAATATTCGCACACGGCCCAGAATCGCACGGCGCTGCGCCCCGGACAGATGTCCGGTGAAACTAGTACAGCCGCTCCGAAGTTCTCCAGGGGTTTATCGACGGCGGCGGTTCATGGATCCACCTGGATCCATCGCTGAAGGGGCCGTAGGCCTTGAAATAGAGAGCGCGCGAAAACGATCTCATCGGTGTGCCGGGACCGAGAGCGCAGCGACTCCGCCTGGCGCCGTCCGTCCGCAAGGAGCTGGAGGCGCTGGCGCGGAGTCGTTGCGTCGAGGCGCGCCTGGTTCAGCGAGCCAGGATCGTGCTGCTGGCGGCCCAAGGGCTTCCGAACGCCGAGATTGCTCGGCGAGTGGGCTGCCACGTCGACACCGTGAGGCAGTGGCGCCAGCGCTTCGCCGAGGACGGCCGGGTGAGCACGCTCGCAGATCTGCCGCGCAGCGGCCGTCCAGCGCGGGTCTCCGCGGCAACGCGGTGCGAGCTCATCAAGCTCGCATGCGACAAGCCGGAAAACCACGGTGTCAAGCACCAGACCACGTGGACCTACGGGGCCCTGGCGAAGGTGCTGCTGCGCGAGACGGGCGTGAAGCTCAGCGTGTCCGAGGTGGGCAGGATCCTCCGCAACGAGGACTTCAGACCTCACAAGATGAGGTTGTGGCTGCACAGCCCCGATCCTGAGTTCTGTCCCAAAGTACAGCATATCTGCGACCTCTATCATCACCCGCCGGACGAGGCTCATGTCATCTGCGTCGACGAGAAGACCGGCATGCAAGCACTCGGACGCCGGTTTCCGACCAAGCTTCCGGCCCCTGGACGGGCCGGTCGCTTCGAGTTCGAGTACATCCGACGTGGTACGTGGTGCCTGTTCGGCGCCTTCGATGTTCGCACCGGCGAGCTGTTCGGCGAGTGCAAGGCAGGGCGCGAAGCCAAGGACCTCGTCGCATTCATGGAGGGCCTGGCGCGCAAGTACCCGACCGGCGACGTGTACGTCGTCTGGGACAACCTCAACATCCACTACGATGGTCGAGAGGAGCGCTGGGCCCGCTTCAACAAGCGTCACGGCGGCCGGTTCCACTTCGTCTACACGCCGCTGCACGCGTCGTGGGTCAACCAGATCGAGATCTGGTTCTCGCTGCTCCAGCGTCGCGTCCTGCGCCACGCCGACTTCCCCGACGCCGACGCGTTGCTTCGCGCCGTGAGGGGCTTCATCCGGCACTGGAACCGCAAGGAGGCCCACCCGTTCAACTGGACCTTCCGCGGCCACTTCGTCCAGAATGAGCGGCGACTCGCCTCATGAGCCGCCCTCGAACCACCGCCCGCCGCGCCGTCCCCGACACGGACGACGACCTTCGCGCCGTCGAACAGTTCTTTCGCCGTCGTCCAAACCTCGCGCACATCCGCGTCCGCCACCGCGGGGCGCTCATCACCCTCGAGTCCGGTCCCTCAAACGACCCTATCCCGCACGCTCGCCTGCGCCGCGTGGCCGGCCAGATCTGGCAGCTTGAGATGGCCACCCACACGGGCCGCTGGCAACCGACTCCCCTCCGCGCCCCCCGCGACGCACTGCTCGAGGCGCTCGTCGCGGACTTCGGGTGGGTCCTCACGCCACAGGCCTAACAACCCTCGAAGAACTTCGGGGCGGCTGTACTAGTTTCGCTTCGTCGAGCTCGAAGGCAGCGCCGGAAGGTCCTGCAAAACTTCATAGGCTCGCAGGAGCGCGGAGAGGCTCCGAGAGGTTTCGCGTGCCTGCGTAGCTCGTCGGCGGCGCGTGGCGATGTCGGGGCGCCTGCGTGCGCTCGTCGGGTCGCACGCGGCGATGTCGGAGGTGTACCTGCAACCATCCCGAGCTTGCGTGGAGCCAAGCCGGCGTTGCGCGGACGAAACCGCGTTCGCGCCCGGATCCGGCGGCTGCTTTGAATCAGTCCGCGAGGGCATGGCGGCGTCAACGCGGCTTCGTCGGCCGAGCAAGCTCGGGCACACGCGGCCGTCCGAATATTCCTCGTAGGCGGAGAATGACGTGTCCGATCGGAGTCCGGCTGGCCGATGCCGTTCGACGCGCTATGACTGTCATGCGACGCCGCGTGCATGATGGCAGCGCTGCGCCGCGTGTGGATGACCCCGCAACCCCAGGCGGCACCACCATGCAATCCATCGGCGCCCCCGTCAACGTCTACAAAGGCCAAGCAGCGCTTCGACGCGGCGTCGTGGCCTCCGAGGACCCGACCGGCATCCAGGTCGTCCTGGCTCCGCAGGTGGAAGAACACCTGCCGATGCTGTCCAGCAGCGGCGCGCTCGTCGTGCCGCGACGGCCGCAGCCCGAGCTGGTGTTCTTCTCGTGGGACGAGGTCATCGAGGACGACAGGAGCGGGCCGGTACGCAGCATCGTCCTGCGCGACCGCCACTACGACGGGGCGCATTCGCCGGCTTCCGCGAACGACGCCACCGACCGCGGCTGCGCCCGCTCGACGTAGCCTCATCCGCCCCGCGCCGGGCACGGACTTGCGGGCAAGCGCGATCACGTCCACGCGCGCGGCTCGCCCGGCAGATGCGTGGTGAGCCCAGGCGCTTCAATCGAGGTACCACTCGCCGTTGGGGCACGCGCGGGCGACGTACGCGTCGCCGAGCTGAAAGCCGCGCGCCAGAGCCGGGTCCGCGAGGCGGATCGCCAGCGTGGCGCGATACAGCCAGCCGCGGTCGTTGGCGCGGGCGAGCGGCTCCAGGGCACGCACGGCGACATCGGCGATGAACGTGTCGGCCTGATGGCCATCTTCATGTTCGTCGGACTGCCGGCAGGCGGCAGCCTTGAAGTCGCTGTCGCCGTATTCGGTCAGCAGCTGGGCGGCGAAGGTACGAGCAAGCGATGCCATGGCCGCCGGAATGGGCCCGACGGTCAACGGCGTGGCAGGATCGACGTCGCGTGTCTTGCCACTGAGCAGCCAGCCGACGGCGGCCATGTCCGGATGGCACTCGGTGACTTCCAGGACGATGAGGTCGTCGACGACCTCGGAGATCTTGATTCGCTGGTAGTCGCTGCCCATGGCGTCTGCGAAGCATAGCCGGCGCTCGTATCGCGTGGAAGTGCCGCGTCCGGTCGCTCGACGCGTTCACCCACCAGGATGCGGGTCGCTACGGTGACGGCGCTTCCCGAGCGAGGGCGGACTGCGTCGCGCGAGACGTCGAGTCGATCCGCGGCCGTCAGGCGCGGGACGCCGCGAAGCGCTGCCACAGGGCCTGGAGCGCGACCGCGGCGCGGGAGCGGATACGATGGTCGACGAACCGCGAGACCTCGCTGTCGCCGGGGTTGATCTCGACGGTCGGGATCCCCTGCTCGTGCGCCTCGATGACCGGCGCGGCGATGTACGGAAACACGCTGGTGGTGCCGATCGACACCACCAGATCGAAGCCGAGCCGGGTCTCGCGCTCGTACGCCTCGGTCGCTTCGGGCGGCAGGATCTCGCCGAACAGCACCACCTCGGGGCGCAGGACGTGGCCGCAGGCCGGGCACATCGGCGGGAGCGCCAGGGCGTGGTAGTCGCTGACGGTGTCGCGGCGCGAGCAGCGGGTGCAGACGATGCTTCGCGCGTTGCCGTGAATCTCGATCACCTGCCGCGAGCCGGCGTCGCGGTGAAAGCCGTCGACGTTCTGCGTGAGCACCCAGGTGTCTGGGATCGCGCGCTCGATCGCGGCGAGGATCTCGTGCCCGCGGTTGTGACGCGCACCGACGCACGCGGCCCCGATCTGGGCGATGTACTTCCAGCACACCTCCGGGCGCGACTGCAACATCCGCCCCGACAACGCGACCTCGATCGGGAAGCCCTCGTCGGTGTCCTTGCGCTCGTAGAGGCCGCCGATCCCACGGTACGTCGGCAGACCCGAGTCTGCCGACATGCCGGCGCCGGTGATGAAGAGGATCCGCCTCGCGGTTTGCAGGAGCGCGGCGACGGCGTCGACGGTCGCGGCGGGGAGGTCGTCTTGCAGCATCGTCGCTCGAGGATACGTGAAACTGGCCGCGTTCACCCGGCGTCGATCCGCCAGACCACGGTCCGCGGCGCGGGCACGGCCACCCTCGTCATCAGCCACAGAGAGCCGCCCCAGACGGCCGCGGACAGGCCGAGCTGGAAGTCGATGGAGGCGAGGTCCTTGAAGCGGAAGCCGACGCCCCGCGAGTCGTCGACGTGCCCACCGCCTCGTACACCTGCTCGTGCGGAGGGCCTGTCGCGCGCTCACGCAGGCTCGCGCGCGAGGCGGTCGAACGGGTGCGCGGAGATGGGCTTCGCGTCGGCGAAGTTTTGGATCGGGACGAGAGGGTCGCCGCTCTATGCCCGTGAGCGGTCGCGCTGGCCGGTCGTCCTCGCGACGAAGCCAGGCAAGGGCGGGCTCGCCCGCGCACCGCGTACCGAGTGACTCCTCTTCGAAAGAAAAGGTTCTTCATGGCGACTTCCGTTACGACCTTCGATCCGTGGCAGCAGGTGTACTGCCTCTCGCGTCAGTCCAACTTGATCGGTAACCAAGACCGCAAGGACACCACCGACAACCTGGCGAAGTGGCTCGGCGAGCAGCTGACGACTTCTACACCGCCTACAAGGAGCAGATGGGTGGCACCTGGTCGACCGTGTGGGGTCCGGTCGTGTTCGACACCGGGCTCGACGCGACCGCTCAGATCGCGGACAACGTCATGTACGTGGCCGCGAACCACGACCGCTCCATGTTCGTGGTCGCCATCGCGGGCACCAACTTCAACTCTCTCCTCTATGACGTCGCCCAGGAAGACGACGCGGTCGACAAGACGGTCGAGTGGGCTGCGGCCTTCCCGTCGCTGTCCAACAGCACGCCGCCCGGGCTCACGCCGTTCCTCTCGGCCGGCACCGCGCTCGGCGTCAACAACTTGCTCGGCATGACGGACGGCAAGACGGGGAAGACGCTCCAGGAGTATCTCGCGTCCGCCACCAGCAAGTCCGCGACGCTGGTCTTCAGCGGTCACAGCCTCGGCGGCGCGCTCGCGCCGACGCTCGCGCTCGCCCTGTTCAACTCGCACGGCGGCCAGCTCAGCAAGTCGGACTGGGCGAACGTGTACTTCTACCCGACGGCCGGTCCGACCCCGGGCAACGGCGAACTCTTCAAATTCGTCGCGCAGGAGTTCAAGCCGGTGGACCTGCGGGACCAGCCGTGGCAGTGCTGGAACCGGGTCGTGTGGAACAGCCTCGACGCCGTCCCCCAGGGCTGGGTGGTCGAGCTGCTGCAGAAACTCCCCGAGCTCTACCCGCACACTGCGACGACGGTGGAGTGGGGAGTGACGCACCCGTGGCCGCCGAAGGACCTGCAATCCGAGGTCGACGGCAAGGTCAAGAAGTCCAAGGCGGGCGCGGACACGGGCGCAGGGCCCTACACGCAGCTCGCGAACCGAAGCCTCCGGGGACGCCGTACGACGACGGCAAGAAGTTCATCATCCCGGTGAAGGACAAGGACTCGTATACGGCGCAGATGGGGTACCAGCACACGGCGGCATACGACGTGTTGTTCAAGGTCGAGAGCGTCTCGCCGTCGGAGTCCGCTCCGGGGCCCACGAGCCGGCCGACGCGCTGATCCTCCGAGATCACGAGAGGGGCGGGGCCTCGCGCGAGGCCTCGCTCCGTGCTCCCGCGCTTCTCCAGGCGCCCGTCGGCCGGCTTCCTCGAAGGACAGGTTCCGCTCGAGGCAGCCGCGCACGGGCTCGCGGCTCGACCGACGCGCTCGGCCGGCCATGAACGGGTCGGCCGACGCGCGCACGTGCTACCGTGGCGGCCGTGCCGATCCTCGCGCTGCTCGTCTGCCTCGCCGCTCCGCCGGGGCCGGAGGAGGCGGCGCGCGTGCAGTTCCACGAGCAGCGCGTGCGCACCCAGCTCGCCGGCATGGGCCTCGTCACCGGCTGGGCGGTCGTCAACATCGTGTCCGGCGTCGCCGGCAACTTCACCACGAGCGGCGAGGTCAAGTACTTCTATCAGATGAACGCGCTGTGGAACACGGTCAACCTGACCATCGGCGCGATCGGCCTGCACAACGCCCGCCGCGACCGCGTGCGCGAGCGCGGCCTGTCGTTCGCTGCGCAGCAGAAGCAGGCGCGAAAGACCCAGGCCGTCTACTCGATCAACGTCGCGCTCGACGTCCTCTACCTGATGGCCGGCGCCACCACGCTCGAGCTCGGGCGCGTCCACGACCGCCCGCGCCTCGTCGGCTACGGCGCCTCGATCCTCGTGCAGGGCGGCTTCTTGCTCGCCTTCGACGCCCTGATGATCGCCGCCCACGGCGCCAACCTGCGACGCGTGCGGGCGTTCGCGGCCCCGACCGCGACCGGCGCCGTGCTCGGCCTGCACGGCGCGTTCTGATCGTCTGCTCGATCCGGGTCCGGATGCGCGAGACGTGGCTAGCCTTTCATGTGCTCGTCGAGGAAGGCCGCCGCCGCGTGCCGGGCGCCTTCCAGCTGTTCGGCCCGCATGCTGGCGCCGCTGAAGGTCAGTCGGTCCACGGTGAGAACACCACCGCGGCCGTCGCCGTCCTCGTCCTCGCCAGGGTCGCAAGCTCGCGCCGCCGACGGTCGACACGCCGATGGTCCTGGCGACGCCCTCACGGCGGTTCGAGAGCGCGAGGCGTGACAAAGGGGCCGGGGATTCCCCAGAATCGACCTGCGCGGCCCCGCTGCCTGTCTCATCAGACAGGCTCTCGGCCCTCGCCGACGCGCCTTTTCGCGGCTGCGCGGCGGCCCGCGACGTGCGAAGATGCGGAGCTACGATGTCCCTCCGCCGGCCGATCGCCCCCTGGATCCTCGTCCTTCTGCTGGACGCTTGCGTCTTCGACGGCTCGGGGTTCGGCGACCAGGACGAGGCCGCTTCCGCGTCCGGCATGACCACGGGGACCAGCGAGCCGACGACGTCGACGCCGACCACGTCGGACGCGTCGACGGCGAGCACGGTCGGCCCGACCTGCGGCGACGGCGTCGTCGACTCCGGTGAGGAGTGCGACGATGGCCCCGGCAACGCCGACACGGCCGCTTGCACGAGCCGCTGCACCCAGGCTTCGTGCGGCGACGGCCTGATCGGGCCCGGCGAGGCCTGTGACGACGGCAACGCCCTCGCAGGCGACGGATGCTCGGCGACCTGCGTGTCGGAGTCGTGCGGCGACGGCGTCGTGCAGGCGGACGCCGGCGAGGAGTGCGACGAAGGGGAGGGCAACGGCCCCGGCCAGGCGTGCACTGGCATCTGCAAGCTCAACGTCTGCGGCGACGCCGATCTCGGGCCCGACGAGGCGTGCGACGACGGCAACCGCGACGCCGGCGACGCCTGCACGACGGAGTGCAAGGAAGCGGTGTGCGGCGACGGGTTCGTTCAGGTCGGGGTCGAGGCGTGCGACGACGGCAACGCGGTCGACGGCGACGCGTGCCTGTCGACGTGCGTGGCCGCGACCTGCGGCGACGGCGTCGTCCAGGATGGCGTGGAGCAGTGCGACGACGCCGATGGCGACAACGCCGACGAGTGCCTCGACACCTGCAACGCCGCGAAGTGCGGCGACGGCTTCGTGCACGCCGGACAGGAAGAATGCGACGACAACAACCTGAATGACGGCGACGGCTGCAGCAGTTCGTGCGCGAGGGAGTCGCGGCGCGTATTCGTCAGCAGCAAGGAGTACAAGGGCGACCTCGACGGCATCGCCGGCGCCGACGCGCTCTGTCAGGGGCTGGCCGACTCGAACGACCTGGGCGGGACCTGGAAAGCGTGGCTCACCGCCGATGCGGGGGCGGACAGTTCGCCGTCCGCTCGCTTTGTCCACGCCGCCGGGCCGTACCTCCTGCTCGACCAGGCCCAGACGAAGATCGCCGACGACTGGGCCGACCTCACCGATGGGACCCTCGACGCTCCCATCAACGTCTACGAGAACGGCCAGAACGCGGGCGGCGAGACGCTCGTGTGGACCGATACCCTCGCCAGCGGGGCGGGCTTCGTCGGCATCCAGGACTGCGTAGGTTGGGACAGCTCGAGCAACCTGGCGCAGGGGATCCAGGGCGATCGGACCCGGACCGACGGCGGGTGGTCGAACACCAACACGAACGACGGCTGCGACAAGACCAAGCGGATCTTCTGCTTCGAGCAGTGACCCGAGCTGCGTCGAGCCTGCCTCGCCGCTGAGCAACGAACCATCAGATCTACGTATGAGATTCGGCCGCTCGGCCGGACGCGACTTCGCTCTGGCGTCCGTGACCGTCGTCGAGCCGACCACCATCGACGCGAGCGCGAGCTCCGCCCGCACCGACCGACCGACCCTTGCGCCCGCGGCCGTCCCGGCGCGCGTCCTCGCAGAGACGCCCGCACGTGCCCGACCGCGTTGCGCCGCGCGCCGTCCGGGGCCAAGGACGTGCCCACATTCCTCGCGCTCGACGATGACGACAAGGACGGTCCCGTGCCCTCGCGCAATGTTCATACCTCGACGCCGCAGCTCCGGCGGGCGGCCGCGCTGAGCCTCGCGCTCGCTTGTACGCCGCGACCCGGCGGAGGGCCCGCGACAGGGCAGGAGCCGCCCGTCACGGCGCCCGAGCTCGCCCCGCCGATCGCCCCGGAAGGCCTCGCCGAGCCGGAGCCCGCCGTCCGGCCTCCCGGCCCCGGCTACGATCACCCCGATCAATTCCTCAGCGTCCGAACCAGCCGCCCGGCCGCCAACATGGAGCCCGTGGTCACCCACGCCACGCAGCTTCGAAGCGCCCGCGACAAGCTGGCCGCGCTGCAGCGACGCGCGGGCAAGCGGCCCAACGTCCTGATCTTCCTGATGGACGACGTCGGCTGGATGGACCCCGGCTTCAACGGCGGCGGCATCAGCGTCGGCAACCCGACGCCGCAGATCGATCGCGTCGCCGCCGAGAGCCTGGTCTTGACCTCGGCCTATTCGCAGCCGAGCTGTTCGCCGACCCGGGCCACCATCATGACCGGCCAGTATCCGGTCCATCACGGCATCCTGCGCCCGCCGATGTACGGCCAGACCGGCGGCCTCGAGGGCGCGGTCACCCTCGCTCGCCTGCTCTCGGAGCTCGGCTACGTCACCCAGGCGATCGGCAAGTGGCACCTCGGCGAGAACGAGGGGTCTCAGCCGCAGAACGTGGGCTTCGACGATTTCCGCGGCTTCCTCAGCGTCTCGGACATGTACACCGAATGGCGTGACCCGCACTTCAACCCGGAGATCGCGCTGAGCCCCGCCCGCACCGCCTTCATCCGGAGCCTGCCGTTCTCCCGCGCCGACGTCCACGCGGTCCGCGGCGGCCCGCTCGAGGCGGTCCAGGAGATCGATCTCGAGACGATCCAGGACCTCGACCAGGAGTGGGCCGCCTACGGCGAGCGATTCCTGCGCCGCATGGCCGACGAATCGCGCCCGTTCTTCCTGTATTACAACACCCGCGGCTGCCACTTCGACAATTACCCCAACGCTCATTACCGCGGCCGCTCGCCCGCCCGAACCACCTACGCCGATTGCATGGTCGAGATGGACGACGTGTTCGGCCGCCTCTACCGCACGCTCGAGCAGACCGGCCAGGTCGACAACACCCTCGTGCTGTTCACCTCCGACAACGGCCCCGAGCAGGAGGTCGCGCCGTACGGTCACACCCCGTTCCGCGGCGGCAAGGGCTCGACCTGGGAGGGTGGGGTCCGCGTGCCGACCTTCGCCTCGTGGCGCGGCACCATCACCCCGCGCCGGTCGGACGGCCTGTTCGACCTGGCCGACATCTTCAACACCGCGCTCGCCCTCGCCGGCCGGGCGGGAGGCGAGCTGGCCGCGCTCATGCCCGAGGACCGCTACGTCGACGGCGTCGACCAGACCTCCTTCCTGGTCGCCGACGACGGCGAGTCGAACCGCCGCAGCGTCCTCTACTTCTGGAACGATCGCCCCGTCGGCACCCGCATCGACGAGTTCAAGTTCACCACGATCGCCCAGCTGCCGCAGCTCGTGACCCAGCGCGGGCAACAGGGCGGATTCACCGGCGCGATCGCGCCGAGCGCCGGCGCGCTGATGTTCAACCTCTACACCAACCCGCAGGAGGACGACTCGATCGCGATCCGCCACGCGCCGGTCACCCTCGCGCTCGAGGCCGAGCTGCTGCGCTACCGCGAGGTGCTGAAGAAATTCCCGACGCGCAAACAGATCGAGTTCACGCAATGACTCGCCGCTTCCTCGTCGCGTGCGGTTCGCTGCTCGCCGCGTGCCTGGCGGCCTGTGAATCCACGTCCCCCGAGATGGTGTGGATCCCCGGCGGCGAGTTCTGGATGGGCTCCGACGATCCGCGGTTCACCGACGCCCATCCGCGCCACCGCGTCGCAGTCTCGGGCTTCTGGCTCGGCGCCACCGAGGTCACCAACGCCCAGTTCGCCGCCTTCGTGCGCGCGACCGGCCACGTCACGCTCGCCGAACAGACCCCGCGCGCCGAGGACTATCCCGACGTCCCGCCCGACCGCCGGATCGCCGGCTCGATCGTCTTCACCCCGCCCGAAAGCGTCGCCTCGCTCGCGCGCGCCGACGCGTGGTGGCGCTACGTCGCCGGCGCCGACTGGCGGCACCCCGAGGGTCCCGCCAGCGACCTCGAAGGTCGCATGCACCACCCGGTCGTCCACGTCGCCCACGCGGACGCCGTCGCCTACGCCCGCTGGGCGAACGGCCGCCTGCCGACCGAGGCCGAGTGGGAGTACGCGGCCCGCGGCGGCCTCGATCGCAAGCGCCACGTGTGGGGCGACGCGCCGCTCGGCGACGAGGCGCACCCCGCCAACACCTTCCAGGGCCGCTTCCCCGGCCAAGACACCGCCGCCGACGGCCACGCCGGGGCCGCCCCCGTCGCCAGCTACCCCGCCAACGGATATGGCCTTTACGACATGTCCGGGAACGTCTGGGAGTGGACCGCGGACTGGTACCGCCCCGACGCTTACGCCCGCCGCTCCCCGCGAGCCGTCGATCCGCCTGGCCCTCCGGACAGCTTCGATCCGGCCGAACCCGGCGTCACCAAGCGCGTCCAGCGTGGCGGCTCCTACCTCTGCACGGACCAGTACTGCGGCCGCTACACCCCCGACGCCCGCGGCAAGGCCACCCCCGACAGCGCCACCAACCACGTCGGCTTCCGCATCGCCCGCGACGCAGGGCCGTGAATCGGAGCGTGTTCGCGAGGGGCCGGTTCGACCTCGCCGAGCGCGCAGCATGCCGTGATGGCAGCGACGGCACGGCGAGCGCCGGGTGTCGCAGTGGAGGACGAGCGGGGAGGGCACAGGGCTGCTCGAGACATCGTGCATGCGAGCCTCCGAGGCGGCTCCGGCATGGGCTCGCGTCGAGGGGACGTCGCTGCGACGCGCGGACTCGCGGTGAACCAGCGCGACTCAGCGCGGCTCGCGGAGCGAGGCGACGATCAGCGCCGCCGATTGCTCGGGCGTGTGCGCTTCGGTGTCGATGCGCAGCGACGACGGCAGCGGCGGAAACGCGAAGCCGCCGGCGCGCTCGATCGAGCGGTACAGGGCGACATCGGTGAGCTTGCCGAAACGATGCCGGCTGGGCTGGTCGAGCCGCTGGACGATGGCTTCGGGCGAACACAGCAGCTCGACGAACACCACCTCGCCGCCGTGCGCGCGCACCGAGCGGGTCAAGCTCTCGATGAGCGCCGGATCGACGCTCGCCTCGGGATGGAAGGTGAAGACGAAGGAGCGTCCGGCCGCGGCGGCTTCGGCGAACGCCGCGCTCCAGATCGCCGCGCGCAGGCGGCAGAAGCCGGAACTGCCGAATTCGAACAAGGCCAGCGCGGCGTCCACCGCCAGATGGTTGTGGAACAGCGGGATGCCCAGCGCCTCGGCCACACGGGTCCCGATGGTGTGCTTGCCGGAGGCGGCCGGGCCATGAATGAAGACGACTTGCATGGGAGTGAGGGCGGGAAAGTCTTGCGATCCTTATACCGGATGCGGCGGCCGGACACGACCCGTCCCTTGGATCAGCTCCACAGCTCTTCGCCAGGGGCCGGCCTGCGCCGGCGTCTCGATCCGCCTTTGCGAATGTCTTTTGCGACATGACGCATAGAACATGTCCGCGAGGACATTTATCGCCGACAAGTGCCGGTGTGCGCGCCGCGTGGCGAAGGGGAGGGCGGCCTCGCGCGGGCGCGAGCGGGCTTCGCCAGCGCGTGTGAGGGAGGGACATTTGGGCTGTCCGAATGGACATGTCAGGAACTCCGCGGCCGCGGAGCAGGCCGCGGCGAGGTCTGCCGCGCGCAGGGGCGCGAGCGCCGGCCAGACAACGTGTCCGAAAGGACATATACGGGTTCGCCGGGCCGCGTGCTCCGCTCGCCGTGAGCTCGAGCGAGGCGGTACGGCGCGAGGGGCCTGTCAGGAATCCGCGCGACCGCGAGGAGCGGCGAATCGGGGCGATTGTCGCGTTCGCGGCGAGTCCGGGCAGCGGAGGGGGAGGCGGAGCCGGGTCCGATCGCGGTCCTTGGCCGACGCCGGGGGCCGGCACTTACTGACGGGCATGCCTTCACATCTTGTCTCCCGCGGGTGCCTCCTCGTCGTGGTCGGATCGCTGGCGTGCGGTCCGTCGATCCTCGAGACGGGCACCGACACCAGCAGCTCCACCGACCACGCCGGCACCACGACGACCTCCGGGACCGACACGCAGGGCCCGACCGCGAGCACGCCGACGACCGGCGAGACCGACCCCACCGACGCCACCGGTTCGCCGCCGAGTCCGACGACGGGCGAGCCGCCCGAGACGACCGGCGGCCCTCCGGTCGACTGTCCGAAAGGACAGACGCCGTTCGCGGCCCGCTGGGCGACGGTGATCGTCCAGCCGGAGCTCGGGGGCTGGGGCCCGGGCTGGCTGGCGCCGCTGCCGGACGGCGGGGTGGCGGCGTCGCTGTCGTACAGGAACGAGGACAAGCTGTCCGGCTACGGGGTGATGCTGCTGGCGAACGACGGCGAGCTGCTCGGCACACACGTGTCCCCGCCGAGCGCCGGTGGCACCAACGATCTCGCGCTCGCGGTCGACGACGCGGAGCGATTGGTCCTGTTCGGGAGCCGGCTCGTCGAGCCGACCATGAAGCCGTTCCTGGTGCGGTTCGCCGGCGACGGTCCGTTCGTCGAAGAGGTCGAGCTCGGCGAGCCGTCGATGGGCTGGGAGGGCAAGCTGACGATGCTGGACACGCCCGTGCTGTTCGGGGAGTTGGACGACAGCACGGTGATCGCGACCAAGCTCGAGCCCGACGACGTCGGTTCGACGTGGACGAGGGTGCTCGACGCGGCGCCGGCGGCGATCCCCCTGGCGTCCGCCGCCGACGCGAGCGGTCGGATCCTGTTCGTGTCGGGGCCCGACTTCGTGCACACCGGCGTGTTCAACCTGCAGGTGGTCGACAGCGCCGGCGAGCCGGTGTGGTCGCGTACGCTCGACGCGCCGGACTTCGGGGTGGTGAAGGACGCGATCGCGATCCCGGGCGGCTGGGCGATCCTCCGCGACAGCTCCCAGGGCACCCCGGTGCAGCTGCTGGCGATCGCGGAGGCTGACGGGGCGACGCTGTGGGACGTCGAGATCGCGGCGGAGAACGAGGACGGCCCGCCGCGAGCGTCCCGCGTCCACCTCATCGGCGATCGCTTGACGGTCCCGGTGATCCGCACGCTGGACTTCGAGGACCTGGACGGGCCGCACACGGTCGCGGCCCACCGCCTCGCGCTCGACGGGACGCCGGTCGACGAGACACCGCTGTGGGAGGCGACCTTGCCGCAGAGCCTGTACAGCCTCGAGAGCACGGTCAACGCCTGCGGCGAGCTCGTGACGCTGTCGACCGGGACCAACGGGAGGGCCCGGATCGGCGCGTACGTGCCGTGAGGCCGGATCCTGCCGGGGGCATGTGAGTGCGCGCCGAGTCGGCCGCCAGCAGCCCCTGCTCGTGCTCGTCGATCCACGACACCGAGCTGGCCGGCACGCGGCTCGAGCCGAGGAACCCGTGGCGCAGCTGCAGCCGCCGGCCGAGCATCTCGAGCTCGCCCTGCCAGCATTCGGGGCGGAGGAGCGTACGGGCCGCCCCGGCATGTCTGGCGGGACAGTCGGCCCCTGGCGCCATCCAGAAGCGCAGCGCGGCCGGGTCGACGCGCGACCCACAGCCGAAGCGCGTCCGGACCCGTCGGCTCGGTGGCGCATTCGATCCCGAGGTCGGGCGCGTCGACGTACGCCGCGGCGAACTCGATATCGGCCACGTAGGCGCCCATCCCCGAAACGACCGAGCGTCGGGCGACGTCGATCCGGATCTGCGCGCCGTCGGGCAAGTCGGCGTCACGCCACCGCGAGCAGGGCCTGCAGGATCGCCTGCGAGCGGCGCTGGCCGTAGCCGCGGCCATAGGCGCGGCTCGTGATGGCGACCACCAGGTCCAGCGCCGGCACCACATAGATCTTGTTGCCGCCGTTGCCCGAGGCAAAGGTTACGCGCACCGGCCCGCCGCGGGCCGCGTGCGTGGTGTGGTACCAGTACAGGCCGTAGTGCGAGGCGTAGGGATCGGCGTCGGCGATGTCGACGGCGGGTTGCAGCGTGCGGTCGATCCAGTCGCGGCCGATCACGCGCGTGTGGCCGTGTTTGCCGCCGTCCAGCAGCAGACGGCCGATGCGCAGCATGTCGTCCACGGCGAGCGAGAGGTTGCCCTGGCCCTTCACGTTTCCCGCCGCGTCGCGTGCCCAATGCCAGCGGGTGATGCCGAGCGGTGCGAACAGGACCTCGCGTGCGAAGGTTTCGAGGTCCTGTCCGCAGGCCTGCTGCACGACGAGGCCGACCACGTAGGCGGCCAACGAGTTGTAGCGGTAGTGCAGGCCCGGCGCCGTGGCCCGCGGCACCGACCAGGCGAAGGCCACCGGATCGGGCGCGGCATCCATGAGATCCTCGCTGCCGGGAGAGGCGGGATCCTCGTCGAAGGCGTCGACGCCGCTGCGCATGTCGAGCAGGTCGCGCAGCGGCACATCGGCGAAAGCGCTGCCGCGCGCGGCCGGGAGGTAGCGCTGCACGGGATCGGCGGGATCGCGCAGCATGCCGCGATCGAAGGCCGCGCCGGCCAGCAGCGAGGTGATGCTCTTGCCGGCGGAGCGCACGTCGTGCAGCTCGTCGGCACGCGCGCCGTTGTAGGTGCGCAACGCGACGCGTCGCCGGCCGCGGTGCACGCTGACGGCGCGCAGGTCGGCGTGTTCGTCGTGGTCGAAGCCGGCGAGCACGTCGTCGAACCGGTCCGCGGCGCGCGATTGCGTCGCAAGCGACGGAGTGCAGGCGAACAGGGGCAGGGCGCGGAGCAGGTCGCGGCGGTGCATGGGGATCGGTAGCGAGGGTCCTGCAGGTCGTATGCTTCAACGAGCGCTGCGGCGAGGGCAAGGATGTGTGCCTCGACGGGTCGGGGCTCGTGAGTGGGAGAATATTCTGAAACGACGTCGGCGAACCGAGTGCGGCGCCCGATCCAGCGCGCTGAACCACCCGAGCTGAAACGGGCGCCTCGCAGGCGAGTGGAGCCCCGCGATCGCGTACACCGGCGCGACGCCGTGCCATCCGCTGCCGTCTCGTCGCCCGCGGCGAGCTCGAGGTCGCAGGGGAGGGGACCATCGCCGCGCGACGGGTCCTTGTTGCATCGTCACCCGACCCTGCGGTACCTCCCGGGCACCGATGAAGCTAAACCAGATCATCCCGATGCTGCCGGTGCGCAGCATGCCCGCGAGCGTCGAGTTCTATCGAAACTCGGCTTCGCCGTCGAGGACAGGAACGACGACTGGCGCTGGGCGATGCTGCGCTTCGGTGATTGCCGGCTGATGGTGGACCAGTCGCTCAACGTCCATCCCGACGCGCCACGTGGTTCCGTGCTCTACCTGTATCCGGACGACATCGTCGCGTATCATCGAGAGGTGCGCGGGAACGGATTGGTCATCCCGGACCTGGAAACGACGTTCTACGGCATGACCGAGTTCCGCATCGAGGACCCGGACGGCAACCGGCTGTGGATCGGGCAGGACGCGTCGAAGGAGGCCTGACTGTCGCGAGCGACCTCGAAGCCGTGCCGGAGGCCGAGGTGCCACCGCAGGAGGAGCCGGGGGAGAAGACTGGAAAGACCGGGAGCTCCCGTCACAACAGCGCGCAGACGCGGCCTCGTGAGGCCGACGGCGTCTGTCCGTGAAGACAGATCGTCGTGCGGGTCGGTTCGACGACGGCGCTCTCGGCGAGGAGCCGGCCGGCTGCAGCGCCGGGAGCACGACGCACGGGCACGAACGCGGGGAATAAGGCATTCACCGCCACGGTTGCTGGCCGCGTGTTCGGCTCCTGGACCCCTTCGATGCTCCGTCTCCACGCCTCTCTCTTGCTCTTGAGCGCCTGCGCCGCCGGCGAGGAGTCGGTGGAGCGCGACATCACGGTGGCGCTCGTGGACGCGTCGTTCGTCGAAGACGGAATCCACCCGAGCACGATCAAGGATGACTGGGTGATCACCTTCTCCGCCCTGCAGGTCTCGATCGGCGACCTGATGCTCGAGGGATCGTCGCTCGACGACGAGTCGCAGCAGTACCGCATCGTCGATCTGGTGCGGGCAGGCGAGCCTCTCGTCCTCGGCCATGCCCAGCGGACGAGCGAACACCCCCACGCGCTGATCAATGGCATCGGTTTCAGCATCGCGCCGGCGACCGACCCGGTAGCCGGCAACGTCGACGATTCGGACGTCGAACGGATGCGTACCGGCTCGTACTCGATCTACGTGGAGGGCACGGCGCAGCGCGGTGAAGAGACCAAGCGCTTCTCCTGGGGTTTGACCGCCGGAAACGCGTACCGGGACTGTGTCTCGCAGACCAGCTTCGCGGACGAGGAGCCGCAAGTCACGATCAGCGTGCGCGGCGACCGGTTGTTCGGCGACGAAGAGCTCGTCTTCGACCCCTTCGCGGCCAGCGATGCGAACGCCGACGGTGAGATCGAGGAGGCGGAGCTCCGCGACTCCGACGCCACGCTCGGGGGCAAGACTTGTGGACGTGGTTGGAGGCGCGAGCCGGCGCCCTCGTCTCCGTCGAGGGGTCGCCGTGTACGGTCAAACCTTCATGATGCTCCGATGAAGCGCCGCTCGACCGTGGGCACGATCGATTCGAACGCGCGAATATCACGGGCTCGACCCCGTCCCTGGGGCGCCAGATGAGTCGCGCGACCGCCTCCGTCCTCCTCTTCTCGCTCGTGGGTTGCAGCACGCCCGAAGTCCCGATCGAGACCCCGCCGCCGCCCCAGCCGACGCCGCAGCCCCCGCCGCCGTCGCCACCTCCGGCGCCCCCCGAACCGCCGGCGCTGGACGACGCGATGCTCACGTTTCCGTGGATCCGCGGCGCCGTCGACCGCTGTGCGCTCGACATCGACGTGCCCCTGGTCCCGCTCGCAGCGCCGATCGTGTCGCTGGCCGTCGTGGTCCGGGAGGCGGAGGCCGGCAACCGCGACTCGGCCGACTGCAGCGCGCCCGTGATGCTCGAGCTGCCGCGCGAACTGCTGGCCGTCGCAGCACCCGCCACGACCCGCGAACCGGCGAGGCTCCGCGTGCGCCTCGAGCCGCCGCGCGTCACCTGCGAGAAGAAGTACGCGCTCGGTGTTTGCCTGCGCGACACGAGCGGCGCGCTCCATCCCTCGCGCAACCCGAACGCCCCCGACTCGACCCATCCCGAAGTGCCGGCCGAAGAGCGGTGGCACAGCGGCCGGCGCCTCCTCACCCCTTCGGGCGAGAGCGGCGACTACCTGGCCATGAGGCCCGGCCTCCAGCTCGTCGGCGCCGACCCGACGACGGGCAACCGCGTGCGCGTCGATCTCCGGTCTCGACAAGAGCGGCGGTCGACCACGATGGTGGAGCTCCGGCTGACGACGGGCGAGCGGATCGATCTCCCGCCCCGACAGGAGCTCTGGCGCGTCGAGCAGGGAGGTGGATCCGCGCGTCGGAGGTCGCGGCCGGCGATCGCCTGTTCGGCCTCGACGGTCCGCTCGAGGTCCGCGAGGTGCAGTCGAACAAGCGCTCCTACGGCGTCGACGTCGCCGACGTCAGCGCGCCCGACACCTACTTCCTCGACCGCCTCCTCGTGCGCGACGGACGGCCCACCCGCGGCGAGCCCACGCCGCTGGCCCCGAGCGAGGACCCGACGCTGCACGCCGACGTCGAGCTCGTGGCCGCGAGCGAGAGCTACGACTGCGCACTCGACACGACCCTCACGGTGCGCGAGTGGCCTGCAGGCGCCGAGTCGATCGTCCTTCTCGCCGAGCGCCACCCGGGCCCGCCGGGCGCCCGGGTCACGCTCCAGTGTGACCCGGAGCGCGCGTTCTCCAGCGTCCCCCGGGCCCTGTGGGACGCCTGGCACGCCCTTCCAGCGACCGCGGGCCGACCGCTGACCCTCGCGCTCGAGGCCGGCGAGGAAGGGTGGGGGGCCGAGGATCCGGGCTTCACCGGCGTCGTCGGCTGCTCGAGCGACGTCGCCTTGTTGGCGTGCGGACGCGCCGCCGACGGGACGCTCTCGCCGGTCACGGGCCCTGCGCGCTGGGGTCACTCGGGCGCGACTTGCTTCGCCACCGGCACGCCGATCGACACGCCGGCCGGCCCTGTCGCGATCGAGGCCCTCGCGCCCGGAGCGACCGTCCTTTCCTTCGACGTTCTCCGCGGCGAGGCGCAGGTCGCCCACGTCCTGCGCCGCGTCTCCCGCGGCGAGCGGCCGGTCCTGCAGCTCCGGCTCGCCGACGGGCGGGCGCTGCGAATCACCGGCGAGCACCCGCTGTGGCTCCCGCGCGTGGGCGTCTTCCGGCCCGCGCGGGACCTGCAGGTCGGCGATCGTCTGCTCGGGCGCGACGGCGCCGCGCTCCCGATCGAGAGCATCGTCCCCGACGGCACCAGCGAGGTCTGGGAGCTCTCGGTCGACGCGCCGGACACCTACTTCGCCGACGGCTTCCTCGCGCACAATACTGATTGCGGGGCGGGGTGGGGCGCTGAGCAACTGACGGCGCACCACGAGGTCCTGCTGCACCGCTGCTGCGTCTGGCGTTCCTTGTCGCGCACTACCCGGATGGTCAGCTCATCACCGTGCCAACGGCGCTCGTCAGCATCGAGCGCAACACACTCGGCGATCGCTCTGCACGCCCTCGCATGTCACGAGGTCGCGCTGAGAAGCGCCCGAGCAGTCGACGGTGCAGGTTCTGACTGCATGGCCATCAGCATCGCGGCCGGCTCGAGGGCGATTGACGGGGGTCCCGCACTCGCATAGGGTCGCTCCATGGGGCCTCGCCGACCGCGAACGACGGCCGTGTGCGTGTGGTTGCTCGTTACGGCCTGCGACGCCGCGTCCACGCCCCGGGGCGAACCGCGCAGCTATCCGCTGATCCACATGGAGACGACCGGCCTTACCACCGCCGTCGACGTGGACGGCAAATCGGTGACCATCGCCTGGGACCCCGCCTCGAACCAGCAGGCGCTCGCCGAGCTCGACGCGCTCAAACCCGAGACCTTCCTGGGGCTCACCCGCGGCCATGCCTTGCAGGTGGTCGGCTCGCTGTCGCCGGAGATCCATCAGACGCCGTCCGGCCCGGGCCGGCCGACCAGCGAGCCCTATCACTCGTTCACGCTGCACGACTGGTATGTCGTGCCGCCGTTCCGCCGCCTCGTGCCCGCGAGCGACGACCCGCTGGACGGCATGGTCCCGGGACCGCTCGTCGAGCAGCTCTCGCTCGAGGACTTCGGGGCCTTGCCCGACGGCCGCGCGATCGACCCACGAGCCCACGAGCGCGCGACGCGAGACGAGCAGCGGCCTGCCGTCGAGGGGTGAGCACGACAGGTCGCACGGGCCGGGAAAAAATGCATCGACGGTGAATTGTTCTCCCGCGGCTTTCTACCTGGCGGGCATGCACCACGCGTCTTTCAAGCCTTGCACATCCTTCATTCGCGTCCTCCCGGGCCTCGCTGCTGCCCTGGCCCTCGCCGCCGTGCTGCCCGCCTGCGACGCGCCCGACCCGCTCGAACCGCCCGCGGCCGACGACGAATCGCTGCCCGAGCTGCCGGAGCTCACCGCCGAGGAGCTGACGGCGCTGCAGGCCAGGGCGACCGTCGCCAGCTTCACGGTGGCCGACAGCGGCCGCATCACCATCGTGGGCACCCCCGACCGCTCCGTCCTCGCCTATCAAGTCTCGGGCGGCCGGGTCGCCGACGACGTGCTGATCCAGCTCATCGACGCGCAGCAGGCCAGCCCGGCCGAGGTGTTCCTCGCGCTCGCAGAGCCCGGCGCCGCTGTGCCTGAGGCGCTGCTCGCCGAACACCGCGCCCGGGCCGCTCGCGATCCGCAGGTCGGGGCGGTCCCGCGACAGCTCGCCTACGTCCTGCCGCGCATCATCGAGCCCGAGCTCCTCGGCTGCCACGCCGGCGGCGGCGAGCCGATCGAATTCGACGACTGGGAGGACGACTGGCTGGAGCGCTTCGCGTGCATCAACGTCTCGGAGCCGTACTCGACCACCACTCGCAACACTGCCGACGGCATCGCCGGCTACCTGGTGGCCGGCGACCTGCAGGGGCGGGCGTTGTCCGCCTGCAACGCCGCGTGGAACGACGTGGCCGTGGCCTATTACGTCAACGACGGCGCGCCCGGCCCGACCAGCCCCTTCACGTTCATCGGTGGGACGACCCTCGAAGAGTTCGACGGCGTCCACCTGTACTCGACCGGCAGCGCGCCCGGGTACCTCATGCGGGTGAATCACTTCACCCCGACCCCGACACCTACGTCGGCTACGGTCGCCGCGGCAACGGCTGCTGACCGGCGAGGCCAAGCTCGCGTGCCAGCGGTTGAAACCGCGCCGGGGAGGGAGGTGTAGGGCTGAAACCCGAGGGCCAAGCTGGTCCTGTGGAGCAACTATTACTCGCAGAGTGGACAGGGCCACCGCTTCAACGTTTTCCAGTTTATGTCCGATGGATATCTCTACCACGAGGGCACCGGAAAATGGGTCGTGGCCCAGGATTCGACGGGCGGCCAGGAAGACGGAAACCAATTGGTCTTGTGGAGCAACTACCACTCGCAGACCTCGATGGGCGACGACTTCAACACCTTCATGCTCGTGGACGGCCATCTGCTCCACAGGGGCCTTGGGAAGTGGGTCGTTGCCAAGGACTCGACCGGCAATGGCGGCGACGGTAATCCCCTGGTGCTGTGGAGCAACTTCTACTCGCAGTCGTCGGAAGGCAACCAATACAACTCTTACTCGTTCATCGGCGTCCAGTAACGACCGAGTACCCGTCGGTTGCTGGTCAGCGGGGAGCCGCCCGTCGACCTCGCGCTCAGGCATCGCGGGGGCGGCGAGGCGGAGCTTCAGGTTCGCGGGTTGGCTCGGTAGTACTCGGCCGCGAGCCGACCAAGATCGAGCTTCGTGTAGCGCTGCGGCGGTCGCCCGCGGCGACGAGGAGGCGCCGCCGGCGCTCCGCAGCGGCGCGTGCCCAAGACGGCCTGGGCTGCGCTCACGGGCTCGCCGGGGATTGTGCCCGCGATCGGGATCGAGGACGGCCCGCGCGGCTTTCACGAGCAGGGGGCAACACCGAGCCCGGCGAGGTGTTGTGTGCGGGGGCATAACCGCTATCATCGCCCGATGCGAAGCCTGATCGTGGCGCTGGCGGTGCTCCTCTCGGCGTGCAATCTGGGCCGCGACGCGGAGGCCGAGCGCTACGTCAATCAGGACATGGCGGTGCCGATGGCGCGGCTCGCCGACGCGATGCACGCGATGTCGCTCCTGAGCGAACGCGATGTCGCCAAGCCGGACATCATCGCCCGGCTGATGCATATCAGCACCACGCTCCGCGTGTTCATCGAGGAGACTCGCCAGGTGGCCCCGGCGAAAGAGTTCGCCAACCTGCACGGCGTGCTCATCGGATACGCGGAGGACTTCAAGTCGGAGCTCGACAGGATGGCCGTGGCCGCCAGCAAGGGAGACACCGCGGCCTTCGGGCTCGGTTGCAAAAACCTGTCGATCGGTAAGCGGGGCTTCATCTCGTGGGAGCGCGGCTTCGACCAGCTGCTGACGGCCGCGGGCGTCGAGCAGGCGCCGCTGCCGGCCGCACCGCCGGTCACGGACGATCCAGCGCCAGTGATATCGCCGCCCGCGCCGGCCGGTCCGAACTAATCCGACGCGGGCAGTTCGCCTCGACCGCACAAGAAGGCAGCGCGCCGTACTTCTCGGTCGCCGCGACCGAGCCGTTGGCGCGCGTCACGACGGTGTTCGTCGAACGGATACGTCGCAAGCGCCGAGAACTGGACCACGCCAGCGTCGCCGCATGACTCCCCCCAACTGTCACCTCACCCTCAACTCGTCCTTTCGTCAACCCACCCACCTGTCTCGTTCACGCTGAGCCAATACAGGGTCGCGCTTCCGGAGGGCCAAGGCGAGACGTTCACCCTGGTCGACGGTCTCGCGTGCGAGACGGCGAACGGCGTGATTACGTGGGCCAAAAGCGACCGAGGCGCAGGCTAGGCCGATGCCGGTGGCGCGGCGCGTCCGTGTGGCCGCTCCGCGGCGAGCTCCCGTGCCAGCGCCACGAACGCCCGCAGCGCGGCCGAGGCGTTGCGCCGACTTGGGTAGTACAGGCAGAGCCCCGGCAGCTCCGGCGTCCAATTCTCCAGCACGCGCAGGAGCCGCCCTGCTTCTATATCTGCGCGAACGTCGGCCTCCATGAAGTACCCCAGGCCGACGCCCTCGAGGACGGCCATCCTGGCGACGCTCGCCTCGTCCAACGTCAGCGGCCCCTGCACGTCTGCGTGGACGACCTTTCGCCCCCGCCGCAGCTCCCAGCGCAACAGCGCGCCGTTGGGCAAGCGCCCGCGGACGCAGCGGTGGACGAGGAGGTCGGCGGGCGTGCGCGGGGCAGGGTGAGCGGTTAGGTAGGCGGTCGAGCCCACGATCACGTGGCGTTCGGGACGGCCAAGGGGCACCGCGATCATGTCAGCCGGCACGTGGTCGGCTGGCCGCACGCCGAGGTCGAACCCCTGAGCGACGATGTCGACGAGCTTGCCCTCGGTGACGATGTCGACGTGCACCTCGGGGTTCAGACGCACGAACGTGAGCACGAGGGGCGAGAGGATCGCACGCGCCGCGGTGGCGAACGTGTTGATGCGCAGCGTACCCGCGGGCGTGGCTCGTTGCGCCCGAGCGGCCTCCATCGCGTGATGGATGACCTCGAGCGCAGGTCCCGCCTGCTCGACGAAGGCCCGGCCCGCGTCGCTCAGCGAAACACTCCGCGTGGTGCGGTTGAAAAGGCGCACGCCCAGGCTCGCTTCGAGCTTGGCGATGGCGCTGCTGAGGGCGGTCGCCGATCTGCCGAGCTCGAGCGCGGCTGCGCGAAAGGAGCGACGCCGCGCGATGGTAAGGACGGCATCCAGGTCGAGCAGGCTGGTGTCGGTCATGGCGATTGTCCCGAAAATCGGGATGTCTCATACCAGATTGTCCTACTTGTTCGGTCGACGCCAGGGGTCTAGGTTTCAGCGCAGCACTGCAAAGGAGAACACCCATGACACCAGCACTACCCAAGCCCATCGCCGACTACGTCGAAGCGAACGCACGACTCGATGTGGACGGCATGTTGAAGCCGTTCGCGGCCGATGCCCTCGTCCTGGACAACGGAGGCCGTCACGAGGGCCACGCCGAGCTGCGAACCTTGCTCGAAGAGGCGGTGGTCGGCGCCAAGGCTATT
This sequence comes from Nannocystis pusilla, assembly GCF_026626665.1. Classification (GTDB taxonomy): domain Bacteria; phylum Myxococcota_A; class Polyangia; order Nannocystales; family Nannocystaceae; genus Nannocystis; species Nannocystis pusilla. The sequence goes on from NZ_JAPNKE010000002.1 coordinate 2,692,493, forward strand.
TTCACGCCGGACACCGTTCGTCACGAGAAGGGCCAGGTCGTGGTCGAAGGCCCTGCACATGGCGACTTCAAGGGCAGCCCGCTCCGCTTCACCTATCGTTTCTCGCTCGAGAACGACGCCATCAAAGCCCTGGAGATCACGCTATGAGCATCAAGATTGATCCGACCGAATTCGCGGGAAAGCGCGTGCTCGTCAGCGGCGGCACCAAGGGGGCGGGCCGCGCCACCGTCGAGCGCTTCCTGGCCGGCGGCGCCCGGGTGATCACCGCCGCCCGTGGAGCCCCGGAGCCCATCGACGGCGTCCTGTTCGTCCAGGCGGACCTGACGACGGCCGAGGGCGGGGAAATCCTTGCCAAGGCGGCGCTCGAGCGAATGGGCGGCGTCGACGTCCTCGCCCACGTGATCGGCGGCTCGTCCTCGCCGGGCGGCGGCTTCGTCGCCCTGACCGACGACCACTGGCTCGCCGAGCTGAACCTGAACCTCCTGGCCACGGTGCGCCTCGATCGACTCCTGGCTCCGCAGATGATCGAACGGGGCGCCGGCGCGATTGTGCACGTCACCTCCATCCAGGCGGTCCTGCCTCTTCCCGAGTCGACCACCGCCTACGCCGCCGCCAAGGCCGCGCTCAGGACGTATAGCAAGTCCCTCTCCAAGGAGCTGGGGCCGAAGGGCGTGCGGGTCAACGTCGTCTCCCCCGGCTGGATCATGACCGAGTCGTCCGTCGACCTGCTGAAGCGTCTGCAGGCCGCCAATGGCGGCACGATCGAGGAGGCGCGGCAGGTCGTCCTCGACAACCTGGGCGGTATCCCGATCGGGCGTCCGGCCGAACCCCGTGAGGTCGCCGACCTCATCGCCTACGTTGCCTCGGATCGCGCCGCCGCGATTCATGGCGCCGAGCTCGTCATCGACGGCGGCACCGTTCGGACCGTCTGAGGTGATCGCCCCGACCGTTCGTACCCCATGGCTGACGTCCGGCCGCCGGCCGGTCGGACTCCGCGCTCAGGCGGCTGGACCTGATCGTCCTCTCCGCGGTTCTTGCCGGACTCGGTCTCGACAGAGTGCGGGTCACGCCGTCTTCCGACGCCCTGGCCGCCGGACAAGGAGCCGCCTTCCTTGCCGCCTCGGAAGACGACCCGAGCTCGCTCAGGGCACGAGCGACAGCGCGTCTTGCACGTACACGTCGTCCACCTCACGCAGTCGTTCCAGAAAGCGCGACGCGTCGAGTCCGAGCTTACGACAAGCCTCCAGCAACGCCAGGTGCACGGCCCAGGTCACCGGCGGCGACGCTTCCAACAGCGGCAATAGCCCCGCGAGCTCCCGCGCGGCGCGCAGCTTGATCAGTGCATGCACGGCGTGATGGCGGATCGTCTCCCGCGGGTCCTCCGCCGCGCGCTCCATCAGGAACGGTATGGCTTCGGCCGCCGGGGCGTGGGCCACGTAGGTCGCCAGCGTCTCGTACGCGTGCGTGCTCGTCAGAGCTTAGCGTCTCGAGCGCACCAACGTGTCCGAGCAAGCACGACGGCCCTCGGCCGCCCGGCGTTTTGCCGATAATAGATATTATGTTAAGTTGAAGAGAACGGCCGCCTGGGGGGCCGGCGAGCCTCCGATAGCCCGCCAAGCTGGGGCTTGGCTGCGGAGTCCCCGGCGAGCCGCACCGTTAGCGAGCCTCCGATAACCCGCCGCCAAGCGTTGTGTTTATCGAAGCGTGTTGTGTTCGTCGAGCTCGGACAACCAATCACTACCAAGCTCGAATCCACTACCAGCACGGACAACCAGCTTGAATCCACCAACAAAACGCTCTCGCTCTCGAGCTGAATCTGCCAGTGACTCCCGCCGACTCCTCAGGACCAGCCGCCGACGCGGCGCGCCAGCGAGCTCCTGGCCGTCGTACGGCGCTGCCGTCCTGTTCGTCGTAAGCGGCTCGAAGCTATCGTCGTGCCGCGCTAGCGGATCGGCAGCCAGAAGCGGCTCAGCGGCAACCAGATTCGCTCTGCGCGGCCTTTGACGTTGCCGCGCGGCACGTACGGCTGCGGGCGTTCGGCGGCCGGGTCGACGAAGTTGCTGGCGTCGTGGGCCTTCTGATACGCGCGCTTGGCCAGCTCCGGGCCACTTCGGGCGTCGGGCACAGGCCGGCGCTGCACTGCATGCGGATGACCACCTCGGTGGCCGGCACCGCGAACGCGTACTGCGTGCCGTTGCCCGAGGCCGCGTCGCCGACGATGGCGCCGCTGGCCACGCTGTCGTCCACGCGGGCGTTCGGGATCTCGGCTTGCAGCGCGGCCAGCTTCTCGGCCAGGCCCTCGGTCGGCCGCAGCCACACCCACACGCCGAGGCTGTAGGCCACGTCGCGGACCGTCGCGTCGAGGCGGATCCGGTCGTACTCGTAGCGCTCGGCGACCGGGCTGATCGGCATCTCCTTGTAGCCGGGGATGTCGCCGGGCGGCAGCAGCTCGGGCAAGCGCGTGCGGTCCTTGATGACCGAAGGGACATGTCCTTCGACGCTGCGGACCAGCGCCAGCAGCTCGCGGTCGCTGGCGCAGCGCTGGCGACCGCACTCGAGGCTGAACGCGACCTGGCCCTTGGGATCGGCGCGCACGTAGGTGAACTTGTGCTCGTCCTCGACCAGCCAGCCGTCTTCGCCGGCCTCGTTGACGGCCTGGCGCGCGAGCGTGCGCGAGCTGCCGACCGACGCCAGCGCGGCGTCGCGGACCAGGTCGACGCCCTCGTCCGGGGCCCGCCACGCGCAGACGGACCAGCCCGGCCGGGGTCGCCGGCTCGGCGCCGGTCTTGCTGTAGCGGCGCTCGATGAAGGTCTCGGCGGTCGCGCTGCGGCTGGTCCAGTGCTGCGAGTAACGGGCCGTGTTGTCGCCGTCGAGGATCTGGCGCGCGTCCTGGCTGCGGTCGCGGTTCCAGCGCTCGACCACCTCGGCGACCTTCTCGGCCACGCGGCCCGGCGAGCGGCAGATGGCGTTGCCGCAGCGCAGGCGCATCACCGCGTCGGCGGCGTTCAGGCGGAACACCACGTCCTGGGCGATGTCGCCGGACTTGAGCGTCAGCGTGACGACGTCGCCGCCGATCCGCTGCAGGCGCTCGCGCAGCTTGGTGTTGCCCTTGCTGCCGATCCGCTCGTCGCCCTCGATGAGGGACGCGAAGCTCGCCTCGGTCCCCTCGCCTGCCGTCAACGCGCGGTACACCGCCTCGCCGCCGAGCACCGGCTCGCGCCAGATCTCGAGCTCGAGGCCGTGCGCGTCGCTGGCGTGGTCGGCGATGTAGAGGATGTGATCGAAGCTGGCGTCGCCGCGCGCCGAGACGTCGTCGGGGCGCGTCAGCGAGAACAGCTTCTCGTCGGTCAGGTCGCGCAGGTCCTTGACGCTGAGCAGACCGTCGGCCGCGACGGCTTCGACCTGACGGGTCCAGGCCAGGCTGTCGTGGCTCTCGTTGCGGTTGTCGCCCATCACCAGCAAGTGGCCCTCGGGCACGGTCCACTCCCCACCCTGCGGGCTCCGGCGCGCGGATCGAGGTTCGTCTTGTAGCGGACCACGTAGGTGTGGCCGTCGACCGTCTCCTCGAACAGCTCGCAGTGCGGGACCTGCTGCGTGCCGCTGTCGTCGCGGCACTTCTCCGGCAGCTTGGTGCGCTTCAGCTCCTCGAACTCGGCGTCGCCCTCGCGGCGGATGCTGACCTTGTTGCCGTCGACGCGGATGGTGTCGCCGGGCAGGCCGATGACGCGCTTGATGAAGTCTTCGGACTCGTCGATCGGGTAGCGGAAGACGACGACGTCGCCGCGCGCGATGTGGCCCCAGCGCTCGCCGACGACCGTGGTCGTGAACGGGATCTGGATGCCGTAGATGAACTTGTTGACGAAGATGTGATCGCCGGCGACGAGCGTCGGCATCATGCTGCCGCTCGGGATCTTGAACGGCTCGTAGAGGCACGAGCGCAGGCCGAGCGCCACCAGGACCGCCACGCCGACGTTCTCGATCGTCTCGCGCAGCGGGCTCTTGCGGGCGAAGCTCGCGTGTTGGTGCAGCAGCTCGTCGAGCCGCTCGGCCTCGTCTTCGGCGCGGTCCCACTGCTTGGCCTCGCGGAAGCGGGCCAGCGCGTCGGCGCTGTCGCGGATCGCCTGCGCGGGCTCGGGGGCGATCCGGCCGGCGTACTTCTTGAGGATCCGGTTGGCCTCCTTGACCAACATTCCGGCGGCGGCCTTGACGCTGCCCGTCGAGCGCCGCCCCTCGGGCTTGGCCGGGCGCGGCTCCTGCGCTTGCTGCGGCGTGGTCACGGAGGCTCTCTAGTCTAGCTTCAGGATGGCGTGGAAGGCACCTTGCGGGATTTCAACGTTCCCAACCGCCTTTAGGCGCCGCTTGCCGCGCTTCTGCTTCTCCAGCAGCTTGCGCTTGCGGGAAATGTCGCCGCCGTAGCACTTGGCGAGCACGTTCTTGCGCAGCGCCTTGACCGTGGTGCGGGCGATGACGCGGCTGCCGATCGCGGCCTGGATGGCGACCTCGAACTGCTGCTGCGGGATCTCGTCCTTCATCTTGATGCAAAGGTCGCGGCCGCGGTTGTAGGCGTTGTCGCGGTGGCTGATGAGCGAGAGCGCGTCGACGCGCTCGCCGTTGACCAGCAGGTCGACGCGCACCAGCTCGGCGCGGCGGTACTCGCCCTGCTCGTAGTCGAGGCTGGCGTAGCCGCGCGACAGGCTCTTGAGCTGGTCGTAGAAGCCGAACACGACCTCGGCGAGCGGCATCTCGTAGGTCAGCTGGACGCGCTTCGACGTCTGGTACTTGATGTCGAGCTGGATCCCGCGGCGGTCCTGGCACAGCTTGATGATCGCGCCGAGGTACTCCTCCGGCAGCTGGATCCGCGCGGTGATCATCGGCTCCTCGATCGCCTCGTAGTCGCCGATGTCCGGCATCTTGGCCGGGTTGTCGATCACCGACTCGGTGCCGTCCTTGAGGTACACGTTGTACTTCACGCTCGGCGCGGTGGTGATGATGTCGAGGTCGTACTCGCGCTCGAGCCGCTCCTGGATGATCTCCATGTGCAGCAGGCCGAGGAAGCCGAGGCGGAAGCCGAAGCCCAGCGCGACCGAGGTCTCGGGCTCCCAGGTGACGCTGGCGTCGTTGAGGGTGAGCTTGGCCAGCGCGTCGCGCAGCTCGGAGTAGTCGGCGTTGTCGGTCGGGAACACGCCGGCGAACACCATCGGCTGCACGACCTTGAAGCCCGGCAGCGGCTCGGCCTTGGGGTCGTCGGCGGCGGCCACGGTGTCGCCGACCTTGGAGTCGACGACCTCCTTGACGTTGGCGACGAGGTAGCCGACCTCGCCCGCCGACAGCTCGGGCATGCTCGTGATCTCGGGCGCGTAGGCGCCGACGTCGATGACGTCGTAGCCCTTGCCGGTCGCCATCATGCGGATCTTGTCGCCGGCGCGCAGGCGGCCGGAGAACACCCGCACCATCGAGATGACGCCCTTGTAGCTGTCCCACCACGAGTCGATGATGAGCGCCCTGACGGGCCGCTCGACGTCGCCGTGCGGCGCGGGGATCCGGAGGATGATCGCCTCGAGCAGGTCCGGCACGCCGAGGCCGGTCTTGGCCGAGACCAGCAGCGCGTCGCTGGCGTCGAGCCCGACCGCCTCCTCGATCTGCTTCTTCACGCCCTCGACGTCGGCGCTCGGCAGGTCGATCTTGTTGATCACCGGGATGATCTCGAGGTTGGCGTCGAGCGCCATGTAGACGTTGGCCAGCGTCTGCGCCTCGACGCCCTGGGTGGCGTCGACGACCAGCAGCGCGCCCTCGCAGGCGGCCAGGCTGCGCGAGACCTCGTAGCCGAAGTCGACGTGCCCGGGCGTGTCGATCAGGTTCAGCGCGTACGTGACGCCGTCGTACTTGTACGACATGCGCACGGCCTGGGCCTTGATCGTGATGCCGCGCTCGCGCTCGATGTCCATGCGATCGAGGTACTGCGCCGTCTTGTCGCGCTCGGTCAAAAGACCGGTGGCCTCCATCAATCGATCGGCGAGCGTGCTCTTGCCGTGATCGATGTGGGCGATGATGCAGAAGCTACGGATCGTGGGCCGCTCGGGAGCGGTCGGATCGACCATACGTGGAACGGACTTGCTCATGTCAGGTGGCGGAGCGGTGACGGGTGCGGCGCGGACGTCGTGGAGCGAAACCGGGGTCGCGGGGGCCGTGAATTCGGGGAGCGGCGCGGAGCGCCCTGGCGCGGGCCAGGAAACCGTGGTCGGCCGCGACGATCGTCAGCCGCGGCTAGTAGCACAAGACGCGCCGTCGCGCCTGCGCCGGCGCCGCGGGCGGGGTCACATTTGCCCTCGGCTTGCGAGAGGCGCCCGCCGTCCCCTAAAGTGTGTCCGGTGATCCCCTTCCTCGCTCGCCCGGCCGCGCTGCTCCTGATCCTCGGGCTCGCCGGCTGCGCGGGCAAGGCCAAGGCCACCGCCGCCCCCACCGCCGAGTCCACCCCCGACAACGAGCCGCCGCACAAGATCGAGCCGATCCTGCCAGTGCGCCAGGTCGCGCTGATCCCGCTGGCGATCGACGGCCAGCACTGCGACGCGGCCGGCAAGCGCGTGCAGCAGCAGGACTCGAACTACGACGGCCGCGCGGACATCGTCACGCTGATCGGCGGCCGCGCGCCCGACGAGGGCCGCACCCGCTGCCAGCAGGCCGACCTCAACTTCGACGGCCGCCTCGACGCGTTCCTCCACTTCGACGAGACCGGCGAGCTGGTCCGTGAACAGTACGACCAGGACTTCGACGGCCGCATCGACCTCGGGCGCCACCACGAAGACGGCAAGCCGACCCTCGACGAGCAGGACACCGACCACGACGGCTATGTCGACGCCTGGCGCCGCTACGACAAGGGCCGCCTGGTCCGCATCGACGCCGACCGCGACCGCGACGGCAAGCCCGACGTGTTCACGTTCTTCGTGCAAGGCAACATCGATCGCGTCGGCTACGACACCGACGGCGACGGCAACGTCGACGCGTGGGACCAGGACGTCGCCCGCCGCGCGAAGCTGGCCCTCGATCGCCGCCGCAAGGCCGACCGCGAGCTCGGCAGCGAAGAATTCGTCGACGCGCCGAAGGCCGAGGAGGCCAAGACCGACGCCGCCGCCGAGACCGACAAGAAGGGCGGCAAGGGCAAGAAGGCCGACGCGAAGACCGAGGCGGGCAAGACCGACGCGAAGAAGACGAAGGACGACAAGCCGGCCGACGCGAAGAAGGCGAAGGACGACAAGCCGACCGACGCGGGCAAGACCGACGCGAGCGCGAAGCCGCCGAAGAGCGACGACAAGCCGGCCGACGCGGGCAAGACCGAGGCGAAGCCGAGCGAGGCGAAGCAGCCCGCCGACAAGCCGGCCGCGAGCGCGAAGGATCCCAAGCCGGCCGACAAAAAATCGTCGACGCCCGCGGCGCCGCCTGCGACCGACAAGCGCGGTTGATTCAGGCACCGCACGTCGTTCGTCGGTGCGGCCCGACGATGCCACGAGGAGCCGCGCGTGGGCAGTATTCGCGTCGGCGCTCGACGTGGGTCCCCTCCCCCTCGCTTGCTGCGAGGCTCCGAGCTATCATCGCGGCGATGGAGCAGAGGGATCGCGCAGGTTCGGAGGAACCAGAGGCCGTTCTGGACGAGACCGCCGTCGACCCCGGTGACGACGACTACGGTCCACCGTTCGAGCGCCGCAGCTTCGGCGGCGAATTCGTGTGGGCCCAGGGCCAGGGCTACACGGCCAAGGTGCTGCGCGTCCGGGCCGGCGAGGTGGTGGCGATCTCGACGAAGGGCCGCCGTGACATGACGGTGATGCTGACAGGCGGCCGCGCCCTGCTCGAGACCCGCGCCGAGGACAACGTCGATCGCGTGGAACTGCTGCCGGCGACGCCGGTGGCCATCGCCGAGGGCGAACACGCGTACCGCCTGGTCGCGGTCACCGACGTCGAGCTGTTCACGATCTATAGCGCGAAGAGCTGATCGCCGAGCCTGGTCGCGGTCACCGACTTCGAGCGGCTCACGAGCCGCGGCTCGAAGGCTTCGCGGCGGGTGGTCATCCACCTCGCGCTGTTCGCCATCGGCTGCGAAACGGCCTGGTCGCGGTCACCGACTTCGAGCCAGGGCGAAGCGCCGAACGACGAGCCCTGCGGCGCAGCACGGCGAGCGCTGCCTCGTCGTGATGCACCGCGACGGACTGCGTTCGCGCGGCCTCGTGGCGTGATGCTCGCGGTGCGGGTATGGTCGGCGCGTGCGCACGCCTCCCTGCCCCGCTGGCCTCCGACCTGGCCGAGCGCGTGGGTCGCGCCGCTGGTGCTGGCGGCCGCGTGGTCGATCGCGCTGGCCAACGAGCCCGAGCTGGCGGCGCAACGCGGGCTGGTATTCGCCGGCGGCCCGTTCTTGCTGCTGGCCGGGCTGCACGCGCGGCTCGGCGGCTACCTGCACGCGCCGGAGCGCGAGCGCCTGCTGCCGCTGCCGATCGAGCCCGCGCGTCACTTCCGCTCGGCCGGTCCGGCGCATCGCCGCGGCCTGGCGCTGACCATCGTGGCCGGCGTCGGCGCGATCGCGGCGGCGACGCTGCCCGACGGCGCGCGCTGCGGGTGGCTGCTCGCCGACTTCCTGTGGCTGGCGCTGGCGGCGATCCTCGTCGAGCCGGGCATCGCCGGCGTGGCGGCCTACGCCGGGCGGCGGTTTCCCCGGGGCACTGGATCACGGAGGCGCAGCAGTTCGGCGCGGGCGGCTGGACGGCCGAGGAGGCCGCGGTCCACCTGTACGCGCCGGCGCTCGGGATCGGGCTGGCGACGCTGGTGGCGATGCCGGGGCAGCTGACGCTGGCCCGCCTGGCCGAGCGCGGGGCGGCGAGCTCGCAGCACTGGACGCTGCTGGCGGCGCCGATGCTCGCCGCAGGGGTCGTGCGGCTCACGGCCGGCCGGCTGTACGCGGCGGGGCTGTGGGAGGCGGTGCCGTGGCTCAGCGAGGCGACGCGGCGCCTGGCCGGGACCGGCGCGCCGGTGCCGCGGCCGGCCTTCGTCGCGCACATGCACAACCCGGTGCTGCAGCTCGGCATGACGCAGCTGCTGCGGCTCTGTCCCCTGCTGCGCGTGCGCCTGGCGGCCTTGTTGCTGGTCAGCGGCTGGCTCGGGGTCCGCGCCCTGCCGCCCGACGCGCCGCGGATCGCCCTGTGGTGCGCAATGGCGGCTCTGAGGTTGAGCCCGCTGCAGGTGCTGGCGCGCGAGCGCCGGCGCAACGCGGCGCTGCTGGCCGCCCTGCCCCTGCCCGCGCCCGAGCGCACCGGTCGCCTGCGCGGGCTCGAGGGGTTGCTGCTGGCCCCGCCCACGGTGCTGGGGGCGTTCCTGTTCGTCCGCTGGCTTTGAGGACCTGTGCCATGGGGCATGCTCGTCGGTGCATGCTCTGCGGAACATGCTCTTACTAACATGCTCTATAGGACATGTCCGAACGAGCATGACGTTGCGCGGGCCGGCCTCACCCCCTGGCGCATGCGTCGGCCGGCCTCACTCCTGCGGCGCGCGCCGGCGCCGGCCTCACTTGTCGCGCACGACGGTGAACTCCATCATGCGACACGGCAGGTCGGCGCGGGGGTCGTGCTCCATGCCGGCGACGGCGCGGCGGCACACGCGGTCGCTCTTGCGGTCGCCGGTGCTGACCTGGGTGGCGATGGCGTAGGCGCTGCCGTCGGCGCCGACGCAGAAGGCCGTGACGTTGCGGCGGCTCTCGCCGACCCTCATCGAAGCGCAGGCCGAGGAGGCGAGAGCGACGAGCACGAACAGGGCGGTGCGCATACGCGGCGACGTTAGCGCCCCGCGGGCGGTCGCGCCAGCGACGGGCTCACTGGACCTGGCCGGCGACGCTGCGCAGCAGGAAGGTGACCGGGCCGTCGTTGACGAGCTCGACCTCCATGTGCGCGGCGAAGCGCCCGGTGGCCACCGTGAGGCCCTCGGCCCGCAGCGCCTCGGCCACGGCCTCGTAGAGCGCGCGGGCGCGCTCGGGCAGCTCGGCGCCGTCGAAGCTGGGCCGCCGCCCTTGCGCAGGGTGCCGGCCAGGGTGAACTGCGAGATGACGAGGACGCCGCCGCCGACCTCGGCGAGGGTGCGGTCCATCGGCGTGGCGCCGGGGAAGAACCGCAGCGAGGCGATCTTCTTGGCGGTGGCGACCGCGTCGGCAATGGCGTCGCCGCGCTCGACCGCGACGAGCAACATGGCGCCCCGCTCGACCGCGCCGACGACCTCGCCGTCGACCCGCACGCTCGCCCGCGAGACCCGCTGAATGACCGTCAGCACGCGCGCCTCAGATCCACCCGTACAGGATCGCGGCGGTCAGCAGGATCCAGACGACGAAGTTGATCATGAACAGCGGGTCCTTGAGCATCTCCTCGGTCGGCGACTCGGCCTCGCGCCGGGTGGTCGAGAGGTAGATGAAGCGGGCGATGCCCACCACCCCGAACACGGCCGTGTAGGCCAGGCGGTTGGTGCCGAAGATTTCGAGCACGTGCTCGCTGAGGGTGTAGGCGACGTAGAGGCCGACGGTGGCGAAGCCCAGCGCGTAGAGGATGATGCGCAGGGTGACGAGGTTGTAGGCGGCCAGCGCGGCGCGCTGCTTCTGCGGATCTTCGGCGCCGGCGAGCTCGTGGGCCCGCTTGCCGAACCCGAGGAACATGGCCAAAAGGCCAGTGCAGGCCAACAGCCACGGCGAGGCCGGGATCTGCAGCGCGAGCGCGCCGGCCAGCACGCGCAGGATGAACCCGGCGGCGATCGACAGCACGTCGACGTAGGCGATCTGCTTGAGCTTGAAGCTGTAAGCCAGGTTGAGCAGGAAGTAGCCGCCGAGCGCGGCGGCGTAGAGCGGCTGCAGCCAGTAGCCGAGCGCGAGGCAGACCGGGACGCAGATCACGGCGAAGCGGCGCGCGACGGCCTCGGGCAGCTTGCCGGAGGGGATCGGCCGGTTGCGCTTCTTCGGGTGGGCGCGGTCCTTCTCGACGTCGACGAGGTCGTTGAGGATGTAGACGCAGCCGGAGATCAGGCAGAACAGCGCGACGGCGCCGGCGGTGACGAGCAGGCTCGTGGGATCGGTGAGCCGCTGGCCGTACATCAGCGGCACGGCGACGAAGAGGTTCTTGATCCACTGACGCGGCCGGAGCGTCTTGATGAGCGCGAGGAGCACGGGGCCGGGACTATCGCACGGCGCCGCCGCGTGTTCTACTGCCGCGCCACGTGCCCTCCGCCCTCCAGTCGTCCGGTTCGATCAGCGCCGCGGTCGCCGCGTCGCGCGTCCTCGGGCTCGTGCGCATGTCGCTGCAGTCGCGCCTCATCGGCGCCGGAGCGCTCGCGGACACGTTTTCGGTGGCGTTCCGGATCCCGAACCTCCTGCGCGACCTGCTCGCCGAGGGCGCCCTGTCGAGCGCGTTCGTCCCCACCTTCACCGCGTCCCTGGTGCAGGAGGATCGTGAGCGCGCGTACCAGCTCGCCAACCTCGCCCTGGCCGGGATCCTGCTCGTCACCGGGGCGCTGACGCTGCTCGGGGTGGTGTTCGCCGAGCCGCTCGTGGTCGCCATCACGTCGGGCTGGAGCGCGGAGAAGATCGCCGAGACCGCCGCGCTGACGCGCGTGATGATGCCGATCCTCGCGCTCGTGAGCGTCGGCGCGGTGTGGGGCGGGATCCTGAACGCCCAGCGCAACTTCCTGCCGTTCGCCCTGGCGCCGGTGCTGTTCAACCTCGTCAGCATCGCCGCCGGCCTCGGGATGTGGCTCGCCGGGCTCGGCGGCCAGGCCGCGGTGATGGCCTGGAGCGTCGGCACCCTGCTCGCCAGCGTCGCCCAGGCGGCCGTGCTCCTGCCCTACCTGCGCCGCCTCGGCTACCGCGTGCGCCCGCAGCTGCGCGGCCTCGTGCACCACCCGGGCGTGCGCCGGATCGTCTCGCTGATGCTGCCGGCGATCGTCGGCGTGGCCGCGGTGCAGCTCAACGTGTTCGTCAACACCCGCTTCGCCGCCAGCCTCGGCGACGGGGCGGTGGCGCAGATCGAGTACGCGTTCCGGATCTTCTTCCTTCCCATCGGCGTGTTCGGGGTGGCGCTGGCGACGGTGACGGCCACGCAGGTGTCGGAGGAGGCGGCCCGCGGCGACCGCTCGGCCCTGATCGCGCGCACCGGCGAGGGCCTGTCGGCGGCCTGGCTGCTGACCTCGGCGAGCACCGTCGGCCTGGTGCTGCTGGCCCACCCGATCGTGTCGCTGATCTACGAGGGCGGCCGCTTCGGCGCGGCCGAGTCGGCGGCGGTGGCGGTGATCCTGCAGGCCTACGCGCTCGGGCTCGCGCCGTACAGCATGGTCAAGATCGTGGCGCCGGCGTTCTACTCGATCGACCGCCCGCGCGTGCCGCTGATCGCGTCGGTCGCGTCGGTGGCCGTCAACATCGGCTTCAACGCCCTGACCTACGAGCGCCTCGGCGCGCCCGGCCTGGCCTTCGGGACATCCCTCGGCGCGCTCGTCAACCTGACCCTGCTGCGGGCGTTCTACCGCCGCGAGATCGGGGGCCTGAGCCGCCCGGGCCGCTGGCGCGAGTTCGCGGTGCTCGCGGCCGCCAACGCCGGCCTCGGCGCGGTCGTGTGGGCGGCCTGGACCGGCCTCGCGCACGTGCTCGCGGGTCCGCTCGCCGCCCTGCCCCGCCTCCTGCGCGCGCTGCTCGGCGCCGGGGCGCTGGGGGTGGTGATCGCGCTCGGCTTCGTGGTGTTCGCCGCGATCGCCCGCGCGGGCAAGTACCCCGGCGGCGCGCAGCCGTGGCGGCTGCCGGCCGGGCTGGTGCGCCGCCTGCGACGGCGCCGCGGCTAGCGGTAGGGCTCTTGGAGGCGCATGTCCGATCGGGCATGCGCTTCGCGCAAGGCCTCTCGGACATGTTGGAGAGGACATGTTATTCAGGACATGTCGATGAGGACATGCTCGTCGCGCGCGGCATCCGGACCCGGCTGCGCTCTGGACGGCGCTGACGGTGGTTCGCCGGCTTCGGGCCGGGCCCGCGGCGCACGCTCTCGAGGCGCGCCACTTCGGGAGGACGCGGCTCGAGGCCGTCAAAACGGCGTCGTCAGCGAGCCGATGGTGGCGCCCGCCGACGCGTCGCCCCGCGTGCATGTTTGCGGCGTGCTTCGTGAGCGCCGCCAGTGAGCCGGTGATGGCCATCGCCGACGCGTCGCGCGGAGTGATGCCGCCGAAGCTGCGCCGCGAGCGAGCCGGTGATGGCGATCGCCGACGCGTCGCGCAGAGTGATGCCGCCGAAGCTGCGCCCGCATGCCAGCCGGCGATGACGAGCGCGGACGAGTCGCGCCGTGTGCGTGTCCGCGGTGCGTTTCGTCAGCGACGGCGCTCCTTCGGCCGGCGCGGCCCGCGGGCGACCCGACGCCGTCCGCGCAGGGCGAGCGCCGGCTCGCGCACGCGACGGCCGCCGCCTCGACGTCGCACGAACGGCGGGCCCGTGACGGCCGGTCGCGGGCCTTTTCGGCGGGCGAAAAAGCGAGTATGGAGGGCCCGTGGCCGCCGCTCGCGCACGTTTTCGCAGCCTCGCCTGGGGCACGCTCGCGTACACCGTCCTCGTGATCCTGTTCGGCGCGGTCGTTCGGATCACCGGCTCCGGGGCGGGCTGCGGGCAGCACTGGCCGACCTGTCACGGCGAGGTGGTGCCGATCAGCCCCACCATCGAGACCGTCATCGAGTTCTCGCACCGCGTCACCTCGGGGCTGTGCGGCATCATCGTGCTCGCGCTGCTCGTCGCGGCGCTGCGCGGCTTCCCGCGCGGGCACGCGGCCCGACTCGGGGCCTGGCTCGCGCTGGTGTTCACGATCACGGAGGCGCTGATCGGCGCCGGCCTGGTGCGCTTCGGCCTGGTCGGCGACAACGACTCGGTCGCGCGGGCGCTCGTGATGGCCGCGCACCTCCTCAACACGTCGCTACTGACCGGCGCGCTCGCGCTCGCGGCCTGGGCTGCGAACCGAGAGCCGGGTCCGCCCGTCCGCAGCGCCTCGCCTCGCGTCCGCTGGCTGGTCTGGGCCAGCCTCGGCGGCCTCATGCTCGTCGGCATCAGCGGGGCCGTCACGGCGCTCGGCGACACGCTCTATCCCGTCGAGGCCGGCGCCCTGAGCGACCGACTGCAGCGCGACCTCGGAGCAGGCGCGCACTTCCTCCAGCGCCTGCGGCTGATGCACCCGGTCCTGGCGTGCGGCCTCGGGTTCTTCACCGCGGTGATCGCTCATCACCTCGGCAACACCGCGGCGCCGGCCGTCCGCCGCGCGAGCGCCTGGGTGATGATCCTGGTGTTCGCCCAGCTGGCGGCGGGCGTCCTCAATGTGATGCTGTCCGCCCCCGGCTGGATGCAGGTGCTGCACCTCGGCCTCGGGACGGCGCTGCGGGTCGCTGCCATCCTGTTCTCGCTCGAATTGCTGAACGCCCAGGCGAGCCCCGAAGGGCGCCCGCGCCCCGACCGATGACGTCACGTCAACCGGCCGGGCGACATCACACCGCACCGCCGATGTGGGCGGGCCGCGGTGGATCCGGCCGCGGTCTCGGCTAAAGTGTTCGGCGATGGCTGATCGGCCCGTCTGCGAGCTCATGCGCGTCCTGCCCTCCTCGGTCCTGCCCGACGAGGGAGCCGCTCCGGCGCTCCAGCGCATGCGCAGCGAAGGTGTCGCGCTCTTGCCCGTGCTCGACTACGGCGAGCTGCTCGGCCTCGTGTACGAGCGCGACCTCGCCAGGCTCCGCGGCGAGCTGCTCGGCCGCCGGCTCGTGCGCGACGTGATGCGCGGCGACCCGCCCGTCGCGCCGCCGTGGCGCAGCGTCGACGCGGTGCTGCGCCTGATGCTCACCCACCGCTCCGAGGCCGTCGTCATCAGCGATCGCGGCCACCTCGTCGGGCTGTTCACGCTCGACGACGCGGCCCGCCGCTGCGGCGCCCTGCTCGATGCGGCCGCGCTGCGGCATTGAGCGCGGGCGGCCGGGCGCGGCGTGAATGCGGGGCCGCGCGCGGCATCTTGCGAAGATGCGAGTGGCGGCCATCGAGCTGCGCCATGAGCCGAGGATGCGAGGCGGGCCGCTCCTGGGCGACGCCGAAGTACCGGACGCATAGTGACGCGTGCGGGCTGCGACTTCGCGCGTGGGCGCGAGCGTGGCGGACGTGGCTCGATCCGTCTCGCTCGCCGCGCGACGTCCCCGTGCGACAGCTCATGCTCACGCGAGCAACGGACCGGGGGGCTGCGGCCACTGACACCATTGGGAGTCGGGAGTGCGTGTGCCGGCCCGCGGGGAAGATGGGCCACGCGGTCGGCGGTCGCACGACCGACCCCTCGTTGAAAACGGCTTGGGTTGACGGCGCCACGGATGGTGCCAGGTGGTTTCCCCCGCCGCGCGTGCTCGCCCGCCGCTCGCAACGCCGCGGCGCGAAGGCGGCCTGCGCGGCCCGCGGCGCTTGGCACGTCGAAAGGCTCGTGGCATGACGGCAACCTCCCGTTTCAGGGCCCGCCTGCATGCCGCGCATGTCCGCTTCGCGCACCATCATCCTGTCCGTCTGGACGTACTTGCTGATCTTCGGCCTCGGCGGCCTCGCCTTCTGTCTGCAGTGCGTGCTCGCCCCGCTCACCTGGCCTTTCGACCATGGCCGAAGGATCACGGGGCGGCTGTTCCGGCTGGCGGCCATCGGCGTCACCAAGCTCAACCCGCTGTGGGACTTCCGCGTCTTCCAGCCGCTGCCGCCCTACCGTCCGCGGCGCACGGTCGTGGTCAGCAATCACTGCTCGCAGACCGACCCGTTCCTCATCTCGCACCTGCCGTGGGAGATGAAGTGGCTGGGCAAGGCCTCGCTGTTCAAGGTGCCGGTCCTCGGCTGGGCGATGTTCCTCGCCGGCGACATCCCGGTGGTGCGAGGCGACCGCGGGTCGGCCAAGGGGGCGATGGCGCGGTGCCGGCGGTACCTCATGCGCGACACGCCGGTGATGATCTTCCCCGAGGGCACGCGCGCGCTCGGCGACGAGATGGGGCCGTTCAAGGACGGCGCCTTCCACCTGGCCATCGAGACCGGCGCCGACGTCCTGCCGATGGCGGTCGCCGGCACCGCCGCGGCGCTGCGCAAGCACGACTGGCGTTTCGGCCAGGCCCGGGCCTATGTGGCGGTCGGGACCCCGATCTCGACCCGCGGCCTCACGCTCGAGGACCTGCCGGCGCTCAAGGAGCAGGTGCGGGCCGAGATCGTGGCCCTGCGCCAGCAGATCACGCCGCTCACCGGCCCCTGAGGTCGGGCGCTCGCTTCAGGTCCCCCGGCCCCGGCGCCGCGCCCGTGTGCGCGAGGGCGTGACGTCGCGGGCTTGCCACCTCGCCGCGCGCTCGGCATCCTCCGCGCATGAAACAGGGCGCCCGAGCGGAGCAGCAAGAGGATCAGGTCGGCAAGGCAGGCGGGAAGATCACCCCGCGCGAGACCGACTACCCGCAGTGGTACCAGGACGTCATCCGCGAGGCGGAGCTGGCCGAGCCGGCCAAGGTCGTCAAGGGCTGCATGGTCATCAAGCCGCACGGCTACGCCATCTGGGAGAAGATTCAGCGCGACCTCGACGGCCGCTTCAAGGCGACGGGCCACCAGAACGCCTACTTCCCGCTGCTCGTGCCGCAGAGCTTCATCACCAAGGAGGCCGAGCACGTCGAGGGCTTCTCGCCCGAGCTCGCGGTCGTCACCCACGCCGGCGGTGAGAAGCTCGAGGAGCCCTACATCATCCGCCCGACCAGCGAGACGATCATCGGCTACTTCTTCTCGCGCTGGATCGAGAGCTACCGCGACCTGCCGCTGCTGGTGAACCAGTGGGCCAACGTCATGCGCTGGGAGAAGCGCACGCGGATGTTCCTGCGCACCACCGAGTTCCTGTGGCAGGAGGGCCACACCGCCCACTCGACGCACGAGGAGGCGCAGGCCGAGGTCATGCGCATGCTCGACGTCTACGGCGACTTCGCCGAGCAGGTCATGGCGATGCCGGTGATCCGCGGCATCAAGACCGACAGCGAGCGGTTCGCCGGCGCGGTGCAGACGACCTGCATCGAGGCGCTGATGCAGGACGGCAAGGCGCTGCAGGCCGGCACCAGCCACGACCTCGGGCAGAACTTCGGCAAGGCGTTCAACGTCATGTTCCAGACCGAGGCCGGCGGCCGCGACTACGTGTGGCAGACGTCGTGGGGCGTCAGCACGCGCCTGGTCGGCGGGGTCATCATGACGCACGCCGACGACAGCGGCCTGGTGCTGCCGCCGCGCGTCGCCCCGATCCACGTCGTCATCGTCCCGATCTACAAGAACGACGAGGAGCGCTCGCAGGTGCTGGCGGCCGCCGAGTCGATCCGCGCCCAGCTGGCCGACGTCGACCTCGCCCCGCCGCGCAGCCGCCACCGCGACTTCATCGAGGTCGTGATCGACGACCGCGACCTGCGGCCCGGCAACAAGTTCTACATGTGGGAGCGCAAGGGCGTGCCGGTGCGCGTCGAGCTCGGGCCGAAGGACCTCGCCAAGGGCCAGGTCTGCGTCAAGATGCGGGTCGACACCGCGGCCGGGCGCGGCAAGGAGTTCATCGCCCAGAACGAGTTCGTCGCCACCATCAAGGAGCGGCTCGACCGCTTCCAGGACGAGCTGCTGCGGATCGCCCGCGATCGCCTGCAGGAGCGCTCGCGCACCATCGACACCTGGGACGAGTTCCTGGCCGCGTTCGCCGGCGAGAAGAGCACGTTCGCCTGGTGCCACTGGGACGGCACGCGCGAGACCGAGGCCAAGATCAAGGAGCAGACGCGGGTCACGATCCGCTGCATCCCCCTGCCCGGCTACGGCCCCGCGCCCGAGGAGGGCCGCTGCGTGTTCTCCGGCAACCCGAGCGCGCGCCGGGTGCTGATGGCCAAGGCGTACTGAGCTGTCCGTTCGGACAGGCGGCCCCCGCCGACCTGTCTCTTCGGTCATGTCGTCGGACGGCGTCCCGGACCGCGCGCGAAATCGTCGGCGCCCCGGGACGCTCGGGCGCGCGGAGCCGCTCGCATCGCCCCCGCGCAGATCTTGCCGGCGCGGACGCGCGCGCACCTGGGGCGCCTCCTCGCCGCCGGATCGCCGACAATGATCGCGTGCGCGTCTGGCCGGTCCTGCTGCTGCTCTCGTGCTCGCGGCCCAACCCGCTGTTCTTCGTCGGCGGCGCGAGCGGCGACATGTCTTCGGGGACAGATCCGGCCACCACCGCCGCCTCGACCACGGACATCGGCACCACGGCGCCCTCGACCACCGCGGTGACGACGTCGACTCCGACGACCGGCACCACCGGCGAACCCTTCACCACCGGCGAGCCCTCCACCACCACCCTCTCCTCGACCACGGGCGACGAGCACCCGGCCTGCGGCCCGTTCTCCGAGCAGCGCCTCATCCTCGACCCGCCGCTGCCCGAGCCGCAGTGCGTCGCGGTCACCGAGTACTTCGGCAAGGTCACCAAGACGGACGACGACGGCACCATCGCCCTCTGCGCCGACGCCCTCTGCGCCCTGTGCCCTCTCAGCGTCCCGCTCGACCCGGACCTGGCGCTCTACGTCGACGACGGCGACTGCCTGCGGGTCGCGCACCAGGGCCAGTGGGCGCCGGGCGACCCCGAGGCGCCCACGGGCTGCAAGACCACCGCCATCGCCCTCTTCGACGACGCCAGCATCTTCCCGCTGTACGCCGCGTCGTCGCGGGTGGTCGACGCGCCGGGCTTCCTCGACTCGGCCGTCCGCCTCGACGTCGAGCGCGAGGCCGGGACGGTGTGTGCCTGCGCGGCGGACGACTGCTGTCTCGAAGGACAGGCCGAGCGCCTGCGCCTCGGCTTCACCGACCACGGCGAGCCGGTCGGCACCCTCGGGCCGGACGAGCTCGCGGCCGTCGACCTCGAGGGCGTGGGCTACGTGGTCGCGGTCATCCGCGCCCACACCAAGGGCTACTTCGACGCGCTGACCCAGCGCTGCGTCGCCGACCCCGAGACCGACTTCGTCGACTGGCACATGCTGCGCGTCGACGGCCCGTGAGCGAAGGACATGTCCTCGGGGACATCTCGCGCCCGCCGAGACGCGCGAGGCGCCCTCGCACCGGCGAGCGCGCCTCGTCGCGGACGTCGCCCGGCTCACAGCATCGGGCAGTCCTGGCCGGGCTTCGGCGACAGCTCGCAGGTGGCCTGGATGGTGGTGCCGGCGGGCGCGGGCGCGCTGCGGACGAGCTTGAACTCGAGGTTGAAGCCCTCGCCGACGCAGTACGGGTCCATGTCGTCGAGCTCGCTCGGGGTCTGACCGCCGCGGTCGATCAGCTCGGCGAAGCAGGCCGTCTCGCCGGCGGGGGCGACCCACTCGCCGTCGACCTCGTCGCAGTGCGGGATCTCCTGGCGGGTGTCCTCGGCGGCGTTGATCTCGGTCAGCACGCACGAGGGGTCGACCACCGGCGTGCTCGGGTCGATGTCCTTGACGCACTTCGTCATGCAGGCCGGCTTGATCTGCTCCTCGAGCTTCTTGGCGATCTCACGCAGCGCCTCGGAGTAGTCGTCCTGGCAGATCGAGAACAGGTTGCGATCCTCGCCGACCTGGAACGCCTCGGCGAACTCGCGCTCGCGCACCGGCGGGACGGCCGTCTGCGGCTTGTCGGGATCCACCGGGTTGGCCAGCGTGCAGCCGGCGCCGATGCCGAAGAGGTCCTGGAACTCGGGATCGTCCGAGTCCTGGTAGACGATGTCGGTGTCGCTCGCCTCGTAGCCGGGCGGCACGCCGGCGATCAGCGCGACCAGCACCTCCTGGTCGGGCTGCTTCATCTTCTTGTCGTCCTCGAGCTTCTGCAGGAAGTTGACGTACTTCGCGAGCGGCTGCAGCACGGCCTGGTCGTCGGGCACGCCCTCGGTGCCGTCGACGCCGAAGTTCGCCGAGTGGCAGTCGGCGTACGTCGGCCCGGCGCCGTCACACTTCACGCCGGCGTTGAAGCACACCGCGCTGGTCGCCTGCGGGTCGTCGGGGTTCGACCAGAAGGTCTTGTTGGTGGTGAAGATCTCGCCGAACTCGGGGTTGTAGGAGCAGTCGAGCTCGTCGGTGATGAAGACCACCGAGAGGATCGCCTGGTCGCGCAGGAAGCCGTAGTTGGTCGGCGAGTCTTCGTGGCTGGCCTGCGCCAGCGCGAGGTACATCGACTCGAGGTGCGACTCCATGCCGCAACCCGAGACGCCCTGCGGGCCGAAGCACTGGAACGCCTCCACCGTGCTCACGTCGTCGGGCAGGTTCGTGCGCCCCTCGATGCGCTCGATCCACCGGCGCGGCGCCACCTCGCCGTCGGAGTACTGCGTCTCGGTCGGCTTGATCCGGTCGGTCAGGGCCGCGTCGTCGAGCTTGCAGTAGTCGCTGCAGGCGTAACCGTAGTCGTCCATGTTGAAGGTGAAGTCGCCGAGCGCCATGCGATCGAGGCAGCTCGACAGCACCAGCTTGCCGCCCTCGGGCTTGGTCTGGGCCGACTTGCACAGCGGGTTGCCCGAGTCGGTGGTGGTGATGCCGATCCGGTAGTTCGCGTCGACGTCCTCGCGCTCGAGCACGCCGATGAACGCCTCGAAGTTCTTCGACAGCGTGGCCTGCTCGTCCGCCATCGAGCCCGAGTTGTCGATGACGAACAGGATGTCGACGTCCTTGTTGATCTGGACGTTGACGGTCTCGTCGTCGACCTGGGTCTTGTCGTACGTGACCTGCTTGACCGGGTGTTCGAGACAGCCGGCGAGGAGACCGGTGACGAGGGGGAGCGAGACGATAAGGGCGGAGCGGAGCGACATCGGAACCTCCGCGGCTCTCGATGCGTCTCCCAGGCCACGGCGGAAGCGCTGGAGTTTCGCGCAGTTGCGCCGGGGGCCCGAGGCAACGGGGTTGCGAGGTTGCAGGCGCTTCGACAACCAAGTTGGCGCAAACCCCGGCCGTCCCTGCGCCCGAAAAGCGAGAAGGCGCCCTCGCCTCGCGGCGGGAGCGCCTCCATCGTCGAGCGAGCCGAGGCTCAGAGCATCGGGCAGTCGTTGCCCGGGTTCGGCGACAGCTCGCAGGCCGCCGAGATGGTCGTGCCGGCCGGCGCCGCGGAGGTGCGGATCAGCAAGAACTCGAGGTTGTAGCCCTCGGCCACGCACTCCTCCGACAGGTTGTCGATGTCGCTCGGCGTCTCGTTGCCCGGATCGATGAGCTCGACGAAGCACGCGGTCTCACCGGCCGGGGCCGTCCACGCGCCGTTGACCTCGTCGCACGGCACGATCTCCTTGCGCGACATGGTGGCGGCGTTGTCCTCGAAGATCTGGCAGTTCGGCTGCAGGATGGGGTCCGACGGATCGGTGTCCTTGACGCACTTGGTCATGCACGCCGGCTTGATCTGGTCGCGGATCTTGTTGGCGATCGCCTCGAGGGCGCCCGAGTAGTCGTCCTGGCAGATCGAGAACAGGTTGCGGTCGCCGCCGACCTGGAACGCCTCGGCGAACTCGCGCTCGCGCACCGGCGGCATCGCGGTCTGCGTCTCGCCGCCCATCGGCGTGAAGGTGCAGCCCTTGCCGATGCCGAACAGCTCGTTCTCGGCCGGATCGGGCTCGTCCTCGTAGATGATGTCGCTTCCGGCCTGCATCTTGTCGTAGCCCGGGGGCACGCCGGCGATGAGCGCGACCAGGACCTCCTGGTTGAGGTCGAAGGTCTGCTTCTGATCCTCGAGGTTCTGCACGAAGTTGACGTACTTCGACAGCGGCTGCAGCACGGCCTTGTCGTCGGCCACGTCGACGTTGCCTTCGATGTCGTAGTTGGCCGAGCGGCAGCTGTCGTACTGCGGGCCCGCGCCCTCGCACTTCACGCCGGCGTTGAAGCACACGGCGGAGGTGGCGTCGGGGCGGTCCGGGTTCTCCCAGAACACCTTGTTGTCCTTGAAGATCGCGTCGAATGCGGGGACGTGCGAGCAGTCGAGCTCGTCCGTGATGAACACGATCGAGAGGATCGCGGCGTCGCGGATGAAGCCGTAGTTGGTGGTCGAGGTCTCCTGACCGGCCAGGGCCAGCGCCTTGTACATCGACTCGAGGTGCTGCTCGAAGCCGCAGCCCGACACGCCCTGCGGCCCGAAGCACTGGAAGGCCTGGATCGTGCTGACGCCCTCGGGGAGGTTGGTCTCACCCTCGATGCGCTCGATCCAGCTGCGCGGCGCCTTCTCGCCGTTGGAGTACTGCGTCTCCGTCGGCTTGATCTGCAGTTGGTCGTCGGTGAGCTCGCAGACGTCCGTGCAGGCCGCGCTGGAGTCCTCCATGTTGAACGTGAAGTCGCCGAGCGCCACGCGATCGACGCAGCTCGACAGCACCAGCTTGCCGCCCTCGGGCTTGGTCTGGGCGGCCGGACAGCGCGGGTTGCCGCTGTCGGTCGTCGTGATGCCGATGCGGTAGTTGGCGTTCACGTCCTCCGCCTCGAGCACGTTGATGAACGCGGCGAAGTTCTTGGCGAGCAGCGCCTGCTCGTCGGCCATCGACCCGGAGTTGTCGATGACGAACAGGATGTCGACGTCCTTGTTGATCGCGATGGCGACGTTCTCTTGCGCCTCGGAGCTCTTGTCGTAGAGCACCTTCTTGATCGGGTGCTCGAGGCAGGCGGTGAGCGCCAGGGCAGCGCCGGCGGTGAGCGAGAGACGACTCAGGGAAGTAACGCGCGACATGAGGGTTCTCCAGGAGGCCGGAGGGCGGACGGTGTGCCCTACCATCGCAAAGGTGGCCCCGGCTTGTAAAGTCCGCGAACACTCCAGGGGATGGGGGCGCGAGCGGCGGCAGTCTGCGCGCGAGCGCCCGGCGCTCTCACATGGGGTCCGGCCGTCACCCATTTGAGACACCGAGCTCGAAGCGCCTGTCGTGACTCACTCGGCGGTCTTGTTCGCGCCCCGGCCCCGCTCGCTGTTGGTGCGCCCGCGGGCGCGAACCACGAGCCGCACGGGGATGCCGCGCAGGTTCCACCGGGTCCGGAAGCGGCGCAGCAGGTAGCGCTCGTAGGACGCCGGGAGGCAGCGCCCGTGGTTGGCCGAAATGACGATGAGCGGGGGATCGCTCTCGGCCTGGGTGGCGAACAGCAGTTTTACCGGTTTTGGCCCGAACATCGGCGGCGAGTGCTCGGCGACGGCGGCGGCCAGCTCGGCGTTGAGATCCGCGGTGGAGATGTGCTTGCCCAGCGCGCGCGCGGTGAGCAGGCAGGCCTCCATGAGCTCGCCGAGGCCGCGCGCGTGCCCCTGCCCCGCGTCGCGCCCGGCGCCGGTGATCGAGGTCTTGATGATGTAGGGCCGCTCGAGGAACTGCAGCTCCTCCTCGGCCTGGACCTGCACGGCGTGCGCGGCCTTCTTGTCGCGCGCGACGAGATCCCACTTGTTGAGGCAGACGACCACGCCCTTGCCGCGCTCGTGGGCCATGCGGGCCAGGCGCTGGTCCTGGTCGGTGACCCCCACGCTGGCGTCGACGATCAGCGCGACCACCTGGGTCCGCTCCATCGTCCGGATCGCCTTGATCGCGGCCAGCTTCTCCATGGCCCGCTCGATCTGCTTGCGCCGCCGCAGCCCGGCGGTGTCGATGAGGACGATCGGCTGCTTGTTGAACTCGAACGGCAGGTCGATCGGGTCGCGGGTGGTGCCGGCCTCGGCGTTGACGATCACCCGCGGCTCGCGGAGGAGCGCGTTGATGAGGCTCGACTTGCCGGCGTTGGGGCGGCCCATGAAGGCCACGCGCGTGCCGACCAGGGTGCTGGCGATCGCGCCCTCGAGCGCCGGCTGCTGGACCTGCGAGAGCACCGTGTCGTGCAGCTCGACGGCGTTGCGCCCGTGCGCGGCGGACACGGCGAGGATCGGGAAGCCGAGCTCGTGCGCGCCCTGGGCCGCGATCTCGAGCGTCGGGTTGTCGCACTTGTTGACGACCACCAGCACCGGCCGGCCCGAGCGGCGCAGGATGTCGGCGATCTCGCGGTCGTCGGCGACGATACCGTCCATGGCGTCGACGACGAACAGGATGAGGTCGCTCTCCTCGATCGCGATCTCGGCCTGGACGCGGATCTGACCGCCCAACGACTCGTCCTCGAAGTCGAGGCCGCCGGTGTCGACGATGACGTAGCTCTTGCCGTCGTGGTTGACGACGCCGTACAGGCGGTCGCGCGTGACGCCCGGGCGATCCTCGACGATGGCCCTGCGCGCGCCCACGAGGCGGTTGAAGAGCGTCGACTTGCCGACGTTCGGCCGGCCGACGATCGCCACCACGCTGGTGCGGCGGCCCGCGTCGGCGCTCGGCGCCGGCTCGCCCTCGGTGAATTCCTCGCCTGGCCCTTCGACCAGCTCGTCGTCGTGCTCGCTCATGACAGGCCTCCCACGGGCGCGTGCAGGCCGAGGCGCTGCATCAGCGCCGGGTCGCGGGTCCAGTTCGGGGTCACCTTGACCTCGAGGTAGAGTTCACAGGGCCGCCCGGTCAGCTCGGCGATCGCCCGCCGGGCCGACATCGAGATGGCCTTGATGGTCTCGGCGCCGCGGCCGATGACCATCGGCTTCGGCTCTCGCGCTCGACGTGGACGCTGGCGTGGACGATGTCCCGCGGCGGCTTGCGCTGCTCCTTGAACGACTCGACGGTGACGGCGCAGCAGTACGGCAGCTCGTCGCGCAGGTGGTCGAACAGGGCCGCGCGCACGCGCTCGCCGGCGTGCCAGCGGACGGCGCGGTCGCTCAGCTGATCCTCGGGGAACAGCGGCTCGGCGACCGGCAGGGCGGCGACGACGTGCTCGCGCAGCTGCTTCAGGCCCTCGCCCGCGGTGGCGCTGATCGGGATGAGCGCGGTGAACGGGTGCAGCGTCGACCACTTGTGGAGGATGGGCAGCAGCAGCGCCTTGTCCTCGATGCGGTCGCATTTGGTCAGCACGAGGGCGATCGGGCGCCCGGCCTCGGCGATCGAGGTGAGCGCGGCCGTGGCGGCCGGGCCCGGCTCCCACGCCTCGGCCGCGGCGATGTCGGCCAGCAGCGGCGCCTCGGCGAGCATGAGCACCAGGTCGACCGCCTGCGCCCCGCGCAGCGCCTCGTCGACCATGAACTTGTTGAGCGCCGACTTGGCGCGGTGAATGCCGGGGGTGTCGACCAGCACGGCCTGAAAGCCCGGCTCGGACCACACGCCGAGCAGGCGCTCGCGGGTGGTCTGGGGGAAGCGGGTGGCGACGGCGAGGTCGCTGCCGACCAGGGCGTTCAAGAGGGTCGACTTGCCGACGTTCGGCCGCCCGCACAGCGCGACGGTACCTGCCCGAAAGGACATCTCATCAGCGGACTCTGGCGTCCGATCGGTTTCCATGGCCAAAAGTCCGGGCTTTATGGGGGATGGCGACAGCCGACGCAAGCGCGCGGCGCGACCGGCGGGCAGACCTCGCGCACGCGCGCAGAAAACACACTGACACGCCGTAGTTCTTGACACACCCCGGCGCACATGTAGGATATTTGTGTTCATGCACCGACCCGGCGATCCTCCGACCATGCGTGTCGCCCAGGAACGCCGTGGCTCGTCGCGGATCGACAAGGTCTTCCCAGTGCTCGTCTTTTCGGAGGAGGTCGGGGAGCAGTGGTGCGTCGCCCGCAACATCTCCGAGACCGGCATGTTCATCGAGATGCCGGAGCCGCTGCCGCTGCGGACGAAGGTGATCATCCGCTTCCAGATGCCGGGCGACGAGGCCGCGATCTGCGCGATCGCGCGCATCCAGAACCACTACTACCTCCAATACGCCGGGACCGACGGCCTGCGCGCGCTGACCGGCGCCGGGCTGCGCTTCCTCCGCTTCGTCCCCGAGATCGGCGCGCCTGTCCCCGAGGACCGGCTGCACTGAGCCGTGGGCAGGCAGCGTGACAGATCGGGGATCTCCCTGCCCTTGGTACCCAGCCCGCATGCCACGGCGCGCCCTGCTCCTTTCGACCCTGGTCGCCGCCTGCGCCGGTGAGCCGCAGGTCGAGGTCCTGACCCGCTCGTCGGCCGACACGCTGCAGGCCCAGGCCTGGGCCGACCGCTTCGAGCTGTGGTTCGCCCAGGCCGCGGCCCTCGCCGACGGCGAGCTCGACGCCGCCGTCGCGGAGCTGCCCGTCGACGAGCCCGAGCTGGCCCGCGCGCCCAAGCGCAGAAGGCCGCGCCGCCGCGCGAGTCCGATGGGGCAGGTCCCGAGGAACAGGAACTTTCCGACAGGGTCGATGCGCCAGGTATCGAGGGCCAGCCGGTCGCGCCGCCGACCACCGCCGACGAGCTCGCGCGGGTGATCGCGGCGCTGCGCGACGGGCCGCACCGCGACCTCGGGCCGCTGGCGCGCGCTGGCGGCCGCGCCGGCGTCGCTGTGGCCGGCCGTGCGGGCCGAGCTGCTGGCGCCGCGGACCGCCCGCAAGGCCGACTACAAGGCGATGCTCTCGGTGATCGGCGGCGACGTGCCGAACCGCTACGGGCACTTCGAGCTGGCGTGGAAGAAGGCCCACGGCCACCACGGGGTCAAGCTGTCGGAGGACTGGTTCACCGACCTGCTGGCCCTGCCGTCGCGCCAGGTGTCGAAGGTGCTGCGGCCGATCTACCGCGACTGCGTGATCCAGGCGGCGCTGCTGCGCGCGGCGTCGTCGATCGGCGCCGAGCCGGCGCGCACCGACGAGGTCGTCGAGGTGCTGCTGGCGGCCGCGTACCTGCACGAGAGCACGTTCCGCGACGAGGTCGGGCGGGCGATCCGCCGCCTCGGCGATCCGGCCCTGCCCGGCCTGCTGCGGCGCTCGGTCCGTCCGCCCCTGCCCGCCGACGAGGGCGAGGCGCAGGTGGTCAAGGACTCGGTCGCTTACCGCACCGCGGAGTACGCCGGCTACCAGATCGATCGCATGGACCGGGCCCACCCGCGCAAGGCGCTGCAGGCGGTCAGCGACGATCCGGCGCGGCTCGCCGAGCTGCTCGCGGCCTACGGCATGGTCCGCTCGGGCGACGCGGCCGGGCCGCTGCTCGACTTCGTCGACGCCGCGATCCCGCCGGTCCGCGAGGCCGCGCGCCAGGCGTTCTTGGCGTACGTGTCCGGGCCGGCGCCGCGGGCCGAACGCAAGCTGCTGCGCTTCGTCGGCGGCGGCACCGGCGAGTCGGCGGCCCAGCTCACCTACCGCGATCTGGCCCGGATCGCGATCATGAGCCGGATCGCCTCCAATCACCCCGAGCTCGCCGAGCCCGACTGCCGCTCGGCGCCGAAGGACAGCGTGTTCGCCGAGGCCTGCGAGGCCCAGCCGGAGCGGCTGGCGCGGTCGTACTTCGAGCGCCTCGACGACGGTCGACGCGAGCGCGAGCGGGCCGAGATCGCGGCGGCGCTGCGCGAGCCCGATCGCGCGGCCGCGATCGCGATCCTCGACCGCCTGCTCGCCGACGATCCCGGCCTCAGCGCGCGCCGAGCTGGTGCCGACCTACGAGCAGGCCGCCGCCGAGGCGGCCGCCGCCGGCGATCTGGCGCTCGGGGCCCGCCTGTGGCGCAAGAGCGCCGCCCTGCTGGAAGACGTCGAGCCCGGCCGCGCCGACGCGCTGCGGGTGCGGGCGCTCCTGGCCGAGGCCGACCTCGCGGGCACCGAGGAGGGTCGGCGCATGCTGCTGGCCACCGCCGCCGAACTGGCGCCGGAGGACCCCGAGCTGCAGACGCGCCTCACCGCCAGCGTCGAGCGGCCAGAGATCGCGGCGACGGAGATCCGCACACGCCTGGCCTACGGGACAGGTCTCGCGGTCGGCGGCCTGTCGCTGCTGCTCGGCCTCGGCGGGCTGTTCACCCGCTCGCGCGCGCGCTCGTGAGCGGGCGCGCGCCGGCGCGTCGCGGTCCTGGCCTACGGGACAGGTCTCGCTAGTGGCGGGCGCGACCCAGCCTGTCGCTGCTGCTCGGCCTCGGCGGGCTGTTCACCCGCTCGCGCGCGCGCTCGTGAGCGGGCGCGCGCCGGTGCGTCGCGGTCCTGGCCCATGGGACAGATCCCGCGGCTGGCGGGCGCGACCCGGTCTGTCGACGAGCTCGCGCACGCCGAGGCCGAGCGCCCGCGGCGATCCGGCGGGTCGCCTCGGGCGCGAGCCCGCATGACCTCTGGGACATGCTTCCCGGAACATGTCCTTCAGGGCATGCTTTGAAAGCATGCCCTTGAGCACATGTCTGCGAGGACACCTCGCTCAGCGGCGCGTCGCGCCGCGGCCGAGCACCTCGGTGACGGCCTCGCGCATGGTGGCGAAGATGGCGACGCCGCTCCAGTCGGCGTCGAGGCCGACCATCGCCTGCGCGACCTCCGGGCGGATGCCGGTGACGAGCACGCGGGTGCCGAGCAGGCGGGCGGCGCGGACCGACTGCAGCAGGCCGGCGGCGACCTGGGCGTCGACCGAGCGCACGCCGGTGACGTCGAGGATGGCCGCGCGGGCCCGGTACTCGGCCACGCCGTCGAGCAGCGCCTGCATGATCGCGCGGCCGCGTTCGCGGTCGATGCTGCCGATCAGCGGCAGCGCGATCACGTTGTCGGCGATCGGGACGATCGGGGTCGACAGCTCGTCGAGGACCGAGCGCTGGACCTCGATGATCTGCTGCTGCAGGGCGTTGCGCTCCTCCTCGGCCCGGCGCCGCTCGCTGATGTCGGTGGCGATGCCGCCGAGGCCGTAGAGCTGGCCGCGCGCGTCGTAGATCGGGAACTTGACCGACAGGTAGACGTGCATGCCGTCGGCCTGCGGGATGAGCTCCTCGACCTCCTGCGGCGCGCCGCTCTCGCACACCCGCAGGTCGTTGCGACGGTTCTGCTCGCCGGCCTCGGGGCCGAAGATGTCGTGATCGGTCTTGCCGAGCAGGCCGCCGGGCTGGGCGCCCGCCAGGCGCTCGTAGGTCTGGTTGCACACGGTCAGCCGACCCTCGGTGTCCTTCACGAAGATCACCGCGGGGCAGTTCCTGATGACGGCCGTGAGCAGCTCGTTGCGCTCGCGCAGCGCGGCGTTCTCGGCGAGGAGCGCCGCGAGCTCGGGCGAGGAGTCAGGGCTGGAGGCAGACATGGGCCTCGACAACTATCCCCGCGAACCCCCGGTCAGGTGGTCTTTCTGCGCGCCGACGGACGTTGGCGGTCACACGGCGCGCAAGTTCGAGTTCGCTCACCGCGCGACGCGTCGCCACACCGAACGGCCCGCGCGGGCCATGTCGTCGATCAAACTGTAGGTGGCTGGCAGGAAGACCAGCGTCATCACCGTACTCGATGCCAGTCCGCCTACGAGGATCAGCGCAATGGCGTGATAGTAGACGCCTGCAAGCGTGGGGTGGTGGATCAGCATCGGCACCAGGCCGAGCACCGTCGTGCCCGCCGTCATCAAAATGGGGCGCAGGCGATCGGCTCCGGCCGCGGCGAGCGCCGCGTCGCGGGTCATGCCCGCGGCCCGCAGCTGGATCGCGCGGTCGATCAGCATGATGCCGTTGTTCACGGCGATGCCGATGAGGATAAAGAGGCCGATCATCGCCGTCGTGTCGACGGTCGTGCCGGTCCACCACATCAGCCACGGCGCGCCGACGCAGCCGAGCAGGCAGGTGGCGAGGATCGCGAACGGCTGCAGGAAGCTCTCGAACAGCGAGGCCATCACCGCGTAGACGAGCAGCAGGCACAGGCCGAGGTCGATCAGGACCTCGACGTTCGAGCGCTGCGTGCGACCCCAGCGCGACCACTCGCCGCTGCTGTAGCCGGCCGGGAACACGAAGCTCTCCATCGCCTTCTTGACGAGCTCGCGGTTCTTCTCCGGCTCGGGGGTGAAGAAGCGGGCCTTGACCTTGACCTGGGTCTCGCGGTCGAGGCGCTGGATGAAGAACGGGCTGCGGGTCGGCGCGAGCGCGGCGATGCCGCCGACGGTGACCTCGCCGCCGTCGGCCAGCGGGATCGGCAGGTCGCGCAGCTCCTCGAGCGTGGGCCCGTCCCCCGCCCCGCCCGTGCGGTTGCCGGCCGACAGGCGCAGCTCGATCTGGCCCTCGGGGCTGCGCACCTGGCCGAGCGGCGTGCCCTGGAACGCGGTCTGGATCAGGCGGGCGACGTCGTCGGCGCGCAGGCCGTAGCGGCGCAGCAGGGCGCCGTCGAGTCGGACGTGGAGCTCGCGCGAGCCCTCGTCGTAGGGGCCGGTCACGGTGTCGACGCCGCCCGACTCGGGGTTGTCGGCGCTGCCGCGCGGCAGGGTCGCGCGCAGGTGCGTGGCTGCCTTTTCGGCCAGGTCCATGAGGACACCCATGTCCTCGCCCTTGATCGCCAGCTCGATCTCGTGGCGGTCCGGGTTGCCGCGCATCTGCCCGCGGTTGTTCTCGCCGACCAGGTAGCGCACGCCGGCCTGCTCGGGCAGCGCCTGCTTGACCGTCTTGGTGAACGCCTCGGCGTCGGCCTCGGAGTCGGCGCGGGCGATCGGGTGGACGTCGCAGCGGGCCCAGAAGTCGGAGTAGGCGCACGACACGTGGGTGACCGCGAGCGCGTCCTTCTTGGCCAGGATCGCCTCCTCGACCACGCGCACGCGCTCGCCGATCTCCTTGTAGCCGGGGCTGCCGACGAACTGCATGCTGACCTCGACCCAGTCGGGCTTCGGGTCGAGGTCGGACAGGTTGAAGGTGAGCAGCCGCGCCGGGACCACTGCGCTGGCGGCGACGCCCAGGCCGAGCACCAGCGCGGTCCGGCGGAACCGCAAGGTGAGCGCGATCAGGCGCCCGTAGGCGGCGGTCAGCGGGCCGAGGATGCGGCCGCTGCGACCTGTCCCTTGGGCCACCCCGCCGCGCTTCAAGATCGTCGGCATCACCAGCGGCACCAGCGTCTGGCTGACGAACAGGCTGCACAGCAGGACGATGGCGAAGGTGAGGCCGAGCGGGGCCAGCAGCGCGCTCATCGGGTTGGCCGGGTCGCCGAACACCAGCGGCAGGAACACGATCACGCTCGACAGCGTCGAGGCCACCGTGGCCAGGCCGACCTCGCGCCCGCCGGCGCGCACGGCCGCGCGAGCCGGCAGCCCGCGCTGGGCCTGCAGCTCGATCGCCTCGGTGATGACGACCGCGTTGTCGACCAGCATGCCGACGCCGAGCACGAGGCCGAGCAGGACGATGCAGTTGAGCTCCTCGCCGCGGATGAGGAGCACCCCGCAGGTGGCCAGGATCGTCAGCGGGATGCACAGGGCCGCCACCAGCGTGACGCCCCAGCGGCGCAGGAACAGCCACAGCATGGCCACGCCGAGCACGCCGCCGTAGATGCCGGTGTCGCGCAGGTCGGCCAGCGTCTTGAGGATGATCTTGCCCTGGTCGTGATAGACGACCGCCGAGATGCCGCCGAGCCGCGGGCTGGCCTGCAGCTCCTCGACCACGCCGTTCACCGCGCGGGCGACGTCGACCGGGCTGGCCCCGGCGTCGGCGTAGACCGAGAGATCGACGCCCAGGCGGCCGTCGAGGCTGCGGAAGTTGCGGTTCTCTCGCGGGTGGACCTCGACCCGCGCGACCTCGCCGACGCGCGCCGGCGGGGTCGCGCCAGTCTGGCCGACCGCGGACGCGGTGGCCGGGGCGACGCCCGCCCCCACCGGCGTGCTGGTGTAGACGCCCGGGCCGACGCTGGCGGTGTTGCTGCGCGCGCCGACGCCCTGCGGGCCCTGAGCCGCCAGCGACGCGGTGGCCGAGACCGCCGGCGCGGCCGCGGTTGCAGCTGTCCCGGAGGACATGCTCGAAGAGGCAGCCGTGGTCGCGGTCGAAGAATTAGGGGTGCGCGGCGCCGTGGTCGTCGCGCTGGCAGCCGCGGCCCCTGCCCCGCGGCTACGGGCCACCGGCAGGGCCGCGAACGCCTGTGGGTCGGCGTCGACCGGCGGGGCGCGCACGCCGGGCTGGGTCGCGTCCTCGCGCAGGACGCCGAGGCTGCGGCCTTGCCGGGCCTCGCGCACGGCGGTGCTGACGGCCTGCGCGGACACGCCGGCGCGGCGCAGGGCCTCGAGGTCGAGGGCCACCTCGAGCTCGCGCGGCTCGACGCCCTCGAGCTCGACGCGCGAGACGCCGGGAATGCGCTCGATCGGCCGCACCACGTGGCGCTCGATCAGATCGTACGAGCGCGTCAGGTCGCTGTCGCTGGCGAGGCGCAGCTTGACCACCGCGTCGTCGGAGCGGCCCCACGAGTCGAGGGTGACGCGCGTGATCGCGTCCGGCAGGGTGCCGCGGATGCGGTCGAAGCGCTCGCGGATCTCGGCCTTGCGGGCGGCGATGTCGGTGCCGGCGACGAACTCGAGGTTGACGCGCACGCCCCAGCCGCCGCTGCCGACCTGGATCCGCTGCAGCCCGCGCAGGCCGGCCATCGCCTCCTCGACCGGGCGGATGATCTCGCGCTCGACCAGCTCGGGGCTGGTGCGCTGGAGGTTGATGCGCAGCGACACGCGCGCGGTGCCGCCGGCTGGCAGGAAGGCCAGCGGCAGGCGGGCGGTGGCGATCGCGCCGAGGACCAGGATCGCCAGCAGCAGCATCCCGATCATCACCGGGCGGTCGAGCGCGAGGTCGCTGAGGCTGGCGCGGCCGGCGATCTGAGGGCCTGCCTTGGCGGACATGTCCTCCGCGCCAGGGCCGATCGGACCTGCGTTCGGGGACATGTCCTCGGAGCCAGGCCGCCGGTCCGCGCTCACGTCAGTCCTCCCCCGCCATGTCGGCCCAGGCGTCCTGGCGCTTGCCGGGCAGCAGGCTGTACAGGCACGGGATCACGACCAGGGTCAGCAGGGTCGCCCCGGTCAGGCCGCCGATGACCGTGACCGCGAGCGGCTGGCGCAGGGCCGCCCCGTCGCCGACGCCGGCCGCCATCGGCAACAGACCGAGCACGGTCGTCGCGGTGGTCATGATGATCGGCCGCAGCCGCAGTCGGCCGGCCTCGAGCAGCGCCGGCCCGACCGCCATGCCCTGGCCGCGGCGGTAGTTGACGGTGTTGACGAGGACGATCGCGTTGTTCACGACGATGCCGCCGAGGATGATCGCCCCCATCCCGACCATCGCCGAGATCGGGGTGCCGGTCAGCACGCAGGCCCAGGCGACCCCGACCACCGCCAGCGGGACGGTGCCCATGATCAGCAGCGGGTGGTGCAGGCTCTCGAAGCTCGAAGCCATCACCACGTAGATGAGGAATACGGCGATAAGTGCCGCAAACATCATGCTTTTCATCGACCCACCGAGCGACTCGGCCTGGCCGCCGAGCTCGGCCTGGACGCGGCCGTCGCCGGGGTCGTGCTCGGCGAGGACGTCCTCGACGCGGGCCGCCACCGTGCCGAGGTCCTCACCGGTGAGGCGGGCGCGGATCCGCAGGCCGCGGCGCCCGTCGAGGTGCCGGATCTCCGCGGGGCCTGTCCCTTCGATCAGGTCGGCGACCGCGGCCACGGTGACCGGGACGTCGCCGATCACGGCGACCGCGATCTTGCCGACATCGGCGGCGCGGGTGCGGTCGACCTGCGGCAGCTGCACGCGGACGTCGAGCTGGCGGTCGGCCGCGTGCATCTTGGTCGCGATCTCGCCCTGGACCGCGCGCTGGACCGCGAGCGCGGCCGCGTCGACGCCGAGGCCCAGGCGGCTGAGGCGCTCGCGGTCGAAGTCGACGCGGACCTCGGGGCGGCCGGCGAGGTCGTCGGGGGCGACGTCTGCGAGGCCCTCGATGGCCCGCAGATCGGGCAGCAGCGCCAGCGCGTGGGCGATCGCGCGCTCGGGCTCCTCGCTGAAGATCCGGACCTCGATCGGGGCATCGAACGAGAACAGCGCCGGTCGGCCGAGCCGCAGCGTGGCCTCGGGGTCGGCCGCGGCGCCGGCCATCGCCAGCATCAGCGCCTCCTCGAGCGCGGCCTCCTCCGGCGCCGGCAGGCCCGGGTGCAGGCGCACGTTGACCTGGGCCAGGTGGGTGCCTGAGACCGTGCCGGTGGCGCTGTCGCCGGCGGTCATGCTGCCGACGCGGGCGAACACCTGCGCGACCGCCTCGTCGTGCTCGACCGCGGCCGCGACCCGGCGGGCCACGTCGGCCGTGCGTTCGAGCGAGCTGCCCTGCGGCAGCGAGATCTGGACGAAGAACTCGCCCTGCTGGATCTCCGGCAGCAGCGTGCTGCCGAGGCTCTGCAGCTGCTGGAACGCCAGCACGCACAGCGCCACCGCCAGCGCCACCACGGTGAAGCGCCAGCGCAGCGCCGCCTTCAGCGCCACCGGGTAGGCGCGCTCGATCGCCGCGTAGGCGGCCGACAGCGGCGCGGTCAGGACCTTGAGGACATGTCCGATCGCCCATGTCGCAAAGCGCAGGCCGCGGAACACCAGCGCGAACGGGGCCAGCAGCCAGGCCAGCAGCGAGCGCGGGGCCGGCTCGCCGGCGTCGTCCCCTGCCCCGCCGCCCAGGCTCTGCAGCACCGGCACCAGGGTCAGGCTGACGAACATCGACGACACGATGCTGAGCGACACCGTGTAGGCCAGGTCGCGGATCAGGCGGCCGGCCACGCCCTCGACGAAGGCCATCGGCAGGAACACGGCCACGGTCGTCAGCGTGGACGCGATCACCGACGCCGCGACCTCGGTGGCGCCGCGGATCGCCGTGCTGCCGGCGGCGCCGTGCGGGTCGCGCTCGCGCACGCGGGCGATCGACTCGAGCACGACGATGCTGTTGTCGACCAGCATGCCGACGCCGAGCGCCAGGCCGCCGAGGCTCATCAGGTTGAGGCTGACGCCCAGCATCTGCAGCGGCACGAAGGTGACCAGCAGCGAGATCGGGATGGCCGCGGCGATGACCAGGGTGGCCCGCAGGTCGCGGAGGAAGAACAGCAGGACCAGCACCGCCAGGGCCCCGCCGAGCAGGGTGTTGCTCTGGACCTCGGCGATCGCCGACTCGATGAAGGCGGCCTGGTCGCTGAGCACCAGCACCTTTTGACCTGACCCGAGGGACAGCTCGGGCAGCGCGCCCTGGACCGCCTGCGACACCGCCACGGTGTTGGCGTCGCCCTCGCGGTAGACGGCCAGCTCGACCGCCTCGCGGCCGGCCACCAGCGCCAGCTCTCGCGCTCGACCGGCACGCGGGCGATGTCGGCGACGTCGCGCAGGCGCAGCTCGGCGCCGTCGCGGCTGCGGACCACGACCTCCTCGAGCTCGGCCGGCGCGCGGGCCTCGTGGACCGTGCGCAGCAGGTAGCGGCTCTTCTGCTCCGACAGCGCGCCGCCCGGGCGGTTGACGTTGTCGCGGCGGATCGCCTGGGCCACATCGTCGGCGGTCACGCGCAGGGCCGCCAGCCGCTGCGGGTCCATCTCGACGCGGATCTCCTCCTTGTCGCCGCCGTGGATCTGCACCGCCGCGACCCCTGGGATCTTCTCGAGCGCGCGCTTGACCCGGCGGTCGGCCAGCTCCACAGCTCGGCCGGGCGCATGTTGTCGCTCGAGACCAGCGCCAGGCGCAGGATCGGCTCCTGCGCCGGGTCGTAGCGCAGCACCACCGGCCGCTGCACGCCTGTCGGCAGGTTTACGCGGTCGAGCTTCTCGCGCACGTCGTCGAGGCCGCGGTCCATGTCGGTGCCCCAGCCGAAGTCGAGCACGACCTCGCTGACGCCCTCGCGCGAGACCGACTCGACCTGCACCACCCCGGGCACCGCGCTGACCAGCTCCTCGACCGGCCGCGTCAGCAGCTCCTCGACCTCCTGCGGGGCCGCGTCCGGCATCTCGGTGCGGACGGTGACGCTCGGGTAGCTGAGGTCGGGCAGCAGCGCCAGCGGCAGCCGGGTCAGCGCCACCAGGCCGAACACGACCAGCGCGACCAGCACCATCGTGGTCGTGACCGGCCGCCCGACCGCGCCCGCGACCATGCCGCGCGGCCGCGCCTCGCCCGTCACCGGCCCCTGGCGCCGCTGCGGCTGCCTGCCCTTTCGGACCTGTCTCTTGCACCCTGGCCTCGGGGACCTGGCCCTTGGCGCCTGACTCTTCGGACCTGGCCTCGGGGACCTGGCCTGAAGGACCTGCCCCCGCGGACACACCGGCGGCCGCGGCCTGGCCCGCCTCGGCCTGCGCCGGCTGACCCGCGGCACCGCCCGGCGCGGCGCTGTCGGCCTTGCCCGCGCCGCCCTCGGCCTTGCCCGCGCCGCCCTCGGCCTTGCCCGCGCCGGCCTTGCCCGCGCCCTCGCCGACGGCCCGCACGGGCATGCCCTCGGCGATGCCGGTGCCGGCGTCGACGACGATCTGGGCGC
Source organism: Nannocystis pusilla (assembly GCF_026626665.1). GTDB lineage: Bacteria > Myxococcota_A > Polyangia > Nannocystales > Nannocystaceae > Nannocystis > Nannocystis pusilla. The sequence continues at coordinate 2,728,708 of NZ_JAPNKE010000002.1, forward strand.
CCTCGGCCACGCCGCCGCGGATCTCCGCCCGCTCCTCGCCGACGAGCCCGAGCTCGACCGGACGTCGGCGGGCCCGCCCGTCCTCGACCACGTACACGTGCGGCTTGCCCTCGACCTCGACGATCGCGCTGCGCGGCACGCTGGGGGCCGACTCGCGGATGGCCACGCGCAGGGTCGCGCGCGCGAACGCCCCGGGCACCGCGCCGGCGGGGAAGTTGCGGGCGCGGACGATGAACTTCACGGTGCCGGTCAGCGGGTCGACGACCGGCGCGCGCCGCTCGACCTTCGCCTCGAAACGGGTGCCGTCCTGCAGCTCGACGATCGCCGGCGCTCCGGCCTGGACCGCGCTCGCCTCGCGCTCGGGCACGTGCAGCTCGAGGTCGAGGGCGCTGAGATCGGCGATCGTGTAGAGCGACCTGGAGGTGGTGGCGAGGTTGCCGACGTCGATGTGGCGGCGGGTGATGGTGCCGGCGAACGGGGCCGAGACGGTCGTCTGCGAGGCCTGGTGGCGCGACACCTGGGCGCTGGCGAGCGCCGACTCGGCGGCGTAGCGCTGCTTGTCGAGCTCCTCGCGCGACAAGAGGCCGCTCAGCTGCTCGAGCCGCTGCAGCTCCTTGGCCGCGTTCTGGGCGCTGAGCTTGTCGCGCGCGGCCTGCAGCTGATAGGCGCGGCCGTCGAGGCGGGCCAGCAGCTGCCCCTCGGCGACGCTGTCGCCCTCCTCGGCCCGCAGGTCGAGCACCACGCCGGGCTGCAGCGCGACGAGGTCGGCGGCTCGCAGGGCCCGCAGGGTGCCGGCGCCGCGGTAGTGACGCTCGATGGTCGCCGGCGACAGCGTGGTGACGGCGACCGCGAGCGCCTCGGCCTCGCCGCCGCGGCGACCCTTGCCGGGGCCGCCCGGACCCCGGGACCGCCGGCTCCGGCCTCGCCGCCGCAGGCGAGCGGTGCCACGGCCAGGAGTGCGATCAGGAGGATGGAGCGCATGGCGCTGTCGTCCAGCCATACCACGACCGCAGGCGACGGGGGTCAACCCCGATGTGTCCGTCCTCGCAGCGAACGGTGAAACATCCTGACGGGGAGGCCGGGGCGAACGGCCCTGCCGGTCAGGCGGGTGACGAGCCGGTCACGACCCCGCGACCTCTCTTCGTGAGGGCGCCCGTCACGGATGGGCTCGCCGCCCGCACGACGGCCTCCGGGAGGACCGCAGGCGAGGATCGCAAGCCACGACGGCCGGCCGCGGCCGGCCGTTATTTTGCCCTGTACGGCCGCGGTCGCTAGGGTCCACGCGTGCCGCTCGGTCTGCCCCCCGTCGTCGCGCTCCTGGTGGGGCTCGTGCACTGCATCGCCGGTTACAGGTTGTTCCCGCTGGTGCTCGGCATCTACGGCCTGGTGTTCGGCGTCGGCGCCGGGTCCGCGCTGGCCGAGATCTGGTTTCCGGGACAGGTCCTCACGGCCAGCCTGATGCAGGTCGGCGCCGGCCTGCTCGGCCTGGGGGCGGTGCTGGCGTACTTCCGGATCGGCGTGTTCGTGATCGGCGCGGTCGCGGCGTTGCTGCTGACCTGGGCCGTCGCGCCGGTGGTCGGCGGGGTCTCGTGGCAGGTCCAGCTGCTGCTCGCGTGCGTGGCCGGCAGCGCCAGCGTGGTGGTGACGCGGGTGGTGCTGATCGTCGCCACCGCGATCACGGGCGCGGCCCTGGTGGTGCGCAGCGCCGAGGTGATGGCCGAGAGCCCCGTCCGCTGGCTCACCGACCTCACCGCCCTGCCCTGGACCGGCGCCCTGCCCGATGCCATCCCCGAGGTCGTCGCGTGGGCCGCGCTGGCCCTGCTCGGGATCGCGGTGCAGCTCGCCACGACCGCGCGCCGCTGGACGTCCACCGGGCTCGGCCGGACGTTGCTGGCGCCACGCTCGCGTGGGATAAACGCGGTCCCGATGCCCCCCATCCACCCCCGTCGCTACGCCCGTAACCACGTCTGGGCCGAACTCGACGGCGACAGCGTGCTCGTCGGGATCAGCGCTCGCGCGCTCGACCAGCTCGGCGAGATCACCGACTTCGCCCTCCGCGTCCAGCCCGGCGACGAGCTCGCGCCCGGCCAGTGCTTCGCGGTGCTCGAGAGCGCCAAGGCAGAGATCGAGCTGTTTACGCCGCTGTCCGGCGCGGTGGTCCGCGTCCACGAGGGCCTCGACCTCGCGCCCGCGACGATCAGCGACGACTGCTACGGCGAGGGCTGGATGATCGCGGTGCGCCCGCCCGACCTCAGCGAGTTCACCACCCTGCTCGACGCCGAGGCCTACAGCGAGCTGCTCAAGACGGCGGCGGCCTGCGTGTGAACCTGTCCCGCGGGACAGCTCGGCGACAGCTGCCTCTCGGGACAGATCGGCGTCCACCCTGCCCCGTCACCGGATCAGCTCGTAGGCGCCGCGGCTCGGGGGGTCGTTCCAGCAGCCGTAGTTGCGGTCGGCCGCGACCTCGGGCAGCGGCGTGCCCGAGCCGACCGCCGGGCTGGCGGGGGTGGGATAGAAGTTGTCGGTGAGGTCGATGAGCAGCGGGTCCTCGCCCGCGATCGCCCCGGTCTCGGGGACCGGCAGGTCGCCCGCCGGGCTCGACTGATCGGGCGCGTCGGCGGCGTACCAGAGGTTGGTCGTGAAGGTGAACGTCTCGGGCGCAGTGTCGCCGCCGATGTTGACGTACGTCGAGATGTCGGCGCGGTCGAACACCACCAGGTTGTTGACGAACCGCCCGTTGCTCGCCGGCGCGAACGTGAACTGCTGATCGGTCACCGTCTCTTGCAAGATCCGCAAGAGCCAGTGCTGCGGGCGGATGATCGTGTTGTGGGCCGCCAGGCAGTCGACGCAGCCGACGAACGCCAGCGGCGTCTCCCCGCCCTGGATCAGGTTGGAGACCACCCGGATGTTGCGGGCCTCGGCGTTGTCGCCGTCCTGCGTCAGCGGCGGGCGGAAGAACTCGAAGCCGGTCGAGCCGCCCATGTTCACCGCCCGCTGGCCGCAGTCGAGCATGGTGTTGCCGCGGATCTCGATGTCCTCGCTGCCGCCCTTGGTCTGCACCGCGTTGCCGCCGTTGTCGGCGAACAGGTTGCCGAGGACGAGCCCGCGGTGACAGCCGACGTGATCGATGGCGCTGCCGCCGGCGCCGCAGCGCTCGAACTGACTGTCGAGGACCCAGAAGTCGTTGACGCCCGAGAGCTTGAGGCAGTCCTGGTTGCCGCCCTCGCCGATGTCGTGGATGAAGAGGCGCTCGAACGCGACGAAGCGGGTGGCCTCCGGATCGTCGACCGCGCCGCCGTCGTCGACGTTGATGCCGTTGGCGGTCGCGTCCATGATCGCGAGGTCGTGGATGACCACGTGCCGGACGCGCGACAGGTGCAGGCCCTCGCCGCCGCCGGCGATGGTCGGGAACTGGCCGAACTCGCCGCCGATCCAGATCGGCGCGTCGGCGGTGCCCGCGAGGTCGCTGACGAAGATGTCGGGGCCGAAGGTCTCGCCGAGCAGGCGGATGCCGGTGCCCGGGGTCGCCTTCGCGGCCGCGGCCTCGACGGTCTGGCACGGGCTGTCCTTGGCGCCGCAGTCGGGCCCGTCGGCGCCGCTCGTCGCCACGTAGATCAGCGTGGTCGGCTCCTTGCCGAAGGCGAAGTGCATCGGGTTGCCGCAGCTCGGGACGCCCGGATCGCCGGTGTCGGGCACGTCGGTGGTCGCGGTCGTGCCGGGATCGGTGCTCGTCGCGGTCGCGCTGGTCGAGGTCGCGGTGGTCGTCGGGGCCCCGGTCGGATCGGCCGACGAGGTGCTCGTCTCGCTCGCGCCGGAGGACGCGGTGGTCGAGGAGGCCTCGCTCGTGCCGGTGTCGGTGGCGAGGGTCTCGCCCTTCTCGCCGCCGCACCCGACGAGCGCCAGCGCGGTCCACAAGGTCGCGATCTTCGCGGGTCGCATGCGGCGACGATAGCCGAGCCCGACGTCCGCCGGCGCGCACGGGTTCGCGTCGGCTCGCGCGCGAGCGCGAGGGCGCCAGACCTCCGCGCGCGGGGGCCAGCGAGACGACATGTCTCTTGCGCCAGGTCATGCTCGCGCGACTCCGCAGCCGCCGATCTATTCCCCGGATTGTGAGGCCGTCCCCGTCCGGTGTGACGCCGTCCTCCGCGCCCCGCTCCCGAGCCCCAGGCCGGGCGAGCGGCCGTCGCGGCCCGCGGATCGCCGTGCTAGTGTCGCCGGCGTGACTGACCCGCTCGCCGGCCCGCCGCTCGCAGTTCGCCTGCACGCGCTCGCAGCGGCCGGCGTGCTCGACCCCGCGGCCCTCGAGCGCTCGCTCGAGCTGATCGGCCGCAAGCCCACCGCCGACGCGTGGTACGGGTTCGCGCGCTTCCACCTGATCATCCTCGGCACGGTGCTGGTGGTCGCCGGCGCGATCTTCTTCGTGGCCGCCAACTGGGACGTGTTCACCCCGCAGGCGCGGATCGGCCTGGCCGCCGCGGCGATGGCCGCCGCCACCCTGGCGGGCGGCTGGATCGGCCTCGACAAGCTCAGCGGGCGGGCCGCGGCGCTGGCCGGCGGGCTGCTGTTCGGGCCGATGCTGGCCCTGGTCGGCCAGGTCTACCAGACCGGCGCCGACGCGTTCGAGCTGTTCCTCGCCTGGTCGGTGGTGCTGGCCGGCTACGCGCTGGCGACCCGCTTCGCCGGCGCGTGGATCACGGCGCTGCTGCTGGGGGTGGTGACGAACTACTTGTGGATCGGTCAGGCGCTCGGCAGCCACCCGTTCGAGTCACCGGGTCTTTGGGCCAGCCTCGCCGGCGCCGCCGCCCTGTCCGCGCTGGCGCTGGACCGCCGGGTGCGCCGGGGCCCGGGGGACGCGATCGGCCTGGTCGCGCTGACCCTCGGCTGGTGCATCGCCTTCGCCCACGGGGCGGCGGCGATCGTGCTGGAGGGCTGGCCCTTCGGACATGTGGTGGCGCTGCTGCTGGCGCTGGGCCTGCCGCTGGTGATGCTGAGGATCGGCCGGCAGCAGGGTGACTTCGGCCTCGAGCGCCTGGCGGTGGCGCAGCTGTTCGGCCTGCTCACGGTCGCGGAGGGCAAACTGGTGTTCGACGTGCTCGACGCCGAGATCGGCGGGCTCCTCATCATGGGCCTGCTGCTCAGCGCGCAGGGTTACGCCGGCGGCGAGTGGTTCCGGGCCCGCCGGCAGCGCGAGGAGGACGCGTCGTGAGCACGCGAGCGCTGCTCGAGCAGCTGGCCGACGAGGGCCTGGTCGACCGCGCCGCGCTCGACGCGGCCACCCCGCTGGGGCAGCGGACCCGCGACGCGCTGGCCGGGCTCACGGGCGAGGGCCTGCGGCTGCAGCAGGCCGGCGCCTCGGTGTCGGTGTGGCTCGGGGCGCTGCTCCTGGCGATCTTCCTCGTGCAGATGGACATCACGGAGGTCGTGCCGCTCGGCCTCGCGCTCGGCGCGGCCGGCCTCGGCCTGGCGGCCGTGCTCGCGCGCGGCTCGGCCACCTTGCTCGAGCTGCAGCTGCGCTGGATCGCCACCATCGGCGGCCAGGTGCTGATCCTCGCCAGCCTGGGCGAGGTCATCGGCGACGACGAGAGCCTGTGCGTGGCGACGCTCCTGCTCCAGGCGCTGACGGTGTGGCTGGTGCGCGACCTCGCCATCGGCGTGGTCTCGGTCCTGGTCGGCGCCGGAGCGCTGCTGGTGCTGGCGGCCGAGGTGCGCGTCGAGGCGTTCGGACATGGTCTTTTGGCCCTGTTCTTCGGGGCATGTATCTGCGCCCTGTGGGTGCTGCAGGCGCCGCTGACGGCCCGGCTCGGGCGGCTGTGGCAGCCGCTGGCCTACGCGCTGCCGCTGGCGGTGTGGGCCCCGATCACGATCGGGTCCGGCGGCCGCCACGATGGCGGCGACGCGGACGCGCTGCCGATGTTCCTCGGGGCGTGGGCGGCCGACGCGATGTTGCTGTCGGCCGGCTGGGCGGCGCTGTCGACCTGGCTGATCGTGCAGGCGGGGCGCGAGCGGCCGGAGCTGCGCGGCGGGGCCCAGCGAGCCGCTTATGCCGGCATCTGGCTGACGGCCCTGCTCGGCCTCGACACCCCGGGCCTCAGCGCCGGACTGACGCTGCTGCTGCTCGGGCAGCTGCGCGCCAGCCTGAACCTGCGCCTGCTCGGCCTGACCGCGATCGGCAGCTTCCTGTTCTTCTGGTACTACGAGCACGGCTCGACGCTGCTGAACAAGTCGATCGTGGCGGTCAGCCACGGCGCGCTGTTCCTGCTGCTGGCGGGGCTGCTACGCCGCACCGCCGACCGCCCGCGCGAGGGCCGGGCGCGCCCGCTGGCGGCGCGGATCGGCGACCTGCGCTGGCTGTCGCTGGCGCTCGGCCTGGGCCTGGCGATCCCCGGCTACGTCGTGGTGCAGAAGGAGCAGGTGCTGGCCTCCGGCGAGACGGTGCTGCTGCGGCTCGCGCCGGTCGACCCGCGCTCGCTGATGCAGGGCGACTACATGGAGCTGCGCTACGCGCTGGTGCGGGAGCTGCACGACGTCGAAAGCATGGCGCCGCGCGGGGTGCTGATCGTCACCCGCGACCTCGACGGCGTGGCCCAGTTCGTCCGCGTCGACGACGGCCGCCCGCTGGCCCCCGGCGAGCTGCGCCTGCGCTACCACAAGCGCGGCAGCGAGGTGAGCCTCGGCGCCGAGACGTTCCTGTTCCCCGAAGGCGAGGGCCGCACGCTCGAGGCGGCCCGCTACGGCGAGCTCGCCCTCGCCGAGGCCGGCGACAGCGTGCTCGTCGGCCTGCGCGACGAGGACCGCCGCCCGCTCGGCACCCGCCTGCACGACCGCTGAGCGTGTGGGCTGCCCATACGGGACCCTGCTCGAAAGGACATGTCTTCATGAGCATGTCTGTTCTGACATGAACAAACAGACATGCACCCATCGACATGCCCTGCGAGACATGTCATGCGAGGGTACCCCTGCTCACGCCTGCGGGGCGCGGCCCGAGCCGACGCTTGCGCCGATCAGCCGCGCCGGGTCGATGCCCATGGTCGTGAGCGCGTCGTGCCACATGACCTCGGGCGCGGTGTCGAACAGCCACGGCACCGGGACCCCGGGGGCGTCACTGGCGGGCTCGCGCAGGGGCACCGCCAGCCAGCTGCCCTGGGCCATCTCCGACTCGAGCTGGCCCGGGCCCCAGCCGGCGTAGCCGAGGAACACCAGGTAGTTGCGGCCTGCCCCGCCGAAGCGGTTGTCGCTGACGCGGCGCACGCCCTCGAGCGAGGCGGTGAGGAACGCTCCGGGCGCGACGTCCTCGGCGAGCGGGTCCCACTGCGACTGATCGTGGAGGAGGAACGCGCGCACCGGCTCGACCGGACCGCCGAGGCGCAACCCCTGATCGGCCGGCCCCTCCCAGCGCAGGGTCACCGCGTCGGCGAACTCGGCGATCGTCGTCGGCAGCCGGTGGTTGATCACCAGGCCGAACGCGCCCTTGTCCGAGTGGTCGATGATGAGGACCACCGAGCGCACGAAGTTGGGATCGACGAGCTGCGGCACCGCGCACAGCAGATGACGCGAGAGGCCGGCCAACCCAGCAGGGGACCGTTCAGCCGGCGGTCGCACGACATCGATGGGCACGGGATCGTTTTGGCACGAAGCCCGCGAGAGTGCCAGAGGTCGGACTCGAACCGACACGAGGGGCTACCTCAACGGATTTTGAGTCCGCCGCGTCTACCGATTTCGCCACTCTGGCGCGAGGAGCGGCGAAGCGTTTAGCACGGGCGCCGGCCTGCTCGCAAGCCTGAGCGCACCGGGCCCGGCGACGCGTCACGCTGCGCCGCCGTCGCCCCCGGCCGGCGGCCGCCCAGGCGGGCCCGGGAGCGGTTCACGCAGCCTCGCCGCCAGGACGTGCTCGCCCGCCCTGCCCGTTCGTGCGGGGCCCTGCGGAATCACCGCGCCGACGCTCGCCTCGCGGCGCCTCACGGCATCTCGGGCTCGCCGAGGCGGACCTCGACGTGACCCGCTCCGGCGTCGAGCCAGATCTTCACGTGCCCGCCGCCGACCGCGCGGCGGAACGAGCCGCTGGTGATCGTCGACACGGTGCCGGTCTGGACGCGGATCTGTTCGCCCTTGAGGTCGAGGTCGAGGTCGGCGTCGGAGCGCAGCCACACGCGCACGTCGCCGCTGGCGCGGACCACCACGTCGTTGCCGCCCGCGCCCGCCTGCCACACCTCGACGGTGCCGTGGCGGGTGCGGAGGTCCATGTTACCGGCCGACTCGACGCGCACCCGGCCGTCGCCGGTGCGCACCGCGACCCCGCCGTCCCCGCCGTCGATATCGACGTCGCCGATGTCGACGTCGACGCCGATGTTGCCGACCACGCCGACGACGTCGACGTCGCCGAGCCCCGTCTGCAGCTCGAGGTCGAGCGTGGGCGGCAGCCGGATCTCCTCGACCTCGAGGTCGACCTGGTCGTCGACCGCCAGCGGCACCACCGCGCCGAGCCGCGCGAACCCGCCGGTCACGTCGAACACGAGCCGCGGCGTGCGCGCGTTGGCCTTCGCCACCTTCTCGCTGCCGCCGGCGGCCCGCCACTCGCCGCGCAGCTCGAGGCCGGTGGCCATCGGGTCGCCGACCACCGTCAGCGGCGTGTCCGGCAGGGACACCCGCACCGCCTGCACGTCGGTGAGCGGCCAGGTCGCCTCGACCTCGGCCTCGCTGCGGTAGCCGAACACGCAGCCGACCAGGCTGGCCGCGAGCGCGGCCGACATGACCGTGCGGACATGTCCTGAAAGCCACTGTCCCGAGAGCCAGGTCCTCAAGGCCAGCATCAGAAGTACACCCCCATCCCGGTGCCGAGCTCGAGCGTGATCGCGTGCTTGGGGATCGCGCCGTCTCCGCGGTAGTAGCGGGCGGCGCCGAGCGGGGCGCTGATCCGCGGGACGATGTCGATCGACCAGCGGTCGAGGATGAACAGCCGCAGGTCGAGCTGGCCGTACGGGATGGCGGCGACCGCCGCGGTGCGCGGCGGCTTCTCGCCCTCGGGCACGGCCGCCGGCCCGCCGCTGGCGAACGCGCCCTGGACGATCGCCCCGGCCGCCAGCGACAGCCACACGCGCCCGCGCTCGAGCACACGGTACTGCAGCCGCGGCCCGCCCTGCAGGGCCGCCCGGCCGGGGCCGAACTTGAGGCCGAGGTCGGTCAGGCCCACGCTGAAGCGCGGCGCGACCTGGCCCAGCACGCCGACGTTCCAGTCGGCGTACAGCTGGGCCGCCGGATCGCCGGCGCGCATGCCCACAGTGGCCATTCGTCGCAGCTCGAGCGACACCTTGTGGCGGGTGTGCGGCTTCGGCGTGCGCTTGCCGATCGCGCCGGCGTAGGCGTCCATCACCTGCGCCATGTAGAGGAGGTGCAGGCCGCCGGTCAAAAGCCCGAGGCCGGCCGCGCCGACGACGTCGGCGGCGAAGGTGCGGCCGTGGGCGCCGGGCGTGGCCGCGTCGGACGGGTCGCGCGTGAGCGCGAGGCCGAGGGCACCTGCCCCGAGAGACAGGGTCCCGAGCAGGAAGCCGGCCCCGCGCGCGTACTCGCGGTTGACCATCTGGCCGAGGCCGGGCACCAGCGCCGACAGGATCGGCGCGACCGGGCGGCGCCAGTTGCCGTCGCGCGCGGCGGTGGATCGGCCGATGCGCACCACCGGACCCGGCGACGGCCCCTCGTCGCGCACCACCGCCAGCCCCGTCGGCCCGACCTGCACGTGCGTGCGGTCGACCACCGGCACCACCAGGCCGTGCGGCGCAGTCGGGCTGCGGACCACGTACTCGCCCGGGGCCCCGCGCAGCAGGATCGTCTGGCCGGGCCCCACGGCGTACGACCCGAGCAGCTTGCCGCGCGGCGAGGTCACGATGACCTGCCCGCCCTGCCCCGCGCCCGACAGCTCCAGCGTGGCCTCGCCCGGCTCGGGCGGCGGCACCACCACCGGCGCCGGGCCGCTCGGGCCCATCGGCGCGACGGTCGGCGCGGGGGCTTCGCCGGGCGGCGCGGCGGAGCTGTCCTTGGGGACCTGCTCCGATGCACCTGTCTCCGGCGACATGTCCCCGGGGACCTGTCCCTTGGCGTCGCCGGCCGGCGGCGCCGGCTGCCCCGGCAGCGGGCCCCACGGGACCCCGGACGCGCTCGGACCGGCGGCCGGCGGTGCGGCCAGGGCGACGATCAACGCGCAGCGGAGCACCCGCCGGTTATAGGCGGGCCCCTGCCCCGGCGTCCAGTGCCCAGATCGGCGCCCGCCGGCTGCAGGCCGCCCCTGGGGCAGCTCACCTGCCGGCGCCTGTCCACGAGTTCAGCCGCGTCACCGGACCTGCGCAGCGCCCGACCTCCTCGCAGCGGGCCATGCGACCCGGGTCAGACGGACAGGCCGGCGTCGACCGCTGCGTCGCCTCGCGCGATCGCCCAGCTCATGTGCTCGCTGGCGTGGACGACCGCGGCGGTGCCGTCCGGACGGAGCAGGATCAAGCCGACGGCGGCCCCGTCCCAGCGCGACGACACCTCGCGCACCAGGCCCGCGGCCAGCGGCGTGACCGCCTCGCCGGCGGCTCCGCGGACCCGCTGCAGCGCCGCGTAGGCGAGCACGTGGGTCAAGATGGCCTCGCCCAGGCCGGTCGTCGCGCAGGCGCCGAGCTCGGGGTGGGCGTAGAGGCCCGAGCCGACCATCGGCGTGTCGCCCACGCGACCGGGCAACTTGTAGAGCACCCCGCCGGTCGAGCCGGCCGCGCACAGCTCGCCGCGAGCGTCGAGGGCGACCGCGCCGACGGTGTCCGCGCGGTTGTCGAGCTGCTGGCCGGCGCGCACGGCAGCGAAGTGGGCCTCGGCCTTGGCGGTCCACACCTCCTCGCGGCCGAAATGACCGACCCCGCGCTCGCGCGCGAAGCGGGCCGCGTTGTCGCCGACCAGCAGGCAGTGGCGGGTCTCGTTCATCACCAGCGCCGCCAGCAGGATGGTGTCGCGGACCTCGCGGACCCCCGCGACCGCGCCCGACCGCAGGTCGCGCGAGCGCATGATCGCGGCGTCGGCCTCGAACACGCCGTCGGCGTTCATGCACGCGCCGCGACCGGCGTTGAAGCCCGGGTCGTCCTCGAGCGTGCGCACGGCCGCGATCACTGCCGCCTCGGCGCTGCCGCCCGCCAGCAACACGGCCTGCCCCGCCGCCGCGGCCGCGCGCGTGCCGGTCACCGCCGACGCGCGCAGGTCTTCGGCCACCGTGCCCGCCCCGCCGTGAACCACGATCACCGGTGTCGTCACCGCGTCCTCCTCCCGCGCCGCTCCCGGCGCGCGTCGATGCCGTACGGCCGCGGTGTCGTCACCGCACCCGCCTCCCGCGCCGTTCCCGGCGCGCGTCGATGCCGTACGGCCGGGGCACGTCCGGGGTGTCTGCTGCCTGCAGCGCGCGGCGCTCGGCCCGGTGCATCGCCCGCGCCTCGCCCCGCCCGCCGTGGTCGTGGCCGAGCAGGTGGCACAGGCCGTGGACCGCGAGCACGGTGGCCTCGTCGATCGCGGCCGCGGCCTCGGCGGATTTTCGAGCATGTCCGGGAGGACAGGCTCCTTCGGACCGGTCTCGATGACCAGGCCCCAAAGGACCTGTCGCTTGACACCTGTCCGTTCGGTCATGCTGGAGATCCCCAGGCGAGCCCGCGCCTGGCGCCGGATCGCGTCGACGCTGATCACGACGTCGCCCGCGACCCCCCGAAAGCCTCGTCCGGCCCGAGCGGCCCGGCGGGGAACGACAGCACGTCGGTCGGCCCGACCTTGCCCATGTGCTCGGCGTTGAGCCGGGCGATCGCCGGGTCGTCGACGAGGTGGCAGGTCACCGCCGCGTCGGCGCCGATCCCGAGCCGCCGCGCGGCGCGAGCCACCCGCCGCGCCAGCGCCTGCACGAACCATCGCGGGACCTTGCGCCGCGGTGCGACGGTGAAGCGGATCCGGCCGCGACCTGGCGCGGAGGACATGTCATCGGCGTCCAGCTCGCCCTCTGCGTCGTCGGCGTCGGCCTCGGCTTCCTCGTCATCAGCCTCGGAGAGCTCGTCAGCGCCGGGCCCGTCGTCCGCGTCTGCGAACTCCGCCTCGTCGTCCGCGGGCTCGTCGCCGTCCTCATCCTCGAGGGATCCGTCGGCGTCCGCGTCAATCTCGTCATCGGAAGCATCGCTCGCGTCCGAAGTGCCGTCCGCGGCTACGCCCGTCTCGTCGTCGAAGCTGTCGTCCGCGTCCGCATCGTCGATCTCGTCAGCGTCCGCATCGTCGTCGTCCTCGTCGGCGAGGTCATCCGCGTCTGTATCGATGTCCTCGGCGTCGGACGCGTCGTCCCCGTACGCATCGATGTCCTCGTCGTCGGAGAGGTCTCCTGCGTCCGCATCGCCGTCATCGTCGTCCGCGTCGTCCGCGTCCGCATCGTCGACCTCGCCATCCGCGTCCGCATCGGCGTCCGCGTGCGCATCGTCGACCTCGTCGTCGGAACCGCCGTCCGCGTCCGCATCGTCGTCCTCGTCGTCGGACGCGTCGTCCGCGTACGCATCGTCGTCCTCGTCGTCGGACGCATCGTCCGCGTACGCGTCATCGTCCCCTTCGTCGGACCCGTCGTTCTCGTCCTCGCCGTCGCCGTCCCCTTCATCGGAAGCGCCGGCCTCGTCATCGAGGGCATCATCCCCATCGTCCGACCTGTCGTCTGTTTCTTCGGACATGTCCTCCTCGTCGGAGAGGTCGTCAGCTCCGTCGAACGCGTCGTCCTCGTCGTCGCCGTCGTCATCCTCGTCGTCGGAGCCGTCGGCATCCTCGCCCGAGCCGTCCTCCTCGCCGGAGCTGGCCTCCGCCTCGTCCGCGAACGCCTCGTCGCCATCCGCCTCGTCGCGGGCTGCCTCCGCGTCGCTCGCGTCTTCGATTGCGCTGGCGTCGATTTGCCTCTCGCCGGTCACCGCGTCGCCTCGCGACCCTCTCGAAATATGTCGCCCTCGCGTGCTCACTTGCGGCCTCCGGACAGGTCGAGGCGGTCGTAGACTCGCGCGCCGACGAACACCTCGAGCACCACTGGGTCGAGCTTGCCGGAGCGGGCTTCGGCGTGGAGGATGTCGAGCGCCATTTGCACGGGAACCGCTTTTTTGTACGGGCGGTCGGCGGCGGTCAAGGCGTCGAAGATGTCGGCCACCGTCATCATCCGGGCCTGGATCGGGATCGCCGCGGCCGCGGCGCCGCGGGGATAGCCGCTGCCGTCCATGTATTCGTGGTGCATCCCGGCGATCTCGGGCACCCGCCTCAGCCGCTGGCCCCACGGGATCTGGCGCAGGAACTCGAACGTGTGGCGCACGTGGTTCTGCACCTCCGAGCGCTCCGTCTCGGTGAGGCTGCCGCGGGCCACTCGCAGCGCCGTCAGGTGCGCGTCGTCGAGGATCCGCAGCACCTTGTCGGGCGTGTGGCTGCGGGCCGCCGCGACCTCGTGGATCTCGGCCTCGACCGCCTCGGGCAGCAGCGCCGGCTCGTTGGCGCGGCGCACCACCTCGCGCCAGCGCTCGATCTGCAGCAGCTCCGCCGTGAACGCCCGCCGCGCCGCCTCGACGTCGATCGAGCCGTCGCGCATCGCTATCAGCTCGCGCTCGGCCAGCCGCAGCCGCGCCGCGGTGCGCAGGTGGTCGAGGCGCTCCTCGACCAGCGTCAGCTCCCAGTCGAACAGCTTCTTCGCCTTGACCAGCACGTGCTCGCGGACCCCGACCTTGCCGAAGTCGTGCAGGAGCCCCGCGACCTCGATCTCGCGCAGGTCGTCGGCCGTGAACTTCACCGCCGCCAGCGGCCCGTCGGAGCGGTCGACCGCCTTCGCCAGCGCCACCGTCAGGTCGGCCACGCGTTGGCTGTGGCCGCTCGTGGTCGGGTCGCGCTGCTCGATCGCGGTCACGCTCGCGCGCACGAAGCCCTCGAACAGCGCCTGCACCTCCGCGTACAGGTTGGCGTTCTCGAGCGCGACCGCGCCCTGGGTCGCCAGCGCCAGGCAGACCCGCTCGTCGGCGGCCGAGAACGGCCGGGTGCGGCGGCCGAAGTCGGCCGGCCAGGCCAGCGGGTGGCGCCCGTCCTTGGCGTTGATCAGCTGCACCGCGCCGATCACCTGGCCCTCCGGCGCGCGCATCGGCACCGTCAGCAGCGAGCGCGTCTGGTAGCCGAAGCGCTCGTCGAACGAGCGGTCGTGGGCGAACGTGCGGCCGAGCGCGGTGCGACCTGTCTCCGAGTACATGTCCTCGAGGTTGATGATCTGCCCGCTCAGGACGCACGCCCCGACCACCGACGCGTCGGACACCGGCAGGGTGTGGTCGCGCAGGTCGGCGGCCACCGAGTCGTTGTGGGCCACGCGGAAGCGCACCGTCGCCCCGTCGTCCTCGACCACGTAGATCGAGCCCGCGTCGGCGCCGGTGATCGCCCGCGCGTGGCGGACGATCAGCTCGAGGACGCGCCGTGGGTCGCGCTCGCGGTTGAGCGCGAGGCCGACGTCGACCAGCTGATCGGCCACGCGGCTCTGCAGGATGGCCTCGACCGCCAGCAGCGCCTCGTCGATGGCCCGCCGCAGCCGCGCCGGCGAGGTCGGCAGCGCCAGCGCGTGCGCGCGGTGGGCCGGCATCCGCCCCAGCGCCGCCGCCAGCGAGCGCTCGGGGCCGACCACCAGCACCACGTCGAACTCCGGCGGCACGAAGCCGAGCGCCTCGACGATCGCCAGCCGCGCCCGGCCGCGCCCGATCACCGCGGCGCGCAGCGTGCCGCCGAGGTCCGTGACGTACTGCACCCGACCGAACGCCGGATCTCTGGCCAACTGCCGGAGATAGGCGAGCACGTCGGGGTAACGCAGCAGCCCCTCGTCCATCCGGCTCAGCGTACACCGGCGCGGCGCAGCGCCATGCACACCTTCGCCTGCCCCACCGACGTGAGGACTCAAGACCCCACGACTGCCGGCTTTTGTACCGGCCCCTGCAGCCAGAACACCTGCAGCTCGCCCTTGCCCTTGACCGCGATGCTGCCCCGCGGAAGGCACGTGAACCGGCCCTGCAGCGCCGTGGCGACCGCCTCGGACACCTGGATCTCGCCGACCTGGCCGAGCGACTCCATGCGGCTGGCGGTGTTCACGGTGTCGCCCCAGAGGTCGTAAATGAACTTCCGCCGGCCGATCACGCCCGCGACCACCGGCCCGCAGTGGAGCCCGATGCGCACCCCGAGCGCGAGCTCGCGCGCGGCCACGAAGCGCGCGAACTCGTCCCGCATCGCCAGCGCCATCTCGGCCATCGCCGCCGCGTGATCCGCCCGCGGCGTCGGGATCCCCGCCACCACCATGTAGGCGTCGCCGATCGTCTTGATCTTCTCGAGCCCGCGCTCCCCGGCCAGCGCGTCGAAGCGCGAGAAGATGTCGTTGAGCAGCTCGACCACCACGTCGGGCGGCCGCTCCGACGCGAAGCGCGTGAACTCGGCGATGTCGGCGAACAGCACCGTCGCCGCCTCGAAGCGCTCCGCGATCGGGTGCATCTTCTGCTTGAGCTGCTCGGCCACCCGCTCGGGCAGGATGTTGTGCAGCAGCTCGTCGGCGCGCTCCTTCTCCTGCTCGAGCTGGGACAGCAGCGTCGCCGCCCGCTCCTGATTGCGCCGCGCCCGCTCCCGCGCCCGCTCGAGGCTGTCCACCGCCATGTAGAGGAACAGCGCCGACGCCAGCAAATGGATCAGGTGGACGAAGAACGGCCGCACCAGCGTGTCCACCGACTGCCGCGGCGGCAGCACCCCGCGCTCTCGGCCAGCACAAACCCCAGCGCCGCCGCCGCCGACAGCGCCAGATAGACCCACAGCGCCCCCGCGCAGCAGCAGCGCCGCCAGCATCAAGATCGTCAGGTACGCCGCCAGCGACGGGCTCTTGAGCCCGCCGTCGAACCACACCGCGACCGTCACGAGGATCCACAGCGTCACCACCAGGCCGACGCTGACGGCCCGCACGTGGCCGCGGCGGACCACGACGCGCAGGCCGAGGAACAGCGCGATGACCACCAGGTTGAGGCTCATCAGCGGATCGATCGCCTGGCTCGCCGCCTGGAAGACGGTCGCCGCGCCGATCGCCGCCGCGGTGGCGACGAAGATCCTGTCGAGCATCACGCCGATCCGGCGCTGCTCGTCGACCTCGCCGTCCCACACCGTCTGCTCGACGACAGGCACCCGCCGAGGGTAGCGAAAGCTCGCCCCCGCGTGTTGACGCACCCGGACGCCGCGGCTAGCCTGCGCGCGATCGTGGCCGACCGGGACGACGACGCGGAGGCGGCGCAGCGCAGCGATTCCGGGCGCCCGGACCCAGGCGAACCGACCCCGTCACGCTGCCCGGGGCCGGGACCCCGCGCGTCCGGTCACGCCGTCACCGTCACCCCCGGCGATTCGAGCCTGCCGCTCGCAGCACCGGGGCCCACGACCGCGAGTCCTGCCGTCACCGCCAGCCCCGGCGATTCGCGCCTGCCGCTCGCAGCATCGAGGGCCACGACCCCGAGTCTTGCCGTCGCCGCCGGCGAATCGAGTCGTCTGGCAGTCATCGCCGCCCCGCCCGGCGAACCGGGTCTTCCCACCGCCGTCGCCGCCGGGCCCTCCGTCGGCTCGCCAGCGGCCGCCCCGCCCGCGCCTCGCAAGCGGCTGGAGCTGCGGCGGGCCGCCGATCTGGCCGGCCTGCCGCTCGCCCCCGCCGACCGGGCCCGCGACGCCGAGGCCGCCGCCAGCTTCAACGTCAAGGCGCCGCGCCGCTACCTCGAGCTCATCGACTGGGCCGACGAGCGCGACCCGATCCGCCGCCAGGTCATCCCGAGCGCCGAGGAGTTGGTCCACGACCCGCGCGAGCGCGAGGACCCGATCGGCGACGCCGCCCACAGCCCGGTCGCACGGCTGACCCACCGCTACCCCGACCGCGTCCTGCTGTACCCGACCTATCAGTGCGCGGTGTACTGCCGCCACTGCTTCCGCAAGGAGTCGCTGGCCGACGACGACGCCGCGACCTACACGATCGACGCCCTCGAGCCGGCCCTGGCCTACATCGCCGAGCACCCCGAGATCCGCGAGGTCATCCTCACCGGCGGCGACCCGCTGATCCTCGCCAACGAGCGCCTGGAGGAGCTGCGGCGGCGGATCGAGGCCATCGGCCACGTCCGCCTGCTGCGCCTCCACACCCGGATCCCGGTGGTCCTGCCCGAGCGCGTCAATCCGGGCCTGGTGGCCGCGCTCAAGGGCCGCCTGATGGTCTGCGTGGTCACCCACTTCAACCACGCCCGCGAGATCACCGAGGCCACCGTCGCCGCCGCCCGCACCCTGCGCGAGGCCGGCTTCATGCTGCTCAACCAGACCGTCCTGCTGAAGGGCGTCAACGACGACGCAGAGGCCCTGCGGACGCTGTTCCGCGAGCTGGTCTACGCTCTCGGGATCCGCCCCTACTACCTCCACCACTGCGACTCGACCCGCGGCCTGTCGCACTTCCGGACCACCATCGACCGCGGGCTCGAGCTGATGACCGCCCTGCGCGGCCACATCAGCGGCCTGTGCCTGCCCCACTACGTGCTCGACCTGCCGGGCGGCGACGGCAAGATCCCGCTCGGCCCGAGCTACGTGGCAGCGCGATCCGGCTTCGAGTGGACGTTCAAAACTTATGACGCACGTACGCGGGATTACTCGGAAATCGTGACCGGGAATCCGCCGCGCGATCGCTGAGCCCGACGCCCGCCGGCGATCGGCCTGGAGCCGCGGGGCCAGCGATCCGGGCCGACCAGACCCCACCCGACGCGAGAGTCGGCCGGACTGCCGGGCCGTCCGAGCGCGTGCTCATGGGGAGCCCTGAGCGCCGCCGGGAGCCGGCGCAAGGACAAAGTCAGCGCCGTCGCGCCAGTGCGGGCGAAGCACGCGTCGACCGCCGGAGCACCTCCCGCGGGGAGTTCAGTGCGCCCCGGAGTCCCAGCGCCAGCCCGGGCGGACGAAGCCGAGCCAGCCCGCGTCGTGGACCTGCAGGCGGACGCGGGCCCGCGGGAGCTTCTCCGGGTCGTCGGGCCAGTCCTCGTAGCCCTCGTCGAACTCGCGCTCGTCGACCGCGTGCCCCGCCACCAGCGGCGCCACCGCGGTGGCGAACACCATCGGGTCGCCGGGGATGAACACGTAGGCCTGATTGGCGTAGCCGAGCAGCCCGCCGACCGGCTCGCCGCGGAACAGCAGCGGCTCGCCGGCCCGCATCGCCGCCTCGAGCGCCGCGTGCTCCTCGGTCGTGCAGGCGACCTGGCGGCCGAAGCCCAGCTCGCGCAGCTGCCGGCAACGCGAGGCCCACGCGGGGTCTTGCGCGAGGGCCTGCGCCTCCGCCCGCTCGAGCGGACAACCCTCGACGAGGCCCGCGAGCCCGCGATCGAGCAGCGACCACAGGTCGAGCAGCACCGCGACCGCGAAGCCGGCGGTGTCCGGCGGCGGCCCGGCGTCCGGATGCACCGTGGTGACCCGCAGGACGACCTCGCGGCCCGCCGCCGACTCGACCTGGATGCTGTACAGCTCGCTCATCCCCAGCTCCGTTCCCGCCGCGTCGTCCCCGGCCGCTCCAGCCTGACGAGCCCGGCGCTCATGCCCCGGCTCCGCTCCCGCCGCGTCGTCCCCCGCCGCTCCAGCCAGGCGAGCGCGGCGAGATGCCCCACCGTCAGCCCGATCGTCGCCAGCAGCAGCCACCACGGCGTCGCCGCCCGCGACGCGTCCGCCCGCACGAAGGCCACGCCGGTGACGACCGCCAGCAAGGCGAGGTTGCCCATGACGTGGCCGAAGACCGGACTGCCCGGCCCCGCGTCGCCGGCGGCGATCCGCAGCGAGGTCTGGAGGTTCCAGACCAGGAACAGCCCGGCGAACACGAGCGGCCACATCCCTGCGAGGCTCGCAGAGGCGGCCGCCGGCGGCAACGGGTCCTCCCGGACCGGCCGGGCCCGGCCATCGCTCCCCGACGCCCGACCTCGCCGCCCGACGCCCCCCGGACGAGCAGCACCGCGCGCGCGGCCCCTCAGTTGAGGGGCTTCTTCCGCTTGCCGCGCTCGCGCAGCCCGCCCTTGCGGCCGCGCGACCCGTCGTCGGCGAACGGCGGCGGCAGCAGCGGGTCGTGGTAGCCGGTCGTGCTGCTCTGCTGCAGCTCGAGCTCCGACAGCAGGACCGGCGGCGCGATCCCGCTGACCGGGATCGAGCCGCTCTCGGCGTAGCAGTAGCCCTGGTCGGTCTCGCGGTCGCGGCCGAACGCCGTGATCTTCTGCAGCGCGGCCAGCGGGGTGCCGATCAGCTCGACGTCGCGGATCCGGCGGACCTTGCCGGTCTGGGCGTCGACCAGATAGACCTCCGCGAGGCTGCCCTTGAAGGCCTGGAAGTCGTAGTCCGAGGTCGACGTCTCGCCGGCCAGCACGCGCTGGATGATGACCCCGTGACGGCGGCCCTGGGCCCGCGCCAGCTCGATGAGGCGGGTCCGCAGCGCGTCCCACGACTCGCCCGAGCCCGGCGCCCCCTCGACCACGAAGGTGCCCATGCGCGCCATCGGCCGCTCGACCCCGTCGTGGCGGCCGTGGCCGTTCGAGTGGTCGCTGCCGGGGATCGGGCAGCGGCTCTGCAGGAAGCCCTTCAGCACCCCGTCGTCGACCAGCAGCGTGCGCCGGGCCGCCACGCCCTCGTCGTCGACGCGGTAGTGGCCCCACAGCGGCTCCCGGCCGCAGTGCGTCAGCGTCGGGTCGTCGAACACCTGGATCCCGCGGGGCAGGATCCGCTCGCCACGCATGCGGGCGAACGTCTTGCTCTCGCCGCGGGCGATCAGCCGCTCGCCCTCGAGGCGGTGGCCGAGCGCCTCGTGGAACAGCGTGCTCGCGGCCTGGCCGGACAGCAGCGCCGGACCGATGAACGCCCCCGGGCTGTCGGCCGCCCGCAGCGCCGCCAGCTCCTCGAGCACGTCGGCCAGCAGGCGCTCGAGGTGCGCGCGTTCGGGCACCTCGTCGACCGCCCGCAGGTACAGCTGGCGCGAGCCCTCGACGTACACCCCGTCCTCCGTCAGCACCCAGCCCTCGATGCCGAGCTGGATGTACACGTCCTCGGTGATGACGCTCGTCCCCTCGCTGGTGACCAGCCAGCGGTGGACCCGCTCGGCCGACAGGCTGATGCTCGGGTCGTAGACCTCCGGGTGGTCGAGGAACCGCCGCGACAGCTCGACCAGCGTCTTCTCCCACTGAGCCCGCGGGAACGGGTCGTGGTGCAGCTCTTCCTTGTGGACGACCGGCCGCTCGCGCGTAAAGGAGCTGATCTCGTCGCGCAGGAACTCGCTGACGGTCGCCTTGCGGTGCTCGTAGTAGTCCTCCAGCGCCTCGTCGAACTTGATCTGGGTCAGCTTCCACAGCCCGATCTGCAGCGCCTGGAGGTTGAGGTCGTCGGGCGCGTCGACCCAGTCGCTGCTCTCACGCTCCTCCGAGCGGTCGCCGAGGCCGCCGTCGATGACGTTGTCGAACTTGTGGCTGCCGACCCGGACATCGGCCCAGAGCTGGCCGACCGTCGACTCGCGCGAGCGCAGCAGCGCCCCGTGGGCCGCCCGCAGGCGCAGCGCGTGGACCCGACGCAGCGAGTACTGCATGAAGTACGGCCGGGGCGAGCCGGGCACCACGAGGCCCCCATCGACCGCTTGATCTCCCGCTGCAGCACCTCGAGCACGGCTTCGGGGTCAGGGAGGGGTTGATTTGGGTTGTAGGGCGGCGAAAGACGCGATACGGCGGTCATTGGGGTGTCCGGGGGGCTGGGCCTTGCACGCATAGCCGTGCCCGGATCCCAAGGCAAGCAACCCCGCCTGGCCCCCCGCAAACCCTCCCGGCAGCCCGCGGCGACCGATGCGCGCCGGTACGCCCGACCGGACGCGTCCGAAGGGCCGGGTGCGAAAACGCGCAATGCGCGGCTTCGCGCGTCGCCCGCCGCGCACTTTCGCGGCGAACGCGCTATTCGTCGATGACCGCGGTGAACAGGTCGGCGATGACGGTGTGGCCTTGCGCCGTGGGGTGGATGCAGGTGAGGTCGAACCAGTTCTGCTGGCCCGGGCCGCGGTAGCACGGCGCGCTCGGGTCGCCGGCCTTGAAGCCGTGGCCGCAGAAGTTCTCGAGCATGAAGATCATGTCGGTGCCGGTCTCGACGGCGACGCTCATGAACTGCTCGTTGAAGCCGACCATCACGTCGATGAGCTCGGCCGGGTTCTGCCACGGCTTGTCGAACCCGCCGAGGCCCGCCGCCGGGCAGGCCATGAGGTCTGCGGTGCCGTCGGTGAACTCGTAGACGTTGGCGAACACCAGGAACACGCCGTTCGGGAACTTCGCCGGGTCGTCGACGAACCAGTGGGCGGTCTGGCGCAGCAGGTCGGCCGCCTCGGCGGCGTTGGCCTTGACCTCGTCGAGCGGCATGCCGTTGGCCCCGTCCTTGGCGATCGCGGCGATGTCGTTGCCGCCCATGGTGGTGATGACGAGCGTCCGCTTGTCGAACATGTCCGGCGGGAAGCAGTCGTCGACCTGGTTGCCGGGCGGCAGGAAGTCGTCGGTGCGCGCGCCCCACTTCGAGCACGACACGAAGTCGCCCGACTCCTTGACCAGCGCGACCCCGTCGATCGGGTTGGCCTGCTTCCACAGCGCGTTGGGCGGGGTCAGGCCGAAGCGGTCGACCAGCACGTCGGCCAGCTTGGAGCGGTAGTAGTCGTCGCCGAGCTGCGGCGGGGTGCCGACGGTGACCGAGTCGCCGAGGAACACCACGCGCTCGATGTCGGTGATGTCCTGGTGGTTGGTGCCCTTGCAGTGCGAGCCGATGATCGGGCCGAACTGATCGTAATCGAGCTTCAGCGCGGTGTCGGGGTTGGCGAAGCCCTCGAGCAGACAGTCGGAGTCGGACGGCTCGCCGGTGGTGCCCGTGGTCTCGTCGCCGGTGGTGTCGGAGGTCGTCGAGGTCGAGGTCGTCGAGGTCGTCGAGGTCGTGCCGTCGGTCGAGGTCACCGGGCTCGTGGTCCCGGTCGTGCTCGTGGTCGCGTCGCCGGTGGTCGTCCCGTCGGTCGCGCTGTCGGTCGCGCCCTCGCTGCCGCCCGTCTCGGTGACCGGCCCGTCGGTGGTGGTCGGCAGCTGGCCGCTGGTGCCGAGCGTGTCTTCGCCCGTCGAGCTGCTGGTGTCCCCGCTGGTCGGCGCGGTCGCGCTGGCGTCTTCGGTCTCGCCGCAGGCCGGCGCGCCGACGGCGAGAAGAAGGGCGAGGAGGCCCGCAGGCCGCGGCAATGTGACAGCGAGACGACAGTCGTAGTTCACCACGTCACACTACTCGAACGCCCGCGAGCCGATCCACACAAAACCGCGACGCGGTCGTGACCCCCTCCGGGGTCTGGAGCCCGAGGACACCTGTCACGCCCGCCTTCATCCACGCAGCCCGTCGCCGCAGCCCGCGACGGTTCGCATGAAGCGGACGTCATGCGGACGCCGCAGCAAGGCATGCCACTTCACTCACGTGTTGCAGGGCGTCCTCGAGTCGCGGTCACCCCGGGCTCGCGGGGAGCTCGTCACGCGTACCCGCGGACGACGACGCTCGCCGCCACGCCGGAGGCCGACACGCGAACCCCGGACGACGGCGCTCCGACGTCCTGCCGCTGGCGAGTGAAGCCCGACCCGCGCAGCGAGGAAGGCGAAGCGCGAGATGCCGTCCGTCGCGCAGCGCGTCGAAGCCCGACAATCGCGCCGGCAGACGACGACCCGCGACGCTGCGAAATGAGGAGACATGCCGTCGCTACGTGTCGAGGCTCGACGCTCGCGCCGGCAGACGACCCGCGACGCTGCGAAATCAGGGGACATGCCGTCCCTCGCGCTGCGTGTCGAGGTCGACACGCGCGCCGGCAGACGACGACCCGCGACGCTGCGCAATCAGGCACATGCCGCCCCTCGCCGCGTGTCGGGGCCGACACGCGCGCCGGCAGACAACCACCCGCAACGGTGCGAATCAGGGGACATGCCGTCCCTCGCCGCGTGTCGAGGGCCGACACGCGCGCCGGCAGACGATGACCCGCGACGGTGCGAATCAGGGACATGCCGTCCCTCGCCGCGTGTCGAGGCCGACACGCGCGCCGGCAGACAACCCCCGCGACGGTGCGAATCAGGGGACATGCCGTCCCTCGCCGCGTGTCGAGGCCGACACGCGCGCCGGCAGACGACGACCGTGACGCTGCGAAATCGGAAGGCCTCGGCGGATCCGCAGGCGCTCAGGAGCGGCCTTCGCCTGCGCCCTCGTCGTCGCCCGGGGCCTCGGCCGCGTCGCGGGGGGCCTCGGCGTCGCGGGGCCCTTCGGACGGCCGCCCGGGCTTGCCGGAGGTGGTGCGGCGGCGTTGATCCTCGCGGTCGTAGGCGAGGATGATGCGCTGGACCAGCTGGTGGCGCATCACGTCGGTGTGCGTGAAGCTGCAGAACGCGATGCCGTCGACCCCGCGGAGCACTCGCAGCGCGTGACCGAGGCCGCTGCGCTTGCCGTACGGCAGGTCGTTCTGCGTCGGGTCGCCGGTGACGACCGCGCGCGTGCCGGCGCCGATGCGCGTCAAGAACATCTTCATCTGCTCGGGCGTGGTGTTCTGCGCCTCGTCGAGGATCAGGAACGTCTCGCTGAGCGTCCGCCCGCGCATGTACGCCAGGGGTGCGATCTCGATGATGCCCTGCTCCATCATCCGCATCACCTTCTGCACGTCGAGCATGTCGTGCAGCGCGTCGTAGAGCGGGCGCATGTACGGGCTGACCTTCTCCTCCATCGTGCCTGGCAAGAAGCCCAGGCTCTCGCCGGCCTCGATCGCCGGGCGGGCGAGGATGATCCGCCGCACTCGCTTGTCGAGCAGCATGCGCACGCCCATCGCCACCGCGAGGTAGGTCTTGCCGGTGCCGGCCGGCCCGACGCCGAAGGTCAGGTCGAAGCGGCGCAGGCAATCGACGTAGTGCTTCTGCGCCAGGCTGCGCGGCGCGATCGGGCGCCCGCTGCCGCTGCGCGGGATGATCGTGTCGTCGAACAGCGAGCGCAGGTCGACCCGTGGTTCGCTCCGCATCACCTCGAGCGCGCGCGGCAGGTCGCCGGGGTGAATCGGCGTGCCGGCGCGGGCCATCGCCACCATCTGGCGGAGCAGGCGCTCGACCAGGGCGGCCGCGCCGTCGTCGCCCTCGATCGTGACGTCGCCGCCGCGGACGTGGAGCGTCACCCCCGCCGCCCGCTGCAGTTCTTCCATCGCTTGCCCCCCGACCGAGCCGAGGACGAGCTGGAGGGGGACCTGATCTTCGAAGCTGAGTCGGATGGTCACTGGGGGGTTCAGGCGTGAGCCGCCCGTGGTAATGGGCTGCCCGTGAAGCTACCACGCGACCCTTCGGAGGCAAAGCCGGACTCGCCGGCGGGCGCGGCCGAGCCCGCCGGACCCGACCACCGCGCCCTCGGCCTGCGCGACGGCCTCGACGGCCTGCGCGACCTCATGGACCGCCTGCTCGCCGACCCGGGCGGCTGCCCGTGGGACCAGGCGCAGACGCTCGACACCCTGCGGCCCTACCTCATCGAGGAGGCCTACGAGGTCCTCGACGCGCTCTCCGACCCGCAGGCGCACCGCCGCGAGCTCGGCGATCTCCTGTTCCAGATCGTCTTCCAGTCGGCCCTGCGCGAGCGCGAGGGCGCCTTCGACCTCGGCGACGTGGTCGCGGCCATCCGCGACAAGATGATCCGCCGACACCCGCACGTGTTCGCGCCGACCGCGGAGGACGCGCCGCGCGACGCCGACGACGTCGCTCGCCAGTGGTCCCAGCTCAAGCGCGCCGAGAACCTGTCTGAAGGGACAGAGCGCGGCCCGGCCCGCCCGCTCGCCGGCGTGCCGCGCTCGTTGCCGGCGCTGCAGCGGGCGTGGCGGCTGCAGGACAAGGCGGCCGCCGTCGGCTTCGACTGGCCGACGATCCAGGGCCCGGTCGACAAGATCCGCGAGGAGTGGGAAGAGCTCGAGCGAGCGCGCGCCGAGGGCGAGCCCAAGGCGATCGAGGAGGAGTTCGGCGACCTGCTGTTCGTGCTGGTGCGCTACGGCCAAAAAATGGGCATCGCCGCCGAGGACGCGCTGCGGGGCACCTGCGCCAAGTTCGAGGCGCGCTTCGCCTACGTGATGGAGCGCTGCCACGCCGCCGGCATCGAGCCCGAGGCCGCGGGGCTCGAGCGACTCGACGGCTGGTGGGACGAGGCCAAGGCGCGGGCGCGCGCCGGCGGATCGAAGTCAGATGTCCCCAAGGACAGCTAGTCTGCCGACCGCGGGAGCGCGGCGAACCGATCGGCCCGCCGCGCGTCGTCGCCGGTAGTCGCGGCCAGCGGGCGGTAGAACGAGTCCCAGGCGCGGGCGCGCGCCGGCGAAGCCGACGGGCCGGATGTCCCGAAGGACAGCCGAGTCCGCGCGGCCGCGATCACAGCCGAGCCCGCCGCGCCCTCGCCCGCGCTGGCCCGCTCCTCGCCGTCCGCTATGCTGGCAGGTAATGGCTCCCCCCAGATGAGCGCGTATCGCCGCTGCGAACCCGACGAGGAGTCGCTGGTTCCGGCCGCGCAGCGCCCGCTGGGGGAGGCCTGCGACGCCCTCCACCTCGCCCTGCTGACCCTGGAGAGCCAGGACGCCGAGGAAAACCCGGAGCGCACCGCGGCCCAGGCCCGCAGCTTCCTCGCCGAGGCCGTCAACGCGCTCAACCGCGCCCGCGTGTTCGTGCCCGGCGTCTTCAGCCACACGCCCTCGGTCATCGCCGCCAGCGAAGCCGAACCGGTGGTCGAGCTGGCCCGCCTGCATCAGATCGCCACCCGTCTGCTCTGGTACAACCACCGCTTGCTGCCGGCGCGCATGCAGGGGCCGCTGCAGCCCGAAGACGAGGCCCAGCTGGCGACGCTGGTCCGCGCCCTCGGCCGCACCGCCCGCGCCGCGCGGGCGCTGCGCCACGCCTGGATCGCCGCCGCCGCGATCCTGGCCGTCCTCCTGCCCCTGGGCCCCTTCGCGGTCGGCCTGGGCCTGGTCAGCTGCTTCGCCCTCGTGTGGCTGTTGCAGGCGGTCTCGGCCCTGCGCGGCAGCCCGGCGCTGCCCGAACGCGTCTGAGGCCGGCAGCGCCTCCTGCCGTCCCGCGAGGCGGCGCGAGCCACCGCCGCCCTGCACGTTTCCAGACCCGCAGGCCATCGCCGCCCTGTCCATTTCCCGGCCAGCAGGCCAGCCCGCTTCGCGCGAGCCTGTCGCGCCTGCCCTGCGGGACCCCTCGCGCTCGGGGGCGGCGCTCGCCGTCCCCAGCGCCGACCGCTCGAGCTCACCGCGGCGACCTCGTACACGCGACCTCGGCTCCTCGCAGCTGGCCTCCGCGCCGTGAATCCTGTCGATGGTCGCGCCAGTCGTCGCAGGTCGTCGCAGGTCGGAGCCGGACCCGCAGCTTGCCGGAATAGGTGTGTGCGACCCGTTGCCTGAGCTCGTGGCGCCCCGCGCCAGCGGCGTCGTCCCAGGCTGGAGCCGGGCCGTTGGCCTAGCTCTTGGTGCCCAGCGCCCGCAGCGTCGTCCAGGCCAGAGTCGGTCCCGCAGCTCGCTGCCGCGAGTTCGCGGCGCCGACCCCCCGCAGCATCGACCGCCGACCCGTCGTCACAAGTCGCAGCCGCACTCGCAGTTCCCCGCCTGGCACGCGCCGAGCCGCTTCGATGCCCGCCGCCACCCTGAGCTCGCGGCGCCGACTCCCGCAGCGCGGCTCGCCGACAGCGTCGGCGCAGGTCGGAGCAGGACCCGCAGCGCCTCCCGTTCCGCTAGCTCGTCGAGCCCACGGCGCCGACGCGACAGCGGCTCCGCTTCCGTCGTAGCGATCTCGTCGCGGTCCTGGGCGCTCCGCTCTCCCTCGACGGCGCCCCTGCAGATCTCGCTCGCAGCCTGTCCCGCGCTGCGCGTCCGCCGCGGCGTTTCGCGTCCCTCGCCGGTCCGGCATGAGACCTGTCCCGAAGGACATCCCGAAGTTCGGCCCCTGCCCTCGCGGCCGCGGCGCACCTCGGAGCTGCCGCGGACGTCTGCGTGGCCCTGTGCCCATGATTTTTGCCGTCCGCGCTCACGGCGGCGCCCCCTCGCCATCAGCCTCGAGATGTCTTTTACGACATGTCTCAAAGACCACACAACGCCCCATGCGGCGAGACTTCACTGCCCGTCACGGCCTCACGACTGCGGCAATTCATGTCCATTCGAACATGTCTTTAAGAACACACGCGAGCGCCGCCTGACTAGCTTCATCCGCGTCGTCCGATGCCCGCCCCCTCGTTGCAGCCCGCAACCTCGCGCCTTGCTCCCGCGTCACCAGGTCATCCCTTTGCCCCCAGCCCCGCCTCTCGCTCGGCCTGCGACGCTCGCGCCTGCTCACGCCCTGCAAGGGCCATTTCAGTTCCACGACCGACCCGCCTCTCGCTGCTACCCGCGACGCTCGCGCCTGCTCACGCCCTGCAAGACCCGCCTCTCGCTGCGGCCTGCGACGCTCGCGCCTGCTCACGCCCTGCAAGGGCCATTTCTCGTTCCACGACCGACCCGCCTCTCGCTGGTGCCCGCGACGCTCGCCGCACTGCTCGCGCTCCGCGGCCAGCTTCCGCCTGATTCACACTCCTGCGGGCATCCCCAGGGCGCTCCACCTCGACCTCGAGCAGCTGCGGGCCGAGGTCGACGGGGTGCCGGAACAGTTGCTCGCCGGGCCCCCTCTTGCCTCACGAGCGCCCCGCGCACCGTCAGCGCGACTCGCACGACCGATCTCTCGACCGCCGCGCGCCACCTCACATGTCCCCGAGGACAGACCCCTCCGATCGGGAGCGCGCCCGCGAACAAGCGCCGCCGAGCGTGCGGCTTCCGGCGAGACGCGTCGGAGCTCGCAGGGCCGGCCGGCCGGCCCGGGTAGGCGCGACTCGGAGCGGGGCCGACAGGCGCGTGACGCAGGGCAAGCGCCCTGGTCTCCCGCGCTCGCCGGCCCAGGCAGTAGCGTCGGCCTCTGATGTCGACCCGGCTCGCTCCTGCCCTCGTCCTCGTCCTCCTCTCCGCCTGCGGCGACAACACTTCCACGTCCACCGACGGCGGCAGCGCGACCAGCTCGGGCACCACCTCGACCAGCACTTCCGGACATGTCCCCACGACCAGCAGCCCCGCCGACCCGAGCACCGGCGCCTCGGACTCGCTGAGCGGCACCGGCCCGACCACCGGCGACACCGTCACGCCCACCACCGGCGGCGACACCACGACCGCCACCACCGGCGGCGACACCACCAGCCCGGCCACCGCCACCGAGACCACCACCGACGCCACCGCCACCACCGACGCCACGAGCACGACCGCCACCACCGACGCCACCACCGGCGACACCACGCTCGACACCACCACCATGACCACCGGCACGCCGGGCTGCGAGGACGTGGCGGACTGCCCGGCCGAGGCGTCCGAGTGCCACGCTCCTGCCTGCCAGGCGGGCGTCTGCGACGAGGTCGCCCTGCTGCCCGGGGCGCCGTGCGCGACGGGCGTGTGCGACGGCGACGGCACCTGCGTCGAGTGCGTCCTCGAAGAAAACTGTCCCATGGGCCAGCTCTGCATCGCCCAGCAGTGCGTCCCGCCGACCTGCGACGACGGAGCCGAGAACGGCATGGAGACCGACGTCGACTGCGGCGGCCCCGTCTGCGCCCCGTGCAGCCCCGGGGGCGCCTGCGAGCAAGACAGCGACTGCCAGAGCGGCGTCTGCACCGGCGGCGTCTGCCAGGCCGCGACCTGCGACGACGGCGTCGAGAACGGCGGCGAGTCCGACGTCGACTGCGGCGGCGCCGACTGTCCGCCGTGCGGCCCGGGCGACGCCTGCGACGACGACCTCGACTGCGCGAGCCAGGTCTGCACCCTTCAGGTCTGCCAGGCCCCGACCTGCGACGACGCCGAACAGAACGGCCAGGAGACCGACGTCGACTGCGGCGGCCCCACCTGTCCCAAGTGCCAGGACGGTGACAGCTGCCAGAGCGGCACCGACTGCGACAGCGGCGTCTGCACCGGCCAGGTCTGCCAGCCGCCGACCTGCAACGACAACGTCCACAACGGCCAGGAGACCGACGTCGACTGCGGCGGCCCCACCTGTCCCAAGTGCCAGACCGGCGAGGACTGCCTGGTCGACGCCGACTGCGACACCGGCGCCTGCGAGAACGGCCAGTGCGTCGACCCCCTGCCCGCCTGCGCCTCCGCCCCGGCCGATCCGGCCACCGGCCAGCGCTGCCCGCTGTTCATGCCCTGCGCCAGCAACAGCGAGTGCGGCGTGTTCCAGGGCTGCCAGCAATGGTTCTGCAACCCGAGCAAGACCTGCGAGCTCAACGCGCTCAGCAACTGCGGCACCACCAAGGGCGGCAACTGCAACGCCGGCGTGATGTTCCAGCAGACCGACGACCCGCCGGTCGACAAGCGGTTCCTCCCGCCCGACAACGTCAATTTCCGCGAGGTCGCGACCCTCGCCTTCACCGTCTACAACAACACCGCCAGCGCCCTGCGGCTCGACAAGGTCCCGCTCATGATCGAGTTCATGGGGGGCGGCAGCCAGTTCGACGTCTCGTCGGCCAAGATCTACCAGGACGACAGCAGCCCCGAGCACAGCGGCGGCGACCAGCTCGTCCACCTCACCGCGAACCCATTCTCGTTCCCGGCCAACGGCGTGCTCGGCCCGGCCGCCGGCAGCTTCTTCTCGCAGGTCAACGCCGGCCAGTCGAAGCGCTTCATCGTCACCCTCGCCTTCGCCAAGGAGAAGACCTACATCGCCGGCCGCTCCTACCGCGTCAAGCTGGTGAACCCGTCGGGCGTCACGTTCAAGGTCGGCTTCAACGGCCCCGACTACGTCGGCACCAATTGCGGCGTCCCACCCGAGGGCTTCATCGGCGCCTGGGTGACCGCGCAGAACCCCTGACGCCCACATTCGGGGCAAGAACGCACATGTCCCCGAGGACATCTCGTGACCCGCGCCGCGCGCAGCGGACTGAGCCTCGCCAGCCCCGCCCCGGCGCGGTAGTCTGGGACGCGTGCCGGAGCGCGTCTACGACCCCGCGTTGACGAAGGCGCACCTCAGCAACCGCTTCGCGCTCACCCTCGTCCATTACTTCTGCGAGCGCTTCGGCGAGGACGTCGCCGACCGGATCGTCGAGGGCGCCGGGCTCAGCCTCGAGTATCTGCAGGACCCCGAGCGGTGGACCTCGGTCGAGTTCGACCGCCGCTTCTGCGATGCCGCCGCCCGCCTGCTGTGCGGCCTCGACACGTCGCCGGGCTACGACCACCCGCTGTGGCTGCACTGGCGCGACGCCTCGGCGTCGATGATGCAGCGCCAGGACATGGGCCCGATGTGGCTGCTCCTGTGGGCGCTGCAGGGCCCCGGCGAGTTCTTCGGCGACATCGAGCGCATGTACACCCGCGGCAACCGGATCACCCGGATGCAGCTCGTCGACCGCCGCCACGGGGCCGCCCGCGTGCGCGCGGTGATGGACCACGAGATCGCCGACCGCCCCGGCGCCTGCTGGAGCCGCCGCGGCTTCTTCGCGGCCATCCCGACCATCTGGAGCCTCCCGCCGGCGCAGGTCGAGCACCGCGAGTGCATCCACCTCGACCCGGCGGTGCGCCACTGCTGCTACGACATCTACTACGACGAGCGCGTCGTCGACGACCCTGCCGCCGAGCTGCAGCGCCTGCGCGCCTACGTGCGCGCCACCCTGCCCGACCTGCTGCGCCGCCTCGACGCCTCCGCGCTCGAGCGCCGCGACGCCGAGCTGACCCAGCGCAAGCTCGCCAACTACTTGCCGGCCCACGTCATCGAGGCCATCCGCATCAACCCCGAGGAGGAGGTCCGGGTCGGCGGGCGGCTCACCGAGGGCGCGGTGCTGTTCGCCGACGTCAAGGACTTCACGCGCCGCTGCAGCGAGCTCGGGGCCGGCGAGGTGGTCCGCCAGCTCAACCGCTACTTCGAGCACATGGACGCCGTCATCCTCGCCCACGGCGGCATCATCGACAAGCGGCTCGGCGACGGCATCATGGTCGTCTTCATCGACCCGCGCGGCCTCCGGCCGGTCGGCGAGCTCGCGGTCGCGGCCGTGCGCTGCGGCCTGGCGATGCTCGCCGAGCTGCCGGCCTGCAACGCCGCCATCGTCGCCGACGGCGGCCGCCCGCTCGAGCTGCGGATCGGCGTCGCCGCCGGCCCGCTGGTCCACGGCAACATGGGCTCGCCCGCCCGCCTCGAGCACACCGTCATCGGCGAGACGGTCAACCTCGCCGCCCGCCTCGAGGCCGCCGCCACCCCGGGCCGCCTGCTGACCCAGCCGGGCTTCCTTCAGAACATGTCCCTCGGGTCATCATGCGAACATCGCGTGATCTACGCCAAGGGCTTCGGCGAGGTCCCCGCGGTCGAGCTGACGCCCTGAGCCGCGCGCCGCCGAGCCGAGCGTGTCCCGCCGACGCGGCCCGGGCATGCTCCTGCGCGCAGGGGCGAATGGGCGTGCTCGACGAACGCGACGGGCATGCCCCTTGGCACATGCCCCGAGAGCCATGCTCTTTCGCGCATGCTCCGGCGGACATGCCCCTCGGGACATGCCCGCCGGGCCCGCTCAGGCCTTCTGCGTGCGCAGCAGCGCCACGACGTCGCGGATCCGCAGGCGGCAGCGGTCCTTGCCGCACAGCGCCATCGTGTCGAACAGCGACGGGGAGGCGGTGCGGCCGGTGACGGCCACGCGCAGCAGCATGAACAGGTCCTTGTTCTTCCAGCCGTTGCGCTCGCAGAAGCCGCGGGCGAACGCGTCGAGGGCCGGCGCCGTGAAGGCGCGGGCCTCGGGGTCGCGCTCGATGTCCTGGGCGAACGCCTCGAGCGTGGTCGCGACCTCGGCGGGCGTGCGGTCCTTGACCTTGAGCTTGTCGAGCACCGGCCCGTAGTCGAGGCTGCCGCCGAAGAAGAACGACAGGTACGGGATGAAGTCGTCGAGCCGGTTGACCCGCTCCTGCGCCTGGGCGAGCAGCGGCAGCAGGCGCGCGCGCGACAGCGTGCGCTCCATCAGGCGGTCGTAGAGCGTGTCGACCGCCATCGCGCGGATGTCGGCGCCGTCGAACGCCTCGAGCTTCTTCTGGTCGAACACCGGCCCGCCGGCGCTGACGCGCGACCAGTCGAAGTGCGCGATCATCTCGTCGACCGTGAAGCGCTCGCGGTCGTCGCCCATGCTGTAGCCGAGGTTGGCCATGAAGTTCAGCATGGTCTCGGGCAGGTAGCCGAGGTCGCGGTAGTGGAACACCGAGACCGGGTTCTTGCGCTTCGACAGCTTCGACTTGTCCTCGTTGCGCAGGAGGCCGAGGTGGAAGAACTCGGGCGCCTCCCAGCCGAAGGCCTTGTAGAGCAGCACGTGCTTGGGCGTCGACGTGATCCACTCCTCGCCGCGGATCACGTGGGTGATGCCCATGTCGTGGTCGTCGACCACGTTGGCCAGGTGGTAGGTCGGGAAGCCGTCCGACTTGAACAGCACCTGGTCGTCGATCAGCCGGTTCTCGAACCGGACCTCGCCGCGCAGGTGGTCGACGAACACGGTCTCGCCGTCGTCCGGCACGCGCAAACGGACCACGTGCGCCTCGCCGGCCGCCATCCGCGCCGCGGCCTCCGCGGGCGAAAGCGAGCGGCAGTGACCGTCGTAGCCGAGCGTCGACTGCTTGGCCGCGATCTGGTCGCGGCGCAGCTGGTCGAGCCGCTCCTTCGTGCAGAAGCACGGGTACGCCTCGCCCTTCTCGACCAGCTTCTGGATCTCCCGCCGGTACAGCGGCAGGCGCTCCGACTGGCGGTAGGGGCCGTGCGGGCCGCCTTTGTCGGGGCCCTCGTCCCACTCGAGGCCGAGCCAGCGCAGCGCCTCGAAGATGGCCGCTTCGCTGCCGGCGGTGTAGCGCTCCTGATCGGTGTCCTCGATCCGGAGGATGAACTTCCCGCCGTGCTTGCGGGCGAACACGTAGTTGAACAGGGCGATGTAGGCCGTGCCGACGTGCGGGTCGCCGGTCGGACTGGGGGCGATCCGCACGCGCGGAGGCAGGCGCCCAGGCGGCCGCGCGCCGTCTTGTCCGGTCATGACCGGCTCCTACCACGGGGGCGCCGGGCCCAGTACACTGCGGGCACGTGAGCGAAATGACGACGGAGACCCAGATCTTCAACGCGGTGTGGTCGGTGATTCGGCGCCGCATCCTCGACCGGGGGGTCTCGGCCACCGAGCTGTGCGACAACGTGATTCGCCGGCTCGGTCGCCTGCACCGCGTCGAGGGCCGCCTGCGCGCGGGCGACACCGTCCTCGACCAGGACAACACGCTGCTGCCGCTGCTCGCCCGGGCCACGAGCCTCGGCATCACGCTCTACCACGGCAACCGCCGGATCGCCTCGACGTCGGCCCTGGGCGTCGGCAAGCCCGGCGAAATCGGCGGCTACGCCGACGCCAAGCTGGTCGACGTCGTGCTGCGCAAGCGCGAGATCTTCAAGGGCTCGCTGAAGCGCAACGGCCTCGTCTATCTCGTCACCGCCCGCCCGCTCTACCCCACCACCTCGCCCGACGAGACGGCGCCGATCGGCATGATCGAGGCCTTCCAGTCGGAGCAATCCTTCTACGAGTCGCTGGTCGCGGCGGCGCGGATCGGCGTCGAGCAGCGCACGGCGGCCCAGGAGGAGGCCGCCGACGGCATGGAAGGCGTGATCCATTTCCTCGACGACGTCGCGCGCAGGCTGCAACTGCTGGCGCTCAACGGCAACATCATCGCCGCTCAGGCGGGCGAGTACGGCCGCGCGTTCCGCGTCGTCTGCCGCGAGCTCGGGACGCTCGCCGATCGGGCCAAGGGCACCGTCACCGACGTTCGCAAGCTGATGCAGACGATGGGCCTCGAGGCCGGCGAGGGCCACGGCGAAGAGTTCGGGCGAGCGCGGGGGAGCGGCGCTGCGGGCACCAGCGAGGGCGATCCGCCGCTTTCCGTGTGACCCGGACGACCTGTCCCATGGGCCTGGGCCCAAAGGACTCCCGGTTCAAACCGGAGAATTCACGGCACTCGCAGCCCTTTCAGCCCATCTTGCGAGCGGGCGGCCTTGCGACCATCGGCCGTGACGGGCCCGCACGGGCGGGGCCATGCCCGGCAAAATCCTCCAATTGGGCTTGTACTTCCAAATCCGGGCATGCTACGTCACTGGCCCAGCGGCCCAGGTCCGGAGATAAGCCATGGACCAGATCTTCGAGAGCCATTTCGGTGGCAACCAGAGCTCGAACGGCGGCGAAACTGAGGCCTACTGCCCCAAGTGTCGCGCCGATACCACGCACGTCATCCTCGAGAGCTACGGCGACGAAATCCGCCGCGTTCAGTGCGGCGTCTGCGGTGATATTCACTCCTTCAAGCCTCCGCGGGGCCGGGACGACGAGAGCCCGGAGCCGCTGAGCGTGTCCCGGCGCAAGAGTATGAAGAAATTGTCCTGGCTCGACGGGGTCCACACGTACGACGTGAATAACGCCGTTCGGTACAGCCCCAAGGCGCTTCTCCAGCTCCATCAGATCGTCGTTCACCCCACCTTCGGCGTCGGCTACGTCAGCGAGCTGATGGGCGATAACAAGGCGGAGGTGATGTTCCGCAGCGATCTGACGCGCCTCCTGGTCCACGGCCGCGGCGAGTCCGCCGACGAGCGCCGGGGCGAGCGGGTCTCCGGGGAGGAAGTCCGCCAACTGCTCGGCCTCGAGATGGGCCCCTCGCCCGAGGAGATCGCCGCCCAGCGCGAGCGCCGCCAGGCCGAAGAAGACGCCGAAAAGCGAGCCGCTGCCGAGCAACGCAAGGTCCTGGAGGCCCAGCGCCGCGAGGAAGAACGCCTCCGCCGCGAGTCCGAGCGCGACCGCAAGCGCAAGGAGAAGGAAGACGAGAAGCGCCGCAAGGAAGAGGACCGCGAGCGCGTGAAGCTCGAAAAGGAGCAGGCCCGCAACGCCGCCAAGCAGGCCAAGGAAGACGAGAAGCGCCGCAAGGAAGAGGAGCGCACCCGGGCCGCCGAGCAGAAGCGCCTCGACGCCGAGCAGAAGAAGCAAGACGCGATCACGGCCAAGGAGACCGCCAAGCGCGAGGCCGAGGAGCGCAAGAAGGCCCAGGAGGCCGAGAAGGCCAAGAAGGTCCTCGAGAAGGAAGCCGGCCGCAAGGCGAAGGAAGCCGAGAAGGCGAAGAAGGCCAAAGACGCCGAAAAGGCCAAGGAGAAGGCGAAGAAGGTCAAGGACGCCGAGAAGGCGAAGAAGGCCAAGGACGCCGAAAAGGCCAAGAAGCAGAAGGCCCCGGCGAAGAAGCCCGTCGCCAAGAAGCCCGCGGCAAAGAAGCCCCTGGCCAAGAAGCCCGCCGCCAAGAAGCCCGCCGCCAAGAAGCCGGCCGCCAAGAAGCCGGTCGTCAAGAAGGCCGCCACCAAGAAGCCGGCCGCGAAGAAGCCGGCCGCAAAGAAGCCCCTGGCCAAGAGCCGGCCGCAAAGAAGCCCCCTGGCCAAGAAGCCCGCGGCGAAGAAGCCGGCCGCCAAGAAGCCCGCGCCCAAAAAGCCGGTGAAGAAGCCCGGCAAGCGCAAGTAGCCGCTGCGCGCCCACGACTCCGAGCCCCGGTCGACCACCGGGGCTCGTTTCGTTGGTCGCTGCGGCCTCCACTCTCGGGCTGCATCGGCGCGACCGCGATTGGTGGCATGAGGCCCGATTCATCGGATCGACGGCCGCCCAATCGCGCAGCCTCGATTCACCGCGGCGATCGATTTGGCCCCGCGACAACGGGGAATCACCGCAGTCTCGAATCGACCGATTCGTCCTGCCGTGATTCCCCCTCACCGTCGCCCAAAACCTGCGGCGCCCGCCCGACGGGGATCTCGGCGAGCGGGCACGGACTCGCGCACGAGCGACGCCCCCTGCGCCCGCCCCGCGGCTCACACGCCGGCGCGCCTCGCCGCCTCACGGCCTCGCGGCGCGCCCGGCGGCCCCCTCCGGCCTCCCCTTCCGATGGGGTCGTTTTGGCCGATTGCTTGGCGGCTGACGCCGGCTCGCGCAGGCTTGGCAGCGCATGGCCCGTGCACAGCCGCCTCGGCCGCCGCCGCCTCGCGCGCGGAGCGCCTTCTGGGAGCACTTCTCGGCGCGGATCGATCCGTTCACCAGCGCGGTCCTCGTGTTCCCGCTGCTGCTCGTCTATCAGCTCGGGATCCTCGGCTCCGGCGGCCTCGGCCTCAACGGCGTCGACTTCGTCACCAAGGCGCTGATCGAGCTGTGCGCCCGCGACCTCGGCAACTACATGGCCGCGCTCGGGGCCGGCCTCCTCGGCTACGCCGCGATCCTCGTCATCCTGCGCAGCTACGGCCGCTTCAGCCCGCAGCGCTTCGTGCCGATGCTGGTCGAGTCCGGCTTTTACGCCTCGACCATGGGCACCCTCATCCTGCTCGTGATCCATCGCTTCGCCGAGCTCGTGCCCGGCCTCGCGGTCGCGGCCCGCACCAGCGTCGCCGACATCGCCGTCATCTCGGCCGGCGCGGGCCTCCACGAGGAGCTCATCTTCCGCGTCCTCGGCATGGGCGGCATCGGCTTCCTGCTGTCGGGTCTGACCGGCCGGCGGCGCGCGTGGCTCGGCGCGCTGGTGCTGTCGTCGCTGATCTTCAGCCTCGCGCACCACGTCGGCCCCGCCGGCGAGCCCTTCACCTACGCCGCGTTCGTCTACCGCACCCTCGCCGGCGTGTTCTTCGCCCTCGTCTATCAATTGCGCGGCTTCGCCGTGGCCGCCTGGACGCACGCCCTCTACGACGTCTACGTGCTCAGCCTGCACGGCTGACGCGCGCTGTCACTTCTTGCTGGTCGGCAGGAAGATCGAGCTCCCGCTGTTCTTGGCGGGCAGCTTGAACCTGTCGTCGGGCTTCGACTCTGCCTTCGCGGCCGGCTTGCCCTCGCCGGTCTTCGGCCGCGGCTTCGCCTTGGGGCGCGGCTCCTCGACGACCTCCGCCTCGCCCGCCTTCGGCCCGGCCTGGATGCGAGCGAGGGCCGCCCGCGCCTCCGCGTTGCCGCCGTCGAGCGCCAGCACGTCGCGGTAGGCCTTCTCGGCCGCGCCCTTGTCGCCCGCCTGCTCGAACTGACGCGCCACCTGCAAGCCGATGAGCACCGCGATCTTGCGCTCCTGCGCCGACGCCCGGCTCTCGCCGTTCGGCACCGTGTGCAGCTGGTAGCGGACCGCCTCGAGCTCCTGGCGGGCCTTGCCGAAGTCGCCGTCGAGGATCAATGCGTCGACCTGATCGAGGCGCGCCGCCACCCTCGCCGCCTCGAGGCCGTCCTCCTCGCTGGCGTTGGCGGCCTTGCCTCCCCGCCGAACATCAACACCGCCGCCACCACCGCTGCCAGCGCGCCGGCTCCCATCACGATCCACCGCGTCGAACTGCCGCGCCGCTCGGTCGGCATCGCCGCGGTGATCGACGGGCCCTCGGCCTCGCCGCCCTGCTGGGCCAGGTCGGCCGCGCTGACGCTGCGGCTCACCACCGCCGACTGCCGGCGCTTGCGCGACATCGGCTTCATCGACCCCGACGGCAGCTCGCGCCCGATCAGGCTCGACGACGGCGCCACGTCGGGGACCATCGCCAGCGTCGACGCGGTCGCGCTCGGGTCGGCGCCCTCGGCGAGCGGCAGGCGGAACAGGTGCGACGGCACGCAGGCGACCAGCGCCTCGGTCAGCGCGTTGGCGTCGATCGGCCGCGCCTCGGGATCCTTGGCGATGCAGCGATCGATGAGCTGCGCCAGCTCGGGCGGCACCTCGTTGCCGGGCGGCAGCTTGACCGCCAGCGGCGCCGGCTGCTCGTGGACTTGCTTGTAAAGCAGCGCCTGATTGTTGTCGGCCACGAACGGCGGCGCGCCTGCCAGCATGCGATAGAACAGCAGACCGCACGCGTACACATCGACGCGCTCGTCGAGCGCCTCGCCGCGGACCTGCTCCGGCGCCATGTAGTTGGCGGTGCCGAGCACCTGCTCGGTGGTGATGTCGCGTTGTTCGCCCTCGACCAGCTTGGCCATGCCGAAGTCGAGCAGCTTGACGAAGTTGGCCCGGCCCTTGCGGGTGATGAGCATGATGTTCGCGGGCTTGATGTCGCGGTGCATCAGCCCGCGGCCGTGCGCGTAGCCGAGGGCCTTGAGGATCTGCGCCGCGATCGGCACGAACTCCGCCAGCGACAGGTAGCCCTTGCGGTTCAAAAAGCTCAGCAGCGGCTCGCCCGACAGGTACTCCATCACGAGGTACGGCGCGCCGTTCGCGTGCCCGTGCCCCAGGACTTCGACGATGTTCGGATGCTGGATCGCACTGAGGCGCTCGACCTCGCGATCGAAGCGGGCGCTGGCCTCGGACTCGCCGGCCAGATGTCCGGCGAGGAACTTGATCACGACCTCGCGGCGCTGCTCGAGGTCGTGGGCCAGATAGACCACGCCGACACCGCCGCGGGCGATCAGGCGATCGATCTCATACTTGCCGCCGATCCGCGCCCCGGGAGCCGGATCGAGGGTCGTGCGCGAGCGAATGGGTTCGACCACGGAAGCCTCAGCTTCCGACTATACCCCGACAGGGGGAGCGGCGGTGCGCTCTACGGGAGATCCACCCACATGCCCTCATGGCTGGGCGCGGGATCCAACACGTACATGCGTTTGGGGTCCAGCACCCCTACGCCCGGCATGCCCATGTCCTCGTCGATCCCCCAACCCAGCAGGTTCACGCGGACCTCGCCCGTCGTCAGGTCGAAGTCGAGCGCACCGCTGACGCCCTTGAGGTCCACCGTCCCGCCGTCGACGAGGATGTCGCGGGCCTTCTTGATGAAGGTGAGCGACAGGCCCATCACCTCGCCGAAGCTGACCATCGTGCCCTGGTCTTTGTCGGCCAGCTTGGCGATCGCCGCGGCCACGTTCTTGCCGGTGATGGGTTCGCCCTCGGGCACGCCGGCCATCGCCAGCATCAGCACCATCGCCCCGTCGTAGCTCAGCGACGCGGCCGTGATCGGGGCCTGGTCGTTGAAGCGGATCTTGTAGCGGATGTTGAAGTTGTTGAAGTTGGCCTCATCGAAGATGATCGGCGCGACGCCCTCGGTGATCTGCGTGAGCACCGGCTTGAGCGGCCCCGGGGCCTTGGCGATGAGATCGGGCAAGGCCGCCACGACCCCGTGCGAGACGACGAAGCGCGGCAGCGGCGGGTCGGGGTTCTCGGCCGACCACGCGTTCATGAAGCCGAGGATGATGTCGATCGCCTCGGTCGTGCCGATGATGCCGATCGTGTCCGGGTGCTCGCCAGGCGCGCCCCAGGCGTTGGCGATCACGGTCCCGTACATCTGCAGCAGCTCGGTCTGCGTCAGGCCGACCGGGTTCGGGTACTCGTGGTTCGAGATGTCGAGCATCGGGTCGTTCATCTCGAGGCGGAGCGTCGCGTCCTCGTGCAGCGAGGTGCCGTAGGCGTCGCTCTTGTAGAGCAGCGCGACCTTCTGCGGCGCCGGCGTGAGCTGCGGGATGCGGTCGGCGAACGCGTTGGCCTGGTACACGTCGCTCGGGATCGTGCGCCACACCAGGCCGTCGTCCGCGAGGTCCGTGATCTCCTTGGCCGAGGCCGTCGGCGAGATGAGCAGCGTCCCGCTGGCCTTGGCCTGGTCGGCCAGGTGCAGCACCAGCTCGCTGAAGATCGGCCCGACCACCACCGGCGCGCCGATCGTCTCGCTGAGGTGGGTGAGCGACGCGGTCGCCTTGGTCGCCGAGCCGGCGTCGTCGCAGCCGATCCACGCGATCTTGAACCCGCCGGGCAGGTCGGTGTTGGCGTTGAAGTCCTCGACCGCGAGCTGGACCGCGTTCTGCAGCGGCACCACCAGCGCGTCGAACGGCGGCGAGGTCGCCATGATCGAGCCGACGAACACGACGTTGTCGCTCGGCTTGTCGCTCGGCCAGTGGAAGGTCTGACACTCGTCGGTCAGCGCCGACACGCACACGCCGGCCTTGCCGCACACGTGCTCCTCGCCGAGCGCCGCGACGCACTCGCTGTGGACCGTGCACGCCACCTGCCCGCCGGTCGTCGTCGTCTCGGTGTCGCTCTCGGCCGTCGTGCTGGTCGTGGTCGTGCTCGTGGTCGTGCCCGTGAGCGCGTCGGTCTCAGTCTCGCCGGTGGTCGTGGTGATGGACGGCTCGGTGGTCGAGGTGGTCGGCAGCGACGTCGTCGGGCTGGTGCCCGGATCGCCGCTGGTCGTGTCGTCACCGCCCGGCACGCACTTGTTGCCCGGCCCGCACACGTAGCCGTTGCCCGCGCCGGCGCAGTCGTCGTCGATCTTGCAGTCGGCGAACTCGGTGATCGCGGTACATGCCCCGAGGGCCAGGCCGCACGCGAGCCCGGCGAGCCCCAGCGGCAACGTGCGAAGCGAAACAGGCGCGGTGAACACGGGCGACCTCCTGCGTAGGCGAAGCGAAAGAGTGGGTGCGATCAGAAACGGGCGACCAGGCCGGCGCCGGTCGGCAGGACGCGGCGCTGGGCCACGGTCGAGGACTTGCCCTTGCTGATGCCGACGGCCAACAGGGCCACGCCGGTGAGCGCGAGCACGGCGCCGCCGATGATCAGCACGTCGGTGGCGACGGCCAGCCGCTGGCCGCCCTGCACGAGGTCCTGGCGCGCCGCGTAGTCGTGGGTGGCGTCGAGCTGGTTCTGCTTGGACAGGGTCAGGCCGCCGAGCACGCCGCCGATGATCAGCGCCCCGCCGCCGACCCCGAGCAGGCCGGCGCCGGTCAGCTTCATCTTCCGCCACTTCGGATCCGGCGCGGCGGGCTTCACCGGCGCCGGCTCGGGCTTGGGCCCCTCGACCACCGGGGCGGGCGGCGGCGCGGCCTCGGCCGGCTTCTCGCCCGGGTCGGTCTCCTGCAGGATGCCCTTCAGCACCCGCAGCCGCTGCAGCGCCAGGTCGCGCGCCTCGATCTCGACCCCCGGCTCCTTGACGAAGCGCTGGTAGTAGTCGACCGCCGAGCGAATGTCGCCCTTCTCCTCGTAGACGCGGCCGATGTTGAACAGGTAGTTCGGGACCTTGTCGATCGCGTACGCCTCCTCGAACAGGCGCACCGCCGCGTCGTAGTCCCGGGCGTTGAAGCGCTCGATCGCCTGCGCGCTCAGGTCGGCCGCCGACGGCTGGGTCGCCGCCTGCTCCTTGGAACCTGTCGCAGAGGACATGGCCGCGAGGACCTGTCCCTGCGTTCCGGGACGACCCCGGCGACCAGCGAGCCCGCCAGCGCCGCCGCGACCCCACGTTGCGCACCGCCACGGACTGGAGCGCGATCTCGCATCACTTGTTGCCTCCGACAGGTAGGAAGATACCGCCGTCGTCCTTCTTCGCGACCGGCAAGAACGGGTCCTTGGCCGGCGCCGGCGCGGGCTGTTTCGCCCCCGCGGGCTCGGGCTCGGGCGTCGGCGCGGGCGCGGGCGTGCCGGCAGACTCCGGACCCTTGCTGCCCGGCCTGGCGCCGGCGGGGCGGGTCTTGCCGGCGCCGGGCCGCCCCTGCCCGCTCGGCTCCGGCTCGGGCGGCGGCGGCGGCTCGCTCGCCGCGGTCAGGCGGGCGATCGAGCTGTTCGCCTCGGCGTTGCCGGCCTCGATGGCGAGGATGTCGCGGTAGGCGCTGAGGGCCGCCTCGACGTTGCCCTCCTTCTCGAGCCGCTGGGCGAGCCCGAGCGTGCTGGCGACCGCGATCCGGGTCAGGCTCGCCTCGGCGCGGCGCTTCAGCGTCGGGTACGCCTCGAGGTCGCGGGCCATGCCGTCGAGGTGGCGGCGAGCCTTGTCGAACTCGCCGCCGAGGACCTCGCGCTCGACCTGATCGAGCTGGGCGGCCATGCGCTTCTCTTCGGTCACGCCGGTGCCGACCACCGGGGTCGTCGTGCTCCCGCCGTTCCACAGCGCCGCCGTGGCCACGCCGCCGAGCAGCACCGCCACGACCGCGCCGCCGATCAGCACCCAGCTGCGCGCGCCCGAGTCGGGCTCGGGCGCGACGATGGTGGTGGCGAAGCCGCCGCTCGCCTGCGACGGCGGGATCGTCGGCATCGGCAGCGCCCGCGTGCGCCCGCTGCCGCGGGTCCGGTACGGCGCGGTGCGCAGCAGGTCGGAGGTCGGCGTGGCGACGATGCTGCCGGTCGAGTGCGACGTCGCGGCCACGCCCTCGGCCACCGGCAGGTGGAACATCGACGCCGGGCACGAATCGATCATCGCCTCGACCATCTCGTTGGCGTCGGCCGGGCGCTCGTCGACCTGCTTGGCCAGGCAGCGATGGACCAGGGCGATGAGGTCTTCGGGCACGCCGTGGTTCGGCGGCAGGACGTCGCCGAGCAGCGGCGGGGCCTGGTGGACGTGCTTGTACAACAGCGCCGCGTTGCCCTCGCCCTCGAACGGCAGGCGCCCCGCGAGCATGTAGTAGAACAGGACGCCGAGCGCGTAGACGTCGACCCGCACGTCGAGCGTCTCGCCGCGGATCTGCTCGGGCGCGATGTAATTCGCGGTGCCGACGATCTGCTCGGCCGTCACCTCGCGCTCGCCCTCGACCAGCTTGGCCATGCCGAAGTCGAGGATCTTGACGTAGTTGGCGCGGCCCTTGCGGACCATCAGCATGATGTTGCTGGGCTTGAGGTCGCGGTGCATCAGCCCGCGCGAGTGGGCGTAGCCGATGCCCTTCAAGATCTGGGCGGCGATCGGCACGAACTCCTCGACCGTCAGCCGACCCTTGCGCGCGAGGTAGTCGCTGAGCAGCTCGCCCGCGAGGTACTCCATCACCAGGTAGGCGACGCCGTTCTCGTGGCCGCAGTCGTGCAGCGCGACGATGTTGGCGTGCTGCAGCTCGCCGAGCCGCTGGCCCTCGCGCTCGAAGCGGGCGATGGCCTCGGCGTTGTCGATCCAGTTGGGCGCGAGCACCTTGACGACGACGTCTCGCTCGCCGCCGTCGAGCGCCACCTGCCGCGCCAGGTACACCAGGCCGATGCCGCCGCGCGCGAGCAATCGGGTGATGTGGTACTTGCCGGCGATGGTCGCCCCGATGAGAGGATCGACCGGTTCACGGGTGGCGCGAGGCTGTCGCCGGGTCGTCATAAAGCGCTTGTCACGAAGGGCCCGGCGCAGCAGCGCCGCCGCAGCCTTCACGGTTCACTATATCCGCGCGGCCCCTCGCTGTCGCGTCACAGTTCCGATCGGCGGACGTCTCCAGATTCGCGCCGCGCGGCCGCGCCGCATGTCCCCGGGGCAAAGCCGGCCGGCCGAACTAATCACAACTGGCGCCATTGCTGAGACAGTCCTGGAAGTTGCAGCGACAGCGGACCTGACCGCCCTGCGGCAGGTCGGTGGTCCAGCCGTCTTTGAGACAGTCCTGAAAGTTGCAACGCGTGGTCGCCGTCCCGAGGCCCGGGATGTCGGTGCTCCAGCCGTCCTTGGGGCAATTGTTGAAGCTGCAGCGCGTGCTGGCGCTCTGGCCGTCCGGCAGCTCGGTGCGCCAGCCGTCCTTGAAGCAGTCGCCGAAGCTGCAGGTCGTGCGAGCGCTCTTGCCACCGGGGAAGTCGGCGACCCAACCTTCCTTGAGACAATTGCCGAAGTTGCAGCGGACCCGCACGTCGCCGTCGGGCGTGTTCACGGTCCAGCCGTCCTTGGCACGACTGCCGAAGTTGCAGCGCCCGGCCGCGAACACCGAGGCCGCGACGTAACTGGCGCCGCGAGCGGCCACGGTCGCCTCTTCCTTGGCCCGCGCGGCCTCCTCCTGCGCGCGCCTGGCCTCCTCCTCGCGCGCGCGCTTGAGCTCCGCCTCCTCGTGCTTGCGGTAGGCGACCAGATCTTTCTGCACGCCGGGCCACTTCAGGCGGGCGGCGTCGCCGCCGGCGCGCTTGAGACAGTCGCCGGTGAAGCCGATCGCGGCGTCGCCCGGGACCTTGGACCGCAGCTTGGGACACGCGGCCACGAACGCGGCGTCGGCCTCCGGCCCCTGGAGTGAGTCGAGCGCGCGCAGCAGCTCGAAGCTCGGCGCCTGCTGCATCGCCGCGTCGAGGTAGCCGGCCGCCTCGCGCGACAGCACCGCCAGGTCGACCTTGCCGCTCGCGGCCGCCTGCGAGCCCGCGAGCGCGCGGACCTTGTCGGTGAACGCGATCGCGGCGGCCTGGCGATCACCTGTCCCGGCGGACACCTCGCCGCGCGCGGCGTCGAGCTCGGCCAGCAGCGCCTGCTCGCGCCGCTCGGCCTCGGCCGCCGCCTGCTGCTGTTGCTGCTCGTCCTTCTGCCGCTGGGCCGCGGAGGCCCGCTCGCGCGCCGCCGCCTGCTCCGGCGTCTCGGCCTGCGGCTGCGGCTGGCCCCGAACAGCGCCCCGAACTGGGCGCAGGCGACGAGGTGGAGCACGACAGGAAAAAGACGACCGCGACGCGACGCATGCGCCCGCACGGTACAGTCACACCCCGCAGGTCGTAAAGCGGCATCCGCGCGCGCGGACGACCGCGAGCCGGCGCGGGGCCTCGCTACTGCGGCGCGATCCCGCAGCCGAGGGCCTCGTTCGGCCGGCAACCCTCGCAGTCCCACGCCCAGTTATCGAGGATCGCCGTGGTGTCGTAGAACGAGTCGCCCATGTCGAACACCGCGAAGGTCAGCGAGAAGGTCTCGCCCGGCTTCACGCCGCCGGTGGCCCGGTACCAGCCGGTCGCGCCGCC
Source organism: Nannocystis pusilla (assembly GCF_026626665.1). Lineage (GTDB taxonomy): Bacteria > Myxococcota_A > Polyangia > Nannocystales > Nannocystaceae > Nannocystis > Nannocystis pusilla. Next base: position 2,773,421 of record NZ_JAPNKE010000002.1, read on the forward strand.
GTCGCGGATGTAGCCGGTGCCCGCGAGGTGCTCGTCCTGTCCGTCGCAGGCGGGGTCGTCCGCGGCACACTCGCCGGCGAAGTCGACCGGCCACAGCGACGACACCGTGAGCGGCTGGCCGGCGACGAACACGACGTTGCCCGTGTAGCTCTCGGAGGCCTGCCAGACGACGAAGATGTCGTTGTACGCGGTGTCGACGAACTCGGGGAACTCGGCCGAGAAGAACGCGAAGTCGAAGCGATAGCCGCGGGCGTCGGCGATCTGCCCGGCGGCCTTGGCCGGCGCGGTGAGCTCGAAGCCGAACCAGACCTTGTCCTCGGCGTCGCCCCCGCCGCTCTGCCACTGGCCGAAGATCGTGTTCGAGCAGTCGTTCGCCCCGTCGCAGTCGACGTGGCCGTCCGACCCGGGGCTGCCCTTGGCCGGCTGCATCGGCGGCGGCATCGCGTCGCTGTCCCACGGGTCGCCGAACGCGACGTCGTTGTAGACGTCGCCGTCCTCGACGATCACCGCGCCGTCCGGATCGGGCGGCGGCAACAGGCCCGAGCTGATGAGCAGCACCTTGTCCCCCTCGCGCGCGCCCCAGAACGGCCCGCCGGTGTCCGGGTCGACGAAGCTGCCGTACGAGCGCGCGACCTGCCAGGCCCGCTTGCCCTGCAGCTCCGGCGCGGCGTTCATGGCGAAGTTGCCCGCCGGGACCGCGTTGCCCGTCGACCACGGCTCGCCGCGCGACCCATAGTCGAGCCCGAGCGCGTGCAGCGGCTCGTCGGAGCCGGCGTCGCACGGCAGGTGCACCTGCGCCAAGGGACAGACGGCTCCCTCGGTGTCGCCGCCCGTCTCGCCGTCGGTGGTGGCGACCGTCACCTCGCCGGTCGGCTCGCCGCCCTCGGTCGCACCGCCGTGGCCCGACTCACCGTGCGTGCCGGTCGCGTCGCTGCCGGCTGTATCGCCGGTGTCCGCGTCCCCGCCCGACTCCACCCCGCCCCAACCGTTGCACGCGGCGCCGATCAGCGCGAGCGCGCCGAGCCGAGTCCATCGTCCGCTGAATCCAAGCATGGTCCGTCCTCGGTAAGTCAGGGGTAATGCGACCGTGAGGTCCCACCCCGTATGTAGCAGAGCCCTTCCGCGGCGCGAGGACGGGAGCGCGCGGTGCGACGGACCCCGGAGACATGCCCCGGGGTCCGTGCTTCGAATCTCATTTCGGGCCGCGTCGCGACCCGTCGTGACTCACTGCGGCGCGATCCCGCAGTCGTCGACCTCGTTGGGGATGCACCCCTCGCAGTCCCACGACCAGTTGTCGAGGATCGCGGTGGTGTCGTAGGTCGAGTCGCCCATGTCGAAGATGGCGAAGGTCAGCGAGAAGGTCTCGCCGGGCTTCACGCCGCCGGTCGCCTTGTACCAGCCGGTCGCGCCGCCGTCGGAGATGTAGCCGGTGCCCTGCAGGTGCGGGTCGCTACCCTGGCAGTTCGGGTCGAGGAACTCGCACTCGCCCTGGAAGTCGATCGGCCACAGCGCCGTGACGGTGAGCGGCTGACCGTTGATGAAGGTGACGTTGCCGGTGTAGTCCTCCGACGACTGCCACACGACGAAGATGTCGTTGTAGTCGGTGTTGACCCACTCCGGGAACTCGGCCGAGAAGTAGGCGAAGTCGAAGGTGTAGCCGTTGGCGTCGGCGATCTGGCCGTTGGAGATCGCCGGGGCGGTCACCTCGAAGCCGAACCACATCTTGTCCTCGGCGTCGCCGCCGCCGAGCGCCCACTGATCCGCGATGGTGTTCGAGCAGTCGTTGACGCCGTCGCAGTTGGTGAAGCCCATCGGATCGGGGCTGCCGTTCACCGCGGTCATCGGCGGGGGCATCGTGTCCGAGTCCCACTGGCCGCCGAACGCGACGTCGTTGAACACGTCGCCGTCGGGCACGATCACCGCGCCCTGGGGGTTCGGCGCCGGCAGCAGGCCCGAGCTGATGAGCAGCACCTTGTCACCCTCGCGCGAGCCCCAGAACGGCGCGTTGGTGTTCGGGTCGATGAAGGTGCCGTACGACTTGGCGACCTGCCACGGCTTCATGCCCAGCATCGGCGGCGCGGCCTGGAAGGTCGCGTTGGCGACCGTCACCGCGTTCTGGTTGTTCGTCCACTGCCCGCCCAGCGTCGTGCAGTTGAGGCCGATCGCGTGCAGCGCGTCGTCCGAGTCGGCGTCACACGGCAGGTGCATCTGCGCCAGCGGACACTCCTCGTCCGACGTGTCGTTGGTGTCGTTCGTGTCGTTCGTGTCGTTCGTGGTGCTGGTGCTGGTATCGGTGGTGGTCGTCGTGGTGTCGACGCCCTCGGTCGTGGTCGAGGTGGCCTCGGTGGTCGTGCCGGGCTCGGTCGACGTGCCGGGCTCGGTCGACGTGCTGGTGTTGCCCTCGGTCCCGTCGGTGGTGGTGCCCGGCCCCGTGGTGGTGGTCTCGCCCTCGGAGTCGGAGTTCGAGCCCGCGGTCGTCGACGTGGGCAGGGTGTCGCTTTCGCTGTTGGAGTTCGAACCCTGGGTGGTCGTCCCCGGCCCGTCGGTGTCGGTCGAAGTCGCGGTCTCGCCCGCGCTGGCGGTGATGCCGCCATCCACGCTGTCACCGCATGCGCCGAGCAGGACCAGGACGCTCAGTCCCGTCACACGCCAATCACTGTTCATCGTCATCGTCGGATCCTTCGCGAGAAAAGTCGGGACCTTGTGGGTCGAGCTCGCTTCTATCAGAGACCCGCGCGCCACTGCTAGCGCGTTTCCACACGTCGAGCGCGCCGCAGGATTCGACGACTCGTGGACATGCGTCCTGCGATATGACCGAAAGGACAGCTTCGAGCGGAGCCCTCGGTCACGACGCGGCGGACCCCACGTTCCAGGTGCGAGCGAGGGAAGGCTTGCTCGTCGGCGTCCACGATCCTCGCGCCACACGTGAGACGCGAGGACGTGGACCCATCCGGATCGCGGTCGAACTCGACGGCGACACGCTCGATCCATGGATGACTCCGGTTCAATACCACAGCCTCCGCGTCGACCGTCACCGCATCGGCGGGCGGCCCGACCGCCACCAGCCTCAGGTGTTCGCGGTCGAAGTTCGATCGTTCGTGTCGCGCTCGCAAGGTTCGCAGCTCGGGTCGAATTGCCTCCAGTAGGACCCCCGTCGCGCACCTGGATCGCCTCCTTAGGAGCGCGGGGCTCGGCGCTTCGAGCTCGGCGAAGATGTCCGCGAGTTCATGTCGGAAGTCGGGGGCGATCGGCCGCGGGCAGCTCGGGCTCGGCGCTGGCGGCCTGTCGCAGGCGATCGCGCAGCGGCCCGAGCGACTGCGGCCCGAATCCGCCGCATCGCCCGTGCCACGTCGAGGTTCGATCGGCGCAGCGTGGAGCCGCATCACCAGGACCCGCACCGCCCCGGAGGTCGACGCGGATCGCGTCGGGCTCCAGCGCGAACACCGAAGGCGACCTGCGGGCGCTCGTCGTCCTTCGTCGACGAGAACCGCCGCGTCGACTCCGGATCGAGGCTCCCGGCGATGCATGCCGTCGGCGAAGACGGCGATGACGACCTCGTTCGAGTCGGCATCGAGCGCGCACTTCACCAGCTCGCGGGAGCACGCGATCGGCCCGGCGAACGGACGCACCAGGCCCGCGAGCACCTCGTCGACGATGCCCTCCGCGGGCGCCGTGCTGCGGCGATGATGCCGCGCCCGCGAAGGGCTCGACAAGATCCGGACCCGCGTGGCAAAAGCGGGTCCTCCAGGCTCCGGCGCGCATGACCGCTCTCCGCCCCCGCCTCCGCGATCGGCTGTGTGTCGCCGCCTTCATCCTTCTGTGGATCGCGCCGACCGCCTACCACGGCCTGTGGCGGGCCCCGCTCCCGGGCGAGCCGGCGCTGCTGCACGACTGGCACGACGTCGCCTGCCTGTTCCCCAACCGGCCCAAGGTGTGGAACATCTACTTCGTCGAGGTGCAGCGGTCCGGGCGCCGCGACTGGGAGCAGCTCGACGAGACCCTCGACTTCGGCATGGAGCCGTTCGGGCACCGCACGCGGCTGCACCGCTTCCTCGTCGCCTGGGGCGTGAACCGCGACGCCGGTCGGCGCGAGGTCGCCGACTACCTCGTCGCCAGCGATCGCGGGCGGCACCCTGAGCTGCCGCCGATCGTCGCCCTGCGGTTCGTCTGGACCGGCTTCGTCCCCAAGCCCGACGACATGGCCCAGGGCGCCTGGAAGCGGCCGCCGCTGTCCCAGGTGCCGCGGCACGAGCGGCGCGTCCTGTCCGTCCACGACTACCCGGAGCGCGCGCCATGAGCCTCCTCGCGCGCGCGCGCCGGCTGGGAGCGCTTCTGGTACGAGCCGGTCGACGTCGTCCGCCTCGACGCCTTCCGCCAGGCCTTCACCTACACCCTGGTCTTCTACACCTTCGCCTGGACCTTGCACGCCGGCGAGTGGCTCACCGCCGTCGGTTATCACCCCTCGCCCGCCGTCGACGCCTACTACGCCCCGCACGTCCCGCTGCTCACCGGCGCCACGACGTGGCCGTTCTTCGCCGTCTACTTCGGCGCCATGCTGGCCATCATCTTCGGCTGGGCCCGGCGCGCCGCCACCTGGGTCGTGCTCGCCGGCCTGCTGTACGTCTCCCTGGCCGACCCGATCAGCGCGTTCACGATCAACCGCCTCTACGTGTTCGGCTTCCTCGTCCTGGCCTTCGCGCCAGGTCCTTCGGGACAGGGCCCCGACGCCACCATCCCCGCCTGGCCGATCCGCGTGCTGCAGGTCTCGCTGCTGATCCACTACGTCGCCTCCGGCCTGTGCAAGGCGCTGCGGGGCGACTGGCTGGCCTACGACGACGTGCTGTGGGTGCAGGTCCAGGGCGTCTACTGCACCGAGGCGGCCGCGTGGCTGCTGCGCGTCCTCCCCGCCGGCGCGTGGACGGTCCTCCAACACGCCGCCCTCGGCTTCGAGCTGTTCGCGCCGCTCGTGCTGATCCCACGCCGGCTGCGACCCCTCGGCTTCTTGCTCGGCGTCGGCCTCCACGTTGTGGTCGCCGTCACCATGTATCAGCTCATCTACTTCAGCTTGCAGATGATCAGCCTCTACGTCGTGTTCGTCGAGCCGACGCGGCTGCGCCGGTGGCTCGCGCGCCTGTCCTGAAGGACACCTCGCGGCCTCGCGCCTGGCACCGCCCTGCGACCGGTCAAATACTGCCATGTCGGCCATGACCGACGTCCCGACCGCCCGCGACCTCCACGCCCCCGCGGACATGGTGCGCTGGTACGCGCCGCTTCAGCTGTTGCAGACGGCCTCACGCGTGGCCGTGTCGACGGCCCTCGGCGACCAGCTCGATCGCCGGATCTTGCGGCCCACGCCGACGCACGAGCTCACCGACTTCTCGCACCGCGATCAGCTCGTGCTCGACTTCGTGTCCGACTCGGGCGACGGCTGGAACCCCACCTACGCGGTCGCCTACTGGGCCACGCGGCCGATCCTTCGCGTCCAGGGCCTGCACGGCCGCGCCTACGAGCTGCCGCGCGCCAGCGTCCTCGTGTTCGGCGGCGACCAGGTCTACCCGACCCCGAGCCGCGCCGCCTACGAGCAGCGCCTCGTGCTCCCGTACGAGTGCGCCTTCGAGCGCAGCGACCCCCCGCACCCCGTGCTGTTCGCGGTGCCTGGCAACCACGACTGGTACGACAGCCTCGCCACCTTCACCAAGCTGTTCCTCGACAAGCAGTGGTTCTGCGGCTGGCAGGTTCATCAACGCGCCAGCTACTTCGCCGCCCGCCTGCCGCACGACTGGTGGCTGGTCGGCGTCGACGTCCAGCTCGGCTCCGACATCGACGCCAACCAGGTCGACTACTTCCGCGCCCTCGCCGAGCGCATGGGCCCGCGCGCCCGCATCATCCTCTGCACCGCCGAGCCGCACTGGGTCCGCGCCCACGAGCAACGCGACCGCCAGGCCCGGGCTCGCCGCGTCCGCGACGGCAACCTCGCCTTCCTGGAGCGCCTGTTCGGCCCGCGGATCCGCGTGTTCCTGTCCGGCGACCTCCACCACTACCGCCGCCACGCCAGCGCCGACGGGCAGATCCAGAAGATCACCGCCGGAGGCGGCGGTGCCTTCCTCCATCCCACCCACGTCCTCCACGACGACCCGCTGGTCGGCGGTTACGGCCTGCGCTGCGCCTTCCCCGATCACGCGACCTCGCGCCGCCTCGCCTGGCGCAACCTCGCCTTCCCGCTGAAGAACCCGAGCTTCGGCGCGGTCACCGGCCTCCTCTACCTCCTGATCGGCTGGAACATGCGCGCCGCGCTCGGCGGCCCGCCGCCGGCCGAGTTCTTGCCTGCCCTTTCGGACATGTTGAGCGCCACCCTGCGCTCGCCGTGGGCGGCGCTGTGGCTGCTCGCCATCGCCGGCGCGCTGGTGTGGTTCGCCGACGCCCGCCGCCTGCACCTGCGCGTGCTCGCCGGCCTCGGCCACGCCGCCGTCCACGCGCTCGCGGTGCTCGCCCTCGCCTGGCTCGGAGGACAGCTCGGCCGCACCCTCGCGCTCGAGTGGAACGGCCCTGGCGAGCTCGGCCTCAGCCTCGGCCTCCTGCTCGGCCTCGGCTGGCTGGTCAGCGCCGCGATCTTCGGCGTCTACCTGCTCGTCGCCGTCAACCTGTTCCGCCGCCACGGCAACGAGGCCTTCTCGTCGCTGCGGATCCAGGACTTCAAGCACTTCCTCCGCCTGCACATCCGCCGCGACGGCGCCCTCGTCGTCTATCCGATCGCCCTGCGGCGCGTGCCGCGGCGCTGGCGAACCATGATCGGCGCCGATCCGGGCCAGCCGAAGCGCGTCCCCGACGATCCGCACCCCGACACGCGCCCCGGCCTCATCGAGGCCCCCATCGTCCTCGGACCCGGTTGACGCCGCCGCGCGGCGGCTCGCATACTGCCGTCACCGAGGCCCATCCATGGAAGAGCTCATCCAGCAGATCGTGTCCAAGACCGGCATCTCCGAGAGCAACGCCCGCAGCGCGATCGAGACGGTCGCCAACTTCCTCAAGACCAAGCTCCCCGCCCCGCTCGCCGGGCAGGTCGACGCGGCGCTCGGCTCGGCCGGCGGCGCCCTCGGCAACGTCGATCTCGGCAACATCGGCTCGAGCATCGGCGGCCTGTTCGGCAAGAAGTGAGCTCGTCGGCTCTCAGCCGACCGAGAACGGATAGCGCACCGCGACGTCGCCCGCCGCCGCCACGATCGTCGGGAACGTCCACGACTTCACCGCCGTGGTGATGCAGCTCTGCACCCCGGCGTGGTCGACCGTGCTGTTCTCGATCGACGCCGCGCGGACCTTCCCGCCGCTGCCGATCGTGAACGCCACCTCGACCTTGCCGATGGCCGGGCCGTCGCGGAAGCACTTGCGCACCTCGGGCGTGTGCCGGCGGATGACGCCGCGGATCAGATCCTGCCCCACCGCCGCCGTCCACTCCACGCTCTGGCGCGGTGTCTCGCGGACGTCCGGCACCGCCTTCTTCGTGAACGCCGCCTCCTTGTGACCCGTGCCCGGAGGCCCGCGCTTGCGCTTGGCCGCGAGGCCCGCGAGCAGCTCGCCGAGGTCGAGGTCGACCACCGCCTCCGCCACGCCGCCGCCGCCGCGGATCGTCTCGCCGAGCCCCAGCCCCGCGATCGCCCGCGGCACCGTCCGGGTCGCCGCCGCCCACGCCGAGTCGCTCTCGGGCGACGGCGCATAGTTGCGGATCGACGCGTCGAGCGACGCCGTGTACTCGCGCAAGATCCGGTCGAACTCCGCCAGGCCGAGGAAACCTGCCTCTCGGGACCTGTCCTCGAAATCATGTCCTCTCGACCCGGTCACCGCCGGCGCGTCCGGCGTCGCGGGCGTCGGCGCCTCCGCCGGCGTCGGCGCGGTCGCGCGGGCGATCGACGGCCGCGGCCCCTCGCTCCCTCGCTCCGCGATCGCGCCCGGCTCGGACACTTTCGGCGGGGTCGGTGGCAGTTCGGCCGTGTAGCGGATCAGCCGCTCCTGCAGCTCCGGATCGTCCCAGCGCGGCGGCTCTGCCGTCGGCCCGTAGAGCCGGACGAGCAGCGCCAGCGTCAAGAACAACGCCAGCGACGCCGCCTGCGCCAGCCACAGCGGCCATTCGACGACCGGCCGCCACTTCACCGCCGGCTCGGCCGGCCCCGCCCGCAGCTCGAACGTCAGCGGCCCGACATGAACGATCGCACATGTCCCGTGCGCCAGCTCCAGCGTCTCGCCCGCGGCCAGCGGCCGCGCCTCGGCGGTGCGCAGCTCGCCGGTCGCCTCCGGCGGCACGCACAACCGCGGCGAATCGCCGCGCAGCGCCACCAGGGTCCAGCACCCCTCCGCGTCCGCGCCGGCCACTGCCACGGTCGCCTGCGCCTTCGGGCCCTCGCCCACCCGGTACGCGCGGACCCGACCACCCACCACTGTCACATCCACGATCGTCGCGCCCTGTCGGGCGACGACCTCGACCACCAGCGGACGGGCGCGTTCGGTCACGGGCGCTTGGACGTCGCCCCGCCCGCGAAGTTCCCGGTCGCCCGCGCCCTCACGGCGGCACCAGCGCCACGCGCGAGGCCGTGGCGTTGAAGGCCAGCCAGACCCCCTCGATGGGCCCGTCCGGACCGGCGAGCTCATCCACGCTCGGCAGCAGCTCGGAGTGATTCTCTGCGCAGCCCTCGGGCCCCTCCACCATCGCCCACAGGTTGTAGTTCGCCCCCGACACCTCGATGTCGACCGTCTCGGCCGACGCGCGGGTCAAAACCCCGACACCACCCCGTGCAGGATCGCCTGCGGATCGGCCGCGTCGTCGAAGTTGAACACGATCTGCGTCTGCAACATGTTGATCGGCGCATCGGCGGCCCCGAGCGGCAGCGCCAGCTCGACCGCGCTGGTGCGGAAGCACGTCGGCTCGGGGGTGTTGAGCGCCTCTGCGTTCTTACTCGCGAACACGGTCGGATCGACGCCCAGACACGGCGCCTCGGTCACGACCTCGACCGGCAGCTGCAGGCTCACCCCGTCGGTCGGCACGCACGTCTGCGCCGCCAGGTCGCACGACTCCGTCTCGCCGAGCACGGCCGCCAGCGCCGCCGGATCGAAGTCCGCGAAGTGCAGCACCAGGTTCAGCGACCCGTCGTCGATCTGCTGCGCCAGCCCGAACATGTTGACGAGGCCGGTCGCGTCGAAGCAGAGGTCGGAGAACAGGTGCGGATCGATGAGGCGCAGCGAGTCGATGCGGAAGGTCCGCGGCTCGGCCGACGCGCCCGTCGTCGACGTCGAAGTCGTCGGCTCTCCCGTGGTGGTGGTGGTCGTCGACGTCGTCGCGCAAGCCGCCTCCGTCGTGCAGCCGAGCTGCGGCGGCCGATCGTGGAAGCAACCGGACATCACCAGCGCCGAGGCGAGCGCGAGCGAGCTGCGAACGATCGGGGCGGTCGTCGTCACCGATCTTCAGTATATCCCGACCGCGCGCGCGGGGCTCGTCGCCGCGGCCGCGGAACTTTCCCGGCGAGGCCCTGTCTCCTGGCCCGCTGCTGTTCGTGGAGGTTCACCGTGGTCCGTCCGCTCGCGCTCTCGTCCTTGTGGTCGCTGCTCGCTCTCGCCTGTACCCCTCTCGCCGACGGTGACGACCCCGAGCTCGACGCTCCGGACGACAGCGCCGATGTGACCACCCCGGTGTTCCAAACCGGCCCCGAGTCCTCCACCTGCAGCGGCCCACGGCCCACCGAGCTCGTCCCCGTCGATCCGCTGGTCGTGCCCGATCAGGCCCAGCTCAAGATCGCCGACGCCAACGGTCACTGGCTCGGCCTCCCGCTCCAGGCCATCCGTTACGACACCGTCGTCGTCGGCACCCTCGCCGAGACCACCGTCACCCAGACCTTCGTCAACCCGCGCAGCGAGCGTCTCGAGGCCATCTACAGCTTCCCGCTGCCCGACGACGCTGCCGTCGACGACTACTGGATCCGCGTCGGCTCGCGCTCGATCCACGGCCTGCTCAAGCGCCGCGAGGACGCCCAGCGCACCTACGACGAGGCCCGCCAGGCCGGTCGCACCGCCGCGCTCCTCACCCAGGAGCGGCCCAACGTCTTCACCCAGGCCGTCACCAACATCGGCCCCGGCCAGACCGTCGAGGTCGAGATCCACCTCGTGCAGCCGCTGCGTCAGCGCTCGGGCCGTTACTCGCTCGCGCTGCCGACCGTCGTCGGTCCGCGCTACGCCCCGGCCGGCGCAGTCGCCGACGCGGACCGCATCACTCCGCCGGTGCTCGCCACCGGCGTCGACTCCTGCGTCCCCGTCGAGATCGCCGTCGACATCGACACCACCCTGCCGGTCGCCGACGTCACCTCCAAGCTGCACGCGGTCACCGTCACGCCGCATCCCCAGGGCGTCGCGGTCGCCCTCGCGCGCGGGCCCGTGCGGGCCGACCGCGACTTCGAGCTGAGCTGGCGCCTCGCCGGCGCCCAGCCGCGTGCCGAGATCATGGCCCAAAAGACAGACGACGGCGGCGGCTACTTCGCCCTCACCGTCCAGCCGCCGCAGGGCTTCGACGCCGGCCGCTCGCGCCCCCGCGAGCTCGTGTTCGTCGTCGACGTGTCCGGCTCGATGATGGGCGTCCCGCTCGACACCGCCAGGGCGGCGATCGAGCGCGCCCTCGCCGGCATGCGCAGCGACGACACCTTCAACCTCATCACCTTCGCCGGCAGCGCCCTGTCCTTCGAGCCAGCCAGCGTCACCAACACCGCAGACAACCGCCAGCGCGCGCTCGACTTCTTGACCCGCGCGGGCAACACCGGCGGCGGCACCGAGATGCTCACCGGCGTCGCCGCCGCGCTCGACGCCCCCAAGGATCCCGAGCGCCTGCGCATGGTGCTGTTCATGACCGACGGCTACATCGGCAACGAGCAGCAGATCTTCGAGTCGCTCGCGGCCAAGCGGCGCGACGCCCGAGTGTTCGCGCTCGGCGTCGGCAGCAGCGTCAACCGCTTCCTCGTCGAGGGCCTCGCCCGGGTCGGCCGCGGCGCCGCCACCGTCGTCGGCCCCGGAGAGCAGCCGACCGCCGTCGTCGACGAGTTCTACGAGAGCATCGATCGACCTGTCCTCACGGACATCTCGATCGACTGGGGCGGCCTCGACGTCGAGGACATCGCCCCCGTCCGCCTGCCCGACCTGTTCGCCGGCCAGCCGCTGGTCGTCCACGGCCGTTACAAGGGCGCCCTCGCCGGCGAGGTCAAGGTCCGCGGCAAGCTCGGCGGCGCCGACGTCGAGCTCCGGTCAAGCTCGCCGGGGCGCGGGTCAGCGAGCACGACGGTCTCGCCAGCATGTGGGCGCGCAAGCGGATCGACGACCTCGGCCTCTACCCGTTCAACCAGCGCCCCGGCGAGCTCACCGGCGACGCGCGTGAAGCCGTCGTCGCCCTCGCCCTGCGCCACCGGATCTTGACCGCCTACACCGCCTTCGTCGCCGTCGACGAGCGCCGCGAGCGGCAACCCGACGGCACCCTGCGGACCGTGCAGATCCCCGTCGAATCACCTTTCGGCGTCGACATGAACGCCGGCGAGGGCAGCATCGGGCTCGGCTCCACCGGCCTCATCGGCAAAGGCGGCGGTGGCGGCACCGGCAGCGGCTACGGTCGCGGCGCCGGCGCGGGCTTCGGCGGCCGCGGCACGCGGGTGCCGACCGTGCGCCAGGCCAAGGCCGAGGTCATGGGCTCGCTCGACAAGGAGGTCATCCGCCGGGTCGTGCGCGCCCACGTGGGAGAGGTGCGCGCCTGCTACGAGCAAGGCCTCCAGCGTGACCCCAACCTCAAGGGCCGCGTCACGCTCGACCTGCGCATCGAGACGAGCGGCGAAGTCAGCAGCGCCAGTGTGGTCGAGGACACCCTCACCGAGAACAGCGTCGCCGCCTGCATCGCCGCCGCCGCCCGCCGCTGGAGGTTCCCCGGAGACGCGCCCAACGTCGCCACTGTGCGCTACCCCTTCGTCCTCGAGCCCGGCTGAGGCACACTTTAGAGGCATGACGACCTCATTCGCGCTTGGCGACGTCGTCGCCGCACCTGGCGAGCTCGTCCACGGCTGGTTCGAGCTCGCCACCTTGCCCACCGGCCACCGCGAGCGACTGCCGATCGTCCTCGTCCGCGGGCGCGAGCCCGGGCCGACGGTGTGGGTCACCGCCAACATCCACGGCGACGAGGTCACCGGCCTCTCGGTCATCCACGCCCTGCTCGAGGCGGACCTCGCCGATCGGTTGCGCGGCACCCTCGTCGCCATCCCCAGCCTCAACCCGGCCGGCCTGCACGCGCGCCAGCGCGTCTCCTACCTCGACCGGCGCGACCCCAACCGCCTGTTCCCCGACTTCCCGCCCGAGCCCGGCCAGGGCAGCGATCATCCGGCGGTGCTCGAGGCCGGCTACGCGCGCCTGTTCGCCGAGATGCGCCGCGCCGACTACCTCGTCGACCTGCACTGCTACGGCTTGCGGGCCTGCTGCTTCATCATCCGCGACCGCGTCCTCTACCGCCGTCCCGAGGATCTGCCGGCCGCGCGCGAGCTCGCCGATCGCCTCGACGCCCTGTGCAACTGGACCGGCCTCCCGGTCGTCAACGAGATCCCGAGCGACCGCTACCTGCAGGCGCGGCTGCACCGGTCCGTCAGCGGCACCGCCCTGCTGCAGGCGCGGATCCCCGCCATCACCGTCGAGCTCGGCCTCACCGGCGCGGTCGACCCGGCCGCGCGCCAGGCCGGCATCATCGCCTGTCGCAACGTCCTGCGCGGCGCCGGCATGTTGCCGGGCGAGCTCGAGCCGATGGTCGGCATCCCGATCCCGCGGGTCGAGTTCCCGGTCATGCGGGACCTCGTCCCGCGCGCGCGCGACCGGCATCGTCCACTACCACGTCGAGCCCGGCGACCTCGTGTCCGTCGGCGACCGCCTCGCCACCCTCAGCGACATCCACGGGCGCCCGCTGCCGGCCGGCGGCGACGTGCGGGCCGACGTCGACGGCTGGGTCCTCGCCCTCCCGCACGGCGTCCTCTGCTACGAGGGCGAGGCGGTGGTCCACATGGCCGTCCCCGACACCGGCCCGCCGGTCGAGCTCGACCCGAGCTACGACCCCGCGAGCGCCCGCTGACCCGCCTGCCCGATCGGGCATGCCCTTCGGACCATGCCCGTACGGACATGCCCGTGCGGACATGCCCCGAAGGTCAGTCGTCGAACAGCGGCACCGGGACCAGCGTCGTGTCCTTCAGGCGGGTCTGCAGCTCCTCGATGTCGGCCGGCTTCACCCCGTAGGTGCCGATCATCGTCATGTGGCCCTTGAAGCTGTGGGCCTCGTGGAAGCGGACCAGCGCGTCGAACGCGGCGTGCAGCACGCTCTTGTGCTGCGGCGTCTGCTTGTGCGGCACCAGGGCCAGGTACAGGTCGAGGTCCTTGGGCGCGATCTCGGTCAGCTCGGTGAAGATCCGGACCGTCGTGCCCTCGATGCCCTCGGGGCGGATCGAGTCCTGCGTGATGCGGTAGACGAACTCGCTGCGCACGCCCTTCGTCATGTGGAACACGACCACCTGGCGGTACGGGATCCCGGTCGTGCGGCTCTGCTGGTGGGCCAGGTCGATCGCCTTCGACACCAGGCGGCCGACGCGGACGCCGCCGACGGCGACCACCACCGTGCGCTGCTGCGGGTCGATCACCGTCGACTCGACCGTCTCGAGCACGCGGCGGACGTAGCGGTAGCCGCCGCGGATCAGCGGCCGGTGGTTATAGACCAGCACCACGGTGCCGACGAGCACCAGCACCACCCAGACCAGGGTGCGCAGCTCCTCGAGGTGCGAGCTGCTGGCCGCCCACAGGCTGAGCAGCGCGTACGACAGCGCCGACACCCCGAGGAACGCCGCCACCGGCACGCGCGTGCCGAGCAGCGAGATGTTCCACGGCGCCGTGTAGACCCGCCGCTCCTCGCCCTTGAACCTGCGCAGGAGGATGAACGCCGCCATCCCCGAGAACATCACCAGCCCGAACATCGCCTTGTGCCAGCGGTCGAGCGACAGCGGGTTCCAGTCGGACTGCGTCCCGAGCAGCAGCGCCGCGGCCAGCAGCAGCCAGTGCAGCCGCGCCAGCGCGCCGCGCTCGTTCGGGGTGATGAGCGCGCGCGGCAGCAGGTTGTCGCGCGTCATCGCCAACCACAACCCGCGCGACCCGGCGAGCCCGGCGTTGACCGCCCCGATCAGCATCAGCGCCGCGCTCGCCACCAGCGCCGCCTGCCACGCCCCGCCGACCCCCGACACCCCCGTCAGCGAGGTGCCGACGTGGTAGCCCAGCGCGCCCACGAGGTCGCCGCTGCGCGACAGCAGCACCTCGGGCGGCAGCAGCAGGAACACCTGCAGCGCCAGCGAGCCGCCGACCACCAGCAGCGTCAGCAGCATCGCCCAGTAGATCTTCGGCACGTCGCGCTGCGGGTTCTCGAGCTCCTCGGGGATGTTCATCACCGTCTCGACCCCGGTCGCGCTGAGCACCCCGTTGCCGACGCCGGCCAGCAGGATCGGCGCCGAGATCATCGCCAGACCGGGGATGATGCCGATGTCGAACGTCGCGTCGAGCGGCACCGCCGGGGCCGCCTGGCCGTAGCCCTGCCACACCGACGTCCAGTCGACGCCCTGCAGCGCCAGGCACACGTACCCCGCCACGATCGTCGCGCCGATGATGAGCAGGTTGACGAGGAAGATCGCCTTCGACACCCGCACGCTCGGCTTGAGCCCGAGGTTGTTGAGCCGCAGGAGCAGCCCGATGGGCGCGAACGTGGCGATGATCATGTCCGGCACCACCGCCGAGAACAGCAGCGCCACGAAGGCGATGAGGCCCTGGCGCAGCGCCACGTAGCGCCACTCCTGCGGGGTCACCCAGATCCCGAAGCCGATCGCCGGCAGCGCCGACAGGGCCACCACGCCGATCGTACCTGTCCCGAGGACCACCTGGCTGAGCGCCGTGATGTGAGCCCCGTAGGCCAGCAGGCACGCCAGCGTCGACACCGCGTAGGAGATCGAGATGATCACGCCGACGAACGCCGACACCGCCACCGCCAGCTTGCCGAGGTGGCCGAGCGCGTAGCGGGTCATCATGTACGTGCCGCCGTTCGACAGCGTCAGCAGCACCGCCTCGATGTACAGCGGCGCGAGCAGCAGCAGCAGCACGTACAGGCCGACCTGCACGACCGGCGTCGCGTAACCGACCCCCGCCGCCAGCAAGAAGCCCGACACGAAGTAAGGCGTGCTGAGCGGCTGCGGCCCGACAAGATAGAAGCCCTCACGCCAGGAGAGGCGTGGTCTGGAGGGCTCCTCGTCTGCTTCGCTCCCCATGCGGCGCCATGCGACTTATGCCCGCGCCGGCCGGCGATGACAACCGATCCAGGCCACGGATCGAGGCCCGGTCCGGCGCCGCGGGCGAAAATGCCCACAGCCCGGAGCGGGCGCCGCCGGGCTGTGTGAGGCCGATTGCGGGCGTCCCGCCGGGCCACGAACTCGAGTTCCGCCGACTCGGGCGGCGACTCGTCTCCGAAGTATTTCGACTACGGCGCGGCCGGCTTCGGTTCTTTCTTCGCCGGCTCCTTCTTCGCCGGCTCCTTCTTCGCCGGGGCCGCGGGGCTCGCCGGCGTCGCGCCGCTGCCTGCGGGCGCGTCCTTGAAGAACTCCGCCTTGGCCTTGCGGATCTGTTTGAAGCTCGCGTCCGAGATCACGTAGAACCACTTGCCGAAGCGCGCCGACAGCTGCTTGGCCCGCTTGGCGCCCGCGGCGTCGTCGGGGTTGCCGCCGGCCGTCGCCTTGGTGTCGAGCGTCGGGTCGTAGAACACGTCGACGAACATGTAGCGGTTGGCGTCCTTCTTCGCCGCCGCCTCGTCCTCGGGCTTGGGCGCCGCCTCGCCGCCCTCCTGGCCGGCCGTGAGCGCCAGCCCGGAGTCGTACGTCACCTCGCCGAAGTAGAGGTTGTAGACCACGCCGTCGTCGCAGATGGCCTTGACCTCGCCCTCGTTGCCGTAGAGGCGCGAGCCGTCGCGGGTGACGAAGAAGCCCTTCGACTGCAGCGCCTGCAGCGTCAGCATCTCCGGGCGCGGGCGCACGCCGACGATCTGCAGGCGGTCGAGCCCGCTGATCGCCTGCTTGACCTTGAACGGGTCGAGCTCCTTGCCCGCGATCGGCGTCGAGCCCTCGCCGAGCAGCCACGACGTCCCCTCGGGGTCGGTCGCGTCCTTCTTGACCAACAGCGGATCGCTGCCGGTGACCTTGCCCTGGCTCTCGTCGACCTTGTACGTGTCGCTCATGAACGACACGACCTGATCTTGCTCGAGCAGCAGCAGGTCCTTCTCGATCCAGTCGGTGAAGTTGGTCGAGATGTCGACGTCGATCTTGACCGCGTACACGCGCTTCTGGTCGGGCAGGCGGACGTAGCGGTAGCCCTCCTTGTCCTCGACCTTCTTGCCGACGATGACGTCGGACAGCACCGTGCCGGACGCGTCCTTGATCGTGATCCGCTGCCCGCGCTCCTTCGCGTTGGGGTCGGTCGGATCGTCGAGGCCGTAGCTCGACTGGTCCTCCGGGCGGTCGCCGCGGTAGATGTCCTTCTTCACGTCGATGAAGGACGCCGCCGCCTTGCCCATGCGCTCGGTGCCGTCGGCCGGGTAGTCGTTGTGGCTCGGGATGGTCCAGCGGCCGTCCTTGAGCTCGACCTTGAACGACGTGTTGCGGGCGGCCGTCTCGTCCCAGCCGATCACCTCGAGGCTCGCGGCCTGCGACGGGTCGGTGAAGCTCGGGAACAGCAGCTGGCCGGTGTCTTCGTAGCTGACCTGAGGGGCAGGTCCGGGGCGCATCGCCACGGCGCCGCCGAGGCTGGCGAGCGCGACGACGACGGTCAGGATGGTCGTGCGGTTCATGCGGCACCTCGCTTCCGGGAGCTCGGGATCGACTCGGCCTCGCGGCCGCGCTTGCGCAGCCACACGCCGAAGCCCAGCACGATCGGCAGCAGCGGCGTCGTGCTGGCCAGCAGGCGGACCTTCGCGCGCACCGACTCGACCGCCTTGTCGCGCTCGTTCTCGGTGGCCTTGAGCGCGCGCGCCTTGTCGCGCTCGATCGTCTCGCGCTTGGCCGCCAGGCGCCGGTTCTCGGCCTCCTCGCGGCTCTTCAGCAGGACGGCCTTGGTCGTCTCGTCGAGCGACGCGTCGTCCTGGATCTTCTTGACCGCGGCGTCGAGCGCCTCCTGGGCGCCCTTGAGCTCGACCTCGGCCTTGGCGTTGGCGGCCTCGATCTCGGCGTTGCGCTTGTCGTCGGCCTCCTTCGTCAGCGCGTCCATCTTCGTCATGCGACGGTACTGCGCCTTGCGCCCGCGCAGCGCGACGAGGCCGGCGTCGCCGGTCAGCGTGTCGATGGCGTTGAGAAGGAACGTGACGTTGTCGAACCGCAGGTCGTCGATGCCGTCGCCGTCGAGGTCGCCGCCGCGCTCGTTGAGGACGAAGAACTGGTCGCCGAAGATGTCGAGGTCGGCGACCACGATCACGTTCTTGCCCTTGCTCGCGGCCTCGCCCGACGTCTCGCCGGCGGTGATGTGCGCGGCGATCACCTCGCTCGCGCCCGACATCGTCCGCTGGCGCGGCAGGATCGGACCCTGGAGCCCGAACAGCATGTGCCGCTCGGTCATCTCCTCGAACTTGTTGTAGCCGCCCCTCGTGCCCGTCTGCAGCAGCGGCACGAACTGCGCCTCGAACCCGGCCGCCGGCTTGATCGCGCCGCCGAACAGGACCACGACCTCGTTGATGCCCGCGACCACCGGATCCTGGTCGTTGAACGGCTTGGTGCCGTCGGGCCGCTCGGTCACGAACACCACCTGCGGCGGGCTGCCGGCGAAGCGCGGGTGCGGGTTGTCGGTGTCGAACACGATCTTGTCCGACTCCCACTTCACGCCGATCTTCTCGAGGAACCCGAGGTAGTCGCCCTTCGGCTCCCCGCCCTGGTCCTGCATGCCGAACATCATCCCCTGGTTCTGGCCCGGGGGCGGCAGCATCGGCTCGCTCGGCGACAGGCGCATGTCGAACAGCGGCATCGGGTCGACGGTGAGCAGCGCCGGGCGGCCCTCGTCGATGTACTTCTTCAGGTGCTCGAGCTGCGCCGTCGTCATGCTGCTCATCTGCGGCACCAGCAGCACGTCGACGTCCTTCGGGATCTCGGCGCCGGGGTTGAGGCTGCGGACCTCGTACTGCTTCTTGAGCTCGCCGATGACGCGCCAGGCCGGCTGCTGCTTGCGCGCCTGCAGGTCGAAGTTGCCCATGATGGTCGCGTCGGTGCGCAGCACCCCGACCACCTTCTTCTTCTCCTGCGTGACGGTGCGCAGCGCCCGGACCAGCTTGTACTCGGGCGACATGCCGCGGTCGATGAACGGGATCGTCTGCTCGTGCGGCCCGCTGGTGACGGCCACGCCGAGGAACACCTGCATCTCCTGCACGCGGTCGCCGTCGCGGTTGGCGACCACCTGCGGGCGGATGCCGTACTTCTCCTCGGCCTCGACCGCCTCGTCGGAGAACGACGACGGCTCGACGATGCGCACCGTGAGGCCCTCCTTGCCGCGGGCCTCCATCTCGCGCAGCACCGACAGCAGGCGGGCGCGCACGGTCACGTAGTCGCGCGGCACCTCGCGCGACACGAACGCGTGGATCGCCACCGGCCGCTCGGGCGTGACGGCGTCGATGAGGTCGCGGGTCGCCGAGGTGACCTGGTTGAGCTTCTCGGCGGTGACGTCGGCGCGCACGTTGGCGCGCTGGGCCATGTAGGTCAGCGAGACCGCCGTGACGGCGATCGACGCGAAGCGGATGAAGCGATGGACGCGCGGGTGCATCACCAGTGCCTCCGGGACAGCAGAAGACCGCAGAGATAGAGCGCGACGGCGGTGCCGCCGGCGAAGAACACGACGTCGCCGAGGCGGAGCACGCCCTCGCCGAAGCTGGCGAAGTGCGACGGCGCGTCGAAGGCCCCGAACAGGCCGGTGAAGCCGGGCACGACGTCGCCGAGCCACAGCACCACGCCGACGAACGCGCCGACCAGCGCCGCGTAGCCGGCGTGGATGCCCGAGCCGAACGCGACCAGCCAGCCGAGCGAGGCCAGGCCCGCGAGCAGCGCGACGCCGATGACGCCGCCGCCGATCGCCACCGACTGTGCCAGCGCGAACGCGGCGCAGCCGAGCACCCCGAGCACGAACGCCACCGTGACGTTGGTCGTCAGCAGCGAGCCGATCATGCCGACCGCCACGAACAGGGTGCCCATCAGCCAGTAGCCGAGGAACGTCGAGAACATCAGGCCGACGTCGGGCTCGCCGAGGTAGGCCAGCACCCCCACGTTGGCCAGGCTGAACGCCAGGCCGATCGACAGCACCCCGACGGCGCCGAGGAACTTGCCGAGCACCACCTCGGTGTCGCGCACCGGCAGCGTCAGCAGCAGCTCGTCGGTGCCCGCGCGCCGCTCGTCGGCCCACAGCGTCATCGTGATCGCCGGCACGAACAGCATCAGGATCACCGGCATCTGCCGGTTGAGCGTCGCCAGGTCCGCGAGGTTGCGGTCGAAGAACTCGCGCGGCCAGAACGCCGCCCCGGCGCACAGCGCGATGAACAACGTGAGGAACACGTAACCGGTCGGGTTGCCGAGGAAGCTGCGCAGCTCCTTGCCGGCGATGCCGAGGATCACGTCCTTCGAAGACGTGGTGACCATGACTACGCGGCCTCCTTGCGCCGCTTGTCCATCAGCGCGTAGAAGCGCTGCTCGACCGTGCTGCCGGCGCGCAGCTCGTCGAGCGTGCCGGAGAACACCAGCCGGCCCTCGCCGACCACGATGACCTCGCTGGCCACCGCCTCGACCTCCTGCAGGATGTGCGTCGACAGCAGGATCGTCTTGGTCCGCCCGAGCTCGCGGATGAGCTCGCGGACGTCGCGGATCTGCAGCGGATCGAGGCCGCTGGTCGGCTCGTCGAGGATCAGCACCTCGGGGTCGTGCAGCAGCGCCTGGGCCATGCCGACGCGCTGGCGGAAGCCCTTCGACAGCTTGCCGACCGGCTTGTCGAACACTTCGGCGATGGCACACTGGCGGGTCACGCGCTCGATCGCCGACTTGAGGCCGTTGCCGAGCCCGCGGACCCGGCCGACGAACTCGAGCGTCTCGCGCGGCGTCATGTCGGCGTAGAGCGGGCCGTTCTCGGGCAGGTAACCGAGGCGCTGGGCCATCTCGATGCGCTGATCCGGGTGCGTCGGGTCGAAGCCGAGGACCCTGGCGCTGCCGGACGTCGGCGCGAGGTAGCCGGTCAGGATCTTCATCGTCGTCGACTTGCCGGCGCCGTTGGGGCCGAGGAACGCGGCGACGGTGCCCTGCGTACCTCGAAGGTGACGCTGTGCAGGGCCGCGAAGTCGCCGTAGATCTTCGACAGGTTCTCGGCGCGGATGGTCACGCTGCGACTGGAATTCGATTCGGGCGTGGTCATGCGTGCTGCTCGCGGGGGCGGCCGCGCGCGGCCGCTCGGGTCGCACGCGACGGCCGGTCTGCAAGGGAGCGGGGCTCCGCGGGGCTCCGCGGTGGCTCCACGTGTGGATCCGGGACAATCCGCGGATCCGCGGCACGTGCGGCGGCGCGGGACCTACCCGCGCGCCAGCATGTGTATTCCTTCCGACCCAACCTGACAAGCACCAATTTCCCAAGCATGCCGGGCTTGTGGCATAGGCTCTCGCCGATGCCGGTCTCGCCGCGCCCCGGAATTTGCCTCGCCTCCCTGCGGATTTCAGCGCTGGTCGTCGCCCGCGTGCGTCCTCGGCCTCGCGCTCGCATTCGCGTGCGGCGGCCGCCCCCCGATCGAAGCCGCGTCGTCGGCCAGCGCTCATCAATCGCTGTCGGCGGGCACGAGCCCCGCGCCGGAGCCGACGCCTGCCGCGCCTGCGCCCGCCCCCGCGCCGGCGCCCGCCGCCCCGGCGGCGGATCCCCCGCCCAGCGCGCCTGCCGGCGCCGGCGGCACCGCTCCGCTCAGCGCCGAGCAGCGAGCGACGATGTTGGCTGGCCCCGAGGACAGCCTCATAGCGACGCCGATCCACTACATGAAGAGCAACGAGGTCCGGCACGACGTGTTCTTCCCGTACGTCGCCGGCAAGGGCGGCGTCTACGTCGGCGTCGGCTCCGATCAGAACTACACCCTCGCGGCCGCGGCCGGCAGCGAGCTTATCTTCCTGCTCGACATCGATCAGAGCGTCGTCGATCTCCACCGCTGTTACGAGGCGCTGATCGAAGCCTCGCCCGATCCCAAGACCCTCTTCGACCGCTGGAAAGCCGAGTCCGAAGGCGACAGCGCCAAGATCCTCGAGACCGCCTACGCCGGCCTGCCCGACGCCGAGCGCAAGCGCATCGTCCGGCTCTACCGGGCCGCGCGCGAGACCGTCTACGTCCACCTCGACCGCGTCTATCGGCGGCGTCAGGGCGATCAGCCGACCGCGTGGATGTCGAACCCCGAGATGTACCAGTACATCCGCGGCATGTTCCTCGCCGATCGCGTGCGCATGATGGCCGGCGACCTCACCGGCCCCAACTCGTTGCAGTCGGTCGGCGCCGCCGCCAAGGCGATGGGCCTGCCGGTGCGCGTCGTCTACTTCAGCAACGCCGAGGAGTACTTCGACTACAACAAGCAGTTCGTCGCCAACGTCGAGGCCCTCGCCGGCGACGAGCAGTCGCTGGTCCTGCGCACCATCTACAGCAAGAAGTGGGTCCACGCCGATCAGCTGTGGGCCTACCAGGTCCAGCCGCTGTCCGACTACCGGACGCGCCTCGGTGACCGCAAGAACCGCTCGCGCAACCCCATGCTGCGCTACGCCGAGATCGACGGCACCCTCAACAAGGACACCGGCGTCAAGGGCCTCAGCCTGATCGCCCTCGCCCCGCGCAGCCCCGCCGAGGGCGCGCAAACCTTCGCGCATCGCTAGCGCCGGGCCCGCTGGGGCCCGTTCCCTGCAGCCTCGTCCTCGCCTCGCGGCGCCGCGCGTCTGCTCTTCGCGGCGGCACACGACGTCGATGTGCCCGTCTTCACCTGACGCGTGCGCGCGTCCGGCGACGGTGCGAGCCCTCACGGCCCCGCCATCCTCGCCGTCCACGAGGCGGCGGCTAAAGTCGCCGCAGTCATGACGCGCCTCGTCGACCTCAGCCCCGAAGCATTCGCAGCGCACCTCACCTCCTCGGCCGTCGCCGCGCCTCCTTCGTGCACGACAACGGCGTCGTCCGCAGCTCGCACCCCGAGCTCGCCGAGATCGCGGCCCACCTCCTCGGCGACACCCGCGACTATCACCGCCACGAAGGTGTCTTCCTCGAGGTCGGCGCCACCACCGGCGCGCTGTTCGGCGCCTTCGTCCACAACACCACCCGCGGCCAGGGCCAGGGCGGCCTGCGTTACTGGCCGTACGGCGACCTCGCCGGCTTCCTCAGCGACGGCCTGCGGCTGTCGCACGGCATGACCCGCAAGAGCGCCCTCGCCGGCCTGTGGTGGGGCGGCGGCAAGGGCCTCATCGCCCGCCACATCGACCACCCCTACCACGACGTCGGCTTCCGCGAGCGCCTCTACACCGAGTACGCCAGCTTCGTCGCCAGCCTGCGCGGCTGCTACATCACCGCCGAGGACGCCGGTACCGGCCCCGCGGACATGGCCGTCGTGCACCGCGGCACTCGCTTCGTCACCTGCATCCCGCCCGCGCTCGGCGGCGCCGGCAACCCTCGCCCGCGACCGCCAAGGGGGTCGTGTGCGCGATGGAGGGCGCCCTGGCCCACCTCGGCCTCGGCGACCTCGCCGGCAAGAAGATCGTCATGCAGGGCACCGGCAACGTCGGCGCGGCGATGATCGGCGAGCTCGTGCAGCGCGGCGTCGGCTCGATCCTCGCCAGCGAGCTGTCGCCCGCGCGGCGCGAGCAGCTGGAGCGCGAGTTCGCCGGCGCCCCGCTCACCGTCGTCCCCGCCGAGCCGGGCGACAACCGGATCCTCGCCGAGCCGTGCGACATCCTCGCGCCCAACGCTCTCGGCGGCGTCCTCAACCCCGACACGATCCCCGGCATCCAGGCCCGCATCGTCTGCGGCGCCGCCAACAACCAGCTCCTCGACGACGTGCGCGACGGCGAAGCCCTGCGCGCGCGCGGCATCGCCTACGTGCCCGACTTCCTGTGCAACCGCATGGGCATCGTCTACTGCGCGAACGAGCAGTACGGCAAGGTCCCGCACGACGCCGCCATCGAGCGCCACTACGGGCGCGACTGGGACAACGCCGTCTACGTCGTCACCCGCCGCGCCCTCGAGCTGGCCGAGCGCGAGAACATCACCTCCGCCGCCGCCGCCAACCGCCTCGCCGACGCCCTCGCCACCGAGCCGCACCCAATCTGGGGCCATCGCTCGCGGGCCATCATCGCCGGCCTCGTCGCCGAGGGCTGGGCCGACTGACCTGTCCCTCCGGACAGGCTGCAGCGTCGTCGCTTCGGCCCGATCGACGGGCGCTCCGACATCCGTCTCGCCCCGGAAAGTCCGCCTGACCTTCGGCCAGGCCCTGGGATCTCGCCCGGGCCGTCCCGTCTCGCGCGAGTTCGTCGATTGGACGCAGGGCGTCGACAAGTTCGCGTGCATCCTCGAGGACACGATGAACGGCAAGCCGTCGACCGGCGCCGCCTGCCCCTTCGGCCAGGTCCCACGGCGAGCTGTCCCTTCCGCCAGCCCGCTGCCGCGAGTCCCCTCGCTCCGCGCCTGTCTCTTCAGCCAGCCCTGCTCGCCGGCGCGCCGACCGGCGCCGTGGCCCGCCAGGCGCTGCAGCCAGGTGCCGCCCGGCCCCACCGGCCCTGCGGGCGTTCGCGCCGCGGTGAGTTGTCTAACTTCGTGAAACCCGCGGCGCGTGAGCGCGCTGTGGCATCGTCCCGCCCGATGTCACGCCTCTCGCCCGCGCATTGCGTCCTGGCCCTGCTCGCCCTCGCCTGCGAAAAACCCGCCGACACGCAGCCGCCCGCGCCCGCCCCCGAGCCTGTCGCCGCGCCGCAGCCCTCGCCGGTGCAGCGGGCCAACCTCGTCGCGCGCGAGCCCGTCGGCGCCGGCGTGCTCGCGGCGCTCGACACCAACACGGATCCCTGCACCGACTTCTATCAGTACGCGTGCGGCGGCTGGCTGAAGAAGACCCCGCCGCCGGCCGACAAGCCCCGCTACGGCCGCGGCTTCGGCGAGGTCACCGACCGCAACAACGAGGTCCTCAAGGCCATCCTCGAGCGCTCGGCGGGCGCCAAGTCGAAGGACCCGATCGAGAGCAAGCTCGGCTCCTTCTACGCCGCGTGCATGGACGAGCCCGCGATCGACAAGGCCGGCATCGCCCCGATCAAGCCCCTGCTCGCCAAGGTCAAGGGCGTCAAGGACGCCAACACCCTGATGACCGTCGTCGGCGGTCTGGACGCCGACCTGTTCGGCGGCCACGGCCCCCTGTTCGACCTGTTCGTCGAGCCCGATCCGAAGCGCCCCGACGTCTACGTCGCCTTCGTCGACCAGGGCGGCACCGGCCTGCCCGACCGCGACTTCTACCTCAAGACCGACGAGCGCACCAAGGCGCTGCTGGCCGCCTACCAGGCCCACGTCGCGCGCATGCTCGGCTTCCTCGGCGACGCCCCCGAGGTAGCGACCGACCTCGCCGCCAAGATCGTCGCCTTCGAGACCGCGCTGGCCGAGCTGCAGACCCCGCGCGATCAGATGCGCGACCCCGACAAGACCTACAACCTGCTCGGCGTCGAGGGCCTGAGCAAGCTCGACCCCGAGCTCAACTGGGCCGGCTTCTTCAAGTCGTTCGGCTACACCAAGCTCGGCGCCGACCTCAACGTCACCGTCCCCGGCTACTTCGAGAAGCTCGGCGCGTTGCTGCGCGGCACCGACCCGAACACCCTGCAGGCCTACCTGCGCTGGCACATCCTCCGCGTCAGCGCGGCCGCCCTCAGCAAGGACATCGTCGACGCCGACTTCCAGTTCACCTCGGCGCTGACCGGCGCCAAGGAGCTGTCGCCGCGGTGGGAGCGGTGCGTCGGCTGGGCCAACATGGGCCTCGGCGAGCTCGTCGGTCAGGCCTTCATCAAGGAGCGGTTCGCCGGCGCCAGCAAGGACATCGCCCTCGAGATGATCGCCGCCATCGAGGAGGCGTTCGCCGCCGGCCTCCCGGCGCTCGCGTGGATGGACGACGCCACCCGCCAGCGCGCGCTCGAGAAGGCCAAGGCGCTGCACAACAAGATCGGCTACCCCGACAAGTGGCGCGACTACGGCAAGCTCAAGCTGCAGCGCACCGGCCACGCCGGCAACGGCCAGGCGATCCGCAAGTTCCTGCTGCAGCGGGACTTCGACCGGGTCGGCAAGCCGGTCGACAAGGGCGAGTGGCACATGCCGCCCGCGCTGGTCAACGCCTACTACAACCCGAGCGCCAATGAGATGGTGTTCCCGGCCGGCATCCTCCAGCCGCCCTACTTCAGCGCCGAATTCCCGATGGCCATGAACTTCGGCGGCATCGGCATGGTCATGGGCCACGAGCTCAGCCACGGCTTCGACGACCAGGGCCGCAAGTTCGACAAGGACGGCGTCCTGCGCGAGTGGTGGGACCCGAGCGTCGCCTCCAAGTTCGAGACCCGCGCCAAGTGCATCGAGAACACCTACGGCGGCATCGAGGTGCTGCCCGCGGTCAAGCTCAACGGCAAGCTCACCCTCGGCGAGAACATCGCCGACTTCGGCGGGATCAAGGCCGCCTACGCCGGCTACAAGCTGCACGCCAGCAAGAAGCCCGAAGAGCCGCTGATCCAGGGCCTCACCTCCGAGCAGCTGTTCTTCATCGGCTTCGCCCAGGGCTGGTGCACCCACGAGACCCCCGAGAGCCAGCGCCTGCGCGCCACCGTCGACCCGCACAGCCCGCCCAAGCAGCGCGTCAACGTCCCCCTGGCCCACTTCTCGGCCTTCGCCGAGACGTTCCAGTGCCAGCCCGGCGCCGCCATGCGCGCCAAGGACACCTGCGAGGTCTGGTGAGCCGCCCGCGGCCGACCGCGCGGCGCTCGCCGTGAGTTGACGAAAGGACATGTCCTCCAGGGCATGTCCTTTCGCGCATTCCTCGAAGGACAGGTCTCCAAGGACAGCGAGCCGCCGATGCGGCGACAGCGGCGCAGCCAGGCGCGCGTCGTGACGCTGCCGGCGCGACCGGCTCGCGCGCCTGCTCTACGCCACGCGGAAGCGCAGCGTCGACCCGTCGGACGTCACCGCGAACTTCTCCAGCGGCGCCTTGGCCGGCCCCTTCAGCACCGCGCCGTGGGCGTCGAAGCGCGAGCCGTGGCACGGGCAGTCGAGGCTGCGCTCGGTCGCGTTCCAGCCGGGGGTGCAGCCCATATGGGTGCACTTGAGCAGCAGCGCCTCGTAGGCGTCGCCGTCGCGGACCACCAGCACCGGCTTTTTGACCCCCGCCACCGCGAGCGTCATCACCCCGCCAGGCTGAGCCAGCTCGGGCGCGTCCGCGAGCGCGATCACCACCTCGCCGCCGTCGGCCTGCACCTCGTGCGCGGGCGGCAGCTTGCCGGCGCAGCCGATCACCACGAGGCTCACCACCCCCGCGCTCGCGCCCAGCAGCTCTCGCCGCGTGTACCCCGACGAATTCGCCTTCGGTCCTGCGTCTGCTCTCATGGCCGAGACATACACCGCGTGCGCGGCATCGGCCACTCCGGCGGCGCTGGAGCTCGCGCCCGCGATCGAGGCAGCATGTCCGCATGACCGCGGACCGGCGAGAGCTCCGACGACACACCCCGGTCGCGCGGGTCTTGCTGCGCGCCGCCGACCTGCTGCACCGCAGCTCCACGCGGGTGCAGGAGGCCGCCACCGACCTCGACCACATCCTCGCCGGTCAGTCGATCACCTTCGTGCCCGCGCTCGACCGGGCCTTCCGCGACGCCGGCCTCCACCACGACCTCGGCCTCGCCTTCCTCGACCTCCGCGCGCCCGACCTCGAGCGGATCGAGCGCCTCGGCGCCGCCACCAGCGGAGCTCTCGGCGTCGCCAGCCTGGTCCGTGACGGCCGCGCCCGCGAAGCCGCGGTCGTGCGCCTCGCCCCCCGCGTCGATCGCCTCGCCACCGCCTTCCTCATCAACCGCCTCAACGACTATGTCGGCCCGGTCGGCGGCCTCGCCTGGGCCGGCCTGCAGCCGCGCCTGACCGCGCGACACGCCGCGCTCGTGGTCGGCTGCCTCCCGCTCGTCGACCGCATGTCCGAGTGGGTCCGCGCCGGCGTCGACCAGCGCCGCGCCCTGCAGCTGGTGCGCAGCCCCGCCGCCCGACCTGCCCTTTGGGACAGTCTCCGCGACCGCGATCTCGCCCTCATGCGCGCCGCCGCGCGGATCCTCGTCAGCCTCCATCGCGGCCAGCCGGAGATCCGCGACGTCCTCGCCGCCGCGCTGGGTCGCCGCGATCAGCAGCTGCGGATCTGGGCCGCCCAGCTCGCCTTCGACCCCGCCGTCACCCCGTCGTCCGTCCTGCAGGAGCTCGCCCCGAAGCTCTCCGCCGATCGCAACCCCGCCGTCCGCGTCGCCGGCGTGCGTGGCTTCGCTGCCCGCGACGACCGCGACGCCCTCGTGCGGGCCACCTTCGACCCGCACGGCCTGGTGCGTCACCACGCGCGGATCCTCCTCGCCGGCAAGTTCGGCGCCATCGACTACCGCGGCCGCGCCCTCGCGGTCCTCGCCGAACCGGACGCCGGCCGCCCCGACCTCGTCGGCGCCCTCGCCAACCTCTCGGAGTTCGGCCGTCGGCCCGACATCCCGACCGTCGCCGCCTTCATCGCCGACGCCCGCCCCTCGGTCGCCCGCGAGGCCCAGCGCACGCTCGAGCTCCTCGAACGCCTGCCCTGACCGCGCCGACGGTCCGGAAGTTTCGAAAGACATGTTCTTTAAACCATGTCTTGATCGACATTATCTAATGGACATGTCCTGAGATACATTCGCCACCGCGACGGCCCTTCACACCGACGCCCGCCCGGTCGGTCTCCGACCAGCTCGTGCGCGGCCCGTATGGCCTACGGACGGCGAGTTCAGTGAGCGTCCCAGCCCTCCAGGCCACGCGGCCCACCCCGCACGGTCCGGCGCCGACGTCGACGTTTCTCCTTGCGCGCGCCCGGGCGGCAGGGCATGCCAGGGCCACCCATGCACCTCCGCAGCCTCCTCGCCTGCGCCGGTCTCGTCCTGGCCTGCGGTCGTCCCGCGGGGTCGCCCCCGTCGGGCCTCGCGGCCAGCGGCGACACCGGCGAGCGCTTCTCCGGCGCGGCCGCGCTCGCGCGGGTCGACCAGCTGCTCGAGCGCTACCCGCGAGCGCTCGGCGACGCGCGGCGGACTGGCGCGATCGAGGCCCTCGCGGCCGACTTGCAGGCCGCCGGCGCCGCCCAGGTCGACCGCCTCGAGCACCGCGGCGCCGACCCGCTCACCGGCGTCAGCTTCGACATGACCACCCTCGTCGGCCACGTGCGCCCCGAGGCCCCGCGCCGGTTCATCCTCGCCACCCACTTCGACACCCGCCCGTGGGCCGAGTCCGACCCCGACCCATCGCGGCGCGACCAGCCGATCGCCGGCGCCAACGACGGCACCAGCGGCCTCGCCGTCGTGCTCGAGCTCGTGCCGCTGCTCGTCCGCCAGCTCCCGCCGGACATCGGCGTCACCGTCATCCTGTTCGACGGCGAGGAGCTCGGCCGCCCCGACGTCGGCCCCTACCTCGCCGGCTCGCGCGCGCTCGCCACGGAGGTCCTCCTCGGCCGCTTCCCGCTGGTGGCCCGCGCCGAGTTCGGCGTCGTCCTCGACATGGTCGGCGACCGCGACCTGCGGATCCAGCCCGACCGCGCCAGCCTGGCCCAGCACCCGGCGCTGATCGAACGGATCTGGTCGATCGGACAGGCGCACGGCTTCACCGCCTTCGACGCCGCGCCGCTGGCCGTGCCGTTGCTCGACGACCACGTCCCGCTCGACGAGGCCGGGGTGCCCTCGATCCTGCTCATCGACTACGACTACCCCGCCTGGCACACCCACGCCGACACGCGCGACAAGCTCGACGCGCGCAGCCTCGGCGCCGTCGGCGAGACCCTGCGCCTCGCCTTCCTCGATCTCGCCGCCCATCCGCTGCCCAGCCCTCGCGGTTGACGACGCGGGTCATGGCGCCACCGACCCGCGGCCGACGCAGCTCGAGCCTGCAGTCGGCCTGGATCCGAGCCCTCGTCGCCACGACCACGTACCGTCCATGCAGGCCCGGCCGTCGCCACGTCCACGGGTCTGCGGTCTCGAGCTCGACTGGCCGTAACGCCGGCGCAGATCCGCGTGGCCGTCGCCACGGCGATTCGCTTCAGCGGCTACCGCGGTTGACGCAGCTCGCGTGCGCGCCCGTGCAATCGGCAGTGCAGAGCCCGAGGTTCTCGCCGCAGTCGAGCTTGCACGTCTCGCGGTCCGTCTCGACCTTCTGTTTGCCGCACCCGCGCTCGCACAGCGCCTGCACCTTCGCGCACGCGCCCTCGCAGGTCGTTCGCGCCGCCTGGCACGAGCCCCCGGCGGCCGCTCCAGGCGTCCCCGCGGCGCTCGGCCGCGCCGGCGGCGTGCGGGTCGGCGTCGCCGTCACCGTCGCGGGGACGGGCCGCGGCGCGGTCATCACCGTCGGCGCAGGTGCAACCGCGAACCACCCGCTGGGCACCGCGTCGAGCGCCACGTCGACCACGCTCGCCGAGTTCTCGCAGGTCAAGCGGCAGGTCGCCTGGTCGGTCGCGCTCAACTTGACCGGGCCCTTGCGACATGTCTCGAGGCACATGGCCAAAAAGCTAGACGGTCCCACGCCGAGGCTCGGCCGCGCCAGCGAACCCGTCGCCACCGCGATCGGCCCGCTCGGCGCGGGGGTCGGGCTCGCCGGCCCGGTCGTCGTCACGCCCGCCCCGCCCCCCGTCCGGGTCGAGTCCTCGAGCTGGTCACACTCGAGCTGACAGGTCGCGCGATCGTCGGCCGACAGCGTGCGATCGGCCGCGCACTCCGCCTTGCACGCCGCCCGCCCGGTCACCGCCGGCGTCGGCGTCGGCGTCGGCGAAGCCGTCGTCGGTCGCGGCGAGGGCGTGGACTTCGCGCCCGTCCCCGTCTTCGTCTGCGCCGCGATCTGGGAGCGGATCGCCTCGGATCCGTCGCAGCATCCTGTTCGCAGTCGAGGCGACACGTCGCCCGGTTGGTCTCCGACAACCGGGCCCGGTCACACCGGTCCAGACAAGCCGACAGGGAGTCGGCGGGGGCCGCAGCGGCCAGCGTCGCGCCCATGGCCACGAGGAAGCTGACGGCGACAGTCGGGCCTCGTGCGATCCGCATGGCGAAACCTCCGGTGGCGAGCTCAGCGCCACCATAACAGAAGATCTCGGGGCGGCCAGTTCCCGGCCTTGCGACGCACGAGGAGCCGTCCGCTCCGAGCGCCCCGCGGGGCCTCGGCCCGGAGGCCCTCCGGCCCGGGAAGGCCGAGAAACGAATGAGCCCGGTCGGGATCGAACCGACGACCCACGGATTAAAAGTCCGTTGCTCTACCAACTGAGCTACGGGCCCAGAGCCCCTGAGGCGAGCTCAAGGGGGCCCAGCCGCGCGCGAGAGAGCGACCCTGACGGGATTCGAACCCGTGTTGGTGGCGTGAAAGGCCACTGTCCTAGGCCTCTGGACGACAGGGTCACGAGCGCCACGCGCGGCTGGGACCTGCGGCTTGTACTCGACTGTGATGCGACCCGCAAGCGCCTCGTCGCGAGAACCGCGTGCGTTAGCCCCGCCGCCGTTTATTTCGCCTTCACGTCCTTCTTGGGCTTCGCCGGCTTCGCGCCCGCCGGCTCGGCCGTGAGTCCGCCTGCCGCGCTCCCGCCCGACGTCCCGCCCGACGTCGGCGGCGGCGCGGCGCTCACCTGCCCTTCTACCGGCGTCGCCGACGATCGCGGCTTCACCAGCAGCGACTTGCCGCTCGCCACCAGCACGCTCTTCAGCGCGTCCCAGTGGGCCGGGTCGGTCTCGTACAGCGCGAAGTAGCCGTACTTGTCGTTGGCGTCGCGCAGCACGAACCACCCGCGCACCGCCGGCGCGCCCGTGGCCGCGTCGGCCGGCACCGAGTAGGCCCCGGTGTACACCTTGCCGCGCGTCCCCTCGTCCTCCCACGTCGCCGTGCCCTTGGCGATCCCGCGCAGCTCGAGCACCTGATCGCGCACCGCCGTGGCCGCCGCGCTCGGGTACTCGAAGAAGCCCACCGCCGCGTAGGCCAACGGCTGCCCGCAGCTCGTCGCCTGGTCGGGCGCGACCGCCTGGGCGTAGAACGGGTTCTGCTCGGCCAGCTCGACCCCCTTCGGCATCCGCACCAGGATCCGCGTGCCGAACAGCGCCGTCGGGTTGTCGGCCAGCGCGGGCTGGCACGGCGGCGGACCGGCCGGCGCGCCCCCGGCCCCGCCGCCGGATTCGCCGCCGGCCTCGTCGACCCGCCGCGCCGGCTTGCCCTGAGGACCTGTCCCGGAGGACATGGCCCCCGAGCCAGTGCTGGCGCTGGCGCTCACGGCACAGCCGGCGAGCGGGGCCCACGCGAGCGCGAGAGCGAGAGACAGGGCGACGCGCGACATCGAGATCTCCTTGGCGTGACGGGCCCGCGGCCCGACGTGGCGCGATCAGACCGCGTGCCGCCGGCGAAGTCAATCCACGGACGAACCCGACGACCGCGACGAGAACGATGTCTGGCGGGCCACTCCTGGCGAGCACGACAATCAGTCGACCTCGCCGCCGCGGCCTCGACCCTTGCGATCGCTCGCTGCGACCTCGTCGTCATCGAGCGACGCTCTCGCATGCGCTCCCGTAGAAACGACAGCGGCCCCGCGCCGGAGCGCGGAGCCGCGGGGACGCGCCTTGCGACGCGCTCAGCTCACTTGCCCTTCTTCTTGCCTGCGGGCGGCGGCGTCGGGGCCGGCGCCGGCGCGATGTTCGGCCCGATGCGGAGGCGGTTGCCCGACTCCTGGAAGGTCTTGGCGAGCGCGTTCCAGGCGTTCGGATGCGTCTCGAGCGCGTACCAGAACGTGAAGCCGGCCTTCTCCTTGAGAACGAACCAGCCCTTGATCGGCGGGTTGCCCTTCGAGTCCTCCGGGATCGAGTACGAGCCGGAGTAGTCGCGGCCCTTCTCGGTCTCGTCGGCCCAGGTGACCTCGCTCGGCGGCACGCCGCGCGCGGCCTGGATCGTCTCGTCGCGGACCTGCTTGACGGTCTTGGCCGCGTCGGCCTGGAAGTAGCCGAGCGCGCCGAAGCTGATCACGCCGTCGCACGTGGAGACGGTCTCCTTGGTGGCGATGCGGGCGAAGAACGGGTTCTCCTCGACCAGGTCCATGCCCTTCGGCAGGCGCAGGATGACGTTGTCGGCGAACACGGCCTTCGGCGTGTCGCCCACCTCGGCGTCGCAGACCTTCTGCGACGCGTCGGGCTCGCCGGCCGCGGCACCCGTATCACCACCGGCCTCACCACCGGACTCACCACCCGCCTCACCGCCGCCGGAATCACCACTTCCGGCGGATGCACCGCCGGCGCCGGTCTCGCCCGGTGGAGTCGTGCCGTCGGGGGTCTTCTTGCCACAGCCAGCCACCGCCAGACCGAGCACCAGGACAGGAACAGCCAGAGTTCCGAAGCAGCATCACGTTTCGGGTTCTCCTCTGAGAGGCCGGCACGGTAACACAACTCCAGCCCCGGCGCCTCGTCCGCGATATGTCACGCACGGGTCGCAACTTCGATGTGGCGGATCCGCACGCCCGATAAAAAGCCCGCCGACCATGAATTCTCGCGTATCCGGCGACACGGCCTTTGCGGCCACGCGCGCGGCGATCGGGGCGCATGGCCCATCGCACCTGTTCGATCGCACAGCCTGCGGCGGCGCCACCGCCTCCCCTGCAATCACCGTTCGCCGCCCACCTGGCGCGCACCAGGTTGCGCTGGCGCACAGTCTTGCGCCCGCGCGAGCATCAGTCGGTCCCTGTCCCAAAGCGCAGGCTGTAGAGCGCCACGCCGAACGCCACGCTCACGTTGAGCGACCCCTTGAGCCCGAGCATCGGCAGCGCCAGCACGCGCTCGCAGCGGGCCAGGATCCGCGGGTCGACGCCCGACACCTCGTGCCCGACCACCAGCACGATCGGCGGCCCCGCGCGCTCCTCGAGCGCCGCGAACCACGGCGTCGCCCGCGGTCCGCCCTCGAGCGCCCACAAGCGATGGCCCGCGTCGCACAACCATGCGGCCGCCGCCGCGCCGTCGCGGTGCAGCGTCCACGGCACCGTCTTCTCCGCGCCGAGGGCGGTCTTCGCCATCGCCGGGTGATCGGGCGTGGGCGTGAACCCGGCCAGGTGCATGTGCTCGAGCCCGGCCCCGTCGGCGGTGCGGAACATCGAGCCGACGTTCTTCAGGCTGCGGACGTTGTCGAGCAGCGCGTGGACCCTCGGGCCGTTCGCCTGCGCCGGCGCGCGCGCCTCGTGGGTCTCGTACGGCTCGGGGTCGACGGCCGTCGGTCCGCCGCAGTGCGGACACGACTCGCCGAGCGGGCTGCCTTCGGCCACCGGGAAGCGGAGGCGGCAGCTCGCGCGCTCGCATTGACGGGCGATGAAGCGGGTCACCGGGCGCGAGGGTAGCAGCGTCTGCCGGCGACCTGCTAGAGTGTCGTCGACGTGGCCTACCGCGACGATCGTGAGGCGCTGCTCTTGCAGCTCGCCGCGCTCGAGCACGACAACGAGCGGCTGCGGCGCGAGCTGGCCGACGCCGACGCGCGCGCCCGCGGCGTCGCCGACGACACCCGCGAGCGCCGCCGCTCCGGCGCCCACAAGACCTGCGTCATGTGCGGCGGCGTCACGCTGCTGCCGGTCGCCATCTTCGCCGGCCACGACACGCGCGCTCCGTTGCCGCTGCACATGAGCACCCTGCGGTTCACCTCTCCGAGCGGCGGCTTCACCCACTCGGCGCCGGTCCATTCGCTCGCCTGCTCCACCTGCGGCTTCATCCACAACTTCATCGACATGACGCATCGGACCCAGGGGGCTGAACATCCGAGGAGGACCGCTCCGGGCGGGACCGAGCTACCATCGCCGACCTCTGCCGCCATGTCTGCCGGCCCTCCCACTCGCCCCCGCAAGCTCGCCGTGTTCGGCGGCGGGCTCGGCTCGCTCAGCGCCGTGTTCGCGCTCACCGAGCTGCCCGGCTGGCGCGAGCGCTACGACATCACCGTCTACCAGATCGGCTGGCGCCTCGGCGGCAAGGCCCGCAGCGGCCGCAACCTGCGCGCGCACGCCCGCAGCGAGGCGCTCGGCCACCACGTGTGGTTCGGCTGGTACGACAACGCCTTCGCCCTCGCGCGGCGCGTCTACGCCGAGACGCGGCGGGCCCCCGGCGCCCCGCTCGCCACCTTCAAGGAGGCGTTCAAGCCGTGCGACCACCTGCTCCTCGGGACAGGTGACCGCTCGGATCGCACCCCGCCGTGGAAGATGAGCCTGCCGCGCAGCGACAGCCTGCCCGGCGACGGCGCCGCCCAGCCGAGCGTGTGGCACTTCGCCCAGACCTTGCTGCTCTGGGCCATCGACTGCATCCCGCGCCTGCACCCGCAGTACGCGACATGGTCCGCGATCGTCCCCCGCTGGCCCGACGCCTCGCGCTCGCTGTGGCCGGCATTGATGCGCCGCGCCGGCGGCCAGGGCGTGCGCGCCTACGACGGCTTCGACCCGCAGAGCCCCGACTACGACGGCCTGCTCCGCCGCGCCGCCGCGGCCGTCCACGGCGAGGACGCCCCCAAGACCTCGCGACAGCGGCGCGCCTGGGCCCAGCCGCTCACGCACTGCGGCGAGCACAGCCTGCGCGCCCTCGTCGGCCTCGGCGCGCGCCAGAGCCACCCGCAGTTCACGATCATGGTCGACCTCGCCCTCGCCACCGTGCGCGGGATCCTCCACGACGGCCTCGATCGCGCCGGCTTCTCCGCCATCGACGATCAAGACCTGCGCGCCTGGCTGCGCCGCCACGGCGCCTCCGAGGAGTCGCTCGCCAGCACCGTGCTCGTCGCCCTCTACGCCGACCACATGTCCTATGAGTCAGGCGACGTCGAGCGCCCCGCCGCCGCCGCCGGCGCCCTGCTGCGCGCCGCGCTGCGCCGCTACCTCGCCTTCTCCGGCGCCCTCTACTACACCCCCGCGGCCGGCCTCGGCGAGGTCCTGTTCGCCCCGCTCTACCGCCTCCTGCGCGACCGCGGCGTCCGCTTCCGCTTCTTTCACAAGCTCAAGCACCTCTGCCCCGATCCGAAGCAACCGGCGGTGTCGGCCGCGGTCGTCGGCCGCCAGATCGAGCTCGCGCCCGGCGTCGACGACTACGAGCCGCTGATCAAGGTCAAGGGTCTGCCGTGCTGGCCGAGCCGCCCGCTCTACTCGCAGATCGTCCTCGGCGACGACCCGGTGATCCAGGCCATCGACTTCGAGGCCAACGAGTCGCCCGAGGTCGAGGAGGTCGTCCTGCGCGCCGGCGTCGACTTCGACGAAATCGTCCTCGGCGTCCCGCCGCCCGCGCTCGCCGGGGCCGCCCGCGAGCTCGCAGCCCGCGACCCCCGCTGGCAGAGCATGCTCGAGCACACCCACTCGATCGCCGCCATAGGCGCGCAGCTGTGGCTCTCGCCGACCTGGCCGCAGCTGATGGGCGCCCCGGCGCAGGCCGGCGCCGGCGGGATCGTGCGCACCGAATTGCCGCGGTGGGTCAACCTCTCGACCGCCGCCGTCTACGAGGGCTGGCCGCGCGAGCACTGGCCGGGCGCGATCGCCTCGCTCAGCGGGCCGCGCCCCGACCGCGCCGCCGACGGCAGCCGCGAGCCGGTGCGCGACATCGCCGAGACCTGGCTCAAGAGCCATCCGCGCGCCTTGTGGCCCGAGGCCTCGCTCGCCGGCGCCGACGAGTTCAACTGGGAGCTCCTGGTCGACCCGCAGGGCCGCGCCGCCGAGCACCGCCTCGCCGCTCAGCACTGCTGGGCCACCCAGAACGCCAGCGATCGCCAGATCGTCACCCTCCCCGGCGATCCGCGGCACCGCCTCGCTGCCGGCGACAGCGGCTTCCGCAACCTCTGGCTCGCCGGCGACTGGGTCGGCGGCGGCCTCGACCTCGCCTGCGCCGAGGGGGCGGTCATGGCCGGGCTCCAGGCCGCGCGCGCGCTCAGCGGCGAAGCGATCGTCATCCACGGCGAACGCGACGGCCTCGACCCGGAGTGATTTTCGCGAGCCGGGTCGCGCCCGCGAGTGTGATGCGCGAGCCCGTCGCGCTCCGAGCGATGCGCCGCAGGCCTGATGCACAAGTTCGCCGCGCCACGAACGAGGCGCAACCGAACCGACAAACAACACCCCGAACGAGGCGCCGCCGCAGGAGTGATGCCCCCACCAGGCGCCGTGTTCCGAGCGACCCACCGCCAGACCTCCTGCCAGGCGGAGACACCATCACCCCGCCACAAACAAGGCGCGGATCCGGCGAGCCGGCGGCCGTGCGGCTCCAGCGTCGGCCGCCCGAGCACCTGCACCGCGGCGAGTGGCCGCCCCCTGCACGATCCGTCCGCGCGCCCCGCGGACCGCTCGTGCGCAGCGTCCTGCGCCTGACCCGGCTGCCGGCACGGACCGCGATCGGCCGGAGACTTTACACCTCGCCGCGCTCGGTTGATCCTGACGGCCGTGCGCTGTCTTTTCGTCCTGGTCGCGCTCGCGCTCGCGCTGCCGACCGCCGCGGCCGCCGCTCCCGCGCGCAGCATCGGCGACGAGGGTCTCAGCGATCCGCGCCAGCGCCAGCTGCCTGCGCGGCATCGCCTGCGGATCGCCATCGTCGCCGACTGGGTGCGCGCCAGCCAGGCGTGCGACGACAGCCCCAAGCGGTGCGAGCGCTTCCACTTCGCGCCGCTGCTCCTCGACTTCGCCTATCAGCTGCAGTTCGCCAAATACGCCATGTTCCGGCCGAGCATCGGCATCGGCTACAACGTCGGCAACTCGCGCAACGCCATGCCCGCGGTGCTGCAGCCGAGCCTGTTCGCCGGCTATCAGGGCAAGCTGTTCGGCGCCGCCGCCGGCTGGAGCTTCATCTTCCCGTTCCCGACCGTGGCCAACCAGGACAACGGCCACCAGGGCCTGGCCCAGCCGGCGCTGTGGGGCAACCACGCGCTGCAGCTCGAGCTCTCGCTGACCAGCCGGCTCGACCGCGGCGCGCTCAACTTCGGCCTGCGCGTCGGCGGCATGAAGACGCACCTCATCCACCTCAACCTCGACCTCAAGCGCTGGTACCCGATCGTCACCTTCAGCCTCGGGTGGTATTTCGAGGTCGGCAAGCGGAGGAGAGAGCGCGCGGCCGCATCACCGTGAGCAAGGCCACGCGCACCGTCGCGCCTGCGCTCGCCACCTGACGCAAACCCCCGTATCTTCGTCGCGCGCGCGCGACGACGCCGCGGAGGGTTCATGAGCAACAATTCGTCCCGGTCCGAGCGGGCGCTGATGAAGGGCGCCCGGGCCGACGTCACCGCCGCGATCGGCAACACCCCGATCGTCCGTCTCAATCACGTCACCGAGGGCCTCACGTCCGAGGTCTACGTCAAGCTCGAGATGTTGAACCCGGCAGGTTCGATGAAGGACCGCGTGGCGCTCAACATCATCCGCGACGCCGAGACGCGCGGCATGTTGCAGCCCGGCGGCACCATCGTCGAGGCGACCAGCGGCAACACCGGCGCCGGCCTGGCGATGATCGCCTCCACGCGCGGCTACAAGTGCATCTTCGTCATGCCCGACAAGATGTCGCGCGAGAAGATCGACAACCTCAAGTCGTACGGCGCCAAGGTCGTGCTGTGCCCCACGGCGGTCGACCCCTCCGACCCGCGCAGCTACTACTCGGTCTCGCGGCGGATCGTCGAGGAGACCCCGGGCGCCTTCTACGCCAACCAGTACCACAACCCCGCCAACCCCGAGGCGCACTACCTCAGCACCGCGCCCGAGCTGTGGGAGCAGACCGGCGGCGAGTTCGACGTGTTCGTCTCGGGCATGGGCACCGGCGGCACGCTGTCGGGCTGCGGCCGGTACTTCAAGGAGAAGAACCCGGCGGTCAAGATCGTCGGCGTCGACCCGGTCGGCTCGCTCTACTACGAGTACGTCAAGACCGGCCGGCTCACCAAGCCCTTCAGCTACTACGTCGAGGGCATCGGCGAGGACTTCCTGCCGTCGACGATGAACCTCAACATCCTCGACGAGATCGTCCAGGTCGACGACAAGGAGTGCTTCATCATGACGCGCGAGCTCGTGCGTCGCGAGGGCATCTCGGTCGGCGGCTCGGGCGGCGCCGCGGTGCTGGGCGCGATCAAGTACGCGCGCACCCTCAAGCAGCCCAAGCGGCTGCTGGTCCTGCTGCCCGACAGCAGCACCAAGTACCTCAGCAAGATCTTCAACGACGACTGGATGCGTCAGAACGGCTTCCTCGACGAGGACGAGGCCAGCGGCTACGTCGCCCACATCCTCAAGCGCAAGCCCGGCCGCACGATCACCGCCACCCGCGACACCTCCGTGCGCGTGGCGATCCAGACGCTCAAGGAGAACAGCATCAGCCAGCTGCCGATCCTCGAC
Source organism: Nannocystis pusilla (assembly GCF_026626665.1). GTDB lineage: Bacteria > Myxococcota_A > Polyangia > Nannocystales > Nannocystaceae > Nannocystis > Nannocystis pusilla. Next base: position 2,812,082 of record NZ_JAPNKE010000002.1, read on the forward strand.
GAGCACGGCCGCCACTGCGGCATCGTCAGCGAGCTCGACCTGCTCAACTTCCTCGTGCGCAGCGAGGGCCGCCTCGACGAGCCGCTGGCCGACCTCGTCAACAGCGACTACGCCACCGTCACCCCGCACACGCGGATCCAGCTGCTGCGCAGCATCTTCAACGACGCCAAGGTCGTGCTGGTCACCGAGGGCGACCGCCTGCTCGGCCTCCTCACCAAGATCGATCTCATCGACTACCTCGCCTCGCAGCAGTAGCCCGAAGGGACATGTCCGCATGGCAGTCTACGACCCCGCCTCCGATCACGTGCCCGCCGGCGCCCGCTTCGAGACCCTGGCCATCCACGGCGGCCAGCACCCGGAGCCCGTCACCGGCGCGGTGATGCCCCCCATCTTCCAGACCTCGACCTACGCCCAGCGCGGCCCCGGCGAGCACAGCGGCTTCGAGTACAGCCGCACCCACAACCCGACCCGCTACGCGCTCGAGCGGGCGATCGCCTCGCTCGAGGGCGGCGCCTACGGCCTCGCCTTCGCCTCGGGCCTGGCCGCCACCAACACCGTCCTGCAGCTGCTGAGCGCCGGCGATCACGTGGTCGCCGGCGACGACATGTACGGCGGCACCTTCCGCCTGTTCGACAAGGTCCTGCAGCGTCAGGGCCTGCGCTTCAGCTACGCCGACCCGCTCGACCCCAACACCTTCGCCGCGGCGATCACCCCGCAGACGAAGCTGGCGTGGCTCGAGACGCCGACCAACCCCATGCTCAAGCTCGGCGACGTCGCCGCGATCGCGGCCATCTGCCGGGCCAAGGGCGTGCTGCTGGCGGTCGACAACACCTTCCTCTCGCCGGCCTTCCAGCGCCCGCTCGAACTCGGCGCCGACATCGTCGTCCACAGCACCACCAAGTACATCGGCGGCCACTCCGACACCGTCGGCGGCGCCGTCGTCTGCCGCGACTCCGGCCTCTACGACCGCCTCGCCTTCCTGCAGAACGCCGTCGGCGCGGTCCCCAGCCCGCACGACTGCTTCCTGACCCTGCGCGGCCTCAAGACCCTCGCGCTGCGCATGGAGCGGCACGCCGCCAACGCGGCCGCCGTCGCCGCCCACCTCGAGCGCCACGCCAAGGTCGAGCGCGTGATCTACCCCGGCCTCGAGAGCCACCCCCAGCACGGCCTCGCGCGCCAGCAGATGCGCGGCTTCGGCGGCATGATCTCGATCTACCTCAAGGGCGACCTCGAGGCCTCGCGCCGCTTCCTCAGGGCCGTGCGCGTGTTCACCCTGGCCGAGAGCCTCGGCGGCGTCGAGAGCCTGATCGAGCACCCGGCGATCATGACCCACGCGTCTGTCCCGAAGGAAACCCGCGACCGCCTCGGCATCGCCGACGGGTTCATCCGCATCAGCGTCGGCATCGAGCACGTCGACGACCTGATCGCCGACCTCGATCACGCCCTCGCGGCCGTCTGAGCGACGCGAGCGCACACCGGCCGGGGAAGGTCCTCGCGGAGGACGTCCCCGGCCGTCTCACTTTCTGAACGCGGCCGCGCCCGGCATAGGCGCACCTGTCTTTCAAGACAGCGCACGCCCCTTCGCTTCGCGCGAGCACGGCGGCATGCCGACATGTCTCGAAGGACAGCCTGTCTCTCGGGGGCAGCCCCCGAACTCTCGCTCCACTTCGCGCAAGCGCCCGGCAACCCATGGCGGCTGTCGGCGGCCGACATCCCGTAGATCACGAGCGTCCCCGGCAGCAGCGCGGCTGGCGGTGCCTACCTCCGGGGCTCGCCAGACTACTTGCTCGCATTGCGCGGCCAGGAAGGTGTTCCTCGCCCGCCTGCTCGCCGCCGAACTATCTCACAGGACAACCTGTCTCTCAGGGCAACCTGTCTCTCAGAGCAACCTGTCTCCCAAGGAGCATGCCTCTCAGTACAGTCTTCCTCTCGGGGCAGCCTGTCTCTCAGGGCATCCTGTCTCTCAGGACAGCCTCTCTTTCAGGGCAGCCTATCTCTCAGGGCAGCTTGTCTTTCAGGACAGCCTGTCTCTCAGAACATCCTGCATCTCAGGACAGCCTGTCTCTCAGGACAGCTTGTCTCTCAGGACATCCTGCATCTCAGGACAGCCTGTCTCTCAGGACAGCCTCTCAGCCGCCCGACAGCCAGCCTCCGCGGAGTTCGCAGCGGCGATTCGCGCCCGTCGCCTCAGCTCGCCGGGTGCGCCTTCAGCCACTCGCGGGTGTACGCGAAGTTCTCGGCCATGCTCTTCTCGATCTCGCCGAGCAGGTAGGCCTCGAGCTTGCCGCCGACCAGGGGGATCCGCGCATCGCAGTGCCCGCGCCACACGCGGCGCAGCTGGCCGCTGGGCAGCGTCTCCCACGTGTACTCGCCGCCGTAGTCGACCAGGTTGCCGATCACGGGCACCTGGATCGTCACGCTGTAGCGGCGCAGCGCCGCGTTGAACTCGCCGACCTCGGTGACGGTCGACGTGCCCTGGAACAGCCGCTTGAGCGCCCCCGGCAGCTCGCGGTCGGCTGCCAGCAGCTTGCGCCGCACGATCAGGCTCGGGCCCTCGCCTTCGCGCTGCAGGTCGCGCCGCACCACCGTCAGCCGCATGCGCTCGTAGAGCCCGCGGGCGTAGTCCTCGTCGAAGAAGAACACCTCCCACAGGCGCTCGGGGGAGGTGTCGAACACGTGCTCGATGGTGTGCCGCACGGCCGCGAGTGTAGGCCGCCGACGACGCCACCGACAACGCCGCGCCCGCGACCTGTGACACGCGCCCCGCTCCGGCACGACCTCCGGAAGGGCCCCGGGGTGACCTCGCTACGAGCTCCTGCCCGCGCGACGGCGGCCGTCCCGTGGGGTCACGATGACCTCGCTACGAGCTCCTGCCCGCGCGACGGCGGCCGTCCCGTGGGTTCAGGATTTGACCTCGCTACGAGCTCTTGCCCGCGCGACGGCGGCCGTCCCATGGGTTCAGGCGACCGTCACGAACGCCACGAGCGTCCACCACCGGGCAAGCCTTTGGGCCTGCACGACGGGGACGCTCGTGAGTGCATGGAGAGCCGCCGGGCGGACCGCAAAGCTCGCGGTCGCCACGGCCTCGCTCCGGACCGGCGTCGCTGGTCGGCGCGGCGGCCTCTTCCTCGGCCGGCTTGGGCTCGTTGGCGCGGAACTTCCAGCTGAACGTCGCCTGGCCGTCGCGCTGGTCGACCGGGTCGAGGATCAGACCGTCGATCGCGTCGACGATGCACTTGCTCAGCGACTCGGGCGCCTTGGTGCGCTCCTTGTCGGCGACCACGTTGATGATCTTCCCGGTCTTCTTCTCGACCGTGAAGTTGACCACGACCTCGCCGTCGGTCTTCGGGTCGGTGGTGAGGGCCACGTCGTAGCAGTCCTTGACGGCCTTGTTGCGCGTCTCGAGGAGGCTGCGGGTGTCGTTCTTGTACGTCTCGGCGTCGCGGGCGACGCAGCTGCACCCCGGCAGGACCGCGGACGCAGCGACGAACAGAAGGCTCAACATCGTGCTCTTGGGCATCACGAACTCCTTATCTTCGCAATCTCGCGGTGTGACTCACTTGGCGGGCGCGGGCGGCGGCGGCGGCGGCGGGCCACCGGCGTCCTCCGTCTTGGTCTTCTCTTCGATGACCGTCTTCTCCCCCGACTCGGGGTCGATCGCCACGCGCTTGCGGGTCACGTCCTGCTCGACGATGTTGAACTCGACGCGGCGGTTGTTCTCCTTGCCCTCCTCCGTCGACTCGTCCGACAGCGGCTTGCTCTCGCCGAAGCCCTTGGCCGTGAACATCTCCTTCGGGAGCCCGCCCTTCTTGACGAGGTACTCCATCACGGCCTTGGCGCGCTTGTCGGACAGCTTGAGGTTGTACTTGTCGCTGCCCTCGCTCGAGGTGTGACCCTCGATCGCGATCTTCTTGATGTGGGGGTTCTCCTTGATGACCGAGATGATCTCGGTCATCAGGCCGTCGGACTCGGGCCGGATGGTCGCCTTGTTGAAGTCGAACTCGATCTTCTCGTTGATCTTGATCCGGTTCTCTTCGACCACGACCCGCTTCGGCTTCTCCTGCACGACTTTCGGCTTGGGCGGCGGCGGCGGCGGATCGCCGACGACGGACAGGGCGGACGCGTCTTCGAAGATCGTCGGGCCACAGGCCGCGAGCGGAGCGGTCGCCGTGAGCGCGAACGAGGCGACGAGCGCGAACTTCAGGCCTGACGTGGCTGGGCGGAAGTTCCCGCGATGGGGGTTGCGAGCGAAAATCATGAGGGGTCTCCCGATCGATGGGTAGCGAAAGAACCGCCCAATACGGGCTTTTAGGCCGTCCGAGCGTCTTCGCGGGGGCATTTTGAACACATGTCATCGCCGGTGCAACGAAATGACTCGCTCGACCGGAGAGCCGCGAGTAGCCTTGTCGCATGCTCGCGCTCTGGAGGCCCCTCCCGACCGGCCTCGCCCTCGTCGTCGCCGCCCTCCCGCCCACAGTCGCGGCTGCCCCGGCCGCTGCGCCCATCCAGCGGCCCACGAACACGGTTTCGGGAACGTCGAGCCCGGCCCCGGCTCCCGTGGAACCGGCCCCTGCCACGGCGCCCTCGGGCGAAGGGGTGCCAGCGCCGCCGAGTGATGCCGGCGCGAACCCGCCCCAGCCCTCGATGGAGCCGTCACCGGCCGATCCCGGCGCGGCGCCGGTCGCGCAGCCCACGACGCCGGCCGAAACGGGGGTGCACAAACGCCAGGGCTCGCCGAGTCATTGCTCGGTCCCTCGGTCAACCAGCACCCGACGAAGCGGCCCAACAAGCCGGTGCAGACCGAGGCCGAGGCCGCCGAGGCCGAGGACGCGGCGGTGGCCGCCGTGTACCGCGACCTGTTCCGACCCAAGCACAACCCCGGCCGATTTCACATCGTCGCCCGCGCGCAGTACAGCATCGGCAGCAGCTTCGGCAACAGCTCTCTGTCCGGAAGGACAGGCGGCGCCCAGGTCGACATCGGGCAGAGCTTCAACTTCATCGGCTACGCGCTGACGCTGCGCGGCGAGGGCGGCACCATCGACTTCGGCGCCAACGGCCGCAGCCAGATGACCGGGCTCCTCGGCGGCGGCCCCACCCTGACGCTGGGCCGCCTCGGCTTCCTGCAGCGCGGCTACCTCGACTTCCGCGTCGGCTACGACTTCTTCTTCGCGCCCACGCGCGAGCGCCTGCTCGAAGGCGGCGCCGCCCGCCTGCCCGCCATGCTGCCGCACGGGCCGCGCGCCCAGCTCAACCTCGGCCTCCTGCTCAGCCCGGACCGCTCGCGCAAGCTGTTCCACGGGGTCGGCCTCGGCCTCGGCTATCAGGTCCTCGTCGGCTCGTTCCGCGGCGATCTTCCCCCGTCCCAGTTCCTACAGTTCGCCCTCCACTACTCGGGCGGTTGAGCTCGCCGGTCCGCCGACGACAGGGTCGACCTGCGAGACCGCGAGGGTCGCCTTGGGGATGCTCCTGAAGACAGGTGCGATCGGACAGGTCGTTCGGACCAGGTTCGAACCGAGCTCGCGTGAAGGGCTCGGCGCGCGGGCCCGCCTATCGGCGCTCTGAGCCGGTTTCCGCCGTCCGCTGACGCCTCAGCGGTACAGCCCGGCCCGGGTGGCCCGAGACAGCGCGCCCTCGAAGCGGTCGAGGCCTGCGCGCACGTGCATCACCAGCCGCTCGATGCGCGCCGACTCCTTGCGGGCCTCCCCGCTGGTGCGGCGGAACGCGTCTCGCTCCTCGAGCGCGCCGCGGACGACACCGACGGACAGGCCGAGCCGCGTCAGCGTCTCCTGGTCGGCCTCGGGCAGGCCCTCGACCATCCCGAGCCAGTCCCACACGCCGCGGCGGGCGTTGACGAGCGCCACGTCGACCTCCTCGAGGCGATCGAGGTCGGAGCCGTCGCCGACGTCGACGCGCGCCAGCCACGGGTTGCGATCGGCGGCCTGCCACGCGCGCACCGCCTGCAGCGGCTCCTCGAGCGCGGTGCGCAGCAGTCGGGTCTCGTCGAACAGGCGGGCCAGCGCGGGCGACAGATGAGCGCTCGTCAACGCCGGCAGCTCGGGCGCGTTCTCCAGCGCTCGCAGCTCCCGCGAGAGGTTGGCGCGCTGCCGCTGCGCCTCCATCAACGAGCCGATCGGGCGCCGCAGCGACACGCCGATCATCAGCACGAACACGCAGTAGACGAGGATGACGAGCACGGACCCGTCACATGTGCTGCAGCACGCGCGCCTTCTGCTGCGTGAACTCCTCGTCGGTGAGCAGCCCGGCGATCCGCAGCTCGTTCAGCTTCTCGATGCGGGCGATCACCTCGTCGACCGCGGCGGCGCTGCGGGCCGGAGACTCCTGTCCCGAGGGACCTGTCCCCGGGGCCATCTGGCCGGGAGGTTGGGTCCCGGGGGGTAGACGCCCGGGTAGACGTTCGCCGGGTACGCGTGGCCCTGGTGCGGATAGCCAGGGTGCGGGTACCCGGGCGGGTACTGCGAGAAGTTCGGCGGGTAATAGGCCGGCGCCGGCGGCAGCATGTTGACGACCACGGGCGCGCCGCCCAGCGCGTTGTTGCCGTTGTAGCGCCGGTTGAACTCGTCGCGGTCCATCAGCGCGAGGATGATGAACTCGAAGAACGCGATGATCGCCGGGATCAGCGTCCACGCGAACGCGAGGTAGACGATGCCCGCGCCTACTTGACCGAGGTAGAACTTGTGCGCTCCCCAGCCGCCGAACAGCGGGAAGGCCAGGATCGACGCGATGTTCTTGTCCTTCATCCTTGCCCCTTCACCTCGCCCACTTGAGCTTGTCGCTCCGCCAGCGTGGGAGCCAGCACTGCGTCAGGATTGTCTGCCAAGGTGTACACCCACTCGCCGGTGTCGAGGCTGAGGTCCTCGACGACCTCGCCCTGCTCTTTCATGTGTACCAGCGTCGACACCAGCGCCACCTGAGTCCACTTGAGCTCACTCTTGATGCGCTCGAACGTCGTCGGGCCGGTCCCGCGCAGGATCGCCCGCACGCGCCGGCTGCGCTCGGCGATCACCGAAGGATCGACGCGGGCCGGCAGCGCCGCGGGCCCCGACGAGCCCGGCGAGCTCGTCCGCTTGGCGAACGCCAGCACGGCGAGCCCGGCCCCGGCCGAGAACAACAGGTTGGTCAGCACGAGGCCGAGCACCGAGAACGGGAACAGGCCGAGAGTGATCGCGCCGAGAGCCATGCACGCCGCGCCGCTACCGAGCAGCACGCTCCACGGCGTCGCCACTTGGGTCACGTTGCGCGTCGCCAGGGCGGTCGAGAGCGGCACTGGCGCGACCTGAGGCACGACCCCGACCCCCGGCTGGACGATCTGGACCCGGCCGTGCTCGACGACCAGGTCGACGACCTTCTGCGCGCTCATGCTTCGTACAGTAGCATCAAGACTTCAACCTGGGTCGTCATGGACGCTCGGGAGCCCGTTCTTGGGCTCTTCGGGCGCAGGCGCCTCGGCGGCAGGCGCGGCGTCGGCGTGCTCGTCGCCGTCCCCGTAGAGATCGAGGACCACGTCGCCGGTCGGCAAGGCCGCGGGCTCCGCGGTCTCGATCGGCTCGGTCCCGGCGATGAAGTACTCCTCGAGCACGTCCTCGGGCTTGGCGTCGGCGGGCGCGAGGAGGCCGGTGCGACGGTCGATCGTGCGCACCTGCACCGACGCCGGCGGCACGAACGGCAGCGGCGGCTTGTCGGCCTCGGCGGCCTTCATCGCCGCGATCCAGATCGGCAGCGCCGCCTTGCCGCCGGTCTCGCCCTTGCCGATCTTCTTCGGCACGTCGAAGCCGACCCACGCGACCGCGACGTGGCGCGGCGTGTACCCCGCGTACCACGCGTCGCGGTGCTCGGCCGAGGTCCCCGTCTTGCCGGCCGAGGGCCGACCCAGCGCGCGCGCGGCCTTGGCGGTGCCCTCCTCCACCACGCTCGTCATCATCGAGGTGAGGATGAAGACGATGTCGTCGCGCAGCGCCTGCTGGGGCGCGCGCTCCGGCGTCCACGCCGGCTCTCCGGGGATCTCGATCTTGCGGATCACCGTCGGCTCGAGCTGCGAGCCGCCGCGCGCGAGCGTGAGGTAGCCGGACAGCACGTCGAGCGGGGTCAGCTCGCTGACGCCGAGCGCGAGCGCGAGGTTGCTCGCCAGCTCGCCGCGGATGCCCGCCGCTCGCGCGAAAGTGTGAGCGGCCTCGAAGCCGATCGCGTCGAGCAGCTTGATCGCGATCGTGTTGACCGAGTGCGTCAGCGCGACGCGCAGGCGGATGTCGCCGCGGTACTCGTCGGCCTCGAAGTTGGTCGGCCGCCACTTCTCGTAGATCTCGGGCGAGTCGTTGACGATCGTCGCCGCCGTGTACTTCTCGGTCGCCAGCGCCGCGCCGTACACGAACGGCTTGAACGACGAGCCCGGCTGGCGCTTGGCCGCCGTCGCGCGGTTGAAGTCGCCGCGCTGGTAGTTCTCGCCGCCGACCATCGCCAGCACCTCGCCGGTGTCGACGGCGGCCACCAGCACGGCCGCTTGCGGGCCCGAGCCGATCTCGCCGTGCGCCGGCTGGTCGGCGGTGGGCAGCGACACGATGCGCACCATCGCCACCCCGGTGGGCGGGAACTGCTCGTCCATCGACAGCTTCGGATCGTCGTAGCGCGTGCCCTCCGGGACCCGCACCAGCACGCGGTTGTCGCCGACCAGCACCACGAACGAGTCGGCCGGAGTGCTCGCCTCGCGCGGCTGGATCAGCCCGGGCAGCACCGCGCCGACCTGCAGCGGGACCTTGCCCTTCTCGAGCACCTTGGCCTGCTGCTTCTCCGGCGTCGGCTTGATCTTGTGGCCGTAGCCCTGGCGGCGATCGAGCGCGACGAGCCCCTCCATCAGCCCCTTGTGGGCCTCGGCCTGCAGCTTGAGGTCGACCGTGGTCGTCACGGTCGCGCCGAGGCGATCGAGCCGCTCCTGACCGTACGTGGCGATCAATCGCTCCCGCGCCGCGTCGACGAACTCCTGCGCGCCGACGACCACCACCGCGTCCTGCGTCTGCGGGCTCAGCTCGAGCGGCCCCTGGATGAACTTGTCGGCCTCGAGCGGCTGAATCCACCCGTGCCGCACCATCTGGTTCAGCACGTAGACCTGGCGCTCCTTCGAGCGCTGCGGGTCCTTGAGCGGCGACGACTTGCCGGGCGCCTTCGGCAGCGAGGCCAGCAGCGCGGCCTGGCCGATGTTGATGTCGCGGACGCTCTTGCCGAAGTAGAAGCGGCTGGCCTCCTCGATGCCGTAGCGGCCGTGGCCGAAGTAGATCTCGTTGAGGTACAGCTCGAGGATCTCGCGCTTGCTGAGCGCGCGCTCGAGCCGACGGGCCAGCAAGATCTCCTGGATCTTGCGCTCGAAGGTCCGCTCGGGCGACAGCAGGAAGTTCTTCACCACCTGCTGCGTGATCGTCGACGCGCCCTGGCGGATCTCGCCGGCCTCGATGTTGCTCAGCATGGCCCGCACCATGCCGAGGTAGTCCATGCCCTCGTGGTTGTAGAAGTCGGCGTCCTCGGCGGCGAGGAACGCGTTCTCGACGTGGGCCGGGATGTCCTCGTAGCCGACGAGCGTGCGCCGCTCGCTGAAGATCTCGCCGATCACCACGCCGTCGCGCGAGACGATGCGGGTGACCTGCGGCGGCCGGTAGTCGCGGATCGCGGCGACGTCGATGCCCTCGATCCCGCGGCCGTAGTACCAGAACACGCCGGCCACCGTGCCTGCCCCGAGGACCATGCCGGTCCCGGCCAGGCCGAGGCACCACAGCCCGATCTTTCGCAGGCGCGAGCGACCTGTCCGCGGCGCGTCGTTCACGGCGTACTCCTCCTGTCGCCTAGTACTCCTGCGCCCTGGCGCCTGATTCCGGACATCGAACTCGGCAAGGTTCCAAACACGACGCCCGTCGCCCTGTCAATCTCCCGGCGCGTTCGCCTCCGCAACGCCGATTCGCACCCGTCGGCGTGGGCTCCGCCAGCGCCCCGGCGCGCCCCGCCCCGGCCGGGCGCAGGCGAGTACCTGTCTGATGGGTCAGTAGCGAAGGGACATGTCATGATCACCAGCCGAACTTGCCCGCGACTCCGAGGAGCATGAGTCCCCCGCCCCCGACGAACCCGCCGGCGGGCTGACGCGCCGCGGCCGTCTCTCCGGGCGCGCGGCGGACCTGGTACTGGAACCCGGCCTGGGCGAACACGTCGAGCCAGCGCAGCACCGGGACGTTGAGGTCGAAGCGGGCCAGGCTGCCCGCGGGATCGATGATGTCGAACCCGAGCTTGCCGCGGTGCGCGTGCAGCAGCGACAGCTGCACGACCTCGAGGTCGATGCCGAGCCGCGTCTCCCAGGTGTGCCCGAGCGGGCCCGGCCGGTAGCGGTAGCCGGTCTCGAAGAAGGCGCCGTCGTCGTGCGCGAAGCGGATCGCGCCGTAGCCGCCCACGCCGCTGAGGTCGTTCTGCAACACGAAGCTGTACTTCGGCAGCGCGGTGGTCGCGAAGTCGGGCGGCAGGTCGCCCGGATAGGCGACGAACTGCGCCTGCATGCGCTGCATCGTGTAGAAGACGTCGAAGTAGGTCGGGTCGTAGCCGCGGTCGCCCACCGTCAGCTCGGCGACCACGCCCAGGCGCGCGCGGCGGCGACGGCCGAGGATGAACTCGGTGTCGAGCCCGAGGTGCATGCCCTTGCCGAGCCCAGGCATGAGGTTGAGGTCGAGGTACGGCGTGACGAGGAAGCGCCAGCGATCGGTCCAGCGGTAGCTGAGATCGAGGCCCATCGCCATTGCCCCGAGCGATCCCGAGGTCTGCAGCCGGTTCTTGCTGTCGACCGTCAGCGCGTCGGCGCGACCGTCCCACGGCACCAGAGTGCGCGGCGCGTACGGATCGCCGAACACCGAGAAGCCGAGCGCCGCGCCGGCCCAGTCGGCCGCGATGCGCGTGCCGAAGATCTGCTGGCCCGCGAGGTCGCCGGCGACGAACGCGATCTCGGCGCCCGCGGGGTGCTCGAGCAAGAGGCCCTCGATGCGCGCGTCGAGGTCGACGCCGCTGCGCCGACGATCGAGGTCGAGGCTGTTGGCGTAGCCGCGGACCATGCTGCCGTGCCCGACCTGCACGCGCTGGAGGTCGCCGACGCGCAGGTCGATCAGCACCCGACCCTCGCGCCCGAACACGTAGTCGCCGCTGTACTGCAGCCGCTGCAGGATCGCCAGGTAGTCGCCCGCCTCGTCCCACTCGGTGTTGCGGACCACCGGCCCCTGCTCGGGATCGCGGTCGTACATGCGGATGTGGACCGGCGCGCCGAGGCGCAGCTGCACCGGCGCGATGTCCCGGAGGTCGAGGCCGAACGACGGCTCGGCGCTGAAGATCGGGTCCTCGGCGACGAACCCGAAGCCGGCGCCGAAGCGGATGTCGCCGTGGACCTTGCGCACCTGGTACTCCGGCGGACGCGGGCTCGCGTCCGCCTCGATCAGCACCTCCTGCGCCGAGGCACGAGCTGTCCACAAGGACATGCCTGCAAAGACAGCTAGTTTGAGGCCGCGACGGATCATGGCTGTCGCCTCGCCGGGCGGCCCTCGTCGCCCTCGTCCAGGCCGCCGATGACCTCGAGCGTGGCGTCCTCGAAGCCGGCCTTCGGCCCGCGCGGCTTCGGCTTGCCGCCGGTGGCGGTGGCCAGCGGCTCGGCGTCGATCGACAGGTCGACGATGTCCTGCCCGTCGTCGAGCAGACCGGTCAGCGAGCGCTGCTGGGCCGACGCGGCCAGCAGTCGCTCGACCTCGGCCATGCACTCCCTCTTGCTCGCCAGCTCGGTCGCGTCGAACACCACCCCCTCGTCCTTCCACTGTTCGAACGTCTCGGGGTCGAGGCGCCCGCGGCCGTGCATGATCGCCAGCAGCCGCTTCAGCTTGGCCTGAAACGCCGGCGAAGGGGCGCCCTCGCAGTAGTGGACGTGGCGGCGCACCGGGCTCGGAAGCATCAGCGCGAGGTAGGCGGCCTCGGGCGGCGTGAGGTCGACCGGCGCCTTGGCGAAGTAGTGCGAGGCCGCGCGGGTGATGCCGTACACCCCGGGTCCGAACTCGATCACGTTGAGGTAGAGCTCCAGGATCCGGTTCTTCGTCAGCGACTGCTCGACGTACCAGGTCAGGAACACCTCCTGCATCTTGCGCGACAGCGTGCGCTCGTGGCTGAGCAGCACGTTCTTGACCATCTGCATCGTGATCGTCGACGCGCCCAGGCGGACCCTGCCGGCCTCGAGGTTGCTGCGCAGCGCGGCGCGGAACTGCGAGGTGATGAAGCCCTTGTGCTTCCAGAACCCGCCGTCCTCGGTCGTCATCACCGCCGCCAGCATGTACGGCGAGATCTGGTCGAGCGGCGTGTAGTCGGGCGAGCCCTCGCTGACATCGACCGAGCGCTCGGTGCCGTCGCGCATGACGACTCGGTGCAGGAGCGGCCCGTTGAGCCGCGTCGCCGACACCAGCTTCGGCACCTTGACCGGTCTGCACGTCTCCGGCTTGAGCTTGGCCGTGAGCACCAGCGCGTCGAGGTCGCGGAAGTCGATGTCGGCGCTGATCTCGAACTCGAAGTCGCCCTTGAGCTGGAAGCCCTGGAGGCTCGGCACCAGCTCCGCCGGGATCGCGTTCAGGAACTCCTGACAGCGGACCTTCGGCATCGTCAGGTCGGCCCGGTAGTGACGCGCGGCCGGATCGTCGGCATGGACGAACTCGCCGGACAGCGTCAGCTTGACCGGCCCGCGCTGCAACGTCGCCTGCTCGATCTTCACCACCCGCTCGCGTGGATCCACGTCGGCCGCCAGCCCGAGCGAGAACCCGAGGCCGCGGACCGGCTGGCGCGCCAGCAGCGGGTGGTCGACGTTGAGCCCCGCGATCTCGAGATCGCCGACGACGTTGGCCTTGCCCTCGGCGAACGCGACCTTGAGATCGCCGCCGATCGTCGCCGACTCCGACTCGATGACCGGCAGGCGCGCGAGCACGTCGGGGACGCGCCCGAGCTTGAACGCGTCCATGTTGAGGTTCACCGTGCCGTCCGACAGGTCGCGGGCCACGTCGCCCGTGAGCGCCCACAGCGGCGCCGAAGCATCGTGCTCCTCGTCACCCGTGACCTCGTCGGAGAAGCCGCCGGCCAGATCGACCCGCACCCGGCTCGCCGAGGCGTCGGCGAGCGTCACGTCGCCGCGGATCTCGGCGACCGCGATCTGCGGAGTGATCGCCGTCGCGGCCCGCTCGACCGCGATCGTCAGGGGGAACGTGCTGTCTGTCCCTTGCGACAGGTCGAGGTTCGTCGCCAGCGCGGCCGCTCGCAGCGCCCGCTCGCCGACCGAGACCTCGACGTCCGCCAGCTTGAGCGCGGCTGCCCGATCGGTCAGCTGCACCTCGGCCGCGGCCACGCCGCGCAGCGTCAGCGCACGGCCGCCGAGGTCGTCGCGGAGGTCGAGCTGCAGCCGCTCGAGGGTCGCCTTCGGCGGCACCAGCTTGACCCGGCCCTCGCCGCCTTCGCGGCGCGTCGACAGCCGCGCGCGCAGGTCCCGGGCGTAGTCGCGGAGCGTGCCCCCGTCGCCCGTGAGCCGCCCGCCCACGGCCCGCACGCGTTCGACGACGACCTGCCCCGACCACAGGGCATCGCCGTCGATGCCGATGTCGATGCGATCGACGGTGAGCGCCGCGTCGGGCCCGAACGTCAGCGTGACGCCCTCGACCACGACGCTGTCGAAGTCGACCATGTCGAGCCGCGAGATCGTCACGGGCACCCCGGCGATCTTCTGCAGGCGTTCGAGCGCCTGCTCGTGCACCCAGCCGTCACCCCAACGTGGGAACGTCGCCGCCGCGACGGCGAGGCCGCCGAGGACCAGCACACCGAGCGAGCCGCCGATGAGCGCGACGCGGCGCCAGCGGGGCCTCGGGCTCTTCGTGGGCTCAGGGGGGTCATGGCCGGACTCGCCGGGGCGGCGAAAAGGCGGCTCAGAGTACCGCCCGCCCGCGCTCCGAGCAAACGAGCAGACGCCGCGGAGCGCGGTGACGCCCCCTGTTCGGAGGCGGACTCGCGCGGTCACGCGGCGCCGGTCGCTTCAGCTCGGCTGCTTGCCACACTGGATGGCGAAGAAGATCTTGCCCTCGAGGTGGCGCACGCCGCCGACCAGGAGCAGGCCGTTGTCGTCGATCGCGTAATCGGTGTCGACGAGCGGCGCGTCGCGCCCGGGCGCGAGCAGGTTGGCGTGCAGCTTGAGCTTGCTGTTGACCTCGCCGAGCAGGCTGAGCTTGAGCTGGAAGCCCGACTTGAGCGCCGCGAGCCCCGGCTTGTCGACGCCGAGGCGCAGCGCCTTGGTCTCGAGCAGGCGGAAGCCCTTGAACGCCGCGAACGAGTCGTCGTGCAGCTGCTCCTCGAGGAACTTGAGCTCCGCGGGGATGATGCCGTCGCCGTCCTTCTGGACCAGGAACGCGGTGACCTTGCACGCGACGGTCTTGACCTCGGCGTGCGCCACGTTCGGCACGAGGTAGGCGCTCCCGACAACGCCGGGGAGCAGGACGGCAACGACGGACGTGGCCAACAGCCGCTTCGTGGTCGACTTGTACATCATAAGGAACGCTCACTGCTGCTAGGGTCGTCGTCGGAGATCCAGATCACCGTGGTCGTGTTGCGCTTGCCCTCGATCTCGCTGATGCGTCCCGACTTGACGCCCCAATCGATCCGCTGAATGTGCGCCGGCCCGCCGTTCGGCTCGGGCAGCACGACCTCGTGCTCCTCGGCCGCCGGCTTCGAGCTGTCCGCAAGGACAGGCTGTTCGGGCGCCGCCTTCGTCGCTACAGTCGGCGCCGTGTCCGCCGGACCGTCGACGGCGCCGCGCCCGCTCCACAGCACTGCCACCACTCCGGCCACCGCCGCCGCCGACGCCACCGGCACGAACACGGGGCGCAACGCCCCGCGCAGCCGCGCCCACAGCGACGGCGCCGGCTCAGGCGCCTTCTGCAAACGGAGATCTCGGTCGAGGGTGCGCTCGATCTCGTCCCAGATCTGTTCGAACCGCGCCTCCGGCACCTTGGCCGCCTCGGCCTCGAAGCCGGCGACCACGGCGCCCTGAAGCGCCTTCAACCCGGCGAGGTAGGCGCTGGCCTCCGGGTTGGTCATGAGCAGCCGCTCGACTTCGGCGCGCTCCGGCGCTGAAAGCTCGTCGTCGAGGAAGGCGTTGAGTTGCTGCGGGTCGAAGTGCGGCTCGGTCATGGCAGCATGGCTTGTGGTGCTGGGACGCGCTCAGCGTCGGAATCTTCATCGGTCCCGGGCGGCCCGCTCGGGACGTAGCCCAGCCGCTCGGTGAGGAGGCGCTGCATGTTGCGCCGGGCGTGGAAGAGCCGGCTCATGATCGTGCCCTTCGAGCAGCCCATCGTGCGCGCCATCTCTTCGTAGGACATGCCCTGGAGCTCGCGCATCACGATCACGGCGCGGTGCTTGTCACTGAGGTGCTGGAGCCCGTCCTGCACGGCCTCCAGGATCTCCCGCCGCTGCACCAGACTGGCGGGATCGCCGAGCGGCGACGGCGGTACGTACGCAGTGTCACCGTCGTCGTCGTGACGCAACCCGTCGTCGAACTCCAGCTCCTTGTGGCGCCGGTTCTTGCGGATGTGGTCGATGCAGAGGTTGGTGACGATCCGGTACAGCCACGTGTAGAAGCTCGAGTTGCCCTCGAAATTGTGGAGGTACCGGTGAACCTTGATGAAGCTCTCCTGCACGACGTCGAGCGCGTCTTCCGGGTTGCGCAGGAACCCGTACGCGATCGAGTAGACCTTGCGCTGGTAGCGCTGCGTCAGGAGGCGGAAAGCTTGCCGGTCGCCCTGGCGACACGCTTCGACCAGGGCTTGGTCGTCGGCTTCTGGAGGAACCACGTGAGCGTCCTTCTACGAGCGCGCGGCCGCCCTATTCAGAGCGCGGCCGGCGCGCGGGGGAGTTGCCGGAGCGCCTGGCGGATCCGGACCGTGACGAAGTGGTTTAAGGGGGATATACCGAAGAGCGACCGACGCTGCCGCCTGCCCTCATGAACGTCCGTCCCCCGTCTCTGCTCGAGTTTCTGACCGCCGTTCGCCGGGTCGTGCGACGGCGGGAGCTCGCGGCGGCGGCGCTCCACAGCGCGGCCCTCCTGACGGCCCTGGCCGTGGTCACGGCCGGGCTCGCCGGCTGGACCTTGCGCGGCGATCTCGCCGCCGCCGGCTGGCTCGCCGGCGCCGTCGTCACGCTGCTGGTCCTGTTCGGACGCGCCTGGCGTCGGATCCTCGCACTGACTGGGACTCCCCATCGGACGGCGCTTACCATAGCCCGATCCCGAGGGGCGCTCACGCGCCGACCCCGCGAGGCGTCACCTTTTCTCCGCTCGGACGGCTCGCTGCGGCGCGAGATCCTCGGGGCCACCGAGCTCCTGCTCGCCGGGCCGGGCGGTCACCTCGGCTCGCAGGACCTCGCCGCCGCCTACGTGCGCCAGGTCGAGTGGTCGCTCGCCGAAGCGCGGCCCGAGCTCGCGGCCCCGCCGGCCAACCTCCGCGTCCCCGCGCTCGCCACCGCGCTCCTCGCCCTGCTCGGGGCCGTGCTCGCCGGCTATCCCGAGTTCGCGCGCGGGCTCGAGCTGACGCTCGCGGCCGAGGACGGGCGCCCGCCGGCCCCGCCCGAGCCGGTCTGGTCCGCGCTCAGCCTCACCCTGCGCTACCCCGAGTACAGCGGACGCGTGCCGCGGCAGCTCATCAACCCCAGCGGGGCCGTGCGAGCGCTCGCCGGCACCGAGACCGAGGTCGAGCTCGAGACGCGCAAGCCGGCCAGCGCCGTGCACGTGCTCCTCAGCTACGACCAGGGCCCGCTGGCCGAGCCGCCGGCCCCCGAGCGCATCGACCTGTCCCAAGAGACAGACGGGAAGTGGCGCGGCCGCTTCGTCGTGCGCGGCGCGGGCAGCTGGCACGTCGTCGTCACCCCGGAGGGCGGCGAAGAGCCGGCCCGCTCGGCCCCTGCCCCGCTCGAGATCGAGGCCGACGAGCCGCCCGAGATCGAGCTCTTGCCCCTGCCCCGCTCGCAGAGCGCCCCGAGCGAGCTCGACAGCGTGGAGCTGCGCTTCAAGGCCCGCGACGACTTCGGCATCGCCAGCGCGGTGCTCGTGTTCGAGGGCGGCGAAGGCCAGCCCGTGCGCCTCGACGCCGGCGCCCCGCCGCCGCGCGCTCGTACCTGGCAGCACCGCTACAGCTGGGACCTGTCGACCCTGCCCGTCGAGGATCGCGGGCGGCTCACCTACTGGATCGAGGTCCGCGACAACGACCCGGGGCTCGGCCTCGTGCCGCTGGTCGACCCGCCCGGCAAGGTCGCGCGCTCGGCCAAGCTGAGCCTGCAGATCCGCGACCAGGAGACCGAGCACGCCGAGAACCTGGCCGACCTCGCCGCGCTGCGCGACAGCGCCGTCGATCTGCTGGCCCGCCGCATGCTGACCGAAGAGCCAGGTCTGTCCCGCGCCGACGATCAAGCGCCCGCCGAGGACGGCGATCCGGCGCGGCGCATGAGCGGCATGCGCGAGCTGCTCGCCGCCTCGGGCGGCCTGCTCTCCGCGATCAGCACCGCCATCGACGCGCTGTCCGTCGACACTCTCGCACCGCCGCGCGACGTGGCGGTCCTGGTCGGCGTCCACAAGCGCTTGATGGAGCTGCACCGCCGCGAGTCGACCGAGCACGAGGAGCTCCCGCCCGGCGCCGAGGACGAGCGCCCCGACGCCGCCGGGCGCACGCTCGGCAAGCTGCTGGCGACCAATCGGCTGCAGCTGACCCAGCTCGAAGACGAGGTCATCCGCCTCGATGACCTGGTCGACAACGAGCTGCTGGCGCAGGTCGAGCAGCTCGTGGCCCGCCTGCAGACCTCGCAGCAGAAGCTGGTCGACCTGCTCGAGCGGCTCAAGGCCGGGGACGAGAGCGTGCGCGGCGAGGTCGATCAGCTGCAGCAGCGGATCCGCGAGGACCTGCGCCGGCTGTCGGAGGCGCGGGCCAAGCTCGACAAGGAGCTCGGCCAGGAATTCCTCAACACCGACGCCTTCGAGGCGATGGCCGAGCAACTGCGCCAGCAGGACGTCGGCGAGCAGCTGCGCCAGGGCGACGTCGACGGCGCGCTCGACCGGGCCCGCGGCGTCCTCGACGAGCTCCGGCAGCTGCGCAGCGGCGTCCAGGACCGCATGGCCTCGGGGCCAGGTGCCGCGATGACGCCCGAGGAGCGGGCCCGCATGGAGTTGATGCGGGAGATCAGCCGGATCCAGGACGAGGAGACCGGCCTGCGCGGCGAGAGCCGCTCGCTCCACGAGGAGTGGCGCAAGCAGGCCGGGACTCGCCCCCTCGATCCGGCGACCGCGCAGCAGGCCGCCAAGCAGGCCGCCGCGATCGGCAAGGCGCTCGACGGGATCAACGACGCGCGTCTCGGCCGCGACGGTCGCCGCGCCCTCGAGGACGCGCGCGAGCAGCTGCAGCGCGTCGCCGCCGAGACCCAGGCGAGCGAGCCCAAGGCCCTCGCCGCCGCCGAGGCCGCGCGGTCCGCCGCGCAGGCGCTTGAGCGGGCGGTCGCCGGCGCGGGCGACGACTCGCAGGAGCGGCGGCAGCTCGGGCCGCTGCGCGAGCGGGGCGATGCGCTGCGCAAGCTGCTCGAGGGCTCGCTCCCCGCCCCGACCGAGGGCCTCGACGAGGCCGCGCAGGCCCGCTTCGACGCCCTGGCGCAGAAGCAGCAGGGTCTGCGGGCCCGCGCCGGACAGGTGCTCGACGGTCCCAACGCCCGCTACTTGCCCGACCCTGGCAAGCAGGCGATGCGCGGCGCGATCTCCGAGATGGACTCCAGCAGCGGCGCCCTCGGCGAGCGCCGCGGCGGCCCTGCGGTCGAGCGCCAGAGCGGCGCGCTCGGCGGCCTTCAGCGCGCGCTCGACAGCCTGCGCGACAGCTCGTCCGCGCCGCAGACCACGCCCGACCCCGACGAGGTCTCGACCGAGACCGAACGCGACCGCTCGCTCCGCGACGAGCTGATGGAGGCCATGAAGGAGCGCGCTCCCGAGGGCTTCCGCGGCTCGGTCGAGCGCTACTACGAGGAGCTCCTGCGATGACGTCCCGGCCCTCCCTGCGGCGCTGCGTCGCCCTCGCCCTCGCCCTCGCCGGCTGCGACTCCGTGGGTCCGCGAGGACATGTCTCCACAGACATGTCCGATGCACCCGGTTCTCCGGGACATGATGCTTCGGCCATGCCCGAATCGCCAGGTCCTGGAGACCATGTCCTCTCCGCCAGGGCCGAAGCGACAGACCGCGTTCTTTCCAACATGGCCGATGCGACAGGTCCCCGAGACCCTGTCCTTCTCGCCAGGGCGCAAACGACAGGCGCCCCGCTCGCGCTCGCCGGCCCGGACGCGAGCGACGTCGACGCCTGGTCGGACCTCGCCGAGCGCTTCGACGGGGCGATCAACGCCTGGGACCTCGGCGACGCCGCCGACGCCGTCGCCGCCATGCCGCCCGGGTCGGCCCGGGACGTCAAGGCGGGCGTGCTGGCGTTCCACCGCGCGGCCTACCCCGAGGCCGAGTCGCTGCTGGCCGGCGCGGTCGCCTCGGGGCAGCTGCCGCCGGCGGGGCGCTGCGCGAGGAGGCCCAGCACTACCTCGACCTCGCGCGCGGGGCCCAGCGGGCGCTCGGCCCGGCCACGCGGCTCACCAGCCCCGACGGACAGGTCGAGGTCGTGTTCGCCAACGCCAAGGACGAGCTGATCGCGCCCTACCTGTTCGCGGCGATGGCCGAGGCCCGCCAGGCGTTCGCCGCCGACCTCGGCATCGAGCCCGACCACCCGGTGCGCTTCGAGATCCTCGACGACGCGGTCAAGCTCGCGCTCGTCTCGCCGCTCACCCGCGAGAACGTGTACACGACGGGCACGGTCGGCATCACCAAGTACCGCCGGATCGTCATGGTCTCGCCGCGGGTGATGCTCTACGGCTACGGCTGGATCGACACCGCGGTCCACGAGTACGTCCACTACCTCGTCACCCTGAAGACCCGCAACCGCGCCCCGGTGTGGCTGCAGGAGGGCCTGGCCAAGCTGCTCGAGACGCGCTGGCGCAGCCGCGAGCCGCTGCCGCTCGAGCCGCCCGCGCGCAAGCTGCTGGCCAAGGCGCTCGCGGCCGACGACCTCGTCACCTTCGCCGAGATGTACCCGTCGCTGGCGATGCTGCCGTCGCAGGAGCGGGCCGCCCTCGCCTACGCGCAGGTCCAGACCATGCTCGGCGTGCTCCACGAGGAGCGCGGCGGCGCCGGCATCGACGAGCTGCTGCGCCGGGTCGCCGCCGGCGAGGACGCCGAGGCCGCGCTGGCCAGCGCGTGGGGCGACAGCTTCGAGCGCTTCGACGCCCACTGGCGCGACGTGATGAAGAAGCGGACCGCGGGCAAGCCCGGCGGCGCGCTGCGCAAGCTGCAGTTCCTCGCGCCCGATCAGCAGGCCGCGGCCGAGGCGGGCGAAGATCTCTCGCTGCTCGGCGACGTGTTCTCGCATCTCGGCGGCGGCGCGGCGCGTCAGCACGCGCGGCTCGGCGTGCTGCTCACGCTGCGCGGCCACCTCGGCGCCGCCGCCAAGCAGTACGAGAAGGCGCGGACCTCCGACGCGCGCGTGCGCGACGATGCCAAGCTCGCGCGGCGCCTCGGCGAGCTCTATCTCCAGCTCGGCAAGGCCGCTCGCGCGGTGCCCCTGCTGCGCCGCGCCGGCGAGGACGACCCCGAGCAGCCGAACCTCGCCGCCGCCGAGGGGCGCGCGCTGCGACTCGTCGGCGACCTCGCCGGCGCTCGCCTGGCGCTCGCGCGAGCGCTGCGCGTGAACCCGTTCATCCCGGCGCTGCACTGCGACCTCGCGCAGGTCGCCACCGATCCCGTCGAGCAGCAGCGCGAACAAGGTCTGTGCCGCGAGTGACCGCGCGTGACGGCGACGCATGATCGCCGCGCGCGGCAGGCACCTCGAAGACACCGCGGCACGAGCCGCTCGAGGTCGTGTTTTCTACCTGGTCTTTGGGCCAGATCGACGCCCGCTCAAAACCGCGCTTCACGGCGAAAGTCGGCTCAACCGAGCGGAATCAGCCTTCCAGGCGCGAAAGAAGCTCTTGCAGAAAACCCGAGATTCCTCAATAGCTATCCATACGAAGATCGCTTCGTCGTGATACTCATGAGCGTGCACCCGCTCCGCCACGGAGGGTTTCCATGTTGACGCTAACCAGAAAAGTCGGGCAGAAGATCCGGATCGGGGACAACATCGAGATCGTCGTCCGAGAGATCCGCGGCCGTCAGGTCCGCCTCGGTATCTCGGCCCCGCAAGGCCTCCCCGTCTATCGCGAAGAGCTCTATCAGCAGATCGCGCAAGAGGGCGTCAAGGGCACCCTCGCCGCTGCCCAGGAGCCGCAAGACGGCGAAGAGTGAGTCGCGGCCGGCGCCGACGAGCGAGCGCCGGAGCTTCCCTTAGATACAGGTCCGCGAGGACAGCCGGTCTTCAGCGACCGTCGGGACGGCCTGCCACCCGCGCGTCGTCCCCTCGGCAACTGCCGCGCGTCCCAGGCCGTGATCCGAGCTCGAAGACTCGCACGAAGCGAGCCGTGACTCGGCGCCATGCAATCGAAATGACCTGCTCTTCGAGTCAGGTCTCGAAGGACAGCAAGGTCCACTCGCCGCCGAGCAGCGCCGCGTGGACCACTCGAATGGCCGACAGCCACGCCTCCGCGCGGTCGCTGGCGGCGACGCCGAGCGCGATCCGCCGCGCCCCTGCGGGCGAGGTCGCGTGCGTCTCCACCAGCACGCGCCGGCCCTCCTCGACCCGGCGGAGCAGCCACGGCAGCCACGCGCTCGGATCTTCGAGGCGGACCACCAGCGCCGCGCCGTCGGGCAACGCGGCGCACTCGGCGTAGACGCGGTCGGGCGTGTCGCGCTCGCCGATGGCCCGCAGCGGCCAGCCCAGCGCCCGCGCCAGCGCCTCGGCACCGCCGTCGGCGCGGTGAAGGAACGCCAGCGTGCCGCCCGGGATCGCCAGCGCCATCGCCTCGAGGTCCTCGCGGCGGCCCGCGTCGCGCGGGATCGCGGGCGAAGGACCGCGCCGGCGCGGCGATTCGGCGCGCCCGTTCCAGCCGGAGCCGGCGATCCGACGCGCGGCTCGGCCTCGACCGCGAGCGGACGCAGCGCAGCCAGGCGCACTCCGGCGCGCTCCTCGAGCGCGTCGTCGTCGATCTGGATGTCGATGTCGATGTCGCCGCCCGGGTGGCGCCGCAGCTGCCGCGGCGGCTCGCGCGACGGCTCGGGCTCGTCGAGCGCGATGTTGACGCTGTCGCCGGTCTCGAACCCGTCGGCGCCCGGGCGCGCGCGCACCGAGGTCATCTCTCGAGCTGTCTCTCCGACCAGGTGCCACATGACCTGGTCGACCACCAGATCGAACTTCACCGGCTCGCCCAGAGCGAGGTCGGCCTGCTGCTCGCACGACAGCACCTCGACCAGCGCGTCGAACACGACCTCGCCCGACAGCGCCCGCCCCAGCGTCGCGCCACCTTGCGTATGCACGAAGCGCAGCGGCTGGTCGGTCTCGATCACGACCTCGCCCGGACGGCTGGTGGCCGCCTCGGCGAGCAGGCTGGCGAGCAGACCCACGTCTGAACCATAACAAATGCGCGCGTCGCCAGGAGCCTCGACCGCAGGTGCGCCCCGCGCAGGCGGCCACGGCGCGACGGCGGCAACCTGGTAGTCCGCGGTCCGGCAACCCGCGGGCATCGGCATCGACGCGGCTCGAAACGTCGGGCCCGTCGATCCGCCCGGCGAGCCGGGACGTATCCCCCTCACGCGCCCGACAGCGTGGCCCGCCTCGGCGAGGCCGCAGGCTCGCGCGTGCGACAGGCCGCGCGCAACAACCACGAAGCCTCCCCGCGAGGCCGCGGCCCGCAGCGTGGCGATCGCCCGCGACCGCGAGCCACGAGATCGACGGCCCGACGCGGGCCGCCACTGCGGCCTCGATCATGCTGCGCAGCGACCGCCTCGTCGGTGGTCCCCGACCACGTCCGTCACTCGGCGCGACGGGCCTGTGACTGCGGCTGCAGGAAGTGACGCATACCGGCGACGCTGCGCGTGTAGCCGAGACCCGACATCTTCCAGCCGACCCATGGTCCGCCCGCGGCGGTGGACAGGCCGCGGTTGACCCCCACCATCCCGGCCTCGATGCGATCCGCGACCGCGTCGAGCTCGGGCCCCGGCGCGCCCCACACGCTCGCGCCGAGCCCGTAGCGCGTGTCGTTGGCGAGTTGCACCGCCTCCTCGACGTCGCGGGCGACTTGGATCGCCACCACCGGGCCGAAGGTCTCGTCCTTCACCAGAGTCATCTCCGGCTTGAGGTCGGTGACGACGGTGGGCGTGAGGTAGTAGCCGGGCTCCTGCGCCTGCCCTTCGACCACGAAGGTCGCGCCGTGGCGGCGGGCGTCGGCCAGCTGCTCGAGCACCAGGTCGCGCTGACGGGCGCTCGCCATCGGTCCGAACGCCGTCGACTCCTCGCGCGGATCGCCGGGCTTCACCGCGCGCACGAGGTCGGCGACGCGGCGGGTGAACTCGGCGGCGACGTCGGCGTGGACGATGATGCGCTCGACGCTGACGCACACCTGCCCGGCGTTGCGCAGCGCCTCGTCGGCGGCGTGGCGGGCCGCGGCCTGCAGGTCGGCCCCGGGCAGCACCAGCATCGGATCCTTGCCGCCGAGCTCGAGCACCAGCCGCTTCATCGTCGCCGCCGCCTCGCGCATGATCGCCTGGCCGGTGGCGATCGAGCCGGTGAACGCGATCATGTCGACGTCGCTGGCGACCAGCGCGGCCCCGACCTTGGCTGCCCCTTGGACCAGGCCGACCAGTCCTTCGGGCAATGTCTCGGCGTACAGGCGGTGGAGCAGCGCGCCGGTGTGCGGCGTGTACTCGGACGGCTTGAACACCGCCGCGTTGCCGGTGAGCAGCGCCGACAACAGCAGGTTACTGGGCGTGGCCACCGGGTAATTCCAGGGGGCGATCACTCCCACCACGCCGAGCGGACGCCAGCGCACGCGCATGCGGATCCCGCTCTCGACGCCATCGTCGTCGGCGAGCGCCTGATCGGCGGCGCGGACGAACGACTCCACGCGGGCGGCGATGCTGCGGGCCTCGGACCGAGCCTCGCGGATCGGCTTGCCCATCTCCTCGCTGATCGAACGGCCGAGCGCGTCGGCGTGGTCGCCGATCGCCTGGGCGAGCGCACGGACCTGGCGCGCGCGCGCGTCCGCGGCGGTGTTCGCCCAGGCGCGTTGGGCCGTGCGGGCGCGGGCCACGGCCTCGCGGACGCCCTCGGGCGTGGTGCAGTCGACCGGCTCGAGCGGCTGGCCGGTGGCCGGATTGTGCGGGACGAGGCGCTCCGGGGACATCGACGTAACTATAGCTGCCGCCCGGCGCGCTACACTTGTCGCCCGTTGCCTGAAGTCTTCACCGAGCTCTGGTTCATCCAGCTCGTCACCGTCCTCTACGTGATCGGCATCACGGCGCTGGTGCTGCTGGAGCGGCGGCGTCCGAGCGCCGCGCTCGCGTGGCTGCTCGCGCTGATCTTCCTGCCCCTGTTCGGGCTGTGCCTCTACTTCCTGCTCGGGCGCGCCGGCGTGCGGCGGCGCCGGCGATTGCGAGCGCGGCGCAGCGTCAACCCGACCGACGTCACGCGCGGCCTGTTGCCGCTCGAGACGCCGCTGGAGGAGCTCGAGCAGCCGCTGCGCGGGCTCGTCGCGCTGGCCCTCAACAGCTCGGCCGCGCCGCTGCGGCGGGCCGGCGCGGTCGAATTGCTGGCCGATCCGGCCCAGGCGTTCGCCGCCATGGAGGCCGCGATCGCCGGCGCGGCGCGACAGATCCACATCGCCATGTACATCTGGCGCGACGACGAGACCGGGCGGCGCTGGATCGATCTCCTGTGCGAGCGCGCGCGCGCGGGCGTCGAGGTCCGGCTGCTCTACGACGAGTTCGGCTGCCTCGGCACCCCGCGCGAGCTGTTCGAGCGCGTGGTCGCGGCCGGCGGGCAGGTGCTGACGTTCGGCGCGGTGCGGCTGCGTTACCGCCCGCTCATGATCAACTTCCGCAACCACCGCAAGATCGTCGTCGTCGACGGCGACCTCGGCTTCACCGGCGGCCTCAACGTCGGCGACGAGTACCTCGGGCGCGGGCTCGGGGCCCGGCCGTGGTCGGACCTCCAGGTGCGGATCACCGGCGACGCGGTGGTGGGCTTGCAGGCCATCTTCCTCGAGGACTGGCTGGCCGCGCACTCCGACGATCACGCCGAAGATCCGAAGTTCGCGCGCCAGCTCGCCGACTTGCTGGCGCGACCCCGGGGCACTCGTGCGGGCCGATGCTGCAGGTCGTCCCGAGCGGCCCCGACCTGCCGTTCATCGACGCGATCGCGGCCCAGTTCACCGCCGCGATCGCCTCGGCGCAGGAGCGCTGCTGGATCGCTACGCCCTACTTCGTGCCCGACGAGCCGCTGTCGCTCGCGCTCAAGACCGCGGCCCTGCGCGGCTGCGACCTGCGGCTGCTCGTGCCTCTGCCGCGCAACAACGACTCGACCCTCGTCAGCCTCGCCGGCGCCAGCTACTACGACGAGCTGCTGGCCGCCGGCTGCCGGATCTACGAGTACCTGCCCGGCATGCTACACGCCAAGTACTTGCTCGTCGACGACCGCGTGGCCGCGATCGGCTCGGCCAACATGGACGTGCGCAGCTTCTACCTCAACTACGAGGTCACCGCGCTGTTCTACGACCGCCGCCTCACCCTCGACCTCGCCGATGTGTTCACCAAAGAGCTGGCCCAGGCGCTCGAGGTGCGGCCCGAGGCGCGCAAGCAGCTGTCGCTGCCGCGGCGGCTCGGCGAGGGCTTCGCCCGCCTGCTCTCCCCGCTCCTGTGAGCGACCCGCAGCCTGTCTGTGGGGACATGCGCGATCGGGCATGGTCTCGCGGACATGCCGTATCGGGCATGCCCATGCGGACATGCCCTGACGCTCACGTCGCCCGAGCCTCGCCCCGACGCGCGGTCGAGCGGCGATCGCCGGGGCTCCTGACGCTCGGACTCAGCTCGGCGCCTCGACGCCGAGCTCGCGCAGGTGCTTCTCGAGCTCGGCGCGCAGCTTGTCGGGCGTCATGCCGAGCTTCTGGGCCGCGCCGTCGAGCGAGTACGTGAACTTGCCGATCTTGACCCGCGCGCTGGGCCCCATCGTCACGCGGCCGTTCTTCAGCACCGGCGACGGGTCCTCGACGCCGATGTACACGTCGCGCTCGGTCAGCGACGGGAACGCCGCGCGGGCGCGCTCGAACAGGCCCTGCTGGTCGCCGCTCATCTTGTCCTTCGGCAGCTTGCGCAGGTCGGCGACCACCCCGGCCTCGAGCTGACCGTCCTCGAAGGTCGCGCGCGACGCCTTGATCACCTCCTTGACCTCCGGCGCCGAGCGAGCGGCCTTGCGGTGGAAGTTGCGCAGCTCCTGGCGCCCGGCCTTGCCCTCGGCCGGCTGCCACTGCAGCTTGCCGCCGGCGTCCTCGACGGCCGCGGGCGCGTCCTCCTGGGCCAGCTCCGTGTACCAGTCGGGCAGCGCGGTCACCTGCAGCCACAAGTACGTGACCACGCCGCCGGCGAGCAGCAGCAGGACCAGCAGGACGATCGCCAGCTTCTTCCACATGCGGCGGCAACCATAACAGATGCCGCCGCCGCGGCCCCCGCCCTCACCCGCCGGCAGCCGCGGCCGCCAGCGCCGCCAGCAGCACGTCGTCGACCTTGTCGACCAGGTCGTCGTGCAGCGCCTTCAGGCGGGCTCGCGCGGTGGGGTCTTCGGGGAACAGGCGCGCCATGCTGAGCCCGGCGCGCAGCTCGAGCGCGCGCGCCCCCTGCTCGCGCGCGAGCGCGAGGGCCTCGTGCAGCAGCAACGACGCCTCCTCGGTCTCGCCCATGGAATGCACGAGCTCGGCGCGCTGGCGCATCAGCTCGGCCTCCCACCAGCGGGCCCCGCTGAGCCGCGACGACTCCATCGCCTCGCCGATCACGCTCAGGCCCTCGTCGACGCGACCGGCTCGCACGCACAGGTCGGCGAACACCGAGAACGTCCACGGCATGAACATGCCCATGCCGGCGGCCTGCAGCTCGATGAGCGCCTGGCGCAGCAGGTCGAGGCCCTCGTCGTGCTGGCCGAGCTCGGCCATCGCCCACGCGCGGATGGCGTCGGCGAAGCTGACCCACGCGCCGAGCGTGGCCTCGGCCTTGAGCTGATAGACCTGGTCGGCGTGGGTGCGCGCGCCCTCCACGTCGCGCAAGATCTGGCGCAGGATCGATGCGACCACCAGCGCGAACGTGGTCGAGAAGCCGTGACCGAGCTCGCGGGCCAGGGCGATCGACACGCGGCTGCGCTCGAGCGCCTCGGCGGTGCGGCCGAGCATCCACAGCGTCAGCGACAGGATCGCCAGAGCGGCGATCCGCGGGTCGTGGATGTAGAGGTGGCCGAGGTTGCGGTCGAAGTCGGGGGCGTACAGGACGATCGAGCGCTCGAGGTGGGCGCGCGAGCGTTCGAAGTCGCCCTGGTGGAACAGCTGCGTGCCGAGCCCGCGGTGCGACACCAGCAGCGGCACGCGCTGGCGCCGGCGCTCGGCGAACATCAGCATCTGCTCGGCGAGCTCGCGGGCCACGTCGAGCTGGGCGCGCACGACGTAGTGCTGCCACAGGCCGAACAGCACCGGGAACAGGTGGCGCGTGTCGCCGACCTCGCGGCACAGCTCGCGGGCCCGCGCGAACGTCTGCTCGACCTCGTCCGAGCCGAAGCCCAGGGTCGCGACCTGGGCGTTGCCGAGGCCGATCTGCAGCCCGATCTCCTGCTCGACGCGCTCGGGGCTCTCGGGCAGGTGGCGCAGCAGCTCGATCGCGTGGCTGTAGTGCTGCACGGCCTCCTGGCCGGCGTCGTTGCGGATCGCCTGCTCGCCGGCCCGCTGCAGGTAGAGCACCGCGCGGCCGATCAGCTCCGGGCTCGGCCGCCCGCCGCCCGGCACCAGCGCCGACGAGGCGACCACGCGGTACCAGTGGTGGGCGAGCAGCGGGTAGTACAGCTCGAGCTTGCTGCCGTGCGCGCGCTCGAAGTGCTCGGCGACCGCCTGGTGCAGCTGCTGCCGCTGCGCGAACGGCAGCAGGTTGTAGGCGACCTCCTGCGTCAGCGCGTGCTTGAACAGGAAGGTGCCCTCGGCGGCGTGCGGCTTGGGCACGAGCAGGCCGCGGCGCTCGAGCGCCTGCAGGTACTCGGGCAGCTGGGCCTTGTCGACCTCGATCGGATAGATGGCGCGCAGGAGGCTCAGCGAGAACACGCGCCCGAGCACCGCGCCGACCTTGAGCACCAGCTGATGCTGCTGCTGCAGGCGATCGATGCGGCTCGTGATCACCGCCTCGAGGTTGTCGGGGAACTTGGCGGTGCGCAGGTCACCTGCCTCATGGGACAGCAGGCACTCGCCGTTCCAGATGGTGATGAAGCCGGCGTCGCGCAGCGCCGAGGCGAGCTCCTCGGAGAAGAACGGGTGGCCCTCGGCGCGCTCGTAGATGAAGCTGGCGACCTCGGGCGGCAGGCGCGACACGCCGAGGCGGCGGCACACCAGGTTCTCCGTCTCGACCAGCGACAGCGGCTGCAGCTGCAGGTGATAGGTGCCGTGGTCGGCGAGGATCTGGCGCAGCTCGGCCGCCGCGGTGTCGTTGTCGGTCGGCCCGGTGACGATCACGCACAGCAGCGGCTGGACCTCCTCGCGCACGTCGGCGAGCAGCGCCCACGAGGCCGAGTCGAACCGCTGGGCGTCCTCCAGCAGCAGCACCGCCGGGTTGCCCTTGAGGTGCGCGAGCAGGATCTGGACCAGCAGCACGCGGGTCTGCTCGGCGCGCGCGCGGCCCTGCAGCGACGCGGTGCGGTCGTTGTCGACCGCGTCGATCGGCAGCACCGCGCCGAGCAGCGGCGCCCGCGGCACCGCCCCGGGCACCAGCCGCCGCAGCCCCGAGATCACCCGCTGCCACGGGTCGGAGCCCTGATCTGTCCCTTGGTTCAGGCCGAAGATGCTGGCGAAGATCGGCAGCCACGCGTGGTACGGGCCGGCCGCGTCGCTGATCTCGCGCGCGCCGAGCAGGCGCATCGCCCCGGCGGCCTCGGCCTGATCGAGCAGGTCGTCGGCCAGGCGCGTCTTGCCGAGCCCGGCCTCGCCCTCGACCACGATCGTCGCGCTGCGGCCCCGCAGCACCTCGTGCAGGCCGTTGATCAGCACGCCGCGCTCGCGCATGCGGCCGACCAGCGTGGCCTTGGGGACGCCCGCCACCGGCAACGGACCCGAGACGGCGCGCTGCTGCTGGCTGCGGCCCGGCAGCCGCGCGCTCGCCGGGGTGTAGATCGAGATCGTGCCTTCCTTGCCCTTCACCGAGATCGGCGGCAGGCTCTCGAACAGGAACTGCCCGCGGGTGGCGACGAAGGTGTAGTGGTCGCACAGCACGGCCTTGCCGTCGCCGGCCTGCATGAGCCGCGCGGCCAGGTTGACCACGTCGCCGAGGACCGTGTACTCGCAACGTTCGGCGCTGCCGACGGTGCCGCAGAAGGCCCGTCCCGAGGCGATGCCGCAGGTGGCTCGCCAGCCGAGGCGCTTGTGCAGCTCGCGGACCTGCTGCGCGGCCTCGATGGCGCGCACCGGATCGTCCTCGTGGGCCAGCGGCGGCAGGCCGAACGCGACCAGCACCGTGGTCCCGTGATCGTCGACGCTGAGGTGGCCGATCGTGCCCTCCCACGCCTCGACGATCTGCTGCACCGCGATCATGACCTCCTGCGCCTCCATCAGCGGCGTCTGGTGCTTGAGGTCGGGGAAGTTGATGAACAGGACGCTGAGCCGGCGCAGCTCGGCGAGGAAGCTGCTCTGCCCGGCCGACAGGCGGGCGATCACCGCCGGCGGCACGTAGCCGCGCAGGGCCGCCTCGGCGGCGTCGGACGTCTGCGGGCGCACCAGCGGCGTCGGCACCACCGGCTCGCGCAGGTCGGCGACGCGGCCGTCCCCGTGCTCGCCGCGCGGCTCGCCGTCGACGCGGCCGCCCAGCATCGACCACACGCGGCGATCGACGACCACCTCGCCCGGCCGCGCCAAGGCCTGGGCGCGCCGCACCGCCTCGATCGCGGGACCGACGAGCACGAGCTCCCAGCGCCCGCCGAGGCCGCCGACGTGGACCAGCGCGATCCGCCCGGCGGCCACGCCGATCCGCAGCGACAGCTCGATGCCGTCGTCGATCGGGCACGCGTGCAGAGCGGCCTGGATCGCCAGGCCGCACGCGACCGCGGCCTCCGCCGCGCGGGCCGAGGAGCCCTCGGCGACCCACACGGCGGTGAGCGCGTCGCCGGCGAACTTGACGACGTCACCGCCGTGCGCCGCCGTGATGTCGATCAGCCGGCCGAAGTACGTGTTGAGGCCCGCCGCCACCTTCTCGACGCCGGCGGGCCCTTGCTTGGCGAGCGCCTCGGTCAGGGCCGTGAAGCCGGAGACGTCGGCGCAGAGGACTGCGGCGGCTACGATCTCGGCTTGCGGTTGGTGCAGCGGACGCGGATCGACCGAGAGCCGCCGCGTGACGATTGCCGGGATGTAGCTCGCCAGCGCTTTGAACAGCTCGGGCAAGGTCGGGCGGCATCGTACCAAAGCCGCTCGCCTCCGGCGCGTCGTCGGCGAGATTGCGTCTCCCGGATCGCGACCGCGAAACCGGCGCTCGGCAGCGGCCGGCGGGACCCGCGGAGCCGGCCCCACCCTCGAGCTCACATGCGCCAAAGTGCGAAGACGGGCGGCTCCTTGTGTATTGTGGGGAGGATGCTCGGAGCGTCCAGGCCCACCCCGACCCTCGTCAGGTTCTCGCTCGTGCTCGCCGCCGCTGCGCACCTGGGCGCGTGCGCCGGCGGAGATCCTGGGGCCGGGTCGGGCAACCCGTTCGACAGTCAGGGCAACGGCAGCAACAGCACGCCCGCGACCGAGACCGGGCCCTCGAGCGACACCGACCCCACCCCCACGGTCGGCGGCAGCATGTCCGACTCCGAGACGACCGCCCCGACCGGCCCCGGACCCACGTCCGACCCGACCGGTGGCGATCCCACCGGCGACCCGACCGTCGGCACCTCCACCCTGCCCGACCCGGACTGCGTCGACGACGACGGCGATCTCCACGGCGAGGGCTGCGAGGCCGGCCCCGACTGCGACGACGCCAGCTACAACTCCTGGCAGAGCTGCGGCACCTGCGTGGACGCGGACATGGACGGCTTCTGGGTCGGCTGCGACCAGTACGGCCCCGACGACCCCGGCCCCGACTGCGACGACGCCAACCCCGACGCCTCCGACGGGATGGACTGCGAGTGCGCGGTCACGCCCGCCGAAAAGGCCTCCGACACCTGCGCGGAGGCGATGGCGGGCAGCCTCGGCGTGATCGCCGAGGGCGGGGTCGTGCCGCCGATCAAGGGCTCGATCACCGGGATCGACAACGGCCCTGGCAACGGTCAAGAGGACTGGTTCTGGGTCGAATTCCCCGAGGCGATGGCGATGGGCAACCGGCCCAACGCCGGCAAGCTCGTCGCCACCTTCGCGGTCAACCCGGGCGACCCCATGAACCCCGACTACCGCCTCGAGGTCTACACGGCCTGCAACAAGATGCCGTTCGAGGGCCTGAACGCGACCTACGGGCCCGGCACGCCGCCCGCCCGCGAGTGGGAGTTCTTCGACGCCCACACCCCGCCGAACCCGAACCCCAACCCGAACCCGAACTACCTCAACAACGTGCCGTGGCCGGCCAAGGTGTTCATCCGGGTGATCCGCGTCGCCAACGACCAGTCGTGCAGCGAGTACACGCTGCAGGTCTCGCGCATGCCGACGTGAACGAGCGGCGCTCGCCGAGCCTGTCCCGAGCGACCTGTCCGTTCGCACCTGCCCTCTTCGACCTGCCCTCGCGGCCCTGTCCCGCCGGACATGCCCCGGCGGACATGTCGCTGGAGACCTGCCCGCGGGGTCGGCTCAACGCGGCCGCGGCAGCGCGCGGGCCAGGCGAGCGTACAGGCGCGCCGCCCCCTGCCAGGCGATCGGGCACAGGTCGTAGGTCTCGCCGTTCTTCAGCGCGACGACGAAGGTGTCGCGCTCGCCGGGCGGGCGCGGCTCGACGTAGATCCGGGCGATCTCGCGGACCGGCAGGCGGACCCGGCGGCCGCGCTCGCGGACCGTCAGGGTGCGGCCGAACAGGTACGGCGCGCGCGGCAGGACGGTGCGGATCAGGTTGCCGACCCACTGGTTCAGCCACAGCAGCAGCACGATCAGCCCGGCGCGGATGATCCAGCGCCGGCCGTCGACCGCCTCGACCCACGCGTCGGGCAGGCGCGCCAGCAGCACCGCGACCGAGGCCGACAGGAACACGAGGCCGACGAGGAAGTCGCTGAGCTTGCCGGTCCAATCTTCGGGCCGGGCGGCGCGGAGGCGGATGAACACGAGGGACCCCGGATCGCGCTACGAGGCCACGTCGAGCTTGTAGGAGCCGCCGACCACGTCGTTCTGGTCGATGACCACGAAGTAGGTGCCGGGGTCGAAGTTCCACGTCAGCGAGAAGTTCGAGGTGCCCTGCTCCGCCATCGAGGTGCAGGTCAGCTCGGTCGCGCCGCCGCAGCCGGTGCGGATGCTGAGCACCGGCGCGAACGAGACGTCGGCGGTGACCGTGAAGGTGATCGCGCCCGGCGTGAACACGTTGAGCTGGAACATGTTCTCCGCGCCAGGTCCGCCGCAGCGGCCGTCGACCGTGCCGGCGCGCCCGCCGAGCTCGTTACTCCACGTGAAGAAGCCGCCGATCTCCTGGTTGATCTGCGTCGAGTGGACCGGGCAGCCCTCGATCGGCGGCGACGTGTACACCACCTGCATCGCGTAGTGGCCGTCGGTGCCCTCGGGCGAGTCGACCGTGACGAAGTACTCGTGCCCGGCCTCGGCGAAGAAGTGGCGGAACGGGACGTCCCCGTAGGGCGCCGCGCACACGCGCGGGAGGTTGTTGTCGTCCATGTAGCAGCCGTCGCGCGTGACCCGGAGCGTCGGCGTGAACTCGGTGCTCGGCTGCATGAGCAGCAGGACGTCGGTGTCGGCCGCGGGCGCGATGAGGTACGTGTCCTCGGCCCCGCCGTCGTTGATGCCGTCGCCGCACCAACCCTCGACGCGGCTCGGGCCCTGCACTCGCCCGCGCACCTCGATGTTGGCGAGCGGCAGGACGATCGGGTTGTCGCAGCCGCCCTCGCGCGGATCGATCGGCGTCACGCCGGTGCCGCCGTCGGTGTCCTCGTCGACGGGGCCGCTGCGAGCTCCGCAGGCGAGGATCAGGCTGACCGCGAGAGCCGTCACGCCGGGGGCCGTCACGCGCCGGGACCGCAACCGAAACACCGTCATCCCATGAGTGTAGCGCCGAGGGGATCGGGGCGTCAAAACCCGCGCGCAGGCCACATCGATTCGACCATCAGCTGGAGCCGCACCCGGCCGCGAAAGCTGGAGCGCAGCGGGGCGAACAGGAAGGCCACGCGCTCGCCCGGCGCCAGGTTCGGGTGGGCGGCGGCCTGGCCGAAGGCGATGGCCTCGAAGCCGACTTTGCCCTGCCGCAGGCCCATCGACAGGTGCCGGCCCTTCAGCACCCGCACCTTTTCGATGACCGCGTCCTCGCACAGGAAGCGCGGCGGCGCGAACCCGACCCCGTAGGGCGCGAGCTGCTCCAGATCGACCAGGAGCGGCTCGTCGATGGCCTCGAACGGCAATACGCCGTCGTGCTCGACCGCCGGGTCGCCCAGCTGGCGCTCGCGGATCTGTTCGGCCACCGCGGCGTCGAAGGCCTCGACGAGCGCGGGGATCTGGGCCGGATCGACGCTCACCCCCGCGGCCGCCCGGTGACCGCCGTAACGCCGCAGGTACGGGGCGCAGGCGCGCAGCGCCGCGTGGACGTCGATGTCGCCGGCGGTGCGCGCCGAGCCGCGGGCCTCGCCCCGCGCGCGATCGACGGCCAGCACCAGCGCCGGCCGGCGGTACTGCGACACCACCCCGGCCGCGGCGATGCCGACGATGCCGTGCAGCCACGACTCGCCGGCCACCACGATGCCGCGCCGCTCGGGCGTCCGCGGATCGGCCGCCAGCATCGCCAGCGCCTCGCGGACGATCGCGTCCTGGTGCTCGCGGCGGTGGATGTTGAAGTGCTCGACCCGCTCGGCCATCGCCCGCGCCTCGACCGAGCTGCGCGCGCGCAACAGCAGCAGCGACGGCTCGGCCGGCCCGAGGCGCCCCGGCGCGTTGAGCCGCGGGCCGAGGCGGAAGCCGAGGTGGGTCTCGTCGATCGGGTCGTCCTCGCCGACGCCGGCCGACTCGAGCAGCGCCCGCAGCCCGGGCCGGCGCCGCGACGCCAGCACGCCGAGGCCGTGGCGCACGAGGATCCGGTTCTCGTCGACCAGCGGGACCATGTCGCAGATCGTGCCGAGCGCGACGAGGTCGAGCCACGCGCGCGGGTCGGGCAGCGCGCTCCCGGTCTTCTTCGCCATCGCGCTGCGCAGCGACGCGCACAAGTAGAACGCCACCCCGGCGCTGCACAGGCCCTTGAACGGGAAGCCGCAGCCGGGCTGGTGCGGGTTCAGCAGCGCGCGCGCCGGCGGCATGCGCTCGGGCACCTGGTGGTGGTCGATCACCGCCGTGGGGACGCCCTGTCCTTCGAGCCAGGCGAGCGCCTCGTGATCGGACGTCCCGCAGTCGCCGGTCAGCACGACCTGGGCCCCGGCCTCGCGCAGCGCCCGCGCGTCGGCCGGCTGGAACCCGTAGCCGCCCTCGCGCGAGGCCGCCCGCGCGACCACGTCCATGCCGAGCGCCTCGAGGTAGGTGGTGAGGATCGCCGTCGTCGTCACCCCGTCGACGTCGTAGTCGCCGAACACCCCGATCCGCATGCGCTTCTGCTGCGCCGTCTGCAGCAGCTCGAGCGCCGGCTCGAACCCCGCCATGGCGGTCGGCGCCCGCAAGTCGGCCAGGCGCGGGCGCAGCACCCGGGTCTGCGCCTCGGGGCTGGTGACGCCGCGGCGCAGCATCAGCGCGACCGCGTGCGGCCCGACCCCGAGCGCCCCTGCCCTGTCCCGAAGTTCACCTGCCTCGAGGGACATGCCCCGAAGGACAAGCGGCGGCGGGGTCGGCCGGGGCGCGTCCACGGGCGCCGGCCGGGGCTTCGTCAGCGCGAGCCGCGAGCTCATGCGTGAGGCTCGCGGAGCTCAGCTCTGCGGCCGCTGGCGGCGGCGGCGGCGGCTGGCCTTGGCCGGTTCGTCTCCGTCCTCCGCACCCACGCCTTGCCCCTTGTCGCCCTCGCCCTCGCCCTGCGACGCCGCCTTGGCGGCCGCCTCGGCGCGCAGGTCCCCGATCGCCCGACCGGTGGCCTCGTCGACCTCGGCGTTCTCGGCCGCCAGCACCGTGCCCGGCTCGACCGTCGCCGCCGCGTCGTCTGGCGTCAGCAGGTGGCCCTCACCGCCGTAGAAGCGGCGGTTGACCCACAAGAACACCGGGCAGGCGATGAACAGCGACGAGTACGTGCCGACGACGATGCCGATCATCAGCGCGAACGCGAAGTCCTTGATCGTGCCGGTGCCGAGGGCCCAGGTCGCCAGCACCACCAGCAGCGTCGTGCCGGAGGTGAGGATCGTGCGGCTCAGGGTCTCGTTCAGCGCGATGTCGGTGGTCTCCTCGATCGGCGTGTCGCGGCTCAGCGCCACGCGCTCGCGGATGCGGTCGAACACGACGATCGTGTCGTTGATCGAGTAGCCGACGATCGTCAGCAGCGCGGCGATGGTCTGGAGGTTGAACTCCTTCCACGTCAGCGCGAACGCGCCGACCGTGATGAACGCGTCGTGCGCGAGGGCGAGGATGCCGCCCGGCGCGAAGCGCAGGTCGAAGCGCAGCATCACGTAGAGGAAGATGAAGCCGAGCGCGTAGAGCAGCGACTTGACGCCGTCGGCCTTGAGCTGGCTGCCGACCTTGGCGCCGACGGTCTCGGAGGAGACGATCTCGGTGACCGTGCCCTGCCCCAGCGCCTGGTTCAGCTCGTCCTGGATCTTGACGCCCATGCCGACCAGGCTGAGCTCGACCGGGAACTCGTCCTGCTTGCCGGTGCCCTTGTCGACCTTGCCGACGCAGCCGGCCTTGGCGAGCAGCGCCTCGAGCTCGCTGTAGACCGGGGCCGACTCGAACACGAAGAACATCTTGCTCGCGCCCCCTTGATACGACATCGGGCGCTTGAGCTTGGCCTTGGGGTAGGCGTTGACGGCCTCCTCGCAGCCCTTGGCGGTGGCCATGTCGATCGAGGCCACGTCCTTGACGTGGACGATGATCTGGTTGTCCGCGTCGGGGACGGTGACTGCGGAGGCCCCCTCGAAGCCGGCGGCGTCGAGGGCCTCGCGGACGTCCTGGATCGGGACCTCCCGCGCGAGCTGCAGGCGGGCCGAGGAGCCGCCCGCGAAGTCGATGCCGAAGTTCAGCGCCGACCCACGCGAGCTGTAGTTGAAAACCATCGTCCCGATGCTGACGACGAGCAGCACGAACGACAACGCGATGAAGTACTTCGCCGACTTGACGAAGGGGAACCGCGTGCCTGGCGGAATGAGCTCGAAGAACTTCTGCGCCATGGTGGTGTGCCTCAGATGGACACGCGGTCGAAGCCGCGGCGGTTGGCCTGGAAGTCGAAGAAGAGGCGCGTGCAGAACACGGCGGTGAAGATCGAGGTGGCGATGCCGATCAGCAGGGTGATGGCGAAGCCGCGGATCGGGCCCGAGCCGTACTGCCACAGCACGACGCCGGCGATCGCCGTGGTGAGCTGCGAGTCGAGGATCGTGGTGAAGGCGCGGTCGTAGCCGGCCTCGATGGCGGCGCGGGCGGTGTAACCCTCGCGGATGAGCTCACGGATGCGCTCGTAGATGATGACGTTGGCGTCGACCGCCATGCCGAGCGTGAGGACGACGCCGGCGATGCCCGGCAGGGTCAGCGTCGCCTGGAAGAACGCCATCGCCGCCAGGATCAGCAGCACGTTGAGCACCAGGCCGAACACGGCGATGAGGCCCGACACGCGGTAGTAGACCGCCATGAAGACGACGACGGCGCCGAGGCCGACGACGAAGGCCCAGAAGCCGCTCTCGACCGCGTCCTTGCCGAGGTCGGCGCCGACGCGGATCTCGAACTCCTTGACCAGGCGGGCCGGGAGGCTGCCCGACTTCAACACCTTGACCAGGTCGTTGGCGGTGTCGCGGACGCTCTGCCCGGGCGTCTCGCCGACGGTGATGCGCACGTTGCCGCCGGGGATCCGGTCGTTGAAGACGGGGTCGGACATGACCGCGTCGTCGAGCATGATCGCCATGCGGCGGCCGATGTTGTCGCCCGACATCTGCTCGAAGCGGGTGGCGCCGAGGCGGTCGAGCTTGAGGTCGACGCCCGGGAGGCCGGTCTGCGGGTCGGGGCTGACGTTGGCCGCCAGGATGCTCTCGCCGGTGACCTCGGCGCGCGACTTGACGATGTACGTGCGCCACACGCGGGTCGGCTCGCCGCGGATGACCACCGAGTCGGGCCCGTACGCGACCAGGTGCGAGGCCGGCAGGCGCCACTTGGCCGGCAGCTGGTTGAAGAAGTCCTCGAGCGTCTTGCGGTCCTTGGCGTAGAAGGCCCACACGTTCTCGACGTTGTGGCCCTTCGGGCTGCCGTAGTTGGACAGCTTGTTGACGCTGACGCCCATGCCCGGGCGGACCTGGCCGCCCTCGAGCAGCGCCTGGAAGTAGTTGCGCTGGCCCGGGCCGAACGGCAGCTCGTCGTCGACCATGCGCATCTCGAGCACGGCCGCGCGCTCGACCACCTTGAGCAGGCGGCGGAAGTCGGACGAGCCCTCGAGGATATTGTCGCGCGAGCGCTCGCTCAGCTTGACCTCGACGGTGTCGGGCGCGGCGGGCCGGCCCGGATCGTCGGGCAGGATCTCGAGCTCGACGCCGCTGCCGAGCCGCTCGTCGATGATCGTCTGCTCGATCATCTTGCCGGCGAACACCTGGCCCAGCAGGTCGCGCGCGACCTTGTCGGTCAGCGTGACGCGGAAGGCGCCCGGATCCTCGTCGCTGTCGGCGAGGATGACCTGGCTGGCGCCGCTCTGCAGCAGCAGCGGCCGCAGGCGGTCCTCGGTGTCCCGCCGCGCGGCCTTGATCTCGGTGGTGGTGTCCGACAGACCCGGCAGCTCGATCACGATCTGGCGGTTCTTCGGGTAGATGTTGGGCTCGGCGATGCCCATCGCGTCGATGCGGCGGCGCACCGTCTCGAGCGCCTGCGCGACCGCGTGCGAGCGGTGCTCGCCGAGCCGCGCGTCGGACATCTTGAGGTGGATGACGCCGGACGACTCGTCCTGGGTGTCGACGCGCTCCATGTCGGTCAGCGCGACGCCCATGACGTCGTCCTCGGCGGTGGCCACCTGCGCCGGGTCGGCGAACTTGATGTCGAGGCGGTCGATGCCCTGCCGCTCGATGTCGACGGCGACGCCCTTCTTCTCCTTGAAGCCGGCCTCGAGCTCGGCCGCGATCTGGTCGAGCTTGTTCTCGAGCGCCTCGTCGACGGCGACCGAGTACTCGAGGTGCAAGCCGCCCTGGAGGTCGAGGCCGAGCTTGAAGCGATTGTCGAAGGTGCTGGTGAGCCAGCCCGGCAGCTCTTTGTCGGTCCCGAGGATCTGGGCGATCGACGGCACCACCATCATGACCGCCGTGGAGATCATGAGGAGCAGCAGCAGGGCCTTGGTCTTGAGGAACTTACGCATCGGTCCGCCTTGCTTCTTGCCGGGAATTCCTCACTTGGGGGCCGCGGCGGCGGCCTCGGGCTTGCTCGCAGCCGCCTCGGGATCGAAGCGGTCCCCGATCTCGGCGCGCAAGACCTTGAGCTTGACCCGCTCCGCGACCTCGACCATCGCGATCGGTCCGTCGATGCTGCTGATCCGGCCGATGATGCCGCCGGTGAGCCGCACGGTGTCGCCCGCGGCCAGCTTGTCGAGCCTCGCCTTGCGCTCCTTCTCTTGCTTGCCCATCGGGCGGATCAAGATGAAGTAGATCGCCGCGAACATCAGAATCGGGACGATGAACCCGCTGAGCGGGTTCGAGGCGGCGGCGGGGGCCTGGGCGAGGATGGTGGCGAGCATGGCGATGGTCCGGACGGGAGTATCCACGGGGGCGCCTGCGTTCTGACGCCGCCAGGGGCGGCCGACGCGTGCAAAAACGCAGGCCGGTCACCGGTCGCAGGGGGGTACCAAAGAACCCCGGGCCTGTCACGCCGGTTCCGGCGCGGGGACGGCGGCGTCGGCGACCTCGTCGACGTTGCCCTCGCCCGCCGCGCCCTCGGCGTAAACGGTCGAAATGATGGACAAGAATTCGCTCTCAAGGGCCTCGAAGCGGCCCGAGCGCAAGGCGCGCCGGAGGGCGCCGACCCATTGTTGATAGAAGTACAGGTTGTGGATCGTCGCCAGACGGCCGTACAGCGGCTCGTTCTGCTCGTGGAGGTGGCGCAGGTAGGCCCGGCTGTAGCGCGCGCAGCAGCGGCAGCGGCAGGCGGCGTCGACCGGGGCGTCGTCGTCGCGGAAGCGCGACTGGCGGATGTTCAGCCGGCCCGAGAACGTGAAGAACTGGCCGTTGCGGGCGTGGCGGGTCGGCATGACGCAGTCGAACATGTCGATGCCGGAGCGCACCGCGGCCAGCAGGTCGTGCGGGGTGCCGATGCCCATCACGTAGCGCGGGCGGTCCTGCGGCATCTCCGGGCCGACTGCGGCCATCGTGGCGTGCATCTCGGGGATCGGCTCGCCGACGCTGAGGCCGCCGAGCGCGAGGCCGTCGAACGGCAGGTCGGCCAGCGCCTTGAGGTGCTCGCGCCGCAGGGCCACGTTCGTGCCGCCCTGGACGATGCCGAAGCACAGCTGGCCGGGCTGCAGGATCTCCCCGCGGCGGCGCGCCGCCTCCTCGGCCCAGCGGGTGCTGCGGTCGACCGCCGCGCGGATCAGCGCGGGCTCCGCGTCGGCCGGCGGGCAGTGGTCGAGGATCATGCAGATGTCGGAGCCGAGCGCGGCCTGGGTGGCGAGCACGCTCTCGGGGGTCATGCGGTGGCGCGAGCCGTCGAAGTGGGTCTGATAGGAGACCCCGGCGTCGTCGATCTTCTGCAGGCCGCGCAGGCTGAACACCTGGAAGCCGCCGCTGTCGGTGAGGATCGGCCGGTCCCACGCCATCATGCGGTGGAGGCCGCCGAGCGCGGCGACGCGGGCGGCGCCGGGGCGGTGGCCGAGGTGGTACGAGTTGCCGAGGATGATCTGCGCCCCGACCTCGCGCAGGTCGTCGGCGTCGAGGCCCTTGACCGCGCCGTAGGTGCCCACGGGCATGAAGCACGGCGTGTCGATCGGGCCGTGCGCCGTCCACAGCCGCCCGGCCCGCGCCGGCGAGCCCGGCGCCTGCGCCAGCACCTCGAAGGTGCCCGGCGGGCGCGGCTGCAGGCCGGATGTCTCACAGGACAGGTCGAGGCGCGGGTCGGCCCGGGTCGTCATCGTCGGCAAGGAATGCCACACCGGGATCGCCGCCGCAACGCCCGCCGCGCTCACGGCGGCGGGGCCGCGCGGCAGGCGTAGCCGACGCCCGGGCTGAAGCAGGCGCGGTCGTTCCAGCCGCCGAGCATGTAGAACATCTGGCCGCAGTTCTCGCGCGGGCAGGCCTCGTCGAGCGCGTCGACCGGCTCGCACATCGGGTCGCAGCTCGCCGAGTCCGGCTGTCCCATCGACCAGGCGGAGTAGTCGACCGGGCTGCCGTCGCTCCACTCCCACTGCGTCGGGTCGGCCTCGCAGCCGGTCCAGTGTGGGTCGGCGCGGCGCAGGCCGATCCAGAACGTGCCCAGCGGATCGCCGCCCTCGTACAGCGCCTCGACCTGCGCGCGCGCCCACAGGTCGTCGGCCTCGCCGTGGATGCTGAGCAGGTCGACGGTCCAGCCGAGCGCGGAGCAGGCCGCCCGCGCGGCCACCCAGTCGATCGCGTCGACCTTGCAGAACCAGTGCGGCGCCCCGTCGCGCTCGGCCAGGGCGCAGCCGTGGCACTCGTGGTTGACCGGCGAGAACTCGTCGACGATCTCGTCGCAGTCGTCGTCCTCGCCGTCGCACACCTCGAGCGAGCCGGGGAAGCGCTCGGGGTCTTGGTCGTCGCAGTCGCCGCGCTCGGCCGAGGTCCCCGGCGGCTTGTCGCACGCGATCTGGGCCGGCTCCACGCCCCAGTCGTCGCCGTCCTGGTCGAGGTACCACTTGCCCGGCGGGGCCGTCGTCGGGCAGCCCTTCGAGCTCTCGTCGGTGTCGTCGTGGACGTCGCCGGTGGTGGCCGTCGTCGTGCTCGTGCCGGTGCCCTCGCCGGGGTCGTCGCCCTCGGTGCTCGCGCCCCCGCTCAGCGCCGGCGGCACGTCGACGAAGCAGCCCGCGGCCAGCGGCAGGGTCGGCGCGACTGCGAGGAGGAGCGTCCGCGTGACGCCGCCGTGGCGGGGGGACCACATGCCGCCCACCCTACCACGCCGCGCCGGGCTTCACGTCACGCGGAGATTGCGGTTTCATCGCCGGCATGTCCGCAGCTCCCGTGCTCGTGACCGGCGCAGCCGGCTTTATCGGTCATCACGTCGTCCGCCTGCTGACCGAGCAGGGCCGCACGGTGCGGGCGGTGCTGCGCCCGGGCGAGGATCCGCGCAACCTCGCCGGCATCGACCCTGCCCTGCTCGAGCGCGTCGAGGGCGACGTCCTCGACGCGGCCCGCATGCGCGCGCTGGTCCGCGGCTGCGACGTCGTCTACCACCTGGCCGCCGTCTACCGCACCTGGGTACCTGACCCGAAGGTCATCTACGACGTCAACGTGACCGGCTCGGCCAACGTGCTCGCCGCCGCCGCCGAGGCCGGGGTGCGCAAGGTCGTGTACACCA
Source organism: Nannocystis pusilla (assembly GCF_026626665.1). Taxonomy (GTDB): domain Bacteria; phylum Myxococcota_A; class Polyangia; order Nannocystales; family Nannocystaceae; genus Nannocystis; species Nannocystis pusilla. Next base: position 2,854,103 of record NZ_JAPNKE010000002.1, read on the forward strand.
GCTCGATCGCCGCCGTCGGCGTGCGCGAGGACGGCGTCCCCTCGGACGAGGCCACCCCGTTCAACCTGTGGGCCGGCAGCTTCGACTACGTGCGCTCGAAGTACCTCGGGCAGCAGGTCGCGCTGGCGTTCGCGCCGCTGGTCGACGTCACGGTCGTCGGCCCCGGCATGCCGCTCGGCCCCGGCGACGTCGGCCCCACCCCCACGGGCAAGACCCTCGTCGACGCGCTCAGCGGCCGGATCCGCGTGTGCTTCGCCGGCGGGCTCAACATCGTCGACGTCGAGGACGTCGCGCGCGGCCACCTGCTCGCCGAGGCGCGCGGGGGCCGGGGCGCGTGCTACCTGCTGACCGGCCACAACCTCACGATCTTCGACCTCATCGCCGAGATGCGGCGCGTGCTCGGCATGCGCCACGCGATGTTCACCACCCCCGTCCCCCTCGCCAGAGCGGCCGGCTGGGCGCTCGAGCGGCTCGCCGACCGCGTCACCCACAAGGAGCCGCTCATCACCGCCGGCTCGGTCGCCTACGCCAGCCAGGCGCTGCACTTCGACAACCGCAAGGCCCGCGAGGAGCTCGGCTTCACCGTCCGCCCGCTCGACGAGACCCTGCGCCGCGCGGCCGAGTGGTTCGCCGCCAACGGCTATCTCTGAGGCCATGTCCCTCGGAGCATGCTCACAAGGACATGCTCCAGGGCGCATGTCCTGCCGGACAGCCTACCAGCGCGGCGCGTAGGCCCGCTCGAGGTACTCGCCGAGCATGCGGTGCGCGTTGAAGTAGCTGGCCGCGAGGGCGATGCTGGCCCGCATGCGCTCGGCCCAGCGCTCGGGCGCGCCGAGGTACAGCGGCAGGATCTCCTCGTCGAGCACGCGGTACAGCTGGGCCGCGTCGGCGTCGTCGCTCGGGTGCCCGGGCGCGAGCACCCAGCCGGTCTGGCCCTCGACGTAGCCCTCGCACCACCAGCCGTCGCGCACGCTCAGGTTGGGCACGCCGTTGTGGGCCGCCTTCATGCCGCTGGTGCCCGAGGCCTCGAGCGGCGCCATCGGCGTGTTGAGCCACAGATCGACGCCGGCGGTGATGAGCCCGCCGAGCCGCATGTCGTAGCCCGGCAAGAAGGCGATCCGCACCGACGGCAGGACCACCTCCTGCTGGCGGAACACGGCCTCGATCATCCGCTTGCCCTCGAGGTCGCGCGGGTGGGCCTTGCCGGCGAACACGATCTGCAGCGCGCCCCAGCGGCTGGCGATCTCGCGCAGGCGCCGGACGTCGCGCAGGACCAGCAACATGCGCTTGTAGGCGGTGGCCCGGCGGGCGAAGCCGATCGTGAAGCGCTCCTCGCCGAAGTGGTGATCGCCGTGGCGGTTGATCTCGTCGACGAGGGCGCGCTTGGCCTCGCGGTGGGCGGCGACGATGGCGTCGGTCGGGATCTTCTGCGCCTGCCGCAGGGCGTGGGCCTGCCGCCGCCACTCGGGGATCCAGCGGTCGAACACCGCGCGCATGGCCGGGGCGGTCCAGGTCGGCGAGTGGACGCCGTTGGTGATGGCGTGGATGGTCCGCCCGGGGAACATGCCGGTCGAGACCTCGGCGTGGCGGTTCGACACGGCGTTGACGAAGCCGCTGAGCTCGATGCCCAGCGCGCTCATGTTGATCTCGGCGCTGTGCGGCGTCGGCAGCCGGGCGTACAGCTCGACCAACTCGGGCCCGAGCACCGCGGTCGCCAGCGCCTTGGGGAAGCGGTCGTGGCCGGCCGGGATCGGCGTGTGCGTGGTGAACACGCAGCGCTCGCGCACCGCCGCGACCGCGCCCTCGAGGTCGTCTGTCCTCGCGGACAGCTCGAGCGCCAGCAGCTCGAGCGCCAGCAGCGACGAGTGGCCCTCGTTGAGGTGGTAACGGGTCGGCGTCAGCTCGAGCGCGGCCAGCAGGCGCCGGCCGCCGAGCCCGAGCACCGCCTCTTGCTGCAGCCGGTAGCGCTCCTCGCCGCCGTACAGGTGATCGGTGATCCGGCGGTCCTCCTCGCCGTTGCCGTCGACGTCGGTGTCGAGCATGTAGACCGGGACGCGCCCGCCGCCGGCGCCGTGGATCCACGTCCGCCAGGTCCCGACCTTCACCTCTCGCCCCTCGATGGTCACCGCGACCTGCGTCGACACGCGCTCGAGGTGGTGCTCGGGGAGCCACTGGACGTCGCGCTCCTGCTGGTGGCCCTGCGCGTCGAGGACCTGGCGGAAGTAACCCTTGCGGTACAGCAAGGTCACCGCGACCATCGCCACGCCGGTGTCGGCCGCCGCCCGCAAGTGGTCACCGGCGAGGACCCCGAGCCCGCCGGCGTAGGTCGGGAGCTCGCTCGACAGGGCGATCTCCATCGAGAAGTAAGCGACGAGCAGCGGCGGCGCGGTCATCCTCGCCGATGGTGGAGCGCCGCGCGCCGCTGGGTCAAGCGCGCCGTCGCCGACGCCCTCGCGCCAGCGCCAGCAGCAGCAGCGCCGCCGGCGCTCCAGGTCCGCCCGACGTGCATCCGCAGCCTTCCTCGCTCGACCCGCCGGTCAGCCCCGCGGTCGCAGAGACGCCGCCCGCGCTCGTGACGCCCGTCGTCGAGGTCGGCGCGTCGGTCGTCGTGCCCGTCGACGTCTCCCCGGTGGTCGGCACCGCGGTCGTCGTGTCGGGCTCGCCGGTCGTGGTCGTGTCGCCGGTGTCGGTGCCGGTGGTGCTCGGCGCCTCGTCCTCGACGAAGTACGCGCCGCAGGCCGGATCGGCGAACGCGCCCGCGCGGTGGGCCAGCGCCAGCGCGTAGGCACCCGCGCCGAAGCCGAGCATCGGCGAGTTGAACTTGTACACCCCCGTCTTCTCGTCGAACGTCTCGGCGGTCATGTAGTAGTTCGTGGCCGCCTGCTCGCGCACCCAGTCGATCAGCGCGTCGGCCCGCGCGGCCTCGCCGGCGGCCCGCAGGGCGACCGACCCGCGCAGGTCGGTGATCACCCACTCCGCGCTGTCGTAGTCGCTGCCCCAGGGTGTCGCGTCCTCCATCATCGCGTGGTCCCAGCGGTCGTCGTTGCGCGACCAGCCCGGCCCGGCGTCGACGCGCAGGTGGTCGTCGAGCGCGGCGAAGGTGGCCTGCGCGATCGGCCCCTGCGGGTCGAACAGGCCCATGGCGATCGCGTCCCACACCGCCGCGTCGAAGTAGCCCTCGCCGGTCGCCAGTTCCTCGACGCTGCCGGCCAGCGCCCCGTCGCCGTCGGTCGCGCGCGCGGCGATGGCGGCGCGGATCGATTCACCTGTCTTTCGGTACATGTCCGCACGGACAGCGTCGCCGCGGCGCTCGGCGATCGCGGCCGCGTCGCACAGGCCGCGGGCCGCGGTGATGCTGGTGTACGTGAACCGGCGCTCGCGCCCGAGCCAGTGCGTCTCCCAGATCGACGAGTCGGCGCGGATCATCCCGGTCTCGGGGTCGACCAGCGCGACCAGCACGTCGGCGACCTTCGTCGCGATCTGCTCCCAGCGCTCGTCGGCCAGCGAGGTGTCGCCGGTCGACACCTCGTAGGCCCGCAGCGCCCACAGGAACAGGCCGAAGCCGTCGAACTCGAGGTTCGGGCCGAACGCGTTGAAGTCGGTCTCCTCGACCCCGAAGCCATAGTAGCGCACCAGGCTGATCTGGTACGGCGGCATGCCGTACGGCTGCAGCTCCGACCACTGCTGGAACCGCCCGGCCTCGGCGTCGAGGTAGAAGCCGAGCGACGCCTTGGCGTGCTCCTGCATCCCCAGCGCCGCCATCGCCGCGGTCGCATAGGCGCCGTCGCGGATCCACGAGTACGTCCACTCGCCCGGCGGCAGGCTGGCGAGCACCCCGCCGCGGCCGTGGTGCTTGATCCACGCCGGCAGCACGGCCGGGTCGTCGTCGAGTCCCGGGAAGCGGGTGCGCCGCGGCTCGCCGTCCTGGCTCAGCCACTCGCGGGCGAACGACCTGTCCTCGAGGACCTGTCCCATGTGCAACATAGCGACCGCCTGGCGCAGCATCGGCACCTCGATCGCCGCCAGCCCGTCGGGCAGCTTCGACTGGTCCTGGTGGAGGTCGGCCCACACGCCCCGCTCGCGCGCCAGCAGCAGCTGCGGCCCGACGCCGTCGATCCACGCGTCGAGGGCGGTCTCGGCCTCCGCGCCGGCGAACGGGTCGCCGCGGTGGATCGCCGCGATCCCGACCCACTTCTCCGCGCCCGGCGCGAGGTCGCCGACGTTCCACTGGAACGCGGTCGTCGCGTTGTCGACCGCGTTCGGCGGCGGCGGATTGTCGGGCAGGTCGGCCAGGCCTTGATCGACCAGCGCGAACAGGTCGACGCCGGGCCCGACCCCGCGGTGGACGATCGGCGCCAGCGCCTGCGTCACGATCGTCCCGGCGAACCCGCGCTCGCGGAAGCGGGCCTCGTTGCCGCCGACGAACTCGACCGTCTCGCCGTTGTTGCCGATGTCTTCGTGGACGTCCCACGGGCGATCGGCGCGGCCGAACCCGAGGTGGAAGTTGTGCAGGGAGAACGCCTGCACCCCCTGCAGCGGCTGCTGACCGGTGTTCTTGAGGCGCAGCAGCAGCACCATCCCGGCCGCCTCGAGGCCCTGCGGCGCGAACGCGAAGGTCGTCGCCTCGAGCGCCCCGAGCGGCTGCACCATCGAGACGATGCCGGTCCCGACCGCCTCGCTGTCGCTCCACGCGTAATAACCGCTGGCGTCCTCGTCGACCGGCACCGACGGCAGCCACAGCTGCTCGCCCTCGGCGCGGACCCCGAAGTACGCGTCGTACAACACATCGCGAGTATGGATTGTCGCACGTGTTCGCCGTCCCAGATGTCCTGGCCCTGCTCGTCGATCTCCGGCTCCTCGGCTGCGAACGCGTGCTCCTCAGCTCCGTCACCTTGCCGGCCTTGAGGTCGACCAGGAGCGCGCCCCAGCCGTTGCTGCTGGGCAGGGCGAAGCGGGTCCGCTGCGGCTCGGCGGCGATCGCCGCCGCGGCGATCGAGGTCGACGCCAGCAGGGCCAGTAGGGCGACGGAGGAGGAGCGAGTCATGACCCGCCCACACTACCGCGCGGGCGCGGACGCTGTCTCGTCGCGCGGCGTGTTGCTATCGTCGGCCCGCATGGAGCGTCCGCCGATCCGCCTCCTCCCCGCCCTGCTGCTCCTCGGCGCCTGCTCGTCGGGCGCGCCCACGCCGGGCGAGACCGACGGCGCCACCACGGGAGGACTGACGAACAACCCGAGCAGCTTCCCGGGCACCGACGCAGCTCCGACCGCACCCACGGATCCGACCACCGGCACCACCACCGGCACCACCGACGGGCCCACCAGCACCACCGACGATCCGACCGGCGGCGGCGCGCTCGCCTGCCCGACCCATTTTCGCTTCGATCCGCCGTCGGGCGGCGACAGCCCGCGGGTGGCCGGCGAGTGGCACGGCTTCGACCTGGCCTCTGCGACATGGCTCGAAGGTCCTGACCCAGATGGCATGTATCAAGGGACAGTCGACCTCCCGCCCGGCCTGCACGGCTACAAGGTCGTCTACAGCCAGGGCGGCGCCGACCAGTGGGTCCTCGACCCGGGCCAGGGCCGGCGCAAGTACGTCGGCGGGACCGAGAACTCCGCGATCCTCGTGCCTGACTGTCGCCTGCCCGGCGTCGACGTGGTCGCCTCTCAACCCGAGCGGCCCGGCCCGGGCGCAGGCGTCTACAAGGCCACCCTGCGCTACGTCGACGGCCTCGCCGGCGCCGGTCCCGCGGTAGGCGATTTCACCGCGAGCTTGCGCACCGGCAGCGACACGCGCCCGCTGACGGGCGAAGAGTTCGTCGTCGATCCTGCCACCGGCGACATCACGATCGCCCTCGCCGATCTGCCCGACGGCAAGCACCGCGTCACGCTCACCGTCGCCTCCGCCGACGGCCACCACAGCGAGCCGATCCTCCTGCCGTTCTGGATCGAGGCCGAAGCGTTCCGCTGGGACGACGCGCTCGTCTACATGGTCCTCACCGATCGCTTCCGCGACGGCGAGCCCGGCGACAGCCCTGGACCGACGGCGATGGCCGATCCGCGGGGCGACTGGGACGGCGGCGATCTCGAGGGTCTGCGGGCCGCGATCGCCGACGGCACCCTCGACGAGCTCGGCGTGCGCGCGATCTGGCTGACCCCGTTCCAGACGGGCCCTCAGGACGCCTTCAAGGCCGCCGACGGCGTCCACTGGGTCACCGGCTACCACGGCTACTGGCCGATCCGCGCCCGCGAGGTCGACCCGCGGCTCGGCGGCGAAGCTGCGCTCTCGGCCATGATCGACGAGGCCCACCGCCACGGCATCCGCGTCCTCCAGGACTACGTCATCAACCACGTCCACGCCGAGCACGAGTACATGCAGGCCCACCCCGAGTGGTTCCGCACCGGCTGCGTGTGCGGCACGCCGGGCTGCGACTGGACCGAGAAGGCGCTCGAGTGCATGTTCGCCGACTACCTGCCGGACATCGACCACAGCGTCGGCGAGGCCAACGCCCAGTTCGTGGCCGACGCCGCCTGGTGGCTCGACGAGTTCGACCTCGACGGCCTGCGCGTCGACGCGGTCAAGCACGTCGAGGAGGCCGCCACGCGCAACCTCGCCGCCGCGGTGCGCGAGGGCTTCGAGCGCGCCGGCACCAAGTACTTCCTCATGGGCGAGACCGCGATGGGCTGGAGCGACTGCGACGACCCGTGCAACGACGACAACTACGGCACCATCGCCCGCTACATCGGCCCGTTCGGGCTCGACGGCCAGTTCGACTTCGTCCTCTACCACGGCGTCAGCTACCGCACCTTCGCCTGGGGCGACAGCGGCATGCTGCACGCCGACTACTGGGTGCGCCACGGCCTCGACAAGTGGCCCGCCGGCGCCGTCATGACCCCGTACATCGGCAGCCACGACACCCCGCGCTTCGTCAGCCACGCCGACTATCGCGGCCAGGACGGCCAGCACGACAAGGGCGTCCCGGGCAACCAGTGGGACAACACCGCCGTCGCGCCGAGCGACCCGGAGCCGTACCGCCGCGCCCGCCTGGCCCTCACCTGGCTGTTCGGCCTGCCGGGCGCGCCCCTCCTCTATTACGGCGACGAGTACGGCCAGTGGGGCGGCGCCGACCCCAACAACCGCCTGATGTGGCGCCCCGAGGACGAGCTGTCCGCCGACGAGCTGGCCACCCTCGCGCACACGCGCAAGCTCGGCACGGCCCGCCAGCAGCTCGCCCCGCTGCGCCGCGGCGCCTACGTGCCGCTGTACGCCGACGAGGACACCCTGGTGTTCGGCCGCAAGATCGCCGACGGCGACGCGGCCATCGTCGCGCTCACCCGCGCCGGCGCCCCGCAGATGGTCACGGTCGACGCCGGCCCCGCGCTCGGCTTCGCGGCCGCCACCGAGCTCACCGACGCCCTCGCCGGCGGCAAGGCGACCGTGACCGCCCTCGGCAAGCTGAGCTTCACCATCCCGGCCGGCGGCTCGCTGATCTTCGCCCCGTGACCCTTCGGACATGTCGCGCAGGGCATGCCCATCGCGGCATGTCCTGACGAGCAGGTTTCAAAGGACATGTACCCTGAGGCAGGCCTCGTCAGCCTCGCGGTGGCCGGCCGAGGCCGCCCCAAGACGGGTCAACTCTCGGACCCATCGCGCCGCGGCGTGTCGGTGCGATCGCCGACCTGATAAGCTGCGCCCATGTGCATCATCGTCGGCTCGCGCGGCCCTGTCGGGATCGACAAGACGCAGATCTTCGCCCGCCGCGTCGCCGAGCGCCAGCTGCTCGTCTATCAAATGCGCCTGCGGACCGGGTCGGCGTCGGCGATGATCCTGCCGCTCCCGCTCGTCCCCGACGCGAGCGAGCAGGCGGTCGTGTTCCGCGACCTGTCCGCTGTCCCCGACCTGTTCGCCAGCCTGGCGAGCGGCTTCCTCACCACGAGGTCGCCCCGCTCCTCGAGGTCCACACAGTCGGCTCCTTCGAGGCTTCGTTCGCGCCGACGCGGGCCGACCTCGACCGCCTCGACCCCCGCTTCCGCCTGCCCGTCGACGTCTGGCACGAACTGCCGGCCTACGACGACTGGGGCTTCGTCGTGTTTCAGTTCCGCCCGGGCGCGCAGGACGTGCACCCGATGGCGTTCGAGTTCCCGTCGCGCTTCCCCGACTGGTTGTACTTCCCCACCGTGCACGTCCACGACGGCCGGATGCACGCCACCGCGCGCTTCGATCACTCGCTGTACTTCCAGGGCCCGTCGCGCGCCGCCTACCGCGACATCGTGTTCGGCGACGCCCGCTGGGCCACGCCCAGGTTCTCTTACGAGGGAGAGACCAGCGACGAGCCCGCCGGGAGGTTCGTCTCGGCCGCCGCCGTTCGCTCGGAGGTGGTCGACGCAGGCGCCCCGGTCCTGCGCCTGTCGCTGACCGGTAAACTGCCGAACGAGGACACCTGGCTGCGCGAGCCCGCCTGACTGCGCCTCAACGTCCTTCGCCGACTCGCTACGGGCTCGCTGCTCTCGGCACAGGGAGCTCGCCCCGACCCGCCGCTCACTTCGCGCAGCCCTCGCGCAGCGCCGCTTGCACCTTCGGCCACGGCCGGCGCTGCGCCTCCGCGCGGGCCTCGTCGGCGCGGCCGAGCGCGCACAGGGCCCGTACCCGCACCTCCGCGCGGTGCTCGACCAGCTGGCTGTGCGGGTAGTCGCGCGCGTGCTGGTCCGCGTAGGCCAGCGCCTGCCCGGGCGAGCCCTTGAGCGCCTTGCGGGCTGCGCCGAGCATCTCGAGCTCGACGATCACGTTGCCCGGGTCCTGCGCCGCCGCCTCCGCCTCGCGTCGGGCCTGCGCCTCCTGCTTCGCCGCCGCGTCCGGGCCGCGCCCGCCCTTCTTGCGCACCACCACCTGGCGCTTGGAACCTGTGCTTTTCGCCATGTCCTTGGGAGCATCCAGGATCGGCGCCGCTTCGATCGGCGGCGCCGGGAGCGGCACCGCCGCCTCGTGCAGCGGCGGCCGCTCGCTCGCGGTCGCGGCCACCGGGGCCAGCGCCGGCTCGGGCGCGGACACGGGCGCGCGCGGGCGCAGGGCCACCAGCACCGCCACCGCCAGGATCGCCACCGCCGCCGCCGCCGCCCGCGGGATCCCCGGATCGCCTGCCTCTTCGGACATGCCCAGAAGTTCAGCCAGCGCCTGGGCCCGCCAGCCCGGCGGCGCGCGGTCGACCACCACCGACTCGGCCAGCACCGACGCCGGACCGCCCGCGGCCGCCACCGCCGGGTCGGCCGCGAACGCGCGCCGCAGCCCGACGATGAGCGCCTGGCCGGCCGCGGGCGGGGCCCCGATCGCCTGCGCCAGCTGGATCGCGTCGAAGCCGCCCAGCTCGGCCAGCGCGAACACGGCCCGCTCCTCGCTCGAACGGCGGCTCAAGAAGCCGAGCAGCGCCGCCTCGCCGCTCGCGCGCGGACCCGGCGGCACCTCGGACGGTCGCGCCCGCGCCAGCGCGCGCATGAGCGCGGCCCAGCCGGTCGCGCTGTCCTCGGGGACAGCCGCCGCCACGCCGCGGAAACACCGGGTCACGGCCGCGTCACGCTCGTGCTCGTCGATCCCGAGCCAGCGCGCCGCGGTGCGCAGCCGCTCCGCGTGGCGGTCGTGCAGCCGTCGCAGCGCCCCGGTGGAGTCCCGGGGGGCGCGACCTGCTTCCGGGCCCGAGTGCATGGTCGGCGCGATCCTACCCGACTGCTCGCAGCCCGGGGCGCTGGCTTGTGCGGCGGGGCCGTGCCTAGTGCTGGCCTCCCCGTGCCCGCTCGGCTTCGGTTCGTCCCGCTCTTTTTCGCCGCGGCCCTCGGCTGCGGGCTGCACCTGCACCGTCCGCGCGACGCGGCCACGGCCGAGGGGGCCGACGGCGAGCTCAAGGCCTCGCGCCTGGTCGACGGCTTCACCGAGGAGCTGGCGCAGTCGCAGGCGATGCTGACGGACGAGGTCGCCGCCGCCCAGGCCTGGGCCGAGGTCGGGCGCGACCGTGATCTCCTCGACATCCTCGGCGCCCGCGGCGAGGCCGACCCGGACGTCCAGGTCCTCTTCTTCACGCGCTGCCGCGCGCGCTTCAAGGGTGACGGCTGGACCACCTTCTGCAGCAAGATCTCGACCCGCCTGCACGCCCTCGTCGGCCACGCCTTTCCGCTCGCCGAAGCGCCCGCGCCGGTGGTCGGCCGGCCCAAGTCGCCGCCTGCCCCCGCCCCCGATCCGGCCGCCGACCTCCTGCGCGAGCTGCGGACCCTGCAGCGCCACTGGAAGGGCCCCGACAGCGGCGAGAGTCGCCTCGCCCGCGCCGTCAACGAGCACCAGATGGCCGCGCGCGCCCTCCACCTCGGCTCGGCCGACGCCGCCGGCCCCGGCTGCCCCGCCCTCGAGCAGCCCGGAACCTCACCTGTCCTGCAGGCCAGCCGCGATCGCCAGCGCCGGCTGTGCATGGACCGCCGCGACGACCTCGCGGCCCTGCGCGAGCGCGTGGTCTGCAACGGCCCCGCCTGCGCCCCCAGCGAGCTCGGGGCCCAGGTCGATCAGCTCCTCGCCGTCCACGACGCGCTACAGCAGCACCACGAGGAGCTGTCGCGCCGCCTGTTCGCCTACGAGGCCGCCAAGCAGCCCTGCTCCGCGCTCGAGCCGCCCGCCAAGGGCAAGGCCGCGCTCACCCCCGCGCCCCGGCCCGCGAAGTCCCCGTCCGCGAGCCAGCCCGAGCCCACGCCCGCCGCGTCGACCTCGTCGGCCCCGCCCCCCGCGCAGCCGCGCCCCGCCTCGGTCGCCTCGCGTGCTGTTCCTGGGGCCATGTCCCTCGAGACCGGTCCCGAAGCACCTGTCGCTTCGGCCAGATCATCCGATCCGCTCGCGCCTGGCCGTGGCGCCATGTCCTTCGGGACCGGTCCCAACGCACCTGTCGCTACAGCCAGGTCATTGGACCTGCGAGCGCCTGGCCCGAGCGCCATGTCCTCCTGGACCGGTCCCAACGCACCTGTCGCTACGGCCATGTCATTGGACCTGCGAGCGCCTGGCCCGAGCGCCATGTCGCCTGAGACCGGTCCTTCAGAGCATGTTCTGAAGGACATGTCTTCGTACACAGGTCCGTTCGCGCCTGTCCGCTTCGACCTGCCCTCTCGGACAGTCGAGCTCTTCGCGGGCGCCGGCCTGATCGGCAAGCCCTGGCTCGTCACCGGCCCCGCGGGCGTCGCTCCGGCCGCGGACCCACTCGCCGCGCGTAACGACGCGCCGGCCTCGACCGCGCCCACCACTTCGCCAAGCGGCACGCAGGCCGCTTCCGGCGGACCTACCACCCCCTCGCCCGGCGGCACGCAGGCCGCTTCCGGGGACCCACCGCCTCGCCGGTCGCACCGAACCCCGCTCCCGCGCCGACCCCGTCGTTCACCCCCGCCGTCACCACCCCGAGCAGCCAGGCCTGCGACGACACCGTCCTGCAGACCCGCTTCGCCGAGCTCGCCGAGGTCCCGGTCCCCGCGATCCTCACCGCCTACGACCTGCGACCGCTGGCCGAGCTCGGGCGCTGGTATCAGCTCGCCGAGCAGCTCGCCGCCGTCGACGCCTTGATCGAGGCGCGCCAGATCCGGGCTCGCCGCAAGGCGGCCGCCGACGCCGATCCTGCGGCCGCCAAGGCGCTGGCCGGCGCCCCGCGGTTCGCCCGCGTCGTCCACACCACCATCGTCGGCATCGACCGCCTGCAGCAGACCGTCGACACCCTCGAGCTCGCGGTCCTCGCGCTCATCCGCGAGACCCTGCGGGTCGAGCACGACGCCCTCGTCGCCGCCATCGGCCTCGGCGAGCGGCGGCTGCGGCTCGCCCGGGCCAAGCTGGTCGCCCAGCTCGACGAGGCGGTCCTGCTCATGGAGGCCCAGGCCAGCCTCGTCAAGCTCGAGCGCGCCGGTTGCCCCGCGCAGGCGCTCATGGCCGCCTACGAGGGCAAGTGCCGCGACGAGCTCACCAAGGCCCTGGTCGCCTTCGGCAACGCGTGGACGCTCGGCCGCGCCGACCAGAAGCGGGCCGACGCGCTCGACCTCGGCGTGCGCCACGACGCCAGCATCGTCCGCTCGCGCGCCGCCATGGCCCTGCGCCAGGTCTACCTCGCCGCCGGCGTCACCGAGCTGGTCAAGTTCACCAGGGGCGGCATGGCCCCCGAGGCCCTGGCCCAGCTCATCGTCTCCACCGTCGGCTTCGGCGTGCTCGCCGGCGCCGTCCTCGCCCCGTGATCGCCATGTCCCATCGCACATGGACCTTGGGACCTGTCCTCTTCGCCCTGCTCGCCGGCGCCGTCCTCGCCCCGTGATCGCCATGTCCCATCGCACATGGACCTTCGGACCTGTCCTCTTCGCCCTGTCCCTCGCGCCAGGCTGTGCGCAGCGCGAGATGCGGGCCCAGGCCGCGGTGTTGGCCGAGGCCGGCGCGCGGCTCGAGCGCGAGACCGCCGAGTTCGCGGCCGCGCGGGCCGCGGTGGCCCAGCTGCGCCAGCGCAACCTGGTCGAGCGCCAGCAGCAGATCGCCGAGCAGGGCCAGTTCAACGTGCGCACGATCCACTTCTGGAAGATCGCCGGCGATCCCGAGCGCGCCAAGCAGCTCGCGCTCTACGACGCGCTGGTGGCCGCCTCGGCCGCCGCCGACGCCGTGCAGGATCGCTCGTTCGAGTGGGAAGAGTCGGTGCTCGCGCGCACCCACGCCCTCACCATCGACCGCGCCGCGCTGCACCGCTTCGTCCAGCAGCTGCTCATCCTCTCGAGCCCGCCGCGCTTCCTCGACGGCGCGCGGTTTTACGTCGAGTACGGCGCGATCGTCGGGCAGCAGGTCGACGCCGGGCTCAAAGACGTCCGCGCCACCGTCGGCGCCGCCACGGCCAGCGGCGGCAGCTCGGGCGGCGGAACCAGCGGAGGCAGCGGGAACGGCGTCATGGGTCCGGGGACCATCACCGCCCCCGACGACCAGCAGCCGGGCGATCCGACCCCGCCGACGCGCGGGCCTGACGAGCGGCGCCCGACCGAGTCGCACCGCGAGCCGGCAACCCTGCGGGTCCGAACCCGACCCCGCCGTGACGCGGTCGCCCGCGTGTCGCGATCGCGCCGCATCGCCCGGCTGGCGCCCTCGCGGCGAGTTGCGTAGTGTTTCTCGGTGGCGGACAGACGGCAACGCAAGCGGTCCGTGCGGCCCGGCGACCCCGCCGCCGCACCGCCCGCGAAGTCCCTCTCCGGCCCTTCGGCCCCGAACCTCGGCATGAGCAACAAACACGAACTCCTCGAAGACCTGTCGCAGGCGCTCGCGCGGCTGACCGAGGCCAGCGAGCGCATGCGTCAGCGGCTCGACCAGGTCGACCCGTACGAGCAGCCCGCCCGCTGGAGCGCCATCAACGACCAGATCCGCGGCCTCGACGAGCGGATCAGCGTCCTCCGCGACGAGCACCAGCGGGTCAGCCTCGTCGTCGTCGAGCTCGTGCCGCTCTCGCGCGAAGAGCTCGCGGGGCTGCGCCAGGCGATCGTCGGCCTGTCGGGCATCGTCCGCGCCATGGGCACCTCCGCCGCGGTCGCCGAGGCCGCGGGCAAGCTCGCGGTGGTCGCCAGCGACCTGGTCAAAAAGACCTTGCCCAAGGGCTAGGTCGCCTCCGCGGCCGATGCCCTCCTCGCCGCCGCCAGCCTCGCTCGTCCCGCGCCGCGCGGGCGCCCTGGGCCGCGTGCCCGCGGTGCTCGAGTTCACCGTCACCGCCGACCCGGCCGACGTCGAGCGGCGCTTCCTCGCCTCGCCCGAGGTCGCGTTGTTGCAGGCGCACACCGGCCACGGCGAGGACCCCGGCTACGCGCTCGAGCGCAGCCCGCGGGGCTTCTACCTCACCGCCGATCCGGGCGCGTGGCGGCCGGGCACGCGGGCGATCTGCGAGGTCGAGCCGACCCGCGAAGGCGAGGGTGCCCGCGTCGTCGTCCGCTTCCGCCTCCACCCGCTCACGCGCACCGCGTTCGCATACATCATCGCGCTCGGCCTGGCGATGGCCGGCTTTCGCTGGCGATCGCCGGACCTGTCGTCGCTGCCACCTTGCTGGTCCCGTTCCTGATCGTCGTCGGCCTCCTCGCCGCCGATCGCAGCAGCCTGCGTCGCCAGCAGCGGGCGCTGCGGATGCTCGTCGAGGCGACGCTGACGCCGATCGCCGTCCCGCACGAACGGGCCCGTACGGCCCCGTTCCGCCAGGGCACGGGCGATTGAGCGCGTACGCCGCCAAACCGCGTCGACGTGTTCCGGCACTCCGAGTCGTCGGCGAGACTTCGCCGACGGTCCGCTTCGTCTGCCCAAGCCGCGCCAGATCCGATACACCCGAAGCATGGCAGGCACAGGCGATCAGGTCCCCGGCTATCGCCGACCGCACGAGGACACGCGTCCCGCCGCCGCGACCGACGGCCCGCGCGAGGCGCTCGGGCGGCTCGAGCTCCCGGTCGTCGGTCCCCTCGATCTCGAGCTCGCGCTCGCCGCCCCGCTGCGGCTCGCGGTCGACGCCGAGGTCCTCGAGATCGACCCAGGCAGCGCCTTGCTGGCGCGCCTGCCCGACCTCCCGACCGTCGAGCTGCGGCGGACCCGGATCGACCTGGTCCATGGGACAGTCAGCGCCGACGCCGACGCCATCGGTCCGTTCCTGTTCACCGCCGCCGGCGTGGCCCTGCGGATCGCCCTCCGCCGCGGCCTCGGCTGGCACCCCGGGCGCAGCGTCGTCGAATTCCTGACCCAGAACCTGCCCGCGGATCCGCAGAGCCGCGCCCGTCGCCTGGTCCACGGCCCGCTCGGCGCCAGCGCCTGGCTGCCGACCGACGCCCGCCTCGTCGCCGAGCTGCGGGGCGACCGGGCCGAGGTCGCTCTGAGCCGGCCCGCGGTGCTCCGCGTCCTCGGCCTCGCCCTGCCGATCCTCGCCGTCCGCCTGCTGTTCGGTCCGGCCCGCCTCGAGATCGACCCCGGCCCGACCGGACCTGTCCGCCGGGCCATGCTGCGCTTCGCCGCCTGGGTCGCCTCTCGCTGGCTGCGCGCGCCTGCCCGCCGCCATGACCATCCCGGGCTACGACCTGTTCGCCGACGAGCAGCGCCGCGTCCGCCTCGCCGACCTCGTGCGCCGGCTCCGCGGCCAGAAGCGCCCGCGCCGGGGTCCCGCGCGCCGTACCACCGGTCCCATCGGACAGGCCCCCCAGGACATGTCTGCTGCGACAGGTCCCGATGGCCATGCTCCTGGCGACATGTCCGCTGCGACAGGTCCCGGAGCCCCTGGCCCGGGCGACCTGTCCTCCGCGCCAGTTACGGGCCTGCGCGCCCGCCTGGCCGACATCGTCCCGCGCGAGCTGCACGCCGGTCACCCGCCGCCCGGCGCCCGGGTGCTGGCCCGGATCCCCCTCGGCGCCCGCGGCGAGCTGGCCGTGCTCGGCGACCGCGAGCTCCTCCTCACCCGGGCGGCCGGCGGGGCCGCTTCGAGGCCGCCGGCGGCCTCCACGTCCACGTCGACGAGCTGCCCGAGCTGGCCGAGCTGCGGCTGGTCCGCGCCCTCCTGGTCGCCTCGCCCCCGGCCGCGCCCGGCGTCGAGCCGCGGGTCCGCCTCGAGATCCAGACCGACCCGCCGCTCGGCCCGCTGATGCGCGCGCTGATCCGCCGCGTCGTCGACGCCCGCGTCATCCCTCGCCTCTCGCCGGCGCTCCTGGCCCGCCTCGGCCTCGTCGGCGCGCACGACCCCGACGAGCTGGTGCTCCTCGACCAGGCCTTCAACCTGCGCACCGGCGTGCGCCTGACCACCGACGCCGACGCCGAGGTCCGGGTGCGCCACGCCGGCGACGCTCTGGTCGTCGAGGCGCCCGCCGGCCTGCGCCTGCGCTTCCACGGCCTGCCGGTCCTGCCCGACGCCGACATCCACCGCCTCGAGTACCGCTGGCACGACGGCAGCGTCGTCACCGAGGCCACCCCCGACCTCGGCGAGTTCGGCCACCTCGCCCTCGCCCAGCTGATCCGGGTCCGCGCCGCACCTGTCCTTCCGGACATCCTCGGCGTGCGCCGCGACGGCGGCCCGAGCGTCGACCCCGAGCTCGAGCAGCAGCTCCCGGCCCTGCTGGCCAGCGTCCGCGTCCCGGTGGTCGGCCCGCTCGACGTCCGCTTCGACCCCGCCGACGTCCTGGCGGTCCGCCTCGCCCCCGACGCGCTCCGCCTCACCAGCGCGCGCAAGCTCGCGATCGTCGCCCCCGAGCTCGGCCTCGTCGTGCGCCTCGCCGCGATCGACCACGACATCGCCGCGGTCGCCGTGCGCGCGGACAGCGACCCGCCGCTCGGCGACTGGCTGTCGCAGCTCGTGGCCCGCTGCGTCGAGCAGTTCGGCCTCGCCCGCGTGCGCCCGCACCTCCCGCTGGCCCCGCAGCAGCTGCCCGAAGCGCCATGGCTCTTGGCGCATGTCCCCAAGGACACCTCGAAGCGCGTCCGCCTGCGCGCCGAGCTGCCCGCCGGGGCCGGCCTGCGCCTCGAGCGGCGCCCCGACGCGCTCGAGCTGCGCGCCGAGGCCCCGCTGCAGCTCGTCCCCGAGGGCACCGCCCTGCTCGCCGAGGTCGCCGTCCACGGCCTGCGCTGGCGCCCCGCCGTCGCCTCGCTCGAGCTGCTGAGCGACCCGCCCGCCGGCCCGCTGGTCCACGAGATCTTGCGGCGACTGTTCGCCCGCTTCGCGCCCGCCGAGCCGCTCGCCGAGCTCCTCCGCCGCCTCGCCCTGCCGGCCGCCGCCCCGCTCCCGCCGCCGCTGCCGGTCCCGCCCGGCGCCGTCGTGTGGGAGCAGACCGTCGGCGCGTTCGGGGCCGTGCGCGTCAGCGCCGACCAGGCCCGCACGGTCGACCTCTCGCTGCGCCGCGGCGGCGCCCACATCGCCTTCGGCAAGGGCGCCACGGTGCGCGTCGTCGGCCTCGGCCTGCACATCACGGTGCGCACGGTCGACCTCACCTTCCTGCCGTGGACGCTCGTGATCGACGCCTCGCCGCCGGCCGGAGAGCTCGGGCAGCACCTGCTCAGCCACGCCATGCGGGCGCTGTTCGCCGAGTTCATGCGCCACTTCTGGCCCAGCGATCGCTCGCCGCGGGCCGGCCACGACACCCTCCTGGCCGTCGGCGCCGACAAGCCGTGGGGCCCGCTCAAGATCTGCGTCGCCAAGGGCGGCTCGATCGACCTCCACCTCGACCACGACGGCCTCGCCCTGCGCTCCGCCGCCGGCCTGTTCGTCACCGGCGAGGCGCTCGACTGGCTGCCCGACTTCTACCTCCACGACCTCAGCCTGCGGGCCCGCGACGCCGCGGTGAAGCTCGCGATCAGCGGCATCGCCGAGGAGCACTACCACGAGGCCGCGGCGGTCAGCCCCGTCACCGAGGCTGTCCTTTCGCACCTGTACAAAGTGCTAGCCGCGCCCAATCTGCCCGCGGCGTGGGCCCAGCGGCTCGGCCTGCCGCGCCCTCCGCTGCCGCCGGCCCCGCCCGACGATCCCTCGCGGATCGCGGTGTTCTCGGCCCGCCTGCCCGGCGACTACGGCGAGTTCGCGCTGCTGATGGATCCGGCCGACACCGTCACCCTCACCGCCAACGAGATCGAGAT
Organism: Nannocystis pusilla; assembly: GCF_026626665.1. Taxonomy (GTDB): domain Bacteria; phylum Myxococcota_A; class Polyangia; order Nannocystales; family Nannocystaceae; genus Nannocystis; species Nannocystis pusilla. The sequence goes on from NZ_JAPNKE010000002.1 coordinate 2,871,709, forward strand.
CGCCGTCGAGAGCGAGCGCGGCCTGTCGGCGCGCATGCCCGGCCTGCGCCTGGCGATCCAGCTCCGCGGCGCCCGCTATCACCTGCAGTCCGGCGAGGTCCAGGTCGGCGGCCTCGGCCAGCTCGAGAACGCTCTGGTGGAGGCCCTCGTCCGCCGCCAGATCGGCGACCCCGCCGACCCCGGCGCCTCCGGCGTGCGCGGCGTCCTCGACCGCTTCCCCGCCGACGAGCGCGGCCGCCTCGTCCTGTTCCACCACCCCCTCGTCGACGTCCTGCTGCTCCCGGGCACCAGCGTGCGCCTGCGCCTCGACGACCGCGGCCTCAAGATCGGCGCCGACCCGGCCCTCGTCGTCGACGGCCCGGCCCGCCTCAACTTCCTCGTCTGCGGCCTGCGCTACAGCTTCGGCGACGCCCGCTTCAGCATCGACTTCGAGGGCGACACCGTCGTCGCCGACCTCTTTGAAAAGATCGTCGACGCCCGCGCCGAGAAGCGGCTCAACGACCAGCTGCTCCCGCTCCTGCCCGCCGCCATGCGCACCCCCGGCTACCGCCTCAGCACCGACCCCCAGGTCCGCGCCAACATTGCCGCCCTGATCCGCTCGTTCGCCCGCCGCAAGCGGACCGCCTGACGCGTCCGCGGGGACCTGCGCGAACAGACATGTCGTCACCGACATGTCGATCCGCACATTCCCCGATCGACATGTCTTCAAGGACAGCGACGGGCATGGCGCGATCGGCAGCGCCGGATCGACATGTCTTCAAGGACACACGTCCGCGCGTCGCGCCCGGCCGCGGCCGCAGCGTCGCGCGCGACCGGGCCGCGCTGCTCCGCCGCGTCGCCGGCCGCGCAGTCGGGCCCCGCGCGCGGCGCCGCGTCCCGTCGTGCCGCCGCCGAACGCCGTCACGCTCGCCATCCCACATGACCCGAGAGACAGCCTGATCGATACCTGTCCTCGAGGTCATGGATGATTTCGCCCTCGCGCTCGTGACCTCGCCTGGGGGCGCCAGGACGCGGTTTGGACCCATGCAGTGTCCGCCGCGGCGATCGTCGTCCGCCGAACCGGAGCCCGACGGCCGCGTGCTCGAATGACCTGTCTTTACGAACAGGTGTCTTGCGCCCCCTCCTGGATCGGCGTGCTACGGTCGAGCTCGATGAAGCCCGACCCGTCGCCCTCGTTGCCGCAGCACGAGCCCGACCCGGCCGCGCGGCGTCGGGCGCTGTGCCTCGCGCGCGAGCGCTACACCTACGCGCGTAGCGAGGACAACCCCCTGGCGCCGATCGCCGTCGCCGGCGAGTTCCCTCTCGACGAGCTGTACGGCCCGCGCTGGGCCCTGCCGTACCTCCCGCACCTGCTGCGCTCCGTCGCCGGCGCCCAGGGCAAGAAGCTGTGGTACCGCCTGCGCGGCGTCCTCGGCGGCGTCGACAAGCTCGCGGGCTTCCGCGGCCTGTTCAGCGAGCGCCTCGGCCTGCGCGCCCCCGCGGCGGTGACCGAGCACCAGCGCGACGGCCTGTTCGCGCGCAACCGCATCGACGGTCCCAACCCGCTGCTGCTCGCGCGCGTGCGCGACCTCGCCGACCTGCGCGCGCGCCTCCCCGTCGACGACGACCAGCTCGCCCGCGTGCTCGGCCCCGGCGTCACGCTGGCGGGCGAGCACGCCGCCGGCAACCTGTTCGTCGCCGACTTCGAGCTGCTGGCCCGCAGCCTCGGGCAGAGCGGCGCCGTTGGTCGCGACTCGCGCTGGCGCGGCAAGTACCTCCCGAGCCCGATCGCCCTGTTCTGCCAGCGGCCGGGCCGCGATCCGCAGTGCGACCTCGTGCCCGTGGCGATCCGCGTCGACCAGCCCGGCGCCGCCGATCCCAACCCCGTCTACCTGCGCGACGGCAGCGCGCTGGGACCTGGCCAAGACCTACGTCGAGATCGCCGAGTTCAACCTGCAGGCGCTGTCGAGCCACATCTACCGCCACCACTACGTCGCCGAGCCGTTCGCGGTCAGCTCGCGGCGCCAGCTCGCGCCCTCGCACCCGATCCACGTGCTGCTGCGACCGCACACCCAGCACACCATCGCGGTCAACCGGGCCGCGTTCAACCTGCTCAAAAAGCCAGGCGGTGTGTTCGCCACCCTCTACGCCGGCGAGCTCCGCGAGACCCGCAACATCATGCGCCGCAGCTACGAGCGCTGGTCGGTGCGCGAGCAGGAGATCGAGGCAGACCTGGCCGCGCGCGGCGTCGCCGACGGCCCGCGCGAGTACCCGTGGCGCGACGACGCCCGCCTGTGGACCCCCGTCCTGCGCCGCTTCGTCGCCGACTACGTCGCCCTCTACTATCCGAGCGACGCGGCGGTGCGCGCCGACGCCGAGCTGCAGGCCTTCGTCGCCGAGCTGCAGGCCGACGACGGCGGGCGCCTGCGCGGCCTCTTGCCCGCCGGCGAGCTCGGCGGCCGCGACGTCCTCGTCGACCTCCTGGCGCAGTTCCTGTTCATCGCCGGCCCCGGTCACGCCGCCGTCCACTTCCCGCAGACCGACCACTTCACCTACGTCCCCGCCTTCCCCGGCGCCGCCTACCGGCCCCCGCCGCGCGAGGGCGAGCTCGTCGACGCCGCCCGGATCGCCGACACCTTGCCCCCGCTCGACGTCGGCGTCGCCCAGTTCCAGAACAACCAGATGGCCTGCTACCGCTTCGATCGCTTCGGCGACTACGACCGCTACGAGCTCGGGCGCGTCGCCGCGGCCCGCCCGCTGGTCGCGCGGCTGCACGCCGACCTGGCGGCGGTGGAGCAGGAGATCGAGCGTCGCAACCGCGCGCGGCCGCGGCCTTATCCGTACCTGCTGCCGCGGCTGGTCCCCAACAGCATCAACATCTGACGAGCGAACCCGTGGAGCTGATCGCGAACTACAAGTGGCGCAACTGGAACGACAACCTCGGCTGCACCGCCGACCTCTACCGCCCGTGCGGCCTGCACGACCTGCGCGAGGCGGTGCGCCGGGCGAGCCGCAAGGGCCGGATCCGTCCGCTCGGCAATTCGTGCTCGTGGAGCCCGCTGGTGCCCACCCGCGGCAGCCTCATCGATCTCGGCCGGCTCCGCGGCATGCACGAGACCAGCTTCGACGGCGCCCCGGCGATCTGCGTCGAGGCCGGCGCGACCGTGCGTGACCTCGTCCAGTTCACGCAGGCCCGCGGCCTCACCCTGATCACGCCGACCATCTACCAGGACATCTCCGTCGGCGGCGCGATCGCGGTGGCGGCTCACGGCACCGGCCTTCACACCTCGACGATGTCGGACGAGGTCGTGGCCCTCACCCTCGTCGACGCCCGCGGCGACGTCCACCACCTCAGCGCCGCCGACGGCTCGCTGTTCGACGCCGCCCGCTGCTCGCTCGGCGCGCTCGGGGTCGTCCACGACATCACCATGCGCTGCTGGCCCGAGTTCCACCTCCACGTCGAGGACCGCATGATCGTCGTCGACGACGTCCTCGGCAATTTACCCGACCTGCTCGCCACCTACGAATTCGTCGAGCTCTACTGGTTCCCGTTCACCGACACCCTGTGGTGCAAGCTGATGCGCCGCACCGACGAGCCCGACGTCGGCGCGAGCCTGGCCGACCGGCTCAAGTTCGCCTTCACCTACGCCTGCACCTTCGCCTCCTGCAACGGCCTGTTGCCGCTGCTCGGCCGCGTCGCCCCCGAGCTCACGCCCGCGTTCATGCAGCTCGCGCCGTGGCTGACGATGACTCAAGGCAGCGCGGTCGCCCCGGCCTCGCGCGCCTTCCACTACCAGCGGGCCTACCCGCGCTGCTGGGACATGTCCTACGGCGTGCCGCTCGCCGACGCCGAGGAGGCCTGGCGGCGCACGATCGGCCTCATCGAGCACCTCGCCCGCGCCGCCAGCTTCCCCGTCAACATGGTCGTGCACGCCCGCTTCATCGGCGCCAGCGCGGCCCTGCTGGCCCCCGCGCACGGCCGGGCGATCTGCGACATCGAGGTCGTCACCACCCGCTCGGCCCGCGACGCCGACGCCTTCTACGAGCAGTGGAGCGGCGAGATGCTCGCCATCCCCGGCGCCCGCCCGCATTGGGGCAAGTACCTCCTGCACCCCCGCGCCGTCCGCGAGCGCTACCCGCAGATGGACAACTTCCTCGCCCACCGCGCCGCCCTCGACCCCGACGGCATTTTTTGAACGACTGGCTCGAGGACGCGGTGTTCCAGCTGCGCCCATGATCATGGTTCAAAGGACAGGTTCGATCGAACATGCCCGCTCGGACATGGCCTCCCGGCAATGCCCGTTCGAGCATGCCCGATGAGACATGCCATACTCGACCCGGTGAACCGGGCTCGCGCCGCGGCCGCTCTCGAGCGCGGACAGGCTCGCCCGGGCGGCTCGCGCCAGCCGCGACGGCGCGAGCCGCGACCGCCTCACATGTCCTTCGGGCAGCTCTACCCGAGCACCGCGCGGACCAGTCGCGGCAGCTCTTTCGGCGTCGCCGCGCGGTGATCGGGCGCCTCGGCGCCCGGATCGGCCGCGTAGCCCCACGCGCACCAGATCGTCGTCGCCCCGAACGCGCGCCCGCACTTCACGTCGGCGGCCGAGTCGCCGATCATCAGCGCCGCGCCGGTGCGGCCGACGCGGCGGCTCGCCTCGACCAGGACCCGCGGGCTCGGCTTGCTCTCGGGCAGCGTGTCGCCGCCGATCACCGCCGAGAACAGGCGCCCGACCCCCAGCGCCTCGAGCAGCGCCGCGCTGAGCCGCTCCGGCTTGTTGGTCACGCAGGCCAGGGCGCCGAGCGCCGCCAGCTCGACCAGCGCGTCGCCCATGCCCGCGTACAGCCGCGTGGTGTCGGCGATGTGCGCCAGGTAGTCGGCCTCGTAGGCCGCCCGGACGTCGTCCACCGTCCCGCCGGCGCCCACGTAGTCGGCGAAGCACTGGCGGTACAGGTGGTCCATCCCGGCGTTGACGTGCGGGCGCCACATCTCGCCTGGCTGTTCGGACAGGCCGAAGCTGGACCGCACGCGCAGCACCGCCGCGACCATGTCGTCGCGGCTGTCCTCGAGCGTGCCGTCGAGATCGAGCGCGATCAGGTGGCTCACGCCTCACCCTCCCGCGCCAGGGCCTCGACGCTGCCGCGGCCGTCGCCGTGCTCGGTCACGTGGCGCTCGCCGCTGCGCGAGCCCTTGTAGGCCGAGAACGTGCGCCCGTTGTGGCTGCGGACCTCGTGCTGCACCCCCGACGGGATGATGAGGATGTCGCCCGCCTCGAGCGTCACCGGCCCCTCGTCGAAGTGGAACGTCGTCACTCCCGTGACGGCCCCGCGGATCTCCTCCTCGTCGTGCGCGTGGCGGCTGCGGAAGAACCACGGCGGCACCGTCTGGAGGTCGTAGCTGCGGAACCCGAACCGGGCCATCTCGGCCGCCACCGACTCGGCCGTCGGCTCGACGTTGTGCGGCCACTTGTACACGGTCACGCCGTTGGGGAGCCTTTGCGTCGGTTGCATCGCGCCGATCTGTAGCGCGAACCGGCGCCCCCGCGCAAACCTGCGCCGCCGACGTGCTCGAACAGGCGAGCGGGCGGTGCTCGATGTTCCGCGCCGCGGAGGTCGCCGCAGCGCGTTGCGAGCGTCGCGGTGCGCCGGCGCCCGCCGACGAGAACTCCTGGCAGGCGGCCCGCCGGCGATCTCCGTCGTGCCGGGCGGAGTCGTCGACGAGTCGCGGCGACTGCACTCGGCCCACGCCCCACTTCACCGCGTGCTGCTCGGCGATGGCCGTCGGGTGCTCCCCGTCTTCGGCTTCAGGTGTCGAGGACGCATTCATCACGCCGCGGCGCACCTCGACGAGCAACTCCGTGCATGACGGACGGACACGCGCTCACGCTGGGCATCGTCGAGCATCTTGTCGATCACGGCGGCGTCCGGCGGCTCGGGACGACGTGGACTTCAGGTCCGTGTCCGCTCGACTTGCTCGCCCTGTGCCGCGCTCGTCATCGAGTGCTATCGTCGCCCGCCTCAGGAGGATGACAATGACCAACGTTCAAGAAGTCGTGACGCAGCAGTTTGCGGCCCTGGTAGATATGCCTGCCGATCGCATCGACCAGGACGCCCCGCTCGGAGCCTACGGCATGACTTCCATCCTGGCGGTGCAGCTGCTGGGCAAGCTCGAGAAGGAGTGCAACGTCGCGCTGAGCCTGGAAGAGCTCACGTCGGTCGGGACGTTGAACGACCTCGGCGCGCTCGTCAGCCGCAAGCTCGCGGAGTCGCCTGGCGCTTGAGGCCCCCGCGGGTCTGCGCCGGGGCCGCCCGCCGAGGCGCCGCGGTTCGGACGTAGGCGCGGGCCACCTGCGCATCGGGACATGTCGAACAAGCCATGCCTGAAAGGACATGCCCGCGAGGGCATGTCCCGAGAGCCGTGTCGCTCCCGTCACTGACAGGTGGCGCCGAACACCTGCCCGCTCTGGAGGTCGACCTGCGCGTCGCTGCACTGCTCGCCGGGACTGCAGTCGCCGTCGGCCACGCACTCGCCGCAGACCCCGAGCTTGAGCAGGCCCATGATGGACGCCTCGCCGCAGTGGCCCGACGTGCAGGCCGCGTCGCTCTCGCAGCCGCCGCCGTTCGCCACCGAGCCCGGCGCGACGCAGTCGAACCGGCCGCTGAGATTGGCGAGGTCGTACGTCGGCGCGCAGACGGGCGTCTGACCGCCGCAGTCGGCGTTCGTCTCGCACTCGCCGCAGGTCGAGACGGTGATGATGCCCGGCACCTCGAACAGCGTCCCGCACACGTCGTTGCTCGGATCGGAGCAGACGGCGTCGCTCTGACAGCCGTCCCCGGGGCCACCTTCGTTGCACACCGAGCCGCCGCCGGTGAACAGATTGGCCGGGGTACAGCCGCCGCCGTCGCAGTCGGCGTCGGCCAGGCACTCCCCGCAGAAGCCGCCCAGGGCCGGCACGATGAAGCACTTGCCCGAGCTGCAGCCGCAGCCGCTGCTGTCGGTACACGCCGCGTCCTGGGGCTGATTCGGCGTGTCGTTGCACGGGCCGACGTCGGTGGTCATCGGCCCGCCTGAAGGTTCGCTGTCGGAGGTGCCGGTCGTCGGCTCGCCCGTCGTGCCGCCGCCGCCGCACGCCGCCTCCTCGGGGTACAGCATGCCGAAGGTGTTCAGGCTCGACGCGCACGAGTCGATACAGCCCTGCGCCACCTCCGGGGAGCTCTGCCAGCAGGTGCCGGCCGGGCCGAAGGTCGACTCTGCGGTGGGCAGCGTGTCGGGCGAGACGACCGCGACGCACGCCAGATACTGCTCGCACACGCCGTGGCTCTGGCCGCCCGTGTCGGTCCCGCTGCTCGTGCCCCCGTCGGTCGGATCGCCGCCAGGGCCCCCGCTCGGGCCCCCGCTCGGGCCCCCGCTCGGTCCGCCCGTCGGACCGTTCGAGGCCCCGGTGGCAGAGTCGAGCGGGTCCCGATCGGAGCCGCACGCGGCGACGCAAAGCGTGGACAGGACGAAAGAGGCCAGGACACTACGAGCGGCGATTATCACGCGAGGGGTTCTATCAGAGCCCCACGATCCCCCGCAAACGCCGGCTCGCTCGCCGCCGCTTCGCGGCTCCTGGAGCGCGACCGCGGCGACCTCGCGTCTTGCTCCTGCGAGCGGCCGGCGGCGCACCATCGTGTCCGGCCTGGAACAACCTGCCCGATCGGTCATGCCCGATCCGACATGTCCTGAGAACGCAGTTCGGCGGCTGTTCGCGCGCATGCGGGCGGGCTGCGGGATCACCCGAAGGCGGCCGGCCCTGTGCTGCGGATCACGGGTCCGGGCGGCGCCGGCGCCCGTCCTGCGCGACATCCGGTCGCGCGAACGAGTTTCCGCACGGGCCGGCGCGCGGCGGAGCGGGCGGCCTCCTGGGGCTAGCAGCTACATTGCCGGGGCTCATGGCCGACCGCCTCGACATCTCGCAGCGCAAGAAGGACCACCTCGCCCTGTGCGCCGGCGACAACGTCGGATTCCGCGACAAGACCAGCCTCCTGGAGCAGGTCGAGCTGGTCCACGACGCCTTGCCCGAGTTCCACCTCGACGACGTCGACCCGAGCGTCGAGCTTTGGGCAAGCGCCTCAAGGCGCCCGTCGTCATCGCCGCGATGACCGGCGGCACCGACGAGGCCGCGGTCATCAACCAGGACCTCGCGCGCGCCGCCGACCAGCTCGGCCTCGGCTTCGGCCTCGGCAGCCAGCGGGCCATGTTCGTCCGCCCGCACACGGCGCACACCTTCAAGGTCCGCGAGCACGCCCCCAACGTCCTCTTGCTCGGCAACCTCGGCATCGTCCAGGCCCGCAGCATGACCACCGCCGAGATCGCGACCCTGTGCCGCGACACCGGCGCCGACGCCCTCTGCATCCACCTCAACCCGGCCATGGAAATCGTCCAGCCGGGCGGCGATCGCGACTTCTCGCAGGGCCTCGACACCCTGCGCCGCCTCGTCGGGGAGCTGCACATCCCGATCGTCGTCAAGGAGACCGGCTGCGGCCTGTCGCGCGGCGTCGCCGAGCGGGTGCGCAGCGTCGGCGTCGAGCACCTCGACGTCAGCGGCTCGGGCGGCACCAGCTGGGTCGCCGTCGAGGCTCACCGCGCGGTCGACCCTGACGAGCGGGCCCTCGCCGACGAGCTGTGGGACTGGGGCATCCCCACCGCCGCCAGCGTCTTGCAGGTCCAGGGCCTCGGCTTCCGCGGCATCGTCGCCACCGGCGGTCTGCGCACCGGCAGCGACGTCGCCCGCGCCGTGGCCCTCGGCGCCACCGCCGGCGGCCTCGCGGCGCCGGTGCTCAAGGCCCACCGCGCCGGCGGCTTCGACGGCGTGGTCGCCTTCCTCCGCCGCGTCGTCCTCACCGTCCGCAGCATCATGCTCCTCACCGGCTCGCGCACCGTCGCCGACCTGCAGCGCGCCCCGCGGGTGCTCGGGCCCACCCTCGCCCGCTGGGTCCCGGAGCCGCGGCGATGACCATCCCGCTGCACCCGCGCGCCGAGGCGCACGGCAAGGTCATCGTCCTCGGCGAGCACGCCGTCGTCTACGGCTACCCCGCCGTCGCCGCCGGCCTGCCGCAGGGCGTCGTCCTCGAGGCCCAGCCGCGGCCCGACCCGCGCCTGCCCGTCACCCTCACGATCCCCGCCTGGGACCTCGACCTCGAGCTGCACCCCGCCAGCGACCACCCGGTCGCGCGCGCCTGCCTCGAGGTCCTCGCCCACTGCGACGGCCCCGTCACCGGCTGGGCGATCCGTGGCGCCAGCGCCTTGCCCTCACGCGCCGGCCTCGGCTCCTCCGCCGCGCTCACCGTGGCCCTCGCCCGCCTGGTCTATGGGCCAGACGCGAGCATCGACGACGTCGTCGCCGCCTCGCTGGCCGGCGAGCGCGTCTTCCACGGCGAGCCCTCGGGCCTCGACAGCCGCGTCGCCGCCCAGGGCGGCGTCCTCCGCTACGTCCGCGGCGAGCCCCCGCGCGCCATCAACCCCGGCGCCCCGCTGCCGCTGTGCATCATCCCCAGCGGCATCCCGCGCAGCACCGCCGATCAGGTCGCGCGCTGCCGCAGCCGCCTCGAGCACCTGCCGAGCGTCGTCCGCCCCGTGCTCATCGCCGTAGGTCAGGCCGTCGAGTCGGGCATCCACGCCATCGAGCACGGCGACCTCGACACCCTCGGCGTCCTCTTCGACGTCGCCCACGGCCTGCTCGGCGCCCTCGACGTCTCCTCGCCCGCGCTCGACCGCATGGCCGCCGACGCGCGGGCCGCCGGCGCACGCGGGGCCAAGCTCACCGGGGCCGGCCGCGGCGGCTGCCTGCTCGCCCTCGTCGGCGACGCCCCCGAAACCCTCACCGCCGCCTTCCCCAACCTCCGCCCGCTGTTCGTCGAGGTCGCCGCGTCATGAAGAGCGCCCGCGCCGTCGCCCACACCAACATCGCCCTCGTCAAGTATTGGGGCAAGCGCGAGTCATCGCCGGCCGACCTCAACCTGCCGGCCGTCGGCTCGCTGTCGCTGACCCTCGATCGCCTGCGCAGCGAGACCACCGTCGCGCCGGCCGACCAGGACTCGTTCCACCTGAACCAAGAGCCAGCTTCGGGCGAGGTCGCGGCCAAGGTCCTGCGCCACCTCGATCGCGTGTGGCAGGCCGCCGGTCACGCGGGCGCGCGCCCCACCTGCGAGGTCCGCTCGCACAACTACCTGCCGACCGCCGCCGGCCTCGCCAGCTCCGCCTCCGGCTTCGCCGCGCTGACCCTCGCCGCCGCCGCCGCATTCGAATACGACCCCGGCCGCCCCGCGCTGTCCGCCCTCGCGCGCCGCGGCTCCGGCTCGGCCGCGCGCTCGCTGTGGGGCGGCTTCGTCCGCCTCGACCGCGGCGTCCTGCCCGACGGCAGCGACTGCCGGGCCTACCCGCTGCAGCCGCAGTCGTTCTGGGACGTCCGCCTGCTCATCGTCCACACCGAGAAGGGCCCCAAGGCGATCGGCTCGACCGCCGGCATGCAGCGCAGCCGCGACACCTCGCCCTACTACGGCCCGTGGGTCGACACCTCCGAGGCCGACCTCGCCGCCGCCGAGGCCGCGCTGGCGGCCCGCGACTTGCCTGTCCTCGGGGACATCCTCGAGCACTCCTGCTTCAAGATGCACGCCTGCATGATGGCCAGCCGCCCGCCGATCGTGTACTGGCGCGGCGCCACCCTCGACGTCATCCACGCGGTGTGGCGCCTGCGCGCCGAGGGCCTGCGCGGCTACGTCACCAGCGACGCCGGCCCGCACGTCAAGGTGCTGTGCGCCGAGGACCAGGCCGAAGAGCTGGCCGTCCGCCTGCGCGCCGTCCCCGGCGTGCACGCCGTCGACGTCGTCGGCCCCGGCCCCGATCCGACCGTCGAGGTGTCCGCGTGACCCGCCTCGCCGTCTCCGCCCCGGGCAAGGCGTTCCTCATCGGCGAGTACGCGGTGCTCGCCGGCGCCACCGCCCTCGTCACCGCCGTCGGTCGCCGGGCCGTCGCCGCCGACTGCGACGACCCCGATCGTCCGCCGGCCTCGCCGCTGACCGAGGCCGCCTACGCCCATGTCCGTCAGTTCCTGTCCGAAAGCGCAGGAACCAAAGCACCTGGCCCATTGACCAGCGTCGACACCGGCTCGTTCGCCGCCGGGGCGCGCAAGCTCGGCCTCGGCAGCTCGGCCGCCGCGGTCGCCGCGGTCGTCGGCTTCCACCTCGCCGAGGCCGGCCACGACCCCGAGGACCCGGCCGTCCGCGCGGTCGCCCTGCGCCTGGCCCAGGCCGCCCACGCCCAGGTCCAGGGCGGCGGCAGCGGGGCCGACGTCGCCTGCGCCGTGCTCGGCGGCACGATCGCCTTCACCCGCGGCGAGGCCCCCGTCCCGGTCGCTCATCCGGCCTGGCTGCACGTCGGCTTCTTCGACGCCGGCGCCCCGGCCGACACCGCCTCGTTCGTGCAGCAGGTGCGCGCCGCCGGCGAGCGCGACCCCGCTGCCTACGCGGCCGCCACCACCCATTGCGCCGCGCCGCCGAGCTGTTCCGCAGCGGCTACGACAGCCCCGACGCCGCGATCGGCCTCACCGCCATCCGCGACGCCGTCGCCCTCCACAACGACGGCCTGCGCGCGCTGCAGCGCATGAGCGACGCGCCGATCGTCACCCCGACGATCGCCGCGATCGTCGACCAGGCCGCGCGCATGGGCCTCGCCGCCAAGCCGAGCGGCGCCGGCGGCGGTGACCTCGTGGTCGTGTTCGCCAGCCGCCAGGCCGACCTCGACCTGCTCGCCGAGCGGCTGCAGCGCGAGCACAACTTGTGCGCGATCGGCCGCCTCCCGGTCGCCGCGCCCGGCCTGCGCCGCGACGAGCGGCCGCCGCTGTCCTCGCGCATGTCGGGCTTCTTCCGCCTCGGCGTCGACGGCCGCCGCGACGCGGTCGCCAGCGCCACCCGCATCGCCCGCGACCGCTTCGCCGCGCTCGACCCCGGCAGCCTCGACCTCGGCAGCGCCGACAACCTGATCGAGAACGTCATCGGCACGCTCGAGCTCCCGCTCGCCGTCGCCACCAACTTCCGCATCAACGGCCGCGACTTCCTGGTGCCGATGGCCGTCGAGGAGGCCTCGGTGGTCGCCGCCGCCTCCAACGCCGCCAAGATGATCCGCGCCGGCGGGGGCTTCTACGCCCGCAGCGACCCGCCGTGGATGATCGCCCAGGTCCAGCTCACCGCGCCGAAGGGCAGCCAGGCCGCCGAGCTCGCCGTCGCGGCCGTCCACGCCGCGCGGGCCGACCTGCTCGCCCTCGCCGACTCGGCCCACCCGCGCCTCGTCGCCCGCGGCGGCGGCGCCCGCGATCTGCTGGTCCGCGTCCTCGCGCCCGACATGCTCGTCGTCGACGTCGTCGTCGACTGTCAGGACGCCATGGGCGCCAACCTCCTCAACACGATCGCCGAGGTCCTCGCGCCCCGCCTTTCGGACATGACCGGATGGACAGCCGGTCTGCGGATCCTCAGCAACCTCGCCGATCGTCGGCGCGCCCACGTCACCTGCCGCGTGCCTCCGGGCGCGCTGGCCGGGCGCGGCTTCTCGGGCGCCGCCGCCGCGGCCGGCATCGCCTCCGCCTCGCGCTTCGCCGAGCTCGACCCTACCGCGCCGCCACCCACAACAAGGGCGTCATGAACGGCGTCGACGCGGTCGCGCTCGCCACCGGCCAGGACTGGCGCGCGATCGAGGCCGGCGCCCACGCGTACGCGGGTCTCACCGGCGCCTACCGTCCGCTCGCCACCTGGCGGGTCGACGCCGACGGCTGGCTCAGCGGCGCGATCAGCCTGCCCGCGGCTGTGGGCGTCGTCGGGGGCGCCACCAAGGTCCATCCCGCGGCCAGGCTCGCGCTCGAGATCCTCGGACCGAGCTCGGGCGCGGAGCTGGGGCAAGTCATGGCCGCCGTCGGACTCGCCAGCAATCTCGCGGCCTTGCGCGCGCTCGCCACCGAGGGCATCCAGCGCGGCCACATGTCGCTCCACGCCCGCTCCGTCGCGCTCGGGGCCGGGGCTCAGGGCGCGGAGGTCGACCTCCTCGTCCACCGACTCGTGGAGTCGGCCGAGATCAAGCACGATCGCGCCGTCCTCCTGCTGCACGAGCTCCGATCCGAAACCCGTTAGACTCCCGCTCACGTGTGCGAGCCCCACGGCGGCCTCGCTCCTCCTGCACCAGCACGATCGACCCGCCGTCCCTACCTCGCCTCGTCTGCTACTCCTCGGAGAACCCGCCATGGTCAGCGCCACGGAACCCCGCCTCTTCTGCGTCCCTCCGCCTCCCGAAGGCGACCTCGAGGGCCAGCGCGTCAGCTCGCCCGACGGCGCCCCGCCCGGGCCGTGGACCCTCGAGACGGCCTACCGCTACTGCGAGCGCATGGCCACCACGCACTACGAGAACTTCCCGGTCGCCTCGCGCTTCCTGCCGGCGCACCTGCGGCCGAACATCATGGCGATCTACGCCTTCGCCCGCACCGCCGACGACTTCGCCGACGAGCCGCGCTTCGAGGCCCGCCGCGTCGACGCCCTCGATCGCTGGGAGCAGCTGCTGGTCGCCGCCTACCACAAGGAGATCCAGCACCCGGTGTTCCTGGCGCTGCGCGACACGGTGCGCCGCCACAACATCCCGATCGGCCCGTTCAAGGCGCTGCTGACCGCCTTCCGCATGGACCTCACGCAGAAGCGCTACGGCACGTTCGCCGAGCTGCGTCACTACTGCAAGCACTCGGCCCACCCGGTCGGCCAGCTCGTGCTCTACGTCCACGGCCACCACGAGCCCGAGCTGCACCGCTTCAGCGACGAGATCTGCGCCGCCCTGCAGATCGCCAACTTCCTGCAGGACCTGAGCGTCGACACCCCGCGCGGCCGCTGCTACCTGCCCGAGGAGGACCTCGTCCACTTCAACGTCACGCGCGAGGACCTGCTCGCCGGCCGCCACACCCGCGCCTTCAAGGAGCTGATGGCGTTCTCGGTGTCGCGCTGCCGCAGCATGTTCCTCCGCGGCTACCCGCTGATCCGCCGCGTCGAGCCCGGCCTGTCGATGGAGCTCGAGGCGACCTGGCGCGGCGGCATGGCCATCCTCCAGCGCATCGAGGACCTCGACTACGAGGTGCTCGGCTTCCGCCCCACCCTCGAGAAGCAGGACATGCTCGGCATCGCCGCGCGCTCGATCTTCTCGTTCGGCCGCCGCTTCCTCCGCGGCGAGGTGTAGCTGTCCGATGGCCCAGTTCATGGAACTCGCGCGCACGATCCCGAGCGGCGCCGCGGCGCTGTGGCGGCGCTTGATCCAGCGCTCCAACTCGAACTTCAAGTTCGCGTTCCTGTTCCTGGGCCCCGAGCAGCGCGAGGGCCTGCAGCAGGTCTACGAGTTCTGCCGCGTCGTCGACGACATCGTCGACGAGCGCGAGCCTGGGCCCGAGGGCGAGGAGTCGGCCCGCCGCGCCCTGGCCGGCTGGAGCGCCGAGGTCGCGCGGATCTACGGCGACGCCTACGTCGACGACGACCCGCCGCACACCGAGCTCGGGCGCCAGCTCGCCGAGAGCAACAAGCACTTCCACTACCCGCGCGAGGCCTTCGACGAGATTATCGCCGGCGTGGCGATGGACCTCGACCGCAGCACCTACGACGACATGGAGCAGCTGCGCCTGTACTGCTACCGCGTCGCCAGCTGCGTCGGCTTCCTGTGCGTGGCGATCTTCAAGGACCAGCGCGAGCCGGCCCGCCGCTACGCCGAGCACCTCGGGCTCGCGCTGCAGTACACCAACATCCTCCGCGACGTCGCCGAGGACGCCGCGCGCGGCCGGATCTACCTCCCGCTCGAGCTGCTGGCCCGCCACGGCCTCGGGCCCGACGACATCTTCAACTACCGCTACGACGGCCGATTCGTCGGCGCCGCCGCCGACTTCGCCGCCGCGGCCGAGCGCGAGTACCACGCCGCCTGGGCGCTGCTGCCGGAGATCCAGCAGCGCCGCCTCTTGCCGGCCGAGATCATGGGCCGCACCTACTACGAGATCTTGCAGGAGATCCGGGCCCGCAACTACAACGTGTTCACCCGCCGCGCCTCGCTGCGCCGCCGCGACAAGCTCCGCGTCGCCTTCCTCGCGCTGGCCCGCGCCGGGGCCAGCGTCCTGTCCTGAGCGCCCTGTCCTGAGGGCCATGTCCCCCAGAACCTGTCGCTTCGGCCCTGTCCTCTCGAGAATGCCCTTTCCGTCATGTCCGAAAGCACCCGCAGCGTCATCGTGATCGGCGGCGGCCTCGCCGGCCTGTCCGCCGCAGTGCGCCTGGCCGAGGCCGGCCGGGTCGTCACCCTGGTCGAGGCCACGCGCGCCGGCGGAGGCCGGGCCCGCTCGTTCCACGACGCCACCCTCGACCGCGAGGTCGACAACGGCCAGCACCTGATGATGGGCTGCTACCGCGAGACCCTGGCGTTCTTGCGCGCGATCGACAGCACCGACGGCATCTACTTCCAGAAGAACCTCGAGGTGACGATGGTGAAGCCGGGCGGCAAGCGGCTGCACCTGCAGTGCCCGGCCCTGCCGGCGCCGCTGCACCTCGCCACCGGCCTTTTGGCCATGCGCGGCCTCGGCCTGCTCGACAAGGCCGCGGCCCTGCGCGCAGGCCTCATGCTGCGCGGCGAGGTCCAGCGCCCCGACGACAACGAGACCTGCGACAGCTGGCTGCGCCGCCTCGGCCAGACGCCGACCCTGCGCAACGCCTTCTGGGACCCGCTCATCTGGGGCACCCTCAACGACGACCCGCTGGTGTCGTCGGCGGCGATGTTCACCGCGGTGCTCGACCGCGCCTTCCTCACCAGCCGCGACGCCTCGCGCCTCGGCGTGCCCAAGGTCCCGCTGTCGCGCCTCTACGTCGAACAGTCGCTGGCCTACCTGCGCGCCCGCGGCTGCGAGCTGCGCCTCGGCGAGTCGGTGCGCGCGCTCGAGGTCGTGAACTCTCGCGTCACCGGCGTCACCCTCAAGTCGGGCGACACCCTCGCCGCCGACGTGGTCGTCTCGTCCGTCCCCCCGCAGGCCTTCCTCGACATGCTCCCGGGCACCTTGCCGAGCCACCCCGTCTACCAGGACATCGCCCGCCTGCGCCCGTCGCCGATCGTCAACCTGTGGTTCTCGGTCGACCGCGCCCCGTTCGAGGACCCGTTCATCGGCCTGGTCGCCGGCCCGCTGCACTGGATGTTCAACCGCTCGCGGATCGAGGGCGAGGTCGGCGGCGAGGTCATGATGAACTGCACGATCAGCGCCGCCCGCTCGTGCGTCGACGACCCGCCCGAGACCTTGCAAGCGCTGCTGCAGTCCGAGCTGCAGCGCTACTTCCCGGCCGCCGGCCCGCAGGGCCCCAAGATCAAGCGCTTCAAGGTCATCAAGGAGAAGCGCGCCACCATCTCGCACGCCGCCGGCACCTACCACTGCCGCCCCGAGGTCACCGGCCCCGTGCGCGGCCTCTACATGGCCGGCGACTGGGTCCGCACCGGCCTGCCCGCCACCATCGAGTCCGCGGTCCAGAGCGGCCACGACGCCGCCAAGGCGATCCTCACCAGCGAGCGCAACTGAAGCGCCGCGGCGCCGCGAGCTCCTCGCAGCGACGGTCCCGGCGCACGAACTCGTCTCGCACGACCCGCAGCGCTCGCGCCGCTCCGCGAACAGGCGCCCGCTCGGCGCTCGCGCATAGCGAATGGACGGGCGCCGCGAGCTCCTCGCAGCGACCGCCCTCGCCGCTCCTTGCTCGCATGACCCGCTCCGTGCTGCCTGACCCCGCTCTGGCGCTCCCGCGCGACATGGGCGACGCTGCCCGGCGTGCCGATCGCCGTCGACGTCCGTCCAGCCCCTGAACAGCTCGTCGACGCCGTCCGCAAGCTCCGCGCCGCCGGCCACGGCGACGAGCCGGCCGTCCTCGTCCACGACCTCGATCGCCTGCGCGCCAAGCTCGACGCCCTCGCCGCGGCCTTCGCCGCCCCGCGCGCCCTGCACACCGTGGCCATCAAGGCCAACCCCCTTCTAAACGTCCTGCGCGTCGTCGTGGCCGCCGGCGCCGGCCTCGAGGCCGCCTCGATCGAAGAGGTCCACCTGGCCTTGCGAGCAGGTTGCAACCCCGATCGGATCGTCTTCGACTCGCCCGCCAAGACCGAGCCCGAGCTGGCCGAGGCGCTGCGCCTGGGTCTGCGGATCAACGCCGACAACTTCGCCGAGCTCGAGCGGATCGCCGCCCTCCACGGCCCCGCCAGCGCCAGCCGGATCGGCCTGCGGATCAACCCCGAGCTCGCCGAGGCCGCCCTCGCCCTCACCAGCGTCGGCCACCGCGGCAGCCGCTTCGGCGTCCCCCTGTCGCAGCGCCCCGCCATCGTCGACGCCTTCGTCCGCTACCCCTTCCTCACCGGCCTGCACGTCCACATCGGCTCGCAGGGCGTCACCATCCCCGAGCTCGTCGACGGCGTCGCCCGCGTGTGGCAGCTGCGGCGCGAGCTGCTCGCCGCGCGACCTGTCCCGATCGACATGTTCGACCTCGGCGGCGGCCTGCCCGCGCAGTACCGCGACGACGCCCCGCGCCTCACCCCCGCCGCCTACGCCGCCGCCCTGCGCGCCGCCGTCCCCGACCTGTTTCACGGCGACGCCCTGCTCGTCACCGAGTTCGGCCGCGCGCTCCTGGCCGACTGCGGCTTCGTCGTCTCGCGCGTCGAGGTCGTCAAACCCGGCCCCGTCGCCGTCCTCCACGTCGGCGCCGACCTGTTCGTGCGCCGCGTCTATCGCCCCCACGAGTGGCACCACGACTTCATCGCTCTCGGCCGCGACGGCCTGCCCCTCGCCGGCGACCTCGTCCCCACCACCCTCGCCGGCCCGCTCTGCTTCGGCGGCGACGTGCTCGCCCGCGACCTCCCGCTCCCGCCGCTGTGCGTCGGCGACCACGTCCTGATCCGCGACACCGGCGCCTACACCCTGTCGATGTGGTCGCGCTACTGCAGCCGCGCGATCCCCCTGGCCCTCGGCCTCGACCGCGGCGAGGTCACCGTCCTGCGCCCGCGCGACAGCATCGCCGACGTCGTCGCCTTCTGGGGCGGCTAGCCCTTCAGACATGTCGTTGCGGGCATGACCCATCAGACATATCCACACCGACATGTCCCGAAGCGTCAAGCCGCCGCGCACCTCTCGTTCGCAGCGGCGCACCGGGTCGCTGCTCGACGACGACGGCCCGCTGCCGGCGCCGCCGCAGTTCGACACGCCGTCGCCGCCGGCCCCCTTCGCAGGACGCCATCCCGACCGACGTCGTCGACGTGTCGGTGTCGCCGGTGGTGGTCGTGCCCGATGGGGGTCGGCGCGATGGTCGTGCCGGTGGTCACGTCCGGGCCGGTCGTCGGGTCGCCGCCGACTTCGCGCGCATCTCGACGGCCGCCGGCCGCTCCGCGTCTGCGCTGCGACCCGCGATTCGACCGTGCGAGATCACGCCGGAGCGCCGGCCTTCACCCCGCCGCCGGCGCCGCCGGCTCCCGCGGCGCCGAGACCCGCTTCCGGCCGCGCCGCGAGTACGAGCGCCACGCCGCATGCCCTACCCGCCCGCCAGACCCTCGCGCGCGGCGAGATTGACCCTCCTCCGCCACCTTTCTTAAAGTCATGAATCGGAGCCGCGACGACCATGCCCTTGCCTTCGAAGAGCTCGCCACGCCCCGTGGCCGTCCCTACGTGCGCGTGGCCGTCACCGGCGAGTTCGACCTCGCCGACGCCCAGCAGTTCGTCACTCGCTTCGGCAAGGACGGGCCCTACTTCATGAAGCCCTCGATGTCGGTGGTCCCGCGCGGCACCGAGTACACCAGCGACGCGCGCAAGCACCTGCAGACCATGGGCGACGCCGGTCCGACCGCCACCGTCACCACCAGCCCGCTGGTCCGCGCCGCCGTCAACCTGATGGTGCGCCTGAGCGGGCGTAAGAACACCCTCCGCATGTTCGGCACCGAGGCCGAGGCGCTCGCCTGGCTCGACGAGCAGATCGCGAAAACCGGCTAGCGGGACCTGTCCCTCGGGCCATCGCCGCGCTCGAACCGGGCGCGACGCTCGACCCTGCCTCCGTTATCCTTCGACCATGCTCGGCGCGCTGCAGCTCCACTCACGAGAGGCCTTCCAGATCTGGCTCGCCGGCGATGTCGAGGTCCGGGACGAGCTTTACGCCCTGATCGGCGAGCCGCTCGCCACCGACCTCGACTCGCTCGACGTCCTCGAGGCCTTCCTCCTGGCCCGCTACCGCACGCAGCGCAAGATCTTGCAGCTCGGCGAGCGCGAGATCCTCGACGCCGCGGCCCGCCACGTCGGCCTCGTCATGCTGCTCAACCTCGACGGCGCGGCCTGGGCGATCGAGCTCGACGACGAGGACAACGCCTACTACCGCCTGCCGATCGTCCGCCTCGCCGACGGCGCCGAGGAGTGCCCGCTGACGATGATCACCGCCGCGCTCGATCGCCGCAAGCGCGGCTACCTGCGCGGCATCGTCGACAGCTACGCCTGACGGGCCGCGAGCGCACCTGTCCGAGAAGACACCTGCCGGCAGCGCTCGCCGCCGCCTAGTGGTCGAGCATCGGCTTGCCCTCGTGCGCGACCAGCAGGTCGTGCATGTCGTTGGCGTGCTCCTCTTCCTGCGCGAGGATCTTCTCGAGAAGCATCCGCGTCGTCGGGTCGTGCTCGGCGAAGTAGCGGATCATCTCGCGGTACGTCTCGATGGCGATCCGCTCGGCCACCAGGTCTTCCTTGATCATGTCGACCAGGTTCTTGCCCTCGACGTACTGCGACGCCGAGCGGCTCGACAGCCCGTCGGGGTTGAAGTTGGGCTTGCCGCCGAGCTGGTTGATGCGCTCGGCGATCCACAGCATGTGCGCCTCTTCCTCCTGCGCGTGCTCCTCGAACTCCGCCTTCACCGACTCACTGGCGATCCCGGTCGCCGTGACCGCGTGGAAGCGGTAGCGGAGGACACAGACGATCTCGGTCGCCAGCGCCTCGTTGAGCACGCGGATCGCCGTCTCGACGTCGGCGCCGTAGTTGGGCGTGAGCGCCCCCTTCTCGAGGTGCTCGCGCGCTCGCTTGCGGATGGTCGCGATGTCGGTGGAGAAACTGCCTTGCCCTGTCGTCATGGCTTCTCCATGGCACGAGCGCGGCGGCACGCACCTGCACGCCGGCGACGCTTCCCGCTCCCCCCGTAAAACCGTCCCAATCGGCCTCCCACGGCCCATCGCCGGGCCCGCCGCGGACTCGGCGCCAGCCTCGGCCGACCTCGCCAGGCCGCTGGGCGCTAGGCGCGCCTCACAACGCTCGAGCTCGCTGGATCTGGACCTGTCCTGAAGACCAGCTCCCGTCGGACGCCGAACTCGAGTTCGCGGAACTCGTCCGCACCTCGCGGGCGACCGAATTCGTACCTGTCCCGAAGAACAGCGAGCCAAGTTGGGCGACGCCTCGAGGGAAGAAGGACCCGTCGGTCCCGCGCGGTCGCCTACGCCCACACGCGCCAGCGTGCTGCACTGCGACCTCCAGCCGGAGAACGTGTCACGGCGCGCCGCATCGGCGCCGCTGCTGCCGAGCGCGGCCCGTCGCAGTCGCGGGCCTCACCCGACCCCACCAGCCCCGCGACCAGCGCTGCCCGGCGGCCTCAACCGGCAGCGCGCAGCGGCGCCAGCCCGACAGGAAACGCGATCGGCCGCCCCCCGTCGCGCCGCAGCGGCCCCGACAGGTGGAACTCGTGGCCGAGCAGCGCCTTGCAGGTCTCGCGGATCGCCGCGGTCGCCACCTGGCGGGCCACGCACGCGTGCGGCCCCTCGCCGAACAGGAAGTCGGGGTGCTCCGGCCGGTCGACGCGGAAGTGCTCCGGCTCGTCCACGCGCGCCGGATCGAAGGCCGCGGCCGCAGTCGCCACCACCACCGTCGCGCCCGCGGGGACGACCACCTCGTCGGCTGTCCCTTGGGCCAGGTGATGACTCTGCCCGCAGATCCGCGCCAGCATCAGGCGCGGCGGCGAGAACCGCAGCGCCTCGCGCAGCACCGCCCACAGCTTGTCGTCGTCGCCGCTCGCCGCCGCCGCGCGGGCCACCTGCAGCGCGCCCGGGCGGTCGATCAGCTCGCCGAGCGCCAGCGAGATCGACGCCGCGATCGGCTCGACCCCCGCCACCAGCAACCCCAGCAGCACCTCGCGCAGGCGACGCTCCTCGAGCCGCAGGTGCGTCACGTTCTGCAGCGCCACCAGCCGGCCCAGCACGTCGTCGCCGGCCATCCGCCCCGACGACCGCTGAGCCCGGCGCGAGGCCACCATCGTATCCGTGTAACCGCCGAGCTCCGCCGCGGCCGCGCGCGCCTCCTCGTGGATCTCGCTGTCGCCCGTCGGGTTGCGCTCGATGTCGCGGCCGATGGCGTCGACCCACCGCACCAGCGTGCTCTCCTCCGGACCTCCGACCCCGATGTACTCGGCGGCCACGCGACCGGCCACGACGTGGGCCAGATCTCGCACCACCTCGAAGCGACCCTGGCGGTAACCGGCCGAGACCGCCGCGGTGGCCGCCTCGTGGGCGATCGCCGCCACCCGGTCGGCATCGTCGCCGCGGACGCACAGCCGCACCAACGCCGCCTCCGCCGCCGCGCGCGGCCCCTCGCGCTCGTCGAGCGAGAACCCGCCGAACAGCGCCTGTCGCCTGGCCTCGAGGGCATGTCCCAAGAACACATCGCCGCGGGTCAGCACCTCGATCGCCTCGGCCTGGCGCGTCACGACCACCAGGTTCGGCGCGGCGAAGATCGGCCGCTCGCGCTGCAGCTCGGCGAACAGCTCGCGCGGGCGCTCCGCCAGCCACCGCAACGTCAGGGCCCTGCGCGCTCCGGCCTCGCTCGCCGCGTACTCGCGGAGAAAGCTCATCGCCCAACGATACCGGTCCGCCCGGCAACGGACAAATGCTCGGCCACCCGCGCGGCCGGCGTGAACCTCCCCGCGCATCCGCGATCGCCGGTCCTGCCCGCGGCCCGGCCGCCGCGGGTCCGACCCGCGGGTGTCATCCGCGGCTCATGGCCTCGACCACCGCCGCCAGCATCGCCTCGTCCGTCAGCCCGCCGGCGACCGCGTCGGCGTGCAGGTCCATCGACTCCAGCGCACCCGCCGTCACCGGTCCGAGCGCGATCAGCCGCGCCCTTCGCAGCACCTCGCGGGTCAGCGCCTCACCGTGGGCCTCCATCAGCGTCTCCACGAAGTGTCGCGCAGTCTTGCCGCTGGCGAAGCAGATCGCGTCGGTGCCCTCGCCGCCGTGCTCCGGCGGCAGCAGCGAGCGCGTCAGCAGCCCCGGCACCTTCGGGCGGATCACGCGGTAGCCGATCACCAGGCGGTAGCTCCCGCCCGCCGCGCGCACCGCCTCCGCGATCAGGTCGCGGCCCTCGTCGGCGCGCACGTGCAACCAGCGCCGGGCCAGCAGCCCGCGCGAGCCGAGCGTCTCGACCAGCCCCTCCGAGCGGGCCGCCGACGGCACGATGTCCGGCCGGATCCCGCGCTCCCAGCACGCGGTCGCGGTGCCGGTGCCGATCGCCGCCAGGCACTTGCCGTGCAGCGCGCGGACGTCGAGCTCGAGCCCGGCGAGCGCGTCGAACCACGCGCGCACCCCGTTCGGGCTCGACAAAATCACTCCGTCGATCTCGTCGAGGCTCTGGGCCGCCGTGCTCAGCGCCGCCAGATCCTCGGGCGGCGCGATGTCGAGGCACGGCACCGACACCGCGTCGGCGCCTTGGCCGGCGAGCAGCTGCAGCAGCTCGCTGGCCTGATGCCGCGCCCGCGTCACCACCACGCGCTTGCCGAACAGCGGCCGGCGCTCGAACCACTGCGTCGTCCGCCGCAGGTCGACCACGCTGCCGACCACCATCACCGCCGGCGGGCGCAGCCCTTCGGCCTCCACGCGGTCGGCGATCTGGGCCAGCGGCGCGATCACGGTGCGCTGGATCCCGCGGGTGCCCCAGCGGATCACCGCCGACGGCGTCGCCGGATCGCGCCCGGCCGCGATCAGCCGCTCCGCGTTCTGCCGGCAGTTGCGGACGCTCATCATCAGCACCAGCGTACCTGTCCCTTTGGCCAGGTGCTCCCAGTCGACCGCCCGGCCGCCCTTCTCGTACGCCTCGTAGCCGGACACCAGGCTGACGCAGGGCGCGTGGTCGCGGTGCGTCACCGGGATGCCGGCCGCCTCGGGCGCGGCGATCGCCGCGCTGACCCCGGGCACGAACTCGAACGGGATCCCGCGGGCCGCCAGCACCTCGGCCTCTTCGGCGCCGCGGCCGAACACCATCGGGTCGCCGCCCTTGAGGCGCACCACGAACAGGCCGGCCGCCGCGCGCTCGACCATCAGACGATTGATCGCCTCCTGGTCCGGCACCGGCTCGCCGTGAGCCCCGCCGTGAGGGCTCTCGGTGCGCTGGAACAGGTGGACGTCCGCGCGGCAATGGGAGAAGAGGGCCGGATTGACCAGGTAATCCGCGATCACCACGTCCGCGCGGGTCAGCCGCTCGCGGCCCGCCAGGGTGAGGAGTTCCGGGTCCCAGGGACCGGCGCCGACGATCGAGACGAAGCCCGTCACGTCGGCAAAGATAGCCCACCTACCGACGAATGGCTCCAAGGACGCGCGCGTCCGCGCCCCCGCCCGCGGAAAGCCGCGGCATGTCCGCGACCCCCGCGTCCCAGGGGCGCACTCGCGCGCCTCCGCGGCTCGGCGCCCGCCGCCCTCACGGCCCGCGTCCGCGAGCCCGCCGGCGACTTGCTCGATTCCCGTCCGACCTCCTGCGACGCATGTCAGCCCCGATGCTCCCCGCTCCACGGCTCCGCTCGACCGCGACCGATGCTCCTCGCACGTCAGCCCGGGCCTGCTGATTACGAATCAGCTGCTCTGCTGGCGGCACACCAGCCCGGGAAGCTCTACCAGCGACCCTATCGGCGGCCAACTACCATGACGCGCGAACCCGCGCAAGCCGCCCCCCGGCGCCTCGATCCAGGGCCGCCCGCCGCGCTCTTGGGGGTACGTGGGGCCTCGCGCCGGCGCTTGGACGCTCGCCGCGGTCTGCTACCCTCGCGCCGCCGTGGAACCCGTCGTCATCGTCGTCGGAGCCGGACATGCCGGGCTGGAGGCCGCTTTCGCCGCCGCGCGGGTCGGCGCGCGCGTCCTCGTCGTCACCGGCAGCCTCAAGACGATCGGCCAGACCCCCTGCAACCCCAGCGTGGGCGGCGTCGCCAAGGGTCACCTCGTCAAGGAGATCGAGGCCATGGGCGGCTTCATGGGCCGCGCCGCCGACGCCTGCGCCATCCACGGCCGCGTCCTCAACCGCTCCAAGGGCCCGGCGGTGCGCAGCACCCGGGTCCAGGTCGACAAGGCTCGCTACGGCGAATACGCCCGCGCCGCCCTCCTCGGCCACCCGCGCGTGCGCGTCGTCGAGGGCCTCGTCGCCGCCGTCCACCTCGAGGGCCAGCGGGCCCGCGGCGTCGTCCTCGAGGACGGCGCCATCGTCCCCGGCGACGCCGTCGTCGTCACCACCGGCACCTTCCTCGGCGGCCTCCTCCACACCGGCGAGCGCACCACCCCTGGCGGCCGCGTCGGCGAGCCGCCGGCCCTGGCCCTGTCCGAGCACCTGCGCGCCCTCGGCTTCGCCCTGCGCCGCCTCAAGACCGGCACCCCTGCGCGGCTCGACGGCCGCACCCTCGACTACGCGCGCACCGAGGAGCAGCCGAGCGAGGACCCGCTGCCGCGCTTCACCTTGCCCGACGACGGCCCCCCGCCCGTCCTCGCCCAGGTCCCGTGCTGGATCACCTGGACCACCGAGGCCACCCACGAGCTCGTGCGCCAAAACCTCCACCGCTCGGCCATGTACAGCGGCCAGGTCGTCGGCCGCGGCCCGCGCTACTGCCCCTCGCTCGAGGACAAGATCGTCCGCTTCGCCGCCCGCGACCGCCACCAGATCTTCCTCGAGCCCGAGGGCCTCGGCACCGACAGCGTCTATCCCGGCGGGATCTCGACCAGCCTGCCCGCCGACGTGCAGGAGGCCTTCATCCGCACCATTCCTGGCCTCGAGCGGGCCGTCATGCTGCGCCCCGGCTACGCCGTCGAGTACGACGCCGTCGACGCCCGCGACCTCGACCACACCTTGCGCGCGCGCGACATCCCCGGCCTGTGGTTCGCCGGCCAGATCAACGGCACCTCCGGCTACGAGGAGGCCGGCGCCCAGGGCCTCCTCGCCGGCGCCAACGCGGCCCTCGCCGCCCTGGGGCGCCCCCGCTCGTCCTCGGCCGCGAGCACGCCTACGCCGGCGTCATGATCGACGACCTCGTCACCCAGGGCTGCGACGAGCCCTACCGCATGTTCACCGCGCGCGCCGAGTACCGCCTGCTCTTGCGCGAGGACAACGCCGACGCCCGCCTTTCGGACATGTCCTTTGCAGCAGGTCTCATCGACCCTGTCCGTTACGACAGGGCCCGCGCCCGCGGCGAGCGCGTCCAGCAGCTGCTCGCGCGCCCCGACCCCGACGCCCCCGCGTGGCTGAGCGAGCGGGCCGAGTCGCAGCGCTGCTACGCCGGCTTCCTCGAGCGCCAGGAGAAGGAGATCCGGGTGATGCGGGGCGGCGCGACCGACCTCCCGATCGACCCCGACACCGACTACCGCCGCCTCCCCGGCCTCACCTCCGAGGCCGCCGAGCGGTTCGCCCGCGTGCGTCCGACCAGCACCGGCCAGGCCGCGCGGATCCCCGGCATCACCCCCGCCGCTCTGATGTGCCTGTGGGCCCACGTGCGCGCCGCCCAGCGCCGCGCCGAGGCGGCCGCCCTCGCCGCCGCCCATCCGCGCTGATAGCAGCCCCGCCTCGTCTCTCACCACCTCCTACCGTGTGGCCGGCGCCACCGGCCCGCGAAGGCCCCGGCGCGTGGTGCCTCGCGTCGCCGTTCGCGACCGACTCTGCACAATCATGATTCGCATCACCGCGCGCACCTCCGCCGCGGCCAATGTCGTGACCGCCACACCCCACATTGCCCGCGACGCGAAGCCGCGCGCTCCCGTTCCCGCCGATTCGCCCCGTTCCCCCTCTCCAGCCGCTCCTGCGGGTCGTGGGCGGGGGCGCGGCGTCCGGGTCACATCAATATAGTTGATCATGCCGAGCGGAAATGTGGGCACATGCTGAGGACGGACAGCCGCGATCCAGCGAGGCCCGACATGCGACACATCGTGTATTTGCCCCTCGGTCTGGCGACGCTCATGGCCTGCGTCGAGCCGGAGAAGCCGTCCGGATTCGGCGTCGGCCTCACCGACAGCGCCGGACCGCCGCCTGGCGTCACCACGGCCACCCCGACCGCCAGCGCGGGCCCGCCGGTCGCGGGCACCGATACCACCGGCAGCGCCGCCACCGACGCCGACTCCGAGCCCGTCGCGCCCACCACCGACGTCACCACCACCTCGGGCGCTACCCCGCCCGACCTGCCCGTCGACGACGGCACCACCACGACCACCACCACCGGCGCCCCCGAGCCGACCAGCGGCGGCGCCTCGACCACCGCTCCGCCCGCCCCGGTCGGCGAGGGCCAGCTTTGCTTCGAAAGCAACGATTGCCCTGACCAGGCCCCCTACTGCGCCCAGGACGATCATCAGTGTCACGACGGCGACGAGGGCGACCCCTGCGACAACGACGGCGACTGCGCCGACTTCACCCCGAGCTGCGTCCAGGGCGTCTGCTACGACGGCAACGAGGGCGATCCCTGCAAGAACGACCACGACTGCGGCCCCACCTCGCCCGTGTGCATGCTCGGTCAGTGCTGGGACGGCCAGGAGGGCGACCCCTGCGCCAGCCACAACGACTGCGCGCCCTTCTTCGGCTGCTACGACGGCGCCTGCACCGACGCCAGCCCCTGATCGCCGTCACCCCCTGTCGCCGACAACCTCGAAGCGTACGCGCCATCCCGAAGCGCTCCTCACCTCCGCCGCGTCGTAGCGCCGGGACCTCGAAGCACCTCACCGTCACCGACGTGAACGCCACGCGTCGCTCGCTCTCCGCCGCGTCGTAGCGCCGGACCTCGAAGCACTCTGCCGGCGCCGACGTGATCGCCGCGCGTCGCTCACCCTCCGCCGCGACTTCGAAGCACCCCGCCGTCGGCGCCCGAAGCACCCCGCCGCTCATCCACTCGCCGAAGCACCCGCCGATCGCCGCAGCCGCTTCGCACCGTCGGCGGCCCCGAAGCACCCCGCCGATCGCCGCAGCCGCTTCGCACCGTCGGCGGCCCCGAAGCGATCCACGGCAACTACCCGCCCGGCTTCGGACCCCCGCGCCCCGGCTGGCGCCTCCCCTCGCGCGGTGGATCCCCGCAGCGCCTCACTGCGAGGACGCGGCCCCTGGGGTCCTCGCCTTCGCGCCCCGCGAGGCCGGCTGACGCCGCGGCTCCGACCGCCTCGCCAGGCCCGCGCCCGAGGCGCCGCGCGCATCACGATCGCCGGATCGTGCGCGCCACCGACCTCGCGCACGCCCTCTCGCCGCTGCTTCGCGTCCCGGCCGGCGGAGCGTCCTGTTAGGCTTGGCGCCCGTGTCCGCGTTGCGCCCTGCCCGTGCACCTCGCCGCTTGCGCGGGGCTCTGGCGCTGCTCGGGCTCGTCCTCGCCTGCCTCGTCTGGCGGCCAGCGTGGGCCGCCACGCGCGACCCACGCTGGCGCACCCTCGAGACCGACCACTTCTACGTCCACTACTACCAGGGCAACGAGTACGCCGCCGAGAAGGCCGCCATGGTGCTCGAGCGGGCCCACGAGCGGCTCTCGACCAGCCTCTCGCACTCCCCGTGGCTCAAGACCCACGTCGTCTACCAGGACCACACCGACGCCGCCAACGGCCTCGCCAACACCAGCCCTTACCCGCGGATCGTCGCCTACGTCACCGCTCCCGACTCGATGTCCGTGCTCGAGGGATACG
The DNA here is from genome assembly GCF_026626665.1 of Nannocystis pusilla. Taxonomy (GTDB): domain Bacteria; phylum Myxococcota_A; class Polyangia; order Nannocystales; family Nannocystaceae; genus Nannocystis; species Nannocystis pusilla. Next base: position 2,899,643 of record NZ_JAPNKE010000002.1, read on the forward strand.
ACGACTGGATCGACATCCTCCTGACCCACGAATACACGCACATCATCCACCTCGACACCACGCACGGCGTCCCGCGGCTCATCAACGCCTTGCTCGGGTTCGGGCGCGCCGGCAAGGTCTGGCAGCCCAACGTCATTCAGCCGCGGTGGTTCGTCGAGGGCCTCGCCAGCCACGAGGAGACGCGGCTCACCAGCCAGGGTCGCGGGCGGCACACCCAGTGGGAGATGTACTTGCGGGCGCCGATCCTCGAGCACGGCTTCATCCCGATCGATCGCGTCTCCTCCGGCGCCAACATCTTCCCGCACGGCAGCAGCGTCTACCTCTACGGCCTCTACCTCCTGCGCTACATCAGCAACCGCTACGGCGAGGACAAGCTCGCCGAGCTCAACCACGTCTACGGCGGCCAGACCCTCCCGTTTGCCATCAACCGCGCCGTCGAGAAGGTCCTCGGCGTCAGCTGGGAGAAGCTGTGGGAGGAGTTCGAGCTCGACACCGTGCGCCGCTTCCAGGGCCAGGCGCGCGCGATCCGGGCGCGGGGCATCCGCGAGGGCCGAAGGATCACCTTCACCACCTCTGCCCAGGCCTCGGGCAACTTCGTGCGGCACCCGTTCTGGTCGCCCGACGATCGGCACATCTATTACTTCGAGGACGACGGCCACTCGAACCCCGGCATTCGGCGGATCCGCAGCACCGGCGGGGCGCTCCGCGAGGGCATCGGCATCGGCAAGCAGGGCCAGACCGTCGGCGTCGAGCGGATCGTCGAGCTGCAGGACGCAGGCTCGGGCTCCTTCGTCGGCGTCTCCGAGGACATGGTCTTCGAGATCTGGGGCGTCCACGACCTGCGCTACTCGTGGACCGACCTGTGGCGCTGGCGGCCCCCGGCCAAGGGCGCGCGCAACGTCCGGCAGAACCCCGGCGACCTCGAGCAGCTCACCTTCGGCGCTCGCGCCCGCGACCCGCACGTCTCGCCCGACGGTCGCACCGTCGTCTTCTCGCGCAACGACTCGGCCCAGGCGCGCCTCGCCTTCCTCGACATCGAGACCAAGGAGGTCACCGAGGTCGCGCCGATGGAGCGGATCCAGATCGTCACGGGTCCGCGGTGGTCCGCCGACGGCAAGAAGGTCGCCTACTCCGCCTTCCGCGAGGGCGGCATGCGCGACATCTACATCTACGACCGCGAGTCGCAGACCACCGTGCGGGCCACCGCCGACCGCTTCCTCGACAGCGAGCCGAGCTGGACCCCCGACGGCAAGTACGTCCTCTTCAACAGCGACCGCGACGGCGTCTTCAACATCTACGCCTACGAGGTCGCCAACGCCCGCGTCCACCAGGTCACCAACGTCCTCGGCGGCGCCTTCGAGCCGGTCGTCAGCCACGACGGCAAGCGCCTGGTCTACCTCGGCTTCACCGCCCACGGATATGACCTTTGGGTCATGAAGCTCGACCCTGCCGAGTTCTTCGAGCCCATGCCGGTGCAAGATCCGCTGCCGACCATCGACGATCCCACCCCGGACGAGGTCGGCGATCGCGGCCGGCCCGTCAGCCTCAAGAGCCAGCGCTACAAGGCCTACCGCACCTTCTTCCCGCGCACGATCTTCCCCTCCGCCCTGGCCTCTGCCACCTCCGGCAGCTTCGGCACCGAGATCGGCGCCTCGATCGGCGTCAGCGACGTCCTGCAGTTCCACAGCCTCTCGATCAACGGCGGCTACAACACCGCCTTCCGCGCCCCCAGCGGCTCGATCGTCTACGAGTGGTCGCGCCTCCTGCCCACCTTCCGCGTGCTCGTCAGCCGCGACTACGCTCGCCGCGGCAGCTTCGAGCGCTACGAGTACGGCCCGCCCGACGACCTCGCCCCCGGCGCCTCGCCCCCGTCTTACCTGCAGCGCGGCTACGACGAGCGGATCACCACCGCGCGCGGCTCCATCAGCGTCCCGGTCGTGCGCCACCCGGTGCACAACGCCAACGCCAGCATCAGCTACGCGTACACCCACTACGCCAACGTCAACAACGCCCCCGCGGTCGACCCCAACGCCCCGTCCTCCACGCTGCCCGACCTCGGCGGCCTCGGCTCCGTCGCCTTCGGCCTCGACTACGACAGCCGCCGCGGCACCCGCTACGCCTACGGCAACGAGACCGGGCGCGCCGCCAGCATCACCGTCAACCTCATCGACCCGCACCTCGGCGGCCGCTACTCCGACATCTGGCTCACCGGCCGCTACGTCGAGATGCTGCGCATGCCGTGGCGCGGCCACCAGGTGCTCGGCATCTCGCTCGAGGGCGGCGCCTCGGCCGGCACGCTCGGACGGCGCTCGCCGTTTTACATCGGCGGCACCTCGCAGCAGAACGAGGTCCTGCGCAGCTTCCTCCTCCGCGCCCCCTACGGCGACTGGGGCAACCTGCGCGGCTATCGCCCGTTCGCGTTCCCTGGCCGCTACTACGGCGTGCTCAACGTCGAGTACCGGATCCCGCTCGCCGACGTCGAGCGCGGCCTCGGCACCCTGCCCGGCTTCCTGCGCCGCCTCACCCTCGTCCCCTTCATGGACCTCGGCGCCGCCTGGGGCGCGAACGGCGAGAAGTTCACCCGCCAGATGCTGAAGTGGGGCGTCGGCGCCAGCTTCGTCGCCAGCTTCAAGCTCGGCTACGGCGACGCCATCGACCTCATGCTGCAGTACGCCCGCGGCTTCGACGACGAGTTCGGCCTCAACTACTTCCGCGCCGCCGTCGCCCGCAGCTTCTGAGCCCGCGCACCGCGTCGCCGTCGCCGCAGCTTCGGAGCCCGCGCAACGCGTCGCCGTCGCCGCAGCTTCGGAGCCCGCGCCACGCGTCGCCGTCGCCCGCAAGCTTCGGACCCCGCGCACGCATGTCCTATCGGGCATGCTCGAAAAGACATGTCCTCTCGACAAGCCGATGCGCCCTCACACGCCGGGCCGTCGCGAGCACCTCACCGCACCTCGCGGCCTGCCACCGCGTGCATCACAGCCACCGCGCGGATCGGCGCGGCCGTTCGACACCGCCGGACCCGCCGCGCCGCCGCTCCATGCCGCGAGGAGAGCACCGCGCCGGGCGGCGAAGCGGACGACCCGCGCCGATCCTCGGCCTGCACGGCGCCGGCGCCAGCGGCCGGCCCGCCGCGCCGCGAATTAGCCGGGGTCACTTGCCGGGAAAGCGGCCTTTTCCACCGTAGTGGCCGCATAGGAGGTGAGCCGTGAATCAGAGTGACGCCAAGCGCATCGCCGCGGATGCCGTTGACTGTCCGACGGCGCGACCCATCCCGTCGGCTTACGCTGCCAACGTGCAGGACGGCGAGCTCTACCGCGTGTACGAAGGCACCCGCGTCGGCGACTGGTGGTGGGTCGTGCTCCCGTCCGACGTCCCGAACCAGCGGCCCATCGACGACGCGATGCTGGGCTTCACCTGCCGCATGGAGAAGCACGACGACCTCCACTGGCGCGTGCAGGTCCAGGCCCACTTCCGCGACGGCGGCTCACGACCCGGCAGCGCGGTCGCCCTGCTCATCTACCGCGGCAGCGCCGAGACCCGCGCCGCCGCGAGCTCCAGGGGACATGTCGCTTCGGGCATGTCCGTGGCCCCGACGCTGCAACGCGAGCGCGCGTCGACGACGCGGCGAGACTGACACCGATGTCGACCCCGCAAACGCGAGCGACCTCCGTCGCGGAGCCGCGAGGAGGTCGCTTCGGGCGGAGGAACTTTCAAGCCACTTTCCGGACTCGAACCGGAGACCTACTGATCAAGAATCAGCCCGGCGCACCGCCCCGCCGCCCGTCGCCGCGAACACCAGCAGCACGGACCCGGCCCCGCCCGCGGGACGTGTGCCGACCAGCGCGCCGGCTGCGGCGATCGGCTTGCTGCCCACGCCGCCGCTGGCCTGCGTGGCCGGGAGAAGCCGTCGTCGTCCGCCCTGTGCCGGCCTTGATCGTCACGCCGGTGCTCGTGCCGCTGAACGCGAGCGCGGTCGTCATCGTGATCGCCACGCCGATGACGACCGCACCGACGGGCAGGTCGCCGCGAGCGCGCCTCTCTTCAGCTGCGCAGTGGTGAAAGGGATCGAGACGGGCTTCATGCGCACCTTCCCTCGAAACCCTTGCGCGTCGTAATGGGTCGCCATGCGGCAGCCCTGTACCCCGCCGGAGACCTCGCGCGAGACTCGTCGACGCGCCGCCGGCTTGGGTTCGCGCAGCTCCCGGCATACCATCCGCCAGGATGAATCCACGAATCTCCCACGCCCTCTCGCGGATCTCGAACACCTACGACGACGACGACGCGACCAGCGGCGTCGAGGAGCTCGTGCGCCACGGCAGGGAGTCGGTCGGGCCGCTCGCCGGGCTGCTGACCTTCGCCGCCCTGACCGAAGCGAATGCCAATTGCGACACCGGCGAACGCGTCTACTACCTGCTCAAGGCGCTGCGCCTGATCGGCGATCCTGCCGCGCTCGAGCCGGCGCTGCGCTTCTACGTCGAGATCGACGACGCCGTCACGCGAACCGGACGGACCCATGATGAGCGGCATCTGATCCAGGTGATCGGGTTCGCGAAGGCACTCGCGCCGGAGCGAGCCGCGTCGCTGCCCACGTTGACCTACGACGACGTCTCGGACAGACGCGACGAAGCCCGGTCGGCCGTTGACGCGCTGCTCGCCTGAGTCATACGAGCCCGCGCTTGCCCGAGGAGTTCGTCGACTCTGACGGCCAGCCCGCGAGAGCGACCAAGAAGCGCGGCGTGTTCGATCGCGGCGTAGAGCACGTCCAGCCGCAGCCCCCGATCGCGCTCAGGATTGACCCTCCGAGTTCACGTTGCGGGGCGCGGCGCAGATGTCGGCGCCGTACCGCCGATAGTCGCGCATCGTCGTTCGCGCGACCTCGTGAGAATAAGCTCAGGTAAGACGGGGCAAACTGACCGAGAGTCGGTCCTTGCACGGAGACCCTGGACGAGTGTCCGGCGACCCCATATCTCCGAAAGTCGTGAAATCTCGCAAAGAAGCCCCGTTTCCACCGGCATAGACGCGGTTTAGCGCGTTCTGCCAGGGTGGAAACGGGGTCCTTGCTCCCCTTTGAGAGGGGAACCCTCCCTTGCGGGAGGGGTCAGAACTCGCCTCAGCTTGGAGCCACTTTCCGGACTCGAACCGGAGACCTGCTGATTACGAATCAGCTGCTCTACCAACTGAGCTAAAGTGGCGCACCTGGACCGGGTTGGCGCTGGCCAACGCGGCCTCTCCCGCCTGGGGGGCGGGCGCGGAGCATCCTCGAAGGGGTCCTGGCGGTCAAGGAATTTCTTTCGCCCCGACGCTCCGACAGGCGCCGCGAGCGCCCCTCCTCGCGCTCGCCCTCGCGCCAGCCCGAGCCCCCGGACTGCCCTGCACGATCGCAATACGCCCCGCTCAGGCAAGCCAGCGCGGCGTCCGCATCCGACTCGGACGGTCGCGCGCGGCGGGACCGACGCCGCCAGCGTCCCCCGATGAGTCGTTCCACCGCTGCCGATCTCCCCGCCCTCGGGAGCGGCGATCTCCAAGGGCGAGCGCCCAGCCGTCCGCCGTCGCCGTGACGGTCGCCTCGGATGTCATGTCTGGCCGCTGGCGCGGAACCTGCTGATAGAAAAGCAGCAGCTCGCGCACCTCGGCGGCCGACGGACAGGACGGTGGGGCCTGCCATTCCAACACCGGCGCCGCCGCTGGTTCGGTCACCAGCGCCGCGAGGAGCATGCCGATCACCCCCGTGGGATAGTGCATCGCTCCCGGGCCATGCAACCTCGCCGACCTGCGGTCGCTCGGCAGTCACGAACACGTGGGCTGCTCGCGGGGCGGCCCAGCTCTCCGGGCGCCGCTCCCGGGTCATCTCGACCTTCGCGCCGGGAGCCGATCGGCTTTCCAGGCGCGAGGAGGCACGCTGCCGCCGCGTGGCGGAGAACGAGCGAGGACGGGCGAAATCATCGGGCGCGACGCATCAAGTCGGCGGCGGCTCGGGGCACGCACCGGGCGAGTAACCGACGACCGCATGATCGCTGCAAGCCACGCACTTGTTCGAGTACGACTTGCGCGCCCCGTCGGACAGCTTGCCGCAGACCGGGCTGTACTCGCGCGTGCACATGCTCGAGCGCGTCGTGCACTCGACGAACACCGTCGTGGAGTCGCCCGACGCGGGCGGATTCGTCGGCGAGGCCGGATCGCCGGCCGTCGCGGCCACGGGCGTGGTCTCGGGCGTCGCCTCGACCGGCGCCTGCGCGCCTCCACCCCCGCGCCTGCGGTCCCCGCCGGGTCGGCGACGGGCCCGGGCACGCCGGAGCCGGCTCCCGAGGTGTCCTTGCAGCCCCCAGCGAACAGAACCGTGGTGCCGAACGCGAGGGTGAGGGTGCGAAGTAGGGCCTGCTGGATCATGGGGCTCTCCTGACGCCGCATCGGTAGCACGCCTCGGCGAGCCGCGCATCCGGCTACTGCCCGCTTGCAGATCGCACGAGCATGGCGGACGCTGATGCGGTCGAGACTTCTGCCCTTCTCCACGGGAGCTGTTCATGCGCCGCGCGTTGTGCCTGTGTTCGCTCGCTGCCCTCGTCGCGCTCGCCCCGACCACCGCGACCGCGAAGCTCCGCTCCTGTCGCTTGCCGGTGCGCTCGGCCGCGGCCGGCACGCCCTGTCAGGACCCCGGCACGACCGACCTCGCCGTGCAGTACCCGCGACCGCGCGGCCTCAAGTCGCTGATCGTCGGCGCCAGCCTGTTCGCCTTCGGGATCCCCACCACCATCATCGGCGCCCTCCTCGTCATGAACCCGCAGCCCGTCCCCGAGGGCCCGGCCCCCGGAGGCCCTTACGCCGGCCTCCACTTCCTCATCCCCGGCGCCCTGATGATGCTCGTCGGCATGCCGCTCACCGCCGTCGGCGCGGTCCGCTACGAGCGCTTCACTCGCGACCGCGACAACTGGACCGCCCGCGTCCGCGTCAAGCCGGCCGCCGGCGGCCTCGCGCTGCAGTTCTAGGCGCGCCCGCTGCCGGGCCCTCGGAGCTGCGAGCGCTCGCCGGGCTCCGCGGCCAAATCGGCCACCAGCGGCCTCGCGCTGTATTCCCTGGCACGCCCGCTGTCGGGCCCCTGTGCGCCGACTTCTGGCTGCGCGACACCGAAGATCGCCCGCTCGTGTGGGCGCTCAAGCGGCTGTTCATGGCCGTGGGCACCCGCTTCACCGGCGCGCTCGGCCCCTCCGAGCTGCGAGCGCTCGCCGGGCTCCGCGGCCAAATCGGCCACCAGCAGCCTCGCGCTGCATTTCCTGGCCGCTCCCCCGCCGACACCCTTCTCGCGACCGCGACGACCGGAAGGCTGGCAGCAACCGGTCGCCGGCGCGCTCGCGCTGCGGTTGCACGCTCGCCCGTCCGCTCGATCCGGCTCGCCGTCCCGGGCCTGTCGAGCGCTCGGCATCTTCGCCCGCCGGCTCCGCCGCTCGCCGCCTCACGCTCGCCGGCGCCGTCGGCCCAGCACCAGCACCAGCACCAGCGGCCCCGCCGAGGCCGTACGACAGCCGCCCGCGTCGTCCTCGGCCGGCGCCCCGCTCGTCTCGGGCGCGTCCTCGCTGAGCACGAGGTCGGCGCACTGATAGTAGAGGTCGTTGCCGTCCCCGTACGGCGCCTTGTCCGTCATCACCTGCACGAGCTGCAGCGTGCAGCGCTCGCAGCTCACGTCCGGCAGCGTCACCGCCTGCTCGTACGTCTGCGTCCCGTCCTTGTCGGCGATGAGATCGACCAACACCACCGCCGGGTCGCCTCGCTCGCCGGCCGCGGGCGGATCGGCGAACGCGTCCTGTCCTTCCGCGTCGAAGCTGATCCGGAAGTACCCCGGGTGCGGCACCGTCTCCTGCCAGCGCACCGTGATCGTCTGCCCGGGCCGGAACGTGCTCGGCGCCTCGCCGCGCGCGTCGTCGGTGCCGGCTCCGCAGGGCCCGGCCTTCTGCTGCTCGTGGCGCGGAGCCGGCTCGATCAGGCGGATGTGCGCCAGGGCCGTCGCAGGCAGGCACGACACGGCCAGCGCCAGACCGACCCATCCCGCGCCAGGAGGCTGCCTGCTTACGCGCCGGGTGCTAAGCACGCCGCCTCCGGCGCGCGAGCAGCAACAAGAGGACCGCCGCCGCGCCGCTGCCCCCGGCGCCGTCCGTGCGGCACGACCCGCAGCCGCCCTCGCCCCCCGACATGCTCTCGGTCGCGCTGCCCGTCCCCTCGCTGTCGTTGCCGCTCGCGGCCGTCGTGCCGTCGCCCGTCGTGCCGTCGCCGGCCGTCGTCCCGACGTTGCCGCCCGTGGTCGGCTGCGTGTCCCCGCCGGTCGAGGTCCCGGGCTCGCCCGACGTGGTGGTGCCGACGCCGGTCGTCTCGCCCGTGCTCTCCTCGCCGGTCGTCGCCTCGCCCGTCGTCGCCTCGCCCGTCGTCTCCTCCCCGGTCGTCTCCGCCGCGCCCATGAGCACGATGTCGGCGCACTGGTAATAGAGGTCGTTGGTCCCGACCTCGTACGGCGGCTTGTCGGTCATCACCTGGATGACCTGCAGCGTGCAGTTGTCGCAGCTCATCAGCGGCAGCGTCACCGCCTGCTCGTACATCTGTTGCGGCCCGCTCTTGTCGGCGATCTCGTCGACCAGCACCGCCGGGTTCGAGTAGAAGTCGTCGTAGCCCGCCGGGTCGCCGAAGTCGTCGTGCCCGTCGTTGTCGAAGCTGATCCGGAAGTGCCCCGGGTGGTCGACCGTCTCGGTCCAGCGGACCATGATCGTCTCGCCGCCCTGGAAGGTCGCGACCTCGTCCCCGCGCGCGTCGTTCGGCCCCACCCCGCACGGTCCGGACTTCTGCTCGACGTGCCGCGGCAACGGCGAGCTCAGGGCGATGTGGGCGGACGCCGCCGTCGCGGTGATGGCGAGCGAGGCGAACGCGAGGACAGGAAAAGCGAAGCGGTGCATGTCGATGTGCTCTTTCGCGCACACCGATTGTACCGGCTCCAGCGCCGCGGCGCCTACTCCGGCGCCGCCAACTTCGAGTCGTCGCGCGCGCTCCGGATCCCGTCGAGCAGCGACTGCGCGCGCTCGGCCTTGAGCGTCCCGTCGCCCTTGTGCGCGGCCACGAGGCGCTCCAGCCACGGCTCGACCTCAGCGCGAATTTCTGGAGATGTGGCGCGGATTTGGCCCAAACCCTTGAAGATGTGGTTCTCGTAGTTGTCGACCGGCAGGAGCAGGTCGAAGTGGTCCTGCTGACCGTCGGGCCGGAGGTACACCACCTCGACCGGGCACGTCGTCGTCCGCTCCTCCGGCGTCGCGGTGTCGTACGCGTGCATCAGGGGCACGTTCGCGCGCTCGTTGCCGAGGATCCCGAGGCTGAACACGATCGCGCAGCGCACCGGGAACGCGGCCGACGGCAGGCGATCCGTCAGCATCGTGTCGAGGTCCTTGGCCTCGCGCTGGTCGCGGTGCTGCGCGATCGCCCACGCCGCCACCCGCTGGGCCCTCTCGTCGCCGCGCTGCAGAACCTGCTGCAACACCGGCAACAGCTTCGGCACCTGGATGTACCCGGCCGCGATGAGCAGCCGGCGGTCGATCACCCCGGCCGCCAGGTCGCGCTCGAGCTCACCGACGAGTGGGTCGGCCACCTCGCGATCCTGGTAGCGCGCCAGCGAGATCAGCGCCTCGCGCCGGAGGCTCGGGTCCGGCGACTTCAACGCGGCCCGCAGGTCGCCGAGGATGGCCTTGCGCTCGGACGTGACGTCGATGAAGCGCCCCAGCGCCCAGGCCGCCCACGCTCCGACCTCGCCTCCGCGCGCCAACTGCTGGCGCAGGGTCGGCACGATCGTGGGGTGCCGGCGCACCGACAGCTCGGCGATCGCCTGCAGCCGGCGGGGCTGATTCTCGGGGTCATCCCCTCGCAGAGAACCGACGTGAATTCCAACCCTTCGGTAATAAGAGTTGAAGTCCTGGTTCACGAAGTTGAAGAGCAGGTACGTCAGCCCGCCGGACAGCAACAACACGATCGGGAAGCTGACCGACGAGCGCTGCATCGTCGCCGCCACCATCGCCGCCTCGTCGCTCGCCTTGGCGTACTTCGGGTCCTTGCCCTGCAGATGGGTCAGGCGGAACGCCCCCCGAACATGAACTCGTCGACGAGCAGCGCGTCGGCGACCGCGACCGCGCACATCGCAGTGTAGTACCCGACCAGCAGCATGGTCTCGATCGACGCCTCGGCCGGCACGTCGCGGATGAGCCGGGCCAGGTAGACCGCCGCGATCATGCCGGCCAGGTTGGCGATCACCGCGGCGACCAGCAGCTTGTTGCGCACGGGGATCCCGCGCGAACGCGGACCATAACCAGGGGGGACCGGAGGGTTCGGCGGGCGCCACGGGGCTCGTCATACCGCGGATGGACGCCGCCCGGGGCGACCGGTTCCGGCAACCTCGCTCCCGCCGTCCGCGGCCGACCCGGAAACAAGCGACCCCGGCCCGCGCGTCCCTCCAGATCGGCCCCGGCGCCCCCGCCTCGGTCTCCGACCTGCCGCGCGACCTCGCCGACTCCCTACACCCCTTGCGACCCGGCGGCCCGAGTAAGTCGCCAGCCATCGCGCCCGCTGTTTCGCCGTTTTTTGGACTTCCGCCGCGGACGTGCCTAGCGTCCCCCTGTATGTCGCAGCCAGCCCCGCGCGCCGCAGCGGCCGCCCGCACGCTGGCCCCTCGCCGGGCCCAGCCGCGCACGCTCGTGCCGACCGCCGCGCCCGCGCTCGAGCTCCTCGAGACTTCTGACGCAGCGCCCGAGACCGCCCCTGTCGCGCGTCGACGTCGTCTCGGCGTCCTGCCGGTGCTCGAATCCACGGCCATGGCGATCGGCCTCGCCGCCGTCGCCGCGGCTCTCTGGCAGGACTTCGCCGCGGCCCGCGACCAGGACCACGTCGTCGCCGGCGTGCGCCTCGGCGGCCACGAGGTCGGCGGCCTGACCGCCACCGAGCTGCCCGCGATCGCCGAGACCGCCGTCCTCACCGCCCTCGACCGCAAGCTCGTGCTCGCCGCCCCCGGCGTGGAGGTCGAGACCACCGCGCGCGCGCTCGGGGCCGTCCCCGCGCCCGAGGCCGCGATCGCGGCCGCCCTGCGCGTCGGTCACAGCGGCGACCTGCTCGCCGACCTGCGCGCCCGCGACCGCGCCCTGCGCGGCGACGTCGACCTCGCCCCCGGGTTCCGCTTCAACGAGGACGTCGCGCTCGAGCAGCTGCTCGCCCTCGCCCCCAAGGTCGAGCGGCCCAGCCTCGCCACTCGCTTCGACATGGACAACCGGCGCGTCCTGCCGGCCCAGCGCGGCACTCGCCTCTCGGCCTTCGACTCGCTGTCGGCGGTGGCCGTCGGCCTGGCCTCCGGCGCCGAGCGCATCGACCTGGTCACTCAGCCAGGTCCCGAAGTACCTGACCCTTGGGCCAGCATCGCCGACGGCCTCGACATCGGCGCCGTCCTCGCCTCCTTCGAGACCCCTTACTCGACCGAGGCGAACTACGCCGACCGCGCCTACAACCTCAAGATCGGCGCCGCCCCGCTCGACGGTTACGTCCTGATGCCGGGCGCCGTCATGTCCTTCAACCAGGTCGTCGGCGATCGCACCGGCGAGGCTGGATATCGCTACGCCGGCGGCATCGCCGACGGCGAGCTGATCGACACCGTGGGCGGCGGCATCTGCCAGATCAGCTCCACCCTCTACGGCGCCGCCTTCTTCGCCGGCCTCGAGCTCCTGCACAGCCGGCCGCACAGCCGGCCGAGCGCCTACGTCGACATGGGCCTCGACTCGACCGTCGTCTACGGCCACGTCGACATGAAGCTCAAGAACTCGTTCGACTTCCCGGTCGTGTTTCACACCCGGGTCGCCGCCGGCAAGGTGCGGGTCGAGGTCCTCGGGGCGCGCAAGGTGTTCGACGAGGTCGCCTTCGAGCGGCGCGTGCAGGAGGTCCTGCCCTTCAACACCATCGTCCGCAACGACTCCGCCCTCGCCTCCGGCGCCGAGACCGTGTCGCAGCGCGGCATGCGAGGCTTCAAGGTCGTCCGCACGCGCAAGCTCTACCAGGCCGGCCAGGTGGCGAAGACCGAGTCCTGGGACCTCTTCTACCCGCCCACCACCGAGATCCTCCGCCGCGGCACCAACCCCCGCGGCGAGCGGCCCGAGGCCAAGAAGCTGCAGCCCCTGCGCGACCCGGCCCGCGAGCTGCGGATCGTCCAGTAGCCGCCGCGCTGCTGTCTCTTCAGACAGCAGCGCTGTGGCTCCGCGGCACCAGCCTCTGCCGCGCGCGCGCGCGCGCCCGCGCTCGCCCTCGGCCCCCGCTTTCGCGCGCCGCCTTTGAACCGCTGCGCGGGGACGTCGGCATCATCTGTCCCGAGAGACAGACCCGAGCCAGCCCACGCCACTACCGCCGCGCCCCGGGCCTCGCTACCGTGAACACCGCGGAGGTGGGGCATGCGGCGGAGCATCGGCGTGGCGGCGGGCGTATGGCTATGGACTGCGTGCAACGGCGGCGACGGCAGCACGGAGGCCGGCACCGGAGATCCGGCCTCGGCCAGCGCCGCGACAGCGACCGAGCCGGACCTCACGGGCGCCACCAGCGGCCCCACCGGCTCGACCACCACACCCACCACCTCGGTCGACTCGACCAGCGACCCGATCACCGGCGATCCCACCGGCGATCCCACCGGCGACCCCACCGAGGGCACCACCGGCGAGCCCGGCGACCCGGTCGACTACCCGCCCGAGCTCCTCTGTCCGCCTGCCGGCGACGACCGCTGCGGCCCGCCCTACGATCCTTCCGACCCGCTCGGGCCCGACCAGCTCGAGCAGGCCTTGCAGCTCGGCCTCGACACCTGGCGCTTCCCCGGCATCCGGGGCGCCTGCGCCGGCTGTCACAGCCCTGACGGCTACGACCTCGCCCGCGTCGGCTTCTCGGACGACGCCATCGTCCGCCGCGCCCTCGATCACGTCGACGACGCCCAGGCCGCCGTCCTCGTCGACTACGTCCACGCCCTGCGCCAGAAGCACCAGCTCACCGAGCTGCTGCACCCGGCCAAGTTCCGGCCGCTGCAGCCCGGCCATTTGCCCTGGCCCGAGACCACCCCCGGCCTCGACGTCACCGATCCGCAGGCCCAGGACGAGCGCGACGAGGCCTTCATGCGCCACCTCCTCGACGACCGTCAGCTCCTGCTCGCCGGCGGCACCGTCGACTCCCTCGAGCAGGCCCACCAGGCCTACGACGAGCTCCACGCCATCGACCTCACCCAGCTGCGCCTCGGCCTGCCCTTCGATCTCCTGTCCGAGGACGGCTTCTACGGCGCCCCGCACCTCTCCGTGTTCGAGTGGTACCCGGGCATGGCCTCCGCGCCCAAGCCGGGCATGGAGGGCGCCTTCTTCGCCGTCGTCGACCAGTACCTCGCCGATCCGGGCGACGACGGCAAGCTGTGGGCCTACTACGACGCCATCGCCGGCATGACCGACTGCGTCGATCCGCTGGACGGCATGGGCGATCCACAGTACTACCGCCGCGCCTGCAACTGGATGCGCCTCAAGTGGCGCTCGCTGCAGACGTTTTCGCATCAGCTGCGCAACGAGCGGCACGACTACCCCGACTTCCTCGTCGACCAGGCCGGCCCTGTCCAGCAGCACACCGCCCTCGCCGCCGACCGGATCGCCATCTGGCACGCCGGCGACTTCCTGCGCGTGCAGCCGCTGATGCGCACCGACGACAACGCCTGCTTCGCCGGCGACGACGACCCCTGCACCCTCCTGCCGCCGCCGGTCGACGACACCATCCACTCCGAGCCGACCTACCAGGAGGCGCGGATCAAGCAGAGCCAGGTGTTCCAGCAGAGCTGGTTCTTGATGGCGTGGGTGCGCGACCCGGCCCTGCTGCTGTCCGGGGACGACTTCGCCACCATCGTCGGCGACTACATCGAGGCAGTCCTGCTGCCGCACTACGACATCCACCACGCCTTCCTCGTCGCCAAGCTCGCGGTCGCCAAGTCGGCCGCCGCCGACTGGTTCGACGTCGCCGACGTGCGCCAGGGTCACGGCAAGATCGCCAGCGTCCGCACCTTCTCGTTCAAGCAGCTGCGGAACAACTTCAGCCACCCGCCCGGTGGCGACCCGCGCTTCGCCACCCACCAGCGGATGTTCGCCAACTTCGCGCGCATGTGGCTGTACCTGGTCGAGGAGGACCTGGCCCTCTCCGGCGCCGTCTACGACCGCCAGGAGGTCCTGCGTGCCTGCCGGTTCATGCGCACGTGGTTCATCGACCTCGAGGGCGCCGAGGATCCGGTCATGAACGACCTCATGCTGTCGATCGAGGCGCTCGCAGCCGCCGCCGACGAGCTGCGCTCCGACGTCCACCGCGACGCCTTCCCCGGCACCGGCCTGCAGCCCACCGGCACCTGGGACGAGTTCGACCAGCCCTACCAGGGCTGACCGGCGGCAGCCGGGGCATCGTCGGCGACTTGCGACCCGCGCCGACGCGGCGCCGCCGCTCCCCCTCACCAGCGAGGCACTGACGCCGCGCCATCACCCGCCGCCCGCGCGACCGCGCCGATCGCGGCGCCGTCGGGCGGACGGCGGCTGGCGACGAGGCGGATCGTCGGCGCCGCCGAATTTTTTGTCCCACACCGGACCTGACCTACAAGGAGGCATTCGCCGGAGCCCCACCATGCCAGAGCTGACCGCCTCGAAGGAAAAGGTCGATTTCTCGCTCGACAACCGCCAGGTCTTCTTTTTGTTCTTCGGCCTGTCGGTGGTCGGATGCTTCGTCTTCGCGCTGGGCGTGATGGTCGGGCGGCGCAACGACGCCGGCCACGCCAACGCCCAGGTCGTCGCGCAGAACGAGGCTCGAGCGGTGCTCGCCGACCCCGAGCCGCTGGTCGCCGACGCCGGGTACAGCTTCAAGGACGGCCTCCAGCACCCCGCGACCGAGGGCGTGCCGGAGACCCGCGATCCGGCGGTCCCGCCGCGCGACGAGGACGTCGTGCGCGCCGAGCGTGAGGCCGCGATGGGCGGCGTCCCCGGCAAGAACAAGAAGAGCAAGAAGCCGATCCCCGCGCCCGGCAAGGAGCCGGCGATGGCCTCAGCGCCCAAGGTCCTCCCGCCGCTCGCCAGCGTCGAGCCGCCGGCCGCCCCGGTGCCCGCCGCGATCGTCGAGAAGGAGCCCGCCAAGGACAGCATCGTCGCCGCCGTCAAGGGCGACGCCGCCGTCAAGGGCGACGCCCCGGCCGCCAAGGGCAAGAAGGGCTTCGCGCTGCAGATGAAGGCGTTCGCCAGCCAGGACGAGGCCGCCAAGCTGGCCGACAAGCTGCGCCGCAACGGCCACGACGTCCGCGTCGAGTCGGGCGAGACCGCCGGCCGCATGTGGCACCGCGTCCGGCTCGGCGAGTTCACCTCGTGGGACGCCGCCGTCTCCGCCAAGTTGGCGTTCGAGAAGCAAGAGTCGGTGATCGCCTACGTCGTCTCCCTGTGAGCGACGCGCCGCCGCGCGAGGCCGCGCTCCCCGGGGGCCGCGGCCTCTCTCATTTGTGCCTTCAAATAAAGGGGCATGTCCGCCAGGACATGCCCTTTTATGCATGTCATTCGACACATGCTCTCGAGAGCATGTCCTAAAAGCCTCGAAGCTGCATGCCCGACATCCCTCGAGTTCATGTTCGTCCCGGCATCACCCGAGGCCCATGCCGCCCCGCCGGACCGTCGCTCGGCGCTCCTGATCCGCGTCGTCACCGGACCTGAGACCTAGAAAGTCCACCGACTCGCCGTCCGTAGCCCACACGGGCCGCGCACGGAGTCCGCTCCGAGCAGGGTCAACGCGGAGCGAAGCCCCCTGAGCGGAACCCGACACCGCGGCTCACGGGATCGACGCCGCGCCCTCACGAGCTCGCACCGCGAACACCTCGCAGGTCGCGGTGCGGCACGAGAACAGCCGCGTGAACCGCTCGGGCTGTCCGCGCAACCACGCCGCGCGCGGTCCCTCGCGATCGACCGCGATCGCGCGCACCCGCTCGGCCGCCAGCCAGGCCGCCAGCGCCGGCCCCTCGACCACCTCCGGCGGCACGTAGGCCACCCGGCCGCGACCGTCCGGCCGCCACAACAGCCCCGGCACCTCGACGCTCTCGTCGTACGCGAAGCACTCGCCGTCCCCGATCGTCTCGCGCGCCGCCAGCCAGGCGCGTGCCTGTCCGATCGCCGTCGCCGCCTCGGCCCGCTGCAGCGACGTCGCGCCCGCGAGCGTCCAGATCGGCGGCCCATCCGGCGTGAACCCCGGCGCCGCCATCACCACCCCTGCGAGCGCCAGCGCCCCGATCGACACGTCGACGAGCGCCCGCCCCGCCGCGGCCAGCCCTCGCTGCCCGCCGCCAGCGCGACCAGCAGCGCGCCCGGCAGCGCCAGGGTGAAGCGCGGCCAGAACGCCGCCGGCGTCGCCAGGCTCACCACCCCGAGCAGCGCGATCGCCAGCGACCTCCGACGACATGTCCCGAAGGCCAGACTGACGATCGCCAGCGGCAGCAGCAGATGCACCGGCCCGTGCAGCCCGAGCCGCATGTCGTAGCCGTACGCGCCCGGTCCCGGCAGCGTCGACCACGACGCCGCCAGCCGGTCCCACCAGGCCAGCTCCGCGAAGCCCGGCGGCGTCTGGAGCACGAAGAACATGCTCGCGGTCACCGGCCCGGGCAGCGCGATCGGCCCCGCCTGCAGCGCCACCGGCCACACCGGGTTGCCGTGGACCAGCCAGCCGCGCGCGTAGCTCTCGCCCCCGAGCACCAGCGCCGCCGCGACGGCCGCCAGCGCCCCCGGCCACTGCCGGCCGCCGCGGATCGCCAGCGTCGCCGCCAGCAGCACGAACGGCAGCGGCGCTGACGGCTTGCTCCCGAGGAACAGCCCGAGCGCCAGCGCTGCGCCGACCAGCCGCCCGCGATCGACCGGCCCCGTCACGAACACCACCGCGAGCACGGCCAGCGCCGCGTGGGCCACGTCGACGTACGCGTGCGCGAGCTGCAGCATCACCACGGGCGTGGCCCACCAGGCCAGCGCCAGCCCGGCCGCGCGCCCCGCTCGCACCCCGGCGCGCCGCGCCAGAGTCGCCAGTCCGGCCGCGCCGGCCAGCGCGAACGGCAGCTGCCCCAGGTCGACCAGCCGCTCGTCCGGCAAGAGCAGCCGCCACAGCGTGAACACCCGCTCGATCGCCTGCGGATACGCGCGCACGTACGCCACGTGCGTCGGCACCTCGCGCACGCGGCCGGTCTGCAGCGCGTCGTGCACCGGCGGCAGGTGATACGCCAGCGCGTCCCAGCCCCACGACTCGAGCCACAGCGCCGCCAGCGACGCCAGCCCGACCGCGACGAGCCCCGCGACCGCCGCGAGCGCCCAAGGCCCGCGCAGCGCCGCGAGCGCCACCCGCCCGAGCCCTGCCGCGTCGCGCCGCACGGCCCCCAGCCCGGCCCGTCGCGTCACCGCCGCGGCGAGACCCAGGCACCCGACGAGCGCCGCAGACCCCGTCAGCCAACCGAGCGCCCCGAGCAGCTCCACCAGCCCGAACGCGGCCGCCAGCGCGATCGTCAGGCCGAGGCACAGCCGCTCGCGCAGCGGCTCCGGGCCCGGCAGCAACATGGTCGCAAGGACATGTCCTCCGAGCCACAACGCCGCCGCCCCGAGCGGCAGCCACCCGAGCATCGGCGGCACGGCGCGTCCGTCAGCGCGTCAGCCACCGGCCGTTGCGCACGGTGACCAGCGACCAGGGGTAGATCCACTGCAGGCACAGGAACGCGAAGAACGCGTAGCCCACCCCGTACAGGAAGTCGGTGCTGCGCTCGGACCGCAGCGTGTACAGCGACTGCACCAGCGCGAACACCGAGATCGTCGCCACCACGCGGAGGATGTCGAGCGGCGCCGCCAGCAGGTGCGTCACCAGCAACACCACCGCCACGCACGCCAGCGGCACCTGGCCGAGCTCGAGCAGGATGTCGATCGTCGGCCACCAGCGGTCCTCGCGGCGCCAGCGGGTCAGCAGCACCGGCAGCAGCGTCAGCCCCTCGCGCAGGTTGCCTCGCTCCCACCGCAGGTACATCCGCGTCAGCCCGGCGTAGTGCGTCGGCACCAGAGTGTGGACGACCGCGGTCGACTGGTACACCGCCCGGTGACCGGTGCGCAGCAGCCAGGTCGTCAGCGCTCGATCCTCGCCGATCGTGCACGGCTCGCCGAGGAACGTCTGCGTCGCCCAGCGATCGAGCACCGCCATCACCGCCGACCGGCGATAGGCCGTGAGCGCCCCCGGGCAGCACAGCACCGCGCCGAACCGCGACTGCGCGGCCCGCCCGAGGTCGAACGCGAGGAAGAAGCGGATCGCCAGCAGACGGGTGATGAGCCCGCTGTAGCGGTTCAGCACCAGCACCTTGCCGGCGACCGCGGCCACCCGCGCGTCGGCCATGATCGGCGCCACGATCTGGCGCAGCGCGTCCGGGTCGAGGCGCGAGTCGGAGTCGACCGAGACCACGACCTCGCCCGTGGCCGCCGAGAACCCCGCGCGCAGCGCCTCGCGCTTGCCACCGTTCTTCGGCATCCGGATCGCCCGCACCACGTCGGGGTGCTCGCGCGCGATCCGCTGGATGTGCGTCCACGTGTCGTCGGTCGAGCCGTCGTCGATGGCGAGGACCTCGAGCCGGTCGCGCGGATAATCGCCGACGAGGATCGATCCGAGCGCGACCCCCACCATCGGCCCCTCGTTGTACGCCGGCACGATCACGGTGCAGCGCGGCAGGCCCTCGCGCGGCGCCGGCGTCGGCCGGTACAGCAGCGAGAAGAACAGGGTCAGCGCCGCGTGCCCGAGCAGCAGCGCGCCGCTGGTGACGAGCACCGCGCGCAGCACCGGCAGACCACCAGCTCGTCGAACTCGACGAGGAACGGCGACAGCCCGTAGTGAAGCGGCACGGCGATGAGGCCCGCGAGGGCGCAGACGATGGCCAGCTTGAGCAGCGGATCAATCGGCCCCGGCCGCCCGCGCCCCGCTTCGGGCACGGCCCGCCCGAGCAGCGACTGCAGCCGCGCGGTCACCTGATTGCGGGCCGGATCCGGCCGTCTCGAAGTTTGACGATGCATCGATGATTCTCCGTCGTGGAATGCGAAGGCGGGAGTGCCGGGTCATGGCCCGGGGCCGCGAATCGCGGGGCGCGCGCACCACCGGAACCGGTCGCCCGCCCGCCAGAACGCCGTACTAGCGCCATTTGCGACCGATTCCTTCGGCGGGGAAAGATTCACGGCGACGATATGCCGCAAATACTGCCACGAATGATCGCAAGCACGGCGGAGGTGGCGCCAATCACCGGACTGAGCCGCCAGAAATCCTCAGAGAGGCAGAATCGCGCCTGGAACGCGCATCCCGCGGCGCTACGATGAATGTCATCCGCACCGAGCGCTCGCCTCACGAAATCGACGTCGGCTGATTTTTTTTTCAATCGACGAATCCCCCTTCCTCCGTGCTCGCCGCCGCAGCCAAACGCCCTGAGACGCCGCTCCGGGGCACGCCCAGACGCTGGAAGGAGGCATTTCCCTGCAATCCCAGGAATGCGAGGAATCAGGGCACCACGCAATCCCGGGGGTCCCGGACCGGCCCGGCAGGTGCCATCGAATCGGCGTGGCCCGACGGAATGCTCGAGCCTGGGAGTCTCCAGTGGGACCCGCAGCGCCGCGCGCTCGACGTCCGCGAGCGAGTCCTCCGTCCGCGGCGCCTCGTCTCGCCGCTTCGGTCCTCTACCGATCGCCGTCGGGCACCTCGACGGATGACCTGGCTGAAAGACCAGGTATCCCGGGTGCCGCGAGCCGGCGGTGGAGAGACGACACCCCGCGCCGACGTTCGGCGTCGCGTCTCTCGGCGCGGCCCCGTGCCCCGCCGCGGAGGCGCTCAGCGCACCACGGGCAGCTGCACGCGGTCGCTGTGCCCCGAGAACGGCACGCTCGCGTCCATCCGGATCTCCGGCAGCGGCGCCCCGTCGTCGATCCAGCGCACCCCGTAGAGCGTGTCGCGTTCGACGGCGGTGCGACCGGCCTCGCGGATGAGCCGCACCAGCTCCGCGCGGGACAGCGCCATCGGCGTGTCTGCGCCGGCCATGTGATAGATTTTTTCTTCCTGCACCGTGCCGTCGACATCGTCGACGCCGAAGCTCAGCGCGATCTGGGCCGTCTTCACCCCGATCATCACCCAGTAGGCCTTGATGTGCGGGATGTTGTGAAGCATCAGGCGGGCGACCGCGTACGTGCGCAGGTCGTCGACCCCGGTCGGCTCGGGCAGCTTGCGGAAGTCGTTGTGCTCGTTGTGGAAGGCCAGCGGGATGAAGGTCTGGAACCCGCCGGTCTCGGCCTGCAGCTCGCGCAGCGCCAGCATGTGCTCGACCCGCTCCTCGAGCGTCTCCACGGTGCCGTAGAGCATCGTGCAGTTGGTGCGGAGGCCCAGGCGGTGGGCCGTGCGATGGACCTCGAGCCACTGACGCGCGTCGGCCTTGTCGCGGCAGATCTTGCGGCGCACGCGGTCGGCGAAGATCTCGGCCCCGCCGCCCGGCAGGCTGCCGAGGCCGGCCTCGATCAGCGCCCGCAGCACCGCCTCGTAGGTCATCCCGTACTTCTCGGCGAAGTAGTGGATCTCGACCGCCGTGTACGCCTTCAGGTGCACGTCCGGGCGCAGCTCCTTGAGCCCGCGCAGGATGTCCGTGTAGTACGAGAACGGCACCCCCGGGTGCAGCCCGTTGACCACGTGGACCTCGGTGATCGGCTGGTGTGCCCGCTCGATCACCTTCTGCCGCACCTGCTCGACCGTCATCGTGTACGCCTGCGGCATGTCCGGCGTCAGGCGGGCGAACGAGCAGAACTTGCAGTCCGCCTCGCACACGTTGGTCGGGTTGATGTGCAGGTTGACGTTGAAGTAGGTGCGGTCGCCGTGGAGGCGCTCGCGGACCTCGTTGGCCAGCGCCCCGAGGCCCAGCAGGTCGCGGTGGCGGTACAGCGCGACCCCGTCGTCGCGGCCTAACGGTACCCCGGCGCGCACCTTGGCCGCGATCGCGGCGAAGCTCCGGTCGCCGGTGTGGATCGCCGGCGCGGCGGCGTCGGAGGCGTGGGCGGCGGACGGATGGGCGGCGGATTCGCTCATGGCAATGTCTCCGAGGTCATGTCGTCAAGGACAGGTTCGAGCCCGGCGCGCTCGATCAGCGCGGCCAGGCCCGCGGGGGTCGCCTCGTCCGGGCGGGGCACCCCTGCCAGCGGCAGCTTGCGCGTCTGGGCCAGCGGACCGGCGAGAGTGTCGGCGCCGAAGCCGAGCGCGACCTGGGCCAGGCGGATGCCCAGCAGATCGTGCCGCGCCTCCACGCGCACCCGCCCCGGCAGGGCCACGCGCGCGGCCGCGATCAGGTGCAGGCGCATCAGCCCGCCCGCCAGGGCGCAGAACGGCGCGACCGACAGCCCCTCCGGAGCCGCGGTCGCCAGCCGGCTCAGGTACTCGAAGTAGGCGCCGAGCCGCGATCGGTCGACCTGCAGCACCAGGCGGTCGCCCGCCCGCAGCGCCCCCGGCTCGGGCCAACCCGGATCGCCGCTCGCGTGCCCGTTCGGACCGGCGCCATCGGACATGTCCGTAGCTACCTGTCCCGAGGGCCCTGCCCCATCCGCCATGGCCTGCGCGACATGCTCTTCGGACCAGCTCGCCAGATCGACCAGCGCCGGCCTGCCTTCGCGCACCAGCGCGGCCACGGCCGGCGACGCGTGCGGCGCGACCCCGCGGACGAGGACCCGGCGGCCGAAGTGGGCCGCGCGGGCCGCCTGAGCGCGGGCGCCGGCCTCGGCGGGCAGGTCGAACAGGCGCGCGAGCTCGGCGGGCGTCATGCGCTCTCCGGGGCGCCCCAGCGGCGCGTCAGCGCGACGCGGAGCCCGACGTGGTCGAGGGCGCGGGCGACCACGGTGTCGACCGCCTCCTCGAGCGTCTGGATGCCGCCGTAGAAAGAAGGAACGGCCGGCAGGATGACGGCCCCGGCCTCGGTCGCCGCCACCATGTTGCGCAGGTGCACGAGGCTCAGCGGCGTCTCGCGCACGACCAGGACCAGGCGCCGCCGCTCCTTGAGCGCGACCTCGCAGGCGCGGGCCGCCAGGTCCTCGCCGCCGCCGTGGGCCACCCGGCTGAGCGCGCTCATCGAGCACGGCATCACCAGCACCGCGTCGGGCGCGTTGCTGCCGGACGCGAACGGGGCCGAGAAGTCCTGCCGGTCCCAGCGGCGGATCTGGCTGACCAGCGGCGGCGACTCCGACGACCCGCCCGAGCGCAGCGTCGGCGTCCCCGACGGGCTCAGCGCCCGGGCCCCGCGCGCCAGCACGTTCGAGCCGAACACCTCGGTCGGCGGGCTGGCCCGCAGCGGGCCCGACTCGCGCCGCGCCGCCGCCGCGCTCGGCAGCGACGGCGGGACCGGCCGGTCCTCGGGCGCGTCGGCCGGGGCCGCGAACGCCGGCGCCCCGATCTCCTGCGGCATCGGCTCGCCGAGCTCGGTCAGCCACACCTGCGGCGCCGTCGCCGACGCCACCCAGTCGACCTGCAGGTCCTTGTGGGCAGGTTCGTTCGGCCATGTCCCGGCGCACAGGTCCGCGAGGACATGCAGCAACCGGCGGGCGTAGATCGCCCCGCTCGCCCCAGTCACGATCACGACCAACTTCATGTGCCACCTCCCGGCCGCTCGGCCCGGACGATCCCGGCCACCCCGCCGAACAGCCGCTCGCTCCCGACCACGCGCAGATTGGCCCGCTCCAGCAGCGCGCCGTAGTCCTCGATCGTCACGAACGCGCCGATGCTGCGCGGCAGGTAGAGGTACGCCCCAAGGTTGCCGGTCGCCGCCCAGCCGACCACCGGCAGCACCGTGCGGTTGTAGCAGGCGTGGAACGTGCGCGAGAACAGCCCGCGCGGGCGGAAGAACTCGAGCACCGTCAGCCGACCGCCGGGCCGCAGCACCCGCAGCTGCTCGCGCGTGGCGGCCTCGAGGTCGCTGAGGTTTCTCGCCCCGAACGCGCAGAACACCGCGTCGAAGCTCGCGTCGGGCTCGGGCAGCGCGTGCGCGTCCATCTCGCGGGCGACGATCCGCGCCCGCGCCGGGCCCTGCAGCTTGGCCTCGCCGACGGCCAGCATCCCGGCCGAGAAGTCGCCGCCGACGATGTCGGCCTCGGGGTAGCGGCGGTGCAGCTCGAGCGTCGAGTCGAGCGTGCCGGCGCACAGGTCGAGGATCCGCGGCCGCGCCCCGCCCGCGCCGGCCCCCGCGGGCAGCACCTCGGCGACCGCCCGGCGGCGCCACAGCACGTCGATCCCGAGGCTCATCCACCGGTTGGCGCGGTCGTAGCCGCGGGCGATGTCGGAGAACATGCCTTGCACGCGGGCCCCGTGGGCGTCGATCGCGGCGACGGTCTCGGCGAGCGGTGCGGGCTCAGTCATCGGGTCCTCGGGGCAGGTCGGTTCGGACAGGAACGTCAGGACAGGGCGGAAGCGACAGGGTGAATCGGACAGGTACTTTGCGACATGTGCCTTGCGCCAGGCGCCGGGCGCTCAGCTGACGCGGCGCGACACGCTGCGGGCCAGCTCGACCAGGGCGTCGCGGGCCGACGACGGCGGCAGCTCGGCCAGCTGCGCGACCGCGGTCTCGGCGTGGGTCTCGGCGGCGCGGGCCGCCAGCTCGACCCCGGGCGACGCGGCGACCCGGGCGACGATCGCCTCGGCGGCCTCGCCGTCGACCGGCGGCCCGTGGGCGAGCAGCTGGTGGACCGCGCGCTGGAGCCCGGGATCGCGCTCGCAGGCGAGGATCAGCGGCAGGGTCAGCTTGCCGTCGCGCAGGTCCTGGCCGCGGGTCTTGCCGGTGTCGTGGGGGTCGCCGGCGTAGTCGAGCACGTCGTCGGCGATCTGGAACGCGTAGCCGATCTCGAGCCCGTAGCGGTGCAGCGCGACCGACCGCTCCGGCGCCGGCAGGCCGCCGACGCTGGCGCACCAGGCGATCAGCGCCGCGGTCTTGCGCTCGATGACGAGGTAGTAGCGGGCCTTGTCGGGCGCCGCGTCGCCGGCGATCTCGAGCTGCGCCACCTCGCCCTCGGCCATCCGCGTGACCGCGTCCGAGAGCGTCTGCACCGCGGGCAGCCGGCCCGAGTAGGCGATCGCCTGCATCGCGCGCGCGAGGCAGAAATCGCCGGTGAGCACCGCCATGCCGTTGCCGTACTGCAGGCGCGCCGTGGGCCGTCCGCGGCGGAATTCGCCGCCGTCGATCACGTCGTCGTGGAGCAGGGTCGCCGTGTGCAGCAGCTCGCCGACGGCCGCGATCGTGATCCGCACCGGGTCGATGAAGCCGGCCGCGCGCGCGCCAACAACGTGACCAGCGGCCGGAACCGCTTGCCGCCGGCGAACGCGAGCTTGCCTCCGAGCTCGGGGATGATCGCTATCGACGACTGCAGCAGCTGCTCGAGCCGCGCGTCCACCTCGGAGAGCTCGCCGGCGACGAGGCCGACGGCCTGCTCGAGCGCCGTTCCTGGGGTAGCGGGCGAGGACTGCAGGGCTGCGTGCGTGGCCGGAGGTGTCATTGGCAGGCGGCGCGGCGCGGCGCCGCAGGTGCGAGAGGATGCCAGAAACGCGCGCGCGGCTCACCTCGCCACCACGCGCCCGGCGGCCATTTTCTCACGCGGGCGCCCGGATCGGCCCGCCGGCCCGAGCATGACATGCCGGGGGCGAAGATCCGCGCCTGCGACCCGGCGTCGCGGCCGCGGCCGGCGATCGCGCTGCCGCCCCTCGCAAGCACGATCCCGATCGCGGGACACCGAGCGCACGGCGGAGCAGCTTCGACGGCGGGTCGCCGCGCGGCGGACCGAGCGAGCGCGTCGCCTACCCCGGCCGGGCGCAGCGGTCCCCGCGAACGCGTCGCTGACCCTGGGCCTCACCGGTTCGGCTGCGGGACGAGCGAGCGTCCCGCCGCCGGCCTCAACGGTTCGGCTGCGGGGCGAGCGAGCGGCCTGCCGCCGGCCTCACCGGTCCGGCTGCGGGACGAGCGAGCGTCGCCTGCCGCCGGCCTCGCCGATGCGGCTGCGGGGCGAGCGAGCGTCGCCTGCCGCCGGCCTCGCCGGGGCGAGCGAGCGCGTCCCTCGGAGGTCCGTGAACCGCGTCCGCCGCCCTCGCCGCCGGCCCTCGGCGGCCATTTGGGAATGCGGCGAGGACGCGCTAGGTTGTCCCGACGATGC
This sequence comes from Nannocystis pusilla, assembly GCF_026626665.1. Classification (GTDB taxonomy): domain Bacteria; phylum Myxococcota_A; class Polyangia; order Nannocystales; family Nannocystaceae; genus Nannocystis; species Nannocystis pusilla. The sequence continues at coordinate 2,924,875 of NZ_JAPNKE010000002.1, forward strand.
CCACGACTGCCCCGGGACCCGAGCCGCGACCTGCGCGCGGCGAATCGCTGTGGATCGCCGCCGGAGCCGCGGTGCTCGGCGTGCTGCTCGGCGGGGTCGCGGTGCTGGTCGGCATCCAGACCGCGCCGCCCGCACCTGTCCCTGTCGACAGCCCCGCGCCGTCCGTGCCGGTCCCTGCCCTGCCGCCCGTCGCTCCGCCCGCCGTGTGCGACTGCCCCGAGGTCCGCGGCGACGGCGGACCGAGCCTCGTCGAGGCCGTCGAGCGCACGCGCGACGCGGTCGTCACCCTCAGCGGCACCGACGCTCTCGGCGCCGGCGTCCTGGTCGATGAGACAGGTTTGGTCCTCACCAACTACCACGTCGTGGCCGGCCAGATCCGCGACCCCAAGCAGCGTGTCCTCGGCGGCGTGACCGACGCCTCGGCCCTGGCCCAGCCGATCCGCGCCCGCTTCGTCGACGGTCGCGAGCTGCCGGCCGAGCTGCTGGTCGCCGACCGCGACCGCGACATCGCCCTCCTGCGCCTGCGCCCGGCCGACAGCGCCGAGCGGTTCGCCTTCGCCACGCGCGGCCGCTCGCACGAGCTGCGCGTCGGCGAGAGCGTGTTCGCCGTCGGCAACCCGCTCGGGCTCGAGCACAGCGTGGCCCAGGGCATCGTCGCCGCGATCGGCCGCACCGGCCTGCTGCGCAGCCGACAGACCCCGCTCCTGCAGCTCGACGCCGCCATCAACCTCGGCAACTCGGGCGGCCCGATCTTCAACCTCCGCGGCCAGCTCGTCGGCATCACCACCGCCACCCTCGAGCGCGCCCAGGGCATCGCCTTCGCCATCCCCATCGATCACATCGCCGCCCTGCTCGAGGCCCTGCGCGCCGGCCACGGCGCGCGCTCGGCCAGGTCGGCGCCGAGGTCGCGCCCAACGGCGAGCTCGACGACGACGCTCGCGCGCTCGGCTACCAGAACGGCCTCCGCGTCAGCCGCGTCCTGCCCGGCCGCCCCGCCGACGCCGCCGGCCTGCGCAAGGACGACCTGATCGTCGAGGCCCAGGGTCAGCGCTTCGACTCCTTCGGCACCGGCCCCGAGGCCCGCTGCGCCTCGCCAACCACTTCGTCTCGACCGTGCGCGGCCTGCTCCCGGGCGAGGTCCTGAACCTCACCGTCGTCCGCGGCAAGGACCGGCTCTCGTTCAACATCCCGGTCGCCGCCGCCCCGCCCGACCAGCAGGTCCTCATCGACGCCGACGCCCTGCTCGGCCTCCGCCTCGACGAGTCGCGCCGCGAGCCGATCGTCAAGGATCTGCGCCCCGACGCCCCGATCTCGCGCAGCCGCGGCCGCGAGCTGCTGCGCAACGCCCGGGTGTCCGAGATCGCCGGCATCCCGGTCGAGAGCCGCGACGACCTCGGCCCGCTGCTCACCGAGCTGCGCCAGATCGGCCGCTTCGCCGCCGTGCAGGTCGGCTTCGTCCTCGCCGACGGCCGCGCCCTCCGCGTGCGCGACTTCCCGGTCTCGCCGGACTGACGACCTGGCCCACTCCGCGCCGGCGAAACGGCTCCCTGGTCTCGCTCGACGACGGCTTTACCCGACGCCTGCGCGGGCGAACCGACTCCGCGAGCTCGCGCGACGACGGCTTTGCCCGACGTCTGCGCGGGCGAACCGACTCCGCGAGCTCGCGCGACGACGGCTTTGCCCGACGCCTGCGCGGGCGAACCGACTCCGCGAGCTCGCCCGACGAACCACTTCGTCCGGGTCGACGGTCGCGACGCACGGATCGCTACGCCTGGCCCATGGAGCATGCTCCTGCGAGCATGTCCCATCGAACATGCATGTTCGAGCATGCCCGTTCGAGCATGCCCGAACGAGCAGCTCCCCACGCCGGAGCCCGCTCGCCGGCCTTCAGGACGCCGACAGCCCGGTCTTGAGCCACACGCCGATCCGCTGCGGCGTGATCACCCCGCCGGCGCGCCTCAGGTCGACCGCGCCCTCCTCGTCGCGCTCGAGCGCCCCGAGCTCGACCTCGAGCCGCAGCAGCACCGCGGACACGAACGCCTCCGCGTGCTGCGGCGCCCCGATCGCCAGGCAGCGCTTGCGCAGGTCGGCGGCCAGGGCCGGCGCCAGGCGGCCGTTCACCAACAGGTGGTCGGCGGCCCAGGCCAGGTCGTCGGCGTCGACCGGGGCGAACGCCGCGGCTGTCTCTTCGGACATCCCGGGCAGCTGCCGGCGCAGCGCCGACGTGCGCACCAGGTCGCCGAGCGTCAGGCGATCGGGCTCGTCGACGCGGCTCACCCACTGCGGGTCGATCGCGTAGCCGCGCGGGTCGAACGTCAACGCCGCCAGCGCGCCGGCCTGGGCCAAGAGCTCGGTCGCGCGGGCCACGTCGCGCAGGCCCGCGATCGGGCGCCAGCCGCTGCCGGCCGACTCGATCGGCAGCTCGGGCAACCACCGCGACAGCCCCTCGAGCGCCGGCCCCCACGGGCGATCGAGCAGCGACCCGATCTTCGACAGCGACACCCGGCCCTCGCGGTGCAGCGCCAGCGCCGTCTTGCGCAGCGTCGCCAGCGGCCCGTAGCCGACGCGGAACACCCCGCGCAGCCCGAGCGCCGCGATCCGTCCGGCCAGGAACGGATCGACCTCGGCCGGCGGCAGGCCGAGGCCGACCAGCAGCACCTCGAGCCCGAGGCTGACCGTCGCCTCGGCCTGGTGGAACGCCCGCTCCTGCGCCTTCGGATCGCCCGGCTCGCTGCGCTGGGCCGACATCAATTCGTTGACCAGCAACGTGAACTCGCGCGCGCGCACGCCCTGCTCGCCGGCCGGGAGCCCGCCGAGCACCCGCCGGAGCAGCCCCGCCGACGGCGACGGGAAAGCCACCGACAGCGCCTCGCCCTCGCGCACCGGGGCCGGAGTCGTCGGCTCCGCCGCGGCCTCGCGCGCCGACTTGGCGTCGAGCGGGCGGAACAGCTTCATCGCCTCCTCCCAGTCGACGAACCCGAGGTCGGCGAGGCGACCGCTGCGCCAGCGCAGCAGATCTTCCTCGAGCTGGGCCGGCAGGGCCTCGCGCAGCGACAGCGTCATGTCGCGGCCGAGCTGCAGGTCGTCGGCGTAGACCCGCTCGAGCACGTGGATGGCCATGTGACCGAGCTCGTTGTCCGGCACCGCGACGATGAAGCCGCCGTCGGGCGTCTCGTAGGGGAACAGCGCGTCGACGGCCGCCAGCGCCTGGTCGCGCAGCTCGACGTCGTCCGGATCGAGCTCGTAGACGGCGGTGCCGGGCAGCAGCGCCATCGTCCACATCTCGGGGTCCATGTCCTCGATCACGTTGCGCAGGTGCCCGCGCCGCTTGCCCGTCATCGCGTACGCGTCGACGATCGCCACCAGCCACCCGCGCGCCTTCTCGACGGCCAGGCGATCGCGCGACCAGCCGTCGAGGTCGAGCAGCGCCGTCAATTGTTCGGGCGACGCGTGCGGCAGCACCAGGTCGAGGCGGTCCTCGTCGCGCAGCCCGCGGGCGATCTGCACGAACGCGGTCGGCGGCAGCGTCGGCACGAGCTCCGGGAGGTCGTCGCGCTGATCGAGCGAGAGCGGATCGCGCTGCACGCTGGCGAGGTCGTAGCCGGCGCGGGGGAGCTCTGCGGGCGAGGTCATCGGCGGGAAGGTATCATCGCCGCACGCGCGTGCCACCCCGCCACCCGACCATCGCCAGCGCTCTCGGCCTGGTCCGCCGCAGCCTCCGCGCCGCCGGCTCTCCGCGGCGGCTCCTCGTCGCGTGCTCCGGCGGCGCCGACTCGACCGCGCTCGTCGGCCTGCTCCACCTCCTCGCCCGCGACGAAGCGCTCGCCTTGATCGTCGCCCACGTCGACCACGGCCTGCGCCGCGAGTCGGCCGACGAGGCCGCGGCGGTCGCGCGGGCGGCCGCGCAGCGCGGGCTCCCGTCGGTCGCGACGCGCCTGTCCCTTACGCCAGGTTCGGGCCTGCCCGCGCGGGCTCGCGAGGCCCGGCGCGCCGCGTTGTGTGCGTTCGCGTCGGCGCACGCGTGCGACGCGATCGCGCTGGGTCACACGGCCACCGATCAGGCCGAGACCTTGCTCATGCACGCCGCCCGCGGCTGCGGACTCGAGGGCCTCGCGGCGATGCGGCCGTGGGAAGCGCCGTGGCTGCGGCCGCTGCTGGAGCTGCCGCGGGCCGCCACGCGGGCCCTGTGCGAGCGCATGGGTTTGCCCTTCGTCGACGACCCGACCAACGCCGACGAGGAGCAGCCGCGCGTGCGGGTGCGCGAGCGCGTGCTGCCGGAGCTGCGGGACTTCAACCCGCGCGTCGAGGCGGCGCTCGTGTGTCTCGCCACACACGCCGCCGACGCGGAGGAGGCGCTAGCCGGCTGGGCCGAGCGCGAGGAGGCCGCGCGGCGGCGAGGTCCGGCCACTCGGTGGTCGACCGACGATCTGCACGTCTTGCCGCGAGCGGTGCGGACCCGGGTCCTGCGCCGGATCTGCGGCCTCGGGGGCGCCGACCTCGGGGCGCTGCGAGCGGCCGTGATCGAGGACATCGACCGCGCCGTGCTCGCGCGCGCCGCAGCGCTCGGGGGCACCGACGCGGTGCTCCGGCCCCATGTTTGGCACCTGCGTCCCGGCGTTCACGTGCGCCTGGACCGCCAAGGCCTCACGCTCGCGGGGGCCGCTCCCGGCGCGGAGATCCGGGCCCGTAGCGCCGAGGTACGGCCCGGACGGCGAGCAGAGCGGCGAACGTGCGCGATCCGGACCCGCGCGGCTGGCCGGGCGATCCGTCTTCCGCTATGCTCGCAAAGCTCCAGGCGCGGCTCTGGAACCTTCTCACCGTGAAACAGCAGACGAAGACCCTCCTGGTGTGGCTCGGCCTGATCGTAGGCGTGCTCGCGCTGGCCAACATGTTCAACACCAGCCACGAGGTGGTCAACATCTCGTACGCGAAGTTCGTCGAGACGGTCGACCGCGACTGGGGGTCGCTCAAGCACAGCTCGAACATGGTGATCGCGGTCCACCCGAGCTACGTCGACATCTCGTACGACCTCGACGGCAAGACCTACCAGGCCACCGGCCCCGTCGCCGAGAACCTGTACCAGAAGCTGAGCGAGAAGCAGATCGACTACCGCGTCGAGCCCGAGGAGGACAGCGCGCTGCTGCAGTTCGCGCTGATGTACCTCCCGCTGATCTTCATCGTCGTGCTGATGGTCGTGTTCATGCGCCAGATGCAGGCCGGCGGCGGGCGGGCGATGAACTTCGGCAAGAGCAAGGCGCGCCTGCTCAACGAGCACCAGAACAAGGTCACCTTCAAGGACGTCGCCGGCGTCGACGAGGCCCGCGAGGACGTCGAGGAGATCATCGACTTCCTCCGCGACACGCGGAAGTACCTGCGCGTCGGCGGCCGGATCCCCAAGGGCGTGCTGCTGATGGGCCCTCCGGGCACCGGCAAGACCCTGCTCGCCAAGGCCATCGCGGGCGAGGCCGGCGTCGCGTTCTTCAGCATCAGCGGCTCCGACTTCGTCGAGATGTTCGTCGGCGTCGGCGCCTCGCGCGTGCGCGACCTGTTCGAGCAGGGCAAGAAGAACGCCCCCTGCATCATCTTCATCGACGAGATCGACGCCGTCGGTCGCCACCGCGGCACCGGCCTCGGCGGCGGCCACGACGAGCGCGAGCAGACCCTCAACCAGCTGCTCGTCGAGATGGACGGCTTCGAGTCGAACGACGGCGTCATCCTCGTCGCCGCCACCAACCGCCCCGACGTCCTCGACCCCGCCCTGCTCCGCCCCGGCCGCTTCGACCGCCGGATCATCGTCGGCCTGCCCGACGTGCGCGGCCGCGAGGCGATCCTCAAGGTCCACACCCGCAAGGTCCCGGTCGACGACACCGTCGACGTCAGCCTGATCGCCCGCGGCACCCCCGGCTTCTCCGGCGCCGACCTCGAGAACCTCGTCAACGAGGCCGCGCTGATGGCCGCCCGCAACGGCCGCGACCGCGTCCACGAGGACGACTTCGACCGCGCCAAGGACAAGGTCCTGATGGGCTCCGAGCGCAAGAGCGCCATCATCTCCGAGAAGGAGCGCTGGACCACCGCGTGGCACGAGGCCGGCCACACCCTCGTGGCGATGAGCCTGCCCAAGGAGACCGTCGACCCGATCCACAAGGTCACGATCATCCCCCGCGGCCGCGCCCTCGGCGTCACCCAGCAGCTGCCCGAAGAGGACCGCTACAGCCTCGACCGCGAGCAGGCCCTGGCCCAGATCGCCATCCTCATGGCCGGCCGGATCGCCGAAGAGATCGCCTTCAATGGCCAGAAGACCACCGGCGCCAGCAACGACATCGAGCGCGCCACCGCCCTCGCCCGCAAGATGGTGTGCGAGTGGGGCATGAGCGACGAACTCGGCCCGGTCGCCTACACCAAGGCCGAGAGCCAGCCCTTCCTCGGCCGCGAGATCCAGCAGTCGCCCAACTACTCCGAGTCGACGGCCCAGGCGATCGACCGCACGATCCACGACATCGTCACCCGTCAGTACACGCTCGCCAAGGAGCTGCTCACCACCAAGGCCGAGGCGCTCCAGCGCCTCGCCCGCGCCCTGTTCGAGCGCGAGGTGCTGTCCGCGGTCGAGGTCGCCACCGTCATCGACGGCCGCCCGCTCCCGCCGACCCGCGCCCGCAACAGCGCCCCGGTCCCCACCAGCGAGCCGAGCCGCAAGCCCGCGCCGGTGCCCCCGGGCGGCCTCGTCGCCGAGCCCTCCTGAGCGACCGCGGAGCAAGAGACGGCCGGGCCCGCAAGCCCGGCCGTTTTCGTTGGGTCGAATGAATATGCTCAATAAGACATGTTCAAAAAGACATGTCCTAAACGCCCCGTGCGCGCAGGCATCGCCGCGCCCCGCGCTCGGTGCTACGATATGTCTTGATGGTACGTAGGTCCGCGGGCGCGTTCCTGAGCCTCGTCGCCGGTGCAGCGCTCTGCGTCGCCTGCGGCCCCGATCGCCGCCCGTACGACGAGGCCGCCCTGGCGACGACGGTCGCGCAGTTGGAGTCCACTGCGCCTCCGCAGCGCCCGGTCGAGGCCGCGCGCGCGATCCTTCGCGCCTGCCCGGCCCCCACCTCCCCGACCGTGACGTCGCACCTCGGCTACCTCCGCGACCTCCACCGGGACCCGGGCATCTACCCGGTGGTCGAGGAGGACGCGGAGTTCGAGCGGCTGTGGCGCGAGGTGTGCCCGGCCGGCCGCGAGCTCGCGGCGCTGGGGCTGAGCCGGACGCTCAAGGCGAAGCTATACGAAGAATGCGACCTCGATCGACTCGGCGTCCTGACTGCGCACGAGGGTCGCATCGTCGCCCGCTACACGCTCATCACCTGGACGATCTACCCCTGGCTGCGAGAGTCGGGCGTGTCCGCCGACACCACGCGCGGGCTGATGCGCGCCCTGCTGTCCTGGCCCGGTTGGTCGCTCGTCAAGGACATGCCGGCCGGCCTCGAGCTGCCGCGCGTCGCGGGCTCGCTGGCCGTCTCGTTCATCAGCAACACCTTCGACTTGTACCTGCATGGCGGAGAGATCCGCGTCCGCGGGAAAGTCGTCGCCGACGTCCGCGAATCGGAGTGGTGGTACAAGCTCGTCGATCTGTTCGCGCCGCCGGACTCGGACGACGTGGCGCTGTTCGCCGACGCCTCGACCTCCGGGACCGTGCTCCTGCACATCGCGCGGGCGGTGGCGCTCGGCGGCGACTCCCTGCGGCTCGTCGTCGCCACCGGCGACCTCTTTCAACCGTTCGCCGCCCTACCGGTGACCTGGGCCGACACCTCCGACCCCGCCATCCGCGTCCGACCCGACGCCACAGTCGCCGAGGTCGCCCGCGAAGTCTCCGCGCTCATGGGCTTGCCCTGCTGCGGCGAGGTGTCGCCGCTCGGTTGTCCGCGTCAGTGCTCTCCCGAGCGCGTCCGCCTGATCACGGTCGAAGGCGCGAAGTACCCGACGCCCGGCGATCCGCCTTGAAGCCGGCGCCCATGCTCGCCGGTCCCTGGAGACATGTCCTTCGGGGCATGCTCTCTATAACATATCCCTTGAGACATACTCTCAGCCGTCTTCACTCACGAGGAGCTCGGCTCCCCGGCGCGCGGTCGGTCGGGCGCACCAGCGCCGTCGCAGTCACCGCCGCCAGCGTCAGCAACGCCCCCGCCGGCACCACCAGGATCGGCGGGCCCGGGTCGGTCGGGCCGTGCATGAGCCCGCCGGCCATGAAGCCGACGCCGACGAGCAGCGCGCCGAGCAGCCCCGCGATCCGGATCTTCGCGGCCCACACCTCGGGCGTGCCGAGCTGTCCGATCGACCAGGCGATCGCCAGGTTGACCAGCGCCAGGATCCCGCCGTGCGCGTGGCCCAGGCGCAGGAACTCGCGGCGCAGCGGATCGTCGACCCAACCGCCCGCGCGCAGCCCGATCATCGCCTCGAGCCACAACCCCGAGGCGAGGAAGATCGCCAGCAATCCGAGCGAGAGCCGGTGGTGCCGTTCGGCGCGCACGGGGCGAATCTAGCCCCACGACCGCTCGCCCGCCAAATCTTCCGTCGCGGGCCCGCGCCTCGCTACCAGGCTGGAGAACGCCTCACTCGCCGATCCACAGCACCGTGCGCTCGCGCCGGGCTTCGAGCGCCTCGCGCTGCTCGGGGCTGAACGGTCCGCCGCCGAACGCCGCGCGCAGGGCGTCGGCGGCCGGCACCCGGCGCTCCGGGTCGGCGTGGGGGTCGTAGGCGTCGACCCGCGCGGCCTGCTCCGGCTGCGCGAGCTGCCGCAGCGCGCGCCAGGCGAACCACCGCACGGCAGGGTACTCGTCGTCGAGCGCGTCGGTGATCCACGCGCGCCGCAGGGCTACCGCCACTGGCACCTCCGGCCGGGTCAGCGCGTGGATCGCCAGCACCCGCTGCAGCGGGTCGCCGCCGACCAGATCGAGCTGCACCCGCGAGCCCCACGCCTCGTCCGGCGCGGGCGGCGGCAGCGGACCCGGGTCCGGGAACCCGAGCCGCGGCAGCGCCTCCGCGGCCCACGTGCGGCTGCGATCGACGTGGCACTGCGTGCAGGCGTCCGGCTGGTCGTGGCGGCCGATCCACGCCTGCGGCCGCGGCACCGCGATCCGGTGCCCGATCATCCCCTCGAGCAATCCGTACGTGATCCGCGGAGTGTGGCAGCCCTGGCACGTGACCGTTTCGCCATGTCCTCCGTGCCGTGTCCCCGAGGACAGGTCCTCCAGGACATGGCACGAAGTACATGCCTTCGCCCCCGCGCGATCGCGGCGGACCTGCATGTCGGGCCGGTCTCCGTGCATCGCGTGACAGTCGTCGCAGCCGAGCCCGCCCTCGCGGCCGTCCTGATGGCACGGCGACAGCAGCAGCCCCTGGTACTCGTAGGCCGACAGGCGCGGCGTCCCGTCCGGCCAGAAGCGCTCGGCGAACAGCGCCTCGCCGCCCACCGTCGCGTCGCGGAAGATCGGCCGCGACACCGCGGCCAGGTCGGTGCCCGGCAGGAAGCCGTCGCCTTCGCGCAGCACCGCGGCCACGTCGGCGCTGATCCGATTGCCGTGGCAGCGCCCGCACACCCGCTCTCGTCGCGCGGCACCAGCCGGCCCGGGTGCGCGATCGATCCGTCCCCCGCCCCACCGGCCAGCAGGCGCCGGAACGGATCGGCGTGCCGCTGCACGTGCGCCCCGGCCGGCCCGTGGCAGGCCTCGCAGGCGATCCCGAGCTCGCCCACGGTGGTGTCGAAGCGCGGCGCGCCACCTGTCTCTTGCGCCAGCCCCGGCCGCGGCTCGGTGTTGTGGCACAGCACGCAGTTGTCGTTCCAGCGGCTGAGGTGACGCAGGTACGCCTCCGCATCGCCCCGCGCGCCCTCCGGCTCGAGGAACGCCGCGTTCATCGGGATCCACCGCGCCGTCGCGACGTGCCAGGCGACCGGCAGGCGCCACACCTCGCCCGGCCCGCCGCCGCGGTCGAGCTGCGCCAGGTACTGCTGATAGCGGTGGCTGCCCACCGTCATGACCACGTCGACGTCGAGCAGCGGATCCCCGGCCTCGCGCCCCTCGTCGTCGAGCGGCGCCACGCGCACGTGCGGGCGACCCTCGGCGCTGCGGGTCATCGTCGCGCGAAAGCCGAGGTGGTCGACGTGCTCGCCGGCGAACGGCGCCAGCACGGCCTCGCCCTCGGCGCGCTGCGTCATCGTCCGGTGGTAGGTCGCCGACCAGCTGGCGTGCTCGGCCGGATGACAGGCGCGGCACGCCGCGGAGCCGACCACCGCCGCCTCCCGGCGCGGCGCCGGTCCCCACGCGTCCGCCCGCGCGCCCGCCCAAGCCAGCCCGGCCGCCGCCGCGAGCGCCCACGCCAGCGCCGGCCCGAACAGCAACGCCGCGGCCAGGCGCCGCGTCCCCGTCGGTCCCGGCTCGGCGTCGCTGCTGTCCTTTACGACATGTCCCGATGAACCATCAGCCTCGCCCCGCGCGACGACCTCGCTGTCCCTCAAGACATGTCCCGACGCTTCCCCGTCTCGAGTCGCTACCGCCGCGGCGTCACTATCCTTCGAAGCATATCCCGATGCTCCCTCTCGATTCGCTACCGCCGCGGCATCACTCTCCTTCAAGAAGTGTCCCGCCGCCTCGGAGCGCCGTCCCTCGATGCTGTCTCCGAGGACATTCCCCGGCCCGCCGGCTCCGTGTCTCTCGCGGCTGTCCCCGAGGACATGCCCCGAAGCGCCCTCGTCCCGCCCGTCACGACTGTCCTTCAGGACATGTCCCGAAGCACCCTCCCCCGCCGCGCTCGCCATGACGCGGCCTCACGGCCCCGTGGTGGTGCACAGACGGACGGCGATGTTGCGGTTGTAGAGCGTGAACACGGCGGTCTGGCCGCCCGGCGGGAACGGCATCGGCACGCCCGGCTGGAGCGCGCGGCCCTGGAACAGGGTGCCGTTCTGGCTGTGCAGGTCGGCGGCCCACACCCGCCCGCGGTGCAGGTACACGCACGCGTGCAGGCGGCTGAGGCGCGGCGAGCCGAGCACCACCTGGCACGACTCGTGACGCCCGAGCACCAGCGGCCCGTGCCGCACGTCGAAGCGCTGGCGCGACTCGCCGTCGATGATGATCTCGGCCATCGGGTGGGTCAGCGCCGGGAACAGCGGCGCCATGTCCGAAGGGTCAGGGATCTCCCACAGCCCGTCGGCCTTGGCCGCGCGCTCGAACTCGGAGGCCATCTCGCGCCCGCTGCCGAACCGCAGCCGCGGCTCCTTGGCCATCGCCTTGCGCATGAACGCGTCGAGGTTGGGCGACGGGTACGTCGCCTTGGCCGCGGTGTCGCGGATCGCCCCGGAGCGCACGCGCTTGGGGATCTGCAGCTCCGGCACCGGATCGTCGAGGTGCTGGCGCAGGAGCTCGGGGATCGTGCGGCCCTCGAACGGCCGCCGCCCGGCCAGCAGCTCGAAGATGATGACGGCGACGGCGTAGCGATCGGTCGCGGGGCCGACCTTCTTGGTGTCGCGGCACTGCTCCGGGCTCATGTAGTGCGGCGTGCCGAACACCGAGCCGCTCGCGGTCGCGGTCTCCTGCGCCAACCACTTGGCGATCCCGAGGTCGATGATCACCGGCTCCCAGCCGTCGACCGAGCTGCGCAGCAGCACGTTGTCCGGCTTGAGGTCGCGGTGCACGACGCCGAGGCCGTGGAGGTCGTCGAGGCCCTGGCCGACGCCGGCCAGCAGGCGATGCACCGACCAACAATCGCCCGGCCCGATCACCGCCGACGGCATGAGCCCGTCGACGAACTCCATCGCCATCCACGTGCGACCGAACTCGTCGAGGCCCCACTCCTCGACCTTGATGACGCCGGGGAAGTTGGCCCCCGCCATCAGCTCGGCCTCGCGTCGGAACCGGACCGCCGCCTGGCTGCCCTCGTGCAGCTCCGCTCGCAGCCACTTGACCACGACCAGGCGGCGCTGCTGCACGTCGACGCACAGGTGCACGTCCCCCATCGACCCCTCGCCCAGCGGACGGATCTTGCGATAGGGACAGGGCTGCATCGCCGGCGAGTCTATCAGGCCCCGCCCGCCGTGCAGCGCCGATCGGCGCCGACCACCGGCGGGCTCAGCGGCGCGAGCATCAGAGGTCGATCGTCACCCGGGTGTAGGGCTCGGTCACGAAGCTGGAGACCTTGCCGTTGATCCGGAAGTACGTCAGGCCCGGGTCGCGCACGATGACCTCGGCGCCCTCGCTGCCCGCAGGGACCCGGATCGTCTGCTCCCCGCTGTCGGTCTTGACCCCGACCTCGCCCGCCGCGCCGCTCTTGAAGCGGATCTTCAGGATCGCCGTGCTGTCGGCGTTGAACTCGACCGGGAACGGGTAAAAGGCGCGCAGCTGACGGTCGAGGTTGGCCATGCGCGCGTCGATCCCGGGCCCGCGGAACAGGTAGCCCTCGCCGAGCCCGCGCGCTTGTTCGCGCGCCCACGCCAGCTCCGACAGCGCCTCGCCGTAGCGATTGACCTCGTCGTTGGGGTACTTGACGATCCCGCTCTTCTTCAGCTGGCGGACGATGCCCTTGTTGACGCCCGCCGCCGGGGTGATGAAGAGAATCTCGGCCATCGCCACGTGGACCTCGGGCGTCTCCGCGCTGGCCGCCTGCGCGCGCGCGAGCGCGGCCTTGGCCCCGTCGACGTCGCCCTCGGCCAGGCGATCGGCGACCTGCATGCTCTCGAGGATCGCCATCACCTCCGCGTGCCCCTTGGTCTCTTTGGGCAGCGCCTTCACCACCTGCAGCGCCTTCTCGGTCTCGTGGTGACCGCCGATCGCCAGCGCCCGCAACAGCTTGATCTTGTCGTCGCCCGGCAGGAACTCCATCGCCAGCCGGAAATTGTCGTCGGCCTCGGCGAGCTTGCCCTCGCGCAGGTAACCGACGCCCTGCAGGCGATAGATGTCGGCGAGGAAGCGCTGGAACTCGGTCTTGCGGTTGGCCGGCAGCGTGTCGGTGTGCGTCGAGCCGAGCATCGTCCGCGCGCGCGTGATGGCGACGTCGACCTTCTTCTGCCGGTACAGCTCCTGCGCGACGCGCAGCTGCAACACGTACCAGCCGTCACCGCCCGCGCCGGGCGGGAAGAAGTTGAGCCAACGATCGCAGGTGGCGACGTCGCCGCGACCCGCGGCCGCCAGCACGGTTCGCTCGCGGAACCCGAGGAATTCCGTCTGCGCCGCGGTGTCGTCGGGGCGAATCAACGGCACCGCCTTCTCGATCGCGCGCGTCATGCCCTCGAGATCGCCGAGCTGTTCGCTGCTGCGCGCGACCGCCAGCGCCGTCGTGGCGTCGGGGATCAGCTCGGTCGCCCGCGAGTAATCGGCGCGCGCGGCCTCGAAGTCCTTGGCCGCCTCGCGCTTGCCGGCTCGCTCGAGCAGCAACACCGAGAGGTAGCGCTTGCACATGTCGCAAGACTTGCCGTCGCCCTCGCCGAGCACCTGGATCGCCTCGTCGAGGCGACCTTGCGCGTGGATGACGCGGCCGAGGAGATCGACGGCTTTTTCGTCGCCCGGGGCCAGCGCGAGGCTCTCGCGCACCAACTTCTCGGCGGCCGCGGGATCTTGCTTGGCCTTGTCCTGCGCCTGGGCGAACTTGAGCGACGCCAAGTCACGCTGCGCCGCGGCGCGGTCCTCGGGATCGCTCGCCATCGACTTGCGGAGGTACTGCTCGGCCCTGACGTCGTCATTCGCGTTGCGTGCGACCCGGGCCTTGTCGAGCGACGAGGCGCAGGCGACGAGGGTCGAGGCCGCGAGGAGAGTTGCGCAGAGAGAGAGAGGAGAGCGCATACGGGCGAGGGGCAAAATGGCCCCGGTACTGTACCAGCCCGGGGCCATATCCCGGCAATTGCGTGCAAAAGGACGTGTGTTGGCTCCATCCCTCCGCGGACGGCGCTGCCGCACATCCTCCTCGATTGCCGCGCAGTCGCAGGGTGAGCTAGCAGGTGACGCATGCGTCGGTTCAAGATCCTCGCCACTGCGCGCGCCTTGCCGCCGCGGGTGCTGACGAACGCCGAGCTCGAGACGATGATCGACACCACGGATCAGTGGATCGTCGAGCGGACCGGAATTCGTGAGCGCCGGATCGCGGCTCCCGAAGTAGCGACTTCCGACCTGGCCGCCGAGGCGCTGCTCTCGGCGTGCAACGCCGCCGGCCTCGGACCCGAAGCGCTCGACGTCCTCATCGTCGCCACGTCGACCCCGGACACGTTGTTCCCGTCGACCGCCTGCTGGGTGCAGCACAAGCTCGGCCTGCGCGGTCCGGCGGCCTTCGACGTCAGCGCCGGCTGCTCCGGGTGGCTGTACGGCATGGAGCTCGCGGCCAGCTTGATCGCCGGCGGAGGCGCCCGCACCGCCGCCGTCATCGGCGCCGAGGTGATGAGCAAGGTCGTCAACTGGGAGGACCGCAGCACCTGCGTGTTGTTCGGCGACGGCGCCGGTGCGGCGATCCTCACGGCCTGCGAAGAAGATCGCGGCCTGCTCGGCTCGGCCTGGGGCGCCGACGGAACGCTCGCCCGGGTGCTCTACCAGCCCGCCGGCGGCTCGCGACAGCCGGCCAGCGCCGAGAGCGTCGCCGCCCGGGCGCACACCGTCCACATGGAGGGCAACACGGTGTTCAAGCACGCCGTCACCGCCATGAGCGAGGGTGCGATCGAGGCCCTGAAGCGCGCCGGCGTGACCCCCGAGGATGTCGCGCTGCTCATCCCGCACCAGGCCAACACCCGCATCATGGAGGCCACGCGGGCCCGCACCGCGATCGCGCCGGCGAAGATGGTGTCGATCGTCGATCGCTACGGCAACATGTCGGCCGCGACGATCCCCGTCGCCCTCGACGAGGCCCGCGCCGCCGGACGACTGAAGGACGGCGACCTGCTGGCGATGACCGCCTTCGGCACCGGCTTCACCTGGGCCGCCCAGGTCCTGCGCGTGTGAGCGAGCGCCGTCCGGCGCGGTCGGCCGGACAGCGCAACTCGCCCGCCCCGGCCCATTCAGAAACGCCCCGCGAGCATGCATCGCATCGGCGCTTCGCAAGGTGCTGGCCTTCGGGACATGTGGCGAGCCGGACGACGGGCCAGCGGAGCTCGGCTGGCGCGCCCGCGAGCGGTGAGCTCCTGCAGTCGACGCCCGCGACGAGCAGCCTGGCTCGGCCTACGCGTCCGCGAGCAGGAGCTCCTGCATCGGCGCACGCGACGAGCGACCCGAGCACGGCCAAAGTTCGCCGGCCTCTCGCGTCGCCGAGCTCCGACCTCTCCACGAGCTGCGCTGAGCCGACCGGGAAGCAGCGGCGCAGCCCGCCGGTGACGTGCTGGACTTGAGCCCATGCCGGACTTCCGCCTGTCGAGCGGGCCTGTCCGACGAGTCGCCGACCGCACGGGCTGTCCTTCGGGACATGTGATGAACCGGCCGAGCGGCGCAGCGGGACCGCCCGCCAAAGCGGCGCTCACCTGGCCACGCTCCGAGACCGCGGCCTGCGACAACGGCGTCAACAACGACCCACCGCGGCCGGGCCGGACCCATCCTGAGCCTCGCACGAGGTGCGAAGGACATGTCCGCAAGGACATGCTCGCCGGATCGCGCCTCGCACACAGGCAGCGACCCGGCGCGGCGCCTCGTGAGCGACCCAAAGCGAACGCGCATCACGACCCGGAGGTCGTGACGCGCGTGGTGCTCGTCGCCGGACCGTGGGTCCGACGGGGTTTACTTCTTCTTCGCCTTGCCGGCGGGCTTGGCGGTCGCAGCGGCCTCGACCTTCGCGGGCGCCGGGGCGGCGGCAGCGGCGGCGGGCTTGGCAGCGGCGGCGGCCGGGGCAGCCGAAGCGCCGCCCTTGACGCCGTAGCGGCGGCGGAAGCGGTCCATGCGGCCCTCGGTGTCGACCTCGCGCGATTGACCGGTCCAGAACGGATGGCTGAACGACGAGATGTCGACGCGGACGACCGGGAGGTCCTCGCCCTTGTGCGCGCGCGTGTCGCTGCCGGTCATCGTCGAGTAGGACACCCACTCGTCACCCGAGGAGGCGTCGACGAACAGGACCTTGCGGTAGCTGGGATGGATTCCGGACTTCATGACTCTCCTGCGGCAGGCGAGAAGTTCACCAGCTCGACTTGGTCACGCCCGGCAGTTCGCCCTTGAGGGCGAGCTCGCGGAGCATGTTCCGGCACAGACCGAACTTGCGATAGACCGCCTTGGAGCGGCCCGTCAGCATGCAGCGCCGGGTCTTGCGGGTCGGGCACGAGTTGAGCGGCAGCTTGGTGAGCTGCGCCGAGATCGCGAGCTTGTCCTCGAGATCGATGTTCGGATCCTTGAGCTTGTCGCGCAGATCGCTGCGGCGGGCAGCGTACTTGCTGATCAGCTTGTCGCGCTTCTTGTCGCGCAAAACTTGAGAGTTCTTGGCCATACGAAGTCCTGGCGGAAATTGTCTTCACGACCCTGCGGGTCCTGAACGACGAGCGGGCGCGGACACTACCCCGCCCGCTTCCGCGGCGCAAGCCGGGACCGCGCCCGTCCGCCCGCATCGGAGGTGGAATCCTGGCCCCCGACACGGGGCCGGGCCTTGGCGCCGGGATGCGCGGCCGGCGACGCGGCCGCCATGAGGTCGTAGACCTCGGTGGGGGTCAGCGGACGAAACTCACCATCTGCCAGTCCGTCCGCGGTGACGTCGCCGATGGCGACGCGGATCAGCTTCAGCACGGGCCTGCCGATGGCCTCGCCCATGCGGCGAATTTGCCGGTTTAGGCCCTGCCGCAGCGTGATCTGCACCCAACTGTTGGTCGAGGTGTCCTTGATGACGCTGACCTCGGCCGCCGGGCGGGTGACGGTCCCGTCCTCGAGCGTGACCCCGGTGGCCAGGGTCCCGAGCTCGGCCTCCGTGAGCTTGCCCTGGAATTTCACGTGGTACGTCTTCGGGATCTCGTGCCGCGGGTGGGTCAGCGCCGCCGCGAGATCGCCGTCATTGGTCAGGATCAGCGCGCCGCGGGTGTGAAAGTCGAGGCGGCCGACCGGGTAGATCCGCTGCGGCAGCTCCGGGAACAGCGACAGCACCGTCGGCCGGCCCTCGTTGTCCTTGGGCCCCTCGGCCGAGCAGACCACGCCGTCCGGCTTGTTGAGCAGGAAGTACACCTTCTTCTCCAGCTGCACGCGCGAGCCCCGGACCTCGATCACGTCGCGGTCGGGATCGACCTTCGAGCCTAGCTCGGTGACCCGCTTGCCGTTGACCTTGATCGCCCCGGCCGCGATCAGCTCCTCGGCCTTGCGCCGCGAGGTCACGCCGGCCGCCGCCAGCGCCTTCTGCAGCCGCACCTTGGCCGGCCGGAGGATCTCCGGGGCCGCGGCGATCCCCGTCTTCGCCCGGGTCTTCGCGCCGGTCCGCGCCGCGGCCGTCCGCTCGGCCTGTCGCAGCGCCACCGCGTCGGTGAGCCCGCGCGGCGCGGTGCTGTCCTTCGCGCCCGCCGAGCGGGCCTGAGTCCCCCGCGCGGCGCTGTCCTTCGCGCCCGACGGCCGCACCTTCGCGCCGCGGCTCGCCGCGCCGGCTTTCGACCTGTCCCCGCGGACAGCCCCGCCGGCCCGCGGCTTCGACCGCTCGCCCCCGGCCCTGCCCTCCGAGGTCCCGCGCGCGGCCGACCGCCGCGGCGCGGAGTCGTCGCCGGCACCCGCATCCGCGCGGCCACGCCGCGCCGCCGCGTCCGAGCGCACGGCCCGGTCCCCTCGCTCGGCCGCGACCGACCTGTCCCCACGGACAGCCCGTCCCGCGCCGCGCGCCTCCGACCTGTCCCCGCGGACAGCCCGGCCCGCGCGCGGAGCCTCGGACCTGTCTCCGCGGACAGCCCGACCCTCGCGCTCCGCCCCCTCGGACCTGCCCCTGCGGACAGGTTTCCGGGCCCCGCGCGCCGGCGTCTCCGACCTGTCCCCGCGGACAGCCCGACCCTCGCGCTCCGCCGCCGCTCGCGGCCGGCGATCGCTCGGATATGCCTGCTCCGCGCCGTCACGGTCCGTGGCGGTCGCCCTGCCGCGCCGGCCGCCGCTCGCGCCGGCGGCCCTGTCCCCTCGGACATGCTCCCCGCGCCCTGGCGCTTCAAACCTGCCCTTTCGGCCAGTCGCCTCGCCCGCGGCTCCGCGGCGCTCGAACCCGCCCTTGGTACCCGAGCCCGCGCCGCCGCGGCTCTCAGCGCTCGCTCGCCGGGCCCCCGCCGCGCCGGCCGGACGGGCTCGTCCCGCCCCGCCCTTGCCGGCGGGACGTTCCGCCCCGCCCGCATCCTTGCGCCCCTGCGCCTTGCCCTGGTGACGGGCGCCCTGCGACCGCGCGGCGGCCTTCGGTCCGCCGCTCCTGCCCTGGTTGGTCGTTCGCTTCATACTCGCTGCTCCTCTGCGCCGTCTCGCGGCTCAACTCTCGGGTTCCTCGTCCTCGGCCGCCGACTCGTCCCGCGAGCGTCGAGGCCCGGTCGATCGATCGTCGCCCTCGTCACTCTCGCGCGGCTCCGCGTCGTCCGCCTCGGCGGCGTCCAAATCACTGCGCTCGTCCTCTGCCGTCGCGTCCTCGACCAGCGAATCGTCGCGCTCGTCGTCCGGCGGCAAACTCTCGTCGTCCGCATCCTCCGAGTCATCGCGCTCGCTCGCCTCGTCCGGCTGCGAATCTTCGTCGTCCGCATCCTCCGAGTCGTCGCGCTCGCTCGCCTCGTCCGGCTGCGAACCTTCTTCGTCCGCATCCTGCGAGTCGTCGCGCTCGCTCGCCTCGTCCAGGTGCGAATCTTCGTCGTCCGCATCCTCCGAGTCGTCGCGCTCGCTCGCCTCGACCGCGTCTCGCGAGTCTTCGTCCTCGCTCGCTTCGTCTGTGTCCTCGACCGCTTCTTCGTCTTGCGAGTCTTCGTCCTCGCTCGCTTCGTCTGCATCCTCGTTCAGCGAGTCATCGACCTCGCTCGCTTCGTCCGCGTCAAAGCTCTCGGCGAACTCGAGCCCAGCCTCGTCGTCCGGCTCGTACCTGCGCTCGGTCACGCCGTCGAGGCTGTCGGGCGCTTCATCTCCCGAACTCTCGTCGTCTCCGCGAGAGCTCTTGTCGTCCCCGAGCGAGCGCTCCTCGTTGGTCTCATGGACGCCCTCGGCGCCCGGGCCCTCGCTCGCGTCGACAGCCGGAGAGCTCTCGTCGTCCGAGTCTTCCGCGCTCTCGTCGTCCCCGATCGAACGCTCCTCGTTCGTCTCATGGACCCCCTCCGCGCCCGGGCCCTCGCTCGCGTCGACAGCCGGAGAGCCCTCGTCGTCCGAGTCTTCCGCGCTCTCGTCCGCCGAATCGTCCCGGTCGCTCGCGTCGCCAGCCTGCACGCCCTCGTCGTCTCCGGCGCTCTCGTCCTGCGAACCGTCGCGCGAGCTCTCGTCATCCACTTGCGGGCCCTCGTCGACCGCCGTGCCCTCACCGGCTTCGCCGACTGCGCCCTCGCCTCCACGCGAGCTCTCGTCCTCACCCGGCTCGCTGGACGTGGCCGCCTCCGACCGTGGCTCGAGGTTCCCCTCCGCGGCCGCATCTTCCGCGGAAGCGCCGTCGGCGGCCGACGCCGCCTGGTCATCAGCTCCGGCGCCCGCTTCATCCGCGGCCTCGCCTGCCTGCGAACTCTCGCCGGCGCTGGCCGCCGCGTCCTCGCCCTGCCCAGCCTCGGCCCCGGCCTCGCCACTCGGCCCTGGCGCCTCACCACCGGCGTCACCCGGGCTCTCGGCCCCAGCTGCGGCGGCCGCCTCCGAGCCTGCCTCTACGGCCATGTCCCCGGCGACCTGTCCCTCGGGACCGGTGAAACCGAGCACCTCCTGCCCGAGCGCCTCGGCCACCTGCAGATCGCCCAGCCGCTCGCGCACCGTGGCCTTCGACTCCTCCGACAGGTCACGGAAGTCCCGCAGCGTCGGAAGGTCGCGCAGCCCGCGGAGATTGAAGAACTCGAGGAAACGAACGGTCGTCCCGTACAGCAGCGGGCGCCCTGGTTCGTCCTTCTTACCGACGATCTGGATCAGCTCGCGCTCGAGCAGCGACTTCAACACCGCGCCGCTGTCGACCCCGCGGATGTCGTCGATCTCCGGCCGCGTGACCGGCTGCCGGTAGGCGACGATCGCCAGCGTCTCGATCTGCGTGCGGCTCAGCTTCGCCGGCTTCGCTTGCAGCATCTTTTGCACCCACACCGCGTTCTCCGGGTGCGTGCGGAATTGGAACCCGCCTGCCACCTGCGCGAGCACCACCCCGCGTGAGCTCGTCACCTCCAGCAGGTGCCGCAGTGCCAGCTGGATCTGCCGCTGACTGGTCTCCTGCAACACCTTTCGCAGGTCCTTGACCGACAACGGCTTGGCCGCCGAAAACAGCAGGCTCTCGAGGATCGACACCAGCCGCGCCGAGGCCTCGCCCTCGATCCCGCGCAGGTCGTCGTCCGGATCGATCGGCAGCTCGTCGCTGAGCACGACCCCCGGCGTGGCGGTCCGCGGCGCCGAGGCTGCCGCGAGAGCCGCGGCGATCGGATCGTCACCTGCACCCTCGGCGGGGCTCTCGCTCGCGCCGTCGCTCCCGTCCGCAGGTGCACCGGCCTCCGGCGGCGAAACCTCGCCCCCTGTCGCTTCGGCCAGCTCCGACGGTTCCCCCGCTGAGGATCCTGCGTCCGCCGCAGACGACCTGTCCCCTCGGGCAGCTCGCCCCCGGCGCGGCCTCGCCGAACCATCCCCGACGCGGTCCGCTCCCGTCGCTTCGGACAGCACCCCGGCGTCCGCCTCGACTTCCGCGCCGCTCTCGGCAGGCTCGCCATCTGTCCCTTCGGACAGCCCCGCCGCGTCGGCCGCCTCGCCGCTCCCCTCGGCCGCACTGGCCGCGCCGGCGTCGTTCAAGTCTTCCGAATCGGCGCTCACGCCCTCGCGTCGCGCCTCCTCTGCAAGCTCGTCCGAAGCGCCCGGGGCCGCCTGCGAGTCCGACTCACCGCCGGTGTCCTCGCGCTCGTCGCTCGCTCGCCCCGCGCGTCCGCGGCGTTTTTCGGGGTCCGCGGCGCCTCGTCGCCGGAGCGCCCTTCGTCTCCGCCGCTCTTGCTGCGCCCCGCGCCACGCCCGCGACGCCGGGGACGCGACTCCTCCTCCGCCGGCTCCGCGTCGCTGGCCGTCGGGACCTCCACGCTCGTCGTCTCTGCCGCGAGCTCTCGCCGCTCTCCTCGGAGTTTGCGTCGCCCGTCCCCTCGCTCGGGACCTCTTCCGCTCCAGCGTCCTCCGGCGGCGCGGCGTCGTCACGCTCGGGCTCCGACGTCGGCTCGGTCGACTCGGGCGCCTCGGCATCGACGGCCGGCACGCTCTCGCCCGCATGCACCCGCGGAGGGGCCTTCAGGCCCGTCTTGCGCGGCTTTACCATTTCCTACCCCCTGTCGCGGCCGCCGTCACTGCGCGTCACCCTCATCCTCGTCCTCGTCGACGTCGCCGAGCTCGCGCGCCCCGAGGCCTTCGCCGGTGTTGAGGAACAACCCGCCGGCCTCGTCTTCGTCGCTGTCCGATCGGACAGGTTTGCTCTCATCATCCTCGGTGTCCGACGCCTCGACGTCCGCCGCCGCTTCGCCCTCGTTCGCGCCGCTCGCCTGACTGTCCGCGAGGACATCGTCGGGCTCCGCGGCTGCGCCTGAGTACGCCTCGGTCGTCCGCCCAGACTCGGCTTCGCTGTCGAAGGCGCCGAGACGCTCTCCGGGGGAATCGTCCGCGGCGCCATCCTCGCCCGCTGCCGTCGACGCCCCGAGCTCGCCGGTCGCCGAGCTGTCCCCGAGGACATCCTCCACGACCTCGTCCCGGAGCGCGACCTCGACCCCGTTCGCCAGCGAGCTGTCCCCGGGGACATCTTCCGCAGTCGCCTCATCATCCGCCGCCAGAGGCTCCGTCGCCGCGACTCCGCCCTCCGAGTCGGCCTCGAGGACATCTTCTGCTTCATCCCCGTCCGCGCTCGTCGACTCCGTCGCCGCGGCTCCGCCCATCAAGCTGGCTTCGAGGACATCTTCTGTTTCATCCCCGGCCGCGCTCGTCGACTCCGTCGCCGCGGCTCCGCCCACCAAGCTGGCCTCGAGGACATCTTCCGTTTCGTCCTCAGCCGCAACCGTCGACTCGGCCTCGCCGGGAGTCAAGCCGTCATCGACGCCATCTTCCGCAGCCTCGCCCCCCGCCGAGAGAGCAGGCTCCGTGGCCTGGATCCCGTCAGCCGCCGAGTTGTCTTCGAGAACTCGCTCTTCCGCCGAGCTCGTCGGCTCCGAAGCCTCGAACCCGTCGGCCGCCAAGCTCTCTTCGAGACCTTGTTCTGCCGCCGAATCAGTCGGCTCCGTGGCCTCAACTTCGTCGGCCGCCAGGTTCTCATCGACCCCCGCCGCCGAGCTCGCCGTCTCGGAGGCCTCGCGCCCGAGGGCCGTCAAGCCCGCTCCAAGGGCTCGTGCTTCCGCCGGCTCGGACGCCTCGTTCTCTTCAGCCGCGGGCCTGTCCTCGAGGGCATTTACATCCCCGGTCGCTGCCGGAGACTCCGCTACCTCGGAACCCCTCGACGCCGACCTGTCCCCGAGGACATCGCCTGCAGCTTCGTCCCCGGCCGCTGCCGGCGGCAACGCCGCGCTGGCAGCCAGCACGGCGGCATCCGCGTCGACCCGACCGTCGTCCACCCCATGAGCAAGCGTGCCGGGGACTTCCGCCTCACCCGCGCCGCTCGCCGTGTCCTCCGTTCGTGCCGACTCGAGGCCGCCCGATGTCTCGGCGAGACCGTCCACATCGGCATGCGAAGAATCCTGCCGGACATCCTCAGTCGACAGCGCTGCACGTGGCCTCTCGCCGGACTCGACGGCAGCTTCCACGAGCACGCTGCTCGGAGCGTCATCCTCACCCAGCGGCCACCCGGCGCCCGCCGCCGCGTCGACCTCGCTCGAACGAGCGTCCTCCCTCGACGACCCAGCGCCATCCGCCTGGCGCTCCGGTGCTCCTGCCTGAACGGCTGGCAAGAACGCCTCGTCACGCCCCTCGAGGCCCTCCGGCTCCTCGCCCCACGACGCCGAAAGCTCCGGCTCGCTCTCTGCGTCGTCGACATCCGCAAGGCCTCGCTCGTCGTCGCGGCCCGCCACGACACCGGCGCTCTCGGACTCGTCGCCTTCGTCGTGACGCTCTGACGACGGCTCGCCCTCCGGCGAATCTTCGAACTCGCGGCGAACTGTCGACGCCACCTCGAGAACATCCTCGTCCTCGTCCCAGCTGCTGCGTGCGTCCGATGTGCCTCCGACGACCCCTTCGTCCCCGAGCGCGTCGTCGAGAATTCCGCCGTCCGCCGCGACGCCGACGGCCTCCCCTTCGCGCTCGCTCGAGTGCGACGGCACCTCGGAGTCCGCCTCCGACCTGTCCTCGACGACATCCTCGGCGTCCCGCGCCTCTTCACCCGCGGCAGCCGCCTCGCGGGCATCCTCGGCGTCCGGCCCTTCGTTCTCCCACCTGTCCTCCAGGACACTCTCGGATCTCGGCGTCGCGTCACTCGCGTCCGCCTCCGACCCGCCCTCAAGAACATCCTCGGCTCCGACGCCCGCGTCCTCGCGCAGCGCCGCCATGTCCTCGAGGACATCCTCGCGCTGCCCTGACTCGTCAGCCACGCGCGCCGCCGGCTCTTCCTCGCCCGAACGCCGGCCCCACCGCGGCCCCTCGTGCTCGCGCGGCACCTCGGCGCTCGTCCCTTCGACGATCACCAGCCGCCCCTCCGGCTCGTCGTCGAAGCCCTCGTCCCTGTCCTCGAGGACATCCGTGCGGGCGGCCCGGCCCTCGCTCCGGGTGCGCCGTGGCGCCGGGCGCGGCTCGTCGTCGTACTCGCTGGCGGGGTCGTTCGCCGCCACGTTTTCGCCCTCGTCGGAGTAACCGACCACCGGCTCCTCGGGCTCTTGCACCGACGCCAGCGCCTCGGCGAGCAGCGCCGCCTCCTCGACCGCGTCGAGCTCGGCCTCGCTCGGGCGCTTCGGGGCGCTCGGCGCCGGGCTCTCGCCCTCTTTCGGCTTCGGCGCGCCGAAGCTCGCGTCCTCGTCGTAGTCGGCCAGCGCCTGCTGCGTCTCCTGGGCCGACGCGCGGCGGTAGATCCGGATCGCCGTGCTGTCGACCGGCTGCTGCACCCCCGCGACCCCGAGCTTGACCATCTCGAGGATCGACATCAGCGTCACCACGAGCATCGCCCGCAGCTCGCGCTCGCTGTTCCACGTGCGGTTCAAGAACAGCTCTTCGAACTCGAAGTGCGGCTTCTCGTCGAGGATCAGCGCCAGCTGCTTGATCCGCTGGGCCACCGTCACCGCCTCGATCTGCACCTCGTGCGTCGACTTCACCTTCGCGCGCGTGAGCACGCGGTAGTACGCCTCCGCGAGGTTGAACAGCGACACCGGCGCGAGGCCCGGGTCGATCGGCGGCATCACCAGCTCGGCGCCGCGGGCGAACACGTCGCGCCCCGACACCGGCAGCGAGTCGAGCTCCGCCGCGGCCTGCTTGAACCGCTCGTACTCGACCAGCCGGCGGATCAGCGCCTCGCGCGGGTCCTCGCCCTCCTCCTCCTCGCTCTGGCCCGCCTCGCCGGCGCGCGGCTCGGGCGGCAGCAGCTCGCGGCTCTTGAGGTACGCCAGCGTCGCCGCCATCACCAAATAGTCGCCGGCGATCTCGAGGTCGAGCTGGCGCATCACGTCGAGGTACGCGAGGTACTTCTCTGCGACGAACGAGATCGGGATGTCGAGGATGTCGAGCTCGTGCTTGCGCACCAGGTGCAGCAGCAGGTCGAGCGGGCCCTCGAACACCTCGAGCTCGACCGAATAGATCGGGCTCGCGGCGCCCTTGCGCTCGCGCGGACGAGGGCCGCCCTCGCCGAGGCCGGTGCTTCCCTGCTCCATCGCCCGTTCCCGCTCGCTCACGCCCCGCTTCAGCGCCCCAGCAGGCCGGCGTAGGCGGTGAGCCAGCGGACGTCGACCAGCGCCATGCTCTTGAACGCGAGCCGCATCACCGGTTCGAAGATGACGGCCAGCGCCGGCGACAGCAGCAGCGCCAGCAGGATGGCCCAGCCCCACTTCGCCAGGAAGTCGTCGATCGCCTGCGCGCGCGACGGGAGCAGCCACGCCAGCACCTTGCCGCCGTCGAGCGGGTGCACCGGCAGCAGGTTGAACACCGCCAGCGTGATGTTCATGATGAAGAACAGGCCGAGCACGCCGAACAGGCTCGCGTGCGCCTCGGGCGAGATTCCGCCGGCCACCAGGCCCCAGGCCACCAGCGCCACCAGCAGCGCCTGCAGTACGTTCGACAGCGGGCCCGCGAACGCGACCAGCGCCATCCCGCCGCGCATGCTCACCTTGCGGTTGTAGTAGCGCGGCTGGGTGTTGACCGGGCGGCCCCAGCCGAACAGCGGCGCGCGCGTCAGCCCCGCGAACAGCGGCAGCGCGATGGTGCCGATCGGGTCGGCGTGCGCCAGCGGGTTCAACGTCAGGCGACCCTCGCGCCCCGGCGTCGGGTCGCCCAGGCGGTCCGCCGTGTACGCGTGGGCGAACTCGTGGACCGCGGTGGCAAGGACCAGGCAGACGACGAAGACGAGCATGCGCCGGACGTCGGCGGCCTGGACGCCGAGCAAGCCGAGCACAGCGATTTGGGAGAGAGCGCGATCCACGGCGAGACGCCCGCACGAGCGGGACCGGGCAAATACCGCCCGCGCCCGCCCGAGTCAAACCTGGGGCCCCCGCGCTCGCAGACCCGGCCCCCGGGCGGCGTGAGCCGGCGCAAATCCGGCCCCGCCGACCCCGTCCGCGCCCGCCGACGCGGATCACGGATGACCGATCGAACATGCCCGTTCGACCATGTCTCTCGCGCCATGCGAAGCCCGGCGACGGTCACGCCCGCGGGGCGCCGCTCACGACGCTCGCGCAGGGGCGACGGTCACGCCCGCGGGTGGTGCCGCTTGTGACGCTCGCGCAGGTGGTCGCGCGTGACGTGCGTGTAGATTTCGGTGGTCCCGATGTCGGCGTGGCCGAGCAGCGCCTGGACCGCGCGCAGGTCGGCGCCGCCCTCGAGCAAGTGCGTCGCGAAGCTGTGCCGCAGCTTGTGCGGCGAGATCGGGCGCGTGACCCCGATCGCCAGCGCGTACTCCCGCAGCTTGAGGAAGAAGCCCTGCCGCGACAGGCGCCCGCCGCGGTGGTTGACGAACACCCAGCGCACCGTCCCGCGCACGAGCTCCGGCCGGCCGCTCGTCAGCCACGCCTGCAGCGCGGCGATGGCCGGCGAGCCGAGCGGCACCAGCCGCTGCTTGTCGCCCTTGCCGGTGAGCCGGACGATCGCCTGGTCGAGGTAGAGCCGGTCGAGGGTGAGGTCGAGGGCCTCGGAGATCCGGCAACCTGTCGCATAGAGCAGCTCGAGCAGGGCCGTGTCGCGCAGCGCGAGAGGGCCGTCCTGCCCCGGCGCGGCCAGCAAGGCCTCGACCTCGCCGCGACTCAGCAGCTCCGGCAGTCGCTTGGGCAGCTTGGGCAGCCGCAGCGCCTGCGCCGGGTCGATGTCGAGCCGACCCTCCTCGCGCAGGAAGCGGAACAGCCCGCGCACCGCGGTCAGCCGCCGGGCCTGGCTGCGCGGCGACAGCCCCGCCTGCGACAGGCCGACGGCGAACCGCAGCAGCAACGCCGGCGTCACCGCGCCCAGCGCCGCGACGCCGGCCGCCTCGGCGTGGCCCGCGAACGCCGCGAGGTCGCCCGTGTACGCCAGCAGCGAGTTGGGCCGCAGCCGCCGCTCGACCTTCAGGTGCTCGAGGTAGTCCTCGATCGCCCGCGCCAGCGTCGCCGCGTTCGCCTGGCGCTTCGGACCTGTCCCTTCGGACCTGCTCGAAGGGCCAGCGCCGGCCGCCCCGCCGCGAGCCCTGCCGGGCCCGGCGCGGCGGCCTGGGGTCAACGCTCCTCCAGGCCGAGGGTCTCGCGCACGAGCTTGATGACCGCGGGGGCCTGGATGGGCTTGGTGATGTACGCGTTGGCGCCCAGCGCCAGCGCGCGCTGCCGGTCCTCGGCGGCCCCCTCGGTCGTGATGATGATGATCGGCACGTCCTGGTAGGTCTCGTCGGCGCGGAGGCGCTTGACGAGCTTCAGCCCGTCGAGGATGGGCATGTTGATGTCGGTGATGATGATGTCGAACTTGGTGCCCGACAGGCGGCGGAGCGCGTCGACGCCGTCATCGGCCTCGACCACGCTGAGCTCCCGGATCCGCGACAACGCGAACACGATCATCTTACGCATCGGCGGGCTGTCTTCGACCACCAACGCGTTGAGCCGGCGAGTTTGGGTGTCCTGGGTCATGCTCCGAGGAGGTGTTCTACGGCCTGCCGCTGCAGCGCGACCGCCTTGGCGTGGGCCCGGATCCACGCCGACTCGATCGCGATGCCGGCGTGTTCGGAGATCATAGAAAGGAGGCTGTAGTCATTGTCCTCGAAGCCGGGCTTTTGCGCCAGAAAGGCTTCGAGGCGCAGGACAGCGACGAGGCGCCGCCCGCTGACCAGCGGAAGATACATGATCACGTCGTCCGAGGCGTATGCGGGATCTCCGCGAGACCACGGCCGTCCGCGCTGGACCATCTGCGCCGCGGGGCTCGCCTCGTCCATCTCGAGCTCGACGAGCTCGTTCATCTCGCCGCCCTCGCGCGCGATCGGGAACAACACCCGCCGCTCTTCATCGACGAGATAGAGGGTAAAAGCCCCGACGCCGATGAAGTTGAGCAGGATCTCGGTGGTCGTCTGCAGCACGTCGCCGATAGTCCGCGACGCGTGGAACTGCAGCCCCGCGACGTACATCGACGCGAGGTGGTAGTTCTCGTCTTCGAGCTGCACCAGCCGCTCGCGCAGCCGCGTCTCGGCGCCTGCCGAAGCGCCGCCCTCGCCCGCTCGCGCCTTTTCGAGCTCGACGATCCGCCCGATCAGGCCCTCCATCACCGAGCCCGGGGTCAGCTCGGGCCGCGCCGGTCGATCGGGCTGCGCCTCGTTGAGCTCACTGCGCAGGCGTTCGTTCTCGGCGATGAGCTGACGGACGAAGGCCTCTCCGCGCCCGAAGAATTCATGAAGAGCCGCGCGGGTCTTGTCGTGAAGGTCCCCCTGGCCGGCGTCCTGCGCACGCATCGGGGCGAAGATATCACGGCTTTTGCCCTGATGGGCGCCCGCCGGCGACAGGTCCTGGGGGTGATTTCGCATCACGAACTCCACCGCCGCGATCGCGGGCAGCCCGCGCCCGCCCGCAACCGGCCTCGGAACAGCCCCGGCGCTACGGCAGCAGCGGTTCCACCCGGGGTCGGCAGGCGTCTGCAAACCGCTGGATCGCCACCGGCAGCTCCTCGAGTGACAGCACGGAGTCGACCACGCCGGCGTCGATCGCGGCGGCCGGCATGCCCGGCATCACCGCCGTGTTCGGATCTTCGGCCAGCACCGTCGCCCCCAGGCGCTTGGCCAGCTCGGCCCCTTCGCGCCCGTCGCTGCCCATGCCGGTCAGGATCAGCGCGCAGAACCGCGGCCCGAACAGGTCGGACACCGTCTTGAACAGCAGGTCGCCCGACGGGACGATGGTCGCCCCGCTCCGCGGCGGCCGCACGCGCACCCGCGGACCGGTCGGCCCCGCGTCGATCTCGAGGTTCGCCGCGCCGGGGGCGATGTACACGATGCCCGCCTGCAATTCTTGCTGGTCGGTCGCCTCGCACACGTGGAACGAGCAGATCTTGTCGAGCCGCGCCGCGAACGCCCGGGTGAAGCGGGCCGGCATGTGCTGCGCCACGAGGATCGCGATCGGCAGCGTCACCGGCAGCGCACACAGCAGCTGCTGCAACGCGGGCGGACCGCCGGTCGAGGCCGCGATCCCCAGCACCCCGAGCGGCGGCCCGCGGCGCTTCTGCGGCTCGTAGCGGCCGCTGTCGAACGCCGGCACCTCGAGCGTCGTCCGCTCGCCGCGTTGCTCGGCCAGGTGCTGCGCGCGCTGCAGCAGGCGGACCACGCTGAGCCGCCGGACCACGCGCAGCTTGGCCAGCAGGTCCTCCTGGATCGTGCGCAGGTCGGGGCCGATGTGACGCCCCGGCTTGGCGATGAAGTCGAGCGCGCCGAGCTCGAGCGCGCGGAACACATGGTCGCGTTCGGCGTGGCCGCTGACGACGATCACCGGCAGCGGCTTCTTGGCCATCAGCACCCGCAAGAACGCGAAGCCGTCCATCTCCGGCATCTCGAGGTCGAGGGTGATGACGTCGGGCTGGAGGTCGAACACCATGCGCAGCGCCTCCTTCCCGTTGGAGGCGCGGCCGATGACCTCGACGCCCGGATCGAGCTCGAGCATCGCGGCGATCGTCTGCCGGTTGTAGGCCGAGTCGTCGACTACCAGGGCGCGGAGCTTGTGACCGTCCATCGCAGTTCCTCTAACCCGGCTTGCGATACACGAGGTCGTTGCTGAGGTTCACGAGATCGAAGCGCCCTGGCACGCTGATCAGGCTCTCCGAGTGTCCGAGCAACAGGTAGCCTCCCGGCACCAGCGCGTCGTAGAACCCTTCGACCACGCGCCGCCTCGCCTGGCTCGATAAATACATCAGGACGTTGCGGCAGAAAATCGTGTCGATGGCGCCGAGCTCGCAGTAACGGGCGGTATCGAGGAGGTTGAGGTGGACGAAGGTGCACATCCGCCGCAGAGGCTCGACGACCCGCCACTGCCCGGTCGGGAGCGGCTCGAACCAGCGCTCCCGCCGCTCCTCCGGGGTCGTGCGAAAACTGCTCGGCCCGTAGATCCCCGCCTCCGCCGTCCGGACCCCGCGAAGGCTGATGTCGCTGCCGATCACCCGCGACCCCGGGCGGGCGTTCTCGGCCAGCAGCGAGGCGATCGTGTACGCCTCTTCGCCCGTCGAGCACCCGGCGCTCCACACGACCGGCGCCCCGGCCCCCCGCCGCCCGAGCAGGACCGGGAGGATCTCGCGCTGGAACGCGTCGAGCTGGAACTGCTCGCGGAACAGGTAGGTCTCGTGGGTCGTGACCCGCTCGATGCACTCGAGCAGCTCGGCCGACCCGCCGAGGTCGTAGCTCAAGTAGTGGTAGTACTCGAGATAGGATCCGAGAGACAGGTGGTCGAGCCGCGGCGCCAACCTGCGCTCGAGCAGGAACCCGGCGTCGCCGCCCAGCAGCACGCCGCAGTGGTCGAGGATCAGCTCCGCCAACAGCCGCGACTCCTCCGGCGTGATGCGCACGCGCACCGGGGGCTCGATCCCGCCGGGGGCAGTCCGACCGTTCACGCCGTTGGCGCTCCCTCGCCGTCGCTCGCCGCTCGCTCGGCCGCCTGCGCCTCGATCCGCGCCACCGCGCCGGCCAGCACCTTGCGCACCAGCGGGTCCGGCTCGACCGCGTGGACGCGGCGCAGCGGCGGCAACGCCGTCGAGTCGCCGCGCTCGCCGAGCGCCTCCGCGGCCGCCCAGCGCACGTCCCAGCGCGGGTGCTCGAGCAGCCCGAGCACCGCCGCGGTCGCTCGATGGCCGCGGCAGCCCGCCAGCCCGCGCGCCGCCGCCTTCACGATCTCGTGGTCGGGCGCGCGGCACAGGCTCATCAGCATCACCAGATCTTGATCGGTGCCCGAGCGGCTCAGCCCCGCGATCGCCTGGATCACCACCGCCGGCGCGCTGTCGGCCAGCACCACCTCGCGCAGCCGCGCCAGCGCGATCGGGTTGTCGAGCCCCACCAGCGCCTGCACCGCCGCCGCCCGCACCGACGAGCTCGAGTCGCGCGACGCCGTCAGCAGCGCGGGCACCGACTCGGCCGCCCCGAGCTGACCGAGGCTGCGACAGGCCGCCGCGCGCACCCCCGCGTCCTCGTCCTGCAGCGCCAACGCCAGCGCCGCCGCGCCCTCGTGCTCGCCGCCGATCTGGCCCAGCGCGCGCGCGGCCAGCAGGCGCACGCCGACGTCACGATCCCCGAGCCGGGCGATCAGCGGCCCCACGAAGCCGACGTCGCCGCCGCGGCCGAGCAGGCCGAACGCGCGGCACAGGTTGCGCACCAGCGCCCCGCCGCCCGCGTCCGCCGGCAGGTGCGGCGCGACGCGAGCGTGACGCGAGCCGAGCGCGCGCCCGGCCACCGCCGCGAACGCGACCGCGGCCGCCTCGCCCGCCGGACCCTCGAGCGCGAGCGCGCGGGCCAGCGGCGCGATCACTTCGATCCCGCCGACCTTGCCGAGCGCGGTCGCGGCCATGCACGCGGCGTGACCGTCGGGCCCCGCGAGCGCCGTCGTCAACGCCTCGACCAGCCGCGGGTGCGCACCGGCCGGACCGAGCCCGCTCACCAGCAGGAACAGATCGCCGAGCGTCTCGGGGGCTGCCTGTTCGACCATGTCCACAAGGACAGGCACCGCCGCCGCGCCGAGCCCCGCCGCGAACTCGACCGCCCGCTCGCGCAGCTCCGGATCCGACATGGCCCGCAGGACATGCGACAGGCTGCGCACGTCGCCGAGCGCCCCGGCCAGGGCCAGCGCCGCCAGCTTCACCTCGAGCTGGCGGTGCTCCACGAGCTCGCGGATCCGCTGGCGCAGCGGCTCGCCGTCGCCCGCGGCCAGCGCCGCCGCCACCGCGACCGGATCGCCGCGCATCGACAGCGTCGCGTGCAGCCGCACCACCGCGACCGCCGCCGCCGCGCGCACGCCCGGCATCGCGTCGCCGAGGAAGCGCACCAGCTGGCTCGCCGCGGCCGGATCGCCGCTGTGCCCGAGCACCGCGACCGCGGCCCGGCGCGTCACCGGATCGGCGAGCAGCGGCCCGAGGCGGGCCGGCGGCATCACCGTCCCGAGGCGGGCCAGCGCGTCGAGGGCGAACATCCGCAGCATCTCCGAGCTGTCTGAAAGGACATTCGCGAGCGCGCGCTCGGCCTCCGCCCCGCCGAGCACCCCGAGGGCCGCGGCCGCCGACGCGCGCACGTTGTCGTCGCCCGGCGCGCCGAGGATCGCCGCCAGCAGCGGCACGTCGTCGGCCCCGCCGACGTCGCCGAGCAGGTCGACGATCATGCGCGCCCCTGCCCCGCCGACGCGGAGTCGCCGGCGGATCGCCGGCACCACCGACGGACCGATGCCCGTCAGCACCTCGTGGCACACGGATCGCCGCGCCACCGAGTCCGGCGTCACCAGACCGTCGAGCAGCTGCTCGACGAGGATGGCGAGCTGGTCGGGCGCGGGTGGTTGCTCGCGGACCGCGGCCAGCAGGTCGCGGGCCGCGTCCTTGCGCTCGCGCCAGCGTTCGCTCCCGAAAAACTCGAGACACCGCGCGAGATCGGAGCGAAGCGCGTTCATCGGGGCTCCCCGGGATCGAGGTTGAACATCCGCATCATGTCGTCGAAGGCCGCGCCGATCGGATCGACGCCCGGCGCCAGCGGGACCGGGTTGATCTGGCGGAACAGCTGGCGCGCCGACTCGAGGTCGCCGGCGAGCAGCTCGCGCGCCTCGGCCTGGGTCGTCGCCGCCAGCACGCGGTCGCCGGCGTAGAGGATCAGGTCGGCGACGATCAGCTCGGACAGCCGCAGCGTGCGGCCGCGCTGTTCGAACAGCCGCTGATCGCCCTCGTCCTGGATCGTCGACAGCACCGCCTCCGCCTCGACGAGCCCCGGCATCGCCGCCGGATCGCCGCCGAGCAGGTGCCACAGCTTGCCCGGCAGCTGATCGCCGAGGCGATGGATCTCGACGTAGTCGTCGGCGCCGTACAACTGGGTCGGCCGGCGCTTGTAGCTGGTCTTGCGGAACACCGACGCCACCAGCACGACCGCAGGGATCGGCGCCGGCAGCTCGAACTTCGCCAGCTGGATCAGCTCGTGACAAGCCTTGCCGCCCGGCAACGCGACGTCGAGCACCAGCGCCGCGAACATGTCGCCGCGCATCGCCTGCTCCGCCGCCGCCGTGTCGGTCACGGTCACCGCCGCGAACCCTTGCGCCGCCAACACGCGGCCGATCGCCTGCCCGAGCGCCAAGCGCTCGTGCGCGACCAGGATCTTGAGCCTCGCCTGCGCCTCGCTCACCCCGCGCTACCTCCCCCGTGCGCAGCAGCGCATCGAGGTTGATGACGAACACCATGTCTTCACCTGCTTGACGGTCTTCTGTGGGCGCCGGCTGACCCGACCCGCCCACCTGCGTCGGCGCCCGACGATCGGGCCCGATCAACGGCTGGCGACGCCCTTCCGAGCGGTCGCGGTGTCGATGGGCCCGCGACACCCCGCTGAAGATGTTGCCGTCGGCGCTGCGATCGAGCTCGGGCCGCAGCATCGACGGCGCCGGGCGCAGACCGCCGGCCGGCACCCGCAGCTCGCCGATCACCCGGTCGACCTTGAGCCCGGCGATCCGGCCGGCCACGCTGACGATGATCAGCTTGTTGAGGTGGTCGATGGCCGGATCGATCGGCACCCTGAAGCGGCGCCGCAGGTCGACCACCGGGATCACCACGCCGCGCAGCTGGATCACGCCCTCCACGATCTCCGGCGCATACGGCACCGGTCGGATCGGGTACGGGCGGGCCTGGATGACCTCCTTGATCCGCATGATCTCGATGCCGTAGAGGCCCGGGCCGACGTAGAAGCCGGCGACCTTGAGGTCCTCCTCGCCGGCAGCGCTGCGGCCGTCGCGAGCGTCGCGGACGTCGGTCACGCGCGGCCCTCCTCGTAGACCGTCGCCTTGACGAAGTCCTTGGCGTCGAGCAGCGCCGGCAAGTGGAGGATGATGACCAGCTCCTTGCCCGTGCGGCCGAGCGCGCGGATGTACTCGGCGCGGGCGCCGGTGAAGCCGCCGGGCTTGTCCTCCATCGCCTCGGGCGGGATCCGGATCACGTCCATCACCTCGTCGACCACCAGCCCGTAGGGCTCGTCGTTGAAGTGGACGATCAGCACGCGGGCCGCTCGTCCGCGCTCGACCAGGCGCAGGCGCAGCCGGCGGGCCAGATCGATCACCGGCATGATGCGGCCGCGGACGTTGCCGATGCCGAGCAGGAAGTCGGCCGTGCGCGGCACGTGGGTGGTCTGGAAGACCTTGCTGATCTCCTCGATCTCGTGGATCGCCAGGCCGTAGACCTCGCCGCTGACGCGGAACGTCACGTACTGCTGCAGGTCCTGGCGGACCTCGCGCTTGTAGCCGTGCTCGTAGTCCTCGTCGGTGACCACGCCCTCGCCGCTGCGCAGCAGCGCCTGCCACAGGTCTTCGCGCTCACCGGACATGGCCGCCTCCGATCTGGTACGCCGCGTCCACCTGGCGCACGCCCTCGTCGACGAGCCGGCCGACGTCGAGCAGCAGCACCGTGCGGTTGGCCCCGAGCTCCGTCGCGCCGGCGATGCCGGGCACGTTGCGGACCGCGCTGCCGAGCGGCTTGATGACCACGTCTTGCTGACCGAGCAGCTCGTCGACCACCAGGCCGACGCGGTGCTGCGCCAGGCCGACCACCACCACGTAGAGGCGGTTCGGGTCGCGGTAGTTCTTGTGCAGCGGCTTCAGCCCGAACAGGCGCGACAGCTGCAGCAGCGGCAGCGTGCGGCCGCCGAGCGTGATGACCTCGTGGCCCTCGACCGTCCCGATCTCGCGCGTCTCGACCATGATCGACTCGAGCACCGAGTTGAGCGGGATGCAGAACGTGTGGCCAGCCGACTGGATCACCAGCGCCTGGATGATGGCCAGCGTCACCGGCAGCGTGATCGAGAAGGTCGTGCCGCGGCCGAGGTCGGTGGTGACGTCGATCATCCCCGACAGGCGGGCGATGTTGGTCTTGACGATGTCCATGCCGACGCCGCGGCCCGACAGCTCGGTCGCCGAGTCGCGGGTGCTGAAGCCCGGCTGGAAGATCAGGTTGACCGCCTCGCCCGGGGTCAGCGACGCGGCCTCCTCGGCGTTGAGGAGGTTGCGGCGGACCGCGACGTCGCGGATACGGGTCCAGTCCATCCCGCGGCCGTCGTCCTCGACCTCGATGACCACGCGGTTGCCCTTCTGGAACGCGCGCAGCTCGATCTTCCCGCCCGGCAGCTTGCCGAGGGCCACGCGCTCGGCCGCCGGCTCGATCCCGTGGTCGATGCAGTTGCGGATCATGTGCATCAGCGGGTCGGACAGCTCCTCCACGATCAACTTGTCGAGCACCGTCTCGGCGCCCGAGATGACGAGGCGGATCTCCTTGTCGAGGTCGCGGCTCAGCTTGCGGACCACGCGGGCCAGCTTGTCGAACACCTGGCCGATCGGGACCATGCGGACGTCGAGGATGCCCTGCTGCAGCAGCGCCAGCTTGCGGTGCATGTCGCGGATCTGGACCCGCAGCTCGCGGGACACGTCGGCGCTGTGATCGATCTGCCGCAGCTCGTCGAGCACCCCGGTGAGGTTCGCCTGCACCAGGCCCAGCTCGCCGACCAGGTTCATCAGCAAGTCGAGGCGGCGCAGGTCGACCCGCACCGTCTGGCTGAGGCTGCGCAGGCTCGCCTCGCTCGACGCCGCGCTGGTCGGGTCGGGCTCCTCCGTCGTCGTCACCACCGTGCGCGTCTGCGTCGGCGACCCGGCGCGCGGCGGCGGCTCGGCGCGACGAGATGTCCCTTCGGACATGGTCGGAGGGGCAGGCTTCGGAGCTGCCGCCGGCGGCGCCGAGCGGCCGGGCGCCGGCTGCGGCGCGGCCGGGGCGTCGCCCGCGGGCGTCAGCCGGTGGACCGTGACGTCGGGGTTGGCCAGCGCCCCGTTGATCTCGCCGAGGCTGCCCTTCGAGCCGAGCAGGATGTCGAGCTCGATCGCGTCGTCGGACGAGCCGTCGGCGCTGGGGAGGTACGTGATGACCTCCCCGTAGCCCTTCATCTTGTCCTTCAGCTGCTCGAGCCCGACATCGATCTGCATGATGTCGAACTTGGCGTGGACGCGGTACAGGTTGCGCCCGGCCTTGATGTTCTCGCGCAGCCGGTGCTCCTCGTACTCGGTGAGCACGCTGAGGATGTTCTCGCCGACCCACTCGAGGCTGTCCTGAGGGCCAGTCGACTCCGCCTCGCGCTCGCCGAGCTGGCGCAGCCGCTGCAGCACCGGCTCGATGTCGACCTCGCCGCCCCCGCCCTCTTCGCCCTGCGGCGCGAGCAGCCGGCCGAACATCTCGATCGCCTCGAACAGCACGTCGAGCACCGGGCGCGACAGGTCGAGCTTGCCGAGGCGCAGGCTGTCGAGCGTGTTCTCGAGGCTGTGGGCCAGCCCGCCGATGGCCGCCGCGCCGAACAGGCCGGCGAGACCCTTGAGGCTGTGGATCGCCCGGAACGCCGCGTTGATCAGGTCCGGCTCCGGACCCGACCCGCGCGACTGCGCCTCGAGTTCGAGCAGCGTGCGCGAGAAGGTCTCGATGATCTCCTGCGCCTCGGCGATGAACTCGGCGGCGTTCTGGTCGATGCTCGTCAATCGCCGCCTCCGAGCGCCTTGGCGACCGCCGCGAGCAGGACCTCGGGCGTGAACGGCTTGGTCAGCACGACGTGCGCACCGGCCTGCTTCGCGCGCTCGACGTCGCCGAGACGGCCCTCGGTGGTCATCACCACCAGCGGCGTCTTGGCGTAACGCGGCTGCTCGCGCACGGCCCGGATCAGCTCGAGCCCGTTGAAGTCGGGCATGTTCACGTCGAACACGAACAGCGCGTAGTCGCCTCGCGGCAACAGGCGTATGGCCTCGAACCCGTGCCCGACCTCGTCGACGTCGTATTCACCCGACGACTCCAGGACCGAGCTGACGAAGTTCCGCATCGCCGGGGAGTCATCGACGACCAGAGCGCGGATCGGCATCTCGGCGAGTATACGCCCGGACGCCCGTCCCCCCGTAACATCGCGGACGGACAGCGATCGCGCAGTCACCGCGCGGACAACTGTACGGCCGCCGGGCGCGCGCCCCTCCTCACCCGTGCCGGGGCACCCGCCTCCGCGCTACGACTCTTCGCGGGAGTCGCCGCGCAGCTTGCCCGCCAGCGCTTGCGCGACCCCGTTGACGAACGGGGCGCTGCGCTCGCTGCCGTAGCGGGCCGCCAGTCGGACCGCCTCGGAGACGATCACCGTACGTGGCGTTTCGGACAGGCCGAGGCTCTCGGCGCCGACCAGCCGCAGCACGTTGCGGTCGACGCGATCCATCCGCGCCAGCCGCCACGAGCGCGACGTCGCCTCGATGGCCCCGTCGATCTCCGCCGCGCGCTCGCTGCTCACCGTCAGCAGCCGCCGCGCGAACTCGACGACCTTGGGATCGGCCAGCCAGCCGCGCAGCTCCTGGCCGCCGTCGCCGGCCTCGGCGGGGACGTGAGCCCAGAACAGCTCGAGCGCCCGCGCGCGCTCCTCGGGGCGATACGACTCGAGGTGACACAGCGCCAGCAACGCCACCTCGTCCGTGCGCCCGATGCGGGTGCCGCGGCTTCGCGTCAGCCACCGGAGGCCTCGGTCTGGGCGTCGGCCGCCCCGCGGGCCGCGATCTCGCGGTACAGCCGGACCTGCTCGACCGCCGCCATCGCCGCCTCGGCGCCCTTGTTGCCCGCCTTGGCGCCGGCGCGGTTGATCGCCTGCTCGAGCGTGTCGGTGGTCAGCACGCCGAACGTCACCGGCACCTCGAACGCGAGCGCCATCTGCGACACCCCGCGCGTGCACTCGGCCGCGATCAGGTCGAAGTGGATGGTGTCGCCGCGGATCAGGCAGCCCAGAGTGATCACCGCGTCGTAGCTCTTGGCCGACAGCACCTGGCCGACGACCATCGGGATCTCGAACGCCCCCGGGCAGCGCACCACGGTGATGTCCTCGGGGCGGGCGCCCGAGCGCACCAGCGCGTCGACGGCCCCCTCGAGCAAGCGCTCGGTGACGAAGTTGTTGAACCGGCTGACGACGATCGCCAGCCGCAGCCCCGCCGCGTCGAGCGTGCCCTCGATCGTCTGCACCTTCGCCAGTACCTCGGCCATGCCCGGCGGCTTACCCCGACTTCGTGGGGCGATCAAGCGCCGTCGCGCACGCCGCCGCGAACAGCGAAGGCCCCGCCTGCACCCGCGGGGACCGCGGATCGGACGGGGCCTTCATGCTCCGCGGCGCCACCCCCTTGCGGAGGTCGGCGCCGCGAGCTCACGTCCCGCGCAGCAGCGCGGGCCCGCGACTACGAGCGGTCGCGGAACTTGTTGGCGAACACGTCGCCGAGGGTCGCGCCGGCCTCGCTGGCGTTGGCGTAGCCCTGGGCGTCGGCGAGCTCGTCCTGACGCTTCGCGCTCTTGATCGACAGGCCGATCTTGCGCTCGCCCGGATCCATCTGGATGAGCTCCGCGCGCACCCGCTGATTCGGCTCGAGCACCGAGCGGGGGTCCTCGATGCGCTCCTCGCTGATCTCCGAGATGTGGATCAGGCCCTCGATGCCGGGCTCGAGCTCGGCGAAGGCGCCGAAGTCGGTCAGCTTGAGGATCTTGACCTCGATGATCTTGCCGATCGGGTAGTCGTACGGGATCCGGTCCCACGGATCCTGCGCGAGCTGCTTGAGGCCGAGGCTGATCTTCGGCTTCTCGCCCGAGTTGTCGATGTTCAGGACCATCGCGCGCACGCGGTCGCCCTTCTTGAACAGCTCGCTCGGGTGACGGACCCGCTGCGTCCAGCGAGGTCCGTGATGTGCACGAGGCCGTCGATGCCGGGCTCGAGCTCCACGAACACGCCGAAGTCGGCGATGTTGCGGACCACGCCCTCGACGATGGTGCCCGGCGGGTAGGTCTCGAGCACCTTGTCGTACGGGTTCTCCTCGAGCTGCTTCATGCCGAGGGAGATGCGGTTCTGCGACACGTCGATGTCGAGGACCACCGCGCGGACCTGATCGCCGATCTTGAGGATCTGCTTCGGGTTCTTGATCTGGCGCGTCCAGGACATCTCGGACACGTGGACCAGACCCTCGATGCCCTCCTCGAGCTCGATGAAGGCGCCGTAGTCCTTGATGCTGACGACCTTGCCCTCGACCACGGTGCCGGGGATGTAACGCTGCTCGGCGTTGACCCACGGGTCCGCGGTGATCTGCTTGAGGCCGAGGCTGACGCGCTCCGAGTCCGAGTTGAACTTCAGGACCTTGACGCGGACCTTGTCGCCGACCTGGAACAGCTCGCTCGGGTGGTTGACGCGGCCCCACGACATGTCCGTGATGTGGAGCAGGCCGTCGATGCCGCCGAGGTCGATGAAGGCGCCGTAGTCGGTGAGGTTCTTGACCACGCCCTCGACGATCTCGCCCTCTTGCAGCCGGTTGAGCGTGTCGCTCTTCAGGTTGGCGCGCTCCGCCTCGAGCAGCACCCGGCGCGACAGGACGATGTTGCCGCGCTTCTTGTTGAACTTGATGATCTTGAAGTCGAAGTCCTTGCCGATGAAGGTGTCGAGGTTGCGGACGGGCCGCAGATCGACCTGGCTCCCCGGCAAGAACGCCTTCACGCCGCCCTGCAGCAGCACCGCGAGGCCGCCCTTCACGCGCGCCTGGATGGTGCCGCGGACCAGACCCTCGGCCTCGCAAGCCGACTGGATCTCGTCCCACACCTTACGCTTGCGGGCCTTGTCCTTCGACAGGACCACGAGGCCGTTGTTGTCCTCCTGCGCCTCGAGCAGGACCTCGATCTTGTCGCCCACGCGGACGTTGATCGTGCCGTCCTCCTCGGCGAACTCGCGCAGCGGCACCTGGCCTTCGGCCTTGCAACCGACATCGACGACTGCGTACTCGCCGATCACGTCGACGATGGTCCCCAGGACGATCGTGCCTTCACGAATCTCTGGATTTTCCTGGGTGTTCTTCTCGAAGAGCGCCGCGAAGTCGTCGTCTCCCTCGGCGCGCAGGTTGTGTTGCTCTTGCATGTTGGGGTGAAAGTTCCTTCCAACCCGCGCTGGCTCTTGAGTGGGAGGGCCTCGTGACGTGACCTCGCGGACACGCACGACGCACGCCACCCTGGCCTACGCGAGCGGGGGGAAGCTAGGCGCTTTTGGGCGACCCGTCAACCGGCCCGCCGGCGGCCCGCCGGGCCCTGAGAGCCTGGACGACACCGCCGAGACGATGGCGGCCACCACCGCGTCGGCGTCGAGATCGCTGGAATCGACGAGAACGGCGTCCGCGGCCCGGGTCATGGGGGCCGTCGCCCGGGATCGGTCGCGTTCGTCCCGCCGGTTCAGGTCGCGCAGGACGTCTGCCAGCGCGGCGCCCTCGAGCTCGGCCTGGCGGCGAGCGGCGCGGACGGCGTCGCTGGCCGTGAGGAAGAACTTGTGGGCCGCATCGGGGAACACCACCGTCCCGAGGTCGCGACCTTCCGCCACGCAGCCGTCGCGGCTGAGCCGGCGCTGGATCTCCAGCAGGCTCGCGCGCACCGCCGGCAGCGCCGACACCTGCGACGAGCCCTCGGAGATCTCCGGCGTCCGGATCGCCTGCGTGACGTCTCGCCCGTCGTAGAGCACCCGCGGGCCGCCGGCTTCGCTGGCGGCCTCGAAGCGGATCGGCAGGCTCGCGGCCAGCGCCACCAGGCCCGGCTCGTCGCTCCAGGCGATCCCGCGCTCGCGGGCGGCCAGCGCCAGCGTGCGATAGATGGCGCCGGTGTCCAGCACCGGCAATCCGAAGTGCTGCGCCACGCGGCGCGCGACCGTGCTCTTTCCCGCGCCGGCAGGCCCGTCGATGACGATCAGGAGGCCCATTCGCACGGGGGGATAGACCAGGCGCGCCGCGCTGACAAGAGTGCTGCGCCTGTCGACGCCCGATCCGCGGGGCCTTGCTGCCGCGAGATTTCTGCGGCTAAGGTCGGGCCGATGTTCGCCGGACCCGCGCGCCTCGTCGCCCTCGTCCTCGCAGCAGTCGCCCTCCCGGCCGGCTGCGCCACCGTTCGTCCGTCCGAGCGCGAGGTCCTGAGCCGCCCCGAGATGAACCCCGCCGCCGAAGGCATGGAGGAGAAGTTCCAGTCGCACGTCGAATCGGCGCGCGAAGGCGGGTTCGGCGGCCACGGCGCCGCAGGTGGCGGATGCGGCTGCGGCTAGTCGTTCTCGCCTGCTTCGTCTCGCTCCTCGTCGCCCGCGACCTCGCGGCCGAGGATCGCGTCACCGTGCGCGGCAACTACTACCGCGAGACCTCGACCCGGGTGCTCGCGCCGGTCGTCTACGTCGAGAAGGACCTCCCCGACGAGCGCTTCACGATCGGCGCCGAGTACCTGCTCGACGCCGTCACCTCGGCCTCGATCGGCGCCGGCGCGGCGGCCGTCACCGGCGGCGACTTCCTCTTCACCGAGTTCCGCCACGAGGGCACCTTGCGGGCCTCGGCGCGGCTCAAGGAGTGGTCGTTCGGCGGCTTCTTCCGCTACTCGACCGAGAGCGACTGGGTCTCGCGCAGCTTCGGCCTGGGCGGCGCCCGCGACGTCTTTGGCCGCGCCGGCACCGTCAGCCTGCAGTACATGGCCAACCTCGACTCCGTGCTGCAGCTGTACGGCGGGCGCGCGATCCCCTGGACCGGCGGCCGGATGAACCTCGAAGAGATGTCCCCGGAGACAGGTGGCCGACCGTCCAACCTCTTGCAGGTCCACTACCTCGGCCTCGGGTACACCCACGCCCTCACTCGCCGGCTGCTCGGCGGCGTGCTGGCCGAGGGCATCGTCTCCAAGGGTCCGCAGGACAACCCGTACCGCAAGGTCCGCGACGGCCTCGACGAGTCGCACCCGCGTCTGCGCCGGCGCGTCGCCCTGAGCGGCTTCCTGCGCTACGCCGTGCCCAAGACCCCGCTCGTGCTCGAGGGCCGCTACCGCTTCTACGCCGACGACTGGGCCATCCTCGCCCACGCCCCCGAGGTCCGGGCCCACGTCCGCTTCTTGCGGCGCGTCATCCTGCGCCTGCGCTACCGCTTCTACACCCAGACCGGCGCCTACTTCTGGCGCGCCGACGGCAACTACGGCAGCGACACCATCTATCGCACCGCCGACCCGAAGATGACCAAGTTCCACTCGCACACGCCCGGCGTCGAGATGACCGTCGAGCTCGACGGCCTGGCCAAGGTGCGCGGCCTCCACTGGCTCAAGGGCGCGTGGGTGCAGGCCACTTACAACCACGTCTTCTACTCGGAAGGCTACCGCTTCGGGCCCTACGCCCGCCTCGGCAGCCTCGCCTTCTCGGTCCCGTTCTGACGCCCGTGCCCGCGCCGCGAGCCCTCGTATAAGAGGATGCCGCGAGCCGAGGTCCGGGCGCGGCCGGCTGCTACGACGACGACGGCTTCTCGAGCTGCTTGAACCCGAGATAGAAGTCGACGTGTTCCATGTCGGTGCGGGCCATCCGCTGCTGCAGCGCCTCGACGTTGCGCGGCGGCGGGATGATGACCTTGTCGCCCGGGCGCCAGTTCGCGGGCGTCGCCACCGAGTGCTTGGCCGAGGTCTGCAGGCTGTCGAGCAGGCGGATCACCTCGTCGATGTTGCGGCCGTTCGTCAGCGGGTAATAGACGAGCGCCTGCACCTTGCGGTCGGGGTTGACGAAGAACACCGCGCGGACCGTGGCGGTGCTGCTCGCCTCGGGGTGCAGCATGCCGAACTTCTGCGCCACCTTCATGTCGATGTCGGCGATCAGCGGGTACGGGATCTCGACCCCGAGCCGCTCCTTGATGTTCTGCAGCCACGCCATGTGGCTGTGGATCGAGTCGATCGACAGACCGATGAGCTTGGCGTCGCGCCCGGCGAACTCGTCGTTCTTCCGCGCGAACTCGGCGAGCTCGGTGGTGCACACCGGCGTGAAGTCGGCCGGGTGCGAGAACAGCACCACCCACTTGCCGCCTTGCCACTCCGAGAACTTGATGCGCCCTGCGTCGTCTCGGCCACGAAATCGGGGGCCACTTCGCCGATGCGAGGGATCGCGCCAGAAACCGCTTCAGACATGGAACTCTCCTTGCGCCGCCCGCCACGGGCCGCCTGCGGCGCGCGCGAACTATCGCCGACGCCGCCGCGAGCCAAAACCGACCGCGCCGCTGCACCACCGTTCGCGCGGCCGCCTGCGAGGACCGACCTCGTCCGCCACCGCCCGCGGCGCGCCGGCTCCGCCGCCCGCACGACATGTCTCTCGGGACATCCGCCGCGCGCACGGACCCGCGCCGCGCGGTCGCGACAGCGTCCGCGCGCGCCCGATCGAACGTTGACACCCCCGCCTCGCCGCGGAAGAACGTGGGTCGGCGCGGACACCTCGCCCGCGCCGCGAGACCCGAGCGTCTCGCCCAGAGCGACTCGCCCACGGAGGCCGGGATGCACGACGACGAGCTGGAGACGATGGACCCCCTCGAGGCACCCGGTGCCCCCCACCCGGCCGCGGCGACCCCAGCAAGCGGGCCGCCGACCCCTCCTCCGACCTGCAGCCCAGGAAGCAACGGCCACCCGGCCCGGCTCCGAATCTGCCCCCAGGGACATGTGGCGGGCCACCTCCTCCGAACCTGCCCCTTCGGACACCTCTCTTCCACACGCAGAGCATGCCCCTTCGGACCGCCCGATGACCTCGGGCGCCGAACATGCACCTTCGAACACCTCTTCGATCCTGGTCTCGGAGCCTGTCCCTTCGGACAACCCACAACCCCTCGCTCCGATCCTGTCCCTTCGCACAACCCGCGACCCTCTCGCTCCGAGCCTGTCCCTTCGCACAACCCGCGACCCTCTCGCTCCGAGCCTGTCCCTTCGGACACCTCTCCGCTCCCGACCTCGGAGCCTGCCCCTTCGCACAACCCGCGACATTCTCGCTCGGTTCCTGTTCCTTCGGACATCCCGCAACCACC
This sequence comes from Nannocystis pusilla, assembly GCF_026626665.1. Taxonomy (GTDB): domain Bacteria; phylum Myxococcota_A; class Polyangia; order Nannocystales; family Nannocystaceae; genus Nannocystis; species Nannocystis pusilla. Next base: position 2,968,583 of record NZ_JAPNKE010000002.1, read on the forward strand.
TCGCTCCGAGCCTGTCCCTTCGCACACTTCTCCGCTCCCAACCTCGGCTCCTGCCCCTTCGGCCATCCCATTTTCCTCAGGCTCCGAGCCTGCCCCTGCGGGCGTCGCAGCATCACCTGACCCTTCGGACAGCCTCGACGAGACGCGCGAAGCCCTGCTCGCCGCCTATCGCGCCCTGCTCGACCGGATCCGCGACCTCGCGCCGGGCGAGCGCAGCGATCGCGTGGCGCAGCTGGCCGAGGCCGCCGCCGCGCTCGTCGAGGGAGAGTTCGCGCGGCGCCTCGTGTTCGACTCCCGTCGCGGGTGAACCCGCCTCACCGCGCGAGCATCCGAGGACGAGACGCGCGCTCCCGCCTCACGTGCGCGGGATGTCGGGCTCGACGAAGCACCACTTCACCTCGGGGCAGCGACCGCGCAGGCGCGTCTCGAACTCGTTGATCGTCCCGGCCACCTGCTCGACCGTCATCCCTTCGGCGAAGCCGAGCTTGACGGCGACCAGCACCTCGCCGGGCCCCTGCTGCACCGTGATGAGCCGCAGCACCCGCGTGATCTTCGGGTCCTCGACCGCCAGCGCCGCGGCGGCCGCCGCGATCTCGGGGTCGGCGGCCTCGCCGACCAGCAGCGACTTCACCTCGACGGCGAGGAACACCGCCACGCCGATCAGCACCACGCCGATCGCCAGCGTGCCGATCGCGTCCCAGCGCGCATCGCCGGTCACGCTCGCCATCAGCAGGGCCAGCAGCGCGAAGATGAGTCCGAGGCAGGCCGCCGCGTTCTCGCCGAACACCACCACCAGGTCCGAGTCCTTGCTGTCGCGCAGGTACTGGAAGAACGGCTTGCCGCGGCGGCGCTTGTTCATCTCGCCGATGTTCTTCAGCGTCGCCCAGCCCTCGATCGCCAGCGACAGCGCCAGCACCGCCAGGGCGACCTCCACGCTCTCCACCTCGCCGGCCTCTTCGAGCTTGTGGATGCCCTCGTACAGCGAGAACACCCCGCCGCCCGAGAACAGCAGCAGCGCCACCATGAACGACCAGAAGTAGAGCGACCGACCGTGCCCGAGCGGGTGCCTCTCGGTCGGCGGCCGTCGACTCGTGCGCACGCCCAGCAGCAGCAGCAGCTGGTTCCCGCAGTCGGCGAACGAGTGCAGCGTCTCGGCGAGCATGGCGCCCGAACCCGTGATGACCGCCGCCACGCCCTTCGCCACCGCGATGAGCAAGTTGGCGACGAGCGACTGGATGATGTGCGCGGTCGAGTGGTCCCCTGCCATCGGCCGCAGGTTTTACCACGCGTCCGCGCGCGCTTTTGACATGTCCCTTCGGACAGCTCGACGCGCGAGCACATCCGCGCTGCGCACTCGCGCGCAGGTGCGCCGATCCGCGCCGTTCGGTTCCGAGCGTAATGCAGAACACACAAATTTCTTTGATTCTGATTGGATGTTCAGTAACTTTGTCGCATGACGGTCGTGGCGCTGAGGGGGTTGAAGAGGAGGAGAGGACGGGTGACGAGCTGGCCGAAGGGACAGCTTCCGAAGCGACCGAGAGCGTCGCCTCTCCCGCCTCCTTCGTCACCCTGGCCGCGCCCGGCAAGCTGATCGAGGTCTCGGGCGGGGCCGCCGGCGCTCGCCTCACCACCGCCGTCGCGCTCGTCCGTCAGGCCCAGCTCGAGGGCGAAACCACCGTGTGGATTCAGCCGGCAGGTGGCCCGCTGTTCCCGCCCGACCTGGCCGACTCCGGCGTCGACCTCGACGCCCTGATCGTCATCCACATCCCCGAAGATCGCGGTCCCGCCGGCATCGCCCGCGCCGCCGAGCTGCTGCTGCGCTCGGGCGGCTACGGCCTGTGCGTCCTCGACCTCAGCGCCCCGCCGCCGCCGCGCGCGGACGCGAGCGACAAGCTCCCCCCGGAGATCGATCTGTCCCCGAGGGCATGCCCGTTCGGACCTGTCCTCGCGGCCTGCACGGCAGCGCCTGGCAGGCTCGCCTGGCCGGTCTCGCGCGCGTGCACGGCTGCCGCGTCGTCCTCCTGACCCGCCGCTCGGCCCAGCGCGACTCCCTGGGCCCGATGGTCGGCCTGCGTCTCCAGCCCCGTCGCGAGCGCCGCGGCGCCGGCCTGTTCGCCGTCCGCCCCGACATCCTCAAGCACAAGGGCGCCGCCCCGCGCCAGACCGCCAGCGAGCTCCGCCGCGGCCCCTGGGGCCTGGCCTGACAGTCGAGCGCGCGACGAGCCTCCTCGTCGCGCGCCTTCGCTCGCCTCGCATCACCGCCGTCGCTCGCGCTTCGCAGCATCGCTTCGCGCCTCGCTCGCTCCCTTCGCCTCGCATTACCGCCGTCGCCCGCGCTCCGCGACGTCGCTTCGCTCGTTCCCTTCGCCTCGCATCACCGCCTTCGCCCGCGCTCCCTTCGCCTCGCATCACCGCCGTCGCTCCCGCTTCGCAGCGTCGCTTTCGCGCCTCGCTCTCTGCGCCTCGCATCACCGCCTCCGCTCGCGCTTCGCAACGCCGCTTCGCGCCTCGCTCGCTCCCTTCGCCTCGCATCACCGCCTCCGCTCGCGCTTCGCAACGCCGCTTCGCGCCTCGCTCGCTCCTTCGCCTCGCATCACCGCCTCCGCTCGCGCTTCGCAACGCCGCTTCGCGCCTCGCTCGCTCCTTCGCCTCGCATCACCGCCTCCGCTCGCGCTCGCCGGCGCCGCCTCGCATCCCTCCGCATCACTGCGTTCGCTTCGCCGGCCTCGCCGTCCCTCTCATGGCTCGTCCGTCTCAGCCCGCGCTCTTCCTCGGCGCTCCGCCTGCGAGCGCCGGGATCGCGCGCGCTCCGGCGCATGTCCCCGAGGACAGCTCGTCTCCGCCCGCGCCCTCGCGCCTCGCCTGCGCCCACCTGCCCGCCTTCCCGCTGCAGGTCCTGCTGCGCCGGCGGCCCGAGCTGCGCGGCGCCCCCGTCGCCGTGCTCCGCCGCGAGGGTCCGCAGGCCGAGGTCCTGTGGGCCAGCCAGGCCGCGCGACGCCGCGGCGTCGCCCGCGGCATGCGCTGCGCCGCCGCGCGCGGCCTCGTGCCCGACCTCCACGCCGAACCTGTCCCCGAGGACATCCTCGACGAGTCCGCCGACGAGCTGCTGCGGACCCTGCTGCGCCGCTCTCCGCGGGTCGAGCCGTGCCTCGATCCGCGCGGCGCCTTCTGGCTCGATCCGACCGGCCTCGAGCGGCTGCAGGGCGATCTCCCGACCTGGGCCGGCGGCCTCCGCCGCGACCTCGAGGCGCTCGGTTACACCGCCGGCGTCGCCGTCGGCTTCACCCGCTTCCACACCCTCGCGCTGGCCCGCCTCGGCTCGCTGACCGCCCCGCTCGTGCTCGCCAGCCCGGCCGAGGAGACCGCCCGCGTCGGCGCGGTCCCGCTCGCCGCGCTCGACCTCTCACCTGTCCTTCAGGACACCCTCGAGAAGCTCGGGATCTCCACCCTCGGCGGCTTCCTCGCCCTGCCCGCGGCCGACGTGCGGACCCGCCTCGGCAGCGCCGCCGCCGCCCTCCACGCCCGCGCCTCCGGCCGCGAGCACGCCCCGCTGCGCCCGGCCCAGCCCGACGATCCGCCCGAGGTCGCGCTCGAGATCGACCCCCCGACGACGACCGCGAGCGCCTGCTGTTCGCGCTCAAGGAGCCGATCGCCTGTCTCTTGCGTCAGGTCTGCAGCGGCGGCGACGCCCTCGTCGAGCTCCGCCTCACCCTCGAGCTCGACCACGAGGACCCGGTCGTCACCGTCGTCGAGCCGGCCGCCCCGCTGCAGGCCGAGCCCGACGATCTGCTGCAGCTGCTCGACCTCCTGCGCCTGCGCCTCGACGGCCTCACCCTCGCCGCCCCGGTCCAGCGGGTCGTCCTCGTCGGCCTCGGCGCCCGCGCCCGCGCCGAGCAGTTGGCCCTCCTGCGCGGCCGCGGTCGCGATCTCGCCGCCGCCGCCCGGGCCCTCGCCCGCGTCCGCGCCGCCTTCGGCGAGCAGGCCGTCACCCGCGCCACCCTCCGCTCCGCCCACCTCCCCGAGGCCAGCTTCGCCTGGGAGCCCGTGTCCGAAGTGACATGTCCGATCGTGCATGACCTTCCGGCCAACCACCACGAGGCCCTGGCCGCCCCGCCGCTGTGCCGGCGCCTGCTCCCGCGCCCCGTGCCGCTGCCGCGCCGCGACGAGGCCGACGAGCACTGGCTGGCCGCCAGCGGCCTGGTCCGCGGCCCCGTCGTGCGCATGGCCGGGCCGTACCGGATCAGCGGCGGCTGGTGGGCCCGCGAGGTCGAGCGCGACTACTACTTCGCCGAGACCGCCCACGGCGACATCGCCTGGCTGTTCTACGACCGCCCGCGCGACCGCTGGTACATCCACGGGATCCTCGACTGAGAGGCGGAGCGATGACCGTCCGCGCCGCCGCTCTGTGGGTCAAGAGCAACTTCTCCTTCCTCGAGGGCGCCTCGCACCCCGACGAGCTGGTGAACGCCGCCCACGCCCACGGCCTCCAGGCCCTCGCGCTGACCGACCGCGACGGCGTCTACGGCCTCGTGCGCGCCCACGTCGCCGCGCAGAAGCTCGGCCTCCCCGTGATCACCGGCGCCCAGGTCACCATCGGCGATCCCGACGACCTCCTCGGCGTCGCCCCCGAGGCCCCGCCCGACGATCCAGAAGAGCATGTCCTATCCGACATGCCCCATGAAGCATATCCGAAAGGACATGCTCCATCGAGCATGTCCAAGCAACCAGCCGCAAAGCGCCCCGCCACCAGCCCGCCGAAGCAGGACCGCCGCGGCCGGCCGGCTCAGCAGCCCCGCCCCGTCGCCCCGCCGCCCGGGCGCCCGCTCCTGCTGCTCGCGCCGACCCGGGCCGCCTACGCCGACCTGTGCCGCCTGCTGTCGCGCGGGCGCATGTCCTGTCCCAAGGGACACAGCCGGGTCCGCCTCGCCGACCTGCCCGAGCACGGCCGCGAGCTCGTGGCCCTCGCGCTCGACCCCGACATGCTGCCGGCCCTGCGCGAGTCGTTCGCCGGCCGCCTCTACGCCCTCGTCGCCCGCCACCGCGAGGCCGCCGAGGCCCCGCTCGAGGCCCGCCTGCGCGCCGCCGCCGAGCTGCTCGACGTCCCGGTCGTCGCCGGCACCGAGGTGCTCTACCACGACGCCGCCCGCCGCCCGCTGCAGGACGTCCTGACCTGCATCCGCCGCAACATCAGCCTCGCCCAGGCCGGCGCGCAGCTGCGGGCCAACGCCGAGCACGACCTCAAGTCGCCGGCCCAGCTGGCCGCGCTGTTCCGCGACGACCCGGCCGCGCTCGCGCGCACGCTCGAGGTCGCCGAGCGCTGCACCTTCTCGCTCGCCGAGCTGCGCTACCGCTACCCCGGCGGCGAGCTGCCCGACGGCACCTCCGGCTCGGCCTGGCTGCGCGAGCTGACCTTCCGCGGCGCCCGCGAGCGCTACCGCGGCGATGTCCCGCCGGCCGTGGCCGCCCAGCTCGACCGCGAGCTCGCCCTCATCGACGAGCTCGACTACGGCGGCTACTTCCTGACCATGTGGGAGCTGGTGCAGTTCTGCCGCTCGCAGCAGATCTTGTGCCAGGGCCGCGGCAGCGCCGCCAATTCGGCCGTCTGCTTCTGCCTCGGCATCACCGCGATCGACCCCGTGCGCATGGACCTGCTGTTCGAGCGCTTCATCAGCCGCGAGCGCGCCGAGCCGCCCGACATCGACCTCGACATCGAGCACGAGCGGCGCGAGGAGGTCATCCAGCACGTCTATCAGCGCTACGGCCGGCGCAACGCCGCCATGGTCGCGACCTTCATCCGCTACCGCCCGCGCTCGGCGATCCGCGACGTCGGCAAGGCCCTCGGCGCCGCGCCCGACCTGCTCGACCGCGCCGCCAAGCTGCAGAGCGCCTGGAGCTCCGAGTTCGACGTCGCCATGCTCAATTCCGCCGGCGTCGACCCCGACATCCCGCTCCACGGCCACCTGCTCCGCCTCTCGCGCGAGATCCTCGACTTCCCCCGCCACGCCGCCACCCACCCCGGCGGCTTCCTCTTGGGACATGACCCGGTGGACACGTTGTGCCCGATCGAGCCGGCGGCGATGGTCGGCCGCACGATCGTGCAGTGGGACAAGAACGACGTCGAGGACCTCGGCCTGTTCAAGGTCGACCTGCTCGGCCTCGGCGCGCTGGCGCAGGTCCGCCGCGCCCTCGAGCTCATCCGCGTGCACCACGGCCGCGAGCTGTCGATGGCCACCATCCCCGCCGAGGACCCCGCGACCTACGACATGCTGTGCGCGGCCGACACCGTCGGCGTGTTCCAGATCGAGAGCCGCGCGCAGATGGCGATGCTGCCGCGCCTGCGGCCGAAGACCTTCTACGACCTCGTCATCGAGGTCGCCATCGTCCGCCCCGGCCCGATCCAGGGCGACATGGTCCACCCCTACCTGCGCCGCCGCAACAATGAGGAGCCGACCGTCTACCCGCACCCCAGCCTCGAGCGCGTGCTCGCCAAGACCCTCGGCGTGCCGCTGTTCCAGGAGCAGGTCATGCGCCTCGCCATGCTCGCCGCCGACTACACCCCCGGCGAGGCCGACCAGCTACGCCGCGACATGGCCGCCTGGCGCAGCCCCGGGCGCATCGAGCCGCACCACGACCGGATCGTCGAGCGCATGGCCAACAAGGGCATCGACCGCGCCTTCGCCGAGCGGGTGTTCGCCCAGATCCGCGGCTTCGGCGAGTACGGCTTCCCCGAGAGCCACGCCGCCTCGTTCGCCCTGATCGCCTACGCCACCGCGTGGCTGCGCCGCCACTACCCCGCCGCCTTCACCTGCGCGCTGCTCAACGCCCAGCCGATGGGCTTCTACCACCCCTCCACGCTGGTCGCCGACGCCCAGCGCCACGGCATCGAGGTGCGCCCGATCGACGTCCGCCAGAGCGCCTGGGACTGCACCTTGGAACATGACCCTGAGGACAGCTCGAAGGTCGCCCTCCGCATGGGCCTGCGCTACGTCAAGGGCCTCGGCGTGCTCGATCGCGCCGCGCTCGCGGGCGCACCGCCCCCTTACACCAGCCTCGACGAGTTCGCCCGCCGCACCCGCCTCTCGGCCCCCGCCCTGCACGCCCTCGCCGAGGCCGGCGCGCTGATCGGCTTCGGCCTCGACCGTCGGGCCGCGATCTGGCGCGTCCGCGGCCTCGCAGCCGCCCGCGGCGACGCCCTCGCGCTGCCCGAGGCGGCCCCTCCGCCCGCCCAGCAGACGCTGTTCACCCCGCTGACCGCCGGCGAGGCGGTCCTCTGGGACTACCGCCGCACCCACCACAGCACCCGCGGCCACCCGCTGTCGGAGTGGCGCCCGGCCCTGCGCCGCCTCGGCATCGAGGGCGCCGCCGCCGTCGCCCGCCTGCCCGGCGGCACCCCGATCGACTACGTCGGCGCGGTCACCTGCCGCCAGCGCCCGCCCACCGCCGGGGGCGTCACCTTCTACACCCTCGAAGACGAGACCGGCATGCTCAGCGTGATCGTCTGGGCCAGCGTCTACGAGCGCTACGGCCTGATCGGCCGCACCGCCCAGATCCTCGGCGTCAGCGGCCGCCTGCAGCGCGAGCAAGGCGTGCTGCACCTGATCGCCGACACCCTGTGGGACCCCCGCAGCGCGCTCGGATGAGGTGTACTTTCAGACATGTCCTCATGGACATTCCCTGAAGTACATGCCTATCCGAGCATGCCCTGAAGGACATCCATACCCCGTCCGCTCGCGAACGCGGCCGCCGGGGCGAACCCCGACGGCCGCACCTCACCCTCGGCTCAGCTCAGAGCTGGACCGGCGGGTTGGCCTTGAACGTGTACTTGTACGAGGCGACGCCCTCGCGGCGGTCGACCGGGTCGAGCACCAGGCCGTCGACGGCGCGGACGATGCACTGCTGCAGCGACTCGGGGGCCTGCGTGCCGGCGGGGTCGACGGCGACGTCGTACAGCCGGCCGGTCTTCTTCTCGACCTTGAAGCGGACCAGGACCTCGCCGCTGACGTTCTGGTCGTCGACGAGGGCCTGGTCGTAGCAGGCCTTGACCTGGCTGTTCTTGGTCTCGAGCAGCGAGCGCGTGTCGGCGCGGTAGGTCTCGGCGTCGCGCTTGACGCCGGAGCAGGCGGTCGCCATCGCGGCGACGAACAGGGAGCAGAGGATCGTGGAAGTGCGCATGGTCGTGGCTCCCTTCTACTTGGCGGCCTTGGCCGGGTCGGCGGCGGGCTCGGGCGCGGGCGCAGCGGCGCCACCTCGGCCGGCGTCTCGGGCGACGGGTTGGCGACGGTCGACGTCGACTCCTCGACGACCTTCTTCTGGCCGGTCTTCGGATCGATCTCGACCTTCTTCTTCGTCACGTCCTGCTCGACGATGTTGAACTCGACGCGGCGGTTCTTCTCCTTGCCCTCCTCCGTCGACTCGTCGGCGATGAGGCGCGTCTCGCCGTAGCCCTTGGCCGTGAACATCTCCTTGGGCAGCTCGCCCTTCTTCACGAGATATTCCATCACCGCCTTGGCGCGCGCGTCCGACAGCTTGAGGTTGTGCTTGTCGGTGCCCTCGCTCGAGGTGTGGCCCTCGATGGCGATCTTCTTGATGTGCGGGTTCTCCTTGATGACCGAGATGATCTCGGCCATCAGGCCGTCCGACTCGGGGCGGATCGTCGCCTTGTCGAGGTCGAACTGGATCTTCTCGCCGATCGAGATCTTGTTGTCCTCGACCACCACGCGCTTGGGCGGCTCCGGCTCGGGCTCGGGCGGTGGTGGCGGCGGCGGCGGCGCCGGCAACGGCGGCGGGTCCCCGACTACGGCCAGCGCCGTCGCGTCGTCGAACACGGTCGGCGCGCAGGCGGCGAGCTGCGACGCGAACAACGCGAGCAGCATCGGCAGGGTGAGGGAAGTTGTCCGAGACATTGGCATCTGAGTCTCCTCCGTGGGGGCCGCAGTGGCCCCCGGCGGCTTTGATACACCGCCGGGACGGCCCGGGCGGTGAGTTTACGGCAGCTTTACCGACTCACGCCACTTCGCCAACGATCGCGCACAAACCTCGAATTTGGCGGTCTTCTCGGCTTTTCCAGGCCCAAACGCTGATTTCACAGCGTAATTGCGCGCGGCCCGCCCGAAATCGTCCGGGGGACCGCTACTCCGGGATCCCGCAGACACCGACGTTTTCGAACCCCGGCGGCGCCTGATCCTCGGGGTACCACGCGATGCACGACATCTTGTCGCTCAGCTCCTGGCACGGCCCGTCGCCCTCGGACAGATCGCACCACGGCGAGCAACAATACGAGAAGCTGCAGTCGGGCACGAGCGAGTCGTAGATGCAGGCGAAGCCCGGCGCGCACGAGGACCAGCCGATGCACGTGTCCTGGAAGGTCGCCTCCGCCCCGCCCTGCACGACCGGCAGGCACACGAAGCCGGTGCCGCCGACCTTGATCGCGTCCATGTAGCAGCCCTCGCCGTCGGCGCAGTTCTGCAGCAGCGGGTCGCACTGCTTGAAGCAGTTGCCGAAGTCGTAGCCGAAGAACAGCTTCACGCAGGTGGTGTCGCTGCCCTCGCACACCGGGTTCTGCGAGTCCCCGGTGCAGTACGGCAGGCAGAAGCCGCTGCCGTCGTAGTCGAGGTCGAGGCAGACCGTGCCGAGCGCACAGTTGTCGTCGCCGAGGCCCTCGGCGCCGACGCTGCACGGCTCATTGGGGGCCTTCGGGTCGTCCGGCACGGGCACGCACTTGATGCCCTCGGGGATGAACGTGTTGGGGCTCGCGTACGCCGTGCACTTCTGGTCGCCGGGACAGTCCTGGTCGTAGATGTTGCACATGCCGCCGCCCGACGGGTCGGTCGTCGAGGTCGTCGGCGTCTCCGTGGGATCGCCGGTGGTCGTGTCCACGGCCGTCGTCCCTTGCGTGGACGTCACCGGCGTCTCACCCGTCGTCGTCGTCGTCGTGCTCGAGGCGTCCGGCGCGGTCGGCTTGCCGGAGCTGTTGGGGAACTCGAAGTCGTCGCTGCAGCCGGACGTCGAGGCCGCGGCGACCAACAGCACGAGGGAGAGTGCCCGAATCTGCATGCGAAGAACCTTTCTGGGACGCTACGAGCGGGGCCCGCCCGGTGTCAAGTTGTCGGCAATGCCGCTTCTGGAGCCGTTCGGCTGGTGCTACCGCCGCTTCGCACCGGCCCCGCGCGAGCTCACTGGTTCGTGCTGCGGACGCGCGCGGAGGTTCGGTTATGGTGCAGCCATGGCCGCCCCTGATCCTGACGAGCTCGTCTCATTTCGCAAGAAGGCCAGCGCCGTGCTTGGGCCCGAGCATCGTGAGATCTCGGACAAGGCGCTGGAGTACGCCGAGACGGGCGTACCGAGCGGCGACCTCGTCGCCGCAGCCACCTTCGCGCCCGGCGATCCAGGTCACGCGTCGCACGGCTCTCACGGCTCGCACGGCTCACACGGCTCGCACGGCTCGCACGGCTCGCATGGATCCCACGGCTCCCACGGCTCCTGGTGAGCGCCCGCCGACCGGCGGCGCGATCGAGGCGCGGATCGCCGGCAAGGCGCCGCGGGTGCATATCCTGACCGGTGCGGTGTGCAACAACAATTGCATCTTTTGCATGGAGGAGGACCGCGACGGCCGCTACGTCGTCAACTCCGCCACCACCGACGAGACGGTGCGCTGGATCCTCGGCCAGCACGACGCCTTCGAGGAGGTGTGCTTCACCTCCGGCGAGCCGACCACCAACCAGCGGCTGCCCGTCTGGGTGAAGATGGCCAAAGAGGCAGGTGCGCGCCAGATCAGCATGATGACCAACGGTCGCGCACTCAGCTATGACCGCTACGCGCGCCTGCTGCTGTCCGCCGGGCTCAACAAGGTCTACGTCAGCATCCACGGCCACACCGCCAAGCTGCACGACGGCCTCACCCGCACGCCCGGCAGCTTCGAGCAGACGGTGGGCGGCATCGCCACCATCGCCCGTTACAAGCGCCACGGCGTCGCGCTGCACACCAGCACCGTCGTCACCAAGCGCAACCTGCCCCACCTCCACGACATCTACGTGTTCCTGCGCGAGCGCGGCGTCGACCAGGTCGTGTTCAACGTCATGCAGGCGAACGGCCGGGCCAACACCTTCTTCGACCAGCTGTTCCCGACCTACACCGAGATCGCCGCGGCCGCCGAGGCCTTCTTGCAGCAGGCGTCCGCGCGCGAGCGGCAGGCTCAGGCGTTCTTCGTCGACATCCCGCTGTGCACCACCACCCGGCTGCCCGATCACAACCGCGGCTACGTCGAGGACTACGTGCACTTCGAGCCGCCGGTGGCCGTCCACACCGACCTCATCCCTGCCGAGCGCCTGGCCGAGCGCCGCTCCGGCCCGGACGGTGGCCTCGTCGCCGTGCGCCGCGCCGACCTCGACGACAGCGCCCGCCACAAGCGGCCCGAGTGCGCCGGCTGCCGCTACGATCGCGTGTGCGAGGGCGTGTGGGGCAACTACCTCCGCCGCTACGGTTGGGACGAGTTCGTCCCGGTGCCCTGACGCTCGCTCGCCGCCCTGAAGGCCGCGCATGCTCCTCGACGTCGCCACCGCGCCGCTGCCCGAGCCGGCGGGTCCCGACGCCGAGGCCGCCCTGCTCCGCCCCTTCCTCGCCGCCTATCGCCGGCGCTTCGGCGTCGCCCCCACGCTCGCCTGTGACGACCACGGCCTCCTGCTCCGCTTCCCCGGCCACGACGCCCCTGCCCACGCAGCCGTGGTCGGCCGCGTCGACGTCCTCGGCGGCCACGCGGCCGTGCGCGCCTACCTGCGTCGGCTCGGCTTCACCTGGGACGCGCGCGGCGTCGTCGACGGCGCCCCCGCGCCGGCGAGCCTGATCGCGCGGGCCCCCGCTCTCGGCCCGCGGCCGCGCTACTACCAGGCTGCCTCTTCGGCCATGAATAAACGGACATGGCTCGAAGGCAACCTCCGCGGCGAGCTCCCGCTCGCCCTCGGCACCGGCGCCTACTACGCCGCCCTGGCCGCCGCGTCTCGCCTGCGCCTGCCCGAGCCGCGGCGCGTGCGAGCCGGCCGCGACTACCACTTCTTCGGCGTGCAGCACGACCTGAGCAAGCACCTGCTGCTCACGCACCTGGTCCCGCGCCCGCTCCTCCTGGACCTCGGCCGCGCGCTCGCGGGCGGCCTGCGCCGCTGGCACCACGGCCCGCTCGTGTCGGCCCCGCTGGTCCGCTTCTACGAGAACGACCTGCTCGCCTACTGCCAGCAGATCTGGCGCGACCTCGCCGACCCGGCGCAATTCGCCCCGACCTGCCTCCTGCCCGCGAACCTCGAGCAACTGTGGCGGGCCGTCGACGACCGCCTCCGCGAGTCCGCCGCCGGCCCGCACACCTGGCTGTGGAACGACGCCGACACCTGCCCGTCGTTCCGCATCACACGCCCCGCGCGAGCCTCGTGAGGGCGGTGTCCGCCTGTCCCCGAGGACATCTCGGCGCGACGGCCTCAGGACCCTCGACCGCAGCCCCCTCGTCGTGAGCACGACCTGGAGCTCAACCTGTCTCGATGTACATGCTCGAGAGACGTCGTGACACCTGCCCGGCGTTCCCCCTCACTCGCCCCGCGCGAGCCTCGTGAGGGTGCGGCACCTGTCCCCGAGCACACCTCGGCGCATCGGTGTGACCGTGCCCCAGTTTCTTGGGGACCGAGGATGTCCCGAAGCTCCTATCCACCTGTCTCGATGTACATGTTCGGGGAGACGACGCGCCCCGAATGACCTGTCCCAAAGTGCACCTCGCCTCAGGCCGCACCCCGCAGCCTTCAGCGCCCCGCCTCCGCGGGCAGCGCCCCGTAGCGGACGAGCAGCGCCCGCGCCAGCTCGACGCGCACAGGCATCAGCCGCTCCGCCTCGGCCTCCGGCGCTCGCAGCATCAGCGCGTACGCCCACGTCGTGCCGCGGCGTTCGACCAGCCCGACCAGCCAGCCCACTGCGCGCCCCTCGTGCGCGGTGAGCCCCGTCTTGCCGCGCCACGACCACCCGGGAGCCTGCGCGCGCGTCAGCATGTGCTCGACCAGCGCCATGTGTTCACGCGCCACCGGCAGCGCGCGGCGGTGCAGTCGGCTCATGAACTCGACCTGCTCGCGCGGCGAGATCCGCAGCGCCCCCTGCAGCCAGAAGCGGTCGATGCCGCCGCCGATGTCCGCGTTGCCGTAGGCGAACGCGATCAGCGACGCCCGCATCGCCTCCGCCCCGATCCTGCGGGCGACCTCCTGAAAGAACCACACCGCCGAGTCGCGCAGCGCCGACCCCAGGTCGTGATCGCGGTCCCACTCGGGCGAACCCCCGCGCCGGGCGCCGTCCCACTTCAGCGTCGCGTCGGCCCCTGCGAGCACCCCGCGCTCGAGGCCGATGAGCGCGTTCGGGATCTTGAACGTCGACGCCGGCAGCTCGCCGACCCCCGCGAGCGCCGCGTCGGTCACGATCTGCTCGCCCGTCGTCAGCGAGCGCATCACGAACACCCCCTCGACCTGCGCCGCCGCGAACAGCGGCTGCGCCGAGGCGTCGACGCGCTCCACCACCGGAGGCGCCGGGCTGCTCGGCGCCGCCGCGATCGGCGGTGTGGCCGCGGGCGTCGGCCTCGCACAGGCGAAGAGCAGGATCGGGACGATGGAGAGCCAGGCGCGCACACCCGCACGACGCGCGAACCCGGCCGCGCATTCCCGAGCCCGCGCAGCGGCACACCGTCGCTCCAGGCCCTGGGCGACGAGCACCAACACCGCATCCACGCTCGCAACGCATCGGCATGCGTCGCCACGAGATGCATCTGTCCCTTCGGACATCTGCATCTCCGCCCTCGCCTGGACAGGCCGCGGTGCTCCGTTCATCCTGCTCTGTGGTCCGGAGGTAGAGTCATGGCCCAGATCGACATCCGTCGCGCGAACCCGCTCGGCAAGGCCACGGCGCGCGAGCGCACCGAAGCCCTCGCCAGGCGCCTCGAAGCCAAGTTCGACATCCGCTGGCAATGGAAGGGCGACGACCTCGCGTTCAACGCCCCACAGGGCCCTGCCCGCGGCACGGCCGGCACGATCAGCGTCGAGGAGTCGCACGTGCGCGTCCAGGTCGCTCTCCCGTTGCTCCTGCGGGCCTTCAAGGGTCGCGTCGAGGATCGCGTCAAGGAAGAGCTCGACAAGCTCGTCGGCTGAGCAGGCGCTGCAAGTCCTGAAGGACAGACCGAGATCCGCGGCAGTCATCGCGCGACCTCGTCTACGTACTCCCAGTCGTGCCGACGGGAAGATGCAGAAGGCGCGCGCTCGGCCCGCAAGCGCGACTCGGCGCTGCGCCAGCCGGCCGTCATCTGTCCCAAAGGACAGGTTTCCTACGCAAGCGTGCAGACCGCGGTCTCAGCCGCAGCGGACCGCCTGCGCGCGAACAAGTCGCAAGACAGCGCATCTCTTCGGGCTCGCTGCCGGCGACCCCGACGGACATCGGCCCCTTCGTGCGATCACTCCGACATGAACGATCGCAGTCGCCGCTACCCCGCCCGCGCGTCGAGCACGCGGTGAAGGGCCGCCACCACTTCCTCGGGCTCGCTGCCCATCGGCACCGGCTGGTTCGCGTACGTGCTGGGGAACTCGAGCTTGCCCTCGTGGTAGCGGGCCTTGATCTCGGTGAACTTGAGCCCGTGCGCGGTCGAGATCACGATCACTCGCTCGCGCCGGCCGATCACCCCGCGCTTCGCCAGCTTCAGCAGGCACGCCAGGGCCACGCCCGTGTGCGGGCAGTTGAACATCCCCGAGCGATCGGCGAGCGCGGCCGCGTCGGCGAGCTCGGCCTCGTTGGCCTCCTCGACCAGCCCGTCGCAGCGCTGCAGCGCGCGCACGGCCTTCGGCAGCGACACCGGCGCCCCGATCTGGATCGCCGACGCCAGCGTCGTGCGGGCCTGCTGCGGCGCGTAGTCCTCTTCCCGCAGCGGCCGGCCCTCCGCCTGCGCGCGCGCGAACGCCAGGTACAGCGGGTCCGCGTGCTGCGCCTGGCAGCACACGATGCGGGGCAGCCTTGCGATCACCCCGAGGTCGAGCATCATCTCGAACCCCTTGGCCAGCGCCGACACGTTGCCGAGGTTGCCGCCCGGGATCAGCACCCAGTCCGGCACCTGCCAGTCGAACTGTTGCACGATCTCGAGCGCCACCGTCTTCTGGCCCTCGACGCGCAGCGAGTTCATCGAGTTGGCGAGGTAGATGCTCGGGTCCTCGGTGAGGCGCTGGACCACGCGCATGCAGCCGTCGAAGTCGGTGTCGAGGCTGCACACGATCGCCCCGTTGGCGACCGGTTGGATCAGCTGGGCCGCGCTGATCTTGCCGGCCGGCAGCAGCACGACCACCGGGATCCCCGCCGCCGCTCCGTAGGCCGCCAGCGCCGCCGAAGTGTCCCCCGTCGACGCGCACGCCACCGCGCGGATCGGCCGGCCCTCGGCGATCGCCTGCTTCACCGCCGACACCAGCACCGTCATGCCCAGGTCCTTGAACGAGCCGGTGTGGCTGATCCCGCACTGCTTCACCCAGAGGTCGTCGAGCCCGATCGACTTGCCGAAGCGCTCGGCCCACAGCATGTTCGAGTTGCCCTCGAACAGCGACACCACGTTGCCCGGCTCGATCCGCGGCAGCACCCACTCGAGCTTCGACCACACCCCGCTGCCGAACGGCCACTGCGTCCGTCCGTAGCGCTCGTCGAACAGCCGCATCCACGCCGCCGGCGAGCGCGAGCGCAGCGCCGCGTGATCGTGCTGCACCTCGAGCAGGCCGTGGCACTGCGGGCAGCGATAGATCACCTCGGTGAGCCCGAATCGGCCGGGACACCCGCGAAAGCACTGGAACCAGGCGGCGTAAGTCACGCCCGCAGCATGCCACAACTCCGCGCGCCGGGCCGCGCCGGGATTGCGCGCCGCCGTGTCTGGACCGCGGCCGCATCGGCTACACGAGCGCCGCGCGTCGCTCGGCCGGGCGCGGCGATCGCCGCGGCGATCCATCCAGCGAGGTGAGGACGGTTCGGCCCGGCCGGCGCCGCCGCGACCGCCTGCGCAGCATGCCCTTCAGATCATGTTCAGAAAGGCATGTCCATCGAGACATTCATGCCTTCCATGTCCATTCGGGCATGGTGCGATGACCATGCTCTCTGCGCCATGCACTTCCGAGCATGTTTTGAGGACCATGTCTCGGAAACCCTGTTCGAACGCACATGGCTCTCGGCACATGCCCGGATAACCATGTCGAGCGCTCACTCCTCGGGCGCGAGGACGACCGCCGTCCCGTAGGCCAGGATCTCGGCCGCGCCCGCCATCACCGTCGACGTCGTCAGGCGCATGGCGATGATCGCGTTCGCGCCGAGCGCCAGGGCCTCCGCGCGCATGCGGTCGAGCGCCTGCTCGCGGCTCTGCGACAGCATGGCAGTGTACTGCGTCACCTCGCCGCCGACGATGTTGCGCAGCCCGGCCAGGAAGTCCTGCCCGAGGTTGCGGGTGCGGACCGTGTTGCCGCGGACCAGCCCGAGCACGCGAACGACGCGGAACCCCGCGACTGTCTCGGTGGTGGTCACGAGCATCTCGCCGGCCCGGCGGTGCGCGAGGTCGGCGGCGTGGAGGACGGCGGGGGTGCTGGTCATCGCTGAATGTCCTTGTAGGGGTCCTGGCGGTGGTTCACGCGGATCCACGAGTACACGAGCAGGCCGAGGCCGACCACGACCATCCCCGGGCCGAGCGCCGGCGCCCCGGCCCACGTCAGCCAGCCGAGCGCCACCAGCAGCCCGCCGAGCCCGCGCTCCAGCAGCACCCGCGGCGACCGCTCGGCGCGCGCGATGCGGTGATCCGCCTCGACCCGCGCCAGCCAGCCGCCGCCCAGCGCCGCCTGCCGCTTCCGCGCCGCGATCACCGCCTGCAGCTCCGGCTCGTGCTGCGCGTACAGCTCGAGCTCCTCGGCCTCGGCCTCGCCGAGCTCGCCGCGCGTGATCCGGTCGAGCAGCTCGGACACCCTTCGCGCCTCGGGATCGTCGGCCATGACGGGGCCCGAGGATACAGGGAGCCATCCGAAGACGCCTATAGACATGTCCCTTGCACCCTGTCTCTTCCGCCAGAACGTGGGCCGCGACTTTACGCTTGCGATCGCGCGGCTTACATGGCACTCGTCGACAGCTCTCCACGCCGATGTCGCTCCGCGCGCCCCATCTCCACATCGTGGCCACCTGCACGGATCGGAAACACGGCGAGATCCCCAGCGAGCTTCGCTTGAGAGATCCCCCCGGACGAGGCCAGCGCACGCGCCGCCAAATGGTGGGCTCGACTCGATACGGCCAGGCCGCTATTGCGCGTCCAGGCATCGCATGTATACGCCGGAGAACACTGGAAACTTGTCCAGGATCTGACCAATCAGGTTCGCCAAGCCGGTTGGCACGCAAACCTTTGGATCGCATCGGCGGGCTACGGTCTGCTGTCTGAGCGCACGCCCATCACGCCGTACTCATGCACCTTCTCCGAGGGCTCGCCCGACCAGGTTTCGTTGGGGCGACAGGGAGATGCCCGGGTTGGCTACAATCAAGCGTGGTGGTCCGCCTTGGCAAGCGTGCGCCAGCCCAGCGACGAGCCGACGACGCTGCGCGGCCTAGCCGAGGACTCCCCGAAGGCCAGTTACCTGTTCTTGTGCTCCCCGGACTACGCCAAGGCGATGCGCGAGGACCTCGTCATGGCACTCGATGTCCTGCGACATCCTGAGAGATTGACCATCATCACGAGCGGAGCCGGCTGGGACCACACGCCGTTGCGTGACAACGTCCTCGTCATCGACGCGCGGACGCAAAGCGCCTGGGGAGGTTCCATGCAAGGACTCCATGCGCGCACTGCGCTCAACCTTCTAAAACAGCCTGGGGCGCTGCAGACGCACTTCTCGACAGCCGACCTGCGAGCGCAGTATGAAGCCCTCGTGGCGGACACTCCGAAACCCGAGAAACTCGCTCGTGCCCGCATGACCGACGAGGACGTGGTCTCCTTCATCCGCGCCGAGTTGGCGAAGGAGCCCAAGGCGGGCTGGACGGGCCTCCTGCGCGCCTTACGCGACGGCGGTCGCGCTTGTGAGCAGCGCCGATTTCGCCGGCTGCACAGCGAAATCGCGGAAGAGATCCGTTCCGGAACCACTCCATGAAGTACTTCCTCCCCGACAGCCAGGACCTCGTCGATCCCAGTTTTGACTTCCAGCGCGAGACCCGCAACCCGGAACGTATCCGGCATCAGGACGATCATTACGCCCACGAGGTCTTTAGCGAGCAAGGCCCGGTATTCGACGGGATTCTGGTCTCTAAGGCCATCGTCGAGGGCACCGGCGCGGCGAGCCAGGCCAAGTACACTCAAGCTCAGCAACGACGGATCCTGCGCGAAGGCGTCCGGGCGTTCTTCCGCCTGGAAGATCATCCCTGGGACCGGCGAATCGAGAGCATGGGTGATTGCGGGGCATTCACCTATATCAAGGAAGAAGCGCCCCCGTTCTCGGTCGACGAAGTCATCAACTTCTACGTCCGTTGCGGCTTCGACTACGGTTTCTCCGTAGATCATGTCATTTCCGAGTACAAGCCGCAATGGGAGGCCGACCTGTTCGGCTCGGGCGCCCCGGACAACGTCCGTCAGCGCCAAAAACTGACCCTCGCTCTCGCATCCGAGTTCTTTGCCACCCACAAGCGGGACAAACTACCCTTCACTCCCATCGGCGTCGCGCAGGGATGGAGCCCTGTCTCCTATGCCCATGCGTTTGCCGAACTACAGAAGATCGGCTTCCGCTACATCGCGCTCGGCGGGATGGTACCGCTCAAGACCAACGACATCCTTAACTGTCTCAAGGCCGTGTCCGAGGTGCGGTGCCCGGAGACGAAGATTCACCTGCTCGGCGTAACCCGCTTCGCCCACTTGCCGACGTTCTCCAGCCTCGGAGTGGCGAGCATCGACAGCACGTCACCCTTGCGCCAAGCGTTCATGGACGACAAGGACAATTATCATACTCTGGAGCGGACCTATACTGCCATCCGCGTCCCCCAGGTGCAGGGGAACTTTCGCCTCCAGGCGCGCATCCGATCGGGCGAGTTGGATCAGGAAAAGACCCGGAAGGCCGAGCAACTTTGCCTTCGGCGCCTGGAGGAGTACGATGCCGGCGGTCGTTCCCTCGTCCCCGTACTGAAGGCGTTGCGCGCATACGAGGAACTCCACGAACCGGACAAGAAAACCCGCACGGAGTCGGCCCGCCAGGCGCTCGAGGATAGCCCGTGGAAGAAGTGCCGGTGCGCCGTCTGCAAACAGCTCAAGCACCACGTCATTCTTTTCCGCGGGGCCGAGCGTAACCGCCGTCGCGGCTTCCACAATGTCGCGGTGTTCTATCAGCGTCTTCGGATGCTGACTGGCCAAACCCCTTCAGCGGATGCCGCAACAAAAGCTCTGCCGGATCCGGCGCTGACTCTGCTCTCTGCTTGACTTTAGGCGCGCTTTCGCGCATGATCGTATCTGATCACGGTCGCAATCGTGGATCGCTGCAGATCCAGAGCGCGCCGCTGTTCAGGACGACACAGCATGCCAGCCCCACTTGATACGATCACCCTTCCGGCCATGGAAATCCGCCAGTCCAAGGGGCGGAAGCTCTATTCTTTCGCCGTCGACGGTAAAAAATCCATTCCTTCGCCTGCATCTCGCGTCTACGACGTTCCACCAGTACGAAGCTGCAAGGCTACCAGCGTCCCGAGGTCATCGCTCATATCGAGGAAATCCGCTGCTACCTCGAGAGCCCCTCGCCCATGCTTCCCAACGGAATCATCGTCGCCTTCGACTCGCGGGTGAAGTTCCAGCCGATGGCGGCCGCCAACCTCCAGACCTCCTACTCGCGGATGGGCATGCTCACCATACCCGTGCCGCGGACTACGGACATTCCGAAGCCGGGCTGCATCGTCGACGGACAGCAGCGTGTCGCGGCCATCCGCGATGCGCAATTCCGCGATTCCCCGTCGTAGTAACCGCCTTCATCACCGACGACATCGAACACCAGACCGAACAGTTCATCCTCGTCAACTCGGCGAAGCCCCTTGCGAAGGGACTCATCTACGAACTCATCCCCAACACCAAGGCCCGCCTTCCGACCCCACTCCAGAAACGTCGCCTCTCCGCCCGCCTCCTTGAGTACCTCAACCACCACGAGCGCTCGCCCTTCCACCACAAGATCCAAACCCAGACGACCCCGCGTGCATCGATCAAGGACAATTCGATCCTGCGGATGCTGGACAACAGCCTCTCTGACGGCGTCCTCTACAAGCTCCGCCGCGAAGACGCACCAGACGGAGGAATCGCGTTGATGGGCCGCCTCCTCTTCCCCTTCTGGGATGCCGTCCGCGATGTCTTCGCTGAGGCATGGGACCTCCCGCCGAAGAAATCCCGGCTAACGCACGGCATCGGGATCCTCAGCCTTGGCAACATCATGGACCACATCGGCGTGCCCAACATTCCCGAATCCAACTTGCGATCCTATTATAGAGGGCGTCTTAGCCCTCTGGTGCCTGTCTGCGCATGGATCAAGGGTTCGTGGGCTCTTAGCGATGGCCGTGAGATCCCTTGGAATGACCTTCAGAACACCAAACAAGACGTTTGTCTTCTCACGAACCACCTGCAGAACCTCTTCGAGCGTCTCCAGAGCCCTTAGTCCCCAGTTCAGCGGCAGCAAGGATGCACGATCGACCATGCACACGCAGTCCCCGCTTCCCAATCACCAGAAAGCGACGATAGCGCATCACACAGCCACACGTGCGGAGCGCCCGGATGTACGAAGTGCTTTTTACCGTCTCGCAACCAGATCTTGCCCTTTTCATTGTCCACCGTGTAAAAGAAAATCTCAAGGAACTCCCGGAAGTAGAAAGGAACCGCTTCCCAAAACTGCATCCGGGCGGATTCCATAATTATCACCGGCACCACGCTCCGGATGTCCAAATCATGGCGGACACGATCGCATTGTGTGCGAGCGTGCGAATAGTAGCGAAGAATTGACCGATCGCTCGATCATCCAATTCGCCTTGCTTAACCTCGACCAGGTACAGTTTACGCCCCAACTCATCGAAGCCCACAATATCCGTCCGCGCTTCTTGGTCGCAAAGCCGAGGCAAGAGCCGCTCAGCGAACCTGCTGGATTGGCTGTTTGACATGCCCTCGTAGAACTTCTCGGTCAGATGGATGCCCTCGGAGTCCAGGCGCCACAATTGATCCCAAAAATGGTATAGATACAAGTGCAGGCAACGCTCGCTGCGAAGCTGGCTGTTATCAATGATCGTGAGGAAGAAGCGTCGAATCGTATCGACGTGGCTTCTTTCAAGCATGTCGCATACGAGCACAGCATGGGCACATTGCAGTAAGTAGTCCAAAATCTTTACCTCGTCGGCAATGGGCCTTCCGCCGTACAGAGAGGGCATGCGGCTTCGGCTTGCGACAAGTTCATTTGGGCCAAGCCGTGCCTGGGTTACAACGCAACGGCGTTGCCTCATCGACTCGGCGAAGATCTCAGGCACGATCAGCATCTCGACTAGACCACCCGCGCAGAAATCTTTGCTACGATCTTTTCGCGTAGCATGTTGATGGATGGGTACGAGAATCTGAAGGAAAACTCAAACTCCTCACTCTTGAGCTTTGAGGCCTTTGGCACTTTCACTTCGAAAGTTGCCACCCAGCGCACCAGATCTTCGTAGAACTGATCCCCGTAGCTCTTGTCCTGATACACGCTGAGTGGACTTAGTTGCTTGGCTGCTTTGCGCGTAGCTTCTTTCCACTCAATCGAGGGAATGATTGCCAAGGCCAAATCCGCTTCGTTCACGAGGGAGCCGGCTACGCCGATAAATCTCAGTTCCACGGACAGAACGGTCTCACTCTGCTTGTCAAGTTCCAAGCTGACGTTCGCCCTCAAGCCCGACAACTCCGTCTCATCATTGTCATTCATCACGACCACTGTCGGAGGCAAAGCAAGGCCAAGCTTGGACAAGAGATAATTATACAGTTTATTGATATTCTTCGTCTGCACCTGGACGTTAATAGCACCATCTTCGTTAAGAGAGGCGATAGGGATATCGGAATCCGATGCCTTCGCAAACAGGTCCGGATTTTCTTTCTGAAAGAACTTTCCACCAGCCGGAACAATCAAGGCAGTCTGGAGCCGCCTGATAACGGTAGGCCAGTTTGGCATCCGACGCACCTGCCCACCAAGCCTGTACAGTGCCTTGATCGTGGCATTGTTATTAGTAATATCCACCCTACGAAGAGCCTTGTTCCTACGCACGGCTTCCTTCTGCACTGCGTCAAGATCTTGCTCGTAACGTGCCGGGTTATTTTCGTCGTAACGATCCTCCACGGCCTTAATCAGCTGCACGTACAGATTATCGAACGGATGAACGTCCACCTCCGTTCCCGTTCCATCGAGATCACATCGCACGACGAGGGACTTAGACAGTTCGTACGAGAAATTACAGTAGTACTCTGCAAGATCCTCTTTCAGCTCATCGTCCGCCCGAGCGTTCTTGATTTCTTCTGAGGAGAACATTTCTCCAATCGAAGCGACGAAGACTGACATTGTCATTAGCGTATGTTTGTCGTTGGTATTTGAAGTAACCTCGATATTGTTGGCGAACAACTTTTCATGTGTACGGTCATATTCCACAATCGCATCCTTGATGGCACCGATCGGCGAGCTCACGTCAAGCTCTTTTGCTTCGCCGCAGAGATCTTCTTCTGTTTCGAGTTCAATTCAGAGAAGAGCTCCTTTTCTCCGGTTCGATCTAGGTTGTAGATCTCGACGAGGAAATCTACAGAAGGAGAGAAGCGCGGAAATTCACGCGGATTCTCTCGGTACATACGGTATGCTTCAACAATCCCAAAATGCCGGTGGGCCGAATCCGTCAAGTAAATCTCATCGGTCTCGATCTGCAATTCCCACTCCGCCGGCCCCCGCCCTCAATTTCGATCTTGCGACGTTTGAAGGCGTTCTCGCTTGAACATTCCAGATAAGAGAGCTCAGGTAGGCGCGTTGCATGCTTGCGCGAGCGTCACCCAGGAGGCAGTAAGCAATATCGGCGATTTTCGCTGGCTGTTGCAGGTGAAATCCTTCCGCATCGAGGCCTCTCTGGATCTCGTCGTCAATCTTAATAAGCGAGGATGGCAGAATCCTGAATGGATCGGATTTGCGCTTACCCCTTCTTTCATATTGCAAATATTGCGAAAGCGTTTCCGCGCTAATCTTTACGACGTGCTTCATTCTCAGCGGAGCGTTCTTCGCTAGGTTAGCATTGACGATGCCGAGGAGCGGGAGAACGATCTTCATGGAGGCAGTGTATCCGTACCATGCTTACGCAGGCAAGCCCCCGCCCTCCGCGTTCATGCCGCGGCGCGTGATCCGGTCGGGCAGTTCGGACACCCTTCGCGCCTCGGGATCGTCGGCCATGACCGGGCCATCCTATTAGGCCGGAGTAACCGGCCCTCGGCCATCCGCTCCGCGCAGCGAGCCGTGCGGGCGCCCGGCAATCGCCCGCGAGGATCACGCCTCGACCTCGCCCAGCGCCCCGCGCACGCGCTTCAGCGTGTCGGGCTCGATGCGCACGTGCAGGCGCGTCCCGGCCTCCTCGTGGGCCTCCGACAGCACCTGCGCCTCGCCGTGGAGCTGGGCGACCAGCGCGTGCTGCGGCCACGGGATCAGCAGCTCCGCCTCGACCAGCGCCTGGCCGAAGAACGCCACGATCGTCGCGTGCAGGCGGGCGACGTCGTCCTTGTTCAGCGCCGACATCTGGATCGCGTCGGGGAACTCGCGCTGGAGCTCGGCGCGCTGCTCCTCGTCGAGCCGGTCGACCTTGTTGAGGATGAGGCGGGACGGCGCCTGCATCGCCCCGATCTCGCCGATGACCTCGCGGGTGACCGCGTACTGGTCGCGGAAGGTCGGGTCCGACGCGTCGACCAGGAACAGCAGCAGGCCGGCGTGGCGGGCCTCGTCGAGGGTCGAGCGGAACGAGGCCACGAGGTCGTGCGGCAGCTTCTTGATGAAGCCGACGGTGTCCGAGACCAGGATCCGCGGGTGCGACTCGGGATGGAGCGCGCGGATGGTGGTGTCGAGGGTGGCGAACAGCTGGTCGGCGACCAGCACCTCGCTGCCGGTGAGGGCGCGCATCAGCGAGCTCTTGCCGGCGTTGGTGTAGCCGACCAGCGCGACCGTCGGCTGACCCGCGCGGTGCTCGCGACGGTGGTCCTGCTCGCGGTGGACCGCCTCGAGCTCGCGCCGGAGCTCGGCCATGCGGTCGCGGATCCGCCGGCGATCGAACTCGAGCTCCGTCTCGCCGGCGCCACGGCCGGCCTGGCGTTCGCCGCGGGAGCCGGTCTCGCGCAGGCGCGGCGCCACGTAGGCCAGACGGGCCAGCTCGACCTGCAGCCGGGCCTCGCGGCTGCGCG
Source organism: Nannocystis pusilla (assembly GCF_026626665.1). Classification (GTDB taxonomy): domain Bacteria; phylum Myxococcota_A; class Polyangia; order Nannocystales; family Nannocystaceae; genus Nannocystis; species Nannocystis pusilla. The sequence goes on from NZ_JAPNKE010000002.1 coordinate 2,993,022, forward strand.
TGGCGGTGGAAGATCTCGACGATCACGCCGGTGCGGTCGAGCACCTGCACCCCGGTGGCTCGCTCGAGGTTGCGCGCTTGACTGGGCCCGAGCTCGTGATCGACGGCGACGAGCTTCGGCCGCTTCTTGCTGTCCTCGGGGACATCTTTGCCGACGATCGGCACCTGGCCGGGGTCGTCGTCGAAGTCGTCGAACTCGACCTCGTCGTCGCCCTCGCCGCTCTCGTCCTCGCGGCGCTGGCGGGCCTTGTCCTTGCGCGCGGGCACGGCGGAGGGCACGTAGCCGCGGCCGCCGGTGAGCTCGGCCAGCTCCTTGAGCTTGCCCTCGCCGAGCACCACGGACTTGCTGAGCATCTCGCGGCGCTGGGTCACCGTCGCGGTGACGTCGTAGCCGAGGGTGTCGACGAGGCGGGCGAGCTCGGCGAGGTCGGCGGCGTACTCCGCGTCGCTGACGCCGGGCAGTTGAACGCCGACGAGGATCGCGGTGGGCCGGTGGGCAGGTCGTTCGGACATCGGGGGCGACAGACTGACGCCCCGGACCGCCGGCGGCAAGTCCGTCGCGGCGCGAGTGGGCCGTGTCAGCGCGGCTGGCGAGGCGGGAGCGGCGGCTCGGCGGTCTCGATGAGCACGGCCTGGACCATCAGCAGCGCGCCGACCGCTTGCTCGATCCCGCCGTAGGCGCCGAGCGCCTCGCCGAACGCGTGCAGGTCGTCGGTGGTCGCCAGCGCGAGCTTCTCTGCGCGGGCGAGATACGCCTGCAGCAGCGTCCGCGCCCGCTGGGGACCCAAGATCCGTCCGACCTTCTCGAGCGCGAGGGCATGGACGTCGACGCTGGTCATCTCGGCCTCAAGATGGACGCTCTCGCGGGCTCGCGCGACCGGCGCGACGGCAGCGCGTGCGCTCGGTCTCACGGCGCGGAGCGCTGCGCCGCTGCGATCGAGTGTTGCCGAGCACGGGCGCGGCGAGCAAGCCCTCGCCTGTAGCGACTCACTCGCGGAAGCGGACGTGGAAGTGATTGCGGTGGCCTCGCCAGTGCCGGATGACGCCGAACGGCGCCCCCTCGCCGCGCGGGTACTGGAACACGTCGTTCAACCGGCGAGCGCTCGCCCCCGCAGCGATTGCGTGCTCGTAGAAGAGCTTCTGCAGGCCGTAGTCCATGAACACGTAGTGGACCTGATCGGTGGCCAGCACCGCCTCGATCAGCGCCCACGAGCGCGCGACGTCGAGGTTGTCCTTCGATGCGGTGATGAACCGTGTCACGTCGGCGTCGGTGCCCTGCAGCACGTAGCCGACGTCGACGTCGCGCCCGTGACGGTGCGACAGGTGGGGCGGGAACACGCCGCCGCCGTGCAAGCTGATGTCGCCGACGTGGACCTTCGGCCCGCCCCGTCCGCCGCGCGTATAGGCGCGGATCGACTCCTGGAGCAGCCGGACCGTCCGCGGGTGCCCCACGCGTGGTCGTCGTTCTTGACCACGTAACCTGGCCCCGGGGGCAGCTTCACCCCCTGCGCCAAGACGCCGGCGAAGTCCTCGTCGGCGAACAGATCGGGATAGTACACGTCGGTCTGGCGCAGCTCGACCGGATCTGTCCCCATGGCCAGGCGCTCTTGTTGCCCGGCCCGGGCCAGGATCACCGCGCCGCGCTCGATCGCCGCGATCGTGGTGCCCTCCCACACCAGGTCGCCGACGCGGAACCCGCGGATCACGCCGCTCGGATCGTCGCGGATGGTCGCCTGGCTGCCGGCGGGGTCGGCCGCGGCGGTGGTGGCCAGCAGCGTCAGCGGCAGCTCGGTCTCGGCCATGCTGTCCTCGGGGACCTGTCCGTTGGAACAGCCGTCGCAGGCCGCGGGCGTCGCCGCGAGCGCCGGCGCCGCCTCGACCGCGGGCGCCGCCTCGAGCGCGACCTCGGGCTCGGCGGTCGAATCGCCGCACCCGAGCAGCAGGCCGAGACAGGCGGGCAGCAGCGTCGAGCGAGGGGTCACGATGCACTCCGAGGCAAGATCCGCACCACTCGCGGTGGCTGGATCTCCGCGTCTCCCCTCGCCTCGCCGCGCCGACCGCGGTGACAGTTTGTCGCCGGGCGAGCGGCCGGAGCGACAGCCCGGCACGCGCGCGGGCCCGCTCACCGGTCCTTCTGCTTTTGGTACGTGCCCATCAGCTTCGCCTTGGCGAGCACGTGCCCGGCCATCGCCTGCTCGAGCTGCGCGCGCGTCGGGGCCTGCAGCGACTGCAGCGTGGTGTCGAGCGCGTAGAGCGTGTGGAAGTAGCGGTGGCGACCGACCGGCGGACACGGCCCGCCGTAGCCGACGCGCTTGAAGTCGTTGGTGCCCTCGCGCGCGCCCGCGGGCAGGCGGTCGGGCGTCACGCCGGCGGGCAGCGAGCCGTCGCTCGGCGGCAGGTCGACGACGATCCAGTGGGTGTAGATCGTCTTCGGCGCGGCCGGGTCGGGCGCGTCGGGGTCGGTCTCGACGAGGGCCAGGCTCTTGGCCGCCGCCGGCACCCCCGACCAGCGCAGCGGCGGCGAGACGTCGCGGCCCTCGCAGGTGTACTCGCTCGGGATCTCCGCGCCCGCCGCGAACGCCTCCGACTCGAGGCTCATCCCGCTCGCGGGCGGATCGAGGCCGCCGGGCTCGGGTTTGGGCTGGCAGGCCAGCAGGCCGCAGGAGACGACGAGCGCGAGACGGTGCATGGCCGGGCAAACGTAGCGGAGCGGCGCCCGTGCGCAAGCTCAGCCCTTTACCTGTCCCGGAGGACATGCCCGATCGGTCCGGTCGTTCGCCCGCGACCACGCCCGTCCTCACGCGCGCGCGTCCAGGGCGCGGGCGGGCTCGGCTACGATGCGTCGTGATGATATCCCGCCCGCTTCTCCTCACCCTGGCCGTATTTCCGCTGGCCTGCGGCGACTCGACCGCCACCACCACGGACACCGATTCATCCTCCTCCTCGAGCTCGTCGTCGTCCTCGACCACCAGCGACGACCCGGTCACGACCGGTCCGACCTCGACCACTGCCGTCACCACCGAGGGTCCGACGACCACGATCGCGCCGACCACCACCGACGCGATCACGTCGACGACGACCACGAGTACGACCACCGATCCCACCGCGACCACCACGTCGACCACGACCACCACCGACTCGACGACGACCACCACGTCGACCACGACCACCACCGGGGACACGGACACCGACGGTCCGCCTCCGCCCGACGTGGTGCCGGAGCTCGTGTGTCCCGGCGATCCGGACGGTCACTGCGATCCGGTGCCGGACGCCGAGCTGCTGGCGGGCGCGTCGGTGCTGTCGATCGTGCCGAACTGCTTCGAGGCGTGGACCGACCTCGACGCCGACGCCGAGTACGAGCCGCCGGGCGAGGTCTTCCTCGACTGCGGCTGCGATCGCCTGTGCCCCGGCGATCCCGGCTACGTCGACGCCGACGCCGGTGAGGGCGACGGCGAGTTCCAGGCCAGCTGGCTGGCCGGCTTCCACAACGGCCGGCCCGCGACCGGCGTGCGCGGCGACGGCCTCGGCCTCGTCGGCGAGGGCGACGGCCTGTGGGCGCGCGCGCTGGTGCTCGAGCAGGGCAACACCAAGCTGGCGATCGTCACCCTCGACCTGGTCGGCTTCTTCAACAACGAGACCCTGGCGATCCGCGACAGCCTGGCGCAGATGGGCCTCGAGGTCGACTACGTCCTGCTGCACGCGCTGCACAACCACGAGGGCCCCGACAGCATGGGCCTGTGGGGCCCCGAGCAGCTCGTCAGCGGCTACGACCCGGCCTACCGCGAGCAGGTGCGGCAGGCCATCGTCGAGTCGATCGTCGCCGCCGACGCCGCCAAGAAGCAGGTCGCGCAGATGGTCGTCGGCGAGGTCGACACCTCGACGTACCACGCCAACGGCGTCGGCAACGTCATCAACGACAGCCGCGACCCGTTCGTCGTCGACGAGATGATCGGCGCGGTCCAGCTGCTCGACGGCGAGGCGCAGACGATCGCCAGCCTCGTCAGCTTCGGCAACCACCCCGAGGCGCTGTCCGACGAGAACACCCTGATCACCAGCGACTTCGCCCACGGCCTGCGGCGCACGCTCGAGCAGGGCAGCCAGTGGTTGCAGGCGCCCGGCAAGCCCGGCGTCGGCGGCCCGTGCCTGTTCCTCAACGCGGCCGTCGGCGGCCTGATGACGCCGCTCGGCATGGCGGTCAAGACCCCCGACGGCGAGACCTACCAGTCGGGCACCTTCGAGAAGGCCGACGCGATCGGTCAGCTGCTCGGCGAGATGGCCCTCGACGCGCTCGCCAACGGCGACGCCGTCGACGCGCCGCAGCTCGACCTGCAGGCCCAGAAGTTCAAGCTGCGGGTCGACAACCAGAACTTCCAGGCCATGTTCCAGCTCGGGATCTTCGACCGCGAGACGTTCATGGAGATGGACGGCATGTACATCGAGACCGAGGCGGCGCTGATCAACCTCGGGCCCGCGCAGTTCCTCACCGTGCCGGGCGAGCTGTTCCCCGAGCTGGCGATCGGCGGCTACGACGGCAGCCACATCAACGTGCCGACCAAGCCGCTCGTCGACCCCAACAACACCAACCCGCCGAACCTGCAGAGCGCGCCCGAGGCCCCGTACCTCAAGGACAAGATGCACGGGACCTACCGCTTCATCATCGGCATGGGCAACGACGAGCTCGGCTACATCGTGCCCGAGTACGACTGGGTGCTCGGCGATCCGCCGTGGATCACCGAGGCCGAGGGCGACCACTACGAGGAGACCAACTCGATCGGCGTCGAGACCTTCAGCAAGATCGACGCCGCCGCGGACGTCCTGATCGCGTGGTCGAAGTGGGTCCACGGCCTGCCGTGAACCCGCGCCGCGAGCGGGCGCCCTACTCCATGATGGGCGTCCGCTCGCACTCGTAGGTCACGTCGATCGTCGGCCCGTGATCGATGACCTCGAAGTCGGTGGCCTTGAGGTCCTCGAGCGAGAACGGGTCGACGCCGACGCCGTCCCACGTCGCGCACCCGTACACGTCGCTCTGGGCGGTCAGGGCGATGTTGCCGCCGTCGGACATGTACATGCCGTACTTCTGCAGCGCCTTGGCGATCACCTGCGCGCCGGGGCTGAGGTTCTCGAGCGGGTAGTCGGCGCGCAGGCGCATGTGGCCGCCGTACGGGATCGACGTCATCGGCCCGCTGGTGTTGGTGCCGTGGGTCGCGGGCGCCACGTACTTCTTGGCGCGGATCATCGAGTTGGGCAGGATGAACCGGATCGCGTGGTTGATCTCGCCGGCCGCGACCTCCTCGGCCGAGAACAACAGCGGCGCGATCGGGAAGCCGGCCGCGTCGGCGCTGGTGCACTGCTGACCGCGGCCGTCGAGGTCGTAGGTCTTCGAGGTGTCCCACAGCGCGAGGCAGCCGGCGGTGAACTGATCGGTCTGCGCGTCGACGGTCGCGTGGTAGATCTCGTAGAGCCGCTGCTGCTGCGCGACACCACGATCATGTGACAGTCGGCGCCGTCCTGGTAGCCGCTGCAGTCGTAGCCCTCGAAGCTGTCCGCCGGCGGGATGTCCTGCGGGTAATCCTCGACCACGCCGCCGGGCGGCAGCGGGATCGGGGCCACGTCGCAGTCGGGCGAGTAGTAGTAGTCGTTGTCGAGCGCGTAGGTCCGCTTCTCCGTGCCGGCCGGCGCGTCGATGGCGGTGATGCTGAAGTCGATCCGCATCGTCCCGGTGCCCCACCCGTTCGGCGGCGAGTTCTGCACCATCCACTGCGTGATCGCGGCCGAGTCGGGCGCGACCGGGTCGCTCGACGCGTCGTGGTACCAGATCGCGTCGGCCGGGAAGAACAGGCCTTCGGCCTGAGAGGCGCACAGGGTGCTGTCGTCGCCCGCGCCGGTGGTGGTGTCGGGGCCGGTCGTGTCCGTGGTCGTGCCCGGCTCGGTGGTCGGCCCCGCGGTCGTGTCGGTGGTCGGCCCGCTGGTGCCGGGGCCCGTCGTCGGGCCCGTCGTCGGACCCGCGGTGGTCGGCTCGGACGTCGGCCCGGCGCTCGTCGGGCCGCCGGTCGAGGCTGTCTCCGAGGACATGGTCGTCGGGCCAGCTCCCGTCTCGCCGGTCGAGGCGCCGGTCGCCTCGGTCTCGGTCCCGCCCCCGCCCCCGCACGCGACGGCCAGGACGGCCGCCGCGACCCACGTTCCGCGATATGTCATGTCCAACCTCCGGACGGGGATGTTACCCCGTCAGGAGGCCGGTGCGGCGGCGCAGATCGATCGCGCTCTCGCTGCACCAGAAGCGCAGGAGGTCGGCGATGACCTCGGAGTTGAAGACGAGCTCCTCGCCCTCGAGGTAGAGCAGCGCCTGGTCCTCCTGCCGCAGCAGCGCCGCGCACGACGGCAGGTCGGCGGCGATGAGCGCCGCGGCGCGCAGCGCCGTCGTCTTGAGGTCGGCGTACCACGCGTGGAAGTCGACCGGCGCCGACTGAGCGTATTCGGCCGAGACGTCCTGCAGCACCTGCCGCTCGCGCCGGCCGAGCACCTTGACGATGCGCCGCTGGAGGTCGTCGAGCGCGCTCGGATCGGCGAGGTTCGAGCCGTAGTTGGGCGCGGCGGTGCGAGCCGCGGCGGCGAGGATCAGCATCAGCTCCGAGGCCTTGAAGCGGGTCACCGCCTGCAGGCCGCGCTGCACGTAGGCCAGCGCGCGCGCGATGACGAACGCCTGCTGCGGCTCGGACAGCCGCAGCACCGTGGCCGGCACGAGCACCACCGGCAACGCGCCGAACTCGAGGCTGACCGTGGTACCGGCGCCGCGATAGACGTAGAGGTCGTAGTCGGGCAAGCCGAACAGCCCCGCGATCTTGTCGACGAAGCCGCGCAGCGGGTTGCCGGAGCGGGCCGTGATCTTCTCCTTGGCGTTGACGCTGAAGCGATTGAGGTCGCCGAGGTACAGCTTGCTGAGGCTGAGGCTGATCGCGTTGATGAGCTTCTCGGCCACCGCGCCCTGCTGGCTGCGATCGAGCTGGCTCCGCAGCACCTCGGGCGCGAACGAGTTGGGGGCCGCGGAGGCCGGCTTGGGGGTCATGCGGGTCAGCGCCCGCATGTCCGACTCGCTCGCGGCACCGAGCACGCACAGCGGCCCGAGCCCGAGCGCGGCCTCGGCCATCTTGCCGCGGTCGACGTAGCACTGCACGAGGCCACGCCACGGATCGGGCGACGCGGGGTAGAGCCCGGCCGCCTGGCGGAACACGGTGCCGGCCTGGTCGGCCAGCCCCTGGGCCCGCAGCCGCTCGCCGAGCGCGAGCCGCAGCGGCAGGTTCTGCTTGACCTCGGCGATGCCGAACTCGAGCGTGCCGATCGCCTTGTCGGACCGCTGCATCGCCTCGCCCTGCACGCGCGCCAGCTCGAGGTAGGCGCGCCCGAGCTTGGCGTCGTCGCCGGCGACCTGCTGCAGGTGCCGCATCAACGCCTGCTCGTACAGCTCCCAGTCGTCGGCGCTCTGCACCTGCTTGGCGTACTCGCCGGCCGCGACGCCGTCGGGGCCCTCGAGCGCGACCGCGCTGAGCAGCGCCTCGAGGCCCTGCAGGCGGCGGCCCTGGTGCAGCTCGATGTGCGCGAGGTGGACGATCGCCGCCACGCGGTCGTCGATGGTCGTCGAGGCCCGCAGCAGCCGCCGCGCCGTCTCGGCCGCCGCCGCGCCGTCGCCCATGCGGGCGTAGACGTCGGTGAGGGCCAAGAGCGCCCCGCGATCGTCGGGCCGGGCCTGCAGCGCCGCCTCGAGGCACTGACGCGCGCGCGGCAGGTCGCCGATGTGATCGGCGAGCAGACCGGCGAGGTTGCGGTTGGCGGTGAACAGCGCATCGGGCTGGCTGGCGACCTGCAGGATCTCCCCGTAGATCTCGGCCGCGTCGCCCCACTGCGCGTTGCGGTTGTAGAGGTCGGCCAGGAACAGCAGCATCGGCACGTGGCGCGGCCTGTCCCGAAGGACACGTCGCAGCACGCTGATGCCGCCGGCCAGGTTGCCGAGCTCGTCGGCGTACAGCTCGGCGATCCGCAGCCACAGCGCCGCCGAGCGCTCGGCCCCGCGGGCCGCCGCGGCCGCCTGCGACAGCTTCTCGAGCAGGCGCGTGCCCTGCTCGAGCATGAGCAGGATCTTGTAGAGCATGTCGGCCGCCTCGGCGTGGTCGGGGTAGCGCTCGAGCGCGAGCTCGAGGTCCCGCGTCGCCGACTCCGGATCGTCGAGCCGCTGCAGGCGGATCTTGGCCGTCTCGACCAGCAGGTTGGCCGCCGTCTCGCCGCTGCGCTCGGCCGCGGCCAGGCGCGCCTTGGCGGCCGCCAGCGCCCGCGGGTCGTCGATCAGCGTCGACACGCGCACGAGCCCGAGGATCGCCCCGAGGCTCTCCGGATCGCCGGTGAGCGCCATCTCGTAGCTCTTGGCGGCCGCTTGCAGCGATCCGGCGCGCTCGAGCGTCTCGCCGAGCCGCGTGTAGTAGGCGCCGAGCAGCGTCGGGTCCTCGCCCTCGATGTTCACCACCTGGGCGTCGATGCGGGCCAGCGTCTGGTCGTCGCGCCCGGCGATCGCCAGCCGCTCGAGCCCCGACAGCGCCATCGGATCGGTGGGCGCGCGCTGCAGCACCGACGCGTAGGTGTTGCGGATCGTGTCGATGTCGGCGCCGACCGGGCCCTCGTAGAGGCGGGCCAGCTCGCGCAGCGCCGCCACCTTGGCGCCGTCGTCGGCGACGTGCTTCGACAGCCGCACCTGCAGATCGGCGAGCGACTTCCACATGCCCTGCAGGCGGTACAGCGCGTCGAGGGCCAGCATCGCCGCGAGGTTGCCGGGCTCGCGCTCGAGCACCCGCTCGTAGGCGGCGATGGCCCGCTCGGGCTGGCCGAGCTGCTCGGCGAACACCTCGCCCGCGCGCAGCAGCGCCGCGGTGGCCAGCGAGCCGTCCTTCGCCGTGGCTGCCTCTTGGGCCAGGTCCTCGACCACCCCGGGCCACGCCTCGAGCGCCGCGCGCACGCGGGCCAGGCCGTCGAGCGCCGGCCGGTAGTCGCCGAGGGCCTGCAGCGCCGCGTGGTAGGCGACCACCGCCCGCGGCGGGTCGCCGAGGTGCTCCTCGTAGACGCGACCGATCCGGTAGGCCACCTGGGCCCGCGCCCGCGGCTCCGACAGCCCGCGCAGCTCGGTCTCCAGCACGTCGACCAACTCCTGCCAGCTCTTGCCGCGCTCGAGCAGCCGCTGCAGCGCGTGCAGCGACGGCCCGTGCTTGGGGTCGATCTCGATCGCGTTGCGGTAGCAGCCGATCGCCCGCCGCGTGTCGGCCAGCCGGCTCTCGCACAGCCCGCCCATCGTGTGCAGCAGCGCCACCGCGGCCTTGCCCGGCGGCGTGATCACCAGCTCGCGCTCGTAGGTGTTCAGCAGCTCGTCCCAGCGACCTGTCCGATGGTACAGGCGGCCGATGCTCGCCAGCGCCGGCGCGTACTTCGGATCGACCTCGAGCACCCGGCGCAGGCGGACCAGCGCGCCGTCGCGGTCGTCGAGCTTCTCGTCGAGCACCTCGCCGGCGCGGTGGAGCAGCTGGACGATGCGCGGCTTGTCGAGCGTCTTGCTCGCCTCGAGCTCGATCGCCTCGACCAGCTCCTTGTAGCGGCCCGCGACCTCGCAGGCCCGCTGCAGCGCGTGGATCGCCCCGATGTGGTCGGGGTCGATCTTCAAGATCCGGCGGTAGGTGTGGGCGGCCTGGACCGGCTCATTGAGATAATCGATGTAGAGGTCGGCGATGCGGGTGAGGTAGGCGATCCGGCGATCGTCCTCCTCGGCCGAGTCGATGCCGCGCTCGAGCAGCTCGATGAGCTCGTGGTGGCGGCCCGCGGCGGCGAACAGGCGCAGCAGCGCCTTGAAGGCGGTCGCCAGGCCCGGGTGCAGCGTCAGCGCGCGCGAGTGGTACTCCATCGCCCGCTCGGGATCCTCGAGCTGGATCTCGTGGATCTCCGCCATCTTGGTGTAGGCCGCGGCCGCCCGCTGAGCGTCGTTGACCGCCTCGGCCTCGGCCTGCAGCATGTGCAGCAGGCGGTCCCACTGCTTCTTGCGCGTCAGCAGCTTCGACAGCGCGCGCAGGCTCGGGCGGTAGGCCGGCTCGATGTCCAGCGCCGCCTCGTACCAGCGCATCGCCTCGTCCTCGTTGTGGAGGCGGTTCTCGACGATGTCGCCGATCTGATAGAGGACGCTGATCTTCTCCGACGGCAGCTCGAGCAGCTCGACCAGCGTCTGCAGCGTCCGCGTCATCGCGTCGTAGCGCTCCGCGGCCTCGTACAGGCGGATCAGCTCCTCGAGCACCAGGCGGTAGCGCGGGCTCTCGGCGACCGAGCGCTCGAGCGCGGCGATCGCCTTGTCGCGGCTGCCGAGCCGCTCGGAGTGCAGGCGGGCGATCCGGTAGTAGGACATCGCCCGCACGTCGGGGTCGCTCAGCTGCTGCGCCTCGCGCTCGAGCACGCTGATGAGCTCGCGCCAGCGGTGCTGCCCGTGGTGCAGGCGCTTGAGCGCCGCGAACGCGCCGGAGGCCGCCGGGTCGAGGTCGAGCGCCGTCTCGAGCAGCTCGACCGAGCTGCCGACGCTCTTGAGCCGCACCTCGGCCAGGTGGGCGCGGCGGGCCACCAGCGCCGAGCGCAGGCGCGGGTCCTTCTCCACCGCGCTGGCCAGCTGCGCCGTCGTCCGCTCGAGCTGGTCCCACGCGCCGGCCTTGGCGTCGAGCTGCTCGAGCGCGCGGAGGTAGGCGACGTTGCTCGGGTCGAGGTCGCGGGCCTGGGCGAACGTCGCCCGCGCCTCACCGTCGTTGCTGAGCCCGTCGAGCAGCACCGTCGCCTTGGCCGCCAGCAGCGCCGCCTTGCGCTTCTGGTCCGAGGTCAGCCGGATCTCGGTGTCGAACAGCGGCAGCGCGCGCGACCAGTTCTTCTGCGCCAGCAGCGAGCGCCGCGCCCCGCGGACCACCGGCAGGAACTCCGGCGCCAGCCCGTGGGCGCGCAGGTAGTAGGTCGACGCCTGGGCGACGTCGCCGAGCGGGTACTCGTAGAGCCGGCCGATCTCGTACGACAGCCGGGCCGCGCGGAACAGGTCGGGCTGGGTCGCAAGCTCGGCCTCCCACGCCTCGATCTGGGCCTGGGCCGCGCGCAGGAACGGGTTCTCGGCCGCCATCGCCGGGCTCGAGATGGTCCGCGTCACCGGCCCCGAGGGTCCGCGGGCGCCGGTCGCCGGCACCCCCGAGGGGCCCGACATCGGCGTGGTCCGCGACCGCGGCGGCTCGCCGGGCGCGAGCGGAGCTGGCCCCGAGGACCTGTCCCCGAAGACCTGTCCCGGAGCACCTGGCAGAGGGGACCTGTCCGAAGGAGCCTGTCCTCTCGGGCTGGGCGGCGGCGCGCCGCGGGCGAGCAGGCGGGTCCGCAGCGCCTCGGGCATCGGCGCCGCCGGGCCGGGCCGCGGCGTGGTGTCGGGGTTGGACAGCCGCGTCGCCGAGTCGGAGGCCAGCCGCGTCGCCGAGTCGGAGGCGCGCGGCGCCTCGACGGGCGCGCGGGCCGCCTGGACCACGGCCGGATCGATCTCGCCGTCGCGGGCCGTCGCCGCCAGGACGTCGATCTGGGGCGTGGCCGCCGAGGGCTCGGCGTCGATGTCCACCTCGAGATCGACCGGGATCGTCTTCGCCGCGGTGACCGGCACCTCTTCCGGCTTGCCCGCGCGAGCCGGCGGGGCGCCCGCGCCGACGACCGGTGGGATCACGGGCGCGACCGGGGCGGCTGCGCCCGACTGCGGCTGGAGGGCGCCTTCGAGTTGGCGCCGCTGCCGATCAGCGTGGTGTTGCCGAGCGCCGGCGTGGGTCGGGAGACCCCACGCATCGGCATGGCGCCGAGGCTCTTGCCGAGCCCGCCGAGCCCCAGGTTCGGCGGCGCCGGCTTGCCGGACTCGGCCGCCGGCTTGGGCTCGTTGAGCTTGGCGAACGGCCGCGACGGCTCCGGTTTCGCGGGCGCGGGCGCCGACGCCTTCGGCGGCTCCACTTTTTCGGTCTTCACCTCAGGCGCCCGCGGCGCCGGCGGCACCGGCCGTGTCGGCGGACGCGCCGGTTCGTCCGCCTGCAGCTCGATGTCGTCGTCGATGTCGACCTCGATCGGCGGGATCGTGGGCATCGGCGGGATCGCACCGGGCCGGGCCGCCACGCCCAGCCCCGTCGCTCGCTCGTCGACGATGATCGCGTCGAACAGATCCGCGGGATCGCGGGGAATCTCGTCGTCCCGGAGCGGCCCGCCGGGAAGATTGATCGGAGGCCGACCCGGAGAGCTCGCGGGCTTTCCACCCTTGTCGTCTTGCTGCGCCACGGTGACGCGAGTATGCCCGATCCGGCGGCCGATGGACCTGCAGGCCGGGCGCTTGCGACCGGAATTCCGCCGTACTTGCGCGCTTCGGCCGGTTTTGCGCGAAATCCGCAGGCGGTTCGCCCGGCCGGCGCACCGCGATCCCCCGCGTCGCGAGGCCGTCCGTAGCGAGGCGATGGCGCCGTCGCGACGGCGTTCGCTCGCGACCGAAGATCGAATGCGATCGCGGCCTGTGATCGATCTGACCGATCGGTCAGCCTCGAGAAAGCAAATTCCTTGCGCTCGTCCGTCCGCTGGTCACTATGCTTCCGGCGGATCGATCATGGCGAGCACCGACGACAGCCCGCGCGCCGACGGCCCGATGACCTCGGGGCCAGGTGTATTGCTGGGCGGCCGCTATCGCCTCGCCAGCCGGCTCGGGCGTGACACGCTCGGCGAGCTCATGCGCGGCGAGGACCTCGAGCTGGGGCGACCGATCGCGGTGAGGTTCGTACCCCCGAGCTCGTCGGCGGCGCCGAGCTCGTCGCCCGCCTCGAGCTCCGCCGCAGCCGCAACCTCCGCCTGCCCCGGGCCGACGTGCCGCTGCTGGCGGATCTCGTCGATCTCCTCGACCTCGGGCACGACGAGCGCGGCCGGCTGTTCCTCGTCACCGACGTGTTCCCGGACGCCAGCCTGGCCGACGAACTGGTGCGCCAGGGTCCGCCGCCGTGGCAGCGCCTGCGCTCGCTCATGGTGCGCGCCTGCCAGATCGTCCACCTGTCCCATGAGCACGGAATGATCCGCCAGGATCTTTCGACCAGCAGCCTCTATCCGGTGCGCGACAAGAACGACCCGGGCACGCTCAAGGTCGTCAGCCCCGGCTTGCTGGTCGCCAGCGGCGGGCGGGTGTGGTCGTGCGCCGATCCCGGGGCCGCGCTGCGGCTGGCCCGCTACGCCGCGCCGGAGCAGATCAGCACCGGCGTCATCGATCGCCGCACCGACGTCTACGCGCTCGGCGTCATCCTCTACGAGTGCCTCACCGGCCGGGCGCCGTTCGTCGACCCGCGGCCGGCCCACGTGCTCGCGGCTCACCTCATCACCCCGCCCGCCCCGTTTCCCGCGGCGGTGCGGCGCCGGATCCCCGCCGAGCTCGAGGCCATCGTCCTGCGCGCCCTCGCCAAGTCGCCCGACGATCGCTGGCCCACCGTCATGGCGCTCGCCAACGCCATGGCCGCGATCGAGGTCGGCCGGCTGCAGTTCAGCGGCACGCTCGACACCGGCGACGCCGACGACTTCACCGAGCACCCAGGGCCGCGCGCCTCGGCGATCAGCATGCGCATCGACGCCGCGCGCCTGTCGGGCCGCGCCGGCCTCGTGCCCGTGTCCGACGCCGCCAGCACCGGCGAGCACGCCCTGCGCGACATCCTCGACGCCGCCGACAGCAGCGCCGTCCTCTCGCGCACCGCCGCCTCGATCCACGACAGCGCCCCCACCCTGCCCTACGGCCGCGCCAGCGAGTCCGCCACCCGCTGGACCGTGCCGCCGCCCGACCCGGGCTCGCCCCGCCTGTCGCCGCGTCGCCTGGTGCCGCTGCTGGTCGCCGCGGGCCTGTGCCTCGTCACCGCCGGGATCGTCAGCGGTTCGCTGCGCCCTGCGCCGGGCCGCCCCGCGATCGGCGGCTCGCTCGACGGCGCGGTCGCCCTGTCGACCCCGCGCGCGGCCACGAAGTCCCCGTCCGCCGCCGCCGCGAGCCGCATGGGTCCTGTCATCCCCGCCTCGACCCTGAAGCCGGCCAGCGTCCCCGAGGAGCCCTGCGCCGACCCGCAGCACGGCGAGTGCTCGGGCGCCGCCGACGATGCCCCGCAGGCAGCAGACCCCGCGCCTCCGCCTGCGGCCAAGAAAGCCGCCGCGCTCCACGGCCCGTCCGGCGCGCAGCCGGCCCTCCCGGGCCTCGCAGCGGGCCTCGTCCCCCAGGCATCGCCCGCGCCGGGCCTCCCGGGCGATCCTGGCGGCACATCGCCAGGAGCCGACGTCCCCGGCGGCCCGCCCCCGGCCGCGCCGTTCGCTGCTCTGGCCCTCCACCCGCCCCCGTCCGGCTCCGCGCCGTCCCAGGCGTCCCCGTCCGCCCCGCCTGCCGACGACCGCGTTCCAGCCGCCGACAGCCGCTCCGCAGCGCGCCCGAAGCCCGCTGCGTCGCCGCGCAAGCCGGCTCCGGGCGCCAGGCCGTCCGACGACGGCCGCGACGATCTGCCGGACCCGGCCGGACCGCGGCCGGCCGCTCCGGCGCCGTGACGCGCGTGTGACTTAACGGCGCGGGGGGTCGTCGGGACCGCGCGTGGGGCCGCCCCGGGCGACTTTGCGGCCGACCTCGCCGGAGGGTTTGCCACCGCCTCCGCCATCGCCTATCCATGATGTCCATGGGTTCATACGAACATGACGACGACGATCGCCCCGGCGTCGCCGCCCGCTTCGCCAAGGGTTCGCTGCTCGTGCTCGGCGGCCTGTTCGCCCTGATGATCGCCGCCAGGATGGTGTTCGGCCTGTTCTTCGCCGTCATCGGCAACGTCCTGTTCGTCGGCGCCCTCGCCGGCGCCGGCTACATCGGCTACCGCCTGGTGGCGGGCAGCAGCGAGCGCAAGGCCGTCACCGGCGGCCGCAGCGCCCGTGCCCTCGGGCCCGGCCGCAAGCGCAGCGGCGGCGACGACTTCGAGCGCAAGATGCGGGAGCTCGAGGCCATCGAGCGCCAGCTCGACGCCGAGATCTCGAAGCGCTGAGCCGGCGCATGGCACGAAGGACAGGCCCTTGGGACCTGTCCTTTCGCACGTTCCCGTTCGGACATGGCCCTTCAGACCTGTCCTAAAGGACCTGTCCTAAAGAACTCCTGCCCCGCACGCCTCACACGCGCCGGCCCGCCGTCGCGTTGATCCGGCGCGCCGGCGCGGGCACGATCGCGGGGTGAGCCGACTGCTGATCATCCGCCACGGCCAGGCCTCGCTCGGCGCCGCCGACTACGACGTCCTCTCGCCGCTCGGCGAGCAGCAGGCCGACGCCCTCGGCCGCTACCTCGCGCGCATGATCGATCCGCCGCACGCCGTCTACGCCGGCCCGCGCAAGCGCCAGCGCGACACCGCGGCGCTGCTCGTCGCCGGCGCGCGGCAGATCGGCGCCGACTTTCCGGACCCGCGCGAGCTGCTCGACTTCGACGAGTATCCCGCGATCGCCCTGATGAAGGACGCCATGCCCTCGCTGTGCGACCGCGACCCCGAGCTCGCCGCTCTGGCCACCGCGTGGATGGCGGCCGAGCGCGGCACGCCTGGGCACCAGCGGGCCTTCGAGCTGGTGTTCCAGGCCGCCATGCAGCGCTGGCACGCCGGCGACGTCGAGCACCCCGCGGTCGAGCCGTTCCGCGAGTTCCAGGCCCGCGTCGCCCGCGGCCTCGACCACGTCATGCAGCAGCACCCGCGCCAGAGCACCGTCCTCGTCGTCACCTCGGCCGGGCCGGTCGGCGTCGTCACGGCCCTCGCGCTCGGTCTCGACACCTGGGCTGGCCTCAAGACCAGCTTCATCGTCCACAACGCCTCGCTCACCGAGCTCGCCTACCGCCCCGGCGAGATGCAGCTGCGAGTCTTCAATCCCTCCCGCACATCCACGAGCGCGCCCACGTCACTTTGCGCTGATCCTCGGCCTGCAGCGAGATCGCCCCGAGGCCGGGTGAGCAGCCTGGGGCCCTCACGTCCTCGACGGCGCGCACATCTCGTTCGCCCCCACGGGTCCTCCTCTCCGCGGCTGCACTGCCCACGAACCTCGCGCGCAGCCCTCGGTTACTGCGAGGCGCTCGGACCTCGCGCGCTCGATCCGATCGCCCCGGGCCCCGTGGACGTGAACGCTGCTCGGCAGGCTCACCGCCCGAGCGCGAGGCCGGCGAGGCCCCACCTGGTCGTCCCACCTCTTCTCGCCGCACCATTCTCTCACGCGTCGTGGCTCCGCACGCGCCTCCTGCGGTAGCCTCGCGTCATCATGGACTTTGCGATCCCGCCCGCGACCGAGGCTTTGCTCGACCGAGCCCGCGCCTTCATGCGCACCCACGTCTTCCCGGTCGAGCCGACCGTGCTCGCGCGCGGCGTCGCCGACAGCCAAGACATCGTCGCCGGCCTGCGCGCCGCGGCGCGGGCCGAGGGTCTGTGGCTGCCGCAGATGGGCAAGGACGAGGGCGGGCTCGGCCTCTCGCTCCTCGATCACGGCCTCTTGAGCGAGGTCCTCGGCCACAGCCCGCTCGGCCACCTCGCCTGCAACTGCCAGGCGCCCGACGCCGGCAACATGGAGATCCTCCACCGCTACGCCACCGCCGCCCAGCGCGAGCGCTGGCTCGAGCCGCTGCTGCGCGGCGACATCCGCAGCTGCTTCGCCATGACCGAGCCGGACACCGCCGGCTCCAACCCCACCTGCTGCGCTGCGCCGCTCGCCTCGACGGCGACGACTACGTCCTCGACGGTCGCAAGTGGTTCACCACCGGCGCCGACGGGGCCGCCTTCGCCGTCGTCATGGCCGTCACCGATCCGGCCGCCGAGGCCCACAAGCGGGCCAGCATGCTGATCGTCCCGACCGACACCCCCGGCTTCCGCCGCGTCCGCAACGTCCCGATCTTCGGCCACGCCGGCGCCGGCTGGGACTCGCACGCCGAGCTCGAGTTCACCGCCTGTCGTGTCCCCAAGGACAGCTTGCTCGGGCCCGCCCACGGCGGCTTCGTCATCGCCCAGGAGCGCCTCGGCCCCGGGCGGATCCACCACTGCATGCGCTGGCTCGGCATCTGCGAGCGCGCCCTCGGCCTCATGGCCGCGCGGGCCGTCAGCCGCGAGCTCGCCCCCGGCGAGCGCCTCGGCGACAAGCAGATCGTCCAGGCCTGGCTGGCCGAGTGCCGCGCCCGCATCGACGCCGCGCGCCTGTTGGTCCTGCGCACCGCCTGGCTGATCGACCAGCACGGCTTCGCCGCCGCCCGCGACGACATCTCCCTGATCAAGTTCCACGTCGCCGAGGTCCTGTCCGAGGTGCTCGACCGCGCGATCCAGGTCCACGGCGCGCTCGGCCTCACCGACGACACCGTGCTCGCCTTCTTCTACACCCGCGAGCGCGGCGCCCGGATCTACGACGGCCCCGACGAGGTCCACAAGATCGCCGCCGCCCGCCGGATCCTCGCCCGCCACCGCCCGGGCCGGACCGGCTGACCCTTCGCACCTGTCCCGACGAACCTGTCCTTTCCGACCTTATCCATTCGACCTGTCCTGGAGGACTCATGACTGCGATCGACACCCCGCGCCCTGTCCGCCCCGGCGAGGAGCTCGACCTGGGGCGGCTCGCGCCCTACCTGCGCGGCGTCCTGGGAGCCCCGGGCGACGCCGACGTCGCCGTCCAGCAGTTCCCGGGCGGCCACTCCAACCTCACCTACCTCGTCACCGTCGGCGGCGACGCCTACGTCCTGCGGCGGCCGCCGTTCGGCACCCAGGTCAAGACGGCGCACGACATGGAGCGGGAGCACGCCCTCCTGTCCCGGCTCGCGCCCGTGTGCGAGCGGGCGCCGCGGCCGGTCCACCTCTGCCTCGACGAGTCGATCCTCGGCGCCAAGTTCTACCTGATGGAGCGGCGCCAGGGCGTCGTCGTCCGCCGCACCCGCCGCGCGGCGTCGAGTTCACCCCCGCGCTCGCCCGGGGCCTCGCCGGCGCCGCCGCCGACGCGCTCGCCGACCTGCACGCGATCGACATCGACGCCACCGGCCTCGTCGCGCTCGGCCACCCGGACGGCTACGTGCGCCGCCAGGTCGAGGGCTGGACGAAGCGCTACCTGGCCGCCAGGACCGACGACATCCCCGCCGTCGAGGCCGTCGCCGCCTGGCTCTCGGGACACATGCCGACCTCGGGCGCGCCCACCCTCCTTCACAACGACTTCAAGTACGACAACCTCGTGCTCGCGCCCGACGACCTCACGCGGATCACCGCGATCCTCGACTGGGAGATGGCCACCGTCGGCGACCCGCTCATGGATCTCGGCACCGCCCTCTGCTACTGGGTTCAGGCCGACGACCCGCCCGAGCTGCAGGCCTTCGCCTTCGGCCCGACGCACGCGCCCGGCAGCTACACCCGGGCCGAGTTCGCCGAGCACTACGCCCGTCGCACCGGCCGCAGCCTCGACGCCATCCCCTTCTACTACGCCTTCGGCCTGTTCAAGACCGCCGTCGTGGCCCAGCAGATCTACCTCCGCTTCGCCCGCGGCCACACGCAAGACCCGCGGTTCGCCATCATGATCGAGGCCGTGCGCGTCCTCGCCGCGCAGGCCGAGCGCGCCACCGCCTCGGCCCACCTGTAACGTCCGCCGCGGCGCCCCGTTGACGCCGCGCATGCCGAGCCACCGCACGCCCCTCGCCCTCGTCTTCGCCCTCCTCGTCCCCGCCTGCGGCAGCGACGGAGACCCCGGCGACGACGGATCGAGCAGCGACGACACGACCTCGACCGCGGCGACCGCGAGCACCACCGAAGCCGCCTCGACGGCCGACGCACCGACGACCTCGAGCACCACCGGCGACGGCGGCACGACCTCCGACGCGAGCACGACCTCACCAGCGAGCACGACCGGAGACGACGACGCGTTGCCGCCGACCGACTCCGCCGAGCAGCTCGAGGCCTGGCTGGCCGCGGGCGTCTACGAGAGCTGGCCCGCCGAGTCGCAGATCCACGCGTCCGCGGGCCCGCACGGCGGCAACGTGCGGACCTTCGTCAACCCCGCGCTCGCAGAGTCGCTCGCCACGGGCGCCACGCACCCGCAAGGGGCCGCCAGCGTGAAGGAGCTGTACGGCGACGGCACCGACGAGATCGTCGGCTACGCCGTGATGGTCAAGCTCGCCCCCGACAGCGCCGGCGGCGACGGCTGGTACTGGTACGAGCGCCTCGACACCACCGTGTACGCGGACGACATCGGCGTCAACCTGTGTACCGGCTGCCACGGCGGTGGGTCCGATTACGTCCTCACACCGTGGCCGCTGCAGTGAGGTGATCCAGACGATGTCGGGCGCCGCGCACGTCGCCACGCCGACGAAGTGGTGCTACAGTGACAGGACGCGAGCGGGACGCTCGGCATGAGGCCTAAAGTTCTACCTACTCCGTTCGACCAGGGGTCCGTCTCTGACCAGCAGGTGTGCAGGCTCGTCCGACGAGAAGCCCGACGCGGTTAACGCAGATCCCACCTACTAGATGTAGGGGTTGAACTTCGGCCACATCATGTCGGGCGACCCGCTCGCGTTTTTTCCGTGCTCTCGACGCGTCCTTGAAAGCTGCGTCCTGCGCAGTCGCGTCGAGCCGACCGCGGCGAGGCGAAGGCGGCTTCCGCCGACCCGTCGTCGCGGCCTCGCGTCGTGAGGCGACGCGACGCCGAAAAGCCGCCGTCCTGGGCGCAGAGTGTACGTAGTTCACGTCCGGCGGCCACCGGCGTCCGCGCCGGGTTGTGGTAGAGTCCGCGGCCTCATGGCAAACCCGCGCGTCTACTTCGACATCTCCATCGGCGGTGCTCCCGCCGGCCGCATCGTGTTCGAGCTGTTCGCCGACGTCGTCCCGAAGACCGCGGAGAACTTCCGCGCGCTGAGCACCGGCGAGAAGGGCGTCGGCAAGTCCGGCAAGCCGCTCCACTTCAAGGGCTCGAGCTTCCACCGCATCATCCCCGGCTTCATGTGCCAGGGCGGCGACTTCACCCGGGGCAACGGCACCGGCGGCGAGTCGATCTACGGCGAGAAGTTCGCCGACGAGAACTTCAAGCTGAAGCACACCAGCAAGTACCTGCTGTCGATGGCCAACGCCGGCCCCGGCACCAACGGCTCGCAGTTCTTCATCACCACCGCCGAGACACCCTGGCTCGACGGCAAGCACGTCGTGTTCGGCAAGGTCGTGTCCGGCACCGAGGTGATCGACGCGATGGAGAAGGTCGGCTCCCGCAACGGCCCGACCAGCAAGACCGTCACCATCGAGGACTCCGGCCAGGAGTAATCCGGCGCGGCGCCCCGCCCGCCTGCCTCTTCAGCCATGTCCCCGGGACCAGGCACGCCTGGTCTTCGGGGCATGTCTTTGTGCGCGGCACCCGCTCGCCCGCGACCGGCGCCCGCCGCCGATCCTGCTCCCCGCCCGCCCGCTCTCCCTGGGCCGCGCGCGCGAGCCATCTGCCCCTCAGGACAGGTCCCGGGCCGCCGGCTCGCCGTCGACCTCGGCCACCGTCACGTCGCGCACCGCCGCCAGCCCCGCCAGCATGCGCGCCCGCACCTCCGCGCGCAGGTCGGTCGCGTCCGCCCCGGGACCGAGGTCGGGCAGCGCGACGGGCGGCAGCACCTGGACCGTGATCGGCAGCCGCGCACGATCGAGGCCGATCCGCCACGACGACTTCGGCAGCGCCGCGCTGGTGCCGTCGATCACGATCGGCACGACCGGCACCCCGGCCTCGACCGCCAGCGAGAACGCGCCGTGCTTGAAGCCGTGGATCCGGCCGTCGCGCGAGCGCGTGCCCTCGGGGAACATGAACACCGACGAGCCGGCGTCGAGGTTCTCGCGGCACGTGCGGAGCATCGCCGCGATGCTGGCCGCGTCGCCGCGGCGCAGCCCCACGTAGCGGTTCAGCGTCATGTTCCAGCCGATGAACGGCACCCGGAACACGCTCGTCTTGGCGACCCACTTGAAGTGGCGGAACAGGGTGAACAGCACCAGCGTGTCGACGTGCGACTGGTGGTTCGAGCACAGCACGTACACCCCGCCCGGTGCGATGTGCTCGCGGCCGCGGACGCGGACGTCCCAGCCGGGCATCAGCAGCGCGTAGTGGCCGCCCCACAGGCAGGTGTAGCGGTGGAGCAGCGCCCGCCTGCGGTCGAACGGCGCGGTGACGGCCGTGATCACCAGGGCGCCGGCGAACCACAGCGGCTGGCTGAAGATGAAGTAGAGCCCGAACAGCAGGGCGGCCGCGATCCGCAGCACCCCACGACCATACGGGCTCCCTCGCCCGCGCTCAAGGCTTGCCGGCCACCAACGGGCCCAGCCGGGCCATGATGTGCTCGACCGCCCGCGGGCCCTTGATCCCGCCCTCGATCTGCTTGCCGCTGGCGCGCCCTCCGCGTCCGGCGCGGCGAACAGCGGGATGAAGCGCGACTTGTAGCCTGCAGCCTCCAGCCGCGCCCGGTCACGATCGATGTCGAACTCGAGGAAGCGCACCCCCGTCAGCCGCTGGTCGAGCTGCCCCGACTTCACCGCGTCGTGGAAGGCCACGCACGGCTCGCACCAGCCGGCGCCGACGGCGACGATCAGCGTTCCGCCCTCGCGCGCCGCCTCCTCGCGCACGATCGTCGCCACGTCGCCGGCTTCGGGCGCGGCGACGAGGCGCGGCTTGGCCGGCTCGACCTTGGCCGCCGGAGCGGGCGCGGACGGGCTCGCCGGCTCCGCGCACGCGAACGTGCCGGCGAGCGCGAGCGAGAGCGGAGCGAGGCGACGACGACGAGGCGACACCGCCCCAGCATGCCAGACCCCGCGCGCCTCGGCACGCACCCCGGCTCGCCAGCGGCGGCCCCCGCGACGACGACGTGAACCGCCTTGCTGCGCCACCGCTCGGCCCTCTTCCGGTCCGACCTCGCGTTCAGCCTGGCCGTGTTCTGGATCGCCGTCTGGCTCGTCGTCGCCCCTTCGACCCGCAGCGACGGTTCTCGCACGGTACGCGATCACCTGGGCCAGCCGCTGCATCCCTCTGTTCGGCGCCTCGCGGATCCACATCCACGGCCGCGAGCGGCCGCTCGGCGAGCGCGCGTGCGTGCGGGTCGCTCGTCCTCGTCGGTGCGTGGCGAGAAGGTCTTTGTCCTGGGCTCCGTTCCTCGGGTGGACGATGGCGATGGCCGCCTACGTGCAGGCCGCGCCCGCGCCCAGACCACCGTTCACGGGCCGCCTCCTCGCGCCCGCCGGGGGCCGGAGAGGTCGCCGGCAGTCATGGCCCCGGAGACATGTCCATCACGACATGTCCTCTACACCATGCCCGCTTCGACATGTCGTCAGAGACATGCCCATTACGACATGCCCTCCCGCGCGCGTCCGCGGCCCCTCCGCTCGGCGCGTCGCAAGCGGCCGTCTCGCTCGTGCGCGGCCCCTCTACGCCCCGAACCGAACGCCGCGAGCGGCCGCCGCGAGCGGCCGCCGCCGTCAGCCCTGGCCGACCAGCGCCTCGAGCTCCGCGACCCGCTTGGGCGCCCCTGCGCTGAGCACCTCGGGCGCCCCCGCGGTGACCAGCACGTCGTCCTCGACGCGGATCCCCACCCCGCGCAGCCCGGCCGGCACCTCGTCGGTGACCGGGAAGTACAGCCCCGGCTCGACCGTCAGCACGAAGCCGGCGCGCAGCGGCTGGGCCCGGCCGTCGACGGTGTAGCGGCCCACGTCGTGGACATCGGCGCCGAGCCAGTGGCTGGTCTTGTGCGGGTAGTACGGCTTGTACAGCTCCTCCTCGATCGCCTCGTCGACGCCGGCCTGGACCAGGCCGAGCGAGCGCAGCCCGTCGCACAGCACGCGCAGGCACGCCTCGTGGATGGTGTCGAGGCTCGATCCGACCACCGACGCCGCGATCCCGGCCTCGTTGGCGGCCAGAGCGATCTCGTACGCGTCGCGCTGCACCGGCGTGAAGCGACCCGCGACCGGGAACGTGCGCGTGATGTCGCCGGTGAACAGCTCCCACTCCGCGCCGGCGTCGACCAGCAGCAGGTCGCCGGCGCCGAGCGCCCCGCGGGCGGACGTGTAGTGGAGCGTGTTGGCGTTGATGCCCGCGGCGACGATCGTCTCGTAACCGGGCCCGCTCGCGCCGCGGCGGCGGAACTCGTGCTCGAGCAGCGCCTCGATCTCGAGCTCGAGCAAGCCGGGTCGGGTCGCTCGCATCGCTGCCACGTGGCCGGCCGCGGAGATGTCGACCGCGCGGCGCAGCGAAGTCATCGCCGCCGCGTCCTTCACCAGCCGGTCCTCGGCCAGCAGCGCCCGCGCGTCGCCCAGCCAGGTCGGCGCGACCTCGCCCCGGCGGTCACCGGCGCGCAGCCGCTCGATCGCGGCGAACGCCGCCCGATCGAGCTCGGGACATGTCGAAAAGGGCAGGTACAGCTCCTCGATCCCGTCGAGGAGGCGCGGCAGCTCGAGCTCGAGCTGCGCGATCGGAAACACCGCGTCGACGCCGAGCTGCTCGCGGGCCTCGTCCGCGCTCGGCCGCCGCCCGTGGTACAGCACGTCGCGCTCGTCCTGGACCGGCAAGAACAGCGCGCTCGCCGGCGCCCGACCCGGCCGCAGCAGCAGCACCGCGCCGGGCTCGGCCGCGCCGGTCAGGTAGTAGAAGTTCGAGTCCGGCCGGAAGCGGTAACGCGTGTCGCCGGAGCGGGTCGGCGGCTCGCCGGCGGCCAGCAGCAGCGCGGCGTCGCCGAGGCGCGCGGACAGGCGGGAGCGACGCGCGGCGCAGGCCGCCAGATCCGGTGCAGCGACGGAGGGCTGAGGCACGAGGCAAGAATAGGACCGCAAGCACTGCGGCCCCTTCGGATCCCGCGTGCGGGATGTCATGCAGCCGCGGTGCGCAACGCCCTGCGCGAGCCCTTCCGGGGGTTTGCGCGAGTCGGCCGCGGGTCGGCTGCCGATTGCGGCGACGTTCCGCGGCAACGGTCGCGTGCGCTCCGCTCCGGAGGGATTGCACCCAGCCGCCGGCCGGCGGAGAGTTGCCGCCGATGGCGACGCAAAAACTGAGCAACCAGCGGATCCACGAGGTACAGCAGGTCCTCGCCTCGTACGTCCCCAAGCTGCCCGGGACCGACGTCAACCTCCTGGCGGCCCTCTGCAAGGCGGTGTTGACCTCGGTCGACCTTCGAGACATCCGGCGAGTGGCGAGCGCCGAGCTCGTCGAGCAGCTCGAGCAGGTCCTGAGCACGATCAAGACCCGCGGCCGCGGCGAGATCAACTCCGTCGTGCGTCGACACGGCGACAGCGTCGTCCTCGAGAGCTGCCTCGAGGACCAGCCGTTCCTGGTGTCCTCGCTGCGCGCGCTGTTCGGCGCGGAGCGGCTCGAGATCGCCAGCCTGATGAACGCCGTCATCAAGGTCCGGCGCGACTCCGCCGGCAACCTGACCAGCATCGGCATGGGCGCGCCGGAGTCGGTGATCCGCGTCGAGCTCGACCCCGGCCAACATGTCCCCGAGGACATCGAGGACCGCTTCCGCACCCGCCTGCGGATCGTGCAGGCGATGGTGCGCGACTTCCAGCCGATGAAGCGCCGGCTGCAGGACCTCGCCGACGACTACCTGCGGGCCGCCAACGCCGAGAGCAACGATCGCAGCCTGACCCTGCGCGAGACCGAGGGCATGGTCCGCTGGCTGTGCGAGGAGAACCTCGTGCTGCTGGGCATCGAGGAGTACGACGATCAGGGCCACCGGATCTCGACGCTCGGCACCGCCTCCGTCAACCTCAGCGAGCGCGACGCCGATCGCTTCGCCGCCTACGCCCGCGACCTCGATCGCACCGTCCGCTACCACCGCAGCAACGAGGAGTCGCCGGTCCACCGCAGCGGCAAGCCCGGCCACTTCGTCGTCACCCGCGTAGGTCGCGACGGCCAGCCGGTCGGCACCTGCCTGATCAACGGCCTCTTCACCTACAAGGCGCTGCACACCCCGCCGGAGGAGATCCCGTTCCTGCGCGTCATGCTGCGCAAGCTGCTGACCGAGCGCAGCGTCTCGATCGACAGCCACCGCGGCAAGAGCCTGACGAACGCCTTCAACTCGCTGCCGCTCGAGTACCTGCTGACCCAGAGCGAGGACAGCATCTGGGAGCTCACCGACCGCGTGCTGCGGGCCGAGGTCGAGGGCGGCTCCGACGTCCACATCAACGTCGGCGAGGACGGCCGGTTCGTGTTCGCCTTCGTCAGCCTCCCGCGCGAGCAGTTCAACGACGAGCTGCGCTTGCAGGTGCAGGAGAAGCTGCAGCGCGAGTTCGGGGCGACCTACTCCGACTTCGGCGTGTACATGGATCGCTACGACAACGCGATCATCCACTACTACATGACCGGCCCGACGCCGTTCGCGGCCGTCGACACCGAGCGCGTGCGCAGCGAGGTGCTCGCGCTGGCCAAGGGCTGGAACGAGCGCCTGCGCGAGGCGCTGTCCGAGCTCGCCCCGCCCGACCAGGTCGAGGAGCTGTTCGAGCTGTACCACGGCGCCTTCAGCGAGGAGCACAAGCGCCGCGCCGGCGACCAGCGGCTGCTCGGCGACCTGCGCTGCATCGAGAACATCCGCCGCGGCGCCGAGTTCGACTTCGACCTCTACGTCTCGGTCACCGGCGACCACCCGGGCAGCCTCAACCTGCGCGTGTTCAGCCGCAAGGCGATGAACCTCAGCGACGAGCTGCCGCTGATCGGCAGCTTCGGCTTCAAGGTCGTCGACGAGTACGCGCGCCCGGTCCACATCGCCCACACGACCCCGTTCGAGCTCGACAACTACCGCCTCGACGTCCGCCCCGAGCGGATCCCCGCGGTCATGAGCCGGGCCGACGAGATCCGCACCACCCTGCGCCAGGTCTACGCCGGCACGATGGGCCGCGACTCGCTCAACCAGCTCATCGTGTCGACGACGATGACCGCGCTCGAGGTCGAGATCCTGCGCGCCTACGTCGCCTACCTCCACCAGGTCCGCTGCCCGTTCACCTCGGCGCTGATCCGGCAGACGCTGATCGCCTACCCGACCGTCGCCTCCGCGCTGGTCTCGTGGCTCGACGCCCGCTACGACCCGACGAGCGCCAGCCCGCAGCTGGCCGAGGTCACCGACAAGACCCTCGAGGCCGAGCTGCGCGACGTCGCCGACTACACCGCCGACCGCGTGCTGCGGGCCGTCGCCGATGTCGTCCGCGCCACGCTGCGCACCAACGCGTTCGTCATCACGGCGCCCGCGGGCGCGCGCCGCGATCAGACCCCGGCGATGGCGTTCAAGTTCGACGGCCAGCGCGTCCCGTTCGGCCCCGATCCCAAGCCGCTGCGCGAGATCTTCATCTACCACCCCGACTTCGAGGGCGTGCACCTCCGCGGCGGCCGCGTCGCCCGCGGCGGCATCCGCTTCTCCGATCGGCCGGACGACTTCCGCACCGAGATCCACGGCCTCATGGCCACGCAGATGGTCAAGAACGTGCTGATCGTGCCGGTCGGCGCCAAGGGCGGCTTCGTGCTGCGCCAGGCCCCGACCGACCGCAACGAGCTGCGCGCCGCCGGCGACCGCTACTACCAGATCTTCGTCGAGGCGCTGCTGTCGGTCACCGACAACGTCGTCGGCGGCGAGATCGTGACCCCGCCGGGCATCCTCCACACCGAGGGCCCCGACCCGTACCTCGTCGTCGCCGCCGACAAGGGCACCGCGCACCTGTCGGACACCGCCAACAGCGTCAGCATGAGCCACAAGTTCTGGCTCGACGACGCGTTCGCCTCGGGCGGCTCGAACGGCTACGACCACAAGGCCACCGGCATCACCGCCCGCGGCGCGTGGGAGACCACCAAGCGGAACTTCCGCGAGATGGGCATCGACCCCGAGGCCGACGTCATCACGGCGATCGGCGTCGGCGACATGAGCGGCGACGTGTTCGGCAACGGCCTGCTGCGCAGCCGCACCATCAAGCTGCTGGCGGCCTTCAACCACGCCCACGTCTTCATCGACCCGACGCCTGACCCCGAGGTCAGCTTCGGCGAGCGCGAGCGGCTGTTCGTCCTGCCGCGCTCGCAGTGGTCCGACTACGACCCCGCCAAGCTCAGCCCCGGCGGCGCCGTGTTCCCGCGCAACGCCAAGTCGCTCGACCTGTCGCCCGAGGCGCGCCAGCTGCTCGGCTTCTCGCCGACGCAGGTCGTGTCCGGCGAGGAGGCGATCCGCGCCATCCTGCTGCTCAAGGTCGACCTGTGCTGGATGGGCGGCATCGGCACCTACGTGAAGAGCAAGGAGGAGACCCACGCCGACGTCGGCGACAAGGCCAACGACGCCGTGCGGGTCAACGCCAACCAGCTGCGCTTCCGCGTCATGTCCGAGGGCGCCAACCTGGCGATCACCGACCGCGGTCGCCCGGCCTTCGCCCGCATCGGCGGCCAGAACTACACCTCGTTCCTCGACAACTCGGGCGGCGTCGACACCTCGGACCACGAGGTCAACATCAAGATCCTGTTCGCGCCGCTGCTGGCGAGCGGCAAGGTCACCCGCGAGCGCCGCAACGAGGTCCTCAAGGCCGCCACCACCGAGGTGTGCGACATGGTGCTGGCCAACAACCGCTCGCAGAGCCGCATGGTCAGCTACGACGTCCGCCGCTCGAAGGTCGACGTCTACCGCTACGCCCGCACGCTGTCGTACCTCGTGCAGCACGTGCCGTTCAACCCGGACACCTTCGCCCTGCCGACCGAGGACGAGCTGGCCAACCGCGCGCGCAAGGGCATCGGCCTGTTCAAGGCCGACGCCTCGGCGCTGTGCGCCTACGCCAAGATGCTGGTCTACCGCGTGCTCCTCGACGGCGAGCCGCTGTCCGAGGGCCTCGTCGACCGCATGGTCCGCGAGTACTTCCCGGCCGCGATCGTCGAGGCCGCCGAGGGCGCGGTGAAGAGCCACCTGCTGCGCCGCGAGATCGCGACCACGATGGTCGTCAACCGGATCGTCGACAACGCCGGCGCGACCTTCTTCCCCGAGCTCATGACGAGCACCAGCCGCCCCGCGCACGCGATCGCCGAGGCGTACATGACCGCGTCGGCGGCCGGCGACGTCGACGCGCTCCGCCGCGACCTCTACGCCAGCGAGGACAAGAACCGCCAGGAGGCCATCTACCGGGCCATGCACGTCGTCGAGGCCGCGCTCGAGGAGACCACTGTGGTCCTGCTCGAGGGCGACGCCTACACGACCGTGGATCAGCGCACGATCGACCGCGCCCGCGAGCTGCTCGACCACGTCGAGCACGCCCTGCCGGCCAGCCAGATCCCGCAGCTGCACGCCCGCGCGCACGAGTTCGAGTCGGCCGGCTTCGCGCCGGCGCTGGCCGGGCGCCTGGCGCGCATCGAGCACCTCACGGGGGCGCTGTCCTCGCTGCGGGTCGCCGCCGAGACGGGCCGTGATCCGCTCGACGTGCTGCGCCTGCGCCTGCAGGTGGCCGCCGACATGCACCTCCGCGCCCTCCAGGACGCGCTGGCGCGCATGGTCTACCAGTCGCCGTGGGACGGGCCGGCGGCCAAGGCGCTGTCGCGGCAGCTGCATGGCCACCTCGGGCGCCTCGTGCAGGCGGTCGACGGCGACGACGTGGGCGGCATGATCGGCCGCCTCGGCCTCGACAGCATCCGCCGCCAGGGCGCTGCCATGATCGAGGGCGGGGTCACCATCCCCGGCATCGTCCTGTTCGACGACCACCTGCGGCGCCAGCTCGTGACCGCGGACCTCCGCAAGTAGTCGCGCCCTTCCAGGAGAGCGATCTCCGGAAAAATCAACGGCCCGGCGGCAGACCCGCCGGGCCGTTGTCGTGTCCGGCGGCCGTCCGGCGCGCCCGTGCACCGCCCCGATCGACGTTTGCGCCCCTCGTCCGGGCCGTCACGGCGCCTGAAACAATCCTCGTCACCCGGCAATTGTTCGGCGGAAACGTGTGACGGAGTGCGGGGCAGGCACGCATACGCGGGCATGCGAAGCCAATTAGCCAGTTGCGCTTGTTCCGTAGGCTATGCCATGCTGGCGGCCGAGGACTTGAGGATCGGCGGGTAATGACTCACCCCAATGCGACCTCAACTGCCAGACCTGACATGCGCGTGCCTCGCACACCGTAGGCTGCGCGCCGACAGCTCCAAATCGCACTCACGAGGGACTCCATGAAGAAGTTCAGCTTGGTTTCTAGCCTGCTCTGTTCCGCGCTGATGTTCGGCTGCGGCGATGACGGCAAGCCCGGGGCGTCGGGGACCGCCACGAACCCCACCACGAACAACACCAACGGCAACTCGAGCGACGGGACCGACGGCGACACCTCGACCGGCAGCGCCAGCGACACCGACACCACGCCGGGCACCACGACGACCGCCAGCTCGCCGGGCACCACGCCGACCACCGACGGCCCGACCAGCGACACCGCCCCCGCCACGGACACCGACACGACCGACGGCAGCTTCATCATGCCGCCCGACGGCGGTGGCGGGACCAAGGAGTGCGATCCGTGGACCCAGGACTGCCCGCCCGGCGAGAAGTGCATGCCCTACTCGGGCGACGGCGACAACTCGTGGGAGTCGCTGAAGTGCACGCCGGTCATGGAAAACCCCGGCCAGACCGGTGACCCGTGCACCGTCGAGGGCAGCGGCGTCAGCGGCATCGACAGCTGCGACGTCGGCCACATGTGCTGGAACACCGACCCGGACACCGGCGAGGGCACCTGCGTCCGCTTCTGCTCCGGCTCGCCCGACGCCCCGAGCTGCGACGTCCCCGGCACCGCGTGCACGATCGTCAACGACGGCGTGCTCATCCTCTGCCTGCCCTCGTGCGACCCGCTGCTGCAGAACTGCCCCGGCGGCGACCTCTGCATCCCGAACCCGCAGAACTCCGACAGCTTCATCTGCGTGCTCGACGCCTCGGGCGAAGAGGGCCAGGAGTTCGACGTGTGCGAGTACGCCAACGCGTGCGACCCGGGCCTGTACTGCTTCAACTCGGAGCTCGCCACCGAGTGCGACCCGAACGCGGCCGGCTGCTGCCTCCCGTTCTGCGACCTCACGGCCGCCGAGTGCACCGGCGCCAACGCCGAGTGCCTCGCCCTGTACGAGGAGGGCATGGCTCCTCCCGGACTCGAGAACGTCGGCTTCTGCGGCCTCCCGCAGTGAGCCCCGGCGGGCCCCTGCCCGCCCTCGCCGTCGCAGCCGCCTTCCCTTCGGGGAGGCGGCTGTGCCGCTTTCGCGGCGTACTCCTGCATCTGCGCCCAGGGACATGCTGCATCGGCCATGTCCTTTGCGACCTGTCCGATTCGGCATGTCCGAACAGCCAGCCGCATGAGCAGCGGCACGGGCCCGAGCGCCCGGCTGGTGGCGAAGCCGCGCTCGTCCGGGTCGAAGCGCACCCCCACCGCGCCGACGGCTGGCCGAGGTCCTCGATCCGGCCCGAGCCGGCCACGTCCGTCAGACCGTCCCGTCCACGACGCCGCGTCCCTCAGGCCGTCCCGTCCGGCGACGCCGCGTCCCTCAGGTCAGACCGCCCCGTCCGCGACCAGCCTTCGCGGCCGCTCACGGTTCGCCCGCGACGCCTCGCGCGTCGCGGCCGTCACTTCCCGCAGCTGCCGAGGGCCGCCTTGGCCTGCGCCAGCGCGTCGGGCTTGGGGCTCTTGGCGGTGAACGCCTTGAGGGCCTCCTTGGCCGGCTTGCACTGCTTGGCCTGCGCCAGCGCGCCGATCTTGCGGATGTGCGCCGACGCCAGGTCGGGCTTGAGGCTCAGCGCCTTGTCGAGCTTGGCCAGCGCGCCCTCGGGCCCGTCGAGCCGCCCGAGCTTGGCCAGCGCGGCCCCCACTCGCTCCACACGACCGCCTGATCGGGCAGCCGCGCCGCCAGGTCGGCCAGGTGCACCAGCGCCTCGTCGGCGCGCTCGAGCTTGACCAGCGCGCGCGCCAGGCCGAGCTTGGCGTCGTTGTCGTCGGGGCGCTTCTGCAGCGCGACCGAGAACTCGACCTGGGCCTCGCGGACCTTGTCGGCCTCCATCAACAGGTGCCCGAGCGTGCGCCGCACCTCCGCGTCGTCGGGCGCCAGCGAGGCCGCCTTGGTGGCGGCGGCCAGCGCCTCGTCGCGCTTGCCGAGGTCGCGGTCGACCTGCGCGAGCAGGAACAGCACGTCGACGTCCTCGGGCGCGAGCCGGTTGGCCTCGACGAGCGCCGCGGCGGCGCGCTCGTTCTGCCCCTGCGCCCGCGCGGCCCGGCCGAGGTTGTAGTGCGCGTCGGGGAAGTCGGGCTTGGCCGCGATCGCGGCCTCGAACGCGGCGACCGCCTCGTCGAGCCGACCGCCGTCGAGGGCGACGGCGCCGATGCCGTTGTGCGCCGGGTAGAACTTCGGATCGATGCGCACCGCCTCCTTCCACGCGGCGACCGCCTCTTCGCCGCGGCCGGCCTGCTGCAGGGCGATGCCGCGGGCGTAGTGCAGCTCGGGGTCGGCTGGCTTTTTGGCCAGGGCCGCGTCGAGCACCGCGATCGCCTCGGCGGTCTTGCCGGCGTGCATCAGCTGCGCTGCGCTCGACCGGCGGCGCCTCGGGCACGCTCTCGTCGTCGCCGGCGGCGTCCGGCGGCGTCGACTCGGTCGGGCCCTTCGGGGTACACGCCAGCAGCGCGCCGGCGACGAGGATGCGGAGCGTCCGGGGGAACGACACGGCGGGACTATACCTGCATTCGTCCGCGCCAGGACCACCCGCGGCGCGCACGCCGGCGCGCACGCAGGCGCGCACGCGACCGTCACGGCTCGAGCGTGACCGTCTCCCGGGTGGCGGCCTCGACCTCGTGCCGGCGGTACGGATAGTGGTGATAGCGGTCCTCGATCCAGTCCTGCAGCGTGTCGGCGAAGTGCGGACTGCTCGGATCGGCGCTGTTGCCGGGCGGGAAGTTGACGACCGCCTGCGGCACCCCCTCGCTGTCGAAGCCGGTGACGACCCGGAAGACCGCGCCGTCGTTCGACTCGAACTGCGGCCGCACGTCGGTCGACTCCGGCTCGAAGAACGAGCTGCCCGAGACGTTGACGGTGTCCTCGCCGCCGTCGGTCGGGTGCCAGCCGCCGTCGAGCTCGCCGCCGAACGCGTTGCGGAAGCCGGTGCCGTGACGGTCGCCCCAGTGGTAGCGGTGCGGCGCCACCGAGCCGAACTCGCCGACCAACCAGTCGGACGCGTCGACCAGCGCCTCCATCACCAGCACGTCGCGGCCCTCCTGCATCAGCTCGTTCGCGTTGGGGTACATGCCCGTGGCCGCCAGCGCGGCGAACTTGAGCGCGTACACCGGCGACGCGTCCATGATGGCGCCAAACACCAGCGACAGGTCGTCCTCGAGGATCCGCTGGACCAGGAAGTGGGCGAACGCGTGGAACGCCAGCGCCCCCGCCTCCTGGCGGTCCATCCGCCGGTTCCACTGCTTCGTCAGCAGGTCGCTCAGCACCTCGAGGTCCTTGCGCCCGCGGTAGGCCAGCAGCGTGTCGTCGGTCGCGACCTTGGCGTACACCTCGGCGAGCACCGGCAGCATCTTGTCGGCGACCAGGCTGTGCGTGTCGGACTGGATCGACTGCATGTCGGCGACCGTGACCTTGCCGGCCTGCGTCAGCTCGTGCAGCCGCTGCTCGACCCGCCCCGCGCGGTAGCCCGGGTCGTAGAAGGCGCCGTAGTACCAGGGGTCGTTGCTGAGGTCGCCGTCGCCGGTGAAGCCCCACGGGTCGTTGTTGGCGGTGACGATGAAGCCGGTCTGCGGCGCGCGGCTGCGTGGCAGCTGATCGCCCGGCAGGAACTTGCCGCTCCACACGTACGCCGGGTCGTCGCCGTCGACCACGCGGATCGGCATCGGCCGGCCCGCCGGCGCCCCGCGGTCGGGCACGTTGGTGTTGAGGTGATAGGTGATGCCCGTCG
This sequence comes from Nannocystis pusilla, assembly GCF_026626665.1. GTDB lineage: Bacteria > Myxococcota_A > Polyangia > Nannocystales > Nannocystaceae > Nannocystis > Nannocystis pusilla. The sequence continues at coordinate 3,025,962 of NZ_JAPNKE010000002.1, forward strand.
CGTCGGCGGCCATCCAGTTGAAGGTGCCGACCTCGATCATGTCGACCGCCTGCTCCCACTCGTCGATCGACTGCGCCTTGCCCATCCGCAGGAACGCGCGCGCCTCGTTGGTCGCGCGGAAGCCGGTCCAGTTGATCAGCAGCTTGCGGTCGGCGTCGACCACCAGCGCCGGGTCGAGCGGCAAGGCGTCGCCGACCAGCACCCCGTAGCCCTCGACGTCGCCGACGCGGAACTTGCGGTCGCCCATGCCCGCGACCTTGATGATCTCGTCGCGCCAGGCCACCGGCGCCGTCTTGCCGCCGATGTCGATCGTCGCCTGGTCGGGCGCCGACCTGACCGAGTAGAGGTCCATGCAGTCGGCGAAGCCGGTGGTCGCGGCCCACTGGATCTTGCGGTTGTGTCCCAGCTGCACCCCCGGCACCCCGGCGAAGCCGAAGCCCGCGACGTCGAACTTGCCGCCGGCGTCGGCGCTGTTGAGGTGGATCGCGTACATCACCGACGGGCTCTGCAGCGGCTGGTGCGGGTCGTTGGCGATCAGCGGCTTGCCGCTGGCGGTGAACCGCCCGTCGACCGCCCAGTTGTTGCTGCCGACCACGCGGAAGCCCGACAGCGCGTCGTGCATGCGGCGCAGCGCGGCCTTGGCGTCCGGCGGCAGGCTGAGGGCTGGCTCTTGGGACCTGTTCTTTGCGACCTGTCCTGAAGTCCTGCTCGGCTCGGCCCCGCTCGGCGCCGGCGCGGTCCCGGCCGCGGGCCGGTCCTCCGGCGGCACGGTGTAGACCTCCCAGCCCGGCCGCGGCAGCTGCACCACCTCGAGCACGGCGGGCACGAAGCGGGTGACGACCGTGGCGAGGAACTCGTACTCGAGCACGTTCGAGTTGCCGAAGCTGACCATCTTGCCGATCACCAGCGCGTCGACCGGGTCCCACGGCTCGGGCGCGTAGTCCAGCTCCGCCTTGCCGAAGCCGTACGGCAGCGGCGCGGCGCCCGAGTTGATCTCCTCGATGCGGCGGTTGACGCCGGCCGTCCAGGCGACGAACAGGTGGTACTCCTCCGGGCTCTCCGTCTTGAGGCGCTCGGCGTCGAGCCGGCCCCAGCGCGGGAAGTCGAACAGCCGCGAGATCCGGTCCTCGTCGACCTTGCCCGCGCCCAGCACCTCGGCCCCGCGCCCGTACGCCCGCCGCCGCATCAGGTCCATCTGGAACAGGCGATCGACCGCGACCTGGTAGCCCGCGGCGAAGAACACGTCGGCGTCGGTCTCGCCGTAGATGTGCGGCACGCCGCGGTCGTCGATGTGGATGTCGACGGGCGCCGACAGCTCCGAGAACACCTCCGGATCGCCCTCGAAGCCGGTGTCGCCCGTGTCCTCGGTGTCGCCCGGCGCACCCGATTCGGCGGCCTTACAGGCGGCGAGCAACGAGACGAGCAGCGCGCGAGTCACAGGGGCGAGGCGGACGAGCATGGCCTGAACTCTTCCGCAGGTCGGTGCGCACAGCAAGCCCCGCGCACCAGGCCCCGCGGGTCCGAGTCCTCGCGCCGGCGTGCGTCACACGACGCATGAAGCAGTTCTCATGCGCGAGCCCCGGCGGGCTTCACATCGACAGGGAGCCCTTGCGGAAGTCCGTGCCCCCGAGGTGAGCGTTGATCAGCACCGGCTTGCCGGCCTTGGCGGCCGCCTTGGCCTCGGCGATCACGGCGTCGACGGCGGCGGCCTCGCGGATCTCGAGCCCGACCGCCCCGAAGCCGGCCGCGGCGCGGTGATAGTCGGTGCGCGCCAGCTCGGTGCCGACGGCGTCGCCGAGGATCTCGACCTGTTCACGGGCGATCTGGGCCCAGCAGGCGTCGTTGCCGACCACCGCGATGACGGGCACCTTGTGGCGGACGAAGGTGTCGAACTCGCTCAGGCTGTAGCCGACCGACCCGTCGCCGTAGAAGATCCACGTCTCGGCCTCGGGGCGCACGAGCCCCGCCCCCAGCGCGAAGCCGGCGCCGACGCCGAGCGTGCCGAACACCCCCGGATCGAGCCACGACAGCGGCGCGCGCGGCCGGACGATGTACGACGCCGTGGCCACGAAGTCGCCGCCGTCGGCCACGAGCTGGCTGCGGTCGTCGAGCGCCGCCTCGATCCGGCGGCACAGGTGCAGCGGGTTGACCAGCGCCTCCGGCTCGGTCGACGCGCCGTCGGCCTGGGTCGCGATGTCCTTGTCGCGCGCGTCGTCGGCGGCCCGCAGCTTGGCCAGCCAGGCCGAGCGGTCGCGGACCTGGCCCGCGTCCGCCAGCCGGCCCGCGAGGCCCTGCAGGAACCGCCCGGCGTCGGCCAGCACCGGCACGTCGGGGCTGCGGTTCTTCTGCATCTCCTCTTCGCTGCGGTTGGCGGCGATGAGCACCGCCTTGCGACTGATGTTCTGGCCGTAGTCGAGGCGGAAGTCGCACGGCACGCCGGCGAGGACCACCAGGTCGGCCTGCTTGAGCGCGGCCTTGCGGGCGTGCCGCATCTGCAGCGGGTGGCCGGCGCCGAGCAGGCCGCGGGCCATGCCCGAGAGGTAGACCGGCGCGCCGATCGCCTCGAGCGCGGAGGCGATCCCGCGCGCCTCGCCCGGGATGCTCAGCGCCTGGCTGCCGACCACGATCACCGGCCGCTCCGCGCGCGCGAACGCCTCCGCGGCCGCGCGCAGCTCGTCGCGGGCCAGCGGCGGCGGCGGCACCGGCCGTGGCGTCTGCGGCCGCGCGTCGTCGGCCCCGGCGAACATGCGCCAGGTGTGGAAGCCGAGGTACGTCGCCAGCGCGCGCTCGCCGAGGCTGGGCGCCTGGCCCGGCTTGGTCTTGGCCACGTACCAGCTCTTCACCACGTCCTCGCGGTACAGCAGGTCGACCGGGCACTCGAGGAACACCGGCCCGGGCACGCCCTCCTGGGCCACGCGGAACGCCTCCTCGAGCATGGGCACCAGCTCGCGGACCCGCTTGGCCGCGTGGGCCCACTTCACGTGCGGCCGCATCAGCGCCATCTGGTCGATGTCCTGCAGCGCCCCGCGGCCCTTGAGCACCGTCGCCGCCGCCCCGCCGAGCACGATCACCGGCGACTGCGCCAGCTGGGCGTTCTTCACCGCCGTGATCGTGTTGGTGAGCCCCGGCCCGGCCGTGACCGCCGCCACCCCGGGCACGCCGGTGATGCGCGCGACCGCGTCGGCGGCGAACACCGCGTTGACCTCGTGGCGGGTGTCGACGACGCGGATCCCGCGGCGCTTGGCGCCGACCAGGATCGGCGAGATGTGTCCGCCGCACAGCGTGAACAGGAACTGCACCCCGTGTCGGCGCAGCACCTCGGCGATCCGGTCTCCTCCGTCCATCGTGGGCTCCTTCTCCAGGTCTTCGATCCGTCTCGTTGCCAGAACTTCAGCCGGCCAGCACGTGCTTGTCGAGGACGAAGCACGCGAACTCGCCGGTGAACACCACCTCGCCGCCGGCCTCGCGCACGACCTCGACCGTGACCATGCGCTTTCGGCCATGTTCGATCGAACATGTCCCGCGGGCCAGCACCGCATCGCCGACCCGCACCGGCCTCAGGAACTTGACGGTCGCCGCGCCGAGCACGACGTTGGGGTCGTTGACCGCCAGCATCGCCGCGTAGTCGGCGGCGCCGAACACGAAGCCGCCGTGGCACAGGCCGTGGTCGTCGACGGCCATCACCGGGGTGGCGACGAGCCGCACCTCGGCGCGCCCGGGCGCGACCGTCACCGGCGCGCCGCACAGGCTGGGATCGATCCGCGGGTGAGTGGCGATCGCCGCGTCCGTCATCGCCCGCGCTTATAGCACGGCCTCACATCGGGATGTACTGCGAGCACAGGCTGTCTTCGACCGACTGATTGATCGCCGCGGACAGGCTGAGCTGGCCCTCGTACACGTCGTTGATGTTGAACGCCCCGCCGTCGGTGGCCTGCGGGATCGGGGTCTTCCCCTGGTAGGGGGTGAAAAAGCCCATGCTCACGTCCTCGTTGTTGCCCGGCCCGCCGGTCATGTCGTTGTCGACGAAGCTGAACACGCGGATCTCGCGCTCCTGCAGCCCGAGCACCGTCTCGTCGTAGCTGTGCTGGATGACCTCGCCGCTCTGGTTGGCGCCCTTGTCCCCGAACGTGTCGTCGGTGGTGTGGATGATCATCCGCAGCGTCGACTCCGTCGGCCGCCACTGGAACCCGTACGCCGCCAGGTACAGCCCGTCGATCGTGTTCTCGGGCCAGTCGCCGTTCGAGCCGTTGCCGTCGGTCTGCGAGTTGCTCTGGGTGAACGTGCTCCACTCGATGAAGTCGGCCTGCAGCGAGGCCGCGTCGGCGTACGGCGCGCCGTTGTTGATGATCGTCGCGTCGTCGACGAACACCACCAGGCCGTAGCTCGGCTGCGTCTCCACGTCGAGCGCCGCGATCGCCTGATCGACCACCAGGATCTCGTCGGCCAGCTTCTGCAAGATCGCCGACATCGACGTCGACACGTCCATCACGAACACGATGTCGATGTTGACCTTGCACATGTCGCCGCCCTCGGTCGTCGTCTCCCACCAGCCGGTGTCGGTGTCTTCGCCGGTGGTGAACGGCGACGTCGTCGTCGACGTCGTCGACGTCGCGGTCGCCGTCGGATCGGTCCCTGTGGTCGGCTGCGGCCCCGAGGTGCTCACGGCCCCCGACGACCCGGTCTGCCCGTCCGTGCTGTCGCTCGCGTCGCTGCTGCCCTCGGAGGCGCTGCCCGACGCGCTCGGATCGACCGTCGACGCGCCCGTGGGCGACTGGGTCGTCGGCGCCGTGGCCGACACGTCGCTCGTATCGCCGCCGGGCTCGCCGCAGGCCGAGAGCGCCGCGCCGGCGAGGACACAGGAGAGCACCGAGGAGACACACCGAGGCGAACAAAACATCGTCAAGAGCACAGCCCATCGCTCCGTCGCCCGTCAAGCTCGCAGCGCCGATAAAAGTTGCCGCCGAGGCGCTCGCCGGTTTACCGTCGAGATCTGGAGGCCCCCATCGTGAACCTGAGACTCATCGCACTGTCCCTGCTCGTCGCGAGCGCGAGCACGAACGTCGGCTGCAAGAAGGACTCGGCCTCCGAGACGCCCGAGCCGGCCGCCCCCGCACCCGCCCCCGCGCCGGAGCCCGAGGCCGAGGCCACCCCCGAGCCGGAGGCCGCCCCTGCCCCCGAACCGGCCCCCGCCGCCAAGGACCTGGCCGCCGTCGTCGCCGGGCTCGAGAAGGGCAAGACCTTCCACGAGCTGCTGGTCGCCGCCGAGCTCGACAAGGAGCTCGCCAGCGCCGACGTCAGCCTCACCATCCTCGTCCCCACCGACGAGGCGTTCGCCAAGCTGCCCAAGGGCACCCTCGACAAGTGGAAGAAGAACAAGGAGCAGCTGCAGAAGGCGCTCAAGTACCACTTCATCCCGGGCCTCAACGACACCGCCAAGATCGGCAACTACCGCACCGCGCCGACCGCCGCCGGCCCCGAGCTGCCGATCAAGCAGACCCAGGACGCCGAGATGACGATCGACGGCGCCAAGCTGCTCGAGGTCAACATCCCCGCCAGCAACGGCCTCGTCCACGTCATCGACAAGGTGCTGGTCACCAAGAAGTGAGGGCCTCGCCAGCCCTTGAGCCAGGTCTCTCGGGACATGTCCCGAGAGACCTTTCTTTCCTGCCCCGGCCGCGCGCCGGAGCTGTCCGCAGGGACACGTCCTCGCCGCGCCGGCTAGAAGTACGTGCCCATGCCGAGGTGGCCGGCGAACAGGTGGAACGCCACCCGGTCGACCGTGCCGATGTCGTAGCCCACGCGGCCGCTCGGCGCGTCGCGCAGGTCGAAGATGATCTGCGCCGCCGAGCCGCGGCCGTAGCTGTAGCGGACCGCGATGCAGGTCGAGAACACGATGCTGCGGGCCCGCTCGCCCTTGCCGAGGCGGACCGGCGAGAAGAACTCGACCCCGGTGGTGACCCCGTAATAGTTGATGCGAAACTGCGGGAACGCCGAGGTGTGGGTCTGATCGTCGCGGTCGGAGAACACGCCGATGCCGAAGTACAGCCGCTCCGCGGTGCGCAGGCGGGCGCCGGCGCGGACGTTCCAGAGCGGGCGGATGTTGATGTCGGAGCCCTTCGGCCGCAGCCCCGGACTGAAGTCCATCTCGCCGCTGACCCACCCGCGCCGCTTCGGCAGCGCGTAGGCGACCCCCATGGTGAGGCGCATCGGCGCCACCCGCCCGCGCCGCGACGGCGACGGCGAGTCGTCGAACTCGAACTTGTACTCGTCGTCGCCGTCGGGCCGGTCGACGTTCGAGTTGTTGAGCAGGTAGCTGCGGTGGATCTCGAAGGCGACGAAGCGAGGTGTCCGAAAGGTCAGGCCGAGGTGGACGTTCTTGGCGAACTCCCACTGCAGGCCGACCACCGCCTCGCCGCCGAAGATCGAGCGCTTGTTGTCGAAGTCGACGGTGCGGGTGGCGTCGGTGCGCGCGTCCGCGGTGCCCGACGCCGCGTCGATCCACATCCGCATCTCCTCGCGCTGCCAGCCGTAGGTGCCGAACAGCGTCGCGCCGATGCGGAAGCGCGGGTGCGGCTGCCAGCCGACCGCCGCCCCCGCGTGGTAGCGGTAGACCCACCCGTCGACCTGGATGCGCGCGTCGTACTCCGTCCCGCCGCCGGCCCCCTGCAGCGACGCCGAGTAGTCATAGTAGTCGTAGTCGGGCGCGAAGTAGCCGACCCCGAGCGTGACCCCGCGGCCGACGTGGCGCGTCACCGCCAGCGACGACGGCATCACCAGACCTTGCAAGCTGCTCAGCGTCGCCGCGTCGCGCGAGCCGTTCGGCAGGTCGGCGACCGCCGCGTACGGCACGATGCGGGCGCGGAACTGGGCCGCCTGGGTCGACAGGTTGAACTGCGTCCGCCGCACCGCCCCGAGCCCGGCCGGGTTGTAGTAGATGGCCCCGGTGTCGCGCCCGAGGGCCGTCACCGCCCCGCCGGTCAGCGCCGCCTCGTTGCTCAGCGGGTTGGTCTCGCGGTTGCCGGCCGCGGCCGGACGCGCCGACAGCCCCGCCGCCGCCGCGCACGCGACCACCAGCCCCGAGAGACAGGTGCGACCCCGGCGGCGCAGGCGGCCGCTCGCCTGTGGCTCACGTCTGCGAGCCACGGGCGACGTAGAGATCGAAGGTGAGGTCGACGACCGGGCGGCTGTCGCTGTCGTGGAAGTGCCAGGTGAGGGTCGCAGCGTTGGCCCGATCGACCTTCTCGAAGTACACGTAGCCGCGCATCGAGGTGCCCGGCACCAGCACGCCCCACGGCAGCGCCGACGAGGCGACGTCGCCGCCCACCCACTCGATGCGGCCGAAGTCGAGCTGACGACCCGGGTGATAGCCGTTGTCGTTCTGCCCGGCCTGGACGAACGAGCCGCCGGCGTCGAGGAGATCGCGCCGGAAGCCGCGCTCGTCGATCAGGTCGATGTCGCCGGGCGCCAGGCGGATCGGTCGGTTGCCCAGGTTGGCGACCAGGACGTGGATCACCGTGACTTGCTCGTCGAGGTCGCTCGGGATGCCCTGCCAGGCCCCCGTCGTCAAAACCACGCTCAGCCCCGACTGCGGGTCGCGGGCGAGCATGCGGTGACTGCCGTCGATGGCGACGAGCTCGCCGGAGGGGAGGCAGGCGGCGCTCACGAGCAGCAGCGCGAGCGCGAGGCGTCTGGAGGCGCGCGTCACGGGTGCAAGCATACTCGCTTTGACCGCCGCCGCGAGTCGGACGCGCCCCGCCGCCACGCCCGGGCCCGCCAGCGCTCGCGCGTTTTGCGCCCACGCTTCCGGGGCACGCCGATGCCCGCCCGCGCCCGCTCCCGTCGCCGCGCCAGGCCGCGCTGCGGACGCGACTGCGGCCCGGGCACCCCGGCCGGCCGCGACGACCGGCGCTATCATCCGCGCGATGAAGATCCTCATCGTCGAGGACAACAAGAAGCTCGCCAGCTTTTTGCTGCGCGCCCTGGCCGAGGAGGGCTACGTCGTCGACCTCGTGGAGGACGGCGGCGTCGCCATCAGCCAGAGCCGCAGCATCAGCTACGACCTCGTGATCCTCGACTGGATGCTGCCCTCGGTCGACGGGCTGACCGTGTGCCGCACGCTGCGCTCGGCCGGCGCGACCATGCCGATCCTCATGCTCACCGCGCGCGCCGAGATCCAGGAGCGCGTCGCCGGCCTCGACGCGGGCGCCGACGACTTCCTGCCCAAGCCGTTCGACCTCGGCGAGTTGCTGGCCCGCGTGCGCGCGCTCGGCCGGCGCGGCCACGGCGATCGTTACCTCGAGGTCGGCCCCGTGCGCATCGACCGGCACGAGCGCACCGTCACCCTCTCGGGCCGGCGCCTCGACCTCACCCCGCGCGAGTTCCTGCTGCTCAGCTACCTCGTGCGCGAGGCCGGGCGCGTCGTCCCGCGCACCGAGCTGCTGCAGAAGGTCTGGGAGCTGTCCTTCGACCCCGGCTCCAACGTCGTCGAGGTCCACGTCAAGAACCTGCGCACCAAGCTCGGCGAGCACGCCGCTCGCATCGAGACCGTGCGCGGCGTCGGCTACCGCTGGCAGAACGAGGCATGAAGCTCCGCAACCGCCTGGTCGCCGCGGTCACAGGCGTCACCGTCGTCGCCCTCGCGCTGTCGTTCGTCCCGCTCTACCTGCTGATCCGCGCGCTCGAGATCTCGGACCTCGACAACGCCCTGTTCCGCCAGGCCACCGCCCTCGCCCAGCACCTGCCCGGCACCTACTACGCCGGCCATCCGCTCGACGAGGGCCACGCCGACGTGCCCGAGAGCATCGATCCGACCCCGCGTTACACTGCGATCTACGGCCCCGACACCGTGCTCGAGACCGCGTCGGAGAGCTTCGCCGGCCAGGCCCCCGGGACGCTCGCCGCGCTGGGCTTGCGGCACGCGCTGCCGTGGGACGGCGTGGCCGTCGACCTCGAGCTCGGCGAGGCGCGCCTGCGCGGCGTCGTCATGCCGACCGGCGATCAGGGCGAGGCCCTGCTCTACGCCGTCTCCAAGAGCACCGTCGAGGACGACACCACCACCCTGTTCGAGCTCCTCCTCCTCATCTTCGTCTGTGCCGCCGGAGCCACCGCGCTGATCGCCCGCTGGCTCGGCGAGCGGCTCGCCCGCGACGTCCACTCGGTCGCGCACGTCGCCCGCCTGGTCGCCGAGGGCGACCTCGCCGCGCGCGTCGGCGATCCGCGGGTCATGGGCGCCGACGAGACGCGCTCGCTCGCCACCGACCTCGACCACATGATCAGCCGCCTCGACGAGGTCGTGTCGTCGCAGCGGCGCTTCATCTCGCACGCCGCCCACGAGCTGCGCTCGCCGCTGGCCTCGCTGCGCGGCGAGCTGCAGCTCGCGCTGCGACGCGACCGCGACGTCGACGAGTACCGCGCCGCCCTGCGCGAGATGTTGTCCTCGGTCGACGCCCTCATCGCCCTCGCCGAGGACCTCCTGCGGCTCGCGCGGGCCCAGGGCGGCGCCCCGGCCACGCGCGGGCGCGCCCGGGTCGCCGACGTCGTGCGCGAGGCCGTGCGGATGGCCCGCGGCCACCTCGACGATCGCGGCGTCACCATCGCGGTGCCGCCCGCGATCGACGAGTTCCCGGTCGAGGTGCGCGGCGGCGCGGCCGACCTCACCCGCGCCCTCCGCAACCTCATCGACAACGCCGTCGTCCACAGCCCGCCCGGCGGCGAGGTCCGCGTCGAGGTCGTCGTCGTCGAGGGCGGCGTCGAGCTCGCCGTCGTCGATCAGGGGCCGGGCATCCCGGTCGAGGATCAGCCGCACATCTTCACCCCGTTCTTCCGCGGCGCCGGCGGCGAGAACCACGAGGGCGCCGGCCTCGGCCTGGCGATCGCCCGCGGCCTCACCGAGGGCTCGGGCGGCCGCCTCGCGCTCGACACCCGCCACACCGGCGGCGCGCGCATGGTCCTCCACCTCGCCTTCGCCGAGAGCGTCCCGCCCGTCTGAGCCCTCGCCACCACCTGGCCGTTCGGCCAGGTCGTTCGCCTCCGGCCGGGCCAAACCGCCGCAGGGCCGCGCCCCGGGGCGAAATCACCGGGCGCGTCTTCGCTCTTGCTTGCGCGCGCGAGCGCCGACTAGCCTCGCATCATGCGCCGCCCGACCTGCTCTCCCGCCCTCGGCATCGTCCTCCTCGCGGCGTGTACCGTCCCGAACCCGGCCTACAACGCCAGCCAGGGCCTCCTCGCGAGCGACACCGGCGACTCATTGAGCACGACGAGCCCCGGCAGCACCTCCGCCACCGCCGATCCGACCAGCGGCGGCGGCGGCAGCAGCAGTCAGGGCACCACGGTCGACCCGACCGCCGCGACCAGCGACACCACCGCCGCGGCGACCACCGGCACCGCCGCGACCACCGACCCGGCCACCAGCACCACCGAGAGCGTCGACACCCTGGCCACGAGCACCAGCGACGGCGACTCGACCGCGAGCACGACGACGAACGACACCTCGCAGCCGAAGCCCGACCTCTCGCCCGGCGACCTGTGTCCGCAGATCGCCGCCCCGAACCTCGAGATCACCGTCCAGCACACCCCCGCCCCGGCCCTCTGCAACGCCGCGTTCGGCCCCGTCATCCAGGGCATCCTCGCGGCCGAGCCCGACGCCGGCACCTTCAAGTTCCGCGCCTGCAACTCGGTCCAGGACTGCATCATGGGCAACACGCAGTGCCTCGCCAACCAGACCTTCGCGGTCCACGTCGAGGGTCCGGAGTCGGCCATCCCCGACATCCCGCCCGGCACCTGCGTCAGCGTCGCCTACGTCGGCACCGGCTTCGCCGACGCCAACACCTGCAAGACGCGGATGGTCCGCTTCGCCAAGCCGGGCAACCTCAACAACCTCGCCTCGAGCATGTTCGTCGCCGGCATGCGCGTGCCCGGCACCGCCGAGCTGCCGGCGCCGTGGCCCGACGCGCTCGAGTTCTCCGTCGCCCCGTCGCAGGTGCAGGCGTGCCCCGGCAACAACGTGTGCGGCAACCCGCCGGGCAGCTACGAGCTCGTCGGCCAGTTCTCGGGCCTGGAGGTCGTCGCCGGCATGGGAGAGGCCAAGCAGGCCAAGATCCCCCTACGACCAGAACCACAACCCGGTCGGTTCGGTCGCCGGCAGCCTCCACAACCTGCGCTCGTACGCCGGCCCGGCCGACCAGTGCGAGTTCCGCTGGGTGTGGCTGGCCGACGCGTACAAGCCCTGAGGACATGTCCTCTCGGGCATGCCTCTTCAGCCATGTTTTAAAAGCATGCCCTCGAGACCAGGCGCGCACCGGCGCCCCTGCCCGCGGCTGTCCGCGCCACGGCCCGTCCGGGCGCGGCGCTCGTGAGAGCTCGGAGCAGCGCCTCGACCGGCTCACGCACCGCGACCCGGCCGCGACCGATCGTTCGCCAGCCGCCGAGCCTGCTCCTTCGGCCATGTCCTGAAAGACATGGCCTGCCGGCCAGCTCGGCGGCCCGACCGGCGGACGGGCCGCCGTCGCGGCCGCAGATCTCGCCGCGCCTGGCCAGGTCGACGATGCCCGGGGCGGGACTCGAACCCGCACGCTTGCGCCGGGGATTTTAGTCCCCTGTGTCTACCGATTCCACCACCCGGGCGTGGGGCCCTCTAATAGGGGCACGCGGCCCGCTTGAGAAGCTTGAGAAGCCGCGCGCCCGGGCCGGAGCGCAGGTCGGGCCGGGAGATCGGCGCGAGATCGCACCTGAACACCCGAACACGTGCGCAACTTTCACCTGCACAGGCGAGCGGCGGTGTCGGCGGGCGCGAAAACGCGTGCTAACACGGCGACGTGGACACCCCGGAACGGACCGCCCGCCTGAGCCCCGTGCGCGAGCCCGACTTCATCGAGGTCAAGGGCGCGCACGAGCACAACCTGCAGATCGACGAGCTGCTCGTCCCCAAGCGCAAGCTCGTCGTCTTCACCGGCGTGAGCGGCTCGGGCAAGTCGAGCCTCGCCTTCGACACCCTCTACGCCGAGGGGCAGCGGCGCTACATCGAGAGCCTGTCGGCCTACGCGCGCCAGTTCCTGGGCCAGCTCGAGCGGCCGAAGATCGAGCACCTGCGCGGCCTGTCGCCGACGATTGCGATCGAGCAGAAGAGCGCCTCCAACAACCCGCGCTCGACCGTCGGCACGATCACGGAGATCTACGACTACCTGCGCGTGCTCTACGCCCGCGTCGGCACCCAGCACTGCACCGACTGCGGCAAGCCGGTGCGCAGCTCCTCGCCGGAGCAGATCGTCGACGCGCTCCTGGCCGAAGCGCCAGGTAGCAAGCTGACCCTTCGCCCCGCTCGTCACCCACCGCAAGGGCGAGTTCAAGGACCTGTTCGAGGAACTGCGCGGGCGCGGCTTCCTCCGCGTCGAGGTCGACGGCGAGCTCCACCGCCTCGACGACCCGCCCAAGCTCGACAAGAAATTCAAGCACACCATCGCCCTCGTGGTCGACCGCATCACGGTCCGCGCCGAGGACCGGCGGCGGATCACCGAGAGCGTCGAGCTCGCGCTGCGCGAGGGCAAGGGCGAGCTGCGGGCCGAGGCCGAGGGCAAGGGCAACGCCCCGGGGCTCAAGCTGCAGTTCTCCGAGTCGCGCAGCTGCTGCGGCAAGAGCTTCCCCGAGCTCAACCCGGCCAGCTTCTCGTTCAACAGCCCGCTCGGCATGTGCCCCGACTGCAACGGCCTCGGCACCCGCAACGAGGCCGCGCCCGACCTCGTCGTGCCCGACCCGAGCCTCAGCATCCGCGACGGCGCGATCGCCCCGTGGGCCTCGGCCATGGAGCGCGGCGAGGGCTGGACCTTCCGCATCGTCGAGGCGCTGGCCGACGCCTGCGCCGTCGACCTCGACAAGCCGTGGAAGGAGCTGCCGAAGAAGAAGCGCGACACCGTGCTGTTCGGGGTCCAGGGCGAGCAGAAGATCGCCGTCAAGTGGGGCAGCGAGAACAGCAGCTCGCAGGGCACCTGGGGCATGCGGTTCGAGGGCGTGATCCCCAACCTCATGCGTCGCTTCCGCGAGACCGACAGCGAGGCCGCACGCGACTACTACCGCAAGTACTTCCGCGAGGTCCCGTGCGACGTGTGCAGCGGCAAGCGGCTGCGCCCCGAGAGCCTCGCGGTGCGCGTGTCCGGGGCCAACATCGCCGAGTCCACCGCGCTGACCGTCCTCCAGGCCAGCAAGCACTTCGCCGCGCTCACCCTCACCGGCCAGCAGAAGACCATCGCCGAGGGCGCGCTGCGCGAGATCGCCGCCCGCCTCACCTTCCTGCTCAACGTCGGCCTCGACTACCTCACCCTCGATCGCTCGGGCCCCACCCTGTCCGGCGGCGAGGCCCAGCGGATCCGCCTCGCCAGCCAGCTCGGCTCCGAGCTCAGCGGCGTGATGTACGTGCTCGACGAGCCGAGCATCGGCCTCCACCAGCGCGACAACATGCGGCTCATCCGCACGCTGCAGCACCTGCGCGACCTCGGCAACACCGTCGTGGTGGTCGAGCACGACGAGGACACCATCCGCGCCGCCGACCACGTGGTCGACTTCGGCCCCGGCGCCGGCCACCTCGGCGGCAAGGTCGTGTTCAGCGGCACCGCCAAGGAGCTGGCGCGCTGCAAGGAGAGCCTCACCGGCGCCTATCTCCGGGCCGCAAGGAGATCGCCGTCCCGGCCGCGCGGCGGCCCGCGAAGGGCAAGATCAAGGTCCTCGGGGCCGCCGAGCACAACCTCCGCGGCATCGACGTCACCATCCCGCTCGGCGGCCTGGTCGCGGTCACCGGGGTCAGCGGCGCCGGCAAGAGCTCGCTCGTCAACGGCATCCTGCTGCCCGCGCTCAGCAACAAGCTGCACGGCAGCCTCGAGCGCATCGGCGCCCACAAGGGCCTGTCCGGCCTCGAGAAGCTCGACAAGGTCATCGCCATCGACCAGCGCCCGATCGGCCGCACCCCGCGCTCGAACCCCGGCACGTACACCAAGTCGTTCGACCTGATCCGCGAGCTGTTCGCCCAGCTGCTCGAGTCGCGCGCGCGCGGCTGGAAGGCCGGCCGCTTCAGCTTCAACGTCAAGGGCGGCCGCTGCGAGGCCTGCCAGGGCGACGGCGTGATCAAGGTCGAGATGCACTTCCTCAGCGACGTATACGTCCCGTGCGAGGTGTGTGGCGGCAAGCGCTACAACGCCCAGACCCTCGGCGTCACCTACAAGGGCCGCACGATCGCCGAGGTCCTCGACAGCAGCGTCGACGACTGCCTGCAGATCTTCGAGAACCACCCGCCGCTCAAGCGGATCCTCAACACCCTGGTCGACGTCGGCCTCGGCTACATGAAGATCGGCCAGACCGCGACGACGATGTCCGGCGGCGAGGCCCAGCGCGTCAAGCTCAGCCGCGAGCTGTGCAAGGTACAGACCGGCAACACCCTCTACGTCCTCGACGAGCCGACCACCGGCCTCCACTTCGAGGACATCGCCCGCCTGCTCCACGTGCTCCAGCGCCTGGTCGACGCCGGCAACACCGTCCTCGTCATCGAGCACAACCTCGACGTCATCAAGTGCGCCGACTGGATCGTCGACCTCGGCCCCGAAGGCGGCCAGGGCGGCGGCCTCGTCATCGCCGAGGGCACGCCGGAGGAAGTGGCCAAGATCGAGGCCTCGCACACCGGCCGCTTCCTCGCCCCGCTGCTGCGTCGCAAGTAGCTCGTGTGGACATGTCCCCGGCGCCATGTCGCCGGGGACATGCCCGCTTACACATGTCCCTGGCGACATGTCGGCTCGCAGGCCCGCGTCTTCGCGCCGCTCGCGGTCGGACGCGAGACTGCGGCCGACGCGCATCGATTCGGAGCGTCACTACGCCGTCGACCTCGAGCAGGCGTCGTCGGCGAGTGCTGCCACGGCAACGACGGCTGAAGCTGCTGGCCCCGCGCGTCCACGCCGGCGGCCGGGCCTCGCCGCCTCACCGCGCGATCGGCAGCCGCGTCGGCCCGCGCGTCGCCGCCTGCCCCCGCGCGGCCGCGATCTCGCCGTCGCCGAACACCGCCAGGTAGTCTGGCCGCACGCCCGGACAGACCTGCTCGAAAGGACAGCCCGCGCACGCCGGCACCTTGACCCGACCGGCGAGGCGGCTGTCCTTCAGCGCGAACGTGGCCTCCGGCGTCACCACCACCACGCGGTCGGCGCCGGGATCCCACGCGTGCGCGTGGTCCTCCCCGAGCAGACAGCGCGGGACGTGCAGCGAGCGCAGCGTCATCGCCTGCCTGCGCCCGCGCGCCAGCGCCTCGGTCACGAACGGCAGCGCCTCCGACATCCGCGGCAGCGACTCCGGGCGGGCCGCGTTGGCGTCGGTCAGCGATACGTACCAGAGGTCGACCGCGCGCACCCCGAGCTGGGCGAGCCAGTCGATCGCCGCCGGCAGGTCGGCCATCGTGTCGCGCTTGACGATCAGATCGACCACCAGGGCCGCTCCGCTGGCGACCGCGCGCTGCAGCCCGCCGACCATCGCCGCGTACGTACCTGTCCTTCGGACCAGATGCTCGTAGCGGTCGGCCCGGTGGGTGTGGATCGACACGTGCAGGCGCGTCGTCCCGGCCGCCAGCAGCCGCGCCAGGTTGTCGCCGTGCGCGTACATCAGCCCGTTCGACTGCACCTTGATGTCGGCGAACCCGAGCGCCCGCCCGGCGCGCACGATCGCCAGCAAGTCGGGGCGGATCGTCGGCTCGCCGCCCGTGATCGACAGCGCGTCGAGCCCCTGCGCCCGCCCCTGCCGCAGCGACGCCAGCGCGTGCGCCGTCGACAGCGCTCGCCCGCGCAGCTCCGGCCCGATCGTGCAGTAGTCGCACCACAGGTTGCAGTCGTAGCCGAGGATCATGTCGAGCAGCCCCGGCACGGTCAGCCCTCCCGGAAGCGGCGGAAGCGATCGTCGAGCCGCATCAGTTCCGCCAGCAGCGGCGCGCCGAGGGCCGTCGTCCGCGCGTGCTGCCGCAGCGTCTCGACCGCCTCGTGGTTGCCGCGCGCGACCTGTCGCAGCCGGCCCTCGACCTCGGATGTCCCCGAGGACAGCATCGACTCGAGCATCGCCGCCACCGGCAGGAACGCGTGGGCCGCCAGCAGCACCCCGTGCAGCGGCCGCGGGTCGGGCCGCACCGGCGACGCGTACAGCGGCGACCAGGCGTTCTCCAGGATCGGCCCCTGCTCGAGCAGCGCGTGCAGCTTGTTGTGCGAGAACTCGTGGATCAGCGCCTCCGCCAGAGTCAGCGCGCTCGGGTGCAGGCTCAGGTAGACCGTCCCGATCGCCTCCTGATACGACGCCGACAGGTGCCGCTCGCGGTCGTGCCCGACCGGCACCACCAGCGCGAGGCCGACGTCGAGCTCGGCCCGCAGCCCCGGCAGGTGCGCCTCGACGAGCCCCAGCCCTGCGCGCAGCCCCGCCAGCCAGGCCGCGACCGGCTGCCCGCCGAGATCGAGCCCGCTGCCGGACTTGTCGGGGTGGGCCTCCAGCTCCGCCAGCGGGTTGTTGTCGCGCCGCAGCGCCAGGGCGATGGGCCCGGCGAAGCTTTCATACATGTCCCTCGTCACATGCTCGGACGGACATGTCCCGAAGTCCTCTCCGAGCGGCCCGCCCGCTCCGCCGGCCTGCCAGCCCCTCGGCCCGATCGTCAGCGGCCCCGGCGGCGGCTGCAGGGCGCAGCGAGCCCCGAGACACAGCACCCGCGCGGCGGCTGCGGCACCTGAAACCTGTCCTCGAGGACACCCGCGACCGCGAGCTCGAGCGCCAGCGTCGCCAGCAGCTCGCCCTGCAACGCCGGGTCCGGCCGTCCGCGCAGGCAACGGATCAGCGTCCCGATCGTCGGCCGCCGCACCGCGCTCGCCAGGGCCCCGGGCGCCCGCACGGCGATCCGTCGCAGCTCCGGCACGAACCGCCCCCACGCCGCGCCGTTCGGCCCCGGTCCGGGCGGCAGGCGCAGCAGGTCGGTCAGCGCTCGCCGCAGCGCGATCGAGAACAGCCCGCGCGCCGTCTCCGATCCGGGCGCCGGCAGCGTCAGATCGGCCAGCACGACGCCTCCGACAATCCGAGCCATGGCCCCGAGAACATGTCCCGAAGTCTCTTCGCACGCGAACCGCCGGCAGCGCTCCCCTCGCCGGACCGCGCGGGCGTCAGCTCGCCGGCGTCGAAGCGGCGCAGATACTCGCCGTCGACCCCCGGACAGCTCGCCCGCAGCCCGCACTCGCCGCAGCTCGCGGCGAACGCGAGCGTCGGCGAAGGCACCGCGCGGTCGCGCAGCGGCCCGAGCAAGCACAGCGGCGCCCCGGCGATCGCCGCGAGCAGCCCGGCTCGCTCGGCCGCCACGAGCGCCTGCAAGGCGTACGGCACCGCGACCGCCAACCGCGGCGCCACGGCCCCGTGCCCCTGCCGACGGACCTCCGCGACCACCGAGACCTGCCACCCGAGCGCCCCGACGTCGGCGACCAGTCCGGGCACTGCCGCCAGCACCCGCGTGTTCGAGCGCGTCAGCGGCGTCGTCACCGTCACCGGCACGCGCACAGCCCGGGCCGCCCGCAGCGTCGCAGTCGCGGCCCGGAACGACCCCTCGCGGCCCGCGTGCCAGTCGTGCGCCGCCGCCTCGGCCGCGTACAGCCGCACCCGCAGCCCGTCGATCCCCGCGGCCTTCAAGGCGGCCACTTGTTCGCCCGTCAGCCCCGCCGGCCCGGGCGCCGCCAGCACCCGCGCGACCCCTGCCGCGCGCGCCGCCGCGATCCAAACCGCCATTTCTTCGAAGCTGCCGGCCAGCGTCAGGGCCTCGCCTGTCCCTCGCAACCTGGCCAAAACGCCCCGTCCTTCCGGACTGGACGGCTCGACGTCGGCCCTCACGACAAGCCCCTTCGGACAGGTACCTTCGCCCCTGTCCCCCGCGACATGACCCAAACGCCCTGTCCCTCCGGACCGGGCGATTCGGCCGCCTTCATCGCCTGCCCCTCCGGCCAGGCCCCTTCGCCCCTGTCCCCCGCGACAGGGCCCAAACGCCCTGTCCCTCCAGACAGGACGAATCGGCGTCCGCCAACTTCATCGCCTGCCCCTCCGGCCAGGCCCCTTCGCCCCTGTCCCCCGCGACAGGGCCCAAACGCCCTGTCCCTCCAGACAGGACGAATCGGCGTCCGCCAACTTCATCGCCTGCCCCTTCGACCAGGCCCCTTCGCACCTGTCCACCGCGACATGTTCGCTGCGCCCTGTCCCATCGGACAACTCGCAGTCCCCCGCGCCGCGCCGACCACCATTCTGGCGGTGCGCCGTCTGCCGCCCTGCCCGCGTCGCTCAGGTCCACGGCGTCAGCACGGCCTGGCGGTGCGCCGTCAGCCGCTCGGACAGCGTCAGCAGCCCGGGGATCGCCGGGTCGCCGCGCTCGGTCGCCAGCTGCGTCAGCCGTTGCGCCAGGGCCCGCGCCCCCTGCTCCTCGACGGCCGTCGACGGCCGATCGCCCTCGCCCCCGTTGGCGAGGTACAGCGCCAGCCCGCCCGCCTGTGCGACCGCGCGTGGCCCGTCGACCTCGGCGCGCAGCAGATCGACCTGGAACTTCTTGCCCTCCGGCGTGCGCATCAACACCGGCACCGCCCCGGCCACCAGCGGCAGCACCTGCTCGACGCGCCACTCGCCGACCGGCCCGACCAGCTCGGCCAGCGGCGCCGCGGCTGACGGCGCCGTCGTGCGCGGGCGGAGCGTACACGCGGTCGAGACGCCGGCAGCGGCAACTCCGAGGGCAGCGAGGACCTTGCGACGAGCGACACGCGGCGAAGGCTTCATGCAGTCTTTCCTACTGGAGCCCAACGTACCCGCCCGCCGCAGCCTCCGTCAAGGCGACGGCGCCGCCGCCCTCTCACGCGTATGCCGACGCGTGGCCGCAGCGCCGGCCACCGCGGCCACGCCGACCCACCGCCGCCGCCACCGAGACGGCGCGTGAGCCCTCGACCACGCCGGGCGCCCGGCGACCGCCGCGAGGACGCGCTAGCATCGGCGCCGCGCATGGACGACCGCAGCCACCTCGGACGCGCCGCGCGGCCCTCGCAGCCGCCGAAGCTCCAGCCCGGGGACTACAAGGCGCTGATCAAGGTCGGCTACGGCTGCAACGAGCACTGCACCTTTTGTCACACCCTCGACGTGCGTCCGATCGACGGCGACGCCGAGGAGGTCGAGCGGAAGATCGTCCGCGCCGCCGAGCTGGGGCACGCCATGGTCGTCCTGTCCGGCGGCGAGCCGACGATCCGCCCCGAGCTGCTCCGCTGGGCCGCGCAGGTGGCCGGCCTCGGCCTCGACCTCGGCCTCGTCACCAACGGCCGCGCCCTCGCCTACGCCGAGCTCACCGACAAGCTCGTCGCCCACCGCCTGCGCTACGTCTACCTCTCGCTCCACGGCGGCAGCGCCCCCGTGCACAACCGCCTGGTCCGCAGCGACGCCTTCGATCAGGCCGTCGCCGCCCTGCGCAACCTCAGCGGCCGCGGCCTCGACCTCACCGTCAACTGCGTCGTCACCCGCCAGAACCTCGCCCACCTGCGCGGCCTCGTCGACCTCGTCGCCGCGTTCGCCGACGTCACCCTCAAGTTCTCGATGGTCGAGCCCAAGGGCGGCGCTGCGCGCAACTTCGAGCTGCTGGTGCCGCGGATCGGCGCCGTCGCCGAGGCCGTCCTCGCCGCGGCCGCGCACGCGCGCCAGCGCGGCGTCCGGGTCCAGCACGGCGGGATCCCGCGCTGCCTCCTACCTGGCCTCGAGGACAGCTACAGCGACCTCCGCAGCCACCGCTACTGGACGATGGTCGAGATCGGCGAGCCCGACCTGTTCCCGGTCGACGACGACAACAAGCGCCACCCGCCGGCCTGCGCCGGCTGCAGCCTGCGCGGCGGCTGCCCCGGGCTCTACCGCGGCTACCTCGACGTCCACGGCGACGGCGAGCTGCGCCCGGTCACCGATCGCCCGCGCGCCAACTCGTTCAACTACACGCTCGAGGCCGTCCACGAGGCCCCCGAGGCCACCTGTCCCTTGCGCCAGGGTCCGCTCGGCGTCACCCCGTGGGAGCGCGGCCGGCATCTGTTCGTCCGTCGCGGCCCCGCGATCGCCCGCTACCGCGCCGACACCCGCGACTTCACCGACGAGGAGATCGCCGCGGTCAAGCACGACCTCGGCCAGGTCTACGTCGACGCCGCCCGCGGCCCGGCCCCCCAGGACTTCGCCCGCGAGCTGGTCCCGCTGGCCCGCAGCCCGCTGTGCGCCGGCTGCCCGCACCTGTCCTCGTGTACAGGGATGTTCGAACCTGTCTTCGAGGACATCTTCACCCGCGACGACGCCGTCGTGCGCGCGCGCCTGGCCGAGCTCGGCGGCGACGTGCTCGACCTCGGCTGCGGCGACGCGCCCTACCTCGACGTCCTGGCCCCGCGGATCGCCGGCGGCGCGATCCGCTACACCGGCGTCGACCCCGACGAGGCCGCGCTGGCCCGCCTGCGCGCTCGCCTGCCGCCCGGCGCCGCGCTCGAGGTCGGCGACGCCGAGGCCCTCGAGCTCGGCGAGCGCCGCTTCGACGCCGTCACGATCTTGCGCAGCTACAACCACCTGCGCGACCCCGATCGCGTGCTCGTCACGGCCCTGTTGCGGCTGCGTCGCGGCGGCGTCCTCGTCGTCTGCGACAACACCGCGTTCGGCCTGGCCCGCACCCCCGCCCAGACCACCCGCGGCGAGCGCTCGAGCGTCCGGCGCGAGCACTACCGCAACGACACCGCGGTCGAGGCCGCCGGGCGGATCGAGGCCGCCGCGGCCGGGCTGGGCGTGAGCCTCGCCGCCCTCGATCGCCGCGACATCGGCCCGGGCACCAGCAACCAGTGGTTGCTGGTCTACAGCCTCGCCTGAGGCGGTTCCCGACCGCTGCGCTCGCCTACCGCTCCCCGCCCGATCGCGTACACAAGCCGCGGAGACCGATGTCGATCACGTTCTACTACACCCCCAACACCAGCGCCTCGCGCGTGCACTGGGTCCTCGAAGAGCTCGGATCCCCTACGACAAGGTCAAGCTCGACCTCCGCGCCGGCGAGCAGCACAAGCCGGAGTTCCTCGCCATCAACCCCAACGCCAAGGTGCCCGCCCTCGTGGTCGACGGCACGCCGATGTTCGAGTCGCTGGCGATCATCATCTACCTGGGCGACCGCTTCGGCGTCGACAAGGGCCTGTGGCCGCGCGTCGGCTCCGGCGAGCACGCCGAGGCGCTGGCGTGGATCGTGGGGTTCGGTCACCCTCGGCGGCACCATCTTCCGCATCTTCCACAACACCAGCGAGTGGTTCCCGGCCGACTCGCGCAACGCGCTGCAGGCCGAGTCCGCCGGCAAGGAGTTCGAGGCCCAGCTCAAGATCCTCGAGCAGCGCCTCCAGGGCCGCGAGTACCTGCTCGGCGACCGCTTCACCCTCGTCGACGCCGCCAACGCCGCCGCGATCGCCTGGGCCCTGAGCTTCATCAAGGTCGACACCTCCGGCCTGTCGAACCTGACCGCCTGGCTCGACCGCAGCACCCGCCGGCCCGCCAACCAGGCCGCCCACGGCGCCTAGCGCTTTTCGCCATGTCCGAGCGGACAGGTCCTCAAAACCTGCCCGTTCGGGCATGTCCCTCAGGACCTGTCCCTCATGCCCGACTTCCTCGCCCGCGTCCGCGCCCTCCCCCGCCTCGGCCTCGGCGTCAGCACCGAGTACGGCGCGCGGCGGCAGGACGGCGCGCTCGATCCGCTCGAGCTGCGGCGGCGCCGGCCCGACTGCGCCGGCTTCCTCGAGGTCGGCGTCGAGGTCGTCAAGGGCCTCGACGACGACGCGCGGGCCTGGGCCGCGGCCGGCCTGCCGACCACCTACCACTTCCTCGACATCAACCTCGACGACCCCGACGACTTCGATCCGCCCTGGCTCGCCGCCGTGCGCACGCTGGCCGCCGAGCTGCGGCCGGCGTGGCTGTGCGGCGACGCCGGCCTGTGGCACCTCGGCCGGCGCGATCGCGGGCACATGCTGCTGCTGCCGCCGATCCTCGTCGAGGAGGCCGTCGCGCCGCTGGCCGACGGCCTGGTCGCGCTGCGCGAGGCGACCGGCCTCGAGGTGCTGCCCGAGAACCCGCCCGGCGCGGCCTTCGTCGGCGAGCTGCACCTGCTCGACTTCTTCGCTCGCGTCGCCTGTCGCGCCGACACCGGCCTGCTGCTCGACTGCGCCCACCTGGCCATGTTCCAGCGGGCCCGCGGCCACGCCCCGCGCACCGGCTTCGACGGCTTCCCGTGGGACCGCGTGGTCGAGCTGCACGTCGCCGGCGGGCGCGTGCACGACACGGCGGGGCTCGCGGGGTCGAGGACGACCACGGCACCGAGGTCCTGCCCGACACCTGGGAGATCGCCGCCGAGGCGGTGGCGCGGGCCGTCAACCTGCGGGCGATCGTCGTCGAGTGCGAGCGCAACCCGATCGACGCCGTGCTGCCGCTGTTCGACCGCGTCGCCGCGCTGTGGCCGGCCCGCGATCCGGAGGCCGCGTGAGCCGCCTCGACCCGCGGCGCGTCCAGGCCGCGCTGGTCTGCATGCACCTCGATCCGGCCTACGCCGCGGCGGTGCGCGGGACCGGGCCGCTGCCCGAGCTGGCCGAGCGCGAGCGCGAGCTGCTGCGCGCCGTCGACCCGCGGGCCCTCGCGGTCGATCCGTACCGCCGCGCGCGGGCCGTGCACGCCCTGCTCGAGGAGTACCCGGCCACCGCCGCCCTGCTCGGCGTGCCGGCGGTCGACGCCTTCTTCCGAGCGCGGCCTTCCGCACCTGCGCGTTCGAACATGGCTCGATGGCCCTGTCCTTCGGGACATGGCTCGGAGGCCAGGCCGGTGGCCCGGGCCGGATCGAGGCCGCGATCGCCCGCGCCCGCCGCCCGCGCCCCGGCGCCGGCGAGGGCCTGGCGTGCAACCCGTGCGTCGCGCCGCTGCTGGTCCCGGTCGGCAGCTTGGCCTGCCCGAGCGCGTCCGCGCCCGCCTCGGCCCCGACCCGGCCGCCGCGCTGGCGAAGGCCCGCCCGACGCGCGAGCGTCCGCCGCGCGGGCCCGATCGCGAGCCGCTGCTGGTCGAGGCCGGCCCGGGCGGTGAGGTGTCCCTCGGGACAGCCAGCGAGCCGCTGGTCCGCCTGCTGCTGTTCGCCGCTGACGGCCGCCTGCACGCCGCGCTGGCTGCCGAGGCGGTGCGGCTCGGCGCCGAGCCACACGAGGCCGACGAGCTGCTGACAGGCCTGGTCGCCGACGGCCTGCTCGTCGCGCGTTGACCCGGCGATGCGGCCGCCTCCCGTGGCAGGGAGCGACGCGCCCGCAGGCTCCGCAGGCGCGACGACGGACGCGAAACAGCGGCCACGGACGTGAGCCGAGGCCGCCGGGTGATGCGCGACGGGACGACGCCCCACGAGCGACGCGCTGCCTCGCCCACGGACGTGAGCCGAGGCCGCCGGGTGATGCGCGACGGAACGACGCCCCACGAGCGGCGCGCTGCCTCGCCTCGAGGTCGCGCGTCGCTCGCTCGTCGGCTCGGCCTGCGTCTCAGCTGCCGCCCATGAAGCGCAGCGCGAAGTCTCGCAGGCGCAGCACCGCCGGGATGCCGTCGGTGCTCTGGAAGGTCAGCGTCTCGGCGAACTTCACGTTCTCCGCGCTCTTGTAGGCGACGTAGGCCCGGCCGGCCGGGCTGCCGAGCAGCGCGTTGATCTTGCCTCGAACTCGCCCTGGACCGCGGCGACCTCGGCCGCGCCCTCGGCCGACAGGCGCTGCGACACGCCGTCGGACTCGGCGTTCACCCGCTGGCGGTACTCCAGCGTCTCGGCCGAGATGTTCTGGATCCCGAGCAAGTAGCCGTCGGCGATCGCCTCGGGCGCGTCGATGTCGAGCACCTTCCCGACCTGCTCGCGCAGCTTGACCTGCTCCTCCTCGGTCAGCGCCTTGAGGGCCCGGCGCGCCGAGCCCGGCGTGCTGTCGCCCTTGGTGTCGACGAAGCCGACCTGGTACGCGCGCTCGAGGTCGGCCTGGCGCTTGATCCAGTCCTGCTGGCGCGCGTTGGCCAGGGCGTTGGTGCCGAGCTCGTAGTTGTCGAGCTCCTGCTGCTGCTTGGCGACCTTCTCGCGCGCCCCGTCGAGCAGCTTGTTCTGCTCGTTGAGCTGGATCTGCTGCAGCTGCTTCTCGTACTCCTCGCGGAACGTCACCGCCCGCACCAGCACGGCCTGCGCCTCGAGGTGCAGCGGCGCCAGCTCCTGGTTGAGCCGCGCCAGCGTCTCGTCCGCGACCTTGAGCCGCGTGTCGGCGTGGTAGAAGTCCGAGCTCGTCAGGTTGGCCAGGCCCTCGCGCAGCACGCTGACCGTGGTCTCCTGCGCCAGCCGCTGGAACCGGTACTGCCCGTTGGTGCTCTCGACGTGGTTGCCGGCCATCATGATCTGATGCGCCTCGCCGGGCTTGATGCGGTACGGCACGCTGACGTCGACGAACACGTTGTTGTTGTCGCGGGTGCGGATCTGCAGGCCCTGGCCGTCCTCCGAGCCGTAGTCGAGGAACAGGTAGTGGCTCGGCAGCAGCGTCAGGGCGTGGATCCCCGCCATGTTGAGC
The DNA here is from genome assembly GCF_026626665.1 of Nannocystis pusilla. Lineage (GTDB taxonomy): Bacteria > Myxococcota_A > Polyangia > Nannocystales > Nannocystaceae > Nannocystis > Nannocystis pusilla. Next base: position 3,050,567 of record NZ_JAPNKE010000002.1, read on the forward strand.
GTCCAGCCCGGCTCGAGGTCGGCCGCGAGCACGCCCGACGCGTTGCTGCTGCGCACCCCGATCTTGCCGAGCGGCACCGTCGAGATGAAGCAGGTCGGCGCGATCCACAGGAACAGCAGCGACAGCAGCGTCAATTGACAGATCCGGACGAAGCCCTTCACTGCGCACCCCCGATCTTCTCGACCTCGACCCGCGACGGGTTGGCGTCGTTGGCCCACGGCTCGATCGCGATCGTCACGCCGCGCAGGCGCTCGCCGAGCCGCTCCATCACGCGCTCGACCGGCTGCGAGCGGAACGCGTCGATCTCGGCCTTGCGCGCGCGGTAGACCGCGTCGAGCTGGCCGCGGAGCTTGGCCGCCTGCTGCTTGGCCGCGCTGAGCGCCGCCTGGCCCTCGGCGACCTTCGAGATCTTGTAGGTGTCGGCCTCGCGGGTCGCGTCGGCCTGGGCCGCGATCGCGGTCGCCAGCGCCGACTCGAGCTCGGTCCGCTTCTCCTGGATCGATCGGTTCTGGTCGCGGTTGACCTCGGCCAGCCGGCGCTCGCGGCTGGTCTCCGCGGCGGCCAGGTTGGACTTGATGACCTCGAGCTGGTTGCCGAGCTTGTTGCGCTCCTCGATCAGCTTCTCGTACTCGTCGTTGAACTGCAGGCCGCGGCGTCACGATCTGGGTCACGATCACCCCGTGGACGCCGAGCAGCTCGTTGAGCCGGCTCTTCGCGCGCTCGGTCGCCTCGCCGAACTTGGTCGGGTTCGACACCGAGATCGTCGACTCGCGGCCGAACTCGTCGCGCAGGATCGCCCGCGCGTACGGCCGCATCCACTTGAGGTAGCCGCGGTCCTCGCCGCCGTCGCGGATGACCGTCTGCGCCTCGTCACCGGCGATCTGGAAGATGATCGTCGTGTCCGAGAAGTGGAAGTTCGAGCCGTCGCTGGCGCGCACCGTCAGCTCGCTGACCTCGAGGTCGTCGACGTTCTTCGACCCGTGCATCGAGAACGTCTGCGGGCTCGCGTCGAGCACGTAGACCGAATGGATCCCGAACGGCAGCCGCGTGATCCAGCCCGGCTGCGTCACCGTCACCAGCCCGCCGGTGACGTTGTTGATCCGCACCGCCACCTGGCCGGGCTCGATCGCCGTGAACGAGGTCGTCATCAACACGAGCCCGGCGATCAGCGCCCCGCCGATCCACACCCAGTCGAACCAGCTCGAGCCTCGCCGCCGCCGGTCATCGATTTGAGCTTCCCCTGGAGGTCCCCCAGGATCTGGCCGCCGCTGGGCGAGCCTGATTTCCGCTGTTGCGCCATGCCCGCATCGTACACCAGGCCTCGCTAGGCCCTGGCGTGCGCGCTCAGCCCGAGCGCAACGCGGGATCGTCGTCGACCGCCGCGGCGGCGACTGCGGTTTCGCCCGCTTCGCCGGCGGCGGCTGCCGGTTCGTCGTTCTCGCTCGCCGCCGCTTCGCTGGCCTCGCCTGCGCGCTCCGCCGTCTCCTCGCTCGCCTCGTCGCACGGCGCGGATCGCCCGGCCCGGGCGGCGCCAGCACGCCCACCCGCGGATCGACGAAGGACGCCAGCCAGCCCGCGATCTGATTGTCGCCGGACGCCAGCGCGCGCATCTGCACCACGCGCACGCCGTCGCTCGCCTTGATGTCGGCCGACAGCTCCTCCGCGCGGACGAAGCGGCGCGTCATCAGCACCTTCGCGGCCATGCGCACGCGCGGCGTCAGGCGATCGAGCTCGGCCTCGTCGTCCTCGCTCAGCGTCGACGCCACCAGCTTGCCGTCGATGCCGATCAGCGCCGCGGGCATCGGCCACTGCTTCATCAGACCGACCAGCACGCGGCGCTGCTCGAGCAGTCGGCCCTGCATCTGCGACTCGAGCTCTTGCTGGCGATCGAGCGCCGCGTTGAGCTGGCGCGCCACCTGCCCCAGCTCGTCCTGATAGAAGTCGCGCACGCGACGGCGGCGGTCGCCGCTGGCGATCGCCTCGGTCACGCTGCCGACCTCCGACAGGCGCCCGAGCACGTCGCGCTGCAGGCTGCGCGACAGCGGCCCGAGCGACAGCAGCGCCACGGTCACCAGCACCCCGAGCAGCACCGCCGCCTCGATCGCCGACTGCGACGCCTCGATGTTGGCGTCGCCGAGCGCCGTCTTCTTCGCCTCGAGGTACTGGTTGACGTCGCGCTTCAGCTCCTCGAACACGCGGAACACCGACTCGTGGTAGGCCGCGTACGGCTCCTCGGAATGCTGCGCAGCAGCTCGTCGCGGGCCTTGCGGTAGACCTCGTAGTTCTCCTGCAGGTTCTTCAGCATGGCGATGTCGTCGTCCGTCATCGCCGCGCTGCGGGCCTGCACCAGCGCCTTCTCGAAGTCCTCCTCGGCCGCCGTCATCTCGGTCGGCTCGCTGCGCTGCATCAGCCCGACCAGCGTCGCGCTGTCCTGGCGCTCGATCTGGTCGAGCATCGCCACCGCCGCGCTCAGGCTCACCAGGTTGTTCTGCACCACCACCTGGACGTTGCGGGCGACCCGCTGCGAGTTGAACGCGGCCGTGCCGACGCTCAGCAGCAGCAGCGCGATCAGGTAGCCGTAGCCGAGCAGGAGGCGGGTGCGGAGGGTCATGGCGGTGCGGGCTCCGGGGTCTACGCCAGGCTGGCCACGCGGCGGACCGACGCTGGTTGGCCGACGATGAGCAGACGATCGCCGCGCGCCAGTCGCTCGTCGCCGGCGACCTGCGGCAGCACCTGCTCGCCGCGGCGGATGGCGATCACCGACACCCCGTAGCGGCGCTTCATGTCGAGCTCGTTCATCGACTTGCCGATGAATTGTTCGGGCGTGGCGACCTCGACCAGGTTGGTGTTCTCGTCGAGCGCGATCTGCTCGAGGATCGTCGGGTGGGCCAGGTTGCGGGCCAGGCGCTGGCCCATCTGCAGCTCGGGGTTGATGACCTCGTGCGCGCCCACGGCCAGCAGCACGCGCGCGTGCAGCTCGTTGGCCGCGCGGCTGATGATGCGCGGGATCCCGCGCTGGCGCAGCAGCGACGTGGTGAGGATCGACGTCTCGCGGGCGCGGGCCCCCATCGCCACCACCACGCACGACATGCGCTCGAGCCCCAGCTCGTTGAGCGCGCGCTCGTCGGTCGCGTCGGCGCAGGCGACCGCGTCGACCTCGGACTCGACCAGCTGGGCCCGCTCTTCGAGCTGGTCGATCGCCAGCACCGCCGCGCCCTCGCGCACGAGGCTCAGCGCGACCGCCCGTCCGAACTGCCCGAGGCCGATGACCGCGAATTCCTCCGCTCGCGAGGACATGTCCTTGAGTTCAGGTTGCGATGAGGCCCGGCGCTAGCCGACCATGATCTTGGCCTCGGGGAACTGGACGTGGCGCCGCGCGGCGTACCGAGCGCGAGGGCGAGCGAGATCGGACCGACGCGGCCGATGAACATCGTCACGATGATGAGCCACTTGCCCAGCGCGTTCAATTCGGCGGTGGCCCCGATCGACAGGCCGACGGTCGCCAGGGCGCTGACCGTCTCGAACAGGGCCCGCTCGAACGGCATGTCGTGGCTGACGAGCAGCGCGAAGGTGACGACCACCGCGACCATCGTCGCCAGGGTCATGATGGTCCCGGCGCGGTAGACGATGTCGTGCGGGATCGTCCGCCGGAACAGCTGGGCCCGCGCCTGATTGCGGATCAGCGCCGGGATCGCCGCCAGCACCACCGCCAGGGTGGTCGTCTTGATCCCGCCGCCGGTGCTGCCCGGCGAGGCGCCGATGAACATCCACACGACCATCATCAGGATCGTCGAGCGCTCGAGCGCCGAGAAGTCGACGTTGTTGAAGCCCGCCGTCCGCAGCGTGACGCTCTGGAACACCGAGTTGATGATCTTGTCGGCGAGCGACAGCCCGTGCAGCGACGCGTCCCACTCGGCGGCCGCGAACAGGAGCGCGCCGCCGACCACCAGGCTCAGCGACACCCACAGGACCACCCGCGCCTGCAGCGGCAGCCGTCGCTCGGATCCGCGCGACCGCAGCCACAGCGCCAGGAGCACCGGGAAGCCGAGCCCGCCGAGCGTGATCAGCGTGCCGTGCACCGCCTGGATCGGGCCGTCGGACTGGAACTGGATCAGGTTGTCGCTCCACAGCGCGAAGCCGGCGTTGCAGAACGCCGACACCGCGTGGAACGTGCCGCGCCACAGCGCCGACCCCGGCTCGAAGCCGTAGCCGAAGTGGAACAGCAGGGCCAGCGCCAACGCACCGACGGCCTCGATGAGCAGCGTCGACGCGACGATGAAGCGCGTCAGCGTGTAGGCCGAGCCCGGGCTGGCCAGGTCGAGCACCTCCTCGAGCGCCTGCTCCCCGCGCAGCGCCAGGCGTCCGCCGAGCAGCACCGCCGCGAACGTCGACAGCACCATGATCCCGAGGCCGCCGAGCTGGATCAGCAGCAGGATCACGACCTGGCCGAAGTGGGAGAACGCGACCGGCGTGTCGAGGACGATCAGCCCCGTCACGCAGGTCGCGCTCATCGCCGTGAACAGGGCGTCGATGAACGCGATCGAGCGGTCCGTGGCCGAGGCCGCCGGGAACGTCAGCACCAGCGCGCCCGAGAACGCGATGAGGCCGAACGTCGACAGGATGAGCAGCGCCGGTCGGGCATAGAAGCTCTGCAGCAGGTCGGCGAACACCGGCCCGCGGGCGACGATCACCAGCAGCACCGCCGCTTGCAACGCCCACAGCAGCCCGATCGCCGCCCCAGGGCTGGCGACCGCGGTGGCCACGAACAGCACCAGCATCGCCACGAGCACGACGACGTAGCGTCGCCGCTGCCGCAGCAGCTCGAGCACGTAAGGCGAGACCAACGCGAGGGTCGTGAGCGCGAACACCACGCCGATCAGATCGGGGATGAACTCGTGCTCGACCTCGAAGCCGAACAGCGCCAGCCCGGCCAGCAGCGACACCAGCAGCAGGTGCTGCGCCGCGGCCCCGTAGCGCTGCAGCCACGCGAACGAGGCCCCGCGGTCGCCGACCCGCCGCGCCCGCGCGCCCGGGCTGCTGATCGCGAACAGGCTGTCGCCGATCAGCGCCAGGTTCCAGACGATGAGGAACCCGGCGATCTGGACGTCCGAGGCGAGCGCCGGCACGAACATGCCGACGTTGACCGAGAGCAGCAGCGGCACGAGCACGAACGCCCAGCGGCGACCGCCGAGCAGCCCCGCGATCACCACGAGCGTGGTGAGCCCGACGGCGATCGCGTACAGGTTGCCGAGGCTGAGCAGTTGGTCGACGGGCCCGAGGAAGTTGTTGCGGTGCAGGTCCGCCACGATCCGCACGCCCAGCACGCTGAGCAGACTCGCGCCTGCGACGCGGGCCGCCTGCAGACGGCGAGACGGACGGGGGACGGGAGCGGCGCTCATGGCGACGGGCCGACGAGGCTCGGCCTGCCTTTATCACCGACCTAAGCCGCGGTCCAGGCGCCCCAGGCTGGAATGTCCGGCCGCGATCTTTATACTCCTTTAGACGTGCCCGCTTCGCCCAAGCCCGCCGGCGCCGGACTGGCCGCCGCCCTCGCGCGATCGCGGATGCTGAACCCGCTGGCCTGGTTCGACACCAGCGCGCAGATCGAGGTGCGCCGGTTCGCCGGCCCGGCGTCCTTCGTGGAACAGCTCGCCACCCGCTCCGCGTCGCCCACGTCACCGACATCCACGTCGGCCGGATCACGCCGATGAAGATCCAGCGGGCCGCGGTCGACCTCGTCAACGCCGAGCGCCCCGACCTCGTGTGCATCACCGGCGACTTCGTGTGCCACAGCCAGGCCTTCCTCGACCAGCTCGAGGAGCTCATCCGCCGCTACGAAGCCCCGGTGATGGCGGTGCTCGGCAACCACGATCACTGGTCCGGCGGCCCCGAGGTGCGCAGGGCCCTGCGACGCGCCGGCGCCGAGGTCCTCGACAACGTCCACACCACCATCACCCTGCGCGGCCAGGCGCTCCAGGTCGTCGGCCTCGACGACGCCTACACCGGCCACGCCGACGTCGAACGCGCGACGCGAGGCCTGCGCCACGACCTCCCGACCCTCGGCCTGTCGCACATCGCCGAGGAGGCCGATCATCTCTGGACCGCCGGCGTGCAGCTCGTGCTGTCCGGACACACCCACGCCGGCCAGGTCACCCTCGCCCGCCTCAACGAGCTCGCGCTCGGCCGCCTCATCGGTCACAAGTACGTCCACGGCCTCTACGGCTCGCGCGTCGACGTGCGCCCGCGCGGCGCGGTGTACGTGGGCGCAGGCATCGGTGCGGCCGTGATCCCGCTCCGCGTCGGCGAACGGGCCCGCCGCGAGGTCACGCTCTTCGAGCTCGGCGCAGCGCCCGGGAGTTTTGAAGAACACCACGTCGACCAGCCGGCGCTGCCCGGCCGCCCGCCCACCGAGAAGCAGCGCAACAAGCGGATCCAGCAGGTCGAGGCCAAGCGCGAGCGACGCGAGCGAAAGGCCGCCCGCGCCCGCCCGCGGAGCGACGGCGATGACCGCTGAGCGCCGCGACGCGAAGTCGTCCAGGGCCGCGCCGACGCTGGCGCTCGTCCTGCTCGCGGCCGCCTGCGTCGCCCCCGAGCCGGCCCCTGCCCCGCCGGCTGCCGGATCTTCGAGACATGTTCCCTCGAACATGCCCGATCCACCAGGTCCCATCGAACATGCTCCGGAGGACAGCGCGTCAGGACCCTCCGACGCGCCCGCTCCTCCGCCCGCCGAGCCGGCCCCCCGCCGCTGGCGATCGTCGACCGGCCCATCACCTACGACGAGGCCCGGATCGCCCGCACGATCGCCTACCGCCGCGCGCACCAGGACCTGGCCGCCAGCGGCGTCGAGATCGAGCCGCGCATGATCATCCTCCACCACACCGGCGGCGGCTCGGCCGACGCGACCTGGCGCTACTTCGACCGGCCCACCATCGAGAGCGCGCGCAAGACGATCGCCGACGCCGGCGACCTCAACGTGTCGTCGCAATCCCTGGTCGACCGCGACGGCACGATCTTCCGCCTCATGCCGGAGACGTCGATGGCCCGCCACTGCGTCGGCCTCAACCACGTCGCCATCGGCGTCGAGAACGTCGGCGACCTCGACGCGCACCTCCTCACCGACGCCCAGGTCGAGGCCGACGCCGCGCTGGTCCGCGATCTCAAGGCCCGCTTCCCCGCGATCACGCACCTCATCGGCCACCACGAGTACCTGGCGATGGAAGGCCACCCCTACTTCGTCGAGCGCGATCCCAAGTACCGCACCCGCAAGGCCGACCCCGGCCCCGCCTTCATGGCCAAGGTCCGCGCGCGCGTGGCCGACCTCGGGCTCGAGGGCCCACCTGTCCGTTGAGCCATGTGCTCTCGCTGTCGGCCCGTCTCAGCGGCCCGGCCCGAGCCGGGCGCCCCGGCTCCCCGGCCGGCGCGCCTCCCCGAACCTCCCTCGCACGCGACATGTCCCACGAGACAGGCTCGTCGCCACGCCCCCGCGCGTTGCAGCGTGAACCGATCACCCTGCTCCCATGACTCCGCGCCTCGTCGTCCCCTCCTCCTCGCCCTCGCCTGCACGCCGACGTCGGGCCCGACGCGCCCCGCTCCCAGCGTCCCTGAGGCGCCCGAGCTGCCGGCCGGCCTGTCCGGCCTCGTCGAGCCGTGGCACCCGTTCGACCCGCAACTCGCCGACAGCGCGCCGGTGTGGCTCGTGACCCGCTACCAGCCGGGCACCTACCCGTGCCGGCCCGGCCCCGACGGCTCGCTGGACATGCTGATCCAGGACCGCTTCACCGCGCTGCAGGTCGTCCGCGGGGCCGCGCACGCGCCCGGCGTCGATCTCGACCTGCACGCCCTGCGAGGGCCCGCCTACCCCCGCGCCTACGCCGAGGAGCGTCGCTATCTTCTGCTTCTTCGGCCAGGTCCCAAGGGACAGGCGCTCCTCGCCGACTCCCAGGCGCTCGGAGGCATGCACGATCGCTGGGGCCCCGACGAGGTGCTCGCAGTGATCGACCTCGACCAAACGGAAGCCGAGGCCGCGGCGGAGCGAGTCCCGGCGTCGCGCAGCGGCGAGTTCGCCGGCGGGCGCTGGGATCCCGCTCACTGGGCCGGGCTGCGCGCGGCAGCGACGCCCGAGCCCGCACGCCAGCGCGAGCTGGCCGCGTTCCTGCAGAGCACCGTCACTCGACCGCGAGCCCCGCTGGCCGAGGTCCGCGCCTGGCTCGGCCCGCCCGACTCGCAGCACCTGCACGCCGACGGCAGCCGCAGCGACGGCTACGTCCTGTCCCATCCGGCCTACGCCCAACCCGTCGCGGACGGCCTCTATGGTCAGCTGGAGCTGCGCTACGACGCCCGCCTCGAGCTCCGCGCCGTCGAGCTCGGCTACCTGCGCTGGAGCGTCTCGCTGCAGCTGCAGTCCTCGACGATGCTCACCGCCGAGGAGCACGCGAAGCTCGGCCTGCCGCGGATCGAGCTCGAGTTCCGCTGAGCGCGCGACCAAAGCGAAGAGCCCCTGCGGAGTCGCAGGGGCTCTGTCTTCTTCGGGAGGCCTGGGCCGGAATCGAACCGGCGAATAGAGCTTTTGCAGAGCTCTGCCTTACCACTTGGCTACCAGGCCGAAGGGGCGACTTCTTTATCACGGGAAAAAACGCCGAGCAAGCCCACTCTCACGCATTTTTCCCGGCTCCGAGTCTCGCCCGCGGCGCGGCCGAATCGCCTCGGCCGCGGCTTCGGGCCCTGCGGCGGCGAGGAGCTCGCGCGCCGCAGGCAGGAGGCGATCACAGGCCGTCGAGCGGATCGTCGACGTTCTTGCTGACCGAGATCCCGCCCTTCGGCTTCTCCGACTTGGGCTCGCCGTCGCCGCTCGACTTGCTGCCGCTGCTCGACTTGCCCTTGTTCTTCTTCTGCTTGTCCTCGTTGGCCGCCGCTGAGCGTCGAGGGCGGCCTTCTCCGCCAGCAGCTTGCCGCTCCGTCTCGTCCTTGACGTTCTTGAGCTGGTTCTCGATCTCGTCCTTCTGCGACTTGATCTTGTTCTGCTCCTCCTGAAGGCCCTTCAGCTCCTTCATGAGGGACGCCATCTCGGCCGCGCGCTCGTCGTCTTTCTTCTTCTGCTCGATCTGCGCAATCCGCTCGGCCTCGTCGCGCTTCTGGATGTAGTCGTAGATCAAGTAGCCGCCGACGCCGAAGCCGATGACCAGCACGGCGAGGATGCCGTACAGCCACATCGGACGGGCCTTCTTCTCGGCCAGCTTGACCTGCGCGTCGAGGCGCATCTGCTCTTCCTTGAGGCGGGCCTCTTGCTCGGCGCGGGCGCGCAGGTCGGCCTCTTGCAGCCGCAGGCGCTCCTCTCGCTCACGGGCCTCGCGCTCCGCCGTCTCCTTGGCGATCCGCTCCGCTTCCTCGCGGGCCTTGCGTTCGGCGATCTCACGCGCCTTGCGTTCGGCCTCTTCACGGGCACGGCGCTCTGCGTCTTCCTTGGCGCGCCGTTCGCTCTCGACCTCGGCCACGCGGGCGGCCTCGAGGTTCTTGAGCTCACTCAGGGCGATGAGGGCGGAGTTCTCGGTGTTCGACATGGCGAGCAGTGCTCCTGGAGATCGGGGCCCGTGGAGGGCCGGGAAGTCAGTTTCGGTCCGGCGGTCGGCGGTCCAACGCGAACGACCGAGGCAAGGTCTCGGCCAGCGCCGCGGCGCAGAACTTCAGGTTGCCGCAAAACCATGGCGCTGCCTAGCCCCTCGTGTCCGGGCGCTCACAGCGACGCCGTGCGGCCGGCCACGGGTCCGCGGCGACGAACCCGCGCGCGGGCGACGACCGGCGAAAATGCGACGGGGCCGCCCCGAAGGACGACCCCGCTCGACTGTGCAGCGGCGTGCTCGCCGAAGGTCAGAAGCTCACCGACACCTGCGTGCCGATCTGCTCCTTCTGGACCTTCTTGAAGGTGGCCTTCTTGAGCTCCGCGGCCACGCAGTTGGCGAGGCCGTCGTTGCCCGCGGCGTCGACCACGGTCGAGCTCAGCACGGTGCCGGACGGACCGCTGATCGACAGCTTGATCGAGACCTTCTCGCCGCCCTTGGCATTCTTGGCGCAGTTGCTCTTGGCGCTGGCCTTGACCGGGTTGACGCCCGCCTGGATGTCGGAGAGCTCGAGCTTCTCCGGCAGGCTGGAGTCGGACGGCGGCTTGGAGCCGCTGTCGCCGCCGCCGCCGCTCTTCTTGCCGCACTTCGACGGGTCGAGGATGCAGTCGACGCTGTAGTCCTCTTTCTTCTCTTCCTTCTTCGGCTCGGTCTTCGGCTCGGTCTTACCGTCGACGGCGGTCGACTTGCTGTCCGTCTTCTCGCCCTTCTTGTCGGTCTTCTTCGTCGTCGTCTTGGCGACCGTGCCCTTCTTGTCGTCGGGGGTCGCGGGCGGCGTATCGGCGGCGCCGGTCTCGTCCGCCTCCTCGTCCTCTTCCTTCTTCTTCTTCTTGGGCTTGTCGCCGTCGTCCTCGTCTTCCGGCTTCTCCTTCACCTCGGCCGGCTTGATGACCTCGACGATCTTCGTCTCCGGCGTCGGCGGTGGCCTGGTGAGGATGTACCAAGCCATGCCGCCCATGCCGAGCAGCAGGATCGCCATCAGCGCGTAGAGCGGCGCGTTCGACGAGCGCTGCGGCTCGGGGGCCGGCGCCTCGACCACCGGCTGGGCCGGCGTCACGAGCAGCGGCGCAGCCGAGAGGCCGCCGAAGCCGGTGCCGCCGAAGCTCGGCAGCATCGAGTCGTCACGACCCTCTTCGCCGCCGCCGCCGCCGCCGCCACCGCCACCGCCGCCGCCCATCATGCCGCTCATGGCGCGGATGTCGATGAGGCCCGAACCTTCGTTGTTGCCGGTCGGCGAGGCCGCCGGAGCACCGCCGCCGCCGCCGCCGCCGCTGCCGAGCGAGAACGACGGGCCGCTGGGCGCCGGACCGCCGCCGCCCTGCTTGCTGCCCATCGCGATCGAGGAGAGGCTGTCGAGCGAGAACAGCACCGAGTTCTCATTGCGCGCGCCGGTCAGCGAGGACACGCGCGGGTTCTCGCCGCTGGCTGCCGGCGAGGCCGAAGCCTTCGGGCCGCTGGTCGCTGCCGCGGGCGCCGCCGCGGCGGGCTGGCGCGCGGGCTCGGGCTGGCGGTCGTAGCTCGAGGAGCTCGGCGTCGCCGCGGGAGCGGGCGCGCTGTAGTCGTCGTCGCTGCCGCCCGCGAACGGATCGGGCGCCGAGCTGGCGGGGAGCTGCGGCCAGATCGGAGAACGCGCCCACGTCACCCAGGGGCAGCCAATCTTCGAAGCCCTCCTGCCAGACCGAAGTGTCCTTGTCGATCTCTCCGGCGGCGAAGCGCTCGCGGACCTCGGCCTCGCTGATCGGCCCCACGGTCTCGCCACCGATCGCAAGGTGCCAGCCCGGCTCGTCGGCTGGCGCATCACCACCATCCTCTGCGCCGCCTGCCTTGTCGCGGACGATGATGACGTTGCTGCACTTCTTGCAGCGGATCTTGAAGGTCTTGCCGCGGACCTTGTCGTCCGCAATCGAGTATTTGGCTCCGCACTTATCGCATTCGATCTTCATGAGCGTGATTCCTGGGATTCGCTCGCCAGAGCGCGACGGCGTCCTGCAGAAGTGACTACGTCCGCGGGGCCGCCAGTATAGGAAATGCGGCTGGTAGGTACAACCAGACGGAGAAAACAGCCGACGGCCGCAGCCAGGGTCGCGTGGCGCCGCCCTTCGCCGACCCCTGCCCCACACGAGTTCGGGCTCACCCCACCGGACATCTGCCCAGCGGCCTCTGGGAGCCTGGCAGCGCGGGTTTGACCGCTTGGCGCGACAAACGCGCGGCGGCGCTCCAGAGGGTTCATGGAGCGAGTTCGGGGCTGCTGCGGTGCCGGCGCGACCTTCGAGCCGTCACGACGCGGGGCGACCAGCCCGAAGGGCCAGAGCGCTGCAGGGTCGTGACGGCGGCTCACGGGCAATCGGCTCAAAACGGGTCCCGCAGCAGGATGGTCTGCTCTCGATCGGGCCCGAGCGAGACCAGAGTGATGGGGACGCCGACCTCGTCTGCGATCAGGTCGAGGTAGGCGCGCACGGCGGCGGGGAGATCTTCGAGGCGCCTGGCGGCCGAGATTCGTCCGCGCAGCGAGGGATCGCCCCAGCCGGGCGCCGGGCTGAGCACGGGCACGACCTCGTCGAGCTCGACGTCGCCGGGCGAAGCTCCGTCGGCGTACGCGCGGCAGACCTGGACCTCGGGCATCGCCGCCAGCACGTCGAGCTTGGTGATGCACAGGCCGGTGAGGCCGTTGAGGCGCGCCGCGTAGCGCAGCGCCGGCAGGTCGAGCCAGCCGCAGTCGCGCGGGCGACCCGTGGTCGCGCCGAACTCGTCGCCGGCGATGCGCAGCTGATCGCCGAGCGGGCCCTCGAGCTTGGTCGGGAACGGGCCGGCGCCGACGCGCGTGGCGTAGGCCTTGCTGATGCCCCAGGCCCCGTCGATCGCAGTCGGGCCGACGCCGATGCCGGAGCACACGCCGCCCGCCAGGGTCGTCGACGACGTCACGAACGGGTACGTGCCGTGGTCGAGGTCCAGGAGGGCCCCCTGCGCGCCCTCGAAGAGCACGCGCTTGCCGGCGCGGATGGCCGCGTCGACCAGCTCGCCGGCGTCGCACACCTTGTCCGCGAGCCACGCCGCCCACGCCTGCGCGCGGGCCAGCTCGGCCGCGACGTCGACCCGTTCGCTGGATCCGAGGCGCGCGATCTCGCCGTCCACGACCTCCTTCGCCAGCTCGAGGCGCGCCCGCAGCCGCTCGGGGCGGAACAGGTCGCGCACCCGCACCCCGCGGCGGCCCGCCTTCGCCTCGTACGCCGGGCCGATCCCGCGGCGCGTGGTCCCGATCTTGGCCGCCTGGGCCCGGTCCTCGCGCAGGCCGTCGAGCAGGCGGTGGTGCGGGAAGATCACGTGAGCGTCGCGCGAGACCCGGAGCTCGCCGCCGTGCAGCATCCCGGCCGTCTGCAGCTCCTCGACCTCGGCGCGGAACACGTCGACATCGATCACCATCCCTGCCCCGAGCACGCACGGCGTCCCCGGTAGGCGCAGCCGGACGGCACCAGGTGGGTCACGAGCTTGCGCCCGCCGATCACCAGCGTGTGCCCGGCGTTGTTGCCACCGGCGTAGCGCGCCACCAGTTGCGCCTGGCTGGCGAGGTAGTCGACCACCTTGCCCTTGCCCTCGTCGCCCCATTGTGCGCCGACCACGATCAGCGTCGTCATGCTCCGCTCTCCTCCGCCCGGCGCCACGCGCCCGGCTGTCCTTGCGACCAGATCTCGGCCCGCTCGTCGGCGCCGAAGTACACCAGCACGTCGGCCTCCGCGGCCGCGGCCTGAGCTGCCTCGAGGGACAGCCCCGCCTGGACCCACGCGCGCCGACCGGCGGCCCGCTCGGCCTCGGCACGCGCGGTCGCCAGGGCGCGCGCCTGCGGCTCTCGACTGTGGATCGCCACCATCACGCCGCCCGCTCGCCCCGCCACGACCGCCGCGTCGGCGTCGAGCGAGGCCTCGAGCGCGTCGAGCTTGACCGCGAAGCCTGCCCCGCCCGCGTAGCGCCCGCCGACCACCAGCGGCCTGGCCGAGCCCGGCGCCCACGCGCGCAGGCGCAGCCCGGTGTAGTAGTCGAACCCGCGCACCTCGCCGAGGTCGACGACGAGGCGCGCGTGCAGCTCCGGGGCTCGCGCCTCGACCACCGCGAGCGTCGCCTCGAGCCGGGCCAGCCGCTCGGCCAGCCATGGCCAGCGCGCGCGGATGTCCGCCGGGACATGTTTTAAAATACCTGGCGCTCCGAACAGCTCGCACAGGAGCCCGAGCCAGCGCCGCGGCTCCTCGCCGAGCGCCAGGCCGGCGGCGAAGCGCGCGACCCCGCCGGCGTCCTTGCGCGCGAGCAGCCCGTGCAGCGCCTCGACGTCGCAGCTCGGCAGGCGCTCGAACAGCCCGCGGGCGATGCCGACGTCCGCGACCTCGAGCGCCGCGCCCTGCACCCCGGCGGCCCGCAGCGCCTCGTCCGCGAGCAAGATCAGCTCCGCGTCGGCCTCGGGCGCGTCGTCGCCGAGCAGCTCGACGCCGACCTGGTGGCGCTCGCTCTGCTCATGTGTCCCTTCGGACAGGCGCACGACGTCGGCCGCGTAGCACAGGCGCACCGCCTCCCCGGCCGCGAGCCGCTCGCGCAGCTGCTGCCCCGCGAGGCGGGCGATCTGCGGCGTGATGTCGGAGCGCAGCGTCACCAGCTCGCCCGAGCCCGCCTCGATGAAGCGGACGCAGCGCTGCCGCTCGCGCTCGGCCAGCCAGCGGCCGAACACCGCGAAGTACTCGATCGCCGGCGTCACCACCGGGTCGTAGCCCCAGCGGTCGAACACGGCGAGCAGCGCCTCGGTCACGGCGCGACGGCGGCGCGCGGCGACCGGCAGCAGATCACGGGCGCCGCGCGGGAGCACCGCGTCGACGCCCTCGGGGAGTCGCGCGCTCAAAGCCCTGCCTTGAGGTCGTGGAACACCAGGCCGGTCGGGATCTTCGGGTAGAAGAAGGTGCTCTTCTGCGGCATCACCTCGCCGCTGTCGCACACCGCCCGGACGTCGCGGACCGGCGTCGGGTTCATGAAGCACACCAGCTGCACGTCGCTGCCGCCGGCGCGGGCCACCGCCAGCGCCTCGTCGGTCGACTTGTAGTAGCGGATGTTGGTGTTCTGCGCCTGCGCCTCGCGCGTCACGCCGAAGCCGCGATCGAGGATGAGCTCGTGCAGCAGCGCGACGTCGAGGCGCTGCAGCGCCGGCGCCAGGTGCTGCAGCCCGGCCGCCGCCGGGTCGAAGTCGGGGCGCAGGGCCAGCACGACGAGCTCGCCGCTCGCCGGCACCGCCAGGCCGAACGCCGCGCCGCTCGCCCCCACCTCGGCCAGGCGCGCGCGCACTGCCGCCGCGTCGGCCGGCAGCGGCTCGCGGGTGATGGTGAAGAACGGCTCGACCTGCGCCAGCGCGGCCGCGAGGTCGAGGCCGGGCACGCTGTGGATCAGTCGGTGCGTCGGCAGCACCACGAGGCCCGGGTCATCGAGGTTCGACAGGAAAATGAGGCCCCAGCGCGCCACCTCGCCCTTGCCCGCGGCCGCGAGCTCGTCGCGGAACGTGCACATCGTCTCGTAGCGGTGGTGGCCGTCGGCGATGTAGATCTTCTTGTCCTCGAGCACGGAGCTGAGCGCGGCGGTGGCCGCCGGATCGTCGACGCGGTAGAGCACGTGGTGGGTGCCGTCGAAGTCGCCCTCGAGCACCGGCGCGCCGAGAGCCCGCGTCGTCGCGGCCTCCCACGCGCGGCCGGGGTCCGAGAACATGCCGAACACCAGCTCGAGGTGGGCCCCGCACGCGCGCATCAGCTTGAGGCGGTCGGCCTTCGGACCCGAGAGCGTGCGCTCGTGCGCGAGCACCGGCCCAGCGCCGAAGCGGGTCAGCTCGACGAGGCCGATGAAGCCCTTGCGGGTGTACTGCTGGCCCTCCGAGGTGAACGTCTGGTGGTAGACGTAGAAGCTCGGGCTGTCGTCGCGCACCAGCGCCTCGCGCTCGAGCGCGGCGAAGCGCTGCGCGCCCTCCTCGTACTTCGCGTCGCCTTCCCCGGCGGGCAGGATCACGTGGATGCAGTTGTGCGGCGAGCGAGCGCCGATGCGTTCGCGGCCGGCCGCGTCGACGACGTCGTACGGAGGCGCGAGCAGCAGACCGGCGTCGCCGAGGCGGGGGAGGTCGTAACGGAAGCCGCGGAGCGGACGGACGTGTGCCATCGCCCGCCGTATACCACGCTCTCGCGCGCGGCGCGGGCGTCCCCGGCTCGCAGCTGCAGGCCTCCGCAGGTTGTCTCATTCCGCTCGACGGGTGAGCGCTCGCACGCCGATGTCACGGCGGAACTGGCCGCCCTCGACCTCGATGTCGGCGAGCGCCGCGTAGGCGCGCTCGATGGCCGCCCGCAAGTCGACGCCGCGGGCGCAGACCCCGAGCACCCGGCCGCCGCGCGTCTCCCAGCCGAGCGCGCCGCGACGCGTACCGGCGTGGAACACCTTGACCTCGGCGAGCTCCGCGACCGTCTCGAGCCCGCGGATCGCCGCACCCGGCCGGGTCTCGCCGGGATAGCCGGCCGCCGCCACCACCACGCTGGCGGCCGGCGCGGCCGCGTAGGTCCGCGGCGTCAGCTCGCCGCGGGCGGCCGCCAGCAGGTCGGCGACGATCGGCGTCTGCAGGCCGAACAGCACCGGCTGCGCCTCCGGATCGCCGAAGCGGCAGTTGTACTCGATGACCTTCGGCGCGCCGTCCGGCGCGATCATCAGACCGACGAACAGCACGCCGACGAAGCGTCGCCCCTCGGCGCGCAGCCCGGCCAGCGTCGGCCCCACGATCTCCAGCTCCGCCCGCCGCAGCACCGCCGCGTCACACACCGGCGCCGGGCAGTAAGCGCCCATCCCGCCGGTGTTCGGCCCCTCATCGCCGTCGCGCAGGCGCTTGTGGTCCTGGGCGGGCGGTAGGAGGCTCCAGCGCTCGCCGTCGGTCAGCACGAACAGCGACGCCTCCTCGCCGTGCAGCCGCTCCTCGAGCACCACCGTCGCGCCGGCGTCGCCGAAGACATGTCCTTCGAGACAGGACCGAACGGCCAGCTCCGCCTCCTCGAAGCTCTCGGGCACGACCACGCCCTTGCCGGCCGCCAGGCCGCTGGCCTTGATCACCGGCGGGCTGGCGAACGAGCGCACCGCCGCCAGCGCCTCGCCCAGCCCGGTGACCGTCACGTGCGCCGCCGTCGGGATCGCGTGGCGGGCCATGAACGCCTTGGCCACCGCCTTGCTGCCCTCGAGCTCCGCGGCCGCCGCCGACGGCCCGAACACCGCGTGACCGGCCGCGCGCAGGCGGTCGGCCAGCCCGTCGACCAGCGGCTGCTCGGGGCCGACGATCACCAGGTCCGGGCGCAGCGCGTCGGCCAGCGCGACCTGGCCCGCGAGGTCGCCGACGCCGACCGCGTGGCAGATCGCGTCCTCGGCGATGCCGTCGCTGCCCGGCGCGGCGTGGACCTCGTGGCCCTCGACGCGGCAGCGCCACGCCAGCGCGTGCTCGCGGCCGCCGCCGCCGACGATCAGGACCTTCAAGCTGCTCTTCGGGACATGCACGATCGCACCTGGCCTTTCGGACCTGCGCAAAAAGTCAGCAGCGCAAGAAGTCAGTGACGGAAGTGCCGCTGACCGGTGAACACCATCGCCAGGCCGTGCTCGTCGGCGGCGGTCACGACCTCCTCGTCGCGGACCGAGCCGCCGGGCTGGACGATCGCCGTCACCCCGGCCGCGGCCGCGGCGTCGACCCCGTCGCGGAACGGGAAGAACGCGTCGGAGGCGAGCACCGCCCCCTGCGCGCGCTGGCCCGCGCGGGCCGTCGCCTGCCGGGCCGCCTCGACGCGTGAGGTCTGGCCGCCGCCGATGCCGACGGTCGCGCCGTCCTTGCACAGCACGATCGCGTTCGAGCGCACCGCCTTGCCGACGATCTGCGCCAGCTCGAGGTCGCGCAGCTCGAGGCCGTGGGCGCGCGGCGGGTCGCCACCTTGGCCTGCGCCGCCCCCACCGTCACGGCGTCCTCGCGCTGGGCCAGCAGGCCGCCCGCGATCGAGCGCAGGCGCAGGGCCGGCTGGCTCTCGGGACCTGTCCCGACGAGCATGTCCTCGAGCGACAACAGGCGGAGGTTCTTCTTGCCGGCCAGCAGCGCCAGCGCCTCCGGGCTGAACGACGGGGCGATCACGACTTCGAGGAAGGTCTCGGCCAGCCGCTCGGCGACGGCGCGGTCGACCGGTCCGGACAGCGCCACGATCCCGCCGAACGCGCTCTCGGCGTCGGCCTCGCGGGCGCGCACGTACACGTCGGCGAGCGACTCGTCGCCGCGGGCGATCGCCGCGCCGCACGGCGACACGTGCTTGATGACCGCGGCCGCCAGGCCCAGGCGGCTGAGGTCGCGGCACAGGCCGAGCGCCGCGTCGGCGTCGAGCAGGTTGTTGTACGACAGCGCCTTGCCCTGGTGCTGGACCGCGCGGTGCAGCCCGGCCGGCTCGCCGGCCGCCAGCTCGGTCGCGTAGAAGCGGGCCGGCTGGTGCGGGTTCTCGCCGTAGCGCAGCTCGCCCTGGGCCGCGCCGGCGACGAACAGCCGGTCGGGCAGCGCATCTGTCCCGACGGACAGGCCGGCGTCGTCGAAGCGCGCCAGGTAGCCGGCGATCGCCGCGTCGTAGGCGGCCGTGTGCGCGTAGGCCTTGCGCATCAGCGAGCGGCGCAGGCTCTCGGGCAGCGCGCCGCCGTGCTCGCGCAGCGCCTCGCCGAGGCGCGCGTAGTCGGCCGGGTCGACGACCACCGCCACGCGCTGCCAGTTCTTGGCCGCCGCGCGCACCATCGCCGGACCGCCGATGTCGATGTTCTCGACCGCGTCCTCGAAGCTGCTGCCGGGCTTGGCGACGACCTGGCGGAACGGATAGAGGTTGACGACCACGAGGTCGATCGGCGCGATGCCGTGGAGCCGCAGCTCGGCCTCGTGCGCCGGGGTCGGCAGGGCCAGGATCCCGCCGTGGATCTTCGGGTGCAACGTCTTGACGCGCCCGCCGAGGATCTCGGGCGCGCCGGTGTACTCGCTCACCTTGACGACCGCGACGCCGAGCGCCTCGAGGGCCTGGTAGGTCCCTCCGGTCGACAGCACCTCGACCTGGGAGTCGATGAGGATCTGCGCCAGGACCTCGAGGTGGGTCTTGTCGCTGACGCTGACGAGGGCGCGACGGATCGGCGTGGGCGCGGTCATAGGCGCGCCCGCGGTACCACCCGCGCGGCGGCCGGGTCAACCTCTTCGCGGGCCAGGTACGAGAGAAGATCCTCGCCGCCCGCTTCCTTGAGCTTGAGCAGGCCGCGGACCTCGACCTGGCGGATGCGCTCGCGCGTGAGGTTGAGGATCTCACCCACCTCTTCCAGCGTGATCCCGCCGCCTTGCGCGACGTCGAGGGCGCAGGAGTGCTGTAGCTCCCACACCTCGAGGTCGGGGAAGTTGATCTTGATACTGCCGGTCGCCGGGTTCACGTCGATGTAGAGGTGGTGCTTGCAGCTGACGTACGGGCACGGGCGGGCGACGTTGGCACACTCGCCGCGCGACTTGGGCCGCCAGTAGCTGCGCTCCGGGTAGAGCAGCGCGCCGATCCGCAGCTCCTCCTTGGTGAGCCGCTTCATGGCGATCGTCTTGGCGCGGGCGCGCCGCACGATCGGCCGCGGATCGTCGCCGTCGTCGCCGGCGTCCTCGTCGCCGGCTTCTTCACCGGCGTCGCTCGCGATCTCGTGGTCGGTGTCGTGGTCGCGGCCCTCGTCGAGGTCGCTGTCGCGATCGAGGTCGCTGCCGGTGGCGAGAGAGTTGTTCTTCAGCATGATGATCCCCATGCGGCGCGCGCGGAGCGGCGCCGTTATCCCCAAAAATGCGCGGTGGTGAGCGGAACGAACGGGCAGGTCTAAAAGGACAGGTCCAAAAGGACAGTTACAAAAGTTCAGTCGGACTCGCGGCCCCACCGCCCCGTGGACGGACAGCGCCGCCGCCGGCGATGAGCAGCTTCTCGAGGCGGTAGACGCCGGACAGCAGCGCGTCCGCGGCCGAGCGGAGCGAGCGGAGCTCGCCGTAGAGGCTGTCGCGCCGCGGCGACGGATCCTCGGCGTCGATCTTCGCGGCGAAGGCGGACAGCAGCTCCTCGAGCGCCTCGTCGAGGATCTCGATGCTGTCCTTGAAGGTGAGGAACTTGGCCTGGATCTCCTCGATCGTGTAGCGCTCCGCCATCAACTTCTTGATGGTGTTGATGCGACGCACCGCGCGGATCGGGTACACGCCGTGCGAGCCGAGGTGCTTGCCCTTGTGGCCGACCCGCCGCGAGCGCGGCACCAGGCCGAGCTGCACGTAGCGGCGCAGGTTCGCCTCGCTGAACTTGACGTCGGCGTCCTCGAACACCGCGACGAGCTGCTGCGACGACAACCCCTCGGGGCTGCTCGCTTCGATGTCGCGGATCTGGGCTTCGGTGAGCGCGGTCGGCATGGCGGGTGCTGCGGGGAGAGTCGCGGCCGGGAGCGCGTGGACGGCGGTGCCCGGACGGAGAGGCTTCACAAGGTAGCGGAGGTGCGATCCAAGCCGTGTAGTTCCTTTGGCGCGATCAGGTTGGCTTGTGGGTCCGCAATATAATCTACTGAGTAGATCACTAGAAGCACTTTCACGCGAGGTCGGCAAGTTTCGGTCGTCTCGCATTCTGCGATAACGTTCAGTACCCCCCTGCCCAGGCATTCAGTTGAAGCGCCGTACGAGCAGCTGTCGCGCCCGCGAGTCCGTCGCACGAGCAACAGCCTCAGCCGCCGCAACGCCGGCCAGACGCGAGATCTCGCCGCCACCACGACATGGCCGACCGCCGGCTCGATCTACTCAAGCGATCGCAGTGACACGCGCTCGTCGACTCGATGTGCAGATCTCCATCGCCGAGATCTCGCCTCGCGCCGCCTGACCTTCGAGCCAGGCGCAGCCGACGGCGCATGCGCGCAGCCGCCGACTCGCTTCACGCGATCTGGCCGTAAACCGCAGCAGACGGGCGATCAGCGCGGGTTCCCGCGATCGCAATCTGCGAAGCCGGCTCGCATTGCCGGCCACCTTCTCACGTGCACAGCAAGTCGGCTCCACGAGCCGACTTGCGAGCATCACGACGCAGCAAGTCGGCTTCACGAGCCGACTTGCGGGACGCAGCACGACCCGAGACGAGCTCGCTGCGCCGGAGCTGCGCTCTCTCGCAAGTTGCGAGTCGGCCCGCGTGGGGCCGGCGTGACGCTCCCGGGACTGGGCCCTCGAGCGCCGCGCGGTCGCCTGTTGCGAGGAAGGCAGCGGCGCTCGCAACCTGCGAGCCCTGCCCTCGCCGCTCGCTCGGCCCGACCGCTCGCAACTTGCGAGGAGAGATCCGCCGCTCGCAACTTGCGAGCCCGCGGCCCGTCCTACCCGACCGCTCGCAACTTGCGAGGAGAGATCCGTCGCTCGCAACCTGCGAGCCACGTCCCCGCGGCCCGCCCTACCCGACCGATCGCAACTTGCGAGGCCCGCTGCCCTCGACCCGCGAGCCTCGGCCGCACCTCCGCACCGGCCGGCTGGCCGCTATCCCGAGCGCCGATCGCAACTTGCGAGTGCGACCACCGGCGTCGACCCGCGGCCACTCACCGACCCTGCGCTCACTCGCGCGCGGCCTGAAGCCTGAGGGTTGCGGCCCTCGGATCGGCTCCGCTTGTGAGCCGTCGAGGCACGTACGGGTGCACCGCCTGTGGCTCGAGCACGGCTCCTCGAGCACCCGCCGCGTACCGGCATGGCGAGAAGCGGCCCGCGCAGCGACTGGCGAACGCGACCCTGAAATTCGCGCTCGTGCATGGCTGTCCCGAAGGACAGGTGCCCACGTCGCTCGCTCGCGTCACCGCGTCGCACGCTGCCGAACGCTCGCGTGGCCGCGCGAGCGTTCGTTCAACCCGGCGACAGCGCGATGGTCGACAGCGACGCCAGCGAGCGCCAGGCGATCGGGTCGTAGCGCTCCGGGCCGCCGTACTTATACGACTTCTTCTCGTGCTGCCAGACCACGCCGCGGTCGACGCAGCCGTGGAACCGGTCGTCGCGCGGGCAGTAGATCCGCACGTGGAAGTGGTCGCTGTGCGTCGGTGCGTCGGGCGGGTCGTACATGACCGCACGCGCGTACTCGATGAGCCAGCGCGGCTTCTTGTGGCGCGTCGCGTACTCGAGGAGCCGGTCCTCGAGCGGCAGCGACACGAAGATCCACTGCACGCGGATGGTCGCGTCGCTGAGCAGCGCCTCCACCAAGGCCCAGTTGCGCGCGGTGTCGAAGCGACGCTCCTGCCAGATCGCGTCGTTGTAGGTGCCCTTGCCGCGGACGTACGGCTTGCCCTCGCCGTCGTAGCGGATCATGTCGTTCTCCGGGGGCGCCAGCGGCTTGCCCTGTTCGTCGACGCTGTAGAAGATCAGGTCGACGTCGCGGCCGCTCTGGTGGCTGCTGTGCCACTTCGACTTGCCGCCGCGCTGCGGGCTGAGGTCGGCGATGCCGAGCGTCGCCTTCTTCGCCCCGCCCCGCACCGTCTTGGCCGCGCGACCCAGGGCGCTGACCAACTCCTCGGTGCCGTACTGGAAGCCGCGCGTCTTCCAGCGCTCGCCGACCGAGAAGCCGCTGCCCGTCAGCTCGAGCTTGGCCGGCCGGCGCAGGCGGCCGTGGCTCGACAGGCCCGTCGACACGCTGGTGCCATCGGTCCAGAGGTTGGGACCGGCGCAGCTGGTGAGGACGAGCCCGAACGCGAGCGCGACGGCCTTCGCGCGACGACGCATACCCTCATTCTTTTAGTCCCTCCGCGTCACGCTGTCCAAAGACGGGCAAACTCGCGCTGGCGCGCGTCGTGCCGCGTCCGAGGTTGCAGACCCGGCGACCGCCGCGAACCGCCGCCCGAGCCGAGGAGAGCCCCGAGCCCCCGCGCGGCGCCCGAGTTGCGCGCGCACGGGGGCGAGCGAAAAGGGCCGAGCCCCGCGAGGACTCGGCCCGGTGCGCGCCGAAGCGCGTCAGTTCTTCTCTTCGAACTCGGCGTCGATCACGTCGCCTTCGCTCTTGGAGCCGGCGCCCGCTCCGCCCGGACCACCCGGGCCCGGACCGGCACCACCCGGCCCGCCGGGGCCGCCGGGGCCCTGCTGCTCGCCGCCGGGCTGCCCGTACGCCGCCTGCGCCAGCTTGTGCGAGGCCTGCATGAGCTTGTCCTTGGCGGTAGCGATCCGGTCGTCGTCCTTGGAGTCGAACGCCGCCTTCGCGTCGGTGATGGCCGACTCGACCTCGGCCTTCGGCCCGGCCGGGAACTTGTCGCCGTTCTCGGCCAGCAGCTTCTCGGTCTGGATGATCAGCGCCTCGAGGCCGTTGCGGTTCTCGATCGCCTGACGGCGCTTCTTGTCCTCGGCCTCGAACTTCGAGGCGTCGTTGACCATCCGCTCGATCTCGTCCTGCTTGAGGCCGCTGCTCGCGGTGATGGTGATGTTGGCCTCCTTGCCGGTCGCCCGGTCCTTGGCCGACACCTTCACGATGCCGTTGGCGTCGATGTCGAACGTGACCTCGATCTGCGGCACGCCGCGCGGCGCGGCCGGGATGCCGCCGAGGCTGAAGCGGCCGAGCGTGCGGTTGTCGGTCGCCATGCTGCGCTCGCCCTGGACCACGTGGACCTCGACCGACGGCTGGTTGTCGGCGGCCGTGGTGAACACCTCGGTCTTCTTGGTCGGGATCGTGGTGTTGCGCGGGATGAGCACGGTGGTCACGCCGCCGAGGGTCTCGATGCCGAGGCTGAGCGGGGTGACGTCGACGAGCACGATGTCGGTGACATCACCGGCGAGCACGCCTGCCTGGACCGCCGCGCCGAGGCCGACGACCTCGTCGGGGTTGACGCTGCGGTTCGGGTCCTTGCCGAAGAACTCCTTGACGTACTTCTGGACCATCGGCACGCGGGTCGAGCCGCCGACGAGCAGGATCTCGTCGATGTCGCCCGGCGACTTCTTGGCGTCGGCGAGCGCCTTCTTGACCGGCTCGATCGTCTTCTTGACGAGGTCCTCGATCATCGCCTCGAACTTGGCGCGCGACAGGCGGATCTGCAGGTGCTTCGGCCCGGTCGCGTCGGCGGTCAAGAACGGCAGGTTGACCTCCGACTCCATCGCCTGCGACAGCTCGATCTTGGCCTTCTCGGCCGCGTCCTTGAGGCGCTGCAGCACGAGCTTGTCGCCGCCGACGTCGATGCCGGTCTCCTTCTTGAACTCGGCGATCAGCCACTTGATGATGCGGTCGTCGAAGTCGTCGCCGCCGAGGTGGGTGTCACCGTTGGTCGAGATGACCTCGACCACGCTCTCGGCGACCTCGAGGATCGAGATGTCGAAGGTACCGCCGCCGAGGTCGTAGACCGCGATGGTCTGCTCCTTGGCGCTCTTGCCCTTGCCGAGGCCGTAGGCCAGCGCGGCCGCGGTCGGCTCGTTGACGATGCGCTTCACGTCGAGGCCGGCGATCTTGCCGGCGTCCTTGGTCGCCTGGCGCTGGGCGTCGTTGAAGTACGCCGGGACGGTGATGACCGCCTCGTTGACCGTCTCGCCGAGGTAGTCCTCGGCGGCCTTCTTGAGCTTCATCAAGATGCGCGCGCTGATCTCGGGCGGTGAGTAGGCCTTGCCGCGGATCGAGATGTGCGCGTCGCCGTTGGGCGCCTTGACGACCTTGTAGGGCACGCGGTTGACCTCGTGCGACGACACGTCGAGGCCCATGCCCATGAAGCGCTTGACCGAGTAGACGGTGTTCTCGGGGTTGGTGATCGCCTGGCGCCGCGCCTGCTGACCGACGAGGACGTTGCCGTTCGCTTCGAAGGCCACCACCGACGGGGTCGTGCGACCGCCCTCTTCGTTGGGGATGACTTTCGGCTCGCTGCCCTCCATCACGCAGACGACGGAGTTGGTCGTGCCGAGGTCGATACCGATGATCTTGCCCATTGTGGAACTCTGACCTTTCTCGGACTTGTGGCCCGTACGGGCCGGGGGACTTCTGCTTCCCTCTCGAGCCCACAAGGCCGGGAAGCGTTACGGGCGCAGAGTAAGGCCCGGTTCTCGCATGTCAATCGGCCGGCGAGCGGCCCGAGCAGGCGGGAGGGCCCGGAAAATGCACCGGGTCGCAGCGCCTCTGGCGACCGAACGAATTGGTCGCTCGCAACCAAAGGCCGCGGGCCCGGGGATGGGACTCCCAGGGCCCAGCGGTCCGCAAAAGCCGCGCTCAGGTGGCGGCCGTGGCGGGCGGCTCGCCGCGAGCGCCTTCGGTCGAGCTGACCTCGGGCGTCGCGTCGGCCGGGACCACCGGGCGCTCGAACACGTGCTCGGCCACGTCGTGCACGTTCTTCACGCAGAGGATCGTCATGTCTTGCCGGATCTCCTCCGGCACGTCGACCACGTCCTTCTGGTTGCGCTCGGGCAGGATCACGCGCTTGATGCCGGCGCGGTGGGCCGCGAGCATCTTCTCCTTGATGCCGCCGACCGGGAGCACGAGGCCGCGCAGGGTGATCTCGCCGGTCATCGCCACGTCCGGGCGGACGCAGGTGCCGGTGAGCAGCGAGGTGATGGCGGCGAACATCGCCACGCCCGCCGAAGGGCCGTCCTTCGGGATCCCGCCCGCGGGCACGTGGACGTGGATGTCGATGTTCTCGATCGCCGACTTCTCGATGCCGAGCGGGCCGAGGTGGCTCTTCACGTAGCTCATCGCCGCCTGGGCCGACTCCTTCATGACGTCGCCGAGCTGGCCGGTGAGCATGAGCCCGCCCTTCCCGGGCATCTGGGTCGCCTCGACGAACATGATCTCGCCGCCGACCGGGGTCCAGGCGAGGCCGGTGGCCACGCCTGGCTCGGCCGTGCGCTCGGCGACCTCGGGCAGGTACTTCTGCGGCCCGAGGTACTCCGGGATCACGTCCTTGGTGATGACGACCTCGTCCTTGACCTCGCCCTCGACCACCTTGACCGCGATCCCGCGGATGACGGAGCTGATCTCGCGCTCGAGGTTACGGACGCCGGCCTCGTGGGTGTAGCTGTCGATCATCTCGAGCAGCGCGTCGTCGGTGAAGCTGACCTTGAGGTCGGTCTTCTCGAGCCCGTGCTCGCTGATCTGCTTCGGCAGCAGGAAGCGCTTGGCGATCGCCAGCGACTCCTGGCGCGTGTAGCCCGGCAGGCGCAGGATCTCGAGCCTGTCCTTCAGGGCAGGCGGGATCGGGTCGAGGTAGTTCGACGTGGCGATGAACATCACCCGCGACAGGTCGAACGGCACCTCGAGGTAGTGGTCGCTGAACGACCAGTTCTGCTCGGGGTCGAGGACCTCGAGCAGCGCCGAGCCCGGGTCGCCGCGGAAGTCGTGGCCGAGCTTGTCGATCTCGTCGAGCATCATCACCGGGTTGTTGGTGCCGGCGCGCTTGATGCCCTGGATGATGCGGCCCGGCAGCGAGCCGACGTAGGTGCGTCGGTGGCCGCGGATCTCGGCCTCGTCGCGCACGCCGCCGAGGCTGATGCGGACGAACTTGCGGCCGATCGCGCGGGCGATGCTCTTGCCGAGCGAGGTCTTGCCGACGCCGGGCGGGCCCAGGAGGCACAGGATCGGGCCCTTCTTGCTGGCGTTGAGCTTGAGCACCGCCATGTACTCGAGGATGCGCTTCTTGACCTTCTCGAGGTCGTAGTGGTCCTCGTTGAGCACCGTGCGGACGGTGGCGATGTCGAGCTGGTCCTCGCTGGAGATCGACCACGGCAGGTCGACGAGCCACTCGAGGTACGTGCGGGTGACGGTGTACTCGGCGCTGCTGGGCTGCATCGCCTTGAGCCGGTCGAGCTGCTTGCGCGCGACCTTCTCCGCCTCCTCGGGCATCTTCGCGTCGACGATCTTCTTCTGGAACTCCTCGATGTCGCCGGACTCGTCGTCGATCTCGCCGAGCTCGCCCTTGATCGCCTTGAGCTGCTGGCGCAGCACGTACTCGCGCTGCGAGTGGCCCATCTCCTCCTGGACCTGCGAGTTGATGCGCTCGCGGACCTTGAGGATCTCGAGCTGACGCGTGAGCAGCATCAGCACCTTGCGCAGGCGCTCGCGCACGTTGTTGGCGGCCAGGACCTCTTGCTTCTCGCCGGCCTCGATGTCGAGGTTGCTGATCACGAGGTCGGCGACCTGGCTGGGATCGCTGACGCTGTCGAGCAGCGCCGCCGCCTCGCGCGGCAGCTCGGGCACCAGCGCGATCAGCCGCTTGGCCGTCTCCTTGATGCTCTGCACCAGCGCGACGGCCTCGACGTCCTCGCCCTCGACGTCGGGCAGCTCGGTGACGCGGGCCTTGAGGAACGGCTCGCTGGTGACCACGCGCTCGATCGAGATCCGCATCACCCCTTGCAGGATGACGCTGTAGTTGTCCTTCGCGAGCTTGATGACCTTGAGGATCCGCGCCGCGCAGCCGACCGCGTGCAGATCGGCCTCGGTCGGCTCCTCGACGCGAGCCTCGCGTTGCGTGACGATGCCGATGATCGGCCGTTCGTTCGCGATCGCCTCTTCGATCAGCTTGACGGACTTGGGCCGCCCCACGTCGATCGGGATGATCGAGCCGGGGAACAACACCGAGTTGCGCAGGGGCAGGAGCGAGATGACCTCGGGCAGCTCCGGGGCTCTTCGCGGCGACCTGGGGGCGGAGTAAGGGTGTTTTCGGTCACAAGAGTGCCGGAAACGTAACACTCGGCCCTAGGCTGTCAACCACGCGAGTTCCACGCGCGCGGACGGCTGATTCGTGGCCCGGAGAACGGAATTTGCGGTCTCGGGCGCGGACGGACGCGTCGTCAATTCGCCGATACTCCGCGAGAATCGGCGCGCGCCCCGGCCGGGCGCAGCGACGATGTTATAGTCGCGGTAAGTGCATCCTTTTCTGCTCATCGTCCAGGCCGGACCGGATCGCGGGCGACAGCTCGAGCTCGGCGACGGGCCGCTGACGATCGGCCGCGGCCAGGGCGAGGGCCTGCAACTCGGCGACGGGGCGGTCTCGCGCCATCACCTCACGATCCAGCTCGACCGCGCCGCCGGCCGCCTCCGCGTCGTCGAAGTCGCCGGCGTCAACCCCGTGTGGAGCGTCGCCGAGGGCCAGCGCCTGGCGCTGAAGGCGGGTCAGGAGCTGGCACCGGGCGCGGCCTTCACTCTCGGCAACACGACCCTCGGCTTCGCCGCGCCCGAGCCCGCCGGGCCGGTCCGCGGCACGGTCGAGCTCGATGCGGCGCGGGCGATCTCCAGCCCCGAAGGTCGCAATCGCCTGGCGTCCCTGGCCGCGCTCGGCGACAAGCTCGCCCGCTGCGGCTCGTTGCCGGGGGTGTTCCGCGCCGCCACGGCGTGGGCGCTGGAGGCCTTGCCGGCGACGCGGGCGCTGCTCCTCAGCCCCGACGGCAGCGACATCCTGAGCAGCGCGACCGCCGGCCCGGTCTGCGACCTGGCCCTGTCGCCCGCCCTGCTCGCCCGAGTGCTCCGCGAGCGCCGCGGCTTCCTGCTGCGCGACGTGCTCGCCGAGCCCGACCTGGCCGACCGCCGCAGCGTGCAGCTGCGCGGCATCGTCGGGGCCATGGCCGCGCCCGCGGAGGGGCTCATCTTCTACGCCGAGTGGGACGCGCGCGCGCCGTGCGGGCGACCTACGACGAGCAAGCCCTGCTCCTCCTGGTCTGCGCCGCCCAGCTCGTCAGCGCCAGCGGCGAGAGCGCTGGCGAGCGGCAGCAGCTGACGGCCGCGGCGAAGCTGTCCCAAAAGCCAGGCTCCACGCCCGGCCAGATCATCGGCCATTCGCCGGCGATCCAGCGCCTTCACGTGTTCCTCGAGCGCGTCGCGGCCACGCCGACCACGGTGCTCCTGTTCGGCGAGAGCGGCACCGGCAAGGAGCTCGCCGCCGGCATGGTCCACGCTCTGTCGCCGCGGGCGGCCCGGCCGTTCGTGGCCGTCAATTGCGCCGCATCCGGAGGGCTTGCTCGAGAGCGAGCTGTTCGGCCACGAGAAAGGCGCCTTCACCGGCGCGGTCAGCCAACACGAAGGCGTGTTCGTACGAGCCCACGGCGGCACGCTGTTCATGGACGAGATCGGCGAGCTCAGCCTGCCCGCGCAGGCGCGGATGCTCCGCGTGCTCGAGAACCGCACGCTGATGCGCGTCGGCGGCACCAAGGAGCTCTCGGTCGACGTGCGCCTGATCGCCGCCACCCACCGAAACCTGCCGCAGATGGTCGAATCGGGCCGATTCCGCGAAGACCTGCTGTACCGGCTCAGCGTCATCCAGACGACCATCCCGCCGCTGCGCGAGCGTCGCGACGATATCCCGCGGCTCGCCCTCCACTTCGCCAAGCTGTTCGGCGAGAGCCTGGGTCGGCGGCTCACCGACGTCTCGCCGGCCGCGCTCGAGGTGCTGACGCGCTACCGCTGGCCGGGCAACGTCCGCGAGCTCCGCAACGTCATCGAGCGGGCCATGGTCCTCGGCGACGGGCCGATCCTCGACCTCGACGACCTCCCGCCCGAGTTGATGCGCGCCGCGCCGATCGCCCCGGCCGAGGCCCCGCCCGATGCACGGCTCGTGCGCCCGCTGGCGGAGCTCGAGCGCGAGGCGATCCTCGGCGCCCTCGCGGCCACCGACGGCAACAAGGCCCGCGCCGCCGCGCTCCTCGGCATCGACCGCACCACGCTCTATCGCAAGCTCAAGGACTACGCGCTCGGCTGAGGCCCAACGGGAGTTGGCGCGCCCGCTCACGAGCCGCTGCCGCCGAAATTCGCGTCGAGGCTGCAAAGCGGAGCCCGCGAACCACGACCTCGGGGTGTGCATCCACGACACCTCCTCTCCCCTCCTCTTCTTCACCTCCGCCTGCGGCGCCTGGACTCCGCAGCCCGCCGAAGTCCCGAGCGACACCTCGACCACGTCCTCCGGCAGCAGCGGCGCCGGGACCTCGACCACCTTCGAGGGCACCACGTGGCCGAACCAGACCGACTGGGGCGCGGCCCCGGTCGACCTCGGGCTCCCCGAACCCACCTCGACCTTCGGGACAGGCTCCGGAGGACCTGTCCTCACGGACACGGGCGGCGAGCCGGGCATCGACCTGAGCGTGCTGCGGATCACGGAGGTGATGGCCGATCCCGACGGCAAGGACGGCGGCGCTGCGAGTCCGGAGTTCGTCGAGGTCACCCACGTCGGCGACAGCCCGCTGACGCTCGGCGGCCTGGTCGTCGTCGCCCGCATGGCCCGAGCTGTGGATGGGCGATCTCGGGATCGGCGGCGAAGTGCTGCTCCCCGGCGAACGCCTGCTGCTGGTGCGCTACGCCAGCCCGGCCGATCTACCTGTCCCATCGATCCTGCGCGAGGGCGAGGTCCTGCGCGCTGCGTTCGCCGACGGCGGCGGCCTGCGCAACGACGACGGGGCCGTCGGTCTGCGCGACCAGGACGGCAACCTCGGCGACGCCCTCCTCTACGGCGCGGCTCAGCCGGCGCCCTTCGACGATCCCGCGCTGTGGAGCGGCCCGCCGGTGGCGGTGCCCGGCGCCGGCGAGTCGCTGTGCCGCGTCGACCCGGCCGTCGACAGCGACAGCGCCGCCGACTGGATCGCCTGCGCCCCGAGCCCCGGTGAGTTGCCCGATCTCGGCGACGACACCACCGGTGACCCGCCCTCCCCGCGACGCTGGCGATCGTCGAGGTGCTCAGCAACCCGCCCGGACCGGCCAGCCTCGAGAAGCACGCCGAGTTCGTCGAGGTCTTGAACCTCGGACCCGGCGACGTCGACCTCGCCGCGTTCACGCTCGCCGATTCGGTCGATCCCGAGGCGCCGGGCGCCGATCCCCTGCTCTACTTCAGCGGCGACGGCGGCTGCGCGCCGAGCACCTGCCTCGCACCGGGTCGAAAGGCCCTGCTCGTCGGATCCCTGTACGAAGGACCTGTCGGCGACGCCCTGGTCCTGAGGACCGACGACAACGCGCTGGCCAACGCGGGGCTCGGCAACTTCGAGGCGGTCGTGCTGCGCGACGACCTGGGCGAGCTGCGCAGCAGCTACCGCGTCTGGCGGGACCCGCTGGCGGCGCCGGATCCGGCGACCCAGGAGGCCGCGCTGGTTCGCGTCGCGCCGGAGGCACCGGACGCGCCGGAGAGCTGGGATTTCGCGGCGCCGAGCCCGGGGCTCTGAGCGACGGCGCAGCTCAAGATCGCGAACACGATCAGCTTGGAGGCGCCGAGCAGGAGGGTCGACAGATCGCCCCCCTGGGCGGCCGCGATGGGGTTCGCGGCGAAGGTCCCGGTCAGCGCGGCCATGGCTTACTCGCGGCTCCGTCGCCGACGCGCGCGAGCGGCCGGCCGCACCAGGTTGTCGCTGTCCTCGAGGTCATAGATGAGCTCGAGCTCTTCCTTGCCGAGCTCGTCGCGGTCGCCGTGGAGGGCCTCGCGCTGAAACTCTTCAAAGCTGGTGAACGCGTTGCGGTAGTAGCTCATGCCCACCTTGTAAGTGTTGTCCTACATGTGGGCAAGAAAACGACCTTGAATCACACACCCTCCCTCTTCGCGGGCGAGCGGCGCGGCTCCGGCCGTGGTAGGGAGTGGCCCCGTGCCGAAGGTCACCGCATCGAGGTCGCCCGCGCGGCGGCGACCGCGGATCGTCGCTGTCAGCAACCAAAAGGGCGGCGAGGGCAAGACGACCACCGCCGTCAACCTCGCCGCCAGCCTGGCCGCAGCCGAGCGCAAGGTCCTCCTCGTCGATCTCGACCCCCAGGGCAACGCCAGCTCCGCGGTCGGTTATCCCCGCGGCCAGGTCGACAAGGGCACCTACGAGCTGATGCTGGGCGCCGCCCCGCTCAAGGACGTGGTCCACCCGACCGAGCTGCCCACGCTGCAGGTCGTCCCCGCCTCGGCCGACCTGACGGGCGCCGAGATCGAGCTGGTGGGCGTCCACGGCCGCGAGTCGGTGCTGCGGGTCGCGCTCGAGCGGGCCGAGGCCGAGCTCGACTGGGACTTCGTCATCCTCGACTGCCCGCCGTCGCTGGGCCTCATCACCCTCAACGCGCTGGTCGCCGCCGACACGGTGCTGATCCCGATGCAGGCCAAGTACTTCTCGCTCGAGGGCCTGGGCG
Source organism: Nannocystis pusilla (assembly GCF_026626665.1). Lineage (GTDB taxonomy): Bacteria > Myxococcota_A > Polyangia > Nannocystales > Nannocystaceae > Nannocystis > Nannocystis pusilla. The sequence continues at coordinate 3,082,263 of NZ_JAPNKE010000002.1, forward strand.
CGCTGACCGGCACCATCGACCGCGTCCGCGCCGCGCTCAATCCCCGCCTTGCGATCGAGGGCATCGTCTTCTGCATGTTCGACCGGCGCACCAACCTGGCGCAGCAGGTCGTCGCCGAGGTCCGCCAGCACTTCGCGGACAAGGTGTTCGCCACGACCGTTCCGCCCAACGTCCGCCTGAGCGAGAGCCCGAGCCACGGCAAGCCGGTCCTCCTCTACGACATCGAGAGCAAGGGCGCCCGCGCCTACCTCGAGCTCGCCCAGGAGCTGCTGTCCCGCATCGAAGCGAGGCCCGACGCGTGAACCTCCCCAAACGGCCCCCTGCCCTCGGCCGCGGCCTCGGCGCTCTGATCCCGCAGGCGCCGGCGCCGGCCGCCGCTGCCGACACCCCAGCCGCCGCCCCGTCGGGACCGGCGCTGCGCACCTTGCCCATCGAACAGATCGCGGCCAACCCCGACCAGCCGCGCAAGCAGTTCGAGCCGGTGCTCCTGCGCGAGCTCGCCGACAGCCTCAAGCGTCACGGGCTGCTGCAGCCGGTGGTCGTGACGCCCAACCCCGGCCTCCCCGGGCACTACATCCTCGTCGCCGGTGAACGCCGCTGGCGCGCCGCGCAGCTGGCCGGGCTGCAGGAGCTGCCGGCCGTCGTCCGCGACACGCCGGAGAGCGATCGCCTCGAGCTCGCGGTGCTCGAGAACCTCCAGCGCCTCGACCTCACGCCGATCGAGGAGGCGCAGGCCTACCGCCAGCTCATCGACGTCCGCGGCTACACGCAGGACCAGCTGGCCGAGCGCCTGAGCAAGGACCGCAGCACGATCGCCAACGCGGTGCGGCTGCTCCGCCTGCCCTCGAAGGTGCAAGACCTCGTGCAGGACGGCCGCCTCAGCATGGGCCACGCGCGCGCCCTGCTGGCGCTCGAGCACGCGGCCGACATGCTGTCCCTCGCCTACGAGGCGATCGAGAAGGGCCTCAGCGTCCGCGCGGTCGAGCGCGCGGTGCGAGAGCGCCTGCGGCCGGCCGAACCCGAGGCCGAGCCCGACCCGGAGACGCACAAGCGAGCAGTGATCGTCCGCGACCTCGAGGAGCGGCTGCGCCGCAGCCTCGGGGTCAAGGTCGCCGTGCGCAGCGATTCGAAGAAGAAGGGCTCGGGCACCATCGAGGTCCCCTACGGCAGCCTCGACGAGCTCGACCGCCTGCTCGAGCACCTGCTCGGCGAGCGCAGCGACGACGAGGCCTGAGCGCGCCCTGCGACGCCGCGACGACGATGTCTGAGCGCGCCATGCGGTGACGACGAAGTCTGAGCGAGCCCAGTGAGGCCTCGACGACGCCGCTCATGGCAAATCGATACCGAGGCCGCGGGCGGCGACCTCGCAGCCGCGGCGGGCATCGGCAGGGCCGATAACTGCGAGCCGCAGCCGCAGCGGGCCTCGGCGCGTCCAGGACGAGCGCCACGGCCCATGTCCCCAAACACATGTTTCTACATGCATGTCGCGCAGAACATGCCCTGAAGAGCATGCCCTGAAAGACATGCCCTTCAGTTCAGACAGGCTCACCGCTGGGCGGCGAGCACGACGTTGACATGCTCTTCAGCTCAGGCCGACTCGCCGCTCGGCGGCGAGCACGACGTTGACATGCTCTTCAGCTCAGGCCGGCGCGCCGCTCGGCGGCGAGCACGACGTTGTTGAGCAGGCACGCGATCGTCATCGGGCCGACGCCGCCCGGCACCGGCGTGATCGCCGACGCGCGCGCCTCGGCGGCCGCGAACTCGACGTCGCCGACCAGCCGGCCGTCGGCCAGGCGGTTCATGCCCACGTCGATCACCACGGCTCCCGGCTTGATCCACTCGCCGCGCACGAACTCGGGCCGGCCGATCGCCGCGACCACGACGTCGGCCTGGGCCACCTCGGCCGCGAGGTCGCGCGTGCGCGAGTGCGTCACGATGACCGTCGCGTCGGCGTGGACGAGCAGCTGCGCCATCGGCTTGCCGACGATCGTGGAACGGCCGATCACCAGCGCCCGCGCGCCGCTCAGGGCGAGCCCGGCGTCCGCGAGCAGCAACATGCAGCCCTGCGGCGTGCAGGCGACGAACCGCGGCTGACCGAGCATCAGGCGCCCGAGGTTGTCGGGGTGGAAACCGTCGACGTCTTTGGCGGGATCGACCGCCAGCAGGATCCGCTGGGCGTCGCACTGCGGCGGCAGCGGCAGCTGCACGAGGATGCCGTCGACCCCGCGATCGGCGTTGAGCGCGGCGACCAGGGCGAGCAGCTCGTCGGTGGTGGTGGTCGCCGGCAGGCGATGGTCGCGGGCTTCGATGCCGATCTCGGCGGCCCGCTTCTCCTTGCTGCGGACGTAGACCTGCGACGCGGGATCGTCGCCGACCAGCACGACCGCCAGGCAAGGCCGGACGCCGCGCTCGGTGCAGGCTCGGACCCGCTGCTCGACCTCCGCGAGCAGACGGGCCGCGCGAGCCTTGCCGTCGAGCCGGCGCGCGCTCATGACGTGGCCGCCTTCGCGCTCGTCGACTCGGCCGGCTTGCTGGCGGTCGACTCGGGCTTGCTGGTGGAGCTGTCGCTCGCGGGCGTCGAGCTCGACTCCCCGGCCTTGCTCTTGTCCCCGCCCTCACCCGGCTTGGTGCTGGCGTAACCATCCTTGTACCAGCCGCCGCCCTTGAGGTGGAACGACGCGGCCGTCACCTTGCGGACCAGCTGGCCGCCGCAGGCCTCGCACACGGTGATCGGGTCGTCGCTCATCTTCTGGATGAACTCGGGCTCGGCTTCGCATTGCAGACAACGATAGGCGTAGATCGGCATGACCGTGGGTTCGCGCGGGAATGTAGGGTGCATGAATTGTGGTCAAGACCCACCCTGCCGCGCGCCACTTTGCGCCGGACCCCGGTCCGGTCGGCCCGGGCGCGCGTCGCAGCCGGGTGCGCTCGCTTCGCCGTGCGCTGCGACCCGCCGGCCTTCGCCCGCGACGCCGCCGGCAAACCTGCTAGGCTCGCTGCGATGGTCCTCCGGCCCCGCCTCGCGCCGAGTTGGCGAACGGCTCGCCCGCGTGCTGGGGCTCACGCGCTGACCGGATGGATCCCGCTCGCCCTCGCCCTCCTCAGCGGCGGGCCTGCTCACGCCGCTCCGGCAGAGGACGACTGGAGCGTCGAGCGCAGCGCCGCCGACCCCGCGCTGGTCCAGCAGCGGTTCGAAAGCTGCGCAAACAGCCCTTCGATCAGGCCCAGTGGCGCGCGCTCGAGGCGGTGCTCGGCAAGGCCGGCCTGGCCAAGCGGATCGAGACCGGCCTGTCCCGAACGCCAGGTGACCTGTCCCTCGGGATCCTCGACGCGCGGGCCAAGCTCGGCCTCGGCGATCCACGGGCCGCCGCCGCGCGCCTCGCCGAGCTCGAGCCGCGCGCCGGCGGTCTGCGCAGCCGCGTGTTCAAGCTGCGCGTCGAAGCGCTGCAGGCCGGCGGCGACGCGCGCGGAGCCGTGGCCGCCCTCGAAGCCGCGGCCCAGGCGAGCAACGACGACGCGCTGCGCCTGCAAGCGCTCGACATCGCCGATCGCCACCAGCTCGGCCCCGAAGCGCTGCGACTCGCGCAGGCGCTGGCCCGCGATCCCGGCAACGGCGCAGCCCAGCTCCGACTCGCCCGCGCTGCCGCCCGCGCGGGGCAAACAGCGCCTGCCGAGGCCGCCTACGCCAAGGCGGTGGCGGCCCTCCGAGGCGCGGATCAACTGAACGCGCGCGAAGAATGGGCCCGGTCCCGACTCGCCGCGGGAGACGCCGCGGGCGCCGGTGAGTTGGCGTGGGCGCAGGTCGAGGCGACCCGCGTCGGCAGCCCCGAACGCGCGTCGGCGTGGGACCTGGTCCTCGAGGCAGGTGCGCGCCAGGCCAGCGGCGACACGCCGGCGCGGATCGAGCGCTTCCTCGGCCGCCCCGAGCAGGCCCGCGACGGCGCGGGCTGGCGCGCGCTGGCCCGGGCGCAAGCGGCGGGCGGCGCCGATCCGGTCGACGCCTGGCGCCGCGCGCTCGCGGCCGATCCCGACGACCCCGAGGCACGTGCTGCTTGGTCATGTCCCTCGAGTCAGGTGGCGAGGCCGAGGCTGCGCTGGCCGAGTACGCCAAGCTCGGGCCCAAGAGCGCCGAGCGGCTGCAGCTCGGGCTCGAGCTGGCGGCGCGGCTGATCGGCACCGGCAAGCGCGAGCAAGGCCTCAAGGTCGCGGCCGAGCTCGAGGCGTCGGCCACCGCCCAGGGCGACGCGCTGCTGCGGCTGCTCGACTTCTACAACCTGCACGACGAGCCCGACCGCGCGCTCGCGGTGGCGCAGCGGCTGGTCCGCGCCCGCCCCCGCGACCCCGACGCGCGCGTGGCCCTCGGCGAGCAGCTGTTCCAGATGAACCGCGAGCCGGAGGCGATGAAGGAGTGGGCGCTGCTCCCGGGCCTCGTCCGCCCGGGCCACGCCGGCTGGGCCCGGCACGCGGAGATCCTGGCCGAGCACCGCCGGCCCGAGGCCGTGCTGTCGCTGCAGAAGGCCCTGGCCGCCGCGCCGCGCGAGCCGAAGTACCTGCGCCTGCGCGCGATCCTCGAGACCGACGATCGCCTGCCGCACCAGGCGCTCGCCACCTGGCAGCAAGTGTTCGAGCTGACCCGCGCGCCCGAGCACCGGATCCTCCACGACGAGGCGCGCACGCGGATCGTCGACATCCTGGTCGGCGGCACGCTGTCGCAGTTCACCAGCCGCCGCCAGGCGATCGAGAAGCTGGCGCTGCTCGACCTCGAGGGCAAGGACACGGACCTGGCCTTTGAGGCAGGTCTGCTCCTCGCCGAGATCTACACCCGCGAGGAGAAGTACGCCAAGGCGGTCGCGGTCCACGAGAAGCTGGCGCGCCTGCGGCCGCAAGACCCGGAGCGCCTGGCGGAGCTGGCGTTGGCCCTGCGCCGCGCCGGCCGCGGTGACGCGGCGATGGACGCCCTCGAGCGGATGATGTCGCTCGACCCGAAGCGCAGCGCCGACGTCCTGGCCGAGCTGGCGGAGGTGGCCTTCGAGTCAGGTGACATCGAGCGCGTGCTGCTGGCCGCCGCGCACACCGAGCTCGACAAGGCCGACAGCGCGCGGGTGCTCATTCGAATCGGCGAGCTGTACGAGCGCCGCGGCGAGCCCGACCAGGCGTCGAAGCTGTACGAGGGGCTGCTGCAGCGCGATCCGACCAACGCGCCGGCGCGCCTGCGGCTGGCGGAGATCGAGCTCGCGCGCGGGCGACCCGAGCGCGCCGAGGCGATGCTGCGCGCGATCGTCGAGAAAGGCGGGGCGCCCGAAGTCGTCGAGCAGGCCGGCCGGCGCGCGCTCGACCTCGCGGAGACGCGCGGCGCGATCGCCCCGATCCTCGATCTCGCGCTGGCGCGGGCGCGCCGCGATCCGAGCGCCGACGAGGGCCGCGTGCTGCTGCTCGACGCCCTCGATCGCGCCAGCACCTCCGCGGTCAAGACGTGGCTGGCCAGCGGCGACGAGCCGGAGCGCACCGCGCGGACCGGCGCGCTCCGGCGCTCGCTGGTCGAGGCGCTCGCGCGCGGCCCGGTCACCGGTCGCCTCCGCGCCGCCGAGCACCTCGGCCGCCTCGCCCTGCCCCAGACCGCGCTGCCGCTCGCGCGCATGGGCGCGCAGCTGACCCCGCCGCGCGACGCCACCCGCACCGTCCGCACCGCGTTCGAGCAGGCCCGCGCCGCCGCCATCCAGGCCGCCGGCGCGCTCGACGAGCCCGAGGCCGTGCCGGTGTTCGCCGACCTGCTGCGCACCGGTGACGCCTCGCGGGAGAGCTGGTACGCCGCCGCGTGGGCCCTGGCCCGCAGCAGCGCTCCGGCGGCCGCCACCGAGCTGCGCCGGTTCGCCGCTCCGGAGCACGAAGGTCTGATGATCGCCCTCGCGTGCGCCTCGCTGGCGCGCGGAGGCGACCTCGCCGACCGCGACCGCGTCGCTCGCCTGGCCGCCGCAGCCAGCAGCCAGCAGGCTCGTCGGGTCTGCGCGTTCGCCCGCGCGGCGCTGACCGGGGACGACCAGCTCGCGCGCGTCGGCGCCGATCTGAACGCCAGCGATCCGGTGGTCGCCGCGATCGCGGCCTGGCGCTTCGGACAGATCCGTCGCGACGCCGCGCGCGAGGAGGCGGTAGCGACGCTGCTCGGGCGTTACGTCGGTCCGCGCGGGCTGCCGCGGGACGCCGCCGGCGCCGCGCTCGGGCGTTTGCTGGCGCCCTCGTCTGCGCGCGTCGAGTTGCCCCCCTGCCGCCATTACGCGCCGGCAGCTGGGAGATCGCCATCGATCGGTGGCTCGCCCAGGCGATCGCGCCGCCGATCGAGGCCCTGCCCGCCTCGGTCCTGAGACCCCACACCGCCGCGCTGCAGCAGGCCCTCGCCGCCGCGGCCGCGGGCACTCGCGCCGAGGCGTGGTCCCAGGACCGCCTGCGCCGCCCGTGCGCCGGCAGCGGCGAGCGCGACTGCCTCGATCTGCGCCCCCTCATCCGCGAGCCGGTTCCGGCGCCTCGCGGGCCCGAGTCGCGTTGACAACGAGGCCGCGCGCGGATGAGGATCCCCGGGTCATGGAACTGGGCCTTGCCTGTTCGGTGTGTGGCCACCTCAACCAGCTGCGCGCCGTGAGCTGCGACCGGTGCGCCGCCGTCCTCGCGCCGCAACCGATCGCGCCCTCCGCGGTGCTGCCGAACCTCGGCGCGCACCCGGCCACAGGCGCTGGTTCGCCGGCTCGTCCGGGCACGCAGATCTCACCGGCGTCGTCCCCCGCCACCGTCCCGCTGCACGCGTTGCAGGCGCAGGCGCAGGCGCAGGCACAGTCCCCCTCGCCGCAGAGCGGCGCGGTCAAGCCGCCCTCGACCGTGATCTCGTCCGTGCAGCCTAGCGCCGCCGTGCCCGCACAGCCGCGCTTCAACGCCGTGACCGGCGCCCCGCTCGAGGCGCTCCAGAGCAAGCCCGCCGCCAAGACCATGTTCTTCGGCGCGCTGCAGCAGCAGCACGTCGTCCCGCGGCTGGTCGTCATCAAGGGCGAGGGCGGCGACGGCGTCACCTACCACCTCAGCGCCACCAACCACGTCGTCGGTCGCAGCACCGGCGAGATCCGCTTCAACGAGGACTTCTTTCTCAGCCCCGAGCATGCCCTCTTCAGCGTGCAGGGCAACCGCCTGTTCGCCAAGGATCTCGGCAGCGTCAACGGCGTGTTCGTGCGGATCAAGTCGCCGGTGCCGCTCGATCACGGCGACTGCTTCCTCGTCGGCGAGCAGCTGCTCCGCCTCGACAGCGCGCCTTTCAACGAGCCCGGCCCCGACGCCAACCACACCTACAGCTACACGAGCCCGCGGCCCGACGCGCGCTTCCGCGTGGTCCAGCTGCTGGCGGGCGGCGGCGAGGGTCGCATCGTCTCGGCCCAGGGCACGACCCTGACGCTGGGGCGCGAGGCCAACCACATGAACTTCCCGCAGGACCGCTTCATCTCGGGCCGCCACGCGCGCCTCGATTCGGCGTCCGACTCGCACCACATCATCTTGACCGACACCGGCTCGCGCAACGGCACCTTCGTGCGGATCAAGGGCGCCGTCGAGCTGTTCCACGGCGACTACATCTTCATCGGCCAGCAGCTGCTGCGCGTCGAGATCTCGTAAGCGACATTCGCTTCACGGCCCGTCGCGGCCTGAAGAAGGGGCCCCTGTTGTGATCATCTGTCCGAACTGCGGCAAGGAGAATCAGGACCACTACAAGTTCTGCCTCGGGTGTGGCGCGCGCCTGCCCGGAGGCGCTCCTGCGTCGGTGCCGCCGCGCGCGGGTCAAACGCCCGCGGGCACGCAGATCACCCCGCCGGTCGCGCCGCAGACCTCCTCGGGCGGCACCGTCATCGATCCGCCGAAGCCGCCGCCGGCCAGCAAGGCGCCGGTGGCCGTGCCCCCGCCCGCGGCCCCGTCCGCGGTCCCGACCCCGCCGGCCGCCGATGCGTCGCAGAACGGCTGCAACGCGTGCGGCATGTCCAACCCGCCGGGGTTCTTGTTCTGCGGTCGTTGCGGCAACCGCCTGGGCGCCGCCCCTGTGACTCCGCCGCCCGCGGCCGTCACGCCGCCCGTCACCGCCCGCCCCTCGTCGCGGCCCAAGCTGCGCGCCGCGCTTCACCTGCTGCGCGAGGACGGCAGCGACGGCGGCACCATCGATCTCGAGGACGGCCCGATCCCCTTCGGTCGCGACTCCGGCTCGCCCTTCGATCAGGACTTCTACCTCAACCCCAAGCACTGCGCCTTCACGGTCGAGTCCGAGGGGGTTCGCGTCGACGATCTCAGCCCGGTCAACGGCGTCTACCGCAAGATCGAGGGTCGCATCGAGCTGCAGCACGGCGACACCTTCCGCGTTGGCCAGGAGCTCCTCTACTACGAGGATCTGCCCGAGGCCGAGGCGCTGGCCGACGGCACCGAGCGCATGGGCAGCCCGAACCCCGGCTACTGGGGCCGGATCAGCGTGATCGTCGACGGCGGTCGCGCCTGCGAGGCCGTGCCGATCGTCGGCAACGAGTTCATCGTCGGGCGCGAGCGCGGCGACCTCACCTTCCCCACCGACGGCTATGTCTCGAGCACGCACTGCCGGATCGGCGGCGACGACGACGGCGTGTTCCTCGAGGATCGCGGCTCGTCAAACGGCACCTACCTGCGCGTGCGCAGCGGCCAGTGCGTCCCCTTCGGCAGCCTGCTGCTGATCGGCCAGCAGCTGTTCCACGTGCGCGAGCTGAGCCGCTCACTCGGCGGTCGGAACAGGCACTGCGCCCGGCTTGAAGAAGACCGGGCGCAGCGGCTTGCCCTCGACCTCGCGGTACGTGAAGGCCTGCGGCAGCGCGCGGGAGGTGCCGTCGCCGAAGTCGATGCGCACGTCGACCGTGCCGAAGCCCTCCGCCTCGGGCGTCTTCAGCGAGATGTGGCGGTCGTCCTCGATGACCACCGCACGGGCCGAACGCATCCCGACGTAGACCACGGCGGGTCCGTGGCCGAGGAAATCGGAGCCGATCACCCGGATCGCCTGACCGCCGTCGCTCCCGCCGTCCGCGGGCTCGAGGCGCGCTCGGACGGGCGGCCGCACGCCAGGGCGGCGGACGCGAGGACGAGAAAGCGAAAGCCGGCGCGCATTGGTAGATCCTATGACTTTCTGGGCGGTGCACCGCCCCGAGGTTGCCCAGGACCCCCTGTCAAACCGTGCGTGCGGTTTTCCCGCACACGGCTTACCGACGGTCTTGGAGGAGTGGCATGCGCCGGGTAGCGCACGGTCGTGCGGAGCCTGTGGAGGCCCATCTCGTAGAGGCGTTCTGCGGGCCACTTGTTCGGCCAGAAACGCGACCGCTGTCCACCGCGTCGCCACAGCCAGCGCACGACTCTCTCGCGCACGTAGTGGTCGACCTGGGTGAATTTCTTGTCGGCGTTACCGGTCTTGAAGTAGTTGCCCCACCCGCGCAGCACCGGGTTGAGGGACGCCATGATCTCCTTCACGTCCTTGGCCCGGTTGCGCTGCACGGAGGTCAGCGCGTGGACTTTCTCGCGGACACGCTTCATGGCGCGCGGCGAGGGCCACCGCTGCATGAAGTGGTACTTCGGTAGGCGCTGGATGCTGCGCCGCTTGCGGAAGGTGCAGCCGAGGAAGTCGAAGCTCCCACGGCCGTACCGCATGTCCACCAGGCGCGTCTTGTCCGGGTGCAGCTCGAGCCGCAGTCGCGCGAGGATCTCTCGCGCCTTCTGCAGCGCCGCCTTCGCCGTGGACTCCCTGCGACACATGAGCACGAAGTCGTCGGCGTAGCGCACGAGCAGCCCGAGGTGCGAGCCCTCGGCCTCCCACGCGCGGTCGAAGGCGTGCAGATAGATGTTGGCCAGCAGCGGCGAGATCACGCCGCCCTGGGGCGTCCCCGCGATCGTCTCGCGGGTCTTCCAGTCCTCCATCACACCTGCTTCGAGCCACTGACGGATCAGCTTCAGCACCCGCCGATCCGACACACGCTCCTTCACCAACTCGATCAAGATATTCTGGTCGATGTTGTCGAAGAAGCCCCGGATGTCCGCGTCGACGATGAAGACGTGGCTCTGGTTGCCGGCCTCGCGGACGACCTCCATGGCCTGCTGCGCGCTCCTCTCCGGACGGAAGCCGTGGCTGCACGCCAGGAAGTCCGCCTCGAAGATCGGTTCCAGCACGATCTTCGTCGCCGCCTGCACCACTCGATCCCGTACCGTCGGGATCCCGAGCGGTCGCTGCCCCCCGTCCGCCTTCGGGATGTACTGCCGCCGCACCGGCTGCGGTCGGTAGCGTCCCTCACGCAGGTCGGCCGCGAGCTCGCCGAGCCACTTCGTGACCCCCGTCTGCTCGATCGCCTCGATGGTCACCCCATCGACGCCGGCCGCCCCGCGGTTCCTCCGCACACACTTCCACGCTTCCCACAGGACGTCATCCCTGTGGATCCGGTCGTACAGCGCGTGGAAGCGCCGTGTCTTGCTCGACTTGGCACACTCCCCAAGCTTGCGCTGAAGTTCTCGTACTTTCTCTTTGGGGTCGTTGGGCCCGCAGGCCATGCCCTCGCACTTACCCTCAGCGTCAAGCGCGACCGAAGCAGGGGTCCTTCCCTCCACGGCGTTGTCCGCCGCTTCGCAGGTACTACGACCCCCTCGGACTCCCTCCTGGCACGACAGGATTTCACGCTCTGCGCTTATACCGGCCGCTTTACCCGACGTAGGTCGCCAGGGAGGGTCTCTCCTGTTCCGCACCGTTCCTTCACTACGTGCCGCCGCCACTACCCCGGGGAGGTCCAGCGCACATTCCGGAACCGACACGCTGTCCGTCGCCTTCGCCCTGACATGACGGGCTCGGCCCTCCCGAACACCTTTCGGCTGATGATCTGACGAGGCTTGCTCGGCGTTCACTACGCGTTGCGGCCCGCAGCTCCGCTCCCTGTCGCAAGGGACAGGCTTTCGACACCCCGCTCGGGCCTCGAGGATCTCTCCTCGGACCTGGGGTCTGCTTCCGGGCGCTCCGGCGCTTACCCGGGCGGGACTCTCACCCGCTGAAACGGTGCAGCATGACGCGGCCGCGCCGCCCCCTTCGGGGCCGAGCTCGTCCGCGTCTTCAGGACGCACCATGGCGGGAACATACCACCAGGCGCACCGGCGCGAGCCGCGAGGATCTCGGGGTCACACGACTTCGCGGCGCTTGAGCTCGCGGCGGATCTTGCCGAGCGCCTGCTCCTGAGCTGGCGGATGCGCTCGCGCGACAGCGAGTACTGCTCGCCGATCTCCTTGAGCGTGAGCTCGTCGCCCGAGTCGTCGAGGCCGAAGCGCTTGCGCAGGATGTCGGCCTCGATCGGACGCAGCTGCGTGATGACCTCGCGGACCTGCTCGCTGAGCGCCTCGGCCTCGAGGTTCTCGCCCGGCGCGGCCGCCTCGTCGTCCTCGAGGAAGTCGACCACGCGGCGGCCGTCGTCGTCGGAGACCGGGCGATCGAGGCTGATCGCCTGGTCGAAGATCACGGTGCCCATGCGCTCGATCTTCTCCGACGCGAGGCCGGTGTGCTTGGCCAGCTCCTCGAGCTGCGGCTCGCGGCCGTGCAGGATCTCGAACTCACGGCGGGCGCGCGACAGCTTGTGGTGGGCGTCGATCATGTGCACCGGCAGCCGGACCTCGCGGCCCTTGTCGGCGATGGCGCGGCTGATCGCGTGGCGGATCCACCACGACCCGTAGGTCGAGAAGCGGAAGCCCTTGCGATGGTCGAACCGATCGACGGCCTTCATCAGGCCGATGTTGCCCTCCTGAATCAGGTCCTGCAGCGGCATGCGGCCGTGGTTGAAGCGGCGCGCGATGGACACCACGAGGCGGAGGTTGGCCTTGACGAACGCGTTCTTGGCGACGCGCAGCGCCTCTCCGGCCTGTTTGACGCGCTGCACGTAGAGCTCGAACGGTCGGCTGCCCTGACGCGGGGGATTGACCTGCATGTTGAGGCCCTCGCGGCGACCGGCGTCGAGGCCCTCGAGATCGGCGTACACGAGGTCGGAGACGACGCCGTCGAGGTCGACCTCGGAGGCGCGCTCGACGAGCGTGTGGCAAGCGGCCTCGAAGGCGGTGCGCGTCGCCCGGGTCTCGCGGTCGCGGAGATTGCGAGCGCTGGTCCGTAGGGCGTCGAGTTCGCCGCGCGGCACGTCCTCGTCGGTGAAGCGCGCCTCGATCAGCGCGACGATCGGCTCGACGAACGGCGGATAGGCGAGCATCGCGGTCCAGTAGGCGCGGCGGAGATCGGCGATCCGCGTGGCGATGGTCAGCTCTTCCTCGGGGCTCATGACGCCGAGGCCGGCCATCTCGCGGAAATACACGCCGAGGAAGTTCGGCGACTCGTCGTTGGCAGCGGCCTCGCTGCCGCCTTCACGGACGCGCTCGGTACGCTCGGCGCGCGGACGGGCCGGGGTCACCGCGGGGGTCACCGAGCGCGGATTGGCCGCGGCCAGCGAAGTGCGCGGGCGGGCGCGAGCGAGCTTGGGGGGGCTCCACGGGTGACTTTGCGGCGTGCCATGATGGACCTCGTTGGGTTGGGGTGCTAGTTTCGGGCCAAGCTAAGGGGCGAGTATTCGTGTCGCGGAATCCGCGGAATAGTCGTCTAGGGTGGGATAGGACCGGCTTCGCGTGCTTCGGGCCTGCATTGGTAGTGTCGCCAGGCTCGACCGGGATCACGAAGGACCCCTTGTTAGGCACCGTTTGGGCGCCTTCTGCTTCGAGGTCCTACGCAAGTCCGAGGTGGAAGTTTCATCACCCTCTGCGTCGGTAGAACTGCGCAGATGTAGGTGTACCTCGGCCGTTTTGTCTCACATGGAGCCGCGCACAAGAGGCTTGACGACGCGATAGCGGCTCGTTCCGCGGACCTGACCCAAACTGGGTACGGACCGCGGTCCCGTCCAGGGCATCGCGGCCGCAGCGCTTGTGATCTTCCTCCGTCGGCTTGACACGCGCTCACGAGGGGCGGAACCCGCGAGACACCGCTGTCATTCCCTCTGACATCGTTGTCACGCGGGCACGACGCCTCTGCGCGACGATCGGACGCAGATCAGACGTCGTCGCGACGCTGCGCGAAGATCCAGATCTCGGGCGACGCGCCGCCATAGAAGCGACCGCGAGTGTCGCGACTACCGGACAGCTCGATCACCCGCGCGCCCATCGTGGCGAGCATCTTCGCCAGCGTGTGCGGAGTAGGCGCGGATCGAGATGTGATGCTCGAATTGCCGACCGTCCTCGAACACCACCGTTCGGTGGATGCGGACGCGTCCGGTCGCGAAGTGCATGTCCGCCACGTCGAGCACGAGGCAGCCTCGGCCCTGCCACCACGACCGACACGGCAAGACCCCCATCAGGTAGTCGCGGTTGAACACCTGCAGCGCGAGCTTGCCGCCAGGCTTGAGCACTTCGACCATGTCCTGCAGGCACTGTCGGTTCTGCTCGTCGCTCTCGAAGTAGCCGAAGCTGCTGCCCAGGCAGGTGACCGCGTCGTACGTCCGATCACGCGGCAGGCTCCGCATGTCGCCGTGCAGGATGTCGAAGTTGAACTTGCTGGCCTCGTTGCGCCGGGCGGCTCGCAGCAGCTGCGGCATCGCGTTGTCGAGGCCCGTGACGTCGAGGCCCAGGGCGGCGAAAGCCTCCGCGTGGCGCCCGTCGCCGCAGGCCACGTCGAGCAGCTTCTGTCCGCTCGCGAGGTCGAGCGACTTCTGGACGAAGGCGGCGTCGATCTCGGCGCTGGCGTCGGCGTCGACCGGGAGGATCGCGGCGTAGTGGTCCCCGAAGACCTCCTCGTGCCAGTTGCGGCGCTTGCGGCCGTCGCTGCGCGGCGCGGGCGGGGTCGAGGTCGACGGCTTCGGCGGCGGGGCCTTCTCCGGCGGCGGTGGCCGCGGCGGCGCAACAGGCTTCTCGGCGGCGGCCGGCGGAGGACGCGGCGGTCCTGCCTTCTCCGGAGTCGGCGGCGGACGCGGCGGTCCCGACTTTTCGGGCGCCGCAGGGGCAGCCGCGGGCGGACGCGGCGGGCCCAGCTTCTCGGCGGCCGGCACCGGGCCGGTCGGTTGGCGGGGCGGCGGCACGTGGAGCGGTTTCTCGACCACGGGCGCCGGACGGGCCACGACGACCTCTTCCTGGACCTCGAGCGCGTCGTCCTCGATCTCGTCGTCGGCCTCGGCCTCCGCGGCCTCGTCCTGGATCTCTTCCTCTTCCTCGACCTCCGCTTCGGCCTCGGGCTCGGGATCGTCGACCGGCAGCAGGGACGCCGACGCGGCCACCGCCGACATCACGTCCTCCACGTCGTCGTCGCGCGGGCTGGGCTCCAGCCCGGGTGCGAGGCGCTCGAGCGCCATGACGTCGTCGTCATCGTCGACGAGCGCGCCGTTCAAGCGCGTGAGCGACGGGATGACCATGCCCGCCCCTGTCTCCGGCGGGGTCGGAGCCGGCGCAGCCGGGCCGATCGGCCGCAGCTCGATGGTGAGCCCGCTGCCGTTCGCCGGCTCCGAGAGCGGCGCTGCGGCGGGTTTGGGACCGGTGGGCTGCTTCGCCGGGGCTCCCGGAGCCGACCCGTTGACGGGCCTCCCGGACCGCGTGGCGGTGATCGTGGGGATGATGATCCCGGCCGGCGGCGCCGGGGGCACGAGCATGCTGCGCAGGCGATCGTCGATCACGTCGAGCGAGTCGACGCCGCGCGCATTGCCGCGCGGGATGATCGTGAAGTCGAGCAGCCACTCCTCGGGAGATACCTGCCAGGTCATGCGACGTCGCCTCGCTGCAAGAGGGGCTGGCCCATGCGCACTGCAGTGGGCTCGTCGGTCGGCGCGAGCGGACGGACGCCGGCCTGGGTCAACACCACCACGGTGCTGCCGAGGTGGAACACGCCGAGCTCGTCGCCCTTGCGCAGGCGCACCGGCGGGTCGCACTCGACGCGCTGGATCTCGCGCGGATGCGGCGCGATGTGGCGATAGGCGCAGCTCATGTGGCCGACGCCGAAGGCCGCGATCATGACCACCGCGATCGTGCCGAACGGGGAGTCGAGGACGTGGATCAGGCGCTCGTTGAGGGCGAACAGGCGCGGCGCCCGCTCGAGCGCGGCGGCAGTGACCGGGAGCAGCCGCCCCGGCACCGCGACCACGCGCTGCGCGGTGCCGTCGCACGGGGTGTGCACGCGGTGGTAGTCGCGAGGATGCAGATAGATGGTGGTGGCCAGGCCGCCGAGGAACGACTCGGCGAGCGCGTCGTCGGCGAGCAGCTCGCCGAGCGTGTACTTGTGCCCCTTGGCGACCACCGCGGTGTCGCGCTCGATCGGCGCCATGCCGCGGAGGAGGCCGTCGCACGGGGCGCTGAGCACGTCGCGGCGCGCATCGACCGGCCGCGCGCCCGGTCGCAGGCGGCGGGTGAAGAAGGCGTTGAAGCTGTCGTAGCCGTCCTGCATCGAGCGCGGGTCGACGTCCTCGAGGTCGACGCCGAAGTAGCGGACATAGGCAGAGACGAAGGCGCGACTCAGCGGCCGCGGCAGACGAGCGCGGGCGGCCGCGCCTAGGGCCTTGCTCGCAGCGCTCGCGCCCCAGTCGGGTGAAACGTCGAGGACTGCGGCCGCCAGGCGAGCGCGCCAGGGATTTCACGATCCGACATCAGCGACCGGCAGCGTATCCGAGGCCGGGTTTTGGCCGCAAGCGGCGGCGAGGTCCGCGATCCTCGCGCGTGGACGCGCGCCGACGCGGCCGCTCGGGAAGCCCAGGGAAGACACCCTCCCCACCGCACAATAGCGGAACACCTACATTCTCCGGCCGACGCGCACCAACCGCGCGCCGGCAGCGCTCGGCTTGCCTGGCTGAAAGACCAGGATCTGCCGGAGCCGCCGCTCTCGGCGCGGGACCCGTCGGAGGGACACGCGCACCTGGCCCAAAGGGCAGGTCAGGCTCGTCGGCCCGTGCGCGCCGCCGGCATGGATCTGTCTCAAGGAACAGGATCGGCCCTGCGCGCCATCTTCGACGCAGCCGCGGGACGTCTACACCGCCATCCTCCGGACGGCGCCGAACGCCCTGCGCCTGGTCGACCGCGCTCAGCCCTGCTCGCCGCCCGGGGAGCGCTCTCGCCGACCGCGCTCGTCCCCGCCCCACCGCCCCCAGCAGCGCCTAGCTGCTCATCCACGGGGACTCGACGAGGTACTCCGGCTCGGCTGCGTGCGCCTGGAGACTGCCGATCGCCGCGCGAGCCGACAGGAAGCCGAGCGTGCCCAGCAGCGTCCGCAGCTCCTCGGTGATCCGCACGCCCGCGCCGGGCTCGGCGAAGTTGGCGGTGCCGACCTGCACGCAGTGCGCGCCGGCCATGAGGAACTCGAGGGCGTCCTCGCCGCTGAGGATCCCGCCCATGCCGCAGATCGGGAGATCCGGCAGCGCGCGCGCGACTTGATGCACCATCCGCAGGGCGATCGGCTTGATCGCCGGACCGGAGAGACCGCCGTAGGTGGTGGCGATCTTGGGCCGGCGCGTGCGCACGTCGATCGCCATGCCGGTGATCGTGTTGATCAGCGACACGCCGGCGGCGCCGGCCTTCTGCACCGCGTCGGCCATGGCGACGATGTCGCTGACGTTCGGGCTCAGCTTGACGATGATCGGGACGCGCGAGACCTCGACGCAGGCGCGGGTCAGTCGGTGCGCGACCTCGGGGACGGTGCCGAACTCGATGCCGCCCTTCTTGATGTTCGGGCACGAGATGTTCATCTCGAGCGCGTTGATCCCCTGCCCTGCGCCGAGCGGCGCGCGCAGTCGACGTAGGTCTCGAAGTCGACGCCGAAGAAGTTGACCCACACCGAAACGCCGAGGTCGCGCAAAAACGGCAGCTTGTCGCGCAGGAACGCCTCGACACCGACGTTCTCGAGGCCGATCGAGTTGAGCATCCCGCCGGTGGTCTCGCAGATCCGCGGCAGCGGGTTGCCGAAGCGCGGCAGCGGCGAGATGCCCTTGGTCGAGATCCCGCCGAGCGCGCGCAGGTCGGTGAAGGCGGCGAACTGCTGACCGTAGGCGAAGCAGCCGGAGGCCGCGAGGATCGGGGTGCGCAGCGCGACAGGGCCGCAGGAAGTGGTGAGGTCGATGCCTTCGGTCATGGCCAGCGCACCTCGCGAGCGTCGAACACCGGGCCGTCGGTGCAGCAGTAGCGGTAGGGTTTGGCGCCGTAGACCGGCACCGCGCAGCCGAGGCACACGCCGAAGCCGCAGGCCATGTTCTCCTCGAGGCAGAGGAAGGCCTGCACGCCGCGCTCGAGCACGAGGCGTCGCACCGCGGCGAGCATCGGCGTCGGGCCGCAGGCGAGCACGCGCACCGCCTCGCCCGTGCGCTTGGCGGCGTCGAGGCGCGGCGCCAGGGCGGCGGTCACGTAGCCGCGCACGCCGGCGCTGCCGTCCTCGGTGGCGAGGTTGGCGGCGACGCCCCACGCGGCCAGGTCGTCGAGCAGCACCAGGTCGTCGCGGTCGCGGCCGCCGTAGTACATCTCGACCTGTCCCGAAGACCTGCCCGATGGGCCATCCGCGCGAAGAAGTGGAGCGGCGGCAGCCCGACGCCGCCGGCGACCAGCAGGTCGCGCACGCCGGCGTCCGGGCGCGGGAACGCGGCCCCGAGCGGGCCCGTGGTGACCAGGCGATCGCCGGGCTCGACCCGCTTGAGCCGCCGCGTGCCCTCGCCGTAGGCCTTGGCGAGGATCGAGAAGTGCCTCGGATCAGGCGCGTCGAGGATCGAGAAGGCCCGCGGGTTGAGCAGCTCCCTGCCCCACTCGCCGCGCAGCATCACGAACTGGCCCGGGACGGCGTCGGCCACCGGGGTCGGCGCCGCAGCGGCGAGCTCGAGCAAGAAGTAGCCGCCCGGAGGCGACGGTTGGCCTCGACGCGCACCTCGAACTGTGCCGCGGTCATCGCGGGCGAAATAGGCCAGCCGGGCCCGCCAGACAAGCGCGCGGGGCGTGACCTTGCGCGCGGAGCCGCTCGCCCGGGAGCGCCGCTGCGAGGCTCGTCGGCGCGGGTTCGATCACGCGCGCTCACGAGCTGCGCGCGAGCCCGCGATCGCTCCCCGCGCCGGGCCTGGCGCGTGCCCCGGCGCTCGGCATGCGCCACCGCTCGCGGGACGAGAACCTCCGCGCCCGGCGAGGCGCGCGGCTGGACGTAGCGAGCGACATGTCGTCATACACATGCTTGATAGGACATGTCCAAACGAACACTCTCTCCGACACCGCATAGCGACGGTCGCGGGCGCTCGTCACCCGCGCTTCCACGCTGCGCTTCGGATCGCCTGTCCCTGGGGACATGTCCACTCCGACCCAGGATCCAAGACGACCGCCGCCCTCGCGCAGGCCGCCGCGCGTCCGCGCTGCCCGCCTCGGAGCGCCTGTCCCCGCGGACATGTCATCTCGTCCCCACCTCACGAGCGCCGGCGCGCCCGTCGGCCGCCCCTGAGGCTGCTTAGCATCGAGGTGCTCGTGCGCGACCGGCCGCGACGCGTCAGCGCTGCCCCGCCCCCGGCGCGCCTGTCCCCGCGGACATGTCCTTCATCCCGCATCACGGCGGCGCCAGCGATAGCGGCGCCTGGCGGCGAATCAGCGCTGCGTCGCTTCGGCGAGCGCGAACAGGTCCGCTCCCCCCACGTGCCGCCGCGCCGCCCATCGCTCTCGCCCCGCCGGCCACGCGTCAGCGCTGGGCCGCTTCGGAGCGCTTGTGGGCCACGTTGCGGAACATGCTGACCGTGCGGTCGAGGCTCTCCAGCGTGTCGCCGAGGGCGCGGGCGTCGGCGCGGGCGAGCTCGCCTTCGGCGCGGCGGACGACGGCCTCGGCCTTGGCGATCGCGTCGCGGCCGAAGCGGGTCCCGGACATCGCCTCCTGCACCTGCGGCAGCAGCTCGCGGATGCTGTCGATCAGCTTCTCGCACTGCTGGCGCCGGCGCTCGAGCTCCTCCGAGGCGCGCAGCTCGATCATGTAGGCCTGCGACTGCTTGACCAGCTCCTTGAGCTCGTCCTCCGTCAGGCCGCTGGTGGCGGTGACGGTGATGCACTGCTCGCGGCCGGTCTCGAGGTCCTTGGCGGCGACGCTGACGATGCCGTCGACGGAGATCGAGAAAGTCACCTCGACCTCGACCTGGCCGCGCGGGGCCTTGCGCAGGCCGCTGAGGATGAACTCGCCGAGCAGCTCGTTCTCGGCGGCCTTCTCGCTCTCGCCCTGCAGCACCAGGATCTTCACCGACGTCTGGTTGTCGCGCACGGTGGTGAACACGTGGCCGGCGCGTGTCGGGATGGTGGTGTTCTGCTCGATCAGGCGGTGAAAGTAGCCGCCCACGATCATGATGCCGAGGCTGTGCGGGGTGACGTCGAGCAGCAGGAGGTCGTGCTGCTCGTCGACCAGCGCGGCGGCCTGGATCGCGGCGCCCAGCGCGACCACCTCGTCGGGGTTGACGCCCTTGCACGGCTCGATCGCGAAGAACTCGGCGACGCGGCGCTGCACCAGCGGCATGCGGGTCATGCCGCCGACCAGCACGACGTCGTCGAGCTGCTTGCGATCGACGCCGGCGCTGGCGAGGGTGCGCTCGCAGATCTTGATCGTCTGCTCGATCAGGTCCTCGGTCAGGCCCTCGAGCTGCTGCTGCGTCAGCGGCTCCTGCAGGTGGAACACCTTGCCGCTCGGGCTGGTGTGCAAAAACGGCAGGTCGACGATCGCCTCGCGCGCGCTCGACAGGTCGCAGCGGGCCTTCTCGGCCGCGTCCTTGAGCCGCTGCATCGCCATCCGATCCTCGCGCAGGTTGACGCCGGTGTCCTCCTCGAAGGTCTCGATGAGGTACTGCATGACCCGCAGGTCGAAGTTCTCACCGCCGAGGAAGGTGTCGCCGGCGGTCGAGATGACCTCGAACACGCCGTGGCCGATGGCGAGGATCGAGACGTCGAAGGTGCCGCCGCCGAGGTCGTACACCGCGACCTTGCGCTCGAGGTTCTTGCCGAACCCGTAGGCCAGCGCGGCCGCGGTCGGCTCGTTGATGATGCGGATGACCTCGAGGCCGGCGATCCGCCCGGCGTCCTTGGTGGCCTGGCGCTGGTTGTCGTTGAAGTAGGCCGGGACGGTGACGACGGCCTTCTCGACCGGCACGCCGAGGTGCGCCTCGGCGATCATCTTCATCTCCTGCAGGATGAAGGCGCTGATCTCGGGGACGCTGTAGACCTGGTCGCGGATCTTGAGGCGGATGTCGCCGTGCGGGCCCTCGGCGATCGTGTACGGGCAGGTCTGGGCGACGGTGCGGCCGGCGGTCGAGTTCCACTTGCGGCCGATCAGGCGCTTGGCCGCGTAGATGGTGTTCTGCGGGTTCGTGAGCACCTGCCGCTTGGCGAGGTGACCGACCAGCCGCCGGCCGCTCTCCGACAGCGCGACCATCGACGGCGTGGTGCGGTACCCGCCCTTGTTGGGGATGACCTTCGGGACACCTTGCTCGACGATCGCCACGCAGGTGTTGGTGGTCCCAAGGTCGATCCCGACGACGTGCTCGGCCATGACGAGGTCGCAGAGGTACCACGCTCAGGGCGTGAGCTGCCGCGCAAAAAGCTGTGTGTAGAGACACATCGGTCAACGTGCTCCGGCGCCGCGACCGGCGGCCTCGAGCTCCGTCAGGTAGCGGCCCCGACGCCGCGGGTCGGCGAGGAACTCGGCGGAGGCTCGCGCTCGATCGAAGAGCTCGGCGAGGATCGCCGCGAACGCGCCGAGCCGTTTGCCGTAGTAACGGTCCGGGTGCAGGTGGCGACAGGTCTCGAGCCAGGCGCGACGGATCGCGGCGTCGTCGCTGGTCGGCGCGAGCCCCAGCCGCTCGAAGTGACCGATCTGCTCGCGGCGCGCCCACAGGTCGAGCAAGCGATCCTGTTCGTCGCGCGCGAGGTCGAGATCGTCGCTGACGCGCGGGCCGCCGCGGAGCTCGAGGCGCACGCTCCAGCGACCGGCGACGCAGCGACACGCGGCCAGCCAGCGCGCGACCGGATCGCCGGCCGTCCACGCCGGCGAGGCGGCCCACAGGCCGTGCAGCGGCGGGCTGGACGGGCCGAAACCGGAGGCGGCCCCCGGCAGGGCGACGGCGGTGGCGGGCTGCATGGCGAAAACGAGCGTACTCCGGCGAGGCTCGCGTTCGCGCGCCGACCGAGGTGAAGATCGTCACAAAATCGCGCCTCGAGGCGAGAGACCGGCGGCGACCCCGAGAGCCCCGGCGAGCCGGCGGACGAGCGCGGACGCCCGGTGAAGGCCGCGAGAGAACAGCTAGGATGACGCCGGCATGCACCCCCTGCGGGTCTTCGTCGTCGCGCTGTCGCTGGCCGCCGGGCTCGGCTGCAAGCCGAAGGACTTGCGCGCCCCCAACCAGGCGTCGCTGAAGCCGACGTCCGAGCTGATGCCGGAGGCCGATCGCCTCATCAACGGGCTCCTCCTCGGTCGCGTGTCGGAGCTGCACGCGTGGATGTCCCCCAGCCTCAAGACCGTAGTGCGTCCGCCCGAGCTGGCCGCGACCGGAGAACGCCTGCGCACCCGCTACGGCCAGCCGATCGGGATCCTCGAGGAGAAGGTGCACAAGGAAGGCGACCTCACCTGGTACTCGGGGCTGGTGGTGTACGCCCGCGGCAAGGCCGGCGCGCCCGACCGCAAGGTCCGCCTGGTGCTGTTCCAGTTCGCCGTCACGCCGGACCGCGCGCTCGATCGCCTGCTGGTCCGCGAGCACCTGGCGTTCGAGCAGATCGCCGGCCCGGCGCGCCGCTACTCGACGGTGACGCGCCTGCACTTCGTGAGCACCGGCGAGTGGACCATCGTCCACGGCGGGCCGCGCCGGATGACGAACTACCACCACAACCATCGCGCCCAGCGCTTCGCCTACGACATGGTCGTGATGAAGAGCGGCCGCAGCAAGCCGGTCGGCGGCAGCGGCAACAAGGCCTCGTACTGTTACGGCTACCCGGTGCTGGCGCCCGCCTCGGGCACGGTGATCCGGGCGGTCAACAACGTGGCGGAGAACGGCCCCGGAGCGACCGGCGAGGGCGGCGGCAACGGCGTCATCATCGACCACGGGTTCGGCGAGGCGTCGTCGCTGTGGCACATGATCCCGGGCACCGTGACCGTGAAGGTCGGCGACAAGGTCGAGCTCGGCCAGAAGCTCGGCAAGGTCGGCAACTCGGGCCACAGCAGCGGACCGCACATCCACTTCCACGTGTCCACCAAGCCGGGCTCGCCCCAGGGCGAGCTCGGCCTGCCCGCCCCGTTCGTCGACGTGTACATCGACGGGGCCTGGTACGAGCGCGAGATGCCGGTCCGCAGCGACCGCGTGCGCCGCACCGCCACCGACCGCCTGGAACGCAAGCAGCGCGGCTCGGCCGAGGTGCTGATCGACGCGGCGCTGTGAGGCGTGGCATCAGGGACATGTCCTCATCGGCATGTGCGGGAGGGCATGTTCGATAGGGCATGTTCCGGAGGTCATGTCGAATGCGACATGCTCTCAAAGTCATGCGACGCGACCGTGGCCGACCGCACGGCGTCGAGAGCAGGCCCGCCCTGCCCGCCCCCGGGTCGACGCGGGCCGCCGCCCCGGCAACGCCGGCCGTGGCGGCACGGCGAACCCCGGCCGCGGTCGCCCGCTCGCCGTCCGTAGCCCATACGGGCCGCGCACGGGCTCGCTCGTCGATCGCCGTCCGTCCCCCGCGGCGAGCTCGATCGCTCACGCGCGACGGCGCGGGCCCGATCGAGATCGCCGTTCGTTCCGCGGACGAGGCGGACCGCTCACGCTGCGGAACGATCCGTGGTCGGTCGCGCGCTCGAGGTCACCCGTCGCCGCCTGAGTCGCGCGGCGCGACGGGCCGCTCACGCGCGGCGGCGCGGGCGGCTCTCGGCCGGCGGCGGCGCGGCCGTCGCCTTGGCGCGCGGGTGGGCGCGCTCGTAGACGTCGACGATCCGGCCGAGGTCGAGGTGGGTGTAGCGCTGGGTGGTGCTGAGGCTGGCGTGGCCGAGCATGGCCTGGATGCTGCGCAGGTCGCAGCCGCCCTCGAGCAGGTGGGTGGCGAAGCTGTGGCGCAGACCGTGCGGGCCGACGCGGGCGCGCGCGCCGGTGGCCTCGCAGCGGCGGTAGACCAGCGCGCGCACGCTGCGGTCGCCGATCCGCTGGCCGCGGCGGCCGAGGAACAGCGCCCGCTCGCCCTTCGCGGCGGCTCGCTTCGAACCTGAACTTTCGGACATGCGCTCCGCGAGCGGCAGGAGCTGGGCACGGACGCCGAGCCAGGCCCGCACCGCGGCGGCGCCGGGCGTCCCCAGCGGGACCTCGCGGTCCTTGTTGCCCTTGCCGCCGACGACCCGCAGCGTCAGCGCGTCGCCGTCCCAGCGCAGGTGCTCGAGGTCGAGGGCGACGCACTCGCCGACGCGCAGGCCGGCGCCGTAGAGGATCTCGAGGATCGCGCGGTCCCGCAGCCCGAGCGCGCCATCGGCGTGGCCGGGGCCGTCGATGATGTCGGTGAGGTCCTCGACCGGGAGCGCGACCGGCAGCCGCTGCGGCAGCTTGGGCCGGCGCACCAGGGCGGCCTCGTTGTCGCCCATCTCGCCGCGCCGGCGCAGGAACTCGCCGAAGCTGCGCAGGGTCGAGAGCTTGCGCGCGGAGGTGCTGGCGGCCTGTTCGCCGAAGCGCTCGGCGAGGTCGGCCCGGACCTCGCGCACCGCGAGATCGGCGAGCTCGGCCGGTCGCCCGCGCCGGGCCTCGAAGCGATCGAGGAAGTCGAGGAGGTCGCCGCGGTAGGCGCGGAGCGTGTGCGGCGACAGCCGCCGCTCGTCCCGCAGGTGCTCGAGGAAGCGCTCGACGGCGTCGCGCATGGCCGAGGTGTAGCGCGAGGCCGGCGGGTCACGAGATTTGCGTCGCGCAGGGCCGGATCGAGGCATGGGAGCGCGGCCGCGAGGCGCGCCGTGCTCGGCCGCCGCTGCGAGGCGAAGGACCGCTCGGCACGTCGCATCGCTCGCCGTTCGCCGTGCTCGACCAGGTCGCACTCGCCAGCGTCCACCGCTCCGAGCTCGTACGGCTCCCGCTCGCACCGCTCGGCACGTCGCATCGCTCGCCGTTTCGCGATGCTCGCACCGGCGCGGCGGAGCTCGACTCACTCGCACGGCGGGTCGACGAGGACGGTCGCGCCGCGCTCGCGGAGGGCGCGGATGTCGTCGCAGTCGCCGTCGTCGAGCGGGGCGCCGCGGGCGTCGAGGCGGTCATTCTGGCGGAACGCCTTGATCCCGAGCAGCACGCCGATGTCGTCGACCTCGGTGTCGCTGATGTCGATCTGGTCGACGCCCAGCACCGTCTCGAGGCCGGCGAGGCTCTGCAGCGGCGTGCGAGCGACGCGGAGGATGTCGAGCTCGAGCCAGTCGGTGACGGGGCCGAGAGCGGTGATCCGGGTGCCGCTGGCGGAGAAGTCGACGAGGGCGGTCAGCGGCGCGAGCGGGCCGAGGTCGGTGACCGGGGCGCCCGAGATGTCGAGGGTGGTGAGCGCGGTGGCGCCGGCGATCGCGGTGAGGTCGGCGACGTCGAGCGGGGCGTTGAGCAGGCGCAGCACCCGGAGCGCGGGCAAGCTGGTGACGACCGCGTAGTCGGTGGTGGCGCCGTCGATGAGGTCGAGCTGGCGCAGCAGCGGCAGGCCGGTCAGCGGCGCGAGATCGGGGGCCACGCCCTGCCCGCCGAGGCCGAGGTAGTCGAGGTACTGGAGGCCGGCCACGGGCGACAGGTCGACGAGGTCGGGGTTGTCGCGCAGGTCGAGGCGCCGCAGATCGGTCAAGCCGGTGACCGCGCCGATGTCGGCGATGGCGTTGATCCGGGCGGTCAGGGTGCGCAGCTGCGCCAGCACCTCGAGGCCGTCGAGGCTGGTGAGCAGGTTCTCGTCGAGGTCGAGGCTGACGAGGCCGTCGAGCCCGCCGAGGTCGGCGAGCGCGGCGATCTGGTTCTTCTCGAGCCCGAGCTCGACGAGGTCGGGCTTGCCGGCGAGGCCGCGGGTGTCGGTGATGGCGTTGGCGTTGGCCTCGAGGCGGCGCAGGCGGCCGAGGCTCGCCAGCGGCGCGAGCGACTCGATCGCGTTCTCGTCGATGTCGAGGTACTCGAGCCGCTCGAGGTCGGCGAGCGGGCCGATGTCGCCGATCGCGTTGCCGTTGAGCGAGAGCGCGAACAGCTCGTGGAGGCCGGCGAGCGGGCCGATGTCGTCGATCTTGTTGTCGGACAGGACGAGCGACTCGAGATCGACGAGGCCGGCCAGCGGAGCGAGGTCGTCGATCTCGCCGCGCGCGACGTCGAGGTGGCGCAGCGCGGTCATGCCGGCGACGAAGCCGATCGACTTCACGTCGGCGCCGCCGAGGGCGAGCTTCTCGAGCTTGACGAGGCGCGACAGCGGGTCGTGGCGCGCGATCGGGTTCTCCGACAGCTCGACCTCGCGCAGCTCGCCGAGCCAGGTCAGCGGGCGAATGTCGACGATCTCGTTGCGCGCGAGGCCGAGAGTCCGGAGGTTGACCGCGCACTCGAGGCCCTCGAGACTGGCGATCCCCAGCCCCGCCGCCTGCAGGCCGGTGAGCGTTGCCAGCGACTCCGCGGTGAGCACGGGCCCACCCCCGGTGCTCTCTTCGTCGTGCGCCTCCGGGTCGGCGAGGATGTCGAGCAGCAGCGCGCGCAGGGCCGGATCGGGGACGCCGACCTCGCCCTCGCACACCACCGCGCGCTGCGGCGCGAACTCCTCGCGCGCACACGCGAAAGAGAGCGCGAGGGCGCCGAGCAGCGGGAGGATCGGCCAGGAGCGCATGCCGAGAGCGAGACCCATGGTATCACAGATGCGCGCGCTCGCTGCGGAGGCGTGAGCTCTGCTGCGCCCAGGTCGCTCGCGGGACAGGACGTCGATGCTCCTGCCCTGCGAGCGCGGCTGAACCTCGATGCTCGCCAGCTCGTGCGAGCGCTCGCGGCCGCGGTGGCCGAGTTGGCCCCTGCCCTGCGCTCGCCCGCGGCTGGGCTTCGATGCCCGCGAGCTGCTTCGATCGCTCGCTACCGCGGCGACGACGCCAGCCCTGCGTTCGCTCGCGTTCAGCCGCCGACGCGGAAGGTGCCGCGCACGGCCGCGTGGTCCGAGCCGCCCCAGCCGTCGGCGCCGGCGTCCCGGAGCACGCGGGCGGTGCCCTTGACGAAGCTGCCGCCGCCGCTGCGGGTCGACAGGTAGAGGTGGTCGAGGGCGCGCGTGTCGCCGTCGTACACGTAGGTCCAGTCGTCGTCGCCCAGCTCGCGGCGACGCGCTCCGTGCCGCCGCCGGCCTCGATCGCCTGCAGCGGCTCCGACTCGGGCACGTCGTTGAGGTCGCCGCCCATCAGCACCAGCGCGTCGGGGTAGTTGTCGGCGGCGAGGTCGATGAGGTCGCGCGCCGCGGTCGCCTCGGCGAGGCGGCGCTCGGGGTCGTCGTCGTTCTTCGACTTGAAGTGGGCCACGAAGGCGATCAGGCGCCGGCCGCCGGCGTCGAGGTGGGCCTCGAGGTAGTCGCGGGCGAAGTGCGTCGAGCCGCCGTCGGGCAGCGGGATCGGGGCCTTGCCGTGGCTGCGGATCTCGATCAGCGGCAAGTTCGACAGGATCGCGGTGTCGATCGACGACACGAACCCGGTCTCGCCGAGGTAGGCGGTCTGGAACTGCGGCAGGCGCTTGGTGAGCGCGTCGAGGCAGGCCTGGCTCTCGACCTCCTGCAGCAGCACGACGTCGGCCTTCAGCCCGTCGATGGCGGCGGCGATCTGGTCGGCGCGGTAGTCGAACTCGGCCTGCGAATAGGCCTCCTCGAAGGCCCCGCCGCCGCACTGGCCGCTGTCGCACACCATGTCGAAGAACAGGTGGACGTTGAAGGTGGCGACGACGATGTCCTCGGGGCCAGGTGGCGGCAGGTCCGGCGGCGTCGGCTCGGAGGTCGAGGTGTCGGCGCCGCCGCTGTCGCTGCTGGTGTCCTGGTCGGGGACCAGCGCGGGGCAAGCGAGCGAGGTGGCCGCGAGGGCGAGGACGCTCAGGCGGAGGCGCGCGCGAGGCATAGGGCGAGCTTGCCCCGGACGGGCGCGCGCGTTGAGTCCTCGAATGCGGACGATGCTGTGCTTTCAGACATGACTCAAGAGACATGTTCTCCGCTGCCGCCCTCGACCGCGACCAGGCGCTCGTGGAGCCGGCGCAGGGCCTCGTGGGCGTTGCGCGGGCTGAGCTCGTCGGGGTGGAGGGCCCGCAGATCGGCCAGGATCGCGGCCAGCGGCGGCGGGACGCTGTCGGCCGGCTGCGGGGCCGGCGCGGGCGGGGTGAACAGGTCGAGCTGCGGCACCGGCCGCGCCTCGCCCTGGGCCTGCTCCAGGCGCGTGAGCAGCTTCTGCGCCCGCCGCAGCACCGACGCGGGCAGGCCGGCGAGGCGACCGACCTGGATGCCGTAGCTGCGCTCGGCCGGGCCGGGCTCGACGCGGTGGAGGAACACGATGCTGCCGCGCTCCTCGTGGACGGTGACGTGGGCGTTGCGCAGGCCGACCAGGCGCGCCTGCAACTGGGTGAGCTCGTGGTAGTGGGTGGCGAACAGGGACCGGCAGCCGATCTGGTCGTGGAGGAACTCGGTGATCGCCCACGCCAGCGCGAGGCCGTCGTAGGTCGCGGTGCCGCGGCCGATCTCGTCGAGCAGGACCAGGCTGCGCGGGGTCGCCTGGCTCAAGATCTGGGCGGCCTCGCGCATCTCGACCATGAAGGTCGACTCGCCGCGGCCGAGGTCGTCGGCGGCGCCGACGCGGGTAAACACGCGGTCGACCACGCCGACGCGGGCGCGCACCGCCGGGACGAAGGCGCCGGCGTGGGCGAGGATCGCCACCAGGGCGGCCATGCGCATCGCCGTGCTCTTGCCGCCCATGTTCGGGCCGGTGAGCAGCATCAGGCGCCCTGCCCCGTTGGCCTGGGTGGTCGAGGCGCGCAGCGCCAGGTTGTTGGGCACGAAGCGGCCGGCGTCGAGCATGCGCTCGACGACCGGGTGGCGGCCCTCCTCGATGTCGAGGACTGGCTCTTCGACCATGTCCGGACGGACATACGCGTGCGACTCGGCGATCTCGGCCAGGCCGGCCAGCACGTCGAGCCGCGCCAGCGCCTCGGCGACCGCGAGCAGGCGATCGCCGGCGGCCGAGACCTGCTCGCGCAGCGCGGTGAACAGCTGCTGCTCGCGCTCGAGCGCGGCCGCGACGGCGCCGAGCACCGCGGTCTCGTGCTCGGCCAGCTCGGCGGTCACGTAGCGCTCGGCGTTGGCCGTGGTCTGCTTGCGCACGTACTCGGCCGGCACGCGCGACAGCTGGGTCTTGAGGACCTCGATGTAGTAGCCGAACACGCGGTTGTGCTGGACGCGGAGGTTGGCGATGCCGGTGCGCTCGCGCTCGCGGGCCTCGATCGCCGCCAGCGCCTCGC
The DNA here is from genome assembly GCF_026626665.1 of Nannocystis pusilla. Lineage (GTDB taxonomy): Bacteria > Myxococcota_A > Polyangia > Nannocystales > Nannocystaceae > Nannocystis > Nannocystis pusilla. Next base: position 3,110,726 of record NZ_JAPNKE010000002.1, read on the forward strand.
GCCCGCCGTCGCGCAGGCCGAGCTGGCGATCGAGCTCGGGGTCGGCGCCGGCGCGGATCATGCCGCCGTCGCGCTGGTGCGCCGGCGGGTCGTCGACCAGCAGGCGGACCAGCGCGGCGTGGACGTCCTGCAGCAGGTCCTCGCCGAGGTCGAGCAGGACCGGCAGGGCCGACGCTCCGGCCTGGCCATTGGGACCTGCGCCATCGGACATGTCCGGAGGGACCTGTCCTTCGGTGAGCAGCGGGGCGCGCCGGCGGGCCAGCTCGCCCAGCAGCTCGGCGACCCCGGGCAGGGCCGCCAGCGACTGGCGCAGCGCCGCGAGCTCGCGCGGGCTGACGGTGCCGAGGCGGGCGCGCGCGGCCAGGCGGGCGATGTCGCGGACGTCCCGCAGGCGATCCTGCAGATCGCCCCGCACGCGCGGCTCGGCGAGCAGCGCCTCGACGGCGTCATGGCGCTCGCGGATCGCCCCGAGCGCGCGCAGCGGGGCGCCGAGCCAGGCCCGCAGCAGGCGCGCGCCCATGGCGGTGCGGGTGGCGTCGACGGCCCACAGCAGGCTGCCCTTGCGCTGGCCGTCGCGGAGCGTGCGGAACACCTCGAGGTTGCGCAGCGAGGCGTCGTCGAGCACGAGGTGGGCCTCGAAGGCCTGGCGCCGCAGGCGGTGCAGCAGCAAGGTCTGGCCGGGCTGGGTGTCCTCGGCGTAGGCCAGGGCGAGCGCGGCGGCCCGCTCCTCGACCGGCGCCAGCGACTCGCCGCCGCTCTCCTCGCGCAGGCGCTTGACCCGGGAAGCTGCGCGGCGCCGACGGCGGCCGGGTCGCGGCCCTCGAGGCGCGGACACAGCGGGCCGAGCTCGAGCCCGAGCCACGGGTGCAGCCCGGGCTCGCACACGATCTCGCGCGGCAAGAGGCGCGACAGCGCGGCCCGCACCGCGCCGGCGCCCTCGCAGGTGACGACGAAGAACTCGCCGCACGAGATGTCGAGCACGCCGAGGCCGTAGCTGCCGGCGGCGTCGTGGACCAGCGCGACCAGGTAGTTGGGCTCCTCGCCGCGCAGGTGCTCCTCGTCGACCAGCACGCCCGGAGTGACGACGCGGACGACCTCGCGGCGGACGATCTTGTTCGGACCCTTGCGCAGGCGGGCCTGCTCCGGGGTCTCCATCTGCTCGCAGATCGCGACCTTGAAGCCGCGCTCGACCAGAGTGCGCAGGTAGCCGCCGATCGCGTGGTACGGCACGCCCGCCATCGGCACCGGGTTCTCGACCTCGCCCTTGTCGCGGGTGGTGACGGCGATCTCGAGGACGGGCCCGACGGTGATCGCGTCGTCGAAGAACATCTCGTAGAAGTCGCCCATCCGGAACATCACGATGGCGTCGGGGAACTGACGCTTGATGTCGAGGAACTGGCGCATGACCGGCGTGTCGGCCGAGGTGTGCGGAGCGTTCACGGCCGGGTTTCTATAGCTCAGCGCGGCATCGCGCGGCACAGCGGGCACGGCGCATCGCGGTCGCGCGGAGAAAATTCTTTCTGTAACCCCGCTGACAATTCGGGCAGCGCGCGTCCGCTTCGCGGCCCGGCGGCCGGCGAGACGACGACGTCTCGCGGCGGCTCAAGCGACGATGTCGGCGAGCGCGAGGATCTCGGCGCGGATGGCCCGGCGTTCGTCGCTGAGGTGCGCGAGCAAGTTGCGGCGCACGAGGAACAGACCGAGGCCGTGGGCCGCGGCGCGCACGGTGGCGAAGCGCTCCCAGAAGTAGAGCGCGGCCCAGCCGGCGGTCGGCGCGAACAGAAGGCCCGCGACCAGCCCGGCCTGCAGGCCCCAGGCGTAGCCGGCGCCGAGTCCGACGAGCAGCCACGTGAGCGGGAAGAAGGTCATGGCCGCGAGCAGCTTGCCGGTGGCCAGCATGTCCTCGTACTGACCGGCGACGCGGGCGGCGACCATGCCGCTGGCCCGGTACGCGAGGTAGTGGATCGCGGTGCCGGCGAGCGCGAGCGGGAACACGACGCCGAGCGCGAACAGGCTGCGGAGGGCGTAGCGCAGGCTGGCGGCGAAGGTGATGTTGTGCGGCGCGAGGTGGTCGGGGCCGAGCCCGAGCTCGGCGAGGTCGCGCTCGTAGCGGAGCACGCGGGCGACCAGGGCGTCGAGGCGCGCGGGGTCGCGGGCGCGCAGGCGGGCGTGGCCGGTGAGCAGCTCTGGCGCAGCTCGAACGCCTCGGCGACGCTCCACGCCTCCTCGCTGGCGGCGGCGAAGATGTCGGAGGTACGCTCGACGAGCGCGAGGATCTCGTGATCGTCGCCGTGCAAGGTGACGGCGCGCAGGGCCACGTCGATGTCGCGGGTCAGCGCCGCGACGGCGCCGGGCGGCGGCTCGCCGCGGGCATCGAGCGGCGCGTACGGGACGCTCAGCGGGGCGCCGAAGTAGACCAGGGCGTCGCTGCGGAACCGCGCCTTGGCGGTGTAGAAGAGGCCGGCCGGGATGATCGTGAGGTCTTCGAGACCTGTCCCGAGGGCAATGCGCGCCGCGCCGGTCTTGATGGGCTTGAGGTCGGGGTCCGAGTGCGAGGTGCCCTCGGGGAAGATGGCGACGGCCTGGCCGCGCAGCAGCAGCTCGCGCGCGTGGCGGAAGGTGTCCTGGTTGTCGACGCGCCCGCCGCCCTCGTCCTGGCGGCGGTACACGGGGATCGAGTCGAACGCGCGGACGATGGCCCCGAGGACAGGTGTCTTGAACAGCGGCGCCTTGGCCAGGAACGACACCGGCCGCGGCGACAGGCACAGCAGGAAGGCCGGGTCGATCAGCGCGTTGGGGTGGTTGAGCACGAACATCACCGGCCCGTCGGCGGGCACGCGCGACAGGCCGTCGAGCTCGATCCGGCGGAAGAAGATCCGTAACGCGACCCCGAAGATCTGCTCGACGACGCGGCGCAGCACCCGGACAGTATAATGAGGATACGGCGCTCCGGGCGTGGTAAGGATCGCGGATGTCGCCCGCCGCAGCCGAGCTCCGGAGCCGCTGGACCCTCGATCCCGAGGTCGTGTTCCTCAACCACGGCAGCTTTGGCGCCTGCCCCCGCGCGGTGCTCGCCGTTCAGGACGAGCTGCGTCGGCGCATGGAGCGGGAGCCGGTGCGCTTCTTTCTCCGCGATCTGCAGGCCCCGCTCGCGGCCGCGCGCGAGGCGGTGGCCGCGTTCGTCGGCGCCGATCCGCAGGACCTGGTGTTCGTGCGCAACGCGACCGAGGGCGTCAACGCGGTCCTCCGCTCGCTCGAGTTCGCCGCCGGCGACGAGCTGCTCATCACCTCGCACGGCTACAACGCGTGCAACAACGCCGCCCGCTACGTGGCTCTTCGAACAGGTGCGCGGGTCGTCACCGCCGCCCTGCCCTTCCCCATCTCCGGCCCGGAGGAGGCGGTCGCCGCGATCCTCGCCGCGCTCACGCCGCGCACCCGCCTGGCGATCGTCGACCACATCACCAGCCCGACCGGCCTGCTGCTGCCGATCGCCGCCATCGTCGCCGCGCTGCAGGAGCGCGGGGTCGACTGCCTGGTCGACGGCGCCCACGCGCCGGGCATGGTGCCGCTCGACGTCGACGCGATCGGCGCGGCCTACTACACCGGCAACCTGCACAAGTGGGTATGTGCGCCCAAGGGCGCGGCGATCCTGCACGTCCGCCGCGACCGCCAGGCGGCGATCCACCCGGCCGTGATAAGCCACGGCCTGGGCCACTCCGGCCCCGGCTCGCGGCTGCACGCCGAGTTCGACTGGACCGGCACCGCCGACCCGACGCCGTGGCTGTGCGTGCCGGCGGCGCTGCAGGAGATCGGCGGGATGCTGCCCGGCGGCTGGCCCGAGGTGCAGGCGAGGAACCACGCGCTGGTGTGCGCCGGCCGCAAGATCGTCGCGGAGGCCCTCGGCGCCGAGCTGCCCGCGCCGGAGGACATGCTCGGCAGCCTGGCGAGCCTGTTCCTTCCGCCAGGTCCCGAAGGCCAGGTGGTCACGCCGCTGACGTCGGACCCGCTGCAGGACGCGCTCTTGCTGCGCCACGGCATCGAGGTGCCGCTGCCGCCGTGGCCGGCCCCGCCGCAGCGGCTGATCCGGATCTCCGCCCAGCTCTACAACGAGGTCGCCCACTACGAGGCGCTGGCGCGCGCGCTGCGGGCCGAGCTCGAAGGAACGTTCGGACATGCCCTCATCGACATGTCCGAAAGGACCCTCGACTGGGTGCCCGACGGGACGCCCCCGCGCTCGCGCAAGTGAGTCACTCGCCGCCGGCGGCCTCGAAGGCGCGCATGAAGGTCTCGGCGTCGACCTGGCAGGCGCGCAGCAGCTGCGGCAGCAGGGCGTTGAGGCGGTCGCCGCCCTCCTTGGCCGGGACCTTGTCGGCGGCCCACATGCGGGCGATCGCGTCGACGATGCCGACCAGTACCTCGACGCGCACGCCGCTGCGCGGCGACACCGGCGGGTACGACTGGCAAGTCTGACCGGCGGCGGCGACCGCCTGGTCGGACCGGCCGGCGCGCACGAGCAGCGCGGGGGTGAAGATCCCGCAGTGATAGATGCTCAGCGACGAGGCCTCGTCGCTGTTGCCGCGCTTCTCGGCGGCGTCGGCGAGGGCGATGCAGCGGGTGCGGACCTCGTCGTAACGGCCGGCGGCGAAGTGGACGTCGAGCTCGAGCGGATCGGCGAGGTTGCGATCGCGCAGCAGCGGGCCTCCATCTCGGGGCAGCCGTACATGTCGACGAAGACCTCGACCTTGCCCGTGGGACATGGCACTTCGTACACGTCGACCATGTGCCCGCGGGCGTCGGGGCCGAGGCTGCCGGCGCGCGCGTTGGAGGCGGCCACGGCGTCGCCCTCGAACGGGTTGCCGCCGCCGGGGCAGCGGAACTCGGCGGCGACGTACTGGTAGGAGTCGCGCGGGCCGCAGCGCGGGATCGGGGCCTCGGCGCTGCCGCTGCCCCCGCCGGTGCGGCTCTCGACGCTGGCGTCGTCGAACAATTGTCAGGCGCCGCGGCGCGGCCGTGCGGCGGCTCGGCGTCGCGCTTGCCGCCACGGCTGTGTCCGCCGCAGGCGACGAGCGCGAGGAGGAGGACGAGCGAGCGCGGCGCGGTCATCGTCGCTTCCATGGTTACACGAGGGACGCGCCGCGACCAGCCCCGCCGGCGGACGAGCCGCCGGCGGGGCCGCGAGGTCACTCGACCACGCGCACCTTGGTCGAGGCGCCGTGGCCGAACAGCTCGGGCATGTACATCGCCTCGGCGCGCACGGGCGGCAGGCTGAACTCGCCGATCGTGGTCGCGCGGGCGGTGTAGCTGTACGTGTAGACGCCCGCCGGCATGTGGTCCGAGAACAGCAGCATGCGATCGTCGCGCATCTCGGTGTGGTCGAAGCGCCACCACGGGCGCCACCACCACCAACCGCCGAGCTCGCCGAAGAACGGCACGCTGCTGTCGACCGACTGGCTCTCGACCCCGCCCTGCACGTCGCGCAGGGTGGTCGAGAACTTGGCGTTCTGGCCCTCGAAGCCGGCCGGCAGCGGGTCGTCGACGACGACGAAGTTGGCGCGGTCCTTGGCGACGAGCGTGAGGTTGACGCGCACGAGCGCGCCGGCCTTGATCTGCCAGGTGCCGTCCTCGAGCTTCTTGACCGACTCGGGGTCGGGCTTGTCCCCGCCCTGCGCCAGCGGCTCGTAGCTGCGGTGCACGGTGAAGCCCTGCGACTCGGCCTTCATGGCCAGGTCGGCCGGCGCGTAGCGCAGGCCGAGCCGGTAGTAGAGGAGGCCCGGGCCGTCCTTGCTCAGCAGCAGCTCGCGCGGCTTCTGCTCGATCAGCTTCTTCATCGGGATCTGCTGCTCGACCACCGCCATGCTGCGGCCCTTGAAGGCGCGCTCGCCCGCGAACGCGCTGTCGAGCCAGACGCGCGCGACGTAGTCGGGCACGTCCTTCTCGATGGTGGTGAAGTAGCGGCTGGCCGCGAGCAGCGCCCAGGCGTTGGCGTGGGTGGTGCCCCACTGCCCGCCCTTCTGCGGATCGCGGTCGTCGAGGATCCCCGCCATCACCTTCGGCAGCAGCGGATCGGCCTCGGCCACCTCGAGCAGGGCCATCAGCGCGATCGCGTCGGTCTGCACGTCGGAGTGCATGAGCACCTGCAGGCCGTAGCCGTCGTCGCCCTCGCGCTTGCTCTCGGCGAAGTGCGCCGTCTTGGCGTTCTCGACCACCTTGGCCCTGAACTCCTTCAGCAGCGCGTCGCGCGAGCCGGTCATGCCGTAGCGGTGCGCGGCCGACAGCAGCAGCGCGTGGGCGTACAGCGGCATATCCTTGCGCTTGGCGTAGACGCGCTCGAACAGGTCGCTGCCGCGGCCGTCGCGGCTCATCAGCCACAGCGCGAAGGCCCGGCTGGTGTGATCGTAGTAGCGACCCCACGGCGTCGCCTCGCCGTTGCGCACGAAGTTGTCGAGGTAGGCCATCGCCCGGTCGATCGCGCCGTCGTCGACCTTGAAGCCGGCCGCCTTGCCCTCGAGCCAGGCGAAGGTCACCCAGGCGGTCAGGTACGGCGAGCTGCGGGCCGGATCGTCCCAGTAGCGGAAGCCGCCGTCCCAGTTCTGCCGCGACTGCAGCCGCGCGACCCCTCGGCGCCGAGCGCCTGCCGCTTGGCGAGGTCGCTGACGCTGGCGATCGGGAACTGCTCGAGCACCGGGCCGAGCACGAAGATCGGCAGCAGGCGGCTCGCCAGCTGCTCGGTGCACTCGTACCGATAGCCGACGAGGAAGTCGACCGCGTCCTCGAGGCCGGTGAGCGCGGTCGAGCTCATGCTCAGCTCGAGCCCGCCGAACGCCGGCAGCGCGTCCTCCGGGACCTTGAGCGTGCGCGCGATGCTGGCGTCGGTGACGCCGTAGTCGGCGAACGCCTGCCGCGTCGCCGGATAGTGGACCGGCAGCGCCAGCTCGGTCGCGTCGCGGCCGCCGTTCGACAGCGCCGCGAACTGCACCCGCATGGTGCCGACGCGATCGACCGCCATCGGGAACCGGACCTCGCGCGACTCGCCGGCGGGGATCTCGACGCCCACGGTCGGCTCGCCAGAGATGACGACGTTGCTGCCGCGCGTGCCGACGAGGATCGCCTGCGGCTCGCTGGTCTGGTTGTCGACCATGACCGAGGCCTCGAACTTGTCGCCGAAGTTGGCGAACCGCGGCAGGCTCGGCCGCAGCATGATCGGCTTGCGCACCTTGACGTTGGCCTCGCCCGAGCCGAAGCGGTCGGCCTGATCGGGATCCACGGCGACCGCCATGACGCGGAAGCTGGTCAGGTTCTCCGGCATCGGGATCTCGACGGTCGCCTCGCCGCTGGCGTCGATCGCGACCTCGGCGTTGAAGTACGCGGTGGTCGCGAACAGCGAGCGCAGCGAGATCGGCTGGCTCATCGCCGCCGTCGCGTCGAGCGTCGCGGTCTGCGCGACCTGCCGCTTGGCCTTCTTCATCGGCCCGTTGCTCGCCTCGGCCTCCTTGTGCTCCTCGACGACGGCCGCCATCGGCGCGGTCGGTGCGGGCATGGCCATCGCCTTGTCGGCCGCCGGCGCGCCGCCGAAGTAGCCGGCACCGCCGCCGCCCTTGCCCGCGCCGCGCATGCCGAGCCCCGTGTCACCATTGAGGAGGCCGTCGGTCGGCGCCTCTTCGGGCGCCGGCGCCGGCGACGGCGGCGGCTCGGGGTCCTTCTTCGCCAGCAGGAACTGGCGCATGTCGTAGAGGCTGACGCCGGGGTCGCGGTCGTGGTGGAAGAACGCCAGCGGATCGGGGGTCTGGAAGCCCATCAGGCTCAGCACGCCCTCGTCGACCACCATCACCGCGACGGCGGCCTTCTGCGGCGCACCGGCGGCGTCCTTGGCCTTGATCTTGAGCTTCAGCGTGTCCTTCGGCGCGACCTCCTGCTTCTCGGGCAGGACCTCGAGCGCGATCTTCTTGCGCGTGGCCTCGATCTTGAGGTCGACCTGGCCGACGGCGAACGCGGGCCGCCCGAGGTCCTGTCCGGGCGGCGCGCCGGGCACGTCGACACGCCCGCGCACCAGCAGCACCGAGGCGCGCACGTTGGGGATCTGCGCCTCGTCGATCGGGACCTCGAGGGTCGCCGCGCCGCCCTTCACCTCGATCGGGTAGTGCGAGACGATGCCCTCGCGGGCGATCACCACCAGGCCGCGCGCCTTGTCGAACGGCGAGCGCACCAGCACGGTGGCCTTGTCGCCCGGCTCGTAGGTGCGCTTGTCCGGCACCATGTCGACGCGGTGCTGGTCCTGCTGCCACACCACCGCGTCCTCGCCGTAGACGTAGAACGGGTGCTTCGACAGCGACTTGTGGCCCTTCGGATCGGTGATGAGCGCGCGGATGTCGTAGCTGCCGGCCTTGTCGACCACGAGCTCGCAGTTCACGGGCGCGTCGGCCGAGACCAGTGCGCAGCTGCCGACCTCGACGTCGACCGTGTCGTACTTGTACTGCCACGATCCGTTCTCTTGCACCGCGGCGCGCGAGGTCTCCTTGCGCACCAGCTTGACCTGCACGTCGCGGCCGGTGATCCGCTTGCCGTCGACGTCGACGACCACCGCCTCGAGCCGCGCGCGCTCGCCGGCGCGGTAGACCGAGCGATCAGCGCGCACGCCGGCGTACTCGCTCGCGGGGTGGACGACGTAGGTCGCGCGGCCGGCGATCGCTTGCCGGTTCTCGTCGGTGACGTTGGCCTCGAGCGTGTAGGTCGACGCGCTCGGCGGATCCTCCGACTTGGGCCCCGCCGGCGGCACCGGCGTCTTCTCGCCCCACGGCGTCTCGACCGCGGCCAGCAGGTGGCTCACCGACAGCAGGCCGCGCGCGTCGGTCTGACCGCTGCCCTGGCGCACCAGCATGCCGCTGCCGTACGGCCGCGGGAAGCCGATGCCCTTGCCGCGATAGAGGCCGCCGCCGCCGAAGTCGCCGTCGCCGCCCCACATCCACCACTCCGAGCCGCCCTGGCCGAAGGTGAACGCCTCGTTCTCGCTGCCCGGCGGGCGGTACGGCGAGTCCTGGCGCCGCAGCGTGTAGTCGGCCTGGGCCCCGACCATCGGCGCGCCGTGGAAGTAGCTGGCCTTGATGTCGGCCTGCAGCGTGTCGCCGTAGAGCAGCGGCGCCTCGGCCGATCGCTCGACCTTGACCTCGAACTCGGGCGCGCGGAACTGCTGCACCTCGAACGCGTGGTAGAACGAGCGCTCGCTCGAGAACAGCCCGCTCGGCGAGCTGACCTGCAACTGATAGCTGCCGGTGTCGCCGTCGGCCGGGATCGGGATGTCGATGCTGAAGGTGCCGAACTGGCCGATCTTCAGCTCGCCCTTGGCGACCTCGTGGCCGCGCGGGCCGGTGACCGTGTAGTTCGCGGACGTGCCGGCGCGCCAGCTGGACCTTGCCCGCGGGGCCGCGCGTCTCCTCGCGCACGATGCCCTGCATGTGCACCGTCTCGCCCGGCTTGTACGGCTGGCGATCGCTGTAGAAGAAGATCCGCGGCTCGTCCTCGCGGTTGGCGTGCATCCACACGCCCCACGAGTTGTCGGCCGTCTGCTGCAGCGGGATGTAGGCCGCCTCGCCCTGGTAGCGCGCGAGGATGTACGGCTGATCGTACATCGTGCCGTGCGTCAGCTCGGCGAGCCCGTCGGGGCCCGACTTGCCCGACCACACCGGACCGTCGAGCGCCATGTTGTGAAGGCCGAGCTCGACGCCCGGCAGCGGCTCACCGGTCTCGATGTCGGTGACGAGGATGACGCCGCTGTCGCTGTCGAGCGCCGCGGTCACGCCGAGGCGGGTGATCTGCACGACCTGCGACAGCGACTGATAGTAGTGCCAGCCGCCGTTGCCGAGCTCGTTCGAGCGCGCACCGAGCAACAAGAACCTGCCGGCGCCGGCGCCCAGCGCCCTGGTGTCGAGCGACAGGGTCGCGGCCTCGACGCGTGACTCCCGGACCTCGAACAGCTTGTCCCACGTCGGCGACTTGAGCGGCTCGGGCCACTCGCCGTCGTAGCGGACGTGGCGGTCGATCAGGATCTTGCGCATCTCGCTCGGCTCGAACGAGCGCGCGCGGACCTCGACCGAGGTCAGACCGGTGGCCTTGGCCTCGAGCACGCCGGAGTGGCTCGGCTCGAGCACGGCGGGATCGACCGGACGATCGGCCCACTGCAGCGAGGCGTCGAGCGGCGGCAGCGTGACCGTCTTGCGGTACGGCGCCTTGAGCTCCTGGCCGTGGATGTCCTTCAGGCCAGGTTCGACCTCGATCGTGTACGTGCCGAGGCCGCGGAACTTGCCGGTCAGGTGGATGTCGCCGGCCACCGTGACCTTGAGGTCGGGGACCTCGGGCGTGACGTGGACCTTCTTCTCGGCGTCCGGCGTCGACACCAGAGTGTTGGAGGCGCTGACGTGCAGGCCCGCCTGCGGGTTGCAATCCCAGTAGTACTGCGACGAGCAGCGCGGGCCGTCGAGCGTCAGCGGCGGGTAGGTGCGGAACGTGAGCCTTATCGCCTTGCTCGGGTTCGGGCCCTCGCCGTACACGCCGGCCGGGATCTCGACCGTATAGGCGGTGTTGGCCGTCAGCGCCGCCGCCGGTCGCAGCACGATCACGCGCTCCGCCGGGCCCTGCTGCGCGTACGAACGGAACGGCTCGGGCAGCCCCGCCCACTGCTCGGGCGCCACCTGCGTGACGCTGACCAGCCCTCCCCCGCCCTTCACGCGCATGGCGGCCAGCAACTTGTCGCGGTCGATGGCCTGGTTGAAGCGCAGCACCACGACGGTGTCGAGCGTGGCCGACTCGTAGTCGCCGGGGGTGATCGACTCGACCGCGAGCGACGGCGTGGTGAACTGCCACTTCACCTCCTTCGCCAGCTTGGTGCCCATCGTCGACGTCTCGCCGGCCACGACCTTGGCCGTGTACGTGGTCGAGTACGGCATGCGGCCCTCGGGCTCGAACGCGATCATCTGCGTGCCGAGCCAGCGGAACTTGCCCGGGGGCAGCGGCTCGAGGGTCAGCGGCGAGCGCTCGAGCTTCAGGTCGTCGATCGACGCCAGCGGCACCATCGGCTGGTTGAACACCGCGGTGACCGAGCCGACCAGCCCGGGCGCCTTCTCGGTCGGGCTGGTGCGCAGGACCTTCAGCGGACCCTCTTCCGCGAGGTCTTGCGTCTGCTTGGTCGGCGGCGCGGGCGGCGGGAACGGCAGCTCGACCTTCTCGCTCACGCTCGGGGGCGGCTTGGGCCCGGGGGTCGGCGTCAACTCGCCGGCGATGTCGCTCGCCTCGGCTTCGATCGCCGGCACGCCCGCCCACAGGTCGAGCTTCGGCGTTTCTGCGGTCTCCCGCTCGGCGCCGCCGGTCTCGGCCGCCGGGGGCGGAGTCTTGGGGGTGCAAGCCGGGAGGAAGAACATCGCGGCGAAGAGGCCCGCCGGGGCCGTGCGCCGGATCTGTCGCTTGTTGGCGTGGTCACGCATGGAGCGCTCGATTCACATTCGGGTGAAAGGGGGAGCGGAAACGCTATGCAAACGCGGAGGCGGGGCTCATGCTTACACACGCGGAGACGCCGATCGAGTGCGTCGACGCGCGATCGAGGACGCGGGGCGATCTCCCGCGGAACAAGGTCTCCGGGGCGTGCGCTTGCCCGGCACGGTTCGGCCTGCCACCCTCCGCGACCATGAAACTCCGCGCGAGCCTTGGCCTATTCGCCTCGATCCTCATGACCGCGTGCGGTGACAGCGGCGGCGCCTCGACCGGCACCGGGACGACGACCGGCACCACCACCGGCGGCCCCACCGACCCCGGGCCGACCACGAGCCCGACCACGAGCACCACCACCTCGACCGATTCCGGCGGCGAGAGCCTGGGCGAGACCACCTCGACGACGCTCGCCACCACCTCGACCGACTCCACCGATACGGGCGTGGCGACCGACACCGACGCGACCTCGACCACCGCGGGCCCCGACAGCACGACCACCGCGGGCGAAACTACTTCGTCTGGCTCTTCGGACAGCTCGTCCGGCGACCCCGTCGGCGAGCCGCTGGCGATCACGCTCCAGGACATCGTCATCTACGCCAATTGTCAGCCGATCGTCGATCCCGACAACATCCTCGGCTGGTGGACCGTCGCCTACGACAATACCAAGGGCGCGGCCACCGGCTCGGCCGAGCTGACGAAGGCGACGCTCACGTTGTCGCCGAACGACATGCCGAGCGTCCACGACATCACCGTGCTCCCGGCCCAGAGCGGCCCTGTCGGCCCCGGCGAGACGCTCCATCAGGAGCAGATGAAACAGAAGGGTGCCCCCACCCCCGGGTGCGGCTTCTGCAATCAGCCCTACCGGCTCGACCTCACCTTCGTCAGCGGCGGCGTCGACGTCCCCGTGGTCCACGAGGCCACCCTCGACTGCGTGTACTGACGCCGGTACGCTGGCGGCATGACGCGCCTCGTGCCGCCGTGCTGCCTCGCGTGGACGCTCGCTGCTTGCGGCGCGCCCGTCGTCACCACCACCGACGACGCCGGTACCACCACCACCAGTACCACCGGCACCACCACGACCGGCACCACCACGACCGGCACGAACGCCCCCACCGGCGATACCTCCGACACCGCCCCGACCACCACCGGCGCCCCCGACGGCCGCCTGCGCCTCCACCAGCTGCAGGCGCTCGGGACGCACAACAGCTATCACCTGTCGCCCGGGACTCTGGTCAAGGAGTGGGACTACACCCACTTGCCGCTCGATCAGCAGCTGGCCCAGCAGGGCGTCCGCAAGTTCGAGCTCGACCTGTGGTTCGGCGGCGTCGGCGAGCCGATCGCCGTCTATCACATCGACCTGCTCGACACCGCCTCGACCTGCGCCACCCTGGTCGACTGCTTGATGACCTTGAAGACATGGTCGGACGGACATCTCATGCATCACCCGCTGTACGTGATGCTCGAGGTCAAGAGCGCGTTCGATCAGGCCACCGCGCAGGAGCTGCTGGCGACCCTCGAATCGCAGGTCCTGTCGGTGTGGCCGGAGGAGCGGCTGGTCGTGCCCGACGACGTCCAGGGCGGTGCCGCCAATCTGCGCGACGGCGTGGCCGCGGGCGGCTGGCCGGCGATCGACGACGCGCGCGGCAAGCTCTTGCTGGTGCTGCACGACGGCGGCAAGTGGCGCGAGGTCTACACCGCCGGCGGCACCTCGACGGCCGGGCGCCTGCTCTTCCCCGACGCATTCGGCGACCTGACGCTGCCGTTCGCCGCCGTCCACTCGCTCAACGACCCGGTCGGCGACGCGGCGCGGATCGACGCCGCGGTGGCGGCCGGGCACCTCGTGCGCACTCGCGCCGACGCCGACAACGTCGAGCCGAGCGCCGGCGACACCGCGCGCGGCGACGCGGCGCTGGCCAGCGGGGCGCACTTCATCAGCACCGACTATCCGCCGCCGAAGGGCGCCAAGTACGACTACGTGTTCGCCATCCCGGACGGCACGCCGTCGCGCTGCAACCCGCGCACGGCGCCGCCGGACTGCACGCCGGCGGCGATCGAGGCGCTGTGACGCGCTACTGCATGATGCCGCAGATGCCCACCGTCTCGTAGCCCGGCGTCGCCGCGCCCTGCTCGAACCAGGGCACGCAGCTCAGCGTGTCGTCGTACTCGAGGCAGCTGTCGGGCGATTCGAGGTCGCACCACACCGAGCAGCAGTACGGGGTTTTGCAGGTGGGCAGGTTCTCGCCGAAGATGCACAGGTTGCCCGGGTCGCAGCCCGACAGCGCGTAGCAGGAATCGCCGTACTTGCCGAGGTCGGGGAACACGCGCGGCATGCAGACGAAGTGCGGCGCGCCGAGGGCGGCCTCGTTGGGCACGCACGTCTCGCCGGGGCTGCAGTCCTGCAGCAGCGGGTCGCACTTGCTGAAGCAGACCGGGACCGTCGGCTCGAACAGGAAGGCGCAGCGGTCCTCGGGCTTGGGGCAATTCGGCGCGTCCATGTTGCCGGTGCAGTAGGCCACGCAGGTCGCCTTGCCGGTGTTCTCGAGGTCGAGGCAAATGGAGCCTCTGTCGCAGTTGTCGATGCCGTCGCCGAACTTGCCCGGCACCACGCAGTCCTCGCCCGGCAGCGCGGGGTTGAGGTCGACCGGGACGCAGCGCGTGCCGTTGGGGAACGGCCCGCCGTCCTCGTTCCACGCGGTGCACTTCTGGTCGGCCGGACAGTCCTGCATGAACAGGTTGCACTGCCCGCCCACGCTCCCCATATCGTCGATCGTCATCGTCGTCGTCGGCGGCGGCTCCGAGGTCGACGTCGTCGCGGCGGTCGGGCTCGTGGCGGTCGACGTGTCGCTGTCGGTGGTGGTCCCTGGGGACGTCGTCGTCGTCGTCTCGGCGCCCGCGGTGGTGCCCTTGGGCTCACGCGAACAGCCGACCGCGAGGGCGACGATTCCGGCGAGGGTGGACAGTTGGACGGAGGTTCGGGTCAGGCGTCCCACAACGGCAGCGTAGCGCAACCGCGGGCGGAGGGACGTGTGCAACTGTCTGCGCAACGCCGGCTCGCGACGAAGCCGATCGCGCGGTCGCTCGTGGCGACAGTGCGACCGGCTCCAGCGGTACGAAGGGACCGTTGTGCTCAGGCGACGCGGTAACGGGTGCCGCGGGCCTTGCCCGTCCAGGTCACCTGGCCGGCCTCGATCAGGCGGTTGACCGCCGAACGGACCTGCATGTTGGTGCCACCGACGCGCCGCTGGATCTCGCCGGCGCCGGCCGGACCGCCGATGGACTTCAGCGCCTCGAAGACGCTGTTGTCGAACGCCTCGCGGCCCGTGGGCGTGCGGGTGTTCACCTCGGCAGCGGGCTCGGCCTTGGCGCCCTTGCCGGCCTTGGCGGGCGCCGCGGCGCTGTCCTTGGCGGGGCGGGACTCGGCGGGCGCTTTCGCCACCGGCTTGCGGCCGGGCCGCCCGGGGCGACCGGCACGCGGTGCCACGATCGTCGCGGGCTCGCGGGCGGCGCCCTCGGGGTTCAAGAGATCCTGGACGGTGATCGAGCTGAGGAGCTTGCCCAGCTCACCCTTCGACAATTGATGCAGTTCGCCGAGCGTCAGCTCGGAGTTCTGGCGCAGCAGATCCACCAGGATCTGGCGCTTACGGCCTTCGACCGCGGACACCAGGGACACGTCGTACTTGGACATGGCCGTTAGGCTAGCACAAGACTTTGGACACGATGGAATCTATTTGCACACTCACAGGCAATTTCATCCCACCTGACCTGCATCCTCAGTCCTCACATCGAGCGACGATACTCGCCGCCCACCTCGAACAACGCCCTGGAGATCTGTCCCAAACTGCAGACTCGTGCCGTCTCCATAAGCGCAGCGAAAGTGTTGCCACCCGACAACGCGACTTGCCGCAGCCGCTCGAGCGCCGCGGGTGCCGCCTCCGCGTGACGGGCCTGAAACGCCCGCAAACGGTCGATCTGAGCGGTCTTCTCGGCGTGGCTCGCGCGGGTCAAGTTGAGGCCGGCCGCCTCCTCGTCACCTGTCCGGTTGGGGTTGATGAAGGTGTTCACTCCGATGATCGGGAGATCGCCCGAATGTTTGCGCTGTTCATAGAGCAGGCTTTCGTCCTGGATCTTCCCTCGCTGGTATTGCCGCTCCATCGCCCCGAGCACTCCGCCGCGCTCGTCGAGTCGGAGGAATTCGGCGAGCACCGCCTCCTCCACCAGTTCGGTCAGCTCTTCGACGATATAGCTGCCCTGCAGCATGTTCTCGGTCTTCGCCAGGCCCTGCTCGCGGGTGATGATGAGCTGGATCGCCATGGCCCGCCGCACGCTCGCCTCGGTCGGCGTCGTGATCGCCTCGTCGTACGCGTTCGTGTGCAGGCTATTGCAGTGATCGTAGTAGGCGAAAAGCGCCTGCAACGTCGTGCGGATGTCGTTGAAGTCGATCTCCATCGCGTGCAGCGAACGGCCGGACGTCTGGATGTGATATTTCAGCTTCTGACTGCGCTCGTCGGCGCCGTAGAGGTCGCGCATGGCGATGGCCCAGATCCGGCGCGCGACCCGGCCGATCACCGTGTACTCGCTGTCGAGGCCGTTCGAGAAGAAGAAGCTCAGGTTGGGCGCGAAGTCGTCGACGCCGAGGCCGCGGGCCCGGTAGTACTCGACGAACGTGAACCCGTTCGACAGCGTGAACGCCAGCTGCGTGATCGGGTTCGCCCCCGCCTCGGCGATGTGGTAGCCGCTGATCGACACCGAGTAGTAGTTCCGCACCTTCTTCTGAATGAAGTACTGCTGGATGTCTCCCATCATCCGCAGCGCGAACTCGATCGAGAAGATGCAGGTGTTCTGGGCCTGGTCCTCCTTGAGGATGTCGGCCTGCACCGTGCCGCGCACGACCTGCAGCGTGCGATCGGCGATGACCGCCCGCTCCGCTTCAGTGACCGCGCGCCCGAGCTTCGCCTCTTCGCGCTCGACCTGCTGATCGATCGCGGTGTTCATGTAGAAGGCCAGCAGGATCGGCGCCGGCCCGTTGATCGTCATGCTGACGGACGTCGCCGGATCGCACAGATCGAAGCCCTGATACAGCAGCTTGGCGTCGTCGAGCGTGCAGATGCTGACACCGCTCTCGCCGATCTTGCCGAACACGTCGGGCCGCTCGTCGGGGTCCCAGCCGTACAGCGTCACCGAGTCGAACGCCGTCGACAGCCGCTTGGCCGGCTCGCCCGCCGACAGGTAATGGAAGCGCTCGTTGGTGCGGGCCGGCCCGCCCTCGCCGGCGAACATCCGCTTCGGATCCTCGCCCTCGCGCTTGAACGGGAACACGCCGCCGGTGAACGGGAAGGAGCCCGGCAGGTTCTCGAGCAGTCCGAACCGCACCAGCGCCCCCGGCTCGTCGTCGCGCGGCGTCGCCACGCGCGGCTGCAGCGTGCCCGACAGCGTCTGCACCTGGGTCGGATAGCGGACCTGCGACTGCCGGATCTTCACCACGAACTCCGGCTCGCGATACGCCGCGAACAGCTTGGGCAGCTCCTCGAGCGCCCGCCGCGTGTCGGAGTCGAGCTGGCCGCGCAGCTCCTCGAGCTTGCGCGAGAACGCCGACGCGTCGGCCTCGTCGGCCAGCAGGCGCTGCGCCGTCGTCAGCGCCCCGATCTCGCGCGCCAGCTGGACCTGCCGCTTGACCCGCGCCTTGTATCCGCGGACCTGTCGCACGATCTCGGCCAGGTAATGTTGACGCTCCGACGGGATCAAATCGCTGATGTCGGACACGACCGCCCGCAGCTCCGCGGGGATCGAGCACACCCACGGCGCGTCCGGCCGCCGCTCGCTGAGCGCCCCGCACAGCGCCGCGTACAGCCCGTTGACGCCGCGATCGAAGAATCGACTGGCGACGGTGCCGAACACCGGCAGCTTGTCGTCGGCCACCGAATACGGGATGTCGCGGTTGCGCCGGACCTGCTTGCGGACGTCGCGGAGGGCGTCCTTGCTGCCCTTGTGTTCGAACTTGTTGACCGCGATGAATTGCGCCGCGTCGAGCATCTCGATCTTCTCGAGCTGACTGGGCGCGCCGTACTCCGCGGTCATCACGTAAAGGCAGAGGTCGGCGATTCGGGTGACCTCGGCGTCGCCCTGGCCGATGCCCGACGTCTCGACGATCACCAGATCGTAACCGACGCGCTGCAGCAGCCGGACGATGTCGTCGGTCGCCCGCGACAGCTCGACCCCGGCCGCGCGCGTCGCCAGGCTGCGCATCATCACTCGAGGATCGCGCAGCGCGTTCATGCGGATGCGGTCGCCGAGCAGCGCGCCGCCGGTGCGCCGCCGCGTCGGATCGACCGACACCACCGCGATCCGCCGATCGGCGTGGTCACGCAGCAGGCGCGCCAGCAGCTCGTCGGTCAGCGACGACTTGCCCGCGCCGCCGGTGCCGGTGATGCCGAGCACCGGCGCCCGCTTCTCGCCCGCGTCGGCCTGCAGCGCCGTCAGCAGCGGCTGCTCGCCGCCCGCCGCGACCGCGGCCTCGACCGCCGTCATCAAGCGCGCCAGCCGACTCTTGTGATCGGCCGCGGTCAACGCCCCGGGCTCGCGCAGCGCCGCCAGCTCGGCCAGCGGATCGGCCGGCGCGGTGGCGAAGTCGGCGCCCGCGAGGATCATGTCGATCATCCCCGTGAGCCCGTGACGTCGCCCGTCCTCGGGGCTGAAGATGCGCCGCACCCCGTACGCGTGCAGCTCCTCGATCTCGCGCGGGACGATGACGCCGCCGCCGCCGCCCCACACCGTGATGTGCTCGGCCCCCTTCTCGCGCAGGAGGTCGACCATGTACTTGAAGTATTCGATGTGGCCGCCCTGGTAGGAGCTGACCGCGATCGCCTGCGCATCCTCCTGGATCGCCGCGTCGACGACCTCCTCGGCGCCGCGGTTGTGCCCGAGATGGATCACCTCCGCGCCGCCCGCCTGGAGCACCCGCCGCATCACGCCGATCGCGGCGTCGTGACCGTCGAACAGGGCGGCGGCCGTCACCACGCGGATCTTGTGGCGCGCGACGTAGCGCTCATTTTCTGCGTTCGCAACCGGGTTTACAGGGGTAGCTTGCTTTGGATCGACGCTGGCCATGGCTTCCGGGCGACCTCGGCGGTCAGCTTAGGCCCGACCTGAGAGCCCCGGGCCGGGTTTTTTTGCTTGAGGTCGCGGCTTGCCTCACAATCGTCCCAGGTATGACATCGGCACACAGAAGCGCCTTTATGACCACCCTGAGGGTCGCGCTGCTCGGCGCCTTGCTCGTACCCACGAACGCCGACGCCGCCGGCAGCGGGCGGCTCGGCTGGTCGAACGCCCCGCGCTGGCGCCTGCCCGCCGTCCGCCCGCCCGACTGCCCGCAAGGCTACGCCGGCGACCGAGCTCTGGTACAGGTCGCAAGCGCCAGGTGCAAGGAGACAGGTCCTCCGGGACAGGCGCAACCGCGACCGACGGCCGCGCGTCCGTCTGCGCGGCCGGCTACGCAGGCGCGCCCCGAGCCGGCGCGCGCGCCGGCGCCCGTGTGGACGCCGACCGCTACCACCGCGGGCCCCGACGCGACCGCGCTGATGGCGATGAGCGCCGCGCGCTGCCACGACTACTTGCGCGAGCGCGAGGTCGAGTTCGTCGCCCTCGATCGCGACGAGGCGCCCGAGGTCGCGATCCCCGTGCGTCTGCGGGGCTCGATCGCGGGGGTCGCCTTCACGATCCCGTGGAGCTCCGATCTCGAGCGCGACGCCCACGCATGTGGGACTGTCGCCTGGTCGCCGCTGTGGTGCCGCTCGCCGAGTGGCTGCACGCCCGGGGCGTCACCGAGGTGCAGTATTTTTCCGCCCTGCGCCGGGGCAAGATCGTGCAGCAGAAGCCGAAGAGTCAGCACAACCTCGGCCTCGCGCTCGATCTTTACGCCGTGCGACGTGGGAGTGACGCGGCCGCCACGGTCGAGGACCACTATCCGCGGCGGACGCTGCGGCGCTGCCCGGGGCCGGGAGAGCGCGGGCCCGGAGCATCACCGTCGGCGGGAGCCCCGGCCTCGGAGCTCCTCCTCGGCCTGGTCTGCGTCGCCACCGAGGGCGGGCTCGTACACACCCTGCTTACACCGGATCACGACCGGGCACACGCCAATCACCTGCACCTCGACCTCAAGGCCGGCCAGAGCAGCCCTGCCGACCCGTTCGTCAGCTTCCACGGCACCTGAGTGGCGGCGCCCCCGCTCGCTGCGGCGGGCGGAGATTTCGCCGGAGACGCGAATCGAGCCTACTCCTCGCGCCGATGGTGGCGTGGCGGCCAAGACGATACACTCCCGAGCCAGTCGACGAATGCCCCCGCTTCCGAAGAGCCGCCCCGCGAACGCCTCGCTGAACAAGAGCGAGATGGCCAACAGCGCCGCGTCTTCGTCGACGCTCGAGGTCTCATTCAACGAAGATGTCGGTCGCGTCATCAACGGCCGCTACGAGCTGCTCGGCGTCATCGGCGAGGGCGGCATGGGCGTCGTGTTCGAGGCCCACGACCACCGCGTCGATCGCCGGGTAGCGATCAAGCTGGTCCGTCGCGAGTGCCTCACCGACAGCAAGTTCATCATCCGCTTCCGCCGCGAGCTCGAGGTCACCGCCCATTGCGCCACCCCTCCACCATCCGCGTGTTCGAGCACGGCGAGTGCGAGGACGGCCGGCCCTATATGGTGATGGAGCTGCTCACCGGCACCAGCCTGTGCGAGCGGCTCGAGCAGGGCAAGATCCCCGAGCTGCAGGCGCTGCAGTTCGCCAAGCAGATCGCCGAGAGCCTCAGCGAGGCCCACGAGAACGGCATCTTCCACCGCGACCTCAAGCCCGACAACATCTTCATCGAGACCGTCGGCGTCAGCACCGTGGTCAAGGTCCTCGACTTCGGCATCGCCGGTGGCGTCGACGCCATGCGGCTCACCCGCGCGGGCGAGGTGTTCGGCACGCCGCAGTACATGTCCCCCGAGCAATGCAACGGGACGGACCTCGACCACCGCACCGACATCTATTCGCTGGGCTGCATCCTCTACGAGATGATCGAGGGCAAGCCGCCGTTCTCGGCCGAGAGCCCGATGGCGACGATGCTCAAGCACGTGCGCGCCAAGGTCCCGACCCCGCGCAACGGCTCGCAGTTCACCGCCAAGCTGCTCCAGCTCGCCCTCCGCAAGGACCGCACCAAGCGGATCCAGAGCGCCGGCCGGTTCGCCGAACTCGTCGGTCAGGCCATCGGAGCCGTGCGCGCCGCCGAGGAGGGCCGCGTCGTCCACATCCCCGAGCTCAGCAACCAGCACACGGGGCCGTTCGCGGCCGTCGGCACGCCGCAGCGGGTCACGATGAACGGCGCCCTGCCGCCGCAGGAGTCGAACCGCAACCTGTTTATCGCCATCGGCGTCGGCGTCGCCGTGCTGCTGGTGGGGATCGCGCTGATCTTCCGCGGCGGCGACGAGCGCGCCGGCGACGACGCGACGTCCCCGGCCGAGGCGAAGGCAGCGCAGCCGATCGGCTCCGAGGGCCTGCCGAAGAACCGCGCCTTCATCAAGGCCAACATCGAGGGCGCCAGCGTCCACGTCGACGGCGCCTTCCAGTGCAAGTCGCCGTGTGAGATCACCGTCCCCGTCGGCGACAACCGCTCGCACGAGATCCGGCTGACCCTGGACGGCTATATCGACGTGGTCCAAAACTGGCGCCCGCTCACCGTCACCGACAGCTTGCCGCCGTTCCCCGACCTCAAGCCCATCTCGCCCGTGCTCGAGGTCAAGTCCCCCGGCAAGAAGCGCCCCGGCTAGGTGCGTGGCTCACGGCGCGCCGCGAAGCCGCCGTCTTGTGAGGCCGGGCCCTTGTCCCGCGGGGTCGGCTTTGCCAAGCTTGGCCCCCCATGGCCCAGCAGCAAGATGAAGACTTCGCCGCGATGTTTGAAGCCCAGGGTGCGCAGACGCGCGCCAGGCTGAGCAAGCGCGTGCGCCCGGACAGCTCGTCGAGGGTCCGGTGGTCGAGATCGGCGCCGACAGCGTGTTCCTCGACATCGGCGCCAAGAGCGAGGGGCGGATCGAACGCGCCCAGCTCCTCGACAAGGAAGGCAACCTCAAGGTCAAGGTCGGCGACAAGCTGCGAGCCACCGTCGCGTCCGTCTCGGGCGACGGCATCCAGCTGGTGGTCGCCATCGGCAAGGGCGGCATCGACACCCAGTCGCTGGAGCTCGCGCTGCAGAGCGGCGTGCCCGTCGAGGCCACCGTCACCAAGGCGGTCAAGGCCGGCCTCGAGGTCGAGCTCGGCAGCGTGCGCGCCTTCTGCCCCGCCTCGCAGGTCGACCTCGGCTTCGCCCAGGACCTCGAGCGCTTCGTCGGCACCAAGCAGTTCTTCAAGGTCATCGAGATCCGCGACGGCGGCCGCTCGGTCATCGTCTCGCGCAAGGCCGTCCTCAAGGACGAGCGCGAGAACCAGGCCAAGGCGGTGCGCGAGCGCCTCGTCGTCGGCGCCGAGCTCGAGGGCATCGTCCAGACCATCCAGCCCTACGGCGCCTTCATCGACCTCGGCGGCATCGAGGGCATGGTCCACATCTCCGAGCTCGGCCACGGCCGCGTCGACAAGATCGCCGACGTGATCAAGATCGGCGAGACCGTGAAGGTGCGCGTGCTGGCGGTCGAGCCGCGCGGCACCAGCCCGACCGACCTCAAGATCAGCCTGTCGATGAAGTCGGCCGATCAGTCGACCGAGTCCGCCCCCAGCGCTGCCGTCGAGCAGGTGCTGCCGGGCAAGGTCGGCCAGGTCACCAACTTCGGCGTGTTCGTCGACACCGAGATCGGCCGCGGCCTCGTCCCGACCAGCGAGCTCGGCCTGCCGCCCAACGCCGACCCCAAGCGCGCCTTCCCGGTCGGCAAGGACGTCGAGGTGGTCGTCCTCGGCCGCGGCGGCGGCGAGGGCAAGCTCCGCTTCAGCATTCAGGGCGTCGCGGCCGCCGAGGAGCGCTCGGCCTTCAAGACCTTCGCCAAGGAGGCCAAGAAGGGCGCCGGCGGCGGCAAGGGCCTCGGCAGCCTCGGCGACCTCATGAAGGACCTGCAGGGCAAGCTCCCCGACGCCAAGCCCGCCCAGACGCGCGAGGGCGCCGGCGAGGCCAAGCCGGCCGCCACCCGCCGCCGCGCCTGAGCCCCTCCCGCTGAAATCGGAGCAGCGTCCGCGCGGCTCCGATTTTCTTTTGGTCGCCGCGCCCAGGCGAGCGCCCCACGACGCCCATTGCCATCGCCGGCGGAGCGCCCGCCGATAGTCGACCCCTGGCCGCCCCGTCATGCCGCGATCGGCCAGAGCAGCATCGGCCGAGCCCCGCTCACATAGGACCTGGAGGACATGTCCATTCGGACATGCCCCTTGGGACAACGTGACGACACCCCCCGCCGGCCACATCGCCGCTCACATCATAACCCCGGACATGTCCCCTGCCGACGACAGCCGCGCGTCGGCGACCCTCGCCCTACCCACCGCGCATGTCCCCGGGCCGACGACAAACGCGGACGACGACCCTCGCCGCATGGGACCCCCCGGGCGTGTCCGCTGCCCGACGACGACGCTCGGGCGACGACCCTCGCCGCTGACATCGGACCCACCGGACATGTCCATCCGGACAGGCCCATGGGCCCGCCCGCTGACGACCGCTCGGCGCCGCTCACATAGGGTCTGGAGGACATGTCCATGCGGACATGTCCTCATCGGGCCTCGCGCCCAGGTGCTGTCATTTGCAGGACTCGGCCAGCGCGGTCTTCACCTTCGAGCTCGGGCGCTTGGCCAGGATCTGCGTGACCTTCGCCTGCGCCTCGCTGGTCCGCCCCATCCCGCACAGCGCGCGGATCCGGCGCTCGTCGAACTTGTCGACCAGCTGCCCGCCCGGCAGCTCCTTGTCGTGCTGCTCGACGTAGGCCAGCGCCTGGGCCCAGTTGCCCGCCTTCAGCGCCTTGTCGATGGCGCTGAGGTACTCGAGCTCGACCAGCACGCGGCCCGGATCGGCCGCGTCCGCCTGCTCCTTGCGCTTGGCCAGCGGGTCCTCGGCCTTCTCGACCTTCTCCACCTTCTTGGTGCCCCCCGAGCCCGACTTCGTGCCCGAGTCCGCCTTTTCGGCCGGCGGCTTCTTCGGCGTCGACGAGGTCCCCGTCTTGCCCGGCTTGTCGGATTTGGGCGTGGTCGGCTTGGGCGTCGTCGGTCCGGGCGTCGTCGGCGTCGGTGTCGTGGTCGGTCCCGGCGTCGTCGGTCCCGGCGTCGTCGGTCCCGGCGTCGCCGGTCCCGGTGTCGCCCCGTCGGGTCGGGACCGACCGGCGAAGGAACAGCCTCGGGCCCCACGGCCGGCGGCGGCGCGACCGGCTCGGGCGTCGTCTCCGGCTCGAGCGTCGGCTCGATGTTCGCCGGCGCCTGCGACCGCTGCCACGCCAGATACCCGCCTCCGCCGGCGATCCCCAGCACCAGCAAGCTGACCACCACGAGCGCCATCGACCCGGGCATCAGCCGCCGCGGCCGCTCGTTCAGGTCGCGCTCGGGCACGTCGAGGTCGGCCACGATCGAGCGCGAGCGCTGCGGCCCCGGCCGTCCCGCCGCTGCCGGCTGCGGCCTCGGCGGGTGTCCCCAGGGACCTGCCGCGGGCGGCCCTGGCGGCTGCCCCACCATCGGCGGCGCGAAGGGTTGCGGCCCCGGCGGGACCTGTCCCCAAGGACCTGTCCCGGGAGCTGCCACCGGCCCCTGCTGCCCCGCCGGCGGCGCGAACTGAGGCCCTTGCGGGACCTGTCCCCAGGGACCTGTCCCCGGAGCCACCACCGCGCCCTGTTGCCCTGGCGGCGGGTTCGGCGGCGCGGATTGAGATTCCTGCGGGACCTGTCCCCACGGACCTGTCCCGGGAGCCACGACCCCGCCCTGCTGCCCCGGCGGCGGGTTCGGCGGCGCGAGTGAGATCCCTGCGGTCCCCCGCTCGGCGGCGCAGATGGGGCCCGGGCGGTCCGCCCATCGGCCCGAATTGGGGTGCCGGGGGGCCGCCCATCGGCGCGGATTGAGATTCCTGCGGTCCGCCCATCGGCCCAGATGGGGCCCGAGCGGTCCGCCCATCGGCGCGAGCGGGGTCCCGGCGGGCCGCCCATCGGCCCGAATTGGGGTCCCTGCGGTCCCCCGCTCGGCGCCACGGATGGGGCCCGGGCGGGCCGCCCATCGGCGGCGCGACTTGGGGCCCGGGCGCGGCCTGTCCCCAAGGACCTGTCCCCGGAGCCGCTGCTCCCTGCTGTCCAGGCGAAAGCAGCGCCCCCGGTTGCCCTGTCGGAGGCTGTCCCCAAGGACCTGTCCCAGGGGCCATCATCGGCCCCGGCTGCACCAGCGACAACGGCGCCCCTGGCTGGCCCGGCAACACCTGCCCCAAAGGACCTGTCCCAAGGGCTTCTAACACCCCCGGCGGCACCTGTCCCGAGAGACCTGTCCCGGGAGCCACCCCCGCCCCCTGGGGCACTGGCGGCGAGCCCGCGGTCGGCGGCGCCCCCTGCTGCCCTGGCAACACCTGCTCCGAGGGACCTGTCCCCGGCGCCATCAACCCTCCCGGAGGATGACCCGAGGGACCTGTCTCCGCAGGCATTGGCGGCACCGCATGCCCTGCCACCGCTGCACCGACCACGATCGGCGCCCCGCTCCCCGGCACGGCACTCCCCGGCCCAGCCCCCGGCGGTGGCATCACGATGCCGGGCGTGCCGGGGTTCCCCGCCGGTCCCCATGCGATCGGCGCCCCGCCCGGCGCAACGGGCGACGGCGTTCCACCCACTGGCGGTCCCGATGCAGCCGCCGCAGGCGCCACCAGCCCCGCACCGGGCCCTCCTGCCCCCTGTGCAATTGCGCCCGGCCCATGTGCGTGACCAGCCTCCGAGCCCATGTTGGGCGGAGCAGGCCAGCCTCCTGGCGCACTCCCCCCAATCCCGGGAGGCGGTCCCCAAACGGGTGCACCCGCCGGCGGCGCATTCATCCCCGGCAAAGGCCCGCCCGCTGCGCTCTGCGCCGCCGGACCGATGCCGGCCGGAGCAGGCCAACCCCCGGCGCACTCCCGCCAATCCCCGGGAGCGGTCCCCCCGCCGGCACACCGCCTGGCCCTCCGGCCAGCTGTGCATTCGCGCCCGGCACAGCACCTGGTCCCCCCAGCCCGCTGCCAGGCGGAGCAGGCCAGCTACCGGGCCCCGCTCCGCTCGGTCCAGCACCTGTCCCTGCGGACATCTGCCCACTCGCGCCGATCCCGGGCGGCGGTGCCCACGCGGGCCCACCACCTGTCCCGCCGGCCATCTGTGCATTCGCCCCGAGCGGCCCCGCGCCGATCCCGGGCGGAGCAGGCCAGCTCCCCGGCGCCCCCGCGATGCCGCCGCTCGGTGCCGAACCTGTCCCTCCGACCATCTGCCCGCTCGCCCCGACAGCGGGCGGCGGTGCCCACGCGGGCCCACCACCTGTCCCTCCGGCCATCTGCCCGCTCGCCCCGACAGCGGGCGGCGGTGCCCACGCGGGCCCACCACCTGTCCCTCCGGCCATCTGCCCGCTCGCCCCGACAGCGGGCGGCGGTGCCCACGCGGGCCCACCACCTGTCCCTCCGGCCATCTGCCCGCTCGCCCCCGGCCCGGCGCTGGCCGCAACACCCGGACCTCCGAGGCCGATGCCACCCGGAGCCGCGCCCGTCAATGCAGAGCCTGTCCCTCCGGTCATCTGCGCATTCGCGCCGAGCCCGGGCGACGGGGTCCGCGCAGACGCACCACCTGTCCCTCCGGTCATCTGCTCACTCGCCCCGCTCGCGGCTGCAGGCGCACTCCCTTCGCCCACCTGGCCGTCACCCGGCCCACGGGCAAAAGCCTCCCCCGGCCCGCCCGGCGCCACACCGGCCACCAGCCCCCCCGGGCTCAGCCCCGCCACCTCGAGCAGCGACCCGCCCGGTCCCGCCGCGCCTGTCCCCGCGGCCGCCGAGCCTCCCGCGCCCGAGGCGACCATCCCCGCCTGTCCCTGCAGGACCTGTCCCTTGCGCCAGCTCCGACCCGGCCGCCGGCAGCGGCTCGCTCGTGGCCCGTCGCAGGCTGATCGGCATCACCCACTGCGAGTGCGGCGGCTCGGCCCCCTCCGGCGTCAGCGACCGCGGCGCGAGTCGAGCATCCAGCGCCGCCAGCTGCAGATCGCGCTGCACCGGCGGCGGATCGAGCACTCGCACGAGATCGTTGAGCACCTCCTCGGCGCCGGCCACCGCCGTGGCCGCCGCGAAGTCCCGCACCAGCTCGACCACCTGCGCCCGCGCCGTCTCGAAGCCGACGCCGAGCTCGGCCGAGATCTCCGGGACTCGCAGACCGCCGAGCTCGGACAGCACGAACACCTCGCGCGCCTGCGGCGCGAGACCGGCGAGGAAGCGCGTCAACACGTCGGCGCCGGGGAACTCCGTCGGCACGTCCACGGTCGAGGCCGGCAGCTCCTCGCGGTACCACTCCGCCACGCGGCGCGTCAGCGTGACCAGCCGAGCGCGCGCGATCGCCGGCTCGCGCAGGTCTTCTCCGCGCCCGTGGGCCATCACGAACGTCTGCAGGGCCACGTCGTCGAGCACGGACGACGGGATGCCGAACAGGCGGGCGGCGGCTCGCACCGTGGCGAAGTGCTGGTGAAACGCATCGCGCAGCCCGTGCGCATTCGATTCGGCGGCCTTCGTGGGGTCGTTCAACGCGCTCGCGAGTATGCCCGCACGTCACGCCCTGGTGCTAGCCTGCCGACGTGGCCACCTACGGGCTCGTCCTCACCGGCGGCGGAGCGCGAGCCGCTTACCAGGCAGGCGCCATACACGCCCTGGCCGAGCTCGCCGGCGTCCGCAAGCTGCCCTTCCGCGTCCTCGCCGGGGTCTCCGCCGGAGCGATCAACGCCGCCTTCCTGGCCGCGCACGCCGACGACTTCCCCCGCGCCGCCCGGATGCTGCGCGACTTCTGGCACCGGCTCACGCCCGACCACGTCTACCGGACCGACATGCCGCGGCTGGCCGCGATCGGCTCCAGTTGGCTGCGCGACCTCAGCCTCGGCGGCCTGCTCGGCGCGAGCCCGACCAACTTCCTCCTCGACACCGCGCCGCTGCGCGGCCTGCTGGCCGAGCGTCTGCCGTTGACGCGGATCGGCGAGCACCTGAGCACCGGCCGCCTGCGCGGACTCGCGGTCACCGCCACCATTATCTCACCGGCACCGCCGTCACCTTCTTCGAGGCCGACGCCGAAGCCCGTCCGTGGGTGCGGAGCACCGGCTCGGGCGACGCACGAAGTGCGCCTCGAGCACGTGCTCGCCAGCGCCGCGATCCCGCTGTTCTTCCCGCCGGTCGCCATCGACGGCGCCTTCCACGGCGACGGCTGCGTCCGCATGCACGCGCCCACGAGCCCGGCGATCCACCTCGGCGCCGACCGCTTGCTCGCGATCGGCATCCGCTACGCCCGCACCGGCGACCAGACGCTCCAGCTCAACGACGAGGCCCGCAGCGATCGCCTGGCCGTCGCCGACATCGTCGGCGTGCTGCTCAACGCCGTCTTCCTCGACTCGCTCGAGGCCGACCTCGAGCTGCTCGAGCGCATCAATCGGACCATCGCCCACGTCCCGCTCGAGCGCCACGCCGACATCCCCGGCCGCCTGCGAGCGATCCCCGTGCTGGCCCTCCAGCCCTCGCAGGACCTCGGGCGCATGGCGGTCGATCAGTACGACGAGTTCCCGCGGGTCGTCCGCTACCTCCTGCGGGGCATCGGCGCCACCGGCGAGCGCGGCTGGGACCTCCTCTCGTACCTGGCCTTCGAGCCAGGTTACGTCCGCCGCCTGCTCGAGCTCGGCTACAGCGACGTCATGGCCCGCCGCGACGAGCTCACCGCCTTCCTCGCCGACCTCTGACCGCCCCGGCGCGGCGCAGACTTCTCACGTCCTCCGAGACATGCCCCCGAGGACCTTTCCCTCAAGACATGCCCCTCAGGACATGTCCCCCGATCACAACGCGCGCTGCGCCGCCTCGACCAGCGACCACAGCCCGAACACCATCGCCGCGAACACGGCGGCCTGGGCCGCGAGCACCAGCACGAAATTGTCGCGGGTCACCCCGCACACCCCGGCCACCATCATCAGCCCGCCGCCGAACAGCGCGGCGTAGACCGCGGAGCCGAGGAACGGGCGCGCCTCCGGGGCTCCGAGCAGCGGGATCAGGGCCAGCGTCACGAACAGGAGCCCGCAGCTGAACCGCGCCACGAGGCCGAAGAAGCCGGCGTAGCCGCGAAAGCGCGTCAGCAGCGGGATCACGGCCTGGAACGCGCCGACCACCGGCACCAGCCACAACGCCAGGCGCGTGGTGCCGAGCGCCGTCGATGCCACCTGCGCCTCGGCCGGGGCCACGCCGGTGGCGACCACGGTGTCGACGATCTCCTTCGTCGCCGCCACCAGGCGCGAGAGGTTGCGCAGGCTGGGTCCGGCGCCGAACGAATCGAGCTGCTGCAGCGCCGGGGCGATCAGCGGCTTCACGCTGTCGAGCTCGCGCGAGCCCTCGATGTGGCGGCGCATCGCCTCGACCCCGAACACGTCGGCCGTCGCCGGGCCCCCGGCGCGCACGTCCACCAGCGGCAAGAAGAACGACGCGGCGAGCAGCGCCCCGCCGATCGACGCCGTCACTTTGGTCAAGCTCAGGGGCCCATCGGTCACTCGCACAGGCTAGCGGGCCGAGCGCGGCCCCGAAAGTCCCGCTTGCACGGGCGCGCCCGCTCGCGTCCCATGACCCCGTGCTGCTCCGCCCCGGCCGTCCCAGCCTCCGCATCCGCGCCGCCCTCGTCGCAGTTGCCGGCCTCGGCGCCCCTGCCCCCGCGGACGCGCACGAGCGCGGCCTGTCGCAAGCCGAGCTGCGAGTCGCCGACGCGCGGCTCAGCGCCGAGCTGGTGTTCGCCCGCCCGGAGATCGTCGAGCTCGTGCCCGGCGCCGACGCCGACCGCAGCGGCCACCTCGACGAAATGGAGCTCCTGTCCGTCGAGACATTGCTCAGCGAACAGGTCCTCGCGGGCATCCAGATCTCCCTCGGCGCCGTCGCCTGCCCCGGCGCGGTCGACAAGCTCACCTTCGTCGAGGAGGACGGCCTCGCGGTCTCGGTCGGCTTCACCTGCCCCCGCCCGATCGACGCCTTCACCGTCCGCTTGCCGCTGCTCGCCCGCCTCGCCGGCGGCCACCGGCTGCTCGGCCATGTTGTCTTTCAGGACATGTCCTCGCGGCCAGATACGCCGCCGCTCGACTTCGTGGCGCACCGGCGCAGAACCGCGCTGACGATCCGCCGGCCCGAGCTCGCGCCCGCCCCTGCGCCGCAGCCCGCCCCACCGCCCGCCGCGACGTCCATCACCGCCGCGCCGGAACCCGCGATCGCTCCTGCGCCGCCAAGATGGCCGTGGCTGCTCCTCGCGGCCGCGCCCGCGGGCCTCGCGGCGGTTTTCCTCCTCCGGCGCCGCCGACCCGCGTAGGATCGCCGGGTGACCGACGCCGACATCCGCGAGCTCGTGCGCCACGGCGCGACCATCGAGGCCATTCGCCGTCACCGCGCCCGCCACGGCGGCACGCTCCTCGCCGCCCGCGCCGCGATCGAGGCCCTCCGCTGGGAGTTCACGCAGGCGTCCGGCCCCGCGCTCTCGGCCTTCGAGGCGGAGATCGATCAACTGCTGCGCAGCGAGCAAAAATCGCGGCGATCAAGCGCTTCCGCGAGGTCCACGGCGTCGGCCTCAAGGAGGCGAAGGACGCCGTCGACGCGCGCGCCGAGGCGCTGGCGCGGCGCCGCTGAGACCGGGCGCGGGTCCTGACTGCGCCGTTCCTCGACCCGCGACGTCCCGCCATTCACGTCGCTCGTCAATCCGGCCGCTCGTCGCCCGGACGAGACGACGGCGCCACACGCCGTATCTCGTGACCCGCGACGTCATCAGCCCACGACGCACGTGAAACGAGGAGCGGCGCCACACGGGAGCGCCCCATAGCCGTTCGGACAGGCCGAACCTCGCACCACCGCCAGTCTTTTCTGGGCGCACGCAGCGCCTCCCGGACGGACCTGCAGGAACAGTCGAACTGCGACGACTCCTCAGGAGCATCAGCACACCGAAGCACACCCCATGACCCTTCGGCCAGGCCTTACCGTTCGCCGAAGAGCAGATGGCTGTGCACAGCCGCCGACATTCCCGCCTGCCCCCGATGCTTCCCCGGCGAACAGGAGAAGAACCGTCGCGCCGCGAAGAAACCTCAGGGGATCCGCGCACCGCAGAGCGGCGTATGCCCTTTCGGACAGCGGCTCTGGAAGGCCGTCGAGCTGCGACGACCTTCAATACGGAACCACGCTCGGGCCAAAAGGTTCAGCGCACCGAAGAACGCACATGACCTTTCAGACAGGCCGATCGGACGCCGACGAGTCCGCGATGGTGCGCCGCCGCCCCGTCAACAAGTATCAATCTCGCACACTCTTCGCATGGCTTTTCGGACAGCCCGCGCTTTCGCCGGGAGACGTTCGGGCGCCGCCGCTCCTTGCTCACCCGCACCGGGCCTGGGAGACACCATGTCCTTTCGGACACATCGACTGGACCCGCACGATGGCGCGACGCCGCGAGCCGCCGCCTCGTTGAGCCCGACGCCTTCGGAACGCCGTCGACTGGCGACGCCCATCCGCGATGCGCGCGCTGCCCTCGCGCCCGCGGGGCTCCCCGAGTCCAGCGCCGTACGAGCGCCGCCAGCGCAGCGCCGCGAACGCCTCGCGTCTGCCCAGCGGCCAGCCGGGCGACCAGACGACGAGAGCCGCCCTGCGGCGGCTCTCGTCCCATGAACTGGGCAGATTCAGTTGTGGGCGCGATAGGGATCGAACCTATGGCTTCCACCGTGTGAAGGTGGCACTCTACCGCTGAGTTACGCGCCCGCAGCGGGTGGAGGCGCCTTATAGCCTTCCTCGCTCCCGACCGCAAGCCCCCACGTTGAGCTCCGCCAGCCTGAACTGGACTGGCGGGCAGGCGGCCGCGGTGCGAAACCGCGGCCTGCCGCCGGGTTTCAGCCCGGCTCCATCCCGCGGGCTTGCTTGATGAGCTCGCGGAGCTGCTTCGCGCC
The DNA here is from genome assembly GCF_026626665.1 of Nannocystis pusilla. GTDB lineage: Bacteria > Myxococcota_A > Polyangia > Nannocystales > Nannocystaceae > Nannocystis > Nannocystis pusilla. The sequence continues at coordinate 3,142,294 of NZ_JAPNKE010000002.1, forward strand.
GAGCTGGCCCGCGGCGGCGGCCAGCTCGTTGAGGAGCTCGGACTTGCCGCTGTTGCGGTGCTTCGTCTTGGGCAGAAGCTCGCTGGGGTCGCACCCGAAGGCCTGCGAGAGCAGCAGCAGCGACTCGATCCGCGGGGCCTTGTAGCCGAGCTCGAGCTTGTTGACGGTGGTGACCGTCAGCCCGGTGGCCTTGGCGAGCTCCTCGATCGTCATGTGCGGCCGCCAGCCCGTCTCGTTCTGCCGCTTGCGGCGCGTCTTCGGCGGCGGCGTATTCATTCGCCACTGGCGAATGCGCTTGCCGATCTCTTGTGCAACTTCGTTCTCGTTCATGGTCCCGTCGCTCATCTGTGGTGGATTGGGGAGAGTCAGACCATGACACATGATTCCTGGCGCTTAGAACAGTCTCCCAATGGAGATAACTCATGGGGGAACCCGGCCCCAGCGACAGGACCTCTGGGACCTGTCCTTCGGGACCGCCTCCAACGGTCCTATCGCGCACCAGAACCTTCAGGCATGCCCCAAGCGCCAGCACGGGAAGGCCAGGTGCCATGGGTCACATGCGCCCGACGATCCGCGCCTGGCCCTTGGCACAGGCGGAGGCGGCGCTGCGATCGTCGACGGCGTCGCGCTGGAACGCCGCTCGAGATCGAGGCGCGAGAGCGGCGAGACGGGGCCGATCTCGGTCGGGCGAAGCGACGCGCGCGTCGGCGATCACGGCCCTCCGGCCGGCGGCCGTGAACGCCCGGGAAGCGTCGGACGGCGGTCGGACTTCGGCGGGCGAGAACCGCCCCGGAACCGGCTCGGACGGGCGAGCACGGGCCCGCGCGGCGATCTTCGCTATCGTGGAAACCATGCGCAGCGTCCGCCTCTTCGGGCTCCTCGTCACCACCCTGTTCCTCCCCGCCTGCCCCATCGGCCTGTTCGGCGACGGCGACAGCGACGGCGACGACGACGACGACGACAGCAACGGCGCCAACGGCTTCGTCTCCGCCACCGACGGCGCCACTGCAGGATGGACCGGCGACACCGCCGGCGGTTGGGACAGCGGCGATCAGCCGACGACCACCGGCATCGAGATGACGGGCGCCGACAACGAGCCCGAGGCCGGCTGTCCGTGCGCCGAGGGCACCGAGCTCGTGTACGTCCTGTCCGATGTCGGCTCGCTGTGGAGCTTCGATCCGAAGTCCGGCTCGTTCGCCTTCATCGCCGACATCCACTGCGGCGGCATGACCGAGACCTATTCGATGGGCGTCAGCCGCAAGGGTCGCGCCTGGATTCAGTACTGGAACGGCGACCTCTACACCGTCGATCTCAATGACGCGAGCGACCCGGTCGAGTGCAAGGATCCGGGCTTCGTCCCCGACAATCCGATGTTCCCGCAGTTCGGCATGGCCTTCGTCGCCAACAGCCTGAACGACCCGTGCGACAAGCTCTACGCCCACTCCGGCATCTCCCCCGACCTCCAGGGTCCCGACGTCGGAGCGCTCGGCGTCATCGATCCGCAGACCCTCGAGCTGTCGACGATCGCCGGCATCGACTACGCCTGGGGCGAGCTGACCGGCACCGGCACCGGCCGGCTGTTCGCGTTCCAGGGCTCGTCGCCGGCGCTCCTCACCGAGTACGACAAGGCCACCGGCGACATCATCGACGTGCTCCCCCTGCCCGGCCTGCAGAGCGAGAGCGCGTTCGCCTTCGCCTGGTGGGGCGGCGACTTCTACCTCTTCACCTCCACCGGCGACTTCGTCACCAACAGCGAGGTCTGGCACCTCGACTTCGACAACAGCGACGACAGCGACCAGGCGCTCACGCTGCTCACCCAGGCGCCCATCCGGATCGTCGGCGCCGGCGTCTCGACCTGCGCCCCGCCGCTGCCGATGTGACGCGCGACTGTCGATAAGGACATGTCCCATCGAACATGTCCTCATCGACATATCCACAGCCACTCATTCGGTCGGTACCACCCGGCGCCGCTGCGGCACGCCGTGAGCCCCGCCCCAATTCCTCGAGCCCGCCACCGGACGGGCGCTCTGCTCATTCGGTCGCGGCCAGGAACGCCGCCGCGCGGGCCAGCACCGCCGGGCGCCACTGCAGCACGCTGTGGGCCCCGCCCACCAGCTCCGGATCGATCCCCGGCAGCGCGGTCTCGGCGACGCCGACCAGCCCGTCGTTGTTGCCGGCGATCCAGCGCGAATAGCCGCGCTCGCCCTTGTGCTTGCCGCCGGCGAGGATCAGCACCTGCGCGCTCGTCGGCGGCGGCGGCAGCGTGGCCGCGTGATCGGGCTGCAGCACATCGGCCGCGGCGCCGTACAGCCAGCGGAACGGCTTGAACCCGCGGAAGCGGGCGGCCAGCGCCGCGCCCTGGTTCGGCGGCGCCAGCATGGCCACGCGCTGGCGATGCGCCTGCTCGGCCGCGCCGGGCCGCGCGAGGTAGGCCCGCGCGACCAGCCCGCCCATGCTGTGGGTCAGGATCCCGAGCATCGGCACCTTCTGGCCTTCGAGCCAGGTGGCGATGAACTGCTCGAGCCGCTCCGCGTGGCGCTCGAGGCTGTCGCTGCGCGTCGCGTAGCCGAAGGCCGCCGCCTGGAAGCCGCGGTTGCGCAGATACCGGACCACCGGCCACAGGCCCACGCGCGAGCGCAGAGCCCCGTGGATCACCACCACCGGGATCGCCGGGCGCGTCACGTTCGCGGCGTCCACGGGCCCCCTCCCACTGCCGGGCCACGCCCGGCTGCGCCGCCGCGCGCGCGGACAGCATCCACCACGCGACCGCGGCCGCCAGCAACAGCCCGAGGCCCGAGACCTGATGCAGCCGCAGCGGTCCGAGCGTCAGCGGCGACGCGTCGAAGCGCAGCGGCTCGAACAGCACCGCGCGGCCGAGCAGGAACACCGCCGCGACCGCGAGGAACGTCTGACCCGAGAACCGCCGGAGCCGGCGCATCAGCAGGCCGACCCCCAGCGCCACCGCGCAGGTCGCCGCGAGGTAGAGCTGGACCGGATGCACCGGCGCCGACGTCGCCTCGCTCAGTCCGGGCAGCCCGGGGAACGCCGCCGTGTGCAGCAGGAACGCCGGCGAGCCCGCGGGGTACGTGACCCCGAGGACATGTCCGAAGTCACCTGGCCCGACGTACATGCCGAAGTCGGCCCCGGCGAAGAACGCACCGACGCGCTCGAGCACCCCGCCGAGCGCGACCGCCGGCGCCCAGCAGTCGAGCCAGGCGAGCGTCGGCACGCGGAAGCGGCGGCAGCCGATCGCCGCCACCGCCAGCGCCGCGAACAGCCCGCCGAACACTGCCAGGCCGCCGGCCGGCAGCGAGCGCAGGTGCGACAGCTCGAGCGCCTGGCCCTGCTGCAGCAGGTAGCTCGCGCGCGCCGCGAGCAGCCCGGCGATCGCCGACAGCACGAACACCGTGCCGAGGACCTCGGTCGGCAGCTTGTCGCGGCGAGCCAGCAGCAGGGAGAGCAGCCAGGCCGTCACCAGCGCGACGGCGACGGCGAGCCCATACGGCGTGATGGCCCACCCGAGACCCGGGAGGGTGAACAGCTCGGGCGCCATCGTCGCGGGTCACTCTTCGGCGTAGACCGCCTCTTCCTTCTCTTGCGCCTCTTTACACTGGATGCACAGCGGCGTCTCCGGCCGTGCTTGCAGGCGCTTGAGCGAGATCGGCTCCTCGCACTCCTCGCAGGTGCCGTAGGTGTTCTGGTCGATCTTGCGGAGCGCGAGGTCGATCTTCTCCATCAAGAACTTCTCGCGCCCCCGCAGGCGGAAGCTGAACGCCTGCATGTACTCGCTGGACGCCTGGTCGACCTCGTCGAAGCGATCGTCGGGCGACAGCACCATGTCGCTCTCGAGCGTACGCTGTGCCTGACTGATGAGGGCGTTCCTCCGCTCGATGAGCATCGCGCGGAATTTCTCGTTCTGAGCTTTCGTCAAGGCCATCGTGACGACTCCGTCCTCTCTGGGGTGCGCACCGAACAGATCCCCGGTCAGGCAGTGTGGGGCCCGGGCTCGCAGGTTGTCCAGGGCGGACCGCCAGAATGGGGCGGCAGGGTAGCTTAGCGAGTGTCCTGGGTAAACACCCCGCGGACAAAGAAGCTCAGGAGTTCGTCAGCGAGCCGATCTGGATCGGCGAAGGGCGTGGCCGGCGCCGCGGAGGCGACACCGGCGTCGTCTGGCCCGCTCGCTGCCGACGACGCCGAAGGCTCGCTCGCTTCGCCCGCGAGCGCAGTCGGCGCGGTCGAGGTCGCGCGTCGTCCCGCGAGCATGCGCGTGAGGATCTCTTTCAGCGCACCGGAGCGCTGACGGCGATGATCGTCTCGTCGCACTCGCGCGCGATCCCGAGGCGATGCCCGACGCGGACCGCCTGTCCGATCAGTCCGATCACTTGCTCGTAGAACAAGTCGAGCTGCGCCCGCGCCTCGGCATCGAGCGCGTCGTCGCGGAGCACGATCGTCGCGAGATCTTCGTGCTGCAGCACGGTGTGGATCACACGGCGAAAGTTGGCCCGCATCTGAGCCAGCGGTTCGCCCTCGGTCGGGTCGAGCGAGATCTTGCGGACGCTGCCGCGAATGACCGCCAAAAACCCCGCCGAAAGAGCGGCGAAGATCTCACGCTTGTTCGTGAAGTAGAGATAGAAAGTGCCGCGCGCGATCCGGGCGGCGTCGATGATGTCGCCGACCGACGTCGCGTGGTAGCCCTTCTCCTTGAACACCTGGGTGGCGGCCGCCAGGATGAGCCCGCGTCGCTGTTCCCGCCGCGCTTGCGCACGCGCAGAACGGCCGTCCGTACCGCCTTCAGCCTCGCTCGCGGCCCCTTCGTCCGCGGCCGAGTCCGGTCGCCCCGCAACCGGCCGCAGGCGGCCAAAACCGCGCGGATCGGCGGCGGCGAGGCGCCCTCGGCGGCCGGTCCTGTCCCCTCGTCCATCCCCGGCGCGCCGTGGTCGGCGTCATGCTCGCGGTTGACAGCCAAACGCCGCGAAGCCTACCCTAAATTCCGCGATTTTCACCAGCGGAGACCACATCGGCATGGCTAGCTCGGACAAGCGCAAGCAGTCGCTCTATTTCCCCGAACAAATGCTAAAGGAGATCCAGGAGGAGGCGAATCGCCAAGACCGCTCGCTTTCGTGGATCGTCCAGAAAGCCTGGAAGATCGCGCGCAAGGACATCATGAAGTACCCCAGCGTCAACGAGCTCGCGGATGACGCCCCGGATGACGAGCGCGGGCGGAACGAGTAACCGCGCTCTCGACCCCCTTGCGGCGGGGCCGCTCGCGCTTCGCCTGCGGCGCGACGACGGGGCCTCGATTCGCCTCTTCGTCAGCGGCCCCAAGGACGCTCCCCGCCCGCGATCCTGATCCTGGACGGCCTCGGCTGTGCAGGATGGGCCTTTGAACGCATCGTGCCGCTGCTCAGCGAGCAGCGGCGCGTCGTGTTCATGCACTATCGCGGGCATGGACAATCCCCCGACCCACCGCGGCCGTGGCGGCTCAGCATTCCCACGCTGGCCGACGACGCCGCGGCGGCATGCGAGCACCTCGGCATCGGCCCGGTGGTCGCGGTCGGCTTTTCCATGGGCTTCCCGGTCGCGCTGGAGCTGTACCGCCGGCACCGCGAACGCGTGGCCGGCTTGCTCTCGCTCGCCGGGCCCAGCGGCCGCGTGCTCGACAGCTTCCAGGGCACGCAGAACTTCCGCCGCCTGCTGCCGCTCGCGCTCGCGGCCACCAAGATCGCCCGCGACGTCACGACCCGTACGTGGCGCAAGTGGCTGCCCTCGCCCCTCTCGCGCGAGCTCAGCCTGCGCAGCGGCCAGGTCAACGCCGAGCGCATCGAGGTCGCCGACCTCGAGCTGTACATGCGCGGCATCGCGGCGATGAACCCCGAGCTGTTCCTCGCGGTCGTCGACGAGGCCCAGCGCCACAGCGCCGCCGATGTCCTGCCGACCATCGCCGTGCCCACGTTGGTGGTCGCCGGGGCGCGCGACAACTTCGTCCCGCTGGCGACGATGCGGGCCCTGGTGGCCCAGATCCCCCGCGCCCAGTGGAAGGTCTACCCCGCCGCCACGCACGCGCTGCCGGCCGAATTCCCGCTGGAGATCGCCGACGAGATCGCCGGCTTCATCGACCACACCGTGGCGCCCTCGATGTCCTCGGGGACATGACCTTCGGGACATGGCCGAAGGGCCATGAGAAACGGCTGCCTTCGTCCCCGGGGCCAGCGTCGTCCGCGTCCGTCATCGGCGCTCCCGGCATCACCGCGCCCTTTGGCCGGAGGCGTCGCCGTCGAGTATTCCGGGTCCATGCTCCTGGCATCGACGCGCGCCCGGCTCCGCGCGTCCCGCGAGCTCCCTCGATCGGCTCCGTCACCGCGGGCAGTCGCGCGTCCTCGCGAGGGCGGCGTGCACAGACGAGCATCCACGATCGGTTCCCCGCGGCCCGGGGCTCGTAGCTCGATCAGGCGCGGCCCGCAGAGCCCCCAGCTCTCCCCAGGGGCACGCTCGCCGCGGCGGGGTCTGAGCAGCGAAGGGTCTACCGGCTCAGGTCCGCGCCGGTCTCACTTGGGCTTCGCGGTGGGCGCCGCGGAGCTGGCGGCCTCGTCCTTCTCGACGACGAAGCGGACCAGCTTCTTGATGGTGTTGTTGCGCTCGATGTTGCCGAGGATCTTCACCAGGTCGTCGTACGCCTTGGGGTCCTTGAGCAGCTTGCCGAGCGTGCCGTCGCCCTTCTCGATGGTCGAGACGACCTTGCTGACGTTGTCGAGCGTCTCCTCGAGGTCCTTCACCATCTCGCCCTTCGGGTCGTAGACGACCTTGGCGAGCAGGCTCTTGTTGTTCGGGTCCTTGAGGTCCTTGATGACCGTCGAGACGTCCGACATCACCTTGCGGCCGTCGTCGACCAGCGGCTGCAGGTTGTCGTCGATCTTCGTCATGCTGCTCTTGGCCTTGGCGACGAAGCCGTTGAGGTTCTGCGCGGTGTCGCGGACGCTGCGGAGCGTCGCTCCGAAGTCGCGCACGTACTGGTCGTCGTTGAGCAGCGCGCCGACCAGGCCCTTGCCCTCGGCGATCTGGCGCGACACCTCGTTGACGTTGGCGAGCAGGCCCTGGACGTTGCGGATCGTCTTCTCGTCGCCCATCGCCGACGCGAGCTCGGCGATGCCGCCGATCGTCTCCTCGACCTTGCCGAACACGCCGTCGACGCGCTCCTTGACGTTGTCGAGCTCCTCGATGAGCGAAGGCGTGGTCTGGATCCGGCCGCCGGAGGGGATCGGCGCGCCGCGGCCGACCGAGATCTGGACCAGCTGATCGCCGAGGAGGCCGTTCTGCGACACCGTCGCGCGGCTGTCCTCGCGGATGTGCTGCAGGCTGTCGGCGAACACGCTGAGGGTCACGCGGATGCGCTTGTGGTCGGTCGTGAAGCCGTCGCACACGCCCGTGTTGCCGGTCCACGAGACGCGGCGGTAGCGGCGGCGGAACTCCTGCGTGACGCACACCTCGTCCTCGCGGCACTGCGAGTCTTCCTCGCACGGCGGGTGGAGGTCCTTGTTGAAGGAGTACGCCTCGAGCTCGGCGCACTTGCCCTCGGGCGCGCAGAACATGGTGCGGTCGCAGTCGTCGGTGCGCTCCTGGCCGAAGCGGCCGCGGTCCTCGGTCAGCGGGTTGCACGGGTACTCGAGCTCGACGAACTCGCGGTCCTGCACCACCCCGATCTCGATGCCCTCGAGCTGGACCGGGCTGCCCTTCTTGAGGCCCGAGACCTGGCGGAAGTCGGCGTAGACGAGGCCCTTCTCCTTCCAGGTGCCCTTGCCCTGACCGATGATGAAGATCGACAGCACCCCGACGGCGCCGAGGCCCAGCACGAACAGGCCGACGATCATGTTGAGGCGTGCTTCGTCCTTGCGGTTGGCCATCAGTCCTGGTCCTCGTGATAGATGCCGTTGATGAACTCGTGGACCTCGGGCGCCGGGTTCGCCTGGATCTCGGCGGGCGTGCCGATGTACGGGAACTTCCGCTGCCACAACATCGCCACGCGGTTCGAGCAGTTCCACGCGATCGGCATGTCGTGGGTCACGACGATGCTGGTCACGCCGAGCTCTTTCTGCAGCTTCCGGATCATGTGGCCGATGCGCTCGATGTTGGCCGGGTCGAGGCCCGTCGTCGGCTCATCGTACAAGATCACCTCGGGCTTGATAGCGATCGATCGCGCGAGCGCGGCGCGCTTGCGCATGCCGCCGCTGAGGCTGGCGGGCATCCGATAGAGGATGTCCTTGTCGTACCCGAGACCCACCATGTCGAGGCACTCCCTCGCGCGCTCGAGCATCTCCTGGTCCGACATCTTGGTGTGCTCGCGCAGCGCGTAAGTGACGTTGTCGAACACGCTCATGGAGTCAAAGAGCGCGCCGCCCTGGAACACCATCGCCACGTTGCGCCGCAGCTCGCGGAGGTTCTCGGCGTCCATCTCGCCGACCTCCTTGCCGCGGTACAACACGTGGCCGGCGTCGTACGGCAGCAGCCCGATCATCAGCTTGAGGCACACGCTCTTGCCCATGCCGCTGCCGCCGATGATCAGTGAACGTCTCGCCGGGCTCGACGGCGAAGCTCATGTCCTCGTAGATGATGTTGTCGCCGAAGCGCTTGTAGACGTTGCGGAGCTCGATGATCGGCGCCATGGCGAACTATCCGACCGGCAGGAAGATCGTCGTCAGCACGAAGTCGAACACGATGATCGCCACGCTGGTGGCGACCACGGTGTTGGTGGTGGAGATACCGACCGCCTCGGTGCCGAACTTGGTCTGAAAACCCTGGTAGCAGCCGATGAGACCGACCAGCAGGCCGAACGTGAACGACTTCACGAGGCCCGAGATGTAGTCCATCGGGTACAGCTCGTCGATGTACGTCTCGTAGAAGTACTCGGCCGGGACGTCGAACACGAGGTCGGCGATGAAGGCGCCGCCGATCAGCGCGAGGACGTTGCCGTAGATGTTGAGCAGCGGCAGCGTGACGGTCGACGCGACGAGGCGCGGCCACACCAGCTTCTTGATCGGGTCGGCGCCGAGCGAGGCGATGGCGTCGATCTGCTCCGAGACCTTCATCGACCCGAGCTCGGCGGTGACGCCCGTCGCGATCTTGGCGCCGATCGTCAGCGCCATCAGCGTGGGCACGAGCTCGCGCACGAGCGCGAGCGCGGCCGCCGAGCCGACGGCGTTCTTGGCGCCGAAACCCATCAGCGCCTCGCCGAACTGCCACGTCAGCGCCATGCCGACGAACACGCCCATGAGCGTCGACAGCGGGAGGCTGCGGATGCCGAGGGCGACGATCTGCGAGAATATGTCGTAGATGCCCCACGGCCGCTGGACGCCGCGGATCAGCGACCGCCCGAGCAGGAGCGAGATGCCGCCCGCCCAGTCGAAGCCGGCGCGGATCGCTTCACCGATGTATTCGAACGGTCTGCGCACGCTCACCCGCCCCGGATCGGGAAGGCAAACCCGTTGACGACCTTGGCGAAGTCTCCGCGTCCGCTCTCAAAGCTGCGCGGCGGCGCGATGTACTCGAGGTCGAACAGGCAGCCGTCTTTCTTCACCACGTAGATCTCCATCTGGGTCTTGATGACCCCGTCGATGGAGGCAAGCACGACGGTGCGGACCGCGTCGCGCTGGACCAGCGTGACGCGATCCTGCGACACCACCTCCCACTCACGAAAATCGATGCGCAAGTGGTCGGTGAACTGCTCGAGCGAGCTGTCGCCGTGCATCTCGCACTGGCTGTCGAGCACGATGACGGCGTCGAGCCCGTCATTGTACCACGCGACCTGGGTGCCCTTTTGCGAGAGCGGACGCCAGGCCGAGCCGGGGCTTCCGAAGCTGTAGGTCGCTTCATGCGAGACCGACGTCTCACGGCGCTTGTAGTAGGTGTTACCGTAGCCGACCCAGCCGCTGCACCCCGTGGCCACCACGGAGACGAGAGCGACGCCGAGAAGGACCTGGGGGGAGCTGGAGGGCCGCACGGGCGGCGCCAGTGTAACAGCGTATGCGGAGCCAGCACCACGGCGCGCCTGAGCAGCCCAGACATTCACTCGGGGTCAATCGGCCCCGCCCGCTGGCAACCACAGATCGGCCAGCGCGAGGTGATGTTCGGGGCCCCAGGCGGCCGCCAGGCCTGGACAGGGACCGTGCGGCGAGGCTCCAGCGAGGTCTGTCGCCCACACTGCGTATGTCTGGAGCAAAGACAGCGTCTCGGGGTGCGGGTGACAGTAGGGATTGTCGCCGCCCGCGGAGATGACGACCAGCGCGGGCGCTGCAGCGGCAAGAACTGCCTGGGAGATCCCGGTGCGACTGCCGTGGTGGCTGGTCCACAACACGTCGACGGCGCCGCATGCACGCGCAGCGGCCTCGACCTGTACGAACGGGAGATCGCCTGGAGCGAGAAGCGTGGTGCCTTCGACCTCGATGCACAGGGCCAGACCGCGCTCGTTTTCGGCCGCGCGCTCCGGCGGCGAACCCGCTGCGACGACGCGGACCGTGATGCCCGGCGCGTCCCAGCGGTCTCCGGGACGCGCGGCGGTGCGAGGCGAAGTGGCGGCCGCGTAGGCGAGCGCGGCGGGGGTCTCGGGCATGCCGTCCATGCCGCGATCCCAGCGCTCGCGCAGCTCGAGATCGTCGTCGGTGCCGGCGAGGTTGTCGGGCCCGGCGAGCGCGCGAGCGAAGCCGCCGATGTGGTCGTTGTCGAAGTGGGAGAAGATCCACAGGTCGACCGCGGCGAGGTCGTGCGCGGCCAGAGCCGCGAGGATCGGCTCGCTCGCAGGCGGCGGACCGGCGTCGATCAGCACCGCGTGACCCTCGCGACCGACGAGGAGGAGCGCCGAGCCCTGGCCGACATCGATGAAGTGGAAGCCGGGACCTGACGACGGCGGCGCGAGGCCGGGCCCGACGTCGAGCGGCGCGAGCGGAGCGGCCGACACGAGCGACAGCGTGAAGAAGAAATTCGCATGCACACGGTGAGGTCGGTCGAAGTCGGGCCTCTTTTGCAGCACGACTTTTTTTCGCGGCGGTGCAAGAGCGAGCCCGGTTCGAACGACCTCACCGTGTGACCCCAGTCCTCGCTCTCTTCTTGTTGTTCTCGCCGGCCGTCCACGAGCCGCCGGCCTTGCTGCTGCACGGCGGAGGCGCCGCGCCGCGAGCCTGGCTCGGCGCGGTCCGGTCGGCCTTGTGGGTCTGCTGGGACGACGGCAGCCGTCGCGGTGCTCCCGACGCGGCCTGCTGGCAGCGCGTCGACCTTCCGCCCGGCGCGCCCGATCCCCGCGAGGCGCGTGCGGCCTTCCTCGACGCCGCCACCGCGGTGGTGCGCGGGGCCGACGACGCGACGTTCGTGCTGACGCGCGGCGATCCCTCGCTGCAGCCCGCCGACGCGGCGATCGATCCGCGCGAGCGACTGGTCGCGATCGCCTGCAGTCCCAGCGGACATGTCCCGATCTACAGCCGCGGCAGTTGGGCCTGGGCGCCCTCCCCTTGCCCGTTACCGGCCGGTCAGTGCGTCCGCGGCCCGGCGATCGGTCGGCTCCGGCGCCCTCTCGCCCTGGACGTCTTCGTGCGGATCGAGCTGCGGGCCGACGCGCGCCAAGGCGTGGGACCGGCCACCGAGGCGACCACGAGCACGTCGGTGGTCGCCAGCCTCGGCGTCGCCTTCGACCCGCTGCGCTGGGTGGGTCGTCAGCTCGCCTGGGGAGAGCTGCACGCGGCCCGTCATCCGCAGCTGCGCGAGCTGCCGGCGACGCGCAGCCGCGGACCGCTGGCGATGCAGGAGCGCGAGGCCCTGGCGGCGCTCGTGTGCGGAGGAGAGGTCCGATGATCGCGGCCGGCTCCCTCCTTCTATGGACGCTGGCGTTCGCGCCGGCGCCTCCGCCCACGCCGGTGCCCGAGCCGGCCGCTCTCGAGCGAGCCCTGGCGGCCCTTCCTGCGCGGCCGAGCATCGCCGAGGTCCAGCAGGCGGTGGTCCAGCGGCTGGCGCTGGGGCCCCGGGCCGCGCGGCGGCTGCTCGCGCGGGCGCGGGCCGCCGCCCTGCCCAGCGTGCAAGGCGAATACGACCAGACGATCGACCGCGACTACCAGCTCGACCAGGCCGCGGGCACGGCCGACGCGCTGACGCAGGACCTGGGCGCTGGGCGAGGCGCGAGGGTCCGGGCGACCTGGGATCTCGGCCGCCTCGTCTTCAACCCGGACGAGCTGCGGGCCGCCCGGGCGATCCTCGACGCCGCGGCCGAGCGCGAGCGCATCCTGGTGGCGGTGACCCAGCTTTACTTCGAGCGACAGCAGCTGTTGCTCGAGATCGCCCTGCTCCCGGCCCGCGACGGCAAGGAGGCGATCGGTCGGCGAGTGCGGGTCGCCGAGATCGAGGCCGTGCTGACCGGCCTCACCGGCCTCCGGTTCTGATAAGCTCCGCGCTCGTGACCGCCGCGCGGCCCGCCAACGATCGCTTCGTCTGTGACCTCGCCGTCGAGCTCGACACCGGGCGCGCGCGGATCTCCGGACGGATCCGGGACATCACCGAGGCCGGCCTGTGCTGCGTCATCGGCGATCCGGTCGGCGCCGGCATCAACGTCACCGCGCACCTGCGGCTCGTGTTCGAGTGGGGCATGAGCGAGCCGCTGCCGCTGCTCGGGCAGGTGCTGTGGTTGACGCCCACCGAGGGGCAATACCAGGTCGGCGTCGCGTTCTCGCAGCCGACGCCCGACGTGTGGCAGCGGTTCGATGTGCTGCTCAAGATCCTGTTCGGCCAGATCAACCTGCCGACGCCGGCCGCGAGCTGAGCGCGAATCGCCCGGCGCGCCCGCGCGCGGGGGTGCAGATCGTGACGCGCTGTGCATCTGGATGCACGCGCCGGAGAGGACGATGTTGCGGTTCGGCGTGCATCCAGATGCACACGGGCTGCGAGTCCGCGCCTCGGCCCGCGGGTCGTGACTGGCCTAACCGTGCGCCAATATTGACTCTTCTTCCGAGCTGGCGACATATCGTCCTGACCCTGCCCGAGGCTTGCAGGGCGGCCTGGCCGAGAAGGACGCCGCATGATCCCAGTCGCTCAAGTACCGTCGCCCGAGGGGGCATCCCGCGCCGACAACCGCCGCGCCCTCAGCATCCTGGCCCGCTCCCTGTTCCGTCAGATGCGCGAGCAAGGCTGCACACCGGAACAGATCGTCGCGCTGTCGTCCGAGTTGCTCGAGCTCGTCAGCCACGATCTTCGTCAGGTCCGCGAGGCGACGGATGCCCGCTGGGCCGCCGAGTGAGCGGGCCCGACGCATTTCTCTTCCGATGTCGGGGCCGTCGTCCGCCTGGCCCCTGTCTGCGCCCTGAGAACTCACGCGTGTCGGCGTGGACTTGCCCGCGGAGGGTCGGTATGGGTCCGCCATGGCGACTACCGCAGACGCCCCGCTCGCTCTCAACACGCTCGACCGGCTCGACGTCGGCAATCGTCGCGTGTTCGTGCGGGTCGACTTCAACGTCCCGCTGAAGGACGGCCAGGTCCGCGACGACACCCGGATCCAGGCCACGCTGCCCACCCTCCGCAAGCTGCAGGAGCGCGGCGCCCGGCTGATCCTCGGCTCGCACCTCGGCCGGCCGGACGGCGCACCTGACCCGAAGTTCTCGATGGAGCCTGTCGGCGCCCGACTCGCCGAGCTGCTCGGCTGCGAGGTGCGGCTGCCCGACGAGGTCGTCGGCGACGGCGTCACCAAGCTGGTGCACGACACGCGGGCCGGGCAGATCGTGCTGCTCGAGAACCTGCGCTGGCACCCCGGCGAGACCCGCAACGACCCCGCCTTCGCGCAGGCGCTGGCCTCGCTGTGCGACGCCTACGTCAACGACGCCTTCGGCGCCTCGCACCGGGCGCACGCCTCGATCGTGGGCGTGCCGGGGCTGGTCGCCGACAAGGCCGCCGGGCTCCTGCTGCAGGCCGAGGTCGAGGCGCTCGGCCGCGTCATCCACAACACCGAGCACCCGTTCGTGACGGTCGTCGGCGGCGCCAAGGTCAGCGACAAGCTGCCGGTGCTGCTGGCGATCCTCGAGCGCCTGCGCCCGGGCGACAGCATCCTGATCGGCGGTGCGATGGCCAACACGTTCCTCGCCGCCTCCGGCGTGGAGGTCGGCGCCTCGCTGTTCGAGCCCGATCGGTTCGCCGACTGCAAGAACCTGCTGACCCGCGCCGGCGCTCGCGACGTGCGCGTGATGCTGCCGACCGACCTGCGCGTCGGGGTCGGCACCAAGGCGACCTCGGCCCGGGTGATCCAGGTCGAGAGCGGTGCCCTCGGCGACGACGAGATGGCCCTCGACATCGGCCCCGCCAGCGCGGCCCGGTTCCGCGCCGCCATCCTCGGCGCCAAGCTGGTGTTCTGGAACGGGCCGATGGGGCTGTTCGAGAACGCGCTGTTCGCCGAGGGGACCCTTGCGGTCGCCAAGGCGGTTGCCGATTGCGGCGGCTATACCGTGGTCGGCGGCGGCGACAGCGTCGCGGCCCTGCAGGACAGCGGGGTGGCCGACAAGATCGATCACGTCTCCACCGGCGGCGGCGCCTCGCTGGAGATGATCGAGTCCGGCGGCAGCCTGCCGGGCATCGATGTCCTGCTCACGAACCGGAGCGCGTGACGTGGCACGAGTTCGCTGGACGATCGGCAACTGGAAGCAGAACCTGTTTCGCGGCACGGCGGAGCTGTTGGCGACGGAGATCGTCGACGGCCTCCCGCCCGAGCTGCTCGAAGGGCCGGTGCGGACCAAGATCGGCGTCTCGCCGACGTTGGTCGCCCTGGACGCCCTCGCCCCGTGGAGCCGCCCGGCCGGGCCGCTTTATCTGTTCAGCCAGAACTGCGCCGCGCAGGAAGAGGGAGCCTTCACCGGCGAGGTCGGCCCGGGTCAGCTCGCCGATGTCGGCGCCCACGGCGCGATCCTCGGTCACTCCGAGCGCCGGGCCCACTTTCACGAGGACGACGCGCTCGTCGCTCGCAAGGTCCAGTGCGCCCTGCAGGCCGGACTGCGCGCCGTGCTGTGCGTCGGCGAGGGGCTCGAGATCCGCGAGAGCGGCGAGCACGAAAACTACGTCATTTCGCAGCTTTCGGCCTCACTCGCTGGAGTCGATTCTGAACTCTTCAGGACCGCCTGATCATCGCCTACGAGCCGGTCTGGGCGATCGGCACCGGCAAGACGGCCAGCGCCCGCGATGCCGGGGCGATGCACCGGCGCATCCGCACCTGGCTCACCGAACAGTATGGCGCGACCGGCGCCGACAGATCGATCCTGTACGGTGGTAGTGTGAAGCCCGGAAACGCGGCCGGACTCATGGCCGCGGGCGATGTCGACGGCTTCCTCGTCGGCGGGGCCTCGCTCGAGGCCGAAGCCTTCCTGCAGATCGTCCGGCTCGTCGCCGAGGCCAGCTAAGCCGAGCAGCTCCCCATGTTCGACATCATCGTCACCATCGTCTCGGTCCTCTACATCCTGGTGTGCCTGTTCATGGTGCTGGTCATCCTGCTGCAGGCAGGGCGCGGCGGCATGGGCACGGCGCTCGGTGGCGGGGCCAGCCAGAGCGTCTTCGGCGGCGGCGGCAGCTCCGACGTTTTGGCAAAGGTTACGCAATTGCGCGATGAGCTTCATGGTCTTCGCGATGTTCCTCGCGTACGCCGGCAGCCACTCCGGGTCGGATCGTCTGCAGGCGCGCAGCGAGGAGACGGCTCCCGCAGAGGAGGACGCCGCCGGGGAGATCAACTGGGAGGCGATCGGGCCCAACCCGGTCAACCTGGAGGCGTACTCGGCGCCCGCCGGCGACGCCGAGCCCGCCGAGGCATCGACCCCCACCCCGGCTGAAGAGCCCGCTGCGCCCCCCGTGGACGCTCCTGCGGCCGACGGCGAAGCCCCGGCCGAGCCGACTCCGGCGGCCGACACCGGCGCTCCGGCTGCCGAGGCCGCGCCTGCCGACTCCGGCACCCCGGCCGCCGCCGACGCGGGTGCCGCGGCTGCCGCTCCCGCCGGCGCCGATGCTCCGGCAGCACCGGCCTCCGACACGCCGGCTTCGGACGCTCCGGCCGACGCGGGCGCGCCGGCCCCCAAGAAGGCGGCCCCAAAGAAGGCCGCGGCCAAGAAGGCCACCAAGGCTCCTGCCGCCGACGCCGAGGCCCCCGCGGAGGCGCCTGCTCCCGCGCCCGAGCCCGCTGAGGCCCCCTGAGCGATGCTGGAGCGCTTCGCCAAGGTCGAGGGGCTCGGCAACGACTTCCTGCTGCTCGACCGGCGCGACGCCTCTCCGGCGGTCCTGGACGCGCTGGTCGCCCGCCTCCGCGCCGCGGCCCCTGCCCTCTGCGATCGGCGCCTCGGCGTCGGCGGTGACGGCATCCTCGTGGTCGGGCCGCCGCGCACCGCCGAGGCCGCGGCGACCATGATCGTCGTCAACCACGACGGTTCGCGCCCGGAGATGTGCGGCAACGGCCTCCGCTGCGTCGCCCTGGCCGTCGCCGGTGCAGTCCACCAGTTGGTCATCGACACCGACGCCGGTCCCAAACCGTGCGCGGTGCGCGAGTTCCACCCGGGGACATGTCCTTCCGGGCAGGTTGCGATCGACATGGGCCCGCCCGATCTGCTCGGCCCGCGGCGCGTCGGCGGGCGCGCGTTCGCGGCGGTGTCGATGGGCAACCCGCACGCGATCGCGTTCGTCCGCGACGAGGACCCCGAGGCGCTGGCGCGCGGCGACGGTCCGGCGGTCGAGCGCGACCCGCAGTTCCCCGACCGCACCAACGTCGAGTTCGCCCGCTTGGAGGCCGACGGCAGCATCACTCTGTGGGTGTGGGAGCGCGGCTGCGGCATCACGTCGGCCTGCGGGACCGGAGCCTGCGCCACGTTGGCCGCTGCGATCGCCGAGGGCCTCGCGCCCCACGCCCGCGACGTGGTCGTGCGCCTCCCGGGCGGGCCTCTGATGCTGCGACAGGACCGCGCCGGCGGCTCGATCACCATGACCGGGCCGGCGCGGGTCGCCTTCGTCGGCGAGGTCGAGGTCCCCGCGGCGTCGTCCACCGCGTGAACCCGCCGCTCACAGCGGCATCAGCGGGTCACACGTGAACTCGACCTTGAGGGTCGCGTCCTTGTCGTCCTGCGCCAGGTCGCAGGCGTCGGGGCAGAGGATGACCTTGCCGTTCTCGACGTAGAACGACATCGAGTCGCACTGGTCGATGCTCGGGACCTTGCCGAGGAGCAGCGGGTTCATCTGGCCGGTCGGCGTGAACTCGACGACGATCGAGTTCTCGTCGAGCGTCTTGCCCTCCGGCGGCGGCGGGATCTCGAAGTCGCAGGCGATCTTGGCGTCCGCGACCACGCCGTTGGCGATCGCCTGGAACACGACGTCGTACTTGCTCGTGTCGCACAGCGGGAAGCGCAGCGCGCCGGTGATGTTGCTCAGCGTCTGGTAGCCGGTCCCGTTGTCGGCGGCCGTCGGGCACTTGCCGGTGACGATCGGATCCACGTCCGAGTACGGCTTGTCGGCCGGGTTGTTGTAGGCCATGCCGACGATGCTGTACCACTTGTAGTTGCGGTTCTCCTTCGAGTCGCCGAAGTGCTGCGGGGCCACGGCGATGAGCCGCTCGTCGAACTTGGTGGCCGCGGTCAGGCCGCTGTTGACGTTGTTGTTGTCGTCGTAGCTGATGTTGTTGTACGAGCACTCGACGCCGTCGTCGGTGAGCTCGAGGAAGATCTTGAACGCGTCGGGGCGCAGCCACTGCTGCCAGCCCATCGGCGCGAAGTTGTACTCGTCCTTGGTGTTGCCGTTCAGCGTCGCCAGCAGCCGGCACCACGAGTTGTGGCTGCCGATCTCGACGCTGTAGTGGAAGAACCGGTCGCCGTTGACCGGCTTGTTGGGCGGGTTGGTACAGCCGCCCTGGCCGATGCCGCCGAGCGGCGCCTCGATGCACACGCTCTCGGCGGAGTCGTTGCCGAAACGGGACACCATGATCACGCGGTAGTCGAGGCCGCTGTTCTCGATGATCTGGGCGAAGTTGACGTTGATGTTGTCCTGGACGCCGACGATCTCGTTGCCCATGCTGCCCGAGTTGTCGATCGTGATGATGATGTCGACCGGCTTCGGGATCAGCTCCGCCTCGGCCTCCTGCGTGCCGCACGAGGTCGGCAGGATGTCGCAGGTGACCGAGCAGCCGTTGTCGGGGCCGTTGTCCGGTCCGAGGTCGCAGGTCTCGCCCGGATCGACCTTGCCGTCGCCGCAGGTGTTGAGCAGGCACTCCTCGCTGCAGGCGGCGTCGGGGCCGTTGTCGGGGCCGTTGTCGCACTGCTCGCCGACGTTGAGCTGACCGTCGCCGCACACGCCCGGCTCGAGGCCGGTGGTGCTCGTGGTGGTCCCGTCGGTGAGGCCGTTGGTGGTCGTGCCCTGGCTCGTGCCCTCGGATGTCCCTTCGGACAGGCCTTCGGTGGTGCTCGCGGTCCCGGTCATCGGCTCGGCGGTGGTCGAGCTCGTCGGCCCCGTCGTGGTCGTTGTCGGCGCGCCGGTGGTCGGCGCCGTCGTCCCGGTCGCGGTCGCCGAGCCCGAGCCCTCCGAACCGCCCGTCTCCGACTCGTCGGCCGTGCCGGCGGTGCCGGCCGTGGCCTCGCTCGCGGCGCTCGTGATCCCGGTCCCCGATTGCCCATCGTGCCCGCAGTGGACCCGCCCGCGCCGTCGTCGGAGCACGCGAACAGAACCAACGACGCACAGCCACTCGCCAACCAATGCTCGACTCTCATATGTCTACGAACCCCCTCACCCACTCGACGGCCAGGATATCACGGGCGACGAAGTCTGGGGGCGTACACACCCATCACGCGTAAAACGGCAGGAGGAGGCCCTACATCTCGGCTTCAGGCGCTCACCCGCGCGCGTCGGTGTCAGTTGCGCGGCGAACGGTGGTTCGTGCCACCGCGAGCCGATGAACGCCGCTCCTACAGATCGAGCGCGCCCTGCCAGCCGGGCGGGAGCTCGAGGCCGAGGTGACGCGCGGCCTTCATGGTCGCGACGCGCCCCCGCGACGTGCGGAGCAGGAAGCCGCGCTGCAGCAGGAACGGCTCGACGACGCTCTCGAGGGTGTCGCGCGGCTCGCCGAGGCTGGCCGCGAGGGCGTCGACGCCGACCGGGCCGCCCCGGAAGTTCTCGACGATCATCGTCAGCAGGCGGCGGTCGAGCATGTCGAGGCCCTCGCTGTCGATTCCGAGCTCGAGCAGCGCCGCGGTCGCGTCGGCGAGCTCGATCGAGCGCGCGCCCCGGACCTGGGCGAAGTCGCGGACGCGGCGGATCAGTCGGTTGGCGATCCGCGGGGTGCCGCGCGAGCGCCGGCCGATCTCGAGCGCCGCCGCGCCGCTGACCGGGACGCCGAGGATCGACGCGGTGCGGCAGACGATCGCCGCCAGCTCGTCGTCGCCGTAGAACTCGATGGCCTCGATGATCTGGAAGCGGTCGCGCAGCGGCCCGCTGAGCAGCGCGGTGCGGGTGGTGGCGCCGATGAGGGTAAACGGCGCCAGCTCGAAGCCGATCGTGCGCGCGCGGTTGCCTTCGCCGACCGGCAGGTCGATGCGGCCGTCCTCCATGGCCGAGTAGAGGCTCTCCTCGACCGTCGGCGCGAGCCGGTGGATCTCGTCGATGAAGAGGACGTCGCGCGACCCCAGCGCGGTGAGGTGCCCGGCGAGCACGCCCTTGTGCTCGATGGCTGGCCCCGAGGTCAGGTGCATGCGCACCCCGAGCTCGTGGGCGAGGATGTGCGCCATCGTCGTCTTGCCGAGGCCGGGCGGCCCGTGGAGCAGCGTGTGGTCGAGGGGCTCGTCGCGGCCGCGAGCGGCGCGGACGAACACCTCGAGCTTGCGCTTGAGCGCGGCCTGGCCGACGTACTCGGCCAGGGACTGCGGACGCAGCGACGGCCCCTCCCCGCCTCGCCGCCGCCGGACGTCGGCGTCACCGCGGCACGGCCTGGCTCTTGCGACATGTCCGATGCGCCAGCCTCGACCGGCCGCTCGCCGGGCCGCTTGCGACCCTTGGGCGGACGCGGGGGCGGCGGCGGGCCGTCATCGTGAGGGACGCGCATGGTCGGACCACGATAGCCCAGCAGACGGCCCGCGGCCACCGGGCGTCACTCCACTCGATGGTCGCCGGCGGCTTGCTGCTGATGTCGTAGCAGACGCGGTTGATGCCGCGGACCTCGTTGATGATGCGCGCGCTCATGGTCGCCAGCAGCTCGTAGGGCAGCCGGGCCCAGTCGGCGGTCATCGCGTCGGTGCTGGTGACGGCGCGGATCGCCAGCGCGCTCTCGTAGGTGCGGCCGTCGCCCATCACGCCGACGCTCTGCACCGGCAGCAGCACGCCGAACACCTGCCACAGCTGACGGTAGAGCCCGGCCTTGCGGATCTCCTCGACGATGATCGCGTCGGCCTCGCGCAGCAGATCGCAGCGCGCGGGCGTCACCTCCCCGAGGACCCGCACCGCCAGGCCCGGGCCGGGGAACGGGTGGCGCCACACCATCTCCTCCGGCAGCCCGAGCAGCAGGCCGAGGCGACGGACCTCGTCCTTGAACAGCTCGCGCAGCGGCTCGACCACGCCCATGCGCATGCGCTCGGGCAGACCGCCGACGTTGTGGTGGGTCTTGATGGTGACCGAGGCGCCGCGCAGGTTCACGCTCTCGATCACGTCGGGGTAGAGCGTGCCCTGGACCAGGAAGTCGGCGCCGCCGAGCTTCTTGGCCTCTTCCTCGAACACCTCGATGAAGGTGGCGCCGATCCGCTTGCGCTTGACCTCGGGGTCGGTGACGCCCTGCAGCGCGGCGAAGAAGCGCTCGCGGGCGTCGGCGACGATCAGCTTGTTGTGCAGGCGGCCGGCGAACATGCGCTCGACGTCCGCGCGCTCGTCCTTCCGCAGCACGCCGTTGTCGACGAAGATGCAGTGGAGCCGCTCGCCGATGGCGCGCTCGACGAGGAGCGCGGCGACCGAGGAGTCGACGCCGCCCGACAGGCCGCAGATCACGGAGCCGGAGGTGCCGACGCGGGCCTGCACCGCGGCGACGGCCTCGTCGACGAAGCGCGCCGCGCTCCAGTCGCGGGCGAAGCCGGCGGCGTCGAGGAAGGTGGCGATGATCTCGTCCCCTCGCTCGGTGTGGGTGACCTCGGGGTGGAACTGCACGCCCCACAGCTTGCGGTCGGGGTCGAAGACGACGGCGTGCTCGCAGTTGTCCGACGAGGCGAGGTTGTGGAAGCCCGGCGGCAGCGAGACGACGCGGTCGCCGTGGCTCATCCACACGCCGAGGCGATCGCCGGCGTGCAGGCGCTTCAGCGGGCCCTCCGGGCGCGCGACGGTCAACACGGCCGGGCCGTACTCGCGCCGGGTCGCGCGATCGACCTGGCCGCCGGAGCCGGCGACCATCAAGTAGAGGCCGTAACAGATGCCGAGCACCGGCACGCCGAGCTCGAGGACGGCGGGGTCGAGCGGCGCGCCCTCGTCGTAGAGCGACGACGGACCGCCGCTGAGGATGATGGCCTTGGGCGCGCGCGCGCCAGCTTCTCGGCGGAGGTGTGGTACGGCAGGATCTCCGCGTAGACCCCGAGCTCGCGCACGCGCCGGGCGATCAGCTGGGTGACCTGCGAGCCGAAGTCGAGGACGACGAGGGTCTGATGGGCCATGAGGCGTTATCCGTCCACCCGGTAGTTCGGGGCTTCCTTGGTGATGATGACGTCGTGCACGTGGCTCTCGCGGAGGCCCTGCGCGGTGATCTTGCGGAACACCGAGCCCTCGCGCAGCGCCTTGAGATCGGCGGCGCCGCAGTAGCCCATGCCCGAGCGGATGCCGCCGACGATCTGGTAGAGGCTCTCGGCCAAGGGCCCGCGGTGCGGCACGCGGCCCTCGATGCCCTCGGGCACGAGCTTGCGATCGTCGGACACGCCGCCCTGGAAGTAGCGGTCCTTGCTGCCGGCCTTCATCGCCCCGAGCGAGCCCATGCCGCGGTAGACCTTGTAGCTGCGGCCCTGGTAGAGCACGAGCTCGCCGGGCGCCTCGTCGGTGCCGGCGAACAGCGAGCCGATCATCACCGTGTCGGCGCCGGCGGCCAGCGCCTTGACGACGTCGCCGGAGTACTTGATGCCGCCGTCGGCGATGATCGGCGCGCCGAGCTTCTTGGCCTCCTCGGCGGCCTCGAGGATCGCGGAGATCTGCGGCACGCCGACGCCCGCGATCACGCGCGTGGTGCAGATCGATCCCGGGCCGATCCCGATCTTCACGGCGTCGGCGCCGGCCTCGACCAGAGCGCGGTAGCCCTGCGGGGTGGCGACGTTGCCGGCGATGATCTGCAGATCCGGGAAGCTGCGACGGATCCCGCGCAGGGTGTCGAGCACGCCCTTCGAGTGGCCGTGCGCGGTGTCGACGACGAGCACGTCGACGCCGGCGTGGACGAGCGCCTGCGCGCGCGCCTCGGTGTCGGCCCCGACGCCCACCGCCGCGCCGACGCGCAGCCGCCCGCTCGAGTCCTTGATCGCGTGCGGGTGGGTCTGGGCGTTGCGGATGTCCTTGACGGTGATGAGCCCGAGCAGCTCGCCGCCGGCGTCGACGACCAGCAGCTTCTCGATGCGGTGCTTGTGCAGCAGCGCGAGCGCGTCCTCGAGGGCGATCCCCTGACGCACGCTGATCGGGTCGCGCGTCATCACGCGCCCGACCGGCTGGTCGAGGTTGGTCTCGAAGCGGACGTCGCGGCTGGTGAGGATCCCGACCGGGCGCTTGCCCTCGACCACGGGGAGCCCCGAGAAGCCGTGCGCGTGCATGAGCGCGAGCGCCTCGCGCAGGGTGTGCTCGGCGGTGACGGTGATCGGGTCGACCACCATGCCGCTCTCGCTGCGCTTGACCCTGCGCACCTCCTGAGCCTGCTGCTCGGGGGTGAGGTTCTTGTGGATCACGCCGAGGCCGCCGTGACGCGCCATGCAGATGGCGGTCGCGGCCTCGGTGACGGTGTCCATCGCCGCCGACACCAGCGGGATGTTGACCATGATGTCGCGCGTCAGCCGGCTCTGCACCTCGACCTGCGCCGGCAGCACTTCGCTGTAGCCCGGGACGAGCAGCACGTCGTCGAACGTCAACGCCTCGCGGATCTCGATCGCAGCCATACCTGCTCCCTCGAAAGGTGGCGGGAGACTAACCGCCACGAACGTGCGCGCACGCGCGAAGGCGTGCGTTACCTGACGACTTCGCGCGCCGCTCCTGCGCACGCACGATCACGAATCAATCTCACGGCGCGGCCGCTCGCCAGTCGTGATCCGTCGGCGACCCCGGCGATCGCGCGACGACAAGGTGCGATAAGCTGCATCGACCCTGGGCGCCGTGGCCGGCGCCGTCACCTGAGCGACGGTTGTGCCGCCTGTACAGCCCATCGATGGCCCCCTCGCCGAGCGCGTCGTCAGCGTGCTGACGCCGCTGCTCGGCCCGCACACGGCGAAGCGCGCGCTGGCCATGATCTGCAAGCGGGCCGGCAAGGACGCCGCCGAGCTCGGGCTCGACGATCTCGAGGTGGCCCAGACCACGCTGCGGCCGATGCTGCGGACGCTGATCGGCAACGAGGTGACGGTCCGCGTGCTCGCCGACCTCGGCGCGGAGGAGGCGTCATGAACGCGCCGCGGGGCTTGGGTCTGCTCTTCTGCTTGGTCGCCGTCGGCGGGCGCTACGCCGCCAAGCTGCTGCTGGGCGCGAGCGCCGGCGACGCCTGGCAGCGCGGCCTCGAGGTCCTCGTGGTCGCGGTGCTCGCCTTCGTGGTGTTCCGCTTCAGCGCGGGCGACCCGCCGCGACGGCCGTGGACGGTGCTGCTGCTGTCGATGGCCGTGGTCCCGCTGATCCGGTTCGCCACCTGGCAGAGCTGGTCGATCGCCGGCGTCCAGCTGCAGAACATCCTCCTCATCTTCGGCAACATCTTCTTCGCCGGCTCGATCATCGGCTTCGGCCGGGTGCTCGGCAGCTCGGAGCTGCTGTCCGAACGGACAGGCGGCGCGCGGCCCGGGCCCTCCTCGTCATCGGCTCGCTGGCCCTCGCCGGCCTGGCGTTCATCGCCTACAACGTGTTCGAGCTGGCCAGCCGCGGCATGCCCTCCACCAGCGACGCGTGGGCCGGCGCGGTCAGCAGCGGGATCAGCACCCTGTCAGACGCGATCGTGTTCGCCGGCGGCCTCTACCTCGTGTGGCTGCTGCGCCCGATCGTCGGCGGCAGCATCGCCCTGCCCTACCTGCTCATGGCGTTCGGCGGCGCCGCGTTCCTGGTCGTCGACGTCTGGCTGGTCGCCACCCACAAGACGGCGCAGACCGACCTCACCGACACCACGGCCAAGCTGATCGGCGCGCTCGCCTACAGCTGCTTCGCCGCGGCGGCGCTGATCCAGGCGACCCTGCTGGCCCCGAAGGCCCCGCGCGTGTCCGGCCCGGCGGCGGCCGCCCGCGCCGCTCGCCGCGGCTGAACGCGAGTCCGGTCGAGCTGTCCTTGCGGGCAGCCTCACCTGGCCCGAAGCGCAGCTGACGGGACATGCCCCGCGGGACATGTCCGGAAGCACAGGCCCCATCACCTGCGCTTTCGGACCCGTCCGCCTGCCCGAACGGACAGCCTACTTCGCGGCCGCCGGCGCGCGCAGCCAGGTGTCGAGCCAGGCCAGCACGTTGTCGTGCCACACCTTGCTGTTGGCCGGCTTCAGCACCCAGTGGTTCTCGTCGGGGAAGTAGAGGAAGCGGCTCGGCACCCCGCGCCGCTGCAGCGCGGTGAAGGTGGCGATGCCCTGGGTCTCGGGGATCCGGAAGTCCTTGCCGCCGTGGATGACGAGCATCGGCAGGCGCCAGCGGTCGACGTAGTTGGCCGGGTTGTGGGCCTCGTGCTGCTTGGCGAACTGCCAGTACGGGCCGCGGTGCTCCCACTCGGGGAACCATAGCTCCTCGGTGGCGTAATACATCATGCGGTTGTCGAACACGCCGTCGTGGTTGACGAGGCAGCGGAACGGGGCCTGCCACTGACCGGCGATCCAGTTGACCATGAAGCCGCCGTACGAGGCCCCGAGCGCGCACACGCGGTCGCCGTCGAGCCACGGGTAGCGGGCCAGCGCCGCCGCCAGGCCCTTCTGCAGGTCGACGAGCGGCGCCCCGCCCCAGTCGTCCTGGATCGCGTCGGTGAAGGCCTGGCCGTAGCCGGTCGAGCCGTGGAAGTCGATCATCACCACCGCGTAGCCGGCGCCCGCGTAGGTCTGCGGGTTCCAGCGGTAGCTCCAGCGATCGCTGAAAGAGCCCTGCGGGCCGCCGTGGATCAGGAACGCGACCGGCGCCTTGGCGCCCTCGGCCAGGCCCGGCGGGCGCACCACCCAGCCGTACACCGTCTCGTTCTTGTGGCCGGGGAAGCTGAACTGCTCGGCCACGCCGACGTCGGCCGCGGCGACCTTGGCGTCGTTGACGTGCGACAGCTGCTCGATCTTGCCGTCGAGGCCCGCGGTGTAGATCTCGTCGGGGTGCGCGAGGTCGTTGCGGAGGAACAGCAGGCGGTCGCCGAAGCGCTGGACGTCGTGGATGGCCCCGCCGCGGATCAGCTCGCGCGCGCCGCCGCTGGCGACGTCGACCGCGAACAGCGACAGCCGGCCGATGTCGTCGGCGGCGGCGTAGATCGTCTTGCCGTCGCCGCTCCACACGAACTCCTCGACCGAGCGATCCCAGCCGCCGGTGAGGATCTTCGACTGTCCTTCCGGCCATGGCTGAAGGACCAGGCTGAAGCGGTCGGCCTCGTAGCCGGGGCGGGTCATGGCCGCGTAGGCCAGGGTCTTGCCGTCGGGCGAGAAGGCCGGGCGGGTGTCCCACGCGAGGTTGCCGGCGGTCAGGCTCTTCGGCGCCGCGGAGCCGTCGAGCGGGGCGTAGAAGAGGTCGAAGTTGGTCGACCACGGCTCGGTCTGGCCGGCGACGCGGGCCGCGAACACCACGCCCTTGCCGTCGGGCGTGAGCGTCAGCTCCTCGGCGCCGCCGAACGGCTTCGACGGGACGTCGCCGTCGATGCCGCGCGAGACGTGGACCGGCTGGCCGCCGCCGCCGCTGATCGTCCAGGCGAACAGCTGCGCGCGCCGGCCGTCCTCCCACTCGTCCCAGTGGCGCGCGAACAGGCGGTTGTAGACCGTGCCGGTGCCGTGGTCCTTGCGCGCCCGCTCGCGCAGCAGCGCGGCCGTACACGCGAGCGAGCCCTCGGGCGCCGCGTCACACTCGGGGAACACCTCGGCAGAGAACACCAGCTGGCCGGCGTCGCTGAGCACGATGGCGCCCACGTCGACCGGGAAGTCGGTGACGCGCGTCGGCGTCTCGCCGATGGCGGCGCGGAACACCTGCTGCGTGCCCTCGTGCTTGCCGAGGAAGTACAGGGTCTCGCTGTCGCCGGCCCAGCGCGGGCTGGACTCGCTGTCGAGGTCGGAGGTCACGCGGATCGGGCCCGAGCCGTCGATCCCCATCACGTAGATGTCGCTGCGCCCGCGGTTGTGCTCGAGGTCGGTCTTGCGCAGCACGAACGCGACCTTCTTGCCGTTGGGCGCGACCTGGGGGTCGCTGATCCGATCGAACGCGAGCAGGTCGAGCACCGAGAACGGGTGCTGCCCGGGCGGGGCGATCATTTGATCGACGAACGGCTCGGGCGCGGCGGCCCGGGCCTCGGCCGCCGGGGTCTCGGGCGCCGGCGCTGCGGCGGGCGGACAGTCGCGGACGACCCGCTCGCGGGTGCCGCCGCAAGCGACGGCGAGGGTGGACAGACCGAGGATGGTTCGAAGTCGGGGGCGAACGCGCACGATTGCCCCAGACTATACGGGCGCCGCCGCGCGCCGGGAAGTTATGCAGCCGAACGGCGCTCCGCGGCCCTCCCGGGCGCCCCGCGAGACATCGAGTTTCCCGGCGGACGCGCAGTCGGGCGGTCCGCGCCGGTCGCCGGCCGCGCCGACGTGGGCCGCGGGCTGCATGTCTGAAGCGACATGTTCGTATCGACATGGCCCTCGGACGCTTCGGTCGCGCGCCCGACTCGCGTGAACTGCTCGACCGGAGCGCCGCTCAGGCCCGCGCTCGGCGCTCGTGGTCGTTCGGGCATGTCTCCGGGGACATGCCCCTTCAATCATGTCCTCGAGAGCATGTCCTCAGGGACCGTCACCGCTGCCCGCGGGTCTTGACCGAGCGGGCCACGCCGGCGGCCGCCAGCAGCGACAGCCCGAGCGCGGCGGCGAGGCCGGCCGCGCCGGCGACGACGGCGGCGCCCCAGCCGTAGGCCTGGGCGGGAGGCGGCGCCGGCTGGCTCGGCGGCGGCGCCTGACCCCACGCGCGGGCGGCGGCCTGGAACAGCGGATCGACGGGCACCTCGGGCGCGCCCCGCCCCGCTCGCGCGAGGTCGAAGCGGGCCCGCTGCTGCGGATCGCAGAGCACGTCGCGGGCGGTCACGATGGCCCGCATGCGCGCCGGCGGCCGCGTCGTGGGGGTTGCGATCGGCGTGGTGGCGATGCATCGCGCTGCGGAAGGCTCGACGGATCTCCGCCTCCGAGGCGGACGGCGCGACCCCCAGGACCCGGTAGTGATCGACGAAGGCGGGCATGCGCCGCGATCTTGCCACACGCCGCGGCGCGCGGCGCGGACTCGGCCGCCGGCGGGTCGACAAGCCCGCGCGACGACGCTACCGTGCGCGCGTGCAACCGGTGTGCGACAGGCGCTGCCCCTGGTGCGGTCAACCACTCGCGCTGGTGTGGGTCCACGGCCACGGCCAGTGCGTCCGCTGCGGCACCAACCTCGAGGAGTGCTGCCGCGGCGAGACGGCCGAGGTCGCATCGGCGAGCGCGGCCGCGCCCGCGCACCGGCCCTCCCCCGCGCGCCCGTGGGAGCGAGGCTGACCGCCATGGCCCGCTACGACTGCCTGAGCTGCGGCGCCTGCTGTCAGAACACCCCGGAGAACCAGTCCGAGGGCTTCGCGCAGTACATCGAGGTCGACCCCGCGGCGCCGTTGTGGCGCCGCCCCGACCTGGTGCGCAAGCTGGTGGTCCGCGACGACGACGGCGCGGCGCACCTGCGGCTCCACCCTGACGGCCGCTGCGTCGCGCTGCGCGGGCGGATCGGCGCGCGGGTGCGCTGTGAGATCTATCGCGAGCGGCCGATGCCGTGCCGCAGCGTCGAGGCCGGCAGCGACCTGTGCCAGCGCTACCGCCGGAGCCGCGGACTCCGGGTGTGAAATTCGCCGCGTTGCGGCACGCTCTCCGGGTGCGTCTCTCGCCGGTCCTGCTCGCGCTCGTCGCCTGCGCGCCGAAGCCGGCGCCCCCGAGCCCGGCGGTCGATCCGGTGGCTGTCCCTGCGGACATGCCCGAAAAGACCGGTCCTGACGACCAGGCCGCAGCCCCGCCGTCCGCGCTCGCGCCCGGGCCGGGCGCTCGCGTCGCGCTCGACGTGCGCGGCCGGGGGGTCGTCGCCCTGCCCGATCGCGTCGTCGTGCTCGACGACGACTTCCGCCACCTCCGCGGCTTCGATCCGGTCACGGGCGCCGAGCTGTGGCGGGTCCAGGCGCAGCCGGAGGCCCGCGGGGAACACACCCTGTATGCCGTCGGCGATCGCGTGCTGCTGTACGCCGGGCCCGACCTCGTCGCCGTCGACGCGCGCCGCGGCGAGCTGGTGGCGACCCATTCGGCGCGCGCCTACAACGGCGGCGATTCGCATTGCCGCCTCGACATCACCCACGGCTTCGCCGCCCGCGGGCGCCGCTGGACCGTCGACGATCCGGCGCTCACCGCCTGCGCGACCGCCTGCACCTGCACCCGACGGCTGTTCCGCTGCGACACCGGCGCGCCGATCGGCAAGCCCTTCGACGGCAGCGAGATACACCTCCACGACGAACTGGAGCAGTCGGCCAGCATGATGTGCGTTGGCGCGCCGAACCTGCTCGGGCGGATCGGCGGCAAGTACCTGCTCGGCGTCCGGACCAGGCCCGACGCCTACGAGGCGATCGCGGTCGACGGCGAGGGCAAGGTGCTGTGGCGCCGGCCGGAGCTGTCCGCCGCGGTCGAGCCGTACCGGCGGTTCGACGGCGACGGCGCCGCCGACGCGTGCTGGTCGATCGACGGCACGAGCATGGTCGCCTGGACATGTTCGACCGGACAGATCCGCTGGCGGGCCCAGTTCCCCGGCGAGGCGCATCAGTTCAGCAGCGAGGCGCACGTGGTGGCGCCGGGGCTGCTGCTCGTGCGCCGGCACTCCGAGAGCGAGCTGCAGGTCGAGCTGCGCGACGTCGCCACCGGCAAGCAGCGGTGGCGCCGCACGCTGCCGCCCGACCGCGTCGCCCTGGCCCCCGGCGAGGACACCGACGTCCTCGCGTTCGCCCAGACGACGACCTACGTGTGGCTCGATCTGCACAAAGGCGCCACGCTGCGCGAGCACACCCTGGCGAAGGACCAGTCGCTGACCCGCGACCCCGCGAGCGACGGCTACATCCGGCTCGGCGGGTCGGAGGTGGCCCTGCTGAGCCGCGACGGCGAGGTGCTGCAAACTGTCCCGAAGGACACCCCCGGGATCGAGTGGCTCGGCGCCGGCTTCGTCGCCGGTCGCCAGGAGCGGCGCTTCACCGTGCTCCGCCGACCCGACTTCGCCCCCGCGCTCACGGTCGAGGGCGGGTGGCTGGTCGAGGACTCGAGCGCGGCGCTCGGGCCGGCCGCGGTGGTGCTCCGCGAGCAGCGCGGACAAGACGAGCCGCTGCGGATCGTCGTCCTGCGCGCGGACTGAGCGACCGGTGCACCTGGTCTCTCCGCCAGGTACCATCGCTACTCGCGGCCGAGGCGAGGCTGCGCGCGGCCCCTGGCCGCGATGCACCTGTCTTCTTCGCCAGGTGGCGCCTCGGCCCGCGATGCGCGAGCCTCAGCCGCCCTTCTTGGGCCGCGTGATCTCGATGTTGGTGCCGACGCCCTCCTCGGGGTCGAGCTCCTCCGAGGCCGCGTTCTCCTCGTCGCGGAAGCTCTTGCGGTCGGACCGCTTGAGCTTGGCCTTGAGCTCCTTCTGCCCGTCGGCCGCGACCTCGATCGTCTCGAGGTAGTTGTCGAAGCCCTTGGCCTTGAACTCGACCTGGTGCGACCCCGGCGTCAGCTCGAGCGTCAGCGGGGTCTTGCCCTTCGACACCCCGTCGACCAGCACCTCGGCCTTGGGCGTCGCGTCGATCTTGATCGCCACCGGGCCGGCCGGCTGCGGCGGCGTCTCGACCTTCGTGTCGGGCGGCGTCTCGACCTTCGTGTCCGGCGGCGTCTCGGGCGGCGTGTCCGTCTTCGTGTCCGGCGGCGCCTCGACCTTCGTGTCCGGCGGCGTCTCGGTCTTCGTGTCTTCCGGCGGCAGCTGGCCCTTCGCCTCCAGCTCTTGAATCTGGACCTTCAGCGCAGCTTGCCGCTCCTTGGCCTGAGCGTTGGTCGGATCGGTGACCAGCACGACCTCGTAGGCCGCGAGCGCCTCGTACAGCTTGCCGGCGGTCTCGAACTCCTGCGCCTTGGCCAGGCCGGCGGCGATCTGGGGCGGCGCGGACTCTTGCGGGGGAGCCGCGATCGGCGGCGGCAGCGGCGGTTGCTTCTGGCTCTCGAGGTAGAAGTACACGCCGACGCCGACGCCGACGATCGCCAGCAGCGCGAAGATCCAGCCCGAGCCGCCGCCGGAGCTCGGCGCCTCGGCGACGGCCGCCGGCGCGGGCTCGATGACGGGGATCGGGTGGGCGCCGCTGGCCTCGACCGCGGCGGCGAGGGTGGCCGAGCGCGCGCGGTCCTGGGCCGCCTCGGCCGGGCTCGGACCTGGCCCACGGGACAGGTTGTCCTTCGCCGCCACGCGAGCGCGCGGGGCCGCAACCGGCAGGCGGAACATCGCCGCCGGCACGCAATCGATCATCCGCTCCACGATCTCGTTGGCGTCCGTCGGCCGGTTGTCGGGGTTCTTGGCCAGGCAGTCGTGGATCAGGTGGATGAGCTCGTCCGGGACGTTGTGGTCCGGCGGCAGGACCGTCTCGAGCGGCGTCGGCTTGGCGTTGACGTGCTTGTGCAGCACGTCGCGCGGGCTGTCGCCCTCGAACGGCAGCCGGCCGGACAGCATGTGATAGAACAGCACGCCGACCGCGTACACGTCGGAGCGCGCGTCGGCCGGCCGGTTCATGATGACTTCGGGCGCGAGGTAGGCCGGCTCGCCGACCACCGGCGCCTCTTCGTCGCTGCCCTCGGGCCACTCGAACAGCGCCGCGATCCCGAGGTCGATCAGCTTGACGTAGTTGGCGCGGCCCTGCTCCTCGACCAGCATCACCTGGTCGGCGTTGAGGTCGCCGTGGACCATCCGGCGCACGTGCGCGCCGCCCAGCCCCTTGAGCACCTGCGCGGCGATCGGCACGAACCCCTCGAGCTGGAGTCGGCCCATGCGCCGCACGTACTCGGCCAGCGTCTCGCCCTCGACGTACTCGACCGCGATCCACACGCGCCCCGACTCGCGCCCGTGGTCGTGCACGGCGGCGATGTTGGGGTGCTCGAGGGTGGCCAGCGCCTTGGCTTGCTCGTCGAAGCGCACCGCCGCGGGCGACCCGTCGATCCACCCCGCCGCCAGCAGCTGCACGACGACGGTGCGGTGCATGGTGCGGTGGGTGGCGAGGA
This sequence comes from Nannocystis pusilla, assembly GCF_026626665.1. GTDB lineage: Bacteria > Myxococcota_A > Polyangia > Nannocystales > Nannocystaceae > Nannocystis > Nannocystis pusilla. The sequence goes on from NZ_JAPNKE010000002.1 coordinate 3,173,918, forward strand.
ACGCCTGAACCCGCGGCCCACGCTCCAGGACGCGCTGCAGGGTGTAGTGGCTGCCGATCGTCTGGCCGATCAGGGCGTCTGTCCCGGATGCGGGGATGGATCTCTTAACCGGCATCGTGCCCTCGGTGCAGTGGCGGATTCAGGCCCTTGAAACGTGGAGGCCCCGGGGGCCGTGGCGCGGGTCGGGCCCGGAGGCCCGTAAAACGACTCCCGTGCGCGGGATCGGACCCGCGCCCGCGTGTCGTCGTGCGACCCAACGTAGCATGGACCCGCTGCGCGCGACCAAAGTGCTGCGCCGGCCGGGGCCCTGTCTGGTGCAAACCCCGCACTCGACCCCTCGCCTGCCCCGGAGCCACCCACTATCCTCCGCGGCCATGCGCCTGCGTCGCTTCGGTCCGCTCCTGCTCCTCGCCGCCTGCGGCGATCCCTCGGACACCCCGTCGACCGCCTCCGCCGGTATCACCTCGGTCACGGCGTCGAGTTCGACCGGCGCGGCGACGTCCGACTCCACCTCCTCGGAGCCGACACCGACCACATCGGACGGGTCTGCGACCGCGGCGAGCGAGGCGACGACCGAGGCCACGACCGAGGCCACGACCGGGGACAGCAGCGAAGGCGACGCCACCGGCACCTCGACCACCACGGGCACCAGCGAGCCCGCGAGCGGCACCGCGGCGACCGACGCGTCCGGCGACACGGCCGCCAGCGACGCGACCACCGGCGAAGACACCAGCACCACCACCGGCGAGACCAGCGACGGCACCACCGCCGAACCCTGTCCGATCGGACAGGACGGCTGTCCCTGCGGCCAGTCCGACGTCTGCGACCCCGGCCTCGAGTGCCAGGCCGGCCTGTGCGGACCGCCCGCGCCGCCGGTCTGCGGCGACGGCGACGTCGAGGGCGGCGAGCAGTGCGACGACGGCAACAAGATCCCCGGCGACGGCTGCGAGAACGACTGCACACCCACGCCCATGCCCGCCGTCGACCCGTGCGGCTTCCCGTCCGACGGCGTCTGGCTCGAAATCGACTACGGCAGCGCGTTCACCTCGACCAACCTGACTGGACCTACTCCCCCACCCCCGGCTGGGGCGAGGCCGACTGGGCGCCGCAGGGCGAGTCGTGGCCCGAGGTGTGGGACATCTATCAGAACGTCGAGGTCGAGGACGACCAGATCGGCCGGGTCGCGATCGTCGACGGCAACGGCGCCCTGCAGATCATGTTCGGCATCGGCGGCCTCACCTACGAATACGCGACCGTGTGCGTCCAGGGCCGCAGCTACTCGGTCGGCTCGTCGGTGACGTTCACCGTGCAGAACCAGCTCAACAAGTGCGGCGCCACCGGCTCGATGGCCAACGACTGGTCGATCCACAGCACCGGCGTCGACCTCGAGACCTGCATCGTCGACAACAACGAGTTCCAGGGCCTGCGCATCTTCGCCTCGGGCGGCAGCGGCGCTCTCTCGCTCAAGCGCCTGCGCTTCACCCTCCACGGCGCGGTCTACTAGCCGCCCGAAACCGCGCGGCGTCGGTTCGGTCACGCGCGGCCGCGAAGATCGCCCCGCCCCGGAGATGTCCCCGGGGACACCCAGGGCCAGCGACCCCAGCCGTGGCGGTCAGGCCGCCGTCGGCGGGCGGCGAGCAGCGCCCTCGCGCTCGAGTCGCGCGGTAACGTGTCCCTTCGGCCAGGCGCTTCGCGTCCCCGACCGCTCACGCCACGTGTCCTTCAGGAGCGAGTCGCGCGGTAACGTGTCCTTTCGGCCAGGCGCCTCGCGTCCCCGACCGCTCACACCACATGTCCTTCAGGACATGCCGCCCGCGCCTCGGAGCCGCCGTCCTTGCGGCCAGGCGCCGATCGCCCGCGCCACATGTCCTTCAGGACACGCTGTCCGCGCGCCTCAGAACCGCAGCCCGAGCCCCTCGGGCTGGAAGCGCAGGCGAGCGCCCTCGTCGAGGTCGTCGGCGCGCTCGTCGCGGGCGGCCTGGATCGCGATCCCCGTGATCGCCCCCGCGGCCGCCGCGATCGCGATCGTCGTCACCCAGAAGTACCACTTCTTCACGATCCGCTCGCGCTTGGCCGGGGCCGGCTTCGGCCCCTCGGCGAGCGCGGGCTTGGGGCGCAGGGCCGCGTCCTTGTCGGCGCGGGCCTTGTCGAGCGCCGCGCGGTGGGTCGATGTCGCCTCGTCGGCGACTGTCCCGCGGGACATGTCCTCGAGGGCAGCCAGCCGAGCCTCGCCCGCCTCGCGCTCGGCCCCCGCCGGCAGGGCCGCCACGTGCCCTTCCAGGCCGCGCGCGCGCACGCGTAGTCGGCCAGGCGCTGGCACACCTCGGCCTCGCGGCGCCAGTTCTCGGCGCTCGGATCGGCCTCGCGGGCCTTCTCGGCCAGCGCGCGGGCCGTCCCGAGGTCCCCGGCGGCGAGCGCCGCGTCGACGGTCGCGGGCGCCTCGGGCGGGGCTCCCGGAGCCGCCGCGGCCGGCCGCGCCAGCGCAAACACGAGGGCGCCGACCAGCGCGCGTCGCCAGCCCGCCGCTCGCGGACGCTGGCACCCCGGGGTCTCACTCGTCGTAGACATCGGTCTTGATCTTCGGCCCTGGCCCCTGCGGACCCGGCTCGGTTGTACCAGCTTTGCGCGGCGGTTTCTTGCCCCGCTTCTTCGTCGACGAGACCGCCGGCACGGCCGCCTTGGCCTCGGGTTCGGCCGCAGGGCTCGCCGTGGACGGCGTCCGGGGCCATCGTCGGCCGCCGGCCCCGAGGTCTCGCTCGCTGCCGTCGCCGCCGGCGGATCGACCCTCTCCGCGTCGTTCGCCTGCGTCGTCCCGACCGCCGCCGCACCCGGATCGGCCGGCGACGCGACCGGGAGGCCCGCGCCGACCTCGCGACTCACGGCCGCAGGCTCGACGATCGGCGGCCCGGCCTCACCCGCCTCCTCGCGCGGCATCAGCACCCAGGCCACCAGTCCGCCGGCCGCGCACGCGAGCACCAGCGCCGCCGCGCGCAGGCTCGCCGACCGACCTGCCCCCGAGGACATGTCCGTTCGCGCCGGCTCCTGCCCGCTCGCCCGGCCCACGAGGGACGCCCCGCCCTCCGGGGTCGGCTCCAAGCCACCTGTCCCCGAGGACAGCGACCGCGCCCGCGACCCCGAGCCTGTCCCCGCGGACATCTCCGCCGAACCTGTCCTCACGGACATCTCCGACCGCGACGCCGCCGCCCCGTTCGCGCCCTCCAGCCCCGGCGCCAGAGTCGGCGCCGTCACGCTGACCGCGGCCGGACCTGTCCTCCCAGACATGTCCCCCGGATCACCGGCCTCGATGACGGCTGTCTTTCCGGACATGTCCACAATAACGTGTCCTTCGAGCCGCTGCGTCGATCCCTCCTCGATCGCCTGCGTCGTCGCCTCCGCCGACACCGACGTCGGCGCCTCCGCCCCGAGCCGCAGCGACGCCACCGTCGCCGGCTCGCGCTCCAGCACCGCCAGCAGCGCGGCGGCCACCGCGTCGCCGTCGTGCGGGCGCGCCTGCGGCTCCTTGCGCAGCAGGGCCAGCGCGAGCTCGGCGAGCGCGTCGGGGATCCGCCGCTGCGGGGCCGCCTGGCGCGGGTCGAGCGGCGGCTCGCGCAGGTGTCTACCGACGATCTCCATGAAGCCCTCGCCGAGGAACGGCACCTGCCCGGTGAGCGCCTCGTAGAGGATCACGCCGAACCCGTAGAGGTCCGCGCTGCCGTCGCCGGTCTCGCCGCGGATCCGCTCCGGGGCCATGTAGAACGGCGTCCCGAGCAGCGCGCCCGCCTGCGTCTGCACGACCGCGCCGGCCTCGCCCGCGAGCCCGGGGAGCAGCTTGGCGATGCCGAAGTCGAGGATCCGCGGCTGCACCGTTCCGTCGCCGGCGCGGGCCAGGAACAGGTTGGCCGGCTTCACGTCGCGGTGGACGATGCCGGCGCGGTGGGCCGCCGCCAGCCCGCGCGCCACCTCGGCCAGCCAGCGCAGCACTTCCTCCGCTCGCTGCGGCCGCAGCAGCGCCTCCTCGAGGCTCTCGCCGCGCAGCAGCTCCATCGCCACGTAGACCTGACCGTCGGGCAAGGCGGCGCAGTCGAACACCGGCACCACCGTCGCGTGCGGCACCTTGCCGGCCAGCACCGCCTCTTGCAGCAGCCGCTTCGCCGCCTCGCCGGTGCCCGCGTCGCGGCGGACCAGCTTGAGCGCCAGGCGGCGGCGCAAGAACAGGTGCTCCGTCTCGTAGACGCGGCCCATCCCGCCCTCGCCGATGACCGTGATCACGCGGTAGCGGCCGTCGATCACCGCCCCGGTCTGGAGCGGGGGATCGGCCTCGGCCGGCTGCCAGTCCGCCCGGGCCGTCCGCGTCAGGCGCACCGACGCGGACCGCGGCTCCGCCGGCGTCTGCGGGGCCAGCGTCGCCAGCGCGTGTGCGTCCGGGGCCACCCGGCCACGGTACCAAAGGGCGCGGCCCCGGTGATATAGGAGCCCCGGTGTCCAAGGGAACCAAGAAGATCGACGACCTCGCCGAGCTGCTCGAGCGGACCGGCGGGGACGCGCAGCGGCTCGAGGTCGTGCGGCGGACCCAGCGCTTCAAGCGCTCGTGGATCGAGCTCGCGGAGGCGCTCATCAAGGTCCGCGCCGGGCGGGCCTACGAGCGCTGGGGCTACGACGACTTCCACGCCTACTGCGCCCAGGAGCTGACGCTCAAGAAAGCCACCGTCGACAAGCTGACCGTCAGCTACTCGACCGTGCAGCGCCACGCCCCCGAGGTGCTCGAGTGGGACGGCGTCGCGCGCACGATCCCGACCGTCGAGGCGATCGACTACTTCTCGCGCGCGATCGGTGACGGCCCGGCCAACGACCCCAGCCTCGACGAGGAGCCCGCGCCCTCGCGCCGCGCGCCTGCGCGCCCTCACGCCCCCGAGGTGCTCACCGAGCTCAAGAATGCCGTGTTCGACGAGGGCCAGCCCGTCGCCAAGCTGCGCAAGCGCTTCGACCCCGTGCTGCACCCGCGGCCCAAGGGCGCCGACAAGCTCGATCTGCTCAACAAGGCCTCCGCGGCCGCCCGCAAGCTCGCCGAGCTGCTGCCCGACCTCGACGGCCTGCCGGAGAAGCGCGTGCGCAAGCTCGAAGAGGAGCTGGGCGCCTTGCGCGACGACATCGAGGCGCTCGCCGAGCCGCTGCGCGAGAAAGTCGCCCGGGCCGCCAAGCGCACCGCCCCGCCGCGCCTGCCGGCGGCCCAGAGCGGATGAGCGCCCGGACCCGCTAGCGGGGTCGCACGGACCTCGGACACACTGAGCGGGGAGCCATGGACGAGCCGCAGCCCGACCCCGACGTCCACGCGCCAGCGCCCGTGTCGCGGCGCGACCGCGTGGCGTGGCTGCGCGAGTACCTGTTCCCGAGGACAGTCACCTTCGAACCCAGCCCCGGGCGGCAGGTCTGGCTCGCCGCGGTCTACGCCGTGCGCCGGTGGTTGTTCGTCGATCGCAGCACCACCCTCGCCTCGAGCCTCGCGCTGCAGACTCTGCTCTCGCTGGTCCCGTTCGCCGGCCTCGTCCTCACCTTGCTCGGCCTGCTCGGCGAGGACAGCGGCCGCAGCTTCATCAACCGCGTCGCCCGGGCCCTGATCCCCGACCCCGGCCGCTCCGAGATCATCAGCACCCAGATCTACGACCTCGCCTCGCGGGTCACCGTCGAGAACCTCGGCATCGTCGGCTTCCTCGGCTCGATCGGCGGCGCCATGCTGCTGTTCATCACCCTCGAGGACGCGATGAACCAGATCTGGCGGGCCAAGCTGCGCCGCTCGATCGTCGCCAAGTTCGCGATGTTCTACACGCTCACCACGCTCGCGCCGCTGGTGATCTTCTTCAGCATCACCCAGTCGATCGTCGCCCGCTTCACCGACCAGAACTTCTCCGTCATCCCCTACCTCAGCACCGACATCGCCTTCGTCGTCCTGCTGCGGTTCCTCCCGGCCACCGCCGTCAGCTGGAGGGCCGCCGTCGTCGGCGGGGTCGTCGGCGCCACCCTGTTCGAGTTCGGCAAGCGGGGCTTCGCCCTCTACCTCGGCACCTTCCGCACCTACGAGGGCACCTACGGCGCGCTCGCGCTGATCCCCGTGTTCTGCGTGTGGGCTTACCTCTCGTGGCTCATCGTCCTGCTCGCCGCCGAGATCGCCTACGTCGTCCAGCACATCGCGGTGGTCCGCCGCGACGGCTTCGTCAACCCCAGCCTGCGGCGCGACCCCGAGGGAGGCGTCAGCGCGGCGCGCCTGGCCGCGCGGATCGTCCTCGCCATCTGCGACCACTACGACCGCCGCGGCGCCCCGCTCGTCCTGCAGGCCCTGGCCTCGCGGTTCCGCGTCGAGGCCACCCGCCTGTCCGACGTCCTCACCCGCCTCGAGGCCGCCGGCGTGGTCTTGCGGCTCGTCGGCGACGACAACGGCTACGTCCCCGCGCGCCCGCTCGACCAGCTGCGCGTGCTCGACATCCTGCGCCTGTTCCGCGCCGACGTCGACCAGCCGCGCAACGACAGCCTCACCGAGCTGTTCGAGCGCTGCGACCGCGGCGAGGCCGGCGTCCTCGGCGACGTCACCTACCAGCACCTCATCGAGCAAGCCCGCGAGCGCCGCAGCGGCGGCGGCGGGTCCTGACCGTTCGGACCTGCCCCTTCGGACCTGCCCCTTCGAGCCTGCCCCTTCGAGCCTGCCCCTTCGGACCTGCCCTCAGTACCAGGTGAACGTCAGGCCGACCGTCCCGGCCGAGCGCAGCCCGAGCTGCGGCGCCGCCATCCCGTCGCCGCGGAGCATCAGGCCGAGGTTGAAGCGGCGGGCCAGCCAGAACTCGTAGCCGAGCCCGACGCCGAACGCGAGGCCGACGGCAGCGCGGCTGATCCCGGCAGACTGAGTGACGAGGTCCGTGACATCGGCCTGCACGAACGTGCCGAGCCCGACGGCCCCCTGCAGCACCAGGCCCTTGCCCTTGATCGGGTAGCCGATCACCTCGGCCAGCACCGAGAACAGGCCCTGGCCGCGGCGGGCTCCGCCGAGCGTCATCGACAAGAGCCCGCCGACCAGCAGGTTGTCGCGGATCCGTCCGCCCGCCCGCACGTGGCCGAGCAGCGCCACCGACAGCGCGTTGCGGCCGGTGTCGGTGCGGCGCAGGTTGCCGGCGCCGAGGCCGACGCCGAAGCCGGCGTACCAGTTGTGGCGCACGCGCTTGGCCGGCTGGACCTCGACCGCCGGCGGTCGCGGCTCGCTCGGCGCTGCGACCGCCTCGGGCCCTTCGGCCACCGGCTCGGGCGTCGCGGGCTCCTGGGCCTGCGCCAGCGCCGGAGTCAGCGAGAGGGCGACGATCACGGCGACGCGCGTGAAGGCGCGCCCGTGCAGCGACGAGCCGGGCATCGGCGCGACTATACCGAAAGTCCTGCGCCCCCGTGAAGCCGCCGCGGCGCGGGTCCCGGCGGTCCCGCCGGCGCCTCGCGAACCGGGCCCGATGATTCGAACACGACCCGTTGCGAGCCGCGTGAGGCAAAAACCGGGGCACCCCGCTTTACAAGCCGCGTGAGCATTGTGTCAATTCACGCATGTCCGACACGCCTGTGCGCTCCGCCCGTGCCCCCTCGCCGCGGCGATCCTCGGCCTCCTCGCGCTGCTCGGCTTCGACGCCGCGGCCGCGCCGAGCGGCGCGTCGACGAACCTCTCGGCCGCCGCCCCGCCCGCCCCGACGCCGGCCCCCGCCCTCGGAACCCCGCGCGGCGCCGGCGAGGTCAAGCCGCGCATGTGGGCGACGAGCCTGTCGAACATGGTCGTCTACGAGAACGGCAGCGGCTACCTCTACGGGTTCTGGCGGCAATTCGGCGAGGCGGTCGAGAAGCCCGCGCGGCTCTACTGGGGCCGCGGCTGCCCCGACATCAGCGATCGCGTCTACCACGTGCTGCAGGCCGGTTTCGCCCAGCAGCACGAGTTCTTCCTGATCGTCGACCGCGACCCCGATCCGCGCCAGCCGGGCGCCTTCTGCGTCCGCGGCGTCGAGCTCGAGAGCCGCTTCGGCGCCCCGCCGCCGGCGCCCACCACGAGCCCCGCCCCGCCGCCGAAGGCCGCCCCCGCGCCCGCCCCCGGCAGCAAGTGAGGGCCCGGCTCGTCCGCGCCGATCGCCGGTCCGCCTCGCTCGCAGACACCTGGGTCGCCAGCGTCGAGACGCCCGCGTTCACGTCGCTCGCCTGCAAGAGACGCCTCTCCGTCCGCGCCGTCGTCCTCGCCGCCGGTCCGCCGCGCGCGTGATCGCCTCGGCTGCGATCGGCGACCGGGCGACCGGCCCACGCGCTCTGCTGCACCGCGCCCAAAGGCCTGGTCTTTGCCCTTGCAGGCGCGGGGGCGCAAGGCCGCGGGCGCTCGTCGTCCTATCGCAGGGCCGGCGAAGCTGCGATACTGCGGGCTTCGGACGGCCTGCGCCATGAGACATCCCCGCCCCCTGCTCACGCTCTCGCTGCTCATCCCCGCGCTCGCGGCGTGTCCCGGCGACCCGGGTGACACCGACGGCGGCACCACCACCGAGACCGGCACGGCCGCCGACACCGACACCGACACGACCGCGCCGACCACCGGCGAGCCCTCCGCCCCGCAGCTCCCGACCGACCGCTTCTTCCTGCGCATCGACGACACCCCGCCGCCGCCGGTGGTGCTCGAGATGGACAAGGCCAAGGCGCTCGAGATCTTCGGCGAGGTCGCGGCCAAGGACATCAAGCTCATCGAGCTCGACAGCGGCCCGCTGCTCGACAACGTCCTGGCGACCATCCAGAGCTCGTGCGGCGACAAGTGGAACGTCTACGACGACACCGTCAAGAACGGCGACCTCCCGGTCGACCCCCAGCACGACTGCAACCTCACCGCGCTGGGCAAGCTGTACGACGGCGATCCGGTCGCCAACGATCCGACCAAGTGGCGCACCTCGCCGCAGTTCGCGATGGTCCGCCTGCTCACCATGACGCCGCGCAACGCCGACGTGGCGACCACGGTGATGGAGGACTTCCAGTACCTCTTCTCGCTGTACGACAACGAGACCGTCAACGGCCTCACCTTCAGCGACGTCCTCGCCGCCAGCCTGTTCTGCGGCGGCCACGAGCTCGGCTCGGTCCAGTGCACCGAGAAGCTCAAGGACTCCAAGCTCGACAAGGCCCACGAGGGTGACCTTCACACGCGGCCGTTCATCCCGGTCGCCGTCCTGCGCGACGCCCTCAAGGTCACCCTGCTCGCCTCGCACCCCAACATCGCCAACAGCGAGGGCAAGCTGCCGGTCACCCTCTACGACGCGCTGATGGACATGCAGCCGCTGTCGGACAAGCTCGGCCCGGTCGGCGATCACCCCGGCCTGCTCGTCCCCGACGACGCCGACTTCACCACCTACAGCGACGCGCTGACGCCCGAGTTCAAGATGATCGCCACCGCCGACAGCAACCTGCGGCGCGTCGACGGCATCGACGCCTCCGAGGGCGCCGGCGAGATGTTCCTCAGCCTCGACGCCGCCCCGCTCGCGTTCGACTTCAACGACCCCGTCAAGGTCGTGATCGAGGGCATCGCCGCCAGCCCGACCGTCGACATGCGCATGGCGATCGCCGAGCTCGACACCAAGGTGCCCTCGTGCGTCGAGGGCAACGCCACCTGCGCGCCCAACCTTCCGGGCAGCCCGCTCGGCGACACCTACGTGTGGTCGCAGCCCGAGTGGTCGCTCGAGCGGATCATCGCCCAGGCCGCCTACGACGCCTTCAAGGACCTCGACTACCCGTTCTACTGCTTCGCGCCCGGCCTGCCCTGCCTCGCCGGCGCCTCGATCGGCGTCGTCGACCCCGGTTGGGCCGAGTTCGACATCCAGGTCCCGAACCTCGTCTCGCCGGCGCCGCAGTACCTGTGGGAGATGCTCCTCGACGTCGCCCAGGACATCATCCACGACCCGGCCGGCAACGACGCCTTCATGCGCGACATGAACGGCAAGATCGTCGGCGTCGAGCAGAACACCGCCGACAACCTCGAGGAGGGCGCCGCGCGCCCGGTGTTCGCGCTCAAGGGCGTGCCGATCGGCTTCACCGCCGAGGAGATGGTCGCGCAGATCCGGCCGACCCTGCAGAGCCAGGCCGAAAAGATCGCCGACGTCATCCTCGGCAACTACTGGACCTCGAACGGCCGGCTCGACTTCTACTACCGGCGCGCGGCCGACGGCGGCACTCCCTACCTCTTCTTCGTCGGCCCCGACGACAAGCGGCCCGACGCCGACGATCCGAGCCAGCTCGCCGCCTGGGACTACGCCAAGCCCGGGTTTTTCGCCGACCCCGAGCTGACCGACAAGCTCTCCTCGCTGACGATCGACGGCGTCCCCGACACCGAGCACGAGAAGTACCGCCTGCCCGAGGGCGAGTCGACCCTGTTCATCCAGGACGACGCCGGCGACACCTACGAGCTGCGCTTCACCGTCCCCGCCGGCGCCGACCCGGTCGAGATCGTCGTCCGCGTCCGCAAGCTGTGAGCAGCAGGTCCGCCCCCACGGTCTCCTGTCCCTTCCTTCCTGTGCGATCCGCCATGTCCCGAAATACCCCTCACATCCCCCTCCTCCTCGCCGCCCTGCTCGCGCCTGCCTGCGTCGAGGAGGTCACGGTGCCCGACGTGCCGGCGGCCGAGCCCGTCGAGCTGGGCGACGAGCGGCGCATCGAGCTGAGGTTCCTCCGCCTCGACGCCAAGGGCTTCGTGCAGACGCTGACGCTCGAGGACATCAAGCAGCGGTTCCCCGAGAAGATCCTGCGCGAGACCTGGCTCATCGACATGGATCTCGAGCCGCTGATCCGCAACGCCCTGCTGACGCTGATCGCCACCCCCGAGGCCGACGTCCCGCAGCTCCCGCGCAGCGCCCAGAACATGTGGAAGCTGCTCAACATGACCGCCAAGTCGACCAGCCTCGACGGCACCTCGCTGGCGCCGCTCATCGGCGTAGGCGAAGCCGTCGGCCTCGGCCCGGCCACCATCCTCGCCGACCTGATCGCCGTCGATCCCAACGAGCCGATCATCACCGTCGACCTCACCACCCGCGCGGTCATCGACAACGTCGTCAGCACCCACCCGAACGCCCAGTTCCGCCCCGGCCCCGTCGACGCCGCGCACCCAGACGGCAAGTACCCGGTCACGCCGGGCAGCCTGCCGGTCAGCCTGTGGGACGTCGTCACCGACTTCGCCGAGATGCCGGTGCGCTTCGGCCCGGCCGAGGCCGCCGACCCCGACGACCCCGATCACCCCGGCTTCATCGGCGGCGCCTTCAAGTTCAAGGCGACCACGCCCGACTTCAAGATGGTCGTCAAGGTCGACCTCAACGCCCTCCCGTACAAGGGCCTCGACCTGACCGATGGGACAGTCGCCAACGTCAACAGCACCAAGAGCCAGATCTTGAGCGCCTTCGACTTCACCCGCGACGACTGGATGGCCATCGAGGGCCTCGTGCCGGCGCTGGTCGTCGAAGAGATGACGATGACCATCGACGAGGACAAGGAGTTCGTCGCCAGCGGCGCCAGCCAGGAGCCGGCCCCGCTCGGCGACTCGCCGGTGTGGCAGAAGCCGCGCTGGCTGTTCGAGCGCCTGATCGCCGAGGTCGCGGTCGCCCGCGCCGGCCTCATCCCGACCCACTGCACCGAGTACGGGCCCAAGGGACAGGTCGACCCGCCGTTCATCGCCGTGCAGGCGTGCCTCGGCCAGGGCGCGTTCGAGGACGGCGCCTTCGACCCCGACGCCGCCGCCCCCGCGTCGTGGACCTCGATCGCCATCGACGACAGCGTCAAGCTCGACTCGCCGCCGCCCCCCCGTCGTACTTCTGGGACGTCCTGCTCGAGGTGGCCCAGGTCCGGCTGCACGACGGCGGCCTCGACGAGGGCGACGCCGACATCAGCTTCACGCTCGAGCAGGTCCCGGTCGGCACCACCGTCGATCAGCTGGTCGCGCAGATCAAGACCAACATCCAGGACAACCCGGCCGCGCTGTCGGCCATCGCCGAGCTGCTCAACGAGAACACCGAGGGCCGGGCCGACTTCTTCTACTACGTCCCGAAGGGCGACAACCCGCCCGAGCTGCAGGGCGACTGGCTGTACTTCGTCACCGCCGCCGACATCGAGAACGACGGCGACGGCGAGCCCGTGCGGCCCTACGGCTACAAGAAGCCCGGCTTTTTCCGCGACGCCAAGCTGACCGACAAGGCCTCCGAGGTCGTCGCCATCGACGGCGACACCAGCCACGAGAAGGTCAAGATCGCCGGCGGCGACGTCCTCTACATGCTGGACGACGAGCAGCGGCTGTTCAAGCTCGTGGTCGAGGACAAGCCCGCCCCGCACAGCATCGCCCTCACCGTCACGCGCGCCCGCTGAAACCTGTCCTCAAGGCCAGCCTCGTCCATGTCCACGCGTCGCCGCCTCGCCCTCGCCACCTCCGTCGTCACGGCCCTCCTCGGGCCGGTCGGCTGCATCGACGACATCGCCGTCCCCGCGGCCGAGGTCCCGACCGACGCGGCGATCGGCCAGCCGAAGCGGGTCGTGCTCCGCTCGCTCCGCCTCGACGTCGACAACTTCGAGCAGGCGGTCACCCTCGAGCAGATGCGCAAGCTGCCGCGCAAGGTGCTCGACGACCTGTGGCTGCTCGACTACGACCTGACCGAGTCGGTCACCGTCGTGCTCGACGAGCTGCGCGCGCTGCCGCCGGAGGAGGCCGACGCCCTCGCACCTGCGGCCAAGAACCTGCGCCGGCTGCTCAACATGAACCCCGACAACGTCGACCTCGAGGGCACCAAGCTCGAGGAGCTCATCGCCTTGTCGGCCTCGGTCGGCGTGCCGCCGGCGCGGGCTCTGGCCGCGCTCATGCAGATCGGCGTGACCGACGACGCCATCCCGCCCAAGGTCGTCTCCGAGACCTTCCTCGACGAGCTGCTCGGCTCGCACCCGGCCGCGCAGACGCGCAAGGGGGCCGTCGACGCCGACCACCCCGACGGCCTGTGGCCGATCGCGCCGCGCGCCCTGCCGATCACCCTCGGCGACATCGTCTACGCCTTCGAGAGCCTGCCCGACCGGTTCGGCCCCGCCTCGCTCGACCCCCTCGATCCTGAAGCGCTCGTCCACCCCGGCTTCGTCCTCGCCGCCTCCGGCATCACCGAGGAGGCGTTCACCATGTACGTGCGCGTCGACCTCAACGCGCTGCCGTACAAGGGCGTCGACCTCACCACCAACTACATCGCCAGCGTCAACAGCACCGCCAGCCAGATCCACGAGGTCTTCGACTTCTCCGACCCCGACTGGATCCGCGTCGAGGGCCTGTCGAAGAACCTCACGATCTCCGAGATGACCGTGCGCGTGCTCGAGGACGACGCCTTCATCCCCGGCGGCGACGCCCGCGAGCCGCTGCCGACCGGCAACTCGCCGGCCTGGGACCTGCCGCCGTGGCTGTTCGAGCGCCTGATCGCCGAGATGGCCCGCCGGCGCACCGCCGAGGGCATCGGCCCGCACTGCGACGAGTACAAGCTCGGCACCGACGTCGTCGCCTTCGAGGCCTGCGTCGACGCCACCGGCTGGACCGAGATGACCACCTTCACCGACGTCGGCAACCCGCCGCCGCCGGCCTACCTCTGGGACCTCCTCAGCGAGGTCGCGCAGGTCCGGCTGCACGACGGCGGCCTGGCCGAGGGCGACGCCGACGTCGAGTTCACCCTGAAGGACATCGTCATCCCGCTCGACCAGGACGCGATCGTCAAGCAGATCAAGGCCAACCTCGAGCGCGCTCCCGAAGCGCTGATCGGCATCACCGAGCAGCTCAACGACAACGCCGACGGCGACGCCGACTTCTACTACTTCAAGCCCGCCCCGACGGCCGGCGGCGAGGGCGGTGACTACCTGTTCTTCGTCACCGAGGCCGACCTGCGCAAGGACGGCGACGGCCTGCCGGCGCGCCCCTACGGCTACGAGCGGCCCGGCTTTTTCGCCGACCCCGAGCTGACCGACAAGCGCTCGTCGAAGACCGACATCGAGGGCGACACCACCCACGAGAAGGTCCGCGTCGCCCCGGGCGACGTGCTCTACGTCGAGGACGACGACCGCCGCCGCTACAAGATCACCGTGCTCGACAAGCCGAGCGCCAACAACCTCGCGCTCGAGCTCACCCGCACCCGTTGACGCCCCCGCCGCCCCGCGCTTAGCCTGACCTGCGCATTCGGACCTGCCCCTTCGGACCTGGCCCCCAGTTCCTGGTCTTTCGCACCTGTCCCCTGCACCTGCCCCCCGCCACTCGCCATGCGTCTCCTCTCCCTCCGCGCCCTCGTCCCCGCCTGCGCCCTCGTTGCCCTCGCCGTCCCCGGGAGCGCCCGCGCGTCCGGCCTCGACGCGCCGATCGTCACCAGCGGGCAGTCGCACCCGACCGCGCGCGACGCCGCGGCGGTCTACTGGAACCCGGCCAACCTCGGCTACCTGAAGAAGGGCGAGGTGCTGGCGGGCGTGGGGCTCATCGTCGGCGACATCCGCTACGACCGCGAGCGCACCGGCGCCTACCAGACCCCCGACACCCTGCAGTTCAACGCGCCGATCGACCCGTCGTACATCGACGGCATGAAGACCGGACCGAGCGACCAGGTCAAGGCCAACCCCGTCGCGCCGAGCGGCAACTTCTTCCTCGCCTACCCGGTCGTCAAGGATCGCTTGACCCTCGGCCTCGGCATCTACGTCCCGTTCGCGGCCGCGCTCAAGTTCCCCAAGACCGGCGCGCAGAAGTGGCAGGCCCAGCAGGCCTTCATCGCCACCTCGCAGATCCACCTCGGCGCCGGCGTGCGGATCAACGACTTCGTCGCGCTCGGGGCCGGCGTCGCCTACGTGCTCGGGTTCGCCGAGCTGAGCAAGATGCAGGACTTCGCCGGCGTGCAGGAGTTCGCCGACGGCCTCAACACCCTCGGCCAGAAGAACTCGTTCGGGCCCGAGGCGCCGACCGAAGTGCGCGAGCTCGACGTCCTGTCGCGGCCGTTCTCCCTCAAGCGGGCGATCGCCCACGGCGTCACCTTCAACGTCGGCATCACCGTCAATCCGACCCGTCGCCTCAACATCGCCCTCACCTACTTCCACAGCACGGCGATGCGCTACCGCGGCAAGTTCGCGGTCGACCTCAACGATCCGTTCTTCACCCAGGACCTGGCCGCGCAGGGCCTGCAGTTCAAGCCGCTGGTCCGCGGCGACGCCACCCTCGAGTACACCCTGCCGAAGCGAATCACTCTCGGCCTCGGCTACGACATCGGCGAGCGCTGGCGCGTCGACGGCTTCGTGCAGTACGTCCGCTACTCCGAGCTCGACGCCTTCCGCGTCACCGCCACCTCGCCCGACCTGGCCCAGCCCAAGCTCGGCATCGGCGACACGCTCGCGGTCAACCTGCCGCGCCTGTGGAAGGACTCGATCTGGGTCGAGGCCAGCGGCCGCTTCCGGGCCACCGAGCGCATCCTCGTCAGCGCCACTCTCGGCTATCAGTCGCCGGCCTCGCCCGCGAAGACGATCGACACCGCCTCGCCCGACGGCCAGCGCATCATCGGCGCCCTGGGCGGCGTCCTCGACGTGAGCCCGCGCGTGTCCCTCCTCGCCGACGCGCGCTTCCAGGGGATCGCGCCGCGCGAGGTGCGGGGCTCCGACTACGACCTCGGCAACGGCACCTACCGCCTGTTCATCGCCGCGATCGCCGGCCACCTGCGGGCGCGCTTCGAGCCGCGGGCGCCTCCCCGCATGCCCCCAAGGACCTGCTTCACGGGACAGCTCAGCCACGCGCTGCGGCCTCGGCGAGCGCCGGCGCCGCCGTCGTCCGGGGCCTACAGCCGCCGTCCTTGACAGCCGTCCGGCGCGGCTCGTAGCGTGGATCACGAGGGGTCGCGTGGCGCAGAGACATGGCGGGGCTGCTGCGCAGACTGCTTGAGAAGCCGAAGTTCGCGGACGAAGAGCTGGCCCGGGTCGCCGGTGTCCTGCACACGATCCTCGTCATCAGCATCGCCATCTGCGTCGTCTCCGGCGTCACGCAGGTGCTGTACCTCGCCGACAGCACGGCCGCGCTGATCATCTACCCTGGCCTCGGCCTGCTCAGCTTCGGCCTGCTGATGCTGGTCCACCACGGCTGGCTGCGCCTCGCCGGCGCCATCTTCCTCGGCCTCCTGTGGCTCGCGGTCACCTTCGGCTCGCTGACCCACGGCGCCGTCCGCAGCCCGAGCATCGGCGGCTACATGCTCGTCGTCATCGTCGCCACCTTGCTGTTCCGCCAGGTGTGGATGCTCGTGTTCATCGGCCTCAGCGCCGCCGCGATCACCGGCTTCCTCGTGCTCGAGCTCACCGGCGTCGTCGTCCCGCAGCTCACCCCCGACACCCCCGAGCTGGCCTTCATCGCCCACCTCATCCACTTCAGCGCCGGCGGCGTGTTCCTGTCGATGGCCGTCAAGGGCCTGCGCAACGCCCTCGACCGCGCCCGCACCGGCGAGCTGCGCTCCGCCTCGCTGCTGCTCGAGGCCCAGGGCGCGCGGCGCTACGCCGACAACATCCTCGCCTCGATGGCAGAGTCGCTGATCGTCCTCGACGCCGGCGGCACCGTGCAGACCGTCAACCGCGCCACCTTGCAGCTGCTCGGCGCCCCGCCCGAGCTGCTGCTGGGCAAGCCGTTCACCGCCATCCTGCCCAGCTTCCGCGCCGCCAAGAACGGCGGCAAGGGCACGCGCGAGGGCCCGGCGCTGGTCGAGCGCACCTACCACACGCCCGACGGGCGCGACATCCCGGTGCTGTTCGCCCGCTCCGATCTGTTCGACGACGACGGCACCCCGCTCGGCGCCGTCTGTGTCGCCTCCGACATCACCCACCTCAAGCGCGCCGAGGCGTCGCTGCGCGAGGCCAAGGAGCTGGCCGAGGAGGCCAACCTGGCCAAGAGCCGCTTCCTCGCCAACATGTCGCACGAGCTGCGCACCCCGCTCAACGCCGTCATCGGCTACGCCGAGATGCTCATGGAGGAGGCCGACGAGCGCGGCCTCGACGACGGCATCGACGAGCTGCGCAAGATCCAGTTCGCCGGCAAGCACCTGCTCGGCCTCATCTCCGACATCCTCGATCTGTCGAAGATCGAGGCCGGCCGCATGGACATCCACCTCGAGACCTTCGACGTCGCCGACATGGTCGAGGCCGTCCTCGACACCGTGCGACCGCAGCTCGACAAGGGCCGCAACAAGCTCGAGGTCGCGTGCCCGCGCGACATCGGCTACGTCCACGCCGACCTCACCAAGACGCGGCAGATCCTCATCAACCTGCTGAGCAACGCCGCGAAGTTCACCGACAAGGGCGTCGTTCGTCTCACCGTCGCGCGGATCGGGCTCGAGGCGCCGCGCATGCTGCAGTTCATCGTCGCCGACACCGGCATCGGCATGACGCAGAAGCAGCTCGCGCAGTTGTTCCAGGCCTTCACCCAGGGCGACAGCGGGACCGCCCGCAGGTTCGGCGGCACGGGCCTGGGGCTGGCGATCTCCAGGGCCTTCTGCGACATGCTCGGCGGCACCATCGAGGTCACGTCGCAGCTCGGCGTCGGATCGGCGTTCACCGTGCGACTGCCGTACATGGATCCCCGCGAGCTGACGACCAGCCGCCGCGGTGCGCCCGCCGAGGTCGTCGCCGCCGCGCGTGCGGCGGCCCTGCGTGCGGGCCTCGTCGACGCTGCGAACGCTGACCTGCCCGATCAGCCATCCCCTGAGAATCCGCCTACACGCCGCGGCTGATTTTCGCGCCGCCCGCCGAACGTGCGCTTGACCGCGCCCGCGGCCCTGGTAGGTTGATTTTTGCGCCGATGACGTCGCCCGCGCTCAAACGGCTGCGCCGCCTGTTGGAGGGCCCGCGGTTCGCGGACGAGGAGCGGACGCGCGTCGCCGGCATCGTCCACCTCGCGCTCGTCGTCGCCACCGCGATCGGCATCCTCGGCGTGGTCGTGCAGGTGGTGATGTTCACCCGCGGCGCCGCCCTCTCGCCGCTCGACCTGCTGTTTCCGGCGCTCAGCCTCGGCCTGCTCGCGCTGCTGCACCACGGCTACGTCTACTCCGCCGGCTACGCGCTGCTCGGCGTCGCCGGCAGCACCATGGTCGCGCACGCGGCCTACACCGGCGGCCTGCGCAGCTCGGCGCTGGGCGGCCTCATCCTCCTCGTCATCGTCGGCATGTTGCTGTTCGGCCGGCGCACCTTGCTGGCGATCCTCGGCCTCTGCCTCGTCTCGCTGGTCGGCCTCTACTTCGCCGAGGTCGGCGGCATGTTGCCGGCCGACGCGGTCCTGGAGGACGGCCCGCGCGCGTACCTGTCGCGCATGCTGCACCTCGCGGCCGCGGGCGTGTTCCTCTCGCTCGCCGTCCACAGCCTGCAGGACGCGCTCGGGCGGGCGCGGGCCGGCGAGGTGCGGGCCGAGCAGATCCTGGGCGAGGCCCAGCGCGCGCGCCGTTACGCCGACAACATCCTCGCCTCGATGGCGGAGTCGCTGGTGGTGGTCGACGCCGCGGGGCGGATCCAGACCGTCAACCGCGCCACCTTGAAGCTGCTCGACGCCCTGCCCGAGCAGCTGCTGGGCGCCCCTTCGCCGAGCTCTTGCCCGAGTTCTCGTCGGAGCTGCCGCTGCCGCACGAGCCGCAACAGGGCCTCGTCGAGCGCGTCTACCGGGCCCCCGGCGGCCGCGAGATCCCGGTGCTCTACGCCCGCTCCGACCTGCGTGACGATCACGGCGAGCCGATCGGCGCCGTCTGCGTCGCCTCCGACATCACCCACCTCAAGCGCGCCGAGGGTTCGCTGCGCGAGGCCAAGCAGATGGCCGAGGAGGCCAACCTGGCCAAGAGCCGCTTCCTCGCCAACATGTCGCACGAGCTGCGCACCCCGCTCAACGCCGTCATCGGCTACGCCGAGATGCTCATGGAGGAGTCCGACGAGCGCGGCCTGCAGGGCTCGGTCGACGAGCTGCGCAAGATCCAGTTCGCCGGCAAGCACCTGCTCGGCCTCATCTCCGACATCCTCGACCTGTCGAAGATCGAGGCCGGCCGCATGGACGTCCACCTCGAGACCTTCGACGTCGCCGACATGGTCGAGGCCGTCCTCGGCACGATCCGCCCGCTCGCCGACCGCGGTCACAACCGCGTCGTCGTCGTCTGTCCGGCCAGCATCGGCTTCATCCACGCCGACCTCACCAAGACGCGGCAGATCCTGCTCAACCTCCTCAGCAACGCGGTCAAGTTCACCGACCACGGCGAGATCCGCCTCACCGCCAGCAAGACCCTGCGCGACGGCACCCCGGCGATCCAGTTCATCGTCGCCGACAACGGCATCGGCATGACGCAGCAGCAGCTAGGCAAGCTGTTCCAGGCGTTCTCGCAGGGCGACAGCACGACCTCGCGGCGGTTCGGCGGCACCGGCCTCGGCCTCGCCATCTCCAAGGCCTTCTGCGACATGCTCGGCGGCACCATCGAGGTCAAGTCGCAGCTCGGCGTCGGCACCATGTTCACGGTGCGCCTGCCCTACTCCGACCCGCACGAGCTGTCGCTGTCGCGCCGCTCCGGCAGCTTCTCGCGCACCGTCGCCGAGGCCGCCCGCGCCGCCGCCGCCCGCGCCGCTCAGCTCAAGGTCTGAGTGCCCCGCCCCGTGCCGCCAGGCTGAAGCACGAGCGCCTGTCCCCAGGGACATGCGCTGCTCCAGCGAGCTCACGGGCTGAGCGTCCGCCCCGCGGGACATGTCCTGCGGACCGGGCAAAGCTCGAGCGTCCACCCCACGGGACACGTCCTGCGGGCTGCGTAAAGCTCGAGCGTCCGCCCACGGGGCATGCCCTTCGGACTGCGCCGAGCTCGCGGCCGGGAGCCTGTCCCATGGGACATGTCGTTCGGACCGCGCCACCAGCTCACGGCCCGAGCGCCTGACCCACGGGACATATCGTTCGGACCGCGCATCCAGCTCACGGCCCGAACGTCTGACCCGAGAAGCATCTTCCGCACGGTTGGCGGAGCCGGTCGGCCTCAGGGCGGGCTCTTCTCTGTCCCCGAGAACATGTCCTTCGAATCATGTCCTGAAGCACAGGCCCGGACGATGCCGATCAGCTCGCCGACCAGCACCGGGCTGTCGGCCAGGTCGGGGTTGGCCTGCATGTGGCTCGACAGGCCGACCGCTGCCCCGCCGCCGACGATGACCTGGCGCAGGCGGGCGTCGTCCACGCTGGCCTGCCAGGCCGGGTCGCCGAAGTCACGCGGGCGCGGCGACAGGGCCCGCCCGGCCGGGCCGTCACCGCGGCCGTGCGGGCCGTGACAGTTGGCGCAGCGATTCTCGAAATCTGCCGCGCCGCGCGGACCAGCTCCGGATCGCCGGGCTTGAGCTCGACGCGCGGCTCGCAGCCGGCGGGCGCCAGCAGCAGCGCCAGGGCGGCCGTCAGCCCTCGTCGGACCATCGCCGGCCCGCCTTGGTGTCGCCGCGGCGCTGCTTCGCGGCCAGGCGGCGTTCGACCGAGCCGCGCGTCGGTCGGGTCGGCCGCCGCGGCCGCGGCTGGCGCTGAGCCGCCTCGAGCAGCACCCGCAGCTTGGCCAGCGCGTCCTCGAGGTTGCGGCCCTGGTCGCGCGTGCGCTCCGACGTGATCACCAGCTCGTCGTTGCCGACCAGCCGCGTCTTGGCCAGCGCGCGCAGGCGGGCGCCTGTCTGCGCGGTCAGCCCCTCGATGCACGCGATCGTCACCCGCAGCTCGACCTTGGACGCGACCTTGTTGACGTTCTGCCCGCCCGGCCCGCCCGAGCGCACGGCCTTCCAGCGCAGCGCCCAAACGGGTACCCGCAGTCCAGGCTCGGCGATGAGCGGCCCCTCGATCACGGGCGGAGGGTGAACGATCGCCCGCCCCGGCGCAAGGTCCCACGCGCGCGCGGCCCGGCGCGCGCAGGCGAGCCCGACGCGGGCCCGATCGGCTGCCCTTTCAAACATGTCCGAACCGCCATCTCACAGGTGACGGCCGCGGCGGCGGGGCTGGCGATCGCACCTGCCCGGCGGCCCCCGTATCGATCAGGTCCAGCGATCGTGCGACCCGCACTCGTCACTCGCACTCGCCCCGTCGATCGTGCTCGGCGACCGTCGCGACCCGACGCCCTGTCACCGCCGCCATCCCTCGCGCTCGTCCCCGTCCACGGCGACCGTGCGTGTGCCCGACCTCGTGGGCTCTCCCGTCCGCCGAGGCCGACACGTCGGCACCGCGCGGACCACTCGAGCACCTCGCCGATGCAGGCCGTCTCGCCCTGCTGGGCCGCCCCGCCGCTCACACGGCCGCGCGGAGCGCCTCTTCGGCCCGCTCACGCAGCGCCAGCGCCACCACCTCGGGCGCCAAGGCGGCGGCGGCGAGCAGGCACTCGGCGGCCTCCGAACCGCGACCTGCGGCCGCCAGCGCTTCTCCGGCGCGGGCCAGCGCCTCGCGTCGTCCGACGACGTCCTCGATCGGCAGCAGTCCTGCCGCGTCGCGGTACAGCTCCGCGGCGCGGCGGAACGCCAGCGCCTCAGCCGCGTGCTGGGCCGCCACGCGCGTGACCTCGGCCGCGCGCACGCGGTCGCCGGCGGCGCGCAGATGGTCGGCCAGCAGCTCGGGCGGCACGCCGGCGCGGCCCAGCAGCTGCTCCGCGATCTGGCCGTGGATCGCCCGCGCCTGCTCGTCGCGGACGCCGGCCAACACCGCCAGGCGGATCCGATCGTGATACGCCTCGACCAGCTCTCCGCGCGGCGACTTGCTGACGCGCACCAGGTGAGCCGCGCGCAGCTGCTGCAGCTCGCGGCGACCGCCGCCCGACAGCGCCGACGCGATCTCGAGCTCGAGCGGGCGTCCGGCCACGATCACCGCCGCCAGCATCTCGCGGGCCGCCGCCGGCAGTCGTCCGACGCGCTCGGCCACCATCGCCTCGAGCCGCACGTCGCCGAGGGATGTCTCTCCGACCATGGTCGTTCGGACATGGTGGGCCAGCTCGCGGACGAACAGCGGCACCCCGCCGGCCTCGGCGGCGATCACCGCCGCGCGGGTCTGCAGCGCCTCGCCCTCGAGCTCGCACGGACCGCGGCGCAGCAGCAGCTCGGCCAGCGTCGTCGCCTCGTGCGTGCGCAGCGGCTCGAGCCCGAGCTCGAGCACCGGCCCGTTGGCGCGCAGGCGCTCGACCAGCGTCGTCAGGTCGGCGCTCGGCAGCGCCTCGCCCTCGCTGGCCGCCAGCACCACCAGGCAGCGCGGCGCGTCGGGGCCGCGCAGCAGCTCGACCAGCAGCGACGCGCTGTCGCTGTCGCCCCACTGCACGTCGTCGACGATCACCACCAGCGGGACCCGGTCGGCGATCCTTCGGAACATGTCGCGAAGGACAGCCGACGCGTGGCGCAGCGACGCCGCGTCGACGTCGCCCGGCGGCTCGGGCGGGCACGCCTCGGCGATCGTCGCCACGCGGCGGAGCACCGGGAACAGGCGGGCCACCGCGGCGATGTCGGGCGGCACCAGCGTCGCCAGCTCGCTCGGCGCCACCCCGAGGAACAGCCCCGTCAGCGCGTCGATGACCGAGTCGAACGCGTTGAACGGCACCTGCTCGCGCTCGTAGCAGCGGCCCGCGAGCACCACCGCGCCCATCGTGATGCCGGCCACGCCCGCCTGCGCCGCCTCGGCGAACGCCCGCAGCAGCGCCGACTTGCCGAGGCCCGAGCGTCCGCGCAGCAGCGTGACCACGGCGCGCTTGCGGCTCTCCGTCAGCGCCGCGCCGACGGCCGCGAACGGCACCTCGCGACCGATCAGCCCGCCGGGCGGCGACGCGTAACCGCGTTGATTCGGCGGCACGTGCGCTCGAGGAGGCAGCGGACTTTCGGCGTCGAGGAGCACTGCAGCGATCTCCGCTCCGCCCGCGCGACGCAGCGGCTCTCGCTCAGGAGCGCCGCGCACAGCGCCGCCAGCTGCGGTTCTGCCGCCGCGCCGAGCGCCGGAGGCGCCACGCGTTCGCACTTGTCGCGCAGGACCTCGAGCATCGGACCTGCGAACGGCAGCGCGCCTGTCAGCGCTTCGAACAGCATCACGCCGACCGAGTACCAGTCGCACGCCGGCGTCGGCGTCGCCCCGTGGACGTGCTCCGGGGCCATGTACGCCGGCGTTCCCACCACTTCGACGCCGCGGCCGGCGGTCAGCTCGTGGACCAGGCCGAAGTCGAGGATCACGACTCGGCCTTCGCGGGTCACGAGCACGTTGGACGGCTTGATGTCGCGGTGGAGCTTGCCGGCCGCGTGCAGCGCTTCGAGGCCCGCGGTCAGCTGCGCGAGGCACGCTCGCAGGCGTGCGGGGTGCTGGCGCACGTACGACAGGAAATCGACCCCGTCGACCAGCTCCATCGTCAAAAACGCCTGGTCGCCGCGGACCACGAGGTGGTGCAGCAGTGACAGGTTCGGGTGCGAAATGTCGGCCAGAGCGCGGAATTCGAGCTTGAAGCGGTAGAGGGCGGCCGGTTCGAACCCGCGGAGGACCTTGAGCGCCACCGTCTCGCCGTCGCGTCCGACGGCCTCGAACACCGCTCCAGTGCCGCCACGGCCGATCATTCGCCGCAGGGTGTAGCCGCCCAGGCTGGGTGCGCCGTCGAAGGTGCCGAACAGGCGCGCACGCACGGATGATTTGATTTGCTGGATCTCCAGCCCGGGCGCGAACACGCGAGCGGCTTGGATCTGCTCGCCCAGCGTGTCTGCACCCGACCTACCCCGCTGCACGACTCACCTTACCATGGCTTCAACTCGGGCGGTGGCGGTGATAGAAATGATCGCGTAGCCCCGTGGCGACGGATTTCGAGCTCCTGGATGCTTGGCGGACCGGCGACCGAGAGGCCGGCAACGCGCTGTTCGAGCGTCACTTCGACGCCGTCTGTCGCTTCTTCGCCAACAAGGTGACGCACGGCGTCGACGACCTGATCCAGAAGACCTTCCTGGGCTGCGTCGAGGCGCGCGACCGGTTCCAGAAGCAGTCGAGCTTCCGCACCTACTTGTTCGCGGTGGCCCACAACATCTTGCGCGCGCACTTCCGGGAGCGGCGGCGCGAGGGCCTGGCCTCCGACCTCAGCGAGACGTCGACCGACGAGCTCACCCCGTCGCCGAGCGCCGTGTTCGCGGCGCACGAGGAGCAGCGGCTGTTGCTCGAGGCGCTGCGCCGGATCCCGCTCGACTACCAATTGGTCCTGGAGCTCTATTACTGGGAGGACATGGCCGCGCCCGAGCTCGCGCAGGTGCTGGCCATCCCCGAGGGCACGGTGCGCAGCCGGTTGCGCCGCGCCAAGGAAGCGCTGGCCGACAAGATGAGCAGCCTGGCCCGGACCCCCGAGCTGTTGCGGGCGACCTTCAGCGATCTCGACGGCTGGGTCCGATCGTTGCGCGCCCGTTGTCCGGGGAATGACGCGCGGCAACGCGGTTCGGCGGTCGTCCCGCGAGTGACCCGCGGCGGCGTGGTTCACTGTCGTCGGAGGAGTGACCTGCGGCGGCGCAGTTCGGCGGTCGTCGCTCGTCGCGGCGGCTCTCGATCGTCGTGTCCGAGAGGTCGCGTCGGCGGTCGTTCACGGCGGCGCGATCCAGGCCCTGCCGGAGGCGGATTCACGAGGCATGTTGGAGGTGGCAGGTTCGCCGCGGCGACGCGGAGCATCCCCGGTCCACGCGTGTCGGCCAGGCATTTCGGCCAGTTCCTCATCCTGAGGCGTTTTCAGAAGAAAGTGTGATCGACCGGATCGCGGCCCGCACTACCTCGGCCGATGAACGGGGCAGCGGGCCCCAAGCGCTCTTCGGCCTTCGGGCCTGAACTCTTCAACTTCGAGTCACTCACGCGGAACCTGGTATGCAGCTCGATAGCACCCATCCAAGCACTGTGGACACTGCCGCGCGCGGCGCAGCCAACTCCTGGTCCAAAAGCCAACCCGAGGTCGATGCCAAGGAGACGCGGTCCGTGTCCATGGTGTCGGTCCTGACCGAGTTGGTGCACGGCTACCGCCGTCCGGCCGTCGTGCTCACCGAGCAGGGGGCCATCCTCTGTATGAACGCTCCGGCGATGCGCGCCCTCGATCGCAAGCCCGGCGACCCGGAGCCCGCCGCCCCGGCTGACCCGAAGGACTGGCCGCGCCGCGCGACCATCCAGACCGACGGTCAGGTCTACACGCTGGCGATCCCGGACATGGCGATGGAGACCCAGAGCTCCGCCCCCGAGCCGCAGCTCCCCCCGCGCCTCGCCAAGATCGCCCGCCTCGTCATCTCGGGCTGCACCGACAAGCAGATCGCCACCCGCACCGGCCTCTCGTTCAGCACCGTGCGGACCTACGTGCGCCAGATCTACCGCCGGATCGGCGTCCACAGCCGCGTCGAGCTGGTCCACGCCACCAACCCGCACAGCATGACCCGCGGCCTCGACTGAGGCGCGGAACCGCGTGAGCGAAGAGCCAGGTACCGGAGACCAGGTACCAAGAGCCAGGTACTGAAGGACAGTACCTTCGGAACAGGAACGGAGGGGCATGCCCCTCCGTTCCTGTTTGCGGGCGCCTCGCGCGGGCGCGGAGGCGGTCGACTCAGACGTCGAGCGAGTCGGCCTCGGCCGCGCGGTCCATGATGAACGAGTAGCGCGCGCCGGCGTCCTTGCCCATCAGGCTGCTGATCGTCTGGTCGGTCTGCAGCTCGTCGCGGATCTTGACCTGGACCAGCGCGCGCTTCTTGGGGTCGAGCGTGGTGTCGCGCAGCGTCTCGGGCATCATCTCGCCGAGGCCCTTGAAGCGCTGGATCTCGGGCTTGCCGCGGCCCTTGTCGGCCAGGATCCGCTGCAGGTGGGCGTCGTCGGCGGCCCACAGCGTCTCCTTGCCGATGTCGACGCGGTAGAGCGGCGGCTGGGCCAGGTACACGTGGCCGCTGCGGATCAGCTCGCGCATGTGGCGGTAGAAGAAGGTCAGCAGCAGCGTGGCGATGTGATGGCCGTCGGAGTCGGCGTCCATCAGCAGGATGACCTTGCCGTAGCGGAGCTGCTCGATGTTGACGTCCTTGCCGACGCCGCAGCCGAGCACCTTGACGATGTTGCCGAGCTCCTCGTTCTCCAGCACCTTCGCCAGGCTCGCCTGCTCGGTGTTCAGCACCTTGCCGCGCAGCGGCAGGATCGCCTGCGTCTTGCGGTTGCGGCCCATCTTGGCGGAGCCGCCTGCCGAGTCGCCCTCGACGATGAACAGCTCGCACTTGGCGGCGTCGCGCTCGGAGCAGTCGGCGAGCTTGCCGGGCAGGCCGAGGCGCACCCCGCCGGGGCCCTTGCGCGAGACCTGCTGGCTGGCCGCGCGGGAGGCCGCCCGCGCGCGCGCCGACGCGATCACGCGGGCGACGATCGCCTCGGCGGTGCTGCGGTTCTCGTGCAGCCACTGCTCGAGCGCCGCCCGGATCGCGCCCTCGACCTGGCCCGCGACCTCCGGGTTGTTGAGGCGGTTCTTGGTCTGGCTCTGGAACTGCGGCTCCAGCACGTAGGTGCTGAGGATCGCGACCATGCCCTCGCGGATGTCGTCGAGGCCGATCGAGAGGCCCTTCGGCTCGAGCTTGTGCGTCTGCATGTACGCGCGGATGCCCTTGCCGAGCGCCGCCCGCAGGCCTTGCTCGTGGGTGCCGCCGTCGGGCGTCGGCACGCCGTTGACGAACGAGTGCATCGCGTCGTCGGTGCCCTCGGTCCACGCGAACGCCACCTCGAGCTTCGGGTCGTCGGCGCGGTCGAGGTAGAAGATGCCGGGGTGCACCGCCGGCTTGGCGCGCACCTCGATCAGCTTCTTGAGGTACTCCGACACGCCCTCGGCGTGGTGGAAGGTCTCGGTCTTGCCCGCCGTCTCGTCGATGAAGACGATCTTGAGCCCCTTGTGCAGGTAGCTCTTGGCCTCGAGGCGGTCGCGGATGACCACCGCGTCGAAGGCGGTCGTCTTGCCGAAGATCTGCGGGTCCGGTCGCAGGTAGATCGCGGTGCCCGAGCCGCGGGCGTTGCCGAGCTTGCGCAGCTTGCCGTCGAGCACGCCGCGGACGAACTCGATCTCCCACATCGACCCGTCGCGCCAGACCTTGGCGACGAGCTGCTCCGACAGCGCGTTGGCGACCGCCGCGCCGACGCCGTGGAGGCCGCCGGAGTGCTTGTAGCTCGTGCCGTCGAACTTGCCGCCGGCGCCGAGCTTGGTAAACACCGCGACGATCGCCGGCATCTTCAGCGTCGGGTGGTTCTCGACCGGGATCCCGCGGCCGTTGTCGGTCACACTGGCGCCCTTGCCGTCCTTGTCGAGCTTGACCTCGATCTGGGTCGCGTGGCCGTTGATGACCTCGTCGACCGCGTTGTCGAGGATCTCCCACAGCAGGTGGTGGAGGCCCTCCTTGCTGACGCCGCCGATGTACATGCCGGGGCGCTTGCGGACGTGGTCCACGCCCTCGAGGAACTGGATCGAAGACGCGTCGTAGTTGGTTGTCTTGGCCATCGCTAACGTCCTCCCCCGCTACGCCTTCTTGCTCTGCTTCTTCGCCGCCTCGCTTGCCTCGAGGTCGGGCAGCGTCGGCTCGGGCAGCGTGATCTTCTTGACCGCGCCGCGCTTCCACAGCTCCGCACCCTTGCCGCCGCGGGCCGTCGGCTTGACCGCGCCGGAGCCGACCTTCATCGACCCGCCGGTGGCCTTCTCGACCTCGACCGTCACGCTGCCCGGGAACGCCCCCGCGACCTCGTCGCCGTCGTCGAGCTTGACGAGGACGACGCCGAGGCCCGGCCCCGACAGCAGGCTGACCTCCTGCGCGGTGCAGCACAAGAGCCGCCCCGACCGCGTCAGCGCGCACACGTCGTCCTCGGCGTAGACCTTGAACACGGCCACGAACTCGTCGCCCTCGCGCAGCTTGCCGAACATGCGCCCGCGCGTGGTGCTGACCTCGCGGTGCGGCCACAGCGTGAACCGCAGCGCCATGCCCGAGCGCGTCACCGCCAGGAAGTGCGGGTACGGCTCCTCGTACTCCTCGCCGAGCTCGGGCTTCGGCATGCCGAACTCCGGCATCACCCGCGCGTCGGTGCCGACGGCCGCGACCAGGCGCTCGCCGTCCTTGAACTTGAACAGCTGCTGCACCGGCGTGCCGTGGCCGGTCGACTGCGGCACGTCGTTGATGCGCACGTTGTAGGCCGAGCCCTTGTTGGTCAGCAGGATCACCGACTCGGTCGTGCTGCCGCCGACCAGCGCCAGCGCCTCGTCGCCCTCGCGCATGCGCGTGCTGGCGAGGTTGATGGTCCGCTGGCGCTTGATCCACCCGTCGCGGGTGACCAGCACGATCGCGTCCTCCTTGACGATGAAGCTCTCGGCCGTGAACTCCTCCGTCACGTCCTCGTCGGAGATCCGGGTCCGCCGCGGCTCGGCGAACTCCTTCTCGACCGCCTCGAGCTCGCTCTTGATCTCGGCCCACAGCTTCTCGGGGCTCTTGAGGATCGCCTCGATCTTGCGCGCCGCCTTGCGCTTCTCCTCGAGCTCCTCGCGGATCTTCTGGATCTCGAGCTTCGCCAGGCGATAGAGCCGCGTCTCGAGGATCGCGTCCGTCTGGATCTCGTCGAGGTCGAACGCCTTCATCAGCTTCGGCCGGCGTCGGCGCGGCCGTCGCTGCGGCGGATGATCTTGATCGCCTCGTCGAGCGCGTCGAAGATCTTCTCGAAGCCCTCGAGGATGTGGATCCGCTCGCGCAGCTTGCGGAGGTCGTACTCGAAGCGGCGGCGGACGGTCTCCTGGCGGTACAGCAGGAACTGCTCGAGGATCGCCGCCAGGCCCAGGCGATCGGGGCGGCCGACGTCCGCGCCCGCGATCGGCACCAGGCACGTGAAGTCGTACTTCACCGTGACCTGCAGCCGCGTGTGCTTGAACAGGTACGCCATGATGAGCTCGGGCTCGGCGCCCGACTTGCGGCTGACCTCGAGCTCGATGCACACGTCGCGCGTGCTCAGGTCCTGCACGCCGACCAGTTGCGGCAGCTTCTTGGCGGCGATGATGTCGCCGATCTCCTCGACCAGCGCCGACTTCTCGATCCCGTACGGCACCGAGGTGATGACGATGAAGGTCGACTTGTCCTCCTCGCGGACCTTCCACTCGCCCTGCAGCTTGCACGAGCCCTTGCCCTCCTCGTACAGCTCGGCCAGCTCCTTGCGGGTCGCGACCAGGCGCCCGCCGGTCGGGAAGTCGGGGCCCTTGATCGCCTTGAGCGCGACCTTCAGCGCCTCCTTGCGCCGCTTCTCCGCCGCCGCCTCGTCCTCGCGCGCCGGCGGCAGCAGGGGGATGAGCGCGATCGCGGCGCGCACCACCTCGCCGAGGTTGTGCGGCGGCACGTTGGTCGCCATGCCGACGGCGATGCCCGTGCTGCCGTTGACGAGCAGGTGCGGGAAGCGGGCCGGCAGCGTGATCGGCTCCTTGCCGGTGCCGTCGTAGGTCGGCCGGAAGTCGACTGTCTCTCGGGTCAGCTCGGTGAGCAGCTCCGACGCGACCTTGGTGAGCCGGGCCTCGGTGTAGCGGTAGGCCGCGGGCGAGTCGCCGTCGATCGAGCCGAAGTTGCCCATGCCGTCGACCAGCGGCGCGCGCATGACCCAGTCCTGGGCCAGGCGGACCATCGCCTCGTAGACCGCGGTGTCGCCGTGCGGGTGGTACTTGCCGATGACGTCGCCGACGACCTTCGCGCTCTTGCGGTGCCGGGCTTCGTGCGTGAGGCCCAGGTCGGCGAACATCGTGTAGATGATGCGGCGCTGGACCGGCTTGAGGCCGTCGCGGACGTCCGGCAGCGCGCGCGAGGTGATCACGCTGAGCGCGTAGTTGAGGTACTTGCGCCGCGCCTCCTCGGCGAGGTCGCCGAGCGTGATGGGCATCGGGCCGCCGCCCTCGTCGTCGTCGTGCGTGCGCGTCGCCTTGCGGCGGCCGCGGCTGGAGGGCCCTTCTTCGTCAGACGTCCGGACAGTCATCCTGCGCTCCCGAGGTTGGACGCGCCGGAAAGTGCTCCTGCGCGGCCTGCGACGCCCGTCTCGCCCGTATCCGGGCCAGCCAGGCGCGGCCGAAGGTTACCCGCGGGGCGATCCAGGTCAAGCTCTCGGCGCCCCGTTTCTCGGCGCCGGCCGCGGCGGATCGGCCTGGGCGGGGCCGGTCCGGTGTGTCATAAGTGGAGGTCCCTTGAACCAGGTCGCGACCAACGTTCGCTGGCACCAAGCCGCCATCGGCCCCGACGAGCGCGCGCAGCGGCTCGGCCAGCGAGGCGTGGTCGTCTGGCTCACCGGCCTCTCGGGCGCCGGCAAGAGCACGATCGCCGCGCGGGTCGACGCCCAGCTTCACGCCCGCGGCCGCCACAGCTACATCCTCGACGGCGACAACCTGCGCTTCGGCCTGTGTCGAGATCTCGGCTTCTCCCCCGAAGATCGGGCCGAGAACGTGCGCCGCCTCGGCGAAGCCGCGCGCCTGTTGCAGGACGCCGGCCTCATCGTCCTCGTGGCCGCGATCAGCCCTTACCGCGACGACCGAGCCCGCGTGCGCGAGCGCTGCCCGCGGGGCGCTTCCTCGAGGTGTTCGTCGACGCCCCGCTCGCCGTGTGCGAGTCCCGCGACCCCAAGGGCCTGTACCGTCGCGCGCGCGCCGGCGAGATCGCCGGCTTCAGCGGTATCGACGCCCCTTACGAGCCGCCGGGTGCGCCGGACCTGCACCTGCTGTTTCGCACCGACGCGAGCTCGCCCGATGTGCCCGCGGACGCGAGCCCGGCTCATGCGGACGCAGGGCCCGCAGCCGAGGCTGAAGCGCGTGTCGCCGTCGGCGCCTCGCCGGACGAGCACGCGGCCGCGATCGTCGGGTTGCTCGAGTCACGCGGCCTGCTCGTGCCTCCGCCAGGCGCCTGAGCCGGGTCTGCGGGCCAGGCGAAGTCGCGCGCAAACGCACGAGTTTCCCCCGTCAGCCCGGCGTGACGCCGCCTCCGGTCGGCCGCGTGCGTGACGGGGCTCCGCCGAAATCCCTGCGTCCCCCCGTTGCGCGACACCGGAGGGACCCATACAGTCCCCCGCGAATGAGCAAGGACGATCTGATCGAATTTGAGGGAACCGTCACCGAGGTTCTCACAGGCGGGTTATTCAAGGTGGAGATCGATCCGGACCACCACGTCCTCGCCCACCTCGCCGGCAAGATGCGGCGCTTTCGCATCAAGGTCGTGCTCGGCGACCGCGTCACCGTCGGCGTCACGCCGTACGATCCGACGCGCGGTCGCATCGTCTACCGCGCGCGTTGAACTCATCTGTCCTTCGGGACAGATGACGCGCGCGCGAGCACTTCCGCTGGCGCGGGCGAGGTCATGAGTGGTCCGAGGTCTGCGCGGACGCCCCAGGCGCTCCGCGCTTTGTTACGCCCGCGACACGCCACGCGCGCGCCCGCGGTTGCCGGCCCCCGGGATCGGTGGTAGTGGAAAAATCATGGCTTGGGCCGGACGCGGCGGACAACGGGTGGGTTTGGTGGCGCTGCTGGCGGGCGTTGTCGCGCTGCAGGCGGGGTGCTCGAACGACACCGGCCAGACCCCCGTCACCGACGCCAGTGGCTCGCTCGTCACCGACAGCGACAGCACCGGCGACGCCTCCACTGCCGCGGGCACCGAGCCGACCACCACCGAGGACACCAGCACCGGGCCGGCCTCGCAGTGCGGCAACGGTGAGGTCGACCCGGGCGAGACCTGCGACGACGGCAACCTCGACAACTCCGACGCCTGCCTGAACGGCTGCGTGCTCGCGGTGTGCGGCGACGGCTTCGTGCAGAGCGGCGCCGAGGAGTGCGACGACGGCAACCGCGACAACTCCGACACCTGCACCGCGCAGTGTCAGCCGGCCCGCTGCGGCGACGGCTTCGTCCAGCTCGGCGCCGAAGCGTGCGACGACGGCAACTCGCAGGACGACGACGGCTGCACGATCGCCTGCGAGGTCGCGCCGGTGATGCTGTGCGGCAACGGCAAGGTCGACGACGGCGAGCAGTGCGACGACGGCAACACCCTCGACGACGACAACTGCCTGTCGAGCTGCGTCCCCTACTCGTGCGGCGACGGCTTCACCCACGCGGTGTTCGAGGAGTGCGACGACGCCAACCTCAGCACCGACGACGGCTGCATCGAGTGCATGGCGGCGTACTGCGGCGACGGCTACCTGTGGCCCGACATGGAGGCCTGCGACGACGGCAACCTCGACAACAACGACGACTGCCTGGTCGACTGCTCGCAGGCCAGCTGCGGCGACGGCTTCGTCCACAACAGCGACGAGGTCTGCGACGACGGCGTCAACGACGGCAGCTACGGCGGCTGCGCCCGGGCTGCGCCTCGCTCGGGCCGCACTGCGGCGACGGCCAGGTCGAGCCGGACATCGAGACCTGCGACGACGGCAACGTCGTCCCGCTCGACGGCTGCGACGACAAGTGCCAGAAGGAGCTGCCCGCCGAGTGCCTGACTTACGTGCCGCTCGCCGAGCCCGACCGCAACTCCACCTTCAACGACGGCCCGGGCAAGGTCACCAAGTGTGACAAGGTGCTCGAGAACAAGTGGTACCGCCTCACCGGCCCGGCCGGCACGCTGATGCCGACCACCCCGCTCAAGCCGTTCGACTGCGGCACCGACGCTCCCGGCTGGATGGTCGGCGTCCACCCGATCGTCGACGAGGGCGTCGTCGATCGCCAGGTCTGCTTCGCGTGGGACGTCGAGTGCCAGTGGGAGGCCACGATCCAGGTGCGGAACTGCGGCGATTACTACGTCTACAGGCTCGCCGATCCCCCCGACGAGTGCCTGCGCTACTGCGGCCTCGACGGCTGACGTCACGAGAGCCCCGCAGCGCTCGAGCTGCCGGCCGCGCGTGCGCGAATTCACGCCCACGCTCGGCGGGCCGATTCAGCCCCGACGGCGGCGATCCGTTGTACGCTGGCCGCGGAGACGCGCCATGCACCTGACCCCCGAGCAGGAGTGGATCCTCGTCGCCTGCGGCCTCATCGCCCACGCTGACGGCGAGATCAAGCTCGGCGAGGCCGACCTGATCCTGACCATGCTGGACGAGCACCTCGACGAGGCCGAGAGCCGGCGGTGGTTCAAGCAGCTCGGCGACCTCAACGCGCTCCACCGCATCTTCGACGACCTCCCGCCGCCGCTGCCGGCGTTCACCGAGACCACGCTCGAGCGGGCCTGGGCGATGGCGCTGGCCGACGGCGAGGCGAGCGCGGCCGAGGTCGCTATGATGGAGCGGATCGCCGCCCAGCTCGGCGTCACGCCGAACGAGCTGGCGCGCTGGCGTCGGCAGTGGACCGAGCAGGCCGCCGATCTCGGCGAGCACATCGCCGCCTTCGCGGCGGTGATGATCCACCTCGACGGCGTGCTCGACCCCGACGAGATCGATCAGTACCGCGCGCTGCTGGGTCGCCTGCCGCTCACGCCCGAGCGCCGCGACGTGCTCGCGCGCGAGTACCTGTCGAAGCGACCGGAGCTCGATCACGTCGGCGCTCGCCTGGCGGCCCTCCCGCGCGAGCGCCGCTTCGCCGTCCTGCGCGCCATCGGTCCGCTCGTGTCCGCCTCGAGCCGCGCCGACCTCGGCCGCGACTTCTTCCTCGAGCTCGCGGCCTTCGCCGCCGTCCCGCGCGAGCAAGCGCTGCGCCTGCTCTTCGCGTGAAGCGCCGCCGCGGCTTGCCCGGGCGCCCCACCGCGGGGACACTGAGAGCATGCCGGGTCTCGAGCCGAGCGCCGCGTCCGACAACCTGCTATGGCCGATCGATCGCGCCCTCCTGCTCGGCTTCGTCCCCGCAGGCCTCGCCACCGCCGCCACGCTGATCGTCCTCGGCCTGCTGGCGAGCACCTGCCCCGAGCGCCACGAGGCGCTGGTGACCGCCCTGTTCGTCGGCCAGGCCGCGCTGTGGCTGGTGTTCGCGCCGGTCTACTTGCTCGGCTGGGTCCACGGGCACCCCCGCCGCGCCGTCGCCGAGACCGGCTGGCTCGGCTCCGCCGCCCTCGCCGCGCTGGTCTGGCTGCTCAACATCCTGGTGTTCGCCGCCCTGATGGCCGCCTTCGGCTGGGGCGAACGTGTCCCCTGGACCATGCTCTGAAGGGCATGGCCGATCGGGCATGTCGTTCGCGGCATGTCCAAAGCGACATGTCCTTGACGGCATGCCCAGAGGGGACAGAGCAAGCGCGGCAGCCGCTGCGCACGTACCACTCACGCTCGCCGCGCTCCGCTCGAAGCGACCCTCTCGCGCGCGCGAGCGGTGGCTGAACAAGCGCGGCAGGCCGCTGCGAACGTACGACTCCCGCTCGCCGCTCCGCTCGAAGTGCCCCGGGTCTCTCGTGACGCCGCGCCCTCAGCGCGTCACGCTGAGCTTGCTGCGCGCCGCGTGGTGCGCGAGGGCCAGCTCGCACAGCTGGCTGATCAGCTCGGCGTAGGGCACCCCTGCCCGTTCGACCAGCTTGGGGTACATGCTGATCGTCGTGAAGCCGGGCATCGTGTTGATCTCGTTGAGGTACGGCTGGAGCGTCTGGCGGTCGACGAGGAAGTCGATGCGGGCCAGGCCCTTGCAGCCGGCGACCCGGAACGCGCGCAGCGCCAGGTCTTGCAGGCGCTCGGCGGCGGCCTCGGGCAGGTCGGCGGGGATCTGCAGGGTCGCCGCGTCCTTCAGGTACTTGTTCTCGTAGTCGTACCACTCGCCGGCCGGCAGCCCGATCTCGCCGGGCGCGCTGACCAGCGTGTGCGCGTCGCCGTTGCCGAGCACCGCGAGCTCGATCTCGCGGGCGTCGATCCCCTTCTCGACCACCAGCTTGGCGTCGTAGCGCGACGCCAGCGTCAGCGCGCGCCACAGCCCGGCCTCCTCGTCGACGCGGCTGATGCCGACCGAGCTGCCCTGGTTGGCCGGCTTGACGAAGCACGGGAACCCGACCCCCTCGACGATCGCGTCGACGATCTCCTGCCGCTGCGCCGCCGTGCCGAGCCCGTGCGCGTCGACCTCGACCCACGGCACCACCGGGATCGTCGGCGACTGCGACCCGAGCACGTGCTTGAGCAGCGCCTTGTCCATGCACAGCGCCGACGCCAGCACGCCCGAGCCGACGTACGGCAGGCCCAGCACCTCGAGCAGCCCCTGGAACGTCCCGTCCTCGCCGTAGGGCCCGTGCAGCACCGGGAACACCAGGTCCGGCGCCAGCTTGCGCAGGTCGGACACCGCCTCCCCGTGCTCGAGCACCGCCTCGAGCGACCCTTCCGCCGGGCCCGTCCACCAGCTGCCGTCGCGCCGGATCCCGAGCAGGATCGGCGTAAACCGCTGGCGGTCGATGGCCTTGAGGATCTCGGTCGCGCTGCGGAGCGAGATCTCGTGCTCCGAGGAGCGACCGCCGAAGACGATGAGGAGACGTCGAGCTGGCATGGGCGGGTGGACGCTACCACCGCGCGACGGCGATGGCGATATGGCGCCTCGCCGTGACGCACCAGGCTCGGCGGGCATTCCTCGGCCGCCCGCCGGCCGCACGCGACCGATCTCCTGGCCCCTCGCCCGCCCGCGCCCCGCGGACGAGCCCGGCCGCGGACGCGCGGACCTGTCTCTTTCGCCAGGTCATCCTTCGGCGATCGCGGCCGGGTTACGGCGAGCCTCCTCGCCTCGCAGGCGAACCGCCGTCGCGTCACCGGGCTGCGCCCGAACGCTGCCGGCGTCGCAGCTCCCTGCGAGCCGTCGTCGCCGCCGAACTCCGCGCGGCGCGACCCATCGCGCTCCCGGCGAGCCTCGTGCCCGAACGCTGCAGACAGCGCGACGAACCTCCCGACGACCTCCGCGCACCTGCGTCGCGCTCGGGCGCCGCGCGAACGCGACGCGGCGAACCGCGGCTCATCGCCGGAGCCCGCACCTGTCTCTCACCCCCAGGCTCATCGTCGGTCCGCGTCTCCCCAGGTCCAGGTCTCTTCGACCTGTCTGCTTCGCCATGCTCTTTCGGACCTGTCTATTTCACCAGGAACAAAAGCACAGGTCCGATCAGTCAGCCCGCGTCGAGGTGGTCGAGCAGCGCCAGGACGATCCGATCTTGCAGCGCCCGGCTGCGGGGCATCGCCAGGTTCTTGCCGTTGATCAGCACGCTGAAGCCGAGCGCGCGGCGGCCGTCAGGCGTCGCCGCGATCCCCGACAGCGCGCTCACCCCCCGATCGTCCCCGTCTTCCCGCGCACGCGCCCGCGGCCGTTCGGCATGCGCAGGCGCAGCGTCCCCTCGCCGCCCGCCCCGGCCAGCGCCGGCACGATGCTCGCCGCCGCCGCGCCCTCGTCGCGGGCCAGCGCCAGCACGCGGACCAGCCCGCGCGCGCTGACCCGCCCGCGCAGGCTCAGGCCCGAGCCGTTCTCCGGCTGCAGCTCGCGCGGATCGTTGCCCGCCGCGCGCCAGAACGCCTGCAGCGCCGCGCGGCCGTTGTCCCACGAACCTGGCTCTCCGGACATCCGGCGCCCGAGCGTGCGCACCACCTGCTCGCTCGTGAAGTTGTTGGAGTACTTGAGCGCGCTCGCCAGGATCTGCGACAGCGGCGGCGACACCAGCGTCGCCACCTCGCGCGCGTGGGCCGAGGCCGCCCCCGACTCGACCGGCAACAGCGGCCCGCCGAGCTCGTGCAGCACCGCCGCGAATGCCTCACCGGCGAACTTGCCGGGGTCGCAGATCCGCCGCCGCACCGTCACCGGCTTGCGCTTGGCCGCCCCGGTCACCGTCAGCACCGTCCGACCGGCCTCGCATGTGCTCGTCACCTCGAGCGCGCGCCCGCGGAGCGGCCGGGCCTTGTTCGTCACCGTCACGTGCTCGCTCGCCGGCGTCACCTCGACGTGCACGGTCGTCCCGTCGGTGCGCACCGTCGTCTCGACCGTGTTGAAGCTCAGCGACAGCGCCCCGCTCGGCGCCAGGTAGCTCGGACCCGGGCCCGGCGGCTCCTCGTAACCGGGGCCGAAGCGCTCCGGCGAGAAAGCCCGCTCGTCGATCACGATCCGGCGCACCCCCGCCAGCGCCTCGGCGGCCAGCGCCTTGCTGGCCAGCGCGTGCAACCCTTGCAGCTGCAAGCTCGGATCGCCGTCGCCGATCAGCACCAGCGCGTCGCCGTCGCGCACCATCCGGGTCTCGAAGCGATAATCGGGGCCGAGCAGCTCGAGCGCCGCGATCGCGGTCAGCACCTTCTGGTTCGACGCCGGGTTCAGGCGGGCCGCGCCATTCTGGTCGAAGAGCCATGTCCCTTCGTCCAGGTCGGCCACGTGGACCGCGACCCCGGGACCGGCGCGGCGGACCAGCTCGGCCAACTTGCGCCGCAGGCTCGGATCGTCGGCCGGATCGGCCGTCCAGCCGCGTGCCTGCGCGCGCGCCGACACGTCGGCCAGGCGCGCGGCCACTCGCTGCGGCCACGTCTGCGCCGCGAAGGGCGCGCCTGGACGCGGCGGCAACACCGGCTCGTCCGGCTCGACGACCTCGCGGATCGACTGCGGCGCCGGGGCGGGCCCGGGCGAACGCGGACCGGCGGTCGCCAGGCCCGCATACGCGGTGATCAGGGCGAGGGCGAAGCTTGCGAGCTGGGGGACGGAGCGGGTCACGGCGGGATATCCCACCATGGCGCACCCGCCCCCTCCGCTCAAGAAATCGGAATTTCCGCCCGCTCGGGGCCCTCGCCCGACCCTCGCCCGCTCATCGGGCCGAGGGTCGCGGCCTGCCCGGCGCGCTTTCGCGCTGACCTTCGGGACAGGCCGCCGCTGCGGCGGGACCGACTAGCCCTTGTCGGTCTTCTTGGTCTTGGTCTTCTTGCTGCCGGACTCGGCCTGGACCTGCTGCTTGTTGGCCAGGCGGGTCGCCTTGACCTCGGCCGCCTTGCGCTTGAGGCGGGCGATCAGCTTGTTCCGGCTCCGGCGCTGGCGCATCTTCGGCGTGTGGCGGTTATCTCCGTATCCCATGGCGGCAAGGACCTCTGTGGCGGCAAGTGTTGGTCTGCGGGGCCTGATTCACCCGAATTCGGGCGATTTGGCGGCCCCGGGCCGGCGGAAGGCCGGCGCTTTCGGGCGGCGTAGGATGCGTGAGCGGCCCTCCAGGGTCAAGCGCTGATTTCCGGCGCGGCCCCTGGCGCCGCGCGAGCGACCCCTTGCCCGCGCGGGCACCTCGTCGGTGAGCCCTTCCCCCGCGCGCGGGGCCTGCTAATGTCCGCGCCCCATGCTCGACATCCACGTCCTCCGCGAAGACAGCGCCCGGATCGCCCAGAACCTGCGCGACCGCCACGCGCGCGTGTTCGAGGACCTCGCCCCTGGCGCGGACGCCGACCCCGCGGGCGCCGACTGGGCCGCGCAGACCGTCGCGCGCCTGGTCGACCTCGACGCCACCTACCTCGGCCTCCTCCGCCGCCAGGACGACGTCCGCCAGCAACAGAACCAGATCAACGCCGCCATGAAGTCGGTCGGCTCGCTGCCAAAGGACCAGCAGGCGGCCGAGCGGGCCCGCCTCATCGAGCAGGGCAAGCAGCTGCGCACCGACGAGATCTCTCGTCGACCAGACCGAGGCCGCCCTGCGCGCCCGCGACGAAGCCTGGACCCGCGTCCCCAACCTCACCCACGCCGAGACGCCGCGCGGCCGCACCGACGACGACCACCGCGAGCTGCGCCGCGTCGGCACCCCTCGCGACTTCGCGGCCGAGGGCTTCACCCCGCGCGACCACCTCGCGGTCGCCGAGTCGCTCGACCTCGTCGACTTCGAGTCGGGGGCCAAGGTCGCCGGCCAGAAGTTCTACTACCTCAAGCACGAGGCCGTGCTCCTCGACCTCGCCCTGCAGCACTTCGCGCTCGGGGTCGCCGCGCGCCACGGCTTCGCGCTGCACACCACCCCCGACCTCGCGCGCGAGGAGATCCTGCGCGGCCTCGGCTTCCAGCCGCGCGGCGAGTCGAGCCAGATCTACAGCGTCGCCGACAGCGACCTCTGCCTCGTCGGTACCGCCGAGATCACGCTCGGCGGCATGCTCGCCGACGCGATCCTCGAGGAGGAGCAGCTGCCGCTGCTGCTCGCCGGCCTGTCGCACTGCTTCCGCACCGAGGCCGGCTCCGCGGGCCAGGAGTCGAAGGGCCTCTACCGCGTGCATCAGTTCACCAAGGTCGAGCTGTTCGCCTTCACCACGCCCGAGCAGAGCGAGGCGATGCACGAGCGCCTGCTCGCCATCGAGGAGGAGATCTTCCAGGCCCTGAAGATCCCCTACCGCGTCCTCGACATCGCCAGCGGCGACCTCGGCGGCCCGGCCTTCCGCAAGTTCGACCTCGAGGCGTGGATGCCCGGCCGCGGCGCCCACGGCGAGATCACCAGCACCTCGAACTGCACCGACTACCAGGCCCGCCGCCTGCGGATCCGCTACCGCCCCGGCGGCGAGGGCAAGCCCAAGCCGCGCCACGTCCACATGCTGAACGGCACCGCCGTGGCCACCTCGCGGGCGCTCGTCGCCATCCTCGAGAACTACCAGCAGCAGGACGGCACCGTCGCCGTGCCCGAGGTGCTGCAGCCCCTGGTCGGCAAGCCGGTGATCGGCCCGCGCCGCCGCGCCTGAGCGTTTCGCCAGGTCATCCACGACAGGTTCCGAGCGACAGGTCCCGAGCGACAGGTCCCTCACGACAGGTCCCGAACGCCATGTCCCAAGCGCCATCCCCTGCTCCGCGCGTGCTGTCGGGCATCCAGCCCTCGGGCGTGCTCCACCTCGGCAACTACTTCGGCGCGATCGCCCAGCACATCGCCCTGCAGGATCGCTACCCGGGCGCGGCGTTCTACTTCATCGCCGACTACCACGCGCTCACGACCCTGCGGAACCCCGAGGCGCTGCGGCAGAACGTGTTCGACGCCGCGGTCACCTACCTCGCGCTCGGCCTCGACCCGGCCAAGTCGCTGCTGTTCCGCCAGAGCGACATCCCCGAGGTCCACGAGCTCGCGTGGCTGCTCGCCTGCGTCACCGGCCTCGGCCTGATGGAGCGGGCCACCAGCTACAAGGACAAGATCGCCCAGGGCATCAAGCCGAACGCCGGCCTGTTCAACTACCCGCTGCTGATGGCCGCCGACATCCTGATCTACGACGGCACCCTCGTGCCGGTCGGCAAGGATCAGCTGCAGCACGTCGAGTTCGCCCAGGACATGTCCACCTACCTCAACGAGGCCTACGCGGCCGGCGGCCCGCCGCTGCTCGTCCGTCCCGAGGCGATCCTCGGCAGCGCGCCGATCGTCCCCGGCAACGACGGCCGCAAGATGTCCAAGAGCTACGGCAACTTCCTGCCGCTGTTCGAATCCGGCAAGAAGCTGCGCAAGCTGGTCGGCCAGATCGTCACCGACTCGACCCCGCTCGGCCAGCCGCTGAACCCCGACACCTGCAACGTCTACGCCCTGCTCAAGCTCCTCAGCGACGAGGCCGAGCTGGCGCAGATCGCCGAGTGGTACCGCGCCGGCGCCCGCGACGGCCAGCCGTTCGGCTACGGCCACGCCAAGGTGCTGCTGGCCGACAAGATCGACGCCCACTTCGCGCCCGCCCGGGCCCGCCGCGAGCACCTGCTGCAGCACCCCGACGAGGTCGAGGCCATCCTCCGCGCCTCGGCCGAGCGCGCCCGCCCGATCGCCCGCGCCACGATCGACCGCTGCCGCCGCGCCGTCGGCCTTACCTGAGCGCCGGCGCCCAGCCGCCGAGGGCAGCAGCGTGGCGCCCTGGCGCCCTCGCCTGGCCCGCGCGCCTCTGCCAGACTCGCCGCGCGATGGACTTCGAGCTCCGCAGCCTGCGCGGCGTCGCCACCGACGCGCTGACGGCCCTCGCCGAGGACATCTTCGGCCGCGGCGAACGGGCGCCGGGGTGGTTCGCGCGCAAGCTCGAGCGCGAGGACGTCGACCGCGAGCTCTCGGTCCTCGCGGTCGCCGCCGGCGCTCCGGAACATGTCCCTCAGGACATGCTCTTCGGGTACTTCCTCATCGGCCAGGATCCGTCCGACCGGCTCGCCCACTCGGCCGGCCTCGGCGTGATCGCGGCGCGGCGCGGCGGCGGCCTCGGTCGCGCCCTCGTCGAGGCCGCCGCCGCCCGCCTCGCCGATCGCTTCACCGCCTTGCGCGTGCTCGCCGAGCCCGAGCGCGAGGCCTTCTACGCGCGCCTCGGCCTCGTCGCTACCGCCCGCCGCGTCACGCTCCTGGCTCATGGGACATGCCCGATCTCACCTGTCCGATGGGACCGTGAGCTCGCCGACCACGCCAAACAGCCGTGGTCCCCGGCCCCCACGGACCGCGAGGCGATCGAGGTCTGCGCGTGGCGTCCCGGCGCGTGGGCTCGCACGCCGCCGACGCTCGCTGCCACGCTGGAGCCGTTGCCTGGCGCGTGGGCCCACGTCTCGCGCGAGGGTCGAGCCCTGCTGGTGCAGCGCATGCTCGTCGCGCGTGGCGTCGATCCGCTGGCTGCGGTCGCGGCCTTGCTCGCACGGACGCCCACGAGCATGCCGCTGCTCCTGTACGGAGCCGACCCGGTGAGTTCGATCACCGCCGCGTTGCTGCACGGCGACCTCGGCGAGCGCTCGCGGGACGCTCTGCACCTCACGCAGCACCGCGGCGAGTTTCGCGTCGCGCAGCGGTTCGCGGCCATGGATCTCGCGCTTCCGCGGCAGCTAGACAACCTCCGATCGGGCGATGGATGATGCGCGCGGACCGTTCCGGAGCTTCAACGTGACCCTCGCGCATAACCTCGCCAAGACTGCAACCTTCGTCCTCACCGCCACCCTCGCGCTCGCTGCCTGTCGCGGCGAAGATCCGCTGACCAGCGCGACCGCCACCGAGACCTCGACCACCAGCGGGGACGGCACGAGCACCACGACCGGCACGGACAACCCGACGACCAGCACCACGTCGTCCTCGAGCTCCACCACCGCCGACGATCCGACGACCGGCACGCCGACCACCACCAACATGTCGGCCGGCTTCATCACCACCGACACCACGCAGGGCACCACCGGCCCGGGCAACCCGCAGCCGAACGGCGGCATGTGCACGACCGACGCCGAATGCGAGTCGATGAACTGCTACACGAGCCCGCTGTTCCCCGACGGCGGCATCTGCTCGGAGTGCAACGAGGACTCCGACTGCGTCGAGGCCGGCACCGGCATCTCCTGCTCGCTCGGGCCCAGCGGGGCCACCTGCGCCGCCGGCGGCTACGGCAACCAGTGCATGTCGCAGGACGCCTGCCAGGACGGCCTCATCTGCGGCCCCGCGGTCGACATCCCGATCCCCGGCGTCATCCCCGACACCTGCGGCGAGTGCTCCGACTCGGGCGACTGCGACATGGGCATGATCTGCACGCCCGAGCTTGACATCCAGGCCTTCAGCGGCGCCAAGAAGTGCGTCGAGCCCGGCAGCGTCGAGAACGGCGCCCTCTGCCCGCTCGGCGAGGACGACGCCGACGCCGCCTGCGCCTCGGGCCAGTGCGGCGAGGTCAGCGTCATGGGCTTCTTGACCCTCGGCGTGTGCGGCGAGTGCAAGACCGACGCCGACTGCATGGGCGGCACCTGCACCCCCGGCTCGCTCGGCCAGGGCGGCGCGATGGGCAGCGTCTGCGAGTGATCCGCAGCGCCTGGAGCCGCACCCGAGGCCCGCCGGCGCACCGCGCCCGCGGGCCTCGCTCGTGGGTCGCTCCTTCGGATGACCCGATGGACATGCTCTCAAACACATGCCCCATCGGTCACCTCGACGATGACACGAGCCGGCCGTCATCGAGCGACCGGTCTGGCTCGTGGGTCGCTCGCTTCGCATGACCGATGGACATGCTCTAAAACACATGCCCCATCGGTCACCTCGACAAGGACACGAGCGGGCCCCGCCGCATCGAGCTACCCGCTCTGGCTCGTGGGTCGCTCCATTCAAATGACCCGATGGACATGCTCTAAAACACATGCCCCGTCGGTCACCTCGAGGACACGAGCCGGCCCGGCCTTCATCGAACGACCGCTCTGGCCGCGGGTCGCTCGCTTCGCATGACCCGATGGACATGCCCCGTCGGTCACCTCGACGAGGACACGAGCCGGCCCCGCGAGCGACCGCCCTGTCGGCGCGCCGCGGCTTCGGCCCCGTCTCTCCGCCTCTCCGCGCTATCCGTCACTCCGCCGCGCGGCTCAGCCACTCGCGACGGCCCTTGCTCCCGGCCTGGAACGCGATCCCCGAAGCTGCCTCTCCGGCCATGTCCCAAACGCCCTGCGCCCAGATTCCTGCCCCGAGGAGCATGCCCGAGAGGACAGCCGCCACCACCAGCGCCGCGCGGCGCGGTCGGGTCGGCTGCTCCGCCTGCCCCGGAGCGGGCGTCAGCGCCGCCAGCAACGGGCGCAGGCAGGCCCAGCCGACCAGCGCGCTGCCGAGCGCCGCGGCCGCGGCCATCGCCCGCACCAACACGTTGCTGTCCTCGAGGACAGCCGTGAACAACCCCCAGCGCGCCGGCAGCCCGGCGGTGGGCGGCGCCCCGCCAGCGCCAGGGCGCATATCGCCAGCGACGCCGCGAGCACCGGGCTGCGACGCACTGCGCCGGCCAGGTCGACCAGCCCGCGGTTGGCGTGCACCGACGCGGCCGCGGCCATCGCTGCCATCGCCGCCAGCGCGAACACGCCGTGACCGATCACCGCGGCCGTCACCGCCGCCTCCGCCGCGGTGTGGCCCCACAGGTAGTGATCGGCGACCTCGAGCCCGCCCGCGCGCAGCCCCGCGTGCGCGACGAAGTTGGCGGCCGCCGCGATCGCCAGCAGCGTCAGCCCGACCTGGGCCGCGCCGGCCCACGCCAGCAGGCGCCGCAGATCGGCGGCCCGCACGGCACGGATCCCGCACACCACGACCGAGACACCGGCGAGCACCGCCGCGGCGGTGCCCCAGCCGTAGGGCGCGTAGACCACCCGCGGGGTGTGCAGGGCCGCCACGAACACGCGGATCAGCACCGCCACCGCGGCTGTCCTCACGACCAGCTCGGTCGCCACCCAGCCGCACAGCCCCGCGCGCCCGGCCACCCGCGTGCGCCCGGCCAGCAGCGGGAACACGCCCGCGCGGACCAGCAGCCCCGCCAGCACCAACAGCGCCCCCGGGATGTACAGCGCCGCCGGGGCCATGCCCTCGACCGCGGCGTCGCGGGCGTGGGCGACGAGCCCCGCCGGCAGCTCGTTCTTGGCCTGCAGCACGTCCACTGCGGCCTGCGTCGTGTGGGCGCCCCAGCGCAGGAACACCGCGCCGACGCGGGCGCCGAGCTCGTGCAGCCGCACCGTCCCGGTCGCCGCCACCACCAGCCCGACGCCGAGCCACAGCAGCGCCGCGCCGAGCCCCTGTCCCAAGAGCCAGGTTCGGGCCGACTCGCGCCCCGC
The DNA here is from genome assembly GCF_026626665.1 of Nannocystis pusilla. Taxonomy (GTDB): domain Bacteria; phylum Myxococcota_A; class Polyangia; order Nannocystales; family Nannocystaceae; genus Nannocystis; species Nannocystis pusilla. Next base: position 3,218,293 of record NZ_JAPNKE010000002.1, read on the forward strand.
CGCCGCGGCCCCCTCCGCCGGCTCGCCCTCGCGGCCCGCGGCCAGGCACAGCCCGCCGGCCAGGGTCGCCAGCTCGAGGCCGACGCACAGGCTCGCCCAGTCGGCCGCGCGCACCGCCAGCATCGCCCCCGCGCCCGCGAGCAGCAGCATGCCCCGGCCCCACGCCGCCCGCGGATCGGTGCCGGGCCGCGGATCGGCGATCACCGCCGCCAGCAACACCGCGATCAGCAGCGCGTCGAACAGCGCCGCCAGCCGATCGACGACGAGCGACCCGCGGGCCTGCAGCTCGCCGACCTGATCGGGCGCGGTCAACCCCGCGAGCGCCGTCGCCAGCGCGAACGCCAGCCCGCCCGCCGGCACGACCCGGCCGAGCGCGAGCCGTCCGAGCGCCGCCGGCTGCCCCGCGCGCGCCGCCAGCAAGCTGAGCACGCCCCACAGCCCGACGATCAACACCGAAGCGAACGGCACCAGCGCCTCACTCACCGCGCACCCGCCTCTCCTCCGCGGTCGCCAGCCTGACGCGCAGCGATTCGCAGCGGGGCAGCGCCATGCGCTCGCCTCGCCTCCGCGCAGATCGGCCGCTCGGCACCAGCGCCTCACTCACTGCGCACCCGCCTCTCCTCCGCGGTCGCCAACCCGGCGCGCAGGCCCGCGAGCGGCGACTCGCAGCGGGTCGGCAGCACCGGCGGCAGCAGCACCGGCACCACGCGCGGGTCGACCAGCGCCAGGCAGCGCTGCAGCGCGCTGGCGCGGACCCACGCCTCGCCGGCCTGGTCCACGCGCGCGAGCACCAGGTTCGGCCGCGCGATCGCCACCGCCGCCACCACGGCCAGGGCCGCCGCCGACCTGCGCGCAGAGACATGCTCCGAAGGACCTGTTGCAGGCGCCATGTCCCCCACGACATGCCCCTTCGGACCTGTCCCCCGGATCAGCGCCGAGCCGGCCAGCCCGAGGGCCAGCGCGGCCCCGCAGGCGCACCAAGGCCCGAGCCCGGCGAGCGTCAGCTCGGCCGGACGCAGCGCCGCGCTGACCACCAGCGCGCCCGCCAACCCCGCCGCGAAGCCGAGCACCACGCGCGTGAGCGTCGCGGCGCGCGCCAGCCCCGGCTGCCCGAGCCCGGCCACCACCGCGAGGAGCAGCGCCCCGGCCAACCCCTCGTGCGTCAGCGTGGCCACGCCGACCACCGCGACGCTCCAGCCGACCAGCGCAATTCGGGCCGCGCGGCGGTCCGGGTCGACCTCCACGCGCGCCGACAGCCCGGCGTAGACCGCCCCCAGCGTCGCCAGAGCCGCCAGCCACGGCGCCGTCACGGCCGCGCCCAGCGGCACCAGCGGCGCCCACAGCCGGATCAGCGCGTCGAGCCCGAGCCAGCGGACCGGGCCCGCCAGCAGGCGCGCCGTCCCGCGCGAGCCCACGGCTGTCCCTTCGACCAGCCCCGCGTGCAGCGGCCACAGCCCGATCGCCAGCGTCCCCGCCAGCGCCAGCGCGGCCGCCAGGGCCGTCCCTGCCCCCTCGGGCACGCGCACGCTCGCCAGGTCGACCAGCGCCGCGCTCCATGTCCCGCCGCTCGCGCCGCGGTGAGCCACGGTCAGGCCCGCCGCGACCAGCAGCACCGCACCTGCCCCGAGGGACAGGAACAGCGCCAGCGCCCGGCCGGCGATCCGTCCCTCGGCCTCGCTCGCCCGCGCCCCCACGAGCCCCAGCACCAGCGCCGGCGCCAGCGCCCACGCGGCCGCCAGCAGCAGCGCGTCGTCGGCCAGGAGCCCGGCCAGCACCGTCCCCTGCAGCGCCAGCAGCCCGACCAGCCGACCCCGGCGGCGCGTCTCCTCCTCGAGCAGCGCGAGCAGCCCCGCGATCGCCGTCGCCACCAGCCCGAGCGCCGACAGCGGGCCGAGCGCCAGGCGGAGCGCCGCCCCGCGGCCGAGCCACGGCACCTCGATCGCCGCCGTACCAGCCGCGCAGGCGATCGCCGCCGCCACCCCGAGCGCCGCCGCCCCCAGGGCGCAGACCCGTGCCGTCCGCCGCGGCAGCACCAACACCGCCAGAGCGGCCAGCCACGGCAGCGCCGCGACGAGCCGCAGGTCCGCCAGCACGCTCACCGGCGCCCTCCCGCGGGCCCCGCCCCCGAGGCGCCGACCTGCACCGAACCTGCTCCTCCGGACATGTCCCCAGCGCCAGCCTTCACCGTGTCGGCGGTCTGCGCCGGACCTGCTCCTCCGGACATGTCCCTAGCGCCAGCCTTCACCGTGTCGGCGGCCTGCGCCGAACCTGTCCCTGCGGGCATGTCCCCAGCGCCAGCCTTCTGCACCGAACCTGTCCCTCCGGGCACGTCCCCGGCGCCAGCCTTCACCGCCTCGCCGGCCTGCGCCGGACCTGTCCCTCCGGGCATGTTCCCAGCGCCAGCCTTCACCGCTTGGCCGGCCTGCGCCGCACCTGCCCCTTCACGCATGTCTCTCGCGCCAGCCTCTTGCGTCCCCGCGGGCACCTCGCCGCCACGCGTCGGCCCGGCGGCGCTCCTTGAACCTGCCCCTTCGGGCATGTCCCCCGCGCCAGCCCCCGCCGGCACCTCGCCGCCGCGCGCCGACTCTTCCGCGCCTGGCGCATCTGCCCCTTCGAGCATGTCCCCCGCGCCAGCCGGCACCTCCCCGCGCGGAGCCGGGCCGATGTCCTCGCCCTGACCTTCCAGCGCCGTCCCCGGGCCGCGGACGCTCGGCTGCGCCGGCGCCTCCGCGCTCCCGCGGCGGGCGCCGGCCATCGCCGCGTCGAGGCCGCCGAGGTCGACCGGATGCGCGCGCGTCGGCCCGAGCACCGCCACGTCGGGGTTGCAGAACACCGAGCCGAGGATCGCCAGCGCCCCGGCGGTCGCCAGCAGCAGCGGCCCGCGCAGATCGAAGCGACCCGGCGCGACCGTCACGCGCTCGTCACCTGGCCACAAGGTCAGGCGCCCGACCAGCCGCTCGCCGAGCCGCAGCAGCCGCGGGATCGTCGGTCCGGCCGCCCCCGCGGCGCGCGAGCGCGGCCGGCTGGCCGGGCGGATCCGCGGCGCCAGCACCAGCCCGATCGCCATCGCCGCCGCCACCAGCCCCGCGCCGACCCGCGGCCCCACGATCCATGCGTCGGGCCGGGGCCCCAGCGCGTAGGCCCCCTCGAACATCCGCCCGCTCACGAACAGCGGCCAGATCTGCGGCGCCAGCGGCCAAAGAGCGGCTGCCACCGCCCCGATCGCCAGCGCCCCCGCGACCCCCAGCAGCAGCGGCGGCGCCTCGGGCCGCGGCCAACCTGGCGCATCGGTCCTGTCCCCGAGGACACGTCGCACCGCGCTCGCCGAGCCCGCCACGCCCACCAGCGCCAGCGCCGGCGCGACCATGTTGATGCCCGACGACCACGCGCTGAGGTCGTTCCACAGCGCGGCCACTGCGGGCCCGAGCGCGAGGGCCAGGCCGAGCCCCGCCACCCCGACGATCCCCGCTCGCAGCGGTCGCGGCGCGAACAGCCCGGCGATCGGAGCCGCCCACGCCAGCCCGCCCGCGAGGAGCAGCTGGGCCGCCGCGATCGGCTCGCCGATGGCGATGGTCGCGGTTGCGATCGCCAGCGTCGCCGCGGTCCCGCACGCCAGCGCGCGCGCGCTCGTGCGGGCCCTGGCCGCCTCGATCCCGGCCCACGCCGCCGCCGCCGCCGCCGCCGTGGTCAGCAGCGCCAGCGCCGTCGGGGCCGTCGCCAGCGCCACCTGCGTCCGCAGCAGCACGACCGCCAGCGCCGGCCCCGCCACGCACGTGGCCACCAGCGCCGGCGCCGGGCCCTCCGACCACGCGCGCGCCAGCAGCCGCGGCCACGCCAGCGCCCACGCCAGCGCCGCGGCCCCGGCCGCCAGGGTCGCCACCGCCCCCGGCGGCAGCCCGAACAGCGGCCCGCCGATCCGCCCGCGGACCAGCTCCGAGCGCTCCTGCGCGAACGAGGCCCGCTCGAGCCGCATCAGATCGAAGTCGCCGGCGGCGCCGAGCCAGGCCAGGATCGCCAGCGACAGCCCGGCGCCGACCAGGCCGATCAGCCATGTCCGATCGGGCATGTCCGAAGACACATGGTCGCTCGGCCATGCCCTGAGGGCCAGCACCACCAGGCCGACGCCGATCGCCAGCTGGGCCAGGGTCCCCCCGCTCGCCACCACCAGCGCGCCGCCGGCGGCCGAGGCCAGGCGCGCGCCCGGGCGGCCGCCTCCGGCTGTCCCGAAGGCCAGGTTGGCCACGACCCCGAGCACCAGCGCCGCCAGGGCGACCACCGCCAGCGCCAGGCCGAGCCCGTCGAGCTGGACGATCCAGTCGATCGTCGTCGTGCGGCCGACGCGGATCCACTCGAGGCGGTGCTCGAGCTGGTTGCGCTGGATCGCCTGCCACAGCACCAGGCAGGCCAGCACCGCCGCCACCAGCGCCCCGCGGGCCGCCGCCGCGCTGGCCGAGGCCGCGCCCCAGCGCCGCTCCAGCGGCCCGACCAGGCCGACGAGCGCCAGTCCGACCGCGGCCGGGAGCAGCGTCGCCGCCAGCGCGCCCATCACGAACCTTCCCGGTCCGGCGCGGCCTGCAGCGTCGCCAGCACCACCGCGTAGGCGCCGGCGAGCGCGAGCAGCAGCGCCGCCAGGCCGTGGATGTCGGCGGCCGCCCACGCGCGCGCGGCCCCGACCAGCACCGTCGCCGCGCCGACCAGCATCACCACCAGCGCCGTCGTCCGCGCCCACCCGTCGGGGCGCAGCAGCACGCCCGCGAGCCCGAGCAGCCACAAGCCGCTGGCCAGGTAGTAGACGTGGGTGATGGGCACGCGCGGTCTTATATCCGATGCCGCGGCGGCCCGGCGCACGCGGCTGCCGCCACAACGATCACGAGGCCGACGCCGAGCAGCCCAGGCGCGCCCGCGAGGGCGGCCCCCAGCCGCGGCATCTCGCCGAACCCGGAGCCCGGCGCCAGCTCGCGGCCGGTCCACAGGAACTGGCGCGCCCACGTCCCGACCAGCACGAACACCAGGCCCGCCACCGCGCCCGCCACCGCCGCGATCCGCCCCACCCCGAGCCTCGCCGACGGCGCAGCACCTTCCGCGGGTTCGGCGGGGGCGCCCGCGCGCACAGGCCCGCGCGCGACCGCCATCACCAGCCCGGCCGCGCCCACCGCCGCGATCGTGACCAGCGCCAGGCCGGTCGCCTCGTACAGCAGCATCACCCCGGCGAGCGCCAGCGCCAGCACCATCGGCGCCCACGTCGGCGCGCGCCACACCGCGGCCGCGCCGGCCGCCAGCGCGACCGCGGCGAACGCGGCGAACAGCGCGACCGTCATCATCCCCGCTTGTAGCTCGGATCGATCTTCATGCACACGGCGCGGTCGCCGAGCACGAAGTTGGGGTCCCGGCGGATCTGCGGGTCGATCTCCTCGACCGAGGCCGGCGTCGCGCCGAGCTTGCCGGCGAAGAAGTCGGTCGCGTCGGTGGTGACGAGGTAGACCTGCTGGACCCCGAGCATGCGCGCGCGCCGGAGGATCCCGTCGGCCAGCATCCAACCGAGGCCCTCGCCGCGGCGCTCGCGGTCGATCGCCAGGTTGAACAGCAGCGCCTGCGGGCCGACCATGCGCAGCGACACGCAGCCGACCACCGCGCCCTCGGGCTCGCGGATGATCAGCGTCTCGGTGGTGTCGCCCGGGATCGTCGGCGCCAGCCCGTACGAGGCGCACAGCGCGTGCACCGACGGCAGGTCCTCCGGGGTCGCGAACATCACCGCGTCGCCGAGCGCCTTGAGGATCTTCTCGCCGAGCCCGCCGAACGAGCCCGACGTGAGCAGCAGGATGGTGTCGCCCGGCGCGGCCTCGGCGAGCACCGACTGCGCGAGGTCGTCGACGTCGACGTGGGCGGTCGCCTCGATGCCGTGGGCGTTGATCGCCTTGGCCAGCGCCTGCGGATCGAGGCGCTGGTCCGGCGGGATCTTCTCGGGCCGGAACAGCGGCCCGACCAGCACGCGCGAGGCGGCCGCGAAGCTCTCGGCGTAGCCGTCGGAGAACACCGCCCGCCGCGACGACGCCGAGCGCGGCTCGAAGCACACGTACATGCGGCCGTTGGGGAAGCGGCGGCGGATCGCGGTAGTGGTGAGGCGGACCGCCGTCGGGTGGTGGGCGAAGTCGGTGACGACGCGGATCCCGCTGGCGATGCCGAGCAGCTCCTGGCGCCGCTTGACCCCGAGGAACCGGCGCACCGCGTCGTGCAGCGCCGGCACCGACGCGCCCTCCTGGCGGGCCACGGCCAGCGCCGCGAGCACGTTGCCGAGGTTGTAGGTGCCGACCAGCGTGGTCTGAAATTCGCCGAGGCTGACCCCGCGCTCGAACACCTCGAACACCATCATCCCGCGGCCGCGCTTGGCCTCGACGCGGCAGGTGTAGTCGGCGGAGCGCGGGTCGTCGCCGTCGCCCAGCACGCGGTAGGTCGTGACCTTGCAGCGGGCCGCGCGCGACACCTCCATCGCCCCGGCATCGTCGGCGCAGACCACCAGGTCGCCCTCGGGCGGGATGAGCTCGACGAAGCGGACGAACGCCGCCTTGACCGCGTCGAGGTCGGCGAAGATGTCGGCGTGGTCGAACTCGACGCTCGTGACGATCGCGCGGAACGGGCGGTAGTGGAAGAACTTCGAGCCCTTGTCGAAGAACGCGGTGTCGTACTCGTCGCCCTCGAGCACGATCGAGGGGCCGCGGCCGAACAGGTAGCCGCGGCCGAGGTTGATCGGCACGCCGCCGACCAGCGCGCTCGGCTGCAGCCCGGCGACCTGCAGCATCCACGTCAGCAGCGACGACGTGGTCGTCTTGCCGTGCGTGCCCGCGACCACCAGCGCGCGGCGCTCGGGCAGCACCACCTTCTCGAGCAGCGACGGGAAGCTCTCGAGCGCGAGCCCGCGCGCCTGGGCGCCGACGACCTCGACGTGTTCGCGGCCGCACACGTTGCCGACGACCACGAAGTCCGGCTCCCAGTCGAGGTTTTCGGGCCGAAACCCTTCGAAAACGGGGATCTTGGCCGCCTCGAGCTGGGTCGACATCGGCGGGAACAACTGGGTGTCGGAACCGCGGACGTCGTGGCCGGCTTCCTGTAGAAGCCCTGCGAACGCGCCCATACCGGTGCCGCCGATGCCGATGAGGTGGACCTTCAAAGCGGCGGCAAGGATGGACCGCTCCCGCGCGGACGGTCAAGCCGGCCCACGGGTGCGACCGGACACACCCGCGGCGTCACCGTCTCTGGCGCGCCCCGCGAATTGATGCACAAGAAGGTGAGGCGTCGGTCGTCGGCGCTGTTGGTTCGCCGGGATGAGGGCCATGGGAGATCTGACCGTTCGTCACGAGCGCCGTGCCTTCCCGCGCGTGCGTGTCCGCATCGACTCGCTGGTCCACACGCCCGAAGGCCAGGTGCGCGGGCAAACCCTGGACCTCTCGGCCGGCGGCGCCTTCGTCACCACTGCGCGCACCGTCGCCGTCGGCACCACGGTGCGCCTGACCATGCACCGCGGCGACGCCAAGAACCCGCTCGTGCTCGACGCCGAGGTCGTGCGCCTCGGCGGCACCCGCGAGGGTCGCTTCCCCGGGCTCGGCCTGCGCTTCGTCGGCCTCACCGAGCTCGAGGCCACCTTGCTGCAGGCGATGCTCAGCAGCGCCGCCTGAGCTATAGATCGCCGCCCATGCTCGACCTCAAGGCCAAGCTCGCCGCCGCGGGCCTCGTCACCCCGGAGCAACTCGCCGCCGCCGAGCGCAAGAAGGCCGGCAAGCCGGCCGGCAAACCCGCCGCCAAGCCCGCCCCCGCCGCCCCGGCCAGGCCCAAGTCGGGCCTCGACGTCGCCGCCCTCAAGAAGGCCGGCAAGAGCGAGATCTACGACACCGTCCGCCGCGTCGTCGAGCGCACGCGCCTCGACCCGGTCGGTGGCCTGCCGAGCGAGCGCGCCGAGGCGTTCCACTTCCCCACCGACAAGGGCTCGCTCGGCCGCCTCACCCTCGAGCCCGAGCTCACGCCGAGATCGCCGCGGGCCGGGCCGCCATCGTCGCGTACATGAGCCATCACGGCCTGGCCCACTGCGTCGTCCCGCGCGCCGTCGCCGAGGACCTGGCCGAGGTCGTGCCGCTGTGGCTCCGCGTCTGCAAGGACCACCCCGCCGCCGGCCAGCTCGCGCCGCCCCCTCCCCCCGCGAGGACCGCGGCGCAAAACCGACGCAATCGGGCTAGCCAACCCCATCGGCCTGTGTTACACACCGCCTCCCCGGTCGCCCGGGGCACACGTCAGCAACACGGCGATTATAGCTCAGCTGGTTAGAGCGCTCGGTTGTGGTCCGAGAGGTCATGGGTTCGAATCCCATTAATCGCCCTTCAAAGAGCAAGTTCAGCGCCCCGCAGCCTCCGGCTCGTGGGGCGCCCGAGCTTCGGGCCTCGAGTTCGTCCGCGCCGGGGCGGAGCTCCCTGCGACGCCCGGCGCGCCGACCACCGCGCTGCCGCCTCCGAACGTGGCGCGGTCCGTCCGCCACTCCCGCCGAGCCCGGCGCCCCCGGCCGGGGCCGGCGTGCGTGCTCGCTCGCCCCCGAGGATCGTCGCGGCGGTCCGTGCGAGCCGTCCGGCGTGCTACCCTGCACGGGTTCCACGCACGGCAATTCGCCGCGCGTCTCGCCCTCATGACGCCGCACAGAGTCGCGTGACAGGTCGCACGCCAAAGACTCACGCCCTCGCTGCGGCTGCAGCCTTCGCCGGCATCCTTCAGCTCGTCGCCACGCTCGAGCTGTCGCTGTCGAGCGACGCCGCGGTCATGCGCGCCGCTCGCGAGGGCCCGACGATCTACCTGCTCGTCGCCGCCGCGCTGGCGATCGGCGCCGGGGTGGTCGTGTGGCAGCGCCACCGGCCGCTGCTCGTGTGCGTCGCCCTCGGCCTGCCCGCGGTCGTGGTCGCGGCGCTGCTGGTGCGCCTGCGCGGCTCGCTGCTCGGCCTCGCCTACCACGGCGAGCTGCTGCTGCATCACTTCCTCGCCATCCTGTGCGCCGCCGCCTGCGTCACGGTGGCGATCGGCTGGGTCGCCGACCCCAAGCTCGGGCGCTCGCGCCTGATCCCCGCGGTCCCGGCGTTCGTCGGCGCGGCGCTGCTGCTGGCCGAGCACCTGTCGCGCGCCGCCGACGCGCCCATCGGTCTCTTGGGACAGGTCGGAACGGCCAGCCTGCTGCTGTCCGTCCCGCTCGCGCTCGCGGCCCTGTGGTCGCAGCTCCAGCCGCTCGCGCTGCGCTGGGGCGCGGTCGCCCTGCTGACGCCGCTCGCGGTCCGCTGCGCGCTCGCGGGCAAGTCTGTCCTTTCGGGCATGCCCCTCGGGACAGAGGGCGCCGCGCCGATCCTCGTCAGCGTCGGCGTGGCCGCCCTGCTCGGCGTGGCGGTGATGCGCCCCCGCGCCGAGCGCGGCCTCCACGGCGCCGCGCTCGGCCTGTCGGCGGTCGCCTGCTTCACCCTGCACCGCAGCTACACCCTGCGCTTCGGCGAGCTCGAGGCCGCCGTCGGTCAGCTGGCGCGCTCGCTCCTCGGCTTCGAGCTGCCCTACCCCGGCTACCTCCCGGGCTGGCGGATCGTCGGCGGCATGCTGGCGCTGTTCGTCGTATTCGCGCTGACCACCACCTCGCTGCTGTCGCGCCGCGATCACGTGCGCGGCCTCTGCCTCGTGATCCTCCTGTGCGCCGGCCTCGGCCTGTCGACGCCCTAGCTGGTGCTGATGACCGGCGCCGGCCTGCTGCTCGCCCTCGACACCGTCGTCGGCGCGCCGGCCCCCGCCCCGCGCACCCAGGCCCCGGCGGTCCCGCTCGAGGCGATCGTCGCCGAGGCCGCGGCCCTGCTCAAGCTGCCGGCGCCGACGGTGCTCGAGCAGCAGCGCGGGGCCGTGATCGCCCTGCGCGGCGAGGTCGCGCGCGTCGCCGTCGACCTGCGCGCCCGCCAGGACCGCGGCGCCTGGCACGTCGTCCTGCAAGCGGGCGTGCTCGGCCGCGGCGCGCCCGACGTCGAGCTCGTCCCGGGCCGCGCGGGCGACGAGCCGCACCCGCTGGTCGCCGGCCACCGCGCCCGCGGCGACGCCCGCCGGCTCGAGCGCCTGCCCGAGTCGTTCCTCGTGGCCCTCGCGCCGTTCCCCGAGCACCGCACCCGCGTGTGGCCGGGCGGCTGCCAGGTCGAGCTCGGCGGCCGCCTCGAGGCGCTCGACGCCGCCGCGCTCGCGGCTGTCCTCCGGGGCATGTCCGAAGCGACCTAGCGCCTCGGACATGTCCTCCCGGACATGTCCCTTCGGACCGCTCAGAACCGCAGCCGGACCTCGAACTGGGCCCCGATCGGCTGCTGAAACTGGGTCTGCACGCCGAAGTTGCCCTGGGCCGGCAGGACCGTGCGCTGGAAGAAGGCCGTCGGCGCGTTGGCGGTCTGGACCTTGGCGTGCTTGAGGTCGTCGAAGTCGCCGCCGGCGATCGCCCGGCTCTGCGCGAACGAGTAGGTCTCGTCGACCCGCAGGACCGCCTTCGAGTTGGTCAGGTTGACCAGGCGCGCCGACACCTCGAGCTCGAGCTCGCCCGGCAGCGGGTAGGCGTAGGAGACGCCGAGGTTGGCGAAGTAGTTGGGCTCGAGCCGGCCGCCGGCCTCGCGCGGCAGCACGTACACCAGCGACTGCCCCTGGTAGCGGTTGTTGTCGGCGTAGACGCTGATCGGCGAGCCCGACTGGTAGCGGAGGTTGAGCCCGAGCGTGAGCCGGCCGCCGCGGCGGAGGTCGAAGGTGTAGTAGCCGTCGAGCTTGAGCTGGTGCGGCCGGTTGTCCCACAGCGGCCCGTAGCTGTTGCGCACCAGCTCCGGGATGTCGTACGTCGTGCTGGCGCCGATGTTGATCGCGCCGGTGTTGCGATCGACGAACCCGTCGTAGTTGCCGATCAGCCGGCTGTAGACGTAGCTGCCCTGGAACACCCAGTTCTTGGCGAAGCGCTTGGTGATCTGGAACACCCAGGCGTCGTAGTTGCGGATCGGGCGCGAGAACAGGCCGCCGATCGAGTTGAACGAGGAGGCCAGGAATTGGCAGCGGCTGAGCTCGCGGATGACGCTCTGCCGCTGCGGGTCGTCCTCGGCGGTGGCGTCGGCGGTGGCCTGCAGCTCGGCGCAGCGCTCCTCCTGGCGGGCGATGTCGGCCCGCGACACCGACTCGCCCGGGTTGGCCAGCAGGAAGTTGAGGCCGCCGTTGGGCGACACGTCCTCGATCGCCCGCCCGAGCCCGTCGTGCTGCCAGCGCACCCCGACCAGCAGGTCCTCGACCACCTCGTGCTCGTAGCCGGCGTTGAAGCGCTGCACGTACATGCCCTTGAGGTCAGGTACGACCGCGCCGAAGGTCAGGCCGCTGGTGTTCGTGTTGCCGTCGGTGCAGTACTCGGTCGGCGCGCCGCCCTCGAGTCGGTCGTGCGTCACCCCGCCGATCGTCACCGGCGCCTCGCAGTCGGAGTTGCGGTACGAGCGGGTGACGTTGACCAGGCCGCCGAAGATCCGGTTGCCGAGGATCGCCGGGATCTGGGCGTAGAACCATCCGTAGCTGACGTACAGCCGGCTCTTGCCCTCGTCGGTCCAGTCGTAAACCAAGCTCGCGCGCGGGGCGACGTTGTCGGCGATGAGCAGGCCGCGCCGGCCGAACACGTCGCGCAGCTCCTGGATCTCCCAGCGCACGCCGCCCGAGACGTAGAGGTTCGAGAGGATCGACCACTTGTCCTGGACGAACAGCGCGTAGTTCTGGCTCGACAGCGACGAGGCGTAGGCCGGAACCCGCACCCCCGCGCCCACCGGCGTGGCGATCGCCCGCAGGTCGTCCTGCTCGTAGCGCACGCGGCCGAACCCGAGCGTCTGCCGCTGATCGGGGTTGTCCGACTGGACCAGGATCACGCGGTTGTTGTTGACCCGGTTGACGTTGTTGATGTTGTACTCGCCGCTCGCCGGATCGTAGCAGTACTCGCCGCCGCCGACCTGTCCCTGGGGACAGTTGGCGTAGAAGTCGGGGTCGTTGCCGCCCGAGTAGGCCGAGCGCTGGCGGATCTGCGAGCCGTCGATCTCGAGCCCGTACTTGAACTGGTGGGCCCCGGCGCGCTTGCCCGAGAAGAAATGGGTCAGCGCGAGCCCGCCGCCGATCCGGTCCTGCTGCGTGCTCGAGTGCGAGCCGATGCCGCCCGACAGCCACACCCGCGTCGGGCACGTCAGGCCCGGCAGGTTCGAGTCGTTGCACGCGTCGCCGACGCCCTGCACCAGCCGCACCGCGTCGTCGCGGTCGAGCAGGTCGTACAGGTTGCGGCCCTGGGTGTCGCGCTCCTGCGTCAGCGGGATCTGGCGCATCCGCTCGTGGTCGAGCTTCCACGCCTGCTGGCTGCGCAAGCGCGTGTAGTAGAGGTAGCCGTCGATCTCGAGCTTGTCGTTCAGCGCCCGCCCCTCGTACTCGAGGCCGACGCCGGTGCCGTTGCCGTAGTCGACGCCGAAGCTGTCGTTGACCACGCCCGAGGCGACCCGCGAGGCGCCGCCCAGCGTCGCGTTCGGGTTGGTGCCGAACGCGTTGGGCTCGGACCCCGGCGGCTGCCGGAAGCTGCGCCGGCGGAAGTTCGGCCCGCCGCCGCCCGACAGGCGCAGGCGGTGGCGCGGGCTTATCTGCCAGTCGAGGCTGGCCGTCCAGCCGAGGTCGAAGCGGCCGGTGCGGAACTTCTGCTCGGCGAACTTGACGGTGTCGATGTAGTTGCCGTTGGCCGCGCAGTCGTTGACGCCGTTGGCGTACGGGCAGGTCTCGTAGCCGCCCGAGAGGTCCTTGTCGCGCCGGCGGAAGAACGACTGCACCAGCGAGTTGTTGCTGCCGCTCGGGGCCACGCCGACGGCGAAGAACAGCTTGTCGCGCACGATCGGGCCGGACAGCGTGACCACGCCCTGCATCTCGTAGTTGTAGATCTCGGCCACGCGCAGCGACTCGTCGGTGGCGTCGATGAAGCGCGGCTGGGCGATCCGCGGCGTGAAGCGGAACAGCGCCACGCCGCGCAGCTTGTTGGTGCCGCCGATCCGGCGCGCGCGCACCAGGCCGCCGCTGGCCCCGCCGTTCTCCGCGTCGAACACCCCCTCGACCACCTCGACCTCGTCGACGAACTCCTGGACGATGCTGGCGCCCACGGTGCCGAACGCCGGGCTGGTCGAGTTCTGGCTGTCGACGACGTACTTGCTCTCGGCACTGGTGGCGCTGGCGATCCGGATCCCGCCGGCGTCCTTGCCAGCGAGCGGGGCGATGTCGACGACGGCCGTGTAGTCGCGGCTGGTGCCGCCGATCGGGATCTTGCGCATCCGCTCGACGTCGACCTTGGTGACGCTGGCGCCGTCGGTCCGGATCGGCGCCGCGTCGACGACGATCGTCTCGACCCACCGCTGATCGGGCGCGAGCTGAAAGTCGATCCGCACCTTCGCCCCCGGGATGAGCTCGACGATCCGGTTGAGGTCGTTCTCGCGGTACAGCACCTGCACCGTGTAGATGCCGGGCGGCAGGTCGCGGAAGGCGTAGATGCCGTCGGCGTTGGTCTGGGTCTGGCGCGTCCCCTGCAGGCAGTTGCACTGCGCGATCACGAGGACGCCCGCGAGCGGCTCGCCGGTCTGCTTGTCCTTCACCGCCCCGTTCAGGCCCGCGTTCTCGAGCGCCCGGGCCGTCTGCGGGGCGGCGAAGGCCAGCACCGGCGCGCCGACGAGCACCGCCGTCGCCAGCGCGGCGCAGCGAGGTCGATGACGGACGCGGATCGGCATGGTCGTCTCGATCGTAGGCGAAGTCGCGGCCGGGCGGTTCGCTCCGCGATCGGACCGCGCTGCAGCGAACAGGACGCCCCTCCGCAGACGCCCCCACCCGGGCCGGTGGTTTCGACCGCGCGACGTGAGGAAGCGAGCCGCCGCGACGCCCCGCCGACCTGCCCCGAAGACCAGGCGCGCATGGTGAGCCGGCGCCCCGCCGACCTGCCTCGAAGACCAGCAGGGCGCCGCGCAGCGAGCCGGTGCGCGGCCCCGCCGAACTGCTCCCGGAGCTCAGGGCCGCCCGCGCAGTTTTCTCGCAGCCGAGCGACCCCGCCCTGAGAACGTGTCCCGAAGACCAGCCTTCGTCGACCTGGCCCGAAAGCCAGGTCACCGCATCGCCGGCTCAGCCCTCGAACGGGCCGCGCAGGCGGTGGGCGATGAAGCGGGCCAGGTGCTCCCCGGCGATCGGCTCGGCGGCGGCGGCCTCGGCGAGCAGCAGCGCCTCGGTGAGGTAGCCGGTGGTCAGGGCCATCTTGCGGGCGCCGGCCTGCATCGCAGCCTCGCCGCGGGACATGTTCGCCTTGACCTGGCCGATGAGGCTGCGGACCCCGGCGCGCAGGGTCGCCAGGTCGCCGGCGGCGACGTTGGCGTACGAGCGCTCGGCGCGGGCGGCCAGGTCCTGGACCAGGGCCGTGAACGCCCCCTCGCGGGCCTCGGCGCGCAGCACGTCGAGCGACAGCACGTTGGTCGTGCCCTCCCAGATCGTCAGCACCTGCGCGTCGCGGAGCAGCCGCGGCACGCCGGTGTCCTCGACGTAGCCGGCGCCGCCGAAGCACTCGAGCGCCTCGGAGGCGATCGACACCGCCTGCTTCGCGGTCGTCAGCTTGGCGATCGGGATCAGCGCGCGCAGGCGCCGGCGCTCGGCCTCGGTGGCGGTGCCGGCCTCGCTGCGCCCGAGCAGCGCCGCGCCCTCGAGCACCAGCGCGAGCACGGCCGCCGCCTCGGCGTCCATGTCGTCGAGCGTGGTCTGGTGCAGCGGCAGATCGATGAGCCGGGCCCCGAACGCCGAGCGGCGCGTCGCGTAGTCGCGGGCCAGCGCGCAGGCGCGGCGGATCCCCGAGGCCGACGCGATCGCGTTGTAGAGCCGCGTCACGTTGAGCATCCCGGAGATGTTGGCCACCCCGCGGCCGGGCTCGCCGATCAGCGTCGCCTCGACCCCGTCGAGCGTCAGCTTGGCCGTCGGCAGCGCCTTGGTGCCGAGCTTGTCCTTGAGCCGGTTGACCTGGATGCCCGTCCAGCCGCGGCCCGGCTCGCGCCCGATCTCGACGCAGAACAGCGACAGCCCGCGCGAGCCCGGCGTCGTCCCGCCGTCGTCGATGCGCGCCAGGGTCAGCGCCATCTCCGACGTCGTCGCCGACGTGAACCACTTGACCCCGTGCAGCGTGTAGCGCCTCTCGTCGCCGACCACCCGCGACGGCCGCGCGATCGTCTCGCTGTTGCCGACGTCCGAGCCACCTGTCCGCTCGGTCATCCACTGACCCGAGGTGATGAACTTGTCGGGGTCGCGCGAGGTCAGCCCCGCCACCAGTCGATCGCGCAGACCGCCCGGCGCCAGGTCGAGCAGCACCCGCGTCGCCGCGTCGGTCATCGCCAGCGGGCACGAGTAGGTCGCGGATGTCCCCGAGAACAGGTACAAAAGGACAGCCTGCGCCACGCGCCGGTGCTCGCCGAGGCGGTCGTCGTAGCCGGTGGCGACGAGGCCGTGGCGGGCCGAGAACTTGCGCAGCTCCTCCACGCGGGCGAGGTCCGGATCTCGTCGATCCGGCGGCCCCACGGGTCGTACGCCACGTGGACGGGCGGCTCGGCCTCGGCGCGCATCATCCAGTCCCACAGCTCGCCCGTGGTCGCGCGCCCGATCGCCTCGTACTGCGGCCGGATCTCCTGCAGCACCTCCGGCGGCAGGCGCTGACGCAGCAGCGCGTGCAAGGGTTCGTCGCTGGCGAACAGATCGGGGCGGCCTGGCGCTTCCTGGAAGAACATGCGCGATCCGTAGCACGATTCGCCGCCCGTTCGTCGCGGCCCCGATCGGCCGCCGCTCGGCACGGTTTCCACTCGCCGGCGCAGGCTGCATGCGGCGACCCCCGACGCGTCCGACGTCGCGTCCTCGCCGCCCCGCGCGCTGCGACGCCGGCTCCAGGCGGCCGCTCGAGCGGGCGCGAGCTCAGCGGTCCGCGACGACCCGCCGCAGCGCCAGGCTGCTCACCACCACCGTCACGCTCGACAGCGCCATGGCCCCGGCTGCGAGCGCCGGATCGAGCGCGCGCAACCACCCCGGCAGGCTGCTCAAGGGATACAGCGCGCCGGCCGCGATCGGGATCAGCACCAGGTTGTAGGCCGAGGCCCAGAACAGGTTGCGGCGGATCGTGCGGACCGTCGCCCTGCCGATGGCGAGCGCGTCGAGCAGTCCGCGCAGGTCGCTGCGCAGCAGCGTCACGTCGGCGGCGTCGACCGCGACGTCGGTGCCGCTGCCGATCGCCACGCCGACGTCCGCCTGCACCAGCGCCGGCGCGTCGTTGACCCCGTCGCCCACCATCGCCACCGGGCCCGCGCGCTGCAGCGCGGCCACGGTCGCCGCCTTGTCGGCCGGCAGCACCTCCGCGTACACGTCCGCCGCTTCGATCCCGACCATCGACGCGATCGCCAGCCCGGTCGCCCGCCGGTCGCCCGTCAGCAGCGCGACCCGCAGCCCCTGCCCGCGCAGCGCCGCAACCACCTCGCGCGCCTCGGGCCGCGGCGCGTCGGCCAGCGCGATCGATCCCAAGAATTGCTCGTCGCGCGCCACGTACACGCGCGTGCGGCCCGGCGGATCGAATGTTCTATCGGACATGTCCCGAGCGCCATGCGATCGCTTCGAGTCGGCGACATGACCTGCACTTTCGGACATAACCCCAGAGACAACAGCCTCAGCCGCACCGCGCGCGCCCGGAGTCGTTCCTGTGCTTTCGGACATGTCCTTGAAAACAGCATCAGCCTGGCGCCCCGCGCCTGCATCTGCGCTCTGGAACATGTCTCTGGAGAGACGATCGCCCTGGGCCTGGCGCCCCGCGCCTGCATCCGCGCTCTGGAACATGTCCGCGGAGACACGATCGCCCTGGTCTTCGCGCCCCGCGCTCCCTCTTGCACCCACGCCCCCGGTCGGACGCTCCGTCCGCCCTGCCACCGCCACGCCTTGCGAAGCGAGCCAGGCCTGCGTCCCGATCCACACCTCTGCCCCGTCGACCAGCGCTCGCAGGCCTCGCCCGCCGATCGCTCGCACCCCGTCGGCGCCGGCAGCTGCGCGCCGCGGGCTCGCGCGGCCGCCACGATCGCCCGGCCGAGCGGGTGCTCGCTGCCCTGCTCCGCCGCCGCCGCCACCGCCAGCAGCTCGTCCTCGGCCACTCCCGATGCCGGCGTGATCGCCTGCAGCTCGGGGCGGCCGAGCGTCAGCGTCCCCGTCTTGTCGAACACCACCACGCGGACCGCCCGCATCGCCTCGAGCGCCGCGCTGTTCTTGAACAGCAGCCCGCGGCGCGCGGCCGCCCCGGTGGCGACCACGATGGCCGTCGGCGTCGCCAGCCCGAGCGCGCACGGACACGCGATCACCAGCACCGCGACCGCCCGCATCAGCGCGTGCGCGGCCCCGTGCGACGACAGCAACAGCCATGTCCCGAAGGTCAGGAGCGCCAGGCCGACCACGACCGGCACGAACACCCCCGCGATCCGATCGACCAGCGCCTGCACCGGCGCCTTGCTGGCCTGGGCCGCGCGCACCAGGCGGACGATCTGCGACAACGCAGTGGCCGCGCCGACGCGCGTCGCCGTCACGCGCAGCAGCCCGGGCCCGTTGATCGTCCCGCCCGCCACCGCGTCGCCGACCCCCTTGGCCACCGGCAGGCTCTCGCCGGTCAGCACGCTCTCGTCGACCGCCGACTCGCCCGCGATCACGCGGCCGTCGACCGGGATGGCCTCGCCCGGGCGGACCACCACCACGTCGCGGACCTTGACCGCCTCGGCGGGCAGCTCGAGCTCGACCTCGTCGCGGACGACCCGTGCCTTGCGCGGTCGCAGCTCGAGCAGCGAGCGCAGCGCCTCGCCCGCGCGACCGCGGGCGCGCGCCTCGAGCAGGCGGCCGAGCGCGACCAGCGTGACGATCGCCGCGGCTGTCTCGAAGTACAGGTGATGCCCGGCCGCCGGCGCGAGCACCACCGGCACG
Organism: Nannocystis pusilla; assembly: GCF_026626665.1. GTDB lineage: Bacteria > Myxococcota_A > Polyangia > Nannocystales > Nannocystaceae > Nannocystis > Nannocystis pusilla. Next base: position 3,236,320 of record NZ_JAPNKE010000002.1, read on the forward strand.
CTGGCGGCGAACGCCACCCCGGCCCCGAGCGCCACCAGCACGTCCATGTTGGCCCGGCCGGCCCGCAGCGCCCGCGCGGCCCCGCGGAAGTGCGGCCCGCCGGTGTACGCCAGCACCGGCAGCGTCAGCGCCAGCATCAGCCACGGCAGCCACGGCCGGTCCTCCAGCGCCCCGAAGTCGCGCCCCATGCTGATCGCCATGAGCGGGGCCGTACACGCCGCGCCGACCACGAAGCGGCGCCAGCTAGCCCGAAGTTCAGCCGCGCGCGCGGCTGTCTCGACGGACAGGTCGGTCGCGTCGGCGCCGACGATCACCCCGAAGCCCGCGCCCTCGACCGCCGCCACCAGCGCCCCGCGAGTCGCCGGGGCCGTCGTGGCCAGCGCGACCGAGGCGGTCTCGCTGGCGAAGCTGACCTGCGCCGCCGCGACCCCGGGCACCCGCGCCAGCGCGCGCTCGATCGTCTGCGCGCAGTTGGCACAGCGCATCCCGGTCAGCGCGAGGTCGACCGATTCGGCCGCGGAGGCGGGGGCGTTCACGCGGACCCGAGCATAGCCGAGCGCCGCGGCGCGGGCCGCTGACCTGACCCTTGGTCATGTCAGCCGCCTCACCCGCGGCGGCTTGACTCACCAGCAGTAGTTGCCGTCGCCGTTGGGCAGGCCGACCAGCTCGCACGCCATCCCGGTCGGGCAGTCGGCGTCGGTCACGCACTCGAGGAAGCACGCCTTCTGCATCGCGTCGATGGCGAGGCAGCGCGTGATCGCCGGGCTGTTGGGCTTCGGCGCGCACTGGGCCTCGGTCTGGCACAGCACCGTGCAGAAGCCGTCGAACGCGACCATGTCGGCGTCCTGCAGGCTGAGGCAGCCGCCGCCGTTGAGGCCGGGGCACATCTCGCTGGGGAAGCAGTTCGAGTAGAGGCCGGTGGCCGGCTGCGGATCTTTGGCCGGCGGCGGGTCGGTCGTCATCATCATCGTCGTGCTCGAGCTCGACGACGAGCTGGTGTCGTCGGTGGTCGAGCTCGACGTCGACCCGGTGGTCGTGCTCGTGCTCGACGACGAGCTCGAGCTGGAGGTCGTCTCGTCGGTCGTGTTCGGCTCCGAGGTCGTCTCCGGCGGGTCGGAGGTCGCCGGCGTGCTGGTCGAGGTCGGATCGACGCTGGTCGTGTCGACCGGCGTGGTGCTCGTCCCGGATCGCCCGACGTGTCGTTGGTGGTGTCGCTGGTGCCGGGCGTGGTGCCAGGCGTGGTGCCGGGCGTGGTGTTCGGGTTCGTCGCGCTGGTCGGCTGGTTGGTCGCAAACCCGGAGAACCCGCTGGTCTGGTTGTCGTCGTCGCCGCAGCCGGCGGGCGCCACGAGAAGCCCGCCGAACAGCACCACTCGCAAGCCACGAAGGATAAGCATCGCCGTCGTCCCTCCGCGCGCGACGCCTGTCGCCCGCCACAGCAGCAATCCCAAACCGCGCCAGGAGCGTCAAGCACGATCGCCCCGGCGATCCGGGCCCAGTTTACGGCCCTGCTGGCCACACAGGCCGCGTCACGCCCCAGCCCGCATCCGCGAACGCACCCGCCTCGACAGCGGCAGCAGGAGCCACGCCAGCGCCGCGCCCTCGGCGATGCTGCAGACCACCACGAACAGCACGCTGACCGTCGCGCTCCAGCGGGGCATGAGCGGCGGACCGGGCTCGCCGAGGCCGAGACCCGGCAAGAGCCACACGTCCGGCGCCCGACACAGCACCAGCGCCGCGGCCAGCAGCCCGAGCGCCGGCGCCAGCTGGGCCCGCGGCGACTGTCCGGCGAGCCCGAGCCCCAGCGCCAGCACGCCCGCGGGGACGCACGCGAACCACAGCTGCTGACCTCGCGGCGCGAACACCGGGGGTCCGAGAGCGACGGCCAGCCGTGCATCACCGCGATCCCCACGAGCGCCAGCAGCAGCGCCCACGGCACGCGCCGCCACCACGCGGACGACCTGTCCGATCGTACACCCCACCCCAGGCCGAGCGCCGCCAGCAGACCCGCCACGGCGACGCGCAGAGGTCCCGGCCGCGGCAGGGTCACGCCCGGGGCCGGATCGGCGAGCGCGTCGGACCACGGACGCCCGCGAGCGTCGCTGGGGAGCTCGGCCCCCAGCGCGTCGGCGAGGGCCCGCGCGAGGTCGACGAGGTGGATCGACGCGATCGTCGGCGACGGCGCGATCCCTGGCCCCGCCACGCAGCCGCGGACGATCCGGATCTCCGGCTCCTCGCCTCCGTGCCCGCCCGCCGGGCGATGCCCGTGGTCCGCGAGGACGAACCACAGCGCGTCGGCCGGCCCCGCGGCGCGCAGGCGGCCCAGCAATTCGTCGGCGCCGCGGACCGCCTCGGCGTAGGCCGGCGAGGCCGCGCCCGCCGCGTGGCCGGCCTCGTCGACGCGCAGCACGTGCACATGCACGAGTCGCGACGGCGACGCCACCGCCGCGACCGCGTGCTCGGGGAACGCTGCGCGCCACGCCTCCGGGTCCTCGGGGTCGCGCGACGGATCGGGGCGCGTGGTCGCGGCCGAACGAGCGCACGATCTCCGGGTGTGACTCGGCGAGGGCCACGCTGTCCGCGACCTGGGCCGGGCTCGCGCCGGGCGGCGGCGCCTCGAGCTGCGTCGCGCGGTACTGCAGGCCCGACTGCTGCTGCGTCCGCCCGGTCCACAGCGCCGCCTGCACCGGCAGCGAGACCGTCGGGAAGCCGACGTCGATCCGCAGCTCCTGCCCGGCCGCGCACACGGCCGACAGGGCCGGCAGCTTGCGCGCCGCCGCAGCCCCGAGGCCGTCGAGCAGCACCACCCGCACGTGCGCCGCGGGGGCCAGGCCCGGACCCGAGCCTGTCCCGAGGAACATGTCCATCGGGACCTGTCCGTCGCGCCCGACGAGCGCGCGCACGAACGCCTTGCGGGCCGGGTTGGCGCCGAGGGCCAGGATCGCCAGCACGGCCGCGCCGAGCAGCCAGCGCGCCGCGGGGTTGGTGCGGGGAGCAGTCACCCGCCGGGAACGCTAGACCGGCGCCTCGCGCGTGTCGAGGCCGACCCTCGCCGACCTCACCCGCGATGGCTTCGAACGGGCGCACCACACGAGGGCCCCCCGCGCGACCTCGGAGGTGGGCCGACCGACGAGATCGGCGATCGCACGACCTCCGAAGTCGCTTCGTCGTCGGGGCTCAATGTTCGCCTTTCAACTCACGGCGACAGGCGGGGTCAGCAGCGCCACCGTCATCGCTACCTCGGAGGGGAGCCGACCGACGAGATCGGTGATGCACGACCTCCGAAGTCGTTTCGTCGTCGGGACTCGACGCTCACGCGCCGGTCGTCACGGCGACAGGCGGGCAAGCAGCGCCACCACCGCCGTCTCGACCCGCAAGATCCGCGGCCCGAGGTCGATCGCCTGGGCCACCTGCGCCAGCGCGGCTGCCTCGGCCGGGATGAACCCGCCTTCGGGTCCCACGATCAACGTCACCGGACCTGTCGGCGTGCGCGGGCACGGCGTCGGCGCGCCCGGGTGGGCCACCAGCGCAGCGCGGCCCTCGCTCAGCGCCGGCAGGCGCTCGCGGACGAACCGGCCGAAGTGTTCCGGGTGGATCTCGACCGTCGGCACGATCGTGTCGCGCGCCTGCTCGAGCCCGAGGCGGAGGTCCTCCGCGATCGCCTCGGCGTGCAGCCCGTGGCTCGAGAAGTAGCTGCGTTCGACCCGCTCGGCCCGGAACAGCGCGAAGCGCTTGACCCCGAGCGCGGTCGCCTGCTGCAGCACCTTGCGCAGCGTCGGCGGCCGCGGGAGCGCCAGCGCCAGCGTGACGTCGAGGGCCGGCGGCGGCGGGTCCGACAGGCGCACCTGCAGCTTGGCCGCGTGGTCGTCGACGGCGACGATCGTGGCCCGACCCATCGCCCCGCCCTCGACCCCGACGCCGACCTCGTCGCCGGCGCGCGCGCGCAGGACCTCGCGCAGGTGCTGCAGTCGTCTGTCCGAAAGGACAGCCCGGTACGAGCCCGCTTCGGCCGGCGCGAGCTCGTCCGGTCGCAGCAAGATCAGGTTCACTGCCCCTGCTGCTGGCGGGACAGGTACGCGAAGGTGCTGGCGATCTGGAACCCGAGCAGGCGGCCGATCCACGGCAGCGCCTCGGGCTCGGCGGCCAGGCGGATCTCCGCCGCCAGCACGCGGACCTTGGCGGCCTCGACGTCGTTGCCCCCGAGCCACAGCGTGATCGCGCTGTCCTCGAGCAGGTTGGCGACCTGGGCCTTGAGGTCGGCGCGCAGCGTCTCGTCGCCGCGGGCGCCGTCGAGCAGCGCGTCGTAGCGGGCGTCCTCGGCGCTCTGCTCGTTGAGGTCGGGGTGCTTCTCGTTGACGCGGCGCATCATCGGCTCGACGTCGATCACCGGCGGCCACACGTTCACGCGCGCGTTGGCGAGGGTCATGATCACGTTGTCCTTGTCGGGCGTGAAGTCGACCGGGGGCAGCACGCCGTCGAGGAAGCTGGTCGGGCGGCTCGCCGGCGCCTCGCCCAGGTGGACCAGCATGTCGTCGAGCTGGCGCGGCACCGCGAAGCCGGACGACAGCGTCTGCTCGCGGGCCCAGCGGATGCGGGCGCGGGCCCAGTCGGCCGGCACGCGGCGGTCGCTGCCGCGGTCCCAGTCGCGGATCATCCGCGAGCGCTGGCCGTCGGTCTGCACGTACGTGGCGAAGTCGACGATCTGGTCGCGGCCGCTGATCGCCGCCACCCACAGGTAGCTGCGCTCTTCCTGCGGCGCGCTGATCATCACCCGCGACAGGCCGGGCGTGCTCTCGGTGTCGACGACCGCCACCGCCGCGAGGTCGCCGCGGAGGTCCTTGAGGTCGCCCGCCGACCAGCCGCGCGGGGCGTCGGCCTCGGGGATCGTCACGCCCTTGCTGCGCAGCGTGTGGATCGCCTTGCGCGCGGCCTTGCGGACCTGTTTGTCGTCGTGGTCCTGGAGGGCGACGAGCGCCGCGGCGTCACGAGCGGCGACGAGTTTGGGGATCGACTCGAGGAGAGCGGGGCCGGATGCCATGCGCGGCGATTACTACATCCCGTGGTCGAGCGCAAAGGCCGGCTTGAGGTCCGCGCCGGTCCCCCAGCGGCTCCGCTTCCACCGCCCTTCGGCGGCTGTCTCCCACGCCAGGGCGGTGCGGGTCAGGCGAAGGGCGATCCCGCCGTCGTCCTCGAGGTCGCGGGTCTCCCCGGGATCGGCCGCCAGGTCGTACAGGCGCTGCGCGTCGCGACCGCTGCCGACGATGAGCTTGTAGTCGCCGAGGACCGCCGCGCGGGCGCCGTCGCCGAGGTAGGCGACCACCAGCCGGGGCGGCGGCTGGGGGTCGTCGATCAGCGGCACCAGGCTGTCGCCCTGCCACTGCGGCGGGAACGGCAGCCCCAGCAGGTCGGCCAGCGTCGGCGCCAGGTCGAGCAGGTCGACCGGCGCCGTCACGCGCCCCGGCGCCAGCAGGGCCGGCGCGCGGATCACCAGCGGCACCCGCAGGCTCTCCTCGTGCAGCGAGAACCCGTGCAGCGCCCCGCCGTGCTCGAAGAACTCCTCGCCGTGCAGCCCGACCAGCACCAGCGCCGCCTCGTCGAGCCCGCCCTGCTCCTCCATCGCCGCCAGCAGGTCGGCCAGCGCCGCGTCGACCACCTGCAGCTCGCCGCGGTACAGCCGGCGCACGTAGTCGCGCTGGGCCGGCTCGGCCACCACCCGGCCGGCGCGCACCCGCCCGAGCCACAAATGCGTCAGATGCGGCAGCGGCGCGTCGGGCGGCGGCGGCCCGCCGACGTGCTCGCGCGGCGGGTCGTACGGCGCCTGCGGATCGGTCATGTCGGCGTACACGAAGCGCGGCGCCGGCCGGCCCGCGATCGCCTCCAGCGCCGCGCGCACCACCGATCGCGCGTCCTTCCCGGAGCCTGTCCCTTGGGTCATGTTACGGACGAAGTCGAGGCCCTGGACCAGCCCGCGCTCGGCGTTGAAGTCGGCGTTGGCGGCGACCGCGACCCCGTAATAACCTGCCCGATCGAGCAGCTCCGGCAGCAGCACCTGGCCGTCGGCGACGAACGTCCCGCGCACCGTCGCGTGGCCGGGCGGCGGCACCGACGACAGCAGCGCCGCGTGGGTCGGCACCGCCCACGGCGACACCGCGTAGGCGCGCTCGAACACCAGCGACTCGGCCGCCAGCCGCTCGACCGCCGGGAACCGCGGCCCGCCGAGCAGCACCCCGAGCAGGTCGTCGGCGCGGGCGCCCTCGACCGCCAGCACGATCAGGTCGCGCGGCTTGCGTTCGCGGCGATCGACCGGCCGCGAGCGACCCGCGACCAGCTGCAGCACCCGCAGCGTCGCCCCTCCCCGCCCGCCGGCGTGCGCACCTCGATCCGCAGCGGCTGCCCGCCGTAGCCCGAGAGGTCGAGGTCGCGGCCCGCGGGGCCGAGCGCCCCGTCGAGCAGCAGCGCCGGCGGCCGGCCCTCGCGGTGCTCGGCGTCGGTGCTGACCAGCACCGCCACCTCCCCGCGGCCCTCGACGCGCAACCGCCCGCGCCGCGGCGCCAGCGCGTAGAACACCAGAGATGTCCCCTGGGACAGGTCGAGCGAGACCTCGTCGCCCTCGCCGGCGTGCACGCGATAGCCGCCCGCCTGCGCCGCCGGCCCGGCGACGATCGCCGCGCGCGGCCCGACCTCGACGCGCCCGATCGCCGCGCTCGGCTGCCCGCCGCGACCGAGGCGCGAGAAGTGCAGCCGCAGCCGGTTCTCGCCCGCGCGCACCAGCGCCGCCGGCAGCGAGAACGTCCGCCGCTCCCACTCCTCGCCGATCGACAGGTGCGCCAGCGGTTGCTCGTTCCACAGCGCCGTGACCGCCTGCCCCGGCACCATCGCCCGCAGCGTCACCGCCATCGCCAGCCCCGGCTGCCCGTCGCTGTCCGGGTGCAGCTTCGGCGCCAGCTTGCCGTCGAGCGGCAGCGTCAGCGTCCCGCCGGCGCCGAACACCAGCGCCCCGCGCTCCTCGCCGAACTCCTCGCCCAGCCGGAGCGCCGCGCCCGTCCCCAGGTCGAGGTTGGCCCGCGCCTGCACCCGCCCGAGCTCGACCACCAGCCGCCCGTCGACCAGCGTCAGCGCGCCCGGCCGCTGCGCGATCAGATCCTGCCACAGGTCGGCCGTGACGATCCGGGCCACCGGCGCCGGCGCGGCCGGCCGCGGCGCGGCGACCGGCGCGGACGCGCCTCGGGCCTGCTGGCCTCACAGCCAGGTCCGAAGAGACATGTCAGAGAGAACATGCCCGTCAGCACATGCCCCTTCCACCATGTCCTGAAGGACCGCTGCGCTGCCGCCCGCTCCGGCGGCCTCGCCCCCGCGTCCGCCCGCCGCGAGCCCGTCGTCGGCCGCGTCAGCCCGGCCGGCTCCAGCGGCACCGCGCCGGCCTCGCTCCCTCGTTCATCTGGCCCGAAGTCCATGGCCCGAAATTCCTGCTCCAAACGCCATGCGCGAGCGCGGCGCGCTCACCCGTCCTGCCCCTTGATCTCGCGCGGCTGGCGGGCGGGCTCGCGGACCAGCCCGAACACGATCGCCAGCAGGTCGTCGTCGCTCACCACCATCGCCTCCGCTCCGCGGCCGGGCGCCGCCGCCAGTCCCACGATCACCGCGTCGAGCACGGCCCCGCGGCGCCCCGGATCGAGCCCGGCGACGAGCTGTTGCAGCGCCTCCTTGCGGGTCGCCGCGTCGCCCGTGGTCGCCAGCGCCGCGGCCGCTCGCACCCGCGCCTGGCCGCTCAGCCCGCGCAGGGCCGCCAGCCTGGCCGGCTGCATCGCGTCGACGCCGCAGAACGCCTCGGCCTCGACCGGCAGCGGGGCCGCGCCCGCCGCCGCCGAGCCGTCGGTCCTGTCCTTCGCGCCATGTCCCGGAGCACCTGCCCCCTTGGCCATGCCCTTGTCGACAGGTCCCTGAGCACCTTGCCCTTTGGACATGTCCTTCCCGACCGCCAGCCGCGGATCGCCGAGCGGCGTCAGCGGGGCCAGCTCGGCCGCCAGCTGCGCCGGCGCCAGGGCGGGCGCCGTGACCCCGGGGACATCGCCGCCGAACGCCCGCTCGATCCGGCGGAACCCGGCCGGGTGCGTGAGCACCACCGCGAGCTCGGGCCACAGCGCCGCGCGCACGAGCGCGGCCGCCTGCTCGTCGGTCCACGCGTACTCGGCCAGCGCCAGCGCCAGCGCCTCGCGCGCGTGCCAGCGGCGCGCCGGCGGGACCTCGGCGAGGTAGCTCTCGACCCCGCGGATCAGCGCCTCGCGGCCGGCCTCGGCCTGACGCGGCGCCCAGGCGTCGTTCGCGTCCCGCACCGCCCGCACCGTGAGCCGCAGCCGCACGTCCTCGGCCTCCGCGCCCTCGACCCCGTGCAGCAGCAACTGCCGCAGCGACAGCAGCTCGTAGTGCCGCGCGTCGATCCACCCGGCCATCCGCGCCGCTCGCCGCCACACCGCGCGCGGATCGGCCGAGGCCGCCGCGGCCGCCTGCGCCAGCTGATCGGCGTGATCGCGGCGGCCCAGCACCAGCGCCAGCTCCGACTGCAGCGCCAGCTGCCCGGCCGCGACCTCCTGCGGCACGTGGGCGAGGGTGTCGGCCAGCGCCTCCACGGCCACCCGCGTGTCGGCGGCGTACATCAGCGGCACCGCCACCCGCCCGGCGCAGTCGAGCGTCAGGTCGGCCTCGATCGCCCCGCGCAGCGCGTCCCCGAGCTCCGGCGCCCCGAGGCCCTCGACGCGGGCCCGCCGGAGCGTCTCCGCCAGCGCTCCGCTCGCCCCCGGGGCCAGCGACTCGGCCAGCAGCGGGCACGCGGCCCCCCGCGGCCCCGCCGGCGCGCGCGTGGGCCGACTCGGTGGCGCGTCGCTCCTGCTCCGCAAGCCATGTCTCTCCGAACACCTGCACGACCGCCGCGCGATCGTCGGCGTCGCCGCAGCGCTCGCCGCAGGCCGCCCGCTCGAGCACGATCGCCGAGCCGGCCGCCCGCACGAGGTCGTCGGTCGGCGCGCTGCGGACCACCGTGGCCAGGGCCAGCGCCCCCACGGCCGCCCCGCCGCCAGCTCGTGTCGAGCCTCGGCCGCCGCCAGCTCGGCGATCGCCGGCAACCCGCGCGCCTGCCCCTCGGCCAGCCCCCACGCCGCGATCGCCAGCGCCTGGTCGCGCCGCCCCGCGGCCCCGCGCAGGCGGGCCAGCTGCAGCAGCCGCGGCAGCGTCGAGGCGTCGACCGCCGCGCGCGCCGACCACAACGCCGGCGGCGGCACCGACCGCTGCGCCGGCCCGCTCGCAGCCGGCTCGGACCGGCCCGCGCTACCTGCTGTCCCTCCGGACAGCTTGGCATCGCCCGCCGGGCCCGTCGCTTCGCCTGTCCCTCCGGACAGCTTCGCAGCGCCCGCGGGGCTCGCCGCTTCGCCTGTCCCTCCGGACAGCTTCGCAACGCCCGCGGGGCTCGACGATTCGCCTGTCCCTCCGGACATCTTCGCAACGCCCGCCGGGCTCGACGCTTCGCCTGTCCCTCCGGGCAGCTTCGCAACGCCCGCCGGGCCCGTCGCTTCGCCTGTCCCTCCGGACACCTTCGCAGCACCCGCCGGGCCCGTCGCTTCGCCTGTCCCTCCGGACACCTTCGCCGCGCCCGCGGGGGCCGTCGCTTCACCTGTCCCTCCGGACAGCTTCTCCGCGCCCGCGGGGGCAGTCGCTTTACCTGTCCCTCCGGACACCTTCTTGCCGCCCGCCGGGCCCCGCTTCGCGTCCGCCTTGTCGGCTCCGCGCTCTCCGGCCGTCTCCCGCGCCAGGTCGTCCGCCACCGCAGCCGCCCGCCCCGGCGCCGCCCGGCCGCCGAGGCTGCCCGTCAGCGCCATCTCGGCGCTCGGCAGATCTCCGAGCAGCACGAACACCCGCCAGCTCATCGCCGCCGCCCCCGGGTCGTCGTCCGCCGCGTCGAGCAGGCGGATCACCGTGCTCGCGGTCGACCGCGCCGCGTCGTCCCCCGGCAGCTCGTAGCCCGGCCCCAGCTGCGCCAGCCGCAGCCGCACGTAATCCCGCGCCAGCTGGGACACCCGGGCGTCCGCCGCCGCCACCACGTCCGCCGCCGCCGACTCGCCGATCCACCCGCGCAGCTCGTCGAGGTCGACGATGTCGAGCCCCAGCTCGCCGCGCAGCTCCGCCGCCAGCAGCTCGGCCACGTCGCCCGGATCGAGCTGCACCGCCAGCCTGGCCGCCGCCTCGCGCAGCGCCGCCGGTCCGGCCGCCCGCGCCTGCGCGAGCGCCTGCGTCAGCGCCTGCGTGCGCGCGTCGAGCGACGGCGGCCGGCAGCGCTCCCTCGCAGCCGACCAGCGTCCGCTGCGCCCGCGCCTGGATCTTCGCCGCCGCCACCACTTCTTCGTGCAGCGCACGGTCGGCCCGCCACTGCACCTCGTCGGCGCTCGACTTGCCCTTGGGACAGATCATCGCCACCCGCCGGAGGTCGAGGTCGGCCGCCAGCGCCTCGCCCTCGGCCAGGAACCGCGCCGCCCGGCGCCGGAACAGCCCGCAGACGTCCTGGCGCCCGGCCAGCGGATCGGTCTCCAGGCTGGCCGCGCGGGCGTAGTGCGCCGCCGCCAGCCCGGTCAGGCCCTCGGTCGCCTCGAGGTCGGCCAGCGCCACCAGCGAGGGCAGCTCGGCGTGCTTGCGGAAGTCGCGGAGCAGCACCGCCCGCGCCTCGTCCGCCCGCCCGAGCGCCACCAGCGAGCGGGCCCACGCCCGCGCCGCCTTGCCGCGCGGCAGGATCCGGGCCTGCCCGGCGCGGGCCACCACCTCCTCGTGGCGGCCCTGCTCGGACAGCCGCGGCAGGCGCGAGTGGCACGCGACCGTACCTGTCCCGAAGAACATGGCCCAAGCGACCAGCGCTTTCCGCCATGTCCCAAAGGACCGGCAGCGCCGCCCCTCGCTCGTCACACCTTCGTCCTGCCGAGCCGAGCCGTGCCGCTCGCGTCCGTCCCTCGGAGCCGCTCGGGCCAGCCGCTCGGACTGGCCCAGCCCGCTCTCGGTCCTCATTCCCTCGTCCTGCGGAGCGAACCCGTCGGCATCGGCGGTCATGCTCAGGCCCTGCCGCTCGGACCGGCGAGGGCCTCCGCCGGCGGCGGTCGTCATTCCGCGGCCCCGCCGACGGGAGCCGGACAGGCCAGCGCCGCCGCGCCGCCCGCCTCCTCGATCAGCTTCGCCAGCAGCCGGCGATCGCCCGCACCGAGCCGATCTTCCATCCCCTTGGCCGCGCACAGCGGCTCCTTCGCCGAGTCCGAGTCGCCCAGCGTGATGTAGCCGCTCGCCAGTCGCAGCTGGGCGATCGGCCGCTCCGGGTGGGCCTCGACCTCCTTCTCGAGCAGCTCGATCCCCGTCTCCGAGTCGCCGTGCTTGAGCAGCCGCGACGGCGCCGCCACGTACAGCGACCCGAGCAGATGCGTCGCCGCCCCCTCGCGGAAGTCGGGCTCCTTCTCGCGGGCCTTGCGGGCGTACGCCTCGGCCTCGGTCACCAGCCCGCCCGCCTGCAGCCCGCGATTTTCTGCCAGCCGGCCGGCGATGGCGGCGCGGGCGAACGCGTAGGCGGCCGTGTCCTCTTCCCAGCTCGAGATCAGCGCGTAGGCGTCCTCGCGATCGGACGGCTTGTCGGTCTGGGCGTCGATCTGGGCCTCGAGCGCCTCGTACACGGCGATCGGGTCGTGGGCCTCGGCGGCCGCCGCGAACTTCGGGTTCTGCGTGTTGCCGTGCGGGCGACAACCGGCGAGCGCGACGAGGATGACGGCGAGGAGCGAGCTGCGCATCGCCGGCAGGAATACCACGGCGCTCGCCACGCGGTCACTTGTCGTAGGCCGACATCACGCTGGCGTAGTCGGAGGCGCTCGCGCTCTTGAAGGCCGACAGCCCGGCTTCGCGGCAGGTCGCCTTGCCGTCGCCGGCGCAGATCTTCCCGAGGCTGCTCTGGAACGCCTTGCGCTCCGCCGCGGGCGCCGACGGGAACGCGACGACCACCATCGGCGGCAGCTTGTCCGACGCCCAGATCGACTTCACCGCCGCGCCGCCCTCGATCTTGCCGAGCTCGGCCAGCTGCGCGTCGTCGACGAGGGCGCACTCGGCCTCGCCGCTCGTCACCTTCTTCAGCGTCTGCACCGGCCGCTTGGTCTCGACCAGCGTGAAGTCGCCGAGCGTGAACTTGCCGGCGCCGATCACCTTGTCGATGAACTTGCGGTCGTCGGCGTGGTCGCTCGCCAGGGTCTTGCCCTTGCAGCCGGCCAGGTCCGCCTGGTTCTTGCTGATGATGTGGTACTGCCGCCCGCCGGCCTGAGCGACCTCGGCCTGGCCGATGACGTCGAGCTTGTGCTTGGGACCGAGGGCCAGGAACGCGGCCAGCGACATGATCCCGTAGTGCGGGTCGACCGAGTGGATCTGCGTCTCCGCGGCTTCGCGGCTCGTGAGGTACTTGCCCGCGCTCGCAGTCCAGCCGTTCTGCTTCGCCACCACCGCGATGAGCTTGTCGATCAAGGGCTGGGCCTGCGCCGCGCTGCCGACTCCGTGCTCCTTGATCACCAGCACGTTGACGGTGCCATCACCCGCCTTGGCCGTTTGCGTGGCCGTCCCGACGGCGACACAGCAAGCGGCGGCGAGGGCGATGGAAGCGAGTCTGCGTGAAACGGGCATGTTGTCTCCTGGCGCGCTTGGACGGGCCTGCCTCTGAACTATGCACCGTCTCGCCGCCGCGGCGAAACCTAGCGCGGGCGGGCCGCCCGCTCGGGTTTACGGGCGAATTGCCGCGCTCGCCAGGGGCCTCTCGGCCGTCCGCCAACTCACGCCCTGCGGCCTTGCGCGTGCCCCCGAGATCGGCCTGCCGGTGATCGGCGACACAATCCGGTCACGCGCGCGAGCTCGGGCGCCGGCACGGCATGAACGCCAGCAGCAGCGCCAGCGCGACCGCGGCGCCGACCGCCGCCAGGCCCCACGCGCTCGGGCTCGTCGCCTCGCTCGCCAGCCCGAGCGCCGCGCGGGCCTGCGCCAGCACGCTGCCCCGCTCGCTGAGCCCGAACAGCGGCGCCAGCGTGGTGTAAGCGGCGATCGTCGCCAGCGCGTAGAACAGCCCGAGGATCCAGCTGCGGACCCGCGGATCGAGCCCGGAGCCGGCGATCTCGACCGAGTGCGTGGCGTTCAACACGTCCTTCGCGAACATCGGATCGTTGCGCTGCCGCACGCTGTCGAACAGCTCGAGCTCGCGGTCGACGAAGCGGCCGAGCTCGGCGCGGCACTCCGGATCGGACTCGACCAGCGATCGGATCTCCGGCGGCAACCACGTCTGGCCGCGAGGGTCGCGCTTGAGCGTGCTCGACTGCACGTCGAGCTCCTCGAGGAAGGCGCGCAGCCGGACGATCGATGGCGATGCTTCAGGCATCCTCGGCCTCGACCTCGCCCGAACCCCAACCGTCGAGGTGCTCGCGCAACATCCGCTTGGCGCGGTGGAGGTGCGTCTTGACTGTCCCGAGAGGCAGCTCGAGGATCTCCGCGATCTCCGGGTACGACACGTCCTCGAGGTAGTACAGCATCACGACCGCCCGGTAGCGCTCGGGCAGCGCGCCGATCGCCGCGTCGAGGTCCTTGCGCATGTCGCAGCGGTTCGCCGACGTCGACGTCTCGGGGGCCATCGCGCCGGCCTCGAAGTTCTCGGGCAGCGCCGCCAGCTCGCGCACGCGGGCGCGGTGGTTCAGATAGACGTTGTAGGCGATCCGGTACAGCCAGGTCGAGAACCGGGCCCGGCCCTCGAAGCCACACAGACCGCGATAGGCGCGGAGGAACACCTCCTGCGCGAGGTCGTCGGCGAGGTTGCGGTCGCTCGTGAGGCGCAGGAGCAGGCCGCGGACCTTGCCCTGATGCCGCCGGAGCAGCTCGCCGAACGCCTTTTCACCGTCGGCTCGGCCGGCCGCCTGGACCAGCGCCTCGTCGCCGAGATCGGCCAGGTTCTGGGTCTTGCGGAGCCCGAACCCGAGCCATGAGAGCGCTGCTGTGGACACCTTGCTCATGAGTTCCTCTTGCGCGACGCGGCGAACGAAGCGAGATAGCCGAGACCGATAAAGCCGGGGATGAGGCCCGTGGGGCCGAGGCCGGGCATGCTGACCGAAGCGCCGAGCAGACCCAGGCCGGCGAAGATGAGCACGATCCCGCGTCGCAGGTCGCCCTGGGCCGACGACGGGAACAGATCGTGCGGGGGATCCATGCCCTTTTCGAGGTAGCGTCGCGCCAGCTCGAATCGGCCTTCCTCGCCGCGCTGGCGGATCCTCACCACCGCGATCACCGCGATCACCAGCAGCGCCAGGAACGCCACGTCGACGACCACCGACGACGCGCACACGTCCGCGCCGCCGCTCGGTCCGGTCGGGCCGCCCCACCAGAACGAGCCGATGCGGGTAAAGCAGCCGCGGGTCGCCATCGCGGCGCCCTCGACCAGGTCATCGATGTGCAGGCCGAACCCGCCGTAGTCCAGAGCTGACAAAAAGGTGCGCAGCATCGACCCTCGTACGACCCGACCAGGGTCCCCGCGGTTTCACCCCGAAGCAAGCGGCGATGCAGGCAATTGCTGGCGATACCGCGCCCACAGGGTCTCGAAGGTGAGGTGTCGGGGGGCTCAGCCTCTGCATTTGCAGCCCCCGCCTCGCGCAAAGCTTGCGCCACCGCCCGGTAAGCCGCCTCGACCGTGGCCGGCAGCTCGGCCGGATGCGCCGCGCGCGTGGCGTCGACCAGCGCCGCGAACTCGGCGCCCTCGCTCACCCCATAGAAGACCCCCTGGATCTCGACCTGCTCCTTGAACCACGCATCGACGTCGCCGCCCGCCGGCGCGTAGGCGCAGGACAGCACCGAGCACGCCAGTTCCTCCCACAGCAGCGCCCGCTGCTCCCCGGCCCGCAGGTCGAGCGGGATCAGCCCGTAGTCGAAGCCGTGGTCGTCGGCCAGGCGCCCGGCCTGGATCGCGTGGGCGAACTCGTGGACCAGGTTCGGCAGGCCGGCCGCCACCACCACGAACGGCCTGTCTCCCGGGTCGTCCGCGCGGCGGGCCCGGATCAGGTTGTCGTCGCCTGCCGCGATCACCACCTCCGCGCCCATCGCCGCCAGCGCGCGCGCCATGACCGGCAACAGGGCGCCCCCGCGTCCGGGTGACCTGGCTCGACGAACAGGTTCAAGCCCGCCTCAGAACGCCCACTGCAGCCCGAGCACCACCTCGCGCCGGCTGGCCCGCAGATCGGCGCGCAGCCGCTTCTGCTGCAGCTTGCCGACCGTCAGCATGGCGATCCCGCCGGCCAGCAGCAGCACCCCGGGGATGAGCAGCGCGGCCGTGGCGCGATTTCGCGCAGGCTCCAGACAACCGTTGCCAGCGTGGTCCTGGCGCGGATCGCAGGCCTCCTGCTGCTCCAGCGTGTTGACCTTGGCCTGCGACATCGCGATCCCGCCGCCCGTCAGCACCGCACCGATGCCGATGAACACCGCCCCGCTGCGCACCCAGCTGCGGGCCCGCTGCGCCTCCGGGCTGTCGACGAGCGGGTCGTAGGGCACCTCGTCCTCGTCCTCTTCATCCTCGGCCGGCCCCTCCGGCTGCACCGGCGGCGTCGTCGTCTCCGGCGTCGAGGCCGACGGTGCCGTCGCGCTCGCCGAGCTCGTGCCCTCCGTCGACATCGGCGCTCCGGTCGGCGCCACCGCACCCGCAGGCGGCTGGGCAGGCAGCGGCTCCGGCACCGCGGGCGTCGTCTCGGCGCCCGGCGCCTCGGGACCCGCGGGCGTCGCCCCGCCAGCGCCCGGCGCATCGATCACCGCGTCGTCGCCCGTGTACTCGCGCGTGGTGGGCGGGCCGGCGAGGAGCGACCCACTGACCAAAACATGCAAGGCGACGCGCAGCACGGGCCGCGAGACTACCACGGCCCCGGGCGCGCGAAAGGCCGCGACCGGCTGACCGCTCGCGTCGCCTCGTCTCGTGCCCGCCTCGGACAAACGTCGCCGCGGCCGGCCCAGGGCGCTCGAAAGGCACCTCCGTATGCCCCCACGGCGCTCGCTGGGCGCCGCCGTCTTCCGCCCCGGCTTGAACAAACCGCCGCGGCGGGTCACAGTCCCCGCGTGCTCCTCGCCACCGCGCTCGCCGCCGTGCTCCTCACTGCACCGGCCGCGCGCACCCACGACTGCCCGGCCCTCGCCCTGCACGTCGGCCCCGTCGACGCCCCCCTGGCGATCTCCGCCTTCCTCGACCCCTTCGCCTCCACTGCTTTCGGCGTGTGGCTCGACCTGCGGCGGCTCGTCGCCGATCATGAGGGCGCCGTCGGCGTGCGCGTCATCCCCGTCGCCACCGGCATGGTCGAGAACCTGGGCGACACCCGGATCTTCCGCCTCCTGCTCGGGGCCGGCGCCCGCGGCCGCCAGGAGGCCGCCTTGCGAGTGCTCGACCGCGACGGCCGCGATCGCCTCGCCGTCCGCCTCGCCGATCCCGCCGCCCGCGCCGTCCTCGCCGGCGAGCTCGGGCTGCGTCCCGAGGATCTCGCCGCCATCGTCGACGATCGCTGCCTCGACGTCGCCATGCGCGCCGGCAAGGCCGAGCTCCAGCGCCTGCACCAGGCCGCGGGCGGCTACCTCGGTCGCCCGCCGATCTTCCTCGTCGGCCAGGCCGCGGCCTTCGAGGACGGTCCCGGCCTCGAGCGCGTGCGCGGCGAGCTGGCCCGTGAAGCCCAGCGGCTGCGCGCCAATCGACCCCCGGCGCGCCCGCTCGTGGCCCCGCGACGCGGCGTCAGCCAGCGCCTCATGCGCCCGCCGGTGCAGGCGGGCATGTTGGTCGGTGGGGTCGGCCTCCCCCATCGCCTCGTCGTGTTCGCCGAGCACGACGAGCACCCCATTTCTCGCTGCTCGCCCCTGTTCTCGAGTTTCGTCGGCAAAACCCTGGCGTCCTGGCCGTGCAGGTCATCGCCCGCGGGACCAACACCGGCGCCCGGCAGCTGCGGGTGCGCACCTGCGTGGCCGAGCGGCTGGGGCTGCAGCTCGAGTACCTGCGGATCCTCGCGCGCGAGGGCGAAGGCGCTCGCAGGGAGCCGCGGAGCGCCGCCGCGGCCGAATTCATCGCCCGGCTCGACGAGGCGCCCGAAGCGCAGACCTGTGACCTGGGCGAACCCGAGCTCGAGCGGGGGCCTGGAGGCATCACCGCGTTGCCGGAGGGCGTATGGCTCGACGGGGCCGCGGTCGGCCAGAGCGATCTCGACGCGCTCGCCGCCAGGCTCGCAGGAGCCGACGCCGCCCAGCGCCCGCTCGATGCCGTATTCTCGGCAGCGGCGCCGGAGCCCTGAGGTCCGGCCGCGATGAGGTCCATGGCGATGGAGATCAAGCACTGGGCAGCGACCGATGTCGGGCGAAAGCGGTCGCACAACGAGGACAATTTCCTCATCGACAAGAACCTCAACCTCTTCATCGTCGCCGACGGCATGGGCGGCCACGCGTCCGGTGAAGTGGCGAGCGCGCTCGCGGTCCACACGATCCGCGACGTCGTCAGTCGGGAGCGCGACCTGCTGACGCGCATCGGCGACTTCGACGCGACCGCGCAGATGGAGCTCTGCACGCTGCTCGAGTACGCCGTTCACTCGGCCTCGGCGCAGATCTACCACAAGGCCCAGCAGGAGCCCGAGAAGCGCGGCATGGGCACCACCGTGGTCGCGCTGCTCATCATCGGTCAGCGCGGCTTCATCGCCTACGTCGGCGACAGCCGGATCTACCTCAGCCGCAACGGCGTGGTCTATCCGCTCACCGAGGATCACTCGCTGATGAACGAGCTTATCCGCAGCGGCAAGGTCCGCGCCGACGAGTTCGCGGTCAGCCCGTACGCCAACTTCAAGAACGCGATGACGCGGGCGGTCGGCGTCTACGAGCACGTCGAGGTCGACATCCTCGACTTCGAGATCCTGCCGGGCGACGCGTTCCTGCTGTGCTCCGACGGCCTCTACGACTACCTCGACGACGCCGAGATCGCCAGCAACCTCGCGCTCTCCAACATCGAGGACATCCCGGGCCGCTTCATCGACCTCGCCAACAGCCGCGGCGGCAAGGACAACGTCACCGCCCTCGCCGTGCAGGTCCGCGGCGACGCCACGCGCGTCGCCCAGCTGCAGTTCACCGTCGAGACCCTGCGCCGCGTCCAGCTGTTCGAGGGCCTCACCTACCAGCAGCTGTGCAAGCTGATGAACATCTCGCGCGTGCAGGCCTGCCACAAGGGCGAGGTGCTCGCGCGCGAGGGCGAGGAGGCGGGCGACCTGTTCGTCGTCCTCGACGGTCGCGCCACCCTCTCGCGCGGCGGCAACCACCTCGCCACGGTCAACGCCGGCACCTTGCTCGGCGAGACCGACCTCGTCGGCACCGACACCGCGCGCCTCACCATCACCGTCGAGGCCAACGGCAAGCTGCTGAAGATCGGCCGCCGCGACCTGCAGGAGCTGATGCGCCGCGACCACGCGCTCGCCTCGAAGCTGCTGTGGAGCCTCGCCACCGAGCTCGGACGCCGCCTCGAGGACTCGCAGTCGCAGCTCGCCCACGCCATGGGCGACAACAGCGAGCGCACCATGGTCGTCGACGTCAGCGAGACCGAGGCCGACGTCGGCGTCGACGTCGACACCGACGAGACCGAGTCGTTCGTCGAGACCAACCCGCGCGGCCTCGTGATCCCCAAGCTCACCAAGGCCGAGCCCGAGCTCGTCGAAGAGATCGAAGAGATCGAAGACGTGATGGATGACGGCAACTGATCCAAAAGAAGCCGCGCTCGTCGCCGCCGCCGTCGAGGCCCGCGGGCACGCCCGCTGCCCGCACAGCGGCTTCGCCGTCGGCTGCGCCCTGCGCGACGCCGCCGGCACGCTCTGGACCGGCGCCAACGTCGAGAACGCCAGCTACACCCTCGGCCTGTGCGCCGAGCGGGTCGCGCTCTTCTACGCGCTGACCCACGGCGCCGCCGCGATCGAGGCCGTCGCGGTCGTCACCGGCGCCGACGTCCCTGCCCCGCCGTGCGGCGCGTGCCGCCAGATATTGTTCGAGTTCGCCGCCGACGCCGACCTCGTGCTCGTCACCACGAACGGCGCCCATGCGCTCCCGGGTCCGCGATCTCCTGCCGCTGGCCTTCGACGCCAGCTTCCTCGCGCCGCGCGTGCCATGAGCCCCGAGCGCCCGGACGACACGCTGTCCGCGAGCGCAGCGCTGCCGACCCGCGTCGCCACGCCGCCGGTCGGCGAAGAGTTCGTGACCATGCCGCCCTCGGAGGCGCCCACGCCCGTGGTGCCGCGGACGCTCGCGACCAGCCGCCTGCCGCAGATCGATCGCCACGCCTACGTGATCGCCGGCCAGTTCGCGCAGGGCGGGATCGGACGGATCTTGCGCGCGCACGACCCGAGCCTCGATCGCCCGGTCGCGCTCAAGGAGCTGCTGGTGCGCGGCCGCTCCGTCGACGAGGAGCGGTTCGTCCGCGAGGTCCTCCTGACCGCGCGCCTGCAGCACCCGGGCATCGTCCCGGTCTACGCCGCCGGTCGCTGGCCCACGGGCGAGCCCTTCTTCGCCATGAAGCTGGTCTCGGGCCGCTCGTTCGACAAGGTCATCGCCGAGGCCAGGACCCTCGCCGCGCGCCTGGCCCTGCTCCCGCACGTGCTGGCGATCGCCGAGACCGTCGCCTACGCGCACAGCCAGCGCATCATCCACCGCGACCTCAAGCCGCACAACGTGCTCGTCGGCGCCTTCGGCGAGACCGTCGTCATCGACTGGGGCCTCGCCAAGGAGCTCGACGTCGCCGACCTCGCCGCCGGCGAACCGACCCCCGTCACCCCGGGTAAAGACCTCACCTTCGTCGGCGCGGTCATCGGCACGCCCGGCTACATGTCACCCGAGCAGGCCGAGGGCGCCGAGGTCGACACCGGCACCGACGTCTACGCCCTCGGCGCGATCCTCTATCACGTCCTCTCCGGGCAGTTGCCGCACGACGCCGGCAACGCCATGGAGATGATCTACAAGACCGTCTACGAGTCACCTGTCCCTTGCGCAGCCGCGAGCCGGACGCCCCCGACGAGCTGGTGGCGATCGTCGACAAGGCGATGGCGCGCGACCGCGGGGCCCGCTACCCGAGCGCCAAGGAGTTCGCCGACGACCTGCGGCGGTTCCAGACCGGCCAGATCGTCGGCGCGCACCGCTACACCGCGTGGGAGCGCGTGCGTCGGTTCGTCCGCCGCCACCGCGCCCTGCTCGGGCTCGCCGCGGTCAGCGTCGCGCTGATCGTCGGCGTCACCGCCCTGAGCTTCCGCCAGGTCAAGGAGCAGCGCGACCTCGCCGAGAGCGCGCGCGACCTCGCCGAGGACGCCGAGCGGCGGGCCCAGGCCGCCCAGGTCGAGGCCGAGCGGCGCGCCGACAACCTGTCCTTCGAGCAAGCTCGCCTCGTCCTCGACAGCGACCCGATCGAGGCCTTGCGCCTGCTCGACAACCTCTCGCCCGCGGCCGACTGGCGGCGCACCCGACAGATCGCCGCCGACCTCGAGGCGCGCGGCCTGCCGCGGGTCCTCCGCGGCCACCGGGCGGCGATCAGCCGCGCCGCTTTTTCGCCGACCGGCGACCTCCTCGCCACCACCAGCGACGACTGCACCCTGCGCGTCTGGGACATGTCCTCCGGGACATCTCGCGTCTTCGCCGGCCACACCAGCGACGTCTGGCGCGCCGCCTTCTCGCCCGACGGCCGCCGCGTCGCGTCCACCAGCCGCGACCACACCGTGCGCGTGTGGGACCTCGACGGCGGCGAGCCGCAGGTGCTGCTCGGCCACACCGACGGCGTGCGCAACGTCGTCTTCAGCCCCGACGGCCGCCGCCTCTACACCGCCGACGACGCGCTCGCCCTGCGCCGCTGGGACCTCGACACCGGCGCCGGCGAGGTCATCGATCGCTGCTTCGCCAACTCCGTCCCGTGGACCGCGAAGCACATCGGCTGCATCGACGTCGACACCAACCAGGCCTACCTCCACGACCTCACCACCGGCGCGCGCACCGTCGTCCGCGCCGGCGACGTCGTCATGCAGCAGGCCGGCGGCGTCTCCCTCGACGGGCGATGGTTCGCCAGCACCGTCGCCGACGGCAGCGTGTGGCTGTACGACACCCGCGCCGGCGCCGGGCGGCGGCTCGTCTGGCCGCAGGCGCCCTCCGACGTGTGGCTCGGCTCGTTGCGAGAGATCCGCTTCTCCCCCGCCTCCGATCAGCTGATCGCCCCGGCCTCGACCACCTACCTGCGCCACTACGACCTCGTCCGCGATCGCGGCGACCTGCTGGCCCCGCACAGCGGTTACATCCGCCGCGGCAGCTTCTCGCCCGACGGCACCAAGGTCGCCTCGGTCGGCGGCGACGCGCGCGTCGGGATCTGGGACCTCGCCACCGCCACCTCCTATCCGCTCGCCGTGCCGGCGCACATGATCGACGCCCAGTTCTCGCCCGACGGCCGCTGGATCGCCGCCGTCGGCAATGACCCGCGCGTGTTCGTGTGGCCGGCCTCGGCCTTCGCGCGCGAGCAGTACGTCGCGCCCGAGCCGATCTCGCGCAACGCAGTGGCCATGGCGCCGGCCGCCGGCCGCGTGCTGCTCGGCGGCGCCACTCGGCTCCACGTCGTCGACACCGCGCGCATGCGACCTGTGGCCGCGATCCCGATCGAGCGACCGATCCAGCGGCTGGCGCTCGCCCACGACGGCCGCCACGGCCTCGCCCTCGACGAGGCCGGCGAGCTGTTCGCCATCTCGCTGCCCGACGGCGCGGTGGCGCTGCGCACCACCGTCGGCCCCGGTTGCGACGGCATGCGCACCGGCGTCGACCCTTCGCGGCCGCGCTTCGCGGTCGCGTGCGACGACGGGCGGATCTTGCTCGTCGACCTCGCCGCGCGCGAGCCGGTCCGCGAGCTCGAGCGCGTGGAGGGCTCGCCGCCGACGCTGCTGTTCCCGGGCGAGCCCGCGCTCGTGATCGGCGGCCCGTACGGTCAGCTGCTGCGCCACGAGGGCGACGCCGGCCTGCGCGAGCTCCTGCGCGTGCGTCACCGGATCGCCGTGACCGTCGCCATCCCCGGCACGCGCGAGCTGGTGTTCGCGGCCGAAGATCACGTCGAGCACGTCGACCTCGACGGCCGGCGCCTCGGCGAGCTGCGCGGGCATCGCCTGCAGGTCGGCGAAGTGGAGGTGTCCGACGACGGCCGCTGGATCGTCACGGTCAGCCGCGACAACATCCTCCGCGTGTTCGACAGCGTCAGCCACGAGCTGCGCATCGAGCTCGTCCCGCCCGACCTCGTCGAGCGACTGGTCGCGGTCTCGCGCGACGGCAGCCGGGTCGCCGTCGCAGTCACCGGCGGCGACGTCCTGCTGTGGGACATCGGCGACGAGCCCGACCCGCTGGCCCCGCGCCGCGACTTCCGCCGCCTCCGCGGCCTCAAGCAGCTCCTCGTCCTCGCCATCGAGGACGACGGCCGCAGCGTCGTCGCCGTCGACCTCGACGGCCGCGTGCTCCGCTGGCGCGACACCCTCCCCACCGACTCCGGGAGCCTGCGCGCCTTCATCGCCGCCCGCGCCGACGCCGACGACCCGCCGCGCGCCGAGGTCGGCTGCGCGCCGCCCGAGTGACGGTCGCAGCGCTCGTGGACATGTCGCTCCGAACATGTCTTGAAGAACATGCCCTTGGAGCCATGTCCTCATGGACATGCCTTCAAGCGCATGTCCACGAGTACGCGATCACCCCGGGCAGACGGGCGAGGGCTCGTCGACGCAGTCGTCATACCAGCCGTAGCCGAACGCGCAGCTCTCGCCCAGCCCCTCCGGTCCGGCGTCGATGCAGGTCTGGAAGAACATTTCCTCGGCCAGGGTGCAGCGCTGGACCGTCTCGCCGCCGGCGCTCTTGACCACCAGCACCGAGCGGTCCGGGTCGCCGAGCGGGATCAGGCTGGTCGGCTCGTCGCCCCCGAAGGTCAGGTCGACGCGCGAGGGAGCGGCGTCGCGCAGCCGCGTCCACGCGCACAGGAGCCCGTCGTACACCTGCTGCTCGGAGTCGGTGAAGTCGGGGCCGATCTCGTGCTCGCACGGCGGGTCGAACACGCAGGTCTCGAGCAGCGACGTCTCGCCCGTCGTGCCCGTGGGCGCGGTGTCGCCGGTGTCGGGCTCCCCGTCGTGCTGGTGCCGGTCGCGCCGGTATCGGGCTCACCCGTGGCTCCTGTATCACCCGTCTCGCTGGTAACGGTCGCGTCGTTCTTTTCGGTCCCGCAGGCCGCCGACGGTGCCACCACTATCGATAATAAAAGGCTTGAACGAATCATGTCGACAGGCTAGCAGCCTGTCGACATGACCGCACGCAGCTCACCCGCCGAGCCGCGTCAGCGTCGCCTGCAGGCGCTCGAGATCGTCGCGCAGCTCGACCAGCCGCGCCTCGCCCTTGGCGATCACGTCCGCCGGCGCCTTGCCGCGGAAGCCCGGGTTCTGCAGCTTCGCCGTCAGGCCGTCGGCCTCCTTGCGCGCCTTCTCCAGGTCCTTCGACAGGCGCGTGCGCTCGGCCGCGAAGTCGACCAGACCGGCGAGCGGCAGGATGACCTCCGCGCCGCGCACCACCTCGGTCGCCGCCTCCTTGGGCGCCACCTCGTGCGGCTCCATCAGCCGCAGCTGCTGCAGCTTCGCCAGGTGGACCACCAGCGGGTGCAGCCGCGCGACGCGGGCCCGCACCTCCGGGTCCTCGCTGCGCACCAGCACCTCGACGCGCTTCGCCGGCGGCAGCTTGAACTCGGCCTTGAGGCTGCGCGCCGCCGTGGTCAGCTCGACCAGCGCGGTCATGTCCTCGCGGGCGCGGAGCGTGCCCTCCTCGGCGAGGATCGCCCCCACGCGCTGCACCGGCCCATCGAGCTCCAGCACCTTCTCGCCGTCGCGCGTGCGCGGGCGGGGGAAACCCGCCAGCATCAAGCTCGCCGGCGCGTCGGCAGGACGCGGCAGGCGCTGCCAGATCTCCTCGGTGATGAACGGGACGATCGGATGCAGCACCCGCATCACCAGATCGAACACCGTCGCCAGCGTGCCCTGCGTCGCCCGGCGATCGGCCGGCGGCGCGCCCTCGCGGAGGTTGCTCTTGGCCAGCTCAAGGTACCAGTCGCACAGCTCGTACCACACGAACTGGTAGACGGTGTGGGCCGCGAGGTCGAGGCGGTACTGCGAGAACAGGTCGTCGACGGCGATCGCTACCTCGAGCGCGCGCGCGAGGATCCAGCGGTCGGCGATCGCCAGCGGGCCGACGTCGGCCTTCTCGATCACCTGCGCGCGGTAGGCCGCGAGCTCCTCGGGGCCGAAGTCCTCGAGGTTCATCAGCGCGAAGCGGGCCGCGTTCCACAGCTTGTTGCAGAAGTTGCGGTAGCCCTCGACGCGCGCGCGGCTGAAGACGATGCCCTGGTCTTGCCCGGCCATCGTCGACAGGTAGAAGCGCAGGCTGTCGGCGCCGTACTTCTCGATGAGCTCCATCGGGTCGACGACGTTGCCGCGCATCTTCGACATCTTCCGCCCGTCCTCGCCCAGCACCATGCTGTGGAGGAACACGGTCCGGAACGGCACGTCGCCGCCGAAGTACATGCCGAACATCATCATGCGGGCGACCCAGAAGAACAGGATGTCCCAGCCCGTCTCCATCAGCCCGGTCGGGTAGAACCGCTGCATGTCGGCGGTCTGGTCGGGCCAGCCGAGGCAGGTCAGCGGCCACAGGCCCGACGAGAACCACGTGTCGAGCACGTCGTGGTCCTGCTCGATCGAGGTCGAGCCGCAGTGGGCGCACGCCGTCGGGTCCTCGCGGCCGACGGTGATCTTGCTGCACGCGGCGCAGTGCCACGCCGGGATCCGGTGGCCCCACCACAGCTGTCGCGAGATGCACCAGTCGTGGATGTTCTCCATCCAGCGGAAGTAGTCGCCCTCGCGGTGCTCGGGCAGGATCTTGGTGCGACCGCTGCGGACCGCGTCGATCGTCGGCTGCGCCAGCGGCTTCGTGCGCACGAACCACTGGTCGGACGGCAGCGGCTCGCACACCACGCCGGTGCGCTGCGAGTAGCCGAGGTTCAGCTTGTGCGGCTCGACCTTGACCAGCGCGCCGGCCTCGGCGAGCGCGGCCACCACCGCCTCGCGCGCCTCGGCCACCGACAGCCCGCGGAACCGCTCCGGGGCGTTCTCGTTGAGCTTGCCGCGCTTGTCGATCACGACCACGAGGTCGAGGTCGTGGCGCTTGCCGACCTCGAAGTCGTTGAAGTCGTGGGCCGGCGTGACCTTGACGGCGCCTGTCCCGAAGTTCATGTCGACGAGGATCGGGTCGCCGACGATCGGCACCTTGCGCCCGGTCAGCGGCAGGATCACGCGCCGGCCGATGAGGTGGCGGTAGCGCGGGTCGTCGGGGTGGACCGCCACCGCGGTGTCGCCGAGCATCGTCTCGGGCCGGGTGGTCGCGACCACGAGGACGTCGTCCGAGCCCTCGACCGGGTACGCGAGGTGCCACAGCGAGCCGTCGGACTCGCGGTGCTCGACCTCGAGGTCGCTGAGCGCGGTCTGGCTGGCCCAGTCCCAGTTGATCAGGCGGAAGGCGCGGTAGACGAGGCCGTCCTCGTAGAGGCGGACGAACGCCTCCCGCACCGCGCGCGACGACACCGGGTCGAGGGTGAAGCGGTAGCGCGACCAGTCGAGCGAGGCGCCGAGGGCCTCGTGCTGACGATCGATGATGCCGCCGTGCTCGCGGGTCCACTCCCACGCGCGCTGCATGAACGCGTCGCGCCCGACCTGCTCGCGGCTGGTGCCCTCCTTGACGAGCTGGCGCTCGACCATCACCTGCGTCGAGATCCCGGCGTGATCGGTGCCGGGCAGCCACAGCGCCGCCTCACCACACATCCGGCGCCAGCGGACCAGCGTGTCCTCGATGGTGGCCGTGAGCGCGTGGCCCATGTGCAGCCGGCCGGTGACGTTCGGCGGGGGCAGCACGACCGTGAAGGTCGGCTGCTCGCCCGGCGCCGGCTGGAAGTACCCGGCGTCGCGCCACCACGAGTAGAGCCGCGACTCGACGGCCTGCGGCTCGTAGACACTGTTGAGCTTCTCCATGCTCCCTCCGGCCCTCGTCGGGGCGGCATCTTCTTCAGTCGCACTCATTCGGCCCATTCGCGCCGAGACTCTGTCACGACTCGGCGACTGCGCACCTTCGTCGCGGCGTGGACCTGCACCGCGAACACGGCAAAGCCGCCACGCATCGATCTGGGAGCGATCCAGATCGCGCGAGGCGGCCATCGAACTTGAGATCCGGGGACCTCCCGGGACGGCGCTCAGTGCCGGGCCTGCTGCCCGCGCGCGAGGATCTGCTCGGCCATGTCCGGGACGACCTCCCAGACGACCTGCTCGATCACGTCACGGCTGAGCGACAGGAGCGCCTGCACCGCCTTGGGGTCGAGACCGGTGCCGGCCCCGCCGGCCGCCTGAAGGCGCTTGAGCATGCCGGCGGTCGGCGCATCGGCGGGAGCGAACGGGATGGGGGTCGCGATCGGGATCTTGCTGGCCATATCCTCTCCTGAGGCGAAAGCTGCCGGGAACTCTTGTTGCCGCTGCTGGCGGGAGTCGCCGCGGGCCGCGCAGCAGCCGCGGGGGTCGCCGCCGGAGCGGGCTTGGGCGCCGCGGCCGGAGGCGTCGAGGGAGCCTGGACTGGACGGGCGGCCGGCGTCGGGGCGGCGGCCACGGGCGACGGCGCGGCGGCCGGGGCCGGGCGAACCGGAGCCGCGGCCTGCGGCGCGGGCGCGGCCTTCGGGACCGTCTTGCCGCTCGTGATCGACTTGCCCTGCGCGAGGGCGGTCACCTTCTCGAGCATCTCCTGGGTGTCGAAGGGCTTGGTCATCGCCCCGCTGGCGCCGCAGGCCTGGACCTGGGCCTCGTCGATGCCGACCTGATTCGAGACCAGGAGGAGCACCGGGATGTGCGCCGTGTCGGGGTCGGCGCGCACCGCCTTGACCACTTCGTACCCCGAGGGCTCGCCGGCGGCGAGCGCGGCGTCGACGATAAGCACGTCCGCTGGCATCTGCTTGGCGCGCGCGACCGCCTCGGAGCCCTTGCTCACCGCGACCACATCATAGTCTTCGGCCGCGAAGGTGATCTTGATGGCGAGGCGCATTGTCTTGCTGTCGTCGATCGCGAGGATCTTGGTCGGCATCGAGGCTCCTTCGAGGGTCCAAGGGGTACCATGGAGCCTGTGAGCGGGTCAACGAATCCACGGTCGTCGGGCGCAAAGGACCGCCAGGGCGCGGCCGCACCGCCTCCGCTGTCCAGCGAACAGACCTGGTGGGGTGCTCCCGTGCCGGCGATGACGGAGCCGGTCTCCGGGGCCAGTGAGCTGGCCCAGGCCCTCACGGGCGAGGCCGTGCTCCGCCACGTGGCCGGCCGCCGCGTCCTCGACCTCGGCCACGGGGCGCCGGAGATCACCCAATGGGTCCGCCGCGCCGCCAGCAAGGTCTCGGTCGCGCCGCTCGCCGAGCTCGACCAACACGGTGACACGCTGCAGATTCCGGCCGCCGACGCGACCTACGACGCCGTGTATTGCCTGCGGACGCTGCCGCACCTCGGCCGCGACGAGGAGAGCTCGCTGGCGCTGGTGCGCTCGCTGCTGCGAGAGGCCGTCCGCGTCACCGCGCCGGGCGGCCTCTTGTTGCTCGAGATCAACAACCCGCGCAGCCTCCGTGGCCTGGCCCACGGGATCCGCCACCCCATCACGATCGTCGCCGCCGGCGGCGTGCTCGTCGAGGGCGACCACCACGTCACCCGCTACGACTCGCTCGGCCGCCTGCTCAAGCTCGCCCCCCGCGAGCTGGAGCTCGTGCGCACGTACGGCATCCGGGTGCTCGTGCCGATCTCCCGGATCCTCTCGTGGCCGCTGCTCGGCAGAGTCCTGGCGGCCGGTGAGTGGTGGGCCCGCGACAGCTTTCTGCGCCAGTTCGGCGCGCACTTGCTCGCCGTCCTGCGCAAGCCCGACCCAAACGCGGGCCGGATCGCGCATCCTTGAGGTCACCGGACAGGAGCGCGCGAGATACCCCAAGATATCTGTGCGAATCTGGATCCTTGCATCGGAGCCGAGTGTGATCGATTTTGAATAGAGTTTACCTAGGAAGTGCAGCGGCCAGCCCAGGTGAGCCGCGTGTCACGCCGACAGACCCAGCAGCCCTCCCCTCCGGCTGGCCTTCGGCCGACCCACCGACGCGAACATGTCCCCCCACGCCCATCGCCCGCCTCCCCCACCACGCTCCGGTCGCGCGCGCCGGGGTCTGTCGTCTCTCGACTCGCTGCTCGTGGTCGCGATCGCGGCGATCCTCGCGACCCTGGCGGTGCGCGAGCATGCGGCGATCAAGCGACACGAGCGTCACACGGAGGCCGTGACGGTCATGGGCGAGCTGTTCAACGCCACGGCGGCCTACTACCACGAGCGCCGGCCGAGCTTCACCGACGACGGCGCCGAGGCCCCGCACCGCTGCCCGCACCCGCCGGGCGCGCCCGCGGGCGGTGAAACAGGTTTCACTCCGAGCCTCGACATCGTCTGCAGCGACGCCGCCGGCGGCGCCTGCACACCTGGCGCGACGGACATCCCCGGCGCCTACCCGCTGACGGCATGGACCGCACACCCGATGTGGATCGCGCTCGGGTTCGTGCAGACCACGCCGCACGCGCACCATTACGACCTGATCACGCACAACCAGAACCCCGACGACCACGGGGTGTGCCGCTTCACGGTGGTGGTCCGCGGCGACGACGACGACGACCCCTGCAACGAGTTCCGCCGCGACGGCGTCGCCACCGCCGAGGGCGTGATCGCGGGCCCGCTGCAGGCCTGCCCCGAGGCGCTGTCCCGCTGACGTCTGCGCATGCCCCTGGGGACATGCCCCGAAGGCACTGGCCCCCAGGCCATGTCCGATTGACCAGAGTCCTTCAGGCCCACCCCCAGGGGTCTGCCGCGGACGGCCACGCCCGGACGCTCGTCCGCGTCGGGACGAGCCCGGACCTGTCCGAAGCGCCAGGTCCCGCGCGCGCCCTCGCCCCGTCGCCGGCGGCGACGTCCTGAGGCCGCGCGCCGGAGGTCGCGCCGGTCCAGGCCGTCTTCTCGATCCTGTCCGAAGCGCCAGGCCCCGCATGGCGTCGCCCTTCGCCGGCGGCGACGCCCTGAGGCCGCACTCGCCCGCGCGCCGGAGGTCGCGCCGGTCCAGGCCGTCTTCTCGACCTGTCCGAAGCGCCAGGCCCCGCGCGGTGGCGACACCCTGAGGCCGCACTCGCCCAGGCGCCAGCGGTCACGCAGGTCAGGCCGTCGTCTCGAGCTGTCCGAAGCGCCAGGGCACGCATCCTCGCTCGCTCTCCGCCTCCCTGCCCGAAAGCACAGGACCTGAAGGCCATGGCCTTCGGGTCCTGTCCGTTTCAACATGTCCGCGAGGACCTGCGCGTTCGGGCAGGATCGTCGCTCAGGGCGTGCCCTTGATGACCTGCGCGCCGTCGGTGGCGGTGATCTTGCGGGTCTCGGTCTTGCCGTCGGGGTACTTCCACTTGATGGTGTGCGACCCGGGCGCGACCATGACGACGACCGGCGTCGGCTTGGCCTGCTTCTGGTTGTCGACCCACACGGTGGCCGGCGGGCGGCCGGGGGCGCTGCCGATCTTGAGCTCGGCGGTCTTGGCCTTCTGCTTCGGCTTGTCGGCCGGCGGCTTCGGCTTGTCGGCCGGCGGCTTCGGCGTCGCGGTGTTGTTGTTCGGCGGCGGCGTCACCGTGCCGTTGTCGGGCGGCGGCGTCGGGCCCTTGGCCTTGACCAGCACGACCTCGGCGCTGTCGGACGCCTCGCCGCTGAAGGTCAGCGGCACCTCGCTCGGATCGAACCCCGGCGCCTCGACCAGGACCTTGTAGGACGCGCCGGGCTTGCGCGACAGCTTGAAGCTCGCCGCCCTTGCCGACCGGCAGCGGCGCGGCGCCGGACTCGAGCAGCTTGACCGTCGCCTCCGGCGGCTTGGTGTTGATCGTGAGGGTGACGTCGCGGACCTGCAGCTTGACCGGCAGCGCGAGCTGCTGGCCGGCCGAGATCGGGACATCCTGCTCGAACGGCAAGAAGCCCGCGTCCTGCGAGACGACCAGCTTGTGCGTGCCGGGGCCGAGGTTGGAGATCAGGCGCGGCGTGTTGCCCGGGTACTCGACGCCGTTGACGGTGACGCGGGCGTCGGCCGGCTTCACGTCGAGCTGGATCGTGCCGACCGTTGCGGTCGGCTGCGGCGGCGCGGCGGTGTCGGCGGCCGCGACCGTCTCGCTGGGCGCCGGCGTGGTCGCCGGGTCGCCGCCGGAGACGAACATGACGACGACCACGATCAGCAGCAGCGCGCCGACGCCGGCCGCCGCGTAGAGGGCGATCGGCGGCGGACGCTTGCCGGTCTCGGTGTCCTCGACCTCGACCTCGGCCGTGACCGCGTGCGTCTGGGCCTGCGCGACCGGGCGCGGGCCGGTGACCGACGGTGACATCGGCGCCGGCGCGCGGGCCATGCTCGACGAGGCCGCCGGACTGAGCGTCGCGCCCGGCGGCGGGGCCGGCATCGCCTGCGACGGGCCCTGGGCCACCGAGGCGGCCAGGATCACGGCCGCGGCGCTCGGCGGGATCTGGACCGTCGGCGAGCCCTCGTCGGCGTCGGACTCGATCTGGCCGGCCTGCGGCGGCGGCTCGGGCCGCATCGGCCCTCGCCCTCCGGCCGCTTCGCCTTCGGCGCGCCGACCGGATCGTCGAACAACTTGGTCTCGAGCTCGTCGTCGTCCCAGTCGAGGTCGGACGCCGGCGCGGGCGGAGCCTTGACGGCCGCGGGCGCCGGGGCGACGCGCGCCTGGGCGGCGCCGGCCTTCGCGGGCTGCGGCGGGGCCCCGCCGGGCACGATCGTCGACTTGAGCGGATCCTTCGGGCCGCCCATCCCCGGCGGCAACGTCGGCACGCTGCCGGTCGCCGGCGTGCCGGGCTTGAGCGTCGACGGCCGGCTCGACGGCGACATCAACATCGTCTTCGACCGCTTGCGCGCGGCGGCCAGCTGGTCCTCGCTCGGCTGCAGCGGGTCGCCATCCTTGGCCTCGGCGCGCGGCGGCGCGGCGGAGCGGCCCGCGGCCGTCGGGATCGGGGCCGGCCGCGCGGCGGCTTGCGGCGGCACCGTCTTGTTGCCCGGCGGGCGCGGCGGCGGGGCCTTGCGCGGCGCGGCACCGGGCGGCGCGGGCCGCTGCCCGGGCGCCGGCGGGGCCTTGCCGGAGCCCTTCTCGAGCTCGATCTCTCGCGCGTACTGCTTGCGCATCCACGTCGCAAGGTCCTTGCGGCTGTAGAACATGCCGTGCGCGAACATGAAGGCCTGGAGGTCGTCGTGGAGCTCCATCGCCGTCTGGTAGCGGGTCTCGGGCTCGCCCGAGAGCGCCTTCATGATGATGTTCTCGAGGTCCTTCGGGATCTCCGGGTTCTTCGAGCTCGGCGACGGGACGTCGACGGTGCGCACCATCTCGAGGGTGGCGAAGTCGGTCTCGCCCTGGAACAGGCGGTTGCCGACCAACACCTCGTGGAGCACCACGCCGAGCGAGAACACGTCGCTGCGGCGGTCGAGCGGCATGCCGCGGACCTGCTCCGGGGACATGTAGCCGAACTTGCCCTTGAGGATGCCGGCCTGCGTGCGCGAGACCCGGCCGGCGGCCTTGGCCACGCCGAAGTCGATGAGCTTCACCTCGCCCTCGTACGACACGAGGATGTTCGGCGGGCTCACGTCGCGGTGGACGATGTTGAGGTGCCGGCCGTGCTTGTCGCGCTTGTTGTGGGCGTAGTCGAGGCCCTCGCAGATTTTCATCACCACGAAGCAGGCCTGCGCGAGCGGCATCGGCTTGCCCTGCTGCTGGCAGCGGGTGAAGATGTTGCGGAGGTCCTTGCCGGCGACGTACTCGAGCGCGATGTAGAAGCTGTCGCCCTGCTGGCCGAGGTTGTAGATCTGCGCGATGTTCCCGTGCTGGAGCTGGCCGGCGATCTTGGCCTCGTCCTTGAACATCGTGATGAATTCGTCATCCTCGGCGATGTGCGGCAGGATCCGCTTCACGGCGACGATCCGTTCGAAGCCCTCGACGCCCTGCTCGACGGCCTTGTACACCTCCGCCATGCCGCCCACGCTGATGCGCTCCATCAGCTTGTAGGGGCCAACTGGGTGATCTGATTCAACGCGAACTCCGGCCCGTGCACGCGAGGAAGCAGGGCCCCGCCATGTGACCCCGGGCGCGAGCGAAAGTCAATCGGCCGCCAGCGGCGGCTCCCGCGCGCCTTGCCGGCGGCAAACGTGGCGGTCCGAGCCAGCGCTGGAGAGCGACCTCCGGGCACCGCGCGAGGGCCCGCCGCGGCGCCGGGTGACCTCGCCACCTCACGGGCGCCTCGCAGGTCGCGCGCCGTCCTCGCCGGGCGAAGGTGAGCCGCGCGCCCCTGACAGTGCGCGCCGGACCTGTTACCTTCGCGGGTGACACCGATGCGGCCCATCGCCGACGACCCCACGACGGTCGCGGGCATCACCCGCGCCGAAGGCCCGCAGTCCGTCAGCCCGGCCGCGGCCGAAGCGGAGGCTGTCGCGGCGACCGCGTCGACGAGCGGTGTGTCGCCCAGCGAGGCGCTCGCGGCGGCGGTCGCCGCCGGCACCCTCGAACCGGCGGTCGCGGCGGAGCGGCTCGTCGCGGCGACCGTCGCGGCCCAGCGCCCGGCCCGCGTCTCCCCCGAAGTGTGGTCCGCGGTGGAACGTGAGGTCTCGGCGCTGCTCGCCGACGACCCGGCGCTGGCCGATCTCTTGGCGCCGATTTAGTGCCCGCCGCGGGGGTTTTGCCGCCTCTGCGAGCGTCTGCGGGCGCGCCGGCGGTTCGCCGAACCTGTCCCCCGGGACAGGCCTCGCGCCCACCTGTCCTCGAGGACACTTTCGTCGCGACCGCGAGCCCCGCTCACGCCTCGAGCAGCGCGCGGACCTGCGGCGACACGAAGTGCGCCTCGGTGTCGAAGCCCTTCAGCGAGTTGGCGAGCACCTCCAGGCGCTCGGCCGGCTTGAGCCGCTTGTCCATGATGACCCGCCACTCGCCGCGGACCTTGCACAGGCCGCCGCTGCCCTGCGACAGGCCGGTCATCGCCTCGTAGCAGACCCGCACCCCGAGGTTGCTCGCCAGCTGCTCGAGCTCGCCGAGCTGCTTTTGCACGTCGCCCGCCACCGGCCGTCACCTTAGCCCCGGACACCGGCGCTTGAGAAGACCCCGGCGACGCGAGATGCGGGCTACTTGGCGGCGAACGGCGACAGCGGATAGTGCGTGCAGACCGCCGATTGCAGCGCGCCCGACACCGCGGCGCCGAAGCCGAGCGCGCCCGACGCGACCTCGTCGATGTCGAACACCGCCCCGCCGGTGGCCGCCGGGATCGCCTGCTGACCGCGGTACGGCGCGAACAACCCGGCGCGGACGTCGAGGCACTCGCACGCCCCGCCCACCTTGGCCGCGAAGCTGAACACCCGCACCTCGGCCGCGCGCAGGGCCGCGACGGTGTCGCGGTAGCCGTGCTGCACGCGCTGGCCGCTCTGCACCGCGGGCGCCTCGCCGAAGTCGTCGTCGGTGGCGTGGACCACCGCGCGCAGCGTGGTCGCGCGGTCGCGCCAGGCGAACTGGGTCGCGGCGGCGTGGAGCGCGTCGAGCGTGTTCTCCGGCCAGTCGAAATTGGCCTCGCCGGCGACGACCTCGCGGTTGCTGGCGGTGAACTGCTGCCACTTCGCCAGCTCCTGCTGCAGCGCCGCCAGGTCGGTGAACGCCTGGCCGCCGTTCGTGACCATCACGTCGTCGACGAACACGACCAGGCCGTAGCGGGCGTCGAGGTTGTGGGCCCGCACGGTCGCGTCGACCGCGGCGATCTCGCGGCCGATCTTGCCGAGCATGAAGTTCATCGTCGTCGACACATCGACCGCGAACACCACGTCGATCTGCTGCTTGCGCACCACCGCCGGGTCGGCGCACGAGGCCTGGGCCACCACGGCCGCCAGGCCGTCGCGCTCGCCCCGGGTCGCGGTCGCCCCCCCGGACGCGTGCGAGTTCGGGCCGCCGGTCAAGACTGCTCCCGGGGCCATGTTCGGAGGGACATGTCCTTCGGGACCTGGTGCTTGAGGCATGCTGCCATCGAGCACCACGCCGCCGACGACACCGCCGACCACCCCGCCCTCGACGCCGCCGACCATCCCACCCTCGACGCCGCCGACCACCCCGCCGGGCACGCCGCCTTCGACGCCGCCTTCGACCACGTCGACGACACCGCCCACGACCCCGTGGATCTCGCCGATGCCGACGGCCACCCCCTCGCCGAAGCCCCCGCCGCCCTCGCCGCGCAGCGCGAGCAGGCCGGCGTAGGCGCTGTCGTCCTCTGTCAGGACGGCGCTGAGGACGTTGGCGTCGTGGCTCAGCGCGCCGAGGATCGCGAACTCGCCGCCATCGATGGGCTCCGGCCTGCGCTTGCTGCGGCGCGACTTCTTGCCCGGCCGCTGCGCCTCGACCGGCGCCTCTTCAGCGAGTTCCGGCGTGACGGGCTCCGCCGCGAGCACGCCCTCCTGCGCCAGCGGGATCGCTGTCGGGCCGGAGGTCACGAGATCCAGGCCGGGCTCGACGGGAGCTGGCGGCGGCGCCGGAGGTAGTGGCGGCGGCAGGTGCGCGGCGTACAGCTCGCGGGCCCGGGTCACCTCGATGGGCTCGACCGTGGGCGCGTAGATCACCCGCATCAGCGGCGAATCGTCCTCGGCCGTCGGCTCGCCGCGCAGCTTGAGCACGTTCTCGACCTTCTCGATCCGCCAGCAGCGCCACCATGGCGACCAGGGCCGCGCCGGTGACGAGCTGCCGGGCCAGGTCGCGGGCGTGAAAGCGGGCCGACCACGGCAGGTGCTCGCGCGTGACCCGCTGGACCTCGAGGGTGATGTCCGGGTGGGCCGCGACGCGCAGCGACGCCCGGTCGCCCGGCGACAGGGTCACCCTGCCCTCGGCGGGCTGCGTGCGCTCACCGACGTGGACTTCGCCGACGAGGCCGGCGGGGACGACGAGGGTCGCGCCGTCGGTCAGCAGCGCGTGCTCGCCGATCCCGGGGAGCACGAGATCGCAGCCCTTGCGCTCGCCGAGGGCGACGGGGGTCGCGTCGTCGGCCGCGAACTGGGCCACCGTACGGCCCCGGAAAGAGAGGCGGATCCCCCAACCACAGGGCTCCCCGGGCGCGGCGTCGGCCTTCGGCATGCCCCCGGAACGTAGCCTTCCGGCGCGAGATTCACCAGCGCCGGGCCGGGGACGGGCGTCGGGGCCGGCCCCGGCTTGTGAGCTGACCCGCGCCTGCGCGCGGGTCGGCGCGCCGGGGGGCCCGTGGTAGAAAGCGCGGGCTGTGTTTGAGACGATCTCGAAGGGTTTTCGCGCGGCGCGGGAGCGCCTGACCGGCAAGGGCGAACTGACGGACGACGTCGTGGCGGCGGCGCTCAAGGACGTCCGCCTGAGCCTCCTGGAGGCCGACGTCGAGTTCAACGTCGTCAAGCGCTTCCTGCAGTCCGTCAAAGAGAAGGCGCTCGGCGAGAAGGTCACTCTGGTGGCCAAGAAGCAGGGCGAGACGATGCGGGTCAAGCCGGAGGACCACTTCGTCAAGATCTGCCACGACGAGCTCATCGCCTTGATGGGTCCCGTCGACACCTCGCTGAACCGGGCGCGCAAGGGCTGCACCGGCATCATGATGGTCGGCCTGCAGGGCTCGGGTAAGACCACCACCGCCGGCAAGCTCGCGCGCAAGCTGCAGAAGGCCGGCTACAAGGTCATGATGGTCGCGGCCGACGTCTACCGGCCGGCGGCCGTCCACCAGCTCAAGGTGCTCGGGCAGAAGATCGGCGTGCCGGTGTTCTCGGTCGACGGCGGAAGCCCGGTCGACATCTGCGCCGACGCCACCGACCACGCGGCGGCCGAGGGCCTCGACTTCGTCATCTATGACACCGCGGGTCGCCTGACGATCGACGAGCCGCTGATGAAGGAGCTCGACGACATCAAGTCGCGGGTCCAGCCGGCCAACATCTTCCTGGTCATCGACGCCATGATCGGCCAGGACGCGGTCACCACGGCCAAGACCTTCGACGAGCGGCTCGACGTCACCGGCGTGATCCTCACCAAGCTCGACGGCGACGCCCGCGGCGGCGCGGCGCTGTCGGTCAAGGCGGTCACCGGCAAGCCGATCAAGTTCCTCGGCATCGGCGAGTCGCTCGACAAGCTCGACGAGTTCCGCCCCGAGGGCCTGGCCAGCCGGATCCTCGGCATGGGCGACATCGTCGGCCTGATGAACGACTTCACCGAGGTCGTCGACGAGGAGCAGGCGATGAAGGACGCCGAGAAGATGCTCTCGGGATCCTTCACGATGGATGACTTCCTCAGCCAGATCAAGACGATCCAGTCGATGGGCAGCATGAAGGACATCCTCGAGAAGATGCCGCTCGGGCAGATGTTCGGGGCCAACATCCCGCCCGAGGCGCTCGAGAAGGCCGCCGACGACAAGGAGCTCGTGCGCGTCGAGGCGATGATCCGCTCGATGACGAAGGAAGAGCGGAAGAACCCCGAGGTCTTCCTCGACGACGAGGGCAACAGCGGCCGCGGCAGCCGGCGGCAGAAGCGGTCGGTCCACAAGAGCGCCAAGGAGAAGGACCCCAACGATCTGCGCCCCGAGGACTTCGTCGCCGCCCGCGTCACCCGCGTGGCTCGCGGCTCCGGCCGCACCGAGGACGATGTCCGCGGCCTCGTCAGCCGCTTCATGACCATGCGCGGCATGTTCGGCATGCTCGGCGACATGTTCGGCGGCATGATCCCCGGCATGCCCGCCAAGCCGCAGGGCATGATGGACAAGGTCCCGGGCATGAAGATGCTCAAGCAGATGAACGCGATGCGGAAGATGCTGTCCGACCCCAACGCGCTCGGCTCGCTGATGAACAGCATGGGCGGCGGCGGCGGCGGCCTGCCCGGTATGGGCGGCCTGCCCGGCATGGGCGGCTTCCCCGGCATGGGCGGCTTCCCCGGCCTCGGCGGCCAGCAGCAGAGCGGCGGCGCCCCGGCCCCGCGCTCGCCGTCGAAGGTCGACTACAAGAACCTCGCCGACAAGCGCCGCGCCGAGAAGCTGGCCCGCCGCAAGAACCGCGACAAGAAGTGAGCTGCCCGCACGGGCAGGTCGTTTCGGACATGGCGCCAGGGACATGGCGCCATGTTCATGTCCCGAGTGGCATGTCCATCCGGTCCAGGCGCGCGACGTCGACCGGCCCGGCGGACTCGCCGGTTCAGTGCTGACGTCCGCGGCTCGACGAGCGCGACGGCAGTGATCGGCCAGGAGGGCTCGCCTGGCCCGCAGTCGACTCGACGCCGGCCGCGCAGTCGCGTCACCCAGCCGCTCCGTCCGCGCCGGCTCCTCGTCGTCCGCAGCGACGGCCGCCGCGCCACGCCCCGAGTCGAACTTTCAGCCGCCCGGCGGACACCACGCCGCCTGCGGCTCAGTTCTCGCCGCGGACGCCCGGCTCCTCGTCGTCGGCGGTGATCGGCCGGGAGATCCGGTACGCCTCGCCGAGCCAGTTGCCGAGGTCGATCGTCTTGCAGCGCTGCGAGCAGAACGGCCGGTACGCGAAGTCTTCGGGCACCTCCTGCTCTTTGTGACAGATCGGGCAGCGGATCTTCATCCCTGCCGACGCTAGCACGCTCGCACGCCGACGCCACCAGCGCCGGAACTCGCGCACGCGAGCCGGCTCGCGGCGTACGTCGGCGTCGGCCGCGAACCCGCCCCGCGCCGCTCTCGGGACCGGGCGGTCGCACCGCCCTGCTCGCCTCGGCGCTTGCGAGGCCGGCCATACCGCCGCAGCCATGACCTCGCGAGGCACGACGGCCATCGCCCGCACCCGTCGCCCATACTGCTGCGAGCATGGCCCTGGGGTCGGTCTTGCTCGGCCTGTCGCTCGTCGGCTCGCCCACGACGTCGTCGCGGCGACTCGAACGCGTCCCGCCGGCCTCGTGCACGCCCACGCCGGCGGCCTCCTCGTCGAAGTCGACGCCACGCGCGAGCGACCGCACGCGGACGACTCGACCACCCGCGGGCCGCAGATCACCGAACAGGTCGCTCGCGAACCTCTCCGCCGCGCCCCTGCCCGCCCGTGCCCGCGTCCGGCGCAGCGCCGCTCTCCTGGCGCTGTCGCTGCCGCTCCTCGCTACGGGCGCCGCGCTGGTGGTGCTGCGCACCCGCAGCTTCGATCGCCAGGTCGGCAGCTGCGCGATCGGGCCGACACAGCCGCTGTGCAGCGAGCCCGCGATCGTCGCGCACGCCCACTACGCGGCCGCGGGCGCGGGGCTCGTCGCCGCCGGCCTCGGCCTCGTCGCCGCCGGCGTCACCGCGGCCGTGCCGGTGACGCGCCGCGTCTGGCTCGCGGAGGCGATCGTCGGCGGAGCGACGCTCATCCTCGGCGCGGTGTGGCTGACCGCCGAGAGCGCCACCTATCCGCGCGGCCTCGGCGAAGACTACGTGGCCCGCGTCGAGCCGTGGTTCGCTCGCCGCGCCGTCGCGGCCTCGCTGCTCGGAGCGGGGCTGGGCCTGACGCTCGGCGCCGGCGTGGGCCTGTTGCCGCCGTCCTGCGCGGCGCGGCGCTCGACCTGGAGACCGACGTTGATCCCGCTCGGCCTCGGCGTGACCGGCCGCTTCTGAGGGCCTGACGGCTTCGAGTGGCTCGAGGCTCGGTCGACCCGACGACGAGGCCGGAGTGTCATCTTGCACTTTGAACATGTCCACAAGGACATGCTCTCACGGGCAGCACGTGGGCCCGCCGCTCTCGCCGGGCGACCCAACGACGAGAGGAGGCCGGAGCCTCCTCTTGCACTTCGGACAGGTCCCGAAGGACCTGCTCTCACGGACAGCTCAGCGAGCCGGGCGGTCGGCGCCGGCGTAGTCGGTCTCGCCGTCGGTGGCCGGGCGCGGGTCGCCGTTGAAGTCGGTCGCGGGGTCGCCGTCCTTCCACACGGCGAGGGTCGCGATCGGCGTGTCGAGCTTGGCCTTGTACACGCCGCCGACCTGCCCCTCGAACCACGCCATCGCGTCGGCCATGGTGGCGGCGAGGTTGGTGTCGCCGTCAGTCTTGCCCTCGTCGATCGCGGAGTTCTCGAACGTCACGGTCGGGCAGTCGATCGACGGCGCGACGAACGCGATGATCACCGAGTTGCGGACCGTGGTCGCGCCGGCGTCGGGCATGCACAGGAGCGAGCGGGCGCCGACCTCGGACAGGTTGTTGACGACCGTCGAGTAGACCAGGCTGAGCTCGTGGCCCTGGCCGGTGAGCAGGCCGCCGTAGTTCGACTCGGCGTTCGAGCCGTTGTTCGAGATGTAGCTGTTGACGATCGCCGTCGCGCCCGCGCCGAACGCCGACAGGCCGCCCGAGGTGTTCTTGTAGAACACGCTGCGGTTGAAGTGCGCGTTGCAGTCGGTGCCGACGTAGCCCTGGCGGTTGAGGCTGAAGGTCAGGTCGGTGCCCTGGAGCTGCGAGCCGGTGCAGGTCAGGCCGGTGTCGTCGGCGTTGCTGGCGAGGTTGAGCTTGCCGAGCAGGACCTTCGACGACGGGTTGATCTGCAGGGTCGGCCCGGCGTTGGAGCGGATCTTGGCGATGCCGCCGTCGCCGACGATCGCCAGGTTGCTCGCCTCGGGCACGACCAGCGACGGCTGGATGTAGTTGCCGGTCTTGACCTTGATGGTCCAGCCGAGCGACGGGTCGTTCATCGCCACGTGGTCGAGCGCGTGGGTGATCTGGCAGAACGGCGCGGCCATGGTGCCGTCGCCGATGTCGCACTGGGCGACCCCGTCGACGTAGACGACGTACTCGAGCGCGAAGCAGGCCCCCGTCTCGCTGTTGCACGCGCTGTCCGGGCAGTCGTCGTGCTCGACGCAGCCGACGCACTCGTTGGTGGCCGCGTCGCACACCGGCGTCGCGTCCGCGCACAGGCCCTTGTTCTCCGGCGTGCACACCACGCAGGCGCCCGAGTCCGGGTTGCACACCGGCGTTTCGGCGTCGACCCCGGCGCAGGTCGCGTCCGGGTCCGGCGTGCTGCCGCAGCCGACGCAGGCCTGGTCGATGCAGAACGGCTTCGAGGGGTCGGAGCAGTCGCCGTCGCCGGCGCAGCCCATGTTGCCGGTGGTCGGCCCGGTGGTCGACGTGCTCGTGGTGGTCGTCGACGTCTCGGTGTCCGTCGTCGGCTCGACCGTGGTCGTCGGCGACGTCGTCGTCACGTCCGGGGTGGTCGTGTTCGACGTCTCGCTCGTCTCGCTGTCGGTCTCGGTCCCGCTCTCCGTCTCCCCGGGGGTGTAGGTCGGCGGACAGCCGGCGACCAGCGGCGCGCAGGCCAAGATTGCGACGGTCCAGTACTGTCGGGTCATCGGTAACTCCTAGTGCACAAAGGGGATCGCGGCCAGGATGCACCGGGCCACGCGAGTTGTCCACAAAGCCATCCCCGGACCGGAAAACTCGCCACCGGCCCGGCGACCGCGGCGATTTCGGCCGCGGTGGCATCATTCACGCTCACGGCGGGGGCTGATCCGCGCCGGGGAAGCTGGGTTCGTCGGTCGGCCGCGGGTCGCCCTCGAAGTCGACGTCAGGGTCTCCCCCTTCGAACATCGCCACCCCGTCGAGCTCGCTGCCCGGGGTCGGCCGGTACACGCCCGGGATCGCCATGTCGGCGGTCACGAGCATCGGCACGTCGGCCGTCGCCACCCCGAGGTTGTCGTCGTTGGGCTCGTCGGTCGCGGCCGAGTACGCGGAGTGCGACACGACCTCGACGCCCTCGCAGTTGAAGGTGCTGTAGCCGACGGCGTTGAAGGCGATCGAGTTGCGCAGGCTGACCGCCTCGACGCCCGCGTCGGGCTCGCACTCGACCGACAGCCCGCCGCCGGTGTACGCGTTGTTGCCGACCAGCGTGACGTAGACCAGCGTGGCCGCGGCCCCGCCGGCGAGCGCGACGCCGCCGCGCGGGTTGTCGGCGTTGGCCTTGTCGCCGTTCTCGGTGATGAAGCTGTTCTCGAGCCTCACCGAGCCGCCCGACGCGAACACGCCCTCGCCGAGGTTCTTGTGCAACACGCTCGCCCGCACGCGGACGTCGCAATCGATCGCCGAGACGCCGCTGACGTGGTGCTGGCGGATCCAGGTGCGATCGATCCACAGCTCGCCCGCGTCGCAGACGACGCCGCTGCCGAGCTCGTTGTCGCGGATCTCGAGGCCGTCGAGGTAGACGCGGGCCTGGCTGCCGAGCCCGAGCGTCGCGTCGGCGCTGCCCGTGATCTCGACGGCGCCCTCCCCCGCGCGGACGATGGCGACCACGCTCGTGCCCGGCACCACGAGCGGCTCGTCGTAGACGGCGGGGCGCACGAGGACGGCCTGCGGATCGACCGCGACGCGCGTCAGCGCCTCGGCGATCGTGCACAGCGGCTCGGCCTCGCTGCCGCTCCCGGCGTCGTCGCAGTCGCCGGCGCCGTCGACCCACAGGGCGCCGTCGGCCGGGAAGCACGCGCCGGTGGCGATGTCGCAGGCGCCGCTCGTGCACTCGTCGTGGCGCGTGCAGGCGTGGCAGGTCTGGGTCCCGGGGTCGCAGACCGGGGTGGCGCCGGTGCAGCCGGACGCGTCGCTCTCGGTGCAGGCGACGCACAGGCCGCTGGCCTCGTCGCAGGCCGGCGTGGCCGGATCGACCGCCGCGCAGCTGGCGATCCCGGAGCACGGCACGCACGCGCCCAGCGTGCTGCAGTACGGCTCCGCGGGCCCGCAGGCCGCGTTCGGCTGGCCGTTCGCCGGCTCGCACTCACCGGCCGAAGTGTCGGTCCCCGCGGTGGGTTGGACGGTGTCCGTGTTCGTCTCGGTGACGCCGGTGGTGGTGTCGTCGAGGGGCACGCAGATCTTCGAGGCGCACACGAGGTTGCCGTCGCAGGTGCCGCCCGGGGTGCACTGACAGCCGACGCTGCCGACCAGGCAGTCCGTGTTGCCGGTGGTCGTGTCGGAGCCCTCCGTGGTCGTCGCAGACGGGCCCGGGCATGCGGCGCCGAGGAAGACGCCGAATCCGAGCCGCAAGGCCAAATGCGCTGACGGGAGCCGCATCATTCGCTCGAGTATTCCCGTTCGCCGGTCGGGTCGCAACCTGTCCCCGAAGACATCTCATGAAAGCGCGCGCGCGCCCCCGCGCGCCCCCGCGATCGAGCGCAAGCCCGTCGCGCGCGACGAGGACGACGCAGGAGCGCCGCGCTCGTCACCCGCGACGACGACGACGACGATCACGGCAGGCGATCGGCGCCGGCCCAGTCGGGCGCGAGGTCGACGTCGGGCCGCGGGTCGCCGTCGTAGTCGACCGCGGGATCGCCGGTGCGCCAGCGCCCCAGCTCCGCGAACGGCGCTCCGGCCTTGACATGGAAGTCGCCGCTCGCGGCGTCCTTGAACCACGCCGACAGGGCCGAGACCTCGACCGTCACGTTGCTGCCGGAGAGCAAGGTGCTGTCGACGATGCTGTCGCTGGCGGTCGCGCCGTCGCAGCTGACCGAGGTCGCCTGCGACTGGCCGAACAGCACGACGTTGCGCAGGGAGACGGGTCCGGGGTCGCCGCAGTGGAGCGAGTCGGCGGTGGCGTCGCTGTTGTTGCCGATGATGGTCGCGTAGACGACTTCGAGCTCGCCGGTGACGACGTGGATGCCGGCGTACTGCGAGAAGTTGCCGCCGTTCGAAGTGATGAAGGTGTTCTCGATCCGGGTCGTCCCCTTGTCGACCTTGATCCCGCCGCCCGGGTTCGCGTAGAGGCGCGAGCGCCGGATCTGCAGCGTGCAGCCGATCGCGTCGATCGCCACCGACTCG
The DNA here is from genome assembly GCF_026626665.1 of Nannocystis pusilla. Taxonomy (GTDB): domain Bacteria; phylum Myxococcota_A; class Polyangia; order Nannocystales; family Nannocystaceae; genus Nannocystis; species Nannocystis pusilla. The sequence continues at coordinate 3,279,265 of NZ_JAPNKE010000002.1, forward strand.
CGCGACGAGAACTCGACCGCGTCGGTCCACACCTCGGCGTTGAGGCACACCAGGCCGTTGCCGGCCGACATCGAGCTGCCGACGAAGCGCAGGTCCTTGAGGTAGACGCGGGCGTCGTCGTTGACGAGCAGCGCGTCGACGTCGACGTCGATCGCGGGCGCCCCGCCCTCGCCGACGATCGCCACGATGCGGTTGCTGCCGACGTCGATCTTGGTCTTGTACGCCGACGGGCCCGGCTTGACGCGCACGAGCGTCGGCGTGTCGGTGCCGATGGTGGCGACGGCGTCCTGGATCTCGCAGAACGGGTTCTCTTCGCTGCCGTCGCCGCCGCAGGTGGCCTGGCGATCGACCCACAGCGAGTCCTCGAAGCAGGCGCCGGTGGCGATGTTGCACGCGCCGCTGGGACACTGCTCGTGGGCGACGCAGCTGGAGCAGGCGTTCGCGCCCGTGTCGCACACCGGCGTGTTGCCGCTGCAGGCGGACGCGTCGGCCTCGGTGCACTCGACGCACAGGCCCGACGCGGCGTCGCACGCCGGCTTGGCGGCGTCGACGTCGGCGCAGCTCGTGAGCCCCGAACAGTCGGCGCACACGCCCTCGGCGAGGCAGTACGGCGCGGTCTCGGGGCACTGCTGCGAGACGCCCGGCCCGTCGTCGCACTGCGGGGTCTCGGTGGTCATCGAAGCGCCCGTGTCGTCGGTCGTGCCGGTCTCGGTCTCGGTCGCCGTGGTCGGCGTCGTCGGGCCCGTCGTGAGGGTGACCTCGGAGGTCACGTTGCTGTCCTCGACGCAGTAACCCGACGCACACACGAGCCCGGGATCGCAGCCGTTGGCCTCGCACACGCAGTTGAGCGAGCCGGGCTGACAACCTTCGCTGTCGCTCTCGGACGACGTTTCGGTCTGCGCGCCGCCCGGCGTACAGGCCGCCGCGAGAAGCCGAGGCCGAGGCCGAACCCGAGGCCCCGACAAGACAAGGAGATACGCATGGTCCCGGCAGTATCCCCAACGGTCTCACGAGCCGCAATCCGAGCCGTTCGCGCGCCCACGCGCAAGCTCGTGCGCACCGGCGCGCGACCGCGCACGCGGGCTCACTGGCCCATCACGTCGGCGCCGACGAAGTCGATCTGCTTGTCCTTGGCCTTCCGCGCCTGGCCGTCGTAGTCGACCTGCGGATCGCCCTTCTCCCACACCGCGAACTCGAGATCCTTCGGCAGGCCGTCCGGCGGCTCCGGATTGATCGGGCGCGCACCCGACAACTGGTTGGTCAGGAAGTACCCGAGAACGTCTTCACCGGCCTTCTTGTTGTTGCCGGTCTTGAAGTCGTCGCTGTCGAGCAGCGTGTGCTCGATGGTCAGGTCTCCGCCGGCGCACTTGATCGACATCGCGTTGCCCATCGGCTTGCGGCCGATGGCCGAGTTGCGGATCTGGCCGTCCACGGTGTCGCCGACGCAGTGGATCGAGTCGCCGCGGGCGAACATGTCGTTCGGGTCGATCTCGGCGTTGTTGCCGAGGATCCCGCTGAAGACGATGTCGAGGGTGGCGTTCTCGGCGAAGATGCCGCCGCCGCCGTCGCTCTGCACGTGCTGGTTGTCGGAGATGTAGCTGTTGATCATGTGGAGCTCGCAGTGCTGCTCGGCGCAGTTGAGCTCCACGCCCTCGGTCCGGCTGTTGTACACGCTCGACCGCCGCAGATACACGTCGCACCCGATCGAGCGGATGCCGGAGCCGCGGGTGTCGCGGATGTAGCTGGCGTCGAGGAACACGCTCGAGTTCTGCAAGCAGCCGACGCCGACGGCGTTGTCGTCCTGGTTGCTGATGCTGTAGATGCTGAAGTTGTTGATGTAGGCGACGACGTTGGCGCCGACGGTGATGACCGGTCCGTTCGACTCCAGCCGCGTGTGCTGCTTCTGGCCCAGCTCCTGCTGCGGGAAGCTGCCCACGTGGACGAACGCGTAGCTGATCGGCTCCGGGACGTCGACCGACGGGATGTGGATGTCGCCGTGGAACGTGGCGGCGTCGGTCTCGAGGAACTTGAAGGTCCAGCCGCTGGTCGGCCCCTCCGACTGCGCGTGGTCGATCGCCAGGTTGGCGTTGCAGTACGGCGCCTCTTCGTAGCCGCCCTGGCCCACCTTGTTGGTGCACTTCTTGTCGATCTCGAGGCCGTGGCGGATGTAGAGCACCTTGTCGGTCGGGAAGCACTCGCGCTTCAAGATGTCGCACGCGGTGTCGGGGCAGTGGCTGTGCTCGAAGCAGCCCTCGCAGGTGTTGTTGGCGGGGTTGCACGCCGGCGTCGCCCCCGTGCAGAGCGACTGATCGTCGCTCGTGCAGGCGACGCACTGGCCGTCGTCGGGGTTGCAGATCGGCTTGTCCGGATCGACGAGCGCGCAGCCGTCGGGCGGGAGCACGGTGCAGCCGCCGCACACCCCGGCGTCGGAGCAGAACGGCTGCTGGGCGTCGATGTCCATGCACTCGACGTTCGGCTGGCCGTCCGCCGGGTTGCACGGCGTCACCGGCCCGGTCGTGGAGGCGTCGCTGTCCGTCGTGACGGGCTCAGCCGTGGTGCTCTCCGTCGTCTCGTCGGGGCCGCTCTCGCTGGTCGTGGTGGTCTCGCCGGGCACGCACTTCTGCTCGGGGGAGCAGCTGAGGTCATCGTTGCAGGCGCCGCCCTGCGTGCACGCGCACCCGAGGTCACCGATGGGGCACTCCTCGCCCGTGCTGCCCATCGTCTGGGTCTGCCCGCCCGTCGTCGGGCCGACGTCCGTGTCCGTGTCCGTCGTGGCGGACGGCGTCGACGGACAGGCGCCGAGGACGACGGTAGAGGCGAGGAACGTCACATAAGACCAGGCACGGGGTGAACGCATGGCAAGTTCGATTATCGCTCACCATCCGGGGCCCGACAACCAGAGTCCCGCAGGGAGCTGGCCGAACCACGTATCCACGGCACACCCCTGAACGAACAATCAGGCGGCTACGCGGGCTCCGGCCGCTGCTCTGGCCGGAAAACCCTGCGCGCCGCCGCACCCACATCTAGAGCGGCTGCCTGGCGCCGGCGAAGCTGGGCTCGTCGGTGGGGATCGCCGCCATGCCGGTGAAGTCGAGCAGCGGATCGCCCTCGGCCCAGGTCGCCATGTCCTCGAGCGGGTCCACGTTCCCGCCGTTCTTCGGCGTGTAGACGTCCTGGATCGGCGCGTTGAACCACTGCCCCATCACGCTGGTGACCGCGGCGGTGTCGGCCACCTCTTCGAAGCGCCCGTTCTCGAACTCGAGCCGCGGGTCGATGTCGTTGCAGTTGGTGAGCTTGGCGACGCCCACCACGGCCGAGTTGCGGACCACGATGTCCTGGCCGTTGCCCACGCAATTGAAGGTCGACACCGAGTTGACCACCTGGTTGCGGGCGATGGTCGAGTACGTGATGTGGGCCTTGGCGTTCGTCAGGAAGTTGAACGCCGGGTGCTGGGCCGTGAGCGCGCCGTTGTCGACGATGAAGCTGTTCTCGATCCGCACCTCGCTGTTGGCGAGCTGCATCGCCGCGCCGCAGCGGATGATCCGCGAGCGGTGGACGGACACCTTGCAGGCCGAGGCGTCGATGGCCCGCGCCGCGTTGATGCCGTTACCGTCCCAGAACGAGTCGTGGGCCCACAGCGAACCGCCGGCGCACTTGACGATCGAGCCCTGACCGAAGCGCAGCTTGATCCACGACAGGTACAGCCGCGCGTTGGCGTTGACCGAGACCGGCGTGCCGATGATGTCCTGGCCGTTGATCTCGGGCACCGCCTGCGTCTCCTTGATGATCGCCACCACCTTGTCCTGGGGCACGGCGAGGCCGCCGGGCGCGGTGGCGCTGGCCATCAGGCGGATGGTGACCTTGGGCGCGTCGAGCGGGACGTCGGTCAACTTGCAGAACGGGCTGTCGGCGGTCAGGCCGGTCTTGGCCTGGCAGTCGGTCTTGCTGCCCTGGACGAAGAACACCGTGTTCGGGGTGTCGGGGAAGCAGCTGCCCTCGAAGATGTCGCAGGCCTTGCCGGTGCCGCACTGCGCGTGCTCGGTGCACGGGACACAGGTGTGGCTCGCCTCGTCGCACACGGGCGTGTCGCCGCTGCACTGCTGCGCCTCGTCCGGCGTGCACTCGACGCACTTGCCCGAGGCCTCGTCGCACGCCGGGGTGTTGACGTCGACGTCGCTGCACGTCTTGCCCTCCGGCAGCGAGGTGCACCAGCCGCACTGATCCTCGGCGACGCAGTATTGCTCGCCGCAGTTCGGGTCGTTGAGGTTCGCCGGGTCGCACATCGTCTCGATGGTCGTCTCCGGCACCTGGGTGGTGCTGGTCTCGGTCGTCGTCTCGGTCGTCGTCTCGGTCGTCGTCTCGGTCGTCGACGTCGGGCCCATGCTCGTGACGCCGATCGTCGTGCTGTCCGTCGTCATCTCGGTGGTCGTCGGCAACGTCGTGGGGTCGCCGGTCGGACCGACCGTGTCGGGCTCGGTGGTCGGCCCGGCCGTGCCGCCGCTCTCACGACACTGCGGGTCGATCGAGTCGGCCTCGCCCTCGGGCACGCAGCCGTTGTTGTCGGCCGCGCACACGTTGCACACGAAGCCCGCAGGGCACGGGTTGTCGGCCCCGTTCTCGTGGTAGCCGCAGTGGGCGGTGTTGGTGATGAAGCAGCCGCCCGCGAACCCGATCAGCGCGCCGCCTCCGAGCAGCAACGACAGCGTCCGCACCCCGAGTCCACGCAACCCAAGCTCCGACATAAGTACCTCTAACCTCGACCCCGAAGGGTATCAGAACCGTCCGGACCACTGCAGCCCGACCACGCCCGCGCCGAAGCTGGGTACGAGCGCGGTCTGCGAGGCGCGGGACTTGCGGTGGCCGACGACGAACAACGCGACGCCGGCGAGCGCGGCCGCGCCGCCGATTCCGAGCGTCACGTAACCCGGAAGCGTGGTGCTGCGAAACTCGTAGCCGATGTTCGGATCGAGCTGGCGATCGGGCAGCACCGCGAGACCGACGCCCACGCCGATGCCGACCACGCCGGCAGCCATGAGGCCGATGCCGGCCTTGCACAGCGGATGCATCGGCGACGCGTCGACGCCCGGACCGGCGGCGGCCGCGGGAGCGCCCGGCGTCGCGGCGGCGTCGGTGGTCGTCGGCGTCGCCGCGGCCTCGGCCTGCTTGTTATCGGCGTCGACCTTGGCGTTGTACTCGTCGATGTAGACGCGCAACTGCTGCAGCGCGAGGCGAGCGTCGGTGCCGACCTTCTCGACCAACTCTTTCTCGATGCAGTCGACACACTCGCCGCGCAGGCTGCCGCCCGAGATGGCCTGGTCGCTGCCGTGGCGCACGTCGATCGTGTAGCTCCACCCGATCGCGTCGCCGCCTAGCTCGCTGACCTTGATGGCGACCTTCGGCAGGCCGGCGTCCTTGCCCTCGGTGATGTTGAACGCCTTCATGGCGTCGACCACCCGGGCCTGGATCCGCGGGTTCATCAGCTGGCCTTCTTCGCCGGCGGCCGCGGTGTCGATGGCGACCGAGGCCGACGCGGCCAGCCGGTCGCGCTTGGCCGGCGGCGGCTGGGGCACGCCGCGCGAGGCCGGCGGCAACAGGACGCGTTCGGCTTGCGCCGGCTGCGACGGCGCGCTACGGCAGACCCCAGGCGCAGGCGAGAGGACGAGCGAGAGGGCGACCAGGATCGAGGCGTACATGAGCGCGGGGGGACCCAAAGGGCCAGGAGCGGCGGGCTAAGGTGACACCACCTGCCCCACTCTGACAAGGGTGACGCCAATTATGGCCCCACACCTCCCCGCGCGTCCACTTCTCAGAGGCTTCGGGCGGCGCGCGTTCGCGCCTTGATCCCGGCGCGATCACGCAGGCCCGGACTTGCGCGCTACCCGGCCTCGCGGCGCTCGCAGAACTTGACCCACTTGACCACGTCGGCGTCGGTCTGTCCGCGACCCGCGCGGGCGCACTCTTTCCACTTCTCGAGCTCTTTGTACGCGTAGGTCTTGAGCTTGGCCGACTCGGCCTTGCTCTTCCAACAACCCGGCTCCGCGTTCAAAAAGCGCAGCATGTCGGCCGGCTTGCCGCTCGCGCGCGCCGACTTGACCTTGTCGACGGTCTGCTTGCAGAACTCGCTGTTGGGGTCACGAGCCGGCTTCGGGTCGTTGCCCTTCTTCGGCTCCTTGTCGCCCTTCTCATCCCGGGTCTCGCCGTCGGTGTCGCCGGCCTTGGGGTCGGTCTTGGTCTCGGGCGGGTTCAGGAGCTTGGGGTCGACGACCACCGCGCCCCACTGCGGGTTGCTCTTCTTGGTCGGCGGGTCGTTGGACGGCGGCGGCTTGTTCACCGGCTCGCCGGTCGTCTTGACCGCGACCTCGCCGCCCTCGTCGCCGCCGCCCTCTTCGTTGCTCGGGCCCCAGCGCAGCGCGATCCACAGCAGCGACGCGGCGAACACCACGATCGCGGCCATGCTGAGCTGGCGCTGGCGCTCGTAGGTCATGCCGGTGGGCGGCGGCGGCGTCGGCATCGGCACCGTGGCCGCGACCTTGTCTGGCTCTTTGGCCATGGCCACAGGGCCAGGTACGGACAGCAGCTTCTCGCGCCGCACCGGCGCGACCACCAGCGAGGCGCCGGGGTCGTCGGCGTCGAGGTCGTGCTCGTCGGGCGGCAGGAGGCGGATGACCTCCTCGAGGCGGGTCAGGAACTCGCGCGCCGACTGCGGCCGCATGCCCGGATCGATCTCGAGGCAGTCGTCGACCAGCTTGATCAGCTGGCGCGGCAGGTCGGGCCGCCGGTCGCCCAGCGACGGCGCGCGCTCGGTGGCCTTGCGCGCCATGATCTCGACCATGTTGTTCGACACGAACGGCGGCTCGCCGACGAGGCACTCGAACAGCATCACGCCGAGCGCGTAGATGTCGAAGAACTCGGTCGCGTCCTTGCCCTTGGCCTGCTCGGGCGCCATGTACTCGGGCGTGCCGAGGGCATGGCCGGGAATGGTGAGCCGCGCCTCGCCCTCGACCCGCTCGGCGCCGGCGGAGATGCCGAAGTCGAGGACCTTGACGTACTCGCCCTCGCCCTCCGGCATGGGCACGAACATCACGTTGTCGGGCTTGAGGTCGCGGTGGATGATGCCGACGTCGTGGGCCGCCCGGATCGCGCGAGAGATGTCGCGGATGATGCGGACGGCGCGACCGACCGGCAGCGAGCCGAGCTCCTGGATCTCGTCGTAGAGATTGCGCCCGGTGAGGTACTCCATCACCAGGTAGAGGCGACCGTCAGGCAGCTGGCCGGCGTCGAACACCTCGATGATGTTGTGGTGACCGGCGGCGCTGGCGGCTCGCGCCTCGGCCCGGAACCGCTTGGCGACCAGCTCGTTGCGGCTCCACTGGTGAGTGAGGACCTTGATGGCGACGCGGCGGCCGACGGTCGTGTGCTCGCCGAGGTACACCGTGCCCATGCCGCCGCGGCCGATGCGACTGACCACACAGTAGCGGTCGGCGATGATCGTGCCGGGCTGGATGTACTCGATGTCGTTGACCGGGTCGTCGTCCCTGTTCTTCTCGCGCGGGCGGCGGTTGGCGGCGGCGGCGGCGACGGCGGCGGGCGGCGGCTGGGCGCGGTCGGGCGGCAGCGGGATGATCTTCTTGCTGCCCATGCTGACGTCGGCGCCCTCGTCGAAGTTGTCGAGCGCCAGCTCGAACTCCTCCTCGTCGACGAGCGTGTCCTTGTTGTCGTCGCGGCTGGACGCGGCCTGCGTGGTGCCGGCCAGCTCCATCAGCAGGTACTCGCGGTTCTCGGCCTCACGGGCGGCGGCGTCGCCGAACAGCATGCCCATGAAGTCTGCCGCGGCCTCTTGCCCGGTAAAGCCGGGGTAGTTGCGCTGCAGCCAGCCACCCAGCGCCTCCATGAACTCGTGCGCCGACAGGTAACGGTCCTCGCGGTCGCGCGCCAGGGCCTTCATGACCACCGCATCGAGCTCCGGGTCGACGCGGCTCGAGTACGTCGAGGGCGGCGGCGCTGTGAAGTGCGACACGTCTTCGGTGTCGACGCCGTCCCCTCCGCGCAGCGGCCGCCCCGTCAGCAGCTCCCACAGCACCGCGCCGCAGGCGTAGACGTCCGCGCGGCCGTCGAGCGTCTCGTGACGCGCCTGCTCGGGCGACATGTACCCGACCTTGCCGAACACCACGCCGGGCACGGTGAGGCTGCCCTTCAGCGTCGACGTCGCCAGGCCGAAGTCGGCGAGCAACACGCTGCCCGTCCAGTCGATCAGGATGTTCGACGGCGAGACGTCGCGGTGCACGAGCCCGAGGCCGGGGAACGTGTGCGCGTAGTGCAAACCACGCAGGATTTCGCGGATGATGTGGACCGCGATCGGGACGGGAAACGCCTTCCCGACCGCCGCGCAGCGGTCCCAGATGTCCGCGAGATCGCGCCCCTCGACCAGGCTCATGACGATGAAGAGCTGCTGTTCGAACTCGCCGGCCTCGCGGACCTCGACGATGTTCGGGTGGTGCAGCCGCAGCACCAGCTTGGCCTCGTCGAGGAAGCGCGTGCGGTAGTCGTGGTCGGGCAGACCGGGTCGCAAGAGCTTGACGGCGACGAGTCGGGCCGACGCCCCGAGGCCGAGCGACGCGAGATAAACGGTCGCCATCCCGCCCTCGCCCAGCGCAGCAAGCAGGGTCACGTTGCCCAGCTGGCGGGGGGTTCAGTCGCTCAATCTCGCCCATGACCATGTGTGTGCCAAACGCTACCACGACTCGGCACTTTCCGAGTATCCTTTGCCGCATCCATGCCAGCCCCGTCCGGCCCGTCCCAGCCCGGGATTCTGTACTACGACCCGAATACGACCACGGCCAAGCTGGCGACGGCGGGCCTGCGGCTGGCCGGCTACCAGGTGTTCAACGCGCACACGCAGCAGGACGCGGTCGAACTGTGCAAGCGGCACGGTCCGGCCGGAGATCGGGCGATCATGGCCCTCCTGCTCGACGCCGCCGCCGACCCCGCCGCCTCCGCCGGCGTGCTGCGGGCGCTGGTCCAGATCCCCGGCGGTGCGCAGCTCCCGGGGATCCTGCTCGTCAGCCGCTCCAACCCCAACCCGATCCCCGGCGCCGAGGACCTGCCGGCCCTGCGCCGGCCGTTCAGCACCCCGGCGCTGATCAAGATCGTCGAGGAGGCGCTCGAGGGCCACGTCCCGGCGTCCAAGGCGCCGGCCCAGACCCCGCTCGACCCGGCCGTGACCCGGCTCAAGCACCTGCTGGGCGACCACTTTCCTGGCCAGGAGTTCAGTGACGCGGACGTCGATCACTTCGTCAAGGCGCTGCGCTCCGACGAAGAATTCGCGGTCCAGGCCGACAAACCGGCGATCCGCGGCTCGCTCGGCGGGGTCCGCCTCGAGGCCGTGCTCGAGATGCTCGGCAACTCCGGCGTGCGCGGGGTGCTGAAGGTCGAGCAGGGCTCGTCGTGGGGCAAGCTGCACCTCGACGCCGGCCGGATCCGCCTGGCCGAGGTCAAGGGCACCGAGGAAGACCTCAAGCTCGGCCGCTTCGTCGTCGAGGGCGGTTTCATGCGCGACGAGCAGCTCGAGGCGTTCATCGTCGGCAAGGACCCGGAGCAGCGGCCGCTCGGCTCGCGCCTGGTCGAGGGCGGCTTCCTCAGCCCCGCCGAGCTGGCCCAGATCCTCGTCGACCAGGCGCGCGCGCTGATCTCCCACCTGCTCGCGTGGAAGCAGGGCACCTTCACGTTCACGCCGACCGTCGAGCTCGACCCGATGGCCACCGCCGCAGCCGCCCAGGGCCGGGCCGAGCTGACCATCGCCGACGCCCTCCTCGACGGCCTGCGCCTGCTCGACGAGCAGGCGCTCATGGGCCCGCACATCCCCGACGTCGACGACGTGTACCTGCGCATCGACGAGCAGGTCGCCAAGCTGAGCCGCGAGGCGCTGCCGCGCGACGAGCTCGCGGTGCTGAAGCTGGTGAACGGCCGCAACAGCGTCAAAGAGATCGCGCGCAAGACCCGCACGGGCACCTTCGCCGTCGCGCGCGTGCTGTACCGCCACGCCAAGGCCAACCTCGTGCGCAAGCGGGTCATGCCGGTGACGGTGTGAGGCCAGCATGAGCGAGCCGCGCCACGTCGTCGTCGCCGACCCCGACCCGCGCGAGCGGGCGCGCGTGCAGGAGCTGCTGCGCGTCCCTGCCGAGGAGCTGAACCTGTCGCTCGAGGTCCACGCGGCCAGCGACGGGCAGGTGGCCCTGGCGCTGATCGAGCAGCGCAAGCCGGCGCTGGTGCTGAGCGAGGTGCTGCTCGAGGGCCTGAGCGGCCTGTCGATCCTCCGCCGCCTGCGGGCCACCTTGCCTCCAGGCCAGGTGCCGCCGTTCGTGTTCGTCACCACCATGGCCCGCGAGAGCGACCGCTACTGGGGCCTGCGCAACGGCGCCCACGGCTACGTGATGAAGCCGTACGAGGACGACCTGCTGCAGGCGCGCATCCGCGACGTGCTGCGCGAAGTCCAGCCGGAGAAGTTCGGCATCCTGTGATCCGCGTCGGCCGCGTCGGGCCGAGGCGCGGCGCTCCGCAGCTCGCGCAGACGCTGCAGGACCCCGTGCGCTCTCGCCCCGCGCTCGAGCGCGGTGACATGTCCGAGTGACATGCGCTCTCGAGCGCGCTCGCCCATCGGCGGCGGGTCGGTGCCGCGCCGACGAGCGAAGTCTTCGGTCCGAAGCGACATGTCCTCTCGGACATCCGCAGGCCGATGACGCGCCGGCGAAACGACATGGCCGCAGCGCCATGCGCGATCGGACATATCGCAGCGAACACCTCACGGCCGCCGTGCGCGACGCTCCCCTGCCCCGCTAGCAGCCCTGCGGCGGCGCGTCGATCGCCGGCGTCCCGTCGGTCGCCAGCACTGCGGACTGCGACACCGACGCGCCGCATTGCCAGCCGACCACCGCCGCCTTGCACTGCGAGCAGGTCACATTGTCGAGGCGGAGCTCGACCGGCGCCTCGACCCACACGCCCGGCTCGGCGCCGGTCTGCGACAGCAGGACGTGCTGCAGCGTGCTCGCCAGCGACTTGCCGTGCAGCTTGATGCCCTTCCACACCCCGGCGGTCGCGCGGAACTCGATCGGCGCGTCGGCGGTGCCCTGGGCCAGCAGGGCCGCCGGCGCGTCGACGCCGACGACGAGCGCCGCCTCCGGTCCGGCGAGCACGCGCAGACCTGACTCGAGGGTCAGCTCGGCCGCGACCTGGACCTCGCCCGTCAGCTCGAGCGGCGCGCCGTGGGCCGCCCACGTCGCCTTGGCTGCCACCGGACCCGGCATGACGAGGATGCGCCCGTCGCTGTCGAACGCGTTGCCCTCCCCGAGCGCGCCGACCAGGTTCGCCGGCAGCTCGACCGCCCGCCGCGTCGCCGCGAAGCGGTTGTCGGCGAACGCCCGCAGCGTCGCCGCGCCGCGCACCAGCACGCCGGCCTTGTTGCTGCGGAAGGTCGTCTCGCGCAGCGACAGCGCCCCGTCCTCGACCACCAACACAGCGTTGCCCTCGTCGCCGCCGCCGCCGAACTCGAAGGCCGCGTGCTCGAGCTCGGCGTCGCCGCGGGCCCAGATCTGCAGCCCGCCCCACCCGCCGGCCTGACGCCTGTCGCCGGCAGTGAAGGTGATCGGCGCTTCGGAGTTTCCGCGAGCCACCAGGCCGCCGTCGGCGCTGCCGCCGATCGACAGCCGGCCCTCCGGCCCGAAGCGCAGCTCTGTCCCCGGGGACAGGTTCAGCACCGCCCGCTCCGGACCGGCGCCGCCCACCCTGACCTCCTCGTTCAGCCGCAGCGGCACGCCCGGGTTGGGCCACGTCGTCGGCGCGGCCACGTCGCCGCCCACCACCTGCACCACCGCCTCGCCGTCGTAGCGGCTGCCGCCCGCGATCCCGACCAGCCCTGCCGGCGGGGTCACGATCGCCGCCTTCGAGCCGAGCTTGCGCAGCGTGTTGCCGGCGAACGCCGCCAGGCTGCCGGCGCCCTCGATGCGGATCGCCGGCCCGCGGGCCTCGCGGATCGTCGAGCCCTCGAGCGCCACCTCGGCCGCGGCGATCAGCAGCGCCCGCTCCTCGGTGCCGGCGAACTCGATCACCGCGCCCTTGATCTGCGAGCGCGCCGCCTTGTCCCACAGCTCGACGCCTCGCCATGCGCCCGCCGCCTTGTCGCTCGCCGACGTCAGCGTCACCGGCTCCTCGGGCGTGCCGGCGACCAGCAGCTTGGCCGGCTCCGACGCGCCGACGATCAGCGCCGCCCCGTCCTTGAACTGCAGCGTCGCGCCGGCCTCGAGCGTGAGCGAGCCGTTGTCGACGCGGTAGTCCTCGACCACCGTGACCGGCCCGCAGTCCTTCGAGATCACCCGATCGATCTGCGTCTCCGCCCCGCCGAGCGTGCGCGGGCACTCCGTCACGCGCGCGGCTCCGGGGGTGATGCCGCCGGCCGCGCTGAGCGGCGCTGCGGCCTCCGCCGGCGCGGTCTCGGGCTTGGCGTCCTGGGCCGGCGCGGCCTCCGGCTTGGTGCAAGCGGTGACGGACAGCGCGAGCGCGGCGAGCGGAGCGAGCCTCATGGCCGGCGGTTTTAACCCGGCGGCGCGCGGCCCAGCAAGGACGCCTGCACTCGCGCGGATGCGGCCCGCGGCCCGGGCGCCCGGACGCGCGGGCACGTCCCGGTTGTCCTTTCGGACATAGCGCATGGAACCTGTCCTTTCAGCCAGGCCGTGCTCGAGCTCGCGGCCGCCCGCGTCGAGGGCTTCGCGGACCCCGCACTGGTTCACGTGCGCGCCCGCACACGGCCTCACACCCGCCCGCACGGCGAAGCCCGCCGCCCCCGGCGCCACGCACACCAGGGTTGTGGTCTATCCTGGTGGCGCACGCGCCTCCGGCGCAGACGGACGAAGCCGAGAATGGATACGCACGATCCGAGCCGCGCAGAGTCTGCTTCCCCCGCACGGGCGCCCGACGCGAGCGCCGAGACCCGCCCCGAAGGCGGCCGCCTGCGCGACTTCCCGCTGCCCGAGCTGCTGTGGCAGTTCCACAGCGAGGCCCGCAGCGGCTGCCTGCGCCTGCGCAAGGGCGCGCTCGAGAAGACCTTGTGGTTGGTCGCCGGCGTGCCGGTGTTCGCCCGCAGCAACGAGGCCGGCGACCGCCTCACCGACCGCCTGCTGGCCCGCGGCTTGTTGACGCGCGCGCAGTACGACCAGGCCCAGGATCTGCTGGCGCGCTCGACCGGCAAGCGGATCGGCGAGGTCCTGCTCGAGAACGGCCTCATCCACGAGCGCGAGCTCAACGAGGCGCTCGGCGAGCAGATCCTGCGCATGATCGAGTCGATGTTCTCGTGGAACGAGGGCAGCTGGCAGTTCGAGCCCGGGACCTCCGCCGACCGCATCACGCTCGATCGCTCGACCGCCGCGATCATCATGAGCGCGGCCCGCCACCGGATCCCGCTGCGCCGCCTGTGGGACGCGATCGGCGATCACCACCAGCTGCCGCGCCTCGCCTACGAGCACCGCACCGACGACGGGCGCGCCGAGCTGACCGCCACGCTCATGCTCGAGCCGAGCGAGTCGGCCTGGCTGGGGCGCCTCGACGGCTCGCGCACCCTCGCCGAGCTGCTCGACGACTTCGACGTCGACGAGCACGAGCTGCTGGCCCTGCTCTACATCCTGCGCCTGCTCGGCCACCTGCAGCTCGAGCTCGGCGGCGTGCCGGCGCTGGCGTTCCAGCGCTGAGCGCCGGCGCGAGCCCGCCGACCGGCGGCTCGGGCGCTGGTTCATGGGACATGGCGCATGGGACATGCGCCTTCGCGCATGTCCCTTGGAACCTTCCCGAAGAGACATGTCTCTTCGGGCACTCCGCGAGCGACATCCCGATCTGGGCGACGAGCGCAGGCTCCACTGCCCCGCGGCGCCGCGTCGAGCGGCTCCGCGTCGTCCCGGCCGCTCGCCCGCGCGCCCTCGCTACCCTTCGCCTTCGCGCCACTCGATCGCGCCGGTGAGCGCGGCGAACCGCTCGGCGTGCTCGCCGAGCCTGGCCTGCAGCCCGTCCGGCACGCGCCCCTTCAGCGCCGCCGCGACCGAGCGGAAGTACCACAGCTGCTTCGGCGCCGGCGCGTTGAAGCGCGCCAGGGTCGCCACCCCGTGCAGCTCGAGGTCGACGAGCAGCGTCGAGGTGTTGTGCAGCTTGTCGCAGGCGATCACCAGGGCGCTGCGCGGCGCGACCGTCCCCAGCCGCTCGAGGTACGCGCGCTTGCGGACCAGCCACGGCCGCTTGTTGCCCGGCGTGTCGTCGGCGTAGGTGTCGGTGCAGTCGGCGACGATGCCGCCGACCCCCGAGCCGAACGCCGCGAAGACGTCGTCGAGGCTCACCGGCGTGTCCTCGACGACGTCGTGCAGCAGCGCCGCCGCGGCTTGCTCGAGGTCGCCGCCCCATTCCAGGACGAGCCCGCTGACCTGCAGGAGATGGCTGACATACGGGATCGTCGTGCCCTTGCGCGTCTGGTCGCCGTGGGCGACCGCCGCGAACTCGAGGGCCCGCGCCAGCATGGGACGATCGGCTGCCATGGTCGTCACTTTAGCGCACACCTCCGCTATGCTGCCGCCCATGCTCCGCTCGCTCGCGCTCCTCGCCGTGGTCGCCGTCGCCTGCGACTCGTCCTCCTCCACCCCCGCGAAGCCCGCCCAGGCCGAGCCCGCCAAGGCCGCCCCGGCGGAGAACAAGCCGAGCCCGGTCGCCGCCGCCGACGGCCCCGTCATCGACCACACCGTCGAGACGCTCGAAGGCGGCCAGCAGAAGTTCGCCGATCTCCGCGGCAAGGCGGTCCTGGTCGTCAACACCGCCTCGGAGTGCGGCTTCACCCCGCAGTACGCCAAGCTGCAGGAGCTCTACGGCCGCTACAAGGACCGCGGCCTGGTGGTCCTCGGCTTCCCCTCGAACGACTTCGGCGGGCAAGAGCCGGGCGACGCGGCCCAGATCAAGGACTTCGTCGCCAGCAAGTTCGCCGTCGACTTCCCGATGATGAACAAGGTCCACGCGAAGGGCCCCGAGATCGCGCCGATCTACAAGACCCTGACCGAAGAGACACCCGAGGGCATCCGCGGCGAAGTGAAGTGGAACTTCACCAAGTTCCTCATCGACCCGAAGGGCCACGTGGTCGCCCGCTTCGAGTCCCCGGTCGACCCGCTGGCGCCCGAGGTGACGACGGCGATCGAGAAGGTCCTCCCGGCGGCCGGCTGACCGCCGCGGCGAGGCGGCGCGACAAGCCGGCGGCGCGACAAGCCGGCCGAGCCGCCCCGTCGCGCTCGACGTGCAGCCCGCTCAGCGGCGACGCCCGCCGAGGCTGCTCTTTCGGGCAGGTCCATCTGCCCCTTCGGACATGTCGCCCGCGCCGCGGCCGGGCGGCAGGTGTCCCGCTCAGTCGTCGTCGCCGTCGGGCGGCGGCGGGTCGAGGCGGGTGTGCTCGCGCGGCACCAGGTACGGCGGCAGCTCGGCGACCATGAACTCCTCGAGGTCGTCGAGGGCGGTCGAGCCGGTCGCGCGGTAGCGCAGGTGGACGAACGGGTTGCCGTCGACGTCGTACTCGACCTCGGCCTCGGCCTCGGTGATGCGTCGGTGCTTGCGCATGGCGGCCTCGATGCTGCGCAGGCTGGCGCGGCGACCCTCGAGGTTGACGAGGCTGTCCGTTCGGCCAGGTACCTCGCCGAGCGAGCCGGCGCTGTTGAAGTGGCCGGCGTAGCCGGTGTGGATCCACGCCGTCTCGCCGGCGACCGGACCGCCGGGCTCGCCGGCCGCCAGCAGCGGGCGCGTGCGCACCGGATGAGGCGAGCGCGCCAGCACCTCGTGGCCGCCGTCGCTGGCCTTGCCGGGGCGCAGCTCGACCCCGGGCGACGGCTCGAAGCGCTCGTTGCGGGCCATGATGCGGCTGCCGAGGATCCCGATCTCCTCGAGGCAGAGCAGCTGCACGGGCGGCGCGCCGAACACCTGCTTGAGCAGCTTGCCGTGCGACGTGGCGATCGTGGCCTGCGGGATCACGGCCAGCAGCTCGCGCTCGGCCCCCGCGGCCTTGAGCGCGCGCGCGGTCCGTTGCAGCGAGTACAGCAGGTCGACCACCACCAGCCGGTCGTACGTGCCTTGCGGCGGCAGCACCGACTCGAGCGTCGGGTTGTCGGCCATCGCCAGGCGCGCCTCGGAGGCCAACCAGCCGAGCACGACCGCGTCGAAGAAGCGCGGGCTGGTGAACGCCTGCGAGCAGGCCAGGTGCGTGCCGGCGCCGAGCTCCAGCCGCGCCGCCGCGGTCTCGCCGAGCCAGCGCAGGTGCGCGCCGCTGCGGAAGATGTCGTGGACCGCCCCGTTGGGGCTCACCGCCTCGAGGATGAACTCGGTGTCCCCCGGCACCGCCGCGCGCAGCTCGGCCGGCGAGTCGAGCACGTCGACCTCGAGCAACGAGCCGCTGAGCTTGCGCCGCGAGTGCAGCGTGTAGCCCTCCGGGTACTCGAGCGGCGAGTTCTCCAGCCCGCGCGGGCGCCGGAGCACGGCGCGGATCGGGATCCGGCGCGCCGCGGCCAGCAGGCTGCGGTCGCCGTTGGCCGGGTCGACCGGCATCGCGATCGCGCCGAGCTTGCTGACCGCGAGCAGCAGGATCACGAACTCGGCCACGTTGCCCATGCTGAGCGCGACCACGTCGCCGGCCCCGACCTTGAGGCCGGCCAGCTCGCGGGCTCGCTTGTCGGCGCGGATGATGAGGCCGCGGCGGCTGAGCGTCGTGTCCTGACTGTCGAGGGAGCGCTGACTGCCCGCTCGCGGCACGGCCTCTTCGAGCCAGCGGTAGAACTGTCCGGCGTCGGAGGCGGTCATGCGTGCCGCCTCCAGGCGCCACGCCGTCGCGGTGTGTACACCATGTTCGACCTAGAATCGGAACGAGTAACCCGAGTCGACGAGGACGAGCCACCTGGCTCTCGGGACATCGAGCTGAGAGAACGGCGGCTCGCAGCCGGCGGCCGCCGTGCCCTGTCCGAAGCCGAGGATTGCGGTGGAGAGTCGCACGCCGATCTCGTGGTTTTTGCGCGCTCCAAGTAGCACGTGGAGACCGACCCGTCCACCCGCGCCCGCCCCGCCCCGTTGACTGACGAGCGCACTGCTGGAATGCGCCGCACAGATCGGCCGTTGTGCCTCCGCGCGGATCCGCAGAGTCTCGCGCGCGCCGACGAGGAAGCCGCCGCCGACGATCTCGACTCGCCTCGCGCGACCGACCGGATGCGCGTACTCGAGGTCGAGCAGCACCGCTTGCATCTGCAGGGCGAGCTTGTCGTTCGCGGTCACGCCGGCGCCCGCGAGCAGCCCGGCGCCGCCGATGTAGACCCGACGTCGCGCGCCGACGAAGCCGCCGAGCCGCCCCATCGCGAAGCCCTGCACCGCGCCGTCGAGCCGCGCCGTGCCGACTTGCGGCTGCCCGTTAAGTCCGAAGGTCACACCCACGCGACCGCGGAACAACGGCGTTACCTCGGCCGATCGCGACGGCGGCGACGTCGAGTCGCGCGCGTCCGCACCGGCTACCGGCGGGGCCACGGGTGCCGGATCGGGGACAGGCACGGGCGGCGGCGCGGGGACAGGTGCGGGTGACGTCGCCGCATCCTCGCGTCCGACAGGTGTCCCTTCGGCCCGCGGGAATGGGATCGCTTTGAGCTGAATGCGGCGTCCCGCCGAGATCGCGGATCGTCGCCTCCACCTCGACGCGGTCCTCCGCCTCGGGCAGCTCGCGGAGGTACGCCTTGTACGCCTCGACCGCCGCGGCCGCGTGCAGCGACTCCGCCGCGACGTCGCCGCGCTCGCGGGCGGCGAGCATCAGCTGCTGGCGACACACGCCGATGTTGTAGTGGATCTTCGGCGACGGCCGCAGCGCCATCGCCCGCTCGAACTGCGCCAGCGCCTTGTCGAAGTCGCCGGCGGCGTACGCCTTGGCGCCGGCCTCGAAGGCCGCGCGCGCCTCGGTCGGCGGCGCGGCCGGGGCCGCGATCGCTGGCTGTCCCGAGAGGCAGATCGTCAGACCTAGCCCGAGAGACATGGCCCATCGGACATGCCCCGAGAGACACGTGCGAGAGGCGCGGAGGACGACTGCGGCGCTGGCTCGCACGGCGTCATCTTTGCCGCGCGGCGGGGCCGGGTGCAAGCGCGTACGGCCTCGCGCGGCCGGACGTCGCTCGGCGTCCGCGAGCGGGAGGCCCCTCGGCCTCGTCGCCGGCGCGTACGACCGCGCGCACTCAGACGCCGCTCGGCGCCTTGCCGCTCGCCGCCTGCGGCCTTGCCACAGGACCGGGCACCGGCGGCAGCGCGTCCGGGTCGGGGCGCGCGGCCGGGGCCTTGCGCGCGGCCACGGCGTCGGGCGGCGCGGGCTTGCTCGGGCTGGCGGCCGGCGCCGGCTTCTTGCCCTCGACCGGCAGCTCGACGCCCTTCTTGGTCAGCTTGGCGACGCGGTGGTCGGCGATCGAGTCGCGCCGCTGCATGTAGATCTGGACGAGCCGGCGGGCCGCGTAGTGGGCCTTGATCTGCCACTTCGGCTCGTTGGCCAGGAGCACCGCGAACGCGATCTCCGGGCGCTCGGCCGGCGCGTAGCCGACGAACCAGTTGTAGTTGAGGCCCGGGGCGCGCTTGCCGGTGAGGCTGCCGGTCTTGCCGGCGACCTGCGTCTCGGCGATGTACGAGTTGCCCTGGCGGTCGACGAAGCTCGCGCGCGCGGTGCCCTCGGTGGTCGTGCGCACCATCATCGCGCCGACCGCCTCGGCGACGTCCTTCGACAGCACGCGCTCGGTCTTCGGCAGCGCCGGCGTGCGGTCGGTGCCGTCGGGCCCGAGCACCTGGGAGATCACGTGCGGCGCCTGGTACACGCCGTCGCGGGCGAACACGCTGGCGAGCAGCGCCCCGTGCAGCGGGCTCATGTCGACGTGCCAGAACCCGGCCGCGACCTTGGCCCGCTCCTTCGCGTCGGCCGGGATCAGCGCCGGCGAGCGCTCGACCGGGAATTCGAACGGGATGTCGCTGTCGAACTTGAACGAGCGCACGGTCGCCTGCAGCGAGTCGGCGCTCAGGTGCTTGAGCGCGAGCTTGGCGATCACGACGTTGTGGCTGTGGGCGACGGCGCCGCCGAGGTCGTCGCAGCGCTCGTCGCGGCGCGGGTCGTCGAGCAGCAGGTCGTCGGTGATGCCGTGGAGACCGCCGCTGAAGCACACCCGCGTCTTGGTGTTGACGTGCTTGTTGGCCAGCAGCGAGGCCGCGGTCACCAGCTTGAAGGTCGACGCCGCCGGCGCCCACGCCGTCGTCACGATCTCCAGCGGGTCGACCTCGGGGTCCATGCTCGAGTGACCGGCCAGCGCGAGCACCGCGTTGTCGCGCACGTCGAGCACCACCGCGGCCGCGTACGGCACCTCGCGGTTGCGGAAGATCTGCAGCGCCGCGTCCTGCAGCACCGGGTCGAGCGTGTAGAGGATCCGGTGGCCGTCGCTCAGCTCCTGGACCAGGCGCGTGCGCGCCAGATCGGTGGCGAGCGTCGGGAAGTCGGGATCCGCGGTCTTCGTCACCTTGGCCGGGGTCGGCGCCTCGGCGCCGAGCGGCGCCGGCGTGGCGGCCGCGAGGTCGAGTCGGTCCTGCCACGGCAGCGCGGCCACCGGCGCCTCCTCCGGCGCCGCCTGCGTCCCCGTCGCCGCGGTGCGCACCACGTCGTGCGTCTCCGGGACCTCCTGGCGCTGCACGTAGAACGCGATGGCGCCGAGGGTTCCGACGAAGAAGAGCGCGCCGAGTCCGCTGAGTCGGGTGTTGGGGGCCGACATGTCGGAGGGTCATAGCAGCGCCCCTGCGGGCTCGGCAAAGTTCGCGAGATCGCTGCCGCGTCGGAGCTGGCGCGCGAGGCGCGAAGGTGCCCGGAAAACCTGTCATCTCAAGCACTTATGAAGCGTGACCTGAGACGGGGGGTGTCGGCCCGCACGCGCCATAACGAGCCTACATCGCCGGACTGCGTCGCACCAGAATCACCCCCCGCGCTCCGCGTCGTTCCCCGGCTCTGGTATTGACCGGCGCAGAGGGGGCGCCCCCTGGACTGCCGCGGGCTTATGCGGGACGAGACGATCGTTACAGTCATCAACAAGAGCGACGAGGGCGGCGGCAAGGGCCCCAAGAAGGAGGCCTGTCTCGTCGTCATCTACGGCGCCGAGCTCGGCCGCAAGTACCACATCGACGGGCGCGAGATGACGATCGGTCGCGGCACCCTCAACGACATCTGCGTCAGCCAGGACAGCGTCTCGCGCACGCACGCGACCCTGCGGGTCGAAGATCACGGGGTCAAGCTCCGCGACAACGAGTCGACCAACGGCACCTACGTCAACGACCACAAGATCCACGAGGCCTGGCTCAAGGACGGCGACCTTATCAAGATCGGGCGCGCCATCTTCAAGTTCCTCAGCGGCGACAACGTCGAGAGCCTCTACCACGAAGAGATTTACCGCCTCTCCACGGTCGACGGCCTGACCCAGATCTTCAACAAGCGCTACTTCCTCGAGACGCTCGAGCGCGAGCTGTCGCGGGCCCGCCGGTACGACCGCCCGCTCGCGCTGGTGATGTTCGACATCGACTTCTTCAAGGCCTGCAACGACACCTTCGGCCACCGCGCCGGCGACTTCGTGCTGCGCGAGGTGGCCGACGTCGTGCGCGAGCGGGCCCGCAAGGTCGACGTGCTGGCGCGCTACGGCGGCGAGGAGTTCGCGATGATCCTCCCCGAGATCGACATCCGCGGCGCGACCCAGTTCTCCGAGAAGATCCGCACGATGATTGCGGAGTCGAAGTTCATGTTCGAGGGCCGCCACATCCCGGTCACGATCTCGATCGGCGTCGCCGAGCTGACGCAGGACATCGCCACCTACGACGACCTGATCAAGAAGGCCGACGCGCGCCTCTACAAGGCCAAGCAGACCGGCCGCAACCGCGTCGTCGCCGACTGACGCGTTCTCGGGCGCGTCGTCGTCGGCCGCCGCGCCGGCCGGCGCGGCCCGTTTTCCATTAAGAAGGAAGATCCGGGCCGCTCGCTCGCTCGTGTCGCTGCACATGCACCGAAGCGGCGGCGTGTTCACCGGGCGAGCGACCGCCGGCTTGCGCGTCACGACTTGCCGACGAACGTCGCGGCCAGCATCCAGCCGCCGAGGATCACGAACAGCGCCCCGGCGACGCGCTCGATCAGCACCGGATCGACGCGCCCGCGCAGCCACTCGCCGGCCAGGACCGCGACGAGGCTCGACAGCACCAGCGCGAGCGCCGACGCGGCGAACACCAGCCAGCGGCGGCCGCTCGACGCCGCCATGCTCATCGTGGTGAGCTGGGTCTTGTCGCCGAGTTCGGCGAGGAACACGAGGCCGAAGGTCGTAAAGAACGCGCGGAGGTCCATGGGAGGCAGGTCCGCCACCATAGCCTGCCCGGGCCGCGGCGGGCGCGCTTACGCGCGGGGCCTTGCGCGGCGGGCTCCGGTCGGCCTAACTATCCGCGTGAATTCGCCCGCGCCTGCCGCCTCCGGTCGGATCGCCGTGCTCGGGGCCCTGGTCATCGACCAGATCGCCGCCGGCGAGGTCGTCGAGCGGCCCGCCTCGGTCATCAAGGAGCTGGTCGACAACAGCCTCGACGCCGGCGCCACCCGCGTCGACGTCGAGCTCGAGGACGGCGGCATGGCCCGGATCTCCGTCCGCGACAACGGCCGTGGGATCCACCCCGACGACCTCTTGCTGGCCGTCACCCGCCACGCCACCAGCAAGCTGCGTCACGCCGCCGACATCGCCGACATCACCACCCTCGGCTTCCGCGGCGAGGCGCTCGCCAGCGTCGCCGCGGTCGCGCGGGTCGACCTGCGCAGCCGCCAGCCCGGCGCCGCCGTGGGCGTCCACTTGCACGGCATCCCTGGCGAGGCCCCCACCCTCACCCCGGCCGGGATGCCGGTCGGGACCCAGATCGACGTCCACGCCCTCTTCGCCAACCTGCCGGCGCGGCGCAAGTTCATGCGCGCCGAGGCGACCGAGGTCGGCCACTGCAGCGACACCCTGCTGCGCCTCGCCATCGTCCACCCGGGCGTGCACTTCACCCTGCGCCACGGCAAGCGCGAGCTGCTCAACTTGCCGCGCACCACCCCCGAGGGCCGTGTGGCTCAGGTGCTCGAGCGCCGCGTCGCCGGTCCGTTCTTCGCCTTCCGCGGCGAGGACGACGGCATCCGCGTCGAAGCCTACCTGCCCCACCCGACCGCCGCCGCCCGCGGTCGCGGCAGCCCCTACCTCATCACGCGTCAGCGCGTCGTGCGGGAGCGCAGCCTCGCGCAGATCCTCACCCAGGCTTACGGCCTCGGCGGCGAGGCCCCCTCGGCCTGCCTGTTCGTCGAGCCGCCCGCCGGCGCGGTCGACGTCAACGTCCACCCGCAGAAGGCCGAGGTCCGCTTCAGCGAGCCGCAGCAGATCTACGCGGCGGTGCGCCGGGTTCTCGCCGCCGCCGTCGCCGCCGCGCCGTGGGCCGGCGAGCTCGCCAGTCTTTCGGGACATGTCGCGACGACCATGTCCGATGCGCCAGCCGCGGGCGAGGCCGGGCGCGCCGCTCCGGCGGGCGTGCCTCCCGGTCGCGCCGGCGCGATCCCGATCGGCTTCGCGCCGGTCCGCGTCGGCGACTCGCCTCGCACCGGCCGCGACGACGAGGCTTCGGCGGAAGCGCGGCAACCTCCCGCGAGCGCCTGGCGTCGTGCGGCCCGCGACGACGAGGACGCGGACGAAGCCGAGCCCGGCGAGCCGGACACCCGGCGCAGGGACACGGGACGGTCTGCGGCCCTGCGCCGGCCCGACGACGACGGCCGCGCCGCCTCCGCCGAGGCTCTCTCTCCTGAAGATGATGATGCGGTCGGACCCGCCGTGCGCCGCGCCCAGCAGGCCGCCGCTGTCGCCGCCGCGGGTCGCCGGGCCGAGGCCGAGGCCTGGCTGAGCCGCGCCGAGGCCTCGATCGACGCTTCCCGTCGCCCGCTCGTCGAGACCGACCTCCCCGCTGCGCCCACGTCGCGCCCGGGGTCCGGCCCGCGCCCGGCGGCCCGCTCCGGCTCGGGGCCGCTCCCCGCGCCGCGCTCCGGACCGCTCCCCGCGCCGCCGGGCGAGGCTGGCTGGGACCTCGATCTCGCCTCCGCACCGGCTGCCTCCAGGGACATGTCCTCTCGAGCAGGCGGCGCAGATGTCTCTCCGGACATGTCCTCCGGCGCCTCCACGGCGAGCGGCCGCGACGACACCCGGGCCAGGCCCGGCCTCGACCCGCTCGCCGACGAGCCTGCCCCTTCGGCCATGTCCGCGGCCCGCGGTCGCCGCGACGACGTCCGTCCCGGCTCCGCCCTTTCGCACGACGTCGATGCCCCGTCGGACGCCTCCGCGCCGAGCGGCCGCCGCGATGTCCTTTCGGACATGTCGCCCAGCGCCGGCCCGTCTGCCGCTCGCCCTACATTCGACCATGTCTCTCGGGACATGTCCCGAGATCCAGGTTCGACCTCGAATGGCACCAGCCCCGAAGGACATGTTCCCGAGGACATGTCCGGCCGAGATCGGGCCGCCCGGTCCTCCCGCGAAGATACCGGCGCCCCGGACCCGTCCCTCCGCCCCGCAGCCGCACCTGCTCCCGGGGACACGTCCCTCCGCCCCGCGGCCGCACCTGCTCCCGGGGACATGTCCCTCCGCTCCGCTCCCGGCCGACCTGTCCCTGAAGACATGCCCGACGAGGCCTCGGCCGCCTGGCTGACCCGCGCCGGGGCCGCGAGCGAGCACGACCCCGCCCGCGAGCGGGCCGCCGCGTGGATCGAGCGAGCGGGCGGCGAGTTCCCGCCCGACCTGGACGCCGGCAGCGACCCGCTGCTGCGCTGGTCGGAGCGCCAGCCCGATCCACCGCCCACGCCGCCGCCCGCGTCCGAGGAGCGGCGCCCGGGCGCCTACCGCCTGAGCACGCGCGCCCTCGACCACGGCTACGACCGCCACAAGCGGGCGGTCATGGACGCCGCCGCCGCGCTCCGCCCCGACGGCGCCGCTTCGCGCCCGTCTGAACCCGAGCGCGACGCCTCGTCTGCGGCGCTGCCGCTGGCGCTCGACGTGCCTGGCGCAAGGGACATGCGCGAACAGACCGGTCCCGGCGGACAGGCCGGTGCGCCCGCGGCCGCGCCGCAGCGGCCCGACATCCCGGCCCTGCTCGCCTGCCTGCCGGGCCCGGTGGCCGTGTTCGCCGACCGCGACGCGCTGCTCGCCGTCGACCTCCGGCGCGTCCGCTCGCACCTGGTCTACCTCCGCCTGCAGCGCGACCTGGTCGGTAGGCGCGCCGTCGCCGTGCAGGGCCTGCTGTCGCCGGCGGTGGTCCAGCGCCCCGCCGCCGACGTCGCGCTGATCCAGGCCGCCCGCGCCGAGCTGCTCGGCCTCGGCGTCGACCTCGACGTGTTCGGCGACGACGCCGTGGTCGTGCGCGGCGTACCGGCCCACCTGCGTCACTGTGTCGACGACGCCGACGCGGCCGACCTGGTGGCCCGGATCGTCCCGTGGCTGCGGATCCGCTCCGGCGACGGCGACAGGGCCGCGCGTGAACGCGGCCTGCTCGACGCGATCGCGGCCACGCACGGCGGCGATCCGGCGCCCCGCCTGGCCCGCCGCTGGCTCGCCGAGCTCGTCGACGCCGGCGCCGCGCTCGACTCGGTGCCGGGGATCCGCCGCTGGACCGCGACCGCGTTGCTCGGAGGCGAATGATGACCGTAGAAGGCGCGACGGATCGCGCGGACGATCTGCCGCGCCTGCTCGCGGTCGTCGGCCCGACCGCGTCTGGAAAATCACGCCTCGCGGTCGCGCTCGCGGAGCGCCTGCACCTGCCGATCTTCTGCTGCGACTCGGTGCAGATCTATCGCGGCCTCGACATCGGCTCGGCGAAGGTCGACGCCGCCACGCGCGAACGCGTCCCGCATCACCTGCTCGACCTCGTCGAGCCCGACGCCGAGTTCAGCGCGGGGGACTACCAGGAGGCCGCGTGGCAATTGCTCGCGCAACGCCCGGGCCTGTTCGCCGGCGGCACCGGCTTTTACCTGCGCGCAGTCGCGTACACGTACAGCGGCGCCGATCCGCAGGCCGACGCCCCCGCGAGCGATCCGCGGCGCGCGAGCTTCACTGCGCAGTGGGAAGCAAGCGAGCGCGAGCACGCGGGCGCCGTACACGCGGAGCTGCAGCGCCGCGATCCCCAGGCCGCAGCCGCGATTCACCCGCGCAACGTCGTGCGCGCCCTGCGAGCGCTGTGGCTGTGCGAAGCGCACGAAAGGCCCGTGAGCCTCGTCCGCGCCGAAGATCCGCCGCGTGCGCGAGCTCGCCTCGCCACCGTGGTCCTCGAGCCCGACTTCACCGCTCTGGACCGCGCGATCGATGACCGCTGCGACGCGATGATCCGCGCCGGCCTCGTCGCCGAGGTGTCCAACCTCGTCGCTGCTGGGTATGATTCGCGCCATCGAAGCATGCGAAGCCTCGGCTACCGCCAGATCCTCGACCACCTCGCCGGCCAGAGCCTCGGCGACGCCGTCGCCGCCATCAAGCAGGAGACGCGGCGCTACGCCCGGCGCCAGCGCACCTACTTCCGCAATCAGCTGACGGCGGCGCGCACGATCGCGGTCTCGCGGCCGATCTGGCTCTTGAGCCAGGTCGAGCTCGAGCGCCAGGCCGACACCATCGCCGCCGAGGCCGCGGCGTTCCTCGCGGGGGAGCTGACATGAGCGGCAAAGTGTTGGAGTTCGAGCGCCCGATCGTGGAGCTCGAGACGAAGATCCGCGAGCTCAAGGATCTGTCGGGCGCCGGCAGCGAGATGGCCGACGAGATCGCCAGGCTCGAGCAGAAGGCCGCGGAGCTGCAGCGCGAGCGGTTCGCCGCGCTCACGCCGTGGGAGCAGCTGCAACTCGCCAAGCACCCCGATCGCCCCTACACCCTCGACTACATCGGCGAGATCCTCACCGAATTCGTCGAGCTCAAGGGCGACCGCGCCTTCGGCGACGACCCTGCGATCGTCGGCGGCATCGCCCGCCTCGACGGCCGCTCGGTGGTGGTGCTCGGCCAGCAGAAGGGCCGCAACACCAAGGAGAACCTGCACCGCAACTTCGGGATGGCCCGCCCCGAGGGCTACCGCAAGGCCCAGCGGCTGATGAAGATGGCCGACCAGTTCGGCCTGCCGCTGCTCTGCCTCATCGACACCGCCGGCGCCTACCCGGGCATCGGCGCCGAGGAGCGCGGCCAGGCCGAGGCCATCGCCACCTGCCTCGAGCTGATGGCCGGCCTGCGCGTGCCCTCGATCTCCGTCGTCATCGGCGAGGGCGGCTCCGGCGGCGCGCTGGCGATCGGCGTCACCGACCGGATCCTCATGCTCGAGCACGCGGTCTACTCGGTCATCTCGCCGCGCGGCTGCGCCTCGATCCTGTGGAAGGACGCCGAGGCCGAGCGCACCGCCGCCGAGCAGCTCAAGATGACCGCGCAGGACCTCGTCGGCCTCGGGATCTGCGACGAGGTCGTGCCCGAGGCGCTCGGCGGCGCCCATCGCGGGCTCCCCGCCACCGCCGCCGCGCTCCACGACGCCCTGCGCCGCCACTACGGCGAGCTCGCCGCGCTCTCGGTCCAGGACCGGCTCGAGCGGCGTTACGCCAAGTTCCGGCGCATGGGTCACGTGGAGATGCAGGCTTAAGGTCGGCGTGGCGCTCTATCAGAACCTCCTGGTCCTCGCGGGGCTGATCCTCGCGATGGTCCTCCTCCGCACGATCCGTCGGCCCGGCGGGCCGCGGGTCTACGCGGCGGTGCTGGCGCTGCAGCTCGTCCTGACCTTCACCGCGATCGTCTACGAGGACAGGTACCTCGGGACAGTCGCGATCTGCCTGTGCGCGCTGACGGTGATCGCCCCCGCGGCGCTCGAGCGCGGGGCCCGACAGATGTTCGCGCTCGGGCGCCCGCGCCTGGCCGTGCGCCTGTCTGGCCTTCGGGCCATGTTGATGCCGGGCGCCGGCCTCGGGCGTCAGCAGCAGATCCTCCGCGGCTTCGCCCTCCTCGACCGCGACGGTGCCGACGCCGCCCTCGCCTACTTCCGCGGCCTCGTGGCGGCCGCCGAGGACCCGGCCGAGCTGGCCGTGATCCACGAGCAGATCGTCGCCATGCTGCTGTTCGACCACCGCTGGAGCGAGGCGGTGACGCACTACGAGAGCCACTTCCACCCCAGCTACGCCTCGGTCCGGCCGACGCTCGCGCTCGGGATCTTGCGCGCCTTCGGCGAGCTCGGCCGTCACGACGCCGCGGCCGCGCTGCTGCGGTCGATCGAGGACGGCCCGCTCGGCAGCGAGACCGGCGCCGCCGAGCTGCTGGCCCAGGCGCGCCTCACCTTCCTCGCCCACGCCGGCGCGCTCGGGGTGGTCGAGGACGCGCTGGCGCGCGACCGCGGGCGGAGGCTCGGCCTGTCCCCGGGGACAGCCACGCTCTTCCTCGGCATCGCCGCCGCCCGCGCCGGGGACCCGGTCCGCGCCGACGCCCTGCTGCAGCAGGTCCCCGGGCTCGCGCGGCGCAGCGAGACCCGCCTCGCCGCCGCCGCCCGCACCGCCCGCGCCCACCTCGACGACCCCGCGCCGGTGTTCGAGCCCGAGCTCCACGAATTCGTCCAGGCCGTCGGCGAACGCTTCCGCGCCGCCGTCCGCGAGCGCAGCGCCACCCGCCGGCTGCAGCCGCTCTTCATGACCACCGCCCTGATCGCCGTCTCGGCCGGGTGGTACGCGATCACGCTCGCGGCCGGGTGGGCCGGCGTCGGCCTCCTGCGCGCCGGCGCCTTGACCGGCGAGCTGTGGCGCGCGGGCAGCTGGGGCCGCCTCTTCACCGCCCCGTTCGTCCACGCCGACCTCCTCGGCCTGCTGCTCGACTGCTACTCCATCTGGCTCGCAGGACATGTCCTCGAGCGCATCCACGGCTGGGCCCGCACCGGACTCATCGCCATCCTCGGCAGCGCCGCCGGCATGTGGGCCGCCGCCGTCGCCGACCCCGATCCCGCCCAGGTGATCGGCGGCGGCAACGCCCTCGCGGTCTCGGTGCTGGTCGCCACCCTGTGGACGCTGCTGCCCGCGCGCACCCCGGGCCTGTTGTCGACGGTCCGCCGCAGCGTCGTCCTCACCCTGCTGTTCCTGCTCGGCGCCCACGTGTTCGCCTGCATCCCCGGGGTCTACGGCCTGCGCTCGACGCCCCTGTCTCTCGGGACAGCCGCCTTCGTCGCCTCGGTCCTCACCCTGCTGATGCCGCCGACCCTGCCCGGCTGGACCCGCCGCCCGCTCGCCGCCCTGTGCCTGGCGGCGATCGCCGTCGTCGGCCTCGGCGCCGTCCAGGTCGCGCGCGAGGACCCGATCGCCTTCGCCGCCGCCCACCGCGACCGCCGCGTCAGCGAGAACGGCGTCGCCCTCGCCTTGCCCGCCAGCTTCGAGCGCGTCGAGGCCGAGGATCGCCGCCACCCGCTGCTGAAGGTGTTCCCCGGCTGGCTCGACACCCAGGCGCTGCGCGGCGGTTACCTCGTCCAGTTCGTCGTCGTCCCCGACGCCCCGGCCGAGGGCAGCGCCCTGTTCGCCCTCGCCCCCGCCCTCGCGCGCGAGCTCGTCATCCGCCCGGAGGACGCGCCCGCCCCGGCCTTCGCCGGCTTCGTCAACTACACCCTGCAGCGCAACGGCGAGACGATCGCGCGGGTCGTCGAGCGCCGCCTCGGCGACCACGCCGTGCTCTTGCTGGCCGCCCCCGCGTCCGCCCTCGACCCCGCCCCCGCCCTCTACTCGGCGATCCTCGGCGACGCCGCGCTCGCCGACTACATACGCTGGCCGCGGCCGCGCTGGACTCGGCGCTTTTCGGTGACGCGGCCCGCCGAGCGAGGCCACGCTGGCGGCGCTCCTCGGCGACGCGGCGCGCCTCGACCGAGGCTACCCTGTCCGCGTGCAGCTCGTCATCGATCGCCTGTGGGACGGCAGCGCAGCGGCCCCGTCCGAGCGGATCTTCCTCGACCTCCACGCTCGCGCCGGCGCGCTCGAGATCGCCGTCGACGCCCCGTTCCACGACGACCCACCGCCACCTGCCCCATCTGGCTCGACCCCGGCCTGTGGAATTTCGAGGTCGTCGAGCTGTTCCTCCACGCGCCCGACGATCGCTACCTCGAGCTCGAGTTCGGCCCCCACGGCCACTCCCTCGCGCTCCAGCTCCACGGCGTCCGCAACCTCGTCGCCACCGTCGACGTCGCGTTCGTCGCCGAGCCGCCGGCGAACGGCCGCTGGCGCGGTCGCGCCGTCGTCTCTCCGGACCTCTTGCCCCCGGCCTCGCCCGCTGGAACGCCCACGCGATCCACGGCCAGGGCGAGGCCCGCCGCTACCTCTCGGCCATCCCCGCCGCCGGCGCGCGCCCGGACTTCCACCGCCCGGACGTCACCGGCTCGCTCGACCCGGCCCTCCTGCGCAAACTGTCCCTACGGACATGACGCAACGCGCATGCTCTTCAGGACATGCGCTATCGAGCATGTTCTGAAGAACATGCCCCGCGCTCAGCCCGCGGCCTTGCGGATCGCCTCGCGGAACACCGCCTCCGGCTGGGCCCCCGAGATCGCCGCGCGGCCGTCGAAGATGAACAGCGGCACCCCGCGGACCCCGCTGCGGGCCGCGTGTTCGGCCTCCTGGCGGGTCTGCGCCAGCTCCTCGGCGTCGCTCGTCAGCCGCGCCACCTCTTCGGCCGAAAATCCGTGCGGCCCCGCGATCTCCGCCAGCACCGCCGGGTCGGCGACATTCTTGCCCTCGAGGAAGTACGCCCCGAACAGCGCCCGCGACAGCGCTCGCTGGCTCCCTCGCGCCTCCGCGTGGCGCAGCAGCGTGTGCGCGCGCAGCGTCGGGTAGCCCATGCGCACCTTCGTGAAGTCGAGCGGGATGCCCGTCTCCCGGGCCGCGCGCTCGACGTTGGCGAACGCCGGCGTCGGGTCGCCGCCGAACTTCTGGCGCAGGCGCTCGCGCAGGTCCGTCCCGCTGTCCGGCCCGTCGGGGTCGAGCAGGTACGGGTGCAGCGTCACGGTCGCCTCGGCCTTCGTCTCGGCCAGCGCGCGCTCGAGCCGCTCGATGCCGATGAAGCACCACGGGCAGGCGATGTCGGACACGACGTCGATGTGCATGGTTCGCGCTCCTTCAGCTCGCCGGGCGGACCTTCGCCATGTAGCTGTTCTTGTCGGCCAGCAGCTTCATGAACCGCTCCGGGAAGTCCTCGGCCACCGACGACGTCACCGACGGCCGGCTCGCCAGGCGCCGCGCCCACGCCTCGACCTTCGAGCCGGCGGCCCAGAACGCCCAGCCCGTGCGGGCCGCGAGCAGCGCGAAGCGGAACATCGCCGGCGCGACCGCCACCTCGACCAGCTTGAACTCGTCGCCCGCCAGGTCGCCCTTCTTCAGCGCCTCGTCGTAGCGGGCCAGCGTCGCGGTCACGGTCTTCGCCGCCGCCTCGAAGTCCGCCTGCGTCGCCGCCGTCATCACGCGGTACTGGCCCATCAGCAGCTCGCTCGCCACGTCGACCCACGCCCGCTGGCGCGCCCGCGCGAACGGCTCGGTCGGGATCACCGGCGGCGGGTGGGTCTCGTCGAGGAACTCCACGATGGCCGCCGACTCGAACAGCGGCGTGCCGTCGGCCACCAGCACCGGCACCTTGCCGCGCGGCGACAGGGCCAGAAACCACTCCGGCTTGGCGTCGAGGTCGACGTCGCGGCGGGTGTACTCGACCCCTTCTCGCGCAGCATGATGCAGGCGCGGTGGACGAACGGGCACAGGGCGTGGCTGATCAGCTCGAGCTGCATCGGAGTCCTCCGGGGCGTTTCGACATGTCTGAAAGGACATGCACCTTCGCGCATGTCCTGAAAACCATCCTCAAGCCGGCGGCGGGCGCAGGCTGGCGAACCCGATCTTGCCGGCCCCCGCCTGCAGGCGGCGGATCAGCTCGGCCTGGCCCTCCGCGTGGTAGCTGCTGCGGACCAGCGGTCCGCTCTCCACGTGGACGATGCCGGCCGCCAGCGCGTGGCGCTTCAGCTCGGCGAACTCGTCGGGGTGGACGTAGCGGTGCACCGGCAGGTGCTTCTTGCTCGGCTGCAGGTACTGCCCGAGCGTCAAGATCGTCAGCCCGAGCTCGCCCAGTTGGTCGATGACCTCGCGGACCTCGGCGAGCTCCTCGCCGAGCCCCAGCATCAAGCCCGTCTTGACCAGCGCCCCGCGCTCGCGGGCCCGCCGGAGCACCGAGTACGAGCGGTCGTAGCGGGCCTGCACGCGGACCTCGCGGGACAGCCGCGGCACCGTCTCGAGGTTGTGGGCGAACACGTCGGGGCCGGCGTCGAGCACCGTGTCGACGTCGGCGAGCGCGCCCTTGAAGTCGGGCACCAGCACCTCGATCGTCATGTCCGGCGCCGCCGCGTGGCACGCGTGCAGCGTCTCGGCCCAGATCCCGGCCCCGCCGTCGCGCAGGTCGTCGCGGTCGACCGACGTGATCACCGTGTGGTTCAGCTCGAGCGCCGCCAGCATCGTCGCCACGCGCGCCGGCTCGCCGTGATCGACCGGCAGCGGCCGCCCCGTCGCCACGTCGCAGAAGCGGCACGAGCGGGTGCAGATGTCGCCGAGGATCATGATCGTCAGCGCGCGGTGGTTCCAGCACTCGCCGATGTTGGGGCAGCTCGCGCTCTGACACACCGTGTGCAGCCCGAGCTCCTTGACCATGCTGCGCAGCGCCTGATAGCCGTCGCCGCCCGGCATCGGCACGCGCAGCCAGTCGGGGTGACGCTTGCGCGGCGCGGGCGCGGGCTCGGCCTCGGCTTGGACGATCGGCAGGCGAACGGTCACGCGCAAGGCATAGCACGCGGCGACCTCTACAGCTCGAGCTCGCCGCGCACGTTCTCGTGCCCTTGCAGGCGTTCCAGCGCCGCGGTGAGCTCGGGGTCGGTCGCGGTGGGGAGGCGCACGTCGAGCGTCACCAGCAGGTCGCCGACCTCGGCGTTCGGCGGCGCGATGCCCTTCCCCTTGAGCCGCAGCGTCTGCCCGTTCTGGCTCCCGGGCTTCAGCTTGAGCGTCACCGGCCCGGCCGGCGTCGGCACGTCGACCGGCCCGCCGCGCACCGCCTCGAGCGCGGTCACGGGCAGGCTCATCTGCAGGTTGTTGCCGTCGCGCTTGAGGCGCGGGTGCGGCGCGACCCTCACCGTCAGGAGGATGTCGCCCGCCGGGTCGCCCGGGCCGCCCTGACCGCGCAGCCGCAGCTTGCCGCCGTCGCTTATCCCCGGCGGCACCTTGACGTCGAGCGTGCGCGCCCGCCCTCCTGCGACTCGATGCGCAGCGGGATCACGGCCCCGCGCAGCATCTGCGAGAAGTCGATCGTGATCTCGCCCTCGATGTCGTGGCCGCGCGTGCTGACCGGGCGCCGGCCCGCGCGCGCCGCCGGGTCGACGACGCGGCCGCCGCCGAACAGCTGCGACAGCAGGTCGTCGAACGACACCCCGCGCGCGTCGCCGAAGTTCTGGAAGTTGAAGTGGCCGTCGGCGTCGAACCCGCCCCCGCCGAACCCCGCGGGACCGGCCGTGCGCCTGCGCCCGCCCCGCCGCGCGTCGCCTGCTGGTACGCCCGCGCGCGCTCGGGATCGAAGCCCTGAGTGAGGCTCATGTCGCCGAACTCGTCGTAGTTCTTGCGCCGCTGAGCGTCGCCCAGCACCTCGTAGGCGCCGGACACCTCTTTGAACTTCTCCTCCGCCTTCTTGTCGCCCGGGTTCTTGTCCGGGTGAAGCTGTTGAGTCAGCTTGCGGAACGCCCGCTTGATCTCTTTCTCGTCGGCAGTGCGCGGCACGCCCAGGACTGAGTACAGGTCCTTCACGGCAGGCATTCTTGGGTCACGGGCGGCCCTCGGCAAGGGGGCGGTGCGCCCGGCGCGGCTGCAGTGGTGCGGGGCCGCCGTTTCGGCTAAAAGGGCGGTTCGTCATGGCCGAACATCCTTACGCCGAATTCCTCGGGCGCGTGGAGAAGCCCGGGCGCTACCTCGGCGGCGAGGAGCAGCAGATCCGCAAGTCGGGCGCCGGGCTCGCGTGTCGCTTCGTCCTCGCCTTCCCCGATCTCTACGAGATCGGCATGAGCCACCTGGGCACGCGGATCCTCTACGACCTCGTCAACGGTCACGCCGACCTCGTGTGCGAGCGCGCGTTCAGCCCGTGGACCGACATGGAGGCCGAGCTGCGTGCGCGGGGTCTCCCGCTCGTCAGCCTCGAGACCGCCACCCCGCTGCGTGAGTTCGACGTCGTCGGCTTCAGCCTGCAGTACGAGCTCAGCTACACCAACGTCCTCCTCAACCTCGACCTCGGCGGGATCCCCTTGCGCTCCGCCGATCGCGGCGACGCCGACCCGATCGTCCTCGCCGGCGGGCCCACGGCCACGCACCCCGAGCCGCTGGCCCCCTTCGTCGACCTCTTCCTCGTCGGCGAGGCCGAGGAGGTCCTGCCCGAGCTCTTGCGCACGATCGGCCGTATGCGCCGCGAGGGCCGGCCGCGGCGCGAGATCTTGGCCGCCGCCGCGCGCACGCCCGGCATCTACGCGCCCACCTTCTACGCCGTCGAGCGCGACGCGCGGAGCGAGCTGCTCGTCGTCGGCGGCCCCACCGAGGAGGGCCGCGCGCTCGGCGTGCCCGAGCGAGTCACGCGCGTCTACGTGCGCGATCTCGATCAGTTCCCGTTCCCTACCCGCTTCCCGATCCCCTACGCCGAGGCGATCTTCGACCGCGCCAGCGTCGAGATCACCCGCGGCTGCACCGAGGGCTGCCGCTTCTGTCAGGCCGGCATCATCTACCGGCCGGTCCGCGAGCGCGACCCCAAGCAGATCGTCAAGGCCGTGCTCGACGGCGTCGACGCGGCCGGCTTCTCCGAGACCAGCCTCACCGCGCTGAGCACCGCCGACGTCTCGTGCATCGACCCGCTGATCAAGGAGCTGGTGCCCGAGCTCAAGCGCCGCAAGATCAAGCTCGGCATCGCCAGCCTGCGCGCCTACGGCCTCAACGAGGAGCTGCTCGACGAGATCAAGAGCGTCGGCATCAGCGGCCTGACCTTCGCGCCCGAGGCCGGGACCCAGCGGATGCGCGACGTCATCAACAAGAACGTCAGCGACGACGACATCCTGACCTCGGCGCGGCGGATCTTCGAGCGCGGCTACGACCGCATCAAGATGTACTTCATCATGGGCCTGCCGACCGAGACCGAGGCCGACGTGGTCGGCATCGCCGAGACCGGCCGCAAGGTCCGCGACGTCGCGCGCGAGCTCAAGCTCCAGCGCATGCCCACCGTCACCGTCAGCGTCTCGCAGCACGTGCCCAAGCCGCACACCCCGTTCCAGTGGGCAGCCATGGATGGCCTTTCGGACCTGTCCCAAAAGGTAGGCCTGCTGCGCGACCTGGCCCGGCGCTACCGCCTCGAGCTCAAGACCCACTCGCAGACCGAGAGCTGGCTCGAGTGCCTGTTCGCCCGCGGCGACCGCGACATGGGCGAGGTCCTCGGCCACGCCTACGCCGCCGGGGCCCGCTTCGACGGCTGGCGCGAGCGCTTCTCGATGGCCCGCTGGACCGCCGCGATCGCGGCCGTCGGCGTCGACCCGGCCCGCTACACCCGCACGATCCCGGTCGACGCGCGGCTGCCGTGGGACCACATCGACATCGGCCTCGAGCCCGGCTTCCTCGCCGAGGAGTACCGCAAGGCCCTGCGCGGTCGGAACTCGCCGCCGTGCGGCAAGCCGTTCGGCGCCAAGGTCCACCCGATCAGCCGCGAGGCCGCCGAGGCCGACGCGCGCCGCCTCGTCTGCTACGACTGCGGGATCGCCTGCGACATGTCCGAGATGCGCAGCGAGCGGATGGTCGCCCTCGACGAGCTCGCCGGCATGAAGGTCGAGCGGCACGAGCGCGAGCGCGACGACGAGGTCGTCCGCGAGCGCGAGCGGGCGATCGCCGCCGACCTGGTCCCGATCGAGCGCCTGCGCGGCCGCCTCAACCCGAGCAAGCTGGCCGACGACAGCGCCTTCAAGGCCGCCGCCGAGGCCCCGTTCACCCGCGTGCGGGTGTTCTTCGCCAAGTCGGGGCCGATGCGCTTCATGGGCCACCTCGACCTCACCCGCGTCCTCCCGCGCATGCTGCGGCGCGCCGGGGTCGAGGCCGCCTTCTCGCGCGGCTTCAACCCGGTCCCGCGCATGTCCTTCGGGCCAGCCCTCGCGCTCGGCGTCGGCGCCCGCGAGGAGGTCGTCGACCTCGACGTCCTGCTGCCGCGCTCCGACGCCGACATGGCCGGCCTGTGGAGCGACGACGACCGCCTGCGCGAGGCCTTGCAGCTGCGCGAGCGGTTCGCCGCCGCCGCCCCGCCCGGCATCGACATCCTCGACGTCCGCGTCCTCGTCCAGGGCGAGCGCCGCCTCGGCGAGCTCGTCGCCGCCGCCGACTACGCCGTCGACCTCGGCCCCGAGCTGGCCGCCGAGGTCGCCGCCGGGCTGTCCGAGCGCCTCGCCGGCCCGCTGCAGGTCGAGCGCGCCGGCAAGGCCAAGTCGGGCCGCGGCCTCAAGCGCCCCGTGGGCGAGGCGACCGCCGTCGACGTCGGCGCCGCCCTGCTCCACGCCGACGTCGACGTCGCCGCCGGCCTGCTGCGCTTCCGCGTCCGCCTCAGCTCCGACGGCCCCGGCGCCCGCCCCCGCGAGGTCGTCCAGGCCCTCGTCGGCGCCGTCGTCCCCGACCACAAGCTGGTCCGCGAGCGCCTGCTCGCCCGCTCGGGCGACGAGCTGGTCAGCCTGCGCGCGCTCGGCCCGACCTTCGCCCCCAAGAAGCCGCGGCCCGAGGCCGAGCCTGTCGCTTCCGACATGCTCGCCTGAACATGTCCCTTCGGGCATGCCTCTCGGGGCATGCCCCGAAGGCCATCTCAGCGCTCGCCCAGGCGCGCCAGGTCGCTGCCGGACGGCGCCTGGAACACGCGCAGGCCGAACTCCGGCGCGACCGCCAGCACGTGGTCGAAGATGTCGGCCTGGATGCCCTCGTAGACCGCCCAGGCCGTCTCGGTCGTGAACACGTAGATCTCGAGCGGCAGGCCCTGGGCGGTCGGGTGAGCTGGCGGACGATCCGCATCATCCCCGGGTGGATCCGCGGGTGCGACCGCAGGTACGCCTCGACGTAGGCGCGGAACGTGCCGAGGTTGGTCAGGTGGCGCCCGTTGACCGGCACGTCGGCAGCGTCGGCCGGGACCGTCGCGAGGTTGTGCGCCGCGATCTCCGGGATCTTCGCCGCCAGATAGTCGCGCAGCACCACGATCTTCGCCAGCCGATCGATCTCCGCCGGCGTCAGGAACCGGACCGTCGACATGTCGATGAGGACCGCGCGCTTGATCCGGCGCCCGCCCGACTCGAACATCGCCCGCCAGTTCTTGAACGAGTGCTCGAGGAACTTGTGGGTCGGGATCACCGTGATCGTGGCGTCCCAGTTCTGCACCTTGACCACGTTGAGCGAGATGTCGACCACCCCGCCGTCGGCGTCGAACTGCGGCATCTCGAGCCAGTCGCCGACGCGGATCAGGTCGTTGGTCGTCAGCTGGATGCCGGCGACGAACGACAGCAGCGTGTCGCGGAAGATCAGCAGCAGCACCGCCGTCATCGCCCCCAGGCCGCTGAGCAGCAGCCAGGGCGACTGGTCGAGCAGCGTGGCGATCACCACGATCGCCGCGCCGATGTACGCCAGCACCTTCAGGCCCTGCAGGTAGCCCTTGATCGGTCGGCCGAGCGCCTGCGGGTTGCGGGTGTAAATCTCGTTGGTCGCCGTCAGCAGCGCCCCGAACGCCCGCACCGCCACCACCAGGATCGCTGCCAGCGCCAGGCGCTCGACGAACCGCGCCGACTCGTCGTCGAGGCCGACCACCAGCCCGACGCCGCGGCCGAGCACCACCAGCGCCGCGATCGGCACCAGGCGCGCGAGCACCTCGTGCTTCACCAGCACGTCGTCCCAGGTCGTCCGGCTGCGCCGCGCCACCCCGTGCGCCAGCGGCAGCGCGATCCGCAGCGCCGCCGCGTGGACCACCAGCGCCACCGCGAGGACCACCAGCAGCCCTCCGCCGGCGTGCAGCGCCGGGACGCCGAACCACGCCTCGTCGGTCGCCGGGCCCACGACCTCGAGCGTGTGCCCCTCGCCGCCCTCCTCGCTGTCTCGCACGAGACGAACCGTAAGGGAGGCCGAACCTCGTTCACAACGACATCGACGTCGGGGGTCCGCGCCGGTGCGGCCGTCGAAGGTCCGCCGCGGGCGAGGGCGACCTCGTCACGGGCGGATCGGAGCGCCGCGCCGCGCGAGCCTTACGTCTTCGTCATGTCGGCGCACGTCCGGCGCTCGCACCACCTGGCCTTGCGGACATGTCCCCAGGGACTCACCGCGAGTCGTTGATGTCCGACGCCGCGCTGCCCGACACCAGCAGCCCCGCCGCGGCCGCCGCGATCGCCGTCTGCACCTCCGGCGGCAGCCCCGGGTCGATCCACACGAACTGCGGGTTGAAGATCTGCACCGCCGCGACCGCCACCCCGCCGGCGTCGCGGATCTCGTAGCCCACCGGCCCCGAGCTGGAGAACGCCGAGCCCGCCAGCTTGTGGACCATCGCGATCGACAGCGTCGTCGTCCCGTCGGTCATCGACCCCGACAGCGTGTTCGGCCCGTACAGCTTGCCCTGGCTCTTGAGCTCGAGCTGCCAGCCGCCTGCGCCCTGCGGCACCATCGTGCACACGAACCCCGCGTCGTTGCTGATCGGGAACAGCACGCCCTGCTTGCTCGTCCCGTACGCGCACGACCCCGCCCAGCTCGCCGGTGTCCCGCCCACCAGCGAGAAGTCGAACGCCTGCTTCGACTCCTTGCGCTGATACGGCCCCACCGACGTGCTCTTGTTGGTCTGAAAGCCGCCCTTCGTCAGCGTCGCCGTGTAGGCGCCGAACGTCACCGGCTTGCGGAACGCCGCGAACGCGGTGCCGCTGACCGCCTGTTCGGGCGCCTTGGCGGTCAGCGCCGGGTCGAGCTGCATCCGCGCCGCCGAGCACCCGGCCGAGAGCAGCGAGAGGGCGAACAGCGGCGCGATGGAACGGAGCGAGAGAGCTGGCATGGCTTGTGTGGGGCGAAGCCCGCGTGTGTAGCGACGCTCGCTGAAGCCGCCCATTCCTGCACCGACCTCGGCAGTGATCCCCGTCACGGGCGCCTCGCCCTTCGCGATCCGCCGCGCCTCGCTCGACCCCGCCCGCCCCGCGCCACGGTCGCCCGCCCCCGTTCACCGCTCCTGCCTTGACCTCTCCGTCGCCGCGCGCCACTCCTTCCCCATGCGTCCCCAACCATTGATCGCAGTCGCCGACGTCGAGGCCAGCAGCCGCTGGTACCAGCGCCTCCTCGGCTGCGAGAGCGACCACGGCGGCCCCGAGTACGAGCGCCTGGTGCACGGCGGGGCCCTGATCCTGCAACTGCACCGCTGGGAGGTCGAACACCACCACGGCCCCATCGGCGACCCCGGCGCGCGGCCGTACGGCAACGGCGTCCTGCTGTGGTTCGAGACCGACGCCTTCGACGCCGCGGTCGCCCGCGCCGCGGAGCTGCGCGCCGAGGTCGTCCTCGCGCCGCACGTCAACCCTAACGCCGGCCACCGGGAGATCTGGCTGCGCGACCCGGACGGCTACACGGTCGTCCTCGCCAGCCCGGCCGGCGACCTCGGTTGACCGCGCCTGTCATGGCATGTCGTATCGGACATGTCCGATGCGACATGCCCCGAAGGACATGCGCTCCCTCCGCCCCGCTCAGCTCGCCCTGGGCCGCTCGCCCCCATGAGACGCGCTCGCGCTCGCGGCGTCCGCCTACCGCAGCGCGATCGACTTGCTCGCCCGCGCCCCGTCGCGCTCGTAGGTCACGTTGTAGCTGCGCGTGCTCTCGAGCCCCATGTACAGCCCCAGGGCCGCCATGTCGTCGTCGAGGCGCGCCCCGTTGACCGACACGATCAGGTCGCCCGCGCGGAACCCCAGCGCCGCCACGGCGCTGCCCGGCGCCACGCGGGTCAGCTTGTAGCCGCCGCGCGCCGGGGAGATCGACGCCTGGCGCTCGAGCTTGCTCGGATCGGCGACCGCCGCGTCGAACAGCCGCTTCTCGAGCGTGCAGCTCGACGCCGTCGCGCACTGCACCCCCGTCTGCCCGCCCGCACTGCTCGATCCCGTCGACCCGGTCGCAACGCCGGAGCCGCGGCCGTACCCGCCGCCGACCGGCTTTCCCCCGCCCGTCGGCCGCGGCCCGGCCGGCACCCCGGACGAGGCCCCGCCGACCCCGCCGAGCGGCACCACCGGCGTCCCGCCCGCCTCACCGTCGCGCGGCCCGGCCGGCGGCTCCCCGTCCTCCCCCGCCGCCAACCTGTCCCCGGGCCCTGCGCCAAAGGACCTGTCCCCACGGGCATGTCCCCGGCGACCTGTCCTGGCGAACCTGTCCGCGAGCGCAGCAGCTCCGACCACGCCAGCCCGCCGGCGATCCGCAGGTCGAGCGAGAAGCCGACCCCGTCGCGGCTCACGGTCACCTGGGCGCCCCGCTCGAGCCGGCCCAGCAGACCGGCCGCGCGGCCCGGGCTGTCGAGCCGGACCTCGCCGATCGCCTCGATCACGTCGCCCGCGCGCAGCCCCACCCGCTGGTACACCGAGCCCGGCACCACCTCGCCGAGGCGGTAGCCGACCTGCGCCCCGCGCTCGAACGCCGGCTCGACCCGCACCCCGCCGGTCCCGCTCGCCAATTCTTCGACCGCCAGCGCGGCCACGAACGCGTCGATCTCGTAGCTCGCCTCGTTCTCGCTGCGCCGGCGCACCCCCGCCGCGATCACGGCCCGCAGCGGCCCTGGCTCCGCGAGCGTGGCCGCGGCCACCGGCGCGGCCGCGGGCGCCGGCTGGCGATCCATCAACGCCTCGCATCCCGACAGCAACAGCACGAGCCACGGCGCAGCACGGAGCACGCCTGGACACTAGCCGCCCGGACCCCCGCGCACCACGCCCCGCGTCGCGCGCCGCCCTGCCGTCCTCCACGCACGCCCCCACGCGAGCCGTCGCGCCGCGCCGGCATTTCCTCGCTCGCCTCCGGATTCGCCCCTCCGCCGTCCCGCGCCGTCCCCGCACGCGCTCGATCGGGCTTTATCCGGCCCAGAGAATGCGTCTTCGACGCTCTGGACGAGATCGCGCATGGGTCCTAACCTGTCGGCGGAGGGTCCCGCGTGGTTCACCACACATGCGTCGTCTCCGCGTCTACGGCGGCTTCCTCGACAAGCTCGACATCCGCTTCGCCGACGGCCTGAACTGCATCATCGGCGGTCGCGGCAGCGGCAAGACCACCGTCCTCGAGTTCATCCGCCACGCCCTCGACCGCGCCCCGCGTTCGGGCACCTCCGCCGCCAAGGCGGCCGAGGATCGGCTCAAGACCTTGCTCGCCGCCAACCTCGGGACCAGCGGCTACGTCGAGCTCGAGTTCGAGAGCCAGGAGGGCCTGGTCTACCAGATCCGCCGCGGGGCCCACGACGCGCCGCAGGTCACCGACGCCGCCGGCAAGCCGGTCCGGCCCGAGGTGCTCGGCTCCTCGGTGCTCGTCGACGCCGCCATCTTCTCGCACAACCAGATCGAGGACATCGCCCAGAGCCCGGTCGCCCAGCGCGAGCTCATCGACCGCCTGTGCGGCCAGCAGAGCCACGCCATCGAGAACCAGCTGGCGCAGACCACCTCGCGCCTGCGCGAGAACGCGCAGCGGATCATCGCCCTCCACACCCGCCTGCAGGCCGCCCAGCGCGACCTCATCGACCTCTCGAGCTGGGAGAGCAAGCTCGCGGCCGCCAACGCGGCGCTCGGCGAGGGCGGCCTGGCCGACGGGCTGCAGGCCGCGGCCGAGCACAAGGCCCTGCGCGAGCAGGAGAAGGCCGCCCTCGACCGCGTCCGCGCCGCCCTGAACAAGCTGCGCGGCCTCATCGGCGACACCGTCCTGCCGCAGGTCAAGGCGCTCGCGGCCGCCCTGCCGGAGAGCCTCCTCAAGAGTCCCAACG
Source organism: Nannocystis pusilla (assembly GCF_026626665.1). Classification (GTDB taxonomy): domain Bacteria; phylum Myxococcota_A; class Polyangia; order Nannocystales; family Nannocystaceae; genus Nannocystis; species Nannocystis pusilla. The sequence continues at coordinate 3,320,391 of NZ_JAPNKE010000002.1, forward strand.
GACATGTCCTTTCGGACCTGTCCCGAGAGATAAACCGCAAGATCATCGAGATCGACCTCTACGTCTCCTCCCCGCTCGACAAGCTGGCCCTGCTCGAGCGCTCGGTCGACGACGCAACCGCCGCCCTCGCGGCCGTCCACGCCCCGCAGGAGGCCCGCTACGCCGAGCTCGCGGCCGTGGCCGCCAAGAGCGGGGCTCGCCTGGCCGCCCGCGACGAGGCCGCCCGCGAGGTCATGCGCCTGTCGGCCGGCAAGGGCGCGCTCGGCGAGCTGCAGGCCGAGCTCGACCAGGCCCAGCGGGCCCGCGGCGAGCTGCGCGACGAGCTGCAGCGCCTGCGCGGCGATCGCCACGCCCGCCGCAGCGCCGCCGCCGGCAACGTCAGCGCCCACCTCGGCGGCAAGGTCCGCATCATCCTCGCCGCCGCCGCCGACGTCGTCGCCTACCGCGAGTTCCTGGTCGCGGTGATGCGCCGCTCGGGCAAGCAGTACAACGCCCCGATCGAGCGCCTCGTCGCCCAGGTCACCCCGGTCCAGCTCGGTCAGTTCGTCGACCGCGACGATCACGCGGCCCTGGCCGCGACCGCCGAGATCAACCCCGAGTTCGCCGATTCTCTGCTCAAGGCCCTGCGCGAGGCCCCGGACAAGCGGTTCGAGCTCGACGTGCTCGAGCTCGAGGACGTCCCGCGCATCGAGCTGCAGGTCCAGGGCGACTGGCGCAGCAGCGACAAGCTGTCGACCGGGCAGAAGAGCGCCGCGATCTTGCCGATCCTCCTCATGGACAGCGAGGCCCCGCTGCTCGTCGACCAGCCCGAGGACAACCTCGACAACAGCTTCATCACCGACGCCATCATCCCGCAGCTGGCGGCCAGCCGCGGCCGGCGTCAGCTCGTCTTCATCACCCACAACCCCAACCTCCCCGTCCTCGGCGAGGCCGCCCAGGTCATCGTCCTCGAGGCCGACGGCCGCAACGCCCGCCAGGTCGCGCAAGGCCCCGTCGAGGCGGTGAAGCAGCACATCCTGCGCCTGATGGAGGGCGGCCGCGAGGCGTTCCGGCACCGCCAGCAGCGCTACGAGGTCGCCCCCTAGCCGCGCGTGCCGGCGGCTCGTTTTCCGGCCCGTGTCGCCGCGCATCGCCCCCATTCCCTCACGACGCCCCGGGCCGGACCGGGCGCACACATCGGCCGGCCCTCACCGACACATCCGGCGCCCGGACTCGCGCGCAACCGCGTGCACGACTTGGTCGCTCGGGCGCCGGTGATATAGTCCGCCGCGGATGGTCGCATCGCCGCCGAAGCCCGCCGCGTGTCGCACGTGCGGTCAGAGCTTTCGCGACGACCTCCTGGTGTGCCCCGTCGACGGCGCCACCTTGCCGCTCGAGGGTCGCCTGCTCGACGGCAAGTTCCGCCTCGACCGGCGCCTCGGCCACGGCGGCATGGCCTCCGTGTGGCAGGCCACCAACGTGTTCGTCGAGCGCACCGTCGCCATCAAGTTGATGCACGCCAGCTACGCCGAGGACGCCGACCTGCTGGCCCGCTTCCGCAACGAGGCCACCGCCGCCGGCCGGATCGGCAGCCCGCACATCTGCGACGTCCTCGACTTCGGCCGCAGCACCATCGGCCCCTACATCGTCATGGAGCTGCTGTCGGGCTGCTCCTTCAGCGACCTCATCGACGCCTACCAGCGGCTGCAGCCCGGCCTCGCGGTGTGGATCGTCCGCCAGGCGCTCGACGGCCTGCACGCCGCCCACCAGGCCGGCATCATCCACCGCGACCTCAAGCCCGAGAACATCTACCTGTGCCGCGCGATCCGTGACCAGTGGCTGGTCAAGCTCATGGACTTCGGCATCTCGAAGTTCAACGACTCGATCCGCACCGGCGCCGGCACCATGATGGGCTCGCCCAACTACATGGCGCCCGAGCAGATCCACGGCGCCGGGGCCGTCGACCGCCGCGCCGACGTGTGGTCGATCGGCGCGATCCTCTACGAGGCGCTCGCCGGCCAGCAGGCGTTCGCGCGCGACACCGTCGCCGACTCCCTGGCCGCCGTCCGCAGCTTCGACCCGCCGCCGATCCACACCGTCGCCCCCGAGGTCCCGCCCGGCCTGTCCGAGATCGTCGCCCGCTGCCTGCGCAAGCAGCCCGAGCAGCGCTGGCCCTCGGCCGCCGCGCTCGCCGAGGCCCTGCTCCCGTTCGAGCGCCCGGGCCCGCGCACCCGCCTGCTGCCGACCACCCCGATCGGCGACGTCCGCCTCGACGACACCCTCCCGCGCACCGGCGCGGCCCCGCGGGCCCTGGGCGACGGCGAGCCCGCACCTGTCCCGAGCGCCAGGCCGCAGCCGGCCCTGCCCGCTCCCGCCAGGACCTCGGGCGCCTTCCCACCTGTCCCCAAAGCCAGCTCCGCGGGCCCGTCCGGCGGCCACCCGACCGTCGCCAAGAGCATCGGCGCCCCGGCACCTGCCCCCAAGGCCAGCCCTGCCGGCCCCTCCGGCGCGCACGCACCTGTCCCCAAGGCCAGCTCATCCGGCACCGCCGGCGCGCTCCCGTCTGTCCCCAAGAACATCTCCGGCGCCCACTCGCCCGTCGCCAACAGCACCTCGGGCGCCTACCCGCCGATCCCCAAGAACACCTCCGGCGCCTACCCTCCGGTCCCGCGCAACGTCTCCGGCGCCCACCCGCCCGTCGGCCAGAGTCCCGCCGCCCGCGCGCCCCGGACGCCCTCCGGCGCCCACCCGCCCGTCGCCAAGATCACCGCCATCCCCGTCCCCGCCGCGGCCGCCACGAGCCCCGGCCCTTCGACCGCCGGCAGGACCCGCGCGCAGGCCAGCGATCCGCACCCGGTGCTGATCTTCGTCGCCCTCGCGGCCATCGGCGGGATCGCGGCCACGATCGCCTGGTTCGTCCTCTGACGCGCGAGCGCCCGCGACGCGGACCCGGGGACGTACCCCGACGCGCCGACGAGCCTTCACGCGCAAGGCCACACGGCACATCCTCGAGGACATGTCCGAATGCCCATGTTCTCGAGGACATGCTCCATCGAGCATGCCCGTGAGTACATGTAAAACCGACCCCGCGACGTCGACGCGCCGAGGCCCCGCCGCTCCCCGCCGCTCCCCGCCGCTCAGCGTCCGACCGGCGGCCGGAAGTCGGCCAGCTCCGTCGCCGGGTCGCCGCCGTCGATCGCTACCAGCGCCGACGCGAACTCGTACACGGTGGGGTGGCGGCGGCTCGCCTCGCGGGCGACCGCCTTGAGCGCCACCTCGGCTTGCGCTCGCGTCAGCTTGCCCTCGTCGGCGCGGTACGGGCCGGGGGTGCCCGCGCGCTCCACCGCCGGCGGCGCCCCGTCGCGCGCGGGCGGTGGCCGGTGAGCAGGTGGATCATCAGCACGCCTAGCGCATAGATGTCGGAGCGGACGGTCGGCTGCTCGCCGGCCACCTGTTCGGGCGACATGTACACCGGGAACACCGTCGACGGTTCGAACACCTCGGCGAGCTCGGGCCGCCACTCCGGGAACGCGCGGCGGTACGCGCGGGCCAGGCCGAAGCCCATCACCAGCACCCGCGGGCGATCGTCCGACTCGTCCTCCATCGGCTCCTCGCAGAAGCAGTTCTCCGGCTTCAGGTCGCCGTGGACGATCACTGGGCGTGGGCGTAGGCCAGCCCGCGGCACACGTCGAGCAGCACCGACCGCGCCTCCGGCCACGGCATGGGCCCGCGGGTGGCGATGGCGGTGGCGAGGTCGACGCCCTCGCGCGGGCTCATCGCCTGGAGCACGGTCTGCTCGACGCGGAACGGCAGGTAGCACGAGCCGCCGGTGACGAATTGTGCATCACGCGGTCGGCCTGGAGATCGGCGCGCAACGTCTGCACCGCCGCCTCGTCGCACGTGTACTGGCGGCTGAACACGCGCACGTTCGACGCGCGGAAGCCCCGGAAGAAGCCGCGATAGATCCGGCCGGTCTCGTTGGCGCAGATCAGGCGCGCGAGCTCGAAGTCGCCGTAGAGGCGCGGCAGCGGCTCCTCGGTCACACCTGCACCATACCGCACGGAGGCCCTGCCGCCCCACCTGCGCGGCTCGCGTAGGGCCCGCGCCAGAACGCGCGCAGACCGTGTTCTCCCGCCCCCGCGCCGTGTCATCGCACCCCGCCCCACGCGCGCACGCGAGCTCTGCTATCTCCGACGCGCCATGGCCCCCACGACTCGACCGATCCGCAAGCTCCTCTGTGCCAACCGCGGCGAGATCGCGATCCGGGTGTTCCGCGCCGCAACCGAGCTGGGGATCCGCACCGTGGCGATCTTCAGCCACGAAGATCGCGTCCACCTCCACCGCTACAAGGCCGACGAGGCCTACCTGGTCGGCAAGGGCAAGACCCCCGTCGGGGCCTACCTCGACATCGACGCCATCGTCGCCCTCGCCGCGGCCCACGACGTCGACGCCATCCACCCCGGTTACGGCTTCTTGTCGGAGAAGAGCGCCCTCGCGCGCGCCTGCGCGGCCGCCGGCATCGCCTTCGTCGGGCCCTCGGCCGAGGCGCTCGACACCTTCGGCGACAAGACCGCCGCGCGCACCCTCGCCATCGCCAGCGGCGTCCCCGTCGTCCCCGGCAGCGACGGTCCCGTCCCCGATCTGCCCGCCGCGCGCGCGTTCGCGGCCGCCCACGGCTTCCCGATCATCGTCAAGGCCGCCATGGGCGGGGGCGGCCGCGGCATGCGGGTCGTCCGCAGCGAGGACGAGCTCGACGAGGCGTTCACGCGCGCCGCCAGCGAGGCCAAGGCCGCCTTCGGCGACGGCACCGTCTTCCTCGAGCGGTACGTCGGCGCCGCCCGCCACGTCGAGGTGCAGATCCTGGGCGATCGCACCGGCGAGGTCGTGCACCTGTTCGAGCGCGACTGCTCGGTCCAGCGCCGCCACCAGAAGGTCGTCGAGATGGCGCCCGCGCTCGGCCTCTCCGACGAGACGCGCGCCGGCCTGCACGGCGACGCCCTCCGGCTGGCGCGCGCGGTCGGCTACGAGAACGCCGGCACCGTCGAGTTCCTGGTCGATGAGACAGGCCGCCACTACTTCATCGAGGTCAACCCGAGGATCCAGGTCGAGCACACCGTCACCGAGGAGATCACCGGGGTCGATCTCGTGCAGGCGCAGATCCGGATCGCCGGCGGCGCCACCCTCCACGACCTCGGCCTCCATCAGGACGCGATCGTCGCGCGCGGCCACGCCATCCAGTGCCGGATCACCACCGAAGATCCGCGGGCCCAGTTCCGCCCCGACACCGGCCGGATCGAGGCTTACCGCTCGGCCAGCGGCATGGGCATCCGCCTCGACGGCGGCTCGGGCTACAGCGGCGCCGTCATCACCCCGCACTACGACTCGCTGCTCGTCAAGGTCACCGCGCGCGGCAACACCTTCGAGGTCGCGCGGCACAAGTTGCTGCGCGCCCTCGCCGAGTTCCGGATCCGCGGCGTCAAGACCAACATCCCCTTCCTTCAAAACGTCCTCACCCACCCCAAGTTCGTCGCCGGCGACATCACCACCGGCTTCGTCGACGGCACCCCCGAGCTGTTCGACTTGCCCACCCGGCGCAACCGCGCCCAGCGGCTGCTCCGCTTCCTCGCCGAGGTCGCGGTCAACGGCCCCACCACGCCGTGGGCCACCCGCAACCCGCCCGCGCGCATCGACCCCGAGATCCCCGACACCCGCGAAGGCGCCCGTCTGTCCGGCTGGCGCGACCTCCTGCGCGACAAGGGCCCCAAGGCCTTCGCCGCGGCCGTGCGCGCCCACCCTGGCCTGCTCCTCACCGACACCACCTGGCGCGACGCCCATCAATCGCTGCTCGCCACCCGCGTCCGCACCATCGACCTCCTCGCCATCGCCCCGGCGACCGCCCGCGTGCTCGCCCCGGCCTTCAGCCTCGAGATGTGGGGCGGCGCCACCTTCGACGTCGCCCTCCGCTTCCTCCGCGAAGATCCGTGGGACCGCCTCGAGCGCCTGCGCGCGCTCGTCCCCAACATCCCGTTCCAGATGCTGCTGCGCGGCGCCAACGCCGTCGGCTACACCAACTACCCCGACAACGTCGTGCGCCGGTTCGTGCGCCTGTCGGCCGAGCGCGGCGTCGACGTGTTCCGGATCTTCGACTGCCTCAACTACACCGAGAACCTCAAGCTCGGCGTCGACGCCGTCGGCGAGGCCGGCGGCGTGATCGAGGCCGCGCTCTGCTACACCGGCGACGTCGCCGACCCCGGGCGCACCAAGTACTCGCTGCAGTACTACGTCGACCTCGCCGGCAAGCTGGTCGAGATGGGCACCCACGTGCTCGCCATCAAGGACATGGCCGGCCTGTTGCGCCCGCGCGCCGCCATGATGCTCGTCGAGGCCCTGCGCGCCGCTCACCCCGACGTCCCGATCCACGTCCACACCCACGACACGGCCGGCACCGGCGTCGCCTCCATGCTCGCCGCCTCGCTGGCCGGCGCCGACATCGTCGACGCGGCGATCACCGCCATGGCCGGCGTCACCTCGCAGCCGGCCCTCGGGGCCATCGTCGCCGCGCTCCACGGCAGCGAGCGCGACACCGGCCTCGCGATCGCCGACCTCCAGCCGCTCGGCAACTACTGGGAGCAGGCGCGCGGCCTCTACGCCCCGTTCGAGGCCGGCAACCTCAGCGGCAGCGCCGACGTGTACCTGCACGAGATGCCCGGCGGCCAGCTCACCAACCTGCAGTTCCAGGCCAACGCCCTCGGCCTCGCCTCGCGCTGGCCCGCGATCAAGCGCGCCTACGCGGCCGCCAACCGCCTGCTCGGCGACGTCATCAAGGTCACCCCGTCCTCCAAGGTCGTCGGCGACCTGGCCCAGTTCATGGTCCAGAACGACCTCGACGAGGCCGCAGTGCTGGCGCAGGCCGACACCCTGTCGTTCCCCAGCTTCGTCGTCGAGTTCTTCCAGGGCCACCTCGGCCAGCCCTACGGCGGCTTCCCCGAGCCGCTGCGCACCAAGGTCCTACGCGGGCGTCCCAGCTTCGACGGCCGCCCCGGCGCCGCCTTGCCCGACTTCGACTTCGACGCCCTCGCCGCCGAGCTGCGCAAGCTCACCACCATGCCGCTGCGCGACGTCGACGTCGTCTCGGCCGCGCTCTACCCGAGCGTGTTCCGCGACTACCTCGCGTTCCGCACCCAGTTCGCCGACGTCTCGCGCCTGCCGACGCGGGCCTTCTTCGCCGGGCTGCCGGTCGGCGAGGAGCTCAGCGTGGAGATCGAGCAAGGCAAGACGCTGATCGTGCGCATGAAGGCGGTCGGCGAGCTCGGCCCCGACGGCCAGCGCGACGTCTTCTTCGAGCTCAACGGCCAGCCCCGCTCGCTGCGGATCCCCGACAAGTCGGCCACCCAGACCGTCAAGCAGCGCGAGCGCGCCGCCCCCGACGATCCGGCCGCCGTCGCCGCGCCCATGCCCGGCGCGGTCACCGAGCTGCGCGTCGCCGTCGGCGACAAGGTGGCCGCCGGCACCCCCTGGTCGTCCTCTCCGCCATGAAGATGGAGACCGTCGTCGCCGCCCCGCACCCCGGCGTCGTCCGCCGCTTCGCCGTCGCCGTCGCCGACAACCTCGACGCCGGCGACCTCCTGCTGGTCCTCGCGCCCGCATGACCTTGGGGACATGCTCGCAACGGCATGTCCTGTCACCCATGTCTCTCCGGGCATGTCCCCGGCGATACGCCCGATCGTCGGCCTCAACCGCGCGCGAAGCCGACGAGCGGCCCTGGCCCTCGGCGCGCACGGCCTCGAGTCATGCCCGAAGCGTCATATCCCATGCGCCATGCCTCCGAGGGCATGTCCCCGACGCCGCGCCTCATCGTCGGCCTCGCCAGCACGCGAAGCCGACGAGCGGCGCTGGCCCTCGCGCCGGCGTCATGCCCGAAGCGGATGTCCCATACGCCATGTCTATGAGGGCATGTTCCATAAGACATGCCACATCGTCGGCAGGGCCGACGCACCGCGCCAGGGCGGCCGTGTATTCGCAGTCCGGTCGCTCCTCAGCCGGCTTTCGCCTCACCTTCAGACCGGGGCGTCGCACGCGCTCGTGCCTTCTCCGCCGAGGTTTCGGCCGCCCGCTCGCCCTTCAGCAGCCGGCTTTCCGGCTCACCTTTAAACACGTCCGGACCGTGGCGGCGCACGATCTCGGCCTCCATCACCTCGTTGTAGCCGCGCGCGTGCTCGGCGATCGTCTCGTCGATCACGCAGCCCGCGACCTCGCGCAGCGTCACCTTGTACTGCTCGCGCAAGATCCGGGCGTACTCGTAGCGGCACGCCGCCGGGTAACCGTACGTCTCGAGCGCCAGCTCGTTCCTGGCGACGGCCGCCCGCGCGTCGCCCTTGCCTCGCTCGTACGCGTCCTCCGCCAGCGACTCGACCTGCTTCACCGGCCCGTCCTGCGCCGCCTCACCAGCGACCACCGGCGCACCCACGTCCGCGAGCGAGCCGTCCGCCAGCGGCTCGACCCGCTTCACCGGCCCGTCCTGCCCCGCCTCGCCGGCGACCGGAGCCGGCGCGTCCGCATCGCCGGCACCCTCGGTCTCCTGCACCGCGCTCGGCACCTGGCGCCCCACCCACGGCTCCTGCGCCGGCTCGTCCGGCACGCGGATCCGCGGCGGTGGTTCGTGCGCGGTACATGCGAGCGACATCAGGGCGACGAGCAGCAGCGAGCTCCGCATGGTTTCAAGTGTACGCCCCGCTCCGGCCGGCGATCCGACCGCGATCGGCCCGCGCCCTTCACGCGCCGCCCAGACCATGGACTCGTCGTCGCTCACCCTCTGCGCCGCGGCTCGTCGGCGACGGCTCGGGCGGCTCCAGCGGGCGGCGCGTCCACGCGGGCATGAAACATCGTCCGCGAACCCGACGCCACCGGGTCCCGCCGCTCCATGTCCTTCAGGACATGACTTTCAAAACATGTCCTATTCACCAGGCTAACTCGACTGCAGGAGCCGCAGCGCGGTCCTGTGCATCTGCCTCGCGTTCGGCCCCCGCCGCGAGCGAAAGCGTGCGTTCGCTACGCCGTGCTCCGGCGCCGCCTCGCCGCCCTGCGGACCTGCCCCTCGCTTCGGCATGCGGGGCGCCCCGGCCCGCGGTATCGTTCCCCGCGGTGGACACCACCGTCACCGCCTGGGGCCTGTGGGACTGCACGCGCTGCGGGCAGAAGGACATCAGCGGCCGCGACAAGCGCTGCCCTTCGTGCGGCGACCCGCGCGAGCAGCACGAGCTCGACGCCATGCGGCCGCCCGACGACGCCGCCTTCGAAGGCGCGGTCGTCCGCGGCGACGGCCACGACGGCCTGCGCTTCGCCGAGATCGCCACCAACGGCGACCGCGAGCGCACCGTCCAGGACGGCAGCTACGCCGTCGTGTTCGCCTACGGCGACGAGGGCGAGACCTACACTCGCGACACCCCGAAGGCCGAGTACGACGGCTGGCAGGCCGGCGAGCCCGTCCTCGTCAGCGTCGACCACCTCCACGGCCCCACCGGCGTCCGCCGCCCGACCGACCCCGAACCATGACATCATGTCCGCGAGAGCATGTCCGTTTCAACAGGTTCGATCGGGCATGCTCATTTTACCATGTCTCTAAGGACATGACCAGATAGACATATGCATAGAGCTGCCGACACCGCAGCGAGACCTTCGCCCGCCGCCTCTCACGAGCCCGCACACCGAGTCGCCAGCCTCGGGTACAGCAACTCGTCCCAAGCCCCCGACACTCGGTTCGCGCCGCACTGGAGCCGCGAGACTCGCCCGCGGACGGGGTCGCTCGATATCCCGACCGCTACGGCTCGCAGCCGATCCGCTCCCCCGCCAGCGCGACGTCATCAAAATACAGCGTCATCGTCTGTCCGCCGTAGCTCTCCCACCCGAGCTTGAAGTCGACCAACGACGGCTGCCAGTCGGGCTTGCTGAGCCACTGCTGGTCGACGTCCGGCGTCGGTTCGCCGTCGATCACCAGCCCTGGCACCTCCGTCCCGTCGACCCACGTCGTCAGCCCCGGCGCGGCCGAATCGATCAAAAACTCCACGCACGTCCACTCGCCCGGCGTCGGCGCCACGCTGAGGGCGATCCCCGCCGGGCTCAGCGCCGGCAGCGTCGCGTCGTCCGACTCGCGGTTCCACATCAGGATCGTCGACTGCCCGCCCATCCGCAGGTCCTTCCCGCCGCCGTCGGCGCTGTCGCGCAGCGTCACGAACGTCACGTGGCCTTGCCCGAGCGCGGCCTCGAAGCGGACCCATAGCCGCCCGTACACCTGCGGCCCTATCGCCGCGATCGCCTCCGTGTTGGCGACGAACACGTGATCGCAGTACCCGCCCCCGCCATCGACGCGCAGCGACTGCATGCCCGTGTGGGCCACCGCCCCGTCGATCGCCAGCGTCCCGGTCCCGCTGCAGTTCGGCGACGTCACCATCCACAGCGACGGATCCGGCATCCCGCCCGCGGCCGCCGATTCGAAATCGTCGCACAGCGGCAGATCGGCACACCCCTCGACCGGCGCCTCCGTGGTGCTCGCGTCCGTCGTCCCGGTCGTCTCGCCCGTCGTCGCCGCGGCAGTCGTCCCCGCGGTCGTCGTCGTCGGCGACGTCGACGTCGGCGTGCCCGTGCTCGTGCTCGTGCCCGTGCTCGTGTCCGGCTCGGGCGTCGTCGTGCCCGTCGTCGAGCTCGTCGTCGTCGCAGCGCTCGTCCCCTCGCTCGCGCTGTCGGCCGGCGCCTGCCCGCAGGCAGTCAGCGCCGGCAGCAGCCATCCCATCGCTCGCGCCGCGCGTCCGAGCCCGCGCGCCCGCTCTCGCGCCACCTGCAGTGTCCCGGGTGTCTCCGCCATCCGCGCATGGTACCTGTCCGGCGCCCGTCCACGGACTTCCGCGCACGCAGAGTCGGGCCGCCGGTGTATCGTCGCTCCGTGTCGCCCTCACGCCTCTCCTGCAGCCTCGCCGGTCTCGCGCTCCTCCCCGCCTGCGGCGACGCCACCACTGCCACCGACGGGCAAACCGCAGGACCTGTCCCTTCGGACACCTCCACGACCACCGGCGCTGCCCCGAGCACCGGCGCGCCGACGACCACCACCACGACCTCCGCCGGCACCGGCACCGACGGCGAGACGACGACCACCAGCACTACCACCACCGGTGGCCCCACCACCGACGGCGTCAAGCTCGACGTCGGCTTCGGCACCACCGGCGAGCCGCCGCCCGTCGATCGCTGCAAGGTCCAGGGCGAGGACGCCGTCGGCGAGTGCGAGATGGAGGCCCCGCCGGACAGCTTCATGCCCGCCGTCCAGTGGGCCTTCGCCGGCCAGGACGGCGAGATTCACGCCGTCGCCACCCCGCTGGTCGCCAACATGACCGACGACAACGGCGACGGCGTCATCGACCTGTGCGACGTCCCCGACGTCGTCGTCCCGCTCTACGGCAACGCCAACTCCGACGGCCACATCTACATCCTCGACGGCCTCACCGGCGCCGTGAACCTCAAGATCCCCGACATCATCGACGGCTACGCCAACCCTGCGATCGGCGACATCGACGGCGACGGCCTGCCCGAGATCGTCACGATCCGCAGCGAGGTCGGCAACATCATCAACGGCCACGCGATCGCCTTCGAGCACGACGGGACCCTCAAGTGGGAGAGCCCGGTCGTGTTCGACGCCTGGCAGGTCGCCGTCGCCCTCGCCGACCTCGACGCCGACGGCGACGTCGAGATCATGGCCGGCCGCGCTGTCCTCGATCACCTCGGCAACCAGATCTTCCTCGGCAACGGCAACGGCGCGATCGACATCCCCTTCGCCGCCGACCTCGACGGCGACGGCGACCTCGAGGTCCTGCAGGGCGGCCACGCCTTCCACCACGACGGCAGCGTCCACTACAGCACCTCGGTCGTCATCGCTCACCCGCAGGTCGGCAACTTCGACGACGACCCCGAGCCCGAGGTCTTGCTGGCCGGCTTCAGCGGCCTGTCGCTGCTCGAGCACGACGGCACCATCGTCTATCAGGACCAGAACCCGAGCGGCGACGCCTCGTGGTGGCGGCCGGCCGCGATCCACGACGTCGACGGCGACGGCGCGGCCGAGATCCTCGTCAGCTCCAACCAGCACTACAACATCTACCGCCCCGACCTCACCCTGCTGTGGACCGCCTCCGTGCAGGACAACAGCGGCTACGCGGCCGGCACCGCCTTCGACTTCATCGGCGCCGGCTACGCCCAGGCGATGTACGCCGACGAGAACTTCCTGTTCGTCTACGGCGAGGGCGGCGCGGTCCTGCTGTCGAGCCCGCGGTCGTCGTGGACGCAGGCCGAGAACCCCGTCGTCGCCGACGTCGACGACGACGGCTCGGCCGAGATCGTCGTCGTCTCCAACGGCGGTCAGCAGCCCGCCGTCCAGGTCGTCCGCGACGTCGAGGACCGGTGGATCCAGGCCCGCAGGATCTGGAACCAGCACGCCTACCACGTCACCAACGTGCGCGAGGACGGCACCATCCCGCAGCACCAGATCCTCCTGGCAGGCCCTCAACACCTTCCGCACCAACGCCCAGATCGAAGGCGGCGCCGTCTGCATGCCCGATCCGCCGGGCTGACGCGCGCCGCGCTCGGCCGCCGCGGATCAGCGCGTCCGTCGACCGAGTGTCTTCAAGACATGTTCCGAAAGACATGCTGATACAGACATGCTCCTCCGGACATGCCCTTGGGGTCACCCGGCTCGCGCGCGGTCACTGCGCCCGCCCTCGACCCAGTTGATGAACATGCACTTCTCGGCCTCGGTCAGGCTGCCGTTGACCGGCATACCGCTCCCGGAGCCGCCGGGCGCCTGGTTCTGCTGATCGAGGATCTTGAAGATCAGGTAGCTCTCGGCGAGCACCCCGGCTCGACGAGGTCGAGCTGGGCCATCTGGGCCGGCTTGTCGACCAGGTTCGTCTTCATGACCTCCGCGCTCTTCAGGTTGAGGCCCCCGAGGTCGGCGTTCATCAGGTGGCAGCCGTTGCCGCACTGCTTCGACACCACCGAGCTCCACAGCATCGCCGCGTCGACCGCCATGTCCGGGCACGCCGGCAGCGTCAGCAGCCCCTTGCACACGCCGGCGCTGCAGGTGCCGCTCGTGCAGTCGCTCGCGGCGGCGCACATCTCCCGTCGGCGCACGCCGGGCAGGTCCCGCCGCCGCAGTCGACGTCCGTCTCGTCACCGTTGGCGACCCCGTCGCCGCAGCCGGCCTGCATGCACGTGTTCGAGCAGGCGTCGTCGTCCACGTCGTTGGCGTCGTCGCAGTCCTCGACGCCGGCCTGGACCTTGCCGTCGCCGCACACCGCCGCGAGGCAGGCGTTCGTGCAGTCGTCCGAGTCGTCGGCGTTGCCGTCGTCGCACTCCTCCATCCCCTGCACCATCCCGTCGCCGCAGGACTTGAGCCCGCAGCTGTTGCTGCACGCGTCGTCGTCGACCGCGTTGCCGTCGTCGCACGCCTCGCCGGGCCCGAGGAAGCCGTCGCCGCACGCCGCGGCCTTGCAACCCGCCACGCACGCGTCGGTGTCGTCGGCGTCGGCGTCGTCACACGCCTCGACGCCCGCGTGTACGAGGCCGTCGCCGCACACCGCGACCTTGCACGCGACGGTGCAAGCGGCGTCGTCCGCGTTGGCGGAGCCGTCGTCACACTCCTCGTCCGCGTCCGTCACGCCGTCGCCGCAGCCGGGCTCGGCCCCGGTCGTGGGCGCCGTCGTCGTCATCGGCGTCGTCGTCGCGGGCTCCGGACCCGTGGTGCCCGACGTGCTCTCCTCCACCCCGGTCGTCGACGCCGCCGTGCCCGCAGCGGAGGTCGACCCGACCTCCGAGCTCGAGCCGTCGTCCTCGGTCGAGCCCAGCGCGCCGCCATCGCCGCATGCCCACGCGCCCAGCGCGAGCGAAAAGAGGAACCATCGTTCACCTGCCACGCTCACCGCCTCCTTTGTGTTGCCGGTCGGGCGCCCCGCACGGGCCCCTGGCACGGCAGACCTCGGGGCACCCAGACCGTCCCCGTCCGCTCGCACGCGGTCCAGCCGTGACTGCCCCCGCCATCGCAGGCGCCCGCCGCGGGGACGCAGATCCAACTCAGGACCAGGTGCGCCGCCAGAGCGAACGAGAGCCCGCAGGCGACCTCCAGCGCGCTCGGCACAGACAGGCGTCGGAACCCAGGCATGAAGCCTCCGTTCGCTTGGACCGAGCCCGACCGATCTCTTCCAAGAGACGAGGCCCGACGGCCCGGCGAGGACGCGCGCCCTCGCCCCGTCTGCACCGCCCTGCATGACCGGCGCCCTCGACGCCGACGACGAGCGAGCTCCGCCTGTCACGATGAACATGTCCTCGTGGACATGTGTCAACGGACATGCGCGCATGAGCATGCGCAGGCGGCGACGGCCCGGCGCCGCCGATGCGCCGTTCGCCCTACCAGCTCACGTGGTACGTGCAGGTCGGCGCGCCCTCGTCCTGGCAGCCGTCGGCCCCGTGCTCGATCAGCGGCTTGACCCCGTAGCGGGCGCAGCAGCCCTCGATGATGCCGATGTTGAACGGGCACAGGCCGCGCTGCGTGCGGACGATCGTCGCGCTGTAGTCGTCCTCGAGCGTGCAGAAGATGTCGCCGACGTCGCCGCCGCGGATGTTGAGCTTGAACGCGGCGCCGAGGCTCATCAGCACCTTCTGCACGCTGTCGATGCCGGGCGGGAACGGGGCCGCCTCGATCATCTTCCGGCCGACGTTGATGACCGCCGCGCGACCGACCTTCTCGCCGATCCGGTAGAAGATCGCGCTCGCCCACTCGTAGTCGTACCAGCGCTCCGGATCGATCCGGCTCACCCCGGCGTCGTGGAGGATCTTCTGCACCACGCTGTTCGCCTCGCCGAACGCGAGGACGAACGAGTTCAAGGCCGCCCCGTAGTACTCCGGCTTCGCTGCGCTCATCGGCCGGCAGTGTCGACCGACGGCGACGCCGCGCCAATCAGGGCCCCCGCGCTCTCCATGAGACGAGGGCGGCGCGCCGCGCGGCGCGTCCGCGGGCGCCGACCGTCACACCTCGGTGATGCGCCCGTTCACCGCCACGAAGCAGCGCACCTCGAGCGCCGCCGCCTGGGCCTTGCGCTCGGCCGACAGCGGGCCCTCCGAGATCAACCAGACATGTCCTTTCGGCCATGCAGTTTCGGACAGCCTGGCGCGCGCGGTCTTGACGAGCGCCGCCATCCGCGTCGGGTCGAGGTCGGCGTCGCGCCCGGCGCACAGCACCGCCAGCCCCGGCGACGAGCGGTGGAGGCGACGGCTCACGGCGAGCGCGCCGAGGCCGAGGCCGCCGAGCGTGTAGCCGGCCACCGAGCGGACCGCCGGCCCGCCCGCGGCGCTCTCGGCCCTCGCCGGGCGCGGCGCGGTCAGCAGCACCAGCGCCGCCGCCCCCAGCCCGAGCGCACCGGACAGCCGCAAGCCGCGGGCGGCGCGGCGCGGGATCCGGGCGCACAACTCGTCGACCGACAGCGCGACCTCCTGCGGCTCGTCGTCGAGCGGGACGCGGGCGCACAGCCACGGGATGCAGCGCTCCCGGGTAAAGACCCTCGACATGTCCTCGATCTACCCGATCTGTCCGCAGCGTTCATGAGGATCGTGCCGACACCGCCGCGCCCGCGGACGCCTGGCCGTCGCCGTCCGCCGACCTCGCACCATCACCGATCCGAATCACATGTCCCTGAAGACATGCTCGAACATACAGGCAACCCGACATACCCGCGCGCGCCGGCCGGCCCGGCGACAGCTCCGGATCGCCGGGCCTCGTCCGCCCGGCCCGTTCCGCCGCTTCCGACGCGCCGCCGTTCGTGCTAGCCGGAAGCGCGCATGTCCCCTCGCCTCCTTGCGCTCGCGCTCGCCAGCGCTGCGTGCGCTCCGTCCGTCTCCAGGCCCATGCCGCCCTCCGCGCCCGTCCCCTCCGCGCCCGCGTCCTCTGCTGCGCACCCCGACATCGTCCAGGCCGGCGACCCGGTGCTGCGCAGCCGCGCCGCCGAGCTCGCGGTCGAGCGGATCTCCACGCCCGAGATCCAGGAGCTCGTCGACCGCATGATCGCGACCATGCGAGCGGCCCCGGGCGTGGGGCTGGCCGCGCCGCAGCTCGGCGTCCCGCTGCGGATCCTCGTGCTCGAGGACCGGGCCGATCTCATGGCTCGCCTCACGCCGGCCGAGCTGCGCGAGCGCGAGCGCGTCAAGCTGCCGGTGCACGTGTTCATCAACCCGGTGCTGCGGCCGGTGGGCGACGACCGGCGGACCTTCTTCGAGGGGTGCCTCAGCGTCCACGGCTACACCGCGCTGGTCGAGCGTCACGCCGAGGTCGAGGTCACCGGCCTCGACCGGCGCGGTCAGCCGCAGACCCTGCGGGTGCGCGGCTGGCCCGCCCGGATCCTGCAACACGAGGTCGACCACCTCGACGGCACCCTCTACGTCGACCGCATGTTGACGCGCTCCTTCTCCACCGGCGACCAGGTCCGGGCGCGCCACGCCGGCCGGCCGATCGCCGACATCCTCGCCGAATTCTCCCGCTGAGCCGCCTGCACGCGCGAGTTCCGGGGGGCGCGGCGTGCCGATCCATGACAGACCTCCCGCGACGGGTGCTATGCAAGCACCGAGGAGCAACGACATGAGCACCACCGAGATCACCAGCGACAATTTCCAGAGCATCGTCGAGGGCAACGACACGGTGGTGCTCGACTGCTGGGCCAGCTGGTGCGGCCCCTGCCGCGCCTTCGCCCCCGTCTACGAGGCCGCCTCCGAGCGCCACCAGGGCGTCCTGTGGGGCAAGCTCGACACCGAGGCCCAGCAGGAGCTGGCCGCCGCCTTCGACATCCGCTCGATCCCCACCGTCATGGTGTTCCGCCAGGGCATCCTCCTGTTCCGCCAGGCCGGCATGCTGCCCGCCAAGGCCCTCGACGAGCTCGTGGGCGAGGTCCAGGGCCTCGACATGGACGACGTCCGGCGCCAGATCGAGGAGCACGAGAAGGCCCACGCCGAGGGTCGCTGCGACCACGATCACGAGCACGGCCACGAGCACTGAGCCCGGCGCCGACCTGTCCGATCGGACATCCGCGGCCGCAAACGTCGTATCGTTCGCCGATCGCGGTCGGACGCGCGCCGGTCCGGCGCGTCGACGCGCGCGGGCGCCACCCCTGGGCGCCCACGTGCGCCCAGTGGGCGCCCGGCCGCGAGTTTGCGTGCGAGACCGGCGATTGAACCGCCGTCGGTGACGCGTGTACCCTCCGCGCATGTCGCTGCTGCGCCCTGTCCTTTTGTTCACGTTCGCGATCCAGGCGGTCGCGTGTACCGAGCCCGAGCCCGAGGCCACCCCCGCGGAGCTCTACCGGGCGGCCGTGGAGGACGCCGCGGTCCCCGAGGCCGACGAGATCGACGACGACCTCGTCGCCATCACCCTCGAGAACCCGGACCTCGTGTTCGACGCCGAGGATCGCGTCCTCATGGTCACCTGGACCTCGTACAACGGCTACGACGGCAAGGAGGGCACCACCATGCCGCTCGGCGTCGAGGTGTGGGTCACCCCGGTCCCCTCGCTCAAGGACTTCTGCACCGCCACCGGCCTGCAGGGCGCCGACCTGTCCGCGCGCCTCGAGCGGCTCATGGGTCTCCCGCCGGACAACGGCAAGGATCGCCTCGTGACCTTGTGGGTGCCGCTGGACGGCATGTTCCGGCCGAGCCCCGACCCCGAGATCGACGACTCGGTGGCCGAGCTCGACTTCCGCGCCGACGTCGATCCCGAGCACAAGATGTGGATCGAGGACCTGCGGGCCGCCTCGTACGGCGACGACCCCGGCTACCCGTGGACGCAGCTCGGCTACACCTACGACTGGGACGCCGACGCCGGCACCGAGGTCGGCCTCAGCGAGTTCGTCATCCGCGCCGGCACCGAGGTCGTGGTCGACGGCGTCGCCCACCAGGACGACTACTGCAAGTAGCACTCGCTGGCCTTCGGGACATGTCCTCGTCGACATGTCCCGAAGGACTCAGAACGCCGCTGGATCTGCAGGCGGAACCGGTCGACGCCGTTCGCCATCGCCTCGCGCACGGTCGGCCCGAGCAGGCCGTCCCACACGCGGAAGTAGTCGAACGCGATCTTGAAGTTGTGCTCGGCGATGTACCAGTTGACGCCGCCGCCGAGCTCGTCGCGGTCGATCATCGAGCTCTTGTCGCCGAAGATGTTGCGGACGAAGCTGTAGCGGGTCACGAACTCGACGTCCGCCGGCGGGATCAGGTAGCCGAACTGGCCGAACCAGCCGACCCCGTCGCGCGCGAGCGCCACCGGCACCGGCAGCCCCATCTCGTCGACCGCGCCCCCGGGGTTGCGGCGGCGGGCCTTGCGGTAGTGGAACGCCGACTCGAACGACAGCCCGCGCCACTTGAACATCAGGTCGGCGGTCGCGTGGTGGATGTCGGTCGTGCCGCCGTCGGCCGGGCGCGGCCCGTGCACGCCGCGCTCGCCGGGCGCGTCGTCGTGGTACGCGTAGGCGCCGCCCAGCGACAGGCCGGGCTTCTTCAACCGCTCGAGGTCCCCCTCCGAGTCGTCCTCGAACTTGCCCAGCGGCATCACGGTCAGGCGGCCGACGTACAGCGCGCCGGTGTTCGTCAGCTCGTAGGCGTTGCGGCCGTCGCCCATGAACACGCCGAGCGCGTACTTGAGGCGGCCGAGCCCGGCGATGTCGTCCGAGCGCAGCACCAGGCCGATGTCGCGGTCGAGGTTGAACTCCTCGTTCACGCTCGAGCGGTCGACGAACTGCTGGTTGCCCGACGAGATCACGCGCTGACGGCTGAACGGCACCTTCATCTGGCCGAGCCAGACCGTCGCGTCGCGCAGGTACGTGAACTCGACGCGGGCGTCGCGGACCGGGTTGTAGCGGATGCCCGGCGAGTTGTCGGGCAGCCCGCCCAGCATGTCGCGCGGCGAGAAGCCGAACTGGATGTAGTAGCGGTTGTGCTTGCCGAACACGTTGCCGGCGAACACCACGCGGGCGCGCCGGATCTGCAGCAGGTGATCGATCGGCTCGCCCGGCATGTTCGGGTGCTCGAGGTCGTAGCGGACCTGCAGGCGCGCCCGGATCGCCAGCACGTAGTTGCCGTCCTTCGTCGCCAGTTCGAAGCCGCGGCCCGGCTTGAACTTGAACTTCTGCACCTTCGCGTCCGCCTTGCGATCGAGCTTCGCCGGCGCGGCGGTCTCGGGCTCGGAGTCGATCGGCGCCGGCCCCTCGCTCGACTCCGCCACCTCCGAGCCCTCGTTCGCCGGCTCCGCGTCGACCGGCCCCGGCGCCTCGGCGACCGGCGCGGCTCCGCCCTTCGGGCGCTCCGAGTCGGCACCGCGTCGGGCGCGTCGGCGAGCAGCCGAGAGGTCGGCGCCGCCTGCATCATCAGCGGCCAGGAGAGCGCGAGCGTGAGGTGCAGCGGCATACGGAGCGCATCACGGATGCGTGGCGGGATGGTGACGGAAGCGTCACGAAGTGCCTAGTCGCGCGAGCCCCGCCCTCGCCTGGAAACGGCCGCAAACGCGTCCTGGCGCGGGGGCGTGGGATTGGTCGCATCGGCGCGGATGGCGGAGATCGCCGCAACCCGGCCTGGCGCGGGCTCGGGCCCGGTCTCCGCAATTCAAGGTCATGTCTCTCCGGACATGTTCGATCGGCCCGGTCAGGGCCGCGCGATCGCGGCAGCCCACGCGCGTGCTAGCGTCCCAAGATGCTGCACGTCGGACTCGTCGGCCCCGGATCGATCGCCGACCGCCGCCTCGCGCCGGCGCTGGCGCAGGTCCGCGGGGCGGTGCTGTGGAGCGTGTGCTCGCGGGACCGCGAGCGCGCGCAGGCCTTCGCCGGGCGTCACGGCGCGCGCGGCCCGATCTTCACCGACCTCGCCGACATGCTCGCCGATCCGCGGCTCGACGCGGTCGTCCTCGCCACCCCCGATCGACTCCACGCCGCGCAGGCGATCGCGGCCGCCGCCGCCGGCAAGCACGTGTTCGTCGAGAAGCCGATGGCCACCGACGTCGCCGACGCCGAGGCCGTCGTGCGCGCCTGCGCGGCCGCCGGGGTCCGCCTCGCCGTCGGCTACCACCTGCGCTTCCACCCCGGCCTCCGGGCCCTGCGCGAGCGGATCGTCGCCGGCGAGCTCGGCCGCGTCCTGCACATGCGCGCCACCTGGACCTTCATCGAACGCGACGCCAACAACTGGCGCGCCTCGCCCGAGGTCGGCCGCTGGTGGTCGCTCGCGGCCGTCGGCACTCACTGCCTCGACCTCGTGCGCTGGTACCTGCGGCCCGGTCACGGCGAGATCGAGCGCGCCCACGCGCTCACCGCCAGCCCCGTCCACCACGGCCCCCACGACGAGACCGCGGCCGTCGCCCTGCGCTTCGCCGGCGGCGCCACGGCCGACATCCTCACCTCCGTCATCTTCCGCGCCCCTCGCTCGATCGAGGTGTTCGGCGACGCCGGCTCGGCCCGCGGCGAAGAGGTCCTCGGCCCGCACGGCGGCGGTCGGATCGTCGTGGGCGACCGCGAGCTGTCCTATGAGCCAGCCGACCCCTACCTCGGCGAGCTCCAGGACTTCGTCGACGCCGTCGCGCACGGCCGCGCGCCCGAGGTCGACGCCGTCGAGGGCCTCGCCAACGTCCGCGGCCTGTGCGAGATGACGTCGGCGTGACCACCGTCCACGAGCTCGGCTACCGCGGCAAGCACTACACCGTCCCCGGCCTCGCCGACGTCGGCGTGCGGATCGAACCTGACCCGAAGGCCAGCCTCCCCGCGCTGCCGGAGGACTCGCCGATCCTGCAGAAGATCGGCACGGTCTGGGACCTCGAGAACTTCAAGGTCGCGCGCCGACCGGTCGAGCTCGGCCAGGTCCCCGAGGCCGAGCGGGCCGCGCTGACGCAGCCCGGCATGCCGCGCACGCTCGACATGCCGATCAAGTTCCCGGGCTCCGACTTCCGCCTGCCCGCCGAGCTCGCGCAGCTGCGCTGGCTCGTCCAGCGCGTCGCCGACCTCGAGCTCGCGGTCAACCCGCGCCACTACGACGAGTACTACTGCTACCTCACCGTCGATCAGGGCCCCGTCCGCGGCGGCGTGCTGCAGCGCGAGGCGCCCTGCCACGTCGACGGCTTCCAGGGCGCGCTGGCAGCCCAAGGTCCGCATCAACCACACGTACACCGTGACCGACTGCCTGCCCACGGCCTACTACGTCCAGCCGTTCGACTTCACCGGCCTCGACGAGGCCAGGCACAACTTCTTCTTCGAGATGAACAACCAGGTCGCCAGGACCCGCAGCGCGCACGCCTGGCACGCCCCGCCGTGGGAGCTGACGCTGATGGACGCGTACACCGTGCACCGCGGCGCCGCGGCCGAGGTCGACACCTACCGCACGTGGATCCGCCTGTCGTTCGAGGTGCGGATCTTCGACCGCCTCGGCAACGCCCACAACCCGATGTTCCGCTACGCCTGGGACATGGTCCCGCGCGACATCGAGGGCCTCGGCCTGGTCGCCTGGGACCCGGACAGCGACCCCTCGCTGCGCGTGTTCCCGTGGCAGGACGAGCGCGGCGAGCCGCACCCCGATCGCCACACCCGCACCCAGCCGCGGCTCAAGCCGTGAGCCAGGCAGCGACCTGTCCCTGCGGACACGTCACATGTCGGCCTTGAGCGCGAGCAGCTCGACCCAGCGGCCGTACAGCACGTCGGCGCAGTCCTCGAAG
Source organism: Nannocystis pusilla (assembly GCF_026626665.1). Taxonomy (GTDB): domain Bacteria; phylum Myxococcota_A; class Polyangia; order Nannocystales; family Nannocystaceae; genus Nannocystis; species Nannocystis pusilla. The sequence goes on from NZ_JAPNKE010000002.1 coordinate 3,342,124, forward strand.
TTCGTCTGGACGGTATCCTCGACGGTCTCGGCGTAGACGTACACGCTCGACGCCGTGAACGTCTCGAGGTTGCCGTCGTACACGGTGATCTGGTCCACGCCGTCGTTGACGTACACCGTGGCCCGCTCGGTGGTGCCGCACAGCTCGCTGGGGTCCGCCGGGCAGAAGCCGAGGTCGCCGTCGACGAAGTGCATCGGCGCCCAGAACGCCTCGAGGTCCGCGGCGAACACGTCGTAGCCGATCGCGTAGAACAGCAGCAGGGCGCCGTCGTCGACCGCGTGGACCGCCACGTGCGTGCGCAGGTCGAGCCCGAACTCCTGCGAGTCGGCCGCGCGGTAGCTGACACGCACGTCGGTCTCGCCGCCGAGCAGCCCCGTGTGCGGCGTCTCCGTCGCCACCGTCAGCGTCACTGCGTGCACGCCCTCGAGATCGTCGGTGCACTGCAGCGCGATCGCACCGCCGATGATCCCCTGCACGCTGCAGCGGACGTCGAACTCGCTCGGGTAGGCCTCGGGATCGATCAGGGTCGGCGCGCTCACCTCGACGGCGACCGCGGTCCCCTCCTCGGGTCCGAGGCACCCCGCCCACGGCGTGCCGGTCGTCGTGAAGGACTCCGCTCCGTGGCTGGTCAGCGCCTCGGTCGAGGTCGTCTGCTGCGGCGGCTCACCGGTGGTCGCGTCGCCCGAGGTGCTCGTCTCGCTGGAGGAGCCGCCGCTGGAGTCGGTCCCCTCGGTGCCGGAGTAGGCGCCCAGGTCGGCCTTCTGGAGCGTACAAGCGGCCACCGGCGCGAGAAGGAGAGAAAACGAGAGGAATCGAGGAATACGAAGGGTCTGGAAAGTCATGGTTAAGTCCGGCCGTACGGGCCGTCATCCATGGTTTCCCGGCCGAATCGGATTCCGTGAGCGGCCGCGAATTTTCTCCGCCGCGCGGCCGCGCGCCTCCCCGCCAGCGCGTGCTCCAGGACATGCCCTCTCGGACATGTCCTGAAGATCATGCGATCAACCCGGCGGGTTGGGCATGCACAGCCCGCCGCCCTCGATCTGGGCGTTGGTCCGGTAGGTGTTGAAGATCTTCCAGTTGTCGACCGGCGTCGTCGGCAGCGTGCTGTCCTCGCGCACGTTGGTGACGTAGTAGGCGTGCTGGTTCCAGATCCGGCGCGCCTGGATCCACCGGTCCTCGGCGTCGCGCAGCACCTGCAGGGCCGGCTGCCCCGACAGCGACACCACCAGGATCTCGGCCGAGCCGTCGTTGTCGACGTCGGCCACGATCGGGTACTCGCTCAGCGTGTAGCTGACGCGCGCCTGCGTCAGCACGACCTGGCCGGTGACGCCGTCGTAGATGCGGAAGTTCTGCTCGTCGGCGTACATCGCCTCGGCCACGCCGTCGCCGAGGAAGTCGAACGCGGTGCCGCCGGCCGCGCCCGAGCTGTCGACGACCTGCGACTGCCACAGCACGGTGGCCGGGTTGCCCTCGTAGACGGCGTAGAAGGCGCTCGACGACGACGCGTACTCCGGCTGACTGTCGCCGTCGAAGTCGTGCACCGTGCCGGGCCGCATCCACGTCAGGTAGCCCGCCGGCTGCACCCCGGTCGGCGTCGCCGGGCCCCACTTCACCGTGCCGTCGTGCTCGAGCATCCACAGCCCCTGGCCCGAGGTGATGAACACCTCCGGGAACGGGTCGTCGTCGAGGTTGGCGATCTGCGGGATCGCCTGCGCGGTCACTTGCGGGTACTTCTCCCAGTACACCGAGCCGTCGTGGCGATACGCCGAGTGGCCGGTCACGACCTCCATCTTGCCGTCGCCGTCGAGGTCGACGCCGACGCTCGCCTCGAGCTCGCCCGGCTGCGGGTTGGTCTGCGCCCACAGCAGCACGCCGTTGTGGTCGTAGACCTCGTGGTTGAAGATGATCTCGGCGTCGCCGTCGGCGTCGAGGTCATGGATCGCGACCGCCCCGGTCTCGCGGTAGAACTGGTCGTACTGGCCGCCGTCGGTCGTATTGGTCCACTTCAGCGTGCCGTCGTGTTCGAACGCCTTGAGGCGGTAGGTCCCGCCGCTGTTCCAGATCGCCACGATCTCCGGCAGGCCGTCGTTGTCGATGTCGGCGAACGCCGGCGTGGCGAAGCACGACAGGCTCTCGCTCGTCGGGATCGCGTAGTGCTGGGTCCCGGTCGCGCCGTCGAGCACGAACAGCTCGCAGATCTGGCCGTAACCGATCGTCGGTCCGGCGACGAACAGCACGTCGGGGACGTCGCACAGATCGATCTCCCCGTCGGCGTTGTCGTCGGTGAAGTTGCCGACCAGCGGCGTCACCATCGACTGCAGGTTGGCGCCGAACGACCACTGCAGCGCCGGCGCGAAGCTGTCGGGCGCCGCCTCCATCTCGCAGTCGCCGATCGCGTCCATGTCGCCCTGCACCTTGCACACGTTGCCGGGCGGCGGCCCGCCCGTCTCGCCGAGGTCGTTGGCGCCGAGGTCGAACTTGATCCCGCCGGTGTTCTCGGTCGTCGTCACCGCCTCCGTCGTCGAGCTGCCGGACTCGCTGCCGCCGGTGGTCGGCGCCTCCGTCCCGCTGCTCGTGGTGACGCTCTCGGTGGTGATGCCCGGCGTCGTCGCAGTCACCGTCGCGCCCGTCATCGTCATCGCCCCCGCGGTCGCGCTCTCGCGTTCGTCGTCGCCGCAGGCGGCCAGCAGCAGGGGAACAGACACCAGAGAACGACGCACAAGTGAGGTCATGCCGCAGGGTACCGGGCTTCACCTGCCGGATCCACGAGGCCGCCGCCGACGTGAGCAAGCGCGGGCGAACCCGGACCGGGCCCCCGCCCGCACCCGGGGATCTTCGGCGTCGATCCGGCGCATCCCCGTGCGCGCGCGGGCGCCGGTGCGCCTGCGCGCGCTCGCGTCCGCTGGACCGCATATGTCCTTTCGGCCAGCCTCCCCTCCGCACCTGCGCGCGCGACCTGACGGCGCTGTCACCTCGCGCGGCGCGCCCCGCCGCCTTTGCCGCGCCCCCGCGGCTTGACGCGCTCTTCCGCCTCGGATCATTGTGTGTGCGCATGCACGTCTGGCCTGCCGCGGCCGGCGCGATCACCCTGGTCGCCGCGGCCGTCCTCGCCTTCGAGGGCGGCGCGCTCACGCGGATGGTCGCACCTGTCCCGTACGCCATGTCCCTCGGGACCGGCGACGGCGAGCCGCGGCGCGACGCCTACGTCGAGGTCGTCGTGGTCCCGGACGAGCTGCCGCCGCCGACCGCCGAGGAGCGGCTGCTGTCGCGCCTCGAGGCGGTCAGCCGCGCCGTCGAGCAGGTGCGGGGCGGCGCCGGGGGCCCGCCGATCGCCCTCGACACCGCCGGGCTCGACACCGCGATCCGCAAGATCGTCGCCCCGCTCGAGCGGCTCGCCTCGGTCAGCGTCCACGTCCGCGACCTCGCCAGCGACACCGTCCTGTTCGACTTCCAGGGCGACGTCCCGCTCAACCCGGCCAGCAACAACAAGCTGCTGACCACCGCCGCCGCGCTCGACCTGCTCGGGGCCGACTACCGGTTCGAGACCCGCGTCTTGCGGCACGGCGAGGACCTCGTGGTCGTCGGCGAGGGCGACCCGAGCTTCGACCACGTGGCTCTGGCCGCGCTCGCCGACGAGATCGCCGCGCGCACCGACCTCGCCTCGTTGACGCGGATCGTCGTCGACGACGACGCCTTTTCGCCGCGCCGGCTGGCCCCCGGCTTCTCCGACACCGCGATCGGCCTGTCGTACCAGGCCCCGAGCGGCGCGCTCAGCCTCGACTTCAACACCGTCGAGATCACCGTCGCGCCCGCCGCCGAGGGTCCGGTCGTCAAGCTCTTCCCCGACAGCACCCACGTCGTCATCGACAACCGCGCGACCATCGGCAGCGGCGTGCCCACGGTCCGCACCTACGCGCGCGGCGAGGGCGACGCGCTCGAGACCGTCGTCGAGGTCACCGGCAAGATCCGTCGGCGCGCCAAGCCGGTGCTCGTGCGCCGGCGGATCTCCGACCCCGGCCTCTACACCGGCGGCGCCCTCGCGGTCATGCTCGCCGCGCGCAGCCAGGACGCCCCGCTGCCGGTCGTCCGCGGTCGCGCGCCGACCTACGGCCACGGCGCCGAGCCGGTCACGCGCCGCGACTCGGCCCCGCTCGCGGTCATCGCCGCCGACGCCCTCGCCTTCTCCAACAACTTCATGGCCGAGCAGCTGCTGCGCACCGTCGGCTGGCGCGTGACCCAGAGCCCCGGCGACTGGGACAACGGCTCGCAGGTCGTGCTCGGCTACTGGCGCGCGCTCGGCCTCGACCCCAACGCGCTGGTGTTCGAGAACGGCTCCGGCATGTCGGACCTCGGCCGCGTCACCACCAGCGGGCTCGTCGATCTCATCGCCGTCGCCGGCCGCGTGCGCGCCGAGGAGGGCGGCCTCCTGTCCGCCCTGCCCGTCGCCGGCGAGCGCGGCACCATGGTGTCGCGCCTGCGCAAGTCGGGCAAGCGCGTGCGCGCCAAGACCGGCACCCTCGACGGCGTCAGCGGCCTCACCGGGGTCATCACCGCCGAGGACGGCACGCCGCAGGTCGGCTTCTCGATCCTCATCAACGTCGACGACGGCCGCGTCGCCGTGGCCGCCAAGCGCAAGCGCGCCGAGGACAAGATCGTCATGACCGTCCTGCGCCACCTCGACGCCTGGGCCGCCGCCGGCGGGGCCAGCAAGCCGACCGCAGCGGCCGCCGCCCCGGCTCCCGCGAGCGCCGCCCCGGCCGACCCGCCCGCGGGCTGAGCCTGTCCGAACGAGCATGTCCCCGAGGACCTGCCCGTTCGGACCTGTCCCCGGGGACCTGCCCCGAAGCGCTCACGCGCCCCGGCTCACAGCGCGGTGCAGTCGGTCGGCTCGTGGATCACGCACGGCTCGGCCAGCGGCTCGCCGTCCAGGCGGGCGGTGACCCAATCCAGGATGTACGGCACCGCCTGCAGCACCGAGTCGCCGTGGCCGGCGCCGGCGCAGTCGATGTGCTCGAGCTGGTAGCCCTGGTCGCACAGGCGCGGCAGGTCGGCCTTGACCACCGGCGTGTAGACCAGGTCGTCGACCTCGCCCTGCTGGATCAGCGTCGGCGTGATCTTCAGCAGCGGCACCTCGGACTCGCCGAGCGTGGCCTGGCGCAGGAAGCAGCCCCAGTCGCCGAGCGCCTCCCAGTCGCGGGCGACCACCGCGTCGATGAACGACTGCGTGTAGACCTGGTTCGTCCCGGTGATCTCCGGCGGCAGGTCGAAGCTGCAGCCGCCTTCCATCAACATCGGCAGCGTCGTGGCCACGTCGATCGGGGGCCCCGGGCTGAGCACCTCGCTGAGGTCGCCCTGGCGGCCGGTCCAGTCCCAGCCGCCGACGACCGCGGCGGCGAGCGCGCCGGTGGTCGGCCCGAACACCGTCGCGCCGTGCTCCGTCAGCCCGACCGCGTCGGTCGGCGGCACCGCGGCCACGTTGGCGACGATGTTGAGCTCGGGCGCGTAGTGAGGCGCGTAGCGGTCGGCCCACAGCGTGGCGAAGCCGCCCTCGGAGGCCCCGAACAGGACCACGTCGTCGCCCGGCAAGCTCGGCAGATCCATGTTGCCGGCGGCCAGCTGATACAGCGCGCGGATCGAGTCGAGCGTGGCGATCGCCGTCGGCTCGGGCACGATGTACGGGTGCAGGCGGTTCGACGCCGGGCCCCAGCCGTTCATGCCGATGTAGTCCGGCGCGACCGAGACGAAGCCCTTGGCCGCGAGGATCAGCGGCACCTGGAAGCCCATCGGATCCTTGGTCGGCGCGCACGCGTCGGTGAAGCCGCTGGTCCCGTGGGCCCACACCACCACCGGCCGCTCCTCCGGCGCGTCCAGCAGCGGGAACGACACGAAGCCGGTGGTCTCGTGCTTCTCGCCGCGATCCTGGGTGACGTAGCGGATCTTGTAGACCCGCGCCCCGAAGTCGGCCTCGCCCAGCGCGGTGAAGCCGTTCTGCTCGAGCAGGTCGGTGATCGTCGGCGCGTCGAGCTCGATGACCTGCTCGAAGTCGATGATCTCGCCCATGCCGTCGGACGGGAGCCACTCGAACGGCGGCGCTCCGCAACCGCCGACCGGGACCTCGTCGCCGGTGGTGCCCGTCGAGGTGTCGCCGGTGGTCGAGTCCGTGCTCGTCTCGGTCGTCGTCGGCGTCACGTCGGTGGTGGTCGCCGGCGTGTCGGTCGTGCTCGTCGGGTCCGTCTCGGTCCCGGCGGCGCTGTCGGTGGTGTTGAGATCGTCGCCACACCCGGCCGCCAGCGCGCAGGCGACGACGAGCGGCGTCACATTTCGGTAGACCATGGGTGACATCATCGCCCACTGCCGCGCGCGCCCGCCAGGGTAAAGTGCGGCTGGCATGAACCGACCTTCACGTCCCGGCCTTCTCACGTTCATGGCGCGGACCCCTGGAGCCCTCGCGCTGCTCGCCGCGCTGCTCGGACCCGCTTCGGGGTGCGACCGGACCACGACCGAACCCGCGCCGGCGCAGCCGGCCTCCCCCGCCCCGCCCGCGCCCGCCCCGGCCGAGCCGCCCGCGCCCGTGATCCATGACCTGCCCGAAAAGACAGCTGCGGCGCCGGCCCCCGTCAGCCCGCCCGAGGCCGCCGCGCGCCCGCTCTACTACGACGGCGAGCTCACCCCCGCAGACCTCTCCGGCCGGACCCTGCGCGAGCTCACGCTGATGCGCAACACGATCTACGCGCGCGCGGGCCAGAGCTTCCGCAAGCCGTGGCTCGACCAGCACTTCCGCCGCTTCGACTGGTACGCCCCGGCCCCCACGCCCGACCTCGGCAAGCTCACGCCCACCGACTACACCAACGCCCGCGCGATCGTCGACCACGAGCGAGCGATCCCCAGAGACACGCTGGTGTCGCAGCAGAAGGCCCTCCTCGACAAGAAGGCCGCCGGCCCGCTCAGCCCGGAGGAGGACATCGAGCTCGAGCTGCTCGCGGTCCACCTCGGCGGCTGGACTGCCGACCCCGAGCTCAAGCCCGAAGACCTGTCGCCGCTCGCCGACCCGACCCAGCTCGACGCGCTGCTGAGCGCCAACCAGCTGGCGACGCTGTCGCTGCGCGACCTGAGGATGCTGCGCAACACCATCTACGCCCGCCGCGGCCGGCCGTTCCGCTCGGTCCTGCTGTTCCAGCACTTCAGCATGATGGAGTGGTACACGCCCGACGAGGCGTACACCGACGCGAAGCTGACGCCGATCGACCGCAAGAACATCCGCCTGCTCCAGAGCGTGGAGAAAGCCAGCGGCGGGCCCCTCACCGACTACGAGCACAAGGTCGAAGAGGGCTGGTTCTTCGCCGCCTGATGAACAGGCAGCGCCCCGGGCGGGCGCAGGAACCATCTTCGAGCGCGACCTAAAGAGCATGCCCGATCGGGCATGCTCCAATGTTTATGTCTTCTCGAACATGTCATGGAAGACAGACCTGACCGAGCGCGCGAGCGAGGTGTGGCCGACGGCGCGAGCGACGGGCGCGCGAGGTGTCGTCGGCGGCGAGGAGCGCGGGGCGGCGGTCGCCTTCACCACGAGCACCGTGCGCTCGCGTCACAGCCGCTCGGCGAACCTCGCTCACGGCGTGAGCGTCAGGCGGTCGGCATCGCGGCGGCCGGCCACCCCGAGCGCCTGCAGCAGGTCGAGCACCGGCCCCGGATCCGCGGCGACGCGCGCCGGCTGGCCGCCGAGCCCGGCGTCGATCGGCAGCAGCGCGGCCGACTCGACCCCGTCGCGGCCCAGTCGCACGCGCAGGACCAGGGCCTCGCGCTCCTCGGTGCAGTCGCAGGCGAACGCGGCGTTGCCGAGGCCCCAGGCGACGACCCCTCGGCCCCGCAGCTCGGCGCCGGCGAGGGAGTGCGAGCCGTGGGCGACGACCACCGCGGCACCTGCCTCGAAGGCCAGGTCGACCGCGCGCCGCAGCGGCGGCTCGGGCAGATAGAGCGGCGGACCCGTGGTGTGAAAGCCGACCGCGAGGACATCGCCGGCGCGACGCGCCTCGGCCAGCGCCGCGGGCAGCTCCGGCGGCACCTCGTCGGCCAGGTCGAACCCCGCGAGCGCCACCCGCAGCCCGTCGCGCTCGATCACCGCCACGCCGGCCGCGCCGCCGAACGGCGCCAGACCGGCGGCGCGCAGGGCCGCGGCGGTGTTCGCCTGTCCCGCCGGCCCGGCGTCGCCCGCGTGGTTGTTGGCGAGCCCGACGGCGGCGACGCCCGCCCGCGCCAGCTCTTCCGGCGTACCTGTCCCATTGAACAGGCGCAGCGCCGCGGGCTCGCGCTCGACCCCATGGACGCCCCGCGGATCGATCGGCCCCTCGAGGTTGACCACGCCGCTCGCGTCGGCCATGGCCGCGCCGAGCCCGGCGAGCGCCCCTACCCCGCCGGGCCCGAGGTGGACGTCGCCGGCGAACCACAGCTCGACGGCCGCCGGCGCTTCGCCGCCTCGCCTGTCCGCAAGGCCAGCCTCGCTCCCGCACGCGAGCGCGGCGCCGAGCCCGATCACCGCGATCGCCCGCACCCCGGCAGCATGCCGACGTCCGGCCCGCCGCGCCAGACGCGACCGCGTCGTCGCTTTGAACTGCAGAGCGACCGCCGACCGGGCCGCTCGCGCGGCGCGTCGAGCACTGCCGGCGCCGCGGCCTGCCCGACGCGACCCGAGGCCCTGCTTGCGCCGGCGGCGGCGAGCCGTCATCCTGCCGCGGCATGGCGATGATCTCGCGGAAGAAGCGTCCCTACCGCGTGCAGGACGGTCTACGCGGCTACCTCCGCCGTCACAGTCGGCTCGCCGAGCTGCCGGTGTCGTACGCCGATCTCACGCGCTACGACGACGCCACCCCGGTCTACGACAAGCGCGGGCGCGACACCTTGTGGCAGTCGGTGCTGTATCCGCCGTCGATGCGCAAGGAGATCCACCGCGACCTCGTGCGCACCTACGCGAACATGCGGGTCATGGGCAACGCGGCGCTGATGCAGCACCTCATCACCGATCGCGTCGACGTCTGCACCTACGGCAACACCCAGCCGTTCCGCGTCCGGATCCTCAACACCCTCAACGAGAACTTCGACTACTTCTACGTCAAGCACGCCGACGCCTCGCGGCTCTACGGCCTCGAGCTCGAGGACCTCTTGTCGCCGAGCCGGATCCAGTACCTCACCGACGGCGTCACCCTCATCGAGGAGCACATCGCCGGGATCCCCGGCGACCAGTTCATCCGCGAGCACCTCGGCGACTCGCGGATCGAGGCGGTCCGCCTGGCCAAGGAGTTCGTCAAGTTCAACGAGCGCTGCTTCGTCCGCCTCCTCGGCGACATGCACTCGAGCAACTTCGTCGTCAACGTCATCCCCGACCTCGACGAGGTGATGGTCCGGATCCGCGCGATCGACTTCGACCAGCAGAGCTACGAGGGCCGCTGCAACGTGTACATGCCCAAGTACTACTCGCAGAACAACGCGGTCATCTTCCTCGCCATGTCGTGCATGACCCACGAGTCGGTCAAGCAGTACCAGGAGGAGGAGCACGCGCTGCTGCGCCTGCGCGCCCGCGCGGAGCACGAAGCGCTCGGCGATCTCCTGCACACCATGAGCGACGACGACCTCGCGCCGGTCGAGAACATCCAGCGGCTGCGGCAAGAGCTCGCGCATCACCACCGCGACGATCGCTTCCTGCGCTGCGAATCCATGGGCGAGCTCGTGCGCGCCTCGCTCAGCCTGCTCGACTGGGAGTAGGCGTGCCATAGTGATGGGGATGAGCATCGCCCGCGAGTACACCCGTTCCCTGCGGAAGCACCTGCGTTGCCGGGCGGTCTGGCCGCCGCTCCTCGACGTGCGTCCCGGCGACTACGGGGTGTTCCGCGGCGGCGTGTTCGTGCGCATCGGCCACCTCACCACCGACTTCGGCGTGCCCGTCGTCAGCGAGCCGGGCGGTCGACGCGCCGAGAAATTCCAGTACCACAGCGAGGGCACGCTCGGCTTCGGCGGCGCCGCCGACCTCGCGCTCGGAGACGCCGGCGCCGAGCTGCAGATCGCCCTCGCGCGCCGGGCCTCCTTCTTCGTCTCGGTCGCCGAGCTCGACGTCGAGCGCCTCCAGAGCCCGCGCCAGATCGCCCTCGAGCTGCGCGAGCGCGACGACTGGCCGTTCCTCCGCTACTTCGTCGTCGGCGAGCTGTTCAAGGGCCGCGACCTCCTCTTCTACGGCTCCGAGTCGGGCCAGGCCGGCGTGGCCCTGCGCGGCGAGTCGTCCGAGCTCCTGCGCTTCCAGCAGCTCGGCAAGCTGAGCGGCTCGATCCAGATCGCGTCGACCGGCGACTGCCGCCTGCAGTACCGCGGCAGCCCCGACGTGACCGCCGCCATCGGCCTCAGCCTGTTCCGGATCCGCCGCGTCGGCGTCGACCCGCTCCGCTACCGCGCCGCGGTCGATTTCTCCGCCGGCTCGACCCTGGTCGCCGCCCGCGACGAAGAGGACGACGACGCCCTCGATCACCTCGACGACGGCGACGACCTCGACGACGACCGCTTCGACGACGGCGATACCCGGCTCGCCTGAGCGGCTGTCCTGAAGAGCATGCCCCTCATCACATGTCCTCCTGGACATGCCCTGGAGGACATGTCCTGACGCGCGCCGCTCGCGGAGCCCGAAGGCGCAGACGGGCCCCGAGGCGACCCCGGAGCCCGTAGTTCATTGCCATGAGCGTCAGGCCCGCTCGAAGCTCAGCGCCGAGCCCATGCGGTCACGTCTGACGCGCTCGCGGGGCCCGAAGCGAACGGGCCCCGAGGCGACCCCCGGAGCCCGCGTTTTTTCGTCAGCGAGCCTCAGGCCCGCTCGAAGATCATTGCCGAGCCCATCCCGCCGGCAGCGCAGGCGGAGATCAGGCCGAACTGGGCCGACTTCTGGGCCATCTGGTCGAGCAGCTGGATCACCAGGCGGCCGCCGGTGGCGCCGAACGGGTGGCCGAGGCTGATGCTGCCGCCCCACTGGTTGATGAACGTCGGGTCGATGTCGCCGACCGCGGCCGGGCGGCCGAGCTTCTCGGCGCAGTACTTGGCCGAGCCGAGGCCGTAAATGTTGGCCAGCACCTGGGCCGCGAACGCCTCGTGCATCTCGATCACGCCGAGGTCGGACAGCGCCAGGCCGGTCTGATCGAGCACGCTGGCGACCGCGCTGACGGGCCCCATGAGCAGGTGCTCGAACGGATCGATGGCGGTGTAGTGGTAGCCGCGGAGGATGCCGAGGATCGGCCAGCCCTCGGCGCGGGCGACCTCCTCCGAGGCCAGCAGCACCGCCGACGCGCCGTCGGTCAGCGGCGAGCTGTTGCCGGCGGTGACCGAGCCGAGCTCGCGGTCGAACACCGGCTTCAGCTTGGACAGCTTCTCGACGCTCGTGTCCGGGCGCGGGTGGTCGTCGCTGGTGACGATGTTCACCTCTTTGCCGCGCGGGACCGCCACCGGGGCGATGCGCGACGAGATGAGCTTGTTCTTCCACGCCTCGCCGGCGCGCTGGTGGCTCTGCGCGGCGAACTTGTCCTGGTCCTCGCGCTTGATGCCGAACGCCTTGGCCATCTTCTCGGCCGACTGGCCCATCGTCTGGCCGGTCGACGTCTCGGCGATGGCGGGCGCCACCGGGGCGAGGTCGCCGAGCTTGACCCCGCGGAACGCCTTGAGCCGCTCGGAGGCCGTGCGGGCCTTGCTGGCGACGAACAGCGCGTCGCGGAAGCGGCGGCCGTACTGGATCGGCACGTCGCTCAGCACCTCGGCGCCGCCGGCGAGCACCACGTCGGCCTTGCCGAGCGCGATCGACTCGGCGGCGGTCGTGATCGCCTGGTTGCTCGAGATGCAGGCCATGCTGATCGTGAAGCCGGGCACCCCGGTGGGGAACGCCCCGGCGAGCGCGATCTCGCGGGCGATGTTCGGCGCGCCGACCGGCGGCGAGACGATGCCGAACACGATCTGCTGCACGCGCTCGGGCCGGATCTGGGCCCGCATCAGCGTCTCGCGGGCTGCCGCCACGCCGAGCTGCACGGCCGAGCTGCGGATCAGCTGCCCGCCCGCCTTACAAAAGGGCGTACGCGCCCCGGCGACCACCGCGACTCTGCGGACCTGCGAACTCATGCGGCACCTCCCTCATCCTTGTTGAGGCTCGAAAGTCCTTGCCCGACCTGGCCAGCTCGAGCAGCAGCGCCGGCGGCGTGTATGTCGCCGTAGCGCTCGCGAAGCTGGGCCAGGCGGCTGACCACCGCGCCCGGGCCGAGCGCGTCGATGTGGCGGAACGGGCCGCCGCGCATCGGCGGGTAGCCGAAGCCGAACACCGCCCCGATGTCGCCGTCGCGCGGCGTGGCGATGATGCCCTCCTCGAGGCAGCGGATCGCCTCGAGCGCCGCGATCAGCGTCAGGCGCTCGCCCAGCTCCTCCGGGTCGCCCGGCTCGGACAGCGGCGTGCGGCCGGCGAAGAACTCGTAGACCTCGGGGTCGACGCGCTTGCGCGGCTTCTTGCCGAGGAACGAGCGCTCGTTCTCGCCGGGGTAGATGTAGAACCCGCGGCCGTTCTTGCGGCCGTAGCGCTTGCTGGCGAGGAACTGGTCGACCGTGTCGGGCACGGTGATGCGCTCGGGGAACGCCTCGGCCAGCGTCTTCGACACCTTCGCGCCGACGTCGATGCCGACCTCGTCGAGCAGGGTGATCGGGCCGACCGGCCAGCCGATCTGCCGCGCCCCGCGATCGACCGCCTCGATCGTGTGGCCGTCCTGGACCATCTGCAGCGCGGCCATCAAGTAGAAGCCGAGCACGCGCGTGGTGTAGAAGCCCGGGCCGTCCTTGACGACGATCGGCGTCTTGCCGATCTGCGCCGCGTAGCGCAGGCAGGTCGCCAGCGTCTGCGGCGAGGTCTCCGGCGTCACCACGATCTCGAGCAGCGGCATCTTCGACACCGGCGAGAAGAAGTGCAGGCCGATCAGGCGGTCCTTGTGCTGCAGCTTGGCCCCGACCTTGCCGATCGGCAGCGCCGAGGTGTTGCTGGCCAGGATCGTCGTGGGCGGCACGATCGTCTCGAGCTGGGCGAACACGTCCTGCTTGAGGCCGAGGTTCTCGGGCACGGCCTCGATGATGAGGTCCATGGTGCCGAAGCCGGCCAGCTCGAGGCTGCCGCTGACCCGGCTCCTGGCCTTGAACACGTGGCGCTCGCCGAGGCTCTTGGCCCGCCGGTCGAAGTACGACTTGCAGTGGGCCAGCGCCTTGCCCAGCGGCTCGGGGGCGATGTCGCGGATCCGCGTCTCGATGCCCTTCTCGGCCGAGACCACGGCGATGTCGGCGCCCATGAAGCCGCCGCCGACCATACCCAGCCGGTGGATCGGCGCGCCCTCGACGACGTCGCCCTCGGCGTCCTTGACCTCTTGCTTCTTCAGCGCGTTGCTGCGGCGGAACAGCGACACCAGGTTCTGCGCCACCGGCCCCACCGCCAGCTCGGCGAACGCCGGCGGCTCCTGGGCCAGCGCCTCGTCGAGCGGCAGCGACAGGCCGCGCTCGATCAGGTCGATCGCCACCAGCGGCGCCGGGTACAGGCCCAGCGTCTTGCGCTGGACCGTCTTGCGCGCCTGGTTGAACAGCACGCGCCGGCCGACCGGGTTTTGCTCGAGCAGGACGCGGGCCACGTCGCTCTTCGGGTGCAGGTGCGGCTCGAGCTTGTGCGCCGCGAGCAGCCCCGCCGCCCGGCGAGCGGCCGCCAGCAGCGACTCCTCGCTCACCACCTGATCGACGAGGCCCATCTTCTTGGCCGCGCGCGGGCGGATGTTGCGGCCGGTGAGGATCACGTCGAGCGCCTCGCGCACGCCGATGAGGCGCGGCAGGCGGGTCACGCCGCCGCCGCCCGGGAACAGGCCGAGCATCGTCTCGGGCAGGCCGAGCACCGTCTTCGGCGAGTCGGTGGCGATCCGCCAGGTGCAGCACAGCGCGAGCTCGAGGCCGGCGCCGAGGCAGGCCCCGTGGATCGCGGCGACGATCGGCACCTTCGAGTTGGCGATCCGCTTGAGGACCTCGTGGCCCTTGCGGCTGAACGTCTCGACGTCCTTGCGGTCCTTCGCGGTGGCGAACACCTCGACGTCGGCGCCGGCGATGAAGTTGTCGGGCTTGCCCGAGATCAGCACGACGCCGGCCAGACCGGGCGTGCTCTCGAGCTCCGCGAACTGCTCCTCGATCGCGGCCAGCGCCGCCGGAGCGATCGTATTGACCTTCTCGCCCGGGCGGTCGATCGTGATGACCGCGAGGCGGGGCGACACCTCCGGTGGGTCGAGCGTGAGGGTGAACATGGCGGGCCGGACATTGACGCGAAGGCCCACCCGGCGCAAGCACAAACCGTCCTGCCGGGTCCGGACGGCCGCCGGCCGCCGGGGTCGGCCGGACCCGGGGCTCGTCCCCACCCGACCGCCGCCGGCCGCCGCCTCCGGCCAGGCCGCGGCCGCGGCCGGACCTGTCGTGCAGGACATGTTCGCTCGAACATGCCCCGAAGAGCAGGCCCGCAGGTCTCAGGTCGCGGCCGGCAGCGCCGCGCCGGCGCGGATCAGTCGCCGCCGCAGCGCCATCGGCACGCGCGCCTCCCAGCCCTCGACGATGTGCGGGCGCAGGTCGGTGGCCCCGTGGGTGTCCCAGAACAGCACCGACCCGGACACCGCCCCGGCCGCCAGGTCGCTCCGCAGCGCGGCCAGGCACTTGCCGGTGTAGGTCGTCTCGAGCGCGAGGCCGCCGCCCGCGGCCAGGGCCACCGCCTCCTCGCCCGCCATGGTCGGCACCGCGTAACCGGACCCGACCTGCGAGTGGTCGATCGACCAGGTCACGCCGGCGCGCGCGAGCAGCCCGTCCGGCCCGAGCGCGGCCAGCTCGGGCTGCAGCCCGGCCTTGACCATCGCGGCGAACACCTGGCTCAGCGTGCGCTTGAGCAGATATGTCCCGAGGTACAGGCGCTCGAGCGCCGACACCACGCGGATGCGCACCGGCAAGCCCGCCAGCGCCAGCCCGAGCGCCAGCCCGCAGCACGAGCCGCACGTGCCCCCGGTGACGTACAGCGCCTGCAGGGCCGGCAGCACGCCGTCCTTCACCTGCTGGGCGAGCTCGAGCCCGGCCTCGACGAAGCCGAGCGAACCGAGCCCGGTGGTCCCGCCGGGCGGCATGTACACCCCGGCCTGCTCCGGCCGGGCCCAGGTGCGGTACGCCAGCCACGCGAGCGGCAGCGCCGGCCGCGTCGGTACCGGCCAAGCTTGGCCCCCGTCGACAGCAGCAGCGCCAGATCGTCGAGCGTGTGCGCCGTCGGGACCTGGTCGAACACCCAGGCGTGCAGCTCGCGGCCCTGGGCCTGCAGGTGGAGCGCCAGCGCCACGAGGTGATGGCTGCCGATCCCGCCGACCGAGACGATCGGACGTCGATCGTCGTACGGCGGGTTGGCCAGCAGCCACTCCAGCTTGCGCACCTTGCCGCCGCCATAGAGACGGCTGGTCTGATCGTCGCGCTTGACGTAGACCGCAGCCCCGGGAGCGTCGAGCCACGGCGCCCGCTCGACGGGCGTCGGCAACGTCGCCAGATCGAGGCGAGCCGGGGGGTTGCGCAAGAACGGCGACAGGTAGTGTTCGCGCTTCATGGGCCGAGAAACGAGCCGAGCCAGCTTGCCTGAGAGGCGTTACGCCTCGCAGCAAAAGAAGGCGAGACCTTCCTCATGAGAGGACTCGGGCCTGAATCACCCCGATGCTGGGTCGCGGCCGCAGGGCCCGGTATGCTTCCAACTCTAATGAAACCTTGCCCGTTCTGGGGGAGCAGATCCAGGAAGTCGCCGTCAAGTGCCGATACTGCGGTGAGTGGTTGGATCCGTCGCGGCGACCCGAGGCCGCGGCTGCCGCGCCCGTATCGGCCGCGAGCGCCGCGTTCGCCAGCCTGTCCCCCGCCCGCGGCCTCGAGGAGCGTCCCCTCGGCGACTTCGGCCAGCCCTCGCAGCCCGCCTCGACGCCTGGCCTTTCGCACATGTTCCAGGGACAGCCCCCGCCGAGCCCGTCAGCGAGCCGCCGCCCGCCAGCCTGGCGGCCGACAGCGTGTTCTCGACGACCTTGCGCGGCGGCATCCCGCCGCTGTCCGTCGAGTCGCGCACGAGCCCGACCGCGCAGCCCGAGCCCGAGCGCCGGCCCGACTTCGGCGCCGCCTCGCTGACGCGTCCCGGCGAGTACGCGCCGCTCGGCGGCGATCTCGACCTCGACGTGTTGCCGGCGCTCTCGCCGGTGCAGGCCGCGCCGCTCCACTCGCTGCCGCCGCCCCCGCGGCCGATCGCCTCTGCGCCGATCCCTGCTCCGCCGAGCGAGCCGCCGCCGTCGTTCCAGGCCCGGCCCGCCGACGAGTTCATGCAGGCGTTCCTCGGCGCCGCCGAGCCGGTGAGCGACAGCGGCGGCGACGACGACCTGTTCGCCACGCCGGCCCCGCCCCCGCCCCGCCGTGGCCGTTGATCGGGGCGGTCGCCGCGGTGGTGGTCGCGCTCGCCCTCTACGCGATGCGCGACTCGCTGTTCGGCGAGGGCCCCGACGCCGGTCCGGACGCCGGCGCCACCACGGAGGCGCTGCCGGCCGAGGCCAAGGCCCCCGAGGCCAAGCCCGAGCCGCCGCCCGAGACCCGGCTCGTCGAGGCGCCCAAGCCCCGCCCCCGGCCCCTGCGCCCACCGACGCCGCGTTCACCGAGCGGCTCGCCAAGGCCAAGGACGCCTACAAGGACGGCAAGCTCAAGGTCGCCTCGGCCGCCCTCGGCGAGCTGTCGCAGCAGGCGCCCGACCACCCCGAGGTCCTGCTGCTGACGGCCCAGGTCCAGCTCGAGCAGGGCAAGATGTCCGAGTCGCGGACCACCGCCGACAAGTGCGTCGCCGTCGATCCCAACCTCGCCGACTGCTGGCTCACCCTCGGCGTGCTGCGCCAGGCCGGCAAGGACGACGCCGGCGCGGTGGTCGCCTACGAGACGTACCTGAAGCTGGCCCCGACCGGCCGCTACGCCCGCGACGCCAACTCCCAGCTGGCCCGCCTGCGCCGCGGCGCGGGCTGAGGCTGGCCGAAGGGGCATGTCCCGAGCGGCATGTCCGCCGGGGCATGTCGTTACGAGCATGTCTGTGAGGACATGCTTTCCCGGACATCTCCTGGCCGGCGTCCCATCCGCGCCGCGATGACGCGCCCTCACCCTTGTCCGGTGCCTCGGCGCCGCCGGCAACTGAACGCAACCCGCGAGCGCGCACCAGGCACGCTGCGCCCGCGCGACCGGCGAGCCCGCCCGCGGCGAGCCGCGCCTGCGACGCTCCGCTCCGAGCGCCATCACCGGCTCCCACGCGGCGCGCAGCACCTCGTGACCGCGTACGCGGCTCCCTGCCCTCAGTGCCGCTCGCAGGCGGCGAACAGCGCCTCGGTGTCGGTCCGCCGCAGGTCGCCCTCCGGCACCGCCGAGCGCCCGCTCGTCAGCAGCGCGCACACGCGGGCGTGCTCGGCCGCGCGGCTCGACAGCAGCGTCGCCAGCGACAGCGCGGCCTGCCCCCGCTCGAGCTCCGACCCGCGCTGGCTGACCCGCACCCGCTCGAACCACCGGATCGCCTCGTCCCGTTCCCCCAGCGCGGCCGACAGCTCGCCGGCCTGGAGCGCCGCGCGCGAGGCCTTGGCCGGGTCGCTCTCGAGCGAGGCCTCGTACAGGTCGGCGGCCCGGCCGTAGAAGTCGCGCGCCTCGGCGGTCCGACCGGCGGACGCGGCGATGTCGGCGAGGCCGACCAACGCGTCGCCGACGGGTTCACGCCGCAGGCCGTCGCGCTCGGCGATCGTCAGCGCCCGCGTGAGGTACGGCCGGGCCTCCGCGTGCATGCCGACGCGCACGTAGGCGACGCCGAGGCCGGCCAGCGGATCGAGCAAGAACTGGTGCTCCGCGCCGAGCGACGGCTCCATCAGGGCGATGGCCTCGCGGTAGCTCGGGATGGCCTCGGCGAACGCGCCCCGCCGCGTCGCCACGTCGCCGAAGCCGACCCGCGGGTGAGCGCCCAGCGGGTGGTCGGCGCCGAACACGGTGGCGAACAGCTCGAGGGCCCGCTCGAACTGCGCCCGCGCCTCGTCGAGCCGCCCGTGGTTGACGTACATGATCCCGAGGTTGTGATGGACGATCGCCGCCAGCGGGTCGGCCTCGCCGCGCACGCGCAGCGCCTCGATCGCCCGCTCGTAGTGGGCCCGCGCCAGGTCGACGCTGCCCTCGCGGTCGTCGTGCAGTGTGCCGATGTTGTTGTGCAGCAGCGCGACCAGCCGCGCGTCGCCGCGGGCGCGGGCCACCAGCGCCTCGGCGTACATCACCGACGCCAGCCCCTCGCTGCGCCGGCTCTCGTCGCTGCCGACGACGTACATGTGGATCACCGCCGCCTCGGCCGCGACCGCGTACTGATCGTTGGCGATGCCGAGCCGCACCGCCTCGGCCAGCGCCGCCTCGGCCTCCGCGCCCGGCGTGGCCGCCATCCGCAGCCGCCCGTCGCTGAGCGCCGCCTCGGCCGCGAGCGGCGCGTAGCCGAGCCGCGCCGCCTCCTTGCGCACCTCGGCCGCGATCTTCAACCCCTCCTCGTAGCGCCCGGTCTGCTCGAGCACGTCGGCGCGGGCCAGCTGGGCCCGCAGCGCCTCGATCTCGCGCACCACCGCGGGATCGTCGGGCAGGATCACCGCCAGCAGCGCGTTGGCGTCGGCGCACGCGGCCAGCCCCGGCAGCGCCGCGGTCGCCTGCACCGCGTTCTCGACCACCGACAGATCGGGCGCCATGAACACCTGCGTCAGCGCCGACAAGTGGGCCAGCCGCTGATCGAGGCAAGCGTTGCGCAGATCGGTCAAGCGATCGGTCTGCAACCCCGCCGCGTGCTCCTCGCACACCGCCCGTCGTTGATCGCGCCAGCCGTCGGCGTAGTCGTCGAGCCGCGCGATCACGCGGTCGCCGACGTCGCGCGCGAACCCCAGCCCGGTGCCCTTGAAGGCGCGACGCACCTCGACGCGCTGCGGCTCGCCCCACACCGCGTCGAGCCGCTCGCCCGCCGCCTCGCAGCGCGGCGAGTCGGTCGCGCGCACCGTCGCGGTCGCATAGCCGGCCACGCCGACGACCACGAGGGCCACGCTGACCGCGAGCACGCGCAGCGGCACGGCCCACGGGTCGTGCTCGAGCGCCGCCAGCATGTCGGCCATGCTCGGCCAGCGCGCCTCCGGCGACGGCGACAGCGCCCGCTCGAGGATGCGAAAGAACCGCCGCGGGACCTGCGAGTCCGACGGCGGCGGCGGCACCATCCCGATCTCGATCGCCTCCCGCAGCAGGATCGTGGTCGCCCCCGCGAACGGCCGCCGCCCGTACAGCGCCTCGTAGAGCGTCACCGCGAAGCTGAACTGGTCCGCCCGCGGCCCCGCCGATTCGCCGCGCCACTGCTCGGGCGGCATGTAGCGGGGCGTGCCGAGCACCGTGCTGTCGTCCTCGCCGGCGTCGGCCTGCGCCAACCCGAAGTCGACCACGCGCGCCAGGCCCGAGCCGTCGACCACCACGTTGTCGGGCTTGAAGTCGCGGTGCACCACCCCGGCGTCGTGCGCCGCCTGCAGGCCGCGACCGGCCTGGATCAGCACCGCCAGCCGCTGCCGCCACGGCCGCGGCTCGGCGCGCATCCAGCTCCGCAGCGTCGCGCCGCTGAGGAACTCCATCACCAGATAGACCTGGCCGCGGTAGTTGCCCACCTCGTACACGCGCACCACGTGCGGGTGCTCGACCTTGGCCAGCGCCTGCGCCTCGCGCAGCAGCGCCGCCTCGCGTCCGAGGCTCTCGCTGTCGGGCAGCACCAGCTTGATGGCCACCTTGCGGTCGAGGTCGTTGTCGTAGGCCGCGTACACCACGCCCATCCCGCCGACCCCGAGCTGCGACAGCACGCGATAGCGACCGATGCTCTGCGGGACCTCGACCGGCTCGGGCGAAGCGCGCGGCGAAGCGGGGGCCTTGTCCCCCGGGACCGTGTCTTCCACGTCGCCGGCGCTCACCTTCGGCGATCATACCCCGCCGCGCTCAACGGCCGGCGCAGGACTCGTGCGCCAGCTCGCTCGCTTGTGCGCGCAGCGGTTCGGCCTCGTCGAGCCCTGCGGCGGCCCCCTGTGCCAATCCGCAGACCCGTGCGCTCCCCGCCCCGCCGCGGCCCGCCAGCACCCCGGCGAGCTGAGCCGCGGCGCGCGCGCGAGCTGCCTCCCGGCCTGGCCCGGCTTCGCCAGCACGCGCTCGAACCACCGGCTCGCCGCCTCGCGCTCGCCCCGCTGCAGCGCCAGCTCGCCGGCCCGCAGCGCCGCTCGAGCCGCCTCCTCGTCCTCGGCGCCGAGCTCCTCGTAGACCGTCCACGCCCGCTCGTACAGCTGCTGAGCCTGCTCTGTCGCGCCCGCCGAGGCGGAGACGTCCGCCAGCCCCGCGAGCGCCGCCGCGAAGAATTTATCGCGGATGTCCGCCCGCTCCGCGATCTGCACCGCCCGCGCGTAGAACTTCGCCGCCTCCTCGCCGCGCCCCGCCCGCGCGTGCGCGTGCCCGAGGCCGACCAGCGGGTAGATCAAGTAGCGGTGCTCCGGCCCGTGCGCCCCCTCGAGGAGGGCCAGCGCGCGCAAGTAGCTCGGCATCGCCTCGACGTGACGCCCGCGTTCCAGGTCGACGTCGCCGAGGCCGATCAGCGGGTGCGCCACCAGCGGGTGACCGTCGCCGACGATCGCCACGAAGCGATCGCGTGCGCGCAAAAATTGATCGCGCGCCGGCTCGAGGCGGCCGCGGTCGAGGAACATCTGCCCGAGGTTGTGCTGCACGATCGCCTCGAGCGGATCGGGCTCGGCCAGCCCGCGCAGCCCGGCGATCGCCGCCTCGTAGCTGGCGCGCGCCGCGTCGACGTCGCCGAGCAGGTCGTGCATCGCCCCCGCGTTGTTGTGAAGCAGCGGGCCCAGGAGCCCCGCGCCGCGGGCCCGCTCGACCAGCGCCTCGGCGAACGGCACCGAAGCGAGCCCCTCCTGCGGACGCGCCAGCTCGTTGCCGAGCACGAAGATCCGCATGATCGCCGCCTCGGCCGCCGTCGCGTGCAGGTCGTGGGCGATGCCCAGCTTGAGCGCCTGGCGCAGCGCCGCCTCGGCCTCCACCGCGCGCGCCGACGCCATCAACAGCCGGCCCTCGCTCAGCGCCGCCTGGGCCTCGAGCGGCGGGTAGCCGAGGCTCGCGGCCTCCGTGCGCAGCCGCTTCGCCAGCCCCAGCCCTTCCTCGTACTGCCCCGTGCGCTCGAGGATGTCGACGCGGCCCAGCTCGCGCCCCACCACCTCCACGCGCTCGGCCACCGCCGGATCGTCGGGCGGCACCTTCGCCACCAGGTCGCTCGAGTCGGCGCACGCGCCCAGGCTCGGCAGCGACGCCGCCGCCTGCACCGCGTTCTCGACCACCGCCCCGTCGGCGGCGATGAACACGTCGACCAGCGTCGCCAGGTGGGCCTTGCGCCGCTCGAGGCAGGCGACCCGCAGATCGATCAAGCGATCGGTCTGGACCCCGGCCGCGTGATCCTGGCAGGCCGCCTGGCGCGCGCCGAGCCAGGCCTTGCATAGGCATCGACGCGCCCCTCCACGCGCCGCGCGGTGTCGGTCGCGAACGGCAGGTGGGTCGCTCGAACGCGCGGGTCACCGCCGTCGCGCGCGCCGGGTCCCACACCCCCGCCAGCTTGTCGGCGTCGAACTGACAGCGCTGTCCGCCCTCGACCCGCGACACCGCCACCGCGTAGCTCGCCAGCGACGCCGCGCCGATGAGGCCCGCCATCACCGCCACGCGCACGCGCGCCTTCCACGGGTCGTGCTCGAGCGCCGCGATCATCGCCGCCAGGCTCGGCCAGCGGTCGCCCGGCTCGAGCGCCAGCCCGCGCTGGATCACCTTGAACAGGCGGCGCGGCACCGGCGACTCGAGCGGCGGCGCCGGGATGATGCCGTCCTGGACCTGCAGGCGGATCGCCGCCCACGAGTCGCCGATGAACGGGCGCGCCCCGTAGAGCGCCTCGTACAGCGTGATGCTGAAGCTGAACTGATCCGACGTGGGCCCCGCGGGGCGCCCGAAGTGCTGCTCGGGCGACATGTACGCCGGCGTCCCGAGCACGTTGCCCATCTGCGTCAGGCGGACCGACCAGTGCAGCAGGTTCGAGCGGTCGAGCGGCTCGGTCCCCGGCGCCGTCGCGTGCGACGGCTCGCCCATCGCCGTCACCGCCACCTCGTGATCGATCGCCGACCGTTCCGCCAGCTCGTCGGGGCTGCCCTCCGCCTGCACCAGCCCGAAGTCGAGGACGCGCGCGCGGCCGGCCGCGTCGACCAGCACGTTGTCGGGCTTGAAGTCGCGATGGACGAGCCCCGCCGCGTGCGCCGCCGCCAGGCCGCGGCCGGCGTCGCACAGCGTGCGCAGGATCAGCTGCCACGGCCGCGGCGCGCTGCGGAGCCACTCCGAGAGCGTCTCGCCCTCGACGTACTCCATCGCCATGTAGATGCCGCCGTCGTGCTCGCCGACCTGGTAGACCTGCACCACGTGCGGGTTCGACAGGCGGGCCATCGCCTGCGCCTCGCGGCTCATCCGCTCGCGCACCGCCGGGTTGTCGAGCAGCTGCTTGCGGACCAGCTTGAGCGCCACCTTGCGCTCGAGCTTGCGATCGTAGCCGACGAACACCACGCCCATGGCCCCTTCGCCGAGCTTGCGCTCCACGAGGAAGGGGCCGATGGACGCGGGATCTGGGCTCGCCTCGCTCATCCGGCCATCTACGGACCTACCACGATCTTGCCGCTCTGGATAAGACCGCCCGAGGCGAAGTCGCCGCCGCACGCCGGGAGGCTGCAGCCGATCTGTTGCGCTCCGAGTCGCATGTTGGCGCTGTTCAGGCACACCGCGCCGTCGGGGCCCCACTCGGCCTCGACCACGAATTGGCGGTCCGGATCGATGGTCTGGACGCCGACCTGATCGAGCACGTGGACCAGCGTCCCCGTCGACGTGTGCGACACGCCGTCGCCGCAATAATCGGCGCGGACCAGGCGCGTACAAGCCTGGTGGAGCTGGCGCAGATCGGGATCCCACGGCTTATAGCCCCACTCGACGCACTTCGCCAGCGCCGCGTCGCGGCAGGCGAACGTCAGCCCGTCGCCAGTCGCGGTCAGGCGATCGCCGGTGGACGCGTCCCACACATCTGCCAGCAGGATCGCCTGCGTCGGCTCGCCGGCGTTGTCGACGCAAAGCGGCTGCCACTCCTTCTCGTCGACCTTGAGCGAGAGGTCGTAGAGCAGCACGTCCGAGCCGGGCGACAGCGGCTCGACGTCGAGGACCTTGACCGTCTTCTTCCGCGACGTCCCGTCCTCCAACAGGTCGAACTTGATCTTCGCCGAGTCGATCTGGGTCCCCGCGAACGTCTCCTTGGTCGTCGTCTTGACGTGCAGGTTGCTCCCTTCCAGCCAGCTCGACTCGACGGTGTAGGTCTCCTTGCGCAGCTTGATCTTCTCGATCTCGATGTAATCGAGCGATCCGTCGGGTCCGTTCAGCCGCGTCCCGTTCAGCCGCGTCCCGTTCAGCCGCGTCCCGTTCAGCCGCGTCCCGTTCAGCCGCGTCCCGTTCATCTGCGTCTCGCGCACGCTCAGCGCCTCGTCGTCGCAGGCGCACTCGCCCGCCTGCGGCACGTCGCAGCCCGCGCTCAGCATGCTCGCCGCCACACCGGTCAGCCACGTCAATCGTTTCGACATCGCGCCCTCCAGAATCGGCATCACGGCACTATAGCAGCGTGCTCGGCGTTACGCCGCGAACGCGGCGTGCGAGGGCATGTGCGACGTTATCGTGATCCGCCGCTCAAGCGGCGACAGCACCCGCGCTGAATTCCTCGCAGAACGAAGTAGGCAAATCTGGAGCCTGACAATGCGAGTCAGAGCGACCCTGAAGGGGTATTCGCTCACGCCTCGCCCGCGACCTCGGCTTCCATTCCTTCGAGTTCGGCCTGCGCGACCTCCCAGCGAGCGGTGAGCTCCTCAAGCGCAGTCGCGTCGCGGCGATAGCCGTCGAGCAATTCGTTGCGGCGGTCGTTGTCGGCGTAGGTCGCCGGATCTGCGAGCAGAGCGCTGCGACGGCGCTGCTCGGCCTCCAGCGCCGCGATCTCCCCTTCCATCGCCGCGACGCGCTTGCGGAGGGGTCCGAGCACGCGGTTACGTTCGCTTCGGCGCTCGGCCTCGCGCCGGCGGGCGTCGCGACCCGGCCTGGGCGGTTCGGACCTGTCCGCCGGGACCTTGTCGTTGCGACCTGGCGCTTCGGACCTGCCCTTTGAACATGTTCCGGAGGACGGCTCGGACCCGCGGTCCGGCCCGGCGCCGCCGGCGGCTCGCCCTCGCGGCGGCGGCGGCTCGAGTCCATGTACTCGTCGAGCGTGCCCGGGTAGGTCTCGACCTTGCCGCCCTCGACGTCCCAGATCCGGGTCGCCAGCGCGCGCACGAAGCTGCGGTTGTGGCTGACGAACAGCAGCGTGCCGTCGTAGGTCTTGAGCGCCTCGGCCAGGCTCTCGCTCGACTCGAGGTCGAGGTGGTTGGTCGGCTCGTCCATCAGCAGCAGGTTGCCCGGCTTGAGCAGCAGCTTGGCCAGGGCCACGCGGGCCCGCTCGCCGCCCGACAGCACGCGGATCGGCTTCTCCACGTCGTCGCCGCTGAACAGGAACGCGCCGAGGATCGTGCGCACGCGCGTCTGCCCGGCGCTGGGGTCGACGGCCGCGACCTCCTCGAACACCGTGCGCTCGCTGCGGAGCGCGTCGGCGTGGTGCTGCGCGTAGTAGCCGACCTTGATCTTGTTGCCGAACGTGATGCTGCCGCCGTCGGCCTGCAGCTCGCCGGCGATGGTGCGCAGCAGCGTGGTCTTGCCGGCCCCGTTGACGCCGATGATGCCGATCTTCTCGCCGCGGCGGACGCTGAGGTCGACCTTGTCGAGCACCACGCGCGCGCCGTAGGCCTTGCGCAACCCGTCGACGCGCAGGCTCTCGTTGCCGGTGCGCTCGCACGGCGGGAAGTCGAACCCCATCACCTGGCGGCGCTCGAACAGGCGGACCTCGTCCATCTTCTCGAGCATCTTGATCCGGCTCTGCACCGCCGCCGCCTTGGTGGCCTGGGCCCGGAAGCGCTCGATGAACTGCTCGGTCTTCTCGCGCTCGCGGGCCAGGTTCTTGGCCTTGTTCTCGAGCACCACCTCTTCCTCGGCGCGCTGGCGCTTGTAGCCCTCGTAGTCGCCGCTGAACTGGCGGATCCCCTCCGGTTCGAAGCTGACCACGCGATCGATCTGCTCGTTGAGGAACTCGCGGTCGTGCGACACCAGCACGAACGCCCGCCGGTAGCGCTTGAGGTAGGCCGCGAACCACGCCACCGACGGCAGGTCGAGGTGGTTGGTCGGCTCGTCGAGCAGCAGCAGGTCGGGCTGCTGGAACAGCAGCGACGCCAGCACCGCCCGCATCTTCCACCCGCCGCTGAACTCGTCGAGGTCGCGCCCCGCGTCCTCCGGCTGGAAGCCGAGGCCGGCGAGGATCCGCAGCGCCTCGTGCTCGGTGTACTGCGTGTCGAAGTCGGCGGTCCGCGTGTGCGCGTCGGCCAGCCGCTCGGCCGCGGTCATCATCGTATCCTCGTCGCCGCTCTGCTCCGCCGTCGCCATCTCGCGCTCGGCCTCGGCCAGCGCACGCTCGAGCTCGGCACGCCCGGGCACGCTGCCGACCACGAAGCTCGTCAGCGTCTGCCCGCCGCCGAGCTTGAGGTCCTGCGACAGGTAGCCGACCCGCACCGCGCGCGCGAAGCGGATCGTGCCGCGGTCGGTGCCCTGCTCGTTGGCCAGCATGCGCAGCAGCGTCGACTTGCCGGACCCGTTGGGGCCGATGAGGCCGATCCGGTCCTCGCGCCCGATCCGCAGGTTCAGAGCCTCGACGATGGTCTTCTTGCCGAAGCCCAGCGACACGTTCTCGAACACGACGATGCTCACGGCCGCGGGTTATCGCCGAACTCCAGGGGCGTGCACACGGGCGCTGTGCGCGTACACTCACGACCGCGATGACGACCCTCGATCCCGACACCCTCGAGCGGCTCAGGCGCCAGGTCCCGCTGCGGCTCGACCGGCGCGGTCAGTTCTTCTTCGAGGACGACCCCGTCACCCACCCCGGCGTGCGCGCGCTGTTCCTCCGCGGCCTCGACGTCACGCCCGCCGGCGAGCCCAGCCTGCGGGTCGGCGAGCAGTGGTGCTACCTCCAGGTCGAGGACTGCCTGCTGCGCGCCCTCCGGGTCACCCGCGCCGGCGACGGCGCGCCGCAGCTCCACCTCGACGACGGCCGCGACCTCCCGCTCGACCCCGACACCCTGTGGGAGGAGCCCGGCCAGGGCCTGCGCTGCAGCGTCCCCGCCGAGCCCAGCGGCCGCCCCCTCAGCGTCCGCTTCACCAACACCGCCCTCGCCGACCTCGCCCCCTGGCTCGACGACGGCGACCCCGTCGCCCTGCGCCTGGGCGACCGGCGCCTGCCGGTCCCGACGCGCCCGCCTGCGGCCTGACGC
The DNA here is from genome assembly GCF_026626665.1 of Nannocystis pusilla. Lineage (GTDB taxonomy): Bacteria > Myxococcota_A > Polyangia > Nannocystales > Nannocystaceae > Nannocystis > Nannocystis pusilla. The sequence goes on from NZ_JAPNKE010000002.1 coordinate 3,368,721, forward strand.
GAGCGCCTCGCGGCACCTTCCGCGTCCTGCGCGGTCCCGCGACCTGCCTCATCGGACAGGCTCCCGACCCCGCCGCCTCGTCCTCGCGTCCTGCGCGGCACCGCGACCTGCCTCATCAGACAGGCTCTCGACCTCGCCGCCTCACCCTCGCGTCCTGCGCGGCCCCGCGACCTGTCTCATCAGACAGGCTCTCGACCTCGCCGCCTCCCCCTCGCGCCCGGCGCGGCACCGCGACCTGTCTCATAAGACAGACTCTCGACCCCACCGCCTCTCGCGTCCCGCGCGGCGCCGTAACCTGTCTCATCAGACAGGCCATCGACCTGCGTACGACACGCCGCTCGGACACCCGTCTCATCGGACAGGCTCTCGACCTTGCCGCCGCGCGCGCTCGCAACCTGTCTCATCAGACGGGCTCTCGACCCGCGCCCATCGAGCACCTGCGACGACGCCGCCGCCGTCACCGAGATCGCCGCTGACCGTTCCGACCTGCCCGCTCGAGCCTGCCCCGAAGGCCCTGCTCAATCGGACATGTTCGCGCCGCCGGGCGACTCCCCCGGCTCCTCGTTGATCTTCTTGCTCGCCTCTTCGTAGGCCTCGGCCTCCTCCTGCGCCTTCTTCTGCGACGCCAGGATGAAGTCGGGCTCGCCGAGGATCTTCTGCTTGGCCTTGAACTGGTAGGCGTAGAACATCTCGACGTTGTCGTAGATGGCCCCGCACATCTGGTCCCGCGCCTCGCCGACCAGCGGCTCCTTGGTGGCGGGGTCGACCAGGCGGGTGGCCAGCCAGGCGTCGACGGCCGCGCAGTAGTCGGCGTCGCCGCCGGCGCACACCCCCTGGCTCAGGCGCTCGCACGGGCTGGCGCACCCGCCGAGGCCGACCGCGAGCAGGAGCGACATGGCCCCGAGGACAGGGCGCGACAACAATCGAACGGCAGAAGAAGCGAAGGACATGGCGCGGATGCCGAGGACGCTAGTTTACCGATCCGGGCCGGTCAAGCGCAACGCTGGCGGGCCCGGACGCGCGCGACGGGTCAGTAGCGCGGCACCGCGGAGTCGACCTCGCGCGACCAGGCGTCGATCCCGCCGCGGAGGTTGTAGACCTCGCGGAAGCCCTGGCTGACGAAGAACTCCGCGGCCGCCTGCGAGCGCACCCCGTGGTGGCAGTGGAACGCCAGCGGCGTCCCGCGATCGAGCTCCAGGATCTCCGCGCGCACCGCCTCGTCGACCAGGCGCGCCCCGGCGATCGCCGCGATGGCCTGCTCCTGCGGCGTGCGCACGTCGAACAGCCGCACCGCGCCCTGCGCGAGCTTGCCCTGCAGTTCGCGCGCGGTGATGGGGCGCACCTGCGCCGGCGCGTTGGGGTTCTCGATGGCGAAGCCGGCCTCCCCGTCGCGCTCGACGAAGTCGAGGCGCAGGCCCTCGGCCCGGGCGGCGCTCATGCGATCGAACAGCAGCGTGATGCCCTCCACGGTGACCTCGAGGTCGCCGGGCTCGCGGCCCTCGACGGCCAGGTCGTGCTCGAAGCGCGGGCTGATGCGCACGCGGATGGCCTCGCCCGGGCCCGCCTCGGCGGTGACCTCGCGGAACACCCCGGCCGCGCGCGCTCACCTGCACCTGCGGCGGCTTCACCTCCGGCGTCCCGAGCAGCGTCGCCAGCTCGCCCGACGCGTGCATCTCGCGGACGATGTCGGCGCCGCCGACGAACTCGCCGCGCACGTAGAGCTGCGGGATCGTCGGCCACGCCGAGAACTCCTTGATCCCCTCGCGCAGCTCCGCGTCGGCCAGCACGTCGACGCTGGTCCATCCCGGCACCAGCGAGTCCAGCACCTCGACCACGCCGGCCGAGAAGCCGCACGCCGGTCGGAACCGCGTGCCCTTCATGAACAGCACCACCGAATCGGCGGTGATGAGCCCCTGGATCCTGTCTCGCAGCGCCTCTGTCAGCGGCATCCCGGCAGTGTACTACCGCCCGCCGAACTCGCCTCGCGCCCGCGCGCGTGCGGCTTCTCAGGCGCCTTCCCCCCGGCCAGGGCTTGCACCTGCTATCGTGGCGGACGCATGTCGCGTCGTGCGTCGCTCCTCGCCCTGGTCGTCGCTCCCTGCATCAGCACCGCCTGCAACAGCGACGACCTGCTCGGCGGGCTCGACCAGCCCGACAGCACCAGCACCAGCACCGGCACCACGACCACCACCGGTGAACCGCCGACCACCGGCGAGCTCACGACCACGACGACCACCACCGGCGGCGACACCACCACCGGCGGCAGCAGCACCACCCTCGCGCCGGAGCCGCCGCCGACCTGCGGCGAGCTGCTCGACTGCGTCCTCCCGTGCGCTCTCGGCCTCGACCTCGAGTGCGCCCAGATGTGCGCCGACGGCCTGTCGCCCGAAGAGGCCGGCAAGGCCTTCGAGCTGGCCCTCTGCGTCGGCATGTCGTGCTTCGAGAGCGAGGCTTGCAGCGCCGACACCTTGATGGACCCGGTGTGTCTGGCGTGCATCGGCTTCCTCCTCATGGACGACAATCCCGCCGGCTGCGAGGCCGAGGCCGAGGCCTGCGCCGCGCCGACCGGCGAATGAGAATTCTTGCGCCGCCGCGCCGAAGCGGCGCCGCGGCGGGTCACCACGCCGAAACGCGCGAGTCCGGGCCCGCTTGTCGGCGGGCGTGCGCGCGGCGTATAGATGCCGCGTGTCGACCTCCGAGGCGATCACCAACGGCGTGCGCGTGCGCGTCGCGTCGCAGTACCTCCCCGAACACTCGCACGCCGGCCAGAGCGAGCGGCAGTGGTTCTTCGCCTATACCGTGAAGATCTCCAACGAGGGCATCGACACGGTGCAGCTCGTCAGCCGTCACTGGGTCATCACCGACGCCAACGGCCGCACCGAGGAGGTCCGCGGCGCCGGCGTCGTCGGGGCCCAGCCGGTCCTCGCGCCCGGCGAGTCGTTCGAGTACACCTCGGGCTGCCCGCTCAAGACCGCCTACGGCACCATGCGCGGCACCTACCAGATGGTCACCGACGACGGCCAGCAGTTCGACGCCGAGATCGCCCCGTTCGCCCTCAACATCCCGTATGCAGTGAACTGAAATGACACGCGCGACGCTGCTCCTCACCTCGCTCGCCCTCTTCGCTTGCAGCACCGGCGACGAGCCGGGCGACAGCGGCAGCAACAGCGGCGTCACCACGGCCACCGCGGGCACCGATCCGTCGACCACCGCCGACTCGACCACGACGACCGGCACCTCGACCGGTGCGACGCCGACCACCAGCGACGGCACCACGACCGGCGACTCGACCTCGACCTCGACGACGACCACCGGCAGCACCACCGACGAGCCCACCGGCACGACCGGCCCGATCTGCGACCCCGGGCAGGCCAACTGCGTGTGCGACGGTGACGCCTGCGCCGACGACCTCGAGTGCGTCGACGGCATCTGCGTGCCCGCCGTCGCCTGCGACGGCGACCTCGGCGAGCCCGACGACACCGAGGCGAACGCCCAGGACCTGGGCGAGATCACCGACGACGACGACATCACCGTCATGGCCGAGGGCGTGCTCAGCGGCGCCGGCGACGTCGACTGGTACACCTACCACGCCCTCGACACCTTCGGCCACGTCGCCGAGCCGACCGTCAAGGTCACCTCGTCCGCGACCGTGCGCGTGTGTCAGTTCATCGAGTGCGACCAGGGCGGCGCCGTCGGCACCGAGATCACCTGCCCCGAGGGCACGCAGACCGCCCTGTCCGGCGCCCTGCGCCCCGGCTGCTGCGGCGGCGCGACCTTCACCGTGTCCGACTTCAACTGCTCCGGCAGCTCCGACGACCTCCAGGTCTACGTCCGCATCGACAAGCCGACCCAGGACGAGTGCGTCGAGTACAGCCTCGTCTCGCACAACTGAGCGTCCTCCGGGCGCGTCGCGCCTGGCCTCCCGGATAGCCTGTCTCGAGGGCCAGCTTACTGCGGCGCCCCGTCCGGCACCTGGGGCGACACGGTGATCGGCCGCCCGCGCAGCACCGCGACGAACGCGATCAGCAGCGCGACTGTCCCGTAGGACAGCCCGAGCACCACCCCCGCGTCGACGATCCCGCGCCACGGTTGGTCCAGGCCGCGGACCAGGGTGACGAGCGCGGTCACTCCGATCACCAGGCCCCACGACAGGATGAGCCGCTTGCGGTTGGCGTGGAACAGCCCCATGCAGAACAGCGGCGCGAGCGCCACGTGCAGCGGTCGCGGGTAGCGGGCCAGGTAGAACGCCCGCGCCACCGAGCGCGGCACGAACGCCTTCTGGAAGCCCTTGTAGCCCTCGGCGTACAGGTTGAACAGCGACCAGCCGATGTACAGCGCCCACTGCAGCGGCGTCATCCCGGTCGTCAGCGGCTCGATCGCCAGCGGCGTCAGGCGGGCGAGCGCGCTCGCCAGCAGCGCGACCACCCCGAGCATGCCCCACCCCGCGATCAGCACGGCGGCGGGCGTACGGGGCGGGAACAGGCGGACCATCGCGCTCGTCATGGGCGCGCGAATGTACCCCGGCGCCGCCGCCTGACGACCCGTGCGACCGGAGCGCGCGCCGCCGCAGCCGCGGTTCGTTCGCGCGCGCTTTCACACGAGCCGCTCCGGACGCGCCCGTGGCGACGAGCCCATGCGAGCGCGACAGGCGAGGCCTCGCAGCCTCAGGCCCGCGGATGATCGACCTGTCTCTCGAGACATCCCGTTTCTCCCCCTCACCGGCGCCCTCGGACTCGACGAGCTCTCGGGGCAGCACTCGCGCGCGGCGGGTCGGAATTCATCTGTCTCCGGGGACAGCCCAATTCGCACCCGTCACCCGCCCCTCGGACCGGCCGCTCTCTCGGACACCACTCGCGCGCGAACGCGACGGCTCCGAATTCACCTGTCTCTCGGGACAACACATCCTGCCCCGGCCTCGACGCCCGCGATTCACCTGTCTCTCGGGTCAGCCGTCGTCCCGCGTCACCTTCGCCTCCGAAGCACCTGTCCTCCAGGACATCTCGCCCGCTCGCCCCGCCCCCGCCGGCCTTCACGTCAACCGCTTGCGCATCGCCACGCAGCGCTGCGGCGGCCGCGTGCCGGCGTCGCGGGGGTCGCGGCGCCAGCCGAGCCGCTCGTAGAAGCCGACCGCGTTGAGCGTGGCCGACAGGCGCAGCTCGGCGGCGCCGAACGCCCGCGCCACTCGCTCGACCCGCTGCATCAGCCGCAGGCCGAGCCCGCCGCCGGTCGCGTCCGGGCTGACGTACATCGCTCGCACCTCGCGGGTCGCCAGGCGGACGGCCGCGAACGCCACCACTCGCCCGGCGCGCTCGGCCACGTAGACCGTCGACGAGCGCAGCATGCGGTCGTACAGCCCCGGGCTCGGCGCGAGCCACTGCTCGATCGCCTGCGGCGAGTAGTGGCCGGCGCACAGCGCTCGCACCGAGGCAGCATGGACCGTGGCGATCGCGGCGAGGTCAGCAGGCCGCGCCAGCCGGATCGACGGCGCCCGCACCGCATGAGTGTACACTTGGAAGAGGAGTCATTCGCACCATGCATCACCACGGTATCCTGGCGCTCGGCGTCGCCGGCCTGCTCCTCGCCGCATGCGGCCCGGGGACCGCGAGCAAGGCCGAGCCCACCCCGGTTCCGAGCAAAGTCGCCGCGCCCCCGCCTGCCGAGGTCACCCCGGCTCCGCCGCCCGCGCCCGCGCCCGCGCCCACGGGCCCCGGCCAGCTCGACACCGAACTCGTACGCACCGCCGGCACGGCCCAGGGTGTCGAGAAGATCAAGGTCGAGCTCGAGAAGGACGGCTCGGTGCGCTACCTGTCCGTCTATCACCAGGACCCCGCCGCCGTGCCCGAGGCGGTGCGCAAGCAGCTCGAAGCCACCTACCCCGGCGCCAAGGTCCTGCGCTACGAGACCGAACACGTGGTCCCGCACGGCCGCCTGCACGAGGTCGAGGTCGAGACCGCCGACAAGCAGCAGTGCGAGCTCAGCGCGAGAGCCGACGGCGGCGTCGTCTACACCGAGTGCCACATCGACGCCAAGGCCCTCCCCGAGCCCGTGCGCGCCGCCTTCGCCAAGGCTCACCCCGGCGTTGCGATCAAGGAGGTCGAGAAGAAGACCCTCACCGGGGCCGGCGACGAGTACGAGATCGAGTTCGAGGCCGGCGGTCGCCTGCACGAGCTCTACTTCAAGCCCGACGGCACGGTGATCCGCCACGAGCTGGTGGTCCCCGCCGTCATCGAGGTCCCGGCCTAGCCGTTCGGACATGCCCCAATAGACAGCTCTCGCGCGCCCGGTCGCTCGCGCGCCCCCCGCACCGACGCAGGGGAGCTGTCCTTTGGACCAGCTCGATCTGCGACCGCCGCTCCCGGCCACGCGATGCCGGCGACCCAAGCGAGCGCGCCGCCGCGGGGTCTCCCCGGGGCGGCGCACTTGCTCAGTTGTCGACGCAGGACTCAGTCGTCGCCGTAGTCGTCGTCGCGCCGCCGGCCGCCACGACCGCCACGACCGCCGCCGCCGCCGCCGCCGCGACCACCGCCGCCGCCGCCGCGACCACCGCCGCCGCCGCCGCCGCCATAGCCGCCGCCGCCGCCGCCGCGACCACCGCCGCCGCCGCCGCCGCCGCCCCAGTCACGGCCGCCGCCGCCGCCGCCGCCACCGCGGGGACCGCCGCCACCGCCCTGGAAGCCGCCCGACGGGGCGCGCTCGACGAAGGGCCGCGAGGGCCGATCGCTGCGGGCGCGCTCGACCGCGGCGTCGCAGCGGATGGTCCGCCCGTCGAGCACCGCGCCGTTCATCGCCTCGAGCGCGGCACGACCGGCCGCCTCATCGGCGAACGTCACGAACCCGAAACCATGGCTGCGCATGGTCTCCTTGTCCTTGACGACGATCGCCTCGTCGACCTTACCGAAGGGTTCAAAGGCCGCGCGCAGGCTCTCGTCGCCCGTCGCCCACGCCAGTCCACCGACGAAAATTTTCACTTCTGTCTCTCTCCTATTCTCTCTTCACTGCACGCCACGTCGGCCGTGGCTCGCGGCGCCCTGAGCGGGACCGCGTCGTTGCGTCGACACTCCACAAGCGACACGCCGGACGCACACGCGCGACGCGACCGGAGCGAGGCCGGCTGCGACCCGGCGGGCTCCGTGAGTGCCGATTGAGGTCATGACCAGAGGCAGGATCCGCCCTCGGCCCGGGCCCTGTCAACCTCCGCGAACCCCTCCGGCGGCGATTTCACCTCACGCGGCTGGGGCCTGGACTTCACCTCACCCCCTGGAATTGGCGGCCCGGGCGGCCATGCCGCGCCGGCCTCCACGAGCCGGCGGATCGCCTCGCAGGCCGGCGCACGCCGAGGTGGGCGTGCCCTCCCCCACATTGCCGCGCCGGCGGCCCGGGCGGAGGTAGAGTCCGCCCCGTGCCGATCGCAAGCCTGCGCCAGGTCGAAAAGAGCTACGGCGTCCGTCGCGTCCTCGCCGGCGTCAACCTCACCCTGATGACCGGCGAGCGTGTCGGGCTGGTCGGCAACAACGGCTCGGGAAAACCACTCTGGCCCGGATCCTCGCCGGCCTGGACGTCCCCGACGCCGGTGAAGTGGTCCTCCGCCGCGACGCCGCGATCGCGTACCTCGAGCAGGAGCCGCGCCTCCCACCCGGCCTCACCGCCCTCGAAGCCGTCCTCAGCGGCCTCGGCCAGTGGTCTGCCGCCCGCGCCCGCTACGACGCGGCCACCGCGAGCCTCGAGCGGGCCGCGGGGGCGGCGGTCGACGCCCTGGTGGCCGAGCAGGCGGCCGCCGCCGCGGAGATCGAGCGCTGCGGAGGTTGGTCGCGGGCGGCGGAGGCCGAGTCCTACCTCGCGCGCCTCGGCGTCCGCGATCCCGCCGCGCCGACCGAGCGCCTCAGCGGCGGCGAGCGGCGCCGGGTCGCCCTCGCGGCCCTGCTGGCGCGCCGGCCCGACCTCGCGGTGCTCGACGAGCCGACCAACCACCTCGACGTCGCCGCGATCGAGTGGCTCGAGCGCCACCTCGCCGAGGACTACAGCGGCGCCGTCCTCCTCATCACCCACGACCGCTACATCCTCGACCGCGTGTGCACGCGGACCTTCGAGGTCGACCGCGGCGAGGTCTACGCCTACGACGGGGGCTTCGGCGCCTACCTCGAGGCCAAGGCCGAGCGCATGGCCCACGCCCAGCGCACCGAGGCCAACCGCCAGAACTTCCTCCGCCGCGAGCTCGAGTGGTTGCGGCGCCAGCCCAAGGCGCGGACCACCAAGCAGACCGCGCGGGTCAACCGCGCCGAGGCCGAGCTGGCCAAGTCGGGCCCGCAGCGCGAGCGTCGGGTCGAGCTGTCCCTCGAGGCAGCTCGCAGCGGCAAGACGATCCTCGAGCTGCGCGGCGTCACCCTCGAGCTCGGCCGCGTCCTCGTCCGCGACTTCACCCTCGCCCTCAATCAGGGCGAGCGGATCGGCGTCGTCGGCCCCAACGGCAGCGGCAAGACCACCCTGCTGCGCTCGATCGTCGGCCAGCTCCCCGACCGCCGGCGAGATCGTCCGCGGCAAGCACACCGCGATCGCCTACCTCGACCAGAACCGCTCCGGCCTCGACGACGACCGCAGCGTCTACGACAACATCGCCGAGCGGCGCCGCGGCCTCGAGCTCGGCGGCGGTCACCCGCTCGACATCGCCCGCTACCTCGAGCGGTTCCTCTTCGACCCCAGCGCCTACGCCCAGAAGGTCGGCTCGCTGTCGGGCGGCGAGCGGGCCCGCGTCGCCCTCGCGGTGCTGTTGTCGGGCGCCTCCAACCTCGTCCTCCTCGACGAGCCCACCAACGACCTCGACGTCGCCACCCTCGGCGCGGTCGAGGAGATGCTGCTCGACTTCGCCGGCGCCGCGATCATCGTCACCCACGATCGCTGGTTCCTCGATCGCGTCGCCACCTCGATCCTCGCCTTCGAGGGCGACGGCAGGGTCGTGCGCCACCACGGCAACTACAGCGACTACCTCGAGCGCCTGGCCGAGACCGAAGCGGCTCCCGAACCACAGCCCGCCGCACGAGCCGCGCCTGCGGCCGCCAAGACCGCTGCGCCCGCCGCGAAGCGCGGCCTCAACTACTCCGAGAAGCGCGAGCTCGAGGGGATCCTCGGCAAGATCGAGGCCGCCGAGGGCGAGGTCCAGGAGCTCGAGGCCAAGCTGGGCGACCCCACTGTCTACAGCGCCGGCAAGGACCAGGTCGCGGACCTGGTGCGCAAGCTCGACGCGGCCCGTCAGCGCGCCGCCGCCCTCGTCACGCGCTGGGAGGAGCTCGAGCAGCGGAGCGCGGGCGCCGGGGCCTGACGTCGCGGCGCGGCCGGCGTCCCGCGCGTCCGCGGACTTTATCCGCTTGGGTGTCCGCGCAACTGCTTCTATCCTGCCCTCGTGCCCCGCCTCGCTCTGGTCGCGCCGTTCGCCCTCCTCCTCGCCTCGGGCCCCCTCCTCGTCGACACCGCGCAGGCCGGCCCGGTCCAGTTCGTCGAGCAGCGCAAGAACTTCATGGTGTTCGACGACGACGGCACCGTCGAGCACGCCAACTGGTTCTCGCGCACCGGCTTCTACAACGGTTATGGCCCGCTCGAAGAGGGCTTCCTCGCCGCGCACCCGGACGACGCCCAGTTCATCGTCGTCTACTCGACCTTCGACCTGGTCGACGGCGTCGGCGCCTTCTATCAGTCGCTCGCCAACGACGTCGCCGGCATCGGCTACTCGCACGCCGCCGACTTCGACCCGGTGATCCCGGCCGAGTTCTTCGACGACACCCCGAACAGCCAGTTCATCGGCATGCTGCACATGAACAACTGGCGGAAGTTCATCAAGACCGGCACCGAAGAGATCGACGACTGGTGGATCTCGCTGGTGTTCGGCCAGGAGCTCGGCCACGCCTGGCTGGCCTTCCCGCACGTCGCCGGCGGCGGCAACACCGAGCTGCTCCTCGGCCGCTCCCAGGCCCACTGGAACTTCTACATGCACACGAACGGCTCGCCGGTCGAGGGCCACCGCTGGACCGACAACGGCGACGGCACCTTCACCGCCGACAAGCTCGACCAGTTCGAGTTCAGCGACCTCGACCTCTACCTCATGGGCCTCATGGATCCCTCCGAGGTGAAGCCGTGGTTCGTCATCGAGGACCCGCACGACTGCATCGACTCTGCGCTGCCCGACCAGGCCTGCCCCGAACCCAACTCGTTCCTCTTCAAGGCCGAGAACTTCACCGTCAGCGGCACGCGGCGCGACGTCACCATCGACGAGGTGATCCAGGCCGAGGGCGAGCGCGTCCCCGCCTACCCCGACGCCCCCAACGAGTTCGGCATCTCCTTCGTCCTCCTCAAGCGCCCGGACGAGGTCCTGTGCGAGGAGGAGTACGCGGTCATCGACGAGATCGTCGACCGCTCGATCAACATGTGGGTCGGCCAGACCCGCGGCCGCGCCAACATCATCAACCGCACCTTCAGCGCCGACCCGGTCCGCCCCGGCGTGTTCTGCGAGGCCGGCACCAGCACCGGCAGCGACGACACCGGCGCCGACCCGACCGGCAGCGACGACACCGGCCCGACCGAACCGACCACCACCGCCACCACCGACCCGACCACCTCGAGCAGCAGCAGCGGCGGCCGCGATGAGGGCAGCGACGGCGACACCGGCGGCAGCAACACGGACAGCGGCTGCGGCTGCCGCTCCCACGAGCCGGCCCCCGCCCTCGCCCTCCTGCTCGCCCTCGCCGCGGTGCGCCGCCGCCGCGAGCGCACCTGACCTCAAAGCCAGCTCACGCCATCGGCGGACCTGGCTTGAAAGCCAGCTCACGCTCGCCGCCGCCGCCCGCCGCCCCACCGGCCGGCAGTCGTCGACGACACCCCTTCCTCACGCGCACCGACCCGAGCGGACCGTGGAGGACGTGAAGAGGCGCCTGTTCGGCGGCCAACCCTGGCCGTCGAACAGGCGCCGAGCAACGTGTCCCGAAGGACATCCTCCACCGAGACCGATCGTGTCGGCCCTCACGGCCGCAGCCGTGCGTGGGATCGGCGGACCGACCGAGGCCGGCGTCCCACCGCGAGGTCCAGTCGGCAATACGTGACGGCCAGCGCTCCGATCTTCGCTGGCCCCCGTCGATTGACCCCGAGCCTCACATGACCCGAAGGCCATGTCCCAAACTTTTCACCCGCAGCGCCCCAACGGCGCCTCACATGACCTGAAGGTCAGATCGCCATCAGCACCGGCACCGGGTGCATGTGGAACGCGCCCGGCACCGGGCACGCCCCCACCCGCGCCGCGCGGCGGGCCGTGAAGTGCATGATGGTGGCGCGCAGCTCGTCGCTGGTCGGCTTGAGCAGCGTCGCCACGTACTGGTAGCCGATATCCTCGAAGTCGTCCTCCGGCTCTGCGTGGCACAGATAGCCGCGGCGATCGAGCCAGAGCGTGCGATGGCCGTGGTACTGCGCGAGTTCATCGACGAGACGGGCGACCTGCGGTTCGAGCGACACCATGGGTGCAGCCTTTACACACCTCGATCGCCGCCGCAAAAAATCGGCGCTCCGCGATCACAGGCTGGCGATCGCGCGCGCCATGATGCGTGCCGCCTCGAGCATGTGCGGTCCCGGTCGACCCGAGTAGCGCTCGTCGAGCTTCACCACGCGGCCGGCGCGGGCCGCTCGCAGCGCCTCGAGCCCGGGCCGGTGGATCAAGTTGTCGGGGTCGAGCTTGTCGATCGCCACCCCGCACCACGACACGAAGCAGATGTCCGGGTCGGCCGCGACCAGCTCGGCCGGCGTGATCTCGAGGCTCGCGCCGGGCCGGTCGGCGAACACGTTGACCCCCCCGGCCAGGTCGATGAGGTTGTTGCTGAAGCACGCGGCCCCGGGGGTGAACATCGGCCGCGGCCACCACTCGAGGTAGACCCTCGCCGGTCGCGGCGGCCGACGCTGGCGCAGCGCGGCCGCCTCGGCCTCCATCGCCGCCACCACTTCTTCGGCCCGGCCCGGCACCTCGAGGTCCGCCCCGGCCAGCCGCACCTCGGCGATCACGTCGGCGATCGATCGCGGCGCCAGCACCCGCTGCGGCACCCCGCGCGCGCAGCCCGGTGACGATCCGCTCCATCCCCGGCACCGAGAGCGAGCTGAACACAAGGTCAGGTCGCAGCTCGGCCACGCGATCGAGATCCGGCCCGAGGTCCGGCCCGAGGCGCTCGCACCTGGCCGTCTCCGGCAACGAGTCCGACGAGTCCTCGCACGCGATCACGCGGTCGAAGCAGCCCAGGCTGGCCACCAGCTCGGCGTTCGACGGCGCCAGCGTGATGACCTTTCGGACAGCCTGCGAGGCGCTCGACCCGAGGTCGGACAACGTGAATCGTTCCGAGCAGATGGCCTGCCCCTCCTCGTCGATCGCACGAAGCTCGCGAGAGCCGCGCGCGGCGAGCCAGGCGCGGGCCGCGTGGAGCAGGTCGGGGTCCTCCTCGACCGCGGTCCGGGGCAGCAATTGCCGACCGAGCGAGAACACCGCGACCTGTGCGTGACCTCCGCCGCGCGGCCGGAGTTCGAACGCCTGCGCCGCCTCCTCGGCCGCGTGTGGCGGCGGCACCGAGGGCGAGCGGACGGCCACGAAACGGCGGGTCTCCCACTGATGCTCGGGCTTTCGCACGGTCGGGAGACTGGCTGCTGGATCCAGAAACGGCAGGGGCCCTGCCGCAACCGGCAAGATTTCTGCCGATTTTGCGGCGCCCGATCCGACTTCGGTTAGAGTGCCGGCACACAGGAGGACCTCTATGGAGATCTCGATCAAGGACGCCGCCGATTTGCTGGGCAAGAGCGAGCGCACCGTGCGGCACATGGCCCAGACCGGGCGCCTGCCCGCCCGCCGCGTCGGCTCGCGCTGGCTCATCGACCGCGACGACCTCATGTCCGGCAAGTACAGCGGCCAGGACGGCGACGACGCCGCGGCCGAGGCTGCCGAGACCGCCGAGGCCGAGGCGCCGGCGACCGACGTCCAGGAGGACCACTTCGACGACGCCGAGGAGGCCTCGACTTCGGCCGAGCGCCCGCGCCTGCGGTTCGACCGCGCCCTGCCGCCGGGCACCCCCTCGGTGCGCGCGCTCGACAGCTTCCACATCGCGGCCGACTTGCTGGCCGAGCTCGGCGACCTCCGCCGCGACCTCCGCGACGCCGCACACCTCCGCGACGCCGAGCAGAACCTGCGCGGCTTCATCCAGGCGCTGGCCGACGGCATCCACGCCGACCTCGGCGATCAACCCGAGCGCTTCCGGGCCGCGCGCACCCAGGTGTGTGCCGCCTGACCGACCTCATCCACTTCAACGTCACTCACGACAAGCCGGACCTGACCCCGCTCGTCGATCGCATCGAGCACGAGCTGCTCAGCTCGTTGCAGGTCCTCATCGGCACCGCCGACGAGCGCTCGAGCTGGCGCTACCGCGTCCGCGGCCTGGCCGAGCGGACGGCCGCGCGCGTGTTCTCGCGCCTGCGCGGGATCGCCGGCGACGGCCGCGTCGGCGCCCGCCTGGCCGCCCTCGAGGAGCGCTTCTTCGGCGCCTCCGCGCCCGTCGCGGTCAACTGAACGTCGTCCTGGACGAGCGCGGTCGGGCATGTCCTTCGGGACATGTCCGGCCGCACATGTTTTAAAGTCAGCCCACGCGGGCGGCGCGCGCGATACGACCTTTTGACTTGTTCGTCCGCTCGACCCGGATCAGAACTCCGGCGGAGGAACCATCATGAGACTCCCGCCTCCGCGCCTCATCTTCTGGATCGTGGCGGTCTCGTGGATCGGCGGCTGTACCCCGGGCCCCGGGCCCACCGATCCGGACGGACCGATCATCCGCACCCCCGAACCCAAGCCCGTCTCGCAGCTGCCGGCGCGACAGCTCGCCGCCCTCGGCGACGCCGCCCTGCTGTCTGCCCCGCAGTGTCACGCCTGCGGCGACAGCAGCTGTGCACGCAACACCCCCGACGACGTCTGCCTGGTCCAGTGCAGCAGCTCGGGCGTGCGCCGCTGGGACCTCGGTCAGCTCGCCGACCAGGAGTGCGACCCCGCCGCGCACAACTTTTGCGAGGCCAACGGCCTCGGCCGCGTGCTCGACTTCTGCTGGGGCGGCTACTCCTGAGAATGCGCTCGCTCGCGCTCGTGCCTGTCGACCTGACCCTCGAGCGCGCGCGTGGCCTCACCGCATGTCCACGCGGACATGTTCCTCGGACTGCCGGGGGGCGGAGATACCGCAGCCCATGAACATTCGCGCTGACTCTCGAGCCTGGTGACGGCTCGGGCTGGCCGAGTCGCTCACGAGCGCAGATGCCTCGGAGGACCGGCTGCCCGCTTACCCGCTTACGGTACGGACTCCCCGCCTGGGGTGTCGAGCAGGCGCTCGCCCCCTGGCCGAGCTGTCTGCGCCCCAGGACATGTTCCTCGGACCAGCCCGCCCGGGCGACGCCACCGGCGACCGAGCCACCACGAGCGGCATCGGCCGCATGGGCCGATGCCGGGCGCGGCCGCGACGTCAGCTGATCTTCTCGCCCGGCAAGCTGCGCGGGTCGAGCTCGAGCACCGTGATCGCGTCGTCCTTCGCGCCCGACGCGAGGACCATGCCCTCGCTGACGCCGAACCGCATCTTGCGGGGCTTGAGGTTGGCGAACACGACCACGTGCTTGCCCACCAGCTGTTCGGGCGCGTACGAGGCCGCGATCCCGCTGAAGATGTTGCGCTGCCCGAGCGGCCCGAGGTCGATCGTCAGCTGCAGCAGCTTGTCGGAGCCCTTCACCCGCGCCGCGGTGAGCACCTTGCCGACGCGGAGGTCGACGGCGGCAAACGCGTCGATGCTGGCCTCGGCCGCCAGCGGCTCGACCGTGTACGCCGGCACTTCCGGGGCCGCCGGAGCCGCGATCGTCTCCTTGCTGGCCTCGACGATCGCCTCGATCTTCTTGGGGTCGATGCGCTCGGCCAGCGTCACGTAGGCGCCGACCACCAGGCCCTCCGGCAGCGGCTCGATCGCGTTGACGAAGTCGAGCGGGGCCGGCAGGCGCAGGCCCTCTTCGATCGTCGCCGCCCACTTCGGCAGCACCGGCTTGAGGATCGCCGCGATCACCTTGCTCGCCCACATGCCCGCGGTGCAGACCGCCCGCGCCCGCTCGGGATCCTTGCCGACCACCTTCCACGGCTCCTGCGCCGTGATGTAGGCGTCGAACTCGCCGCCGATCTCGATCGCCAGGCGCAGCGCCTTGGCCGACTCGAAGTTGGCGTAGAGCGCCGGCACCTGCGCCAGCGCCTCACGGGCCTTCGCCATCAGCGGCTCGGCGTCGGCGGGGATCGGGCCGAGCTTGCCCTCCAGCCGACCGACCAGGAACTTCTGACAGCGGCTGGCGAGGTTGGCCGCCTTGTTGACCAGGTCGGTGTTCACCCGGCTGACGAAGTCGGCCAGGTCGAGGTCGATGTCGTCCTGCTCCGGCCCGAGCTTGGCCGCGAAGTAGTAGCGGAGGTAGTCGGCCGGCAGGTGGTCGAGGTACGTGCGCGCGAGGATGAAGGTCCCGCGCGTCTTCGACATCTTCTCGCCGTTGACGGTCAGCCAGCCGTGCACGTTGATCCGCGTCGGCGTGGTGTAGCCGGCCGCGTGCAGCATCGCCGGCCAGAACAGCGCGTGGAAGTAGACGATGTCCTTGCCGATGACGTGGACGATCTCGGTGTCCTGGCTCTGATCGGCGCGCCAGTACGACGCGAACGAGGCGCGGTCGGGGTGCTCGTCGCACCACTTCTGGGTCGCGCCGATGTAGCCGACCGGCGCGTCGAACCACACGTAGAAGAACTTCTTGCCCTCGTAGCCGGGGATCGAGAAGCCGAAGTAAGGCGCGTCGCGGGAGATGTCCCAGTCGCGCAGGCCGTCGTCGACCCACCGCATCACGTAGTTGCGGACCGCCGACTGCAGCTTGGTCGAGTTCAGCCACTCGCGCAGGAAGCCCTCGAAGCGGCCGAGCGACACGAACAGGTGCTCCGAGTCGCGCAGCTCCGGCGTGGTCCCGCAGATCGCACAGTGCGGATCCTTGAGCTCGCTCGGGTTGTACGTGTGGCCGCACTTCTCGCAGACGTCGCCGTACTGGTCCGCCGAGGCGCAGTACGGGCAGGTGCCCTTGACGAAGCGGTCCGGCAGGAACATCTGGTCTTTGGGACAGTAGAGCTGCCGCGTGACCCGCTTCTCGATCTGCCCCGCCGCCTGCATCTTCTCGTAGATGAACTCGGCGTGCTTGCGGGTCTCGTCCGAGTGCGTGGTGTAGAAGATGTCCGACTCGATGCCGAAGTCGCGATAGACCTGCGCGTGCTCGGCGTGCATGCGCGCGACCAGGTCGGCCGGGTCCACGCCCTCACGCCGGGCGCGCAGCTCGATCGGCGTGCCGTGCGTGTCGACCGCCCACATGAAGATCACGTCCTCGCCGGCCAGCCGGCGCGCCCGCACGTGGACGTCGGTCTGGATGTACTCGAGCAGGTGCCCGAGGTGGGGCGAACCGTTGGCGTACGGGAGGGCGGCGGTGACGAGGACGCGGCGCGGCATCGCGGGCGCCTATAGCACGCTTCGCCCGCGGCCGGCGAGGAAGGCCGGCGGAGCGGCCCGAAACGGCCTCAGGCGCCTGACGGCTCCGGCCCTCGCGCGTCGCGGGCGGCGGTGATCTGCGCCTCCAGGCCCTCGAGCTGCTCGAGCAGCCCCTTCGCGGTGGTGCAGCGGCGCTCCATCTGCGCCACGAGGTCGCCGACCTGGTTCGACAGCACCTGGATCAGCTCGGGGAACAGATCGACGGCCGCGTGCCTGAGCACGCGCGGCGCCTGCAGCAGCGGGATCACGTTGCCCGGGTTCTCCGAGGCCAGCGCGATCTTCGACTCGAGGATCTTCACCGTCTTGATGACGAGGTGGTACTCGCCCTGGACGCGCAGGTAGCCGAGGAAGCACAGCTCGATGACTCGCTTGCCGTCGCGTCCGGTCGACATCGACTCCTGCAGCGGCCGCGGGTGGACGTAGTCCATGCCGATCATCAGGCGGCCCAGGGCCTTGTCGATCGCCGAGATCAGCGCGTTGAGCTGATCGGACCCCTCGTTGAGCCGCTGCGCGGCTTGCCCGAGCTGGTTTAGCCTCTCGTTCATCACGAAAACCTCGTGTCTGCCCGTCAGGGCGAAGGTGCCGGCTCCCGCCGGAGTGGCGCTCGCCACCACCGCGACGGTACCGCTGCGGCGGTCGCGGCGACAAGCCGGCCTCCTTCGCGGCAAAAGGCGCGAGCCTGCGCCCGGTCCGGTTCCGCGCCGGTGATCCTGCGCCGCTGCCGCGGAGACATGTGCGAGTGGTTCGCACGCGGGCGGCGGCCAGGCGAGCGCCGGGCGCCATGCGCACCGTCGGCCGCGCGAGCGTCACGCCCCGACCGCGCGATCAGAAGTCGATGTTGTCCTCGACGCGCAGGTCGACCGTGTTCTGCCAGCGCGGCAGCGAACCGCCGTACATCAGGGCATACGCGGCCTGCACCTCGAGCACGCGGCGGGTGTAGTTGGCCGTCTCGCGGAACGGGATCTCGGCGATGAAGACGTCGAGCTCGAGCGGGGCCGAGCTCGAGCCCTTGGCGGCCAGCCAGCGGGCGACGTTGAAGGGGCCGCCGTTGTAGCTCGCGTAAGCCAGCGCGGCCTGGCCGTGGAACTTGTGCAGCAGCTCGGCGAAGTAATAGGCCGACAGGCGCACGTTGTGCTCCTCGTCGAACAGCGCGTCGACGTCGAACGACTCGCCGAGGCGCGCCGCCAGCTGCTGGCCGGTCCACGGCATGATCTGGATGGCCCCGCGCGCGCCCGACGACGACACCACGTGCCGGCGGAACCGCGACTCGGTGTACATCAAGGCCCACAGGTGCGTCGGGTCGAAGGCGCGGGCGGTGGCCTCGCGCTCGACCGCCTCGCGGAACGCCCGCGGGTGCCAGCGCGCCTTGTACGAGCCGGCCGTCGCAGGCATCAGGCGGCTGCGGCGGTACGGCTCGTCGAGCGCCCACGTCAGCGCGAACAGCCCCTCGCGCAGCGTCTCGCCGGCCCCGCGCTCGCGCACCAGCTTGCGCGCGTCCTTCGGCAGGCCGAGGCGCGGCTGCTTCCACGTCGACTTCCAGCTCAGCCCCACCACCAGGTCTTCGTGGCGCGGGACCCATCCGCCGCGATCGAGCCCGTAGAGGCCCTCGTAGGCGTCGACCGCGACCCGCAGCTCGCGGCGCGCCTCGTCGAGCAGGCCGGCGGCGTGGAGCGCCGCGCCGCGGGCCAGCGCCGGGAAGGCCCAGCCGAACTCGCCGGCCAGCGCCTCGAAGGTCGCGCGCGTGGCCGCGAAGTCGGGCGCCGGGTTCGCCTCTGCGGGCACCGGGGCGAGCGCCGGCAGCGGCCCCGGATCGGCGCCGATGTCGAGCAGCCGCTGGCGCGCCTGCAGGCCGTAGTAGCCGAGCGGATCCTCGGCCACGAGCTGTCGCAGCAGGCGCTCGGCCTCGCCGCGATCGGGGGTCTGCTCCTCGCCCGCCTCGCCCGTCGCCTTCGCGCCGGCGCCGGCGGCCAGCAGCGCGCGGGCGCGGAAGTAGCGAGCGGCGCGGGCCTGGTCGGCCGGCAGGCGGCGCTCCGCGCTGGCGAACGCGGTCGCGGCGGCGTCGAAGTCGCCGAGGCGGAAGTCGAGCCAGGCGTCGAGCCACAGCCCCTCGCCGCGCTGGCGCTCCTTCGCCGGCGTGCGCCCGAGCAGCTCGCGCGCCTTCTCGTAGCGGCCGCCGCGGACCGCCTGACGGATCGCCTCCCACAGCGCCGCGCGCCCGGCCCCGCCCTTGCGCCCGGCCTGCTCGGTCCAGATCGCCAGCGCCTCGTCGTAGCGCCCGGCCTTGTCGAGGCAGCGCAGCAGGTCGCCGCGGAGGTCGCCCGAGGCTGACTTTTGAACAGGACCGAAAGGTCATCCGCGCACGCGCCGTAGTCGTGGGCGCGCGAGGCGGTCGACGCCCGCGAGCGCAACGCGACCTCTCGGACATGTCCCGGAGTTTTGGAATCTTCGACCAGGTCCGTCAGGACCTGGCGCGACAGCGTCATGTCGCGCGAGCGGCGGGCCGCGGCCGCGCGGTCGAGCTGCTCGGCCGCGCTGTAGCGGACCGGGCGCCCGAGCTCCGCCAGCGCCGCCTCGGCGCCGACGGCCGCCTCGGTGCCGGCGCGCCAGATCGCCACGGTGCGCAGCGCCTTGACCGCGTCGGCGGTCTTGCCCTCGCGCGCGATCGCCTGCGCTCGCAGCAGCTCGAGGCCGGCGACGTCCGGGTGCTCGGGGTAATCGCGCAGCACCTCGGTCAGCGCCTTGACTGCGCGGCGCGCCGCCGCCGGGCCCTCGATCGCCGCCATCGTCCGCGCCCGCGCGACTCGCATCGGCGCCGCGTTGCGCACCGGCTCGTGGTCGATCGCCCGCTCCCACGCCGCTACCGCCTGCTTGCGCAGCGCGTCGGCCTCGGCGCTCGGGGCCGACGCCGCCGCCTCGACCAGCGCCTGGGCGTACTCGTGAAGCACCACCTCGTGCGGCCACGACTTGGCCGGCCGCCGCTCCGCCGCCAGCTCGGCCAGCGCCTGCACCGCTTCGGCCGGGCGCCCGAGCTCGCGGGCGGCGCGGGCCTTCGTCAGGCGCTGCACGGAGGCTTGCAGCGAACCGACGGGCGCGGGCTCGTGAGCCAGGCGCGCGAGCGCGGCCTCGGGTTCGCCGCGCGCCAGCAAGGCCGCCGCGGAGACCTCCGCAGGCGCCTGGGGCGGCAGGGCGGCTGCCGGTGGGGCCTGGGTCCCTGCGGTCGGCGGGCGGGCGCTGAGGGGGATCTGATTGACCCCCCGATGCACGCGCTCGGCTTCGGGGGTGAGCGCCGCGGGTCGACAGGCGAGCAGCGCCGTGGTCGCCATGCACAGCGTCAGGGCAGACATCCGCTTCGGGTGGCTCGCCGGCGCCATGGTCCCCTCAAACTAGCACAGCCCCCGGGACGCGCCGAGAAACCGGTCCCCGCTCTCGCCGCGAGGCGCCTGTCCCCGGAGACCGGTCCGCCCCAGGAGGCCGCGAGGACGAAGCGTGCAGCCGCAGTCGCGGCGGCCTCCCCGTTCGCGCCGGAGCGCCGCGATCGATCGCCCGGAGCTCGAAGATGACGCGAGCGTCACCCGCGTCCTCCCGTTCGCGCCGGAGCGCCGCGATCGATCGCCCGGAGCTCGAAGATGACGCGAGCGTCACCCGCGTCCTCCCGTTCGCGCCGGCGTACCCGCGGCCGATCGGCGTTGCGAACGGAGCCGCTCCCCGCCTCCCTCTCGCGCCGCCGCCAGGACACGACGCCGAGCGCTCCTGCGATACGAGGCCGTTTTCCGCGGGTGCGGCGACCTCCCCGTTCGCGCCACCGGGCACGCCCTTGCGATACGAGGTCGATCCCGCGGGTGCGGCGGCCTCCCCGTTCGCGCCTCCGGACACGCCCTTGCGATACGAGGACGATCCCGCGAGTGCGGCGGCCTCCCCGTTCGCCGCTCGCGCGGCCGAGCGACCCTGTGCGACGAGGACGCCCCCTGCGCCCACGACGGTCTCCCTTCGCGCCGCCGTGAACACGGCCGCGCTCCCGCGCGACGAGGATGACCGTCGCGGCGCGGTCGAGCGTCCTGCGGAACGAGGCCGATCTTCTCACGATCGCGGCGGCCTCCCCGTCGCGCCCACGTGAATCGCTCGCGCGACGGCCGGCGCGCGACGACCTGTACGCGACGATCGGCGCGATCGTGGCCTGCCTCGGCCGATCCTCCGCGCGCCGCTCTGGCCGCGAGCCTGGGGCCAGGCGGCACGGGGCGCGCGGGCAAGTGACAGTGGAAGCGCGCGACATGACCCTACAGACATGTCCGAAGGGCTCCCACGAAATCGCATCAGGCCGGCCCGCCCGCGATTCACCGTAGTGGACGTGGTTGCGGTCGAATTCGCCGAAGCGATCGGGGCTCGGGCGAAAATGTGGGCCGTCCGCGTGCGGACCCGAAAATGCACCGAGCGATAATGTTGCGACTGCTGTGCTCGCTTTTCGGTTTGACAAGCACCGTCGGCACGGACAAGAATGGAAGCGTCGGTCGGTCCTCCTCTCTGCACCCCGGTGCACGGCTGCCGGCCGCGATTCAAGCCCGAGCATCTCGGTCTTGATAAGCCGGCAGTCTTCGGTCCTTCGCGGCTGAAGGGTGTACCGTGGTGAGAGGAGGCCCGATCGAATTCGAGGTGTGTTGTTGAGGCGTGAGCGGGCACGGATGAGGACCGTGCCCGCTTTTTTCGTGCTCGCGGTGGTTGTGCCTACATCGTGACCCGCGGTCCTGACCGGCTGTCACGTGGAGACTGCACCCTACCCCGATCGCGGCGACCTGCACGGGGCCAGGCCGCCGCGGGCGGGCTATTCACGGGGCCTTGAGCGTCAGCGTGTAGTCGCCGGCGCCGCTGGCCGACACGACCTGCCAGGTGTAGTGGCCGGCGGTGCCCTGATAGGTGACCGACTCGTTGTTGGTCGGGCCCTCCGACTTGGCGACCTTGGCCCAGGTGGAGCCGTTCCACTTGTAGAGGTAGAGATCGAAGTCGGCCCCGGCCGGGCCGGCGAGACAGCCGGTGTGCGACCCGCTCGCCTTCGTGGAGTAGTACGAGCCGCCCGGCTCGAACTGGTCCTTGCCGCTGCCGCTCAGGTTGCCCTTGAAGGGCGTGCCCGAACAGCTCTGCTCGCCCCCGTCGCCGCCGTCGCCGCCGCCGTCGCCATTGGGGCCACCCGGCACGCCCACCGCCGTCCACGCGGCGTGGACCGCCGCGACCGCCTCGGCGTCGTAGAGCTCGGAGGCCGCCTGAGCCGTCGCGTCGCGAGCGTCCTGGAAGGTCGCGTTGGAGTTGAGGTAGTTCGTCAGCGCGCGGTAGAAGATCTGCGCCGCCTTGTCGATGCCGAGCGCCGGCACCACCGTGTTCGTCTTGTTGCGCGGGTGCTTGCCCCCCTGCGACAGCAGGTAGAACGCCAGGTTGGCGATGCCCGAATTGATGTGGACGCCGCCGTTGTCCTGCTGGCCGGTGTAGCGCTCCGGGTAGTAATCGTACGACTGCTTGTCCTGGGTCGGATTGGACATGTAGCGCATCGCGTCATTGGCCACACCCGGCGTCCAGCAGGTCTCGGCGAGCAGCCAGGTCTTGGCCGACACGCCGTTCTTGAAGGCGTCGACGGCCGCCGCCATGATGTCCGACATCGCCTCGTTGAGCGCGCCCGACTGGTTCTGGTAGACGAGGCTGGCCTCGTACTGCGTGACCGCGTGGGTCAGCTCGTGAGCGACCACGTCCAGGTCCTGCGCGAACGGGCTGGCGTAGTAGCCGTCGCCGTCGCCGTAGACCATCTGCTGGCCGTTCCAGAACGCGTTGACGTAGTTCTTCGAGTAATGGACGGTCGAGTGGATGGTCGCGCCGGCGGCGTCGAAGCTGTCGCGGCCGAACTTGGCCAGGTAGAAGTCGTGCGTCACGCCCGAGAGGTCGTGGGCGGCCTGGGCGACCTTGTCGTCGGACGCGCCGCCCTCGCTGACGATCAGCTTGCCCGGCAGCTTGGTGCCGTTATTGGCGTTGTAGACCTTGCGGTGCTTGACGTGGTGGATCTGCGGGTGACGGGCCACCATCTCGCCGCTCACGGCGTCCGCGAACACGATGTCGCGCTGCGGGCCCTCCTCGTCCTCGTACTCGACCACCGCCTGCCAGGCCAGGCGCGGGCCGGCCTCGGTCACCACGTAGACGAGCTCGGGCGCGTCGACGCTGACCCACTCGGCGGCCAGGCGGCCCGCCACCGCCTCGATCGCCTCGTCGGGATCGAGGGTCGGCGCCAGCGGCAGCGCCTCGGCCGGGACGACGCGACCGGTGACCGCCTGGACCTGCCCGCTGAGCGCGTCGGCGTGGACCGTCAGCTCGCCGCCGACCACCGGCAGGTCGTGGAGGTACTGCCGGAAGCGCACGTGGACCTTGCCGAGCGAGTCGGTGTGGTGGCGGACCGCCTCGAGGTCGGTCTCGTCGCCGAGGCGGAACACCGGCGCCATGTCGGCCAGCCAGCCGCGGGCGCTCTCCCGCACGTTGCCGCCGCGGGTCAGCGTCCCGAGGTCGCCGGCGATGAAGCGCGGCACGCCGGCCTCGTCGGCCTGCACCCGGTCGACCCGCGGCAGGCGGCCGAGCGCCTGGCTCTGCGACCACACGAAGGTCGCCGTCCCGCCCGCCGAGGTCGCGGCCGCGACCATCTCGCCGTCGAGCTCGAACGCGAAGTCGGCGGCCGCTCCGGCGGTCTGCACGCCCCAGCGCCCGCCGTGACGGACCAGCAGGTCTTGCACGAGCGCGGGCCGCTCGTCGCCGCTGCGCACGGATACGCGGGTGAAGTCGATCGGCCCGTCGACCAACGCGAAGCGCACTGCCCCTTCGGACAGGTCGAGCTCGAGGACCTCGCCTGGGCCGAGCGCCGCCACGTCGTCGGCGGTGACGGTGCGAGACTCGGTTTCAGCGGCGATCCCCCCTCGTGGCAGGCGGACAGCAGACAGGCGGAGACGGCAGAGACGATGACGCGACGAGCGGACATGAGACCCCCTGGGGCCATCGGACAGGGTCTAAAGACCCTGGCCGAACGACCATGGTGAAAAGGACATTGCCGGAGAGGCAGCCTCAGGTCAGCTCACCTGAGACCGCACCACCATAATCGTCGCGTGCTGCGCAGCGCAACCATTCACGCACCCCCGGATCACGCCTTGGTTCGGTGAGACCGCGAGCACAGAGCGGCCGCACGGACGCACTTCACGCGCATGGATGCGAAAGCCAATACAATTTTTCGCGGTCTGGACAGGTTTTGGCGGCAACTACGACGATCCCACGGTCGGCGTCCGCGGCGCCGACAAGAAAATTGTAGATCAATACATATTCTTACTCTATTGATTAGAGCGCACCTGACCGCAATGCATGATCAACCAACCATGCTCACAGGTCTGCGGTCAGAAGAGATCTCCTCTACCCGCCGTCGGCGGTGTCATCGCCGACGATTCCGGCATCCGGCGCGCGGCGCGACCACAACCAGTAGACAGGCACGCCGGACAGCACGATGGCGCAGTCGACGACGAATTCCCGCGGCTGCGACAGGGCGTAGTTGCCGAGCAGGAACACGGAGGCGGCCAGGAACAGCAGCGGCACCCACGGGTAGCCGAACGTCCGGTACGGCCGCGGCAGGTCGGGGCGCTTGCGCCGCAGGACGAACACGGCGGCCACGCTGAGCGCGTAGAACGGCCAGATGCCGATCACGAATTGCCTCGCCAGCTCGGCGAAGCTGTGGACCGAGACGAACACGATCCCGAGCGCGGCGCCGAGGACGATGCTGGCCGAGGGCGTGCCGTGGCGCGGGTGGACCTGGGCCAGCCGGCGAAAGAACAGCCGGTCCTCCGCCATGGCGTAGAACACCCGGGGCCCGGTCATCATCGACCCGTTGAGGGTGCCGAAGGTGCTGATCATGACGGCCGCGGCCACCAGAGTGGTGCCGAGCGAGCCGATCAGGGCGGCGGCGGTGTCGGCGGCGACCAGCTGCGCACGGGCCATCTGCTCCAGCGGGATGACCCGCAGGTACACGAGGTTGGCCGCGAGGTAGAGCGCGACGACCGCGGCGGTCCCGAGGATGAACACCCGCGGGAGCGTGCGCTGCGGATCGCAGACCTCGCCGCTCACGAAGCCGACGTCGCACCAGCCGTCGTAGGCCCAGAGGATAGCGACCATCGCCAGGACGAAGGCCCCGTCGGCTGTCGGCGCCGCGACCGCGGCCGCCGGGACAGTCGCCTCCGGGGCCAGCAGGAGGCCGAGCGCGACCAGCCCGAGCAGCGCCGCGACCTTCAGCGCGGTGCTGACGTTCTGCACGAGGGCCCCGAACTCGACGCCGCGGCGGTTGACCGCGGCGACCGTGGCGATCATCGCCACCGCCACCACCTGGGCCCGCGACAGCGGTCCGAGCGCCGGCGGCGCTTCGTCGATGCCGAACGTGCGCAGCAGGTACTCGGCCGAGGTCACCGCGATCGCGCCGTACGCGGCCGGGCGCAGGATGAGCAGCTCGGCCCAGCCGAACAGGAAGGCCGGCAGCTTGCCGAACGCCTCGCGCAGGTAGACGTAGATGCCGCCGCTGCGGGGATAGAGGATCGCCAGCTCGGCGACGGTCAATGCGCCGGCCAGGGCGACCACGCCGCCGGCGACCCACGCGAGGACGAACAGGGTCAGGTCGTCGATGTGGCCGGCGATCTCCGCCGGGGTCCGGAAGATGCCGCTGCCGATCGTCGAGCCGACCAGCACCGCGACGGTGCTGGCGAGGCCGAGCTTGCGAGGCAACCGCTCGCCCCAGGGGTCAGGGGCCTGCATGGGCGACTGATAGCGCAGTTCGCCGCGGCGCAGAAGCTCCTCGCGCGCGCCTCTGCGGGGGCGTGCAGGCGCGTTCGCGGAGGGCTGGCTCTTGGGTCATGTCGCTGCACGATCGGGTCGCAGCGGGCACGCGGCGAGCATCTGCCGCCCCGGCACTCGGCCTCGCCGTGATGAAGCGCCCGGGTCGGGTGGCACGGCGTGGCATCGAGCGCGTTCGCGCGGCGCGTGAAAGTGTCTATTCGGACATGTCTACGTCTCCGTGACGCTGCGTCGCCTCTCGCGCACCGACCGCCGATTGGAGAACCGAGACTATCTATATTAACAGGCTGCACCCGTTCGCCTCGATTCGACGAATAGGTCGCTCGGCACCTCCGCGGGCCGCAACGAAATCCCGCTCCATCGCGCCGGCCCCGGTGCCCCGCTTCCACCGCTGTGAAGAGCAGCTTCGGTTCGCCCTCCGACGCACGGCGGCGCCTGTTCTCGATGCCCGCACGTCCGCCGTCTTCGTCTCCGACGTGGTGAGTGATCGGTGAGGCTGCTCGGAGCCCCTCGCCAGCCGCCCACAGCGACGGCGGAACGCCAACGACGCCAAACGGGCCCTCGACCTCTCGCGCGGCCTGCCACGGCCCGCTCCTCGCCCTGCCCTCGCCATCGTCGGCCGCACGCCGCTCGCGTTCGCCGGCGGGCGAGACGCCGAAGGCCCGGCGTGCGCCGGGCCTCCTGGCCTTCGAGACATGCTGTCCTTCGAGACAGCCTCACGGATCGACTCAGCTCAACCCGGCTCGAGGACGAACGGGTACGAGACGATGACCGAGCCGCCGCCTTCCGGCTTGGGGAAGGTCCAGCGCTTGACCGCCTGGGCGATGCAGGAGCCGACCGCCGGGTCCTTCATCGTGCTCTCCTGGACCACCGCGGTGGGCACCTTGCCGGTGCCGCCGATGGTGAACTGGACGGCGACGCGGCCCTTGGCGTTGGGGTCGCGGGCGAGGGCCTGGTTGTAGCAGTAGCGGACCTCGTTGATGTGCGCGCGGACGATGCGGCGGATGATGTCCTTGTCGAGCGCGCCCTGGACCTCGGCCTTGGCCTGACGGACCGTCGGGACGCGGGTGCCGCGGCCGCCGAAGCCGGCGCCGGCGCCACGGCCGTAGCCGGAGCCCGTGCCGCCGCCGCCGCCCTTGCCGATGAGGCCCGTGTTGCCGAGGCCGATCGTGCCCTCGCCGGTGCCGCCGCCGCCGCGGCCGGTGCCGACCAGGCCGAGGCCGCCGACGCCGTACGCCTCGCCGATCTCCGTGCCGGTGAGGCCGCCCCACACGTCCGCGTCGTCGTTGCCGACCGCGAACGCGCCGCCGTACGGCGAGGCGAGGAAGTGGCCGCTCTCGGCGCTCATCACCCCGAGGATGCCGGCCTGGCGCGCGGCCATGTCGGGGTCGAAGTTACGGGCCATCTGCGGGATGGCGTCCTTCGGGCCCTTCATGGCGTAGAGGCCCGACTTGGTCTTCGAGGTGGGCTTGCCCATCTTGCCCTCCTCGCCCTTGTGACGCTGACCGGTGCCGCCGGCCTCGTCGTCGGAGTTCTCCATGTCCTCCGGCGGCGGCTCCTCCTCCTCCGGCGGCTTGTCGGGCTGGTTGAGGTAACCGACGAAGCGGTTCTCTTCCATCATCTCGTCGAGGCTCAGGTTGCCGGCCTCGTTGGGGATCAGGTGCGTGAGCACCAGCAGGCTGCCGATGACCACGAACGACGCGCCGTTGTAGATCCAGAACGGCTTGTCGGTCTCGCTGCCGCCCTTGATCACCGCGCCCGGCGCGACCGAGTTCACGTAGAAGGTGACGTCCTGGTACTTGACCCGCGCCGTCGCTCCGGGCGGCAGCGGGAAGCTGAACGACGAGCCCTGCGAGCCCGCGCGGCCGGTGGCGACCAGCTGCTGCAGCGTGATCGTCTGGCCGTCGAAGGTGACCTCGCCGCTCATGTTCTGCGTGAAGTTGAGCGCGAACTCGTGGTCGCTGCCGCGGACCAGCGGGAAGCCGTTGGGCTCGGGCAGGCCGGCCGGCGGCACGTGGAACGACGCGCCGTGGCCCTCGCCGATCGTGAAGTTCTTGTTGACGTAGTCGCCGGTGCGGATGAGGCCCATGCTGAACGGCACGAGGCCCGCGATCGCCAGCAACATGCCGATCGCCGCCAGGCCGTTTCCGGGCGGGGTCGGGCGCGGCGTGCCCTGCTCGATCGACTCCTGGACCCGCTTGCCGTAGCCCGGCCAGTCCTGGTTCACGTCGCTGAAGAACACCGCCGTGCCGGCGGCCAGCATCACTCCGCCAATGGCGAGGAAGAGCGGCGCCTGCGACTTGCGGTTCTTCAGCTGGCCGACGTGCTGCACGTCGAGCACCGTCGAGCCGTACATCGCCACGACCTCGGCCACCCGCGAGCCGCTCTGAACCTCGACCTCGCTGAGGTCGATCTGGATCGGGGCCCGCGTCGCCATCGGCGCCGCCGCGAGCGGAGCCGCCGCCACCGCGGCCGCCGCCACGGCCACCGGCGCGGCCACCTGCGCCGGCGCCGGCGCAGCCGCGACCTGCTGCTTGGCGAAGCCGACCTCGAGCCGGTACGGCCCGAAGTTCAGGGCGTCGCCGTCGTGCAGCACCGCGTTCTTGTCGATCCGCTGGCCGTTGAGCACGGTGCCCGCCGCGCTCCCGAGATCGATCACCCGCACCTCTTCGCCGGACACCTCGATCACGGCGTGCATGCGGGCCACGGCCTCGTCATCCAGACAGATGTGGCTACTCTTCAGTTTTCCGATCTTGATAACGTCTTGCGTCAGCGTCTGCGTATCGACGAGCTGATCGCCGTAAAACACTTTGATGGCGAGCGTCTTGGTCGTTGTCATCGTCCTTGCCCCGGTCGTGTGGCGCCTCGGACACGGGCCTTTGGGGCTTGTTCCCGAGGCCCGCGAGCTTTTTTCGCGCCCGCGCGGGCCGTCTGCGCCGGCGCACGTCCGCGCGCGGACCCGGGCTCCGGCGCGCCCCTGCGTCCGGCCACGCGTCCGCGGCTCGCGGCCGGCCGCGACGGCTTCGTGATACCGTGAACCGAGGCGCCGTCCGTGCCCGGATCCGGGCGAGGTGCGCCTGCCGCCCCTCTCCCGCCCTCGCCCCGGCATGACCTCCGACCTCGCGCCCCCTCACCTCCCGGCCCGAGCCCGATCCTCACCCTCCGGATCAGCGTCCGCGGCCTCTATGACAGCTGGACGCACTGCCAGCGGCTGGCCGATTACATCGCGCGCTTCGTCGCCTCCGATCGCTTCGATCCCGAGCAGCTGACCACGCGCCTCTCGACCTATCTCAACGAGGTGCTCGAGTACGTGTTCCGCGCCCGGCCGAGCGAGGGCGAGATCGTGGTCGAGGTCGGGCGCACCGACGAGCACGTGATCGCCGAGCTGACGATACCGACCGACGAGGCGCTCGCGCAGCGGCTGCGCGACGACCTCGGGCGGGTCGCGCCGGCGGACGCGCGCGCCCGCTACGAGGCCGAGTTCGAGTCGATGATCCTGCGTCCGCCGGCCGAGGTCGGGCTGCTCGAATTGGTGGCGCTCCACGGCGTCGAGCTCGCGCTGCGCGAGGGCGACGGCGTCGGCGTCATCGTCCTTACCGTCCCGCACGAGTGAGCCGAGCTGGGTATGGAGAACGAGCAACCGTTTTCGATCCGCTTCAGCGAGAACGACCAGGAGGTCGCGCTCGAGGGGACGCTGCGGCCCGCCGGCCCCGAGGCGTTCGCGCCGGTGCGGGCGCGCCTCGACCACGCCGCCGACGCCGTGCGCGGCGTCCTCTACCTCAACTTCAAGCGCCTGCGTTACCTCAACCACACCGGCTTCCTCGAGCTCGCGCGCTTCATCGCCGCCTGCGCCGAGCGCCACCCGAGCCTCAAGCTCAAGCTCGTCGTCTCGAGCGTCGTCCCGTGGGCGCCGCTGCGGTTCGGCTTCCTCGGCGCGCAGTTCGGCAACACCATCGTCGAGCAGTACGACAAGGCGTTTTACCCCGGTCAGGGCGTCATCGAGAACGATCAGCTCGTGCCGGTCCTGCGGACTCAGACCAACATCGTGTGGTCGCACGAGCGCGAGCTGCTGCGCCGCCACGGCCTCGGCAAGCACATGCGGATCGCCGACATCTGCTGCGGGATCGGCGACTTCGCGGTGCTCGTCTACAAGGAGTTCGAGCCCGCGTACATCGTCGGCGTCGACCACTCGCGGCCCTTCCTTCAATACGCGCAGCAGATGGCCCGCGAGTTCGGCATCACCGACATCGAGTATCAGTTCGGCGACGCGACCCACCTGTTCTTGCCGTCGAACAGCTTCGACTTCGTCACCTCGCGCCTGGCGCTGCAGATCTTCAACGACCCGTCGAGCATCTTGCGCGAGCTGGTGCGGATCTGTAAACCCGGCGGTCGGGTCTACCTGACCAACGAGATGACGGCGCACAACTACGGCTACCCGCGCCACGAGTCGGTCGCGTGGACCTACCAGCAGGCCGTGAAGATCGCCCAGAGCCTCGGCATGGACATGAACTTCGGGCCCAAGATGTTCTCGCAGCTCACCGACATGGGCCTCGAGGACGTGCGCATGGAGCAGATCCCGATCACCAACAACAACACCGCGATCGACGACTTCGCGCGGGTGATCGAGAGCTGGGAGGAGTACGTCACCGGCGAGCTGTCGACCGCCACGCAGCAGCCGCCGGAGGTGGTCGAGCGCCTGCGCATGGGCTTCCGCGATCACGTCTACGCGATCCGCAGCCGCCGCGGCTTCGCCACCTGGCCGATCTACGTCGCCTCCGGCCGCAAACCGGAGCGCTGACGGCCCTCGCCGCTCGACCGCATGGCCACCACGGGCTCAAGGTTCCGCACCAAGTTCGTCCTCGTCGCCGGGGTCGGGCTGGTCATCGGGCTGACGCTCGCGGCGCTGGCCTCGCTGCAGGGCATCCGCGTGCTCGGCGGCGACGCGTCGGAGGAGATCCGCAAGGGCCTCGAGCGAGCCAGCCGCGAGTACCTCACCAACCACATCGAGGACACCGCGCAGCGCGTCGAATTCCTGCGCGGGCGGGCGCGGGCCGAGCTCGGCGTGCTCGCGGCGGTCACCCAGACGCTCATCGACGAGCAGGCCGACCTCGCGCCGCTGACCGCCGCCGCCGCCGCCGCCGGGCCGCTGCGCGACGCCCTCGTCTACGACCCGCGCGGCGACTGGTCGCAGACCGAGGCCGGCGAGGCGTCGGCGGTGGCCGTGTGGGGCTACCTGCACGCGCCGGTAGCTCCCGATCAGCCCGGCCTTCGGGACATCAAGCCCGAGGTCCGCGCCGCGGTCGAGCAGACCGCCCTGCTCGACCTGCTGCTGCCTGCGCTGCTGCAGTACGGGGCCGAGAAGCAGGCCATGTACTTCATCGGCCCCGAGGGCGCCGAGTACCTGCGGATCGCCCCCTACGCCGACGCGGCCGGCCACGCCGATCGACTCTATCCCGGCCACAACAAGAGCCCGTTCTGGGGCTTCTACTTCCCCGGCATCGTCGACGGCTGGCGGCGCTGGCTCGGCGACCCCGCGCGCATGCGCGACCCGGCGGCGCAGGTCACCGGCACCGCGCCGTACACCGACGCGGGCGGCAGCGGGGCCATCATGACCATGTTTCAGCCGCTGTGGGACGCCTCGCGCGCGCGTTCGCCGGGGCCGTCGGCGTCGACGTCACCCTCGGCCAATTGATCCGCTACGTCCAGGACCTCGAGCTCGCCGGCTCGGGCTTCGCCTTCCTCGCCCAGGAGAACGGCAACGTGTTCGCCGTCAACGCCGACGGCCAGGAGATCCTCGGCCTGCAGCAGGCCAGCGGCTCGTCGGGCGCCGGCGTCGACATCTTCCAGCAGTTCCTGCACCAGTCGCGCGACCCGGCCATCCGGGCGCTCGCGCTGCCCGGCGGCGACGCCGTCGACTACCGCGACCCGGTCGCGATCGGCGGCAAGGACTACGTCGTCGTGCTCAAGCGGCTCGATCCGTTCAACGTCTGGTCGGGTTCGACCGACATCGTGCCGGAGCGCTGGACCCTCGGCTTCGTCGTGCCTGCCGCCGAGATCTACGCCTCGCTGCACAAGGCGCAGGACACCATCGCTGCCAGCAGCCGCGGGATCCTCAGCAGCCAGATCGTCATCACCCTCGTCGCGCTGGCGATCGTGATGTTCGGGATCCTCCTGGTCTCGCGGCGCATGACCGGCGCGCTGGTCGACCTCGCCGCGGGCGCCGGCAAGATCGCGCAGAAGGACTACGACGTGCGGGTCGACGTGCGCAGCGACGACGAGTTCGGCGCGCTCGGCCGCGCCTTCAATCAGATGGCCGCCGAGATCCGCGCGTATACGCACGACCTCGAGCGCCTGGTCGAGCAGCGCACCGCCGAGCTGCAGCGGGCCTCCCGCGAGATCATGGCACTCAACGAGCGGCTCAAGCAGGAGAACCTGCGCCTCGGCGCCGAGCTCGACGTCGCCCGCCGGCTGCAGCTCATGGTGCTGCCGCAGGAGCGCGAGCTGGCCGAGCTCGAGGGCCTGGACGTCGCCGGCTACATGCGGCCCGCGGACGAGGTCGGCGGCGACTACTACGACGTCCTGCGCGCCGGCGACGGCGTCAAGATCGGCATCGGCGACGTCACCGGCCACGGCCTCGAGAGCGGCGTGCTGATGCTGATGATCCAGACGGCCGTGCGCACCTTGCAGGCCGCCGAGGAGCGCGACGCGGAGCGCTTCCTCAACATCGTCAACAAGGTCCTCTACCAGAACATCCAGCGCGTCGGCCTCGACCGCACCGCGACGCTGGTGCTCCTCGACTACGCGCAGGGCGTGCTCCGCCTCACCGGGCAGCACGAGGAGGCGGTGGTGGTCCGGCGGAACGGCTCGATCGAGCGCATCGACACGGTCGACCTCGGCATGCCGGTGGGGCTCGAGGTCGACATCGCCGCGTTCATCGCCCGCACCGAGCTGCGCCTGTCGCCGGGCGATGTCGTCGTCCTGTACACTGACGGCATAACCGAGGCGGAGGACATCCACGGCGAGCAGTACGGCATCGACCGCCTGTGCGAGGTCGTGCACCGGGTCCACGAGCGGCCGGCGGCCGACATCAAGCAGGCGATCGTCGACGACGTCATGCGCTTCATCGGCGCGCAGAAGGTCTTCGACGACATCACGACGGTGGTGATCAAGCGGCGCTGAGGCGCCGAGGCGGACGGAGAGTATGGACGGCATCATCGGCGAGTACAAAGAGCCCACCGACGCTGGACCGCGCGTCATGCTGACGTTCTACCCCGGGGCGTTCCCGGTGAAGTGGAACCAGTGCAGCGTGGCGGCCGACTTCTTCGCCGAGTACTTCGTCGACGTCGGCGAGGGCGGGCTCACCGAGGAGGCCGAGCGGCGCGACTTCGTCGGCAGCGTCGGTTACGTGCTCAACGAGCTGATCGAGAACGCGGTCAAGTTCTGCGCCGGCGGCACCGTCGTCATCGACGCGGGCGTCGAGGCGGGCGAGTTCGTGGTCGTCGTCAGCAACCAGGTGTGCGGCGACGCGGTCGACGGCCTGCGGGTCAAGTTCGCCGAGCTGCTCGACGGCGATCCCGCCGAGCTCCTGATGCAGCGGGTCGAGGAGAACGCCGCCAACCCCGAACTCACGACCTCGGGCCTGGGCTTTCTCACCATGCTGTCGGACTACAAGGCCCGGCTCGGCTGGCGCTTCGACCCCGCCCCTGGCAATCCTGACAACGCGCTCCTCAAGACCGCCGCCCGGCTACAGGTGAAATCGTCATGACGGACACAACTACGCGACCCTCCGGGTCGGACACCGACATCAAAGGCCCCGGCTATCGCGTGTGGTTCGACGCGCCCGCGCGCACGGTCCACTTCGAGGGCGTGCTCCGCCTCAGCACCAGCGAGTACAAGCCGATCGAGGACCTGCTCGACCGCGTCCTGCTGGAAAGCCCCGCGCTCGGCCTGCGCATGACCGAGCTGCAGTTCCTGAACAGCTCGGGCATCAACATGCTCTACAAGTTCGCCATCGCCGCGCGCAAGAAGGGCGAGACGGAGATCAAGGTCCACGGCTCGTCGAACATCCCGTGGCAGGGCAAGTCGCTGCCCAACCTCAAGAAGTTCCTGCCGACGATCGTCATCGCCCTCGACTGAGCCGGCCGCCCGCATGCTCACGGATGACCCGCGCTGGCAGCGAGCCCTCGCCGACCCCGACGCCGCGGCCGAGCTCCTGGCCGACCCCGGCGCGCGCGCCGAGTTCATGGCCGCCGTCGCCGCGCTGCAGGCCGAGCACGACGACCTGGTCTTGCTGCACGACTCGACGCTCGAGCACGCCAACGAGATCGAGGAGCAGCTGGCCGTCAAGATCGAGCAAGTCGAGGCCCTGGTGGTCGAGCTCGAGCTGCGCAACACCTTCATCCGCCAGGTGTTCGGCCGCCACGTCACCGACGAGGTCGTCAACACCTTGCTCGCCTCGCCGGAGGGCCGCCAGCTCGGCGGCGAGCGGCGCACCCTGACGATCCTGATCTCCGACCTGCGCGGCTTCTCGACGCTGTGCGAGGGCCTCGGCCCCGAGCAGGTGGTGGCGATCCTCAACATCTACCTCGGCGCCATGGCCGACGTGATCGGCGAGTACCGCGGCTCGATCAACGAGTTCATCGGCGACGCCATCCTCGCGGTGTTCGGCGCCCCGGTGCCGCAGGACGACCACCCCGAGCGCGCGGTCGCCTGCGCGATCGCCATGCAGCGGGCGATGGGCCGCGTCAACGCCGAGCTGGCCGAGCACGGCCTGCCCGCGCTCGAGATGGGCATCGGCGTCCACACCGGCGAGGTCGTGGTCGGCAACATCGGCTCGAACCGCCGCGCCAAGTACGGCGTGGTCGGCCGCCACGTCAACCTGACCTCGCGCATCGAGAGCTACACCGTCGGCGGTCAGGTGCTGATCTCCGAGTCGGCCGCGCGAGCCCTCGGCGACCGCCTCCGCACCCGCGGCTGCTTCGAGGTCCGGCCCAAGGGCGTGCGCGAGCCGATCACGATCCACGACGTCACCGGCGTCGACGGCCCGTTCGCCATCCACATGATCGAAGAGGCCGCCGAGTGGCGGGTCCTGGCCGAGCCGCAGCCGCTCGTCTTCACCGCGCTCGAGGGCAAGGACACCGGCGGCCAGGAGTTCCCGGCGCTGCTCGTGGCCCACGACGAGCGCCACAACGCCGAGCTGCGGGTCGCCGCCTCGCTGCCGCTGCGCGCCGACCTCAAGCTCGTCCTCGCCGCCCTGCCCGGCGTCGACGCCTACGCCAAGGTCGTCGCCGCCGGCCCGGGCCGCGCGGTCGTCCGCTTCACCGCCCTGCCGCGCGCGCTGCAAGAGCTGCTCGACTCCCTGCCCGCGCGGGCCTGAGGCGCGAGGCGCAACGCTGCGCCTCGCTGCGCGATGGGACATGTCCGTATCGACATGTCCTTCATGGCATGGCTGAACAGGCATGTCCTCCGGAGCATGCCCCATCGGACATGCCCCTCCGGTACGTCAGTCGCGGCGGGCCAGCAGCGTCGCGTGCATGTCGCTGCCGTCGATGCTCTCGTCGAGCGGCTCGTCGATGTCGATGATCACGCTCTCGCCGCCCGAGCTGGTCGGCGGCGGGATCGGCGGGACCGAGCGCGGCGCGACCGAGCCCGGCGGGCCCTCGACGGGGGCGGTCCGCGACCCGCGGCCCTCGACGCCGGCGAAGCGGGCCGCCAGGGTGCGCACGAACGCGCCCATCCACGGCTTCATCGACGTCAGCTCCTCCTCGATCAGGTCGCTGGTGATCTTGGTGAGCGTCGCGTCCTCGACGACCAGCACGCTGGCGGTCCGGCGCGAGGCGGCGAAGATCGACGTCTCGCCGAACACGTCGCCCGGCCCGAGCCAGCGCAGCGACACGTGGTGCCCGGCCTCGAGCTTGTAGACCTCGAGCCTGCCGGCCAGCACGATGTAGGCCGCGTCGCCGATCTCGCCCTCGCGGATCACGTGGTCGCCGGCGGCGAAGCGGACCGTCTGGAAGCTGCCGCTGCCGCGCAGCAGGCGGACGATGTCGGCCTGCAGCGCCGCCACGCTCGGGTAGCGATCGTCGGGGTCGCGGCGCAGCGCCCGGGTCACGATGCGCACCAGCTCGCGCGGGAACGGCACCGCGACGTGGCTGTCGGGCGGGGCGAACTTCGCCTCGCGCGCGAGGATCAGCGCGTCCATCGCCGTGCGCGCGTGGTACGGCGGCCGCCCGGCCATCATCTCGTAGAGCAGCGCGCCCATCGAGAACACGTCGGCGCGCTCGTCGAGCGGGTGGCTGTTGGCCTGCTCGGGCGACATGTACGACGGCGTGCCGAACACCAGCCCGTCGGTCTCCGACGGCGGCAGCGGCGGCAGGGCGTCGCGGACCCACCGCGCCTCGTCTTCGGCGGACCGCAGCGGCAGGATCTGGGCCCCGCCCCAGTCCATCAGATAGACCTGGCCGTAGGCGCCGACCATCACGTTGGCCGACTTGATGTCGCAGTGGATCACCCCGCGGCTGTGGGCGAACGACAGCGCGTCGCACACCTTGACGAAGATCTCGAGGCGGTGGAACAGCCGCTCGTGGTCGGTCGCCGGCTCGCCGCCGATCAGCGCCTTCAGCTCTGGCCCTCGACCAGCTTCATCGTGAAGTAGAGCTGGCCCTGCTCGTCGCGCCCGAGCTCGTGGATCGGCACGATGTTGGGGTGGTCGAGCTGACCCGTCACCTGGGCCTCGCGCAAGAACCCGTGCACGAGCATCAGGTGGTCGTAGGTCTTGGCGTGCATGACCTTGGCGGCCATCCGCCGCTGCAGCACCTCGTCGAACGCGAGCCGCACCGAGCCCATCCCGCCGCGCGCCAGCTCGTCGCCGAACGACAGCCGCGGCACCTGGTCCGGCAGCGCCGCGCGGATGAGGGCCTCCAGCCGCTCCTCATAGGAGAGCGGGGAGTCGCGGTCGAACAGCCGCTCGAGCGCGGCGCTGGGGGACGAGCCTCCGGGGCGGCGACCTGGCATGCGGGGCCACGATACAATGGCGCCTCGGCGGTGGTACACCGGGGCGGCCGGCATGGACCTGCGCACCGCCCTCGTCACGCTCCGCCTGCGCCACCCGTTCGGCCTGTCGCGCGGCACCGTGAGCGAACTGCCGAGCTTGCTCGTGCGCATCGACCCGGGCGACCCGGACGGCGCAGCAGCGGACGGCCCCGATCGCCGCGGCCTCGGTGAGGCCTCGCCCGTGCGCTACCTCGGTCAGTCGGCGGTCGCTGCCGCGCCGCTGGCGGTCGCGATCGCGGCCGAGCTCTCCCCCGAGATCCTCGCCGACCCGCGCGCGATCGCGGCCGCCGGCCCGCGCATGCGCGAGCTCGCCCCCGATCACTCCGCGGCTCGCTGCGCCGTCGACACCGCCCTGTGGGACGCCGCCGCCCGCGCCTGCGGCCGCCCGCTGGCCGAGCTGCTGGCCGATCCCGACGTGCTCGATCGGGCAGGTCTCGATCGCCATGTCCTTTCGGCCACCTCGGGGGCCACGGTCACCTCTTACACGATCGCGCTCGACGAGCTCCCGGCGATGGCGGCCCGCGCGGCCGCGGCCGCGCACCTCCCGGTGCTCAAGATCAAGCTCGGAAAGGGCCGCGAATTCGACCGCGCCGCCCTGCGTGCGGTCGCCGCCGCCGCGCCGCGCGCCCGCCTGCGGGTCGACGCCAACGGCGGCTGGACCCCGGACGACGTGCGCGCCCTGCTCCCGCTGCTGGTCGATCTCGGGGTCGAGCAGCTCGAGCAGCCGCTGCCTGCGGGTCGGCCCGACCTCCTCGCGGCGCTCGCGCGCGACTGCCCGTTGCCGATCTACGCCGACGAGGACGTGCAGGGCCCGGACGACGTGGCGGCGCTGCGGGGCCGGGTCGCGGGGATCAACGTCAAGCTGATGAAGTGCGGCGGGATCTCGCCGGCCCTGGCGACGATCGCCGCGGCCCGGGATAGCGGCCTGCGGGTGCTCGTCGGCTGCATGATCGAGACCCGCGTCGGGCTCGCCGCCGGCGCCGCCCTGGCCCGCCTCGCCGACGAGGCCGACCTCGACGCCCACATGCTCACGCGGGCCGACCCGATGCCGCCGGGGAGCCAAGAGCGGCTCGCGCCCGACCTGCCGCGGCTTTGCGGCCCCGGCCTCGGCGTCCCGCCCGGGGCGTTGCCCGCGGACGGCGACCCGGGCCCCGGGCGCGTGGCATAATCCACGCTCCGCCTTGAATCCCGACGAGCCCCAGGCCCGCGCCTCGCTGCCGGTGACGCCACCTGTCCCTGAGGACATCCTTCCGCGTCCGCTCGGCCGCTACGAGCTGGTGCGTCGGGTCGGCTCCGGCAGCATGGGCGTCGTCTACGCGGCCGTCGATCGCGACAGCGGCCGCACCATCGCGCTCAAGACCCTGCACCAGCTCGACCCGGGCGCGCTGTTCCGCCTCAAGAACGAGTTCCGCAGCGCCGCCGGCCTGTCGCACCCGAACCTCGTCAGCCTCCACCAGCTCGTCTCGCACGACGACGAGTGGTTCATCACCATGGAGTTCGTCGACGGCGTCAGCTTCTTCGACCATGTCCGTCAGGGCATGTCCGAAAGGACAGGCGCAGCGCCGCCGCCGGAGCGCCTGCGCCCCGCCTTGCTGCAGCTGGCCGCCGGCGTCAGCGCCCTGCACGCCGCCGGCAAGCTGCACCGCGACCTCAAGTCGTCGAACGTGCTGGTCACCGCCGACGGCCGCGTCGTCATCCTCGACTTCGGCCTCGCCGCCGACGACGTCGCCGAGGGCGGCGAGGACGGCCTGCTCGGCACGCCGGCGACGATGGCGCCGGAGCAGGCCGCCGGCAACCCGGCCTCGCCCGCGAGCGACTGGTACGCGATCGGCGTCATGCTCTACGAGGCGCTGACCGGCCGCCTGCCGTTCACCGGCCCGCCGCTCGCGATCCTCCACGCCAAGCAGCACGAAGATCCGGCGCCGCCGCAGGCGCTCGTGCCCGACGTCGATCCGAGCTGGCGGCGCTGTGCATGGGCCTGCTGCAGCGCGACCCGGCCGCGCGGCTCGGCGGCGCCGACATCCGCGAGGCCCTCGGCGAGGCCCCGCTCGGGCCCACCGAGTCGGGCGCGCGCTTCGTCGGCCGCGACGACCTGCTGTCGGCCATGCGCGACGCCTTCCAGCTCGCGCTCGCCGGCTCGCCGGTGTGCGTGTACGTCCGCGGCCGCTCCGGCATCGGCAAGACCGCGCTCATCGATCGCTTCATCGCCGAGCTGCGCCGCAACGACCGCGCCTTCGTCCTCCAGGGCCGCTGCTACGAGCGCGAGAGCGTGCCGTACAAGGCCTTCGACAGCGTCCTCGACGCGCTCGCGCAGCACCTCCGCCACCTCCCGCAGGAGGAGGCCGCGGCCCTGCTGCCGCGCGAGATCCACGAGCTCACGCGGCTGTTCCCCGTCCTCGCGCGCGCCCCCGTGGTCGCCGATCTGCCGCAGCGCAACTTCGTCGCCCCCGACCCGCAAGAGGCGCGGCGTCGGGCCTTCCGCGGGCTCAAGGAGCTGCTGGCGCGGATCGCCGATCGCCGCCCGCTGGTGCTGCGGATCGCCGACCTGCAGTGGGGCGACGAGGACAGCGCGCGCCTGCTGGTCGAGCTGCTGTCGCCGCCCGATCCGCCGGCGATGCTCTTCATCGGCTCGTACCGCATCGACGAGGACGACGCGCCGATGCTCCGCGAGCTGCGGCGGCTCGGCGCGCGGCCCGAGCTCAAGGCGCTGGTGCGCGACCTGCTGGTCGAGCCGCTCTCGCCCGATCAGGCCGAGGAGCTCGCGCTCGCCCGGCTCGGCCGCGACAGCGACAGCGCGCGCGCCGAGGCGCGCCGGATCGCCGCCGAGTCGGGCGGCAACCCGCTGTTCGTCGAGGAGCTCGCGCGTCACATCGCCGGTCACCGCGGCGCCGCGCCGGCCGAGGTCTCGCTCGACGCGGTCGTGCGCACCCGCCTCGCCGGCCTGCGCGCCGCCGGTCGCAGCCTGCTCGAGATCGTCGCCGTCGCCGGGCGGCCGATCCCGCCGAGCCTCGCGTTCACGGCCTCGGGCGTCACCGATCGCGCGGTCCTCGGCGAGCTGCAGGCGCAGCACCTGCTGCGCACGCTGGCCTCGCGCAGCGGCGACACCGTCGAGTGCTACCACGACCGGATCCGCGACACCGTGCTGGCGCAGCTCGGCGGCGACCGCCTGGCGCAGCTGCACCGCACCCTCGCCGACGCCCTCGCGCAGTCGGCCGACGACCCCGAGCTGCTGGCCCACCACCTGCACGCCGCCGGCGCCTTGAAGGAGGCGCACGCGGCCGCCGTCGCCGCCGCCGAGCGGGCCGCCGCTTCACTCGCCTTCTACCGCGCCGCCCAGCTGTACGGTCGCGCCCTCGCGTGGGCGTCCGACCTCCCGGACGACGAGCGGCGCGCCCTCCTGCGTCGCCGCGCCGACGCGCTCGCGCTGGCCGGTCGCAGCGCCGAAGCGGCCCCCGTCTACGCCAGCGCCGCCGAGGGCGCCTCGCCGGCCGAATCACTCGAGCTGCGCCGCCGCGCCGGCGAGCAGTTCCTCGTCAGCGGCAACATCGACCAGGGCGTGCAGATGCTGCGCCCCGCGCTGGTCGAGGTCGACCTCGGCTACCCGGCCACGCCCGGCCGCGCCAACATGTCGATCATCACTCGCTCGACGCAGCTCAGCCTGCGCGGCCTCGGCTTCGCCGCGGTGCGCGAGGAGCAGGTCCCGCCGGCCGACCTGCTGCGCCTCGACGTGTGCCTGTCGGCCGCCGTCGGCCTCGCCTTCGTCGACCCGATCCGCGGCTACAGCTTCTACCAGCGCGGCCTCCTCCTGGCCCTTCAGACAGGTGAGCCGCAGCGGATCGCCCGCGCCCTCGCCGGCGTCGGCGCCATGATCATGAGCCGCGGCACCGCCAACGCCGTCGGCCGCGGCACCACCCTGCTCAAGGAGGCGCGCCGCCTCGCCGAGCAGCTCTCCGAGCCGCGCCTCATCGGCCTGTGCGAGATCGTCGACGCCATCGCCGCCGTCTCGCTCGGCCGCTGGCGCCGCGCGCTCGAGCACTGCGAGCAGGGCGCCCAGATCCTGCTCGACCGCTGCGTCGGCGTCGGCTGGGAGCTCGACCTCGCCCGCATGAGCACGATGCGCGGCCTGTTCATGCTCGGCGAGCTGGCCGAGCTCGGCCACCGCGCCCACGCCTGGCTGCGCGAGTCGGAGGACGCCGGCGATCTGTGCGGCGAGGTCTGGTCGGCGCTCTACAGCGCCTACGCCCTGCTCGGCGCCGACGACATCACCAGCGCGCGCGACCGCGTGCGCGGGGCGATGCGCCGCTGGTCGAAGGACGGCTTCCACTTCCAGCACATGCTCGCGCTGATCCTCGAGACCTCGTGCGACCTGTACCAAGGGCAAGGTGGCTCCGCCTGGCAGCGTCTGGCCGAGAGCTGGGTCGCCGTCGAGAACTCGTACATCTTCGGCTGGCAGGGCCAGCGGATCCTCTTCCTCCACGCGCGAGGCCTCGCCGCCGTCGCGGCCGCGCGCGAGCAGCCGCACAACGCCGGCGTCCTGCTCGCCGCCGCCGAACGCGACGCCGCCCAGCTCGAGGAGGACCGCGCGCTGCGCCACGACTCCGTCGCCATGGCCGCGCTGATCCGGGCCGGCATCGCCGCGCAGAACGGCGACATCCAGCAGGCGCTCGTCCGCCTCGAGGCCGCCGCCGCCAGCTTCGACACCGCCGACATGCCGGTCCACGCCGCCTGCGCCCGGCGCCGCCGCGGCGAGCTGCTGGGCCCCAGCGGCGCCACCTTGATCGCCCAGGCCGACCAGTACCTCGCCTCGCGGGCCATCCTCCGCCCCGCCCAGTGGAGCGCGATGTACAACGGCAGCGCGCCCACCTGACGCGCGGCTGCATCCACTGTGCGACGGCCTGCTCGCGCCCCATCCTCC
The DNA here is from genome assembly GCF_026626665.1 of Nannocystis pusilla. Taxonomy (GTDB): domain Bacteria; phylum Myxococcota_A; class Polyangia; order Nannocystales; family Nannocystaceae; genus Nannocystis; species Nannocystis pusilla. Next base: position 3,410,115 of record NZ_JAPNKE010000002.1, read on the forward strand.
GAATCCGCGACCTCGCGTCACCACAGCGCTCGCCCTCCGCGCATCGACTGCGCGACGACCTGCCCGCGCCGGATCCTCCGCATCCGCGACCTCGCGTCACCGCGGCGCTCGTCGACGATGAACCCCGCAGCTCGGCTCGCTCGCACCGGCCGGTCCGCCGGCCGCGACCGACCGGCGTGAGCTCCGCAGGCCGACCGGCGTGAGCTCCGCAGCCCGACCGGCGTGAGCCCCGCAGAGCCTCGCATTGCCCCGCGCGAGGGCCTGGCCGACGCGTGTGACCTCGCGCCCGCGGCGCCCGCCTTGCCGCGCGCGACAGTGCGCCACTATCCTGCGCGCGCTCGCCATGGATCTCACGCTCGGCACTCCTCTGTCTCCCTCGTCCACACGGCTGCTCCTGCTCGGCTCGGGCGAACTCGGCCGCGAGGTTGCGATCGAAGCCATGCGCCTCGGCGCCGAGGTCATCGCGTGCGACCGCTACGCCAACGCCCCGGCCATGCAGGTCGCCCACCGCAGCCACGTGTTCGACATGCAGGACCGCGACGCGGTGCGGGCCGTCGTCGCCCGCGAGAAGCCCCACTACATCGTCCCCGAGATCGAGGCCATCGCCACCGACGCGCTGGTCGAGCTCGAGAGCGAGGGCTGGGCCGTCATCCCGACCGCGCGGGCCGCCCGGCTCACCATGGACCGCGAGGGCATCCGCCGCCTCGCCGCCGAGCAGCTCGGCTTGCCGACCAGCCCCTACGCCTTCGCCGACACGCGCGAGGAGGTCGAGGCCGCGGTCCAGCGCCTCGGCCTGCCGTGCGTGATCAAGCCCGTCATGTCGAGCTCGGGCAAGGGTCAGAGCACCGTGCGCACCGCCGCCGATGTCGCCGCCGCCTGGGAGTACGCGCTGTCGGGCGCCCGCGGTCGCTCGGCCCGCGTCATCGTCGAGGGCTTCGTCCCGTTCGACTACGAGATCACGCTGCTCACGATCCGCACCCGCCACGAGGGCACCCTGTTCTGCCCGCCGATCGGCCACCGGCAGGAGCGCGGCGACTACATGGAGTCGTGGCAGCCCCACGCCATGGCGCCGCAGGCCCTCGCGCGCGCGCAGGAGATCGCCGCCGCGGTCACCGAGGCGCTCGGCGGCGCCGGCCTGTTCGGCGTCGAGCTGTTCGTCGTCGGCGACGAAGTCATCTTCAGCGAGGTCAGCCCGCGCCCGCACGACACCGGCATGGTCACCATGATCACGCAGGACCAGAGCGAGTTCGAGCTGCACGTGCGCGCGATCCTCGGCCTCCCGATCGGCCAGGTCATCCTCCGCGCGCCCGGGGCCTCCGCCGTGGTCCTGGCCGATCGCCCGGGCACCAACCCGCGCTTTACCGGCGTCGGCAAGGCCCTCGCCGACCCGCGCACCAAGGTCCGCCTGTTCAGCAAGCCCGACACCCGCAAGTACCGGCGCATGGGCGTCGTCCTGGCCTACGGCGACGACGTCGCCGAGTGCCGCGCCCGCGCCGAGGCGGCCGCCGCCGAGATCCGCGTGGTCGTCGACGCCGGCTGAGCATTGGATGATTTCGGGACATGTCGCTTGCGACATGTCCCCTGCAGCATGTCTTTGGTGACATGCCGCAAAGGCCCGATCTATCGGCTACTGGTCGAACAGCTCGAGCAGCGTGCGCAGCCCCGGCGAGCCGGGCGCCTGCGGCTTGTCGGCCAGCGCGCGGCGGATCTCGAGGTGCGCCGCCGGCAGGATCGACCGCAGCTGCTCGAGCGCCTTCGGATCGCCGCCCTGGGCCGCTGCCACCTTCGCCTGCACCCGCTCGCGCCCGGGCCCCGCGAGCCGCGGGCCCACGTCCCACGCGGTCACGACCGCGCCTGCACCGAGGGACATGTCTCCGAGTTCATCGTGGCGCAGCTTCGCCGGCCGTTCGCTCGTCAGCACGTCCAGCCGGCCCAGAGTGAACCGTTGCCCCGCCCCCAGCGCCGTCGCCCGGCCCGCGCGCAGCAGCGTCACGCCCGCGTCGACCGCCGTCAGAGTCAGCGTCGCCTCGGTCGTCCACGTGCCCGCGTCGATCTGCGGATAGTGCCCCTTCGCCGCCGCCAGCAGGCCCTTCGGCACCTTCAAGCCCGAGTAGCCGACCGGCGGCGCCGCCTGCTGCGCCACGCCGTGAACTCGATCGGCCCCGTCTCGAACTGGCCCTTCAGCAGCGCCTCGCAGGCCCGCAGGTGCCGCTCGATCCGCCCCAGCAGCTCCGCCCGCACAGGCGCGCTCGCCGGCAGCGGCGCCGCCCGGCGCCACAGGTAGCCGGCCAGCCCCGCGTGGAAGAGCGGCAGCGCCTCCATGCTGCTCAGCAGCGCCGGCAGCTCGGCCATCGTCTCGCCGCCGCCCGCCTTGCGCGCCTCGACGTGGGCCCGCCAGCGGCTGCGAAACGCCTCGCCTTCGGCGCCGCCGACCGCGTCCGCCAGCGCCTCGAGGGCGGACGCGACCTGCAACCAGCGCGGGTCGGAGGCCGGCGTCGCCTCCGGCACGGTCACCAGCGCCAGCGCCAATCGCTTGCCCGGCCCGACGTCGAGCCCGTCGTCGGCGACGAGCCGCGCCCACCGGCCCAGCGCCGCCTCGTCGGCCAGCGGGAACACGTCGGGCCCGAGCGCCGGCGCGGCGCTCTCCGCAGCACTTGTCTCCCGGGACATGTCCTCTTCACCCTGCTGCAAAGGACCTGCCCCATTCGACATGTCCTGAGAGCCTTGCCCCGCGCCGGGCGCCGCCCCGTGCCCGTCCGGCTCCTCGCGCCCGCGCAGCCGGTCGGCGCAGCCCTGCACGAACACGATCAGCAGCGCGAGCAGGCGGATCGCCGGCGCCGCCGCGCTCGAGAGCAGCGCCACCTGGCCGCGGCGCCAGCGGAGCACCACCGCCGCGGCCAGCGCGAGCGCCACCGCGAACGACCCCAGATCGAGCCACCAGCGCCTCACACCGCCTCCTTGCGGCAGGCGCCGAACGCCTGCTCGCGGCACGGGTTGCCGTTGCGGGCCTGCAGCCAGCACTCGTGGCCGTCCGAGCACTCGCGGTGGCCGGCGCTGCGGAAGCGCGTGAAGCCGCGGGTCCAGATGTCGCGCAGCAGCCGGTCGCGCACGTTGCCCTCCGACTCGCGCAGGTCGGTGGTGGTGCACGGCAGCACCTCGCCGGTGGCCCCGACGACGCAGGAGATCCGGCCGGCCCCGCACAGGAACGGCTGGTCGCGGTAGAAGCGATCGTCGGCGCCGGCGCTGCCCCACTCGTTGCACAGCTCGACGTGGAACAGCCCGCGCTTGCGGCGGGCGAACGCGGCCACGCGGCGCAGTTGCTCCGGCGTCGGACACAGCGCGGTGTGCTCGGCCCCGCGGCCCTCGGGGGCGAAGAGATGGAGGCCCCACGAGTCGGCGCCCGAGGCAGCCACGATCGGGAACAGATCGGCCAGGCGGTCGGCGTTCTCGCGCGTCACCGTCGTGCCCGCCACCACCTCCGGGCAGCCGCACCTTGAGCGTGCGGATGGCAGCCAGCGCCGCCGCGTGACTGCCCTGACGCCCGCGGAACAGGTCGTGCTGCCGGGCCTCGCCGTCGAGGCTGATCGCCGCCAGCGTGGGCGGGTGACGCTCGAACAGCGACCTGAACTTGGGGACATGTCCCCCGTGCGTGTGCATCGCCCACTCGAGCCCCTGCGCCCGCGCGTGCGCCACGATCTCGGCGATGTCGCGGCGCAGCAGCAGCTCCCCGCCCGCGATCACGAAGGTCGGCCGGCCGAGCGCCACCAGCTCGTCGACCACCAGGCGGATCGCCTCCTGCGTCGTCAGCTCGCCCTCGGCCCGCTTGCCCGCGCCCGAGTAGCAATGCGGACAGCGGAGGTCGCACATCGCGGTGGCGATCCACTGCACCGCGACCGGCCGGCGCACCAGGCGGAGCGCGTGCAGCAGCCGCGTCTCGGTCTCCCAGACCTCGGGCGCGGCGCGAGCATACAGACGATGAAGCAGGCCCATGCCCGCGAGGATAGCCTCACCCCGCCGCGCGCGCGGGCGTGGGCGATCGCGCGGAAGCTCGGATCGTCGCGGCGGAACGCCAGCGTGGCCAGGAGCGCCAGCGCCCACAGCACCGCGATGTGGAGGAACATCGTCTCGCCGCCGTAATGCTTGAACAGGAAGCCCGACACCAGCGGCCCCGCGAGCGTGCCGAGCCCGTACGAGCCGTTCAGCAGCGCGTTGCTGCGGCTGAAGTCGCGTGGGTCGACGATGAGGCTCTGCAGCGCCAGGCTCATCGGCCAGATCGGCGCCAGCGAAGCGCCCGCGAACAGCACCGCGACGGCGACCATCCAGAACGCGGGCAAGTAGACCAGCGACGCCGTCAGCACCACTCCGAGCGCCACCAGGGAGCGCACCGTCTTGAGGTGGCCGTAGCGATCGCCGAGGCGGCCGACGAACACCACGCTGGCGGCCATGCCGATCGAGAAGCTCGCCACCAGCAGGCTCGTGTCCTCTTTCGGCACCTTCCGCACCGCGATGAGGAACAGGGGCAGGAACAGCACCAGCGACGCCTGGAAGTAGCCGTAGCAGAACGTCGGGATGCAGGCCGTCTTGATCTTCCAATACAGCGAGAGGATCGGCGGCCGGGCGTCGTCCTCCGCCGGCTTGACGGGCTGCGCGCCGGCCTCGTGGCCGTGATCGCCGCCGTGATCGCTGCCGGCGATCGGCTGGATGTCGCGGTCGAGGAACACGTAGGCGATCAGCGCCGCCAGCGACGCGAACAGCCCCGCGGCCACGAACACCATCTGCATCGGGTAGAGCAGCATCACCGCCCAGCCGAACACCGCCCCGATGCCGTAACCTGTGGCCATCGAGATGGTGTAGAGGCTGGTGATGAGCCCGCGGTGCGCCGTCGTCGTGCGCATCAGCAGGATCGTCTCGAGGCTGACCCACACGCCGACCGAGAACGCGCCGTCGATCCCGCGCGCCGTCGCCAGCCCGCCGAAGCTGAGCAGGAACGGGAAGATGGCCGTCGCCCCCGCGTACACCAGCAGCGCGGCCGCCAGCATCGTCCGCGGCGACAGCTTCTTGATCAGCAGCCCCATCGGCACGCTGAACGCCGCGATGCCGAGCGAGAAGAAGATCGCCAGCTCGCCGATCGTGAGCTCGTCGATCCCGCGGACCTTGTTCAGGTAGACCGCGACGACCGCGGTCACCATCCCGTAGGCCGTCCCCGTCATCCCGCAAACGACGTACGCGGTGCGGATGTTGGAGTCGCGCAGCTCGCTGTGCCAGAGCTGTTGCAGCTCGTTGCGGACCTTGGACCACTGCCCGGCGGGTGTGGGGGGCGAGACCGTCGTCGTCATCGTGGGGGGACGCGATGATCGGGTCCGGGCAGGCGAAAAACCAGTCCCATCACGCGTGATCTTGCGTGATTTTCGCGCGGCTTCGCGCTCACTCCTTGTCGCGGACCGAGTCGCGCTTGCAGTTCTTTGTCACATCGAGCGGCAGCATCGCGGGATCTTCGAGGCGCATCGCCGCGAAGGTCGAGCCTTTCAGGTCGAGCGCGAAGGGCACTGACAGATCGCCCTCGATATCCCCGCAGAAGAACTTCTCGTCGATGATGGTGGCGACCATCCTCAGCGTCGCCTCGATGTCGGCGCCGGTCACCGGATTGGCCGCGCCGGTCACCTTCACCAGGCCGGCGTCGATGTCGAACTTGCCGTCGGCGACGGGGATGTCCGAGTAGCACAGCGGGTCGCCGATCGGCTCGCGCGGCACGTTGACCTTGCCCTGCATGAGGCTCAGCGGCTGCAGGCAGGCCGCGAGGAGCGTGTTGCCCATCTCGTCGGTGGTCAGCGTGTTGGTGGCGATGAACTGCAGCGGCAGGTCGGGCGAGATGACCGTCGACACTGCCAGCAGGAAGTCGCCGCTGATGTCGGCCTCCGCGGGCATCACGTCCGGAGGCGGCGGCGGCATGAAGTCGCGATCGTCCTTGGTGTTGTCGAGGAACTCTTCGAACTTGGCCTCGGAGTCGGGGCAGCCCGCCAGCAGCGGCATCAGCAAGGACAGTCCGAGCAGCGAGGCGCCGGCCCGAGGACAGGGCACAGAAAACGATCGGGACATCCTGCGCATCACTCTGCCGTGCATTTTGTCCGCCGTAAAGCAGTGACCTCGGTGTAAAGTGGCGCCGGTTTGTCGCCGTACGAGGTCACCTTCATGTCGCTCGCTCGTCATGCGTCTCGCTCGCGCACCCTCTTCGCCTGTGGCCTGTTGACCGCCGCGCTCGTCGGCGCGAACGAGGCCCGGGCGTCCGGCCTCAGCACCGCGCGATTCGGCGGCGAGCACGGCCACGTGACCACCGACAACCCGACCGCGATCTACTACAACCCCGCGGGTATCGCGCTGAAGCCCGGCACGCGGATCTTCGTCGACGGCAGCTTCGCGGCCCGATGGGTCAGCTACGACCGCCCGGAGTCCGCGATCAGCAGCGCGACCGGCACCCCCGAGGGGGCCACCGACGCCAACGCCGGCGTCGCCAAGCTGTCCAACTTCATCGCCGGTCCGTTCGCCGGCGCCAGCTCGGACTTCGGCACCAAGTTCTTCTCGGCCGGCGCCGCGGTGTACTTCCCGTTCGGCGGCCAGTCGACGTGGAAGCCCAACGAGAAGTACCGCGGCAGCCAGGACTACCCGGGCGCGGTCGACGGCGTGCAGCGCTGGCACACCATCGACGGCAAGTTGCGGTCGATGTACATCACCGGCGCCGTCGCCTTCAACATCGCCAAGATCGGCCTCTCGATCGGCCTGTCGGGCAGCGCCATCCGCAGCGAGATCGACACCATCCGGGCCCGCAACGCCGACGGCACCGACGACCTCGTGGGCTCCGACGGCACCCTCAAGGAGGGTCGCAGCTGGCTCAAGGCCTCGGGCTGGCAAGGCAGCTTCGGCATCGGCGCGATCTGGAACTGGCGCGACAAGCTGTGGATCGGCGCCTCCTACACCAGCCGGCCCAACATCACCGGCAACATGACGCTGAAGGGCGAACTCAGCAACGCGTTCGGCACCGCCGCCGTGGCCCCCGCGGCGCCGATCGAGCTGCAGCAGCGCCTGCCCGACATCGTCCGCTTCGGCTTCCGCGTCCGCCCGGTGCCCAAGCTCGAGCTGCGCCTGTTCGGCGACTTCACCAACTGGAAGGTGATGGACAAGCAGTGCGTCCTCGACGCCACCAAGGCCGATCGCCAGTGCGACTTCGCCAACGCCGACACCGCCCTCACCGACCCCGCGTCGTACGGCGGCGACGGCCCGGACGACAACGTCAAGAACGTCACCCAGAACATCCCGCGCTTCTGGAAGCCGGCCGGCGGCGTCCGCTTCGGCGCCAGCTACTGGGTGATCGAGGCCGTCGAGCTGTACGCCGGCCTCGGCTTCGACTCGACCGCCGTCCCCGTCCAGACCATCGAGCCCGCCCTGCTCGACTCCAACAAGATGACCTTCTCGCTGGGCGGCCGCTTCCGCCTGCACCAGCGCCTCCACCTCGGCTTGACCTTCACCGACATCGCCTACTTCAAGGTCGACACCAAGGGCCGGAGCGTCCTCAACAAGTTCCAGGCGCCGACGAAGGCCGCCAGCGCCGACGGCATCTATAAGCAGAACATCTTCCTGACGAACCTGTACCTCGACGTGAACTTCTGAGCTGGCACCGGGGACATGTCCCTCGGGTCAGCCTGGGAGCCTGGCACTCGGGACATGTTCGCAAGGCCAGCCCCCGGTCGGCCGGCACTCAGGACATGTCGGCGCGCGGCCGAGGCCGTCGCCGGCGAGCTCAGTGCTGCGCCCGCGCCTCGCCCTCGCGGCGGAACAGCTTGCGGTACGTCATCGGCGACGCGCCCATCACCTGCGCGAAGCGGTTGCGCAGCGTCGACGCGGCCGCGAAGCCGACGTCGCCGGCGATCTCCTCGAGCGACAGCGAGGTCGACTCGAGCAGCTGCTGGGCGCGGGCGATCCGGGCGGTGAGGACCCACTTCAGCGGCGTCGTCCCGGTCTGCTCGCGGAACCGCCGGCTGAGGGTCCGCGTGCTCATCCGGGCCCGCCGGGCCAGCGTCGGCAGCGTCAGCTCGTCGCGCAGGTGCCGGTTCATCCAGTCGAGCAGCGGCGCCAGGCTGCTGGTCGACGTCGGCGGCTCGTGGACGATGTACTGCGCCTGGCCGCCGCTGCGCTCGAGCGGGACGACCGCGAGCCGCGAGGCGTGAGCGGCCACCGCGGCGCCGTGATCGCTGCGCAGCATGTGCAGGCACAGGTCCATCCCCGCGGCCCCGCCCGCCGAGGTCAAGATCCGCCCGTTGTCGACGAACAGCACGTTCGGATCGACGGTGAGCGTCGGATAGCGCCGGGCGAGCAAGCCGGCGGCGACCCAGTGCGTCGTCACCCGCAGGCCGTCGAGCAGCCCGGCCTCCGCCAGCACGAACGCGCCGCTGCAGATCGATGCGATCCGCGCCCGCCGCCGCGCCGCCGCCCGCAGCGCCTCGAGCACCGCCGGCGAGGACGGCCGCGTCGGGTCCATCACGCCGGGCACGATCACGGTGTGCGCCCGCGCCAGATCGGCGAGGCCCCAGCGCAGCGCCAGCTGAAACGCCCCCGCGTCGACGCTCCGGGTCTCGCCGCACACGCGCACCTCGTACGGCCGCGCGCCCCCGGGCACCTCGGCGCGCCCGAACACCTCGCACGGCATCGTCAGGTCGAACGCGACCACCCCCGGCAAGGCCACCACCGCGACCACGTGCGGACGCAAGGTCATGCTCCCACGCTCGCACGCGTCGCCGCGCCCGGGCAAGTGGCGAAAACGCCAACAAGTGCTCACTTCTCGCCACCGATGCGCCCCGCTCGAGCCATCGATCGCCATGGCGGAGGCACATGTCCTCGAGGACATCTGATCTCACCGAAGTAAAGCTCCCGGTGCTCGGCTCACCGAGCGCAGACCTCGCTCGCGCACGTCCGCACCCGGGCCGCCGCGTCCCTGCGTCCCTCGCTACAGCACCAGCACCGACGCCCTCGGCGAGGCTCGCTCGGGGCGCGAGACGAAGGTCACCGGCGGCGCTCCGCGATCGACCGCCGAGTCATGAGGCGGCCTGCCAGCGAACCGAGCCGGCGCCGCCCCTCGCGCGCCCGCGCCGGGTGCTCTCGCGTTTCGCCGCGCGCGGGCTTAGCCTTGACGCATGACCCCACTCGACGAACTCGCGGCCCTGCTGCGTCCGGCAGGCGGCGGGCTCTTCCTCGTCTCGACCGGGCGCGCCGAGCAGCTGGCGATGCAGCGCCGGATCTACGGCGCCGACGACGAGACCGGCGTCGACGCGGCGTTTCGCCGCAACCTCGCCGCGATCGCCGACGCGCGCGTCGTCATCCTCGGCTGTCCCTCGACGTCGGCGCCGGCTTCCTGCGCGGCGCGAACGTCGGGCCCCAGGCGATCCGCACCGGCCTCCTCGCCAGCGACGCCGACTGGCCGGCGCGGGCCGCCGCCGCCGGCGTGCTCGACATCGGCGACGTGTTCGTCATCCCGCAGCTGCTCCACGACGACATGTTGAGCGCCGGCCAGCTCGCCGCCAGCCGGCGCGCGCTCTACGGCCACCTGCCCGAAGAGACAGCCGCCACCTTGCCGGTCTCGCCGCTGTCGATCGCCGAGCGCGCGCTCGACCTCGTCTACCAGCTCAACCCCGCCATCGTCCCGGTCGTCCTCGGCGGCGACCACTCCAACGCCTGGCCCGTGGCCGCCAACCTGGCCAAGCACCGCCGCGATCGCTGGGCCATCGTCCAGCCCGACGCCCACACCGATCTCCTGGCCGAGCGGCTCGGCATCAAGATCTGCTTCGCCACCTGGTCCTACCACGCCAACGAGCTGCTCGGCCGCGACGGCCGGCTCGTGCAGGTCGGCGTGCGCGCCTCGCGACACGACCGCGGCCACTGGGAGCAGGGCCTGGGCGTGCGCCAGTTCTGGGCCGAGGAGGTCAAGGCCGACCCCGCCGGCACGATCGCCGCCATCGTCGCCCACCTCAAGGGCCTCGGCGTCACCTCGGTCTACTTCTCCAACGACATCGACGGCACCGACTCGCACTGGGCCGACGCCGCCGGCACGCCCGAGCCTGACGGCCTCGAGCCCGAATTCGTGGTCGAGCTGATCCGCGCTCTCGGCCGCGAGGTCGGCCTGTGCGCCGCCGACGTCGTCGAGGTCGCCCCGCCGCTCGCCCGCGACGGCGGCAAGCAGACCGTCGCGCTCGCGGTCCGCTACCTGCGCGAGAGCCTGGCCGCCATCGCCGGCCCCAGCCTCGCGCCGTGAGAGACCGGCTGTCCGTGAGGACAGCCAGGCCTGTCCCCGAGGACATCTCCCCGCACCTGTCCGGACGGACAGCCGAGAAGCGGCCCTGTTCACTGTCCGCGAGGACAGCCAGTCCGGCCCGCAGGCACGCGCCGCGCCGCACCTGCCCGTTCGGACAGCTCAGCCCGCGCGGCCCTGCTGCAGCTCGGCGATCCGCTTCTTCGCCACGTTGTTGCTGAAGTCCGAGCAGCAATCCATGCGGATGTACGTCGACCACTCGTCGATCGCCTTCTGCGTCTCGCCCTTCGCCTCGTAGACCTGGGCGGCGCCGGCGTGGGCCGTCTTGTCGCCCTGGTACTTGATCATCGCCTTGGCGTAGGTCGTGAGCGCCTCGTCGAGCTTGCCCTGCTCGCGCAGCACGTCGCCGAGCTCGCTGTACACGAACTTGACCGCCTCGTCGTTCTTGATGACCTCGCGGAACACCGCCTCGGCCTGCTCGAACTGCTTCGCGCGGCGCAGCGCCTGGCCCTGGTGGAGCCCGTAGTTGCCGTTGTCGGGGTCGAGCTGCGCCGCCTTGCCCCACGACGCGGCCGCGTCGGCGTCCTTGTCGCTCTTCTCGAGCGCCGCGGCGCGGGTCGCGTGGTAGTCGGCCACGTCGCCCTTGGCGGCGATCGCCTTGTCGATCAGCTCGATCGCCTTGGCCGGGTCCTTGTCGCCGTACAGCCGCACCTTCGCCAGCAGCGCCTGCGCCTCCGGGTTGCTCGGCTCGACCTCGAGCACGCGCTTCAGCAGGTTCTGGGCCTCTTCCCACTTCTCGTCGTTGACGCGCGCGGCCGCGTTGGCGAGGTCCTTCTTCATCTGGGCCGCCTGCTCGGCCGGATCGACCGCGGGCGTGGAGTTGCACGCCGGCGCGAGGGCGGAGGCGGCGGTCAGGACGACGGTCAGGGCGCAGGCGGCGAAACGGGGCACAGAGGGACCTCCAGCGACTTCGGTATCACGCGGCGGCCCGCCGACACAAGGGCGGCCGCTCGCCTGCCGGCCCCGGCCCCTCGCGCGGCGCGGACCCGGGCCCCGCGCGCCCTTCGATCGCTCGCTCGCGGGCCGCTCGCGCCGGTGGCCGTTTTGGCGCGCGGATGATACGCTGGCCGCCTCCCGAGGCCGATGTCCGGACGCGACTCCCACTCCGAAGACCCGCGCGGGCCCCGGCCGCTGCGCCCGCACGTCGGGCTCGCCGAGCCGAGCGACGACCCCGGCCTCGAGCTGGGCGCCGACATCGCCGATCCCGGCCTCTCCGGCCTCTTGCGCCGCGGGGTCAAGGCCGCGATCGCGCGCTGGGCCGTACTGCGACGACCTGCCGCCGAGTGGCCGCGCCCGCAGGACGAGGCCCGCCACGCCTGGGACGGCCGGCCGCACTTCGCCGAGGACTTCGTGTTCGTCGGCGTGCAGCCCGAGCTCGCCGTGCTCGCGCGCCTCGAGTGGTTGCCCGGCCGCGACGCCCACCGCGTCTGGCTCACCCTCTTCACGCCCACCGCGATCTACTGCCTCCCCGGCGGCCAGGCGCTGCTGCGCGGCGACGGCGAGCGCGGCTGGTCGGTCGGCGGCCTCAGCTTCGACTGCGTCGAGCCGCTGCGCACCTGGACCCTGCGTTACCGCGGCGCCCTGCACGTGCACGACCCGCGCGGCCGACCGCTGCGCCCCGCCGGCGACGCCCCCGCCGAGTCGATCGAGGCCCGCCTCGACCTCACCTTCCTCGCCGGCCTCTTGCCGTTCGTCCCCGGCACCGACGACGACCCCGACCTGCTCGCGCGCCAGCTCGGCGCCGCCGCCTGGGACACTCGCCTGCTCCGCGCCGTGCGCCGCCACCCGCTCCGCGGCTACGTCCAGGCCGGCGATCTACACGGCACGATCACCCTCGGCCGCGACCTGCGGGCCTTCGGCGGCGCCGCCCTGCGCGTCCACAACTGGGGCGTGCGCGACTGGGGCGCCAGCGACGCCGCCATGCAGTGCTTCGCCACGCTCGGCCCGCTGCGGACGTGGGTGCACACCGCCCGTTTCCCGTGGGTGAGCCTGTCCGGCGGCTTCGTCCAGCGGCCCGGCGGCGTCGTCCCGATCCGCGACCTCGGGGTCACGCAGGAGCGCCGCCCCGGCCGCGCGCCCGCTCGCACCGGCCTGGCCGTCGAGGCCCCCGGCGGACCGCTCGCCCTCGAGGCCGAGACCGTCGCCGAGCTCCCGCTCGACATGGACGGCCGCGGCCACCTCGACATCGCCCTCGTCCGCGTCCACGCGGGCGGCGAGCGCCCACCCCCGCCCGCGCCGAGGGCCCCCGCCTCGTCGCCGGCCCCGCGCGCCCGCCCGAGGAGTCGCACGGCTGGGGCCTCTGCTTCACCCAGCGCCGCCTGCTCCCGCGCCCCACCCCGCGCACCGGCTGACCTGTCCGTTCGAGCATGTCCGCCGGACCATGCCCGGGCCGCGCGGCTCGGCCGCTCCATCCGGCTCGTCCACCCGATGACCTGCTCATTCGGGCCTGTCGGCCGGACTGCGCCCAGGCCGCGCAGGTCGGCCGCTCGAATCCTGCGCCGCCTGTGCTCGCTGGACCGCTCCACTCGAGCGGCCCCGGGTAGCCGTCGCTATTCCGGTGACTTCCACGAAGCGACTGCCCTTCGATGGCATGACCATTCGGACATGTCCTTTTGACCATGCCCCATCAGGAATGTCTTTCCAACCATGCCCGAAAGAGCATGTCCATGAGCACATGCCCTCGGCGCCAGGGAGCTCGTCGTGTCCGTCTCCGCTCGGGCGGCCGACCTGCCCGTCGCCCCCCGCTCAGCCGGCCTGCTCGTCGAGCTCGTCGGCGAACGCCTCGGCCGTCTCGGCGTCGGCCGGCGCCTCCATGTCGGGCGCGTCGGTGCGGACGAAGTCCAGCGGACCGAGCCCGCCGTAGCGGATCTCGCCGGTCAGCGCGGAGCCCTCGCGGTTGATCAGCACGTAGCCGCCGCCGCGACCGCCGCGGCCGTCCTGCCACTGGAAGGTCACCAGGTTGCTCGGCAGCATCGCCCCGCCCTCGGGCGGCGTGGCCCGGATCTGGCGCAGGTTGCAGACGAAGCGGATGAGCCCGTCCTCGCTGACGAAGCGGCCGTAGTAGCGATCGCTCGCCAGCCGCTGGATCGACAGCGTGCCGAAGATGCCCGCGCTCTCGCCGACCCACTCGCCGGTGAAGTCGCTGGCCCCCTCCGGATAGACCTCGCCGGAGGGCGGCGTCACGTCGACCACGTCCGAGACCCGCGCGCCGTTCGGCTTGCAGCCGCCGGCGAGCGCGAGCAGGAGCGCGGCGCGAAGGAGGCGAGCCATACGAGGGATGGTGGATACCTCTCGGCCCGATCCGACGCGGTTCGCTGCTTCCACGGCGGTGGCAAAAGTCACACGTTCTGGCCGCTCTGGGGCGCCGGAAACGCACGAGCGTCACGCCGACGACCTGACTACAATCCCGCCCGGCGATGGGCGCACGATTCACCACGATGTCCGCGCGGGCCTTCGGCCTCGTCGTCGGCATCGCCGTCGCCGGCGCCTCGCTGCCCGTCCACGCGCAGGGCCCGAGCGCCCCTGCCACGGCCCCCGCGCCTGCGCCTGCGCCCGAGTCCAAGCCCGCGCCTGCGCCGGACGCGAGCAAGCAAGATCCCCCCGCTCCGGGGCCTGACGGCAAGGAGCCTGTCCCGCAGACCCAGCCGGTCACCGCCCCGCCCCCGGCCGGGCAGGCCGACCTGGTGGCGCCGCCGAACAACGTGTCCCAAAGCGCAGGTCTCGGCAGCACCGTCGCCACCAGCGACCCCGAGGCCAAGCGGGCCAAGGCCGAGCTCGAGGGCACCGCCCTGCGCGACAAGCCGGTCGACGGCGTCCCCGAGCGGCTGCCGCCGCTGCAGCGGGCCGGCTGGTGGTGTGTGTTCGGCGGCTTCGCCCTCGCCTCGACCGGCGGCGTGTTCGCCGGCCTGGCCGAGACCGAGGAGGACAAGGCCGCGCGGCTCATCGCCCAGCTCGACCCCGAGACCGGCGCCTCCCTGCAGTACGCCGACGTCAAGGGCGAGTACGACGACATCCTCGCCCGCGGCCGCCGCGACGCGGTGCTCGCCCGCAGCTTCCTCGCCGCCGGCGGCGTCGTGCTCGCCGCCGCCATCGGCCTGTTCATCGCCGACCGCGTCAAGCGCCGGCCCACCCGCGTGCAGGCCGGCCTCGGCGGCCTCCAGGTGCGCTTCTAGATGGCCGAAGGAACAGGACCCATGCGCCATGTCGCGAACGCCATGTTGAGCGGCCTGCTGTTCGGGTCCGCCGCGCTGTCGGCCTGCTTCAACGCGCCCAGCGACCCGGTGCAGTTCGCCTGCGAGCCCGACGACGCGGGCGAGTGTCCGGCCGGCTACGAGTGCCGGATCGACGGCTGCTGCCACCGCGAGGACACGCCCGACGACGACTCCGTGGGCGCGTGCAAGCTCGGCGCCACCGGCGCGAACCCTGGCGATCCGCCGCCCCCGCCCCCGCAGACGACCACCGAGACCGGCACCGACAGCGACGGCACCGCCGGCACCACCGACGCGACCGACGCCACGGGCGCGACCACCACGACCGGCGCAACTTCCACCGGCGGCGCCACCACCGGCGACACGACCTCCTGAAGCCGCGGGGCGGCGCCTCCGCCCCACCGCACGCGCCGGGCCTGCCTCACGGCGCCTCGCCCTCACGGCGCACGCACCTGCCTCCCGGCCCCCTGGGCCATGAACTTTGCTTCACGGCCCACAGGGCCACTTGCACCCGGGCGCCTCTGGCCCGATCTCATGGAGCCCCCTCGCGGGGCTCTTGCTACGCGGCCCCACCGGGCCGAAAACCGCGGGCTCGCGGGCCCGCAGCGACACGGGGACGATCGTGGGACTCAAGGACCTCTTCAGCAGCGCGGGTCGCAGCAAGAGCAAGCTCGACAAGCACATCAAGACCGTCCAGAACCAGTACGCGCAGTCGGCCGACCGCTACTACGCGATGGAGCAGCTGCTGGAGATGGCCGAGATCCCGGCGATCGTCGGCCTGATGAAGCGGTTCACGATGAACGCCAGCAAGTCCATCGAGGACGAGGAGGAGAAGGGCTGGCTGTACAAGCGCCTGCTCGGCCTCCCGCTCGACACCGTGCTGCCGGCGGCCAAGGAGTTCTGCCTCCAGAGCGACAACATCGCCTGGGTCTTGCGCGTCGTCGAGGAGCTGGCGAGCAAGCAGCAGGAGTGGGACATCCTCGACGCGCTGCTGGCCCACCACCCGCCGGGCTACGAGCGCGACCCGAGCGCCAAGCTGCAGCTGCTCACGCACCTGCAGGAGATCGACGACGCGCGCGTCCCGGACATCCTCGCCGGCTACCTCGAAGATCCGGACGAGGGCGTGCGCTTCTTCGCGGTCGAGGCGCTGCTCGACATCGGCGAGCCGCGCTCGCTCGGCCCGCTGGTCGCCCGCCTCGGCAACCCCGCCGAGGACTCGCTGCGCCTGCGCACCCGGATCCTCACCGGCCTCGCGCGCCTCGGCTGGGACGTGAGTGCCCACCGCGACGTCATCAACAAGGCCATCGGCAACGACCACACCTTCGACGGCACCCACATCAAGGAGCGCTGATAAGCCATGCCGCGCCGCAACGACTTGCGTCGGATCGTCGTCCTCGGCTCGGGCCCGATCGTCATCGGTCAGGCCTGCGAGTTCGACTACTCGGGCACCCAGGCGACCAAGGCCCTGCGTGAGGAGGGCTACGAGGTCGTCCTCATCAACTCGAACCCGGCGACGATCATGACCGACCCCGATCTCGCCGATCGGACCTACGTCGAGCCGCTGACACCGGAGTTCTTGGAGCGCGTGCTCAAGGCCGAGCGACCGCAGGCCGTGCTGCCGACGGTCGGCGGACAGACCGCGCTGAACCTCGCCATCGAGGCCGGCAAGCGCGGGATCCTGGCCAAGTACGGCGTCGAGCTGATCGGCGCCGACCTCGACGCCATCGAGCGCGCCGAGGACCGCGACAAGTTCAAGGCCTCGATGAAGAAGATCGGCCTCGACGTCCCGCGCAGCTTCTACTGCCACTCGGTGGCCGAGGCGTGGGCGGCGCTCGAGCAGATCGGCTTCCCCACCATCATCCGCGCCAGCTTCACCCTCGGCGGCAGCGGGGCCGCCATCTCCTACAACCGCGACGAGTTCGAGGCCCACGTCCAGCACGCCCTGGCCGAGAGCATGCGCGGCGAGATCCTGATCGAGGAGTCGGTGCTCGGCTGGAAGGAGTACGAGCTCGAGGTCATGCGCGACGCGAAGGACAACTTCGTCGTCATCTGCTCGATCGAGAACCTCGACCCGATGGGCGTCCACACCGGCGACAGCATCACCATCGCCCCGGCGCAGACGCTGACCGACAAGGAGTACCAGCGCATGCGCGACGCGGCGCGCGCGGTGGTCACCGAGATCGGCGTGTCGACCGGCGGCTGCAACATTCAGTTCGCCGTCGACCCCAAGACCGGGCGCCAGATCGTCATCGAGATGAACCCCCGCGTGTCGCGCTCGTCGGCGCTGGCGTCGAAGGCCACCGGCTTCCCGATCGCCAAGTTCGCCGCCAAGCTGGCCGTCGGCTACACGCTCGACGAGCTGCAGAACGACATCACCCGCGCCACCCCGGCCAGCTTCGAGCCGAGCATCGACTACGTCGTCACCAAGATCCCGCGCTTCGCCTTCGAGAAGTTCGCCGGCACCGACGAGACCCTGACGATCCAGATGAAGTCGGTCGGCGAGGTCATGGCGATCGGCCGCACCTTCCGCGAGTCGCTCGGCAAGGCCATGTGCGGCCTCGAGACCGGCACCTACGGCTTCGACCTCCCGCTCGACGGCGACGGCCCGGCCGCCGCCGAGGTCCCGCTCGGGCGGCCGCACCCGCAGCGCCTGTGGCACGTCGGCAACGCCCTGCGCGCCGGCGTCTCGCTGGAGCGCGTCCACGAGCTGACCCGCATCGACCCGTGGTTCCTCGCCCAGATCCAGGCCGTGCTCGCCGTCGAGGCCGAGGTCCAAAGCGCCCCGCCCGGCCCGCTCGGCGCCGCCCTGCTGGCCCGGGCCAAGCGCTCCGGCCTGTCCGACCGCCGCCTCGCCCAGGTCCGCGGCGTCCCCGAGCGCGAGCTCCGGGCCGAGCGCGAGGCCGCCGGCCTGCGCCCGGTCTACAAGCGCATCGACACCTGCGCCGCCGAGTTCGCCGCCGGCACCCCCTACCTCTACTCGACCTACGAGGAGGAGGACGAGGCCGAGGTCACCGCGCGCAAGAAGGTCGTCATCCTCGGCGGCGGTCCCAACCGGATCGGCCAGGGCATCGAGTTCGACTACTGCTGCGTCCACGCCAGCTTCGCCCTGCGCGAGGCCGGCTACGAGACGATCATGGTCAACTGCAACCCCGAGACCGTCTCGACCGACTACGACACCAGCGACCGCCTGTACTTCGAGCCATTGACCGCGGAACATGTCCTCGAGGTCCTGGCCCATGAGTCAGCCCGCGGCGAGATCGTCGGCGTGCTGGTGCAGTTCGGCGGCCAGACGCCGCTGCGCCTCGCCGCCGAGATCGAGAAGGCCGGCTACAAGCTGCTCGGCACCTCGGCCGAGGCGATCGACCTCGCCGAGGACCGTGGCCGCTTCGGCGAGCTGCTGCAGCGCCTCGGCGTCCGCTGCCCGCGCTGGGGCGTCGCCCGCTCGCCCGACGAGGCGCGCGGGATCGCCGAGCGGATCGGCTTCCCCGTGCTCGTGCGCCCGAGCTACGTCCTCGGCGGCCGGGCCATGCGCGTCGTCTACGACCGCGCCGAGCTCGACGAGTACATGCGCACCGCCGTGCTGGCCTCGCCCGACCACCCGGTGCTCGTCGACGAGTTCCTTCACAACGCCGCCGAGTTCGACGTCGACGCCGTCGCCGACGGCAAGGACGTCGTCATCGCCGGCGTGATGGAGCACATCGAGGAGGCCGGCGTCCACTCCGGCGACTCCGGCTGCTCGCTGCCGCCGGTGCTGGCCCCGCCCGGGGTGCTGGCGGAGATCCGGCGCACCACCGTCGCGCTCGCGCGCGAGCTCGGCGTGGTCGGCCTGATGAACGTCCAGTTCGCCCGCCAGGGCGACGACGTGTACGTGCTCGAGGTCAACCCGCGGGCCAGCCGCACCGTCCCGTTCGTCGCCAAGGCCACCGGCGTCCCGTTCGCCAAGATCGCCGCGCGCGTGGCCGCCGGCGAGCCGCTGGCGCCGATGGGCCTGAAGGAGCGCATGCCGGCCCAGGTCAGCGTCAAGGTCTCGGTGTTCCCCTTCCACAAGTTCCCGGGCGTCGACACCATCCTCGGCCCGGAGATGCGCAGCACCGGCGAGGTCATGGGCGTCGCGGCCGACTTCGGCGCGGCCTTCTACAAGGGCCTCTTGGCGGCCGGCGTGGTCCTGCCGCAGTCGGGCCGGGTCTTCGTCAGCGTCCGCGACGACGACAAGGACCTCGTCATGCCGGTCGTCCGCCACCTGATCGACCTCGGCTTCGGCATCGTCGCCACCCGCGGCACCGCCGTCGCCATCCGGGCCGCCGGCCTCGACTGCGAGCTCATCAACAAGGTCAAGGAGGGCCGCCCGCACATCGTCGACGCGCTGGTCAACGGCACCATCGCCATGGTCATCAACACCACCGTCGGCCTGCAGTCGATCCGCGACAGCTTCAGCATCCGCCGCACCTCGCTGATGCAGAAGATCCCGCACTTTACGACGATCTCCGCGGCGATGGCCGCGGCGCGCGCGATCCAGGCGGTGCGCAGCGGCGAAAAAACCCTCGTCGCCCGCACCCTGCAGGACTATCATCGAGAGCCTGCGCCTCCGTCCGCGACTCAGGACACGCCATGACCGAGCAGAAGATCCCGATGACCCCCGCCGGGTACGCCAAGCTGCGCGCCGAGCTCAAGCAGATCAAGGAAGTCGACAGGCCCGAGAACGTCCGTGACATCGAGACCGCGCTCGGCCACGGCGACCTGCGCGAGAACGCCGAGTACCACGCCGCCAAGGAGCGCCAGGCCCAGCTCGACGGCCGCATGCGCTACCTCGAGTCGCGGATCGGCATGGCCCAGGTCATCGACCCCGAGACCGTCAAGGAGAACAAGGTCACCTTCGGCGCCACGGTGACGATGCTCGACGTCGAGAACGACCAGAAGGTCGTCTACCAGATCGTCGGCGAGGACGAGTCCGACGCCACCCACGGCAAGATCTCGCTCGGCGCCCCGATCGCCCGGGCGATGCTCGGCAAGCGCGTCGGCGACGAGGTCCTGGTCAAGCTGCCCAAGGGCGACCGCGAGTACGAGGTCGTCCGCATCGAGTACAAGGCCATCTCGTGACGCCGCCCCGTCCGCGCCAGACCTTCGCCTCCGGCGTCGCGCTGGCCATGCTGGTCGCGCTCGCGGGCTGCCGGCCCAAGGCCGGCGATCCGTGTCGCTGCGCCAGCGACTGCGGCGCCGGCCTCGAGTGTTACGCCGAGGGCGAGAAGATCCTGTCGGGCGACGCCTGCTTCAAGCCGGGCGTCATCGGCCAGTGCGTCGTCTCCGAGAGCGTCGACACCGACTCCGCCGGCCCCGGCCTGCCCGACATGCCGATCCGCGACGACCTCCCGTCCAAGCGCGACATCGCCGGCCCGGGCAGCAACAGCCTCAGCGAGAGCGCCAGCGGCCCGACCGACGGCTCCGCCACCGCCTCGTCGATGACCGGCACGACCACCGAGGGCACCGCGACCGACGGCACCGCGACCGACGGCACCGCGACCGACGGCACCGCGACCGACACGACGACCACCTCGTCGACCACGGACACGACCACCACGTCGACGACCGACACGACCACGACCTCGAGCACCACGGACTCGTCGACCACGAGCACCTCGACCGACTCGACGACGACCACCACCGGCTCGACCACCGACTCGACCAGCTCGACCAGCACCGGGAGCTCGTCGGGATGACGGAGGCCGAGGCCCACTGGCTGTGGCGCCTCGACGCGGACGCCTGGATGCGGTCCGCGCTGACCGAGCTCGAGGCCGGCGCCGACCACGTCGCCGTCCGCCGCACCGCCCTCACCCACGCCCGCCGGGCCGCCGGGATGGCCCTCAACGCCGTCCTGGTCGCCTGGGCGCACGCCCAGGGCACGCCTGACGCCCTCGAGGCCGCCGAGTCGCGCTGGGGCCGCAGCTACGTCGACCACCTGCGCCTGCTCGGCGACAGCGGCCCCGAGAACCAGGTCCCCCTCGGAGCCCGCGCCGCCGAGGCCGCCCGCGCGCTGATGGCCATCCCCGTGGCCATCACCGCCGGCTCCGCCGGCGCCGAGGTCCTCGTCCAGCTCCACCGCGGCCCCAACCAGGCCGCGCAGCAGGGCCTCGACCACGCCCGCACGATTGTCCACGGCTGCGCGAACGCCATCGCCGACCTGCGAACCGCGGCCCTGTAGCGACCGCTCGCAAGGCGCGGAGGCGCCGCCCGCAAGGCTCGTTCGCCGACGCGAGCGCGCGCGACGCTCGAGCGCGCGGACGCATCGTCTTCACCCTGCACCGCTCGAGTGCCAACGCGAGCGCAGCGAACGCGTGCTCGATGCGAGCGCGAGCGCCTCGTCCTCATCGACAGTCGCTCCACCACGAGCGCGCATCGCCCTCTTCGCTCCTCATGCGAGCGCATCGTCCTCGACGACAGTCGCGCGAGCACGCGAGCGCATCGCCCTCTTCGATCCTCATGCGAGCGCATCGTCCTCATCGACGGCCGCTCGAGCACGCGAACGAATCGTCAACCTCGACGCTCGAGCGCGCGAGCGCATCGCCGTCACCGATCATCGCTCGAGCGCGAAAGCGCATCGTCCTCATCGACGGCCGCTCGAGCCCGCGAAAGAATCGTCAACCTCGACGCTCGAGCACGCGAGCGCATCGCCGTGACCGCTCATCGCTCGAGCGCGCGAGCGCATCGTCCTCATCGACGGCCGCTCGAGCCCGCGAACGAATCGTCAACCTCGACGCTCGAGCGCGCGAGCGCATCGCCGTCACCGATCATCGCTCGAGCGCGCGAGCGCATCGTCCTCATCGACGGCCGCTCGAGCCCGCGAACGAATCGTCAACCTCGACGCTCGAGCACGCGAGCGCATCGCCGATCGCATCGCGTCGGTGCTCCTTGAGCGACCCGCTCGCACGCCTCGGGCCTCTCGGTCGACGCTCGCTCGGTCACGAGAGCTCATCGCCCCCAACTGCTCGCGCCTCGACGCTCGCGGCACGCATCACCCGACTTGCGGACCTCGTGTACGGCCTGTCGCGCCGCACCCGAAGCCGACGCACGAGCCTGCCCCGATGCATGGCGAGCGCTGCGGGCACCTCCGGGCGCCGCTCTCGCCGCGGACACAAGTCCGGCGAGCTCGTGCGTCGCCCTCGCCTCGGACACAAGTCCGGCGAGCCCATGCGCTGCGATCGCGATCGACCTCGCGGACAGCAGTCCGCCGCGCCCCCTTCCGACCCGCGTCCGCGCAGCAGCGTCAGGCGGACAGCAGTCCGAGAACCGGCCGCGACATCGGTCCGCGATCGGACCCCACGCCCTCGCGCTGGCACGCATCGGGCCGCGCGCGCGGGCACCTGCTACTGTGAGCCCATGCTCGACGCGCAGCTCCGCGGCCCCGGCGTCACCGCCGCCCGGCTCGTCTCTGTCCTCGCGTTCCTGTCCTTTGGGGCATGCCAGCGGGTCCCCTACGACGACGACGACACCGCCGGCAACCAGGGCGACGACGAGAGCGACACCGACACCGACGGCGGGGGCGACACCCAGCCGACCACGGGAGCGCCGGAGCCGCCGCCGGACCTCAACCCGGTCTACGACTGTGAACCGTCCGGAACTCCCGCATGTCCCGAAGGACAGAAGTGTACCGCCATCAGCGAGGGCGGCCTGCAGAACCACTTCAAGTGCGTGCCCGACGACAGCGCGATCCTTCCGCTCGAGCCGTGCGTGCCTGCGCCCGAGAGCGGACAGGACGCGTGCGGCGCCGGCACCGTGTGCCTCTCGCCGACGCAGGACGACCCGACCTCCGGCCTCTGTTTCTCGCTCTGCCGCAACGACATCGACTGCGACCCGGGCCTGTGCGTCACCAGTCCGTTCAGCGGCACGACCTACTGCGCGGACAGCTGTGATCCTCTCGTGGCCATCTGTCCGCCCAACCTCGGCTGTCGCCAGGGCACCGATCGATTCGTCTGCGAGATGCTGCTCGACGTCGACATGGGCACCGAGGGCGCCAACTGCTCCGAGTTCAACGGCCGCGGCTGCGCGCCGACGTACGTGTGCATGCCGGGGGCGCTGGTGCCGATGCGGCTCTTCCAGCTGCTGCACCTCGACCTGCGCCACGAACGAGGGCGACGCCCAGTGCGCGTCGCCCTCCCTCTGTGAACCGCTGTTTCCGAGCCCCGCGCCCGGGTTCGAGAGCATCGGGGCCTGCTTCGTGCCGGCGTAGCCCGTCAGGGCTTGAGACAGGCGATCATCGAGATGATGAACTCGTCGACGAAGCTCTGCTCGTCCTTGCGCGGGAACGCCGGATGCGCCTCGCTGATGCGCCCCGACAGCAGCATCGTGCAGAGCCCGTGGAGCGACATCCAGATACGGAACGAGGCCAGCGACAGGTCGACGTCGCCGCGCCAGCAGCCGCGCGCCGCGCCCTCCTCCAGCCAGCCCTGGAACGTCTTGAGCGGGCGCAGCAGCAGGTCCACCTCCTCGGTGTTGTGCTGCGACCAATCGATCTGCTCGTTACCCATCATCACCGAGTACAGCCACTTGTGCGACTTGGCGAACTGCACATAGTTGCGGCCGGCGTTGACGAGGCGCTCCGCCGGGTCCTCGGTCGAGGCTGCGGGCTCCAATACCTCGCTCTGCAGCAGTTCGGCCCCGTAGATCCGGATCTCGCGGAGGATCTTCGATTTACTCTCGAAGTGCTGATAGAGCGCCGTGGCGCTCACTCCGAGGCGGGCCGCGATGCCGCGCATCGTCAGCCCTTCTTCACCCCGCTCGCTCCCGATCTCGAGGCTGGTTTGGATGATTCCCTGTCGTAGGCCTGCTCGCTGAACACGTGACATTCCTCATGACTAGCAGGTTTTTTGCCTGACGGAACCTTGGATTTCCCGGGGGCGCAACTTGGAACAAGGTTCGTAACCCCAAAATGACGTTCAGCGAGAAAAATGCCAGCCTCGGGCGACGGCTGATTTCCGCTGTTTTGTCGCCAGGTTATTCAAGATTCCACCGCATATCAGGCGCATCCCGATGAGCCGGTCCCGGCCGCGTCCTCAGTGAGATCTCGCC
Organism: Nannocystis pusilla; assembly: GCF_026626665.1. GTDB lineage: Bacteria > Myxococcota_A > Polyangia > Nannocystales > Nannocystaceae > Nannocystis > Nannocystis pusilla. The sequence continues at coordinate 3,433,737 of NZ_JAPNKE010000002.1, forward strand.
ACCCCCTTCAGAGAGCGCCCGAGGGCGCCGGAAAGAGTTCCCCGCGTGGCCACTTTCGACCCCGAGCTCCGACTCGTCCTCTCGCTCGCCCGCGAGGCCGGCGCCATCGCCCTGGCCTATCAGACAGGTGGTGCCGACGTCATGCAGGCCCAGGACAAGCCTGACGACGCCGGCCCGGTCACTCGCGCGGACACCGAGATCAACGCGCGCCTGGTCGCTGCGCTGCGCGCGGCCTTCCCCGGCGACGCGGTCGTCGCCGAGGAGTCCGCCGACGACGCCGCTGCAGCCGCCGACGTCTCGCGCTGCTGGTACGTCGACCCGATCGACGGCACCGCCGAGTACGCCCGCGGCGAGACGTGCTGGGCGATCCAGATCGGCCTCTGCATCGGCGGCGAACCCGTCCTCGGCGTCGTCTACGAGGCCGGCGCGGCGCGCCTCTCGTGGGGCATCTGCACGCCCGATCGGCGTGAAGCGTTCGTCATCGACGACAGCGGCGCGGCCACCCCGCTGCGTGCCAGCGGTCGCTCGCTCGCCGAGCTGCGCCTCGTCAGCAGCCTGAGTCACGCCTCCCCGAAGACCCTCGAGGTCATGCGGGTCCTCGGCATCCCGCCCGAGCGCAACCTCCGGCTCGGCTCCGTCGGCGTGAAGGTGGGCACCATCGCCCGCGGCGAGGCCGACCTTTATGTCCACCCGCGCAGCGGCACCAAGCTGTGGGACACCTGCGCGCCGTGGGCCCTGCTGCGCGCCGTCGGCGGCGTCATCACCGATCTGTGGGGCCAACCACTGATCTACGACCCGCTTCGGCTCGGCCACGACCATGGGCTGGTCGCCTCGCACGGCGCGCACCACGACGACATCCTCGCGGCCATCCGTCCGCTCGTCGACACCTGGTATCGCTCGCCGCACGCATGACCTTGCGGACAGGTGTACTGGCACATGTTCTACCGGACAGGTGTCCTTGGGCCTGTCCGCGCGGACAGGCCCGCAGGCGCCGACCTCAGCGCGACTTTGCGACGATGACGATCGCCGCGATCACCGCGGCCACCAGCAGCACGGTCAGCACGATCTTGGCCACGCTCCACGGCCGCTCGCCCGCGACCTCGCCGGTGCGGGCGTTGACGATGAAGCGGAACACCTTCTCTTTGTAGCGGAAGCTCGAGATCCACAGCGGCAGGAGCACGTGCTTGCACTTCACGTCCGCGTGGCGGACCTGCATCGACAGGATCTGCTGCACGTCGCCGCCGATGTCGCTGCGGATGGCCGAGCGGATCTCCGGCTGCATGCGCTCGTCGGCGACCTGGAACCCGTCCTCGAGCCCGATCCGGTAGCGCTCCGCGATGAACCCGCTGAGGTAGCCGGCTTCGAAGCCGCGCAGGTTGTGGAGGTCCCACGGCTCGAGCTTCTCGATCAGCGGCCGCGGCAGCGACTGCGACGCGCACACCAGCACGTCGTCGAAGCCGACGTGCACCGTCCCGCTCGCCGGGCGCCAGCGCGTCTTCTGCACCTGACGCGTCTGCCGGTTGCCCTGCGCGTCGGTGTACGACTCCGTCACGTAGTAGTGATCGCCGCGCAGCCCCTTGTAGCGCGTCGTCGTCTGCGAGTCGTAGGTCCAGTACGGCAGGTAGACGCCGTCGATCCCGTGGACCTGCGCCAGCCGCTTCAGGTCGTTCGGCGCGAACCATAGCTTGCGGACCCACTGCTGGAACGCCTCGCGCGCCTTCGGTCCGTCGATGCCGAACGGCAGCAGCGACTCGGGCGGTACGATCTCGCCGAGCTCCTTGACGTCCATCACCACCGGCGCGCCGCAGAACGCACAGCGACCCGCCTGCCCGGCCAGCATCGCCTGCGCCCCGCAGCCCTCGCACTGCACGCTGTGGCCCCCGAGCGTCGACGCCGGCGCGCGGCCGATCCGCTGCAACATGTCCTCGAAGTCATGTTCGAGGATCGACCGCTCGCCCTGGATCGCCTGCGTGTGACCGCAGTGGTTGCAGCGAAGCTGGTCCGATCCGGGCGCGTACTCGAGGGCCGAGCCGCACTGCTCGCAGGGGAACGTCAGCTTGCCCTCACCGAGGGCCACGTTGGTTTCGGGGTCGCGCTCGGCCATCGGGCGCGAGTGTACCCGAGCGCCCCGGTCGCTTGCGACGGCCCGGACCGCGCCGCCCGCCGGTGCGCGATCGTGCCTCCATGACCCGCCTCCGGCAGGCCCGCCTCGCTCGCGCGGCTCGAGCCTGTGGCCTCCGCTCGCGCCGCCGAGACCGTCCAGGAGCTCGAGGGACAGGTCTCGATGGACAGCCTCGGCCAATTCTTCGTCGCCTTCGACGTCCCTGCCGGCACGCGAGCGATCGAGATCGCCCACGACGACTGTCGGACGACAACATCCTCGACTGGGGCCTCGTCGACCCGCAGGGTGTGTTCCGCGGCCGGGGCGGCGGCAACGAGGTGAACGCCGTCGTCGTCGAGGCCGCCACCTCGCTCCTACGTCCCCCGCCCGATCGCCGCCGGCACGTGGAGCGTCGTCGTCGGGGCAAGGCCTTCACCGGAGTGACTACCGCAAGCCCCAGGAGGCGAGCCCGCCGCCGCCGCCGAAACCCAGCAGACCGACACGACTCGAAGGACATGTTCTTCCAGTCATGTCCCTTCAATCATCCACGAAACCTGTCCCATCGACCAGCCTGGCCGTCACACCGCCCGCAGCACGTAGAACGAGTACCCGTAGTCCTCGGCGTGCGCGCGGAACATCGCCACCTCCGCCTCCGTCTCGCGGATGGCCGCGCGCATCGCCGCGTCCGCCGTCTCACGGAGCTCTTCCATCCGGCGCAGGCGCGGCCCGTAGTAGTTGTCCCACCACGCTCGCGCCGGCAGCCGGTGCACGCCCAGCACCGCGAACCCCGCCTCACGCGCGTGCGCGGCGTTCGTCGCCTCCGTCCCCATCGCCGGATAACCGGAGGCCCAGTACTCGCGCGCCGCCGCGGCCGGCGAGTCGGTCCACCAGCTCGCCTCCGAGATCACCGCGACCCCGCCCTGCGCCAGCAGCGGTCGCCAGCGCTGCACCGCGCCGGCGAACGTCAGGTGGTACGCCGCCCCTCCGACCACAGCAAGTCGAGCGATCCAGCCGGCCAGTCGAGCGCTCGAAGTCGGCCTCCACCGCGCGCACGAGCGACGCGAGCCCGCGCTCGCGCGCCCGCGCCTCGAGCTGGTCGAGGAACGCCCGCAACCCGTCGACCGCGATCACCGGCGCCCCGAACGTCTCCGCCAGCAGCAGCGCCCCGGCCCCCGCGCCGCAGCCGAGGTCGGCGATCCGCGGCGCCTCCGGCAGCGCCGGCAAGCCCGCCAGGATCTCCCGGCTGAACTGCGTGTCTCCCGGCCCCATGCGCTCGAGCCCGCGGTGCAGCTCGATGAGCGCGGCCATCATTTCTTCTCCCGTCGGCTCGTCCGCCATACCGCCACGATACCACCCTTCACCCCCTCGCCCCCCTCTCATCAACTGTCTCTTCCATCATGTCCCTTCGGACATCCACGTCATCCCGCCGTCCCGTCTCGCGGTGTATCCTCGCGCGCATGTCCACGGACCGCCGGATCTCGACCCAGACACACGGCCACGTGCGGATGATCGGCCTCGACCGCGCCGCCAAGCGCAACGCCTTCGACCTCGCCATGCTGCGGCAACTGGCCGAGGCCTTCACCGAATTCGAGGACGACCCGCAACTGCGCTGCGCCGTCGTGTTCGCCCACGGCGAGCACTTCACGGCCGGCCTCGACCTCGCCGAGGTCGGCCCCGCCGTCGCGCGCGGCGAGCCGCTGTTCCCCGCGGGCGCGGTCGACCCGCTCGGCCTCCACGGCCGCGTGCGCAGCAAGCCGGTCGTGCTGGCGGCCCAGGGCTACTGTCTGACCCTCGGCATCGAGTTGATGCTGGCCGCCGACATCCGGATCGCCGCCAGCGACGCGCGCTTCGGCCAGATCGAGATCCGGCGCGGGATCTTCCCGTTCGGCGGCGCGACCTTGCGGCTGCCGCAGGTCGCCGGGTGGGGCAACGCGATGCGCTGGCTCCTCACCGGCGACATGTTCGACGCCGCCGAGGCGCTGCGGATCGGCCTCGCGCAGGAAGTGGTCGAGCCCGGCAAGCAGGTCGAGCGGGCCGCCGAGATCGCGGCCACGATCGCCGCCCAGGCCCCGCTCGGCGTGCGAGCCACCCTCGCCACCGCCCGCACGACCGTGGAGCGCGGCCCCGAGGCCGCCCTCGCCGGCATGATGGCCGAGGTCCGCGCGATCATGGGCTCGGACGACGCGCGCGAGGGCATGCAGTCGTTCGTCGAGCGCCGGGCGGCGAAGTTCACCGGCGCCTGACCTTGGGCCAGGCCCCGCGGCGAGCCCGCGCAAGCCGCCCGCCTGCCGTCGCCGGTTCGTGGCGACCCGCGAGGACGGGGTTATACTCGCGCGGCACGGCGCGGCGACCGCGCCACGAAGGAGACAGCGATGAAGATCGACCTGGAGAAGTTCCTCGCGGCCACCATGCTGCTCGCCACCGCCACTACCCCGGCCTGCGGCAGCAAGGACGCCAAGAAAGTCGAGACCAAGGCCGACACCAAGACCGCGGCCCCGCCGCCCGCTCAACCCCAGCCGACCCCGGCGCCCGTCGCCGCTCCGCCCGCCGCGCCCGAGGCCGCCCCGCCTGCGACCCCGCCCGCGCCGGCCGCCGCCGACAAGCCCGCCGGCGCCGCCAAGCCCGACCCGGGCCCCGAGGAAGAGAAGCCGTCCTGGTGACCTTTCGGGCATGTCCTCCGCGACATGCCCCCTCGAACCTGCCCTTTTGGACATGCCCCGAGAGCCACCCGCGCTCTCGGAGCCCCCTCCACGCTCCTGCTCACGACGGAGCGATCGGGCTTGCGACCGACCTGGACGCGCCGGTCGCGTGGCCGAGCTGGCGGGCGCGGCGAACAGACCGCCGATAGGATCGCGGCTGTCCCGCAGGCCATGTCCCGCGGGACAGCCGCTCAGATCCGCGTCTCGCTGCTCGCCAGGCGCTTCTTTCCGAGCATCCCCGCGGCGTCGAACCACTCGTAGATGTCGCGCACGCTGTCGGCGAACGGCCGGACCGTGTAGCCGAGCGCGCGCTCGGCCTTGCCGTGGTCGAAGCGCGCGCGTGGCCAACACCGACAGCGACTCGTGGGTGTAGAGCGGCTCCTGCCGCATCACCGCGCCGGCGACCCCGAACAGCGGCACCCCCACGCGCGCGAACCAGATCGGCGCCACCAGCCGCGGCGGCTTCACGCCGGTGATGGCCTCGGCGACGGCTCCGATGTCGCGCACGTGCACCGTGTGCCCCGTCAGCAGGTAGTTCTCGCCGTTCTCGCCGCGCGCCTGCGCGGCCAGCATCCCGGCCACCACGTCGCGCACGTCGACGAAGTCGAACGCCCCGTCGATCAGGCTCGGCAGCGACCGCCGGTACAGCTGCAAGAACATCCGGCCCATGCGCGACGGTCCGAAGTCGTACGGCCCGATCACGCCCGAGGGATGCACGATCACCGCGTCGAGGCCGCGGCCCATCACCTCGCGGAGCGCCCGCTCGCCGGCCGCCTTCGAGCGGTCGTACGCGAAGTGGCTCGGCTCGTCGGGCACCCGCGGCCAGCGCTCGTCGACCTCCACGCCGCTCGTGCCCTCGCGGTAGAGGTCGAACGCGTGGACCGAGCTGCAGTGGACCAGGCGGCGCACGCCGGCGGCCAGCGCTGCCTCGGCGATCGAGCGCACCCCGTCGACGTTGACGGCGCGCACCAGCCCCCGCGGGTCGCCCGAGATCGAGATCTGGGCCGCGAGGTGATACACGACGTCGACTCCCGCGGTCGCGCGGCGCGCCGCGTCCGGATCGCGCACGTCGCCGGTGACGCGTTCGACGTCGAGCCCCGCGAGCGCGCGCTGGGAATTGCGGACGAGCACGCGGACGCGCTCGCCGCGAGACAGCAACGTACGGACTAAATTCGCGCCGATGTGACCCGCGGCGCCGGTGACGAGGACGGTCATGCGATCGGCGGGATGATACAGGCGCGCGGCATTGCGCCTCAAGCCCGACACGACAGCGCTGCACCGTCGGGTTAGCCTGGACCCGCAGATGTCGCGCGCCGGCGGTGATCCCACCCCGCGGTCCTCCGGGCCGGACCCCGATCCCACGCTTGTCGGCGACCCTCCTCCGCGGCCGGACTTCGCCACCGACGAGACTCTGGCCGGAGATCTGTCGCCCCGCGCGCGGCCCCCCGCGAGCCCGCCCCCGGACCTCGACCGCTCGTCGCTCTCGCAGCGCGAGCGCGCGCTCCAGCTCACCCGTTACGTCCTCATGCGTCGCCTCGGCGCCGGCGGCATGGGTGTCGTCTACCTCGCCTACGACCCCAGCCTCGATCGCAAGGTCGCGATCAAGCTGCTGCGCGTGGCCCCCGGCGACGGCCCCGCCCAGGCCGCGCACGCTCGCCTGCTGCGCGAGGCCCAGGCGCTGGCCCGGCTGTCGCACGGCAACGTGGTCGCGGTCCACGACGTCGGCAGCTACGACGCCGACGCCCTCACCACCATGCGGATCGGCCCGCACCGCACGGAGCCTGTCCCGAAGGACAGGGTGCCGCAGACCGCCGGCGTGTTCCTGGTGATGGAGTACGTCCCCGGCATCACCCTCGCCCAGTGGCTCGACGACCGCGTCCGCGGCGTGCGCGAGGTCCTCGACGTGTTCCTCGCCGCCGGTCGCGGCCTGGTCGCCGCGCACGCCGTCGGCATCATCCACCGCGACTTCAAGCCCGGCAACGTCCTGGTCGGAGAGACAGGTCGGATCTGCGTGTTCGACTTCGGCCTGGCGCGCCCCGCCGGCGAGGTCGAGCCGACCAGCCCCGCCGCTTCGCCCGAACCCGGCGCCCCGATCGATCCGCTGTCCTCCTCGCTCGTGTCCGGCCCGCTCACCCGCGTGGGCACGCTCGTCGGCACGCCGGCCTACATGGCCCCGGAGCAGCGGGGCGGCGCCGCGATCGACGAGCGCGCCGATCAGTTCAGCTTCTGCGTCGCCCTCTACGAGGGCCTCTACGGCAACCGCCCGTTCAGCGGCGACAACCTGTTCGCGCTCGAGGCGGCCAAGGCCCGCGGTCGCGTCGATCCGCCGCGTCGCCCCGCCAAGGTCCCGCCGGCGATCCACCGCGCCCTCCTGCGCGGCCTCTCGGCTGAACCCGGGGACAGGTGGCCGTCGATGCAGGCGCTGCTCGACGCGCTCGAGCGGCCGCTGCGGCGCGACCGCAGGCGCTGGGCCCTCGCCGGCGGCGGCGCGCTGCTCGTCGCCGGCGCCGTCGCCTTCGCCCTCGCCGGCGAAGCGCCTGCGCTGTGTACCGGGGCCGCCGAGGCGCTCGCGCCGACGTGGAACCCCGAGCGACGCGCCGCCCTCGACGCCGCCTTCGCGGCCACCGGCCTGCCGTACGCCCCCGACGCGGCCGCTCGCGCCGGCGCGCGCGTCGACGCCTGGGCCGAGGCGTGGATCGCCGGCCACACCGACGCGTGCGCCGCGGCCAACATCCGCGGCGAGCAATCACATGACCTTTGGACAGGCGCATGCACTGCCTCGAGGATCGCCGCCACGAGCTCGACGCCCTGCTCGGCGTGCTCGCCGGGGCCGACGCCGACGCCGTTGCGCACGCCCACGACGCCGTCGAGGCCTTGCCGTCCCCGGCCCGCTGCGCCGACCTCGACGCCCTCCGCGCCGACGTCGCCCCGCCCGCGCCCGCCCTCGCCGAGGCCGTCCAGGAGCTGCGCGACCAGCTCTCGCGCGCCAGCGCCGAGGCTGCGGCCGGCCACCCCGGCGCCGGCCTCAACCTGCTCGAGGCCGCCGAGCAGCGCTCGCGCGACCTCGGCTACCGCCCGCTGCGCGCCGAGGTGCTGGCGCAGCTCGCCGAGCAGCTGTTCGTCGCCAGCAAGTACGACGACGGCGTCCGCGTCTACGGCGACGCCTACTGGGAGGCGCTCGCCGCCGGCCACGACCGCCTGGCCTTCGAGACAGCCAGCGGCTTCGCCGGCCGCCTGGCGCAGACGCTCGGCCACCCCGACGACGCCCAGCCGTGGCTGCGCCACGCCGAGGCCCTCCACGAGCGCCTCGGTCGCCCGCCTCGCCTCGGCGGCGACCTCGAGTTCCGTCGCGGCCAGATCGCCGAGGCCCGCCGCGAGTACGCCACCGCCATCGACCACTACCGCCGCTCGCTCGCCGACCTGCCCGAGCGCTCGATCTCCGCCGTCACCACCCGCCAGAACCTCGCCAACGTCCACCTCAGCCTCGGTCAGCTCGAGCCGGCGCAGATCATCTTCGAGGACCTCCTGGCCCTGCGCCGCGACATCTACGGCGAGGGTCACCCGAGCAACGCCTTCTCGCTGGCCGACCTCGGCAACGTCGCCACCCTGCGCGGCGACTTCGACACCGCCGAGCAGCACCAGCGCGCCGCCCTGACGATCCTCCGCGCCGCCCTGCCCCCGCGCCACGAGCGGCTCGCCTACCCGCTGTCGGCGCTGGCCGACATCGCCGCCCAGCGCGGCGACTTCGGCGCGGCCCTCGACGCCTACGAGGAGGCGCGGGCGATCTGGGAGCACAACTTCGGCCCGCTGAGCACCCGCGTGGCCGCCATGCTCGAGCGCCTCGCCTCGGTCCAGCAGGTGCGCGGCGAGCTCGGGCTGGCCGAGCAGCACGCCACCCGCGCCCTCGCCATCTGGAGCGCCGCGCAGAGCCCCGACCCCCAGGGCATCGTCCTGGCCCACCTCGCCCTCGCGCAGATCGAGCTCGCCCGCGACAACTACGCCGCCGCCCGCGACCACACCGACAAGGCCCTGCCCCTGTCCGCCTCGGTGCTCGGCGAGGACAACCTCTATACCGCCGTCAGTCGGGCGATCCGGGGTCGCGCTCGCGGGCCTCGGCGACCTGTCGGCGGCCGAGCGCGAGGCCGACGCCGCCGTCGCGGCGATCGAGCGCAACTACGGCGGCGACTCGCTGTGGATGTCCGAGGTCCTGACCCCTCGCGCCAGGGTGCGGCAGTCGCAAGGTCGCCTCGACGACGCGCGCCGCGATCTCGAGCGCAGCATTTCCTTGCTCGATCCGCGCGACGCTCCCATCCAGCGCGCCCAGGCCGAATTCCAGCTCGCACAGGTCCTCTGGGGCTCTCGCGGAGATCGCGCACAGGCCCGCACCCTCGCTGTCTCGGCGCAGACCCTGTTCCGAAGGCAGGGGCGAAGCACTACCAGGCCGAGGTCGACGCCTGGCTCGAGCGTCACCCGGCCTGATCTTCGCATGTCCTTTCCGCCATGTCGCAACCGACATCCGGCGGGAGCCCTAGGGGAACGAGCAGGGCACCGGAGGCGTGACCGCGGCGACGCCTCGCCCCAGGAAGTTCGCGCCCCGGACCTACCTTGTGCGCCGGATCGCGGGCCGTCCGCTCGCCGGTCTTGCGACCACGTCACAGAAATTTCGTCGGTCGGCGCTGGCGCATCGGCGAACGTCGTGGGAAAGATCAGCGCATGTTGTCCTGCTCTGGCCTGGTCTCGCGCGCGTACCTCACGGTCACGTGGCTCGCCCTCGCCGGCTGTTACAGCGGCTTCTCGGGCGCCATCCCTGACGAGCAGACGCCGCCGGAGCGCCCGCCCGTCAGCGAGGGCCCGCTGGGCGCCCCGCAGCTCTCACCGCTCGAGCTCGACGCCCTCTCGCCCGACCCTGCGCCTGGCGGCGTCGCCTTCGACCTCCACGTCACCGGCGCCGGGTTCACGCGCTCCAGCGTCGTCGTCGTCGCCGGTCAAGAGCTGCCGACCACCTTCGTCTCGGGCGGCGAGTTGCACGCCCACAGCGGCCCGCGCAAGCGCGGCGACTACGAGGTGCTGGTCCGCCGCGACGACGAGGAGTCGCGCCAGCTGACCCTCGCCGTCGAGCGCTCGGCCCCGCGGATCCTCGTCCCCGCCGAGGTCGGGGTCGACGAGGACACCGAGGTCGGCCTCGTCGTCGACGTCGTCGACGTCGCCGATCCCGCGGCCCTGCGCGTCCACGTGCTCGGCCTGCCGCCGGGCGCCACCTGGGACGAGCCGACCCGCACCTTCCGCTTCACCCCCGACTTCACCCAGGGCGGCGATCGCTGGACCGTCACGGTGCTCGCCCACGACCACGAGTCGCGCGTCGAGGCCACCTTCGACGTCGTCGTCCGCGACACCATCCAGCCGCCGTGGCCCGAGGTCGTCGACACCGAGTTCCTCGACGCCAGCGGATATGTCCGTTACCACCTGGCCCAAAAGACAGATGACTACCTCGACAGCCCGGGCTACGCCGGCCGCGAGTTCGTCGCCAAGGTCATGGTCCCGCTCGACGTCCCGCCAGAGGGCGTGCCGGTGCGGATCGGCCTGCACGGCTTCGCCACGGCCAACCCCGGCGGCACCGGCTCGGCCAACGAGATCCGGATCTCCCCGCACGACCCCGACAACACCTACTGGTGGGGCTACGCCGATTCGCTGCCCGACGTCGAGCCCGCGGCCGGCGCGCGCGCCCGACTACACCATGCGCCGCGTGCTCCACCTCGTCGAGTACGTCGTGCGCCACCACCCGAGGCCGACCCGCAGCGCGTCTACGTCTACGGCAGCTCGATGGGCGGCGCCGGGGCGATGCTGCTCGGCCTCCTGCGCGGGCGTCACTTCGCGTACATCGACGCGCGCCTCGGTCAGGCGATCGCCCGCAACCACCGGCCGTCGCGGATCACCCAGCTGTCCGGCTGGTGGGGCGCGCCGGAGCTCGACCTCGACGGCGGCGGCGGCCTGTCGGCGTGGGATCACATGGACCTGACGCGCGCCCTCGCCGACTCGAGCGAGGCCCGCGACCAGTTCCTGTTCCTCAAGCACGGCAAGGACGACCCGACCATCCACTTCGGCGCCGCCGTCCTGCCGAGCCCGCGCACCGGCGAGAGCTTCTATCAGGCGCTGCAGAGCCGCGGCGTCGGCCACTTCGCCATCTGGGACGAGGGCGGCCACGGCGTCGCCGATCCTGTCCTCGGGGACAGCTGGTGGACCGGCTCGTGGGCGCCGATCAGCGGCGACGAGGCCACGCTGCGCCGCGACCGGGCGTTCCCCGCCTTCTCGTACTCCTCGCTCGACGACGACCCCGGCGTCGGCGTCGGCAACGGCAAGCAGGACTGGAGCGCCAACGCGGGCTTCGCCGGCGAGGTCGCCATCGCCGGCGACACCGGCTGGGACGGCGCCATCGCCGGCGCGCTCGGCCGGTTCCTCCGCTGGGACGGCGCCTCGGTGGTCGACACCGTCGATCGCCTGCAATTCGCCCTGCGCGTCCACGCCGGCGACGGCGCCGACCCGCCCGCGCCCGGCTACCCGAGCGAGGGCGACCGGGTGATGGCCGAGCTGCCCGCGTTCGTCGACGTGACCCCGCGCCGCACCCAGGCCTTCCGCTGCCGCCCCGGCGAGCGCGTCGCCTGGTCGTTCGGCCAGGACCACGGCGAGGTGGTCGCCGGCCCCGACGGCAGCGTCACGATCCCCGCCCTGCCGCTGACCGACACCTGGACCACTCTGGTCCTGCGCCGCACGCTCACCGTGATCGCCGCCTCCCACTGACACCTGGCCCTCCGGCCATGTCCGTTCAGACATCCTTATTAGAGGGACATGCTTTAGCGAGCATGTTCTCCTCGGGTGGTCGCGGGCCCCGACGGCAGCGTCACGATCCCCGCCCTGCCGCTGACGACACCTGGACCAATCTGGTCCTGCGCCGTACGCTCACGGCAATCGCCGCCTCGCACCAGACATGGCCCCCCGGCCATGTTCTTTCCGACCTTTTCAAAGGACATGCTCCTGCGAGCATGTTCTCCTCGACATGTTCTCGAGAGGCGTCGAATCGCGGCTCCGACCAGCGAGCGCCGGCGCACCGCTCGCCGGACCGTCGCGGCCAGGCTCAACCCTGTCGCCCGTAGCGCGCGTGCGGGGGCGTCGACCCCCGCGCGACCCGTCGACGCGCGGGCGCCTCGGCCCACGCGAGCGATTGCCTCCGTCGCTTGGGCCGCGAGCAGGGCTCACGAGCTCCGCGGATCTGGGTGATTGAGCGCGTTTGGCACCCGTCCCTCCGGCACCTCGACGAAGGCCGCTCGCTGCGGTTAGATGCCTCCCGTGCGCGACCCGCGGGTGCTCACGGCTGGCCTGGCGGCCGCGCTCGCCTGCGGTGAGCCGTCGCCTGTCGCGGAGCCCGAGGACGATGCGCCGGCATCGACCTCGCGCGCCGCCCCGCCGCTCGCCCACCTCGATCCGCTCGGCCCCCGCGATCTCGACCTCACGCGCGGGTCCTCGCTGCCGTTCCGCCCGGCCGTCCACCGCGAGCCGATCGACCCCCGCGACCGCGACCTTCTGGCGCGCTGGCCCTCGCTCGCGCACTACCCCCGCGTCCCGCAGGTGCTCGCCGCGGGCCTGCGCGCGCGCGAACCTGCCGCGATCTTCCGCGGCCTCGAGCTCGCCTTCGAGCCCGATCGCTGGGCCGAGATCGACGCCTGGGAGCGCCTCGGCCACATCCGCCTCGACGAACCCGCCGGCTTCTGCCGCACCGACGCCGGCCGCCCCGTTCAGCTGTCCCCGGGGACATACGACCTCGGCTGCCTCGGCGGCTTCCTCGAGGGCGTTCGCCTGCTGTGGTTGCCGCGGATCGAGCTCGCCGACCTCGTGCCCTGCGACCCGCCCGGCGGCTTCGAGTCGTGCCAGGACGGCGCTCACGCCGGCCGTGCCGCCCTCCTGCAGATAGCGGCCCGCCTGCCCGCCGAAGCCCTCCCGCACGGCCTCGAGCTGCTCGACCTGCGCCTCGGCGAGCTCGCACCCGACGCTCTGATCGCCGCCCTCGTCCCCGACGCGCTCCACCTCTGCAGCGTCTCGCACCGCGCTCGCGCCCGCGGCGGCGAGCGCATGTACCATCACATGATGATCGTCGACCCCGCCCGCGATCACCTCGGCCGCGTGCGCGTGTTCGACACCACCGGCGCCGCCGGCGTCGCCTGGCGGTCGATGCGACCCGAGCGCCTGCACGCCTACGCGCGCCGCCTCCTGGCCCGCCACGACACCTTCCGCTACGACCCCGAGACCGCCCGGCTCGCCTGCCTGCCCGTGCGCCCGCCGGCCGGCGAAATCACAGGTCCGTGAGGACAGGTCCCATGCGCCAGGTACGAAAGTACATCCTCCGCCTGCTCGCCCTCCTGTGCGTCTGGGGCCTCGTTCACCTGGTCATCGTCGCCGTCGACGGCTGCACCGACGAGGCTCGCCCCGCCGACGTCGCGGTCGTCCTCGGCAACCACGTCAGCCCCGCGGGCGAGCCCTCGCGCCGTCTTCAGCTGCGCCTCGACCGCGCCGCCGCCCTGTACGCCGCCGGCCTCGCCCCACGCATCATCGTCAGCGGCGGCCGGGATCCCGGCAGCCCGCACGAGGCCGACGTCATGCGCGACTACCTGGTCGCTCGCGGCGTCCCGGCCGAGCGGATCGCCGTCGACCGCGGCGGCGTCAACACTCACGCCACGGCCCGCTTCGTCGCCGCCGACCTGCGCGCCCGCGGCGAGCGCTCCGCCATCGCCGTCAGCCAGTACTACCACGTCACCCGCACCAAGCTGGCGCTGCGCCGCTTCGGCGTCGAGGCCACCGGCGCCCACGCCGACCTCGAGCTCGAGCTGCGCGAGCCGTGGTCGCTGCTGCGCGAGGTCGTCGGCTTCTACGCCTACCTGTTCAAGGACTACCGCCTCGAATGATCGAAGAGGACATGTCCGCAAGAACATGCCCTCTCGAACAGCCTGCTCCGCCGTGGCTCAGAACTCGTCGAGGCCCTGGCCGAGCTCGACCCCGAGCGCTTCCTGGGCGGCGGTCGGGCACGGCGACCCGAAGCGCGACTCGTAGCGGGCCGTGAACTCGGCGTTGGCGACCATCGCCTGGTCGTCGGTCTGCAGCTCGGGGAGCAGCCCGCGGACCGCGAACACCTCGATCTCGCCGACGCTGCGGGTCACCGTCGTCTGCAGGAACTCGAGCGAGAAGAACGGCTCGATGAGCTGACGGACCGCCCCGGACACGCACACCGAGTCGGGCTGGCCGACGCGCTCGACGTGGCTGGCGACGCTGACGGTGTCGCCCCACAGGTCGTAGACGGGCTTCTTCGAGCCGAGCACGCCGGAGATGCAGGGGCCCGAGTGGAGGCCGATGCGGAAGCTCCAGTCCCACTCGTCGACGATCGGCGTCAGCCCCGACGCCACCACCTGGGCGCAGCGCAGCGCCGCGAACGTCGCGTCGACGGCGTGCGACAGGCGGCGGTGGGGGATGCCCGAGACCGCCACGTACGTGTCGCCGGCGGTGCGCAGCTTCTCGACCCCGAACGCCGACGTGATCTGGTCGAAGGCCGAGAAGAAGAAGTCGAGCTGCTTGAGGCAGGTGACGGGATCGACGCGGGCGGCCAGGCGCGAGAACTGGACCGCGTCGATGAACATCACCGTCGACTCGCGGTAGGCCTTGGGCTGGAGCCGCTCGCCGAGCGGCGCCGCCGACTCGCGCGGCAGCACCGCCAGCGCCAGGCTCTTGTCGAGCAGGGTCGCGGTCGCCAGCTGCGACGCCAGCGCCCGCGGCGAGCGGATGGCCACGCCCACCGCCAGCACCCCGTCGGAGGGCTCCAAGGACAGGTCCCATGCGACAGGTCCTTCGGGCCAGGGATTCTCCGGCACCGCCTTGCCGCTGCTCTCGGCCAGGCTGCGCAGGAACGCCGGCGACGCGGCGCCGAACAGCGCGCCGAGGCTGGGCGCGCCGGGGCGGGCGGCCAGCCAGCGGGCCGCCGCCGGCGACGCCGGGGTCACCCTGCCGTCGGCATCGACGCGCAGCGCGATCGACTCCACCAGCTCGAGGATCGCCACCATGTCAGAACTCTCGCACGTCCTCGAAGGTCGTCCGGGCGGCGATGGTCTCCTCGTCGAGGTTGAGCAGGATCGGCAGCGTCTCCTGCTGCCAGTCGTCCTCCTGCAGGCGGCGGACCAGCACCGGCCCGGGCAGCAGCAGGTAGACCAGCTCGACGATGTCCATGATCACGTAGAAGCCGTTGGAGTTGCAGAACTCGAGCTCGGTGAAGTCGAGCACGCTGCGCTGGATCTCCCGCTTCGGCAGGATCTCGCGCAGGTCCTGCAGCAGCGCCGACAGATAGCGATAGGGGTTGTCGATCCGGACCACGCCCGAGAACGTGAGGGAGAAGTTCCCCTCGTCCTCGCGGGCGACGCAGTGGAACACACTGACGCCGCCGTCCATGATCTCGCCGTAGGTGAGGACGTTCATTGCGCACCTCGCAAAGGAAACACCGCCTGCATCGTCAAGTTCTCGCCCGAGTACGTCGCGGACAAGCGGAAGCGGTTCTCGGACACCAGGCGGATGAGGCCGAGCCCCCCGCGCAGCCGCTGCATGCGGCGGGCGCGGAGCGTGTCGGCGAACAGGCGCTTGGGGTCCGTCGCGGTCGTCAGCCGCTCGACGCGGTCCTTGACGTCCTGGTACTGCTCGAAGGTCGCCTTGTTGGTGACCTGGACCTGCAGCGCGTCGCCGTCGATGCGCAGGTCGACGCGCATCTGGCTGCCCGGATCGCTGACGTTGTCGATCACGTTCTGGACCAGCTCGGTGATGACCACGTTGGCCTTCTTGCACAGCGCCTGCGGGTAGAACACCGTCAGCATCGCCAGCAGCGACTCGCCGACGGTCGTCGCCAGGTTGCCGCGCGCGTCGCCCATGGGCGCGACCGTCAGCGTCAGGCCGACGCTGGTCGTGATCGGTTCGTCGTCGAACTCGTGATCGCTCACGCCGCCCGCCTCCGCAGCACGATGAGGGTGATGTCGTCGGCGTCGACGCGACGGAACTGCCCGTAGTCGTCGAGGCACCGCTGGAGGATCTGATTGGCCGGCAGCTCCGCGTTGGTGCGCACGAGCTCGTGCAGCCGGCGAGTGCTGTAGTCGGCGCCCGCGCTGTCCTGCGCCTCGACCATGCCGTCCGTGTACAGCGCCAGCACGTCACCTGTCTCGAAGGGCAGCTCGTACTCGCTGTACGCGCGGCGGCGCAGGCCGATGAACGGGTCGCCCTTGTTGAACGTGTGGACCTCGCCGCCGCGGACCAGCACCCCGTACCCGCCGCCGCACACGTAGCGGAACGTGCGCTCGCCGAACGCGACGAAGTTGACGGTGGCGTAGCGGCGGACCTCGCGGAGGAACCCGACGGTCGCGTTGTTGAGGTACTCGACGATGTCGCGCGGGCGCGACACCTGCTCCATCGTCTGGACCAGCTGGGCCTTGAGGTAGGCCATGATCAGCGCCGCCGACACCCCGTGGCCGGAGATGTCGAACACGCCGATCGCGTGGCTGCCGTCGCGCAGGCGATAGAAGTCGTAGTAGTCGCCGCCGACCTCGGTCATCTGCTTGTGGTAGACCGAGAACTCGAAGCGCGCGAGCATCTCCGGGTGGTCCTTCGGCAGCAGCGCGTGCTGGACCTGCTGGGCGATCTCGAGGTCCTGGCGGATGGTCTGGTAGGCGCGGGCCAGCTCGCGCTCCTGCTCGTCGAGCCGCTCGTACGCGGTGCGCAGGTTGTCGTTGGTCGCCTGCCAGTAGGCGGTGTCGCGCTCGACCCGCTTGAGCAGGCCCTTGTACATCCAGAACAGCCGGCGCATGTCCTCGCGCGACAGCTCGGACAGGCGGTCGGGGTCTCGCCCCTCGAGGATCTCGTCGAGCGTCATCTCAGTGGAACTCCACCACGAGCCGGTTGGGGTCGCCGTCGTTCGTCACGTCGACGTAGTAGAGGTCGCCGGGCGCCATCACCCCGCCGATCAGCACGCCGCGCTCGATCGTCTTGTCGAACGGCGTGGACGAGCGGATCACGGCGTGGCCGCGCTCCGAGTCGAACTCGGCGAGGTCGAACGAGCCGACCACCTCGCGCGGCCCGCGGATGACGCTGGCGATGCCGTGGCTGCCGGTCTGAAAGTGCAGGAAGTCGGCGCCGCGGTGGATGAGCGCCTTGCCGGGGCCGTGGTGGTACCACAACGTCATCATCTCGATGCCGAGCTTGAGCCGGATCGGCTCGACGTTGGCGTACGACTCGCCGACCATCCGCTCGATCTCCATCCACTTCGACAGCGGGAACCACCGCCCCATGTCGATGTCGGCCAGCAGCGCGGTGGCCCGCCTGCCGGCGACGATGTTGAGGTTGACGCACGCCTGGGCGAAGCCGCCCATGAGCGCCCCGTGGACCACCGGCTCGCTCGGCTCGCTCTCGTCGCTCATCCCGCCTCCCCTGCGAACGCGAACACCGCGATGATCGGCACGCCGCGGTACGACAGGCGCACGAGCCCGGAGCTGACCGAGGAGCGGCAGTACTCGGGCAGGTCGACGTCGAGGTCGATCGCCGGGTACGGCACGAAGCCCGACTTCTTCAGCCGCAGCAGCCACGACTCGAGCGTCTCGTGGCGCTCGGTGCGGAAGGCGTCGCTGGTGCCGAGGATGTCGCGGACCTCGCGGCCGAAGAAGCCCTCCTTGATGGCGAACTTCTCGTCGGGGGACGCGTCGCTGCGGTCGACCAGATCGAACACCGTGGCGAAGTGCTGCCAACAGTGGTGCATGCGCCGGGTGAGGTGCTCGGTGTCGTGGTCCGAGCTCGGCTCCACCAGCGTGAACACCCGCGGCCGCAGGGCCCGCAGCCGCCGCAGCAGCCGGGTGCGCGCGTCGCTGTCGGGCCCCGTGGTGTGGTGCAGCGTGTAGGCCGCGTTGATCGACAAGCTCCCCTCGGCGAGCGCCTCGAAGTGCGCGTAGTCGGCATCCTCGCAGACCTCGATCAGCTTGACCAGCGGATAGATCTCGATGTCGAACGGCAGCTCGGCGCGGACCTCGTCGATCGCGGCCACGCCCTCGTTCAGGGCGGTGCGGTTCGGCTCGAGCGCGATCACGCGGAGGCGCTCGATCTTGCCGGGGTCGCGCGCGAGCGCCCGCAGCAGCGCGACGATCTGCAGGCCCTTGCCGATCCCGATCTCGAGCAGCGCCGGCGTGCTCGACTGCCGCATCGCGTGCACGAGGTACTGGTTGGCCAGCGCGTAGCCCTGCGGCACCGCCGGGATCGCCCGCTGCAGCAGCGTGAACAGGTCGATCTGCGGCCGCTTCTCGGCTTGCAGGTACAAGTTCCGCCCCGACAGCAGGTTGCGGTCGATCCGTCGCAACAGCGACTCGGCGACGATGTGGGACAACAGCGCGTCGCTCGGGACATCGACGTCGAGGGCGTCGAGGAGCTGGCTCGCTATCACCGTCTTGGCGACCTGCTCGCGATGCCGGCGAATGTCCTGGCACGCGGCCAAAATCAGCTTGTAGCGGTCCTCGTAGAGCATGCGCCGCAGACTGAAGGTCACACAGGGGATCCGCCTTGGCAAGCTGATGCGCACCCGATCGTGGCCGAGAAGATTATCTCAGCCCTCGCGCGGAAACGCGCCGCGTAGCCTGGCGCAGGCCCCGTCGGCCTCTGTCTCAAAGACCACCCAGCGGCGCTACCGGACCGCGGGCCACTGCGCAGGTCGCGTGTGCGACGGACTGCATCTTGAGACATGGTCCGAAAACCATGACGCGGCGCGGCGAGCCCGGCGAAAGTGGCCCGAAAGCAGGCCTCAAGCGGCGGCGGCGCCGCCGGCCATCTGCACCTCTGCAGCGGCGCTCGCCAGCGATCGCAGCTCGAGCCCGACCTCGAAGCTCAGCGCGGTCGCACCGACGCGGCCGCGCTGGCTCTCGCGGTGGACCTCGACGGCGAGCGTCACGTGCGTCGCATTCGGTACTCTGCCGCTGCGGAAGCGCACCGTCGCGATCGCAGTCAGCGGCTCCCCCACCAGCACCTCACCGAAGCGCCGCACGCGACTGATGCTGCGCAGCGTCAGCGCGACGTCGCGGAACGGCTCGCTGTGGGCCAGGGCCGACAGCGCCCGACCGAACGCGACCGGCAGCGGACAAACTCGACCCCACGGCTCCGGCGCGCCGCCGCCGGACACGCTCCCGGTCGACAGCATCTCCTCTCCGCAACCCACTACCTGTCCCAAGAAGCTGGACTCTACATGCGCAGTCAGATCGGCCGGCTTCACCGTGAAGGTGGAAGTCGTCAAGACCGTTCCGACGCTGAGAGATCCGAGATCGTGTGCGAGCATGACGCGGCCTCCTGGGATTAGCGTGCCGCCCACTGCCGCGATTTGCACGCCAGATCACGCGTAGCGGCGATGTGTGCGTCTTCCTCCGCCGTGGATCGCGAGCATCGCCGCAGATCCGGCGAATTTCTCGGCACTGGCGGCGATCGTGCGCATGACCGCCTGCTTGCATCGAACGGCGAAATGATCTTCACACGCCTCTGCTGCCGCGAATTCGACGCGATCTCCAGCGCGATCTCTTGCGCGTGCAACAACGACGGCGGTTCACACGACCTCTCCGTGTGCTCCTCGACTTCCTCGCGCCGCCGGTGTGCATCGCCTGTCGTCACCTGCTCCGGGCCCCGCCGGCCGGGGGCGTGCCGCCCCTGTGCAGCCGCTGCGCCCCCGAGCTCGCGCGGCTCGACCCCGCTGCGCGGCGCGTCGGCGACGTGGAGGCCTGCTTCCTTTATGACGGCCCGCTCGCCGCGGCCGTCCGGCGGCTCAAGTTCGTCGGCGAGCTCGAGCTCGCCGGGCCGCTGGGCCGGCTCCTCGCCCACGCGCCGGTGTGGCGCGAGGGCTGGGATCTCGTCGCGCCGGTGCCCTTGCACTGGCGCCGCGCCCTCGCCCGCGGCTTCAACCAGGCCGCCCTGCTGGCTCGCTGGGCCGCGCGCGAGCACCCGACCGGCGCCCGCCTCGAGCCGCGGCTCCTGCAGCGCACGCGCGCCACCACGCCGCAGAGCGAGCTCGACGGGCCGGCGCGCCGCGAGAACCTCGCCGGCGCGGTCGTCGTGCGAGCCGGGCGGTCGCTCGTCGGCCGGCGCGTCCTCGTGGTCGACGACGTGACCACCACCGGCGCCACCCTGACCGCCTGCCTCGCCGCCGTTCGGGCCGCAGGGGCCGCCCGCGCCGCCGGACTTGCCCTCCTGCGGTCCGCTTTGTAGCTTTCCACCCCCGCCGTGAAGAAGACCGACAAGACCGCGACGAAGGACGGCCACATCTTCGTCCAGAACCGCCGAGCCACCTTCGAGTACGAGGTCCTCGAGCGCTACGAGGCCGGCCTCGCGCTCATGGGCAGCGAGGTCAAGTCGATCCGCGACGGCCGCGCCAGCCTGGGCGAGTCGTACTGCCAGTTCCAGGGCGACCAGCTCTTCCTCTATCAATCGCACATCGGCGAGTACACGCAGGCGCACGACCGCAACCACCTGCCGCTGCGCCCGCGCAAGCTGCTGCTGCACCGCAAGGAGCTCGATCACCTGACCGACGCGGTCGATCAGGCCGGGCTCACGCTGATCCCTCTGGCCCTGCTGGCCCGCAACGGCCGGATCAAGCTCGAGCTGGCGCTGTGCCGCGGCAAGAAGACTTACGACAAGCGGGCCTCGATCAAGGAGCGCGAGCAGAAGCGCGAGATCGACAGGGCCATACGGGAGCGGTGACGTGAGCGGCCGGCGCTCGGACGGACCTGTCCCATCGGACACCCTCGCGGCCCTCGACCGCGCCCGCGACCAGGCCGGCCCGCACCTCTGGTTGGTCCCCGCCCCGCCCGCCGCCGGCGACGCCGACGAGGCCCTGCGCGAGCTCGACGAGCTGCTCGCCCGCGGCGAGTTCGACGAGCCCGCCGTCGCTCGCCTGGTGGCCCTGGCGCCGCGCGCCCCGGGCCGCCTGCGCGCCGTCGTGGCAGCCCTCGCGGCCGCGGGCAGCCCCGCCGCGGTGGCCGGCCTGCTCACCCTGCCGCAGGTCCCCGGCGCGCTCGAGGCGGCGGCCCGCGCCCTCGCTCGCGGCCTCACCCGCGCCCTGCCCGGCTCCGCTTCCGCGCCGGTGTTCTTCGCCCTCGACTTCCGCGGTTCGCGGGCGCGGCCGTTCCCCGACCTGCTGCGGCGCGCCCAGCTGGTCGCCGCCGATCCGAGCGGCGCCCTGCGCCTCGACGTCCTCCGCGTCGACGGCAAGCCCGCCTACCGCCTGTCCTTTTGGCCAGACACGATCCCGCCGCGCGCCCGCGCCGAGCTCGCCCGCGCCTGCGCCGCCGACCTCGCGCTGCTCCACGGCCGCCTCGCGCGCCTCCGCGGCGCCCGCCTGTGGCTGAACGGCTTCTGCTTCCCGGACGACGGCCCGGTGTCGGTCGCCGCCCAGGGCCATCTGTTGGCCGCGTGGTTGACATGGTCCGAAGGACATGCCCCGTGAGACATGACCTGAAGGACACCTCGTTCGCGCGCGCGCCTCCGCCTGCGCGAGGCGCTGCAGGCCGGGGCGCGCGGCCTGGGCCTGCGCGCGGTCGACGAGGCGCGGGCGCTGCGGCTGTGCGAAGACGTCGGCGAGCGGCTCGACTGGCCCGTCCACACCTGGAGCGCGGCCGGCGGGCGCGACGGCCTCGGCGCCCCCGAGCCGCTGGCCGACCTCCTGCGCGGCCTCTTGCGCGACCCCGATCCCGGCTTGTGGGTGCTGCTCGATCCGCCCCCGCTCGAGCCCGTCGCCTTGCGGGCCCTCCGCGAGCTCGCGCAGCGCAGCGTCGGGCCCGCGGTCGTCGTCGTCGGCGACCTCGCGCCTGCGCTCGTCGCCATCCCCGAGCTCGAGCTGCTGGAGCTCGAGCTGCCCGACGCCGACGAGCTCACCGGCCTCGCCGCCGACCTCGTCGACGAGCTGCGGATCGCCGGCCGTCCCGGTCCTGCCGCCGCGCTCGCTCGCCGCGCCTCGCGGCTCGCCCACGCCGCGCTCGGCCTGTCCGAGCACCAGGCCCGTCGACTGCTGCGCCGCGCCGCCGACGTCCCCGCCGACGACGCCGCGCTCGCCGAGCTCGGCGCCGGCAAGGCCGAGCTGCTGCGCCGCGGCGGCCTGCTCGAGCGCGTCGAACCTGTCCCTTCCGACATGCTCGGCGGGCTCGCGCAGCTCAAGCAGTGGCTGGCCCGCCGCGCCCTCGCCCTCCGCCCCGAGGCCCGCGCCGCGGCGATCCCCGACCCGCGCGGCGTCCTGCTCGTCGGCGTGCAGGGCTGCGGCAAGAGCCTGGCGGCCCGCGTCTGCGCCCACGCGCTCGGCCTCGGCCTCCTGCGGCTGGAGCCGGGCCGGCTCTACGGCGGCACGCTGGGCGAGAGCGAGGCCAACCTGCGCCGCGTCACCGCGACGGTCGAGCGCATCGCTCCGGTCGTTTTGTGGATCGACGAGCTCGACAAGGGCCTGGCCGGCAGCGAGGGCCCGGCCAGCGACGCCGGCACCGCGGCGCGGGTGCTGGGCGGCCTGCTCACGTGGCTGCAGGAGCGCCGTCGTCCGGTGTTCGTGGTCGCCACCGCCAATCAGGTCACGCGTCTGCCGCCCGAGCTGACACGTCGCGGCCGTCTCGACGAGATCTTCTTCGTCGACCTGCCCGATGCGGACGAACGCGCTGCCATCGCGGAGATCCATCTCGAGCATGCGCCGCGCTCGCACATGGGCGCCGCCCCGGTCCTCGCTGATCCGTTGCCCGACCTCGTCGACCTCGTGCGCGCGGCCGACGGACTCTCGGGCGCCGAGATCGAGGGCGCGATCGTGGAGGCTCGCCTCGACGCGTTCGCCGAGTCGCGACCGCTCGCGCGCGGCGACCTCGCTCGCGCGCTCGCCGCGACCATCCCGCTCAGTCGCAGTCGTGCCGGCGAAATCACGGCCCTGCGGGCGTGGGCGAGCGCTGCGGCCCGCAGGGCTTGAGGAACCTGTCTCTAAGTTCCAATGCGGCGCGTGACCTGCGGTCGCGCAATGTCTGCACAACCGCGCCAATCGCCCGAGGATGGCCGGCGAACGGCGGTTCGCACGGTGTGCTGTTGAACACAATTCAAGCGAGCACGATGTCGCGAGCGAACGTGACTCGCACCGCCAAACCTGCTGCGAGTCTTGTGGGAATTTTCGTGCTCACGTCCCACCCATCCTGCGAACTCCAGGTGCGTGACACTGCGATCACGGCTATGGGATACTGTACGAGCGCTCATTATGACCGTGCAGCCGCCGATCACTCCCCTGTCTCAAGGAACAGGACCCGCGGACCAGCCCTCGTCGCCGGCGCGGGTCCTCCTCGTCGACGACCACCCGATCTTCCGCCTCGGCCTGTCGCAGCTCCTCGGAGCCGAGACCGACCTGGAGGTCGTCGGTGAGGCCGAGGACGCCGAAGCCGCCCTGGCGATCCTGCGCGAGAAGCCCGTCGACCTCGCGGTCGTCGACCTCTCGCTCAAGACCGGCAGCGGCATCGATCTGATCAAGCAGATCCGCGCCGCCTGGCCCGAGCTCAAGCTGCTGGTGCTGTCGATGCACGACGAGCAGTTGTTCGGCGAGCGGGTGCTGCGGGCCGGCGCCCACGGCTACCTGATGAAGCACGTGCCCGCCGAGCGGATCGTCGGCGCCATCCGCAAGTCGCTGAAGGGCGAGCTGGCGGTGAGCGAGCAGCTGGCCGAGACGATGCTGAACGCCATGGTCTCGCGCCCGCGGGCCGGCACCGGCATCGAGAACCTCAGCGACCGCGAGCTCGAGGTGTTCGAGCTGCTGGGCCGCGGGCACGACACCCGCAACATCGCCGAGTCGCTCAAGATCTCGATCAAGACCGTCGAGACCCACCAGTCCAACCTCAAGCTCAAGCTCGGGGCTCACAGCGCGCACCAGCTGCGCCGCCTCGCCGTCCTGTGGGCGACCGAGGGCCTCGCCGGCCAGCCCGCCGCCGGCCGTACCTGAGCCGTCCTGCTCGCCCTGAGCGCGCTCCTGCACGGCCCCCGGCGCGCTCATCCGGCGAGAATTGCCAGGCCGGCCCGCTCGGGTCAGCCTCTGGCCGTGTCCCGCGCGCAACCTCGCCCAGCAGCAGCTCGAGCTGCCCGCGCTGGACGAGCCTGCCGGCGCCCCCGACCTGCCCGAGCCGACCCCCGCGGCCGCCTGCGCCCGCTGCGGCTGGCTGGTGCGCCGAGCCGAAGAGACATGTCCTTTGTGCCATGCCCCGAAGGACAGCACGCCATGAGCCGCTACGTCCGCCTCGACCTCGGCGCCCGCGAGCTCGCGCGGGCTGACCTGGAGGCCGCGCTGGCCGAGCTGGAGCTTCGCGCCGAGGTCGCGGAGATCCCCGGCGGCCTCATGCTCGAGGGCAACTTCGAGTGCGCCGGCGAGCCGGTCGACCTGCGCGTGCCCGCGGGCACGCTGGGGGCCGTCGCCGACTTCGGCCTGCGCGCGGCCGGCAGCACCTTCGTTTTGGTGTGCGGCGAGCACGATCGCGCCGTCCTGGCCGAGCGCCTGGTGGCCCCGCTCACCCGGGCGCTGGCGGCCGCCCGCGTGCGCGCCGCGGCGAGCGCCGCCGGCCTGGCCGTCGACACCACCCAGGCGGCCGACGGTACCCTGCGGCTGCGGGTCCGTCCCCCGGCGTAACACTCGCTGGGGCCCCGCGTTGTCCGAGCCGGAAGGTCGAACGATGTCCGCCTCTCGCCCGCTGCCTCCCGCCGTGTCCGCCGCCATGAGCCGGCGCGACTTCCTCGCCCGCGCCGCCAGCGGCACCGTCGTCGCCGCCATGGGCGGCGGCATGTTGTGGGTCCTCAACGACCGCCTCACGCGCGAGGCCAAGGCCATGACCCTCGCCGACGGCCGCCCGCGCCTCCCGCCCGGCCAGCGCGTGCTCGAGGCGCTGCGGCCCATGGGCGGCGTGCCCGGCTCGCCGAGCCCCGCCGACGTCAAGATCAAGGTCTACGGCGAGGTCGAGAGGCCGTTCGAGCTCGACTGGAACGGCCTGCTCGCCGAGCCGCAGACCGAGCTCGAGGCCGACGTCCACTGCGTCACCGGCTGGTCGCTGCTCGGCGCGGCGTGGAAGGGCGTGCGCGTCAGTCACCTGGCCGAAAAGGCAGGCCTGAAGAAGACCGCGCGCCACGTCGTGTTCGAGGGCGCCCACGGCTACACCGCCAACGTGCTGCTCGCCGAGGCGCTCGCGCCCGACGTCCTGGTCGCCCACCGCCACGCCGGCAAGCCGCTCGCGCGCCCGCACGGCAGCCCGGTGCGCGCCGTGGTGCCCGGCCTCTACTTCTGGAAGAGCACCAAGTGGCTGACCGGCATCAAGTTCGTCGCCCGCGACGAGCCCGGCTACTGGGAGACCCGCGGCTACAACAACCACGCCGACCCGTGGAAGGAAGAGCGCTATGCCTGAGCCCGAGCGCCGGCGCCCGGTCCGCTGGCGGCCGTGGCTGCGCGCCCTCCACCGCGACATCGGCTACGTCGCCGTCGGCCTCACCTTCGTCTACGCGCTGTCGGGCCTCGCGGTCAATCACATCGCCGACTGGGACCCGAACTTCGACAACTACGAGGCGCGCCACCAGGTCGCCGTGCCGCTGCCCGAGGACGACCGCGCCGCCGCCGACGAGGTCCTCGCCGAGCTCTCCATCCAAAATCCGCCGACCGAGGTCTACCGCAGCGACGCGCGCGAGCTGTCGATCCTCCTCGACGGCAGCACCCTCCACGTCGATCTCGACAGCGGCGTCGTCCTCGAGGACGGCCAGCGCCCGCGCCTGTTGCTGCGGGTCGCCAACTGGCTGCACCTGAACCGCGGCAAGAAGGCCTGGACCTACATCGCCGACGGCTACGCCGTGTTCCTGCTGTTCCTCGCCGCCTCGGGCCTGTTCATGCTGCCCGGCCGCAAGGGCCTGGTCGGCCGCGGCGGCGTGCTCGTGCTGCTCGGCGTCGCCGTCCCTGTGCTGTACGTGACCCTGTCCGGCGGGCCATGACCCGAAGGACATGGCCGCTCAGACATGCCCGAAAAGGCATGCGCTGAATTCCAGGCACCGCGCCTCGACCGGTTCGGACATGTGCGAAGGGGCATGCCCGAACGGACATGCCCCCGAAGTCACCCCGCACCGGCGGCGCCGCCGCCCTGCTCTACTGCAGCCGCTCGCGCAGGAACGACAGCGTGCGCTGCAGCGCCTGCTCGGTCGGGTGGCCGGTCTCGCGGACGAGGTCGACGGTCAGCACGCTGTGGGCCGACGGCTTGATCCCGTGGGCGTTGCCCGGGCCGGAGTCGATCTCGATCGCCTCGAAGCCCTCCTTGAGCTCGCGCTTCAGCGTCTCGAACCGCTCGCGCGGGACCTTGCCGTCGTGGGTGAAGCACAGGCCGAGCACCTTGAGGCCCTCGTCCTTGACCCGCCGCTTGACCGTGGCGAGCTCGTCCGGCGCGATCGCCAGCTGCCCGCGGCGCGCCTTGCCCACCGGCAGCGGCAGCGCCGGCTGCGACATCACCGGCGCCATCAGCGACGGCTCGACCGCCATCGACAGCGCGAAGTTCCCCGTCAGGCACATGCCGATCGCGCCGACGCCCTTGCCGCCGAGCTCCTTGTGCAGCGCGCGAGCCAGGCCGCGCAGCCAGTTCGTGATCGGGCTCGACTCCTGGCCGGCGAGCAGCTTGAACTCTTTGCTGACGCACAGCTTGAGCATCGTGCTGGCGAGGTAGCCGCCGGACACCGGCTTCATCGGCTCGCCGAACAGGTCGGGCAAGACCACGGTGAAGCCCGCGTCCGCCACCAGGTTGGCGAACGCGACCACCGCCTCGTGGATGCCGGGGACCTCGGTGATGATGATGACCCCGGGGCCGCGCCCGCGCCGATAGACCGTCTTGGTGACGCCCTCGTGGGTGAACTCCGATGCGCTGTAGCCCTGGATCGACATCGCCACGAGTGTATCAGCCTTCGGGCCGGGGCGAGCTTGTCAAATCGCGCAGAGGCGTGCGAGGCTCGGCGCCGCCGTGTCCTACGAGCTCTTCCTGGTCCTCCACATCTTCGGCATCGTCCTCCTCTTTATGGGCCTCGGCGGCCTCGCGTTCCACGGCATCGCCGGCGGCACTCGTGACACCAACCCCGCGCGCGGCCTGGTCGCTGCCACGCACGGCGTGGGAACGTTGCTCATCGTCGCGGCCGGCTTCGGCATGCTCGGGGTGAAGTACGGCGGCGCCATGCCTGGCTGGGTTCACCCCAAGTTGCTCGCGTGGATCTGCCTCGCGGCTGCCCCGGCGTTGGTCGCTCGCAAGCCCGGCGCCGGTCGCGTGCTGTGGTTCGTCGCGCCGCTGCTCGGCCTCCTCGCCGCGTACTTCGGCCTCAACCACAAGTAGCGCGCGCTAGAACCAGCGCGCTGCGTAGGCCTGAAGCACGTCGATGCGAGCCAGCGGCGCGCGCACGGCGATGTGCCCGTCGGGCCTGAGCAGCACGAGCTCAGGCGCGCGCACTCTCCACCCGCGGACCACGGCGCCCGAAGGATCGCCGAGAGTCTCGGCGTCGCCTGTACCCAGGACCAGGTCGCGAACCACCAGCGATCGGCCCCACTTCTCCGCCAGCTCCCGACCCGCGATCGCCAGCGCCTGCGAGCGCGCCGCTCCGTGCATGAGCAACAGGGTCATCTTCGCCTCGCTCGCCACCAGCACGTGCAGCGACACCGTCGCCGCGCCCGCGCGCAGCATCGCCGCCGGCGCTCGATCACCGGCCCTCGGCGAGCGCCGCGGCCAGCTGCGGGCGTCGACCACCGCCGGCGACTCGCGATACGACACGCCCGTCTGCGACATGCGTCGCGCCAACCGCTGCTGCAGCGCGCGTGATCGCAGCGCCGTGCCGACGATCAGCTTGCGCAGCATCATCGTCCGTCGGCTCGTCGCGCCGCGGAACAGGCGGTCCGTCATCTCGAGCGTGCGCCTCGCCACCGGCAATCGCTCCGCGTCGTACGTCGCCAGCAGCTCCGGCCGAGCCGCGCCGCGAGCCACCATCGCCAGCTTCCACGCCAGGTTGAAGGCGTCCTGGATCCCCGTGTTCATCCCCTGGCCGCCCGCCGGGCTGTGGATGTGCGCCGCGTCGCCGGCGAGGAACACCGAGCCCACGCCCATCTTCGGCACCATGCGGTGGTGCAGGCGGAACCGCAGGATCCACTCCGGGTCGTACAGCACCGCCCCGGGCACCAGCTCGTCGGCCAGCTTCTGAAACATCTCGAGCGTCGGCTCGGGCGCGTGACCGTCGCCCCCCATGGCGATGATGCGATAGCGACCGCGCGGCAACGGAGCGAACACCACCAGCCCCGCGGGCCGCAAGAACCCGCAGCCGAGCCCTGGCGGGCGGTCCCAGCGGATCTTCAGATCTGCCTGATCGAACATGTCCTCATAGGCAGAACCTTCGAACGGCAGACCGAGGCCGTGGCGCACCGCGCTGTGGGAGCCGTCGCAGCCGACCAGCCAGCGCGCAGTCACCGACTCGGTGCAGCCGTCGTCGCCGCCGATCGTCGCCAC
The DNA here is from genome assembly GCF_026626665.1 of Nannocystis pusilla. Taxonomy (GTDB): domain Bacteria; phylum Myxococcota_A; class Polyangia; order Nannocystales; family Nannocystaceae; genus Nannocystis; species Nannocystis pusilla. The sequence goes on from NZ_JAPNKE010000002.1 coordinate 3,462,119, forward strand.
CACCTGCGAGCCCTCGTCGCGGAACGACAGCAGACGCAGCCCGCGCTCGACCGCCCCGCCGAGGTGTCGCAGGTGCTCGGCCAGGATCCGCTCCGTCGCGCTCTGATCGAGGAACACCGGCCGCGGCACGTCGGGCCCGAACCGCGCGACGTCCAGCGTCCCCAGCAGCTGCTTTTCAAAGAACAGCTGCACCGCCATCAGCGCCTCGGCCTCGGCCTCGACCGCCGCGCGCAGCCCCATCGCCTCGAACACCTCGCGCGTGCGCGCGTGGACGACCAGCGCCTTGGAGTGCTCGGTCGTGCGCGGCGCGGGATCGACCACCCGCACCGTCAGTCCGTACCGCCGCAGCTCGCACGCCATCGTCAGGCCCGTGGGCCCCGCTCCTGCCACCAACACATCGATCGACCCCATCGCTCCGCTCCTGCAAGTGAGTGCTCACTCACCGTGTCACGGCTCCAGGACAGTTGCAAGTGAGTGCTCACTCAGGCCACGCTCTCGGGGTCATGGCCACGCGCGAAGACGACTCTGGGCCGGTGCGCGGCGTCGAGCGCATCGTCCGCGCCGCGATCGAAGTGATCGCGGAGCGCGGCTTTCGAGGCGCCGCGACCAGCGAGATCGCCAGGCGGGCGGGCGTCGCCGAGGGCACGATCTTCCGCCACTTCAAGACCAAGCAGCTGCTGCTCGACCACATCCTCGAGCCCTTCGTCGAGCGGGTGCTCGCGCCGATCGCCTTCCGCGACCTGCACCGGCTGATCGACACCGACTACCCGGACTTCGCCGACTTCCTGCGGGAGTTCGCGCGCAACCGCCTCGCGGTCGCGCGCGAGCACGTGCCGGCCCTGCGGATCTTTTTACAGGAGGTCCCGCTCAGCCCGGAGCTGCGCACGATGGTGTTCCGCCACATCGGCCGCCACGTCGTCCCCGAGCTGCTGGCCGTCATCCGCAAGTACCAGGCGCGCGGGCAGATCCGCAGCGACCCACCGGAGACGGTCCTGCGGCTCCTCATGAGCGCCCTCGGCGGCTACATCATCACGCGCCTGGCCATCCTGCCCGACTACCCGTGGGACGACGACCGCGAGATCGAGCTCACCATCGGCGCGATGACCCGCGGCCTGCGCCCCGACTGACCTGTCCCTTCGACCAGCCTCACACGTACCCGGGACGACGCCTCACCTCGGCCATGTCCCTGAGGTCCTGTCCCTTCGACCAGCCTAACCTGCGCGCCCCCGACACGTGCGCCTCACCTCGGCCATGTCCCTGAGGTCCTGTCCTCGAGGTTCTGTCCTTTCGACCAGCCTCACCTGCGCGCCCCCGACACGTGCGCCCTGCCCATCGGCGTCGCGCCCTCTCGCCAACCTCACGCGCGCATCCCCGCGACGTCGCCTTGTCCCCTGCGCCTCCGGGGCCTGGTTCGACCCCCTGCGCCCGCGCGCCGCGGTGCTACTCTGACGCACGTGTTCGGCTCGCTCCCGCCGCCGCCGCGGCGCTACTTGCCCGCGCGCGTGCGCCTCGATCGGCTCGCCGATCTCGAGGCCTGCTACGGCGAGCTCGGCGCGCGACCGCTGCCGGCCGACGACCCGTGGATCCTCGAGCAATGGCTGCGCGACTGGTCCGAGCTCGAGAGCCACCTCGCCGAGGCGCAGGCGCGGCGCCAGATCGCCACCAGCTCCAGCGCCGACGACCCCGAGGCCGCGCGCGCCTGGCTCGTCCACGTCGACGTCCTCGGCCCCGCCTGCAAACCGCTGCGCCACGGCCTCGCGCGGCGGCTCGTCGAGCACCCGGCCGCAGCTCGCCTCCCGCCCGGCCACGCCTGCGCCCTCGCGGTGCTGCGCAACCAGGCCGACCTCCACCGCCCCGCCCTCGTCCCGCTCGAGGCCGCCGAGCAGCACCTGTGCGCCGCCTACGGCCAGCTGCGGGCCGGCATGCGCTTCCACTGGGACGGCGCCGACATTCCGCTCGCCCACGTCGAGCGCAGCGACGACGACCTGACCGTTCGCGACGCGAGGCCGCCTGGCGCACCGTCGCCGCCGAGTTCCGCGCAGTGAAGCCCGAGCTCGATCACCTGTTCGACCGCCTCCTCGACAACCGCCGGGCCCAGGCCGCCGCCGCCGAGCTGCCCGACTACCGCGCCTATCGCTTCCGCCGCCTCGACCGCCTCGCCTACGGCCCCGCCGACTGCCTCGCGCTGCACGAGGCCATCGCCGCCGAGTTCGTCCCGCTCGCCGGCCGCGTCCTCCGTCGCCGCGCAGCCGCGCTCGGCCTCGACGTCCTGCGCCCGTGGGACCTCGGTGCCCTGCCCGGCGGCCCGCTCGTCCCGTTCACCCGCGAGGAGGCGCTGATCGCCGGCTGCGCCCGCGCCTTCGAGGCGGTCGACCCCGAGTTCGCCCGTCAGTTCTCGCGCCTCGCCGAACATGGCCTTTTGGACCTGATGTCGCGGCCAGGCAAGGCCGCCGGCGCCTTTCAGGTCCACCTCCACGCCAGCGGCCTCCCCTTCGTGTTCGCGGGCGCCGTCGGCCGCCACGAGGACCTGCTCACCGTCTTGCACGAGGGCGGCCACGCCTTCCACGCCCTCGCCTGCGCCGGCGACCCGCTGATCTGGAACCGCCACCCGCCGATCGAGTTCTGCGAGGTCGCGGGCATGGGCATGGAGCTGCTCGCCGCCACCCACCTGGGCGCCTTCTACGACGCCGACACCTGCGCCCGCGCGGCCCGCCACCAGCTCGAGCAGCTCGTCCTGTTCCTCCCGCACGCCGCCGCCATCGACGCCTTCCAGCACTGGGTCTACACCCGCCCCGACGAGGCCGGCGATCGTGCGACCCGCGACGCCGCCTGGCTCGCGCAGCACTGGCGGCTGTGCCCCGGCGTCGACTGGAGCGGCCTCGAGGCCGACCGCGCCGCCTTGTGGCAGCGCCGCCTGCACGTGTTCGAGCTGCCCTTCTACTACATCGAGTACGCGATCGCCGGCCTCGGCGCGGTCCAGCTGTACCGCCGCGCCCTCGCCGAGCCCGCCGCCGCCGTCGCCGACCTGCGTCGCGCCCTCGCCCTCGGCGCCCGCGCCCGCCTGCCCGACCTGTTCGCCGCCGCCGGCCTGCACTTCGGGACAGATCGCCACACCGTGCGCCAGGCCGCCGCCGCCTGCCGCGAGCTCCTCGACCTCTGACCTCATATGTCCTTCAGGACATCTTCGGCAGCGCCTGTCCTTCCAGACAGCCCGCGGCAGTCGGCCTGCCGCGAGCGCCTCGACCTGTGACTCACTCGTACGCCGTCACGTACATGTGATACGTCTCGAAGTCGACCGCGCCCGAGGCGAAGATCGTCCCCGCGTCGTCGATCGCCACGTCGACCTCCCACGACCCGCTGTCGCAGCTGTGCACCGCCAGCGTCACGCCGGACGGGTCGAGCCGCGCCACCATCCCGCGGAACGGCGGCTCGTTGTTGTACTCGCCGCCGACCGCGATCTCACCGCTCGCGTTGACCGCGAGGTCGCCGAAGCCCCACATCCCCTCGACGAACGTGTCCCACAGCGGCGTCCCATCCGCCGCGAACTTCCCGATCTTCACCGCCGACGACCCGATCTCGGCCCCGACCACCACCGCGCCCGCGCCGTCGATCGCCGCGGTACTGAGCACCGAGAGCTCCCACGGGCGCGTCCACAGCTCCTCGCCGGACGGGTCGAACAACCGGACGCCCTCGTCCCACACCAGCGCCACCATCGCGCCCGCCGAGCCGATCGCCGCCACTTCGAGTTGCTCCGCGACCTCGAGGTCCCACAGCAGCGTCCCGTCGGCCGCGTGCTTGACCATCCGCGTCCCGTCGCCGACGGCGGCGCGGTCGCTGTACACCGTCGTCCCGTCGCCCGCGACCGCGATGTCGTAGCCCCACGCGTAGCCCTGATCGCGCGGCCCCAGGTCGCGCTCCCACAGCATCGCTCCGGCCGGGTCGAACTTGCGCAGCCACTTCCGCGGCGACACCCCGTCCTCGTCGCGGAACATCCCGTAGCCGTTGCCCTCGGCGTCGATGTCCCAGTGGACCGCCCCCGACGGGATCGGTGTCGTCGCCACCAGCGTCCCCGTCGCGTCGAACTCGCGCGACAGACCGTCGCTGAACACCCGCGCCCGCCCGTCGGCCGCGAGCGACACCTTGCCCGCGCCGCTCGTCTCCGGATCGACGAACAGCCACGCCCCGCCCTCGCACGCGAAGTCTTCCGGCGTCGAGCCCGAGTCGGTGTCGTGCATGCCCGTCGTCGTCTCGGTCGTCGCGTCGCCCGGTCCGTCGGTCGTCTCGTCCGGGCCGCCGGTCGTCTCCGCCGCGCTCGTCGTCCCCTCGCTGTCGCTCCCGCCGCCGGTCGTCCCCTCGCTGTCGCTCCCGCCCGTGGTCGTCCCCGTGCTGACGGTCCCGCCCGTGACCCCCGGGTCCTTCGGATCGCAACCTGTCACTACAGCCATGAACCCAAGGACATGTCCAATATACCATGTTCTAATCATATTTCTCTCCTCGCTCGCGGCCGCCGAGGCCGTCCGCAATTCCTCGTTCTTCGCCCCACGACGGTGCAGCGCCGGCGCCTGCTCGGCCGCCTGCCCGCGAGCGGGCCCGCGCGTCGCCCCGGAGCATCTTCAGCCCGGCCCGACCTGAACCTGCCTCTTCGGTCAGCCTCGCCCTCACGGCGCCCGCCGTCGTACGCGCCTGCCTCCTCGGCGGCCGACTCCCGGCGGCCATCTCCGCGCGGAGACTCGTCACCGTGAATCGCAGCCCGGAGCGACGCCGCATCTGTCGCTTCCGCAAGCAATTCCCGCACCTCCCGATCCTCACGAAAATCCTAATCCTCTTGAAGACCCCCCACGCGCGCGTAAGTCCCATCACGACCTCCCCGTCCGACCCGCCGGCGCCGCGCCCGCCACGAGTCCGGAAGGTCATGTCTCCGAGGACAGCTCGACCGCGCCGCCCGCCCGGGTTCCCACCTCTTGCGCCGCTCGCCTGCGCTCGCGCATCCTTCGCCCCATGTCGTCCCGCGCCTCCTGGCTCCTCCTCGCCTCCTTGCTCGCCTGCCGGCCCGAGCAGTCCACGCAGGCCCCGACGAGCCAGCCCGCCGCGAACGACCCCCCGCGCTCCGCCTCGCAGGACCCGCCCCCGGTCCAACCGGAGCGCCTGCGCGGGCACCTCGCCTTCCTCGCCGACGACGCCCAGGAGGGCCGCCCACCCGGCACCGCCGCCGACCAGCGGGTCGAGGAGCACATCGAGCAGGCCTTCCGTCAGCTCGGCCTCGGGCCTGGCTTTGGGGACAGCTTCCGTCAGAGCTTCGAGTTCACCGACGGCGTCGCCCTCCGCTCCGGCGAGCAGAGCGTCCTCCAGCTCGGCGGCAGGCCCGTCGCGCACACCCTCGTCCCCTTCGCCGCCGCCAGCGCCGCCCCGGTCGGCGCCAGGATCGTCTACGTCGGCCACGGCATCCCCGGCGACACCCCCGACAGCGGCGACTACGCCAAGCTGCTCGACAAGGTGAAGGGCGCCATCGTCGTCGCGCGCAGCGGCGCCCCGGCCGACCCTCACCTCGATCCGGCCAAGACCCGCGTGCAGTCGAAGGTCATCGCCGCCCGCGATCGCGGCGCGGTCGGCTTCATCTTGTGGGAGCCCGACGCCACCGTCCCGTACCCCAACCACGGCGAGGCCAACGACCTCCAGCGCCCGCGCTCGCCGTGTCCGCCGCCGGCACCCCCGACCTCCTCAAGGCCTTCGGCAAGAAGGGCCCCGTCACCGCCGACGACCCGCACGGCGGCCTCAAGCCCGGCGCCGTCGTCAAGGGCTCGCTGCACAGCCCCGTCCAGCGCGTCACCGCCACCACCGCCAACGTCGCCGCCCTGCTCAAGGGACAGGTTCAAGCGCATCGTCCTCGGCGCGCACATGGACCACCTCGGCCGCGGCAGCAACTCCTCGCTCGCGCCCGGCGTCGACGCCATCCACAACGGAGCCGACGACAACGCCTCCGGCGTCGCCGCCCTGCTCGGCGTCGCCGCGGCGCTCGCCCAGTTGCCGCCCGAGGCGCGGCCCTTCGACCTCCAGTTCGTCGCCTTCGCCGCCGAGGAGATGGGCCTCCTGGGCAGCAAGCGCGTCGTCGAGTCGCTCGCGCCCGAGGCGCGCAAGGACATCGTCGCCATGCTCAACTTCGACATGGTCGGGCGCGTGCGCGACAACACCGTCGTCGTCGTCGGCACCGGCACCAGCAGCGCCTGGCCGGGCCTGCTCGACCGCGCCAAGGTCGACCCGCGGGACGCCGCGCGGACCCTCGTCATCAAGCCGAGCGAGGACGGCTTCGGCGCCTCCGACCAGGCCAGCTACTACGCCGCCGACATCCCGGTCCTCCACTTCTTCAGCGGCGCCCACGACGACTATCACCGGCCGACCGACGACTTCGACAAGATCAACCTCGACGGCGCCGTCGCGATCGCCGACCTCAGCGTCCGCCTGGTCGCCTTGATGCAGCGCGAGCGGCCCGTCCTCGACTTCAAGAAGATCGCGGCCGCGGCCCCGCGCGGCGGCGGCTTCCGCGTCTCGCTCGGCACCGTCCCCGACTACGCCGCCAACGTCGACGGCATGAAGCTCACGGGCGTCCGCCCGCAGAGCCCCGCCGAGGCCGCCGGGCTCAAGGCCGGCGACATCATCGTCAAGATCGGCAAGCGCGAGATCCACAACATCGACGACTACATGGCCTGCTTCGGCGAGCTGCAGCCGGGCGTCGCCGTCCCGGTGGTCGTCGATCGCGAGGGGGCGAAGGTCGAGCTGACCATCACACCGGCGGCTCCCACGCGTCGGTAGTCGCCGGGTCCGATTCGGCGTCGGTCGTCCGTCCGCGACCGGCGCGATCGTCGCACCTTTGCCGGAGATCCGCGGAGGAGCGCGAGATCAGCGTTCATCGGCCGCTTCGCCGCCGTTGCTCCGATGCCTCCGCGGCTGGTATATGCAGCGCGGACCTCCTAGGGGAAAGATCTCGCACATGTCACGCCGCAACAAGATCACGATCGTGGGAGCCGGCAACGTCGGAGCGACGGCCGCACACTGGGCCGCCCAGAAGCACCTCGGCGACATCGTCCTCGTCGACATCGCCCAGGGCGTACCGCAGGGCAAGGCGCTCGACCTCGCCGAGGCCGCGCCGGTCATGGGCTTCGACCTCAAGATCGTCGGCAGCAACGGCTACGACGAGACGGCCGACAGCGATGTCGTCGTGATCACCGCCGGCGTGCCGCGCAAGAAGGACCCGGTCACCGGCAAGTTCACCAGCCGCGACGAGCTCGTCGAGATCAACCGCAAGATCGTCGGCGGCGTGACCCGCGAGATCGCCAGCCGCTCGCCGAACGCGGTGCTGATCTGCGTCTCGAACCCGCTCGACGCCATGTGCCACGTCATGTACGCCGAGTCGGGCTTCCCCAAGGAGCGCGTGATCGGCATGGCCGGCGTGCTCGACACGGCGCGCTACAAGTACTTCATCTCCGAGGCGCTGAACGTCAGCGTCGACGACATCCACGGCATGGTCCTCGGCGGCCACGGCGACACCATGGTCCCGCTGCCGAGCCACACCTCGGTGGCCGGCATCCCGCTGACCGAGCTGCTGCCGCAGGACAAGATCGACGCCATCATCCAGCGCACGCGCGGCGGCGGCGGCGAGATCGTCGGCCTGCTCGGCTACTCCGGCTACTACGCGCCGGCGGCGGCCTCGGTGGCGATGGTCGAGTCGATCGTCCGCGACCGCAAGCGCGTGCTCCCGTGCGCCGCGCTGCTGGGTGGCGAGTACGGCTACAGCGACCTCTTCATCGGCGTCCCGTGCGTGCTCGGCAAGGGCGGCGTCGAGAAGGTCATCGAGATGAAGCTCGGCGACAAGGAGAAGGGCATGCTCGAGGTCTCGGCCAACGCCGTGCGCGAGCTGGTGGCCCTCCTGCCCTACGGGAAAGGCCAGGCGACCTGATGAAGATCCACGAGTACCAAGGCAAGGAGCTGCTGCGCGGCCTCGGCGTGCCGGTCCCGCAGGGCGGCGTCGCGTTCACCCCCGGCGAGGTCAAGCTCGTCGCGGCCGACCTGATCCAGCGCACCGGCAACCCGGTCGTCGTCGTCAAGTCGCAGATCCACGCCGGCGGGCGCGGCAAGGGCCGCTTCGTCGAGCAGCCCGAGGTCGGCGGCGTCAAGGTCGTCAAGTCGGCCGAGGACGCGGCGCAGATCGCCGAGAAGATGCTGGGCAACACCCTCGTGACCATCCAGACCGGTCCCGAGGGCAAGAAGGTCCAGCGCGTCCTCGTCGAGCAGGGCATGAACATCGCCCGCGAGCTCTACATCGCCATCACCCTCGATCGCGCCACCGGTCGCAACACCGTCATGGCCTCGACCGAGGGCGGCATGGACATCGAGGAGGTCGCCGCGCACACGCCGGAGAAGATCCTCAAGGAGTCCATCGACCCGGCCGTCGGCCTGCAGGCGTTCCAGGCGCGCAAGCTGGCCTACGCGCTCGGCCTCGTCGACCCGGTCGCCCCGCGCTTCGTCAAGTTCCTGCTGGCGCTCGCGGCCGCCTACGACCGCCTCGACTGCGCCCTGCTCGAGGTCAACCCGCTCGTCGTCACCGGCGACGACCAGGTGCTCGCGCTCGACAGCAAGGTCTCGTTCGACGACAACGCGACCTTCCGCCACAAGGAGCTCGAGGAGCTGCGGGACCCCAACGAGGAGGACCCGAGCGAGCTCGAGGCCAAGAGCTGGGACCTCAGCTACGTCAAGCTCGACGGCAACATCGGCTGCATGGTCAACGGCGCCGGCCTGGCGATGGCGACCATGGACATCATCCAGTACGTCGGCGCCAAGCCGGCCAACTTCCTCGACGTCGGCGGCGGCGCCACGGCCGAGCGCGTGACCGCGGCGTTCAAGATCATCACCCGCGATCCGAACGTGCGCGGCATCCTCGTCAACATCTTCGGCGGCATCATGAAGTGCGACACGATCGCCACCGGCGTGATCGCGGCCGTCAAGGAAGTCGGCCTCAAGGTCCCGCTGGTCGTCCGCCTCGAGGGCACCAACGTCGAGCTCGGCAAGAAGATGCTCGACGAGAGCGGTCTTGCGATCACCACCGCCAGCAGCCTGCGCGACGCAGCCACCAAGATCGTGGAGCTTGTCCAGCCATGAGCGTCCTCGTCGACAAGAACACCCGCCTCATCGTCCAGGGCATCACCGGCAAGGTCGGCCTCTTCCACGCCGAGCAGTCGCTCGCCTACGGCACCCAGGTCGTCGGCGGCGTCACGCCCGGCAAGGGCGGCGAGACCGTGCTGAACGGCCGCGTCCCGGTGTTCCACACCGTGCGCGACGCCGTCGAGAAGACCGGCGCCAACGCCAGCGTCATCTTCGTGCCGCCGCCGTTCGCCGCCGACGCGATCATGGAGGCCGCGGACGCCGGCGTGCCGCTGATCGTCTGCATCACCGAGGGCATCCCGGTGGCCGACATGGTCAAGGCCAAGCGGTTCCTGCAGGACAAGCCCGGCTCGCGCCTGCTCGGCCCCAACTGCCCCGGCATCATCACGCCGAAGCAGTGCCGGATCGGCATCATGCCCGGCTACATCCACACCCCCGGCCGCGTCGGCGTCGTCTCGCGCTCCGGCACCCTCACCTACGAGGCCGTGCATCAGCTGACCACGCTCGGCCTCGGCCAGAGCACCGCCATCGGCATCGGCGGTGATCCGGTCAACGGCACCAACTTCGTCGACTGCCTCAAGTTGTTCCAGGACGACCCGGAGACCGAGGGCATCATCATGATCGGCGAGATCGGCGGCTCGGCCGAAGAGGACGGCGCGGCCTTCATTCGCGAGCACGTCACCAAGCCGGTGGTCGGCTTCATCGCCGGCGTCACCGCGCCTCCGGGCAAGCGCATGGGCCACGCGGGCGCCATCATCTCGGGCGGCAAGGGCACCGCCGACGCCAAGCTGGCCGCGCTGCGCGAGGCCGGCGTGTCGATCGCCGACACGCCCTCCGACCTCGGCTCGACCATGGCCCGCGTGCTCGGGGCCAAGACCAGCGCGTAAGCATCGACACCGTGCACGCGCGGGCCCGCGATGTCCTGGTGACATCCGGGCCTTTCGTGTTTGTTCGGCGCGGAGTTGCGCTCGCTCGACGTTCGCGTCGACGCGCGCGGCAAACACGCTTGCAAACGCGCAGAGGCCGGCCTAACGTTCGGATATGCGCAGATTGGGATGGATGCTGGCGCTCGCGGCCTGCACACCGACGCAGAACATGATGACCACCGGGTCACCGACCTCGACCACCGGCTCGACCACCGAGGACGAGGAGACCGGCATCCAGACCGTCACCGGCCATCCGACCACCGTCGACACCGACGGCACCGCGACCACCGATCCCACCGACACCGGCGTCACCTCGCAGGGCCCTACCAGCGAGCCCACCACCTCCACCACCGAGCCCGTCGGCGAGTGCGGCAACGGCGTCCCGGAGGGCGACGAGCTGTGCGACGACGGCAACGCCGACGACCTCGACGGCTGCACCTCGAAGTGTCGGCCGCCCGAGTGCGGCGACGGCATCATGCACGAGGGCGAGGACTGCGACGACGGCAACCAGGACAGCACCGACGACTGCACCGCCGAGTGCCTGTTCCCGGTGTGCGGCGACGGCTGGGCCCAGCCCGGCGAGGAGTGCGACGACGGCAACACCAAGGACGACGACGCCTGCCTCGAGGGTTGTGTCGCCGCCGCCTGCGGCGACGGCCTCATCTGGGGCGGCGTCGAGGCCTGCGACGACGGCTTCAACGACAACAACTACAACGGCTGCGCGCCCGGCTGCGGCAAGCTCGGCCCGCACTGCGGCGACGGCATCGTCGACAAGGTCGACATCAACCAGCCCAAGGGCTTCGAGTACTGCGACGGCAAAGATCCGCACGCCGGCGTCGGCTGCACCGAGGACTGCATCTACGACTTCTCGTCGGTCCCCCAGCTGTACTGCGCCGGCACCTGCTCGTGGGGCGGCGCGTCGGGCTGCGACCAGGCCGACGCCGACGTGTTCTGCAAGCTGCGCACCGGCGACCCCGCCGCGAAGGCCACCGCCTTCACCCTCGGGCAGCCGCTCGAGGCCGGCGGCTTCCCGTGTTCGAACATCGGCGTCCCCATCGAGCTCGGCGGCGAGGACCCGCGCATCTCGCTCGGCCCGCTCCCCGACTTCGGCATCGCCAAGACCGTTTATTATCAGGTCGCCCAGATCAAGACCTCGCACGGCGGCAACGCCAGCTCGACCATCATCGGCGCCACGCTGAAGTGCACGCCCTAGCGCGGCCCGGGGGTCGTTTCGCGTCGCCCTCGCGCCCGCGCCCGGGCGCGCGAGGGCATGCGAGCGCCGCTCGAAATGCCGCGGCCTGGGCAGTGGTTCCGCCCCGGCGCGCGGTCCGGACCGCAGCGTCCTGAGCCGCACAGAACCTCGCTCGCCGCGGCTTCTCGCGTGCGACTTGCTTCAGGACCCGCGCCGCCTGAGACTTCTGCGAGCCGGATGGGACCGTTCCGCCTCGAGACTCTCACCAGCCGCGACGTCCGGGACCGCCTCGAACGTCTCGAGCTACCGTTCAATCAATACGGCATGGATCCGTTCGGGATCTCCAAGAAGCACCTCGGCGTCTTCTATTCGATGCTCGAGGTCTTCTACAAGATACTTCCGGGTGAAGTGCTTCGGCATCGACAACGTGCCGGAGCGCGGCGGCGCGATGCTCGTCGGCAACCACTCCGGCGGTCTGCCGGTCGACGGCGGCATGGTGCTCGCATCGTTGTTCTTCGCCCGCGACCTCCCGCGCCACGCCACCGGCATGGTCGAGAAGTTCGCCGGCAACTGGCCCTTCGTGTCCGAGTGGTTCTCGCGCGTCGGTCAGCTCCCCGGCCTGCCCGAGCACGCCTTGCGGCTGCTGCAGGACGGCCGCCTGCTCATGATCTTCCCCGAGGGCGCGCGCGGCACCGGCAAGCTCTTCAAGGATCGCTACCGCCTGGTCCAGTTCGGCACCGGCTTCATGCGGATCGCCCTGCAGACCGGCGCGCCGATCGTCCCCTTCGCCTTCATCGGCGGCGAGGAGGCCCTCCCCACCATCTACCACGCCAAGACGCTGGCCAAGATCGTCGGCGCCCCCTACTGGCCGGTCCCACCGTACCTCGTGCCGTTCCCGCTGCCGCTCGGCTGCGAGATCCACTACGGCAAGCCGATGCACTTCCCCGGCACCGGCCGCGAGCCCGACGAGGTCATCGAGGGCTACGTCGAGCAGGTCAAGAGCGTCGTCAAGCTGCTGGTCCTCCGCGGCTGCGCGCTCCACCGCCAGCGCACCGACGGAACTTTCGCACAGGAACCCGAGGACAGCTCGTCCGGCTCGTCCTCCGCCGCGCCCTCCTCGACCTCCGGCCCGACCGACACCGACTCCGAACCATGAAGATCTTGATCACCGGCATCAACGGCGCCCACGCGCGCATGGTCGCCCTGCGCCTGCGCGCCCGCGGCGACGAGATCCTCGGCATCGACCGCCGCCCCTGGCCCGACGCGCCCGAGGGCGTGCACGTGTTTCAGACCGACGTGCGCAAGCGGCCGGCCGCCGACGTGTTCCGCCAGCACCGGCCCGACGTCGTCATCCACATGGCGACGATCACCCACTTCACCGCCAGCGCCGAGGAGCGGCTGCGCATCAACCTCCACGGCACCCGCCTCGTGTTCGAGTACTGCCACGAGTTCGGCGTCAAGCAGGCCGTGTTCGTCGGCCGCCACACGATCTACGGCGCCGCCCCCGACGCGCCGCTGTACCGCACCGAGGAGGAGCCGCCGCTGGCCGTCTCGACCTTCCCCGAGCTGGCCGACCTGGTCGCCGCCGACCTGTTCGCCGCCGCCGCGCTGTGGCGCTGGCCCGGGCTCAAGACCGCCGTCCTGCGCATGGTCTACATGCTCGGCCCGACGCACCGCGGCACCCTCGCCAGCTTCCTCGCCGGCCCGCGGGTGCCGACGATCCTCGGCTTCGATCCGCTCTACCACTTCATGCACGACGAGGACGGCGTCGAGGCGATCGTGCGCGCCGTCGATCACCAGCTGAGCGGGATCTACAACGTCGCCGGCCCGCCGCCCGTCCCGCTGTCGACGCTGGCCCGCGGCACCGGCCGCCAGCCGATCCCGATCCCCGAGCCGCTCTTCAAGTACAGCGCCGGCCGCTTCGGCCTGCCCTACCTGCCGCCCGGCGCCGTCGCCCACATCAAGCACCCGATCGTCGTCGACGCCACCGCCTTCCGCCGCGCCACCAACTTCGAGCACAAGCACGACGCCCACGCCGTCATGGTCAGCTTTCGCGAGTCCTGAAGGACATGTCGCGGAGGACATGTCGGGACAGACATGTCCCTCAGGACCCGCGGTAGGTCCCCGGGCGGTAGCGCAGCAGCGCCACCTCGAACGCCTCGAAGTGCTCCGCCAGCAGCTCGACCCGGCGCACCAGCACCGCCAGCTCGACCGGCGCCAGCCGCGGACCCCGCCCGCCGTGCGCCTGGCCGGCAGCGCAGGGCTGTCCGCCGGGCCGGCGTCGAGCGCCTCGCCGAGCAGCACCGCCTCGACGTCGTGGGTCGAGATCCCGACGTGGGCGACGAGCTCGCGCTCCTCGGGCCCGAGCTCGCGGACGCTGCGGATCCAGCTCCACACCCAGGCGTCGATCGCCGCGTCGGCCGGATCGGCGGCCTCGACCGCGAGCCGCAGCGCGTGTCTCTCGGGCCAGCTCGGCCACGCGAGGCGGCAGGTGGTCCAGGGCCAGCGCCGCGTCCGCGCCCGCCAGCGCCTGCCGCTCCATCATCGGCAGCGGGCGAGCGAGCACCCCGAGAACGACGCGAACGCGATCGTCCCCAGCGTGCTCGCAAAAAACACCAGCTCGAGCGGGTCAAACACCCCACGGATGAGCGCGGTGACGATGACGGCGATCGTCGACAAGGCCGCCCAGATCGCCAGGATCTTCGCTCGCCGCCGGCGCTCGAGCCGACGCGTCTCGATCGCCGCGGCGAGCCGCTGGTGACGAGCCGTGCGCGTCTGCGCACGAATGCTTATCGCCGCCTCGTCGCCTCGATCACCTGGCACCGACCGCAGCGTAGATCACACTCGCGTCGGCGGCAGTGCCTTGGGTGCCTTCACCCCCGGGAGTTTCTCCGAGCAACCCCGAACTTCCGTGCTTGCCGCAAGACACGTTAGAATCACTGCGCGCGCCCCGGTCTACGGAGCGTGCCCCTTCCCTCGCTCGCAGGAGTCTCCATGACCCAGGCCACCACCTCGGACCGTCCCCTGCCTGTCACTACTGGTCGTCGCCGACGTCGCTTCGGCCTCGCCACCGCGGCGCTCGGCGCCGCCCTCCTCGGCAGCACGGTCGCCCCCTCGAACGCTGAAGCGGCCGTTCCGCGAGTGCTGCGACCAGGCACTCGCCCGATGCAGTTCCTGTTCGGCATCGGCCCCTCGTGGGGCATCGGCGGCTCGTCGTACTACTACGACGCCGGCTACTACGGCCCCGGCTGCGGAGCACCCGGCTTCCCCTGTCGCTACGGCGGCTTCGGCTACTGGGGCTCGTTCAAGCTGACGCAGGAGTTCAGCGGCCACTTCAGCGGCAACGCCTCCGGTCCGGCGCTGGGCGTCCTCCTCAACGAGGAGTTCGGCTACCGTCGCTTCGGCTTCGTCATCGCGCCCAAGTTCACCTACGACATCCAGGTCAAGCGCGACCTCGGCCTCTACATCTCCCCGAACGTCTCGCTGGGCTACCACCTGCTGTCGGACCGCTGGAACTACTACAACGGCGCCTACTACCACTACACGAACCACGCCGCGAACCTGCAGTTCGGCGTCGGTCTCAAGCTCATGCTCGACGACCGCTGGATCGTGTGGCTGCAGTTCCCGCAGTTCGACATGAGCTTCGGCCCGCGCTACGGCTACGGCTGCGGCGCCGCCCCCGGCGCCTGCCCGGCCTTCTTCATCGCCCGCCTGAACCTCCTGCTCGGCGGCGGCGTGTCGTTCTGAGCGAGCCGCGCGTGCCCAGCGGCGCGTCCCTCTCGCTCGCCCGGTCGCCGTCGTCGGCGCCGGGTTCCTCGGCGCCCCCGTGGCCGCCGCGCTCGCGGCGACCGGGGGCGTCGGCGATCCGCCTGTCCTTGCGACCACGCGCTCCGGGACATGGCCGCAAGGACATGTCCCGGAAGGCATCGAGCTCCGCCCGCTCGACGTCGCCGCACTCGCCCCGGCCGACATCGCCGCGGTCCTCGCCGGCGTGCAGTCGCTGGTCGTCTGCTACGCCCCCGGCAAGCAGCAGGACCGCCGCGAGCTCTACGTCGAGGGCACCCGGCGCCTGCTCGCCGCCGCGGTCACCCTCCCGCTCACCCGCCTCGTCTACACCTCGTCCACCTCGGCCCTGCCCGACCGCGACGCGTGGCTCGACGACGACTGCCGCGAGTGGCCCGACGAGCCGCGAGGTCGCGTGCAGCGCGAGGCCGAGGGCTGGTGCGAGACACCTGCACGCGCCACGCAGTGCCATGGACGATCCTCCGCCTCGGCGGCCTCTACGGTCCGGGTCGCGAGCTGTTCCGCCTCTACCGCGGCGCCGGCGACGACGCAGTCCTCGCGGGCGACGGCATGCAGCCGACCAACCTCATCCATTGCGAGGACGCAGTGCAGGCCGTCCTCGCCGCCTTGACCCTCGCGCCGGACGAGCGCGGCGTCATCAACGTCGTCGACGACGACCACACCCCGCGGCGCGAGATCTTCGCTCGCCTCGCCGCCCTCGCCGGGCGACCGCCCCCGCGGTGGGAGCGGCCCGCGGGTCCGGCCGCGATCGGCAAGCGGGTCGGCAACGCGCGCCTGAAGACGCTGCTGCGCGTGGCCCTCCGGCATCCCTCTCACACCCCGGCGAGCCCCTGATCTTGCGTGCCTCGGGCGGGTGGTTCGAACCCTGAGCACGCCATGAACGTCGCCGCCGCCGTCACCCACCTCCTTCCTCTCCCGGCCGGTGGCGGCGTCGCCGCCCCCTTGATGTGGTGGAGCTCCAGACCGAGCTCGACGTCCTCGCCGACGAGGCCCTGCGCGCGCGCCGCCAGGGCCTTTCTTTGTTGACCGCGGTCCGCGACCCGCGTTTCCCGGCGCTGCAGAGCTTCCACCAGGGCCTGCGCGACGCCCTCTTCCTCGAAATTCCGGAGGAGTTGGAGCCATGGGCGCGGCTCGCCGCCAACGGAGTCGGCAATCCGCCGCTGCAGCACATGCTCGTCGACTTCGCCCGCGGCGGCGACGACGACCGGCGCAGCGCCCTCCAGGCCGCGCTGGCGAAGCTGCTGGTGTTCGAGGCCATCCGTCTGCGCCTGTTCGTCACCGCGTTTCGGGGCGAGGAGTTCGAGGTCGTCGGCGGCGAAGAGTCCGACGTCGACGCGATCGCCTACACCGAGGTCGCGACGCTCCTCCATCACCCCGAGCTCGCCGATCCCGAAGTTCGCCCGCTGACCGTCCTGCTCGCGTCAGCCTCGGTGTCGCTCGCCCGCGACGCCCAGTCGCGCGCCGAGGAGCTGCGCGACACCGGCGAGGACACCCGCGAGGAGCTGCGCATGCGCGCCCGCCTCCGCGCCGCCCTCCGCGAGCTCCGCCTGCCCGAGGCCGTCCTGCTGGAGAACGCCCTGGCCGCGCTCCTGGGCGAGGAGCGGCGCGAGCTCACCGAACTGCAGGCCGAGCGCCCGGTCGCCCTCGACGGCATGACGCGCCAGGCCATGGATCAGCGGGTCTCTCGCGGCCGGCGAGCGCTCGCCCATCCGCGCTCGACGTGGCCCCGCCGCCGCCGCCCGGCCCTGTTCGATCTGCTCCAGCGCGCCTGAGGGCTCGCCGCAGGAAAGCACGACGTCTCTGCCCCCGCGGCGCCTGGCTCTGCGTCGAATTCGAAGCAGGGGACCCACGATGAGGGTGAGCAAGCAGGCCCAACAGCGGGCGAGCACCCCCGCATCGAACTACCTGGCGATCGCCAACGTGCTCACCACCGGCCGACGCTGACCCTCGCCCACCACAAGACGCTCACGGCGAGTTCAAGGCTCCCCGAGGCCCATGCGCGCCTCGCCTGACTGCGCCTGCTCCGTCGGAACCCGCGGCGCTCGAAGCCTCCTCCGCTCTGTCGGTTCGCGTCCGGCCGTGGCCCTCGCCGGTCGGCGCGCAGCGGAACATCGCCTGTCCTCCCGGGATCGCCACCGAGCAAGCGCGAACGGGACGCACCGTCGCGTACGTCGAGCGCCGCCCTTCGAGGTCCCTGGAGCCGCGGCTTCGGAGGCGCGGCGTGCGTGCGAGGTCGACGTCACGGATCTCGCCTCGCGAACGGGTTCACTGCGGGCGCGACCCTGGTATGCTCCGCGCCCGCCATGGCCGCCCCACCCGAACCCACACGCGGACCGCGGATCGCCCTCGCAGCGGTGATCGCAGGTCTCAGCCTCGGCCTCGACCTTTGGAGCAAGGCGTGGGTCTGGAACAACCTGCGAGACCAGGCCGCCTGGAAGGTCAGCGACAAGCTGCTGCACTTCGACTTCGCCTGCAATCCCGGCTCTGCCTTCGGGTTCCTCAACGACGTCGACTGGGCGCGCTACTTCTTCATCGTCATCACCCTGGCCGCGGTCGGCTACCTCGTCCACCTCGCGCGGACCTTGCCGACCACCAGCCGGGCCGCCTTCATCGCCATCGGTCTGATCGCCGGCGGCGCCCTCGGCAACCTCCACGACCGCCTGGTCCGGGTCTACGCCGGCGACTACTGCGTGGTCGACTTCATCGTCGTCTACCTGTGGGGCGGCAAGACCTGGCCGGCCTTCAACATCGCCGACGCCGTCCTGGTCGCAGGGGTGCTCCTGTTCCTGCTCGTGCTGCCGCGCACCGAAGCCGCCGCCGACCATCGGCCCTCCGCCTGAGCCTCGTACTGCCGCGACTTGCGGCACCTGACAATGCCGTATCGCCCCACGGCCGCGGGCCTGCGTGCCGCCTATGGTGACGCATCGCCAGTCGCGCCGCGCCACGACGTCCCCACCCGTCGGACCTCGTGCTGCCACCTTGAGGCGCCGACCCTCCGCCCTCCGCCCTGCCGCGCCTCGACGTCCCCACCCCTCGGGACCTCGTGCTGCCGCGCACCGACGGTCGGATGTCGCGCTCAGCGGTCGTGCTCAGCCCCTCGAACCGCGAATCCTGGATCCGTCAGCGCGCGCAGCGGCGACCGCGCCACCTACCCGCAACCCTTCTCGGCTGCCCTTCCGACCGTCTCTGCGGCCCGCGGAGCAGCGGCGGCTGCGCTTGCTCGCCCTGGTGCCTCGGGTACACTGGCCAGGTTTTCGGCCCTACATGAGCGACACGCCAGCATCGAACCGGCTCCGGCCGATCCTCGTCACCGCGTCCGCAGCCGCGGTGTTTCTGATCCTCGATCTCGTGACCAAGAGCTGGGCCTGGGACAACCTCCGGCCGCCGAACCGGCAGATTGCCGCGATCGGCAACTGGTTCCACTGGTCCTACAGCTTCAACACCGGCTCCGCCTTCGGCTTCCTGCGCGGCCAGGACTTCTCGCGGCCCCTGTTCATCGTCGTCACCCTGGTGACGGTCGTCTACATGGCCGCCCTCGTCCGCAAGCTGCCGACCGACCGCCTCTACGGCTTCTTCGCCATCGGCTGCATCATCGGCGGCGCCCTCGGCAACATGCACGACCGCCTGCTGCGCCAGGACACCGACTTCCACGGCAACCTCACCCACGGCGTGGTCGACTTCATCCGCGTGTGCTCCCCGTGGAACCCTCGCGGTCTGTGCTGGCCGAACTTCAACGTCGCCGACATCGCCCTCGTCATCGGCGTCCTGTTGCTCATCCCGTACTTGATGTTTCACGCACAACCGCCTGAAACCAAAGAGAATACGCCCGAGGCGAAGCCCGCCCCTGAGCCGCGACCAAGCTCTATCTTCGGAGGCCAGCCAGGCTCGATTCATGCCCTGGGCCCCCGACCCTGGACCTCGCGCCCCATTCCGCGGCAAGCCCCCTCTGAGCCGAGACGCGCCCGACGCCTCCACGCAAGGCCCCCTCCTCGGCCGCTGCCCGGCAAGCGCCCCTCGGCCCGCCTGCCCGGCAAGCGCCCCTCGGCCCGCCTGCCCGGCAAGCGCCCCTCGGCCCAAGCTTCTTGCGCGCTTCGTCGCAAAACCGGGTCAGCGGCCCAGAGGGCCCGCCTGCGCGACGCGATCAGGCTCCCGCGCTTCCTGGCGCGCCGTCGCCCGCGTTTTTCGCCCTGTCTTCCAAGCAGCTCACCGGGCTGCCGAAGCCTGCCGCTCAGGACCGCTCGAACGCGCGCACTTTGTCCCAGCACTCGCGGCGTTCGGCCTCCGGGTCGGAGTCGGTCACGATCCCCCCGCCGCTCTGCAGCCACAGCCCGGCTGCGTCGGCCACTCCGGTGCGGATCGGGATGCTGCAGCGCAGCCCGTCGGGCAGCAGCGCCACGATCGCCCCGCAGTAGATCCCGCGAGCGCGCTGCTCGAGCCGCTCGATGTGTTCGGCCGTGCGTCGCTTGGGGGCTCCCGTCACGCTCCCGCCCGGGAATACCGCGGCCATCACCTCCGCCAGCGTCCATCCCTCGCGCAGCGTGCAGCGGACCTCCGACACCAGGTGATGCACCGTCGGCAGCGTCACCAGCTCGGGCCGGGCCGGCGCGCGGACCGAACCCGGGCGCGCGAGCCGGCCCAGGTCGTTGCGCACAAGATCAACGATCATCACATGTTCAGCGAGATCTTTGATGCTCCGCTGCAACTCTTCCTGAGCCGCCCGATCGCTCCCGGGATCGGCCCCTCGCGGGCGCGTCCCCTTGATCGGCCACGAGCGCGCCAGGTCGCCCCCGTCTTCTCCCGCCCCCAGCTCGATCGCCAGCAGCGTCTCCGGCGAATTGGAGATCGCCCAGCGCCCGCACGGCCGCCCGGGCTCGATCGCCAGCAGGCCGCCCATGCTCGCCGGCGTCGCCGCCTGCACCGCCGCGTACACGGCCGCCGCCCTGGCCGCCACCGGCCGACTCGCCCATTCCGGCAGCCACCTGGCCACGAACGGCTGCGTCAGGTTGATCTGGTACGTCTCCCCGGCCGCGATGAACTCCTGCGCCCGGCGCACGCGCCCCCGGTAGTCCTCGGCAGCGACCAGCGCCTCGACCGGACCGAGCGGCCAGTCCTGTCCCCAAGGCCAGGTAGCGGTCGCCAGCCGCGCCAGCAGCTCCGCCCCCGCGCAAGCGTCCCCGTGGATCCGTTCGCGCGCCCCGAGCTCGAGCGCCGCCCGGTAGCGGCGGAGCACCAGCCCCGGCAAGCTCGCCGTCGTCGGCGGGCGGCCGAGCAGCGCCGCAGTGCCGACCTCGTACGTCAGCCAACCGAACCACGGCAGCGTCGGCTCGGCCCGCCAGAGCGCCTCGATCGTCGGCAACGCCGACAGGTCGTCGGCCACCACCTCGAGGTCGGGCTCGAGCGCCACGAACCCTCGCCCCGCCCCACCGTCGAGCCACGCCAGCGCGCCGCCCGGCTCCGACGCGGCCAGCGCCGCGATCTGGCGCGCCCGGCTCACTCGGCGTTCTTCTGCGCCAGCGCCTCGCGGAAGCCGAACGTGTAGTCGACCGCGCTCTTGATCGACACGAACACCGACAGCCCGAGCAGCACCAGGCCGACGCGATGGAAGTCGAGCGCTTCCTCGATGCCCGGCAGGCGGTAGCGGAAGTGCATCAGCAGGAACGAGATGCCCGTCAGCTGGAACGCCGTCTTCGCCTTACCACCGGCGCTGGCAGCGATGATGATGTTCTCCGAGCTGGCGAGCGAGCGCAGGCCGTTGATGTAGAACTCGCGGGTCAGCAGCAGCACCACCAGCCAGGCGGGCGCGCGGTCGTCCATCACCAGATAGATGAGCACCGCCGCCACCATGATCTTGTCGGCGAGCGGATCGACGAACTTGCCGAACACCGTCACCAGGCCGGAGCGGCGGGCCAGCCAGCCGTCGATCAGGTCGAGCAGCGACGCGACCGTGAACAGCAGCGACGCGAGCACGCAGCGCCACGGATCGGTCTTGTCGATCAGCATGAGCACCGGCGGGATGAGGAACACCCGGCCGATGGTGATCATGTTGGGGAGATTCAGGATCTCCCGGCGGAAGCCTTCGTACCTCTTCACAGAAAGCCGCGGGAGCCTACCGCGAAGCTCGGGCCAGGTCCAAGACAAGACGCGAGGTCTTGCGAGATCGGCGGCGGCTCACGGTCCGGCGATCGCCCGCGCGGGGCTCGCCCCGCCGGCCCCGTCCTGAAGCAGCCGCTCGTACGCATAGAACCGGCGCAGGACCGCCTTCACGTACGCACGCACCCCCGGGTGTGGCGGTACCCCGCCGTACTTCTGCACCGCGCCGGCCCCCGAGAAATAACCGGCCGCCACCAGCACCATGTCGCCGCCGAACCGGTTGGCCAGGAGGCGCAGGAACTTGGCCCCGCCGTAGATGCTCTGGCGCGGCTCGAACGGCTGCTGGACCCCGAGGAAGCGCGCAGTCGACGGCATCAGCTGCATCAGCCCCATCGCCCCGGTGCTGCTGACCGCCCGGGATAGTAGTTGCTCTCGGTGTGAATCACCGCGCGCACCAGCGACTCCGGCAGCTGATACAGCCGCGCCGCCCCGCGGATGTGCGTCTCCCAGCGGCGCGAGCGTTCGTCGGCCAGCGCCTCTGCGACCTCGACCTGCGGATCTCGGCGCGGCGCCGATGGTTCCGCCTCGGCCGCCGCCGTCTTCGGCGCCCCGCCTTCGCCGCCGCTGCCCGGCATCTCCTCGACCTCGCGCCGTCCCGCGCCGACAGCGCGCACCGGCGTCACGTGGACCACCCCCTGCGCGTCCGTGTAGCGGCGGTAGCTCGGCTCGGCCGCGCCGACCGGCCCCGGATGCGCGCTCAAAATCGCCGCCAGCACCGCCGCGCAGGCGCCCTGCACCTGCCAGGCCTGCCGCCGCGACATGGGCCGTTCTGCTCCCACGGGCCCAGCCTATCGCCGCGGCGGACCCTTGTCGACCGGCCCCGCCGCTCTGCTACTTTCGCCCCAGCACCATGATTGCCAGCACGCCGATCCACCACGCGCGCTACCTCGTGCTCGGCAGCGGGCTCGCGGGCCTCTACTTCGCCCTCGAGGTCGCGGATCGCGGGCCGGTGGTGATCCTCACCAAGCACCGCGCCGAGTCCAGCAACACCCGCTGGGCCCAGGGCGGGATCTCGGCCGTGTTCGCGGGCGACGACTCGCTCGAGGAGCACATCGAGGACACGCTGACCGTCGGCGCCGGCCTGTGCAACCGTGACATGGTCACCTACGCCG
Source organism: Nannocystis pusilla (assembly GCF_026626665.1). Lineage (GTDB taxonomy): Bacteria > Myxococcota_A > Polyangia > Nannocystales > Nannocystaceae > Nannocystis > Nannocystis pusilla. The sequence continues at coordinate 3,484,456 of NZ_JAPNKE010000002.1, forward strand.
TCCAGCGCGGGCCCACCCTCGTGAGGCGCCTGGCCGAGCGCTACGGCGTCCACTTCGACCGCGTCGGCGGCGACGAGCACGCCCCCTTCGAGCTCGGGCGGGAGGGCGGCCACTCGCGCCGCCGCGTGGTGCATCACCGCGACACCACCGGCTACGAGATCGAGCGCGCCCTGCTGGCGGCCGCGCACGCCCACCCGAACATCACGATCCACGAGCACCACACCGTCATCGACCTCCTGAGCTGGACCAAGGTCGACGGCAGCCGCGGCTGCTTCGGCGTGTATGCCCTCAACAACGCCGCCGATCGCGTCGAGGCTTTCGTCGCCCCGATCACGGTCCTCGCCACCGGCGAGGCCGGCCGCGTTTACCGCTATACGACCAACCCGGCGGTCGCCACCGCCGACGGCGTCGCGGTCGCCTACCGGATCGGCGCCTCGGTCGGCAACCTCGAGTTCATGCAGTTCCACCCGACCTGCCTGCACCACCCCGACGCCAACACCTTCTTGATCTCCGAGGCGCTGCGCGGCGAGGGCGGCATCCTGCGGCGGGCCGACGGCAGCGACCTCATGGCCGAGCGGCACCCGATGGGCTCGCTCGCCCCGCGCGACGTGGTCGCCCGCGAGATCGACGCCGAGCTCAAGCGGTCGGGCGAGCGCTGCGTGTTCCTCGACATGACGCACCTCGATCCCGACTACGTGGTCAGCCGCTTCCCGGCGATCCACGCCCGCTGCATGTCGGTCGGCATCGACATGCGCAAGGACCCGATCCCCGTGGTCCCCGCGGCCCACTACATGTGCGGCGGCATCGTCGTCGATCGCCACGGCCGCACCGACGTCCCCGGGCTGATGGCGATCGGCGAGGTCGCCATGAGCGGCCTCCACGGCGCCTGCCGCCTGGCCTCCAACAGTCTGCTCGAGGCGGTCGTCCTCGCCGACGGCGCCGCTCAGGCCTGCGACGACTTCGGCCGCGGCCCGCCCGACCACGTCAGCCCGTGGAACGAGGGCGCCGCGCGCGAGTCGGACGAGGCGGTCATGGTCTCGGCCAACTGGGAAGAGGTGCGCGCCGCCATGTGGAACTTCGTCGGCATCGTCCGCTCGGACAAGCGGCTCGAGCGCGGGCGGCGGCGGCTCGACCTCATCCGCGAGGAGATCCTCGAGTACTACTGGAAATTCCGCGTCACCCGCGACGTGCTCGAGCTGCGCAACATCTCTCTGGTCGGCAGCCTCATCATCGAGTGCGCCCGCCAGCGCAAGGAGTCGCGCGGCCTCCACTACACGATCGACTACCCGACCACGCGCGACGAGTACGCGCACGACATCATCCTCGACAAGCGCAGCGGGCCCAAGGCCTGAGCCGACCTGGCCTTTGTGACAGGAATCCATCGAGCCTTGCCCACGCTCCGCGCACCCGGCATTCGGCGGCCCGTACGTCGCCGCTCGTCCTTGTTGCTCGTCGGTCTGCTGCTGCTGGCCTGTCGCGGCGGTGGCGGCGCGCGCAGCCCCGAAGCGTTGCGCGACGCCTATGCCCGCGCTCTGGCCGCCGACGATCCGGCCGCTGCGTACGCCCTGCTCAGCCCGAGCTGCGCGCCGCGACCTCGAAGGAGGCGTTCACGGCGCGCTGGAAAGCGCAGGCAGCCGAGCGCTCGGCGGCCAAGGCCGCGCTCGACACGCTGCCGCCGGCGCTCAAGACGCCGATGCGGGGCGGCGAGACCATCCACGACGGCGCCGTCCTCGCCTGGGCGCAGGTCGGCGGTCATTACCAGATCGTGACCGGCCTGCCGGGCTTGCCGGACCTCTCGACCCCGGCCAGCGCGATTCGGGCCTTTTTGACCGCCGTCCGGCGGGCCGATCTCGGCGCGCTTTCCGCGCTGCTCGCAGACGATCTCTCTTCGCGCCTCCGCGACGACTGGAACCGCCGCGCCGACCTTCTGGAGCAACTCCTGAAGCAACCTGGGGCAATTGAGTTCACGCCGGGGATGGAACGCGCGATCCTGCGCTACGAGCCCGGGCGCGCCCTGACGCTCGAGCAGACTCCTCAGGGATGGCGGATCGTGGCCCTGCAGTGAGATATGCCAGGTTCACACCGTTCTTTTCACTGGACGCGCCTTACCCGGCTGCTATCTACTTTGCCCGACAGGCGGGCAAACCCGCTCGTCCGGGGTGGCCACAATCGTAGCCACCTGCAGTAGCCACCTGACTGCTGGCCTCGCGATGGCCGGCAAGTGGCCGACCGGTGTCCGGGCGGCCGTCCGAATTCCGACCCCCTTGGCTTGTCGCTGCTTCTTCGCCCTTTCCGCCGCGCCATCCACAGGCGGCGCCGTCACCCGCAGGATCGCCCCGATCGGCCCCCTGGGCCTTTTTTCCGCTAAGGAGCACCCTGCGCCGACGCGCCGAGCCCGACTGCACCGGGCCCAACTGTCCCGAACTACCCTGAAGGTGGGGAAATCGTCCCCACGACGCCCGTCGACGAGTCGGCGGCACAAGAGGTGCAGAGGGGCGCGCGCAAACGCCTGGAGACGAACTGCCGATGCAACCCCGATTCAACGTTGGTGAGAAGGCCGTTTACCCGACTCACGGTGTCGCCGAGGTCATGGCCCTCGAGACGAAAATCATCGAGTCGCGCCCCTTCCAGTTCTATCACCTGCGCGTCCTCGGCTCCGGCCTGAAGATCATCGTGCCGGTGGCCAAGGCCGAAGAGAACGGCATGCGTCCCCTCGCCGACGGCGAGATGATCGACGAGCTCTACGATCTGCTGCGCGACCACGAGGTCCCGTGCGATCGCCAGACCTGGAACCGGCGCTACCGCGGCTTCATGGAGAAGATCCGCACGGGTTCGCTGTTCGAGGTCGGCGAGGTGTACCGCGATCTGAGCCTCCTCAAGCACACCAAGAACCTCTCGCACGGCGAGCGGCAGATGCTGCAGACCGCCCGGAACCTGGTCATTCGTGAGCTCTCGACCGTCCGCAACGAGCCCGAGTCCGCGATCGCCGCCGAGCTGGACTCGATGCTGCAGGCTTGAGTAAGGTCCGCGCGTGGCCACCGACATCAATGAGTCCGTCGAGATCCAGATCTCGACCTTGCCCTGGGAGCAGATCGCGGTCGACGCCTTCGTCTGTCCGACCAACTCCGAGGGCGTGATGAGTCACTTCCCGGCCAACAAGATCCGCGACCTCGCCGGTCGCGAGATCGAGGCGATGGTGAAGGAGCACACCCCGCTGGCGATCGGCGCCGCGTTCGTGACGCCGGCCGGCAAGATGAAGGCGAAGTACCTCATCCACGTGCCCAACACCGATCGCCCCGGCGGCCGCGTCCAGGTCGAGGACGTCCTGCGCGCGACCGCGGCCGTGCTGGTGGCCTGCAAGGTCAAGGGCTTCACGAGCGTCGCCGTCCCGTTGATGGGTGCGTTTGAACTCGGGATCCCGGCCGAGGAAGCGGCTCGCGCGATCCACAGCGAGCTCAAGGTCTACCGCGGCGACCGCCCGCTCCGCGCCTTCCTCATGGCCAAGGACGCCGACGACGTCGAGGTGTTCGAGCTGGCCATGGAAGGGAACATCCCGTAAATGGGCCCCCTGCTCGACTACCTGCCGCTCGTCGCAGCCGTCGGGCTCATCGGGGTCCTCGCCGGCCTGGTCCGCGCCCGGGCGAGGCAGCAAGCCGCGCCCGACGCCGGCGAGGGCTTGGTGCAGCTGCGCCCGCGCCAGCCCGTCGACACCGGCGGCCTCCTCGCGCTCGCCGGCCTCGGCTTCGCGCTCGCGCTGGCCCTGGTCCTGTTCGCGCCGACCGCCGCGGTCTGTCTGTCCAGCACGACATGTCCGGAAGGACCTGCCCTTTGGGTCAGCGCCGCCGGCCTCGGTCTGCTGGGCTTGGCGACCGCGATCGCGTGGCCCTCGCTGACCCGCGCGCCATGATCCGCCCGCGCGCTGCCGCCTCGCCTGCGCCCGCGTCGGCGAGCGGCGACGTCGCGCTGCGCGTCTCGGCGAATGGTCGTGCCCGAAGCGTCGGCGACGTCGCTGTGCCGGACGACATGTCGCGCGAGCTCCAGTCGCAGCTTCGCGACTTCGAGGTTCGTGCGAGCTCCTCGCTCGAGGTCGCGGGGCAGGACTTCCCGCTGCACCCGCCCGCTTCGGCCCTGCCAGGCGTCGACGAGCTGTCTGCGAGCTCCTCGCTCGCGGTCGTCTCACCGCCTCTCTTTCTTCGCAGCTCCGAAGCAAGCGCGAGCACTCGGCTCGAGGTCGCATCGCCGCTCGCACTTCCTCGCAACCTCGACGCAAGCGCGAGCGCCCCGCCCGAGGTCGAATCGCCGCTTCCGTCCGCTTCGGCCATGCGCGGTCTCGCTGAGACGCTGGCGAGCTCCTCGCCCGATACTGCGTCGCCGCTTCCACTTCTTCGCGCCCTCGAAGCAAACACGAGCACCTCGCCTGAGATCGCGTCGGTGGACGTCGCATCGCTACCGTCCACTTCGCTGGTCGCGCACGCGAGCTCGCCGCTTCCGCGTCGCAACCTCCTCCGCGCCGCGACCTCGCCCACCGCGCCTTGCGTCCTCTTCGTCGCGCTCGCGCTCGGCTGCGGCGCGCCGCCGACGGGCGTGCGCCCCGAACCGGGGACCCTCGTGTTCACGCCGGCGGCGGAGCGTCTCGAGCTGCGGCTCGTGAATCACGGCGCGGCGCCCGTGCCGTTGACGCGGATCCGCTTCGACACCCGCACCCCCGACTGGGGCGCCTTCTCGATCGAGAACCGCGAGTACCCGCGGGAGATCGCTGCCGGCGGAGCCGTGAGCCTGCGCCTCCGCGTCGACCGCGACCACTTCGATCGCGCCGGCGCCTCTCGCTCCGGCAGCGCGCGCCTCCTCTTTGCGGCGGGAGAGGCGCCCCAGATCGTCGAGCTCCGCTGGGAGCCGCCCGACCTCGCGAGCGATCTGCGGCGCACGGCGATCCGCACCGCCCTGGCGCTCGCGCTCGTCGCGCTGGCGTGGATCTCGACGCGTCGCACCCGGCTGAACTGGACCACCTGGCTGCCCGTGCTCGCCGCCCTGGCGCTGTTCCCGTTCGGTCCCGGCCTGTGCTTCGACGGCGTCGGCAGCAGCCTCTCGGCGGCGGACGTCGAGCAGTGCGCCGTGGGTCGGGGCGGTGCTTCGCTGTCGCTGATCGCCGTCGGTGAAGGCTGGCTCGTCTATCTCGTCGCCCTCGTGTTCGCCGGCCTCGGTCGCCTCGTCGACCGGGCTGCGCTGGCCCGCCGCCTCGCGTCGCGCGACCTCGCCCTCGCCGCCGCATTCGCCGGTCCGTTGCTGGCCTTTGGGACTCTCGATCCACGGCGGCTCGTGGGGGAGCAAGCAGCGGGGCTCGTCGGCGGAGCTGCGATCCCTCCTCTTGGGGAATCTTCGTGCAACCCATCGCCGCTGCCGTGGCCCTCGCGGCCGCGGCCGCGCCGCCGGCAGGACGGCTCGAGCGACTCGCCTTCGCAGCGGCGTTCGTCGCCTGTTTCCTCGGCGGTGGTTTGCCCGCGGCGGCGCTCGCCGGCAGCGGCCACGGCCTCGTGCTGTTCATCGGCGCAGTCGTGGCGGCGGCGAAGATCGCTGCGGTCGTGTGGTTCGTGCAGCGGCTGCACGCGCCGGCCACCGGCTCGCGTGCGCGCTGCTCTCTTCTTTCTCGAGCGGGCCGCGATGCCCCTGGCGATCGCCAATTTGCTGGTGACGTCGGCCTACGCCCTGCTGCGGTGACGCGGGATGCGAGCAGGGTCGGGCGGCCAGGTCCCGGGAGACTCGTGCGGCGCTGCGCACTCAGCGCGCAGCGTGTCCGGTGTCTCCAACGTAGCTTTTTCCGAAGCTGGTGTTAGCGTGGCCGGCGAAAAGCCTTGACCGCAGGCTTGCCCGGCGAGCGCGGATGCTAGTTCGGACGCCAAACCTCGTAATCCGAGTGAGACGGGACACACGCGACGCCGTTACGGCCCCACGGACCTGGGCTGAGATGGCGTCGCCGCAGGCTCGCGTGAAGAACCTGTCCCAAAGATATGAGCAGGCGCGGTATTGTACCCAGACCAACATCGGCGGGAGCTGTCCCTCCGATCGCGGTCGCGGCCCACGTGGGCCACGGGGAGGCGAATAATGGCAACCACGATCGCCCAGATCGGTGGATTTGAACTTTGGGACATCCTGCAACTTGCGCAGACGTCGCGCATGTCGATCAAGCTGTCCGTCGAGTCGCCGCATGGCGTCGGCGCGATGTTTTTCCAGGGCGGCAACCTCGTCCACGCCGAGACCGGCGCGGCCCAGGGTGACGACGCCGTCAACACGATCCTCGACTGGCGCGAGGGGAGCGTCTCGTCTTCGCAGTTGCCCGAGAACTGCCCGCAGACGGTGCGACACACCTCGATCGTCGCGTTGTTGATGGACCGGGCCCGTCAGCGCGACGAGGCTTCGCGCAACGAGCCCCCGCCGCGCAGCGAGCCGCCGCGCAGCGAGCCGCCGCCGCAACGCGAGCCACCGCCACGTGCCGCGACGCCGCCCTCCCCTCCGCCGGTGCCGGTGATCGAGAAGCCGCAGCGAGCTGCGCCGGTCACCGTCCCGCCACTTCCGCCGCTGCCCCTCACCCCACCGACGCCGGCCTACGCGGCCGCCCCCAACGTTGCAGCGCGCGACAAGGAGCTGTCAGACATGGACCTCAAGGTCGTGAAGGCCATCCTCGAGGAGCTCGACGACCACCTCATGGGCGGCCTCATCAGCGTCGACATCATCAGCAAGGCCTCGGGCATGTCGCTCGCGGGCATCAACTCGGCGCCCAAGGCGTGCGCCATGTTCAACCGCCTGTCCGAGCAGCTGCACAACGCGCTGACCCGCTCGGAGGACGCCCTCGCCAAGGGCATCAACAAGTTCATCATCGAGGGCGACAACGGCCTCCTGATCTTCGTCATCGAGCTCGACGATCGCCACCGCTGGGCGATCCTCGTCGACGGCGTCAAGGCGCAGCTGGGCTGGGTGTTCGTCATCATCCCCGAGCTCCAGCCGCGCCTCATCGCCGCGCTGAAGGGCCGCTGAGCCGACTGTCCTGAGGGACATGTCCTCACGGGCATGTCCCTCGGCACCTGCTCCCGAGCACCTGCCCGAATAAACCTGGCCGATCGGACAGCCCCGTGGTCTACATCAGCAAGGTCTACACGAAGTTCGGCGACTGCGGCGACACGATGCTCGCCAGCGGCGACACCGTCGGCAAGGACACCCCGCGGGTCGCCGCCTACGGCGAGGTCGACGAGCTCAACGCGGTGATCGGCGTGCTGCGCGTCGAGCTCTCCCGCGTCGGCGAGCCCGGCGAGCGCCGCGAGTTCCTGGCCGCGCTCGACGCCTCGCTGGCGCGGATCCAGCAAGAGCTGTTCGACCTCGGCGCGGAGCTGGCGACGCCCGGCGCGACCGAGGGCAAGGCGCCGCTCAAGGTCGAGGAGGCCGACGTCACGCGCCTCGAGCACGAGCTCGACGCGTGGAACCACGACCTGCCGCCGCTGCGCAGCTTCATCCTGCCGGGCGGCGGGCCGCTCGGCGCCTGGGCCCACCTCGCGCGCACCGTGTGCCGCCGCGCCGAGCGCAACGTCGTCGCCCTCGCCCGCGTCGAGCCGGTCCGCCCCGAGGCCGTCCGCTACATCAATCGCCTGAGCGACTGGTTCTTCGTCGTCGCCCGCGCCGCGGCCCACGCCTTCGCCGTCCCCGAAGTGCTGTGGGATACCCACCGTCGGAAGCCCGCCCCGTGACCCCGCCTCTCCTGAAATTCCGCTACGAGTACCCACCCGGCGAGGCGCACTTCCTCGAGGCGCCGTCGGCCGAGGCCGCGGTGTTGTTCCTGCGCCGCACGTACCCGCACAACCCCGTCGACGTGCTGCCGACGCTGCGCGAGATCTCGCGCTGGCCCGCCTTCTGGAAGACCGTCGACGGGCAGGGGCTCGTCGTCCCCGACAACGTCAAGCCGCGCTCCTGAGCGGTTTGTGGCGGCGCCGGGGCTCGCTTGACAGGGCCCGAGGCCCCGCCCACCCTCCGAGGCGATGGCCGACGACGATCCGATCACCGAGGGAACTCTCGATCGCCACCTCCATCGGCCGCTCGCAGCGTGGGTCCTCGAGCGGGTGCGACCGGCGCCGAGCGTCGAGCTGCTCACCCTCGCCGGACTGGTGGTCGGCCTCACCGGCGCCGTCGCCGTGCTGCTGGCCGCGCCGAGCGGCGTCGACTGGATCTTCCCCGCCTGGCTGTTGTTCGCGTTCACCGTCGCCAGCCGGTGTCGCCGCCTCCTCGCCGGCGCCGCGGAGGCCGAGGCCGGCACGCTCGAGTTTACGATCGGCGCCGCCTTTTGGGTCGCGCTGACGCTGCGAGCGGCGCCGGCCAACCCGTGGGCCTGCACCCTCGCGTCGGTGGCGCTGGTCAGCGCGCTGATCCACGTCGGGCTGCACGCCGAGCTGCGTCGCCGCTTCCGCGACCTGACCGGCGCAGGCAGCGACACAGCGCCGCCCTCGCCGCGGCCCTCGGTCGCCGCGCTGTCCCGCGGGCTCGGCCCCGCTGTGTTCCACGACATCGCGGCCGCGCTGCTCGGGCCGGAGCACACCGGCCCTCGTCCCACCCCCGGCGCGGCCCGCTCGCTGCTGGCCCCGCCGCTGCGCATGGCAGCGCCGCTGAGCCACGACACCCACCTCGCGCTGCTCTACGTCGCCACCGCCGCCGCGGCGATCCGGCTCGATCTGTCCTTCTGGACAGCCGCGCTCGCGGTCGCGGTCGGGCTCAACGTGTGGGCGCTGCTGGTCGTGTCGGCCTGGCGCCGCGCCGAGGCGCTGGTCCGCCGACTCCCGCCCGCCTGAGCTGCAAGTCAGGTGATGACTGCGCGCCGACCCGCGGGCTCAACCGAGCCGCGTACCTGGCCCAAAGGCCAGAGCGCATCCTCGCCGCAGCGCGCCCGAAGTCCGCACCTGCCCCTCAGGCAAAGTGTGACGACGCAGCGCTGCCCGCCGACTGCCGCGCCCGAGGGCCGCACCTGGCCTCAAACCTGGTGCGTCGGTTCACCGCGGCGCCAGTCCGCCGGCTACCCCCGACAGAGTCCGCACCTGACCCAAAAGCCAGGCGCATCCTCGCCGCAGCGCTGACCCGCTTGAAGTCCGCACCTGCCCCTCAGGCCAGATGTAACGCCGAAACGCTGCCTGCGGCGCCCGAAGGCCGCGCCTGGCCTCGGGCCTAGGTGCGCCGGTTCGCCGCGGCGCTGGTCCTCCGGCTGCCTAGTACAGCCGCTCCGAAGTTCTCCAGGGGTTTATCGACGGCGGCGGTTCATGGATCCACCTGGATCCATCGCTGAAGGGGCCGTAGGCCTTGAAATAGAGAGCGCGCGAAAACGATCTCATTGGTGTGCCGGGACCGAGAGCGCAGCGACTCCGCCTGGCGCCGTCCGTCCGCAAGGAGCTGGAGGCGCTGGCGCGGAGTCGTTGCATCGAGGCGCGCCTGGTTCAGCGAGCCAGGATCGTGCTGCTGGCGGCCCAAGGGCTCCCGAACGCCGAGATTGCTCGGCGAGTGGGCTGCCACGTCGACACCGTGAGGCAGTGGCGCCAGCGCTTCGCCGAGGACGGCCGGGTGAGCACGCTCGCAGATCTGCCGCGCAGCGGCCGTCCAGCGCGGGTCTCCGCGGCAACGCGGTGCGAGCTCATCAAGCTCGCATGCGACAAGCCGGAAAACCACGGTGTCAAGCACCAGACCACGTGGACCTACGGGGCCCTGGCGAAGGTGCTGCTGCGCGAGACGGGCGTGAAGCTCAGCGTGTCCGAGGTGGGCAGGATCCTCCGCAACGAGGACTTCAGACCTCACAAGATGAGGTTGTGGCTGCACAGCCCCGATCCTGAGTTCTGTCCCAAAGTACAGCATATCTGCGACCTCTATCATCACCCGCCGGACGAGGCTCATGTCATCTGCGTCGACGAGAAGACCGGCATGCAAGCACTCGGACGCCGGTTTCCGACCAAGCTTCCGGCCCCTGGACGGGCCGGTCGCTTCGAGTTCGAGTACATCCGACGTGGTACGTGGTGCCTGTTCGGCGCCTTCGATGTTCGCACCGGCGAGCTGTTCGGCGAGTGCAAGGCAGGGCGCGAAGCCAAGGACCTCGTCGCATTCATGGAGGGCCTGGCGCGCAAGTACCCGACCGGCGACGTGTACGTCGTCTGGGACAACCTCAACATCCACTACGATGGTCGAGAGGAGCGCTGGGCCCGCTTCAACAAGCGTCACGGCGGCCGGTTCCACTTCGTCTACACGCCGCTGCACGCGTCGTGGGTCAACCAGATCGAGATCTGGTTCTCGCTGCTCCAGCGTCGCGTCCTGCGCCACGCCGACTTCCCCGACGCCGACGCGTTGCTTCGCGCCGTGAGGGGCTTCATCCGGCACTGGAACCGCAAGGAGGCCCACCCGTTCAACTGGACCTTCCGCGGCCACTTCGTCCAGAATGAGCGGCGACTCGCCTCATGAGCCGCCCTCGAACCACCGCCCGCCGCGCCGTCCCCGACACGGACGACGACCTTCGCGCCGTCGAACAGTTCTTTCGCCGTCGTCCAAACCTCGCGCACATCCGCGTCCGCCACCGCGGGGCGCTCATCACCCTCGAGTCCGGTCCCTCAAACGACCCTATCCCGCACGCTCGCCTGCGCCGCGTGGCCGGCCAGATCTGGCAGCTTGAGATGGCCACCCACACGGGCCGCTGGCAACCGACTCCCCTCCGCGCCCCCCGCGACGCACTGCTCGAGGCGCTCGTCGCGGACTTCGGGTGGGTCCTCACGCCACAGGCCTAACAACCCTCGAAGAACTTCGGGGCGGCTGTACTAGCGAACGAGTCTACACCTGACCCGAAGGCCAGGCGTACCGCCTCGCCGCGTTCTCCGCCCGAGGTCCACACCTGCCCCGAAGGCCTGACGCACCCCAGCGCCAGCGCCGCGCACGACTGCGCTCGAGCCACCCGGCTAAGCGACGCGCGAGGTCCAGGTACGACGAGCGCGCCCGGGCTGCGGCGAGCGCAGCGCGGGCGCGAACGTGTCTGGCCGATCGGTCATGTCCCGGGACCCTGTCCGCGGGGACACACGCCGGCGGCGCTCAGGACGCCGCGGCCTGCTTCTCTTGCACCGTCTTGTGCAGCAGGTCGACGAGCTCGTCGATGTTCGTCAGCTTGTTGAGCTCGGCGCGGGGATCTTCACCTTGAGCTCGCGCATGCTGCAGGAGACGACCTCGACGATGTCGAGGCTGTTGGCCCCGAGGTCCTTCATCGACTTGGCGGGGTCGACCTGGGCCGCATCGATCCCTTCGACGGTGTCCACGAGGTGGCGCTTGACGACGGCCAAGACATCATCGCGGGTGCTCATTCTCGGTTCTCCTTGGTGGGCGCGGTGCAGGTTGCCCGCAGCGAATCTCGCAGGAAGCGAAGGTCAAAACTCAGCCCGTGGCGCTCGCGCGCCGAAAACAGGCGAACGACGTTGTCGGCGAAACCGAGGCCCCTGTCCAGTAGCAGAATCTGCCCCTTGACGCCGTCCATGAGGCCGCTGCAGAGGGCCAGCGCCGCGGCCGCGACCTCGTCGGGGTCGATGAACCAGCCTTCCGAGTAGTACTTCTTGCAGAACGGCACGAAGTCGGGCCCGAAGGTGGCCTCCAGCGATGCAGTCTCGACCGGGTTCGCGCGCAGGATGTTGATGCGAACATCCTCACTGAGCAGATCTGCCGTGAGGTAGCGACAGAAGGTCTCCATCACGGTCTTGCTCGCGGCCACGAAGTCGTAGCCCGGGAGGAAGTACTCAGGCCCGCGCGACGACATTCCCACCGCGTAGCGGGCCAGCGGCCGAAGGTCTCGCGGATGGCTTGCAGGTAGCCGACGAACGGCCACGCGCTGTAGCCGAGGCTGCGCAGGAAGCTCTTCTTGTCGAGGTCCTCGTGCGACTTGCTGACGTGGGCGAACGACACGTTGCTGATCAGCGCGAACACGGCGTCGTGGTCGCGCTTGACCGCCTCCATCAGCGCCTCGGTGTCCTCGTCCTGCGACGCGTCGGCCTCGACGATCGTCGGCGCCGGCGCGCCCGCGGCTTCGAACCGGGCCCGCAGCTCGTCCTCGTCGGCCGAGCCCCAGCGGTGCGTCAGGTACACGTGCGCGCCGTACTTGCCGAACAGCAGGCCGGTCGCCAGGCCGATGCCCGCCGTCCCGCCGGTGACGATGATGGCCTTGCCCTTGAGGTCGTTGCGGAGGATCACGCCGGAGCTCCTTCCTTGTCGCTGCCGCCGACGAGCCGCGGCCCGAGCGTGGCGACGTTGTCGACGAACGCCGCGCCGCGGTCGAGCGTCAGCACTTGCCCGCCCATCGCGTCGAACAGCCCGCTGCACAGCGCGAGGGTCGTGTCGGCGACCTCGTCGACGGTGCACGCGAACTCGGGGAACTTGCTCGCCAGCTCGCGCTGCTGGGCGGCGAACATCTGCTCGTAGCTCTCGGTCATGACCTGGCGGGTGCGCAGGGCGTTGACGATGCAGCCGTGCTCGTACAAGTGCGTGCTCATGTAGCGCACGAACGTCTCGAGCACCGCCTTGGCCACCGCCACGTAGTCGTAGCCGGGGTAGTGCGTGTCGGGCCCGTCGGACGACATCGCCAGCGCGTAGCGGGGGTAGCGGCCGAACGCGGCGTGCAGCGCCTGCAGGTAGCCGACGAACGGCCAGCTCGAGTACTCGAGGCTCTTGTACAGCGCGCGCCGGGTGTGCTTCTCCGGCCCCTCGCCGCGCTGGACCACGCAGACGTTGCTGATGAACGCCCACACGCCGTCGCACTCCTCCTTGAGCCGCGCGGTCAGCTTGTCGGTGTCCTCCTCGCGCGACGCGTCGGCCTCGATCACCAGCGGCGCCGGGCCCCCGGCGGCGATGAAGCGGGCCTTCAGCGCGTCCTCGTCGGCCGAGCCCCAGCGGTGCGTCAGCACCGTGCGCGCGCCCTGGCGCCCGAACGCGAGCGCGCACGCGAGGCCGATGCCGCGCGTCCCGCCCGTGATCAAGACGACCCTGTCCTTGAAGTCATTGAGCAAGCGTCATCCTCCCTGGCCTGGCCCGTAGTTCGTGCGGATCCGCGCCACCGTCTCCGGGTCGGCGAAGCATACCTCGTGCATCATCGACTCGACCGTGCGCGCCTCCTCGAAGGCCCGTCGCCGCGGCAACGCCAGCGCACGTTTGAGCAACAGCAGCGCAGCCCGCGGCTTGTCGGCGATCCGCGCCGCCATGTCGAGCGCCCGCGGCAGCACCTCGGCGCGCGGCACGACCGCGTTGACCTGGCCGCGCCCCGCCAATGCTCCCCGCGGAAGTACTGCGAGCCGTACAGCATCTCGGCCCCGACGTACTCGCCGAACGCGAACTGCACGAGGCGCGTCGCGCCCATCCCCGGCGTGAAGCCGAGGTCCATGAAGTTGGCGCCGTAGCGGCTCTCGCGGGCCATCACGACCATGTCGCAGGCGAGGCCGAACACCAGGCCGCCGCCGACCGCGGGCCCCGCCATCGCGGCGATCGTCGGCACCGGCACCTCGAGCAGCGCCCGCGTCAGCAGCAGGTCGTACGGGGCGATCGTGCCGTCGGCGAGGCCGAGCAGGACGTCGCGGTCGCCGCCGGCGGAGAACACCTCGGGCAGGCCGGCGATCACGACCACGCGCACGTCGGCGCGCCGGCCGAGGTCCTCGAGCGCGCGCGTCAACGTCGCGACGAACGCGCGGCCGAACGCGTTCTTGCCGGCCGCGTCGCGCATGGTCAGCACGGCCACGCCGTCGCGCTCGAGCGTCACCTCGACGAGGCTGTCTGTTTGGACATGCGCGTTCATTCCTGTCCTTTCAGACTGACGAACCACGGCGGCGCCTGGCCCTCGGCCAGCAGGGCCGCCAGCGCCGCCCGCAGCTCGGGGTCCTCGAGGTCGGCCGCGGTCTGGGCCACCCCGCCCTGCCCCGCGGGTCCGGTGATCCGCTTGAGCGTCGCCACCGCCTGCGGGCGCGCGCGCAGCAGCGAGCGCAACAGCCCGCGCAGCGCCTTGTCCGGGTCGTCCGCGACCGCGTCGACGAGGCCCCACGGCTCGGCCTGGGCCGCGGTCACCAGCTCGCCGGTCAGCGCCAGCCGCCGGGTCCGCCGCGCGCCGATCCGGGCCTCCAGCGCCGGGAAGATCACCGCCGGCACCAGCCCGTAGCGCAGCTCCGGCAGCGCGAACGTGGCCCCCGGCGCCGCCACCACAAGGTCGCAGGCGGCCGCGAGGCCGACCCCGCCGCCGCTGGCCGCGCCGGTGACCACCGCGATCGTCGCCAGCTTCGCGCTGGCCAGCAGCTCGAGGCAGCTGGCGAAGCGCTGCATGGCCTCGCGCATCTGCGCCGACGGGGTCCGCAGCGCCGCCGCGAGGTCCATGCCGGCGCAGAACTCGGGGCCCTCGCTGGCGATCACCAGCGCGCGCGCCGGACCGGCGACCGCCTGCTCGACCGCCTCGGCCAGCGCGGCGATCCCGTCGGTGTCCAATGCGACATGTCCTCCGGGACCTGTCCCGAGGAACAGCCGATGAACTAGCTCGCCCTCTTCGCAGCGGACGCGCACGCGATCACCTCCGGAGTGCTGAGACGATGAAACGAGCGGCCGGGCCGCACGCCGCCGAGGGGCGGCGCGGCCGGCGTGGCGAGGGACGTGCGCGGCATGGTCGGAGCCTCAGGACAGGCGGTACTCCCGCTGGTAGCCGCGCACCGCGTCGAGCACGAGGCGGCCCTTGCCGGCGTAGGCGCGCTCGTAGAGCCCGCGCAGGCCCGACTGGTCGACCTCGTAGTCGCTCTGGTCGATGTACGCGGCGCGCTGGCGCTCGAGCGCTTCGTACTCGTCGATGGTGAGCGGCATGCGGCGATCGAGGCCGGCGCCGACGTGCTGACTGGCGACCTGCTCGCGCGCGCGCTCGCCGACGGTCGCGCGGTAGAACTCGGCGCACGAGCCCGAGCCGTAGGAGAAGATCGAGACCTTGTCGCCCGCGCGCAGCTCGGGGTCGGCGTCGATGAGGCCGAGCATGGCGATGAAGGTCGCCGAGGTGTACGTGCCGCCGAAGCGCGAGTTGAAGCGCAGCGCCTGCTTCGACTTGCGCTCGAAGTGAGCCCTGGCCTCGCGCAGCGACATCTCGTGCGGGCCGCGGCGGAGCAGCGCCCGGTGGGCGCGGAAGGTCATGCCGCCGAACGGCACGTGGTAGATGTGGCGCGCGAACTCGGCGTCGTAGTCGACCATGCCCGAGCGGGCGACGAAGTGGTCGTAGGCGCCCTCGAGCGCGTCGAGGTAGCCGTACAGGCTGGTGTCGGCGTGGCCGACCTCCTTCGTCGAGGTCGGGCGGTAGGTGTCGAAGATCTCCTGCGTCCAGTAGCCGCAGGTGTCGAGGTCGAGCTCGAGGACGTCGGGCTGGGCGCTGACCAGCATCGCCGTCGCCGCCGCGCCGAGCACGTACTCCCACGGCTGGCCGAGGTGCACGCGGCTCTGATCGGTGCAGACCACGAGCGCCTTCTTGCCCGGCGCCGCGCCCGACGCGACCCAGTGAGCCGCCATCATCAGACCGCCGGTGCCGCCGTAGCAGGCGTGCTTGGTCTCGAAATTGCGGCAGTTGGCCGTGAGCCCGCAGTAGCGCTGCACGTAGGTCGAGATCGGCTTGCCGAAGTCGACCGACGACTCGGTGCCGACGATCACGAGCTCGATGTCCTGGCGGTCCTCGGGCCGGACGATCTGCAGCGCGGCGTTGACCGCCATCGTCACCGGATCTTCCCACGTCGGGTTGAGCGAGCGCTCGCTGACCCACAGCTCCTCGAGCGGGTGGCGCGGATCGTGGTCGCGCGCCTCCGCGAGCAGCTTCATGTCGAGCGAGAGCGTGCACGGGTACGCCGTGATCCGCTCGATGCCCACGCGCGGCCGGTGGTGCGCCATCGCCGTCCTCCCTCTCAGTACGTCCAGTCGAGGCCGCCCGTGACCGGCACGACCTGACCGTTGATGAAGCTGCCGCCCGTGGCCAGGAACAGGACCGTCGCCGCCAGCTCGGCCAGCGTGCCCATGCGCCCCTTCGGCATCGGGCAGTACTGCTGCCAGTAGTCCTTGGCCGCCTGCGGCATGGTCTCGCGCGTCATGTCGGTGTCGAAGAAGCCCGGCACGACGACGTTGGCGGTGATGCCCTTGCGCCCGTACTCCTTGGCGAGCGCCTGGGTGAAGCCGTGCAGGCCGGCCTTGCTGGCCGCGTAGTTGGCCTGGCCGGCCGCGCCGTTGTGCTGGATCGACGAGATGTTGACGATCCGCCCGAAGCGCGCCGCCAGCATCGCCGGCAGGAACGCGCGCACGACGTAGAACGGGCCGTGCAGGTTGGTGGCGAGCACGTCGTGCCACTCCTCGTCGGACATCGAGACCACGAGGTTGGCGCGGTTGATGCCGGCGCAGTTGACGATCGCCTCGACGCTGTCGAAGTCCTCGAGCACCGCGTCCGCGACCTCGCCGACGCGGTCCGAGCGGCTCACGTCGAGCGCGTAGCCCTTGACCTTCGCGCCCGGGCGGATCGCCGCCGCCTCGGCCTCGATCTGGCGCGCCGCGTCGTCGTTGCTGCGGTACGCGAACGCGACGTCGTGGCCGGCGCGCACCGCCTCGAGCACGATGCCGGCGCCGATGCCCCGCGAGCCTCCGGTGACGAAGAAGTTCATGGCGCGGCTCACAGGCTGTTCGGGTCCCACCGGCGGTACAGCGCGCAGCAATTGAGGCCGCCGAAGCCGAACGAGTTCTTGACCATCAGGTCGATGCGGTGCTCGACCGCCTTGTTGGCGCACACGTCGACGTCGACCTCGGGGTCGAGCTCGTCGATGTTGATCGACGGGTGCAGCACGCCGCCGCGCATCTGCAGCATCGCCGCCACGGTCTCGACCGCCGGCGCCGACCAGCAGGTGTGGCCGAGCATCGACTTCGGCGCGTTGATCTTGAGCTTCTTGGCGTGGTCGCCGAAGACCTTGCGGATCGCGTTGAGCTCGGACAGGTCGCCGAGCGGCGTGCTGGTCGCGTGGGCGCAGACGAAGTCGATCTCGTCGGGCCGCACCTGCGCGCGCCGCAGCAGCCGCTCGAGCGTGCGCGCCTGGCCCTCGGTCGACGGCGACGGCAGGTGGCAGCCGTCCGACGTCGAGGTGCAGCCGAGCACCTCGGCGTAGATCGTCGCGCCGCGCTTCAGCGCGTGGCCGAGCTCCTCGAGCACCAGCGCGCCGGCGCCGTGCGACGGCACGAAGCCCTCGCGCCGCGAGTCGTAGGGCCGGCTGGCCAGCTCGGGCGTGTCGTTGAAGCTCTCGAAGGTGATGGCGCCGAGCAGCGCCATCGCGTGCACGCCCATCTGCGAGAAGTCGAGCACCGCGCCGACCACCATCGCCATGTCGTGGTCGTGGTGGCGGATCTCGTCGATCGCGTTGCGCAGGGCCACGTTCGCGCTGGCGCACGCGCCCCCGAGCGTGTAGCAGGCGCCCTTCCAGCCGAGCATCTCGCTCACCGAGCCGGCGTGGTCGGTGTCGAGCATGTGCAGCGCCGCCATCGAGTCGATGTAGTCGGGGTCCTCCGTCTGGAAGGTGACGTAGTTGTCGGCGAAGTAGCGCTCGTTGAGGTTGTGGCCGCCGACCAGCACCGCGCAGCGGGTCGGGTCCGCGACCTCGACCATGCCCGCGTCGCGCCAGGCATCGGCCGCGCACAGCACCGACAGCGACGTCGAGAACGGCGCCTTGTTGCCGCTGGCGGGCCCGCTTGTGCACCTCGGCCGGCAGCACGTCGCGCAGGCGCGCCAGCTTGGCCTTGACGTCGTACTCCGACAGATCGCCGCCGATCTTCGAGTACACGCCGTCGTTGTTGTGCCACTTCCAGCGCGTGATCGCCGACTTGCCGGCGACCAGGTTGGCGTAGAAGGTGTCGAGATCGTCGCCCAGGGGCGTGTTGATGCCGAGGCCGGTGATGACCACGCGGCGGGGCGATTGTGCCTGCGATGAGACCATGCGTGCTCTTCTGGGGGAGTCAGTCCATCAAGTAGACCTCGAACACCGCGAGGGCCTGGACCTCCTCGCCGCGGAGGGCCTGGCCGACGCAGGTCGAGACGTAGTCGCTGTGCTCGAGCGAGCGGGCGAGCAGCGTCAGCCGGTCGCCCGGGCGGACGCCGCCCTGGAACAGGGCGTGGTGGACCTTGAGCAGCCGCAGGCGCGCCGGCGCGTCCGCGGCGTCGATGCTGGCTGTCCCTTTGGCCATGAGGTGCAAGAGACAGATCCCGAGCTGCCCGATCGCCTCGACCAGCAGCACGCCCGGGTACACCGGGTCGCCGGGGAAGTGGCCGGCGAACACGGCGTCGCCGGCGTCGATCGTCCGCACGCCGCGGATCATGCCCGGGTCCTCGGGCGTGCGCGGCAGCTCGACCGCGTCGATCGCGTCGACGAACAGGAACGGGTCGCGGTGCGGCAGCATGCGCTCGATCGCGGCGCGGCCGAACTCGACCGGCGTGCTGCCCTCGCCGGGCACGAACACGGGCCGCCGGCGGTGCTGCTTGATCAGCGCGTCGAGGCCGCTCAGCTCGTCCACGACGCCTCCTGGGCCACGTCCTTGCGCGGGGTCGGCGGCAGGTGCTGGCGCAGCGCCGCGAGCACGCCGGCCAGGTGTGAGGCGGCGTCGTCGCGGTTGTCGGTGGCGTACTTCGGCCGCGACGACCACTTGCGATCGAGCAGGTTGTGCAGCACCTGGCGCGGGCCGACCTCGACGAACACCGCGCCCGGGTGGCGCTCGGTGACGCGGTCGATCGACTTGCGCCACAGCACCGGCGTGTGCACGTGCTCCTCGAGCAGGTCGACGAACACGCCCGGCCCCGGCGCCGGCATGAACTCGCCGCGGCGGTTCGGCAGGTACGGCAGCCGCGGGGCCTTGAAGCGCGCGCGCTGCAGGTGCGGGCGCAGGGCCGCGCCGACCGGCTCGAACAGCGACGAGTGCATCGGCACCTGGCGCTCGATGATCGTCGGCACCACGTAGTGCTCGTCCTCCAGCAGCGCGACCGCGGCCTCGACCGCGGCGGCGTCGCCCGACAGCACGTGCTGCTTCGGCGAGTTGAGGTTGACGATCTCGAGCACCCCGAGGCCCTGGCCGCGGATCTGCTCGACCACCTCCTCGAGCGTCTCGAGGTCGAGCGGCTGGACCGAGGCCATCATCCCGCGCGGGCCGGCGTCGTAGGCCTCGCCGCGGGCCTGGACCAGGCGCAGCGCCTCCGGCAGCTCGAGCGCGCCGATGTGGACGAGGTGGTTGTACTCGCCGAGCGACAGCCCCAGCGACAGCTCGGCGTCGACGCCCTCGGCCTGCAGGATGCTGAGCATCATGTGGTTGGCGACGAACACGCCGACCTGGACGTCGACGTTGCGATCGAACGCCGTCGGGTTGTCCTCGCTGGTGTGCGCGTCGAGGTCGCGGCCGAGCACGTCGCTGCAGCGCGCCAGCACCTCGGCGGCCCGGCGGTGCAGCCGGGCCAGCTTGCCGAGCATCCCCGGGTAGCGCGAGCTCTGCCCTGGGAACATGAACACCAGCGTCGTCTTCATCGTGCCCCCTACCCTGTCCCGCTCACTCGGCCGCCCCGTCGACGCGGCCGCGGATGATCGTGTCCTCGAGGATCTCGAGCGCGCGGTCGAGGTCGGCGCGCGTGTGCGCGGCCGTGATCGCGACGCGGAAGCGCAGCCCGTCCTCGGGCACCGAGGGGTAGTCGACCGGCGCGAGGAACAGCCCGCGACGGTGGAGCGTGCGCGTCAACTCATACAGCCGGCGGCGATCCGATCCGACCATGATCGGCACGACCTGACTCGAGCCATGCCCGAGGTCGAGGCCGATCTGCTGCGCCTTCTCGCGGAAGTAGCGGGTGTTGGCCCACAGCGTCTCGCGCAGCGAGTTGTCGCGGGTCGCCACCTCGAGCGCCTTGCGGAGCCCGGCCACCACCGCCGGCGGCAGCGCGCTGAAGCCGTAGGCGTTGATGTAGTAGCGCATGTACTGCAGCAGCGCGCGGCCGACGGTGAAGCCGCCGCAGCCGGCGAACGCCTTGCTGAAGGTCGCGAACTGCAGGCCGATCGACTTCTCGGCGCCGTAGTGCTCGACCACGCCGCGGCCGTTGGCCCCGTACACGAGGATCGAGTGGGCCTCGTCGATCAGCACGCCGACGCCGTGCTTCTCGGCGACCGGCAGCAGCTTCGGCAGATCGGCCGTGTCGCCGTCCATCGAGTACACGCCCTCGACCACCACCAGCCGGCGCGCGCCCTCGCTGTCGGTCAGCGCCTGGTCGAGCGAGTCGGGGTCGTTGTGGTCGAAGAACACCAGCTTGGCGCGCGACAGCTTGGCGCCGTCGATCGAGCACAGGTGGGTCTTGGCGTCGAGGATGGCCACGTCGCCCTTGCGCAACACGCCGGCCAGCGTGCCCATTCCCCCGGCGAAGCCGCTGTTGAAGAGGATGCAGTCCTCCTGGCCGAGGAACGCCGCCAGCTCCTGCTCGAGCCCGCGGTGCAGATCCGACAGCCCCGACAGCAGCGGCGATCCGCAGGCCCCGGTGCCGTAGGTGCGCAGGGCCTCCTGCGCCGCCTCGACGACCTCCGGGTGCGTTGCGAGCCCGAGGTAGTTGTACGAGCTGAGGTTGATGACGTCGCTGCGTTCGCCGGCGCGTTCGATCGCCATGCGCGGTGCGACGGCCCCCAACATGTGGGGCTCGTACATCGACATCGCCCAGGAGCCGGCCTCGGCCCACTGCACGAAGCCCTCGGGCGGACGGAGCGGATCGTCGCTGTCCGAGAAGTAGAAGTCGGCCAAACTGTGCTCGGCTTCGCGGCCCATCACGGAACTCCCCGGCATGTCGGGGCCCGGGCGTAGTTACAGCGAAAGTATCGCGGCTGTCACGGAAATTCTGTTCCTCAGCGCATGCGGATCCACGTGCAGCGCGCGCTGTCGCCTCGTTGCACATGTTGCAGATTGCGACGCGCTGGCCTTATCGGCGAACTATTTAAACCGGTGCATAAAATGATGCGCCGCGATACGGCCGCATGCGGCTGCATCGGCCGCTGGTAGTTAATCTCGAGTGCAACAATCTCCACGCCCTGCAGCGAACTCGACGGCCGAGTCGCGCTCGCGCTCGCGTGTGGACTGCGAAATGCGTCGCACACTGGCTGTATGTCACGCATGCTGCGGACAGGAGACCGCGATCGAAGCGGCGCGTGGTGAAGCTCTCGGGTCCTGTGTCACAGCCTTGACGTCGACGCGTCGCGGTAGGTAATCCCCCGCTTCGTGCGCACGAAGGTCCTCGTCACCGGCGCGAACGGCTTCATCGGCAGTCACCTCGTCGATCGTCTGCTCGCGGGCGGCGACGCGGTGCGGGCGATGGTCCGCGCCAGCGCCAACCTCGACAACCTCGCCGACGCGCTCGCGCGGACCGACGCGCAGCCCGAGCTCGTGCGCGCGTCGCTGTCCGACGTCGACGCGATGGCGGCCGCGTTCGACGGCGTCGACACCGTCTATCACGTGGCCGGCCTGACCGCCGCGTTCACCCGCGACGAGTTCGCGCGGGCCAACGCGGCCGGCGTGGCGAACGTGCTCGCGGCGATCCGCCAGGCCCGCGACGGCCGCGGCGGCTGGTCTACGTGTCGTCGCTGATGGCCGCCGGCCCCTCGCACCCGGAGGTCGCGCGGCGCGAGCACCACGCCCCGCGCGTCGGCTACACGCTCTACGGCGACAGCAAGCTCGACGGCGAACGGCTGGTCTTCGCGGCCGCGCGCGCCGGCGACGTCGAGGCCGTGATCGTGCGCCCGCCCGCGGTCTACGGCCCGCGCGACCTCGACATGTTGCAGATGATCCGCTCGGCCAAGTTCGGGGTCATCGCCCAGCCCGGCCTGCGCCCCGCGTGGATGTCCTTCATCCACGCCTTCGACCTCGTCGAGGGCATCGCCCGTGCCGGCGCTCGCGGTTGCCCGATCCCCCGCGACGGCGAGCACGTGCTCGCCGATCAAGGCAGCCCCTTCGACCATGTCCCCGAGGACATCTCCCACCCCGCCGGCGCCGGCATCTACTACTTGACCGACGGCCAGCGCAGCACCGTCGTCGAGTTCGGCCGGGCCGCCGCCGCCGCGCTCGGCCGGCGGGCGATCGCGCTGCCGATGCCTCAGGCCGCGGTGTGGACCGTCGCCGGCATCAACCACGCGATCGGCCGCCTGCGCGGCAAGGCCCCCGCGCTGACGCTCGACAAGGCCCGCGGCA
This sequence comes from Nannocystis pusilla, assembly GCF_026626665.1. GTDB lineage: Bacteria > Myxococcota_A > Polyangia > Nannocystales > Nannocystaceae > Nannocystis > Nannocystis pusilla. The sequence goes on from NZ_JAPNKE010000002.1 coordinate 3,506,713, forward strand.
GCATGGCCCCGGGCTGGTGGTGCGACGACAGCCGGGCCGTGCGGGAGCTCGAGTACGCCCCGCAGTGGCCGCTCGCGCGAGGCCTCGAGCACACCGTCGCGTGGGCCCGCGGCGTCGGTCGCCTGTGATCCCGCGCGTCCGCCTCGACGCGTGACGCTGGCGTCCGCGACGACGGCGTCCACGACGAGGGTCGTTCCGGGCGGCGAGGTCCGGTGCGACCACGCGGCTCGGACCTCGCGCGCCGCGTCGCCAGGGCACCGGCTCCTGGCGCTCCCGAGGGTGCGCTCTTGCGGTGATTCCGCAGTCGACGGCGTGCGTCGGCGAGGCGTCGCGAGCATGTCGTCCGCCCGTCACCCGCGGGCGCTTTCGCCGGGTCTTCGGGCCCTCGGGTTCGACCGCGCGGCCGACGTGGAGTAAGACGAGCGCGTCATGCTCCGCCCTTCGGTCGCCGACATCGCCTTCGACGCCGCCCTCTTCGACGAGCTCCGCAGCGCCCTCGCCCGCGGCGAGCTCAGCCCTACCCGGGCCCGGCTGACCGCCCCGCCGCGGCCGCTCGGCGACGACGTCCTGCTCGACCTCGGCCGCGCCGACGCCCGGTCCCGCTGGCGCGCGCGCGGTCAGGAAGCCCTCGCCGCGCGCAAGGTCGCCGCCTTGATCTTGAACGGCGGCATGGCCACGCGCTTCGGCGGCGTCGTCAAGGGCGTCGTCCCCGTCTTGCCCGATCGACCTGACCTCTCGTTCCTGGCCGTCAAGCTCGCCGGCGTCCGCGCGGCCGGCGTCCCGGCCGTCGTCATGCACAGCTTCGCCACCGCGGCCGCCTCGGGCGATCACCTCGCCACCATCGGTTGGTCCGGCGTCCCTGCCGACGATCGCCTCGAGTTCTTGCAGTCCTTGATGCCGCGCGTCTTGCCGGACGGCACCCCGCTCGTCAGCCTGCCCGGCGCCGACGCCTTGCCCGACACCACCGTCTACGCCGCGCCCGGCCACGGCGACACCCTCCGGCGCGTGCGCGACAGCGGCGTCGTCGCCGAGCTGCGCCGCAGCGGCGTCGAGCACCTCCTCGTCTCCAACGTCGACAACCTCGGCGCCTCCCTCGATCCCACCGTCCTCGGCGCCCACCTCGACGCAGTCGACGGCGGCGCCGAGCTCAGCGTCGAGGTCGTCGCGCGCGCCCCCGACGACGCCGGCGGCTGCGTCGCCGAGGTCGACGGCCGCGCCACCATCATCGAGTCCTTCCGCCTGCCCCCCGGCGTCTCCCTGGCCCAGTATCCGCACTTCAACACCAACACCCTGTGGATCTCCCTGGCCGCCCTCGAGCGCCCCTACCCGCTCACCTGGTTCCCCGTCCAGCGCTCCGTCGAGTGGCCCGGCCGCGACGACCTGCCCGTCATCCAGTTCGAACAGCTCATCGGCCAGATCACCGAATTCGCCCGGACCGCCTGCCTGCGGGTCGATCGCGCCCGCTTCCTCCCGATCAAGACCCGCGACGACCTCGCCGCCGCCCGCCCCGCGATGACCGAGATCGTCCGCGGCGTCGGCCTCGATCCCGGCTGAAGCCTGCGCCTTCGCACCGCCGCCGGCCCTCCGTCTCCGTCGAGCAGGCCCACGCCGATCGGCATGCCCGCAAGGACATGCCCGTTGCGACATGTCCTCCTCACCATGTTCCAGACAACATGCCACGAAGGACATGTCCGGTAGTTTCCCCAGTCCTCCCCGCCCTCGCCCGCCCCGAGACGTTCCCCGCGCCACCCGTCGCCGCGCACCGACGAGCGCCGGATAGCTCTCCAGGAGGTCCGAGCGATGGGCGGCCGGCCGGCCGTCCATCGCTCGGAGAGCCTCCCCGCGTCGCGCCCTCCCGCCACCGGAGCCGACGACCGGCGCTCGGGCCACCCACGAGGCGGGCCGTGCAGCGGTCGGGGACGCGGGTCGGCGCCCATCCGCAGCGAGATGCGCCCGACGAAGGAGGGTGCATCCGCGAGGACTGGGCGCCGGCCCGCGTCCCCGACCGCCCGCGAGGCGGCCTCGGCAGTTCGCGAACCGAGAGACCCGCAGCAAGCGCGACGAACCTCCGAAGCAAGGCCGCCCGCCCGAGGCCTGGCGTCCCCAGGCCCCCGCGAGCGCCGACGCTGCTATAAAGCGCGCCGACATGGCCGACGCACTCGACCACTATCTCACCTGGCGCCTTTACCGTGCCGAACTCGACATCGAGCTCGACTTCGCCGACGCCCAGCTCGACGAGCCCGCGCTGACCGCCAACGCCCCGCGGCTCGAGGCTGCGCTGGACGCCCTCCACCGGATCGAGGGCGGCGCCGTCGCCAACGCCGACGAGGGCCGCATGGTCGGGCACTACTGGTTGCGCGACCCGGAGCGCGCCCCCGATCCCGCGATCGCCCAGGCCATCCACGACAGCGGCGGCAGATCGAGGCCTTCGCCGACGGCGTGCGCGGCGGCCAGATCCTCGCCGACGACGGTCGGCCGTTCACCGGCGCCATCCTCGTCGGGATCGGCGGCAGCGCTCTCGGCCCGCAGCTGCTCGAGGCCGCCCTGACCGCGCGCGACAGCGGCCCCGGCTTCAGCCTGCGCGTCCTCGACAACACCGACCCGGCCGGCATCGCCGACCTGCTCGCAGAGACAGGTACGCTCGCGCAGACCTTGATCCTCGTCGTCTCCAAGTCGGGCTCCACCGTCGAGACGCGCAACGGCATGCTCGAGCTGCGGGCCGCCTGCGCCCGGCAGGCGATCGAGTTCCCCAGGCGGGCGATCGCCATCACCCTCGCGGGCAGCGCGCTCGATGAACTGGCGCAGCGCGAGGGCTGGCTGGCGCGCTTCCCGATGTGGGACTGGGTCGGCGGGCGCACCAGCGTGCTCTCGCCGGTCGGCCTGCTGCCGGCGGCGCTGCTCGGGCACGACTGGCGCGGCCTCCTGCGCGGCGCCGCGGCGATGGACCAGTGGGGCCGCGTGCGGCCGGCGCGGCGCAACCCGGCCGCCCTGCTCGCCTGGTTGTGGCACCAGCAGGGCTCGGACATGGCCTTCGGGACATGGTCATTTTGCCATACAAAGATCGCCTGTCGCTGCTGTCGCGCTACCTGCAGCAGCTGGTGATGGAGTCGCTCGGCAAGCGGCTCGACCGCCAGGGCCGCGAGGTGTGGCAGGGGCTCGCGGTCTACGGCAACAAGGGCTCGACCGACCAGCACGCCTACGTGCAGCAGCTGCGCGACGGCCTGCACAACTTCTTCGCGGTGTTCGTGCGGGTGCTCCGCGACCTCGACGGTCAGGTCACGGGCCCGGGCATGGTCGAGGTCGAGCCGCAGGTGAGCTCGGGCGACTGCCTCGACGGCTTCTATCAGGGCACCCGCGCCGCGCTCGCCGAGCGCGGTCGGGCCAGCGCGACCATCGTCCTGCGCCAGGTCGACGCTGCCGCCGTCGGCGCCTTGATCGCGCTGTTCGAGCGCGCGGTCGGGATCTACGCCGAGCTCATCGACGTCAACGCCTACCACCAGCCCGGCGTCGAGGCCGGCAAGCAGGCGGCGAAGGGCGTGCTCACGCTGCAGGCCGCGGTGCTCGCCGCGCTGACGGGCGGCTCGGGAAGCAAGACCGCGCGCGAGCTCGCCGAATCGCTCGGCGCCGACCCGGTGGCGGTGTGGCAGGTGCTGCGTCACCTCGCCAGCAACGGCCGCGTGAGCGTCGACAGCCTCGTCGATCCGGCGGCTGCACAGTTCACGCGCGCCTTGACGCGCGAGACGTCGCGGGCGAAGGGCGAGTATCCTCCCGCGCCCATGGCCTCGGTCCCCGGACTCCGCGCGCTCATCACCCTCGCCTGGCCGATCGTGCTCGCACGCTCGGCGCAGTCGGTGATCAGCTTCAGCGACGCGGCCATGGTCGCCCCGCTCGGCGATGACGCGCTCGCGGCCGCGACCACGGGCGCCATGAACGCGCTGGGGATCCTCGTGCTGCCGATGGGCATCACGTTCATCGTCCAGAGCTACGCGGCCCAGCTCGCCGGACGCGGCGACCTCGCCAGCGCGCGCCGCTACGCCTGGTACGGCGTGTGCCTGGCCGCGCTGGCGATGCTCGCCACCATCGCCGCCATCCCGGCGATAGGCCCGCTGCTGTCGCTCACCGGCCACGAGCCGGCGGTGCGCGAGGTGATGGCCGAGTACATGGCGATCCGCATGCTCAGCACCGGCGTGGTCGTCGGCACCGAGGCGCTCGGCAACTGGTTCGCCGGCCTCGGCGACACCCAGGTGTCGATGCGGGCCAGCCTGGTCGCCATGGTCGTCAACATCGGCCTCAACTGGGTCCTGATCTACGGCAACCTCGGCGCCCCCGCGCTCGGCGTCCAGGGGGCCGCGTGGGCCAGCGTGTTCGCCAGCGTGGCCGGCTTCGCGGTGTGCTGCCACGCCTTCTGGCGCGCGCGCGACCGGCGGACCATCGACCCGGCGGCGCTCGGCCACGTCGAGCACCCGGTACCTGACCTTCCGGACAGCTCGGACGGCCGCCTCGACCTGCGCGAGTTCTCGCGGATGATGCGGTTCGGCCTGCCGAACGGCCTCAACTGGTTCCTCGAGTTCGCGGCCTTCTTGATCTTCATCAACCTCGTGGTCGCCGAGCTCGGGACCGTCGCCGTCGCGGCGCTGATGGCCGTGGTGGCCGTCAACTCGGTCTCGTTCATGCCCGCCTTCGGCCTCGGCTCGGCCGGCGCGGTGCTGGTCGGCCAGGCGATCGGCGCCGGCCGCCACGACCACGTGCCGCGGATCGTGATGCGCACCTTCTCGGTCGCCGCCGCGTGGCAAGGCCTGGTCGGGCTGCTCTACTTCGCGATCCCGGTGCCGCTGATGACGATCTTCGCCCGCGACGAGCTCGAGACGTCCAGCGAGGTCGTGCACCTCGGCGCCCAGCTGCTGGCGATCAGCGCCGTGTGGCAGCTGCTCGACGCCTCGGTGATCACCTTCAGCGAGGCGCTGCGCGCCGCCGGCGACACCGCCTGGCCGCTGGTCCTCCGGATCGCGCTCGCCTGGGCGATCTGGCTGCCCCTGGCCTGGCTGACCGTGTTCGTCTGGGACGGCGGCGCGACCGCGGCGATGTGGAGCATGTGCGTGTACATGGTGTTCCTGGCCCTGGCGATGGTGCTCCGCTTCCGCACCGGCGCCTGGCGCCGCATCGACATCACCGGCCGCGGCGCGACCGGCTGATCGAGCATGCCCTCGAGGGCATGTTCTCGAGCATGTCCTCACGGACATGCTCCCCGGACATGCGCTTCAGTGGCACTGCAGCGCCCCGCGCGCCTGCGACCAGTCGTGGACGGCCAGGGCGTCGGCGGGGATCCAGAAGTAGAAGAAGCCGCCGTCCTGGTTGAGCAGCAGCTCGTCCCGCTCCGTGGCGTCGATCTGCAGCAGCAGCCGCCAACGCAGCGCTCGCCGGCGGATCGCCAGCGCCTCGGGGCTGCCGTCGTCCCACCCGTCCCAGCCCTGGGGGCGAGTGTCGATCTCGACGTCGAGGTACGGATCGCCCTGGATCGAGGCCGGGTGGCCGAGCAGGCGGTGGTACGGCCGCTCGTGGTCGTCGAGCTCGCCGGACTCGGCGATGAAGTACTCGAGCGGGTTGAACGGGACGAGCTCGCCCCCTCGCCCCGCTGACGCTGACGATGGACCGCGAGGATGCGCGCCTCGGGCAGCAAGGACTCGTAGAAGAAGTAGCTGTCGACGCACGGGTACAGCCGCTCGTCGGCGACGTCGATGTCGTAGGCGCTCAGCGGCTCGACCCCGGAGGCACCGGACGGCGCGCGAGCGCGTCGAGGTCGGTGAAGTGGAGCACCCGCACCGGATGGCCGCGCACGCCGTCGGGCGGGATGGGGGCGTAGAAGAAGCTCAGGAGGCCGTGCGCGGGCAGCTCGCGCGCGGCGGGATGGCCCGCGAGCCCGGCGAGGTCGAACTGGGCGACGAAGGTCAGCAAGACGCCGTCGACCTCGGGCCACGGCAGGTCGCGCGGCAAGTCGGGAGCGCCGCCCAGGCGCGTCTGGCCGGGCTTATAGGTGGCCTCTGCGTCCTCGTCGTCGTCGTCGTCGACCTCGGCATCTCCGCCCTCGTCTTCGTCGCCGTCGTCTTCGTCGACCTCGGCATCGTCGTCATCGTCCTCGTCCTCTCCGCCCTCGTCTTCGTCGACCTCGGCATCGTCGTCATCGTCTTCGTCCTCGTCGAGCTCTTCGCTGCGAGACAGGTGCAGGCGGATCGACGCGCGCGCCATGGCCCGCACCTCGTCGACGTGATCGGCGAGACCGAGCGGCTCGAGGCGCTCGCGCCACTCGGCCTGGCGCGCGGCCTCGTCCATGGTCGCGATGCGAACCGGATCGCGGAGCGCCGCGGCGAAGTCGTCGGCCCGCTGCAGCGCCTCGTCGGCGAGCACGGCCTCGTAGACGAACAGGTCGCACGGCATCATCGCGTCGGGTTCGTCGAAATGCGCGAGGATCGCGGGCATCGCCCGCAGGTGGCCCTCGACGTACGCCAGCCAGCGCTCGGGTGCGTGCTTGCGATCGTCGCCGATGAAAACCTCCTGCTCGCGGACGTCGAGCGGGATGACGCCGTCGACCGGATCGAAGGTCGTCAGCCGCAGGGCCACGATGAAATAACCCGCCTCGGTGCGCCACACCGGCGCGTCGTAGCCGGAGGCGAACGCGAGCTCGACGGAACCTTCGCGCAGCGGGAGGTGACGGCGGAACAACTCGAGCAACCGGTCGGGATCGACGCTCACGGGCGCATCATAGCGACCGGCCGGATTCCGCGCTCGCCCCGCGCAACGCTTCGCCCCCGAACCGACGATGCGCGCGAGGATCTGCCCTACCGCCCCGCCGGCCCGGCGAACGCGGCCAGCAGCTCGGCAGCGGCGTGGTCGGGGCTGAGCCGCCCGGCGCGGACGGCCGCCTCGAGCGCGGGCCGGCGCGCGAGCACCTCGGGATCGGCGGCGAAGCGGCGCATCAACTCGGCCTCGATCGCGCGCCACAGCCAGTACACGTGCTGGGCCTCGCGCTGGGCCTGCCAGGCGGGGCCGGCCTGGAGGGCCTCGCGGTGACGCTCGACGGTCTGCCACAGCGCCGCGAGGCCGGCGCCGGTGACGGAAGAGGTGGTGACGACGGGGACCGACCAGCCGGCGTGCTTGGGCCGGATGAGGCGCATCGCCAGGGCGTACTCGGCGCGGGCGCGCTCGGCGGCGGCGAGGTTGTCACCGTCGGCCTTGGTGATGGCGAGGATGTCGGCGAGCTCGAGGATCCCGCGCTTGATGCCCTGCAGCTCGTCGCCGGCGCCGGCGAGCATGAGGACGAGGAAGCAGTCGACGAGCTGCGCGACCATCACCTCCGACTGGCCGACGCCGACGGTCTCGACCAGCACGACGTCGAAGCCGGCGGCCTCGCACAGCAGCACGGTCTCGCGGGTGTGGCGGGCGACGCCGCCGAGCTCGCCGAGCGACGGCGACGGGCGGATGAAGGCGCGCGGCTCCCGGGCCAGCTCCTGCATGCGGGTCTTGTCGCCGAGGATGCTGCCGCCGCTGCGCACGGAGCTCGGATCGACCGCGAGCACGGCGACGCGCCGGCCGAGGTCTCGCACCAGATGCAGGCCGAGCGCCTCGATCAGCGTGCTCTTGCCCGCCCCCGGGCTGCCGGTGATGCCGACGCGCAGCGCCCCGCCTGCCCGTGAATCGCCCGTCTGCAGCGCGGCCACCAGCTCGCGCGCCAGCACCTGATCGTCGGCCCGCTGGCTCTCGACCAGGGTGATCGCTCGCGCCAGCACCGCCCGATCGCCGGCCTGCACCCCCGCTGCGTACGCCTCGACGCTGAGCCGCCCTCGTGCCATCGCCGGGCGCACCATACCCGCTGGCCAGGCTGCGCGACAAGCGGCGCCACCAGATGTCCCAGGGGACCTGTCCCGAAGGTCAGACGTACTTCGGGCCGCGTCCCTCGCGCTCTCGACGGGGCACGACGCGAACCGCCGAGACAGCGCGACCCTCGACGCGACAGGCGCCGGGGCACGAGGAGAAAGCTCGACTCGGACTGCGGGCCGCGACCGGCGTCAGGGCGCCGCGGACGCCTGGGCGTGGGCACCACGGCTGGTCGGGCGGCTGTAGAACAGGGTGATGGTCAGGCAGTGGAACTCGCTGTCGGAACTCTGGGTGACCACCTTGTCGACGATCTCGACGCCGGGATTGGCCTCGAGCCACTCGTTGATGCGGTCGCTGATCTGCTCGCGCTCCCAAGCCTTGGTCGCCGAGAACACCTTGACTCCCGTAAATGCCACCATGTGCCTCTCCCTCTGCAGCGCCCGGGGGATGATGCGTCGCGGCCAACCCCTCATGGGTCGCCGTCGCCGGAGGCGCCGCCCAGATCTGGCCCTGAGGTATGGCAGAGGCCACGGGGCGAATAAAGTTAAAGTGCGCACGGGCCCGCGGGCCGCAGGTCACGGGCTGTTAGAGCCTTTTTTGTAATTGAGCATGCATGTGATCCGTCGATATTGTGACGAACTCGCCTATATTGCCGCGCCATGCGTGAGACAGCAGAGACGACCGCCGAACCGTGGGCGACGCTTTTGGTCCAGCTCCGCGGCCGGTCCGACGACGGCGAGGGCCTCGACCTCGGCGAGCTGACCGAGGCGTCGGAGCGGCTCGAGGCGCTGGCGACGCTGATCGCCGAGGACCCGCGCGCTGCGGGTGTGGAGACGCGGGACGCGTCGACGCTCGGCAGTCGGTGCGAGATCCCCGAGCTGACGATTTACACCACCCCCGACGGCCTCGAAGGCCTCATCGCCGAGGTCGAGCGGCTCGGCGCCGACCTGCGCCTGCCGCTGCGGCTGACCCCGGCGGTGCGCACCGACGACGACTGGCGCGACACGTGGAAGCAGTTCTACGCGCCGCTGGTGTTCTCGGCCGCGACGACGACGCTGCTGGTGCGGCCGAGCTGGATCGATCGCCGGCCCGGCGACCCGGAGATGGAGCTGGTCCTCGACCCCGGCCGCGCCTTCGGCACCGGCCAGCACGAGACCACGCGGCTGTGCCTGGAGCTGCTGGTCGCCCTCGCCGAGGCCGGCGCGCGCCCCGACCGCGTGCTCGACCTCGGCTGCGGCTCCGGCATCCTCGCCCTCGCGGCGGCGCGGCTGTTCCCGCAGGCCGCGGTGGTCGCCGCCGACAACGACCCCGAGGCCGCCGACACCACCGCCGAGAACGCCGCCGCCAACAAGCTGGAGGACCGGCTCGAGATCCGGGCCGCGACCGTCTTGGAACTTTCGGACAGCTTCGATCTGATCCTCGCCAACATCCGCCCCGGCGTGCTGATCCCGATCGCCGGCGACCTCGCGCGCCGCCTCGCCCCCGGCGGCGCGGTCGTCCTCAGCGGCGTGCTCGGCGAGGAGGCCGAGGACGTGCTGGCCGCCTACACCGCGGCCGGGCTGGCGCTGGCCGACCGCCGCGACCTCGCCGAGTGGTGCGCGCTGGTCCTGCGAGCGGCCGGATGAGCACGCGGGTGTTCGTGGGCGCGCCGGCCGACCCGGCGCGCGTCGACCTCGACGCCGCCGAGTCGCACTACCTCCGGCGGGTCCGTCGGGTCGGCGACGGCGCGCGCATCGAGGCGATCGACGACCACGGCGCGCTGTGGCTGGCCGAGGTCGTCGGCGGCGACGCGCGCGGCACCACCGTGAAGTTGCTCGAGCAACGAACGGTGCCGGTCCCCGCGCGCGAGGTCGTGGTCCTGCTCGGCATGCCCGAGCCGGCCACCGTGCTGGACGTGCTGCCGGCGCTGTGCGAGATCGGCGTCGCCGAGGTCGTGCTGGTCCGCTGCGCCCGCAGCCAGGGCGCGGCGCCCGGCGGCGAACGGATCGCGCGGGTGCTGCGAGCGGCGCAGCGGCAGTGCGGCAGGCCGCGCGCGCCCGCGATCTCGGGACCCGTCGATCTCCGCGAGGCCACGTACCGGCGCACCGACCTCCCCGGCTTGTTCGCGTGGGAGGAGCTGCGCGCGACATCGAGCGACGCGCCGGCGGTCGCCGCGGGTGCTCGCGTGTGCGTCGGGCCCGAGGGTGGGTTTACCCCCGAGGAGGCGGCGCTGCTGCGCGCCGCGGGCTTCCGCGCGCTCGGCCTCGGGCCCTACACGCTGCGCACCGAGACGGCGGCGCTGGTCGCCGTCGCTCGCGTGATGTTCGCCTGAGCGCCGGCGGGGACCGGCCGCGCCGCGCGGGGACGGGCCGGGAGGCCCGGGGCCGTGTTATGGTGCGCGCCGATGGCGTTTTGGTCCCGCAAGGAGCGACCCGCACCGTGTCCGAGCTGCGACGCAGCGCTGGACATCGGCCTCGTCAAGGACGGGCGACCGACGTGCCCGGCGTGCGGGCAAGCGCTGGTGCCGGTGCGCGTCGCCGGCTTCTGGCGTCGCCTCGCCGCCGCGCTGGTCGACGCCGCGATCCTGCTCGTCACCGCCGGCCCGCTGCACCTCGGTCTTCAGCGCGTGATCGGCGAGGCGAGCCCGGTGCGCGGCGCCTTCTCGTGGGCCGGCCTGCTCCAGCTCCTGACCGTCGACCCGCTCGAGATCCTCGTGTGGCTGGCGCCGCTCCTGGTGATGGTCGCGATCTACTTCGTGCTCTTCATCGCCCTGTCCGGAAGGACACCCGGGCAGAAGCTCACCGGGATCCGCGTGGTCCACCGCGCCGGCGGCAAGGTCGGCCCGGTGCGCGCGACGGTGCGGTTCGCGGGCACCGCCGTCGGCCTGGTGCCCGGCGGCCTCGGCTCGCTGTGGATGGCCTTCGACCGCGAGAAGCGGGCCTTCCACGACTACCTGACAGGCACCTACGTCGTGAGGGAACATTGAGCCTCCTCCTGCGCCACCTCGAAGCCAACGGCCCGCTGTCGCGCGCCGATCTCGAGGCCGCGACCCGGCGGCAGCAGCTCGCCGGCGGCAGCCTCGACACCGCGATCCTCGAGCTCGGGTTGATGACCCCGATGCAGCTCGACGCCCTGCTGCAGAGCGCCTGCGGCCTGCCCGGCGCGCCGGTGCGGCTGCTCGAGCGCGGGGCGAGCCGTCCCTGGGAACACGTCCCGAGAGACCTGGTCGACATCGGCTGGGCCATGCCGCTCGCGCAGGAGGACGGCCGGCTGATCGTCGCCGTCCACCCCGACCTGCCCGACGCCAAGCTCGGCCAGCTCTACCGCATGGTCCGCGGCTTCTACCCGGTCGTCGCGCCCGAGTGCTGCCTGGCCAAGATCGCCGCCGAGCGCACCGGCTCGATCCTCGCCCCGCGCTACGCGCTGATCCTGCTCGACTACCTCGAGGCGCTGCGCACCGCCTCGATCACGATCAGCCTGGTGCCGGGCGCCGCCGAGCCGCGGCCGAGCGAAGCGGCTGGCTCTGCGGACAGGCGGGCGGCGGAAGCAGCTGTCCCGGCGGACAGGCAGCCGGCGGAGGCCCGCGCCGAGTCAGCTGTTCCCGCGAGCAGGCAGGCGACGGAGTCACCTGCCCCGGCGGACAGACAGCCGGCGGAGGCTCGCGCCGAGGCAGCTGTCCCTTCGGGCAGGCATCCAGCAGAAGCCCGCGCCGAGGCAGCTGCCCCCGCGGACAGGCAGGCGACGGAGGCTCGCTCCGAAGCAGCTGTCCCTTCGGGCAGGCAGCCGACCGAGGCCCGCGCCGAGGCAGCTGTCCCCGCGGACAGCCGGCCGGCGGATGCACGCGCCGAGGCAGCTGTCCCTGCGGACAGCCGGCCGGCCGGCGACCGCGCGACGGAAGCGGCTGTCCCCGCGGACAGGTCGCACGCCGACGCCCGACGGGAGCCGTCCGGCGCGGACACGCCGGTCGACGCTCGAATCGCCGACGCAGCGAACGCCGGCGCCGAACGAGCGGCCCGCCCGGACGGGAGCACGACGTCCAGCGCTCCGGCCCCTCGCACCGATGCGCCCGCCGCCACCCATGGCCTGGAGGTCGAGGCCGGGGGCCCTGCCCGTGGTTCGTCGCGGACCGACGGCGCTGCGGTCGACCAGACCGCCGGCGCCGCGCAGCGATCGGCGCCCGCCGCTGGCCCCCCGGATGCTCCTGTCTCCGGGGACAGCTCCGTCGACGCGACGGTAGAAAGCGCCGAGGCCGGGCCTGCCGCCGGCGCCGCGAGCTCGAGCGGCGCGGCAGACCCGCGGACTGCCCCTGTCGTGGCGGACGGGACGACCGCTTCGACTGCCGCCGCCCCGGCGTCTTTGGCCGACGCGCTGCAGGCCGACGTACCTGTCCCAGCGGACAGACAGATGGCCGGCCCGCGACCGGCGGCGATGTCGGGACCGAACACCGCGGCGCGCGCGACGGGGTCACCGTCCAGCGCCGCTCCGCCGCCAGCGGAGGCTGCGACCGGCTCGCCGCGGACGGGCGCGTCCGCCGACGCCGCCGCAACCGCGCCTGTCCCCGGAGACAGCTCGATCGAACCGCTCGCACCTGCCCTCAAGGACAGCCGCGACGAGACGGCCGGATCGAGCAGCCGAGCCCGCCCGGGGAACGACCCGGCATCCGCCGCCCCCGCAGCGCCGACTCCCGCCGGCTCGCCGGCGCCCGACCGGGATGTCCGTGCCGCCGCGCCCTCACCGCGGACCGGACGGCCGCCTCCGCGAGCGCCACGCCCACGAAACCTGTCCCTGAGGACAGCCAAGGCGCAGCATCGGCGTCGTCGGGCGTCACCGGCGCGCCAGCACCTGTCCCCACGGACAGCTCCTCGGCCCCGCCCTCCGGCCGCGCGCCCGCGTCAGACACGACACCTGTCTCTCCGACCAGGTCACCCCAGCTCGACACCCCGAGCCACGCCGCTGCGGGACGCCGGACCGAGCCCGCCCCCACGCCCGCCGCCGCGGCGAGCCGCCAGACGGCGGCGTACGACTCCCGCGCGCCCGAGCCCGATTCCGCTGCGGCGGCCAACCGACCCTCGACGCGGCCCTCGCCCGTCCCCGTCGCCCCGGACGCCCCGCTCATCGACCCGGGCGGCTTCGAGGACGAGAACGCATCGCTGGCGGCGATGGCCATCGCCCCCGACACGCCGCTCATCATCCTGCCGCCGGCGACCACGCCGCGACCGGTGACCCCGGCCCTCGGGGTGCCGATCTACTCGGACACCTCGTCTGGCAATTGGGACAGGCGCACCCTCGTCGGCATCCCCGTCGGCGTGGCGCCCTCCCCGCCCCCGACAAGTCCCCCCCGCGCACGGCTCCAGCAACGGCGTCGCTCGCCCTGCGGCCGCGCCGAATCCACCTGTCTCTTCGGCCAGTCCCGTCGAGCCCGCGCCGAGCCAGCCTGTCCCTTCGACCAGCTCTGCCGAAGTCGCCACGAGCACCCCGGAGACCGCGTCCGACGAGGATCTGGTCGAGTCGTCGACGCGCAAGCCGCCGGCCGCGCCGCAGCCGATGGTCATGACTCTGGCGCAGCGCCTCGACGCCGCCCGCGCCACCCTCGCCACCGCGCGCGAGCGCGACCGGATCACCGAGGCCCTGGTGCGAGCCGCCAGCCTGATCGCCCCGCGCGTGGCCCTGTTCGGGGTCAAGCGCGAGGGCCTGCGCGTCCTGGCCGCGCCCGGCAGCGCGCTGCGGATGTCCGAAGGCCTCGTCATCCCGCTGCCCGAGGGTGGCTTGCTCGATCGCGCGGTGTCCGGCCAGGGCCCGCTGCACCTCCTGATCGAGCCGAGCCTGTCGTTCGCCGTCGGCCAGCCGCTGGGGATCCCCTGCATCTTCGAGCCCGTGCTCGCCGGCGGCCGCACCGTGCTGATGCTCTACCTCGACCGCTCCGGCGTCGCGTTCGATCCGCGCGAGCGGACCGTCCTGCGCGAGCTGTGCGACACGGCCCGGCAGAGCCTCGAGGCGCTGCTGCGGCTGCTCGGCTGGGTGGTGCCCGGCGGCACGCCAGGGGCCGGCCCGGCCGACCGCACGCGCCCGTCGATCCGGCCGGCGACCCCGATCGTCACCGTCGACGAGGCCGACGCGCCGGGCACGACGCCACCTGTCTCTGCGGACAGCTCGGACAGCGAGCCCGAGCCGCCGGTCGCCGAGGCCTCGGACGAGCCCGAAGCGCCGCCGACCGCGAGCGGCGCCGCGAGTGAACCTGGCTTCGGGGACAGCAACAGCCTCGCCAGCCGGATGCGCAGCCGCGCCAACCGCGGGCGCGCCGTCATCACCCTGAAGAACCCGATCCGGCGCGACGACCCGGCGACCGTGACGCCGCTGCCGGTGCGCGCCGAGAGCTCGGCGCTCGTGCGGGCCCAGACGCTCGCCGACGAGCCGCCGCCCGCGCCCGCCGACGAGCCGGAGTACGAGGACCTCACCGACGACCCCGACGAGCCCGACAGCCCGCCGCCGCGCCGCGGCGGCCCCGGCCTCGGCCTCGCGCCGGTCCCGGTGCCCCTCGGCCCCGAGAACGGCCAGGACAGCCCGCTCGTGGCCCGCTTCGCCGCGATGTTCACCAAGCCGCCGCTGCCGGCGGTGACGATCGACCTGTCCGATCGGCCCAATACCTTCGGACATGCCCGATCGGACAGCCCCGAGCCGCCGCCGGCGAGCCCGCAGCCGGAGATGCCGGGCTGGATCGCCACCGCCGAGCCGTCGGGCATCGAGGACCCGCTGCCCGTGGCCGCGGCGCTGCGTTCGGCCGCGACCGCCGCCGAGGCCCGCGTCGATCACGATCCGGCGGCGACGTTGCCGGGCGCGCCGCGGGTGGTGCTCGAGGAGACCACGCGGGCATCCACGCGCGACGACTTCGACGAGTGGCCGCGCGCCGCCTCCGACACCCCGACCATGCTCGACCTCTCGCCGCCGCCGACGCACGAGCCGCTGCTGGTCGAGACCCGCGCCGCGCCCGACGCCAAGACCGTCCTCGACCTCCCGCGGGTCGACTCCCCGGTCCCGCCCGAGACCTTGATCCCCAACCTCGTCGCCCCGCCCGGCACGCCCGGCGCGGGCCGCCGTCGCCGCGGGAACGAGCCGGCCGAGGACGAGCCGGTGCTGGTGATCCCGAAGACGCTGCGGCGCTCGGGCGGCCTCACCGCCACGCCGCACCCGATGGCTCGTCGCAGCGACCCCGACGAGCTCGAGGGCGGTCCGACGCTGTCGATGCCGACCACGCTGATCGGCCCGCGCAGCGCCGGCGGCGCGGCAAGCACGACCCGCGCCCCGACTCCTCGTCCAGCGCCCTGACCATGCCCAAGCTGGTGCGCGAGGCGGAGGCCGACGACGCCTCGGCCCAGTCGACCGCGCGAGGGGCCATCCCTTCGGAACATGCCCCCGAGGACATGTCTCTGGCGACCGGTTCCAAGGCGCAGGTCGACGCGACTGGCGACGCCGCCGAAGCCAGCGGGTCCGTCGCGGCCCCGCCGGCGGCCGACCGCCCCGCGGCCGCGCCGGCCGCCGAGCCGCCCGCGAGCGACGAGCCGTCGACCGAGGAGCCGGCCGCGACCGCCGAGGCCGCCTCCGGCGCGGCGCTCGACGACCGCGAGATCGACGCGGTGATCGAGGACTTCTTGCAGAACCCGGCCGAGTGGACCAGCGTGTCGCGGCTGCGCGCGCTCGACGAGCGCGGTCTGGCCCGCCTGGCCGCGCGCTTCCCCGGTCCCATCGACCTCGCCAACGCGACCAACTTCCCGCCGCCGAGCGCTCACGGCCCGCTGCTGCGCGCCTGCGTCGAGCTCGGCCACGCGGTCAGCCCGCACGTGCTCGCCCTGTTCGCCAGCGCACGGCCGCAGATCCGCTTCTACGCCGCGTTCCTGTTCCAGGAGCTGCGCGACCCGAAGTGCCTGCGGCCGCTCGGCGAGCTGGCGTTCGACCCCGACCCCGACGTGCGGCTGATCGCCACCCGCGTGCTCGAGTCCTACAGCCGCGTGCCCGACTTCGCGACGGTGGCCGCGGAGATCCGCGGCGAGCTCGAGAGCTCGGACCGCGACCGCCAGCTGCTCGCGGTCGAGGCCGCCGGCACCCTGCGCGACACCCTCGCGGTGCCGCGCCTCATCGACCTGCTGGCGGTCCGCGACAAGCACGTCCGCGAGGCCGCGCTCGAGGCCCTGTGCTCGATCACCGCCAAGCACCACGGCTACCGCGCCCAGCGCTGGCGGGCCTGGTACGCCGAGCACGGCCAGGAGCCGCGCATCGAGTGGGTCATCGACGGCCTGCGCCACCGCGACGAGGCCGTGCGCCGCTGGGCCGCCGACGAGCTGGCGCGGATCACCGGCCAGCGGATCCCGTTCCCGGCCGAGGGCGACCGCCGCAGCCGCGACCTGGCCCTGCGCGCCTGGCAAGCCTGGTGGGACAGCAACCGCGAGGACTTCACCGCCGGTAGCTGAGCGCCTGTCGCTTCGGGCATGTCCTCGAAGACATGCCCGAAGCAGCATGGCGTTTCGGGCATGTCCTCTGGACCATGGCCCGCGCGCCACCCGAGCGGGCGCGAGGCGTGCTCACCGGTACGGCCGCAGGCCCGGCCGTCCGGGCGCGGCCTTCGCCCATGCCCACGACCGCCGCGGCCACGGCGCCGCACCTGCGCGGCCCGAGCTCGCAAGGGCTCGGCGCAAGCATGACCGTCCGGACATGCTCCGTCGATCCCCGCTCAGCGGTCGCCGACGACCTTCGCGGTGCCGGTCTTGGCCGGGGCGATCCGGCCCATCCGCACCGGCTCGGGCGGCGGCGGCGGGATGTCGACGGCGATGTCGCCCATCAGCGGCTCCGATTTGGGCGGCTCGACCACCTTCACCGGCGCCTGGCCCATCTGCGGCGGCGGCGGGGCGAAGCCGGGCTGCGGGTCGCACGGCTCCTTCACCTCCGGCATCGCCTCGCCCATCTTCGCGTGCTCGACCGGCGCCACCTTGCCCATCAACTCCTCGGTCGGCGGCGGCGGCGGCGGGTCGGCGGCGATCGGCGCGGCGCCCATCGTCGGCACCGTCACCTCGGGGGTCGTCGGGATCGGCGGCGGCTGAGGCGGACGGATCTGGGCCCCCAGATCGACGACGTTCTTGCAGACCTCGTGACCCGCGGGGAAGTGCATCGTGGTGAAGGGCCCGGTCTGGACCTCGCAGCCGCCCTCCGGCGAGGGCTTGGCGTCGCGGGCCATCGCCTCGATGGCGATGTCGCCGATGTCCTGGATCGGCGGGCCGTCGCCGTGCGGGGCGCAGGCGGCGAGCAGCAGCGCCGCGAAGGCGGTCCGCACCGGGCGGAGGCGAGACAGCGGGACGGTGTCGCGGAACGCGATCTGGCCGTCTTCCTGGTTCGAGTAGCGGACGCACAGGTGCTCGCCCTTGTGCGCCTGCAGGAGATCGGTGGCGGCCTGCCGCGTCATCGCCGAGAGGTTGTGCACGTGTTTGGCGCAGACATCGCAGAAGCGGCGCTCCGCATCGCCGTGCATGGCGTCCCACGACTCGTGGCAGGGGCTCTTGATCTCGACGTTGCGACTGTGCATGGCGGCGGGACAACGCGCGTGGTGGAGGCCGGGTCTCGGGCGAGAGCTCGGCGTAGCGCGTCGTGAGGACCAGCGTATCCCCCGTGCGAGAAGCTTGGTATAGGGCCGGCGTGCCCCACGTCCCTGCCCTCCTCGCGCGACTGCGCGACGAGCCGCGCTACCTCGCCGCGCTGGCAGCGCTGCTGGTCGACGAGGTCCTCGCTGCGCCGGCGCGCCGCTTCATCGATCCCGTCCGGCTGACCCCGCTGATCGTCACCGGCCTGCAGGCCGTCGCCGCCGCGCCCGGCCACGCGTCGTGGCTGGAGCAGCGCCTCCGCGACGCTCTGGCCCGGATCCGTCCGCGGCAGGGCACGCTGCGCGCGCGGCTGCCCGGCGACCTGCTGCCGTTGCTTCGCACCGTGGTCCGCAGGCCCTACACGCCGAACCGCGCGCTCGTGCGAGCCGTCGTCGATCAGGCGACCGTGCGCGACCTGTCGCGCACGATCCTCCACACCACCCTGCTCGACTTCGCCAAGAAGGTCGGCTCGATCTTGCCGGACACCAGCAAGATCCCGGGCGCCGGCGTCACCTCGAAGCTGTTCGGCGTCGCCAAGGGCGTGGCCTCCGTGGTCGGGCTCGACGCCTCGGTCGAGGATCGCGTGCGCGGCTTCGTCGACGGCGCCGTCGGTCGCGTGATCGACATGATCGTCGACCGCGTCAGCGACCCCAAGCACGCCGGCGAGGGCGCGGCCTTCCGCGCCGACGTCCTCGCCTCGCTGCTCGACCTGCCGGAGTCGGCCGTCCACGCCAAGCTGGTCAAGCTCGACCCGGCCGTGGTCGCGGCCGACGTCCAGGCCGCGCTGGTCGCGGTCGCAGCCTGGGACCGCCTGCCCGCCGAGGTCGAAGCCGTCCTCACGGAGGCGGTCGCCGGCCTCGGCGACGTCACGGTCGGCGAGCTGTTGGCCGGCTCGGGCGAGATCGAGGCGTGGCGCGGCGCGGTCGAGGCCGAGCTGCGCTACCACCTCGGCCACGGGCTCACCGGCCCGCGCTTCGCCGCCTGGCTCGAGCACCTGGTCGCCGGGACATTGCCCGAAGAGCAGGTCCCTGCGGACAGCAACACGGAGTGAGCTGCGCATGTGCTTCGGGACATGTCCTGAAGCGCATATTCGCGGACGAGATACTTCCTGCGAGCGTCGCCTCGCGCGAGCCCGGCAGCCCGCGAGTCAGGGCGCCGTGAACGTGCACGCCGACAGGCGTCGCAGCAGCGGCGTTGCCCCGGCGCCCGCGCCCGGCTGGTTCATGCCCCTGCCGCTCACGCGACCTCGCCGAGCGGGCGCGCGCGGCCGATCGCCGCGCCCATCTGGTTCACGCCCCATCCGCCTGCGAGACCTCGCCGAGCGGGCGGGCGAGGCCGATCGCAGCGCTCAGCTGCTTCACACCCTGCCGCTTGCGCGACCTCGCCGGGCGGGCGGGCGAGGCCGATCGCAGCGCTCAGCTGCTTCACACCTGCCGCCTGCGCGACCTCGCCGAGCGGGCGGGCGCGGCCGATCGCCGGGTCGGCGGCGGCCAGGTCCTCGTAGGCCTCCGGGTTGGCCTGCTTGAGCGCCCCGCCGGGGGCTTCGGCCGTGCCGACGAGCTCGCGGATGCCTCGCACCGACCCGTAGTAGTTGCCGTTGTCGTGGTCCTCGTCGCTGTTGCAGCGGCGGATCAGCGAGCGGGACAGCCGTGGCAGCTGCAGCATGTCGAGCGCCATCTCCCACAGGCCGTCGACGAAGTTCTGGTCGGCCGGGAACTCGAGCAGGCCGGCCAGCAGCAGCAGCAGCCCGGCGCGCTGGCCGAGCGGCGTGTCGAGCGGCGGCGCGTCGGCGAGGTAGCCGAGGTCGATCGCCCGCCACCACGCCTCCGCGGCGACCAGCAAGCGCTTGAGCTCCTGGGCGCTGTGGCTGAGGTGGCTGTGGAACAGCACGTCGGCGGTCAGCGCGTCGCCGGCCGGGTCGCGGACGTAGCGGACCACCGCGGGCAAGCGGCCGAGCTCTCCGCGCGGGCCCTTGCCGGCCGGCACGTCGCGCGGCGGCTCGGCGCCGCTGAAGAAGCCGCCGGCCCGAAACGCGTAGAGGATCTCGGCCTGACCCGGCAAGCTGTCCCAAAGTTCAGAGTACTGCGTGACCCGGTTGAGGCTGCCGGCGGCCAGCCGAGCCGCGCGCCGCCTCGCCGCTGATCTGCGACGGCGACGCGCCGGGGTCGCGCGGCACCGCCGAGTCCTTGAGGCTCTCGGCGATCTCGACCAGGCGGAAGTCGAGGAAGCCGTCGTAGTAGTCGGCCTTGCCGTCGCGGTTGATGTCCTGGTAGCGCGCCACCACCAGCGGGTGGGCCGGGCCGATGAACTGCACGAAGTCGGGCGTGCGGCTCTGGCGGTGGTGCCACTGGGCCTTGCGGATCCGCTGGTCGATGGCCGCGAAGTCCTCCTCCTCGGCGAGGCCGCGCAGGATCGCCACGAAGCAGTCGATGCCCTCCGAGGCCACCACCTTGTCGCCCTCGCCGGTGCGGAAGTAGGTCGAGTCCCAGCTCGAGAAGATGTCGGCGTCGGGGAACATGCGGGCGATGGCGAAGCGCGTGGTCAGGCCGGCGCACTGGCAGTTCATCATCAGCTTGTAGCCGACCTGCTGGGTCTGGATCGCCGAGGCGCGCATGTCGTAGGCGCCGAGGTTGGCGTGGCGGCTGACGAGCAGGCCGGTGAAGAACTCCTGCGACATCTCGAAGTTCTCGTCGCGCGGCGAGGCCGAGCGGGCGAACACGAAGAACTCGCGCCCGCCCTTGCCGACGAACGGCGCCTGCAGCACCGCGTAGCCCTCGCCCCACTGGTTCGGCGGCTTCGGCGTGCCCTCGGGCGCGGCGATCTTGGTGAAGCCGTACTTGGTCTGCAGCAGCTCGACCTCGCCGGGGAAGAACTCGGACGCCGAGGCCAGAGCGAGCCGCCACGGCCCGTTCAGCGCCGCGTACGGCGGGGCCTGCCGCGACAGCGAGCGCAGCAGCGCCTGCGCGCGCGCCTGCTGCTCGGGCCGCAGCGCCGGACCGCGCAGCGACAGCAGCGAGATGGCGTGCGCCCGCAGCTCGCTGCGCCCGCCGGGTCCGGCCTCGTCGTCGATCAGCCGGAAGATGCGAGCGGCGGCCGCGTCGGCGGCGGCGCGGAACTCCGGGTCCTTGAGCACCGTGGCGACCACGTGCGACAGCACCGTCAGCGCCGCCGAGCGCAGCTGCACCGCGTCGTCGACCGCCCCGTGCGGACCCGCGGGCGCCGCCGCGGTCAACACCGCCTCGACCTGCTGCAGCAGCGCCCCTGCCTGCGCCGGCGTCAGCCGCTCGGTCCGCAGCGGCTCGTCGGGGAAGAACGCGCTCGGCGGGAACAGGCACTCGAAGCTCGAGGTCCGCCGCGCGGAGATCCACCGCGCCGCGGCGACGAACACCGGCAGCGCCGATATGTCCTTCGGGGCAGGTCCGGCAGCGTCGCCGGCCAGCTCGCCGGACGGCAGCAGGAACAGCGGGGCCGCCCCGTGGATGCCCGCGGTCAGGTCGAGCGCCGCCGCCCGGGGCTCCGGCCTGTCCTGAAGGCCCTGTCCCGAGAGACCGGCGAGACGCTGGCGGACGGCGCGGCGGCCGGGGAAGTCGAGCAGGAGCTTGTGCCCGACCGACGACCGCAGCAGCGCCTTGTCGGCCGCCGAGGGCTCGGCGACGAGGGCGACGTGGTAGTCGCGCTCGCCGGTGAGGTGGAGCTGCACGCCCGGGCCGCTGCGCGCGCTCGAAGCTGCGGGTGGCCGTGCTGCCGGACTTGACAAGGACGGCGGCGAAACGCGTGGCCGCGGCGCCACGCCCGATCCGAATCTCGATCTCCTTCATCGCACCCTCCGAAGGCGCGAGCGTAACACGCTGCCACGACGTCACCGGACGCGCGCTCCACGCGCCCGGGCGCAGCGGCGCTGGAGCGATACGACATGTCCCTCGGGACAGCCATGGAAGTCGGTGAACCGTGGTCACGCGCCGCGGTTCGATGTTCTGCGCCCTACTTCAGCGCGCCGCGGTGCGCGTGCGGCTCGGGCGGCACGGGGGGCATCCCCGTCTGCGGAGCGACGCGGTATTCGTTGAGGCGGTACTGAATCTTGCGCGGCGAGATCCCGAGGATCTTCGCGGCCTTGCTCGTGCTGCCGCCGACGTGCTCGAGCGTCCGCAGGATCGCGTAGCGCTCGATCTCTCGCAGCGACGCGCCCGGGATCACGGGCGCCGAGTCGTCGCCGCGCATCTTCGACATCAGCTCGCGCGGCAGGTCGCGCGGCTCGATCTCCGCACCGCGCGCGAGCACCACCGCTCGCTCGACGCTGTTCTCGAGCTGACGGATGTTGCCCGGCCAGTCG
Organism: Nannocystis pusilla; assembly: GCF_026626665.1. Taxonomy (GTDB): domain Bacteria; phylum Myxococcota_A; class Polyangia; order Nannocystales; family Nannocystaceae; genus Nannocystis; species Nannocystis pusilla. Next base: position 3,528,514 of record NZ_JAPNKE010000002.1, read on the forward strand.
CACCCGAGCAGCACCCCGAGCGCCCGCTCGCTGAAGCCGACCACCGGTCGATGTGCCTGGGCCGCGAACTGCCGCAGGAAGTGCATCGCCAGCAGCGGGATGTCGTCCCGGCGCTCGCGCAGCGACGGCATGCGCAGGCTGACCACGTTGAGGCGGTAATACAAATCCTCGCGCAGCTTGCTGCCCTTGGCCGCGCCGAGATCCTGGCTGGTCGCCGCGATCACGCGGACATCGGCCTGCAGCGGCTCGCTGTCGCCGACGCGGCAGAACGCCCGATCCTGCAGGAACCGCAGCAGCGCCGCCTGCACGCCCGGGGGCAGCTCGTCGACGTCGGCGAGGAAGAGCGTGCCGCCGTCGGCCTCGACGAGTCGGCCCTCGCGCAGCACCGCCTCGCCGTCGCGCACCCCGAACAGCTCGCGGGCGCACGCCTCGTCGGTGAAGCCGCTGCATTGCAGGCTGACGAACGGGCCGCGGCGGCCGCACCAGTGGTGGATCAGGCGCGCCAGGTGTTGCTTGCCGGTGCCGCGTTCGCCGGTGACGAGCACCGACACCGGCGAGTCGGCGACCTGGCGCGCGAGGCCGAGGAGGTCGCGGAACACCTTCGACTGACCGATGATGCCGGCGCGCTGGTCGGCGCGCTGGCTAGCGAGCGCCGAGCGGAGGTGGCGGGCCTCGCGTTGCAGCGCGCGGTGTCGCAGGACCCGTTGCAGCACGATGAGCAGCTGCGGCAGGTCGACGGGCTTGCTGAGGTAATCGTCGGCGCCGAGGTGGAGCGCCTCGACGGCGCCCTCGACCGAGCCGAAGGCCGTCATCACGACGACCGCGACGTCAGGGTAGATTTCACGGAGTTTGGATATGAGCTCGAGGCCATTGAGGCCGGGCATCTTGACGTCGGTGATGACGACATCCGGCTCCCACTGGTCGATGCGTCCGAGCGCCTTGTATCCGTCGGCGGCGGACTGGACTTCATAACCTTCCTCGCGCAGCAGCTCGCTGAGTGCAGAGCGTGCGCTTGACTCGTCATCGACCACTAAAATTCGGGTCGGCCTGGTCTCTTCAAAGTTCGTCATAGGCGGTACCTCCGCGGGGCTTCGCCTACTCTGCGGGCGGAAGATGCGCGGGTGTAATGCATACTTTGCGCGCTCGCGCAAACCCGCGTCCTCCGCCCACGACGATTCTCCTATCGTTGCGAGATTTTCATGTCTGGCACGGAAGGCGCACTGGCACGGCGTTCAGCCAGTCGGCGCGTCATTCGGCGGCGGCGCCTCGCCCTCGCGGGGCGCCTCGGCCGGCGCCTGGCCGTCCGGCTGGCCTTCGGGCGGGGCCTGACCGTCGCCCTGGCCCTGCCCCTGACCACCCTCCGGCTGCTGCACTTCCTCCATCGCCGGCGGCAGCGGCGGCGGCGGCGGCGGCTCCTCCTGCCGCGCCTCGGGCTCCGGCTCGGGCGGCGGCGGCTGCGTCGACGGCGTCGACGGCGGCTCGGCCGGACGCATCTCGGTGTCCGGCGCCTTCGTCGGCTCGCGGTCGGCCCCGCCGGTCTCGCCCGCCCCGACGCTCGGCAGCTCCGGCCCGTTGTTGCGCTCGAGCGCGTCCTTCTCCTCGGTCTTCTTCGTCGAACGCGACTTCGTGCGCGCCTTCTTGGCCGCCTCGCGCTCGGCGTTCTTCTGCCGCCGCTCGAGCATCCGCTCCTCGGCGGTCTTGCTCTTGATGCCCATGAAGCGCGGCTTGCCGACGGTGCCGCGCAGCTTGAAGCCGAGCCAGCCGTCGTCCGGCGGATCCATCTTCGACGACGGGCCGGCAGTCTGCACCGCGAAGCGCAACGTCTCGCTCTTGTCCTGCAGCGCCTGCGTGACCAGCAGCTTCATCTGGAACGCGAACTCGGACTTCGAGAACGGATCCTTGAGCGGCATGTCGCCGGTGAGCTCGAGCTCGATGTCGGCGCTCTTGGTCTTGAAGTCCTCGACGGTGGCCCGGCCCTCCGCGACCTTCAGCTTGCCGACCAGCGTGCCGAGGTCGATCTCGGGGATGGTGATGCCCTTGGCGGTGATGCCCGACGAGCCGGGGATGAACAGCAGCTCCTCGCCGTCGCCGATCGAGCACGAGGCGCACTCGAGCGAGATCGACCCCTCGGCCTTCTCGAACAGGTTCTCCGGCATCGTCATGTCGACGTGCAGGGCGAACAGACCGCGCAGCGGGGCGCCCAGCGCCTGCTGCAGCTTCGGCACCGAGCCGAGCGGCAGCTCGGTGACCTCGATCTTGATGCTCGACTCGCTGCCGCTGCGCGCGTACTCGGCGTGGATCGGCGCCTCGTCGAGCATCGTGTCGACCTCGACGTCGATGTTGCCGAGCAGCAGGTAGCCGAGGATCGAGAAGTCGACGTCGACCGCGTCGAGCACCATCTGGTGCGGGATCTGGCCCGGGTGCGACGGCGCGTACGTCCACGTGACGTTGTAGAGCGTCGCGCTGCCCCACGGCCGCACCGACATGTCCTCGATGTCGATGAGGTAGCCGGCCTGGCGCGCCTGGTGGCCGATGCGCCACGCGAGCGCGCGGGTCGGCAGGCTGATCCAGATGAAGGCGAAGAACACGAACACGGCCAGGAACACCCAGCCGGCGGAGCTGCGGAGGCGCCGCGAGAACAGGCGCATGCGGTCGCCGAAGCCGCCGATCGGGGCCGCCGGCGCGACGATGGTGCCGCTCGCGGGCGGAGCCGCGGGCAGGTCGCCGCCGCCGCGGCGCAGGTTGGCGAGGTTGGGCAGGCGGATCTTCACGACTCCCCCTCCTCGCCGCCGGGCACCGGCGCCGGCTCTTCGGGCTTCTGCAGCTGCCACGTGGCGAGCTCGACCTCGGCGTTGAGGCGGTCCTCGAGCGCCGAGGGCGAGCGCAGCATCAGGCGCTCGACGAACAGGATGTTGCCCGGCTGCCCCTCGAGCTTGGCGAGGAAGTTCAGCAGCTCCTCGAGCGCCACGTTGCGGACCTCGAACGCGACCACGCGCTTGGTCAGGCCCTTCTCCTCGTCGACCACCATCGGCTGCCGCTCTTCCTCGCCGCGCAGGGTGCCGGTGACCAGGTCCTTCTGCGCCTCTTCGAGGAGGATCGAGAACACGATCGGCTGGGCGCTGGCGATCCTGCCCTCGCGCGCCTCTTTCTCCTTCTTCTTGGTGTCGTACGCGGTGCCCTTGGTGCGCACGAGGACGAGGGCCTCGCGCAGCTCGGCGATCTCGGCGCGGGCCGTGTCGAACGAGCTCTTGCGCATCATGTAGAGCACGCCGACGGCGGTGACGAAGAACACCAGCATCAGCACGCCGAGCAGCGCCCGCTCGCGCTGGTTGAAGCGGGACATGAACCCGAACAGGGTGGTTTCGATGGCGCTCACGACTCGGTCTCCGTGCTGCTGTAGCAGTCGTGCTCGATGTTGGGGTCGAACACCTTCTTGGTGCCCTCGTCGCGCACCTTGGCGACCTGGAACGGGATGACGCAGGGCAGCGTCTGCAGCAGCTTGTTCTTGAACCGCTCCTGCGCCGACGAGCGCGTGGCGGAGGCGCGGAACTGGATCGCGCGCGGCCGGATCTCGATCAGCGACAGCACGAAGTCGTCGTCCCACACGACGCCCGCCGAGCCCTCGACCGAGGGCAGCTGCACCGGCGCTGTCGGCGTCGTCGCCGACGCGCTCGGCGTCGGGGCTGGCGCCCTCCTCCGCCACCATCGGCGTCGGCGCCGGCGCCGGCTTCGGGCCGGTCGGCGTGGCCGCCTTGACGAAGCCGGCGAGCACGTCGAGCGCGCCGCGCTGCGGGATCAGCTTGGTGATGTCGCGGCCGTCGACGGCGTTGAGGCGGTCCTCGATCTCGGCCTTCGAGGTGAGCGCCTCGCCGAACACCTTGTGGCTGGCCTCGCCGAGCTCCTCCTCGTAGGCCGCGCGCTCCGCCTCGAGCGCGCTCGAGCCGACCACGGTGTCGACCACGCCGAACGCGAGGATCGCGAACCCGAGCGCGGCGACCGTGGCGATGCGCTCGGCGATCCAGCTGCCGTCGCCGCCGCGCTGGACGGCGGCGTCCTTGTGCAGCTGGATCAGCGGCCGACGGGCGCAGCCGACGGCGCCGCCGAGCGCCGCCGACATGGCCGTCCAGTCATGTCCCGCGAGACCTTTGAGGCCGAGGCTCTCGCGCGGGCGGGCGCGCTCGGTCGGCAGGCCGAGCTGCTCGGCCAGGTAGGCGTCGAGGCCGCGGAGGTTGGCGCCGCCGCCGGACAGGCGCAGCTGCACGACCTCGGCCGAGAACTCGGCCCGCAGCCACATGCGCGTGTGCTCGATCTCCCGCACCACCGGCTCGAGCGCGCGGGCCACGATCGTCGCCGACTCGAGCTGCTCCGCCGACAGGTCGCCCTGGCCGCGGTGCGGCAGAAAGGCGTTGTCGCGCTTGGCCGCCTCGGCCTCGGCGTCGCTCAGCTGGTAGCGCTGCTGCAGCGCGCGGGTGACGTGCACGCCGCCGCGGCGGAGCATGCGGGCCGCGAGCGGGCCCTTGGCGCCGAAGGCCACCAGGTCGGTGGTCGCGTGGCCGATGTCGAGGCCGAGCACCACCGGCGTGCGCGCCTCGGAGGGCGCCCCCTTGGCCGGCTCGGGCAGGTCGGCGGTGAGCACCTGCGCGGTCGCCAGGACGTCGACGGTGATGAGCTTGACGTCGATCGTCGCCGCCTTGAACGCGGCCTGGACCTGGTCGACGGCGGAGCGACGGACCGCGACCGCGAGCGCCTGGCCGCCGCCGCCGGCGACGGTCGCGGGCACGTGGTCGAGCTCGAGGTTCTCGAGCGGGACGGGGAACTGGCCCTCGGCCTCGAACGCGATCGCCTGGGCGATCCGTCGCGGGTCGCTGAACGGGAACTTGAACACGCGATAGGCCGCGAAGCTGCCGGGCAGCACCACGCCGATCGGGTAGTGGTTCCAGCCGCGGCGGCGCAGCACGGCGATGCCGATGTCGAGCGCGGCGGCCAGCGAGGTGTCGCCCTGCGGCGTGAGCGTCACCGGCTCGACGACCGTCTCGAGCACCTGGATGGTGCGCAGGCCGGCGTTGATGAGCACGGCCTTGACTTCGGAGGTGCCGAGGTCGAGTCCTACGTACTTCTGAGCCACGTGCGGCAGTCCTTGCGGTTGAAGATGAGAGCCATGGAGATCAGTCCTCGCGCAGGTAGAGCCACGCGCCGGTGCCCTTCGCGCCCTCGCTGCGGACGAATTGCATGTCGTAGATCGCGGTGAGGCGCTTCTTGACCGCGCCGACCTCGGCGATGATCTCGATGCGATAGACCCGCTCGGGGGCGATGGTGGCGATGTCGCTGAGGCCGCCGAGCTGCTCGCCCGAGTCCTTGTTCTCCTCGCTGTTCTCGCGGATGTTCATGCCCTCGGGGATGCGCGGCAGGTTGGCCCGGTTGAGCGCCTGCCCGGCCGCGCCGCCGCCGCCGAGCGCGGCCATCGGGTTCATGAGCTTGTCGGGCTTCTCGACGAACTCCTTGAACGCCTTCATGTCGGAGAACAGGCTCATCGTCCGCGTGTCGACCACGTAGCGGGCCAGCGGCAGCGTCTTGATCAGGAAGTTCTCGCCCTCGGTCTTCCACTTGTCCTCTTCGGTGACCGAGTGGCGCAGCACCAGCGCGATCTGGTCGGCGCTGGCGAAGTTGAGGTTGACCTTGCAGCCGCCGTAGACGGTGAGGTCGGCGGCGATCGCCGTCATCAGGTCGTCGTCGACGCCCTGGACCAGGTGCAGCTCCTCGACGCTGTCGATCCGGGCGTTGCGCGGCTGGTACGGGTCGAAGATCTCGGTGTAGCGGTAGCGCTCCTGCGTCGACGACGAGGCCAGCTTGACCATGTCCCAGGACTTGTTGTCCTCGTCGATGTAGTCGACGATCGCCTTGATGACGTCGGCCCGGGTGTAGCGCTGGCCGTCGCTCTTCTCCTCGTCGAACAGCGGGTCGTAGAGCGTCGGCATCAGCATCGCCTCGAGCGTCTCGACGGTGCGCGCCTGCGGGTTGTCCTTGCCCTGCCCGGTCCCCGCCAGGCAGTTGACGTTGAGCTTGCCGCTCTCGGCCTCGACGCGGATCTCGAAGCCGCCGTGGTCGATGGCGAGGTCCTTGAAGGTCGAGTTGTCGAGGCCGACCAGGCCCGAGATGGCCTCGTGGCCGTCCTTCGAGCCGAACGCCGACATCAGGTACGGCGCGACCTGGGTGATGTCCCAGGTGCCGAGCATCTGCCGGAACTGCTTCTGGTTGAACACCATGCGCTGCAGCTCGAACAGCAGCAGCGACAGGCGCATCCCGCCGCGGGTCAGGTTGCGCGCCGAGATCTCGTCGCGCAGGTTGATCGCGGCCTGCCAGTCGACGCGCGTGGTGTAGCTGAACGCGGCGGTGAACGGCAGCAGCACCGCGATGCAGGCCAGCACCATCAGCAGCGCGATGCCGTGCTCCTTGCCGCCGCCGCGCCGACGCGCCGCGCCGGACCTGGCCGGACGGACATGTCGCTTGGGCTTGGCGGTGTCGGGGTGGGCGGTCACGGGCGGGGGCCTTTCAGCGGGAGAAGTCGATGCGCTCCTGCATCGGGATGAGGGTCTGGGTCACGTACTTGACCTCCTTGCCGAGGTCCGCGTCCCACACGCCGAGGGTGATCTTGACGCGCTCGGGCAGGCGGTTGGGCTGCATGTCCTGCTTCATCGTGCGCCACTCGTCGCGCCACTCGATGCGCTTGACGTCCCAGAACTTGACGTCGAACGACTTGATGTCCTCGCAGAACACGTAGGCCGGCCACCACTCCTCCATCTTCTCCGGCACGTCGCCCATGAGCCGCCGCGTCTCGCGCTTGAACAGGTGGGTGCGGTTGGCGTCGTTCGGGTCCTTGGCGAGGAAGTACTGGACGACCGACTGGTCGCTCTCGTTGGCGTCCTTGCGCATGCGGATGTGGGCGAACGCCGAGAACGTCAGGCTGTCGGAGTTGAACTGGTCGCGGCCCTCGAACAGCGTGTAGTGCCTGTCGTCGCCGGCCGGGCGGTTGTGCGACAGGTACGCCAGCGAGACCTCGGTGCCCATGCGCGCCAGGCAGTTGCGCAGCACCGCGTACTTCTGCTGGGTCTTCTCCGCCGAGCGCATGCTCTGCGCCGTGGTGCTGAAGCTGGCGTAGACCGAGGCGGTCATCATCGTCATCATCGCCACCGCGACGAGGATCTCGATCAGCGACAGGCCGCGCTGGCGGGCTGTCCTGGAGGACATGGTCGGAACGACATGGCCGATGGCGCTCATCGCTTCCCTCCCATGCCCATGCTCGCGCCCGGCCCCGTCGCGCCCGTCTGGCGCCCGCCGGCCGGCTGCGCCCCGGTGCCGGTGCCGGTCCCTGTGCCGGTCCCGGCCCCGCCGCCCTGCGGCTTCTCGTCGCCGAGGTCGCCCTCCTTCGCCTCGCCGCCGAGGCCGGGCAGCTGCTTGAGCTTCTCCGGGTCGGCCCAGAAGGTGTTGACGATGAACTCCTCGTCGAGGTTGCCGTTCCTCCACTTGACCGTGCACTTGACCTTGCGGATCGAGCGCTCGATCGCCTGCTTGACCGGGGTCCAGACCATGCCGAGCGCCGTGAACGCCTGATCGGCGGCGCTGCGGTAGTACATGCTGCTCTCGCCGCGGTTGGCCCGGTCGGTGTCGTCCTTGGCCGCGCGCAGCTCGGTGAACTCCGGCAGCTTGAGGAAGTCGACGATGCACTTGTACTTGACGTCGGGCCAGCCCTGGTCGGCGAAGGTGCCCTCGTAGAACTTGTCCTCGAGCACCCAGCCGCCCTCCTTGCGGACGATGTACTCGGTCTCGATGAGCTGGTAGTCGGCGAGGAACGCCACCGAGGTGATGGTCTGGGCGTAGCGAGTAGCCCGCAGGCTGGCCATCTGCGAGGTGAGCATCGAGGTCAACGACAGCGCCAGCACGGCCATGGCGATCATGACCTCGAGCAGGGTGAAGCCTGCGGCGGCGTAGCGCTGCTCGGGCGGCCGCAGCCGCGGGCGCTTGGTGTCGGGCGAGGTCATGTCAGAACGCCCTCCGGTTCATCTTCTTGCCGAGGTCGTCGCGGATCGCCGTCGGGTCCTCCTGCAGCGCCAGGTCGATGTGGCCCTCCTTGACCTCGACGCGGCCGGTCAGCGGCTTGACGATGATCGTGAACTCGTTCTCCGGGTTGGCGACCTCTTGCACGTGGATGTGCGCCAGCGGTGTGGCCCTGCGGGAAGAAGTAGAGGCTCGCCTCGCCCTTGGTGATCGGCTTGAGGTCCTCGGCGGTGCGCACGGCGATGACCTTGACCTCGGCCGGGAACTTGAACGGCTTGCGCAGCTCCGACAGGCTGTTGTCGTCCTCGAAGGCGCCGAAGATCGGCGGCTTGCGCCGCGGGACCTTCTTCGGCGGCGTGATGTACTTGTCGAGCGACGAGCCGGAGGACGGCGTGGTGCCCGGCTTGGCCGCGCCGGCCGCCGCGGGCTGCCCGGGGGTCGCCGGCGCGCCCGGGGTGCCGGCCTTCGTCGGCTGTCCCGGAGTACCTGTCCCCTGGGCCACGCTCGCCATGGGCTGCCCCATCGGGCCCATGGTCTGGCCGGGCTTGCCGACCGGCGCGCCCTTGACGGCGTCGAGGACGCGCGCCTGCAGCGACCGGTTGTAGTTCTCCTCGGCCCGCTTGTCCCGCTCCTCCTTCTCCTTCACCTTGCCCGGGTCGATGACGACGATCCGGCCGTAGCGGTCGGTCGCGGGCAGGTACATGCGGTCGTCGCCGCGCTGCATGGTGAAGGAGTTCTTGTCGATGTCGATGAGGAGGCGGTAGTAGGTGCCGGTGACGCGGGCCTTGTTGTAGGCGAAGCGGATCGTGTTGGCGAGCTGGTTGGTGACGCGGGCCACCTGCGCCTGCTTGCTGGCGCCGAGGCCGGTGATCACCGAGCCGATCAGCAGCGCGAGGATCCCCATGACCACGAGGACCTCGATCAGCGTGAAGCCGAGGCTCCCGCGCCGCGCTGCCGTATGTCGACTCCGCATGGCCATGACGATCCTCGCGGGAGAGAACGATCGGGGCTAGCGCCCGATCACTTCTTCTCCTCCTTGGCGGCCTCGATCTCCTTCGGGTCCTCCCAGCTGTTGACGTCGTCGCCGCCGGACGGCTTCTTGTCGGGGCCGTTGGAGGTGACGTCGACCGGGCCGTGCTGACCGGGGCAGACGATGACGTACTCCTCGCCCCACGGGTCCTTCTTGACGCGCGCCGTGACGCCGGCGGCCTTGAGGTCCGCCATGCTCTTCGGGCACTTGTCGTTCTTCTGCAGCATGTACTGCTCGCTGAGCTTCTGGATCTCGACCACCTCGTTGTAGGCGACCTTGACCTTCGAGTCCGAGAGCGCGTTGAAGGCGACGACGCTGACGCCGCCGACGATGAGGCCGATGATCGCCAGCACGACGAGGATCTCGATCAGCGTCATGCCGCGGCTCTGACGACGGCGGCGGACGGCCTGGCGGACGGTGTGAAGTTGCGGATTCATGGGTGGTCTCTCCTGAGGTACTCGGGCTACTGCGCGGCCATTTCGTTGAGCATCATGATCGGCTGCATGATCGAGAACACGATAAAGCCGACGCTGCCGCCCATGAACACGATCATGAGGGGCTCCAGCAGCGCGGTCATGCGCGTGAGCGCGGTGTTGACCTCGCGGTCGTAGGCGTTGGCGACGTCGGTGAGCATCTGCTCGAGCTGGCCGGAGCGCTCGCCGACCGAGATCATGTGCGTCACCAGGGCCGGGAACTGGCCGCTGCGCTTGAGCGCCGGGGCGATGCCCTCGCCCTCGCGGATGTTGTCGCGGGCGGTGGCGACGACCTTCTCGAGCACCCAGTTGCCGAGCAGCGCCCGCACGATGTCGAGCGCCGCGAGCAGCTGCACGCCGCTGGCGAGCATGGTCGCAAGTGTACGGGCGAACCGCGCGATCGCCAGCTTGCGCGCGAGGTCGCCGATGATCGGCAGCTTGAGCAGGATGGTGTCGCCGGTCGCGCGGCCGATGTCGGTCTTGCGCCAGCGGCGGAACAGCCAGCCGGCGGCGAAGAAGCCGACGATGATCATGAACCACCAGGCGGCGATGAAGTCGCTGAGCCAGATCAGGAACGCGGTGTTCCACGGCAGCTGGGCGTTCATGCCCTCGAACATCTCCGTGATCTGCGGGACCACGTTGAGCATCAGCATCGTGATGATGCCGCCCGACAGCACGGTCATGATCGCCGGGTAGATCATCGCCGAGGTGACCTTGCCCTTCAGCTCCTCCTGCTGATCCATGAAGTCGGCGATGCGCAGGAGCACGGTCTCGAGCGAGCCGGACGCCTCGCCCGCGCGGACCATGTTGATGAACAGCGGCTGGAACACGTCGGGGTAGCGGGCGCAGGCGTCGGCCAGCGAGCTGCCCTCGTTCACCTTGTTGGCGATGTCGCTGAGGATGCCCTTGAGCCGCCGGCTCTCGCTCTGCTCGGTGATCGCCGACAGCGACTCGGGCAGCGTGACGCCGGCGCACAGCAGCGTGGCCAAGAGCCGCGTGGTGCGCGAGACCGTCTTCTGCGAGATACGGTCGAACAGCGCCCCGAGGTCCACCTCGCGGCCGCCTGCCCCGCCCGCGGCCGCGACCTGCGCCGTGGTCTCGCTGACCGCGGTGAGGAAGATGCCGGCGCGCTTGAGGTTGGCCTTGAGCGCGGCGACCGTGTCGGCCGACTCGACGCCCTTGACCGTCTTGCCGTCCTTGCGCAGGCCCGTGTACGCGTACGCCGGCATGCTCCGTTACGACTCCACCGAGGTCGCGCGCAGGACCTCGTCGAGGGTGCTGATGCCGCAGACGACTTTGTGCGCGCCGTCGTCGCGGAGCGTGCGCAGGCCCTGAGCCAGCGCCGCCTGCTTGATCTGCATGGCGTCGGCGTTGCGGATCGCCAGGCGGCGGACCTCTTCGCTGACCATCAAGACCTCGTACACGCCGGTTCGCCCGGAGTAGCCGCTGCCCTGGCACTTGTCGCAGCCGACGGCCCGGTAGACGTGACCGCGCGGCGGCAGCCGCCGCGGCTCGGGCACCGACAGCGGTATGACCTCGCCGTTCTCGTCGCGCACCGGCACCTTGAGCGCCTGCTCGCCGGCGTAGAAGGCCGCGGGGATGATGCCGATCTCCTCGAGCTCCGTGGCGAGCGGCCGGTACGGCTCGCAGCAGTGGACGCAGACGCGGCGGATCAGGCGCTGGGCCTGCAGCGCGACCAGCGACGAGGCGACCAGGAACGGCTGCACGCCCATGTCGACGAGGCGCGTGATGCCGGTCGCGGCGTCGTTGGTGTGGATGGTGCTGAGCACCAAGTGACCGGTGAGCGACGCCTGGATCGCGATCTCGGCGGTCTCGACGTCGCGGATCTCGCCGACCATGATCACGTCGGGGTCGTGGCGCAGGAAGGAGCGCAGGCCGGCCGCGAAGGTCAGGTTGATCTTGCTCTGCACCTGCACCTGCGAGATGCCGGCGAGCTGGTACTCGACCGGGTCCTCGACGGTGAGGATGTTGAGGTCCGGCGTGTTGATCTCGGTCAGCGCCGAGTACAGCGTGGTCGTCTTGCCCGAGCCGGTCGGGCCGGTGACGAGGAAGATGCCGTGCGGCCGGTTGATGACGTCGCGGATCATCCGCAGGTGGTCGGCCGCGATGCCGATGTTGTCGAGCTTGAGCGCGACGGCGGACTTGTCGAGGAGACGGACGGTGACGCGCTCGCCGTGGGCCGTGGGCACGGTGGCGACGCGCATGTCGACCTCCTTGCCGGCGATCTTGCGGCGGATGCGGCCGTCCTGCGGCAGCCGCTTCTCGGCGATGTTGAGGCCGGCCATGATCTTGACGCGGGCGATGACGCTGGGGAGGTGCGCCTTGGGGGCCCGCTTGACCTCGTGCAGCACGCCGTCGACGCGGTTGCGCACGATGATCTCCTTGTCGCCCGGCTCGATGTGGATGTCGCTGGCCTTCTCCTTCGAGGCGTTGAAGATCAGGCTGTTGACGAAGCGGATGATCGGCGCGTCCTCGGCCGAGGCATGCAGGATGTCCTCGTCCTCCTCCTCGTACTCCTCTTCCTTCTTCTCGAGGTCGACGTCCTTGGTGCGCCGCGCGTAGGTGCGGTTGATGATCTCGAGGACGTTCGACTCCGGCATCAGCGTGACGTCGACGTCGGCGTCGTAGAGGGTGCCGAGGTCGTCGAGGTCGAGGAGTCGCAGCGGGTCGGCGGCGTAGACGCTGAGCACGCCGCGCTCGCGGTCGAGGCGGTACGGCAGGACCTTGTTGGCGCGCGCGTACTGGATCGGCAGCTGCTCGACCAGCTCGTCCTGGATGTCGCTGATCTCGGTGTTCTCGCGGGCGGGCAGGCCGAACTGCCGCGCCAGGCCGCGCGCGAGGTCCCACTCGGAGCAGTGCTTGAGCCGCACCAGCGTCTCGCCGATCTTCTCGCCCTCGAGGTGCTGCGCCTGCAAGCCCTCGGCGAGCGCCTCGGCGGTGACGCAGCCCATCTCGATCAAGATCTCGCCGAGCGGGCGCGCGAGCGGACGGACCCCGAGCGGCGCGAAGGTCGAGCCGGCGTTGCGTTCTGCGGTGGTCTTGAGGGCGGTGTCCATGGGCATCTCAGACAACAGGATAGCTTCAGGGCTCGCGCCGGATCACCGGCGCCGGGTTCACCGTCGCGGGCGGCGCGCCGCCGCCCGCCTTCGCCGCCGACGTTGTCGTCGACCGCGGCCGAGCGCGGGCTGAGGCCGAGCTCGCCGGTGATGATCTCGCGCCGCATCTCCTCCTCGGCGCGGCGCAGCAGCAGCTCCTCCTGCTCCATGCGCCGGGCCTCCTTGTCGATCGCGGCCAAGATGCCGGACTTCTTGCGGTAGTTGATGTTGCTCTTGAGCTCGCGCTTGCGGAAGTTGGTCTCGCGCTCGATGAACTCGAGCCGCTCCTTGTCGCGCCGCTCGTGGATCCGGCGCACGTCGTCGGGGCTGTCGATGATGTGCGGGACCATGACGAGGAGGAGGTTGATCTTCTCCTTCTCCTTGACGCGGTTCTTGAACAGCCAGCCCAGGAGCGGGATCGAGCCGAGGCCGGGGACCTGCTTGACGTTCTCGCTCTCGCGGTCACGGATGAGGCCGCCGAGCACGACCGGCTGGCCGTCGCGGCCGACGATCTTGTCGAGCTTGATGCGCCGCTTGGTGGTGGTGACGCCGAGGACCGGGTCCTTCTCGGTGATGTCGCGGTCCTCGACCTCGACGTCCATCGTCACGTTGCGCTCGTCGTTGATGTAGGGCTTGACCTTGATGCGCAGGGTGACGTCCTGGCGCTCGACGGACTGCAGCGGGACCAGGCCGGTGCCGCCGCCGCCACCTGCTCCGAAGGACAGGGCGCCGGGGTCGGGACGTTGCGGCCGACCTCGATGGTGGCCTCCTGGTTGTCGGCCGCGTACATGTGCGGCTCGCTGACGACGTTGACGTCGCTGTTGCTCTGCAGCGCCTGGATGATGGCGCCGAAGGCCGGCACGTCGCGGCCGGTGCCGAGGATGGTGCCGGAGTTGAGCAGCGGGGGACCGATGAGGCCGAGGGTGAAGTTCTTCAGCGAGTCGGGCGAGAGCAGCAGCGAGTTGAGCGCGGGGGTCGGCGCGCTGCCCACCATGCCGATCGCGGTGCCGGCGGTGCCGCCGAGCTCGGTGCTGATCGGGTAGCCGAAGTGGCCGCCCGCGCCGGCGTCGGTGTTGTGCTTGATGCTCACCTCGAGCATGTAGATCTCGATGTAGAGCTGGCGCCGCTCGCGGTCGAGCTTCTCGATCACCGGCTCCAAGTTCTTGTAGTCGGCCGCCGAGGCGATGATGACCAGCGAGCGCGTCGCCGGGTCGGGCGTGACCTTGACGTCGCCGGAGAACAGGTCGGCGCTGACCGGATTGCCCGCGGGCGGCTTCTGCCCGCCCTGCTGCGAGGCCTGGGCGGCCTGCTTGGCGCCGGTGGCCAGCTGCGAGAGGACCTGCGCGACCTCGGTGGCGTCGGCGTTCTTGAGCTTGTAGACGTGGATCCGGCCGCCGCCGCCGGGCAGCTTGACGTCGAGGCGCTCGATCAGCTTGCGGATGACGACGTAGTCGGACTCGGTGGTGACGATGATGAGGGTGCTGCTGCGCTCGTCGACGATCACGCGGCTGATCGCCGAGTCGGTCTGACCGCCGCCACCGCCGCCACCGCTGGCCCGCCGACCGGCGCGGCCGCCCGTGGCCCCGCCGCCGCCGCCGCCGCCGCCGCCGCTGGCCTTGGCCTCGCCGAAGATGTCGCGGATGATCTGCGCGACCTCCTCGGCGTTGGCGTACTGCAGCTGGTAGAAGAAGATCTTCTCGCTGCCCATCGGCTGATCGAGCTCGGCGGCGAAGGTCTCGAGCCGCCGCACCATCGAGCCCTTGTCGGTGATGATGAGGAGGTTGCCGACCAGGTCGACGCTGCCCGCCTTGCTCTTGAGCTGGCCGAGGACGTCGCTGATCTCCTTGCTGTTGCCGTGCTTGACGCGCATCAGCTTGGTGACGAAGCGGTCGCTGTTGGGCGCGTTGGCGTCGTCGCCGTAGGTCGGCAGTGTGCGGTTCTTGGCGTCGGTGGTCTCGACGATCTTGAAGTAGCGACCCGAAGGCTCCACGGTCAGGCCCATCGTCTCGAGCGCGGCGTAGAAGGCCGCGTAGGCCTCCTCGGCCGTGACCGGCTCGGGCGACAGGATGGTCACCTTGCCGGACCGCACCTTGCGGTCCCAGATGAACTTCTGACACGTGATCGACATGATCCAGTTGACGAGGTCCTCGAGCTCGGTCTCCTTCGGCAACGTGATCGTGAACTTGGCCCCGCGCGGGGTCTTCTTGCACGTGTTGAACGGGATCGGGCCGCCGCCGGGCGTGCCGCCGCCCTCGTCGCCGATCAGCTCGCCGCCGCGGCTGCCGGTGGTCGGATCCTGCGCGGACGCGGAGACGGTGGTCGGGCCGAGCGTCAGAGCGGCCAGACCGAGAGAGACGAGGCCCAGTGCAGTCGGGCGGACGGGGTTGCTACGCGCAATCATTGGATCGTGATGTCCTTGGTGATCGACTCGCCCTTGCGCTCAATCGTGACCTGGAGGTTGCTGGCGCTGCGCATCTTGGTCAAAAGGCCCATGACCTGGTCGACCGACTTCAGCTCGATGCCGTTGACCGAGGTGAGGAGGTCGCCGTTCTTCATGCCGAGCAGCTTGGGCAGGCTGCCCGGGCGGATCCCGTAGAACTTGAAGCCCTTGGTCTCGCCGTCCTTGATCGACGGCATCACCCGCGCCTGCTTGGTCAGCGCGGCCGGGTTGGCGAACAGGCTGTCGATGAACATGCGATCGACGGTGCACGAGTTCTCGCTCTCGCACTTGATCGCGTCCTCGGCCCCGGGGATGGCGCCCGCCGCCGGCGGCGCGTCTTCCTTCTTCTCCGCCACCTGCAGCGGCTTGGCCGAGGGCTTCGGCGGCTCGACGCCGAGCTCGATGTACTCGAGGGCGCCGCCGTTCTTGACGTGGACGAGGCTGCGCTCGACGCTGACGAGGTAGACGCCGGAGCGGATGCGATCGCCGGGCCAGTACGGACCGACGCTGCCGTCCTCCTCGTCGCGGATGGTCGCCCACGAGTACTCGGGCATGTTGGTCTCCATCGTGGCGATGAGCCGCAGCGGCTGCGTGCACGGGCCTTCGCCGGGCTGCTTGCCGCCCGCGACCTGCGGCAGCTCGCCGGGGCCGAGGTCGGGCGCGACCGCGGGGCCGCCGGGGCCGGTCTCGGGCGTGACGACCTTGGTGCAGGTCGGGCAGAACAGGTTGAGCGAGAGGATGGTCTGCGTGACCTTGTTGCGGTCGGCCGCGGAGGGGCCGCGCGAGGGGCTCGACATCAGCCGCGGGTTGATGATCGGCTTGTCCTCCTCGTCCTCTTCCTCTTCCTTGGCGCCGTCAGTGTCGGTGCCGGTCGCCTCGGCCTCGTCGGTCGGGGTCTCGTAGATGTACGAGGTGCCGAGCCAGGTGGTGAACGCCGAGGCGGCGAACGCAGCGGCGACGCTGAGGCCCAGCGCCTTGACGACCCAGAAGTGCTGCTTGAAGACGGCTTCCATCGCTCTCCGCTAGTGGATGACCTCGTCGCTCTCCGACTCGACGCGCGGCGCGGGCTCTGCAGGCTGCGCGCCGGACTCGAGCTTGCGGTAGATCGTGCGGGTGGCGATGCCGAGCAGGTCGGCCGCCAACCGCTTGTCGCCGCGCGTGAACTTTAGCGTCTCCGTGATCATCCGGCGCTCGACCTCCTCCAGCGGGGTCCCCACGGAGAATGTGATCTGACGCCCATGGCCGGCCTGCGGGTCGCGCAGCTCCGGCGGGAGGTCGCTCTCGTCGACGAGGCCGCCGCGGCACAGCACGACCGCGCGCTCGACCGCGTTCTCCATCTCGCGCACGTTGCCGGGCCAGCCGTATTGCCCATGCGGTAGAGCGCGGCCTCGGTGAAGCCGGACACCGGCTTGCCGTGCTTGCCGGCGAAGATGCGCAGGAAGTGGTCGGCCAGCAGCGGCACGTCCTCGAGGCGATCGCGGAGCGGGGGCACGCGGATCGGGATGACGTTGATGCGGTAGAAGAGATCCTCGCGGAAGCGCCCGGCCTTCACTTCCTCGGAGAGGTCGCGGTTGGTGGCGCAGATGAGGCGCACGTCGACCTTCGACAGGCGACCGCCGACCGGCTCGATCTCACCCTCCTGCAGCGCGCGCAGCAGCTTGACCTGGATGTGCAGCGGGATCTCGCCGATCTCGTCGAGGAACAGCGTGCCGGTGTGCGCCTCGAGGAAGCGGCCCTCGCGGGCCCGCACCGCGCCGGTGAAGGCGCCCTTCTCGTGGCCGAACAGCTCGCTCTCGAGGATCGACTCGGGCAGCGCGGCGCAGTTGGTCGGCACCAGCGGCCGAGCGGCGCGCGGGCTGTGCTGCTGGATGTAGCGGGCGAACAGCTCCTTGCCGGTGCCGCTCTCGCCGAGCAGCAGCACGGTCGCCGACGAGCCCGCGGCCTGGCGCGCCATGTCGAGGGCGGCCCGCAGCACCTGGCTGTTGCCGACGATCGGGCGGTTGGTCGCGGCCGCCAGCTGGGCCTTGAGCTCGCGGTTTTCGGCGACCAGCGCGTGCTTGTCGAGCGCCTTCTGCACGGCGGCGATGATGGCGGCGCGCTTGAGCGGCTTGGAGATGAAGTCGTAGGCGCCCAGCTTCATCGCCCCGACCGCGTTCTCGACGGTGCCGTAGGCGGTCATCATGATCACCTCGACCTCGGGGGTCAGCGCCTTGACCGCCTTGAGCAGGTCCTCGCCCGTCATGCCGGGCATGCGCAGGTCGGTGATCATGACCTGCACCGGCACGTTCCGCAGGATGTCGAGCGCCTGCTGTCCGCTCGAGGCTGTCCGAACGGACATGTTCTCCTTCGCCAATACCTTCTGCAGCGCGTCGAGGATGCTGGGCTCGTCGTCGACGACGAGGATGGTCGGGGTACGGGCGGTGCTGGTCATGGGCGCTCGAGTCGAACCCGCGGTGTGCAATTCGGGGTCCTCGGTGAAAAGCGAATGATTCTAAAGCAACTCCTGGAGCCAGAACGAGGGTGTCACGCGCAATTGTCAGGCCGTCCGAGGCGGGTTGCCAAAATGGCAAGCGCGGCTCTCGCGCGCAACTCCCGGCGCCTCAACCGCCACCCCCCTGCCCCGCCTTGGCTGGGCGGCGGCGGGGTCGGCCCGGGGAGGACTCGGGGGCTGGCGTTTGGGACAGGTCGAGGAGCGGCAGCTGCGACGGAGGCGAGGCCGAGGCAGTGCGGGGGGCTGTCTCGAAGGACAGATTGGCGGTGATGGCCCTTGTCGCCGGCGTGGCCGGTGGGCGCTCGGCCTGGGGCGTGCCTGTCTCGACGGACCTATGGGTCCCGGCGGGCGCTTCGCTCGGGTTGCTGGGTAGGGTCGCAGGTGGCGGTGCACCTGTTTCTTGGGACATCTCCGCTTCGGCGGGCTTCGCGGTCGCGCGGGTGCTCGCGGCCCTGGCTTGCGCGATCGCCTCGGGCTCCACCGGCGTCTCTGACTTTGACGGACCTGTCCTGGAGGGCGTGGCATCGCCGACAGCGCGCTTGGTGGCGGCTTTGCTCTGTTCCTTGCTCGGGGCCGCGCCTGTCTCTTCGGTCAGCTTCTCGGGGACGACCGGCTTCGACGGGCCTGTCCTGGAGGACATGTCATCGCCGACAGCGCGCTTGGTGGCGACTTTGCGCGGTTTCTTGCTCGGGCCCGCGCCTGTCTCTTCGGGCAGCTTCTCGGGGACGGCCGTGGCCGTCCTCGCGGACATGTCGGCGCCGGCCGCGAAGTCGCGGACGCTGCGGATCGCCAGGCGGCGCTTCTCGAACACGAGGAAGTAGGAGTGATTCTTGCGCGCGTGGACCTGGGCCTTGAGCCGGCTGACCCCGGGGCTGTTGGGGCGCACGAGCACGAACAGGTCCTTGCAGTAGAGGCCGAGCGACTCGCCGCCCGTGATCAGCTCGACGTGGGTGAGGCGCTGCTTGTTGGCGCTGACCTCGTCCTGGCACTTGACGATCAGGACGCCGCCGGGCACGAGCACGCGCGCGGCCTCGCGGCAGGCCTTTTCGTAGAGGTCGACGACGGCGTCGTGCCACTTGGGGCCCGACTCGGTGACGGCGGCCGCCGAATAGGCGCGGCGGAAGGCGGCGTGGGTGCCGGAGCCGGCCATGTGGTCGACGCTGCGGCGGTACATGCCCTCCATGTAGGGCGGGTCGAGGACGATGCAGTCGAGGCTGGCGTCGGCGTACGGCAAGGCGCGGCAGTCGACGCCGCTCGTCAGCTTCGCGCCGGCGCGCGCGGGGACATCCGGCTTGAGGGCGATGTCGCTGGCGAGCAGGGTGTAGGCCCCGTCGGGGACGCGGCGCCAGAACACGCCGAGGCCGTAGGTGACGTCGGCGACGGTGCTGCCCTTCGGGACATGTAACTCGAGGATCTGGGCGAACAGCTCGGCGTTGTCGCCGACCCGCGCGGACACGACGACGTCGGCGGTGGCCACCCCACCCTGCACGCGCCGGGCAGGTCGCGGCTCGGTGGGCGCGACCTCGGGGGTACGTTCGTTCTTCGGCGCGGCTGGGTGCGACTCGGCGGGCGCGGCTTTACGCACGCTCGACCGCGCGGCTCGGCGTGGCTCGGCGCCCGAGGTCTCATGGGCCCGCGCGCGCCGGGGGGTCGCAGACTGCGACTCGTCCGCAGCGGCCTCCCGGGTCCGCTCGCTACCGCCGGTGCGACGGGGGCGCGGTGTGGGTCGACGCGGCTCGACAGGTGCGCCCGACTCGTCCGTGGTGGCCTTGCGCGCCCGTCCGCGTCGGGCGGTCGCGGGGCGCGGCTCGGCGGCGGATCGGGAGCGGGCGGCCATGGGGGCCGGACGGTACCCGATCTCGCGGCCGCTGGCCCGAAATGCGCGCGCCGGCGCGGCCCGCTCGCGGCAGACCGGCCGGCGCCGACCGGGACCGCGGGGCTCAGCGAGCCGAGGCGGCCTCGTCCTCCTGCTGGTCGCGCAACTGGGCCAGCAGGCGGTCGCCCCGGGTCGTGATCTCCTCGTAGAGGGCGTTGCAGCGCGGTTCGGCGCGCTCGAGCCAGCGCTCGAGGATGCTGCGGCGCTCCGGGTGCTTGCGCGACTGCTCGAGGAGGATCTCGACGATCGCGGTGTCGGCCATCAGGCGCGTCAGCCGCTCGGCGTGCAGCATGGCGTAGGAGAAGTCGCGCTTGGGGTCCCAGTTCTGGAAGAACTCCTTGGACCACTCGGTGATCTTGTGCTTGCCGAGGCCGCGCAGCTTGTCGGCGGCGGTGCGCTGGATCAGGTGCTGCTGGGCGGCGAGCGTCAGCGAAGTGAGGCGAGCGACGCGGCGCTCGAGCGCGTCGAGGGCGGAGAGGCTGCGCCAGCGGGCCTGCGCCACGCGGGTGAGGAAGCGCTGCGGGTTGCGCATGATGCCGCTCATCGCGTCCTTCATCGCCATGAGCGACTGGATCTGGCTGGTGCCCTCGTAGATCGGCAGGACCATGGCGTCGCGCAGCAGCTTCTCGGCCCCGTACTCGCGGACGTAGCCGGCGCCGCCGAGGATCTGGATGCACTTGCGCGCCATCTCGACGGCCTTCTCGCTGGCGATGTACTTGAGCAGCGGGGTGAGCCGGCGGGCCCGGTTGGCGTGGCGCTTGGCCTGCTTGAGCACGCGCGCCCGCTCGATGCTGTCGGGGTCGGTGTCGAGCACGCCCTGCATCTTGGTGCGCTGGTGCAGCTCCTCGTGGTAGGCGCACTGCATGGCGAGCGCGCGCAGGCCGAGGATCTCGGTCTGCATCTCGTCGAGGAAGTCGGCGATCATCTCGTGGCGATCGATCGACTTGCCCATGCTGCGGCGCTCGGCCGCGTAGGCCTTGGCCTTGCGGTAGGCGGCCTCGCAGGCGCCGATCGACTCGAAGCCGACGCCGACGCGGGCGTTGTTCATCAGCAGCAGCATGAGCTGGAAGCCCTCGCCCCGCTTGCCGACCAGGCGGCCGGGGGCGCGGTCGAAGCTGACCGCGGCGGTGGCCGAGCCGTGGTGGCCGAGCTTCTCCTCGAGGCGGTCGATCACGGCGATCCGACGCCGCGTGCCGTCGGGCATGTCCTCGTAGGCCGGGACGTGGAACAGCGACAGGCCGCCGAGGCCGGGCTTGTCGGGCTCGGTGCGGGCGATGACGATGTGGTGCTTGCCGTGGCCGGAGGTCAAGAAGATCTTCTGGCCGGTGATGAACCAGTTGCCCTCTTCGTCCTGCTCGGCGCGGGCCTTGAGCGCGGCCATGTCGCTGCCGGCGTCGGGCTCGGTGATGTCCATGCTGCCCCAGGCGTCGCCGCGCAGGATCTCGGCGATCTCGGGCTGGAAGCGCGTGCCGGTGATGACCCGCTGCTCGCGGTCGAAGGTGGTGGAGCCCTCGTGCACCGAGTACAGCAGGAGCATCAGGGCGATGCCGCTGTAGAAGTTGTAGTGCGTCATGACGACGTTGTCGGCCCGCGCCAGAAGCTCGCACACCATGAAGTGGACGACGGCGGGGCAGCCGATGCCGCCGAGCTCGCGCGGCAGGGCCAGACCGTGGAGGTCGAGGCCCTTGATCTGCTCGAACAGGGCGTCGGTCTCGGGCGCGAGGTGGCCCTCGCCGTCCTTCAAGTGGACGCCCTTGGCGTCGATGGCCATCGACTTCGGCGCGACCTGCTCGGCGGCGAACTCACCGACCATGCCGAGGATGTCGCGATAGGCGGCCCGCGCCTCGTCCAGCGAGGCGTAACCGCCGGGGATGCGGAAGTCCTGCTCGACGAGCCCGACGATCGGCGCCCAGTCGAGGCCGCGATCCATGTAGAACTGGAGGTCTTCGTTGTCGTCGAAGTAGTTGGCCACGAGACGACACTAGCCGAGGCCGATATGCTGAGCAAGCTCAGGAAAAGTCCGTGCAGGCGGCGGGCTGGAGGCAGTTTGAGCCGTTCGAGGGCCTGCGCGAGCGGCGCTCTCGCGGTCGAATGTCCGCACTGCGGAGCGCCGCATGGGGGCGTGATAAAAGGAGGACCGTGAGCCGAGGCAAGGGGATGCGGAGCCGCGAGCACGAGTCGTTCCGCCGCGAGGCGACGTTTCACGCGGCGCCCCACGCGCTGACGGAGGCGGTCCTGGAGGCGGACCGCGAGGCGACCGCCCGCCGCGAAGAGGTGGCGCCGGGGGTGCATGTGCTCCACGGGGTGATGTCGCCGAAAGAGTGCAAGCGACTGATCGCGGCGGCGGAGGCGATCGGCTTCACCCACGCGGGCCTGGCGATCGGCGACGACACGTACCGGGTCAACCTCGCGGCCCGCAACAACCTGCGGGTGGTGTTCGACGCGCCGGAGCTGGCGGACGGGCTGTGGCAGCGGATCCGCGGGGTCGTAGGTCCGCAGCACGAGGGGGCGCCGCTGCGCGGGCTCAACTTCCGCTTCCGCGTGTACCGCTACGAGGTCGGGATGCGCTTCTCACCGCACGTCGATGTCCGCACCGCGGTGCCGCTCGGCGAGACGCGCGAGTCGCTGGTCATCTTTCTCAACGCGGAGTTCGAGGGCGGCGCGACCCGCTTTTTCGAGGAGAAGGACAAGTCGCAGCGCCGCGGCCAGGGCCGCGGGCGCAAGTTCGACAACAAGGTGAGGTTCGCGCTGAAGCCCACGGTCGGCGGCGCGGTGGTGTTCGATCACCTGCTGCTCCACGAGGGCGCGGAGGTGACGGCCGGCGTGAAGTATGCGGTGCGCTCGGACGTGATCTACGGGCCGCGCTGATCCGGCGAGGAGACTCGCCTGTCTTTGCGGACAGGCGAGCTGCGCGAGAGATGACCTGTCCCTGGGGACATCCTCGCGGTTTGGGATCGCGGATGTCTGCAAGGACAGGCGCCCGCTCAGGGCGTGTAGCTCGGCAGCTCGACCACGTAGGCGTCGACGGTCTCGCCGCCGCCCCAGTCGCTGCCGAACAGGATCCGCGTGCCGCTCGGGCTCGGGACGGCGGTCGGGGCGGCCCAGTACGGCTCGCCGAGGTTGGTGTTGTTCTGCCCCCAGCTGCGATGCCGGCCCACGCGACCCGGGCGCCGCGATACATGGCACATGTCCTTCAAGCCATGTTCGACTTCGTCGGGCCGCCCGCGACGTGAGGCTCGCCGACCTCGTAAACCGCCGCAGAACGGCGACTGCAGGCCGCAGGGCGCGCATTCGCCTGTGCTGCCGAAGCCGATCGACGTGTTAGCGTCGACCTATGACATTCGCTTCGCATCGATGGACCTTCGCGCTCGTCTTCGCCTGCGGTTGCGGCGGCGGCAGCAACGACGCCAGCGACCCGACTGCGGCGACGACCGAGACCGGGACCACCGGCGAGCCGGTCGACCCGCCCGACCGTCGGACACGGCGCAATGTCTCGATCGACATGTCACAAGGGCCAGCCGTGAACGGGCGCGGCCGCTCGCGGTCGCAAGACCCAGTCCGGGGCGCGCGTCCGCGTCCGCGCGAGTTGCGGAGGTCGCCTCGCCGCGTGTACGATCGCGCGATGACCTTGTGTCGCTGCTTAACAAGCTCCGCCGCGCGGTGGTCCGCGGCCCTGTTGCTCCTGCTCGCTCCGGCCGCGAGCCGCACCGCCCGCGCCGACGCCGTGTCCGAACCGCCGAGCTGTCCCGACGGCTCGAGCCCCAACGGCTGCCACGGGGGCGAGTACTGCGAGCCGAACGAGTGCACCGACACCTGTCCTTCGGGCAAGGTGTGCAAGGAGGTCGAGCGCTGCGCGGGCACGGTCACGTGCGGCGGCGGGTGGACCAGCACCGGCGGCGACTTCTCGGTCGACAACATCCTCGGGGACTGCGGCGAGGGCGGTGCGTGCGCTGCGGGCATGTGCAAGTCGTTCAAGCTGTGCGTGTCGGACACGACCGGCACGACGTCGACGAGCGACGGCTCCGGCACCTCGCAGGGCTCCGACTCCGACGGGGGCAGCGAGGGCACGCCGCCGAAGAAGGAGGGCTGCGAAGGTTGCCGGACGAGCGACGACGCCGCGCCGGCGCTGCTGGCCCTGGGCGTCCTCGGGCTGGCGATCGGCCGGCGCTCGCGACGACGCTGACGGCGGCCCGGCGCGAGCGGGGGAGCGGAGCGTCCCCGGTCTGGCGATCGGCCGGCGCTCGCGGCGACGCTGACACGAGCGGGCGAGCGGAGCAGCCTCGGGTCCGACCCGAAACGCAGGGGCAGACCGGGCCGCGTGGTGACGCTGCGGCGCAGTGCGCCGGAGGACCCAGCCTCCACCGCACGAGCCGTGCACCCTGTCCTGCGCGTCCAGGGCTCCGCGCGGCGGGTGCGGCCGCCGAGCATCACTCGATGCGCGCCCTGCCCTGCGCGCCCGGACTCCGAGCGATGCGAGGGCCTCGCGCCGGCATGGTCCACCGAGAGACCTGTCCCTTACGCCAGGTGACTCCCTCGGCGCGAAATCGAGCATCCTCGCTCGCATCGACAAGTGCGGGGTCATTTGCGACTCTGCCTGCTGCCGACATGCCGATCGAACAGCAGCTCGTCCCCACCTCGCGTCTCCGCGTCCACACCCGCATCGCCGGTCCGGCAGGGGCGCCGCTCGTCGTCCTCGTGCACGGCAACGCCTCGAGCGGCGGGTTCTTCGAGCCGTTGATGCTGGCGCTCTCCGATCGCTTCCGCGTGATCGCGCCCGACATGCGCGGCTTCGGCGACACCGAGCCGGCGCCGATCGACGCGACCCGCGGCGTATGCGACTTCGCCGACGACCTGCACGCGCTGCTCGTCGCGCTCGACCTGTCCTCGAAGCCAGCCGTGTTCGTCGGCTGGTCGGCGGGCGGCGGCGTGATCATGCAGTACGCGATCGACCACGCCAGCAATGTCGCCGGGCTGGTGCTCGAGAACCCGATGTCGCCCTACGGCTTCGGCGGCACCCGCGACGCCCGCGGCACCGCGACGACCGCCGACTTCGCCGGCTCGGGCGGCGGCACTGCCAACCCCGAGTTCGCGCGCCTGATCAAGGCCGGCGACCGCAGCGGCGACAACCAGGTGTCGCCGCGCAACGTCATGAACACCTTCTACTTCAAGCCGCCGTTCCGGGTCGAGCCGGCCCTCGAGGACGCGTTCGTCGAGGCGGTGGTGAAGACCAAGATCGGCGACGACCACTACCCCGGCGACATGACCGCCTCGGCGAACTGGCCGGGAGTCGCGCCCGGCACGCGCGGGATGAACAACGCGATCTCGCCGAAGTACGTCGACCTGTCGCCGTTCGCCGGCGTCGATCCGCGGCCGCCGGTGCTGTGGATCCGCGGGGCCGACGACCAGATCGTCAGCGACACGTCGGTGTTCGACTTCGGGTTCCTCGGCAAGCTGGGCGCGGTGCCGGGCTGGCCGGGCGACGAGGTCGCGCCGCCGCAGCCGATGGTCGGGCAGATGCGCGCGGTCCTCGACGCCTACGCCGGCAACGGCGGGCGCTACGAGGAGGTGGTGTTCTTCGACTGCGGACACTCGCCGCACATCGAGCAGCACGAGCGCTTTCTTGCGGCGCTGCGAAATTTTGCCGCATTGGTGTTCTAGCCGCGAAAGCGGGCTCCTGCGCGCTTTGGCGCCGGCGAGGAATGGGCTAATTGCTGCACATGCGAACACGCCGTCCCTGGGCCGCCCTCACCCTCCTCCTCGCCTGTACCCCACAAGATGGCGGCGACACCGACGCGACGACCGCGGCGGTGACCGACTCCACGCCGGGCACCGATTCGACCGCCTCGAGCGACGCGACCGGCACTGCGACGACGGGGCCGACATCGACCGGCGACGAGCCGCCGACGGGGACGACGACCGAGCCGCCCGCGACCACCTCGACGACGACCGACGATCCGACCGCGCCCACGGGCACGACCACCGAGACCGGCGGCGACGGGCTGCACGGGCTCGTCCTCGAGGACACCTTCGAGGACGGGATCTTGAACGGCTGGGTCCGCGTCGAGCGGTGGTTCGACCCCGATCCGTTCTTCATTCAGGAAGATCGCTTCGACCTCGATCAGCGGGCCCACCAGACCGGGCAGCGGCTCGAGTTCTTCGGCAACGACCCGGTCCCGCACAGCGGGCGCTTCTGCTGTACTACGCGCCCGGCTGGAACAACGGCGCCAAGTCGACGGTGCTGCTGGCGCACGGCGCCAACGACCAGGCCGACCGCGCGTGGGCCAACCCCGGCGAGAGCGGCGACTTCGGCTGCGGTCAGTCGACCTGCCCCGACATCGGCCTGATGCAGGAGCTGGCGGCCGCGGGCCACCGCGTGTTCGCGGTCTCGCACGCGCACAGCCAGGGCGACAACGTGTTCTGGGCCCTGCAGATCGCGTGGGCCATCGACATCATCCGTGAGCGCACCGCGGTCGAGAAGGTCGACGTGATCGGGTGGAGCAAGGGCGTGATGTCGACGCGCATGTACGCGTCGGGCCTCACCGGCGGTCACCTCGAGTACCGCGACGACATCGGCAAGCTGATCCTGATCGGCGGGCCGAACCTCGGCTTCGACTACATCTTCCGCTACGGCACGGCCCACAACGCCGGCGTCTACGCCGACTTCGGCGGCAAGATCCACGCGCCCGGGCCGCACGACGAGCTGCTGATCTTCGGCCTGTGGGAGGATCGCTCGGAGTACGCGATCTACAAGTCGGCCGCCGGCGACAACTACCGCGGGCAGCTGCAGATGCTCGCGGCGTGGGACGACGTGTATCCGTTGACCGGCACGGCCAACAACGGGCTGATGCAGTGGATCGTCGGCGACAGCGAGTCGACCTACTACGGTGAGGGCCAGTACAAGGGCGTGTACGCCCGCGGCAAGGGCATCGACTACGCGATCCAGCAAGGCTCGGTGATCGCCGACATGATCGACGCCGGCATCCCGGCCTCGATCTCGACGCACCTGCTGTGCGGCGACCTGAACCTCGACGACAACAGCGTGCTGATCCCGGGGATCCCCAACGAGATCGCCGGGCCGAGCGACGGCGTGGTGTTCGTCGACAGCTGCGCGGCGACCGACGGGATCGGGACGCTCACCGACTCGGCTGTCCTGAAGGACATCAACCACCTCAAGCTGGGCTGGCACCCGACGGCGGCCGCCCAGATCTCGACGTGGCTC
This sequence comes from Nannocystis pusilla, assembly GCF_026626665.1. Classification (GTDB taxonomy): domain Bacteria; phylum Myxococcota_A; class Polyangia; order Nannocystales; family Nannocystaceae; genus Nannocystis; species Nannocystis pusilla. The sequence continues at coordinate 3,555,211 of NZ_JAPNKE010000002.1, forward strand.
GGACAGTGACGCGAAGGCCCGCCCGGGGCCTCACCCGGGCGACAGCGGCTCGCTGTGCTCGGCGAGCCAGCCGGCGATCTTCGGCCAGATGACCTTGGGGCCCTTGCTCGAGGTCGACAGGCCGATGTGCCCGACCGGGAACCGCAGCAGGGTCTTGTCGGTCGAGCCGACCGCGCCGAGCAGCGCCTCCGACGAGGGCGGCGGGGCGATGGTGTCGTTGTCGGCGACGAGGACGAGCAGCGGGCCGTGGATCTGGCGCAGATCGACGCGCCGGCCGCCGACGATCATGCGGCCCTCGAAGAAGTTGTTCTCCTGGTAGCAGTCGCGGATGTACTGCCGGTACACCTCGCCGGGGAACGGCACGTTGTCGGCGGCCCAGTGCTCCATGGCGAGGAAGTTGGTGACGAAGTCGCGGTCGTCGAGGCGGCGGAACACCTCGAACCACTTCGAGATCCGCTGCACCGGGGCCATCATCGAGAAGCCCGACTCCATCAGGTCGATCGGGACGTTGCCGTAGGCGTCGACCATGCTGTCGACGTCGAAGAACTCGGGGTCGGTCCAGGTGGTGAAGATGCCGCCGTGCTTGAAGTCGACCGGGGTGGCCTGGGCGACGAAGTTGCGCACGCCGTTCGGGTGGAGCGCCGCGGCGGCCAGCGCCATCGTGCCGCCCATGCAGTAGCCGTACATCGTCAGGTCGTCGGCGCCGGACAGCTTGAAGACCCACCGCTTGGCGGCCTCGACGAAGCCGCCGAGCAGGTCGTCCCAGGTCATGTCCTGCTCGACCGCGCCGGGCGTGCCCCAGTCGATGGCGTAGACGTCGAAGCCCTGCTGGGTCATGAACTCGATCAGGCTGCGACCCGGCAGGAAGTCGAGGATGTAGTAGCGGTTGATCAGCGAGTAGACGAACAGGATCGGGGTGCGGAAGCGACGCACGGCCGGCTCGAAGCGGATCAGCTTCATGCCGCCGCGCTCGTACACGACCCGCTTCGGCGTCGAGTTGACCGGCGGATCGCCGAGCCCGGTCGCGCGCTTGACCAGCGGCGCCAGGTAGCGGGTCGGGCTGATCGCGCGGTCGCGCAGCGCCCGCTGCCAGGCGGCGCCGATCGTGGCTGTCCCTTCGGCCATGTCCGCGAGCTTGCGCGCGGCGCCCTTGACCCGCGAAAACGGCGTCGTCACGCGGCCCCCCGGACCGAGCGGGCCAGCTCGGCCTGCAGCTTCTCCAGCAGCTGGAGCGCGAGCTCGAGCTGGGTGGTGGTGATCTCGAGCCGGTCCTCGGCCCGCCGCAGCTGCGCCCGCACCTCGTTGAAGTCGCCGAGGGTCGGCACGCGCCAGAAGTGCAGGACCTCCTCGGTGAGGTCGACGACGTCGCGGTGGAGGTGGAACATCTTCTGCAGCCCGCGGCCCGCGAACTTGAGGTAGCGCGGGCTGGTGGCCAGGCGCGTCATGACGCCGGTCGAGGCGCCCTCGAAGCGCATCCACCACTTGCCGGGGCCGCTCCTGGGGTCGGTGAGGTAGCCGACGAGCCGGAGGATCCGGGCGGTGAGGTTCCTGGGGGCTGTCTCTTGGGACATGGCGAAAAGTTCCTATGCGGAGGTGGAGAGCAGGGTCCGCAGCTCGCGCTTGAGGATCTTGCCGGCCGGCGAGAGCGGGAGGGCGTCGAGGAAGACGACCGACTTGGGGACCTTGTAGCGGGCGAGGTGGTCGCGGCAGCGCTGCAGCAGCTCGGCCTCGCTGGCGCTGGCGCCCGGGCGCAGGGCGACGACCGCCTTGCCGACCTCGCCCCACTGCGCGTCGGGCACGCTGATGACGGCGCACTGGGCGACCGCGGGGTGCTCGTAGAGGATCTTCTCGATCTCGACCGGGTACACGTTCTCGCCGCCGGAGATGAACATGTCCTTCTTGCGATCGACGATGTAGTAGAAGCCCTCGGCGTCGCGGCGCGCGAGGTCGCCGGTGTGGAAGAAGCCGTGCTCGTCGAAGTGCGGGGCGTCGACGCCGAAGTAGCCCGAGCAGGCGGCCGGGCCCTTGAGCACGAGCTCGCCGACCTCGCCGTCCTTCACCGGGACGTTGTCCTCGTCGACGATCCGCGCGTCGACGAAGTAGTTGGGCCGGCCGATGCTGCCGGCCTTGGCCTCGCCGAACTCGGGCGCGAGCGAGAAGGCGCCGGGGCCGAACTCGGTCATGCCGAAGCCCTGCTTGAAGGCGACCTTGTGCACCGCACAAAACGCGCGGATGAGCGGCACCGGCAGCGGGGCGCCGCCGCTGGTCAGGAAGCGGACGCTGGCGAACGAGGTCGCGGCGAAGCGCGGCGAGTCGAGCATCATCTGGTACTGGGTCGGCACGCAGAACAGCGCGGTGACCTCGTACTGCTCGATGAGCGCGAGCATGTCGTCGGCGGTCCACTTCTTCATGATCACGACGGTGCCGCCGAGGGTGAGCAGCGGGACCGTGTACACGAACAGGCCGCCGGTGTGGAACATCGGCGTGTGGGTGATCGTGACGTCACCGCGCTGGATCTCGTGGACCATCGTGTTGAGGGTGTTCCACGCGATTTGGCGGTACGAGATCCGGGCGGCCTTGGGCGCGCCGGTGGTGCCGCCGGTGAACAGCAGGCAGGCGATGTCCTCGACGTCGACGGCCGGGTTGTCGACCGGTTCGGCCGGACCGGCCAGGATGGTCGCGTAGGCGGTGCTGCCGGCCAAAGGCTCGCCTTCGAGGTGGACGAGCTCGGCGATCGCGGTGTGCGGGTGCAGCTCGGCGGTGGTGGCGGCGAACTCGGGGCCGAACACCAGGACCTTGGGCGCGACCGGGAGGATGACGTCGACGAGCTCGCGCCAGGGGCTGCGCCAGTTGAGCGGGACGAAGATCGCGCCGAGCTTGGCGCAGGCGAAGAAGACGTCGAGGACCTCGACGCCGCTGTGGGCCAGGAGCGCGACGCGGTCGCCTCGCTCGACGCCGCGGCCGCGCAGCCACCCGGCGACGGCGTCGGCGCGCCGGTTCAGCGCGGCGTAGGTGAAGCGGCCCGCCTCGCCCTTGGCCACGTCGACCACGGCGAGGTTGTCCGGCCAGTACTGCGCTCCACGTCGCATCCAGTCGCCGATGAACATGCGAAGATCCTCCGCTCCCGAGGCTACCCGAAGGCCCGGCCGTGCTGCACCTGCGAAACGGTCTGCCGGGGTCTGCCGGCCGAGGATAGGCCGACGCGGCTCGAGATCAAGACCTGAATTGTGCAGCGCACAAACGGCTCAGGAGGCGGGCCGCCTGCCCTTGCGGGGGGGCTTGCCGTCCTCGACGGTCCGCCGCAGCTCGGCGAGCTCGCGCCGCAACGCGGCCAGCTCGTCGGACATGCCGCCAGGCTCGGGCGGCGGCGGCTCGTCGGGAAACGGCGGCGGCGCCGGCTCGCCGGCCGCGGGCGGGGCCCCGCCGAACCACCGCTTGAGGATCCCGGGCATCGCCAGGTCGGCCAGCGGGTTCCACGGGACGACGGCGCGCGCGCCCCCCTTGAGCTGCAGGTAGACCTCGAGGGCCCAGGCGATGTAGCGGCCGAAGAACTCGGCGAGGGCGTCGTCCCGCATGCGCACGAGCTGCTTGAGCAGGGACACCGGGAGCAGGCGCGCGGCGCCGCGGCTCTCGAGGATGATCTGCGCGAGCGTGATCTGGGTGAGGTCCTGCCCGCTCTTGGCGTCGACGACCTTGAGGTCCTCGCCCATCCGCACGCGCTCCGCGATCTCCTCGAGGGTGACGTACCGGCTGCCCTCGGTGTCGTAGAGCCGACGGTTGCCGTACTTCTTGACCTGCAACACGGCGAGAACGGTAGCCGAGGTCGTGCTGCAGGTGCGAGGGGCGATTTCGCGCAAACGGGCGAGCGCCTCGGAGGGGGCGCGAACGAGGGGCTCGTCGCCTCACACGGCCTCGGGCTCGAGGACGGCCGGCTGGCGGGCGGCGAAATCACCGGGCGGTCGAGCCCGGCACGGAGCCGTCTCGACCGGGTCGGACGGAGGACGGTTCACGCCTGGAGCTTCGGCGGCCGCGAGAGCCGGCGTGACGCGGGCTGGCCGATGAGACAGGTCCGCCGGGGCAGCCGCAGCCGGCGCCCGAAGGATGCCCTTAAGGACATGTCGCGGGGGCCAGCTTGCACTCGCTGAACCAGGCGGCCACGTCGCGGCACTGCGGGTCGGCCGGGTCGGCGGCGGCGCAGGCGAGGAAGCCGGCGCGGTCGCGCAGGGAGCACAGGCGCGGCAGCTCCCACTTGCGGTCGCGGCAGCTGGCGTCGCGCGGGTCGCAGGTGCTGCGCATCCAGGTCGCGGTGCCGTCGCCGCGGAGGAACACGCGGTCGTCGATGTCGCGGGTGCCGACGAGGCCCTCGACGCGGAGGCTGGCGGCGGCCTCGCCGGCGAGCGCCTGGTAGAGGCAGGCGTCGCCGGCGACCTCGTCGTCGCACGGGCGCGGCGAGGCGCACGCGTCGAGCAGCGCGAGGGCGATGTCACCCGGGCAGCGGCCGGCCGCGCACACGCAGGCGCACGCCTCGGGATCCTGCGAGCCGAGGCCGCACTCGGTCCAGCCCGCAGGATGCTCGGGGCCGGGAATTCGCCGGCCTTGCGACCGACGCGGCGGACGTGGACGACGTCGCCGACCCGCTTGTAGAAGGTGGAGTCGTAGTCCTCGTCGCCGGTCGAGGCGCTGGCGGTGGCGCAGAAGCCCGCGGCCTCGAAGGCGCAGGTCGAGCGATCGGCGAGGCGCTCGGTGGCGAACCAGATGCAACCGGCGGCGTCGCAGTCGGCCTCGACCGCGTGCGACTCGCACGGCTCGACGGGCGCGGGCGGGAGCTCGGGCGCGAGGTCGGGCGGCGGCGTGACGAGGGCGCCGGTGCCGGTGACCGGCATGCTGGTGGCGGCGTCGCCGGTGCTCGTGCTGCCGGCGGTGCCGGTGGTGCTCCCCTCGCCGGCGGTCGCCACGGTGCTGCCCTCGCCGTCGGTGCCGCGCGAGGCCGCGTCGGACCGCCCAGGGCTACACCCGGTCGCTACCAGCCACGAGAAGAGAACGGCGACGCCCGCCGGGCGCGCGCCAAGACCTAACCGCACGGTCTCATGCTGCCAGAGCACGCGGAGGAGATCAAGGAAGCGCAGCGCTGGCGGTCCCGGCGCGACGCGACGATCGCGAGCTCGGGCGGCCCGGGGATGTGGGCGAGCATCGCCGGTGTAAGAAGGTCGCTGCGACACATCGGTGATGCGCGGCACAGGCCCGACGCGATGAAGGATGAAGAAGGAACGGCGACGGCCTGGCGTCGGCGCACCGACCGTCGCCCTGCCGTCGCGGCGGCGAGGCCCACGCAGAGGCGCTTTCGCGGGCCCGCGGCGCCCGGGCGCTGGCGGTGCGAGCCGGAGCCGGCTCATCGGAGCGTCGGTCGCGAGGATGACCCGCGCTCGCGGCTGCACGGTCGATGACGTCGGTCGGCCCGCCGCCTGTCCCTTCAGGCTCGGTCGACGCGCGCCCGTTCATGGCGCTCGCGCGACCGTTCCTTGCGGCGTCATTCGTGACCCGCGTCGGTGCGTCGATGGTGAGGCGAGCTGAAACGCGTTGCTCGATCGCGCGGCGGCGCAGGCGACGTCGCCGGGCCGGCGCTGTAGCCGATGGGCGAAGCGCAGTGCGTCGATCGGCACGAGGTGCTGCGGCGGGAGTACGACTGTCCGGTCCAGCGGGGCTGGAGCCGGAGCGCGAGCGGTGATTCGACGCGCGAGTCAGCGCGACGGCCACGACGGCGCTGCGGACCTGCGCGTCGGGATCGGCGGGCGCCGAGAGCAGCGGCGTGGTCCCTGCCCCGTTCGCGTCCAACAGCCGAGCGGCCGAGCCAGGGGCGCGGTCCATGCCCGTTCGCGTCGGACCGCTGCGGCCGAGCCAGACGGCGGAATGCCTGCCTTGTTCGCGTCGAATCGGTGTGGCCGAGCTCTGTCTCGCGCCACGCAAACGCGTCGCCCGAGGCACGTGGCCTCTTGGTCGCCCAGCCTAACCGCGCTCGCTCGCGGCTGCTGCGGGGAGTTCGGTGCGCGATCACATGCCCGAAAGAACATGTCTATCTCGTACGACATGTTTACCGGCAATGCTCCATGAAGCATGTCTTTTCAGCCATGCCTGAAAGAGCATGTCCCTTCGCACATGGTGCCCTCGCATCCGAGCGACACGCCAGTCCTTCGCGCCTCGTACGCGCCCTCGCGGGCCTGCGGCGCCTCAGCGCGGCCCGGGGATGATGCGGAGGTCGGTGAGGAAGCGGGCCAGCTCGCGGATGTAGTCGCGGCGGCCGAGCTGCAGGAAGTGGCCGCCGGTGAAGCGAAAGCGGCGCGGGCGCTGCCAGTGGTTCCACAGCACGTCGGCGTGGGCCTCGGTGACGAGGCCGTCGCCGCGGGCGGTGACGACGAGCCGGCGCTCCCACGGGACCTTGGGCTCGTACGAGAGGGGGCTGTGCAGGGCCCACGAGCTGTGGAAGCGCTCGCGGGTCATGCCGAGCGCCTCGGCCTGGCGGCGGAACGAGTCGCCCTCGCCGTGATCCCAGAAGAGGTGCGCGAACGAGGCGGGGGCCATGATCGGGACGACGAAGGACAGGCGCGGATCGATCGAGGCGACCAGAGCCGAGGTGTAGCCGCCGAGGCTCGATCCCATCATGCCGAGCGGCGCCGGGCTGTGGCGCAGGATGGCGGTGATGGCGGCGCGCACGTCCTGGACGGTCTGGATGAAGGCCTCGTTGGTGCGCACCAGATCGGTCGAGGGGAACAGCTCGCCCGAGAAGCGCGCGGCCGTCGGTTTGCGCAGGCTGTGGAACGGCTGGACGTAGAGGTAGACGTCGAGGCCGAGGTCCCGGTAGAGGGTGGAGATGCTGAACTCGATCTCGTGCAGGCGGCGGTTGCCGACGCACCAGCCGTGCGCGAGCAAGATCGAGGCGGGCGCGGGCCGGTCGTGCTGCCAGGCGTGCAGGTGGACGGTGTCGACGCGATCGTAGGTGGCGTACTCGCGGGCGTAGCCAGGGTCGCGCGGGCGGTACGGCGAGGCGAAGCTGAAGTGGGTGGCGCGGCCGTCGACGAGCGGCCGCACGGCGAGCGGGACGAGCGGCGGCGGGGCCGGCGGCGGCGCGAGCAGGCGATCGGGCTCGGCGAGCACGGCGGGGTCGGTGTACTGCGCGACGACCTCGAGGCGACGCTCGAGCTCGGCCCGCGCGAGCCGGTCGAGCTCGTTGCGCTGCATGAGGACGCGGCGAAGCCCGTGCCGCATGACGCGGTCGAAGCGGGCGCAGGCGTGATCGGCGAGGGCGCTGAACATGCGGGTCTGATTTTTGTTGTAGGCGCGCGGACGGCGTTTGAGAAGCAAAATCCCGCCTTGCGCCGCGGGCCCGGCGGGTGCGAGGCTGGCTTCGCATGCGGGTCGCCGTGGCCGGAGCGAGCGGGTTCATCGGACAGGCGACGGTCCACGCGCTGCTGCAGGCCGGTCACGCGGTGGTCGGGCTGTCGCGGGGCCGTCGCGGCCGCTTCGACCGGCCAGGGCTGGTGTGGCGAGAGGTGGACGTGAGCCGCGGGGGCCCGAGCTGGTGGCCGCATTGGCGGGCTGCGAGGCGGTGGTCAACCTGGTGGGGATCAAGCGGCCCGAGCCGGGGCAGTCGTTCGACTCGGCCCACGTGGCGACGGTGGCGGCGCTGACGACCGCGATGCAGGCGGCGGCGATCCGGCGGCTCGTCCACGTCAGCGTGGCAGGACCGCGAGCGGAGCCGCCGCGGCCGACCCAGTACATGGCGACGAAGCGAGAGGCTGAACGTTCGGTCATGTCCTCGGAGACAGACTGGACGGTCCTCCGCCCGGGGCCGGTGGCCGGGCCGGGCGACGACTTCGTGCGCAACCTGGCGGCGACGCTGCGCCACGCGGCGGTGTTCCCGGCGCCCGACGGCGGCCACGCGCCGCTGCAGCCGGTGCTGGTCGAGGACGTGGCGCTGGCGATCGCGGCGGCGCTGGAGCGGCCGGCGGCGATCGGGCGCTGCTACGACGTGGTCGGGCCGGAGGTGCTGACGCTGCGCGAGGTGGTGACGCGGGTGGCCGACGCGCTGGCGCTGCCGGTGACTCTGGTGCCCTGCCCCGCCCCGCTGCTGGCGGTCGCGGTCGCGGGGCTCGAGAGGCTGCCGGATCCGCTGCTGACGCGGGCGCAGCTCGGGCTGCTCAGCCACGGTCTGGTCGGCGATCCGGGCCCGGCGGCGGCCGAGCTCGGGCTGGTGACGCAGCCGCTGACCGCGGCCAAGATCGTGGCGCTGTCGGCCGGGGTCGAGCCGTGGCTGGGGCTGTCGCTGCGGCTGCGACGTGGCGACGAGGACATGTTCTTCAGGACATGTTCCAAAGGCGCGATCCACGTGGCCTGGCTGGTGCCGCTGGCGGTGGCGCTGATCTGGGCGCTCGGCTCGCTGACGCCGCACGTGTGGTGGCGGATGCTGGCGGCCAACCTGGTGCTGGTGCCGCTGTGCCTGCTGACGGTGCGGCTGCCGTGGCCCCAGCTGTGGCGCCCGAGCCTGCGCGGGCTGGTCCAGGGGGTGATGGCGGCGGCGGTGCTGGTCGCGGCCGGCTGGCTCGGGAGCCAGCTGCTGTTCGCGGTGACGCCGGAGGCGCGAACCGAGGTGGCCGCGGTGTACAGCTGGGTCCACCTGCTGCCGGCCGGGCTCGCGGCGGTGCTTCTGCCGCTGATCGCGGCGGCGGAGGAGGTGGTGTGGCGCGGGGCGGTGGCGTTCGCGGTGGCGTCGCGCGCGGGGCCGTGGTGGGGCGCGGCGACGTCCGCGGCGGCCTTCGCGGTGGCGCACGTGAGCCTCGGGGTGCCGGCGCTGGTGGTGGCGGCCGCGGGCGCGGGCTTCTTCTGGGCCTGGCTCGGGCTCAAGACCCGCAGCCTGTTCGTGGTGCTGGTGTCCCACGTGCTGTGGGACGCGTGCGTGGCGGTGCTGCGGCTGTACTGAGCAGGTGTTCTTCGGGACATGTCCGCAGGGACTTATCGGGGCGAAGGTCCTTCTACCTGTCTTTTCGGTCATAGGAGAGAGCGCCCACCGGCGATCCGGACGGCGCTTGCGGACGCGACCCGCGCGCTGCTATCGAGGTCGCACCCCCCATGCGCTGGACCCCGTTTCCCTCGGCCCCGATCGCCCACCTCCCCCTGCCCCGCGCGCGCCGTCGCTGCGAATCTTCGCCGGCAAGCCGCACGCGCTGGCGTTCCTCGCCGACGGCTCGCTGGTGGTCGGCGGCAGCCACGAGATCACGCTGCACGATCCGGCCGCACCGTCGCCGCCGCGGGCCAGGGTCGAGGTCGTCGGCGTGTGGTGGATGCTCGCGCACCCCGACGGCGAGTCGGTGCTCGCGTGGGCCCTCGGTTCGAGCGGTCGCGTCGTCGTGCGCGTGTGGCCGGCGACCGGGCGCGTGGTCGAGGTGCTGGCGAGCGACCGCTTCGGCGAGCGCCTGAGCGCCGCGCTCTCGCCCGACGGCTCGCGGCTGGTGTGGCGCCGCGAGGGCACGCCGGTGGCGTTGTGCTCCGTCGATGCGATGACGGGGGCGCCGCTGGGAGACGTGGCGCTGCCGCCGGAACTCGCGGACGCGAGGTGCCTGGCGGTGCGCCCCGACGGGGTGATTTATCTTCGTGACGACGCGGTCGCGGCGATTCACCCCGACGGGAGGATCGAGGCGCTCGACGACTCGCCGTTCGTCGCCGGCTTCCAGCCGTTCTTCGCCGACGCGCGCGGACTGATCGGCGAGGGCGGTGAACGGGCGGCGTTCGTCGACGGGGCGATCGAGCGGCTGGAGAACCTGCCCGAGCGGGCCAACGGCGGGACGATCGCGTACGACCGCAGCCGCGTCACCCTCTACGCCGAGCTGGGGGCGGTGCAGGTGTGGGACGTCGCGGAGCAGCGGGTGGTGTTCACCGCGCATCTGCAATCCGCCACCGGGCAGATGCCGGGCTGGGAGGGCCAGGCCGCAGCCGCGAGCGCGACCCACGTCGCGGCCATCGATCACGCGACCTCGGCGGTGCGGATCTGGCACGTCGACGATCCGAGGCAGCAGGTCGCGTCGTTGACCGCCTACAGCCCCGGGGCGCAGCGCCTGGCGGTCCGCGACGACGCCCTGACGCTGCAGAGGTGCCAACCCGCCAACTCGCTGCCGGCGGTGATGACGCTCGAGCTGAACAGCGGCGCGATGAAGCTGCTGGAGCTGGACACCATCCACGACATCGCCGCGACCGCGGACGGGCAGCGCCTGCTCGTGTTCTACCAGCCCTACCCGCTGGGGCCGTTGAAGATCACCGAGTTCGACGCCGCCGGCCAGCCGGGCGAGTCGTTCGACGTCCAGAAAGGCGCGGGTGAGCTGGCGCTGGCGCCCGACGGGCGGACCTGGGGCGTCACGTCGCGCACGTACCCCGTGTCGCGCCTGGCCGAGCCGACGACGCATGCCCAGTGGCGCGCGTTCGGGGCGACGAAGTGGGCCAAGAACCTCAAGCTCCCGGGCTTCTGGTCGCGCATCGCCCTGTGCGACTCGGCGGTGGTGGTGACCGTGGGCAAGCAGCTGGTCGTGGTCGCCCTCGCCAAGAACAAGACGCTCCTGACGCTCGAGCTGCCGACCCTCGCGGTGAGCGTGGCGATCAGCCGCGACGGCGCGCGCGTCGGTGTGATCGGGGTCGACCGCCCGCGGATCGTCGACGTGGTGACAGGGACGATGGTCGAGCTGGCGCCGGAGCTGCACGGTGAGTCGACTTCGCACCGCTGCCTCTGCTTCGATGACGAGGGGCGCTGGCTGTTCATCGGCCACCCCGCCGGACCGATCGTGCAGCACCAGGCGACGGACGGCGCGACGCTGGCGATGCTGCGCTTCCACACTGACTCGGTCCGGGCGCTGACGTGGGCCGGCGGGGCGCTGTGGAGCAGCTCGGAGGACGGCACGATCGTCCGCTGGGGTGAGCTCGGCTGATTGCCATGGTTGAACGGACATGCTCGAAAGGGCATGTCCGAGAGAGCATGCCTCTGAGGGCATGTCTCGAACGCCTGGCCGCGAGCGCGCCTCGCCCGTGCCCCTCAGCGGCCCGACAGGAAGCCGAGGCGCTGGAACAGCGGCTCGGGGGTGTGGCGGACGACGAACAGGATCGGGCGCCAGTACCACGGGACGAAGGCGACGACGGCCCGGCGGGCGATCGCGCGGTCGATGTCGCGAGCGGCGCGCTGCGGGGTGGCGAACAGGGCGTTCCTGGGGTGGCCGACGGTCATGGGCGTGTCGACCGGGCCGAGCTTGAGCGTGGTGACGTTGACGCCCGCGGGGTAGAGGCGGCTGCGCAGGCCCTGCAGATAGACGTGCAGCGCCCCCTTGGCGGAGCCGTAGGTGTAGTTGCGCGGGCGGCCGCGCTCGCCGGCGACGGAGGTGATGACCGCGAGCGTGCCGCTGCGCTGGCGCTCGAGCACGCCCGCGAGCGGGACCAGGACTGCGATCACCGAGAGGAAGTTGACCTGGACGATGCGCGCGGCCTCGGCGACGTCGTGCTCGCTGCGCTGCTGATCGCCGAGGTCGCCGTGGGCGACGAGGACGACGTCGACCCGGCCACCGAGCGCGGCCACGGCCTCGTTCGCCAGCGCCTCCGCGCGCGAGGTCGGTGAAGTCCCCCGCCCCGGTGGTGACCTCGGCGCCGGCGCAGCGGGCGGCCACGGCCGCGAGCTTGTCGGCATGGCGGCCGACGAGGTGGAGCCGATCGCCGCGCGCGGCCCAGCGGGCGCTCACCTCGGCGGCGATGGCGGAGGTGGCCCCGAAGACGATGACGTGGCGCATCCGCGGAAGGTAGCGCGGCCCGGCCCGCGATGGCGAGAGGATGTTGGCGCCGCTGCCGGCGGCACGCGGCCGGCCGCGACCCCTGAGCCCCGTCCGCGCGCTCGGCCGAGGCGTCGCTCCGACGGCGCGCCGAGGCGCTCGGCCGTCGCCGCGCAGCCGGCTGACGCTCCGACATGACTTCATCGACATGTCTTCATGGACATGTTTTTTACGACATGTTCGAGCGAACCACCGGGAGCGAGCGCCTCACCGCTTCGGCTGGGCCGGCGCGGACCCGCCGGGCGTGACGTTCTCGTCGCGCCACGCGGTGGCCTCGGTCAGGTCGAGCGAGCCGGCGGGCCCCAGGGCGGTGAAGGTGGCGACGGCCTGCTCGATGAGCGCGCGGGCGCGGACGCGGTCGCGCTCGGACAGCCACAGCGCGCGGGCCAGTCCGTACTCGGCGCGGCCGCGCAGGAGCGTGTGGACGTCGGTGCCGGCGCGGATCGCCAGGGCGCGCTCGAAGGCCGGGATGGCGGTCGCGTAGTCCCTGGCGTGGAGGCCCCACTCGCCCAGGCCCAGCAGCGAGCGCGCGACCTCGGCGTGGTCCTCGCCGAGGACGCGGCGGCGGATCGCCAGCGAGCGGTCGATGACCGCGCGCGCCGCGTCGAGCTGGCCGGCCTCGAGGTACGACGCGGCGAGGTTGTCGAGCTGCGTGCACAGCTCGATGTGGTCGGGGCCGTGGCGGCGCTCGAGCGAGCGCACGACCGCCTCGAAGGCGGCGACGGCGTCGATCGGGCGGCGGGCGCGGGCCAGCGCGGCGGCGATGTTGCCCTGGAACACGACCACCAGCGGATCGTCCTCGCCGCGGGTGCGGAGGATGATGTCGAGGCCGCGGCGCCAGGTCGCCAGCGCGGCGTCGAAGTCGGTGAGGACGAAGTAGAGGTTGCCCTCGTAGCGCAGGGCCGCGGCGACCTCGGGGTGCTCGGGGCCGAAGGCGCGCTCGAGGCGGGCGCGGCTGTCCGGAAGGACAGCCTTGGCGCGGTCGAACTCCTGGCGGGCCCACAGGGCGGTGCCGAACCACTGGCGGGCGCGCGCGGTGGCCGGGTTGTCGGCGCCGTGGAGGGCGTCGTAGGCGGCGACGCTGCGCTCGATGAGCGCCTCGGACTCGGCGTAGCGCCCGAGCGACCACAACAACTTGCTGCGGGCGAGGGCGAGCAAGGCGGCGGTGCCGTCGTCGGGCGCGCGCGTCTGGGCGGCGCCGGCGATCTCGAGCCAGACCTCGGCGTGGTCGAGGCGGCCGAGGGTGTTGAGGGTGTCGACCAGGGCGGCCGCGGCGTCGCGGGCGACCGCGTCCTGACGGCTGGCGGTGGCCGTGGTGAAGGCGGCGCGCAGGCTGGTCTCGGCCTCGGCGTCGCGCTGGACGAGCGCGAGCAAGCGGCCGCGCGCGAGCTGGGCCTCGGCGACCGCCGGGGCGTAGGCGGCGGCCTCGGCGGCGGCGACGGCCTGGTCGGCGCCGAGCAGGCCGGCCTCGTAGCGGCCGGTGTGCTCGAGCGCGGCGACGTTGGCGAGCGCGCGGCGGACGCTGTCGACGGCCAGCGCGGTGGCCGGATCGGCGGGCGGCGGCACCTCGGCGCGGAGCAGCCCGACGTCGGCGCAGCGCTCGATCGGCGGCAGCGCAGCCACGGCGTCGACGGCCCGCTCGACCACGCCGGCGTCGGCGGCCACCAGCAGGTCGGTGACCGCCCTGACCTCATGGACATGTCGTGAAAGACAGGCCATGCGCAGGTCGAGCAGGTGCTCCGACTGCTCGCCGCGGGCGTGGGCCTCGCAGGCGTCGCGGTGCATGGCGACGATCGCCTCGGCGCGGGCGTCGAGGCGGCCGGCCACGTGCGTCCACGCCTCGTCGGCGAAGCCGAGTCCGCTGGCCTCGAAGGCGTCGGCGGCGGCGTCGCGGCGGGCCGAGTCCCACACGCCGACCAGGCGCGCCTCGCCGCCGAGGCAGCGGCCCTCGTCCTGGAAGCTCCACGCGGCCGCGGCCAGGCCGATCACCGCGCCGAGGCCGAGGCCGACCACGGCATGTCGCGCGCGCACCTGCGGGCCGGCGAGGTCGGCCAGCAGCGCGTCCATGCTGGGGTAGCGGGCGTCGGGGACGCGCGCGAGGCCGCGGGCGAGCACCCGGTAGAGCCGCTTGCCCGCGCGCGGGCCGACCTGCACGCGTTCGGGCAGGTCGGCGACCAGGACCTGGTCGCGCAGCTCGTCGACGGTGTCGCCGGAGAACGGACGCGAGCCCCACAGCGCCTCCCACAGCGCGACGCAGAAGCTGAACTGATCGGTGCGGGCGTCGACCTGTCCGCCGAGCCATTGCTCCGGGGCCATGTACGCGGGGGTGCCGGCGAAGAAGACGGTGCGCTCGACCCCGACGTCGACGAGCTCGTCGCCGGCGGGGCGCTCGGCCTGCTCGGCGAGCGCGGCCAGGCCGAAGTCGACCACGCGGACGCGACCCTCGAGGTCGACGAGGACGTTGCCGGGCTTGAAGTCGCGGTGCGTGAGGCCGACGCGGTGCGCCGCGGCGAGGCCCCGCCCGGCCTCCGAGAAGACGGTGAGGATCTCCTGCTGCGAGCGCTCGCGGTCCTCCAACCAGGCCGACAGGGTGACGCCGCGGACGAACTCCATGGCGATGAACAGCTCGTCGCCGATCGCGCCGGCCTCGTAGACCTGGACGACGTTGGGGTGCGACAGGCGGGCCAGCGCCTGCGCCTCGCGCAGCAGGCGGGCCTGCAGGCGCTCGTCCTGGCGGTGGTGCGAGCGCACGACCTTGATGGCGACGCGGCGCTCGAGCACCTCGTCGTAGCCCGACAGGATGACGCCCATGCCACCCTCGCCGAGCTCGCTCAGGATCGCGTAGCGGCCGATCCGGCGCGACTGGCGGATCAGCGAGTCTTCGAGCGGGGCCGCGGCGCCGCGCAGGCCGACGCCCGAGGCCGCGTGGAGCGGCGTGCTGTCTCTTCGACCAGGTGACGCGAGGGCCGTCTCCTCGATCGGGCTCGGGCGGGCCCGGGCGGTGACGTCCAGCGCCGGCGACTTGGTGTCGGTGGTCGCGAGCAGGTCCGGGTCCGAGGGCCCGGAGCGCTTGTCGTCGGGCGAGTGGGCACCCACCATGGAGGACGGTACACGACCTGCGCCCCTGCGGCGAGGACGCTATCGCGCACGGGCGCGAGCGCCCCATCCCGCGTGCGCCGGGCCACGCGCGGACCTATGCCCGTCCCTGGCGGGCCCGCGCGCGAGATGTCTTTTCAGACAGGTCGGTGAGACGACAGGCGACCGCCCGGGCAGGTCGCCAGATCTGCCCGGGCGGTCTGGTGGGTGAGGATTACTTGCAGGCCTTGGTGATGCCGACCTTGAGCTGGCAGATCGCGTCGGCATAGGCGGCGGTGAACACGTCGCGGCGGACGCCGGTCTGGCTCTTGCCAAGGTCGTCGAGGTCGGGGCTCAGCTGCCCGAGCTTCTCGCGCAGGGTCGTCTCGGTGGTCCACAGCTCGGCGGCGGCGCGGCGGATCTCGACGTCCTCGTCGAAGGCGTTGAACACCGTGACGATCGGCTCCTTGTCGCCGCCGAGCGGCACGCCGGCCGACTTGACCGCGAGGTTGAAGCGGTCGGAGTCGAGCGCGAGCAGGACGTTGTAGTCGTCGCGCTTCGGGTAGAGGGCGCGGACGGCGTCGAGCTGGTTGTCGTCGAAGTCGCCCTCGCCGAGGTTGTTGTCGATCTCCCAGCGGAGGTCGTCTTCCTTGTTGATCATGCCGACGTTGTGGCAGCCCATGCACGACTTGCCGTTGCGGACCACGCCGTCCGGCGCGTTCTTGTCCTGCACGATCTGGATCGGCGCGTCGTCGATGCGGACGCCCTGGCCGTCGACGATCATGTAGCCCTGGAGGCCGTTCGGCAGGCTGTAGATGATCTCGCTGCCGTCCTCGACGAAGCCGAACGGGTCGACGAACACGTTGGCGTCGCCGGCGTTGCTCTGGAAGTCGTAGCTGATCCAGTAGACGCGGTTGCTGGCGTTCGGGAAGTCGTGGCGCTCGATCACGCGGTGGTTCTCGGACACGCCCGACTCGTGGAACGCGGCGCGCGCGACCCGGTTCGGGTTGGTCTCGATCTCCTCGGTGACGTTGGCGTCCACGTCGATGCCGAAGCTCTGCTCGAGCTCGAAGCGGGTCCGCGGGATCCGCAGGATGTCGTGGTAGAGCGGCGGCTGCGCGGACACCTCGACGAACGCGTCGGCCTGCAGCAGGAAGAACTTGGTGTTCGTGGCCTGCTTCACGTCCTCGGCGCTGTCGCCGATGAACTCGATCGCGTACGGGTCCTTGTTGGCGATGAGCTCCCAGGTGTCGCGGAACTCCTCGACGAAGGTGTTGGTCTCGATGTCGAGCACGCGGCCCGGCGCGTCCCAGTCGTAGTCGCGGATGTCGATGCGGAAGATCAGCTTGTCCGGATCGATCGGGACCGGCGCCACGACCTTGATCTCGTTCGACAGGCTGTTGGCCAGCTTCGACAGGGCGTGGCGGTAGATCTCGATCTGGTCGTCGCACCAGCCGTAGTTGTAGAGGTGGACCAGGCTGAAGTAGCGGATGAAGGGCCGCGCGTCCGCCGAGATCTCCTGCGTGTTGAGCAGGTCGTTGCGGATCAGGTCGATCACCTGCGTGCGGGTCATCCACGGGTTCTCGCCGCACCCGGTCACGCCGGCACACTCGCCGATCCACTGCTCGACCACGCGGATGTCGTCCTCGCTCGGCCGCGGCTCCTGGCCCTCGGGCGGCATCGGCAGCATGGTCGCGGCCATGCGGCGGTAGATCGCCGAGTTGTTCGGCTCGCCGGGGACGACCTTGCCGTTCGAGATCAGCGCGTCGAGGTTGGTGATGTAGTTGATGCTGCCGAGGGCCGCGCTGTCGGCCCCGTGACACTGCTTGCAGTTCTTGTCGAGGATGTTGAGGGTCTGCGCCGACAGCTCGCCGCAGTTGGCCTCGCCCTGCTCGCCGTCACCGCCGGTGCTGCTGCCGCCGTCGGTGCCGCCGCCGGCGGTGGTGCCCCCGGTGCCCTCGGTCTCGTCGCCGCTGTCGTTGCCCGGCAGGACGACGGTCTTGCAAGCGCCGCCCACCATCAGCGCGAGCGCTGCGGCGGAGATCAGCGGGATCGATGAGTAGAATCGTTGAGTCATGGTCGAAGGTGCTCCTGGAAGATGTGGCCCGTAGGACAGGTGGGGATCGCGGGGCCCGGGCCGGGGCGACGATCGGCGGCCTCGGGCCAGGGGGTCAGAAGCGCGCGGACAGGAACATGCCGCCGAAGGTCGGCGAGACGGCGGGCGCGACGCGGACGCGCGAGAGCTGCTCCTGGCGCGCCTTCTTGAAGTCGGTCGCGCCGAGGGCGACCAGGGTGACGCCGAGCGCGACGCCGAGGACCCCGGCGACCGCGCCCGCGGCGGTCATCGTGTCGCCCTGCTTCTTCTGCGCCTCGAGCGGGGCGAGGTACTCGGGGTTGTCGCCGGCCTTGGGCAGCTCGCGGTCGGCCGACTTGCTGAGGTAGATGCCGCCGCCCATGACGCCGAGGGCCGCGAGGCCGCCGGCGAGGAAGATCGAGCCGGCGATCAGCTCGCCGCGGGCGTTGCGACGGACGGGGTTGGTGCGCCGCACGAGGTCCGGCAGCGCGCCATCGGCCGCGGTCCGCAGCTCGGTGCTCCACGCGTGCATCGTCTCGAGGTCGTCCGGGTTGACGCGGATGCCGTCGACCGCCCCGCCGCTGTTGGCCGCGAGCAACGCGTCCGCGCGGTCGATGTGGCGCAGGCTGGCCTCCCACTCGGCCTTGGCCTGGTCGGCGCTGCGCTTGCGCGCGAGCTTCTGCCGGGCGTCGGCGGCCGCGAGGTGCAGCACCGGGTCGCGCAGGGCCTCGGCCCCGCCGGCGAGCAGGCCGACGGCGCCCTCGAGGTTGCCGGCGTCGGACAGCTGCTGCGCCTGGTCCTGCAGCGGCGCGCGCTCGGCCTCGGCCTTATCGACCTGAGCCTTGATCATCGCCTCGCGCGGCTGCGCCTTGGCGGCCTTCTTCTTGCCGCTCCCGCTCTTCTTCTTCGCGGGCCCCGGCGAATCGTCGAGGACGACGGTGTCGTCGTCGGCGGCCGGCGCGGCCGCCGATTCGGTCTTCCATCCATTCGTGGATTCCCCCGGCTGACCGGCCCACGCGGGCGCCGGCATCGCCAGGGACAATGCGATCCCCACCATCAGGAGCGAACGGCGCCCCTGCGATCGTACTGTCGACATGTGCTCTCCTTGAGGGCCGCGGCCGCGTCATTGCGGCGCGCGGCGACGTTGCTGTCCTACAGGCCGGCCTTGCATGGAACACACAAGGCTGGCGACGGCCTGGTCGGACCGCGAGAAATAGGATTGGCCATCCTGGCCTAAAAGACAGCCTCCGTGGCAGAGCACCTTCCGTGGCGCATGGGGCGGGAAGTCCGCGACGACCGCGGGACCCGACCTGTCACTCGAGTAACGGCACCCGCCCGATCGATCACCGCCCCCGACAAAAATTTCGAGAAAACCGTGTAGCAGACGTATGACGGCAATTTTTCCGCCGCGTTGCGTGGTTGCCCGGGTCGCCGACGAGCTTTGGGGGCGACAGGCCGCCGCGCGATCGACTGCACGCATTGCGGCCACCGTCGGGCCGCATTCGATCATTTAGTAATTCAGATTACCAAATGATCGCTCGCAGGCGCCGGCCCGCGCCTCCGCGACGTCGTCGGCCTCTCCGAGGTGGCGCCGGCGCTCCGCGGGCAGCAGGCACGCGCGCGTGGCGGCGGCGAGGCGCGCGCGCAGGCCCTCGCCGGGCCGCGGCCACACGACGACGCGGCCGTCGGCGCCGGCCGAGGCGAGGCGATCGCCGCCGGCGTCGTACGCGAGGGCGTTGACGCCGCCGCCGTGGCCCGCGAGCAGCTCGGGCCCGGCGTCGCCCTGCAGCGACCAGAAGAGGAGCGCGCCGTCGGCCGCGCCGGCGACGATCCAGCCGTCGCGCGGGTCCCAGGCCACGCTCGTCAGCGCCGCCGAGGCCCGCCCCAGCTCGGTGCGCACGCCGGTGGCGGCCGCCACGCGGACAAGCGCCCTGCCTCGCCGGCGACCGCGAGCGCGTCGCCGGCGGGGCTCCACGCCAGCGCGCGCAGCGGGTGGCCGAGCTCGATGAACACCGTCTGCTCGACGCGCACCAGCACGAAGCCGGAGGCGGTGACCGCCGCCAGCCGCTCGTCGACCGGCGACCAGGCCATGGCGGTGATGGCCCCGCGCCCCTGCGGCGCGCGGGACGGATCGAGCATGTCCTTGAAGTCATGTCCCGAAGGCCAGAGGAAGAACGCGCCCTCGCTGCCGCCCGCGGCCAGGCGATCGGCGCGAGGATCCCAGGCCAGGGCGGACACCGGGCGGCGGTCGAGGCTGACGCGCCGCGTCGCCCCCTCGCCGCGGGGGATCCAGGTGACCGCGCCGCCGTCGTCGGCGATCGCCAGCTCCTGGCCGTCGCGCCGCCAGGCCAGCGCCAGCGCGGTGCCGGCGTGGTCGCGCCGGCGCACCGGGCCGTCGTCGGTCGGCAGCAGCCACACGCTGCGCGCGCCGGCGGCGGCCAGGGCGGTGCCGTCGGGGCTCCACGCGAGCGCGTGCACGGCCGCGCCGAGGTCATGCTCGCGCAAGGCGGCCGGCGCGAGCCGCCACACCCGCGCGCTGCCGTCGTCGCTGCCGGTGATCAAGCGGACGCCCACGGGCGCGAACGCCAGCGCCCGCACCGGCCCGGTGTGACCGCGCAGCACGTAGGGGCGCGCGGTCCCGCCGATCCGCCACACCCGCGCGCTGCCGTCGTCGCTGCCGCTGGCGAACCATCCTGTCCCGAGAGCCAGGCCGGTGACGCCGCCGTCGCCGACCACCGCGGCGACCCGCCGCGGGGTGCCGTCGACCCGCCAGACCTCGACGCCGCCGTCGTCGCGGCCGATCGCCAGCTGGCGCCCGTTGCGGTCCCACGCCAACGCGCCCACCGCCGCGCCGCGAGCGACGACCAGGGTCGCGCGGCCCTCCGCGACCACCCAGACCTCGCCGCGCGGGCCGGCCGCGGCCACGCGCGCGCCGTCGGGGCTCCACGCGACCGCCGCGAGCGGACCCGCGACGCCGCGCAGCGGCGTGACCCGATCGACCGCGACCAGCGACACCCCGCCGCGCGCGTCGGTGCGGAGCTGCTCGCCGCCGGGTCCGCGCCGCGGATCGGACACGGAGCCGCCTGCCCCCGGCGTGGGCGGCCCGCCGGCCAGCGCGAAGCGGCGGACGTTGCCGGCGGCGTCGACCGTCTCGACCGCGCCGCGCAGATCTTCGGCGGCCGCGGCAGGCCGTGGGCTGTCCTGCGGGACAGGTGACGTGTCCTCAGGGACAGGCGCACCGGCGACCGGCACCGCCCCGCTCGCCAGCACGACCTCGCGCGGGCGCGCGTCCGACCTGTCCGCGAGGACAGGCGGATCGACAACCGCCGCGGAGCCGGCCCCGCTCGCCAGCACGACCTCGCGCAGGTGCGCGTCCGACCTGTCCGCGAGGACAGGCGCACCGGCGCCCGCCGGGAGCCCGCTCGTCAGCACGACCTCGCGCCGGCGCACGTCCGACCTGTCCGCGCGGCCAGACGCACCAGCGCCCGCCCCGCTCGCCAGCACGACCTCGCGCCGGTGCGCATCCGACCTGTCCTCACGGACAGCTCCCGTCCGCGCGTTCGACCTGTCCTTGCGGACAGCTCCCGTCCGCGCCTTTGACCTGTCCTCGCGGACAGCCCCCACCGCGCCCGGCACCGCGCTCCTGTCCCCCGGGACAGCCTCGACCCAGCGCACCGCCGTCACCGCGCCGTCGTGACCGCGCAGGATCGCCTGGCTGATCGGCTCGGCCAGCACGCGCTGAGCCAGCGCGCCCGGCTCGTCGAGCTCGCGCAGCAGCAGCGCCGCGGCGGTCGGGTCGCGCGGCAGCAGCGAGAACGCGGCGTCGCGGACCCGCAGCGCGTGGGCCTGGCGCTCCGCGGCCGCGCGCTCGACCGCCAGCTCGCCGGCCTGCGCGTCGGCGGGGGCGCTCTCGGGCGCGGTCGCCTGCGGGGCCGCGGCCGCGCCCGCGCCCGCCTCGGGCTGCGCCAGCGACACCCCGAGCGCGACCAGGCCCGCCGCGGTGGCCGCCGCGCCGCCGGCGATCAGCCACGTCCGCACGGGCACCGGCTCGGGGTTCTCGGCGAAGCGCCGCCGCGGCTGCAGGGCCGCGAGCAGCTCCTCCATCGTCGCCCAGCGCTCGGCTGGCTTTTCGGACAGGCCGCGGACGATCGCGCGGCGGACGCGCAACGGCACGCGACTTTCGCGCGGAATGGGCGCGATCTCGACCTGTCCGAAGCGCGGAAGCGAGCCGAACGGCCGCAGACCGAACAAACCTTCGAACAGCGCCACGCAAAAGCTGAATTGGTCGGAGCGCGGCTCCGCGTTGCCGGTGCGCTGCTGCTCGGGCGCCATGTAGGCGGGCGTGCCGAGGATGCTGCCGGTGCGCGTCAGCGGCATCAGCTCGTCGTCGAGGGCCTCGCCGAAATCGAGGGCGCAGGTGAGTCCGAAGTCGAGGACGCGCGCGCGGTCGCGGCTGTCGACGAGCACGTTCTCGGGCTTGAAGTCGCGGTGCAGCAGGCCGGCGTGGTGGGCCGCGGCCAGCGCCCGCCCGGCCTGCAGGTACACCGCGAGCACCTCCTGCCACGGCCGCGGGCGCTCGCGCAGCCACGCCTCGAGGGTCACACCCTCGATCAGCTCCATGGCGATGTAGATTTGGTCGCCCCACGCGCCGACCTCGTAGATCCGCGCCACGTGCTCGTGCTCGAGGCGTGCCATCGCCCGGGCCTCGCGCAGCAGGCGGGCGCGACCCTGGTCGTCGCCCTGGAGGTGCGGGTGCAGCAGCTTGATGGCGACGCGGCGATTGAGCTGGGCGTCGACGGCCGCATACACGACGCCCATGGCCCCCTCCCCGAGCCGGCGCTCGACGTGGAAGCGCCCGATCATGGTGGGCGCGGCCGGCTCGCCGAACAGCCGGCCCATCACGCGCGCGTGGAGACGATGGACGTCGACGTCACCCCACGTGCCCGCACCTGCGCCGCGGGCGGCCCTCAAGTCGGGAGGCGTGTCGGGCGGCGTGTGGGGCGGCGTCGACATCGTCGGATCGCAGTGAAGATAACAGGCGGAGCGGCCCCGCGGGCGGCGCGATCGGAGGTAAGATCGAGGCGCCATGGACCCCGACTGGGAACTGCTCTCGGCCTGGCGCAGCGGCGATCGCGGCGCGGGAGAGCGGCTGGTGAAGCGACACTTCGGCGCGATCGCCCGCTTCTTCCGCAACAAGGTCTCGAGCGAGCACGACGCCGCCGACCTCGTCAGTCAGACCTTCCTCGAGTGCACCAAGGCGAAGGACGGCTTCCGCGGCGAGACCAGCTTCAAGCGGTTCGTCTTCGCCATCGCCCTCAACGTGCTGCGCCTCTACATCCGCACCAAGCACAAGCGTCAGGGCGAGGCGCTCGACTTCGGGGCGCTGTGCGCCAAGGACCTGTCGCCGTCGTCGATGAGCTCGATCGTCATGCGCCGGCGCGAGGCCCAGCTGCTCGTGCTGGCGCTGCGAGAGATCCCGCTCGACCAGCAAATCGTGCTCGAGCTCAACATCTTCGAGGGCCTGTCGGGGCGCGAGATCAGCGAGCTGCTCAGCGTGCCCGAGGGCACCGTGCGCGGCCGGCTGCGCCTCGGCAAGGACCAGCTGCGGGCCCGCCTCGCCGAGCTGGCCCGCTCGCCGGCCGAGCTCCAGGCCACCCTCACCGACCTCGAGGGCTGGGCCGCCAGCATCCGCCGCGCCCTCGACCGCGACGACGGCGACGCCGGTCCGGCCGCGACCGGTTCGTGAGCGCGCGCGCCGGCGGCCGGCCGCGAGGCTGCTTCGCCGGCCTCCTGCGGAGGACCGCCGCGCTATAGTCGGGCCCCCGAGGACCCCCGAGATGAACGCCACCGGCACCCTCAGCCGTGCGACCCAGATCGTCTATCGCGTCGGCTCCCGCCACTCGAGCGAGGTCGACACGCTGACGCTCGAGCCCGACGGCCGGGCGACGTGGACCTCGCAGGGCCGCCACTGCGAGGTGCAGCTGCCGCCCGAGGTCTACGGCGACGTCCTCGGCCGCCTGGCGCAGTACGGCTTCAAGGCGGCGACCGGCCTGCACGGCGACGCGATGGCCGACTACCAGCACGAGATCGAGGTGCTCGAGGGCCCGAAGAAGAAGTCGCGCTGCACCTTGCGGCTCGGCCACGAGTTCGGCACCTACCTCGGCGACGCGCCGATCGGCATGAAGGAAGTCGTGGCCCTGCTCGACCGCGTGGCCAGCCGCGTCGAGTCCGGCGCCGACCTGTCCGAATCGCCAGACGCGCTGATGGGCGCCCTGCTGCGCAACATCGACTTCCCGTACGTCAACCCGCACGGCGAGCCGGGCGCGTTCCTGCTGATCGACCCGCGCGGGCAGGTGCTCGCCGCCTCGTCGCTGCGGTTCGCCCTGCCCCACGCCAGCGGCCTGTTGCCGTTCCGCGACGGCGACCGCTTCGGCTTCGTCCGCGCCGGCGGCGAGGTCGCCATCGCCCCGGCCTACGCGCTGACGCTCGGCTTCAGCGAGGGCCTCGCGGCGGTCAAGCTCGACGGCGGCTGGGGCTTCATCGACGTCCGCGGCGAGCTCGTCATCCCGGCCCGCTTCGCCGCCGCCGCCAGCTTCGCCGACGGCCTCGCGTGCGTGCAGCTCGGCGACCAGACCGGCTACTGCGACCGCGCCGGCGCGTTCGTCCCGGCCCCCCGCAGGCCTCGCAGCTCGGCCGCTTCGCCGAGGGCCGGGCCCCGTTCCGCGCGCTGTCGCGGATGGGCGTGCCCGCGTGGGGCTACATCGATCGCACCGGCCAGGTCGTCGTGCCCGCCGGCTTCGACTACGCCGGCGAGTTCTGCGAGGGCCTCGCCTGCGTCCAGCAGGACGACCTGTTCGGCTTCATCGACGTGAGCGGCGCCTGGGCCATCGAGCCGCGCTTCACCGACGCCGGCGACTTCCACGAGGACCTCGCCGCCGTCGGCGACAGCGGCCAGTACGGCTACTGCGACAAGAGCGGCACCGCCGCCGTCGACTTCCGCTTCCTCCGCGCCGGCAACTTCGCCGAGGGCCTGGCCCCGGTGGGCGTCGGCGCCAAGACCGGCTTCATCGACCGCGAGGGCCGCATGGTCATCGAGCCGCGCTTCGACCTGGCCCAGAGCTTCAGCGAGGGCCTGGCCGCCGTGCGCGTCGACCACAAGTGGGGCTTCATCGACCGCACCGGTCGCATCGTCATCGAGCCGATCTACGAGGGCGCGGGCCCGTTCGGCGACGGCGTCGCCTGCGTGCGCAAGTTCGCCGACCCGCGCCCGGTGATCCATACCGGGTCGAAGAAGGTCATCATCAACATGAGCAAAAAGACATGACCGAAGCGCCAGATCCGCTGGCGCGCCTCGGCTGGGACGAGCACGCCGCCGCGGCCTGGGCGAACCACCGCGGCGACGGCAACCTGCCCGGTCGCGTCGCCGCCGAGCACCGCGGTGGTTACATCGTCCTCGCCGCCGCCGGCGAGCTGCGCGGCGAGCTGGCCGGCAAGCTGCGCAAGGCCGCGGCCAGGGACGCCATGCAGAAGCCGGCCGTCGGCGACTGGGTCGCGCTCGACGTCCACGCCGCCGCCGGCACCGCCACCATCCACGCCGTCCTCCCGCGCAAGACCGTCCTCACCCGCCGCGCCGCCGGTCGCGGCGCCGCCGCCCCGCAGATCGTCGCCGCCGACGTCGACAGCGTCTTCATCGTCCACCCGCTCGACCAGGCGCCCAACCTGCGCCGGCTCGAGCGCTACCTCGCCATCACCCTCGCCAGCGGCGCCGCCCCCGTGATCGCGCTGACCAAGGCCGACCTGGTCGACAGCGCCGAACCTGTCCTTGCGGCCATCCGCCCGCTGCTCGCCCGCGTCGCCGGCGAACGGAGCATCCCGATCCACGTGCTCTCGAGCGTCAGCGGTCAGGGCCTGGACGAGCTCGACGCCTACGTCGCCCGCCCGCAGACCACCGCGCTGATCGGCGTCTCGGGCGTCGGCAAGAGCACGCTCATCAACCGCTGGCTCGGCGAGGAGCGCCTCAGCACCGGCGGCCTGCGCGACGACGGCAAGGGCCGCCACACCACCACCCACCGCGAGCTGCTGGTGCTGCCGCGCGGCGGCCTCGTCATCGACACCCCCGGCATGCGCGAGCTCGGCCTGTGGAACGCCGACGAGAGCGTGCCCGAGGCGTTCGCCGACATCGCCGCGGTCGCCGAGGGCTGCCGCTTCCGCGACTGCACCCACGCCCACGAGCCCGGCTGCGCCGTGGTGGCCGCCGCGGCCGCCGGCCAGATCGAGCCCGAGCGCCTCGACAGCTACCGCAAGCTGGTCGCCGAGCTCGCCTCGCTGGCCCGCGACCGCGACGTCGCCGCGCGAAATCGCGCCCGCAAGGCCGATCACCGGGTCCTGCGCGCCTACTACAAGGACCCGCGCACCCGCGGCCAGCGCGACTGAGTCCGCTGCGACGACGCTGAGACCGGCGGCTTCCCCACGAGTCGACGCCACGGCTCCCAGCCCCCGATGAAGCGACGACGCCCTCGCCCGCCTCGACCGCGCTCCTCGTGCGGCGCAGCGTCGCGCCCCCTCGCGCGCCCGAGCGACCTCCGCGCCGCTTTACAGCCACCGCGTTCAGCGATGAACTCGAAGCGCCCACGCCCGGCGGCGACGACCGCAGAAATGCCGGCCCAGCTCGCCGTGTTGTGCCGGAGCTCATCGATGCGTCCGCGCCTTCCGCCCCTGCCCCGTCTCGTCCGCGCGAGCGCGATCGTGCTGGGCCTGGCGGTCGCGCCGGACGTCCACGCCGCCCCGGCCAAGCTGCCGCCCAACATCCCGCGCCCCTCGGTCGACCTCGAGCCCGACGGCGCCGGTCGCCTGCGCCACCGCGGCGACGGCTTCACCGCCATCATCTACCCCGACGGTTCGGTCGAGTTCCGCGACCACGGCGGCACCGCCGACATCAACTTCCTCGGCCTCGACCTGTGGCGCCGCCGCCTCCGCGAGCCCGAGCCCGAGCGACACCCGCCTTGGTTCATGGGCGTGATCGAGGACGCCCTGTTCCCCGGAACGCCGCCCCGTACGGCCGCGCCCCGATCCTCGTCGGCTTCGGCGCCCGCTTCGGCGGCCTCGCCGACGGCCGCCGCAAGAACCGCCACAAGAGCGCCAAGCAGGCGTTCATGATCGCCACCGAGCCGCTGCGCTTCCACCTCGCCAACGCCTGGTACAAGCAGCGCTTGCGCAGCGAGCTCGCCGACCTCGGCGGCCAGCTCCTCGAGGTCTGGCGCGACGCCAAGCTGCCGCTGATCGAACGCAAGCGGCGGATCTTCGAGCGCTGGGAGGAGTGCGAGGACCCGACCAGCACCCGTCGCACCGAGGTCGATCGCATGCGCCTCGAGGTCGCCCGCACCGCCCGCGCCAAGATCGAGGCGTTCGTCCGCCAGGTCGCGCCGTACGGCTCGCCGCAGGCCTTCACCGACGCCGAGCTCGACCGCCTCAACGCCGGCCGCGCCGGCAAGACCCGCTTCCGCCCCTACGACGCCCCCGTGTTGCCGGAGGACGTCAGCGCCGAGACCGAGCTCGGCACCGCCGACGCCGCGCCGCAGACCGTCGCCGAGCCGCCGCCGCCCGACCCGCCGCCGAGCCCGACCCCGATCGGCCCCGACCCCGGCCCCGGCTTCTCGCCTGCGCGCGAGCGCTGAGCGCGGGCGCTGTCACCTGTGCCCGAGAGCATGTCCACGGGGACATGTCATTTTCAAGGCTGGGCCGTCCCGAGCCTTCGTGCCCTTGTCCGTGGCACGACCCATAAGACATTTCCATGGAGACATATCCTCCCAAAATCTCCACCACGAGCGCCACCCGCATGCTCTCGATGGCATGGCCATGAAGACATGTCCTATCGGACAGCACCATCGCAGCGAGCGCCAGCGCCCGGGCACGCTCGAGAACCGGGATACCACGGCCCCGCCACCGCATGCTCCCGATGGCACGGCCAGAAAGACATGTCCCGAAAGACAGCAACCTCGCAGCGAGCGCCAGCCCTCGCGCCCGGCACGCTCGCCACCCGAGATGACATGTCTTTTTAGACATACTCCGCCAGCGAACAACTGCGCATGTCGCACCGGACATGTTCGCTGCGACATGTCCCTCATGCGAGGGCGAGCACCTCCTCATTGTCGCCCGGCGTCCCCCGATCGGCCCACGGCCGAGCTCGCTCGCCGCCATCCGCGCCCTCGCCGCTGCTGCTCCGGTCGACGCCGCCGCGACCGGCGCCAGGCCCGTGCGGCTGGGCGCCGCCGACGTGCGTGCTATCCCGAGGCGCGACGGAATGCGCCGCCGGCCGCCGCCGTTGTCGTGACGCTCCGCCTCCTCCTCATGAGCGCTCGCATCGACCTCCTCGTCACCCTCGGCCTGTCCGTCCTCGCCTGCACCGCGCCGGCCGCGGTGCCCTCGCCCGCGCCCGCGAAGGTCGAGCCCACGCCAGCCGCGTCGCCGCCGCCGCCACCGCCGGCTCAGGACGACGCCGCGCTCGCCGATCGCCTCGGCGACGCCAACACCCCGCCCGAGCTGCTCGAGCGCGGCGCCGCCGCCAAGATCTGGGCCGACCACGCCATCGATCGCGGCATCAACCCGTTCTACCTGCGCGGCGACTTCGACGGCGACGCCGCGCCCGACTACCTCGTCAGCGTCGTGCCCAAGCTCGGCGCCGGCGCGCTGCCGCGGCTGGTCGTGCTGCGCGGCGGCGGGCGCCCGGCCGTCTGGCTCGACGACGATCCCAAGGCCGGCCTCACCTTGCCCGCGCGCGACGCCTGGTACGTCCACGATCGCGGCACCTCCGTGCCCGGGGGGCCCGGCGGCAAGGCCCCGGCGCTCAAGGGCGACGGCATCGTCATGATGAAGCTCGAGTCCTCGAGCGCGCTCATCTACTGGGACGGCGCCCGTTTTCGCAGCCACTGGCTGTCGGACTGAGCGGCGAGATCGGCCTACTGCGATCCGCCCTCGCGCTCGAAGTCGAGGCTCAGCGAGTTGATGCAATAACGCAGACGTGTCGGCTGCGGACCATCGGGGAACACATGGCCCAGGTGGCCGCCGCAGCGGCGACACAGCACCTCCACGCGGCGCATTCCGTGGCTGGTGTCGACCCGCTCCTCGATGGCCGAGCGATCGACCGCGTCGAAGAAGCTCGGCCAGCCGCAGCCCGAGTCGAACTTCGTCGTCGCGTCGAACAGCAGCGCCTTGCAGCCGGCGCAGCGGTACTGGCCCGGCGCCTTCTCGTCCCAGTACGCGCCCGTGAACGCGCGCTCGGTCCCCGCCTGGCGCAGCACCCGGTACTGCTCCGGGCTCAGCGTCGCGCGCCACTCCGCGTCGGTCTTCTCCACCTCTCGGTCGGACATGCCCCCAACATAGCGCGTCCGCGCCGTCGGGGCTCCCTGCCGCGGCCTCGACGAGGGCCCCGTGGGGGCCTTCGGCCCCGCGCCGATCCTGCGTTGCAAGCCCTCTGGCCGGCCTCTACCGTGGCTTCCCAGGAGGCGACCGAGTGTCACGATCCCTACCACGATACCTGGCCGCGCTGGCCCTGTTCGCGCCGGCGATCGGCTGCGGCGGCGGAGGCGGAGGCGGCAACGACGATGCCGGCGCGACCGTCGGCGCCACGGAGAACCCCGGACCGACCCAGGGTTCTGCCGGGACCGACGGCGGCGATCCGACGGAAGGCGGCACCGACACCAGCGACGATCCGACCGGCGGCAGCCAGCCCGTCTCGTGCGACGAGGGCCCGCAACCGGGGCCGATGCCGCGGCTCGTCCGGCTCACCCACTCGCAGTACGACCTCACCGTCGCCGACCTCCTGAAGTTGAACCTCGACCCGCTGCCCTCGGCCGAGTTCCTGGCCGACCCAGCGGTCGCCGGCTTCGACAACAACGCCCAGCAGATGGTCGTCAAGGATCGCCTCGGCCGCGACTATCGCCGCGCCGCCGAGCGCCTCGCCGGCGAGGCCACCAAGCCCGACGCCCTCGCCGCCCTGCTGCCGTGTCAGCCCGAGGGCGACGGCTCGCAGTGCGCCGCGCAGTTCGTCGCCGAGTTCGGCCGCCGCGCCTTCCGTCGCCCGCTCACCCCGACCGAGCAGACCACCTACAGCGGCCTGTTCAGCCAGGGCGCCGGCCTCTACCCCGAGGGCACCCCGTTCGAGCAGGGCATCCGCTTCATCATCGAGGCCATGCTGCAGTCGGGGCACTTCCTCTACCGCGTCGAGCTGAGCGACAGCGTCGACAGCGACCAGGTCATCCCGCTCGCCGGCTACGAGCTCGCCTCGCGCCTGTCCTACTTGCTGTGGGGCAGCATGCCCGACGAAGCCTTGCTCGCCGCCGCCGAGGCCGGCGAGCTCGACACCGCCGAGGGCGTCGAGGCGCAGGCGCGGCGCCTGCTCGACAGCCCCAAGGCCGAGGCGCCCGTCGCCGACTTCCACCGCCAGTGGCTCGAGCTCGACAAGGTCGACAACCTCCAGAAGAACAGCGACCTCTACCCCGAGTTCAACAAGGCCCTCGCCCACGCCATGCGCGAGGAGACCCAGCGGTTCGTGCGTCACGTCGTGTTCGAGCTCGAGGGCGACTACGCCGCCCTGCTCACCGCCCCCGTCACCTTCGTCAACGCCGAGCTCGCCGCCCTCTACGGCCTGCAGGGCCAGTTCGGCGCCGAGTTCACCGAGGCCGCCCTCGACCCGCAGAAGCGCGCCGGCATCCTCACCCAGCCGAGCTTCCTCGCCACCCACGCCTACCAGAGCATGTCGTCGCCGATCTTCCGCGGCGCCTTCGTGCAGAAGCAGATCCTCTGCACGCCGCCGCCGCCCCCGCCCGGCGGCATCGACCCCAACCTGCCGCCGCTCGGCGACGACATCGTCACCACCCGCGATCAGGTCGAGGCTCACACCCAGCAGGACCCGTACTGCGCCGGCTGTCACAAGGGCATCATCAACCCGCCCGGCTTCGCCTTCGAGCACTACGACGCCCTCGGCAAGTGGCGCGACCTCGACAACGGCGCCCCCGTCGACGCCAGCGGCGAGGCCGTCTCGGGCTCGTGGCTGCTCTCGTTCACCGACGCGGTCGACATGGTGGGTCAGATCGGCGAGTCCGCCAACGGCACCCGCTGCTACCTCACCAACTGGTTCCGCTACGGCTACGGCCGCGACGTCGCCCCCATCGATCGCTGCACGATCGACGCCCTCGACGCCGAGCTGGCCGCCTCGGGCTACAACATCAAGGAGCTGCTGGTGTCCCTCACTTTGACCCGAACCTTCCGCTTCCGCGCGGTGGAGGAGTGATGACCATGAGACGGCGCAACTTCCTGCGAGGCGCGTGCGGAGTCGCGGTCGCGCTGCCCTTCCTCGAGTCGCTCGGCTGGCGGCGCTTCATCAAGACCGCCAGGGCGGCCGAGCCCGGCGGCAAGCGGCTGGTCGTGTTCTTCATGTGCAACGGCGTCAACATGGAGAGCTTCTTCCCCGCCGCGCCCGGCCCGCTGACGGCCGCGTCGCTGATGGGCACCAGCATCGAGCCGCTGGCCGACTACGCCGGCAAGCTGCTGATCCCTCGCGGCATGCACATGGTGCCCAAGGGTTGGGGCCAGGACGCCGACACCCCCGGGGACGACCACGCCAAGGGCATGGGCCACAAGCTCACCGCCGAGGCCCTCGATCCGGGCACCCTCTACGCCCGCGGGATCTCCGTCGACCAGCGCGCCGCCCAGGAGCTCAACCAAGACGGCAGCCCGTCGATGACGCTCTCCGTCGGCTGGCGCCACACCAACTGGCTCGGCCACATCTCCTACGCCGGCAACAACACGCCGGTCACGCCCGAGGGCAACCCGTGGCTGACCTACCAGGACCTCATGGGCCTGGGCGGCCTCGACGAGGCGGTGAAGATGCAGATCGCCACGCGCCGGCAGAGCGTGCTCGACCTCGTCGAGGAGGAGTTCAAGGCGCTCAAGGCCAAGAACCTCAGCCAGGCCGACGCCCAGAAGCTCGAGATGCACGCCGACTCGATCCGCGACCTCGAGATCGACATGGTCGGCAACGGCCTCATCGAGTGCGCCCTCGACCCGGCGCGGGCCGCCGAGATCGAGGCCATCGACCCCGACTCGGTGCTCGAGGACTGGCAGTTCAAGACCATCGGTCTGATGCAGCTCGACATCCTCGCCATGGCGGTCGCCTGCGGGGCCACCAGCGTCGGCAGCATCCAGTGGGCCTCGGGCTCCGGCGGCCCGATCTACAAGTGGGACGGCATGAACCACGAGTTCAACCACCACAAGCTGTCGCACGGCAACACCAAGGACGACAACTCGGGCGAGGAAGTGGCCGGCTACCTCGAGATGCTGACCCAGATCGATCGCTGGCACGCCGAGCAGTACCGCCACCTGCTCGACCGCCTGTCCTCGTACAGCGAGGGCGACGGCACCGTGCTCGACAACAGCGCCGTCGTCTGGTTCAACGAGCTGTCCGACGGCAAGGCCCACTCGTACCTCGACCTGCCCGTCATCATCGCCGGCGGCGCCGGCGGCTACCTCAAGCAGGGCCACTACATCGACCTCATCGACGGCCAGGACCCGTGGGTCCAGACCCACCCGCACAACCGCCTGCTCATCACCCTGCTCAACGCCGTCGGCTGCACCGACAACGGCGGCCCGGTCACGCAGTTCGGCCGCGCCGGCCTCGAGCAGGGCGAGTACGGCGAGCTGCTGGCCTGAGAGACAGGTCCGCCGCGCTACGCACCGAGGACCCGCGCGCTCCGGCCCGCGGGTCCTCGCGCGTTCAAGTCAGCGGCTTTCGCATCTTCACGCACGCCATGGCCCGGCCGCTGCGCAGCGTGTGCATCGCCGGGCCCTCGCTCACGAACCCGCGGGCCGCGTAGAACGGCACCGCCACCAGCGACGCGTCGACCCGGATCTCGCTCGCACCGCGGGCGCGCGCCACGGCCTCGGCGGCCGCGAACAGCGACGAGCCGACGCCGCGGCGACTGGCGCGACCGCGGACGTAGACCGCGACGCGGTGGTCCCCGGCCTCGACGCGATGCGCCGCGAAGCCGACGACCTGCGCGTCCGCGTCGACCGCCACGAAGAACTGCTCGCCCTGGCGCATCGCCTGCACGTAGCGCTCTCCCGTCCGCGGGCTCGCCCAGTCCGCCACCACCTCATGCGCGTACGCCGACGAACCCAGCGAGCGGATGGCGTCGACGTGCGCCTCGGCGATCGCGGCCGCGTCGTCGCAGCTCGCCGGACGGACCTGGAACTCGCTGGCGGACATCGACCGCGATGGTACCGCCGCGGCAGCACGCGCGCACGCACCAGGTCGCGCTGGCACGACGGCCATCGTCGTGCATGCTCCCCGCGGAGACCTCCCCGATGCCGACCACCTACCACGGCAGCTGTCACTGCGGCGCCATCCGCTTCGAGGCCGACATCGACCTTGCCGCCGGCATTCGCAAGTGCAACTGCAGCTTCTGCTGGAAGCTCGGCTACCGCAAGGCGCTGGTGCCCTACCCCGCCGTGCGCATCACCGCCGGCCAGGACGCCGTGAAGGACTACCAGCCGACCCCGCTGCACTGGCCGCCCGGCGACATCAACCACTATCACTGCGGCCATTGCGGCGCACACGTGTGCTCGCGCGGCTACCTCGAGAAAGAGATGGGCGGCGACTTCTGGGCCGTCAACGTCGCCTGCCTCGACGACGCCACCGAGGAGGCGCTGGCCGCCGCGCCCGTCATCTACGAGGACGGCAAGCGCGACCGCCAGGACCGCCCCCGGCGATCACCGGGTATCTCTGACCGTCCGCGTCAGAGTGCAGCCGCGCAGGTCCGGCGCTCGAGGGCTCGGCAACGACCCGGCACGGCTCACTGCAGCGCCCGCTCGTCGGCCCGCTCCCCGTCGTCCGTCACAAGCCATGTCTGAACGAACATGTGAAGAAGGACATGGTTTCGTGGACATGTCTTATTCAACATGTCTCTTGGACCATCAACAGAACGCCTGTCCCCCGGCGGCCCGAAGCCGTGGCTCGAGCCGCCGGCGGAGGTCGCGCGCCGGCGCTTGCTCGGAGTCATCGACCGCAGCGCGTCCGCACTCACGCGCGCTCTCGCGTGAACACGTCCGCACTCACGCGCGCTCTCGCGTGAACGCATCGAGCTCGGCGAGCGGCGCCTCGTCGGCGATCACCCGCGCCAGCGCAGCCACCAGCTCGATCTGCGGATGCCCCTCGCCTCGCGCCCGCGCCACGTTCGCCGTCAGGTCCCACCCCGGCGAGCGGACCCCGGCCCTCAGCGCCGCGAGCAGCTGCGGCAGCGCGTCCGGGCACAGCTCCGGCGCGTGCGCGAGCGCGTAGAAGCACAGCTCGCAGCGCAGCGCCGACTCCGGCTCCGACGCCTCCAGCGCGCGCGCCAGCAGCTCGCGGCCCTCCGCCGCGCGACCCTCCGCGAGCAGCAGCCGGGCGAAGTTCCCGAGCAAGCTGCCGTCGTCCGGCTCGATCGCCAGCGCCCGGCGGTACAGCGCCTCCGCCCCGGCCGCATCGACGAACGCGCTGACGCGAAAGTTCGCGTAGTTGCCGAGGTGGTGCGCGTCCTCCGGCGCCAGCGCGATCGTCTCGCGGTAGCACGCGTCGGCGCGCTCCCGATCGCCGCGGATCAGCGCGAG
Source organism: Nannocystis pusilla (assembly GCF_026626665.1). Lineage (GTDB taxonomy): Bacteria > Myxococcota_A > Polyangia > Nannocystales > Nannocystaceae > Nannocystis > Nannocystis pusilla. The sequence goes on from NZ_JAPNKE010000002.1 coordinate 3,588,850, forward strand.
GAAGTTGGCGAAGTTGCCGCGATGGTCGGCGTCCTCGCCGTCAGCGGCCAGCGCCCGTTCGTAGTACGCCTCGGCCAGATCGTGCTCGCCGCCCACGTCGCTGAGGAACGCCGCGAAGTTGCCGAGCATGTCCGCGTGCTCGGGCACCTCCGCCAGAAATTTTCGTAAAAGCCGCGCGCCAGCGGGTTGCCGGCCCGGTGCAGCGCCGTGGCGAAGCTCGCGTGGATCGGCGCATCGGCCGGCAACGCCTCCACCAGGAGCGAGAACACCGGATCTCCGGCGCCCGGCCCCGCGTGCTCGCGCAACCAGCCCAGCGTCGCCGCCAGGGACTCGCCGCTCGGCTCGACCACCTTCGCCACCCGCACCAGCGACACGACGCGCGGCCACGCCTCTTCAGCGATCGCCGCCTCGATCGCGCGGAGGATCGATCGCACCTCGAACCCCGCGTCGAGCACCATCACACGCGCGAGCTCGACGTGCGCCGCGAGGATCGGCCCGCGCTCGCTCGCCCGCTCGTCCAGGGCCGCGCGCGGGTGCTGCGGGATCACCAGGGACAGCTCGATCCCCGCCGCGCGCCGCCGCCTCGCGCACCGCCCTCAGCTCGTCCTCGCCGACCGGCAGCGGGCTGCCCACCACCCGCGTCGCCAGCCCCGCGTCCTCGCAGCGACGCACCAGCTCGGCCGCGCCGGCCACGTGCTGGCGATCGAGCGCCGTGAACAGCACCACGCGATCGGCGAGCGCCCGCACCCCGCGCTCGGCCGCCCGCGATGAACCAGTCGGCGCGTCGATCAGCACGACGTCGGCGACGTCGGCCCCCGCGATCGCCCGGCGCAGCTCGTCCCACGCCGCGCCCCGTTCCGCGGCCGCCCACCCGTCCAGTCGATCCCAATATCCGCACCGAGCCGCCCCGCCGGCAGCACCCGCAGCCCCTCGCCGATCGCCACGCACCGCTCGACGAGCGCCTGTGCATCGCCCCGACTGGCCGCCCACTCGACGATCCCTTCGCCGTCCGTGGCGGCGATCCGCGTCAGCCCCGGCGCCTCGAGGTCGAGGTCCACCAGCAGCACCCGCAGCCCGCGCGCCGCCAGCACCCGCCCCACGCCCCACACGGCCAGAGTGCGCCCCACCCCGCCATGAGCCGACCAGCACGCGATGAACGACGGCGTCTGCATGCCCGAGTCTTACCGCGCGAGGCCCTCGCTCGCGCCCCCGCTCCAGCGTGCGATTCCCCCGGTCGCCCGCCCCGCCGACATGGCTTCAGAGCCAGATTCACTCGGGTCCCGCGTCCCTGAGCCGCCCATCGCCCCGTCGAGCTAGCGACATGGCTCCAAGGACATGTCATTCGAGACCGCCGCCTCCGTCTCACCCTTCCCGGGTTTCATACATGTCCTCGAGGACATGTCCTTAAAGGCATCCCGACTCGGCCTCCTCCCATGCCGCGGCACCCGAAGTGCCCTTCCACACATGTCCTTCAAGACATACCGTTTCAGCCCTCGCGGTCAAGGCCTCCCGCGATGTCCGTATGGACATGTCCTTTCAGACACTCCTTTTCTGCCCCCGGCGTCCCGAACGCGTCCTGAAGCCGTCTTCTCCGAGAAATTTCGCCCCAGCCCACGTCTGCCTGTCCCGGCCTTTCAGACATGCCCTCAAGGACATGTCCTCTCAGACATCCCGAGACGTTCACGCCTCTGCTCCGTTTTGCCGTCACATTCGCGCGCCCGTCGCCCCGCCCGAGCCCCGGGCGCCCCGATCACCCCTGCGCATCCCTCTCCGCGGGAGCCGCAGCCACCCGGGCCGCCACGCGAGCGCGGCGATCCTCGCCGCTCCACCGCGCCAGCGCCCCCAGCAGCCCCAGCGCCGCCAGCGGCCACAGCGGCGCCAGCGGATCGCGTCGCGCCTGTCGTTCTGTCCACGTCGCCGGCCGCTCCCACGCGAACCGCCGCGTCTCCGTCGACACCGGCGCCAGCCCGTGCCGCGCGCGCACCTCGGGGTCCAGCTGCGCGAACGGCTCGTCCGCGCAGCTCACCTGCGCCACCACCCGCACCTGGTGTCGCGCCGCGAAGTGCTCGCGCGGGTCGCTGCCGGGCGGCGGCAACGGAGCGCGCAGATTCTCGAGCAGCACCTCGCGCGGCGGCTCGCCCGCGTGCTCGAGCGCCCAGCGGCGGCACAGATAGCGCGCGTGCCACCGCGCCAGCTTCTCGCGCTGCCCGAGCACGTTGTCGCCGATCTTCCGCCAGCGGTCGTGCCACACGTGCGGCCGCGGCAGGTCGTCCTCGCGCTGCGGCTCCGCCCCGAAGCGATGCCGTTCCCCCGTCGCGTCGACCACCGTCGCCCGCAGCAGGTTCTGCTCGCGCGGCGGGTTGGGGGCGAACATCGCCCACACCTGGCTCGTGAAGCTCAGCTCGATCCACGGCCCCACCAGCGCCCGCGCCTGCGAACGCCACGGCACACTCGACCAGGCAGGCAGTTGCCACACCAGCAGCGCCACCACGTGGTACGCGACCAGCCCGCCCGCAGCGAGGCGTCCCGCCGGCCCGTGGGCCCACGGCTCGCGCAGCTCGATCACCGCGCCGCGATCGCGCCGCGCCATCCGCCAACCCACGATCGTCAGACCTGTCCCTGCGGCCAGCCACGCAATGTGCCACGCCCGCGCCCCTGTCCCGCCGATCAGCGCGATCGCCCCGCCGGCCAGCACCAGCCCGCCTGCCCCCGCGATCGCCCACCCCGGCAGCGCCGCCGCGTCGTGGTGCAGGTGCGGCAGCGACGGGTCCTCGCAAGCTGTCTCTTCGCGCAGGTGCTCGGGGACAGGTACACCCCGCCGCGCCAGCCCGCGCAGCGCTCGCTGCAGCGTCGCCACCGCCCACGGACCTGCCCCACAGACCAGGTAGACGCTGATCGTCGCCGGCGCGAACGCCCCCACCGCCAGCAGCGCGTGGTTGCCGAGGTGAAACAGCAGCCCGAACCCGAGCCACCACTTCGGCGCCAGCGGCCCCGCGGCCAGCCGCCGCGCCGCCGCCCCGGACCGCGGCCCCGCGATCGCCACCGCCGCGCACACGGCGGCCAGCACCGCCAGCGCCGCGGCCCGCTCCGCCGCCCCCGGCGTGCCTGGCTTTTCGACCAGGTCCACAGGGACAGCCGCGGCGATCGCCGCCGCCGCCGCCAGCCCGCCCCAGCACACCCGGGCCGCCGCCGCCGCGGACCCACGCAGCGCCGGCGTCCCCGAGCGCGCGAGCGCCCTCGCGGCCAGCCCGACCAGCACCAGCGGGAACAGCCGCTCCCACCACATCACGCCCCAGCGGCCAGGCGCAGCGGCCACGGCCCCATCGCCGCGATCGCGGCCGACATGTCCCAACGGACATACGTGTCGCGCAGCAGCACGAACTGCAGCACGTCCCCCGTCTGCCACGACGTCCCGGCCTTGACCCACCCGTTGGCCGCGTAGCACAGCACCAATTGGCCGGCCATCAGCGCCTGCGGCCAGGCCGGGATCCGGCGATAGATCGCCGCCAGCCCATGGGGCGCCGCGGCCGACGGGCCCGCGCCCGCGCCCCCACCTGGCCCCGAGGGCATGCTCAAAAGGCCACGTCTTCGCAATGCCCGGCAGCGGCGCCAGTTGTCCACGCTGTAGGCCGCCCCGCAGCGCGACCACATCAGCAGGAACAGGAACGCGCAGAACACCTGCTCTCCACCCCAGTGGGCCTCGCCGCGGCGCAGCAGCCCGGCGTAGAGCAACCACGAGGCGATCGCGCTGAGCCGCGTGCGAAACCCCAGCGTGAGCGCCAGCGCTGCCGCGAAGAGCAGGCCGAGGTGTGCCCCGACCACACCCGGGCTGTCGGCGAAGTAGAGCGGCGACCAGCGCCCGCTGATCACGAAATCGAGGACCGCGGTCGCGTCGCGCGGGCCCGCGGGCTCGCGCACCCCGTCGCCGAAGCCGATCAGCGCCCCGCGGCCCATCCGCTCCGGAACGGCGGCCCGCGGCAGGAGCCCCTCATCGGAGAACAGATACGCGGCGAGCGGCGCGATCTCGAGCAAGTTGACGAGTAGACAGCAACCGAACGCGATCCGCAGCAGCGCCAGCGGCCGCGGATCGACCGCGCGCAGCAGCACCCGGCGCAGCCCCTCGCGGTATAGAGCGACGAGGCCGACCAGGCTCGCAGCCGTCAGGGCGAGCGCCACCGCGAGTCCCGGAGACACCGGTTCAGTGTACCCGACGCCGGGCGGACCCGGTCCCGCGCTGGCAGATTTTCTGGTCGCCTGCGCCCTCGATCTGCTAAGGTCCGGGCATGTCTTCGCTTATCGATTGCCCCGAATGCGCCTGTCTGTTCCGAGCCTCCGACGCGACCTGCCCGTTCTGCGGTCACGTTCAGCGTCACTCGCTCGGCGCGACGTGGGCCGCCGTCGCCTTCACCGCCAGTCTGGGAGTGATGGGCGCCGCCTGCCAGGTCGACCGCGACATCGGCGACGAGACGTCGGCCACCGCCGGCGACACCGTCGACACCGCCGATACGGTCGACACCTCGATGGTCTCCGAATCGACCAACCCCGGCGGTGACACCGTCGACCCGACGATCACCACCTCCAGCGACGGCGCCACCTATGCCGGCCCCGACGAGGAGTGGGACACGTGGGGCGACACCACCACCACGACCGGCGATACGTCGACCACGACGAACACCACGCCGGGCACGACCACGACCACGACGACCAACAGCACCAACGACTCGTCCGACGCCAGCACCTACGCCGGCCCCGACGAGGAGTGGACCACGACCGACTGGACGACCTCCGACGACTCGTCCGACGCCAGCACCTACGCGGGCGCCGACTCGTGGGAGCCCAACGACCAGGGCCGCTGAGCCCAGCACCGCTCGCCCGCACCCGGCCGCGTGCCCGCACGAACCTGTCCGTGCGGACATGCGGTTTTCTCGTCGCCGCTCCGGCCGGCGCGTCCGCGCCGGGCGAACGTGTGGCCTGCGTTTCACGCGGTCGAGCCGTGGCACACGCCGAGATCGCGGACGGAGCCGCCTCGACGAACGACACGCGGCCCAGCCGCTCCTGCGGCGATGACGTCATGACTTCGGGGACATGTCCCCGAAGTCATCCTCGTATTCGGCGCCGAGTGCCGCGAAACCGCCCGACGCGAATCACTGCGCGCCGCCTCGGCGCCGCGGCGACGCGCCCGTCACAGCGTGACCGTGCGCCCGGCCCCGAAGGGCTCCTCGAGCCGCGACACCCGCGGCTCCTCGATCGCCACCGGCCCGTGCTTCTCGCGCAGCTCCGGATCGACGTGCTCGCGGATCACCCGGAACAGGCCGTTGTCGAACGACTTGCCGCCGGCGCCGCGGACCTGCTCGATGCGCTCGCGCAGCCCCGCGCGCTCCATCATCACCGCGCGGTGGTGGCAGAACGGGTTGTTGCCGGGGCGGCCGAGCAGCGGCTCGGCGGCCGCGGTGCAGCCGGCCATGCACGTCTCGGCGTAGTAGCACTCGCGGCAATAGCCCCACAGGTCGTCGACCGTGCGCGCGCGGATATAGCCGAGCTGATACGACTCTTCCCAAACCTTCTTGATCCCGTGGACCCGCCAGTTGCCGCCGATGTTGGTGCCGCCGCCGAGGCTCGGGCAGTTCTTGATCGCCCCGTCGCTCTCGATGCCCATCACCGACACCCCGGCCGTGCAGCCGCGCCAGTGCTTGCGCTGCGAGCTCCGCAGGCGCCGCTCGAGCGGCCCGAAGTAGCCGAGGTTGTTGCCGGGCCACAGCCGGACCTTGCGGGCCTCGCAGCGGTCGAGCACCTTGTCGAGCGTCTCGAAGATGTCGATGAACATGTGCGGCTGCAGCAAGATCTCCGGGTGATCGGCCGCATTGCCGTGCGGCACCGTGATCTGCAGCTGCCACGAATGGATGCCCTCGTCGGCCAGCAGCTCGAACAGCGGCAGCAGCTCGTGGCGGGTCAGCGCGTTGATCTGGGTGTTGCTGGCGATCTTGCCGCCCGCCGCGCGGATCCGCCGCATCGCCGCGAACGCCCGCTTCCAGCTGCCCTGCACCCCGCGCAGGCGATCGTGCGTGTCCTCGAGGCCGTCGATCGAGAAGGTCACGCTGCCGATCCCGGCCTCGATCATCGCCGCCGCCCGCTCCTCGGTCAGGTTGAGGCCGCCGGTCGTCATCGTGCAGGCCATCCCGGCCTCGCGGATCGCCCGGATGATGAGGATGAAGTCGTTGCGCAGGTAGGCCTCGCCGCCGATCAGCACCACCTCGCCGCACCCGAGGTCCGCCAGCTCGCGCACGACCTTCAGGCACTCCTCCGTCGACAGCTCGTCGGGCCGCTTGTGGCCCGCCCGCGGCCCGCAATGCGCACAGTGCTGATCGCACGCCAGGGTCAGCTCCCACACCGCCCAGCGCGGCGCCTTGGCCTCGCGGCGGTCCTGGATGCTCAGCCAGCGATTGGCTGGTGCGGGCAACGAGGCGACCACGGGCAAACGACGGCGCACATCACTTAAGCTCATGGCGACAGCCTAACACGCGGCCTGTACCGATGCTCGCGCGGGCGCGAGCCGGCCGCGCGGCGCCGGGACGATGCCTCACGACGCCGATGACCCGGTCACCGCGGCACCGCGACACCGCTGCCCCGGTCACCGCACCCCACACCTGGGACGCGGCGCCGGAGCCCCATCGTCACGACTTGGCCGGCTCGTTCGCCGCGCCCGGCAGCAGGCGCGCCAGCGGCGAGCCGCGCAGCAGCCGTGCGAGCACCTCGGCCACGCTCTCGCCGCCGAGGATCGCCAGCGGGGCCATCGACTCCGCCATCTTCTCCGCCAGCGCCCGATCGCCGAACGCCTGCAGCGCGGCGATCAGGTCGGGCGAGACCGCCCGCGCCTTCTCGACCACCGCCGCGACCTCGGCCTGCAGCTCGCGCAGGCGCTGGTCGAGCTGCTGCTGCTGGACCGTCAGCTCGAGCGTCGCGGTCGCCTGGCGCCGGCCGAGCTCGGCCCCGTGGATCGCCCCGATCCGCTCCTGCTCGGCCAGCAGCGCCTGCTGCTGGCGCTCGTGCAAGTCGAGCTTGGCCGCCAGCTCGGCCAGCTAGGCGCTGCTGCTGCTCGCCCTCGCGGGTGCGCAGCGCGATCGCCTGCTGCAGCGTCGCCGACTTGGCCTCCGCGACCTGCTGCGTGACCGCCTCGGCCTGGCGCACCATGTCGAGCCGGCGCTGCTCGGCGGCCAGCGACAGCGTCTGCTGGACCGCGGCGTGCTGCGCCTGGACCAGCAGCTCGGCGATCGCCTCGTCGCCGATCGTCACCTCGAGCACCTCGACGTCGTACACCCGCATCCCGTTCTCTTCGAAGCGCCGGCCCGGCCGCTTGCCGTCCTCGCCCGCGACCCCGAGGATCACGTCGCGCAGGATCGCCACCGAGTCGGCGTAGAACTGCTCGATGCCGTGGCGCTTGACCGCCGCGCGGACGAGCGAGCGCAGGTGGTCGGTCAGGAACTTGACGTATTCTCGACCTCGAACCACCGGTTCGGGTCGCCCTCGAAGTTGACGCGGTAGCTGAGCTGCAGCTGCACGCGCACGAGGTCGCGGGTCTCGACCTCCACCTGGTCGGACACCTTGTTGTTGAGCACCCGCAGGTAGACCGTCTTGAACAGGTTGTGCTCGGTCTTCGGCGTGCCGGTCGACAGCTCGAGCACCTGCAGCGTCTCGTCGTACTCGAGCAGGTGCGTGTGCGGCCCGGTCACGACCTTGCGCTCGCCGGTCTTCGACACCACCAGCACCGCGTAGCCGGTCCACACGTCGATGGCGACCGCGCCGTCGTAGCGGGTGTCGAGCACGATGGTGCGCGGCCCGGTGAAGGTCTGGCTGCGCGTGAAGTCGTCGCCGGCGAACTCCGACGACGGCGGCGGAGGCGGCGGCGCGGCCGGTCCGCCCGGCGCCGGCGCGGCTTTCGGCGAGGCCGAGGCCCGCGCCGCCTGCACCGGCACCGAGGCCACCGCCGCGAACTCGGCGGCGATCTGCGGCGCGTTCTGCTGCGCGAGGCGGCGGTTGTAGTCGTAGGCCTCGCGGTTGCCGGGGAACCACAGCGAGACGGTCTTCGGATCGAGCACGCGGCGGATGATGAGCTCGATCCGCGGATCGGGCAGATAGATGGCCGGGCCGCGCTTCAGCGTGATGGTGCCCTTGTTGCGGTCGAGCACGTAGCGCGCCTCGCCGGCGGGGATCGCGACCGCGTAGTGCCGCTCCTGATCGCCGTACTTGATGATCGCGTGCTCCGGCCGCGGCAGGTAGATCATCGTGTCCTTGCCGGTGATGAACAGCTCGTCGCCGACCTTGTAGCGGACCCCGTTCTCCTCGTACGGCGCGATGACCTTGATGTAGAGGCCGGTGTTCTCGTTGAGCTCGATCGCGCGGAACTTGCGGGCGCCCCGCATCGCCACGAACGTCTCGGTCGGCTGCGGAAACACCACCGCAGGGCCCTGGATGTAGCGCTTGTTGCCGTTCTCGTCGAGCAGGATGCAGTACTCGAGCCGCTCCAACGTGATCGCCTCGCGCACGTAGTTGCCGTCGACGTCCGGCACCACCTCGACGCCGGTCGGCGGGATGTAGAACGCGACCTCGGTGCCGCGGATGATCAGCAGCGTGCCCATCGTCAGGTCGGGCGGCCGCTGCACGTGGACCGCCTCGCCCTCGTCCGCCGCCGCCTCGGCGCGCATGCGCAGCACCGCGTTCTTCCAGTTGGTCTTGGCGCCCTCCTCGTCGTACACGCGCACGAGCAGGTATTGATTGGAGCGCAGGTGGTGGCCCTGGATGACGCGCACCATCTGCCCCGGCCACAGCGCGAACGAGGCCGGCCCGGGGATGTTGACCTTGCGACCGGTGTCGAGCGACGGCAGGTTGTTGAGCGCGCCGGTCCGCGGGTGGCTCTTGTCGGTCGCCGGGTTCTTCAAACTCAGGTACCAGCCCTCGGGCGCGATCGACAGCGACTGGATCGCGCCGTCGAGCGGGCGCCGCTCGAACCGCTTGCTGCCGGCGTCGAACACCACGGGCGCGTCGGTGTTGGCGAGGCTCGTCTTGTGCGGCCCGACGTAGACGTTGATGTTGCCCTTCGTCTCGTCCAGGATGAAGGCGAACTCGTTCGGTGCGAGGACAAGGTCTCGTTCACGGCCTCGGTCGTTCATGGGGCTCCTGTCGCGACGGCGGACGTCGCGGGCCCCGAGCATACGAGCCGACGCACCGCGACGGCAGCCCCGCGGCCGCGCCTCACGATCGCCAGAGGCGCGCTCACGCGCGCAGGACGAGCTCGAAGCCCCGGCGCACGCGCGCGGCGTAGCTGTCCCAGAAGCCCCGCTCGTCGGGCGTGCCCGCGTCGGCGCGGTCGAAGCGACCCTGCCACGCGACCACGCGCTCCGGCGCAGGCTTCCACAGGCCGGCGTCGACCAGCTCGACGACGAGACCGAGCGCCCCGTAGTCGCCCGCGCCCTCATAAAGATCGCCGTCGTCGGCGCGATCGAGGACCGCGCCCGCGCGCTCGCCCAGGGCGTCGATGCTCGCCTGCCCGCCGGGCACCCGCAGCAGCGCGTCGAACCGCGGGCCGTCGTTGTAGCCGCCGATCACCGCCTCCGCGGCCTCGCTGCGCGAGCGACCCTCGAGCGCGCCCTCGAGATCGCGCGCGAGCCCGGCCAGCACCTCGCGCGCGTCGGCCGGCAGCGCCTCGCCGTGCGCCAGCGCGGCGGCCACGTGGTCCGCCCCGCGCAGCTTCAGCACCACCGGTTGCAGCCACGCGACCAGGCCGATGCCCACCGCCAGCGCGACCGGCGGGGCGTCGATCGCGGGCAGCTTCACCAGGCTGCTCACGAGGTCGAGCGCGGAGTCGTTGTCGTAGAGGCCGTCGTCCCAGGTGCCCATGCGCGAGCGACCGTAGGCCGGCGCACGCGCGCGCAAGCGCGGTAAGTCGCGCCGATGTCCGCGACGCTCCCCGACCTCCTCGACCCCGCCGGCGCCGCTCGCTGCGTGCTGTGGCGCGACCCTCCTCGGGCCTGGCCGCCGTCCTGGTGATCGACGACCTGTCTCTCGGGCCAGCCGCCGGCGGCGTCCGGACCCGCGCCTACCCCGACGCCGCCGCGATGATCGCCGAGGCCGCCGCGCTGGCGCGGGCGATGACCCGCAAGTGCGCGCTCGCGGGCCTCGACGCCGGCGGGGCCAAGGCGGTCGTCCTCGACCACCCCGGCCTCGATCGCCCGGCGGCCTTCCGCGCGCTCGGCCGCTTCATCGCCGAGCTCGGCGGGGTCTTCCGCACCGCCGGCGACCTCGGCACCACCACCGCCGACCTCGCGGCGATGGCCGAGTCCTGCCCTTACGTCCACACCGACGATCACGGCCTGGCCGAGGCCGTCGCGCGCGGCGTGGTCGCCTGCGTCCGCGCGTGCGCCCGGGCCCGCGGGCGCGGGCTCGGCGGCCTGCGGGTCGCGGTGCAGGGCTGCGGCGCGATCGGCTCGGCGGTCGCGCGCGCGCTCGCGGCCGAGGGCGCGTTCCTGCGGGTCGCCGACGTCGACCCGCGGCGCACCCACGATGTGGCCGAAGCGACAGGTTCTCACGTCCATGACCCAAAGGACATCTTGTTCGCGCCGGTCGACGTCCTCGCCCCGTGCGCCGTCGGCGGGGTCGTCACCGCCGAGGTGGCCGCTCAGGCGCCGGCCTGGGCGCTGTGCGGCGCCGCCAACAACCTGCTCGCCGAACCCGCCGTCGCCGAGGCGCTGCGGGCCCGCGGGATCTTGCACGTCCCCGACGTGGTCGCCTCGGCCGGCGCGGTGATCGAGGGCATCGGCCGCTCGGTGATGCACCTCGCCGACCGCGAGCCGCTCATCGCCGCGCTCGGCACCACCGCCGGCGAGCTGCTGGCCGAGAGCGCCGCCACCGGCCGCACCACCGAGGACCTGGCCGCGCGCCGGGCGGTCGCCCGGATCGCCGCCGTTCGCCGCTAGCGGCGGGCTCGTGGCTCCGGCTGGCGATCGGGACATGTCTTGAAGGCCATGCCCGATGGTTCAAGGCCGACTCGAGGAGGCCGGCCCCCACGTGTGGACCGCGGAGCGACGATCGAGGTCCCCCGCTCGTCTGCTGCTGCCGACGCTCGGCGGCGACGACGCGCGGGTGAATGACCACAGCCCGTTTTCGACGGACCTATCCCTTGAAACAGGTGTCGCGGCCGCCGCGCCACGAACGCCGTCCACCGCGTCGAGGCGTCGGCTCGCGGACGAGAAGACGCGCGGCCCGTCCGCTATGCTGAGCGCATATGCAAGAGTCCGAGGGACACGCCGGCGCCCCGTGCGACCTCGCGGCGCTGATCGACAGCCTACCGGGGATGGTCTATCGCTGCCGGGCCGACCGCGTGTGGACGCTCGACTACGTCAGCGCCGGCGCGCTCGAGCTCACCGGCTATCGGCCCGACGAATTGCTGGCGAGCGAGCGGCGGTCCTACGCCGATCTCATCCTTGCCATGGACCGCCGCGCCGTCGAGACCGCCGTCGATACGGCCATCGCCGCCGGTCAGTCGTTCACCATCGAGTACCGGATCCGCGACCGCGCCGGCCGCCTCAAGCACGTGTGGGAGCGCGGCCGACTGCTGCGCGGCGAAGGCACCGCCGCCGTGCTCGAGGGCTTCGTCACCGACATCTCGCCGCTGCGCCGCGCCGAGCACGACCTGCGCGAGCGGATCAAGGAGCTCGAGCTGCTCTTCGAGGTCTCGTCGATCGCCGGCGACGAGCTCACGCTCGACGAGGCGCTGTGGCAGATCGCCGACCGGATCCCGCGCGGCTACTGCTACCCGCCCGAGGTGGCGGCGCGGATCCAGCTCGGCGACCGCGTCTACACCTCGTCGCGCTTCGCCGCCGATCCGTGCAGCCAGTCGGCGCCGATCAGCGTCGGCGGTCGCGTCGCCGGCGTGCTCGAGGTGTGCCGGATCGCCGACTCGCAGATCCCCTGCGCGCGCTACTTCCTGCGCGAGGAGCAGGAGATGCTGCACGTCATCGCCGGCCGGATCGGCGCCCTGGCCGAGCGGGCCGGCATCGTCGAGGCCTTGCGCGCCAGCGAGCGCCACGCCCGCGAGCTCTACGAGCGCCTGCCGATCGCCACGGTGTGCTGGCAGCAGCGCGGCGACGCCTTCGTGCTCGTCGATCACAACCTGGCGGCCTTCGCCCTCAGCGACGGCCACGTGTCGGCATGGGTCGGACGCGACCTCGCCGAGCTGCTGCCCGACCGCCCCGAGCTCGTCGACGCCATGAAGACCTGCGTCGCCACGCAGGGCGCCCTCCGCCGCGAGGTCGAGGTCGCGCGACCCGATGGCCCGCCCGCGATCTTCGTCGTCTCGTTCGGCTTCGTCCCGCCCGACCTCGTGCTCTCCCATGTGGTCGACGTCACCCGCGAGCGTCACCTCGAGCGGCGCTTCCAGGAGGCGCAGAAGATGGAGGTGCTCGGGCGCATGGCCGCCGGCGTCGCCCACGACTTCAACAACCTCCTCACCGTGATCCTCAGCTACACCGGCATCCTCGAGAAGAGCGTCGGCGCCAGCGAGGCCGCCGGCTCCGACGTCGCCGACCTCGAGGAGATCCGCAAGGCCAGCGAGCGGGCCGCCGCGCTCACGCAGCAGCTCCTGAGCTTCAGCCGGCGCGACATCGTCGCCCCCGAGGTCATCGACCTCGGCGCCAAGATCCGCGAGCTCCGCGGCATGCTCGTCCGCCTGCTCGGCGAGGAGCGGACCCTGACCATCTCGCTGGCCGGCGCGCCGTGTCCGGTGCGGATCGGCCCCGGCCACCTCGATCAGCTGCTCGTCAACCTCGTCATCAACGCCCGCGACGCCACCCGCGTCGGCGGCCGCGTCGTCATCGCCACCGCCACCCTCGAGGCGGGCGACGACGACGGCGCTCACCTCGACCTGCCGCCCGGTCCGCGCGTCGTCATGACCGTGCGCGACGACGGCAGCGGCATGGACGAGGCGACGCGGGCGCGGATCTTCGAACCTTTCTTCACCACCAAGCCGCCCGGCTTCGGCACCGGCATGGGCCTCGCGATCGTCTACGGCATCGTCCGTCAGGCCAGCGGCGCGATCGTCGTCGACAGCCAGCCGGGCCGCGGCACGACCTTCCGGATCTACTTCCCGCGCGACCAGGAGCCGCTGCCGCGCCGGCCGTCGACGGCGCCCGCGCCGCAGACGCGCGAGCCCGGCGGCGAGACCATCTTGCTGGTCGAGGACAGCGAGCCGGTGCGGCGGCTCGTGCTGCGCGTGCTCGGGGCCGCCGGTTACCACGTGCTGGCGGCCGCCGACGCGGCCGAGGCGCTGCTGATCTGCGAGCGCAACGGCGGCTCTGTCGACCTCCTCGTCACCGACCTGGTGATGCCGTGGACCAGCGGCGCCAGCCTGGCCCAGCGGGTCGCGGCGCGCTGCCCCGGCCTGCGCGTCCTGTTCACCAGCAGCTCGCCGGAGCGCGCCCTGCAGGCCGCCGCCGAGCTCGACGCCGCCGCCAGCTTCATCGCCAAGCCGTTCACCGGCGAGGCCCTGGTCGGTCTGGTCCGGCGGATCCTCGACGGCGAGGACGGCGAGCCGGCGGCCTCGTGAGCGCGGCGCGGATCACAGCGCCGACCCGCGGACCCGTGCGCTGCCCACATAGCCGTTCCGACATGTCCTTCGAGTCATTGTGACGAGCGGCCCGCCGCGCCGCTCGCGGCGCCGCCGGCGACCCTCACGAGCGCGAGCGGACGGCCGCAGCGTCGGGTTGTCGCATCGCGCGTCCCGATTACTCTTTCGCGCGACTCGAAAGGAACACCATGACGTTCTCCCTGACAGACACAGTTCGCGACGCCTTGACCTCCGGCGGCATCGTCAACGGCGCCGCGTCCGCCCTCGGGATCTCGAGCGCCTCGGCGTCGAAGGGCCTGGCCGCCGCGGGCTCGGCCATGCTCGCCGGTCTGGCCAACAAAGCCCGCGATCCGCTGGCGCTCGGCGAATTCTTCAACATGGCCCAGGATCCGGCGCTCACGAGCTCGGCGCTCGACGATCCGGCGCGCCTGCTCAGCGGCGCCGCCGAGGCCACCCGCGCGCGCGACCTCGGCACCCGCTTGACCTCGAGTCTGTTCGGCGGTCGCACCGACGACGTCGTCGGCGGCCTGGCCCGCCACGCCGGCATCGGCAGCACCGCGGCCGCCTCGTTGATGAGCATGGCGGCGCCGCTGGTCCTGCGGGCGGTCGGCGGCCTGGTGCGCGGCGGCGGCCTGACGGTCGGCTCGCTCGGGCAGGCGCTGCTCGGCAACCAGAGCGAGATCATGAACGCGGTGCCGCCGTCGCTGGCGGGCACGATCGGCCGCGCGCAGATCTACGACGTCGTCCGCGAGGCCCAGCCGCAAGTGCCTCACCTGCCGCACCCCGCGGCCGTCGAGCCCCGGCGGCCGGCCTGGTGGGCCATCCCGCTGGCCCTGTTGCCGCTGGCGCTGCTCGCCTGGTGGTTCCTCGACGCCCGCCGGACCGAGCGCCAGGCCGACACCACCGCCTCGCGCTACGAGACCCCGGCGGCCGTCGCCACGCGCACGCCTCCCTCTGCTCCGCCGCCCGCGAGCAAGCGCGCGACCCCCCGACCCCACAGGCCACGCCGACCCCACAGGCCGCGCCGGCGCCGAAGGCCCAGCCCGAGCTCAGGCCCGTCCACGTCGCCGAGGTCAACCGCGAGCTGCGGTTCGCCGAGAACGGCGTCGAGGCCAAGCTGCTCGCCTTCCTGCGCGACAAGGGCGCCAAGTACGACGACAAGACCTGGTTCGAGTTCGACCGCCTGGTGTTCGACACCAACGCGCAGACGCTGGCCGCCGGCTCGCACGAGCAGCTCGAGAACCTGGCCGCGATCCTCAAGGCCTATCCCAACGTGCACATCAAGATCGGCGGCTACACCGACAACACCGGCGACCCGAACGCCAACCTCAAGCTGTCGCAGGAGCGCGCCGACAACGTGAAGAAGGAGCTGGTCGCGCGCGGCGTCCCCGGCGATCGCATCGAGACCGAGGGCTACGGCGAGCAGCACCCCGTCGCCGCCAACACCACCGAGGAGGGCCGCGCCCAGAACCGCCGGATCGCCCTCCGCGTGCTCCCGCCGAAGTCTTGAGTCGCGCGCGAGCGCTGCGTCCCCCACGAGCCGGGCGCCCGCGTCGGTCCCCGGCTTTTCCTGCGCGCGAGGCTCGTCGTACGAGCGCCCGCGCGTCGACCGAGCTCGTATCGACGCCTCGAGGACATGTTCTTCAAGACATGTCCTTGTGAAACTTACCCTTTAGACATGTCACATGTGACATGTCCTATCATTCAGAGCGAGTCGTCGATCACCTTGAGCGGCCCGAGCCCGAGCGGCTCGACCTGGGCGCGGATCGTCGCGGGATCGCCGACCAACACCACCTGCATCGCCGCCGGCTCGAACCACTGCGCCAGCGCGCGCTCGACGTCGTCGTCGCGCACGCCCCCGAGCCGGCGCAGCTCGGCCGCCAGGGCGTCGTCGGGCCGCCCCGCCACCTGCATCCGCGCCACCGCCTCGATGACGGCGGCGAGTCGCTGGTGCTCCAGCATGCGCTCGACCTGGAACGCGAGGCCGAGCAGGCGCAGCACGTCTCCGGTCAAGAAGCGGCCCTGCGCCGCCTTCAGCTGCGAGAGCATGGCCCGCAGCGACGAGCCCGTGGCGGCCGCGTCGACCTGGGTCTCGATCGCCAGCATTCCGCCGCCCCGGGCCGGCACGTGGCTCACCGCCACGCTGTACGTGTCGCCGCGATCGCGCCGAAGCACCTCGCGCAGAGCCGAGCCGACCACGGCCGAAGCCAGCTCGAGCGCGAGGTCGTCGGCGTCGCCGGCGATCGCTCGGCCCACCACGATGGCAGTCTGGGCCAGCCCCGGTCGTGGCACCACCAGCACCTCGCGGCGCGCCGTCGCTAGCTCGGACGCGGGCGCGGGCATGTCGGACGACCCCGGCCACTCGCCCAGCGCCCCCGCGGCCGCCCGCGCGAGCTCGGCCCGCGGCGCCTCCCCGACGACCACCAGCGCCGGCCGGGCCCGCAGCCACTGCTCTTGCGCCTTTCGGACATGTTCGATCGACCAGCCCGCCGTCGCGCGCGCCTCCCCGAGCGCGTCGAGCCGCGGGGCCAGGCGGCGCTGCAGCTGGTGCAGCCCCCGCCTCGCCGGATCGCCGTCGCGCCGCTGCTGGGCCGCCAGCCGCTCGCGCCGCAGCGCCTCGACGTCCTCCGCGGTGAGCTCCGCGCCGCGCAGCGCCGCGCTCACGATCGCCAGCGCCTCGCGCCACGCCGACGCCTCGACCTCGACCCGCAGCAGCGCCCCGTCTCCGAGCCACACCACCTCGATCGCCCCGCCGAGCTCGCCGAGCGCGTCCTCGACGGCCCGATCGGGCCCGCGGGCCAGCAGCTCGAGGGTGAAGCTCGCCAGCGGCGGATCGATCTCCGCACCTGTCCGCAAGACCAGCCCGATCGCCGTCGTCGGACCCGCCCGCCGCACGTGCAGCAGCGACGGCCCCAACCGCTCGATCCGCGGCGCGACCACCGGCGGCGCGTTCGTGGGCAGCTCCGGCGCCGTGTGCCGCCACGACTGATTGCTCGCGCACGCGCCGAGGAGCCACGCCAGCAACCACGCCCTTGCGACGCCCCCGCGCCTCATCCGTCCCCCTCCGCCAGCACCGCCACGCGTCCTTCCGGCCGCAGCAGCTCGCGCGCGAAGCGAGCCACCTCCGCGGGCGTCACCGCCATCCACTCCGCGACGTCCTGCGCCCCGCCGAGCGGCTTGCCGGCGGCCGCCTCCGCCGCCAGCAGGGCCGCGCGGTCCTGCAGGTCTTGCTGCGCGCTGCGATGCTCCCGCGCGATCCGCAAGCGGGCGCGTCGCACCGCCGGCTCCGCCAGGGCTCCCTCGGCCACGCGAGCCAGCACGCGATCGACCTCCGCCACGAGGCGCTCCGGATCGCCGCCGACGCGGCCGATCACCCGCACGAAGAACACCGACTGATTCGGCAGACTGCGCTGCGTCGCCTGAAATCCGGCCGCCTCCGGCGGACCCTCCGCGCGCGCCAGCCGGACATATCCGCCGCGCTCCAGCGCCTCTGCCAGCACGTCGGCGGTCGCGTCGCCGTCGCCGTCGAGCTTCGGAGACGGCCAGGCCATCAGCACGGCAGGTGCCGCCCCCACCGGTCGCTCGGCCGTCACGCGCAGCTCGGTCGCTCGCCTCACCTGCGGCACCGTGCGCGCCGGCGGTCGCGGCTGCGCCGGCAGGCCGCCGAATTGCCGCTCGATCCACGCAGGCGTCTCCGCCGGCAGATCGCCGACCAGCACCAGCGTCGCGTTGCCCGGATGCACCCATCGACCGAGGAACGCGTCGACGTCGGCGATCGTCGCCGCCGCCAGGTCGTCCGCGCTGCCGATGATCGCCCCGTGATACGGGTGCCCCGCCGGGAACAACGCGGTCAGCGCCTGGATCTCGAGCCGCGCCAGCGGATCTTGCTCGGCCCGCTGGCGCCGCTCGTTGAGCACGATCCGTCGCACGCCCGCCAGCGTCGGCGCGCCGTGCTGCCCGCGCACGAAGCCGAGGCGATCGGCCTCGATCCACAGCACGTGCTCGGTCGCCTGCGCCGGCGCCGTATAATAATACTCCGTGGCATAAAACCCGGTCTCCGCGTTGTTCGCGTGGGCCGAAAGCGCGTACTCGAGGCCCTCGCGCCGGTTGCGATCGACGTGCGCCGAGCCCTCGTGCGCCACGTGCTCGACCACGTGGGCCAGCCCGCTGCGACCGCGCGGATCGTCGACGCTGCCCGCGTGGACCCGCAGCCGCACCGCCACCAGCGGTGTCCGTCGGTCGTGGCGGAGGATCACCTCGAGCCCGTTGTCGAGCCGGTAGTGAGCGTCCTGCCCCGGCGTCACGACCGGGGCGGCCAGCAGCGCGAGCACGGCGACGAGCATCCACCGTCAACGTACCGCGGCCTCACGCCGCGGCGCCGCGGTCGTCGATCGGACGCGGCGCCCGTCCTCACCCGCGGGCCGAGCCCACGCGTGCGCGCGTCACATCGGCCGTGGGCGGCACACCAGCAGCGTGTGGCTGACCCCGAGGTCGTCGTACTCGCGCTCGATCTCGAGGCCGGCCGCGTGGACGCACGCGAGGAACGTCGTCGAGCGGTACATCTGGCTGGTGCCGTTGGCGACCGCCGTGAAGTACAGCGACGTCATCTGCAGGCAGAAGCTGGCGGCCTCGAAGCGCTGGCGGTCCCAGAACGCCTCGAGGATGTAGATCTTGCAATTCGGCCCGGCCGCGGCGACGCAGCGGCGCAGGATCGACACGATCTCGGCCTCGGAGAAGCAGTCGAGGAACTGGCTCATCCAGATCGCGTCGAAGTCGGTCGGGACCGGCGAGCGCTCGTCGAGCAGGTCGGCCTCGTGGAAGCGCGCCCGCGCCAGCAGCCCCGCCTCGCGCAGGTTCTGCTCGGCGTTGCGGAGCTGCCCCGGCAGGTCCATCAGCGTCACCTCGACGTCGGGGTCGTGCCGCATGCACGCCGCCGCCCACTTGCCCGTGTTGCCGCCGATGTCGAGCAGCCGCTTCGGCTTGCCCGCGAACACCAGCGGCAGCGCCGCGCCGAACGCCCCGTCGGAATAGTAGTGGTCGAACTGGAACCACGACTTTCGCACCGACTCCGGCAATTGCGACAGCCCGGCGTAGACCGTCGGCCACTCGCCGAACACCTTGAGCCCCTCCGGCTTGCCCGACGCCACCGCCGCGTCGAGCCCCGCGATGCCGTGGTAGTTCACGTCGCGCACGAAGTCGAAGTTGGCGCGCGTCATCGGATCGTGCTGCACGTACACGCCGGTCTTGGTGATGCGATAGCGGCCATCGACCTCGGTCACGAGCCCGATCCCGAGCCCCGCCTCGAGCACCACGCGCGTGCCGTAGATCGGCAGCTCCGCCGCCGCCGCGACCTCCTCGAGGGTGAGGCCCTCGCGGCTGCGCTCGATGGCGAGGAGGATCCCGCGGTCGCGCAGCACGCGGGTGGCCTGGAACACGAACGGGGCGAACGCGATCCACTGCGCACGCTCCAGCGCCTCGAGCGCGGTGATGGGCTTGGGAACGTTTACGGACATGCCGGGGGCCCGACTGTCGCTCACCACGGTCCCGCCGACGAGTGGCAGATGGCCCGGAGCGCGACGCGCGCCTTCGCCCGTCGCCCGGAGCCAGACCCGCGGCTACGGCCCCCCAGCCGCGCAGCGAGCCCGTCTCTCGCGCCCGCCGGCGGCCCGGACGCCCCCCTCCGCCCGACGCGACCCGGGCGATCTCCCTCGCCTCCGCGCGGCTGTCGGATTTGAAACACCGCGTCGCGTTTCTCGACACTCGAGTCACGCGGCGACGCCCTGGTTCGACCTGCGGGAACGCGCCACCTCGAAGAAGTCGCAGCGTCCCGCACCCACCCTCGATCCCTCGTCGCACCGCTCACAGCGGCGAGCACCGGGAAACGAGCGGCATCAAGTCTCGGCGCTAGAACTCCGCTGGCGTGCCGCGTGCCCTGACCTTTTTCGAAAGTAATACGCGCGAACTGCCGCGTACTCGGAGATTCCCCTTCGGGAGATTCCAGAAGTGCAATTCGCCGGTGCAGTTCCTTCGTCGTCGGACTGCTCCGCTCGAACCACGCGCCCAGCGCATCCATGACCGCCCGTCGTGCCCTGACCAGACGAGCATCATTGAGACCGAGCGTTTCCATGTCCTCGCCGGCTCGTGCATCGTCCGCGACGACCTCGCCCGACCCTGTGTATCGTAGGAAACGACGCGGATCCGGCCCCACGCCCCGGGCAGGATGGAGGAACAACGGAGTCTCCTGCTTGGCAACGTCACAGGTAATCCGGTCGGCGCAAGAACCGACGAGGTTGTTCCACTGGAATACGCCACCTCCGCGCTCGCGCGGATGCCAGTGATCGATACGCATCTCGCTCTCGGTCGGCTGCACCCGTCGCTGACAGTAGGCGCAGAGCGACCCCTGATCGCGCACGAGCGCATCTCGCATCGACTGCTTCTGATCGCCATGGACGCTGTCCCAATCGGCGCCAGGCGTCGTGGTGAGGGTCGTGAGACAGACAGGTGCAGGTCCTTTGGGCGCAGAGATCATACGCCCCTCTCGAGATCGATCGCCGTCCTCGCGCGGACGATGTCCGGATCGTCCGGCCCGAGTTCTTGCTGCAACTTCTGCCAAAGCACTTCAGCCTCGTCGAACGCGCCCCGATCGATCCGGTCGAAGAGCCGGCGAACCTCGTCTCGCGTCTCGACCGGCCGCTCCGGTACGCCGAACACATCTTCGAGCAGGCTGTTGGAGTCCCGTCCATGCGTGTGCTCGACCCTTCCGATGCGGCCGTCCGGGTGAAGCACGCGGATCCACTCTGGCTCGGCCGTGGACAACACTTGCGGCGAATGAGTCGTGGCGATGAACTGGATCCTGGGAACACGCGCCGCAGGTTCGGGAGCACGGATCGTTGCCAGCTCGGATGCAGGTGGAGATCGAGCTCGTCGATGAGCACGACCCCGGACGTCTCTTTGGCCGCGTTCTCGCCGTGGTGGGGATTGAGCCGCGCCGCCCGCCATGCGATGTCGCCAGCGAGGGCCAACAAGTTACGGTAACCGTCCGAGAGGACGCGGAAAGGCAGGGTGCGGCCATCCTTGAAGTCGACCCGCAGCTCTTCGTGATTGACGGAGTAATAAAAACGCTTCGCGCCCTCCACACAATCGACGATCGCATTCGCCACGACCTCGAGCAGCGGCTCCCGAACCGCAGCCACCGATAGGTTGGCTTCCACGGCGCGCGAAATTTCCTGCAAGCGCACGGACTCTCGCCAGGACATCCAGCTCTCGAGGAGTTGATACCCCACGGCCGCCTGGAGACAATGGCGATATCCGTCGAGAACGCTCAGAAGCTTCGTCGTTTCCCGACCTTCGTTTCCGCTCCACAGCCTGCCCGTCCGATAATATGCGATGAGCGGGAGCTCGATCTGCTGGCCTCTCCCGGTCGAAGACACGGCCCGCCTCGCGGTGTCAAAGAGGGATCCTTGCGCCCATTCCGCACTATCGGGGGTCACGGCCTCCCGGTGCAGCCCCGCGCCCGGCCCCTCGATCTGGCCGCGAACGCGGGTCTGGCCCGCGACCTCGGGCTCGGCACGCCGTTGACGACCCGCCGGATCAAGCGCCGGTCATCCGCTAAGAGTTTCCCATCGTGCCCGCGATTTTGCGTCGCCATCGTCCAGATCGCAAGCAACGCCGCGATCCCATCCAGCACACTGGTCTTGCCAGATCCATTAATCCCCACGAACAGCGTGCACTCCGGGTGGAGCTCGCACTTGAGTGCCTCGAAGCCGCGGAAGTTCGTGAGCTCGATGTCGCGGATCTGCACGCCTCTTCCGTACCACGTCGGCCGCCATGCGGCCAGATACCGCGAGGGTCCCTGCACCCGTCGAGACGAGCATCCCGCCAGCGACGAGCTCGTCCTTGGGGCTCGGGCGTCGAATGCACTCATGTCTCATCCCGAGAGCCCGCCCGCTCCGCGCGGGCGGCGACTCGTTCCGCCCCGTCACACCGGCGGCGCGCAGTGCCTTACGATCTGCGCCACCGCCTGCGCGCGCGGCAGCACCTGCTGCTCCTCGCGGATCCGCAGCGTCAGCGCCTCGCTGCTCGCCTCGCGCGCTCCGATCACCGCCAGCATCGGCACTCCTTGCGCGTGCGCCTCCGCCACGCGGCGGGCCAGCGTCTCGCGGCGGTCGTCGAGCTCGGCCCGGATCCCCGCCGCGCGCAGCTCGGCCACTGCCGTCTCTGCCGCCGCTTGCTGGGCCGGGGCCACCGGCGCCACCACCACTTGCACGGGCGCCAGCCAGGCCGGCAGCGCGCCCGCGTGGTGCTCGAGCACGATCGCCAGGAAGCGCTCGAGGCTGCCGTAGATCGCCCGGTGCAGCATCGCCGGGCGGCGGCGCTGACCGGCCTCGTCGATGTAATGCAGCCCGAAGCGCTCCGGCAGGTTGAAGTCGAGCTGGATCGTCCCGCACTGCCACGAGCGGCCGAGGCGGTCGCGCAGCGAGAACTCGAGCTTCGGCCCGTAGAACGCCCCCTCGCCCGGCTGCACCACGCAATCGAGCCCCGCCTCGCGGGCCGCCGCAGCCAGCTCCGCCTCCGCGCGGTCCCACAGCGCATCGTCGCCGACCCGCTCCGGCGGGCGCGTCGACAGCCCGACCGCGAAGTCATCGAACCCGAAGCCCGCGTAGAACCTGCGGGCGCCCTGGCAGAAGCGCACGATCTCGGCCGCGATCTGGTCGGGAGCGCAGAACACGTGGCCGTCGTCCTGCGTGAACTGGCGCAGGCGGAACAGCCCGTGCAGCGTCCCGCTCGGCTCGTCGCGGTGGCACAGGCCGAACTCGCACAGGCGCAGCGGCAGGTCGCGGTACGACAGCGCGCTGCGCTGGGCGATCTGGATGTGACCCGGGCAGCTCACCGGCTTCAGCGCCGCGCAGCAGCCCTCGTCGGCGACTGCGAACATTCCCTGACGGAAATGCTGCCAGTGGCCGCTCTTCTCCCAGATCGGCTGTCGCAGCAATTGCGGCGTGCGGACCTCGTGATAGCCGTCGGCGCTGGCGCGGCGGCGGGCCGCGTCTTCCAGCGCGCGGGCGAGGACCAGGCCGCGGGGGTGCCAGAACACCATCGCCGGCGCCTCTTCCTGCAAGTGGAACAGGCCGAGGCGCGGGCCGAGGGCGCGGTGGTCGTGGGCGTCGAGGACGGAATGGGGGCTGATGTCGTGGCTCATGGCGGCGGTCTCCGGGGGTGAAAGGACCGGCCGGACGGAGCGACGCCACCATGCGCGCAAAAGCCCCGCCGGCTCGGGCGGGGCTTCGCAGGGCGTGTGTCTCGGGCTCTCAGCGCACGCGCACGCGACCGACCCCACCCGGAAGGGTGGTGGTGGTAGTCGCGGTGGTGGCGCGCCGGAGCATCGATTTGGGGATACACGCGGCCTCTGGAGCGGTCAAGGCGAGCGCTCGTGCGGAAGCTCGTGGGCCCGTCCATCCCACACCTGCGATTGCGATCACCTCCTTTCGCGTGTCGCCGATCACCGCGTCGCCCGCGACGACATGTCCCTTCGGACATATTATAATGGGGCCGACCCCGGCGCGCCGCCTGGCGCCCGCGCCGAACCTGTCCCTTCAGCCAGCCACCGCTTACCCGGCGAACCTCGTCATGCCGCAGCCGGCCGGGCCGAGCCCAGGCTGTTCGCCGCCGCGTCCCCGCCTCGGCACCCGCGCTCGCTGCCCGCGCGCGGCCGTCGCCCGCCTCCCGAGCTCGGCCCGTTCGCCGGCGCGTCCCCGCCTCGGCACCCGCGCTCCATGCCCGCTCGCCTCACCCGGCTCGCCGCCGCAGCCGCCGCGACATGTCTCTTCGGCCAGCCTCGATCGCCCCGCCGGCGATCGCCCTCGCCGACCTCCGCCGCGCACCCCGCCGCTGCAGACCGCCCCGGACATGTCCCTTCGGTCAGCTCGCCCTCCCCTCGGGCCGCGGCGAGCACGCCGTTCCGGCGGCCACCGGCGCCCGCGCGGGGCAGCGCCGGGTCCTGCCCGACCTGTCTCTTCGACCAGCCTGGCACGGAGCGCGAGCGATCGCGCGCCCCGCCTGCGTGCGGGCCCGCTTCCGGCCGTGGCCGCGCTGTCGTATCACTCCGCCATGCCCACAACAGGCTCCGCGTCGGCGCCTCGCCGCGCGATCGTGATCGGCGCCGGGATCGCCGGCCTCCTCGCCGCCCGCGTGCTCACGCGTCACTTCGAGCGCGTCACTCTCCTCGATCGCGACAGCTTGCCGGCCGGGCCCGAGCCGCGCGCCGGCGCGCCGCAGAGCCACCACGTCCACGTCCTGTTGACGCGCGGCTGGAAGATCTTGAGCGAGCAGTTCCCCGGCCTCGGCGACGCCCTCGCGGCCGCGGGCGCCCACGAGATCGACTGGCTCGACGACGTCGCCTGGCACACCCCCTTCGGTCAGGCCCCGCGGGTCCCTCGCCGCTGCGCTCGCGCGCCTGCACCCGCGGCCTGCTCGAGTACCAGGTGCGCACCGCCCTCGTCGCCGACGAGCGCGTGCGCATCCACTCCGGCCTCGAGGTCACCGGCTTGCAGGCGGCCGGCGAGCGGATCGTCGGCGTCCAGGTCCACCGCCGCGCCGGCGCCCCCGAGCTCGCGGCCGACGAGCTGCGCGCCGACCTCGTCGTCGACGCCGGCGGGCGCGCCTCCAAGGCCCCGACCTGGCTGGCCGCGCTCGGCTACCCCGAGCCGCCCGAGACCATCATCGACGCCCAGCTCGGCTACGCCACCCGCCTCTACGAGCTGCGCGCCCGGCCTGACTGGAAGGTCCTCTACGCCATGGGCAAGCCGGGCAAGAACCCGCGCGGCGGCGTCGTCTACCCGGTCGAGGGCGGGCGTCACATCGTCACCCTGGTCGGCTACGGCGGCGTGTTCCCGCCGGTCGACGAGGCCGGCTTCCTCGAGTTCGCCGGCGCGCTCGAGACCCCGCTCTGCGCGAAGTCCTGGTCGACGCCACGCCGTGCTCCGCCATCCACGGCTATCGCAGGACCGAGAACCGCCTGCGCCACTACGAGCGCCTGCGCCGCTGGCCCGACGGCTTCGTCGTCCTCGGCGACGCCGCCTGCGCCCTCAACCCCGTCTACGGCCAGGGCATGAGCGTCGCCGCCGTCGCCGCCACGGTCCTCGACGACGCCCTGCGCGCGCGCCCGCACGAGCCGCTCGGCCTGCGCTTCCAGAAGCGCCTCGCCGCCGGCAACCTCGCCGCCTTCATGACCGCCAGCAGCGACGACCTGCGCTGGCCGGGCACCACCGGCAAGGTCTCGCCCGGCCTCAAGCTCATGCACCGCTTCGTCGACCGGATCTTCGCCGCCGCCACCCGCTCGCCCGAGCTCTACCTGCGCCTGATCGAGGTCCTGCACCTGATGCGCCCGAGCCGCGACCTGTTCCACCCGAGCGTGCTGCGCCGGGCCCTGCTGGCGCGCTGACGGTGAAGCATGTCCCCCACGACATGCCCTCATGGGCATGTCTTCGGAGACATGTCACATTCGACATGCTCGATAAGACCTATCTCTTCGACCATGTCGGGCAGGAGCTCGGCGCCGGGCGTCGCTCGCGGCGGCCGACGATGCTCCGTCCCTCGCCGCAGGGATACTACATGTCTCGAGAGACAGCCGGACGTGCCCTGCCTCTCGACGCGGTCTCGGCCGCCTGCCCCCTACCACCGCTCACGGCCGCAGGTCGACCAGCCACGGCCAGCCGAGCGCCCCCGGCCGCTGGGTCAGGACCAACGAGCCAGGCGCTTCCGGCAATGTCCCCAAGACCCTGTCCATCGGGACAGACAGGCGCGTCGACGTGCGACCGACCTCGAGCCCGACCACGTCGACGAGCACCAGCGTCTCGCTGCGGTCGACCAGCTGCACCGGCAGGCGGACGGCGACCTCGGAGCCGCGGTCGAGCGCCGCGTTGGCCCACAGCGCCAGCTTCATCCCGGCGAACGGCGTCGTCAGCAGGAAGGCCGCCGCGCTGAGCGTGAACCACCGCAGGGAGTCGGGCGCGCCGCGCAGGATGAGCCCGAGCGGGACCAGCACCACCAGCCACAACAGGCCGCCGAGCCCGAGCGCCCCGAACACCGGCCCCCACGCCAGCACCGGCGGCGGGCGCAGCAGCACCGCCAGGCCGAGGGTGACCAGCCACGCGAACGCGATCACGAAGATGTGGCCGACCGCGCGCCGGCTCACCAGCTCGCCGCGCGTGGGCATGTCCTTCGGGACAGCCATCGCCGTCGCCAGGGCGCGCAGCGACGCGAGCAGCGCCTCCGCGACCGTCGTCTCCGCCAGCTGCGCCGCCGACAGCCGCGCGGTCACCCGACCCTCGCCGAGCTGGACCTCGCGAGCCGGCCCGCGCACCAGCGCCACCGCGGCCGCCCGCGCCGCCGGTTCGGCCAGCACCCGGGCCACGAGCGCGTCCGGGGCCTCGGACTCGACGTAGACCGCCGCGTCGAACGCCGGGTCGCCGAGCTGCAGCTCGCGGTTGAGGCCGACCGCCTTGCCGCCGCGGTCGAGCGCGTCCTCGGCCCGCAGCACGATCCGCGGCATCTCGCCGGCGTCGGCGCGCAGCACCGCGAACACCGCCCCGACGCACGCGCCGTCCTCGAGCTCGGGATAGACATGGACCTCGGGACCTGTCCCGAAGCGCAGGACGAACGGCGCCAGCTCGCTCCGCCCGCCCGCCTCCGCCGCCAGGGTCTCGCCGCCGAGCCCCTCCGCGAGCCGTGCGAAGTCCATGTCCCGCAGCATGGCCCGCGAAGGCCCGCCCGACAAGATCTCCGCCCGCGCCGGGCCGACCCGCGCGGACGAACCCGCCCGTCATCGCCCGAGAAGGCCGCGACGGAACGGCGTTGCTCGTCGACCCCGCGACAGTTCAAAAACCAGGACCGCGCGGCGCGAGCGACACCTCGAGAGGCAACCTCCGGACGCAGAGCGCTGGACTTCTCGACTCGCGCGCCCGCCGGGTGCCCGACGCTCCCGCGCGGCACGACGGGCCCACGTCGCCCCGCTCACCGCATGGGCCGCTCGAACTCGAGCGGCCCCGGGTAGCCGTCGCTCAGGTCGCACCGAGAGACCGCATGTCCCTGGCGCCATGTCCCTGGCGCCATGCCTCCGAGGGCATGTCTCTCGAGACATGCCCTTTCAGACATTCCCCTCGCTACAGCCGCGCCTCGACCTCGACCACCTCGGGCGGCGTCGCCGTCTGCAGGAACTCGAGCGCCGCCGCGTTGCCGCGCAGGTGGTGGTCGAAGAACGCCGCCGCGTAGGCCGCGACGATCGCCCGCGCCTGCAGCGGCTCGAGGTAGACGAACTCGCTGCCGTCGGTCTGACGCGCGCCCGGGCCGCAGCCGGCGTCGAACTGCTCGGCCAGGCCGCAGATGTCGGTCGGGCCCCAGTGGCCGGTGTCCTTCATCCGCACCAGGTAGGCCGGCGTGGCCGCGGCGTCGAAGTTGGACTCGATGAGCTGGTTGCCGATCTTGCCGATGCTGTTGTCCTCGGCGGCGAGCACGAACAGCTGCGGCTCGTCGATCTCCGCCAGCTTGGTGCCGGAGAAGATCGGGTTCTGGACCGGCGCCGCGATCGGCAGCGCCGCCACGATCCGGTCGTCCTCCTGGGCCAGGCGCCCCGCGGTCGCGGCCCCGTAGCTGTGGCCCATCGCGCCGATCCGGGCCGGATCGATCGCGCCGCGGATGGCCTCGGGGACCGCCGAGTTGCCGGCGTCGAGCACCGCGTCGAGCACCGCCATCTGGTCGGCCACTCGGACCTGCAGGAACGCCTCGTCGAGCGGCGCCTGCGGCTCATCGAACAGGGTGTTGCCGGCGTGGTCGGGCGCGACCACCACGAACCCGTGGCTGGCCAGGTGCTCGGCGATCGTGAACATCGAGAAGCGCACGCACCCGTGGCAGTGCGAGAACATCACCAGCGGGTACGGCCCCGTGCCCGCCGACGCGGCGTCGCGCGCCGAGCGGGTCTGCTCGCGCACGCCGACCTGCCCGTGCTCCGACAGCTTGGCCAGCAGCGCCACCATCATGTCGCGCTGCGGGCCTTCCGGCACGAACTCGGCGATCGGATGCCCGGCGTCGGCGGCCGCCTGCGCCGAGATGTCGGCCGGATACCACGCCTCCACCAACAGCGTGCGCTCGCCGGCGACCACCGAGAACGTCGCGTTGCCGACCGGCGCCGCCCCGGGCGCGTCGTAGTCCTCCTCGGAGCCCTGGCCCGTGGTGGTCGCGTCCGGATCCAGCGTGCCACCCTCCGTCGTCCCCGCGCCGGTCGTCGGCGTATCCGTCGCCGCCGACGACCCGGGGCCGGGCGGCTCGCCGGTCGTCGACGAGATCGAAGAACCCGAGCCGTCGGTGCCGCCGGCGCTGTCGGGGCCGGAGGTGGCCGCCGCGGTGCTGCAGGCGGCGAGGAGGAGAGTAAGCGAAGCGAAGCGGCGCATGCCGCCGTTTTACCCGACCTCGCGGCGCCCCGTGAGGCCCTCGCAGAACCGTTCGACCGCCGCCCCGATCTCCTGGTGGTGCTCGAACAGGCTGGTGTGAGTCCCGTGGGCCAGACGAAGCAGCTGGCTGCCCGGGATCGCGCGATGCAGCGGCAGGCCGACCCGGGGCGCCGGCGCGAACACGTCGCGGTCGCCGGCCACCACCAGCGTCGGCACGGCGATCCTCGGCAGCAGGTCGCCCGCGCAGTGACTCTGGGCCGCCAGCGCCATCGCCGCCAACGTGGCCGGGTCGAGGTCGCGCACGAAGTGATCGATGTAGAGCTTCACGTCGGCCGGCGTGGCCGCGGGGCCGATGAGCCCGAGCAGCTGCCCCAGACGCCGGCTCCCCGGCAGGCCGACGATCGAGCGCACCCCGCGGAACGCCACCCGGAACCCCGGCGCCGGCAGGCGAGCGATGAGCCCGTGCAGCGCCGGCCCGACCGGACCGAGCGCCGTGTCGAACACCCGCCCCGACGGCCCGAGCAGCAGCACCAGCCCGCGCACCCGCGCCGGCGCGGCGCGATAGATCTCGAGCGCCACCTGACAGCCCATCGAGAAGCCGACCGGCACCGCCTCCGCCAGCCCCTCGGCGTCGAGGATCGCCAGGGCGTCGCGCGCCAGCGCCGGGATCTCGACGCCCGCGGCCGTGCGAGCCGGGTCGCTGCGCCCGTGGCCCTTGAGGTCCCACGTGATCACCGTGAACCGCCTGGCCCAGCGCGGCGCCAGGTGGGTCCAGAAGAACCGCGACGTGGTGATGCCATTGCACAGCAGCAGCGCCGGCCCCTCGCCCTCTCTGCGGTAGACCACGCGGGTGCCGTCGGCGGCGACGATGGTGCGATCGGGAGCGGTCATGCGCGGCCGCGGCGAGGATGCCACGACCTCGGCAAAGAAACCCGCCGGCCGCGGCAGAGGGGGGAAGGCCGGGCCGGCGGGTCGAGTGGATGTCTTTCCGGTCATGTGCGAACGGACACGTGACCTCGCCCGCGCTCACCAGCGGATCCGCACCAGCCCGTCGCCCTCGCGCACCGCCGGCAGCCCGCTGCCGTCCGGGTCGGCGCCCAGGCGCGACGACCCGCCGCCCCCGCCCGCCGCGTGGGCCGAGCCGCCCCCGAACCAGCCGCCTCCGCCGCCCGCCACGTGGTAGACCCCGCCGCCTCCGCCCTCGCCGAACCCGCCCGCCTCGCCGGGCGTCGAGCCCACGGCCCCGCCGTGGCTCTGCGTCCCGCCGCCGGCCGCGTGCCACTCGGGCAGCAGCGCCACCCCGGGCCCGCCGATCGCAAGCCCGCCCGGGCCGCCTGCGCCGTGGTCCGGGCAGCCGCACTGCCCGCCCCCGCCGCCGGCCGCGACGAAGATCCGGTCCTCCAGCGTCCCGCCGCCCTGGCGCACGTCGCTGGCTCCCCCCGCCGCCCGCGAACGCGCCGCCCAGGCCACCACCATTGAAGCCCGCCGCGCCCTCGAGCCCGCCGCGCCCGCCGACGCGGATCTGCAGCGCCTCGCCGGGCTCCACCTCGAGCTCCGCCCGCACGTAGGCGCCGAGCCCTCCGTCGGCCTGCTCGAGCCCGTCGCAGCAGCGCGAGCCGCCGCCCTGCGCGCCCCACAGCTCGACGGTGAGCCGCGACACGCACTCGGGCACCACGAACGTCTCCGGCGCCCCGGTGAATTCGAACTCGCGCGCGCTCCCGTCGGGCGTCACGCGCGTGCGGTCGACGCAGCGACCGTCGCAGCGGAGCTGGCCCGGCCCGCACTGCGCCTCGCAGTAGCCCGCCGCGCACGTGCCCGCGCACACGCGCCCGCAGCCGCCGCAGTGACGCGCGTCGCTCGCGACGTCGACGCACTCGGCCTCGCACACGTCGAGCGCCTCCGCCTCGCACTCGAGCGCCAGCGCGTCGTCGGCCTCGACCCCTGCACCGGCGACCGTGCTCGGCACCGGTCGCAGGTGGCGAGTATCCGTGATCTCGTCGCAGCCGCCGGACACGATTGCGAGCATCACCGACACCGTACGCCACCGACCCTCGAGAACCATCTGCGCGGCCTCCCCTGCGACCTGTAGGCATGAGGCGCACGAGGCATCCACGCAAACACCCCTGTGTCGCCAGTCACGAGCGATCGCCCATCATATGTCTCTCGAGACATGTCCTAAAGAACTCCATGACGCATCACCACCGCCGCGAAGCAGCCGTGGCTCGTAGCCGGCGATCCTCGCCACGGATCGCAGTCGTCGACCGTCGACCGCGAGGCGCACGCGCGCCCGCCTCGACGCGGTAGCGATCGCAACCATCACCCCGCGTCACGCCAGGCGGCCCGCGCTCACCAGTAGATCTGCACCGCACCGTCGCCGCGGCGCGCTCCCGCTTCGAACTCCACCTCGTCCGCGTCGACGCCCACGTGCGACGAACCGCCGCCACCGCCCGCGCCGAACGCCCCGCCGCCGCCGTACCAGCCGCCGCCGCCGCCTGCCACGTGATAGCGCGCCGCTCCGCCGCCGAGCCCGAACACCCCGGACTGCCCGGGCGACGAGCCGCCTGCGCCTCCGGCGTGTTGCCTGCCGCCGCCACCCGCGCTCCAGAAGTCCTCGCCCACGATCCCGTCGTCGCCGACGAGCCCCCGCCGGCGCCGCCCGCCCCGTGGTCTGGAAAGCCGCACGAGCCGCCGCCTCCGCCGCCTACCACCAGCGCGCGATCGATCAGGCTGGCGCCGCCGATCCGGATGTCCGATCCGCCGCCGCCGCCCCCGGCCCACACGCCGCCGCGTCCGCCTCCGTTCCATCCCGGCGCCCCGTCGATCCCGCCGCGTCCGCCGACCAGCACCAGCAGCACCTCGCCGGGTCGCACCGGCAGCTCCGCGCGCAGCCAGCCGCCGCGACCGCCGTCCATCTGCACGTCGGGCAGCCCGTGGATCTCGTCGATCCCGCAGCGACTCGGCCCGCCCTGCGCGCCCCACAGCTCGACCGACAGCGTCGTCACGCACTCCGGCACCACGAACACCTGCGGCCCGCCCGTGAACGCGAACCCGCGCCCGCCCGGGCCCGCGCACCCCGGCACCGCGTCCGGCACCATTCCGTCGAGCCCCACGACCTCGGGCGCGTGACAGCCGAGCAGCGCCACGAGCGCCGCGGCCCTGCGTCCGGGTCGAATGTGTGAGCCGCTCCCCTGCATCGCCACCCCTTCTCCAGGGATGCGCGGCGCCGTCCGCGATGCAAACGCCGCCCGTGCTGCGCGTCACGCCTCACAATATATGTCCTAATGGACATGCCCAAACAGACATATGTAAGGGTCGTCGAGGATCCACGTGGCATGTCCTTCGAGACAGGCGACCCTGCCGAGCAGAGCGCCGCGGAGTCACGGTCGCGGCGAAGGACTCCCTTCCCACGAGCCATCCACCGCCTCGCCCTGCGCCGCCCGCACCGTACTGCTGCATGTCCCGCAAGACGTGCTCATCGAGACGGCTCGTCACCGTCACCGCGCGCATGCATGTCCTTCAAGACATGCTCATCGAGACATCCCGCCGCCCGCCAATGCATGTCCTTCAAGACATGCCCTTCGAGGCATCCTCATTCCCCCATGCATCCGTCTCGCCGCGCCCAGCCCGCATGTCCATCAGGACATGCCCCACGAGACATCCCCGCCCGCTCACCCGATCTCGCCGCGGCGCGCCCGGCCGAACGCCACGCGTCGCAGCAGCAGATCGAGGATCAGCAGCGGCAGCGCCAGCGCCCACAGCACCTCGGGCCACACCGCCCGCTGGCGCGTCCCCTGCGGCGCCCCGGGGTCGTCACGACCGCGTCGATCGGCCCCGAGTGCGAGCCGTCCGGCGCCAGCGTGGCCAGCCACGCCGGGTCGGCGCCCAGCTGATCGGGCGCCAGCTCGCTCGGGTACGGCACGCTCGCCTGCCCGGTCGCCTCGGCCACCAGGCGCGGCGGCGTCTGGCCGTCGTCGAACATCTGCGCCTTGATCAGCCGCTGGCCCGCGCGCACCCCGAGCACGGTCGCCTCGTAGCGGCCCGGCGCCGTCAGCTGGGCCGCCAGGGTCGTCGTGTGGCCCTCGGCGCCGGCGGGCAGCGACGGATCGATCACCTGCAGCTCGCCGCGCAGGTCGCTGACGAAGCCGGTGCTCGCGTCGACGTCGACGACCGCGCGGAAGCTGCCCTCGTCGGCGCCGGGCGTGATCCGCAGCGACGCCCCACCGAGCGACGCGGCGCCCTGGCGCATCAGGTCGCGGGCCACCTGCGACCAGAACTTGGGGAACCCGTCCCAGCCGATCCAGCGATGCGCCCAGCGCGGCTTGGCGTCGGACGCGAACGCGGCCGTGCGCCCGAGCCCGCGGCGGCCGCGGACCAGCAGCGGGTCGCCGACGTGCGTGCGCAGCAGCAATTCGGCCAGCGGCTTGGTCTTCAGCGGGATCACCCCGCCGAGCCCGGGCGCGCGGTCGAAGTCGATCCCGCGCAGCACCTGGGCGCTCTTGGCCACGCGCGCGAACAGGTCGCGCTCGACCACCGCGTTGCGCGTCACCTCGCGGGTCTCGCGGGAGAAGATCCGCGGCACGTCGGTGCCGTCCTGGCTGAAGTAATAGCGGCCGCGGCCGCGCTCCGCCACGCGGGCGAGGAAGTCCTTGCCCGCCCCCGCGCCGACGCCGACCGCCGACACCGTGATGTCGGCGTCGCGCATGTCGGTGATGAGCGCCGACACCCCGGCCTCCGGCGACTGTCCGTCGGACAGCAGGATCACGTGCTTCACCAGCGCCTTGCTGCCCGCCAGCTGCATGTACGCCTCGCGCAGGGCCGGCAGCGCGTTGGTCCCGCCGCCCGCGCTGAGCCGACGAATGTCGCCGGCGATGCGGATACGGTTGGCCGCCGGCTGCAGGCGCACCAGAGTCACCGGCCGCGAGTCGAACGCGATCACCCCGATCTCGTCGCCCGGATCGAGCGTGCTGGCCGTCGAGCGAGCTGCCTCTTTGACCAGGTCGAGGCGGTCCTCGCTCGACATCGACCCGCTCTTGTCGATCACCAGCACCAGCGCCAGCGTCGGCTGCTCGCGCTGGCGCTCGCCCTCGAAGCGGACCGGCAGCACGTCCTCGAGCACGCTGCCGCCCCAGCCGCCGACCCCGAACGCGCTCTCGCCCCCGATCATCACGAAGCCGCCGCCGTCCTGGACCCACTTCGCTATCGCCTGCTGCTGCGCCCCCGACACGTGGCGCGACGGCACGTCCGACAGGATCACCAGGTCGTACGGTTGTAGCCCCTCGGCCGCCGCCGGGATCGCCGAAGCCGCCTCCGCGTCGACTTGCAGGTGGTCGGCCCGCAGCGCCCGCGCCAGCGCCCCGACGGATCGCCCTCGCCGACCAGCAGCACGCGCGGGCGCCCGCGGACCTCGCCGACGGTCGCCGCGCGGTCGTTGTCGAGGCTGCGGTTGTCGGCCGCGTCGAGCTCCGCCGCGTCGAGTCGGGCAGCGATCACAATCGGCCCCGGCGCGTTGGCGCGGACCGGCACCTTGATCTGCTGCGGCCCGCCGCGCAGCGTCACGTCGACGCTCGGCGACAGCGGGTTCGGCACCCCGTCCTTCTCGACGTACAGCTTGAGCGTGTGCGGCCCGCTGGCCCACACGTCGATCGCCGCGTCGAACGTCTGCCCCACGCGCAGCTCGCCCGGCAGGTGCACGCCCGCGACCAGCACGTCGCCGCGGGCCGCCGGCGCGGCGGTGCGGGTGTGCAGCGCGACCCCGCGGCGCCGCAGCCCCTCGGCCGCCGCGATCAGGTCGGTGCGCTCGGCCACGCTGGCGGCCCCGTCGCTGACCAGCACCACCCGGCCCTCGGTGTCCGGGTCGAGCAGCGCCTCGGCCAACCGCAGCGCTCCGGCGTGGTCGCTGGCCAGCCCGCCACCTGGCTCTCGGGACAGATCGATATCACCTGTCTCTTCGGACAGCGGCACCGCCTGCGCCCGGCCGGCGTAGGTCACCAGGCGCAGCCGCGTGCGGTCGTCGCGGTCGCCGGTCTCGGCCTTCACCAGCCGGACCACCTCGCGGGCCACCGCGGTGAACGCCTTCAGCTGGCCGTCGTCGACGCTCGCCGACACGTCGACCGCCACCACCACTGTCTTGCCGCGCCGCGGCGCCTCCAGGCTCGGGGCCGCCAGCGCCAGCGCCAGCGCCAGCAGCAGCAGCACGCGCGCCCCGAGCTGCAGCGCGACCTGCCAGGCCGGCAGGTCGACCAGCGAGCGGCGCGCGGCCGCGACGAGGAACGGCAGCAGCGCGACCGGCATGAGCCACAGCACGCTCGGCCGCGCCAGCACCAGAGTGCGGTCGCCGGCCTCGGACAGCCGGGCCGCCAGCCACTCGGGCAGGGTGAACAAGGACAGGAACGTCGGGGCCGAAGCGATGCAGCGCCGCCGCGGCGGCGAGGCCGAGCGCGAGCCACAGGAGGACGGCGCGGGTCAAGGG
This sequence comes from Nannocystis pusilla, assembly GCF_026626665.1. GTDB lineage: Bacteria > Myxococcota_A > Polyangia > Nannocystales > Nannocystaceae > Nannocystis > Nannocystis pusilla. Next base: position 3,623,378 of record NZ_JAPNKE010000002.1, read on the forward strand.
CGCACCGGGGCGCGCGGGCCGGGGGAGGATCGCATCGGCGAGGGTCCGGCAACCATAGCGCCCCGGGCGGCCCGGCAAAAGCCGGCCTGCTGCCGGACGGCGTTCCCGGCGCGGCCGGGTTGCGCGGAACCGGCAGGGCGGTTAGGGTGCCGGCCACCCGAAGGAAGCGCTGTGAAGCCGATCGAGATCTGTCAACACCTGGGCCAAGGCCACATCGACGCGTACTACGACGAGCTCTCCGGCAAGGAAGTCCGCGAGGTGCTCAAGGCCGGCGGCTGCAGCGTCAACGTCCCCCCGACCGCGTACACCCAGGCCGCCCGCCGCCGCGCGTGGCGCCGCCGCTTCGACACCGAGCTGACCGGCGGCAACGACAACCTCGCGCTCGCGCTCCTGCTCGAGTGGCTCATGCGCCACCACCGCCAGATGCTGGTCGACTACCTCGACTTCCTCGGCGTGAAGCACACCATGGGCGAGACCGACGAGGATTTCTGCGTCACCAACCCGCCCGAGAAGCTGCGCGAGGGCGTCGCCGAGCTGCTCAAGAAGTACCCGCCGGCCCACGTCGCCAGCTACCTGCTGCTCGTCGGCCACCTGCAGGACACCCCGGTGTTCGACCAGACCCCCGAGGTCCTCAAGGCCCTCGGCGTCGAGGACGCGGCCGCCGGCGAGTACATCGAGAAGCACAAGCAGACCTACAAGCCGCGCATGCGCCAGCAGCAGGCCGCTTCCTGAGGTCCCGCCGTGGATCGCCTGGCGATGCTCCGACAGTTCGTGGCCCAAAAGCCAGGTGAGGCGTTCCCGCGCTACGGCCTGGCCATGGAGCTGAAGCGCCGCGGGCAGCTCGCCGAGGCGATCGTCGAGTTCCGCGAGCTCATCGCCAAGATCCCCGAATACGTGCCGGCCTACTTGATGGCCGGCAACACCCTGGTCGAGGCCGGCGACCGCGACGGCGCCCTGCAGGTCCTCGATCAGGGCGTTCAGGCCGCGCGCGCGGCCGGCGACGCGCACGCGCTCGGCGAGCTCGAATCCGCCCGCGCCGCGCTGGAAGGGTGAGCGCCACGTCCAGGCTCGCCGACGCCGCCGCGATCGACCTGGTGTTCGCCAGTCCGCGACGGTTGCCCAAGCCCGCGAACCTGCGCGGCCGCGTGGTCGTGCTCGACGTCGCCTTCGCGGCCGAGGGCATCGGCAGCGGCTTCGAGAAGATCACGGGCAAGTTCCTCGCCGGCCTGGGCGCGCGCCTGGCCCGGTGGGTCGACCACCACGATCACGAGCGCCACGCCCAGTTCCGCGGCGACCGGCGCTTCGTGCTCCACACCAAGGCCGAGCACGGCGCCTGCCCCGAGATCGTCACGCCGCAGATGGTCGAAGAGACAGGTCCGGTCGACACCATCGTCGCCCACTTCGACCTCGACGGCCTCTACTCGGCCGCCAAGTGGCTGCTCCGCGGCGTCGAGCCCTACCCGGGCGCCGACGCCGACGCCCGCGCCGTCGACACCCGGATCGGCGAGGTCGGCCCGATCGGCGCCCTCGTCGACAAGGCGCTGCGGGCCCACTACGAGGACACCGTCCTCCTCAACAAGATCGTCCGCTGGCTGGTCGCCGGTCGCCCGCGCGGCGCCGAGCAGGAGGCGATCGCCGCCGCCGCCGCCGACTTCGACGCCATGGCCGCCGAGGCCGCCGCGCTGGCCCGCGCCTACGTCGTCGAGGATGGCGTCGCCCTCGTGCGCGTGCCCGGCAATCCGCGCTCGTTCGACAAGACCGAGCTGCTGCTGCTCGGCCAGGAGCGCGCCCCCGTGGCGGTCGTCATCGACGGCCAGACCCTGAACATCGCCGCCAGCTTCGCCAGCGGCCTCGATTTCGTCGCCCTGCTCGGCCTCGGCGGCGGCATGCCGACGCGCGTCAGCGTGCCCGCCTCGCGCCTCGACGACACGCTCGCCAAGATCCGCGCCGCCCTGCGCGCGCGCGGCTGAGCTGCCCCTCGGGACTGTCGCATTCGACATGTCCCGAAAGACACTTGTGCCGACAATCTGGTCGGCCGTCCGCCGCGCGTGGTCGACCTGTCCCGAGAGACGTTTTTGTCGACTTGCCGGTCCGCTGCCCGCCGCGCGGCCGAACCTGCCCCGAGAGATACTTTTTTCGACGGCCGGTCGGCCGTCCCCGCGCGCGGCCGCACCTGTCCCGAGAGACACTTTTTTCGACGGGCCCGCCGCTGTCCGCCGCGCGTCGAACTGTCTCGAGAGACATTTTTCGACGGGCGGTCGGCTGTCCGCCGCACGCGGGCGACCTGTCCCGAGAGACACTCTCGCCTCCCGGCCGGCCTCCCGAGCCCTGCACGTGACCGACCTGTCCCGAGAGACACGCTCCGCTCCCGCGGTCACGTGTCCCGGCGCGCCAGCGCGACATGTCCCGAAAGACATCTCTGTCTCCAGGCCGATCCTGTCGTCGCCAGCCCGCAGGGGGCGCTGACGCGCCCTCGGCCCGCGATCTCGCCCAGATCGAGAGCTCACTTGGTGTTGCAGGTCGGGGACGCAAATAGGACCCTGGCCTCCGCAGTCCGAGTGCCCACCACGGGCCGACCCCCAGGAGAATCACAATGTCGCAACGTCCTCGTCTGTCCCTGCTCGCCGCCCTGACGGCGCTGATGCTCCCCGCCGCCGCCTTCGCCGACTCCAACGGCACGGTCGGCAACGTCGAAGCAGTCACCCTCTACGAGAGCAGCAGCGACAACCACGCCATGTTCAACGGCTCGGTCTCGATCAAGGAGAAGACCGGGCAGAAGCGCGACTACAAGTGGGGCGGCTCGCTGTGCCCCGGCCGCGAGCTCAGCGCCAACGCGGTCAACCTGCTGTTCGAGGCCCTGCGCGCCAAGAAGCAGGTCGAGGTCACGCCGACCTACAAGGCCGGCAACGGCGGCGAGCGCTGCCTCACCGGCTTCAAGCTCGAGAGCCGCTGAGGCCCCGGCCGGCCGCCGCCCGTCGCCGCTCCCCCGGCGACGCTCGCCGGCCGGCAACTCTTATGTCTCTTCGGCCATGTCCTTCACGACATGGCCGTTCTTCTACGCGCTCACAGCGGCTGCCACTGCAGCGTCTCGACCGCGATCTCGTAGCCGAACCACCCGTTGACGAGCTTCAGCCGCGACGGCAGCGCCCCGTCCTTCATCCCGCCGCCCTCGTAGGTGACGACGATCTCCCCGCCCGGCTTGCCGTCCTTGCGCTCGAAGCGGCGCTCGAGCAGCGCCCCGCCCTGCCACACCTCCGTCACCTTCTCCTCGCCGACCTCGCCGCGGTGGGTCCCGTCGGCCAGCGGCGCCCCCGGCAGCCCGAGGAACTGGACCCGGTGGACGTCGAGCAGCATGAAGCGAGGCGGGAACGGCAGCTTGCCCTCGGGCGCGAACACGTCGACCTTCACCTCCGCGCCCTGCTGCTTGGCCACGAACGCCTTGGTCGAGAACGGCGTCAGCCCGATCAGCGTCAGCGCGTCGCCCTGCTTCTGCAGCACCACCTCGCCGCCGATCTCGCGCCCGCGGGCCGTCCCATGCAACCTTTGCCGGGCCATGAAGTCGGGCCCCGTCAGCGTCGTCGCCAGCGCCCCCGGGTAGTCGGCCTCCGCCAGCTGCGGCGGCGTCGACTCGGCCTCCTGTCCCTTCGCACATGCCCCGAGGAGCATGGCCGCGACGACAGGACCTATCGACCATGCTCTCCGGTTCATCCGCGCTCCTTCCCCTCGCCCGCGCCGGCCAGCACCAGGGCGGCGGGGGCCAGCACCAGGCTGAGCAGCACCCCGAGCCCGACGGTCACCCCGATCGCCTGCAGCGCCGGGCTCTGCGACATCGCCAGCAGCCCGAACGCCAGCACCGTCGACAGGCACGCCAGCAGCACGCTCAGCACCGTCGCGTCGAAGCCGCCCGGGTCGCGCCGGCTCTCGGCCAGGAACACCCCGTAGTCGACGCCCATGCTGAGCACCAGCAGCAGCGCGACGACGTGCAGAATCCCGATCGTCATCCCCGAGAGCGCCACCACCGACAGCGCCGTCGCGGCCGCCAGCACGGCCGGGGCGAACGCCGCCAGCGCCAGCCCGAACCGGCGGTAGCGGGCCCACACCATCGCCAGCACCGCGAACAGGCCGAACACCACCAGCTCGAGCGTGCGCGCGCGGTAGCGGCCGAACGCCGCCTGCATCATGCCCTGCTGGTCGAAGTAGCGCACCTGCGGCAGGTCGGCCAGGCGGGCCTGCAGCGCCGTCGCGTCGGCGACCCCGCGCAGCAGCGTCACCACCGCCACCTCGCCGCCGTCGAGCTCGGCCCGGAACGTCCGCGCCGCCTCGGCCAGCGGCGTCGCGGCCAGGTCGGCCGGCCGCATCACGTCTGGCCCATGGGACATGTCCGCGAAGAACTTGGCGAACGAGCCGGCGCGGAAGCCCTCGGCCACGAACGCCGCGTCGAGCCGGGCCGGCAGGCTCGGGTCGGCCAGCGCCGCCTGGTTGTCCTTCTGCAGCGCCGCCGACCACACCAGCGCGTGCAGGCTGCGGAACGCCTCGATCTCGCCGGCCGCCTGGGCCCCGCGCAGGCGCACCGCCGCCGCGTCGTTGCCGGCCAGCGCCTCCTCCTCGTCGGCCCCGAACGCGACCACGAAGCGCCCCGCGTCCATCCGCGACACCCGCGTCCGCACCCGCTCGTCCTCGGCCAGCATCCCCGGGTCGAGCGCCGTCAGCAGCCGCACGTCGTCCGACCACTCGATGCGCGGCAGCCCGACCACGCACAGGCCCAGCGCCACCGCCGGCAGCACCGCCACCGCCGAGCGCCGGCGTCGCATCCCCGCGACCACCCGCGCCAGCCCGGCCGCGGCGCGCCGCTGCACCCAACCTGGCTTTGGGGCCATGGGCAAAAGGTCAGGTAGCCAGTAGCGCGTGGCCAGGGCCGCCACCAGCACCCCGATCGAGGCGAACAGCGCCACCTCGCGCAGCCCCGGGAAGCTGGTCCACGCCAGCCCGGCGAAGCCCGCCACCGTCGTCAGCGCCCCGAGCAGCAGGCCCGGCCAGATCTGCCGCGCGCTCTGGCGCGGCCCGCCGCGCGGGTCGAGCATGTGGTGGTTGAACAGGTGCACCGAGTAGTCGATGCACACGCCGATGAGCGTCGCCCCGAACGCCAGTGTCAGCCCGTGGACCGCCCCGAACAGCGCCAGGCAGGCCGCCAGCGCCGCCGCCACGCCGGCCACCAGCGGCGCCAGCGACAGCAGCACCAGCCGCGGCGAGCGGAACATCAGCAGGAACAGCGCGACGATGCCGACCAGCGAGACCGTGGAGATCCGGCCGATGTCCTCGCGCATGCTGGTCTCGGCCGCCAGAGCGAAGCGAGCCACGCCCGACTGCTCGAGCACCAGGCGCCCGCCCGACTGGGCGTCGACCTCGGCGAACGCGGCCTCGATCGCGGCCTGCAGCGGCGCCTGGTCGGCGGCGTCGAACGGCGAGCTGCGGGTCGCCAGCATCACCAGCGCGTGCTGGTCCTCGGCCACGAAGTGCCCGTCGCGCAGCGCCACTCCGCCGCCCTGGGCCGCCTCGAGCCGGCGCAGCTGGGCCGGATAGGCCAGCAGCGGGTCGGCCGGCGCGATCTGCTTGATCACCCCCGACGTCGGCAGGCCGAGCTGGCGCCGCAGCTCGCGGGCCGCCGCGCGCAGGCCGTCGTCGGACAACCTGTCCTGAAGGCCAGCTGCCTCGTCGGCCAGGAGGTAGAACCGCCGCGGGTAGTACAGGTTGTGGATCGCCTCGGCGTGCAGTTCGCCCGGCCCGGTGCGCAGCCACGCCACCTCGGGACGACCCTGCAGCCGATCGGCCAGCGCCTGCGCGCCGGCGATCGCCACGTCCGGCTCACCGCGCTCGTCCGAGACCGACAGCACCAGCGTGCGCGTCAGCTCCGAGCTGGCCATCCCGCGCGACAGCGCCGCCAGCTTGGGGTCGGCGACGTCGGCCATGAACGCGGTGATGTCGGTGACCACCTGCAGGCGCAGCGCGCAGAACGCCACCAGCCCGGCCATGAGCGCCGCGCCGAGGCCCGCCCGCCACGCGCTCGGCCTGTCTGATCGGGCAGGTTCCATGGAACAGGTGACCAGCGAGACCGCGCCGCGCTCAGCGGGCGGCCGGCGGCGCCGCGGCCGGCTTCGGCGGCAGGCTGAACAGCGAGCCCAGCTCCTCGGCGGAGAACTTGCGCTTGGCGTCGACGGCCGAGAACGTGGTCACGGCCTCGTCGCCGCCGACCTCGACCACGCGCATGGTCGCGATCACCACCCCGTCGCCCGCGATCTCGACCCGCTCGATCAGCTTGTCGAGCGGCGCCAGCTTCGGCTTCAGCTTCAGCGTCCAGCGCTGGCCCTCGGCCTGCAGGTCCATCGCGTACATGGTCGTCAGCGCCTCGCGGTCGCCGGCGAAGATCTTGACGAACGAGTCGACGAACAGCCGCACCGCCGGGCTCTTGTCGAGCGCGATCTCCTCGCGCCCGGCGTCGTCGGCCAGCTTGAGCGCGCTGCCGTCGATCACCACCACCGAGCGGGCCGGCTTGGCCGTGTGACGGGCCAGGCGCGGCTTCTTGCCGTTCGGCACGAAGTAGATGGTGCCCTCGTTGACGAGCGGCGCGGCCAGCAGCGCCATGTGCTTCTCCTCGCGGAAGCTGGCCTGCAGCCCGCTCATCCCGGCGAACTGCCCGAGCAGCTGGTCGAGCGTGATGCTGGCGACCACCGGCGCGGCCACGGTGATCGGCAGCGGCTCGGCGGCGCTCGCCTGGCCGATCGGACCGCTCAGAAAGACCATGGCCGCGAGGACATGCGCGAAAGACCTGTCCAGGCGGACATGCCCTTACGGGCGGGCGAGGATGGCGAGCTACACCAGGCGCTGGAGCAGAGCATCGGGCGTCTCCGACAAGAGGCGACCTTCCTGGTCGGTGGTGACGAGGATCGTCTGCCCGCGAGCCGAGCAGCGGTCGTCCTTGAGGTTGCGGATGCGATAGGCCACGACCAGCCGCGGCGCAACCGCCACGAACCACGCGTCGACGCGGGCGCGGTCCGCGTAGCGCAGCGGGTAGGTGTAGCGGCAGTGGCTGTCGACCAGCAGGAGGGCGTAACCCGCGCGGCGGATGTCCTCGACGTCGAGCCCGCGCGAGCGCATCAGCGCGGTCCGGCCGTACTCCATGTACTTGTAGTAATGCCCGTGCCAGACGATGTTGAGGATGTCGACGTCGTGGAACGGGACCTCGAACTCGACCGAGACCTCGTGCAGGCGGCTCACGACAGCGCTCCGATCGGCAACGCGCCCGCGCGCAGCAGCGTCAGCACCGCCGCGATGTCCCGGTCCTGACGGCGGTCGGCGTCGACCATCGGGATGACGCCGCGCACCGCCGCGTGCAGCGTGCGCGCCCGCGCGTGGACGTTGTGCCCCGCGCGCAGGTCGACCGCCTGGCACATGGTGAGCAGCCCGATCGCGGCGACCGTCTCGGTCAGCTCGACGATCCGCAGGCAGTCGCGCGCCGCGATCGTGCCCATGCTCACCTTGTCCTGGTTGTGGCATTCGGTGCTGCGGCTGAAGACGCTGGCCGGCATCGTCAGCTTCAACGCCTCGGCCGCCAGCGCCGAGGCCGAGATCTGCATCGCCTTGAAGCCGTGGTGCGCCGCACGATCGGGGCCGGTGCGCCCGACCAGGTTGGCCGGCAGGCCCGCGTTCGTGTCCGGGTTGCAGACCAGCGCGATCTGACGGTCGACCAGGTCGGCGAGGTTGGCCACCGCCGTCTTGAGCGAGTCGAGCGCGAAGCAGGCGTGGCCGCCGTAGAAGTTGCCGCCGTGCAGCACCTCGCCGGTCTCCGGGTCGACCAGGGGGTTGTCGTTGGCGCCGACGATCTCGACCTCCAGCCACTGCCGGACCCAGGGTAGCGCGTCGACGAGGACCCCGATCACGTGCGGGGCGCAGCGGATCGAGTAGCGGTCCTGGATGCGGGCGGGGGCGGCCGGCCGCGGGAACTCGATATCCTCGCGGATCCACCCCGCCACGGCCCTCTGGCCGGGGTGCGGCTTGGCGGCGAAGATGCGGTCGTCGAAGTGAGCGGGGTTGCCGCCGAGCACGTCGCTGCCCATCGCCGTCAGCGCCGCGCACAGGCGCGCCAGCCGCTGCGCGCGCGCGACCGCCAGGCAACCGAGCCCGACCATGACGCTGGTCCCGTTCATCAGCGCCAGGCTCTCCTTGGGCTGCAGCACGAGCGGCGGGATCCCGGCCTCGCGCAGCGCCTCGGCCGCGGGCGCGACCTGTCCCTTGAACCAGACCTCGCGCTCGCCGACCAGCGCCGCCACCACGTACGACAGCGGCGTCAGATCGCCGCTGGCGCCGACCGAGCCCTCGGCGGGGATCCGCGGCAGCAGGCGGTGCCGCAGCAGGTCGCACAGCCGCTCGAGCACCTCGACGCGCACGCCCGACCAGCCGCGCGCCAGCGCCACCAGCCGCACCGCCACCACCGCGGCCGCCTCGACCTCGTCGAGGATCCGCCCCGTGCCGCAGCCGTGGAAGCGCATCAGGTTGATCGGCATCGCCGCCACGTGCTCGTCCGGCACGCTCGTCTCGCACGAGTCGCCGAACCCGGTCGTGACCCCGTAGACGACCTCGCCCGCGGCCAGCCGGCGCGCCAGGTGGTCGGCGCCGCGGCCCAGCAGCGCCCGGTACTCCGGGGCGTCGTCGAGCGCCGGGAAAGCTGTCCCTTCGGCCAGCTGAACCACGTCGTCGAGGCCGATGCCCCCGGGCCCCACGATGAGGACGCGCGCGCTACTCACTCCGCCCTCCAGAACTCGTAGAAGTTGAACCAGTTGAGCGGCGCGAGGCGGCAGTAGTGCTCGAGGCGTTCGGCGTAGCGCTGGACATGGGCGGCGGTGGCGGCCTCGCGGCGGCCTCTGGGGAGTTCTAATTGTTCGGCGAAGGGCTCGCAATACAGATCGTAGCGGCCCTGCCCGTGATAAAGCCCGAAAGTCAAATAGATCGGGCACTTTAGCAGCGCCGCCAGGGTGTAGGGCCCGGTCGGGAAGCGCGCCGGAGCGCCCAGGAACTCGGCCGTGCAGGTCTTCTCGTTGACCCCGACCCGGTCGCCCAGCACCGCCACCAGCTCCGCGCTCGATCGCCTCCTTGGCGGCCAGGATGTAGCTGGTGTCGCGCGGGTCGATCGGGATCACGCGCACGTCGAAGTCGGCCTGCACCGTGCGCAAGAAGTCGTTGATCATCTTCGCGTTCTGCCAGTACGCGAGGATGTGGATCGGCAGCCGCTTGTCGGCGCTGCTGGCCCGCATCGCCTCGAACGAGCCGAGGTGGGCCCCGAGCAGCAGCGCCCCCTTGCCCTGCTGCTGCAGCGCCCGCAGGTGCTCGATGCCCGTGTGCGTGATGCGGAACCGCGACGTCTCGCCGCGGACCAGGAACACGCGGTCGAGGGCGCAGCGGGCGAACGTGTAGATGTGGCGCCAGCTGGCCATAAAACCGTGCGGCTGGCCGATCCGCCGCATGTAGTCTTGCGAGGCCCGCCGCGCCGCCCCGGCGAACAGCGCGTAGTAGAAGGTGATCACCGCCAGCAGCACCCCCGCCCCGCGGCGGCCGAACACCCGGCAGAACAGCAGCGTCGCCTTGATCCCGAGCACCGTCCCGCGCTCGGGCCGGGTCATCCACGCCCGGTCGCCCTCGACCGCCGCGGCCCCGCCCGCCTCGCGCTCGCTCCCCTGCCACGCGGTGGTCGCCGGCACACCCGCCCCGCGCTCGCCCGCCGCGGCCCCGGCCCGGTTGTCCTCCGGGACATGTCCCCTCGTACCTGCCTGATGAGCCATGGCCGATCGAACCTGTCCTCTCGCGCAGCCCGGTCAGCGGCCGGCCGGCAGCGCCGGGCGGCGCAGGCGGCGGTAGAGGTTGACCCATGGGCGCACCATCACCCGCTGGAACGACAGCCGGGTGTGCAGCCACGAGATCTTGACGTTGTCGCCGAACACGCGGAAGTGCGACACCCCGCCCTCGTCGCGGCCGATGTAGCGGACCCGGGTCGGCAGGTTTATCACCGGCACCCCGGCCCACACCAGGCGGACCGCGATCTCGATGTCGAAGTCCATGCGGTCGCCGGTGCGCCCGAGCGCCAGCGCGGGCGCCAGCGGGTACACGCGGAAGCCGCACATCGGGTCGGTGATGACCCCGCGCCCCGCCTCGAAGTTGGTCCAGAACAGCGTGATCTTGCGGGCGACGAGCCGCCCCTTCGGCGCCGACGCGTCGTATAGCGGCGCCCCGAGGACGAGCGCCTCCGGCCGCTCGCGCGCGGTGGCGAGGAATGCGGGATGTCCCCCAGGTCATGTTGCCCGTCGGCGTCGACCTGCAGCGCGTGGGTGTAGCCGAGCTCGTGGGCGAACTGGAACCCGGTCTTGACCGCCGCCCCCTTGCCGCCGTTGTGCGGCCGCCGCCGCACGTGCGCCAGCCCCTCCGCCCCGATCGCCTCGACCGCGGCGCGGCCCTCCGGCCCCGAGCCGTCGTCGATGACCACCACGTCGGGCAGGTGCGCCTTGACCCGCAGCACCACGTCCCGCACCGTCCGCGGATTATCGAAGGTCGGGATCAGCGCGCACGGCCGGAACGCCGCGGCTTCACCTGTCCCTCGAGACACGTCCTGGCCCCTCTCAGCGCTCACGCTCGCCTCCCGCCGCCGGCCGCACCCGGCCCGCCGCCCGGCGGACGACCTGTCCTCCCGGACATCTGGCAACGACCTGCCCCTTCGGCCATACGCACCGCCTCAGCCTCCGCGCGCCTCGTACTCGAGCGCCCCCGCCGTGACCACCTCGCCCGCCCGCGCCAGCGAGAAGCGGACCTGAGTCCCGCGGACCTCGAGCCGCAGCACCAGCGCGTCGCCCGGCGCGATCGGCCGGGTGAACTTCAGCCGCGCCGCCCGCCGCAGCGGCCCCAGCTCCGGCCGCAGCGCCGCCACCTGCGGCACCACCAGCGCGGTCAGCTGCGCCACCCCCGGCAGCACCGGCAGCGCGTCGAAGTGCCCGCGGAAGAACGCCAGGTCGACCGGCACCCCCACCTCGACCTCGTGCACCGCCGCCCCGCCCTCGTCGCGCCGCGTATGCCCGCGCAGCGCGAACGCCGACGCGCCCGGGCCCTCTGTCCCCGCGGACATGTCCCTGGGGCCACTCACCGGCGCTCCCGGGCCACCTGCCCCTGCGGACATGTCCCGTGAGCCACCCAGTCCCGCTCCCGCGCTGGGCGCGTCACTCGCCGAACTCACGGACATGTCCCTCGGGCCACCCGGCGCACTCTCCTCCTCGCCCGCCAGCCCGAGCAGCGCGTGCAGCTTGCGCCGCGTCAGCTTGCCGCTCGGCTCGCGCGGCAGCGCCGGCACCACCTTGATCCGCCGCGGCACCACCACCGGGTCGAACCACGGCAGCAGCGCCCGCCGCAGCTCGGCCACCAGCTCGCCGGCGTCGCGCCCGGCCTCGCGCGCCACCACGGCGGCCACCAGCTCGTGCCCGCGGGCGCCCGGCGACTCGACCGCCACCACCGCGGCGTCGGCCACCGCCGCCAGCGCCAGCAGGCGCTGCTCGACCTCGGCCACCGCCACCCGCTTGCCGGCGATCTTCACCACCCCGTCGAGCCGCCCGCGCAGGTGGAATCCGCCGCGCGCGTCGACCTCGACGCGATCCTCGCACGGGTACGGCACCGGCGCGTCCGGGGCCAGAAACGGCGAGCGCAGCAGCAGCCGCCCCTCGGCCGCCACCTCGACCGTCACTCCCGGCAGCGGCGTCCAGGCTGGCTCCGGGGACATGTCTTTTAAAACATCCTCGTGCCGCCGCCAGCCGATCCCGCCGGTCTCCGACGAGCCGTACACCTCGGTCACCTGCAGGCCCAGCAGGGTCAGCAGCTCGTCGGCGGTCGCCCGCGGCAGCGGCGCGCCCGACGAGAACACCCGCGACAGCGGCGGCAAGTCGCCGCGCGTCAGCACCGTCAGCCCGCGCAGGTGCGCCGGCGTGCTGACCAGCACCGTCGCCTCCACCTGCCGCGCCGCCCGGGCCACCGTCTCGGCGTGCAGCGGCGTCTCGCGGGCGAACGCCGCCCCCGCGGCCAGCGGCGCCAGGATCCCGAACAAAAGCCCGTAGAGGTGGTACGGCGGCACCGTCGCCAGCGCCACCTCCCCGGCCCGCAGGGCGAACGTGGCCGCCAGCGCCTGCGCCTCGCCGAGCAGCTGCGCGGCCGTCTTGGCGCACGGCTGGTGGTCGCCGGTGCTGCCCGAGGTGTACACGACCGCCAGCCGGCGATCGGCCGCCAGCGCTTCGGGCCATGTCGGATCGGCCATGTCCCTTAAAACATGTCCTTCCAGCCACTCCCGGACGTCCTGCGCGTCGGCCAGGTCGGAGTCGTGCAGCAGCGCGACCACCGACGGCCGCCCGGCCAGCTCGCGCACGGCCGCCGGCTGGGCGTTGGGCGGCAGCGCGACCGCGTGGCCGCGCAGCCACGCCGCCAGGGTCGTCACCGCCAGGTGGTAGCGGTCGCCGCACACCACCAGCACCTCGCTGCCCGGCGCGGGCCCCGGCAGCCGCGCCGCGACGGCCCTCGCGTCGCGCATGAGCTCGCCGGCCGTGCGCGCGCCGGCCTCGCCCACGGCGACGAGCGCCGCGGGATCGGTGTGGACGAGCGGGACGAACGACTTCATGCGCGGAGCAGTCGGCGGAGCAGGCGGTCGGGCAGCCCGTCGCCGAAGCGACGGAAGGTCGCCTTGCGGACGACGAACTCGACGGTGAACATTACCCCGATCAGCAGGTAGGCCAAAAGTCCGGTGTAGAGCGTCCACCAGGCCACCGGGGCCCACAGCGCCAGGCCGGCGCTGACGGCCGCGTTGGCGACGAAGAAGCCGCACCAGATCTTGGTCCACGTGCGGCAGTACGCCGGCCCGCCGGGCGGCAGGTCGGGCTCCTGCAGGCGCGCGAACCGTTCGACCAGCGACACCGGCCCGCGCAGGCTGGCGGCGAAGTTGGCCAAGAGGCCCAGGTTGACCAGCACCGGCAGGGCCATGAACAGCCGTTGCTCGCCCGACAGCGCCGCCGCCGCGAACAGCCCGAACAGCGACAGCGGCACCCGCAGCACCGGCCACAGGTCCTCGCGCCGGGCCTCGCGCAGGCGCAGCAGAAGCCCCGGCAGCAGCGCCACCGCCAGCACCAGCGCCAGCGTGCGCGGGCTCCAGCGCGTCATGCCGAGGTACACGACCAGCGGATAGCCGCCGATCACCACCGACCGCAGCACCGCGGGCACCCACCTCGGGACCCCGCGGCTCGCCGCGGCTCGCCGTTCGGGTCCGCCATGTCGGGCCTCAGCTCGCCGCCGGCGCGCGCTGTTCGGCGACGAAGCGGGCCAGGTTGGTCACGCTGGCGAAGATGTGGCGGTTCTGGGCGTCGTCGGCGCGGGTCTTGACGCCGTACTTCTTGCCGATCGCCATCGCCAGCTCGAGCACGTCGATCGAGTCGAGGCCCAGCCCCTCGACCAGGAGCGGCGCCTCCGGGTCGATGTCCTCGGGGGTCATGTCCTGCAGCATCAGGGCCTCGATGATGAGCTCCTTGATCTCGCGGACCAGGGCTTCGGGCGGCGCGGTCTCTGTCATGGGGTCGGCGCATCCTACGGGGATCGCCCTGGAGACGACAAGCGGCGCCCATCATCCTCCGTGGACGCCCGAGCCGCGCGCTGCGGTCACCGACACGGCGCAAGCTCACATCTCACCCTGGCTCTTGGTGCAGGCGACCTCGGCGGCCCTCGGTACGCTCGCCGCCGCATGACAAGCACCCAGCAACCGCGGATCGCCATCGTCACCGGCGGCGGCAACGGCATCGGCCGCGCCACCGCTCTCAAGTTCGCCGAGGCCGGCTACGGCGTGGCCGTGTGGGACCTGGCCGAACAGGCAGCCGAGGAGGTCGTGTCCGCGATCACCGCCGCCGGCGGCGTCGCCATCGCCCGCAAGGTCGACGTCAGCAAGCCCGAGGACTGCGTCGCCGGGGTCGCCGCCGTGCTCGAGCGCTTCGGCCGGATCGACGTCCTCATCAACAACGCCGGCGTCGTCCGCGACGGCCAGCTGGTCAAGGTCAAGGACGGACAGGTGGTCGGTCAGATGAGCGCCGACCAGTTCCAGTTCGTCCTCGATGTCTGCCTCAAGGGCGTGTTCAACTGCACCCAGGCGGTCGTGCCGACGATGATCGCCCAGAAGTACGGGCGGATCGTCAGCACCAGCTCGGTGGTCGCATTGTACGGCAACTTCGGCCAGACCAACTACGTCGCCGCCAAGGCTGGCGTCGTCGGCATGACGCGCGTATGGGCGCGCGAGCTCGGCCGCTACGGCATCACGGCGAACGCCGTCGCCCCGGGCTTCATCGCCACGGACATGGTCAAGAGCATCCCCGAGAAGGTCTACAACGCGCTGATCGAGCACACCCCGGTCGGCCGCGCCGGACTGCCCGACGACATCGCTCGCGCCTATCTCTTCCTGGCCGACGACAAGTCGAGCTTCATCAACGGCGCCATCTTGAGCGTCGACGGCGGCTCCGTCATCGGCACCTGAACCGCCGCACGCGGTTCTGATCGGGCCTCACGGGCGGCGAACGGCGTCCGTGACGGCGCGCGCGGCGCTGAACAGCCTCCGCCACGGCAGGCCCTCACCCTGCCCGCGCGGACCTCCGTCCGCGCGCGGCATTTTGCCCCTTCGTTGCAGCAGCAGCGCGAAAAGACTAGCGTAACGGGCGATGCACGACGACGGCGCGCGCTGGCTACCCAAGTTTCTCGCGGACAGCGGCTACCGCCACGCGATGTATACCCATCAGTGGACCGAGGTGCTGATCTGGCGCGACACGGAGCGGTGGCTCGGCCGCGGACCCGATCGTGACAGCGCCCTCGAAGATGCGCTGACGCAGATGTTTCCGTCGGCGGCCGCGCGTCAACTCTTCGATCGCTTCCGCGACGGCCTCCAGGAGCCAGCCCGTCCGCAGGCG
Source organism: Nannocystis pusilla (assembly GCF_026626665.1). Lineage (GTDB taxonomy): Bacteria > Myxococcota_A > Polyangia > Nannocystales > Nannocystaceae > Nannocystis > Nannocystis pusilla. The sequence goes on from NZ_JAPNKE010000002.1 coordinate 3,638,386, forward strand.
GCGCCACCCAGCGCCGCAGTATCCGCCGAAGTTATCCCCACCGCCCCGCCCGCCGCGCCCGAGCAGCCCGAGCTACCGCGCAGCCCGATCGTCGGCCGGATCCAGCTACCGACTTATCCCGCGGCTGCGGTCGCCGAGGCGCGCGAGACCCTGGAAGAGATCCTCAAGGACATCCAGGACATGCGGCCCGACTTCGCGCTGATGTCGCCGCGCTATCAGAAGGTCTACATGCTGGCCTGGATCTCCCGCGCGCGCAGCTTCGACGAGCAGTTCCAGGGCGAGCACAAGATCACCGTGCTGGTGCGGCGGATCGCCCACGAGCTGACGAACCTCAGCAAGACCTTGTGGCCCGGCTCGGTGCAGGCGCTGCAGATGAACGCGGTGCCCGCGTGCGTGGTCACCGAGCTCGGGCTGAAGACGCTGCACGCGCCGAAGACCTGGGCCGAGGCGCACGAGTTCGTGCAGAACCATCGCGAGCGCGCGATGACCAGCGAGGTCCCGGTCGACGACTACGGCTGGGCCGACCGCCCGCGCAAGGCCCCGCCGGGCCAGCCCCGCGCCCTCCTGCGCGAGGCCCAGCGCGCCGTCGAGGCCATCGCCGGCAACGTCACCGACCCGCCGCCGCGCCACCTCACCACGCCGCCCGAGGAGCTGCCGAACGAGCAGCTCGACGCGCTCGTCAAGCACGCCCAGGCGCTGCGCGACATCCGTCGCTTCATCGCCGCCGAGGACCCCGAGACCTGGGGCGCCGTCATGGGCCGCCTGCGCTGGCTCGCGGGGCGCCTCGGCGAGCGCCTGCCGCAGCTGCGCCGCTGGCTCGACCCCGAGTTCATCCCGCCGCCCGAGCGCGCCAAGACCGGGCCCTCGGCCGATCAGGTGCGCCAGCAGCAAGCGGCGGTGCGAGCCGAACGCGACGCCCTGGTCGCCGCCGACAGCTTCGACGACGAGGCCCTGCTCGCCTTCCTCGGCCGGGCCTTCGACGCCCACAACACGCCCGAGGTCGCGTCGCTGGTCCAGCCGATCCGCCCGCGCATCGACGCCCTGCGCCCCGACCTGTTCGAGGACCGCCGCATGCGTCGCCGCCTCACCGGCCTGCAGGACGTGATCAAGCGCGGCGAGCTCGGCGTGCTGCCGTCCGACAGCGACAGCGACCTCGAGGAGGAGACCGACGACGTCGACGATCCGGGCGCGCACCTGGTCGCCCAGGTCCGGCCCAAGGTCGAGGGCAAGCGGGTCCTGTTCGTCAGCAACCGCGAGGACCCCGACCTCAAGTCGAAGCTCGAGGAGTCGCTCGGCCTCGACATCACCTGGTGCGACGGCAACGCCCGCAAGGTCCAGGCCCAGTGCGAGAGCATCTCGCGCCACAGCTACGACTACGTGCTCATCGCCACCGGCTTCCAGGCCCACAACATCGACGGGATCCTCGCCCGCGCCGCCCGGGCCAGCGCCATCCCGTACGTCCGCGTGTTCAAGGGCCGCCCCCTCGCGGTCGCCCGCGCCCTCGCCCGCACCCTCGGCGTCGCCTCCGCCGCCTGAGCCGCTGGCTCCGAGGGCGTGTCCTCTCGGACAGGTCTTCGCGCGCATGTCCTGGCGCATGTCCTGGCGCGCATGCCCTGGCGCGCATGTCCTGGCGCGCATGTCCTCGCGCGCATGTCCTCGCGCCCATGTCCTGGCGCCCATGTCCTCGCGCGTATGCCCTGGCGCCCATGTCCTCGCACGCATGTCCTCGCGCATGCCCTCGCACGCACGTCCCCGCGCATGTCCTCGCGCGCATGCCCTCGCACGCACGTCCCCGCGCATGTCCTCGCGCGCATGTCCTCGCGCGCATGTCCTCGCAGACACGCGAGGCCGACGCCCGCGTCACCGGGCGCGCGAGCGACTTCGTGGCGCAACTCGTCCCGACGCGAACGGCTCGATCGCCCGCGCGGATCGATCTTGCGCGACTTCGCCCACCCAAAACCTGGAGCAGATCCGTGTGGCCCCTGCCACAACGCTCCGGCGCCCGCGCGTCCCCGCGCATCGCTGTCGCTCGACGCCAGCGCCTGCAGGCCAGGCGTTCCGCCACGTTCTCGCCACTCATGTCAAGCTAGCTTGACACCGCTTTCGTGTCGCGTATCTTTGACATCGTGTCAAGCAAAGCTGCCACCCCTGAGGCGCGCATGAGCGCCTCGTTCGCGGAGAAGAGCGTGTGGATCCAGCTGCTCGGCATGGCGGTCGCGCTGGGCCTCTACTTCGTGGTCGCCGGCTGGATGCTGGCGAGCGGCATCACGATCCTGCCGGACTTCGCCGGCGTGTTCGTGGTCGCCGTCGTGCTGCTGGTGGCGATCCTCATCGGCGGTCACCTCGTCGCCGCGCTCATGGGCCGCCCCGAGCCCGCCGACGTCCGCGACCGCGAGCTCGAGGGACGCGCAGAGGGCCGCACCGGCTGGATCCTCGCCACCGGCGTGATCGGGGCCATCGGCGCCCTCGTCGTCGCGGTCGAGCCGGTGTGGGTCGCGCACCTGTTGCTGCTGTCGCTGTACCTGTCGGAGCTCGCCCGCCTCGCGCTGCAGCTCGTCTACTACCGGCGCGGGATGTAGCCGTGGAGCCCGCGCGCGGCAGCGTGAAGAACCGGATCCGCCAGCTCCGCTTCGAGCACGGCGAGATGACGCAGCAGGCGCTGGCCGAGCGGATCGGCGTCAGCCGCCAGACCGTCAACGCGATCGAGGGCGGCAAGTACGCCCCCTCGCTCGAGGTCGCCTTCCGGATCGCCCTCGTCTTCGCAGTCCCGATCGAGGCCGTGTTTCAGTTCGACCCCGACGCGAAGTGACGGCCGCACGCACATGTCCCTCGGGACAGTATTCTCGCGTGCCGAGGTCGTCGCCACGAACCGCCCGCCCCACCACGACCACATGTCCCTTCGGACAGTATCATCGCGTGCCGAGATCGTCGCCGCGAACCGCCCGGCCCGCCACGCGCACCTGTCCCTTCGGACATTTTTCTCACGATACCGAGCTCGTCATGTCGCACCGCTCGGCCCGTCGCACGCACCTGTCCCTTCGGACATTCTCGTCACTGCACCGCGATCGTCACCTCGAACGGCCCGCTCTTGCGCGTGCCCGTGACCGTCCAGCGGTCGAGCGTGCGCAGCTGCGAGTACGCGCGCAGCAACGCCTCCATGTCCCCCACCGCTTGCCCGGCCACGGTGCGCACCAGGTCCCCATTTTAAAACCCAGCAGCGCCAGCGGCGACTCGGAGCGGATTGCGAACAGCTTGAAGCCGACCGCCTTGCCGTCCTCCATCGCCGGGAGCACGCGCGCCAGCCGGGCCATCGCCTCGGGCGCCGCCATGAACGCCTCGAGCTCGCTGCGCTTCACCACGCAGGTCCCCTCGGCGCACGTCGGCGACAGCGTCGGCGTCGCCTCTCCTGCCGGCGGAGCGTCCGTCGCCGGCGCTGGCGGAGCGTCACCGGCCCCACCGGGCGGAGACCGGTCGATCTCGCACAGGACCCGATCGGCCCGCGCCTTCGCCAGCTCGCTCGTCAGCGACTCGATCCGCTGGCCCTGCTCCTTGACCAGCGCCGACGTCGCCGCCAGCTCCGCCCGCACCGCCGCCAGCTCCCTCTCCTTCGCCGGGTCGCAACCGCCCAGCAGCAGCCCCAGCAACATCCACGCGCCGATCCATCGTCCCGACATCGACGCCACTTCAACACGTCTGCCCCGGCCGCGACAAGCGCCCCGGCCTCGGCTTCGGCCCGCGCGTCCCCGCTGCGACGAACCCCACGGCCTCTGCTTCGCCGCGCTCCGCCTTGGCCGCGACAAGCGCTACAGTCCTCGCGCGTGACCTTGCCCGCCGAGCCCCGCGAGCCGTTGCTCCTGGCCCTCCGCCGCGCCGACCCGCTCGCCTTTCGCCGCGAGGTCCGGGCGGTCCTGGCGGCCCAGTGCAGCGTGAGCGCCGGCGCCCGCGCCCTCGGCGTGCGCGAGGCGACCTTGCGCGATCTGCTGGCCGGCGACGCCGAGCTGGCCCGCGGCCTCGACCTCGACGACTGGCCCTGAGGACAGCTTTCTTAAGTACGTGGAGTGTGGGCTCCGCCACCATCGATCAGCCGCGGGACGCAGCTCGCCAGCTCGACGCCTACCGTCCCCGAGGCGCGCGCTGCCGGTTCGGACATGACTCTAGAATCATGTCCCTCAAAACATGTCCATCACGCCATGTCGCCCCCATGACAGCGCCCCCGCCGCGTGCCAGACTCGCCGCGTGCCGAAGCCCGTCGTCATCAGCGAAGCCGAGCTCGACCACCGCCACGGCACCTTCGCCCGCCTCGCCTCGGGCGGCCGTTACGGCTGCGCCTGCGCCGTCTACGACGGCGATGTCACGATCGAGGGCGACGCCTGGCTGAGCGACGAGCACTGGTCGCAGCTGCAGCTCGCCGCCGCCCCTGACGACATCGGCACCATCGTCGTCACCGGCAGCCTCACCGTGCGCGGCGACCTCTGCGTGTCCGACCGGCTGATGTGCGCCGTCGTCCTCGGCGACCTCGTCGCCCGCGAGCTCGCCATCTTCGAGACCGAGTTCTACGTCGGCGGCGACCTCCGGGTCGACCGCCTGCGCGACCGCGACGAGTACCTCACGGTCGCCGGCGCGCGCCGGGTCGCCGAGCCCGACGTCGATCCGGACGACGAGGATTGATCCTCGCTCGACGCTCTCGCAACCCGGCACATGCGGGCGCATCCGCGCCGTTCCGCCCCTCCTTCCATGCTAGAGAGGGACCGTGACGCGACGTGTCCTGGCGCTCCTCTTCGGCCTGGCGTCGGCCTGCTTCTACCAGCCTTCTGGTAGCTCCGGCTCCACGGGCGGTCCCTCGACCACGGAGGCCGGATACGCCAGCACCGACCCGCCCTTGACGACGACGACGAGCGCACCGACCTCGACGAGCACCTCGTCCACGCCGACCTCCACCTCGACCGAGACCGCCAGCGACTCGACAAGCACGACCACCACCACGTCCACCAGCACGACCACCACGTCCACCAGCACGACCACCACGGGCGACCCGGACACGACGACGACCACCACCGCGACGACGAGCTCGACCAGCAGCGGAGAGCCGGACCCCGGCACGACCGCGATGCCCGAGCCCATGTGCGGCAACGGGGTCGCCGAGACAGGCGAGACCTGCGACGGCACCGACCTCGTGGGCAAGGCCTGCAGTGACTTCCCCAACTACGGCGGCGGCCTCCTCAAGTGCAACGCGAACTGCCTGGCTCTCGATTTCTCGGGCTGTTGCAAGATCGCTGGCCAGAGCTGCAACACCGGCGGCCAGTGCTGCAGCGCGACCTGCGTCCTCTTCAGCTGCAGCTGACCCGACACGCAGCCTGAGCCCGCCGCGTCGCGCCGGCCGCCTGCCCCTTCGCTCATGTCCGAAGCGCCAGCTCACCGTCGCGTCGGCGCGAGACCCACGCCCGGCGCCGAACATCCGGGCTCCGGCGCTCCGCCTCACGCTCGCACCGGGCGAAAGCCTGTCCCGAAGGGCAGGCGCCGGCTCAGCCCTTGCGCCGGCGCGCCCGGACCACGCAGCGGGCCGCGCGCTGCGGGCGGAACAGCGTCCTCGCCAGCGCCCACACCCCCTCGGCGGTCACCGCCGCCACGCGCTGCGGGTACGCGAACGCGCGCGCGGCAGCCCGTAGACCTCGGACAGCGCCAGCAGCGACGCCATCCGGCTGCGGCGCTGCTGGCCGAGCTCGAACTGCCCGACCAGCCACGCCTTGGCGCGCTCGACCTCCGCCGTCGACGGCGGCTCTCGCACCGCGCGCTCGACCTCCGCCGCGATCGCGGCCATCGCCTTCGGCAGCTTGTCCTGGCTGGTCGACGCGTGGATCGCCACGTGGCCGGCGTCGAGGCCCTCGACGCTGCTCATCGACACCTCGTACACCAGCCCCTGGACCTCGCGCAGCGCCGTGAACAGCCGCCCGGTCTGGCCGCCGAGCACCGCGCTGAGCACGTCGAGGGTCGGCTCGCGCTCGTCGCCGACGGCGATGCCCGGCCAGCCGAGGGCGATGTGGGCCTGCTCGCGGTCCTGGAAGATCTCCCGCTCGCGCGGCCCGGTCGGCGCCGCGAACTTCTTCGGCGCTCCTGGCCCTTCAGACAGCCTGTCCCCGAGGCCAGCCTCGCGCAGCGCCGCCTCGACCTGGGCCGCCGCCGCCGCCACGTCGATGTCGCCGGCCAGGGCCAGCACCGCCTGCCCGATCGGGTAGTCGCGGCGCCACAGCCCGCGCAGCTTGGCCGGCGTCAGCGCCCGCAGGCCGGCCGGCGTGCCGCGGCCCGGTCGGCTGAACGGGTGCTCGCCGTACAGCAGCGCGTTGAGCCCGCGGCTGGCCACCGCGCCGGGGTCGTCGACCTCGGCCGCCAGATCTTGCAGCGCCACCCGCCGCTCCTCCTCGAGCTCGTCGGCCGCGAACTTCGGCGTCGTCGCGCAGTCGAGCGCGTGCCCGAGCACCGCCGGGAAGTGGCGGCTCAGGCACTCGAAGTGCAGGCCCAGGCTGTTGCGGCCGGCGAAGCCGTCGAGCCCCGCGGCCATCCCGTCGATCGCCCGGCTCAGCGCCTCGCCGCCGGTGCGGGCGTTGCCGCGGGTCAGCAGCGCCGCGATCACCGAGTTCGCGCCGGCCAGCGCCGCCGGCTCGCGCCGCAGCCCGCCCGGCCAGATCAGCCAGCCCGCCGCCACCGGCACCGCCGGCTCGACCCGCGCCAGCAGGCGCAGCCCGCACGCCAGGGTCACCGTCTCGATGCCGTCGCTGGCGCAGCGCGGCCTCACCCCGGCGCGCCCCGGCGTCGCCGCCGGCTTCAGCGCCTCGGCCACCGCGGCCTTGATCGACCTGGCCTTCGGGACATCCACCTCCGCGCGCGGCAGCTCGAGGCTGACGCTCGCGCGCGCCGGGTCGAGCCAGCGCGCGCAGGCCGAGCGGACCGCCTCGGGCGTCAGCGCCGCCAGGGCCGCGTAGTACTCGCGCTCGCGGGCCAGGTCGCCGAACAGCGTCGCGCAGGCCCCGAGCGCGTGCGCCTGGCCCTGCACCGTCTCGCGCCGGTACACCAGGTCGCTCTCGAGGATCGCCTTGGCCCGCGCCAGCTCCTCGGCCGACACCGGCGCGTCCGCCAGGCGCCGCACCTGGGCCAGCACCGCCGCCACCGCCGCCGCCGTCTGGCCCGCGGTCGTGCGCGCCGACACCATCACCGTCCCGCCGTGGCGCAGCGTGTCGCAGTGGGCCTGGATGTCCGAAACGACCTGTTCTTTGCGACGTGTCTCGGCGACCAGGCGCGACGACTCGCCGTTGCCGAGCACCACCGCCGCCGCGTCGATCGCCGCCGCCTCGGCCGCGCCCGCCGCCGGGGCCGGCCAGGCCAGCAGCGCGTAGGTCTCCTGGACCTCGGCGCGGCGCAGCGTCACCCCGGCTTCGCCGCCGGCTCGCCCGCCGTCGCGCGCCTCTTGGCCGCCGGCAACGCGCCGACGATCGCCCGCGCCACCTTGCGCAGCGCCGCCACGTCGACCGCGCCGACCGCCACCAGAGTCAGCCGCTCGCCGGCATAGGCGCGCCGGTGATACCCGCGCAGCCGCGCCGCCGAGTGCCCCGCGACCTCCTCCACCAGGCCGAGCACCGGCCGCGCGTACGCGTGCGCTCCGTACACCCGCGACAGCGCCGCCTGCGTCACCCGCTGGCCCGGGTCGTCGTCGTACTGCTTGATCTCCTCGATCACCACCTCGCGCTCCTGCCCCAGCGTGGCCGGGTCGAGCGTCGGGAACAGCGTCGCGGTGGCCACCAGCGCCGCCGCCTCGGCCGCGCGGGCCGCCGGCGTCGTCACGTGGACCACCGTCTCGTCGTGGCTGGTGAACGCGTTGATGTCGCCGCCGAGCGCCTCGATCGCGCCCGCCAGGTCGAACGCCTCCTCGGCCCGCCGCACCCCGGCCGCCGCCAGGCGCGCGCGGTTGCTCTTCGGGCCATGTCCCAAAACACATGGCTTGAAGAGCATGTGCTCGAGCAGGTGGGCGCAGCCGTGCTCGTCCTCTCGCTCGGCCGCCGTGCCCGAACCGACCCACAGCTGCACCGCCGCCGGCCCGGCCCCGGCCGGTCGCCCGGGCAGGATCAGCAGGCGGGCGCCGTTGGCCAGCCGCTCGTCGACGAGCGGCGCGAATTGAGTGGCGGCGCCGGGGAGATCGAGGCCGCGGGGCGAAGGAGGCGAGACGGGCAGATCGGGCACGGTAAAGCTCGCCGCCCGCCGGTCGCGCGCGGCGCCTCCTCATACCGCGAGTCGCCGCCGCGCGCATCCTCGCCCGCGCCCGGCGCCGAATCGCAACCGAATCGCCGCTTCGGCCGCCAGCACTCGCGCAGCGCCGCTACCGGCTCCTCGCTCACGAACTGCGTCCCGCCCGCTCCTCCGCTCGCGGACCGCCCTCACCGCCCCGACCTGTCGATCTCGTCACGCGCCCCGCCGCGATCTCGACCGCGCCCGGCCCCGCCGTCACCGACGAGCCCGCTCGGCGATCTCGCCGCCGACACCGCCGCCGTCGCTCCCGGGCCGCCCGCTCCGCCTGCGCGCCCACGCCCGCGCCCGCAGGCCGGTCCGCCGCCCGTGTTCTGCGGTATGGTCCCGCCGTGCTCTCTCCGACGCTCGCGTTGCGCTGCCCGCATTGCCAGCACGCGCTCTCGCTCGCCGACCTCCGCGACGCCGCCGACTGCCCCGCCTGCCGGCAGCCCCACGGCTTGCCGCCGGCCGTCGCCGACGCGCTGGCCCTCTACGAGCGGGCGATCCAGCAGGCCGTCAGCGACCTGGTCCACAGCGCACCTGTCCCGAAGGTCAGCCCCGAACCCGACGCCGAGATCCCGCCGCCGAGCCCTCGGCTCCACGCGCGTCACCAGCCCGGCCCTCGGCCAGGCTGCTCGCCGCGCCCGTCCCGCCGACCACCCTGCTCTCGATCGGCCCGGCCCCGCCGCCCGCCGTCCCGACCCCCATGCGACCTGTCCTGAGGGACAGCAACGCTCCGCTCGCCGCCCCCGAGCCCGGCGACACCCTGGAGGGCCCCGCCCCGGCCGCTGGACCGACGCCCGCCCCGGCACCCAGGCGGCCGAGCTGGCCGCGGGCCTGCCCGCCCACGGGCACGACGCCGCGCCGGAGCCGGCCCAGCTGTCCCTGCCCGTCGACGCGCCTGTCCCTGCGGACAGCCTCCACCAACCTGCCCTCGCGGACAGCCCCCGGCCACCTGTCCCCATGGACAGCCATGACCTCGACCGCGCGGCCACGCGCTCCCCACCTGTCCCCACGGACAGCCGTGCCCCCGACCGCGCGGCCACGCGCTCCTCGCCTGTCCCCACGGACAGCCGTGACCTCGACCGCGCGCCCACGCGCTCCCCGCCTGTCCCCACGGACAGCCGGCCATCATCTGTCCCTTCGGACAGCCACCTCGCCGCCCTCCGCGCCTCCTCGTCACCTGTCCCTGCAGACAGCTCACCCGCCGCGCCGGGCCTCCGCACCGCGGTCGCTCCCGGCTTCGACCCCGCCGCGCTGTCCGGCCCCTTGCCCGCCCCGCGCGAGCAGGTACCTGGCCTCGGGGCCAGCCTCGCCCGCGACCCGGCCGCGCGCACGGCCGCCGGCGACACCCTCCCGGGCGCCGCGATGAGCCCCTCGAACTCCTCGCTCCTGGCGATCCTCTCCAACCGCTCCGGCGCCAGCCTCAGCACCCCCTCGGCCACGGCGGGGCTCGCGGCCCCGCCCGGCGGTCTGGCCGAGGCGCCGCTGGTGGTCGCCGCCGTGCGCGAGCCCGCCGACAGCCCCGCCTCGCCCGCGACCCGGGACCTGATCGCCGCCGTCCGCTCCTTCCTCCCCGATCGCCCCGACCTCGCCGGCCCCGAGCCGGAGGGCCGGATCCCCGCCAGCGCCCTCGCGGTCGCCCGCCGCGCCCTCCTGGCCCGCCACGCCGACGAGCGGCGCCAGCAACAGGTCCGCGACGGCGGCCTCGGCCTCCTGTTCGCCGCCATCGTCTGCGGCGGGCTGCTGCTGTTCGGCCTGTGGTACGCCGCCATCGCCATCGCCGTCCTCGCCATCCTCCTGCGCCTGCGCCGGGAGGAGCGCGGCGAGCGGTTCGGCGCCGAGGTCCAGCGTCTGGGCGACGCGCTCGGCGGCCAGCGCCTCCCCAGCTACGACGCCATCGCCGCGTGGTTCGACCGCCTGTGGCCCGCGCCCGTCAGCCCCGAGGCGATGTGGACCAGCCACTTGCACGGGGCGGTCCGCTGCGACGTACACGGCTACCCCGCGCTGGTCGACGTCCACCTGAACGAAAAGACAGCCGGCGGCGTCGTCTACCCGCCGCGGATCACCGCCTACCTCGCCGCCCTCTGGCCCGGCCGCGTGCCCTCCCTGCGCATCACCGCCACCGACCTCACCCCCGCCGCCCAGGCCCGGCTCGCCCGCCTGCGCAAGGCCGGCTACACCGTCGTCGCCGACGCCAACGGCGGCCTCATCATGCGCGCCAGCGAGTCGATCGCCCAGGCCGCGCGGGCCGACATCACCCGTCTGCCCGCGCTGCAGGTCCCGATCGGCGAGCTCGCCGACCTCGCCCGCGACCTCGGGGCCGAGCCCGTCCCCGCCTCCTAGCGCCGTGTCGGTCACGCGTGAACACGCGACCACGTCCGCCCGGTGTCCCCAGTGCGGCACCGGCGTGACCGTGCATCACACCGTCGCCCGCCGCGACGACGGGGTCCGCTGGTCCACCGCGATCCGCTGCCTCGCCTGCGGCCTCTCGCTCGAGTCGGACAGCAACGCCGGCGACTCGGCCGCGCGAGCGGCCGTCCTCGCCACCAACGGCTCGTGGATCGTCCGCCTCACCAGCCTCGGCCCGCGACCGATCCGCGTCCTGCAGGCCCTCCGCGACATGCTGGGCCTCTCGCCGGCCGTCGCCCGCACGCGCCTCGACGCCCTCGCGCAGGGCACCCGCGTCGAGATGGAGGCCCTGCTGGCCAAGTTCGTCCGCGAGGGCGCCGAGGGCACCTGCGTCCGCGTCGAACCGACCTCCGGCCCGCGCTGACCGACCACGCCGACCCTCCCCGCGGAGCAACGCGACTCTCCCCGTGCAGCGCCGCCGATGCATCCATTGCATCGAGGACCTCTCACCGCCTCGCGTCGCGCGTGGAGACCTCCGCGGCGCGCTCCGCCGCGAGCGTTGCCGCGCCGCCGAATCGCCCGCGCCTTTTGGTTATGCTCGCAGCATGGTTTCGTTGCGAGACAAGGTCGCGCTGATCGTCGGCGGCAATCGGGCATCGGCAAGGCCACCGCCTTCGCCTTCGCCGACGCCGGGGCCAGGGTCGTGGTCGCCGCGCGTCGCCGGGCCGAGGGGCAGGGCGTCGTCGAGCAGCTGCGCGCCCGCGGCACCCCGGCGATCTTCGTCCCTCTCGACGTCACCGTCGAGGACGACATCGTCGCCGGCGTCGCCGCCACCGTCGCCGAGTTCGGCCGCCTCGACTGCGCCGTCAACTCCGCCGGGATCTGCGAGGACTTCGGCCCCGTCACCGACGTCGACGGCGCCGCCTTCGATCGCATGATGGCCGTCAACGTCCGCGGCACCCTGCTCGGCATGAAGCACCAGCTGAAGCAGATGGTCGCCCAGGGCGGCGGCGGCAGCATCGTCAACGTCGCCTCGATCCTCCTCACGTCGGCACCCCCACCGGTTCGGCCTACGTCGCCACCAAGCACGCCGTCCTCGGCATCACCCGCTCGGCCGCCCTCGGCCACGCCAAGCAGGGCATCCGCGTCAACTGTGTCGCCCCGACCGCCATCACCGGCACGCCGATGGTCGACAACGCTCTGGCGAACTTCCCCGCCGTCATGGAGCCCGTCATCTCCGCCATCCCGATGGGCCGCCCCGGCCGCGCCGACGAGGTGGGCCGCGCGATCGCCTGGCTCAGCAGCGACGACGCCGCCTTCATCTCCGGCCACTCGCTGGCGATCGACGGCGCCCAGCTCGCCATGTGAGCGCCGCCCCGACGCCAGCCATCTGTCTCGTCGGCCACGTCCGATAAGACATGTCCTATCGGACATATCCTCCCGCTCTGCCGCGCCTCACTTCGGCTGCAGCTCGCGGAGCCGCTCCTCCAGCTCCGCCTTCAGCTCCGGGTCCGTCGCCTTGGCGATCTGCTGCTCGATCAGCTTGACCTGGACCACCCGCAGCGCGTCCTCGGCCGGCACTGCGATGTCGGGTTGCACGCCCACCCTCCCAGTTCGTCTTCGAGATCGGGTTTATCGCCCGGCCCGTCGGCACGAACGCCCTGAAGTGGTCGCCGAGGCGCACCATGTCGCCCGGGTTCGCCCCGCCCCACGTCACCTCGCCGACGATCGTCGCCCGCTTCAAGTTCTTCAGGTTGTACGCGAACTCCTCCGCCGCCGACCCCGTGCGCGGGCTCGTCAGCACGTAGACCTCGCGGCCCACGTAGGACTTGCCCGGCACCGGCGCCGTCCAGAACTGGCGCGTCTCGTCGGCTGGCCGAAAGTACAGGTCGTTCAGGTGGACCCGCTCGTCGAACAGATAGCTGCACAGGTACGCCACCATCTCCGGCGACCCGCCTCCGTTGCGGCGCAGGTCGACGATCAGCGCGTCGGTCTCCGCCAGGAACGCCATCGCCGCCGACGCCGCCTCGAACCCGCGGCCGGGGAACGCGAACCCGCGGACTTCCAGGTAGCCGATGTTGCCGGGCAGCCGCTCGACCTTCTCGAACCCGCCGTTCATGCGGCGCGAGAAGTCCTCGAAGCGGGCCAGCTCCTCGGCCGACGGCTTCCCCTCGGTCTCCTGCGGCGGCAGCGTCTCCTTGCTGAAGCGGACGTGGAAGTGCGCGTCGCGCAGCACCTCGTTGATGTCGTTCGTCAGCGTCGTCGCCAGCGCGTGGCCCGTCGTGATCTTGTCGTACTCGCCGCGCTTGCGGCGGGCGCGGATCGCCCTGGCCACCTCGTTCGCCTTGTCCGGGAACACGTACTTCGCCGTCAGCGCGCGCGCCAACGCCTCGACCGCCTCGTCGCGCTCCGCCGCCGTGATCGGCCCGTCCGGCCCTCTCGGCGGCGGCGCCTTCGGCACCGCCATCTGCGGTCCGCCGGAGGTCGGCGGCGCCGCGTCCGGACTGGCCACCGCCGCCTTCGCGCAGCCGAGCGAATACAGGGTAGATAGCGCCAACCAACCGCGGATCACTGTCGACAATCGCATCTTCGCCTCACCTCTTTGTCTTCACTTCGCGCCCCGCGTCCGAGCTCGCGCCGGCGCCGGCTTGCCCCGTGTCGGCTTCGCCCGCGTCGGCCGCTTCGCCACACGTCGAGGCTCCGGCGCGACCACGCTCTTCAGCAGCAGCGCCGCCATGCGCCGGACCTCGACCTCGACCTTCGCCCGCTCGCCGAGCTCGGCGACGCTCAGGCTGTACGGCAGGAACGCGTTGGTCGCCTTCACCAGGGTCGACGCCGTCGCCGCCGCGTCCTCGACCTCGAACCGCCCGCACGCCACGCCGGCCGCCAGCACCCCGGCCACCAGCGCCACCTCGCGCTCCATGTGGGCTGTCCTTCGGGCCATGTACCCCGGCCGCACCGCCTCGAACAGCTCGTCGAGGCTCTGGCGGTACGCGCTGACGCTGTCGAGCCGTCGCAGCACCCGCTCGATCAGCACCGAGCGCAGCACCTCGGCCGGATCGCCGCCCCCGCGGGCCAGCGCCGCCAGCCACGCGTACGTCTGCGCCACCACCCGGTCGATCGACGACAGGCCGACCTCTTCCTTGCTCGGGAAGTACATGTAGACAGTCCGGCGGCTGACCCCCGCCTCGCCGGCGATGTCGTCCATCGTCACGCTGCGGAACCCCCGGGTCGTCAGCAGCCGATCGGTGGCGTCGAGGATCGCCTCGCGCGTCTCGCCGTTGCCCCTGGACCCGTTCACCGTCGATGCAGCATTGCACACGGCGACGACTTTGTGCAAGCCACCATTGCACACTTCACGGACTTTGTGCAGCGAACTGGCACGACCCCGGCCTCATCGTCGCCCCGTTCGGCGCGCCGCCGCACCGACCTCGCCTCACCGCCGGCCACCGGCCGTTCGCTCCCGACTTGCGCGGACGAGGCCTGGCCGGCCCTCGCGGGCCCTTCCCGTCCCGCCCGCCTACATATGCCAACGTCCCGGTTCGCCCCACCTGTCTCATCGGCCAGCCTCGCTCCTCTTCGCGCTCCCCGCTCGCGGCGACGATGCCCCGCGCGACGCCTCGATCAGGGCCTGCGGCCCCACACGCTGATCAGGGGCGAGTTGACGGCGACGAGGTCGGGGTCGGCGAGCAGGGCGCAGTACTCGTCGAACTCGGCCTCCGTGAACGAGCCGGAGGCGACCGCGTGGGTCCGCAAGGCTCGCACGGTCGCAAGCCTGAGGGCGACCTGCGGGCCGGGTCGCAGCAAGTGCGCGGTCTCCTCGGCGCCGACGTCGACCGCGCCGAGCCCGAGCAGCAGGCCCGGCAGGTGGGCGCCGAAGGTCATCCGCGACGTGACCGCGTTGCACGGGACGAACCGCCGGGCCCCGGATCGACAGCGTACGCGGCGACATGGCGCTCTCGCTTCCGGCCGACGTGGGTCGCGGCCGCGTACCGCGTGCGCGGACCCGTCCCGCCCGGGTCCTCCGACCACCGATGCGCCTGCCCCGGCGTCCTGCCGCACGCGGCCTCAGGCCAGGCTCAGGGCGCCGGTGCAGTACTCGGGGTTGCCGAAGCTCATCTCGTCGATCCCCATCGCGTGCATGCAGCCGACCCAGAGGTTGTTGTGCGGCACTTCGCCGTCGACCCGCAGCCAGCGGCCCGTCTTCACCGCGCCGCCCGCCTTCCCGGCGAGGACGTAGGGCATCTGACTGCGATCGTGGTTATTGCCCTTCTGATGCTCGTTGACCCACACCACCAGCGTGTTGTCGAGGACCGTGCCGTCGCCTTCGGGGATCGCCCTCAATCTGGCGAGCAGATAGGCGAACTGCTCGGCGTACCAGGTGTTGATCTTCGTCAGCTTCTCCTGCGCGTCGTCGTCGCTGTCGCCGCGGTGAGACAGTTCGTGGTGCGCCTCGTGGATCGACAGCCACGGGAACGGGTCGATGTTCGAGGAGTTCGCCCACATGATCGACGCCACTCGGGTCAGGTCGCAGGCGATCGCCATGGCGAGCAGATCCATCTGCAGCTTGCCGAGCGCCGGGACCTTCGCCAGCGTCTGCAGGTCGGGCTCGTCGGAGAGCTCGGGCGGCGCACACACGCCACTCTCGTCGTACCCGGACTCGAGCCGCCCCTCGATGTCGCGGACCGCCTCGAGGTGCGCCTCCAGCTTGATCCGGTCGGCCGCCCCGACCCTCGGCAGGAGCCGCTCGTAGTCCGCCGCGACCGCGTCGAGGACCCTGCGGCGCTCGGCGATCTTGCGCGCGCGCTCGTCGGCGGACAGATGGAGGTCGCCGAAGATCCGGGCGAAACCCGCCGCCGGATCGACCTCGGGAGGAGCGGCTGCGCCGGGCCGCGGTAAGAGATCCGCGAGCTGACCGTGGCGCCCTTGATGCGGACCCCGAACTCGAGCGAGCGAAACTTCGTCGAGCCCGCGATCGCGTCGGCGATCTTCTGATCGATCGAGATGCCGTCGGCCCACCCGGCCGTGAAGTCGCTGCTGCCCTTGAAATTGCCCTCTTGCAGCTGGGTGCCGGTCAGCGCCTGCCCCGTCCCCTTCTGGTGGGCGTCTCCCGGCCCGTGATAGGCCGACAGCGCGTCGACGCCGTCGACGATGACGAGCTTCTGCTTGAAGGGCTCCAGCGGCTGCAAGATCGGCGAGAGCGTGAATGCGTCCTCGTCACCCGACGGCCGCCAATTCTTCATCACCGTGCCGTTCGGCGTATAGAACACGATAAAGCGCTGCGGATGGGCCGCTCGCGGCCGCGAGCCCGCGCCGGGTCGCGCCATGGCTTCGAGAAAGGGTAGCGCCACGCACACGCCGGCTGCGCCCCGAGCATTGTTCGTCGAGAGAGTGGATCTGTTCATAAACTTCATCCTTCGCCCGCGCGAGCGCGGCTATGGGCATTGCTCTCGGTCCCGGCCCGAACCGCGTTCATGCCGTGGAGGCATTTCGCGCGGCCGGGGCGGCTCCGCCCGCGCCCTGGAGGCCACGGGGAGACCCGCACTTCGATGAATGAACCACCGCCTCGTCGTAAGGTGTGTTCGCTAGCAACCACGGCAGTCCCCGCCGGCGCGACCGCAGCGCGAAGCGGGGACGTCAGCTCCAGGAGCGCGTCAACGGCCGCACGCGCTCGACAGCGCGGCGAGCGCCATCGTCAGGCAAATGCCACCCGGCTCATTCCTACCAGCCGAACGTGCGTTCTTTCGCAGGACCGGATCTCCTGTCACGTCCCTGCAGCCCGCGCACGCGCGGCTTGCCGCACGGGCAGCCTTTTGCCGATAGCGACACTGTCCGTGCCGCGGCGGCTCAGCCGGCCTGGAAGAGCGCCCGGCTGTCCCGACCACGAGCTCTATCGAGGCACGGTCGTGCTGCGGCCCTCGCTCGCTCGCGCCCCGCTCGGGGCCTCGCCGGGATCCGCGGGGGCCGAGAAGGCCAAAATCAGCTGGGCCAGCACCATCGGCTGCTCGACGTTCGGGCGCAGTCGATCCACGATTTCGTCGCAGCAGCCTCCTGAACGGCGATGGGATTCGGTGTCTTTTTCTCGGAGCGGGTGAGCGCGCGCGCGAACTGGTTGACCCGGCGAGGAGAGCGTGGCTGACTGGGTTGGATGTCGATCTCGAGACCACGCGCGCTCGGGTGGATCGTCGCGCTGAGCGGTGCGATGGGCTGCACGGCCAGCGAGGGCACGGGTGGGAGAGCGAGTGACGGGAAGGCCGAGGTCGTGGCTGGGCCGGCCGGGCAGGTCGCGGCCGATCGAGCCGCGGACACGGTCGTGGCGGCGAAGGACGGCGCGGCGGTCGGGTCGGAAGAGGTCGCCCAGGGCAAGGATGTCGGCCCCGGAACGGAGGTCGTTGCGGCGAAGGATGTCGCGTCGCAGGTCGCCGAGGCGCCGAGGCCGGATGTCGCTCCGCCCGCTGGGTCGGCGGTCGAGCTCGAGGCGCTGGACCGGGTGCTCGCAGGGGAAGACGCGGAGGTGATCGAGGTGGTCGATCGAAAGGCGGTCGGGCGCGACGAGCTGGTGTTGCTGCGCTGGTACGGCGCGCGGGCGTGGCAGGCACAGGAGCGGCGAGCCGGGCGGCTCGAGGCGGCGCTGACGGGGTTGGAGGCGCAGGTGGACGCGTGCGAAGGGACACCGGGGGAGCTCAGCGTGTGCCTCGCCGGGGCGATCGCCGATCCGTACGTGATGTGGTCGGCGGCCGGACGCGAGGTGTTCGCGTGGGAGGTCGCGCGTGTGCGCGACGGCGCGGTGCTGGGGCGGAGGCGGCTGTTCGAGGGGTCGATGCGGGTCGACGACGTGCCCCACAAGTTCAAGGTGTACGACGTCGACGGTGACGGGCGCTCGGAGCTGACGGTGATCGTTCCGGTCGAGCGGCCGCAGCACGACCAGGCGATGGACCACGAGAGCGGCGAGGTCGGGTTCATCCTCGAGGTGGCCGATCTGCACGTGCAGTTCTCGGCGACGCGTCGGCACGTGATGCGCGCCGAGGATGTCGGGGGCAGCGAGTCGACGGCGGAGACGGTGTGGCTGGCCCGCGATGTCGACGGCGACGGGCACGCGGACCTGCAGCTGCGCGAGACCAGCCGGCTCACGGACATCGCCGCGGACGATCAGCCGCCGGCAGGGCCGCGATCGAGCGCGCGCACGACGATATGTACATACGAGCCGGTGGCGGATGCGTGGCGCTGCCCGGAGGCGCTCGGGCAGCAGTTGCTGGAGCCGTCGGGGTGAGCAGCCCGGGGCCGAGGCGATGTCTCGAGCCCCGCCCCGCGGCCGTGTCCTCTCATTCGCAGGCGACGCGCACGTCGACGACCTCGCCGGTGCGCTGCTGGCCGGCGGTGCGGTAGACGAAGCTGGCGCGCTCGAGGCCGCAGTTGCCGCGCGCATCGCACTCGCGGCGGGTGGTGAAGCCGAGATCGATCTCGACGATCTCGAAGCTCGCGAGCGGGAGCATCTCCCAGCCGCTCGAGCGACGGTCGGCGTCGTGGTCGGCCCACAGCATCAGCTCGCCCCAGCGCGCGTCCGCGGCGGTGATCTTGCCATCGTGGTCGCTGTCGAGCTCGGCGAGGGCCTGGAAGCCGTTGTGCACACCTGACCCGAAGGACATGCGGGTGGCGGCGCCGAACAGCTCCTGGCCGCCGTCGATGCTGCCGTTGCCGTCGCGGTCGAGCGCGAGCCACGGGGTGGTGGCCGTCGGCCAGTCGGCGCGGGCGCAGCTGCCGGCGCCGCCGTGGATGTCGAAGTCCGCCGCCGAGGCGGAGGTCGGCGCGAACTCGATGGCGTCGCCGAAGCTCAGCACCAGCGGGGTGTTGCAGTCTTCCCAGTTCCACACGTGGCGGCCGGTCTCCTCGTCGACCATGCAGCCCATGTCGATGTCGAACTCTTCCTCGCCGAAGCCGCACGACTGACTGTCGCCCGGCTTGCACTCGTCGGCCTCGCCGCACTCGCCCCAGCGCGTCTCGCCGGTGTCGGGGGTCGCCTCGTAAGCGACGCAGTGCTGGGTGCCGCCCTCACAGGCGCGCGAGTCGCCCTCCTTGGCGCACGTCTCCGTCAGACAGGCGGTCCAGATGTGGTTGTACTGATCGAGCGACCACACGCAGAACTCGAGGCCGGCGACGCCGCCGATCTGGCACTCGCTGGACAGCTGACTCTGGTCGCAGACCTCGCCCGCGCGGCCGAAGTCCGCCTTGGGCTCGGGCTCGGGCTCGCCTTCGTCCTCGCTCTTGACCTCGCCCTCGCTGTCGCCCTCGCCTTCCTCGTCGCCCTCGCTGTCGCCCTCGCCGGCCGCGGAGTCGCCGTCGTTCGCGTGATGACCCTCGACCTTCGAGTCACAGGCCGGCAGTGCGAGGAAGAGCGAGGACAAGGTGAGGAGGCGAGTCGTGGTCGTCATGCGGATGGGCCTTAGCAGGGGCCGTGCCAAGCCGCCCAGAGGACGTGCAGGCGACCTGGACGCCGTTTGCAGCGCGGGTCGGTGAAGCCCCTGCGACGAGGCTGGAGCCCACCGGCGTCCTGGTCTGACGGGAGTGTCGTGCGATCTCGCCGAGGCGAGGCGAGCCGAGCCGCGCCGGCCGAGTCGGTGAACGGCCCCCGGGCGTCGCCCGGCAGCGCGGCCGAGCGGCTCGCATCGTGGGCGCACCTCTTCGAGGGACGCCGAGCCGAGGCGAGCGGGCACCTGCGCCGGCGACTTCGGGATCTGCGCCCCCGCAGCAGACGGAGAGCCGGCCCCCGGCTGAGAGCGCGCCGGCGCCCGCGAGCCCCTCGCTCACGTGCGAGCGCGCCCTGCCCCCATTAAAGCGCGGGCGCCGGGGCTCCCTGCAGCCGCGCGCCGCCTCGCCTTCATGCCCGAGCCCACCGCCGCCTCGCGTCACCTGACCACGCTCCTCGTGCTCGCCTACCTCGGCTTTATCAGCCTCGGGCTGCCCGACGCGGTGCTCGGAGTGGCCTGGCCGTCGCTGCGCGCCGCCTTCTCGCTGCCCCAGGCGGCACTCGGCGCGCCGCTGGCCGCTCTGGCGGTCTCGTACTTCCTCCGGGGCTGGCGGCCGGCAGCCTCATGCGTCGCGTCGCCCTCCTGCACGAGACGCTGGTGGCGACCGTGGACCGGCCAGGTCCCCCTCGCTCATCACTTCGATGAAGCGGCCGCGACACGATGCCGTGGGTGCGCCTCCTCGTGCCGCCCGTCACCCTTTGCCAGAGCTTTGCCGAGGATGGATCGCCGCTGATAACGCACGCCTGAGCACCCATGAAAACGGCCACGAGACGAGGGGCCCGAATGAGAGGAGTCATCGTTCGTGCTCGGGCAGGAGCCCTCGCGGCCGGTTCGCCGCTATCGCTTCGGCGGCTTGTAGCCCGACACGATCGTCCGCTTGCGCCCCTCGAGCTTGTCGAGCTGCGCCTCGAGCCCCTCGCGGCGGGCGTACGCGCGGGCCAGGATCAGCGCCACGTACTCGCCGAGCGAGTCGGCCGCGATCGTCGCCACCAGCGCCTGATCGTGGCGATAGCGGATCACCGGCGCCGCGTTCGCCTCCGACTTCGCCCCCGTCGCCAGGAAGAACAGGTCGCCGGACGGATCGCTGCCCAGCGGGATCGCCTTCTTCGCCGGATCGAAGCCACGCACGTCGTAGCGCCCGCGGCCGCTCGGCGGGTCGTCGGCCTCCTCCTCGTCGTCCTCGATCGTCCCCACCATTTCGCGGACCAGCTGGCGCATGCGCGCCGGCGGCCCGAAGTCGCGCGACCCGAGCGCCGCGTGCGTCGCCAGCAATTGCCTCAATTCCTGCGGCAGCCGGGCGCTCACGTGCTTCGCCAGCGCCTCGATCTCGCGCGCCCGCGCCGGCCCCTTCGCCTCCACCTCGGCGGGCCTCAGCTCCCACGCGGTCATCAACGCCAGCGCCTCCGCCACCGTGTGCGGCAGCTGCTTCGGCAACTTCGCCAGCACGATCCCCGGCGCCATCGCCTTCGGGATGATCTTCGCCCGCAGCAGCAGCGCGCGCAGTCTGTCCGCCCCCGAACCCGCGATCGTCGCAGTCGCCGCCACCAGCCGCCCCAGCGCCATTGCGGCCGCCGGTCCGCGGTTCGCCGGGTCCAGCGAGTTCCCGTCTGCCAGCACGCGGAACAGCAGCCACAGCCGCTCGTCGTTCCACTCGATCTTCATCAGCCCGGCCGCGACCGCCTCGCCGTCCGCGTACGCCAGCAAGCGGCTCACCGCCTCGCCCGCCAGCTTGAAGCCGACCTCGTTGTTCGGGTTGTACTCGCCGAGCGCCTCGATCGCCGCTCGCGTCGTCCGTCGCAGCCCGCCGTCCAGCAGCGCCACCAGCAGCGGGATCGCCGACGGCCCCAGCGTCGCCGCCGGCCGGAAGCCGTACGGCACCCCGAGGGTCTCCGGATGGGCCGCGATCGCCCGCAGGAACGGCCCCGCGAGCTGGCCCAGCGTCGCCGATCGATCGGCCCCCTCGGCCTCGAGGAACACGTCGAACGCCTTGAACGCCACGCTCCCGGGCCGCGGCCAGCCCTCGCGGCACGCCGGCGCCTCGGCCAGCGCCTCCAGCTCGCGCGCCAGCGATCGCGCCGCCTCTGCGTCCCCGCCGGCGGCCCCCGTCGCCAACCCCGTCAATCGCGCCTCGAGCTCCGCGTACGTCCCGGTCTGCATCGCTGGACGCCCAATGTAGCCCGACCCGGACGTCCTCTGCCAGCAGGGCGTCCATCGGGCTCGACCCGGACATCCTCTACCAGCGAAGCGCGATCAACGCACCTCCGAGCCTGCGAATCACCTGTCCCCAAAGCCACCTCCTTCGGCGCCGCCGGCCTGCGATTGGGCATACTCGTCCGACCGAGCATGTCGCGCTGCCTGTCTCTGGCCCTGGTCTTCGCCCTCGCCGCCCCGCCCGCGGCCGCCCACCCGCTGGCGCGCACCCCCGACCCGGGCGCCTGGCAGCCCGCCGGACCCTCGGGACATGTCTCGGATGACATGCCCGAGAGGACACCCTCACGGACCCTCCCGCCGGCTGCTCCGGCGTCCGCCTCCGCCAACCTGTCCCCAAGAACATCCCCCCTGGCCGCGTCCCCAGGGTCAGTCCGCATGACCACGGCCGCGCCCGTCAACCTGTCCCTACGGGCAGCCGATCCGCCCTCGCCTACCCCGCCGTCCCCTCTCGACGAAACACCCTCGGGGACAGCCGACCCGGCCGCCACCGACAACCTGTCCCCGGGGACGCCCGCCCCTGCCCCGCCTCGCCCCACCTCAAGTGTCCCGGGAGACATGTCTTCCGGGACATCTCCCCCACCGAGCCCGTTCGCCTCGCTCCCGCCGCCGATCCGCCGCTCCCGCCCGCCCCGCCGGCCCTCCCGCCGCACCTCATGCGCCTGCGGCCGGCCGTCGACGTCCCCGTCATCGCCCTCGGCCTCGTCATGTGGCTAGGCACCGATCTCGCGGCCCGCGACATGCGGTGGTCCGGCTGTCAGGCCTGTGATCGCAGCCACATCAACGGCCTCGATCGGCGCGTCCTCGGCAACGAGAGCCTCGCGGCCGCCCACGCCTCCGACGCCCTGCTCTACACCGCGATCGCCGCTCCGATCGTCGCCGACCTCGCCGACACCCTCCTCGCCGGCCGCCGCGCCCCGGCTCCTACCGTCACGCCGCCGGCGGCTGGGCCCGCGACGTGGTCGTCCTGTTCGAGGTCCTCGCCGTCAACGTCGGCCTCAACAACCTCGTCAAGTACGCCGTGCGCCGCCCGCGGCCCTACAGCTACGAGCCCGAGAGCGAGCTCGGCGACGTCCAGGCCGAGGAGTCGCGCCTGTCCTTTATTCAGGTCACACCTCGACCGCTTTCGCCATGATGAGCGCCTGGGCCACCCTCTTCACCCTGCGTCACCCGCGGGCCCGCGCCGCCGTCCCGGCCTGGCTGCTCGCCGTCGGCCTCGGCGCCACCACCGGCGTCCTGCGCGTCGAGGCCGGCAAGCACTTCTGGACCGACGTCCTGTTCGGCTCCGTCGCCGGCACCGCCATCGGCGTCCTCGTTCCGCTGCTCCACCGCAACGATCGCGGCCGCCGCTTCTCCGCCGGCATGAGCCCCACCCCGCGCGGCGCCCTCGTCAGCCTCACCGGCCGCTTCTGACAGCGCCCGCCTGCCAGGCGGGCTCTGCCGCACAATCACCCCACTCGCGCGTCGACTGCCCGCATTCGCACGCACGGTGGAGGATCGGCCACGTGCTAAACTCCTCACCCATGCTCGGCGCTCGTCGGCTCCCCCTCCTCTTCGCCTCGATCCTCGCCGAGGTCGCCGCGTCCGGGTGCGGGGCCGACGACCCCTGTAGTTACGAACAAGTCACTGCCATCGGCGCCAACCGGCTCGCGCCCTACATCGAGGACGGCAACCTCACCCTCGCCGAGTGCCAGGTCCTGTGCCCCATGATGGCTTCGCCGGCCGTCCCCGACGAGCCGAGCAGCCCGAGCTCGAGCACCTCGACCACTGACCCCACCACCGGCGACACCACCTCGACGACCACCGGCGCCGTCGACGACGATCACGCCCCGCGAATGACCACCGTGCTCGGTTGCGCCGCTATTCCCGCCAGCAAGAGCGACATCCGCTGCCAGTACGAGACCGACTGCAAGGGCGGCCGGCGACCCGCCGGCCTGCGCTCCGAGGGCCGCGGCGGCGGCGACGATCCCGTCGCGCGGTGGTTCGCCGAAGTCGCCCACCTCGAGGCCGCCAGCGTCCCCGCCTTCGAGCGCCTCGCCGCCGAACTCCGCGAACACCACGCCCCCGCCGAGCTGATCACCGCGGCTCTCCGCGCAACGGTCGACGAGGCCCGCCACGCCGACCTCCTCGGCGCGATCGCCAAGCGCCTCGGCGGCCGCCCCAGCCCCGTCGAGCTCGCGCCCGCCCGCAGCCGCTCGCTCGTCGAGCTCGCGCTCGAGAACGCCGTCGAGGGCTGCGTCGGCGAGACCTGGGCCGCCTTGCTCGCCGCCCACCAGGCGCGAGTCGCCGAGGATCCCGAGATCCGCGCCTGCATGGCCGAGGTCGCCGCCGACGAGGCCGCCCACGCCGACCTCGCCTGGGCCGTCGACGCCTGGATCGCCCCCCGCCTGAGCGCCGACGAACGAACTCGAGTTCTCGCGGCCCGCTCACGCGCCGTCCTCGCTCTCCGCGATCCTCCCATCCTCGACGAGACCCTCGAACGGCGCGCCGGCCTGCCCACACCCGACCTCGCGCGCCGCCTCTGGGAGGCCCTGGGGCGCGAGCTCTGGTCCTCAGCCGCCTGAACGCCGCCGAGCTCCGAATCGCCGGAATCACCGCACCGCCGCCTGCCCGGCTCGCGCCGCCGAGCTCCGATCGCCGGAATCACCGCACCGCCGCCTGACCGGCTCCCGCCGCCGAGCTCCGCTCGCCGGAATCACCGCACCGCCGCCTGACCGGCTCCCGCCCCTGAGCTCCGAATCGCCGGCATCACCGCACCGCCACCGGACCGGCTCCCGCCGCCGAGCTTCGATCGCCGGAATCACTGCACAGCCGACGCGAACCTCCGTCGCCGTCCTGCCTCCTCGCGCGATGAAGCCTCACACGCTCGTCTCCGACAGACGCACGCAGCCCGGATCGTGAATCGCGTCGGTCGGCGGCCAGCCCTGGCCGTCGCAAGACGTCCTGTCGCCGTCACGCCCCGGATCCACGCGCCGACGCGCGATCGAATTTTTTTGTCCGCGCGCTGCGACAACGGATCCGTCCGCCTGTCATGCCCGCAGGAGGCCGGATCACGCCAGCGTCGTGCTCGGCGGCGGCCTCTGCCTGCGCCCCGCCGCGAGCCTGCGCGGCCACCAAGGAATTCGTCCATGTTCATCACCTTCACGCGCCCTCACGCCTCGCTCTCGCGCCGTCTCCTCTCCGCCTCGCGCCTCGGCGCCGCCCTGCTGCTGAGCGCCTCCGTGCTCGCCCCGCTGGCCTGCGACGACCCACCAGCGGCGCGCGCCGACGCGTCCGCGGTCGACCTGCGCGACGGCGGCGGGTGTCCGTGCGACGGCGGCACCGATCACCTCGGCAACCCCGTGGACACCGACGTCTGCGGCTATCAGGTCTGCGGCGAAGACTTCCAGTACTACGTCTGCGGCCAGGACGGCTGGGTCGCCCAGGGCGGCGTCTGCGGCGGCGACGACGGCTGCCATTGCCCTGGTGGCAAGGACTACCTCGGAAACACCGTGAACGCCACCGAATGCGGCCATCAGGTCTGCGGCGAGGACTTCCATTACTACGTCTGCGGGCAAAACGGCTGGGTCTCCCAGGGCGGCGTCTGCGGCGACGGCGACGACGACGGCGACGAATGCGATTGCCCCGACGGCACCGACAACCTCGGCAACCCCGTGCACGCGACCGCCTGCGGCCAGCAGATCTGCGGCGAAAACTTCCAGTACTACGCCTGCGAGCCGAACGGCTGGGTCGCCAAGGGCGGCGTCTGCGGCGGCGACGACGGCTGCGACTGCCCCGGCGGCAAGGACTACCTCGGCAACACCGTGTATGCGACCGAATGCGGCCACCAGGTCTGCGGCGAGAATTTCCAGTACTACGTCTGCGACCAGGACGGCTGGGTCGCCCAGGGCGGCCCCTGCAGCGGCTACTAGACGACCGCACCCTGCGTGAGAATGCGTGCTCCTGGGACAACGCCGCGCTCGCCTTCTGTAGCGAGCGCTGGTAGCATGACATCCATGAGTCCATGGAAGGCTGCGCTTCGTCAACTCCGTGAAACGATGGATCCGCGAAGCCCCGAGACCCGACGCGAGCACGCGCTCCACGAAGCCGCCCATTTTGTGGCATTTACCATCCTTGCAGATACGTTCCCGAAAGAGCTCAATTTCAGAATAGTACACATATCCATTTGCCCTGGAGATGGCTCTGACGGCGAGCTTTATTGCAAATACGAAGACTCTCTGCCGCTGCCTCAAAGCGCCGTTCTGGTCTTGTTGGCCGGAATCGCAGCTCAAGTGCACGCGCGGCACGTCGGCGGACTCGCTGACTGCATCCTGATCGCAAAGGATGTTGGTCGAAAATCCGGACGATATGATATTGAAATGATCTATGAGCACTTCAAGGAGCGGCTTTGGAGTGCTGACGACTGCCCTGGCGAGAGCTCTATTGAGGGTTTCAGCGAGCGGCTATTGGAAGCTCACTTCGAATCCGCCCTTGAATTGGTCAAAGTGAACTGGGCACGAGTCTTGCGGGTCGCCGACGCGCTCCTAGAAAAATGGGATTGGACATTGACACCGGACGAGGCCCTCGAAGCGTACAAGGAAGCGGACGAAGGAAGCTGTGGATAGGTATCGCGCCCTGGGGCGGGGCCAGCTGAAGAAACTCTGAAGCGGCCCGTCGGCATCGGGCCGAACGAGGCGCTCGAGTACTTCCGCAAGAAAAACTCTCGCCCGACCTTGAACTCGAGAAGGTCGCCCTGCTCGCTCAACACGACAATCACGGCACCGACGCGGGCCCCCTCACCGCAATCGTCATCGCGCCCCCGAGCCCCCCGAGCCCGCACGATCGTCTCCGACGAACGCACGCCGCCCGGCTCGTGAAATGGCGTCTGTTCGGCGGCCAGCCCTGGCCGTCGAACAGACGCCTCTCGCTCTCCGCCGGAGCAGCCTTCGCATCGAAGCCCACGACGGCGTGCGGGCCTCTCACGGCTGCAGCCGTGCCAGGGGTCCGGGGAAGCGGCGGCCGCGATTGGAGGTGAGATGGGCGCGAGGAACGAGTGTCCATCTCGCCGGTTAACTCGCGGCCGTCGCTTCCCCGGACCCCCCGCGAGGCGCAGTCGGCAATATGCGGACTGCCAGAACCACCGAGCCTCCGCGCAGAAGCCCGGCCCCCCGCCCATCCAGACGAGCGCGCCAGCGCCCCGAAGCTCGGGCCTCCCGCCCCCAATCGCCGACCCTCCGTCGCCCCGTCCCGCGCGATCTTGCCCACGGTCACCTGTCCGCCCACAAACCACACGCCCGGGCGGCCGTGGTACCTTGGGCGGCCCCGCTCGCGGCCCACGCCCATGCCCGAAACCGCCGTCGCGCCCAAGCGCCAGCCCTCGCCTCACGATCTGCCTTGCCCGCTGCCGCCCGTGGCTCCTGGAGAGCCGCCCGAGCTCGGGGCGTTTCGCGCCAAGCCCAGCGACGACGCCTTCTTGAAGCTGCGGCGGGCCTTCCGCGAGGCCGAGAACTGGAGCGCCCTCGCCACCTTGCTCGTCGTGCACGCTGCGGCGATCAGCGGCCCGCCCAAGGTCGCCGAGCTGTGCGTCCAGGCCTACGAGCTCTGGTACGACCGCGTCAAGGACAAGCCCCAGGCCGCCTACGCCCTCGTGCGTGCGCTTCAGGCCGAGCCGCACAACAGCCGCGCCTTCGAGCAGCTGCGCAAGGTCTACGGCGAGCTCGGCAGCCTCGACGAGCTCGCCACCTTGCTCAAGTTCCGCCTCGACCATTTGCGGCGGCACGACCGGACTGCCGTCCCTGGTGCGCTCGTCGAGCTCGGCAAGGTCGACGAGCAGCGCTGTCAGGTCGACGAGGCGATCGCTTGCTACAGGGCCGCCCTCGAGATCAACCCCCAGGAGCGCGACGCCAGCGATCAGCTCATCCGTCTCCATCTTCAGGCCGGCGCCTGGCTGCGCGTCATCGATCTGATCAACGCCGAGCTCGCGCGCACCGACAGCGTCCGCGAGCGCGAGCGCTTCGCCGCCCTCCACCTCCGCCTCGCGCGGATCGAGGCCGAGCAGCTCGAGAACATCCCCTCCGCCGCGCTCCACCTGCAGGCCGCGCTCAAGGCCAACCCTGACGACGTCGCCGCCCTGCGGGCTTCGGCGCCCTCTACCTCGGCAGCGGCAAGGCCAGCGACGAGGGCTTGCAAAAAGCGGCCGACGTGTTCTTCCGCGCCGCCAAGCTCGCGCGCAGCCAGGGCGACGACAAGATCGCCTACAGCCTCCTGCGCCGGGCCATGAGCCTGCGTCCCAACCATCACGAGGCCGGCAACGCCCTCGCCGAGCTCCTGATGGCGCAGGAGAAGTGGATGGAGCTCGACGACCTCTACGGGGCGTGGATCGGCTACGTCACCGAGGCCGACAGCTACGGCCTGTGGCTGTCGCGCGGCGAGCTGCTGGAGACCCGCCTCGCCCGCCGCGAGGAGGCCCGCGCCTGCTACGAGCAGGCCTCGCGGCTCGAGCGGCCCGGCGGCGACGCCTGGCTGCGGCTCGAGGCCCTGCTCGTCGAGCTCGGCGACAACCATGGCCTCGTCAGCCTCTACGAGCGCTGGTCCGAGCAGGACCCCGGCGGCCTGCCGACCGACAAGCTGCTGTGGGCCGCCCGCGTCGCCCGCGAGGACCTCGGCGACGAGGAGCGGGCCGCCGTCAGCTTCTACCGCGTGCTCGAGCGCGAGCCCTTCAACCACGAGGCCTTCGAGGGCTACAAGGAGCACTGGCGGCGCAAGAACAACTGGTCGCACCTGGCCGGCCTCATCCTCTACCAGGGCGACCAGGCGCTGCAGATGGGCGGCGGACCCGACAGCCCGCTCGCCCGCTCCGAGTTCGCCGAGCACTTCGTCGAGCTGGCCGAGATCTACGAGCGCCGCCTCGGCGACCTCGCCGGGGCCCTCGACGCCTGGAACCGGCTCGCCCTCGCCTATCCCAACGACTGGCGCCCGCGCGACCAGATCGCCCGCATCGACAAGCGCGCGCGCATGCTCGACGCCAACCTCGCCACCCTCGAGGCCGAGCTGCAGCGCACCATCGACCCGCAGCGCCGCTTCGAGGTCCTGCGCCGGCTGTCGCAGGCCCACCGCGAGCGCATGACCGACCCGCAGCGCACCATCGTCCTCTTGCAGGAGATGCTGGCGCTCGCGCCCGGCCACGAGGGGGCCCTGCGCGCGCTCGCCGAGATGTACGAACGGACAGGTGCTTACGACCAGGTCATCGACCTGCTGCGGCGCCAGCACGACGTCACCCGCAGCATCTCGCAGCGCGTGGTCCTGCTGCGGCGCATGGCCGAGCTGTGGCAGTACGAGCTGCACAGCCCGCGCGAGGCGCTGTGGGCCTGCGAGCAGATCCTCGGCTACAGCCCCTCCGACATGGACGCCGTCCACCGCATGCAGGGCCTGTGCGCCGAGCTCGGCGACGCCGGCGGCGAGTACGAGGCGCTGTCGCGCGAGCTCGGCCTCGTCGGCGACCCGGCCCAGCGCACCCGCATCATCCGCCGCATGGCCGACGTCGCCGACCGCAAGCTGCAGGACCCGCAGCGCTCGGCCCAGGCGTGGACGCAGCTGCAGGCCGGCGACCCGCACAACCTCGAGGTCACCGACAAGCTCATCGCCGCCTACGAGGCGCTCGGCAACCGCGAGGAGCTCGCCAACCTGCTCGGCAAGGCCGCCAGTTCGGCCCGCACCCCGCCGATCCGCCAGCTCGACTACCTCATGCGTTTGGGCCACGTCGCCGAGTCGTCGCTCGGCGACGCCGACCTGGCCTGCTCGGCCTTCGAGCGCGCGCTGCGGATCCACCGCGACCACCGCGGCGCCACCGAGGCGCTGACCCGCCTCTACCGCAACCTCGGCAGCTGGCACGGCCTGGCCGCCTCGCTCGGCACCCTGCAGGAGATGGCCGACAGCGACGAGGAGGCCCTCAACATCGGCTGGGAGCGCGCCGAGGTCCTCGCCGACCGGCTCGACAACCCGGCCGCCGCCATCCGCGTGCTCGAGCAGCTGAGCTCGAACGCCGCCGTCGGCAACCGCGACGTCGCCCTCAAGCTGCTCGAGCTGTACGAGCGCGCCGGCCAGTTCGACCGCCTGATCCGCCACGCCGAGATCCTCCTGCTCTCCGCGCTCGAGACCGACGAGCGGCGCGAGCTGTTCTCGCTGGTCGCCCGCACCTACGTCGTCAACCTCAGCGCCCCGCAGAAGGCCATCGCCGCCTTCCAGCGGTTCATGCGCGAGGAGCCCGACGACGGCGAGGGCCTCAAGATCCTCGGCGAGCTGCAGGCCCTGGCCGGCGATCACCAGGCCACCCTCGACACCCTCGGCAAGCGCCTCGAGAGCCTCACCGACGCCGCCCAGCAGGTCGTCACCCTCGAGCAGATGGCCGAGGTGTGCGAGTTCGGGCTCGGCCACGCCAAACGGGCGCTCGCGCTGCTCGGGCGGGCCCTCGGCATCGCCCCCGGCAGCCGCGACCTCAAGCAGAAGATCGAGGCGTTCGCCGAGCGCCACGGCATGTACAAGGACCTGCTCGTCGTCTACGGCGAGCGCTTCACCGAGATGAGCGGCCGGGCCGAGAGCCGCGGCCAGATCGACCTGTGCCTCGGCGCCTCGGCCACCGCCGAGAAGAAGATCGGCGACCCCGACCTCGCCTTCGCCTGGGCGCGCAAGGCCTACTTCGTGGCCCTGCGCGCCGGCCTCGACGCCGGCCCGGTGCAAGGCCGCCTCGAGGGCCTGGCCCAGGCCCACGGCCTGTGGCCGCAGATGCTCGACGTCAGCGAGCAGGAGCTCGCCTTCCAGGAGAAGACCCCCAACTACGGCGACTACGGCACCATCGCCCTGTTGATGTCGGCCGCCGAGATCGCCCGCGAGCGCCTCGGCGACCCCGCGCGCGCGATCGGCTACCTGCAGCGCGCCTACAAGCTGCGCCCCGACGACGACGACCTCGGGCGCCAGATCGAGGCCCTCGGCGAGGCCCACCAGATGTGGCAGGCGCTGATCGACCTGCAGGAGCTGCGGCTCGGCCGCGCCAAGACCGGCCTCGGCCGCTTCGACGCCTGCGTCGCCATCGCCAAGATCTACGAGCGCCACCTGAGCGACCCGAAGCGCGCCTTCCAGTGGCTGCGCCGGGCCGAGACCGACCTGCGCCCCGCCGACCCCTCGCTCGCCGAGGAGGCCGCCGGCCTGATGACCGAGCTGGCCCAGCGCCATCAACTGTGGCCCGAGCTCGCCGATCACCACCGCGGCCTCGCCCTCGCCAAGCTGCAGCGCAACGAGCGCGGCGGCCTCAATCAGCTCAAGGACTCGGCGCGCATCGACTACGAGAAGCGCCAGGACCCGCTCGCGTCCCTGCGCACCCTCCGGCTCGGCGTCGCCTACGACCGCGACGGCACCGCGCTGATGCCCGCGATCGAGGCGATGGCCGCCAAGGTCGACGAGAAGCGCAGCCCCGACACCCCGCCGACCGGCGCGCTCACCCTGCTCTCGGTCACCCAGCAGATCATCGGCCAGACCGTCGACCCCGCGGTCAAGCTGTCGCTGCTCAAGCGCCGCGCCGAGCTGCGCGCCGGCCTCGGCGACACCGCCGGCGCGATCGCCGAGTGGCTGCGCGCCCTCTCGCTCCACCCCGGCAGCGAGGAGGCCCGCTTCGAGCTCGACCGCCTGGCCGAGCGCGACAACCTGTGGCACCTGCTCCTGCTCGCGCCCGCGAGCGAGCTGCACTTCGGGACAGGCAAGGCCCAGCAGGGCAAGCTCCTGACCCAGATCGCCGAGCTCTACGAGAACTGCCTCGGCCGGCCCGAGTACGCGCTCAGGGCCCGGATCGCCGCCTGGAAGCTGCAGGGCGACCTGCCCCCCGAGACAGGTGACCTCGGGCCCGTCCACAGCAAGATGTGGCACCTCGCCAGCCTGACCGGCACCTACACCGCCCCGCCGCCGGCCCGCGACCCGCTGCTGTGGCCGCAGATCGTCCCGCCCGAGCTGGCCGACCGCGACCAGTGGCGCAAGCTCGGCCTCGACCCCGACACCCTGGCCCCGCGCATGCCCGTCAAGCCGCGCGCCACCAACAAGGAGGAGTCGAGCGTGATGGAGCTCGACGACCTCGAGGAGGTGTCGCGCCCGACCGCCGAGATCCAGCTGTCCGAGCTCGAGCCGCTCGAGGAGCTGCGGCGCGGCGGCGGCAAGGAGGTCGTCGCCCGCCCGGGCAAGACCGTCCGCAGCGAGACGCACACCAACATCGTCGACCTCGCCGACCTCGAGCCCGTCGAGCTGTCGGCCACGGCGGTCAAGATCCGCGCCCCGCGGCCGGCCCGCGGCGAGACCGACATCGTCGACATCGCCGACCTCGAGGCCGTCGAGGCCTCGGGCTCCGTCAGCGTGCGCGCGGCCGGCCTCCCCCGTCAGGAGTCCGGCGTATTCGACCTCGCCGACCTCGAGCCGATCGAGGACAGCCTGGTCGGCCCGGCGCCGAAGCGCCCGAGCGCCGAGGTCTCGGGCGTGCTCGACCTCGACGAGATGCTCGAGCTCGACGACGACGCCCCGCGGCCCACCTCGCACAAGCGCTCGCTGCCGCGGCCCGCCGCCAAGCCGCGGGGGCCGAACCCGCCGCTCAAGCCGGCCCCGCCGCGCCCGCCGGGCGGCAAGCCGGTCGCCAAGGCCCCGCCGCCGGCGCGCCGCCCTGCCGCTCCGCCGCCGCCCTCGCGCCCGCCCGAGCCTGTCCCCGCGGCCAGCGTGCCGCCGCCGCCCCCGGTCGCCAGCCGCGAGCTCATCGACGCCGTCACCGCCGGCCTGCCGGCCCTGCCCGAGCTCGACGCCCCGGTCCTGCCCGGCCGCCCGTCCGCCAGCTCTGCCTGGCACGAGCTGGCCCATGCCTACGCCTCGGTGGTCCCCGCCAGCAAGTCCGAGCGCGCCGGCCTGCAGCGCCTGCTCGCCCGCCTGTGGGACGAGGGCGCCGGCATGCCCGACGCCGCCCTCGAGCGCTACGAGGAGGCCCTCGCCCTGGTGCCCGACGACGCGGTCGCCCTCTCGGGCCTCGTCCACATGGCCGAAAGGACAGCCGACCCCGAGCGCCTGATCGCCGCGCTGTCGCGCCTGCTGTCCGACCTCACCCTGCCCGAGCACATCGTCGCCTATCACCTGCGCCTCGCCGACCTGTACGAACAGACAGCTCAGCCCGAGCGCGCCGAGGAGCAGTACCGCGGCGTGCTCGCCGTCTCGCCGAAGCACCTGGGCGCGCTGCGCAGCCTGGCCGCGCTGCACGCCAAGACCGGCCGCGAGCGCGAGGCCGCCGAGGCCTCGGCGCGCCTCTACGACGTCGAGGCCGACGGCCTCCCGCTGGAGGAGCGGATCCCCCGCGTCCTGCAGCTCGCGCGCGACCTCGCCTACCGCGCCGACCGCTCGCTCGAGGCCATCCGCCGCCTCGAGGCGCTGGTCAAGGAGACCCCCGAGACCGCCGACGTCCACGCCGAGCTGATCGAGATCCTCCAGCGCGAGGGCCTGTGGGTCCGCGCCGTCGAGGCCCTGCGCGCCGCCGCCGAGGTCGTGCCCAACCCCGACGCCCGCGTGCGCTGCCTGGCCCGCGCCGCCACCCTCACCGAGGAGCGCCTCGGCCAGCCCGACGCCGCGATCGCCGGCTGGTCCGAGGTCCTCGACCACAACCCCGGCGACCCCGACGCCCTGGTGCGCCTGCAGAGCCTCTACCTGCGCACCGAGCAGTACGCCAAGCTGCTGCCGATCCTCGACCGCCGCCTGGCCCAGGTCGCGCCCGGCGACCGCGACGCCCGCATCGCCCTCCTCGTCGTCAAGGCCCGCGCCCTGCAAGAGGGCCAGGGCGACGAGGCCGCCGCGCTCGAGACCCTCGAGACCCTCGCCGCCGAGGCCCCCGAGAACGACGACGTCGTGCTCGGCCTGTCCCGCCTCTACCGCAAGGGCGGGCGCATGGACGACGGCGTCGAGATGCTGCGCCGGCGCCTGGCCGAGATCGTCAGCGACATGGAGGTCCGCGTCGAGCCGCTCGACGAGGAGCCGCTGCCGTTCGACATCCCCGAGCCGGTCTCGCCGGCGCTGGCGGCCCGCCGCGTGCGGATCGCCGAGGCCCTGGCGACCGCCCTGGCCGAAGAGGCAGGTGACCCCCGCGGCGCGCTCGAGACCCTCGACGAGGCGCTCGCCGCCGCCCCGCCCGACGCCGCGCTCGGCCTGCAGCGGCGCCGCGTCGCCCTCGCGCGGACCCTCGGCGACGACCGGGCCCTCACCGTCAGCCTCGCCGCCGTCGGCGAGCCCGACGGCATCCTCGAGGCCGCCGCGATCGCCCGCGACCGCCTGCACGAGCCCGAGCTGGCCGCCCATGTACACCCGCGTCCTCGCCGAGCTGGCCCCCGGCGCCCCGCAGCGCAGCCGCCGGCTGTCGCAGGCGATCGAGGGCCTGGTCGGCCTGCGCCTGGCCGCCGGCGACCTCGACGGCGCCGACGCCCTGCTCGACGCCCAGCTGGCCCAGATCGACGACCCCGAGATCCGCGCCCGGATCCTCACCGAGAGCGGCCGCGCCCTGCTGCGCGGCGGCCAGGAGCTCGCGCGCGCCCGCCAGCGCTTCGAGGCCGCCCTCGCCGCCGACCCCGACCACGCGCCCGCGCGCCTGGCCCTCGGCGCGGCCCTCATCGACGCCGGCCTGCACGCCGAGGCCGAGGCCATCCTCGAGGCCGCGGTCGAGGCGTTCGGCCTCACCCGCGACCAGCCGCGCCTGGTCGAGGGCCTCTTGATGCTGGCCCACCTGTTCGAACAGACCGACCGCGCCAACGAGGCCTACCGCCGCCTCTCGATGGCCCTGCGCCACGTCCCCGACGACCTCGAGATCCGCGCCGCCATGGCCCACAACCGCGCCGCCGCCGGCCGCCACCGCGACGCCGTCGCCGCCCTCGAGCCGGTCGAGCAGCGCCTCGCCGCCGGCACCCCGGTCCCGCCCGAGCGCGCCCCCGTGGTCGCCGACCTGCTGATCCTCGCCGCCGAGTGCGACGCCAAGCAGAACGCCCCCGCCGAGCGCCTCGCCGCCCGCTACGCCCGCGCCCTCGAGCTGGCCCCGCGCCACCGCAAGGCCCGCGCCGCGCTGGCTCAGCTGGCCCAAGAGTCAGGCAGACTGGTCGACGCCGCCGAGCACACCCTCGCCCTCGCCGACCTCGAGCAGGACCCCGAGGCCCGCGGCCGGGCCCTGCTCGCCGCCGGCATGCTGTTCCACGAGGCGGCCGGGGCCGCCGCCGAGACCGGCGAAGAGACCGTCGTCAGCGCCTCCGCGCAGAAGATCCTCGGCGCCGCCTTCGACGCCGTCCAGGCCGGCCTCGCCCTGATCCAGCACATCCCGCACCCGGTTCTCGACCGCCGCCAGCTCGAGGCCGCCTTCTGGACCGCCGTCTCGCGCAACGCCGGCATCGCCCTCGGCTGCCTCGACCGCCTGCTGCACCACCCCGACCTGCGCGAGGCCAAGCGGGCCGGCTTCCTGCTCGAGGGCGTCAAGATCGCCCTCCAGCGCGGCGAGCCCGGCGACCCCGAGCGCGCGCTCGCCTACGCCCGCGCCGCCGTCGAGCTGCTGCCCGACGCCGCCGCCCCGATCCACGGCCTCGTCGACGCCCTGCGGGCCTGTGGCACCGTCGAACAGATCGAGCCGGCGGTGGGCGCCTACCTGGCGCGCGACAGCGTCCAGAAGCCGCCTGGTGACCTGAGCGAGGCCCGCGATCGCCAGCGCCTGCTGGTCCGCCTGGCCGACCTCGTGGTCCAGGCCGAGCCCCCGCCTGACCCGAAGGACAGCCGGCCCGCGCAGGCGATCCGGCTGCTCGAGCGGGCCGCCGAGCTCGACCCCACCGGCCTCGGCCTGGCCCCGCGGCGCCAGCTCGCCCGGCTCTACGCCGACGAGAAGATCCAGGGCCCGCAGGTGCGCAGCAACTCCGACGCCCTGCTCCACCTCGACCCGCTCGACGAGGCCAGCCTGGCCGCGCTCGCCCGCCACTGCGCCGAGAACGGCGAGGAGGGCCGCGCCCACGCCATCCACCAGCTCTTGCGGATCGTCAGCCCCGGCCACGCCGAGGCCGGCGCCTTCCTCACCAGCCACGAGCTGCTGTCGGTGCGCGGCGGCAAGCTCGACCCCACCATGGTCATCGACCCGGCCCCCGCCGACGCCGGCGTGGTCCCGGCCCTCACCGCCCTGTGGGAGGGCGCCGCCGAGCTGTTGGCGGAGGAGCTGCCGCGCCCGCAGTTCAGCGAGGCCGCCTGGATCGAGGCCGAGACCGACAAGGACACCCTCCTGTGGAAGGTCTGGACCGAGCTCGGCACCCAGATGCCGGCCCAGGGCGTGCGCCTCGCCGACGTCGAGCTGCTCCCCGACATGCGCGTCGAGGGCGGCTGGACCAGCGTCTCGTGCGTGCATCCGCCGGTGATCGTCGTCGGCCCGGCCGCCCGCGCCGAGACCACCGCCCCGCGGCTGCGCTTCGCCCTCGGGCGCGCGCTGTTCTTCACCCGCCCCGCCGCGATCCTCGTCTCCGGCCTGCCGAAGCCGCTGTTCGCCGGCGTCCTCGCGGCCGCGCTGCAGGCCTTCCACCCGCGCCACACCCGGCGGGTGCGCGCCCGCGACGAGGCCGACCTGGCCACACGGCTCGGCCAGACCCTCGCGCGCAAGCTGCCGATCCGCCTGGCCCGTCAGCTCAGCACCGGCTTCAAGGAGCGCGAGCAGGAGGGCTTCGACAGCCGCGACTGGCGGGCGTGGGTCCAGCGCTCCGGCGACCGCGTCGGCCTGTGCCTGTCGCGCAACCTCGGCGCCGCCCTCGACATCCTCGGCCTGCCCCAAGAGCCAGGCGAACGCAGCGCCGCCCTCAAGGCCCGCGCGGCCTTCGACGCCGACCTGCGCGACCTCCTGGTGTTCGCGGTCAGCCCCGCCTACGTCGGAGCCCGCCGCGCCCTCGGCTTCGAGGTCAAGTCCCGCTGACACGCCCCCCGGCCGTCCACGAGGCCGCGAGCCCGTCAGGGTCCGCGGCCTCTTCACGTCCCCCGTCCGACGCCCGCAGCCGTGTCGCAGCGCCCGTCCGCCAGGTCGCGGCTGCAAGGCCGCGTCGAAGCGGCACGACCGCATCTCACGACCTTCACCGTCCCCGGGTCCGCGTCACGCCGACCTCTGCCTCGCAGCTCAAGACCTCGCCCTCACCGTCCCCGAGTCTGCGTCACGCCGACCTCTGCCTCGCATCTCACGACCTTCACCGTCCCCGGATCCGCGTCACGCCGACCTCTGCCTCGCATCTCACGACCTCGCCCTCACCGTCCCCGAGTCCTCGTCACGCCGACCTCTGCCTCGTCTCACGACCTCGCCCTCGAGGTCCCCCGAGTCCGAGTCACGCGACCTCTGTCTCGTCTCACGACCTCGCCCTCACCGTCCCCGAGTCCGCGTCACGCGACCTCTACCTCGTCCACCGCGCCGCTCACGACCTCGAAGTCGGCCCCGCGGGTCGCCTCGCCCGCGCCCGCCTCACGAGACCGCGAGCCACGCCCGGCGTCGCACCGCGCCACCTCTCACGACCTCGACGCCGCGCCCCCTGTCTTTTGATTCAGCTCGCCTCGCCTCGCGCCCCTTGCGGCCCCGGCTGAATCGTGGACAAATCCCTCGAACATGCCCACCGCGCCGCGCCTCTGGATCTCGCTGCAACTGAGCGTCACGGCCCTGGCCCTGCAGGCCTGCCTCGACCCCAACGCCAACACCGAGACCGAGTCGACCGCGAGCACCGGCCCCGGCACCACCACCGGCGTCGACACCACCGGCCCCTCCGCGACCGAGCCGACCACCGGCGAGCCGACCACGAGCGAGCCCGGCACCACGGGCGAGCCCGTGTGCGGCGACGGCTTCGTCGACGCCGACGAGCAGTGCGACCTCGGCCCCGACAACGCCGACGACGGCGCCTGCACGAGCGACTGTCGCAACGCCACCTGCGGCGACGGCCTCGTCGCCAAGGACGCCGAGGAGTGCGACCTCGGCCCCGACAACGCCGACGACGGCGCCTGCACCACCGCCTGCCTCCTGCCCGCCTGCGGCGACGGCGTCCTCAACGGCGACGAGGTCTGCGACGACGGCACCAACGACGGCACCTACGGCAGTTGCCTCGCCGACTGCAGCGCCGCCGCCCCCGGCTGCGGCGACGGCCAGGTCGACCCCGAGAACGAGGACTGCGAGGACGGCCCCGACTGCCTGCCCACCTGCCGGTACGCCCACAGCTGCCTCGAGTGGCAGGAGGCCGCCCCCGAGGCCGTCAGCGGCGTCTTCAGCGTCCGCCGCGAGGGCATCATGGACCCGATCGACGTCTGGTGCGCCCTCGATCCGGCCGTCGACGGCGGCGGCTACACCTTCCTCAAGGTCGACGTCGCCGCCGGCATGAACCCGAGCCCGGCCACCGCCGCCACCGCCGAGGCCGCCTGCGCCGACTGGGGCATGCAGCTGTTCATCCCGCGCAGCGCGGCGCACCTGGGGGCCGCCTTCCAGGTCGCCACCGGCGACAACCTCGAGCCGGTCGGGGGCGGCACCGTGAAGAGCGGCGCCGACTACCTGCAGATCCTCGGGATTTATCCGGTCACCGCGGGCGAGAGCTGCGTCGACGCGCCGCTCAACGGGCTCGACTGTCCCGAGTGGCGCGCCGGCGACGACCAGGCGTGGTTCGTCAGCGACGTCGCCGTCGGCAGCGGCGAGCCCGACGAGCTCGGGGCGTGCGACGGCTGCTCGATGCTCTACCAGTGGAACCAGGACGGCAGCGTGAAGAGCTACAAGGCCCTGCCCCAGCCGGGCGGCTACAGCTTCCGCTTCCTGTGCGACACGGGCGATAACTGCCCTGACGCGCGCGGCGGGTTTGTGTCATTTTTTCGCCATGGCTCGCTTACCTCGCAAAATCGCGCTCCTGGCCCTCCTGGGGCTCGCGTCGGCCTGCATCATCGGCGGCGGCAACACCACGAACACCTCCGACTCCGACACCGGCGAGTTCGTGTGCGACGACCCCAACTCGTACCTCGACGGCGAGACCTGCTACTGCAACGAGGGCTTCGAGTACTGCAGCGACGACCTGGACGACCTGTCCTGCTGTCCGGTCGAGGACACCACCACCGTCTCGAGCGTCGGCACCACCACCGTCGAGCCGACCTCGACCAGCGAGCCGACCACCACCACCGGCCCCGGCACCACCGAGTCGACCACGCTGCCCGAGACCAGCTCGACCACGACCACCACCGAGGCGACGGCGAGCACCACCGAGACCACCGAGACCAGCGAGGGCACCACCACCGGCGGCGTCGAGTGCCAGGGCGAGCAGCCCCCGCCGGAGGACTGCCAGAACGGCCAGTTCTGGTGCACGATGACCGAGGCCTGCGGCCCCGAGGGCAGCCAGGTCTACCGCTGCGACGGCGCCACCTGGGTGCTCGAGCCCAACCTCGCCAAGGACAGCTGCAGCTTCGACGGCTACGACTTCGCCTACGGCTGCGTCGACACCGGCAAGACCGTCGAGTTCATCTGCGGCGACGGCCCCGGCACCCCCTGCGAGAACAGCGACCCCGCCAGCTGCGAGGACGACACCAACCTCAACACCTGCATCTACGGCAAGCTGTCGCAGTTCGACTGCTTCGTCCAGTGCACCGAGGTCGGCGACGCCATGATGACCCTGTACGACCACGGCTTCTGCGGCGAAGACATGGGCACCTCCGCCTGCCTCTGCTGCGACATGGGCGAGCCCGGCTGTCCCGTCTGACCTGTCCCGCAGGCCAGGTCCGCCCGCGCGAGCAGGCCTGTCCCCTCGGCCAGGTTCCTGGATCGCGCGGACGACCGCGCCCGCGCGAACGTCTCCGCGGATGAGACCTGCCCCATCGGCCAGGTCTTCCTGAACCGCGGCGACCGCGTCCGCGCGAACATCTCCGCGGCCGGGACATGTCCCATCAGCCAGGTCTTCCGCGCCGCGCCGACGACCGCGTCCCCGCGAACGTCCCCCGCGCCCAGCACCTGCCCCATCGACCAGGTCCTGCCGGGCCGGGCGGACGACCGCGCCGCGAGCGAACCGAGCCGCCCCCGCGCGGCCGCCGGCGGTCCAAACGCCCCCAGTGCGGCCATGCGTCGCGCCGCCGCCCCGGACCGGCTACCATCCCCGCGTGACT
The DNA here is from genome assembly GCF_026626665.1 of Nannocystis pusilla. GTDB lineage: Bacteria > Myxococcota_A > Polyangia > Nannocystales > Nannocystaceae > Nannocystis > Nannocystis pusilla. The sequence goes on from NZ_JAPNKE010000002.1 coordinate 3,677,892, forward strand.
CGCCTCTACAACAAGCAGACCGGCGCCCTGATCGGACCTATCACCGACGACCAGCTGCGCGACCTCATCGATCTCCTCGTCGAGGAGAGCGCCGACGACCGCGACTACTACATCGACCGCGACACCCTCGATTACCTCGAGGAGAACCAGGTCGACGCCGAGCTGCTCGCCCTGCTGCGCAAGCACGTGCCCGAGGAGGGCGAGGGCATCGACATCGAGTGGCGCCACGATCTCGCCTGACCTGTTCGCACCACCGATGCTCTCCCCTCGCTGCCCGAGGCGGCGAGAGCATCGACCTCGACTGGGCGCGACGAGCCCGCCTGACCTGTTCGCATCGTCGATGCTCTCCCTCGCGGCCCGAGGTTCAGCCAGGAGGTCGCGCCCTGTTCGCATCGTCGAACGGCTCGCCCCGCAGCCGCGGAGGGCGAAGTCTCGCCATCGAGCGGCGCGCCTCCTCTCGACCCGTCCTCGCCGCGGAAGCGATCGCCGCGCTCCACCTTCGTGGTCCTCGCGTCGTTCGGCGTGAGGACCCGCCGCGCCTGCCGCCTTCACGTCGCTATCGCGCGGCGGCCTGCGCCGACCTGACGCCCGCGTAACGGTCCGCGCACGGACGCGCTGCATCTTCCTCCGTCGCCGCTCCGCGGGCGCGGCTTCGGCCGGATGGGTGGGCCCAGGGCGCACCTGCCCGCGGACGTCGGCTGCGGCGGCGCGAGTTGCCGGCCTTCGTTCGACTCTCGTACCCTCGCGACATGCTCGCTTACAGCTTCGCTTGTCGTTCGCTGGGTCTCGTGATGCTCGCCTCGGCCCTCGCCTGTGGTCGCACCGACACCGCAGTGCTCACGGACTCCGGCACCGGCACCACCGACACCGACGGCACCACCACGGCGGGCAGCACCACCGGCCCCGATCTGCCGACCACGACTGCGCCGACCACCGAGACCGGCACCATGAGCGGCACCGAGACCGGCACCACCCTGGAGCCGACCACCGAGCCTGCCACCGACACCGCGATCACGAGCACCGACGGCACCGTCACCGACGGCACCATCACCGACGGCACCGCCACCTCGACCACCACTTCGACCTCGACCACCACCACCACCGGCGAGACCGACAGCACCACCGGTCCGCCGCCGATCTGCGGCGACGGTCAGATCGATCCGGGCGAGGAGTGCGACGACGGCGACCTCGTCGATCTCAACGCCTGCTCCAACGCCTGCATCGCCGCCGTGTGCGGCGACGGCATCGTCCAGGAGCTCGTCGGCGAGGAGTGTGACGACGGCAACGACATCGAGGGCGACGGCTGTTCGACCGGCTGTCGCCTCCCCGTGTGCGGCGACGGCATCGTCCAGCTCACCGAGGATTGCGACGACGGCAACCTCGACGACGGCGACGATTGCACCAACGCCTGCACCACCGCCGTGTGCGGCGACGGCGTCATCCAGGTCGGCGTCGAGCCGTGCGACGACGGCAACGACCTCGACAACGACGACTGTCTGGTCGGCTGCGTCCTCGCCGAGTGCGGCGACGGCATCGTCCACGAGCTGCTCGAGGCCTGCGACGACGGCAACGACGTCAACGACGACGCCTGCACCAACGCGTGCGCCCTCGCCACCTGCGGCGACGGCATCTTGCAGATGGACGAGGCGTGCGACGACGGCAACGCCCTCGACGACGACGCCTGCACCACCCTGTGCAAGCTCGCGGTGTGCGGCGACGGCTTCGTCCTCGCCGGCACCGAGGAGTGCGACGACGCCGGCGACAGCCCCGCCTGCGACAGCGACTGCACCCTCCCGCAGTGCGGCGACGCCCACCACAACCCGGCCAGCGGCGAGGCCTGCGACACCGGCGGCGACAGCCCCACCTGCGACAGCGACTGCACCCTCGCGGTGTGCGGCGACCAGACCGTCAACGGCGCCGCCGGGGAGACCTGCGACGCCGGCACCGAGACCGCCACCTGCGACGACGACTGCACCGCCGTCGTCTGCGGCGACGAGGTCCTCAACGAGAGCGCCGGCGAGGCCTGCGATCACGGCGGCCAGACCTCCACCTGCGACCTCGACTGCACCTTCGCCGCCTGCAACGACGGCGTCATCAACAGCGCCGCCGGCGAGAACTGCGAGGACGGCAACCTCGCCGAGGGTGACGGTTGCAGCTCGAAGTGCAAGGCGCACAAGGTCGTGTTCGCCACCAGCCAGGGCTTCGACGGCAACCTCGGCGGCCTCGCCGGCGCCGACATGAAGTGCCAGGCCGCCGCCCAGGCCGCCGGCCTCCCCGGCACCTACCGCGCCTGGCTGAGCGACGACACCGGCACCCCCGTCACCCGCTTCACCAAGTCGGCCATCCCCTACGCCCGCCGCGACGGCGTCCTCGTCGCCAACAACTGGGCCGACCTCATCGACGGCACCATCGCCGCCGCCATCAACCTCTCCGAGCTCAAGACCCCGCCCGGCTCCGACGCCAACGTCTGCAGCGGCGTCTCCCAGCTCACCTTCACCAATACCATCACCAACGGCACCATGTTCGCCGACTTCACCGATTGCCAGAACTGGACCAGCAACGCCCCCGGCTTCACCGGCGGCGGCCAGTGGAACAAGGCCGACGGCCTGTGGACGCAATTCGTCTGCCAGCAATCGTGCGCCTGGAAGAAGCCGATCTATTGCTTCATGCAGTAGGCGTAAGCCGAATTCTTTCTAAAGTTCCGAGCACTTAGGCGTGCTCGGGAGTGCGTCTCCCCGACGTCTCCAACGCGCGAATCGCGCCAGAGCTGCCGCCACGGCGGTCAACATAGTCGCTCGCGGTCTGCAGACTCTTGTGGCGGAGGTGGCTAGCGACGGCTGCCACGCCCCCACCGCCCTCCGCGATCCGGGTGCCGCACGACTTGCGGAGCACATGAGTGCCACGCCAGGGCAAGCCCGCGCCCTTCACGAGCGCCCTCATCCATTTGTTCATGTTGTTCTCCTTGAAATGGCTCCCGTTGTTGTCCAGCACGAACGGGCCGAGGGCCGGGAACCCGCGCAAGACCTCAGCGAGGCGCGCCGTGAGGCCGACCTCGTCCTCGGTCCTGCCCTTCGGGAGGTCCAGCTTACCCCGGACGAGGTTGTGACGGATGGTCATCAGCCCTCGCTTGAGATTGATGTCCGTCTATTTGAGAGCGAGGATTTCTCCACGGCGAAGACCACCGTCGAGCCCCAACAAGACGATGACGACGAACCTCGGCCCGAGCGCTTGGGCCGCGGCAAGCAGCGCCGCCTGCTCCTGGTCGTCGTACGCGACCGCGGGCTTGCGCTTCCGACGAGGAATCTCGAAATCCACCGGAGCGCACTGGATCTCCTTCTCTGCGATGGCCCGGTTGAACAGCCGGCGGAGAGTCTTGAGCACCTCGCACATCGTGTTGTGCGACTTGCTCACCAGAGACTTCTTGATCGCGGTGATGTCCTTGGGCGTCACCTCGTCGAGGCGCCGCCGAGCCAGTACCGGGAGCAGGTACACGCGCAGATGGACGTCGTAGTTCACGAGCGTGTTGGTCCCGAGTCGGTCGGCCTGGCACAGGTCGAGGAAGGTCTTGGCAAACTCCTCGAACGTCGGGGGTGGCGGCTTCTCGGGCTCGGGCTCGGGCGCGAGGAGTTGAGCGAGGAGCTCCTGCTCGAGCGCCTTGGCCCACCGTTCGGCAGCGGACCTGCCGGTGACCGGCGCCTTGACTCGTTGGCGGAGCTTGCGCCCCACTGCGTTTTCGACGCGAACGTCAACTTCGAATTCATTCTTCGATCCCTTCCACGGGCGCAGCGTGATCATGGTTGACCTCCCGCGCTCGCACTTTTCGCCGAGAGCCATTGTGCGATGATCCGAGGGTCGAAGCGAATGGTTCGGCCGAGCCGCACTACCCCAGGTACGCCGCCGCGGGAGACCCTGGCGTAGACGGCTCCTTTGCTCGTGCGGAGCAGTACAGCGAGCTCCTCAACGGTCATGAGAGGCGGCGGGAGGTTTTGAGTTTGGCGAGAGCTCACTCCGTCGAAACGTTGTTCGGGGCAGATCCCCTCGGGAATGTTCGCGGTGACCGAGAGAGCCCGACGACCCCCTATATTATAAGGAAGAGCTCTCGCATTCACTGTCCACCTCATCCGCCCTCAAGAGGGTCGCTCGTCAAGAAGTCCGAACGAAGCTGGAAACGCTGGCGAGGCCGCCCGCCGCTCGCTCGAGCGCCGGAGCGAGCGCCGCGCCCATGCTCGAAAGGCCATGTCCCGCAAGGCGCAGCGTCGTTAGACGGACTGGATAGCCCATTGCCTGGAAGGTCCGCGCCGTCGCCTGACCAGCGCTGTAGGGGACCACGGGGTCACGCATGCCGTGGACCGCTTCGATCCGCACCTGTCGGGACGGACGCGGCGGCTTGAAGCTCTCCGGTAACGCACCCGACATGGCGACCACACGATCGACGCGGCCGCTGGTCGCCAACCACCAGGCGATGTGCGCGCCCTGGCTGTATCCGACGACGATCCGCTCCGTGTAGAGCCGCTGAGTGGCGATCTGGTCCAGCACCGTCACGATCTCGGACGCGGCGCGTGAGACATCGGAGATGAATGCCGCTGCGTTGTCCTTGTAGCGCGCGCGGAACCACTGAAACCCGCTACCGCTCTTGAGACCACCACGCAGAAACACGAGCCGCATGGGCCGGTTGGAGAGCACGTACGGCGCGAGCTGCGTCTCGTCTGCGCCGACGCCATGCAAAAACAGCACGAGCGGAGCCTTCGTCCGAGCATCGCCACCTCCGAAGAGGCGCTCGACCGCGACGCGACCGGGGATCACGAGCGGAACCTGCGTGTCGGGCTCGGGGGGAGAAGCTGCGACTGTTGCGTGACCTGTCGCTTGAGCCAGACCCCTGCACCGACCACGCCCGCCGCGGCGAGCCCGCCAACAACCATGCGCTTCATCATCCACCCCCTACTTGAAGTCCTCGTCGACCTGCACGATCGCGTGGGCGTCGATCGTCTCGTCGTCGTCGTCGCCCTAGGCGTCGTCCGCTGCGCGTTCCGCCGTTGCCGACACCGCGGCGAGACCGACGAGGACGCTCGCCGCGAACCCGCGGTGCAACGCCGTGATCGGCCCCATCGAGCAGGTGTGCGTGTCAGCGATGCCGGCCCACCGCGCACGCGGGTGCAGGGTCGCCGTGAGCGTCCAGGGCTGAACCGTCACCACGTAGACGTTCTCAACCGTCCCAGCCATGCGCAGGATCTCGTCCATCGCTGCGCCCCTACCTGACAATGTCTTGTGAGACACGGTCCCCGCGAAGTTTAGAGAGCAGGGCGAGTCCGTGAATCCAGAGCATGAGCAAACCAACCATCCAGAGAAGCGGCAACCCGGAGCAATCGAGTAGGCGTTGTGTGAGCAGGACGAGGTCGTTGGCCGCCGATGCAACGAGTCAGCAACGGCGTAGTCTGGTCGAAAGTCTTGCTGCGCCTGCGGCGGCATCGAGCACCAGGAGGGTTTTCCAAGAGAGCGGCAGCCCGGAGCAATCGCGTAGGCAGGGTGTGAGCAGGACGAGGTCGTCGGCCATCGATGCGACGAATCAGCAACGGTGTAGTCCGGTCGAAAGTCTTGCTGTGCCTGCGGCGACCACGAACATCAGGCGCGCCTTCGAAACGAGGAGCAACGAGGAGCCGTCGAGTAGGCGGGATGAGAGCGGGTCGAGATCGTCGGCCGGCGATGCGACGAGTCAGCAACGGTGTAGCCCGATCGAAATCCTTGCTTCGCCGGGTTCGATGCCCCGCGAAGAGCACCTGAGGGTGGAGTTCTACCTGGAATCGGGCGATGCAACGGAGGCATGGACCTGATGGCGACTCAAGCACGAGAGCCTAACCCCGAGACCGCCGAGAAGACGCCGCGACGCCGCTTCACGCCCGCGTACAAGTTGAAGATCCTCGCGCAGACCGACCACGCGAGCGAGGGACAGATCGGCGCCATCCTGCGCAAGGAGGGCCTGTACAGCTCGCTGTTGTCGACCTGGAGGCGCCAGCGGGACGAGGGTACCCTGGGGGCGTTGAAGCCGAAGAAGCGTGGACCGAAGCCGAAGCAGGACCCCGAGCAGAAAGAACTGGAGCGCCTGCGCCGCCGGGTGGCGCAGCTCGAGCACAAGCTCGAGACGGCGGAGCTGATCATCGACGTCCAAAAAAGTCTCGCAATTGCTCGGGATCCCGCTCGCGACGATCGAGCCGTCCGAGAAGACCTGATCGCGCAGGCGGGCGAGCTGTCTGAGAGGACAGGTCTGCGGCAGGCGTGCGAGGCGCTGGGCGTCTCGCGCGCCACCGTGTACCGCCGTCGCCGCCCCGCGCCGGTGAAGTCGCCGAGACCGCGGAGGACGCCGCGAGCGCTGAGCCCTGGAGAGCGCCAGGAGGTGCTGGAGATGCTGCACAGCGAGCGCTTCGTCGACAAGGCGCCCGAGGTCATCGTGGCGCTCCTGCTCGACGAGGGGCGCTGGGTGTGCAGCGCGCGGACGATGTATCGCCTGCTCGCGCAGGATGGCGAGGTCCGGGAGCGCCGGCAGCAGCGGCGGCACACCGAGTACAAGCGCCCCGAGCTGCTGGCGACCGCGCCGAACCAGGTGTGGTCGTGGGACGTCACCTGGCTGCGAGGACCGACCCGGGGCCAATACTACTACCTGTACGTCCTGCTCGACATCTACAGCCGCTGCGTCGTCGGCTGGACCCTGGCGCACCGCGAGAGCGCCGACCTCGCCGCGCGCCTGCTCCGCACCACCTACGACAAACAACAATTAGACCTGATCAATTGACCATTCACGCCGATCGCGGCGCCGTCCAGACGTCCCGCGAGCTCGCCGACCTCTACCAAGCCCTGGGCGCCCGCCGCTCGCACAGCCGGCCCCACGTCAGCGACGACAATCCCTACTCCGAGGCCCACTTCAAGACCCTCAAGTACACCCACGACTACCCCGACCGCTTCGCCTCCTACGACGAAGCACACACCTTCTGCGCCCGCTTCATCGACGGCTACAACCACCACCACCGTCACTCCGGCATCGCCTTCCTCGCCCCCGCGGACGTGCATTACGGCCGCACCGAGGCCGTCCTGTCCGTCCGGACTGCCGCCCTCCACGCCGCCTACGCCGCCCACCCGGAGCGCTTCGTCCATGGAAGACCCACGCCGCACCGGCCTGCCGCCGCGGTCTACATCAACCCTCCGGGCCGCCCCGAGCGCGGCCCTCGCGAGTACGAAGTCCATGTCCTTACGGACAGGTGCATCGCGATGGATCCACCTTCGGAGCACCTCTCCGGTGAAATCTCACATTCACTAAACCTGATCAGCACCGTGTCTCAAAGTCATTGACAGGCTCCGTCCCGCCGTCTTGGAGCGCCCTCTCGCAGAGGAGTCGCTCGGCGGCGTGGAGGTCAAAGCTCTCGAGGACGATCGGGGTCAGCAGCTTCTCGGTCATGCAAACCAAGACTCTTGAGCAAGCCGACCGATTCGGGTGAGCGGCGCGCGAACGCTCACGAACTCGGGCGGCATCGAGCATCGCCGCCAGAACGAGAGGTCTCTCATCTGCAGACAGCCCCCCACATCCGAGGGGGAAATCCCTATCATCGCCGGCCGGATGTTCGACGAGGAGGCTGAAGTACGACTCGGCTTGGGACAACGCGTGCTGCTGGTGCGGCGCACGGCGCTCCATCGGCCCTCCTCGAACGGTTCGGTTGAAATCCGCCGCAACCGAGAGGTGATCTCTGTGGCGTCGCATCGGGTGCATGCGATCACGCCGACCCTGGCTGTGTCGCTCGCCCGAGAACTGCTGCGCCCCGACGTGATGGGCTTCGGCACGGGTTTCTTGGGGGACCTGACCATGCGGTACGGCTTCGATCGACGGCAGCAGGGTCTCGAGCATCTCCTGACTAGCTCCTTCCTGATGATCGAGCTCGAGGACGAGCGCGGGCGATGGGGGGTCCTGCGGTTCAGACGCGGCGGCAGGAAGCAGAGCCCGAGATCCGCATGAAGCCGCTGACTTGGGTCGCGTTGAGCGTCGTGGACGACGAAGAACCTGCGCGGCCGCTGCCAAAGCTGCGCTTCCAGATGCGCTTGCCGGACGGTTCTACTCGGACCGGTGCACTCGATGGGCAAGGCTACGTCCTTGTCGAGGACATCGACCCGGGTCGGTGCTGGGTCGAGCTCAAGGACATTCGGCGAGGCTTCACACGATGACCGCGCGCACGATCAAAGTCCGGGCGCGCCTCGACGGTTCGCTCGACTTGTTCCCTCTCGACACCGGCGCCGAGACTCGGATCGTCGTGCAGCGCCCCAACTGCACATCCTCGAGGTCGCGCGGTTCTCGTTCTTCGAGGACCGCGAGATCTTGCTGCCGGACGTCGAGCGCCTGGCACCCGACGAGCCCGGTCCTGATCGGGTCCCGGGCATCGAGGTCGCCGCCGCAGCTCTGCGGTTTCTCTACGAGCACCAGGACAAGAAGCTGCTCGTCGTGGGGCACACCGACACTGTCGGCTCCAAGAAGGACAACAAGACGCTGTCCGAGGACCGGGCCAAGAACGTCTGGTTCTACCTCTCCGGCGACATCGACGGCTGGGCGGCGCACTCTCTCAAGAAACGGCCCTCTCCGCGCGGCCTGGGCCTGGGTTCACGGGACGTCTGTTCGTCGCGCGGCCCGGGCTTTGCGGGGGCGGGGTTGTCAGGCCGCCGGGCGCATCTCGACCTCGTAGCCGAGGTCGCGGATGCGGCGAACGAGGCGGGACGCAGCGCGCTCGCGGTCGTGGCGGTTGAAATGTTCGGCGCCGAGGTCGCGGTAAGGTTCCCCGTCACGGAGCATCCCGTGGACCGCGGTGAGGATCGCGGCGGCGACGGCGGCGATCGCCTTCTTCTTGCCCTGTCGCGCTCGGACGCGATGAAAGAGCGCGCAGAGGTAGCCTTCCTTGCGGATGCCGGACCATGCGCTTTGGATGAGGATCGTCTTGAGCCACGCATTGCCCTTGCGCATGCGGTTGGAGCGGCGCTTGCCGGCGCTCTCGTCCATGCGGGGGCACAGGCCTGCCCACGAGCGCAGATGGCCTGCGGAACGGAAGCGGCTCATATCGACGCCGACCTCGGCGATGATGGTCTGCGCGGCCGTCGGTCCGACTCCAGGGATCGTCTGGAGTAGCTCGACGGCCTTAGCAAAAGGGCGCAGCTCTTCCTCGATCCGCTTCTCGAGTTCAGCGATCGATGCCTGCAGCGAGTCGATGAGCCGGAGGTGGGTCGAGATGAGCATGCGGTGATGATCGCGCACGCGGCCGCGGAGCGCTTCCATGAGCTTGCCGCGCTTGCCCTTCAGCGTCCCGCGAGCGAGGCCGGCGAGCTTCACGGGATCGGACTCGCCCGCAACCATCGCCTCGAGCATCGCCCGCCCGCTCTTGCCGAGAATGTTGGAGGCGACCGAGGCGAGCTTGATGTTGCAGGTCTCCAGCACCTTCTGGATCCGCTGTGTATGCTCGACGACCTCGCGCGAGAGCTGCTTGCGCGTCCGGGTCAGATCCCGCAGATCTGCGATCGGCTCGGGGGGCACGAAGCTCGCGCGCACGAGCCCGTGCGCGATCAAGTCCGCGAGCCACATCGCGTCGTTCATGTCGGTCTTGCGACCAGGCACGTTGCGAACCTCGTGCGCGTTCGCCAGCACCAGTTCGACACGACCCGCGAGGAGTTGCCAGACGGGCTTCCAGTACACGCCGGTCGCTTCGATGACTGCGATCGTACAGCCGCTGTCCTCGAGCCAGTCCCCGAGCCGAATCAACTCCGAGGTCATCGTGCCGAAGGTCCGGACCTCCCGGTCGACCTTGTTGCCCTTCATGCGTCGCACGCAGACAACGATGCTGTCCTTGTGGACATCCATGCCTGCACAAGTCCCGTACATCACTTCCATGGCGATCCTCCGTGAAGAACGCCGGCATGAGGGCCCCTAACTCGAAGTCTCTCAAACGCGCTCCAGCAGGTCCAAGGACCTCCTGCTCGCAACCAAGGGTGCTCACGGGCCCTCCGGTCCAACTCAGAAACGGGCTCACCCTGCACCAGTGCGTGAACGACCTCTTCGCCGGCATTCGCGGCGAAATACTCCGCCGCGCGAAACCGCGCAATGCCCGCCAAGGCCCCTCCGGGGGGCCCAGGGCCGTTTCATCCCCGCGGGTCGGCGCCAGCCGGTGGAAACTCAGAGGGTGGCGACACCGCGGGGTAGAGCTCTTTCCAGCGCTTGACCTGCTTGTCAGTCGGCTGTCCCCCTCGACCAATGCCATGCCGGATGCACACGGCTCGCCAGCCTTGGCCGGCTCAGCCTCGGACGCCCGCACTTCTGCCTTGTCTGACCCCACGTCCGGCTGAGACGTTGAAGCCTGGGGTTGCACGGGTGCTTTCTGCGGCTCGCGGCAGGAAACGAGCGAAGTGGACGCCATCAAGGCTATTGAAAAACGAAGTCCTCTCACCGGCCCACATGCTAACCCAGCTTCTGACCGGCACACAGCGTCGACGAAGAGGTGGGACCGTAGCGCGTCGAGCCCGGGCCGGCCTCGCGTCGTATCCTTCGTCGCGCTCGGCGGCGAAGGTAAGACGGCACGACCAAGTGCGCTTTGAGGAGGCGGACGTTGAGGAGCAGGGCGGGCATGCGTTCCTGGTAATGGACCGCTACGTGGCATGGTTCGAGGCCGACGAGGCGGGCCGGCAGGCGATGGCGCTGCTCCGTCTGATGGGCCTCTTCGATCGGCCGGCGGCCGACCCTGTCTTCACATCGCTGCTGGCGGAGCCTGTTATCGTAGGGTGGACCGAGGCAGCGGCCGGCCTGAGCGAGGTGCAGCGCAACGTGGCGCTCAAGCGCTTGAAGGCCGTGCAGTTGCTGACTGTGGAGCGCGAGGGCCAGACGCAAGTCGCCTACGACGCCCACCCGCTGGTGCGCGAATACTTCGCCCAGCGGCTTCAGGAGACCCGCGGCGAGGCGTGGCGGGCGGGGCACCGCCGGCTCTTCGAGTATCTGCGTGCCTCGGTGGCACCAACCGGCGACCCTCAAGGGGCTGCAGCCGCTCTACCAGGCGGTGGCTCACGGCTGCTTGGCGGGGCTGGACCGCGCGGCCTGCGACGAGGTGCACAACGACCGCATTCTCCGCGGGACGGGCCCTGGCGGCTTCTACAGCGTTAAAATGCTCGGTGCGATCGGTGTCTCGCTGGGCGCGGTCGCCAGCTTCTTCGACCCGCCGTGGCGCCGCCCGAGTCCGTCGCTTGAATCGGCTGCTCGGGGTGAGCTCGGGCGCGCCAATGTGCTCGCCGTCCCCCGCGGCGATGCAGATAGGCCGGACATCCACGCCACACACGTTGGCATCCTCATCTGAAGAGGAGAAGGAAGGCCCATCCACTTGTGAGATGCGGCACACTCGCCGTGGCGTTATGATGATGCGCCCGCGTCCATGGCCACAGAGCAGCAGCTCGCCCTTGTCGATGCGCTCGAGCGCCACAAGCTGCTCGTGTGCGTCGGGCCGCTCGTGCCGATGGCGGCCGGGCTGCCGGGACTCCGCGATCTGATCGAGCGCTGTCGACTGCGGCTCGTGGAGCTCGGGCACCACGAGCCGGACCTATCGGGGTCCTTCGCGGACGCGCTCGAGCACGCTGAGCGTCTAATCGGCAGCGCCCCGTTCACGAGCCTCGTGCGTGCGGCCTGGGAGCCCGTGGTGCCGGTACCGGTGCCGGCGTCGGCGCAGGCGTTGGTCGGGTTGTCGACAGGCCTGAACGCGCTCGTCACCACCAACCTCGACCGACTGCTCGAGCGTGCCTTCGAGGGCCGCTGGCACACCATCGAGGAGTTCACTCCGGACCTGGCCAAACGGACACGTGTGATCTTCAAGGTCCGCGGGACAGTCGGCCAGTCGACCACGTGGAGGCTGACGGCTCGGCAGCAAGCCAACGACCACCTCGCCGACGCTCCGCGCCGGCACGCGTTGGCGGCGCTGCTGCGGAACCATGTCGTGCTGTTTGTCGGCTTCGCGCCGGACGACGAGGCACTCTCAGAGTTACTCGACGTCCGCGGGCATCCGGTCGCCGACGAGCGCCGTCGAGCGACTGAGACCTCGCACCCCGACGTCGCGCTGGTGCCCGCAGCGACCCTGCGCGAGCGGGCCGCGCTCGGCGCTCGCGGCGTCGAGGTGGTGCCCCTCGCCGGCGAGTACGACGCCGCGGCCGCGGCCTACCTGCAGACGCTCGCCGACGAACTCGGGCGCCGCACCCATCGGCCCGTACCGACCGTGGCGGCCGAAGTCGACGCGGCCGAGCCGGACGAGGAGAACCCGTACCCCGGCCTTCAACCCTTCACCGCCAGAAACCGCCGCTACTTCTTCGGCCGCGAGGAGGACCTGTCGCGCGTGGTTGCCCAACTCGGGCAGACCGGCAGGACCTCGCACTCGTGGCTGCTGGTCGACGGACCGAGTGGGGTCGGCAAGTCATCGCTGCTGCAGGCGGGCCTGTTGCCGGCGCTGGAGCAAGGCGAGCTGCAAATCCTGGCCGTGCCGCGGGCCTGGCGAACCGTCACCCTGCGACCCGGCCCCGCACCGGTGGTCGAGCTCGCCAACCAGTTCCATCGCGCGCTCATCGGCGACGGCCTATGCGACCTGACGGCAAGCGCGCTCGGGGCCGCGGTCCAGCACCGGGCCGCGGCGCTCGTTGAGTTCGTCGCGGCGTGCCTGCCCGCGAGCGACGGCCTCGTGCTGCTCGTCGACCAGCTTGAGGAGGCCCTGCTCGTACCCGACGCCGGCGCACGCGAGGGCTTCGCCGCGGCGCTTGCCGAGTTGCTCATGCGCTCGCCCCGACCGCTGCTGCTCATCACCGCGCTGCGCAGCGACTTCTTGGGCGACCTGCCGCGCCTGCCGGCCCTGTACGAGCGCATAACGAGCACGAGCCCGCCGGCTCGCTACACCCTGGCGACATTGAGGTCGGCGCAGCTCGCCGCGGCGATCGAGCACCCAGCCCGCAAGGCGCGCGCTGAGCTCGAGCCGGGCCTCGCCGCGCGCGTCCTCGCCGACGCCGGAAACATCGAGCGCGGCGGAGGTGAAGACGCGACGCCCGAGACGGCCCTGCCGCTGGTCGCCGCGGTAATGACGAGCCTGTACGACCAGCGCGCCGGACGGCACCTGACCCACGCGCAATACGAGGCGCTTGGCGGCGTCGCCGGCGCACTGACCGGGCGTGCCGACGAGGCCCTCGTACCGCTGCGCTCGAGGGTTGCCGAGGCCGAGCTGTGGACCTTCTTCCGCCAATTCGTTGCGGCCGACTCGCAGGGACGTATGACCCGGCGCTCGGTGCCGCGGACCGACGCCCTGACCCCGCTCGGTGGTGGCCTGGCTGCCGAGAACCTGCTCGCCCACCTGACCGGCAGCGCGCGGTCGATGCGGCTAATCATCGTCCGCGCCGAGGGCGACGGCCGGCGCGTCGACCTCGCCCATGACGCGCTCTTACGGAATTGGAAATGGCTGCGCGACCACATCGACCGCGACCGTGTTGAGGTGCTGCGGGAGTCGGAGCTCGCGCAGGCTGCCGCGCGTTGGGACCGACTCGGCCGCCCCCGCGACGGCCTGCCGAGCGGCGCCGAGGCAAAGTATTTCCTGCGCGCTAGCACCGTTGCCGGTTCGCTGCCGAGGGCATATCAAGACGCCCTGCGCGCGCACATGCGACGGCGCCGTCGCGCTGGTCTTGCGGTCATCGCCGTGCTGGCAAGCGGCGTGTTGACGTTGGCCGGGGTCAGCGTCTACGCGTGGAAGCAGCGCGGCGAGACACTGGCGAAGACACAGCTCGCCGAGGAGTGGCTCGACGCAGCGAACTCCATCTCCCTGGAGGAGCGCGGGAGCATGGAGGAGAGCGCGGGCAACCTCGCCGCCGCCCGCGGCCACTTCGAACGTTCCGTCAAGGCACGCGAACTGCTGGCTGCCGCCGACCCGACCGGCGCCCAGGCCCAGCGCGCTCTCTCCATCGCCCTGGAGAGGCTTGGGAACCTGGAAGTGCAGGCGGGCAACCTCGTAGCCGCCCGCGGCTACTTCGAGCGTTCCGTCAAGGCCCGCGAAGTGCTGGCCACCACCGACCCGACCAGCAATCGGGTTCAGAGCGACCTCTCTGAATCTCTGGAGAGGCTCGGGGACGTGGAGGTGCAGGCGGGCAACCTTATCGCCGCACGCGGCCTCTTCGAACGGTCCGTCAAGGCCCGCGAGATGCAGGCTGCCGATCTGACCGGTATCCAGGACCAGTTCGAGTTCCAGTGGGCCTTGGGCGGCCTCTCCATCTCCCTGCTCAAGCTCGGGGAGGTGGAGGTACAGGCGGGCAACCTCGTCGCCGCCCGCGGCCACTTCGACCGTTCCCTCAAGATCGCCGAAGCGGTGGCCGCCGCCGACCCGATCCTGGGCCAGTCGGCCGCCCAGCGCGACCTCTCCGTTGCCCTGGAGAGGCTTGGAAACCTGGAGGTACAGGTGGAAACCTGGCCGCCGCTCGCGGTCACTTCGACCGCTCCCTCAAGATCAGCGATGCGCTGGCCGCCGCCGACCCGACCAGCACCGAGGCGCAGCGCGACCTCTTCATCTCTCTGGATAAGCTCGGGGACGTGGAAGTGCAGGCGGGCAACCTCGCTGCCGCCCGTGGCCACTTCGACCGTCTCCTCAAGATCGCCGAAGCGCTGGCTGCCGCCGACCCGACCAGCACCCAGCCCCAACGCGACCTCTCCGTTGCCCTGGAGAGGCTTGGGAACCTGGAGGTACAGGCGGGCAACCTCGCCGCCGCTCGCGGCCACGTCGACCGCTCTCTCAAGATCGGCGAAGCGCTGGCCGTCGCCGACCCGACCAGCACCCAGGCCCAGCGCGACCTCTCCGTCTCTCTGATCAAGCTCGGGAAGGTGGAAGTGCAGGCGGGCAACCTCGCTGCCGCCCGCGGCCACTTCGACCGTTTTTTCCAGATCGCCGAAGCGCTGGCCGCCGCCAACCCGACCAGCAGCCAGGCCCAGCGCGACCTCTCCGTCTCTCTGATCGAGCTCGGGGATGTGGAAGTGCAGGCGGGCAACCTCGCTGCCGCTCGCGGCCACTTCGACCGCTCCCTCAAGATCGACGAAGTGCTGGCCGCCGTCGACCCGACCAGCACCAAGGCCCAGCGCGACCTCTCCGTCTCCTTGACGAGGCTCGGGGACGTGGAAGAGAAGGCGGGCAACCTCGCTGCCGCCCGCGGCCACTTCGACCGCTCCCTCAAGTCTACGAAGCGCTGGCCGCCGTGGACCCGACCAGCACCCAGGCCCAGCGCGACCTCTCCGTCTCCCTGGAGTGGCTCGGGGACGTGGAAGTGCAGGCGGGCAATCTCGCTGCCGCCCGCGGCCACTTCGACCGCTCCCTCAAGGCCCGCGAAGCGCTGGCCGCCGTGGACCCGACCAGCACCCAGGCCCAGCGCGCCATCTCCGTCTCCCTGATGAAGCTCGGGGACGTGGAAATGCAGGCGGGCAACCTCGCTGCCGCCCGCGGCCACTTCGACCGCTCCCTCAAGGGAGCCGAAGCGCTGGCTGCCGCCGATCCGAACAGTGCCCAGGCCCAGCGCGACCTCTCCGTCCCCCTAGAAAAGCTCGGGGACGTGGAGGTACAGGCAGGCAACCTCGCCGCCGCCCGCGGCCACTTCGACCGTTCCCTCAAGATCGCCGAAGCGCTGGCCGCCGCCGACCCGACCAGCGCCCAGGCCGTGTTTGATGTTGTTCTCTTGCATCTCCGCTTCATGGAGATCACCCTACGCGAACAAAACCCGGCGTCCCTTCGAACACACCTCCAGACCGCAAAAACACTGCTCGCCGAGATGGACCGCCGCGGCCAGGTCGCAGGCTTTGCCCAGCGCGAGCAGCTTCGTACACTCCTCCAGAATCTACAAGCCGAACTCGACGGCCCTCTCAAACCCCAAAGATGAGCCCCCGATGTCCTCGCTGCTCGCCGACCTCCGCGCCCGTTACCTCGAAGGCCGTCTCGTCGTGTTCGCTGGAGCCGGTGTCTCGCACGCGGGCGGCCTCCCCTCCTGGGCCGGCCTGATCCGGTACCTCCTCGCCGAGGCGCGCGCCCTGGCCTCGCCCACGGAGGCGCACGCACTCGGCGAGGCTGACGCTGCGCTCGCCCGCGAGGATTTGATCCGCGCCCTGAGCGTTGTCCAGACGACGATGACCAGCGCTGCTTACGGCCGTGCCGTCTCCCGCGCCCTCGACGACAGCCGCCTCCCCGCCCCGCCGCTCGCTCGGGCGCTCGCCGGGCTCGCGCCGATGCTGCACGCGGTCGTCACCACCAACCTCGATCGCTTCTCGATCGCGCCTTCGCCGGCGAGTGGCCGAGCTTCTCCCTGCCACACCTCAATCTTGGCCAGCAACGGCATTACATCCTTCAACTCCACGGCACCCGCACAGACCGCAGCTCGTGGGTGCTCGGCGAGCGCGAGTACGAGGATTTGCTGCACGGCCGTCCCGAACTGCGGCGCTTCGTCGAGGGGCTGTTTCGCTTCCATCCGCTGCTGTTCGTCGGCTACGGTCTGCGCGACCCCGACTTCGACCATCTGTGCGGGCAGCTCGAGTGTTCGCCCGCGGCCAGGCGCCGCAGCACTTCGCGCTGATGCCGGAGGGCAAGTTCGGCCCGTACGAGCGCCGCCGACTCGCCGAGGCCGGCATCGAGCTCATCACCTACGCCAACCCTGAAGGCACGCACGCAGCGCTGCTGCAGCTGCTCACGAACCTCGCCGCCGCCCAACCCGGCACCGCGGGTGTGGTACCGCCGGATTCCGCGAGGCTCTGTTGAGGCCGACACCTGGCGCCCGACGGCTTCGCGGCGACGGCCTTGCAACGCCCAGCCGGTCGCTCGTGAGGAGTTCCACCGCCTGCTCGCCGCAGAACTCGGCTTGCAGTCGTGGGCGGACGGGCGCGGCGGGACGACCGGCACACGTGGGCAGCGGTCGGCCTGCTGCGCGCTGGGATCGTGCGTGACACGGTGGTGGGTGTGCCGGCGCCGACGTGTGCATGGTGCTCCTGAACCTGGAGCGTCTCCACCATCTCTCCACGACACAGGTCGACGCCCGCGATCCATGGGGACTCGCGGGCGTTCAGAAGGTGAGCGAATTCGTGAACAGATACGCGGGTTTCGGCGATTTGCGAGTGCGATCAACGGGTTGAGAAATCCGCGTAGTTACTGCTTCATGCAATAGCCGCCGATCCCTCGATCGCGCTCGCAAGCCGCCCCGAGCCTCCGTCCAGGGCCAGAGGATTCGGCCGATGCACGAGAGCCCGCGGACTCGCGGGCTTCGACCTGCGTCCGCGGCTTCGAGCCGAAGCAGCACGAACGAACTGGCGCGCGAGATCCATGAGCGCCGAGGCCATCCCGTGACTCTCACCAGGAAATTTCGGCTCCGCGTCGGGGGCGCAATCGGCACGCATCCCGGGCCCGTTCGCTCGCTTGCGCCGAGCCCGCTTCATTGCACGCTGAGCTGGCTGGAGGGCGACACGACCGCCCCCCGTCCGATTTGCGATGACCTTGCCTCGGGGCGACTTCCGTCCAGGCTCGCCGCGATGTCCCTCCCCGCCTTACCTCCTCTCCGTTCGACCGCGACGCCTCTGGCGCTCGCGGCGGCCTGTCTGGTCGCCATGGCCTCCCATGTCGCCACGGGCGCTGCGCCGCACGCCGAGGCGACTGCGACTCCAGAGTGCGCCCCGATCCTGTCGCGCCTCTCGCACGCCGCAGCGAATCTCGGTTACGGCATCAGCGCCGAAGCGTTCGGGCTGGCGGGGAGCAGAGGGCCGAGCCGTCTTCAAGCGACGTGCTCCGCGGAGCGGGTCACGATCGAGCTCACGGAAGAATCCGGCTCCTTGGTGAGCATCCACCTCGGCCGCGAGCTCGACCCGCCATTCACGCTGGAGCTCATCGGCCGATTCCCGGGCGCGGGTAACGTCTCGCACACTGCGGTCCTCGGAGACATCACAGCAGCCGCGTCGAGTGGATATCTCGCCTTCTCTGCCGACACACCTGGGGGTGGGCGTTCGTCGAGTTCGACCTGGCGGGCGAGGTCTTGGCGGAGGGCGGGGAGCCGGCGGCAGTGAACCAGGGGCTGGGAACGACGTTGAGCACGTCCGCGACGTGGAAGGATGCCCACGCC
Source organism: Nannocystis pusilla (assembly GCF_026626665.1). GTDB lineage: Bacteria > Myxococcota_A > Polyangia > Nannocystales > Nannocystaceae > Nannocystis > Nannocystis pusilla. The sequence goes on from NZ_JAPNKE010000002.1 coordinate 3,696,042, forward strand.
CTGAAGCTCGCGCTCGCGGGCTCATGGGACGCCGGAGCAGGTCAGCCCGGGGACGCGGCGCTCGCGGTCGCGGTCCCCAATCCTCGCGCGTACGGCATCAAGAAGAGCATCATCGGCCAGGCGCTGGCCTGCGGCGCGGCGGCCCTCACGTGCACGGCCGCCGTGACGTGGTTCCCCCCGGCCGGGGGTTCGTGCGTCGGACAGAGCTCGATCTGCGCCCTGTCGATCGGCTGCGCCATCACATCCTGCGCCGACTGATCGGAGCTCCCGTCGTGCCCGCTCTCCCCGCTCGCCGCACCCTCCTGGACCGCCCGCAGCGCCTCGGCTTCCTGCCGACCCTTTGGTTCTGGAACGATCGCGAGCGACAGCGCCTCCTGATGCCGCTCATCGTCATGATCGCGCTGCCGCTGACGCCTCTCCTCTTTTTCCTCATGGTGTGGTTGCAGTTACCCATGTGGACCCTGCTCCTCGCGGGAACCGTGTGGCCGCAACTGGTGTGCGGCCTCGTCGAACGGCGCATTCGTGGCGAGCTCCGTCGTCGAGCGCTCGACGCGAATCTTCACGCGCTCGCGCCGTTACCCGCGGAGCCGCTGCGGTCGAGCGAGCTCGCGTTCATCCTGTTGGCCGGCCTCGGGGCCCTCGCAAGCACCCTCGCGGTCGCTGCGGCCTGGGGCGTGGGGCCGGCGCTCTGGACCGCGCTGGGTCTGGTGGTGGTCCTCGTCAGCGTCTGGGCCGTCTCGCCTCGCCTCTCGCAGCTCGAAGCTCGCGCCCAGGGCGGCCCGGCGCTCGCCGAACCGTCCAGCCCGCGCACCCACCCCGGCGCCCACCGGTGAGGCGCCGAGCGGAGGCCCGGCCCCAGGGTTCGAGCACTGCAGCGTCAGCACGCCTCCAATCGTACGAACCTGCCCGCCCACTCAATCAGGGCTGACCAGGAGCGTCTCTGCGACGTCCCCACGATACCTCGACGACCCCGGGGCAACGACGCTTGCATCAACCCGTGAGCCCCGCCGCGCCCCTGCCCGCCGCGCGTCCGAAGATGATAGGCTGCCCGGATGTCGCCTTCCCGCTGTCCGGACCCCTGCAGGCTCGCCGCGCTGGCCCTGTTCGCCTGCGGCCCGACCCCCGGCAGCGACACGACCACCGACACGAGCACGACGACCGCCACGAGTTCCTCGGAGCCGACCGTCGGCACGACGACGACCGGCACGACGACGACCGGCACGACGATGACCGGCACACCGACGACCAGCCCCGACGGCGACACGGCCGCCGCCACGACCGTCGGCCCGACGACGACCGGCGTGGACCCGGGCACCACGAGTGACACCACCACGACCAGCGACAGCACGACCACCGCCGACGACGACTGCACCATCGTCGAGTTCGCCGAGCCCACGCTCGAGGCCGCCGTGCGCCTAGCCTACGGTCTACCGCCCGGGCCGATCGCCGGCGACGCGCTGACCGGCCCGGGGGGATCGCCGTCACCGAGCTCCAGCATGGCCCGATCGCCGACCTCACCGGGCTGGAGTGTGCGACCGGGGTCGTGAGTCTGACCCTGGTCGGCCACGAGGCCTTGACCGACATCTCCCGGATCGCGGGGCTGACCAAGCTCGAGTGGCTCGAGCTCTCGGAGACCGCGGTCACCGACCTCTCGCCGCTGGCAGAACTGACGGCCCTGAAGAATCTCTACCTCGGCAGCATCCCGGCGACCGACATCAGCCCGCTCGCCGGTCTGTCCGCCCTCGAATCTCTGAGCCTGAGATCCTCGCCGACCACCGACCTCTCGCCCTTGCAGGGCCTCACGGCGCTCAGGCGGCTCGACCTCGGCAATACCCTCCCCCCGACCTCTCCCCGCTCACCGGCCTCGTTACCCTCGAGAACCTCGACCTCGCCCTCTCCGGGGTCACCGACCTCGCGCCGCTCGCCGGCCTGCCGGCGCTCGTCCAGCTCGACCTGACCCACTCCGCGGTCATCGACCTCGGGCCGCTCGCCAGCCTGCCCAAGCTCGAGCGTCTGTTCATCGCCGACACCGAGGTCGCCGACCTGTCCCCTCTGACGGGCCTCCCGATCCTCTACCTGTACGCCCCGTCGTGTGCGATCAGCGACCTGAGCCCGATCGCCAGCTTCCCGCTCCCGGAAGTGATCGACCTCAGGGACAACGCAATCGTCGAGGTCGACGCCCTCGCCGGCGTCGACTGGGTCGCCCCCGAGAATACGTGCGCCATGCTCCTGCTGACTGGCAATCCGCTGTCCGCCGCGGCCAAGCAGCAGCTCCCCGCCATGTGCGACGCCACCGGTGTCAGCTTCCAGGCCAGCGGCCTCGAGTGCATCACCGACGCCTGCATCCCCCCGCCGCCCTGAGCTGCCGTCGAACCCGGACGATCCGCTCAGCCCGCGGCGCCCTGTTGTAGCGCCGCGAGCACCTGTGCCTGTCGCGGCGTCGGCTGAGGCGCCGGAAGCTGCGACCTGGCCAGCCGCTCGACGGCCCACGCGTGCGCGGTCATGCCATTGCGGTCGCGCGCGGTCGGGTCGGCCCCCGCCGCGAGCAGCAGCTCGATCACCGCCACGTCGACATGGCGACCTTGCGGGCGGCGCTCGCGTGCGGAGCGGACGTGAAGGCGTACAACGGGCGGCTGTAGCCGAGCAGGTGACGATTCGGATCGGCCCCGGCGGCCAGCAACAGCTCGGTCATCGCCTCGCGCACAGGCGCGTCGGGCCGCATCGTCGCGGCCCGGATCGGCGCGGTCTCGTATCGGCCGACGCCGTTCGGATCGGCCCCCGCGTCGATCTCCGCACATACGGCCGCGAGGTCCCCGGCTTTGATCGCCCTGAGCAGGCGCAGCACCTTGCGATGGGCCGGAGTCCTCGCCACCCAGAGATCTTACCGCGAGCTGCCGCCGACCTCCTTGATCTGCGCCCCGGCGGCGCTGCCCGACTCGGTCTGCAGCTCGAAATACACCGTGTCGATGCCTGCGCTGGCCCGAGGACCCCGACCCGCGACGCCGCGATCTCCTGAAGCTCTCGCACGGAGCAGCGTGGGCGCCTCGCGCAAGACGGGAATGGGCGGCTCCGGGTCGAAGCGCTCCAGCTCCGGCTCGCACACCAAGGTAAGCCGCGCCCGAACCGCGCACGACCGTCGTGCATCCGGCGGTCGCGCTCGAGGCCGCCGAAAAAATCTACCCTCGCCTTCGCAACACTCGCCCGCGCGGCGGCATACCGGCGGAGAACGATGAACCACTCCGGAGCGACCACCGCCCTCGCGGACATCAAGTGGCTGCAACGCCTCGCCGTCGTCCTCGCACGAGACGCCGACGACGCCGCCGACCTCGTGCAGGACACCCTCGTGACCGCATGGTCCCACCCGCCGGCCGACGACGGCCAGCCGTTGCGCCCGTGGCTGGCGACGGTCCTTCGCAACCGTTTCCGCATGCAGCTGCGCACGCAGGCGCGCCGTGAGCGGCGCGAGCAGGCCGGGGCGTCGACGGGGGCGACCGTCTCCGAGCCCGACCGAGAGTTGCTGCGCCTGAGCTGCTCCGTGTCCTCCTCGCCGAGCTCGAGCGGCTCGCGCCCGAGGACCAGAAGATCCTCGTCCGGAGGTTCTTCGAGGGCGAGAGCGCCGCCGAGATTGCCCGCGGGCTCGCCATCCCTGCGGCGACCGTCCGCTCGCGCCTCCACCGCTCGCTCCAGCGCCTGCGCGCTCGCATGGACGAGCAGTTCGGGGGCGTTCGGCCTGGTGTGTCGTGGTCCTGCCCGTGCCTTCCGGCGCGTCGCTCTCATCTGCGAGCCCGAACAGCTCCACGAGCATCGCTGCGAAAGTCATCCTCGTGACGAGCATCGTCGGTGTGGCCGGCTGGCTCGCACTCACGGAGCCCTCCCCGGCGGGCCCTCCCTCCGCGGGACCGACTAACTCGCGAACCGTCTCGCAGTCTCCGGTCGAGGGACCGGCGAGGACGCCGAACGATCCGCGCCGTGCAGATCGGGCGGCCATTTCCGGCTACGTGCGCGACGCCGCGAAGCGACCGGTTCCGGCCGCGACGGTGTGCGCGGCGTCGTCGTCGGAGGCGCTCGGCGCGTCGGAGCGGCGCGCGAGGCCTTGCACGATCGCAGCGGCGGACGGCTGGTATCGCCTCGACGGCCTGCTGGCAGCGCCGCATCGCGTCACCGCCAGCGCGCCGCATTTCATCCCGCAGGCGCACCGGAGCGGCTCCGGGGCCCTGGCGCGCGAGCTGGTGCCTCTGCGCTCCGGGCAGGAACAGCGCGGCATCGACATCACGCTGCTGCCCGGCGGGGTCAACCTCGTCGGGATCGTGCGCGACCTCGGCGGCGGAGAGGTCGATGGGGCGATCGTCGAAGCGGGCGACGCGGCCGGGCGCTCGGGCGCGGACGGGAGCTTCTCGCTGAGGGTCCGCCCGGGCGAGGTGCTGGTGAGGGCGACGGCGGAGGGCTACGCGGACACGCAGGCCTCCGGGCGCGCACCGGGATTGACGCTCGAGGTCCTCATGACTCCCGAGTCGGTGCTGCTCGGCCGGGTGGTGCGCGCCGACGACGGATCGCCGGTCGCGGGCGCCGAGGTGAGCGCGCTCGACGGCGGCGGCTGGGGTCGCCAGGGACCGGCCTTCACCGACGCCTCCGGAAACTTCAGGATCGACGCGCTGCGACCCGGTGCCTACAAGGCGCGGGCGCTGCATGACGAGGGTCATGGTGCTGCGGCGGCGCTGGTGGTGCTCGGCCTCGGTGAAACCTCCGCGCCGGTGGAGGTTCGCATGCACCCGGCTTTCCTGGTCGAAGGGACAGTCGTGATCGCCGGCGGGGGCACGTGCGATCGTGGCTCGATCATCCTCTCGGATCCCCAAGGTCAGCGTCATGCGGCTATCGCCCCCGACGGCAGGGTGCGGATCCCGGCTGCTGCCCGGGAGTTACAAAGTGGATGTCCGGTGCGAAGGGTTCGTGTCGGCGCCGAGCTACCCGCCCCTGGCGATCGCCGACCGCAGCCTCCGCGAGCTACGGTGGGAGGTCCGACCGGGTCAGGCGATCCGCGGCACGGTCGTCGCTAAGACCAGGGAGCCCGGCACTGCGACGACGGTGACGGTGAGCCCGCAGGTCGATCCGAGCCGTTCGAATGCGCAGTCGACCAGCGGCCGCGCAGAGGCCGACGACAACGGACGGTTCGAAGTCACGGGCCTGCTGCCGGGGCGCTATGCATTGCGCGTGTTCGCCGGAGATCCGCCGCAGCTCCTCCCAGGGCCCGAAATCGAGGTTCGTGAAGGACATGACCTCGACGGCCTCCGCATCGAGCTTCCGGCGGCCGGCGAGGTTCGTGGCGAGGTCCGCGACGTCCACGGCCGAGCCATCCCCGGCGCGCGAGTCTTGCTTCGCGGGCCGAACTACGCGCAGACGACCAGCCTCGACGACGGGAGCTTCCGCCTCTCCGGCCTCGCTGCCGGCGCGTACCAGGCGAGCGTGAGCAAGAGCTACCAGCCGATGCGCATGCACGACGCCGAGGACGGTGATGCGCCGCGCGTGCAGGTCGAGACCGGCGAGGCCGCGGTCCTCGACCTCGTCGTCGAGGCCCCGGGCGGGAGGATCACCGGACGGGTCGTGGATGGCGACGAGGCCGCGCAAGACGACGTCTTCGTCGAGGTCTTGCACGAGCCCGAGAGCGGCTCACCCGGGGCCGCCTTGCGCGACATGCGGTGGAGCATGGACCGCGGCCTGCGGCCACGGATGACCGACGTCGACGGAAGATTCGAGTTTGGCGACCTGCCTGAAGGGACATATACGCTCGTAGCCCACCGGCGTGGCGGCGGCGAGGGGATCGTCGAACGCGTGGCGCTCGGCAGCGAGGTCGTCGTCCAGATCGCCGCACCGGGCTCGCTGGTCGGAAGGGTGCGCTCGCCCGTCGGCGGCGGACCGGAGCGATTCTCGGTGGAGCTCCGCGATGTGGCGACCGGCTACCAGGTACGCGACAGCTTCTTCCGCACCGACGGAACGTTCGCGTTCCCGCAGGTCCCCGCAGGGAAGTTCGTGGTCGCGGTCGAGGCACCCGAAGGCTCGGGCAAGGCCGAGGTCGCGCTGGTGACGGGCGAGCGCGGACAGGTCGAGGTCGTGCTGGCGGGCCGCGTGACCGTCCGTGGCCGCGTGCTCGACCTCGACACCGGCGAGCCGGTGCCGGGGATGCGCGTGAAGTTCGGCGCGGAAGGGACAGAGGCGTTCATCAGCTCGGCGGATCATGTCGACGAGCGCTCGGTGTCCGACGCGGAGGGCCGGTTCGAGGTCGCCGACGTGCCTGTCGGCCACGCGACGGTGGTCGTCACGGCCCGGAGCTTCGGAGCGACGAGCGACCACGAGACCATCTGGACGCGGGCGATGATCTCGAGCGGTGGCGTGGTCGAACTGGCGCCGCTCCAGGTGCCGCGACGACGGCTTCACCCCGGCGACGAGGCCGGCGAGCTCGGCATGAGGATGCGGCGCGACGACCCGACGGAGGGAGCGGAAGCGCGGCGGCCGACAGTCGCGTTCGTGCAGCCTGGCGGCCCGGCGGCGCACGCCGGGCTGCGGCCCGGCGACGCGATCGTCGCGGTCGACGGACATGACGTCACCGGCGACCACGTGCAGCGCTTCGATGCCCTGACACGTGTGCCCGTGGGAACCGAGCTCCGCCTCGAGCTCGTGCGTGGAGGCAGCGTCACCCTCACCGCCGCACGCCGATGAGTCGTCGGCTTCACTCGGGGCGCGGTGCGAGCTCGGGGTCGATCAGCGCGCGCACGTAGGCGTGGTAGTGCGTGGCGATCGCCGCCTCGAACCTGGCCTGAAGTTCAGGCGACATCCCGAACGGTCCGTCGGCCCAGAAGCTGAAGTCGGCGATGAAGTCGTCCTCGGAGCGGTCGTAGACGCGCCAGTCGATCGCGGGGAACGGCGGGAGATAGTCGGACGGCGGGAACTCGAGCCACGCGCGCAGGCTGGTGCTCCCGGCGCTCGCCTCCTCGTCGTCGTCCTCGTCGTCCTCGTCGTCCTCGTCGTCCGCGGCGCGCGGGTCGGTGAACACGACGCCGAGGCCGTTGCGGTCCAGCAGCTCGCGCCAGAACCGGGCGACGATCCGGAACAGCGCCGCGTCGCCGTCGATCGGCATCACGTGGCCGTTCCACGGGTCGCTCATCAGGATCGTCTCGAACTCGCCGCCGGGCGGGCACAGCGCGATCCGGTCCTCCTGGAACGTCCCGGGCGCAGGGCGGTGGCACGGGCAGAACAGCACGGTCCAGCCGTCGAGCTCGAGCGCCGCCAGCAGTTGGTCGTCGACGCTCTCGCGCAGCGCGTCGGTCTCGGCCTCGTCGAGCAGGCGGACGCGCCGCGCGGCCGCGGCCAGGCGCTCCTCGCTCAGCCTCGCCCGCGGCGACGGAGCCGGCGCCGCGCCGGGCGGGCCCTCGGCGACCCACGTCGCCAGCAGGGCCAGCGGTTGCGACGCCCTCAGGAACCCGTGGCACAGGAACTCGACGTCGGCCGCCACGTCCCCGCGGGCGAGGTACTCCTGGGCCGCCGCCCGCCACGCCTCGACGGCCGCGCGCGCGACCGATTCGTCGGTCGGCGCGGGGTCCAGGTAGTCCTCCACCGCCAGCGAGCGGACGAACACCTCGCGCTCGTGGATGTCGACCAACTCGTCGCCCTCGTGCGTGACGACGCGTACCAGCCAGCGCAAGAGGCCGTACTGGGGCGCCTCGTCCTCGTGCCGGACCGACATCACGTGCAGCGCGTGGCGCCTCTCGCCGGCGACCGCCTCGACGAGCGGACGATCGCCGCCGGCGCCGAGCAGCTTGATCCCGCGGGAGAGCAGCCACCCGGCTCGCCCGCCGACGGCCTCGGGGATCAGCGCCTGCAGCAGCGCGCCCGCGATCGACTCCGGATAGCCCGGGCGCGGAGCGGCGAGCGCCGAGCGCAGCGTCGCCTCGGCCCGCGCGCGCCAGTTCGGCGCGAGCGGGAGGTCGTCGGCGATGTACGACGGCATGCGGACCCAGCCGCGCGCCCGCTGCTGGACGTCGCCGTCGCTCCAGCGCACCGCGATGTGCACCGCGCCCTCGCTGCCGCGCAGGTGCGGCCGCAGCCAGTCGACCTGCAGCGCCCGCGCCCCGTCGACGACGCGCAGCCCGTCGAACACGTGGGTCTTCAGGGCCGCGGCGACGCTACCTGGCCGTTCGGACAGCTCGACGAACTCGTCGCCGACGAGCGCCGCGAGCTCGGCCCGCAGCGCCGGGTCGGCCGCGTCGCCCGCCTCGGCGAGCGCGACGATCGCCAGCTCGGGGCCGCGACCGAGGCACTGCGTGCGTCGAAGCTCCTCGGCGAGCGCGTCGCGGTCGAGCGTCGGCACGTTCGCCGGCGGCCAGGCGACGGGCAGGTCTCGCGGCAGCGCGGCCGCCCGCGTCAGCGCCTCGATCAGGGCCTCGGACAACTCGACGGAGCTCACCGCGCCGACCCTAGCGAATCGGGGCGCCGATCGCCACGGAGACCCGCGCATCGCCGGCCAGACGCGCGGAGGACGTCGGGCGCGCGACCGCGATACGCGGGCCAGTCGAGCTGCCCCACGCGCGCCGCCGGCCGGTCGACCGCGGCGCGACATCCGAGGACGAACCGCTACGCTGTTCGAGCCGTGTCTGGGCCACGGCACGAGGACGACGCCCCGGGGTTCGTGGTACGATGGCGCGCGAATGGTCGCAAAGGACGCGAGCAAGTCGGGGTGCTTGGCGCTGGCGCTCGGGCTCGTCGCGTGCGCGCCCCAGTCGCGCGAAATCATGGCCTTCGGGACGACGCTGCAGATGATGGGCGGGGCGCCGGAGCTCTCGTTGATCGGGCTCGAGCTCCATTTGAAAGAAGGCGACCGCGAGGTCTCGGTCGAGTACGGCGCGGGCGCGGTGCTGACGTTTCGCGGGGCCGAGCTGGCGCCCGGGGCGAAGCTGCACCTGCGCGCCTCGGGGCCGCGCAAGGGGCACACGGCCGCGCCGCCCAGCCTGCCGCTGCTGCGGGCGGTGGCGGAGACGAGGAGAGCCGACGGAGCCGCCACGGGGCTCGTGGCGCTGCTGCAGAAGCACGAGGGGGACGTGCTCGAAGCGTCGCCGATGGCCTGGGAACCGGCGCTTGGTTCGGCGCCGCCGCTCGGCTACGTGGAGACCTTGGTGGCGAGCGAGGGCGGGACGCTGGTGCATCTGCGACCGTCGGAGCCGGCGCAGGATCGGGTCATCGGCTGGTCGCCGGACGTCGGGGCTCGCTTCACGCTCGCCCCGGGGTTTCCGGCGGATTGGCCGACCGCGTGCCCGCTGGGGACGGAGCGGCTGACGTCGGGGAGCGCCGGGAGCTTGCGGGTCGCGCCGAGCGGGCGCTTCGCCGTGTTCGCGCGCATCGCGGGAGCGTACTGCACGGCCGCGGGGACGACGACGAGCACCCGGCTCGACGAGCTGGTCGAAGCGACCGTGTTCGACACGCGCACCGGTCAGGCGATCGCCGCGCCCGTGCAGGTCCGCGGGGCCAAGCTGCGGCACGAATCGGCGAGGCGGGCGGCCGTGACCGACGACGGGGAGCTGCTGGTGTCGCTGCCCGGTGACGAGGACGCGGGGATCGAGCCGCGCTGGAGCGTCCACGCGGCCGACGGGGCGCAGGTGCTGACGTTCCCGATGCTCCCGGACGCGTGGGCGAACGAGGTGTTCGCGTGGGACGACGGGTGGCTGCTTCGCACCGAGGACGAGCTGGTGGCGCTGGCCCGCGACGGGACGGAGAAGCGTCGGGCGCCGCTCGCCGCCGACGCGCCGATCGTGGTCACCCGGGACGCGCTGTTCGTGCTCGAGGTCGAAGCGGCAGAGGACCCGGACCTGCACTTCCCGGGCGAGCGGCCGTGCCTGCACCGGCACGACGCGACCCTGTCGCGCGTGGCGACGAGCTGCCTCGAGAACGAGGCGATCGCGGCGGCGTTCGATCGCGGTTGACGTCGCGGTAGCGGTCGAGCTCGCTCGCCCGCCGTCCGCAGAGCGGACTCGGGCCCTACGTGACGTGGCGTCGCCCGTGACTATCGAATCGTGGCAGGCGAAATCGGGGCCGCTCGAAGCCGACGCAATCTCGAAGAGCGCCCCCTTCGCTGGTGTCACGATTGAGATGTCGCCGCGGACTTCCGTGCCCCACGAGCGCCGCCTAGGCGGCCGGCAGCGCGTCGTCGTCGCCGGCCTTCGCGCCTCTCCGCCGGGGGCGTGGCGTGCCGCGCTCGACGGATTCGCCGCGGAGGCTGCGGCCGCGTTGAAACACGAACACCCGGCCGAAGACGCCGACGGCGACGGTCGTGTCGCCGGTGGTGGCCGAAACGAGGAGGTAATCCCCGTGGATGAGCACCGGATCGCTCAATGAGGTGGTCGCGCGGAGCGCGGTCAAATGCTGCGACCGGTCCGGCTTCGTGAGCAGGGCCAACATGAGCAGCGTCGCCACCGCCAACTGGTCGAGCCAGCGCGGGCGGACCCGGTGCCGCGCTCGCAACGCGAACCAGAGCAGCGCCAGGAAGGCGACGAAGACCGGGATCACGACTGCCTGCTTCATGAAGGGGCCGATCGCACCTCCCGCCAGCGCAGTGTGCATGAGGGTCGTGGCGGACTGGGAATCCAGCAGGTCAAGTTGCATCGGGATCGTCTTCCGCGATCGCGCCTGCGATCTGCGGAATGGCGGCCCGACCACTCCAGAACCTGTGACGGACCTCCCGCCACACCCTACGCGGATACGCACCCGCGTACTACGCAGATACCGCACCACGGCTCAGCATGCAAGCGACTTGCGACTCCCATGAACGGAGCGCCCCTCGCGCCCCGTCCCGACACACTCGCTGGATTGGATTACCCGACTGTCATCTTCGGCCCGCGCTGCCACGGGCAGCACAGGCACCTCTACGCGCCGAGGTCGTCGCTCGCCGCGCCGCACCGCGCCCCCTGGCGCTCGCAGCGGCCGCGAGGCATCGCCCGCCACCTCCCGGCAGGTAGCGCCGCGCCCGCGGCGACCGCGATGGCCTTGCGGACCGAAGGACGGCCCGAGGCTCATTGGGGACCTCGGCACGCCGACCCCGCAACATCGATTCACGGCGCGGCTGGACGAGCGCTCGACATGGCAGCAGACCCTCCGCCGCTCGCCGGGCCGGAGCGACGCCGCGAGCTTTCGGCGCAGTACGACCCCGCAATCACCGAGCCCGGGCGAATCATGTGTGCGCCTCCGATCGCTATGAAAATCATCACCGCTCGCCGCGGGGTCCCTACAATCCCCGCAGTCGCGCGGTCACACCATTCGCTGCAGCTCTTCCACGATCCGCTTCGCCTCCTCGCGCACGCTGGGCTCCGGATCGGCGAGGAACATCCGCGCCCTCTCGATGCAATCGGCAGGGCGCCGCTGGAACACGCCCTGAAGCACCGCGAGGCGGATGTTGGCCGCTTCGTCGCGGCGAAACGACCAGAGGAGCGCCAGGGCGCCCGGGTGCGGGTCGGCGCCGAGCCCGAGCACGACCTCGTACGTGCGATACGCCGGTTCGGCGAGCGCCTGGCCGAGAGCATGGAGCGCTTCGTCCGTCGCGTGGCGGCACAATCGCTTCAGCGCCACGAACGGCCGCTCCCCGGGGCGTTGCAGCAGCCGCACGTAGTGCGAGACCACGCGGCTGTCTTCGATGGTGGCCAGCGCCTGCTCCGCTTCCCGCCAGACGGTGTCGTCGTCGGCCAGCGTCCGGCGCCCCAGCGCGTCGATGACCGCGCCCAGCGCCGCGCCGTCGGGCGGCTGAACCTCGAGCGTCGTCGCGACCTGGACGCCGATCTCCGCTGCCGGTCGTCGCATGCTGTCCGCGGACCACGGCTCTTCCGCGCATCGCAGCTGCTTGCCGACCACGATCCGGTGCGCGCCGGCGGCCTCGAAGCGGACCCAGTGCGCGAGCAACAACCGCCTCCGGAACGGCTTGTCGGGGGAGAGACGCCGCCCGCCGACGACGCCGCCCAGCGGGGCCCTGCGTCGCGGATCGGGAGGCTGCGCCCGCGCTCCACGTCGATCGCCGCCAGCGCGTAGCTCTCGGGCCGGCCCAGGCGGTTGCGGTAGTCGCCGCCCTCGATCAGGATGAGCGGCTCGCCCGCGACGAGCCGCACCTCGAAGGTCAGATAGAGCGGCTCGTCCTGACGGAGCGTCCTCCGATCGGGCTCGAGAGACACGGCGAGCTCGCGCGCGAGCAGGTCCACGTGAATCGCCGACTCGACGGGCGTCATGCGCCGAGGATGTCAGACTCGTGCGCAGTCGGGGACCATTGCTCGCTCGAGCCGTTCGAGGCGGGGAGCGCCCTGACAGGCGAACTTCGCTGCATTGACGGGGCGGGCGATCTCGCTCAGACTGCCGTCACAGGGAGGATCGCATGATCACGCTCTACGGCTTCGGCCGAGTCCATCCAAAGGTCATCGGCGAGACGCGCGACCTGCGGGTGCAGTGGGCGCTCGAGGAGCTCGGGCTGCCGTACCGCGTCCATCCGCTCGACCACACCGGCGGCGAGTTCGACAGCCCGGCGTTCGCGGCGATAAGCCCGTTCCACCAGGCGCCGGTGATCGACGACGACGGCGTCGTCATCGCCGAGACGGGCGCCATCCTGCTCTACCTGGCGGAGAAGGCCGGCACGCTGCCGACCGACGCCCCCGGTCGAGCCGCGGTCGTCCAGTGGTGCTTCGCCGCGCTCACCACGGTCGAGCCGCCGGTCGCCATGATCCAGCTGTCCGACGCCGGCGGGCTGCCGAGCAACGGCGAACAGAGGGCCGCGCTGGTCCGCTGGTCTCACCGCGTCCTCGACGGGATCGAGCGCCGGCTCGACGGGCGGACCTGGATCGCCGCGGACGAATTCACGGTCGCCGACATCCTCCTCACGAGCGTCCTGCGCGAGATCCGTCGCACCGACCTCCTCGCCGACTACCCGCGGCTGCGGGCGTATTTCGAGCGGACGCAGGCGCGCCCCGCCTGGCAGCGGACGCTCGAGCGCTACGCGGAGCGGTTCGGCGTGACCGTCGCGGACATCCGCTGATCACGACAGCCGCCCTCTCCTGCTCTTCTCTTCGAAAGAGAGCGGCCGCTTCCTCGACCGCCCCGCTCTCGGAGCTGTTTTCATGCGCGGCACACCTCGCCGCGAATGCCCTCATCGCCCCGGGCCCCGCCGCCGCGCCCGCAGGAAATCGACCAGCGCGCGCAGCTTCGGCGCCACCTGCGTGCGGCTCGGGTAGTACAGAAACAGGCCAGGGAACGGCGGGCAGTACGAAGTCAGCACCCGGACCAGGCGCTTCTCGGCCAGCGCCTCCGTCACCGAGTTCTCGAGCAGGTACGCCAGCCCGACCCCGTCGAGGGCCGCGCGCACCATCACGTCGTACTCGTTGGTGACCAGCCGACCTTCGACCGCCAGGCTGATGTCACGACCCTTCTCGGTGAACTCCCAGCGGTACACCGCTCCGCTGGAGACCCGGCGGTAGTTGATGCATTCGTGCTCGAGCAGCTCGCGCGGGTGCTTCGGCTTCGGGTGCGCGGCGAAGTACGCCGGCGAGCCGACCACCGCCGAGCGCATGTCGCCCGTCAGGCGGACCGCGACCACGTCCTTGTCGAGCATCTCGCCGATCCGGACGCCCGCGTCGAAGCCCTGCGCGACGATGTCGGCGAACCCGTCGTCGGTCGTGATCTCGAGGCGAATCTCCGGGTGCGCCGCCAGGAACGGGGCCAGGATCGGCTCCAGCACCCAGCGGCTGGCCACTCGCGGCACGTTCAGGCGCAGCGTCCCGGTCGGCCGCCCGCGCACCTGATCGAGCGCTTCGAACGCGGCCTCGACCCCGGCCATCGCCGGCCGGAGCTGGCCGACGAAGCGCTCCCCCGCCTCGGTCAGCCCCACGCTCCGGGTCGTGCGCTGCAGCAGCCGCACCCCCACGCGCTCCTCGAGCGCGCGGACGCTCTGGCTCACCGCCGACGGGGTCACGCGCAGCTCCGCCGCCGCGGCCGTGAAGCTGCGCTTCTCCGCCACCACCAGCAGCGCCGTCAGACCCGAGAGATCGTGCATCGCTGCCATTTTTTAGCAGAACTGAAAAGCGAGCGGCAATTGCGCGCTTCTCCGCCGGGGCGCGGACGCCTAGCTTCTCCCGCCAGGAGACCGCCATGAGCACCCGCCCCGCCCCCGCTTCCGAGACCGCCAAGGTCTGGTTCATCACCGGCTCGTCCTCCGGCTTCGGCCGCGCCCTCGTCGAGGAGGTCCTCGCCCGCGGCGACAGCGTCGTCGCCACCGCGCGCCGGCCCGACGTCCTCGCCGACCTGGCCGCCCGCGCCCCCGATCGCTTCCAGCTCGCCGAGCTCGACGTCACCCGCCCCGAGCAGGTGCGCGCCGTCGTCGCCGCCGCCCTGGCCCGCTTCGGCCGCATCGACGTCCTCGTCAACAACGCCGGCTTTAGCATCCTCGGCGCGCTCGAGGAGACCGACGACGACGCCCTGCGGGCGACCATGGAGCTGATGTTCTTCGCCGCGATCGCCACCACCCGCGAGGTCCTGCCGCACATGCGCGCGCCGGAGCGGCACGATCGTCCAGATCACCAGCGTCGGCGGCATCACCACCGCGCCCGGATTCGGGGCCTACTGCGCGGCCAAGCACGCGCTCGAGGCCGCGTCCGAGAGCCTCGCCGCCGAGGTCGAGCCACACGGCGTGCGCGTCCTCGTGGTCGAGCCGGGCGCCTTCCGCACCGCCCTGTTCGGCCCGGCCTTCCGCCACATGCCGGCCATGGACGCCTACGCCGCCACCGTCGGGGCCATGCGCTCGTGGGTGACGCAGACCCACGGTGAACAGGGCGGCGATCCGGCCAAGGCCGCGCGCGCGATCGTCGACGTCGTCGGCCGCTCCGCCGGCCCGCTGCGCCTCCCGCTCGGCGGCGACGCGGTCGACCAGATCCGCGCCAAGCTGGCCAGGATCGCCGCCGACGTCGATCACGCCGAAGCGCTGGCCCGCAGCACCGACTTCGACCCGCAGGCCTGACGCGACGGCCGGGCGCTCACCGACTCCAGCGCCGCGCGAGCACCTCCATCACGCCGAATCGACCGCCATCACTCGCTCAGTGGGCCGGCGGCGTCGCGTAGGTCACCGCGGTCGCGCCGCTCTGCTTGAGCGCCTCGCCGATCGCGAACTCCCACGTCTTGTGACCGGCCAGCTCGCACCGATCGTGCTCGATGTCCTCGCACAGGTAGAACGGCAGCGGCGAGCCCTGTCCGGGGACCACTGCGAAGCCGGTCCACAGCGGGCACCCGCCGTAGTGCAGCTTGAGGAGCAGCTTGTCGCCCTCGATCTTGGGCTCGGCCTCGTGCAGAGAGCTGGCGATCCGGAAGCCCTCGGGGCAACGATCGACCACCAGGCCGACGTAGTTGTGGCCCTCGGTCTTGAGCGCGAACGCGGGATCCTTGCTGCGATCGTTCTTGCTGACCGCTCCAGCCGGCTCGCTCGGCTTGGCCGGCTCGCTCGGCTTGGCCGGCTCGCTCGGCTTGGCCGGCTCGGCCGCCTTGGCCGGCTCGGCTGCTTCGGCTTGTCGCAGGCGACGAGCACGGGAGAGAGAGGAGAGTGGCGAAGAGATGCGAGGGTTGCATGGACGTGTCTGCCTGGGAGGCCGCGGCCCGGGCGGGGTCGTCTCCCGCCGCGAGGCCGCGGAGCCTACAACGAAGCTCCGCGCCGAGTCACGCCGCGCGAGGTCTTCGCGCCCGCGATTTCGAACATGTCCGTTCAGGCATGTCCTATCAATCCGATCGTGGACCCCGCGCAGCGACGCCGCGGGCCGCGGGCGCGACTCGATCGGGTCCTCGAAGCCCCATCTCAGCCGTTCAGCGATCGTGAGTTTGCGAGCGGCCGCACCCGCGAGCGCCGCTTCCCATGCACCTCCTCGCGCCGCGCCGCGGGAGCTCCTCGCCCGCCCGGACCCCCGCCGCCGCTCGCCCTGCCGGGTCCGAAGTCCGTCCGATCGTCCGCGCGCACGGCCGCAAAATCGATGAGCTACTGCGATCTGCTCGCGCGACTGCAGCGTCATGATTCGCCCTCACCACCGCCAACCGCGCCGGCTGCTCGGCGCCGTGCTCCTCGCCCTCGGCGCTTGCAACCCCGCCGTGCTCGACCCCTTCGAAACCGACGGCGCCACCGAACCCGGCGCCACCGTCGACCCCGGCAGCACGAGCGGCGCCACCGGCCCCGCCGAATCGACCTCCGGCGCGAGCACGACCGCCGACCTGACCACCACCGGCACCACCGGCGGCGACGAGCCGCTGCCGAGCTGCGACGGTCCGGTCACCGACTGCAAGCTGGACCTGGACCGCGACGGCGTGATGGGGCACTGCGACAACGCTCCCGATCACTTCAACCCTGACCAGTCGGACGTCGACGGCGACGGCTTCGGCGACGTCGCCGACCTCTGCCCCACTCTCCCAGTCGGCGAGCCCAAGGCCGACAGCGACAAGGACGGCATCGGCAACGCCTGCGACCTGTGCGTCAAGGCGGCCGCGCACTACAACGACCCCGACGCCCCGATCCCCGAGCGCCTGAAGGTGCGCAACATCCCGAGCACCGCCGACAGCGATCGCGACGGCATCGGCGACGCCTGCGACAACTGCGTGCGCACCCCCAATTGCGAGGGCTACGGCGAGGGCCTCGACCCGTACGAGCTCGGCGATCCGATCGCCTTCGACGGCCCCGACTGCCAGATCGACGCCGACAACGATCTCGTCGGCGACGCCTGCGCCGGCACCATGCTCCCGGGCGCCGCCGGCCCGGTCGGCTTCGGCCTCGACGACGACTTCGACCAGGACGGCCTGCGCAACGGGGACGACGGCTGCCCGCGCCAGCCCGTGCCCCTGCAGGCGTGCGACGACGACGTCGACTGCCCGACGGCCAGCAAGTGCGTCCAGGGCCAGTGCGGCCACGCCGACCTCGACGGCGACGACGTCGGCGACATCTGCGACCCCCTGCCCCTTCGTCGGCAACCCGCAGCAGGTCCAGCCGGGCATGGCGGAGGAGAGCGACCAGGACGGCGACTTCGTCGGCTTCAACTGCGAGTCCACGTCGGACGCCGACCTCGTCCCCGACCCGCGCCGGATCGGCTTCTACGACCTCAGCGCCAACGGCTATTGCTGCGTCCGCCTCCACCCCGCCGGCACCACCCTCGATCCCGACGGCGCCACCGTGCCGCTGCCCGCCAAGGTCCTCGCCCAACCAGGCGTCGGCCAGCTCCGCCCGGCTGCGCCCAGGAGGGCCAGCCGCTGAACGGCACCGTCGACCTCGCCACCTTGTGGGCCAGCTTCTGCCTCATGCCGCAGTCGGACCAGGACTTCGACGGCGTCGGCGACGTCGTCGATCTGTGCCCCTGGTCGTTCGACCCTGTCAACACCGTCTACGTCGACGACGCGAACATGCAATGGGAGAACTACGGCGAGTTCTGCCAGGGCGAGTACAGCCCCGAGCACCTTGACCCGGCGATGATGTGCATGCCGGGCACCTGATGACGCGCCCGCTGCGGCGCCTGTCCTTCGCGACATATCCCATCGAACATGCGCATCGTACTCGGCTCGCGGTCGAGCGAGCGCCGTCACCCGGTGACGCGCCACACCCAAATACCTCGACCACCGCCAGGACCTCCGCGCGGTATCATGAATGGGCGGCGCCCCGAAGCGCCCGCGCATTCGCGTCACCCGCAGCGGGTCACGCGTGCGGCTGGCGGGGCGACCGCAGCGCCGGGGGATCGTTCGCGGCGCAAAAGGATTCGGCGCGCCTGCAGGACCTGCAGGCGCGCCGAATCGCATCGCAGAGCGGCGCGGAGCGCCGACATTCGTCACAGGTTGCTGTTGTTCTCGGCCTTGTAGCCCAGCTTGCGCTCGATCTCTTCGCGGCGCTCACCCGAGCGCTCCTGAATGATCCCGCACAGCTTGTCGGCGTTGCCTTCGGCCTTGAGGAAATCGTCGTCGGTCAGGTTCCCCCAGAACTGCTTCGCCTTGCCCTTGAGCTGCTCCCACTTCCCCTGGATTTGATCGCGGTTCATGGTCGGTTTCTCCGCCCACCAGTTTGATCGTGGTTGCACGGCGCGCCTGCCCGACTAGCGCCACGAAACGGCGCCAGGCGCTCGCCGACGGCCCTTGTCGGACCGTCGATTTCGGCGGCCCGTTCGCCATTCCCACCGTTCGCGCGCATGACGCCGCCCGATCGTACGAATCACGCCGCAGCGGGCTCGGCCGTATGAACCCGCCTCCCCCTCGACCTCGGCGCCTTTCTGCGGGGACGCGGGCGTGGAGACGGGGGTATCACCTGGCCCGCACCCGAGACCCGATCCTCGCAGCGACTCTTGCATAGGCGTCATGCGAAAGATCACCTGCCCGGCCGCGCTCGGCCCCCTGCGCGCCCCGCCACGAATCACCATTCGTGCGAATCATGGGCCCTCACGGGCTGCGGCGGCCGGGCGCGGCCACCCGCTCGTCGGAGTTCACCGCGCCGCGGCCAGCGGCCGGCGGGGCGCCTCGGACACCGCGGACACAAGGAGCATCGGGTGAACCTCACCAGGGACGAGCAGCGCACGTCGCTCACCAAGCGGCTCACCGTAGCGATCGCCACGCCGATCGCCCTCCTGTTGCTGCTCGGCGTCGTCCTCGGCCGGCAGATCCTCCTGATGGCGGACGACGCCGCCTGGGTCAACCACAGCAATGAAGTCCTCTCGCAGGCCAACGCGACGATGCTCGAGATCGTCGATCAGGAGACCGCCCTGCGCGGCTTCCTGTTGACCGGCGATCGCCAGTATCTGGGCCCGTTCGAGCGGGCGCACCCTGACGGCAAGTTCGAGCGCCTGCACGAGATCGTCGCCGACAGCCCCTCGCAGCAGGCTCAGTTCGATCAGGCCCACCAGCACTACCGCGAGTGGTACGCCACCTGCGAGGCCGCCCTGAACGGTCACGACCTCGACCAGGCGCGCAGCCCCGCCGCCATGCTCGCGCGCAAGGCCCGGATGGACGACATCCGCGAAGCCATGGCCGTGGCCACCGACATCGAGAAGGACCTGCTGCGCGCGCGCCGTCGCCTCGGAGCGCTCGACCGCGGTCGCGCGGACCGCCTTCGTCGCGCTGCTCGCCGGCGTCGCCCTCCTGCTCGCCTTCCTCTCGCGCCGTCAGCTCGCCGCGATCGCCAGCACCTTCGGCACCGCCCTCGACGCCGAGCAGCAGGCCCGCGCCGCGCTCGAGGCCGAGGCGTGGATCCGCGAGGGTCACACGCGCGTCGCCGAGGTCGTGCAGGGCGAGAAGAGCACCGTGCAGGTCGGCCACGACTGCCTGGCCGCGCTCGCCGCTCACGCCGGCGCCGACGTCGGCGCCTTCTTCGTGCGCGACGGCGGCGACTGGGTGCGGCGGATCGGCCTCGCGCTCGACTCGCGGGTCGCCGGGCCCGAGACCTTCGCCGCCGGTGAGGGCGTCATCGGCCGCGCCGCCGCCGGCGGCCAGGTCGTCGAGCTGCGCGACGCCGCCGAGCTGCCCCTGCGCACCGGCACCAGCGAGCGCTTCCCCGCCCACGTGCTCGTCCTGCCCGCGCGGGTCGACGGCGTCACCGTCGCCGTGCTCGAGCTCGGCTTTTTGCGCCCGGCCGAGCCGCGCGTGCGCCGCTGCTCGAGCGGATCGGCGAGACCGTCGCGCTCGCGGTCCGCAGCTCCGAGCAGAAGGAGCGGCTCGCCGCCCTGCTCGAGGAGACCCAGCGCCAGGCCGAGGAGCTGCAGACCCAGCAAGAAGAGCTGCGGGTGCAGAACGAGGAGCTCGAGCAGCAGACCCGCGCGCTCGAGGAGTCGCGGGCGCGCCTCGGCAATCAGCAGGCCGAGCTCGAGCAGATCAACGCCCACCTCGAGGAGCAGACGCAGGCGCTGCAGGCCGAGCGCGACACCCTCACGCAGGCGCAGATCCAGCTCAAGCGGACCTCGGCCTTCAAGTCCGAGTTCCTCGCCAACATGTCGCACGAGCTGCGCACCCCGCTCAACAGCTCGCTGATCTTGGCCCGCCTGCTGGCCGACAACCGCCAGGGCAACCTCGACGCCGAGCAGGTCAAGTTCGCCGAGACCATCTACTCCGCCGGCAACGACCTCCTCACCCTCATCAACGACATCCTCGACCTGTCGAAGATCGAGGCCGGCATGCTCGACGTCCGGCCCGAGACCATCTCGCTGGCGCGGCTCACCGATCAGATGATGACGACCTTCCGCCCGGTCGCCCGCGACCGGCGGCTCGCCCTCGACCTCGACGTCCAGCGCGACGTCCCGGGCGCGCTCGTCACCGATCCGACGCGGCTGTCGCAGATCCTGCGCAACCTGCTGTCGAACGCGCTCAAGTTCACCGAGCAGGGCGGCGTCAAGCTCACGGTGCGCGCCGCCGGGGCCGGCAGGGTCGCCTTCGACGTCACCGACACCGGCATCGGCATCCCGCCCGATCAGCAGGAGCTGATCTTCGAAGCGTTCCGCCAGGCCGACGGCACGACCAACCGCAAGTACGGCGGCACCGGCCTTGGTCTGTCGATCTCACGCGACCTCGCGCGCCTGCTCGGCGGCGAGCTCACCGTCGCCAGCGTCGTCGGCCGCGGCAGCACCTTCACCCTCACCATCCCCGCGCAGCTCGTCGTCCATGGCTCGGCCGCGGCGCCGAGCCTCGCGCCCTTGCCGCCTCCGCCGCCGCTTCCTCCCCTGCGTCGCCTCCCCGCGCCCCCGCCTCTGCCCCAGACGCCGACCGCCGCGCGCTCGATCCTCCTCGTCGAGGACGACCCCGCGTTCGCCGGCGTCCTCGCCGGCCTCGCGCGCGAGCTCGACTTCCACCCCTCCACGCCGACACCGCCGAGGAGGGCCTTGCGCTCGCGCGGCAGCAGCGGCCGAGCGCCATCGTCCTCGACGTCTCTCTGCCCGACCGCTCCGGCCTCAGCGTCCTCGACGCGCTCAAGCATGACCCTGCGACCCGGCACATCCCGGTCCACGTCATCTCCGCCAGCGACCACACCCGCACCGCGCTCGAGATGGGCGCGGTCGCCTACGCCATCAAGCCCGTCGTCCGCGATCAGCTGGTCACGGCCTTGCGGCGGCTCGAGTCGAAGGCCACCCAGTCGCTGCGGCGCGTCCTCGTCGTCGAGGACGACGTCGTCCACCGCGAGAGCACCTGCAAGCTGCTCGCGGCCGACGACGTCGAGACCGTCCCGGTGGGCACCGCCGCCGACGCGCTCCGCGCGTTGCGCACCACCACCTTCGACTGCATGGTCCTCGACCTCAGCCTGCCCGACAGGTCAGGTTCCGAATTGTTGCGGGAGATGGCCCAGGGCGAGCAGTACGGGTTCCCGCCCGTCATCGTCTACACCGGCCGCGCGATCAGCCGCGCCGAGGAGCAGGAGCTCGGGCGCTTCTCGCAGTCCATCATCATCAAGGGCGCGCGCTCGCCGGAGCGGCTGCTCGACGAGGTCACCCTGTTCCTCCACCAGGTCGAGACCAACCTTCCGCCCGAGCGACAGCGCATGCTGCGGGACGCTCGCCACCGCGACGCCGTGTTCGAGGGCCGGCGCGTGCTCGTCGTCGAGGACGACGTCCGCAACGTATTCGCCTTGACCAGCGTGCTCGAGCCGCGCGGGGCCAAGGTGGAGATCGCGCGCAACGGCAAGGAGGCGCTGCAGCACCTGAAGCTCAAGCCGGGCGTCGACCTGATCCTGATGGACCTGATGATGCCGGAGATGGACGGCCTCACCGCCACGCGGGCGATCCGCGCCGACCCGGCGACCGCCAAGATCCCGATCATCGCCCTCACCGCCAAGGCCATGGCCGACGATCGCGCCAGCTGCCTCGCCGCCGGCGCCAACGACTACATCGCCAAGCCGCTCGACGTCGACAAGCTGCTGTCGCTGGCGCGGGTGTGGATGCCCAAATGACGACGTCGCCCGACCCCGAGCTGACCGCGCTGCTCGACGCGGTGTACCACCGCTATCACTACGACTTCCGCGGCTACGCCGAGGCCTCGCTGCGCCGCCGGATCGGCGCCGCCCTGACCCACCTCCGCTGCCCCACCGTGAACGATTTGCGCGAGCGCGTGCTCGCCGAGCCGCGCGGCTTCAGCGAGCTGCTCCGCTTCCTCACCGTCCAGGTCAGCGACCTGTTCCGCGACCCCTCGTATTATCGATCGCTCCGCGAGCGCATCGTGCCGTACCTGCGCACTTATCCCTCGCTCAAGGTGTGGGTCGCCGGCTGCGCCACCGGCGAGGAGGCCTACTCGCTCGCCATCGTGTTCGCCGAGGAGGGCCTGCTCGACCGCACCCTCATCTACGCCACCGACATCCACCCCGAGAGCCTGCGGGCCGCCGAGGCCGGCGTCTACGACCTCGAGCGCTTCGCCCGCTTCTCCGACAGCTACCGCCAGGCCGGCGGCCGCGGCTCCCTGTCCGACTTCTACACCGCGCAGTACGCCTCGGCGATCCTCGACCGGCGGCTCAAGCAGGCGATCCTGTTCTCCGACCACAGCCTCGCCACCGACGTCGCCTTCGCCGAGGTCGAGCTGGTGTCGTGTCGCAACGTCCTGATCTACTTCGACCGCCCGCTGCAGGACCGGGCGATCGGCGTCCTGCGCGACTCGGTGCGGCGCAAGGGCTTCCTCGGCCTGGGCGCCAAGGAGACCCTGCGGTTCTCGGCGCACGCCGAGGCGTTCACCGAGCTCGTCCCCGAGGACCGGATCTATCAACGGCGGTAGACCATGGCGACGCGCGACATTCACCTGATCGTGATCGGCGGCTCGTCGGGGGCGCTCGACGCCTCGCCGCCCTGCTGCCCGCGCTGCCCGCGGGCTATCCGCTGGCGCTGGCCGTGGTCCTGCACCTGCCGCCGACCCAGCCCAGCCACCTCGTCGAGGTCCTGCGCACGAGGACCTCGCTGCCGACGCGGGAGCCCGACGACAAGGAGCCCATCGTGCCCGGCACGCTCTACGTCGCCCCGCCGAACTACCACCTGCTCGTCGAGCGCGGGCGCAGCTTCGCCCTCTCGGTCGACCGCCCCGAGCTGTTCTCGCGGCCCTCGATCGACGTGCTGTTCGAGTCGGCCGCCGACGCCTTCGGGCCGCACGTCGCCGGCGTCCTGCTCAGCGGCGCCAACGAGGACGGCGCCCGCGGCCTCGGCCACATCGCCGCGGCCGGCGGCCTCACCATCGTCGAGTCGCCGACCACCGCCGCGGTCCCGACCATGCCGGCGGCCGCGCTGCGGCGCGTCGCCGTCGACCACGCCGTGCCGGCGGCCGTCATCGGCACCTTGCTCGCGCGGCTCGCCGCGCCCACGCGCTCCGGGGAGGCGACATGAACCTCGAACCGATCAACTTCCTCCTCGTCGACGACACCGAGCAGAACCTCATCGCCCTCGAGGCGCTCCTGCGGCGCGACGGCCTCAACATCCTCACCGCGCGCAGCGGCTTCGAGGCGCTCGAGCTGCTGCTCGTCCACGACGTCGCCCTCGCCTTCCTCGACGTGCAGATGCCGGGGATGGACGGCTTCGAGCTGGCCGAACTGATGCGAGGCACCGAGCGCACCAAGAACGTGCCGATCATCTTCATCACCGCCGGCGCGCGCGACAGCGAGCGGGTGTTCCAGGGCTACGAGTCCGGCGCGGTCGATTTCCTGCACAAGCCGATCGACCCGCGGGTGCTGCGGAGCAAGGCCGACGTGTTCTTCGAGCTGTCGCGGCAGCGGCGCGACTGCACCCACGCCCTGCGCCTCAACGAGATGTTCGTCGGCATCCTCGGCCACGACCTGCGCACCCCGCTGTCGGCGATCCAGACCGGCACCGAGATCCTCGAGCAGCTGGTGGAAGGCGACGACCAGCGCGGCATCTTGCGGCGCATGTTCGTCTCGAGCCACCGCATGAACGAGATGATCGAGCAGCTGCTCGACCTCACGCGCGCGGCTGGCCGGCGGCCTCGGCTTCGCGCGCGCGCCAACGGGTCGACCTCTTCGAGCTGGTGCAGCGCGCCGTCGACGAGCTGCGCACCACGCATTCGCAGCGCGAGGTCCGGGTCGAGACCCTCGGCGACACCGTCACCGCCGGCGATCCCGACCGCCTGGTCCAGGCGCTGTCGAACCTGATCGGCAACGCGATCCAGCACGGCCACGCGGACGGCCCGATCGGCATCCGCGTGTTCGACGACGGCCACCAGATCGCGGTCGAGATCCGCAACCGCGGCGTCATCCCGCCCGAGCTCGTGCCGGTGCTGTTCGACCCGTTCCGCGGCCGCGACCACTCGCCCTCGCGCACCAACGCCCGCGGCCTCGGCCTCGGCCTCTACATCGCCCAGCAGATCGCCCAGGCCCACGGCGGCACCGTCTCGGTGCTCTCGAGCGACGAGACCGACACCGTGTTCACGCTCCGCCTGCCGCGCGTCTCGCCCGAGCCCACGCGCGCCGATCGCCCGGCGCGCGGCCACACCGTGCTGATCGCCGACGACGACGAGGCGACCCGCGAGAGCCTGCGCGAGGCCTTCGCCGGCGAGGGTTACGCGACCATGACCGCGACCAACGGGCGCGACGCCCTCGACCAATTGCTGCACGCGCGGGTCAAGCCCGACCTCGTGATCCTCGACCTCGTGATGCCGCTGCTCGAGGGCGGGCAGGTCTATCAGGCCATGCAGGCCGTCCCCGAGCTGGCGCGGATCCCCGTCATCGTGTCGACCTCCGATCCGGCCCGCGCCCCCGCCGGCACGATCCTGATCCCCAAGCCGGTCAAGCTCGGCCGCCTGCTCGACACCGCCGCGCGGCTCGTCCGCTCGCCGTGAGCGCTACTCTGGCCCGCCTCGATCAGCGAGCGGGCCGCCTCGGGCCCGAGCATCCCGAGCACGCGGAAGCGCCTCCTCGAGCTCGTTGTAGTGGACGAAGAATTGCTCGAGGTCGGCCAGCGCGCGCGGGCTGATGTCCTGCACGCGCTGCAGCTGCTCGTACGTACGCGACACGACGCTGACCGCGAGGAAGCGGTCGTTGCGGACCGGCTCCTCGCCCGCGGTCGATTGCTCGGCCGTCATCACCCCGAGCAATCGCGCCCGCAGCAGGCAGCCGGCGAACGTCGGCTCGTCGGTGAGCACGAGCGCGTCGAGCGGGTCGCCGTCGCCGCCCCTGGTGCCGGGGATGAACCCGAACTCGAGCGGGAACGCCATCCCGGCCGGCAGCACCTTGTGCAGGGTGAAGCTCTCCAGCGCCGGGTCCCACTTGAATTTGCTGCGACTGCCGGCCGGCGACTCGATCACGGCGTGGACGTCGCCTTCGACGAACGCCGGGATCCTTGCGATTTGTCGCGCGACATGCTCGCCTCATAGCACCCGCGCGCACGCCGTCGAATCGCCGGACTCATCCTTGTTGCCCTACAGGTGCGCGTTCACTGCCGAGTCCGCACGGGGATAATCCCGGACGTCCTACCGTCCAGGCCGCGCTCGAGTCATGCCTTCGGCCCATGAAAGCACTGCGCTACCACGGGGCCCGCGACGTGCGGGTCGAGACCGTCCCCGATCCGCAGCTCGCCGACGCCAGGGACATGATCGTCAAGGTCACGGCTTGCGCCATCTGCGGCTCGGACCTCCATCTCTATGACGGCCTGATCCCCACGCTGCAGAAGGGCGACGTCCTCGGCCACGAGTTCATGGGCGAGGTGCTCGAGGTCGGCCGCGAGGTGCGCGACGTGCAGAAGGGCGACCGCGTGGTCGTGCCGTTCAACATCGGCTGCGGCGACTGCTTCTTCTGCAAGCGCCAGCTGTGGTCGCTGTGCGATCGCAGCAACCCCAACGCCGCCCTGGCGACCAAGCAGTTCGGCGCCGCGCCGGCCGGCCTGTTCGGCTATTCGCACATGTTCGGCGGCTATCCGGGCGGCCAGGCCGAGTACGTGCGGGTGCCGTTCGCCGACATCAACCACTTCAAGGTCGAGACCGACCTCAGCGACGAGCAGGTGCTGTTCATCGGCGACATCTTCGCCACCGGCTTCATGGCGGTCGACGTGTGCGACGTCCAGGAGGGCGACGTCGTGGCCGTGTGGGGCTGCGGGCCGGTCGGCCTGTTCGCGCTGAAGAGCGCCCACATGCTGGGCGCCAAGCGGGTGATCGCCATCGACCGCTTCCCCGAGCGCCTCGAGCTGGCGCGGACGAAGTGCGACGCCACCCCGATCGACTACGAGAAGTCCGACGTCATCGAGGTCCTCAAGGAGCTGACCAGCGGGCGCGGGCCGGACATCTGCATCGACGCCGTCGGCATGGAGGCGCACGGCCACGGCCTCGAGTTCTGGTACGACCGGGTCAAGCAGGCCGTCGGCCTGCAGGCGGACCGCCCGACCGCGCTGCGCCAGGCGGTCATGGCCTGCCGCAAGGGCGGCACCGTCTCGGTCCCCGGGGTCTACGGCGGCCCCATCGACCACTTCCCGTTCGGCGCCGCCTTCAACAAGGGGCTGACGCTCAAGATGGGCCAGACCCACACCCACCGCTACGCCCCGGCCCTGCTGCAGCGGATCGCCGCCGGCGAGATCGATCCGTCCTTCATCATCACCCACCGCCTCCACCTCGAGGAGGCGCCGAAGGGCTACGACATCTTCCAGCACAAGAAGGAAGGCTGCATCAAGGTCGTGCTGCGGCCGTGAGTCTCGCGTGCCCCTTGGGGCATGTCTCTTCTACCATGTCTTTCAGGGCATGTCCTCATCGACATGCCCCTCAGGGACGCGACCCGGGCCCGCCGTCGCCCTCGCTCCCGCTGCACCTCGCCGCGCCGGCGGGCGGCTCGTACATCGGCAGCGCCAGGCGGAAGCAGGCGCCGGGCCCGTCCGCGTCCTCGACCACGAGCGAGCCGCCGTGCGCCTGGACGATGCTGCGCGCCAGGTAGAGGCCGAGGCCGAGGCCGGACGACGTCGGCCCGAGGGCGAAGCGGTCGAACAGCGTCGGCAAGAGCTCGGCGGGGATGCCGGGGCCGAAGTCGCGGACGCGGACGAGGCTCCAGTTGGCGCCGTCGAACCGTTCGCGGCGGATCGTCAGCGACAACGCCGTCCCCTCCGGGGAGTGGGTGCTCGCGTTGTGGATCAGGTTCTCCAGCGCCTGCCGCAGCGCCTCGGGGTCGGCCCACGCCAGCACCTGCGGCGGCGCCTCGATCTCGAGCGCCTGCCCGCTGGTGGCGAACAGCGCGGCGGTGCTGCGGGTCAGCTCGACCAGGTCGACCACCTGCAGCCGGAGGTCGAACAGGCCGCGCTCGATCCGCTCCACGCTGAGCAGGTTGGACAGCACCCGCCCCAGCCGCTCGACCCCGCTGCTCGCCTTGCTCAGCTCGTCGAGGTCCGCCGCGCGCGCTCCGCCTCCGCCCGCACCGTCAGCACGTCCAGCCGCGCGGCCAGCGGCGCGATCAGGTTGCGCAGGTCGTGCGCCACGACCGAAATCAGCTCCTCGGCCGTCCGCTGGCGCGCGCGCTCGGCCGCCACGCGGGTGGCCTCCTCGACCAGCTCGGCGCGGTGGGTGACGACTCCGATCCACTGGGCCACGGCGGTCAGGAACTCGAGGTCGCTCCAGCGGTACTTGTTCCTGCTCGCGGCCGTCACCATCAGCACCCCGCGGCGCTTGCCTTGCACCTCGATCGGCACCGCCATCGTCGACTGCACCTTGAGCCCCTCACGGATCCCCTGCAGTTCGCCGGCGTCGGCTTGCACGTCGTCGCACAGGTAGCGCTTGCCGGTCTGGAACACCTCGACCGCGCGGCCCCCGTTGCTCAGCGGCAGGCGATCGAGGCCGAGCGCGCGCTGGAGGCGGGACATCGGCGAATCACTGGTCCCGATCGCCACCAGCGAATCGCGGGCGGCGTCGTGCAGGAACGCGTCCACCTTGTCGGTCTCGACCACCGAGGCCACGACCTCGCAGGCCGCATCGAGGGTCTCGCGGACCGACGTGACCGGCGTCGCCAGCAGCCGCGTCAGCGCCACGAACAGTGGGGAGTCGGGCGTGCGCTCGCCGGCTGGGGTTTCGGGCAGATCGACCATGGGCACACGGACGTGCAGGCCCGGACCCTATGGACCCGACTCCGGCGATGGGCGAGCCCGCGCTCTCCGGCGGGCGGCGGCGCAGGGAGCAACTTCGCCCGCCGCATCGTCGCCGGATGCGGCGCGCCCGGGCGCAGGAAACGCACCGTCGGTCGCTTGCCCCGAAGTCGGGAAAACCCCCGCGAGCCGCCTCCGCGGCGCGCGAAGGCTCCGAGGCCCGCTCGAAGCCCCCGTGCCGCCCGGCCGCCGCGGCGCCCTGCTGTGATTGCCTGAAGGACATGTCCGATCGGCCATACTATGAACGGCCGAGCCCGCCGGCCCTCGCTGGCGCCCCGGCGAATCGCCCGCATACTGCGCGGAATGGGGCGCGCAGGCGAATCGAGGGTCGCGGTCGTCACCGGCGCGTCGAGCGGGCTCGGGCGGGCGACCGCCTACGGCCTGGCCGAGCGCGGCTGGCAGGTCGCACTGGCGGCGCGCCGCGAGGCCGAGCTCGAGCGCACCGCCGCGGGCTGCCGCGAGCGCGGCGGCCAGGCGCTGGTGGTGCCGACCGACGTCACCCACGAGGACGCGGTGATGCACCTGGCGGAGGCGGCCCTGTCGACCTGGGGCCGCATCGACGCGTGGATCAACAACGCCGGCGTCACCCTGTTCGCCCCGCTCGAGGGCGGCTCGCTCGCGGATCACCGGCAGGTGATCGAGACCAACCTGCACGGCGCCCTGCACGGCGCGCGCGCGGTTGTCCCGGTGTTTCGCCGCCAGGGCCGCGGCACCCTCATCAACATCGGCTCGGTGCTCAGCAAGATCGGCCACGCCTTCGTGCCGTCCTACGTGATCAGCAAGTTCGCGCTGCACGGCCTGTCCGAGGCCCTGCGCGTCGAGCTGGCCGAGTGCCCCGACATCCACGTGTGCACCGTCTTCCCCTACGCGATCGACACGCCGCACTTCCAGGTCGCGGCCAACGACCTCGGTCGCCACGTCAACGCCATGCCGCCGGTGCAGTCGCCCGCGCAGGTCGCGGGCGTGGTGGTCGACCTCGTCGAGCACCCCCGACGCCAGCGCTTCGTCCCGCGGATCGCCGAGCTCGGCCTCGTGATCCACCGCGTCTTCCCGCGCACCATGGAGCGGCTGCTCTACCGCGCGCTCGGCAAGTTTCACCTCGGCGCGCCCGAGCCCCCCGTCGAGGGCAACCTGTTCCGCCCCACCGGCGAGCACGCGGCGGTCCGCGGTCATCGCCCGCCGCGGCTCGGCACCCCGGCGTTCCTCGCCTGGACCGCGCGCGAGCTGCTGCGCATCGAACTCGACGCCGCCCGCCACCGCCTTCACAAATGGCACGTGACGCGTACGACGCGGTGATCGTGGGCGCCGGGCCCAACGGCCTGGCCGCCGCCGTCACCCTGGCCAGCGCGGGCCGCTCGACGCGGGTGGTCGAGGCCGGCGCGACCCCGGGCGGCGGCTGTCGCTCGGCCGAGCTCACCCTGCCCGGCTTCGTCCACGATCCGTGCGCCGCGATCCACCCGCTCGGCCTGGCCTCGCCGTACTTCCGCACCCTGCCGCTGGCGCGTCACGGCCTCTCGTGGATCGAGCCGCCGACCCCGCTCGTGCACCTGCTGGCCGACGGCCGGGCCGTGCGCCTCGAGCGATCGATCACCGCCACCGCGCAGCAGTTCGGCGCCGACGCTCAGGCCTGGTGCGACCTCGTCGCTCCGTTCGCCGAGCGCTTCGACGCCCTGCTGCCGATGCTCCTCGGCCCGCTGCGCTGGCCCGCCGAACCGCTGCTCCTGGCCCGCTTCGGCGCGTACGGCCTGCGGTCGATGCAGGGCCTCGCGCGGCGGTTCACCGGCGAGCCCGCGCGCGCCTTGCTGGCCGGCATCGCCGCCCACGCGATGGTCCCGCTGGACGCCCCTGCCACCGCCGCCTTCGCCCTGGTGCTGACGGTGGCCGCGCACGCGGTGGGCTGGCCGCTCGCCCGCGGCGGCTCGCAGGCGATCGTCGACGCCCTCGTCGCGCACCTGCGCGAGCTCGGCGGCGAGCTCGAGCTGAACCACGAGGTCGCCCACATCTCCGAGCTGCCGCCGGCCCGCGCTTATTTGTTCGACGTCTCGCCGCGGCGCCTGGCCACCATCACCGCCGGCCGCCTGCCCTCGGCCTACCTGCGCCGGCTCGGCCGCTTCCGCTACGGCCCCGGCGTCTACAAGCTCGACTGGGCCTTGCGGGCGCCGATCCCCTGGCGCGATCCGGCCTGTGCGCGCGCCGGCACCCTCCACCTCTCGGGCTCCCTCGCGGCCGTCGCCGACACCCTCGTCCAGGTCCATCGCGGCGCCGTCGCGGCCGAGCCGTTCGTGTTGCTCGCGCAGCCGAGCCTGTTCGACGCCGGCCGCGCACCGCCGGGCATGCACACCGCCTGGGCTTACTGTCACGTGCCGCACGGCTCGGCCATCGACGTCGGCGCGCGGATCGAGGCCCACATCGAGCGCTTCGCCCCCGGCTTCCGCGACGTCGTCCTCGCCCGCTCGGCCCGCACCGCCGTCGACATCGCCCGCTACAACCCCAACTACGTCGGCGGCGACATCAACGGCGGCCTCGCGGACCTGCGCCAGCTGTTCTTTCGCCCGCTCGTCCGCGCCGATCCGTACACCACCCCCGCACCCGACATCTTCCTCTGCTCGTCGTCGACGCCACCCGGCGGCGGCGTCCACGGGATGTGCGGCCACGGCTGCGCGCGCAGCGTGCTCGCGCGGGTGTTCGCGTGATCGATCACCCTGTCGGGCATGACCCGGATCCTGTCCCTCAACCTCGGCGGCTACGGCGATCGGCACGGCCCGTGGAGCGCTCGCCGGCCGCTCGTCGCCGCCATGCTCGCCGAGCAGCGGCCCGACCTCGTCGCCTTGCAGGCGGTCGCGCGCGACCCGGCGATCGAAGGCGGCAGCGACCAGGCGAGCCAGCTCGCGCGCGACGTCGGCGGCTACGAGGTCGTCTGGCGCCCCGCCGCGGCGGACACCGACGGCCGTGAGCTCGGCCTCGCCTTGCTGTCGCGGGCGCCCGCGCTGGCCGTGCACGTCCGCCCGCTGACGCGCCGCCGCGACGCCGACGATCCCTTCGACCGCGTCCTGCTGCACGGCGTCTTCCCGTGGCCGCGCGGCCCGCTGCACGTCCTGTGCGCCCACCTGTCGTGGACCGAGGCGCAGGCCCGCGACAACGTCGGCGAGGTCCTCGGGTACCTCGCCGCGGTCCCCGGCCCCAGGCTCCTCCTCGGCGACTTCAACCAGACGCCCACCAGCGACGCGCTCGCCCGCCTGCTGGAAGCCGGCCTCGTCGACGCCTGGGCTGCGCGGTGCCCCGACCTCCCGGGTCACACCTTTTACGAGCGCGGCGCCCTGCGCAAACGCATCGATTATCTGCTGCTCGATCGTCAGCTCGCCGCGCGGCTCTGCGACGTCTCGCTCGTCCTCGACGGTCCGGGCGAGCGACGGGCCTCCGATCACGCCGGCCTGCTCGCGCGGCTCGCAAGCGGCGACGAGCGAGCCGACGTCATGGAATCGACGGACCAGGGTTTCCGCCAGCCCGCGCCCCGCTGACCGCAATCGGCGCAGTCGGCGACAATCACAGGACCCCGCGATATGCATCGACCGGGCGGGATTCGACTGGCCCCCTCCGATCGACCGTGTCATGAACGGCCCGATGATCGAAACCGCTCAAGACCCCACCATCTACCAGGTGATCCGCGAGCAGCACCGCGCCGTCGCGGAGCTGCTCGCCGAGCTGTCGCGCGAGCGGGACGTCGCGCGGGGGCAGCAGCTGTTCGGCCAGGTCCGCGACGCGCTCGAGCGCCACGCGCGGGCCGAGGAGGCCGTGTTCGACGACATCCTCGCCCAGCAGGACGCGCAGGGCAAGGCGCTGGTCAAGGACGCCGAGCGGGACCACGCGCAGGTCCGGCAGCAGCTCGCCGAGCTCGAGGCGATGCGGGCCGACGACGCCAAATGGGCGACGAAGGTCGAGGCGCTCACCCGCAGCGTCACCGATCACGTCGCGTTCGAGGAGAGCACGATCTTCGCCGCGGTCGAGGCCATCCTCGACGACGATCAGGCGCGCACCCTCGCCGAGACCTTCGAGGCGCTCGAATCACGGGTCGAGCCCGAGGCCGCCGCGTGATCGTCCGACTGTGATGATTCGCGGTTCGCCGGGCAGAGGTCGCCGATGAGCGGAGTCGTATCACCGGAGTTCGTGCTCGCCTCGCGGGAGCCGGACCTGCGTGCGCGGATCGGCGGCCAGGTCCGCTCGCCGCGCGAGGTCGTGGTCATGCGCGCCTTGCCGGGCCTCGGCGACTTCCTGTGCGCCACCCCGGCGCTGCGGGCCCTGCGAGCCGCGCTGCCGCGGGCCAGGATCACCCTCCTGGGCCTCGCCGGGGCCCGCGAGCTCGTCGCCCGCTACCCGCACCTCGTCGACGACCTGCTCGAGTTCCCCGGCTTCCCCGGCCTGCCCGAGACCCCCGCCGACGTGCGCGCCCTGCCCGACTTCCTGCGCGCGGTCCAGGGCCGCTTCGACCTCGCCCTGCAGATGCACGGCGACGGCCTCGTCAGCAACATCTTCGTCCAGCTGCTGGGCGCGCGCGAGCGCCGGCTTCTACGCCCCGCCGCAGCCGTGCCCCGATCCCGCGACCTTCGTGCTCTACCCCGGCGACTTCGCGGAGCCGCGGATCCTCCTCGCCTTGCTCGCCGCGCTCGGCATCGAGGCGCGCGGCGAGCGGCTCGAGTTCCCGCTCGCGCCGGACGACGCGCACCAGTGCGACGCATTGCTGCAGGCCGCCGGCCTCGCGCCCGACGCCGCGTTCGCGATCGTCCACCCCGGCGCCGCCGAGCCGCACCGCCGCGTCGACCCCGGCGTCCTCGCGCAGGTCGCCGACGGCCTCGTGACCCGCGGCCTCGCGGTCGTCCTCACCGGCGCCGCCGACGAGGCCGACCTCGCCGCCGCGGTCCGCCGCCACGCCCAGCGCGACCTCGTCGATCGGGTCGGCCGCACCGGCCTCGGCTCGCTCGGCGCCCTGGTCGCGCGCGCTCGCCTCGTCGTCGCCGGCGACACCGGCGTCTCGCACCTCGCCAGCGCGCTGTGTACCCCGAGCGTCGTCGTCTTCCGCAGCACCGCCCCGGGCCGCTGGGCGCCCCTCGATCGCGTGCGTCACCGCGTCGTCGACGCCCGCGTGGTCGCGCCGACGGCCGCGGCGATCCTCGCCGAGGCCGACGCCGCCCTGTTCCTCGCGGGGGTGGATCGTGCTTGACCCGCGGGTCGCCCTCCGCCGCGCTCGCCGGCTGCTCGTCGTCCCGCCCGCGGCCGGCTGCGACGAGCTCGGGCCGGCGCTCGTGCGCCTGCGCGTCGCGGTGCCGCAGGCGAAGGTGGTCCTGCTGGCCGACGCGCGCGCGGCCGGGCGCGTCGCCGCCTTCGTCGACCAGGTCGTGCCGGCCGGCGCCCTGACGCGGTTCGACGCCCCGCACCTCTCGACCCTGGTCGAGCGGCTGGCCGCAGCGCGCCTCGACGCCGCCCTGGTGTTCACGGCCGCCGGCGAGACCGCCTTCGAGGTCGCCTACCTCGCCTATCTCGCCGGCATCCCGGTGCGCGCCGGCTTCGCCGGCGAGTTCGGCGGCGGCGTGCTGGCGCCGGCCGTCCCGCCCCCGTCGGCCCGCGTCATCGGTCCGGGGCGTCACCTCTCCCTGCTCGACGCGCTCGACCTGAGCGCGGCTCTCGCCCCCGCGAGCGCGAAAGCGAGGCCCTCGTGCGACGACTCCGCGTCCTGACCTGGCACGTTCACGGCAGCTACCTCTACTACCTCACCCAGGCCCCGCACGAGTTCTACCTGCCCGTAAAGCCAGGTCGTCCCGAGGGCTACGGCGGGCGCAGCGGCAGCTTCCCCTGGGGCGCCAACGTCCACGAGGTCCCGGTCGAAGCCGTCGCCCAGCAGCCATTCGACGTCGTCCTGTTCCAGTCGCGCCGCAACTACGAGTGCGATCAATTCGAGGTCCTCGGCGCCGCCCAGCGCCGCCTGCCGCGCGTCTACCTCGAGCACGATCCGCCGCGCGAGTCGCCGACCGACACCCGCCACCCCGTCGACGACCCCGACGTCTTGCTCGTCCACGTCACCCCGTTCAACGCCCTGATGTGGGACGCCGGGCGCACCCCCGTGCGGGTCGTCGAGCACGGCGTCGTCGTCCCCGACGACGCCGTCTACAGCGGCGAGCTCGCGCGCGGCGTCGTCGTCGTCAACGACCTCGCGCGGCGCGGGCGACGGCTCGGCCGCGACGTGTTCGACCGCGTGCGCGCCCACGTCCCGCTCGACCTCGCCGGCATGGACTCGGCCGCGCTCGGCGGCCTCGGCGACCTGCCGCTGGGCGAGCTCCACGCCCGGCTCGGCCGCTACCGCTTCTTCTTCAACCCGATCCGCTACACCAGCCTCGGCCTGGCCGTGTGCGAGGCGATGATGATCGGCCTGCCGATCCTCGGCCTCGCCACCACCGAGATGAGCACCGCCGTGCAGCGCGGCGTCAACGGCTACGTCGAGACCGACCTCGACCGCCTGCTCGCGCACATGCGGCGCCTGCTCGCCGATCCGGCCGAGGCCGCCGAGCTGGCCGCCGGCGCGCGGCGGATCGCCCGCCAGCGGTTCGGCATCGCCCGCTTCGCCGCCGACTGGTCGCGGATCCTGGGCGAGGTCACAGGCTGTCCCGAAGGACATCTAATAACCCACGCTCGCGGATGTCCCGAGAGCCAGGTCGGAGCCCCGGCCGAGGTCACCGGGTGTCCGGATGGACATGCCACCGCCCACGCCACGGGATGTCCCGAGAGCCAGGTCGGAGCCCCGGCCGCTCTCCAAGGATGTGCCGATGGACCTGCCATCGCCCACGCCACGGGATGCCCCGAAAGCCAGGTCGGAGCCCCGGCCGATATCCCCGGATGTCCCGATGGACTAGCCACCACCGGCGCCACGGAATGTCCCGAGAGCCAGGTCGGAGCCCCGACCGACCTCCCCGGATGTCCCGATGGACAGGCTATCGCCCCACCCGGCTCCCCGGCATGTCCCGGAGACCAGGTCGGCCCCCTGGCCGGGATCACCGCCTGTCCCGCGGGACAGGCCCCGGAGCCCCCCGGAGGACCGCGTGAAGCCGCTGCCGTTCGAGACCGGCGCCGGCGTCGGCCATTCGCAGAGCCCGCTGCGGATCGCCATGATCAGCGAGCACGCCTCGCCGCTCGCCCCGCTCGGCGGGCGCGACAGCGGCGGCCAGAACGTCTACGTCGCCCAGGTCGCGCGCCACCTCGGCCGCCTCGGCCACCGCGTCGACGTGTTCACCCGCCGCGACAGCCCGACCTTGCCGGCGGTCGTCGAGCTGGCCGACGGCGTGCGCGTGATCCCGGTCGACGCCGGCCCGCCCGCGCCGCTGGCCAAGGAGTCGCTGCTGCCGCTCATGCCTGCCTTCACCCGCGAGGTCGCGGCCCACGCCCGGCGCGAGCGCTACGACCTCGCGCACGCCAACTTCTTCATGAGCGGCCTCGTCGCCGCCGAGCTCAAGCGCGAGCTCGGCGTCCCGTTCGCGGTCACCTTCCACGCGCTCGGCAAGGTCCGGCGGCAGCACCAGGGCCAGGCCGACGGCTTCCCCGACGAGCGCTTCGCCATCGAGGCGCGGGTCGTCGGCGAGGCCGACCTGATCGTCGCCGAGTGTCCGCAGGACGAGGTCGACCTCATGACCCTCTACGCGGCCGACCCCGAGAAGCTGGTCATGATCCCGTGCGGCTTCGACCCCGAGGAGTTCTGGCCCGGCGGTCGCGCCGAGGCCCGCGCCGCGCTCGGCCTCGCCGACGGCGACCGCGTCGTCTTGCAGCTCGGGCGCATGGTCCCGCGCAAGGGCGTCGACAACGTCATCCGCGCGCTCGCGCGGCTGCCGGGCGAGCTGCGCGCGCGGCTCGTCGTCGTCGGCGGCGAGTCGCGCCGGCCCGACCCGGCCCTCACCCCCGAGATCGGCCGATTGATGGCGGTCGCCCGCGACGAGGGCGTCGCCGATCGCGTCACCTTCGTCGGCAGCCGCGGCCGCGGCGAGCTGCGCGACTACTACGTCGCCGCCGACGTATTCGTCAGCACCCCCTGGTACGAGCCGTTCGGCATCACCCCGCTCGAGGCCATGGCCTGCGGCGTCCCGGTCGTCGGCGCCAACGTCGGCGGCATCGCCCACACCGTCGCCCACGGCGAGACCGGCTACCTCGTCCCGCCGAGCGACCCCGACGCCCTGGCCGACAAGCTCGCCCTCGTGCTGTCGCAGCCGCGCCTGGCCCGGCGCCTGGCCCAGCTCGGCCTGCAGCGCGTCCACGCGTTGTTCACCTGGGAGAAGGTCGCCGCCCGCCTGGCCGACGCCTTCGCCGCGGCCGCGGGCCGGCGCCCCGCCCAGGCCCCCACCGCCGCCTTCGCCGCGGTCGATCGCGGCTTCGACGACCTCCTCGCGGTGCTCTCGCGCGCCAAGACCTGCCTGCGCGACGACATCGTCCGCGCCGCCGACCTCGTCAGCGGCGCCTTTGCCCGCGGCGCCAAGGTGCTCGTGTGCGGCAACGGCGGCAGCGCCACCGACGCCCAGCACTTCGCCGCCGAGCTCGTCGGCCGCTTCCTCGCCCCCGACCGCGCCGCCTTGCCGGTCATCGCCCTCAACGCCGACACCGCGGTCCTGACCGCGTGGGCCAACGACGTCGGCTACGCCGACGTGTTCGCCCGCCAGGTCCGCGCCTACGGCCGCCCCGGCGACGTGGTGTTCGGCATCTCGACCAGCGGGCGCTCGGCCAACGTCGTCGCCGCCCTCAAGACCGCGCGCGACTGCGGCCTGCGCACCTTCGCCTTGCTCGGCGGCACCGGCGGCGAGGCCGGCGATCTCGCCGACTGCGCCCTCATCGTCCCCTCCCCCGACACGCAGCGCATTCAGGAGGTCCACACATTGGCCCTCCACCTGATCTGCGAATTGGTCGAGGCGCGGGTGGCCCCGTCGTCCTGAATCATGGCCCCCGGAGGACCGATGACCCGCGTGTTCGCATCATCCCTCGCCACGACCGACCGCTCGGACCTCTGCATCGAATCATCGCCATCGGAGGACCGATGACCCGCGTGATCGCATCTCTCGTCACCCGCGGCGGCTCCGGCCCCTGCATCGAATCATCGCCATCGGAGGACCGATGACCCGCGTGATCGCATCTCTCGTCACCCGCGGCGGCTCCGGCCCCTGCATCGAATCATCGCCATCGGAGGACCGATGACCCTCGTGATCGAATCACCCCTCGCGGACAAGATCGTCCTCGTCACCGGCGGCGGCTCGGGCCTCGGCGCCGAGATCGGTCGCACCCTCGCGGCCGCCGGCGCCCACGTGATCGCCGCCGACATTCAGACCGGCCCGCTCGCCCGCCTCGTCGCCGAGGTGCGCGACCTCGGCGGCCGCATCGAGGCGGCGGAGCTCGACGTCCGCGACGCCGACGCCGGCCAGGCCTTGGTCGACGGCATCGTCGCCCGCCACGGCCGGCTCGACGTCCTCGTCAACAACGCCGGCACCGACAAGACCTTGGCGGTCGACGAGCTCAGCGTCGACGACATCGACCGCGTCCTCGCCGTCAACCTGCGCGGCCCGTTCGTCCTCAGCCGCGCCGCCTTCCCGCGCCTGCGCGCCCAGGGGGGCGGCTACATCGTCAACATCGTCTCGACCGCCGCCAAGCGGGCCTGGCAGAACGCCAGCGCCTACCACGCCAGCAAGTGGGGCCTTTTGGGCCTCTCGCACGCCCTGCACGTCGAGGGCCGCCCATTCGGCATCAAGGTCACCGCCCTGCTGGCCGGCGGCATGCGCACCCCCTTCATCCTCGACCGCTTCCCCGACACCCCGATCACCAACCTTCAGGACCCGCGCAACGTCGCCGAGACCATCCGCTTCCTCCTCGCCATGCCCGGCGAGTCGGTCATCCCCGAGCTGATGGTCGTGCCGATGCGCGAGACGAGCTGGCCATGACCCGCCTCCGCCCCGCCGCCTTCCTCGACAAGGACGGCACCCTCATCGACGACGTCCCCTACAACGTCGACCCCGCCCACGTCCGCCTCACCCGCGGCGCCCGCGACGGCGCCTGGTCGCTGCGGGCCGCCGGCTACGCCCTCGTCGTCGTCACCAACCAGTCCGGCGTCGCCCGCGGCCTGTTCGGCGCCCACGACCTGCTCGGCGTCCAGGCCCGCGTCGAGGACCTCCTCGGCCTCGAGCTCGACGGCTTCTACTGGTGCCCGCACCTGCCCGCCGGCGTCGTCGCCGAGTACGCGATCGTCTGCGCCTGCCGCAAGCCCGCCCCCGGCCTGCTCACCCGCGCCGCCGCCGAGCTCGGCCTCGACCTCGCGCGCTCGTGGATGATCGGCGACATCGCCAGCGACATCGAGGCCGGCCGCCGCGCCGGCTGCCGCACCGCCCTGCTCGCCGCCTCGCCGCCCCCGGCCCTGCGCCCCGCGCCCACCCTCGTCGCCGCCGACCTCGCCGAGGCCGCCCGCCGGATCGTCGGCGACGCCGCCCGCAGCGACCACGACGAGCACCCCGCGCCCCCGCCTGAGCGCCCGCGATGCTCTCTCGCAGCTCACGCTCGCCGGTCCTTAAAGACATGTCCTCCATGACATGTCCAAAAACGAATGTCCGAACGGACATGTTCTCAAAGGCATGGTTTAGAACACACCATCACCCGGAGCGCCCGCGATGACCCACGTCCTGCTCCCCGTGCTCGACGCCTTCGCCGACCTGCGGACCCTCGTGATCGGCGAGGCCATGCTCGACGCCTACCTCGACGGCCACAGCGAGCGGCTGTGCCGCGAGGCCCCGGTGCCCGTCGTCGACGTCGACGCGCGCCGCGACGTCCCCGGCGGCGGCGCCAACACGGCCGTCAACGCGGCCGCGCTCGAGGCCCGGGTCACCTTCCTCTCCGTCGTCGGCGGCGACGACGAGGCCGACCGCCTGGCGCGCTCGCTGGCCGCCCTCGGCGTCCCCGCCCACGGCCTCGTGCGCGCCGGCGGGCGCCGCACCCTCGTCAAGCAGCGCGTCCTCGCCGGCGGCCAGATCCTCCTGCGCCTCGACGCCGGCAGCCGCGACGACCTCGACCCCGTCACCGAGGCCCGCCTGTGCGAGCGCCTGCGGGCCGCCTGGAGCGACGTCGACGCCGTCATCGTCTCCGACTACGGCTACGGCCTCCTCACGGGCGGCGTGATCGACGAGCTCGCCGCACTGCAGGCCGCCCACCCGCGCGTCCTCGTCGCCGACGCCAAGGACCTGCGCCGGCTAGCGCGCGCCCGGCCCACCGCCGTCAAGCCCAACTACTGCGAGGCCGCGCGCCTGCTCGGCCTCGCCAATGGCCACGGCGACGGCCGCGTCGAGCAGATCGCCGCCCACGAGGCCGAGTTCCTGCAGATCACCGGCGCGCGGATCGCCGCCGTCACCCTCGACTGCGCCGGCGCCCTGGTCTTCGAGACAGGTCAGCCCGCCTACCGCACCTACGCCCGGCCCTCCTCCGACGCCAACGCCACCGGCGCCGGCGACACCTTCGTCGGCGCCCTCGCCCTCGCCCTCGCCGCCGGCGCCCCGACCCACGCCTGCGCCGACCTGGCCTCGAGCGCCGCCAGCCTCGTGGTCGCGCGCGACGGCACCACCGCCTGCAGCGCCGCCGAGCTGCGCGTCCACCTCGCCTCGCAGGACAAGCTGCTCGGCCACGACGACCTCGCCCTGCTCGCCGACTGCCTGCACCGCGCCGGCAAGCGGCTCGTGTTCACCAACGGCTGCTTCGACATCCTCCACCGCGGCCACATCACCTGCCTCAGCCGCGCCAAGGCGCTGGGCGACGTCCTGATCGTCGGCCTCAACGCCGACGCCAGCGTCCGCCGGCTCAAGGGCGCCGCTCGCCCGATCAACTGCGCCGCCGATCGGGCCCAGGTGCTGGCCGCCCTCTCGTGCGTCGACCACATCGTCGAGTTCGCCGACGACACCCCGACCCGCCTCATCGAGCTCGCGCGGCCCGACGTCTACGTCAAGGGCGGCGACTACAGCCTCGACAAGCTGCCCGAGGCCCCGCTCGTGTCGCGCCTCGGCGGCGAGGTCTGCTTCATGCCCTACCTCGACGATGTCAGCACCACCGGGATCCTCGCGCGGATCGGCGAACGAGGCCCGGGATGACCTGGTCGTCCGCCCGCCGCGTCCTGTGCGTCCGCCTCGACACCGTCGGCGACGTGCTCATGACCACCCCGGCCCTGCGCGCGCTCAAGGAGGGTCACCCGCAGCGCCACCTCACCCTCCTCACCTCGAGCCCCGGCGCCCTCGTCGGCCGCCTCGTGCCCGAGGTCGACGACGTCTGGACCTACGACGCCGCCTGGCTCAAGGCCGGCCCCGCGCGCCGCGACGCCAGCCTCGACCGCGGCGTGATCGACCGCCTCCGCGCCGGCCGCTTCGACGCCGCCGTCGTCTTCACCGTCTACAGCCAGAACCCGCTGCCCGCCGCCCTCCTCGCCTGGCTCGCCGACATCCCGCTGCGCCTGGCTCACTGCCGCGAGAACCCCTACCAGCTCCTCACCGACTGGATCCCCGAGACCGAGCCCGAGCGCGGCGTGCGGCACGAGGTCACCCGCCAGCTCGACCTCGTCGCCGCCGTCGGCCTGCGCCCCTCGCATCATCGACTGTCCCTCCGGCCATGTCCCGAAGACCACCTCGCGGCCGAGGCCGAGCTCCGCCCCCTGCGCCTCGGCCGGCGCTGGGCCGTCGTCCACCCCGGCGCCACCGCCAGCTCGCGCCGCTACCCGCCCGCCGCCTTCGCCGTGGTCGCCCGCGCCCTCGTCCGCGACCACGGCGTCGGCCTCGTGTTCACCGGCGCCGGCGACGAGGTCCCTCTGGTCGAGCAGATCCGCGGCGCCGCCGGCGTCCCCACCCACTCCCTCGCCGGCCGCCTCTCGCTCGGCGCCCTCGCGGCCGTGATCGCCCGCGCCGGCCTGCTCATCAGCAACAACACCGGCCCCGCCCACGTCGCCGCCGCCGTGGGCACCCCCGTCGTCGACCTCTACGCCCTCACCAACCCGCAGCACACCCCCTGGGCCGTCCCCGCGCGGGTCCTGAACCACCCGGTCCCGTGCGCCCCCTGCTACCGCTCGACCTGTCCCGAAGGCCATCACCTGTGCCTGCGCGGCGTCCCCCCGGCCGCGGTCGTCGCCGCCGCCCTCGAGCTGCTGCGCCCCGACCCCCGCGAAGCCCCCACCGCCGCCCCGGTCCCCCTCGCCCTCACGTGACGCGTCGCCTCGACCGCAACCCCACTTCGAATCACTCGCCTCCTCGATGTCATGAGTCCCATGTCTCCACGCAACGACCTGCTCCCCGACGTCGCCCCGCTCGCCCTCGATCCCCGGCCGCGGCTCGGCCGCGACTACTCGCGGCTGACCGGCCCGGGC
Source organism: Nannocystis pusilla (assembly GCF_026626665.1). Lineage (GTDB taxonomy): Bacteria > Myxococcota_A > Polyangia > Nannocystales > Nannocystaceae > Nannocystis > Nannocystis pusilla. Next base: position 3,737,523 of record NZ_JAPNKE010000002.1, read on the forward strand.
CCGGCCGCGCTGCTCGAGCGGGCGCGCCTCCTCGACGGGTCGCGCGTGCGGCGGATCCTCGTCGTCCGGCTCGACAACCTCGGCGACATCATCCTCACCGGCCCGGCCCTGCGCGCGCTCAAGGCCCATCTCCCGCACGTCCACCTCACCCTGCTCGCCAGCCCCGGCGGCGCCGCCGCGGCCGCCCTGCTGCCGTGGGTCGACGCCGTCGAGCCCTGCCGCGCCCTGTGGCAGGACCTGGGCCGCCTCGCCTTCGATCCCGCGCGCGAGCGCGAGCTCATCGCCACCCTGCGGCGCGGCGAGTACGACCTCGCCTTCATCCTCACCAGCTTCCGCCAGAGCCCGCACCCGGCCGCCGTCGTCTGCGCCATGGCCGGCATCCCTGTGCGGATCGGCGAGTCGCGCGAGCGCGGGCGGGCCCTCACCGTCGCCCTCCCGCACGCCGACGACGGCCTCCATCAGAGCGAGCGCAACCTTCAACTCGTCGAGCGCCTCGGCGTGCCGGTCGTCGATCGCCGGCTCGAAATCCGCCTCCCGCGGCCCGCCTGGACCGCCGCCCAGGCCCGCCTGGCCGCCCACGGCGTCGCCGGCGACTACCTCGTGTGGAACCCCTTCGCCAGCTGCGCCGCGCGCACCTACGACCCCTTGCGCCACGCCCTCGCCGCCCGCGCTCTGGCCGAGTACGCCGACCTGCGCCTGCTCGTCTGCGGCGCCGCCCGCGACCGCGAGCGCGCCCGCGAGCTCCTGCCGCTGCTCGGCCCGCGCGGCCTCGACCTGGTCGGAGAGACAGATCTGCCCGAGTTCGCCGCCCTCCTCGCCGGCGCCCGCCTCGTCCTCACCAACAACACCGCCGCCCTCCACCTCGCCGACGCCCTCGCGGTGCCCCAGCTCGTCACCTACGCCGGTACCGACCGCGACAGCCAGTGGATGCCCCGCACCTCGCCCCACCGCCTCCTGCGCCGCCCCACCGCCTGCACCCCCTGCTATCGCTTCGCCTGCCCGACCGGCCACGAGTGCCTCGCCCTGGCCCCCGCCGAGGTCCTCGCCGCCGGCCTCTCGCTGCTCGCCGAGACCGCCGTGCGCGTGAAGCCCGGAGCGGCGAGCGCTCGTGCGCGTGACGTGAGAGCGCAGCAGCGCCGCCGCGGCGGCAGGCTGCTGACCGACCTGCCGCGCGTCCGACCGAGCTCGCAACGAGCGCGGCGCCGCTACGGCGCGGGGCACACGCCCTTGTCGTTGTACCCGTCGTAGAACAGCCCGCGGCAACGGCCACAGTAGCGCCATTGCCCCTGGCCGATCGAGCTGTTGCCGCCTTGATGGTCATTCGGCAGGTAGAACACCCAACCGACGGGGAGTGCTCCCCGCCCGCAGGACATACCGATCCGAGGCTCTGATTGCCTGGTGCCCAGAATAGGCCGTGGCATTTGCCGCAGAACCGCCAGTCTCGTTGGCCCGTGCTGTCGGTCGCGCCCATCTGATCGTTCGGGAGATAGAAGTTCAGCCCCTGGAGAGCGTGTTCCCCCCCGGTCGGGCACACAGCGCCCACGGTCTCCCCATTTTGCGCATAAAACATCCCGAAGCACTTGCGGCAGAACCGCCAGTCCTTCTGGCCGGGGAGCGCGGGGGCCCCCGCGGAGTCATTGGGGATGAAGAACTCCCAGCCCGCGGCGACGTGCCCGCCGACTCTGGAATGTTGGCACCCGCCGCGCCGATCGGCGTGAGGCGCGCCATTCGAGGCGTCTTTCGTCATGGTCTCCTCCGATTCCAGGAAACGATGCCTCGAGACGGACCCCCGGTCGGCCGAATCGTGGTGCCGACCACAGAAGCGCCACGAAATCGCTCGCCCCGCGGAAGACATCGCGCTTCACCGCCACGACACGGCGGAGCTTTCACGGTCGGAGCGCAGCAGCAAACCTCGGAGCGCGCGAGGAGCTCGCAGGCCTCGGCCCAGGCGCCGAGGACGTCGCACGAGCGCTCCACACGCCCTGGGCGCCGGTCTCTTACGGCCTCGCGCCTCCGCCCCGACCGATTTCGCGCCTTCCCTGGGCCCGGCCGCGCCACGGACCCCCGCCTGCGAGCACCCGGACACACATCATTCGCAAATCCTGAGTCTGCCGCAGCAGCCTGATGTATCGAGGCCCGAAGCTGCGGCTGAGACCGTCCCACATCCCTCGGCGCACAGATCGATCCGACCGCCGCGCACCGTGCGCGATTGCCTGAGACCCGGCATCGAGCGCAAACGGGACCCCCAGCAGAGCGGCCCGCACACCCCTCTACGCCGCGCCTCTGGCGATTAGTGCGAACCGCCTCGCAGGCAACTGCCAACAAAATCTCACCCGGGAGGAACACTCGCCATGCATCTCGAACGAGTCGAAACCCGATCGGAGCAGAGCCACGGCACCGCCGTGGAGCCGTGGAGCAACCTCGACGAGGACGACTTTCTCATCGCGGCCGAGGCCAGCCTCGAAGCCCTGTACGAGGGCGAGGACGAGGAGGAGTTGTCCCCGGACGACATCGAGGAGTTGCCCGAAGATCAGTAGGCCGATCCTGCCGTCCGGGCCGACATCCGGGACCACCCGCTCTACATAGTCTCCTTACATCACCCAGACTTGCTCACCGCCGGGCACCGCGCAGACCCCCTGATATCAATCATGGCCCTCGCCCAGAGGAGCGATTGCCACCCGGGCTGAAGCCCGCGCCACTGCTCCGAGCGGCGCCCCGGCGCCTGCCTGATGCAGCTCGCCGCGGGACGCCCGGTCGAGATTCTCACTTCGACACCGCCGCGCCCGCCCGCGACAGATGCGGCTTCGCCGACCCGCCCCGTCCTGCGGCATCATGGCGTTGCCATGCGGTTCGGTCCCGGACAATTCCTCGGCGTCTGCGAGCGGCGGCGAACCGCCCACGGCCTCGCGCTCGCCGATCTGCGGCCGACCGTGCCCGAGCACGAGGTTCACCGGCACACCCACGACGACGCCCACTTCCTGCTCTTGCTCGCCGGTCGCTATCTCAGCAGCGCGCGCGGCATGCCGGCCGTCTGCGACCACCCTGCGCTCGTCCTCAACCCGCCGGGCACCACCCACGACGATCGCTTCCGCGGCCTCGACGGCCGCTTCTTCACCCTGTCCGTCCCCACCGATAACTGGCGAGCCGTCACCACCACCTGCCCGCTCCCCGACCACCCCGTGCGGCTGGGCACGGCAGCCCTGCTCGCGGCCTATCGCCTGTGCCACGAATTGCCCCGCTGGGACGACGCCTCCGCGCTCGTCGTCGAGTCCGAGTACCATCTGCTCCTCGCCGAGGCCGCGCTCGACGCCCGCGAGCGGCGCTCGTCCGGACCGCCCTGGCTGGCGCGCGCCCGCGATCACTTGCACGACACCTGCGCCGTCACCCCGCGCCTGTCCGAGCTCGCCGCCGCCGCCGACGTCCACCCCGTCCACTTCGCGCGCGCCTTCCGGGCCCGCTACGGCCGCTCTCCCGGCGAGTACCTGCGTCACTGTCGCCTCGAGCGCGCCAGCGCCTTGCTGCGGGACCTCCGCACGCCCCTCGCCGACATCGCCGACCAGTGCGGCTACGTCGACCAGAGCCACTTCAGCCGCGCCTTCCGCCGCGCCTACCGACTCACGCCCGCCGCCTTCCGCCGGCTCGTGCGGCCCGCCTGACACGTTCACCGCGTACAAGACCGGGCCCCGCCGCGCGGCTAGCCTCGCGCTCTCCCGACCTGGCCCGATGCCCGCCTTCAAGCTGTTCGCCGCCTGCCCCCTCGCCCTCCTGCTGCTCCTCGACGCCACCGCGCCGTCCTGTCCCGCCGACGCTCCGGCCCCGCTCGCCCCGCCCGCGCCGCCCCGCCTCGAGGACCTCACGAGCGCCGTCGAGGCCGGCGAGTTCGGCCGGATCACCAGCATCCTCGTCGCCCGCGACGGCCAGCGGCTCTACGAACATTACTTCGACGACGGCGGACCCGAGGCCGCGCGCAACACCCGGTCCGCCACCAAGACCCTCGCCGGCATCCTCGTCGGCCAGGCCATCGCCGACGGCAAGCTGCCCGGCGTGCAGGCCCCGATCCTCGACTACCTCGCCGCCTACGGCCCGCCCGAGCACCCCGATCCGCGCAAGGCCGCGATCACCGTCGAGGACCTGCTGACCATGTCGTCGCTGCTCGAATGCCACGACGAGAACCAGTTCTCGCGCGGCCACGAGGAGCGCATGTACCTCGTCGAGGATTGGGTCAAGTTCTACCTCGACCTGCCGATCCAGGGCTTCCCGGCCTGGATGCCGAAGCCGGCCGATTCGCCGCACGGCCGCAGCTTCCGCTACTGCACCGCCGGCGTGACCGCGCTCGGCGCCGTGCTGCAGGCCGCGGTCGGCGAGCGCCTCGACCTCTACGCCCAGCGCAAGTTGCTCACGCCGCTCGGCATCGCCGACCCCCAATGGCAATACTCGCCGCTGGGTCTGCCGCAGGCCGGCGGCGGCCTCGGCCTGCGCAGCCGCGACCTCCTGGCGCTCGGCCAGCTCTACCTCGACGGCGGCCGCCACGCCGGCCGGCAGCTCGTGCCCGCCGAGTGGGTCGCGCGCTCCGTCCAGCCGCACGCCCGCGTCGACGAGGGCGTCGAGTACGGCTATTTGTGGTGGTTGATGCAGTTCCCCGTCGGCGACCGGATCTGGCAGTCGTGGGCGATGAACGGCAGCGGCGGCAATACCGTGCAGGTGTTCCCGACCGAGAGAGTCGTCGTCGTCATCACCACCACCAACTTCGATCGCCCGCAGCCGCATCGCCTCACCGCCAAGCTGCTGACCGACAAGCTCCTCCCGGCCCTGTGAGCGGCGACGAAGCGAGGGACGCATCGCCGGCAGGCGACGCGCCCCTCTCGCGCCCGCAGCTCGCCGGCTCAGGCCAGCTCGCAGGCCATGTGCGGGCGCTCGTCGGGCATGGCGAACAGCGGCCGCTCGCGCGGCAGCTGCGACGGCGACAGCTCGTGCACGGCGCCGTCCTCCACGAACAGCACCCGGTCGAACAGCGACAGCAAGCTCCAGCGGTGGCACGCCGCCAGCACCGTCGCCTCGGGCGACGACTGGAAGATGGCAGCCAGCACCTCGCGCTCGGTCGGCGGGTCCAGGGCCGCCGTCGGCTCGTCGAGCAGCAGCAGGTCCCGCGAGTGCGCCCGCAGCAGCCCGCGGGCCAGCGCGATCCGCTGGCGCTCGCCGCCGGACAGGTTGAGGCCGCTCTGGGCCAGGTGCGTGTCCCAGCCCGCGGGCAGCTTGGCGATCACCGGTCCCAGGCGCGCCAGGCGGATCACCTGCGCCAGCAGCTCCTCCGGCACGGCCTCGCCGAGCGTCACGTTGTAGCGCAGCGTCTCCGAGAAGATCTGCGGCTCCTGCGGGATCAGCAGCGTGCGCTGGGCCAGCGCCTCGAACGAGCTGCGGCGGCCGTCGAGCGCCACCTCGCCCGCCTCCGGGCGCAGCATCCCGGCCAGCAGCTTGAGCAGCGTCGACTTGCCGCCGCCGCTCGTGCCGACCACCGCGATCTTCTCGCCGCGGCGGATCGTCAGCGACCCGCAGCGGAGCGCCCGCGCATCGTCTGCGTAGCTGAACCCCAGCGCGTCGAGCCGCAGCTCGCGCCAGCGCGGCCCGGCCACCGACGCCGGCATGGCCGCCGGCGACCCGCGCAGCAGCTCGCTGGCGTCTTCGTAGGCGGTGCAGGCCTCGACGATGTTGCCGTAGTAGGCCGAGAAGGAGCTGATCGCCCCGAAGATCTTGTCGAGGTAGGCGATGAGCACGTAGACCTGCGCCACGTCGAGCGCGGTGCCCTGCAGGCCGGCGCCGTGGAAGTACCACAGCAGCGACGTCGCCATCACCAGCGCGTAGCCGCAGCTCACCGCCCCCCACTTGAGCTCGCTGAAGCGCGACACCCGGCGGACCAGCTCGCCGCCCTGGGCTCGCTGGCGCCCGAGGTCGGCGCAGGCCAGCGCCTCGAGGTTCAGCGTCTTCACCGTGACCACGTTCGTCAGGTAATCGACGCACACCCGGCCGACCGTGTTGTCGAATTGATTGACCAGGCGGATGTTGTCGACCATGCGGCGGTTGAAGTACAGCATCGCCGCGATGGTGACCCCGCCCATGACCACCACGTTGGCGGCCACGCGCACGTCGAGGGCCCACAGCGCCGCGCTGGCGAGCACCACCTTGACGCTGCCCTCGAGCACCTGCCACGAATACTGGCCGACCACGTTGCCGACCGCGAGCGCCGAGCGGTTGAGCTTGGCCAGGTTCTCGCCCGTGTGGCGCTCCACGTGCCAGTGCAGCCCGTAGCCGAGCAGCGCCTGGAACACCCCCGTCATCGTCGTCATGCGCGCCTGATAGGCCACCCCGCTCTGCAGGTAGCGCCCCAGGTGGTGCAGCAGGATGTTGGCGAAGCGCAGCCCGAGGTACGCGCCGATCCCGAGCAGCGCGCCCTCGTAGGCGACCTGCGAGAAGCCGTGCTCGACGAACACGCCGACCGTGTAGCCGATGGCCCACGGGACCAGCAGCTCGGCCGTGTTGGCGGCGATGAACAGGGCGACGAACGCCCAGAAGCGCGACCGGCTGGGGGCCACGGCCGCCCACGCGGCCCGCAGCAGCGGCGCCAGCCCGCGCGCGGGTGGCAGCGGCCGCGCCGGCCCGGCGGCTTCGCGGGCCCCGACCCCGGCCCACGACCACGGCGAGAGGAAACGAGCGAGTGCGTGCATGATCACCAATCGGCGCCGGAGGACCGGGTCGAAGGGGCGCTCAGCCCCGCAGCTCCACGAGGTTCGCAACGAACGCTCGTGCGCGGATGGAGGAGGTTCTCGGGCAGGGACGGCGCGTCGGCGTGATCATGAGGAATGAACGTCGGTGCGGAGGCATCAAAATGCATGGAGTCCAGGGATTGCGAGCGAGGACGTCCTCCGACGATCGCTCGCAGCAGCAGAGGCGGCTGACTATAACAGACGGCCGTCCGCCGCCGCCAGCCGTGAATCGCAGCGGCGGCCGCTCCGCCCGGCGGAGCGAGCGCCGCGCCGCAAGGCGACTATGATCATAGCGCGCCCGCCGATCGCCCTGCGTCCGCGAATGGCCGACCCTCTCGCAAGTAGCGACGATCGGTCGCAGCCTCGACGCCCCGGCCATGCACCAGCATCAATCTCCGCGATCTCACGCCGCGCGGGCACGGGGGCCCGTCACCGGCGTCTCTTGCCGGCATTCGCCCCCCATTCGCCGCTGCCGCCTCCCGGCACATTCACCTCCGCAGAGCCCGCTGGTTCGCCGGTCCGCGCGCCGCCGGAGCCCCCCAATTACATCCTACCGGGTCCTGCGAGCACGACCGGAAATCCCCCACCTGCGCGGGCATTTGCCAGGTTGACCGCTGTCCCCGGGCCAATTAGCCCAGTGTGATGTCCCCCCGCAACGAGCAAACCCGGCAGCGCTCCGGGACGAGACTATCGTCTGCAACTTGACGTATCAAACCCGGCGCTTCCTGGTGCTCCGCGGCGACCTCGAGCTGGCCGGCATCGATCGGGCGCTGCAGCCGCGCTCGCAGATCGAGGCGAGGTTCGACTCTCTGTGGCAGACGGCGCTCGAGCCGGCGCTGCGGGCCGGTCTCGAGCTCACGTTCGCCGAGCGATGCGGCGCCTCGCCGCCGCTCGTGGCGCTACGAGAATCGCAGCCATGGCGACCGCCGATTGCCCGCCGCTCTCGCTCTTCGCGGCGACGCGCTGCGGTGATTCCACGCCACCCGGAGCGCCCCTCGCTCGGCGTCGCCGAATGCTCGCCCTCACCGAGCGTCGCGATACGTCGATTCGTAAGCGTTCGCTCTACCGCGTCGTGATGCTGGCGCATCTTGATTTATATCTCATGTGTGAGCACCGAATCTGCCTTCACCCCGCTGGCCCCGTGCTGGCTGGGGCTCGCGTTGTGGTCACCGACCCTGCTTACGGGCCATCCGCGCGGGATCCCCGAAGAAGAAATCGAGGATATCTGCGACGGCCTGTTCGGCCGTATCCCACGCGTGTACGAAATCTCCTGGTCCCGGCCCAGACTCCCAGTCTTCGGAGCTGACGATCCACTGGCCGCTCGCGCGGTGCAGCACGAGCGATGGTGCGTCACACACCGGCCCGTCGAGCCGCCTGGAGCTGCCGATCGAGCGCGGCCTCGCCGGCCCCGGCCTCCTCGCCGACACGATCGTCCATCGCTGGCAAGACCACCTGCCCGCGAACCGCCTCGAGGCGCTCTACGCCCGCGACGGCCTCCAGCTCGCGCGCTCGACGATCTGCGGCTGGCACGAGCAGCTCGCCGACCTCGTCGAGGCGCGCTGGCGGCTGTTGGCGGCGAGCGGGGTGTCGCTGGAGCAGGCCGCGCTCGAGATCGGCGTGGCAGTGGTCGAGTTGCGCGCGTGGTCACGAAGCGCGGAGGGCGAGGCGAGGTGGAGAAGGAGCGCCGGCAATTCGAGGCGATCGTCGGGGCGCACGTGCGCGAGGGACTACCGAGTCCATGGGACTGTCTGGCGGCGACGATGGCGAGCAGCTGGGCCGCCCTCTCCCGCGGCAGGGCGATCTCGATCGAGACGGTGTACTTCATGGTGGAGCGCTCCAGGTTCTCACGCGGACCCTCTACGACTCAGGCACTTGACCCGGTGCGGGAATTACGGCATGAAACTTCTTAAGCACAAGACAAGACAAACCGGTTCACCTTCAAGTGACCCATAAACAGGGCATGCCGGTTCCGGCCCCGAAACAGACATTGAAGAAAGCAGGATAAGATGAATATTGATCAAATGATCGAGGCGGCAGTCCACGTCAATGAACTGCAAAGATTTCAAAACTATTATCTGATTAATTTTTACGGCGGTTCTATCGGATGGCCGATGAGAGTGCCGGCCGACTATAGTGATGGCTACTGCAACATACGAGCCGAACCGGGTGAATGGGCGAGAGACGATCAGCGCCTCCAATGGCGCTTCAACGATGCGCAAGGCCTGCATCGGGCCCTAATTATCCGGGGCTTAAACCTGTGACAGTTGTAAGCAGGTTCAACGCTGTGTTCGCGTTCCAGGATGATACGACTACCGAGGATATCGCTTTTCCATTTTATAGAATAAAGGGGCACTCTGGCTTGAATGCCGCGTTCGAGGATCGCGCCAACTTTGGGCTTGTGCCGGTCGAGGAAACGAAATGGTTCAATATAATCTCCTTGGCGACTTTCAACGGATCGCCAACATTTATCAGTTGTGGCCCCAAAAATGAGCCGAGCGTCTGGGCTGAGCCGGAATCATGGGCCAAGAAAGGTGTCAGCGACCTGCGATGGATCGCCGTCCCCGCGACGGAGTAGATATGCACAGCCAAATCCGGTCCGAGCCTAGGTGTTCGATGCCGGGGTTTGAGCGCCTGCGCGTGCTTGCGCAGCAGGTCCGCGACCCTGCGCGCCGACCACGACAGCCTCCGCACCAGCTCGGCGACCTCGGCCTCGACCTCAATTTGCTCGTCGCGCTCGACGCCCTGCTCCCGCCGCCCCGAGTTGGCCGTCGCGTCAGCACCAAAGCGATGCGGTTGCTTTCCGGCGGCCTGGTCACTCATGGTTCACCTATTCTCCGCAGGCCCGTCGCCGCGCAACCAGCGCACAATGCGTGCAACCGGTTCACGCATCAGATCCTCGTCGTCGTCCATCTTCGAACCTCCGAGGCGCTTGGTAGCGCCTCGAGGCCGAGCCCGTCACGACGCGGTTCGCCGCACGCTTACGTCGATTCGACACCCAAGTCCACGCGTCGGATGCGCCTCGCTGCTATTTGCCTGCGCCACCTCGCGGCGACGAGCCCGCGCACCTGAAGATGCGGCGTTCCGCGTGCATCCACGCCGATTCGCCGCTCGTCCAGGCGACGATTGCTCGCGCCCATTGCGGCGTCTCCGCTCGCCTGCCGCCGATTCGCCGCTCCCGACGACGCCGCGATGCATCGCCTCGCGGCCGGCCGCCCGCGCGGCCGGCCCCGTGCTGCCGTGCAAGCAGGCGGCCCCGGCACCGCGCGAGGAGAAGCCGGTGCTCGCGCGATGGAGGTCCGCCGACGCACTCAGCGCTGGCGATGCCCGCCGCCCTGCCCGCCGCGCTCGCGCTGTTGCGACGCTTGCGACGAGCGGCGCTCACGCTCCTCGTCCGAGCTGCGGCTCTCCTCGCCGCGGCCCTCGCCGGTGCGGCGGCCGCCGTGCGACGCGTGGCCGCCCTTGGCGCCGATCTCGGCCATGTGCTCGCGGTCCTGGCTGACCGCCTCGCCGCCCTTGCGGCCGGCCTCGCGCGCCTCCTCGGACGTGAACTCGTGCGCGGTGCCCTTCTCGTGGGCGGCGTGACCGCCCTTGCTTGCGATCTCGCGTTGTTTGTCCTCGTCCATCCCGGCGAAGCCGCGCCCACCCCCGCGCTGGCCCTTGGTCTCGCCCTTGTTCTCGTTGCGGTTGTCGTCCCTGGTAGGCATGACGTCCTCGTATTTCCTGGCGCGGCGCGCCGGACTCGGACATCGGAGACCTGGCGCGACCGCATTGCGCGGAGTATGGCGCGCTACCGCGCCGGGACAAGCTCGACTATGACGATTTGCCGGACGCGGCGAATGACAGTACTCCCCAGTTCGCCCGATTTGCGGAGGCCGAGGGCGGTGGACCGCAGGCGCCGGCCCCGGCGGGGGCGGATGACCGAGGGAAACTCCCAGGGTTGCCGAGCGTGCGGACCCGACCATACCTGGGACATGAGAGCCGGTCTCGAAGGTATGTTGAACGACATGGATCGGCCTCTGCCGGCGCAGACCAGCGCCGCCGGCCATCCGATCCTGTGGGTCTCGCAGCTCGCCTGGGACGCCATCCCCCGGCGCCTGCGGCACCTCCTGTGTCGCGGCGCGCGGCAACGGCGCGTCGTCTTCGTCGAGGCCGTGGTGCCGACCGCCGGCCCGCCGCGGATGGACTTCGATCACCGCGAAGGACTGGTGGTCGCCACTCCCTTCGTGCCCCGCGGCTTGACCGGCGACGAGGCGACCGGCCTCCTGCGCGGCCTGCTCGACGGCGTCGTCCGCGACCTCGGCCTCGGGGGCTTCGTCCTCTGCCACGATTCGCCGCGGGCCATGGCCGCCTGCCGCCTCAAGCCGGTCGCCACCATCTACTACGATTGCCCCGGCGGGCCGCGGTCGCCGCTCGAGGGCGACGAGGCCCTGCGGGAGGAGGCCCTGCGCCGGGCGGACGCCGTGTTCGTCGACGCCGGCCACGACCCGCTCGGCCCCGAGTTCGGCCCGGCCACTCACCTCCTGCCGAGCGGGGTCGACCTGGCGCACTTCGCCCGCGCCCGCGCCGGCGGCCCCGACCCGGCCGATCAGCGCGACATCCCCCACCCCCGCCTCGGCTTCTACGGCGCCCTCGACCGCGACGTCGACCTCGACCTCCTGGTCGCCGTCGCCGACCTGCGGACCGACTTCCACATCGTCCTCATCGATCACGACGGCGGCCCCGATCGGCCGCGCCTGCCCGCCCGGCCCAACATCCACGAGCTCGGGCCCAAGCCCTACGCCGAGCTGCCGGCCTACCTCGCCGGCTGGGACATCGCCCTCCTGCCCTTCAACCACGAGGCCGCCCTCCGCCGCGCCAAACCGTCCCAGACCCTCGAGTACCTGGCCGCCGGCAAGCCGGTGGTGGCCACCCCGCTGCGCGACGTCATCAACCCGTACGCCATCCAGGGCATGGTCTCGATCGCCGAGGGCGCCGAGGACTTCGTGATCGCCGTCCAGTGCGAGCTCCACCGCGCCGACCGGCGCCGCTGGCTGCAGCGCGTCGACACCAGCCTGCGCGGCAGCTCGTGGGACGACACCTGGGGCGTCATGGAGGCCGTGCTGACGCGCCTCGTCGCCCCGCCCGTCGCCACGCCCTGAGCTGCGTCGCCTGCGCGCGCCCCCGGCCACGCCGGCTCCAGTATCGCCGCGCGGCGAGCCGAACCCCGCGCGGTCGCTCGTTCGCGCCGCACCGCCGCCCGTCACGCCGCGCAGCGCGCAGCCGCCTGCTCGCATTCCCGGGCCGCCTGCCCGCATTGCGCCAGCGCCCCTCCGCGATGCGTGGCACGCCCTCCTGCTCGCATTCCGGGCCCGCCTGCTCGAATCGCAGTCCGCCTGCCCGCATTGCCGTTCCGTCTGCTCGCATCGCAGTCCTGCCTGCCCGCATTGCAGTTCGCCTGCTCGCATCGCAGTTCCGCCTGCCCGCATCGCAGATCCGTCTGCTCGCATCGCAGTCCTGCCTGCCCGCATTGCAGTTCCGCCTGCTCGCATCGCAGTTCCGCCTGCCCGCATCGCAGTTCCGCCTGCCCGCATCGCAGTTCCGCCTGCTCGCATCGCGTTCGTGCGCCGCCTACGCCGAGGCATTCGCCGCCAGCGAGGCCATGCACGCGGCTTGTGGCTCGCGCGCCGCGGCGCCGATCGAGTCGCACGAATGGTGGCCCCCGCGGGCGATTCGTTCAAAGACCTGCGCGACCGGAGGATTCATCATGAACGAGAACAAGCGCAATCAAGAGCCCCTGAGCGACCTCGCCTACGATTGGGTCACCATCATCCAGCACAAATCGGAGGCCCTCCGCGCCTACGAGCAGTACATTCAGGACGCTCAGCAGGCGAACTCACCCGAGTGCGTCGAGCTCATGCAGCAGATCTACGAACAGGACGCCCGGCACATCGAGCAGGCCACCCGCCACCTCACCGAGGTCCTGCGCAGCGGCCGGATGGGCCGCACCCAGGGCGAGAGCCAGACCAGCCAGGGCGAGGCCGGCCGCATGGGCCAGACGAGCGGCCAGAGCGGTCGCGCAGGCATGAGCCAGGGCGAGCGGAGCGGCGCAGGCACCAGCCAGGCCGCCAGTCAGGGCCGCATGGGCGGCATGAACCAGGGCGAGGGCGGCCAGGGCCGCATGGGCCAGACGAGCGGCCAGGGCGGCATGTCCGGCGGCAGCGGCATGACCCAGGGCGAGAACCCCCGCGAGTCGATGCAGGGCGAGTCGAGCGAGCGACGCGGCCAGCGGAACCCCCGCTAGGATTCGTCCCCAGCGGACTGGACCGCATGCACCCATTCCTCCTCGAGCGCATGATGCGCTCGCGGCGGATGGCAGACACGACAATGACTGACGAATGTGTAAACCGGATCACTAATCCGGCACCTCATTCTCATGGTTCACGATTTGCCTTGCCCAGGGCCCGCGAGGATGAACTATAAGCGTCACCTTGACGAGAGCAGACCCCACGGCCTCGCGCGACATCGTCGTGATGGGGGCGTCCGCCGGCGGCCTCACCGCGTTGTTCGACATCGTGCGGGGGCTGCCGCGCGATTTCCCGGCCGCGGTGTTCGTGGCGATGCACATGTCGCCCGACAATCCGGGCGTGCTGTCGGATCTGCTGGGGCGCGTCGCCGCGTTGCCGACCGCGCTGGCTGAAGACCGTCAGGCGATCGAGCGCGGCCGGATCTACATCGCCCGCCCCGATCACCACCTGCTCGTCAAGCGGGCCTACGTGCGGGTCACTCGCGGCCCCAAGGAGAACGGCTTCCGCCCCGCGGTCGACCCGTTGTTCCGCAGCGCCGCGCTGGCCTACGGCGCGCGCGTCATCGGCGTCGTGCTCTCGGGCGGCCTCAACGACGGCACCGAGGGCCTGCTGCGGATCACCGAGGCGGGCGGCCTGGCGATCGCCCAGGACCCGGCCGAGGCCACCATCCCCAGCATGCCGCTCAGCGCCATCCAGAACGTCGAGGTCCACAGCGTGCTGCAGGCCGCCGCGATCCCGGGGCTGCTGAGCCAGCTCGTCCTGCAGTCCGTGGCCGACCCCAACGCGCTCGGCGCTCCCGAGGTCGAGGACAGCGCCGAGACCGGGCGCGCCCTGCAGCAGAGCCAGCCGGTCGGCGCCCGCTCGCCGTACACCTGCCCCGAGTGCGGCGGCGCCCTGTGGGAGCTCGCCGACGGCGAGAAGCTGCTGAAGTTCCGCTGTCACGTCGGCCACGCCTTCACCGCCGAGGTGTTGCTGGCCGAGCAAGGCTCCAAGCTCGAGGGCGCGCTGTGGGGCGCCCTGCGGGCCCTCGAGGAGAACGCCGCCCTGTACCGCCAGCAAGCCGCCCGCACCGGCTCGGCCGGCTTTTTGGCCCTGTCGCGGCAGTACGGCGAGAGCGCCGCCGAGATCGAGGAGTACGCCGCCACCCTGCGGCCGCTGCTGCACCGGACCTCCGTGCAGTTGACCCCGCCCGCTCCGACCGCGCCTCCGCCCGAATCACCGGAAGGAAATGAGGACTGATCGGCCCGATGGTCTCCGACTCGGCCGCTCGCTTACGCTGCGCCCCGCCACCATGCCCTCCGCTCCCACCTCGCCGCCCCAGCCCGAGAACGCGACCGTCGAGCCCGTCGAGGCCGGCGACGACAGCGAGGACGAGGCGCAGGCGGACACCAGCCGCCGCGCCGCCGGGCTCTTGCCGGTCGTCGCCATCGGCGCGTCCGCGGGCGGGCTGGAGGCCTTCACCGACATCCTCGACGCCCTCCCGCCCGACCTCGGCGTCGCCTTCGTGTACGTGGCCCACCAGGCCAGCGGCCGCGACAGCGCCCTGGGCGACATCTTGCACGAGCACACGACCATGCCGGTCGTCCTCGTCCGGGACGAGGTCCCGCTCGCGCCCAACCGTCTCTACCTCGCGCCGCCGGGCGTCCAGCTGACCGTCGCCGGGCTGCGCCTGGTGCCGGCCCCGCGCCCGGAGGACCGCACGCAGTACACCCCGATCGACGTGTTCATGGCCTCGCTCGCCAGGGAGCTCGAGACCAGCGCCGTCGGGGTGGTCCTGTCGGGCTCGGGCGTCGACGGCTCGGCGGGCCTGCGCGAGATCAAGGGCGTCGGCGGCATCACCATCGCCCAGGACCCGGAGACCGCCCGCTACGACAGCATGCCGCGGGCCGCGATCGCCACCGGCAGCGTCGACCTCGTGCTGACGCCGGCGCGGATCGCCGAGGAGCTGCAGCGGATCGGCCGGCACCCCTACGTGCGCTCGTCGGTCGCGCGGCGCCCCGGCGACGAGCTCGTCGTCCACCAGGAGCAGCTGCACCGCATCTTCACGATGCTGCGCAACGCCAGCGGCGTCGACTTCACCCACTACAAGCCGCCGACGATCCGGCGCCGGCTGCAGCGGCGCATGGTCCTGCACAAGCTCGACAGCGTGGAGCAGTACATCAAGCACATGCGCGAGAACCCGGAGGAGGTCGCCAAGCTCTACCAGGACCTCCTGATCCACGTGACCCGGTTCTTCCGCGACCCGGACTCGTTCCGGGCCCTTGCTGCTGAGGTGTTCCCGCAGATCGTGCAGCAGCGGCGCGGCCTGTCGCCGATCCGCCTGTGGCTGCCGGGCTGCTCGACCGGCGAGGAGGCCTACTCGGTGGCCATCGCCCTGCTCGAGTTCCTCGGCGAGGACTCGAGCGCGGTGCCGGTGCAGATCTTCGCCACCGACGTCAGCGAGACCGCGATCGAGCACGCGCGCAACGGCCTCTACGCCGACAGCATCGCCGCCGACCTCTCGCCCGAGCGGCTGCGCCGGTTCTTCACCAAGACCGACGGCAAGTACCGCATCGCCAAGGTCGTGCGCGACCTGTGCGTGTTCGCCCGCCAGGACGTCACCCGCGACCCGCCGTTCTCCAAGCTCGACCTGATCCTCTGCCGCAACGTGCTCATCTACATGGGCGCGGTGCTGCAGCGCAAGCTGATGACGGTCTTCCACTACGCGCTCAAGCCGTCCGGCTTCCTCATGCTCGGCGGCGCCGAGACCGTCGGCGCCCAGGCCGACCTGTTCGCCGTCATCGACAAGAAGCACCGGATCTTCGTCAAGCGGCCGATCGAGACCCCCTCCCACTTTCAGATCCCCGTCGAATACACCCCCAGCCGCTCGCCCCACCGCGGCGCGCGCTTGCCCACCGAGATGCACACGCCCCCTTCTTTCCAGAACGAGGCCAACCGCCTGGTCCTCGATCGCTACGGACCGCCGGGCGTGATCGTCGACGAGAACTTCCAGATCATCCAGTTCCGCGGCAAGACCGGCTTCTACCTCGAACCCGCCCCGGGCGACGCCGCCCAGAGCCTGAACCTGCTGAAGATGGCCCGCGAGGGCCTCCTGCACGGCCTGCAGACCGCGCTCTACGGCGCCCGCAAGTCCGACAAGCCGGTCCACAAGCAGGGCCTGCGGGTCACCCACAACGGCACCCACCACGAGCTCGACCTCCACGTCATCCCGCTGGCGGTGCCCGGCGAAGAGCGCCACTTCCTCGTCCTGTTCGAGGAGCCCGGGGCCAACGGCGAAACCGCGACCGAGGCCGCCGCGCCCCCGCCGTCGTCGGACGACGAGCGCGTCAAGCAATTGCAAGAGGAGCTCGCGGCCAGCCGCGAGTACCTGCAGTCGATCATCCAGGACCTCGAGGCCGCCAACGAGGAGCTGCAGTCGGCCAACGAGGAGATCCTGTCGAGCAACGAGGAGCTGCAGAGCACCAACGAGGAGCTCGACACCGCCAAGGAGGAGCTGCAGAGCACCAACGAGGAGCTCAACACCGTCAACGAGGAGCTCCACGGCCGCAACGAGGAGCTGTCGCGCGTCAACAGCGACCTCGTCAACCTGCTCGGCTGCGTCGAGATCGCCATCGTCATCGTCGGCTCCGACCTCAGCATCCGCCGCTTCACGCCGATGGCCGAGAAGGTGCTCAACCTGATCCCGAGCGACATCGGCCGCCCGATCAGCCAGATCAAGCCCAACATCGAGTGCCCCGGCCTCGAGAAGATGATCGTCCGCGTCATCGACACCGTCACGATCCAGGAGATGAACGTCCGCGACAGCGAGGGCAACTGGTACTCGCTGCGGATCCGCCCCTACAAGAACGTCGAGAACCGGATCGACGGCGCCGTCCTGGCGCTGTTCGACATCGCCAGCCGCCGCCACGAGCTCGAGCTCCGCCAGGCCCGCGACGGCACCCGCGCCATCGTCGAGGTCGTGCGCCAGCCGCTCGTCGTCCTCGACGGCCACCTGCGCGTCCAGGCCATCAACCGCGCCTTCACCGAGCTGTTCGGCCTGTCCGCCGACGAGGTCCTCCACCGCCACGTCTACGACCTCGCCGGCGGCGCCTGGGACGCCCCGCCGCTGCACCGCCTGCTCGACGACGTCCTGCCCCGCCAGGGCCGCTGCGCCGGCTTCCGCGTCGAGCACGAATTCGTGCGCGGCCAGCCGATGCAGCTCGGCGTCGACGCCTCCCGCATCGACGGCGGCGACCCCGGCACCACCCTCGTCGTGCTCGCCATCCACGACCTCACCCGGCTCGACGCGAGCCCGGCGCCCCTCGCCACCGCCCCGGCGTGACCGACCGCGCTCCCCTCGACGACGGCGCCCTCCTCCGCGCCGAGGTCGTGCGGCTCACCGCGCTGCTCGCCGACACCGACGAGCACCACCACCGCCTGCGCGACGCCCTCATCGTCCGCAGCGAGACGCTCGAGGGCCATGTCCAGGCCCTCGAGTCCCTGCTCGACTGGTACGCCGACCTCTACGAGCACGCCCCGATCGCCTACCTCGCCCTCGACGGCAACGGCGTGGTGCGCGAGGTCAACCTCACCGGCGCCACGCTGCTCGGCATCGAACGCCTGCGCCTGATCGGCCGCCCGCTGCGCCTGCACGTCGTCCTGCGCGACCGCCGGAAGTTCCTCGATCACATGCTGCGCTGCCGCCGGGAGACCGAGCCCGTCGTCACCGAGCTCGAGATCGAGGCCCGGCGCCGCGTCGTCCCGGTCCAGCTGATCAGCCGCCGCTCGGCCGTCGCCGGCGAGGCCGGCACCTACTTCCGCACCGCCGTGTTCGACCTGACCGAGCGCCGACGCGCCGACTCGGCCCTGCGCCTCGAGCACGAGCGCCTCGGCCTGGCGCTGGTCGCCTGCGGCGCCGGCCTCTACGACTACTCGTGGCCGGCGGCCGAGCTGACCCCGAGCGAGCGCTGGTGGCAGCTCGTGGGTCGCCCGCCCGGCGAGCCGCCCCAGGGCGCCGCGCTGTGGCAGTGGTTCCAGGCCCGGATCGTCCCCGAAGATCGGGCCGCCCGCGACGACGCCCACGCCCGCTTCGTCGCCGGCGAATCGACCGCCTACGCCGCCGAATTCCGCCTCCTGCGCCACGACCGGCCCCCCGTGTGGCTGCGCGAGCTGAGCCGCGCCGCCGAGCGCAGCCCCGACGGCCAGGCGCACCACGTCGTCGGCGTGCTGATGGACATCTCCGCCGAGAAGCAGCGCATCGAGGCCGCCGCCCACCAGACCGCGCTGCTGCGCGACCTCTCCGCGGCGCTGTTCCGCGTCGAGGAGAACGAGCGGCGCGAGCTCGCCACCCTGCTGCACGACGTCCTCGGCCAGCAGCTCGTCGCCGCCCGCCTGCAGCTCGGCGCGCTGAGGCCGACCGCAGGCGACGCCGACACCGTGCGCGAGGTCGTCGCCCTCCTCGACGACGCCCACCAGGCGGTCCGCTCGGTCACCTTCCAGCTGCGCCCGCCGATCTTGCAGGACCTCGGCCTGGTCGCCGGCCTGCGCTGGCTGGCCCGCGAGACCTCGGCGCAGTTCAAGCTGCCGATCGCCGTGATCGCCGAGGACACCCTGCCGCGCCTCGCCGGCGATCCCGAGTACCTGCTGTTCCGCTGCGTCCGCGAGCTGCTGCTCAACGTCGTCAAGCACGCCGAGGCCACCGCGGCCCGCGTCGAGGTCGGCGGCGACGAGGACGACACCCTCGTGATCCGCGTCAGCGACGACGGCAAGGGCTTCGACCCGCCGCGCCTCGCCGCCGACCGCCCGGAGAGCCGCAGCTTCGGCCTCCTCAGCGTGCGCGAGCGAATCATGGGCCTCGGCGGCCACGTACACATCGACAGCGCCCCCGGCCAGGGCACCCGCGTCGAGCTGCACGTCCCGCTCGCCGACAGCTGATCGTCAAGGCCGCCTCGCGCTGCGCGTCCTGTTCGCCGACCGCCGCTCGTCACGACGGCGGCGAGCTGCCCATCCCGCTCGCCGCCGTCGGCTCGTCAGTCGCGCTTGCGCAGCGGCGCGAGCCCGTGCTCGAGCGCGTAGCGGGTCATCGCCGCCCGCGAGCGCAGGCCGAGCTGCTGGGAGATCCGCGCCTTGTGGAATTCGACCGTCTTGAGCGCGATGCCCAGGTCGCCGGCGATCTCCTTGCCCGCCATGCCGGAGGCGACGCGGACCAGGATCTCGCGCTGACGCGTGGTGAGCAGGTTGCCCCCCGCGGCGGCGCGGCGCCGTCTCGCTCGTCCCCTTCAGCAGCGCCTCGATCGCCGGGCTGACGTGGCTGCCGCCCGCGGCGACCGTGCGCACCCCGGCGACCAGCTCCTCGGGCGACGCGTCCTTGAGCACGTACCCGCGGGCCCCCGCCGCCAGGGCCGAGTGGGCCCACTGCGGGTCGGCGTGGCGAGTGACGACCAGCGCGCGGCTCGCCGAGCTCGTCTGCAGCGCGCGCAGCAGCTCGAGCCCCCCAGCGTCGGCAGCTCGAGCTCGAGCGCCACCACGTCGGGCTGCAGCTCGCGCGCGGCCGCCAGCGCCGTGGCGCCGTCGGTGAACGCCCCGACCACCTCGAACTCGCCGCCGAGCAGGACGCTCAGGCACTCGAGCACCATCGCCTGGTCGTCGACGAGAATCACTCGCGGTCGCATGCAACCATCCTTGAACACCGTACCCGATCGATCATGAAGTTCAAGCACGTGCCCGCTCCTCGTGAGACATGGGGCCTCAGCGACCCGGAAGCAACCCGTGTTCGACCGCGTAGCGCGTCAGCTCGGCGACGGTGCGCAGGCCCAGCACTCGCATGAGTCGCGCCTTGTGAAACTCGACCGTCTTGCGCGAGATGCCGAGGATGTCGCCGATCTCGCGAGCCGGTCGGCCCTCCGCGACCAGCTGCAGCACCTCGCGCTGGCGCGTCGACAACTCGCCCCCCGCCAGCCCCTCTTCGAGCGCGCCGGGCCGCGGGTCGTAGACCAGCCCCGGCGACACGAACGTGCCGCCGGCCAGCACCCGACGCACTGCCAGCACCAGCTCCGACGACGCGGCCGTCTTCACCACGTAGCCGTGGGCCCCGGCGCGAAACGCCTCCTGCACGTAATCCGGCTCGGCGTGGACGGTGACGAAGATGATCCGCCCCCGCGGACACACTCGCTGCAGCTGACGCGCCGCGTCGAAGCCGTTGAGCAGCGGCATCGTCACGTCGACGAGCACCACGTCGGGTTGACATTGTTCGGCCGCGGTGACGAGCGCGCGGCCGTCGGCCACCGCCCCCACGATCTCGAGCTCGGCCGCCAGCAAGCGCATCAGGCCCTCGCGGACCAGGGTGTGGTCGTCGGCCAACAACACCCGCGGACGCGCCCGTGAGGGCGATATGTCCGCGCCGACCTCCGCCTGACTGGATGCGTCCTCGTTCACCCCAGCTCCGAAGGCGTCGCTGGCCCGGACGTTAACAAACACCTCGATCTCGTTCAGCACGGAAAAACCCCTGACATCGAGCTCGCTTCGTGGACTGGCTCAGTGGCGCCGCTCGTCGCGCGGATCGCCCGCCCGGCAGACGAGGGACGCACTGCAGTTCCTGGCAGGATCCGACGCGTCCTCGCCGTCGGACTCGGCGCGGACGACCCTCGATCGTTCGAGGAGTCCGCATGCACCGGGGCGATGATAGCCGCCGAACGTCGCGACGCTCGCGACGCCGACCCGGTCCCCGGTGTGCTCGACGTCGACGAACTCACCCGCCTCGTCCGACTTCGAGCCGCCCCCGAACTCGTCGACGCCGCAAATGCGCGCCCCGCCGCAAGCGCCGCCTGGAGTGAGCACAAAGGTGATGTCGCCGCCCACGCTCGCGCTCGACGATCTCGGCCCATCCATGGAGGAGGCGCCCGAATCGCGGGACTCGCGATCGCCCGCCGCGACGACCGCGCCCCCGAGGGATTTTCCAGGGGGACCCTGCCGTGCGGACTCGACAGGGAGCGCTGCGGCGCGCGGGCCGAATGGACATTCGCGCCGCGAGCCCCCCGCGGGCCTTGCGCCGATTTTCCCGGCTCGTGCTCGCTTCCTGCGGACTCGGGGCCTGTAGGGCAGTAGCGAATTCGCGCATCGTCGTCCGGCCTACCTTGGTCGGATCGGTCGGGGCGGCAACCGCTCGGTGCCGTGCGAAAGGGGAATGGGCGGCGCCTTCCCCGGCGGAGGCCGACCTTGAGCAATTCATCACAGCCCTCGTTTTCCGGGGTTCTTCCCAGACGGGGCGCGATTCGCGGCTGGCGAGGCGAGCGCACCGACGCCCGCCGCTCGAGCGCGCCGCGGACCCATTGCCCCGAGTGCCTCGCCGGCCCGCGTCGATGAAATCACGCCGCCTTGCATCCCGCGCGCCCTCTCCCAAGATTCCGCCGCAGTCGTCGGCCTCGCGAGCTCTCGGGACTATGCATACCCGCTGCGGAGCAGGCAGGCACAGGCCGACGACTGCGAGCGACGAACCGCCGCGAGCCCACCGCAGACCTCGGCCGCGAGACGATGCAGTCGCTTCATGGAAGTCACACCGGAATAGCGACGGCTACCCGGGGCCCACATCCCCTGCGGAGCGAGCCGGCGACGGCCCGCCCGCGAGTCCACCGCAGACCTCGGCCGCGAGGCGATGCCCACATCCCCTGCGGAGCGAGCCGGCGAAGGCCGGCCCGCGAGTCCACCGCAGACCTCGGCCGCGAGGCGATGCCCATATTTCCTGCGGAGCGAGCCGGCGAAGGCCCGCGAGCCCCCGCTGCGACGGAACCACGCGCACCGCTGCAGAGCGAGCCGCCGCAGGCCGACGACTGCCGGCAAGGAGCCGTCCCCCGACGCGGCAGCACGATTCTCACGCCTCACGCGATCGTGCACGGACCCGCTGCGAGCGAGCGGCCGACGACCGACGATTGCGAGCGACGAGTCGCCGCGGCCGGCCGACCTCGACCTGCTCGAAAGACCAGGTGAGAGCCCACCGCTCCCGACGCGCCGCCATGAAAAACGCGGAACTTCGATCGCCGTCCGCCGAGATCCGAGCACCCCTGCGCTCCTCCTCGCCGCCGCGAAGCGCCGAGCCGAGCCCGGAAAACCCCCAGTCCCCGGCTCCCCCCACCGCCCATCGGACCCATTATCAAACTGTCCCAAAGTACAGGCGCTCCTCGATCGCGCCTCGCGCATCACCGACGGCCGCGACCCGAAGAGCCATTCCGCCGGCGCTCGCACATGCGTCTCGCCGCAATCTCGCCGCAGACGAACAATGATTCGTCCGACCCGCGACTTGCGACCTCCCGCGCTCCCGGACACGCTGGTCTTCAGCGCCGTCATGACCCCCGCCCGCTCCCCGGCTGTTTCTCCGCGCGCGCTGGCACCGGCGGGACGGGACCGTCCCCTCGACGCGCTGCCCGTCTCGCGCCTCCCGTCCACCAGCCCGGCCGTCCGCTGCTTCGAGCTGCGCGCCGACCTGTGGCGCGCGCTGCTCGGTCAGCCCGCAGCGCTCGCCTCGATCGCCGAGCTCGCGCACCGGGCCCTGCACCCCGAACTGCGCCCCGACGGCCCCCTGCGGCGCCTCGAAGCCGCCGCCCGGGACCTCGGCCGCAACGACGACCTCGGCGCGCGCCTGGCCTACGAAGCCGCGCGTCGGGCCGCCTCCGAGGCGCTGGGGCCCGCCGATCCCGACCGCTGTGTGGTCCGCCGCCTCGTCGGCGACATCCTCGCCCGTCGCTCGGTCCCTGTCGCCGAGCCCACCCTCGGCCGCTGGTGCGACATCCTGGAGCGGCGCCAGGCGGCCCTGGACGCCGCCCTGAACCTCCTGCGCGCCCGCGACGAGCAGATCGGCCGCCTCGTCCGCGCCCTGCGGCCGCCCGGGCGCGGCTGCGCCGAGCTGGTCGTCGCCGCTAGCCAGGGGCTGCAGTGGGCCGTGGGGCGCTACGATCCCCGCCGCGGCGTCCGCTTCGACCGCTTCGCCGAGTGGTGGATCCGGCACATGATCCGCCGCCACCTCGCGCCGCCGCCGGCGCCCGGCCCTCGCCCGCGAGCCGAACTCCGCAGCACCTGCGCGCAATTCACCACCCTCCACGGACGGCCCCCGACCGAGGAGGAACTGATGGCATTGACGGGCGAACCGCTGGAGCAGGTCCGCCTTGCCCGGGCGCTCGACTCGCACCATCGCTACGCCCGCGACAGAGACATCGACCCCGCGCCCCCATGACGCCGCCACCGGTCGTGCCATCGGGACGCGCACGAGAAAGGAACCGACCATGCGCTCCCTTCGAACCTCCCCCTCCGGCTCGGCCTCGCCAGCCTGATCGCGCTCGCGGCCTGCGGCGACCGCACCAAAGAGCCTCCGCCGGCCAGCCGCAATCAACCGCCGGGGGCCCGGCGCCGACCGACACCCGCACCAACCCTCATCCCACGGCCCAGCCCGCGAACAGCGGCACCCCCGGGCCCTCCGCCGGCGCCGCCAACCCGAGCAACGTCCACACCCCCGATCCCGGCCACGAGCCGCCCGGCGGGGCCCGGGCGCCGCCTCGCCCGACAAGCCCGCCGGCGAGCCCGCCCCGACCCCGAGCCAGCCCCATTAGCAGCCCGCCGTTCGCGGGCCCACGCGGCCGGCCCACGCCTGAGCGCGTCGGCCGGCCGAGTCGCGACACGCGAGCGCCGCAGCGCGAGCACCCTCGTCGGCACGCCGCGCGGCCTCGCCGTCTGCGACGAATCACGGCCCGGCGGCCCCCGCATTCTCATCGCCGCCCCTGATGCCGGGCTCGGACGTATCACCGGTCTCCGCCCCGCACTTCGGTGGGACGCGCATTCTCGTCACCGCCCCCACGCCGCCCCCGCGATCGGACGAATCGCCGGTCTCCACCCCGCACTTCGGGTGGGACGCGCATTCTCGTCACCGTCCCCACGCCACCCCCGCGATCGGACGAATCGCCGGTCTCCACCCCGCACTTCGGGTGAGACGCGCATTCTCGTCACCGTCCCCACGCCACCCCCGCGATCGGACGAATCGCCGGTCTCCACCCCGCACTTCGGGTGAGACGCGTATTCTCGTCACCGTCCCCACGCCACCCCCGCGATCGGACGAATCGCCGGTCTCCGCTTCGAGTTTGGCGGGACGCGCATTCATATCACCGGCAGCCGAATCACCGCCCGGAGGCTGCAGCCCGACGCTTTGCCCCCTCGCCTCGCGCCCCTCCTTGGCCGCGCGCGACCTTCGGCGCACCTCCGGCGATCGCTGCAGTGGACCACCGCGAGGAGCCGACGCGGCAGCGGCCATTCGTCTCCGTCGTCTCTATCTTAAAAGCCAATGGATTGTCCGAGGTCGCGTCCTGCGCGCGAAGCTCGACCGTGCTCGCAGTGACCTTCGTCGTCGCGCTCGCAGCGGCGGGCTCTTCCGGCTCGCTTCGCCGCGGCTTGGTCCCATCGAGCGATCGACCGCCGCTGCGCGCGACCGCGTCGTCGTTCGGTCGCCGTCTCTTGCCCATGCAACAAATCCGCGCACCCTCGTTCCAGGCCGCCGGGTCGGCATCGCCGAGCTCGGGGCGGCCGGAGGAGCGTCATCATGGCCTCGATCTTCCAGCACCTGCGCGAGGAGCACGAGCGGCTCCGGCGCTCGATCGTCCGCCTCCGCGGCGTCGAGCCCGGGGCGGACCGACTGCAGCCCTTCAACCAGCTGCGCCGCCAGTACGTCGCCTACGCGCGCCGCCGCCGGCGTCCTCTACAGCTACCTGATCCACGTCAAGACCACCCAGCAGCGGGCCCTCCAGGGCCTCGAAGAGCACAAGCGCCTCGAAGTGCGCCTCCTCGACGCCGAGCGCGCCCTCGCCGACGACGACCATTGGCGCCCCACGATCGCCTCGCTGTGCGAGGAGCTGGCCCGGCACCTGCACGACGAGGAGCGCAGCCTCTTCTCGACGGCGAGGGTCGCGCTCAGCGATCGCGAGGCCACCGGCCTCGGCGCCTGCTTCGCGGCCGAGCGCGCCCGCTTGCACGGCGATCTCAGCAACCTGACCGGCGGCCCCTCCGAGCCCCTCGCATCCGCGACCGGGACCGGACGACTGCCGATCCAATGACCCCAGCCCCGAGGAACACGACCATGCCCAAGACCAAATCCGGGACCCAGCCCGAGACCCAGCCCGAGATCTACGCCATCCTGAAGCGCGAACACGAGGAAGTGAGCGAGCTGCTGCACCAGCTCAAGGAGGCCAAGGGCAACGCCGCCCAGAGCTGTTCGCCGAGGTCCAGCTCAAGCTCGTGCCGCACTCGCGCGGCGAGGAGTCGACCGTCTATTCGCGGCTGCTGAACGAGAAGAGCGCCTCGGAGAAGATCCGCGTCAGCATCGAGGAGCACCGGCAGGTCGACGTCCTGCTCGAGGAGCTGGCCGACATGTCCCCGCGCGACGAGGAGTGGTCGGCGAAGGTCCACGTGCTCGCCGACATGGTCGGCCACCACGTCGACGAGGAGGAGGGCGAGCTGTTCCCGATGGCTCGCGCAGTGCTCTCCGCCCGCGAGGCCGCCCAGATCGCCGCGGAGTACGAGCAAGCCCGCGACGAGGCCATGCAAGCCATGATCGGCGAGTTCGAAGAGGCCGAAGAAGTCGAAGAAGTCGAAGGGGAGGAAGAGCGCGGCGCCGCATGACCGCGAGCGCTTGACCGCGCTCGCCCGACTCCCGCGCGGGCCCTCGCCACGAGCCCGCCGAGCCCTGCCGGGCGAGTCCTCGGCGGGGTGAACCTGTCCCCAAAGCCATTGACGACAGTCCGCGACCACGCGGACCCCGGTTGCTCACTCCCCGAACACGCACGACAGCCCGTCGCGCGACAGCAGCTCGCGCGACACCGATTGACCGGTCATCCACGTCAGCGTGACCGCGGCCACGCGCTCGTACGACCCGTCCTGCCACGGCCGCAGATCGGCTCCGTCGCGGTCGCGCGTCTCCACCGAGTACGTCGGCGCCCAGCCGGAATGGAACCAGTGATTCGCCCGGCACAGCGCCTCCGTCTCTTCCGTCGCCGTGCTGGCCGCCGCGATCGAGCGCGCCAGCAGAGCCACCACCGCGTACGGGTAGACGAAGTACGCCCCCGCCACGAGCCCGACGACGATGGCGATCACGAGCTTGCGGGCGCGCGGACGAGCCATGGGCGTCCAGTCTAGCACTGCGCCGCCGCGGCCTGGTGGTGCGCACGCCACTCGGCCGCGACGCACCAGCTCGCGTCCTCGTCACGGTGCCGTCTCGTCCGTGGAGCCGCGCCAGGGCCCGAGCGTGATACCCTGCCCGTCATGCTGATGACGGTGTCCTGCTCGCGCTGGTCCGACGTCGACCCCGCCCGGCACGAGTTCGATCTCGAGCCGGCGCGGCGGATCGTCGGGCGCCTCTCGCCCGCCTGACCGCGGCAAGACCACGAATCACCGCACCACCGCATTGCATGCGGTGCCCTCGATCGTCGCTACCCGCGAATGGGCCGAGACCGGCGCTCCAAAATGCGCGCGGACGATCGACGGATCGGTCGCATATTTGACCTAGCAACATCGTCGATCGCGGCGGGTTATACGCCTCGTCATGAACTGGACTCCTCTGCTGCTCCTCTCCCCTGTCGTGCTCGCTGCCTGTCCAGGCGGGTCGGTGGCGTCGACCGACACCGATCCGGCCGACACCAGCGGTCCGACGACCACGACTGTCGCCACCGATCCGTCGCCCCCGCCCACGACCACCGGCCCGGCCACCGAGACCGGCCCCGATCCCACCACCACGACGACGGGCGAAAACACCACCGC
Organism: Nannocystis pusilla; assembly: GCF_026626665.1. Taxonomy (GTDB): domain Bacteria; phylum Myxococcota_A; class Polyangia; order Nannocystales; family Nannocystaceae; genus Nannocystis; species Nannocystis pusilla. The sequence goes on from NZ_JAPNKE010000002.1 coordinate 3,764,329, forward strand.
GGTCGATCCCACCACCGGCGATCCCACCATCGATCCCACGACCCTCGACACCACCACGCTCGACACCACCACCGAAACCACGTCCACCACGTCCACCACGTCCACCACGTCCACCACCGACACCACCGATGGCACCGACACCGGCGTCGTCGGCGAATGTGTCCCCGGGGACATCCAGAGCTGTTACGGCGGGCCCGACGGCACCCTCGACGTCGGCGAGTGCGTCGCCGGGCAGCAGGAGTGCGGCCGCGACGAGACCTGGGGCCCCTGCCTCGGCGAGGTCGTGCCCGCGCCCGACACCTGCGACGAGCCGGGCGACGAGAGCTGCGACGGCCTCGACCCGTGCCAGGGCGACGGCGAGTTCGCCTGGGGGCTCACCTTCGGCGAGGCCGGCGACGACGAGGGCGCGCGGGTCGTCTTCGACGGCGCCGGCAACGTCGTCGTCGCCGCGTGGGGCAACGGCGACATCGACTTCGGCGACGGCCCGCTCGTCCACGCCGGCTACGACGTCTTCCTCGCCAAGTTCGCGCCCGACGGCGCCATCCTGTGGAGCCAGCGCTTCGGCGACGGCGACTACCAGGGCGGCCCGGAATACGGCCTCGCCATCGCCGACGACGGCGACATCGTGCTCAGCGGCATCTTCAACGGCGACATCGACTTCGGCGGCGGCCCGCTGCAAAACCCCACGCTCAAGACCGGCCTCTTCCTCGCGCGCCTCGACGGCGACGGCCAGCACGTGTGGAGCAAGTCCTTCATCGCCGGCGAGGACGTGACCCCCCTCGATCTGGCGCTCGACGCCGGCGGCAACATCCTGCTCACCGGCGCCTTCTACGGCACGCTCCCGCTCGGCGGCGCGCCGCTCGTCAGCGCCGGCGGCAACGACCTCTTCGTCGCCAAGTTCACCGGCGCCGGCGCCCACCTGTGGAGCCGCGGCTTCGGCGACCCCGAGTGGCAGGTCGGCATGGGCATCGCCCCCGACCCCGCGGGCAACATCTTCGTCAGCGGCGGCCTGCGCGGCAGCTTCGACCCCGGCACGGGCCCGCTCACCAGCGCCGGCTCCGAGGACATCTTCCTCATCAAGTTCGACCCGGCCGGCGCCACCCTGTGGGGCAAGCGCTGGGGCGACGCCGGCAGCCAGAACGTCGGCAGCCTCGCGGTCGACAGCAAGGGCCGCGTCGCCCTCGCCGGCGGCACCAGCGGCGTCCTCGACTTCGGCGGCGGCCCGCTCCAGGGCAACATCGTCGTCAGCTACCTCGCCCAGCTCGACGGCAACGGCGACCACCTGTGGAGCCGCGAGCTGTGCGAGGGCGGATCGATCGCCGAGAACGTCGCCGTCGACGGCCTCGACAACCTCGTCACCATCGGCACCTTCCGCAACACCTGCGACCTCGGCAGCGGCCCCCTCACCGCCGTCGAGTACCGCGACGTGTTCGTCGCCAAGTTCAGCCCCGGCGGCCAGCCCGGGTGGAGCAAGCGCCTCGGCGGCCCGCAGGAGCAGTACGGGGCCCACGTCACCGCGTCCGCCGCCGGCTCCGTGGCCGCCGTCGGCAATTCTACAATGCCATCGACCTCGGCGAGGGCGCCCAGACCAGCCAGGGCGGCCGCGACGGCTTCGTCGTCGTCCTCGACCCGTAACCTCGAGAACATGCCTCATGGGACATGCCCGTTCAGCCATCGCCGGCGCCGGGGCGCCCTGAACCAAGGAGCGAGCATGTCCCAAAGGCCATGCGGCCCCCTGCGGCCGCCGTCCTCGAGCCTCGTCGCCATGTCCGCACGAGCATGTCCTCAAGGACATGCTCCGAGGGCCAGCCCGTGGCCCGCCGTCACCGACGGTGGATCGCCCCGCCCTTCATCACGAAGCGGACCTGCCGCAGCGCCCCGATCGAGCGCGTCGGGTCGCCCTCGACGGCGACCAGGTCGGCGAGCAGCCCGACCTTGACCTGGCCGATGCTGTCGGCCAGGTGCAGCATCTTCGCGTTCACCGCCGTGGCCGCGCGCAGCGCCTGGACCGGCTTCATCCCGTAGTCGACCATCAGCTCGAGCTCGCGGACGTTGTCGCCGTGGCTGAACACCCCGACGTCGCTGCCGTTGCAGATCGGCACCCCCGCCTTGAGGGCCGCGCGGAAGGTGGCTCGCTTGTCGCGGATCGCCTGCGGCTCCGGGGCCGCGCCCTTCTTCCACCCGGCGTACTGCTGGATCGCGTCGGTCGCCGCCAGCGTCGGGCAGTAGTACACCCCGCGCTTGGCCATCAGTTTGAGAATTTCGGGCGTCCCGCCGTCGCCGTGCTCGATCGTCTCGGCCCCGGCCAGCACCGCGCGGCGCATCCCCTCGGGCGTGCTCGCGTGGACCACCACCGGCCGTCGACCGTCGCGCGCGGTCGCCACGATCCGCTCCATCTCCGCCTGCGAGAACGTCGGCAGCGCCTGGCCTCTCGGGCCCCACGAGTAATCGCCGTACACCTTGATCCAGTCGGCCCCGCGGGCGATCTGGCCGCGCACCACCCGGATCAGATCCTCGCCGTCGGCCTCCTCCGCGCCCTGCGGCACGTGCCACTCCGGCGCGAAGCCCTTCGGCGCGTACGTCCCGGTGGCGACGATCGCCCGCGTCGTCGTCAGCACCCGCGGCCCCGGGATGATGCCCTGCTGGATCGCCTGCTTGAGGCCGACGTCGGCCTCGGCCGCGCCCTCCGTGCCGAGGTCGCGCACCGTCGTGAAGCCGGCCAGCAGCGTCTCGCGGGCGTGGTTCGTCGCCCTCGCCACGCGCACCGTCAGCGGCTCGCGCAGCACCTGGTCGTTCCACGTCGTCTCGTCGTAGGGGTGCAGCAGCAGGTGCGAGTGCCCCTCGATGAGCCCCGGCAGCAGCGTCGTGTTCGGCAGCTCGACCACCTCGGCGTCGGCCGGCGCGCCGACCTGCGCCGCCGGCCCGACCGCGGCGATGCGCTCGCCGCGGACCAGCACCACCCAGCCCTCGCGCGGCTGCTCGCTCGCGCCCTCGAACACCCGCGCCGGGCGCAGCAGGTACGCCTTGGCGGGCGCCGGCGCCGGCGGCGGCGCGGCCGCGGCGAGGTCGGGCTGTCCCCAGAGACATGTGACTGCGAGCGCGAGGACGGCGAGGGCGGCGAGGCGGCGCATGACGGCCCGCGATCGTAGAACGATTGCCGCCCCCCGTCCATGTCCCGAGGGACAGCCGGCCCTCACTCGACCTCGAAGAGCTCGTCGTTCCACACCAGCTCGGCCTTGACCGCGTCGACGGTGCCGTGGAACGACTCGCCCTCGGCCTCGGCGACGATCGCCCCGGCCTCGCAGGTGTAGGCCCCGCCGATCCCGTAGTCGCCGCTCTGGTACGCGAACTCGTCCGCGCTCTGGAACCGGACGCGGTCGGGGCAGGTCTCGACCGGCACGTCGTCGGGCTGCGGCCCGCACGGGTACTGCTTCTTCGACACGAACTCCTTGCCGATCACGAACGCGCAGGCCTCGTCGAGCGGCGCCGTCGTGCTGCCGCTCGCGGTCCCGGTCGTCTCGTCCGGCTCGCCGGTGGAGGTGGGCTCCGTCGCGCTCGTCGTCGTCGTCGTCGTCGAGTCGTCACCGGTGGTCGCGCTGTCCGGCGCGGTGGTGCTCGAGGTGTCCGCGGTCTCGCTCTCGGTGCCCGGGTCGCTGCCCTTGTCGGTACACCCCGGGAGCGCCACGAAGAGGATCGAACAAGCCAAATACTTCATACACGCGAGGATAGCGCGAAGGACCCGGCCGCGCACACGAACTGCAGGCAAGCCGTGCTGCCCGCCGCCCGCAGCGGCCCCTCGGGCCCGGTCCGCCTGCGGCAGCGGCTCGAGGATGCGGCCGAACCGGGCGCGGGTCGATGCGACCGACCGACTCGCCCTGCACCCCGCGCCCGGGCCCGTCACCTGAGGTGATCGCCCGATGGCCAAGCGACTGCAACAATAAGATGGTCGGCGTCCCCCCATGTCCACCGCCATTCATTCCGTCAAGGTCGCCGCGCTCAAGGGCGCCGAGATCAAGCTGACCGTGCGCTCGCTCGCGAAGGGCGTCACCGTCTCGTTCTGCCCGATCCTCGCCCTGCGCCTGCTGTCCGCTCTCGGCGCCGGCGCCCCCTCGATCGCGCCGACTTCGTCGACGCCCACGCCAGCCCCGGCGAGCTCCACGAATTCGTCGCCGAGTGCCTCGAGTCGGCGCGCAGCAGCGTGCCCAAGGCCAGCGTCACCTTCACCCTCGCGGTGCGCGACGCCGCCTGGCTGAAGGGCATCAAGAAGGGCGACAGCACCGACACCGCCGCCTACGCCGCCCCCGCGCGGCGGCTCGGCGCGGCCTTCACCGCCGACGGCGCCCGGGTCGTGGTCGGCTGGGACAGCGGCGCGGTCGAGGCCCACGAGGTGACGCAGAAGCGCGGCCGGACCGCCCTGGGCAAGCCCGTGTGGGCCGCCCAGCACCTCGGTCTCCTGAGCTTCACCCTGCTCGCCGAGGACGTGCTCGTCACGGCCGGACGCACCGAGCTGCGCGCCCATCGCGACGGCGAGCCGGTCGGCGAGGTGTCTCTCGAGACAGATGCGAGGGTGACCGCGCTCGCGGCCGACGGCACGCGCGCCCTGATCGGCTTCGCCGACGGCAGCGTCGCCGCCTGGCAACCGGGCGGCGCCCTGGTCCGCCTCGGCGGCCTCGACGGCCCGATCGTCGGCCTCGCCGCGATCGCCAGGGACACCGTCGCGGCGGCCACCGCGGGCGCTGCCGCGGTGCTGCGCGGCGGCGTGATCGCCAGGACCCTCCCGTCGACCGATGGCCCGATCACCGCCCTCGCCCGGGGCACTTCCGCCGGCGCGTTCGTGTGGGGCACCGCCGCCGGCGCCGTCGTCTGGGCCGACGCGAGCGGCGAGGTCACGCGCAAGCAACAGCTGCAGGTCCAGCAGGACTCGCACCTCGGCCTGCTGCACCGCGACGGCCGCGGCAACCTCCTCTCCCTCGCGCGTCGCGGCAAGCAGCTGTTCGTCACCACGCTCGAGCCGACCGGCCTGCGCTTCGCCGGTCCGGCCGCCGAGGTCGACGACTTCAGCTCGGCCCCCGCCACGGACGGCCTGGTCGCGCGCGTCAACGACAACCAGCTGATGTACCTCGGCCAGGACGCCGCGGTGCGCTTCACCCAGGAGCTGCCGAAGGGCGCCGTCCGGGCCGCGCACATGTCCCCGCCGTCGTACGAGCCGCGGGTCACCCGCGACGGCAGCGCGCTGATCCTCGGCCTCTCCGATCAGCGGGCCGCCGAGCTGCGCTCGACCACCGGCGCCGTGCTGGCGCGCGCCGACAACTTTTCCGGCTACTTCGCCGGCGCCCTCGCCCTCGGGCAGGACGCCGCGCTGGTGTGGTTCCGCGGCGACGCGTTCCGCTTCACCGCCGCCGGCAGCGAGCCGCTGCCGCTGAAGGTCCTCGACGCCGCGCCGATCGAGCGCACCGGCGGCGCCTTCGTCCTGGTCCGCACCGAGGACGACACCGGGCGCCTGATCGAGCTCGACGCCGCGGGCCGCGAGGTCGCCGAGATCGCCACGATCGCCGCCGACGACGTCGGCAGCACCAGCGGCCTGTTCGTCAGCGAGGACGGCTCGCTGTTCAAGGCCTCGGTCTACGACTCCACCCGCGGCGAGCACGTCCCGCGCTGCTGGCTGCGCGAGGGCGCGACCTTCCGCGCCTCCCCGGCCCCCTGGACCGGCCACGACTGGCCCTGCATCTCGCCCGACGGTCGGCGCGCCGCCTGGCAGTCGGGCGACGCCTGGCTCGTCCACGACACGCACGACGGCCGCGAGCTCGCCCGCATCCCGCTGAAGGACGCCTGGCTCGGCGAGTTCGACGGCGCCGGCCGCCTGGTCTTGAAGAGCCAGGGCCGGCTCCACTGGTTCGACGCCGACGGCCAGCCGCTCGCCGAGGTCGCCCTCCCGGGCAAGGAGCGGGTCACGCCGCCGGTCACGCGCCTCCTCGCCCTCGGGGGCAAGCTCGTGGTCCTCGCCGTCACCCCGCTGGGCGCCTTCGCCCTCGGCGCCAAGGGCGATCCGGCCCCGCTCGCCCACCCGGCCGCCCTGGCCGCCACCCACTCGCTGGTGGCCGTAGGTCGCGGCTGGCCGCTCGAGGTCGCCGACCTCCACTGAGCCCGGTCAGGCGGCCGCCATCGCCTCACGGGCGGCCGTCCGCCGCGGCTGGCGCCCGGGACATGCCCTCCAGAGCATGTCCTAAAAACATGTTCTCCGACGCATGCCCTTCGGGACATGCCCCTCGAACAGCCCGTCACGCCGCCGGCAGCAGCTTGCGCCGCAGCAGGTCGAGCACCTGCTGCAGCGCCGCGTGCGTCGGCTCGCCGGGCGCGTCGACGAGGCCGCCCGTCAGCACCGAGTGGTGCTTTTGCAGGAGCTCCTCCGGGTGGCCGTCGCGCTGCGCGAGCTCGACCGCGACGAAGCCGTCGCCGAGGCGCTCGCGCAGGAATCCGAACCGCTCCGGCGGCACCAGCGGGTCGCCGTGGAAGCGCAGGCCGAGCACCTGCAGGCCCTCGCGCGCGCACCGGCCGGCGACCGCGGCCAGCTCCTCGGGCCCGCAGTCGATGCTCCGCCGCTGGCGCGCGGTCAGCCCGAGCGGCAGCGACGGCTGCGACAGCACCGGCACCAGCACGCGCGGCTCGGTCGCCATGGCCAGCGCGAAGCCGCCCGTGAAGCACATCCCGACCGCGCCGACGCCCGGCCCGCCGCAGCGCGCGTGCTCGTGGACCGCGAGCGCGCGCAGCCAGTCGACCACCGGCGAGCTGCGGCCGGTCGCCAGCATCGTGAACTCGCGGCTGACGCACACCTCGGCCAGCACCTTGACCGCGCCGCGCAGCCGGGCCAGCGGCCGCGCCCTCGCGGCGTCGAAGCCCGGCGTCCCGAACAGCTGCGGCAGCGCCACCGACAGGCCGAGCCCCACCAGCCGGTCGGCGAACCCGAGCACCTGCGGCGAGATGCCCGGCATCTCGGTGATCACGAGGACCGCCGGGCCCGCGCCCTTGCGATACACCGGGTGCGTCACCCCGGCGTGGGCGAACGCCTCGCAGCCGTACGTGTTCAGGTCGCCCTCGGGAGCCTTCGGTCTGGCCATGTCGTCTCCTGCGCCGCATGATGCCCGCGGGACGAGGACGACGCGACGGCGATCGTCCGCTCGATCGCCGCCGCGTCGCGGGCCCTCACGCGCGGCTCAGGGCGTGAAGCACCACAGCGTCGAGCGGTCGATGCCGGCCTTGTAGGCCACGTAGCCGGCCGTCTGCGGCGCCTCGCAGTGCGACGGCGCCGGCAGGAACGGCAGGCACGTCGAGGCCAGCGGGCCCTCGGCGTCGTCGTCGTAGCAGTGGCCCGGGCGGCCGTCGCCGCCGCAGTAGAGCGCGGTCGGGTTGTCGACGCACGGCTCGCCGAGCGGCGCCGGGTCGACGCCGCTCATCTGCAGCAGCTCGTGCGGCAGGCACAGGTTGTAGCCGCCGCCGCAGTGGGTGTCCTCGGCGCAGCCGGGCGCGTCCGACAGCACGTCGCAGACCTTGCCGCACTCGTGCCCGTCGCCGAAGTCGACGCAGCGCAGGCCGAGCGCGCAGTCCGAGTCCCAGCCGTTCGGGTCGACCAGCGCGCAGGCCTCGCCCTCCGCCTTCTCGCCGCCGGCGACGCACACGCCGTCGGTGCCGATCGCGTTGACCGGCATGCAGAACTGCTCCGCGGGGCAGGCGTCGTCCGTGTACGGCGTGCAGCCGTTCGGCCGCCGCACGTCGTACTCCGCCTCCTGAATCCAGTAGCAGGTCCCGCCATCCACCGGCTCGAGCAGGTCGCCGTTCTTCACCATCTCGCGCAGCTCGACGTGGCGCACGCGGCCGTGCGTCTGGTGCGACGACAGCATGTCGAAGACCTCGAGCTCGCCGGCCACCGCGACGAACGTCTTCTTGTAGGTCTGGCCCTCGAGGTCCTCCTGGTACGTGACCGTCGCGCTGCTGACCGTCACGTACTGGTTGACGAAGTTGGGGATCGCGTGGTTCGGGTCCGGGTCCAGCGGATGCACGCCGACGGCGACGTCGCCGTCGAACATGATGCGCAGCAGGTCGAACAGCGCCTCGTCGGCGGTGATGCTCGTCTGCGTCGCCGGCGTGCGGATTAGCGGCACCGGGGCGGCGCTCTCGAGCTGGAACTCCTGCTGGCTGAGCAGCTCGATGCCGAGGATCGGCAGCTCCTCGCAGTCCTCGGGCTTGATGGGGCCGCCGGTGTCCGTCGTCTCGCCGGTCTCGGTCTCGCCGGTCTCGGTCTCGGTCCCGGTGGTCGTGGTCTCCTCGACCACGCCGGTGGTGGTCGTGGTCTCGCCGTCCGTCGTCGTCGTCGTCGTCTCGCCGTTCGTCGTCGTCTCGACCGCCGTCGTCTCGCCGTCCGTCGTCGTCGTCGTCTCGGACGTCGTGGTCGTCGTCGACGTCGGACCGGTGGTGGTCTCGGGCTCGGTGGTCGTGGTGGTGGTGGTGGTCGTCGTCGTCGTCTCGCCGGTCTCGGTCGGGTCGACGCTCGACGTCGTCGGGCCGGCGGTGTCGGTGCCGGTGTCGCTGTCGGTCTCGGTCCCGGTCATCGTCGTATCACCGGAGTCCGCGGGGCAACCCGCCGACAGCAGCGCGCCGCTCAATGTAAACAAGACGCCGGCCGAGAGGCGCGGCAGGGCGTATGCGGAGATGGATTTAATCATGTGGGCGGTCCATATCCGTCAAGCGCCGCGAATTGGCAATGGCGGCCCTCGGGAATTTCGCCGGAGGGCGCGCGCGCGAATGCAAGCACCCGCGCTTTGGCCCGATCGCCGGCTGAATCGTCGCATTTGCGCGGGCCCGCCCTGCCCGCTCGCGCGCGCCGGGGCGGCGAATCGACAATGTGCTCGGCGCCCGACCCGGCGCGCGACAGGGCGATACCCCGAGCACCAGCATGGGCGTGCGCCCTCGCCGTGCCGCCGCTGCGCCGGCGTTGCGGTCGACCCCGGCCATTGGCCGGAGTTCCCGCACGGGCCGGCGCCGACCTCATGCGTACCTCGGCGCAATGCGACGAGTGACCGCGGGATCGCCCGCAGGGCGGCCGGTCGCTCACATCCCGAGGGCCACCGCGCTGGCCTCGACCGTCGCGCGCGTGACCGCGGCCGCGAACTCGAGGTCCAGGTTGGCGACCTCGTCGGGGCCGGCCATGCAATGATAATTGGCGTAGCGGAACTCGCTGGTGTCCGTCAGGAACACCGCCGGATAGCCCGCGTCCCAGAACGGCGCGTGATCGGAGCGCCGCAGGTCGGCGAACAGGTCCGACGTCTCCTGGCCTCCGGGCAGCTCGATCAGCGCCCGGCGCAGGCCGATGCGGTCGGCCGCCGCCGCGTAGGCGGCCGCGTGCGCGTTCGCCTTGGCGCTGCTCATCACGGCGACGAAGTCGCCGCGGAACCCGTTGGCCTCGAGCTCGGCGTAGGCCTCGGGGAACACCAGCTCGAACCCGACCGGCACCGTCTGGCTGTTCTCGGCGGCCGACGTGAAGGCGATCATGTCGAAGTTGAAGTCGACGACGATGTCGTCGCCGGCCGCCTTGGCCGCCGCCACGTACGCCTCGGAGCCGATGAGCCCGTCCTCCTCCTCGTCCCAGCAGGCCACGTGGACCGTGCGGTCGAACTCCGTCTTGGCGAGCAGCCGCGCGATCTCGAGGGTCGCCGCCACCCCGCTGGCGTTGTCGTCGGCGCCGCGACAATCGGCGATGTGATCGTAGTGCGCCGCGACCACCACGATCTGCTCCGGCGTGGCCTTGCCGAGCCGCCGCCCGACCACGTTCACCCCGGTGCCGTAGTCCATCAACACGACCTGGTACCCGAGCTCGCTCAGCCGATCGGCGCACAGGTCCTGCACCGCCTTCCAGTGCGGCGTCCCGGGCGTGCGCACGTCGGCGATGAATTGCAGGTCCTCGGCGTACGCCGCCGGGTCGATGCAATCGGCCAGCGCCTGCGGCGACGCGGCGCACGGGTCGGGCTCGCCGGTGGTCGGCTCCGCCGTCGTGCTGCTACCGGTCGGCGTGACCGTCGTGCCGCCGGTGGTGGTGGTCGTCGTCGTCGCCTCGCCTTCGGTCGTCGATCCCGTCGGCGCCGTCGCGCTCCCGCCCGTCTGCCCGCAACCGAGGCCACACACGAGCACGAGCCAGGAGATCCGCCGCAAATCGTTCGTCATCGCGGCGCGGATCCTACCACGCCCCCCTCCGCGCAAGCGCGTGACCTGACGCCGCGCGAACGCGCCGGCGCAGCGCGAGGCAGACGTCGCAGCCGCGCCCTGCACGGCCTCGCGCCCGGGTGCAGGGCCGACGTCGCAGCGGCCGCGTGCTCACGCGCTGCCCATCCTCGTCGTCACCGACGACGCACCGCCCTCGTCATCGGGCTGCGAACGCCCGTCCGCGCGACTCGCCCGCGGCATCGGGCTATCCTGGCCGCCGATGCTCGCCGTCCCGCGCTCCTATCATTCGCTCGTCCGCGCCGCCTCGCACGCCGCCCTGCTCGCCCTCGCCGGTTGCAGCGACGACGGCAGCGCCAGCGAGGCGAGCACCACCGCTGCAAGCACCGGCAGCGCCGGCGAGACCACGACCAGCACCACCGACCCAGAAGCCCCGACCGAGCCGGCCGATCCGGGCACCACGACGACCGCCACCACCGATATCGGCACCACCGACGCGAGCACCGGCACCACCCATTCCAACCCCACCACCGGCACCACCGGCACCACCGGCGATCCACTCGGCTCCCCTGGTTGTGGCCTCGCTCCGCCCGATGCGCCCGACGGCGTCAACGTCACGATCGACGTCGGGCCCGAGGGCGACGGCCTGCGTCGGTTTTATCTCCGCCGTTCGCCCGACTACGACCCGGACGTCCCGCACCGCCTGATCTTCGGCTTCGCCGGCACCAACTGGGTCGGCGACATGATCGAGCCCTATTTCGGGCTGCAGGGCGACGAGGTCGAGCCGCGGCCCGACGAGATCTTCGTCTACCCCGATCCGCTGTGGCGCGACTTCGACGGCTGGGGCAACCTCGGCGGCTGGGTGCTCGGCCCGTACGCCGCGCCCGCCGACGGCGAGCAGGACCTCGTGTTCGTCGAGGCGGTGATCGCCTACATGGAGGCGAACTATTGCATCGACCGCGAGCGCGTGTTCGCCACCGGTCAGCTAGGGCGGCGACATGGCCCAGGTCGTCGCCTGCTTCCTCGGCGACAGGTTCCGCGCCACCGTCCCGGTCGCCGCCAACTCCCCCTATTGGTTCGAGGACCGCGGCGGCTTCATCGATTGCGTCGGCGACACCGCCGTGTGGACCATGTTCGGCCAGGCCGACGAGCACTTCGGCAGCCAGGACCCCGGCCTCGAGTGCCGCGATTTCTGGCTCGACGAGCGCGGCTGCGACGGCGTCGACGGGGCCGTCGGCCTCGACCTCGGCGACGCCCCCGACGAGTGCGTCGAATATCAGGGTTGCTCGGCCACCACCCGCTTCTGCCTCTACGGCGCGCAGTACGGCCACCAGATCCCCGGCGACTACTTCGCCGCGGCCACCATGGCCTTCTTCCGCTCGTTCTGAGCCCCCGGGCGGCGTGCTACCGTCGCCCCGTGATCCGCGACCTCGAAGAGTTTCGCCGGCTGTTCCGCCTCCACATCCCCGCGGCCGAGCACCTCGCGTACTACCTCGAGACCCTCGCGCGCTCGCCCCAATACGCCGACCTGCCGGCCCTCGCCGGGCGCTTCGCCGCCTTCGAGCAGCGGCTCGCCGCGCAGGGCCTGACGGTCGCCGACTACCGCCAGCAGCAGCTCCTCGCCCTGCGCGACGAGCTCGCCGCCGTCCCCGCGCTCTCCCGCCTGTGCGCCGCCGCCGTCGGGCCGGCGCCGGCGACCCGCAATCGCCTGTCCGAACAGACAGGTGCGTGGTTCGTCTCGCTCGACCTGCGCGAGGCCAACTTCAGCGTCCTCAAGCTGTACGACGACGAGGGCGTCCTCGGCGACGGCCCGTGGGCCGAGTTCTGCGCCGCCCGCGGGGTCGACCCGGTGCTCGCCAGCTCCAAGGCCTTCCGCCAGGCGCTGTTCGGCTACCTCGAGCCGAAGAAGGTCCAGCGCGTGCAGCTCGGCCTGACCGCCGCCCTCGCCGACGACCTCCGCAAGGGCGGCCTCGACGAGCGCCGGATCGCCGTCCTCTCGCACGACGAGCTCATCCTCGGCTTCCCCGGCGACGACGCCGGCCTCGCCGAGCTGCGCGCCGTCCTGGCCCGCCTCGCCGCCGCCCCGCGCCGCCCGGCCCTCCGCGCCAGCGTGTTCCGCAGCGCCGTCGTCGAGCCGGGCATCGACCTGCGCGCGTTCTACGACCTCGCGGGCGACGGGCCGCCCGCCCTGCGCCACCGCGCCCTCGTCGGCGTCCCCGGCAACCTGTTCTACGTCTACTTCAAGCGCCACGTCCTGGCCGCGCCGCTCGATCGCCGCGACCTCTACTTCCGCGTCGAGCACCGCCTGGCCCAATGGGTCGTCGACGACCTGCCGCCTGCCTCTTGAATCCCGTCGCCCGACTCCTATCATTCGCCGCCGGGGTCCACTCGCAAACCTGCAGTCGCCTGCTCGCCCCGAAGCGGCCGCAATTGACGGCCCCGGCCTTGCGCCCGCCCGCGGAGTTGGTCTAGTCCCTCTCGCATGCCCCCCGACACCCATCGCGCCATTCACGCCGTCTGGCGCCTCGAGTCGGCCAGGCTGATCGCCGGGCTCACGCGATTCGTCCGCGACCTCGGCATCGCCGAGGAGCTGGCCCAGGACGCGCTGGTCGCCGCGCTCGAGCAGTGGCCGACCGCGGGCGTGCCGAACAACCCCGGCGCGTGGCTCATGACCACCGCCAAGCACCGCGCCATCGATCACCTGCGGCGCGTCGAGCGGCACGGCCGCAAGCACGTCGAGCTCGGCCACGCCATCGACGCCCGCCAGGACTCGCCCGCGGCCGTGCTCGACGCGGCGCTCGACGACGACGTCGGCGACGACCTGCTGCGCCTGGTGTTCACCTCGTGTCACCCCGCGCTGTCGAGCGAGGCCCGCGTCGCGCTGACGCTGCGCCTGCTCGGCGGCCTCACGACCCAGGAGATCGCCCGCGCCTACCTCGTGCCCGAGCCGACGATCGCCCAGCGGATCGTGCGGGCCAAGCGGACCCTCGCCGAGGAGAACGTGCCCTTCGAGGTCCCCCGCGGCCCCGAGCTGGCCGCGCGCCTGGCCTCCGTGCTCGAGGTCATCTATCTCATCTTCAACGAGGGTTACTCGGCCACCTCCGGCGACGACTGGATGCGCCCGGCCCTGTGCGAGGAGGCCCTGCGCCTCGGCCGGATCGTCGCCCAGCTGATGCCGAACGAGCCCGAGGTCCACGGCCTGGTCGCGCTGATGGAGATCCAGGCCTCGCGCGCGGGCGCGGGTCGGCCCCGGCGGCCAGCCGGTCCTCCTCAACGATCAGAACCGTGCGCTGTGGGACCGCCTGTTGATCCGCCGCGGCCTGGCCGCGCTCGAGCGCATCGACGCTCTCGGCGGCGCGCGCGGCCCCTACGCCCTGCAGGCCGCCATCGCCGCCTGCCACGCCCGCGCCCTCACCCCCGAGGCCACCGACTGGGCCACCATCGCCGCCCTCTACGCCGCCCTCTATCAGCTGTTGCCATCGCCGGTCATCGAGCTCAACCGCGCGGTCGCGGTCGCCATGGCCGAGGGCCCCGCGGCCGGCCTGGCGATCGTCGACCGCCTCACCGGCGAGCCCGCCCTCGCCCGCTATCACTTGCTGCCGGGCGTGCGCGGCGACTTCCTGTTCAAGCTCGGCCGCTTCGCCGAGGCCCGCGTCGACCTCGAGCGCGCCGCCTCGCTGACCCGCAACGCCCGCGAGCGCGACCTCCTGCGCGAGCGCGTCGCCGCCTGCGACCGCGCCCTCGCCGGCGAATCGACCTGAGCCGCCAATCACCGCAGCGCGCGGCGAATGAGAGCACCGCCGTTCAGCGGCCGACGGGCGCGATCCGCAGCTTGCGCAGCGCCAGCGCGTGGGCGATCCCGTGCTGCAGCGAGCTCAGCGTCTTGAGGCTCGCCAGGTCCACGCCGAGGTCGACGATCGTCTGGGCCACGCCCGGCGACAGACCAACCAGCAGCAGCTGCGCCCCGAGCAGGCGCACCGCCTGGCTGGTGCGGACGATCAGCTGCGCCGCGTCGCTGTCGAACAGCGGCACCCCCGAGATGTCGACGATCACCACGCTCGCGCGCGCCTCGCCGATCGCGTGCAGCAGCCGCTCGGTCAGCAGCTGCGCGCGCTGGGCGTCGAACATCCCGACCAGCGGCACCACCACGATGCCCTCGTGGACCGGCGCGATCGGGGTCGACGCCTGGCGGATGACGTCGAGCAGGCGCGTCTTCTCTTCGAAGGCCGCCTTGAGCTCCTCGAGCTGCGACTCCAGCTGGCGCACCTCGAGCTGGGCCGCCTGCTCCTGGAACGTCTGCTCGCGCTGGGCCACGAACCGCATCGCCCCGACGAGCACCAGCTGGAACAGCCAGTCCTCGACGCGCTGGCGCTCCGCCGGCTCGGCCTCGGTCGCCGCGGCCAGCACCAGCTGTCGCAGCGTGGTCGACAGGTGGCGCAGGTCGGCGTAGCCGAGCGACCCCGAGAATCGCTGCACCAGCGCCAGCATCGCCTCGCGCCCGGCGGTGTCCTTGCCGCTCGCCGCGTCGGCGACCAGCGCCGCGATCACGCTGTCGGCGATCGCCTCGCAGGTGGCCGCGCCGGCGCTGCGGAACACGCTGCCCGCGCGACGACCGAGGCGCTCGGCCAGCTCCGCGACGAGGCCCGCCCGCGCGCCCTCGATCCAGCTGAAAGACGTCTGCATCGTCGGTCCGCCGTCAGAAGCTCACCAGGTACGTGCAGGACGAGCCGCCCTCGTCCATGCAGCCGCCCGCGCCGTGCTCGACCAGCGCCGGCGCGCCCACGCGAGAGCAGCAGCCCTCGATGATGCCGACGTTGAGCGGGCACGGCCCGAGCGTGGTCCACACCAGAGTCGCGCTGTTGTCGTCGTCGAATTCGCAGGTGATGGTGCCCATGTCGGCGGCGCGGGCGTTCATGCGATAGGCCGCGTCGAGGCCCATCAGCAGGCTCTTCACGTCGTCGAGGCCGGGCGGGAACGGGGCCGTCTCGATCATCTTCTTGCCGACGGCGATCATCGCCCCGCGGCCGATCTTCTCGTAGATGGCGTAGTAGATTTCCATCGCCCAGTTGATGTCGTACCAGCGCGTCGGATCGATGCGATCGACGCCGGCGTCGCGCAGCACCTTCTGCACGAGCGCCTCCGAATGACCCAAGCCGAGCAAGAAAGAATAGAGCGCCGCGCCGTTGTATTGTCCGCCCGACTTGCTGGTTCGCATGAATCCTCCGACCGCTGGCGCCTCCGCGCGCGACCCGACGCCTCGAAGCATCGAAAGCGCCGCGCACGACCCTTCCCCGTGTACCGCGAACCCCGCCTCAATGTCCAGCTCGCTGCACGGGCTGCGCTGGATTGCGCCGCGTCTTCGTCGGCCTCTTCAATTGGCGGGACCCGTCGACGCGGGCCGCGGGACGTCCCCCGATGAGGCGGCCGGGCCGCCCCGCGGTCGCTTCGTTGGCGCTTGCGGAGCGACTTCGCCGCGAAGCTTCACCCGACGGGCGAATCTCGCCTCGGAACGCGTTCTATCGCCGCTGCCGGCGCCGCGTGGTCGGGTGTGCCGAAGCGGCGCACCCGCCGCCGCCGCGGACCGGCGCCCGCACCGGCGCGACCCATCGTGCCGCGAATGAACAATGACTCATGGAAGTCGCTCGCACCACAATCATGAGGCGTCCGCGCCGCCGGCGAACCCACGATTCGCCGGTCCCGCCATTTCGCTCCGCCGCGAATCATCGCTGGCGCGATCGTCCGCCCGCTACGTCGCCAGCCCTGCCTCGCGCACCAGCAGCGCCACCAGCTCCTCCGCCGGCAGCGCCCGACCCATCGGCGCGCCCTGCCCGGCCCACAGCTGCATGAGGTCGGCCCGCCCCTGCGCCGCCGCGGCCGCGCGGACGTCCCGGGTGAGGCCTTGCTGCTGCGGGAACGGGGCCGCCTCGACCGCCGCGAACGCCTCGCTGAAGCGATTGCGAACGCCTCGCGCCGGCCGGCCGCTGAACGCCCGCGTCACCACCGTGCGCCACGCCGTCGCCAGCGCGGCGCGGTGCGCCTCGCTCGTGCCGGCTTCGGGGCAGGTCATGAACGCGGTGCCGAGCTGCACCCCCGCCGCGCCGATGTCGAGCATCGCCCGGATCGCGCGACCCTCCATGATCCCGCCGGCCGCGATCACCGGCACCTGCACGCGCGCCGCGATCTGGGGCACCAGAGTGATGGTCCCGACCAGCCCGTCCTCGAACGCGCCGAGGAAGGTCCCGCGATGCCCGCCCGCCTCGGCCCCCTGCGCACACACGGCGTCGACCCCGAGCGCCGCCAGCACCACCGCCTCCTCGACCGTCGTCGCCGTCCCGATCACCGCGATCGAGCGCGCGTGCAGGGCCTCGATCTGGGCCCGCGTCGGCGCCCCGAACGTGAAGCTGAACACCGCCGGCCGGATCTGCAGCACCGCCTCGAGCTGCGCCTCGAACTCCGGCGCCGCGCGGCCGGGCGGCGCCGGCGAGGGCAAGCCGAGCTCGCGGCGGAACTCGGCCAGGACGGGCGACACGCGCGCCGTCGCCGCCGGATCGTCGGGCGCGTCGGCGCGGACGAACAGGTTGAGCGCGAACGGCTGCGACGTCAGCGAGCGCAACTTCGCCGCCGTCGCCTCGATCTCCTGCGGCATCATGTAAGCGCAGCCCAGCGAGCCCAGCCCGCCCGCGTTCGACACCGCGGCCGCGAGCGCGGGCGTGTCGGGCCCGCCCGCCATCGGCGCCTGTACGATCGGCCATCTCGTCGGCAACGCGGGCGTCGTTCGTCGGTCGGTCATCGCCGACGAGCATGCATCACCCTCGGGCGTCCGCCCACGACGAACTCTTCCGTCTTCTTCGTGACCCGTGCGATTCGGGCCTGCGGCCGTCGCATCGCGTAAGGTGAGCCCGTGGTCCCGTTCTCCGTCCTCGACCTCGCACCGATCGCCCAGGGCACCGACGCCGGCACGGCCCTGCGCAGCACGCTCGAACTCGCCCGGCACGCCGAGAAGCTCGGCTTTCACCGCTTCTGGCTGGCCGAGCACCACAACATGCCGGGCATCGCCAGCGCCGCGACCGCCGTCGTCATCGCCCACGTCGCCGGCGGCACCAGCAAGATCCGCGTCGGCGCCGGCGGCATCATGTTGCCCAACCACGCGCCGCTCGTCATCGCCGAGCAGTTCGGCACCCTCGACGCATTGTTCCCCGGCCGCATCGACCTCGGCCTCGGCCGCGCCCCCGGCACCGACATGCGGACCACCCGCGCCTTGCGGCGCAACCTCGCCGGCGACGTCGACAACTTCCCCGAAGACGTCGGCGAGCTGCTCGGCTACTTCCGCCCGGTCGCGCCCGGTCAGGCCGTCCAGGCGGTCCCGGGGGCCGGCGCCGACATCGAGGTGTGGCTGCTCGGCTCGAGCCTCTACGGGGCCCAGCTCGCCGGCATGCTCGGCCTGCCGTACGCCTTCGCCTCGCACTTCGCCCCGGCGGCGCTGATGCGGGCCATCGAAGTCTATCGCCATCACTTCCGCCCGAGCGAGCGGCTCGACCGGCCGCACCTCATGGTCGCCGCCAACGTCATCGCCGCCGACACCGACGCCGAGGCGCGGCGCTTGCTCAGCTCGCTGCAGCAGATGTTCGTCTCGCTGCGGACCGGTCGGCCCGGTCTGTTGCCGCCGCCGATCGAGGGCTACGACGCCCGCCTGGCCCCGCACGAGCGCGCGATCCTCGACGAGGTCCTGTCGTGCTCGTTCATCGGCGCGCCCGACACGGTCCACGCCGGCCTGCAGGGCTTCTTGGCCCGCACCGGCGCCGATGAGCTCATCATCACCGCGCAGATCTTCGACCCGGCCGCCCGCCTGCGCTCCTACGAGATCGCCGCCGACGTCCGCGACCGCCTCCACCATTGGTAGATCCTACTTTCCTTTCCGCATGAGGCGGAGAAGTTGGGCAAGACCCCCGTTCAAACCGTGCATGCGAATTTCCCGCACACGGCTTACCGGTGGTCTCTCGGGCCGTCGCATTACGCGGCCTCCGGGTACTGCACGGTCCCACGTAGTCGGTGGAGCCCGTGGTCATGGAAGAAGTCGCTTGTCCAACCTTCGACGTCGTTGGCTCGCAGGTGTCGGCCATGGCGCCGCACCATGAAGTGCGTGAGCCGGCGCCATACGTACGTGTCGATCTGATTGAATTTCGCGGCGGCGTTCCCGGTGCGGAAGTAGTTACCCCAGCCGTGCAGCACGGGGTTGATGTCGCGGATGAGCACCCGGACATCTTTGACCCCGTTGCGGTTCGAGCCAGTTAGCTCCTTCACGCGGTGCCGAACCCGCGTCATGCTGCGCTGCGAAGGCCAGCGCTGGAGGAAGTACACCCTGCGATGCTCCTTCTCCCAGATCGGCCCGGACATGCGCTTGCGCAGGTGACAGCCGAGGAAGTCGAAGCCTTGCCGTCCCCGGCTCAGCTCGACGCGCCTCGTCTTTTCGGGATGCAGCTCCAGCTTGAGCCGTCGCAGGATCTCGCGGACCCTGACCTCGGCCTCCTCGCACGCCTTCGCGGTCCTGCACAGGATCACGAAGTCGTCGCAGTAGCGCACAAGCTCGCCCAGGTGGGCGTGTCGTCGCTGCCACAGCTTGTCGAGGACGCCGAGGTAGATGTTCGACAGCAGCGGTGAGATGACGCCGCCCTGGGGTGTCCCCGAGAGCATCGCCGTCACTTCGCTGTCCTCCATCACACCGGCTTCGAGCCACTGCCGCACCAGCTTGAGGACCCTGCGATCCGAGATTCGCATCGCCACGAGCTTCATCAGTCGCTCGTGATCGATGCTGCCGAAGTAGTCGCGGATGTCGGCGTCGAGCACGTGGTTCCCACCGCGCGCTCCCAGCACGCGCAAGCGCTCGAGCGCCTGCGTCGCACTGCGCTTCGGCCGGAAGCCGTACGAGCACGGAAGGAAGTCCGCCTCGAATATCGGCTCCAGCACCAGCTTCGCCGCCATCTGCACCACTCGGTCCCGGACTGTCGGGATCCCCAGCGGCCGCTTCTTCCCGTCCGCCTTCGGGATGTACCGCCGCATGACCGCGCTCGGCCGGTACGTCCCGCCCTTGAGTTCGTCGGCGATCTCTTCGAGGAAGCGATCGACGCCGTACTCCTCCACCTCGGCCAGCGTCTGTCTGTCGACGCCCGCCGAGCCCCTGTTCCTCTTCACCCGCCTCCATGCTTCCCTCAGGACGTCACGCCTGAAGATGCGGTCGTACAGCGCATGGAAGCGGCGACCCGGATGCCGCTTGGCCGCGGCCCACAGTCGGCGTCGAAGTTCTCGCACTTTGTCACGCGGCCTGCGCCGCGTGGGGTTGTTGGGACCTGTCCTGCAGGCCATGCCCTCGCGCTTACCTTCTTCTCCGACACGACCACCCCAGGGGCCCTTCCCTCCGGCGGCGTTGTTCTGCGCCGCCATCGCCGGTACTACGACCCCCTCGGACTCCCGCTGCACAGCGCTCGACTTCGCCTTCGGCTTATACGAGTCGCCTCGCCCCGACACGGGCCGTGCAGACGGGCCTCTCCTGTTCCGCATCGCTCCTTGAACGCGTGCTGCGCCCCGTACCCCGGGAGGACCCACCGCGCTTTCTGATCCGGATGACTGCGCGGTGGACGTGGCCTTCGCCGTGACATGAGCGGCTCGGCTCCTCCATTGTTTCTCTGTCGAGGCTGCAGGCTTCACTTCATGTTGCGGCCCGCGTTCTTGCTCCCTCCGTAGAGGCTTTTGACGCCCCGCTCGGGCCGCGAGAATCTCTCCTCGCGCCTGGGGCCTGCTACCGGGCGCTCCGGCGCCTACCCGGGCGGGACTCTCACCCGCTGGAACGGTGCAGCATGACGCGGCCGAGCCGCCCCCTTCGGGGTCCTGCTCGCCCTCGTCTTCAGGACGCACCACGCCGCCAGGTGATCCACATGTCCACCGCCAACGTCGCCGCCGATCACTACGAGCTGTACTACTGGCCGGGCATCCCCGGCCGCGGCGAGTTCGTGCGCCTCGTGTGCGAGGACGCCGGCGCCCCCTACCTCGACGTCGCCCGTCGGCCCGCCTCCGAGGGCGGCGGCGAGGCGGCGGTGGTCCGCGCGCTCGAGTCGCTGCCTGGCCTGCCCGCCTTCGCCCCGCCGCTCCTCCGCGCCGGCGAGCTGGTGATCGCCCAGACCGCCAACATCTGCGGCTTCCTCGGCGATCGCCACGACCTGTCCCCGGGGACAGAAGGCGGCCGCGCCGAGGCCATGCAGCTGCAGCTCACCGTCTCCGACCTCGTCGCCGAGGTCCACGACACGCACCACCCGATCTCCACCGCCCAGTACTACGAGGAGCAGCGCGACGCCGCCGCGCTGCGGTCCGCCGCCTTCCGCGACCAGCGGCTGCCCAAGTTCCTCGCCTACTTCGAGCGCGTCCTGCAGCGCAGCGGCGGCCCCTGGCTGCTCGGCGACGCCTGCAGCCACGCCGACCTGTCGCTGCTGCAGGCCCTGCTCGGCCTCGAGTACGCGTTCCCCCGCGCGTTCGCCCGCCAGGCCCGCCGCGTCCCCGAGCTGCTGCGCCTGCGCGACCGCGTCGCCGAGCGCCCGCGGATCGCCGCCTACCTGGCCTCGCCGCGCCGGCTGGCCTTCAACGAGAACGGCATCTTCCGCCGCTACCCCGAGCTCGACCCGGCCTGAACGCAGTCGGCTCGCGTGCATGTTCTTGAGGACATGTCCTGAGAGACATGTCCATCGATCCGAGCGTCCCGCCGCGCTCGCTACGCCCCGATCCCGCAGCACGACAGCGCCTTGGCCTCGAGCTGCTCGAAGGAGTCGCAGATCGGCTCCGACGCGCACTCGCCGAACTTGACGTCGTCCTCGAAGCACTCGCAGGCCGCCTCGGTGCAGCGCATCGTCAGCGTCGGCTCGCCGGCGCACTCGCGCGACCACTCGCACATCGACCCGCTGCCGCCGCCGCCGATCGAGCACGAGTTGCCGAAGCCGCACACGTCCTCCTGGGCGATGGCCTCGTCGGTGCAGGGCCCCTCCTTGCCCTGCTCCATGTCGTCGATCTGCTGGCACGTCAGGCCCGCCTGACAGTCCATCGTCGCCGTCGCGGCCGCCTGGCACTCGCCCTCGAGCTCGGCCAGGTCCGCCTCACAATCCTCCGGACAGGTCATCGCCTCTTCGGGCGTGAGGCCGACGCACTTGGCCAGCATCACGCAGTACTTCTGACAGGTCGTCGCCGGTGGCTCGCCGGCGCTCGTGCTGGTCTCGCCGGGGTCCGTCGACTCGGACTCGCCGGTGGTCGCCGGCGTCGTCGGTGACATCGTCGTGGTCGGCTCCGTGGCGCCGTCGGTCGACGTCCCCGACTCGGTCGCCGACGCAGTGTCGCCGCCGCTCGTCGACGGCTCCGTGGCGCCGTCGGTGTCGTTCTTCTCGCCGGGACAGGCCCCGAGCAGCAGGGCCGTGAGGATGAGTCCGTGTCTGTGATGAAGCATGTCGGTTCTCGCTGGCCCGCGGCCTGGCAACCCGGCGCGCGGCGACCCCCGAAACCGCGCGCCCCCGCAGGCCATTCCTGTGGGTCCGATCGGCGTCGGGTCGGAACTGCTCGCGCCCCTTCACCCTCGCAGTGGCCGTACATCGGTTATTCTGTCGCCATGGTCTGGGGCGGAGCCACGTTCGACGCCATCGCGCGCCTGAAGCGGGAGCAGAGCGCCCTCGCCAGCAAGCGCAGCTCGATCCGCCCGCACGCACTGGGCGCGAGTCCGAAGAAGGAATCGTTCGACTGCATGTTCCTGTGCGACGTCTGCGGTTACCTCAGCGACACCGATCCGCCCTGTCCCTCGTGCGGTCGCCAGGCCTGGATCGACCTCGACTATTGGGGCCTCGCGGAGGCGCTGCGCGCCCGTGAAGAGGAGGAGCGGCGACACCCGCCCGATCGCCTGAAGTGGCAGATCCGGCTCGCCTCCCTGGCCGCCGGCGCGGCGATCGGCGTCGGCTGTGCCGCCGGCCTCGCGCTCGCCGGCGTCGCCGCGCTCGGCTGGCCCTCGCTGCTCGGTCTGGGCGGCGGCGCCACGGCGCTCACCCACCGCCTCGGCCGGCGCCGGATCGGTCGCAGCTTGATGCTCCGCGGAGGCGCTCGCCCGACCCGCTGGCACATGCCGCTGCCGCTGGTCGCCGAGGACGCCGTCGTCGCCGCGCGCGTCGTCGGCCAGCCGCAGCCGCGCGGCGCCCTGCTCACCGCCCCGTTCTCCGGCCGCCCCTGCCTCGGCTACGAGCTCGGCGTCCTGTTCGACGCGCCCGGCGACGCCTGGCCGCCGATCTGGGTCCTCCGCGAGATGCGTTCGTGCGCCTTCGACGTCCACGACCGCCACGTCGAGGCCGACGCCGTCACCCTCGCCCTGCCCATCACCCCTGTCGCCCTGCCGTTCATGACCGAGAGCGCCCGCCAGCGGTTCCTCCGCCAGCGCGGCCTCTTCCTCCTCGACGGCCGCTTCGACCTGTTCGAGGCCATCCTCGAGCCCGGCGCAGTGTACGAGCTGCAGTGGGCCTCGGCGCCGCAGGGCGCCCCTCCCGTCATTCACGCCACCAGCGGCATCCTGCCGCGCGGCGCCTACCGCTGAGGCGCAGCGCTGCGACATGTCTTCACGGACATGTCCCATTCGCCATATCACGGCCCGCGCGCGCGGCTGATGAATCGCCACCGACCCGCGAGCGCGTCGTCTCCGCGACCGCGAACACCGGTCCGCCCGCCGACTGCACCTCGCTTTCTCCCACCCCGCTCCGCCTCGTATCATTCGCGGCGCATGACCACCCGCCGGCGCTTCCTCGCGCTCACCGCCGCCCTCCCGGCAGCAGCTTGCAGACCGCGAGCCACGGCCGCCCCGCCCGAGGAGCCGCCTCGCCCGCCCGAGCCTCCCCCGCGCCCGCTGTCCATGCTGGTCTTCGGCGGCACCGGCTTCATCGGCCCGCACCTCGTGCGCCACGCCGTCGCCCGCGGCCACAGCGTCACGATCTTCACCCGCGGCCGGCGCAAGGTCGACCTGCCCGACAGCGTCGAGCGGCTGCTCGGCGACCGCGACGGTCAGCTCGGCGTCCTCGAAGGCCGGCGCTGGGACGTCGTCGTCGACGACTCCGCGACCCGCCCCGAGTGGGTCCAGCAATCGACGCAGTTATTGAAGGACCAGGTCGGCCGCTATCTCTACACCTCCTCGACCGGCGTCTACTACCCCTATTTGAAGCCCGGCGCCGACGAGACCTGGCCGGTGCGCACCGAGGTCACCGATCCCGAGGACGGCTCCGAGGCCTACGGCGTGGCCAAGGCCCGCTGCGAGCGCGAGGTCCTGCAGACCTTCGGCGAGCGCGGCCTCGTCGTCCGGCCGACCTACATCGTCGGCCCCGGCGATACCACCGACAGGTTCCCCTACTGGCCCGTCCGCCTGCAGCGCGGCGGTGACGTGCTCGCCCCCGGGCGCAAGGGCGACCCGGTCCAGCTCATCGACGTCCGCGACCTCGCCGAGTTCATGCTGCGGCTGCTCGAGGACGGCCGCAGCGGCATCTACAACGCGGTCGGCCCGCGCGAGCCGATCACCATGCCGCAATTCCTCGAGGCCGCGCGGGCCGCGGTCAACCCCGAGGCGCGCCTGGTATGGGTCGACGACTACGCCTTCCTCGAGGCCCACGGCATCAGCGATGCTGTCCCATGGGTCATGTTGAAGGGCAACGACCTCGGCCACATGTCGACGCGCAACGCCAGGGCAGTCGCCGCCGGCCTGCGGTTCCGCCCGCTGGCCGACACGGTGCGCGACACCCTCGCCTGGTGGCCCACCGTCCCCGCCGAGCGGCGCGACGCGGCGCAGTTCGCCATCACCCCCGAGCAGGAGGCGAAGGCGCTGGCCGACTGGCGCGCGCGGAGCTGACCGCCCGCGGCGCCTCCGCCTCGGGGTTCAGGTCGGCCGCCGGCGCGGCGCTCCGGACATGTCCTTCAGGCCAGGTTCATCCCGCGGCACCAGCGCGACGCGCACCAGCTGCAGCTCGCCGCGGTGCGCCGCGAGGAAGCGGACCAGGCGGTCGAAGCGGCGGTGATCGCCGCCCTGCCGCGACCACGGCACGTCGACCCGCAGCGTCGCCGGCCCCGTCCACGCCAGCCGCGCGTCGGGCTCGACCAATCGCACCGCCGCCACCGCGAGCTCGCTCGGCTGGCGCAGCACCAGCTCGACCTTGCCGAACCACACCGCCCCGTGCAGCAGCCACGGCTTCAGATCGCCGACCGGCACGGGATAGCGGGCGATCCGGCGCCGCAGCCAGACGTCGGCCGCGACCTCGCGGGCGACCGCGCTGCGGGCCAGCGCGACCACGTTCCACAGCAGGAACGCCGCGAACAGCTGCGGCACCATGGCCACGCCGAACACGACCGCGGTGAACACCCCCGCCACGCGCGCGGCGCCCCAGAACTCGTGCGGCGGCCCAGGCTCGGCCCAGGCCGGCAGCCCCTCCCGCAGCGCCCGCTCGAGCGCGGTCTCGACGAAGCTGCGATACGGCTCGCGGGCGACGGGGGGCTGTCCTTCGAGCGCACGCATCGAGCCGCTCCAAGGCTAGCAGCCACCCCCGGGCCGCGCACGCGCGCCGAAGCGAGGCGCGGCCGGAGCGGCCGGTCACGACAACAAATCACTGGCCGCGATCGGTGCGATGACCTGCTCGCGGAACAGCGCATAGCACACGCTGCCCGCCGGCAGCTCGAGGTCGCCGCGGACCAGCGCCGCGAACACCGGCGGCCCCGCGGCCGCGGGCAACACCGCCGGGCTCGCCCCCTCGCCGGCGCGGATCCGCCGCAAGAACGCCTCCGCCGATTCATTGGCCGTACGGACGAACCCGCGCGCCCCGCCCGCCCCGCGCACGATCACCTGCCGACCGCGCGCCGCCGCGTGCAGCAGCGCCAGCTCGTACATCGAGATCCGCACGCCGCTGGCGAAGTAATCGATCATCTCCGGACAGATCTTCGTGATCGCCCCGTTCGACGTCGCCACGTTGTTCATGGCGAACTGCCCCGTCGAATAGACGTCGAGCCAGTGCATCGTCGATTCGGCGACGTCGAGCACCAGCGGCATGAACACCCCGTTGTCGCCCTGCAGGTCGAACTTGAGCTCGACCTTGCGCGGGTCGAATTGCTTCCCCCCGAGGTCGGCGCGCAGCATCATCCCGGCCCACGCCCGCTCGAGCCGCGAGAACGGCATGCCCGCGTAGTTGTTGACGACCATCACCGCGTAGCGGATCCCGCGGGCCCGGGCGCGCTCGCGGTGGACGTCGACGAACTCGGCCGCGCCGTCGGGGAACGGCCCGCTGCGCAGGTCGCCCGAGCTCTGCGCGATCGGCTGACCGTCGGGCCCGTCGAACCGCAATTGATAATAGGAGCACACACCGAGGTACTCCCACTTTTCATCGTAGAAGGCGACCGACAGGTCGATGTCGGTGGTGTGGCCGTCCTGCGGCTGGCACCAGTGCAGGAACAGCCGCACCACCTCGCCGGCCGGGAGCGCCACCCGCGAGCCGCGCGGCAGCGACACCGCGGCGCGGCTGGCCGTGCGCTCGTTGAACGGCACGACGACGTCGCGCAGGCCCTCGTCGAGCACGCAGACGTCGAACCCGGGCTTGCCTTCCAGCCGGCGCAGCAGCTCGCGCAGGGCCGCCTCGCTCGCCGCCGCGATCGCCCGCGGGGCCAGCGGGGCCCGCCGGTCCGGGGTCGACGTGCCCTTCGTGACCTGTCCCTTGGGCCAGAACACACGCACCGCCGCCGGCCGCCCGCGGGTCGGCAGGTGGCCGTGCAGCGTCAGCAGCAGCGGGTTCTGCAGCCGCGGCGCCGCCGCGACGAACGCCGAGATCACCACGTCCTGCGCGCCCGCGTCGGCGCCCGCGACCCGCAGCGCGTGGTCGAAGCGCCGGCCCAGCTCGCCCGGCCGCGCCCGCAGCCGCTCGATCATCGCCGCCGCGTCGCCGGCCCGCGCCGCCGCCTCGATCGCCGCGTGGAAGCCGACGAACCGCGGCGCCGGCGTGCCGTCGGGCGCCTTCTTGCGGACCACCGCGAACGCCCGCGCGACGTTGGGGAACCGCTCGGCGAACTCGTGCGGATGGAGGAACTGCCCCAGCCACTGCCAGTACGAGCGGTGGCGCAGCATGTCCTCGACGAGTCCGTCGGGGTGCATCGACTCGAGGTGGGCCAGCACCGCCCGGCGCAGCGGCCGGCGCAGCGGCGCCACCTTGAAGCGATACTTGTGGATCGTCAGCGCCACCATCTTGGCCTTCGGCAGCGTGCTCGCGCCGCCGAACACCTGCTTGAGCTTGGCCGCGAACCCGCCGGCGAGGCTCCCCCGGGCGGCTGCTCGACCCACCGCTTCTCGCTCGTCCCCTGCAGCGACGGGTCGGCGTCGGAGTAGACCGCCAGCGTGCGCAGCACGTCGGTCGCGGTCGCCAGGTGGGCCCGCGCCACCGCGAAGGTCGCCGGCGCGTTGCACTTGCGCAGCAGCACGCCGAAGATCCGCGCCACGTTCTCGCGCACCGCGATCGTGTCCGGCAGCCACGCCAGCACCTGCTCGCCGAACTCGTTCACCAGCGTCCCGAGGTCGCCGGCGTCGATCGGCGACATCACCTGCTTGCCCGCGCAGAACGACTCGAACAGCGCCCGCGCCGCGGTCGGCAGGTCCTCGCCGAGGTCGAGCAGCTTGAAGCGGACCTTCTCGCGCGGCAGGCTGCGCTCGAGGAACCGCCCCGGCTTGAAGAACGGCGACTCGCGGTCGACGTGGCGCTCGCACACCGGGCACGCGCTGTAGTTGGCGCCGTCGAAGCAGTGGTCGCAGACCACGTGCATGCACGGGCTCAGCACGTGGGTCGTGCCGACCCGCCGGCAGAACACGCACGCCTGGCCCTCGGTCTGCAGGAAGTGGCACAGCACCTTGCGCAGGTACAGCTCCGACGTGTCCTTCGGGACATCCTCCGGGAACTTCCGGAACAGCGGCGTGTAGCGGACGTTGCCGCCGACCTGGGCCGCCAGCGCGGTCGCCACGGAGCGCGGCTGCAGCGCGAGCTGGTCGGGGGTCAGGGTCGCCAGGCGCTGTCGCAGCCGCCTCGACACCACGTAGCCGAGCTGCGCCAGCTCGAGCTCGATCGCCTGCAGGTGCCGCTCGCTCGCGGTCGCCCCGCCCGGCGCCACGAACACCAGCCCCTGGCGGCGCAGCAGCACCTCGCGGGTGGCGGTGTACGTGGCGTCCATGGCGGCTCGAGAAAAGGTGGAGGTAAGCGTCCGAGCTGTTTTTCTGAAAAGAGTGAGAAGGAAGCCCGGACTGAGCCTCCGCGGCCAACATAGAGCGGCCGCGACGGCGACGTCAAGCCGCGCGGCCGCTCGCTGCGCGCGTGCACCCTCGCGCGATCTTTTGCTACGAAGGGCGACGATGCTGCGAAAGCGCGCCCGAACGATCCTCGCCTGGAGCGGCGGCAAGGACTCTGCGTGGGCCGGCGTCGCGCTCGCCCGCGACCCTGCGGTCGAGCTCGTCGGCCTGCTCACCACCACGCGCGAGGACGACGCGCGGGTCGTCATGCACCGCACCCCGCACGCGGCTTTGCAGGCCCAGGCCGACGCGCTCGGCCTGCCGCTGTGGGAGGTCGCCCTGCCCGACCCGTGCCCTAACGCGATCTACGAGGCCAGGATGTCCGCAGTGATCGCCCGCGCCCGCGCCGAGCAGGTCGAGGCGATCGCGTTCGGCGACCTGTTCCTGGCCGACATCCGGGCTTACCGCGAGGACATGCTCCGAGGGACAGGTCTGCGCGCCGTCTTCCCGCTGTGGGGCGAGGACACCGCCGCGCTCGCGCAGGCGATGATCGCCGGCGGCTTGCGGGCCACCGTGGTCGCCGTCGACCTCGCGCGCCTGTCCGCCGCCTGGCTCGGCCGCAGCTTCGACCGCGATCTCCTGGCCGCGCTGCCGCCCGACGTCGACCCCTGCGGCGAGCGCGGAGAGTTCCACACCCTCGTCACCGACCTGCCCGGCTTCGCCCGCCCGCTCGCGCTCCGCCCCGGCGCCGTGTTCGAACGCGACGGCCACGCCTACCTCGACGTCCAGCTCGACGCCTAGGCCACATGTCCTCCTGGACATGTCCCGAGTATCACCCCACCGCGCGCGCCCTCACGGCGTCACGCTCACGCACCTGTCGGGTCGGGACACCCCACCACCGCCTCGACCTGTCCCGCAGGACACGTCGCGGTCCCGCCCGGCGCTCACGCCATCGCCTTGGTCGGCGACTTGGCGAGGATCCAGCTGGCCAGCCAGCTCTCGTGCCCGGGCGCGATCGCGGCGACCGTCTCGGGGCGCACGCCGAGCCGCCGGCGCGCCTCCGCCAGCGGGACGGTCAGCAGGTCCTCGAGCCGCGCCTCGAGCATCGGCTCGGCCTCCTTCGCCATGCGCAGGCCGACGCGCACGTTGTGCCACACCCCGGGCACGTGCAGCGGCATCAGCAGCGAGTAGATCACGGTGCTCGACCACAGCATCGCCCGTGACGCGCCGAAGCCCTGGCCGATCATGAACGCGAACACCCCGATCTCGCCGGCCGGCGTGGTCGGGAAGCCGGTCAGCACGTGGACCAGGTCGTGCGTGGTCGTGTAGCGCAGCGCCAGCGGGTTTTGGGCCAGGCGCTGCTTCATGTCGTCGCTGATCACCAGCGGCTCGAGCTTGTTGCGATCGAGCTGGTGGGCGAACGCGCGGCCGACGGTGCCCTCGGGCAGCGCCCGCAGCTCGGCCAGGTCGACCTCGAGGCAGGGCGTCGGCAGCGTGTGCAGGCGGTCGTTGCCGGTGTGCTCCGGCCCCGCCAAAACGGAGAACTTCAGCGCCGCGATGTCGCCGATCGAGCGGCCCTCGCGCTGCATGCGGCTGAGCTCGCGGATGTCACTCCACTTCATCTTCATGTCTCCTGGGGCCCGCGCGGGCGTCGGAGCGGGCGCGCGTTTTCGCGCCGACATCGGCTCCAAACGGTCTCCCCGGCGGGCTCCAGAACAATATTGACTAACTGACCGACTAAGTCAAACTGGTCAGCACATGAATTTCGAGACCCTCGCCGAGATGCGCGCTCTCCTCGCGGAGGCGGTGGGTGACGTCGACCCGGAGCAGCAAGGGCAAGAAGCGGCTGAAGATCCTCGAGGCCGCGATCGGGCTGTTCGTCGCGCACGGCTACCGCAAGACCAGCATCGACGACATCGCGCGCGCCGCCGGCATCGCCAAGGGCACCGTCTACCTCTACTTCGCGACCAAGCTCGACGTCCTCTACGTGGCCTGCGCCTACGAGAAGCTGCGGCTGTTCGCCGTGCTCGACGGCATCGAGGCCCCCACCCTCGACGCGCGCGATCGCCTGCGCCAGTGGGTGCGCGCCTCGATCCTCATGGTCGCCGCCTCGCCGCTGCTCACCCGCGCGTCCGCCGGCGACCCCGACATGCTGGCCGCCCTGATCGAGGCCATGCCCGAGCGCGTCGGCGCGGCCATGGCCGACGCCAACAGCTTCATCGGTCACCTGCTCGACGCCGCCGTCGCGCCGGCGCAGTGGACCGATGACGAGCGCCACGCCCGCGCCATCGTCCTGCAGGCGCTGACGCGCTTCGCCCCGCTGGTCGGCGACGACCCGCTGCGCCAGGGCCTGAGCATCGAGCAGTTCGCCGAGACCCTCGCCGACGTGTTCGTCGACGGCATGCGCGTCCCCGATCGCGCGCGCGCCTGAGGCGCGAGCGCGACGCGCCGGCGCCCGCGCTCGCATCTGTCCTTCGAGACAGCCCCGGCCGTCGCCTGGCCTGTCTCTCGGGACATCTGCCGCGGCGCGCCTACGCGCGCACCGCCGCCAGCTCGAGCAGCACCGGCTGGCCGCGGCGGCGGGCCAGCTTGGCGCTGGCCGACGGGTCCGCGTACCAGTCGGTCGCCGACACCAGCGTCCACGCCGCGCCCATCGCCGCCTGGAGCTCCGCCGAGTCGTGAAGGTAGCTCGGCAGGTACAGGTCTTCGCCCTCGTGGGCGAAGTGGGCGCGGCCGCCGTCGGCCCGCCAGCGCGGGTGGATCTCGAAGATGTGCAGCCAGCCGCCGGGCCGCACCGCTCGCGCCGCCGCGGCCAGCAGCGGCGCCACGTCCTCCGCGTGCTCGAGCACCAGGCTCAGCAGCGCGCCGTCGAATTCGGCCAGCTCCAGCGCCTCGGCGGCGTCGCTGCGGACGAAGCGGGCCCGCGGATCGGGCACGTTGCGGGCCGCCTGCGCCAGCATCCCCGGCGACACGTCGACGCCGACGTACTCCGAAAACCCGCGCGCCAGCAGGAACGGCGCGTTGCGGCCCGTCCCGCACCCCAGCTCGAGCACGCGCCGCCCCTCCGGGTGCCAGCGCCGCATCGCCACTGCCGTCATCGCCACCAGCGGGTTGTCGATGCGGTCGTACGTGGACGCCCACAGATCATAGCCTTGAACGACGTCGGTGGTCCTCATGTGTCCTCCCTCGGGGTTACCCGGTCGCGTCGCGCGATTGGGGGCACTTTGCGTCCGCCAGACGTGCTCGCGGTATAGTCAATCCGCGCCGCCCTCGCAACGCGCCGCAGCGAACGGTCGCCCGTCCGCCCGTGCGCCGCGTCACGCCGCAGCGCGCGCGAATCGCCGGCCGGCGAGGCATGTCTCTTCGGCCAGCTCATCGGATAGCGCGGCGCCCGTCGGCGCGGGCGCGGCTCGCAACCTGTCCCCGCGGACATCCGCGAGCCGCGCCCGGCGTCGGCCTCACATGGGGATCGGCACCAGGTCGGCCGCGAAGCGGAAGATGAGGTACTGGTGGTCGGGGTTGCCGCCGCCGCCCGGCCACAGGAACGGGCTCTGCGGCGGCTTCACGTTGGGCGGATCCCAGTTGAACCACATCCACTTCGCCTCCTCCGGCATGTCCATCGGGCACACCAGCGGGAACTCGTTGCCGGCCATCGGCCCGCCGTTGTACGGCGTCGTGTTGGGCTCGCCGAACGCGACCGCGCCGTACTGCGTGCCGACCTCGTCGACCCAGCCCACGCTGGTGGTGTTCGGGTCGAGCGCGCCCTGGTTGCACTTGACGATGTGGTCGTTGATGACCTGCAAGGACGGCCCGCCGCTGCCGGGCTGGTAGTCGACCCCGGTCGCGCACACCTCCCAGCCCTCGGTGCCGGTGAACACGTCCTCGCCGAAGTTGCCGCCGCCGTCCTTGCGGCGGAACCGGGCCAGCACGCCCTGCGTCGTCGACGAGTCGGCCCAGGCGATGACGTAGAGGAAGCTGGCGTTGTCGGCCTCCTCGTACGGCACCACGTACTTCTCCGGCCCCTCGCCGCAGTTGAAGATCTGCCCCGCGGTGGTGTTCTCGATCCCGCCCCAGTACATCGAGATGTTGTCGTCGGTGCCGTAGGCGAACCCGTAGGCGTTGTCGGCGGTGATCACGATCTCGATGTCGCTGGCCGGCTCCGGCTCCCCGGTCGTGTCCGTGGTCTCGCCCGTCGTCGTCGTCGTCGTCTCGCCCGTCGTCGTCGTCGTCGTCGCGTCCGTCGTGCTCGTCGTCGTCCCGGGCTCGCTGGTGCTGGTGGTCGTCGTGTCCGAGGTCGTCGTGTCGACGCCCTGCGTCGTCGTCGAAGTCGCGTCGGTGGTCGTCAGACCGGTGCCCTCGGTGCCGACCGTGCTGGTCCCGCCGGTCGGATCGTCGGTCGACTGCGTCGTCGTCGTCGGGTTCACGTTGCCGGTCGTCGGATCGGTCGCGGCGCCCGTCATCGTCGACGTCTCGGTCGCCGACCCGCTGCTCGGATCGCCGGAGTCCGGACACCCGCTCGACAGCAGCGACATCACGGCGATCGGGAGCGACGATTGAACTACTTTCAAGGAGCAGATTCTCAACATGACGCCACGATACCCGAAAGGGCGCACGCCGGCGCCCGCTCCTCGTCGCTCGCGCCCGCGTCGCGCGGTCACGATCGCGCCGGCCGGCGCGAACACCTCCGATTCGCCCTGATTCGGGCGTCCCCCGGCTCCGCGGTCCGCCTGGCCGAAGGACGCTCGCGGGGACATCCACGGGTCTGCCGACGCGAAGACGAAGGCGCCGGTCGCCTGGCCGCGAAAAGCGCGAGGGACCGATTCGCAGTAGTGCGAATCGGTCCGACGCGCCACCTTGCGGTCAGGCCGCCAGGCCGCGGCTCGGGCGGCCGTCGCAGCGCGCGCGACCGCGGTCACGCGCGCCGTCGCGGGTCACATCCCGCCGCCGGCCGCTTGCATGAGCTGCTCCACCTCGGAGTAGCGGACCACGCCGGCCACGGTCGTGTCCTTCTTCGCCATCGGCCGCCACACGAAGTCGGGGTGGCGGCGCTTCGACTTGCCGACCCACTCGCCGCCGATGACGCGGCCGACGCCATCGAGTTCGACGATGTAGTCGTAGACCTCGGTGAACGTGAAGGTCGCCACGTTGTCGACCAGCTGCTGGTTATAGCCGGGGCCCGCCTCGTTGATCCAGTACACCTCGGTGCGGACGCGCCGCAGCTCGACGGCGTTCGGGTTGAAGCGGTACTGCGAGCCGCCGCTGCTGATCATGTCGTTCGCGGTCGCGCCCGAGACCTGCTCGTTGCGCGTCACCTTGTAGCCGACCACCGGGTGGTTCCAGACCTCGCGGTCGTAGGTGCGGTCGAACACGAACGACTCGCCGCGGAGCCCGAGCATGTTGGTCAGCGCCACGTGGAAGCTGCCGGCGTTGGTGTCCTGGCACGCCTGGCTCTTGATGCTGCCCGACGAGTTGCAGCGCAGCGACATGAAGCGGACCGACAGGCCCTCGGTGTACGCCAGGCTGATGAGCGCCTTGAGGTCGGAGATCTCGAACCGCACCCCGTTGAAGGTGACGCCCTGCTTGGGCTCGCGCTCCATGATGGCCGCCGGCGCCCACGCGTGGCAGATGCCCATCCACGTCTCGATGCAGCGCCCGCGCGACTCGCCGCGCCGGCGGCCGCACGCGGCCGCCCACGTTGGAGCAGTCGGAGTCGTACCTGCACGCCTTGGTGCCGCCGATGCTGCCGACGCCGAAGCGGTTGGAGATGACCGTCCCGACCCCCTTGCGGCCGAACGCGGCCCCGTACTTCTCGGCCGGCGAGCGGATCTTCGAGCCCGCCCAGCGGTAGTTGATCGAGTCGTTGTAGGTCGGCCAGTAGTAGCCGGGCCACGGCACGCGCTTGGCCCAGCCCGAGGCCGGCAGCTCGTCGAGCTCGAAGTTGAAGTCCTTGCTGAGGAGGCGGGGGTCGTCCGCCTTCGTCCAACCCTCGCGGTAGAGCAACGCCTCCTCCTGCTCCTCGGAGAGCGCCGGCTCGTCTTCCTCGGCGGCGGCGAGCTCGTCGGTCGCGTCGACCGGCTCGTCACAGGCGGACAGCCCCGAGCAGAGCATGCCGAGCGCCAGCGCGGCGCGGAAGGTGAGACGGCCCGCGAGACGGCTCGCGGAGGATGAGGATGGAATCGTGAATGACATGAGACACCTCGAAAATGGTCTGACCGATTCGCACGTTCTCCGTCGTCGTCAGCGGCAGGATCGCCGCTGGGTCCTCGGGAGGGACATCGAGGCGGAGCGGTCGTCACGCAGCGTCGAACGACAGCCTCGCATGATTCTCCTCTCGTCTCGTGGCGAGAGCCCGCCGAAGCGGTCCCCTGCGTGAGCGCGATTCACAGGACCGACGCGTCGATCCGGACAATGACGGCAGTGCGACGGCTTCCGCGTCGGCTCGCCGAGACGACAGGCGAGGACGGCGGGACATGGGTCGCACGGAGGAGACCGGCGGGGGTTCCATCCCGTCGAGGTCAGCGTGACGGTCGCCGGTGAAGGTTCGACGAGTCGCGGGGCCCTGCCCTCGCGGGGGTCGTCGCCGAGTCGTCGAAGCGCGCTCGATCTGCCGCTCGAGCGCTGCGCCTGGGCGCGTGGACTCGGTGAATAAGTCCGAGGTGCGGCGGCGAGGCGAGCCTCGCCGCTCGCAGCGGAGCGCTCGAGGGACCTCGAGCGCTCCGCTTCAGGCGGGGCCGGCGGGCGCGATCGTCCTGCCGGTCCGCCGTGGTCGGCTCACTTGCCGACGTTCTTGCCGACGCCCTTGCCGACGCCCTTGCCGACGCCCTGCGTCACGAGCATCGCGCACTCCGAGCCGACCACGTACACCAGCTCCTGCTCGAACTGGCCCGGGGTGACCGGCGTGGGCTCCTTGCCGAAGCCCTGATCGAAGCCCGGCTTGCCCCAGCGCTTGCCGAACCCCGGCTTGCCGATGGTCTGGTCCTTGCCGAAGCCCTGGCCGTAGTCCTTGCCGAAGTGCTGGTCGACGTCCTTGCCGAAGCCCTGGTCGACGTCCTTGCCGAAGCCCTGCTGGTGCTCCTTGCCGAAGCCCTGCTGGTGCTCCTTGCCGAAGCCCTGGTCGTAGTCCTTGCCGAAGCCCTGCTGGCCGTAGCCCTGCTGGCCGTAGCCCTGCTGATTACCCCAGCGCTTGGTGAAGCCCGGCTTGCCGATCGTCTGGTCGAGCTCCTGCAGGATCTCCTGCTCGAGATCCTGGTCGATGTTCTTGCCGACGTGCTTGCCGATCGTCTGATCGAGCTCCTGCTCGATGTCCTGCAGCAGGTCCTGCTCGAGGTCCTGGCCGATGTTCTGGTCGAGGTCCTGCACGAGCTCCTGCACGAGCTCCTGCTCGACCGTCTTGCCGATGTTCTGCTCGAGGCCCTGCTCGAGCTGCTGCATGATGTCCTGCTCCAGCTCCTGCTCGAGCTTGCCGACGTTCTTGCCGATGTTCTTGCCGACGTCCTTGCCGATGGTCTGGTCGAGCTCCTGCAGCAGCTCCTCCTCGACCTTGCCGACCTCCTTGCCGATGCCCTGGCCCATGTCGCCCTTGCCGAAGCCCTGGCCCATGTCGCCCTTGCCGAAGCCCTGGCCGAGGTCCACGCCCTGACCGGTCGGTTTGCCCGGCATCACGCCCTGATCGGGATAGACGTGCTTGCCGATGTCTTTGCCGATGCCCTGGCCGACATCCTGGCCGATGCCCTGATTGCCGCCCCAGCGGTCACAGATCGCCACGCCGGCGTCGGAGCACGCGCTGCGGCAGCGGTTGGCGTCGCCGGAGTCCGCGGCCACGTCGCACGCGGCGAGGCACTCCTCGGCGTCGAGGATCGTGCACGAACGGTTCTGCGTCAGCTGCTCCACCTCGGCCAGGCAGGTCTCGAGCTCGAGCAGTTCGTTCTGACCGTAGCCCTGTTGGCTACCTCCCCATCGAGCTTCGTCCGACGCCGTCGCGGTGACGGGCATCGAGAACGCGAGCGCGGGGAACAACACAAGAATGGTACGCAACATGGGAGGGTTTCCTTTCTCTGTCTCGAAAGCAGCCGGCGGGTCAATCCCGCCTGAGCTCTTCCGGACGAACTATTGGTTGGTAGTCCCGGGTAGGCAAAGCTACGGTGTGGTGAAGCGCAAACGACGAAGACGTCCCATTCCGCGATACCCCCCTCTACGAGGCCTTGCAGCCGCGAATTCAGGGAATTGCCGGGGTCCCGCGGACCCGGCGGGGCGCGCGAGGAACCGCTCGAACAGGCACGATTTCCGCCGCCGCGGCCGCCTCGCCCACTGCTATCAATGTCGTCCGCCTGCCGCGGCCGTCCGCCGCGCCGGAGTCGTCCGCGCCTGCGCGATATCGAATGCCGCGAGCGATCGATCGCGCGAATATGACAGTACATCGCCCCGGCGATGTATCTGACAGCGCACCCGACATTGCCGCGACCGGGCGACGATATCACGAACGGTTTATCAAACATCGCAGCGGCCCGCCCTGCCCGCGGCCCGTCTTGTCCTTCGCCTCATGCCGCGCGCCCCATGCCCGTCGTGCGCTCGCGCGGCGGACTCTCGATATCCGCCTGGTCGTCACCTCGCTGGGGCTCGCCTCGCGCGACCGTCGTCCGTCGCAAGCCTGCAGCTGCCCGTCCAGGGTCGTGCGCGTGAACCCGAGCCCTGCTCGCGTCACGCCGGCCGCCTCGTCGCCGCTCCCACCGGCCAGCCGCCGGGAGGAGCCGTGCGCGGCAGCCGACGTCGCCGGCGCGTCCCGCCCGACCGCGCACCCGCGAGCGAACGCCTGCGAGCGCGACGGCGCCGGTCGTCCGGCGTCGTCACGCCGAGCCCGACGCGCTCGCTACCTCGCCGCGCGCTACCGATGAGCCGCGTACCGCTTCGACATCCGCCGGCCCGGGTCGCGGCGCGCAGCGCCGCAGCCACCCCTCGCAGCGAAGATGTCGCCCGGGACACGTCCAATCAACATGACCTTATGCACATGTCCTTCCGGACATTCATACGCCCGCGGCCGACCGAGCGCCCACGCCGATGCGAGCAGCGCTCACGGACGCAGCGGACCGCGCTAGCGCCCGCGCCGCGAGCGTCGCGCTCGCACGAGCCACGGCAACGCCAGCAGCAGCCCGCCCGCGCCGTCATCCTGCTGTGAGTCTGCATCGTCGCCGGTAGCGACAATCGCCGCGACCGCCCGGCTCCGCCCCCGCGCAGGTCCGCATCGTCCATGACGGCGATTCATCACTCCGTACTGCCGACAATCGCTCCACCCGCCGCCCCGCCATCCCCGACCGCCGCGATTCATCCTGGGACGTCTCCCCTCGCATCCTACCGGCGCGCTCTGCCGCCCTCGGACGCGACCATGCACGTCAGACCTGTCCCATGAGCCAGCGTCCCCTGCGCGGACGAGCGAGCCCGCCGGCGCGCCATCGGCCGACCTGCCCTCTCGCTCAGCCCTCCGCCGCGCCCGGCCCTTCATGCTCCCAGCGCACGATCGGCCGCCCGTGCAGCGGCAGGCGCGTCCCGCGGTTCTCGCATTGCGGGCAGCGCAGCGCCTCCGGCGTCGGCATCGGCGCGCACGCGCTGCCGCGGCCGGCGGTCACCTGCACTTCGGGACAGCCGCACCGCGGGCACCTCGGCGCCTCGC
The DNA here is from genome assembly GCF_026626665.1 of Nannocystis pusilla. Lineage (GTDB taxonomy): Bacteria > Myxococcota_A > Polyangia > Nannocystales > Nannocystaceae > Nannocystis > Nannocystis pusilla. The sequence continues at coordinate 3,801,501 of NZ_JAPNKE010000002.1, forward strand.
TCACGGCGACCCCGAGCGCTTGCGCAGGCGCTCGCGCAGCTCGGCCGGCACCGACTCGTGGCGCCGTGGGTCGGACAGCGGGCGCACCAGGTCCTCCGGCGCGATCAGCCACGGCGGCTCGGGCACCTCGTCGAGCTCGTAGAACCCGCCGCAGAAGCACGCGTGCGGGCACGACGCGCACACCGGCTTGCGGACCCGGCGCTCGGCCAGGTACTGCGCCAGGTTGACCGTCTCGTTGTTGACGAACGCCATGTGGCGCTCGAGCTTGCCGAGGTCGCCCTGCATCAGCGCCTCGTGGCCCGGCATGAAGCAGAACGGCAGGTTGATGATCTGCAGCTTCATCCGCGCCTGCCAGGCGTCGATCACCGCGCTCAGGGCCGCCGCCGCGCGGGCCGTGTCGGGTGCCAGCATCGCGGTCGCCCGCCCGAACGGCGTCAGAATTGATAGTTCACCCAGCGCAGCCCGAGCGACCACGCCAGCGCCGTGATGTCCGCCAGCTGCCCCTCGTTGTGCTTCGTGATCGTCACGTTGAGGCCGAGCTCGACCCCGCGCGGGGCCAGGCGGACCGCGTTGCGCACCCCCGCCAGCGTCTGCTCGAAGGCCTCCGCGACCCCGACGTTCTGCGCGTGCGTGCGGGCGTCGGCCCCGTGCACGCTGAACAGCAGCGACGACAGCCCCGAGTTGACCAGGCGGGCCGCGAACGCCTCGTACGCGCACAGCCGGCCGTTCGTCGTCACGTTGATCGCCCGGTAGCCGAGCGCGCGCGTGGCGAATCAAGCCCAGCAGGTCCGGGTGCAGCGTCGGCTCGCCGCCGTCGATGTCGAGCAGCTCCACCCCTTGCTTGCGGTAGTGCGCCAGCTGCTCGCGCAGGCGCTCGCCGTCGCCGTGGAGCTGCGTGCGCGTGCCCACCGCGCAGAAGCTGCAGTGGTTGTTGCACGCGTAGGTCGCGTTCATCACCAGCTTGCGCGGCCCCTGCGACGCGCGCACCCGCTGCTCGAACGTCCAGCGGAACTTCTCCAGCAGCTCGGCCGGCACCGTCGCCCCGGTCGGCGCCCGCTGGAACCGCGGCCCCCAGTCGCCGTCCTCCGGCGGCGGCGCCAGCGGCAGCGACCGGGCCAGCCGCGTGCCCGGCAGCGGCGTCGCGAACTGCACCGCCGGCCACGCCTTGAACCTGTCCCACAGATCCAGCGCGAAGCTCAGCGTCTGATTGATCTCCGCCGCCGACTCGCCCGGCTGACCGATGATGTAGTGGATCATCAGCGGCACGCCGGCCGCCGCCGCCGACTCCGCCGCGCGCACGATCGCCGCCAGGTCGAGCCGCTTGCCGACCACCTCGTCGACCACCCGCTGCGATCCGCTCTCGGCGCTGACGCTGAGCGTCGTGATCCGCCCGCGCATCGCCTGCAGGTGCCGCGGCTCGAGGTAATCGGCGCGCAGCCCGTTCGGCAGCTCGAAGCGCAGGCCCAGCGCCTGGATGTCCCCCAGGACATGATCGAAGTGCGCCGGGTGGACGTTGATCAGCTCGTCGAGCACGAACACCCGCTCGGCCCCGTGCTCGCGCGCCAGCGCCGTCAACAGCTGCGCCAGCGACGTCCGCGAGTGCCGCCGCTGCGTCTTCGGCCGGCCCGCCGCCACGTCCGGGTTCGAGCTGCAGTGCGCGCACTGGAACGGGCACCCGCGGCTCGTCACCGCCGGCAGCGTGCGGCCGTCGATCGGGAACGCCCAGCCGCCGCGGCCGAGCCCGCGGACCACCGCCGCGCGGAACTCGTGGTGCGCCTCGAGGTCGACTTTGGACCATGCCGGAACGGGCAGGTCCTCGAGGACAGGTTGCTCCCCGCGGTGGAGCCCGCGCGGCGCCGGCCCGCCGGTCAAGTACGCCTGCAGCAGCGCCGGCACCGTCACCTCGGCCTCGAACTGCACGTACGCGTCGGCCTCCGGGTAGCTGGCGAGCAGCTGCGGCGCCGCCACGTAGTGCTGCCCCGACTGGTAGCAGTCGGCCAGCACGATCGGCACCGCCGCCCCGTGGCGCGCCCGCAGCCCGGCGAGGAGGTCGGCGAGGAGGTCGTCGCGCGCCGGCGGCCGGTGGAACGGCGTGACCGCCACCACGATCGCCACGGCCGAGCCTGGGCACGCCGCCAGAGTCGCCGCGACCGTCGCCCCCAGGTGCGCCCGCCCGTCGCTGCGCCACGTCATTCCCGACGCCGCGTGACGCACCTCGCCCGGCGAGTCGTCCGCCTCGTTCGCGCCTCGCAGCCCGCTCGCCCGCCCGTCCGCCGCGTCTACGCCCCGCGGCGTCGTCAGCCTCGCCGGCAGCGCGTACGCGTCGACCAGGTCGCACTCGATCCCTCGCGCCTCGAGCACCGCTGCCAGCTGCACCGCCCCGAGGTCGACGAAGTACGGGTAGTCGATGAAGTCCCGCGCCACCGACACGGGCGGATGGACGACGAGGACGCGGCCGGGGCGCACGGCCGGCGACGTTAGCACGCTTGCGGCCTGCGCGGGGCGCCGGGTACATTGCCCCGGAATGGACGCTCTCCCCGCCACCGCGGTGCAGCACGAAGAGGCGGCGCACGAGCGGCGCAACTGGGTCCGGCTGACGTTCGACTGCAACGACCGCTGCGTGTTCTGCCTCGACGCCCACACGCACGACGGCACCAACCGCGACCGCGACGAGATCAAGGCCCAGATCCTCGACGGTCGCCGGCGCGGCGCCACCCGCCTCATCCTCTCCGGCGGCGAGCCCACCATTCACCCCAACTTCGTCGACTTCGTGCGTCTCGGGCGGCGCGCCGGCTATCGCAAGATCCAGACCGTCACCAACGGCCGCATGTTCGCCTATCCGGCCTTCCTGCGGGCCGCCCTCGACGCCGGCCTCAGCGAGATCACGTTCTCGATCCACGGCCCCAACGCCCGGATCCACGACGCCCTCGTCGGCACCAAGGGCGCCTTCGACGAGGAGGTCAAGGGCCTGCAGGGCGCGCTCGCCGACGGTCGGCCGGTCGTCAACATCGACGTCTGCGTCAACCGCGGCAACGTCAAGCAGCTGCCCGAGCTCATGGCCACCTTCACCGCCATGGGCGTGCGCGAGTTCGACCTGCTGCACGTCATCCCGTTCGGGCGCGCCTACAGCGAGGGCCGCGAGATCCTCTTCTACGACCTCGAGGCCATGCGGCCCTACCTGCTGGAGGCCTTCGCCTACGCGCGCAAGCCCGGCATCCACGTCTGGCTCAACCGGTTCCCGCCGCAGCACCTCGAGGGCTTCGAGGACCTGATCCAGGACCCGCACAAGCTGATCGAGGAGGTCCGCGGGCGCAAGGAGGAGTACGCGCTGCTGCTCGAGCACGACATCCCGCTCGACTGCCGCGCCCCCGAGCGCTGCAAGCACTGCTACTTGCAGCCGCTGTGCGACCGCCTCGACGACGTCCGGGCCGACCTCGCCGGCCAGGCCTTCGCGGTCCTGCGCGTCGACGCCGGCGCCGACCGGCACGCCCCCGTCGCCTACGGCGGGGACCCGGCCAGCCGCCAGCACGCCGCTGCCCGCCTGCGCCGCGTCCTCGCCGAGCGGGCCCTCGCCGCCGGTCCCTCGGGACATGTCCCCGAGGACAGCGAAGACGCGTGGGCCGGCACCGCCGACGAGGCCGCCGCCGCGATGGCCGAGGCCCGCGCGGCAGCGCCGCTCGCCCCGCCGCGCCGAATCCGCCTGCCGCTGCTCGGCGCCGGCCCCTCGCTCCCGGCCGCCCCCGCGCGCCCGCGCCTCGACGCCCGCGCCCTCGCGGCCGCCGCCAAGCCCCGCGCGCTGTGGCTGCTCGCGCCCGACCTCGCGGCCGCCGAGGCGCTCGCCGCCGAGTTCCCCGACGTCCCCGAGCTCGAGCTCGAGCTGGCCGACCCGGCCGCCCTCCTCGCCCGCCTTTCGGACATGTCCGCCACATCATGTCCCGAAGGCCAGCCGATCACGATCGCCGGCAAGCGCCTCGCCCGCGTCGTCGTCGCCGACCCGGCCGCCGCGGCCGCCCTCCTCGACCTGAACCTCGACCTCGACGTCGTCCTCCTGCTCTCGCGCGCCGCCGAGCCGTGGCTGCTCGCGCTGGACCGCGCCCCCCCGCGCCTGGTCCTGCGCCAGCCCGCGCGCGAGCGTCTGACCGAGTCCGCCGAGCTCGACCTCGACCTCGTGCCCTTCTTCGCCGCCTTCCGCCACCCCGTCCCCGTCGAGGCCGTGCCCGCCTGCGTCCTCGGCCGCCCGCCGCGCGAGCGCCCCTCGGTGTTCGACGCCGCCCAGCTCGGCCCCGACGGCGGCCTCGAGATCTTCCGCTACGCCCGCCGCTTCATCGACGACGGCTTCCACGTCAAGAGCCTGCGCTGCAAGACATGTTCGTACGACCATGGCTGCAAGGGCATGCACATCAACTACGTGCGCGCCCACGGCTTCGCCGCCATGCGACCTGTCCCCTGAGCCATGCGCTCGCCCGCCGCCGCCACGCTCGCCGCTCGGCCAGGCCAGGCCCGTTCACCGCGCCGCCCGGCCCGCAGGAGCTCGTGACGCGCGCGTTGCCACCTCCGGCTCGGCGCCTGCAAGCGGCGCTCGACGCCGGCGACCTCGACGCTCACGACCCGCGCCTCGGCGCCCGCGGCTCCCTGCTGCGCGCCGTCGCTCTCGCTCGCCACGGCCGCCTGGCCCAGGCCCGCGCGGCGGCCGAAGCTGCCCTGAAGGACAGACCCGACGACGCCGCGGTCGCCCTCGCCGCCGCCGCCGTCTTGCGCGCCACCCACGACTATCAGCGCTGCCTCGACGCCCTCGCCGCCGCCGCCCGGGCCGCCCCCGCGGCCACCCGCGCCGCGGCCACCCGCCTTGTCGGCTACGCCAGCGCCCTCGGCTGGGAGCGCGAGGTCGCGGCCGCGATCGCCCTCGGCCGCGCCGCCGACCCCACCGACCCGACCTGGGACGCCTTCGAGGCCCAGCTGCACCTGCGCAGCGGCGACCTCGAGCTCGCCATCGCCGCAGCCCGCCGCGGCCTGCAGCGCGCCCCCGAGTCGGCCAAGCTGCGCATGGAGCTGGCGGCCGCGCTGGCCCGCGCCGGCCACGATCACGACTGCGCCATCGAGGTCGCCGCCGCGGTCCGCCTCGCCCCCGCCGACGACGCCGCCTTCTACCACCGCGCCGCAGCGTTCGCCCTGCTCGAGACCGGCGACCTCGCCGGCGCCGCCCGCCACGGCGAGGCCGGCCTGCGCCTGCGACCCGACGATCCTGCGCTCGCCCTCGCCCTCGCGGACATGTCCCTGTGGACAGGCGATCGCGCCGGCGCCCTGGCCCGCGCCGAGGCCGTCCCCGGTTCGCGCGGCCGCGCCGGGGCCTGCCGGATCCGCGGCCAGCTCTGCTCGCGGAGGGCGACGTCGACGCCGCCCTCCGTGAGCTCGAGCTCGCCTGCTCGGTGCCCGACCCCGCCGCCGAGCTGTCGCGCGCCGAGGCCCTGATCCGCCTGGGCGCGTGGGAGCCCGCCCACGCCGCGCTCACCCGCGCGACCGCGATCGGCGACGGCTACCTGTTCGCCGCCTGGATGCTGCGCTTCCTCGCCGCCGCCGGCGAGCGCCCGGCCCCCGACGCCCCCGTCAATCCGCGCCAGATCGAGGAGTTCGCCGAGGCCCTCGCCGAGGTCTCCCCGCACGGCCCGGCCGCGCTGGCCGCCGACCGCCAGGGCCCGCTGGTCGACGCCACCCGCGACGCCCTCGCGCGCATGGGCTGCAACCGCTCCGCCTTCGCCACCTATCACGACGGACATGTCCTTCGGCGCCTGTCCACGAGGACAGGTGTTCGCCACGCCTCGCGCCAGGCGCTGCAGACCATCCGCAGCGCCGACCCGGCCCGCGCCCTCGCCCTGCTGGACGCCGCCTGCGCCCGCTGGCCGCGCTCCTCGCTGCCGCTGGCGCACCGCGGCGAGCTGCGGATGTGGCTCGGCGACGACGCCGGCGCCCGCGCCGACCTCGAGGCCGCCATCGCCATCAACCCGCGCACCCGCTGGGCCTACGTCGGCCTCACCCTCCTGGCCCAGAGGACAGGCGACCCCGCCGGCGCCCTCGCCGTTTCGGCCGCCGGCATCGCCCAGATGCGCGGCACCGTCGGCCCGGCCGTCTACGCCCACCGCGCCGGCGCCAGGGCGGCCACCGGCGACCTCGCGGGCGCCCTCGCGGACCTCGAGCACGCCGTCGTCAGCCACCCGGCCCGGATCGGCGCATGGGTCGAGCTCGGCCTGACCTACGCGGCCGCCGACGACCAGGCCGGCCTCGTCCGCGCCTTCGACCACCTCCGCGCCCACGCCCCCGGCCTGGTGTCCGACGCCGCCGCGGCCGTGCAACGACCTGCCTGGGGAGACATGTCCTTCACGCCATGCTCCGAAGACCAGGCGACGATCCTCGCCGAGGCGCTGGCCATGGTCCGCGGCAACCGCTCCTCGACCTGCGTCACCTACGTCACCCGCGCGGGCCAGCTCCGCACGGTCCCCCACGGCCCCGCCGCGGCTCACCCGATGACGCGCATCGACGCCGACCTCACCGGCATCCGCACCATGCTGCTCCGCTCGCTCGGCGCGAGCTGAGGCCCGTCGTCATCAGCCGCTCACGCGCGATGGCGAATGGCGTCGAAGTCGATCGCGGGGGCGACCTCCCGACGACCGGCGAGATAGTCGTCGAGGAGCGCGCGCCTCGGTCCCAGCGGATCGGCGTCGAGGTCGTAGCCGGAGAACGAGCCGAGTTCGAGGGCGGCCCCGTCGGGCGGCGAACCGAGCAGCTGCAACGAGGCCAGGTCGGCGCGAGAGAACGCGACGATCTTCGCGCCCGCGAACACGCGCGCGGGCGACGGGAGCAGCAGCTCGGGCATCTTGCGCGGCGCGCGAGCCAGGAGCTTGAGGTTCCCCGCGATCTGCGGACCTGCGACGATGGGCACCTCCGGCTCTCCCCAGAACCCGCGAGCCGTCTCGGCGTCCGGGTTCGTGTCCCGGAGAGCGCGCCAGACCTCGAGGATCCGCGGCGCATGGGTGCCGCGGGTCCAGTTGCCGCCCTGACACACGCCGGCGACGCCGGGCCGGCTGACGGCGATGTTCCAGTTGCAGATCGTCGACGCCTCGTCGCTCAGCGGCCCCGTCGGCACCACGAGCATCGCGTGCGGACAGGCCGGCGCGCGGGCCGGCTGGAGCTGCGCGCCGAGGATCGGCAGGTCCTCCGGGGAGGCCCCTCTGCGCGGGAGATAGAAGTGGACGAACCGCGAGAACCCCAGCTTGCGATCGAGGTCGCCGGTGGTGCGACGAATATGTCCGAGCGCGCCGAGGTCGTCCTTTCCGTGCAACGCGCCGAGGCGCCAAATGGACCGGGCTGCCGTCAATGGAAAGACGTGATAGGCGAACGGATGGGTCGACGAGTATGAGGCCACGGCGCTCCGTCGACGTCCTCGACGGTCCCTTCGAGACAAGGTAGCAGGTTCATCGAGCGCAGCGGACCTGCGGCACGGGCCAGACGAGGCCGGACTTCCGCCGCGGCAGCGGCCGCGCATGGGGTGTAGGACGCTCGGAGCCCCTGAGGCGCACTCGACGTCGTGCGATCGCTCGGCCACGCGGAGGCTCCGGACCTCGCCTTCGAACCTGCCCGCGGCCGCTGCGAACGCCAGCAAGAGCCGCGAGCCCGGACCCTCGCCCAGGCCGCCGACGTGGCCACACGTAGGTGCGCCGCCCTGTCGAGCGACGCGCTCCTTTTGCATCGGACGATCGACGTCCCGCGGGCCGCTGCGGAGCCGCCACGCTCCGGCGCGCGGTCGAAGTCGACGCATTCGCCGACGGCGCGCGCATGGTGTCGATCGCGTCATCGCTTTTGCCCAACCGGCCGTGAGCAGCCCGGAATGCCGTCGAACGACTGCCTCCGCCGGCGTGGACGGTCTGAATCGACGTCGCATTGGCGGGCTCGGTGCGCCGCTTCGAGCCGGCGGCGCGAGCGCATCAAGTCGCGATCGAGGTGCTCTCGTCGCGCCGTGGGCGGCGTCACCATGGCTCGATTCGCTGACGGCGCCGCCTGCGGCGGAAGAGCGTGAAGGCACCTTTAGCGCGTGGTGTCGGTATTCCGCCCAGTCGACGACCGAGGATGTAGTACGAATGTCCGCGCCCGGACAACCGCGATTGCAGGACACATTGCGCATAAGGTGACGTGCGAATCGGGCGCCGGGGCGCGAGCTTCGCCGCAACAGCGGCTGTTGAGACGCGTGTCACCTGTCCGCCTTGACGTGCCCCGAGTTTCGGGGGCACATCTGTATTTCGCGTGCGAGGCCTCGCCGATGGGCGGGTCTTCGGGGTGGTGGGATTCATGCGCAACAACGATTTTCGCGGGCCCTGGCGATTCATGCGTGCGACAATGGTGCGCTTCGTCGGCGCGGCCCTGACGCTGTCCGCGGCGGGGGCCTGCGACGGGGAACCGGGCGGAGACGGGAGCACGAGCGAGCCGGTCGGCGTGGGCGACGGCGTCGTCGACGAGCTGGCGGCGCGGTGTCCGGGGGCCAAGAGCGAGCCCATCGTGCTGGCGACGCCGACCGGCGACATCGACGGTTCGCTGCTGCTGCCGGCCGGTTGCAGTCCATTCGAAGTGGTGTTGATCCACGCCGGCTCCGGTCCCACGGATCGCGACGGCAACTCCGTCAAGATGGTCAACGACGCCCTGAAACTGCTGGCCGAGGGGCTGGCCGAGCGCGGCGTGGCGACGGTGCGCTTCGACAAGCGCGGGGTGGCGGCCAGCACCGCCGCCGGGCCGGCGTCGGAGCGCGACCTTCGCCTCGACACCTACGTCGACGACGCCGCGGCGTGGGTGGAGCTGCTCGCCGAGGACGAGCGCTTCCGCGGGGTCACGATCGCGGGTCACAGCGAGGGCGCGCTGATCGGGATGTTGGCGGCGCAGCGGAGCCCCGCGGACGCGTTCGTGTCGCTCGCCGGCCCGGGACGGCCCGCGGAAGAGCTGCTGCGCGAGCAGCTGGCAGTCCGCCTGACGGGGCCGCTGCTCGCCGAGGCCGACGCGATCCTCGACTCGCTCGCGGTCGGAGAGGAAGTGGCCGAGGTCTCGCCCGAGCTCTACGACCTCTTCCGGCCCAGCGTGCAGCCGTACCTCCTGTCGTGGTTCGCGTACGATCCGGCGGCGATCCTCGCGCAGCTCGACGTGCCGAGCGCGATCGTCCAGGGCACGACGGACATCCAGGTCGGCATCATCGACGCGGAGCGACTGGCCTCGGCGGCCCCGGCCTCGCAGGTGCGGATCATCGAGGGGATGAATCACGTGCTCAAGGCGGCGGAGCTCGAGGAGGCGTCGCAGTGGCAGGCTTACTTCGATCCGAGCCTGCCCGTGGTGCCGGAGCTGCTCGACGGGCTCGTCGAGTGGCTGGGCGAGGTCCGCTAGCCCGCTGTCACATTCGGCGGAGCGTCCGCCCCGCCGTCACCACCCGCAAATTCTCGCTCTGCGACCGACCTCGCGGCAAATTGCGCATTCCGCTGCAGCCTCCAGCGCGGGCGGCCGGCCGTCGGTTATAGTCGCGCGCGTCACCATGCCGACCTCGCACCGCGTCTGTCTCCTCCTCCTCGCCGCTGCTGCCTGTGACGCTCCGCCGTCGAAGGACGCGCCGAAGGTCGCCACGATCCAGGCCAAGCGCGTCGAGCCGACCGACCAGGCCGACGCCCCGCCCGCCACCGACAAGGCGCGCGACGGCAAGTCCGACGCCCCGCCCGTCATCGTCCCGGGCCCGCCCGTCTCCGACGACATCGTCAACATGCCCGACAGCTTGACCGCGGAGAACATCCCGCCGATCCCGCGGGCCATCGCCGACGGCGTCGGCACCTACTCCGAGGCGCGCTCGGCCGCCGCGCTCGAGTGGCACCCCAAGGAGCATTCGCTGCTGATCCGCACCCGTTTCGCCGAAGCCCCCCAGATCCACGAGGTCAAGATGGCGGGCGGCGACCGTCGCCAGCTCACCTTCTTCAACGACAGCGTCGGCGGGGCCATTTATCCGCCGGTCGGCGACGGCAGCTTCTTCGTGTTGTCGAAGGACATCGGCGGCAACGAGTTCGCGCAGAACTGGCGCTTCGATCGCGCCGACGGCAAGCTCACCCTCCTCACCGACGGCGCGTCGAAGAACAGCCTCGGCCCGTGGACCCGCGGCGGCGAAAAGTTCGCCTACACCTCGACCCGACGCAACAAGAAGGACACCGACTTCTACGTCGTCGACCCGCGCGACCCGACCACCGACAAGCTGGTCGCCGAGGTCGAGGGCGGCGGTTGGTCGCCCTCGGACTTCTCGGCCGACGGCAACCAGCTCCTCGCGGAGGAGTACGTCTCGGTCAACGAGAGCTACCTGTGGCTGTTCGACCTGGCCACCGGCCAGCGCACCAAGCTGACCGAAAAGACCGGCGATGTCCCGGTCGTCTGGTCGGGCGCCAGCTTCACCGCCGACGGCAAGGGCGTCATCACCACCACCGACGGCCAGGGCGAGTTCCGCGAGCTCGTCACCCTCGACCTCGCCACCAAGCAGGTGAGCCCGCTCGGCCCGCCGGTGCAGTGGGACGTCGAGAGCTTCGCCGTCAGCCACGACCGCAAGAAGCTGGCCTCGATCGTCAACGAGGCCGGCGTCGACCGCCTGCGGCTGCACGACCTCCCGAGCGGGCGCGAGCGGCCGATCAAGACCCGCCTGCCGGCCGGCACGATCGGCGGCCTCAATTTCCACCCCGACGGCAAGCTGCTGGCCTTCAGCCTGTCGTCGGCGCGCTCGCCCGCCGACACCTACGTGCTCGACGTCCAGAGCGGCGTCATCGAGCGCTGGACCGAGAGCGAGGTCGGCACCCTCAACCCCGGCACCTTCAGCGAGCCCGAGCTCGTGACGTGGAAGAGCTTCGACGACCGCGAGATCTCCGGCTTCTACTACAAGCCCCCGGCGCGGTTCGCCGGCAAGCGCCCGGTCGTCGTCATCGTCCACGGCGGGCCCGAGGGCCAGTCGCAGCCCGGCTTCATCGCCCGCAACAACTACTACCTCGACGAGCTCGGCGTCGCCCTGCTCTACCCCAACGTGCGCGGCTCGACCGGCTACGGCAAGACCTTCGTGCGGCTCGACAACGGCGCCCAGCGCGAGGACTCGGTCAAGGACCTCGGGGCCGCGCTCGACTGGATCGCCAGCCGGCCCGAGCTCGACGCCGATCGCATCATGGTCATGGGCGGCTCGTACGGCGGCTACATGACCCTCGCCGCCTCGGTCCACTTCGCCGACCGGATCCGCTGCGCCGTCGACATCGTCGGCATCAGCAACTTCGTCACCTTCCTCGAGAACACCGAGGCCTACCGCCGCGACCTCCGCCGCGTCGAGTACGGCGACGAGCGCGACCCGGAGATGCGCAAGAAGCTGCTCGAGATCTCGCCGCTCACCCGCGCCGCCGAGATCAAGAAGCCGCTGTTCGTCATCCAGGGCAAGAACGACCCGCGCGTGCCGGCCAGCGAGGCGCACCAGATCGTCGCCACCCTCAAGCAGGGCGGCACGCCGGTGTGGTACCTCGAGGGCAAGGACGAGGGCCACGGCTTCCAGAAGAAGCGCAACCAGGACTACCAGATGTACGCCACGATCCTGTTCATGAAGAAGTTCCTGCTCGACGGAGTGACCGAGTGAGCGGAGAGCCGCAGATGAACGCCGACAGGATCATCGGCGCGCAGGCCTGATCATTGTCGAGACATGTCCGCCCGGACATGTCTCGCCGATCGTCAGACGCACTGGTTGTTCTCGCAGCTCATCAGGTCCATGCAGTCCTTGACAAACTCGCACGGGTCGAACTCGCTGCCGTCGTAGCACGCCCCGTACACGCAGTGCTTCGAGCCCTCGGCGCAGTCGGTGTCGGTCTTGCAGGGGTCGCCCTCGCTGCCGTCGTAGCAGACGCCCATGATGCAGCGCGGGGCCGCGGCGCTGCACTCCTCGTGGAACTCGCACGGGTCGCCCTCGCTGCCGTCGTGGCACTCGCCGAACACGCAGAACTGCGCGGACTCCGGGCAGTCGGCGATGAATTGACAGCTCTGTCCCTCGGTCTCCGCGGGCGGCACGCCGGTGGTCATCTCGCCGGTGGTCGTCGCCGGCGCCGTCGTGCCCTCGCCGGTCGTCGACGTCGTCGGCACCGCGCTGCTGGTCCCCGTGGTCGTGGACGTGCTCGTGGACGTGGTCGTGCCGGTCTCCATGATCGGCACCATCGGCCCCTGCTCGGTGTCGCCGTCGGTGACGGCCACCCCTTGTTTCTCCTTCTCACCGCAGGACGCCGTGAGCGCCACGGCGAGGTACAGGACGACGTTGGCACGCATGATCGATCGGAAAGATGGCGACGGTCGGCCGGGCGGCACCTCAATTTCCATTGATGTGACTCGAACGACGTTCGCCTGGCAAAGCCCGCCAAACCAGCATCCGTGCGTGATTTCGGGAAAAATCGGCCGCGGCGGCGAGCGGCGGCGCGCCGTGATCGCGACCACGGTCCGTGCCCACATTCGCGGTCAATGCATGCACTCGCCGCCGCCGCCCCGTCGGCGCATTCCTTCGCTCACGGGCGCGCCGCCCGGCTCGGCGAGCGCGACGCGGGCTGGCGGCGAGCGAGGCCCGAGGCGACGGACATGTCCTTTCGCGCATCTTGGATGACGCCGGCCGCTCCGCACCCGACCGCCAGGCCCGCGGCTCCGTCTTGACCGCGCTCAGCGCAGGCGGTGCTCGAGCCGCTGCGCGGTGTCCTCGAGGACCGCGCGGTGCTCGGCCGGCACGAACTCGATCTGGCGGCGCAGGTACGGCAGGAGCTCCGAGTTGGGCAGCTCGCTGATGGCGGTGCTGGCGACCTTGACGAACGGCTGCTCGCCCTCGCGGAGGCGGTCGCACAGGAAGTCGAGCGCCTCGACGCTGCCGATCTTGCCGATCGCAGTCAGCGCAGCCTTGCGGGCCGCCTCCGGGTCGGGCAGGTCGCGGGCCTCGAAGATCCGGCGCAGCGGCTCGAACGCGTGGGGGAACACCAGCCGCTCGACCGAGGCCGCCGCGGCCTTGCGGACCGGCGCGCTCGGGTCGCGCAACGCCTGCGACACCAGGCCGAAGCTGCGCTTGAAGCGGAGCGCCCCCATCGCCGCCGCCACCGACTCGCGCAGCGACGCGTCGCCGTGGCGGTACATCGCCTCGAGGCCGGCGATCACCGGGTAGGCGCGGACCACCGCCAGGCTCTTCACGATCTCGAGCGGCGGCACCGCCTGCCCGCGGCGCTCGAGCTCGAGCACCAGCAGCAGCGCGTGGCGGCGCACGTAGTCGGGGAAGCGGCGGTCGGCCATCACGCCGGCGGCCACCAGGGCCGGGTCGCCGCCGAGCTCCCACTCGGCCAGGTCGACGTACCAGACCTCCTCGTAGTCGGCGCTGGCGCAGGAACTCGGGTACCGGCATCGGCCGCGGCGCGTCCTGGGGCCCGTCGCCGAGGCGACGGATCAGCCGCAGCGCGCGCTCGCGGTTCTTGGCCGGCAGGTCGAGCGTGGTGATCTTGCGGTACGACTCGGCGACCTGGCGGAACGCCCGCACCGACGCGAACGCCTCGGCCGCGGCCAGGCACGCGTTCTCGATGATCTGCGGCGGGTGGCCGGCGGCCAGCGCCTCGGTCGCCGCCTTGATCCACGCCTCCGCGCTGCGCCAGCGCAGGTCGTCGGCGTACGGCAGGCCCGAGCGGGTGCAGTAGTCGGCGGCCTCGCGCAGGATCGACGCCACCGCGTGGAACTCGCCGGCCTCGCGGGCCATGGCGATGAACGTCTCGTACAGGCGCAGCGCGTCGAGCTTGAGCCCGTCGTCGCGGAGGATCCGGACGCTGTTGAGGTAGCCCTCGGCCACGTTCTCGAACGCCCGCGTCTCCGAGCCGAGGCGGGCGATCAGCTGGTAGCAGTCGAACGCGCGCTCGCGCAGGCCCTCGCTCTCGAACGCGTCGGCGACCTCCTCGACGCTGGTGGTCGCGTCGGCGATCGCCTGCCGCGCGCGCTCGTGGCCGAGGCGGCGCAGGCACAGCGCGTAGTTGATCTTCATCAGCGCGCGCTCGTAGTCGCGGTCGACCAGCGCGTCGCCGGCCAGCATGCGGGCCCACAGCTGCGACGCGGCCGCGTCGTCGCCCGCGCGCTCGAGCGCGATCGCCCGGTGCACCGGCATCCCGCCGAGCTCGAACCACGAGGCCGCCGGGCGGTGCTGGCCCGCGCGCGACAGATAGATCGCGTACAGGCGCACCGTGCGGATCGCGTCGGCGTCGCCGGCCTGGGCCCGCTGCGCGTACAGCCGCATGATGTCGGGCCCCGGCATCTCGCGCGCGCCGAGGTACGACAGGCAGGCCATGCCCTCGCCCCAGTTGCCGGTCGCGCGCAGCGAGTCGACGTAGGCGCGCAGCCACTCCTCGTACTCGAAGTCGATGCGGTCGACCACCTGGACCAGTTGGCGCAGGTAGATCTGGGCGTCGGCGTGGCGGCCGGCCCGCAGCGCCCCCTCGGCGCGGATCCACAGCACGTTGGTGTCGATCACCGCCGCCTCCGCCCCTGTCCCTTCAACCCTGTCCCGACGGACATGGTCTTCGGGGCACCCGTCTTGCGCCGGGTCGGCTGGGCCTGGCGATGGCCGGCCTCGACGTCGCTGATGATCTGGCGGGCGCGCTGGGCCCGGCGGCCGTGGCTTATCGCCTGGTCGTCGATCACGTGCACGCGGTAGAACAGGTCGAGGTAGCCGAGGTCGAGCACGCCCGAGCTCGGCAGGATGAACACCCCGTAGATCGGCGCGCGCGCGGCCAGGGCGGCGACGTCGTCGGGCGGCAGCTGGCACTCGCCGTGGGTCAGCAGGTAGACCAGCACCTTGCCGCCGCCGCCCCCGCCCGAGCGGCGCGGGGCCGACAGCTCGGCGTTGATCTGGCGGATCACGCGGGCGTAGTTGCGGCCGTGCTCGGCGCGGAACTGCAGCACGTAGGGCACCTCGGCGTGGCCCTGCGCGCCGACCTTGACGCCCTCGTACAGGCGGCTGTCGAAGAAGCGCAGGATCACGTGCTCGCCGAGCAGCGCCAGCCGCTTGCACAGCGCCAGCGCCAGGCCGCGGGCGAACACCTCCCGCACCCCGCGCATCGACGCCGAGCCGTCGACCAGCACGTAGTGGGTGCGGTGCTCGTTCTCGACCTGCTTCTCGTGGGTAAAGTAGAACAGCTCGTCGTCGATGAACTTCTGTTCGAAGATGTCTTCGTCGTAGGCGAGCTGCGACAGCTCGAGGTCGTCGACCCCGCCGAAGCGCTCGATCGACGCGTAGCCGTCGATCGAGAACACCTGCTGGCCGGCCTCGCGCTTGACCTCGAGGATCGACGGCAGCAGCTCCATCGAGAAGTCGATCACGTCGGCCAGCGCCGGGCTGACCATCACGTTGTAGAGGTCGGCCAGGTCGACGCCCGCGGCCGCCTCGCCGGGCCCGCCGCGGAACAGGCCGAACAGGCGCAGCGCGTCGACGTCGATCTGCTCGACCGCCAGCAGCGGCAGGAGCCGATGCGTCGTCAGCGTCTGCAGCCACGCGATCGTCTGCCGCTGGTCGTAGCGGGTGTACGCCGAGCTCGGCTCGACCTTCGCGTAGTGGACCGCGTCGACCGGCAGCTCGATCGGCCGCAGCACCCGCACGTCGTCGGGCAGCTGCGGGACCACCGGCGCGAACACCCGCGCCAGGACCACGCCGATCATCTGGTCGCGGTGCTTCCAGCCGGCCTGCGCGCGCACCAGGTCGCTCTCGCCGAGCTCGACGAGCAGCCCACGCCAGGCCTCGCACAGCTCCGACTCGGCGATGCCCTTGACCACCGGGCCGGGGCCGCCCAGGCCCGTGATGAGACAGCCGAGGTCGTGCAGGATCACCAGCGGCACGGCCACGCCGAGGCGCGCCAGGATCCCCTGCCACACCAGCGCGCGCATCATCGCCAGCGCGCCGGCGCCGTCGATCTGCGACAGCGCCAGGCTGCCGACCTGGCGCTCGAGCTCGGCCACGTTGGGCGTCACCCGCGGCGCCTGGGCCTGGCCGCCCGCGGCGGGCCGCGACGTCCGCGGCGCCGGTGGCTGAGGCGGGGCCGCGCGCGGCGGCGGGGGCTTGCGGACGTCGGCCATGGAGGCGGGCACCTCTTACGCGAAGCGGCTCGACGCGAACATCGTCTCCAGCAGCTTGTCGACCTCGCCGACCATGCGCTGGGCCGTCGGGCTGTCCTGCATGCGCAGCAGCGCCGCCTTGATGTCGCCGAGGTTGCGCAGCTGGCTGAACAGCTGCATGTCCGACAGCACCTGGCTGCCGGTGAGCGTCTCGCGGATGACCCGCAGCTCCTCGAGCAGGTCCTGCAGGCTCGTCGGCGTCGCGCCGATCCGGCCGTGGTCCGGGTGCGACTCGTACCAGCGGTCGAGCACCGGGCCGACGATCTCCTGGAGAATCTCCTCCTGCTCCGGCGTGTTCCACACGTGGCGGAGGATGAACAGGTCGGCGTCGGTCACGTGGTCGCGGCCGTCGAACAGCGCCGAGTTGGCGAACACCTTGAGCAGCTTGACCACGCGGCGGTCGGACAGGCCGATGCCCTCCGAGCGGATCTGGAACACCATGCCCTTGAAGGTGGTGAGGAACTCCTCGCTCATCTTCACGTGCGAGCCGAAGTCGCGCTGGATCGTCAGCAGCTCGGCCGCGGTCGCCACCTTGCGCCCGACCTGCTGGTCGGCCATCTGCTGCACCTCGAGCTGGATGCCCTTCTGCAGCAGGCCGCGGAAGTGATAGCTGTCGAGGTAGTCGCAGCGCACGCGCAGCAGGAAGCGGTCGAAGATGGCCGACAGCGCCTCGTCGGTCGGCACCTCGTTGCTCGCCGCGAAGAGGCTGATGAGCGGCACCCGCACCGTGCTCGTGCCGTGGGTGAAGCGGCGCGCGTTGACCAGCGTGAGCAGGCTGTTCAAGATGGCGTTGTTGGCCTTGAAGATCTCGTCGAGGAACACGACCTCGGCCTCGGGCAGCATCTTCTCGATGCGCCGGCGGTACGTGCCCTGGCGGAACGCCTGGATGTCGACCGGCCCGAAGATCTCGTTGGGCTCGGTGAAGCGGGTCAGCAGGTAGTCGAAGAAGCGGGCGTCGATCACCTGCGCGAACGCGCGGACGATCGCGCTCTTGGCGGTGCCGGGCGGCCCGACCATCACCATGTGTTCGCCGGCCAGGGCCGAGATGAAGAGGAGGCGGATGATCTCCTCCTTGCCGAGGAACTGCTGCTCGAGCTGGCGCGCCCCGTCCTGCAGGCGGCGGGCGAGGTCGCTGATCGAGAAGGTGGCCGGGGTGGTGCTCATGGCTATGTTTCGGCTTTTACGACGCGCGGGACGAGCGTCGCCAGGAGATTTTCGACGACCGAGCGCGGGATGAGCTCGCCGAGGTGATCGATATACTCGATCCAGCGCCGCTCCACTTGCGCGTCGAAGCCGAGGCTGGCGGCCCCGCCGAGCGGCGAGCCCAGCACGTCCCCCAGCGCGGGCAGCAGGAGCGGCAGCGCCAGGAACATCTGCACCGGCCGGTCGCGGCTGGTGGGCGCGACGCCGAGCCGGGCGCCGAGCTCGAGCACGCGGAGGAAGTGGACGTGGATGAGGGCCGCGACCAGGGCCGCGACGTCCTCGGGCCCGGCGCTGTCGACGGGGGCCGGCAGGGCCAGCATCGGCCGGGCGCCGGCGGTCTGCGCGCCCGTCGCTCCCGAGGTCGGCGTCGGACCCGACAGCGGGCGGCCGGTCAGCGAGAACAGCAGCGAGCCGAGGACGGTGCCGCCGATCTCGATCCAGTGCCGCGACGACGCCCACGCGTGGCAGACCGCGCGGGCGAACGCCCGGTGGCGCAGGAAGCTCGCCCCCTCGAGCGGGCTGTAGCCCGGCGGGGCCATCAACGGGCGCAGGAGGCAGGTCACCGGGCTGGCCCAAAGGACATCTTGCAGCAGCGCCGAGACCTCGGCCACGTGCGCGGTCGACCACCAGTTGACCGTCTCCTCGCGCACCGACAGCGCCCCCGGCACCGTCCAGCGCAGGCGCCGGCGCGGGATCTCCTGGCCGACGAAGCGCAGCTCGCCCTCGGCGCCGCTCAGGATCTGGTCGCGGCGCGACAGCTCCAGGAACGCCCCCACCGCCGCGTGGTTGGCTAGCGCCGCCGAGAAGCCCTCGGGCCGGCTGAACAGCAGCCAGTAGCGGGCGGCCGACTCGACCCGCCGCCACGTCGCCTGGCGGGCCCACACGCGGCTGCGGTCGGGGTGGTCGAGCACGAGCAGGTTGTAGAGCGCCACCCACAGCGCCAGCTCCTCGGCCCCGGGCTCGTGCAGGTCGGGCTCGGCCACCAGCTGTTGCGCGCGCTGCAGGCGGAGCGCCGCGACCTCGCTGGTGCGCAGCGTCGCCAGCGCTCCGCACATCGCCCGGAAGTCCGCCGGCCGCACCGGCGCGGCCACGTGGACCGTCCCGCCCCCGAGCAGGGGCGCCACGAAGCGCGCGCAGAACTCGCCGAGGTCCCGGGTCACGACTCTCGTCCCGGCGGCAGCTCCGGCGTCCCGCTGGTCTCCTCGACCGCGGGCCGACCTCCGCGCCCCGCCTCGCCGAAGCCCCACAGCGCGAACCGGCCGAGCCGCTCGTTGAGCAGCGTCGCCGGCCCCGACGTCGGCGAGTCCGACGGGCTCGCCTCGATTACCGCCAGCTCGAGCCGGCTCATCATCGCCGCGTCGAGCGGCGCCAGGTGGTCGGGCCGCAGGCGCAGCGGGCTCTGATCTGTCCCGAGGAACAGGGCGTGATCGGCCGCCTCGAGCCCCAGCAGCTCGCGCACCAGCTGCGGGCGCACGTGCGGCCACAGCTCGAACCCGTCGGGCACCAGCACCCCGGGCGCGACCTCGACGATGCGCATCCCCAGCGGGATGATCGCCGCCGCGCCGACCCCCGCCGCCAGCCCGGCCGTGCCGCCGAGCGACGACCCGGTCAGCACCAGCATCCCTTGCGGCAGCACCGCCAGCCGCGCCGCCGCCAGCGCCATCGGCGGGATCAGATAAATCAAGCGCCGCAGCAGGCCCGCCTGCTCCCAGCGGATCAGCGCCCCGCGCGGCTCGCGGATTGACGCCGTCGGCCGCAGCCGCAGCTCGACCTTCAGCGCCTGCACCGCGGTGCCGCGGGCGTCGCCCGGCTCGTGAGCCCGCGCGGCCACGTCGCTGCGCACGAGGTGGGCCCCGTCGATGAACTGCGGCGCCCCGTCGAGGCGCTCGACCCGGCCGACGCGGCCACGGAACAGGTACATCTCGTCGCCCGGCAGGCACGACGACGCCGACGCCAAATGAATCGGGTGGCGATACCCGATCTCGACCGCCGCGCGCTGCGACACCGGCGCCAGCAGCTCGACCCCCGGGATCCCGTGCAGCACGTCGAGCACCTGCCCGCTCGGCTGGCGCAGCCGCAGCAGCAGGCTGGCCCGCCGTTCGCCGGCCAGCGCCACGCGGACCCCCGCCAGCGCTACCTGGTTGCCCCACAAGTAGCTCAGGATCCTGTCCGAAAGGCCAGGTGCCACCAGCACCAGCGCGATCTCGTGGAGCCCGCACAGTTGCGGGTCGGAGGCGATGCCGGCGAGCGGCAGCGGGATCTGGCGCAGCGACAGCCGCTGGATCAGCTCGACCGGGTCGAGGCGGTCGAGCGCGCGGTAGCGCGCCGTCACGTCGTGATCGACCACCACGACCTCCTCGGGGCTCGCGGCGGTGGTCGTCCCGCCGGCGAGGTCGTAGCCGAACGGGGCCATGCGGTCGCGGTAGCGGACGAACACGGTGCCGCTGCCGCTGAACAGCTGCCCGTGGACCGCCAGCGACAGCCGGGCCAGGCGGTCGAGCACGTAGCTGTCGGCCCCGGCGCAGCGCATCAGCAGCGCATGACCGCCGCCGTCGCGACGGGCCCGCTCGATCGTCATCGTCGGGATCAGCTCGTCGAGGCTGCACTCCTCGCTGTACGCGCCGAGGAACGCCACCAGGCGATCGAGCGACGGGAACGTCACCAGCGTCTCGCGCCCGCACGCCACCCCGCGAGCGTCCGGCGCCAGACCCTGGAGATGAAAGCGCGTCTGTCCGGCGGCGATCGGCTCGAGCAGGGCGGGCATCGGGACCGGGAGTGTAGCCGCTCCCCTCGGGACCATCTACGGCGTCGTTTCGGCCGCCAGCCCGCGCGTACAGCGGGATCGCGCTCGCCGCCGTGACCGCGACGACAGCCGGGACCGCGACCGCCACCCCGCGCCCGTCTCCGCGGGGCCGAGCGAGCCCCCGCGGTCCCCGACATCGGCGTCGCCCGACGCATCCACCTCACCAGCCTCGCCGAGACCTCGAGCCTCGCATCGTCCCGCGCTGGCCGGAGATTCCCCGCCTCGCCCTCGGACATGCGCGCCCACCCGACGGATCCTCGGCCCCGATGCCGCGCGACCGATCGGACCGACGCGCCCCTCGAGGCCCTGCGCAGCTCGCGACGCTTCGGTCCGCCTCGGCTTCCGGGTGCCGGTCGATCGCTCGCGCACCCGACCCTCCGCCGACGCGCTCCGAAAGCCGTGCGCGGCTCGCCCCGACGCCCGGGCCGCCTCGGCGTCCGGGCCCTCGCGGCCTTCCGCCCGGCCCCGCGAAACCTCGCCATCTTCGCCCCTGAGGCCCGCAGCAGCCCGCGCGCGGCCTCCGGGCGTGTTAGCATGGCAGTTGCTTGTCCCGCCCGAGCAAGCCGCGTCCGCCGCCGCCGCCTCCGCCTGCCTTGCGTCCGCCGGCAGCCGCGCTCGACACGCCGGCGCGCCCTGGCCCTGGCGACGGCCTCGCCCGCGCCCGGGCCCTCGAGCACACCGGCGACCACGCCCGCGCCGCCGCCCTGCGCCTCGAGTACGCCCACACCTTGTGCGGCACGGCCCAGCGGATCGCCCTCCTGCGCGAGGGGGCAGCGCGGCACTCCGGCGCCACCGAGGAGGGCCGCAGCCTCCACCAGGCGCTCGCCGAGACCCTCCTGCGCCACGCCGAATTCATGGAAGACGGCGCCCCGCGGCGCGCGATCCTCATGGAAGCCGCGCGTGCGCTCGAGGAGGCCGATCAGGGCGCCATCGCCGGCGAGATCTACGAGCGCCTGCACATGCTCCGGCGCGCCGCCGTCGCCTACGAGCGGGCCGGCGCCGTCACCCAGCTCGAGTACGTGCTCGGCCTCATCGACCGCATCGAGCACGCCGAGGCCGTCCTCCAGCGCGCCAGCGACGAGATCGACGCCGCCCTGCGCGAGGGTCGGCGGTTCTTCGCCCACGGCCTGCTGCAGGAGCACCTGCAGGATTCGCGGACCACCCGCGGCCCGCTCGCCCACAGCGGCGCTCCGCTCTTGCGCGCCGCCCTCGCCCGCGTCCAGGCCGACCTCGGCGTCGCCCTCCCGCGCGGCCAGCGGGTCGACCTGCGCTGGGGGACAGGTCAGGTCACGCGCGTCGTCTTGCGGGCCGACCTGCGGCTCGGGCGCTCGCCCGACGTCGAGCTCAGCCTCGGCGGCGCCGGCCTCTCGCGCGAGCACGCCGCCTTGCGGCTCGAGGCCATCGCCGCCGCCGCGGGCAGCGGCGCCTCCGGCCTCGACGAGGTCGAGCTGGCCGTCGCCCTCGTCGACCTCGGCTCGCGCGCCGGCACCTTCTGGCGCGGCGAGACCCTCGCGCCCGGCGAGCCCGTCGCCCTCGAGGGCCCCGGCGAGCTCGCCCTCGGCCTGTCCGCTGCCCGCCTCGAGGTCCACCCGCTCCCGCGCGAGCGCGGCGAGCTCGGCGCCCTCCTGCGCCCGCAGGGCCAGGGCTCTGCCGCCCCGTGGACCCTCTACCTCCCCGGCGGCGGCCCCTGTGGCTCGCCCCCGACCGCCCGATCCCCGCCGTCCTCGAGCTGCGTCCGCCTTTCATCGCCGTGCGGATCGCCGCCGGCGTGCGCGCCCAGCTCGGCCAGGAGCCGCTCGGCACCGGCGCCAGCGTCGAGCTCCTCCACGGCGACCGCCTCCACCTCGAGCTGCCCGACGGCCGCCTGACGCTCGAGATCTCGATGACCTGACCCTTCGGACCTGCCCCCCGAGACCTGTCCTTTCAGACCTTCCCTTTCGCGCCTGTCCCCTCGGACCTGTCCCTTCGCACCTGTCCTCTCGGCCTTTCCTCGACCTCCCGGCACTGCTCGCCCGCCTCTCTCTCCGCCCTCTCTCCGCCCTCGCGCTCATCCTCCGAATCGTCTCTCCGCCCTCGCGCCTCACCTGTCTCTTCGACCATCATGCCGATCGAGCCCCTCCGCGGCGACATCCGCGCCGATCCAGCCCTCGACCACCAGCTGCGGGCCGTCCTCGCGCGCCTCTCCGAGGGGGCCGAGCTGCCGCGCGAGCTGCCGGGCATCGCCGCCCTCGCGCGCCGGCTCGTCGAGGGCGCCCCGGCCCCCGAGATCGATCGTCAGCTGCGTGACCTCAGCCACGCCGGCTACGTCCGCGGCGCGCTCGTCAGCCTCGCCGCCCACCTGCGCCTGCGCCCGCGGCCTGACCTCGTCCTCGTCCTCGCGCGCGAGCTGTGCGACGCCCTCGCGCCCGACCTCGGCGTCGAGCTCGCGCGCGCCGCTCTCGCCTTGCCCGAGGTCGAGGACAGCCGCTGGCAGCCGACCGGCGCCTACGCGGCCGCCAACCTGCTCCTCGGCGACACCCTCCTCGACCGCGGCGACCCGCTCGGCGCCCTGCGTCACTTCGAGGCCCTGCTCGCCGTCGACATCGACCACGCCCGCGCCCTGCGCGGCTGGAGCACCGCCCAGCGCCGCCTCGGTCGCGGGGGCGCCCACGCCAGCCGCGGCCTCGCCCTCCTCGAGGGTCTCGACGCCACCGAGCTCGTCGCCGGCCTCGGCGTCGACCGCTACGAGCTCGGCCGCCCGCTCGGTCGCGGTCGCCACGCCGTCGTCTATCAGGCCTTCGACCGCCGCGTCGGCCGCGACGTCGCCATCAAGCGCCTCGTCGCCGAGGGCAGCGACGGCCGGCTCGTCAGCGCCCGCTTCTTCGCCGAGGCCCGCACCCTCGCGCGCGTCCGCAGCCCGCACGTCATCGCCCTCCTCGACGTCCAGCCCGCGCACCGCTTCGTCGCGCTCGGCCTGTGCCGCGGCGGCAACCTGCGCGTCGCCGTGCGCAAGCGCCTGCTCGGCCCCGCCGACCTCCCGCGGGTCGGCGCCCAGATCGTCAGCGCCCTGCGGGCCGTGCACGCCGCCGGCGCCGTCCACCGCGACATCAAGCCGGCCAACATCCTCGTCCGCGAGGCCCGCGAAGGCTCGCCCGTCGCCCTCGCCGACTTCGGCCTCGCCCTCGCCGACCCGCGCTCCGGCAGCGGCCACGCCGGCACCCTCCGCTACCTCGCCCCCGAGCTGCGCAGCCCCGGCCCGGCCGCCCGCGCCACCCCGGCCTCCGACCTCTTCAGCGCCGGCGTCGTCCTGCTCGAGCTCGCCCTCCACCCGCAACCGCTCCCCGCCGTGTTCGACCAGATCGGCGCCGCCGCCTTCGACCCCGAAGAACATGTCCCGAAGGACCTGCCCGAAGGCTGGACCGACCGCCTCGTCCGCATGCTCGGCCCCGACCCCGCCGCCCGCGGCTGACGTGGCCCTTCGCACATGTCCTCTCCGACCTTTCCCTTCGGACCTGTCCCTCGCACCATGCGCCGCCTCGCCCCGCTCCTCGCGCTCCTCCTCGCCTGCGAGGAGCTGCCGCGCACCTACAGCAGCGCCGGCCCGGCCCAGCTGCTGTTCGCCGACCGCTTCGACGGCCCCGAGCTCGGCCCCTCGTGGAAATCGACCGGCCCGGGCGCGCGCCTCGAGAGCGGCGAGCTCGTCACCGAGGGCCTGCGCAACCACCCCCTGTGGCTGACCCTGCCGCTGCCTGACAACGTGCGCGTCGAGTTCGACGCCCGCGCCGCCACCGACGAGGGCGACATCAAGGTCGAGCTCGCGGGCGACGGCAAGAGCTTCGCGCGCAGCGCCAGCTACACCGCCACCGGCTACGTCGTCATCTTCGGCGGCTGGAACAACACCACCAGCGCGATCGTCCGCCGCGACGAGCACGGCGGCGAACGCAAGACCACCCAGTCGCTCAAGGTCGAGGCCGGCAAGCGCTACCACTTCGCCATCACCCGCCGCGACGGCGCGATCCGGTGGGAGCTCGACGGTCAGGAGGTCCTCGCCTACGACGACCCCGAGCCGCTGACCGGCCCCGCCCAGCGCCACTTCGCCTTCGGCGGCTGGGAGGCCCGCGTCGCCTTCGACAACCTCGAGGTGTTCGCGCTGTGAACGGCCCGGCCTTCACTTCGGGACGTGAAGCACCGAGCCGGCGCGACGACGACCCAGGCTCCGCCCATCACAGTCGCCAGCCGACCTCACCGCGGACGGCGACGTCCCCGAGTCAGCGCGTCGAGGCGCCAGGCAGTCACTCGATGGGAGCGCAGGGACATCACCGCGTCGGATCCAAGCGCCGCCATTGGACCGCGAGCGACCACGCCCGGCCTCGCGGCTCCGGAACTCCGACCGATCACCGCTGTCCGGTCCACATGCGTCCTCCTCGCGCGCTCGTTGCCCTGTTCGTGACTTTCTCGGCTTGTCTCACCGCGGTCGGGTGTACGCCGGCGAGCGAATCGACGCCCACGCCGACGCCCCCCGCCCGACCGGCGCCACCTCCGAGACCGCGCCGGCGCCCCCCGAATCCGCCCGACCTCCCGACGCCGTCGAACCAGTGCCTCCCGACACCGTCGAACCAGTGCCTCCCGACGCCGTCGATGCCACACCGACGCCCCCCGACGGCGAGCCGTCGCCCCCCGCCCTCCTCCCGCCAGATGAGCCCGCACCGGCGAGCGCGGCGCCCGAACCTTCGAAGGAGCTCACGGTGCTCGCCCGGCTCGTCGATCGCAAAAGCGCCCCGGGTTGTGGCGACCTGCACATCAAGCTCGTGATGCGCTACGAGGTCCTCGAAGTGATCGAGGGGACCTATACCGAGCGCGACCTGTACGTCGCGCACAGCTGCCCGGAGATGGGCGCGGACCCCTGCCGGAAACTGCCGGGCGAGGGCCTGCGCCGCTTCAAAGCCGGCGATGTCCACCGAATGCGCGTACATCGGCCCAGGTGGGGCTCGTACCTCGACCTCTACGCCGACAAGCGACTGCCGCGATACTACGCCCGCTGCGCCAACCTCGTCTCGCCCGAAGCGCCGTGATCGCGCGGCGCGACGGCCCGCCCCTCACGCTCGCGCGGAGCAGCCCGCCGACCGCAGCCGGCCTCGCGCCATCGCCGAAGCCCCGCCGCTCACCCTGCTTCGAAGCCGACCTCGTCGACGTAGCACCAGAACCACCGCTCGCCCGGCTCGAGCGAGCGGACGATCGCGTGCTGCGTCTCGTGGAAGTGCGCCGTCGCGTGCTTGTTCTTCGACGAGTCGCAGCAGCCGACCTTGCCGCACGTCATGCACAGCCGCAGGTGGACCCATTCGTCGCCGAGCTTCAGGCACTCCTCGCAGCCGCGGGTGTGCGGGCGGACGTCGTGGATCTGGTCGAGGTGGTCACAAATCTCTTTCGCCATGACAGCTCCCTTGCTGGTCCTCACTCGGCCAGCGCGCGGTGGATCATCTGCACGCAGATCGAGCCCTCGCCGACGGCCGAGGCCACGCGCTTCACGTTGCCCGAGCGGACATCGCCGACCGCGAACACGTTGGGCAGGCTCGTCTCGAGCAGGTACGGCGCGCGTCGCCACGGCCGCTGGGCCAGCTCTGCCGGCGTCAGGTCGGGGCCCGTCTTGACGAAGCCGGCCGGGTCGAGCGCCACGCAGCCCTCGAGCCAGCCCGTGTTCGGGCGCGCCCCGGCCATCGAGAACACGTGGCGGATCGGCCGCGTCTCGCTCGATCCGTCCTTGCGGTTGACCCACCGGACCTGCTCGAGGCTCGTCTCGCCGAACATCTCCACGATCTCCGTGTACGGTCGCAGCGTGATCTTCTGGTGCTCCTCGATGCGGCGGATCAGGTAGCGCGACATGCTGTCGGCCAGCCCGCTCGCGCGCACCAGGATGTGCACGTGGCGCACCGACTCGGCCAGGAACACCGCCGCCTGCCCGGCCGAGTTGCCGCCGCCGACCACGATCACCTCCTCGCCCGAGCACAGCTGCGCCTCCATCTGCGTCGCCCCGTAGTAGACCCCGTCGCCTTCGAAGCGGTGCAGGTCGGGCACCCCGAGCCGGCGGTACTCCGCGCCCGTGGCGAGGATGATCGAGCGCGCCTGCACCGAGCCTTGCGCCCCGAGCTCGACCACGTACGGCGTGCGCGAGCAGTCGAGCCGGACCGCCGCCATCGCCACCGCCACGTGGGCCCCGAACTTCTGCGCCTGCGTCAGCGCGCGGCCGGCCAGCGCCTGTCCCGAGATACCTGTCGGAAAGCCCAGGTAGTTCTCGATCTTCGACGACGAGCCCGCCTGCCCGCCCGGCGCGTTGCGCTCGATCACCAGCACGTCGAGCCCCTCCGACGCCGCGTAGACCGCCGCCGCCAGCCCCGCCGGCCCCGCGCCGATCACCACCACGTCGCGCAGCACGCTGCGGTCGACGTCGGCGTTGAAGCCGAGGCAGCGGGCGACCTCCTCCGTGGTCGGGTTGCGCAGCACCATGTTGCCGCGGCAGATGATCACCGGCACCTCGTCGACCCCGACCTGGAACTGCTCGAGCAGCCCGGCGACGTCGGCGTCGCGCTCGACGTCGATGTACGAGAACGGGTGGCCGTTGCGGGTCAAGAACTCCTTCAGGCGCAGCGTCGCCGGCGAGTGGACCGAGCCGACCAGGACCGCGTCGCTCGCGTTGTGGGCGATCAGGCTGACGCGGCGGAGGATGAACGCGCGCATCAGCAGCTCGCCGACCTCGGCCTCGACCTGGACGATGTGGCGCAGCCCCTCGCGGTCGACCTCCAGCAGCTCGCCCGGCTCGCCGACCCGCGCGCGCACCAGGCTCGGGCGGCCGCTCAGCATGTTGATCTCGCCGGTGAACTGCCCCGGCTCGTGGATCACCACCGGGTGCTCGACCCCGTCGAAGCCCGGCTGCACCACCTCGAGCGTGCCCGAGAGGACCACGAAGAAGTTGGTGCCGACCTCGCCGTGTTCGAACACGATCTCGCCGGCCCGCGTCGGGCGGCGGCGGCCGTAGCGGCACAGCCGGGACTGCTGCGCCGGCGTGAGCCGCGGGAAGGTCGCCTCGCGTCGCTGGGCCGACGGATCGTTCGGGAGGGTCGTCATGCGCCGCGCAGTCTACCGCGAACGCGCGGGCTCGCCCGGGCCGCGCGCGATCGTTGCACCCGCACGCCGGACCCGACCTTGGTCGGGTTCGGGCGCCCGGCCCGCGCTCGGGCCCCGGCCGCACCCGCGGACCTCGCAGGCGGAGCGCTGCCCCCTGATTGAAAGCCCGCCCTCACCGCACTAGTACAGCCGCCCCGAAGTTCTTCGAGGGTTGTTAGGCCTGAGGCGTGAGGACCCACCCGAAGTCCGCGACGAGCGCCTCGAGCAGTGCGTCGCGGGGGGCGCGGAGGGGAGTCGGTTGCCAGCGGCCCGTGTGGGTGGCCATCTCAAGCTGCCAGATCTGGCCGGCCACGCGGCGCAGGCGAGCGTGCGGGATAGGGTCGTTTGAGGGACCGGACTCGAGGGTGATGAGCGCCCCGCGGTGGCGGACGCGGATGTGCGCGAGGTTTGGACGACGGCGAAAGAACTGTTCGACGGCGCGAAGGTCGTCGTCCGTGTCGGGGACGGCGCGGCGGGCGGTGGTTCGAGGGCGGCTCATGAGGCGAGTCGCCGCTCATTCTGGACGAAGTGGCCGCGGAAGGTCCAGTTGAACGGGTGGGCCTCCTTGCGGTTCCAGTGCCGGATGAAGCCCCTCACGGCGCGAAGCAACGCGTCGGCGTCGGGGAAGTCGGCGTGGCGCAGGACGCGACGCTGGAGCAGCGAGAACCAGATCTCGATCTGGTTGACCCACGACGCGTGCAGCGGCGTGTAGACGAAGTGGAACCGGCCGCCGTGACGCTTGTTGAAGCGGGCCCAGCGCTCCTCTCGACCATCGTAGTGGATGTTGAGGTTGTCCCAGACGACGTACACGTCGCCGGTCGGGTACTTGCGCGCCAGGCCCTCCATGAATGCGACGAGGTCCTTGGCTTCGCGCCCTGCCTTGCACTCGCCGAACAGCTCGCCGGTGCGAACATCGAAGGCGCCGAACAGGCACCACGTACCACGTCGGATGTACTCGAACTCGAAGCGACCGGCCCGTCCAGGGGCCGGAAGCTTGGTCGGAAACCGGCGTCCGAGTGCTTGCATGCCGGTCTTCTCGTCGACGCAGATGACATGAGCCTCGTCCGGCGGGTGATGATAGAGGTCGCAGATATGCTGTACTTTGGGACAGAACTCAGGATCGGGGCTGTGCAGCCACAACCTCATCTTGTGAGGTCTGAAGTCCTCGTTGCGGAGGATCCTGCCCACCTCGGACACGCTGAGCTTCACGCCCGTCTCGCGCAGCAGCACCTTCGCCAGGGCCCCGTAGGTCCACGTGGTCTGGTGCTTGACACCGTGGTTTTCCGGCTTGTCGCATGCGAGCTTGATGAGCTCGCACCGCGTTGCCGCGGAGACCCGCGCTGGACGGCCGCTGCGCGGCAGATCTGCGAGCGTGCTCACCCGGCCGTCCTCGGCGAAGCGCTGGCGCCACTGCCTCACGGTGTCGACGTGGCAGCCCACTCGCCGAGCAATCTCGGCGTTCGGGAGCCCTTGGGCCGCCAGCAGCACGATCCTGGCTCGCTGAACCAGGCGCGCCTCGATGCAACGACTCCGCGCCAGCGCCTCCAGCTCCTTGCGGACGGACGGCGCCAGGCGGAGTCGCTGCGCTCTCGGTCCCGGCACACCAATGAGATCGTTTTCGCGCGCTCTCTATTTCAAGGCCTACGGCCCCTTCAGCGATGGATCCAGGTGGATCCATGAACCGCCGCCGTCGATAAACCCCTGGAGAACTTCGGAGCGGCTGTACTAGCCTGCCGACGCCGGCATGAAGCTCTGGGCCCTCAGCGATCTCCACGTCGGTCACCGCCGCAACCGCGAGCTCCTCGAGAACCTGTCCCCGCGGCCAGATGATTGGCTCATCGTCGGCGGCGACGTCGGCGAGACCGGCGATCACATGCAGTGGACCTTCGACCTGCTGCAGCCGCGCTTCGCCAGGCTCTTGTGGGTGCCCGGCAACCACGAGCTGTGGACCACCGAGGAGCGGGGCGTCCGCCTCGGCGGCGCCGACAAGCTGGCCGCAATGTGCGAGCTGTGCCGCGGCCGCGGCGTCGTCAGCGTCGACGATCCGTGGCCGGTGTGGCCCGGCGACGGAGGCCCGCACACCCTCGCGCTGCTCGCCCTCCTCTACGACTACACCTTCGCCCCCCGCGGCATGGATCGGGCCGCCGCGATCGCCTGGGCCGCCGACGACGGCGTCCTCGCCGCCGACGAGGCGCGCCTCGATCCGCACCCGTTCGCCGACATCGTCGCCTGGTCCGCCGAGCGCGTGCGCACCGCCGCGGCGCGCCTCGAGCTCGCGCGGGCGCACCCGACGGTCCTCGTCAACCACTGGCCGCTGCGCGACGACCTCATCTTCATCCCGCGCGTGCCGCGGTACCGCCCGTGGTGCGGCACGCGAGCGACGGACGACTGGCACCGCCGCTACGGCGCGCGCGTGGTCGTCAGCGGCCACCTGCACACGCGGCGCACCGACTGGATCGACGGCGTGCGCTTCGAGGAGGTCTCGCTCGGGTATCCGCGCGAGCAACGGCCCGGCATGCTCGCCGACGCCTATCTGCGCCAGATCTTGCCCGAGCCGACGGCTTGCACTACCGAGCAGCGCTGAACCGTCGCACGCGTATGAGCGCCCGCATCCTCTCGCTTCCCTGCGAGCGTTGCCGCGGCCGCGCGGCGCGAGGTATCCTGCGCGCATGAGCCAGGCGGAGGTCTACGCCGAGTTCCTGCGCGCCGAGGGCTTCCGGCCCGTCGTCGACGACGCCGGCGACCTCGTGTTCAAGTGCGAGGGCCGCTACTACTGCGTCACCGTCGACGACGACGACCCGCTGTACTTTCGCCTCGTGTTCCCCAACTTCTGGGGCCTCGAGAGCGAGGCGGAGCGCCACTGGGCGCGGATCGCCGCCGCCGAGGTGACCGCCGAGTTCAAGGTCGTCAAGGTCTACCCGCAGCACGACGACATGCAGGCCGCCACCGAGCTGTTCCTCGCCGCCGAGGGCGACTTCCGCCTCGTGTTCGAGCGCTGCATCGCCGCCCTCCAGGGCGCGGTCCGCCGCTTCTGCGAGCTGATGGAGCGCGGCCCGAGGCTGCGCCTGGTCGAAGAGACATAACGCATCCCTCGCCGCGCACGGCGCCCTCGACCACGCCCCACGCTGCCGCCCACGAAGCGCTCGCGCCGACCCGGCGCCCCGCCGAGGCCGCTCGCGCCGCGCGAGCAGGGAGGGTGTTCTTCGCCTCGCGCCCGCCCGCGACCTCGCGCGCCTCGCCGCTCGTCCTGGTACCCTCGGCGCCACCCGTGACGCTCTTCGACCGCCTCCGCCGCCTCCGCGACGACCGCCGCTGGCGCCAGCAGTACCCCGACTTCGAACCTGGCTTTCGGGCCATCCACGACCGCGCCCGGCCGTACACCATGACCTCGACCGAGCGGATGTACGCGCTGTACCAGGCCGTGCGTCACGTCCACCGCGCCGGCATCGGCGGCGCCTTCGTCGAGTGCGGCGTGTGGAAGGGCGGCAGCGCCATGGTCGCCGCCCTCACCTTCCAGGAGCTCGGCGACCGCGACCGCGACCTCTTCCTCTACGACACCTACGAGGGCATGAGCGAGCCGACCGCGCGCGACGTCTCGTTCAAGGACCAGGCCCCGCTCGGCCAGTGGGACAAGATCAAGGGCACCGACCACAAGGTCTTCTGCGCCAACAGCCTCGCCGACGCCACCGCCAGCCTCGGCACCACCGGCTACCCGCGCGAGCACGTTCACTTCGTCATGGGCAAGGTCGAGGACACCATCCCGAACACCCTGCCCCACGCGATCGCCATCCTCCGCCTCGACACCGACTGGTACGAGTCCACCCGCCACGAGCTCGTCCACCTCTACCCCCGCCTCGCCCGCGGCGGCGTCCTCATCGTCGACGACTACGGCCACTGGCGCGGCGCTCGCGAGGCCGTCGACGGCTACTTCGCCGAGCACGGCGGCGCCCCGCTGCTGCACCGCATCGACTACACCGGCCGGATCGCCGTCAAGCCGTAGCTGCCTCTCGGGGCATGTCCCCGAAGACATGCCGCGGAGGCCATGTCCTCACGGGCATGCCCTCTCGGCCAGCTAGCGCTCGCCGTCACCGCCGCCAGCGCAGCTGGAGCTCGAGCTCTTCCTCGTCGCCGGCCACCTCGTGCTCGATCGACAGCGCCGCGTCGCGCGGCACGTTGAAGCGCGCCCCTGCGACCTGGATCCGGAACGCCTCGCCGCGCTCGATCGCGTCGGCCAGGCGGCGCAGGGTCTCGACGAAGGTCTCGGGGCTGCAGTTGCGTTCGACGTCGCGGTCGGCCATCCCCGCCACCCTAGACCATCTCGCGGCCCGCGGTCCCCGCAGTCGCGTACACCCTGGCGATCCCCGGCCGACGAATCGCGGCTCACCGTTCTCTGCTCGGCCGTCGCCACCCGCCGCGCTCGCCCGCTCCTCGTCCGCCGTCAATCGACGCGCACCGGCAGCGCCTCGAGCCCGCGCAGCACCGTCGTCTTGCGCCACCGCAGCTGCTCGCGCGGCACCGCCAGGCGCAGCCGCGGGAACCGCGAGACCAGCGTCTCCAGCGCGATCCGCCCCTCCAGCCGGGCCAGCGGCGCCCCCACGCAGTAGTGGACCCCGTGGCCGAACGCCACGTGGCGGTTGGGCGCGCGCTGCAGGTCGAGCGCGTCGGCGCGGGGGAACGCCTCCTCGTCGCGGTTGGCCGAGCCGATCAGGGCGGTCACGCGGGCCCCGCGGGGGATCGTCCGCCCGTGCAGCGTGATGTCTTCGCGGGCGAACCGCGGGCTCGGCATCTGCACCGGGTTGGTGAAGCGCAGCAGCTCCTCGACCGCCGCCGCCGCCAGCTCCGGCTGCGCGCAGCAGCGCCAGCTGCTCCGGGTGCTCGAGCAGCGCCAGCGTCCCGTTGCCGATCAGGTTCACCGTCGTCTCGTGGCCGGCCAGCAGCAGCACGAACAGCATCGCGGTCAGCTCCGCGTCGCTGAGCTTGTCGTCCTTCTCGCGCGCCTCGATCAGCGCCGACGTCAGGTCCTCGCGCGGCGCCAGCTTGTGCGCCGCCACCAGCTTGCTGAAGAAGCGCGCCAGCTGGACCATGTCGGGCAGCTGCTTGAGCACGTTCATCGGCGACGGGTCCCCGCCCTCGAGGATCCCCGCGATCCACCCGTGGAAGCGCAGGCGATCGCGGTCGTCGGGCACCCCCATCATCTCCGAGATGATCGTCAGCGGCAGCGGCAGCGCGAAGTCGGCGATCAGGTCGAACTGCCCGCGGCTCGCCGCGCGGGCCAGCAGCTCGTCGACCAGGTCCTCGACGCGGCGGGTCAGGTTCTCGATCATGCGCGGCGTGAACGCCTTGTGGACCAGCCCGCGCAGCCGGCGGTGGCCCTCGTCGTCCTGGCTCAGCATCGTCTCGCCGAACGCGCGCATGATCTTCGGCACGTACCAGCGATCCATGTCCGACTTGCCGGTCGCGCTGCGTTGATTGCAGCCCAGCCGTGGGTCGCGGAGCGCCTCCTGCACGTCCGCGTACCGCGACACCGCCCACACCTCGCCGCCGAACCCGTCGACCGCCAGCGCCAGCGGCCGCTCGCGGCGCAGCCGCGCGTACGTCGGATACGGATCGGCGCGCATCTCCGGCGACCTCAGGTCGACCTCGATCTCGGACGGCTTCGCTCTCCACGGCAGGCGCATGACGGCTCCTCTCCTCGCAATCGCGCTCGTATCAATCGAGCCCGCGCTTGCCCGGCGACCAGTAGGCCTTCACCTTCTGCCGGGCGTGCGGCGCGGGGCTCGCCTTGAGCGCCGCGCGCAACGTCTGGATCGACTTGGCGTTCCCGCACAGCACCAGATCGGCGCCGGCGTGGCGAGCCAGCGCGGCCCGCAGCCCGCGCTCGACCGCCAGCAAGTGGTCCGGCCCGCGCGGCACCAGCGTCCGCGGCCCGACGTCGAGCGCCGCCAGCACCGCCTCCGCCTCGTCCGCGTGCGTCACCTCGAACACGAACGACAACGGCGCCTCCGGCCCGCGCAGCTCCCGGAGCGCCCGCGCCGCGGCGAACGACGTCTCGTCGCCGAACAGCACCACCGCCGGCGCCAGCGTCGAGAACGGCAGCGACCCCCGCGGCCCGAACACGCGCACGCGCTCGCCCGCCTGCGCCGCGCGGCCCCACTGCGCCCCCGGCTCCTCGCCGTGCAGATACACCAGCAGCGACACCGCCCCGCGCTCGCGGTCCGCCGCGAACGGCGTGTACGTGCGCGGCCCCGTGCCGGGGATCATCACCTGCACCTTGTCGCCCGCGCCGTGGGCCTCGCGCAGGTCCTCGCCGGTCAGCTCGATGCGGCGGAAGTGCGGCGACACCTCGCGCACCGCGGTGATCGTCCATTCGTGGAAGAACAACCTGGCGACCGCGTCGCCGAGCATCGCCTTCACCGACGCCATGACTCACGTCCTCCCGGCCCGCGACGGCCTGACGTCGACCCGCCCTCGCGCGGAGCTTCCGGCGATTCGTGGCGAAGGGCGACATCACAGCAAACTCGCAACGGCGAGTTGCAATATGAAAGACCGGCCCGGCCGACGCAATCGAACTTTCCGCACGCCCCTCGGGCGCTTGCTCGACCCGGGCGCACCGCCGCAGCGCGTCGGAGGGTGCATCGACGCATCTCGGTCCGGCGGACCCCGACCGGGATTCGCAGGCAGGCCGCGAGGTGGGCCGAGAGGCGGGCCGAGAGCACAGGTCTGCCCTCGGCACGTGATGCCCTCGGCGACCTCTCTTACCGCGCTAGTTGATCCGGATCCTGGATACCTTGCCGTCCAGACCGTTATTCCGGATGAAGGCGACCATCACGGTGTCATCCTCGTACGAGCGCTCGAGCGTATTGACGGTGTACTCGGGGACCACCTGTTTCACCTGGATGATGCAGAAATCGTCGGTCGTCGCTCCGTTCGGATCGTCGTACAGTCGGATCTCCGCTCCCGCTCGCACACCGTACAGCTTGAGCGAGCGGATCTCGTCGTTCTGGACCGGCCGGAAGTCTTGACCCGGCGTATCCTCGACCGTCTGGATGAGGTTCTGCGTGCCATTGTTGCCCTCGTAAAACGCGATGATTCCCATGGCTCCTCGTTCTGGGCGTAATACGCCCGGCACGATGGGGCCTCATCGACATTCGCGTGTCAATCGGGAGAGGGTAAAGGTCGCCGACGCGCCGATCGATCACGCGCGCCTCGCCGAGCTCGCGCGCCAGAGGGCCTCGAAGTCC
Source organism: Nannocystis pusilla (assembly GCF_026626665.1). Lineage (GTDB taxonomy): Bacteria > Myxococcota_A > Polyangia > Nannocystales > Nannocystaceae > Nannocystis > Nannocystis pusilla. The sequence continues at coordinate 3,836,073 of NZ_JAPNKE010000002.1, forward strand.
CGGGCGAGCGAGCTCGGCCGGTGTTTTGCGTCCGACGGTGCGCTGCACTCGGAAGCTCCGGCATGCTTCACCTCCGATTCGAGGTCACGGATGAACGCCAGGTCGGGGGTCACGTACGAATCGACATCGAGTTGCTGGCGACCGCGTGAATTCGGCGAAGCGCGAGCGGCGGGCGCCCTGGGTCCCGTCGGGCGATCCCGCTCGAGCTGCGCGACACACCCCTGGAGACCCACCTGACCTTTCAGCCAGCTCGCGCGAACTCTCTCCTCCGCGCCGCGCATGCGACAGGTTCGCGGCACCCATCCTGCGGTCCGGCGACCGCGCTCGCGCCCTGCGCGGCCCCATGGCGCCCGCCTCGGCCCTCGCGTTACCGTGCGCCATGCGCCACCGCCTCGCGCTCGCCGTCCTGCCCCTCCTCGCCTGCTCCACCGCCGCCGACGGCGGCGCCCTCACCGACCCCACCGCCACGGATGTCTCCGGGAACATGTCCCAGGGGACAGGAACCGAAGACCCGACGGCCCCCGTCCCGACCACCGCGCCGACCACCGGCGACGAGCCGCCCGTCACCACCGGCCTCACGCCCGGCACCACCACCGACGAGCCGCCCGTCACCACCAGCCCGCCCGCCGGGCCCTGCGGTCAGCCCCCGCCGTTCACCGGCGTCATGGCCCAGAAGATCGAGGCGGCCGGCATCGAGCGCGACTACGACCTCGTCATCCCCGCCGACTACGACCCCGACCACGCCTACCCGCTCGTGTTCGCCTGGCACGGCCGCGGCGGCAACGGCGAGCTCGCGCGCCTGTACTTCAAGGTCGAGGAGGCCGCGGCGGGCCAGGCGATCTTCATCTACCCCGACGGCCTCCCGCTCGCCGACATGGACAACCAGACCGGCTGGGACCTCGACCCCGCCAACGAAGACGTCGCCCTCTTCGACGCCATCCTCGCCGACGTCGGCGCGCGCCTGTGCATCGACGCCGGCCGCGTCTTCAGCACCGGCCACAGCTTCGGCGGCTACATGTCCAACACCCTCGGCTGCGCCCGCGGCGGCATCGTCCGCGCGATCGCCCCCGTCGCCGGCGGCGGCCCGTTCAGCGCCTGCACCGGCCAGGTCGCCGCCTGGCTCGCGCACGGCACCGGTGACACCACCGTCCCGCTCTCGCAAGGCGAGGGCGCGCGCGACCACTGGCTGTCCGCCAATTCGTGCGGCGACACGACCGCCGCGGTCGACCCGGCCCCGTGCGTCGCCTATGACGATTGCGAGTCCGGCTTCCCCGTGCATTGGTGCCAGCACGACGAGCCCGACCTCGGCGGCCACGGCTGGCCCGCGTGGGCCGGCCCCGCGATCTGGAGCTTCTTCGCCGCGCTGTGACGTCCCTGCCGCATCGCCGCCGCGCGCTGCGACGACGGGCCTCCATCGCCTCGTCGTCTCCCGCGCGTCGCGGTGCGCCGCGCAAATTGTCTAGATCTTGAGCTGCCAGGCGCGGCGGCCTGCCTACGCTAGGTGGGCTGGGAAGGGGCCATCTCCAGCGGACGGCGGGAGCTGCGGGCCGAGCCTCCTCCCCCGGAGGCATGATCACGGGCGAGCGAGCAGGGTCTTCGATGATCGCCGTGCGAGGCTACGCGCTCCGCGAGAAGATCGAGGAAACCGCCGACTTCAGCATCCACCGCGCGCGCCGCGAGGCCGACGGCGCCCCGGTCTTGCTGAAGATCTTGCGCGCCGAGGGATCCACTGGCGCCGAGGTCGCGCGCTTCAAGCACCAGTACGAGCGCATCGCTCGCCTCGCCTCGCCGCGCCTCGTCGCGGTGCACGGCGTCGAGGAGTTCGCCGGCGCCTTGATCGTCGTGCTCGAGGACTTCCCGGGCCACGACCTCGCGCAGGTCCTGGCCGCGCGCCCGTCCCACCGCTTGCCGCTGGCCGAGGCGCTCGACCTCGCGGCCGCGCTCGCCGAGGGCCTCGCGGCCATGCACGCGGCGGGGCTCATCCACCGCGACCTGCGCCCGCCCAACGTGCTCGTCGGCGCCTCGGGCGCGATCAAGATCAAGGGCTTCGGCGTCGACGCCGAGCTCACCCACGCCCACGAGCAGCCCTACGCCGCGACGGTCCTCGTCGACGTCCTGCCCTACGTCTCGCCCGAGCAGACCGGCCGCATGAACCGCGGCGTCGACTACCGCACCGACTTCTACGCGCTCGGCGTCATCGTCTACCAGGCGCTCACCGGACTGCGCCCGTTCACGGCCCAGGACCCGATGGAGCTCGTCCACGCCCACCTCGCCCTCGCCCCCGTCCCGCCCGACCGCGTCGATCCGACGATCCCCGCGCCCGTCTCCGCCATCGTCCTCAAGCTGCTGGCCAAAAACGCCGAGGACCGCTACCAGAGCGCCGAGGGCCTGCTCGCCGACCTCGATCGCTGCCGCGACGCCCTGCGCCGCACCGGCGCGATCGAGCCGTTCGTCCTCGGCGAGCGCGATCGCCAGGACCTGTTCCGGATCCACCAGAAGCTCTACGGCCGCGAGCACGACATCGAGGCGCTCACCGCCGCGTTCGAGCGCGCCTGCGCGGGCAGCCGCGAGATCGTCCTCGTCTCCGGCTATTCGGGCATCGGCAAGTCCTCATTGGTCCACGAGATCTTGAAGCCGCTGGCGCGCCGCAGCGGCTACTTCACCAGCGGCAAGTACGACCAGTACCACCGCGACGTGCCCTACAGCGCGGTGATCCAGGCCTTCGACGACCTCGTGCGCCAGCTCCTCGCCGAGAGCGAGGCCCGCATCCTCCGCTGGCGGAGCGCCATCCTCGAGGCGCTCGGCCCGAGCGCGCAGGTCGTCTGCGACGTCATCCCCTCGCTCGCCCACGTGGTGGGCCCTCAGCCGGCGGTCCCGGTGCTCGGCCCGATCGAGGCGCAGAACCGGCTGAAGTGGTGCTTCTTGCGCTTCGTCTCGGTGCTCGCGCGCGGCGCCCACCCGCTCGTCGTGTTCCTCGACGACCTGCAGTGGATCGACGCCGCCAGCCTCTCGCTGCTGCGCGCCCTCCTCACCGACGACTCGCTCGAGGCGCTGTTCTTCTGCGGCGCCTACCGCGACAACGAGGTCGCGCCCGGGCACCCGCTCCTCCTGATGCTCGCGGACGCCGGCGTCGTCGTGCGAGACATCGTCCTCACTCCGCTCGCGCGCCCGCACCTGATCGAGATGCTCTCCGACAGCCTGCGACGCCACGACTGCGGGCCGCTCGCCGACGCCGTGCTCACCAAGACCGGCGGCAACCCTTTCTTCGTGCAGGAGTTCATCCGCTCGCTGCACGACCACGGCGTCCTCGCCTACGCCGCGGGCTCGGGCTGGCGCTGGGACCTCGCCGCCATCGACGCGCTCGGCTACACCGACAACGTCGTCGACCTCATGGTCCGCACCATCGCGCGCCTGCCCGCGGCCACCGTGCAGGCGCTCGAGCTCGCCGCCGCGATCGGCCACCGCTTCGACCTCGACGTCCTCGCCGCGGTCAGCGAGTGCTCGCCCGAGGACGCCTACGCCCGCCTCGACCCCGCCGTGAGCGAGGGGCTCGTGATCGCCGGGCGCGACGGCTACCGCTTCGCCCACGACAAGGTCCAGGAGGGCGCCTACGCCATGGTGCCGGAGGCGGACCGGCCCGGCTTCCACCTCCGGATCGGTCGCCTGCTCGCGGCCAAGCTCGACCTCACGGACAGCCAGAGCCTGTTCGACGTCGTCGGCCACCTGAACAGCGCCGGCGACCTCGTGTCGGACCCCGCCGAGCGGCTGAACCTCGCCCGCCTGAGCCTCGAGGCCGCGCGCCGGGCCGAGGACTCGGCGGCCTTCGGCGCCGCGCTGCGCTACCTGCATTCGGGCGTCCTGCGCCTCCCGGACGACGCCTGGACCTCGCACTACGCGCTGCGGGCCGAGTACGCCAAGAAGACCGCCCTCATGCTCTCGCTGTGCGGTCGGCACGACGAGGCCCTCGCGCTCCTCTCCGACTGCCTGCAGCGCGCCGCGAGCCGGATCGAGCGCAGCGAGGTGCTGCGGCTCAAGATGAAGGTGCAGGTGCTGAAGAACGACCTGCCCGCCGCGCTCGCGGAGGGGCTCGCCGCCTTGCGTCCGTTCGGCATCGACCTGCCGCCCTTCCCCGATCAGGCCATGGTCGACGCCCAGATCGACGCGACCATGGCGCTCGTCCGCGAGAAGACGCTGGCGGCGCTGCCGGACCTGCCGCCGCTGCGGGACCCCGAGATCTGCGCCCTACAGGACACCCTGCAGGAGCTGTTCGTCCCCTGCTATTTCCTCGCCACCAACAACCTCGGCATCACCGTCGCCAAGGCCGTCGAGAACACCTTCCGCCACGGCCTGTCGACCACCGCGTCCTACGGCTGCGTGTTGTTCGCCATGTTCCTGTGCGCGCGCGGGGACATCGAGCTCGGCTACCGCCTCGGGCGCGCGGCCGTGGCGCTCGCCGAGCGCGACCCCGACAAGAAGACGGAGTCGATCGTCTGCAACATGTGGGGCGCCTTCATCCAGCCGTGGAAGGAGCCCTACGCCGCCTGCAGGGAGCCGCTGCTCGTCGGCATGCGCACCGGCCTCGAGACCGGTCAATACATCTGGTCGTTCTACAACACGGTCAACCTCATCACCAACAGCCTCCTGCGCGGCCTGCCGCTGTCCGACCTGCTCGCCGAGGCAGCGAGCCTCCAGCCGATCCGCAAGCTCGACAAGTTCGACACCATCACCTGGATGGTCGGCGCGGTCGGCCAGCTCGCGCACCAGCTCTCGGTCGAGACCGCGAACCCGGCCAAACTCAAGGGCGAGTGGATCGACATCGACGAGGTCGTGGCCGCGTCGCGCCGGATCGACAACCGGGCGTCCCTCTTCTTCGCCCACTTCTACATCGTGCTCCTCGACGTGTTCCAGGGCGCGTTCGAGGCCGCGGCCCGCATCGCCCTGGCGCTGAACCTCGAGATCCCGGCCGTGGCGGCCTGGCACGGCAACCCTGCGTTCCACTTCTACGGCGGCATCGCCCTCACGCAGGCGGCGGAGGTCGTCGAACCCGACGAGCGCGCCCGCTTCCTCGCCCGCGCGCAGGACTTCGCCGCCAAGCTGTCGCGCTGGACGGCCCTCTGCCCCGACAACCTCGCCCACCGCAGCGTCCTCCTCGACGCCGAGCTGAGGCGCGCCCGCGGGGACGCACGCGCCGCCGGCGACCGCTACGACGAGGCCATCGCCCTCGCGCAGCGCGGCGGCTACCTCCACGACGAGGCCCTCGCCAACGAGCTCGCCGGCCTGGCCTTCCGCGCGCGCGGCAAGGCCACCATCGCCCGCGCCTACCTCGCCGAGGCCCACCGCGCCTACGGACGCTGGGGCGCGACCGCAGCGATGCGACGCCTCGAACGCGCGTACCCCGACCTCGTGCCCGGCGAGCTGCTCGCCGCGCCCGCCGGCGCCACCCTCGACATCGGCTCGGTGCTCAAGGCCACCCAGGCCATCTCCGGCGAGATCGTCCTCGACCGCCTGCTCGACGCGCTCATGCGGATCCTCGTCGAGAACGCCGGGGCCCGGCGCGGGGTGCTGCTGCTGCTGCGCGACGGCCGGCTCGTCGTCGAGGCCGAGCACCGGATCGGCGACGCTGCGGTCCACGTGCTCGGCGCGGCGCCGCTCGAGGGCCGCACCGACCTGCCGCACAGCGTCATCACCTACGTGGCGCGCACCCGCGAGACCATCCTCCTCGACGACCGCGCGCTCGACGGCCCCTTCGGCCGCGACCCTTGCTTCGCCCGCGCCGCGCCCTACTCCTCGCTCGCCGCTCCGATCGTCTGCAAGGGCCGCCTGGCCGGCATCCTCTACCTCGAGAACGACCTCACCCGCTCCGCCTTCACCCCCGACCGCGTCGAGCTGCTGCGCCTGCTGTCGGCCCAGGCCGCCATCTCGATCGAGAACGCCCGCCTCTACGCCGACCTGCAGCAGGAGAACGCCGAGCGCCGGCGCGCCGAGGCGTTCTTGCGCGACAACCAGCTGCTCCTGCAATCGATCGTCGACAACACCACCGCCGTCGTGTTCGCCAAGGATCACGCGGGCCGCTACATGCTCGTCAACCGCGGCTTCGAGGAGCTGTTCCACCTGAACCGCACCCAGGTGATCGGCAAGACCGACCACGACCTCTTCCCGGGCGACCAGGCCGACGTCTACCGCGCCAACGATCTCCTGGTGGTCGAGCAGGATCGGCTGATGGAGATCGAGGAGGTCGCGCCGCGCCGCGACGGCCCGCGCACCTACCTGTCCCTCAAGTTCCCGCTCCGCGATCCCGACGGCAAGCCCGGCGGCGTGTGCGGCATCTCGACCGACGTCACCGCCCGCAAGCGGGCCGAGGACGTCCTGCGCCGCTCTCACTCCTTGCTCGAGGCGACCCTGGAGTCGACCGCCGACGGCATCCTCGTCGTCGACGCCGCGCAGCGCGTCGTGCGTCACAACCGCAGGTTCGTCGAGATGTGGCGGATCCCCGATCACGTCCTCGCCACCGAGTCCGACCGCGCGTTCCGGATGTTCGTCCGCGACCAGCTCGCCGATCCCGAGGAGTTCCTGCGCGGCATCGACGCCCTCTACGCCACGCCCGAGGACAGCGCGGTCGCCATCATCACGCTCGCCGACGGGCGGGTGTTCGAGCGCTACTCGCAGCCGCAGCGCCTCGGCGAGCGCGTGGTCGGGCGCGTCTGGAGCTTCCGCGACGTCACCGCGCGCGTCCACGCCGAGCGGCAGCGCGACCGGCTCCTCATGGACGAGCGGCACGCGCGGGCCGCCGCGGAGGAGGCGGTGCGTCAGCGCGACGAGTTCATCTCGATCGCCTCGCACGAGCTCCGCACCCCGCTCACCAGCCTGCAGCTCGCCGTCCAGTCGCTGGAGAAGCGGCTCGCGCGGGGCGTCGACGTCGAGCGCGCGCGCTCGGTGGTCGCGGTGTCGAGCCGCCAGGTCCAGCGCCTCGCCGACCTCGTCGACATGCTCCTCGACGTCTCGCGGATCCAGGCCGGGCGGCTCGAGCTGAACCGGGAGCCCGTCGACCTGCGCGCGCTGGTCATCGAGACCGTCGCCCAGTTCGACGACCAGCGGCGCAGTCGGGCAGCACCCTCACGATGCACGCGGAGCAGCCGGTCGTCGGCCAGTGGGACCCGTACCGCCTCGAGCAGGTCGTGACCAACCTGATCGCCAACGCGATCAAGTTCGGCGAGAACGCGCCGATCGAGATCGCCGTGACCTCCGAGGACGGGTTCGCGCGGCTGTGCGTCACGGACCACGGCATCGGCATCCCGGCCGAGGTGCAGACGCAGCTGTTCGAGCGGTTCCGCCGCGGCGTCTCGTCGCGGCACTACGGCGGCCTCGGCCTCGGCCTCTACATCACGCGCACCATCGTCGAGGCGCACGGCGGGCGCATCCGCCTGGTCAGCGAGGCCGGCCAGGGCTCGACGTTCTGCGTCGACCTGCCGCTCTCGCCCGCGAGCGCGACGGCCGGCCAATCGTAGCGCGCCTCCTCGAGGCATTCGCCGCGGCCGCAGCGGCCGCCACTCTGACGATTGCCGCCGCTGTCCACGATCACAATATCGTGACCGATCCGCTGCCTCTACGCTCCTCCATCGAATCGCACTCGCCCCGGCCGCGCCCGACCGGTCGCGGACACCGGCGCCGCGTGGACCCGCAAAGGCCGGCGCTCCGACGATCGCCGCGACGAATCGCGACGGTGATACCCTGTCCTCTCCATCCAATCGGACTCGCCCGGATGTCTCGTGCATCCGCGCACGCGCCAGCGACCCGCCGCCCCGCCTCGACCTCGGTCGCGCGTACCCGGAGCGCCACCTCGACGGCCCCATGGCGGTGTTCCGCGCCCCGCTCGACGACCGTCGCGCCCTCGCTCGCGCCGGCGCGCGTGCTCGCCTCGCGCCGCTCCGGGCCGCCCCGCGGACGCCTTGAAACCCCGCCGCCAGCTTCGCTATCGTCCTCGCCGTGGGCCCGCGCCGCCTCCTCGTCCTGCTCGCCGCGCTGTTGCCGGCCTGCGACGAGCGCCGTGCCCCGAGCGCGCGCGAGGCCGCCGCCACCTGGCTCCCGCGCGAGGACGAGTGCGCCGCCTGTCACGGCGAGATCGCCGACGCCTGGGCGCGCTCGCGGCACCACGCCGCCTTCACCAACGCCGACTTCCAGCGCGCCTACGCCCGCGAGCCGACCCCGTTCTGCCGCGAGTGTCACGCCCCCGAGCACGCGCGCTTGCCCGCGAGCGAGGCCGACGCGCTCGGCGTCGGCTGCCTCGCCTGTCACGGCGGTCCCGCGACGATCGTCACCGGGGCCGCGCGCACCGGCAGCGACGCCCCGCACGGCCTGCGCCGCGATCCCTCGTTCGCCACGCACACCTGCGCCCGCTGCCACGAGTTCGACTTCCCCGAGGGCAGCGGTCGCGCCCCCGGCACCATGATGCAGACCACCATGCGAGAGCACCGCGCCTCGGCGCACGCCGATCGCAGCTGCGCCGACTGTCACATGCCGGGCGCCGACCACGGATTCGCCTCCACGCGCGATCCCGCGGCCATGCAGCGCGCGCTCGAAGTCCTCGCCCGGCGCGACGGCGACGCCCTCGCGCTCGACCTGCGCACGCGCGACGTCGGCCACGCCTTCCCCACCGGCGACCTGTTCCGCCGCCTCGCGGTCCACGCCGCCCTCGTCGACGCCGACGGCCGCGAGCTCGCCCGCGACGTCCGCTACCTCGCGCGTCACTTCGTCCCCCGGCACCATCCCGACGGCCGCCTGCGCCACGACGCCGACCTCCCCGTCGCCGACGATCGGATCCACGGAGCCGCCCGGGTCCGCCTCGAGCTGCGGCCCGCCGGCCCGGGCGGCGCCGCCGAGCTGGTGTGGCGGATCGACCTCGAGCGCGTCGACGCGCGCGATCCCGACCGCCCCGAAACCTCGACGATCGCTGATACGATTCGCCTCGCCGAGGGGCGCCTGCCTCCAATCACACCTGCGAGCTCGCCATGACGACGACCGATCGTGCCACCATCCTCTTCGCGTCGATCGCCGCCGTCTGCCTCGGCGCCGCCTGTACCGCCAATCCCCCGCCCCGCGACGCCAAGCCGACCGCCGAGGCCGCGCCGACGCCCGCCGCCCCTGCTGCCCCCGAAGCCCCGCCCGCGGCCCCCGTCGCGGCCGCGCCTGCGGCTCCGCCCGCGCCTGCGGCCCCGCCCGCGCCCGCCGCCCCGCCGGCTCCTGCCAATGCACCGACCCCGCCGGACCCGCCCGCATTGCCCTCGCTCGCCGACGCCGATTCGGACGCCCCCGCGACCGATCCCGCCGCCGATCCGGCCGCCGACCCCGCCGCGCCGGCTGCCCCGATCGCCCTGGTCGCCGCCTCGATCGCCTCCACCGAGCACACCGTCCAATGGCGCGACGTCGTCACCCTCGCCGCCGACACCGTGCCCAAGGGGTTTCAATACTTCGCCACCGGCGTGCTCGCCGGCGAGCCCCCGAATTTCTTCACCCTCGACGCCACCGGCGCCTGGAACCCGGCCGCCGTCTCGACCAGGCCGGGCCGGCTCAGCGGCCACTGGCCCGACGAGGCCTGGGCCGTCGAGATCGGCCACACCAACGATCGCGCCGTCCTCTCGCGGCTGCGACTGCATCGATTGCGCGGCCAGAGCCGGTGGGTCCCGCAGGCGATCGGCGTCGATCAATGGGTCATGGCCGACGACCTCGGCCCCGTGCGCAAGAGCTGGAACGTCGGCTTCCTCGCCGTCCACCGCGACAGCCTCGTGCGCATCGCCGGCAACGGCGCCCCCGATCCCGCCATGCCGGTGGTGCGCGGATCGATCCGCGACTTCGTCGAGAGCAAGGCCGGCGACCTCTACGTCCTCTCGACCGACGACGTCACGTCTTACGTCCAGCTCGCCTGCGCCGACGAGACCTGCGTGCAGACGAACAGCACCCCGCTGCCCCCGGGCGCCTGGGAATGGGAGCACACCATCCCGCGGCAGAAGCACAGCGTGTCGATCGCCCTGCACGACGCCACCCACAACGTCACCAACCACGTCCTGCACTACGAGACCGGCGGCTGGAAGCTCGAGGCCCTGCCTGCGGGCGCTCGCCTCGCCGCGCTCTGGCCGACCAGCGACGGCGGCATGTGGGCCCAGACCGAGACCGGCCTGCTGCACCGCGATCCCGCCGGCGCGTGGCGCAGCGTCGCTCTCCCCGCCGGCTTCCAGCCCAGCGGCCCGGTGTTCGCGGCCATGACCGGCAACCTCGGCGAGCTCGTGATCGTCGGCGCCCGCGACGGCGGCCAGGTCGTGCTCGCCACCGCCGCCAAGGCGCAGGCCGCCGGCTGATCGCGGGCACGCGCGCTCGTCGAGGTCGCCGCTCGACAGCCTGGATTCCATGCACGCACACGGATGCGAACCGCGGCGTGGTCACGGGACACTCCGCCGGCGCGACCGATGAGAACCTCCGACAATACGAGGACGAGGCTCTTCCAGGTCCTCGACGCGCGACCTGGCACCGCCTCGCTCACCGCACCCGATTTCCCGCGGACCGTCCCTCCTCGATTGGCCCGGCGCACGAATGACAGGACCCCGATTCCCGTTCGACCCCCGCGCGGTCCCTCGTGGTCGCCTCGATCGATCCGCGTACCCATCCCCGCCCTCCGCGCCGCCGAGTCATGACCTGCGCTTCAGCGATGTCCGCGAGGACCTCGCACCGCCGGCGCCGACATCGCACCAGCGCTTGCACGCCGGTGCTCGCACCACCGCCCTCCGTGTCGGCCCTCACGCCCTCGCCGGGCGCCCTGCACCGCCGTCTGCGCCGTCCCTGGCCCCATCTGGCGCGCGCCCGCCCGCCGTGCTAGGAGGCCCCGCCATGAGCGAGGAGCGCCGGCGCGTCCTGAACAACCTCGACCGCATCGAGGACCGCCTGCGCGACGCCCCCGAGGGCCTTCACGACGCCGGAGGACCGGCCGACGCGCGGGCCCTCGCCGCCTCCGGCCTCGCGCCCGACATCGCCCTGCTGTGGGCCACCTACGACGGCATCGACCTCGGCGGCGGCGAGGCGCGGGTCTACCCGCTGGCCGAGCACGCCGGGGCCACCGAGGCCGCCGCCGCCGACGGCCGGCTGCACCCGGGTGACCGCGTCATCGGCGAGCGCGGGCGCGACCTCCTCGTCCTCGCCGCCGACCCGCACGCCGAGGGCGCCGACGTCGTCCTCGTCGAGGAGGACGGCGAGCGCCTGCCGTGCGCCTCCTCGGTCGACCGCATGGTCCTGGCCCTCCTCGGCGAGTTCTCGGTCCTGTTCGACGAGGACGGCGAGTACCAGGCCGACCTGTTCGGCGACGACGGCGAGCTCAGCCCCGCGGCCGAGCGCCGGATGCTGCGGCGCCACCTCGACCTCGACCCCGACGCCCCGCTGGCCCGCTTCCGCCTGGCCCAGTCGCTGCGCCGCGCCGGCGAGCTGCGCGGCGCGGCCCAGGAGCTGCGCCAGCTGCTGCGCCGCGCCCCCGACTTCGTGTGGGGCCACCTCGAGCTCGGCCGCGTCCGCCTCGGCGACGGCAAGCCCGGCGACGCGGTCGCCGCCTTCCGCAAGGCCGCCGAGCTGGCCGCCGAGCCGGGCCTGCGCGCCCACTGCCTGGCGCTGGCCTGCCTCGCGCTCGCGGGCATGTCCGAAAAGCCAGGCGCTTCGGCGCAGGGCTCGGAGGACATGCCCGACAAGCCAGGTCCTTCGGGGCATGGCGCCAAGGCCATGTCCGAGAAGACAGGCGCTGCGGCCAAGGCCGGCGCCGAGCGGGCCGCCCTGGCCGCCGCCGCCCTGGCCGCCAACCCGATGTTCGCCGCCGCCCAGGAGGCCGCCGTGCGCGACGCCCTGGAGCGCGAGGACGCGGCCGCGGCCGAAGAGCAGCTCACCCTCGGCCTCGCGGTCGTGCCCGGCCACCTCGGCCTGCTCGCCCTGCGCCCGGCCCTGGCCGAGCTGAAGGCGCGCGCCGCCGACAGCGAGGACGACGAGGTCGACGACGAGGACGACCCGGACGCCGACATGGACCCCGCCCTGCTCGACGACGACGCCGAGCGGGTGGCCGCCCACGCCAGGCCCGAGCCGCCGGCTAAAGCGGACCTAACGCCTGGTACTGGCTCGGCGTCATCCCCATATGGCGGGCGAAAGCCCGCGAAAGCTCGGGTGGTCGGCAAAGCCGGCGCCCAGCGCGATCTCGAGGATAGAGCGCCGCGACGTCCGCAGCTCGCGGGCCGCCTGGCACAGCCGGAGCGTGCGCAGATAGGCGCCGGGGGTCATCCCGACCACCTGCGCGAACTGGCGCAGGAAGTGGTACTTCGACAGCTCGGCGACGCTCGCCAGCTCGTCGAGCGACAGCGTGGTCGGGTCGATGCGCGGGTCGAGGCTGCGGATGTAATCGACCACGCGGGCGATCTTGCGGTGGGCGATGCGGTTGGTCGAGCGGCGCAGCGGCTCGCGCAGGTTGGAGAACTCGGTGAACGCGTGGCTGACCACGTGTTGCAGCGCGGCCTCGACCTCGAGCGTGCGCCCGGGCGCGTTGTCGCTGCGGACCAGGTCGTGCAGCGCCGTGATCGCCGACACCAGCTCGACGCGGCCGGTCACGCGCACGCTGGTGAATTCGGGCGCGCAGCGGGGCCCTGCCGCGTCTTCGACCAGCCCGAGCGCCAGCCGGCGGTCGACGTAGAGCGTGATGTAATCGACGTCGCTGCTGCCGCGGGCGTTGCCGGTGTGGACCTGCTGCGGGTTCATCAGCACCACGTCGCCCGGGTCGAAGCTGAACAGCCGACCCGCCACGTGGCACTCCTCGTGGCCCGCCAGCTGGGCGCAGATCAGGTACTCGTCGTGGAAGTGCGGCGTGAGCGGGCGACTGCCGTGCGCGCCGGAGGCGTGGTAGAGCGTGAAGCCCCGCCCGCCGAAAAACGCCGTGTGAAGATCGGCCCGGGCCATGGCGCGAGCCTACTCCCGCCGCCGCGTGCGGTCCACCACCCGGGGCTCCGCCGGCCGGCGCGCGCGCGTGAATCGGCCCACGCGTGAGGGCGGCCTCACCGCCCGCCGCAGGGACAGCACAGCGATCGTGCGACCTCGGCGATACACTTCGAGACGTGTCTATTGAACCGAATTCAGGCCGTGACCTCGACCTCAACGCCCGGCTCGACGCGCTCGAGGCCAGCCAACGGGCCGAGGCGCCGCGCCCGCGGGCGATCTTCGAACGCGAGACGAGGCGCGTCCGGATCCCGCCGGGCGGCGAGCTGCCGGAGTCGGCGGCGCTGCTCGAGCGCTTCTACGGCGGCGGCTTCACCGTCCGCGAGAAGAAGCCGATGGTCGTCGACACCCGCCGCAGCTCCGGCCCCTACATGGTCTCGGTCGACGCCCGGCCGCTCACCTTGCTCGACGCCTGCTCACAGATCGCCACCCAGACGCACGGCTTTTATCACCCGGGCATCGTCAAGGCGCTCTACACCGGCCGCTTCGAGCACTGCTTGTGGAGCAACCCGGACACCACCGTGCACCACGTGCCCGAGCTCGCCGCCTACGAGGAGGCGCTCGAGCGGCTGGCCCCGCCCGCGCTCGACCACGTCAGCTTCGTCTGCGCCGGGGGCGCCGAGGCCAACGAGAAGGCGCTGCGGATCGCTCGCCTGCACGCGCCGCCGCCGGTGAACGGCCCGCGCCGCCGCGTGCTCGCCTTCCGCGACGGCTTCCACGGCCGCACGCTCGCCACCCTGGGCGCCACCTGGAACCCCGAGAAGCGCGCGCCCTTCGAGTTCGCCGGCTACGAGGCCGTGTTCAGCCGCGCCGACCTCGGCGAGGTCGAGCGCCTGCTCGACGCGCGCGGCCACGAGATCTACGCCATCGTCGTCGAGCCGATGCAGGCCGAGGGCGGCGACGTCTACCTGCGCCGCGAGTTCTTGCTCGGACTGTGCCAGCTGGCCCGCGCGCGCAAGCTGCCGCTCGTCGTCGACGAGGTGCAGACCGGCTTCGCCACCGGCGGCCCGTTCTTCTGGTGGACGCGGCTCGGCCTCGGCGGCGACGAGGCCACCGCGCCCGACATCCTGACCTGCGCCAAGAAGGCCTGCCTCGGCGTCGTCCTGTCGCGCTGGCCCGACCCCGAGAGCAACCAGGTCCACGTCGCCTCGGCGCTGCGCGGCCTCATCCAGCTCGAGACCTCGCGCGACCAGGCCTACCTCGAGCAGCTGCTGCGCCCGCGCGCCGAGGCCCTCGCGGAGGCCTTCCCCGGCCTCGTCGGCGACGTCCGCCTCGCCGGCACCGCCCTCGCCTTCGACCTGCCCGACAGCGCCGCCCAGACCGCCTTCATCGACCAGCGCTACCAGCGGGGCCTCATGACCTACCCGGCCGGCGAGCGCACGATCCGCTTCCGCTTCAGCGCCGCCTGGGACGAGCGCGTCGTCGACGACCTGTTCAAGCGGATCCACGAGTCGCTCGCGCGCCTGTCCGACAAGACAGCCAAGGACTGGGCCCCCGAGGGTCAGTCGCCCGACAGCGACCCCGCGGTGATCGTGCGCCCGATCGAGGAGCGCGACTGGCCGCAGATCATGGTCATCGAGAACGCCAGCTACGAGCCCGCGCGGCGCGACAGCGAGGCCTACCTGCGCCGCGCCGCGACCACCGGCCTCGGCCTGTGCGCCGTCGACACCGCCACCGGCGCCATCCTCGGCTTCTGCTTCGGCGGCCCGCTCGAGGGCTTCCGCGGCGTCTCGGGGGCCAGCCAGGACGAGCGCCTCGGCCTCGGCGACACCTTCTACTCGGCCGACGTCACCGTCGCCGAGGCCGCGCGGTCGCGCGGCGTCGGTCGCCTGCTCAAGCGCGCCCAGGTCCAGTGGGCCAAGGTCCACGGCTTCTCCTTCGTGTCCGGCCGCAACCGCGTCGGCACCACCGACGCCATGGCCTCGCTCAACCGCTCGTACGGCGCCTTCCCGGTGGCCCGCCTGACGCACCAGTACGAGGGCAACGCGCTCGCCGACTACTACCGGATCCCGCTGGTCCCGCCGCCGGCCCCGAAGACCCCGCCCGACGAGGGCATCCTCGACCTCGCCAGCGGCCTGCAGCAGCCGTTCGGGCCCGCGCCGGCGTTCATGGCCAGCCACGAGCTCGTCGGCCCGACCGCCAGCAAGATCAACCTCAGCAACTACGCCACCATCGACACCGTCCATTACACCGAGCACCTGCGCCTCGTCGCCCCGCGCGGCACCGGGCACATGTACTTCACCACCTCGCGCGACGAGACCGTCGACAAGGCGCTCCGCTGCCTCCGCCTCAGCCGCCCGCAGGGCCAGCTCGCCGTCGGCCTCGAGGGCGGCTACCTCGGCCACGTCACCGCCGCCGCGCGCAGCCTGTCCGACCCGGCCGGCTTCGGCGACGGCCTGGCGCTGTTCGAGTTCCCGCGCCTGCCGCACCCCGAGGCCGACCTGGCCGGGTTCGAAGCTGGCCTGAAGGACCTGGTCGAAAAGCAAGGCGCCGACAAGCTCCTCGGCCTGTTCGTCGAGGTCGTCGGCGAGCGCTCGGGCCGGGTCCTCGCCGGCGAGACCGCGCGGGCGCTGGCTGCCGCTTGCAAGGCCCACGACATCCCGCTCGTGCTCGTCGAGACCGCCAGCGGCTGCTACCGCGGCGGCACGTCGGCGTGGGGCGTCGACGCCTTGCCGGCCGACGTCGTGCCCGACATGGTGCTCTGGTACCCCGGCGGCCAGATCGGCCACATCTTCGTCGGCGACCGCTACTTCATCAAGAAGCCGCTCGTGCTCATCTCCACCTGGGACGGCGACGAGCTGTCGGCAGTCCGCGCCCACGAGCACCTGCGGGCCGCCCGGCGGCTCGACCTCGGCGAGGCCATCGCCGCCCTCGACGAGCTGCTGCAGCGCGACGTCCTGCCCGCCTGCCCCGGCGCGCGGCTCGGCGGCGTCGGCCTCTACCGCACCATCACCTTCCCCAGCGTCGCCCTGGCCGAGGCCGTCGACCAGGCTTGCCTCCACCGCGGCCTCTACCTCGGCAACGGCCTGCCCGACACCCTCGTGTTCGCCCCGCCGCTCACCATCTCGCCCGCGACCATCACCGGCGACCTGCGCCGCCGCGTGCTGGCCGCGATCGACGAGGCCCGGAGCCCCGCGTGACCGACTCCTTCGCACCGTTCCTGTTCGATCAAGACGACCCGGCTTCGCGCGGCGAGGCCCACGGCGAGCAGTGGCGGGCCGAGATCCGCGAGCTCGCCGAGATCCGGGCCGCGCTCGCGCTCAAGAAGGGCTCGTTCGCCGATCGCGCCCAGCTCGACGCCGTCGCCCGGCTGCACCTGCCGCTGCTCGACAACTTCTCCGCGCCGCTGTCCGCCGAGCTGCGGGGCATCGCCCGCGGCGCCGACCTCGCCCCCGAGGCGGTGATCATCCTCAACCACTACACCGACCTGCGCGACGTCCCGCCGAGCGTGCTCGAAGGGACATGTCCCGAAGACCCTGTCTCTGAGGACACCTTCCGCGCCCTCAACCTCAACGCCGACGACCCTGGCGGCTGCACGGCCGTCTACCTGCCCGGCCGTGACGCCCCGGTGCTCGGCCAGACCTGGGACATGCACGGCACCGCCGAGCCGTACGTGCGGGCCATCCGCATCAAGCCGAGGAGCGGCGACGACGAGTTCGTCTGCTTCACCCTCACCGGCTGCCTCGGCATGACCGGCGTCAGCGCCCGCGGCCTCGCGGTCACCATCAACAACCTGACGAGCACCGACGGCCAGGTCGGCGTCGTCTGGCCCGCGCTCGTGCGCGCCATGCTCGCCTGCGCCAGCGCCCGCGAGGCCCGCGACCTGCTGCTGCGCACCCGCCTGTCGTCCGGCCACCACTACATGATCGCCGACGGCCGCGAGTTCTACGGCGTCGAGACCTCCGGCAAGCTCAAGGTCGTCACCCAGACCGGCGCCCGCGCGGCCCACCTGCACACCAACCACTGCTTCGACCCGGTCCTGCGCCGCCACGAAGCTGTCCCGAAGGCCAGCACCTCGTTCCGCCGCATGGAGCTGGCGACCACCCTCTACGTCCAGCAGCGCCCGCAGGACGCGCGCGCCCTGTGGACCATGCTGTCGAGCCACGACGGCTGGCCGCGCTCGGTCTGCTCGCACATCGACGACGCCGGCGGCGACCCATCGGCCTCGAAGACCTGCGGCCGCATGGTCGTCGACCTCACCCGCGGCGAGGTCCTGGTCGGCCGCGGCTGCGGCCAGACCGAGCCGTTCACCGTCGTCAAGCTCGACCGCTGGCGCGGAGGACCTGTCCCATGAGCCATATCTTCTACACCTGGAGCGCCCAGCGCCACGCCCACCCGCTCACCGTCGACGCCGCCGAGGGCGCCCGCTTCCACACCCGCGAGCACGGCTGGCTGTGGGACCTCGAGAGCCAGACCTACAACGTCAACGCCGGCCACGGGAACAAGCACATCCAGGAGCGGATGATCGCCCAGATCCGCGAGCTCCCGGTCGCCGGCCCCAACATGCGCATAGGCGTCCGCGAGCAGCTCACCGCGGTCCTGGCCGAGCGCACCGGCCTCGAGCGGGCCTTCCTCGCCTCCGGCGGCGCCGAGGCGGTCGAGAACGCGATCAAGATCGCCCGCCTCGTCACCGGCCGCAGCAAGATCGTCACCCGCCGCCGCAGCTACCACGGCGCCACTCTGGCGACCCTCGGCATCGGCGGCGACCCGCGCCGCGCCCCGTTCGCCGCCGACCTGCCGCCCGCGATCCACATCGACGACCCCTACCCCGTACCCGCCGGCGAGCCCTCGGCGTGGGTCCAGAGCCTGCACGAGGTCGTCGAGCGCGAGGGCCCCGAGACCATCGCCGCGATCGTGCTCGAGGGCTTCACCGGCACCAACGGCATGCAGCACCCGCCGCCCGACTTCTGGCCGGCGGTGCGGGCCGTGTGCGACCGCCACGGCATCCTCCTCGTCGACGACGAGATCTTCAGCGGCTTCGGCCGCACGGGCCGGTGGTTCGCGCGCGAGCACTGGGGCGTCAAGCCCGACATGATGGTCCTCGGCAAGGGCCTCACCAGCGGCTACGCCCCGCTGTCGGCCGTCATGGTCTCGGCCGCCGTCGCCGCCCACTTCGACGACCACAAGCTGTGGTGCGGCGTCACCCACTACGCCCACCCGGTCGGCTGCGCCGCGGCCCTCGGCGCCCTCGAGGTCTACGCCGAGGAGCGCCTGATCGAGCGCGCCGACCAGGTCGGCGCAGTGTTCGCCCAGCGCTTTCAGGACATGTCCCAAAGGCCAGACCTTCACGGCGCCGTCCGCGACGCCCGCGGCCTCGGCCTGATGCGCTGCCTCGAGCTCGACCGCCCGGCCGCGCCCGTCGCCGCCCGCCTGCTCGAGCGCGGCGCCTACGTCCCGTACCGCGACGACCTTTTATTCATCTGCCCGCCGCTGTGCATCACTGCGGAGCAGGCCCACATCGTCGCCGACCTCATCGCCGACGCTGTTGCAGAAAACAGCAGCTCTGCGCGCGCCTGAGCCCCGTCCAGGGCCCGGTTTCGGCAAACAGCGTCAAAACCGGGTGAGCTCGCCGATCCGGTCGCACTGATCCGTCGCCCCCCGGATCGGCGCTACCCGATCGTGGTCATCGTACGGACCGCGCGGCGCGCCGAGCTCGCGCCCGCACCGCGGTGACCGCCCCGCGAGCTCCCCCGGCCGCACCGCGACGTGTTCGCGCCTCGCCGTGGCGAATCGCAACACATGTCCCTTCGGACATCTTTTAAAGGTCACCACTCCCATGGCCGCCACCGTCTCCCTCGCCCTCTCCGTCCTCCTCGCCGCCCAGCCCGCGGCGCCCGCTTCGCAGCCCGAGGGGCCCGCGCCTGCGCCCGCCGCCGACACCGCCTCCGTCCCGGCCCCGTCCTCCGCCCGCCCGCCCGAGCCGCGCTGGCGCGGCACCGGCCTCCTCGCCACCGCCGGCGTCCTCGGCGGCATCGGCTTCGGCGCCAACCTCGGGCGAGTGATCGCCGCCAGCCGCCTGTGCCAGAACCTGAGCTACGACAACGAGGCCCAGAGCGTCTCCGGCTTCGACCAGTGCGCCTTCGGCAGCGCGGCGCTCGGGATCCTCGCCCCCATCGGCCTCCTCTCCAACACCGCCGCCTTCGCCTTCGCCGCCGGCGGCGGCTCGATGCGCGGCCGCTGGGCCGCCCACCGCACCGCCTTCGGGGGCGAGCGCCAGCAGAACGCGGGCCTGCAGATCGGCCTCGGCGCCGGCATCATGACCGCCGGCATCGTCACCTACATCGGCGTCCGGATCGCCTCGTTCGCCGACGTCCTCGGCTTCTCCACCTGCAACGAGCGCAGCCCGATCGTCGACATGGCCGGCGGTGACCTCGGCGGCCCCGAGGTCGTCGAGGGCAACGTCCCCGAGTTCCGCCAGTGCATGGGAAGGCGCATGAGCGGCTACCTCGCGGGCATCGGCATCGGCCAGGCCATGGGCGTCGTCGGCGTCGGCCTGCTCACCCACGGCGCCGCCTACAACCGCAACCTCAAGCTGATGCGCTACATCACCCACAACCAGCTCCGCCTGCAGCCGACGCTGACTTTCAATTATGCCGGCCTGACCCTCTCCGGCCGCTTCTGAGCGACCCGCCGAGCGGGCTGACGAACACCGCGCCGCCCGCTCCGCATACGTCGCCGACCATCACGACAGCCCGCCCGCGCGTCGTCACCTCGAAGTCCCGAATCACTCCGACGGTCGCCCGCTCGCAGGTCCCGACGACCGCCGAGAGCCCCGCTCTTCGTCACCTCGAAGTTCCGAATCACTCCGACGGTCGCCCGCTCGCAGGTACCGACGACCGCCGAGAGCCCCGCCCGTCGCCTCGAGGTCCCGAATCACTCCGACGGTCGCCCGCTCGCACATGCCGACGCCCTTCGCAGCCCGCCCCGCTGCTCGTCGCCTCGCGTCCGGAGCCGGCTCCAGCCGCCCGCCAGCTTCGCTCACGCTGCCGATCTTCGTCGCACCCTCCCGGTCCCACGTCCTCGCAGCGGCACTGCCCGCAAATTCGACTCCTGCAGCTCGCGCCCCCCTTTTTAAAGCTTCGTCCCGCCGCCCGTCCTCACGGGAGCTTGCGAGCGCGGCAATCCGACCTCGTATTGCGAGGACGTCGTGGTCGACCCGCGGCCGCGATCGCGGTGGCCTGCCCCCGCCGTTCGGCCGAGGATCCGCCCGGCCGTGGTGCTACGTTCCCGGTCATGCGAGCCGTTCAGTTCTCCCGTTTCGGCGCCCCCGACGAGGTCGCCGAGGTCGTCGACCTCCCCGCACCGCCGCCGCCCGGGCCCGGGCAGGCCGCGGTCGATTTCCTGGCCGCGCCGATCAACCCGGCCGACCTGCTCAACCTGCGCGGCCAGTACGGCATCGTCCCCGCCTTGCCGGCCAACGCCGGCTTCGAGGGCGTCGGGCTCGTCACCGCGGTGGGCCCCGGCGTCGACCACATCCGCGTCGGCGACCGCGTCCTGCTCGGCGGCGGCACCTGGCGCGAGCGTCAGATCCTCTCGGCCGCCGGCCTGTTCGCGCTGCCGCCCGGCCTGCCCAGCGAGCAGCTGGCCATGCTCACCGTCAACCCGCTGACCGCTCGCGCGCTGATCCACGACGCCCAGCTGCAGCCGGCCCAGTGGGTCATCAAGAACGCCGCCAACTCGGGCGTCGGCCGGGCCTTCTTCACGCTGGCCAAGAAGGCCGGCGCGCGCGGATCGCGGTCGTGCGCCGACCTGGCCTCGAGGACACATTGAAGAGCTGGGGCGCCGAGGTCGTGCTCGTCGACGGCCCCGACCTCGCCGAGCGGGTCAAGGCGGTCGTCGGCGACGGCAGCCTGCGCTACGCCGTCGACGCCGTCGGCGGCAGCGCCACCGCCCGCCTCGGCGCCGCGGTCAGCCCCGGCGGCGTCGTCGTCAACTACGGCCTGCTCTCGGGCGAGGCGTGCCACATCTCCGGCGTCGACCTGGTGTTCCGCGGCGTCGTCCTGCGCGGCTTCTGGCTGGTCAACTGGTTCCAGCACACCCCGCGCGAGGGCGTCGCCAAGGCCTTCGGCGAGCTCATCGCCCTGCTCGCCGCCGGCGAGCTGACCACCCCGATCGAGGCCACCTACCCGCTCGCCCGGGTGCGCGACGCCCTGCGCCACGCCGAGAAGCAGGCCCGCGGCGGCAAGGTCCTGCTAGTCGCCGAATCCTGAGCATCATGCCTCTTCGGACATGTCCCATTCGACATGTCCGACGAGTCAGCCTCGCTGCGGCCGTCACCCTCGGGCGCCCGCGAGCTCGCCGCCCTGCTCCTCAGGCTTCATCGGACATGCCTCATTCGACATGTCCGATAAGTCAGCCTCGCCGCGCCCGTCACGCTCGGGCGCCCGCGAGCCCGCCCCCTGATCCTCATCTTCATCGGACATGCCCCATTCGACATGTCCGATAAGTCATCTCTCAGCGCCCGTCACGCTCGGCGCCCGCGAGCTCGCCGCGCCCGCCGGGCGCCATCAGGCCGCGAAGCGCAGCAGCAGCTCATACGTCGCCTCGGGGACCGGGCGCCAGGTGCCGTGGGTGGCTGGCATGCCCGGGTAGGCCCCCACGAACTGCGGGGGCGTCAGCAGCACCTTCCCGCCGCGGTACTCGAGGGCCACCGCGCCATACATCCCCCGATTCGTCTTCAAGTTGGCCCTTGAGACCCGCGCGGAGCCATCCACGGTTTCGCCGAGGAGAACGCCCTGGCCGTCGCGGATCTCGACGCCGTGCTCGAACACCTCGATGCGGCAGATCGTGCGCTTGAGATACTCCACCCCGGACCGGCTGCCATGCACGACGACCGCCATCGGCACCAGGACGAAGAAGATCTTCACCAACCCGACGAACGAGCGCCACAGGGTCATCTCGGGGAAGTGGAGCGCCCAGAGCAGCACCGGCGCCAGGATCGCCGCCGGAATCAAGATCCCCACGGCCGACACCTGTACGAAGCGCGACCAGTTCATGTCCGTGAGCGTCTCGATGGCGAGCGCAGGAGCGGACGAGCGCGGCGAGGTCGGCGGATTCGCGGGGTTCACCGGATCCGAATACCACGACCGTGCCGCCCTGGCTCGCGCCGCGAACTCCGCGGCGCGCGAGCGGCCCCTCGCGTTCGCCACCGCGCCTCGAATCTCTGTCCGAAGAGACATCGGGGCCTGCGCGCTGCGACACGCTCTCGATCCCGCGCCCGTCGGACTTTGCGAAGCCTCGCGCCCGCCCGCAGCACGGCGAGCCCCGCGTTCGCCTCATTCGTCCCCGACACCACGCGGACACTCTTTTCCAATGACCGCCTACGAGCATGCGAGCGTTCACTGTCGCTATTCGAGTGGGACTGTCATGCGACCAGGCGCCGAAGTCGAGCCGCGCGGCCTTTCAAGAAATGGGTGATGCCACCGGCCCACCACCGTCCCGGCTGCTTTTCATCCTTCGCAGGGTTCGCTCTCTCGCCATTCCCGTGCGACTGCCAGGAAAGGTGCAACCACGACCGCAGCCGACCCGTGTCCGGAGCGCCGTGAAAGCCGAGATTCCAGCGCCCGAACGCGATCGACCCTCCTCGCACGATTCGCCGACGCCGCGGCGCCGACTGCCCCGGGTCCCATGATTGGAGCGTGCCACGTCTCGTCCCTGCGGTGACCTGCGAGCGATGGGTCGGGTCGACGCGCCCCGCCAAGCCCTGCACGCCCCACTCACTACGCTCCCGCGTCGCCCTTCGCACCCGACGTGACGGCTCCGCCAGCCAGGCCGCCGCCCCGACCCCGCCGGGCCCTCCCGAAGCGGCCGCAGGTCCCCCTGAATCCCCGTTGCGCGCCGTCGCGCGCCGTGTTACGCGGCATGCGCATGATCGCCTTCGATAGTACCGGTCGCAACCTCGTGCTCGCCGACGATGCCGAGCTCCTCGTCCACGACGGTCCGAGCGAGGGCCCGCGCTGGCGCCGGGACTGCAAGTCCCCGCTGATCGCGGTCGGGGCCACTCCCGACGCCGTCATCAGCGTCGACGAGGACGGCCAGGCCGTGTGGCACGACCCGCTGCGCGACGAGCAGCGAGCCACCGCCGAGGCCGGCGACCTCGCGCGCGCCGCCGCCATCTCGCCTTCGGGACATGTCCTCGTGGCCACCTCCGACGGCGCCGTCGAGCTGACGCCGAGCGGCCCGGGCCGGCGGCACGACTGGCCGGGCGCGACCGTGGTCGCGTGGGGCGTCGGCGGCCGGCTCCTCGTCGGCGACGAGAACGGCAAGCTCGGCGTGTTCGGCCCCGCCGGCCTCGTGGAGGAGCACCAGCTCGACGCCCCGCCGGTGGCGGCCACCTGGAACTCCCGCGGCTTCTGGGTCGTCGCCACCGCCCGCAAGCTCCTGCGCATCGAGGGCGGCGCGGTCCACCACCTCACCGGCGGCCCGGCCGACATCCCGATCCGCGCCGTCGCCTGCTCGCTCGGCGGCGACGCGATCGCCATGGTCCTCGGCGACAACCTCACCATCGTCCTGTCGTGGCCGGGGCGCGACAACATCGGCCAGCTGCGCTACCTCGACCGCGTCGTCGACGGCGTGCAGTTCGGGCCCGAGCCGTGGCTGGCGGTCGGCCTCGACGGCGGCGACGGCAACAAGTTCGACCTCAGCAACGGCAACCTCAACCGCACCGACACCCACCCCGGCCGCGAGCACCGGCGCTGGATGGTCCAGGTCTCCGTGCACCCGCCCGAGCCCGCCGCCGCGCCCGCCCGGCCCCAGCCTGCCGCCGAGCCCCCGGCCGCCGCCAAGCCGAAGGCCTCGCTCGGCTCGCTCCTCGGCTTCGCCGCCGTCGCCGTCGTCATCATCTACGCGATCGTCCGCTTCGGCTCCTAGCCGCTCGCGGCCGCGCCCAGCCTGGCGGAACGGACATGTCCCTCAAACATGTCGCCGGCCGCCCGCCACGCGCTCGCCCGCTCGCCTGGCGCGATGCTCCTAGCCACTCGCGGCCGCGCCAAGCCTGGCGGAACGGACATGTCCCTCAAAACATGTCTCCGACCGCCCGCCACGCGCTCGCCCGCTCGCCGCGATTTCAACCTGGCGAGACGGACATGCCCGATCGGACATGCCCGTTTCGCCGCATCCGCGCCTCGCGGCCGGCTCACTGCGGCTCGAAGCGCGACGTGATGCGCTCGCCGTTCGACAGCTGGCACTCGCCGGTGCCGCCGCCCTTGATCCCGCGGTCCGGGTCGTCGAGCGTGAAGTGGCAGCGCATCTTGTCGCCGCGGTCGCCGTCGAGCGTCGCCACCACCTTGCCGGTGTTGCGCGTGATGAACTCCTCGACCGTGTCGTAGTACGGCCAGGCGCCGCCCCAGTACCAGGTCGGCCCGACCCACGGGTCGGCGTACCACGCGTTGTAGAAATCGCCGTACTCGGCCACCGACGCCGTCTTCGTGATCTCGTGGTAGCGGCCCTCGAACGACTCGCCGTCGGGCAGCTTCGTCTTGAGCCGGCCCGACAGCGAATCGTCGCCGGACGTCCAGTGGAACACCACTCGCTCGTGTTTGATCTTCGGCGCCGCCGCCCCGGCCTCGGCGCCGGTGGTCTTGCCGCCCTTCTCGGGCGCGGCCGTGTCGGGGTTCGTCACCTCGCCGCCGAAGCTCCCGCGGGAGCAGGCGGACACCAGGAGCAGCAGGAGCCATTGTGGGGCGCGCGGCATCGCAGCGCGGCGGAATTCTCGTCGGTTCATGGGCGCGAGAAGTTGCCCGATCCGCCGCGCCCGCAGCCGGCCGGCCTCGCCCGCGCCGCGAACGCCGGCCCTGCGCCCGGTTTCGCGCCGTTCTCCGCGCAGACGCTGTGACCCGCGGCACCATCCCGCGTCCCTGCGTTCGCCCGGGCGCGCCTCCCGCCTGTCCCTCCGGCCAGCTCGATGCAATCGCCCGAGAGATCGGCGAGCTCGAACGTCGGCGTCGCTCGCGACATCGTCCGGCCGCTTGCCGACCCATCGCCCAGCCACGGCGCCGGCGAATGAACCTGACTCTTCAGCCAGCTCCGCTCATTCACCCGGCGCGCCGCTCGCCTGCTGCGCGCTGCCCACGACCTCCGACCCCTCGGACGAGCGCGCCTCGCAGGCGGTCACCATCGTCGCCAGGACCAGCGCCGCCCCGATCAGCCGCGGCACCCCCCAGCGCGCCCCGTCGGGCTCGCGGCTGCGGATCCGGCGGACATCGAGCACGCCCCGCACGCGTGCCCGCAGGCCGTCGGCGGCGACCCGGCCGGCCCGCTCGAGCTGCGCGCGGGCCACGGCCAGCAGCTGCGCCGCGTAGCTCGACGACGGGATCCCCGTGTGCAGGGCCGCGTCGTCCGCCGCGTCCTCCGCGTGCGCTCGCAGCCGCCGCAGCGCCCACCAGGCCAGCGGATCGGGCCAGTAAATCGCACGCGCCAGCCCGCCCGCCAGCGCCAGCAGACAATCGCCGCGGGCCACGTGGGCCAGCTCGTGGGCCAGCAGCGCCCGGCGCTCGGCCGGCGGCGCGTCCAGCATCGCCGTCGGCACCACCACGATCGGCTGCACGATCCCCACCACCATCGGCGTGCGCGCCGACCGGCACGCCCGCAGCGCCACCCGCGGCCCCCCGTGAACTCCTGCGCCGTCTCGTGCCACGGACCTGCCACGATCGGCGCCCCCTGCAGCGCCTGCCGGCGCGCCAGCACGTGTCCGCGGACCAGCCGCACCAGCAGCGACGCCGCCCCGAACGCCCACGCCGCCAGCAGCCCGACCGCCAGCGGATCCGGCAACCGGCCCCCCGCCGCCGCCAGCGCCAGCCGCGGCAGCGGCAGCACCAGCGCCACCGCGATCGCCAGCGCCCAGATCTGCCGGCGCACCGCCGCGCTGCGCCGCTGCGCGCACATGTCCAAAAGGCCAGCCGACGCGAACACCAGCGCCCCCACCAGCTCGAGCGAGCCGAGCCACATCGCCGCCGCCGACGCGTCCGTCACGCCCGCCGCCCTCCTCGCGCCGCCCTCGTCGCCACCTCAGCGGCCCTCCTTGCGCGCCTGCTCGATCATCGCCCCGAGCTCGTCGAGCTCCGCGCGCGACAGCTCGCGGCCGTCGAGGTCCAGCAGGGCCGCCACTGCGTCGCTGGCCGAGCCGCCGAAGAACGTATCGACCACGTGGGCCAGCGCCGACGTCGCCACCCGGTCGCGCGGGCGCGTCGGCGCGTACACGTACGTCGGCCCGTCCTGCGTGTGCTGCAGGTGGCCTTTCTCCTCCAGCACCCGCACCAGCGCTCGCACCGCGGAGTACGTCGGCGGGTCGGGCAGCTCGTCGAGCACCTCGCGGATGGTCGCCTGCCCGCGGCGGTACACGATGTCCATGATCTGCCGCTCACGCCGGCTCAGCGGATCGAGGTCGGGCTTGCGTCGCGTCATCCCGTGTGCTGTTTTTCTAGCACGATGCTAAAAAACCAGCAAGTCCCTGCCAGCCCGCGTCTATGGGCCCTGCTCGCCCTCTCCGGCGCCGGCGCCCTCGCGCTCGACCTGTGGACCAAGCAGTGGGTGTGGGACCACTTGCGGCCGACCGGGCGGGCCCTCGTCGTCATCGATCCGCTGCTCGAGCTCGCCTTCGCCTACAACCAGGGCAGCGCCTTCGGCCTCGTGCGCCGGCTCGACTACCCCTACGTCCTGCTCGCCGTCACCGTGCTGATGATCGGCTGGATCGTCCTCACCGCTCGCGCCCCGCACGGCACCCGCCTGCGCTTCGTCGCCGGCGGCCTCATCGCCGGCGGCGCGCTCGGCAACCTCTACGATCGCCTGTTCCGCGTCGACGGCCTCGGCCAGAGCGGCGTCGTCGACTTCATCAAGCTCAACTACCCCTGGGGCGGCAGCTGGCCGAGCTTCAACGTCGCCGACGCCGCGCTGGTGGTCGGCGTCGTCCTGCTGGTCTGGGACCTGCGCACCCGCAAGGCTCCCGCCGAAGCCTGAGCGCAGCTGTCCCTTCGACCAGCCCCGCTCGCCCTCGACCTGCCCGGGCAAGAAGCTGTCCCTTCGACCAGCCTCGCTCGCCCGGCCTGCCCGGACACGAAGCTGTCCCTTCGACCACCCCCGCGCCCGGGCATAAAGCTGTCCCTTCGACCAGCCCCGATCGCCCGACCTGCCCAGGCACGAAGCTGTCCCTTCGACCAGCCCCGCGCATCTGCCGGTCGCACTCGGCACAAAGCTGTCCCTTCGACCAGCCCCGCTCTCCTCAGCCCTGCTCCGCCAAGAACGCCGCCACCCGCGTCGCCGCGTTCGCGCGCAGGTCGAGCCAGAACAGCCCGTACTCGATCGCGTGGTAGTTGCCCGGCCCGAGCGCGTGGTCGAGCAGGCGGCTCATGAAGTCGCGGGGCACCGTCCCGGACAGCTCCACCCGCAGCGTTCCCGCCTCACAGCGCGCGCTGACGAAGCCGGGCCGCGGCTCGGGCCGCGCTCCGCTGCTGTCCCAAAAGACAGCCCCGAGCCCTCCGCGCGCCGGCGCCTCGTCGGCCCGCCACGTCAGCGGATTGACGCACACTCGCCGGCGCGGCGGCGCATCGGCCGGCGGCTGCGGGTTCTCGACGAACTCGATGCCGCCGGCGTAGTCCGGCCCGCGCGCGTTGAAGCCCACCACGCAGCCCGTCTGCTCCGCCGATTCGCACACCGGCAGCTCGCCCAGCGCCTCGTGCGTGATCGGCCCGCCGATCAGGTACGCCGCCACCAGCCGGGCCCGCAGCGGCCCGGGCGCGATCACCTCGCGCAGCAGCCGGAGCCCGATGAACGACCCCTGACTGTGCGCCGCGAGGATGAACGGCCGCCCGTGGTTGTCGTGCTCGAGGTAGTGGCGGAACGCCGCGATCGCGTCGTCCCCGGCCAGCCCGATCGCCGCCGCCCCGTCGGCGCTCGCCGTCGTGAAGGCCGTCATGTTGGCCTGGCGATAACGCGGCGCGAACACCCGGCAGCAGCCGTTGAACGCGCTGGCCTGGATCCGCGTCGACCCGACGTCGGTCGCCTCGTTGACCGTCGCGTCGTCGAGGCGAGCGTTCCACGCGTCGCCGAGGAACGACGTCGGGTGCAGATAGAACACGTCGACCGCGGGGTCGGCGGCGATCGCCACGCCCTCGACCTCCGCGTCCGCGGCGTCCGCAGTCTCCGGCCGCGCGCTCCACGTCGCTGGCGCCGCGTAGTCCGGCGGCGGCGGGGTGTTCGCGCGATCGAACGGCACCCCCGGGGCCGCCACCGCCAGCACGATGTCGCCGAGGTACGCCCAGCCGATCACCAGCACCAGCAGCAGCAGCGCCGCCAGCCCCACCAGCACCCGCCGCAACCACTTCACCGCCCCGGCCTCCCGCGCGCCATCAGCCCGGCCCCATCACCACGGCGCGATGCACCACCCATTTCATCCGCGCTCGCTTCGAACTTGCGGACGACCCAGGCCGCTCGCGCTCCCCGACGACGCAGCGCCGCCGCGCCGACCGCTCCACTCAGGCCCCCTGCGCCAGCGCCTGCGACAGCGCCTGCGCCAACGCCATCGGCGCCCCGGGCCGCACCAGCGCGGTCTCCGGGTAGAGGTCGCGCATCATCTCCGGGATCCCGCCGACCGCGGTGGCCACCACCGGCAGCCCGTAGCGCTTCGCCTCCGCGATCACCAGCGGCGCCCCCTCGGACAGCCCGCCGATCTCGCGCGACGGCACGCACAGCAGCGCCGCCCGGCGGTACAGCGCCTCTTTCTCCGCGCCCTCGACGAACCCGTGGAAGCGCGCGTCGAGCCGCAGCCCCTCGGCCAGGCCTTGCAGGCGGCGCCGCTCCGGCCCGTCGCCGGCGATCGCCAGGCGCGGCCGCCGGGGCATCAGCGCCGCCGCGCGCAGCAGGTCGTCGACCCCCTTCTGCTTGATCAGGCGCCCGAGGAACAGCACCTCGTCGCCTGCTCGCTCGGACATGTCCGATACGACCTGCTCGATCGGACCTGGCCCATCGGCCACGCTGTCGACCATCGTCTCGACCCGCAGCGGCGGCGGGCCAGGCCAGGCCGCGGCGACCTTGGCCAGCTTCTCGGCCGACGGCAGCGCCACGCTCGGCCTGGGCCAGCGCGCCGAGGGCCGCCTCGCGCAGCGGCCCGGGCAGGCGCAACAGCAGGTCGACGTCGGTCCCGTGGCCGTACAGCTCGCACGGCACCCGGGCCGCGCGGGCCGCCTCGGCCGCCAGCCAGCCGCACGGCAGCAGCATGTGGGCGGCGATCTTGTCGGGGCGAAACTTCCGGATCTCGCGCTGCAGGGCCCGCTGCAGCGCGGCCATGAACGGGAGCACCAGCAGCGCGCGCCACGGCCGGTCGCGGATGTTCTCGAGGATGCCGAACTGCCCCGTCAGCGACGACATGCCGGTCGGCGCGTAGGCGAAGCGGACCACCTCGCACGGCGACGGCAGCGCCCCGCGGACCCAGGCGGTCCGCGGGACCAGGAACCGCACCGTATCGCCGGCGGCCGCGCGCGCCTCCCAGTGGCGGAGGATGAAGCGACCGCGCGGGTCGCCGGACCACTGCGGGAAGGTCGTCGTGACGACCAGGACCCTCACAGCTTCTCCGCCACGAACACGTAGAACCCGGCCAGCGCGGCCAGCGGGCTCTCCATCAGCGCCCACTCCACGCGGTCGTGCACCTTCCCGATCACGGGCAGGCGGCAGACCACCGGGTGCGGCGTGGTGATGCGGATCCCGGCGCGAGCGACCACGCGGGTGCCGGGCGGCAGCACGTCCGCGGCCTCGGCCGGGCTGAGGAAGCGGGTCGAGATCGCCGCCTCGTCGAAGCTGTGCGACGTCTTCCGCGGGCCCCACAGGCGCTTGATGAGGTAGCGCAGCGAGTTGCGGTTGTAGATGTCGAAGATGATGTGGCCGCCCGGCCGGGTCACCCGCGTCATCTCCTGCAGAGCGCGCTCCCAGCCCGGCACGTGGGCCAGCACCTTGAAGGAGTAGGTCACGTCGAAGCTCGCGTCGGCGAACGGCAGCTCGGTCGCGCTGCCCTCCTGCACGTCGAGGCCGCGGCTGCGGGCGTGCTCCAGCATCCCGGGCGACAGGTCGACGCCCTTGGCGCTGCGAGCGACCGTGGCCACCCGCTGAAGGATGAGCCCCGTCCCGCAGCCGACCTCGAGCGCGTCCTTCCCGGCGGCGTAGCGGCTGACGATCGCCGCCGCCTGGTCGTCGATGAGCTTGTGGTACCCGCGATCGCGGCCGTCGTCGTACCCGGCCGAGAAAGCATCGTAATAGTTACGGTTCTGTGAAGTATCGGCGGTCGCCGCCATGGCCGGCACCATAGCCGCGGCCCTGGCGTGCGTCCAGGCACCCTCTGGCGACGTTGACATTGAAAACGACTTTCAGTATCCCAAAACCAATCGCCACCGCCCCTCGCGCTGGCGCGCCTCACGGACTGGAAGCCCACGCATGCGCCGCTCGCTCCTCGCCCTCTGCCTCCTCCCCGCCTGCACCAACACCTCCGCCACGGGCTGGGACGACGAGTCGTTCCGCACCGAGGCGCAGAGCGTGGTCGACCGCTACGCCGAGCTCGTCTCCGCCGCCTACGAGAAGTCGAGCCGCGGCGCCGAGCAGATGGACAGCGCGCTGCAGGCGTTCGTCGCCGCCCCGTCGGCCGACATGCTCGAGGCCACCAAGACCGCGTGGCTCGGCGCGCGCGACGACTACGGCCTCACCGAGGTGTTCCGCTTCTACAACGGACCTATCGACGCCGCGCCGGACGAGCTCGAGGGCCGCATCAACGCCTGGCCGATGGACGAGGCGTACATCGACTACGTCGAGGGCGAGCCCGACGTCGGCCTCATCAACGACCTCGCCGGCTACCCGGAGCTCACGCGCGACGTGCTGATCGAGCGCAACGGCGCCAAGGGCGAGGACAGCATCTCGACCGGCTGGCACGCGATCGAGTTCCTGCTGTGGGGCCAGGACCTGAGCGCCGACGGCCCGGGCGCGCGCCCGTGGACCGACTACGTCGACGGCGCCGACGGCACCGCCGCCAACCAGGATCGCCGGCGCCAGTACCTCACGCTGGCGAGCGAGCTGCTGCTCGACGACCTCGCGCGCGTCGCCGACGCCTGGTCCGAAGGCCAGGCCAACTACCGCGCCGAGTTCGTCGCCCAGGACCCCAAGGAGGCGGTCACCAAGATCCTCCTCGGCATGGCCAGCCTCAGCGGCGCCGAGCTCGCCGGCGAGCGCATGACCGTGGCCTACGACACGCGCGAGCAGGAGGACGAGCACTCCTGCTTCAGCGACAACACCCACAAGGACCTGCTGGCCAACATCCAGGGCATCGAGGACGTGTACCTCGGCCGCATCGACGGCCAGGCCGGGCCGAGCCTGTCGAGCCTGGTCGCCCGCATCGACGCCGACGTCGACGCCGTCGCGACCGCCAAGCTGCAGGCCGCGGTCGCCGCGGTGAAGGCCATCCCGGCGCCGTTCGACAGCGCGATCCAGGCCGCCGACGGCAGCCCGGAGCGCGCCGCCGTCAAGGCCGCCATCGACAGCCTCAAGGAGGCGACCGACGCGCTGGTCGCGGTCGCCGACGCGCTCGAGATCGAGCTCAACCTGGAGTAGACTGGGTCGTGCGCCGCCTGCCTGTCCTTTGGGTCCTGTTCTTGGGGGCATCTTGCGAGGCCCCCGCGCCGGCGCTCGAGCCCGGCGAGGAGCTGGCCGGCGGCGACACCACGATCCGCGACGAGAGCCCCAACGCGTTCTCGTACAGCGCCCGCAACATGACCTTCGAGCGGCGCCAGCGGTTCGTGGTCGGCAACTCGTTCTTCAACAAGAACTGGGTCGTCGCCCCGGCCTCGACCACCGGCCGCGACGGCCTCGGCCCGACCTTCAACGCCCGCTCGTGCTCGGCCTGCCACTTCAAGGACGGCCGCGGCCGCCCGCCCGAGGCCGACGAGGCGTTCGCCAGCATGCTGCTGCGCATCTCGGTCCCCGGCGAGGGCCTGCACGGCGGCCCGCGCGACGTCCCCGGCTACGGCGACCAGCTGCAGCCGAACGGCATCGAGGGGGTCGCCGGCGAGGCTGTCCCGAAGGTCACGTGGGTCCTGCAGCCGGGCGCGTTCGCCGACGGCGAGCCGTACAGCCTGCGCGCCCCGACCTACACCCTCGAGGACCCGGCCTACGGCCCGCTCCCCGCCGACCTGCGGATCTCGCCGCGGGTCGCCCCGGTGATGATCGGCATGGGCCTGCTCGAGGCCATCCCGGCGGCCGACATCCTCGCCCGCGAGGACCCGGGCGACGCCGACGGCGACGGCATCTCCGGCCGCGCCAACTACGTGTGGGATCTGGCGGCGGACGCCGCGGCGCTCGGCCGCTTCGGCTGGAAGGCCAACCAGCC
This sequence comes from Nannocystis pusilla, assembly GCF_026626665.1. GTDB lineage: Bacteria > Myxococcota_A > Polyangia > Nannocystales > Nannocystaceae > Nannocystis > Nannocystis pusilla. The sequence continues at coordinate 3,868,429 of NZ_JAPNKE010000002.1, forward strand.
GACCGTCGCCCAGCAGACGGCCGGCGCCTTCCTCGGCGACATGGGCCTGACCACCGACATGTTCCCGCTGGAGAACTGTCCCGAAGGCCAGCTCGAGTGCGCCGAGGCCCCGCACGGCGGCGCCCCCGAGGTCGCGCCCGACCTGCTCGACGACGTCGTCTTCTACAGCGCCACGCTCGCGGTGCCGGCCCGCCGCGACGCCGGCGCCCCCGAGGTCCTGCGCGGCAAGCAGGTGTTCCTCGACGCCGGCTGCGCCGACTGCCACGTCCCGCGCCACCGCACCGCCGACGACGCGGCGATCGAGGAGGTCCGCGGCCAGACGATCTGGCCGTACACCGACCTGCTCCTGCACGACATGGGCGACGCGCTCGGCGACGGCCGCCGCGACTACCTCGCCGACGGCAACGAGTGGCGCACCCCGCCGCTGTGGGGCATCGGCCTGGTCGAGACCGTCAACGGCCACACCACCTTCCTCCACGACGGCCGCGCCCGCTCGCTGATGGAGGCCGTGCTGTGGCACGGCGGCGAGGCCGAGGCCGCCCGCGAGGCCGTCCGCGCCCTCCCCCGCGAGGAGCGCGCCGCCCTCGTCGCCTTCCTGGAGTCGCTGTGACCGCCGCGGGCGCGCAGCCTGCCCCTCCGGACATGTCCATCCCGCCCGGTGCGAAAGGACATGTTCTTCAGGGCATGCCCCGAAGGACTACCGTCCGCCGCCCGGCCGACGCGACCGCGGCCCCCCTTCGCGCGTCTCCGTCGCGGCCCGCCGCCCGGACGACGCGGCCGCCGCTCGTTCCTGTCCCCGGGCCGCCCTCGCCGCCCGCCGCCTCTCCGGGCCATGTCCTCTGGCCGGCTCTGCCGCGCCCCTCGCCGCCCGCCTCTCGAGGTCTCGATGATCCGCACCGGTCTCTCTCGCCATGTCCTCTCGGTCATGCTCTTCGGGGCAGGCGCCGGCGCGCTCCTCGGCTTCGCCTGCGGCGACGGCGGCGACGACTCGCGCCCGGCCGTGCTCGAGCACGTCGCTCGCGAGGTCGCGGTCCCGGCCTTCACTGCCTTGCACGAGCGGGCCGAGGAGATGGTCGCGGCCATGGACTTCCTGTGCGCCGCCCCGATCCCGGCGCCCTCGCTACCGCGCAGAACGCCTGGTCGGCCGAGCGCGACGCCTGGTCGCGCGTGCTCCCGTTCGGCTTCGGCCCGCTGCCGCCCGAGCTCAACGCCCTCGACTTCTGGCCCGTGCGCGTCGACACCGTCGAGGACGCGGTCGCCGGCGCCCCCGACGCGCCCGACGCGGCTTACCTCGGCGGCCTCGGCGTCAGCGCCAAGGGCATGCCGGCGCTCGAGTACCTGTTGTGGGGCACCGAAGAGGCCCCGGCCCTCGTCGCCCTGCAGGCCGGGGACGGCGCGCGCCGCTGCGGCTACGCCAGGCTGCTGGCGGCAGACATCGCCGCCCGCACCGACGCCCTGGCGACCGCCTGGTCCGGCGAGTACGCCGACGCCCTCGCCACCGCGGGCAGCGGCAGCACCACCTACGCATCGCTCAAGGCCGGCCTCGACGAGATCGTCAACAAGTCGATCGACGCCTGCCTGACGATGGTCAAGGGCAAGCTCGACAACCCGCTCGGCAACCTCACCGGCGCCGCCGAGGACCCGTCGCTGATGGAGTCGCGCTTCTCCGGCCGCACCCGCGCCGACCTGCAGGCCAACCTCGAGGGCGTGTGGGCCGTCTATCACGGCGCCGATGACGGCGCCCCCGCGGCCGGCATCTCGGTCCTGGTCCGCGAGCTCGACCCCGCGCTCGACGACCGCGTGCGCGCCCAGTACGCCCGCGCGGGCGAGGTCCTGGCCGCCGTCCCCGAGCCGATGACGAGCTCCCTCCTCGCCCACCGCACCGCCGTCCAGCTCGCGCGCGACGAGCTCGACACCTTGCGCCGCCTGCTCAAGCTCGACGTCGCCAGCACCCTCGGCGTCACCCTCGCCCTCAGCGACAACGACGGCGACTGACCCGAAGGCCATGTCCGACCCCGACCGCAGCCCGCCCGCTCCGGTCCCGGGGCCGCAAACACATGTCCCGAACGCCATGTCCCCCGGGCCATCCGCTCGCGCACCCGGCAGCTCGCTCGTCGCCCTGGGGCAACCCGAGCCACCTGCTCCGAACACCATGTCCTCCGGGACATCCGCGCCACACGCCCCCGGCAAGCCCTCGGGCGACATGTCCTCCGAGACATCCGCACCGCACGCCCCCGCCACCACGCCCCCGGGCGACATGTCCTCCGGGACATCCGCGCCCCACGCCCCCGCCTCGCCCGCGCCCGCGAGCGACACGTCCTCCGAGACATCCGCACCGCACGCCCCCGCCACCACGCCCCCGGGCGACATGTCCTCCGGGACATCCGCGCCCCCCGCCCCCGCCTCGCCCGCGCCCGAGCCCGCGAGCGACATGTCCTCCGGGACACCCGCGCCGCGCCCCGCCACGCCCGCGAGCGACATGTCCTCCGGGACATCAACCCCGCCCGCCCCGTCTTCCCCCTCCTCCGCGCCCTCCTCGCCCCGGTCGACGCCGCCGGCCTGCACGCCTTCCGGATCGGCTTCGGCCTGCTGATGTTCGCCGGCACGCTCCGCTTCGCCGCGCGCGGGTGGATCCACCAGCTCTACGTCGACCCGACCTTCCACTTCCACTACTGGGGCTTCGAGTGGCTGGCGCCGCTGCCCGAGGCCGGCATGATCGCGGTATTCGTCGCCCAGGGCCTGCTCGCCCTCCTGGTCGCCGCGGGCGTGGCCTACCGGCCCGCGATCGCCCTGTTCTTCCTCCTCTTCACCTACGTCGAGCTGCTCGACAAGGCGACCTACCTCAACCACTACTACTTCGTCAGCGTCGTCGCCCTGCTGATGGTCGCCCTACCGCTGGACCGCCGCACCACCGTCGCCCCGACCTGGGCCCTGTGGGCCGTGCGCTTGCAGGTCGGGCTGGTCTACTTCTTCGCCGGCCTCGCCAAGCTGCGCCCCGACTGGCTGCTGCACGCGCAGCCGCTCAAGCTGTGGCTGGCCGCGCGCGCCGACTTCCCGCTGATCGGCGGCCTCTTGCGGCGGCCCGAGACCGCGCACCTCATGAGCTGGGGCGGCGCCTTGTTCGACCTCTCGGTCCCGTTCCTGCTGCTGCACCCGCGCACGCGCCCGCTCGCCTACGCCGGCGTGCTCGTGTTCCACGGCCTCACCGGCGCCCTGTTCCCCGCGATCGGCATGTTCCCGTGGCTGATGGCCGCCGCCGCCCTGGTGTTCTTCCCGCCCGACTGGCCGCGACGGCTGTGGCGTCGCCTGTCCCCGAGGACATGCCCTCCGGCACCTGTCCTCTCGAACACGTCATTTCCCGCCCGCCCGCTGCTGCTCGCCGCCCTCGCCCTCCACTTCGCCGTCCAGCTGGCGCTGCCCCTGCGCCGCTTCGCCTACCCGGGCGACACCGCCTGGACCGAGGAGGGCTTCCGCTTCGCCTGGCAGGTCATGCTGGTCGAGAAGGTCGGCAGCGTCGTCTACCGCGTGCGCGACCCCGGCGGCGGCCGCGAGCGCCTGGTCGACCCCGAGCCGGCGCTGACCGCCCAGCAGGCCAAGCAGATGGCTTTCCAGCCCGACATGATCCTCGAGTACGCGCACCACCTCGCGGCCCGGAGCCCCGGCGCCGAGGTCCGGGCCGACGTCTTCGTCACTTTCAACGGCCGCCCCGCGGCCCGCCTCGTCGACCCCGACGTCGATCTCGCGCGCGAACGCGACGGCCTGCGCCCGAAGCCGTGGATCTTGCCTGTACCGCCGCGCCCGTGAGCGCGAGTCGGCCTCGCCCGCACCCACCATCACCGACCCCGGAACGGCGCTCGCCACGACGACCGCCGCGATTCGGGCTCTTCTTCCGCCGCCTTCGGCCCGCGTAGTATCCTCGCCGCCGTGCCAGCCGTTCGTCTCCGCGCCGTCCTCACCGTCGCCGTCGCCGCCGGGTCCGCGTCCGCGTGTCACCGCCCCCCGCCCACTGCGCCGGTCACGGGCGAGCCCGCGCCCGTCTCGGACGACCCCGCGCTACCGCCCGGCAGCCCCGCCTACAGCGCCCCGCTGTGCAACAACGACCAACTCCTCGCCGGCCTCGAGCCGACCCACGTCAACACCCGCTTCGAGCACGCCCTGCTGCGCGAGACGGTGCTGAAGCAGACCGACACCGGCGTGCGCCCCCAGCAATCGCAGACCCTGGCCAGCGTCGGCCTCGCCTGCCAGACCGTCACCGACGTGCCCGCGTGCGCTCGCCTGCTGGCCAGCACCGTCGCCAGCACCTCGCTGTTCGCCGGCGACAACCCGCTCGCGGTCCGCTACCTCGTCCTGCAGTCCGGCGCCAACGTGCGCCCCGTCGCCACCCGCTCCCAGCTGCTCACGCTGCTCGGCGCCATCGACACCCCCGGCGAGGCCCGCCTGCTCGCCGCCACCCTCGGCGTCCAGCCGCTGTGCGGCGACGACAGCGTGCGCACCATCGACGGCGGCTTCCGCGTGATCACCAAGCGCAGCCACCCCCAGTGCACCAACCAGTTCGAGGGCGTGATCGTCGACGTCGTCCGCGGCCAGCCGACCATCGTCAACACGGTCGACCTCCGCGACCGCACCCTCAGCTGCACCACCGCCCCGACCCCGTGAGCCGCCCGGCGAGCGCAGCGGCGACATGTCCCCGAGGACATGCCCTGACGTTCATGTCCTGAAGGTCACTCGAACCGCCGTCCGCCAGCTTGCGCGACGAGGCCAGCTCCCGACCGGCGCCCGACCTGTCTCCCAGGACAGCTCCCGCGCCTCGCCCCACGACCCCGCCGCTGCCCGCGCATTGCCGTCCGGTCCCTCGGCCGATCCGGCAATCCGCGCGCTCGTGCCCGCTGCGAGCCCCGGCACGCCCGACGCGCAGAAACGCACGAAGCGGCTTGCAAACAACAACTTCACCGACCTCCTGCGCGGCCTCCCGCGGATCCCCACCCACGCCCTGTCCCCCCGGCTCGAGGAGCTCGAGCAGGCCGACGCGGTGCGGCGGCGCCTCTTGCCGCGGCCCGGCGGCGCGATCGTCTACGAGCTCACCGAGCGCGGCCGCGCGCTCGAGCCCGCGGTGCTGGCTCTCGGCCCCCGGGGCGCGCCGCTCCTCGGCGAGCCCGGCGCCGACGAGATCGTCACCGCCGATCCGCGGGTGACGGCGAGCCGCACCACTTCCACCCCGAGGCCGCGCGCGGCCTCCACTTCGGCTACGCGCTGCGAGCCGGCGAGCTCGTGGTCCACGCGCGCATCGACGACGGCTCGCTCGCTGCGGCCGCGGGCCCGCTCCCCGACGCCGACCTGGTCCTCGAGACAGATCGGGCCCCGCGCCCGCTGCTGGCCGGTGAGCTGGCCCCCGCCGATGCGATTGCCGGCGGAGCGATCCGGATCCACGGCGGCCCGGCGCTGCTGATCACGTTCGCCGCCGTGTTCCAGATCGAGCACGCGAGCCCCGGCGCTACCTTGGAGGGATGACCCCTCGTACGCTCCTCGCGGGCGCGCTCCTGCTGTGCGCCTGTCCGAACGAACCGATGAGCGGGGGCGCGACGGTCTCGGCGACCGACGCGACCACCACCACCGACGCGAACGTCCCCGACGTGCCGACGACCAGCGCGACCACCACCTCGGGCAGCGCGACTCTCACCGCCTGCGAGAAGAAGGCTCTGGCGACCCAGGCGACCGCCGGCCTGCGCTGCCCGTGCGAGGTCACGGAGGGGAACTACGCCGACGTCGACGGCTGCATCGCCGACTTCGTGGCCGCCGCCAACGACCCGTGCCTGTGCGACCTCGAGGCCGACCCGGCCCACGCGCCCTACGTCGCCTGCCTGGCCGACGCCGCGGTCCGGTACCAGGACTGCCTCGCGCCGCTGATGTGCAGCGACGAGGACGCCTTCTACACCTGCAACGGCACCTACGCTGACGCCGTCGCCGCGTGCGACGAGCCCGCCAAGGCCAGCGTCGGCGCCGTGTCGATCCTGTGCGACGGCACCCCCGCGTTCACCTGCGGCGCCGGCGGCACGATCTCGACCCACTACGTGTGCGACGGCGAACCTGACTGCAAGGACATGTCCGACGAGGCCCCCGCGCTCTGCACCTTCGTGTGCGCCGACGGCCAGCAGATCCTCGCCTTCAACAAGTGCGACGGCGCCCCCGACTGCGACGACATGTCCGACGAGGCCATCGCCCTGTGCTACTTCTCGTGCGACGAGGGCCTCGAGATCCCCAAGACCTGGGTCTGCGACGGCAACCTCGACTGCGCCGACAAGACCGACGAAGCCGCGTGCCCGTGACGAAGAGGCCGACGAAGCCGCGTGCCCGTGAGCGCCGCGGATGAAAAACGGTTCACGCCCCGCACGGTCGCGGGCCGGCGCCGCGGGGCTCCCCGGCGCTGACGGCAGCCACGACCGAAGCGACTGGAGGCGTATCACCGGGTCCTGCTCTGACCTGTCTTCCATGCGTCGGCGCAGCCCCAGTCGCCCGGGGCAGCTCGCGCTCGCCGTGTCCTCCCACTTCCGCCGCCGCCGCCGACGCGCCATCCTCTCGCGGTGCCCGACCCGCTCTCCTCGCGCCTCGTCCGCGCCGCCCACGTGAGCCTCGGCGCCGGCCTCGCCATCGCTGTCTGTTCGGCCATGGCCTTTTGGACAGCCTTGCCGTGGGTGTTCCCCTCGCTCGGCCCGACCGCCTTCCTCGCCTTCGTCGCCCCCGCGGCCCCGGCCAACCATCCGCGCCGCGTCCTCGTCGGCCACGGCGTCGCCGTCCTGTGCGGCGCCGCGGCGGTCCACCTGTTCGGCGTCGCCGACGTCCCGGCCGAGCTCACGCGCATCGACCTCGCCCACCTCGGCGCAGTCACCTTCGCCCTCGCCGCGACCGGCGGTCTCACCGTCCTCCTCGACGCCGAGCACGCCCCGGCGGGCGCCACCACCCTGATCGTCGCCCTCGGCCTGATCCGCGACCCGCGCGACCTCGCCCTCGTCGAGGCCGCAGTGCTGGTGCTCGTGCTGGTGTGCGCGGCCCTGCGCCGCCTCGGCCTCGGCCAGCAGCCGCCGGCCCCGACCCGTCCTCCGGGACATGTCCCATAGGTCATCTTGCGCCAGCTTGTCGGAGTCCGACGCGCCTGCGCATACTGACGCGGTTATGCCTGGCTTACCCGTTCGCCCCCTCGTCCTCCTCGCCGCGCTCGCGGCCTGCGCCGAGCGCGACCCGCTCGACTCCGACTCCGTCACCGACGCCACCAGCATGTCCGAAGGGACAGGCGCCAGCACCGACCACGGCACCACGCCGCCGTCCACCACCGACGAGCCCCCCACCGGCTCGATCCCCGGGCCGAACCCGCCGGAGCTCGGCTACGCCGCCCACATCCAGCCGATCTGGGACGCCCATTGCGTCGTCGGCTGCCACACGCCCGGCGGCACCAGCGCCGCCTGGGTGGTCCTCTCGGACAACGCCTTCGCCTCGCTCGTCGAGCGCCCGGCGCTCGAGCTCCCCCAGATGATGCGGGTCGCGCCCGGCGACCTCGACGGCAGTTACCTCTGGCACAAGGTCAACGGCACGCACATCGAAGCCGGCGGCAGCGGCGTCTCCATGCCGCCGGCCTTCGCCGACGCGCTGTCCACCGACGACCTCGACACCATCTCTCAGTGGATCGCGCAGGGCTGCTCCCCCTGAGCACGGGCCGGCCAGCATCTCGCCTGCGCGCGGCCTCACCGTCGGTCGACGTGCCTTCACCTCGGCGAAGCCGCGGCCGAAGAACTCTCTCCCTGCCGGCGAGCGCTGCGACGCGCGCCAGCGGCCCTGACGCCTCGGGGCTCCGAGCCCGAAGCCTGGCTCCTGCGCGCGTGCGCAAGCGCTCGCCTCGTCGCTTGCCGCGCAGCCGCGGGCTTGTCTACACCTTCGGAGCGATGACCCGCGCCGCGCTCGTCCTCGGCCTCGTTTTGTGCGCCTGCAAGGAGCCCACGGGCGCCAACACGGGCGGCCTCGTGGTCGTCTCGGACACCTCGCCGACCGAATTCGGCGACCCGCCCGAGTGCGGGGGCACCACGGACGGGACCACCGGCGGCGCCACCGACTCGACCGGCGCCGATCCCACCGGCACTTCCGGACAGGTCCCCGAGGACATGTCCGAAGGCGAAGCCTTCTGCGCCGCCCTGACCTCCGCGCCGGCCTGCGACGGCGTCGTCCACGGCGGCGGCGTGTGCCGCTGGCTCGACGTCGTCCCGGTCTACCCCGGCACCTGCGACATCACCCGCTGTTCCGCACCTGCGTGTTCGTGCCCGACGAGGCCCAGTGCCCGGTCCCGACCTCGTGCGACCAGATCGGCCTCGGCGTGTTCGGCCGCCGCGGCTGCGACGACGCCGTCGAGCTGATCATGGCCGGCCCGAGCGAGGGCCTGTGCGGCACGCCCGCGGGCTGGTCGCTGTGCGCCGGCGACGACGCCCCGCCCGAGTGCAGCTGCGCCTGCTCGTGACCGCGTGTCCGCGAGGACATGTCCCGCGCGTCCAGCGACCCGCGAGGCCCGCTGCGCCGCCGCGTGACCCCATGTCCGCGAGGACATATCCCGGCCCGCGCGCCCAGCAACCCGCGAGCATGAGTGCGCCGCTGCGTGCCCCCATGTCCGCGAGGACATGTCCGACCCGCGCGCCAAGCGACCCGCGAGGCCCGCTGCGCCGCCGCGTGACCCCATGTCCGCGAGGACATGTCCCGACCTGCGCGCCCACCGGCAGGCCGGTCCCGCATCTGCGCCGCTGTGTGGCCGCATGTCCGCGAGGACATGTCCAACTCTGCAACCATGCCGTCGTATCTTCGGATGTGCAAAAGGACATGTCGCGAACGACATGTCCTTCGCACCTCCCCTCGCCCGGAATCAGGGCGACGGCGCGGCCGGCTCCGCCGCCTTCTTGCCCGCCTTCGGGGCCTTGGCCGGGGCGGTCGTCTCGCCCTTGTAGCGGGTCACCTTGATGACGGTGCGGTTGTTCTTGGCCCGGCCGGCGGCGGTCAGGTTGACCGCGACCGGGCTGTTGTCGCCGTAGCCGTTGGCGGTCACGCGATCGGGGCTCACGCCCTTGGCCAGCAGCGCGCTGCGGACCGCGTCGGCGCGCTCGCTGCTGCGCTGCTTCGGGTTGCCGCGGTCGTCGGTGTGGACCCCGATCTCGATCTCCTCGTACTCGGGGTGCGTGTTCAGGAACGCGGCCAGCTGCTCGACCAGCGCCGCGCTCTTGTCGTCGACCCCGTTGGCCGAGGTGTACCGGATCGCCTTCTTGAGGCGCAGCTTCTTGCCCTTGCCGCTGACGAGCGGCGTCTCGACCGGCGTCGCCCGGCGCAGCGACTCCTTGACCGTCGTGAACTGCTCGCCCGGCGTCACCGTGAAGCGCAGCGACTTGTCCTCGAAGCCGGGCGCGCGGGCGATGCCGAAGTAGTCGCCGGCCGGCAGCTCGAGGCGGATGAGGCCGCCCTCGGTGCTGGTGAACGGCTCGTCGACGCCGTTGCCGGACACCGACAGGGTGACCAGCACCGGCGCCCCCGCCTCGTCCGTGAACGCGCCGTCGAGGATCCCGACCGGCGGCGTGTTGGCCACGTCCATCGTGATCGTGAGCTGGGTGTCCTCGCCGGCCTTGATGTCGGCCGTCGCGTCCTTGGTCGCCTTGTTGGCCAGCTCGACCTGGATCGCCACCTGGCCCTCGGGGAACCGGTAGCTGGTGAAGTTGCCCTGGTCGTCGGTGAGGATCGCGTTGCTCGCCGCGCCGGGGAACCGCACCTTGGCCCCCGCGACCGGCGCGCCGGTGTTGTCGAGCACCTGGCCGACCACGCGACCCTCGACCACCGCGGGCGCGGGCAGCGGCTCGCTCGTCACCGGAGCGGGCACTTCCTTGACCACCGGGTTGGGATCGATCGACCAGCCGAGGCCGAGGATCACCTGCCACGGGGCCACCGGCGGGCCGTACTCGAAGTTGGGCGACACCATGCCGATGTCGACCGCGGCGTCGAGGTGCAGACCCGCGATCACGTTGGCGCGCAGGCCGACGGTGCCCCACAGGGAGGAGCGCGGCAGCGGCGACGGCGACGCGCCGGCCTGGAAGAACGCCGGCATCTCGGCGGTGGCGACGTCCCACGCGAGCTCGACGATCGGGTCGAGGCCGAACTTGCCCTCCTTGCCGAGGCGGACCGGGAAGTCGAGGCCGTAGCGCATGCGCACGCGGCTCGGCGCCACGCCGAGGGCGAAGCGCGACACCTCGCGGCTGGTCGGGTCGGTGAACTTCTCGAAGTCGATCAGCTTGCCCGAGTTGTCGAGGATCCAGCCGATGTTGGTCGTGAACCGCACCGGCACCTGCTTCTTCGTCAGGTAGCGGACATCGACAGTGAACAGGAAGTCGATGTTGAAGTTGACCTTGTCGGTGAGCAGGCGGCTCGTGCCCGACAAAAGGCCGATGCCGAGCTGACCGCCGAGGCCGATCGCGCCGCCCTTGACGAACCGGTGCGCGCCCTTGATGCCGAAGTCGAGGTCGCCGAGCGCGAACTGGTTGGTCTGGTCCTGGCGGCCCGGCTGCGCGCGAGCGTTGCGCGACGCCTGGCTGTGCACGGCCAGGAACAACTCGCCCCACTTGAACGGGCTGTAGCCGATGTTGACCGTGCCGCGCACGCGGCCCTGCTGGTCGGGCCCGTGCTCGTCGCTGTTGTAGATGAACCCTTCCTTGCGGAAGAAGTCGGTGTGCAGGCGGACGCGGACCGTGTGGCGCCCGCCGACGTCGGCCAGCGTCGTGTGATAGAGGCCGAGGCCGCCGCGCAGGCTGTTGATCGCCGGCTCGCGCCGCCCCTGGACCATCCCCGGCTGCTTGTCGCTTCTCGGCTTCGGCGGCGCCGGGGCCGGCACCTCGACCTCGGGCCCGGGCGTCGGCGCCTCGGTCGTCGTGTTGGTACTTCCGGACAGGTCCCCGGAGACAGCTCCGCTCACCTCGCCGCCGGCGGTCCCCTCGGCGCCTGCGGGCGGTGCCACGGCGCCTGGATCGCCGCTCGGCAACGTCGGCGGCGCGTCACCGGTGGCCGGCGCTGTCTCGCTGGCGGGTGGCGTCGTCGCGTCCGCGGGGAGCGGAGGCGGCTCCGCCGCGGCGGCGCGGAGGGGCAGGCCCAGGAAGATCCCCGAGAGCGCAAACAGCGAGGCGCGTCGCATACGAGAGAAGCGTCCTCCAAACGCGGCACACCTGTCAAACCTTTGTGGCGATCCGCCCCCGGGCGTGCGGACGCGAGCACGGCAGTTTGGCCGGTGCACCACCAACTATTTTTCGACCACCCCGCCAAACTGCGACGGAACGCGACAAATGCGGCGATCGCAGACCGCGTGCCCTCGGCGTGCGATCATGCAGTCATGTCGAACGCCTATCTCACCGGCCGCGCAACGCGGCTCACGGCCCTGTCTCTTGGACCCTGGCTCCTGATCGCCTGCCCCTCGGACGGGACAGCGACGACCGATTCCAGCACGGACCCCGATCCGACCTCGACGACCACGACCTCGGATACGAGCGGACCGGACGTCACGACGACCACGGGCACCCCGACCACCACGGACCCGACCACCGACGCGACCACGTCGACGTCGACCGGCCCTGTCCCCGCGGTCTGCGGCGACGGCGTCGTCGCCGGCAGCGAAGTCTGCGACGACGGCAACGACGAGCCCGACGACGGCTGCGACAAGAACTGCGAGAAGACCGGCGCGGTGCTCTGGACCTACACCCACAACGGCGCCGCCGACGAGTTCGACGCCGGCACTGCCGTCGCCGTCGACCCGACCGGCAAGATCATCATCGCCGGCCGCGAGGGCATCACGCCGGCCGACAGCGACATGCTGCTCATCGCCCTCAACCCCGACGGCACCGAGCTGTGGAAGAAGACCTACCCGGACATGAACGGGCTGCCCAACTACTTCAACGCGTTGGCGCTCGGCGACGACGGCACCATCTACGCCGGCGGCGCCGAGGAGCAGGTGAAGGGCGTACCCACGCCCGTCGTGCGCTCGTTCAGCCCGGATGGCGACGAGGGCTGGGCCTTCGTCGAACCGTCCGTCCACATGCTCGGGGCCAACATTTCGGGCCTCCTGCTCGTCGACGGCGCGCTCTACTCGGTCGGCTCCGAGGATCTCAACGAGGACGAGACGCAGCTCGTCGCGCGCCGCCACGACCCCGCCACCGGCGAGGCCGCGTGGCAGGCCGTGACGCAGGCCGACTTCCCGCGCGCTCTCGGCTACGGCCTCGCCCGGACCGCGGACGGCCTCTTGGTGGCCGGCGCCGTGTTCGGCGAGCAGAACCTGAGCCAGCCGCTGCTCGTCGTCGTCGATGACGCCGGCACGATCGTCAGCACCGAGGTCGAGGAGCACCCCGGCGGCGCCTGGTTCGATGCCGAGGCGATCGGCGCGGGCGGCGACATCGCCCTCGTCGGTCGCCGGATGCCGGAGGGCGTCACCGGCTACGACTTCGCGGTGCGGCGCGTCGGCCCCGACCTCGCGGAGCAGTGGACCGACATCTACGACTACGAATTCTCTACGGCACCGGCAACGGCGTCGCCGTCGGCCCGGACGAGCGGATCTTCGCCTCCGGCTTCCACGTCGCGCCGGCGAAGTTCGACGACGTATTCGGCGCCCTCTACGCCGGCGACGGCGCCCGGCAGTGGACGCACACCTACAACAACGACGACATCGACCTCTACGACGAGGGCGCCGACGCGGCCTGGGGCCCGGATTTCCTGGTCCTCTCCGGCCAGTCGGTGGTCCTCGGCGAGGATGGCAACATCTGGGTGCGCGCCTTCAAGGCGGGCTGACCCCGTCGCCTGCCGTATAATCTCGGCAGCCCCGTCCGGCGGACCGAATTCCGGCCGGCCCGCCGGCGCCTGTTCCGCCGGTCGCGACCCGGGTAAAGTCACACCATGGCCAAAGAGCTCGTGTACAACGCCACCCTCGTCGAGCGCGAGGACCTCACCCCCGCCCTCGCGGTGTTCCGGATCCGCCCCGACGAAGCGCTGCCCGGTGAGGGTTCGTGGTTCGTGCCCGGGCAGTACCTCACGATCGGCCTCAACAACACCGAGAAGCCTGAACTCGGCGGCGTGCGACGCCCGATGTCGATCGCTTCGGCCCCCGAGCGGCGCGACCTGGTCGAGTTCTACATCCGCTTCGTCGACAAGCCGGAGTCGGACAACCCGCTGACCCACCTGCTGTGGAAGACCCGCGTCGGCGACCGCATGTTCTTGCGCTCGCAGCCGGTCGGCAAGTTCACCGTCGAGGACACCATGGGCCACGACGCGCGCATCAAGGTGTGCGTGGCCGCCGGCACCGGCCTGGCGCCGTTTTTGTCGATGGTGCGCAGCAAGGTCAACCGCGACCCGAGCACGCGGCTCGACGACTGGGCCATCATCCACGGCGCCAGCTACAGCAAGGACCTCGGCTACCGCGACGAGCTCGAGCACCTGGCCAGGCACCACGGCCTGCGCTACCTGCCGACGGTCAGCCGCCCGCGCGAGGAGGCCCACTGGAGCGGCCACGTCGGCCGCGCCGAGGATTTCTTCCTGGCCGACCGCCTGCCTGGCCTCGAGGACAGCCTCGGCATCGACCGCAACACCTTCCGCCCCGACCGCGTCGGCATCCTGATCTGCGGCCTCCAGGGCACCATCGGCGCCACCATCGAGCGCCTGCTACACCGCGGCTTCGTGCCCGACAACCGCAAGATCCGCCGCGCCCTCGAGATCCCCGAGGACGTCGTCGCGCACACCTTCTACGAGGCCTACGACACCGTCCCGCCGATCGACCTCAACGACACCGCGCGCGTCGCCGAGCTCAAGACCACCTTCCACGGCGCCGGCCGCGGCTGATCGCGCCGGTCCCGACAATGGCCCGAAGGACAGGTTCCTTCGGGCTCTCTTGCGCCGTGCGAATACACCAATGGCCCGAAGGACATGTCCTCCGGGCCATTGGATGAACCTCGCCGCGACCTGCTATTCGCCGGTCACGGGCGCGATCGAGGCCGGGCGCCGGAGCGCGCAGCAGCGTCCACGGGACCGCGACGGTGAGGACGGCCTGGACCAGGCCGAGCAGCGGGCTCAGCGCGGAGAACACGAACAGGTGCGGGTCGCTGTAGAACAGGTCCTCGGCCGGGTGGGCCCACATGACCATCTGGCCGAACGCGATCGCCAGCATCGCCGCCGACACGCCGGCCCACAGGCGCGACGCGAACGTCATCGGCGCGACGGCCACGCGCAGGGCCAGGAGCGCGGCGACCACCAGGAACCAGCCGGCGAACAGCAGCGCCAGCGGGCTCCAGAACAGCCACATGGTCGGTTCGCCGATCAGCATCGCGGCCAGCAGCAGGTAGAGGCCGGCCCAGCCGACGTACTCGCCGACGAGCGAGCCGACCGGCGTGCGCCGCATGGCCGGAGGGACATCTCCGGTCGGCGCCCGCATCATCAGCAGGATCGCCAGCGGGATCGACAGCAGCCCGAGGTTGAGCAGGTAGAACTCCTCGGCGCGCCACTCGTGCGGCGGGTTGGCGGTGGTGACGAGCACCATCGCCACGACCGCGCCGACCAGCGCCTCGCCGCGGCGCAGCGACACCAGCGAGGTGTTGCCGACCCGACGCGCCAGCGCCCGCAGCCCGAGGTACGCCAGCGTCAGCATGCCGACCGCGCCGACCACCACCGGCACCGTCGTGTCGAGCTCGGCGCCGAAGCCCCGGTCGGCGTCGCCGAGGCCGAACGCCTGCGCCAGCGAGTGACTGGCGGCCGCCTGCGGCAGCAGGGCCAGAGTACCGGCTGTCCGATGAGACAGCTCGGCCGCGAGCGCGACCCCGACCCCGCCGAGCACCCCGAGGATCGCCGCGAGCCCGCCGCCGACCAGCCCCGGCGAGCGGACCTTGCCGAGCGCCAGGCCGGCCAGCTGCCCGAGCATGACCAGGAACGCCCCGCCGGCCAGCACCACCGCGACCAGGGCCAGCGCGGCCCCGAGGTGACCGACCACCGCCGCCGCCGCCAGCAGGATGAGCAGCTGCGGCGCCGCCAGCACGCCGATGACCGCCAGCGGCCCGGCGGTCAGCCCGAGCGCGAGCTCCTGGGCCCGCAGCGCGCTGCCGGCCAGCGGTTGCAGCGTGTTCTCGTGGGTCTCCTGGGCCATCTGCGTGCCCGCCAGCACCGGCGCGGCCAGCAGCAGCAGCAGCAGCAGCGCCCGCCGGCCAGCACCCCCGTCATCCGCAGCGCGTCGACCGGCGACAGCGGCGAGGCGTACGCCTCGACCTGCGGCGACATCGTGCGCTCGACCACCGCCCGCAGCGCCGCGACCTCGCCGGGGTCGTACCAGTTGTAGTCGGGCACGCCGTAGATGCTGTCCGCATCGACATGTCCCTTCGTCCATGCCTCAAAGGCCAGGATCGCGTCGCGCTGGAGCGCGCGGTGGGGCCGCGGCGCCTCGCCGTAGGCGGCCCGGCGCAGCCGCGACTCCGCGGCCTCGAGCGCGCCTGTGACCCGGTAGCCGGCGTCGTCGTACGCCATCGGTTGCCCGGCGAACCGGCGCCCCACCTCGGCCCGCAGCGCCGCCGCCTCCTCGGCCGAGTCGGCGATCAGGGCGAAGCGGCGCTCCTCCTGCACGTGGCGGCTCTGTTCGAGGTCGAAGCCGACCCGCAGATCGCGCTCGAACGCACCTGTCCCGAGAGCCAGCCAGGTGCCGAGCACCGCCGAGAGCGCGGCGAGCAGCACGGACAGCCCGAGCAGGCGGCGGCCACGAGGGCCGCGGAGGGCCCGGGCGACGAACGGCCGGGCGGCGGAGCGGATCGAGAGGACGCGAGACATGGCGGGCTCCTGGCTAGTTGACGCGATCTTCGGACAGGCGGTTGTAAACGTCTTCGAGGCGGCTGCGGACGCGGCTGCAGGTGACCACGCGGACCCCGGCGGCCACCAGCGCGGCGAGGGCGTCGGCCATGCGGTCCTCGCCGCCGGGGATCTGGACGGTGATGGTCTCGCAGCCGTCTTCGAACCCGCTGGCCTCGACCAGCGCCCGGTGCTGCACCAGCACCTCGCGCGCGCGCTCGCTGCCGGCCCCGCCCTCGCTCGTCGGCGGCAGCAGCCGCAGCTCGTAGACGAACCGGCGGACCTCGTAGCGCTCGATGATGTCGGCGACGTCGCCCGCGACCACCAGCTTGCCCTGCTGCAGGATCGCCAGCTGATCGCACAGGTCGTCGAGCTCGCGGAGGATGTGCGACGAGATCAGCACCGTCGTCCCGCGCTCGCGCGTGCGCTGCAGGATCGCCCGCAGGTCGCTGCGTCCGCGCGGATCGAGCCCGTCGGCCGGCTCGTCGAGGATCAGCAGCTTGGGCCGGTGCAGCAGGCAGCGGGCGATGAGCAGCCGCTGACGCATGCCCTTCGACAGCGAGCCCGCCGGCGCGTCGCGCTTGTCGACCAGGTCGAAGGTCACCAGCATGTCCTCGACCGCCGCGCCCAGCTCCTTGTCGGGGATCCGGAAGCACTCGCCGAAGAAGCGCAGGTACTCGCTCGGGCTCATGTGCTTGTAGAGCGGGTTGCCGTCGCCGAGGAAACCGATCGAGCGCCGCAGCTCGGCGTCGTCGATCTCCGGCTCCCGGCCGTCGAAGCGGATCTCGCCCTCGGTCGGCCGCATCACCGTGGCCAGCATCCGCAGCGTCGTCGACTTGCCGGCGCCGTTCGGGCCGATGAGCCCGCAGATCGAGCCGCTGGGGACCGTCAGGTCGAGCCCGCGGATGGCCCAGCGGTCGCCGTCGTAGGTCTTGCCGAGGTTCCGCAGGTCGATCCGCATGCCGTCCGCGCGACGAACGCCGCCACGCCCGCGGATATTTCACCGCATCCGCTCCCGGGCGTCGAGCGCCCGCGACCGCAGCAACCTGTCCTTCGGGCCATGTTACCTCCAGGCCGCGGCCGAGCGGCTGGCGCCTCCCCCCGCGCCGCCCTCGGGCCCCCGGCGCGTCCCGAGGCGCGAGCCGGCGTCAGGCCGGATCGGCGGCCGCGTCCCCGCCCGTGCCCGGCCCAGCCCGCCAGACCGCCCGCTGCGCGGACTTGCGTCACACGCTGCTGCGGTCCGCGGACGGCCTGGTATGCTGCGCCGCATGCGACGTCCGCTCATCGCCGCGCTCCTCTTCGCCGCCTGCGGTCCCACGGCCCCCGCGCCCACCGAGGTCGCCAAGAGCGCTCCTGCCGAGGCCGCCAAGGCCGCCCCGCCGAGCCCGCCGCCCGCGCCCGCGCCCGCCGCCACCCCCGCGCAGGGCGAGAAGCTGGAGATACCGAAGGAGCCGCCGCTCACGCCCGAAGAGATCGCGCTGATCGAGGCCGACCCGAAGACCCTCGAGCCCGAGCAGCGCCGCGCGCGGGCCCACGCGCTCCGCCGCAAGATCTTGCAGAACCCCGACAGCCCGCAGGCGCAGCAGCTCGAGAAGCTCCGCCGCGACGTCGAGGCCGGCGTGGTCAAGCCGGAGCTCCCGCCCAAGTCCGCCGACTCCGGCAAGGGCCTCACGCTCCACGCCCCCGGCCCCAGCAACCCCGCGCCCGCGCCCGCACCCGCGCCGTGAGCCGTCTCGGCGCCGACCCGCGGCCTCCGCCTTCGCTCGCGGGACGGCGCCCGCGCCTGTCCTTTCGGCCATATGCGTACGCCGCGAGCCGCGCCCCGAGCCGGCGCCCGAGCTCGCCGAGCCCGACTGTCCCTTCGACCAGGTGCCACTCTTCCCGGCTCGCGGCTGTCCCTTCGACCAGGCCCCCGCTCTGTCAGGGTGCGGCTGGTTCTTCGTTCGGGCGCCGCGACGGCTCGCGGCTGTCCCTTCGACCAGGCCCCCGCTCCGCCCGACCTCGGCGGTCCCTTCGACCTCCACGACGGCGCGCGACTGTCCCTTCGACCAGCGCCGCCATAACGCGCGACTGTCTCCTCGACCCGCCGCTGCTCCGGCGCCCACCTGTCCCTTCGACCAGCCGACTCCACACATGACCGATCGCTCGCCTCGCTCCGCTCGCCTCCTCGCCTCCGACCCGCGCCTTCAGGCCGCTCGTCCCGTCGGAGGCCGCCGATGAGCGACGAAGCCCGCGTGATCGAGACCGTCCTGGCGCCGGGCCTGCTGCGCTGGACCATCAGCCACCCGCGCAAGCGCAACGCCCTCACCCCCGCCATGCTGGCGACCCTCGAGGCCGGCGCGCGGGCGCTCCGCGGCGAGGTCGTGCTGCTCGACGCGGCCCCCGGCCCCTGCTTCTGCGCCGGCTTCGACCTCGACGCCTTGCCCGAAGGACAGGTCGACGCCCCGGCCGCCAGCGCCCCCGACGCGCCGCTGATCGCCGCCTCCGCCGCGCTGCAGACCTGCGACGGCCTCCTCGTCGCCGTCGTCCGCGACGAGGTGTTCGGCGCCGGCGTCGAGCTGATCGCGGCCTGCGACCTGCGCCTCGCCGCCCACGACGCGCGCTTCACCGTCCCGGCCGCGCGCCTCGGCGTCGTCTATCACGCGGCCGGCGTGGCCCTGCTGCGCCGCGTGTTCGGCCCGGCGCTGGCGCCCCGCCTCTTGCTCGCGGCCGAGACGATCGGCGCCGACGAGGCCCACCGCGCCGGCGCTCTGGTCAGCCTGCACGCGCCCGACGACCTGAACCGAGCCAGCGAGGCGTTCGCCACGCGGCTGCGACAGGGCGCCCCGCAGAGCCTCCGGGCCCACCGCGACCTGCTGCGCGCGGTGGGCCGCGGCGGTCCGTCCGGTGAAGAGCTCGCCGCGCACGAGCAAGCCCGCCGCGTCGCCTACGCCAGCGAGGACTTCCGCGAGGGCCGGGCGGCCGCGCGCGAGCGCCGTTCTCCGCGCTTTCGCGGCGGCTGACGCGCCCCGGGACAATTGTTTGTTATCTTCCGCGGCCTCATGTCCGTCAAAGACCAGATCGAAGCCAAGCTGCGCGAGGCCCGCCTCGCCCGCGACGAGGCGACCAAGAACGTCATCGGCATGCTCAAGAGCAAGGTCTTGCTCGAGCTCAAGTCGGGCTCCGGCGCCGAGGACAACGACGCGCTGTGGCTCGACACCATCAAGTCGTACGTCAAGCAGCTCAAGAAGACGATCGGCGAGTACGAGAAGCTGGGCGACCGCGGCCAGCAGCTGCTGTCCGAGTCCCAGTTCGAGCTCCGCTTCTGCGAGCAGTTCATGCCGACCCGCCTCGACGAGGCCGCCACCGAGGCGCTCGTCCGCGAGGCCGCGGCCGCCAACAACATCACCGACCCCAAGCAGGTCGGCAAGCTCGTCGGCGCGGTGATGAAGACGCACAAGGACCAGGTCGACTCCGACCTGCTCAAGCAAGTCGCCACCCGCGTGCTCGCGGGCGGGTAATGCAGGCCGAAGCGCGGGCTCCGTCGATCGAGCCCGCGCGCCGAAGCACGTGTACGGATGACCGGGCCTGACCCGGCAGCTCAAGACGCCGTCGGCATCGTCGCCTTGACCCGCGCGATCGCAGTCAGCAGCCGATCGAGCGTCCCCCCGGCAGCTCAAGGCGCCGTCGGCATCGTCGCCTTGACCCGCGCGATCGCAGTCAGCAGCTGATCGAGCGTCCCCAGCCCCAACGTGCGCAGCGCCGCCGGCAGGTCGGCCCCGAGCCACCGCACCTCGCGCTCGTACCACTGCAGCAGCGCCTCGCGCGACAGCCCCGCCTCCGACCACGCGACTTCCCCGGCCGCCGCCAGCTGCTCGCGCGCCCGTCCGAGCTCGCCGCGGCGCTGCAGCTCGAGCGTCACCAGGCTGCGCACCGCCAGCGCGTGCTCGCGCCCGAGCGCGTCGACGATCGCCTCCGCCCGCAGCAGCGCCTGCGAGCCCGCCAGATCGAGCCCCTGTTCTTTGAGCCATGTACTCATGGCCAGCTTGTCGCGCAGCCCGAGGGCGCGGCGGATCCGCTCGGCCGCCGCGCTCATCGCCGCCCCGTCGACCTCGAGCCCGCGCCGCTCGGCCTCGGCCAGCGCCAGCGCCAGCAGCAGCGCCCCGCGCCCGCGCTCCTCGCCGCCGGGCGACAGGAGCGCGTGCAAGGCCAGCGCCTCGTCGCGCGGCGCGGTCGCATCGGCGCGCGCGGTCGTGGCGATCATCGCCTCCCAGAAGCTCGTCGCCTCGAACTCGAAGTTCGCCGCGTGCGGCGGCATCGCCTCGCCGCCGGCGTCGGTCATCGCCCGCAGCAGCGCGATCGCGTCGTCGCGCTTGCGGTTCGGCCGCACCCGGCCGACGAACGCCCGCAGCCCCGCGAGCTCGTCCTCGCCGACGCCGAGCCCCGGCGCGGCCCGGAACAGCGCCGGCCACGAGCGGTCGGCGTAGAAGGTCGCCTTGGCATGGGCGAGCAGGCGGCCGGCCGTCGCCGCCGAGATCGAGCCTGCCTTTTCGGCCATGTCGAGCCCGTGGCGCAGGTTGACCAGCGCCTCCGACAGCGGCCGATAGCCCGCCTCGGCCGTCGCGTGAGCCACGGTCACCTCGTCGTCGTCGGTCAGCTCGCCGCGGGCGAACGCCTCGAACACCGCGCCGACGCCCTCCATGCCGAACGGGTGCAGCTCGGCGGCCCGCAGCGCCCCCATGCTGGCCGCCCCGAACACCCGCACCCCGCGCGACAGGGCGAACAAGATCTCCTTGTGCCACACCGCGGGCACCGAGTTGAACAGCCCGTCGACCAGCCCGATCGCCCGCGCGCCCTGTCGCGTCACCGCGTCGTACACGTCGCCGAGCCGCGCCGGCGGCAGGATGTTCGCCGTCGTGTGCAGCGACGCCTCCCCGCTCGTCAGCGTCGGCCCGAGGAACACCACGAGGTCACTCATGCCGCACCTCGGCTCTTCTCGGATTGCATGTCCTTTTGGACATGTTCCTAGCAGCATGTCTCGAAGTACTCAAGACAGCCTGCCTCGCGGAGACGAGCCGCGCCCACAGACAGCTCCGGGGGAACCATGTCCTCGCCGTCACGCGCGCAAGCTACCGCAAAACCGCCGGGAACGGGACGCCCGGCGCCGCGGCGCGCGGACCGGCGGCCGGCCGTCACAGCGCCGCGAGCCCCGCGATCCGATCGCGCACCGCCTCCGGCGTCTCGGCGGCGAACGGCGCCGCTCGCAGCAGCGTCCCCGGCCCGAGCGCGTCGCAGGCCCACACCGTGCCGTCGGCGGCGCGGCGGATCGGCGGGTTCGTCGACGAGCCGAGGTCCGGGTTCGGCGTCAGCGGCGACACCCCCCGCCGCGACGTCGATCATGAAGGGGCCGCCCTGGAAGTCGACCCCGACCGCCTCGGTCTCGCTGCGCATCGTGAACGCCGCGAGCTCGGGCGTCGGCGTCTCGAGCGTCGCGCCCGGTATGACCAGCATCAATGACTCGTGGCGATGGGTCACCGCCAGCGTCGTGCCCGCCGGCGAGAACGCCACGCGGTTGCGCGGCCGCCCCGGGCTGTCCTTCAGGACACGTCGCTCGAGCTCGCGCGGCGCCCCGCTCACGTCCCAGCGCGTCAGCTCGAGCGAGCCCGCCAGCGGCTTCAGCACCGCCAACTGCGCGCTGTCGGCGCTCCACGCCAGCGCCCCCGCCGTCAGCTCGCCGGCTCCCAGGGGGCTCGTCTCCGTGACCACCGGCGTCACCGCGCCGCTGTCGACCGTCAGCAGCTCGACGCCCTTCTCGCTGCGCACCGCCAGCAGTCGCCCCGACGGGCTCGCCTGCAGGTCGACCACCTTGGCCGCGGCGGTGAAGCGCTGCGCCCGCTGATCCGGCCCGGTCCACACCTCGACCTCGGCCTCGACCACCCGCGCCACCCCGCGCGGCAGCTCGAAGACCCAGCCCGTCAGCGGCTGCGCGCCGACGCGGGCGCCCTGCTGCTCGTCCCACCAGCAGTTCCAGCCCTCCTCGCCGATCACGGTGACCTGCCCCGCGTCGTCGACGAACGCGTTCAGACCGTACATCGCGCCCATGTCGGACCCTGCGGCGGGCGGGTTCGGGCAGCGGAACGTCGCCGTCGCGCCGGTCGCCAGCTCGACCCGCGTGAACTCCCCGCGGCTCCGGTCCCACGGCGTCGCCGCGGCCCAGCGAGCCCCCGGCGCCAGCGCGCAGCCGGGCCCGCGCTTGTGCACCGTCACCGCCGCCGCCTGTGGCCGGTGGATCCGCACCTCGTTGCGATGCACCACCAGCAGCGCCCCCTCGCGCCCCCACTGCGGAAGCCTGTCCTTCGGGACAGTCACGAACGAGCGCAGCCCTCCTCTCCGCAGGTCGCCGACGGCCCAGTCCTCGCCGATCGCCACCGCAAAGTGATCGCCGGCGGGCTCGACGAGCACGCGCTGATCGACCCGCCCGCCGTGCGAGGGCACCTGCATCCGCCACACCACCGCTCCGGTGGCCAGCGACTCGCGCCACAACGCCTGACGCCCGTACTCCGGCCGCATGAACAGCGCGTCGCCCTCTCCGACAGGCGTGCCCCAGCCGGCCTCGACCCGGCGCGACGTGCCCGTCTGGAGATCGACGACGTCGAGCCACCCGTCGTCGTCGTCGTTCGGCGAGGCGATGGCGAACCGCGCGTCGCCCGTCAGCGCGAACGGTCGCCCGACATACTTCAACCTCGCCTCGCTGCCGTCGCGCGGCCCGACCACCCGTGTCCCGTCGCCGTCGGCGAAGGCCACCCTCGACGCGTCGTCCGCGACCGCGGGCCACACACCGGGCGGCAGCGGGATCGACCGCGGCGGCGCTTCGGGGGCCGTCAGGTCCCACAGACGCAGCGAGACGGGGCCCTGCGGGCCGCTCGCGCGCGACCACGTCTGAACGGTCAGGGTCCGCCCGTCGGCCGCCAGCGCCCACATCCTGTGGCCGCTCTCGGCCTCTTCGCGGAGGTCGATCGTGCGCGGCTCGCCCGCGCCGAACACGGTCACCGACGTCTCGCCGACGACCGCCCACACCGGCGCGTCGCGGGCCACCAGCAGCTGCTTCGCCGCGCCCGGATCGAGCACCTGCTCGCCTGTCCCATCGGACAGCTTCCATCGCCACACCGCGCCGAGCTCGTCGCGGCCGACGACGCCGCCGTCGGCCAGCGGCAGCGCCTCGGCCAGCGCTCGCTGGGCCTGCAGCACCTGCGCCGGCAGCCCGCGCGCCGTCGCGGCCGCGGCGAAGAAGCGCGCCCCGTTCCACAGCCCCGGATCCTCGCCGGCCAGCTGCGTCAGCGCGCGAATCGCCCCCACCGGGTCGCGCGTCAACGCGGCCCGCGCCTCCGTCAGCAGCTTCGCGTCCCGGGTGCGCGTCAGCTCGGCCCGCGCCGCGGCCACCTCGTCTTGCGGCGCGGCCGGGGGCGGCGCGTCGCTCGACGCCATGTAACCGAGGCCGGCCAGAAGCCCGAACCCCGAGGCGATCGCGGCGAAGACTCGCCGCGCGCGGGTCTGCGTGTCCGTCGCCTGCAGCGCCTGCAGCAGCGCGTCCATCGACGGCCAGCGCGCCGCGGGGTCGGGCTGCAGGCCGCGCAGCACCACCCGATGCAGCCACGCCGGCACCTCCTGCCCCGACTTCGGCGACCGCACCCGGCCCCCGGCCACCGCCGTCGCCAGCGCTTGCACGTCGGCGCCGACGAACGGTCGCTGCCCGTACAGCGCCTCGTACAGCGCCGCGCAAAAGCTGTACTGATCCGTCTTCGCGTCGCCGCGCGCGCCCGCGAATTGTTCGGCCGCCATGTACGCCGGCGTCCCCAGCACCGCGCCGGTCTGCGTCAGCAGCACGTCGGTCGGCTCGCCCGCGGCCGGCAGCTCCGGCAGCGCCTCGCTGTCGCCGAAGTGGGCCAGGCCGAAGTCGACCACGCGCACGCGGCCGTCGTCGCCGACGATCACGTTGGCCGGCTTGAAGTCGCGATGCACCACCCCCTGGCGGTGGGCCGCAGCCAGCCCCTCGCCCGCCTGACGGAACACCGCCAGCACCTCGCGCCACGAGCGTGGCTGCGCCGCCAACCACGCGCGCAGCGTCGGTCCGGTGAGGAACTCCATCGCCACGAACACCTCGTCGTCGACCTCGCCGACCTGGTACACGTGGACCACGTTGGGATGCGACAGCCGGGCCAGCGCCCGCGCCTCGCGGAGCGTCCGGGCTCGCCCCTGCGGCCGCTGCAGCGCCGCCCCGCGGATGAGCTTCAGCGCCACCTTGCGCTCGAGCTTGTCGTCGTAGGCCGCGTACACGACCCCCATCCCGCCCTCGCCGAGCAGCTTCAGCACCTGGTACGGCCCGATCGTCGGCGCCTCGTTCGCGCCCTTGAACAGCGACGCGTGGACCATCGCCTTGGTGCGCCGCTGCGCCGCGTCGCCGAGCACCTCCGGGCGCAGCCGCGGCGTCGCCTGGGTGTCGGCGTCGGGCGACAGGTCGGCCTGGCTCGGGTCGGGGTGGGTCTCGTCGACGTCGACGAGCTTCATGACGGACTCCTGGATCTGCGCGTGGGACATGCGGGCGCCTCGCTCCTGCCCGCAGTGGTTCCAACCGGTCCGATCCGGATCACTGAAATCGTCACTTCTCGCCCGAGCCCGCCGGGAGGCCTGCCCGGGCCCGCAGCGCGCCCGCCCACGTCTCGATCCCCATCAGCGTGCTGGTCGCCAGCTCGGGGCTGCGCGCCAGCGCCTCGATCGCCTCGCGCAGCAGCGCGCGCCCGCGGCGCAGGCGCGACTTCACCGTGCCCTCGGGGATCTCGAGCGCCGCCGCCATCTCCGCGGTGGTCAGCTGCTCCCAATAAAGGAGCTCGAGCGCGACCTGGCAGTCGACGGGGATCCGCCGCAACCCGGCGAGCAGCAGCTTGAGCTCCTCGCCCTCGACCATGACCTGGCTCGGCGACGGCTCCATCGCCGCGACCGAGACCTCGGTGAGGTCGATGCGCTCGCCCTTGCGATCGCGGTAGTGGCGGCACAACTGGCGATAGGCGATGGCGAACAGGAAGCTGCGGAAGCTGCCCTCGCCGCGGAACTTGCCGGCCGCCTCGACGCACGCCAAAAACGTCTGCTGGATCAGCTCCGCCCCGGCGTCGGTCTTGTTGAAGAAGAAGCGCGCCACCGGCTCGTAGTAGCGCTCGAACAGCTGCTCCCCGGCCCGGCGCTCCCCCGCGCGCCAGGCCGCCAGCAGCTGCTCGTCGCTGCGCGTCGAGGTCACGACCGACAAGGTACCCGCTCCGCCGCCCGCGCGCACGCCCGAAGCGACCCCCACGCCCGCTCGACGGCCGGCGACGGGCACAGGCCTGACCATCGCCCGACCCTTCGTCCGCGGACGATCCTTCGCAGGGATGTCGCCGGCATCGCGACCATATGACCCAAAGGACATGTCAAGAAGTCACGCGACCGCGGGCGGCTCACACCGACAAAGCGTCTCGACATGTCCTCCCGGACATCCCACGTGCTCCGCAGCTGCGCCGCGGCCGGGCACGGACATGTCCTCCAGGACATCTCACGTGCTCCAAAGCTGCGTCCGCGGTCGTGCATGGACATGTCCTCCAGGACATCTCACGTGCTCCCCAGCGGCCCCACGGCCGTGCACGGACATGTCCTGAAGGACATCTCACGTGCTCCCCAAATGCCCCACGGCCGTGCACGGACATGTCCTGAAGGACATCTCACGTGCTCCCCAACTGCCCCACGGCCACGGACATGTCCTGAAGGACATCTCACGTGCTCCCCGGCTGCCCCACGGCCGTGCACGGACATGTCCTGCAGGACATCTCACCCAGCCCGCGCCCGACGCCTCGCCGGACCCGCACCTGCGTCGCGGCTCACCCGGCCGCTCGCGCCCGCGCCCGCGGCCCGGGGCCATGCCGGCGAACCTGCCCTCGAGGCCTGGTACGACCATGCGCGCCACCGGCACGCCGACGTCCGCGCGGGTGAGGTCGACCACCACCGCGCTGCTGCACCCCGCCGCGCGCACCCGCGTCAGCAGCAGCTCGAGGTCGCCGTCGAAGCTGTCGGTCGCCAGGCTGGGGCCGAGCGCCCGCTGGGGCCGCGCGCTCGCCAGCGCCGCGGCCTCGTCGGCGCCGGCCTGCGGATCGGTGAACGCCTCGTATGTCTTCGGGGACAGGTCGTCGCGGCTGCCGGCGATCAGCGTCAGCCGGCTCTGCACCGCCTCGGTCAGCGCGCGCAGCAGGGCGACCGCCGGGTCGAGGTGGGCCCCGTAGCCGCCGCAGGCCCCGCGGGCGGCCCAGCGCGGCGCTCCCGGGCGGTCGACGATCCGGCACGCGTAGGTCGGCACGCCGAGGTCGGAGGTGATGTCGACCACGCCGACCTCGATCTCCGCCGCCTGCAGGCGCGCGAGCACCTCGCGGCAGCTCAGGTCGGTCACGCCGGCGAGGTCGACCCGCTGCGCGTCGGCGACGTCGAGCGGCGCCAGCGCGGTCGCGTCGCGCTCGATGAGCTCGCACAGCGCGTGCACGCTCGCCTCGAGCAGATGATTGCCGGAGGCCAGCCCGCTGGTGCTCTCGATGAACGGCGGCAGCGGCTCGCGAGGATCGCGGACGAAGTCGACGCTCACGCACGCGTGCGGCACCCACGTCGGCCGCGCCGCCAGCAGGTCCCAGCCGAGGCACCTAGCAGCGGCAGGTCCTCGCGCACCTCGGCATCGGCGCGGCGCGGCAGCCCGTGCAGGTCGACCACCGCCTCGCCCTCGCGCCGCAGCGCCGCCGCCCGCTCCCACCGCAGCGGCGCCGCCACGCGCTCGCCGTGCCAGCCCTCGATCGCCTCCATCAGCGCCGACGCGGCCGCGGCGTCCCGGTCCGCGCCCTTGCCCTGCGACACGCTGACCGAGCGCGCGTTCGGGCGCACCGCCTGGACCACCGGCACGCCGACGACGTCGAGGCCGGTGACGTCGGCGAGGCGGGTGATGCCGAGGCGCGGCATCAGCGGGCGGAAGGCCGCCAGGGTCGCGGCCGGGCTGCGCGTGCGGTGCGTCCCGGCCGTGTGGCCCTTGGGCGCGGCGAGGTCGCGGTCGCCGATCCGTACGGGCATGTCCCTGAGTTCCTGTCCCTCGCGCCCTGTACTTCGAGACCTGTCCGAACGGACACGGGCGACGGGCGCGCGGCCCGTCGCCCGCACCGGCTCAGGAGGACGCCTGGATCTCCCGGATCTTGTTGCCCAGCTCCGGGTGCTCCGGGTCCTCCTCGAGGCCCCGGCGCAGCATCGACAGCGCCTTCGACGTCTCCTTCAGCCCCAGGTGCGCGTTGGCGAGGCGGAGGTAGATGTCGCCGCGGCGGACCATGCCCGACTGGTCGACGTTCTGCAGCAGCATCGCGCGGGCCAGCTTGAGCGAGTCGTCCCACGCGTTCTGGTGGGCGTAGACGTCGGTGAGGAGCACCATCGTCTCGGCGTTGGTGGTGTCGATCTTGTAGGCGTCCTTGAGCTTGTCGAGGGCCGCCTTCATGTCCGGCGTCTCGCTGGCGAGCGCGATCCGGGCCATGCGCGTCAGGTAGTGCGCGAGCAGCTTGGTCTTCTTCGGCTGGGCCGAGGCGACCTGCACCAGCCAGGCGTACATGCCGCCGGCGTCCTCGAAGCGGCCGCTGACGAACAGCGCGTCGGCGATCCGGCGGTTGATCTCGACGTCGTCCTGGACGACCTCGTAGACCGGCGCCAGCGCGCGCAGGGCCTCCTCGACGTCGCCGACCTTCTCGACCAGGAGGTCGACGCGCTCGATGATCAGCTTGCGCTGCTCGTCCCCGGTGGCGTAGCTGGCGAGCAGCGCCAGCAGGTAGGCGACCTGCTCCCAGTAGCCCTCCTTGCGGCTGAGCTCGAGCAGCGTGCGGGCCGCCTCGATGTTGGCCGGGTGGAGGTGGAGCGCCATCTCGAGGTGCTCGCGCGTCTTCTCCGGCGTCTCGGCCAGCCGCGCCAGGCGCAGCTGCAGGTCGGCGCCGACCGTGCCTTGCGGCTGAAGCGCCGCGGCGCGCTGCAGCAGCTCCTGCATCGCCTCGTCGTTGCCCTGCTGCTCCTCGACCGCCGCCAGGGCCATCAGCGCCGGCACCGAGTTCGGGTCGGTCTGCAGCAGCTCGTTCAGCAGCTCGCGCGCCTTCTCGGCCTCGCCGAGGCGCTCCGAGTACAGCTCGGCCAGCCGCAGGCCGACCTCGCGCCGCTGATCGACGCCGCCGACCTCGCGCAGGACCGCGAGGAACTGCTCGAGCAGCTCCGAGAGGTCCTCCCACTTCTCGGCGCCCTCGTAGAGCCGCCACAGCGCGACCAGGCTCGGCGTGTGCCGCGGCGCCTCCAGGAGCAGCCGGCGGTGACGCTCGATCGCCTCGTCGACGTCGTCGAGCTTCTCCTCCGACAGCACCGCCATCTCCTCGAGCACCGGCACGCGCTGGCCGGCCTGCAGCAGGTCGAGCTTGCGCTCGAGCACGTCGCGGACCTCACGCCAGTTGCCGAGCCGGCGCTGCAGGTTCTCGAGCTCCTGCATCGCCTGCAGGTCGTCGGGCCGGGCCCCGAGCATGTCGTTGTAGATCGTGATCGCGTCGTCGACCTTGCCGACCTCGACCTGCAGGTGGGCCAGCTTGAGCCGCAGGTTGCGGCGCTCGTTCTCGTCGGCGGTGATCGTGATCCGCTGATCGAGGGCGGCGATCAGGCCGTCGGTGTCCTGCGTCGCCTCGAGCAGCTGCAGCAGCCGCGTCCACGCCTGCTCGTGGCTCTGGTCGAACTCGAGCAGCGCCCGCAGGTCGGCGATCGCGGTGATCGGCTCGGCCTGCGTCTCGGCGACGACCGCCGCCTCTTGCAGCAGCGGGATCGACAGGTCGGGGTTGCTCGCCAGCCGCGCGTAGCGGACCAGCGAGTCGTGCAGCGTCGGCAGCTCGCCGGCCGCGCGCGAGGCCATGATCTGCAGCTCGAGCGCCTCGAGGTTGTCGGGGTTCTCGGCCAGCACCGGCGCCAGCGCGCGCAGGGCCGCGTTGTACTGGCGAAGATCGCGGAGCAGGATCTTCGTCGTCTCGATGCACAGCTGGCTGCACGAGCGCTGGTCCTCGCGGGCGGCGTCGATCGCCCCCGCCATGAACTGCACCGCCTTGATCAACAGCTGCTTGTTGCCGGACAGCGCGACCACCCGCTCGATCGCCAGCGGGTGCGCCGCGTCGAGCTGCAGCAGGTTGCCCCACGCCTCGAGCGCCTCGTCCGGCGAGCCGCCGCCCTCGTCGACCAGGCGGCCGAGGTTCTCGAGCGCGGGGGCGCGGTCGGCCCCGGTCGCGCTCTGCAGGCGCAGCCGCGCCAGCTTGGCCAGGCCCGGCCGGTTGCCGGCCAGGTGGTACGAGTTCTCGAGCGGCTCGATGAGCGTCGGGCCGACCTCGCCGCCGGTCTTCTGCAGGCGGTCGAGCACCCGCTCGAGCCCGGCCACCGCGCCGGCGAAGCCCGGTCGCTCGTCGAGCGCGTCGCGGTAGGCCTCGGTCGCGCCGGTCAGCTCGCCGGTGTCGAACTCGGCGTCGCCGAGCCGCACCAGGATGTCGGCGCGGCCGGACTGGCCGAGCGCCAGCTTGGCCGACTCGCGCAGGGCCCGGGCCAGCAGGCGCTTCTCGCCGCCGGCGCGGGCCAAACGCTCGATGTGCCGCGCGGTCGCCTCGTCGGCGATCCCGGCGTCGAGCATCGCCGCCAGCAGCCCGAGCGCGCGGGCGCGGTCGCCGAGGATCTCCTCGGCCATGCCGGCCGCCGACTGGGCGATCAGCAGGCGCGCCGCCGGGTCGAGCGTCTCGACCGCGGACCGCCGCGCCAGCGACTCGACGTGCTCCTCGGCCCTGTCCAAAAGGACAGACAGGCGCGCCGTGTACTCGAGGACAGGTCGCATCTCGTCGGCGGCGACGCGGTCGAGCAGCCGGTTCGAGGCCTCGAGGCTGCCGCGCGGATCGTTGAGCCGCTCGTAGCGGATCCGCGCCAGCTGGCGCAGCGCCTCGGCGGCCTCGGACGGATCCTCGGTCAGCTCGGCGCGGGCCTTGTAGACCTCGGCGAGGTCGCCCCAGCGCCCGATCTGCTCGAGCTGCGGGATGACCAGCGCCGCCGCCGCGTCCGAGCTGGCCTTGTCGCGGACGAGCCGCATCAGATCGCCGATCGCCTCCGGGTGGCCCGGCGTCACCTGGAACACCGACTCGTAGTGCGCCATCGCCCCGACGGCGTCGCCGAGCGGGCCGATGTTCAGCCGCGCCACCTCGAGCAGCAGGTTCACCCGCCGCTCGCGGCTCGGCGCGATCGCGGCGCGCTCGAGCATCACGTCGCCGGCCTCGCGGTGACGGTCCTGCGCCAGCAGGGCCTGGGCCAGCATCCCCAGCGCCTCGTCGTCCTCGGGCGCGTCGAGCAGCAGCTGGCGCAGCGTCTCGATCTCCGCCTCGCGGTCGGAGCGGGCCTCGCGGTGGATCTTGGCCAGCTCCTTGCGCAGCGCGGTGCGGACCGCCGGATCGTCGGCGGCGTCGATCTGCCGGCCGATGACCTCGATCAGCAGGTCGTACGCGCCGCGGGCGGCGTACAGCCGGCGCAGGCGGTTCATCGCGTCGGTGCTGTTGGGCTCGATGTCGAGGATCCGCTGCCACACGCCCTCGGCGGCCTCCGGCTGGCCGAGGCCCTCCTCGACCAGGCGGGCCAGGCGGCGCAGCAGGACGATCCGGTCCTCGTCGTCCTCGGCGACGGCGACCCGCCGCTCGAGCACCCCGCGCAGGCCTTCGAAGTCGGCCAGGCCGGCCAGCGCCTCGTCGAGGAGCGCGAGCACTTCTGGCTGATCGGGCATGACCTCGAGGGCATGTCGCAACACGCGGGCGGCGCCGTCGTTGTCGCCGATGTCGATGGCGATCTGCGCGGCCTGCAGCTCGAGCGCGACCCGGCGGTCGGCGTCGGACTGCAGCGTCTCGGCCTCGGCCGCCATCAGCAGCGCCTGGCGCAGCTCGTCGAGCCAGCCGTGGGTGCGGGCGATCTGCTGGATCTCGGCGTCGAGCGACTCGAGCACCCCGGCCGGGCCGGGCTCCGCGAGCGCGCGGGCCAGCGTGCGGAACGCGTACGCCTGGCCTTGATCGAGGCCGGCGTAGTAGGCCGCGATCTCGCGGTAGATCTGGTGGCGCTGCGCCGGATCTTCGGTCTGCGTCAGCTGCCACTCGTCGACCGCGATGAGGCGCATCGTGTTGCCGGTGGCCTCGTAGATCGGCCGCAGCACCGCGAAGATCCGCACGCGCTGGGCCTCGTGGGCCTCGGCCATCCGCTCGAGCGTCCCGACCGCGCCGGCGTTGCCCGGCTGCTCGCTGAGCAGCAGCTCGACGGTGTCGAGCGCCGCGTCGGCGTTGCCGAGCCGCCCCTCTTGCAGGTCGGCGATGTTGAGCAGCACCACCTCGCGCTCGCCGAACGACTCGGTGCGGACCAGCCGCTCGCGCAGCAGCTCGATGAGGTCGTCCCAGCGCTCGCGCTGGGCGTAGACCCGCTCGAGCCGCGAGCGCGCCGCCTCGTGATCGGGCTGCGCCTCGAGCACGCGGCGGTAGGCGCGGATCGCCTGGTCGGGGTCGTCGAGGATCCCGAGCGACAGCTCGGCCAGGCGCTGCAGCACCTCGAGCTGCCGCTCCTCGTCGAGCGAGGTGTCGGCCTCGTGCCAGTACGCAGCCGCCAGCTCCGAGTACATCTCGGCCTGCGTCAGCGCCACCTCGAGCGCCGGGAACACCGTGCGGTCGTCGGGGCGGGCCTCGATGAGCCGCTGGTACAGCGGCACCGCGCGGCGCGGCTGGCCGAGCGCGACCGACCACAGCTCCGCGGCCTCGCGCACGATCGCCAGGGTGTCGTCGCCCTCGTCGCTCGGATTGTCCTCGGCGTACTTGGTGTACAGCTGCGCGAGGTCTTCGACGCGGCCGAGCGCGTGGGCCAGGCGGTTCAGCAGCTCGCGCACGCTCGGCTCGGTCGGGTCCTCGGCGAACGCGCGCACCGCCGTGGTGAAGGCGCCCTCGAGGTTCTCGATCTGGTCCTCGTGGATCCGCGCGATCTTCAGGAGGATCGGGATCCGGGCCCGCACGTCGTCGCCGGCCTCGAGCAGGCGCAGCTCCTGGATGTGGACCAGGCGCGGCCAGTCACCGACGGCCGTGAACACGGGCTCGAGCTGAGCGATGACCTGCGGCCGCAGATCCTCGTCGGTCAGGTAGCGCTCCAGCAGGTCGGTGCCGGCCACGTACTCGGGGTCGGCCTTGAGCGCCTCGGCGAACTGCCCCAGGCCCTCGCTGAGGTCGCCGAGCTGCTCGCGGTACAGCTGCGCCAGGCGCAGGTGGGTGTCGACGAGCTCGCGCCCCGACAGGCCCTCGAGCCGCCGGCGCAGGAACTCGGCCAGGTCGCCCCAGCGCTCGGTCTTCTCGTACAGCGGCCCGAGCACCGCCTGCACCTCGTCGCCGCGCTGCGCCGACGTGGATGTCTTTTGGTACAGGTCGATCGCGTCCTCGAGGCGATCGAGCTTGGTGCGGTAAAGCTCGGCGGCGCGGATGAGGAACGCGTCGCGCACCAGGTCGCTGTCGCTGCGCTGGGCCCGGCGGACCAGCAGCTCGGCCAGCGCGGCGTAGTCGTTCTCCTCGACCAGCACCTGCTCGAGCGCCTCGGCGGCGGCGATGTCGGCGGGGCTGGCCTCGAACAGGCGCTCGTAGGCGCGGCGAGCCGAGTCGTTGCGGCCGAGCACCCGCGCGATGCGGCCGATCGAGCCGAGCATGCGGTGGGCGACCGTCGAGCTGCTGACGTTGTCGACGTGGGCCAGGTAGGCGTCGTGGACCGCCTCGTGGCGGCCGAGCTCGTTGCCGAGGCGATCGATGCGATCGAGCACCTCGACGATCTCCTCCTGCTCACCGGCCTCGGCCAGCGAGTCGACCAACACCTCGAACGAGCGGCCCGGATCGCTGAGCCGCTCCTCGTGGGTGCGCGCGACCTGCAGCAGCGCGAGCATGCGGTTGCGCCCGGCCTCCTGGTGCCGCGCCTGCCGCTCCTCGAGGTCGAGCAGCGCGCGCCAGTTCTGCTCCGACTCGTAGAGCGGATACAGCACCTCGATCACGCGGTCGCGGATCTCGTCGCGCGAGAGGTACTCGGTGAGGGTGGCGCGGGCCCGCTGGTCGCGCGGGTCGAGGCGCAGCACCTCCTCGAGCAGCTCGGTCGCGTCGGCGTAGCGGCCGAGCTTGTCGCCGACGACCTCGGCGGCGCGGCCGAGCAGCTCGGCCTTGCGCTCGTCGTCGGTGGCGAGCGCGATCAGGCGGCGCAGGCCCTCCTCCGCGTCGGGCCAGCGCTCGAGGTCGATGTTGAGGCGGACGATCGCGTCGAGCGCGGCCTGCGTCTCCTTGGGCGCGACGGCGAGGTCGACGATCCACTGGAACGCCTCGATCGCCTGGTGCGGATCGCTCAGGTGGTCGCGCTGGATCTCGCCGACCTTGCGCCACAGGCGGGCCTGCTCGAACGGGTCGTCGGTGCTCATCACCCGCTGGCGGAGCACGCGACACAGGGCCTCCCACTCGCCGCCCTCGACGTAGATCCGCTCGAGGGCGTCGAGCGCCTGGAAGTTGCCGGGGTCGATGTCGAGGACCTCGACGTAGGTCGCCGCGGCGCCCTTGAGGTCCTCGAGCTTGTCGGCGTGCAGCTCGGCGATCTCGAGCAGGATCCGGACCTGCTCGGCGTCCTTGTCGATGTAGCGCAGCAGGCCGCGCAGCCCCTCGACCAGCGCCTTCGCGTCGCCGGCGGCGCGGTGCAGCCGCGTCAGCGCCAGGGTCGCCCGCTTGGCCAGGTCGACGTCCGACGGCTCGAGCGCAAGCAGGTCGGCGTAGGCCTTGCGCGCGCCGTCGCGGTCGTCGAGGTGCGCGTCGAGCACGACCGCGATCCGCGACAGCAGCTCGATCTTCGAGTTGTTGTCGGGGAGCTTGGCCAGCGCCTGCTGCCACACCTCGACCAGCTCGCGCTGCTTCTCGAGCTCGACGCCGAGGCGCTGCAGCTCGGTGCGGGCGTCGGCGCGGCGCGGGTCGAGCAGGTAGGCCTCGCGCACCGCCGCGAACGCGGCCTCGGCGTCGCCGAGCTCGTTCTCTTCGATGCGGGCGATCTCGAGGAGGTGCGCG
This sequence comes from Nannocystis pusilla, assembly GCF_026626665.1. Taxonomy (GTDB): domain Bacteria; phylum Myxococcota_A; class Polyangia; order Nannocystales; family Nannocystaceae; genus Nannocystis; species Nannocystis pusilla. The sequence goes on from NZ_JAPNKE010000002.1 coordinate 3,902,448, forward strand.
GTCGCGGCGTCGGTCGAGCCGAGCGCCTCGGCCTGGGCCCGGCGCACGCGCAGCACCCTCACCTGCGCGCCGAAGTCGCGCAGCGCGTGGTAGATCGGCTCGAGCAGGTTGGCGACCTGCAGCTGGACGTCGCGGTTGTCGAGCAGCCGCTCGAGCAGCTTGCGCGCGTGCTCGTGGTTCGGGTCGGCGGCGATGATGCCCTGCAGCAGGTCGACGGCCCCGTAGGCGTCGCCCAGCTTGTCCATGCGCAGGCCGGCGCGGCGGCTGGCCAGGTCGTGGCGCTCGGCGTCGCTGTCGACCCGCTCGGCCCAGCGACCGAGCAGCTCCTCGAGCGCGTAGTGGTCGTCCTGGCGCTCGCTGTGCTCGTACATGCCGGCCAGCGTGGCCATGGCGCCGAGGTCCTCGGGCACCAGGTCGAGCAGCTCCTCGGCGGTGCGGGTCGCGACCTCGCGGTTGTTCAGCACGTCGCGGGCGATGGCGATGATCTTCTCGAGCAGGCGCTTCTGCTCGCCGGCGTCGAGGACGATATCGGCGCGCCGGCGGTAGATCTTGAGCAGCTCCTCGTGGGCGCCGCGGCGGGTCAGCAGCTCGTCGAGCGCGTGGTAAGCGACCTCGTGGGTCTCGTCGCGGTCGAGCAGCTCGGCGAACGCGGCCTCGGCCTCGTCGTACTGCTGGAGGTCGTCGCGCAGCGCGACGGCGCGGGCCAGCAGCAGGTCCTTGTAGAGCGCCTGCTGCTCCTGGACACCGCCCGCCCCTCGGCCTCGGCGGCCTCCTCGGCGCGGCGCATGTTCTGCAAGATCTGCCCGTAGGCGCCCGCGACCAGGTCCATGCGCTGCAGCTCGCGGCCGGTCCGCTCGACCTCGCCGCGCAGCGCCGCGTCCTCGGGGTTCATCACGAACAGCTCGCGGCGGACCCGGAGCGCGTCGGCGCGGCGGCCCTCCATCTGGCTGTACAGCGCGGCCAGGCTGGCCAGGCCGTTCGCGCGCGTCGCGGCGTCGGGCTCGGCCATGGTGATGACCTCCATCGCCTCGGCCTCGCGGCCGTGGTCGTGGATGCTGCGGTAGTACGGCAACAGCCCGCGCATGATGGCGAGCGCGCTCGACGGGTCGAAGCGGCGCAGCACCTCGAGCGCGTCGATCGTCGGCAGGTGGTCGGGCTCGACGTCGAGGATCTGCAGGAAGCCGGCGATCGCCTTCTGCGAGTTGAGCAGGCGCGTCGCGTGCAGCTGCGACAGCTCGAACAACGCCGGGATGTGGTCGTTGCCGAGGTCGCCGCTGTCGAGCCGGCGCTGCAGCACCTCGGCCAGCTCGGCCCAGCGGGCGCGGGCGCGGTAGAGCCGGGTCAGCGCGTCGAGGGCCTCGTGGTCGCCGGGGGCGAGGCCGAGGATCTCGCGGTAGGTCTCGATGGCGGCGTCGAGGTCGCCGACCTTGTGCTCCTGCAGCGCGCCGACGCGGCGCAGCAGCGGCAGGCGCACGTTGTTCTCCTTGGTGACCGACAGCCGCGTGAGGAACACGCCGGCGAGGTCGGCCCAGCGCGACGTGGCGGTGTAGATCTCCTCGAGCGCCGCGTGGGCCACCTTGTTGGCCGGGTCGAGGTCGAGGATCTGGCGGAAGAACCGCTGCGCCTCGAGCGGCTCGCCGAGCCGCTCGCGGGCGATCGTCGCCAGCTTGTCGAGCAGCTCGAGCCGCTCGCCGTTGTCACAGTCGGCCGCGGCGATCCGGCGCTCGTAGATCGCGCTCAGCTCGGCCCAGCCGTCGGCCCGCCCGGCCGCCGCCTCGAGCCCGGCGCGCAGCACCCCGTCGGTCGGCCGCAGCTCGTAGGCCCGCGCCGCCCACAGCATCGCCTGCTTGGGGTCGTTCAGCTTCTGCAGGGCGATGTCGCGCATGACCGCGATCAGCTCGAGGCGGTCGTCGTCGTCGGCCGCGCCGGCCAGCAGCACCTCGTAGGTCGCCAGCATGCGGGTCCAGTTGCCCTGCTCGCGGTAGATCGGCAGCAGCTCGCGGGCCACCGCGAGGTCGGTCGGGCGCAGCGCCAGCACCCGCTCGAGCGCCGTCAGCCCGCGCTCGGGCGCGTTCAGGCGGTCGCGCGCGAGGCCGGCGATCCGCTGGTACAGCGCGATCTGCTGGTCCTCGTCGGCCATCTGCTCGGCCGCGGCGTAGAGCACGTCGAGCACCTCGCCGAGGCGACCTTGCGCCTCGTAGAGGGCGACCAGGTCGTCCCAGCGACCGGCGGTCACGTAGGCCTCGCGCAGGGCGTGGCTGGCCTCGTGATGGGTCGGGTCGAGGCGAGCGACCGCTGCCCAGGTCTCGATCGCAGCGCCCGGCTCGCCGAGCCGATCGGCCTGGAGGTGAGCCAGACGCCCGAGCAGCTCGACCTTGCGCACCGGCGCCGCGGCGGCGTCGATCTGGCGGCGGAGGACGTCGACCGCCTCGGCCCACCGACCCTCGCGCTCGTAGAGGTCGATCAGGGCGACGAAGGCCTCCTCGACGTCGCCGTGCTGCGCGAGCACCTCGCGCCAGGCCGTGATCGCCTCTGCGCGGTCGTTGAGCTTCTCCTCGGCGATCCGGGCCAGGGCGATCCGCAGCTCGCAGGCCCGCTCGCCGCTGGCGCTGGCCAGCTCGTCCTTGCGCAGGTCGATGAGGGCGCGCCAGTCCTTGCGCAGCTCGTGGATCCGGGCCAGCGCGTCGCGGGTCTCGCGGTCGTCGGGCTGGAGGCGCAGCGCCTCGTGCAGCGGCTCCATTCCCTTGCTGGTGTTGTCGAGCTGGTCGACCCAGATGCTGGAGATCCGGCGCAGCATGTCGACCTGGCGCGGGACGTCCTTCTCGGTCCGCGCGGCGTCCAGCAGGCGGCCGTAGACGGTCAGCAGGTCGTTCCAGCGGCCCGACGCGCCGTAGGTGTCGGCCAGCGCCTTGATGGTGGCGGCGTGGCGCGGGTTGATGTCGAGGATCCGCTGCAAGGTGGCCAGCGCCATCGCGTCGAGGCGCAGATGGTCGCGGTACAGCTCGGCGATCTCGAGCAGCCGCCCGATCCGCTCGTCGCGGTTCTCGGGCCGGTCGGCCACGCGGTCGAACTCTTCCTTGAGCAGTTCGACCAGCGCCGTCCACTTCTGCCCCTCGCGGTACAGCCGCTCGAGCGCCTTGGCGGCGCGCGGGTCGTAGCCGTCCTCACGCAGCACCGAGCGCCACACCTCGATCGCGCGGTCGATGCTGCCGAGCTTCTTCTCGGCGAGGTCGGCCATCTCGTGGGCGAGGGCGAAGCGCTGGTCGGTGTCTTCCTTCTTCAGCGAGCGCCGCGCCTGCACCAGCACCTGCATGAGCTGGCTCGCGTCCGCATCGGACGAGAACATCTCGCGATAAAAGGCGAGGATCTGAGGATTGGCGGGCTCGTTGCGGCGGACCCGGCGGAAGTAGGGCTCGGCCTGGGTCGACTGGCCCGACAGCCGCCACACCACCACGCCCGCGAGCAGGGCCACGTCGTTGCCGGCGCCCTCGCGCGGGGCTTTCTGCGCCGCCAGCTTGGCGAACTCGACGACCTCCTCGTTGCTGGCGCCGTCGAGGAGCATGCGGCCGACGACCTTCGCGGCGGCGTCCCCGGAGCCGGGGTCCTGCTTGGCCTCGGCGCGCGCCGCCGCCAGGTCGACCGATCCCAGCGACGCAGCGAGTTCACTGCGCCGTGCCGGGTCAGACGGTTGGGTCAGGAACTGAAACAGGACGGAGCGGAGTTCGGACATAGAAAGCCTCAAGGGGCGACGCCCCGAAGGGGCGTCCGCCGTGCGAGCGGCATGCGAAGGCTGCCATAGGGTGGCGAAGATTTGCGGCCTCCGCTAGGTCCTAATGCAGCCCGGCCGCGAAATCGCGGGGCGACTCGGACGCCCCCGGATTCACCCGCCGTCCCGCTCGTTTGGGGCAGTCGGGGACTCGGCCGGAGCCGGCGTGCAGAGGGTCGCGAGCGCCACCGCGGCCGCAGCGGAGACGTTGAGCGACGCGACTCCGCCCGCGCCCGGGATGGTCGCAAGAAAATCACAGGAGTCGCGAGTCAACCGGCGCAGGCCTGACCCTCGCTGCCGAGCACCAGCACCAGCGCGTCCGGCATGCCGTCCGCGGCGAGCCGGCGCAGGTCCGCGCCGGCCTCGGCAACCGTGCCGACCACCCAGAAGCCGACCTCCTTCGCCCGCGCCAGCGCGCGCGCCAGGTTCGTCACCTGACACAGCGGCAACCTCTCGGTCGCCCCCGCCGACGCGCGCACCACCGTCGGCGTCACCGCCACCGACCGGTCGCGCGCCCAGAACACCCCGCTCGCCCCGAAGAATTCGGCGCTCCGCACGATCGCCCCGAGGTTGTGCGGATCCTGCACGCCGTCGAGCGCAACCAGAAGAAGTTTCCGATCTTTGGGTGGCTCGAGTTCAAGTAGTTCCTCGAGGTCCCAGTCGCGCGGCGGCCGGGCGATCGCCACCACCCCGCGCGCCAGCTCGGGCGAGATCACCGCGGCGATCGCGTCCGGTGTACAGACATCGATCGCCACGCCGGGCGGAGCGTGACGCCGCAGCTCGAGCTCGTGCCCCGGCAGCGCGAGGATCCGTCGCACCCGCCCCGGGGCACCCCGCAGCAGTTCGACCACCGCCCGCTCGCCGGGGACGAGGTAGTCGTCGCGCCCGACCTGCGGCGCTCGCCGGTCGGCGCCCGGAGCCTCGCCCGCTCGCGGTCCGGGGCCAGCGCCCTGCGGCCGTCGCGGGCCCGACTTGTCCGGTCGCCCGCCGGCGCCTTCGGGACGAGGACCGCCGCCGTGCGTCGTGCGAGGCCGGTCTCGACCGGGCTCGGCCGGACCGCCCTGGCGGCCTCGAGAGTCGCCGACGCGGGGGACCCGTGGCGGCCTGAAGACGACGCGTCAGCGGCCCTGGGGGCGCTCCGCGGGATTGAGCGAGACGGCCGATTCGGTCGCGACAAAGCGACCGCTTTCTACCCTGAGCACGGCCGCCGCGGGAGGGGGCGCTGCCTCGGCGCCGGCCCACGCCTGGGCCACCGCACGGTAGACCAGCCACGCCTGGTCCGGCGGGCCCGAGCCTTCCATCGCCGTGTACGCCTCGGTGAAACCGGCCGCCTCGGGAGTTTCCCAGCCGACCGGCGCGACCAGGACGCCCTCCAGCACCTCGTGACCGGCCCCGATCGCCTCCGGCGAGCAACCCTCGGCGGTCGACAGCACCGGCACGCCGGGCTGCTTGGGCCGATCGATGACGACGCCGTCGCGGACCATCTGCCGCACCACCAGTTCCACCCGCCCGAGTTGGTCGGGGATCAGCACCGCCGCCGACTTGAGGCTCGAGCGGACCGGTTCGAGGACCTTGCTGAAGCTCGTCGTATTGGGCGGATAATAGATGGATTTCAGAGACTTCACACCCATTTTCGGAAGTGATTTCTCGAATGCGGCCACGGCGCGTTTGCCGTACGCGTTGTCGGGCGCGAGGATGACCGCGGTGGTGCGGTTCGCGCGGCCCACCGCCTGGGCGAGCGCGGCGGCGCGGGCCTCGAGCGTGGGCGCCACCCCGACGACCTGGCCTGCGCCCTCGCCCGGGACGACCAGCCGGGCCCGGCCGCCGCTGGCGGCGGCGACCTCGGCGGCGGCCTCGACGTTGCCGGGGCCGACCGGCCCGACCAGCACCGAGGCCCCGGACGCGAGCAGGGTGGCCGCCGCCTGCTTGGCCTCGGCGGGGCTCGAGCCGGCGTCTTCCCAGGCCACCTGCAGGTTGCTGCCGGCCGGTCCGGCGAGCACGCGCACCGCCGCGGTCGCGGCCGCCAGTTGCACGTCGGCGAGCCCGGCGAACTTGCCGGAGCGGGGCAAGAGCAGCCCGATCCGCGGCGGCCCGCCCGTGCTCGCGACCTGGCACCCGCGGACCCACGCCGGCGCGTCCGCGGGCGCGCTCCGACCCGCGCGCACCAGCAGGCACTGCGCGGCGGCGGTCCCGGCGGCCTTGCGCGCGGCGTCCTCGAGCGCGGTCGCGTCGAGGCCGCGCCACTGCTCGCGCATGCGAGCCTCGGCGAGCGGCCGCGGCGCTGCCCTCGGGCACGAGCTCGCGCCACTGCGCGTAGGCCAGCGCCGCGCCCGCTCGATCGCCGAGTCGCTCGCGCGCTCGCGCCGTGGCGGCGAGGAGATCTGGACCGCGGTCGCCACGGGTCGCGGCGGCGATGGCCTGCAGGGCTGCTTGCGGATCCCCGACCTCGGCTTCGGCGAGCGCACGCGTGCGGCCGAGGTCCTCGGTCAGTTCGCGCTCCGGCGGGGCGAGATCGATCCCCTGCGCGCGGACCTTGGCCGCGTCGTCGAGGCCGGCGCGCGCCGACGCCAGCGCCGCCGCGTAGTCACCGCGCTCGAGGTTCGCGTTGGCCTTCAACTGATGCGCGGCCAGGCGGAGGTTGAGCGGCGGATCGCGGGCGAGCAGACGATCGGCGGCTTCGACCACCGCAGGGCCGGTCGGGTCCTTCTCGTGAGCGGCCTGCACCGCGTCCCACTCGCCCTGGAAGGCCGGGTCGACGCGACCGGGATCGACGGTGCGCGTCGCCTGTCCCGCCGGACCGACGGCCTGCGATCCTCGACAGGCGCCGAGCACGGCGACCATGACCGCGGTGTGAAGGAGCGCTCGTCCGAGCGGACCTCCGAGCAACTTGTGGGGCCCGGCGCTCCCGGTCGCAATCGTGCGGGCAAACGGCTCATGGCTGGCGAGCATACGCCGGCCGCGTCGACGGGCCCAAGCAATCGGCCATGCGTCCGCGGCGACCTCGTCCGCGCGAGCGCCGTCCGAACCCTCGCACGCCGTGCTATACGAAGCGGACCATGTCGATCGGCGACGGGGAAGACCTCGACGACTCCGGCTTCGGCGAGACCAGCCGTTACGCGGCCCACCTCGATCGCGGCTGGTCGCTGCTCGATCGCGCCGACTACGAGTCGGCGCGGCAGTCGGCGCTGCAGGCCCAGCGGATCCGCCCCGACGCGCCGGACGCCGCGGTGCTGCTCGGCGCGATCGCCCTCGCGGAGGGCGATCCGGTCGAGAGCCTGCGCTGGTACGACCAGGCGATCGAGCTCGATCCCGACTACTTCGAGCCGTACGCCGCGGCCGCGCAGATCGCCCTGTTCGACCTCGGCGACGCCGCGCGCGCCCTGCAGTTCTGCGACGACGGCCTCGGCGTCGAGGCGGTCAGCGCCATCGACGCCCTCGACCTCGAGCTGCTCGGGACCGAGTGCCTCGTCTCGCTCGGCCGCGACGAGGAGGCCCGCGCCCGCCTCGACGCCCTGCGCGAGCACCCGCTGTTCGCCGCGATCCTGCGCGCCTCGTTCGAGGCCGCCGACGCCGAGCAGGGCGAAGAGGACATGTCCTCGAGTTCATCCTCATCGGAATCGGACCTCGAGCTCGACGGCTCGGTCAAGCGACGTCGCCGCCGCCCGGTCGTCCGCGAGGAGGTCGAGGAGCAGAACGGCGAGGACGAGGACGCCGAGGACGCGGCCGAGGCTGCCGAGGCCGCCGAGGCCGCCGAAGCCGCCGAAGCGGCGGTGGCCGAGCTCGACGAGGACGAGGACGGCGAGCCGCTCGACGAGGAGGAGCGCAGCGCCCAGGTCCAGCGCGTGCTGCAGTTCATCCTGCGCATGTGCCGGCTGTGGCTCGACCTCGGCGCCCCCGAGTCGGCGCTGCCGGCCCTGCGCGCCGCGGCCGAGCGCTTCCCCAACAACGGTGACGCCTGGCACCTCCTGAGCGAGGCCGAGTACGCCCGCGGCGACGCGCGCGCCGCCTGCCACGCCGCCCTGCGCGTGTATCGGCTCGATCAGCAGCACGCGCCGCCGAAGTGGTTGCCGAGCCCGCGCAGCTGCACCGCAAGGTGGTGCAGATTTTGAGCGCCTGCCCCGACGAGACCCTGCGCGAGCTGGGCCAGCGCCGCGCCGCGCTGGTGCTGCTGGTCCACGAGGTCCCCTCGCTCGAGCTGGTGCTGGAGGGCGTCGATCCGCGGATCAGCGCGCTGAGCCTGGCGACCCGCGGCGGCTCCGACGACGAACCGCCCGAGCTCACGGGCCTGGCGATCTACCGCCGCAACCTGGTCCGCCTGGCCCGCTCGGCCGAGCAGTTCGACCACGAGCTCCGCTTCGCCGTGCTCGAGGAGCTGGCCAACTTCTTCCAGCTCAGCGACGCCCGCCGCGAACGCCTCGGCCTGCCGCCGCTCGCCGCCGACCTCGACTACGTCGACGACGAGCCGCTCCCGCCGCCCCCGCCCGCCGTCGAAGAAGACGAGCCCGCGGCGCCTCGCCGCCGCCGCCGCAAGAAGAAGCGCATGCACTCCTGAGGCGCGCAGCGCGAGACTCGGCTGCGCAAGAGGACGCTCCGACCTCGCGGCCTCGCGTCATGGCGAGCCGGTGACCACTGCACCGCCGCTCTTCGCCTCCGCCTCGGCGGCGGCATCGGCCAGGTCGCCTCGTCGGCCAAGTCGCTCGTCGAGGTCGCAGCATCGTCGTTCTCGACTCTCGTCGCCGCCTCGCCGGCCAGGTCGCTCGCGATCTGCTGCGTCGCTCGTCGAGGTCGCAGCATCGTCGTTCTCGACTCTCGTCGCCGCCTCGCCGGCCAGGTCGCTAGCGATCTGCTGCGTCGCTCGTCGAGGTCGCAGCATCGTCGTTCTCGACTCTCGTCGTCGCCTCGCCGGCCGACTGCGCTCATCGGCCTCGCAGCTTCTCGTCGACACCGCCCTCGTCACCTCGTCGACGTCGACGTCGACCGCGGCGCCTCGCCGTCATCGCCTCGACATCGCCCTCGTCCCTCATCCGCGTCGACCTTCGCCTCGGCCGGCCGACTGCGCTCATCGACCCTCGTCAACATCGACGTCGCTCGCGTCAGCTCGACGTCACCATCTCGGCGTCGCCCTCGTCCCTCATGCGCGTCGCTCTCCGCGGACTGCGCTCGTCAGAGTCACGGGCTCGTCGCCGCATTCGCCCCGCCTGCGCTCGTCGACATCCGACGCTCGTCGACATCCGACATCGCGACCGGCGACATGACGAGGTCATCGACGACCGCGAGCAGACCTCGCTCGCTCCGCTGCGATGACGGCGGACGGCCCGCGATCGCCTGTCCTCGAGGACACGTCCAACCCGTCGCGGCGGCTCACCGCGCGAGCGTCGGGCTCAGGGCCCGCCGAACGCGTCGGAGAACTCGGCGATGGTCGACATCAGGCCGCGGGGCACGTCGACGCCGTCGCGGGCCATCTCTCGCAGCGTTCGCTCGTAGTCTTCGAGGCCGGTGCCGGGGATCCGCGTGATGCGGTCGAGCGCGCCGCGGAGCTGCTCGATGATCTCGTCGGGCATCAGCCAGCCGTGCACGGCGTGCAGGCGGAACACGCGGTCGAGCCACACGCCCGAGGATGACTTTTGGGCCAGGGCGATCAGGCACACCACGCACGACTTCGCGGTGGGGTGATCGACCGGCACGCTCGAGCCCATGAGCTGATTGGTCAGCGCGAGCGCGTAACGCTCGGCCTCCTTGATCTTGCCCATGTTGAGGCTCTTCTGGACCAGCTGGCTGATCAGCGAGGGGAACTGGGTCTCCTCGTGGGGGCCGATGGTCTTGCGCAGGCTGTCCATCGGATCGTCGACGGGCGCCTGGCTGGCGTCGCTGATGATGGCGATGACCTCGCGACCGATCTTCAGGTTGTCGCCGTGGACGAGCTGCGTCTTGACGCGGCCCGGCAGACGCTGGCCGTTGAGGAACGTGCCGTTGCTGCTGTCGAGATCCTCGACTTGCAGCTCGCTGGCGGACACGTGCAGGCGCGCGTGGTAGCGCGAGGTCAGGTCGTCGTCGAGCGTGAAGAAGCAGTCGCTCATGCGCCCGACCAGGTGGGACCCAGTGGGGAGGGACAAGGTGCGCCCCCGAACTTGATCTTGAACTGCGGCACCGCGGCGCCCATGGTAACGCAAGTGCCGGGGCGCCCCCAAGCCTCACCGCGCTGCTCCGCGCCCCCAGACCCCGCCGGCCGGATGGCGGGACTCCCGCCCTGCCCTGCTCGCGGAACCCGCCGAGGCCGGCGTTCCTAGCGGACCAAGAAGCGGACGTCGGGCTCCACCTGGCCACCCGCGAGGGTCACACGGACGACCTGGCCGCGGGTCGTCCCACCCGCGCTGTCGACCACGAACACGGTCGACAGCTCGGGCGCGTTTACGATCCGCGTCGGCCCGGTCAGCGTTACGCTGGCCGTGACCACGTTCGCGTCGTAAGGCGCATACCCCGCCTTGGTCCCGAACGCCTCGCGGGCCCGGCCGGGGATCCGCGAGCGCTTGAACTCGGCGAACTCGGCCGGCCACAGCGCGTCCTCGGTGCCCGGGATCGGCGCGGCGAGGTCGAGCAGGCTCGTCAGGTCGAGCACGATGCTCATCATCGGGTTGCTGTAGCGGATCGCCGGGACCGGGCGCTGGCCGTCGTCGGGCGGGCCGTACTTGAAGAAGTGGTAGATCGCGTTGGGCGTGTTGCTGTCCAGCGCCGCCGGTCGCTCCACGTCGATGAAGCAGGGGTTCGGCGCCCCCCGTCAGGCCGCTCGTCGCCCGCGGGGCAGCTGGGGATCGGCCACAGCGCGTTCTGCCGCGTGTCGGCCTCGTCCTCGCCGAGGCGGATCCGGCTCGTGAGCAGGTTGGAGACCTCGGGATCTTCGTAGCACTCGCTCGACTCCGGGTCGGCCTTCACCTTCTGCGGCAGGAAGTCGTACGGGCCGCGGACGATGAAGCTGTTGCGCGCGAGCACCTGGTAGCGGATGAGCTCACGGAAGCACTCCGGACCGGGGAGCGGCGTCAGGGCGCAGTCCTCGTCGGGCCCGCACGGACGCTTGCACGCGCCGTCGATGCACAGCGGGTAGTCGGGCGCCTGCGCGGCGCAGTCGGCGTGCGTGTTGCAGCCGTTGTCGGGCTGCTCCGGCGCGCACGACAGCCGGCTCTCGCACTCGATGTAGCCGGGGTCGCCGATGAAGCCGTAGTCCGAAGCGCAGCACGGCAGCGCGCCCTCCTGGCCGCAGTTCGGCTCGTCAGTGCTGCGGGCGCAGGTCGGCTCGCCGTCGATGGTCCGACCGACGACGAAGTCGCCGCGGCACAGCGCCTCGCGCTCCTCGTCGGTGACCGGCGTCGACGCGCTCGTCTTCTCCTGCCGCATCATCACGTACGAGTCGACCGGCCGGTCGAGCACCTGCAGCCACAGCTCCTGCTGGAACGCGCGGGTGATCGCCCACTCGCGCCGCGCCGCGCCGCAGTCGTCGCGCAGGAACGGCCGGCACATCTGCAGCAGATCCTCGCGCGAGGCCCCGTAAGCGACCTCGGACACGCACAGGCCGGGCGAGCCCGCGGGCGCCTGCGGGTCGAGCAAGCAGTACTGCCCGGCGCCGCAGTCGGGGTCTTGGTTGCAGCCGAGGATGAACAGCTTGTCGCCGCCGAGCACGCCGCGCTCGCAGAACTGCGCGGTCTTGTCGACCAGGCGAGTGTCGCCCGCGCTGGTGCTGAGGCAGGTGCCGCCGGCCCAGCCTGGCTCGTCGCACAGGAGCTGTCCGCTCGTGCTGGTGGTGCCGGGGATCTCGCCCTCCCAGAACAGGTTCCAGGTCCCGCTCGCCCACGCCGAGTAGTCGCGCACCACGGCGCGGACGACGTCGTTCTCGTAGAGGCCGGACGCCATCACGTCGTCGTCCTCTTCGGTCTTGGCCAGGCGGTCTTGCTCGCGCTCCGACACCGGCGGCGACAGAGCCGGCCCGATCTGCTCGCAGTAGCCCGTCGACTCGCCCTCGCCCAAAAGGCAGCGGACGTCGTCGCAGTCGTTGTCGTCGTTGCAGGCGACGCGCGTCTCGTAGGCGCGATCGATCCGCCGCAGGCTCGGCGACAGCGTGCGCGTCACCGTCGGATCGGCGATCCCGTTGGGCAGCAGGCGATCGGGGACCTTGTCCTCCATCCGCGGCAGCGCCTCGATCGTCGTGGTCGCCAGCGTCGGGTCGACGTTCGGCCACAGCGAGTGCGGCGGGATCTGGGCGTCCATGATCCCGAGGTAGTCGTACGCGGTGCTGATCCGGCGATCGTCCTGGAACTGGTCGAACACGCCGAAGACCAGGCGACCGAAGCTGGTCGACGCCACGCCGACCACGCCGGGCCCGGTGAATGGCGACGAGATGGCGCGGCCCTCGGCCGACGCCTCGGCCGTGTCGGCCGTCGCCGACGGGCAGCGATCGTAGCTACCGCCGGCGGCCGAGACCTCGGCCGAGCTGTACCACTTCTGGAACGTCCAGTCGGTGATGAGCGAGCCGTTCGGCCCGCGGATGCCCGGCCCGCGCGCGAACGGTCGCCGGTCCGGCGGGTTCTCGCCCGGGAACTCCGCCGGGTGGCAGGCCGCGGCCGTCACCACCGTGGGATCGACCTGCGTGTCGCACTCGCTGCCGAGCTCCGTGCGGTTCGGGCTGAACTCGCGCCGCACCACGCGGGTCGAGCCGTCGCCCGCGATCACGTAGAGGAACTGGTACGGCTCCGGATCGGGATCGGGCCCGCTCGCCATCAACATCGGCGGCGTCGGGCGGATCGCCGAGATGCCCTGCGCCGCCGTCAACTCGAACTCGAGCGGATCGTCGGTCCACGTCTTGCCGTCGTAGCGGAGCTCGTAGATGTTGTCGGACCCGAGGCCGCCGACGTACAGCGACACGTCCTGGACCTCGAGGTCGGCGAAGTCGACGCAGGCGGTCGGATCGGCCGGCGGCGTCACGAGGGCCATCGCCAGCGGGTACATGCCGTCGGGGTCGCCCGGCGGCGCGCTGGCCAGCGCGCCGCCGTAGTCGGGATCTTCGAACTGCTCGGCGCAGTCGATCGGGCACACCGGATCGGCGCCGGTGTCGACCACGGTGATCGCGTCGTTGTTCGGGTCGCGCACGAACTGACGGCTCTGGAGGATCCGCTGCGTCCGCAGGTCGACCTCCGCGATCAGCTGGCACGACGGGAACGTGACGTACACGCTGCCCGGGTTGGCCGGGTCGCAGCCCTGGCGCGGGTCGCCGGTGTTGCTCAGATCCGGCGGCACCGCCAGCACCTGGCCGGGTCGGGCGCCGAGCGGCGTGCCGTCGGCGCGGCGCGGCACCACCGTCGACACGTACGCCGCCGGGTCGTCCTCGGGCGGCTCCTCGAACGCGTACGACGCCAGGCCGCTCACGTCGAGCACGCTGAGGTCGCAGCTCCCGAGGTTGCCCGACACCGCGAAGCAGCCCGCCTGCAGGCCGGTCGTGACCGTCATGCTCGACGGCACCTCGCCCGCGCTGATGAGCTGGGGCCCGGGCGCGCCGATGTTCATGTCGATGACCGAGCCGGCGCAGCGGCTGAACATCGCGATGTCGTTGCGCTCCGAGTTGGCGACGAAGCCGACCAGCCGCAGGTCGCCGCACACCGACTCGGACACCGCGTCGGAGCACAGCTCGAGCGACTGCGGCGTCAGGTCGCCGTTCGCCTCCTGGCGCACGCACGCGAGCGCGACGTCCAGCGGGCGGTCGAGCACGCGGTTGGGGATGACCTGGTTCTGACGGTTGCCGCAGCTCGTCCCGCCGGCGGCGAGCACGACGAGCGTGGCGATGGCCGGGAGGTGTAGACGCGTGGTGACGAAGCGGCGGGTCATCGGGCTAGCGCTTGTAGGGCGTTTGCAGGCCGACGCGGGCGATCTCGGCGAAGCGCGTCGGGCGGTCGCGGGCGATGTCGATGACGCTGACGGTCGCGTCGAGGGTGTTGCCGACGTAGAGCAGCTGGCGCGCCCGGTCGACCACGATCGGGTGCGGACCGGCGCCGGTGGCCACGTTGGCGACCACGCGGAAGCCGGACAGGTCGATGATGAACACCTCGCCGGGCGTCGGGCACGACACCGCCGCGTACTCGTTGGCGCCGTCCTCGAACAGCGCCATGCGGCTCGGCCCGGTGCACAGCTCGACCAGGCCGGCCGACTCGTCGCGCGTCTCCCCGCGCTCGTCGACGCTGGTGTCGACGAACAGCAGCGCGCCCGGGCTGCTCTGCACCGCGAACAGGCGCCGGCCGTCGCGCGAGAAGGCGATGTCGCCCATCTGCCCCGAACCTTGCGGCACGGTGAAGCCGACCGCCGACGTGAACCCGGCCGAGAAGATCTGCGGCGTGCACAGCAGCGCCCCCGGCTCGCCCGCCTGCACCGGCTCGGGCGCGTCGATCCGCTCGCCCTCCTGGTCGATCGGGAAGCCCTCGTCGTCGAGCCGCGGCGCGCCGATGCACACCTGCGACGCCGTCGGCAGCGCCTCGTCCGGGGTCAAGCGGGCGAAGAACAGGCCGGTGCGGAAGCTGCTGTAGATCAGCGGGCGCCCGCAGTCGACCGGCTCGCCCTCGGCGTCGGTCGGCACCTTCGTCACGTTCGGCACCTGCGAGCTGCCGGGCACACATGGCCTTTCGGCCATCCCCCACCCGCCGCCGCCGAGCGACTCGCCGATCAAGAACACCGACCGCGCGTCGACGATCATCGGCTTGGTCCCCGGCGGCACCGGCTCGGGCTCGGGCGCGCTGCCGGTCGTCGTGCTCGTCGCGTCCGTCGTGCTCGTCGCGTCCGTCGTGCTCGTCGCGTCCGTCGTGCTCGTCGCGTCCGTCGTGCTCGTCGCGTCCGTCGTGCTCGACGCGTCCGTCGTGCTCGACGCGTCCGACGTGCTCGACGTCGTGTCGGGCTCGCCACCGGTGGTGTCGTCCGGGTTGGCCGGCAGCTGCCCGCCCACCGGGTACGCCAGGTCGATCAGCACCACCTCGGGCGTGGTCGCGAACGTCACGAGCGCCCAGTTGCGCAGCTTCGACACCAGGATGTTCGACGGCTCGGGGCCGATGCGACGGTTGTCGCCGTCGTCGAACGGGTAGCGCAGCGCGTGCGCGTCCTGCCCCGAGCGGGCGCAGCGGCCCTCGTCGAACAGGTCGGTGGTGCCCTGCCCGCACTCGAACTTCAGGTCGGTCGGCGCCAGCGGTCGCTGCGGGTCGAACGGCTTCATGCCGCCCGACAGCTCGACCCACGTCACGCTCGGGTCGGCCTTCACCGTCGCCAGCAGCAGCGCCTCCTTGGCGTTGCGGCTCCACCCGGCGAGCGCCGTGATGAAGCTGCCCATGCGCACCGACAGCGGCCGGTCGGCCACGCCGTCGCCGTCCTCGTCGCCGATGCGGGCGACGACCTCCGTGTCCTCGCACTCGATCACCTGCGGGCGGAAGGCCGCGTGGCGACACAGGGTCTCGGCGTCGATCGGCGCGCCGATGTCCTGGACGGTCTCACGGATCCCGCAAGGATCAATCTTGGCGGCGGCGCTGCAGGTGCCGTCGTCGATCTTGTGCAGGCACAGCTGCGGGCAGTTCATCCACGCGTGGAAGAAGCGGTCGAGATCGACGGCGACCAGCGAGCCGGCGTTGTAGGCCAGGTTGCTGTTGGCGTTGGCGACGAACAGCCAGCGCGACGTCTCGTCTTCGGGGACCCGCGGGTCGAGCGTCAGCGCCGCCGGGAAGTAGATCCCGGCGTCCTCGGCCGAGATACCTTGATTGCGCCGCTCACAAGCGCTCAGCGCGGCGAGCACCGCCAGCGCACACGCGAACGCAGACTTGGGGCGCGACATCGGCGGGACCCTAACACAGCCGCGCGGCACCTACACCCTCCGCGCCGGCGTCACGCGGCAGCGCCGCGAAGAACGCCTGCGCGTGCAGCGGACGCCGCAAGTGTGAGCGGACGATCGACTGGATCGCGTCGCGCACCGCCCGGCGCAGCCCGGCCGGCGCCGAAGCCAGCGCCGCAGGATCGCCGCCGGCCTCGAGGTGCTGGATCGCCGCGAGCGCGGCCGCCGGCAGCCGCGGCGCCCCGCGCTCGTGCTCCAGGCACAGCACCCCGCCGCGCGGCCCGTCGAACGCCGCGCTGTCCTCACCCCCGATCTCCGAGCCGCACACGCAGCAGCTCGTCAGGGCCGGCGACAACCCGAGGCACCGCAGCACCGCCAGCTCGTACTGGCGCAGGTGCAGCGCCTGCGGCGCCCCGCCGATGACCTGCTCGAGCGCGAGGCACAGGGCCGCGAACAGCTCCGGGTCCGGGTGCCGCGCGAGCACCAATTCGTCGGTCAGCTCGCACAGATAGGCCACGTAGGCGAAGCGCGTCAGGTCGGCGCCGACCGGCGCGTGCGCGGCGGTCGCGTCGAAGCTCTCCAGCCGCAGCAGCGCCCGCGCCCGCGGGCGACCGCCGCCACCCCGCGCATCCCCGGGGACAGCCCGCCGGCGAACCGCTTCTTCGAGTTGCGGGCCCGCGCCGCCGCCGTCTCGAGCTTTCCTTGCTCCGGCGTCAGCACGATCGCGATCAGGTCCGCCTCGCCGAGCGGGCGCGTGCGGAGGATGACGGCGGGCGTGGACTGCGACTGCATGCGCGCGGTTGGACCTGTGACTACCGCTTCGCTCAGCCGGAGATTCCGAGCAGCACCGTCGCCAGCCAGAAGTAGAAGAGGAGCCCCAGGATGTCGACGGACGTGGTCACGAACGGCCCCGTCGCCACCGCCGGATCGATGTTCAGCCGGTTCATGAGCAGGGGCACGCTGGTGCCCACCGCCGCGGCGATCATCATGCTGCCCATCATCCCGAGGGTGATGACCGCGCCGAGGTGGACGGGGTCGCTGCTGGTCGCGCCGAGGAACGGCGCCGCGACCGCGATCCCGACGCCGTAGAGCGCGCCGAGCGACGCGCCGAGCGCCACCTCGCGGAGCACCAGTCGACCGAGGCGATTGGTCTCGACGTAGCCGACGGCCAGGCCGCGAACGACGATCGTCGAGCTCTGCGTGCCGACGTTGCCGCCCATCCCCGCGACCACCGGCATGAACAGCGCCAGGGCCGGCACCGCCTGCAGCGCCCCCTCGAACCCCTGCAGCGACGCCGCCACCAGCAGACCGCCCGCCGCCGCCGCCAGCAGCCAGGGCATGCGCGCGCGGAAGCTGGCGCTGAAGTTGCGGGTCTCGACGAGCATCTGTCCGGCGCCCGCCATCTTCAGGATGTCCTCCGTCGCCTCTTCGCGGACGACGTCGAGGATGTCGTCGATGGTGACCACCCCGAGCAGCCGCCGCTGATCGTCGACCACCGGGATGCCGACCAGGTCGTAGCGACTCGCCAGCTCGGCGACCTTCTCCTGATCTGTCTCGGCCGTCACCGACACCAGCTCGGTCGTCATGACCGCGTGGATCGGCATGTCCGGCTTGCTGCGCACCAGCTGTCGCAGCCCGATCACCCCGACCAGGCGGTCGTGCTCGTCGACGACATAGAGGTAGTGGACGTGCTGCGGCAGGTCGTCCGCCGTCTGCACCATCCGGGTGGCCTCCGCGATCGTCACGTCGTGGTGGATCGAGAAGACGTCGGGCGACATGATGCCGCCCGCGGTGCGCTCGCCGTACGCCATCAGCTCCTCGAGCGCGTGCGCGTCCTCGACGTCGTAGTGCGCCAGGATCTCGCGCAACCTGGCCTCGTCGACGCGCCCGAGGATGTCGGCCGCGTCATCCTCCTGAAGGTCGCCGAGCAGCCCCGCCGCCTCTTCCGGCGCCCGCCGGCCGATGAGGTCCGCCGCCACCTCGTAGCGCATCGCAGCCAGCACATGCGGCCGCCGCTCCGCCGGCAACGCCTGGAACACCAGGTCCTGCTCGTGCGGCTCGAAGTTGTCCAGGTACCCCGCGATGTGCACTGCATCGAGCCGCGCGAGCGCCCGTGCGACCCGCCGCGGATCGCCCGCGTGGACCAGCCGCGCCAGATCGTTTGGTTCAGCGCCGGCGTCATGCGGGGGCCACTATACGCGCCCCACCGCGAGCAGGCGCCAATCCGTGCCCAAACAGCGCTTCGCGGCCCATTGCATCGATTCCACCGCCCTACGCCGGAGTTCGCGTGCCCCCTCGAACCGCGATCGTCTTCCCTTTCCTTTAATAAGGAGGGAGGCCAGGAGGCCGACGACGCCGAAGGAGAGACGCGAGCCGCGAGCTTCAGGAGTGCGGCGGGGTCACCTGTCCGCCGGACAGCGCGAAGGCCGTCACCGCGATCACGGCGATCACCAGGCACACCGCGATCCACATCAGAGTGCGGCTCTGCGGGATCCGGTTGAGCGCGCGCAGCATGTCGAGCGACTGGGCGCCGACGCGATAGACCGCCTCCAACGCCGCGTTGGGGAGAGGCTCCGCAGCCGCCGCCGGGGCAGCCGCCAGCGCCGCCGGACGGTTGACGGACTCGGTGGCCGGCTTCGACTTCGCACCCTCGGCGCGAGCCGGCTTGCGCGGCCCGCCGACGGCCTGGACCGCCCGGTAGCTGGCCTGCGCCGCCGCATGGGGACGACGCGTCGGCCGCTGCGCGGCGGCCTTCTGGGCGTTCAGGTGGTCGTGGAGCAACCCCGCGACGGTGTCCGGATCGAGGCTCAGCGAGCGCGCGCAGCAGCGGAAGAAACCGCGGACGAACACTGGCCCGGGCAACGCGCTGAACTGATCTTCCTCGAGGGCCTCGAGGCTGGGGCGGGGATCTTGGTCTCGAGCGCCAGCTGCTCGACGCTTATCCCGCGGCGCTGTCGCGCTTCCCGGATGTAACGGCCCGGCGACGGCGGTCCCTCATGCACCTCGGCGCCCTCGGTGGGTTGGGTGCTGACGATCCGGAGGCGGCCCGTGGGAACTCGCATGCGCGCACATTCTGAGATCAAGCCGCGTTCGGCGGCAACCCCCGGGCAAGCATTTTCACACCGAGACCTACCTCAACGCGAGATCGGCGCAATCGTCGCCAACGGCCCCAACAGGCGAATTCGTGCCTGTACGTGGCCGCTCCGGGCAATTCTCGCGGCCCTCCAGGGTGTTTTTCCTGCTCCACACAGGCGATCTCGCACTTGGCGTGCGTCACCCCGGCAGCGACCGAGCCGACGCTGCGAGAGCTCCCGCGGCGACCTCTGCAAACCCCCGCACGATCGCCCGTGCGCCCGCGATCGGCCTCTGCGCCGATTCAACTCCGCGCCCGGCGATGTGCTCGTGGTCCCGCTGTGACGCGGACACGTCGCCGTCGCACTGGTCCCTCCTCGCCCCCTCGCTATGATCAGAACGTGGATAACGTAGCCCTGTTTGCGCTTGTGCACGGCAATCCGGACGGTCGTGGCGTCACTGCGAATTGGCTGACCGGAGTGCTGTCGCGCTGCTGCGAAGGCCACGGCTTTTTGGCCGACGACGGGGCTCGGGTCGACTCGGCGCTCGTGCGGGCGTGGAGCGTCGGCGGCGTGCAGGGCAGCGAGACCCTCGTGCAGTCGCGTCCCGTCGTCCGCGAGCTACGCGCCGACTTCATCGCCGATTTCTTGCGTGCGCCGAGCCAGACCACCCTCGCCGCCCACGCCGTCGCGCCTGCGGGGCACGGCGCGGACGACATCCCCGTGCCGCGCCTCGGCCTGGCCCGGTTCCAGCGCTGGCTCGGCGTGCGGGCCGAGGGCGCCCTGACCGCGGACGACCGCGACGACGCCGTCCGCGAGCGCCTCAAGGCCAGCCTGCCCGACTTCCTGCAGCGGGCCCTCAGCCACTCGGGCGACCGCGAATTGGTCGTATTCGGCTTCCTCGCCGCCCTCCACGCGGGCGGCGACCTCAACAAGCCCTACGTCGCCCCGCCGCAGATCCGCCGCGCCCTGGCCGGCCTCGACGAGCTGCTCGGCCACCCTGCCCGGCTCAACCTGTTCGTCTGCGACGGCCGGACCCTGGGCGTCATCCACCGCGGCGGCCGCCTGCTCGTGGCCGACGCTCCTGCCCCGTCCGGCTCGCGGCGGACCATGGCCCACGGCCCCGAGTCGCGGATCCAGGCCTCCTTGCTGATCCACGACGACGGCCCGGCGGATCTCCCGCCCGCCCCCGAAGGCGCCGAGCTGCGCCGCCTGCCCGAGGGGATCTTCACGCTCCACGCGCGCCAGCCCGGCCAGGTCGAGCGCGACGAATAGCCGCTTTGGAGACGGCGCCGGACGCCCCCGGTATAAGGAGCGTCCGCATGGCGGTCCATATCCTCCATCACGGCTGGTGCTTCGACGGGGCCGCCTCCGCCGCCCTGTTCGCCGCCTTCGACCGCCAGCGGCACGGGGCCCGGCCGTGCCGGCTGATCCCCAAGGACCACCGCCCCGGCGACCCCTACGACCCCGAGGACTTCGAGGCCGACGAGGTGGCCAGCGTCGACTTCCGCTACAGCCAGGACCCGCGGCTGGCCTGGTACTTCGACCACCACGCCAGCGCCTTCCAGCTCCCCGGCGACCGCGAACATTTCCTCGCCGACAGCAGCGGCCAGAAGTTCCACGACCCGACCGCCAGCAGCTGCGCCGGCTACCTCGCCCGGATCCTGCGCGACCGCTTCGCCTGCGACCTCTCGGCCCACGGGGAGCTGATCCGCTGGGCCGAGATCATCGACAGCGCCGCCTTCCCCGACCCGCGCATGCCGGTCGAGCTCAGCGAACCGGCGCTGCTCCTCATGACCTTCGTCGAGAACAACCACGACCGCGAGCTCGGCGAGCGCTTCATCCACGACCTCCTCGGCCGCTCGCTCGCCGAGCTGGCCGCCGCCGACTACGTCCAGCGGCTCCTGCGGCCGCGGCTCGAGCAGAACCGCCACGACATCCGCCTGATCGGCGAGACCGCGGTGGTCGACGGCGACGTCCTTCATTACAGCCTGCTCGACCAGCCGGTCCGCGCTTACAACAAGTTCATCCCCTACTATCACCACCCCAAGATCCGCTACGTCGTCGCGCTCACCCGCGGGCCCGACCGTCGGATCAAGCTGACCGCCGGCTACAACCCCTGGCTCCCGCGCGACGCTCGCGAGCACAGCATGGCCGCGCTGCTCGAGCCGCACGGCGGCGGCGGTCACCCGTACGTCGCCGGTTGCACCTTCGGCGCCGAGGACGAGGACCGCGCCGTGGCCGTCCAGCGCGCCCTCACCGCCGTCCTCCGCGGCGGCCGGGCTGCAGCACCCTCCGCCGCCCGTCGCACGCATTCCGACGCCTGAGCCTTCGGCCTCTGGTATCCCGTCGCCTGCGTGAGCGACCCTGACCGACCTGCCCTCGCGGCCATCCTCGTCCAGCTCCGCGGCCGCGTCGACGCGCACTTCGCCGCGGCCCAGGCGCGCACGCCCGAGGCCTTCGCCTGTCGGGCGGGCTGCGACAGCTGCTGCCACCACCGTTTCGGCGTGTACGCCGCCGAGGCCGAGCCGATCCGCCGCGCCCTGGCCGACCTGTCCGTCCGGACACCTGTCCTTCGCAACAGGATCCGAGAGCAAGCCGACGATCCGGCGCACCAGCACCACTGCGCCCTCCTCGTCGACGGCGCCTGCGCCGTCTACGCCGAGCGGCCGATGATCTGCCGCTCGCACGGCCTGCCGGTCGCCGTCGCCGACCCCACGCCGCGCGTCGATCACTGCCCGCTGAATTTCACCGCCGGGCCCCCGCCCCGCGAGAGCGTGCTGCGCCTCGACGCCGTCAACCAGCCGCTGGCCGTCCTGGCCTCGCTGTGGGACCGCGCGGGCGGCGAAGGAGATCGCTCCCCCGTCCGCGTCGACCTGGCCGACCTCGCCCGCGAGCCCGATTCGCCCCAAAACCGCTGATCCGGCGCCGGGAGCCCGGCTCTACCGTCCGGCCGGGCGGCGCGCCGCCTCGTCTCTGCCCCGCCGCCCGACAACAATGGTTCGCGGCCCTCTAAAAAATCGTTGACCTGCGTCCCGGCGAGCAGTAAAACCCAGTCCCTCGCTGCGGGGTGGAGCAGCCAGGTAGCTCGCCGGGCTCATAACCCGGAGGTCATGGGTTCAAATCCCGTCCCCGCTACTCAAGAAGGGCCCGTTCGCAAGAACGGGCCTTCTTTTTTTGCGCCGCGAGAACGACGCGTCGCGGCCCGTGCCAGACCCTCGGCCCACGTCTGCGAGCCCGGACCACAAGGCTCGTCGCGGCACAGCCCGCTCAGGCGCTCGCAACCGTGAAACTGCGCCACGCCTCACCGGCTCCGCAGCACGCGGCGCACCTCGCTCGCGCGCTCGCGGCCGTAGAATTCGCAGCGCTCGCGCCACGAGGTTCGGCCACACTCGATCGGGCGTGGCGATCGAGTTCCTCACCGCGGCGCGGCGGATCGTCCTCGAGGTGGCGGACATCGTCGCCGACGACGACGAGCTGCCGCCCACCCTGCTCGACGCGGTTCGGGCGGCCCGGTTGCCCATCGGTCAGAGCTGCCGCGGCGAGGGGGTCTGTCGCAGCTGCGCCGTCGACGTCGAGCTCGGGCTCGCGGCCCTCCCGCAGCCGACCGCCCTCGAGGCGCGATTCGGCTTCACCGGCCCGCGCCGGCTCGCGTGTCAGGTCGCGCTTCCTGCGGCACACGAGCTCGTCCGGCTCCATCATCCCGCCTGGGGCCGTCCGCCCGCGTCGTCCGGGGGTTCAACTTCTGCGCCGTCGTCCGGCCCTGGTGGGGCCGCAAATGATAGGCTAGAGCCCTGAAACGTGGCCAGCGGCGGCGGAACGGGCAGTGCATGGCAGCGGGAGGCCGATCTCCTCGCTGACGGCCGGGTGCGCCTCGAACGGCTGTGCAACAGCCGTCGCTTCCGCCACCTCTTCCCCGGCGGGCCGAACCTCGCCCTCCTCCTCGACGCCTACCAGGACCTGCAGCGCCAGCGCCTGGTCGGGCGGATCGCCCCCGCCGACCTGCGCGGGGCGCGCCGTTACCTGCGCAAGCAACTGCGGCGACGCGTGCGGGAAGAGGCCGTCGAGCGCTCCCTGCGCCTCGCCTACCGGATCCCCCTCGCCCGGCCGCGGCCGTTCCGCGCCGAGCTGCCGCCGATCGTCGTCAAGGCGCTCGAGGCCGTCGACGACGACGTCGAGCCGCGGGTCCGCGATTACGTCCTCGGGCGGGTCGACGGCGACGTCCCCGGCGCCGACGTCGATCCGCGGCTGCACCACGGCTTCGGTCAGCTGCGCGAGGCCCTGGTCTTCCACGCGCTCGCCAACCCCGACGAGATCGGCGCCCTGCACCCGCAGGTCCTGCGCTTTGCCGCCTCGCCGCAGCCGATCCGGCGCCAGAACCCGCTGCTGCGGTTCCTCCTCGTCAAGCTGCCGATCTCGTTCGTCCTCGGCTTCCTCGGCCTCTTCAGCGTCGTCTACGTCGTCGCCTACTTCTTCGTCAACGACGCCACGCTCGGCCGGATCCTGACCGTCGTCATCGACAAGCAGATCAACGGCCGCCTCGAGCTCGGCAGCGTCCACTGGCGGCCCGACCTCATCATCGACCTCATCACCGGCCAGCCGCACCACGCCACCGTCACCGGCATCAAGCTGTGGGGCGGCTACATGAAGCAGGACAAGCCCGAGCCGGACAGCCTGATCGCCGCGTGCGACGGCCCGGTCGACGCCGAGATCATCCTGCACGAGATCATCCCGTGGAACCGCTTCCTCGTGCCGGCGGTGCTCGAGGTCCCGTGGGTCCTGCACTTCACCGACATCTGGACAGAAGCGCCGATGCGGCTCGACGTGTCCGAGGTCAAGACCCGCTACGCCGACGGCACCGAGGCCTGGATCGTCGACCTCGTCGAGGCCTTCGGGCCCGGCGTCGGCCCCTACCCCGAGCTCAGCACGCGCGCACTGAGCATCCGCATCGACCACACCGACCTCGCCGAGCTCGCGCTCGACCTCGACTTCCGCGGCCAGACCGGCTGGCAGACCCAGCTCGCGCTCGTCGACGTCGGCGCCCTCCTCGTGTTCGAGGGCCTCCACCCCAAGAAGCCGCCGCCGCTCAAGAAGCCGCTGCAGTTCGACCTCAACGCGCTCGCCACCACCGGCATCGCCCGCATCACCGCCCTGGGCTACGAGCTCCCGATCGAGAACCTCAAGCTCGAGCACTTCGCGTCCGGCGGCGACGGCCCGCTGGGCGACATCCGGATCCGCGCCGAGGGCAACATCGGCGGCTCGCACGGCCTCTTGCGCGGGTGGTTGCGCGACATCTTCACCGCCGGCAAGCGCAGCGTCGACGTCACCGCCCTGTTCACCGACGCCGGCCCGATCGGTCGCCTGATCACCCGCGTCCACGGCCTCGCCGATCCGATGATCGACGCCTTCGGCGCCCCCGCGCAGCTGGCCTTCCGCGGCCCCTTCGACGACATCCGGATCGGCCTCGCCGCCTCCGGCGTCGGCCTCAATTTCTTCACCGACCCGAACGTCGACTGGGCGATCAAGGACGCCGCCATCGACGCCACCCTCGCCCGCGACCCCGTCCCCGACACCTGGACGCAGTACATCCCGGCCGGCGAGGAGCGGTGGATCCTCGACATCGCCCGCTTCGAAGGACATGTCCTCGGGGGCAGCCTCAGCCTGCGCGAGCACGAGGCCCGGAACCACCTCGTCCTCGGCGTCGGCCCCGAGCGGCGCATGCTGCTGGCCGCGCAGACCGAGCTGCGGGACATCGACCCCGGCGAGCTCGTGGCCGCCGGCGGCACCCGGGCCATGCTCGCCGGCACCGCCTCCGGCAAGCTCGACGTCCGCGAGTTCGCCCTCGACCTCGGCGCCCCCGCGCCGACCACCAGCGAGGAGGGAACTGGCCCCGCTGCCACCCCCGCCGACGTCACCTACGCGCTCGCGCCCGAGTCCCCGCCGCCGAAGAAGACCGGCAAGACCCGGCCGAAGACCCGGGGCGAGGCCGCCGAGCCGGTCGCCGACGCCCTGGCGAACGCCGCCGAAGGTGCCGCGCCGGTCGAGGAGAAGTCGCCGCTCGATCGCATCGTGCTCGAGATCGGCGGCCTCAAGATCGAGCGACGGCGCGGCAACGACGGCCTGCCGCGACGGATCCGCCTCGACGGCGGCGTCGTCCTCGACCGCGACGACGGCCTCGACCTCGCCGACCTGCTCGTCACCGTCGACGGCGCCACCCTCAGCGTCGACGGCGGCCTCGACGCCAAGTTCTCCACCCTCAAGCCCACCGACATCAAGCTCAAGATCAGCGACGGCAAGGCCTTCTTCGCCAGCATCGGCCAGAGCCCGTTCGTCGAGCGCCTGCAGGCCGGCCTCACCGTCTACGGCCCGATCGGGCGCCCCAGCGGCCGCAACGGCTCGCTGCAGCTGTCGGACGTCGGCCAGGGTCAGTTCGCGGTGCAGAACATCCGCGACGTCTCGCTCGGCCTGCACGACGGCGTGCTCAGCCTGAAGAGCCAGCGGGCCACGGTGCTCGGCGGCGCCGGGGCGCTCGACGTCGACGTCGGCCTGTTCGACGGCAAGGGCGTCAGCAGCGATCCCACGCTGCGCGCCAGCATCGACCTCACCGGCGTCGAGCTCGACCGCGTCGGCGGCGACAACATCGGCGGCAAGGCCGACATCCGCCTCGACATCGGCGACGACGCCAAGCGCCCGGTCCCGCTGTCGAAGTTCCAGGCCCGCGGCGCGGTCTCGGTGCCCGAGCTCAAGGTCGCCCACGGCCAGCTGCGCGACACCGAGGCCCGCTTCAGCCTCACCCGCGACGGCATCAGCATCGACGAGTTCGTCGCCCGCCAGCACCGCCGCCCCAGCCCCTCGGCCGCGCCCGACCTCACCGTCCCGGTTGGCGACGTCAGCGGCAAGGGCTCGGTCAGCTTCGACAGCGACCCGCAGCTCGACCTGCAGATCACCGGCCGTCGCCTGCCGATCAGCACCTTCGCCGCGATCGCCGGCCTCACCGACCTGCCCGCCGGCGCCCAGATCGATCGCGGCACCGACCTCAAGATCACCGGCACTCTGGCGCGCCCGAGCGTCCACGGCACCGTCGAGCTGACCGCCATCAACGCCGTCGGCATCCCGCTCGGCTCCGGCGAGCTGCAGCTCGACAGCATCGACCGCCCCGCCGGCGACGGCCTGGCCGCGCGGCGCGAGATCGTCGTCAAGGGCCGCTTCGGCGACGACGGCGGCCGCCGGCGCCGCGCCCCCTACGAGTGGGACGTCGACGCCGTCATCGCCATCGGCGAGAAGCCGCGCGGCAGCAAGAGCCCCTCGTACGCCGCCGACCTCGCGGTCCACTTCGCCAACCTCCCGCTGCGCAACCTGCTCGGCGCCGCCGGCATCGAGCCGGGCGAGGGTCTGCACGGCCAGGCCGAGGGCCTCACCGTCAGCGCGCGCACCTGTCCTCCGGGACAGCCGATGATCACCTCCTGCCTGTGGCGCGACGGCCAGGGCGACCGCGACCTCAAGATCCTCGTCGAGCTCGATCGTCTGTGGGCCGCCGGCCGCCCGCCGAGCTCGGGCGTCGGCGCCGGCAGCAACCTGCCCGGCGACCCCTGCCGCGAGTCCGACTCGCTGTGCACCGCCAACCGCCTGGTCGCGACCTTGCAGGGCACGCGCCTCAGCCTGCGCGACGGCTGGGAGCTGCGCTCGGGCGGCAGCGCCAGCGGCAAGACCCTCACCGTGTCCGGCGACGTCGAGCTGTCGGCCTCGCCCGAGGCCAAGGCCAAGGACACCACGCGCGACTGCAGCGAGCCGCCGACCGCCGCGCGCACGCCCCGGCCACCGGCGCCAGCGCGCGCGTCGCCGGCGAGCTCGACCTCGCGGGCCTGCACCCCTTCGTCGCCGGCACCGCGGTGTCCGGCATCGCCGGCAAGATCGGCCTCGACGTCGAGCTCGACGGCCACGTCTCCGACCCGATCATCACCGGCAGCTTCAGCGTCCCCGACCCGCGCCAGCCCGTCACCGCCAAGGCCGCGGGCACCACCTTCGCCGTGCCGAAGCTGTCGCTGCAGTGGGCCCAGGACGCCCTCCTCGCCTCCGGCGAGCTGTCGGTGCGCGGCCAGACCGTCCAGTTCGGCGACCTCAACGGCCACCGCACTTTCTACGTGCTCGGGGGCGAGTGCGGCGGCAGCTTCTCCGCCGCCGCGCGCGGCCGCCTCGACGGCCGACTGTTCCGCGAGTTCCTGCCGAGCACCTTCTCCGCCAGCTCCGGCGGCCTGCAGATCGCCGACGCCCACGTCGCCGGCCGCATGGGCGACAGCCTCGACCTCAAGACGGTGCGCGCCCGCGTCACGCCGGCGCCCGGCGGCGTGATGGTCGAGCTCGACGGCCTCGGCATCGAGGGGATCGACGTCGACCAGGGCGTCATCGAGATCCAGCGCTGCAGCGAGGCCGACCCGTGCCCGGCCAACAAGGACGGCTTCGGCGTGTTCGTCGGCGGCCGCGCTGCCGCGATCGACGACCTCGCCGCGCCCGAGGGCCACCTGCGGGCCCGCGTCGGCGACCGCGGCTCGCTCGTGGCGTGGGGCAACGTCGTGCTCGCGCCCGACTTCTCGCGCCTCGAGAGCAGCAGCCTGCGCGTCGACGTCGACGACGTGCAGTACAAGATGTTCGACAACTCGGGCCGGCCGCAGCTCTACGCCGCGATCTCGGGCAAGGGCATCGTCCTCGAGGGGCGCGACGTCCAGACCCTGCGCGGCGACGTGCAGGTCGCCCGAGGCCGCTGGGTGCGCGACGCGCAGCAGGGCGTCAAGGTGTTATCCTTCGCCGATCCGACCTCCGCGCCGTCCGCCCCGCCGCCCGAGATCTTGCGCGACATGAACCTCGACCTCCGGCTCCGCACGACCACGCCCTTCCGGGTCGACAACAACATCATGAAGGGCGTCGAGGGTTCGGTCTCGCTGGCGATCGGCGGCACGATCGCCGACCTCGAGATGTCGGGCCGCGTCGACGTCACCGCCGGCGTGCTCGACGTCGCGATCCTCAACGGCGCCTACGACATCACCTTCGGCCGCGTCTTGCTCGAGAACAACCTGTCGTCGAGCAAGGTCGACGTCCGCGCCCAGCGGCAGGAGCCGGTCTACATCGACAACCAGCCGCGGCAGATGTCGCTGATCCTCGGCGGCACCCTCGACGCCATCACCTTCCGCTGCAGCGTCCTCGGCGACACGCGGGCGCGCAGCCGGACCCAGCGCGAGTGCGTCGACTACGCCATCCTCGGCAGCGGCAACCGCGAGGTCGCCGACGCCAACGTGCGCCGCTACGGCTCCGGCGGCCTGCTCGGGCGCCCGCTCGGCCTGGTCGGCAACCTCACCGAGAT
Organism: Nannocystis pusilla; assembly: GCF_026626665.1. Taxonomy (GTDB): domain Bacteria; phylum Myxococcota_A; class Polyangia; order Nannocystales; family Nannocystaceae; genus Nannocystis; species Nannocystis pusilla. The sequence continues at coordinate 3,930,482 of NZ_JAPNKE010000002.1, forward strand.
CAACCTCAACCGCTACGTCGAGAAGTCGGTCCCGCGGCTCGCCCCGTACCTGCCGCAGGTCGGCGCCCAGCTCGGCCAGCTCGGCGTCGAGGTCAACGCCGAGACCCCGCGCCCGTGGTTCCGCACCGACTGGGGCAACCTGACCATCGGCGCCGGCTACACCCGCGGCTACCCCGGCCTGCTCCTGCGCAACAGCTACGACTGGCGCGTCCGCTTCCGCCTGCTCGACTCCGCCGTCCTCGAGTTCCGCGACAACCGCCGCTCTTACTTCAACGAGCGCATCATCTTCGACCCTCTCCGCCAGCGTTCGCTCGAGCTGCGCCTTGAATACCAGCTTCCCAGCCTGCGCTGACCGCCGCCTCGCCCGGCGCCGGACCCTGACGCGACTGCTCGCCGTCGTCGCGCTCGCGTGTACGAGCGCTGCTGCTGCGGGGGCCGCGGCGCCAGCGTGGGCCGCTCCGACGACGAGCCCGCCGCCCGGCTCGCAGGCGCCGATCACCACGACGCCCGCCCCGACGAGCGAAAACAAAGAGACAGGTACCAAAGGACCTGCCCCTCAGGACAGTACCGAAGCGCCAGGTCCCGAAGGACCTGCCCCCAAGGACACCCAGACCCCGGCCGGCAAGCCCGCCGATCCGACGACCAAGCCGCCGGCCAAGCCCGACCAGCCGGCCCCGCCGGCCGCGCCTGCCGGCATCACCGACGTGCCCGGCGCGGCCGCCGAGCCGCCGAGCGAGGAGCCGCCGGGCGAGGGCAGCGAGCTGGCGGCGCCGACCACCACCGAGGAGGGGCCCGAGATGCCGGCCCCGAGCGTCGTCACCAGCGGCCCGACCTGCGCCCGCGTCGACGCCGGCGCCGACCCGTTCGGCCTCATCGACCGCGCGCTCGACAGCCTGCGCGACCGCGGCGGCTTCGAGGTCGGCGCGCGCGAGCGCGGCACCACCCTGCGCGGCACCGCCTGCGTCGTCAGCCTCAGCGGCAAGGACTTCGCCCTCCTCTACTACCAGCTCGACCTCACCGCCGAGGAGGGCGCCTATGTCATCGCCCTCGAGCCCAAGGGCGCCGGCGAGGTCGAGCTCAGCGTCCGCCCCGTCCTCGAGGGCGAGGACCCCGGCGTCGTGTTCGCCCGCATCGAGCGCGCCCGCGTCGTCGGCGACAAGTTCTTGCCCGGCGACGACGGCGTCCGCCTGCGCAAGATCCTCGACCTCGGCACCGGCTACCTCATCCCCGCCGCCATCTCCGCCCAGCTGCAGCAGCTCGGCTACCGCGCCCAGTTCGAGCCCGCCGGCGCCAACGAATTGACGATCCGCGTCGAGCCGGGCCAGAGCATCCGCCGCGTGCGGATCCGCGGCCACCTGCCGCTGTCGAAGACCGAGGTCCAGCGCGAGCTCAGCATCAACTCGCGGCCCGGCTCGCTGTCTCGCGGCGTGTGCGTCTCGCCCCGCAAGCTGCGCAAGGAGCGGCCGCAGGTGTGCGAGCCCGGCGACGCCGCCTGCACCAAGTGGGAGGCCGACGAGGTCGACCGTCTCAAGCGCTACCTCTACGACAAGGGCTACTTGCGCGGCGATGCCTCGCTCGGCCTCACCTGCGGGCGCGCCAGCGACGAGGTCGACCTGTGGGTGTTCCTCGAGAAGGGCCCCGCGTACCGCGTCCCGCTCCGCCAGGTGAAGGTCGTGGGCAAGGTCTCCGAGGACGACAAGGGGTGGATCCGGCGCGCCTTCTGGCCGCGCGTCAAGGCCACGCCGTTCCCCGCCCGCATCACCCGCGAGCGCGTCGAGGAGAGCCGCGAGCGCGTCGAGCGGCAGTTCGCCGAGCCGCGCGACGCCCTCATCCGCCGCACCGCCACCTCGCGGCTCGCCCTGCCCTACCCGCAGGTCCGCGTCGAGACCAGCTACGACGACCTCAAGCCCGAGGACATCCCGAAGACCGGCAAGCTGCCGCTGACCGTCAACGTCGACCTGGGCCCGGGCGTCAAGACCGCCTTCATCGGCCGCCGCAGCTACTCCGAGCAGCGCCTGCGCAACGAGCTGCAGCTGTTCTCCCGCCGCGAGGCCCCGAGCGCGCAGACGGCCCAGCGCGAGGCCGCCAACCTGCGCTCCTTCTACCAGAGCAAGGGCTTCCTCCTCGCCGAGGTCGAAGGCCGCTTCGACGACTACGGCAACGCCCCCGGCGCCCTCACCTTCCAGATCAAGGAGGGCCCGGTCGTGCGCATGAAGAAGCTCGACCTCGTGGTCGGCCGCGGCGTCCCCCGCGGCGTGCGCGAGCGGCTCGAGCGCGACTTCGCCGACGAGCGCGTGCTGCGGGCCCCCGGCACCTTCACCGAGGCCGCCGTCGTCGACCACCTCTCGGCCCTCCTCGCCAAGTTCGCCGACGCCGGCTACCTGTGCGCCCAGGCCGGCGTGCGCGTCGCCTTCTGGCCCGACGGCCTCGACAAGAAGGGCGAGTACGCCGACGTCGACGTCGAGACCATCCTGCGCCGCGACTCCTTCGCCGCCTGGGCCGCCCGCGACCTCGACCCGAAGGGCCTCGCCGCCCTGCGCAAGCAGTCGCGGGCCGAGCTCTACGTGCGCGTCAGCGTCGAGCCGGGCCCGCGCGTGTTCACCTCGCGCAAGCCCGAGGTCGTCCGCTACCTCGACGGCCCCGTCCCCGGCGACCGCGAGATCGAGGGCCAGCCGCACCACGAGCGCGGCGAGTGGGGCGCGACCCGCATGCTCCGCGGCACCGCCCTGCGCCACAAGGGCGACGACCGCCCCGGCGGCATCCCGCTGGCGACCTCGCTCGACCGCGACGTCGAGCAGGGCATCGTCGACAACTACCGCAACGACGGCTTCCCGGTCGCCGACGCCGAGCTGCGCTGGCTCTACACCGACCCGAAGACCAAAGAGGTCAAACCTGTCCCGAACGCCAGGCGCCTCGTCGACCCCGAGGTCGGCCTGTGCCAGGCCTACGCCAGCGGCAGCGCGGTCGAGGTCGACAGCGAGATCAGCGTCTACGAGGGCCGCCCCGGCGTGTTCGGCGACACCGTCATCCGCGGCAACTTCAAGACGCGCAGCTGGATCTTGCGGCGGCAGTTCGCCCACAAGCCGGGCGGCGTGTACTCGCGGGCCAGGGCCGACGAGTCGCGGGCCAACGTCGACGGCCTCGACGTCGCCGAGAGCACCGAGCTCACCGCCTACCCGACCGGCTGCGACCTCGACGACGCCCCGGGCGAGCGCTGCACCGTCCACCAGGTGCTCGAGATGCGCGAGTCGAAGGACGTCTCGGTCAAGCTGCAGGGCGGCGTCGGCCTGGCCACGCTCGACCCGTTCTACGTGTTCCTCCACCCGATCTTCCCCAACCTGTTCGGCACCGCGTGGGACCTCGACGTCCTCGGCCACTACGGCTTCAACACCAGCCAGTTCTCGAGCAACGTCCCCTTCCTCGGCGACTGCGCCGGCCAGCCCTGCTACGAGCGCAGCGTCCGCGGCCGCCTGGCGCGCCCGCGGATCTTCGCCACCCCGCTGACGCTCGAGATCAACGGCCAGTACCAGCGGCGCGTCACCCCGGCGCGCGGCCCGATCGAGCTCGCCGTCGGCAACATCACCCTCAGCTACAGCCGCAGCCGCTCGCTCCAGCTCTACGTCGGCTACCTGATCCAGAAGAGCAACATCTCGCAGGACGTCGCCAAGCCGGCCTTCACCCCCGAGACCGAGCTCGGCCTGCCCTCGGTCGTCAACCGCCGCGACGCCATCGTCTCCGACCGCACCGGCGCGCTCACGGCCGGCTTCACCTACAACAACACCGAGAACCCCTCGAACCCCGACAAGGGCATCATCGTCCAGGGCGACCTCCGCTTCGCCTCGCCCTACTTCGGCGGCCAGGATTGGTTCATCCGCACCGACCTCGCCTTCCAGCACTTCATCCCGATCCCGCGCACCGCGGGCCGCCTCAACTTCCGCTACGCCCTGCGCTACGGCCACGCCATCCCGCTGCCGACCCTGCCGGGCGGCTCGGGCGCGGCGGGCGTGCCGGAGATCTGGCGCTACTGGGGCGGCGGCACGGCCGACCTCGGTCTGCGCGGCATCTTCCCCGAGACGATGCTCGTCGACATCGAGGAGATCGACACCGGCGACGGCTTCAAGCGCCTGCACTACACCGCCCAGGGCGGCCACATCCGCGCCCTCGCCAGCATCGCCCTGCAGGTCACCTCGCTCAACGACTTCCTCGGCGGCAAGATCCACCACTCACTGTTCTTCGACTTCGGGATCCTGACCCAGCGCTGGTCGCAGGTGCAGTTCGCCCGCGACTTCCGCCGCAGCGTCGGCATCAACTTCCTCAAGTGGGACATCAAGCTGGTCACCCTCGCCCTCGGCTACGCGATCTTGCTGCCCAACTCGATCGCCCCCGGCAACGTCAAGCCGATCGACGACCGCAACGGCCGCTTCATCTTCGACGTCGGCATCACCTTCTGAGCGCTGCGACATGTCCTCCGGGACATCTCAGACCGCGCTCCATGTCCTGAAGGACAGCCACATCACATGTCCCTCGGGACATCTCGACCCACGCCCGTGACATGTCCCCCGGGACACCTTCTCGCCGCCTCGCCCGACCCATGCGTCACCTGCTCTCCGAGGGACTGCGCGCCGCGCTCCTGCTCGCCGTGACTCTCCCCGCCTGCCATCCGCAGGCGCCGCCGCCCCCGGCCGTCGAGCCGGCCTACGCCGCCGAGCACGCCCGCTGGCACGCCGCGCGGATCGAGGCGCTGCGGGCCCCGCAGGGCTGGCTCGCCCTCGCCGGGCTCTACTGGCTGCAGCCGGGCGAATACCGCCTCGGCGCCGATCCGAGCGCCGACATCGTCTTCCCCGCCGGCGCGCCGGCCGAGGTCGGCGTCCTCGCGCTCGCCGACGGGCGCGTCCGCCTGCGCCTCGCGCCCGGCGTCGACGCCACGATCCGCGGCGAAGCGATCCATGACGTCGTCCTGCGCTCCGACGTCGATCCCGCCCAGCCCGCCGATCGCGTCGAGCTCGGCGACCGCTTCACCTTCCTCGTCATCGCCCGCGGCGATCGCCTGGGCCTGCGCCTCTACGACCACCAGGCCGAGGAGCGGCGCGAGTTCACCGGCATCGCCACCTTCGCCCTCGACCCGGCGTGGCTGATCCGCGCCCGCTTCGAGCCGCTCGCGACCCCGCGGACCATCGAGCATCCCACCGTGCTCGGCACCGTCCAGCCGGCTCAGGTCCCCGGCACCGCCGTCTTCACCGTCGACGGCCAGGAGCACCGCCTGACCCCGATCCTCGAGCACGGCCCCGGCGGCGACTCTCTCCTGTTCGTCTTCAGCGATCGCACCAGCGGCCGCGAGACCTACCACGGCGGTCGCTTCCTGCTCGCCGAGCTGCCGCAGGACGGCACCGTCCTGCTCGACTTCAACCGCGCGCACAACCCCCGTGCGCCTTCACGGCCTACGCGACCTGCCCCGTCCCCCTGGCCGAGAACCGCCTGCCCTTCCCCGTCCCGGCCGGCGAAAAGACGCCCTAGGCGACCTCTCACGCACCGCGCTCGCGCGTCCCTCCGTCCTCGCGCTCGCACCTCACCCGTCGCGCTCGCGCACGCCCTGTCGGCCGCGCAACCTCCAGCATCCGTGCCGAAGCTCCTGCGGCCGCGCGACGGAACCGCTGGCCGCTGGCCATCCCGGCGCAGCTCGTCGTTCGCGCGAGCCTTGCGACCGTCCTCGCCGAGCCCGCTGCAGCACTGCCCCCGGCAGGCCGCGGACGTCACGGGCGCGCTGCGTCCGGACTCGCTACCCTTGGGGCATGCCTCGCCTTGAACTCGCCCTATCCATGTTCGCCGTGGTGGCGGTGGCCTGCGCCGACGACACCACCGCGATGACCTCCGGCAGCGAAGCCACGACCACGACCTCCACGGCCGGGCCCGACACCACCACCGGCCCCACCACCACCGACGCGCAGACGACCACCTCCGAGCCGACCGGCGCGAGCACGATCACCACGATCACCACTGCCAGCACCACCGAGCCCGCCACCACCACGGACCCGGGCACCATCACCGATCCGACCACCGCGACCACCACCGATCCGACCACCCCGAGCACCACCGAGCCTGCGACCGTCAGCACCACCGACCCCGAGACCACCACCGGCGGCGGCGTGTGCGGCGTCGAGGGCGACACCGTCAGCGCCGAGCTGGCGCAGACGGGCAAGCCCGTCCCGTGCGGCCCGCTCGAGTTCACGGGCACCCGTATCAGCCCGCAAAAAGGCCCCGTGTGGCAGCTCGACGGCTGCGCCTGCGGCGACAACTGCCTGATCCCCGACCCGTGGACCCTCAGCGTCTCGGCCCCCGCCGCCTGGTTGCCGCTCATGCCGGCCTGCCCGCGGATCGTCGTCGACCGCGTCGAGGGCTTTGGCGGCTGTCAGTTCGCCGCCATCTCCGTGTGGGACCTCCAGGCCCCCGGCGAGCCCGCCGTCTACCACGCCGGCCACGGCCTCTCGCCCACCCAGGCCGGCGCGGCCGAGCTCACCGTCACGCCGCACAGCGTCGAGACCTGCGACTGCATGGGCTGCTGCCAGCCCGCGGAGCTGTGGGACCTGCAGTTCACGCTCGGCGGCGCCGACGTAACCTTGACCGAGGGCGAGAGCGCCCCGCTGGGTCAGCGCAACGCCATCAACTTCGAGTCGCACCACATCGGCCTGTGCGACGCCCCGCTCGACGTGCACTGGGCGATCCGCAAGCCCGCCTGAGTTCATGACCCACAGGACATTTCCTTTTCGACATGTCCCATGTGACATCTCATGAGGCGCACCCGTACCGGCGAGCTCGCGCGCCCGTCTCACGGACATGACCATTAAGACATGTCCATGTCGCCGGCCCGCGCCCCTCGCTCGCCGGTCCCGGCCTGCCCGCGCCGGCGAGGTCGCGCGTCGCACCCGCGCCCCTCATGGACATGACCTTTCAGACATGTCCATGTCGCCATCCTGAGAAGTCCCTGCCGACCCGGCGCCTCGCAGGCCCGCCTCGGCTCGCCTGCGAGGTCGGGCGTCGCTCGCCGGCCGCGGCGTGACCTCCGGTCGGCCTGTCCCTCAGGACATCTTGCTCGCCCGCGGCCGGCGAGTGGACAGCCGGCCGCGGACCCGCCTATCCTCCCGGCATGGTCCACGCACTCGGCCTCGCTCTCGCCCTCTTCGCCCCCGCCGCCACCACCACGGGGGTCATCCAGGCCGAGGACGAGCCGGCCTGGGGCACCTCGCCGACCATGGGACCCGTCACCGACACCACCGCAGCGAGCACCACCGACGACACGGGCACCGGCACGACCGGCGCCACCGCGAGCGACTCCGCCGGCGACACCACCGGCGACACCGCCACGATGCCGCCGGTCTACGAGGCGTGCGGCTGCAGCAGCGGGGGCGAGGCCGGCGGCTGGGCCGCCCTCGCCCTCTTGCTCACTGCGGGATCACGGTGCCGACGCCGGCGCCCCACCAGCTGACGCCCTTGTTGCCGAGCGGCGTGACCACCTTCGTCTGCGGGTCGATGCGGAACATCTGCCCGCTCGAGTCGAACGCCAGGATCAGCCCCTCCCAGCCGGCCAGGCCGTAGACCGCCGGGTTCTGGGCCAGCGTCGCCAGTTCGCTCTGGACCGCGCCGGTGGCAGGGTCGACCTGGACGATCACCGTGCCGCCGACCCCCTGCTTGTTGACCGCGCCGTAGGTGCCGACGCCCTCGATCGAGAACGCGTCGCCGGCCGAGGTGTAGCCCGCGCCGTACTGGCCGATCTGCTGGATGTTGAACATCCCGTTCTGCAGCGTCAGCTTGTACCACTGGCCCGAGTTGGCGATGCCGACCAGCGTGTCCTTGTTGGGGTCGAGGACGCCCTTCGGGATCATCGTCAGGCCGTTGAAGCTCTGCGGCAGCGTGCCGAGCTTGTACGCCTGGGCCGTCTGCGGGTTGACCACGTAGCCGCAGCCGAACGTGACCGCGTAGAGCACGCCCCAGCGATCGATCGCCACGTCGGTCACCGAGTGGTCGCAGCCGTCGTTGGAGAACTTGAAGTTGCTGACCATCGCCACCGCGTAGGGGTCGGTGACGTCGACGGTGTACAGGTTGCCGGACGAGTGGGCGTAGATCTTGAACGGCGTCGTCACGCCGGGCAGGTTGCCGTCGTTGGCGAACGGGTCCTCGGCGTTGGGGATCCCGTCGCCGTCGAGGTCGTCGTCGCAGACGTCGCCGAACACGTCGCCGTCGGTGTTCTTCTGGTCCTGGTTGGGCACCAGCGGGCAGTTGTCCATGGGGTCGGGGACCGTGTCGTTGTCGTCGTCCTCGTCGCAGGCGTCGCCCTGACCGTCGCCGTCGGTGTCCTCCTGCATCGGGTTGGCGTCGGCCGGGCAGTTGTCGTCCGCGTCCGGCACCATGTCGTCGTCGTCGTCGTCGTCGTCGACCGGGTCGGTCGTCGACGTCCCCTCGGTGGTAGTCCCATCCGTCGACGCGTCGCTGGTCTCGGTGCCCGTGCTGTCGATGCCGGTGGTGGTCCCGAGAGAGTCGTTCGTGGTCGTCGCCGGCCCGGTGGTCGCGTCGCCGGTGGTCGTGTCCACGCCCATCGTGTTGGTCGCCTCGCCGGTCGCCAGCGTGGTGCCGTCGTCGGTCGACGTGCCCGGGAAGGTGTCGGTCGAGGCGCTCGAGGTCGTCGGCGGGGCCTCGGTGTCGGAGCTGGGCGAGCCGGTCGAGTTCCCCGACGTCTGGCCGTCGGACAGGCTGTCCGTCGACCCGCCGGTGCCGCTCGCGGCCGTCGAACAGCCAGCCAGCGCGATTACGAGGGAACATGAACCAAGGGACACATGACGAAAGCCAGAGCGCAGAGCCATGGCGCCACCCTATCCCATCGCCGACGTGAGAACCACTGTCGCCGGCGACGCCGACCATGAAGACCTCCGCGCGTCCGCGCTCTCTCGCCGCCGCGAGCCCCGGACGGGCCCCGGCGCCTGGGTAGATCTCCGCGTCCGCAGCCCCACGTGCGCCGGTCCCCGGGACGACCGCAGCGGGTGACATGTCCCGAAAGACATGTCTTCTAGAAGGGCCCGGTCGAGCCACCGTCTTTGCCCCGGCCGAGCCGGCTACCGCGGCGGGACTCGACCTCGCCTGCGAGCGACGGGTCGGGCGACCAACACCGCGTCCCGGTCGAGCAGCTCGTGGGACGACGAGAAGGGCACGCCCGAAAGACTCTCGCCACGGCCCCGCTGCTAGCTAGCGCCGCGGCGGGAACTCGATCTCGCCCGCGATCGACGGGTCCGCCTCGCAGCCGGGCCCCGCGAGCCAGCGGTATTCACGCTGGCCGGGCTGACCGCGAGCAGCCCGATCTCCGGGATTCCATCACCGTCGTTGTCGCAATCCGGGCAGCCGTCCTCGTCCGCGTGACCATCGAAATCTTCGGGCAAGTCAGGGCAGCAGTCGCTGTCATCGGCGTAGCCGTCGAAATCGCTGTCCACGAAGCGGTACGGAATGAAGAATCCGACCACGGGAGGCTGAGCCACCGCGGTCTTGCAGAAAAAATGAACCATCGTCCGCTCCGTGTTCGGCAGCGCGACTGCACAGCACACTCGGGTGTTGTAGAACACGTCCGGCGGCCTCGGCCGCGAATTTCCTCCCCGACGGAATCGAACGCGGCGGCGCCGGCCGCGGGCAAGCGCCGAGCGCCGAGCACAGCAGCAAACCCGCCCCCGCTCGCCCGAGGGCTCGCGTCGCTGTGCTCGCGGAGCTCGACATGATCCCGTCGAGGAGATTACCTGCGTAAGCTGCCCCCTGTCACTCACAATGGCGAGAGACGACGAGCCTCGCGGCTAACCACCGCTCAAGGTGTTGCCCCAGCCCGCCACCATGCTCTGGACGGCCCCCCATTCACGCAAAGACTCGCTCTGCGCGGCGGTCGGAGACTCGCCGAGCGAGATGTTGAGCGGGACCGGCCCCAGCGCGCGCTCGACCAGCGCCGTGACGATCCACCGGATCTGACTGGCTCGGGCCTTGGTGAAGAATTGCCGTGTGACCAGAAGCGTTCTGCGGGGCAAGTCAAATCGGACCTCCTCACCCGACTGCGACTCCCGGTCGCCGATCCAGCCTATCTGACGGCTCTGCCGGGGCTCCGCGCTGGTGTTGGGCGCCCCGATCATCTCGACGAAGACGAGCTTCTGCATGATCGCAGCCAACACCTTGGCTTTCGCTATCAGACGCTCCACAAGGCCGACTTCATCGGCCGAAGGACGTCCCTTCCCCCAGGGGATATGGGCCGCGAAGGGATGCGTATGGTAGAGCTGCATCTCCCTCTCCGGGGTGAGATTCCCGAGCGCGTGCATCAGATGCGTGCTGGACCGCTCGATGCTCCGCAACGCGTACTGCACGATCGCCAGCGCGTTCAGCACCGAGGATTCCCCTCGCTCTCGCTCATCCTCCTCCGGCGCGCCGGGACCCTCTTGCCAGCGCACGTCGGCGAACTGCACGCCGGCCTCTTGCCTCGTCTGATCGAGGTATTTTTCCAGATCGGGATCATCGGAGGCCAGGAACAGGACGAAGGCCGCGTAGCTCTCGGCGTTGCGCTGATGGATGCTCTCGCCGCGGGCGAACGCGGGCAGCTCGCGCAGCCGGTAGAACAGTTGATCCTGGGTGTAGATATCGACAGCGACCAGACCGAGCAGGCTGTGGGCGAACTCGTGGATCACGATCTCGTCGAGCGCTCGCTCGGCAGTCGGGAGCGGACTGCGGAACACGATGGTGTGCTCCTGGTTGTAAGCGGCGGCGGAGGTCACGTCGGAGCAGAGCAGCCGCGGCCGCGACGGGCTCGCTGTCCCTTCGCCCATGGCCGCGTCGCGCAGGCTGTCCGCGAGCTGCGTCAGCTGGGCGTGCATCGTGACGAGGTTGGCGAGCGAGCGGTCGCCGAACATCGCCTTGCGCGCCCGCCCGCCGCGGAGCGTGAACAGCCGGCGACGGGCCCGGAGCACCAGCTCTCGTGAGCGCACGAGCGACCGCTGGAGCGCGCGCTGTTCGTCCTCGGAACACGCGCGCTTTTCCATGTCCGGCGCGGCGGTCGGCTCGTTCACGGACCGGGCCGGGCTCCGAAAGATCGTGTGCGGCTCGCCCCGCTGGAGCGTGTGACTCACTTCGTGCACGAGCAGGCGCTCTCGCCCGCGCTCGTTCGCGCGGGGGAGGAAGATGTCGCGCCCCAGCGTGAACGCCGACGCACCCATCGCCCGTGCGGCCGCTTCTCCCGCAGTCGACGTGTGGACCCGGACATGCCCGAGCGAGCGCCCGAATCGCGGCTCGATCCGCTCGCGGACTCTGCGGTCGAGCGGCAGACCGACCTCCTCGCGCAACGCGGCGATCGAGCGTGCCACCTCCGGATCGACGGGCTCTGTCCCGCCTCCACCGAACCGGGAAGACGGCTCCCCCTGCCCCGATCGCGGACCGATTTGGGACAGAACCAGGCGTCGCTTCGCCGATCCTTCATCGTCACGGACGACTCGCTCCGCCTCGATCTCGTGCGGATGCTCCGGCCGAGCCACGCGGAGGGTCGTCGGAGTGTCCTTAAGAACATTGTCCGATGCACATGTTCTATCGGACATGCGGCCACCATGGCGACCTCGCGGCACAGGAGCGGGAGCACGCCGTTGCAGCGGGGCATGATCGGCCATCGTCGAGCAGCGTAGTTCAAGGCTGCGGACGCGGCAACGACGAGAGGACGCCGTCGCCGAATCGCGCGGACTGGCACAATCCGGTCGGCCGGTCGCTCACGAGGCCGCGCTCGCGCGCGTCACGGCGCCGCTCGTCACCGCCTCGGGCTCACCCCGCCGTGCAGCAGGCCGGGTGACCTTCGGTCCCGCACATCGGATCGTCGAGCGGGTCGACGCACAGGCCGCAGCACTTCGGGTGGCCCTCGGTGCCGCACAGCGGGTCGACCTCGAGCGGCACGCAGCCCTTGCAGTCCCAGCGCCAGTGGTCGACCACCGTCACCGTGGCCTTGCTGCTGTCGCCCATGTCCATCATCGCGAACGCGAACGTGAACGTCTCGCCCGGGACCACCTGGGCCTGGATCGTCACCCAGCCGGTGGTGCCGTGCGACTCGAAGCCGGTGCCGGCCAGCTCGGGCGCGTCGTCGACGTAGCCGGCGTTAACCATCGCCTCGGCCAGCGACGTGACCGTGAACGGCTGCCCGGCGAAGAACGTCACGTTGCCGGTGTACGCCTCGCTGGTCGACCAGCCGATGAACATGTCGTTATAGGTGCCGCCGACGAAGTCGGGGTACTCCGACGAGAAGAACACCGCGTCGAACAGGAAGCCGTCGACCCCGGGCGGGACCTCGACGGTGAACGAGCCGAACAGCAGGTCGTTCGGGTCGCCGTTGCCGAGCGTCCAGTTGGGCTCGATGCTGTCCGAGCAGTCGTTGACCCCGTCGCACCCGGCGAACGGCGTCCCGCCCTGGCCGGCGTTCGACCCGATCAACGGGCTCATCGGCGCCGGCAGGGCGTTCGGCATGTCGGGGTTGAAGTTGTTGTCGTTGTCGAACTGCGACATCGTCTCGACCAGGACGCCGTCGCCGTCGAGGTTGGCGACGCGACCTGTACTGAGGACCAGGAACTTCTCGCCCTCGCGCGGGCGGAACAGCAGCTCGCCGGGCGCGTTCGGATCTTCGGCGGTGCCGAAGCCCCGCGCGGCCCGCCACGCGATCGGCTGCGACATGAACACCGGGTCGCTGATCGGGATGGTGTTCTCCTCGGCCCCGGACAGCCGACCCCGATCGCGTGGAACGGATCGGTGTCGTCGTCCTTGTCGCACACCAGCAAGATGCCGGGCGCCCCGCACTCCTCGGTGCCGGTCGTGCCCGTGCTGTCGTCGGTGGTCGTCGTCGCCGTGGACGTCGTCTCGTCGGTGGTCGCCTCGCTCGTCGACGTGCTCGTGCTCGTGGCCTCGGTCGGCAGCACCGGCTCGGTCGTCGTCGGCGCCGTGGTGGAGGTCGAGGTCGCCGATGTCGAGGTCGAGTGGGTCGTCGGCTCGCTGGTGGTCGGCGCGGTCGTCGAGGCGTCGGTCGTCGCCATCGTCGACCCGGTCCCCGTCGCGAACCCCGAGGCACCGCCCTTCTCGTCGTCGCCGCACGCCCCCGATCCGGCGGCGACGAGCGACACGGCGAACACGCGAGCGAGCGATAATGTTAGGCGCATGGCCAAGTTTCGCGATTCATCGCGGCTCGCCCAGCCCTGCCTTGTCGCACGGCGCAGCGCGCGAGTATCGTCGGAGGCGATGGTTCGCTCGCACCCGCTCACGTCGGCTGTCCTCGCTGTCACGATCACGCTCGGTTGCGGCGAGTCCGCAGGACCTTCGGGGTTGTCGGCGGGGACGATCACGAGCGCGTCCGCCGTGACCGCCGGCGCCACCACCGACGCGAGCGATTCCGGCAGCAGCGGCGGTCCCACCGGCAGCGACAGCGCGAGCACCGCTGTGCCGTGCGAGCAGCTCACGCTGTGTCCGACGACCACCGCACCCGACCCGTCCACCGGCACGAGCACCGGCGACGGCACCACGCAGGGTCCGCTCACCACGAGCACCACCGATCCGAGCATGCCCGCGGATCCGTGTGACGGCGTCGGCGACGGTCCGCACTGCGGCGGCGAGCTCGGCGGTCTCGCCGATCACAGCAGCCTCTACCAGTGCGCCGGCGGCTCGACGCAGTCGGCGACCCCCTGCCCCGGCGGCTGCGAGGCCGGCGCGTGCAAACCGATCGCGCAAGATCCGTGCGCCTCGGCGATGAGCGGCAACGGCCTCTACTGCGGCGGCACGCTGATGGGCGGCGACGCCACGGTCCTCTACAATTGTCAGAACGGCGCGACCGCGGGGCAGACGTCGTGCAGCGCCGGCTGCAAGGTCAACCCGCCGGGAGTCGCCGACGCCTGCAACCCCGAGGGCGATCCGTGCCAGGGAGCGATGAGCGGCGACGGCCTCTACTGCGGCCAGAGCCTGCCCCAAGGTGACCCGAACGACCTGTACGATTGTGCAGGCGGCCAGACTGCGAGCAAGACGGTGTGCCCCGACGGCTGCCAGGTGAATCCGCCGGGCGTGGCCGACGCGTGCAAGGCGGTGCCGAACGGCGGCGAGTGCTGCCTGCAGGTCCCGCCCGGCGTGGTGACGCAGGCCTTCTCGGCCTGCGGCAACGGCGGCTCGCACTACGGCATCGACTACGGCGTCGCGCTCGGCACCCCGATCTACGCCGGCATCGCCGGCACCGTGGTCGGCCAGCAGACCGGCCTGCCCAACTGCTACGACAACGGCTGCAGCATGCAGTGCTGGAACGCCTTCAACTACGTCAAGCTGAAGTCCGACTGCGGCGACCCGAACAACCCGGCCAACGATCTGTTCGTCTACTACCTCCACATCGACGGCCTCGGGCCCGCGATCCAGAACGGCAGCCACGTCGATCAGGGCCAGCTCGTCGCCTACAGCGGCAACTCCGGCTGCTCTTCGGGCCCGCACATCCACCTCGAGACCGTCAGCGTGCCCAAGGGCCAGAACGCGAGCCTCAACACCTGCAGCTCGGAGAACCCGCTCGGCGACTTCTGCCCGTGAGCGCCGCCCCTCGCGTGTCCGCGCTCGCGTGCCCGCACGACGAGCCTCCCAGCGAGCCCAGCCTGCTTCGCTGCGAACCTCGGGCGAGCCCTGTCGTCGGTCCGTGCTTTCGACCCTCTCGGAGACGAGCAGCTCAGCGGGCCCAGCCTGCTTCGCTGCGAACCGCCGCGAGACCCTTCTGTCGGGTATCCGCGCTCGCGACCTCTCGGCGACGAGCAACTCGGCGGGACCGACCTGCGACTCTCCGCGAGTCCACGCCCTCGACGTGCCGGTCGCGTCGGATCATTGTCGGGCTCACGCCGGGTGCGCTCGCGCGTGCGCGCCGCGGGATCGTCGCCGCGGCGCGGCGGCGCGCCCGACTTGTGACCTGTCCCACGAGCCAGCTGGTCGAGCGCGGCGCCGGCCGGGTACACTGCGCGCGACGATGCTCGCGCTCCTCGTCCTCGCCGCCCTCGTCACCGCCGGCTCTCCGCTGCGGCGCGCGCTCGGGCTGCTCGTCGCCCTGCCGGCCTTCCTCGCCCCGTTCGGCGCCGGCTCCCCGTTCCTCCGCGCGCTCCTGGCCGCCGCGGCGTTCTGGGGCTTCGCCCGCCTGATCGACCTCGCCCGCGAGCCGCGCGAGTTCGGGCCGGTGCGCCGGGTCGTGCACGTGCTGGCGATCGTCGACAGCCGCCGCTGCGAGTGGGCCCCTCCGCGCTTCGACCTCGCGGTGTGGTCGCGGACCGCGATCGCGGCTGCCTTCATGTACATGTCCTTGTGGACAGGCGTGGTCCTGGCGCCGCACCACGGCGGGCTCCGCTGCGCTGGCTGGCCGGGTGCGCCTTCATCTACGCCTTCGCCGAGACCGCCGCCGGCCTGCTCGAGGGCATCGGCCGGCTGCTCGGCGCCCGCGTGCCGCCGGTCCAGCGCCACCCGATCCTCGCCCGCAGCCTGCGCGACTTCTGGGGCGAGCGCTGGAACCTGGTCGTCAACCGCTGGCTGCGCCAGCACTGCTTCGTCCCGCTGGCCCGCCGCGGTCACGCCGGCGCCGGCCTCGCGCTCGCGTTCGCCGTCAGCGTCGCCCTTCACACGTGGATCGTCGCCGCCTCGCTCGACCTCGACATGGTCTTGCGGACAGCCGCGTTCTTCTCGCTGCAGGGTGTGTTGCTGGCGGTCGAGGGCCCCCTGCGGGTGCGCCGCTGGCCGCTGCCGCTGGCCCGGGCGTGGGCGCTCGGCGGCACCATTCTGCCGTCGCCGCTGTTCACCGAGCCCATGCTGCGAATGTTCGCCGAGCTGGTGACCTGAGCCCGCTCGCGGCAGTCGAGCACGCCACGCAGCTCGCGCGACCGAGCCAGGGCGCAGCGGCCTCGAGAGCGCGTTGTCGATCCTCGCCGAGGAATCGAAGAGCGGGCCCTGCCACGGTCAAACGACGGTCGCGCCCCCGGACCGCGTCCTCCTCGCATACCTGACTCGTTTCGCCGCGCTGCCGCTCGAATTCGCCAGTTGCTCGATCCCCTGCGCCGACCATGCTCCCGACGCCGAGCCTCGGACGGGCGAACGAACGCCTGGCCCGAAGGACAGATCAGGAGAAACGACCATGACCACTCCGAACCAGAAGAATCCGCAGCAGCAGCAGGGCACCCGCCAGGATCGCGGCACCGGCCAGACCCAGGACGAGCGTCAGCGCAACCCGCAGCAGGGCGGCCGCCAGCAGACCGACTCGCCGGCCAGCACGCCGCGCACCGACCGCGACGTCCAGCAGCAGGACTACCCGAACCGCAATCGCACCGACATGGGCGATCGCACGGACGTCGACGACAAGGGCCAGCAGGATCGTTGAGCCCTGCAGTCGCGTGACGGTGCAACGCGCCGGGCCGACCGATGGTGGTCGGCTCCGGCGCGTCGTCGCGATCGGCGTCGCACTCCGAGGCTCGCGCTCGACTCTCGCTCGATCGACGCGATCCGATCACCCGCAGGTGCCGCGACCTCGGCTCGAAATGCGCAGCGCCTCGGCCACACGTTCGCGCGATTTTTTACGCCGTCGCCCTCGCGGACGAATCGGCTGCATGCGCCCCGAGGCGCAGGCAGCCGCAGCGAGATCGGCTCGCTGTCGTGAGTGAGCGGCCCGATCAGAGCGTGTCGCCCTCGCTCTCGCCCTCGCCCTGCGTGTCGCCCTCGCCGTCGCCCTGCGTGTCGCCCTCGCCGCCGTCGCCCTGCGTGTCGCCTTCGCCGCCGTCGCCCTGCGTGTCGCCCTCGCCGCCGTCGCCCTGCGTGTCGCCTTCGCCGCCGTCGCCCTGCGAATCGCCCTCGCCGCCGTCGCCCTGCGTGTCGCCCTCGCCGCCGTCGCCCTGCGAATCGCCCTCGCCGCCGTCGCCCTGCGTGTCGCCTTCGCCGCCGTCGCCCTGCGTGTCGCCTTCGCCGCCGTCGCCCTGCGTGTCGCCCTCGCCGCCGTCGCCCTGCGAATCGCCCTGCGTGTCGCCCTCGCCGCCGTCGCCTTGCGAGTCGCCCTGCGTGTCGCCCTCGCCGCCGTCGCCCTGCGAATCGCCCTGCGTGTCGCCTTCGCCGCCGTCGCCCTGCGTGTCGCCCTGCGTGTCGCCCTCGCCGCCGTCGCCCTGCGTGTCGCCCTCGCCCTGCGAATCGCCTTGCGTGTCACCATCGCCGTCGCCGTCGCCATCGCCGTCGCCGTCGCCGTCGCCCTGCGACTCGCCGTCGCCATCGCCTTGTGATTCACCCTCGCCGTCGCCCTCGCCGTCACCCTGCGAGTCACCCTCGCCCTCACCCTGCGAGTCGCCCTCGCCGTCCTTGTCGTCGTCGGCCTGGTCGTCCGCGAGCTTGCCGTTGATCTCGATGTCACAGCCGACCAGGAAGAAGAACGTGGACAGGGAAAGGATCGAAGTGCCGAAGATGCGCATGAGTGTGGGTCTCCGCCTCCGAGTCCCCGGACCTGCGAGGTTGTTACAGGGTGTGGGAAAGATTTTCACCGCCCCGCGCGAGCGTTTCCGCGCGACGCGCTCGCCTGTAACACCGCGGCGGGATCGGGTACCTGAGGGTCGAGTGGGTTCGCTCCTACAACTTCTACGTCCGGGCTCGACGCCGAGCGCCTCCGAAGCGGAGGACCGCGAGGCCGAGCTCCTGCAACGCGCCCGCGGCGGCGACATCGAAGCCTGGTCGCGCCTCTATCAAGAGCACTTCGACCGCGTGTTCCGCCACCTCGCCTATCTCACCGGCGACACCGCCGCGGCCGAGGACCTGGTCCAGGAGACCTTCGCGCGGGCCTTCGTCGGCCTGGCCCAGTTCGAGGGTCGGGGCTCGTTCGCCGGCTGGCTGCGGGGGATCGCCGTCAACATCGTGCGCAAGCATTGGCGCTCGCGCTACCGTGGCGACCAGGCCATGGATCGTCTCGAGGTCGTCAGCGCCCAGCGCAGCTCCGGCACCGACGCCGACCCCGGAGAGCGCGCACCTCCGGCAGCGCCGCGCCGAGGTCCTGATGGCGGTGCTCGAGACCCTGCCGCCGCAGCTGCGCGAGGCGTTCGTGCTGTGCGACCTGCAGGACATGCCGGTGCCCGCGGCCGCGGCCGAGCTCGGCATCTCGCCCGGCAACCTGCGCGTGCGTGCCACCCGGGCCCGCGCCCGGATCCGCAGCGAGCTCGTGCGCCTCGGCTGGCTCACCGAAGACTCTCACGACAAGGAGCGCGACCATGGCGACGCATGAGGACGACGGCCTCCCGCCCGAGCTCGCGCCGTTCGCCCGCGACGCCGCCGACCACCTCGATCGGCAGGTCGCCAGGGCCCGGCCCACACCTGACTTTGCGGCCATGTTGGCTCGCGCCCGCGAGCTCGACCCCGCCGCAGTGCCGGCCGACGCGGTCGCGCGCGCCGAAGCCCTGCCGCCCGTGGCTCCGCTCGCGCCCGGCGACGGCAAGGACGACGCCGAGGCGCTGACCCCGTTCACCCGCGCGCTCAAGGCCGAGCTCGACGGCAAGCTCGCCGAGCGCCGCCTGGCCAGCATCC
This sequence comes from Nannocystis pusilla, assembly GCF_026626665.1. GTDB lineage: Bacteria > Myxococcota_A > Polyangia > Nannocystales > Nannocystaceae > Nannocystis > Nannocystis pusilla. The sequence continues at coordinate 3,949,058 of NZ_JAPNKE010000002.1, forward strand.
CGCCGCCGCAGGTGCCCCGGCGCCGCCGCGTCGGCGTGATCCTCGGCGTCGCCGCGGCCCTCGCCGCGGCCGTCCTGCTGGCCGTCGTCGGCCCCGACCTCGTGGCCCGGCAGACCGACCAGCGCGGCACCGCGGCGGCCCTCGACGGCGCCGGCGGCCGCCACGACGAGACGCGCGTCGGCGGCACCACCGAGGTCCACGTCGACGGCGAGCGGCGCGCGGCTGTCCGTGAGGACATGCCCGAAGCACCAGGATCCGATGTCCCCGAGGACATGCCCGAAGCGACATCTTCAAGTGTCCCCGAGGACATGCTCGAAGGGGCAGCTTCTGCCGCGGCCGAGGAGCCGGCCGAGGCGCGACCGCGCAAGGCGGTCGCCAAGGACGGCCCGCGCCGGCGCAAGCCGGTCGACGACGCCGCACCCGCGCCCGCCGGCCTCTCGCTCGAGGACGAGGCGCAGCAGCTGTGGCAGAAGGGCGAGCTCGCGGCCGCCGAGCGCAAGTACCGGGAGATCTTGGCCCTCCCCGGCGCGGGTGCCCGCGCCGAGCTGGCCTACGGCGACCTGTTCGCGCTGGCCCGCCAGCTCCGCGGCGGCGACGGTCAGGCCGCCGTGTGGCGCGAGTACCTGGGGCGCTTCCCCGGCGGCCGCTTCGCCGACGACGCGCGCGCGGGCCTGTGCCGCCGCAGCCCGGCCGACGCCCGCGCCGCCTGCTGGCAGGACTACCTCGAGCACCACCCGACCGGCGCCCACCGCAAGCAGGCCGAGGCCGCCCTCGCCGGCGGCGCGGAGGCGCCGTGATCGTCGCGGTGACCCGAGCCGCCTCTGGCCGCCCGCAGCTCGCAGCGCCGGCAAGCCCGGCCCTCGCCGCCCCGCGCGACGAAGCTGCCGCGCGAGGTCCGGCACGGGTCGCTTCTCCGTCGGTGGAGCTCGCGACAAGCGGCATCGACGAGCCGGGCCTCGCCGGGCGCACCGCCCCGACCCGCGTGGCGAAGCGCGCCACGCCGAGGACCCCGAGCCCCGAGCACCCCGCGGCGACCGGTGCGACGCGCATGCAATTCGCCGCACCCGCCGCCACGAGGGTCGCGCGTCGCCTCGGCCTGGCCGCCGTCCTGGCGCTGGCGAGCGCCTCCGCGTGCCTCAAGGAGTACACGATCGGCCGCGCGAGCTCGACCGACGACACCAGCCACACCACCGACGACACCAGCCACGCCAGCGAGGACAGCGACGACTCGCACGAGTCCGAGACCTGCTCCGAAGGACAGACCGGGTGCGACGGCGGTACCACGTGTCTCGAGGGACAGGAAGGGTGCGACGGCGGCACCACCTGCGACACCGCCTGCGAAGACCCGAGCTGCCCCGAAGGCCTGGAGCCGTGCGGGAGCGACTGCGTCGCCGCGGGCAACTGCTGCGACGGCGCCTGCGACCCGGTGCGAGAGCGCTGCGACGACGGCACCTGCCGCTGCCGCGACGGCCTGGTCCGCTGCGGCAGCGTCTGCGTCGACACCCGCAGCGACCCGAACCACTGCGGCGAGTGCGACGAGGACTGCGGCGATCAGGGGGTGTGCAACGCCAGCAAGTGCCTCGAGGGCTGCGGCGACGGCCGCACCGACTGCGACGGTTCGTGCGTCGTGCTCGGCGAGGATCCGCTGCACTGCGACGCCTGCGGCAGCCCCTGCCCCGGCGACCAGGTGTGCCTCGCGGGCGACTGCCGCCTCTACACGTACGCGGGCGAGTGCCTCACCTGCCCGTGCCCCTCCGCCTGCACCGGCGACCTCGACGTCTGCTGCGACTCCGCCTACCTGGGCGCGGCGGTGTGCGTCGAGAACGGCTGCGGCTAAAACGCGCTAGGCTGGCCCGTGCTCCTCGCCCCGACATGCACGCTCGTCGCCCTGCTGGTCGCCCCCGCGGCCGGGTCGGCTGCCGGATCGGGCATGTCCCCGGAGACAGGCGACCCCGCCGGCGAGCCGCAGGAGTTCCGGGCCGCGCGCGCCGACATCCGCGGCTTCGACGAGGCCGCGGTGCTGGCGGCCCTGCGCCTGCGCCTGCCACGGCTGCAGATCGAGCGCCACGGCGGCGCGGCCCCGACCGAGACGCCGCACCTCTATCTCCAGCTCACCCGCGCCGCCGATGAGCGCGGGACGATCCGCGTGATCACCTCGGACGGCCGCGCCTACGAGCGCAGCTTCGCCGTCGAGATCGGGCAAGAAGTCCGCGTCGCCGCCAGCACCGCGGCGAACCTGATCTTCGCCGTCGAGCAGGGCGCGGTCGCCCCCGACGCGGAGGACGTGGCGATCCCGCCGCCCGCGATCGCCCCCGAGCCGCCCGCGCCAGAGCCAGAGCCAGAGCCAGAGCCCGAGCCGCCGCCCGTCCAGACCGAAGCGACAGGTCCCAAAGAGCCTGTCCCCGAAGACATGTTTAAAGGCCACACTGGGAGCTCGGCCTCGGCCTGCACGCGGCGGCCGTCCTCGGCGTCGGTCCGCCGGCGTACGGCGGGCCCCTGGCCGGCGGCGGCGGCGGGCTGGGCCTGGAGGTGCGGAGCCCCCGGGGCTTCGCCGCCGCGCTCGAGGCCCGCGCGATCGGCCAGACCGAGGCGGGCTCCGGCCTCGGCCGCCTGCGCGTGGCGATCGCGGCCGGCTACGCCCTGCGCCTCAAGAGCTTCGAGGTGCCGATCCTGGTCGGCCTGGCGATCGAGCCGTGGTGGATCACGCGCGCGGGCGAGCGGGCGCCGCTGCTGGCCGTCGGCGACGACGACGTCCTGGCCCGTCCGCCGCTGCTGGGCGGTTTCCTCCGGCTGTCGCCCGGCTGGCGAGCCCAGCCGTCGCCGCGCCTCGGCCTGCGCGTCGGCCCGCGGATCGAGCTCGGCGGCAGCTTCGCGATCGACGACCACGACGGCGCCCAGGTGGTCGGCCTGGCCGACGCGGTCGGCACCCCGCGCTTCCGCGTCGGCGGCATGGAGCTGTCCCTCGGCCTGGAGCTCGCGCTGCAGTTCGGGCTGAAGCCCCGCTGACGCCGCGGCGACGCGGGTGTAAACCGACGGTGCCATGCGCCCCCTCGTCTCCGTGGCCCTCGCGGCGGTCCTCCTCGGTTGCGCGCACAAACCCACCGGCGGCCCGGTCTCGCTGCGCAGCGAGTCGGTCAAGGAGGACTCCGCCGACCTCCAGCTCGACCTCACCTACGAGCCCAAGGGCCCGCGCCAGGTCGAGCTCGTGCTCAAGATGCGGGTCGCCGGCATCGTCGAGACCAACAAGCTGGTCGCCGAGGTCTACATCAAGGGCTTCAACGTCGAGGGCGGCACGACCCGCTGGGACGGCTTCGTCCCGCCCCGCACGCCCCAGACCTTCCGCGTGCTGCTGTCCGTCGCCGAGGGCTTCGAAGAGGCCACCGCCACGGTGATGCTGTCGCGCTCGCAGGACAGCAATCAGCTGCTGCGCGAGGAGCTGACGTTCACGGTCGACGACCAGGGCGTGGTCCACAAGCAGTGAGCCGCGCGACCTGTCGATTCGGGCATGTCCTCGGCGACATGTCTCGTTCGACATGACCGTCAAAACATGCTCTCAAGGGCATGTTCATCGTCCTCGCGGCGAGGCCCGCCGTCCGTGGCAGGCCGCGAGCCGGACGGGCCCGTCCGGCTCCGCGCTCGGCCTTCAGGTCTCGACGGTGACGGTCTGGATCCCTACCAGGTCGCCGTCGGCGGTCTCGCCGATCACGAACATGTCGATCGCGCCCGACAGCCAGTTGCCCGACTGCTCGCCGATCCGGAACATCTTCAGGTTCACCAGGTGGGCGTCGAGGACGTCGCGGATCGCCTCGTACTGCTCGGCGCGCATGATCTCGTAGTCCGTCCACCAGTCCTGCGGCGTCGTCATCTGCAGGAAGATCTGCTCCCACGGCTTCTCCTCGATCGTCTGCTCCTCCAGCGGCGCCTCGCCGTTGTCGACCACGATCAGCGGGCCGACCCGCTCCTTGAGGTTGTCGACCGTGACCGGCGCCGCGTCGGGCAGGCCGAACACAGTCCACGGGTAGTCCGACTCGCTCGGCCACAGCACGCCGTCGACGACCAGCTCGAGCGCGTCGATCGCCGCCTGCGCGTCGGGGCCGAGGCCCTCGCCGCCGGTCGTCTCGTCGGTGGTCGAGCCGGTGGTCGTGTCCGTCGTGTCGCTGGTGTCGTCGCCGGTCGTCGTCGTCGTCGTGTCGTCGCCAGTCGTCGACGTCGTGTCGTCGCCCGTCGTCGTCGTCGTCGTGTCGTCGCCCGTCGTCGTCGTGTCGACGGGCGAGGTGCTCCCCTCGGTCGTGCTGCTCGTCGTGGTCGCCTCGGTGGTCGCCTCGCCCGTGGTCGGCTCGCTCGTGCTGCCGGTGGGCGCGTCGCCGGTGGTCGGTTCGCTCGCGGTGGTCGACGTCGTCGCGTCGGTCTCGCCGGTGCTCGCGCCGTCCGTCGTACCGTCGGTGGTGCCGGGCTCGCTCGGGCTGCAGGCGAGGAGCGCGGCGAAGGACAGCAGGAGGTGCGTGGAGGGGCGAAGGCGTGCGGACATGCGGGTCGTCTAGCGCGTCCTTCGGCGCCCGAAAAGGCCGCGTCGCATTTGCTGCAGCCACGCGCGCCCGCGCCGCGCCCCACGCGATCACGCGCCGGTCGCGTCCGCCCTTCCGCTCGTCATCGTCCGCCTCGCGTCGAGACTCGCGCCCACGCGCCGCGCGCAGACGTCGCGCGAGCGACGGTGCGGTGACGCTGCCGTCACTCGCGGTCGCGCGAGCGCCGCGACGGGCGGCGTCCGGATCTGCAGGAGCGCCGGCCCGCGGAGCGCCGGAGACGCTTCGGGACATGTTTTATCGAACATGCTCTTTCGCGCATGTGTTTAAAAACATGTCTCGAAGGCGACGCTCTCGGGCGCCCGGCCGAGAACCACGCGTCGAGGTTCTCGGCCGGGCGCCTCTCGCCGTGGCGCTCGACCGGCGCCTATTCGCCTCCGAGCCGCGCTCGCCGGCCGCGCTCGCGCGCCACGGCCGCGTTCGCGCGCCCCGGCCGCGTTCGCGCGCCACGGCCTCTCGTCTGCAGCTCCGCGGTCGCCGGCACGAGCTCGACCGCCGCTGTTCGCCGGCCGCTCAGCCGTTGACCTGGCGCATGCTCGCGGCGGGGTAGCGCTCGCCGGCCGCGGCCCCGCGCGGCGCCACGGCGTCGATCGCTCGCAGCTCCTCGGCGGTCAGCTCGAGGTCGACCGCGCCGATGTTCTCGGCCAGGCGCGCCTCGCTGCGGGTGCCGGGGATCGGGACCACGTGGGGCGCGCGGGCCAGCAGCCAGGCGAGCGCGAGCTGGGCCGCGGTGACCTTGCGGGCCGCGGCGAGCCGCTCGACCTGACGGACGAGGTCGAGGTTGCGCTGGAAGTTCTCGCCCTGGAAGCGCGGCGAGTGGCGGCGGAAGTCGTCGGCCGCGAGGTCGTCGATCGACTTGATCTGGCCGGTGAGGAAGCCGCGCCCGAGCGGGCTGTAGGCGACGAACGTGATGCCGAGCTCGGCGCACAGGCCGAGCAGCTCGTCCTCGGGGTCGCGGCTCCACAGCGAGTACTCGGTCTGCAGCGCGGCGATCGGGTGGACCTTGTAGGCGCGGCGGATCGTCGCCGGCGCCGCCTCGCTGAGGCCGAGGTGACGCACCTTGCCCGCCTTGACCAGGTCGGCCATCGCCCCGACGGTGTCTTCGATCGGGACCTCCGGATCGACGCGGTGTTGGTAATAGAGGTCGATGACGTCGACGCCGAGGCGCTTGAGGCTGGCGTCGCAGGCCTCCTTGACGTACTCGGGCTTGCCCGACACGCCGAGGAACTCGCCGTTCGGGCCGCGGCGGATGGCGAACTTGGTGGCGAGGACGACGGCGTCGCGGCGGCCCTGGATCGCCCGGCCGACCAGCTGCTCGTTGCGACCCGAGCCGTACATGTCGGCGGTGTCGAGGAAGTTGACGCCCTCGTCCAGCGCGCGGTGAATGACCGCGAGCGAGCGCTGCTCGTCGGCGGGGCCGTAGAAGTCGGACATGCCCATGCAGCCGAGGCCGATGGCGGACAGGTCGATGCCGGAGGTACCGAGCTTGCGTGTCTTCATGGCCCCATCTGTAAGCGAGGGCCCCGCCGGCCGCCACGCCGGCCGCTGCGCTTCTCTTGCCCGATCCTGCGAGACCGTCGCTGTCAGCCTCGGCGGGCCGCTGCGCTGCTCTGCCGCTCTTGCCCCGGCGGGCCCCCGCGCTTCGCTTGCCCGATCCTGCGAGACCGTCGCTATCGGCCTCGGCGGGCCGCCGCGCTGCTCTGCCGCTCTCGCCCCGGCGGGCCGCTGCGCTTCGCTTGCCCGCTCCTGCGAGGCCGTCGCGGTCGGCCTCGCAGGGCCGCCGCGCTGCTCTTCCGCTCTCGCCCCGGCGGGCCGCCGCGCTTCGCTTGCCCGCTCCTGCGAGGCCGTCGCGGTCGGCCTCAGGCGGTCTGCTGCGCCTCGACGGGCCGGTCCCCCGCGGCGTGCAGGCGGCGCGCGTACTCGGCCGGCGGGACGCCGAAGTAGCTCTTGAAATCGCGGGTGAAGTGCGACGCGCTGGCGTAGCCGACCTGACCCGCGACCTCGCTGGCTCGCGCGCCGCGGAGCAGCAGCGTGCGGGCCTCGTGCAGGCGGACGTGCTTGACGTAGCGCATCGGGCTGACGCGGGCGACCGCGCGGAAGCGGTGGGCGAAGTGCGACGGGCTCATCGCGGCGCGGCGGGCCAGGCCCTCGACCGTCAGGCGATCCGTCGCGTGGGCGCGGATGAACGCCATCGACTCCTGGATCCGCGTCTCGTCGCCGCGGCGGACCGCGCGGCGCAGCACCGCGGCCGCCTCCGAGCGCAGCAGGCGGAACACGATCTCCTCGACGATCAGCGGCGCCAGCACGGCCCGCTCGGCCGGTTCGTCCAGCGCCGCGAGCAGCCGGCACAGCGCGCCGAGGACCGACGGGTCGAGGCGCGAGACGAACGCGGGCACCGGCTCGTCGACCGGGCCCAGGTCGCTGTCGGCCAGCGCGATCAAAGTGCGCGCGACCACCTCCGGCGGCATGGCGACGCACACCGAGAGGTAGGGCCGCTCCGGACTGGCCTCGAGCACGCTGCTGTCGAACTCGGTCTCGCCGGTCAGCACGAGGTAGCGGCCCGGGTCGTAGGTCAGCGCGTGCTCGCCGAAGCTCGCCTCCTTGCGCCCCTGCACCACCGTGACCAGCGACAGGGTCAACGCCTGCGACTTGCGCTTCGCCACCGGCCGGTCGGCGCGCCAGAACCACACGCCCGGGTATGACGAGTCGATCCGGCCCTCGCCCGTCGCGTGCCGGGCGACGAGGGCGAGCAGGTCGGCGTGTTCGCGCGGAAGCCCGTCCACGAGGCCGAGGATAACCCAGCCGCGACGGCTCCTGACGGGGCGGCGGAGTCGTCCGCGCGCGCGCGGACGAGGGGCAAGAGAGGCGGGAGCGGCAGGGCGACGGATGGCGAGGCCGCCGGCGGCGGGAGCAGCGGCCACGCACGGCCAGCACCGGCATGCTCGTTCGAACCTCTCCGCTCGGACGCGCAGCGGCGGAGGCTGGTCCTCCCGGAGGCAGTAACCCGCCCGCCACGGCGTGAATGGATCTCAGGCGGCGAGTCTTCGAGATGAACCTCGCCCCCGCCCGCTCCCATATGAACAAACAGACATGCCCGAACAGACAGGCCCGAATGAACATGTCCGTTCGAACATGCTCCAACGAGCATGCCCGTCCGGACAGCCTCACCCGTGGTGGTATGGATGCCCGGCGAGCAGGCTGCCGGCGCGGTAGAGCTGCTCGAGCAGGATCAGGCGGACCAGGCGGTGCGGCAGGGTCAGGTGGGACACGGCCAGCAGGCGATCGGCCTGGGTGCGGTCGGTGACCGTGAAGCCGTCGGCGTCGCCGATGTAGAGCGCGACGTCGCGGGCGTCGCGGCGCCAGCGGTCGATCCACTGCGCCAGCTCGCGGGTGGCGATCTGCTCGCCGCGCTCGTCGAGGAGCACGCGGGCGCCCTCGTAGCGGGTCCAGTGGGCGCGGATCGCCGCCAGGTCGCGCACCTCGAGCATCTCGACGGTGACGAACGGCTGCACGCGCCGCAAATAGTCGGCGCACAACGCGACGAGCGCGGTGTCCTTGAGCTTGCCGGCGGCGACGACGCTGACCTTCACGGGCGCACGCTCACTTGCGTCGCGACGGCGGCGGCGCCTCGGCCGGGGCCGCTTCCTCGGCGCCGTCGTCGGCCGCGAGGTCCTCTTCGTCCTCGCCGTCCTCGTCGCCGTAGGCGTAGTCGCCCTCTTCGTCGTCGGCGAAGTCGTCGGGCTCGTCGTACTCGGCGACGTCGCCCTCCTCGCCCTCGTCGAGGTCCTCGCTCTCGTCCTCGCCCTCGGGCAGCTCACCCGGCGCCCCCGCGAGCTCCTCCTCGTTCTCGAGCTCGCCCGGGAACGCGCCGAAGCTGCCGCCGCGGAACGGAGGCATGTCGACCGGCGGGGTCAGGCCCTCGAGCGTCGAGGTGTCCATGACCTCGGCGGGCAGCCCGAGCTCCGCGCGCGGGGCGTCGCGCCACATCGACTCGAGGTCGTAGTGCTTGCGCACCGGGTGGTAGAACACGTGGACCAGGAAGTCGTCGTAATCGAGGAGGTCCCACAGGTGCTCCCCGAGGCCGTCGGTGCCGATCGGCGTGGTCTGCATGTCCTTCAGACCCGCCATGATCGCCTCGGTGATGCCGCCGACGTGGCGATCGGAGCGGCCCGACACGACCAGGGCCCAGTCGGTGTAACCGGCCACGTCGGTGAGCTGGAGGACGACGGGCGCAGCGGCCTTGGCGTCGACCGCGAGGTCGAGGGCACGCTGGAGGGCGGGCGGCAGGGCCGCGCGCGTAAGGGCAGGCTTCGTCACGCGTGGCCTTTTAGCGCGGGCGAGCGGCGCCGCAAAGGGTCCCGGCCCCCGCCCCGGCGCGTCAGCTCACGCCGAGGCGCCCGTTCGCCGCGCCGGCGCGCGGGAGGGGGCGCCCGCTCACGCGCCTGCAGGACCCCCTGAGTTCGCTCGCTCCCTCGCCCGACGCCTCGCCGTGTTCGACGCCGGAGCCTTCGCTCGCCGGGCCGACCTCGCCACCACCCGACACGACCTTCGTGAGCGGAGGCCACGATCGCCGGCGTCGCTGCCTCACCGCCGACAGCGACGCCGCGATCGCCTCAGGTGCCCGCGAGGCCGTCCAGCAGGCGCCGCCGCTCGCTCTCGTAGCGGACCCGCTCGGGCAGCGGCAGCACGTGCTCCGGCGCCTGGATCTGGAGCTCGGGGGTCCGCGCCGCAGTACCGGTGAGGTGGGTCTCGCCGACCAGCGATCGCTCTTGCTCGTCGCGGACGCCGTAGCCGACCCGGACCTCCGCGGTCTGCCACAGGCCCGTGGCGCGCTCCAGGGTCAGCGTGCCCTCGATGGCCGTGATCTCGGCCTTCTCGCGCCACTCCCGTCCCGGCGCGGCGGCCTGCGGCACCGGCACGCGCGCGCCCGGCTCGGCCAGCGACAGCGTCACGCGCACCGTGTCGCCCTCCTCCGCCGCGGCCACGGCCAGCGCCGGCGCGGCCAGCTCGACCACGTCGTGGACGCTGCGCTGAGCCTCGTCGAGCCAGCGCTGGTGGAGGTCGGCGTCGAGCGGGCGCACGTGCCAGCCGCGGTGCAGCAGCCGGGTGTAGGCCTTCTCGTCGAGCACCATGACCTCGCGGCCGCGGTGCTGATCGGTATGTTGGGACAGGTAGAAACGGACAGGTTCTTCGGGACCGGCGGCCCACTGCAGCTCGAGCTCGTCGACGACCTTCTGCGTCAAGAGCACCGGCGTGTCGACCGCCGGCCGCACCGGCTCGACCGGCGCGAGGCTGAACTCGGCGGTGTACTTGAGGGTGTGGCGGCCGAGCAGCGCGCGGGCGACGAGGTGGCTCTGGCCGAGCACCGCCAGCAGGGTCGCGGGGCTGGGGGACGCCAGCAGGGCGTCGACGCCGGCGCGCGCCACCTCTTCCTGGCTCTGGCGCGCGGCCCCGGGGCGCGGCGGCAGGCTGGCGGCCTCGGCGACCGGCACGTTGGCGTCGTCGTCGCCGCCGCAGGCGGGTCCGCCCGCGAGCACGAGCGCGAGGGCGAGGCCGCAGACCGGCCGGATCGAGGGCGCTGGCACGCGCGGAGGATAACAGGAACAAGCGCGCGCCGGATCGCGTAGGATCTCGGCGACCCGATGCTCGAGCCGCTGCTGACGCTCCAGGGCCCCGAAGCCCTCGAATTGGTCGAGACCAATCCGGTCCTGGTGAAGGCCCTGATGGCCCCCTGGGCCCCGTGGATGGCCTTCTTCTTCGGCACGCTGTGGGGCAGCTTCGCCAACGTGGCGATCTGGCGCCTGCCGCGCGGGCTGTCGGTCGTCCGTCCGGGCTCGGCCTGCCCCGCGTGCGAGACGCCGATCGCCTGGTACGACAACATCCCGGTCCTCTCGTACCTGCTGCTGCGCGGCCGCTGCCGCCGCTGCGGCGAGCCGTTCGCCCTGCGCTACCTCGTCGTCGAGCTGCTCGGCGGCGTGCTGAGCTTCACGCTCTACCTGCAATACGTGCTGCGGCCGATGGTCCAGGGCGGGCCGCCCGGCCTGCTCGAGTGGCTCTTGTGGTTCTGCTTCGGCCTCGGCCTGCTCATCGCCACGTACACCGACCTCGACCTCTGGCTCATCCCCGACGAGGTGGTGTTGCCGATCGCCGGCCTCGGCCTGGTCGTCGCGGCGGTCAGCCCGGCCACTCTCGGCGTCGGCGTGATCGAGGCGGCGCTCGCGGCCGCCTGCGGCTACTTACTGATCGCGGGCCTGCGCTGGGTCTACCTGCGCTACCGCGGCATCGAGGCGCTCGGCCTGGGCGACGGCAAGCTGCTGTGCATGATCGGCGCCTTCACCGGCGCGCGCGGCCTGATGTGGACCCTCGCGGCCGGCGCGATCCAGGGCCTGCTCGTCGCGGTGCCGATGCTCCTCCTCGGCCGCCGCGTCGCCAACACCGCGCTCGAAGAGGTGCACGGCGAGGACCCCGAACTCGGTGAGGAAGATCCGGACGCCGGCGTGATGGGAGCGCGCGTCCCGTTCGGGCCCTTCCTGGCGCTCGCGGCCTTCGAGTATATGTTCCTCCGCGAGCACATCGAGGCCCTGTGGGCCGCGCTCGTTTCGCCGTGATCGAATTCTTGTCAGCCCCGATGGACGACGCCGTCTTTCCGTTGCCGCAGCTGCAATGGTTGGCGCTCGAGATCTTGCCCAAGGCCGCGCGCGGCTACGCCGACGTCGCCGCCGAGCTGGTGTTCGCGCTGCTGCTCGGGCTCCTGCTGCGGTTCGTGCTGTTCCCGCTGATGGTCCGCGCCAGCGCCAGGAACGAGTGGGTGATCGACGACATCATCGCCGCGCGCCTGCGCGACCGGGCCCTGCTCTGGGCGATGCTCGCCGGCGTGGTCGCGGCGGTGCCCGACCTGCCGTGGAAGGCGCGATCGATCGCCGTCGCTGACAAGATCGCCTCGGCGGTGCTGGCGCTGTCGGTGACGCTGACGCTGATGCGGATCGTGTCGGAGATCGTCGGCCGCAATCAATCGCCGGCCGGCGGCGGCACGACCCTCATCAAGTACATCATCAACGGGCTGCTGCTGCTGCTCGGGGTCGGCGCGATCCTCGGCCTGTTCGGGGTGTCGGTATTCCCGGCCCTGACCGCCCTCGGCGTCGGCGGCCTCGCGGTCGCGCTGGCCTTCCAGGACACGCTGGCCAACGTGTTCGCCGGCGTCAACCTCAGCGCGTCGCGACAGATCCGCGTGGGTGACTTCGTCAGCGTCGACACCAAGCTCGAGGGCTTCGTCACCGACATCGGCTGGCGCACCACCACCCTGCGCACGCTCGACGACCTCCTGATCTACATCCCGAACAAGCGCCTCGGCGAGGCGATCATGACGAACTTCAGCCGGCCCGACCCGACCATGTGGATCGAGGTCCCGATCCGCGTCGGGCTCGACGTCGACCCCGAGGCGCTCGAGGCGATCCTGGTCGACGAGGTCCGGCGGGCCCGCGAGGCCTTGCCCGGGGTCCGCGAGACGCCGCCCGCCATTCGCATGCGGGTCGGCGAGTGGTCGCTCGAGGTCCGCGTGTTCGTGCAGATCCAGAACTTCGTCGACCGCAACCCGCTGACCACGGCGATGCTGAAGCGCCTGCTGATCCGCCTGCGCCACGAGGGCCTGGTGATCCCGCTGCCGCAGCGGGTGATCCACGTACCCTCCGCGAGCGCCGACACCTCCGTGACGTCCTCGGGGTCCCCGACGTCGCGCCCCTGATCTCGGCGGCGCAGTCTTTACGCTTGCTCGAGAGGACAGCCGTCCGCCGCGACGCGATCCAATTCGCACCCGTCGGCAGCGCGCCCTGCTCATCGGCGACGGCGCCGGCGCTGCGATCCGCTGCACGGCGGTCGCGGACCTGATCTGCAACACGGCGCGCGACGGCCTGACTTGCTTCGCGATCCCTTCGAGTCAAAATGGACGCACGCCCCTCTGCACCTGAAATCGGGGTCTCCGAGCGACATTTGTTCGTGCACGCCTGCGTGTCACGGGCGCACGATCGTCGTGATCCGTTCGACCCAGTGGCGCCGCTCACTGGACGACCGGGAGGATGACTCGTGTCGAGACCCAGACTCGTACACGGGATCGACCTCCTCCTGGCCATCGACCAACCGTAGACAAGTCGCCGGTGCTCCGGGCCCGGAGTCACCGGTCTCGGGCGTCGGGCCGTAGACCGCCGGTCCGACGCCCGGGGCGGACCTCTCCTCCCCTCCTCCTCGCATGAAGTTCCCACGCGACGATCGATCACGGATGACGGCCGAGCTGGCGATCGAGGTGACGCTGCGTTATCCGCTGCCCTGGTTCTCACCTGGGGACCTCGGCCTGCAAGAGGTCCTGAGCCCGAGCCCGCGCCTGCTCGGGGGCGTCGGTTTTCGCGGGCTGGCAGTGGCCCGCCTCGGCGGCTGGCCCACGATCGCAGTCGACCCGCAGCGCGCCGCCACGGCCCTGCGATTTCTGACCTTCTGGGCGCTGCTCGGCGAGGAGGGCAGCTTCCCCGAGGCCGAGCTGCTGGCCGCCGTGCGCGGCAGCGACGGCCTGCCGGACAACATCCCGCCGGCCCTGCGCGCGTGGTGGGACGTGGCCCGCGCTGCCGCGCGGCGATGGGCCCGGCCTGGTGCGGCCGCCTGGCCGAAGACTTCGCCGACTGGCTCGACGCCAACCGCTGCGAGGCGCACTGGCGCGCCAAGATCGAGGCCGACGCGCCCTACCCCGCGCGCCAGGACCTGCTGCCGATCCGGGTCGCCAGCGTCGGCGTGGCCCCGGCGATCGACTTCCTCGAGTACGTGGGCGACTGTCCGCTGCCGCTGGCCGTGCGCAGCCACCCGGCCCACGCCGCGGTCCGCCGCTACGCCGCCCGCCTGGTCGCCGTCCAGGACGACCTCGTCGGCGTGGCCGAAGACCTCGCCTCGCACCGCCCCAACCTGCTCGGCTGCATGCTCCACAACGAGGGCCTGAGCCCTGCCGCGGCCGCCGCCGAGGTCGAGGCGCTGCACGACGAGAGCCTGTGCGGCCTCACCGGCGCGTCTCAATTGTTGCGCGCCGAGTTCCCGCGCGTCGAGGCGGTGACCCGCTGGCTCCGCGCGGTCCAGACCCTCTGCCACGGCTTCGCCCGCTGGCACTCGATGACCCCGCACGAGCGCCGGACTACCCACCTGCCGTCCGGACCGGGGCTGGCGATCGAGATCGAGTACGTGTAGGGCCGCGCGTTCGGACATGCCCGATCGGGCATGCTTTTGGGGGCATGTCCGATCGAGCATGAATCGAGGGGCATGTCCTGGAGCGCGTCGCGTCCTCGAACCGCCGCGCCTGCTCGGCCGGCGGCGAGCGCCCGGCTCCTGCGAGCCCCGGCTGACTCGAAAGACAGCCCCGGCGTCGGCGCCCGCAGCCGGGCGCCCGAGCCCGCTCCGCCTCGGCTGAGCGGCTGCCCCCGAGACAGCCACGTCGTCGGGGGAGCGCGATCGCCTCGAGGTCGCCGACCGCCTCGGCCGGTCGGCTGTCCCGAGAGACAGCCGCCGGGCGGGCTCACCGCTTCGCGCCGACGTTCTTGCGCTGGAGCTCGATCGCCTCGAGGTCGCCGACCGCCTCGGCCTCGGCCAGCAGCCACTGGAACATCGGCCCCGACAGGCCGTACTCCTTGCGGTCGTTCCACAGCCACACCGCGTAGCCGCACACGTCGCGGTGGACCTGCGGGAACATCAGGTAGCGCAGCGCCATCCCGCCGAGCAGGACCGCCTCCTCGTAGCGGCGGCGGAACTGGTTCCACGCGCGCGACTCCTCGGCCGGCGGCAGGCGGCGGTCGGCGGCCGTGCGCGCGCGCAGCTCCTCCGAGCCGGTCTCGACCCCGCCGAGCAGCTCGGCCCGCAGCTCCTCCGCCGCCAGCGCGGCCGTGGGCACCTCGACCTCGAAGCTGTCGAGCGGCAGCTTCGCCGCGCGCGCCAGCTCGGCCAGCTCGCGCGCGACGACGCGGCGGATCGCCGCCAGCGCCTCCTCGGCGCGCGTCTGGGCGGTCAGCGCCGCGGCCCGCTGACGCATGCGCCGCTCCGCGGGCGCCCACGCGGCCTCCCACGCGCGACAGAGCTCCTGCATGCGCGTGGCCGACAGCCGCTGCTCGAGCTCCGTCGCCGGCTGCCCCGCGGTCCTCGGCCGCAGCGCCAGCCAGGTGGCGTGCAGCGCCTGGGCGTGGGCCACCGGGTCGTCGGCGTGGATCGACGGATCGATCAAGGGCACGGTCGCCGGCGCCGGCGCGGGGGGCGGCGGCTTGCGCTGATGCAGCACCCGCGGCGCCGCGCGGGCCTGGTCGAGCAGCGGTCGCATGGCCTTTCGGCCAGGTGCGAGCAGCCACGAGACCCACAGGCCGAAGTCGGTCGGGTTGGGCTCGCCAGCCAGCGCCTCGCCGCGGATCCGCGCGGCCGCGCGGGCGAGGAAGCGGGTGTACGCGGTGGCCTGGCCCGGCTGCACGCCGCGGCGCATGACCGTGATCCAGTCGCCGCGCGCGGCGGCGTCGGCCACCAGCCAGTCGTTGGCGGCCCGCCGCGCAGCCTTCGGCGCGAAGTCGGGGTCGAAGCCGTCGACGCCGAGGAGGATGTCGCGCGCCCCGTCGCGGTCGCCGCGGCTGGCCGCGAGCAGCCCGGTCGCGACGATGCCGCCGAGCCCGGACTTGGCCCGCGCCTGGATCTTGCCCTCGAGCCAGCTCGCCAGCGCGACGTCGTGCGAGCGGTGCAGCAGCGCCAGCGCGGCCGCGACGACCTGCCCGCCCTCGCGCTCGCGCTCCCAGCCGGGGCGGGCCAGCAGCGCCAGCCAGTAGCTGGTGCGCACGAGTCCGGCCGCGATCACGGTGTGCCGCAGGACCGGCCACATCACCCCGCCGACCAGGTCGAGCAGCGCCATCACCCAGTTGCCGAGCGCGATGAGGAGGATGAGGCCGCCGAGCACGCTGCCGATCGCGTACGACTGGGCCACGAAGTCGGGGCCGCCGACGACGATCCCCAGCGCGAGCAGGGCGAACACCGGCCACGGCCCGGGACGACGCGCCCCTCGCCGGCGAGGGCTGACGCGGCGACCCGACGCGACGCGACGCCCCTCGCCCACGCGCGCGCGCGGCCACCCGAACATCACGGCCTCGCGCCGCGCGCTCCCCCCATTCGTGACGCGCTCCGTCATGACCGCCTCCAGCCGAGCGCGGCGAACGCCTCGGCGAACGGGGCCGGCCCGGGGCCCTTCGTCTCGGGCGCCGGCGGCGGCTTCGGCGGGGCCGCGGGCGCCGGCAGGCTGGCCCAGAACTCGTGCGCCAGCCGCTTCTCGTGGTCGCGCAGGACCGCCATGGCGGCGCGCACCTTGTCCTCGGTGCGCGGGCGCGGCCCGAGCGGGCTCATGTACGTGGCGGCCGACTTGAGCTTGAGGCCGAGCATCCCGAGCAGCTTCTGGCCCTCGCGCTCGACGTCGAGCCGGCCGCAGTCGGGCCGCAGGCCGAGCACGTAGAACGGGTTGTCGGCCAACGCCTGAAAGTCGTCTGGCTTTTGCGACATGGTGCTCTCGACAGGTCCTTCAAGACATGAGCGAAAGGTCAGCTCAGCGCACGCCCGACTCGTGGCCCTTGCGCCGGTCCTCGGCCGCGCTCGGCAGCAGCTGCCACAGCTTCTGCGTCACCCGCCGCAGCGCCTCGTTGTCGCCCTTGGCCAGGGCCTCGCGGCCCTCCTTGACCAGCGCCTGGGCGCGGGCGACGTCGGTCGCGTTGCCGGCGTCGGCGGCCGCGTCCTCGAAGCGGTGCTTCCACGCCTCGGGGTGGCGCCCGTAGGCCGACGAGCCGAGGCGGCGGAGCAGCCGCTGGCGCTGCAGCTCGAGCGGGTCGCGGGCCTGGCGGGCCTTGTCGACCGCCTTGGCGGTCTCCTGGTACAGCGTCTGCTCGTGCGGCTGGCCGTAGTCCTGGACCCACCCGGTGGTCCAGATCAGCGCCTCGCGGGCCTCGCGGTCGAGCTCCGGCCAGCGGCGGTCGAGCTCGACCGCCTCGATCTGCGCGTCGACCTCGATCAGCGTGCGTCGGGCCTTCTGCGCCGCGTCGGTGTCGCCGCCGCGGGCCGCGTCGATGTCGCGGCCGACGTCGTCGAGCGCGCTCTCGACCTGACCGAGGCGCTCGATCGAGTCGCGGGCCTGGCGGCGGAACGCGTCGGTGCGCAGCTCGCCGAGCCGGGCCCGCGTGGCGGTCACCGTCGACGCGAGCACCTCGGGGTCGGCCTCCGGCACCAGCAGGTGCGCCACGTGCTCGAACACCTGGCCGATCGCGGGGATCAGCGCGCGCCGACATCCGCCCGCCGCGGTCGAGCTCGATCGTCAGCTCGACCTCGGCCCCGGACGCCAGCGTCTGCTTGAGCTCCTTGCCGCCGATCTCGAGCGCGCCGACCAGGCGGCACAGGTGGGCCTGCTCGTACTCGCCCTGCACGATCGGGATCTTGATCACCGCCTTCTCGGCCCCGCGCGCCACGCTGTCGACGGTGTGCAGCGTGAAGGTGCGCCGGGCCGGCAGCGGCGCGCCGCGCTCGAAGTAGACGCGGACGTCGTTGCTCGCCAGCGCCACCCCGATCGTGCGCGACAGCGGCGGGTCGCTGATGGTGAGGCCCTGGACGATCGTCAGCGTCGGCGGGTCGATCGTCACCGCGTTGCCCTGGATGTTCTTGCCGGTCAGGCGGAACACGTTGGGCTTGCGCGGCACCAGCGAGACCGGCAGGACGAACGCGCCCTCCTCGTCGAGCGGCGTCCACGGGCTGTCCCACAGGCCATCCGCGCGGGCGAGCTGGATCTCGGTCGGCATCGAGTTGACCGGACCTGTCCGTTCGACCAGGCGACCGACCACGTGCGGCGTCAGGTCCGACGACATCGCCGGGTACTGCAGCCACACCTTGGCCCCGCGGACCTGCTCGATCGCGCTGGGGCGCGCCTCGAGCCCGGCCGTCGCGGCGAAGATCGCCGCGCCCTGGGCGACCAGCGTCATCGGGTCGAGGCCCTCCGCCGGCGGCACCGCCAGCTGCTGGCTGACCAGGCGCCGCACCACCGGCATCACCGACGGCCCGCCGACCAGCACCACCCGCGTCAGCCCGCCCTCTGCCACGCCGTGGGCCTGCAGCAGGCGCCGGCACACCGCGATCGAGCGGTCGATCGCCGGCGCGCACAGGCGCTCCAGCGTCTCGCGGTCGAGCGTGACGTCGAGGTCGTGGCTGGCGCCGCCGACGTCGAGCCCGGGCACCGTGATGCTGGCCGACTCGGCCCGCGACAGCTCGATCTTCGCCTCCTCGGCCGCGAGCTTGATCTTGCGCACCGCGGCCGCGTGGGTCGGGTCGCCGCGGCGGATGACGACGCCGTCGCGCGCGGCCTGGGCGATCGCCCAGTCGACGATCGCCCAGTCGAAGTCGCGGCCGCCGAGGAAGTTGTCGCCGTCGTGACCGACCACGCGCAGGAGGCCGTCGCGCGTCTCGAGCAGCGACACGTCGAAGGTGCCGCCGCCGAGGTCGTAGACCAGCCACGCGCCGCCCTGGTCCTCGACCGTCCAGCCGGCCGCCAGCGCCGACGCGATCGGCTCCTGCAGCAGCTCGACCCGTTCGAACCCGGCCAGGCGCGCGGCCTCCGAGGTCGCGCTGGTCTGCGGCAGCTCGAACAGCGCCGGCACCGAGATCACCGCGCGCGCCGGCAGCACGCCGATCTGGTCGCGCACGTCGGCCCGCAGCGAGCGCAGCACCTCGGCCGCCAGCTCCTCGGGCCGGCGCTCGAGGCCCGCCGCCCCGAAGCGGATGCCCTGCGCCGTGCCCATCAGCCGCTTGAACTCGCTGCGGGTGTTGTCGGCGTCGGTGTCGAGGAAGCGCCGCGCCTTCGCGCCGACGGTCACGTTGCCGCGGGCGTCGATGCGGACCACCGACGGGGTGATCGGCGAGCCCTGGGCGTTGCGGACCAGCGTCACCTTCTCGCCGTCGAACACGGCCGCGGTGGAGTTCGTGGTCCCGAGATCGATCCCGACGTAGAGGGGCGCGCTGGTCATCGCGGGCAAGTGTACCCGGGCGCTCTCAGCCTCGCAGCGGCGAGCGAGCGCGCCGGCGCAGAACTCGGTCGACCGTCACCCCGCCGGCCGCGCCGAGCCCGACCAGCGCGAACAGCAGCGGCAGATCGCCGGGGCGCCCCGCAGGCGGGCTCGGGGCCGCGCCACGCCAGGCGACCCGCACCCGCCCGGCGCTCCACGCCCCGCAGAGCTCGCCGACCAGCGCCGCCGCAGCGGCCTCGTCCCAGTCCGGCGGTCCCTGCCCGCTCACCACCACCGCGCCCGGATCGTCGACCCGCGGCAGGCGCACCTCGACCGCCAGCCCCTCGGCCCCGAGCGCCCGCAGGGCCGCGACCACCGCGTCCGCCAGCGCCAGCTCCTCTCGCGCGCGCTCGCCCGCGCGCGTGGGCACCAGCGCCGGATCGCCGAACAGCTCGCGCTTGCCGCGGACCCCGCGGACCTCGGGCGCCCGCGCCGGCTCGCAGGCGGACAGAGCTGCCCACAAGGACATGCTCCAGACGACATGTCTCCGTGAACCTGTCCTTCCGAACATGCCCAGGAGACCATGTCTTTTCCGCCAGGCGGCGATCCTCCGCGCAGCGCTCACGGCCCGGCCCCCGCGAAGCGCGTTCCCCCACGCACCTGGGCTGCACTCCGCGAGCGCGCCCCGGACCGGCAGCGGCGGGCCACGCTCGGGACCAGCATCCGATCGTCCGTATCGCCGCGAACGGCGAGCCGCGCCTGGAGGCGCGTCATCGCATCGCGGCGCGCCGTCCTTCGCCCGTCTGCCCCACACCGTCCGCTCACGGCCCCGCCTCCGGCGGTCGCGCCTCGGCCGCCAGCAGATCGGCCAGTCGTCGCAGCAGCCGCTGGTGTCGGCGGGAGATCGTGCTGACGCTGGTGGCGAGGTCGGCCGCGACCTCGGTGAGCGTCAGGCCGCGCACGTAGACCGCGTCGATCAGCGCCCGCTCGTCGGGGTCGCAGCGCTCGACCAGCGCGCGCAGCGTCAGCCGGACCTCGGGGCCGAACGCGTCGTCGTCGTCGCTGGCGAACAGGCGCGACAGCACCGCCGCCGCGGTGACCTCGCGGACCAGCTCGGCCGCGTCGCCGAAGCGCTCGCCGATCCGCCGCGGATCGTCGCCGGGGCGCAGGCGGATCTCCGACAGCTCCTGCGTCACCTCGAGGGTGTTGAGGATCCGCCGCGCCCGCTTGTGGTCGGGGAAGGCGTTGCGGGCGGCGTCGATCATCGCCCCGCGGACCCGGTAGAACGCGAACGCCGCGAACGGCACGCCCGAGGCCGGGTCGTAGCGCAGCGCCGCGCGCGCCAGCGCCTCGTAGCCGGCGCTCTCACACTCGTCGGGCGCGATCCCGACGACGCGCCGCAGGCTGCGCGCGATGCCGGGCACCCGCGGCGCGAACGCCTCGACCCGCGCCCGCTGCTCGGGGCTGAGGCCGGGCCCCCGCGCGGGTTCGCGGGCGGCCGGCTCGCCGTCGTCGTCCGTGACGTTCGAGACCTCGTCGTGAGGCTGGTTCATGGGACATGTCTTCGCGGACAGGGCCGGCTCAGGCGCCGGCGGCCTCCTGGCTGTCGAGGATGTGCTTGCGCAGCGCGCCCTTCTGCTCGTCGGTGATGTGGACGAAGCGGATCGCCATGTCCTCCTCGCCGCCGCGCACGACCATGCCGGTGAGCGGCAGGCTGGCCGAGAGCGTCGGGAAACTCAGCACCAGCGCGACCTGCTGCCCCGCCTCCTCCCACGCCGGGCCGACGAACTTGCAGCCGCCGAGGCTGAGGTCGTCGAGGGGGCGGGCCAGCACGACCTCGGAGCCGATGATGTCGGCGTGGGCGTGGATCCGCAGGCGGGGGTGGAAGCGGGCGTCCGTCACCCTGCGATGATAGCCGCGCGCGCGCGAGCGACCTCGTCGCCCGCCGCGACACGCCGACGCGCGGCGCGGACGGCCCGTCACTCGCATGCGACGCGCTGGCACGCCCCTCTCGCGCCCTGTGCCAATTGGCACGGAAGGCCCCCCGGCCGCGCTCCCGACGCGTGCGCTAAGTCCTTGTTCGCAGAAGCGAGTTTTACGAACTGGCGCCCGTGGCCGCGTGCTTGCACAATGCGCCTCGCTCGACCCATGCTCGGACGTTCCCTCGCTCTCGCACTCGCTGCCGTGCTCGCCGTGCCCACCGTCGCCGGCTGCAAGAACACCGCGATCATCCCCGGGACCGAGATCCCGGACACCCCCGACAACCGCGAGATCCTGCAGGTCATCGAACGCTTCCGGACCAGCTTCGTCCGTCAGGACCCGGCCGGCATCCTCGCCACCGCGCACCCGACCTACTACGACGAGTCCGGCACCGACGACCCCAGCGACGACATCGTCTACGAGGAGCTCGGCCCGATCCTCCGCCGCCGGATCGCCCAGCTCGAGTCGGTCCGCTTCACCATCGAGTACCTCGACGTCTACATGCGCCGCGACCGCGCCACCGTGAACGTGTGGATCGACGCGACCTTCCGCCTCAAGCCGATCCTCGGCGACGACGGCATGCCCCGCTTCCCCCCGCGCGTGGTCCCCAAGCAGGACTACGCCAAGTTCGAGCTGATCCGCGAGGGCGACTCCTGGCTGATCACGAAGGGCATCTGAGCCCGGCTGTCCGCGCGGGCAGGTCCCCGAGGACCTGCCCGTTCGCGCATGTCCGCTGAGGCATGTCCGGTGGGACATGGCCGCGAGGACCGGTGCCGACTCGGCGCTCGAGCGGCCGCTCGGCGCGGCCCCGCTGCGGCCGCTGCCCACCGGCTCTTCTCGGCCTTCGCTGCGCACTCACCCGGCGTCCTGCTGCGAGCATGCAGGCGAGGAGCGGCCCCGCTGCGGCCACTGCCCACCGGCTCTTCTCGGCCTTCGCTTCGCACTCACCCGGCGCCCTGCTGCGAGCGCGCAGGCGAGGAGACAGCGCGTCGTCAGCCGCCACTGCCGTCGCCTCCGCCGCTCGCAGCCGGCGCCCTGCTGCGAGCCCGGCGAACTCGACGCGACGTCAGCCGCCGCTGCAGCCGCCGCCCGAGCAGCTCTTCTTGCACTTCGCGTCGCCCTCGCAGCCGCGGGTGCACGCGCCGCCCGAGCATGTCAGGTCGCAGTCGGAGCCGGCCTTGCAGGTCTGCGTGCTGGCCCCGCTGCAGGTGAACTTGCAGGTCGCGCCCTTCTCGCAGACCTGCGTGCAGTTGCCGCCGCCGCAGGTGTACTCGCAGTTGCCCGTGCTGCAAGTCTGGCGGCAGGCGCCGTCGTCGCAGTCCTTGCCGCCGGCCGCCGCGGGCTCGGCGTCGTCGTCGAGGTTGGTCGGGGCCACGATCACCCCGCCGCCCGGCAGCTTGATCGTCCCGTCGGCGCCGACCTCGACCTCGCCCGCCTTCACGCCCGCGGCCGAGACCTTGACGTCGCCGACCTCGGTGCCGCTGACGCTGACCTCGCCCGGCTTGACGGCCACGCCGATGGGACCCGCCTTGATGTCGACCTCGCCATGCTTCACGTCCACGACGGCCGGGGGCGCTGCAGTCGTGGCCGGCGCTGCGGTCGCCGGAGCGGCGGCCTTCTGCTCGGCCTCGGCGGCGGGCTCTGAATCGCAGCCCATCCCGGACACCGCCACGATCGCGGCGAGAAACGAATATGCGCGCATCACTTGCACTCCTGTGAGCGCGACCCTACCACGCCGGGCGCGGCGCTCGCGGGCAAGCGGTTTCCTGTCCCTCGGGACAGGCCGTCGCAGCGAGTTCGACCGTGGCCTCCACGGCCAGGACCGACCGGGGATCACTCCAAATCGACGCCGGACATCCACCGCCTCGACGCCTCGTCCACGCAGTTCTGCGCGACGTACCCGTCGAGCTCCGTGGTCCACCGGCCCCGCCGCCGTGCGACCGCGATGCTCGTCGACCCCCGCGGTCCCGCGCATCTGTGCGGCCCGTCGGGCAGCCGTTGCGATTCCGGTGTGACTCAAACGGCCCCGAATCGCCGTCGCCATGCCGGAGTGACTTCCACCGGCTCGGCGCGGTCTCCGGCCGCTCACCGGGCCGGCAACTCGTCGACGCCCTCACGTGCGCGCGTCGACGCCCGGCAGCGCGCGGCAGGTGTCGAGGATCCACCGCTGCAGGGCCAGGTACGGCGACGCGTAGGCGACGTGCGAGCCGCCCTTGAGGTCCTGGTCGAGGCGCACCAGCGCCGCGTAGGCCGAGCGCAGGCGCGGCTCGCTGAACCCGCGCGCCTGCGCCTCGAGCCCGCGCACGAGGAACGGCGGCATCGGTCGCCTCGGCCACGCGGCCCGGGTTGACCTTGGCCGTGAAGATCAGGCGGATCTGCCGGGTCAGCATCGCCAGCACCTGCATCGACACGCCCGCGTCCTTCTCGCCCGCGGCGAACATGCGCGCCAGCACTGCGAGCGCGGTGTCGGCCTCGCCGCGGCCGACGGCGTCGGTGAGGTCGAAGATCTTCGCCTCGCGGGTGTGGGCGACGATCGCCTCGACGTCGGCGAGCCCGACCGGGGCGTCGCCCGCGTGCATCAGCGCCTGGTCGAGCGCGCCCAGCAATTCGCTGCGCCCGGTGCCGACGCTGGCGACCAGCGCCGCGGCGGCGTCGCGGGAGATCTTGCGGCCCTGCGCCTGCGCCTCGCCGATCACGAAGCCGACGGCGTCGTCGTCGCGCTTGTAGGCCTCGAACTTGTGGGCCCAGCCGCCCGTCTTGCAGGCGGTCACGAGCTTCGAGCGGCCGTCGATGCCGCCGCCGCTGATCACCAGCACGGTGCTCGGGCTCGGCGCCTTGATGTAGGCCGCGAGCGCGTCCATGGCCGCCGCGTTGGTGCCTCGGCCTCGGGCCCCTTGCCGAGGTCGTCGGGGTTGGCGAGCTCGACCAGCCGCCACTTGCTCATCATCGGGATCTGCGCGCAGGCCGACAGCACCGGCCCCGCCCCGGTGAGGTCGACGCCGTCGAAGCGCTCGTGGTTGAAGGCCGCCATCGCCTGCGCGGTGGGATCGTCGGGCGGGACCACGACCTTGCGCAGCGCCGTGACGACGGCGCGGATCGCCGCCGGTTCGTCGCCGTAGAGCACGTACACCGGGTCGAGCTTGCCGGCGGCGATCGCCCGCTCGAGCGCGCGGACCTCGTCGCTCATGGCCTGACCTTCGGACAGCCCACTCTGCCGAGGCTCGCTCATGACCTGTCCCTCCGGACAGCCCGCAGCGACGCGGCCATCGCTCGTCGCCACCTGTCCCTGCGGACAGCTCGTTCACGACCGCTCCCGCGGGGCGTCCAGCGCGACGATCACCTCGACCTCCGGGGTCATCGGCATCATGTCGATCGCCAGGGCCGAGGCGGCGCGGTGGCCCGCCTCGAGCATCGGCTCGAGGTCGCGGGCCAGGGTCGCCGGGTCGCAGGCGACGAACACGGTGCGCCCGCTGGCCACCCGCGCCAGCGCCCGCGCCCCGTGCAGGCCGAGGCCGGAGCGCGGCGGGTCGAGCACCACCCGATCGAAGCTGCGGCCCTCGGCGGCGTAGCGGTTCAGCGCCCGCGTCGCGTCGAGCCGGCGCACCTCGACCTTCGCCTGCCGGCTCGCCAGGGCCTTCTTGGCCAGGCGCAGCAGCGCCGACGCCGAGCCGCGGTCCTCCTCGACCGCCACCACCTCGGCCGCCTCGCGGGCCAGCGCGGGTGAAGTTGCCGCCGCCGGCGAACAGCTCGAGCACCTGGCCGCCGCGCGCGTCGGCCAGCGCCACCACGCGCTCGACCAGGGCCCGGTTCTGGGCCGCCTGGGCCTGCGCGAACTCGAAGGGACCTGTCGGAATGGCCATGTCCTCGGGGCCAGCATCGGCCAGGGCCAGGCGCCCGCGCCCGACCACCAGCTCGCGCCGGCCGCCGCGCGCGACCACGCCGACGATCACGTTGTCGAGCGCCTCCGCGAGCGCCGCCCGCAGGCCGGCCTCGTCGGCGTCGCCCTCGCGCGGCGCGAGCCCGGGGATCCCGACCACCACCGCGGCCCCGTCGGACAGCAGGTGGACCTCGCCGCGCCGCAGCTGCCGCAGCACCTGCGCGAAACCTCCGGCGCCGCCGGCCAGCGCGGACAGCCGCGCCAGCGCGTGGTTCAGCGGGGCGTCGAACACCGGGCAGTGCGCCAGCGCCAGCACCTCGTGCGAGTGCCGGCGGTGCAGCCCGAGCCGCAGCTCGTCGCCGACCCGCTCGACGTGCAGGCGGGCCCGCCGGCGGTAGCCGAGCGCGCGCGGGCTGGCCAGCGCGTGCGGCACCGCGATCCCGAGCCGGCGCAGCGCGCCCTCGGCGATCTGGCGCTTGAGCTCGGCCTGCGCGGCCGCCCGCGCGTGCTGCAGGCCGCAGCCGCCGCACACGCCCTCGACCGGGCACGGCGGGCTCACGCGGTCGGGGCTGGCGGTCAGCACCTGCAAGGTCCGCCCGCGGATCATCCGCCGGCGCTCCTCCGACCTGACCGCGAGGACATGTTCTCCGGGCAATGCCCCTTCGACCAGCCATGTGCGCGTGTCGGCGCCGTCGCCGACGGCCCGGCCCACGCCCTCGCCGCCGTGGGCGATCCCGCGGACCTCGACGCGCTCGCCGGCCGCGGCCTCCGTGGCCTCGGTCGCTTCCGTCTTCATCACTTCTTCTTTGGTCTCTTCGGCGTTGACGTCGATGACGCGGTCGCGGGCCGGACGCTGCTTGCCGTCGCCCACCTGCGCGAACGGGAAGCTGCCGAAGCCCGCTGCCGCCGCCTGCCGGAGGCCCGCCCGGACCGCCGCGGCCCTGCTGCTGCGCCGCCTGCTGGGCCTGCTGCATCGCCTGCATCGCCGCCTGCAGGTTGGCCAGCGGCCCGGTCGCCTTGGGCTTGGGCGCGAACTGGGCCAGCAGCGCGAACCCGAGGGCCCCGAGGCCGAGGATGTAGACCGTCGGGTCGGACCCGCGGGACACGCCGCAGGCCACCGCGCCGAGCCAGAAGAAGAACAGCACGATGGCGAAGCAGCCGGCCCCGCGAGCCAGGCCGAACAGGCCGAGGATCGCCACCGCGCCGCCGCCCACCATCACCAGCGTGGGCAGGTACGGCGGCGGGCCGTTGAGGAACAGGCCGACGATGGTGACCACCGCGCCGACGAGGAACAGCGAGAAGCGCCGCTGCATCTCCTTCTTCATCAGGCTCATCGCGTCGGGCGGGAGCTTGCTGAGGTCGAAGGGCATCTGGGGCGGGACTTGAGCCATGGTCGTGTGCGGGGGTGCAGCAGCGGTTTGCAGCAGCGGGTTACGGCGGCGGGTTGCGGCGGCCTTCTGGCTGCGTCCTCAGCGTAGCAGCGCTAGCCGGCGGTGCGAGCGAAGCGGCGAGCGATCTCACGGCTGATGACGATGCGCTGGATCTCGCTGGTGCCCTCGAAGATGCGAGTCACGCGGACGTCGCGGAGGTAGCGCTCGACCGGGAACTCGCGGGTGTAGCCGAAGCCGCCGAGCACCTGCACGGCCCGGTCGCACGCCGCCCAGCCGCGCTCGCTGGCCGCCAGCTTGGCCATCGACGCCTCCTGCGTGAACGGCCGACCCTGCTCTTTGAGCCAGGCGGCCCGCAAAGTGAGGAGCCGGGCCGCCTCGAGCTCGGTGGCGCTGTCGGCGAGCATCCACTGGATCGCCTGGTAGTCGGCGATCGGGTGGCCGAACTGCTGGCGCTCGAGCGCGTAGCCGCGGGCGAAGTCGGTGGCGGCCAGGCCGCAGCCGAGCGCCAGCCCGGCGATGCCGATCCGCCCGCCGTCGAGCGCCATCATCGCCACGCGGAAGCCCTTGCCCTCCTCGCCGAGCAGCGCCTCGGGGCCGAGCTCGACGTCGTTGAACTCGAGCGGCGTGGTGGTGCTCGCGTGCTGGCCGGTCTTGTGCTCCGGCTTGCCGCGGACCAGGCCCGGCGCGTCGCCGCGGACCACGAACGCCGAGATGCCCTGCGAGCCCGGGGCGTCGCTGGTGCGCGCCCACACCACGAACAGGCCGGCGTCGGTACCGCTCGTGATCCACAGCTTCTGCCCGCTCAGGACATAGCCGCCGCGGCCGTTCGCCACGGCGCGCGTGCGCATCCCGGCCGGGTCGCTGCCGGCGCCGGCCTCGGACAGGGCGAAGCCGCCGACCACGTACTCGCCGGAGCACAGCCGCGGCACGTGCTCCTGCTGCTGCTCGGGCGTGCCGAACTTGGTGACGACCTCGGCGACCATGTTGCTGACGGTCATCGCCACCGTCGTGCCGGCGCACGCCTTGGCCAGCTTGATCACCGCCAGCGCGTAGGCCACCGCCCCGGCCTCGACCCCGCCCAGCCGCTCCGGCACGTTGATGCCGAGGAGGCCCAGCGACGCCGCCTCGGCCAGGCTGTCGCGCGGGAACCCGCCGGCGACGTCGAGCTCGGCCGCCCGCGGCGCCAGCGTGCGCGCCGCGAACTGCCGCGCCGTGCTGACGATGAGCTCCTGATCCTCGGTCGGGGTGAAGTCGTACATGGTGTCGCAGAGAAGAACATGCCCCCAGGGGCATGGCTGAAGGGACATTACCGAACGTACATGTCCCTTCGGGCCTGCCCCTTCAGGCAGACGCGCTCAGTAGGCCTCGCCGACCTTGCCGGTGTACGTGTAGACGTACTCGACCTCGGGCGCCGGGTCGAACTCCCACTTGAAGGCCGACTCCTCGACGCAGGGGGCGAACAGCTTGGCCTCGCGCGGCTTGAACTTGTCCTTCGGCACGCCCTTGGGCGGCCGGCGCTCCTTGATGTCGATCGTCGGGATGTTGACCTTGGTGACCTTGCCGCTGGTGGCGATGGTGACCTCGGCCGAGAAGGTGCCGGCGATCCAGCGGTTCTCGTAGGCCTCCATGTCCTTCTGCAGGCAGCGGCCGAAGTCGCGCTCGTACACGCTCTCCATGGTGTCCTGGATCGACGCCAGGGTCTTCGGCGAGACGGACGCCTGCGTGGTGCGGTCGTACTCGTCGAGGCCCTCCTCGGACTTCACCATGTCCTTGTCGTACTCCGTCTTGGTGTACTCCGCGTACATGGCGTCCTCGTTGTTGTCCATCTTGTTGAGGTGGCGCTTGGCGCACCCGGACGGCGACGGCGGCGGCGAGCAGGATCACGGTCGTGGTTCGCATGATGGTTCCTCTGGAGGGCTCGTGCCGGCGCTGCGCCCGGCCAGCCTGGGCATCCGGGGCATGATAGCGCGCCCGCGGCCGGCGGTCACCGTCACTTGCGGCGCAGCAGGCCGGCGGAGATGACGACGCGCTGGATCTCGCTCGTCCCCTCGTAAATCTCGGTGATCTTGGCGTCGCGGAAGTGGCGCTCGACCGGGTACTCGGTCACGTAGCCGTTGCCGCCGAACACCTGAATGGCGTCCTTGGCGACCTTGTTGGCGGTCTCGGAGGCGAACAGCTTGGCCATCGAGCTCTCGACCGAGTGCCGCTGCCCCCGCGCCTTGAGGCTCGCCGCCCGATAGGTCAGCAGGCGCGCGGCGTCGATGCCGACCTGCATGTCCGCGAGCATGAACGCGATCGCCTGGTGGTCGATGATCCGGCGGCCGAAGGTCTTGCGGTCGAGCGCGTACTCGGCCGCGGCCTCGAAGGCGCCGCGGGCGATCCCGAGGGCCTGGGCGGCGATGCCGATCCGCCCGCAGTCGAGGGTGGCCATCGCGACTTTGAACCCGCCGCCGACCTGGCCCAGGATCTGGTCGTCCGACACGCGGTGGTCGGTGAAGAAGATCTGGCACGAGTGGCTGGCCCGGATCCCGAGCTTGTCGTCCTTCGGCCCGCGCGTCACGCCCTCGCCGTGCATGTCGACCACGAACGCGGTGATGCCCGAGTTGCCGCGCTCCGGGTCGGTCATGGTGAACAGGATCCCGGTGTCGGCCTGCGGGCCGTTGGTGATCCAGTTCTTCACGCCGTTGATGACCCAGCCGTCGCCGTCGCGCACCGCGGTGGTCTTCTGCGCCGCGGCGTCGCTGCCGGCGTTGGGCTCGGACAGCATGAAGCAGCCGAGCTTCTCGCCGCGGGCCAGCGGCGTGAGCCACTTCTGCTTCTGCGCGTCGGTCGCGAACTTGAGCAGCGGGTCGCACACGAGCGAGTTGTTGACGCTCATGATCACGCCGGTCGACGCGCAGGCGGCCGAGACCTCCTCCATCGCGATCACGTACGAGATCGGGTCGAGCCCGGAGCCGCCGTAGGCCTCCGGGACCTCGATGCCGAGCAGCCCGAGCTCGGCCATCCGCCGCACGAGCTCCTTGGGGAACCGCGCCTCGCGGTCGAGCTCGGCCGCCAGCGGCTTGACCTCGCGGGCCGCGAACTCGCGGACCATCTTCTGCAGCGCTTCTTGGTCTTCGGTCAACGACAGGTCCATCGCGGTCTCCGATTCCTTCTCGTTCACTCGCCCTTGAACTCGGGCTTGCGCTTGCCGAGGAAGGCCGCCATGCCCTCCTTGGTCGGCGGTGGCGAACAGGCCGGCGAACGCCTCGATCTCGAGCGCGTTGGCCTGCGCGAGCGGCAGGCCGGCGCCGGCGTGCAGCACCCGCTTGGCCTCGGCGACCGCCACGGGGCCCATGTCGGCGATCTTCCTGGCGGTGGCGATCGTCGCCGGCAGCAGCTTGGCGGCCGGCAGCACGCGGTTGGCGAGGCCGATCCGCAGCGCCTCGGCGGCGTCGATGGTGTCGCCGGTGAGGCACAGCTCGAGCGCGCGGGCCAGGCCGACGCGCCGCGCCAGCCGCTGGGTCCCGCCGAAGCCGGGGATCACGCCGAGCTTGACCTCGGGCTGGCCGAACTTGGCGTTCTCGGCCGCGTAGATGAAGTCGCAGGCGAGCGCCAGCTCGCAGCCGCCGCCGAGCGCGAAGCCGCCCACGGCCGCGATCGTCGGGATCGGCAGGCCCGCCAGCGCCTCGCCGACGCCGTGGCCGGCGCGGGCGAACTCGCGGGCTGTCCCTTCGGACATGTCGGCCATGGCCGCGATGTCGGCCCCGGCGACGAACGACTTCTCGCCGGCGCCGGTCAGCACCAGCGCCCGCACCTGGCCCGCGCGGGCCGCGGCGGCGGTGTCGTCGAGCACCTGCGCCAGCCCGGCGATCACCTCGGGGTTGAGGGCGTTGAGCGCCTTGGGCCGGCTGATGGTGACGACGCGGACGCGGGCGTCGTCGCTGACGAGCAGGGTGTCGGTGCCGAGCATCGGCTTACTTCCTTGCTCGAGTAGTCGTAGAAGCCGCGCCCGGTCTTGCGCCCGTGCCAGCCGGCCGCCACGTGCATGCGCAGGATGTTGGCCGCGCGGTACTTGTCGTCGCCGAGCTCGCGGTGGAGCACGTCGGCGATCGCCAGGCAGGTGTCGAGGCCGATCAGGTCGGCCAGCTCGAGCGGGCCCATCGGGTGATTGAGGCCCAGCTTGGCGCCGGTGTCGATGTCCTCGGGCGTGCCGAGGCCCTCCTGCAGCGCGAAGCAGGCCTCGTTGATCAGCGGGATCAGCACGCGGTTGACGAGGAAGCCCGGGCAGTCCTTGCTGGTGATCGTCGTCTTGCCGAGCTTCTGCGCCAGCGTGACCGTCGCGCCGTAGATCGCGTCGGACGTCTGCAGGCCGCGGATGATCTCGACCAGCTTCATCAGCGGGACCGGGTTCATGAAGTGCATGCCGACCACGCGGCCCGGCCGCTTGGTCTGGGCCGCCAGCAGGGTGATGCTGATCGAGCTGGTGTTGGTCGCCAGCACCGCGTTGTCGCCGAGGGCCGCGTCGAGCTCGCGGAACAGCTTCTTCTTGAGCTCGATGTTCTCGGTGGCCGCCTCGACCGCGAAGTCCGACGGGGCCAGGCCCGCCGCGCCGACCACCGCGGTGATCCGCTCGACGATCGCGGCCCGCTCGGCCTCCTGCAGCTTGCCCTTCTCGACCAGGCGGCCGAGCTGCTTTGCGATCCCGGCCTTGCCGGCGTCGGCGCGGGCCTGGTCGACGTCGGCCAGGAGCACCCGGTAGCCGGCCTGGGCCGCCACCTGAGCGATGCCCGCCCCCATCTGTCCTGCGCCCAGCACGCCGATCGTGCGGACGCTCGCGAGGATCTCGTCTGCGCTAGTCCCTTGGGTCATGTCCGATCTCCGGTGTGCTTGCTTTCATGTCCGAAAGTTCAGGCGGTCCGCTCGACCATCAGCGCCACGGCCTCGCCGCCGCCGAGGCACAGCGACGCGACGCCGCGGCGCTTGCCCTCCTGCTTGAGCGCGTGGACCAGCGTGACGAGCACGCGGGCGCCGGAGCAGCCGATCGGGTGGCCGAGGGCGATGGCGCCGCCGCGGACGTTGAGGCGCTCGTGCGGGATGCCGAGCTTGTCGCCGTTGGCCAGGGCGACCACCGCGAAGGCCTCGTTGATCTCCCACAGGTCGACCTCTTCGACCTTCTTGCCGGTCTTCGCCAGCAGCCGCTCGATCGCGCCGGTCGGGGCCGTGGTGAACCACTCGGGCGCCTGGGCGAAGCCGGCGTCGCCGACGATGGTGGCCAGCGGGGTGATGCCGCGCTTGTCGGCCTCGGCGCGCGACATGACGACCAGGGCGGCCGCGCCGTCGTTGATGGTCGAGGCGTTGCCGGCCGTGATCGTGCCGTTCTTGTCGAACGCGGGGCGCAGGCCGGGCAGCTTCTCGATGTCGCCCTTGAACGGCTGCTCGTCCTCGCTGACGGTGACGGCGCCCTTCTTGCCGGGCACCTCGACGGGCGCGATCTCCTCGCGGAACAGGCCGGCCTTCACGGCCGCCTGGGCCCGGCGGAGCTCTCCGCCGCGTAGCTGTCCTGGCGCTCCCGCGGGATCGCGCACTCACGGGCGCACAGCTCGCCGGCCATGCCCATGTGGAAGTTCTTGTACGGGTCCCACAGGCCGTCGTGGATCATGCCGTCGACGAGGGTGCCGTTGCCGAGGCGGTAGCCGGCGCGGGCCTGCGGCAGCAGGTACGGCACGTTGGACATGCTCTCGATGCCGCCGGCGACCACGATCTCGGCGTCGCCGGCGCGGATCGCCTGGGCCGCGAGCATGACGGCCTTGAGGCCGGAGCCGCAGACCTTGTTGATGGTGATGCAGCCGACGTGGTCGGGCACACCGGCGCCGCGGCTGGCCTGGCGGGCGGGCGCCTGGCCCTGGCCGGCCGGCAGCACGCAGCCGAGGATCACGTCCTCGACGTCCTTGCCGTCGACGCCGGCCCGCTGGAGCGCCGCGCGGACGGCGACACTGCCGAGCTGGTGGGCGGCGAGCGGCGCGAGCGCCCCTGAAACGCGCCGATGGGGGTGCGAGCAGCGCTGGCGATCACGACTTCCCGGGCCATCACGAAACTCCTTTGCGCAGCCTGCGAACCGGCGGGGCGCGCGGCGGCGGAATCGTCGTCGCGGCGCCGGATGGTTCGCCAGGTCGGCTTAGCACGCGGGGACGCAAGATCTGAAGCCCTGGAGCCGGCAGGGCCCGCGACGCGACCTTTGCGCTGACTCACTGCGCTGGCGCATCTGCGGCGTGCCGCGAAAATTTCCGCGGGAGCGTCGAGGGCGAAGCTTGCGGTTGACGATGACCGTTCAAATCGGGTACCCACGTGCGCCCTCGATGCCGGGGTAGCTCAGATGGTTAGAGCGAGGGATTCATAACCCCTAGGTCGGCGGTTCGATTCCGCCCTTCGGCACCCAAGCCCGCCCCTCCCGGCGGGCTTGTTTTTTTAATCGATCGCGGGATGACCTGGCCCCAGGGACAGGCGCGGCGCGGACCTCGGTGCGGGCTGCGCCGAGGCAGCGGCCGCAGGTGCGGGCAGTCGTCGCAGGCGCGCCTGGGTGGCCTTTGGGACATGTGGCCGCTCACGTCGAGCGTCCTCCTGCTCGCGTGGCGCGCAAGATGGCCTTTCGGACAGGTGCTCCGGAGCGCCGGAGACGCGCCGCGCGGACGGCCTTCAGGCAGACCGCAAGTGACGCACCGCCAAGCCGTGCAGGGACACGGCGCCCCTGCCCTGCGTGACGGCGAGCCTCGGCGACCGCGCCAGGCCGAGGGAGCTCACGGCTTCTTGTCGCGAGGGTTGGGCTTCGCGCCCGGCAGCAAGCCGCCCAGGCCGCCCGGCCCCGGGATGTCGAACAGACCCGACTTGCCCTGCGACCGCGAGTTGCTCAGGCCGCCCGCGCCGAGCGGCTCGAACGGCTTCGGAGCGGGCGTCGGCTCCGCGGGCGCCGGTGCCTCCTGCGCGGGGGGCGTCGGAGCCGGCTCGGCGGGCTTCGGACCTGCCCCCGCGGACATGTTCGGAGCGCCAGCCGCTCCCGGACGCGCCGGTTGAGCCGTCGGCTTCGCACCTGGCCCGGAAGACAGACCCCCCGCCGGGGTGGCCGCAGCGCCCGGCCTGGCGCCGCTCGCCACGCCCGCGCTGCTCGGCGCAGGCGTCGCCGCGAACGGCCCGCCAGCAGGTTTGGCCGCGTCCGTCGCGGTCTTCGCCGGGGCTGTCCCGAAGGACCTGTCCGATCCACCAGCCGCCCCCGGCGGCTTCGAGGCCGCCGTCGTGCTCGTCTTGGCCGGCCCCGCCGACAGCGACGCAGCATCACCCGGCTTCGCACCGCTCGCACCGCTCGCAGCCGTGGCCGCTCCGCTCGGTCCGGCCGTGGTCGCGGCCTTCGCCGGTCCGCTCGGTCCGGGCGTCGCCGCGGCCTTCGCCGGTCCGCTCACGCCTGGCGTCGCCGCCTTCACCGGTCCGCTCGCCGGCCGACTCGTCGCCTGCCCCGCGCCCGGCGCTCCCGCGGCCTTCGCCGGCCCGCTCGCTCCTGGCGCTGCTGCGCTGCTCGTCGCCGCCTTCGCCGGCCCGCTCACTCCTGGCGCTGCTGCGCTGCTCGTCGCGGCCTTCGTCGGCCCGCTCATGGGGCGACTCGTCCCCTGCCCCGCGCCCGTCGCTCCCGCGGCCTTCGCGGGGCCGCTCGCTCCGGGCGTGGCCGTGCTGCTCGCCGCCTTCACCGGCCCGCTCGCCGGCCGAGTCGTCGCTTGCGTCGCGCCGCTTGCGGCCGGCTGCACACCCGCCGTGCTCGCGGGCTTCGCCGGCGCGCTGCTCGCCGCCTTCACCGGCCCGCTCGCCCCGCCGATCTTCGTCGCCGCGGGCTTCACCGGCTCGGCAGGAGCGCTCGCCTTCACCGGCCCGAGCGCGCCCGCTTCGGCGGCCTTCGCCGGTCCGCTGGCCACGCCCGTCGTCTTCGTCGCGCCGGCGCTCGCCGCGTTCGGCTCGCTCGCCGCGGCCGGCGCCGGACCGGAGCCCGCGCGTCCCGCCGCGGCCGAAACGGTCGCACCGACCCCGCGGGCGGGCGCGCCGACGTCGGCGTCGACCACCGCGGCGCCTCGGGCGGCTTGCCCACGTTCGTCTCCGAGGTCGTGACCGGCCGCGTCGGCAGCGTCCCACCCGGCGCGAACGGCCGCGTCGGTCCAGGACCCGACGCACCTGTCCCCGGGGACACTGCCGGCTGCCCCTGCGCCGGCGTCGCCGGCCTGCTCATTGGGACAGGTCCCGAAGTACCTGGCCCCGAGGACACGGCCGGTTGCCCGTGCGCCGGCGTCGCCGGCCTGCTCGGCAGCCCTCCGAGCGGCGCCTGCGTCGGCCCGCTCGCGGGCGCAGCCCCCGAAGCCACCGGACCCGGCGCCGCGGGCTTGCTGCCGAGCCCCGCTGCGGGCTGCCCCATCACGGGCGTCGGCCGGCTCGCCAGCCCCGGCGGAGGCGTCGCTGCGGGCTGCCCCATCACGGGCGTCGGCCGGCTCGCCAGCCCCAGCGGAGGCGTCGCCGCGGGCTGCCCCATCACGGGCGTCGGCCGGCTCGCCAGCCCCGGCGGAGGCGTCGCTGCGGGCTGCCCCATCACGGGCGTCGGCCGGCTCACCAGCCCCGGCGGAGGCGTCGCCGCGGGCTGCCCCATCACGGGCGTCGGCCGGCTCCCGAACACGGGCGGCGTCCCGAGCGACGACGGCCGCGTGGGCGCCGGCCCAACGACCGTCTGCGCCGCCGGCTTGCCGGCGGTCGGCGTCGGCCCCGAGACGCCTGTCCCGGCGCGCATGCCCGAAGGGACAGGTCCCGAAGCACCTGCCCCGGACGACATGCCCCCTGGGACCTGTCCCGACGCACCTGTCTGTTGCGCCTGGGCCGCCCGCACGCTCTCCGGCACCGGCAGCTCGGCCGGCATCATCATCTGGACCGTGTCTTCGTTGGGATCGGGCTCGCCGTCCTCGAGCTCGTCGACCTCGTCGGCGTCGACCTCGGCGAACTCCTCCTCGCCCGCGTCCGCGTAGCCCTGCTCGGCCTCGCCGTCGCTCTCGGCCGCCTCGCCCTCGCCGTACTGGCCCTCGCCGTACTGGCCCTCGCCGTACTGGCCCTCGTACGTCCCGCTCTCGTTCAGCGGCTCTTCCTCGGCCGCCGCCGCCGCGATCGTCTCCGCCGCGGTCGCGTCGTGGTCGGCCTGCGCGGCCTCGTCGAGCTCGGCTTCGGGCGCCGCCGGGCTCGCGGCCGGCTCGTCGGCCTCGACAGCGATCTCCACGGAATGCGAGCTCGGCCCGGCGGCCTTGACCGGCTTCGACTCCGGCCGCCCGTCGGCGCGCGTCGGGATCCCGAGCGACTCCCGCCGCTCCTCGAGGATGCGGCGCAGCTCGGCCCGGCCCTCGCGGGTCAGCAGCGTGCGCGAGCGCGCCTTGGGCCCCTCGCCGACGCTCGCTCCGGCGCCGCTGCCCGCCGCGAGCGCCTTCGTCCGCAGCGTCTCGTCGACGTTGATCTCGAAGTCCTCAGCGGCTGGCCCATCGGACAGGTTGGCGAACGGCCCGCTGACCCGCGGCGGCGGCTTCTGGGGCGCCGGCGCGGCCGGCAGGCTGCGCGGCCGCACCGAGCCGGCCATCGGGTCGGTCTTCGGCCGCGGCCCGGCGCCGCTGAGGGTCGGCGCGGCCGAGGGGCGCTGCGGCGGCCGCTGCGGCTCCTCCCAGTCGTCCTCCTCGCACAGCTGGTTCAGGACATCCTGGACCACCACGCGCATCACGTTGGCGCTCGGCCAGCGCGCTTGCGGCTCGAACGCCAGCGCCCGGTCGATGAGCTCGATCAGCGGGCGCGGCAGGTCGGGCCGCAGCGTCGCCAGCGATCGCGCCGGCGTGCGGGCCACCGCGAGCAGGCGCTCGATCACCGGACCGATGGCCGGGAAGACCGTCTCGCCCGACATCGCCCGGAACATGGTCGCCGCGATCGACCACAGGTCGCTGCGCGCGTCGAGGTTGTCGTTGTCGGCGCGGGCCTGCTCCGGCGCGATGTACGAGACCGTGCCGAACACGATGCCGTCGCTCTGGTCGAGTGCCTCGGCCGACAGCTCGCGCACGCGGGCGAGCCCGAAGTCCAGCAGCTTCACGCTGCCGTCGCGGCACAGGAAGATGTTGGCCGGCTTGATGTCGCGGTGGAGGATGCCCTTCGAGTGGGCGGCCGCGAGCACCTCGAGCAGCGCGTCCGTCATCTCGAGCACCGCCACCGGGGGGAGCTGGCCCAATCGCTCCAGGCGCCCTTCGAGCGACTCGCCTTCGAGCAGCTCCATCACCAGGTACACGTCGCCCTCTTCGGTGATGTCGTCGTCGAGGACGTGGACCGCGTTGCGATGGCCGACGCTGTTGGCCGCGTAACCTTCGCGCAGGAAGCGGCGGCGCGCCTGCTCGTTGCGGAGGAAGAGCGTGTGCAGCACCTTGAGCGCCGCGCGGTTGCCGTTGCGATGCGTGGCCGCGTACACCGACGCCATCCCGCCGATGGCGATCAGGTTGTCGAGGTGCCACTTGTTTCGCAGCCACCGGCCCACGCGACTTTGGGCCTCCGACAGAAATCTCGTGCTGCTGCCCCCGACCAAGCGGGCCCAGGATCACGACTCAGGGCGCGAGGTGTCAAGCATGCTGGGGTGTACGCGCCGCAGTCAGCCCGCTGGGCCCCGCGGAGCCGCGTTCGCCGCCGCGTCCGCCCGCGCCAGCGGCCTCAGGCGTGGCGAACGACGCTCGCCTGCCACCTGCGCCGCGCACCGGGCGGTTCCGCCCGAGCCCGCGTCGGTCGCAGCGGGGCTCGCCGGAGGACCCGCGTCGTGAAGCCCCCACGTGACCCCGCGGCGCGCTTTCGTCGGTTTTTTGGTCCGCCTCCGCGGCCGGTCTACGCTCCCACACCGTGGAACTCGCAACCGCGCAGCGTCCGACCCTGTCCGACCTCGGCGATCACGTGCCGGGCGGCGAGGTGATCGAGCTGCCGATCGAGATCGACAGCCCGCTCGAGCACCTCGAGCGCTACACCGTCCTGCGCCAGGTCGGCGCCGGCGGGATGGGCAAGATCTACCAGGCCTACGACAAGCTGCTCGAGCGCAACGTGGCGCTCAAGGTCATGCACGCCGACATCCCGCCGCGCGAGCAGCGACGGTTCCGCCGCGAGGCGATCCTCGGCGCGCGCCTCCTGCACCCCTGCCTCGTGCGCGTGTACGACATGGGGGTCGACGCGCGCGGCCAGACCGAGTGGATGGCGATGGAGTACCTGCCCGGCACCGACATGCTGCAGCTGCTCGACGCCACCCGCGCGCCGGCAGGCGCTGCCGTGGCCGGCGCTGGTGCGCGGCCTGACGCAGGTGCTGATGGCGCTGCAGTACCTGCACGACTGCCGGGTGGTCCACTGCGATGTGAAGCCGGCCAACATGTTCGTGACCCGCGATCCGAACACGCGCTTCCTTACGACCAAGCTGCTCGACCTCGGCATCGCCTACGACCTCGACGGCCCGCGCCCTGGCCCGACCGAGCCGCTCTGTGGCGACCCCAACTACATCGCCCTCGAGCAGACCATGCACGGCGGCGTCATCGATCCGCGCACGGACATCTATGCCATCGGCGTCAGCCTCTACGAGCTGGCCACCGGCGTGCTCCCGTTCGAGGAGCTGACCACCGCCCCGCTGCACGAGCTCCTGATCGCCCAGCGCGACCAGACGCCGCCGCCGCCCAGCTCGCGCCTGCCCCCGGCACGCCGCCTGAACTTGCGGACAGGCTCGACTGGATCTTCAGCCGCGCCTGCGCGAAGGATCCCGCGCGTCGCTACCCGAGCGCGCGGGCGATGCAGGCCGCGCTGAACACCGATTGAGTCGGGGCTCCGGCGGACCCCGGTTCGCGGCCAGTTGCCCCCGATCGTGGATCCGGTGCGGCCTGGGAGCCTCGCTTGCCGACGTCGATCGCCGATGCGTATGATCGCGCGCAGCGTGCTCAAGACCGTTCGCGTCCCGCCGCACTTCGAGCCGCTGTTCGAGCAGGCGCAGGAGTTCGTGGGGAGGATCTTCGCCGAGCGGAGCGACATCCCCGACAAGGGCCGGATCGAGGTCTTCGGCCAGCGCTACATGCTCGTGCGGGCTCGGGCCATGTCGGTCGAGTTCTTCGAGATGGTCCAGCGGTTGTACCGCGACAAGGGACAGGACGAGGCCCTGGGGGTCGCCCGTAGCCTCTTGTTCGACATCGCTCACGCCATGGGGTTGTCGGACGCCAACGACTTCGCCGACCGCATGCATTTGCAAGATCCGATCGCCCGGCTGTCCGCGGGGCCGATCCACTTCTCGCACTCGGGCTGGGCCTTCGTGGACATCTCGCCCGACAGTCGTCCGGTCCCGGACGAGAGCTTCTACCTCCTTTACGACCACCCCTACTCGTTCGAGTCGGACTCGTGGATCGACGCCGGCAAGCGCACCGACTTTCCGGTGTGCGTGATGAACGCGGGTTACTCCTCGGGCTGGTGCGAGGCCAGCTTCGGCGTGCCGCTGGTGGCGACGGAGATCCTCTGCCGGGCCAAGGGCGACGAGCACTGCCGCTTCATCATGGCCCATCCGTCGCGGATCGAGGGCTGCATCGACGCCTACCTCCACGGCCAGCCGCACCTCGCCGGTCGCATCACGCGCTACGAGATCCCCGGCTTCTTCTCGCGCAAGCAGCAGGAGGACGAGCTGCGCAGCCGCGAGGAGCAGTACCGCGGGATCTTCGAGGCCGGCACCAACGCCCTGCTCATCCTCGACGACGCGACCGGCGTGGTCGTGCAGGCCAACCCGGCCGCCTCGCGGCTGTTCCGCTGCTCGCGCGACGACCTCGCCGGCCGCCGCTTCGCCGACCTGGTCGCGGCCTCGGGCGGCCCCGACCTGTTCGCCCGCATGCGCGCGGCCGTCCACGGCCACGGTCACTTCCTGTCCGAAGGGACAGCCACCGCCCGCGACGGCCGGTCCTACGTCGTGGAGCTGCGGGGCGCCCGCTTCCGCCTGCAGAACCGCGACCACCTGCTGGCCGTCCTGACCGACATCACCGAGCAGAAGCGGGCCCAGCTGGCGCTGCTCGAGGCCCACGACGAGCTCGAGCAGCGGGTCCGCGAGCGCACCGCCGAGCTCGAGCGGTTGAACCAGCAGCTGCACCTCCTGAACAGCCAGCTGGTCTCGGCGCGCGACTCGGCGATCGACGCCAGCCGGGCCAAGAGCGCCTTTCTGGC
Source organism: Nannocystis pusilla (assembly GCF_026626665.1). GTDB lineage: Bacteria > Myxococcota_A > Polyangia > Nannocystales > Nannocystaceae > Nannocystis > Nannocystis pusilla. The sequence goes on from NZ_JAPNKE010000002.1 coordinate 3,988,149, forward strand.
CAACATGAGCCACGAGCTGCGGACCCCGCTCAACGCCATCATCGGCTACAGCGAGCTGCTCGAGGACGAGAGCAGCGGCGACGGCCTCGCGCTCGACCTCGGCGATCTCGGCAAGATCCGCGGCGCCGCCCGCCACCTCCTCGACCTCATCAACGACATCCTCGACGTCTCCAAGATCGAGGCCGGCAAGATGGAGCTGTTCGTCGAGGACTTCGCGGTCGGCGAGCTGATCCAGGAGGTCGTCGCCACCATCGAGCCGCTCGCGCGCAAGAACGACAACCGGCTCGAGATCGCCGCTCGCCCCGGCCTCGGCGCCGTCGCCCTCGACCGCACCAAGGTCAAGCAGATCATCATCAACCTGCTCAGCAACGCCTGCAAGTTCACCCACCGCGGCGTCGTCGGCCTCGAGGTCTCGCGCGAGGCCGGCCCGCGCGGCGAGCAGCTCGTCGTCGCCGTGCAAGACACCGGCATCGGCATCGACCCCGCCCGCCTCGAGGAGCTGTTCCAGCCGTTCCGCCAGGCCGACGAGTCGACCACCCGCAAGTACGGCGGCACCGGCCTCGGCCTGTCGATCAGCCGCCACTACGCCGAGATGATGCGCGGCGGCATCGAGGCCCGCAGCGCCCCCGGCCAGGGCTCGACCTTCACCGTGACCCTGCCGATCGCCTTCCACGGCGTCGAAGCCGCCGAGTGAACGCCTGTCCCTTCGCACATGCCCGCTTGGGCATGCGCCGAGACATGCCCGGACGGACATGCCCCTCGGGCCACCCTCGCGCTCAGCCGAGCAGGCGCCCGGAGCGGTAGTCGGCGAACGCCTGCCGCAGCCTCGTCGGTGTTCATCACGAACGGCCCGCGGCGGGCCATCGGCTCGCGCAGCGGCCGGCCGGCGAGCACCAAGAGCGCGCCCCCGCGTCGCTCGAGATCGCCAGCGTGTCGCCGTGGCCGAGCACGCCGACCTGGCCCTTGCGCAGTTCACGGCCGTCGCTGCCGAGCCGCGCCGCCCCCTCGAGCACGTAGGCGAACGACGAGCACAGGTCGCAGGCGATGTGCTGACGCATGGCCGCGCCGGCCGCGAGGCTCACGTCCATCAGCATCGGCTTCACCGTCACGCCGTCGACCGGCCCGCGCTGGCCGGCCAGCTCGCCGGCGACCAGCCGCACCTGCGCGTCGTCGACGGTCAGCGACGGGATCGTCTCCGGCCCGAGCTCCTGGTAGCGGGGCTTCGTCATCTTCTCCGCCGCCGGCAAGTTGACCCATAGCTGAAAGGCCCACAGCTGCCCGCCGTCCTGCGGGCGCGGCATCTCCTCGTGCACGATCCCGCGGCCCGCGGTCATCCACTGCGCCGCCCCGGCCCCGATCCGCCCGTGGTTGCCGACGCTGTCGCGGTGCTCGAACGCCCCCGCGAGCACGTACGAGACCGTCTCGAAGCCGCGGTGCGGATGCTCGGGGAAGCCGGCCTGGTACTCGTCGGGCCGATCGCTGCGGATCTCGTCGAGCATCAGGAACGGGTCCAGCGCCGGCAAGCCGCGGTGCCCGAGCGCGCGCCGGATCGTGACGCCGGCGCCGTCGCGCGACGGCTGAAACTCGTGCACCGCAGTCACGTCCCGCACCGTCGCGCTCTTCTTCACCAGCGGCGTGGTGATGGCCGGGGGCGTACAGCCGGCGAACACCAGAGCAGGAGCGGCCTTCAACAGCGAGCGGCGCGTCGTGATGGACACGCCCCCACGCTAAGCCCGCGCGCACAGCGTTTCAACAACTCGACGATGCGCTTCATGTCACGTGGCCCAACGGTCATGTGTCCGGCGGCGGCGAGTCCGCCGAACACGCGGCCCCATGGATCCACGCACCAGCCCCGCGGCCCGAATGATGCAGCGCGAAGCGACAGCAAGACACGAGCCACCTCCTGTCATCGCTGCAGTGACCGACCTTCTTCGACTTTGACCAACCGTCATCCTGTCGAGTCGGGTCCGCGTCCTCGTCCTTGCGGTCCTGTCCGCGGCGCTCACGAGACCTCGCGCGTCGCGTGCAGCGGCTTGCGCAAAACCTGACTCACGCGACGCGGCGCCCTCCCCGGACACTGCCCGACCTTGACACCTCATCCAGCGCCGCCGAGCTGCCCCTCGCGGAGCGTTCGAGATCTCCGCGCGGCCCTCTCATCCGTCGCCGCGCCTCGACTGGAGGCGCAGCGCTCGGCTCGCTCGACGCGCGTGGAGCTCGGCGGATCCAAGCCGGCGAGCCGGCCCGGCGACCTCGTCGGCGCTCGCCTCAGCCGCGCTCGCTGGGGTCGAGGCCCTGGATGCCCGCCACCATCACCGCGTGCAGGCGCGGCTCGTCGATGTGAGCCGCGATCGCGTCGGCGGTGCGGTCGCGCAGGCGGACGATGTCGACCAGCGTCTTGCCCTCGGGCGTGAGGGCCGGCAGCACCTGCACCTCGATCGGGACATGTCGCGGGAGCCATGTCCCATCGTGCAGGGCGCTGCGAGTGCCGCGCAGCGCGATCGGCACCACCGGCACGCCGAGCTCGGCGGCCAGGCGGAACGCCCCGAGCTTGAACGGCCGCAGCCCCGCCTCGCGGCTGAACGTGCCCTCCGGGAACACCACCACCGGCGCCCCCGCGCGCAGCACCTCCGCCACCGCCTCGAGCCCCGCCAGCGCCCGCTCCGCCTGCAGGCGCTCGATCAGCACGTGACCGGCCCGGCGGATCAGCGGCCCGAAGGCCCGGTTGTCGCGGCACTCGCCCTTGACCACGAAGCGGATCGTGTCCGGCAGCGCGGCCAGCAGCACGAACGGATCGAGGTAGCTGCAGTGGTTGGGCGCCAGGACACATGGCCCTTCGGGCATGTTCTCGAGGCCAGTCACCTCCGGGCGCAGGCCGATGGTCGTCAGCGTCGCGCGCGCCACGTTGCGCGAGAACTTGCGCAGCGGCGCGCCCGACGGATCAGCCGACCGGCCGCGGTCGAGGCCGCGAGCATCCCGCCGAACGTGCCGAGGGCGAAGCTCCCGTACGCGACCTCGCCCGCGCGACCGGCCAGCGCCTTCGCGCGGCGCGGCAACCCGCGCAGGTACAGCCCCGCGGCCTGGCGAGCGAACGACCCGTGACCGCGGCCGAGCTCGCCGGCGAGGTAGAGCCGACGCGTGTCGCCGCGGCGGATCTTCCCGCTCGACGTCTTCGGCACCGCTCCGGGCCCCGTCAGCACCACACGGTCGGGCGGGATCCCCACGGTGCTAGCGATCGCCTCGCCGATCTTCTGTTGCAGCGCCGCGCGGGCCGTGGGCCGCTCCTCCTTCGTCTCCGCGACCACCACGATCGACTCGGTGCCGCTGCCCTCGTCGCGCACGGCGAACGCCGCCACGCAGCCCTGGCGCACCCCCGGCACCGCCCCGGCCGCGGCCTCGAGCTCGTGCGGGTAGTAGTTGCGGCCGCCCTTGATGATCAGGTCCTTCACGCGGCCGGAGATGAACAGCTCCCCGTCGACGAGGTAGCCGAGGTCGCCCGAGTCGACCCAGCCATCCGCCAGCTTCACCTTCGCGGTCGCCTCCGGGTTGCGGTAGTAGCCCTTGAACGCCGACGGCCCGCGGAACAGGATCCGGCCCTGGCGGCGGTCCGGCAGCGGCGCCCCGGCCTCGTCGGCGACCCGCACCTCGTGGTTCGGCACCGCCGAGCCGCAGCCGACGAAGTGCAGCACCTCGCTCTCGGGCGTGCCCTCGTCGGCCGGTCGCGCCTCGCCGCTGGACTCGAACGTCGCGCGCTCGACCCGGTCGACCCGCGGTCCGCGGCCCGGCGGCGGGAACGTCACCGCCACCATGTTCTCGGCCAGGCCGTAGGCGCAGAACAGCGCCTCGCGGCGAAACCCCGCCGGGGCCAGGTGCTCCGCGAAGCGGTCGAGCGTGCTCGCCAGGATCGGCTCGGAGCCGTTGAGCAGCGCCCGGATCGGGCCCAGCTGCAGCGGCGCGATCGCCTCGGGCGCCACGCGCTTGACGCACAGGTCGAACGCGAAGTTGGGCGCGCACGAGATCGTGCCCTTGTAGTGCGAGAACGCCTGCAGCCACCGCTCCGGGCGGGCCAGGAACGTCACCGGCGACAGGATCACCGTGGGTGTCCCGAAGTACAGGTTCATCAGCCACCCGCCGACCAGCCCCATGTCGTGGTAGAGCGGCAGCCAGCTGACCATCACGTCGCCGGCCCGCAGCGCGCAGCCCTCGGCCGCCGCGCGGATGTTGGCGAGCACGTTCGCGTGCGTGAGCTCGACGCCCTTGGGATCGCCGGTGCTGCCCGACGTGTACTGCAGCAGCGCGGTGTCCTCGCCGCGCAGGTCGGCCGCCACCGCGGTGTCGAGGCTGGCGTCGGCCAGCGCCTCGTCGACGTCGACCACCTGCCCGAGCGCCGGCACCTGGTCGCGCACCAGCTCGGCGACCCTGGCCGCGCGGGCGAACGTGATCAGCACCTCGGCCTCGGCGTTGGCCAGGATCTTCGCCTCGCGCTGGATGTACTCGGCGATCCGGTCGAGGCGGAACGGCGGATACAGCGGCACCGGCACCCCGCCGGCCAGCAGCGCGCCCATGAACGCCGCGAAGTAGCCGCGCGACGTCGGCAGCATGATCGCCACCTTGCCGCCCGGCCGCAGCCCGCGCCGCCGCAGCGCCGCCGCCACCCGCCCGGCGTCGCGCCGCAGCGCCGCGTAGGTGATCGCCTCCTCGCGCCCGTCCTCGCGCAGCAGCATCACGTGGACCCGTCCCGGCGTGTGCGCCACGTGGTGCTCGAGCGCCTCGATCAGCGTCTGCGCGGCCGCGGGCGCCGGCGTCGGCGCGTCGGTCGGGAGGACAGGTCCTCGGGGACATGCGCTTTCGGACCTGTGCTCTGGGGCATGTCCGAAGCACCATCTCCGCGCGCCTTGCGGGCCAGCGCCACCAGCTGGCGCGGCGTGTCCGCGACGCTGAGCGCCTCCTCGGGGAACACCACGCCGAGGCGGGCCTCGAGGCGGCCGAGCAGCTCGACGCGCTCGAGGCTGCCGAGGCCGAGCTCGCGCTCGAGCGACGCGTCGAGGTTGAGGTGGCCGAGGCCGCGTCCGTCGCCGACGGCCGAGATGAGCTCGCCGACGACGGCGAGGACCGTGGCCTCCTCGATCGGGCCCGGGGCGGAGGGCGTGCCTTCCATGCCGGGGACGATACCCGATCCGCGGCCCCGCGCAGTCACGCGCGCGGCGGGCCCAAGCGCACGCGCGGGCGGCCGCGGCTCACTGCAGCTTGAACTCGATGCGGCGGTTCTTGGCCTTGCCGGCCTTGGTGTTGTTGTCGGCGATCGGCTCGTCGGGGCCGGCGCCGCGGGTCGTGATCCGCGCGGAGTCGATCCCCTTGTCGGTCAGGTACTTCTTGACCGCGTCGGCGCGCCGCTTCGACAGGTCGACGTTGTGGTCGCGGTCGCCGGAGCTGTCGGTGTGGCCGCTGATCTCGACCTTCACCGACGGGAAGTCCTTCAGCACCTTGACCGCGTTGTCGAGCGTCGACTTCGACGTCTTCTTGATCGAGTCCTTGTCGCTGTCGAAGAAGATGCCCTTGATGACGCCGGTGAACTTGGTGACCGCGCGCGGGATCTCGTCGGCGCAGCCGTCGTCGTCCTGGTAGTTGTTGCGGGTCTCCGGGATCGCCGGGCACTTGTCGTCGCGGTCGGGGATCCCGTCCTTGTCCTTGTCGGGCAGCGGGCAGCCGTCGGGCGCGATGCCCTTGTCGTCGGGGCACTTGTCCTTGCTGTCGACGAAGCCGTCGCCGTCGCGGTCCTTCTCCGGGCAGCCGTCGGGCGCGATGCCCGGCTCTTGCGGGCAGGCGTCGACCGAGTCGAGGAAGCCGTCGCCGTCGGCGTCGCCCTCGACCGCCACCGGACAGCCGTCGGGCGCCACGCCCGGGGTCGACGGGCACTTGTCGACCGAGTCCTTGAAGCCGTCGCCGTCGCTGTCCGGATCGTCCTTGGCGGCCGGCTGCTTCTTGCGCAGCACGAACGACAGCCCGAGCAGCACCTCGAGGTGGTGCGTGCGGCCGCCCTCGACCCCGTACTGGCCCGTCGCGTTGTCGCGGACGTCGAGGCGCAGCGCGAGATAGTTGTTGATGTAGAACTTCACACCGCCGCCGAAGTGGATCACCGGGTCGACGTCGCCGCCGAGCCCCGACGTGCCCAGGAGCCCCGCGCCGATCAAGACGAACGGCGAGATCCGGTACGGCAACTGGGCCAGCGCGTAGCCGCGGAAGCCGCCGAGCACCGCCCCTTGCCGTCGCTCTCCGTCTTCGTCGGCATGATCGCGCCCTCGAGCTCGAGCCCGAGGAACGACAGCGGATAGAAGCCCGCGCGCAGGCCGACGTCGGGCGCGATCTTCGCGTACTTCTGCCAGTTGGGCGGCTCGCCCGGCAGCGGCGGCAGGTACAGCTCGTGGTCGCGGGCCGGGAACATCATGCCGGCGAAGATCCCGAACTCGCCCGACATCGCCGTCGGCCGGTAGCGCTTGATCCACGGCACCCCGCTGCGATCCTTCGCCTTCTTCTCGCGCTTCTTTTTGCCGGCCTTGGCGTCGCCCGTGGCCTCGGCGCCGGCCGGCGACAGCGAGATCGACCCTTCCGCCTTCGCGCCCTCCGGCTCCTGCGCCGCCGCCGGCAGCGAGAGCGACGAGAGGACCACAGCAGCAGCGACGGGGAGCGAGAGCTTGGACATGACGCGGACTCGTGAAGGAGGCACCGCGCCGGCGACGCGCGGCAAAAACTCTTGTACATGCGTTCGTCGGCGCTGCCTAGGCAGCGCCAGCCCCCGACGCCCGCCGCGAAGCTCGCCCGGACCGCCGCGCATGGTCCTGCGGACAGGCGAGACGACCTCTCCACACCGCGCGCGCCAGCGCCCATGTGGTACGGTCCCGCGCGCCATGACGGCCGTCCTCTTCGCCCATCCTCGCTGCGACACCTGCCGCAACGCCCGGCGCTGGCTCGACGCGCACCACGTCGCCTACGACGTCGTCGACCTCACCGTCCGCGCGCCGACCTCCGCCGAGCTGCGCGCGATCCAGCAGAACTCCGGTCTGCCCGCGCGCAAGCTGTTCAACACCTCCGGCCAGGCCTACCGGGCCGGCGGCTTCGGCGAGCGGCTCAAGACCATGGACGACGACGCCATGATCGCCGCGCTGGCGGCCGACGGTCTGCTCGTCAAGCGCCCGATCTTCACGCGCGACGCCCTCGCCCTGGTCGGCTTCTCGGCGGACGCCTACGCGCGCGCTCGCCTGAGCGCCCTGTAAGAGCCCGCGCGGGCCGGTCGTTGGGGGACCGCCGGCACGCACTGCGACCATCGCTCCGCGGTGCGCCGGTCCACAGGTTCGCCATGACCGCCCTCGCCTATCCCCACCCCGTCCGCCTTCCGGTCTCCGTCAAGCTCGCCCTCCTCGCCCTCCTCGCCGCCCTCGCCGTGATCACGCCCCGGCCCGCGCGCGCCAGTGAGGGCGAGGTCGCGACCGACTTCAAGCGCGGCCCGTTCGCCGAGTTCGCCTGGCGCCCCGCCCTCGTGCCCCTGCGCAACGACGCCATGCCGGCCGCGCGCACGCACATGCTCCTCGGCGCCCGCCTGTCACCCGCGGTCGTGCTCGGCACCATGGCCCACGTGACGCTCTACTTCGACAAGGATCAGAAGGTCGGCGCCGGCCTCGACGCGATGATCCAGGTCAACGTCACTCGCGGCTTCTATCTCCGCACCGGCGTCGGCGCGATCAGCCACGTCCCCATCGCCCGCGAGGTCACCACGCGCACCCCCGGCTACGGCGGCCAGGTCGGCCTCGGCTACGCCTTCCGCCTCGGCAAGGACAAGGGCAAGGGCCCCGGCGCCGCGCTCGCTCTCGGCGCCGACTACGACCTCCGGATCCTCCCCGACAAGCGCCGCCGCGGCATCTTCGTCCTCGGCCTCTCGTTCATGTTCGGCTGAAGCCCGCCGCGCCCCGGCCTCTGCTGTTCGTCCGAGACCCCGAGCGCCGACGCTCCGCGAAGTCCCGCCATCTTCGCCTTCGGTCGCTCACTCATGTTCGCATGAGAGTCACCAGTGCCTCGATCGCTCGCCGCACCCGCGCCGTGCTCTCGTAGCAGGGGGTGCCGAGCCGCAGCAGCGGCGTTCGCTTGCCCGCCCGGCGATCGATCACGCAGCGCAGGTGGATCCCCGCCGGGTGCAGCGCCATGCACACCGCCTCGACGTCGATCCCCGGCAGCGCCACGCTCACCGTCGCCAGCAGTTGTTCGGCGGTCGGTGGCGCCTCGCGCTCCTCACCGGTGTTCGCATCGAAGAATCGGTGCGCCACCCCGGCCGCGAGTAGCCGCTCGTGGAGCTCGCGCGCCGACCAGGCCGCCAGAGTGCGGCTCCGCCTCAGCGCGACGTGCCCGAGCGCCGCGTGCAGATCGAGCGCCGCAGCCAGCCCTGCGTACACCGAGAAGTCGTGCGCCCCACGCCGCTCGAGCCCGGTCGCTCCCCCTCTTCGCCGTCGCCGGCCAGCAGCGGCAGCTCGGCGCGCGCTCGCGGGGACGTCCACGCGAAGCCGACGCCCGGCGGCCCGAACAGCCACTTGTGCCCGCTCGCCACCACCACGTCGGCCCCCGTCAGCGCCGGCGGCACCAGGCCGACCGCCTGCGCCGCGTCGACAATTACAAAGATCTCCGGCGCCGCCGCGCGCACCGCCGCCGCGATCTCCCGCGCCGGGACGACCTGGCCGATCGTACATGTCACTTGCGACAGCAACAGCACCGCCGGCCGCTGCCCCGCCGCGATCGCCCCCGCGGCCGTCGGGTCGCGCAGCGCCGCGTCCGGCAGGGTCGCCGCGCGAAATCCTCGCTCGAACGCCGCCGTCGCCGACGGGTGCTCGTGCTCGCTCATCAGCACCAGCGGCGCCTCGCCGCCCCCCAGCCGCTCGCGCAACGCATACGCGATCGTCCGCAGCGCCTCGCTGGTCCCGGCCGTCAGCGCCGGCGGATCGCCGCCCCACAGCGCAGCCGCCAGCGCCCGGGCCCGTCGATGCTCTGCCCGCCCGCGCTGCACCTGTCCTTCGGGATAGGCGAACAGCTCGTCGTCCCAGAAGCCCTGCATCGCCGCCCGCACGGCCTGCGCCGGGGTGGCGATCGAGCCGGGATCGAGGTTGATGCGCGCCCCGGGGAATGGCGCACGCGCAACCTGTCCCAGAGGTCCTGGTCTTCGGGCCGCTCACGCAGCGCGCCGAGCACCGACTCGCCGGCCGACCGCCGCCCGCTCGCCTCCGTCACCGGACGCCCTCCGCCACCTCACCAGAGTAGACCGCCCCGCGCGCTCGCGGGAGCTCGTTTCACCGCGCCGATCCGCGCGTCCGCGATCACGCGCGCCCGCGCGCACCCGCGACGCCGCAGCCGATCCTCACGACATGTCCTTTCAAACATGCCCTTTCGGCAATATGCCTTCGCCGGGTGAACACCGGCCTCGTCCCCGCGGCGCGGGCCGTCCGCGGCAGCGGGTCGCGCCGCCCCCATGCGACGGCCCCCTGATTCCGCGACGGCACCAACCTCGCGTCGACCGGCGCTCGACGCCGCAGCTCGTCGAGCGCCGCGATTCATCACGACCGCATCGACCTACGGCGCTCCGCGAGCCCCCCGGAGCCTCACGGTACCCGCAGCCGCCCGCGTGCGCCCCCGAAGCGTCGAGCAGCCCTCCCTCCGCACGAGCGCCCTCCCGGGACAACCTCACCGCACCTGCGGCCGCCCCTCACAACGAGTTCTGCAGCACGCACTCGCCGGCGACGCAGCGCGCGACCTTGGCCGTGCATTGGTCGATCGCCACGCACGGCACCTCGTCGGGCGGCACCGGGCACTGCACCAGCCGGTCGACGCAGTCGGTGGCGATCGCCAGCTCGCGGCCTCCCAGGTCGCACGGGCAGCAACCTCCGACCACCTTGGTGCAGTCCCCGTCGTCGACGCAGGCGCAGCGCGGCGGTTGCTTGCACTGGCACACCTCGCAGCCGCGCTCGTCGGTGTCGAACCCGAACGGGCACAGCAGCTTGCACAGCACCGGCTGGCACTGCGCGGCCGCGTCGACGCAGACCCCGCCGCCGCAGTCGAGGCTGCACGTCGTCTGGCCCGTCTGCGGGTCGCAGGCGCACAGCGACGGCACGCACTGCGGGCCCTTCTGACACACCTGTCCTTCAGGACACCCCGACTGCACGCACCCCGGCTGCTGAAACCCCTCGCACGGCCCTCCGGCGGGCGCCGTATCGACCTCGGTCGGCTGGGCCGCCACCGGCACCGCCTCCGCCGCCGCCTGCACCACCACGCCGGACGGCAGGACGTCGCACGCCAGCGCCGCCGCCGACAGGACCACCGACCATGGCGAGATCGCATCTTCGGACTCCTTCGACGCAGCGTGGCCCGGCCCTCCGCGCGCGCAAGCCCGCGAGCCGCCCGCCGCCCGTCGCCGGCCCGCCGCCCCGACGCCTCCGCTCGGCCCGCTGCTCGCCTGCGGCCCCTCTGCCGCGGCGGTCCGCCCGCTCAGCGGCCCGAGCCTGCGATCCGGAAGTCCATGCTCGAAAGGACATGTCCTCGAGAACATTCCTCGAAGGACATGTCCTCGGGCATCGGCGTCGCGTCCGGGACGAACCGCGGCAGGAGCTCTCCCCGCGGACGCCCGCCCCGGCTCGCCGCGCTACTGCAGCACGCACTGCCCCTGCAGGCACACCGCCTGCGCGTCGGTGCACAGGTAGACCGCCGGGCACGCCACCTGGTCGGGGGGCAGCGGGCACGGCTCGAGCTGATCGAGGCAGGCCGCGGCGACCGCGACCTCGCTGCCGCCCATGTTGCACGAGCAGCAGCCCGGGCTGGCCTTGACGCAGTCGGCGTCGACCTGGCAGCCGCAGCCCGGCGGCGGGTTGCAGGCGCAGATCTCACAGCCCATCTCGTCCTTCTGGAACCCGAACTCGCAGAACAGGTCGCAGGCGACCGGATCGCACAGGGCCGCGTCGACGCACGTGCCGCCGCCGCAGTCCGGGGTGCAGACGATCTGCTGCGTCTCCTCGTCGCACAGGCACGCCGACGGCACGCACTCGACCTCCGTGTTGCACTCCTGTCCTTCGGGACAGCCCTTATCGAAACAGCCCGGCGGCTCGAAGCCGTCGCACACGTTGCCGCCGGTGCTCGTCTCGCCGGTCGTCTCCGCGGTCGTCCCGGCCGTCGTCTCGCCCGTCGTGCTCGTGGTCGTCGTCTCGCCCGTGGTCGTGGTCCCGGTCGTCGTCGTCTCCCCGGTCGTCGTCGTCGTCTCCCCGCCGGTCGACGTCGCCTCCGTCTCCCCGCCGGTGTTCCCGCCCTCCGTCGGCCCGCCCGACCCGGTCGTCGCCGCGCTGCCGGAGCTCGTGTCGGCGGTCGCCGCCGTGCTCGCGGTCGTCTCGCCGGTCTCGCCGGCCTCGGTCGTGCCGCCGCTCTGACCGCAGCCGCTCACCAGCCACAGCGCTGCACAGCTCGCTGCACGCGCCCATCCATGTTGCATGTACGTCATCATATTTTTATTTTTAGAAGCACTCCTCGTCGCGGGCATAGCCGACCCCGCGAGACCCGACAAGCGACGCGGCGCGCCGCTTGCGGCCGCACCAGGGTCTTTGCAGCCGCAGGGCCGCAAGAGCGCGCCGCTCGGCCCTACACGCGCACCACGGCGCAGGGCGGCGGCGCACCCGGCGCTGCAGGCAGTAGGCGACGAACGCCGCGAACACCGGCCGCGCGCGCCCCTCCGTCGGCAGCGCGTGCAGGTGCAGCGCCGGCACCACGTTGACCTCGAGCAACAGCGCCGCCCCCGCGGCCTCCGCCGGAGGGCGCGTGAACGCGGCCATGGGCCCGCGAAGATCGACCCCGCCGACGTCGACCCCCAGCAGATCGCACGCCGACGCCGCGACCGCCAGCCACTGCGGATCGACCTCGTCGGTCCGATCGATCACCGCCAGCTCCTCGCCCGTGATCTCGACCTCGCGCCCTGCGGGGATCGGCGCATCGAGCTCCAAGCCGTACACCTCGAGGTGGCCCTCGAGATCCTCCTCGATCTCGATCTGGTCCATGGGACAGAGGCTCGGCGCCGCCCACGTCCCGCGCCGCGCGTCGCCGTTCAGCGCCGCCACCTGCGCCTCGGCGCTGCTGCCGGCCGCGAGCTTCGGCCGCACCACCTCGACCGCCGCGATCGGCTGGCCGCCGATCACCGCCACCCGCAAGTTGGTCCCCGGGATGAACGGCTCGATCAGCACCTCCTCGTCGAGGTCGATCGCGCGGGCCCGGTCGCGCGCGCGCGACAGCGTCGCCAGGTCGCGCACGTCGGTCGCCACCCCGACCCCGCGGTTCCCCCAGTTGGGCTTGACCACCAGCCGCCCGTGGCGCGCCAGCAGCCCCCGCACGGCGGGCCCGTGGATGTCGCCGGCCTCGTCGACCAGCACCCCCTCGGCGCACGGCAGCCCCCGCGCGCAGCAGCTCGCGGCTCAGGTGCTTGTTGTTGGCCAGCCCCTGGGCCACCTGCGTCAGGAACGGCGAGCGCGTCTTGCTGACGATCGCCTGCCGCTCCCCGAGCGACAGGCGCATGAAGTAATCGGTGTGCTCGCGCCCGAGCGGCTCGGCGCGGGCCCCGAGGCTCGCCGCCGCCGCCGCGATCAGCTGGTTCGTCCGGCTCCAGACCATACGGACATGTCCCTTCAGCCCTGGCCTAATCGCCCTGTCCCCGGGAGCCTGTCGTATAGGACAGCAGCTCGCCGTCGCCGGTGATCACGTCGCCGGGCTGCTCGATGCGGCGGCGCAGGATCGGCGGCAGCTCCAGCGCCGCGCGGTGGCTGACCGGCGTGTACCACTGCAGCTCGCCGAGCGCGGCGATCCGGGCGGCCAGGTCGGCCGGCTCGGCCTCCAGCGGCCGGCGCGACATCAAGGCGAAGCCCCACAGGCAGTGGAACGACGGCACGAAGCCGTGGGCGAAGCGGACGTGGGGGAACACCGCCTGCAGCGTGCTGCGGACCGTGCGGGCCAGCTTGAGGTCGAGCGGGTCGAGCTCGCCGGCCTGCAGCACGCACACCCCGTCGTCGGCCAGCGCGCGCAGGACCAGCTCGAAGAAGCGGGTCGAGAACAGCGCCGCCGACGGCCCCTCGTCGGTCGGGTCGGTGACGTCGAGGACGATGACGTCGAAGCTGCCGGGCGCCGCCTGGCGCAGCGTGTCGAAGATGTCCTCGGTGCGCGCTCGACCCGCGGGTCGTCGAGGCTGCCGGCGTGCCACGACGGCAGGTGCTCCTTGCACAGCGCCACCACCTCCGCGTCGAGGTCGACCGAAACGATCGTCTCGACCGAGCGGTGGCGGAGGATCTCCCGCAGTGCCGCGCCCTCGCCGGTCCCGCCGACCAGCACCCGCCGCGGCCGGCCGTGCAGCACCAGCGCCGGGTGGACCAGCGCCTCGTGGTAGAGCGCCTCGTCGGCCTCGGCCGACTGGACCAGGCCGTCGAGGAACAGGATCCGCCCGTACGCGCTCGTGTCGGCGACGATCGCCTCCTGGTACCGCGTCTTGATGTGCGCGACCAGGCGCTCGACGCTGTAGAGGATCGACACGCCCTCGATCTCGGGCTCTTGCAGCACCAGGTGCATTCGCGTCTGTCCTTTCGCTCAGCCGCGCGGGCGGCGGCGGCTGACGATCATACCGAGGCCGGTGGCGACCAGCGCGAGCATCCCGAGGCCCGCGGCGAGCGCGAGGGCCTGCCCCGGCAGACCGACGATCTCGCCGGTGTGCAGCTTGAAGAGCAGCTGCGTCAGGCCGCCAGCGGTGCGCCGGCGCTCGATCAGCGCCCCGTCGCCGGCGAAGTAGAGCACCGTCTCGTCGTCGTCGTCGACCCAGAACACCCACGGCTCGTCGGGCTCGGTGGCCAGGCCGATGTCGGTGATCGCCTCGTCGCCGGCCTCGCGCTGCGCGCGCGCCAGGAGCTCCATGAGCGGCAGCGGCTGCTCGACCACCGGCGCGCTCGGGGCCGGCGTCTTCATGCAGCCGCGGAACACCAGGATCGCCCCCGTCAACGCGATCACCGCGAACACCGCCGACAGCGTCGCGCCGATCGCCTGGTGCCACTTGAACAGGCCGCGTCGCATGCTCATGAGGACATGCTCCTTCGGACATGCTCTTTAAACAATGTCATCACATCAAGGCCCCCCACGTGCGCCAGAACCACCGCTCGACGCGGCGCACCCCGGCGGTCCAGACCCGGCGGTTGACCTTGCCGCGCTTCCAGCTGGCGCGGGCCTGCTCACCGGCCTTGCCGCGGATCCACTCGTGGGCGAAGCCCAGGTTGAAGTAGAAGGTGCGCGGGCGCATGGCCAGGATGCCGCCGTTGATGTCGTCGGAGCGGGTGAACCACTGCTCGTTCAGCAGGTTCTTGACGCCGACCGTCGCCTCGAGCCGCCAGCCCGCGGGCAAGCTGGCGCGGTAGCCGAGCCACGCGCCCATCAGCGTGTAGGCCGGCATGGTCCCGACCTCGCCGGTCGCGCGCGGCGCGTCCCAGTTGGCGTAGTCGGTGTACTGCTTGTCGACGAACTCGACCTTGGTGCCGACGCGCAGGCCGAACGGCGCCTCGTAGCTGGCCGAGCCCCACACCTCGTGCGCCGGGTACCACGGCATGCGGTTGCCGGTGTAGAGGTCGCGCAGCACCCGGCTGCCGTTGTACGCGTAGCCGACGTTGAGCTCGAGCCCGTCGACCTTCTCCCACACCTCGCCGGGCAGCCACTCGAGGTCGACCTCGGCGCCGTAGGTGTGCGCCGCCGGGATGATGTCGATCGCGTTCTCGCCCTCGTCGCGCAGGTTGTTGAAGTAGCGGTACCAGCCGTCGACGGTCGCGTACACCCCGCCGAGCTCCATCAGCTTCACGCCGGCCTCGACGGTGTCGGCCAGCTCGGGCTTGATGAAGCGCAGCGCCCGGCCCATCGCCTCGCCGGGGTTGATCGGCTGGATCGCCCCCGACAGGTAGCTCGGGGCCCCGAACGAGCGCCCGTAGCCGAGGTAGAGCCCGACGTGGTCGCCGCCGTACCACACCGACGCCGCCGGCAGCGGCCCGCCGTACAGCGGCCGCGGGTAGCTCAGGCCCTCGAGCACGTTGTAAAAGCTCTGCTTGGTCAGCTCGAGGCGCACGCCGGCGGTCAGCACCAGCTTGGTGTCGAGCAGGTAGATCTTGTCCTCGAGGTACAGGGAGTAGCCGCCGATCCGGCCGTCGAAGCAGCGCAGCGCGTTGGGCGAGCCCTCCGGCAGGATGGTGCCGCGCGGGCACACGCGCGTCGCCGTCGGCCTCGAGCTTGTCGCCGGGGCGGTCGGGGAACTCGACGCGGAAGCCGCGGATCCGCGCCGTCTCGAACACCCCGCGGGTGCCGATCGAGAGGTCGTGGAAGCCGCCGCGGTGGCGCACGCGGAACGCGTAGCGCGGCTCGATGCCGACCACGTCGAACGCCCGCGGCTGCACGAGCAGGAAGGTCGGCGCCGCGCCGAGGTTGCGGTCCTCGTTGGTCGCCTGGACCACGCGCCGCAGCGTGTGGCTGTAAAACGCGATCACCTGCAGCTCGTGCTCGGCCTTGGGCCGCCAGTGCAGCTTGAGGCTCGTGCCCTCGCGGTGGCCGTTGAAGGTGTCGTACGGGCGGTTGCTGGTGAACCGGTCCTTCGCGTAGGTCTCGGAGTCGACGCCGCCCGGCAGGTTGGTCTTCTCCCAGAACAGGTGCGTGCTCGACAGCAGCTCGAGCCGCTTCGTCACCGGCACCGCGAACTTGACGATCCCGCCGTGGCTCTGGAACTCGCTGTGCTCGCGGTACGTCTTGCCGAACCGCGGCGCGTACTCGACGTACACGCCGATGCCCTTATGCGTGCCGCCGTACGAGGCCGCCGCGCCGGCGTCGCCGAACTGGTCCGACTGGGCGAACACCGACACCGTCGGGTTCTTCGGGATCGGGTGCGACACCATGTTGAACACGCCGCCCGACGTCCACGGCCCGAAGCGCACCGACGAGCCGCCGCGCACGGTGTCGACGCGGGCGATCTGGAACAGCGACAGCGGGAACAGCACCATCGACGGCGCGCCGTACGGCGCCGGCGCCACCGGCACCTCGTCGAGCAGCACCGTCGCCTGCTCCGACAGCCGCGGGTCGGCGCCGCGGACCGCGAGGTTCAGCTTGGTCGCCGACGTCGACAGCCCCGACGCGCCCTCGACCGCGCGCACCCCCGGGACCTTGTCGAGCAGCTCGGCCACCCCGCTCGCGCCCTGGGCCTTCGCCTGGTCGACGTCGACCACCTGCCGCCCGCCCGCGTGGCGGTGGGCGTCGACCCGGCTCGAGCGGCCGAGCAGGTCGGTCGTGACCTCGATGTCGCGCGACTCGCCCGGCAGCAGCTCGCCGCCGCTCGCCGCCGGCGGCTCCACCGGGGGCGCGCCGGGGCCCGCCGCCGCGCCCGCCTCGGCCGCTTCGGCGGCCTCGCCCTCGCCTGGCTCTTCGGCCATGCTCTTCGGGGCAGGTCCCTTGGAGAATGTCCAATCGGGCCTGTCCCCTGGGGCAGGTACGTCCGGCGCCGCGTCCGGCCCGTCGTACCCGCGCGGGTCGGCCGCCAGCAGCAGGGCGAGCAGTTGGAGCGCGAGCGACGACACGACGGCTCAGGGCACGACGACGGCCGTGGCCCCGCGGATCCGCAGGCTGCGAGCGGGATCGGTGAACAGCGGCCCGAGCTCGTCGTGCACCGCGAACTTCCACGACCCCGGCGACTCGGCGGTCGGCTCGGTGATCTTGTAGACCGTGCCGCCGATGCCGACGCCGTACAGCGCGCCCTGGACGCGCGCCAGGCCCTCGATCTCGGAGCCGGCCGGGATATCGTCGATGTACGGCCCGTACGCGCGCGGCTCCGGCAGCTCGCCGGTCGCCGCGACCCGCAGCAGCTCGTGGCGACCCGCGGGGAACGTCTCGGACATCTCGCCGCGGACCAGCGCGAGCACGTCGCCGCCTGGCCCCGGCGCCATGTCCCCGGAGACACCCACCTTCTCCTCGAACTCGGCGTGGACCGAGCAGATCGGCGCGCAGGCGTAGTACACCGGGTCCTGGCTGATGTCGCTCGGCAGCACGCAGTGCTTGGGCGCGGCCAGGAACGCGGGGTCGAGCAGGAACAGCGCGCCGCGGGCGTCGAGGCCGTTGCCGGGCTTGCCGGCCGAGCCGGCGAACAGCGAGTCACCGACGAACTCGAGCCCGGTCATGCTCTGGCGCCAGTAGCAGGCGTCGGTCGCCGGGTCCTTCACGTCGCCGTACTTGAAGGCGTAGCGGACGCTCTCGACGCGGTTGTCGGCGCGCGTCCAGTCGGGCACACCGAGGGTCATCAGCCCCCACTCGTCGTTGAGTGGGTCGTAGCTGAGGCCCCACAGCCCCTTGTCGGGGTGCCAGGCCAGGTCGCGCACGGTGAAGCGCAGCAGCGACGTGTCGGCCAGCGAGATCGGGCCCATCTTGTCGTCGAGCCACAGGTTGCCGAGCTTGGCCAGGCAGCCGCCCGCGTCGCACGGCTTCGACGGGTCGTACAGGTACAGCGCGTTGCCGACGAACCGGCCCTTGTCGTCGAGCGGGAAGTTGGACTGGAAGTTGGCCCCGCCGTCGGTCGGCTTGGTGTTGACGATCAGCATCAGCTCGCCGCGGAGCGGCTGGTCTTCGGGACAGCCTTCACAGAGGTCGACCTCCGGCGGCAGCCCGTCGCCCTCGTACGTGTCCGGCTGCATCGGCTCGAAGCCCACGCAGCCCCACGTGACCGTCGCCGTGCCGGCGAGGGCAATATTGAAAATCGTTTTCATTTTTGGGGTTCTGTAGCACCGCAGTCCCCGGGGTCAAGCAGGTAAGTCTCCCCAAGAGACAGGAAACAAATGACCTTGCAAATGATTTTCCTTTTCATTATGACCGGCGCCGTTCGCTCCCAAGCGTCCATCAGGAGACTTTCATGCGCCTGCGCAGCCTTCCCCTACTCGCCCTCTCGCTCGGTCTCGCCGCCTGCCCCGGCAACGAATCGGAGACGGACGGCACCACCGACGCCACGACGACCGAGCCGACCACCGACGGGCCGGCGACCGAAGGCACCCAGACGGCGGGGCCCACGACCACCGAGGACGAGCCGACCGCCGGGACCACCGGCGAGCCCGGCGGCGACCTGAACCCGCACACCCTCGGCGACCACGCCAGCCAGGCCTGCAAGGACGCCATGACCGGGGCCGCGACCTTCCTCGCCGCCACCGCCGACGCCGACGCCGCCGCCGCCACCACCGCCTACACCG
Organism: Nannocystis pusilla; assembly: GCF_026626665.1. Taxonomy (GTDB): domain Bacteria; phylum Myxococcota_A; class Polyangia; order Nannocystales; family Nannocystaceae; genus Nannocystis; species Nannocystis pusilla. The sequence continues at coordinate 4,006,439 of NZ_JAPNKE010000002.1, forward strand.
ACGCCCTCAAGGTCTACGTGCAGGCGCTCGACACCGCCAACATGCGCGACGACGACAGCGCCATCACGGCCGCCCTGGCCACCGGTGACGGCCCCGGGGCCGCGCTCGCCGAGGGCCACCTGTACACCAGCCTGATGTTCCAGCGCGGGCCAACCTCTCGGCCGTCGAGACCGGCGCCGAGGACAAGTACGCCGCCTGGGACGAGGCCCACTGCGTGTGGGACGGCGCCCTGCGCAGCCTCGCCGAGCGGGCCCAGGCCGAGGGCTGGGAGGGCGCCGGCGACCCGATGATCGCCGACATCGACGCCGCCTTCGCCGCCGGCCACGACGGCATCAGCGGCGAGCCCCCGGCCACCGCGATCGACGACTGGCGGATCCCCCGAACAAGCAGATCATCGAGAAGACCCTGTTCCGGGCCGCCCACCGCGACATCGTCGGTCAGGCGATCGGCGCCACCATGGCCGCCGACACCGCCCTGGCCGCCCGCGCGCTCGGCGTGTTCGGCCTCGTGCGCGACCGCCTGGAGGGCCGCAACACCCCCGGCATCGCCGTCATCGAGGGCATGCTGGCCGGCGACCCGGCGATGATCAGCGGCACGCTGATCGCCATCGAGATGGACAAGGCGTTCGCCAAGCGCACCCGCAACTACGCCGACCAGGCGTTCGGCGAGGGCCTCGGGATCCCGCCGAGCTACAAGGGCGCGGTCGAGGGGCGCACCTACGCCAAGCTCATCGTCGCCGGGATGAAGTCGGCGATGATGAACACCGAGGCCTACCTCGCCGACTGGGACACCTACGCCGAGCTGGTGCGCACCGGCGAGGACGAGGCGGCGGCCATGGAGGTCAGCCAGCGCCTGATCGACGCCACCTGCGCGTACCAGACCGCGCTCGGAATCGCTGCCTGCACCGGCAGCGATGACGAGATGTAGCCCGTCAGCGCAATATGGCCGCACTGCATGGCCGAGATTTTTTCCGGGTTCAGCGAGTTCGGCCGCGTGTTGGCCGACTACATCACGCGTGAGACCGCCGTGCGCGGGGCGGTGCTCAGCGACGACCAGGGCGACGCCGTCGACCTCGTCTTCGACGAGGCCCGCACCACCGCCCTGGAGGTCCAGATCCTCGGCGCCCAGCTCGACCGGGCCGCCGAGCGGCTGACTTCATGGTTCCAAGATCGCGGCCGAGGCCACTGTGAGATCTTGATTGAGGCAAGTCACGGCCGCCTCTGCTGCGCGTTCGTCGGCGGCGCCTACGTCCTGGCGATCGTCTCGGAGCCCGCCCAGGGGGACGACGAGGCCCGCGCCGCCGAGGCCGAACGCGTGCTCGCGGGCTTCCGGGACCTGCGCCGGGACATCGAGGCGCTCCTGCAGGCCTGACGGCGGTCGCTGCGGGGGGCGGCGCGCGACCTTGACGCAAGGTCACATGTTGCGCGCCACACCTGCTGCGCCGCCGCCGTCCAGGCGTGGCACACTGCGGGCGCGTGGCCCCGGCCCGGAAGGAGCCCAGTTTTACCCATGGCGACCCACATCACTGAAGAGTGCATCAACTGCGGCGCGTGCGAGCCGGAGTGCCCCAACGAGGCGATCTCGGAGGGCGACGACCGGTATGTCATCGACCCCAACCTCTGCACCGAGTGCGTCGGGTTCCACGATTACGAGGCCTGCCAGGCCGTGTGCCCGGTCGAGTGCTGCGTCCCCGACCCCGAGCGCCGCGAGAGCGAGGAGACCCTGCTCGAGCGCGCCCGCAAGCTCCACCCCGAGAAGAGCTTCCCCGCGGTCGCCGACCTGCCCAACGACCTGAGCCGGTTCCGCAGCGCGAAGAAGAAGTGAGCCCTCGCGGCCGCTCGTAATCCTGACAACCTGACCACACGAGAGCGGCGCCCTGCGCCGCTCTTTGCGTTAGGTCGCGCCGTCGCGGCGGCCTCGCGACGAAGCGGCGCACGTGCCCTCCCCTGCGGCCGACCCGAAGCTCGTCGTGCGCGCGTCGCTTGCTGGGAAGGCGTCCGCCCCGCCTCGCGCGTCGCTCGGGTCGGCACGCGTCCGACTCGCCTCGCGTCACGGCTCGCCGCCTCGCTGCCGCGAGCAGTTCGGGCGGGTGCATCACCTCTCCGGCGAGCGCGGCGCTCCCCTGGTGCGCGCGGGTCGTCGAGCCCTGCCGCGAGCGAGGGCCCGGCGGGCCGGATCGGCCCTGCGTGAGCCGTCTCCACGGCGACGGGCGGCGATCGTCGGCGGGTCCGAACCAGGGCCCTGACATTCGCCGCCGCCCCGGGGACACTCTCGCCAGCAGTGACGACCGAGCCCGCTCCCGCGCCGACCGCAGCGCCCGCCTCCGGGCGTCCGTGGCTGCGCGTCGGCCTGTCGCTGGTGATCACCGGCCTCGCCCTGTGGCTGGTCCAGCGCCAGCTCGATCCGGTGCCGGACGCGCTCGAGATCGCCGCCTGGGGTCTGCCCGCCTACCTCGCCACCCTGCTGCTGTACGCCTTCCTGCGCTCCGCCCGGTGGTGGTTCCTCGTCAGGCCTCTGGGGCAGGTGCGCTTCGGCGACGTCATGCTCGTAGGTCTCGCCGGCGCGCTGTGGATCGTCGCCTTGCCGTGGCGGCTCGGCGAGCTGGTGCGGCCGGCCCTGCTCGCGCGGCGCAGCGGCATCCCGGCCAGTCGCTGCTCGGCACCGTCGCCATCGAGCGCGTCGTCGACGGCCTGTGCGTGTGCGCGGCCTTCTTCGTCGCGGCCGCCGGCGCGCCCGACGTCCCCTCGCTGAGCGGCCTCTACGCCGCCTGCACGGCCGCCTTCGCCCTGTTCGCCGGCGCCCTCGCCGTCCTCGTCGTCCTCGCGCGCTGGCCCGCCGCGCTCGAGCTGCTGCTGCGCCGCGGGCTCGGGCGGATCGCCGCGCGGCCGGCCGCCATCCTCGCCGACGTCGCCCGCGGCCTCGCCGACGGCCTGCGCGCCCTGCCGTCGCTGCGGCCGCTCGTGCTGTTCCTGCTCGGCACCGTCGCCTACTGGGGCACCAACGTGTTCGGCATGGCCCTGCTCGCGCGCGCCTGCGGCCTCGACCTCGGCCCGCTCGAGGCGCTCGCCGTCCTCGCCGTCCTCAACCTCACCCTGCTCGTGCCCGGCCCGCCCGCGCACGTCGGCACCTTCCAGCTCGGCGTCGCCGCCGGCCTCGGCCTGTTCCTCCCGCCCGACGTCGTCCGCGCCGGCGGCTCGACCTACGCCTTCTTCCTCTACACCTGCCAGCTCGCCATGATCGCCGCGCTCGGCATCGCCGCCAGCCTGCGTCTGCGCCTCGGCTGGCGCGCCGCGCTCGACCTGCGCCCGCCCGCGCCCGCGCGTGCCCGCGAGCGCCTAGCTCTTCGCACATGTCCCGACGTTTCTGCCCGATGCAACAGGTCTTTTCGGACATGTCCCCGAGGAGGGCCCGCGCGTGAGCCCGCGGCTGCGCACCGCGCTCAAGCTGCTGCTCGGCCTCGGCCTGCTCGCCGGCCTGGTGTGGTGGCTGGTGCCGGGCGCCGACGAGCTGCGGGCCGCCTTCGCGCGCGCCGAGCGCGGCCCGGCTGGCTCGGCGTGTGCCTGCTGGCGACCTTCGCCGCCACCCTGGTGACCAGCGCGCGCTGGCGGTTGATGGCCGAGGCGATGGGCGGCAACCGCCTGCCGCACATCGCCTACTTCCACAGCCTCGCCCTGACCAAGATCCTCGGCCAGGTCAGCTCCGCGTTCGTCATGGACATCGTCGGCCGCGGCGTCGCCCTGCGCAACGCCGGCTCGCAGCGCGGCCTCGGCCACGCGATCACCCAGGCGGTGCTCGAGCGCGTGTTCGACCTCGTGCTCCCGGTCATGCTGCTCGCCTGGGCCCTCGTCGCCTGGCGCGGCCAATTCGACGCCACCCAGGCGGCCGGCTCGTTCGCCGGCGTGTGCCTGCTGTTCGCCGCGCTCGCCGCGGTGTGCCTGGCCCCGCTGACGCGCCTGGCCCTGCGCGCGTACGCGGCCGCCCGCGCCCTGCGAGCCCGCCTGCGCCGCGTCGCCGTCGACGAGCCCGAGCTCGACCCGCCGATCGTCGACCGCCGCCTGGCGGTGCAGATCGGCGCGCTCAGCCTGCTGCGCTACCTCTCGGTCATGCTGCTGTTCTGGTCGACCGCGGCCGGGATCGGCGTCGACTTCAGCTTCTTCCAGATCGCCGCCGCCACCCCGGTCGGCCAGCTCGCGGGCATGCTGGGCTTCACGCCGGGGGCGCTGGGAATCCAGGAGGCGGGATGGGTCGGCGGCTTCAAGTGGGTCGGGGCCGACGACGCCGCGATCGCCCTGTTCGTGCTCAGCTCGCGCCTCGTCATGACCGCCTCGTTCGCGGTCCTCGTGCTCGTCAGCTGGCCGCTGCTCCGCCGCAGCCGCGCCGCGACCCCGGCGTGACCCGTCCTTTCGGACATGCCTCCTAGGACATGCTCCTGAGCGCATGTCCGAATCGACATGTCCGTCACGGCGTGACGATGGCGAACGACGGCGGGAAGCGGTCGAGCAGGCCGAAGAACTCCTCGACGGCCGCCCGGTTGCCGCGCAGCTTCAGGGCCTTGGTTGCGATCGCCTGCTCGATCGTCGTCTTGCCGAGCTGCAGCTCGATCAGGGTCAGCTTCTGCAGCGCCAGGCCGGCGTCGGCGCCGTCGACCTCGGCGGTGCGGCGGGTGTAGTTCAGCACCCCGCGGTCGACCGTCAGCTCGTAGCGCTCCTTCAGGTCGGTGAGCTCGACGTCCAGCTTCAGCGTCTTGGCGGCCGCGCGCGCCCCGTTGAGGCGGACCGCCAGGTAGTCGAACAGCAGCGCCGGCGGCAGCGCGCAGCGTGTCGCGGCCGCTCGGGTCGATCGGCTCGCCCTCGGGCACCCCGTGGCGCAGCTCGTAGGCGCCCTGCAGGTACTCCGAGCGCCACGGGCCCGACTCCGCCTGGTAGCCGAGCTGCTCGTACGCGTCCGCCAGCAGCTCTTTCGCGGCCGCGCTGTCCGGGTCCGCGAACACCACGTGGCGCAGCACCTGCGCCACCCAGCGGTACTCGCCGCGCGCGAAGTCGGCGCGGGCGCGCTCCAGCACCGCCGCCCCGCCGCCCATGTATTCGACGTACTTGCGGGCCGCCGGCTCCTGCGGCAGCTCGTTCAGGTCCGACGGGTTGCCGGTGTAAAAGCCCATGTAGCGGTCGTACACCGCCCGCGCGTTGTGGCGGACCGTCCCGTAGTAGCCGCGGTTCGGCCAGTACTGCGCCAGCGCCGGCGGCAATGCAGGTACTCGGCGATCTCGGTGCCGAGATAGCCGAAGTTCAGCATGTGCAGCGATTGATCGTGGATGTACTTGTAGAGGTCGCGCTGCTTCTCGAGGTAGTCGCGCACGTTCTTCTGGCCCCACATCGGCCAGTGGTGGGCCTGGAACTTGACCTCGGTCCCGTCGCCGTACAGCTCGATCGTCTGCTGCAGGTACTTGGCCCACGCCAGCGCGTCGCGGACCGGGGCCCGCGCAGCGTCTGGATGTTGTGAAGGGTATGGGTCGCGTTCTCGGCCATCCACATCGCCTTGAACTGCGGGAAGTAGGTGTTCATCTCCGCCGGCGCCTCGGTGTCGGGCGTCAGCTGGAACACCATCTTCACCCCGTCGATGACCAGCTCCTGCCCGGTCTTCGTGATCGACTGCGTCGGCGCGATGAGCGACACCGTCCCCGTCGCGTTGGCGATGCCGAGGCCGCTGCCCACGTTGCCCTGGGCGTCGCGCGGGAGAAACATCCCGTACATGTACGCCGCGCGGCGAGCCATCGCCGAGCCCGCGAGCACCATCTCGCTGACCGCGTGGGCCATGAAGCCCTCCGGGGCGATGATCCGCACCCGGCCCGAGCGCACGTCGGCCTCGTCGACCAGCCCGCGCACCCCGCCGTAATGATCGGGGTGCGAATGGCTGTAGATCACAGCCACGATCGGCCGGTCGCCGAGGTGCTGCTTGACCAGCGCGTGCGCGGCCTTCGCCGACTCGATCGTCAGCAGCGGGTCCATCACGATCCACCCGCGGTCGCCCTTGATGTACGTGATGTTCGCCAGGTCGAAGCCGCGGACCTGGTAGACCCGCTCCGTCACCTTGAACAGGCCGTAGATCATGTTCAGCTGGGCCTGGCGCCACAGGCTCGGGTTCACCGTCTCGGGGGCCGGCGCGTCGCGGCGGATGAATTTTTGAAGGGCTCGAGGTCCCACACCACGTTGCCGTCGGCGTCGGTGATCGTCAGCGTGTGCGGGCGAGCGATCAGGCCCCGCTCGGCGTCTTCGAAGTCCGCGCGGTCGCCGAACGGCAATTGCTGGAGCAGCGCCGCGTTGGCCTCGCGCGTCGCCTCGGTCGCGGGCTTCGGCCCCGACGGCCCCGCGGCCAGCACCGCGAACTTGGCCCCGGCCAGCAGCAGGGCCACGGCGCCCGTCGAGATCAGCAGGATGCGGGGTCGGCGGAGCTGCATGCCAAGGCGTATGGCCGAGGACCGCGCCCGCGCCAGTGACCGCCCGCCCGCCCGTCCGCGGCCCCCGGGGCCCGCTGCGGCCGGCGGCCCGGCAATGTCCACACCTGTCCTCGGGGCCAGCAATCACCACCATCGCCGCTCCCCCGCCGCCCGCCGCTGCCGGCCGCCGCGCGTGGCTATGATCACACCGTGTCGCCCTCTCGCCATTCCGCGCGTCGCGGCCCGGCGCTCGCCCTCGCCTCCGCCCGCTGCGGGCGCGACGCCGGCCGCGCCCGGCTCACGAGCGCCGGCGTCCGCTCGTTTCACAAGGCATGTCCCGAAGGACATGTCCCATCTTCACGGCGCGACGAGCACCCGCGCCGAGCGGGCCGGCACCATCACCGTCGGCCCGTCGACCGTCTCGCCCGAGAGCTCGTCCTTGAGCGCCATCGCCGGCAGCCCGCCGACCGACTTGCCGGCGTCGCTGCGGTTGAGGGCGACCCACACCGTCTCGCCCTCGCCGGCCATCGAGTAGGCCATGGTGTCGGCGTCGGCGCCGAGCCGGGTGTACGAGCCGCGGCGGAGCGCCGGGTGGGCCGCGCGGATCGCCCCCAGATCCTGGATATGCCCCAAGAGCCAGGTCTGCCCGCTCGAGTGATTGTCCCACTGCATGAAGCGGCGGTTGTCGGGGTCGCCGGCGCCGGGCATCCCGACCTCGTCGCCGTAGTAGACGAGCGGCGCGCCGGGGGAGGTGTACAGCATCGTGAACGACAGGCCGAGCCGCTCGAACGCCGCCGCGCCGGCGGGCAGGCCCGGCTTGCCGTTCCACGCCTTGTCCTTGCCGTCGGCCCACTGGTTGTTCCACACCGGCGTGTCCTCGGCCAGGTGGATCGCGCGCGGGATGTCGTGATTGCCGATGAACGTGCTCATCACCGCCGCGCCGCCGTTGTAATAGTTGTTGTTGCCGTCGAAGAAGTCGGCCAGCTCCGTCATCGTGCCCTGGCGCATCAGCACGTTGTAGGCCATCTGCATGCGCAGCGGGAAGTCGAACTGGCCGTCGAGCTTGTCGCAGCCGACGTACTTGTTGATGGTCGGCTTGTCGCCGGTGAACGTCTCGCCGACCATGTAGAAGTGCTGCCCCGACATCGGCTCGATGTCGGCCTTCACGCGCGCGCAGGTCGGTCAGCCACTCCATCTTGATGTGCTTGACCGCGTCGAGGCGGAAGCCGTCGGCGCCGGTGTCCTTGATCCACTGGATCGCGTTGTTCACCGAGTAGTCGCGGGCCGCCTGGTTGCTGGAATGAAGTCGGGCAGGTAGTCGGTGAACCAGCAGCGCTCGCCGTCGGCCCCGTCCCACGAGCAGCCGGCCCCGCACACGCAGTCGCCGCCGTTGCCGTTGTCGTTCGGGTTGAACCAGTCCGGGTGGTCGGCGTACACCGGCGCGCTGACATGGACGTGGTTCATCGCGTAGTCGAGGATCACCTTGATGTCGGCCGCGTGGGCCGCGGTCACCAGCGCCTGCAGCTCGGCCAGCGTGCCGAAGTGCTCCTCGGTCTGCGTCAGGTCGGTCGGCCAGTAGCCGTGGTACGCGCTGTACAGGTGGCCGTCGGTGCCGAGGCCGTCGTCCGACGTGTTGTTCATCGGCACCGTCAGCCACAGCGTGTTGACGCCGAGCTCGTTGAAGTAACCGTCCTCGATCTTCGCGGTCACCCCGGCCCAGTCGCCGCCCTGCCAGTCGGCCGCCGTCTCGACCCCCGTCAGCGCGTCGTTGCCCGGGTCGCCGTTGTTGAAGCGGTCGACGAACACGAAGTAGATGATCGCGTCGCGCCAGTCGAACGCGCCCTCCTGCTCGACCGCGCACGAGGCCGCCTCACAGGTGAACTCCTCGCAGGTCATCGGCTGCAGCACCGAGTCAGTCGCAGTCGTCGCCGCCCCGCTGTCACATGCCCTCATGGACATGCTCGCTCCGACATGTCCGGATTCACATGCCCCCGGAGACATGCCTCTTGAGACATGTCCTCGGAGCGTCCCGACCCGAACCCGTCGACGCGAGGCGGCGCTCGCCGGCGAGGGCTCGCGCCGCCCTACGGCCTCACGCGTCGCCGTCTTCGCCGTAGAGCAGCCGGGCCGCGCGCGCCACCTGCTCGACCACCATCTCGGGCGTCAGGAGCCCGCCGGTCCAGCCGACCAGGCGCGAGAACCACACGTCCTCGAGCACCGCCAGGCGCTCGAGCTCGAGCGCGCTGACCGGCCCGTCGTCGCGCCCGCGGATCGCCCCGACGATCAGCTCCATCAACGCGGTGTGGAACCGCTGTAGCCGCTCCGCCAGGGCGTTCTCCCCGGTCGCGGCCGAGCGGATCACCGCGCGGCCGAGGTGGGGCCGGGCGCACAGCGTCTCGGTCAGCGCGGCGAAGCACTGGACCAGCCGCTCGAGGCGGGTCGCGCCCTGCAGCGGTTCGCTGGCGAAGCGCTCGCGCAGCGCCACCAGCTCGAGCGAGAGGACGCCGACGAGCAGGTCCTCCTTGCTGCGGAAGCGCTTGTACACCGTGCCGAGGGCCACGCCCGAGGCCTGGGCCACGTCGCGCAGGCGCACCGCCGAGAACCCGCCGGTCTCGGCGAGCCGGACCGCCGCGTCGAGGATCCTGCGGGCGCGGTCGTCGACCAGGGTGAGCTCACCGGGGAGCGGGACTGCGGTCATCCACCTGGGTTTATGCAACCCCGCGGAGTCCGTCAACGCTTGGCCTCGACGCGAACGAGGACCCCGTGGCGCGGCCGCATCGTGATCTGGAACTCCTGCGCGATCCGGGCCCGCGCGCTCAGCGACAGGCGGAAGCGCTGGGCGATCATCGCCAGCACCAGCGTGCCCTCGAGCAGCGTGAAGTGGTTGCCGATGCACATGCGCGGACCGGCGCTGAAGGGGATGTACGCCAGCTTGTGCCGGGCTTGCGCCCCGCCGGGCATGAACCGCGCCGGCTCGAACCGCTCCGGGTCGTCCCAGAAGCGCGGGTCGCGGTGCATCAGGAATGGCAGGTAGAGCACGCGATCGCCCGGATACACGCGATGGCCCGCGAGCTCGGTCTCGGCCACGATGTCGCGCCCCCGCTCCAGGTGGGCGGATACAGCCGCAGCGACTCCTGCAGCACCGCCTTGGTGTAGACGAGCGTCGACTGCACGTCCTCGGCGGTCGGCACGCGCCCCTCGAGCCGGTCGACCTCCTCGATGAGCTTGTCCCACACCGCCGGATGCGTGCCGAGCAGGTAGAACGTCCACGCCAGCGCGATCGCGGTGGTCTCGTGGCCGGCCAGGAAGAACGTGGCGATCTCGTCGCGCACCAGCCGCGGGTCGAGCGGCGCGCCGTCCTCGTCGCGCGCGTTGAGGTACGCCGCCAGCAGATCGTCACCCAGCGCGCCGGCCGCCCGCCGCCGCGCGATGATGTCGAACGTCACCTCGTCGAGGGTCCGCAGCGCCTTGCGCAGCCGCAGGTTGCCGGGCGTCGGCCAGCGCAGCGGCAGCTGCAGCATCTGGTTGCCGCGCCCCGACACCTGCTCGAGCGCCACGGTGAACGCATGCGCCGACTCGCTCACCTGCGCGCGCAGGTCGAGGCTGAAGAGCGTCTCGCCGATGATCTCCATCGCCAGCCCGAGCAGCTCCGAGTACACGTCGAACTCGTCGCCGACGCGGTAGCGCCGGGTCCAGTCGGCCAGCGTGCGCTCGGTCAGCCGCGTCATCTTGCCGGCCAGCGCCGCCACGCTGCCCTTGTTGAACGACGGCTGGGCGATCCGCCGCTCGCGTCGCCACAGCTCGCCCTCGCTGGTCAGGATCCCGTCGCCCACCAGCATGCGGATCGCGTCGTACGTGTCGCGCTTGCCGTACGAGTCCTTGTCGGTGAGCAAGATCTGCTCGACCGCGTCGGGGTGCAGCGCCACGAACAGCGAGTGCTTGCCGACGACCAGGCGGAAGAAGTCGCCGTGCTTCTGCCGCGCCGCCTCGACCACGGGCATGAGCCCGTGACGGGTCAACATCGGGATGTGGCCGAACACCGGCCAGCGCGTCGGCGTCGGGATCGAATCGATGGGCGGCGAGACACGATCGAGCAGGGCTTGCAGCAAGGCGGTCGTCCTTCTTTGAAACGCGTTCTACACCCCTAGAACACGTTACATTCCGCCGCAAGCGCCGGCACCGCGCGAGAACGCGCAATCTTCGCCCACGGCCCGAATCAGCCCCGCGGGCCGCGATCTGCGATCTCGCAAGCGGCCCGCGTTCGCGCGCGCTTCCGCGCCGGAGCGGCGTCGACCGCCCGCCCGGCGCCCCCGCGGACGGACCCGAGCTGCTCGAAGAGACATGCCTCTTCAAGCATGTCCATGAAAGCATGTCCGATGTGCCATGTCCCCTCGAACATGTCCCATCACACTCTCACAGGCACGGATCGCCGGCCGGCAGCAGCACCCGCTGCGAGCGCGGCGCCATCGGCACCGACGCCGCCGGCGCGAGCGTGAACGCCTCGCCGGTGAGCGCGTCGACGTACTCGCCTGGCTGCAGGGACAGGTCCGTCAGCGCCACCTCTCGCCCCTCCCCCGCCCGCGACACCAGCACCAGCGCGCGCTCCCCGCCGGCGTCGCCCGCTCGAACGCGTACGTGTCGCCCGTCACCGCCACCGCCCGCCGCGACCCGCGGAGCAGCGCGGGCGAGCAGCGGCGCAGCGTCCCGAGCCTGCGCGCGGTCGCCAGCAGCCGCGCCTGCGGCTCTGCCAGCCCGTCCCAAGCGGGCATCACCCGCCGGCAGTCGGGGTCCTGCCCGCCGGCCAGCCCGACCTCGTCGCCGTAATAAACGACAGGCAGCCCCGGCAGCGTCAGCACCAGCCCGAGCGCCAGCGCCTGGCGCTCGTACGGCAGCGCCGCGTCCGGCTGCGGCTCCGGGCTGGCCCACGGGTCCGACGCCGTCCCGCCCGCCGCCTCCGACACGAACCGCGTGACGTCGTGGTTGCCGATCATCCGCGTCAGCGTCCCGCCGCTGCCCGCGGTCTTCTCTTCGACCTCGACGAGCGACGCCTCGACCGCCGCGAAGCCGGCCGACTCGTGGGCGATCGCGTCGCGCAGCGCCCACATCAGCGGGAAGTCGAACACGCTGTCGAGCCCGTCGGGCCCCAGGTAGTAGCGGATCACCTCGATCCCCCACGCGCCCGGCCCGGTGAACACCTCGCCGACGAAGAAGCTCGCCTCGCGCGGCGCCAGCCGCTCGCGCACCTCCGCCGCGATCCGCCGGGTCGCCGCCCGCGGCATCATCGGCACCGCGTCGACCCGCAGCCCGTCGAGGTCGAACGCCTCCGTCCACCACACCGCGTCCTCGTAGGCCCAGCGCAGCGCCTCCGGCCGCTCGAGCCGCACGTCGGGCAGGTACGGGGTGAACCAGCACGTTTGGATGTAGCGCCCCCAGTCGCAGCTGCCGAGCCCGCACACGCATGGCGGATCGGACATGTTCCAAAGGTCTTGCGCCTGCGACTCGCGGTAGCGCGGGTTGTCCTCGTAGACGTGGTTGGGCACCAGGTCGAGCAGCACCCGCAGCCCGCGCGCGTGCGCGGCCGTCACCAGCGAGCGCAGCCCCGCCTCGCCGCCGATCCGCGGGTCCACTCCGCGCGAGTCGAGCGGCCAGTAGCCGTGGTAGCCCTCGTAGAGGTGCCCGTCGCCGCGGCCCTCGCGGGCCTCGACCGGATTCACGTACACCGGCGACAGCCACAGCGCAGTCGCCCCGAGCGCCTCGATCGCGTCGAGCTCCGCCTCGATGCCCGCCAAAGTCCCGCCCGCGCGTCCGCCCGGGCTCGCCGGCGGAGCGAGCGGCGCCCCGTCCGGTCCGCGGAAGCGGTCGATCATGATCTGATACAGCAGCCCCTCTTGCGGCCGCGCTGCCGCCGGCTCGACCCATCCGACCGCCCGCGCCCGCGCCTCGCGACCGGCCTCGTCGACCGCCACCAGCTCGAGCGAGTGCTTGCCGCGCGGCAGCCCGGCCCGCGCGATCGAGATCGATCCGCTCGCCGCGTCGATCGTCGCCGGCACCACCGTCCCGTCGCTCGCGCGGGCCTCCGCGCGCCGCAGCGGCGAGCCGTCGGCCGCCGCGAGCAGCCGCGCCGACGTCGTCCACTCCCGGTCGGCGTCGCCGTCACCCCATCGACCACCAGCTGCGGCTGCCCACAATCGGCGATCCGCAGCAGCGACACCTCGAGGTCGTCCTGCTCCTGCCAGAACGTCGTCAGCGGGTTGTGGTCGTCGACGCGATCGACCCCGTCCTCGACGATCAAGTAGCCGTATTCGCCGGGCGGCAGCTCCACGCGGGCCACCTGCCACTCGGGGTCCTCCGCGCTCGCGCGCAGCGGGATCCCTGGCACGTACCACGAGTTCCACGAGCCCACGATCTCGAGCGTCGCCCCCGGGCGCTGCGGCTGGGCCCACACCGTCGCCGCGCAGTCGCGTCGCGGTGGAGCCGCGTCCTCGCACGCGGCGAGCCCGGCCGCGATCGCCGCGGCGGCGACTCGGGCGGACGTGCCTCGGCCCCACATCGGCGCCCAGCGTATCACGACGGCGTCCGGCGCCGCCCGCTCCGTGCAGCCCCGTGCGCGTCTGCCTTGTCGTGCTACGGGTTTCACGGAGCCACTCATGCAGTCACAACAGATGATCCAGGCCCTCGCGCAGATCACCTCCGACTTCCGCCGCGGCGACATGGACGCCGCCTACCAGGGCTATCGCGACCTGTTCAGCAACCCCGCCTTCGCCCAGGGCAGCGCCCAGGACCGCCGACACGCGCTGCGGCAGTTCGTCCACACGCAGGGCGCCCCGAGCGAGTTGACCCGGACCATGCGGGTCGCCCACGACACCGCGGTCGGGCCGCTCCAGGCCCTCGTCGCCGAGAGCGACGACCCCGGCGACCGCGAGCTGCTGAAGGCCCTGAAGCAGCGCCTCGGCTGACCCCGCGATCCACGCTCGACAACCGTCGTCGCTTCGAGTACCAATGCGACGACGCCGTGCGCTGCGATCTACGTCCTCTCCTGCCCCTCGCCGCCGCGCTCCTCGGCGTCGCCGTCTCACCGACGGCCGCTGCTCAGAGTCCGGCCGCGCCGCCCACCACCTCGCAGCCCACGGCCTCGACCCCGCCGGTGACCCCGGCTCCGAGCGAGCCCGGCTCCGGACCTGGCTCTGAGGACAGCTCGGTCCCCGTCGAGCCGGCGCCCGACGCCGTCCCGGCCGACGCCGCCGAGCCGGCGCCCACCGCCGAGAAGCCGCCCGAGGCCCCCGTGCCCGAGCCGGAGCCCAAGCCGGCCAAACCGGCCGCTCGCGGCCCGCACCCGCACGATCCGAACAGCCCGCCCGGCCTCGCCGACGGCTTCCACTTCGGCTCGTACGGCCGCGTCATCGCCGGCGGCGACGCGGGCGGGCGGGCCGGCCGCAACGGCGACATCGTCGCTCGCGGCTCGCGGCTCGACGAGGCCAATACGCCGAGCTCGAGCTGCGGCGCGAGGACTACTGGAAGTCGACCGGCGCCTACACGCGGATCGTCGCCACCACCGCCTTCGCCACCCCGATCTTCCACTACAACGGCCAGTTTGCCGCCTCGCTGGCGATCCGCAACCTCTACCTCGAGGTCCGCAACGCCGGCGTCAAGGGCCTGTCCTTTTGGGCAGGTTCTCGCATGTACCGCGGCGACGACATCTACCTGCTCGACTTCTGGCCGCTCGACAACCTCAACACCATCGGCGGCGGCGTCGGCTACACCTTCAAGACCGGCACCGAGCTCAAGTTCCACGCCGGCCTCAATCAGCCGACCGATCCGTACTATCGCCAGACCATCCTGCGGCCGCCGGCCTACAATCAATTCGGCGCCGCCGAGGTCGCGATCCTCGATCGCCAGAAGCTCGTCAGCAGCCTCAAGCTGACCCACACCTGGCCGATCGGCGACAGCGCCGGCATCAAGGGCATCCTCTACGGCGAGCTCCACTACGTGCCCGAGGGCCAGCGCGAGATCGAGAGCAAGGTCTACGAGAACGTCCCCAAGGACAAGGGCTTCGTCGGCGGCGCCCAGCTCAGCGCCTTCACCGGCAAGCGCAGCACCTACGTCAACCTCACCGCGCGGTTCGCCAGCGGCCTCGCGGCCTACGGCGAGCTCAACGCGCCGCGGCAGCTGCGGCCCGATCGCCTGACCACCGGCGCTTACGAGGCGCTCATCACCCTCAGCGGCAACTGGGAGCGCGGCCCGTTCGGCCTGCTGATGGGCTCCTATTATCGCCAGTTCCGCAACGCCAGCCGCTCGCTCGATTGGGACGACCTCAACGAGGGCATCGTCATCGTCCGCCCGCAGGTGTGGTTCGCCAAGATCGCCGGCGTCGCGCTCGAGGCCTCGTATCAGGCCCAGCAGCGCGGCGTCGCCACCGAGGCCGAGCCCAACCTGTTCAAGCCCGTGTTCGCGCAGATGGGCCGCTTCGGCCTCATCCCGTTCATCACCCCGGGCGGCCCGGGAGCGTTCCAGCGCCCGCACATCCGCCTGATCTACCTCCTCACCGTGCGCGACGCCGCCGCGCGCTCGTTCTACCCCGCCGAGGACGTGTTCGCCCGGCGAGGCATCGACCACTTCATCGGCGTCGGCGCCGAATGGTGGTTCGGGAGCACCAGCTACTTCGCTGACGCGGCCTCGGAGACTGACCATGCCCGCTCGCCGACTCCTCGCCCTCGCCCTCGCCCCGACCCTGCTGGCCGCCGCCGGCTGCCTCCACTTCGACACCCTCGAAGAGCCCGTCAAGATGGCCACCCACGCGCAGGACTGGCGCGAGGCCGTCATCTACCAGGTGCTGATCGACCGCTTCGACGACGGCGACGACGGCAACAACTATTTGCTCGACCGCGAGAACATGGCCCGCTACCACGGCGGCGACTGGATCGGGCTCGAGAACCGGCTCGACTACATCCAGGAGCTGGGCGTCAACACCCTGTGGATCTCGCCGGTCATCAAGAACATCGAGACCGACGCCAACGTCGACGGTTATCACGGCTACTGGGCCGTCGACCTGACCCAGCCGAACGCCCACTTCGGCAACCTCGACGACCTGCGCTCGCTGGTCCAGGCCGCGCACGAGCGCGACATGTTGGTGGTGATCGACATCGTCGCCAACCACATGGGTCAGCTGTTCTTCTACGACATGAACCTGAACGGCGTGCCCGACATCCTGCTGCAGGGCACCGGGACGCGGCCGCAGGGCACCCCCGTGCCGCCGGGCTTCGACCAGTCGGGCTTCACCCACATCACCGAGTACGACCCCGACTTCAACCCGCTCGGGATCCAGGCCTTCACCTCGCTGGGCCCGGCCGGGCCGGCGCCGGTCGTGTTCCCGTTCGACCCGAAGAGCGGCCACGTCACGCCGATGCCGGCGCTCTTCCAGAACCCCGAGGTCTACAACCGCAAGGGTCGCACCTTCAATTACGACGACCCGCAGCAGCTGCTCACCGGCGACTTCCCCGGCGGCCTCAAGGACGTGAACACCACCCGCTGCGACGTCAAGCAGGCGTTCGTCGACTCGTACGCGCGGTGGATCGAGCTGACCGACGCCGACGGCTTCCGCATCGACACCGTCAAGCACGTCGAGCACGAGTTCTGGCGCTACTTCACCCAGCGGGTGCGCCAGCGGCTGGCGGCCCAGGGCAAGAGCAAGTTCTTCATGTTCGGCGAGGCCTTCGACGGCCGCGACGACCTGGTCGGCTCGTTCACCAAGAACGACCTGCCGAGCGACGAGGAGCTCGCGCGCGAGAACTCGTGCGACGACGGTCCGAAGCTCAGCGGCGACCAGCTCGACAGCGCCTTCTACTTCCCGCAGCACTACCAGGTGTTCCGCGACGTGTTCCAGGACGGCGCCTCGACCGACCGGATCGCCAACCTGTGGGCCAACAAGACCGTCAACTACGGCACCGTCCCGCCGAAGGACAGCGCCGGCATCGCCCCGCACAAGGTCCTCGTCAACTTCATCGACAACCACGACGTCGCGCGCTTCCTCTACTTCGCGCGCGAGCGGGTCGACGCCCACCCGGCCTTCGCCGGCAAGTCGGTGCGCGACAAGGAGCTGCGCCTGCGGGCCATGCTGCAGAACGCCCTGCTCATGCTCATGACCGCCGAGGGGGTGCCCTGCCTCTACTACGGCACCGAGCTCGAGTACCGCGGCGGCAACGACCCGAGCAACCGCGAGGACATGTGGCGGCCCTACCCCTATTTGGGCGAGACGACCCCGCCGCCGGCCTTCGACACCACCGGGCCGACCTTCGTCTTCACCAAGAAGCTGCTCGCTTACCGCAAGAAGCTGGCGGCGCTGCGCCGCGGCGACACCAAGGTCGTGTGGTCGACCACGCGCACCGGCGACGAGTCGGACGCCGGCATCTTCGCCTTCGAGCGCGCCGGCGGCGAGGCCGGCAACAACTACGTGCTCGTCGTGTTCAACACCAACCAGAACCACGACAGCCGCACCCAGTTCGAGGGCGCCGCCATGACCGTCTCGGCCCCCGCGGGCGCGGTGCTGGTCGACGTCCTCGGCGGCAACAAGAAGTACACCGTCGGCGCCGGCGGCACCCTCGACCTCACCCTCCCGCCGGTCTCCGGCATGCTCCTGGTCCCGCAGCAGGACGTCCGACGCCTCGATGGTCGCCGTCACTGCGCGCACGATCGTGAAGCGGTTCGGGGCCACCGAGGTCCTGCGCGGCGTCGACGTCCACGTCCCGCACGGCGGCTTCGCCGTCCTCGTCGGCCCGAGCGGCTGCGGCAAGAGCACCCTGCTGCGCCTGCTCGCCGGCCTCGAGGAGGTCACCTCGGGCGAGATCCGCTTCGGCGACCGCGACGTCACCCGGCTCGCCCCGCGCGACCGCGACATCGCCATGGTGTTCCAGTCGTACGCCCTCTATCCGCACCTCACGGTGCGCGACAACCTCGCGTTCGGCCTGGGCCTGCGCAAGACCGACGCGGCCACCATCGCCAGCCGCGTCACCGAGGTCAGCGCCATGCTCGGCCTCGATCACCTGCTCGACCGCCTGCCGCGCGCGCTGTCCGGCGGCCAGCGCCAGCGCGTCGCCATGGGCCGCGCGATCGTCCGCCGCCCGCAGCTGTTCCTGTTCGACGAGCCGCTGTCCAACCTCGACGCCGCGCTGCGGGCCCAGGTGCGCGTCGAGATCCGCAAGCTCCACGACCAGCTCGGCGCGACCAGCGTGTACGTCACCCACGACCAGGTCGAGGCGATGACCCTGGCCGACCAGATCTTCGTCCTCAACCGCGGCGTCGTCGAGCAGGTCGGCCCGCCGCGCGAGGTCTACGAGCACCCGCGCACCCGCTTCGTCGCCGGCTTCCTCGGCAGCCCGGCGATGAATTTCATCGACGGCGTCCAGGTCGCGGCCGGCGGCCTCGCCCTGCCCGGCGGCCAGACCCTCGCGGTCCGCGACCCTGCCCCGTTCGGGGCCGCCCTGCAGCCTGGCCGAACGGTCAGCCTCGGCGTGCGCCCGCACGACTTCGTGGTCCGCCCCGACGCGCCCGACCTCGTGGTCGACGTCGAGCTGGTCGAGCTGCTCGGCCCGGAGCTGCAGATCCACGCCCGCCTCGGCGGCGCCCTGCTGACCGTCTGCCTCGACAGCCAGAGCGGCGTCGCCCGCGGCGACCGCCTGCCCCTGGCCGTGCGCGCCCTCCACCTGTTCGACCCCGCCACCGGCCTGAGCCTGCGCGCATGAACATGCTCTCAAAACCATGTCCTTTCGCGCATGTCCTGGACGACATGTTCAGGAGGCCCGGTTGTTGAGGGGCGCGGCCTTCGGCGCATGTTCCGTGGGACATGTCCTCGGGGCCCTGTGCTTCCTCATCGCCGCCCTCGCCCCCGCGCTCGCGCGGGCCGACGAGCTGCGGCTGTGGCACGCCTACCGCGACGCCGAGGCGGCCGCGCTGGTGGCAATGTAGAGGACTTCGCCGCGCGCACCGGCCACCGCGTCGAGCTGCTGGCGGTCGCCCACGAGAGCTTCGGCAGCAAGCTCGCGGCCACCATCCCGCGCGGCCAGGGCCCGCACGTCTTCATCGACTCGCACGAGCGCCTCGGCGACTACCGCCTGCGTGCCCTCGTCGGCGACGCCGGGGCAGCGCTCGATCCCGACGCCGTCTACACCGCCCAGTCGCTGGCCGCGGTCACCCAGGACGGCGCGCGCTGGGGCGTCCCGCTGAGCGCCAAGTCGGTCGCGCTGTTCGTCAACACCGCCCTCGTCGACGACGTCCCGCCCACCCTCGAGGGCATCGCCGCCCTGCAGCTGCCCCCCGGCGTCTACCCGCTGGCCTACGAGGCCCAGAGCGCCTACGGCCACATGCCGCTGCTCGCCGCGTTCGGCGGGCGCATGCTCGCCGAGGACGCCAGCTTCGGCTTCGTCGGCCCCGCCGCCGCGCGCTCGCTCGCCTTCGCCAAGGAGCTCGTCGATCGCGGCGCCGTCCCGCGCGACGCCGACGGCGCCCTCGTCTCCGACCTGTTCCGCTCGGGCCGGGCCGCCTTCGCCATCAGCGGCCCGTGGCTGGTCGGTCAGCTCGCCGGCGTCGACTTCGCCTGGCGCGTCGTGCCGCTGCCGATCGTCGGCGAGACCGGCCAGCCGATGCGCCCGCCGCTGACCGTCGAGGCCGCCATGCTGTCGCCGCAGGGGGCCGCCTCGCCCGCCGCGATCGACCTCGCCCGCGCCCTCGGCAGCGCCGACGCGGCCGCCCTGCGCCAGCGCCTCGCCGGCACCCTGTCCGTGAGGACAGACGTACCTGTCCCCGAGGACAGCCCGGTCCTCGCCGGCTTCCGCGCCCAGGCCGAGCTGGCCGCGCCGATGTCCGCCGATCCGGCCATGCGCTCGACCTGGGAGCCGGCCTTCCGCGCGATCCGCAAGGTCCTGCGCGGCCAGGCCGAGCCCGCCGACGCCCTCGCCGAGGCCGCCCGCCGCTTCGCCGACGTCCGCCGCCCGCCGCCCGCCGCCGCCTCGCCGACCCCGCGCTGCTGGTGCTCGGCCTCGGCATGCTGCTCGTCGCCTTCCACCTGGTCCGCCGCGCCCGCGACCCCGACGCCCGCCGGGCCCTGCGCGCCTCGCTGCCGGCCTACCGCTACGTCGCCCACAGCGTCGTCGTCGTCGGCCTCCTGGTGTTCATCCCCTTGATCGTCGGCGCCGCCACCTCGCTGTTCGCCGGCCGCCCGGGCGAGGGCTACTACGTCGGCCTCGCCAACTTCGTCGAGATCCTCACCGCCCGCGGCGGCCCCTTGCTCGCCACCGGCTCGTTCTGGTTCGTCCTCCTCGTCACCTTCCTGTGGACGGCCGTCAACGTCGTCCTCCACCTCGGCATCGGCCTCGCGCTCGGCCTCGTGCTGTCGCGCCCGACCCTGCGCCTGCGCGCGCTCTACCGCGTGCTCCTGATCCTGCCCTGGGCCGTCCCCAGCTACGTCACCGCCCTGGCGTGGAAGGGCATGTTCCACCAGCAGTACGGCGCGGTCACCGGCCTCATCTACGCGATCAACGACTGGTTCGGCGCCAGCATCGAGCCCATCGCCTGGTTCTCGCGCTTCGCCACCGCCTTCGCCGCCAACGTCGCCACCAACGTGTGGCTCGGCTTCCCCTTCATGATGGTCGTCACCCTCGGCGCGCTCACTGCAGTGCCCGCCGACGTGCTCGAGGCCGCCGAGGTCGACGGCGCCACCCGCTGGCAACGGCTGACGCGCGTCACCCTGCCGATGATCCGTCCGGCCCTCGCCCCCGCCGTCACGCTCGGCGCGATCTGGACCTTCAACATGTTCAACGTCGTCTTCCTCGTCTCGGGCGGCGACCCCGACGGCTCGACCGACATCCTCGTCAGCGAGGCGTACCGCTGGGCCTTCACCCGCGAGGCCCAGTACGGCTACGCCGCCGCCTACGCCGTCCTGATCTTCCTGCTCCTGCTCGTCACCACCCGCCTGCCCGCCTGGCTGGCGCGCAAGGGGGCCGGGCGATGAACCCCTCCGCTCGCCGGCCCCGCGATTTCGCCCGCGCCGGCGTCGCCACCTTCGGACATGTCCTCGCGGTCATGCTCCCGCGACCAGGTCGCTTCGGACATGTCCGAAGCGCCATCTCGGCCGAGGTGACGCGATGAGCCCGTCGGGACAGGGTCGAAAGGTCAGCCTCGCCGAGTCGATCGGCGCCCACCTGCTGCTCGTCGTCGCCGTCGCCTTCGCGCTCTATCCGCTGCTGTGGGTCGTCTCGCTCGCGTTCTCCGGCGCGGTCGAGCCGACCCCGCGGGTCTTGCCGGTCCCGCTCGAACCCACCCTCGAGCACCTGCGCGGCGTCGCCTTCTCCACCCTCGAGGTCCCGGGCGAGCCCGACCGGTGGCTGTTCGGCCTGCAGCTCGCCAACTCGATCGTCATCAGCCTCGCCACCGCCCTCGTCGGCGTCGTCATCGCCGTGCCGACCGCCTACGCCTTGGCCCGCTTCGAGTTCGTCGGCAAGGAGGGCGGCGTGCGGGCCCTGCTGGCCACGCAGATGTTCCCCGCGGTCGCCAGCGCGATCCCCCTCTACATCATCCTCGACGGCCTCGGCCTGCTCGGCACCCGCTCGGGCCTCGTCCTCTGCTACGCCACCACCGCCGTGCCGTTCGCCATCTTCCAGCTGCGCGGCGCCTTCGAGACCATCCCGCGCGACCTCGAGGAGGCCGCCATGGTCGACGGCGCCACCCGCTTCGAGGCCTTCCGCAAGGTCGTCCTGCCCGCCGCCCGCCCGGCCATCGCGGTCACCGCCCTGTTCGCCTTCATGAGCGCCTACAACGAGTTCGTCCTGGCGCACACGATGCTCGGGCGCGAGGAGATGTACACCGTCCCGGTGGTCCTGCAGCGCTACATCTCCGAGTTCAGCGCCGACTGGCCCAAGTTCGCCGCCGGCTCGCTGATCGTCTCGATCCCGGTGATGATCCTCTTCTACATCGCCCAGCGGCACCTCATCGCCGGCCTCACCGCCGGCGGCGTGAAGGGCTGAGCCGCCCGCCGATTGGCGGCAGCGTGATCGGCCGCGGGGTTTTTTTCGGCCCGCGAAACACAATGCCCATACCGGCCGGAACGCCGGTTTTCGCCGCCGCTGCGCGGCTGAGGTCGTCGGCCCCTGCCATGCGTCGCGCGGTTCCGCCCGCGCTTTCGCCAGATTTCACCCAGCGCGTGAATCCAACCCGCCATCCACGGATTCCAAAGCCTCGCCCGAACAACCGTCCCTGGAGGACCCGAATGCGTCGATTCCTGCTCCTGTCCCTCGGCCTGGCCGTCGCTCCCGCTTGTATTCGCCGACGCCGGCCGACCCCGGGAAGCCCGCTCCGGCGGCGCCCAAGCCCACCACCGCGCCGCCGCTCGCCACGCCCGCCGCGCCGGAGCCCGAGCTCATCCCGCGCGAGCTGTTGTTCGGCAACCCCGAGCGCGTGAACGTGCAGATCAGCCCCGACGGCAAGCACCTCAGCTGGGTCGCCCCGGTCGACGGCGTGCTCAACGTCCACGTCGCGCCGGCCGACGACGCGAGCAAGGGTCGCGCGGTCACCACCGACAAGGCGCGGGGCATCACCCAGTACTTCTGGTCCTACCGCCCCGACACCCTGCTCTACGTGCGCGACACCGGCGGCGACGAGGACTTCCATCTCCACGCGCTCGACCTCAAGACCGGCGAGAGCCGCGACCTCACGCCCTATCCGAAGACGCGCGCCAGCGTCAACGGCGTCAGCCACCTCCACCCCGACGTCGTGCTCGTCGGCATGAACGACCGCGATCAGCAGTGGCACGACCTCTACCGCGTCGATCTCGCGACCGGCAAGCGGACCCTCGTCGAGCGCAACGATCAGAAGCTCTCCGGCTACGTCACCGACCCCGAGCTGAAGGTGCGCCTGGCCACGCGCTCGCGCGAGGACGGCGGCGTCGACGTCCTTCTGCCCGACGGCAAGGGCGGCTGGAAGCCGTTCGAGCAGATCCCGTTCGACGACGCGCTGAGCACCAACTTCGGCAACATCACCACCGACGGCAAGACCGTGTACCTGCGCGAGTCTCGCGACCGCAACACCGTCGCCCTGTACGCCGTCGACCTCGCCAGCGGCGACAAGAAGCTGCTGCTCGAGGACCCGCGGGCCGACATCAGCGGCGCGCTGACCGACCCGCGCACCGGCGTGGTGCGGGCGGTCGCCACCAACTACCTGCGCGAGGAGTGGAAGGCGCTCGACGACAGCGTCAGCCGCGACCTCGAGGCTCAAGGCGATCGGCCCCGGCGTCATCGGCGTCACCTCCGGCACGCTCGACGATCAGACCTGGATCGTCGCCTACTCGGCCGCCGAGGCGCCGGCGGTGTACTACCGCTACGCGCGCGGCAGCGGCGAGCTCACGAAGCTGTTCTCGGCCCGCCCCGCGCTCGACGGCAAGCCGCTGGTCAAGCAGTGGCCGCAGGAGATTCCCTCGCGCGACGGCCTGACGCTCGTCAGCTACCTGACCCTGCCGCACAAGGCCGACCCCGAGCAGGACGGCAAGCCGAACACCCCCGCGCCGCTGGTCCTGCACGTCCACGGCGGCCCGTGGGCGCGCGACACCTACGGCTACTCGTCCACGCCGCAGTGGCTGGCCAACCGCGGCTACGCGGTGCTGCAGGTCAACTATCGCGGCTCGACCGGCTTCGGCAAGGACTTCGTCAACAAGTCCAATTTCGAGTGGGCCGGCAAGATGCACGAGGACCTGATCGACGCCGTCGACTGGGCCGTCAAGCAGGGCATCACCACCGCCGACCAGGTCGCGATCATGGGCGGCAGCTACGGCGGCTACGCCACGCTGGTCGGCCTGACCTTCACGCCCGACACCTTCAAGTGCGGCGTCGACGTCGTCGGTCCGTCCAACCTGATGACCCTGTTCAACACCTTCCCCGCCTACTGGGCCAGCTTCATGCAGCAGTGGTACCACCGCGTCGGCGACCCGCGCACCGACGAGGGCAAGCAGAAGCTGCTCGACCGCTCGCCGATCACCCACGTCGACAAGATCAAGAAGCCGCTGCTCATCGCCCAGGGCGCCAACGACCCGCGCGTCAAGCAGGCCGAGAGCGACCAGATCGTCGAGGCCATGAAGGCCAAGAACATCCCGGTCACCTACGTGCTGTTCCCCGACGAGGGCCACGGCTTCGCCCGCTCGGAGAACAGCAAGGCCTACACCGCCGCGGCCGAGGGCTTCCTCGGCACCTGCCTCGGCGGCCGCGTCGAGCCGATCGGCAAGGACCTGACCGGCTCGAGCATCACCGTCCCGGTCGGCGCCGACATCGTCCCCGGCCTGCCCGAGGCGCTGCGCTCGCACACGCAGGCGATCAAGAACTGACGTGAGCCCCACGCGACGATCGCTGCGCTCGCGGCGATCGTCGCGGAGGTCGATGATCGCGCGACTCGTCGAGGCCATGTACGGGCGTCTGCTGGCTGAAGGACGGCCGTCTCCCTCGCCCGCGCCCGCGACGCATCTGTTGCGAGCGCACCTCACGAGGCGACCGCGCTTCGCTCGCGGCGCCTGAGCCCGCTGCCGCTGCCGCCATTCGTGACGATTTCGCCGTCGGCGCTGCGCGACGGTCTTGCGAGATCCTGCCGGGCGGTCGGCCCACGCAGGGGTACTCCCTGCAGGTGTTAAGCGGCTCCTTGCCAAGCCTCGTCCGCGCGGCCTGCGAGCGACGCGGCGCCTCGCCCGGCCTCCCGCACCGCTTCGGCCGCGCGGTCTCGACCTGTCCTCGAGACCAGGCCCACCTCGCCCCTGTCCTCGAGGACAGCCTCGTTCCGGCTCGCGCTCCCCGCGGCGTTCTTGATATCGTCGGATCCCCGTGCCCGAGACGGAGCCCCCAGCGCCCGCGCGAGGTTCGCCCCCCGACCCCGCCGCGGCCTCCGGCAACGCGACTGCGACGCGCCTGACCGGCGCGCACCGGATCGCCAGCGCCGAGGTGACCGGCTTCTTCGACGCCTTGCCGCACGGCACCGTGCTGATGCGGTTGTGGGCGCGCTTCGGCCTGCTCATGGGCCAGCAGCTCGCGCGGGTCGTCCGCGACGACCACGTCTTCCTCATCGTCATGGCCGCGGTGGTCGGCACCACCAGCGGCGTCGCGGCCGGCGCCCTGCTGGCGTGGATCGAGTACGCCTTCCGCCTGTTCCCGCGACCCGAGGAGAGCAGCGCGCTGGTCCGCTGGGCCGCGGTCATCGGCGTCCCGGTGCTCGGCGGCCTCGCGGCCGGCGGCCTGCACTTCGTGCTGCGGCGCATCATCCGGCAGCCGCTGGTGATGGGCATCCCCGCCGTGATCGAGGCCATCGCCCGCAAGCAGGGCACGATCGGCGGGCGCCAGGCGGTCATCGCCGGCGTCGGCACCGGCATCACGATCGGCAGCGGCGGCTCGTGCGGGCACGAGGGCCCGAGCGTCGCCATCGGCGCGGCCGTCGGCAGCGTCCTCGCCCGCTTCTTCGGCCTGCGCATGCGCTGGCACCTGGCGATGGTCGGGGCCGGGTGCGCCGGCGGCCTCGCGGCGGCCTTCAACGCCCCGCTGGCGGGCGTCGTGTTCACCGTCGAGATCGTGTTCGGCGGCGCCATCGGCGGCAACATCGGCACCATGTCGGTGTTCGTGCCGCTGATCGTCGCCGCGGTCGCGGGCACCTTCACCTCGCACGCCATCCGCGGCGAGCACCTGACCTTGCGACAGTCCAGCACGGCGACGCCATGCTCGCCGAGATGGGCCTGTTCGTCGCCCTCGCCGTGCTGGCCGGCGTGCTCGGCACGCTGATGGGCCGCGCCGTGATCGGCACCACCAAGTGGTTTCAGCGCCTCAAGGCCCCCGTCCTGCTCAAGCCGGCGCTCGGCGCGTTCGGGGTCGGCCTGCTCGCCGCCGTCGTCTCCAACGACGTCCTCGGCGGCGGCCTCGCTACCATCAACGAGGCGCTGCAGGGCCACCTCGGCTGGCAGCTCGCGCTGGCGCTGCTCGGCCTCAAGCTCGTCGCCACCGCCCTGACCGTCGGCAGCGGCGGCTTCGGCGGCGTGTTCACGCCCTCGCTGTACGTCGGCGCCTGCCTCGGCACCGTCGTCGGCGCGGTCGCCCACTTCGCGCTCGGCCCCGGCGCCGAATCGACCGCCGCCTACGCGCTCGTCGGCATGGGGGCGATCTTCGCCGCCACCATGCAGGCCCCGCTGACGCCGATCGTGATGATCTTCGAGCTCACCCGGGACTACCAGCTCATCCTCCCGCTGATGCTCGGCTGCATCCTCGCGGTGTTCGTCGCCCGGCGGATCTCGCCGCGCAGCCTGTTCCAGGAGATCCTGCACCAGCAGGGCGTGGTGCTCGGCCACGAGGCCGAGGTCGAGGTCATGAAGCGCGGCCACGTCGCCGACCTCATGCTGCCGCCGCCTGTCACCCTGTCCGAAGGGACAGTCGCGACCGAGATCCGGCGCGTCGCCCTCGACGAGGGCCGCTCGCCGTTCGTGGTCGACGACACCGGCGCGGTGGTCGGGTGGATCGACGCCGACCTGCTGGCCAAGCGGGTGCTGCACGGCGACGTCCCGGCCGACGCCGCCGCGCGCGACCTGATGACGGACGTCCAGCTCGCGCTGCTCTACCCGACCGACACCCTCGCCGGCGCGATGCTGGCGTCCGCGCGCTCTTCCGCCGAGGTCCTGCCGGTCGTCGATCACGAGCGCCGCCTGGTCGGCGTGCTCCGCCGCGGCGACCTGCTCGCCCACTACAGCGACAAGGTCCTCGGCGAGCAAGAGGAGGCGGTGCACATGCACACGACCGGCGGCGCCGTCCACGGCCACGAGGTCGGCCTCGGCAAGGGCATGATTTTGGACCACATCGTCGTCGGCCGCCGCTGGGCCGGCCGCACCCTCGCCGACCTGGCGCTGCGCTCGCAGACCGGCGCCACGGTGGTCGAGTGGCTGCGCGGCGAGGCCCCGCTGGCGATCGATCCCAACGCGCCGCTGGATCACAACGACGTCCTCGCCGTCGTCGGCACCCGTGAGCAGATCCTCGCGGCCCGCCGCATGGCTCCCACCCGCCCGGGCGTCCCGGGCGCCGCGCCGCGTTGATGTCCTTCGGGACATGTGATTCGCCGATCGATCCGCGAGGACATCGCGGCCCGTGTGACGAGGGTGAGCGAGCCGCCCTCGCGCCGCCGATCCGCGGGCGGTGACGGCCCGCCCCGCCCGACGTAGAGTGACGCCGATGACCTGGGCCCCGCCGCATCCCGACCCGCTCCGCCTCCGCGCCGAGGTCGACGGCATGACGAGCGCCTACGTGAGCGCGCTGCTCGAGCACGTGCCGCGCGAGGACATCGTCGGTCTGTACGCCAAGGGCTCCGCGGTGAAGCCGTGGGACGCCCCGCTCGACTACGTGCCCGAGCTCAGCGACGTCGACCTGCACATCCTCGTGCACGACCCCGCGCGCCTCGACGCGAACCTCGGCAGCCTGCGCGTCGCGCTGGAGCTGCAAGCGCGCGCCGAGGTCCTCTACTGCGAGCGCGTCCGCGATCCGCTCCACGTGCCGCGGCCGCAGCTCGTCGCCCTGAACGCGCTCAAGGACCAGCTCCTCTACGTGCCCTCGGTGGCGAGCACCGTCCGCGTGCTGCTCGGCGCGCCGTACCCCACGACGACCGCCCTCGACGCCGCGGCCATCCGGCGCATCGACGCGGCCTCGCTCCTCCAGCACGACGACTACGTCGCGCGGCTGCCGTGGCAGGTCGTGGACACGCCCGCGAAGTTCCTATGGGGGCGCCTGCGCGACCTCGCGTGGCGCGTCTCGCCGACCGCCTCGCGGGTCCTCAGCGCGCGGGACCTGGCCTACGCGGAGGCGTGGGGCGGCAATCGCTCGACCGCCGTGCGGCGGCTCGACGCGCTCGGCGAGCCCGCGCTCGCCGCGAGCTACGCCGCCTTCTACGCGGCCGCCTGGGACTTCTTCCTGTCCGGCTACACGGCCGGTGACGCGGCGCGCCGGGCCATCCTCGCGGGCGCCGAGACCCTCGAGCGCGGCGCGACGATCGGCCGCGCCGCCCTCTCGAGCTGAGCCGCGCGCCTCGCCGCCGGCCGCCGCGGACGAGCCCGGTATCGACCTCGACCCGCCTGGGCTACCCTCGCGCGGTGCCGCACGACGCTCAGAGCTGGATCGACGCGCTTCACCTCGTCCCGCACCCGGAGGGCGGGCACTACCGCGAGACCTATCGCGCCGCGCTCGCGGTCACGCGCGACGGCGCCGCTCGCACCGCCTCGACCGCGATCTACTACTTGCTCCGCCACGGCGAGCGCTCGCGTCTGCACCGGATCCGCAGCGACGAGCTGTGGCACTTCCACGCCGGCGACGGCCTCCAGGTCCACGTCTTCGCCGCCGACGAGCCCAGCGTCCTGCGCCTCGGGCTCGACCTCGCCGCCGGCGAGGCCCCGCAGCAGTGGGTCGCCGCCGGCGCGTGGTTCGGCGCCGAGGTCGAGCGGCCGGGCGGGTGGGCGCTGGTCAGCTGCACCGTCGCGCCGGGCTTCGAGTTCGCCAACCTCGAGTTCGCCGACCGCGACGCGCTGGTCCGCGCCTTCCCCGGCCACGCCGACGTCATCACCCGCCTCACCTGACGGGCGGCCGAAGATCGCGGTCACGCGCGACGGCCGGTGAATATTCCCCGGGAACCTCTTCGGAGCCGCGCTGTCTGCCTGTCCGAAGCGACGCGTGCGGCCGGTGTGCGGCCGCGCTGTCCGTCGAGACATGTCCTATTGGACATCTACATGTCCGTGGAGGATCCCGCCGTGCCCACCCGCAAGCCGCCCGAGGAAGACACCGTCCAAGCCGACCTCCTGCCCGTCATGAACGTCATGTTCTTGCTGATCCCCGCCCTGCTGCTGGCGATGGAGTTCGCGAGCATGGCCCAGATCTCGGTCGCCGTCCCCCGCTCCGTCAGCAACCCCACCTCGCAGCCGAAGGACCCGACCCAGCCCGAGCTCGGCTTCAAGGTCACCATCGGCCGCGACGGCTTCCGCACCCGCTCCGGCGGCGCCGACGCCGGTCCCGGCACGATCCCCCTGAGCAGCGGCGACTACGACTACGCCGGCCTCGCCGCCGCCGCCCGCGATCTCAAGCACCTGTTCCCGGCCGAGTCGACCGTCACGATCACCGCCGAGGGCGACGTGCCGATGGACGTCCTGGTGCGCACCATCGACGTCCTGCGCGGCGACCACTGCAAGCTCGGCAAGTACGCCCGCGGCGAGCAGCCCGGCGACGAGTGCCTGTTCTGGTCGCCGGTGATCGAGAGCGTCGGCTGATCGCCGCTCCGTCCGGCGCTCGCGCGGGTCGGCGCCCGCACGACCCGCCGACCGCCGTCGTCGATGGATGTCTGAAAGGACATGTCCATTTCGCCATGCAGAAATGGACATGTCCCTCGAGACAGCGCTGAAGCTCGCTCACGCCTCGCCGCTGCAAGCTGCCGTCCGCCGCGACGCCTGCGACGCGTGCGCCGTCGCACCGGGCGGCAGCTCGCGTGGACCCTCCTCGCTGCTCGCCTCGCAGCCTCGCGCTCGCGCCGCGCGCCGCCTCAGTACTCCTCGACCCACTCGGCGACCGGCGTGCCCTCGCCCGCGTGGCGCTCGAGGATCGTCGTCGCCATCTCCTCGGTCACCCCCGGGTAAAAGCCGAGCCCGCTCACCTCACGCGGCTCGACTTCGCCCTTCTCGTCGGGGGCCAGCGGCCGCACGAACATGTTGGGCCCCTCGCTGCAGCGGCCGAAACAGTTGTAGGCGGCCACGTAGCAGCGGGTCTTGAGGCCGGGGTCGGCCGCGATCCTCGCCTTGAGCAGCGTCACCAGGCGGTCGCTCTCGTGGGTGATGCCGCAGCTCGGGCCGTCGCAGACGAGGATCTGAAACCTGGGCATGGCGCCCGGGCCTTGTAGCGAACAACGCCCAGCCCCCGCAAGTCGCTCGTCTGCCGGTTTTTTGGCGGTCCGCCGCGCGGCGAGTAGCGTCGCTCCATGATCGGACCCCCGGAGCCTGGCGTGCGCAGCGGCTCGCGCCGAACCTCGCCTGCCGGGCCGCGGGCCGGCTGCTCGTGCGAGCTCCTGATCTCCCTGTGCGCCGCCGAGTCCGTCCAGGGCGTCCTGGCCGCGCACGGGCTCGACGTCGGCCGTCTGCGCGCCGTCGTCGACGAGCTGCACGCCGAGGTCGAGACCGAGCCGGCCGACTGGCGCCTGCGGATCACCCAGCGCGGCGGCCGCGCGGCCGACCCCGACCTCGATCTCCTGCTCGCCCTCGTCCGCTCCGCCGACTCGCACGCCTACCAGCTGCTCGAGCGGGCCGGCGCCGCCTGCGGCGCTCTGCGCAAGCTCCTCATCGACCGCCTGCGCGCGCTCGAGGCCGCCGCGCTCAACGAGACAGGTCCTTCGCGCCATGTTCCATCGGCCATGTCCGCCGAGACATCCAGCCCGCGCCGCCCGGTCGTCCAGCGCATGTCCACCGCGCGGGCCGGCGAGCGCCCGGTGCGGCGCTCGCTCGCCGACGGCCGCGTCGCCGACCCGTCCGCGCGCCCCGCTCCCGCCCGCGCCGACGCCCCGACCTGGGCCGACGGCGCCCCGCGTCCGACCCGCGGCGGCACTCGCACCTGGTCCGAAGACCAGGCGCGGGTCCGCCTCGATCCGGCCCGTCCGACCGACGTCCGCACCTGGCCCGAAGACCATCCGGCCCGGCAGCGCCTCGACGCCGCCCGCCCCGCCGGCGACAACGCCCAGGGCGCCCGCACCTGGCCCGAAGACCAGCCCGGGGTCCGCCGGCCCACCCGCGAGCAGCCGCGCCTGCTGACCCGCCCCGAGCCCCGCCCCACGCGCGCCCCGGCCCTGTCCCCGCGGACAGGTGCGAACCCGCAGGTCGCCGCCGCGGTCGAGCCCGAGCCGCGCCCGGCCCCGGCGCCGCAGCCCGAGGTCCGCAGCCATCGCCTGGCCCCGATCGACCCCGCCGCCCTGCCGCCGCTGCACGGCCGCGAGGGCAAGCTGGCGCGCCTGGCCGACGCCGTCCTGCGCCGCTCGCCGCGCCCGCCGCTGCTCGTCGGTCCGGCCGGCAGCGGCCGCACTCTGGTCGCCAAGCACCTCGCCGGCCTGCTGCACCAGCCCGTCTTCTACCTGTCCGCGACCCGCTACGAGGACGAGGACGGCCTGCGCGCCGACCTCGCCGCGGTCGCCAAGCAGGGCGGCGTCGCCATCCTCGACGACCTCGACCGCCTCGGCGGCGACGGCCCGCCGGCGCTGCTCGGCGCCCTCGCCAAGGCCTGGTCTTCGGGACAGCCGCCGATCGTCGCAGTCGCCTCGCCCGACGGCCAGGCCCGCCTCGGCGCCTGGGCGCCCGGCCTCACCGCCGCGCTCGACCTCGTCACCCTCCAGCCGCTCGAGGGCGACGACCTGCGCGCCGCGGTGGCCGCCGCCGCGCCCGCGGTGCTGGCCCAACACGGCCTGTCTCTCGGGTCAGGCAGCCGCCTGGCCGAGCTGGTGCGCCTGGCCGACCGCTTCCTCGCCGGCCTGGCCCAGCCCGGCCGCAGCCTCGACCTGCTCGACCTCGCCTGCGCCCGCACCGCCCGCGAGGGCCGCGGCGCCGTCCAGCGCGACACCTGGATCGACATCGTCTGCGAGCGCAGCGGCGTCCCGCGCGAGCGCCTCGAGGGCCAGGGCCACCAGGACATGCTCGAGCTCGAGGCCGAGCTCGCGCGCAAGGTCGTCGGCCACGAGCACGCGCTGTCGGCCATCGCCCAGCTGATCCGCAGGAACCGCGCCGGCTTCGGCTCGCAGCGGCCGATCGCCACCGTCCTTTTGCTCGGCCCCAGCGGCGTCGGCAAGACCGAGATCGCCAAGGCCCTGTGCGGGGCCCTGTTCGACCGCCCCGACGCGTTCGTGCGCCTCGACATGAGCGAGTACGCCGAGGCCCACGCGGTCGCGCGGATCGTCGGCGCCCCGCCCGGCTACGTCGGCCACGAGCAGGGCGGCGCGCTGACCGACCCCCTGCTCAAGCAGCCGCACTGCGTCGTTCTGCTCGACGAGATCGAGAAGGCCCACCGCGACGTCCACCAGCTCCTGCTGCAGGTGTTCGACGAGGGCCGGCTGACCGACGGCCGCGGGCGCACGATCGACTTCCGCCACGCCGCGATCATCATGACCTCGAACCTCGGCGCCACCTGCCTCGACGCCACCGGCGACGCCCGGCTCGACGAGGCCCGCGTGCTCGAGGCCGCCCGCGCCGCCTTCCCGGTCGAGCTGTGGAACCGCATCGAGGCCCCGCTGGTGCTCCACCCGCTCGGCGAGGCCCAGCTGGCCCGCATCTGCGCCCGCCTGGTCCGCGCCTCGTCCGACCGCCTGCTGCGCGAGCGCGGCATCCGCTACCGCCTCACCGAGGCCGCCACCCGCCACGTCGTCGGCCTGTGCGGAAAGGACATGTCCCTTGGGGCACGTCCCTTGCGACATGTCCTTACGCGCAGCGTCGAGGCGCTGCTCGCCGACGCCATCCTGCGCGGCCAGATCCGCGCCGGCATGCAGGTCGAGGTCGATCTCGATCCCGCCGGCGCGCTCGTCCTCATGGCCTCGCGCGGCTGAGCGCGCCCGGCCTGCAGCCCCCACCCGCGGCGCCGCCTGCGGCCCGCGAGCGAGCGTCCGCAGCGCCGGCGCGGGCCTCGTCGGCGGCGCCGCTCGCGTGCTACCGTGCGGCGCGGTGTCGTCCGCGCTCATCATCGAGGCCGACCCGCGGCTGGCGATCCGACTGGCGACGATCCTCGCCGCCCGCTCGTTGCCGGCGGCCGTGCTCGCCGATCCGGACCGGGCCCTCGCGCGCGTGCGGGCCGAGCCGCCGGCGCTGGTGCTGCTGCGCGTCGAGCTGCCGGGCACCTCCGGCTTCGCGGTGTGCAACCGCCTGCGACGCGACGACGACACGCGGGCGATCCCCCTGATTCTCTACGCCAGCGACGTGGCGCCCGAAGTGTTCGACGGTCACAGCAAGCTGCGGACCCGCGCCAGCGCCTACTTGCACGTGCCCTTCGACCCCGCCCGCGTCCTGGCCGCCGTGGCCGCTTGCCTGCCCGCGAGCGCGTGAACGCGGCGCGTCGGCGCTCGCGGTGACCGCGCGACGAGGCCGCGGAGAGCCTCCGCGCGGACCCCCGCGACGCCCCGCAAAACTTCGTTACGCGGGCAGCCAGCCGCCGGCCCGTCGCCCCTGGTGGAAGCGAGCAAGGCCGGATATTTTGGCCCACGTGCACTCAGCGCTGATCATCGACGCGGACGGCAAGACCCCGGCAACCCTGAAGAACATCCTGGCCCCCTACGGCTTCGAGTTCACCATCACCGAGAACGGGCCCGAGGCTGTCAACGTCGCGCGTCAGGCGGCGCCGGACATCATCTTTTTGCGCGCCGAGCTGCCGCTCACGTCCGGCTTCTCGGTGTGCAACCGCCTGCGGCGGCACGAGGACACCAAGCGGATCCCGCTCATCATGTACTCCTCGAACGTCAGCGACGACGTGTTCGAGCAGCACCGCAACCTCAAGACCCACGCCGACGACTACCTGCGCCTGCCGCTCGACGAGTCGCGCCTGGTCGCCGCCATCCGCCCCGTCCTGCCGATCGGCGAGGCCAAGCCCGACAACGCCCCGGCGGGGGCCGGCGCGCCCCAACCCGCCAAGCCGGCCCGCGCCGGCCGGTCGAAAGAGCGCCTCGAGGTCGAGCTGCGCGACGCGCCCGCGCGCACCGGCGAAAACCGCCAGGCCTTCGAGCAGGAGTTCCAGGACGGCTTCAACGCGCTCCAGGACGAGCCCTCGTCGGCCATCCCGCGCGAGGGCTCCGGCGCCGTGCCGCCGCCCGACGGCGAGATGTCCGACGCCTCCATGGCCGTCGGCGGCTTCAAGGCCCAGCGCGAGGTGTTGCAGCTGAAGAGCCAGCTCAACGCGCGCAGCCGCGAGATCCTCACGCTCAAGGACGAGCTCGCGTCGCGCGAGCGCAACATCGTCGACGCCAAGAAGCTCCAGCGCGAGCTGCAGGCGCAGATCGGCGAGCTCGAGAACCAGGTCCTCGCCGCCCAGGAGCAGATCCTGTCGTCGCGCGAGAACATCGAGGCCGCGGTGCGCGACAAGCAGACCGCGCTCAAGCGCGAGGAGGGCGTCAAGACCCGCCTCGAGGTCACGCAGAAGAAGCTCAAGGAGACCGAGACCGAGTTCGCGGCCTTCCGCGCCCAGACCGCCCAGGACCGCGACAAGGCCGCCATCGCCCTCGCCGAGGCCCAGCAGCGGCTCGAGATGCAGACCGGCATGCTCACCGAGCTCGAGAACGAGCGCGAGCGCCTCACCGCCCAGCTCGTCGAGGCGAACGGTCAGGTCTCCAGCCTCGTCGACGGCTTCGAGGGCGCGCGCAAGAGCGTCACCGACCTCGAGTCGCAGCTCGAGAACCACCGCCAGGAGATGGAGCGCGCCCTCGCCGACGCCGAGACCGAGCGGGTCGCCTCCCTCGAGTCGCTCGCGCGCCAGCACCACGCCGAGCTCGACGAGCGCGAGGAGGACCACCGCGCCGCCGTCGCGCAGCTGCAGAACCAAATCAACGGTCTGCGCGATCAGGCCCAGCAGGAGCGCGAGCGCATGTCGCAGGCGCTGATGGAGACCGAGGAGAACGCCCGCCTGCAGGTCAGCCAGCTGACGCAGACGCTGGCCGCCACCGAGGAGGCGGCGCGGCGGGAGATCCAGCAGCTGCAACAGACGCTGGCGCAGGCCGAGGAGACCGCGCGCGGCGAGCTCGGCTCGCTGCAGGCGGCGCTGGCCGAGGCCCGCGCCCAGGCCGACGACGCCGCCGCCGACAACAACCGCCGGATCGCCGGCCTCGAGCACCAGGTCGACGAGCTCGGCGCCCAGCTCGACCGCGCCGAGACCCTGCTCGCCCGCCGCCGCGACGCCGCCCAGCGCGCCCAGCAGGCCCTCGCCGTCGGCCTCAAGCTGCTCGAGGACGACGACCAGACATGACCTGTCCTGAAGGACATGTCCGTGAGCACCGCCCTCCGTCTCGACCTGTCCTGCGGGCCATCTCCAGCGAATCACCGACCAGACATGACCTGTCCTGAAGGCCATCTTCGAGGGATCACCGCGTGAGCGCCGACCGCCTCCACGGGGACACCGCCAACCTCAAGAGCAGCCAGTCGCGCGCGCTGCAGCGCCTCGGCGAGCGCCGCGTGCCCGCCGATCGCGTCGTCTCGGCCGCGCTCGCCCGCGACCTGCTCGACCTCTCGCACCAGCTCGGGCGCCAGCTCGGCCTCTTCATCGACCGCCGCGGTCAGGTCGAGGCGGTCATCCTCGGCGACGCGCACAGCCTCAGCCTGCCGGAGTTCGCCCGCGTCCGCGGCGCGCTCGGCCGCCTCCGCGGCATCCGCCTGATCGTCACCCACCTGGTGCCCGACCCGCTCACGCGCGAGGAGCTGGCCGACCTCGCCAAGCTGCGCCTCGACCTCGTCGCCGCCGTCCACCGCGGCCCCGCGGGCATCCAGCTCGACCTCGCCAGCCTCACCCCGGCCCCGCCCCGCGCCGCCGAGGTGTTCACGATCCGCACCTGGCCCCGGGTACCTGTCTCGACGCTCAGCCCCGACCTGTCGACGCGCCCGGACGAGCAGACCCCGCCCCCGCCCGGCGCGCCCGACCTCCCGGTCGACTTCACCGGCTTCATCCGCGAGCTCGAGGCTCGGCTCGTCGCCGCCACCACCGACGCGCGGGCCGAGGCGCGCGGCACCAAGGCCACCGCGCTGGTGGTCCACGGCGGCGGCCCCGAGGTCGCGGCGCGGATCTCCGAGCTGCGCGAGCTGTGCCGCACCGCCGGCATCCAGCTGATGGACCTCGTGACCCAGCGGCGCCCGCAGCCCGACCCGCGCACTTTCTTCGGCCAGGGCAAGCTGCGCGAGGTCATCGTCCGCGCGCTCGAGCAGGACTGCGAGCTGCTGATCTGCGACCCCGACCTCACCCCCTCGCAGGCGCACGCGATCGCCGAGGAGACCGAGCTCAAGGTCATCGACCGCACCACGCTCATCCTCGACATCTTCGCCCAGCACGCCCGCAGCGCCGACGGCAAGCTGCAGGTCGAGCTGGCCCAGCTGCGCTACATGCTGCCGCGCATGGTCGGCAAGGGCACCGCGATGTCGCGGCTGGCCGGCGGCATCGGCGGGCGCGGCCCCGGCGAGACCAAGCTCGAGATCGATCGCCGCCGCGCCAAGGAGCGCATTGGCGCCCTCACCCGCCGCCTCGACGAGCTGCGCCAGCGTCGCGACCAGCGCCGCGCCCTCCGCCGCAGCACCAACGTGCCGGTGGTCGCGATCGTCGGCTACACCAACGCCGGCAAGTCGAGCCTGCTCAACACCGTGACCCAGAGCGAGGTCCTGGCCGAGAACAAGCTGTTCGCCACCCTCGACCCCACGGTCCGGCGGATCCGCTTCCCCGAGGACCGCGAGGTCGTCCTGCTCGACACCGTCGGCTTCATCCGCGACCTCCCGCCCGCGCTGCTGCAGGCGTTCAGCGCCACCCTCGAGGAGGTCGCCGACGCCGACCTGCTGCTGCTCGTGGTCGACGCCAGCGACCCCGATCGCGACCAGCAGCGCAGCGCCGTCGAGGCGATCCTCGGCGGCCTCGGCGCCGGCAAGGTCCCGCGCCTGCTCGTCTTCAACAAGTGCGACCTCCTCGACGCCGAGGAGCTGGCGGTGCGCCGCGCCGAGGCCGGCCCCGACACCTTCTTCATCACCGCGCTCGACCGCCGCAGCACCTTCCCCTTGATGCAGGCGATCGAAAATCACCTGTGGGAGCGCGGCATGATCGAGCGGTCCCCCTCGTTCCCGGGCGACGACGAGTCGTGACGCGCGCAGCCTGCCGCGAGCCCGGCGCCGGCCAGCGCTCTCCTGAACCTCGCAAGTCGCAACCGGTCATCGTGACCCGCGCCGTGCGTAGCGAACCCGGCACCGACCGGCTTTCGCCTGCCATCTCGCAAGTTGCGACGTGTCGTCGTGATCCGCGACGCGCCGCGCGTCCTGGCCGGCCAGCGTCCCCCGCTCTTTGCGCCTCGCAAGCCGCAACGGTTCGTCGTGACCCGCTCCGTGCATCGCGCGAACCGCAGCCGGCCCAGCGGAATGCCGGGGCGCAGCGCGACGTAACCGCCTCGATCGCCGCCTGATCGCCATGTCCGCCCCCGACCTCAGCCTCGGCCTCGCCGCCCTCCTCGGCGCCCTCCAGGGCGTCGCCGAGTTCCTGCCGATCTCCTCGTCCGGCCACCTCGCCCTGGCCGAGCGCGTCGCCGGCCTCCAAGCCGGCGCAGGCGGCCACTCCTTCAACATCGTCGTCCACGCCGGCACCCTGCTGGCCGTCCTCATCCACTACCGCGACGACCTGCTGACGATCGCCCGCGGCGTGCTGCGTCCGGGACATGCTTAAAAGACATGCCCGTTACGCCAGGTGCGACCGGACATGCCCTTCCAGACAGCCTCGAAGCACGCTCCGCCCGCCCGGCGGAGCAGGCCCTTCCAGACGCCGCCGCGCGTGGGACGACAGGCCGCGCCGGGCATGTCCCTTCGGACAGCTTACTCGCCGGCGCGGACAACCCGCTGCCCGCCGCGCGCGGCGACCGACCCGGCCGGACATGTCCCCGCGGACAGCCCCATCGCCAGGGGCGTGACCGACCCGACAGGGCATGTCCCTGCGGACAGCCACGGCCGCGCCGCCTCGGGCAGCTCGCCCACCGACGCGCGCGCCCTGCTCTTCGCCCTCGTGCTCGGCACCTTGCCGCTGGCGGCCGCCCTGGCGCCGCCGGTCGAGGGCCTCGTCATCGCCACCGAGCACTACCCCAAGGCCATCGGCGTCTGCTTCCTCGTCACCGCGGCCATGCTCGGCTTCGCCGAGTGGCGCGCGCGGCGACAGCACCGGCCGCAGGAGGTGCCGCGGCCGCTGCAGGCGCTGCTGATCGGCCTCGCCCAGCTCGTCGCCATCCTGCCCGGCATCTCGCGCAGCGGCTCCACCATCGCCGCGGCCATGGCCCTCGGCCTCGGCCGCCTGCCGGCGGCCCGCTTCTCCTTCCTGCTGGCGATCCCGGCCATCCTCGGCGCCTCGCTCAAGGAGGCCATCGGCCTGATGAAGCACGGCATGCCCGCCGCCGATCCGCTGGCCTTCATCATCGGCTTCCTCGTCAGCTTCGTCGTCGGCGTCGCCACCCTGCGCGTCCTGCTGGTCCTGCTGGTCCGCGTCGGCGTCCTGCCCTTCGTGCCCTACCTGGTCGTCCTCGGCCTGGCCGTCCTCGTGCTCGGCTGAGCGCACACGCGGCCTCGCCCCGGCGTGCAGGCGCCGCCGCTGCGAGACCTTCGAGCCGAAACCGTGATGTCCGCGAAGACATGTCCTGATGCGCATGCCCCGAGGACATGCGCTTCAGAGCATGCCCCTTCGACCATGCTTCACTGCGGCGCGTCCATGCGCGTGAGCAGCATGCAGTCGCCGTAGGAGTAGAAGCGGTAGCCGGCGGCCACCGCCGCGGCGTAGGCCGCCAGCACGCGCTCGCGCCCGCCGAGGCAGCACACCAGCATCAGCAGCGAGCTGCGCGGCAGGTGGAAGTTGGTGACGATCGCGTCGACCACCCGGAACTCGAAGCCCGGCGCGATCACCAGGTCGGTGGCGCCGGAGAACGGCACCACGGTCCCGCCGCCGGCGCGCGCCACCGCCTCGAGCGCGCGCGTGGCCGTGGTCCCGATCGCCACCACCGGCCGCCCCTCCGCCTTGGCCGCCGCGATCCGGCTCGCCGCCGCCGCGTCGACCTCGATGCGCTCGGCGCCGACCTTGTGCTCGCGCACGTCCTCGGCCTCGAGCGGCAAGAACGTGCCCGGCCCGACGTGCAGGGTGACGCGCACGACGTCGAGCTGCTCCAGCACCTCGGGCTCCCAGTGCAGCCCGGCGGTCGGCGCCGCGACCGAGCCCGGCTGCGCGGCGTAGACCGTCTGATAGCGGCTCGCGTCGTCGGCGGTGGGCCCCTCGGGCCGCCGGATGTACGGCGGCAGCGGGACCTCGCCGCGGCTCTGCAGCGCGCTCATCCACTCGCCGGCCTCGACCGCGAACACGCGCGCCCGCGGATCGATCACGTCCGGCTCGACGTAACGAGCGACCCATTCGCCGCAGGTCACGACGTCGCCAGGCCGCAGCCGCTTGGCCCCGCGGACCCACGCGCGGAACGTCTGCCCGGGCCCGAGCCCCGGCCGCGGGTCGCTCACCAGCAGCTCCAGCTCGCGCGTCCCGTGCATCACCCGCAGCCGCGCCGGCACCACCCGCGAGTCGTTCACGACGACGAGCGCTCGCGGATCGAGGAAGCGCGGCAGCTCACGCGCGCGGGCGTGGACCGGCGCCCCCGCGTCGCGCTGCACCAGCAGCCGGGCGTCACCGCGCCGCGCCGCCGGCGTCTGGGCGATCTGCTCGGGCGGCAACACGTAGTCGTAGGCGTCAGGACCCATAAAAGACGCGCGGGTTTTGACACACCCGCGCCGCCGCGCACAGTGGCCCCCGCCGCGGCGACGGTCCATGCTCGCCGCAGTGTCCCCCCGCACGCTCGTCACCGCCGCCTCCCTCGCCCTGCTCGCCCTGGCGCCCGCGCCCGCCCACGGCGGCGAGTCGAGCGCCGAGCGGCTGCACCGCAAGGGCGTCCACTGCATGGAGGAGATCGAGCGCCGCGACTGCGCGATCGAGCACTTCGAAGAGCTGCTCGACGAGCGCACCGATCGCCGCGAGCTCGTCACTGACGGTCTGCTCCGCCTGGTCAAGCTGTACGAGAAGGAGGACCGCCCCGAGGACCTCAAGGCCGCGCTGCGCCGCTTCTGGGACGCCGGCAAGACCGACACCCGCCGCGGACACCTGCCCTACACCGCCCGGTTTTTGCCCAAGGACTTCGACGTCGTCTTCCACGCCCACATCCAGCGGCTCATGGCCTCGCCGCTGGCCCAGCAGCTCGACGAGATCGCCGAGTACGTCCTGACCTGCGACCCGCACGTGCGGGCCCAGCTCGACGACCTGCGGATCCTCCGCAAGGCCCAGCGCAAGTCCCGAGAGACAGGTGTACCTGTTCAAAGGCCATGTCGGACGTCGTCGCCGAGGAGAAGAAGCGGACCGAGGCGTACAAGAAGCGGCGCGCCCAGGCCGAGGCCGAGGGCCGCCCGCGCCGGCCGGAGCCGGTGTTCGCCGACGCCACCTGCCAGGTCGCCCGCGCCCTCGGCGACGACACCGTGGCGGCCTGGACCCGCGGCGCGTTCGCCCTCGCGCACCGCGACTTCCGCCGCTCCGCCGCCATCCTCGAGATCCCCGACCTCGCCGCCAAGCTCGCCGCCGCCACCGCCGCCGGACGACTGCTCGCCCGCGGCGACGACACCTGGGCGCTCACCCCGCTGCGCTACCAGGGCCAGGAGGTCCTGCTGCGCGTGCTCGACACCGGCGAGCTGGTCGTCGCGCCGCCCGCGGTGATGACCGAGATCGCCGCCAACTTCGCCCGCGGCAAGCGCACGCTGCCCCGCGAGGTCGACCGCCTCGTCGTCGGCACGCCGGTCGACGCCGGCTTCTTCGCCGTCGCCACCGAGGCCGCGGTGCAGGAGCTCGGCTTCGGCAACATGTCGAAGGGCCGCCGCGGCCTGCTGCAGATGCTCCTGCCGCGCCCCGAGGGCCTGCAGATGGCCGGCGTCGCCCACGAGTACTTCGGCTTCTTCCTCCGCATGCCGACCGACACCCCGCTCAAGGCCGGCGCGCTGGTCGGGGTGGTCCAGCGGATGCTCGCCAACCAGGCCGAGGCGGACTCCGACAGCGCCGAGTTCCTGCGCCTGCTCGACGTGACTCAAGCCACGGACAAGCGCGCGCTGCTCCTCTCGTACGTCCTGTCGCGCCGGCAAATCGAGACGATCGTGCTGCAGTGAGCGCCGAGGCGTGGCAGTCTTGTCCCCCGTGGCGACCCCCTGTCCGCCGTCCCGCTCCTCGCCTGGCTCGCGCTCGCCGGCGCGGCACCTGGCGCATCGAGCATGTCCCCGAGCGCAGGTCCTTCGGGACAGGTCCGTTCGGGCATGTCCGATGGACCAGTCATGCTCGCCGCCCTCGCCCCGGCCCGCGGCGGCAAGGCGGGGCCCGCCGCGGCCCCGTCGCCGAGCCGGCCGTTGCCCAGCCGCCCTACGGCCCCGAGCAGGCCGCCGCCGACATCGGGCTGGTGTTGACCGGCCGCGGCAAGGACTACCTGCAGGCCCGCGCCCGCCTCGAGCTGCACCCCGCCGTGGCCGCGCCGCTGGTCACCGCGCGCATGGCCGCCACGCCGGCGCCGACCACCGCCGAGCAGCGCCGCCTGCTCGCCCTGCTCGGCGGCATCGCCCGCCCCGAGGACATCCCGCTGTTCGCCGAGGCCATGCGCCGCGACGTCGCCGCCGCGGTCAAGCAGTCGCAGGAGCAGGGCATCGAGCTGCCCGCGGCCGAGCCGTGGCGCGAGGTCTTGCGCGCGCAGGGCCCGCGGCCGCGCCCGCGCTGACGGGGCTCATCGCCGAGAAGTCGTTCACCGAGGAGCTGCGCGGCCTCCTGATCGCCGACCTCGTCGCGGTCACCCCGGCCGACAAGCTGCCCGAGCTGGTCGCGCTGGTCGGCCTCGGCGCGCCGACCCTGCGCGCCGCGCTGCGCCAGGCGATCGCCCGCCGCGCCCACAGCTCCGCCAACGAGCGCGCGCAGCTGATCAAGGTCGTCGACGCCGCGCTCGACGGCAGTGAGCCGGCGCGTCTGCCCGGCCTCGTGCTGCTGCGCGCCGCGCTGGGCGACGCCGGCGACGCCGCGTTCACCGGTCGCGCCGCCGCCCTCGCCGAGGACGCGGCCGGGGAGTTCGCCGCGCGCGTCGCCGCCGTTCGCGTCCTCGTCGCGCGCCGCAGCGACCCCGCCGCGCAGGACGTCCTCGCCCGCCTCGTCGAGCAGCACCTCCCCGCCGACAAGCGCGTCGCCCTGCGCAGCGAGATCCTCGGCAGCCTCGCCCTCGCCGGCGTCGATGCCACCCGCGCCGCCGCGCTCGTCGAGCGCCTGCAGCTCATCGGCGCCGACGCCCCGCGCGTCGCCACCGCGGCCTTCGCCGTCGCCGCCCTGCCCGACAGCGGCGCCTGGCTCGACGCCAGCCAGCGCCACGCCTGGCCCGAGGTCCGCGCCGCCGCGCTCGCGCGGGTCGACGGCCCCTGCTCCACGCCGATCCTCCGCCGCCTGCGCGACGGCACCGCCACCAGCGGCGACACCTTCGAGGCCGACCCCACGGTCGCGCGCGAGGTCCTGGCCGCGCTCGGCCGCTGCGGCGGACCCGACGCCTTCGCGGCCCTGCAGGCCGTGGTCGTCGACGTCGCGCAGAACGTCGACCGCCGGGCCGAGGCCGCGCGCCAGCTCGTCGACCGCCACGGCCCCGCCGGCGCCGACGTCGTCGCCGCGGTGCTGCGCGGCACCGACGACCTCGCGGTCGCGCTCCGCCTCGTGCGCGCGCTGCAGCGCCTCGAGGGCCCCGGCACCGACGACGTGCGCCAGGCCCTGTGCGCCGCGGGCAAGCGCCAGGAGCTGGCCCAGAGCGCTCAGCGGGCCCTCCGCGGCCTCTTCCCCGACCTCGACGAACCCTGCGCGGGCAACGGACGATGAGCACCGGCCGCGACAAGCCCA
The DNA here is from genome assembly GCF_026626665.1 of Nannocystis pusilla. Lineage (GTDB taxonomy): Bacteria > Myxococcota_A > Polyangia > Nannocystales > Nannocystaceae > Nannocystis > Nannocystis pusilla. Next base: position 4,048,544 of record NZ_JAPNKE010000002.1, read on the forward strand.
GGCTCCGCAAGGTCGAGCGCCTCCATCTTCAGCGCGGCGACGAGGCGCTGCTGGTCCTGCGCGATCCGACCGGCCTCAGCGAGCAGGTCGCCTTCCCACAGGAGGCCTCGGTCGTGCTCGACGCGCTCGACGGTCAGCGCACCGTCCCGCAGATCCGCCAGTCCCTGGCGATGCGCGGGATCCTCGACATCGAGCTCGCCGACCTCGAGGCGCTGGTGCGCGACCTCGAGGCCGCCGGCTACCTCGACGACGCCGCCTTCCGCGCCCGCTGGGAGGCCATCCACCGCGAGTTCCTGGCCAGCCCGGTCCGCCGCCCGCGCTGGGCCGGCCTGCTCTACCCCGACGACCCGGCCGCGCTGGCCGAGCTGCTGGCCGCCGCCATACCTGACCCTTCGACCAGGTTCACCGACGCCGGCGCCGCGCTCGGCGTGCTGCTGCCGCACCAGCCGCTGCTCGCCGCGGGCGCCCCGGCCGACGCGGCCACGCGCGCCGCCGCCGGCCTGTGCGACGAGGTCCTGCGCGGCCTCCCGCGCGCCCGCGACATCGACCTCGTGGTCGTCCTCGGCACCGACTACCACCCGGGCCTGCAGCCGTTCGTCGTCACCGACAAGCGCTACGCCACCCCGCGCGGCGAGCTGGCGTCCGACCCGGCGCTGGTGCGGGCGCTCGACCGCCGGCTGCCGTGGATCCGCCGCGAGGAGATCCGCCACCGCGAGGCCATGAGCCTCGAGCTCGCCGCGGCTGTCCTTCAGCACCTGTACGATGGGACATGTCCTCCGGTACTCCCGGTGCTGTGCGGCCCGGGTGCGATCGAGCTCGACGAGGGCGGCCCGGTCGAGGCCTTCCTCGCCACCATGGAACATGTCCTCGAGGACAGGCGCGTGCTGTGGTGGGTGACCGCCGAGCTCGGGCACGAGGGTCCGGCGTACGGCCGGCCCGCGCTGACGAAGGACCGCGCGGCGGCGCTGATGGCCCGCGACCGGGCCGCCCTCGCCGCCCTCGCCGACGGCCGGCCCGACCAGCTGGGCCGCGTCTGCAAGGACGTCCCGGGCCTCGACCCGCCGAGCGGCACCGCGGCGCTCGTGACCGCCGCGCGCCTGTTCCCCGTCGGCTACGGGGCTGACCTCGTCGCCTACGCGGCCGGCCGACCGGTCGGCGCCGACGAGGGCTGGATCGGCCTCGGCGGCGTCCGCTTCACCCGGCCGGTCGCCGACGACGACGACGACTTCACGCCTTCGAGCCCGCGAGTCGCATGATCTGCTCGACGGCCTGCTCGACGGTCAGCGGGATCCGGCCCTGCGGGTCGACCGAGGCCTGGGCCGCGAGCCCGTAGATCACGGCGATGATGCCGCGAGCCACCACCTGCGGGTCGCCGCTCAGCACGCCTTGCTCGACCCCGCGGCGGACGATCTCCGCGTAAGCGGTCCGCATCTCGACGAAGGTGCGCTCGAGCTTCTCGCGGTACTCCTGGATCTGGCCCGACATCGTCACCAGCAGGTTGCACAGCTTGGCCTCGTCGCCGTGCTCCACGAACAGGCGGAGGTGATTCGCGGCCACCTGCGCCAGCGCCCGGTCGGCCGGCAGGTCCGGCGGTACGTCCGCCGCCCAGCGCTCCTGCAAGGCCAGCAACTGCGCGTCCAGGATGTCGTGGAACAGCGACTCCTTGGCCTTGTAGTGGAAATAAACGCCGCCCTTGCTGAGACCGGCGTCGCGGGCGATGTCGAGGAGTCGCGTCGAGGAGTAGCCGCGGCGCACGAAGCACCGGGTCGCCGCAGCCCGGATCTGCTGCTTGCGCTGGTCGTCGATCTTCTGGCGTGTCATCTCGGCTCCCCACCCTCCCGGCGCCTGGGCGGCGCCCCCGGTCTCCACGCTAACGGAGACCCCCACCGGTCTGTAAAGCCGCCTCGCAGCCTCACGAACGACGGGTGATATCGGCCCTCTCGCCGCGAACGGCCGCGGAGACGCTGCCAGGCCCGCGGATCGGGCAGGTCGCGCGCAGCGGGCGGTATCGGCCCTCGCACGCGTCGATCTCCGTCGTCGTGAGCTCGCTGCCGGAGGGCGATGCCGCCCGGCGCGACGCGACCCCTTGGCCCGGGCGCTCCTGAATAAGACACTAAGTCGCGCGTCCTGGACGCCGAGGTTTTATGCGCAAGCTGCTTCCGGTCTTCATGGCCCTCGCCTTCACCCTGCCCGCCTGCTCCTTCTCGTATTCGTCGTCTCGCGGCTCGGGCACGCAGGGCACCTCCAACGGGTCCCAGAAGGGCAAGGGCAAGGGCAAGCCGGCGCGTCAGGCCGCGGTCGATTCGTCGAGCACCTCAGCTCCGACTCCCGCGGCTCAGCCTGCCGCCACGCCCGAGCCCGCTGCGACGCCCGAGCCCGCGACCACGCCGGACCCCGCTCCGACCCGGTCCACCGACGACACCCAGCCGCCGCGCGCCGACGAGTCGACGCCCGCGCGAGCCGGCGGCACGCCGACCGTCGCCACCTCCGCCCGCCTCGCCGCGCCGGGCAGCCAGCCGACCGAGCCGAAGAGCGCCTCGCTGGTGACCACCCGCGAGGGCGAGGCGCCCAAGCCCGGCGTCGGCACGCTCAGCGCCAGCGACGGCAAGCCCAAGACCGGCCCCGGCACCATCTCCAGCAGCCCCAGCAAGCCCAAGGGCAAGACCAGCCCCGTCGGCCTGACCGCCGCGCCGAAGACCACCGAGCCGCCGAAGAACGACGCCAAGCTGGCCGCGCCGCAGTGAACCTCGCGCCCGTCCCGCAGTGGATCAAGGGCCATGACCATGCGGTCATGGCCCTTTTTCATGTCGATTCGGACATGCTCGAAGGGCCATGACCGCGAGGCCATGACCCTTTCTACATGTCCTCGCGGACAGCTACGAGCGCGAGCCGGTGCGCGCGTGGGCGCGGCGGCCGGGGACGTCGGCGCGCTGCATCGGCGCGGGCGGCAGCTCGAGCCGCGGGTCGGCCGGCTCCTGGCGGCGCAGCACCGCGAGCGAGACCTCGTCGAACTCGTCGTCGGCGTCGTCCTCCTCGAGGTCCTCGCGCGCGGTGAAGCGGCGGCGGAGGATCAGCGCCTCGTCGGCCTCGTCCGCCTCCTCGGCGACCTCGTCCTCGTCGAGCTCGTCGAGCTCGGCCGGGTCGACGCTGGGCGGCTGCAGCTCGAGCTGCGCCGGCGAGGTGCGCCGCTTGCGGGCCGCGGGGGCCTTGCCGGCCGGCACGTTGAGGCTGGCGCGCAGCTCGACGCCCGGGCGGAAGTCGATGGTGAACGCCGCGTCGATCGTCATCGGCTCGAGCGTCCGCGGGTTGACGCCCTTGCGAGCCGAGCGCTTCTTCTTGGTGAAGGTGCCGAAGCCGGGGAACGTGAAGCGCGGGCTCTGAGCCCGGGTCACTCGCGCCTTGACGAAGTACGCGGAGAGCTCCCCGAAGGCGATCTCGAGGATCTGCTGCACACACTTCTTCGTGATGTCCGGCGGCAGATCACGATTGCGTGCGATTTTTTCGATGAGTTCAGCCTTCGTCATCGCGTCGCCACAGAACCGTGACTGTAGAAGTGGCGACGCGACACGTCAACTGTACTGCCGAACAGCATCAGCCGCTGACAGGACACGCGCCGAAGAATCTGGATGCGAGGAATTTCGCGGCGCTGCCCCCACGAGCGGCGCGTGACGAAATTCTCCACAGCGCTTCGCACGTAGAATTCCGTCGATCGTCCGGGCATTGCATGTGCATGAGGAGATCAACTTCGCAGCACGCGCAGCGCTCGCTCGAGGTCCGACATCACCGTGTCGTCGGCCGGGTTTCGCTGACCCGGAGGGAGCTCCCCCTCGCGCCGGATCACGTACGATGGATGATACGTGACGTGAAGTGGGATCTGCAGGCCCGCACCGGCGTCATCGTAGGTAAAACGACGGTTGCGCATCTGTGCCAACTTCAGATCCTGATCGGTGCCGATCAGCAACATCCCGGCGTACCTGCCGAGCGCCACGATCACCGCGGGACGGATCGCCCGCACCTGGGCCCGCAGGAACGGCGAGCACTTCTCGATCTCCTCGGCGGCCGGGTCGCGGTTGCCGGGCGGACGGCACTTGAGCACGTTGGCGATGTAGACCTGCTCGCGCTTCATGCCGAGGCGCTCGATCCACTGCGTCAGCCGCCGACCGGCCGCGCCGACGAACGGCTCGCCGCGCCGATCTTCGTCCGCGCCGGGCGCCTCGCCGATGAACATCACGCGGGCGTTCGGGTCGCCCACCCCGAATACGATGTTCGTGCGGGTCTTCGCCAGCTTGCAGCGCGTGCAGTCACCGACGTTGCGGCTCCGCAGGTACTCGAGCTTCTGCCCCGGCGTCCACGCCTGAGCCTGCGCGCGCAGCCCTCCGTCGCTGCCCGCGCGCGGCGGACTCTCGGCCGCGCGCGGCGGCCCTGACGGATCCACCAGCGGCAGGCTGGGGCTGCGGGGGCGGGCCTCCGCAGGTGGCGGGCTGGCGCTGCGCGACGGCGGAGGCGCGCTCGCCGGGCGAGGCGGCGACCGGTCTGCGGTCGGCGGTCGCTGCGTCACGCTGGCGGCACGCGGCGCCGGCGTGTCGTCGCCCCACTCGATCTCGGGCGGCTCGTCGTGGTCCGGCCCGCTCGCCGCACGCGGCTGCGACTCGCGCGGCCACTCCGGACCGCTCTCGCGGCTCGCCGCGCGCGGCTGTGACTCGCGCGGCCACTCCGAACCGCTCTCACGGCTCGCCGCGCGCGGCTGTGACTGCTGCGACCACTCCGAACCGCTCTCGCGGCTCGCCGTGCGCGGCTGCGACTCGCGCGACCGCTCGTCTCGATTTGCTCCGCGCGACGCCTCGTCCCGATTCGCCCCGCGCGCCTGCGACTCGCGCGACCACTCGTCCCGATCCGCTCCGCGCGCCTGCGACTCGCGCGACCACTCCGGACCGTTCTCGCGGTTCGCGGTGCGAGGCTGCGACTGCTGCGGCCCCTCGTCCCGATGCGCCGCGCGCGGCTGCGACTCGCGCGACCACTCGTCTCGATTCGCGGGGCGCGTCTGTGACTCGCGCGACCACTCGTCTCGATTCGTTCCGCGCGCCTGCGACTGCTGCGACCCCTCGTCCCGATTCGTTCCGCGCGGCTGCGACTGCTGCGGCCACTCGTCTCGATTCGTGGGGCGCGTCTGCGACTCGCCCGACCCCTCGGGTCCGCCGTCGCGGCTCGCCGCGCGCGGCTGTGACTCGCGCGCCCCTCCGGCCCCGGCGCGCCTTCGCGAGTCTGCGTCCCTTCGCGCGCCGGCGGGCTCGGCTGCGGACGCGCGGACGACGGCGCGTGCGGCCCACGCGACGGCGGGTCGGATTCTGCCTGTCCTTCGGGCCATGTCGGCGCGCGCGCGCTCGCGGCGTGCTCGGCGGTCGCCTGTCCGGACGGCCAGGCCGCCTCGACGGGTGCGGCCGTGCGCGCTTCGGGCTCGGGCGCGCGACGGGGCGACGGCGCGGCCGACACGTACGCCAGGCCCCGGAACTCCCGGAGGTGGCGCAAGTGCGCGGCGAACTGGACCGCCAGCCGTCGCGTCGCTTCGCGTCGATCGCCCTCCACGAGATCCTCCCCCCGGTTATGTGACCGCCAGCGCGTCGAGCAGCCAGGTCGCCAGCGCCGCCTTGGCGATCGGCGGGCCCGACGCGCGCACGGCGATCGCCTCGCCGTCGCGGGCGAGCAGCAGGCCGGCGTTGGTCGCCGACGCGAAGCCGACCCCGGGCGCGCCGACGCGGTTGACGAAGATCGCGTCGGCGCCCTTGGCCCGCAGCTTGGCCTCGCCGAGGCGGATCAGCTCCTGCTGCAACCTGTCCTCGGGGCCATCCTCGACCGTCTGCGCCGCGAACCCGAGGAAGCGCGCGCGGCCCCGGCGGGCGCGCCGCGGCCGAAGCGGGCCGTCAGCGCGGCGAGGATGTCGCGCGCCGCTCGCCAGCCGAGCGTCGGCAGCGTCGTCAGCAGCTCGGCCTTCTCGAGCTTGCGCCCGGCCCCGCCGTCGATCTCGAGGTCCTGCACCGCCGCGACCATCGCCACCCAATCATATGGCTTTTGGGACAGCTCGGTCTCCATCGCCGCGTACATCTGCTCCGCGGTCTCGACGTCGAGGCGGCGTACGCCCTGGGGCGTCGCCAGCTCGACCGGCCCCGCGACCAGCGTCACCTCGGCGCCGGCGCGCCTGGCCGCCTCGGCCAGCGCGAACCCCATCGCCCCGGTGGACGCGTTGGTGACGAAGCGGACCGGATCGATGTACGTGCGCGTCGGCCCGGCCGAGACCAGCACGCGCTTTTTGGCCCACGGCCCGCGCGCCTCGAGCTGCGCCAGCGCGGCCGCGACGATCAGCGGCGGGTCGATCATGCGGCCCTCGCCGATCCACCCGCACGCCAGCTGCCCGCGATCGGGCCCGACGAACTCGGCCCCGCGGGTGCGCAGCGTCGCCAGGTTGGCCTGCGTCGCCGGGTGGCGCCACATGTTGGTGTTCATCGCCGGCGCCCACAGCACCGGCGCGCGCGTGGCCAGCAGCACCGTCGCCGCCAGGTCGTCGGCCATCCCGGCGGTCGCGCGCGCCAGCAGGTCGGCGGTCGCGGGCGCGACGACCACGAGGTCGGGCCAGTCGGCCAGCTCGATGTGACCGACGTGGCCCTCCTCCTCCGGGTCGAGCAGGCGCTTGCGCACCGGCCGAGTCGACACCGTCGCCAGCGACAGCTCGCTGACGAACGCCGCGGCCGCCGGCGTCATCACCACCTGGACCTCGCAGCCGGCGGCGACGAACGCCCGCACTAGCTCCGGCGTCTTGTAGGCCGCGATCCCGCCGCTGACGATCAGCAGGACGCGACGGCCGCGCGGACGTGTCCCCTGGGACATGTCCGCCCTGCCAGCCTCAGCCAACCGCCCCCTCCTCGAGCGGCACGGCGCCGACGGTGTGGATGCCGAAGCCGGTCAGCCCGACGATCTTGCGCGGGTTGTTGGTGATCACCTCGATGCGGTGGATGCCGAGGCTGCGCAGCACCTGGGCGCCGAGGCCGAACTCGCGGAAGCCGGCCTCCGCGGGCTTGAGCGCCGGCGCCGGCTCGGCGGTGCGCGGCGTCAGCAGCGGGTCGGACGGCCAGCGGTGGCCGAGCACGTACAGGAACACCCCGCGGCCGGCGCGATCGATCTGCTTGAGGCTCGCGCGCATCCGGCTGGCCGCGCCGTCGCCCGTCACCCCGAACACGTCCTCGAGCACCTGCGACCGCTGGGCCCGCAGCAGCACCGCGTCGTCGCCGTCCTCGCGCTGGTGCAGGTCGCCCTTGCACAGCGCGACGTAGAAGCTGGCCGGCTCGACCGTCGAGCGGAAGGTGTGCATCGTCCAGCCGTCCTGCGCGGTGATGCCGAGGATCGGCGACTCGAGCGGCTGGCGGGCGATCTCCTCGATCAGCGTCTCGCGCTGCAGGCGGTAGCCGATCAGATCGGCGATCGTCAAAATCGGCAGGTCGTGCGTGCGCGCGAACGCCTCGAGATCGTCCATGCGGGCCATCTCGCCGTCGTCGCGCATGATCTCGCAGATCACGCCGGCGGAGCGCAGGCCGGCCAGGCGGGCCAGGTCGACCGAGCCCTCGGTGTGGCCCGAGCGGACGAGCACGCCGCCGGGCTGGGCCCGCAGCGGGAAGATGTGGCCGGGGCTGACCACGTCGTGCGGGCCGAACTTCTCGTCGCTGGCGACGCGGATCGTCTGCGCGCGGTCGGCCGCCGAGATGCCGGTGGTGACGCCGCTGCGCGCCTCGATCGAGACGGTGAACGCGGTGCCCATGTGCCCCGGGTCGGTCGGCACCATCATCGGCAGCCGCAGCTCGCGCACGCGGTCGGCCGTCAGCGCCAGGCAGATGAGGCCGCGGCCCCACCGGCACATGAAGTTGACCTGCTCCGGCGTGCAGTGCTCGGCCGCGCAGACCAGGTCGCCCTCGTTCTCGCGGTCCTTGTCGTCGACGAGGACGATCATCCCGCCGCGGCGGATGACCTCGATGCAGCGCTCCACGTGCTCGTAGTTGGTCGTTTCGCTCATGATGGTGCTACTGGTTGTCTTCAGAGACAGGTGCTTCGAGACATGTCGCATCGGACCTGTCCCCAGAGTCAGTGTAACCCGCGGCGGCGTCGTCGAGGTAGCCCGCGCGGGCCAGGGCCTCGCGCGTGAGCGGCGGCGCGGCCGCGCGGGCGGGCTCGTCGCCGGCGCCGAGCAGGCGGGCGACGTAGCGGGCCATCAGGTCGACCTCGAGGTTGACCGCGTCGCCGACCTTGCGCTCGTTCAGCGTCGTGACCGCCAGGGTGTGCGGGATCAGGCCGACCGCGAACCCGCGGGCGTCGACCGCGTTGACGGTGAGGCTGACGCCGTCGACACACACGCTGCCCTTGACCGCGATGTAGCGGGCCAGCTCGCCCGGCACGTCGAACCACACTCGAGCGCGTCGCCGCGGGCGACCCGGCTGCGCACGCGCGCGAGGCCGTCGACGTGGCCCGCGACGAGGTGCCCGCCGAGCGCGTCGCCGAGGCGCAGCGCCGGCTCGAGGTGGACGCGGCTGCCCGGCCGCAGGTCGCCGAGGGTCGTCACGGCCAGCGTCTCGAACGCCGCCTCGACCGTGAAGTCGCGCGCGGTCGAGGCGACCACGGTGAGGCAGACGCCGCTGATCGCGACGCTCGCGCCGAGGCTGCGATCGCCCTCCGACAGGGCGTAGGCGATCACGAAGGTGCGTCGCTGCGCGCCGGGGATCACGCGCTCGACCGTGCCGACGCCGCGCACGAGGCCGGTGAACATGCGGGGGTTATGGCACAGATCACCGGCCGGATCGACGGCCCGCGGCGGCCGCCACCGGCGTCAGCTCTCGCGTCTCGCGGGCTCCTCGGCGCGATCCGCCGGCGGCCCCAGGATGGTGAGGCCGTCGACCCCGACGTCGGTGCGCAGCAGCGGACGGAGCCGCGTGGCGTCGGCGACCGCCGCGACCTTCAGGCCCGCCGCGGCCGGCTTGCCGTCGCCCAGCACCACCGGGGCATGGAACCAATAGAACCGCTGCCACGCGCCCGCGGCGACGAAGCTGGCGATCATCCGCCCGCCGCCCTCGACCAGCAGCGAACGCAGCGGCAGCTGGCCCAGCGCCTGCAACGCCCCGGCCACGTCGACGCGACCCTCGGCGTCGCCGGCCAGCTCGATGCGCCGCAGGCCGAGGTCCTCGACCGCCCGCTGCGCCGCCGCCGGGGCGCGGCTCGTGTGCAGCACCACGCTGCCCGGGCGCAGCAACGTCGGCCGCCGCACCGCCCCGGCCACGCGCAGCGCGCTGTCGAAGATGACCGGCAGCGGATCGACGCCGGTGACCATGCGCACCGACAGCGCGGGATCGTCGCGCAGCACGGTGTCGGCGCCGACGGCGATCGCGTGGTGACGGGCCCGCAACCAGTGCCCGAGCCGCCGCGCCGGCTCGCCGGTGATCCACTTGCTGTCCCCGGAGCCAGCCGCGATCTGGCCGTCGAGCGACGACGCGATCTTGAGGGTCACGAACGGCAGCCGCGTCACCTCGTGGTGCACATAGTGTTCGTGTGCCGACGCGCACGCGCCCGCGAGCACGCCGTGGCGCACGCGGATGCCGGCGGCGCGCAGCAGCTCGATGCCGCGTCCGCCGGCGTGCGCGGCCGGATCGAGGGCACCGACCACGACCTCCGCGACGCCGGCGGCGATCAGCGCCCCGGTGCACGGCGGCGTGCGGCCGAAGTGCGAGCACGGCTCGAGCGTGACGTAGACCGTGGCGCCACGCGCCGCCCCACCCGCCTGCGACAGCGCCGAGACCTCCGCGTGCGGCCCCCCGGTGACCGCGCTGCGCCCGGCGCCGACGACCCGCTCGCCCTGCACGACGATCGCGCCGACGCACGGGTTGGGATACGTGGCGCCGGTGCCCGAGCGGGCCAGCGCCACGGCGGCGCCCATCAGCCGGACGTCGCGCGCCTCGGGCGACTCGTTCGCCGCCGCCACGCTCGCCAGCGCCGCCGCGATCGCGGCCGGTCCGTCGTCGGCGACCCCGTCCGCACCGCCGAGCAAGTCGGCCAGCTCGGGCGTGATCACGAGACCTCGCTGTCCGGCACCGCGGCCGCGCTCGACCTGTCCCCGGGGTCAGCCTCGTCCTCGGCCTCGACGAACAGCCGGCTCGGCGCGCTCAGCTGGATCTGCCCGCGCGCGTCGATCTCGAACAGCGTGCGCTGACCCTCGGGGCTGGTGTGCGCGGCCTTCTCCATCTGGCCCAGAAGATGAACGAACTCGTCGACGTTGTGATAGACGCCGTGGCTGGCGAGGTAGCGGACGTAGGCGACCAGGTCGAGCGGCCGCAGCAGGCGAGTGACGCGGTCGGCGATCTCCTCGGCGCGGATCTCCCGCTCACCGCGCGTCGCGGCCCACAGCTCGACCGCGCCGATCAGCGCCTCGATCTGCTCGTCGTCGACCGGCCGCTTGTGACACACGCGCTGCAAGCCGGCGCGGATCTTGTTGCGGTCGAACGCCTGCTTGCCGCCGCCGCGCTTGAGCACGATCGGCGGCGTGGTCTCGATGCGCTCGTACGTCGTGAACCGGTGGTTGCAGTCCATGCACGCCCGCCGCCGCCGGATCGCACCGCCGTCCCGACTCTCCCTCGAGTCGAGGACCTTGATGCTCCCGCTGCGGCAGACCGGGCAGAGCAACCTACCCCCGGGCTCCAGCTTCTCGACCCGCCGGGCGTGGCGCCCCCCGGCGAAGCGGGCGTCGAGGAAGGTCCTGAGCAGGACCTTCGCCAGCTCGACGCCGACCACCCGCGCGCCCAGGCAGAGCACGTTGGCGTCGTTGTGTTCGCGGGCCATCGCCGCGCTGAACGGATCCATCACCACCGCGGCGCGGATGCCGGCCTGCTTGTTGGCCGCCATCGCCATGCCCTGACCTGTCCCACAGACCAGGAGGCCGAGCGAGCCCGGGTCGGCCCTGACGCACGCGCTGACGGTCGCCGCGATGTCCGGATAGTCGACCGACTCGGCGGCGGTCGACGGCCCGGTCTCGCTCGCGACCTCGTGGCCGAACGCCGCGACCGCGGCCGCGAGCTCGCGCCGGAGCTCGATCGCTGCGTGGTCGCTGCCGAGGTGGACGCGCATGGTCGGTCTACCCCACCCGCTTGAACGCGAGGCACGCGTTGGTGCCGCCGAAGCCGAAGCTGTTCGAGAGGGCGACGTCGACCGCGACCTTGCGCGCCCCGTGCGGCACGTAGTCGAGGTCGCACTCGGGGTCGGGATCGTCGAGGTTGATGGTCGGCGGCAGCACCTGGTAGTGCAGCGCGAGGGCGCAGATCGCCGCCTCGAGCCCGCCGGTGGCCCCGAGCAGGTGGCCGTGCATCGACTTCGTCGACGACACCGCCAGCTTGCGCGCGTGCTCGCCGAACACCGCCTTGATCGCGCCGGTCTCGGTCGCGTCGGCGCCGGTCGAGGTGCCGTGGGCGTTGATGTAGCCGACCGCCGTGGGGGCGAGCCCCGCGTCGCGCAGCGCGAGCCGCATGCAGCGCTGGGCGCCCTCGCCGTCGGGCGGCGGCGCGGTGATGTGATGTGCGTCCGAGGTCGCCGCGTAGCCGACGATCTCGGCGTAGATGCGAGCCCCGCGGGCCTGCGCGCGCTCCCACTCCTCGAGCACGACGAGGCCGCAGCCCTCGCTGAGCACGAAGCCGTCGCGGCTCAGGGTGAACGGCCGCGACGCCTTCGTGGGCTCGTCGTTGCGGGTCGACAGCGCCCGCATCGACGCGAACCCGCCGACGCACAGCGGCGAGACCGTGGCCTCGGTGCCGCCGGCGATCATGACGTCGGCGCCGCCGCGGGCGATCAGGTGGAACGCCTCGCCGATGCTGTGCGCGCCGGTCGAGCAGGCCGACACGTGGCTCATGTTCGGCCCGCGGTAGTTGTGGCGGATCGAGATCTGGCCGGGCGCGAGGTTGACGATGATCGCCGGCACGAAGTAGGGGCTGATGCCGTGACGCGGCCCCTTCTCGCGCAGCGAGTCGTGCGTGGCCTCGAGGACAGGCAGGCCGCCGAGGCCGGCGCCGACGTAGACGCCGAAGCGCTCGGGATCGTCGGGCGGCCCGAGCTTCGCGTCCTCCACCGCCATCGCCGCGGCCGCGATCGCGTACTGGATGAAGAGGTCCATCTGTCGGACCTCCTTCTTCGGGATCCAGCGCGTCGGGTCGAAGTCACGCACCTCGCCGGCGATGCGCGTCGTCATCGCGCTCGCGTCGAACCGCGTGATCGGTCCGATCCCCGACTTCCCCGCGCACAAGCTCCGCCAGTTCTCGTCGTTGCCGACGCCCAGCGGGCTGATGAGCCCCACTCCCGTGATCGCGACCCTGCGCCCCGTCACAACGACCCCTCAGGCCTTGCGGCGCGCGCGGATGTAGTTCACCGCGTCGCCGACGGTCTTGATGTTCTCGACCTCTTCGTCGGGGATCTTGATCTCGAAGTGCTCCTCGAACGCGAGGACGAGCTCGACGATCGCCAGCGAGTCGGCGCCGAGGTCGTCGGTGAAGATCTTGTCCAGCGTGCAGTCCTCGGGCTTCACGTCGAGCTGCTCACGGACGATTTCGATGACCTGCTTCTCGATGTCGGCTGTCGTCATAGTGTGGTTCCCTCTCCAGACGGGTCACAAGCGGCGCACAAAGGCGTTTCACATGCGCAGGCCGCCGTTGATCGCGAGGACTTGCCCCGTGACGTAGGCGGCGGCCGGCGCGGCCAGGTAGCGACGGCCTCGGCGACCTCTTCGGGTCGGCCGATCCGGCCGAGCGGGATCTGCTTGAGCAGCGCCTCGCGGGCGTCGCCGTGGACGCTCGCGGCGGTCATGTCGGTCTCGAAGAAGCCCGGCGTGACGGCGTTGACGGTCACGCCGCGGCTGGCGAACTCGCGGGCGAGCGAGCGGGTCAGCCCGAGCAGGCCGGCCTTGGCGGCGGCGTACATCGCCTGCCCGGCGTTGCCCTGCTCGCCGATGACGCTGCTGATGTTGATGATGCGGCCGTCGGCCTTGGCCTTGAGCAGGTGGCGAGCGGCCGCCTTGGCGCAGAAGAACGCGCCCTTGAGGTTCACGTCGAGGACGCGCTGGAAGTCGGCCGGCGCGGCGCGCATCAGCAGCGCGTCGATCGAGATCCCGGCGTTGTTGACGAGGATGTGCAGGCCGCCGAGCTCGGCGACGATCTTCTGCACCCCGGCCTCGACCGCGGCGGCGTCGGCGACGTCGAAGCCGAACGGCCTGGCCGCGCCGCCCTCGCCGACGATCTCGTCGCACAGCTCGCGGGCGGCGTCCTCACGGGCGGCGTAGTTGACCGCCACCGTCGCGCCGCGCTGCGCGAGCACGCGGGCGATCGCCCGGCCGATGCCTCGCGACGCGCCGGTGACGAGCGCGACGCGTCCGGTGAGCGCGAGCGACGGCGGCAGCGCCCTGGCTTGAGGAGTGGCTTCGTGGCCCGACACTAGGTGCCGAGCTTTAGCACATCGAGGTCCGCCGGGGAACCGACGCCGACGACCGAGAAGCCCTTGTCGATGCGTTTAATCAAGTTGTGGAGCACTTTGCCGTGCCCGAGCTCGAGCCCGCGAGAGATATCCATGCGCATCACCGTTCGCACGCTCGCCTCCCACCGGACGCGGCCGGTGATCTGACGAACGAGCCTGTCGCGGACGGCCTGCGGATCGCCCGTCGACGGATACGGCTCGGCGTCGACGTTCGCGATCACGGGCGCACGCGGCGCGGAGATGGCGATGTCGGCGAGCGCCGCGGCGACGCGCTCGGCCGCCGGCTGCATCAACGCGCAGTGGAACGGCGCCGACACGTTGAGCTTCATCGCTTTCGCGCGACCTTCCTTCGCGCGCGCGACCACTCGCTCGACCGCGGCCGCATGCCCGGCGATCACGATCTGTCCGCCGCCGTTCTCGTTCGCGGGGCTGACGACCTCGCCCCCCACGCTCGCTTCTTCGCACCACTGCTCGAGCGCGGCCGGGTCGGCGCCCATCACCGCCGCCATCGCGCCGACGCCCGCCGGCACGGCCTCTTGCATCGCGAGGCCGCGCAGCCGCACCAGCTTGACCGCGTCGACGAACGACAGCGCGCCCGCGGCGACCAGCGCCGAGAACTCGCCGAGGCTGTGGCCGAGCAGCGCCGCGGGCTGCAGCCCGAGCTCGCTCGTGACCACCGTCCACGCGGCGATGCTGCAGGTGAGGATCGCCGGCTGGGTGTTGGCGGTCTGCGCCAGCGCCTCGGCCGGGCCCTCGAAGCACAGCTGCGACAGCGACTCGCCGAGCGCCTCGTCGGCCTCGGCGAACACGCGCCGCGCGGCCGGGAACGCCTCGGCGAGCGCCTTGCCCATGCCGGGCTCCTGGCTGCCCTGGCCGGGGAACATAAACGCGAGCGGCCTTGCGACCCCAGCGCTGTCCGAAGAGACATGTTCGTTCATACAGGTGAATCCTCGCGCTTGGCGGCGGCGAACAGCTCGCGGTGATCGCCGATCGCGGCCCGTAGCGCCGGCGTGAGGTCGCGCGCCGCGTAGTCGGCGGCGATCCGGATCCCGGTCGCTAGCGCCTTCGGTCCCGCGCCGCCGTGACAGATGATCGCTACCCCGTCGACGCCGAGCAGCGGCGCGCCGCCGTACGAGTCGGGGTCGAGCTGCTCGCCGAGGGCGCGGAAGGCCGGGCGCAGGATCAGCCCGCCGAGCTTGGTGCGCGCGGTCTTCATCACCGCCGCGCGCAAAAACCCGACGATCCCGCTCGCGGTGCCTTCCATCACCTTCAGGGCGACGTTGCCCGTGAACCCGTCGGTGACGATCACGTCGACGGTGTCCTTAAAGAAGTCTTTGCCCTCCACGTAGCCGTGGAAGGAGAACGCCGGGCTCGGGTGGGCCGACAGCAGGCGATGCGCCGCGCGCGTGAGGTCGGTGCCCTTGCCCTCCTCGCTGCCGTTCGAGAGCACACCGACGCGCGGCTTCTTGCCGTGCGCGGTGCTGGAGAAGATCGCCCCCATCACCGCGAACTGCACGAGGTTGATCGGCTTGCACTCGACGTTCGCGCCCATGTCGATGAGCACGCACGGGCCGCCCTTCGGCCGCGGGAAGCTCGAGACGATCGCCGGGCGATCGATCCCCTTGAGCCGGCCGAAGCGGAAAAGCCCGCTGGCGAGCATCGCCCCCGAGTTGCCGGCCGAGACCACCGCGGCAGCCTGACCGCGGCGGACCAGGTCGAAGCACACGACCATCGACGCGTCGGGCTTGGAGCGGACCGCCTTGGAGGGGGTGTCCTCCATGGTGATCGTCTCCGACGCGTGATGGACGGTGATCCCGTCCTCGCCCTCGAAGCGAGAGATCCCGAGGAGCGCGAGCTGCGGGACGAGGCGCGCCCGGTCGCCGACGAGGATCACCTCTTGCCCGGCGCGCGCGGCGAGGACTGCGGCCTCGACCTCGACGAAGGGACAGTGATCACCGCCGAAGGCGTCGAGCGCGATCTTCCTCGTCGCCGCCACCTCTTATTACTCTTGCGCGATCGTGATCACCTCACGGCCCTTGTAGTGACCGCAGGCCGGGCAAACGTGGTGGCTACGCACGCGCTCCTGGCAGTTCGGGCAGGCGACGAGGGTCGGCGCCGAGCGCTTGTCGTGGTGGGCGCGCCGCATGTCGCGACGGGACTGGGACTTCTTCTTCTTGGGGACAGCCATGGCACGAACCGCCTTGGAAGCGGGGGCGGAGTCTAGCGCTTTTCCCGGCGCCACAATCGGCGCCGGGGGCGGTAGAGCGCCCGGAGGACCTGAGATAACTCAAACCTCCGGGCAGGGATCACTGCTTCTTCTTGCCGGCAGGCCCCGACGAAGACTTCGCCGCGGGCTTGCCGGAGGACTTGCTGGTCGGCTTGCTCGACTTGTTCGGGGCCTTGCCCGACTTGCCGGACGGGGTCGCCGACTTGCCGGCGGCGCCCGACTTGCTCGCGGGCGCCGTAGACGATCTACCCGCCGGCTTGCCGGCTGGCTTGCCGGCCTTCGGGGCCCTGTCGCCGGGCCGCGGCTCGGGCTCGCCGAACCCGGGATCGAAATCGTCGACGCCGGGAATAGGGCCGGCGAAGCCCTGGTTGTCGGCGTCGGTGTCGTCGTCCTCGCCCACGCCCGAGTCGGCCAGCTGCCGCAAGGCCGCCTGCCACGACGTCGCGGGCTTCGCCGGCGCCTCCTCTTCGCCCTCGTCCTTGTCGTCGAGGGTGACGAGCGGCACCTGGGCGTCGGCCGCTCCGCACGCCGCGCACGGCCCCAGCGGCTGACCGTTCAGCTCGGCGCCGCAGCGCATGCACAGCCCGCGGCACGCCTCGCCGTAGGCGCACAGCGCCCGGATCGGATAACTGAGCAGCACCTGCTCCACGAGCAGCGGCCGCAGGTCGATGCGCGTGCCCGAGAAGCTGCGCTCGTCCGGCGACTCGGTCTCGCTGTCGTCGTCTTCGGCGTCGCCGACGCGATCACGGACGAAGTGGACGCAAATCTCCCCGCCCGCCGAGACCGCCGCCGGCGCCAGGCAACGGGCGCAGGGGACGCTGTAGCCGCCCTGGAGGGTCCCGCGGACCAGATAGCTGGTGCCCTCGCCCAGCGGCGTCACCTCGAGCGAGGTGGAGCCGGCGCTCGTGACTTCGGCGTCGGTGTGCGCCAGCACCGTCTTCATCCACGGCGCGGGGAGCTCCGCCTGAATGGCGTAGGGGCCCGGCCCGGAGCGAGCCAGGGCCACGAGATCGAGGTCAAGCTCCGGCGGGAGCTGCGTGCCGTCGTCGCGGGTCGCGGCCTTCATCCGGCCGCATGTAGCGCGTGGCGCCAGGGCTGTCAAACCGCCGCCAGCCCGGATCCTTTCGCCGCCAGCCCCGGATCCTTTCGCCGCCAGCCCCGGATCCTTTGGTTGACACGGCAAACGCGGATTGGCTATTGCCTCCCGGCCCTTGGTCGCCTCTGAGCCCACTGCGCGCCTCGGAGGCGCCGACGCGAGCCCCCGGACCGACGCGCCCGGCGAGGTCACGCCGATCGCCGAGCCCGCGACGACGCGTGCGCTCGAGTCCGGTGTCCGTCGCTCACGCGTCCTCGCGGTGTCGGGCCTCGTCGGCGCCTGTCTTATCGGACTTGTCCCTCAGGACAGCCACGCCCGCACCCGCACCGGCGCGCTCGGAGTGATCGCCCCGCCCGCGCCGCCGCTGCTGCCGAGCCTGCGCGCCGCCCCGGGCCTGCGCGCCGCCGACCTGGTCGCCGGCCTCGGCGCGCCGCTGCTGCTCGGCCCCCCGCCGCGCACGACCCCGCGGCGCCTGCCGAGCGAGCAGCCCTCCGCGGCGCCCGGCACCGAGCCGACGCCGGTCGAGCCTGCCCCCGAGGACATGTCCGAAACGCCAGCGCCTTCGGGACCTGGCCCAACGGGCAGCCCGCTGACCCGCCCGGCGCCCACCCTGGCGCCGCCCCCCGCGGAGGGCGAGGTCGCGGTCGAAGCGGAGGCCGAGGCCGACGCACCGACCCCTGCCCCGGCGCAGGACGGCCAGATCTTCGCGCCGATCGCCACCACCGAGCCCAAAGCCGAGCCGGAGCCCGAGCCGCAAGAAGAGGCTTCGCGCTTCCTCAAGGGCAAGAGCGTCCCGCCGTTCTGGATCGATCGCACCTACACGACGCACCGCACGCGCGCGCTGACGCTGCCGCCGCTGTTCTTCCACCGCACCGGCGCCGCCAACCACCCGGAGAAGCTGTTCCACTTCGACCTGTCCCTCACGACAGGTTGGTACAGCCAGCGGACCGCGAAGCGGCGGTGGTTGTCGCCGGCGATCCTGTTCTTCGGCTCGTTCAGCGAGCGCACCACCGGCTGGGGCGCGGTCGCGCTGCTGATGGGCTACAAGCGGGTCGGCGAGCAGTACAGCTTCGGCCAGTTCCCGTTCGTCTGGCGGTGGGGCAACAAGTCGGTCAAGAACCTGGTCGTCGTCCCGTTCCACTACCACCAGAAGACGCCCGACAGCCTGCGCGGCTTCTCGGCGGTGCTGTTCTGGTACGGCCACAAGAACACCACCGACAAGGACCCGCTCAACGACCTGCGCTACTTCGTCGGCTTCCCGCTGTTCTACCGCGTGACCCGCGGCCCGAGCACGGTCAACGTCGGCGTGCCGCTGTACCTCGGCGGGCAGAACAAGGCCCGCGGGCTCAAGTGGCACACGGTGCTGCCGTTCGTCCACTGGCAGTCGAGCGAGTACGGCAACCGCAAGGACCTGTGGACGCTGCTGTACGTGCAGCGCAGCGACAAGGCCCGCAGCCGCCGCTCGTGGGCGGTCCCGCCGCTGCTGACGTTCTCGCACCAGACCCCGACGCGCAAGCTGTTCTCGGCCACGCCGCTGGTGTGGCGCTCGAGAACCGCGACCGCGGCAGCGTCGCCTGGTCGGTGTTCCCGTGGGTCAGCTACCGCGACCCCGAGCAGCGCAACCGCGTGCTCTTCCCGCTGTTCTGGCAGTTCGGCGACGTCAAGGCCGGCGTCACCAGCAGCGTGTTCGTGCCCCTCGTCTACGCGCGCAAGAGCCCGCAGGAGACGCGGGTCTACACGCTGCTCGGCGGCGGTCGCTCGGGCAAGAACGGGCGCTGGGGCTTCGGCATCACCCCGCTCCTCACGTTCGTGCGCAACGAGCCGGGCGGCAAGAGCTTCCAGGTCGTCACGCCGCTGTTCGGCCACTCGCACGACCCGAGCGCCTACGGCGGCAAGGGCGAGCGCACCGTCTCGGCGGCGGTGCTCGGCTACTACCGCCGCCGCGGCGAGCGCTGGGACGCCGGCTTCGCCCCGCTCGCGTTCGTCGGCCGCGACGGCACCCGCTCGTACCAGACCATCACCCCGCTGTTCTGGCACCGCCGCGACACCGACCCGCAGCACCCGAGCGACCTGTGGGTGCTCGGCCCGGCCTACGCCAAGAAGGTCAAGTCGGGCGGCCACGGCGGCCTCGCCCCGCTGGTGTTCGCCGGCCGCGACGACAAGTTCCGCTACGGCATCGTCCCGCCGCTGCTGTTCGGCCACGTCCACGACGTCGAGGCCCAGCGCTCGCGCACGGTGTCGCTGGTGTTCGCCCGCGACAAGGGCCCCGACCACCGCACGCTCGGCGTCCTCAACCTGTTCTGGGACGTGAAGCGCCCCGCCGGCGAGCGTCACACCGCCCTGTTCCCGCTGTTCTACCGCCGCCACGCCGAGGGCAAGACGCTCACCCTCACCCCGCTGGGCGGCGCCTACCGCACGCCGGAGCAGCGCACGTGGTCGGCCGCCGCGCTGCTGTACGGCTTCCGCGGCTACAAAGATCCGACCCGCCGCGGCTTCGGCCTCATCCCGCTGGTCTTCTACGATCGCCGCAAGGTCGAGGGCGGCGTCGCCAGCAACCTCGTCGTCGCGCCGCTGTTCGCCCGCCACCGCGCGCCCAGCGAGGACCTCGACATGTGGTCGCCGCTGGTCTGGCGCACGGCCACCCGCGGCGAGAAGCCGCGCAAGAACCTCGCGGTCATCCCGTTCTACTTCCGCCAGCGCCAGCCCGACGGCATCGACGTCGACGCCGGCCTCGTCCTCCCGTTCTTCTACAGCCGCGACAAGGTCCGGCGCACGCACACGCTCATCGCCGGCCCGGCGTTCCACCGCCTCACCCGCACCTCGCTCAACGCCGGCGTGGTGCCCGTCTACTGGTGGCACGACTCGGTCGAGAAGCGGCGCCTGATCTCGCTGCCGCTCATCTTCCACCAGGCCGACAAGAACAAGCTCGAGCACACCACCATCGCCGTGCCGCTGTGGTTCGACCGCCGCCGCGCCAACGGTCGCCGCTCGTGGGTCGCCTTCCCGTTCGTCGTCGGCGTCAAGGGTCAGTTCAACTTCACCCGCTTCAGCCTGACCCCGCCGATCTTCTTCGACATCTTCCGCCTCAACAAGAACTACCGCTTCACCGGCGTGGTCCCGTTCGCGTTCCGCTACCAGAAGTGCGGCTTCCGCGAAGAGGACGACGATCGTTGCCGCTACACGCTGTGGGGCTCGTGGCCGCTGTTCCTCTACGGCAAGGACGGCAAGGGTCGCACCAGCCACGGCGCGCTGATGCTCTACTACTTCGACAAGGACCCGGGCGGCCGCCGGTTCCTCACCCTGCTGGGCGGCGCCAACGTGCGCCCGGGCGAGCGCCTCACCTGGTACGCGCTCAACTTCGGCCACACCACCACGCGGCAGTTCAAGACCACCGTCTTCTTCCCGCTGTTCTTCCGTAAGGCCTACCGAACCAAGGACCGCAGCACCACCGTCGTGCTGCCGCCGCTGTTCGTCGGCGCCCGCCGCGAGGACTACCGGTGGTTCCAGGCCGGCCTGATGGTTTGGAACTTCCGCCGGCCGCACAAGGTGACCACCGTGGTCGCGCCGCCGCTCTTCTACACCGCGCACAGCTACGCCGAGCGGCGCATGACCTGGCTCCTGCCGCTGTTCCTGCGCGACAACAACTGGGCCAAGGACACCAACCACCAGCGTCTTCCCGGCCCTGCTGTTCCAGCGCCGGCGCGGCCAGGACAACGACTGGGTCCAGTTCCCGCTGGTCTGGCACATCGAGCGCGGCGAGAACTCGGGCACCTTCGGCGCCTTCATGTGGTGGGACATCCGCCGCAAGGGCCGCATCACGCAGGTCGTCCCGGCGCTGTGGGCCCGCCACCGCGGCCGCGGCCGCGACACCCAGGTCGTCGGCCCCGGCCTCGGCTGGTGGTGGCGCGACGAGCAGCCGATCCGCGACGCCCAGGGCGAGAGCATCGGCACCAAGAAGGGCCTCCACTGGCGCGCCCTGTTCGGCATCCTCGGCGGCGGCAACGACGGCGTCCAGCGCTACTTCTCGCTGTTCGGCGGCCGGATCCCCCTGCGCCCCAAGGCCGTGTGGGAGCCCCGCCGCAAGCGCCTCAAGGCCGCTCAGCCCGCCGCCCCCAAGGCCCTGCCCGCCGCGGCTCCGGCCGGCCCTGTCGCGCCGGTCGAGAAGAAGCCCTGAGCGGCGCGAGCGCCGAACGGGCCTGCGCGTAGGGGCATGTCCCCGCGAGCATGTCCTTGCGGGCATGTCTATCTAGACATGTCCCATCAGCGTATCCACGGGACCTGCTCCCATGCGGGCGCGTCTCGCCTGCGCAAGGCGTGACCACGCCCCGACGCCCGTGAGCTGCCGCGTGCCGCGTCGGCGCCTGACGCGGCGAGCTCGGCGTCTTTTCGGCGCACCTCGGCCCCTACAGGACGGGCGGCGCGCGCCGAGACGCCGCCCACCGCGCCTCCATGGCCCGCCGCGCCGCTGGAGGGGCGCTCCGCGGCGAGCGCCCGCTCCCCGTTGCCGCGAGCAACTCCCCTCGTTAAACGGCCCGAGGGCCCCGGAGCGGCGCTCGGAGCCCTCGTCGTGCGCGCAGCGAGGCTGCGGCTCACATCGGCTGGACGCCGCAGTCGTCGACCTCGCTGGGGACGCAGCCTTCGCAGTCCCAGCGGAAGTTGTCGAGGAGCGTGGCGGTCGACAGGTACTCGTCGGACATGTCGGCCAGGAAGAAGCCGACCGTGATCTCCGCGCCGGGCTGGACGCCGCCCTTGGCGGTGAACCAGTCGGAGCAGGCGTGCTGCTCGAAGCCGGTGCCGGACAGCTGCGGCTCGTTGTAGGTGTAGCCCGGGCCGTCGAAGTACGGGTCGAGCGCGGTGATGGAGATCGGCAGGCCCTGCGCCGGGTTGTTCGGGTTGGGGATGAAGGTGACGTTGCCGCTGTACGGATCGACCGGCGGGTTCTGGTTCGGGTCGTCCGGGGTCGGGTCGACCTGGTAGGCGATCAGCAGGTCGTTCCACGAGGTGCCGACGTAGGTCGGCCACTCGGCCGAGCAGAACGCGAACTCGAAGGTGTAGCCGTAGGTCCCCGGCGGCACGGTGGTCTTGAAGCTGAAGTAGATGCGGTCGTTGCCGTCGGCGTCCGTCATCTCCCACTGGGCCTGGATGGTGTCGGAGCAGTCGTTGTCGCCGGCCCCGTTGTCGCAGTTCTTGAACGGGGTGCCGCCGGCGCCGTTGTTGCTGCCGTTCTTGGCCTTGAAGGGCAGCGGCAGCGGGGCGTTGTCGGGGTTGCCGTTGTTGGTGGTGCCCTGGTTGTTCGGCGCCTCGATCACGACGCCCTCGGCGTTGGGCGTGGCGATCTCGCCGCTCGAGATGATGAGGAAGGCGTTGCCCTCGCGCGGGCTGTAGAGGCGCTTGTTCGGGGTCTGCGGGTCGTTGTCGTGATCGAACGTGTAGTTGCCGTAGCCGCGCGCGACCTGCCGCTGACGTCGACCGGGTTCGAGTGCTGGAAGTCCGTGGTGAGGATCGAGTTGTTCGGCGCGGCGTTGCAGATGCCCATCGCCTTGAGCATGTTGTTCTTGTCGCCCTTGTTGGTGACCACGTCGGCGGCGTCGTCACACACGACGTAGTCGGCGGGCGCCTGGCAGTTGGCCGGCTGGTACGGGGTGCAGTTGTTGAGGCAGAAGTCGTTCGGGCCGCCGTTGACCTCGTTGCCGTCGTCGCACTGCTCGCCCCGCTCCTTGATGCCGTTGCCGCACTCGACCGGCGAGAACGTGCAGTCGGGCTCGCACCCGTCGCCGGGCTCCTGGTTGCCGTCGTCGCACTGCTCCGGGTCCTCGACGGACCCGTTGCCGCAGTCCTGCTGCGGTGTGGCGGTGAGGCAGTCGGCGCTGCACTCGTCACCGTCCTCGGTGTTGCCGTCGTCGCACGCCTCGCCCAGCTCCACGGTGCCGTTGCCGCACACCGCTGTGATCGTGCACGCGGGCTCGCAACCGTCGCCCGCGACGTCGTTGCCGTCGTCGCACTCCTCGTTGCCCTCCTGCACGCCGTTGCCGCACTCGGGCGACGCCTCGGTCACGCCCTCCGTCGTGGTCGTGGTGGCATCGGTGGTAGTGGTGGTCGCGTCCGTCGTCGCGGCGGTCGTGCCCTGCGTGTCGCTGTCGCTGACGCCCGTCGTCGGCGTGGTCGTCGTCGGCGTGGTGTCGCTCTCCGAGTTGCTGTTGCTCCCCGGCGTCGGGTTGTTGCTGGTGGTGTCCGTCGAGGTGTCACCCTCGGTCTGGTTGCCCGACGCCGTGATGTTGTCGACGGCGTCACCGCAGGCCGCCAGCGCGGTCACGCAAAGCCCGGTGGAGAAGAGTCGAAGCACGGAAATCTTCATGGTCATGGTCCTGGGTTCTAAGGTCGTGGCCGACCGCACGTGGGCCTGGCCGATCGCACGCCAGCGTTTCCCATCCGCCCCTTCATTTCAAGGGCGTAAGTCCGCCGTACGCGACGGCGTCGACGGCGTCGCAGGCCGGCCTTGGGCGCAGGTCGTAGGCCTCACATCGGCGAGACGCCGAGCTGCGCGGCGCTCCGGGCTCGATGGCCACTTCGCCCGCTTTCCGTCGGACGCGAGGATCGAACGAGGCGATCGTTCGCCTCACTCGCGGCGCCGCTTCCGGCTCGCCTCGGGCGTGAAAAGGGCGCGCACGTCGCCGTGCACGCCCCCTTCGAGCTCACGCTCCCGCGACGATCACATCGGCTGGACGCCGCAGTCGTCGACCTCGCTCGGGACGCAACCCTCGCAGTCCCAGCGGAAGTTGTCGAGCAGCGTGGCGGTCGACAGGTACTGATCGGACATGTCGGCCAGGAAGAAGCCGATCGTGATCTCGGCGCCCGGCTGCACGCCGCCCTTGGCGGTGAACCAGTCGGAGCAGGCGTGCTGCTCGAAGCCGGTGCCGGCCAGCTGCGGCTCGTTGTAGGTGTAGCCCGGGCCGTCGAAGTACGGGTCGAGCGCGGTGATGGTGATCGGCAGACCCTTGGTCGGGTCGTTCGGATCGGGGATGAAGGTGACGTTGCCGCTGTACGGATCGACCGGCGGGTTCTGGTTCGGGTCGTCCGGCGTCGGGTCGACCTGGTAGGCGATCAGCAGGTCGTTGAACACGCTGTTGACGTAGGTCGGCCACTCGGCCGAGCAGAACGCGAACTCGAAGGTGTAGCCGAAGGTCCCCGGCGGCACGACGGTCTTGAAGCTGAAGTAGATGCGGTCGTTGCCGTCGGCGTTGGTCATCTCCCACTGCGCCTGGATGGTGTCGGAGCAGTCGTTGTCGCCGGCACCGTTGTCGCAGTTCTGGAACAGGGTGCCGCCGACGCCGTTGTTGCTGCCGTTGACCGCCTTGAACGGCGCCGGGAGCGGGCCGCCGTCGGGGTTGCCGTTGTTCGTGGTGCCCTGGTTGTTCGGCGCCTCGATGACGATGCCCTCGGCGTTCGGCGCGACGATGTCGCCGTTCGAGATGATGAGGAAGGCGTCGCCCTCGCGCGGGCTGTACAGGCGCTGGTTCGGCGTCTGCGGGTCGTTGTCGTGGTCGAACATGTAGGTGCCGTAGCCCTTGGCCACCTGCCAGCTCTTGTTGACCGGGTTCGAGTGCTGGAAGTCGCTCGTGATGACCGAGTTGTTCGGCGCGACGTTGCAGATGCCCATCGCCTTGAGCATGTTCGTCTTGTCGTTCTTGTCGGAGATCACCTGCGGGGTGTTGTCGCAGACGACGTAGTCCGCGGGCGCCTGGCAGTTGGCCGGGAAGAACGGCGTGCAGTTGTTGAGGCAGAAGTCCTGCGGGCCGCCGTTGACCTCGTTGCCGTCGTCGCACTGCTCGCCCCGCTCCTTGATGCCGTTGCCGCACTCGACCGGCGAGAACGTGCAGTCCGGCTCGCAGCCGTCGCCGGGCTCCTGGTTGCCGTCGTCGCACTGCTCGGGGTCCTCGACGGACCCGTTGCCGCAGTCCTGCTGCGGCGTGGCGGTGAGGCAGTCGGCGCTGCACTCGTCACCGTCCTCGGTGTTGCCGTCGTCGCACGCCTCGCCCAGCTCGACGGTCCCGTTGCCGCACACCGCGGTGATCGTGCACGCGGGCTCGCAACCGTCGCCCGCGACGTCGTTGCCGTCGTCGCACTCCTCGTTGCCCTCCTGCACGCCGTTGCCACACTCGGGCGACGCCTCGGTCACGCCCTCCGTCGTGGTCGAGGTGGCATCAGTGGTGGTGGAGGTGGTGGCGTCCGTCGTCGCGGCGGTCGTGCCCTGCGTGTCGCTGTCGCTGACGCCCGTCGTCGGCGTGTCGGTCGTCGGCGCAGTGTCGCTCTCCGAGTTGCTGTTGCTCCCGGGGGTCGGGTTGCTGTCGGTGGTGGCGTCGGTCGAGGTGTTGCCCTCGGTCTGGCCCACCGTCGCAGTGAGGTTGTCGACGGCGTCGCCGCACGCCGCGAGCGCGGTCACACACAGTCCGGTGGAGAAGAGTCGAAGCACGGAAATCTTCATGGTCATGGTCCTGGGTTCTAAGGTCGTGGCCGACCGCACGCGGGCTCGGCCGATTGCATGCCAGCGTTTCCCATTCGCCACACCCTTTCAAGGGCGTAAGAGCGCGAGGCGCGAGGTCGTGCTCGCGACACATCACATGCTTAGCGCGAAGCGGGCCGCGCCCGCAGGCACGGCCCGCTTCGCACGCCACATCACTCACATCGGCTGGACGCCGCAGTCGTCGACCTCGCTCGGGACGCAACCCTCGCAGTCCCAGCGGAAGTTGTCGAGCAGCGCGACCGTGGTCAGGTACTGATCGGACATGTCGGCCAGGAAGAAGCCGATCGTCACCTCCGCGCCCGGCTGCACGCCGCCCTTGGCGGTGAACCAGTCGGTGCACGCGTGCTGCTCGAAGCCCGTGCCCGCGAGCTGCGGCTCGGCGTAGGTGTAGCCGGGGCCGTCGTAGTACGGATCGAGCGCGGTGATGGTCAGCGGCAGCCCGCTGGCCGGGTTGTTCGGGTTGGGGATGAAGGTGACGTTGCCGCTGTACGGATCGACCGGCGGGACCTGGTTCGGGTCGTCCGGCGTCGGGTCGACCTGGTAGGCGATCAGCAGGTCGTTGTACGAGGAGCCGACCCAGCTCGGCCACTCGGCCGAGCAGAACACGAAGTCGAAGGTGTAGCCGAACGTGCCCGCCGGCACCGTCGTGTTGAAGGTGAAGTAGATGCGGTCGTTGGCGTTGCCGTTCGTCATCTGCCACTGCGCCTGCAGCGTGTCCGAGCAGTCCTTGTCGCCGTTCGGGACGCCGTTGTCGCAGTTCTTGAACGGGGTGCCGCCGACGCCGTTGTTGCTGCCGTTCACGTTCTTGAACGGCGGCGGCAGCGGGACCTGGTTGACGTTGCCGTCGGGGTTGCCGTTGTTGTCGTGCGTCTGCGAGTTGGGCGCCTCGATGACCACGCCCTGGCCGTTCGGCGCGGCGATGAAGCCCGACGACAGCATCAGGAAGGTGTCGCCCTCGCGCGGGCTGTAGAGCAGCTGGTTCGGCGTCTGCGGGTCGTTGTCGTGGTCGTAGGTGTAGCTGCCGAAGCCCTTCGCCACCTGCCAGGTGTTGTCGACCGCCTGCGAGAACTGGAAGTTCGAGGTGATGATCGAGTTGTTCGGCGCGACGTTGCAGATGCCGATCGCCTTGAGGGCGTTGTTCTTGTCGGCCTTGTTGCTGATCACGTCCGGCGTGTTGTCGCAGGTCACGTAGTCGGCCGGCGCCTGGCAGTTGGCCGGGAAGAACGGGGTGCAGTCGTTGAGGCAGAAGTCGTTCGGACCGCCGTTGACCTCGTTGCCGTCGTCACACTGCTCGCCCCGCTCCTTGATGCCGTTGCCGCACTCGGCCGGCGTGAACGTGCAGTCGGGCTCACAGCCGTCGCCCGGGTCGACGTTGCCGTCGTCACACTGCTCGGGTTCCTCGACGCTGCCGTTGCCGCACTCCTGCGCCGGCGTGGAGGTCAGGCAGTCGGCGCTGCACTCGTCGCCGTCCTCGGTGTTGCCGTCGTCGCAAGCCTCGCCGCCCTCGACCTGGCCGTTGCCGCACACCGCGGTGATCGTGCAGGTCGGCTCGCAGCCGTCGCCCTCGACGTCGTTGCCGTCGTCGCACTCCTCGCTGCCCTCTTGCACGCCGTTGCCACACTCCGGCGTCGCCTCCGTCACACCCTCGGTCTCGGTCCCCGTCGAGGTGGTGGTGGTCGCGTCCGTGGTCGTGCTGTCGGTGGTGCCCTGCGTGTCGCTGTCGCTGACGCCCGTCGTCGGCGACTCGGTCGTCGGCTGCGCGGTCTCCGATTCGCTGGCGCTGCCCGGCGTGGCGTTCGACGCGTTCGTCGTCGTGGTCGTGTCGTCGCCCTGAGTCTGGCCCTCCGACGCGGAGGAGACGTTGTTGCCGTCGTCACCGCACGCGCCGAGCGCCGTGGCGAGAAAACCTGTCGTAAGGAGTCGAATGATCGGTCGAGTCGTCATGGTGGTGTCCTAGTCGCAGAGAAGGCGGCCGTCCTCGAATGCGTGGCGGCATCGCCACGATTTCCCATATTTCACGGTTGATCAAGCCGGGACGTCCGCCCGTCCGCCGAACCTGCAGAGATCCGAGCGCAACACCCGACTCTCGTCACTGGACCGCCGTTCGGGCGCAAGACGCACGAACTTGCCCGCGGTCTCCAATCGCGCCTCGTTACGCCTCCGCAAGGTCGCGCGGCCGCTCCGCACGAGCCATTTCAGCGCCGATGATTGGACGTCGCGTTTGTTCGACTCGCTCGACTCGCCGCAATATCACATTCACGAATGTCACAGACCGACGTCGCGACGAAGCGCGCACGTCGCCGTGCGCGCCTCGTCGTGCATCAGGCCAGCAGGCCGATCACATCGGCTGGACGCCGCAGTCGTCGACCTCGCTCGGGATGCAACCCTCGCAGTCCCAGCGGAAGTTGTCGAGCAGCGCCAGCGTCGCCAGGATGTTGTCCTGCATGTCGGCGAGGTAGAAGCCGATCGTGACCTGCGCCCCCGGCTGCACGCCGCCCTTGGCCGTGAACCAGTCGGAGCAGGCGTGCTGCTCGAACCCGGTGCCCGCCAGCTGCGGCTCGTTGTAGGTGTAACCCGGGCCGTCGAAGTACGGGTCGAGCGCCGTGATCGTCAGCGGCAGGCCCGTGGTCGGGTCGTTCGGGTTGGGGATGAAGGTGACGTTGCCGCTGTACGGATCGACCGGCGGGTTGACGTTCGGGTTGTCCGCCGTCGGATCGACCTGGTACGCGATCAACATGTCGTTGAACGAGGTGCCGACGTAGGTCGGCCACTCCGACGAGCAGAACACGAAGTCGAACGAGTACCCGAAGGTCCCCTGCGGCACGGTGGTCTTGAACGTGAAGTAGATGCGGTCGTTCGGGTTGCTGGCGCCGAGGGTCCACTGCGCCTGCAGCGTGTCCGAGCAGTCCTTGTCGCCGTTCGGGATGCCGTTGTCGCAGCTCTTGAACGGGGTGCCGCCCGCGCCGTTGTTGCTGCCGAAGCCGACCTTGAAGGGCGCCGGCAGGGCGTTGTCGTCGGAGTTGAAGTTGTCGCCGTTGCCGACCTGCGAGTTGACGGCGTGGGTGACGACGCCGGCGTTGTTGGGCGCGTTGATCGTGCCGCTCGACAGCATGAGGAAGGCGCTGCCCTCGCGCGGGCTGTACAGCAGCTGGTTCGGCGTCTGCGGGTCGTTGTCGTGATCGTAGGTGTAGGTGCCGAAGCCCTTGGCCACCTGCCAGGTGTTGTTCTGCGCCGCGGCGTCGAACACGAAGTCGGTCACCTGGATCGAGTTGTTCGCCTGCTGGTTGCAGATGCCGATCGCCTTGAGGGCGTTGGTCTTGTCGGCCTTGTCGTTCAGGACGATCGCGTCGTCGCAGTTGACGTAGTCGGCCGGCGCCTGGCACTGCGGCGGGGAGTACGGGGTGCAGTCGTTCTTGCAGAAGTCGTTGGGACCGCCGTCGACGTCGTTGCCGTCGTCGCACTGCTCGCCCGTCTCCTTGACGCCGTTGCCGCACTCGGCCGGCGTGAAGGTGCAGTCGGGCTCGCAGCCGTCGCCCGCGTCCTGGTTGCCGTCGTCGCACTGCTCCGGCTCCTCGACGGCCCCGTTGCCGCACTCCTGCGGCGGCGCGGCGGTCTGGCAGTCGGCGCTGCACTCGTCGCCGTCGTCGGTGTTGCCGTCGTCGCAGGCCTCGCCCGCCTCGACCTGGCCGTTGCCGCACACCGCCGACAACACGCAGCCCGGCTCACAGCCGTCGCCCGCCACGTCGTTGCCGTCGTCGCACTCCTCGCTGCCCTCCTGCACGCCGTCGCCGCAGACCGGCGACGCCTCCGTCACGCCCTCCGTCGTCGTCGCGGTCGCCTCGGTGGTGCTCGACGTCCCGGTCTCCGCCTCGGTCGTGGTGCCCTCGGTCGTCGCCTGCGTGTCGCTCATCCCCATGCCGGTGGTCGGCGAGGTGGTGGTCGGCCCCTGCGTGTCCGAGTTTCCGCCCGGCCCGGCGGTCGTCTCGCCGTCGTCGGTCGTCGCGCCGCTCTCGGTGTTGTTGGCAGTGGCACCCGTCAGCTCGCCGCCGTCGTCGCCGCAAGCGGACAGGGTGGCAGCGCAGAATCCTGCAGTGAGAAGGCGAATGATCGGTCGAGTCTTCATGGTCCGTGAAAATCCTGAATGAGGTGCGCCCGAAACCGAGCGAACTTTCTGCCCGGGCGGCGTCCGCGCCGCGCGAGCGGAAACAACGGCGCCACGATTTCGGACTTCGTCGCTTCGATCAAGCGTCGGCCGACGTGGTGCTCGCAGACTGAGCCGTACGGCACCTGCGGCCAATCCAGGCGCGCACGGGCGCCTCCGGCGCGTTGTCGCTCGCCCGGCCGGAATACGGGTGTGATTAACCTGCCGTCGCGTCTTCACGCGCAGAGTCCGCCAGCGCGCGCAGACGCTCGACATGTCTCTTTCGACATGTACTTTCACACCTGTTCTATGGTTCCTGTCCGCTGATTTCCACGCGCGCACGCGGGCGAACAGCGGTCAGCCGCGTCGGACCGATCCCGCGCACACGGTCCAGGTCGTCGACGGTCGCGTAAGGTCTCCCTTCGACGATCCGCCGCGCCAACTCGGGACCGATCCCCGGCAGACTCTCGAGCTCGCTGGCCGACGCACGATTGAGATCTACGGGGATCGCCAGCGCCTCGAGATCCTCGCCGCGCATGCGGCCCCAGCCGTTCGCGCCGGGTCCCGGCGTCGCCTCGGCGCACAGCGTCGCGCGCGTGACCGCGTCGCCGTGCGACAGCGCGAGGCTCGGCGAGCCGACGCCGCACAGCGCCGCGAGGTCGCGCGGCGCCTCGTCGTCGCAGCGCAGGACGCCGTCGACCTCGACCGCGAAGTCGCAGGCCGTGTAGACCAGCAGCTCCGGCGCGGTCGGCCGCAGCCAGGCGACCAGCGCCACGACGAGCGCGGCGATCAACGCGACTGTCGCCCCGACGCGGACCACCGCAGCCCCTCTCAGGCGGCGCTGCTCGTCGGCCCTCGTGGAGGCCGAACCCGGCGTGCAGGGCCCGCAGGGCCAGCTCGCCGTAGCGCTCGTGGACGACCACCGAGACCTTGATCTCCGAGGTCGAGACCATCTGGATGTTGATGTTCTCGCGGGCGAGGATCTCGAACGCCTTGGAGGCGACGCCCGCGTGGGTGCGCATGCCGACGCCGACGATCGAGATCTTGCAGATGTCGGGGTCGCTGAGGATCTCCATCGGCCCGGCGTCCGGCAGCTCGAGGCTGCGCAGGCCGGCGACGGCCTTCTTGAGGTCGTTCTCCGGCACCGTGAAGGTGACGTCGGTGGAGCCGCCGCGGCTCGCGTTCTGGATGATCATGTCGACGACGATGTCGGCCCCCGCGAGGACGCCGAAGATCGACGCGATGGTGCCCGGGACGTCGGGCACGTTGGTGAGGGTGACCTTGGCCTCGTTGCGGTCGAGGGCGACGCCGGTCACGACCGCGGACTCCAGACTCTTCTGCTCAGACACGATCCACGTCCCTTCGCTCTCGTTCAGGCTCGATCGCACGTGCACCGGCACGCCGAACTTCATGGCGAACTCGACGCTGCGGATCTGCAGCACCTTGGCGCCGAGGCTCGCCAGCTCGAGCATCTCCTCGTACGTGATGCGCTGGATCTTGCGCGCGCGGCTCGACCCGCGGGTCGGTGGTGTAGACCCCGTCGACGTCGGTCAAGATCTCGCAGACGTCGGCCTTCAGCGCCGCCGCCAGCGCGACCGCCGAGGTGTCGGAGCCGCCGCGGCCGAGCGTGGTGATGTTGCCGGCGGCGTTTAGCCCCTGAAAACCGGCGCACACCACCACGTTGCCGGCCGACACCTCCTGGCGGATACGCCCGTGGGAAACCCGAGGATCCGCGCGTTGGTGTAGGTCGCGTCGGTCTGCAGGCCGATCTGGTGGCCGACCAGCGAGATGGCGCGCCCGCCCGCGTTCTGGATCGCCATCGCCAGCAGCGCGGCGCTGACGTTCTCGCCGGTGCTCACCAGCTGATCGAGCTCGCGCTCGTGGGCGCGGTCGCCGGCCCGCTCGCTGGCGACGTACGGCCCCTTGCTGGCGCCGCCCACCTGCCCCTCGCCCTCCTGCGCCAGCTGGTTGGCGAGGCCGATCAGGCGGTTCGTCTCGCCCGCCATCGCCGACACGACGACGACCACGTCCTGACCCGCGCGCTGGGTCGCGAGGACCCGCTGGGCGACGTTGCGGATCCGCTCGAGGTTGGCGACCGAAGAGCCGCCGAATTTCTGCACGATGAGCATGGCTTTCGATCGGGACGCGCAGTCCCGTGCGCCGTTGCTGTACCGCAATTGCGGTGCGAGGGCACTACTCTTTTCGTGTCTTGAACAGCGGTAGCTGGAACAGCGCCTCGGGCGCCCCGCCGTCACGACCGCCGCGCCGCTTCTGGGCCTCCTCCTCGAGGATGGTCTTGATGGCCCCGCGGCAGCTGCCGCAGCCGGTGCCGGCCTCGCAGTCGTCGCCGACCTCCTCGACGCTCCGGGCCCCGCGACGCACACAGGCGATCACCTCGTGCTCGAAGACCGTGTTGCACTGGCACAGCAGCACCCGCACCCCACTGGGATACCGCAGCCGCGGCCGCCCGTCGACGCCCGTCCGCGAGCGCGGGCGCACGCGCGCGCCGGAGCGCGATGGCTGTCTACGAGGACATGTCCCTTGCGCCATGTCTATTCGACCAGGACCGCGATGTAGTCGCGGACGGCCCGGTCGAGGCCGACGAACAGCGCGTGGCTGATCAGCGCGTGGCCGATCGAGACCTCGTCGAGGTGCGGCAGGCGGCTGAACAGCGGCAAATTGTCGAGGTCGAGGTCGTGGCCGGCGTTGATGCCGAGGCCGAGATCGTGGGCCAGCTCGGCGGCAGCGGCGAAGCGCGCCAGCTCGGCCTCGCCGCGGCCGGCCGCGAAGGCGTGCGCGTACGGCTCGGTGTACAGCTCGATCCGCTGCGCGCCGACGTCCCTGGCCCACCGCACCGCCGCGAGGTCGGCCTCGATGAACAGCGACACCCGGACGCCGAGCCCGTGCAGGCGGGACGTGATCGCGCCGAGCTCGGCGCGCGAGGTGTCGGTCGGCCACCCGGCCTGGCTCGTGATCTCGCCAGGCCGCACCGGCACCAGCGTGCACTGGTGCGGCCGCAGCTCCTCGACCATCGCCAGCAGGTCGGGCCGCGGGTCGCCCTCGATGTTGAACTCGATCTGCTCGCGCAGCGGCGCCAGCTCGGCCGCGATCGCCCGCGCGTCGACGGCTCGGATGTGCCGCTCGTCGGCCCGCGGGTGGATCGTGATCCCCGGCGCCCCGGCCGCCACGATCGTCCGCACCGCCGCGATCACGCTCGGGACATCGCCGCCGCGGGCGTTGCGGAGGGTCGCGACCTTGTTGACGTTGACGCTGAGGCGGGCGGCCATGCCGCGCGGATAGCACCGGCGCGCGCGCTTGTCACCTCCCTTGTGTCGCCACCGACGCGCGAGGCCCCGCGCGGGCGCGGCCGGGACCTTCAGGCCGCGCGAGCCGTCGGTCGCCTGGTCTGCGCGAGCTCGGCCGGCGCGTCCCCCGTTGAAGCCGCGCGGCCCGGGCACTAGGCTCGCGAGGTGCCGTCCGCGTCCGCGCCCGCAGTCGTCGTCGTCGGCGCGGGCTTCTGCGGCGCCGCCGTCGCCTGGCACCTCGCCCGCGCCGGCGGCCCGCGCGTGACGCTCGTCGACGCCCGCGGCGAGTTCGGACCCGGCCTGGCCTATCGGACAGCCGACCCGCGCCACCTCCTCAACACGCCCGCCGGACGGATGAGCGCGCTCGCCGACGATCCGGACCACTTCGTCCGCTGGGCCCGGACGCGCGACCCCTCGGCCAGCGGCGGCAGCTTCCTGCCGCGCGGCGTCTACGGCGACTACCTGCGCCAGCTGGTGGCCGCGGCCGGCCCGGCCATCACATGTCTCTCGGGACATGTCGTCGACGTCGCGCCGCCCGGGCCCGCCGGACCGGCCGTCCTCGCGCTGGCCGACGGCACCCGCCTCGCCGCCGATCACGTCGTGCTCGCCCTCGGCAACCTCCCCCCGCGCCTGCCCGCCGGCCTCGACGCCCGCGTCCGCGCCGATCCGCGCTACGTCCACGACCCCTGGACCGCGCCGGGGCCCGCGATCGCGCGGGACGCCGCGGTGCTGGTCTTCGGGACAGGTCTATCGGCGCTCGACCTCGCCCTCGGGCTCGCCGGCGCCGGCCACCGCGGACCTGTGCACCTGCTCTCGCGTCACGGCCTGTTGCCGCAGGCCCACCGCGCCCCGGCCCGTCCGCCCGACCCGCATCCGCCGGCGTACACCGACTGGCCAGCCACGGCGCGTGGGGCCCTGCACGCGCTGCGCATGGCCGCCCGGACAGAGGCGGCCCGCGGCGGTGACTGGCGCGACCTGCTCGCCGACCTGCGCCCGGTGACCCAGGCGATCTGGCGCCGCTGGCCGGCGTGCGAGCGCGAACGCTTCGTCCGTCACCTGCGGGTCTACTGGGAGGCCCACCGCCACCGCGCCGCGCCGGCGACCGCCGCCGCGATCGCCGAGCTGCGCGCGAGCGGTCGGCTACGGGTCCACGCCGGGCGCATCGAAGACATGTCCCTCGGGACAGACGCGATCACCGCGACGATCCGCCCGCGCGGCGAGACCACCCGCGTCCACCTGCGCGTGGCGGCGCTGCTGAACGCCACCGGTCCCGCGCCCGATTCGCGCGACTGCGACGACCCGCTGCTGCGCGCCCTGATCGCTCGCGGGCTGCTGGTGCCCGACCCGCTCGGCGCGAGCATCGCCGACGACGGGGCGGTGATCGACGCGCACGGCCAGGCGTCGAGCTGGCTGCACGCCGTCGGCAGCCTGCGCCGGCCGCAGCTGTGGGAGACGACCGCGGTGCTCGAGCTGGCCCCCCAGTGCCAGGCGCTCGCCGAGCGCCTGCGCGGCCAGAGCTGAGCGCTGGACGACTTGCTGAGCGCCTGTCCCTACGGACAGACACAACCTCCGGCCGCCTGTCCCTCCGGACAGCCTCGACTCCTGCCCCCCTGTCCCTCCGGACAGCCTCGACCTCGCCCGCCTGTCCCTCCGGACAGTCTCGACTTCAGCCCGCCTTTCCCTCCGGACAACCTCGAATTCGCCCACCTGTCCCTCCGGACAGCCTCCCCCCCTGCCCGCCTGTCCCTCCGGACCTCGACCTCCGCTACGCCTGTCCCTCCGGACAGCCCCGACCTCCGCCCGCCGCTGCCTCCGGGCAGCTCAGCCTCGAATCACCTGTCCCTCTCGACAGAAGAGGGCCAAGCCCCGCCCGTCCCTCCAGGCAGGCTCGACCTGTGCGTACCTGTCTCTTCGGGCAGGCTATCGCTCGCCGCCCCACCTCTCACTCGCCCGCAGGCCCGGCTCCCCGCCCTCGCCTGTCCCTTCGCGCAGCTGCTGCAGGCGCGCCCACGCGGCCGCCTCCCACCCGCGCGGGCCCGGATGGGCGTAGCGCTGCCCTCGCAGCGCCTCCGGCAGGTAGCTCTCGTTGCCCGGCACCACCCCGCCTTCGAAATCGTGCGGGTACTTGTAGCCGACCCCGTACTGCGCCTCCCGCATCAGCGGCGTCACGGCGTTGCGCACCGCCAGCGGCACCTCGAGGCTGCCGGCGCGCAGCACGTCCTTGCGCGCGTTGGCGTAGGCCGTCAGGGCCGTGTTGCTCTTCGGCGCCAGGGCCAGGAACAGCGCCGCCTGCGTCAGCGGCAGCACCGCCTCGGGCATGCCGATCTGGTGGGCCGCCTGGGACGCGGCCACCGCCACCGGCAGCGCCTGCGGCTCGGCGTTGCCGACGTCTTCGGCGGCGAAGATCACGATCCGCCGGGCCACGAAGTCGACGTCCTCGCCGGCCTCGAGCATGCGCGCGAGCCAGTACACCGCCGCGTCGGCGTCGCTGGCCCGCATGCTCTTGATGAAGGCCGAGACGACGTTGTAGTGCTCCTCGCCGGCCTTGTCGTAGCGCAGCGCGCGGCCGCCGACGGCCTGCTGCGCGATCTCTCGGCTGAGCCGCGTCTCGCCCTCGGGCACCAGGTCGACCGCCAGCTCGAGCGACCCGAGCGCCCGCCGGGCGTCGCCCTGCGCGGTGTGGGCGATCGCCGCCAGCAGCCCGTCCTCGGCCTCGAGCTTGCGCGCCCCGAGCCCGCGCTCCTCGTCGGTCAGCGCGCCGCAGCAGCGCGACCAGGTCGCGGACCTCGATCGGTCGCAGCTGCAGCACCCGCACCCGGCTCAGCAGCGCCGCGTTGACCTCGAAGCTCGGGTTCTCGGTGGTCGCCCCGACCAGCGAGCACACCCCCGCCTCGATGTGCGGCAGCAGGATGTCCTGCTGCGCCTTGTTGAAGCGGTGGATCTCGTCGACGAACAGCAGCGTCCCGCGGCCCTCGTGGGCCCGCCGTCGGCGCGCGACCTCGACCACCTCGCGCAGCTCGCGGGCTCCGGCCGAGGTCGCTGACAGCACGCAGAACGCGCTCTGGGTGTGCTCGGCCAGCAGCCGCGCCAGGGTCGTCTTGCCCGTCCCCGGGGGCCCCACAAGATCAGGCTGGGCACCCGCCCGGTGTCGGCGATCCGGCGCAAGATCTTCCCCGGCCCGAGCAAGTGCGTCTGACCCACCACCTCGTCGAGGCGGCGCGGCCGCATGCGCTCGGCCAGCGGCACCAGCGTGGGGTCGCGTTGCCAGGCGCGCTCGAAGAGGTCGTCGCTCGCGTGGGACTGCACGGTGCGTGGTAGCCTACCAGGCGTGACGCGCCGCGCCGCTCCTTCCGCGCCTGCGACCGCCCGCCTGCGGCCGGTCTCGCCGCGTGCGCTGGCCCTCGCGGTCGCCGTGACCGCCGCCGCCGGGCCCGCCTGCGACGAGAAGTTCCAGTCCTTCCTGAAAAACGCCTCCGACCGCCACGTCGAGCGCGAGAAGAAGAAAGAAGGCGACGCCGAGCGCCAGGCCGCCGAGGAGGCCGTGATCTCGCCGCCCGTGCGCGCCGCGATCGCCCTCGTCCGCACCAGCGACTACGACTTCGTGTCGGTCAAGTCCGACGGCAGCCGCAAGCGCTACAGCGGCTTCGACTTCGCCGCCATGCTCGAGACCAAGTCGCGCTGGCTTGGCCGCGGCCTCGACGAGCTGCCCGCCTGGCTCGACCAGATCGGCAGCCGCACCTTCTTCGGCGGCCGGTCCTACTTCGTCCGCCTGCCCGACGGCCGCGAGCTCAACTTCCGCAGCTGGATCGAGGCCGAGATCGCGGCCTTGCCGACGGCCCTGCCCACGGAGTCACCATGACCGCAAAGACAGGCATCATCCTCGCCGGCCTCCTCGGCTTCTTCGGCGTCGCCGCCGGGGCCTTCGGCGCCCACGGTTTGCGCGACCGCGTCGGCCCGCGCGAGCTCGAGATCTGGCACACCGGCGCGCACTACCAGCAGCTGCACGCGGTGGTCCTCCTGGCCGTCGCGCTGTGGGCCCTCACCCTCTCGGCCCGCGGCGAGCCGACCGGCCTCCACGGCGTCGCCATGTCGCTGTTCGTCGCCGGCATCGCCGTCTTCTCCGGCACCCTCTACGCCATCACCCTCGGCGGTCCGCGGGTCCTCGGCGCAGTCACTCCGCTGGGCGGCCTGTGCCTGCTCGCCGGCTGGCTGACGATCGTGGTCCTCGGCCTGCGCCAGGTGACGTAGGCGGCGAGCGCGACGGGGCGTCGCGGCTCGTCGTCCTCCGTATGTCGCCAAGGACATGCCCGATCGAACATGCCCCGATGCGCATGTCCGTTCAGGCATGTCCTGAATCACCTCGCCGTCAGTCGACCCCGCAGTAGCGCAGCGCGCAGGTCGGCGGCGTCGGCAGGCGGTACATGATGAACGGCCCGCAGTTCTGCACCGCGATCGGCACCTTGAAGTGGCAGGTCTCGTCTTCCCAGTGGAAGCAGACCTCGCGCGCCACCACCCCGTCGGCGGGGGCCGGCTCGGCGCCGTTCAGCCAGCCCGGCGCGTGGGTCCCGCACGAGAACTGCGGCGGCGCGGCGGTCGGCATGCGCTTGCCCGCCGAGCCGACGAAGCGCGACCACTGACCCTCCGCCGGCAGGCCGAGGTCGCACTCGACCTCCTCCACCTGCGACGCCACGTTGCGACCCGGCTGCGCCAGCGCCACCGCCTGCCCGCACTCGCCCGGCAAGTTCTCCGTCAGGCACGCGTTGCAGCCGTCGCCCGCCGTCTGGTTGCCGTCGTCGCACAGCTCGCCCTCGTCCGCCTGCAGCACGTTGTCGCCGCAGCGGGGCCCGAGCGCCGAGCAGCCGGGCGCGCAGCCCTCGTACGAGTTGTCGTTGAGCTTGTCGTCGCACACCTCGACCCCGGCGCGGACGAAGCCGTCGCCGCACACCGCGGTCTTGCAGGTCGTCGGACACTCGTCGGTGTCGGAGGAGTTGCCGTCGTCGCACTCCTCGCCGTCCTCGACGATCCCGTTGCCGCAGTCGGTCGGCGGCTCCGTCGTCACCGTCACGGTCACCGACGTGACGGTCGGGTCGGTGAAGATGGTCGTGAAGGTCGGGTCGGTGATCGTCGAGTCGGTGTCGGTCGGATCGATCGTCGTCGGCGTCGTGATCGTCGTCGGCAGCGTGTCGGTCGGCTCGATCGTCGTCGGGCCGGTGTCGGTCGGGTCGATCGTCGTCGGCGTCGTGATCGTCGTCGGCAGCGTATCGGTCAGCGTGTCCGTAAGCGTATCGGTCGTGATGGAGGTCGAGAGCGTGTCCGTCGTGTCGATCTTGACGGCGAAGCAGCCGCTGATCAGGTGCGCAAAAACAATCGCTCGTGTCGCCAACCCCCACCGTCTACAAGCGCGTAACATAGGACTTCAAGGTACTCGTGGCCCCCGTACCCGTGCAAGGCCGACCCCTCGATCAGGCTGGCCCGGGCCTTCTGCGACGCGATCGCGCGCGACGGGTGACCACGAAGGTGCGGGCTTCGGCGTCAGTTGACAGCCGGCGGGCCTTGCCCGATTGAGGCTTTGATGACGAGGCAAACGCACCGCCCCTGGTTCGGGGCCGCGCTCGGGCTCGTGGTTGGCTGCCTGTCCGAGCAGCCCGACCGCCAACGACACCGACGAGCCGGCCACGGCTGGTAACACGATGACTTCGCCGACCGGGGGGCCTACCGAGGGCACCGCGGGAGAGACCGAAGATCCGACCGCCGGCGATCCCACCGAGGGCGGCGAGGAAGCGGACCCGGGGCGCGTGACCGTGCATCGGCTCAACCGCACCGAGTACAACAACACCGTCCGGGACCTCCTCGGCACCGCGCAGCGGCCGGCCGACAGCTTCCCGGCCGACGACTTCGGCCTCGGCTTCGACAACATCTCCGACGTCCTCAGCACCTCGCCGCTGCAGGCCGAGCTCTATGAGCGGGCCGCCGAAGGTCTGATCCTCGAGGCGATGGAGATCCCGATCACCGATCCGGGCTCCTGGCAGATCGAGGCCGAGGACGCGCTCGCCTCCGTCGGCGGCGCGTCCGGCGAGGCCTGGAACCTCTACAGCAACGGCGAGGTGTACCAGACCATCGAGCTGCCCTACGACGGCCAGTACAAGTTCAGCGCCCGCGTGTGGGGCCAGCAGGCGGGGCCCGACCTGCCGCACATGAACCTCACCGTCGACCAGGCGCCCGTCGGCATGTTCGACGTCGAGGCGGTGCAGAACGGCGCCCAGGTCTACGAGGTCACGATCGACGCCACCGCCGGCGTGCACAAGTTCGCCGTCGAGTTCACCAACGACTACTACGACGAGCCGAACATGGCCGACCGCAACCTGCTGGTCGACTGGTTCAAGGTCGAGGGTCCGATCAACCTGCCCGACGGCGACAACCCGCTGCGCACGCGCATCATGGTGTGCGACCCGAACGTCGACGGCGAAGAGGTCTGTCTGCGCGAGATCTTGACCAAGTTCACCGAGCGCGCCTGGCGACGCCCGGTCACCGGCGCCGAGCTCGACGCGCTGATGAAGTTCATCGGCGACGCCAAGGGCGCCGGCGAGACGTGGGAGGCCGGCCTGCGCATCGCCCTGCAGGCCGTGATGGTCTCGCCCTACTTCATCTACCGCGTCGAGCTCGACGCGGCCCCGACCGACCTCACGCCGCACCCGCTCAGCGACTTCGAGCTCGCCTCGCGCCTGTCGTACTTCCTGTGGAGCAGCATGCCCGACGACGAGCTGTTCGCCGCCGCGGCCGCCGGGTCGCTGCAGGACCCGAAGGTGCTCGAGACCCAGGCCCGGCGCATGCTCGCCGACGACCGCGCTCGCGCGCTGATCGACAACTTCGCCGGTCAGTGGTGGCTCATCCGCAACATCGCCGTCGCCTTCAAGGACGTGGCCCTGTTCCCGCAGTGGAACGACGCCATGCGCGAGTCGATGCGGACCGAGATGCGCCTGTTCGCCGAGGCCTTCTTCTCCGAAGACCGCGACATGCTCGAGATGTTGACGGCCACCGACACCTTCGTCGACGCCACGCTCGCGCAGCACTACGGCATCGAGGGTCAGTTCGGCGCCGAGTTCGTCCCGGCCGACTTCGGCGACCGGCCGTTCCAGGGCATCCTCAACAAGGCCGGCCTGATGACCGTGCTCTCGCACGCCGACCACACCTCGCCGGTCAAGCGCGGCAAGTGGGTGCTGGAGAGCCTGCTGTGTCAGGTCCCGCCGCCGCCGCCGCCCGGCGTCGACACCAAGCTGAACCCGGTCGAGGGCAAGACGCAGCGCGAGATCCTCGAGGCGCACCGCGACAAGCCCGAGTGCATCAGCTGTCACGTCACCATGGACCCGCTCGGCTTCGGCCTCGAGCACTACGACCCGCTCGGCGCCTGGCGCGACCTCGACAACGGCCTGCCGATCGACGCCTCGGGCACGCTGCCCAACGGCACCCCGTTCGCCAACGGCCTCGAGATGCAGACGCTGATCGCCGACGAGCCCGACTTCTTGCGCTGCGTCGCCCGCAAGACCTTCATCTACGCGCTCGGCCGGGCCGTCGGGCTCAAGGACATCCCCTACCTCGACGGCGTCACCGAGACCTTCTCGGCCAACGACCGTCGCTTCTCCGACCTCGTCGTCTCGCTCGTCACCAGCGAGCCGTTCCGCATGCGCCGCGGCGACCCCGCGATGTGACCTCACCACCCCATTCTCCGGAGACATCACGATGCCGCGTCGCTTCTCTCTCGCGCCGTACCCTCCTGGGCGGGGCTGGTGCCCTGATCGCCCTGCCCTGGCTGGAGGCGATGGCGCCCGTCGCACGGCGGGCTCGCGGGGCCGACCC
The DNA here is from genome assembly GCF_026626665.1 of Nannocystis pusilla. Classification (GTDB taxonomy): domain Bacteria; phylum Myxococcota_A; class Polyangia; order Nannocystales; family Nannocystaceae; genus Nannocystis; species Nannocystis pusilla. The sequence goes on from NZ_JAPNKE010000002.1 coordinate 4,089,221, forward strand.
CGAGCCCCCGCCGCTGCGCGCCCTCTTCTACTACCTCCCGAACGGGATCCACATGCAGTCCTGGACGCCCGCCACCGAGGGCCCGGGCTACGAGATCACGCCGATCCTCTCGCCGCTGGTCGACCCGCAGGCCATGGTCGACCTCAAGGGCGACGTCATGGTCCTCACCGGCCTGCAGAACCTGCCCGCCAAGCCCGAAGGTCCGGGCGACCACGCGGGCGGCACCTCGGCGTTCTTGACCTGCACCCACGTCACCAAGTCCGAGACCGACATCAACAACGACATCTCGATCGACCAGGTGCTCGCCAACGCCATCGGCGAGGCCACGCCGCACCGCTCGCTGCAGTTCGGGACCGCCAACGGCGCGACCATGGGCAACTGCGACAGCGGCTACAGCTGCGCCTACACCAGCAACATCTCGTGGGCCGACTCCAAGACCCCGCTGCCGAAGCTGTACGACCCGCAGGTCATCTTCGACCTGCTGTTCTCCGGCTTCGACCCCGCGGCGACCGCCGAGGAGCTGGCCAAGCGGCGCGCCAACCGGCTCAGCGTCATCGACTACGCCACCGATCAGGTCGAGACGCTGCAGACGAAGCTCGGCAAGACCGACCGCGACAAGCTCGACCAGTACCTCACCGGCCTGCGCGACCTCGAGAAGCGCCTCACCGCCGAGAACACCGAGGCGGTGTGCGAGCTGCCGGCGATGTTCTCGGGCGCCTACCCCGACTTCACGACGCACGTCGATCTGATGACCGAGCTGATGGTGCTGGCCTTCCAGTGCGACCAGACCCGCGTCATCACCTTCATGCTCGAGAACGCCGGCAGCTACCGCGACTACTCGTTCATCGGCGCTCAGGGGTCGCACCACGAGATCTCGCACCACATGGACAACCCGGACAACTTCGCCAAGCTCGAGATCATCGATCGCTGGGAGATGGTCCAGTTCGCCAAGCTGCTGCAGAAGCTCAAGGCCTCGCCCGAGGGCGATGGCACGCTGCTCGACAACTGCGTGGTGTTCCTGTCGTCGGAGATCAGCGACGGCAACGCCCACAACCACAACAACCTGCCGGTCCTGCTGGCGGGCCGCGCGGGCGGTCAGCTGACGCCCGGACGCCACGTCAAGTACGGCGAGACCCCGCCGCTCTCCAACCTGTTCATCTCGATCGCCGAGATGTTCGGCGTGCCGGTGGACGGCTTCGGCGACGACGGCGTCGGCCCGCTGCCGAACCTCAAGGTCTGAAGACAGGAGCGGGCGCCGAGCCGCCCCGCTCTCGCAGGAAACGACGCAGGCCCGCGCTCCTGGCACCCGGCCAGGACCGCGGGCCGAAGCGCCCGGACCCCACGCCACGGCCCCCGGCCGGGCACGTCGCTCCCCGCTCGCGCCCGGACCCCACGCCACGGCCCCGGGCCGAGCACGTCGCTCCTCCGCGCGCGCCCGGACCCACGCCACGGCCACGGCCGAGCACGTCGCTCCCCGCGCGTGCCCGACCCACGCCAGGGCAGCGGGCCGAGCACGGCGCTCCTCCGCGCGAGAGCACGGCGCTCCTCCGCGCGAGAGCCGGAGCCTCCGCTCCTCGCGCGCGCGGATCACCGAGACACGACTTCGCCGCGACAGCCGCGCTCGCACCTCCGTGCGAACGGGCCCGAGCAGCATGCCCTCAGGGGCAGGTCCAAAGCGACATGACTGAACGGACATGCCCGCACGGACATGTCTGAAAGATCAGGGCGCTTCCAGCTCGCGCCGCGCGACCTCGCCGATCCGCCCGGCCAGCTCCTCGAGCCGGGCGAGGTCGGGGCCCTCGAGCATCACGCGCAGGCTGGACTCGGTGCCGGAGTAGCGGACCAACACGCGGCCGTCGTCGCCGAGCTCGGCCTCGGCCCCGCGCACGACGGCGCCGAGCTCCGGCAGCAGGTCGAGCGGGACCTTGCGCGCGACCGGGATCGCCTTGAGCAGCTGCGGGTAGCGCGTCATCACCCCGGCCAGGTCGGCCAGCGAGCGGCCGCTGCGCTGCATGATCGCCAGCACCTGCAGCGCCGCGACCATGCCGTCGCCGGTGGTCCCGTGGTCGAGGAAGACCACGTGGCCCGACTGCTCGCCGCCGAGGTTGTAGCTGCCCTGGACCATCGCCTCGACGACGTAACGGTCGCCGACCGGCGTGCGCACCACCCCGATCCCGCTGCCCGCCAGGCAGCGCGAAAGGCCCATGTTGGACATCACCGTCGCCACCACCGCGGCCCCGCGAAGGGCGCCGCGCGCGTGCATGTCGAGCGCGCACATGGCCAGGATCGCGTCGCCGTCGACCACCGCGCCCTTCGCGTCGCTGAAGACCACGCGATCGGCGTCGCCGTCGAGCGCGATGCCGAGGTCGGCCCCGTGCTCGACCACGGCGCGGCACATCGCCTGCGGATGCACCGCCCCGCACGCGTCGTTGATGTTGACGCCGTCGGGCGTCACGCCGATCGGGATCACCGTCGCCCCGAGCTCGCGCAGCACCGTGGGCGCCACCTTGTAAGCGGCCCCGTGCGCGCAGTCGACGACGATCTTGAGGCCGTCGAGCGCGAGCGACGACGGGAAGCTGTGCTTGAGGTGGGTGAGGTAGCGGCCCGCCGCGTCGTCGATGCGCGCGGCCTTGCCGATCTCGCGGCCGCGGGCGACTCGCTCGTCGACCGCCCCGGGCTCCATCAGCTGCTCGAGGTGCGCCTCGACGTCGTCGGGCAGCTTGAAGCCGTCGGCCGCGAACAGCTTGATGCCGTTGTCGGCGAACGGGTTGTGACTGGCCGAGATGACGACGCCGGCGTCGGCCCGCATCGAGCGCGTGATGTAGGCGATGCCGGGCGTCGGCAGCGGCCCGACCAGCAGCACCTCGGCCCCGATCGCGCACACCCCGGCGGCCAGCGCCGTCTCGAACATGTAGCCCGACAGGCGCGTGTCCTTGCCGATGACGACGCTGCCGCGTCGACCGAAGTGGGCCGCCACGGCCATGCCCAGCCGCAGCGCGATCTCAGGGGTCATCGGCGGGACGCCCGCGGGGCCGCGGATCCCGTCGGTGCCGAACAACCGACGTTCGTTCGCCATGCGCTCTTTCTAATGGCCGCGACCGGCGCCGTCCAGCGGCTTTTCGGCGGGCGGAGGCGGAAGGATGATCCGCTCTGACCTGGCTCCAAGGTCAGGTTGGCTCGCAGCGCCGGAGGCACCGCCTCCGACAGCCCCAGATCGACCATCACCGCGCCGGACGGCGCGTCCTCCTGCGGCTTTTGCAGCTGCACCGTCGCCACCACCGCGCTCGGGATCGCGTCGATCTGCCGCAGCGACGGCACCGGCCCGCGCACCACCGCGGCGACCTTGAGCGGCGCCCCGTACGGCGCTTCCTGTTCGACGGGCCAGGTCAGCGGGACCTCGTAGCGGCGCTCGCTGAGCTTCGGCCGGATCGCCACCGACACCGTCACCTTCGGCACCTCGCCCGGCGCCACACCGGTGTACTCCGCGCCCTCGCGCAGCTGTCCGAGGCCCACCACCATCTCGACGTCGCTCGTCGCTCCGCTGACGTCGATCGGGTCGGTGTTGAGGTTGGCCAGCTCGCCGACGATCTTGCTGCCGCCGTGGACGCGCCAGCGCGGCGGGTCGACGCGCGTGCCGGTGTGCTCGTAGTCCGGGTGGACCAGCCCGCGCACCGCGGCGCTGATGAGCACCGCGCGCTCGATCACCGGGTCGAAGCGCAGGTCGACCTTCTCGTAGTCCATGCCGCGGAAGATCACCCCCGGCGGCATCACGATCGTCGCCGGGTCGAGCTCGAGCGGGCCCGGACGCGCGCCGGCGAGGTCGAGCTGGGCGCTGCCGAGGTCGTGGCTCGACAGCCGATTCATCCGCGCCCACGAGCCGTGCAGCTCGACCGTCACCGTGTCCGGCAGCTTCGTCTGCAGCACGCGCCGCGGGTCGGTGTTGACCTTGAGCGGGATCGTGAAGCGCCGCGTGACGTCGTCGCGGGTGAAGACGAAGAACCCGCTGGCCAGCACGAGCGCCGTCAGCTTGGTCAGCAGATGGTTGAACAGGGCTCCGTAGAGCCACCGCAGCGCGCGCGTCACCCCTCACCTCCCTTGCGCGCGGCCGGCGGGAAGTCGGCCACCGAGGGCGCGTGCAGGAAGTCGTTGTCGTTCCACTTCTCGTCGGCCGCGGCGCCGTCCTTGCCGCGCTTCCGCACCGCCGTCATGTCGCTGCCGCTGTCGCCGGCCTTGCGCAGGTCCATGTAGCTGCGCGCCGCGCCCTTGGCGACCGCCAGGCTCTCGCTCGGCGGCGCGGGCCGCGACGCCTCGGCGCGCGGCTGGTCGAGCCAGCGGGTGATCCGCTCCTCGAGCTGCTCGGGCGTCAACGGCTCGGAGATCGCGCCGCGATGCACGGTGCGGATCTCGCCGCGCTCCTCGCTGAGCACGACGACCAGCGCGTCGCTCTCCTCGCTGACACCGATGGCCCCGCGGTGACGCGTGCCGAACGCCGGGTCGAGCCGGTCGCGCTGGGTCAGCGGGCAGATGACGCCGGCGCGGGCGATCCGCAGGTTCTGAATCAACACCGCGCCGTCGTGAGTGAGGTTGATCGAGTACGGGATGAGCAGCGCGACCAGCGTGTCGGCGTGCAGCGACGCGTCGATCTCGCGGCCGCGGTCGCTGACGACGTCGAGGACGTCGATCTCGCCCTGGAGGATGAACAGCGCGCCGAGCCGCGCGCGTTGCAGCCGCTCGCACGCCACCACCAGCTCGCTGACGGCGCTGCGAGCCGCGTCGCGGTGCCCCTGCGGCAGCAGCCGCTGACCCATGTGCAGCAAGATCCGCCGCAGCTCCTGATGGAACACGACGATGAGGATGATGATGACGTACTCGAGGAAGTAGCGGACCAGCGCCGCCACCGCGACCATGTCGAGCGCGCTCGCGGCGGCGGCGATGCCCCCGAACACCGCGACCGACAGCAGCACCGGCACCGCACGTGTCCCTTGGAGCAGGCGCAGCGCGGCGTAGACCAGGATCAGCAAGATCCCGAAGTCGAGCCCGTCGCGCCACGTGAGCGCCTCGATGAAGTCCCGCGGCGTCACCATCGCCCCCGTTCGACCTCCTCCGCCTCGTCGCGGGCCGCCGCCGAAGCGGTGCGGATCGCCCACGCCACGCGCAGCGCCTCGGCCGTGGCCGCGACGTCGTGCACGCGCACGACCGCCGCGCCGCCGAGCGCCGCCATCACCGCCGCCACCACGCTGCCGACGAGCCGCTCCTCGACCGGCCGCGGGCGCCCGCCGACCACGCTGAGGAACGCCTTGCGGCTGGCGCCGATGAGCACCGGGCAACCTGTCTCTCGCATCAGGTAGTCGGACGCGCCGACCAGCGCCGCGCTGTGCTCGGCCGTCTTGCCGAAGCCGATGCCCGGATCGACCGCGATCCGATCGGCGGCGACGCCGGCCCGCAACGCCCGCTCGACGGCGCGTCCGAGCTCGGCCGCGACCTCGACGAGCACGCGCTCGAACCGGATCTCCCGCATCATCGTCGCCGGCTCGCCGCGCAGGTGACCGATGACGAGCCCGGCCCCGCTGTCGGCGGCCACGCGCGCCATCTCCGGGTCGGCGAGCCCGCTGACGTCGTTGATGATCGCCGCGCCGGCCGCCATCGCCGCCGCAGCGACCGAAGCGTGGCGCGTGTCGACGCTGATGGGCACGCCGGCCAGATCTGCATCGGCCATCAGCCCGCGGATCACCGGCAGCACGCGCCGCAGCTCGACGTCGGGCGCCACCGGCGTCGCGCCCGGACGTGTCGACTCACCGCCGACGTCGAGGATGTCGGCGCCTTGTTGGCGATACGTCCGGCACAGCCGCGCCGCCACGCTGACGCTCGGATCGTCGGTCTCGGGCGCGAGCAGGTTGCCGCCGTCGAAGAAGCTGTCGGGCGTGACGTTGACGATCGCCATCACTCGCGGCGCGCTCACGTCGAGCGCTCCGCGAGCGTGCACCCACGCGAGCGCGGGCTCGGGCCGCGCGCCAGCGTCACGGGCGGGGGCGCGGTCGGCGGCGAAGGACATCGCCGCCATGGTAGCGCGCCATTACGCCAATGACACGCCCGGGTCGCTGTTGTCGCTGTGCCCGCCAGCCGCCCCGCCCCGCCCTGCGGCGAACTGCTTGGCGTCGATCCCGTAGCGACGCAGCAGCTTGTGCAGGTACTTGCGGTCCATATCGGCCTCGCGGGCGGCCCGCGAGATGTTGCCCTCGGCCCGCTGCAGCAGCCAGTTCAGGTACGTCTCCTCGAACAGCTCGACCGCGCGTTCCTTCTGCTCGCGGAACGTCAAGGTCGGGTCGAACGCGACCTGCTGCTCGCGCCCGGCGCGCCCGAGGTTGCCGGTCGTGATGAGGTCGATGACCCCGTCCGGCGACAGGTACGCCGAGCGCTCGACCACGTTGCGGAGCTCGCGGACGTTGCCGGGCCAGTCGTAGCCGACCAGGCGGGCCATGGCCTCGGGGCCAGGCGCGCGCCACATGCCCGGAGGCAGGCGCCGCGAGAACTGGTCGATGAGCATCGGGATGTCCTCGCGACGGTCGCGCAGCGCCGGCACCTCGATGTGAACGACGGCGAGCAGGAAGTACAGGTCCTCGCGGAACTCGCCCGACTTGACCTGCTCTCGCAGCCCGCGGCTCGCGGTCGCCAGCACGCGGATGTCGACCTCGAGCTCCTCGGTCACGCCGTGGCGGCGGACCTTGCCGTTCTCGAGCGCCCGGGTGAGCTTGGGCTGGAGGTCCGCGGGCAGTTCGCCGATGTCGTCGAACACCAGCGTGCCGCCGTGCGCGAGCTCGAAGGCGCCGCGACGGTCCTCGTGGCCGAACAGCTCCACCTCGAGCTGAGCCGCGGCCGTGCCACCGCAGTCGACGACCACGAAGGGGCCGTCGCGCCGCGGCGAGATATCGTGGATGGCCCTAGCCAGCAGCGCCTTGCCGGTGCCTGTCTCTCCATCCAGGAGAATGGTCGCCTCGGCGCCCGCCACGCGCTCGAGGACACCGAAGATCTTGCGCATCGCTAGGCTGCGTCCGCAGACCGGACCGAAGCTGTCGGCTTCGCTAGGAAGAAGTTCGACACGCGAGTCCCTGGGCATGAATCGGACCTGGACCTTGCCGAGCCCGAGGACATCGCCCGGGCGCAGGAAGCCGTCGCTGACCCGCACGCCGCCGATGAACATGCCGTTCGTGGACTGTTGATCCAGGACCCGATAGCTGTCGCCTTGCCGCCGGATCTCCGCGTGGATTCGGCTCACCGACTCGTCGGGCAACACCACGTCGCACTGGCGTGACTTGCCGAGCTGGACGACATCCTGGGTGACATCAATCTCGCGGCCGCGGAGCTCGCCGTTCAGGACGACCAGCCGAAAACCCGAGTGCCGCATGGGCTCGGCATCGTCCTGGACCACCGTCGAATCCACCGCTGCTTCGATCTCGTGCGCCATGTCCTCCACGCTACCAGGGGGCTCCCTCTGCGGGAAGCACACAACGGCCGGTACGGAGCGTCTGGCGAAGATTTACAGCGTTGAGGTCGCTCGGCCGCAGACAAAAAAAATAGGGGTGCCTCGGCCCCGAAGCACCCCGAACCTCGCGCGAAAAACTTCTTCAGACGTAGAAGTCGACGATGGCCACGCCGCGCTCCGACGGCTCCGGCGGCGAAGGACGCTCATCGAGCTCGTCGGTGGGCACTCGCGGCAGCTCGAGCTCGATCTGCAGCGTCGGAGTCCGCTTGCCCGGGATCTTCTTGCCAGGGACCTGCTTCTGCTTCTCGAGGGCTGGTCGCATGAACACCTGCCTTTTTCGCCAGAAATCCGAATAAGCTACCGGGCTGTGTGTTTCAAAGCTCACGAGGTCGGCGCTTGCACCGCCTCCTCGCGGGGAGTACCAATCCTCCCCACGAACGAGGTGGCTCGTTCCCCATGCAGCTTCGACCCTGATGTGCCCACCATCCGGTTCGGAGCGCCTGAATCTTGGTTCGCCACCTTACGTTTGAGACTAACGCCGCCACGCTTGTTGGCAAGAATTGTCTTCGCGCCGTTGAGCGCTGTTCCAGTGTGCGCCAGGCGTACACCGGAGCCAGGTCTACGACGCTCGAATTGAGCCCAGGCGGCGCTGACGACCTTGCCCCGACGCGGTCGTGGCGACAAACTCAGAAGTCAACCACGACCCAGCGGGTGCCTTCCCGCTCGAGTCGGGCGACCTCGGCGTTCCCCAGGTCGAGGACGGCTTCGTGCGCGTCGGCGACGATGGGATCGCCCAGTCGGGCCGCCAGGCGATCGCGGGCCGTCTGCAAGGCGTCGGCATGCTCGCCCTCGGTCCAGGCCGCACGGAGATCGTCCTCCGACAGCCCGAGCCGGTAACGCTCGGGCGCGAGGCCCAGAAGCACGTCCCAGCGGCGCTGCAGGCTCGCCCGCACCAGGCTCCGCAACGCCGCGCGAGGCGTCGACTGGTCGTATACGAGGGTCGGGTCCTCGGCGAACACCCAGCCGCGCGGCGTCCAGCGCACGTCGACCGGAGCGTCGGGCGCGAGGAACACCACCGCCCGGGGGCGGATCTCCTCCGGCTTCTTCAACGACTTCGCCCAGCGCTGCCGCGCCGCCTTGTCGCCCAGGACCGCCGCGTAATCCACACGCGCGCGCGCGCCGACGAGCACGTGGCTCGACAGTTCCTTCGCGTCGCCGCGGCGAACCGCACCGGCGGCGGCTTCGCTCGCGCGCGCGAGGCCGCGGACGTCTCGCTGTGCGCAGGATGCGAGCAGCAGCGCCACGCCCACCGCGAAGATCTTCACGCAGCGCCCCCGGCGTCGCTGCGCTTGGGGTCGATGATCGCGGTGAAGACGCCCGAGCTCTTCACCTGATCGCCGACACGGGTCTCGCCGGAGAACTTGCCGATCCGGCCCATGCGCTGCGCCTTGACCTCGATCGTCAGCACGTCGCCGGGGACCACCGGCCCCGGAACTTCGCCTCCTGGATGCCCAGGAAGAGGCAGTTGTGCAGCGCCGGGTCGAACACGCCGGACAGGTTGGCGAGCACGACCGCCGCCTGCGCCATCGCCTCGACCTGGACCACGCCCGGGAGGATCGGATAGTCCGGGAAGTGTCCCTGCAGGATCGGGTCGCCGATCGACACCAGCTTCTGCGCCACGATCGATTCGCCCGGGGTCGCCGAGAGCACGCGGTCGATGAAGAGGAAGGGATACCGGTGCGGCAGGATCTTCTGGATCTGGACGGCGTCGAGGAGCATCGGTCGGCGGCTAGCTTATCAGGCCGCCGCGGCCGCGCCCACCGCCCGGCCGGGGCGAGCGCCACGCCGGCCTTAAACGCGAAAGTCCCGGGCGCGCAGGTGCGTGCGCGAGCCCGGGACGAGCGAACCGAAGCGGCTTACGACGGGTACTTGGCGTTGTAGCGCTTGACCAGCTCGGCGGTGATGTCGAGGCCCGGCTCGACGAACAGCACGGTGGAGTCGTCGCGGATCAGCACGAGGTCGACGTTCTTCTCGGCGGCCAGCTTGTCGATGATCGTCTGGCAGTTCTTGTAGATGTCCTCGAGGACACGCGACTCCTGCTGCGTGAGCTCCTGCTGCATGGTCATGTAGATCTGCTGCATCTCCATGTACTCCTTCTGCAGCGCCTCCTCGGCGGCGGCGAGCTTGTCGCCCTGGAGGCTCTTGAGCTTGCCGGTGTCGGCCTCGAGCTTCTTGCGCTTCTGCTCGAGCTTCTCCTGCTTGGCCTTGGAGCTGTCCTCGAGCTTCTTGCGGGCGGCCTGGCCCTGCTTGGTGTCGCCCAGGACCTTCTGCATGTCGACGACGGCGACGCCGCGGATCTGCGGGATGGTCGCCTGGGCGGAGGTGACGGCGCCCGGGGCGAGGCCGGCGCCGCCGACGAAGGCGAGCGCGACGGCAGCGGCGGACAAGAGGCGAGTGAAACGGCGCTGGGGGGTGAACATGGCGGGATCCTTCAGGTGAGTCACTTGTGCTTCTTGTCGTAGGCGACGATCACGCGGTTGGTGATGTCGAGCTTGGGGTTGGCGTACAGGACCGTCGCCGGCGAGCGGACCAGTACGATCTGAAGACCCTCCTCGGCCGCGATGTCTTTCACGATGGCCGCGACGTTCTTGTAGATCTTCTCGGTGAGCTGCGCCTCTTTCGTCGCCACGTCCTCCTGGAGCTGGGCGTAGAGCTGCTGCAGCTCCTGGTCCTTGACCACGAGCTCTTGCTGGCGCTTGGCGATCTCCTCGTCGGAGAGCATCGCCCGCTTGGCCATCAGGTCCTCGTACTTCTTCTTGAGGTCCTCGGTCTTCTTGTCGAGCTGCGACTGACCCTTCGCAAACACCGACTCGAGGTCCTTCTTGCCCTTGGTGCCTTGCGTGGTCTCCAGCAGGCAGCGCTGCAGGTCGACGAGGGCGACCTGTTTGAGGGCGTTAAGCGTGGCAGCCGGCGCGGCGGCGACCGGGGAGGCGCCGAGCACGCCGGCTGTCATGGCCGCTGCGAGGAGGAGAACGCGCGAGGTAGAGGGCATAACGGGCGGGACCTTAGCCGGGGCCGCGCAGGGGGGCAACCGGGCTGGCCTCGGACGCGCGGACTTACAGCCGCATTCATGCGGCCTGCGGACCTGGAGCGCACGTCAGGTTGTGGCCTAGCTCACCCGATTTGCCGCTGCGCGCGCCGCAAACCGGGCCTGGCGGGAATTCTCAGAAGCTGTTGCCGACGTTGAACTCGAAGACGACCGGTTCATCGCCGTAATAGAACTCGGTGGGCGGCAGGCGGTCGAGCGGGAAGCCCCACTCGAACCGCAGCGGGCCGATCGGCGACTGCCAGCGGAAGCCGAAGCCGACCGAGCGGCGCAGCGACTTGAGGAAGCCGGGCGCGCCGGGGCGCAGGAGCGTGCACGGGTCGCTCTTCGGCTGCTCGACCGGGTTGGCCTCGACGCAGTACAGGGGCTCGGTGTTGTAGGCGTTGCCGATGTCCATGAAGACCACGCCCTTGATGTTGGCGGGCGGGACCATCATGAACTCGAGCTCGAGGTTCAGCGCGGTCAGCAGGTTGCCGCCGATCGTGTACGGGATGAGCGTCGCCGTCGGGTCGGAGCTGCCGAGCACCTTGATCGCCGGGCCGAGGCTGCGCAGGCGATAGCCGCGGATACCGCCGTCGCCGAAGATACCGCCGGGGAAGTAGCGCTCGAACACCGGCACGCCCTTGTCCTGCGGGCTGTGGATGAAGCCGACCTGCAGGCGGGTCTTGAACACGAGCCAGGCGCGGAACGCCTGCTTGCTGCGGATGATCGGGAAGTAGAAGCGGAAGTTGGCGTCGTAGCGGTTGAACCGGTTCTGCGAGCCCCAGTACTTGTTGGCGAACTCGGCCCGGATCTCGTGGCGCATGCCCTCGGTCGGGAACAGGTAATTGTCGGTCGTGTCGTAGCGGAGGCTGGCCGTGATCGCCGAGGTGATGCCGTTGTTGAACAGGTTCGAGATCAGCGCCTGACCGCTGTACAGCGTCGAGTAGGCGCCGCCTGTGAACAGGCCGGCGCCGCCGCCGTAGTAGCCGCCGAACGAGCCGAAGTTGCCGAAGCCGACCTTGATGTACTCGAACGAGTAGCCGGCGAACAGGATGAGGTTCGGGATCCGCGGGATCGGGTAACCCCACGACAGGCGCACGCCGGTGCTCTCGCGCGAGAACCCGGGGAACACGTTGCGCGAGTTGAAGATGTTGAACGAGAAGTTCCAGCGCGAGTCGAGGAAGTAGCGCGTGATGTAGGCGAGGTTGAACAGGCGCCGCAGGCTCGACATCTGGGCCACGAGCGTCACCGTGGTGCCGCGGCCGAGGAAGTTGTCGTACTGGATCTGCGCCTGCAGCACGAAGTTCTCGATCGTGCTGAAGCCGGCGCCGACCTGGAACGTGCCGGTCAGGCGCTCGGTCACCTCGACGTTGAGGACGATCTTGTCCTCGGCGCTGCCCTTGCTGGTCGAGATCGTGACCTGGTTGAAGTAGCCGAGTCGCATCGCGTTGAACTCGGACTGCTCCTTGCCGCTCTCGGCGTAGAGGTCGCCCTCGCGCAGCGCCATCTCGCGGCGGATGACCTTGTCGGCGGTCTTGTCGTTGCCGCTGATGTTGATGCGCTCGACGTAGACCAGCGGGCCCTTGCCGACCTCGAGCGTCATGTAGAGCTTGAGGTTCTCGCGGTCCTGGCGGCCGTCGGGGATGACGTTGACGTAGGCGTGGCCGGCGTCCTTGTAGCGGCGCTCGATGTCCTGGATGATCGTCTGGATCTTCCCCATCGAGGCGACGTCGCCCTCCTTGATCACGGGGGTGATCGAGTCGGCCAGGACGTTCTCGTTGTAGAGCGCCTTCTCGCCGCGCCCGAGGACCTCCTTCGCGCGGATCTTGCCGACGCGGTACTGCGGGCCCTCGTCGACCGGCACGGTGACGTAGACGAACCGACGGTCGGGGCTGAGGCTCAGCTCCGGGTCCTTGACGTTGGCGTCGAGGTAGCCGTTGTCGGTGTAGAACTGCTTCAACATCTGGAAGTCGCCGGCGAACGCCTCCTTGTTGAAGACGCCGCCGGCCTTCTTCGTGACGACGCTGAGGTAGCCGCCGACGCGCGTGATCATGTGCTTGCGCAGCTCGTCGTCGGTGAACGCTTGGTTGCCGATGAAGGTGATCTTGCGGACGATGGTCTCGGCCGCCTCGCTGATCACGATCTGGATGTCGACCTTGCCGACCTCGTCCTCGACCGGACGCAGGCCGTAGGTCACCTCGGCCAGGAAGAAGCCCTTCTCGACGTAGAGCTGCTTGACCTTCTCGACGTTGGCCCGCACGGCGCCGACGTCGAGGATCGCGTTGAGCTTGAGGTCGAGCTGCTCGTTGATGTCGTCGAGCTTGATCTTGCTGTTGCCCTCGACGACGATCTTGCGGATCGTCGGCCGCTCCTTGACGACGTAGGTGAGCACCACGCCCGACGGCGTCAGCTCGCCCTCGACGCGGATGTCGTCGAACTTGCCGAGGCCCCACAGGCGCTTGATGTCGGTCGCCAGGTTGCGCGGGTTGACGACCGCGTCGATGTGGCTCTCGAGCTCGAGCATCATCGCCTCGCTCTCGACGCGGCGGTTGCCCTCGAAGCGGATGTCGACGATCGGCTGGCCGTAGAGCTCCTGCGGCACGCCGGCGGCGGCGGCCCGGAAGAAGAACTCGCTGCCGATGTCGGCCATGCTCGGCATGGCGACGGAGACCTGTCCGACGAGACAGATCAGCGCGGACACCAGCAGCGCCAGCGCGCGGGACCACGGGCGGCGGCGGGTCAGCGACACGCGGAGCGGCTCTCCGCGCGCGGAGCTGTGAAGGCGAGGCTCCGTCACGGGGCTTTCGCGGCGCTCCGCTCGTCGCGGGCGCGACCTGGGCCGCGCTGATCGTCGACGAGACGCCCGTCTTCCATGCGGATCTGGCGCGGCACCTGGCGCGCAAGCTCCATGTTGTGGGTGACGATCAGCAGCGTCATCTTCCGCTCGTCGTTGAGGCGGAACAAAAGGTCGTGCACCTCGTCGCTGGTGCGGGTGTCGAGGTTGCCGGTCGGCTCGTCGGCCAGGAGCAGCGCCGGCTGCATGACCAGCGCGCGGGCGATGGCGACCCGCTGCTGCTCGCCGCCCGACAGCTCGCCCGGCCGGTGCGCGAGGCGGTGCGACAGGCCGACGGCCTTGAGCATCTCCCCTGCCCGCTCGCGCGCCTCCTTCACGGCGACGCGCCCGATCAGCGCCGGCATCATCGCGTTCTCCAGCGCGGTGAACTCGGCCAGCAGGTGGTGGAACTGGAACACGAAGCCGATCGTCTGGTTGCGGAAGCTCGCCAGCTGCGGCGGCGACAGGCGCGTGATGTCGGTGTCGCCGAAGTAGATGCTGCCGCGCGTCGGCAGGTCGAGCGTGCCGAGGCAGTGCAGCAAGGTCGACTTGCCCGCCCCCGAGGCGCCGATGATCGTCACCATCTCGCCCGGCTCGAGCGTGAGGTCGACGCCTCGCAGCACCTGCAGCACCTGGGCGCCGTGCGTGAATTCCTTGACCATGTTGACGACGCGCACGAGCGGCGTGGCGCCAGGCACCACAGAACCCGCGGGGCTGGCCGCCGCGGGCCTTACAGCTCGATCAGCACTCGCACTCATGGGGGCCGTTGCGGGCGCAACCCTAGACGCGCCCCATTCCCCTGTCAATGCGAGTTGCGGGTCACTCGCCGCGCCGGAGGCCGTCGACGGGGCGCAGCACCGCCGCGGCACGCGCGGGGAGCACGCTGGCCAGGCTCACGAGCACCAGCGCGGCGGCAGCGACGAGCGCGACCTCCCACGGATCGACGTGCAGCGGCAACGCCTCGAGGGTGAAGGCGTCGCTGCGCAGGGGGATGCCGCGCTCGCTGAACCACGCGCACAGGGCCAGACCCGCGGCGATCCCACCGACACAACCGACGCCGCCGACGATTATTCCTTCGAGCGCGAAGATCGTGGCGATCAGGCGATCGCGGGCCCCCATGGCCTTCAAGATGGCGATCTCGGCCGACCGCTCCATGACGCTCATCATGTTGGTGGCGAGGATCCCGAAGGCCGCGACGAGGATCACGAACAAGAGCGCGACGAACATCGCGACCTTCTCGAGGAACATCGCCGAGAACAGGCCGCGGTGGATCTGGCGCCAGTCCTCGACCACCAGCTCCGGGCCGGCGACGGCGACGACGCCGGACTTGGCCGCCGCGAGCGCGTCGGGGTCGCCCAGGCGGACGGCGATGGAGGTCACCGCGCCGGGCGCCCGCAAGAACGCCTGCGCGTCGGGCAGCGGGACGTAGGCGTAGTCGCGATCGTCGTCGTAGACGCCGGTGGCGTAGACCCCGGCGACGCGGGCCTGAAGGACGCCCGGCACCAGCCCGGCGGGGGTCATGCGGCCCTCGGGCGTGATCAGCTGTACGGGGTCGCCGGCGCTGACGCTGAGCTCGGCCGCGAGCTCGATGCCGAGGAGGACCGGGACGGTCCGCGGCTCGTCCTCGCCGACGGGCTCGCCCGCGGGCTCGGCGGCCGGCAAATCAGGGGGAGGCGGAAGTTGCTCGGCGAGCGACGGCGCCTCGGCGGGCGCCTCGGCGACCGGCGGGCGAGCGGGCGGGATCTTGCCCTCCGCGCGCAGCCGCGGGATCTCCTGCTCCGGGTCCTCCCAGCCGCCGCCGTCATCCTCCTCGGGAGCGGGCGACGGTGCGGGCGCCGGGGCGCGGGCCGGCGGGATTTACCCTCGGCGCGCAGCCGCGGGATCTCCTGCGCCGGGTCCTCCCAGCCGCCCGAGTCCTCGCTCGCCTCGGCGACCGTCGTCGCGTCCCCGTGCTCGTCGGCGGGCGGCGCCTCGACCGGGCCTTCGGACCCTGTCTCATCGGGCATGTCCGAAGGGTCATCCGTCGACACGACCCCCGCGGCGTCGATGAACGGGAACGGGCGCCGCGGCAGCCGCGAGGGGTCGACGAAGGAGGCGTAGTCGCCCTCGACGACCTCGTCCGGCAGGCCCGAGGCGGTCGCGTGCAGGGCCGGATCGACGCCGACGAGGTTGACGCCGGCGCGGCCGAAGCCGCTGCGGATCATGATCGGCCCGGCGAGCTCGGGGCTGACGCCGACGACGTCGGGCACCGCCTGCACGCGGGTCACCAGCGGCTCGGGGTTGACGATCTCGGAGCCGGCCGGCGGCGCGATCCGGAGGTGGGCGCGGTGGCCGAGCAGCCGGCGCTGCAGGTCGCCCTCGAGGCCGCCCAGGAGGCTCAAGACCAGCACCAGCGCCGCGCAGCCCTGGGCCACCGAGTAGCCGGTGATCGCCACCAGCAGGGTGAAGCCGCGGACGGTCGCGGCGAAGCTGAACACGAGCAGGCCGATCGCGGCGGCGAAGCTGCCGATGACGTACGCCAGGTCGGCGGGCGACAGCTCGAGGCCGGGCTCGGAGGGCGGCTGTCCGAAAGACCAGACGATCGCGGACGCGCCGGCGACGACCAGCACGAGCGCGGCGGCGCCGACCGCCCGGGTCCAGCGCGGCGGTCGGCGCGTCCGCAGGTGCCGCCAGGCGACCCGCAGCGGCAGGTTCATCGCTCCGCCTGTCGCAGGGCGTCGACCGGGCGCATGCGCGAGGCGATCCGCGCCGGATAGAGGCTCGACAGCCAGACGATGACGAGCGACGACACGCCGACGAGCACGACCTCGAAGGCGTCGATCGCGACCGGCAGCTGCTCGAAGCTCTGCAGCGAGCCGCTGAGCGGCAGGCCGAAGCGATCGAGCAGGCCGCAGAGGCCGATGCCGGTGGCGATGCCGAGGATTCCGCCGAGGATCCCGAGGCACAGCCCCTCGGAGATGAAGATCCGCTGGATGAGCGAGTCGGTGCAGCCCATCGTCTTGAGGATCGCGATCTCCTTCGACTTCTCGATCACGCTCATCAAGTTGGAGCCGAGGATGCCGAACGAGGCGACCAGGATCACGCACAGCAGCGCGACGAACACCGCGATCTTCTCCAGCGCCATCGCCGAGAACAGGCTGCGGTTCAGCTCCTGCCAGTCCTGGACGAGGAGGTCGTCGCGGCCGGCGGCGTCGACCGCGTCCTGGACCTCTTGCTTGCGGACGTCAAGCTGCTCGATGTCGTCGACCTTGACCTCGAGGCCGGTGACGCGGTCGCCGGCGCGGAGGAAGGCCTGGGCCACCGGCAGCGAGGCGTACACCAGCCAGCGGTCGTAGTCGTAGTGGTCGGCGTCGAACACTCCGGCGATCCGCACGGCCATGACGCCGGGGATCCGGCCGGCCGGGGTCATGCGCCCAATAGGAGTGATCAGCTGGACCTGATCGCCGGTGCGCGCCGCCAGCTCCTTGGCCTTCTCGGCGCCGATCAGGAGACCGTCGACCAGCGGCTTGTCGGTCGGCGTCTCGAGCTCCGTCACGACCTCGGGGGCCGGCTCGGGCTCGGGCGCGGCCTCGGGCTGCGCCGGCGCCAGCTTGCCCGCCGCGCGCAGCTTGCCGATCTCGACCTCCGGGTCCTCCCAGCCCTCGTCCTCGTCGCCGACCGAGACGACGCCGAACGGGCTGCGCGGCATGGTCGGGATCGCCGCGGCCGGCGAGGTCGGCACCCCCATGGGCTTCACGACGTCCGGCTTCTCGGCCTTGGCCGGCGGCAGCGCGCCCTTCTTGCGCAGCGCCGGGATCTCGACCTCCGGGTCCTCCCAGCCCTCGTCGGGATCGTCGTCGACGAGCTGGGGCTTGTCCTCGGGGACATGTCCTTCGGCACCTGTCACATGAGGCAGGGCCGTGGCGCCCTGCCCTTCCTTCGGCGCGTCCGCGTCGGCCTGCGCCGGCGGCGGCTCGACCGGCGTGATCTCGAAGCCGAACTCCGACTCCGGGATCTTCTCCGGGTGCGACAGGAACTCGTAGTCGCCCTCGCGCATGATGTCGGGCAGGTTCGACACGCTGCGGTGCAGCTCGGGGTCGATGCCGAGGAGGATCCCGCCCTGGCGCTGGAAGCCGCTGCGGACCATGACCTCGCCCTGCAGGTAGGGGCTGGCGCCGAGGATGCCGGGCTTGTCGGCGATCGCCTTGGCGAGGTCGCGGTAGTCCGCGAACGGCCGGCCGTCGGCCGAAGCCACGCGGATGTGGGCGCGCTGGCCGAGGATCTTGTCGCGCAGCTCGAGCTCGAGGCCGGTCATGAGGCTGAGCACCACCACCAGCGCCATGCAGCCGAGCATGACGCTGACGGTGATGACGGTGGCGAGCAGCGTGAACACCAGCGACAGCACGGCGCCCAGCAACAGGCCCGCGCCGAGCAGCAGGGTGATCGCGCCGAGGACCCCGAAGTAGGCCTGCGCCGGCGGCGGCAGGTCGGTGGTGGGGTCGAAGCCGAGGCCGACGAGGCTCGAGTCGAGGGCGACGCGCTCGGGCAGGCCGGCCTCGACCGGCGAGAAGCCGTAGAGCGCGTAGAGCACGAAGCCCCCGCCGACCACGAGCAAGTAGAGGGCCAGGCCGACGGCCGGCCAGGCCCACGAGGGCGGGCGATCGCCCGCTCGCAGGTGCCGCCACGCGATCTGCCAGTGGAGGCTCGGCGGAGCCTCCGCCCGGGACGACGCGGCGGGACGAGGACGACTCACGACGGCGCTTCCGCGGACGACTGCGACTGTTGCAGGAGGTACGCCTCGATGAACTCGTCGAGGTCGCCGTCGAGCACGGCGTGGACGGCCGAGCTCTTCAGCTCCGTGCGGTGGTCGTTGACCTGCTGGTACGGCTGCAGCACGTACGAGCGGATCTGGCTGCCCCACTCGATCTTCTTGCGCTCGCCCTGCAGGTGCTCGCGCTCGGCCTCGCGGCGCTGCTGCTCGAGGTCCCACAGCTTGGCCTTGAGCATGCGCATCGCCGTGGCCTTGTTCTTGTGCTGCGAGCGCTCGACTTGGCAAGCGACGACGATGCCGGTCGGCAAGTGGCGCAGGCGCACCGCCGAGTCGGTCTTGTTGACGTGCTGACCGCCGGCGCCGCTCGAGCGGAAGGTGTCGACCTCGAGGTCGGCCTCGTTGACCTCGATGTCGATCTCGTCCTCGCCGAGGTCGGGCAGCGCCATCACGCTGGCGAAGCTGGTCTGGCGGCGCGCGTTGGCGTCGAACGGCGAGATCCGGACCAGCCGGTGCACGCCGATCTCCGAGCGCAGGTAGCCGTAGGCGAACTCGCCCGTGATCTCGAGCTCGGCGCTGCGGATGCCCGCCTGCTCGGCGTCCTGGACGTCGAGCACCTCGACCTTGAAGCCGTGGCGCTCGCCCCAGCGCAGGTACATGCGCATCAGGATCTGGGCCCAGTCCTGGCTGTCGACCCCGCCGGCGCCGGCGTTGATGGTGACGAGCGCGCCCTTGTCGTCGTGCGGCCCCGACAACATGCGGCGGAACTCCATCTTGCCGACGCGCTGGTCGAGCGTCTCGAGCGCCGACCAGGCGTCGCGGATGCTGGCGTCGTCGCCCTCTTCACGGCCGAGCTCGTACAGCGTCTGCGCGTCGTCGTAGCGGGTCTGCGCGTCGTCGAGGTCGGCGAGGACCTTCTTCAACGTCGACTGCTCGCGCAGCACATCCTGGGCGCGGTCATTGTTGCCCCAGAACGACGGGTCGGCGGTCTGAGCGTCGAGCTCCTCCAACTTCTCGCGTTTGCCGTCGTAGTCAAAGATGCCTCCGCAGCTCGTTCAGGCGGTGCGCGAGGCGGGCGAGCTGCTCGGTGACCTTGTTGTGCTCGGGGAGGATGCTGGTGGCGTCGTTCATGGCGTTTTGGGGCTCAGGCTTCGATCAGGCGGAGCTGACGGCGGCCGGGCGGGGGGATGAAGCGGATCGGGTAGCGGCCGGAGAAGCACGCGTCGCAATAAGTTGTACCAGAATCGCCGCGCACCGCCTTGCTCAGCCCCTCGGGCGAGAGGTAGGCCAGCGAGTCGGCCGTGAGGTAGCGAGCGATCTCGTCGGGCGTGTGGCTGGCGGCGATCAGCTCGGAGCGGGTCGGCGTGTCGATGCCGTAGTAACAGGGGCTGATCACCGGCGGCGACGAGATCCGCAGGTGGACCTCGCTGGCGCCGGCGGCCCGGATCATCTTGACGATCTTGCGCGAGGTCGTGCCGCGCACCAGCGAGTCGTCGACCACCACCACCCGCTTGCCGCGCAGCGCCGACGGCACCGGGTTCAGCTTGAGCTTGACGCCGAAGTGGCGGATCGAGTCCTTCGGCTCGATGAAGGTGCGGCCGACGTAGTGATTGCGGATGAGCCCCATCTCGAACGGGATCCGGCTGGCCTTGGCGAACCCGAGCGCCGCGACCACGCCGCTGTCGGGCACCGGCACGACCACGTCGGCCTCGACCGGGGCCTCGCGCGCGAGCTGCTCGCCCATGGCGATCCGCGCCTCGTAGACCGGGAGGTCGTCGATGACGCTGTCGGGGCGGGCGAAGTAGACGTGCTCGAACACGCAGAAGCGGCGATTGTCGCGGCGCAGCTGGACGCTGCGCAGGCCGGTGTGGTCGATGACGAGGATCTCGCCGGGGGCGATGTCGCGGACCTTGTCGGCCTCGATGAGGTCGAAGGCGCAGGTCTCGGAGGCGACGACGTAGCAGTCGGGGTGGTTGCGCAGGCGGCCGAGCACCAGCGGGCGGAAGCCGTGCGGGTCGCGGACGGCGAGCAGCTTGTCCTCGGTGACGAGCACGAGGCTGTAGGCGCCCTGGACGCGGCCGAGCGCGTCGCACAGGCGCTCGACGAAGGTCGGCTCGCGGCTGCGCGCGAGCAGCTGCAAGATGACCTCGGTGTCGCTCTGGCTCGAGAAGATGGCGCCGTCGTGCTCGAGCTCCTCGCGCAGCTGCTCGGCGTTGACGAGGTTGCCGTTGTGGCCCAGCGCGACCGAGCCGTGGCGGTACTCGGCGGTGAGCGGCTGGATGTTCTTCGGCAAGGAGCCGCCGGCGGTGGTGTAGCGGACGTGGCCGACGGCGATGCGCCCCGGCAGCTGCCCGAAGGCGCCGTCAAACACGTCGGCGACGTAGCCCATCTTGCGCACCGCGTGCAGCGTGCCCTCCTGCGAGGTGACGATGCCCGCCGACTCCTGGCCGCGGTGCTGAAGCGCGTGCAAGCCCAGATAGGTGAGGTTCGCAGCCTCGGGGTGATTGAAGATGCCGAACACACCGCACATGGCGCGCGAAGCCTAGCAGCACGCACGCAACGAGGCCGGGCGCCGGCGCCGCCAGGACCGTGAGCCGACGCGCGGACAGGTGCTCGCTAGCCGGAGACGGCCCGCGTGACCAACATCTGCAGCAAGGTCAGACCGATCGCCGCCCACAGCGCCGTGCGCCAGCGGACGAACCGCACCCCGTCGACCAGGTTCTCGGTGATGACGAGCAAGATCGCGTTGACGAACGCCTGCACGAGGAAGGCGCCCAGCGGGCCGCTGATGAGGATCGGGAAGAAGAACACCAGCGACAGCAGGAAGAACAGCACCTTGCCGAGCACGGCGCTGAGCAGCCCGCAGATCACGGCCGCTTTGAAGGCGCTCCACAGGTCTCGCACAATCATTCCCGGCAGGAGCGCCGAGCAGACGATCAGGCCGAAGGTGAACGCGAGGCAGGAAGCGACGAGCGACGTCATCGCCGCCAGCGTGACCCGCCTGCCTGCCGTTTGCAAGCCAGAGCGCGGCTCAGGGCGGCCCCAGCCAGCCCGGCCAGGTCGCTAGCCCCGCGAGCCGCTCGCGCGCCGCAGGGCTCGGCCGAGGTCGCGGCGCGAAGGGAGACGGATCGATCGCGCCGCGATCGCGGCGCTAGCGCGGCGGCAGGCCGAGGTTCCGCCGCAGGCGTGCGACCGGTGGCTCGGTGTCCGGCTCGAAGCGGCGGCCCGTGATGAGCTCGTGGACCTCGATGTAGCGCCGCGCCGCCTCGGCGCGGACCTCGTCGGGCAGCGCCGGCGGCCGCCTCGCCGCGGAAGCCCTGCGAGACCAGCCAGCGCCGCAGGTACTCCTTGTCGAGGCTGCGCGGGTCTTCGCCGCGCGCCATCGCCTGGGCGTAGCTGTCGGCGTACCAGTAGCGCGAGCTGTCGGGCGTGTGGATCTCGTCGATCAGCACGACCTCGCCGTCGGGCCGCACGCCGAGCTCGTACTTGGTGTCGACGAGGATGAGCCCGCGCTCGGCGGCCATCTTCTGCCCGGCCTCGAACAGCGCCAGGCAGCGGCGCTCGAGCACGTCGTAGCGCTCGCGGTCGATGAGCCCGCGCTCGACCAGCCAGTCGCGGCTGACGCTGATGTCGTGCTCGCCCTTCGGCGCCTTGGTCGACGGCGTCAGCAGGTTCTTCGGCAGCTGCTCGTGGCGGCGCAGGCCCTCGGGCAAGGCGTGACCGCAGAAGCTCCGCTCGCCGCGCTCGTAGGCGCGGGCGATGCTGGTGTCGCTGACGCCGGTGAGGTAACCGCGGACCACGAACTCGACCGGGATCGGCGTGCACTCGACGGCGCGCATGGCCTGAGGGTCAGGCACGCCGAGCATGTGGTTGGGGAAGATCGCGGCGGTGGCGTCGAACCAGAAGCGCGCGAGGCCGTTGAGCACCTGGCCCTTGAACGGGATGGTGCCGAGCACGACGTCGAAGGCGCTGACGCGGTCGGTGACGAGGATCAGCCGCTCGCCGCCGCGCGTGAAGTTCTCGCGGACCTTGCCGCTGTAGCGCGCGCCGAGGACGTCGAAGTCGTCCGGCAGCGCGTCGAGGGTGCCGCCCGGCGCCAGCGCGCGCCGCATCTCGGGGGATTCGCTGTCGGTGACCGCCATGCGGCGCGGACCATACCCGGACCGCGCCGCGCGGGGGCGCGCTCAGGTGAACGCCCACGCGAGGACCACCGCGACCACCAGCGCGGCGATCACCAGCCAGAAGCCGGTGTCGTTGCGCCGCGGCGCGGGCAGCACCGGCGGCCGCGACGTCAGCGAGAGCTGGCGCTGAGCGAGGAGCCGGCGCTGAGCGACGTGGCGGCCGTCGGCGCCTTGGGCTCGAGCGCCGGCGCCGGCTTCGAGTCGAGCAGCGCGGGCAGCGACGCGGGCGGCGTCGGAGCCGGCACCGGGGCCACCGGCGCCTCGATCTCGCGCGCGTCGGAGCGGGCCGCCGAAGGGCTGGTGTCGCCGCCGCTCGGCTCGACGATGATGTCGGGCCGCGACGGCGAGGGCGAGCCGCGACGGACGATGCTGTCCTCGGTCAGCACGTGGACGCGGCGCAGGCCGCTGTTCGAGCGCCCCGAGGGATCCTGCGGGTTGGCGAAGCCGCCGGCGCTGACGGCCGCGAAGGTGCCCGAGGGGATCGAGCTCGAGCGCAGCGCCTGCACGCTGTTGGGCCGGATCGAGCCCTCGCCGAACAGCAGATCCTCGAGGCCCATGACCGGCTGCTCGACCGGCGCCGACGCGGTGACCTTCGGCGCCTCTCTGACCGGAAGGCCAGGTGCCGAAGGACCTGTCGGAACGGACAGGCTCTCGAGGGCAGGCGGCAGCGGAGCCGCGGGCGGAGCGACCGGCGGCACCGCGATCGACGGCGCCGAGACCTCGCCCGAGGGCCTCGAGGCGCGCGGCGGGGGCGGCGGCGGCGGAGCCGGCGTGAGGTCGATGATCGGCTCGGGCGCGGCCTCGGCGGTGCCGGCGAGCGCGAGCGCCTCGAGGCGCCGCACCAGCTCGGCGCCGTCTTGCGGGCGAGCGCCCGGGTCGGCAGCGAGGCTGGCGCCGATCAGCGCCCACAGCCCGGCTTGCAGCCCCGGCGGCTCGGCGGCGCGGAGGGCCGCGGCGCCGCGCAGACCGGTGGCGAACTCGGAGAGCGCGACGCCCCACGCGTAGGTGTCGGAGGCGGGCGTGAACCCGCCGCCGGCGAGCACCTCGGGGGCGAGGAGCGCCGGGTCGACGCTGCTCCAGCGCCGCTCGAGCTCGACGCGGGCGCACAGCGGGGCGAACCCGTGCTGGAAGGCCGCCGGGCCGCGGGGACCCACGAACACCGCCTCGCCGGCGAGCATGCCGTGGACGCGGCCGCGCTCGTGCAAGGCGGCCAGCGCCCGCGCCAGCTGCCGCGCCAGCCGTTGCAGCTCGTTGGCGAGGTCCGACGAGCGCGGGCCGTCGTCCATGTCGCGCAACGCGAACGCGCCCTGCAGCGGGTCGTAACAGACGACCACGCGCTCGCCGTCTTGACCGACGAACACCTGGGGCACGAGCGCCGAGTCCTGCACCTCGCCGAGCTCGGCGAGCTCGCGCACGAACGCGGCCCGGGCCTCGGGCGTGGGCAACAGCGCGGCGTCGAGGACACAGGCTCGGGCGGGCTCGCCGGTCTGGGTGTCGAGGACCGCGAGCGTGGGGCCGAACAACTGCACGCCGGTGTTGGCCGGCTCTTCACGCATGAGCTCGAAGCGGCCGCACAGCGTGGTGTGCTCTTCGAGCGAAGTTCCGGCGCTCAACTCCATGAGACGCTCCCGCGGCTAGACGCCGGTGCTGCCGAAGCCACCATCACCACGCGCGGCCGCCGGGAGGTCCTGGACCTCGACGACCGCAGGGAAGACGACAGGGGCGACCACGAGCTGAGCGATCCGCTCGCCGTGCGCGACGACGAACGGCGCGGCCCCGAGATTGACGAGGATGACCTTGAGCTCCCCACGATAGTCGGCGTCGATTGTACCTGGTGCGTTCACGATCGAGAGCCCGTGCCGCAGGGCCAGCCCCGATCGCGGACGCACCTGACCCTCGTGCCCGCCGGGGATAGCGACGGCGACGCCCGTGGGAATTAAACGGCGTTCCCCGGGCGCCAGCTCGACGGGCCCATCCGGCAGACAGGCCGCCAGGTCCATCCCGGCCGCCTCTGCGCTCATGCGGCGCGGCAGCTCGGCCTGGGCGTGGACCTTGCGGACCAGCAGCGTCGGCTGGACGTGGGACATCCGCTCACCCTCGCAGGTTCTGGACCTCGGACGGGTCGACCCCGAAAGCGGCTCGGCGGCTGAGGCGGATCTTGCCGGTGGGATCGACATTGATCACCTTCACCACGACCTCGTCGCCCTCCTGGACCACGTCGGTCACGCGGTCGACGCGCTTGTCCTCGAGCTCCGAGATGTGGACGAGGCCGTCGGTGCCCGGGAGGATCTCGACGAACGCGCCGAAGTCGACGATCCGCTTGACCACCCCGTGGTAGGTCGCGCCCACCTCGGGCTCGGCGATGAGGCCCTCGATGAGCCGCTTGGCCCGCTCGATCTGGGCGATGTCGTTGCTGGCGATCGCCACCCGGCCCGAGTCCTCGATGTTGATGACGCAGCCGGTCTGCTCGATGATCGCGCGGATCGTCTTGCCGCCGGGCCCGATGACCTCGCGGATCTTGTCGACCTTGACCTGCATCGTGACGATGCGCGGCGCGTGCTTGCTGATGTCGGCGCGCGGCTCGGCCAGCACCTCGAGCATCTTGCCGAGGATGTGCAGCCGGCTCTCGCGCGCCTGGTCGAGCGCGGCCTCGAGGATCTGGCGGGTCAGGCCCTCGATCTTGATGTCCATCTGCAGCGCGGTGATGCCGGCCTTGGTGCCGGTCACCTTGAAGTCCATGTCGCCGAGGTGATCCTCGTCGCCGAGGATGTCGGAGAGGATGGCGATCTCCCCGCCCTCCTGCATGAGGCCCATGGCGACGCCGGCGACCGGCGCCTTGATCGGCACGCCGGCGTCCATCATCGCCAGGCAGCCGCCGCACACCGCGGCCATCGACGACGAGCCATTCGACTCGAGCGTCTCGCTGACGATGCGGATGGTGTACGGGAACTTCTCCTGCGCCGGCAGGACGTACTTCAGCGCCCGCTCGGCCAGCGCGCCGTGGCCGACCTCGCGCCGCGACGTGCCGCGCACCGGCTTGGCCTCGCCGGTGCAGAACGGGAGGAAGTTGTAGTGCAGCATGAAGTTGCGCGTGACGTCGCCGCGGATGGTGTCGAGCCGCTGCGCGTCGCTCTCGGTGCCGAGGGTGACGGTCGCCAGCGCCTGCGTCTCGCCGCGCTGGAACAGCGCCGAGCCGTGCGGCCGCGGGAACGGGTGGGCCTCGATGTAGATCGGGCGCACGTCGCGGGTGCCGCGGCCGTCGAGCCGGCGGCCCTCCTTGATCACGCGGCTGCGCACGACCTTCTTCTCGAGCTTGCCCAGCGCCGCGAGCACCTCGCCGGTGCGCTCGGGGTGGCTGGCGGCGAAGCGCTCGATGACCGCCTTGTTGGCGGCCGCGAGCGCGTCGCGGCGCTCGTGCTTGCCGGTGATGGCGAACGCGGCCCGCACGTCGGCGTCGGCCGCGGCCATGACCTCGGCCCGGAACGCCTCGTCGACGGCCGGCTCGAGGTGGACGCGCTTGGGCTTGCCGGCGTGCTCGCGCAGGCGCTCCTGCAGCTCGAGCAGCGGCTGCGCCGACTCGTGGGCGAACATGAGGGCGTCGATCATGTCCTTCTCGAGGATCTGATCGCCGCCGCCCTCCACCATCACGATCGCGTCGCGGCTGGCCGCGACGACCAGCAGGATGTCGGCGGCCTTCATCTGATCCCACGACGGGAACGCGACCAGCTTGCCCTGCACGCGGGCCACCCGGACGCCGGCGATCGGGCCGGCCCACGGGGCGTCGCTGATGTGCAGCGCGGCCGAGGCGCCCGTGATCGCCAGAATGTCGGGCTCGTGCACCTTGTCGTGCGACAGCACGGTGGCGATGATCTGGGTGTCGCTGCGATAGCTCTTGGGGAACAGCGGGCGGATCGGCCGGTCGATGAAGCGGCAGGTCAGCGTCTCCCACTCGGTGGGACGCGCCTCGCGCTTGAAATAGCCGCCGGGGATCTTGCCGGCGGACGCCGGGTACTCGCGGTACTCGCAGGTGAGCGGGAGGAACGGCAGGTCCTTCGGCTCCTTGCTGCTGACCGCCGTGACGAGCACGGCTGTCCTCCGCAGCGCACGACCACGGCGCTGGACTGCTTGGCGAGCTTGCCGGTCTCGATGCTGATCTGGACCTCGCCGACGGCGCAGGTCTCGGTGATGACGTTCATTGGGGGAAACTTTCCGCCGTGGGAAAAAACTCTGGTCCTGCCCATTGGGCGTCGGACACGACGCGCCCGCGCCGACATGCCGGCGCGCTCCACGGCCGATCAGCGCGACTGACCTGCGCGGGCGCCAGAGGCCACAAAAGTGAAAGGGGGAACGAGTCCCCCTTCTGCTCTCGGCCTTACTTGCGGATGTTGAGCGCCCCGATCAGGGACCGGTAGCGGTCGACGCTGCGGTTGCGCAGGTAGTCGAGGAGGCGGCGGCGTTGACCGACGAGCTTCAACAGACCCCGACGCGAGTGGAAGTCCTTGGCGTGGCCGCGGAAGTGCTCGGTGAGGTAGTTGATCCGCGACGTGAGGAGGGCGATCTGCACCTCCGGGGACGCGGTGTCGTTCGGGTGGGTCTGGAACTTGCTGACGATCTCGGCCGTGCGATCAGGAGAGAGACATTTCGGATTCTCGGGTGCGGGCAGCCCGTGCCCCCGCAGAAGGTGTTGTGCTTTTTGTGTAGGCGGAAAATCCAGGCAAATCCCCGGCGTGTCAAGGCCGCTCGCGCATGGGTCGACGCTTTTCCGTCGGCCCGGTCACGAGTCCGCCTCGGCGGCGGGCGCCGCGACGTGAAGGACTTTCTCGGGCCGCCACTCGGCCCCGTCGAGGCGGACGACGACCAGCGCGTCCGGAAACCATAGCGCCTGCCTCGCCGCCGCCTCGTGACCCTCGGCCAGAGTCGGCGCGACGGACGGCAAGGCGCCCTGGCCCACGACTCGGCCGTGCAGCAGCCCCGTCAGCGCGTCGGCGTCGGGCCCGGCGACGCGGCGCACCGGGAACGGCAAGACCTCGCCCGGTGCTCGCAGCGCCGCCCCGAGCCGCGCTCGCATGGCCTCGCGGGTGGCGGCGCCGTCGAGACCGAGGCGGAACTTGGGCGGGGCACCGGCCAGGTCCGGCAACCGCGCGGAAACGAGCACCGGCACCGCCTCGGCGAGATCGAGGCGATCGCAGGCCAAACGGCGCAGCCCGGCGAGGTGCGCCGGCAGACCGACGCGACGACCGAGCTCTTCGGCGAGGCTGCGAATATAGGTGCCCTTGCTCACGGCACACGTCGCGTCGATCGCGTCGTCGCCGACCTCGATGTCTCCCACGGACCGCAGCTCCATCGGCCGCGGTGCGAGCGCCAGGGCCTCGCCCTTGCGGGCCCGTTCGTGGGCCGGACGACCCTCGAGCTTGACCGCCGAGTACGCGGGCGGCGGCAGCTCGAGCGCGCCGCACATGTCCTTCAGGACATCCGCAGCGGCCCGCGTCTGCGCCGCGGACACCGGGGCCTCGGCGATCGTCTCACCCGCGCGATCGGCCGTGGTGGTCGAGCGACCGAGGCCGAAGCGCGCGGTAGACCTTGTCGACGGCGCTGAGGTACGGCACGAGCCGCGTCGCCGCGCCCACGCACACCACGAGCAAGCCCGAGGCGAGCGGGTCGAGGGTGCCGCAGTGGCCGACCGCCTTCTCGTTCAGGACCCAGCGGACGAAGCCGACCACGTCGTGCGAGGTCGGCCCTTCCGGCTTGTCGACGAGCAGGACGCCGCAGCGCTCAGTCGCCGTCGCCCTCGCCACCCTCGTCCTCGTCGCCGCTGTCTTCTTCGGACTTCGGCGCGGCCGGGGGCGTGGCGATCTCGGACAGGATCGTCTCGATCCGCAGGCCGCGCTGGATGCTCTCGTCGAACTCGAACCGCAGCTCGGGGATCCGCCGCAGTTGGACCCGCCCCTGCAGTTCGCGCCGCACGGCCCCTGCCGCCGAGCGCAGCCCCGCCAGCACCGTGGCGCGGTCGCGGTCGGGCGACAGCAGGTCGACGAACACCCGCGCCAGCGTCAGCTCGGTGTCGACCTTGACGCCGGTGACGCTGAAGTTGACCCCCTGAAGGCGTGGGTCGCTGATCGCTCCGAACAGGAGCGCGTCGGCGATCCCGCGGCGCAGGGTCTCCTCGACCCGTTGCATCCGGTTACTCGCCATACGCGCTCCCTGCCCTCTCCGCCGCCTCACAGCGTCGGCGCGATCGTCTCGATCTCGAACGCCTGCAGGATGTCGCCCGGCTCCACCTCGGGGAACGAGTCGATCACGATGCCGCACTCGAAGCCCTCGCGGACTTCCTTCACGTCCTCCTTGATGACGCGCAGGCTCGAGATCCTCCCCTTGTGGATGACCGTCCCGCCACGGACCACGCGGACGTGGCTCGTGCGCTGGATGAGGCCCCGCATGACGCGGCAACCGGCGACCACACCGACCTTCGGGATCGGGAACAGCGCCCGCACCTCGGCCTCGCCCTGATCGCGCTCGCGGTACTCGGGCTCGAGCAGGCCGACCATCAGCTCACGCGTCTTGTCGAGCGCGTTGTAGATGACGTTGAAGGTGTAGACCGGCACCTTCTCGGCGTCGGCGATCTGACCGGCCTTGCCGACCGGCTTGGTGTTGAAGCCGATGATCACGGCCTCGCCGGCGGACGCGGTCTTGACGTCGGTCTGGGTGATGGCACCGACGCCGGACGAGATGACCTCGACCTTGACCTTGTCGGTCGACAGCTCGAGCAGCGCCTGCTTGAGCGCCTCGGCCGAGCCCTGCACGTCGGCCCGGAGGACGATCTTGAGGGTCGGCGTCTTCTTGCGCTGGATGAAGTCGGCGATGCTGGGACCCGAGCGCGCGCTCTCCTTGCGGCGCCGGACCTCGCGGCGGTGGGTGACGAGCGGCGGGCGGCCTTCTCGCTCTCGACCACGTTGAAGCGGTCGCCGGCCGACGGCACGCCGTCGAGGCCGAGGACCTCGACCGGCGTCGAGGGTCCCACGTCTTCGAGCGCGCGGCCGCGGTCGTCGAGCATGCCGCGGACCTTGCCGCTGAACTCGTTGGCGACCACGATGTCGCCCTTGCGCAGCGTGCCGGCCTCCACCAGGACGGTGGCGATCGGGCCGCGACCCTTGTCGACGCGCGCCTCGAGCACGACGCCGATCGCCCGGCCCTCGGTGGTGGCCCGGAGATCGAGGATCTCCGACTGGATGGCCAACATCTCGAGCAGGTGGTCGATGCCCTTGCCGGTCTTCGCCGACACCTCGCAGATGATGGTGTCGCCGCCGTACTCCTCGCCGACCAAGCTGTGCTCCATCAGCATCTGCTTGACGCGGCCGGGGTTGGCGTCGGGCTTGTCGATCTTGTTGAGCGCCACCACCAGCGGGACGTTGGCCTCCCGCGCGTGCTTGATGGCCTCGACCGTGGTCGGCATGATGCCGTCGTCGGCGGCGACGACCAGCACGACGACGTCGGTGACTTGCGCCCCGCGGGCACGCATCGCCGAGAACGCCTCGTGACCGGGCGTGTCGAGGAACACCACGTCGCCCTTGGCCGTGCTGACCTTGTAGGCGCCGATGTGCTGGGTGATGCCGCCGGCCTCGCCCTCGGCGACCGTGGCCTTGCGGATCCGGTCGAGGAGCGAGGTCTTGCCGTGGTCGACGTGGCCCATGATGGTGACCACGGGCGCGCGCGTCCCCGGCCCCCTCCTCGGTGCCCTCGTCGAAGTACTGGTCCTCCTGGAAGGCCACGTTCTCGACGGTGTAGCCGTACTCGGCCGCCACCAGTTCCGCCGTCTCGGCGTCGACCGCGCTGTTGATGGTGACCCCGCGCAGGCCCATGCCCCACAGCGTCTTCAGCAGCATCGTCGCCTTCTTGCCCATCTGGTGCGCGAGGTCGGCGACCGGGATCGCCTCGTCGACGCGGATGCGCTTCTTCGACTCCGACATCTCCTGCGTGGAGGGTCGGGCCCGGACGCGCCGGGGCGTCCGCGGACGTTGCGGAGCATCGTCTTGCGCTTGCGGCCCTGCTGCTGCGCCCGCTCCTCGCGCTCCTTGCGGATCGTGGCGCGGCCGCGCTGCTGGCTGTCGCTGGCGTCGGTGATGATCACCTGCTGCGGCCGCGGGCGGTTGGCGAGCTGGACGAAGCCGAGGATCTTCGGCTCGGCGCGCTGCGGAGCGGCGCCGATGATGGTGCCCGACTCGTCGCGGACGACGCGGCGGTTCGCCGCCTCGGCCGCTTCGGAAAGAGGCGCAGGTTGCGGCGGCTGCGGCGGCTGCGGGGCCGCGGGCGCGGCGGGACGGCCGAGCTGGCCGGCGCCGGAGCGATCGCCCGGACGGCCGGAGACCGGCGCCGGCTGCACGACCTGGCCGCGCGGACCGGTCTGCTGGCCGAGCTGCGTGCCCAGCGGGCGAGTGCCGGTCTGGGTCGGGGCGCCCGGCTTGCCGGGGCCCGGGCGCGTCTGCACGCCCGGACGAAGCGGCGTACCGACCGGGCCGACCTGGCCCTGCGGCGGTGTGCCGCGCGGACCGTCGGGACCACGGCGATGCGGCTCGTTGCGAGGCTCGTGGCGAGCCTCACCGCCCCGCGGGCTGTCCTCCATGCGCGAGGCGACGCCGCCCGGCAGGCGCTTGGTGCCCGGCGGAGCTGGATCCGCGTGCCCACCTCGGGCGCGGGCGCCCGCGGAGCGCTGGCCTGCGGCTGCGGCCGCGACTGCTCGGCCCTGCGGACCTCCGGGCGCGACTCGGCGTGCCGCGTCACCGGCGGCTGGGCCGGGCGCTGCGCCTGGGTCACGGGCCGCTGAACCGGCGGCTGGACCGGCTGCGACTGCGCCGGGGCGACCGGAGCAGGCGGCGTGACGGGCTGCGGCGCAGCCACCGGGGGCGGCGTCACGGCCGGCTCGGCCGGGCGGGCCGGCTCGACCGGCTCGCTGCGGACCGGCTCGGCCACGACGGGCTCGGCAGGCGGCGCGACCGGGCGCGGCGGGGCGGGCGGAGCCGGGGGCTCGGCCTGCACCGACGGCTGGACGGGCGCCTGCACCGGCTGGCTCGGACGGGCCTCGACCGGCTCGCTCGGGCGCTCGCGCACCTCGATCGGCTCGGCGACGGCCCGCACCTCGCGCTGCGGCTCACGCGGCTGCGTCACCGCAGGCGTGGACCACGGGGTCTCCGGCGGGCGCGACGGCTCGCTCGGGCGCGCCACTGGCGCGCTCGGACGGACCACCGGCTGCGGCGCGCTCGTCGGTGTCGGCGGCACGGGCCGGCGGATCACCGGCGCGGGCTGCTGCTGCTGCGGCTGCTGTTGCACCGGAGCGGGACGCACGACCGGCGGCGAGGGACGAGCGGCCACCTCGGGCTGCTGCTCCTCATCTTCCGGCCGCGGGCCACGCCGGGACGACGAATGACCGCTGCCGGACCGCTGGCACGCGGATCGTTACGCTCGGGCTCGCGGCGGCCGCCGCCCTGGACTTGGCGACGGACAAGCTCGGCCTGGTCGTCGTCGAGCGTGCTCATCACGCCCTTGATCTCGACCCCGAGGCCGCGGATCAGGTTCTCCATCACCTTGTTGTCCTTGCCCAGCTCTTTGGCGAGCTCATAGACGCGAATCTTGGCCATAACTCAGGAAACCCTCCCCACCGGGGCGCGCATGGCGGTCGCCAAGGCAGCGAGACGTTGGATGCGCGCCGCAGCGGCGGTGCCGCCGGTGCGGTTCAGGAGATCGATCTTGCCCGCGAGCGCCTCTTCGTGCGCGCGCCACAAACCAGCGGGGTCCACCGCTGGCATCTTACGAGCGAACGCGCGGGCGAGGCCGCCACGGCGGGCGGCGCGCTCGAGACAGGCGCGCGCCGGGCACACGTAAGCCGAGCGCCCCCTGGCCGAAAGGCCATGGCGCTTCGCACATGTCCGGATGTACTCGTCCGGAACGACCAACACCTGTTCGCCATCATCGGCGAGCAGGATCCTCGTCCGCAGGAGTTCAGCCTGCGGACGGACGGCGCGGCAGCCCACGCAAGTGCGCATCGGCGCGTGCATGTTACTCGCCACCTCCGTCGCCGTCGTCACTTTGGTAGTGGTCCTCGCCCATGTCTTCGGGCGGGGGCTCGGGGTACTTGACGTTGAGCTCGAGCTTGCCCGAGGCCGCGTCGTCCGCGACCTCGATGATCTGCTCGGCGCGCTCGGTCGAGCCCACGCCCGGCACCTGCGCCAGCTCTTCCGCGTCGGCGATGGCGACGTCGCGGAGGTTGCGCCAACCCATCTGGAACATGGCCAGGGCCACGGCGTCGCCGACGCCCGGGATCGCCGCCATCTCGGCCAGCGAGCGCCGCTCCATCTGCTTGAGCTTCGACTCGGAGTAGATGTCGATGCGCCAGCCCGTCAGGCGCGAGGCCAGGCGGACGTTCTGGCCCTTCTTGCCGATCGCCAGCGACAGCTTGTCGTCGGGGACCACGAGCTCCATCGTGTGGCGCTCGGCGTCGATGAGGACGCGCGACACGGTGGCCGGCTGGATCGCGTTGCACACGAAGCGGGCCGGGTCGTCGTTGTAGGGGACGATGTCGATCTTCTCGCCGCGCAGCTCCTGGACCACCGCCTGGACGCGGCTGCCGCGGATGCCGACACAGGCGCCGACGGGGTCGACGTCGCGGTCGCGCGAGGACACCGCGATCTTGCTGCGGGCCCCCGGCTCGCGGGCGCACGCCTCGATGCGGACGATGCCCTCGTAGATCTCGGGCACCTCGTGCTCGAACAGCTTCTCGACCAGGCCGCGGTGGGTCCGCGACAGGATGATCTGCGGGCCGCGGGCCGACTTGTCGACGTCCTTGACGAACGCGACCACGCGGTCGCCGGGGCGCAGCGACTCGCGCGGCACCTGCTCGCGCGCCGGCAGGAGCGCCTCGGCCTTGCCGTTGTCGACCTCGACCACGATCGAGCCGCGCTCGAAGCGGCGGACGATGCCGGTCATCAGCTCGGACTTCTTGTCCTTGTAGGCGTCGAACAGGTTGTCGCGCTCGGCCTCGCGGACGCGCTGGATGATGACCTGCTTGGCGGTCTGGGCGGCGATGCGGCCGAACCCGTGCTGGCCGAACTGCAGCGCCTCGATCTCGGCGTAGTCCTTGGCCTGCTGCTCGGCGCGCTTCTTGTCGGATTCGAGATAGAAGATCTGGAAGAGGAGCTCGTCGCCGATCTCGGCCTCGAGGCCGGCGCGGTGCGCTTGCTCGAGGCTGATCTCGCGGTGGGGCGCGGTCACCTTGTCGACCACGTAGAGCACCTGGAACAGGTTTACGTGCCCGGTCTCCGGGTCGAAGCTGGCCTCGATCTCCTTGTCTTCGAAGACCTTCTTCGCCGCGGTGGCGACCGCCTGCTCGACAGTCTCGATCAGGACCTCGCGCGAGATCTTCTTCTCGTCGCAGACCTGGTCGAGCACCGCACTGAGGTTGAGCTGTTCTTCCATAACCGGATGACCTCTGCTGTCCTAGCCGTGCCCCCCGTACTCGGGGGAGTACACGAGGTTGGCCCGCCGGATGTCGGCGAGCGAGATCTTGTAGATGGTATCACTGTCGAGCGACCGCAAGAGCACCGTGCCGCGGCGATCGTCGGCAGGATCGGCGGCGTCGACCTCGGTGCCGACGATCCGTCCGTGAAAGGTCCGCTGGTCGGCGCTGCCCTGGTCCGGCAGCGGGTGGAACGTGCGGACCACGGCGCGCCCGCCGACGTGGCGGGCGAAGTGACTGAGGCGTGCCAGCGGCCGGTCGACGCCGGGCGAGCTGACCTCGAGCGTGTACGGCAGCGACAGCAACGCGGTCAGCTCCGGCGTCTCGGGATCGGCCTCGGCGGCGTCGAGGGCGTTGCTCAGGACCCCGCTCATGCGCGAGCAGTCGTCGAGCGAGACGCCGTTGGGATGGTCGAGGTACACGCGCGCGATCCGGCCGCCGCGGCCGCCGGCCCACTCGATGAGCACGACCTCGAAGCCCATCGCCCGCGCCACCGGCTCGACCGCCGCCTCGAGCAGGCGCACCGCCCTCGTGCCCCTCGTGCTCGGCCTCGGTGCCAGCGACGTCGTCGACCGCCGCGGGCTGCGGCGGGTGCTTGGGGCTCTTGTTGTGTGTCGGGCGCCTCGTGGCCATGCGGGTGGGATTCGAGACAAACGAAAAAGCGAGCTCGGCCAGTTGCCTGCTCGCTTACGAAAGGCAATTGCTGGCGGGGCTCGTAGCACGGCGCTTGAAGGCGAGCAACCCCCTTCCCGGGGCGTGAGGCCCGGAGGCCCCCGATGGCGCGGTCCTGGCGTCGGGTCCTCCAGGAGGCTTGGCGGCGGGCGTTTTCTCGCTACCATCCCCGCGTGCGAGACCTCTGCGCCGCCTTGATCCAGCTCGGCAGTGGGGCTGACCCCGTCCCGAGCCTCGCTCGCGCCGCCGAACTCACGCGCGAGGCGCTCGCGCACGGCGCCGAGCTCGTCGTGTTGCCCGAGAACTTCTGGGCCGTCGCCCCGCCGGGCCTCGACCGGAGGCCGTGGGCGGTCGATCTCAGCGCCCTCGGGCCGGGCGGCGATCTCCACGGCGAACCGCCGCCGGTGCTGCGACCCTTCCTCTCTCTCGCGGGAGTACCCGGCGGCGGTGATCATCCTCGGCGGCCTGCCGGAGCTGCCCCCGGCCGGCGGCGAGGGCAAGTTCTACAACACCCTGGTCGCGGTGTTCGGCGGCCGCGTGGTCGCGGTCTACCGCAAGATCCACCGCTTCGACGCCACCTTGCCGGACGGCTCGCGCGCCTCCGAGTCCGACGTCATCCTCGCGGGCGAGACTCCGCACGTGCTCGCCGCCCCGTTCGGCAAGATCGGCCTCAGCATCTGCTACGACCTCCGCTTCCCCGAGCTCTATCGCGCGCTCTCCGCCGCCGGCGCGGAGATCCTCGTCGTGCCCTCGGCCTTCACCCTCCTGACCGGCATCGACCACTGGGAGCCGCTGCTGCGCGCCCGCGCCATCGAAAACCAGGCCTACGTGCTCGCCCCGGCGCAGTACGGGCCCCACGGCCACGGCCGCCACAGCTTCGGCCACAGCCTCGCCGTCGACCCCTGGGGCGCCGTCATCGCCCAGGTCTCGCGCGGCGAGGGCCTCGCCCTCACCTGGCTGCGCGCCGACCTGCTCCAGCGCGTCCGCAGCGACCTGCCCGCGCTGACGCACCGCCGCCTCCACGGCGTAACTCCGGCCGAGGTCGTCACGTTGTCGGCCGAAGAGACCCCGGCGTGACCTCTCCCGGCACCGGCCGCACCATCGGCACGGGCCGCGCCTCCGGCCCAGGCCGCGGCGCTCCACCCGGCCTCCACGCGCTGATGGACCGCTACCTCGACGGCGACGCGCGGGCCTTCGCCGCCCTGCACGCCGCCCTCGTCCCTCGTCTCACGGCCTTCCTCGTGCACCTCGTCCGCGACACCGCCGCCGCCGATGACCTGGTCCAGGCGACCTGGCTCAAAGCGCACCTGGCCCGGGCCCGCTTCCAGGTCCAGGGCACGAGCCCCGACGGCGCGGTGCAGGCCTGGTACTTCACGATCGCGCGCAACCTCGCGGTCGACTGGCTGCGCGCCCAGGTCCGCGAGCGCCGCCGCCGCGAGCCCGGCGCCGGCGACGCCGACGACCGCGATCCGCTGGCCGAGATCCCGTCGGACCTGCCGACCGCCGAGGAGCTGGAGATCGGCGAGGCCGAGGCGCAGGAGATCACCTCGCGGATCCGCGACGCCCTTGCCCAGCTGCCCGCCGGGCAACGCGAGATCGTCGAGCTCCACAAGTTCCAGGGCCTGAGCATGGCCGAGATCGCGGCGCGCCTGCGGATCCGCGAGGGCGCCGTGCGGGTCCGGGCCCACCGCGCCTACAAGGCCCTCGCGCAGTGGCTGACCCCTCCCTGCGAGTCCTGCTCGTGCTGCTCGCGCGAGGTGGGGCATGACGACGCGCTGTCCTGCCGTCGCCGCGGATCTCGCTCGCGCCGCGAGCCGCGATCGCGTCACCGCTCGTGCCGCCGTGAGCCGTGCCCCCGTCGCCGCGGATTTGGCTCGCGCCGCGAGCCGCGATCGCGTCACCGCTCGTGCCGCGAGCCGTCCCCCCGTCACCGCGGATCTCGCTCGCGCCGCGAGCCGCGATTGCATCACCGCTCGTGCCGCGAGCCGTCCCCCCGTCAGCGCGAATCTCGCTCGAACGCGGCGGGGCGCGACCGGCCGCATCCTCACGCGCTCGGGTCTCGCGCGATCCTCCGCACCCACCCCGACGAGCGCGCCGGAGCGCGAGATCCGGCGTCGGGAGGTCGCGCGTGACCATCGACGCCAAAGCCCTGATCGCCGACGACCTCGGCGAGCGCCGGCGCGAGCGCCTGCAACACTTCCGGCCGGCCTGGCTGTTGGCCGTGGCGATCCCCGTCGTCGGCCTGCTCGCCACCGGCGCGCGCGACGACTTCTGGGCCCAGCCGACCTGGATCCTCGTCCTCCAGGCGCTGGTGTGGGGCCTCGCCCTGTTCGCCTTGCCGGCGCTCGGGCTCGGCCTGTGGTTCCCCGGGCGCGCCGCCCGGGTCGTGCTCGGGCTCGTCGCCGCCGCCGTCGCCGTCGCCGTCGCCGCCGGACCTGCCCTCTTCGACAGGTCCTATCCGACAGGTCTCGAAGACCACCCGATCTACCAGTTCGGCTGCGCCTCGCTGACTCTCGGCGCCGGCGCGCTGGTGCTGGCGGTCTGCGCCCTCAGCGGGGCCTTCGCCCAGCGCCGGCGCAGCGCCGGCGCGCTGTGGCTGGCCGCCGCGATCGCCCTCATCGGGATCGACACCACCACCTGGCACTGCGTGATCACCGGCCTCGATCACACCCTGCCCTCGCACCTGGGCGCCGGCGTCCTCATGCTCCTGGCCGCCGGCCTCGTCGGCGCCGTCCTGCACCGCCGCCAGCGCCAGGCCGGCTGAATCGCCGCCGGCCTCGTGGTGCTGCGCTGCCCGCCGCGCCAGCCCGAACGGATCGCCGGCCGCGGCCTCGTCGCCAACCACTCTTTGTGGCAGAGCGGAGCCCGCCGCGCCCAGCCGGACCGAGCCGTCCGCGGCCTCGTCGCCAACCACTCCCTGCCCGCGCCGCCGGTCGTGCGCAGCCGGCAGCGCATCGGCCAGGATCTGCGATAGGCTGCGCGCGTGGCCACCGAGCACATTCTCACCCGCGGCAGCGACACCATCCGCATCGTCCACGACGGCTGCGACCTCGTCACCGGCGAGGGCGAGAACAGCGTCACCCAGACCTTCGACGACGACGCCGAGGCCCGCTCGCACCTCGACTACGTCCTGCGGCGCCTTCAACGCACCGGCTACGGCGTCAGCAGCCGCCGGTTCGCCCCCGAGCAGGCCCAGGCCGGCGTGCACGACGACCTGTTCGAGTGGGACGCCGAGCATCGCCGCCTCCGCTGCGTGTTCACCGACAACGTGGGCGTGCGGACCCGCTGCGAAGTCCTGCCCGACGTCGCCGCCGCGCGCGGGGCCGCGGGTCTTCACCTCGTGTGCGACCCGGCCAGCCCCGGCAGCGTCCTCGCCGTCGCCCTGGCCGAGCGACCGCTCCCGCAGGTGCGCAGCTTCGTCTTCGACACCCCGTTCCAGACCGTCACGCGCCAGCGCCACAACAGTCCCGGCCGGCTCGACCTCGTCCTGCAGGCGCTGCCCGCCCTCGAGTCGGCCTACGTCACCGGCGACGTCGAGCTGCGCGGCTGTCAGCACGCCCGCCTCAAGCACCTGCACTTGCTCGGCGATCCGCTGCCCGCCGACGCCTTGGCCGGCCTTGGCAGCAGCGAGTTCCCCGCGCTCGAGCGGCTGGTCCTGTGCCTCAGCCGCGACGACGAGCCCACCTCGACGAGCGACGTCGTCCGCGCTCTGCGGCGGCTGCGGGCGCCCGCCCTGCGCCACGTCTACTTGTCGGGCAGCGATGACCTGGTGGCGCTGCTCGACGAGCTGTGCGCGGCCCCGCTGCCCCCGTGGACCGTCCTCTCGGTCGAGGGCATGGTGCGCGACGAGGACGACCTGCTCGACATCCTCCAGGCCCGCGCCGACGCCCTCGGCCGCCTCGGCCGCCTCGCTCTCCCGCTCGTCGACGACCTGTCCGACGACGCCGCCGAGCGCGCCCTCCAGCTCCTGCCGCGCGTCATCGACTGCGACGAGCTGCCCGACCAGCTGCTGCCCGGCGTCTACGAGGAGTGGTGAGCGATCGCCTCCGGGGCCTGTTCTTCAGAGCATGTCCCTGAGGACCTCCCACGGCGATCACCTGCGGGCCCGCCAGGAGTCTGCGCTCGAGCTCCTGTCCGCGAGAGCATGCTCCATCGAACATGTCCTGAGAACCTCCCCGCGTCGCCTGCCGCGACGATCACCTTCGGTCCGACAGGATCTTGCGCTCGAGCCCCTGTCCGCGAGAGCATGCTCGATCGGACATGTCCCCGAGCTCCCTCTCCGCCGCGCTTGCCGACGAGCGCCTTCGGGCCCCGCGGGCGCCTCACTCCGTGAAGGACCTCGGCAGCTCCTGACCGACCTCGTCGCCGGTCAGCCCTGCTCGGCGAGCCACGCCGCCGTCCGCCGCAGTCCTTCGTCGAGCTCGACCTCCGCGCGAAACCCCAGCATCTCCGCCGCCGTGTCGGTCGTCGCCGCCGAGCGAGCGATCTCCCCCGCGCGCGCCGGCGCGAACGTGATCGCCTCCGCCTTCACGCCGCAGGCCCGCTGCACCGCCGCCGCCAGCTCGACGACCGCCACCTCGCGTCCGGTGCCGATGTTGATCCCCGCCGGCTCGGGCGGCCCCGCGGTCATGTCCCCAAGGACATGTTCTTTCGACCCTGCTTCGACGGCCAGGCAGATGGCCCGGGCCACGTCGCCCACGTAGATCAGGTCGCGCGTCTGCTCGCCGTCGCCGAAGATCGTCAGCGGCTCGCCGGCGCGCGCGCGGGCCAGGAACGTCGCCACCACCCCCGAGTACGGGCTCTTCGGGTCTTGCCGCGGCCCGTATACGTTGAACAGCCGCAGGCACACCGTCTGCATCCCGTGCAGCGGACCCAGGCAGCCGAGGTACAGCTCGGCCGCTCGCTTCGCCGCCCCGTACGGCGACAGCGGGGTCGTCGGCTCGCTCTCCGCCACCGGCACCCGGCACGGCTCGCCGTAGACCGCCGCCGACGACGCGAACACGAACCGTCGCGCTCCGGCCGCGGCCGCCCACAGCGCCAGCCGGGTGGTCGCGCGCAGGTTGACGTCGAGGTCGTCGATCGGCGCGGCGATCGATCGCACCACCGACGTCTGGGCTGCCAGGTGGACCACCGCCGCGAACGGCCCGTGCCCGGCCAGCAGCAGCCCCACCTCGCCGCGCACGTCGCCCTCGACCACCTCGACCTGGGGGTCGCCTGTCCATTCGGACAGGTTCTCGCGCCGCCCCGTGCTGAAGTCGTCGAGCACCACCACTCGCCGGCCCGCCGCGCGCAGCGTCGCCACCGTGTGCGAACCGATGAACCCGGCCCCGCCGGTCACGAGCACCGCGTCGTTCACCGGCTCAGCCTATCAGCGCCGCGACGCCAGCGCGAACGGGTTGTCCGGCCACAGCGACGCGTCGCCTTGCACGATCTCCAGCGACTGCGCCGCCAGCGGCAGCGTCAGCTGCTCGTACAGCGCGGACGTCGTGAACCCGTACGGCTCGCCGTCGGCGTTGCTGTACGCGAACACCACCCGACGTACGCTGGCCAGGTGCAGCGCCGCCAGGCACATCGGGCACGGCTGCCCGCTCGCGTACACCGTGCAGTCGTCGAGCCGCGCCCGCTCGAGCGTCGCCGCGGCCGAGCGCAGCGCCAGCATCTCCGCGTGGGCCGACGGGTCGGGCCGCAGGTGCAGCTCGTTGACCGCCTCGGCCACCAGCTGGCCCTCGCGCACCACCACCGCGCCGTACGGGCGCCCGCCCGCCAGCGCGTTGTCGCAGGCGAGCTCGAGCGCGCGGCACAGGAACCGGTCGTCGTCGGTCACGACCACAGCATGCACGCTCGCGTCAGACCGCCAGCTGGACGCGGTGCACGGCCACCTCTTCGCGGCCGTGGGGCAGCTCCAGGCCCTCGCCCGAGAATCGCGCGATCGCCACCGTCACGTTGTCGGGCCCGCCCGCAGCGCAGGCCGCTTCGGTCAGCGCCCGGCAGCAGCGCAGCGGGTCTTCGTAGCGGAGCATCAGCCCGAGGATCTGCTCGTCGGTGACCGGCCCGGTGAGGCCGTCGCTGCACAGCATCAGCACGTCGCCGGCGCGCAGCTGCACCACGTCGAACTCCGGGCCCACGCGCGGCTGGACCCCGAGCGCCTGCAGCAGCACGTTGCGGTGCTCGTAGTCGCGGGCCTGGTCGGGGCGCAGGCGGCCGGCCGCGATCAGCTGGCCGACCACGCTGTGGTCCGTCGTGATCTGCGTCAGCGAGCGGCCGCGGCGGATGTACGCCCGCGAGTCGCCGACGTGGCCGATCAGCAATTCTGGCCCGAAGGCCAGGGCCGCGGTGAGCGTCGTGCCCATCCCGTGGCGCGCCGGGTCTTCGACCGCCGCCGCGCGGATCTTGTCGTTCACCGCCGTGATCGCCTCGTGCATCACGTCCTGGGCCGCCGTCGTGGTGGGGAACGGCGCCTTGCTGTGGACCACCGCCGACAGCACGTCGACCGCGATCCGCGACGCCACGTCGCCGGCCGCCGCCCCGCCCATCCCGTCGCACACCGCGATCAGCGTCCCGCGCGACGTCAGCGGTTGCACGCGCTGGTGCGGCAGCAGCCCGCGCTCCCCGGTCTGGAGGTTTTGGACCACGAAGTGGTCCTCGTTGCGCTTGCGGACGCAACCGACCTCCGTCCTTGCGAACACCTCGAGCTGCGCCACCTCAGTGCATCCTCACGCGGAAGATCTGGTCCCCGACCCGGAACATGTCGCCCGGTTGAAGGATGACATCCCCGCGGATCCTGAGATAGGTCCCGTTGGCCGAGCGGAGGTCGGTCAGCAGGACCGTCATCGCGTCTCCGCGCAGCTCCATCGCCAGTTGCGCGTGTTGCCAGCTCACGAAGGGGTCCGTGGGGAAGATGATGTCGCCGAGCTCGCGGCCGAACACGATCTGCGGGGCGCGCAGGCAGTGGACCTCGGCCTCGGCCCCGCCGACCCCGATCAGCGTCAAACGGCCCCAGGCCGGCTGCATCGGCGTGCCGAACAGGCGGGTCGAGTCGCCGTCGAGCTCCTGCTCGCGGCCGCCCGGCGGCAGGTTCTCGAGCCGCAACAAATGGTGGCCGACCAGGAAGAGATCGCCCGGAAACACCGGTTCCGGCCGCGAGATCCGGACATAGACCCCGTTGCGAGATCCGAGATCGCCGAGGCGCACCCCCCGCCGGGCGCCGGCTCGAGGCGGGCGTGGGCCGGGCTCAGGAACTCGTCGCTCGGGAACAGCAGCTCGCCCTGCTTGCGGCCGACCACCAGAGTCCCGCGCAGCGCCACCGACTCGCCCTCCGAGCCGTCGCGCTTGACCAGCACCACCCGCAGCGGCGCCGCCCCGGCCGAGCGGCGCGACGACTCGACCGCCAGCCTCGCCATCGGCGCCGACCACGACGGTCCGCCCGGCGAGCCGGTCACCGACACCGACGCCTGCTCGCTCGCCGGCGCCGCCTGGCCCATGCGCGCCGTGTCACCGGGGCCGGGCGTCTGCGCGCGACCGGCACCCCGTCGTCGACCGCCGCTCGCGGGACCACGCGGGCCTGGCCCCACGAGCCCTGACCGGCCTCGGCGGTCGCGCCGTCGGCCGAGCCGTCGGCGCCCGCCTCGACCGCGGCCGGGCTGGCGTTCGGGACAGGTTGAACCACCTGCGGCGCCGGGCTCGCCGGGACGATCCCCCCGGCGTCGGCGACCTGGGCGGGGGCCGGCTCGACCGCGGAAGAACGCGGCGGCGGATCGGGTACCGGGGAGCGTGCCGGCTCCACCTCGCCCGTGCCCTCGGCCAGGCGCCGCGGGATCAACTTTATGCTCTGCGTGCTGGGGCGCGGCCGGCGAGAGTGCACGCGGAGGCCGCAGATCTGGCAGAACTCGAAGCCGTCGCCGAGGGGCTGCCCGCAGCGCGCGCACTTCGGGAGCGCGCTCACTGGCGCCGGCGGCGACAGGCGATAACCGCAGATCTCGCACGCGACGGCCTCTGGGGCGTGTTCGGTGCCACAGGCGGGACAGGGGATCCACTCCGTCATCGGCGTCGTGCCTGGAGAAGGCTTGCCAGGGTCGCTCGCGTGGGATAGACCCGCGCTCGCCCGCTATTCGCCCTGCCAGGGTACCCGTCCGGCTCGGACCGCGTCAATTGAGCGTCGCCATTGCACAGTCAGGCTCGTCGCCCTCGCCCGCCGGGCCCGAGCCGTCGTCAGGTCGGTCTTCCTCGCCCTCGGGGCGCGCGGCGTGCTCGCATGCCGACCGCCGGGGCGACGATTTCGGCCGCGGATCGCTCCGCGTGATCCGCCGCTTGCGCACCGTCCTGGTCGTCGCCGCCGCCCTGTGTGCCCCCCTCCTGGCCGCCTGCGCCCCGATCGTGCGCCCGCCGGCCTACGTCGGCGCGCGCGACGTGGTCACCGACGCCTCGCTGATCGGCCCGTTCGACGGCCAGGTCGTCGACGCCGCCACCAGCGAGCCGGTCGCCGAGGCCACCGTGGTCGCCGTCTGGTCGTACGACCGCGGCGACGGCTTCATCGGCCCGTGGGGCGCGGAAACGACCAGCGTCACCACCGACGCCACGGGTCGCTACCGGATCCCGCCGGCCAAGCTCGTCGTGCGGGGCTCGACCGCGCGGCTCGTCGACGCCTACCTCATCGTCTACAAGCGCGGCTACGCCGGCTACCGCTCCGACGCCGTGCCGACCGGTGGTCCGCGGTCCGACTTCACCGTGCGCCACAACCGGGTCGAGCTGCGCAAGTGGCAGAACAGCGACTCGCACGCCGAGCACCTGCTGTTCCTCGCGCCGCCGCGGCCGCTGCACAAGGCGGTGCGCTGGGAGGCCGAGTTGGCCAACCTCGACCTCTTCCGCGCTCTCGGCGGCGCCGGCGGGCCTGCGGTCGTCGTCGAAGAAGAAGAGCCAGGCAAGGCGAGCGCGCCGGTGGTCGCCGAGGTGCTCGACGCCAGCGGCCTGCTCACGCCCGACGAGGTCCGCCAGCGCACCGGCTACACCGAGGCCTTCGAGGTCAAGGACCTCACCGACCTCAAGCGCACCGGCTTCTACCACGGCGTCCACCTGCAGGCCGTCAACAGCGACGAGCGCCACGACCTCGCGCTGCGCGTCTGGAGCGCCCCGCCGGGCGGCATGGACCCGGTCGCGGCCACGATTCAGGAGACCTTCGGCAAGGTCAAGCCGGGCGCCGACATCACCCCCGAGACGTGGAGCACCACCGCCGACGGCGTCCACGCGATCGGCTTCGTCGACCGCGCGCAGAAGATCGGCGTCCTGCTGACCTGCGGCGATCAGCAGTGCCACGACCTCGACACCGCGCTGATCCTCGCCAAGCACGTCTACCGCAGCCTCGACCGCCTCAAGTCGGTCCCCGACCCCGCCGGCGCCGCGGCCACGCCCCCGCCGCCCCGCAGGGCGCCCCGGGCGTCCCGAGCGGCGCCGTCCCCGGCAAGACCGGCGCCCCGAGCGGCGCCGGGGCGAACAACCCCGCCGGCGTCGCCAGTCCCAAGGGCCAGGGCGCTTCGACCATGTCCCCAGAGTCAGGTCCCACCACCGGCGCCACCGGTCCCAAGGGACAGGGCGCTTCGACCATGTCCCCAGAGTCAGGCCAACCCGCCGGGAAGGGCAAGCGGCCATGAGCGGCCTGCGCAGCTGGCTGCGGCGCTCGCCCCGGCCCCCCTCGACGCTCGCCCCGCGGGCTCGACCGGCCCCCAGGGCCATGTCTCTTCGACCATGTCCTCCGAGACAGGCGGCGCGCGCTCGACCCGGCCCCCCTCGACGCTCGCCCCGCGGGCTCGACCGGCCCCGAGGGCCATGTCTCTTCGACCATGTCCTCCGAGACAGACGGCGCGCGCTCGCCCCGGCCCCCCTCGACGCTCGCCCCGCGGGCTCGACCG
This sequence comes from Nannocystis pusilla, assembly GCF_026626665.1. Taxonomy (GTDB): domain Bacteria; phylum Myxococcota_A; class Polyangia; order Nannocystales; family Nannocystaceae; genus Nannocystis; species Nannocystis pusilla. Next base: position 4,133,627 of record NZ_JAPNKE010000002.1, read on the forward strand.
GTCTCGAGGGCCAGGTCGCTTCCGCCCTGTCCCGCGAGACACGCGGCGGCGGCCTGCGCGGCTGGCTGCGGCGCTCGGCCCTCGCGGCGGCCCTCGCGGTGTTCGCCGTCCCCGCGCCGGCGGCCGCCTGGGACGCCCGCGCCACCCACCTCGGCATGGTCGACCGGGCCCTGCTCGAGAGCGCCCTGCACCTGCGCTGGATGGCCGCCAGCGAGCTGCAGCGCGGCCTCTTCACCCCGCTGCGCATCGACCCCCGGCGGCTGTCCGCGCCCGAGCGGCGCATGCTGACCGCCGCGCTGCAGCACGGCGGCCTCGAGGCGCTCGGCGGGCCCGGGGCCTGCCCCGGCCTCGGCGCCCCCATCGAGACCCAGCGCTACTGCGTCCAGGGCGACCTGTGGGAGCTGCCGGCGCTGCAGTGGCTGCAGGTCGGCGTCCTCGCCGAGCTCGTGCCCTCGGCGCGGGCCGTCCACCACTTCGTCGACCGCGACGACCCGCTGCGCCGCGACTTCAGCGACCCGCAGTCGCGCCCCGGCCTGCTGCGCCTGCGCCAGGTCCGGCACAACGGCGGCTCGGCCGCCGCCCTGGCCACACAGACAGGTTTTTCGGGACAGGGCCCTTCGGTCATCTCCTTCCTGCGCGACGAGGCCGACCCGCTGGCCCCGCCGCAGATGTGGCGCCACCTCGAGCTCTCTTCCACCCTGCCCGACCCCGAGGCGCGCGCGCACCACCTCGCGCTCGCGCTGGTCGGCCTCGGCGCCCTGCTCCACGTCGTCCAGGACCTCGCCGTCCCGGCCCACGCGCGCGGCGACGTCAGCGGCTTCTTCAGCCCGCTCTCGCCCAGCCCCGGCGACCGCGGCCTGCCGTTCGCCGAGCTGGCCCGGCTCGCCTTCGGCCGCAGCGCCCTGCCCGGCCGCCCGACCCAGGACCAGATCGCCCAGGCCCGCGGGATCCCCGTGGCCGGCTCGCTCGCCGAGCACCTGTTCGGCGGCGCCGCCCCCAGCAAGGAGCCCGGCGCGCTCGTCCTGCCCGAAGGGACAGGTTACGAAGGCCTCGCGGTCTTCACCGCCCGCCGCTTCCTGTCCGAGGCCAGCGTCCCGGCCCCGCGCTTCCTCGACGACGACCTCACCCCCGAGGCCGCCGCCGCCGAGCTGCTGCAGGGCAGCCGCCTCGACCCCGCCGAGCTCGAGGGCGCCCGCCTGCACCCGTGGCCGGCCGCGCGCGGCTACGTCCAGAGCGGCACCGGCCGCCCGCTGGCCGCCTTCGACACCGACGACGACGGCCGCGTCCGCCCCTACGTCGACGAGGCCGTCTACCGCGAGCAGTTCGTCCACCTCGCCCCGCGGGCGATCGAGGTCACGCGCTCGCTGCTCGACTGGCTGTGGCCGACCTGGCCTGAGCTCGACTTCGACGCCGCCGCCGGCAACCTCGACTTCATGGTCCCGCCCGGCCTCGTCGACGCGGTCGTCCTGGTCCTGCGTCAGGACGCCGCCGGCGCGCGCACCATCGTCCGCAAGGTCGCCCTGCGCCCCGGCGAGCGCAACCGCGTCAACGGGATCCCCACCGGCCTCGGCGACGGCGAGCGGGCCGTCGTGGTCCTGCGCGCGCGACGGGCCAGCGGCGAGCCGCTCCTGCTCGAGCACGTCCTCGCCACCGAGAGCAAGGTCTACCCGATCGTGCCGGCGCCCTACGTCCCGCCGCCGCCGGAGCAGGCCGCCCCGCTCGAGGAAGAGCTCGAGGCGGAGCCCGTCGAGCCCGAGCCCGAGCCCGCGCCGGAACCCGAGCCCGAGCTCGCCCCCACCACCGGCACCAAGGGACAGCCCGGCAAGTCCGGCGGCAAGACCAAGGGTCAGCCGGTGGAGCCCGTCCCGAGCAACGGCGGTCAAGCCCGCAAGGCCGAGAGCCCGCCCGGAAAGCCCGCCAAGGCGCCCGGGACCGCCGAGCCGACCAGCCCGGCCCAGCCCGCCGCCAAGGGCACGACCAGTCCCAAGGGACAGCCTCCCGCCGAGGCCACCAGTCCCAAGGGACAGCCCGCCACCAAGCCCCCGGCCGAGGCCACCAGTCCCAAGGGACAGCCCGGCGGCAAGGCCAAGGGCTGAGCGCTCGCGGGGCGCCGCCGGGCCTCCTCGGCGGCTCCTCGTCACCGATACTGTCCCCGAGGACAGTTCAGAGCGACGACTCACCGGTCGTACTCGAGGCGCCGAGGCCTGCGGTCGTCGACGCCGCCAGCTCCGCCGCGCCCCAGTCCCATGGGTGCGCGAGGATCGACAGCGCACTGCTCGAGTCACCGATACTGTCCCCGAGGACAGTTCAGAGCGACGACTCACCGGTCGTACTCGACGCGCCGAGGCCTGCGGTCGTCGACGCGCCAGCTCCGCCGCGCCCCCCAGTCCCAAGGTGCGCGAGGATCGACGGCGCACTGCTCGATGAAGCCGCCGGCACCGGGCGGGTGCCGGACCACGACGAGCGCGCGCAACAGCGAGACCGTGACGGTACATACGAGTCAAAATGACTGCCAGGGCGACCGCGGCAGCAACGCCGACGATGCCTCCGCACCGACCTCGCTCGGAACATCGACATCGCGGTCAACAAGGCACGGATCACGCTGCTGCCGGCCCCCGACCCACGCCTCTCGTTCTGTCTTCAAGGACAGCTCGAACCCAGCCGAGCGATGGCCCGCCGGTCGTGATCTGTCCCCGAGGACAGCAAGTCTCGCCGAGCCGCCGCCGTCCAGAAGATGTCCCCCAGGACAGCCTCGCCCCCGGTCCCGAGGCGGGATGGCTCAAGGCTGTCCCCGAGGACAGATCGCGGGCGGCCACGCGCTCCCCGCGTGCGCTCTCCCGACGACGGCCCGGCCTTCGCCCACGTCCCGACCCGCCGAGGTCGTATCCGCGAGCAGTTCCCTCCTCGCCCCCTTCTTCTCTCGTCCGCCGGCCGCCCTCACCGCCAGGATCGATCCGAACACCGTTCGCATCGCGCCCGAGTGCCGCGCGACACACCGACGAGCCCGCCATCTCGCTGCGAAGCGCCGCTCACCACCTGGAGACTGCGGCGGCGGCCGGCGCGGCGGACCGTCCGCATCGGCCCTCCGAGCGACCGGCCGGCGCGAACCGGGGACGTCGGCGAGCGCGAGGCGTGGACGCTCGCACACCGGTGAGCCGGGCTGCCGCGCCGGATTCGTCAGGCGCCCAGGCGGCTGTGCTACACCTCCCCGCCGTGTCGACCGAGCGAGACGACGACGGCCTGATGTTGCCGCCCCTGGACGAGCGTCGCACCCTGCTCGACCAGATGGCCGCGCTCGTCAAGGCGCGGGGTCCGGCGCCGCTGCTCGTCGCCCCGCTGCTCGAGCCGAGCGCCCGGTTCTTCCCCGATCGCTGGCAGGGCGGCGAGGCCAGCTTGCGGCGGCTCGTGCGGCGCCTGCTCGGCTACGCCGGCCTCGGCCAGTTCGCGTCGAGGTCGCCATCTACGACGCCGATCCGGCCCGCCGCGGCGAGGTGCTCGGCAAGCCCAGCTCGTCGCGCGGCCACGACCTCGTCGTCTGGCTCGCCGGCTTCGAGCGCGACCTCGTCAAGGTCGGCGCCGAGAGCTCGGCCATGGTCGACCCGCACACCATCGTCGCTGCCGCCGCTCGCGTCGTCGCCCACCTCTATCGCCGTCACTTCGGCCTCCCCACCACCGACGCCTTCGACCCGCGCATCGACCTCACCGGCGTCTTCCTCGGCTTCGGCGTGCTCACTGCCGACGCCGCCCTGCGCTACACCGTCCGCACGGCAGCCGGCCCGATGCAGACCCGCCGCGCCCCCGCGCGGCTCGGCGTCCTCTCGCCGCAATCGCTCTGCTTCCTCCTCGCCGCCCAGCTGCACGCGCGTCCTCCCGCGGGCCGAGCGGCAGCGGATCGGCAAGCTCCTGCAAGCCAACCAGGCCGCCTTCCTGCGCCACGCCTACGCCGCGCTCGACCGCGCCGAGCCGCCCGTGAGCCAGCAGCTCGGCCTGCCGCCGCCGGAGCAGTGGCCCTCCCCGCCCGACCTCGCCGCGCTCACCGTCCCCTTCACCGACGACCCCGACGCCGCCCCCGAGGCCCGGCGTGACGAGGACCCGGGATCGCCGGCATCAACGCCGGCAAGCCCGTGTTCCGCGTCGAGCGCAGCATGGCCGCCCGGCTCGGCCGCACTCTCGGCATGGGCGCGCTCATGCTCGGCGGCGTCGTCGCCGGCATGAAGGGCGGCCTTCAGCTCGAGGCCGGCACGATCCCCATGATCGCCGTCGGCCTCGGCGTCACCGGCCTCGTCCTCGGCCGCTTCCTCCGCGAGTCTCGCTGCTCCGAGCCGCGCTGCGGCGCCACTCTGGCTTCCGGCGACAAGGTCTGCCCGCGCTGCGGCGGCGACGTCGTCGGCGTCATCCACCACCCGCGCGAGCGCCTGGCCGCCGAGGAGGCCTGGCGCCGCGCCCACCCCGACGCCGCCGAGCCCGACGCCGCGCAGTCGACCCCGGCCGCCGCCCCGCCTGCCTCTTGAGCCAGCCAGCCCGTCGGGGCTCGGTCTGTGGCGTCCGCCGGCCTCGCGGGCGACGGTGACGCGATCGCGGGACCGACCTCGCGCGCCGCCCCCGCAGCGTCCAGGCCTCGCGCGCGCGAGGCGGCGCGCGCCCTCGGCGAACCCCGTGCCGGCGTCGTATGTCTCATACAGCATGCTCCGTAGAACATGCCCTTTCGCGCATGCCCCTTCGGACATGCCCGATCGTTCACCCGCGCGCGAACCGCCGCACGATCCGCCGCACCTCGTCGGGCCGTAGGAACGCCAGGTAGCAGGCCAGCGTCAGCGGCGTGAACCACTCGACGTACATCATCATCTGGATGCCCACGTGCATCGCCACCCCGAAGCCGAGGAACAGCCAGCGCAGGTCGGGGACCCTGCGCCACCGCTCGCGCAGCCAGTGGGCCAGCACGAACCCGCTGAAGCCGACCTCCCAGGCCAGCACCAGCCACGTGATCGGCCGCAGCACGTACGGCTGCAGCGTCGCCAGCACGCGCGAGAGGTCGAAGTGACGGTTGTAGGGGCTGACCAGCGAGAAGTAGATCGCCGTCCCCTCCGACTTCCAGGTCGCCCCGTGCTTGGCCAGCCCCGTCGACGTGTACACGACGGCCAGCTGCAGCTGCACGATGCGGCGGCACCACACCGGCACCGGCCCGCCCTTGCCGCGCCAGCGCGCGTCGAGGCTGAGCCCGCGGCCCGTCGGCATCAGCGCCAGCCACACGATCATCGCCGAGTGCAGCTGGTCCGGCATCGCGTACAGCAGCGGGTTGCGCCCGACCATGCTGACCCACACCAGCGCGCTCAGCAGCGCCGCCGGCCGCGTGAACAGCCCCACCAGCCACAGCACGTGCGCCACCACCCCGGCGGCGAAGATCGCCTGCACCGCCAGCGGATCGTCGATCGTGAAGAACAGCGACCAGCGGGTCGGGAACGCCTGGCGCGCGTACTGCCCGGCCAGCGGCGACGCGCTCGAAAAATACTCGGCCACCGAGCCGACGTGCGACAGCAGGCTCGCGGTGAACACCGCGACCAGCCCGATCCGCAGCAGCCCGAGCGCCGCCGGATCCTCCTCCCCCGTCAGCAGCGCGTCGCGCAGGCGAGCCAGCCGCCCGCGCCTGTCCATCGCGCCCTTTTCGACAGGACCTGCGAGCGCCGGTCCCCCGGAGACCCGCCCTCTGCTCGCCTCGAACGGCCCCCCTCCCCGGTCATCGCCGCTTCCGGCATGTCCTCTGCGCCATGTCCCTCGGAACCTGTCACATCGGCCATCCCGGTGCTCGCCGCGATCCCCACCGCAGCGAGCTCACCGCCCTGCCCGTCCGGACCTGACCCTTCAGCCATGGCGAGCCTGCGCGTCCGCCAGCATCTCGCGCACCGGCCAGGTCTTGCAGTCGATCGTCGCCAGCGGCTTGCGCTCGGCCGGACCGAGCCCGGGCTTGCCGGCGCGCACGCGGTCGGGCGGGGTGAAGCGCCGGCGGACCCGCTCGGCCACGATCTTGCGCGGCGGCTCTTCGCGGGCCAGGGCCTCGCGCACGCACAGCGAGCGGAGGTACCACAGCCGGTTGTTGTTCGGCTTGTCGGGGTTCAGCACCGCGTAGTAGCGCCAGATGTCGACCCGCGTCTTCTGCCACGCCCACGTCGAGCCCCAGCCGTGCTGCGCCTGCGCGGCCTCGGGCAGCGCCTCGCGGCGGCCGTCCTCGAACTCCGCGTACACCGCGATGTACGTGTGCGCGCGGGTCGGGTCCGGCGCGTACATGTTCCACGTCTGGACCACGCTGATCTTCTTCTGCCACTGCGCCAGCGTCGACGGAACCCCGCCGAGCGCCGCGTTCGGCAGCGCGGGCCCGACGATCAGGACCACCAGCGCCAGCGGCAGCAGCGTGTTCCAGATCGTCGACAACCTGTCCCGAAGGCCAGCCATTCCCTAGCGCCGCCTCCGCCCGCGGCGCAGCCCCAGCAGCGCCAGCAGGGCCAGCGGCGCCGATGCCCCGTCGCTGCGGCAGGCGCAGCTGGCCTCGGGCTCGGCGGTGTGGACCTCCGACGCGTCGACGCCTTGCCCGTCGGTCACCACCTCGGGCGGCCCGACATCGACCGTCACCGTGCCCTCGTCGAGGAACTCGGGCGGCACGCTGACGATCGACGTCCCGCTGGCGACCTGCTCCCCCGTCGTCAGGTTGGCCAGCGCCACGTGGACCACCTCGCCGGGCCGGAACCCGCGCAGCACCAGCTGGTTGTCCGAATCGCCGAGGCGGCTCGCCGCCAGCTGGTGGTCCCAGTCACCCGACACCTGAATGACCTCGCGGACCGAGCCCTTGTTCGAGCCGTCCGGGTTCTTGTCGACCGCCGTCAGCGTGTACTCGAACGCGATCGGCTCGTCGGCCCGCTTGAGCAGCACCACCACGCCCGTCGGGTTGTCCGGCGGCCCCGCGTCGCCGCCGAGGCGGAAGCGCACGATCACGTTGTCGCTGCCCTGCGGCACCTCGTGGCGCAGCTGCATCGGCCCCGGGAAGAACGGCGTCACCCCGGTCGTCTTGCCGCGCAGGTACAGCGACGCCCCGCTCGCCACCTTGTCCGGGTCGACGTGGACGCGCGGGCAGTCGTACAGCCCGCGCGAGTCGAAGCCGCGGACCAGCTGATCGACGTCGCTCTGGGTCCACTCGCCGCGCGCCAGCGCCTCCTCCGCGATCTCGAGCACCGCGAAGCTCGCCGTCTCGAGGTCCGCGTCGCTCGGCAGGCGCGGCAGCAGCTCGAACACCACCGGGTCCATCTTCTCGCGGCCGATCCGCTTGCGCGCCGCCCACATCGCGCCCATGAACGGCTCGCCGTCGTTGTGGACCTGACCGACCGTGTTGTCGGGGCAGCGCTTGGTGTTCTCCGCGTTGCGGATCGCGTTGCCGTAGCCGGGCCAGAAGCGAGCCACGTAGTCGCCGAGCAGCGGCTCGTTGGCGAGGATCACCGAGAAGTAGTCGGCGATCGCCTCGTTCAGCCCGCCGGCGTCGTTCAGCACCCCGTCGCTGCGCAGCGTGCGGTCGCCGAGCCCGTTCGGCGTCAGCAGCGACACCATCCCGTGGCCGAGCTCGTGGTAGACCACGTCGCCGTCGTAGCCGAAGTCGACCGCCGTGCCCTGGCCGAAGATCATCGTCGGCCCCTTCTCCGGGTCGCACGTGTTGGTCCAGTAGGCGTTGTTGAGCGGCGTGTAATCGAGGTCGGGGTAGGCCGTCGACAGCTCGCTCGTGCGGTAGTTGGCGAGCATCGTCGACAGCGCGCACTTGAACGCGTCGACCCCGAACCGCTTCATCTCGTCGATGAAGCGCTCGGCGTGGTAGTACATCGACAGCTCGGCGTACAGGTCGTCGTCGTCGGCGTTGTCCGCGGGGAAGATGACGTCGGGCAGCGGCAGGAAGTAGTCGCCGTTCTCGTCCGACAGCGCGCGGTGGACCGCGTAGCACTTGCCCTCGGCCCACCACGGCTGGATCTGGTCCTCCTCCGGCGCCTCGAGCGTGCAGTTGAACGAGCGGATCCTGTCGCCCTCGAGCGGCTGCCCCGGCCCGGTCGCGTGGATGCCCGCCAGCTCGACCTCGATCGGCACCGGCGTCGACGCCGGGTTGGTCTGGAACACCCGCGCCCGCGACGACCGCACGTGCTCCCACTCGTCCAGCACGATGCCCGAGCTCGCCGACACCCAGATCGTCTTCTTGCTCGGCTCCGGGTCCCACTGCAGCGGCAGATCGACCTCGTAGGCCAACACCGGTTCGCCGAGGATCAGCTTGTAGACCAGCGTACCCGACGCCTCGGGCCCCTCCGCGTGAACGTGGGCGGCCGCGATCGCCTCCGCCTCGCCCACCTCGATCCGCGCCTCCTCGGGCCGCAACTGCGGACCGGCGAGCGGCCGCGAGGACGCGACCTCGCGCTCACCTGTCCTGTCGGACAGCACCGTCGCGAACGCCCCGCGCACCGGGATCCCGTGCAGCGTGTACGACTTGTGGGCCACCGTCGCCGCCCCGTCGCGCAGCGCCACCGGCAGCGCGCGCGCCTCCGCGGCCAGCTGCGGCGGACCGGCCAGCGCGTGCGGCCACGCGACGCACAGCCCGAGACCGAGACCGAACCACCGCAAGCTCCGCGCGACCGTCATGAGCGCTCCTGCCGAGGCCAACAGCATACCCAAGATCGCCGGCCGGGCGGCGGCGAAGACGGCCGCCCGATCACCCCAGGTTCTCTGCTTCGCGGCCGGCCTGCACGGCGCGCGGCGCGACGCAATTGGACGTTCGGCCGGCAAATCACGTAGCCTGGCCGGGTGCGCCCCTCGTTCGGCCAGCGCCTCGCCATCGCCGCCGCGGCCTTCGTGTGCTGCCTCGCTCCGCCCCCGTCGGCCGCGGCCCCGGTCGCCGAGTCCGCGCCTGCCGCCGCGCCGACCGACCTCGCCGGCCAGATCGACCTCTTGCTGCAGGCCAATCCTGGCTCGCGCGCGCATCGGCCTGCTCGTCGTCGACATGGCCACCGGCGCCCGGCTCTACGAGAAGAACCCCGACCTCGGCCTCAACCCCGCCAGCAACATCAAGCTCGTCACCACCGCCGCCGCGCTGTCGCTCCTCGGCCCCGAGCACCGCTACGTCACCCGCGTCTACGCCAAGAAGGGCGCGCTCAAGGGCCACACCGTCGACGGCGACCTCTATCTCAAGGGCGGCGGCGATCCTTCGCTCGTCACCGCCGACCTCTATCAATTGGCCAGCGACCTGCGAGCCCTCGGCGTCACCAAGATCACCGGCGGCCTCGTCCTCGACAGCACCGCCTACGACCGCGACGAGCTGCCGCCGCTGTTCGATCAGAAGGACGAGCTCGCCTCGTTCCGCGCCCCCGGCGGGGCCACGGCCGTCAACTTCGGCACCTACGTCGTGCTCGCCCGCCCGGGCGCCGGCGAGGGTGACCCGGCGATCGTCGCCATCGACCCGCCGGTCCCCTCGCTCAAGCTCAAGGCCAACACCGCCACCACCGCCACCGGCGCGCGCAACCAGCTCAAGCTCGCCATCGGCACCACCGACGCCGGCGTGGTCGAGATCGCCGTCGACGGCACCATCGGCAAGGACGCCGCCGCGGCCGAGTACCGCTACCCCGTCGCCCGCCCGGCCGAGTACGCCGGCGAGGTGTTCCGCCTCGTCCTCAAGCAGCGCGGCGTCAGCCTCGGGCGCGCCGCGGTCAAGTCCGAAGCTGTCCCCGAGGACAGCGAGCGCCTGGCCCTCGTGCGCAGCGAGCCGCTCAGCGTGCTCGTCCGCAGCGTCAACAAGCTGTCGAACAACTACGTCGCCGAGCACATCCTCAAGAGCCTCGACGACCACACCCCGGCCAGCTTCGCCGGCGGCCTCGCGCGCGTGCGCACCTGGCTCGCGGGCCTCGGCGTCGGCGTCGACGGCTTCGTCTACAACAACGGCTCCGGCCTCTACGACGCCAACCGGATCAGCGCCGCGCAATTGGTGCAGCTCCTGATCGCCGTCCACCGCGACTTCCGCTACGGCGCCGACTTCCTCGCCTCGCTGCCGATCGCCGGCGTCGACGGCACCCTGCGCGGGCGCATGCAGGAGGGCCGGGCCGCCCGCTTCGTGCGCGCCAAGACCGGCTCGCTGGACGGCGTTTCGACCTTCTCGGGCTACGCCGGCGCCGTCGGCCGCCCCCCGCTCGCCTTCGCCATCCTCTTCAACGACCTCGACACCTTCGCCGCCCCGCAGGCGCGCGATCTCCAGAACCAGATCGCCGAACTGCTCGCGGGCGCGGTCGCGGCCCGGCCCTGACGACTATCGTCCGCCTGAGCCCGGTGCTAGCCTGGCGCGATGAAGCACGTCGCCCTCGTCCTCGGAGCGCTCCTCGCCGGCGCCCCGCTCACCGCTCGCGCCACCGTGTTCGAGGACGGCAACAGCGCCGCGGCCCCGCAGCCCGGCGCCGCGCAGGACGAGGCCCCGCCGCCCGGGTGGGACGCGCTCAGCCCCGCCCAGCAGGAGAAGCTGGCCGCGATCGACGAGGCCGGCATTCAGGCGCTCGCCGGCAAGCTCGACCGCGGCGAGGCCCTCACCGCCGACGAGACGCTGATCGCCGAGGGCCTGGCGATCCTCATGGGCGCCGAGTTCGACAGCAAGCTGACCTATCAGACAGGTGACATCAAGGTCGGCGACGGCCTCGCCACCTTGCACCTCGGCGAGGACTACCGCTTCCTCGGCCCCGCCGACGCCCGCCGCGTCATCGAGGAGGCCTGGCACAACCCGCCCGGCGATCAGCCGCTCGGCATGATCGTCCCGGCCAAGCTGAGCCCCGCCGACCCGCGCGGCTGGGGCGTCGTCGTCTCCTACGTCGAGGAGGGCCACGTCGACGACGCCGACGCCGCCAGCATCGACTACGACGAGCTGCTGACGCAGATGAAGGAGGCGACCGAGAAGGAGAACGAGTCGCGCAAGGCCATGGGCTTCCCGGCCATGCACCTGGTCGGCTGGGCCGAGCCCCCGCACTACGACCAGTCGCGCCACAGCCTCTACTGGGCCAAGGAGCTCGGCGGCGACGACGGCGGCGAGAACTCGCTCAACTACGCCGTGCGCGTGCTCGGCCGCAAGGGCGTGCTCGAGCTCAACGCGGTGTCCGGCATGACGCAGCTCCCGCAGATCCGCCCCGAGATGGAGACGATCTACGGCCGCGTCGAGTTCGACGACGGCAACCGCTACGGCGACTTCAACCCCGACATCGACACCGTCGCGGCCTACGGCATCGGCGGCCTCATCGCCGGCAAGCTGGCGATGAAGGCCGGCCTGTTCGCCCTCCTCGCCAAGGGCGGCAAGTTCATCGTCCTCGCCATCGTCGGCCTGTTCGCCGGCATCCGCGCCTGGTTCACCCGCAAGAAGGAATAGCCCCTTCGGACAGGTCTCTCGGAGCAGGTCCCTCGAGACAGCCATGCAACGCATCGTCATCGAGGATCGCGTCACCTCGTGGAAGGTCTCCTGCTTCGCCGCGGACCGCGGCCTCGTCTTCTACGACAAGGTCCCCGAGAGCGACGCCAACCCCGAGGAGGTCATCTGGATCAGCCGCGACGGCGCGACGCGGCTGCACCGGCTCGACGATCGCTTCGCCGGCGTCGCCTACCTCGTCGTCGACGGCGCGGACGAGGCGAGCCTGGCCGCGGACGCGATCGACGAGCTCGACGGCCTCTCGCTGGCGACGCTGCTCGCCGCGCTGGCCGTCGATGCCGACGCCGCGCGGTCGTTCCCGGTGATCGCCTCGCTCGGCGTGCTCGCGCCGCCCTCGTTCGACCCGCGCGTGTTCGACCACTTCTCCCGCCTGCTCGCCGACGAGGACCCGGCGCTGCGGAGCAAGGCGCTCACGGCCGCCGCGTACCCGACCTGGCCGGAGTTCCTGCCCCTGCTCGAAGCGATGGCGAGCGAAGACCCGGACCCCGAGGTGCGCGAGCGGTCCGCGGTCGCCCTGGCCGCGTTCCGCCGCCACCTCGCCGCTGCCGCGACCTGACGGCCGCTCTCCGCGAGGGGCTCGTTGCCCCGCGTCGATCGGCTCCTCGGGACATGTCCTCACATGAGGTGCCGGGGTCCCCGTCGCCCTGGCTGCGTTTCCCCGCCTCACCGGTGCGGCGACCCGACGCTCGACTCGATCGGTCCCTCGGGACCTCCTTACATGAGGTGCCGGGGTCCCCGTCGCCCTGGCTGCGTCCCCCGCCTCGCCGGAGCGGCGACCCGACCATCGACTCGATCGGTCTCTCGGGACATGTTTTTTAGAGCATGCCCTCGGGGGCAGGCGCACGTCGGCCGGGCGCCGGGCGCCGCCCCCGCCGTTCGCTGCGCCTGACTTTCGGGACACCTGCCGCCCCCGCCCTCGCTGCGCGCGTCACTGCGCACCACGCCGCTGGGCCCGGGGATCGGCCCGGGCCCGCGGGCCCGCGGGCGCAGCGGCGGCGGACCTTCACTCACGAGCGCCGCGATCGCCGTGCGCACCGGCCTGCGCAGCCGACCGCGTCGCCCGAGGAGCGCGGCGAGGGATCGATGTTCCGCCGCCGCTGCGCCGCGCTGCCCGAGTGACACACTGCGCATTCGATTGCACACCGCCCGCGTCGCGGCGCACGGCGTGCTCAGCGGGCCCTCGTCAGAATTTGTCGCTCCCGATCGGGGCGCGTAATGTCTTCCCTCGGCACTTCGGGGTCGCAATGGACGTCGGCATCATCACCAACCCCAACTCGAAGAAGAACTACCGCCGGCCGCAGCGTCGGCGCGCCCTCGAGCAGGCCGTCGGACGTTACGGCGCGGTCGTCGAGACCCGGCGCCTCGACGAGCTGCCGAAGGCGATTCGTAACCTGCGTGAGGCCGGCTGCCGCTACTTCGTGTGCGACGGCGGCGACGGCACCCTCCACTGGGTCCTCAACACCCTCCACGCCGACGCCCGGCAGACCGGCGCCGCCCGCCTCCCGATCGTCGTCCCCACCAACGGCGGCACCGTCGACTTCGTCGCCCGCAAGGCCGGCCTCAAGGGCGACGCCGACTCGATCGTCCGCCGCCTCGTCGGCCGGCTCGAGCGCGGCGAGCCGATCCCCACCGTCACGATCGACACCTGCAAGATCGTCGGCGCGCCGATCGGACAGGAACTTTCGGACAGCCCGCAGGCGCCCGCGTTCGAGCGCGTCGGCCTGGCCGCCGCGCTCGGCGGCGTCGCCCAGGCGTTCTTCGACCGCTTCTACGCCCTGCCCAAGGAGCGCGGCGCGCTCGCCATCGCCGGGGTCATCGGCGCCGCCGCCGGCGGCGCGCTGGTCAGCACCCTCGCCAGCAACCTCGCTCCGCCGCTGCAGCGCTTCATCCCCGACGAGATGCGCAGCTACGCCACCGACTTCTTCCGGCCCACGCGCGCCCGCGTCGAGGTCGACGGCCGCGAGCTCCCGTTCGCCAGCTTCGCCTCGATGCAGGTCGGCGCGATCGACATCAACCTCGCCGGCGTCGTCCGCTGCTTCCGCCACGCGCGCGAGGGCGGCGTCCTCCACTTCCAGGCGCTCGACACCACCCCGATCGGCGTCGTCGCCAACGTCCCCAACATCGTCCTCGGCACCCCGATCCTCGGCCGCAAGGTCTACGACGACAAGGCCCGCCGCGTGCGGATCACCGCCGTGGACGGCGAGGCCCTGAACCCCGTCATCGACGGCGAGCAGTTCCACGGCCTCGGCCACGTCGAGCTCACCCTCGGCCCCCGCGTCGAGCTGCCCACCTTCGCCTCCAACTGAGACCCCGGAACGCGCCGCGAGCCCGGCCGCACCTCGTGTCGCCGGGGCTCTTTCGCGTCCGCGAGGTTTTACCGACCTCTTACCGACGCCGCCGCGATCTGTGCCACGATCGTCGGCGTGACCGAGCCTGCCCCGCGGATCTTGATCGTCGAGGACGAGCCGGCGATCCGTCACGGCCTCGTCGAGCTGTTCCGCTCGCAGGGCTACACCCTCGAGGTCGCCGAGGACGGCCACGCCGCGCTCGCGCGCCTCGCCTGCGCCCAGTTCGACCTGGTCCTCCTCGACATCATGCTGCCCGGCGTCGACGGCCTCGGCGTCCTGCGGCAGACCCGGGCCCGCGGCGACCTCGTCCCGGTGCTCGTCCTGACCGCGCGCGGGGCCGAGGCCGACATCGTCGCCGGCCTCGACGCCGGCGCCGACGACTACGTCACCAAGCCGTTCGGCATCCGCGAGCTCCTCGCGCGCGCCCGCGGCCTGCTCCGCCGCAACCGCCCCGCCCCGGCCAGCCAGTCGTTCCGCGTCGGCGACGCCCTCGTCGACCTCGCCCGCCTCAGCGTCACCTGGCCCGGAGGACAGCTCGATCTCACCGCCCGCGAGGGCCTGATCCTCGACTTCCTGCGCGCCCGGCCCGGCGTCGGCGTCACCCGCGAGGAGCTCCTCACCCAGGTCTGGGGCTACCACGACGGCACCGTCCGCACCCGCACCGTCGACGTCCACATCCTGCAGCTGCGCGGCAAGCTGCGCCAGCTGCCCGGCGGCGACGACTGGATCGGCACCGTCCGCGGCCGCGGCTACCGCTGGGACGCGCGATGACCCCCGCCCGCCGTCGCACCCTCGCCCTCGGCCTCGGCGTCGCCGCGCCGACCCTCGTCCTCGCCCTCGGCTGGCTGCTCGCCGACCTGCGCGAGCGCAACATGCTCGCCGAGCAGCGCGAGGGCGAGCTGGTCCAGGCGGCCGAGCTGCTGCGGGCCGCCGCGCGCGAGAGCCTCGAGGAGCTGCGCCGCCGCGAGGACGCGCGCCCGTTCGAGCACTACGGCCGGTTCTACCGCCCGCCCGAGGTGCTCGCGCTCGGCGAGGCCGTGGCCCTCTCCCCGCTGGCCGGCGCGCCCGACGACCCGCGGATCTCCGCCTACTTCCAGATCGATCCCGACGGCCGCGTGCGCACCCCTTACGCGCTCGAGCCCGGCGGCTCGCCGCGCGCCGTCGCCGTCGAGGCCACCGTCGCCGGCCCCGAGTTCGCCCCGCTGCGCGCCCTCAGCTTCGGCAGCGGCGCCGCCGGCCGCGACCAGTCGCTCACCTACGCCCTCAACGACATGGGCAACGCCGCCTACCGC
The DNA here is from genome assembly GCF_026626665.1 of Nannocystis pusilla. GTDB lineage: Bacteria > Myxococcota_A > Polyangia > Nannocystales > Nannocystaceae > Nannocystis > Nannocystis pusilla. The sequence continues at coordinate 4,148,734 of NZ_JAPNKE010000002.1, forward strand.
GACCTCGCCGACGCCCGCCGCGGCGACGCCCTCGCCGCCGAGCGGACCCAGAAGGTCCGCCTGCCGCAGACCAGCCGCAACCTCGTCACCTGGGACACGATCCAGAGCCAGCAGGCCCAGAGCGCCTCTCCCCCGCAGCAGGCCAGCGCCGAGCCGGTGTTCGAGGCGATCCAGCAGCAGCGCGCCGCCGACGCCGACGGGAATGCTCTATCGGACATGTCGCAACGGCCATTGCCGAAAGAACATGCCCTCGAGGACATTCCCCAAGAGGCAGGCCCGAGCCTCGACTACTCGCCGATGGCCTACCTGCGGCTCGGCGACGTCGTCGTCCTGCAGCGCGTCGTCAGCCACGCCGGCGCCGGCTCGGTGCAGGGCGCGGTGCTCGACCGCGGCCGCCTCGCCGGCGAGTGGCTCGGCGCCCTGGTCGCCCGCCACGCCCTCCCGGAGGCCACCCCGACGATCGCCGCGACCTCCGCCACCGGCGCCTGCGCGCTCGCGCGGCCGGTCCACGACGAGGTCCTGCCCGACCTCTCGTTCTGCTTCCCCGCCCCTCCGCTCCCCCCGGCGGCTCGCTCGTCCTGCAGCTCGGCGTCCTGCTCGGCCTCGGCGGCGTGGTCGCGGCGGCGATCGTCGCCATCGCCCGGGCCGCGCGGCGGTCGGACGAGCTGTCGGCGCAGAAGACCGCCTTCGTGTCGGCCGTCTCGCACGAGCTGCGGACCCCGCTGACCACCCTTCGCATGCACGCCGAGATGCTGCAGGAGGGCCTCGTCGCGCCCGAGCGCCTGCCCGTCTTCTACGACGACCTCGCCCACGAGAGCGTGCGACTGAGCCGCCTGGTCGAGAACGTCCTCGCGGTCGCCCAGCTCGAGGAGGGCCGGCGCGTCCTGCAGCTGCGGCCGGGCGATCTCGCCGCGCAGATCCGCGACATCGTCGACGACCAGGCGCGTCACGTCGAGCGGCGCGGCTTCCCGCCGGTCGAGCTCGCTCTCCCCGACGAGCCGGTGACCGTCCGCAGCGACCCGCAGGCGGTCGAGCAGATCCTCGTCAACCTCCTCGACAACGCCCTCAAGTACGCCGCCGACGCGCGCGCGGCCGGCCTGCGCGTGGAGCTCGCCGCCCTAGCCGACCAGGCCATCCTGCGCGTCCAGGACCGCGGCCCCGGCATCCCCGAGGCCGACCGCGACCGCGTGTTCGACCGCTTCTACCGGGTCGCGCGTGAGCGCGACGCCCACACCCCGGGCACCGGCCTCGGCCTCGCCCTCGTGCGCGAGCTGGCCCGTGGGCACGGCGGCGACGCCGTGGCGGCCGCGCGCCCGGGCGGCGGCGCCGAGCTCCAGGTCCGCTTCCCGCTCGCATCCGCCGCGGTCCGGCCGACGTGATCGACGCGTCGTGGCCTGCAGCGGCGGCGCGGCATCTCGCTACACCACCGCCGCCCGTCGTTCCCGCGCAGCCGGCCGGCCTCGAACGATCTCGCAGACTTGCGGCCGGCCCCCGGGCGTCGGGCGGAAGTACGCGTCTTGCTGAGGCCAGGACCCGGGGGCAAACAATGCACGCTCGCCCCCATTGAGGAGCCCAGCATGATCCGCCGCGCCGCCCCGCTCGCCGCCGCCCTCGCCGTCACGCTCGCCTGCCCCGAGGTCTTCGCCAGTCCTTGGGGACATGTCCCTGCGAACCTGTCCCTTCGTTCCAACGCCCAGCAGCCCGCGACGGAGACCACCGTCGTCGTCGAGTCCGGCCCCGCCGCTCCGGCGCCCGTCGCTGCGCCTGCGCCCCAGCCCTACGCCGACCCCGCCGCGCCCGCCCCGGTCGTCGAGGGTCCGCAGCCGTACGCCGACCCCGGCAGCACGCCCACCGTCGGCTATGCCCCGCCGCCGCCGATGCCCCGCAAGCGCCGCAAGGGCCTGATGATCGGCGGCTGGGTCATGTTCGGCTCGTCGTACCTGGCGACCGCCTTCGTCGCCGCCATCGTCCACGACACCTGCAACCTGACCCGCAACCCGAACTGCAAGAACGCCGCCGCCTTCAGCCTGATCCCCGCGATCGGCCCGTTCATGGCCATCCCCTACATCGAGACCGACGCGATCACGCCCAAGGTCCTGATGGCCTTCCCGGCGCTGGTCCAGATCGCCGGCCTGACGATGGGCATCATCGGCACCGTGCAGTTCGTCCGCGACGGCCGCGAGCCGCGCTACGTCGGCGTCGACGGCCTCAAGCTCGGCAACAAGCTGCGCCTCGGCGTCGCCCCCACCCGCTTCCTCGACGGCGGCACCCTCACCCTGGGCGCCCGCTTCGACCTCTTTCACGCTCCGCGCCACCTCGCGTCTTCACCACGCCCCGCGGCACTTCCCCTCGCCCCCGGTCACCTGAACTCAAGGACCTGTCCTCATGTTCACGTCACGCATCGCCGCCCTCACCGCCGCCGTCAGCCTCGTCGGCCTCCCGCTGGTCCCGAACACCGCCGCCGCCAGCCCCTACCTCGTCCAGCTGCACGCCGACGGCGACGTCCCCGCGGGTTACGCCCCGGCCGGCACGCACGAGGTGATCGTCGAGGCCGTGCCGGTGCCCGAGGCGCCGCCGGCCCCGCCCGAGCCGGTGGTGGCCGAGGCCGTGGTCGTCACCACGCCGACGGTCCAGCCCTACAGCGACCCCTCGCTGCGCGGCCCGACCACGACCACCGTGATCGTCGCCCCGCCGCCGGCCCCGCCCGCGGCCCCGCGCCGCCCGGTCCCGCCGCCCAAGCGCGGCCTCGGCCTGATGATCGCCGGCTTCTCGATGTTCGGCACCACCTACCTGCTCACCGCCTGGGCCGGCGCCATGAGCCACGACGGCCACGGCGGCTGCAACCGCGGCAAGCACGACTGCCGCGAGATGGGCAAGGCGCTGATGGTCCCGTTCGTCGGCCCGATGCTGGCCGCGCAGGGCTCCGACAGCGCGCGCGAGACCTTCGGCCTGTTCCTCGTCTCCGGCATCCAGATCGCCACCTTCCTCATGGGTGTCGTCGGCGCCGTCCGCTACTCGCGCTACAAGAACTGGGAGCGCAACTTCGCCGGCATCCCGGTCGGCAAGACCGGCCTCGCGGTCGCGCCGATGCCCCGCTTCGACGGCGGCGGCCTCGGCCTCAACTACCGCTTCTGAGCGCGGCCCACCGCCTCACGACTCGGCCCGCGGCGCCTCGCACCGCGGGCCGACGCGCGTCGTCAGGTCGTCGCGGCCTTCGCTTCTTTCGCCCCGATGCAGTACTTGAGCGCCTGACGCAGCGTGGCGAACACCTGGATCCCGCGCAGGTCGACGCCGAGGGTGACGATCGTCTGGGCGATGCCCGGGTTGATGCCCGTGATGACTCCTTCCGCGCCGAGCAGGCGGATCGCGCGGATCATCGAGATCAAGTGATTCGCCGTCGACGTGTCGACCACCTCGATCCCGGTCATGTCGAGGATCGCATGCCGCGCGCGCATGCGGCCGACGTGCTGCAGCAGGCTGTCCATGATCTCGGCCGTGCGCACGCTGTCGACCAGGCCGATGATCGGCAGCGCCAGGATCCCCTCCCACACCTCGATGATCGGCGTCGACAGCTCGCGGATCACCCGCTGCTGGCGCTCGATGAGCTCGATCTTCTCGAGCAGCTCCCGCTCGCGCACGCGGGTCGCCGTGGCGTCGATCGTGATCGTCACCAGACCGGCGTCGCTGCCCTCGGGGACCGGGATGTGCCAGTTCTCCCAAGTCCCGTACTCCTCGAGCACGGTCATCGGCATCACGTCGCCGGCCAGGCCCCGGCGGATGAACTCCGCCGACTCGCTCTTCCCGTACAGGTCGAACGCGTTTTGCCCGACGAACTGATTGGGGGCGATGCCGATCGCCTCGAGGCCCTTGCCCTCGAGCAGCATGTACGTGCCCTCGCGATCGAACACGCTGACCACCGTCGGCAAGTGGCTGAGGAACGCCCGCAGCGCCGCGTGCTCGATCTGCGCCTGCTTCTCGGCCGCCACCTCCGCCGTCACCTCGCGCCCGTAGCAGACCACCCCGACCCGCGCCCCCGCCTCGTCCGCCTCGGCCGCGGGCGTCCACTCGATCGTCCGCCCGTCGACCAGAGTCAGGCGCACCGTCAGGCTGTCCTCGAGGACAGATCGCCACTCCCCCGCGCAGCGGCACCAACTCCGCGATCGAGCGACCCACCGCTTCCTCGCGCGTCACGCCCAGCAGCTGCTCGGCGCTCTCGTTCCACTCCGTGACTCGCAATTCCAGGTCGAGCCCGACCACCGCGAAGGGGACGCGGTGGCCCCCCGCTACGTCGTTCCATCCCCGGATTTCAGCACAACCACCGCCGGCGCCGCAGCCGCTCCGCCGCCTCGCACCGGACCTGCACTCACGCGCGCCGCACCGTCCGTGCTGCTGCGGAGCAGCCCGCCGCACGTCGTCCGACACGCGGCGCTGGAACGCGCTCTAGAACAGGTTTCGCCTGACATGTCCTTACGGACATGTCCTCAAAACGCGTGCTCGCTCTGCAGGTACAGCGCCCCGCCCTCCTTGCCGAAACCGCCCTCGACGCGGAACACCACGAAGCGGTCCCAGATCAGGAGCAGGCCTGGCCCGCCGGACACGTACCAGTGCTTGAGGAGGTCGGTCATCGTCTGCGACACCAGGCCGGCCTCGACGAACAGCTCGAGACCGACCCCGAGCGTGTGGCGGCGGATCTTGAACTCGACCGGCGCGAACCGCAGCTCGAACGAGGCCGTCGCCTTGTGCTTGCCGATGAAGCGACGGCGGCCGAAGCCGCGGCCGACGAACGCGCCGCCGTAGGCGTCCATCGGGAACAGCCCGCCGAACTCGCCGAGCGTCATCAGCGGTGGTTCGCCCCACAGCGAGTCGAACGTGAAGCGGTGGGCCAGCACCACCTTCGACTGGCCGAGCGACCAGTAGTGGCGCACCGTCGTGTGGAAGCGGCCCCAGTTCGACGTCGAGCCGGTCCACTTGCCGGCCGCGTCGAACGTCACGTCGATGAGGCTGCCCTCGGTCGGGCTCCAGTCGTTGTCGCGGCTGTCCCACGTCAGGCCCAGGCGGACGATGCCGCGCCGCGTCGTCCCTCCGCGCTCGGGTACTGCTCCACCAGCCGGCTGTTCGCGTAGCCGCGGACGATGTCGACGTAATAGAAGATCCCCGAGTAGTGGCGCAGCGTCCCGGGCGAGCGGCCCGGGCGCTCCACGGTGTACAGCGGGTGTTCGAAGGTGAACCACCCGCCCCAGTTGTCCATGCGGATCAGGTTGTAGGGCGACTGCAGCTCCGCCGGCGTGATCGTGCCGTGGTTGTTGACCCCGTAGAACGGATAGACGGGGTCGAGCGAGGCCCAGAAGCCGAAGTTGAAGATCTCGCGGCGGCCCAGCATGTCGCGCATGCGGGCGCTGAGGATGTGGTCCTGCACCAGCTTGGTCGACACGCGCGACCACGCCAGGCCGTACACGCGGTTGAAGTTGTCGTTGGGCAGGCGGTAGGCGTAGTTGAGCGAGCCGCCGAGCGTCAGGCCGGTGGCGGGCTGCGAGCTCAGGTGCGGCAGCGGCAGCAAGCGGTGACGGTTGTCGCGCTGCCGACGTTGGCGTTTGCGGAAGCGGCGGCCGGCCGGCGGCGTGACCGGCACCGTCGCCTCCGGCAGCTCTGGCTTCGGCGGACCGTTGTCGACGCTGACGGCCAGCGGCTGGGCGGGCGGCAGCTTCGGCCCCTCCGGCGGCACGCCCGGCGGCGTCGCCGGCGTCGCGCCGGGGACGGGCGACGGCGCGAGCGCGAGGGCGATGGCGCAGGCGGCGAACAAGGATTCGGAGTCCGCGGCAGTGTTGACCGCGCGCGCAGCCGATGCAAGCGCTCGCTTGCCTGCTCAGCGCGGCGCGCGCTACCGTGCCCCTACTACGAAGATGCCTGCCCCGATCGCCATCTTCTACGAACACCCCGATTGGTTCCGTCCTCTGTTCGCCGAGCTCGAGCGGCGCCACCTCCCGGTGGTCCGACTCGCCGCCGATCAGAGCCGCTTCGACCCTGCCGAGCGCGAGCCGCCCTACGGCCTCGTGTTCAACCGCGCAAGTCCCTCCGCCTACCTGCGCGGGCGAGGCCAGACCACGCATTACACCCTCGCAATTGCGGCACTGGGAGCGGCGCAAGATCCCCGTCGTCAACGGCAGCGCCGTCTACCGCTACGAGGTCTCCAAGGCCGACCAGCTCGGCCTCCTCGACGACCTCGGCCTCGGTTATCCGCGCGCCCGCGTCATCAACCACGCCAGCCAGGCGCTGCTCGCCGCCGAGGGCCTGCGCTGGCCGATCCTCGTCAAGGCCAACGTCGGCGGCAGCGGGGCCGGGATCCGTCGCTTCGACGGTCCGGCCGAGCTCGCCGAGGCCGCCGATCGGGGCGAGCTCGATCTCGGCGTCGACCAGACCGCGCTGGTGCAGGAGCTGTGCCCTCTGCGCGGCGGGCGGATCGTGCGCGTCGAGGTCGTCGGCCGCAAGTTCCTCTACGCGATCGAGGTCTTCCCCGCCCTCCTCCTTCAACCTGTGCCCGGCCGACGCTTGCCAGACCGCCGACGGCCGCGACCTCGTGCGCTCGGCCTGCGCCCTCGATGCCCCGAAGACGGGCATGCGCGTCCAGGGCTACACGCCCCCGCCCGAGGTCATCCGCGCCGTCGAGGCGATCGCCGAGGCGGCCGCGCTCGACGTCGGCGGCGTCGAGTACCTCGTCGACGACCGCGACGGCGAGATCGACTACTACGACATCAACGCCCTCTCGAACTTCGTCGCCGACGCGCCGAACGTCGTCGGCCTCGACGCCTTCGCCCGCTGCGTCGACTACCTGCAGGCCCGCTGGGAAGCCGGCGCCTGACCCTTCGACCCTGTAGGAACGGACATGCGCTTCGGTTACTGGCTCCCCGTGTTCGGCGGCTGGCTGCGCAACGTGCCCGACGAGGGCATGGCGGCCACCTGGGACTACGCGCGCCGGCTCGCCGTGCGCAGCGAGGAGCTCGGCTACGACCTCACCCTCGTCGCCGAGCTGTTCCTCAACGACATCAAGGGCCCGGCCGCCCCCGCGCTCGACGCCTGGACCACCGCCGCCGCGCTGGCGGCCGTCACCTCGCGCCTCGAGCTCATGGTCGCGGTGCGCCCCACCTTCCACAGCCCGGCGATCTTCGCCAAGCAGGCCGCCAACCTCGACCGGATCAGCGGCGGCCGGCTCGCGCTCAACGTCGTCTCCTCGTGGTGGTCCGACGAGGCCCGCCGCTACGGCGTCCGCTTCGAGCGCCACGACGACCGCTACGCCCGCACCGACGAGTGGCTGCAGGTCGTCACCGGCGCCTGGCGCGAGCCCGAGTTCTCGTTCCGCGGCCAGCACTACGAGGTCGACGCCTGCGTGCTCGAGCCCAAGCCGGCGCGACGGCCCGTCATCTACGCCGGCGGCGAGTCCGAGGCCGCGAAGTCGCTGATCGCCCGCGCCTGCGACGCCTACGTCATGCACGGTGACCCGCCCGAGCGCGTCGCCCCCAAGATCGCCGACATGCGCCGCCGCCGGGACGCCCTGGGCCTGCCGCCGATGCAGCACGGCATGGCCGCCTACGTCATCGTGCGCGCCAGCGAGGCCGAGGCCGAGCGCGAGCGGGCGCGGATCACCGACGTCTCCGAGGGCTCGCCCGGCTACGCCAACTACCGCGACTTTTTACAGAACACCCAGCTCGAGCAGCAGGTCAGCCGCGAGGACTACTCGGTCTCGAACCGGGGCCTGCGCGCCGGCCTCGTCGGCACGCCCGAGCAGGTCGCCGACCAGATCCGCCGCTTCGAAGCCGCCGGCGTCGACCTCCTGCTCCTGCAGTGCAGCCCGCAGCTCGAGGAGATGGAGCGCTTCGCCGCCGAGGTGATGCCGCTGCTGCGCTGAAAGTCCTTCAGGACATGTCCATGAGGGCATGTCGTCGAGGACATATCTCAAGCGACATGTTCAAATCGACATGTCGTCATGCGCCCGCCGGCTCGCCGCCTGGGAACGGGTGAGCAGCGCACCCCGTCCGCGCCGCGAGCAATTTCTGCCCACTCTGCCGTCAGCCTCGTCTGCCCCGTCGAGCCCCGCCACCCAACCGGCCTTGGCGCGCGCCCTCACACCGACGTCCTGCAAAACAACCCCATCTTCGCGCGACCTCTCGGTGTGAGACTCCGGCTCCTCCTCGCCCTCGCCATCGTCCCCTCCTGCATCGACTTCGTCCTCGACGCCGACCTCGACGGCCCGCGCATCGTCGCCAGCGACTTCCCCGGCCCGCGCGCCGTCGAGGTCCCGGTCGCCGGCCCGTGGCGGCTCGAGTTCAGCGAGCCGCTCGATCCTCGGCGCCTGCGCGTCGCCCTGCTCGCCTGGGAGACCGTCGGCGCCTGCGAGCTCACCCCCGAGTGCGACGAGGGCAGCTGCGAGCGCGGGCGCTGCCAGGTCGACCCGATCGCCGACGCCGACCTGCGCGCCCTGGAGCGCGGCGACCCGCTCGACGGCGCCATCCCGCTCGCCCTCGCCCTCGAAGACCTGCCCGAAAGGCCAGGCACGAGCCTCCACATCACCCCGGAGCGCCCGCTCGCGGCCCACGCTCGCCACAGCCTCCTCGTGTTCGCCCGCGACCGCCGCGGCGCGCCGCTGGTCGACGACGACGGCGAGGCGGTCGTGTGGCGGCGCGACCTCGTCACGGCCGGCCCCGCCAGCTCGGGCCCGGCGCCGCGGCTCGTCTCGCCGCCGCCGGGGGCCGACCTCGTGCCCACCGATCTCGCCCGCGTCGACACCGCCTTCGACCGCCCCGTCGCCGCCGCCCCGGGCGACACCTTGCAGCTGCGCGCCGCCGATCATCCGCGCGAGCTCGTCGATCCCGTCGCCTGTCCCGGCTGGGTGCCCGGCCTCTGCCTGTCCTGGAGGACAGCCGAGCCGCTCGCCCCCGGCGTGGTCTACGAGCTCGCCGGCGGCAGCCTGCGCGACCGCGCCGGCCGTCCCCTGGTGGCCTCGCGCGAGTTCGCCGCCTTCCGCACCGGCCCCGGCCCCGACCTCAGCCCGCCCGAGCTCGCCGACCTGGTGTTCGCCCAGCTCGGCCGCTGCCTGCACGCCCGCCTGCACGCCCGCGAGCCGCTGCGCCTGCGCCTCACCGCCGGCCCGGCCGCGCGCGAGCTGGTGACTCCGCCCGGCCCCGTCGACCTCGCAGTCCGCCTCGACGCCCCCGCCGGCGCCCGCGTCACCGCCACCCTCCAGGCCTGGGACCTCGCCGGCCGCGCCGCCGAGCGCAGCACCGAGCATGTCCTCGGGGACAGCTTCGATCGCGGCGCTCCGCCGCTCGCGCTCGCCGAGGTGCTCGCCAACCCGCGCGGTCGCGAGCCCACGCAGGAGTTCGTCGAGCTGGCCGACCTCCGCGCCGCCGGCGACCCGCTCCTCGTCGGCGGCCTGCGCCTCGTCGACGGCCCCGCGGGCGCCCTCGACCTCGCGGGCGGCGATCCGCTGCCGCCGTTCACCTCCGCGCCCGGCCAGCGCCACGTGGTCGTCCCCGCCGCCTACGACCCGGCCCAGGGCGACGATCCGGGCCCGCCGCCGGGCACCTCGCTGATCCGCGTCGACGCCTCGCTGGCGGCCGGCGGCCTCAAGAACAGCCCCGGCGAGGCGCTCCTCCTGGTCTTCGAGGCAGGTGCGAAAGGACCTGTCGTATTGGACAGTTACGGCGGCTGGCACGACCCGGGCGATCTCCCGGGGCGCTCGCTCGCCCGCGACCCGGGCGGATGCGACACCCCCGCCGCCTGGGCTCCGCACCCGAGCGGCCGCGCGAACCCGGGCACAGGCCCATGAACGTTGCCGATCGGCGCGCGATGGGCGATGCTCCGCCGCCGCATGGCGACCCCCGAGACCCCCGAGAACGAAGCCGCCGGCGAGCGGATCGAGGGGGCCGTGCTGCGCGTCGTCCACCACAACCCGCAGACCCGCTACACGGTGCTGCGGGTCGTGCGGCCCGGCGAGGTCGCGCCGCAGACGTGGGTCGGCCGCTCGACCGGCATCGAGGAGGGCATGCAGGTCACGGCCGCGGGCGAGTGGACGCACCACCCGAACTACGGCAAGCAGTTCAACTTCGCCAGGATCGCCGCCAAGGCCCCGACCACCCTGCCCGGCATCCAGCGCCGGCTCGAGCGCTACCCCGGCCTCGGCGCCGAGAAGGCCGAGCGGATCGTCCAGCGCTTCGGCCTCGACACCCTGGGGATCCTCGACAAGTCGCCGCGCCGCCTGCTCGAGGTCGAGGGCATCGGCCCCAAGACGCTCGAGCGGATCCTGGCCCACCACACGCGCGCGGCGGCCCGACCGCGGAGATCGAGAATCAGCTGCTCGAGCTCGATCTGCCGACCCACTTCGCCGACGCGATCAGCCAGCGCTTCGGCGAGACCGCGCTCACCGTCCTGCGCCAGCACCCCTACCGCCTGGCCCGCGAGGTCCGCGGGATCGGCTTCATCACCGCCGACAAGATCGCCCGCGCCCTCGGCGTCGACCTCGAGAGCGACGAGCGCATCGAGGCCGGCCTGTTCCACACCCTCGAGCAGTCGGAGCAGAACGGCCACTGCGCCCTGCCGCTGCCGATCCTCGTGCAGAACGCCGAGCGCCTGCTCGAGCTGCCGCCGGCCCGCATCGAGGCCGAGGCGATGAAGCTCGTCCACTCCGGCGCGCTCGTGCTCGACCGGCGCGAGGGCGACGAGGGCGAGCCGCTGCCGCCGCTGTGCTACCCGCCGCGCTTCTACGACGCCGAGCGCAACGTCGCCGAGATCCTCACCGACATCGCTCTGGGCGCCGGCAAGGGCCGCGGCCGCTGGACCGAGGTCGCCCCGCCGCCGGGCCTGTCGGCCGGCCAGCTCGCCGCGATCGCGGCCATCCGCGACGCCGGCCTCGTCATCCTGACCGGAGGGCCAGGTACGGGCAAGAGCACCGTCACCCGCGCCATCATCGACACCGCGCTCGCCAACGAGTCGCCGGTGCTGTTGGCCGCGCCGACCGGCCGGGCCGCCAAGCGCCTCGCCGAGGCCACCGGCCAGCGCGCCACCACCATCCACCGCCTGCTCGAGATCGAGGGCGGCACCGGCGAGTTCTTCCACAACGCTCAAAACCCGCTGCCCGAGGGCCTGGTCGTGATCGACGAGGCCTCGATGCTCGACCTCCCGCTGGCCGAGGCGCTGCTCCTGGCGCTCACGCCCCAGCACCGCCTCCTCCTGGTCGGCGACGCCGATCAGCTGCCCTCGGTCGGCCCCGGCAACGTCCTGCGCGACGTCCTCGCCGCGGCCGACCGCCCCGACTCGCCGATCCCGGTGGTGCGCCTGACCCAGATCTTCCGCCAGGCCGAGGGCTCGTCGATCGTCACCTCGGCGCACGCGATCTTGCGCGGCAAGGTCCCCGACTCCGACCGCAGCGAGGGCGGCCAGTTCTACGTCGTCCAGGCCCGCGACAGCGAGCGCGCCCACGAGCTCGTGCTCAAGGCCATCACCGAGCGGATCCCCAGGGCCTACGGCCTCGACCCGCGCACCGAGGTCCAGGTGCTGTGCCCGATGCACAAGGGCAAGGCCGGCACCGAGGCCCTCAACGCCGCGCTCCAGGCCCACCACACCGCCGGCGCGCCCGAGCTGGTGCTGCCCGGCCGCCAGCCGCGGATCTTCCGCGTCGGCGACCGCGTGATGCAGACCAAGAACGACCACGAGCGCGGCGTCTTCAACGGCGACATCGGCCTCGTCACCGCGGTCGACCCCGAGCGCCAGATCCTCACCGTCGAGATCGACGGCGACCCGGTCTCCTACGACAGCAAGCAGCTCAACGCGCTGCAGCTCGCCTACGCCGTCTCGATCCACAAGAGCCAGGGCAGCGAGTTCCCCGCCGTGGTCGTGCCGCTGCTCGGCGAGCACCACGTCATGCTGCGCCGCAACCTCCTCTACACCGCCGTCACCCGCGCTCGCCGCCTGTGCGTCCTCGTCGCCGACCCGCGCGCCCTGACCCAGGCCGTCCACCGCAGCGACGCCGCCCGCCGCTTCACCGGCCTGCGCGAGCGCCTGCTCGCCGCCCTGCGCGAGCGCCTCGGCGAGCGCCGGACCGTGCGCCACATCGACACGGCATGAGTGCTCGGGGCTGGTCCATGGGACATGTCCTCCTCACCATGCTCGAGGACATATCCCCTCGAACATGTCCTCGAGGACATGCCACGACGACCCTCGCCGCCAGTCCGACCCCGGCGTTCGGCGCGTGGACAGGGCCGCGCGGGATCGGCGCCGGGCCCTGCGGCGCACCGGGGGTGACCTGGCGGCTCGATCTCCGGCGCTTCCGCTGCCTCCCCGCGGACGGCGACGTCTCGGGGCGGAACTCACCGCGGTCGACGGAGCCGCCCGGGACAGCCGCCGGCCGCGATCACCGCCGGCCGGCGAACGGGGTCCGAACGCACGTTCCGCAGCGCCCTCGAGCCCGGGCTGCCGGCGACGAAGCGGTCCCCGAGGCCTCCCTGCCGGGCCCTGCGGGGTGCTTTTTTCCGCCAGGCGCGTGTGGTACTGACCTCGGTCAGCATGTCCGGCCACAGCAAATGGTCCACGATTAAGCGCAAGAAGGGGGCGCTCGACGCCCAGCGTGGCAAGATCTTCACCAAGATCGCCCGCGAGATCATGGTCGCCGCGAAGGACGGCGGCGGCGACCCGGCCGGCAACCCGCGCCTGCGCACCGCGCTCCTCGCGGCCAGGGCCGCCAACATGCCGAAGGAGAACCAGGAGCGCGCGATCAAGAAGGGCACCGGCGAGCTCGCCGGCGTCACCTTCGAGAACGTGCTCTACGAGGGCCGCGGTCCCGGTGGTTCGTGCTTCATCGTCGAGGTGCTGACCGACAACAAGAACCGCACGGTCGCCGAGATCCGCACCGCCTTCGGCAAGTCGGGCGGCGAGATGGTGTCGAGCGGCGCGGTCGCGTGGATGTTCGACCACAAGGGCGTGCTCGAGGTCCCGAAGGCCAAGATCAGCGAAGAGGCGCTGATGGAGCGGGCGCTCGGGGCCGGCGGCGAGGACATCCAGGACTGGGGCGAGACGTGGGCCATCATGTCGTCGCCGAGCGACCTCGCCGGGCTGCAGACCGAGCTCGCCGACCTCGAGCCCAGCGGCGGCGTGCAGTGGATCGCCAAGCCCGAGAACGAGAAGGCGCTCGACGGCGACGTGGCGGTCTCGGTGGCCAAGTTGTGGGCCAAGCTCGACGAGCACGACGACGTCCAGAGCTGCTACACCAACGCCACCCTGCCCGACGAGGTCATGGAGGAGCACGGCCCGTAGGCCGCGGATCCCCGTTGTCGACCGCCACGCGGATCCTCGGCGTCGATCCCGGCACCCGGATCGTCGGCTACGGCCTCCTCGATCACCGGCAGGGGGCCCGCCCCGCCTATGTCGAGTGCGGCGTCATTCGCCTGCGCCAGGAAGACCCGATGCCCGTGCGCCTGTCCGTCCTCGCCCGCACGATCGCCGAGCTCATCGTCGAGTTCGGCCCGCGCGTCCTGTCCCTCGAGGCAGCCTTCCACGGCGTCAACCCCAGCTCCGCGCTCAAGCTCGGCCAGGCGCGCGGCGCGGTGATGGCCGTCGCCGCCGAGCGCGGCCTCGAGGTCGCCGAGTACCCGCCCGCCTACGTCAAGCGCGCCGTCGTCGGCCACGGCCGCGCCACCAAGGAGGACGTCATGGCCCGCGTGCAGCTGCTGTTCGGCCTGGCGCGCGCCCCCACGGCCGACGCCGCCGACGCCCTCGCCATCGCGCTGTGCCACGTGCACGCGCCCAGGCTGCCCCGGAGGACAGGTCCATGATCGGCTGGTTGTCGGGCATCGTCGTCCACCGCGACGCCAGGCAGGGCGTCGTCGTCCTCAACGTCGGCGGCGTCGGCTACGAGCTGCGCGTGTCGCTGCAGACCCTCGCCGCCGTCGGCGACCCCGACGAGCACTGCGCCCTGTGGGTCCACACCCACGCCCGCGAGGACGCGCTGCTGCTGTTCGGCTTCGCCACCCAGGCCGAGAAGCAGCTGTTCCTGCTGCTGACCGGCGTGCCCAAGGTCGGCCCCAAGCACGCGATGGCGGTCCTCGGCGGCTTCCCGCTGGCCGAGCTGGTCGACCACCTCACGCAGGGCCGCGAGGTCATGCTGACGAAGATCCCCGGCATCGGCAAGAAGACCGCCGAGCAGATCCTGCTGTCGATCGCCGACAAGGTCGCCTCCTTCGCCACCGAGCTCGAGGGCAGCCCCCGCGGCCCCACCCCGGCCAAGGCCGAGCCGGAGCCGCCCGCGATCGTCGAGGAGGCCAAGCAGGTGCTGGTCGACCTCGGCTGGCGCGTCAAAGAGGTCGAGGTCGCCCTGGCCAAGCTCACCGCCGGCGGCCCCGTCACCGCCTCGCTCGACGACCTGGTGCGCCGGACGCTGGCCCAGCTGATGGAGCGCTGAGGCGCTCGGAGCTGCCGGTTCGAGCATGTCCGTTCGCACATGCTCGAGCGGGCATGTCTCCGCGAACATGTTAGCGAGGACATGTCCCGGCCTGCCCGCGCGGACGGCCCGCCCGACGCAGCGGGCTCGCGGCCACGCCCGCCCTCGCCGTCCGACCGGGGCTCCCGAGCGTCGGCAGCCCCGCGGCCTGTCCTCCGGCTGGCCTTCGGGACAGCTGCTCAGCCGCCGGCCGTCTGCAGCTCGGCGACGTACCAGTCGCCCCACTCGAGCCGCATCTGCATCACCAGCGTGGCCGGCTGGCGGCCGTCGGTGTCGCGGTTGCGCAGGGTGACCACCGCGTGCGGCGCGTAGGCGCCGGGCACGATCTCCAGGCGCTCGACCTCGAGGTGCGCCCCGCGCTTGAAGCGGCCGGTGGCCTCGGCGAACGCGAAGGTGCGGGCCGCGTCGACGGTCTGCAGGCGCATCATCGCCGCGGTCATGGCGGTGTCCTGGTCGCTCTCGGCGAAGTAGCGGGCGCCGACGTAGGCCTGGGCGAACTCGAAGAAGAAGCTGATGACCTGGTCCTTCGACAGCGCGCCCTCGACCCCGAGCGCCTCCATGAAGCCGCGGGTACCGGTGCGGAGGACGACGTCCTGGACCTTGGAGAACGGCAGCTCCTCGGCGCCGGCCGGCTCGGAGTCGATGATGTCCTCGAGCGCGGCCACGAACTGCTGGACCGCCGCGCGGCCGTCGCCCGGCAGCTGTTCGGCGATGGTGGTCATGGTGCGCTGGCGGATCTTCCGGCTGTAGGTCGGCGACATCATGCGCCGCGCGACCTCGAGGTCGCCGCCGTCGAGCGCCTTGAGGAAGCCGCGGGCCCGCTCGGTCGCGCGGGCGCTCTGCTCGGCCGCGGTCTCCATCGCCGGGCGCTCGCTCAGCATCTGCGCCGCCTCGGCGATCGGGATCGCGTAGCCGCCGACGCGGTGCTTCCACGTCCAGCTGACCACCCCGACCACGCGGCCGTAGCGGTCGAGCACCGGCCCGCCGCTCTGCCCGCGCCGCACCGCCTGCGACAGACCGAAGAACGCGCCCGGCCCGACCGCGGGGTTGAACACCTCGAGCTCGCGCACGTTGCCGGTGCGGGCCACGAAGCCGTCGGGCTTCTTGCCGCCCGCGCTCGCGTCGTCCTCGCTCGGGCGCGCCAGCAGCAGCACGCGATCCTTGGCGTGCAGATAGTCCTCGATCGGCGCCAAGCCGACTGTCGCAAGGGACAGGGCCGGCAGCGGCGCGTCGACGTCGAGCTTGATCAGCGCGAGGTCGCGGCTCGGATCGATGTAGACGATGCGGACCGCGGCGAAGCTGCGCTGGGGCCGGAGCGCGGGGAACGTGACGTCCTCGATGTGATCGGCGTCCTCGATCACGTGGCGGTTGGTGATGAGATAGCCGGCGGGATCGACCACGAACGCGAGGCCGCGGCCGACGTCGGTCGAGATGACCGCCACCGACGCGGCCCCCTTCTGCGCCACCGCGAGGTCTCCTTGCGCGCGCCCGGTCTTGCCGCGCTCGAGCGTCACGTCGCCGATCGGACGGCTCGCGCAGCCCAGGGCGACGAGGGCGGCGCAGAGCGACAGGATCCGGAGCGCAGCAGGCACAACATCCAGGCTACGGCACGCTTCGGGCACCGGCCAGCCCGAAGCCAAATCTCGTGTGGTGGCCCCCACGGACGCGCCTCGCGGCCCGGGCGCGCCGCCGCGCGAGTCTCCGCGTCCGCGCCGGTCCGCCGTGGCCGAGCCCGCACCCGCCGTCGCCGCGACCGACATGTCACCTATCCCGAGAGACCTGGCCCGAAAGACAGCACGACGATCGCCCGCGGAGGGCGCGCGGCGAGGTGGGTGCGGGGCCGAGATCCGACCGGCCGATCCGGCGACGTCGCCCGTGATCATGAGCCCGCGTTCATCGGCCGCCCGCAATCCCGGGAAAGCGCCCGCCCCTGTCGCTGCCTGCCCACGCGGCGCCGCATGTCCTGCCACACGCGCGCCGCCGGTCGCGGCCGAGATCGCCGCCGCACCGCTGTGATAGCGTGCGGTCGGACCCCTATGACTCGCCTCATCGCCTACATCTCGATCCCCTGCGCGCTCGCCCTCGCACCGCTCGCCGCGGCGGCTGATCCCGCACCGCAGACGCTGTTCGGCCAGCCGGTGCAGGCCGCGCCCGAGCTCACCGAGGAGGAGATCGCGGCCCGCCGCGCCGCCTTCGAGAAGTACCTCGAGGAGAACGACCTCATCCACGCCGGCGGGCTCGTGGTCCCGCGGTCGATGGCCGAGGACGATCTCTCCGCCGGCCCGCGCCCGAGCTACGCCTGGGACACCCCGCCGAAGCGCCACACGGTCTTCCTCAACTTCTTCGGCGGCGAGATGACGGGCGGCACCAACTCCGCGCTGATGGAGTCGCCGTGCATCCAGGGCGGCACGGTCCAGTACCCCCAGTTCCTGCGCTCGGAGCAGGAGGCGCTGGCGATCATCCAGGTGTTCAAGGACGCGATGGAGCCGTTCGGCGTGCGGATCGCCTACGAGAAGGCGCCGCCGAAGCACCTGCCGTACAGCATGGTGATGATGGGCGGCAAGCCGCAGGTGATCGGCCTGCCCAACGGCGTGCTCGGCGTGGCCTGCAACCTCGACTGCGGCGACACGTGGTGGCGCGACACGACCTTCGCCTTCACCGAGGTCGCCGGCGACATCCAGGTCCTCGGCACCACCGCGCTGCAGGAGGCCGCGCACGCCTGGGGCCTCGACCACATCGACGGCGAGGACAACATCATGTACCCGTACGCCACCTTCGGGAAGAAGGTGTGGGCCGACACCTGCACGCCGTACAACGCGGCGACCGGGCCGATCGGCTGCGAGTACGTCCACGACGAGTTCTGCGGCGAAAACGGCGGCGCGCAGAACGACATCGCCGAGCTGATGGCGTTCTTCGGCGCCAACTCGGTCGACGACGTGGCGCCGACGGTCACCCTGCTGTCCCCCGAAGACGGCGCGATGATCGAGCCCGGCACCGACGTGCTGGTCAAGGCCGAGGTCAGCGACAACTTCGAGGGCTACGGCTGGCGCATGATGATCCCCGAGGCCAACATCGAGCAGCCCGCCTACTCCGGCGAGAAGCAGTGGTCGATCAAGCCGCCCAAGGGCACGTACACGATCCGCGTCGAGGCGCTCGACCACGACGGCAACATCGGCTTCGCCGAGTCCGTCATCCACGTCGGCGTCGAGCCGACCGACCCGACCACCGGCGAGCCCACCACCGGCAGCGACACCAGCGGCACCACCAGCGAAGGCCCGCCCGGCGAGAGCGACACCGAGGACAGCACCGGCGGGGGCGGCTCGAACGCGACCGTCGACCCGGCGACCGCCACCGCCCCGCTGGACCCCGGCACCGACGAGAGCGGCTGCAACTGCGTGACTGCGCCTGTCTCTCGCGACATGTCCGTTTGGATGCTCGCGCTCGCCGGCCTCGGCCTCGTCCGCCGGCGCCGCACCTGACCTCGCGGCCATGCCGCGTCGCCGACGTCCCGGCCGGACCGCCGCCCCGCGCCGGTCCGCGCCGCCGGAGCCGGAGGGCCGCCTGCGCGCTCCGCTGGTCGCTCTGTTCCCTGACGGCCTGCCCAAGCCCCCGCCGCCCGCTCCGCCGCCGCAACCCCCGCCGCAGCCCGTCAGCGAGCGCGAGCTGATGGCGCGGGCGTTCGCGGCCCTCGCCACCGGCGACCCGCTCGACTTCGACGCCCTGCGCGTCGTGACGCGCCTGCCCTCCGCGACAGGTTCGAAACGACATGTCGCAGAGGCCAGCTCATCCGCCGCGCCCGGAGCGTCCAGGCCGGCGCCGCCGCGCGGACCGAAGCCAGCCGCTGACGCGCGCCCGGCTGCGCCCGCGAGCGACGACGACGACTTCGCGGCCCTGCTGCGGGCGCAGGCCGCCGGCGCCCGCTCGGCCGGTCACGAGCGCGACGACGTCACGACCCTCCTGCGGGCGAAGGCCGCCGGCGCCCGCCCGGCCGGTCACGAGCGCGACGACGTCACGACCCTCCTGCGGGCGAAGGCCGCCGGCGCCCGCTCGGCCGGTCACGAGCGCGACGACTTCGCCGCCGTCCTGCGAGCGAAGGCCGCCGGCCCGCGCCCGGCCGGCCTCGAGCGCGACGACGACGAGTCCTTCGCGGACCTCCTGCGAGCGCAAGAAGCCGGCACGCGAACGACTGCGCCCGCGAGCGACGACGACGAGTCCTTCGCGGACCTCCTGCGAGCGCAGGAAGCCGGCACGCGAGCGACCAAGCCTACGAGCGACGACGAGTCCTTCGCCGCCCGCCTGCGAGCGCAGGAAGCCGGCACGCGAGCGGCCACGCGCGAGCGTGACGACTCCCCGGCCCGCCTGCGGACACAGGCCGGAGGCGCGAGCACACCCGCCGCGACTCGACGAGAGCCCGAGCCTCCGAGCTCTGCGGTCCTGCAAGGCCGCACCTGGGCCGGCTCTGGCTGGCGCGACGAGCCCGGCCGCACCGTCGAGCACGCGCGCGCGGCCGCCGAACTGGTCGCCCGCGCCCGCCGCGGCCGCCTGCCGACCCTGCGCCTCCGCGGCCTGCGGCGCGAGCCGGCAGTCGAGGCCCTGGCCGCCTTCGCCGCGCGCGAGCGCATGGCAGGGACTCGCTACGTCCGGGTCGTCACCGGCAAGGGCCTCGGCAGCCCCGGCGACCCGGTCCTCAAGGAGGCGCTGGCCGAGTGGTGCGCCTCCGTGGCCGGCGAGGCCGAGGTGGCCGCGTGGGCGCCCGAGCTCGACGTCCGCGGCGAGTACGGCTCGGTCATCCTCCAGCTGCGGCCGCGCGCCTGACCGGTGAGGCAACCCCGGCCGCGCGGCGGCCGGCGCACCGACCTGATCGCCTGGCCGGACGCCGCCTTCCCGCGCCGAACAGGGCCGCGCGCCGATGACGACGTGCACGAGCGCGACCCACCGCGCGGGCCGGGCGCTCGACGAAAATCTCAAGACATGTTCCGTGCGTCATGTCCGTTTCGACATGCCCTTCAGCGCATGTCGAAACGGTCAGTCGTCGTCGTCGTCGTCGTCACCGCCGGTCGGCTCGACGCGGACGCGGATCACGTGCCGCGCGTCGGCCTCGAGCACGCGGAAGCGCAGGCCCTCCCACACGAACACCGAGCCGGCGATCGGGATCTGGCCCGCCAGGTGCGTCAGCAGGTCGCCGACGCTGATGACGCCCTCGAGGTCGGCCAGCTCGACGTGGAGGCGCTCCTCGACCCGCGTCAGGCTGTCCTGGCCCTCGACGATCACGGCGCCGCTGACGTCGGGCACCGGGGTCAGCGGCGCCCGGTCGCTCTCGTCGAAGATCTGGCCGACGATCTGCTCGAGCACGTCCTCGAGGCTGACGATGCCGACGGCGTCGCCGGCGTCGTCGACCACGATCGCCAGGTGGACCCGCTGCTCCTTGAACCGCTGCAGCAGGTCGTGCAGCCGCATCGTCTGGCTGACGAACACCGGCTGGCGGACCACCCGCGCCAGCCGCTCGTTGTCGGCCAGGTCGACCAGCTGCTTGATGTGCAGCACGCCCTTGATGTTGCCCGGCTGGCCCTCGTAGACCGGCAGCCGGCTGTGCCCCGAGCGCAAGGCCACCTGGCGCACCTGCGCGACGGTCCACGCGAAGTTGACCGCGATGATCCGGCTGGCCGGGATCATGATGTCGCGGACGATCTTGGCCTCGAAGCGGACGATGCCGGCGAGCAGCATGGCCTGCCCCGGATCGATCGAGCCCTCGCGCTGGCCGACCTGCACGAGATAGCCGATGTCGTCGGAGGTGACCTTGCTGCCGCCCGACCCGCCGTCCTTCGGCTCGAAGCGCCGGACGATCACGCCCGTGATCGTGGTGAGCAACCACAGCGCCGGCGCCATGAGCTTGCTGAGCCCGCGCAGCACCCACAGCGCCGGCAGGGCCAGCCGCTCGGCGTAGATCCGGCCGAGCGCCTTGGGCGTGATCTCGCCGAGGATCAGCAGCAGCACGGTCGTCACGAACACCGCGCCTCCGACCGCCCAGCCGCCCCACGGCCCGCCCTCGAGGTGACGGATCGCTAGCGCCGTCACGACCGCGCCCATCAACGTGTTGGCGATGTTGTTGCCGACCAAGATGGTCGACAGCACCCGCACCGGCTCACGCACCCAGAACGCCGCGATGCGACCCTGCCGCCCGCCGTCCTCGACCAGGCGCTTGGCCTTGTGCGCGTCGAGGCTGGTGATCGCGGTCTCCGAACCGGAGAAGAACATGCTCGCGGCCAGACACAGGACGACGATCAACAGCCCCAGGACGTCGGCATCGCTCATCGGCGCGTCCTGCAGAATTCTCACGAGACGCGAGAGCTCCGCAAGCGGGCGTCACCGGAAGCACGTACCGGCCTCTTCCGCGAGGAAGCACGCCAGCGCCGCCGTTCGACGACGCAGGCTGTCGAGGCTGCACCACTCCTCGGTCTCGTGGAAGTGTTGCCCGTACGGGCCGAGGCCGTCGACGCAGGGCACGCCGTCGGCCGCGAGCAAGTTGGCGTCGGAGCCGCCGCCCTGGAGCGGGCACTCGCCGACTTGTAGACCGCACGCCGCGGCGTAGGGCTCGTAGACCCCGCGCAGCCGCTGGCTCGCCGCCGACGCTTCCATCGGCGGACGCGTGATGCCGCCGCTGACCTCGACCGCGACCCCGCGCAGCCGCTCCGGCACGTCCGCGAGGCCGGCGAACGGATCGCGCTGCAGCGCCTGCAGGAACGCGGCCACGCGCTCGGCGTCGGCCACGGTCTCGAAGCGCGCGTCGATCTGGCACTTCGCGCTCGCGGGCACCGTGTTCTTGGCGGTGCCGCCCTCGATGAGCCCGACGTTGAGCGTGCTGCCGCGCGAATAATCGGTGAGCCGCTCGACGCGATCGACCAGCAGCGCGAGCGCGTGGATGGCGTTGACGCCCTTGTGATGGTTGTTGCCGGCGTGGGCCGCCTTGCCGCGCACCGTGATCGTGAACAGCCCGCCGCCCTTGCGCCGCGTGACGATCGTGTCGCCCTCGCGGCCCGACTCGAACACCAGCGCGCCGGTCAGCTTCGGCGCCAGCTCGCGGTACATCGCCGCGCTGCTCGGCGAGCCGACCTCCTCGTCGCTTACGACGATGAAGCGCACCGGCAAGCCCGCGCGCGCCGGCGCCACCGCCCGCAACGCGCGCAGGGCGAAGATCACCGAGGTGAGCCCCGACTTCATGTCGAGCACGCCGGGGCCGCGGGCGACGTCGCCATCGCGGCGGAAGCTCAGGAAGCCGAGCGAGCGCGGGAACACGGTGTCGATGTGCCCGACCAGCGCCAGCGACGGTCCGTCGCCCACGCTGGCGTCGGCGTACACGCGATGGTCGGCGAACCTGCCCGAAGGGTCCGGTACTGGTACAGGTGAGCCCGACCGCCGCGGCCGCCTCGTCGAGCGCCGCGGCGGCGATCTCGACGTCGTCGCGGGCGTAGGTGTGGCTCGGGAGGTCGACCAGCCGCTGCAGGAGCGGCACCTGTTCGGTCTCGAAGGCGGCGTCGACGGCCGCGCGCAGGGCGGCGCCGAGGAGTGGGTCGCGCATGGGCCGCGAGTGTAGCAGCCTCACGCGACCAGCACGGTGCCGACGCTGCCGGGCGTCGCCGCCTCGGCCTGCAGCGCGCCCGCGGTGGCGCCGAGGATGTGCACTGCGCCGATCCCGAGGGCAAGGTTGGCGAGCGCCTCCTCGACCTTGGGGATCATGCCGCCGACGATCACCTTCATCTCGATCGCCCCGCGCGCCTCGGCGGCGCTGAGGCGAGCGATGCGCGTGCTCGGGTCGTCCTTGTCGCGCAGCACGCCCGGCACGCCGGTCATGAGGAACAGGTGGTCGACCTTGAGCGCGCCCGCGATCGCCGACGACACCGTGTCGGCGTTGATGTTGAAGACCGGGCAGGCGAAGCCCGCGGTCTCGAGCCCGACGCCGAGCGTGTTGATCACCGGCGTGTACCCGCCGGCCCACAGGTGCTCGATCACGGCGGTGCGGATCTCGACGACGTCGCCGACCAGGCCGAAGTCGACCAGCTCCTCGCCGCCGCCGCTCACGCGCGTGGGCGGACGCTTGCGCGCCGCCACCAGGCCCGCGCTGACGCCGGAGAGCCCGAGCGCGCCGCCCAGCCCGGCCGCGAGCGCGGCGGCGACGACGTCGACCGAGAGCTCGCCGGCGAGGACGTACTTCATGACCTGCAGCGTCGCCTCGTCGGTGACGCGCCGGCCGCCGACCTTGACCGGCTGCAGCCCCAGGCGCTCCTGCAGCGCGTTGGCCTGGGGCCCGCCGCCGTGGCAGATGGCGAACTTCCACCCGGACGCGGTGAGGCGGGCGACATCGCCGAGCACCGCCGCCAGCGCGGGGGCGTCGGCGATGACCTCGCCGCCGAACTTGAGGACCGCCGTCGTCATGGCCACAACCCCGGGGCGTCGATGCCGGCCGTCTCCGCGAGCCCGAGCATCAGGTTCATCGACTGCACCGCCTGCCCTGCCCCGCCCTTGACGAGGTTGTCGAGCGCGGTGACCACCGCCAGCTGGCGCTGACCGGTCGCGGGATCGACCTGTCCCAAAGTCCAGGACAGGTCGACGTACATGCTGCCCTTGATCGCCACGACCTCGGCGCCGACCTTGCTGCCGAGCACGCGGACGAACGGTGCATCTTTGTAGAACTCGCCGTAGAGCGCCTTGACGTCGAGGTCGCCGGGCACCGGGACGATGCTGGTCGCCAGGATCCCGCGCACCAGCGGCGCCGACACCGGCACGAACGCCAGCGAGAACTCGCTCGCCCGCCTGTCGCGGCCGGCCGCGTCGCGCAGCGTCTGCTCGATCTCCGGCGTGTGCTGGTGGTTCAGCACCTTGTACGTCTTGAGGTTGCCGGCGCGCAGCGGGTGGTGCGTACCGATCTGCGCGTACGCCCCCGAGCCGGACGAGCCGGTCATGGCGACGGTGTGGATCGCCCCGCGCAGCAGGCCGGCGCGGGCCAGCGGCAGCAGGCCGAGGGCGATCGCGGTGGCGAAGCAGCCCGGCGAGGCGACCCTGCGGGCCGCGCGGATCGCCTCCTTGTGCAGCTCCGGCAGGCCGTAGACCCACGAGCCCAGGTGCTCGGGGTGCGGGTGGACGTCGCCGTAGAAAGTCTTGTAGGCGTCCTTGTCGCGCAGGCGGAAGTCGCCGGACAGGTCGATCACCCGCGCCGGCACGTCGGCGAGCTCGCCCGCCATGGTCGCGCTGACCTTGTGCGGCAGCGCGAGGAACACCACGTCGACGTCACGGGCGGCCTCGGCCGCGGGGATGTTCTCGAACACCAGGCCGGTCTTCGGCAGGTTGCGGTGGACCGCCTCCAGCGGCTCGCCGACCTGGTCGATGCTGGTCACGCGGACCAGGTCGACGCCGGGGTGCCAACGAAGTAACCGGATCAGCTCGGCGCCGCCGTAGCCGGTTCCGCCAATAATCGTCACGCGTGGCCGCGAATTCGTGGACATGGGGCCTCTGTGCGGGACTTCCTAGCAGATGCCCGCGGCACGCGCGATGTCCGGCCCCGCCCGCGCACGACATCGATGTCATGGCCTGTCGCGGCGGCCGGCGGGCCAGGCCTGACAGGGATGTCATACCGGCGCGGAGCGGCGCCGCACCTGACAACCTGTCATCAATGATCTCGACAACTTGCCAACCTGGCTCGTGCCCTGCACTCCTAGGTCGGTGTCGCCGGAAACGACGACCCTACTTACCTTAGCCCTTCCGCTTCGCCTTCTGACTTACGCCTTGGCTTCTTCTGGCTTCTCTTGCGCCACTTACCGCTTATTTAGCTTCTTCTGGCTTGAACCTTCGCGCCTGACTTAGAATTCGCCTGGCTTATCGAGTCGTTTTGAGCTTGTCGCGCTTCGCTTGGTCGGTGCAGTAGCAACATCTTAGATCTGGGGGGGACCCGGGATGCTGGTCGGCATCTCGGGTTCTCGATTTAAGGCCCGCCGGAGCTCAGTGCAGGTGGTCCTCGGGCTCGACCACGTGGTCGGCCAGGCGCTCGACCTGGTCGGACCCGAGCAGCCCCTGCAGCGCCGACTCGAGCTCCGCGCGGCCCGGCTCACCTGGCCCGAGAGCCAGGTGCGAGGCCGCCACCGCGAAGTGAGCGCGCAGTCCGCAGCGCTCGCCGAACGGCATCGCGTGGACCGCGGGCGCCCAGCCGTCGCGCCCGAGGCGCTCGTGGTCGGCGCGGATCGGTCCGCCGCAGCGCGGACACAGGAGCTCGCCCTGGGCCTCGCCGCGCCACAGCGTGATCAGCGGATCCCGCCCGCCCGTCCGCGCGCCCGACCACCAGCGCGAGTCGAACGGCAGCACGCCCGGCAGCTCGCGCGGGAGCAGCCCCTCGGCGCGGAACCACGCGGCGCTGAGGTAGTACGCCGGGGCCTGTCGCTGCTCCTGCTCGCGCGCCTCGACGAACAGCGACGGCTTCTCGAAGTGCGGATCGATCGTCCACGAGGCCTCGAGCCGCTCGCGCATCGGCCCGCTCAGGCGCGTAAAGCGGTGGCCGACGACCACGCGCGTCAAACGATCGGCGAACACCCACAGCACGTTGCTGAGCTTGTGCCACGGGTCGATCGTGAGGTCGCAGACCTTGAGCTTGTCGCAGGCGAGGCCGTCGCGGGCGCGCCACACCGACACCAGCTTGAGCTCGATGCGGTCCTCCCAGTCGAGGCGATCGAGGCCGTCGTGCGGCTCGAGCCCGAAGTGCCACTGCAGGGCGCTGCCGAACCGCCCGCGCGAGCCGCGAGGCGCGACCAGCTCGGCAGCTGGCCCCAAGGCCAGGCCGCGCGCGTGCTCGGCGAGCGCCTCGAGATAGGCGCAGCGCCGCAACACCGCGTCGCGTCCGTGCGGCGGGTGGCGGAGCGGCAGCCGCATCGCCGGACTACTTCGCCTCGGGGGCCGGAGCCGGCGCGGGCGCGGCGTCGGCCGGCTTGGTCTCGGTCTTCGTCTCGGTCTTCGTCTCGACCGTCTTGCCGCCCACCGTCTTCGCCTCGGTCTTGGTCTCCTCTTCCTTCTTCTTGCCCGGCTGCTCGGCGCAGCCGACCGTGAGACCGAGGGACAGGGCGAACACGGAACCGGTGAGGAGCTTCATGCCGGCAAGCTAGCACTCCGCGTCGCGGGGCGGAAGTGTGCGCTGGATCGGCACCGGGCGGCCGCGGTCGTCGACCTGCACGTAGACCAGCTCGGCGGTGGTGACCTCGACGCTGCGCCCGCCGATCGGCTCGTGCGCCTCGACCCGCACGCGGATCGTCAGCGAGGTCGACCCCACGTTCGTGACCTCGGCGTAGAGGCTGACGATGTCGCCGACGTGCACCGGCTCCTTGAACACGACCTCGCGGATCGCCACGGTCACGACCTTGCGCGCGCCGACGGCGTGCGCCGCGACCGCTCCGGCCTGGTCGAGCAGGCTGAGGATGTGACCGCCGAAGATCGTGCCGTGCGCGTTGGTGTCGCGCGGCATCATCATGACCCGAATCGCGGGCTGCATGAGGCGGACGATGCGCCAAACGGCGCCGATTGTCACGCGGGCGTGCGCCCGACGGCGCGCTGGATCGCGGCGTAGATGGTGTCGGCGTCGGCGTAGTCGGGGCAGTAGCTGAGCGCCGGATCTCGCTCGGACAGGGCGCGGAACCGACGCTCCTCCGCGCCGAAGTCGTACGACAGGATCACCGGCCCGCGGAAGCCGGCGTCCCGCAGCGCCCGCAGCACGAACAGGCCCTGGTTGTCCTGCTGGAAGGCGCGCACGGGCGACGTCGCCGTTGAAGCGGGCAGTCAGCGCCACGAGGTCGCCGAGCAGCGCCTCGATCGGCGTGCGGTCGAAGCGCATGTCGAGGTACACGAGGTCCGGCTGCAGCGACGACAGCAGCGCGCACGCCTGCTCGCCGCTCTTCGCCTGCGTGTAGCGGATCCCCCGCGACACGAAGGTCGAGAGGTTGGTCAGGTACTCGTCCCCGTCTTCGACGACGAGGACCTTGATCTCGCTCATGGCCCCTCCTCCACGGTGAAGAAGCGCAGCACCACCGCCTTCTGCCAGCCGCGCTCGGGCTCGACGGCGATCGAGCCGTCGTAGCGCGACAGGAGGTCGGCGGTGATACCCATGCCGCGCTCGACGTAACGACCGCGCAGCATCTCGTTGCTCAGCTGCTCGCTCGAGCGGTCCTTGATCCGGATCGCCAGCGTCGACAGGCCGGTGATCTCGTCCATCTCGGTGACGAGGTCGATGCCCAGGGCGATCGGCTTCGGACTGTAGAGCACGCTCGACTGCAACGAGTTGCGCAGCACGTTGGTGACGATGTCCTCGAGGTCGGTGTGGAACACGCGGATCTTGGCGCCCTCGCCGGCGATCTGCGGCTCGGCGATCTGCACCTTGGCGAACTGCGGCTCGGCGACCACCTGCGCGAAGATCTCGCGGATCGTGGCCGGATCGACGGCGACGATGCAGAGCGAGCGGATCACGCCCGACAGCTCCTCGAACGCCTTGCGGCCGAGGACGTGGCCGCTGCGGCTGAGCCGGCGCGCCCACTCGAGCTTGAGCCCGTGCCGCTCGCGGTTCGGCGCCCGCTGCAGGCCCTCGAGCCCGCGCAGGTCCTCGAAGGCGGCGATCATGGCGCTGAAGATCGGGTCCTTGCGATAGAGGTTGAGGTTGATGTTGTGGCTGCGGCCGACCTTCTGCAGCTCGTCGACGTAGCCGAGGAAGCGGCCGTGGATCCCGCGCTCGCGCAGCGAGCCGCGCCCGGGCGCCGGGCTCGACTCGTTGCGGTCGCGCGAGGCGCCGAACAGGCGGGCGGCCACGACTGCGGTGCGCGCCTCGGCGTCGGGCTCGTCCATCTCGAGCGCGCGGCCGACGTCGGACAAGAAGGCGGTGTTGTGCTTGAGGATCTCGTGGCGGATGAGGCTCAAGATCCGCGCGACCTCGGGGAAGCTCTTCGGCGCCCGCTCGAGCATCTGCGCCAGCGAGGCCCCGCGCAGGCGGCGGTAGACCTGCCACGCCGGGATCGCCACCAGCAAGAACGCGAGCGCCCCGGCGCCGAGGTAGATCCGCAGGAAAATGGCGTCCATGCGGTCGCGCAGGCGGTGCGCGGCGTCCCAGTGCAGGTTGTACTCGTCGGCCTCGCGCAAGAACTGGTCGAGCTGCTCCGAGGCCTCGATCAGGTGGTAGTCGTCCCACAGCCGCTTGGCCAGGCGGAAGCGCGCGGTCGCGGAGCCGAGCTCGGCGGCGCGGCGCAGGTGCACCGTCGACTGCGCCGGCAGGTCGCGCTCGAGCAAGATGCCGAGGCGCTCGTGGACCTCCATCTGCTCCTCGGCGAGCGCCAGGCTCTGCTCCCAGAACTGCCGCGCGTCGCCGGTGCGGCCCTGGGCGTACACGACCTTGGCGAGCTCGTTGTAGACGACCGGCTCGCTGCGGAACCGCTCGCGCGCGCTGCAGGATCTTCTCGGCCTGGTTGAGGTCGCCTTCTTCGGAGACGCGCAGGTAGGCCTCGTTGATCATGCGCTGCAGCGACGGATCGAGGCGCTGCAGGTTGTCGGGCGGCTCGTTGAGGTAGAGCGGCTCCTCGGGGCTGACCTCCTGCGTGAGGTCCTTGAGCGCGCGCTCGGCCTGCGGGCGATCGGGGTCGTCGTCGGGCGCGGTGCGGAGGAACCGCTCGTAGTGTCGGCGCGCGGCCTCGCGGTTCTCGCGGGCGTTGAGCTCGCCGAGCAGGATGTGGAGGTGATGCAGGTCGGGCCGCAGCAGCAGCGCCTTCTCGAGGTGCTCGATGGCCCGCACGTCCTCGGCGCCGGCGAACTGCTTCTTGTAGACGAGGCCGAGCGCCATGTGAGCCTCGTAGTCGAAGCGATCCATGCGCACGGCGAGCTTGAGCTGGTCGACGGCCTTGGGGATCCGGCCCTTGCGGGCGTAGATGACGCCGAGGGTGTAGTGGGCCTTGGGGTACCACGGCGAGTTCTCGATCGCGGCCAGGAGCTCGCGCTCGGCGGCGTCGAGGTCGCCGGCCCGCATCGTGGCGAGCGCCCGCCGGTAGCTCTGCTCGGCGAACTCGCTCGGCCGCCCGCCCTGCTCCTTCTCCAGCTTGTTGAGCTCGACCTGCAGGCGCAGCTCGTCGAGCTGCTCCTTGGCCTGCTTGGCCAGCGGCGTGCCGGGATAGGCGGCGCTGAGCTCCTCGTTGATGGCGATCGCGCCCTCGAGGTCGTTCTGCTCGAGCAGCAGGTCGGCCTGCAGCCGCAGCGCCTCGGCGCCCGGCTTGCGCCCGCCGGCGGTGCAGTCGCGGCGGTAGAGGTCGAGCTGCTTGAGCGCCGCCTCGCGCTGGCTGTCGCGCTCTCGCGTCGACACGGCCTTCTCGGCCTGCTTGCTGAGCAAGGAGGCGACGGTGTAGCGGATCTCCGGCGGCCGGCCCTCGGTGCGCGGGTCCTGCTCGGCGATCTCGAGCGCGAGGTTCAGCCGCTCGTCGTCGTAGCGCTCGTCGCAGCGGCCCATCCACTCGACCAGGGTGCGCCGCTCGGCCAACCACAGCCCGCGCGGATCGTAGGTGCGCAGCAGCTTGAGGTCGTCGATGGCGCGCCGCGGGCAGGTGTTCTCGCGCGTGCGACGGGCCCGCAGATAGGCCCGACCGCGCAGCGCCCCGGGGTCGCCGGGCTGCAGCTTGAGGGCGTTGTTGTACTCGCGCAGGGCGTCGTCCGGCCGGCCCTCGCGCTCGAACCGCGCGGCCCGGCTCATGCTGACGTCGAACTGCTCCATCCGCTGCTCGGGCGTGAGCCCGCCCGGCTCCTCGAACGCGCTGTCCTCCTCGGGCGGCAGCGGCAGCTCGGCCAGCGGGTCGTAGACCGGCTTGATGGTGGGCTCGTCGGCCTTGCCGGGCTTCTTGCTCGCCTTGCTGACCGTCGGGACCGGCGCCGCCGCGGCCACGGATGGGCTGGCCCACAGGACATGTGCGAACAGGCATGCCCCAAGGCGCATTGCCGATCGGACATGTCCCTTGCGCACGGTCGCTAGCCCCCCGCCCGAGTGGTGAGACCCGGGCCCGGCGACCCGCGCCGCCCGGCCCGAGGCGACAGAGTAGCAGGCGGCGAGCGACGCATGGCCTTCGCCTAGCCGTCGGCGCGGCGCTTGAGCCGGCGCAGCTTGATCCCGAGCTGGTTCATGCGGAGCTGGATCTTGCGCCCCGCCCCGGCGTCGTTGAGGAGGATCTCGCCCATCTTGCCGAGGTCGCCGAGGCAGCGCTCGTAGAGGTGCTCCAGGTACTGGCGCTCGACCGCGCACGAGACCGCGTTGAGCGAGTCGCCCGGGCGCACGACGATCGCCAGGCGCGCGAGCTCGGCGCCGTCGGCCGCGACCTCCTCGACCGGCGCCTCGGACGCGGTCGGGGCGGTCATCGGCCGCAAGAGGTCGCTGACGGTGCGCGGCAAGATCGGGATGATGTCAGGACGCCCGGCCTCGCCCAGATCTTCCGGCTCGATGCGCTCGGGCCGGTCGACGAGGTCGACGAGGGTGAAGGTGAGGAGGTTCGAGAGGGTCATCTCGAACTGGCGGAAGTTGCCGGGCCAGTCGAACTCCTGCAACAGCTTGAAGCTGCTGGGGTGCAGGAGGACGTGCATGCGCCGGGCGTCGCCGCGCGGGGGGATCGATCGCCCGACGGTGACCGCGAGGTTGTCGTTCGGGCCCGGCGCCGGGAGGCCGCGCTGCTCCGCGTACTGGGCCAGCAGATCGCGGTTATACGCCTCGGCGGTGACGCGGCGCATGAACCACTCGAGCAGCTCCTGGAAGTCGTCGCGACGATCGCGGAGGCCCGGCAAGGTGACCGCCGTGGCCGGGTTGAGGCGCATGTAGAGATCCTCGCGGAAGCGGCCGGCGCGGACCATGGCGGCGAGGTTCTCGTTGGTGGCGACGACCAACTTGATGTCGGTCTGCAGCTCCTTGGTGGCGCCGATCGGGCGGTACGCGCCCTCCTGCAGCACGAGCAGCAGCGACTTCTGCAGCTCGAGGCCGAGGTTGCCGATCTCGTCGAGGAACAGGGTGCCGCCGTGGGCTCGCGCGAGCACGCCCTCGCGCGAGCTGGTGGCGCCGGTGTAGGCGCCCTTGACGACGCCGAACAGGTGCGCGGCCATGAGGTCGTTCGGCAGGGTCGAGAGGTCGACCGCGACGAACGGACCGGCGCGCTCGGAGCGAGGGTGGATGAACTCGCGGGCGACGAGGCTCTTGCCGGTGCCGGTGGCGCCTTGAATGATGACCGGCAGGCGCCCGCGCGCGAGGATGCCGAGGCGGCGGCGCAGGCCGATCATGGCGGCGGAGTTGCCCCAATAGAACGGCTCGCTGGCGGCGGCGACGTGGCGCTCGCGCTGGGCGAGGATGCCGTCGATCTGCAGCTTGAGCGCGCGCGCGTCGAGGTAGTCGTCGGCGAGGAGATACGTGTAGTCCTCGGCCCGCAGGCGCTCGGCGTCGGCCTCGAGCGGCAGGTCGTCGCGCGAGGTCATCACGATCACCGGCAGGTCGGGGTGGCTCTGCCGGATCTGGTCGAGGATGTAGAGGCCCTGGCTGCGGCGCAGCCGCTCGAACACCTTGCCCGGGTCGCCGCCGCGGGCGAGCAGCGGCTGCTTGTCGTGCGGCAGCAGCTCGGCGTCGGGGATGTTGAAGTGGACGTCGAGCAGGACGAGGTCGACCTGGCCGGCGTAGCGCCGCAGCGCCGCGGCGGTCTCACGGTAGTTGCGGGCCGGCGGCAAGAAGCTGTGCTCCGGCATGTAGCGCCGGCACAGCTCGAGGTAGTTGTCCTCGTCGTCGATGATGAGGATCGACGGCACGAATCACCCGCGGGCGGACTGGAGGCGCCGATGCAGCTTCTGCAGCTCGCTGCGGATCGTCTGCTGGGCGGCGCGGATCTGCGGGCGCGCGGCGGCGATGGCGTCGCGGTCGCCGCGCGCGAGGGCCGGGCCGTGGGTGCGCAAAACGTCGACGGCGGCCTCGACCTCGACGAGCTCGGGCGCCGGCAACGGACGCGGCCAGTCGGCGGCGAAGCGCGTCCACAGCTCCCACGCAGCCTCGACGGTGCCGTCGCCGCCGCTGCGCGTGCGGAGCAGGTCGCGCCGCAGGGCCTCGACGAGCTCGTCGCGCAGCGGACCGTGCCAGTGGTCGTCGCCCAGGTTGGCCGACATCCAGGCGACGTACTTGCCGAGGTCGTGCTTGAGCGCGGCGACCTGCTCGGGGAAGTCGGCGACCGCGAATGCCATGAGGTGCGAGCGCCGGCGGCTCAGGCCCCGGCCGGCTTGTGATAGCGGGTCGCGCGGGCCCGCCCCGAGCTGTCGATCTTGCCCATCTTCTTCATCCACGCGAGGTAGCCGCGCAGCTCGGCGATGTCGCAGTCGATGCGCTTGGCGAGCTGGCCGATGGTGAGCGGCTCGTCCTCGATGGCGGTGAGGATCTGCTTGTAGACCTGGACCTCGCGCGCCTCGCCGGCGCCGTTGGCCGCGCCCTCGCCCTCGCTCGTCGTCGTCGCCGCTGCCGCCGCCGGGCGGGCGGCCCGTGCGGGCACCAGCGCGGCGAGGGCCTCGCGCAGCTCGCTGATGCTGAGCTGGCGGATCGAGGCGCCGGCCTCGCTGCTGAGCAGCTCACTGAGCTTGGTGGTGGCCGGCATCCGCGCCACCGTGTTGATCGCGGCCTTGCGCAGCAGCGTGGCCCGATTCTGTCGGAGCGCAGATTCGAAGAGCTGGGCGATCTCTGTCATGGAAGTCCACCACGCCGCATGTGGCCCTGACGGAGATACACGCGACGGGGGAGACGTAGCGGCAATCAGGCGCAAAAGCAAGGGGCCCGCGCACCCCCGCGCCTCGCCGGGGCTTCAGCCCTCGCAGGTGAGGAACCCGAGATCCAGCAGATCTTGGGAGCCGCAGGCGGCACAACACGCGTCGCACTGACCGGAGCCGTCGAGGTTGAAGCCCCAGGTGACGTCCCGGAAGCGCCGGCGAAGCAGATTTGTTCGCCCTCGAAGCACTGAATCGTCTGGTAGACGTCGACGCCGCGGCCCGCGGTGCGGAAGGACGAATCGACGCTGGGCCAGGCCCAGTCGCGGTCCTGCGCGAACAGCTTCCACTCGATGTCGAGGCCGTCGTCGCAGTCGTCCGTCAGCAACCACTCCTGGAAGACCGGCGCGGAGCAGACCGCGGTGGCCTCGTCGGCGCCGTTGGGACAGTCGGCGGTCTTGTCGCAGAGCCGCTCGGTCGGCATGCACCCGGCGTTCTCACCGCAGACGTAGACGTGGTCGAGCTCGCAGTAACACTCGCCCTCGGAGCAGTAGGCGTTCTGCCCGCAGTCCTTGGCGCACTTGTCGTCGACGGCGGGCGTCGCGTCCTGACAGCCGGTGTACGGGTTGCCCTCGTAGCCCGCGTCGCAGAAGCACTGGCCGTCGCCGCAGCTGGCATGGTTGCCGCACGCGACCTCCTGGCAGGTCTTGTAGTCGTCGGGCTCGCCGTAGAGCACGCAGCCACCGGCGACGGCGGCCGTGAACAGCCCGGCGAACAGTGGGAGCGAACGGAGGGCGGTACGAAGGGTCGAGAGCGTGCGCTGCATGGCAAAAACCCGAGGCGGCGCGACCGGTCGCGAGCCGCGCCCACCGCAAGGTTGCGCGAGCGGCCCGGCCCACGCAATGGGGACCGCACGGACGCGGGCAGGTCGGGCCAAAGCCGGCGCGGGCGGCGATGGGCCGGCCTGCGCGTCCGCCGGGGCTTGACGGCCGCGCGCGCCTGAGGTCAGCCTCGCCGGCGTGGCGAGGCTCATCGACCGCGATCGCGCGCACGTCTGGCACCCGGCGACGCACTTCGCCGATCTCGACCGCCTGCCGCCGATCGCCGTCGAACGCGCCCGCGGATGCTGGCTCTACGAGGCCGGCGGACGGGCGATCCTCGACGCGATCGCGTCGTGGTGGACGTGCGTCCACGGCCACGGCCACCCGGCCATCGTCGCGGCGGTCCGCGAGCAGGTCGAGCGCCTCGACCACGTGATGTTCGCAGGTTTCACCCACGAGCCCGCGGTCGCGCTCGCCGAGGCGCTGCTGGCCGCGGCGCCGCCCGCTTACGAGCGGGTGTTCTACGCCGACTGCGGCTCGGCGGCCGTCGAGGTCGCGCTCAAGCTCAGCTACCAGGCCCGCCAGCAGCGCGGCGAACCCGGCCGCCGCCGCTTCGCCACGCTGCGCAACGGCTACCACGGCGAGACCCTGGGCGCGCTGGCCCTCTGCGGCGCCAGCGCGTACCGCGACATGTTCGCCCCCCTGCTCTTCTCGCCGCTCGAGCTGCCGGCCCCGAGCTTCCGCGAGCACGAGCACGCCGACCTCGCGTCCGACCTCGGCCGCGACGCGCCCGAGACGCAGGCCGCGATCGCTGCGCTCGAGGAGCACGCGCACGAGCTGACGGCGGTGGTGATCGAGCCGCTGGTGCAGTGCGCGGGGCGGATGACGATGACCGGCGCCGGCTTCTACCGCGAGCTGGCGAGCGCGGCCAGACGCCTCGGGATCCACGTCATCGCCGACGAGATCGCGGTCGGCTTCGGCCGCACCGGGCACATGTTCGCAAGTACATGGCCGGAAGTGCAGCCCGACCTGCTGTGCCTCAGCAAGGGGCTGGCGGGCATCCTCCCGCTGGCGGCGGTGCTGGTGCGCGAGGGCTTCGACGTCGACTTCCGCGGCTCGCCCGCCCGCAGCTTCCTCCACAGCCACACGTTCACGGCCAACCCGATCGCCTGCGCGGCCGCGATCGCGGGGCTGGAGCTGTTCCGCTCGACCGACCTGCTGGCCCGCTTGCCGGCCCGCGTGGAGGCGATGGCGGCGCGGAGGCGGGCGGTCGCGGCGGCCTGCCCCGCGGTG
This sequence comes from Nannocystis pusilla, assembly GCF_026626665.1. Classification (GTDB taxonomy): domain Bacteria; phylum Myxococcota_A; class Polyangia; order Nannocystales; family Nannocystaceae; genus Nannocystis; species Nannocystis pusilla. The sequence continues at coordinate 4,183,090 of NZ_JAPNKE010000002.1, forward strand.
GTGGCCCACCGCCAGGCGGGGATGATCGCGGCGCTCGAGGTCGTCCCCGCGGCCGGCAGCCCCGGGGCGCGCGACGGCCGGCTCGGGCTGCTGCTGCGCGAGGCCGCGCTGGCCCACGACGTGCTGCTGCGGCCGCTGCACGACACGATCTACTGGTTCCCGCCGCTGGTGATCGACGACGCGGAGCTCGACCGCCTGGCCGAGGCGACGATCGCGGCCATCCGCGCCGTGCTCGAGTGATTCGCGGGCCACGTCGCGGCGTCGCGAGTATCATGGCGGCGATGCGGGCTCGCGGACTCGTCGGCGCGGCGCTGCTCGGCGCCTGCAGCCCGGTGACGCCGCCCGGGCTGGTCCTCGACGTCGGCCGCACGTGCCGGGACATCGAGCTCGCGGTCGCCGACCCCGACGTGCTCCCGGGCTGGCGGATCCACGCGGCCGCGATCGCCCGCAGCGGCGAGGACGCGACGTGGTACCTGGCGAGCGAACACCCCGGCGAGCTGGAGCTCCGACGTGTCCCCGAGGACATCCCCGGTGTGGACCTGACGACCGTCGGCATGGCGCACGAGTTCACGCTGACGCGCGGCCCCATCGAGGGCCAGACCTGGCTGACCCTCGACCGCGGCGACGAGGCGCGGCTGTGGCGGATCGACGAGGACGTGGCCGAGTTGTCCGCCGGGCCGACGCTCGCGGACTTCCCCGACGACACGAGCACCGAGTGGTTCTACCGCCTGGTGTTCCTCGGCCAGAGCCCGCACCTGCTCGCGCTGCCGCGGCTGACGCGGGCCGGCGAGGTGCCGGTCCACGTGGCGGCGGTGACGCCGGAGCTGGGGCTCGGCGAGCGCTGGGCGTTGACCGCGACCGTGACCTGCCCGCCGCTCAGCGAGATGAACTGCCCGCTGCTGTGGGAGGACCTGCGCGCGCTCGACGTGCTGGACGTCGCCGAGCCGGGCAGCGTCGCCGGGGCCGCGCTGCTGCTCTCGATCGCCACGCGGCCCGACGCGGTGCCCGCTCCCGAGATGCCCGCGGCGGCGTTCCAGACCCTCATCCTCAGCCTCGCGCTCCAGCGCGACCCGACCGCGGAGTCGCCGGTGCTGACGCGACGCGATCACGTGGCGTGGACGACCGCGGGACCCGTGCTGCCCTCCCCGCCCAGATCGCGGCCGACCCGCTCGGGATCTACGTGCTCGCGGGGCTCGTCCCCGGCCCCGAGGGCTCCAGCGCCGACGCGACCCCCGCCGACTACCTGTACCACGCCGACCTGCTGAAGGCGGACGGGTCCGACGAGGGCGACGTGATCGCGCTGCTCGACAAGGACCTGCACTCGCACCTGCTGCAGCTCGGCAGCCGGGTGGCGCTCGGCCAGCTGCCGACGAAGCACTGGTACGTGGCGCCGCTCGACGGCGTGACCGTCGACGAGGACATCGTCGGCACGCTCGAGGTCGGCTCGCAGGCGACGCTCCTGCGCGCCGGCCGCGGCCAGGTGGTCGTGCGCGCCGAGTCGGCGCCGACCCGGCGGGTCCAGATCGCCTGCGCCGACCCGGCGCAGGAGTAGCCGGGGCCGGACGCACGAAGAGCATGTCCTCGCGGACATGCTCTTCGGGTCATGTCTCCATCAGCAGGCCCTCGGGGACATGTCGCCGAGGACCTGCTCGAAGAGCCAGCCTACTTGCCGGCCTTGGCGCGGGCGTCGGCGCCCTCGGGCTTGTACAGGTTCTTGAGCGGGATGGCGGCCGGGGTGCCGTCCTTGCCCTCGGCCCACGCCAGGCCGACGACGATCGGGGCGCTGGTGTGGAACGTGCGCAGCTCGAGCTTGTACTCGCCGGGGTCGAGGCTGACGAGCTCGCAGACCTCGGTGGCCTCGGTCTTCACGCCGTCGTTGTCGACGATCAGCGTGTCCTCGATGTAGAGCTGGCTGCCGTCGTCGGTCTTGGCGCACAGCTTGTACTCACCCGCGGTGAGGACGTTGACCGTGCCGGTGAAGCGCAGCGCGACCGGGGCGGCGACGCTCTTGGGCAGGCCGGCGATCGGCGCGGTGGCGGCGGCGTCGAGGCCGTTGGCGATGAACGCCTTGGTGGCCGTCAGGCCGGCGAAGTCGGGCAGCTTCTCGGTGGCCGCCGGGATGGTGAAGGCCTCGGCGAGGAGGCCGTTCGGGCTGACCGCGCGGCCCGGCTTGGGCTTGGCCGGCGTGGGGGTCTCGGGCTCCTCGGCCTTCGGCGGCTTGCTCGCCGCGATCCGCTTGACGACCTTGGGACCGACCGCAGCGCCGCGCGTCGTGGTGGAGTCGCGGCCCTTGATCGCGGGCTCGCTGCCGCCGTCGCCGTCGCCGTCGGCCGGGGTGCTGCTGCCACCGCCGCTGCTGGGCGTGCCGACGTCGTAGTCCACCTTGCCGGCGTCAGGAGAGTTCGATTGCGGCGCGTTCGCCGAAGAAGAGGCACAACCAGCGAGCAGCCCGAAGCTCGCGACCAGGATGACGGACGTGCGAAGCATGAAAATCCTCTGGAGGTCAGAACTGGCGCCTGTGACGACGCCCTCGGCGCAGGGATTCAGGCGGGCTCGGGCCCGCAGGAACGGGGAGTCTGCGCTCCGCGAGTGTACGGCGCTGAATTGATTCGAGGTGGCGAAAACGGCCGGGTCCGTGCGACCCCAGCGCCCCCGCACGACCTGTGAGGCGCATCACTCCTCTTGCGCTCGGCCAGAGGCCCCGGGTCGAGTATCCACAGTCAGCCATGTCCGGGACGGAGGCAGCCGGGCGCGACCGCGCCAGTACCCGCGAGCGACGCCGCGGAGGCGGTCGATGACGCAATTTCTGGCGTTCATCCTCCTGATCGGCCCGCTGATCTTCGTGCATGAGCTCGGCCACCTGCTGGCCGCCAAGCTGGTCGACGTCAAGGTGGTCCGCTTCTCGCTCGGCTTCGGTCCGGCGTTGGCGCGGATCCAGCTCGGTGAGACCGAGTACCGGATCGCTCCGATCCCGCTCGGCGGCTACGTGACGCTGCTCGGCCAGTCCCCCGACGAACCACTGGCGCCGCACGAGGCGCACCGAGCTCTGCGGAACAGGCCGTTGTGGGCCCGCTACCTGGTCCTCGGCGCCGGACCGCTGTTCAACCTGATCCTGCCGCTGCTGCTCTACTTCACGTTCTACCTCGGGCACACGGTGATCGCGCCGCCGGTGATCGGCACCGTGCTCGACGACTCGGCCGCCGCCACCAGCGAGCTGCACTCCGGCGACCGCATCGTCGCCATCGACGGCACCGACATCCACTCGTGGGGCGAGATGCAGGACCACGTGCGGGCGGCGCCCGACCGCGAGGTCAAGCTGCAGATCGAGCGCGACGGGGTCCGCTTCGACCGCTTCGTCACGCCGCGCCGCAGCGTGGTCAAGAACGCCGTCGACGAGCCCGAGGCGCGCGGCATGCTGGGCGTGTTCCCGTGGGTCTACGCGCCGCAGATCGGCATCGTCGACACCCACTCGCCGGCGCACGAGCAAGGCCTGCAGACCGGCGACATCATCACCTCGATCAACGGCGAGCCGATCGAGACGGTCGAGGACCTCGAGCGCGAGCTGACGCGCCAGGGCACGGCGCTGCTGCGCCTGACGTACCTGCGCGCGGTGCCGGTGCGCGGCGAGCTCGGCACGTACTGGTGGTACGCGTCGCACCACGCCCGCCTGCTGCCGCGCCACGAGGGCGGCGCGAGCACGGGCCTGTTGCCGGCCAACACGTTCGTCCGCACGGTCGCGTCCGGTTCGCCGGCGGCCCGGGCGGGGCTCGCCCCGGGCGATCGGGTGCTCGCGGTCGACGAGCGGCCGGTCACGCGCTGGGAGACGGTCGCGGTGATGCTCGACCGTCAGGGCACCAAGCCGATCGACCTGCGCGTGCAGTCGCCCGGCGAGGCGCCGCGCACGGTCCGCGTGGAGCAGGAGATCCGCACCCACCGCGGGATCTACAAGCAAGAGCGCAGCTACCTGTTCTTCGGGGCCGAGCCGTACGCCAAGCGCGAGGTGCCGCCGCCCGAGCCGATCCGCGGGCGAGTGACCTACGCCGTGCGCTCGGCCGTCGACGAGACGCTGTCGATGCTCGGCATGATGTGGACGAGCCTGCGGCAGATGGTGACGCTCGAGCGCGGCGTCGACGAGCTCAGCTCGGTGGTCGGGATCTTCAACGTCGCCGGCACCGCGGCCGAGCAAGGCCCCGGGCAGTTCCTGCTGCTGATGGCGCTGCTCAGCATCAACCTCGGCTTCGTCAACCTGCTGCCGATCCCGATCCTCGACGGCGGGCACCTGATGTTCTTCACGCTCGAGGCGCTGCGCCGCCGGCCGCTGGGCCAGCGCGCGCGCGAGGTCGCCAGCGCGATCGGCCTCGTGATCATCCTGGTGCTGCTGCTGATCGCCCTGCGCAACGACATCACCCGCTTCTGGATGGACTGATGGCGACCTGGCTCCTCGCGCTCGACACCTCGACGCCGCGGACCGCCCTGGCGCTCGGCCGCATCGATCGCGCGACCGGTTCGGCGCAGCCGGTGGCCGAGGCGACGCACGACGATCGCGGGCGACCGGCCTCGGCCGAGCTGACCGCGCGGATCTCGGCGCTGCTGGCCGCGGCCGGCGTCGCGCCGCGCGAGCTCGGGTCGATCGCCTGCGGCCTCGGGCCCGGGATGTTCACCGGCAGCCGCGTCGCCCTCGCCACCGCCAAGGGGCTGGCGCTCGGCCTCGACTGCCCGCTGTTCGGCCTCAGCACCCTGGCGATCGTCGCCGGGGCCGAGCGCGTCCGCGGGCCGGTGCTGGCCCTGCTCGACGCCCGTCGCGGCGACGTCTACGCCGCGGCGTTCCGCCTCGGCGACGACGGGCCCGAGCGCCTGGCCGAAGATCGCTGCTGTCCCTTGGAGCAGGTGCTCGCCGAGTTGCCGGCCGAGTTCGTCGCCGAGGCCCGCGCGGTCGGTCCCGGAGTGGCCGCGGTCGCCTCCGCCCTGCCGGCCGAGCTGCGCGCGCGCTCGCTGGCGGTCCCCGGCGCCGATGGACCCGGACTGTGGGCCGCCGCCGCCCGCGCGGCCCTGCATGAGGCGCCTGCCGACGTCGCCACGGTCGACGCGGTCTACCTGCGCGCCAGCTACGCCGAGCTCGGGCTCAACACGCCCAAGCGGCCGCCGTACCGCTCGCCGTTCGTGTGATTCGGTCCTCGGGACATGTTCTCGAGGGCATGTTCTATCAGGCATGCCTCGAAGGACATGTTCGAGAAGGCAGGTGGGCGGGCGTGACGCGTCGAGCCGACCATCTCGGAGTGCGAGCCTGCGGTGCGAGCTCGGCGGCAGCATCCCTCGCCGTGCCAGGCGCTCACCGCGGCTTGGCGGCGCATTGCGGCAGCGCAGGCTTTCGCCGCAGGACGCACCGAGGCCGCGACCGCCGAGCGCGGCGGTGTCTTCCACCGACTGGAACGCCACCGAGAGGCCGCGAGCGCGGCGGCGCCTTCCGCCGCTAGAACGCGACCGAGAGGCCGCGGCCGCCGAGCGCGAGGGCGGCGGCGCGGCGACGCTTGTCGCCGATGATGAGCATCGGCATGCCGACGGTGAACGCAGCGGCGCCGGTGACGATGCTGAGCGCGGCCGAGGCGTCGCGCTCGCGTCCGGCCATCCCGACGCCGAGCCCGACCACCAGCAGGCCGCCGGCCATCAACGCGACGCCGAGGTTGGTCCACAGCTTGCCGCGCTTGCCCGAGCGCGGCGGGATGGCCGGCACGTACGGGCTGTCCAGCGGGGCGGCGCGGGCCAGCGCGCCGGGCTCGAGGAACCGGTCGCCGAGGACATGTCCTTCGGGATAGGTCACGACCGTGCTGAGCGCGACGGAGGCTGGGATCGCGGCGGTCGGGTTGGTGCAGATCGCCCCGGCCTCGCGCAGGCGGGCGTCGATGCGGGACCGGGCCCCGCGCAGCACGGCGACGGCCGCGGGCGTGAGCACGTCGGCCGACTCGAGCAGGCGCGCGTGCCGGACCACGCGGAGGTCGGCAGCGCACAGCAGGTCGGTGCGCGGCGGATCGAGGGCCTGGGCGACGGCCGCCGCGTTGACGCCCTTCTCGAGCGGCACGTGGGCGCTGCCGAGGAACCGCTGCGGCGCGGCGCTGCCGGTGAGGCGGTCGTGGGCGCGGAAGTAGAAGTCTGCCGCGCCGGCGTGGTCCCCCTCGGCCGCGCGCTGGTCGGCGTAGCCGGTCAGGTTGTCGCTCCACAGGACGCTTTCGCTGACCGGGCCCTCGGCCGGCTTGGCGGCGACGGAACCGGCGCTCAGCGCCACCACGAGCCCACAGGCGACCGCCCGGACACCGCGCATGGTTCCCAGCGTAACCCCGGCGAGCGGGACGCGCCAGCCCGCGCACCCGGCGACGAGGCCTCGCATGCGACTCCGGCCGTCGAGGCGAGGAGTCAGGACGCCGAAGCGCCGCGAAGAACGAGTTGCCTCCGCATCACGACGACAAAGACCGCGGAGGTGCGTCGCACTCGCGCTCGCGTATCCGACCTCGCGGGCACCGCCAGCCCGGAATGTCGCTCGAGCCCTCGAGTTCCGCAGCGCTCGCGCTCGCGTGCCCGACCTCGCGGCGGCGCCGCCGGCCGAACACGTGGCCCGAGCTCTCGAATCCGCGTCGCGCTCGCGCACGCGTGGCCACCTGGCGGGCGCCGCCACCAGCTCGACATGTCGCTCGAGCGCCTTGTCCTCTCCGAGACCCCGCGCGCGCTCGCTCTCAAGACCGACGCGTTTTAGCCCTGGCCTGCCGCTGCTGGCGAGCTCATCAGCGCCGGTTCGCGCAGAACATGCCCCTCGAGACACATGAAGCGCATACACGCCTGGGCGATCAGGCATGAACACGCTGCGCCTGTCCCGAGGGACAGATGCTTCGCGCTCGCTCAGCCGCGCAGGTGCGCCAGCAGCTGCTCGGCGGTGTTGCGGCGCGGATCCTCGAGCACCCAGTCGAGCAGGTCGGCCAGCGTCTTGCCGAGCTTCGGGCCCGGGGTGGCCAGGCCTTCGCGGACCAGGTCGTCGCCGCCGATCGCCAGCTCGCCGACGGCCAGCGGTGCGCCACGGATGGCTTCCTCGATCGTGACCTTCTGGGCCCACTCGCCCGCGTGCAGGGCAGCCGCGTCGGCGGCGTACTTGCGCCCCACCTTGGCGAGGACGCGGCGGATCTCCAGCGGGTCGCGCGAGTGCCCCAGCGGCCCCAGCGCGGGATTCGTCAGCGCGAGGACCCGCGCGCGCTCGTCCCGGCTCGGGCGCAGGTTGTCGATCACCCTCTCGATCACGGCCTTGTCGCCGCGCAGCGGCCACAGCAGCCGCGCCAGGCGGATCACCGGGTCGCGCGGCAGGCGGTCGACGTGCTCGATCGCGGCGTACTGCGCCTCACGCTCGAGCGGGGCGAGGACGCGCGACCAGATGCCGGTCTCGGCCATCGGCAGGAGGCCGAGGATCGGCCGCGCGGCCGCCAGCAGCTTGAACAGCTCGACGTGGACGCGCTCGCGGCTGACCTTGTCGAGGACGTCGAGCGCGCCGCCGATGGCCGCCGCGGTGTCGAGGTCGAGCCTGTACTCGAGGACAGCACACAGACGGACCGCGCGCATGGCCCGGAGGCCGTCCTCCTGGAAGCGCTGGGCCGGGTCGCCGACGGCGCGGATGAGCCCACGGCCGAGGTCGCCGAGGCCGTCGAAGCAGTCGGTGAAGATCTCGCGGATGGGGTTCCAGGCGAACGCGTTGATGGTGAAGTCGCGGCGCGCGAGGTCTTCGCGGAGGTCGCGGAGGAACCGGACCTCGGCCGGCCGACGCCCGTCCTCGTAGCGGCCCTCGCCGCGAAAAGTCGTGACCTCGGCGTGGACCCGGTTGTCGCCGCGGCCATGGACGACGGTCACCGTGCCGTGGGCGACGCCGGTCGGGATCGTCTTCTTGAACAGCGCCTGGACTTCTTCAGGGGTGGCGCTGCTGGCGAGGTCCCAGTCGCCGTGAAGCCGGCCGAGGAGCACGTCGCGGACGGCGCCGCCGACCAGCACGGCCTCGTGTCCGGCGTCGTGGAGGATCTGGGCGATCTCGCGGAGCGCGGCCGGGATCGGCGCGGCGCGCAGCAGGGCCGCCGCCTGCGAGGGCGTGGGGTTCATGCGATCGACGGTATCACTCGCGCGGCCGGGTTCGCACGCCGAGTGCTATGGTTGACCCTGGCCATGGACTTCCCCATCCGGATCACGCCCCTGCTCCGACCCCTGCTGTTTCCGCTCCGGGCCTCGGGGGAACGAGCGGCGGTGCATGTGGGGGGCGGACACGTCGAGGTGGAGTTCGGAGTGCTGTTCCGCGGCAGCTTCGCGCTCGAGCAGATCGAGCACGTGAGCCGCTCGACCTGGCCGTGGTGGAGCGGCCTCGGTCTGCGGATCGGCGCCCGCGGTCGCGTCGGTCTCATCGGCTCGCTCGAAGGGGTGGTCTGCATCCACTTCAATCGGCCCCAGCGCGTTCGCGCGCCGTTCCCCTGGCGATGTCGCGAGCTGTACCTCTCGCTCCACGACCCCGACGGCTTCATCGCCACGGTGGAGGCCGCAGCCCACATGGCTGCGGCCTGACGCGCCTCAGCCTTTGCACGCAGCCCAGCTCGGGCCGTGCCCCGACTCGACTTGCAGAGGCACCTGAAGCTTGTCGCCCGCGGCGCCCTCCATCAGCGGACGCGCGAGGGCGATGAGCTCGTCGACGCGGCCGGCCTCGCACTCGAAGATGAGCTCGTCGTGGACGGTCAGCAGCATCTGCGCCCACGGCTTGTCGGCCAGCGCGGCGTCGACGGCGATCATGGCCCGCTTCATGATGTCGGCGGCGCTGCCCTGGATCGGCGTGTTGCGGGCGATCCGCTCGCCGTAGGAGCGCGCGGCCCCCTTGCGCGCGAGCTCGGGATCCGCCGCCTGCGGCCGAAGATGGTCTCGGCGTAGCCGCGCGCGCTGGCGAGGTCGATGAGCTCCTCCATGTAGCGCGACACGCCGGGGATCTTCTCGAAGTAGACCTTGATGTAGCTGCCGGCCTTGCCGCGCGGGATGCCGAGCTGGCGCGCGAGACCGAACGCCGACTGGCCGTAGATGACGCCGAAGTTGACGGCCTTGGCGATCCGCCGCTGATCGGCGGTGACGTCCTGCTCGGCGACGCCGAACACCTCGGCCGCGGTGCGCCGGTGGACGTCGACGCCGTCGTGGAAGGACGACACCAGGTTCTTGTCGCCCGAGAGGTGGGCCAGGATCCGCAGCTCGATCTGCGAGTAGTCGAGCGCGACCAGCTCCTTGCCCGGCGGAGCGACGAAGGCCTCGCGGATCTGCCGGCCGACCTCGCTGCGGATCGGGATGTTCTGCAGGTTGGGGTCCTTGCTCGACAGACGCCCGGTCTGCGCCACCGCCTGGCGGAAGTTGGTGTGCAGGCGCCCGGTGACCGGATTGATCTCCTGCGGCAGCGAGTCGAGGTAGGTGCCCTTCAGCTTGGTGAGGCCGCGGTACTCGAGGATGAGGCCGACCACCGGGTGATAGGCGGCGAGCTCCTCGAGCACCGCGGCGTCGGTCGAGAAGCCGGTCTTGGTCTTGCGCCCGGCCTCGAGGCCGAGGTCCTCGAACAGCAGCTTCTGCAGCTGCGTGGGCGAGTCGGGGTTGAGGTCGTAGCCGGCGTGCTCGGCGATCTGCGCCCGCAGTTTCGCGATGTCGGCGCCCATGACCTCGCCCTGCTTGGCCAGGACGCCGGCGTCGACGCGCACGCCCGTCTCCTCGATGCGCTGCAGCACGCGCGCCAGCGGCATCTCCATCTCGTCGAACAGCGAGCGCAGCGCGCTCGACTCCTCGAGCTGCGGGCGCAGGTGGGCACCTGTCTTCAAGGCCAGCTCGGCGCGCTCGCAGGCGTAGAGCGTGGTGCGGTCGACCGGGGCGCGGGTGAAGGTGACCGCCTTCTTGCCCTTGCCGAGCACGTCCTCCTGGACGCCCGCGGTGTAGGCGAACAGGTCCTTGGCCAGCTCGGCGAGGTTGTGGGACGCGCGCGCGGGGTCGAGGGTGTACGAGGCGAGCTTGGGGTCCATCCCCAGCGGCCCGAGCTCGACGCCGTGGCGGCGCAGCACGATCGCCTGGAACTTCGACCCCTGGGCGACCAGCGGCAGGGCGCCGGTGGTCAGCCGGCGCAGCTGGGCGCTGATGATGTCCTTCGGGACATGTTTCACCAGCAAGGCGTCGCCCTCGTGCGCGACCGGGACGTAAGCCGGCGCCGGGGCCCCTCGCCGCCGGGCGCGAGGGCCACGCCGACCAGCGCGGCGCGCATCGAGTCGGCGATGTCGACGACGATCTGCAGCGCGAGGCTGCTGCTCTTCGCCAGCGTCTCGTCGACGTAGGCGACCAGCTCGGCCTCGCTGCCGAGAGTGCGGTAGCGCGACTTGTCGAGGGTGAGCGGGGCGCCGGGGCGCAGCTCGAGCGGGCCCTCGGGCGGCTTGTGCTCGATGGCCTTGCTCTTGAGGCCGAGCAGGCTCTTGAACCCCAGCGGGGCGAAGAACGCCTCCATCGTGGCCTGGTCGCTGCCGTGGTCGGCGAGCTCGTCGAGCGGGCGCGGCAGCGGGACGTCGCAGCGCAGCTGCACGAGCTGCCGGCTGAGGCGCGCGTTGGCGGCGTGCTCCTGCAGGGCCTCGCGCCGCTTGGCCTGCTTGATGCTGGCGGCGCCGCTGAGCAGGCCCTCGAGATCGCCGAACTCCTCGAGCAGCTGCGCGGCGGTCTTGGGGCCGATGCCGGGCACGCCGGGGACGTTGTCGGAGCTGTCGCCGGTGAGCGCGAGCAGGTCGACGAGCTTGGTCGGCGGCACGCCCCACTTCTCGACGACCTCGGCCGGGCCGATCAGCTTCGACTTCATCGAGTCCCACATGAGGATCGGCTTGCGCTCGCCGTCGCCGGCGTCGATGAGCTGCATGAGGTCCTTGTCGGTCGAGAGGATGACGACCGAACGCCCGGCCTTCTGCGCGGCCTGGGCGTAGCAGCCGATGATGTCGTCGGCCTCGACCCCGGGGACCTCGATCACCGGCAGGCCCAGCGCAGCAGTCGCCTGGCGGACCAGCGGGATCTGCGGCACCAGATCCTCGGGCATCGGCGGGCGGTGCGCCTTGTAGGCCGGGTACAGCTCGGTGCGGAAGCTCTTCTCGCTGTGGTCGAACACGGCGATGAAGACCTCGGGCTGGAACTCCTTCCGCATGGCCTGGATCATGCGGACGAACCCGTGCACGGCGTTGATCGGCACGCCCCCGGGCGCGCTCAGGCTCGGCATGGCATGGAAGGCGCGGAAGATGAAGTTGTTGCCGTCGATGAGGAAGACGCTGCCAGGGCCGCCTTGAGGACGCGCGTTTGTGCTCACGCTGCGGGTTCTACCACAAGCGAGCGGCGGGTCGACCCGGTCCCGGCGCTCGCAGCGGCCCGCGGCGCCCGGGCCGATCTGCGCCTGCGCACGTCGTGGTCCTGCCCGCCGAGGCGCGCCGGCTAGGCTGTCTTTCGGGACAGATGAGCGGCGACCTCGGCCGCGCGCAACATGAAAGGATCCGGGCTCGCTGCGGAGGTGCCGGCCGCGTCGCGACGGCCCGCGCTCGTCGAGCGAGGCGCCGCGGTCCACATGTCCCTCCGGACATGTAAAGCGCGTGGAATCGGGCGTACGACATGGCCCGAAGGACAGGTTGACATGACCTGTCCCGCGGGACATGTGATGACGGCCGTCAGCGCGGGTCGGCGGCGCAGCGGAAGCCGATGCCGTGGGTGTGCGCGTCGGCGTCGTTGGGGAAGCGCAGCGCCGGGTCGGTGTGCTCGGGCTCGGAGCTGTTGAAGGCGCCGCCGCGGATCACCCGGTTGTTGCCGGGCATCGGCGGGGCCGGCTCGCCCTCGGCGGTCGGGTAGCGCTCGAAGCGGTCCGCCGTCCACTCGAACACGTTGCCGACGAGATCGAACAGGCCGTTCTCGGTCTTGCCGCCGGGGAAGCTGCCGACCGGGGCGGTGCCGACGAACTTGTCGTCGGCGGGGTACATCGGCTCGACCGGCGGCAGGCCCTTCTGCTTGCGCCACGCCACGCACTCGGTGCCGCAGGCGTTGAGGTGCTCGGGGCTCGGGGCGCCGTCGCCCCACGGGAACACGCGGCCGTCGGAGCCGCGAGCGGCGAACTCGAACTCGGCCTCGCTCGGCAGGCGCCCGCCGTGGACGCGGCAGTACTCGTCGGCCTGGGCCCAGGTGACGCAGTTGATCGGGTGCTGCTTGCGCTCCTCGTTGCCGGCGTTGCAAAGGGTCGAGTAGGCGGCCTTGGCCTTGTCCCAGTCGGCCCGCTTGCTCGCGCCCTGCGGCCAGAAGGCGTCGCGGTAGGCCCGCTTGCACTCGCCCTTGTCCGAGCAGGCCTCGTACTTCTCGGTCGTGACCTCGTAGATGTCGATGCAGAACGGCCGGATCTCGACCTTGTGCAGCGGCCGCGCCAGCGCCAGCACCGGCTTCTCCGACTCGGTGCCCATGAAGAAGTTCTTGCCGGTGACGAAGGCCATGCCGTCGGGGCACGAGGTCGGCGGCTTGGGCGGCTCGACCTTCGCCTCGGGCTTGGGCTCCTCGACGACCTTCTTGGCCTCGACCGGCGGCTGCTCGGGCGGCTTCTCGGCCTCGCCGCCGCCGCGGGTGGCCACGAACACGCCGGCGCCGACGGCCACGAGGGCGCCGACGATCGCCGCGATCGCGCCGGCGGCCATCGGCTTGACCGTGGGCGCGGGCGGGGTGACGACGGTGGCCGGGACCGGCGGCGAGGCCGGGGTCGGCGGCGCCGACATCGTCTGGACCGGCTGCTGCGCCAGCAGCTCGCCGGAGCGGCGCGTCTTGAGCCCGCCGCCCTGGCCGTCGGGCACGACGGTCTGACCGAGGGCGGTCTCGCCGGCCTGGATCGCCGGGTACTCCTTGAGCTCGAGCGCGGCGGCGAGGCCGGTCCAGAACTCGCCCATGTTGGCGTAGCGGTCGACGACCTTGACCGCCAGCGCCTTCTGGAACACGGCCTCGACGGCGTCGCTGATGGTGATGCCGAAGGTCCGCGGGGTCGGGCGCCGCTGGGTGTTCTGGGTCGCGAACGCGAACTGGATGAACTGCTCGCCCTCGAGGGCCGGCAGGCCGCCGCGCATGATCTCGACCAGCACGAGCGCCATCTGATGGACGTCGGTCCACGGCCCGGTGGCGCCGTAGCTGCGGTCGAACTGCTCGGGCGCGCCGTAGGTCGGGGTGAAGCTCGAGATCTGCGTGCCGGTGGCCTGCATCGCCGTGCGGGCCTGGCTCTGCATGACCTTGGCGATGCCGAAGTCGAGGACCTTGATGACGACGCCGGGCGCGAGCGTGTCGCCGAGGACGAAGAAGTTGGCCGGCTTGATGTCGCGGTGGGCGACGCCGCGGCCGTGGGCCAGCGCGAGGGCGCGGGCGCAGCCGTCCATGAGGTTGAAGGTCTCGAGGGCGCTGCGCTCCTGCGAGCGCGGCTTGCCGTCGTCGTGGCCGATCCACGACTCGAGCGGACGGCCGTCGAGCCACTCGAGCACCATGTACGGCAGCCACACGCCGCCGGGGGTGGTGAGCGTGCCGATGTCCCGCGCCTGGACGATGCCGGTGGTCCGGCTCGACAGCGCGGTCAGCAGCTTGCCCTCGCGGACGAACGCCTCGAGCAGCTCCTCGCGCATCTCGACCGGGGCGTTCGACAGCGCCGTGAAGCACTTGACCGCCACCGGCTCGTCCCAGATCCGGTGGTTGGCCCGGTAGACGATGCCGAAGCCGCCCTCCCCGACCACGCGCTCGATGAAGTACTTGTCGGCGACGAGGGTGCCGACGAGCCCGAATCGGTCGACCGCCTCAGCCATGGCGGCTCTCCTTACGGACACGGGTGCGGTCTGGATCGAGCGCAGGCATGGGCATGATCAGCGGCGCGATTGTACGCCAGCGTCGCGCGGCGCGCACCGCGACGGTTGTCGCGGCAGCCAGCCCTTTTTGCCCTCCGCCGCCCGGACTCGTAGGGTCCGCCAATGTCCGCCCGTCCGTCGCTGTTCGTCTGCGCCGCCCTGCTCGCGGCCCTGATCGCGCCACCGGCCTCCGCCAGCGCTGCCACGACGGCGACGCGCGGATCCACACAGAGGCCGGCGACGGCCGCCGCCGGGCGCCAGCAGGCGAACCCGGCCCGGTCGGCGGCGACGAGCCCGGGGCCGGGCCGGCCGAGCGCGACGGCGGCGAAGCCGACCGCCCCGGCCGTAGCTGGCCGTCAGGACATGGCGAAAAAGCCAGGTAACTCGCCGGCCGCGACGCATGTGCGATCGGGCACGACGACCCCGGCTAGGCCGAATGTGACGCCGCAGTCACGCCGGCCCGACGCGGTCGACGGAGGCGGACCGGCGAGCAAGCGCGCCGACGTGATCGACGGCCGCGACGCGGCGGCGGTCCGCGAGCTTTACCGGCGCAAGCCAGCCCGCGGGGCCGACCGGACAGCGACGAACACCGCCCGCCCGACCGCCGTGGAGCCGAGCCGGCCCGCCGCGACCGCGACTCGCGGGGCGACCCGCGCCGCCGCGACGAACCCCCCCGAGACGACCACGGCCCGCGGGATGAGCCGGCCGGAGTCCCGGGCGGAGGCCCGCGGCACGCCGAGCGAGGCGGACCGCGGCAGCAAGAAGATCGACGCGGCGCAGTCCGGTCGCCAGACCCCGGCCGTGGTCACACGCGAGCCGATCCCCGCGCCCACGAGGCGCAAGCCGGAGGTCGAAGAGACCCCGGCGGCGGCGCAGGTAGCTGACTCTTCCGACATGGTGAAAAAGACCGGTCCGAAGAAACAGCGCCGAAAGGCCAGCCAGGACGACGACGAGGTGGTGGCCGCGGCGACCGGTCCGCGGCCGACGGCGGCCAGCAGCTGCGCGGCGGGCCTGGGCGCCGCGCCGGCGCTGCAGTTCGACCGCACGCGCGCGAGCCTGCGCGAGTTCTCGTGGGCCGACATGGCCTACTTCTTCGAGACCGCCGCCGACGAGGCCGAGCCCGAGCCGCGGCAGGTGGGCCGCGAGGGCGTGCTGCCGGCCGACGAGGCGATCCGCCTGGCCGGGCTGCCGCGGCGACCGCTCGCGGCGGCGGCCCAGGCCCAGGCGGTCGATCTGCTGACCGAGCGCGAGCTGGTGCGCATCGACAAGGCGCTCGCGGGCGCCAGCCCGGCCGCGATCGCCACCCTGCTGCGGGCCGACTCGCCGACCCTGCGAGCGCACGTGTGGACCTGGTTGGCGACCACGCCCGCGGGCGCCTGCACTCTGGTCAAGCTCGACGGCCGCGAGGTCGAGGCGGCGATCCGCGACCGCAGCGTGGCGGTCGAGCACGGCGAAGACCTGGTGTTCCGCCCGCTCGGCGACTACGCGCTGCAGGCTCGCTCGCGCCTGGCGGCCGCCGATCCGCAGGCCTACGACAACCTGCTGCGCTCGCTGGCGGCGGACACGGGTCTCGACCCGCGGGTGCGGGCGGTGATCGCCGGCCTGCGCGTGCGCCGAGGCCACGCCGACTCGATCGAGGCCGGACTGCGCGACCCGGTGGCCGCCATCCGCGGAGCCACTGCTGCCGCGGCGATCGACCGCGACCGCCCGCGCTACGAGGGCCGCGTGCTCGACCACGCGGCCGACGACCCGGCCGATCTGGTGACGGAGCTGATCGTCGGCGAGCTGCTCGGCGGACCCGATGGGACGCCGCAGGGCGAGCTGGCGCAGCGCCGCGACGAGCGGGTGATGGCGGCGCTGGCCCGCTGGAAGGGCCGCGGCGATCCGATGGCCCCCTGCCCGTCCCCAGCCAGCCGCTGCGCTTCCCCGTGCAGAAGAAGATGGAGGCCGCGCCCGCGCCCGCGCCCGCGCCGATGATCGCGGCGACGCCGGTCGAGCCCGCGACGCCGGTCGAGACGCCCGCGCCCGCGCCGGTCAAGACCGTCGAGGAGCCGATCGAGGCGCCGCGCCCGCTGGCGCACACGCCGGCCCGCCGCGAGCCCGAGGCCGCGAGCGGGCCGCAGCTGCCGAGCGTGCTCGACGACCCGACCGGGACCTCGCTCCGGCCCTGAGCTTTCGGACATGCTCTCGAGGCCATGCTCTTCGGAGCATGGCCTTTCGCGCATGCTCTCGGCGACATGTCCTCCAGGACTCTCGCTCAGAAGCTGCGGGCGATCAGCGCCCGGAAGTAGTTGACGTCGCCGCGCTCGGCGAAGCCGTGGGCGTAGGTGAAGAACAGGTCGATGGTGTCGCGGTAGCCGATGCGGAAGCTGAACACGAGCGACATGCCGAGGCTCCAGCGCAGCGCCTCGCGGGTCAGGCGCTCGGTCCAGGCCGCGCCGACGTCGGCGAACGGGATCGTCGTCAGGCGGCGCAGGTACAGCGGCAGCGAGCTCATGCCGCGCTCGATGTCGACGAGCGGGATCCGGTACTCGCTGTTGAGCACCGCGTAGTAGTCGCCGGGCAGCGAGCGCCAGGCGAAGCCGCGCAGGTAGCCGGCCTCGCCGAAGGCCTCGCGGCGGAGGAACGACTGGATGACGTCGGGCTGGTCGCGCAGGCCGCCGAGGCGGAAGCCGCCGAGCCGGCCGAGGCCGCCCGCCGAGGCGCCGCCGCCGATCCGCAGCGCCAGCACCTGATGGCCGCGCCAGGGCATGCGGATCCGCTCGGTGTAGGCGGCGCCGACCTGGATGTCGCCGTACTGCCCGCCGAGGTGCGGGTCGACCACTGACAGGCGCACGCTCGCGGCCCGCCCGGTCTCGTCGGCGTAGCCGTAGCGGACGCTGCGGAGGTTGCTGTAGCGCAGCTCGAGGTCGACGCGGCCGAGGTCGCCGGCGGCCGGCGGCGTGCTCGCGGGGGCGTTGGGGTCGAGCCGCTCGCGGTCGCGGTCGAGGTCGCGGAAGCGGGTGAACACGTAGTCGAGGCTGGCGCTGGCGTTGTGGATCGCGTGGCGCACGATCGGCACGTCGATGCCGGCGCGCACCGACGTCTGGCGCTCGCGGTAGCCCTTCTGCGCGTACGGCTGGAAGCTGCCGTCGGCCGAGATGTTGTCGTAGCTGTAGCGCTGGCTGCTGTCGTGGATCCGGAAGTCGCGGCGGAAGGCCAGGCGGAAGGTCGGCACCAGGCGGGCGAAGGTGTACTCGACCGAGCCGGTCGGCTGCCGTTGATCGACGAACTGGCGGAACACGCCGGTGAGGCGGTGGTAGCCGACCACGTCGGCGATCTCGAGCTTGGCCCCGAGCTCGAGGCCCTGACCCGCGCCGCCGAAGTCGAGCGAGGCCGGGGCGATGGCCCGCGGGTACATGGTGCGGATCGGCTTGTAGCGGGTGCTGCGGGCGCTGGCCGGCCGCCCGCGATCCTCGGGCAGCGGCGGGTTCGGCTCGTCGGCCGCCGGCAGGTCGTCGACCACGGGCAGCGGCTCGAGGAACGAGCTCGGGTCGAACTTCATGACCCAAAGGTCATATCCGGTCGAGCTGGCGCCGATGTATGCGATCCGCGTGCCGTCGTGGCTGACGACGGCGTCGAAGGCGGCGCCGAGGACGTTGGTGACCTGGTGCGTGCGACCGGTGGCGAGGTCGATCGCGTAGACGTTGATCACGTGGTCGCGGTCGGACGAGAACAGCAACCACCGGCCGTCGGGCGAGTACGCGGGGGTGATGTCGAGCCAGCGGTCGGCGGTGAGCCGTGTGTGCGTGCCGGCCTCGCGGTCGTAGACGTAGAGGTCGCGGTAGCCGCCGGCGCGGTGCATCGAGTAGGCGACCTTGCGCCCGTCGGGCGACCAGCGCGGGGTGTAGACCTGCTGCATGCGCTCGATCGGCGCGACCTCGGTGACCTCGCGGGTGTGCAGGTCGAGGAAGGCCAGGCGCGACTGGGCGGCGTCGTTGCGCACGAACACGACGGTGCGGCCGTCGGGCGCGACCTGGGCGTCGCGGGCGCGCAGGCCGAAGGTCAGCTGCTCGGTGTCCGCCGGGCCCTGGCGGGCGTTCGGCGCCCCGTGCTCGCCGTGCCACAGGTAGAGGTCGTTCCAGGCGTAGCGCAGGTCGTGGAGCGACCATTGCTCGAAGACCATGTCCTTTCCGCCAGGTAGGAACGAGCCGGTGGTCGCGCCCTGGACCTCGACGACGCGCTCGATGGCGGTGCTCTGGCCCTGGCGACCGACGCCGACGCCCTCGCGGATCGGTCCGCCGCGGCTCGAGATCCGGCGGATGCCCGGGTTCGAGTGGCCGTCGTCGTCGTAGAAGTAGATCATGCGGTCGTCGGCCGACCAGAAGGGCCGGCGCGAGAACGCGTTGCTGGCCTCGGAGGCGACGGTGAAGGTGAGGCGCCGGCCCTCGCGGACGCCCCGGCCGCGGATCGCCCGCGCCTGGGCCTCGAAGCGGCGGGTGATGTCGAGCTCGAACTCCTTCCACAGCTGCTCGAAGCTGACGCCGAGGACCCGCGAGACGGCGCGGTGGATCCCGTACGGCACGGCCTGGCCGCCGTAGGTGTGGCTGAGCTCGCGCAGCTTGTCGTGGCCGTAGTGCGTGCCGATGTAGTCGACGAGGTGGAGGCCGTAGAGATAGACGGTGGTGACGTTGGGGAAGATGGTGCCGGGCGAGGACACGCGGTCGATCGGCTGGAAGCCGTGCTCGAGCACGTGCATGCGCATCATGGTGTCGAACTGGGCCGAGCGGTGGCGGCCCTGCGACGACAGGCGCGACTCCTCGTAGGTCGCCAGGCCCTCGATGAACCACCGCGGCTGGGCGCCGTTGGGCGGCCACACCTTGCCGAGCACGCCGAAGCCGAGCAGCGCGTTGACGAGGCGCGGGACGCCGTGGATGGTGTCGATGTGGACGATGTGCGTGTATTCGTGGGTGAGCAGGACGTCGAGCCAGTCGTCGTAGCTCTCGAGCACCGACATCGACTCGGGCGCGGTGACGTTGCCGTTGATGTGCGCGTACGGGACGACCGAGGCGCTGCCGTTGGCAGAGTCGGTGTCGTCGGTGAGGATCACCTGCGTGCGCAGGTACGGGCTGTGGCCGAGGTCGGGGGCGAGGCGCGAGTGGGCCCGCTCCATCGTCGCCGCGGCCCGCTCCGCGGCGACCTCGTTGCCCTGGTAGTAGTGAATGACGAAGTGCTCGGTCTGCAGGGTGCGCCACCGTTGATCGCGGGTGCCCGCCTCCGCGACCGACGCGACGAGCGAGAGCAGCAACAGGCACCCCAACGCGAACCACCGCGCGCGGCCGGGGCGTGACGCAGACACCCTCGAATGGTATCAGGCCGTCGCGCCGAGGTGCTCACGGACCAGCGTCGTCAGCGCCGCCGGTCGCTCCTCGGCGACGGCGTGGCCGCAGCCGTCGACCCACTGCAGGTCGGCGCCGCGGATGGCCTCGCGCAGGCGCTCGGCGTGCTCGCGCGGGACGATGGCGTCGCGCTCGCCCCAGATGACGAGCGTGTCACACGTCAGGGCCTTGAGCCGCGGCAACATGCCGGCCATGCGCTCGTCGTTGGCGAGCTGGGTCAACATCGCGTAGGCCGCCTCGCGCCCGCCGGTGCGCGCGAGGCGGTCCCAGTAGAGGTCGAGGTCGTCCTCGCCGAGGCGGGTCGGGTCGGCCAGCGCGCGCGAGGTAGTGGGCCAGAGCTGGCCTTCGGTACAGGTTCTTGAAGACATACGGGCCGAGGCCGGGGACCAGGGCGAGCTTGCCCTCGAGCGGCAGCGGCATGGCGAAGCAGGTGGCGTCGACGAGGATCAGGCGGCGCACCCGCTCGGGGGCGGCGTCGGCGAGACAGACGGCGATCGCGCCGCCCCAGCTGTGGCCGAGCACGTCGACCTGCTGCAGGCCGAGGTCGTCGAGCAGCGCCAGCAACACGCGCGCGAGCCAGCTCGGGCTGTAGCCGGCGCAATGCACCGGCGGCGGGCGATCGCTGTCGCCGGCGCCGGGGAGGTCGGGGATCAGCAGGCGACGCGTCGGCGCGAGCTCGGGGACCAGCGCCCGGAAGGCGTAGCCGTAGACCATGAGGCCGTGGATCAGCAGCAGCGGCGGCTCGCCGTCCGCAGCGGCGGGGCCGAGGTCGCGGAGGTAGAGGCGGCCGAAGTCGAGCGACACCAGCCGCGAGCGATCGGGCACGACGGGCCGATAGCCCGGGGCCTTCACGGCCCGCCCTCCCCTTCGCTGCAGCCGTGGCGGAGGTGCTCGGGGAAGCGCGCGCGCATGGTCGCCAGCACCAGCTCGTCGGCCTCGCTGGCGGAGTCGACCTTGAGCACGCGCTCGGCCAGCTCCTTCATGTCGTCGGTCTTCGACGAGCGGATGATGTGCTTGATGACGGGGATCGCGCTCGGGTGCATCGACAGCTCGGCGACGCCGAGGCCGAGCAAGACCCAGGTGTAGCGCGGGTCGGCGGCCATCTCGCCGCACAGGCTGACCGGCACGTGGTTGCGCGCGCCGGCCTCGGCGACCTCCTTGATGAGGCGGAGGATCGCGGGGTGCATCGGCTGGTAGAGGTACGAGACGGCCTCGTTCTCGCGGTCGATCGCCAGGGTGTACTGAATGAGGTCGTTGGTGCCGATGCTGAGGAAGTCGACGCGCCGCGCGAAGTGCTCGGCGGTGAGGGCCGCGGCCGGCGTCTCGATCATGACGCCGATGTCGATGTCGTCGGCGTGCGCGACCCCGGCGGTGGCCAGCTGATCGCGCGCCTCTTCGATCGCGTCGAGGCCGGCGCCGAGCTCGTCGACGCCGCCGACCAGCGGCAGCATGATCGCCAGCGGGCCGTGCACGCCGGCGCGCAGGAAGCCGCGCAGCTGGGCGAGGAACATGTCGCGCTCGCGCAAGGCGAGCCGCAGCGATCGCATGCCCATCGCCGGGTTGCGCTCGTCCTCCAGCTCGAGCAGCTTGGTCGGCTTGTCGGCGCCGAGGTCGAAGGTGCGGAACACCACCGTGTACGGGGCGCAGCGCCGCAGGACGTGCTTCGCCATGCGGTAGTGCTCCTCCTCGCTCGGGAGGGTGTCGCGGTTCATGAACATGTACTCGCTGCGGTAGAGGCCGACGCCCTCGGCGCCGTGGCGCAAGGCGAGGTCGAGCTCCTCCGAGATGGCGATGTTGGCGCGCACGCGCACGTGCAGGCCGTCGAGCGAGACCGCCGGGAAGGCGTGCTCCTTGCGGATCTTCTGCTCGAAGGCGAGGTGGCGCTCGCGCTCGGCGTGGAAGTGGGCGACCTCCTCCGGCGTCGGCCGGACGATGATGCGCCCGCGCACCGCGTCGACGACGATGAGGTCGCCGGCGTCGACCGCCGCCAGCACGTCGTCGACGCCGACGACCGCGGGGATCTGCAGCGACCTCGCCATGATGGCACTGTGGGAGGTCTTGCCGCCGACGCCAGTCACGAGCCCCGCGACCTGGCAGCGGTGCATCCGCGCAGTGTCGGCGGGGCTGAGGTCCTGAGCCACCACCACCGACCCGGCCGGCGGATCGATCTCGTCGCCGTGCTCGCCGAGCAGCGCCTGCAGCACGTTCTCGATCAGGTAGGTGAGGTCGCTGCCGCGCTCGCGGATGTAGTTGTCGTCGGCGTGGCCGAGGACCTCGAGGATCTGGTCGGTGACGGTGGTGAGCGCCCACTCGGCGTTGGCGAGCTCCTCGCGGATCAGCGTTTCGGTGCGCTGGATCAGATCCGGGTCGCGCAGGATCATCTGCTGCGCCTTCAAGATCTGGCGGTGCTCGCCGTGCGGCAGCTTGCTCTTGACGACCTCGATCTGCTGCCGACACGCGCGCAGGGCCTCGTGCAGGCGCTCGATCTCGGGCTCGACCCGCTCGCGTTCGATGTGGGTGTGGAGGACGTGGACGCGGCGGCGGTCGACGACGTACGCCGGGCCGATGCCGACCCCGGGGCTGGCGGCAGCGCCGTCCATCTCGCGGCGCAGGCCGAGGTCGGTCTGGCGAAACAGGCCCGAGAAGGCGGCGCTCTCCGCTCCGTCGTTCACAGCTCTCGAATCCGCTCTTGATCAGCTTGCTCAGCGCGTCGAAGGCCGGCGTGGCGTCGGCACCCTCGACGCGAAGCATGACACGGCTGCCCTGACCGCAGGCCAGCATGAGCACGCCGAGGATGCTCTTGGCGTTGACCTCGGTGCCCTCGCGCGCGATCCAGACGTCGGACTTGAACTTGTTGGCGAGGTTCACCAGCTTGCTCGCGGCCCTGGCGTGGAGCCCGAGCTTGTTGACGATCTCGAACTCACCCTGCATCTGCTTGCTCATGCGGTGCTCTCCTTGGCGGGCGCGGGCGACGGGACGTGGACGGCCAGGGCCCGCCTGGCGGAGTCGGCGCAGGTGCGCGCGAGCTCCTCGGGGGACAGGGTGGCGCGATCGAGGCTGGCGAGCTTGAGCAGGACGTTGAAGCTGAGCCCGCTGAGCACCACCGGCGGCGCGGATGCCTCGCGGATCCCGCACGAGCACGGGCTGGCGCCGTAGGCGTCGGCGATCATCAGGACGCCACGGCCGCGGTCGGCGGCCTTGAGCGCGGCCTTGAGGCGCGTCTTGAGGTCGTCGGTCTCGCCGCGTCCGGCGTCGACGGCGACCACGTCGGTCAGACCCGTCTCGCCGCACACCCCGCGCGCGGCCTCCAGCAGGGCGCTGGCGCTGCGACCATGTCCCACGAGGACGATTCCCACCTGCTCAGGCATGAGCCGTCTCCTTGGCCGCCGCTTCCGGGAGGTCGCGGTGGCGGATGATGAGCTGCGGCGGCGGCCGCGACAGCGGTTCGCCTGCGGACAGCCGTTGCGCGAGGGCTTCCGTCAAGGCCACGGAACGATGCTGCCCGCCCGTACAGCCGAGCGCAACGGTGAGGTACGAGCGCCCTTCGCGCACGCTGCGCGGGACGACGAAGCGGAGCAGGCCCTCGAGGTGGTCGAGCAGCACCGCGGCGTCGGTCTGGCCGAGCACGAAGGCGGCGACCTCGGCGTCGAGTCCGGTGCGCGGGCGCAGCTCGGCCACGTCGTACGGGTTGGCGAGGAAGCGGACGTCGAACACGAGGTCGGCGAAGCTCGGCAGGCCGGTCTTGAAGCCGAACGAGGTGAGCACGAGGTGGAGCACCGAGGCCGCGCTGTAGCGGTCGCGGATCATCTGCCGGAGCTCGCGCGCCCGCAGGCCGCCGGTGTCGATGGTGGCGGTGGTGCGCGTCCGCAGCGAGCGCAGGCCCGCGCGCTCGTCGGTGATCGCGTCGGGCAGCTCGCCGAGCGGGTGGCGCCGGCGGGTCTCGGCGAAGCGACGCACGAGCACGTCGTCGGGGGCGTCGAGGAACAAGATCTCGACGCGGTGGCCGGCCTGCACGAGCTGCAGGTGGACGCTGGCGAAGGCGCCGAGGTGGCCGACCTCGCGCGCGTCGATGCCGACGGCGATCCGCCGCGGGGCCTCCTCGGCCGCCAGGACGTCGACGAGCTGCGGCAAGAGCAGCACGGGGATGTTGTCGACGCAGTAGAAGCCGATGTCGGCCAGCGCCGCGAGGGCGGTCGACTTGCCCGCCCCGCTCATCCCCGTGACGACGAGCAGCTCCACGACTACTCGACCTCGGGGGAAGGCACGGCGCCCGAGCTGGCGCGCGGGGTCGGCACCGGGACGTCGGGGCCGGGCGAGCGGATGTTGGCCCCGCGAGCGCTGGCGGCGATCCGGGCGTTGATCTTCTCCTGGAACTCGCGCGCCGAGTCGTGGCCGCGGAACTTCAGCACCTGGTTGCGGGCGACGACCTCGATCAGCGAGGCGATGTTGCGCCCGGGCCTGAGCGGGATCCTGGCCAACGGGACATCCACGCCGAGGATCGGCCACACCTGCGGCTCGGTGCCGAGGCGGTCGTAGTCCTCCTCCTGCGCCTCGCTGAGCTCGACGACGACCTCGATCTTCTTGTTGTCGCGCACCGCGGCGACGCCGAACAGGTGCGTGATGTTGAGGATCCCGAGGCCGCGGATCTCCATGTGGTGCTGGTGCATCTCGAGGGCCGCGCCCCACACCGTGTCGGGCGGGCGCACCGAGACCTCGACGATGTCGTCGGCGACCAGGCGGTGGCCCTTGAGGATCAGGTCGAGCGCCGCCTCGCTCTTGCCGACGCCGCTGCGGCCGATCAGCAGCAGGCCGACGCCGAGCACGTCGATCAGCACGCCGTGGATGGTGGCGCGCGGCGACAGCAGGTCCTCGAGCTTCCGCGTCAGGCGCGAGATGAAGACCGAGCTCATGAGCGGGCTGCGCAGCACCGGCACGCCGTGGCGGCGCGCGACGTCCATCAGGAAGTCCGGCGGGTCGAGGCCGCGGGAGATCGCCAGGCAGCACAGCGGCTTGCTGCAGAACGCCTCGAGGCCCGCCCTCGCCTGCTCCGGCGAGCAGCTGAGCAGGTAGTCGATCTCGGTGAGGCCGAGCACCTGGATCCGGTCGGGGAAGACGTGCTTGACGAAGCCCGACAGCGCGAGCCCGGGCTTCTGGATCCGCATGCTCGTGATCTTGCGGTCGAGCTCGCCCCAGTCGGACAGCAAGGTCAGCTGGAGCGGTTCGGCGGCGGCGTCGAGGAACTTGCCGACCTCGATCGAGGCGTCTCTGCGCATGATGGGCGCAGTCTAGCAGGGCCGCCCGGCGGGCGCGAGAGCCCGCCGGGGCGCGCCGCGCGGCCGGTCACGTGGCGGCGGCGGCCTCGGCCTCGGACCCGTTGGGCTCGATGAGGCCGTAGTTGCCGTCTTCGCGCACGTAGACGACGTTGATCTCGCCGGACCCGGCGTTGGTGAACACGTAGAACTGCTTGTGCAGCAGGTTCATCTGCATGATGGCGCCGTCGACGGTCATGCGCTCGGTCGTGACCTCGGTCTGGCGGATGATCACGGGGCGCGACTCGGACTTGGCGTGGCCGTTGCCGTTGGTGGCGAGGGCGGCGACGGTCGCGGCGGCCTCGGCGGCGGCGTCCTCCTCCTCGACGATCTGGTCGACCATGCTCTCGGCGGCGATGACCCCCAGGCGGACCTTGGCCGAGCGGCCCTCACTGCCCTTGTGGTGCTTGATCCGCGCCTTGTAGCGCCGGACCTGCCGCTCCATCTTGGCCAGCGCCATGTCGACCGAGGAGTACATGTTCTCGGTCGACTCCTGCGCGTGCAGCTGCAGGCCGTTGCGCAGGGTGACGTCGAAAGCGGCGATGTGCATCACCTTGTCGACGGTGAACGTGCAGCTCACCCGCAACGGCTCGGCGAAGTAGCGCTTGATCTTCTCGAGGCGCTCCTCGGCGTAGCCGCGCAGGGCGGTTGAAGACTCCATCTGGCGGAAAACGAAGTGAGTCTGCATCGATCGGGCACCTTCTTGGTGGGTTTGGCTCCGGCCGTGGCCGGCTTCTTCTGATTGTCTGACCGCAAGGCCAGGAAAGGCCAGGCAAATCGGGCTTAAAGAGCTTACGGCGTTTCGCGCTGGAGAGCACGCCGAGTTGCTCGCGGTACTTGGCGACCGTCCTGCGGGCGATGTCGATGCCTTCCTCCTGCAAGAGCTCGACGAGC
This sequence comes from Nannocystis pusilla, assembly GCF_026626665.1. Lineage (GTDB taxonomy): Bacteria > Myxococcota_A > Polyangia > Nannocystales > Nannocystaceae > Nannocystis > Nannocystis pusilla. The sequence goes on from NZ_JAPNKE010000002.1 coordinate 4,208,569, forward strand.
CGCTGATCACTGTACGGATGAGCCTCGTCCTCGAGGTCGATGAGCTTCTTGATGCGCTCCTTGACGGCCTCGCTGGCGAGGTCGTCGCCGGTAGTACGGCTGATGCCGGCGTTGAAGAAATACTTGAGCTCGAAGATTCCCTGCGGGGTGTGGACGTATTTGTTGGTCGTGACCCGCGAGACCGTCGACTCGTGCATCTCGATGTCCTCGGCGACATCCTTGAGGATCAGCGGCCGCAGGTGCTGGGGGCCGCGCTCGAAGAAGTCGCGCTGGAACTTGAGGATGCTCTTCGTGACCTTGACGATGGTGCGCTGGCGCTGCTGGATCGAGCGGATGAGCCACTGCGCCGAGCGCATGCGCTCGTGGATGTACTCCTTCGCCTTGGGGTGCTCCCCCACGGCCTCCTTGTAGAGGCCGCTGATCCGCAGCCGCGGCAGGCCGTCGTCGTTCAGCGTGACCACGAACTCGTCGCCCACCTTGATGATGTAGACGTCGGGCGTGATGTACTGCGGCGTCTCGACGCCGTAGGCCCGGGCCGGCCGCGGGTCCATGCCCATGATGACCTTGGTGGCCTCGTAGACCTCCTCGAGCGCCTCGCCGGTGTCCCGCGCGACGGCTTGATAGTTGCGGATCTCGAGGTTGTGCAGGTGCTTGGCGATGATCGCCCGCACCAGCGGATCCTCGACCGGGTGCTCGGGGTGGTTGGCCTGCACCCACAGGCACTCGGCGAGGTTGCGCGAGCCGATCGCCACCGGGTCGAGCTGCTGGATCTTCCGCACCAGCGTCTCGACCTTCAGCGTCGACACGCCGAGCTTGCGCGCGATCTGCGGGGCGCTCTCTTGCAGGTAACCCGCGGGCGACAGGCAGCGCACGATGTACTCGGCGACCTCCTCGCCGGTCTCGTCGAAGTTCGACAGGCGGACCTGCCACATCAAGTGCTCGGCCAGCGTCTCGGCGCGGGTCAGGGTCGCCTCGAGCGAGGGGCCCTCTTCGTCGTCGTTGCTCGTGCGGGTCGTGCTCGCCCCCGAGGACGGCAAGTACTCCATCGAGTCGGCGTAGGCCTCCCAGTCGGCGCCCTCCTTCGGGACCTCGTCGACCTTGACCTCGGGGGCGCTGCGCTCCGGCTCCGCCGCCGGCTGCTCCTGCTGCGGCGCGTCGACCGCGTCCTGCATCTCCACCGAGCTCACCGGCTCCTCGGCGCTGGTCCCGATCTCGTGCGCCTCCTCGAGCAGCGGGTTCTCCATCAGCTCGCTGCGGACCAGGTCCACGAGCTCGGGCCGGGACAACTGCAGCAGCTTGATCGCCTGCTGGAGCTGCGGCGTCATCACGAGCTGCGTGCTCATCCGCAGGTCTTGGCGCATCTGAAGTGCCATGGTCCCTCGCCTCGCTAAACCGGTATTGGCAGAGCGTACACCTGGAACCAACGGCGACCGGGCGGGTGCCCCCGCACCCACCTTGCCGCTCGCACGCGGTGACGCGCCGTTGATTTGTCGCGGGGCCGCGGATTGCAGCGCAATCCCCGGCCGGATCTTCCGGGGCCGCGCGCCCCAAACCGGCCCCGCGAGGTCCTCAGGCGCGCTCGCGCTGGTACTGCAAAGACGCGGCGATGTACGCCGTAAACAACGGGTGCGGCGCGGTCGGCCGGCTCTTGAACTCGGGGTGAAATTGACAGCCCACGAAGAACGGGTGCCGGTCCTGCGGCAGCTCGATCATCTCGACGAGGGTGCCGTCCGGCGACCGACCGGACAGCACGAGGCCGCTGGCCTCGAGCTTCTCGCGGTAGCGGTTGTTGACCTCGTAGCGGTGACGGTGGCGCTCGGAGATCCTGCCGCAGCCGTAGATCCGCGCCGCCAGGCTGTCCGGGAGGAGGTCGCAGTCGTAGGCGCCGAGCCGCATGGTCCCGCCCTTGTCGGCCACCTCCTCCTGCTCGGCCATCAGCGCGATCACGGCCCCGTCGAGCGAGGGGTCGAACTCGGTGCTGTGAGCCCGGGCAATACCGCCGACGTGGCGCGCGAACTCGCAGACGGCCATCTGCATGCCGAGGCAGATGCCGAGGTACGGATCTTGCGCTCGCGGGCGTAGCGGATCGCGGCGATCTTGCCCTCGCTGCCGCGCGAGCCGAAGCCGCCCGGGACCAGCACGCCCCCGAGCCCGCCGAGCAGCGCCTCGGCGCCCTGCGCCTGGATCTGCTCGGCGTCGACGTAGACGATGTCGACCGCGGCGTTGCAGGCGAGGCCGCCGTGGACCAGCGCCTCGTGCAGGCTCTTGTAGCTCTCGGCGAGGTCGACGTACTTGCCGACGATGCCGATCGAGACGCGGTGCTGCGGGTGCTCGAGGGTGTCGACGATCCGCCGCCACTCCTCGAGCGGCGGCTCGCGGCTCCAGATGTTGAGCATCTCGCAGATCTTGTCGTCGAGGCCCTCGGCCCGCAAAACCATCGGGACCTTGTAGATGATGTCCTGGTCGGGCAGCGAGATGACGCTGTCGGCGCGCACGTTGGTGAACAGCGCCAGCTTGTCGCGCGTGCCCTTGCTGATCGGCTGCTCGGAGCGACACACCAGCAGGTCGGGCTGGATGCCGATCTCCCGCATCTTCATCACCGAGTGCTGGGTCGGCTTGGTCTTCAGCTCGCCGGCGGTGCGGATGAACGGCAGCAGCGTGAGGTGCACGAACACGGTGTCGCGCGGGTCGAGCGTCAGGCGCAGCTGACGGATCGCCTCGAGGAACGGGAGGCTCTCGATGTCGCCGACGGTCCCGCCGATCTCGACGATCAGGAGGTCGAGCCCCTCGGCCGCGGCGAGGATGCAGCTGCGGATCTCGTTGGTCACGTGCGGGATGACCTGGACCGTCTGGCCGAGGTACTCGCCGCGCCGCTCCTTGCGGATCACCGCCTCGTAGATCTGTCCCGAAGTATAATTGCTGTGGCGCGACATCCGGTGCGAGACGAAGCGCTCGTAGTGACCCAGATCGAGGTCGGTCTCGGCGCCGTCGTCGGTGACGAACACCTCGCCGTGCTGGGTCGGGTTCATCGTGCCCGGATCGACGTTGAGGTACGGATCGAGCTTCTGCAGGCCGATGTTGAGCCCGCGCGCCTCGAGCAGCGCGCCCATCGAAGCTGCGCACAGACCCTTGCCCAGCGAGGAAACGACGCCGCCCGTGACGAAGATGAACTTGGTGTGCTTCCCGCGACTTGATGCCACGGGCGAGTGGTATGGCAAAAAGCGCGGCCGGATCCATCGCCGTCGCCGCGTGCCTAGCTCACGCGACGACGCAGAAATATCGGGCTCGCAAGACTTCAGCCGCGCCAGCGGGCCGAGCGGCGCCAGGCCGAGACGTCGGCCTCGCCGCCTTGAGTCGACGCACCACGCGACAGCGACTCGGCGGCCCGCACCGCGGCGGCCGCAGCGATCGCCCGCGCGTCGGCCTCGCTCGGGACGTGCTCGGCGACGAGGTCGGGGTGCTTGTCGATGTAGCGGGTCGAGAAGTCGCCGGCGAGGAAGTCGGGCTCGTCGAGGCAGCGCAGGTGGAACGCGAGGTTGGTCTCGATGCCGAGGAGCACCGTCTCGCGCAGCGCCTCGCGCATGCGGGCCAGGGCGGCGGCGCGGTCGGGGCCCCAGGTGGTGATCTTGGCGATCATCGGGTCGTAGAAGCGCGAGACGACGCTGCCCGAGGCGACGGCGGTGTCGATGCGGATGTTGGCGCCGACCGGCCAGCGGACGAGGCGCACGAGGCCCGGCGAGGGCAGGAACTTGCGCGGGTCCTCGGCGTAGACGCGGCACTCGACGGCGTGGCCGCGCAGCTCGACGTCGGCCTGGGTGTAGCCGAGCGGCTGGCCGGCGGCGACGCGGATCTGGTCCCACACGAGGTCGCGCCCGCAGGTCGCCTCGGTCACGGGGTGCTCGACCTGCAGCCGCGTGTTCATCTCGAGGAAGTAGAAGCGCGGGCCCTTGGCTGTCTCTTCGAACAGGAACTCGACGGTGCCGGCGCCGGTGTAGTTGACGGCCTTGGCGGCGCGCACCGCCACCTCGCCCATGGCCTGGCGCACCGCGGGGGTCATCTGCGGGCTCGGGCTGGGGCTCTCCTCGATCACCTTCTGGTGGCGCCGCTGGACCGAGCAGTCGCGCTCGTTGAGGTAGACGGTCTCGCCGAACTGGTCGGCCATCAGCTGGATCTCGACGTGGCGCGCGCTCAGCACCGCCCGCTCCATCAACATGCGGTCGTCGCCGAACGAGGCCTTGGCCTCGCGCGCGGCGCCCTCGTAGGCCCGCCGCAGCTCGGAGGCGTCGTGCACGATCCGCATGCCCTTGCCGCCGCCGCCCGCCGAGGCCTTGAGCATCACCGGGAAGCCGATCTCACGGGCCGCGGACTCGGCCTGCTCGGCGTCGGCGATGTCGTCGAAGCCCGGCACCACCGGTACGCCGGCCTCGCGCATCGCCTTGCGCGCGCCGGCCTTGTCGCCCATCACGTTCATCGCGTGCGCGCTCGGGCCGATGAACACCACGCCCGCTTCCTTGCAGGCCTCGACGAAGTAGGCGCGCTCGCTGAGGAAGCCGTAGCCGGGGTGGATGGCCTCCGCGCCGGTCGCCTTGGCGGCGGCGAGGATCCGTTCGACGCGCAGGTAACTCTCGGCGGCCGGCGCCGCGCCGATGTGGACCGACTCGTCGGCCATGGTGGTGTGCAGGGCGTCTCGGTCGGCGTCGCTGTACACGGCCACGGTGGCGATCCCACGCTCGGCGCAGGTCCGGAACACACGCAGGGCGATCTCACCGCGGTTGGCGACCAGGATCTTGCGAAAAGGCGGCGTCATGGCAGAACGCCGGATCGGTAGCACAAAACGCCGGACGGCGCGGCCTCAGCGATGCGCGCCCGCCGGCTGCCACGGACCGAGCGCTCCGGGCTGCTGCGGCGGCGTTTGGGGCCGATGGGCCGCGTCGGCGTCGGCGGCCGGCGGGGCGACGGCCGGCTTCATGGATGCTTCTTCATCCTCACTGCCCTGCCCGCCCGCGGCGCTCACGGGCCGCTCGGTCACGCCGATCGGGCTCGCCATCGGCGGCGGCGGCGGGGTCGGCCACAACGGCGGCGGGGTCTTGTCGACGCAGCCGGCCGGCGCAAGGAGCACGAACGGCCCGAACAGCGCAGCGAGCACCCCTGCGGGGCTGCGGCGCGAGTTCGGGCCGGACGGACGCACGCGCACCTTCTCGGCTACTCGTCGTCCTCTTCGGCCGCGTCGCCGGAGAGCTCCTCGTCGTCGAGGCCCGTGTCGTCGAGGTCCTCGAGGCCGGCGGCGTCGTCGAGGTCGGGGGCCGGCCCCAGCTCCTCTTCCTCCTCGGCCTCGGCCTCGGTCTCGGTCTCGGTCTCCTCGACGTCGACGTTCTCGTCGCCCTCGGTGGTCTCGGGGGCCATGCCGACCTTCTCGAAGTCCGCGGTGAGCTCGGGGATGGTGTCACCCTCTTCCGACTCCTCCTCGCCCTCGATCACGCTGAAGGCCGCGGCCTCGAGGAAGGTGTTGTCGTTGCTGGTGAGCTTGAGCTTCTGGCGCTGCTCCTCGATGTACTCGAGCATGACGCCGGTGATCTGCTCCTGATAGCGGACCTGGCCGCCCTCGATCTCGCGGAGGGCGGTCACGGCCTGCTTGTTGTCGCAGACGACCTGGGCGGTGCCCTTCCCCTCCAGCAGCGCCCGAGCCCGACGGGCGGCGAGGATCGTGAGGGCGAAGCGGTTGGGGATCAGCTCGAGGCAGTCTTCGACGGTGACGCGGGCCATGGGGGGCGGAGTATGGGGGTGAGGGCGAAGGCGCAAGTCCCGGCCGGGCGGCTCAGAACGGCCGCCCACGCCGGAAACGGCGGCGACTCACATCTCGATGAGGGCTGCTGGCCGCGCTCGCGCAGGTCGAGGGTGTCGCGGACCCAAGCGATGAAAGCGGTGGCGTGCTCGCGGCGGAAGTTGAACGCCTCGGCCAGGAACAGCAGCGCCTCCATCTCGCCGTCGACGATCTTGTTGTCGGCGAGGGCGGCGCAGACCGCCTGGTAGAACAGGAAGATCCGCGCCTCGCGGTGCTGGACCGACCGCGCCACGTTGGACAGGTCGGACGGGTGGGAGAACTCGCGCCGGACCAGATCGCGCTCCTCGGGGAGGAGCATCATCTGTCCCATCAGCTCCTCGACGAAGTGGCGCTCGCTGTCGGAGACCTGGTTGTCGCGGGATGCCATGATCGCCACGGCGCGGGCGACAGCCACCTGCTCCTCGGGGGTGATGAGCTCTGCGATCGGGAAGTCGAGCATCCGCTTACTCCAGTGGGCTCAGGCTAACCCAAGTCCAAGGTCCTGGATAGCCGGCGCGGGCGCGCGTCCGCGGGCTAGAAATCACTGGTCCCGGCGCCGTGACAGGCGAGCGGACCGCGCGCCGCAGCCGCGCGCGGAGTAGATCTCCCGCGCGGCCGACCCTCACTCGGCAGCCTTGAAGGAGTCCGGACGGTGAAGCCAGCGGACGGCCGTCGGCGCGACGGGGCTGTCGCCCTCGGGCGCGCGCAAGGTGAAGCCCTGAAGCTGACGGCGATCGAAGTCGGCCGGCAGCGGCGCGACGATGTTGAGGGTGGTGCCGTGCGGCCGGACGCTGACCTGGGCGGCGACCGGAATGGTGCCGTCGGCGAACTCGAAGTCGACGGTGTGCGTGGCGCTGCGCGGCGCGTCGTCGGCGATCGTGCCCGGCGCGGTCCACCACATCTCCTGGCCGTCGTCGATGGCGCCGAGGAGGAGGCCGCCCTCGGCCCGGTGATCGTCGCCCGGCGCCGGCGCGCCCTCGAGGTCCCAGCCGCTGAGGGTGCGGATCCGCTGGTAGGTCGCGTTCCACTGCCAGTCGGACACCCACGTCGAGCCGCAGTAGCTCATGTAGTCGGAGTGCGTGCTCGGGTGACGCAGGCGGATGTCCTGGATGCCGAAGCCCCACACGCCGATGACGCCGTTGGCGTGCGGGTAGGTGCCGTCGTTGCCCTGCGAGTTGCCGCCGGGGCACTCGATGTGGCGCCGGCCCTGGGTGTGGCCGATCTCGTGGACGAAGGTGTCCGCGGCGCCGCCGTTCAGCTGACCCGCGGCGGCCCGGCGCGAGGCGTCGGACTTGTCGGGCCCGGTGATGTCGGCGGCGAGGCCGACGGTGCAGCCGGACGAGATGCCGCTGCCGCCGCCGATGCACTCGCCGCAGTTGTCGAACAGGCCGTAGTAGTAGACGTTCGGGTCGGCGCCCTCGGCGGTGCGCAGCTGGCTCATCTCGCTGACGAGCCGCGACAGCCCCTGGTACTCGGTCATGTCGAAGGTCACCGGGTACGGCTCGTGGACGGTGAACTCGAGCGACTCGAGCGCGTTCTGCTGGAACAGCGCCCGCTTGAACTCCTCCGCGATCGCGGCGCCGTCGACCTTGGCCTGGCAGGCGCCGGAGTTGTAGTCGACCGGGACGAGGACGACGCGCATGTTGGCGACCGCGTTCTCGACGCCGACGAAGGCGGTGCCGCTGTACGGCGCCTGCGGCGGCATGTCACCCTCGGGGCTGTCCTCTTGGCCAGGTGCCGTCTCCCACAGCGAGATGCTGTACTTGAGGCCAGGTTGGACGTGCTCCGCCTTGACGCCGAACGAGAAGGTGCTGTTGAGGTCGGAGTCGCGCGAGTCGTTCTCGACCAGCAGCTTGGCCTTGTAGACCTTGTCGACGCCGCCGCCCGTGAGGTGCAGCTGCGCCTCGAGCTCGCGCGGCACCCAGCCCTCGGGCAGCTTGACGTAGGCGCGCACCAGCGTGTCGCGCCGCGCCGGCAGGTACGCCACGCGATCGGCCCCGGCGACCTCGCCCCCGTCCCTGCCGATCGCCACCGCCACGCCCGAGTTGGCCTCGACGCGGTCGATGACGATGCCGCCGCGCGCCGGGAACGGCTCGAACGGCTCGCCCGTGGTCGGCTCGGCGGTGGTGTCGCCGGTCGAGTCCGAGTCGGACCCGGCGGCGCTCGTGTCGCCCGTGTCGGGCCCTTCCGTACCCGAGGCACTGACGTCGTCCGAACACGCGGACGCGACCGACAGACAGAAGAGAGGCGCGAGAGCGATGGAGGAGCGCAGCATGTTTCGGAACTTACGTTTTTTTTATGGGCCTCTCAACTCGCAAAACCCCAGCGAACCTGGAAAAACGAGCGCGAAATATGTGAGTCAGCGCGCGATCGCGCCGTTGACAATCGCGCGCCCGAAAGCGCAGTAAGGCCCTCGCCTCGCCCGAAACAGGTCCGAGGCGCGCTGCTTGACAAGCCATCCGCGCACGCGGTCGGGCTGGATCTCCAGCCCGGTTCGAAGAGGGAAATCGGTGCGGTGCCTCGACTCACGTCGCGGCGCCCAGTCCGATGCGGCTCCCGCCACTGTGAACGGCGACGAGACCGGCGACCCCGTGAGGGGACCACTGCGGCCATGGGCCGTGGGAAGGCGCCGGTCGAGGATGACCCGTAAGCCAGGAGACCTGCCGTGTGCCACGTCCGCCCGCGCCGTTCGGCCGCGGCGGGAGGTCGCGGGAGTTCGACCTCGGGCGCGTTCGCGTGGCCCCACTCCTGCGATCCGCATGCACGGCTCCGTGCCGTGACGGCTCTCGTCCTCCGAGAGCCTGGTGAGACGGGAGTTCACTCGCCATCGCCCTCGCCCCCCTCATACCGGGCCTCCGCGGCCTCGTCCGTGCCGTCGTCGCGGCGTTCGTGGTGATCCCGAGCGCCGCCGCGCGCGGCCAGGCGCCCGCGAGCCGCGACGGCCGAGCTGCCGGCGACGCGGCACGATCGAGCGACGAGACGCGAGGCGCCGAGCCCCGCGCAGAGAATCACTCGCCGGCGCGCGAGCCCGCGACGTCCTCTTCCCCGCGATCTCGCAAGCGCGGCGTCGCCGGGCCGTACCGCACCGTGGTGCGCGCCGGCGAGGGCGACGGCCTCGACGCGCAGCGCCGCCTCGACGCCCAGCGGCCCGGGTTTCACACCGCGATCGAGCTGGCCGCCGAGCGCGGCGCGCGGTCGGCCGACGGTCTGCCCGAGATCCTCGCGCGCAGCGCCGGCGCCACCGTGCGCAGCCTCGGCGGCCTCGGGCAGTACTCGGCGCTGTCGCTGCGCGGCTCGTCGGCGCAGCAGGTCGCGCTGTTCCTCGACGGCGTGCCGCTGTCGGCCGGCAGCGGCGGCGTGGTCAACCTCGCCGACCTGCCGCTCGACGCTCTCGGCGCGGTCACCATCTACCGCGGGCTGGTGCCGATCGCCTACGGCGGGGCCGCGCTCGGCGGCGCCGTCGACCTCGGCTCCGACCTGCGCTGCGCCCCCGAGCCGCGCCTGCGCGCGGTCGTCGGCGCCGGCTCGTTCGCCGCCCGCGAGGCCCGCGTCGGCGCCACCGTCCGCTGCGCGCCAGGCCTTCGAGACATGTCCGTAAAAACATGTCCCATACGCCATCCGCGGCGCACTGCCTCGACGTGCGCGCCGGCTACACCGGCGCGGCCGGCGACTTCCGCTTCCACAACATCGGCGAGACCCCCCTCGACGCGAGCGACGACCGCCTCGACCGCCGCGTCAACAACGGCTACGACCGCGCCCTGACCCAGGTGGCCGTCCACGGCCGCGTCGGCGACCTGCGCTACAGCGTGCAGGAGCTGGTGTTCGTCAAGGAGCAGGGCGTGCCGAGCATGGCGACCGGGGCCCAGGCCCGCCACACCCGGCTCGGCACCGTGTCGGCGCGGACGGTCGCGCGGGTCCGCCGGACCTGGTCGCAAGGTCATGTCGAGGGCGTGTTCGGCGTCCTCGCCGAGCAGGTCCGCTTCCGCGATCCGGTCGGCGAGATCGGCCTCGCCCGCGACGACCAGCGCACGCGCGCCCTCGACCTCTACGCCTCGCCGCGCGGCCGCGTCCGCGTGTGGCGGGGCGCCGAGCTCGGCCTGGTCGCCGACGTGCGCGGCGAGCTCGTCCGCGTCGACGAGCGGGCCGCCTCCGCCGGTCCGCTCGGGGCAACGGGCGATGCGGATCGGCGGCGCGTCGCCGGTGGCCTCGGCCTCGAGCTCGACCAGCGCCTGCTCGCCGGCCGCCTGCAGCTCGCCCCCGCGGTGCGGCTCGACGTCCTGCGCAGCGCTTTCGCGGTCCCGGCCGGCCAGGGCGAGCAGAGCGACGAGGGCCGCGACCACACCAGCGTCGGCGTGTCGCCGCGGCTCGGCATGCGCCTGTCCCTTCGGCCAGGTCTCAGCCTGCGCGCCAGCGCCGGCCGCTACTTCCGCCCGCCGACCCTGGTCGAGCTGTTCGGCGATCGCGGCTACGCCGTCGGCAACGAGGGGCTCCGACCCGAGCGCGGCACCGGCCTCGACGGCGGCCTCGTCGTCAGCACCCCGCCCGCGCGCACCAGCCTGTACGCCCACGCGGCCGGGTTCGTCACCTGGTCGGAGGACCTGATCGCCTGGACGCAGACCGGCCCGTACCTGCGGCCGACCAACCTCGATCGCGCCCGCGTCGCCGGCCTCGAGGCCGCGGCCGCGCTGCGCCTCCTGGGCGGCGACCTCGAGCTGCGCGGCAACTACACCCTGCTGGCCACCCGCAACGGCAGCGCCGAGCCGTCGATGTTCGGCCAGCCGCTGCCCGGTCGCCCGCGCCACGAGCTGTTCGTGCAGGTCGCCGCCGGCCACGCCTACGACCTGCGCGGCCGCGAATTCATGCCGCGCCTCGGCGCCACCGTCGAGCACGCGGCGCGGACCTTCCTCGACCCGAGCGGTCGCTTCGAGGTCCCGGCGCGCACCCTCGTCGGCGCCTTCCTCGAGCTGCACCTGCTCGCGCGGATCCACCTCGCCCTCGAGGTCCGCAACTTGCTCGGGGCGCGCGTCGCCGCCTGGCGGCCGCCGGTCGCCGGCAGCCCGACGGTGACCGTCCCGATCAGCGACTTCTTCTTCTTCCCGCTCCCCGGCACCAGCCTCTGGACCACCCTGCGCGTCGACCTCCAGCCGCCGCGCCGCCCGCGAACCACCGAGAGACCGTCATGATCAGCCGCCCCGCCCTCCTCACCACCGCCCTCGCCCTCGCCGCCTGCAACCCCGCCACGGGCGACACCGACAGCGACACCGACACCGGCGCCGACACCGATGGATCTGGCACGACGGACATGTCCCCGACGACAGGCGAGGCGCCGGTCGTGGTCGAGCTCGACGCCCCGTGCGACTTCGGGCCCGACGACGCGACCGAGCTCGCGCTGGTGACCAACGACTTCGTCGCCCCCGCCGGGCTCGGGCGGGTCGCGGTCGGCGACCTCAGCGTCACCGCCGACATCCTGCCGGCGACCACCGACACCGTCCTCGGCGCGACCGCCGACTGGCTGGTCATGGTGCACCGCTTCGGCCAGAACCGCATCGACGTGGTCGACCGCGCCGGCGAGTGGTTGCTGCGCGGCTCGGTCGACGTCACCCACCCGGCCTCCGACGATCCCAACCCGCAGGGCGTCACCTTCGCCGCCGACGGCCTCGCCTACGTGCCGCTGTTCGCCGCGCCGGCGGTGCAGATCTACGACTTCACCGCCGCCGAGTCGTCGGCCTGGCTGCAGGGCGAGATCGATCTGTCCCCGGTCGCCGACGCCGACGGCAGCCCCGAGGCCGGGGTCGCGCTCGCGTGCGGCGGCGTGCTGTTCGTCGGCGTCCAGCGCCTCGTCGACTTCGCGCCGGTCGACAGCAGCTACCTCGTCGCCGTCGACCTGGCCGGGCGCAACGTCCTCGACCTCGACGACGCGACCGAGGGCGTCCAGGGCATCGCCCTGCTCGGCCCCTACCCCAAGCAGCTTCGCCGCGACCCCGCCGACGCCAGCGGCCACACCGCGCTGGTCCTGACCTCCGGCGTCGAGCGCGTCGACCTGTCCCGCGGGACATCCGAGTGGGCGGTCGCGCCCGAGGTCCTGGCCGCGGCCGGGATCGACGGCTTCGACCCGCAGGCCTTCGTGCTCGCGCAGGACGGCGCCTCGCTGTTCCTCACCGCCACCGACGGCGAGTTCCCGAGCGCCGCGGTGTTCCAGGTCGGCCTCGACGGCGGCGAGCCGGCCGCGCCGGTCAAGGTGATGGAGGGGCTGAGCTCCGGCGAGAAGATGCTCGAGCGGCTCGGCGGCGACCTGTGGATCGGCGACGCCGACGCGGAAGGCCCGCGCGTCCGCGTCTACGACCCCGCCACGCAGAACGAGCTGCTGGGCGACGGGCTCAAGACCGCGGTCGCGCCGTGGACCTTCATCCCTCTGCCCTGAGAGCCAGGTCCTCATGCACATGTCCGTTCGCACCTGTACTTTCGCGCTGGTCGCCGCCGCCTGCGACGTCGGCGGCGCGCCGGTCGAGGAGGGCCCGCCGCCCTCCGACGCGCCGACGCCGATCGCCGGCTGGCCGCGCGAGGTCGGCGCGTGCGTCGGCGAACCGCCCGCCCCGACCCGCTTGCTGGTGACCACCACCGACTTCGCCACCGGGGGCGTCAGCGCGGTGACTCTGGCCGACTTCCGGGCGGACGCCGACGTCGCGCTCGGCAGCACCGACGCCAAGCCGTTCTGGTTCGGCGGCCTGGCCTACGTGCTGCACCGCTACGGCCTCGACGCCCTGGACGTGCTCGACCCCGACGACGGCTTCCGCCTGCTGGCCCAGCGGGCCATCGTCGCCGAAGACCCCGCGGTCGTCAGCGCCAACCCGCACGCGCTGGTGGTCGGCGAGGACGGCCGCGGCTACGTCTCGCTGTTCGGCGCCCCCGAGGTGCAGGTGTGGGACCTGGCCGATGAGACAGATCCCAGGTTGACCGGGCGCATCGACCTCGGCCGGCTCGCGGACGCCGACGGCAACCCCGAGGCCTCGGACCTGCTGCTGTGCGGCGGCGTGCTGTTCGTCGCCGTCGACCGCGTCGACCAGGACGCGGGCCTGGTGCCGAACGAGCCGCGGGCTCGCCTCGCCGCCGTCGACCTCGAGAGCGGCGCCGTCCACGACGTCGATCCACAAACGCCCGGGGCCCAGGGCCTGGCGCTGCTCGGCGCGTGGGCCCGGCAGTTCCGCCTCGATCCCGCCGACCCCACCGGCCGCACCGCGCTGGTCCTGACCACCGGGCTGGAGCGCGTCGACCTGTCCTCGGGGACATCCGCGTGGGCGGTCAGCGACGCGCGCCTGCAGGCCGCCGGCCTGACCGACTACCGCCAGCCGCAGGCCTTCGACCTCGGCCCCGGCGGCGCCGACGTCTACCTCGCCGCTTACCGGGCCGACTTCGGCGAGCTGGCGCTGTTCCGCGCCGCGCTCGACCGCGACGAGCCGCTGGTCGAGCTCGCGGCCGGTTTGCAATCGGTCGAGCAGAGCCTCGAGGTCGTCGGCGACATCCTCTACTTCGGTGACCGCGCCCACGGGACGTCGGGCCTGCGCGCGTGGGACCTGCGCCAGGATCCGCCCGCCCCGCTGCCCGGCGCCCCGCTCGCGCTCGGCCTCGCCCCGTACGCGGCCGTGGCGATCCCGTGAGGGCCATGCCCGCGGTCCACGAGCGAGACCCGGCCTGGCGCCTCCTCGTCGGCGCGCGCTCACGCCGACCGCGCGACCTGCCCGGCGCTCCGCTCGCGGCGGGCGAAAGGGTCGAAATGCCGCGCGCGCGGCACTAGACTGCCCGCGGTGCCGCGCGGCCTCGCTGTCCTTTTCGCCCTGTCTGCTTGTACAGGTGCGCCCGCGCCCGCGCCCGAGGCCGGCGACGTCCCCGCGCGCCGGATCGTCTCGCAGACCATCCTCGCCGACGAGGTCCTGTGGGCGCTCGGCCCGGCCGCGCAGGCCCGCGTCGTCGGCGTCAGCGCGCTCGCCGACGACCCGCGCTACTCCGGCGTCGCCGGCGTGTGGCCGCCCGCGACCCCGCGGCGCGCGCTCACCTCCGAGGGCCTGCTGGCGCTCGAACCCGACCTCGCGATCATCGCCAGCTTCACCTCGCCCGAGGTGCGCGAGCTGCTGACGAGCCACGGCGTCCGCCTGCTCGAGTTCACGAGCTTCACCGGCTTCGCCGACTACCGCGCCCACGTGCGCCGGCTCGCCGCGGTGGTCGAGGACGCGCCCGCGGGCGAGCGCCTGCTCGCCGACCTCGACGCCCGCCTCGCCCGCCTGGCCGCCCGCCGCCCCGCCGCCCCGCTGGCCGCGATCAGCTGGGGCGACGGCCACGCCGCGGCCGGCGGCACCAGCTTCGACGACATCGCCGAGGCGGCTGGCCTTTCGAACCTGGCCAAAGAGAAAGGTCTCGAAGGACATGTCCCATTGGCCCTCGAGCTGATGGTCTCGTGGGACCCGCCGGTGATCGTCATCGGCTGCCCGGCGCCCGAGCCCGACGATCCGGCCTGCCCCGCCGCCGAGGCGGCCGTCGCCGCGCTGCCCGGGGTGCGCGCGACCGCGGCCGCGCGCAGCGGGCGGATCGTCGCGGTGCCCGGGCGCGCGCTCGCCAGCACCGGCGAGGGGATGGCGCGGGCCGCGGAGATCTTGCAAGATCGCCTGCTCGCGGAGCGGCCGTGACGCGCACCACCTGGCTGGCCGCCGCCGCGATCCCGCTCGCGCTGCTCGTGTCTCTCGGGACAGGTCCGGGGGACATCGGCCTCGGCGAGGCCCTGGGCGTGATCGGCCGCCGCGTGGTCGGCGACGATCTCGGGCTGCGCGGCGCGATCGTGTGGGATCTGCGGCTGCCGCGGGCGCTGCTCGCCGGCCTCGTCGGCGCCGCCCTCGCGGCCGCGGGCGCGCTGTGCCAGGGCCTGTTCCGCAACCCGATGGCCGATCCCGGGGTCCTCGGCGTCAGCTCCGGGGCCGCGCTGTTCGCCGTCGTCGGCCTGCTGTTCGGCCTCGACCGCGCCGGGATGTGGGCGATCCCCGTCGTCGCCGCCGTCGGTGCCGCCGCGGCCATGGTCCTCCTGCTCGCGGCCGCCGGACGACAGGCCAGCCTCGCCGTCCTCCTGCTCGCCGGCGTCGCGCTCGGGGCCCTGTGCTCGGCGCTGATCACCGTGTGTCAGGCCCTCGCCTCGCACCAGTGGGACTTCGGGCTGAAGGTCGTCTACTGGCTGATGGGCAGCTTCGAAGGCCGCAGTGGCCGCACCTGTCGTGGGCCGTGCCCCCCTGCGGGCTCGGGCTCGCGCTGGCGCTGTGGCTGCGGCGCGATCTCGACGCGCTGCACCTCGGCACCGACGCGGCCGCCTCGCTCGGCGTCGACCTGGCGCGCCTGCGCCTGCTCGTCGTCGTCGCCGTGGGCCTGCTCGTGGGGGCCGCGACCGCGCTGACCGGCGTACTGGCGTTCGTGGGCCTGGTCGCGCCGCACGTCGCTCGCATGTCCTCGGGGCCAGGTCATCGCCGGCTCGTCCCGCTCGCCGCGCTCGTCGGCGCGAGCGCGACCATCCTCGTCGACGCGATCGCACGCTCGGCCAGCGGCGTCGTGATCCCTCCAGGAGTGATCACCAGCCTGGTGGGCGCGCCGTTCTTCTTGTGGTTGCTGCGGCGTCGTGGCCTGCGCGGACTGGGCGGCTGAGCGCGACGGTTGCACATGCATCGTCGTCGCGTGTCCGCGCGTCGATCGGACGAACGCGGTCAACTGACCGCACCGCAGCACGCGCACGCCGATCCGCGTGACTTTGTCTGAGCCAGAGCATGCGTTCCTGAGCTGCGCGAGGGTGGCGTGTTCGAGGCGCGTAGCGACGCATGCGGCTTTAAGACCACGGCGATGATGTGCGCGACGTCGAAGTCGCTCCACATACAACATCTTGGGTTTACGCGCGCTGCGCTGTCCACAACTTGTGCCTGCAGCAAAGCGGACGCGCGGACACAGACGAGCGACTGTCACATTCTCACGCCGGTCGCTCGTGCACATGCACGCGACTGACGCGGCCGCACGCTCGCGCGCGCGGCAATTCCTGCACGCCCGCACTGGACGGACCACCGCTTTCGGTTTCTTCTTGTCGGCCTGATGAGCCAAGGCGCCGAACCACCTCAGCGAGCTCAGCGGAGACGAAGGAGTGTTGCGGAATGAGATTGGTGCAACTGACAGCTCTGGCGTACATCGTCGCCGTCGTCACCGACGTCTTCGACGACGGAGCCAGCGCGGAAGCGGCCCACGAGGTCCGGTACGACGACCACGGCGACTTCGACGGCGACCTGAGCACAGCCGGCCGGACCGGCCCGAGCAGCCTGGACGAAGTTCTCAAGGCACCCACTCGCGTCGCTGCGCCGCTGGCTCCTGTGCCGGCGGCGACCGACGCGGACGAGACCGCGCAGGCCGCCGACCGCGCACAGATCCAGCAGTTCCTACCTCGGCAGTGCGTTCACAGCGTCGACGAGCAGCGCCCGCGGCTGACGCGGAACGAGCAGAAACGGACCTATGCCGTGCTCGCCCACGTCGTCAAGCGGCTCAAGGCCAGCGACGATTTTCTCAAGCTGCTCCAGCTGGTCGCCGCGCGCGAGTCGAGCCTGCAGCAGGGGCTCGTGCATCGCCTGTCACCTGACCTGGAGGCCAGCCTACAAGCGTGGCGCAAGACCGCCAAGCTCTACGAGGGCAACCCGCACCACGCCGAACCCGAGCACTGGCAGACTTACGGCCTATTCGGCATGAACTCCAACTACTTCACGCAGGTCTGGGACAACCAGGCCGACCCCCGCGTCCTGTGCGACGCGATCGTCGACATCCTGGTCTACCGGCGCGCCGTCGCCCGCGTGATCAAGAAGGCGGGATCTGCCATCGAATGCACCGACGCCGCCGGCCGCACCTATCGGCACACGACGCGTGCGACCTGGGAGTCGGTGCATCGAGCCGTCAGCGGCGGCAAGCTGTGCCCGAGCAAGAACGAGAACGTCGCCGCGATCATGGGCAAGTACTTCCGCGGGCGCGCGGCCAAGTTCGGGCTCGACCCCGACAAGCCGGTCACCCTCAAGATGCTGGGCGTCGAGCCGGCGAAGGGCCTCGACGGCGCCGCCTGGGCCGACCAGGAGGCCATCGTCATGGGGCTGTGGGCCGAGCTGGAGGCCGAATGGGCCGAGAACCCGCCGGACGCCCCGGAGCCGGTGAAGATCGCGCGCACCGGTTCCTGACCGCCGGACGGCGCCCGCGCACCCGGACCGGCGTCGGACCCGGCCGCGCGGCCTGGCCCCCGAACGCCCGTACGGCCCCCGTCCGCCGCCCCGGCGGCCCCGGTCGCGGGCGCGCGCCCTCCCCGCTGGCGGACGGGCGGCGCGCCCGCTATCTTGTGCCTGTGCTCGCTCGTACGTTGCACCTTAACTTATGGATGTTGACTGCGGCCGTCGCCGCGGCGGGATGTGACCCTTCGGACAGCTTCGGTCCGGAGCCCGGCCCGTCGGCGAAGCCAGGACCTGCGCTCGCGGCCCCCGAAGGCGGCGGCCAGCTGTGCGGCGACGACATCGAGCTCGACCTGCGGCGCTCGTTCGTCCTCAGCGAGTTCACGGTGATGGAGCCCTTCACCTTCACCCGGGTGATGCAGCAGATCCTGGACACCAGCCCGGCGCCCGCGGTCACGCCGACGGTCCTCTACCAGCGCTGGTGGGACTTCTTCAACGAGAAGCCCGGCGTCCACCCCGACGCCTTCCACTGCGACGACGAGCTCGTCGACGGCGCGCCGGCCATGGGCGCCTTCCCGCACGCCTGTCCGCGCCCCGAGGGCCGGCTTGCCGACACCGACCCGTTCAGCGACCCGCAGAACAACTTCGACTCGTACATCGCGCTCGGCGTGTTCAACCGCTTCGACCTCGCCCCGCTCGACGGCAGCACTGCGGCGAGTACCGCATCGTGTTCGCCAAGCAGTCCGGCCTGTTCGACCCCAACGATCGCAACCTCATCATCTTCGAGGCCGCGGTGCCGAACCCGAACCCGAGCTGCGGCATCGAGGGTTGCCGGCCGATCGCGCAGTTCTGGGCCGACCTCAGCCAGATCGACGACATCACCGAGATCCGCGACCGCGTCGAGGACTTCTACTTCGTCGACGCCGCCGGCGCGGGCCCGGTCGTGCACGCCGACAACTACGGCCCCAGGGGCGGACAGATCCGCACCAACATGTTCATGAACGGGCCCAACGCCTGGCAACTGCGCCAGTTCGAGTTCGTCCACGACTGCGGCGGCTCGGCCTGCATCAAGCCGACGCTGCTCAAGGACAACCCGTTCCCCGAGCTCTTCCAGGACGACTCGCCGTGGCCGGGCGCCGAGGCGTTCCAGGAGTGGTTCGTGCGCCAGGTTCCGAACCTCGAGAAGGCCGGCAGCAACCTGTTCTTCACCACCGACGTCGGCACCTTCGCCTCCGGGGCCAGCAACTCCGAGGGCGAGTTCGACAACTACCGCATCCAGTCCGGCTTCAGCGGCTCGTTCCGCCAGAAGGTCCAGGACGCGATCACGCTGCCCGGCCTCACCGCCGACAACATCATCAACCGCGCCCTCGCGCTGTCGTGCGCCGGCTGTCACGAGCACAACAACTTCGGCGAGAACCTCGACTTCGGCGACGGCCTGCCGTGGGAGCCGAGCCTCGGGTTCGTGCACATCAGCGAGGAGTTCACCGCCGAGGGTCCGTTCGGCACGCGCTTCCCGCTGTCCGACGCGGTCCGCTTCGTGTTCCTCCCGCACCGCGGCGAGGTCATGCAGAACTTCCTCAGCGAGACCGCGTGCGAGCCCTGCACCGACAAGGGCGTCAAGCAGTTCGGCCCGCCCGACCCGAGCAAGTTCTTGCCCGACGGCTTCGACAGCGTCGAGGGCATGACGATCGGCGGCCCGCGCAGCTGCCACTGAGCGCGCTCGCCCTGGCGCCGCCCCGCGCGCGTGGCCACGCCACGGTCGCGTGCGCTCCGGCGCCGCGCGTCTTTGTCGCGCGATCGCTCGCGCTCCGGCGGCGTCGTGCGGCGCCGTCACGCGTTCGCGTGCGCTCCGGCGCCGCCGCGCGTGACCGTCATATTTCGGTCACGCGCCGTCACGCTCGTCGCGCACACACGCCGGCGTCAGCCGCCTGCGGCCCGCGGGAGCGAAGCGGAGCCGGCCTCGCGCGACCGCGTGACGCGACCTGGCCGGGTGGGACCTGCGTGTTAGACTGCGCCGCCGGAGGACCCGCAGTGGTCAACGCCTACATCTCAGGGACAGGTTCCTACGTGCCGCCGCGGGTCGTCAGCAACGACGCGCTCATCCACGAGTTCGGCGTCGACACCACGCACGAGTGGATCGTCCAGCGCACCGGCATCGAGGCCCGCCGGTTCGCCGAGGCCGGGGTGGGCACCGCCGACATGGCCGTCGAGGCCGCCCGCGCCGCGCTCACGGAAGCCGGCCTCGCCCCTCACGACCTCGACCTCATCATCGTCGCCACCCTCTCGCCCGAGCACGCCTTCCCCGGCAGCGGCGTCTACCTGCAGCGCAAGCTCGGCCTGTGCGAGGGCGACGACGCCAAGTTCGTGCCCGCGCTCGACGTCCGCAACCAGTGCTCGGGCTTCCTCTACGGCCTGTCGACCGCGGTCGCCCACGTGCGCGCCGGCATGGCGCGCCACGTCCTCCTGGTCGGCGCCGAGACCCACTCCGCCGCGCTCGACCTCTCGCCCGAGGGCCGCGGCGTGTCCTCCCTGTTCGGCGACGGCGCCGGCGCCGTCATCGTCTCCGCCACCGACGAGGACCGCGGCGTGCGGGGCGTCTACCTCGGCGCCGACGGCCGCTTCGCCGAGGTCCTGTGCCAGAAGATCTGGGACATCCGCCAGCGACCCTTCATCGCCAAGAACCCCGACCGCAGCGGCACTGTCCCGGCGGACATGTTGTGGGCGAGCATGGACGGCAAGGTCGTGTTCAAGCACGCCGTCGCCGCCATGGTCGGCTCGCTGATGCGCGCCTGCTCGACCCTGTCGGTCGACCTGCAGGACATCGACCTGTTCTTCTTCCACCAGGCGAACCTGCGCATCAACCAGTTCATCGCCCAGCAGCTGCAGATCCCCGAAGAGAAAGTCCCCCACAACATCGAGCGCTACGGCAACACCACCGCGGCCACCATCCCGCTGCTGCTGGCGGAGAGCGCGCGAGACGGGCGCCTTGTGCGCGGTAAGAAGGTCGCGATGGTCGCGTTCGGCAGCGGATTCACCTGGGGCGCCGCTATCGCCGACTGGTGAGCGCCTGCACAGCGCCTCTCGCTAAAAACCGATCAGGGTGAGGGCGTGGTACGCCGCGCCGCATTGCTCCTCGTCCTCGCCGTTCTCGGGTGTGCCCCGACGACGACGACGCAGGCGCCGCCGGAGCAGCCCACGGCCCGCGTCGAGCCCGAGCCCGCGCGGACCCAGCCGCGCCGACCGCCGCCGCCCGCGTTCGTCCAGGCCCTCGCCGAGCTCGAGCGTAACCCCAACCTCTGCCTCCGCCTCGTCGGTCCCCGTGCGGAGCCTGTCCGAAAAGCCATGTTGCGAGCCGCCCGCGGCCGCATCGACGAGGCCCGGATCGTCGCCGAGACCGCCTCCACCGAGCCGGTCGTCCGCAACGTCGAGTTCCAGTTCTTCGTCGCGCCCACCACCGCGCCTGGCGGCGACGTCGGGCTGCACACGATTCACGCGTACATGCCGCAGTGAACACGTGTCCGTCTGGACATGCCCGAAAGGTCATGGCCCGGCGGACATTTCCTTGTGAGCATGTCCGCGGGGACATCTCCAGCTCGCCCCGCCGCCTGCGAGGCCGGCGCCGACAGCCTCGGCGCCTCGTCCACCATCCGGCGCCGTGCCCCCGGTCCTCCTCGCCGTGCGCCCCCGATGACACCGCTCCCCGGCGTTCCGCGCCTCCGCGGTCGTCTCGCCGTGTGAACCCGATGACGCGCCCGCGGCGTCCGCGGTCGTCCTCGCCGGGCGCTCCCGATGACGCGCTCGCCCGCGGCCTCACGCCTCCGCCTCACGGCCCGCTCAGGTAGTCCGGCGGCACGTGCTCGACCAGCCAGACCCCGTTCTCGGCCCGGTAGAACACGAAGCCCGCGTCCACCATCGCCGCCGCGTCGATCTTCAGCACCGCAGGGCGGCCGTGGCGAGCGCCGACGCGGTGGGCCGTGACCGCGTCGGCCGACAGGTGCACGTGGTGGCGTCGCATCTTCAGCAGGCCCTCGCGCAGGATCGCCGCCACCGAGCGCTCGCCTGTCCCGTGGTAGAGGATCGGCGGAGGCGCCGCCGGGACCAACTGCAGATCGACCGCGACCGTGTGGCCCTGGTTGGCGCGGATCTTCGTCTTCGTCTCGTCGAACGCGAAGCGCTGCTTGTCGCTGGTGCGCACCACCTCCTCGAGCTGCGCCCGCGAGATCGGCCGCTGCTTGCGGGCGCAGGCGGCGAGCAGCGCCTCGACCGTGACCCATCCGCCGGGCTCGAGCTCGAGGCCGAGGCCCGCCGGATCGTGGCGCAGGTGCAGCGAGAGGAACTTGCTGAGGCGGACCCGAAGCTCGCGTCCATGGCCCGCCACGATCGTCGATCCGGCGCCGGCGGCAAACCCCTGACAGGCCTGTCGCGCGATCCGGCGGGCGCCCGGGCACAGGCGTCGCGCGATCTCCCGCCCGAACCGGGCGACCGCACCAATCCCCTGTCATTTCAAGGACATCCAGCGCGGGCCCCGTCGTTGCAAACCTGGGTTGGCACGGGCGGCACGCCGCTTCCTCCGCTTCCTGGCGAGTCGCCCGACCTTTGGCTTACTTGGCTTGACCACTGGCTTATCGAAGAACTTAGCCCTCTCTTAACTTAGCCCTCCGCCATCCGCACCACCCCATCGGGTCGAGCCACGCTCGGCCCGATGCTCTTTGGTCGCCTGACGGCGTCCGCGCCGGGATTTTCGGCTATCGTCATGGGCCATGGCCACCGCGCTCCGCGGGACGTGCGTCGGCGCGCTCCTCGTCCTCGCCTGCGATCCCCCGCTGCCGCCCGAGCAGACGGCCCCGCCCGCGGTCCCCGATCTGGCCGCCTGCGAGCCGGTGGCCGAGGGCGAGTGGCCCGACGCGTGGGCCGAGGCCGAACACGAGGTCCTGGCGCGGATCAACGAGCTGCGGGCCGAGGGCGGCAGCTGCGGGACCCTGCAGTTCTCGCCCGCGCCGCCCCTGCGCATGCAGCCGGCCCTGCGCTGCGCCGCCCGCCTGCACACCGCCGACATGATCGAGCGCGAGTACGTCAGCTCGGTCGACCCTGACGGCCTCGGCGTCGGCAGCCGCCTGGCCGGCCTCGAGTACAACGCCGCGACCTTCGCCGAAGTCGTCGCGGTCGTCACCGAGGACGCCGTCGACGAGCTCGACGACGCCGCCGACGTCGTCACCGCCTGGCGCGACAACCCGACCAGCTGCTGGCAGCTCTACGCCCGCGAGCTCACCGAGGTCGGCGTCGGCGGCCGCGAGGCCACCTACATGGCCAAGGAGGCCGAGGAGCCGCAGCGCGCCGCCTACTGGACCCTCACCCTGGCGGCCCCGCGCTGACGCCCCGCGCCGCCTCTGCTACCCTGCCGCCATGACCTCGCGCGGCCGTCGGATTACCTGTCTCTTCGCACCGGTCTGTACGGCCATGTTCCTGGGGACAGCTTGCAGCGACGACGGCGGCGCGGCGACCGACGACGCCACCGCGGCGGTCACCGCCAGCCCCACCTCCGATCCCACCACCGATCCCACCGGCGACACCACCGACGACACCACCGGCGGCAGCGCCGAAGACCCGGCGTGGATGACCCCGTACTGCTACACGGTGGCCGACAAGAAGTGGCTGGCCGCGTGGATCGAGCACGAGCAGCAGGTGCTCGAGCGGATCAACGCCGCGCGGGCCGACGGCGCCGACTGCGGGAGCATGGGCAGCTTCGGCCCCGCGCCCGCGCTGAGCATGGAGGTGCGGCTCCACTGCGCCGCGCGCAAGCACTCGCAGGACATGGCCGAGCGCGGCTTCTTCGACCACGTCAACCCCGACGGCCAGGATCCCTTCGACCGCATCGAAGAGGCCGGTTACACCGGCTGGGCCGCGTTGGGCGAGAACATCGCCGCCGGCTCCGACGACCCCGGCATGACCGTCCAGGGCTGGCTGGGCAGCGACGGCCACTGCGCCAACCTCATGAACCCGCAGTACACGCACACCGGCGTCGGCTTCTACGAGGGCACCGGCGACCTCACCTACTACTGGACCCAGACCTTCGGCGCCCTCCTGCCGTGAAGCGGCCTGACCCCGCCCCGCCGCGGTGCTATCCTCGCCACCCATGGCCCGCACCCGTCGCAGCCTGCTCGCCGGCGCCGCCGGCCTCTGCGCCGCAGCCGCGACCCGACCGCTGCGGGCCCAGGAGCCCGGCCTGTTCGGCCCGCTCGGCGGCGACGAGTTCCGCGAGCCGACCGCCGTCCTCACCGTCGACCTGCCGCAGCTGCAGTACCCCGGCAAGTGGAACCCGCGCCCCGGGGCCATGCGCGAGCTCGCCGTCGAGCTGCGCCTGCGCACCCGCCTCGAGCCCGTGCGCGAGCCCAGCATCGTCACCGCCGACTCGCGGCGCCTGTTCGACACCCCGTTCCTCTACGTCGCCGGCGAGGGCAACCTGCCGCCGCTCGGCGCCGCCGCCGAGACCGCCCTCGGCCGCTTCCTCGACCTCGGCGGCATGATCGTGTTCGACGCCGCCGACGGCGGCGCCGACCTCGGCTTCGAGAAGGACGTCACCGCCCTGCTCGGACGGATCTTGCCCGGCGCCGCGCTCACCCGCGTCGCCGCCGACCACGTCCTCTACCGCTCGTTCTACCTCGTCGAGACCCCGCTCGGTCGCACCAGCACTTTCGACCATGTCCTCGGGATCCACGAGGAGGGCCGGCTCAAGGCCCTGCTCGTGCGCAACGACCTCGGCGGCGCGCTGGCCCGCGGCGAGTCGGGCCTGTTCACCTGGCCGTGCGTCCCCGGCGGCGCCGACCAGCGCGAGTGGGCCTTCCGCTTCGCCGTCAACATCCTCCTCTACGCCACCTGCACCGACTACAAGGCCGACCGCGCCCACGTCGAGACCCTCCTCCGCAACCGGCGGTGGCGCTGAGTTCCCATGGAGCGCTGGCGCATCACCGCGGGCCACGTCCCCGGCCCCTTCGGCCTCGTGCTGGTGCTCGTCGCCGTGGTGTTGGCGATCGCCGAGGCCGCGCGGGCGTACCGTAAACCTGTCCCCGGGGTCAGCCCGCGCCTGCGCGCCGCCCTGTTCGCCCTGCGCTGCGCCGGCGCCCTGTGCCTGCTGGCGGTCGCGCTCGAGCTCTCGCTGAGCTTCGAGACCACCAGCGCCGCCGGCCCGCGCCTGGTCGTGCTGGTCGACGACAGCGCCAGCATGGGCGTCGCCGACGCCGAGTCGCCTGGCTCAAAGGCCATGCGGCGGATCGATCGCGTGCGCGAGCTGTGGCGCCGCTCCGAGCCCGCGCGCGCCGCCTGGAAGGAGCAGGGCCTGGCGGTCCAGGTGCGCCGCTTCGGCGAGGGCAGCGAGCCGCTCACCGGCGACGCCGAGGCCACCCTCGACCTCGCCGCGCGCCAGCCCGCCTCCGACCTCACCCGCGCCTTCGCCGAGCTCGCCGCGATCGACCCCGCCGTCGACCCGCGCCCGCTCGCCGGCGTCATCGTCATCAGCGACGGCCTGTTCGATCGCGCCGACCGCGGCGCCGACGACCCGCTGGTCCTCGCCGCCCGCGAGCTCGGCGTCCCGGTCACCGCCGTCGCCGCCGGCGCCCCGCACCTCGTCGACCTCGCCCTCACCGAGCTGCGCGCCGGCGAGTTCGCCTTCGTCGAGAACGTCGTCGAGTTCTCCGCCGACATCGAGGCCCACGGCCTCGAGGGCACCCGGACCGAGGTCGTCCTGCGCCGCGACGGCCAGGTCGTCGCCACCGAACCATTCGTCGCCCCCGCGAGCGGCATCACCACCGTCCGCTTCGAGGTCGCCCCCGACCGCGTCGGCCAGTTCGTCTACGAGATCGAGGTCCGCCCGGTCGAGGGCGAGGCCAGCCCGCACAACAACCGCCGCGCCTTCGTCGTCAAGGTGTTGCGCGACAAGGTCCGCGCCCTGCACGTCGCCGGCCGGCCCGACTGGGACGTCCGGGCGCTGCGCACTCTGCTCGGCCGCGACCCCAACGTCGAGCTGCTCAGCTACTACATCTTGCGCGGGGCCGACGACGCCGACCGCGAGGATCCGTTCGCCCCGCTGTCGCTCATCGCCTTCCCCACCGACGAGCTGTTCAAGGAGCAGCTCGGCAGCTTCGACCTCGTCATCCTCCACAACTTCGACGCCCTCAACCACCAGGTCGGCCGCTACTTGCCCGACATCGGCCGCTACGTCGAGGAGGGCGGCGCCCTGGTGATGATCGGCGGCGACATGGGCCTCGCCACCGGCGACTACCCGGCCCCGGCGCTCTCGGCGGTGGTCCCGGTCGACCTGCGCGTGCCCACCGGCCTCGACACCGAGGCCTTCAAGCCCGCGGTCACCGACGCCGGGCGCCGTCACCCGATCACCGCGTGGATCGATCACAGCGGCCTGTCCGATTGGTCAGCCTTGCCGCCGCTCGACAGCTACAACCCGGCCAAGCTCGCGCGTCACGAGGCCCAGATCGGCAGCGCAGTGCTGCTCCGTCACCCCGAGGGCGGCCCGCTGCTCACCATCGCCGAGCCCGGCCGCGGCCGCGTCCTCGTCCTCAGCACCGGCGCCAGCGGCGCCTCGGCTTCCACGCCGACCTCCCGATCGTCGACGGCGCACGCCCCTACGATCTCCTGTGGCTCGGCGCGATCCGCTGGCTCCTCCGCGACAGCGCCGCCGATCGCCTCACCCTCGAGACCGACCGCCCGACCTACCTCCTGGGCGCCCCGATCACGCTGCGAGCCGCCGCGCTCTCGCCCTCCTACGCCCCCGAGGCCGGCGTCGAGGTCGGCTGGCGCGTGCAACCACTCGGGCGCGCCGCCGACGACCCCGGCGCCGATCCCAACGCCCCCGTCACGATCCTGTCCCAGGGGACATGGACCACCGACGCTCTCGGGCGGGCCAGCGAGACCCTCGGCGGCGGCCTCTCGGTCGGCGCCTACGAGGCCGTGGCCCAGCGCGCCGGCGGCGACGAAGCGGCCGCCGCCCCGCAGCAGGCGCGCCGCGTCTTCCTCGTCCAGGCGGCCGGCCGCGAGCTCACCCGCCTCGCCAGCGGCCCCGGCGACGAGCGGCTGGGCCGGCTCGCCGAGGCCACCGGCGGCCGCTTCTTGCGCGCCGCGGGCGACGACCTGCCTGCCGCCCCGCCGCTCGCCCCCGATCGCCAGGACCGCGAGCGCGTCGACAGCCGGCGCGACATTCCGGTGTGGAGCGGCGGCATCGCCATGGTCTTGCTCGTGATCTGCCTCGGCGGCGAAGTCCTCGTGCGCCGCCGGATCGGCCTCGCCTGAAGCGCACGCGCCCCCCTGGCTGCGGCCCCTGCATTGTCGCGGCCGTCTCGGCTAAAGTCCCCGGCCGATGCCCTCTCGCAGCAAGCCGCCCGCCGACGACGACCGCACCCCGCCGGGGCGGGTCTCGCGGCACATCCAACCGCTCGGCCCGCGCGTCCTCGTCCGCGTCATCAAGAGCCCCGACCGCAGCGAATCCGGGCTGTTCCTCCGGCTGGCGCGAAGGACAGCCACAGCGAGGCCTTGCTCGCCGAGGTCGTCGAGGTCGCGCGCACCATGCCCAAGCCCGGCTTCGTGGTCGACGACGACGACGACGACGACGAGCCCAAGGCCGACCTCGGCGAGAACGTCAGCGGCATCCCGGTCGGCGCCCAGGTCCTGTTCGCCAAGGATCAGGGCATCGCCGTCCCGTGGGACGAGAGCCTGCGGATCTTGAGCGTGCGCCACGTGCTCGCCATCGTCGACATCATCTCCGAGGATCACCTGCAGTGAAGCGCCGCGCGCCGCGTCCGGAGCACCCCGCCCTCCCCGCGCCCGCTCGCCCGCGCGACGCGCTGACGGCCTCCCGCGCGCAGGAGCAGCGCGACGCCTCGCCCGGCGGCGCCCCCTATATCAACCTGTCCTCCGGGACAGCCCGCTCGAAGAAGCGGCGCTCGCTCGCCGCGCTCGTCGGCGGCCTCGGACTCCTCCTGTCCTTCGGGACAGCCCGCGCCCAGGAGCCGCGCGCCCTCGATCGCGCCGCCTCCGACGGCGTCGACCGGCCGATCAAGGACTACTCCGGCGAGGGCGACGCCAGCAGCATCGAGCTCAACCCTGCCTTGCTCTCGGGCGTGCAGGGCCTCGACCTCGTGATCATGGGCTACCGCTCCGTCAGCCCGTTCACGCGCGGCGGCGGCCTCGGCGGCTTCATGAGCTTCAACCTCGGCTTCGGCCTCGCCACCGGCATCGGCGTGCAGGCGCTGCGACCCGGCTTCGGCGGCGGCTACCCCGACCCGTTCGCGGCGCGCAACCCCGACGCCACCAAGATCTCGTGGGCCCTCTCGGGCGGCGACGGCAAGGTCGCCGCCTTCGGCCTCGGCGTCCACTGGCTGCGCAACGACGGCCTCTTGCGCGCCCCCGACCTCGACGTCGGCCTCCTCTTCCGGATCCGCAACTACGCCTCGGTCGGCGCGGTCGCCCGCTTCGGCGCCGCCGACCTCCGGCCCTACGGCGACCTCGCCAGCGAGCTCTCGATCGTCGGCGAGCTGGCCGTGCGGCCGCTCGGCACCCGCACCCTCGAGCTCGCCGGCGGCGTGCGCGGCCGCTTCCGCGCCGACCAACCTGGCCTTCAGGTCAGCCAGTGGGACAACCTCGGCGCCCTCCCGCGCGGCCGGATCGCCGTGCGTCACAAGGCCTCGAGCTCGCCGCCGAGGTCGAGCAGGTCCGCGTCCACGCCCTCGATCCGTCGACCTACAACTTCGTGCGCGCCGACAAAGCCGTGCGCGGCTCGGTCCAGCTCGCGGTCGCCTGGGACTTCATGAAGGTCAGCGGCGGCGTCCATGCCGGCCTCGGCGAGGGCCTCGACGGCTTCGGCCTCGCCGCCCGCTTCTCCACCGCCCGCCAGGGCCGCGTGTTCTGGCCGCGCCTCGTCGACGTCGAGCGCGTCGACATCTCCGCCATCAAAGGCGAGCGCCACCTCCTCGGCCTGCTGCAGCGGCTCGAGCGGGCCGAGAAGGCCGGCAAGCGCACCATCCTCCTCGTCGACGCGCGCAGCACCGGCCTCGGCTGGGCCAGCCTGCAGGAGGTCCGCAGCGCGCTGGTGCGGATCCGCAACGCCGGCGGCCACGTCTTCGCCTACCTCGAGGACACCAGGCTCAAGGACTACTACCTCGCCAGCGCCGCCGAGCAGGTCTACCTCCACCCCGCCGGCGAGCTCGCCACCTTCGGCCTGTCCTCCACCACCTTCTACCTGCGCGGCCTCCTCGACAAGCTCGGCGTCCAGGTCGAGGCCTTGCACATCGACGAGTACAAGTCTGCCCACGAGATGTTCTCGCGCACAGGTCCGTCCGACAAGGATCGCGAGCAGCGCGAGGCCCTCCTCGACGACACCTTCGCCCAGGTCACTCACGACATCGCCCAGGCCCGCGGCCTCAGCGTCGCCCAGGTCCGCGACCTCGTCGACGACGCCCCCTACGGCCCCGACAAGGCCGAGGCGCTCGGCCTCGTCGACGCGGTCGTCTACCGCGACCAGGTCGTCGAGAAGATCGGCGACGCCGTCGGCGCGCGCGTCAAGTTCGCCCAGTTCGACGACACCGAACCTGACCCGAAGACCTGGTCGAGCGCCCCTACGTCGCGGTCGTCCTCGTCGAGGGCACCATCGTCGACGGCGAGAGTCGCACGATCCCCTTGCTCGGCACCCAGTTCACCGGCGGCGACACCATCGTCGCCCAGCGCGGGCCGTGCGGAACGACCCTGCATGTCAGGGCGTCGTCCTGCGCGTCAACAGCCCCGGCGGCAGCGCCCTCGCCTCCGACCTGATCTGGCGCGAGGTCTCGCGCACGCACGAAGCGTGGAAGAAGAACCCGCGCAAGAGCCCGCCGATCGTCGTCTCGATGGGCGACGTCGCCGCCAGCGGTGGTTACTACGTCGCCGCCGGCACCGACCACATCTTCGCCCAGCCCACCACCCTCACCGGCTCGATCGGCGTCGTCAGCCTGCACTTCGACATCAGCGGCCTCTTACAAAAGCTCGGCGTCGCCACCCACACCTTCAAGCGCGGCAAGAACGCCGACATCGCCGGCTTCTACCGCCCCTTCACCGCCGACGAGCGCGCCCGCATGGACGCCTCGATCCGCCGCGTCTACGACCTCTTCCGCAAGCGGGTCGGCGACGCCCGCGGCAAGACCCTCGAGCAGGTCGACGAGCTCGGCCGCGGCCACGTCTACTCCGGCATCGACGCCAAGGAGCTCGGCCTCGTCGACGCCTTCGGCGGCTTGCGCGAGGCCGTCGCACTCGTACGCCAGCGCAGCGGCGTCGGCGACCGGCGCGAGCTCCAGCTGCGCATCCTGCCTGTCCGCAAGACCATCCTCGACCTCGTCCTCGACCTGCTCGGCCCCGAGCGCGGCGACAAGGGCCTGCGCGGCCGGATCCAGGCCCGCCGCGACGCCGAGCCCCCGCTCCCCCTCGTCCTCACCACCGCCTTCGCCCGCCTCCCCTCGCGCTCCTGTTCCTCCCGCAGGACCAACCGAGCGCCCTCATGCCGGTCATCCACGCGATCGAGTGACGCGCGCCTCGATGCAAGTCGCGCGCGCATCCACCCGTCCACGCGCGTCTGCGACGGCTCGCATCCCCTCGCGCTCTCGGGCAACCTCTCGGGTGATGCCCACGAGCAAGCTGCGGCGGATCGAGATCGCGCAGTTCCGTGACGTCGAGCCCGGCACCGAGCGGTGCTTCGCTGTCGGTGATCGCCATTCCGACACCACCACTCTGTTGACGCTGCTCTCGGTGGCCAGCGGGCTCGACCGCAGACGCGGCCTCGCCGGCGCTCTCGACGCCCGCGACCTCACCACCGCTGCCGACTTCCACGACTTCGAGTTCGGCGGCAATCTCCGCCACCACGTGCGTGGCTTCACCTTCACGATCACGCGCAGGGACGGCCGTGTCGTCGCGCACGACTACTCGCCTTCGAGCAGCGCCTCGTCGGGCTTCTTTACTGTCTCGCCTGCAACCTCGCCGTCGTCTTCGCCGAGAGCTGCCCAGCGGCCAGTCCGGGCGGCAGCTCGCCGCGCTCGGCGACGCCGGTTCTTCCTCGCCTTCCGCGATCCTGCGCCGCTCCGGCAGCCCTCGCGCCCGCGCGCAGCATCGACTGCACGCCGCACCCACCTGCCCTGGCGGCACGCGCCTCGCGGCATCCACGGCCGCGCCGCCCCGCGCGACCTTTCACCCGTGCGAGGATCGCCGTGAGCGCGCCCAGCGACCGTCTCCTTGCCCGTGAATCACGCGCGCGGACCTCGGCGGCTCGCCTCCGGCGCGCCCCCACGCGCGGCTGCCTTCGTCTGGCGCGCCCGCGGCCGCTCGCGCAAACTCCAACGGCCGCATGAGCACGCGCCTCGCAAGCCTGGCCCTCTGCCTCCTCGCCTGCAACGCCGCCACCGCTCCGCCGCCTCGTGCCGCACCTGCCCCTTCGAACATGCTCGAACAGACACCTCCTGCGCCTGCGCCTGTCCCCGCGCCCGAGCCCGCGCCTGCCCCCGCGGTCGACCCCGAGCGCGCCGCCGTCCTCGCCGCCTCTGCGCTGCCCGAGCTGCTCCCGGTCGCGCTGCCCGACGACCCGCTGGGCGTCACCGTCCACCGCCTGAGCAACGGTCTCACCGTCTACATCAGCACCGACAGGTCCGCCCCGCGGGTCACCGCCTGGATCGCCTTCCGCGCCGGCAGCCGCCACGACCCGCCGCACTCGACCGGCCTCGCGCACTACCTCGAGCACATGATGTTCAAGGGCACCGCGCGGCTCGGCACCCTCGATGGACAGGCCGAGGCGCCGCACGTCGCCGCGGTCGCCGAGCTCTACGATCGCCTGGCCGCCACCGCCGATCCGGCCGGCCGCGCCGCCATCTTCGCCGACATCGACCGCGCCACCCAGGCCTGCGCGGCCCTGGCGATCCCCAACGAGGTCGACCGGCTCTACGCCCAGCTCGGCGTCACCGACCTCAACGCCTTCACCAGCGACGACATGACCGTCTACAGCGCCGACGTGCCGTCTTCGCGGCTCGCCACCTGGGCCGAGATCGAGGCCGAGCGGCTGCGCCAGCCGGTGTTTCGCCTGTTCTATCCCGAGCTCGAGGCCGTCTACGAGGAGAAGAACATGAGCCTCGACGCCCCCGACGATCGCGTCGACGAGGCCATGCGCCTGGCCCTGTTCCCCGGCCACCCGTACGGCACTCAGCCGACCATCGGCAGCGCCGAGCACCTCAAGACCCCGGCCTACGGCGAGATGGTCGCCTACCACCGGCGCAACTACCTGCCCAACAACGCCGCGATCTTGCTCGCCGGCGACGTCGACGCCACCGTCCTGCCGGCGCTCGAGCGGGCCTTCGCCGACTGGCAGCCCGCCCCGCTCGCCGCGCCCGCGCCCGGCGACCTGGCCGGCCCGCGCGGCCGCGTCGTCCGCGAGCTCGTGGCCGACGGCGAGCAGTCCGTCACCCTGGCCTTTCGCACAGTACCCATCGGACATCCCGACGAGCCGGCCCTGCGCGCGCTCGAGCGCGTGCTCGGCGACGAGGTCGGCGGCCTCGTGGCCGCGCGCCTGCTGCTGCCGCAGCGCCTGCCCGACGCCGAGGTGTTCGGCGCGCTGATGAACGAGGGCGGCTACCTCGCGCTCACCGGCGTCGCCCGCGACGGCCAGTCGCTGGCCGAGGTCGAGCGCCTGCTGCGCGAGGTCCTCGGCGCCGCCAAGGACGGCGCCATCGGCCAGGACGACCTCGACGCCGCCGTCCTCCACGCCACCATCGACGAGCAGAACGACCTCGAGAACGGCGAGCGCCGCGTCGAGCAGATGCTCGAGGCCTACACCAGCGGCCGCCCGTGGCCCGAGCACGCCCGCCGCCTCGCCGCCCTGCGCGCGCTGACCCCGGACGACCTCGCCCGGGTCGCCCGCACCTACTTCGGCGACGACGTGGTGGTCGTCCTGCGCCGCCGCGGCCGCTTCGCCCCGCCGGAGATCGAGAAGCCGCGGATCACCCCGGTCGCCATCGATCCGACGCGCCAGAGCGACTACGCCCGCGACGTCCTGGCCCGCCCCGTCGACGAGCCGCCGGCCGAGCACCTGCGGCCCGGCCACGACTATGTCCGTTCGGACATGTCCTGTGGGCCACTCATCGCCGCCCGCAACCACCGCAGCGAGCTGTTCAACCTGGTCCTGCGCTACGACGTCGGCACCCGCCGCCGCCCGCTGCTCGGCCACGCCGCCGACCTCCTGACCCGCAGCGGCGTCAAGGACGGCGACACGGTGCTCAGCGCCGCCGCCCTGCAGCGCCGCCTGTACGCCCTCGGCACCGAGATCGACGTCGACGTCGACGCCGACCGCACCGAGATCACCGTCAGCGGCATCGACCGCAACATGGACGCCAGCCTCGCGCTGCTCGACGCCTGGCTCGCCGGCCCCGTGTTCACCGACGCCGTGCTCTCGGGCCTGGTCGCCAACACCCTCAGCGGCCGGCGCGACGAGGAGGACGACCCCGACGACCTCGCGGCGCGCTGCGCGACTACGCCGCCTTCGGCGACGCCTCGCCGGTGCTCACGCGCCCGAGCGACAAGCAGCTGCGGCGCGCCAAGGGCCCCGAGCTGCTCGCCGAGCTGCGGGCCCTCCGCGACGCCGCCCACGCCACGCTTTACTTCGGGCCGCGCACCGACGAGGCCGCCGCCGCCGCGCTCGTGCTCGGCGCCGGCGACCCGGTCGAGCCGCCTCCGCCGCTGCGCTACCGCAGCGTCGCCGCGCCGACGATCTTCTTCCTCCACAAGGACGTCGCCCAGGCCCGCATCGACATCGTCCTCCCGCGCCCGCCGCAGCCGACCGGCGAACGCCCGCGCGCCGAGCTGCTGGGGCACGTGCTCGGCGGCGACATGAGCGGCATGGCGTTCCAGGAGATCCGCGAGGCCCGCGGCCTGGCCTACCACGCCGGCGCGCACCTCGACCTCGGCGACCGCGTCGGCGACGACGCGGCCCTGCTCGGCAGCCTCGGCACCCAATGCGACAAGGCCGGCGGCGCGCTGGAGCTGATGCTCGACCTGCTGCGCCGCACCGAGCTCGCCCCCGACCGCGTCGCCGCGGCCCGCCTGGGCCTCTTGCGCGAGTACGCCGGCGAGCGCATCACCCCGCGCTCGCGCCCCGGGTGGGTCCAGTCGTGGCTCGACCTCGGCCACCCCGGCGACCCGCGCCTCGGCGCCGCGCAGACGATCCGCACCGTCGAGCTGGCGGCCCTGCAGGCCTACCTGGCCGAGTTCGCCGCCGCCCCGATCGTCAGCGTCCTGGGCGACCGCCGCCGCGTCGACCTCGACCGCCTACGCGCCCTCGGCGAGGTCCAGATCGTCACCCCGGCGGCCCTGTTCCCGTACGCGCGCTAGCGCCTGTCTGCCAGGACATGCCCGTCGGGACACGTCCTTTCGGACATGTCCACCCGCACCTGCGCGAAGGGGCATGCCCTGGCGGACATGCCCCTTACCTCTCGCCCCGGAGGCTCAGCCGTTGCCGAGCAGCTGCTCGACCTCGGCCTGCGAGCCGAGCACGCGGCGGGACAGCTCGAAGTACAGCTCGCGCTCGCGGCCGCCGCGGCGGCTGGCGCGGAGGATCGGCACCAGCGAGTGCAGCGCCTTCACGCGCTCGGCGATGTCGAGGGTCAGAGGCGCTCGACCAGGGTGTCGAGGGTCGGCGGCTTGTGCAGCAGCTCGGACAGCTCGACGCGGCGGCCGACCGGGATGGGCAGGCGCTCGAGCAGGTTGTCGAAATGAATCGCCTCGTGGAAGTCGAGGTGGCCGTCGAGGTTGACGAACATCGCCGCCAGGCCGACGGTCAGCTCCGCGCGGAGGTGGGCCTGCTGCGTCCAGGCGTCGCGCAGCTGGGCCACGCGGTCGAGGTCGACGCCGAGGCGGCGGGCGATGCGGTCGTGGACGGTCGACTCGACGTCCGAGCCGGTGCCGTCGGCCAGGGCCATCTGCCAGCAGCGGCGGAGGATGTCCTCCTGCTTGGCCTCGTCGGTGAGCGGCGGCAGGTCGTTGAAGCGGCGCTCGAGCTGCTCCTGGCGCGAGAGGATCTCCATCCAGATCAGCTGGTCTTGCTCGCTGAGGGTCGAGCCGACGTACCGCAACACTTCGTCCCACTCGCCGATGTCGAGGATCTCGTCGGCGTGGGCGATGAGCCCGCAGCCCACCAAAATCCACTCTTGCTCGGAAGTGAGCGACACCTTGCCTCTCTTTCGCCTGCCCGGAAGGGTACAACAGATCGACCGGGGCGGCGGCCGGGGCCCTACTCGACCACGATCGTCTCCTCCGCCAGGGCCAGCTCCGTCGGCCGCTCGGACAGCCAGAGACTCGGCGGCAGCCGCGCAACACCCACACCAACGCCGACTCACCCAGACCGAGGGGCGACGGCAGCTGAGCCCGAAGATCGCGCTGATCTGGTCGCCGAGGGTCGGCGGCGCGGGCACGTGGCGCACCTCGCCCTCGCCGGGCTTCAGCCTGGCCTGCACGCGCGCGTAGGCGACCGCCTCGTGCAGCCCGCCGTAGGCGTCGACCAGGCCGACCTCGAGGGCCCGGACCCCGCTCCACACCCGACCGCGGGCCAGCGCGTCGACCTGCTCCGGCGTCAGCTCGCGCGCCTTCGCCACCCGCGCCGTGAACTCCTGATAGCTGGCGTCGACCCCGGCCTGCGCGGCCGCCCGCTCGTCCTCCGAGTACGGCTTGAACCACGTGTAGAGCCCGGCCCGCGCCCCGTAGTCGATCGACTCGACCTTCACGCCGAACTTCTCCAGCACCCCCGACACGTCGACCTTGGGCCGGAACACGCCGATGCTGCCCGTCTTGGTGGTCGCGTCGGCGAAGATGTAGCTGCCCGCGGTCGCCACGTAGTAGCCGCCCGAGGCCGCCACGTCGCCCATCGAGATGATGACCGGCTTCTTCTTGGCGACCCGCTCGAGCGCGCGGGCCATGTCGTCCGACGCCGCCACCGACCCGCCCGGGCTGTCGATGCGCACCACCACCGCCTTGACCCGTCGGTCCTCGCGCAGGCGGTCGATCGCCCGCACCAGCGTGTCCCCGCCGGCCAGCACGCTGCCGACGATCGGCACCGTCAGGCTCGCGCCGTCGCTGATCGTGCCCTCGACGTGGACCACCGCGATCGCCGGACCTGGCCCGAAGGACATGTCATGCACCGGCAGCGCGCTCGGGGCGTGCAGCGACACCTTGCGCGACAGCCACTTCTCGAGCTCGCCCTCGAGCTCGTCGGCGTAGCCGACGGCGTCGATCATCCCCGCGCGCAACGCCTGCTCGGCCGTGTGCGGCGCCGTATCGATCCACTGCACCACCTGCTCCGGCGTCGTCTTGCGGCCCTTCGCCACCATCCGCACCACGTGGTTCCAGATGTCGGTCAGCAAGAGGCGCCGCTGCGCGTCCGACTCCGGCGTCGGCCCCGTGCGCTCCCACTGCTCGGGCCGCGACTTGTACTCGTACGCGCGCACGAACTCGGCCTTGGCGCCCAGGCGGCCGAGCAGCTCCGCGTAATAAAACACCTCCGAGCGCATGCCGACGATCGACAGCCGCGCCCCGGGATGAAGGATCACCCGGTCGGCCGCGGTCGCCAGGAAGTAGTCCTTGAGCCCCGCGCCGCGCAGGTACACCGCGACTTTTCCGCCGCGCGCGCACCCGCAGCATGGCCTCGCGGATCTCCTCGATCTCGCCCCAGCCGTTGTTCGAGCCGTCGACCTCGAGCGCCACCACGGCGCGAGCGCCTCGCAGGTCCGCGACCTTGTCGAGCGCGTCGATCAGCCGGGTCGCCCCGCGGTCGCCCCCGTACTTGTCGACGTCGAAGCGCAGCGCCTCGAGCGGCGGCTGGGCCAGCGTCGCGTAGCGCTCCGCCGACGCGCGCAGCTTGAACGCCCCGCCCTGCGCCCCGAAGCCCTCGGCCCCGTTCGGCCCGAGCACCGGCGCCGCCGCCACGCCGATGTGGGTGAAGTCGAGCTCGAGCCCGACCATCGCCCGCAGCGCGTCGGTGGCCTCGCGCTGCCCCACCGTGTTGACGTAGTAGCGCTCGACCTCGCCGAACAGCCGCCAGCTCGCCCCGCCTGCCGCGATCCGCCCGCGCGGCGCGAGCACCGGGGTGTGGAACCGCGGGTCGGCGTTGGGCATCGGCACCACGCGCGCCGACCCCGAGCTCGAGCGAGCGCGAGCCCTTGATCGGCCGCACCGCGACCTCGGCGTCGAGCTCGAAGGGCTGGCGGCGGTCGAGGATGCCCGGGCGCGGCGGTTCGGGGATCCGCAGATCCTGCCCCGCGCGCGGCGTGTTGATCGCCCGCGCCACCAGGCCCATCGCCACGTAGCGGCTCGGGCGGTACGCCAGCGACAGCTCGGCCTGGTGCAGCCGCTGCGCGTAGAGGTTGTGCTCCGACCACGTGCGCGCGTAGCTGATGCCGAGCGACAGCCCCGGGGCCCAGCGCATCAGCGGCACCGCGGCCGCCAGCGTCAACTTGTTGTAGTCGAGGTCGGCCGGGTACCAGTCGTCGCGGTACCACTCGACGAAGTCCTGGCTCGGCAGGCGCCCGCAGCCGAACGGGCACAGCCGCTGATAACCTGCCCCGAGGGACAGGAAGGTGTCCGCCAGCTTCTGCCCGAACAGCTTGAGCTGCAGCGGCACCGCCACGAACACCCCGAAGCCGCCGCCGCGCCGCTGCGACGTCGCCCGCGTGTAATTGCCGGCCAGCACCCCGCTGAAGCCGCGCAGGAACCCCATCGCCGCCGGGTTGACCGCCACCGCCGCCGCGTCGGACTCGCCGGCCACGTGGCTCTGCGGCATGTCGATGTCGCGCAGCAGCGAGCGCCCCTCGCCCTCGCCGAACGGCGCCGGCTCGGGCGGCGCCGCCTCGGCCGTCGCCGCCAGCGCGACGACCACCAGCGCGGCCGCGGGGCGAAGCACCTGCGACCTGCCGGCCGGTCGCTGCACCTGCAAACGGGTCGATCGAGAGCGAGCCACCGTCACGGCTGCACCCATACCACGGTCACGCCCTCGCCGCCCTCCGGCTGCATGCCCGGGCGGGTGCGGTGGATGAACGGCTGCTCGGCCAGGTGCTCGCGCACCGCCTTGCGCAAGGCCCCCGTGCCGTGCCCGTGGATCACCACCACCACCTCGAGGTCCCGCTGCATCGCCTCGTCGAGGAAGCGGTCGATCGCCCGCAGCGCGTCGTCGGCCCGCGCCCCGCGGACATCCACGCTGTTGTCGATGCCGACCTCGATCGCCGCCGCCGACTCGCCGAAGTGCTTGCCCGCGGTCGACGGCAGCGCCTCCGGCACCTCCCAGCGGTGGATCGCCGACGCCACCCCCGGCTTCACCTTCGCCCGCGTGCGCGTCGGCGCCCGCAGCGAGCGCAGCTCCGACAGCGGCACCGTCGTCTTCAGCGCCTCGACCTGCACCACCGCGCGCTCGCCCTTCACCGCCAGCACCTCGCCCTCCTTGCCGAGCGACACCACCTTCACCCGGTCGCCCGGGCTCAGCTGCACCGGCGGCTCCCCCGGCGCCTTCGCGGCCGGCTCGCGCCGCTCCGCCAGCTGCTCGCGCCCGGACTGCAGCCCCTCCTTGGCGGTCCCCAGAGCGACGTCCATCTTGCCCTCCTTCTCCGCCTTTCGCACCGACTTGCGCAGCTCCGCCACCTCCGCGTGCAGCGCCCGCAGCTCCGCCGACGCCGCGTCGTACGCCTTCTGCTTGCGGCTCTTCGCCTGCTCGAGCGCGGCGGCCTCGCGCCTGGCCACCTCTTGATTGCGCCGGCGCAGCTCGGCCCGCTCGCGGTCGACCGCCTGCCGCGTCGAGATCAACCGGTCGCGCTCCGCCACCACTTCCTGCAGCAGTTGGTCGACGCGCAGCCGGCCCTCGTCCATCAGCCCCTGGGCCACCTGCAGCACCGGCTCCGGCAGGCCCAGACGACGCGCCACCGTCAACGCGCTCGACGGCCCCGGCACCCCGATCAGCAGGCGGAACGTCGGCAGCAACTTCTCGAGGTCGAAGCCCACCGACGCGTTGACGAAGCGCCCGGGGAACCGCTGCGCCAGCAGCTTGAGCCGCTCGTAGTGGGTCGTCGTCACCACCGTCCCGCCGGCCTCCGTCAGCGCCAGCAGGATCGCCTCGGCCAGCGCCGCGCCCTGCTCCGGATCGGTGCCGACCGCGATCTCGTCGAGCATCACCAGCGTCCCGCCGTGCAGGTCCTGCGCCGCCGCCAGCGCCGCGCACACGTGCTGCATGTGCGCCGAGAACGTGCTGAGGTTGGCCGCGATCGACTGGTCGTCGCCGACGTCCGTCACGATCGCCCGCACCAGCGGCAGCCTCGCCGGCCGCCGCGTCGGCAAGCGCAACCCGGCCTGCGCCATCAGGGCGCACAGCCCCAGAGTCTTCAGGGCCACCGTCTTGCCGCCCGCGTTGGGCCCGCTGATCACCAGCGCCGAGCCGACCTCGAGCAGGATGTCGTTGGGCACCACCTCGACGCC
The DNA here is from genome assembly GCF_026626665.1 of Nannocystis pusilla. Classification (GTDB taxonomy): domain Bacteria; phylum Myxococcota_A; class Polyangia; order Nannocystales; family Nannocystaceae; genus Nannocystis; species Nannocystis pusilla. Next base: position 4,247,116 of record NZ_JAPNKE010000002.1, read on the forward strand.
CGACAGCACCATCAACGGGTGGCGCGCGGCGATCAGCTCGAAGCGCCCCATCGCCTCCTCGTCCTCGCTCGCGGTCGCCGCGCCGACCTCGGGCGCGAGGCCGTGGTACGCGTCGGCGAAGCGCAGCCGCGCGTGGATCGCATCGATCGCGATCAGCTGCAGTTGATTGCCGCGCAGCTGCGCGTGCGCCTGCCCGACGCTGCGGCTCAGCTGCTCGAGCACCCGCCTCTCCTCGGCCGCCGCTTGCATCTGCGCCGCGCGCAGCGAGTTGTTCTCCTCGATCAGCTCCGACGGCTCGACGAACAGCGTCTGCCCGGTCGCGCTGCTGTCGTGGATGATGCCGGTGAGCGAGCCGCGGCGGGAGAACGCGTCGGCGCGGACCGGCAGCACGATCCGTCCCTCGCGCTCGGTGTAGTACGAGTCCTGCAGCACCTCGGACACACCTGTCTGTTTGACCAGGCGACTGGCCGCCTTCATCAGCGACGCCTTCAGCTCGCGCACGCGTTGCCGGGCCTTCTGCAGGCCCGGGCTCGCGCCGTCGACCACCCAAGGCTCGCCTTCGGGGCCGTCGGGGGCGATCGATCGGCCGAGCGCCGCCGCAAGATCGCGCTGGGGGTGGAGCTCCCCGACGCGCGTCGCCAGCGTCAGCACCCCGGGATCGCTCGCGTACCCGCGCTCGGCCGCGACCGCCGCGTGCAGATCCACGCACAGCTTCACCGCCTGCAATTGGCGCAGGGCTGCGAGCAGTTCTGCGGGCAGCAGCATCACCCCGCGGCTGGCGCGCACCACGGCATCAGAGATGTCGGTCAAAGCCCCCAGCGCGTCCGCCAGATTGGCGGGGACCCCGGACTCGCGGGTCAGCGAGGCCTGCACCGCCAGGAGCGCCTGCAGCCCGTCCTGCTCGGCGAGCAGCGTTCGCACCTGCGCCGGCTCGGACGTCCGCCGCAGCACCGGCGCCGCGTCGGGCTCGTACTGCTTTTGGGCCAGCTCCGCCGCCACCTCGGCCTGCAGCAGCGAGCGGGCCATCGGGGTGCGCAGGTGTTCGGCGAGGCGCTCGCACAGGAGCGGCCAGCCAAGGTGCACGAGCACCGAGCGGCTGCTGGGCGACCGCGTGGCGGTCTTAGTGGATCGCGATTGTCCTGGCCGTTCACGGCCGCGGATTTTAGCCCCGTTCGCCGGCGGGGACTTCCATGCGTGCGTCGCTTGCGACCTGCTCGCGCCTGAAATCGCCCGCCGCTCGCCGCGCGGCATCGGCGACCTATCGCCCGCGACACGTCTTGCCTGCCGCGAATTTTCGACTAGGCACGCATGGCGCAAACGGGATAGGGTACGTTACCCGATGATGCGCGCCTTATCGCTTGTCATCCTCCTGGCCGGTTACTGGGCGCTGCTGTCCGGACAGTTCCACAACAACTTTCTCATCGCCTGCGGTGTCGTCTGCATCGCCTTCGTGGTGTGGATGGCGAGCCGGATGGGGCTCGTGGACGACGAGGGCGTCCCCGCGCGCTACTACGTCGGCCTGCTGCTGTACGTCCCCTACATCGTCTGGCAGGTCATCCTCGCCAACTGGGACGTGCTGAAGCGGATCTGGGCCGCCGACATGCCCATCGATCCCCGCCTCACGCGGATCCCCTACAGCACCCGCGCCGGCTTCGTCACGGTCACCTACGCCAACTCGATCACCCTCACGCCGGGCACCGTGACCATGCAGGTGACCCAGACCGAGATGTTGATCCACTCGCTCACCAAGGAGGGCGAGGACAGCCTGTTCGAGGGTGACATGGAGCGCCACTGCAAGCGCCTGGAGGGCGGTTGATGTCCACGATCTACCTGATCACCGCCGTCGTTTTGATCGTCGGCGCCTTCATGCTGCTCTACCGCGCGCTGGCCGGCCCGACGGTCTACGACACGATCCTCGCCACCAACGCGATCGGCACCAAGACGATCGTGTTCGTCACTCTGCTCGGTTACATCAGCGGCCGGACCGAGTTCATCGACATGGCGATCATCTACGCCCTGATCACCTTCGTCACCACGATCGCGATCCTCAAGTACATCGAGAAAGGTCGGCTCGACTAGCCATGCACTGGAACGAAGTCGTCTGTACCGTCCTGCTCGCGCTCGGCTGCTTCATCAGCTTCTCCGGCACCTACGGCGTCCTCAAGTTCCCCGACTTCTACGCGCGCCTGCACGCGGCGGGCAAGAGCGACTCGCTGGCGCAGGTGCTCATCCTGCTGGGCCTCGTGTTCGTCACGCCCGACGTGCTGACCCAGGTCAAGCTGATGCTGGTCGCCTTCATCCTCCTGATCGTCGCCCCCACCGCCACCTTCGCCATCACCAAGGCCGCGCACATCGACGGCCTGCGCCCGTGGACGCGAGGAGGCGGCCAGTGACCGCAGTCGTCCTCATCGACGCCCTCCTCCTCCTGCTCGTCACCGCCACCGCGGTGGCGATCGTCGAGGTCCGCAGCCTCTACGCCTCCTCGATCCTCACCGGCATCTACAGCCTCCTGATGGCGCTGGTGTGGGTCAACATGCACTCGATGGACGTCTCGTTCACCGAGGCGGCCGTCGGCGGCGGCATCAGCACGATCCTCCTGATCGGCACCATCGTCCACGTCGGCCGCGAGGAGAAGCCGATCAAGAAGCGGCTCCACGTCCCCGCGCTGATCTTCACGGCGTTGACCGGCGCCGCGCTGATCTACGGCACCCTCGACATGCCCCGCTTCGGCGACCCGGCTGCGCCGATCCACCACTACCGCGTGCCGGAGATGATGGCCCAGACCGTCGGCTTCGTGAACGGCACGCCGGGCAAGCAGAAGCCGCCCGAGGGCTTCGACCTCGAGCGCTATCGTCGGTTCGACGACCGCGTCGCCGGGCCCATCCCCGCCGACCCCAAGGACACCGCCTGGCGCGAGAAGTCGATCCTGCAGACCTACGGCCTGATGGTCCCGCAGGTCCACTTGCGGCACGACCCTCCGGGTCTGAATGCCCACGAGCCGCACGCCGAGCCGGGCCACCACCTCCACCCGCCCGACGACTTCAACGGCCACGTCCGAACTCGGTCACCTCGCTGCTCGCGGCCTACCGCGGCTACGACACCATGTTCGAGACCACCGTCATCTTCACCGCCGGCGTCAGCCTGATCCTCCTGCTGCGGCGGCCGCGGCGCGAGGGCTACCTGCAGCCCGGCGCCGTGATGGCCGACCAGGTCATCCTCCGCGTCGTCACCAAGCTGTCGATCCCCTTCATCCTGATCTTCGGCTTCTACGTCATCACCCACGGCAAGCTCGGCCCCGGCGGCGGCTTCCAGGGCGGCGTGGTGCTGGCGGTCGCGTTCATCCTCTACGCGCTGATCTTCGGCCGGGCCGCGCTGTACCGCGTGGTCCCGCCGCCGGTCAGCGACATCCTCACCGGCGTGGGCGTGCTGATCTACAGCGGCACCGGCGCGGTCTGCATGCTGCTGGGCGGCAAGTTCCTCGACTACTCGATGCTCAACAAGGAGCTGCCGGGCGACGGCGAGTCGCTGGGGATGACCCTCGTCGAGTACGGCGTCGGCATCACCGTCAGCATGGTCATGCTCACGATCTTCAATCAGCTCGCGGAGGAGCGCTCCACGTGACCGGTGCTCTCGGGATCTACAACTACTGGATCTACGTCGTCTTGATGATGATCGGGCTCTACGGCGTCATCGCCAAGCCCAACCTGATCAAGCAGGCGATCGCGCTGGGCCTGTTCCAGACGGGGATCTTCCTCTACTACATCTCGATGGCGGTGGTCGACGGCGGCACCGCGCCGGTGTGGACCACCATCCTCGACGGGGCCCAGAAGTACGAGGGCCCCTACGACAACCCGCTGCCGCACGTCCTGATCCTGACGGCCATCGTCGTCAGCGTCAGCGTCCTCGCGGTCGCGCTGGCGCTCATCATCAACATCAAGCGCGCCTACGGCACCATCGAGTACGACGAGATCGAGGCGATGGACCAGGCCGACAAGCGCGCCGACTACCTGCGCGGTCAGGTCACCGACGCCGCCGACGACGTCGAGCACAAGCAGGAGGGGCATCACCATGCTTGATGCGTTCGAGCTCGTCCCCAACCTCCCCGTCCTCGTCGTCACCACCCCGCTGATCGGCGGCGTCCTGACGATCGCCATGGGCCGCGGCAAGGGCCCGTGGGCGTGGGCCACGCTCATCACCGGCGTGGTGTTCTACTTCACCGTCCTGCTGATGCAGCAGGTCCTGGCCGCAAAGACAGGTTATATCTCCTACGAGCTCGGCAACTGGCCGCGCCAGTGGGGCATCGAGTACCGCGTCGACGCGCTCAACGCCTTCATCCTGCTCACGGTCGCCGGCGTCGGCTTCGTGACCACGCTGTACGCCCAGAAGAGCGTGGAGAAGGAGATCCCGCAGGACCGCCACAACTTCTTCTACGCGGTGTGGGTCCTGGCGATCTGCGGCCTCCTGGGCATCACGGTCACCGGCGACGCCTTCAACGTCTACGTCCTGCTCGAGATCAGCTCGCTCACCGTGTACGCGCTGATCGCCATGGGCAAGGACATGAACCGCCAGGCGCTCACCGCCAGCCTGCGCTACCTGATCCTCGGCTCGGTCGGCGCCAGCTTCATCCTCCTCGGCATCGGTTACCTGATGATGGTCACCGGCACGCTCAACATGGAGGACATGCACGACCGCCTCGCGGCCCTGCCGGACATCGTCCACCACCGCACGGTCCTGGTCGCGTTCGCGTTCCTGCTGTGCGGCCTCGGCCTCAAGATGGCCCTGTTCCCGCTGCACATGTGGCTGCCGAAGGCCTACACCTACGCGCCCTCGGCCGTCAGCGCCCTGCTGTCGGCCACGGCGACGAAGGTCGGCATCTACATGGCCTTCCGCTTCCTGTTTACGATCTTCGGCGTCGGCTTCTCGTTCGTGGCGATGCCGGCCAACCTCGTGCTCAGCGTCGCCGCCTGCGCCGGCATCCTCGTCACCGGCGTCACCGCGGTGCGCCAGACCAACCTGAAGCGCATGCTGGCCTACTCCTCGGTCGGCCAGCTCGGCTACATCGTCGCCGGCTTCTCGCTCGCCAACGTCCACGGCGTCGCCGGCTCGGTCGTCCACATCTTCAACCACGCGATGATGAAGGGCGGCATGTTCATGGCCGCCGGCGCCATCATGTACCGCCTCGGTCGCTGCGACCTGCGCTCGATCCGCGGCCTCGGCAAGCGCATGCCGCTGACCATGGCCGCCTTCGTCGCCGGCGGCCTCGGCCTGGTCGGCTTCCCGCTGACCGCCGGCTTCATCTCGAAGTGGTACCTCGTGCAGGGCGCCCTCGAGGCCCCGCACATGTGGCCCGTCGCCGCGGTCGTCCTGGTCGGCTCGCTGCTCGCCGTCGCCTACACCTGGCGCGTCGTCGAGGCCGCGTACTTCCAGGAGCCCGAGGGCGAGAGCGCTCTGGTCACCGAGGCCCCGCTGTCGATGGTCGCGCCGATGTGGATCCTCATCGGCGCCAGCGTCTACTTCGGCGTGTCCGCCACCTTCACCGGCGAGATCAGCATGCGCGCCGCCAAGAGCCTGCTCGGAGGGGCCCCATGATCCACTTCGACGTGAGCCCGCAGCTGCTGGCGCTCTACATCCCGCTGCTCGGCGCCCTGCTCATCTCGCTCGCGGGCCGCTGGCCCGACCTGCGCGAGCTCGTCACCCTGCTGACCGCCGGCGTGCTCCTGTACGTGGTGGCGGGCATGGCCCCGGCGGTGCTCGCCGACGGCTTCTGGGCCAGCTTCGCCAAGGCCCCCGCGCTCAAGCTCGCCGAGGTGCTCCCGGGCGTGTGGCTCGAGCTCAAGGTCGAGCCGCTCGGCATGCTGTTCGCGCTGATCGCCAGCAGCCTGTGGATCCTCAACTCGATCTATTCGATCGGCTACATGCGCGGCAACCACGAGAAGAACCAGACCCGGTTCTACGTGTGCTTCGCCCTGGCGATCGCCAGCGTCATGGGCCTCGCCTTCGCCGGCAACCTGTTCACCCTGTTCGTCTTCTACGAGGCGCTGACGCTCACCACCTACCCGCTGGTGGCCCACAAGGGCAGCGCCGAGGCCATCCGCTCGGCCCGCACCTACCTCGGGATCCTCGTCGTCACCTCGGTGTGCTTCCTGCTGGCCGGCATCATCGGCACCTACGTGTTCACCGGCGGCGACATGACCTTCCGGCCAGGTGGCGTGTTCAGGCGCGCCTTGGCGGATGGCAGTTTGACGGCGCCCACGCTGGGCATCCTGTTCGTCCTTTACATGTACGGCATCGGCAAGGCTGCTTTGATGCCGGTGCACCGCTGGCTGCCCGCCGCCATGGTCGCCCCGACCCCGGTGTCGGCGCTGCTGCACGCGGTGGCGGTCGTGAAGGCCGGCGTCTTCACCGTCCTCAAAGTAATAGTCTACGTGTTCGGTCCGGCCGTCCTGGTGCGCTACGGCGTCGGCGACTGGCTGATCTACGTCGCCGGCGCGACCATCCTGATCGCCAGCTGCATCGCCCTGTTCCAGGACAACCTCAAGCGGCGGCTGGCGTATTCGACCGTCAGCCAGCTCAGCTACGTCATCATCGCCGCGGCCCTGCTGTCGCCGCTGTCGATCACCGCCGCGGCCCTGCACATCGCCGCCCACGCGTTCGGCAAGATCACCCTGTTCTTCGCGGCCGGCTCGATCTACACGGCCGCGCACAAGACCGAGATCAGCCAGCTCGACGGCATCGGCCGGCGCATGCCGATCACCATGGCCGCGTTCACCATCGGCTCGCTGTCGATGATCGGCCTGCCGCCCACGGCCGGCTTCGTCAGCAAGTGGTACCTGCTGCAGGCCACCTGGGAGACCGACGCGCCGTTCGTGCTGGTCGTCGTCATCCTCTCGACCCTGCTCAACGCCGCCTACTTCCTGCCGATCGTCTACCGCGCCTTCTTCGTAGCTGAGCCCAGGCACCACCACGAGCCGCACCAGTCCTCGGCCGACGGCGACTTCGGCGACTCCGGCGACCACCACGGCCACGACGCCCACGACCACGGCGAGGCCCCGTGGCCGATCGTCGTCGCGCTGTCCTGCACGGCCCTCGCCACCATCGTCTTCTTCTTCTACAGCGACCTCGCCATCGGCCTGGCGAACCAGCTCCGGAGCGGCCTGCCATGAGCCTCGAAGATCCTCGGACGATTCGCAAACTGTGGACCGGTTCCTTGGTCGTGCTGGCGCTGCTGGTGCTGGCTGACTTTTGGGTCATGCGAGACCCGCACCACCACGCCCACTTCGGCGTCGACGGCACGTTCGGCTTCTACTCCTGGTACGGCTTCGGCGTGTGCGCCGTCATGGTCCTGGTGTCGAAGTTCGTCGTCGGCCTGATCTTGAAGCGGAAGGACACCTTCTACGATGACTGAGTCCGTCGGCCTGCCTCCTCCGGGCATCATCCTGGTCCTCGGCGGCCTCTTGCTCCCGCTGCTGCGCGGGCTCGGCCCGGCCGTCGCGCTGCTGCTGCCGCTGCTGACGCTGGGGTTCATCTGGGGCATCCCCGACGACCTCACCGTCACCATGCCGTTCATGGGCCAGTACGACCTCACGGTCCTGGCCGTAAGCCCGCCCACCAAGGTGTTCGCCACCATCTTCGCGGTGATGGCCTTCGCCGGGGCCCTGTTCGCCCACCCGATCACCGGCCTCGACAGCGAACGCGGCCGCCGCTGGCGCGTCGAGCTGCCGGCCGCCTTCGTCTACGCCGGCTCGGCCATCTGCGTCACCTTCGCCGGCGACATCCTCAGCCTCTTCATCTTCTGGGAGCTGATGGCGATCGGCTCGACCACGGTCATCTGGAGCGCCGGCACCAAGGCGGCCGGGCGCGCCGGCTACCGCTACGCCCTGGTCCACTTCGTCGGCGGCGTGCTGCTGATGGCCGGCATCCTCGCCAAGGTGTTCGCGCTGCAGGGCGCGGGCGTGGCCGACCCGCTGGCGCTGCACCACTTCTTCTTCGGCGCGGCCGGCTTCGAGGGCCTGTCCTTCGGGTCAGGTGACGCGGCGGCCTGGCTGATCCTGCTCGGCATCCTCGTCAACGCCGCCGCCCCGCCGCTCGGCTCGTGGCTGGCCGACGCCTACCCGGAGGCGTCCGAGAGCGGCACCGTGTTCCTCTCGGCGTTCACCACCAAGACGGCCGTCTACGTGCTGATGCTGCTGTTCGCGGGCACCCAGCTGCTGATCTACGTCGGCCTGTTGATGGCGGTGTACGGCATCGTCTACGCCATCCTCGAGAACGACATGCGGCGGATCCTCGCCTACTCGATCGTCAACCAGGTCGGGTTCATGGTCTGCGGGATCGGCATCGGCACCGCCATGGCGCTCAACGGCGCCGCCGCCCACGCGTTCGCCCACATCGTCTACAAGGCGCTGCTGCTGATGTCGGCCGGCTCGGTCCTCTACATGACCGGCAAGCGCAAGTGCACCGACCTCGGCGGCCTCTACCACTCGATGCCGATCACGATGACGTGCGGCATCATCGGCGCGCTGGCGATCTCGTCGTTCCCGCTGACCTCGGGCTTCGTCACCAAGTCGATGATCAACCAGGCCGCCGCCGACGAGCACATCGCGCTGGCCTGGTTCACGCTGACCGCGGCCTCGGCCGGCGTGTTCCTGCACGCCGGCATCAAGTTCCCGTGGTTCGTGTTCTTCCAGAAGGACTCGGGCCTGCGCCCGCCGGACCCGCCGTGGAACATGCGCGCGGCGATGATCTTCTTCGCCGCGGTCTGCATCCTGCTCGGCGTCCCCGGCCTCTACGGCCCGCTCTACGCCATCCTGCCGTTCCCGGCCGCCGCGGGCGAGACGCTCTACGCGCCCTACACCGTCCCGCACGTCATCAACCAGCTGCAACTGCTGCTGTTCTCGGGCCTGGCGTTCTTCGCCCTGCTCCCGGTCCTGAAGCGCACGCTGACGATCACCCTCGACGCCGACTGGTTCTACCGCCGCCTGTTCCCCGGCGTCTGGAAGCACCTCCTGCGCCCCGTCGTCCTCGCCTTCCGCGAGTTCTTCGACTACCTGTTCGGCCACCTGCCGCAGATGACGAAGGACGTCGTCTACTCGCCGCCGCAGGAGGGCCGCATGTTCAAGGAGTGGGGCCTCGGCGGCGCGATGGTCGTGATCACCGGCTTCCTGTTCGTCTACCTCGTGCTCGGCTACATCGCCGCCTGAGCCGCGGGCGCGCCGCTCGCCGCGCCGGTGCCGTCGACCTCCTCGCAGGTCGCACCGCGCCCGCGGCCGGCGGCGACATGTCTTTCGGGACATCTGCGGTCTTTCGCGACCCGCGGCAATTCGTCGGTCGAACCACGGCGCAGCGGGCCCCGCGTCGCCGAGCCCGGTCGCACGCGCGCAGCATAAAACGGCATGACGCCGCCGCCGGCGTTACCCTGTGATGTCGACCCGAGGGTCGGGATGACGACCGGCGACCGTTCCCCCAGCGAGAGTTCTTCGGCGCGCGCGAACGTCGAGCCCGCCGCGAGGTGGCCGCTCTCCCTCGCCAGCGCCACGGCGGCCGTGCTCCTCGCGCTCGCGCTCGCCGGCCCGCTCGGCGGCATCTACTTCGCCGTGCCGCTCGCGGTCCTCTCGCTGTCCGCGCAGCTCACGGGCGCCGCACCCGCCCTGGTCTCGACCGCGCTGGCGACGATGGGCATCGGCGCGTGGTTCTTGGCGAACACCCACGAACCGAGCCACAAAGAGGCGCTGCAGCTCGCCGCGTTCCTGATCGCGGGGTCGATCATCAGCGTCGTGTCCGGCTCGCTGCGCGCAGGGCGGGCCCGCGACGTCGAGGCGCGGATCGCCGCCGCTCGCGCCGCCGAGGAGGCCGAGCGTCTGACCGCGGAGACCCGCATGACGCTCGCGGCCGTGCGCGCGAGCGAGGTGAAGTTCCAGCAGCTCGCCGACTCGATGCCCCAGATCGTCTGGGCCTGCCACCCCGACGGCAGCCCCTATTACTACAACCGCCAGTGGTACGAGCTCAGCGGCATCCCGGAGGGCACGCTCACCGAAGCCAACTGGTGCGCGTGCTCCACCCGGACGATCAGCAGCGGTGCCTCGACCTCTGGTACGAGTCGGTCCGAACCGGCGAGCCGTTCCAGATCGAGTACCGCTTCAAGTTCCCCCACGTCGACGAGTACCGGTGGTTCCTCGGCCGCGCGCTGGCAGTGCGCGACGAGTCCGGCCGGATCACCCGCTGGTACGGCACCTCGACCGACATCCACGACGCCAAGCGCACCGAGGCGGCCCTGCGCGCCAGCGAGGAGCGCCACCGCGCCCTGGCCGAGGCCCTGCGGGAGGCCGATCGCCGCAAGGACGAGTTCCTCGCGGTGCTCTCGCACGAGCTGCGCAACCCGCTGGCGCCGATCAAGAACAGCCTCTACGTCCTCTCGCGCGCCGCCCCGGGGAGCGAGCGAGCCCGCCGCGCGGAGCGAGTGATCGAGCGGCAGATCGAGCACATGACGCGGCTCATCGACGACCTGCTCGACGTCACCCGGATCTCGCGGAGAAAGATCCAGCTGCGGCGCACGGCGGTGGAGATGAACGAGCTGGTGCGCCGCACGGTCGAGGACCACCGCTCGGTGTTCGAGCGGAGCAACGTCGCGCTGGAGCTCGCGCTCGCCGACCGGCCCGCATGGGTCGACGGCGACCCCACGCGGCTGTCGCAGATCGTCGGCAACCTGCTGCAGAACGCGGCCAAGTTCACCGGCCCCGGCGGGTGGGCGAGGGCCTCGGTCTCGGCGGCCGAGACCGAGGTGCTCGTCCACATCCGCGACAGCGGGATGGGCATCGAGCCGGACATGCTGCCCCGCCTCTTCAACCCGTTCATGCAGGCCGACACCACCCTCGATCGCAGCCGCGGCGGCCTCGGTCTCGGCCTCGCGCTGGTCAAGGGTCTGGTCGAGCTGCACGGCGGCGACGTCCACGCCACGAGCGAGGGGCCGAACCAGGGCGCGGAGTTCGTGGTGCGGCTGCCCGCGATCGCGGCGCCCGCGATCGAAGCCCCATCGTCCCCCGCGCCCGGCCGCGCCTCTCTCGGGCGGATCCTCGTCATCGAGGACAACCTCGACGCCGCCGAGACCTTGAAGGACGCGCTGGAGCTCGGCGACCACGAGGTCTGCCTGGCCCACTCGGGTCCCGAGGGCCTGGCCACGGCGCGGGTGTTCCGACCCGACGTGGTGCTCTGCGACATCGGCCTGCCGGGCATGGACGGCTACGAGGTGGCGCGCGCGATCCGGGCCGATCCGTCCCAGCGCGCGACCAAGCTGGTCGCGCTCACCGGCTACGCCTCGCCCGAAGATCGTCAGCGAGCCCGGGACGCCGGCTTCGATCGCCACCTCGGCAAGCCGCCCGACCTCGACGCGCTGCTGCAGATCCTCGACGAGCTCGTGCGCGCCAGGACGTCGGCCTGACCGGCGCGGTCCGATCGGCGTCGGAGAGCCCGCCTGCTGCGCCGCGCTACACCGATCGCAAGGATCGCTCGCGGCCCGGCGTCGGCTCGCCCTCGCGCGCACGCGTCGCCCGCGAACGACGAGTAGCGAGCTCATCCCGGACGACATGTTCCCAGAACATGCCCTCACATCCATGTCTTCATGGACATTCCCTTGTGAACATGCTTCAAGGCACCGGCGCTGTCCGATCGCAGTCGGTGCCGCGCAGGCTCGGCGCGCGCTACACCCGATCGCATGACGATCCGGCTGTCCGCGCTGTTCGGTCTCGGCATCCTCCTCGCGTGTAGTCGCACCGCGACCTCCGTCGCGCACCCCGAGCTGTTGCCGGAGCCTGACTGGCCGCAGCTCGACCTCATCGTCCGCGATGACCCCTCGCCGCCGAGCCCCGCGCCGCCGCTCGTCGCCGTCGACCCCGACGGCGTGCGCGACGTCGTCTACACCGACCCTGGCGCCCTCCCGCAGCTGCTGCACGCCGGCGTCGCCTTGCCGCTGCGCCACACCGACGTGCGGGCGCACCTGCGGGGCCCCGTCGCCGAGGTCGTGGTCCGCCAGCGCTTCGTCAACGACAACGCCGCCGTCCTCGACGCCGTCTACACCTTCCCCTTGCCCGAGAACAGCGCCGTCACCGACATGCGGATGATCGTCGGCGCGCGCACGATCGAGGCCGAGATCCGCGAGCGCGCGCGGGCCCGGGCCGAGTACGACGCGGCCCGCGACGCCGGCCACACCGCGGCCTTGCTCGAGCAGGAGCGGCCCAACATCTTCACCCAGTCGCTCGCCAACATCCCGCCCGGCGAGGTCGTCGAGGTCGAGCTGCGTTACCTGCAGACCCTGAGCTACGACGCCGGCGAGTACGAGTTCGTGTTCCCCACCGTCGTCGGTCCGCGCTACCTCCCCGGCGAGCGGCTCGCGCGCGGCGACCTCGGCGCGGGCACCAGCGTCGACACCGACCGCGTCCCCGACGCCTCGCGGATCTCCCCGCCCCTCCTCGGCCACGGCGTGCGCACCGGTCACGACCTCTCGATCTCGGTCGTCGCCGAGGCCGCCACTCCCATCACCTCCTGGATCGCCCCGGCGCACAGCATCGACGCCGACGCCGGTGACGGCCGTCTGCGCGTCGCCCTCGCCCGCCGCGACGAGATCCCCAACCGCGACTTCGTCCTCCGCTACCGCAGCGCCGCCGCCCGGCCCTCGGCCAAGCTGTTCCTCGGGCCAGGTGAACAGAAGGGCGGCCACTTCCTCCTCGTCGTCGATCCGCCGCGCCTCGACGTCGAGGACGCGGTCGGCCGGCGCGAGCTCCTGTTCGTCGTCGACGTCTCGGGCTCCATGCACGGCGCCCCGCTCGCCCTCGCCAAGGCCGCCATGCGCGAGGCCCTCGCCCGCGCCCGCCCGGTCGACACCTTCGACGTCATCACCTTCGCCAGCGGCACCGCGCGCCTGTTCGGCGCCCCGCGCCCGGCCAACGCCGAGAACCTGCGCCAGGCGGCCGAGTTCGTCGACGGCCTCGGCGCCGGCGGCGGCACCGAGATGCTCGCGGCCGTCAGCACCGCGCTCGACGGCCCGGTCGAGGCCGGCCGGCACCGCTACGTCTTCCTCATGACCGACGGCTACATCGGCGAGGAGGACCAGCTCGCCCGCAGCGCCCGCGGCTTGCTCGAGCGCCAGCGCGCCGAGGGTCGGCGGGCCCGCGTGTTCGGCGTCGGCGTCGGCGAGGCGCCCAACAGCCACCTGATCGCCGCCGTGGCCAAGGCCGGCGACGGCGCCTCCCTGCACGTCCGCGGCCCCGCCGACCTCGCGCGCGCCGCTCAGGTCATCGAGCGCACCATCGACGCCCCCGTGCTCACCGACATCACGGTCGACTGGGGCACCCTCGCGCCGCGCGACCTCTCGACCTCGCTTCCACCTGACCTTTTGGCCAGCCACCCGCTCGTCGTCCACGGCCGCTACACCGGCGCCGCGCCGGCCGAGCGGCCTGCGCGCCCGCGCCGGCGAGCGCTCCGTCACCTTCCCGATCGAGGTCGTCGCCAGCGGCGAGTCGAGCCGCACCCTCGCGCGCCTGTGGGCCCGCGAGCAGATCGGCGCGCTCGACCTCACCCGCGCGACCACGACCTCGACCGACGTCGAGCAGCGGGCGCGCCGCGACATCCTGCAGCTCGGCCTGCAGCACCACCTCGTCACCGCCTACACCAGCCTCGTCGCGGTCGACCGCTCGCGCCGCGTCGAGGGCCTCGCCCTGGAGATCGCCCAGCCGGTCGAAGCGGTCCACGGCATGGAAAGTCGCGTCGGCGCCCAGGCCCGCTACATCCCGCTCGGCGGCACCTCGCGCGACTTCACCGCGGTCGTCGACATGGCCCCCACCGCCGGCCGCGACGCCGCCGGCATCCGCCTCTCCGGCAGCACCGGCGCCGAGTCGCGCTACGTCGTCGACGGCAGCTCGGCCTTCGGCAGCCCCACCCCGCCGGCGCACTCCGACGCGCTCGGTGACCCCGGCCGCGGCTTCGTCGCCGTCGAGCCGTACGCCCGCGCCCGGATCGCCGCCGTCAGCGGGCCGAGCGACGCCGAGAGCGACCGCCTGCGCGACCTTCTGCGCGCCGACGCCGAGCCGCTGGCCAAGTGCTTCCTCGACGCCGGCAGCACCACCTACCGCGTCCACCGCAAGCTCGTGCTGGTCGTCCACCTCACCGCCACCGGCGGCCTCGCCCGCATGGAGGTGAAGGGCCGCGAGTCGCTCGGCCCGGCCCTCACCGCCTGCCTGCGCCAGCGCGTGTGGCCGCGGGTCCGCGGCGCCGTCAGCCCGGGCGCCACCGTCGAGATCGACCTCGGCGTGTGGATGCGCTTCTGAACCTGCGCGAGCTCGACGCGGCGGTCGCCCCCTACTTGTCCTTCGGGACATGCCTTTCAAAGCATGTCCCGAAGGCCATCTCACTTCTTCCCGGCGCTCTTGAGCTGCTGCTTGGCCTCGTCGAGCGCCTTCTTCACGTCCTTGTCGCTGGGCCGCAGCTTCGCGGCGGCGGAGTAGGCGTCGACGGACTCCTGCCAGCGGCCCTTGCCGGCCATCCCCTGGCCCTTGAGCACCAGCGCGTCGAAGCCGGGCTTCACGCCCAGCTTCTCGTACTCCTCGAGCAGCGGCGCCAGGTCGTCCCAGGCCTTCATCAGCCGCAGGATCTTGCCCTCGCCGATCAGCGCCTCGGCCAGCAGCTCCTTCATGCCCGGGGTCTCCGGGGCCAGCGCCATCACGCAGCGGAAGATCTGGCCCGCGTCGTGGAAGCGCTTGTCGGTCAGCGCCTTCCGGCCGGTCTCGGTCGCCGCCGCCGGGATCTTCTGCGTCAGCCGCTCGATCGCCTCGTGCTTCGGGTCGATCTCCTTGAGCGCCGCCAGGTAGTCGCGCACGCACTCGCCGGCCGGCTGGCAGAAGCGGCCCTCGGCCAGCGCCAGGTCGGCGCGCCCGGCCAGCACCAGCGGGTCGCCGACGTTCTCGACCGCCTGCGGGATGGCCAGGTCGATCGGCTTCGGCGGCTCGGGCGGCGTCGAGTCGTCGACGTCCTGCGTCACGACGACGGGCGCCTGCGGCTCGTCGGGCGGCGGCTCGGCCCCGCCGAACAGGCGCGGCCCGAACAGCACCAGCACCACCGCGATCGAGCCCGCGCCGACCAGCCACAACCACGCGTGCGGGTGCTCCTTGGCCGGCGCCACGATCGTGCGCGGCTCCGGGGCCGGCCGCGGCGCGCTCATCGACGCGCTGGCCAGGATCATGTTCGGGTTCGACACCGCGGCCACCGGCTCGGCCGGCGGCAGCAGCGAGCCCGAGCTGAGCGACGTCGCGGCTGACCGTTCGGACAGGTCGCCGCCCGAGCGAGCGGCCCGCGGCGCGGCCGGGGCGTCGAGCGAGCGCAGGAGGTCGACCTCGAGCACGCGCATCGAGCGGATCCGGTTCTCGGGCCGGGGCGCCAGGCAGCGGGACACCAAGTCGGCCAGCGCCGCCGGCACGTCGCGCACCAGCTCGTCGACGCGCGGGGCCTCCTGCCGGCCCTTCTTCATCATGATGTCGTAGTCGTTGCGGCCGGTGTACGGCAGCCGCCCGGTCAGCATCTCGAACAGCACCGTGCCGAGCGCGTAGATGTCGGAGACCGGGTCGGCCTCCTCGCCGGCCGCCTGCTCGGGCGCCATGTAGGCCGTCGAGCCGACCAGCTTGTCGATCGTCGACACGCCCGAGCGCTCGCTGTCCATATGCGAGCACACGCCGAAGTCGAGCACCTTGACGACGTCGAGCTCGCCGTCCTGCGTGACCAGCACGATGTTGCTCGGCTTGAGGTCGCGGTGGATGATGCCCATGTCGTGGGCGGTCCCCAGCGCGCGGCACACCTGGCTGGCGATGTGGACCGCCCGGCCGGCGGAGATGCGCTTCTCCTCGTCGAGCACGGCGCGCAGGTTCTGCCCGTCGAGCAGCTGCATCACCGAGAACACGCCGCCGTCGTCGAGCTTGCCGGTGCCGAACACCTCGATGATGTTGGGGTGTTGCAGCACCTGCGCCGCCTCGGCGTCGCGCAGGAAGCGGTCGCGGATCTCGGGGTCGCGCGCGTAGATCTCGGGCAAGATCCGCAGGGCGCACGGCACCCCGCGCTCGGTGTCGCGGGCCCGGTACAGCGCCCCCATCTCGTCGAAGGAGAGCAGCTCCTCCACGCGATAGCGGTGCGCGATCATCGTGCCCCAGCGCTGCTCCGCGGCCTCGCGCGGCGAAATCATCGCCCTGTTGGGGTTGCTGAGCAGGCCGTCGTTCTCGATATCCGCCATGATTCGACTTGTCCGGCGCTGCAGCGCCGGGCCCCAAGGCTAACGCGAGCCGGTCACGCCCTCAAATTGTGCCCTCGCGCAAATTCAGGCATGGCGCGCCCTGACCTGCGAAGACCGGCGCCCGCGAGCTGCCGGCACACACATGTCTGCGCAGCATATTCCGCGCCGCGCGCCGGACCACGAGTTTACGGCGAGTCGTCGACTTCGACGCGTCCTGTCCACGAAGCGGCGTCATCACCCGGAATTGTCACTTGTGCGCGTTGGGAACGCAGCCCGCGCACCCGCACGCCGAGCGTGTACGTCCCCGGCAACACCTCGGTCGCGGCCACCGTGCCCTCCGCACCCGTGCGCGCGCCGGCGAAGGGCCCGCCGTCGACCACCGCCCCGGCCACCGGCTCGTCGCTGCCGCGTCGCACCACCTCGACCGTGACCGCGCGACCGAGCGCCGGCACGGCCCCGACCAGCGCCACCGTCTCTCCGGCCACGTGTCCGCCCGAGTTCGCCAGCTTCGACCCCGTCCTGGACCACGCGCAGGTCGTAGCTGCCCTCGCCGAGCTCCGCGAGGCTGAACTGCCCGGCCTCCACGCGCGCCTGATGCACCTCGTAACCTCGCGTGTGCGCTCGCGCCAGCACACGCGCCCGCGCGTAGCCTCGCCCCTCCGCGTCGGTCACCGTGCCCTGCAGCGGCGACAGCGGCGGCGCCAGCACGATCTGCCAGCCCTCCTCCTCGTCCACCGACACTTCCTTCTCCGTCGGGCGAAACCCTGGCGCGCGCGCGATGAGCATCAACGACGCGTAGGTCGGCACGTCACGTGCGTCGCCTGGTTCACAGCGACCGCTGGCCTCGCCGCACGGGTCGCACGGCGGCTTCTCGACCCGCGCGAAGCTGAAGAACCCCTCACCGTCGCTGACCGTGTTGCGCGAGGTGAACGGCGGCAGCGCCGCGGGATCGTCGTCGGCTCCGCGGCGGACCCAGATCTGCGCCCCGGCGACCGCCCGACCCTCACCGTCGCTGACCGAGCCGACCACCCGACTCAGCGCTTGCGCCACCAGCGTCACCGGCGTCCGGTTCGGCTCGAGCACCCACGAATCGCGCGGCACCAGCGTCGGATGGCGCAGCTCGGCGCAGACGATCCCGCGGCATCCCGGCCCGCTGAATTCGCCCTCCGGGCTCGGTTCGACCACGCCCCCGTCGATCGGCGCGCTGCGGTCCGACCCGCTCGGGAGGCAGTGCAGGATGATCCGCCCGTCGCTCACCGGGCTGCCGTCGCGGTCGACGATCCGGCCGCGCACGACGCCCTCGCCGCTGCGATCGACATCGGCGCGTCGCGCCACGCCGAGCACCGGCGCCTCACCCTCGACGGCCGCCGTCACCTGGGTCGCCGCGGCCTTGTTCTTGCGCGCCGGCGGGCGGGGACCCGGTCGCTCGGAGCGCCCGAGCCAGACTGCCAGCGCCGCCAGCAACGCCAGCAGCGCGGCCACCACCGCCGCCCGCCTCATGAAGCCGAACCCAGCCAGGGCCGCATCATCACCTCGATCTGCGCGTGCGCGTCGGCCAGCACCGCCTCGACCACCGCGTCGATCTGGGCCGCCAGCGCCGGCAACGCCGCGCGATCGATCTCCGGCGCGCTGCGGGCCAGCCCGTAGATCTTCAGCTTCGGCTCCGTCCCGCTCGGGCGCAGCACCAGCCGGCACTTCTTGCCGCCCTCGCCCTCGAGCTCGAGGCTCAGCACGTCGCCCGGCAGGTCGCGCGTGGGCGAGCCGGTGTGGCGCGGCTGCGAGCGGTCTTCGAAGCGGCGGGTCGTCAGCCCGGCGAAGCCTGCGGGCGGCGACGTCCGCCACGCCTGCATCAACGCCGCGATCGCCTGCCGACCGGCCAGCCCGGGCGCCATGTAGTTCAGCGTCTTCTCGCGGTGGTAGCCGAAGCGGCACCACACCGCATCGAGCACGTCGAGCAGCGACTCGCCGCGCTGCTTGGCCAGCGCCGCCGCCTCGGCCAGCAGCAGCGCCGCGATCGACCCGTCCTTGTCGCGGATCTCGTCGCCGCGCAGGTAGCCGTGGCTCTCCTCGCACGCGAACACCACCGTGCGCTCCGGGTGCTCGGCGGCCATGCCGGCGTGGTGCTTGAAGCCGACCAGCAGGTCGTCGATCGCCGTCAGCCCGCGGGCCTGGGCCATCGTCGCGATCAGCGGCGTCGTCACCAGCGTCGTCAGCACCCAGCCGTTGGCGGGGATGGCCGCGTTGGCGAGCACGTGGTCGAGCATCAGCACGCCGAGGCGGTTGCCGTCGAGCGGCACGAACTTGCCGTCGCGCCCGCGCACGCACGCGCCCAGGCGATCGGCGTCGGGGTCGGTGGCCAGGACCAGATCGGCACCTGTCTCTTCGGCCAGCTGGATCGCCATCGTCATCGACTCCGGCGCCTCCGGGTTGGCCGAGCGGACCGTCGAGAACCGGCCGCCGTCGGGATCGCACTGGCGCTCGACCGGCAGCACCTCGATCTTGCGGGCGCGCAGGGCCGGCAGCACGCTCGTGTGCCCGACCCCGTGCAGCGGCGTGAACGCCACGCGCAGCCCCGCCGCCGACAGGTCGGCCGGCGCCACGCCTTGCGCCAGCACGTACGCGTGGTACGCCGGGTCCGCCTCGGTGACCACGCGCTCGGGCGGCAGCACGTGGATCTGCTTGCGCTGCTCCTCTTGCAGCTCAGGCAGCTCGCTCACCGACAGGATCGCGCGCATCAGCGCCGCGTCGCGCTCGCCCAGCACCTGCGCGCCGTCGGGTCCGTAGATCTTGATGCCGTTGTCTTCGGGCGGGTTGTGGCTGGCGCTGATGACCACGCCGGCCCCGCAGCCGAGGCGGCGGACCAGGAACGACAGCTCGGGCGTCGGCCGCGGCGAGTCGAGCAGGACCACCGTCATCCCGCCGGCGGCGCACTGCTCGGCCACCGCGTACGCGAAGTCCCGCGAGTGGGTGCGCGTGTCGTAGACGACCGCGACCTGGGGGGTGTCGCCCGCCGCGCGCATCGCCTGCACCAGCCCCTGGGCTGTTTCGCGCACCACTACCTTGTCAAGCGGTTGGGACCGGGCCCGACCTTGCCGCGGCGCCCGCCGGTGCCGATCGGGAGCACCTGGGAGTACGCGTCGAGGATCTCCGCCAGCGCCGCGGCCGACCCCGCTTCGGCGGCGGCGACCAGCGCCTGCAGCGCCTCGTGTTCGGCCGCGAATCTGGGTTCGGAGAGCCAGTGGGACAGGGTGCGCTCGACATCGGCGGGGAGGCGGAGGGCGCTGGGACTCGGGGTCACGGGCGGATCTTACCTCAGCGACATGCACGCCAGTGAAATCATCTGCGCCGCGCCTACGTTTTGTGGAACACTCAAAGGCTGCCGGTTGTCCGGGCCAGCACGCAAGGCGGGTTTATGGCGAACCAGGATCCTCGTACTCCTTCACGACCGACCGGGACTCCGACCCGGTCCCTCTCCAACGACTTCGTCCCTTCCTCCGCCGCGACCTCCGGTCGCGCACCGCCTCGGCCCTGGTCGCCGCGACCCTGATCAGCGGCCTCACATGGCTCGGGACCTCCGCGCTGACGCGCATGGACAGCCCCGCCGCGCAGGACGTGCGGGTCGCCGTCGGCCTCGAGGACGCCTGGGCCGTGTGCGACGGCCCGCAGATGCCGCGCTGCAGCTTCGACGACCGCGAGCAGGCCGTCGTCGACCGCGAGTTCGCCGCCCAGCAGCGCGTGCGAATCGCCGTCTTGACCGAGCTGCGAGCCCGCGTCGACCAGGTGGGCCGCAACCTCGATCGCGCCGAGTCGATCCTGCGCCGCGAGGCCGTCGACCTGCGCGGCGACCTCCTCGGCGGGCGCCAGGACCTGCAGGAGCTCCTGCTCACCACCGTCGATCTTCGCCCGCTGACCACCCGCGACGAGGATCTGGCCCGCACCGCCGCGCTGCAGGCCGCCGCCTTCGCGGTCGACGTCGACAACGGCAAGCTCGGCGAGCCCGCCGGTCCGCTGCTGCGCGAGATCGGGGCCCAGCGCCGTCAGCTGATCGCCCTCACCGCCCGCGTCGATCGCCTCGAGCGGCGCGACGGCGCCGTCGCCATCGACACCAACGGCACCGATCGCCAGGCCCTGTGGGCCGACCTCTTCAACAACGATCCGTACGGCGACGGCGGCCAGCTCGCCAGCTGGGTGCTGAGCTCGGGCGGCCTGCCGCACATCTCGAACACCCTCGCCAACCTCGCCAACGGCGACATGCGGACCCTCGCCGAGGCCGTGTTCAACCCCGGCGCCGCGCTGTGGCAGGGCGGCCTCGTCGACCCGATCGCCGAGTTCACCGCCCTGCAGAAGCCCTCGGTCCGCTACCGTTCGCCGGTCTCCGAGAGCCAGCGCGGCCAGCTCATCGGCTCGGTGCTGTTCGGCTTCGCCGCCTTCATGCTCCTGCTCGTCGGCCCGGTCGTCACCGCCACGCACACCGCCCGCGAGCGCGAGGCCGGCACCTTGCCCGTCCTGCGCATGACCGGCCTGTCCGCGGGTGACCTCGCCCTCGCCATGTCGGTCGGGCCCAACGTGTTCGCCATGGTCGCCGGCGCCCTGCTGCTGCTGCCCGCGCTCGCCCTGCTCGGCCTCACAGTCGGCGTCGGCCCGCTGCTGCTGCCGCTCGGCCTCCTGGTGCTCTTCACCGGCGCCACGCACCTCACCGCCATCGGCCTCGGCGACGCGCTCGGCCAGCGGGTCAACGCCCTGCTCGTCGGCGCCTTGATGGCCGTCGGCATCGCCGGCGCCGGCCTCTTCGGCACCGCGCTCGTCGGCGCCAACATCGCCAGCGCCGGCCTCCTCCTCGGCCCGCTGCCCGCCGTGCTCGGCGGGATCCTCGGCTTCACCGGCCTGCCCGGCTCCGCCGACCTCGTCACCGCCGGCGACCCCGAGCTCGGCTCCTCCTTCCTCGCCTACGCGGTCGGCACGCAGGTCATGCTCGCCACGATCTGCCTGTTCAGCTGGCGCCGGCGCGTCGAGCAGGCCTGGGCGCCGCTGTTCCGCCCCGCCGAGGGCGTCGCGCTCGCGCTCGCGTGCGTCGGCTGCTCGGGTCTCACGCTGCTCGACCTCTCGTCGCGCACCAACACCCAGACCTTCGACGGCCTCAACCTCGTCACCTTCCTCGCCAGCGCCTTCTTGCTGCCGGTGCTCGGCTGGTTGCTGGTCGCCAGCCTGCGCCGTCCGGCCCGCGCGCACGCCGTGCCGAGCCACGTCGAGGCCCGCGGCGCCTTCCTGCGGTTCCAGGGCGTCCTCGCCGTCGCCATGCTCGTGGTCGGCTTCGCCTACAGCGCGGTGATGCAGCGCAACGGCCTCGCCGGCGAGCAGAGCGAGATCATGTACGCCACGCTCACCCAGGTCCTGCTGATCGCCGAGACCGCGGTCGCCACCCTGCTGCTCGCCTCGCGCAAGCGCGACGGCAAGCTCGGCATCGGCATGATGGGCGGCGCCCTGCTCCTCCTGCAGATCGTCTTCGCCGTGCTGGTCTACCGCCTCGAGGTCGACCACGTCGCCCTCACGCACAGCGCCGGCATGCCGTTCCTCTACGGCATGAACGCCTCGCCCTACTGGATCGCCCTCATGATCCTCACCTGGGGCGCCGGCTTCGGCCTCATCCTCACCGCCCTCCTGCGTGAGCGCGACCAGGCCCGGGCTGCCGCGGCCGACGCCGACGAGCAGGCGGACGAGGACGCCGACGAGGAGCGCCGCGGTCGCTGGCTGCACTGATCCTCGGCGTCACGGGCCGCGGTCGTCGACTGCGGCTGAGTCCCGGGCGGCGGCAGGGCTATAAGGCCCAGCCTCCGCCCGGAGCTCATTTAAAGGGACCTTCGCCATGCCCTGGTTGTACGAGCACTACCACGACCTCTCCGCGATCGGCCTCCACGTCACCGACAAGGTCCACGAGGAGCAGAGCCCCTTCCAGCGCATCGAGGTCTACGACACCAAGGGTCACGGTCGCCTGCTCATGCTCGACGGCATGGTCATGCTGACCGAGCTCGACGAGTTCGTGTACCACGAGCTCATCAGCCACATCCCGCTGTGCATCCATCGCGACCCGAAGCGCGTGCTCGTCGTCGGCGGTGGCGACGGCGGCACCGTGCGCGAGGTCCTGCGGCACCCGGGCGTCGAGAAGGTCGTCCTGTGCGAGATCGACGAGCGAGTCACGCGCGTCTGCCAGCAGTGGATCCCCGCCGTCGCCGGGCGCCTCGACGACCCGCGCGTCGAGCTCGTGTTCGCCGACGCCGTCGAGTACGTGCGCAACAACCCCGGCAGCTTCGACGCCATCCTCGTCGACAGCTCCGAGCCGATCGGTCCCGCCGCCGGCCTCTTCGGCGGGGCCTTCTTCGCCGATCTTCACCGCGCCTTGCGGCCCGGCGGCATCGTCAGCGCCCAGACCGAGTCGCCGTTCTACGCCGCCGACACCGTGCGCGGCGTCTTCAAGGAGCTGCGCGGCGTCTTCAAGGGTGTCCACGCCTATTACGGCAGCATCCCCACCTATCCGAGCGGGTGTTGGACCTTCGCCCTCGCGGGCGACGACTTCCGCCTGACCGATCTCGATCCGGCCCGCCTCGCCGCGGTCGCCGGGCGCTACGTCGGCCCGAGCCTCGGCCTCGGCGCCTTCGCCTTGCCCGAGTTCGTGCGGCGGCTCGTTGAGGGCGACTGACACCAGCGAATACGGGTGATCACACACACGCAGCGCGCGCTGCGTCGTGGGAAAGGCCGTCTGGTACCGTCGCCACGATGGCCCCTCAAAACGCCCGCACCCGGTTTTCCTGCCTCGTATTGACGCTGTTGTTCGTGCCCGGGTCGGCCCTGGCGGGCCAGCCCGACGACGTCGCCGCGGCGATCCCGGTCACCTCGCCGTTCCACGAGCCGCTGGTGTTCGGCGCCGATCTCGAGCAGCCGCCGCTGCCGGCCGGTGAGTGGATCGTCTTCGCCAACTTCGACGGCGCCGACATGAACGGCTGCGGCTGGGGCAACAACAGCCCGCAGGACAACTGCTCCACCATCTTCCAGGGTCAGGTCTTGCCGTTCACGGGCGACCTCGGCCGACGGGCCGCCGTCGTCCAGGTCATGCGCAACGACCTCGGCAAGTTCAACATCCACGTCACCGACGTCCGCCCGGCCAGCGGCGACTACGACATGGAGATGATCGGCGACTGGAACCCCGCCCGGGCGGCGGCTTCGCCGGGGTCGCCCCGAGCATCGACTGCTTCAACAGCGACGGCGGCGAAGTCAGCTTCACCCTCGACTACACCAGCTCGCCGACCGGCATCGCCAAGGCCGTGCTGCAGGAGATCGCCCACACCTGGGGCCTCGAGCACGTCGAGTCGAAGGCCGACCTGCTCTACCCGACCACCCAGAGCGTCCCCGACCCGACCTTCGTCGACGAGTGCTTCCAGATCGTCCGGCTCGACGACAGCAACGAGCCGGTGCCCGAGAACAACATCCAGTGCCCCAACCAGCACTCGCAGTTCTGCGACGGCAGCAACTTCCAGAACAGCTACCAGGAGCTCCTCCAGATCTTCGGCCCCGGTGTGCCCGACCTGACCGCGCCGACGCTCGAGATCACCGCCCCGGCCGAGGGCGCCGAGGTCGACCCCAAGTTCGACCTCAAGCTCACCGCCGCCGACAACCTGAGCCCGCAGCTGCTCACGCTCTCGCTCAAGATCGACGGCCCGAGCGCCGCCGAGACCGACCCGACCGCGTGGCCCAGCCCCTCCGATCTGACCTTCCCGATCTCCGGCCTCGCCCCCGGCGAGTACACGGTCACGGCCACCATCCACGACGAAGACAACAACGAGGCGATCGACACCGTCCACTTCACGGTCAAGGGTGAGCCCGTCCCCGGCACCACCGGCGACGACAGCACCACCGGCCAGCCCGGCACCACCACGGGCGACGACAGCACCACCGGCGACGACAGCACTACCGGTGAGGCGCCCACCACGAGCGACGGCAGCGGCAACCCGACCACCGGCGTCACCAGCGCGACCGGCGGCGTCACGGACTCGGCCACCACGGGCGACCAGAGCGGCGGCGACGACGGCTGTGCCTGCCGATCGGACCTCGCTCCGACCTCCGGCGCCCCGGCCCTGCTCCTGCTCCTCGGCCTCGCGCGCGGGCGTCGGCGCGCCCGCGCCTAGCCCCTGCGCGGCCGCGTCAAACCGCGTACCCTGGCCCCGTGAACCTCGCCCTCGCCCCCGCCCTGCTCGCCGCGCTGACCCGCGCCGGCGACCCGGGCGCGGGCGCGACGCCTGTCCCCGAGGCCATGTCCCGAAGTACAGCCGATCCCGGCGCCTCGCTACCCGACAGGCCTGTCCCCGAGGCCCTGTCCCGAAGTGCAGCCTCTGCCGCCGCACGGCCCGCTCCGACTGTCTCCACGGACATGTCCCAAAGCACAGCGGCCGCCACAACGGACCTGCCCCGAAGTACAGCCATCGCCCTGCGCTCGAGCGCCGCCCGCCCCGCGGCCGAGCCGTTGCGCCCTGCCCTCACCCCGCCGCTCGCCGCCCGCGGTCCGGACGCCTTGCCGGCCGAGCCCGGCACCCCGCACACCCTCTACGTCAACTTCGACGGGGCCGTCCTGCGGCGCGGCTGCGGCAACGACTCGCGCCACGACTGCAGCACCCTCGCCGACATGTTCGACGGCTACATCGGCCCGTTCGTCGGCACCGAGGCGCGGCGGGTGGCCATCATCGAGTCGGTGCGCAAGGACCTGCGGGAGATCGGCGTGCGCACCACCTGGCGGCGCCCGCCCGACGATCCCGGCTACACCATGGTCCTCTACGGCGACATCGGCGCCCAGGACTTCGCGGGCATCGCCCCGTACATCGACTGCGGCAACCTGTGGGCCAACGACACCTGCTTCGCCGGCGCCTTCCAGGGCTCGAACACCGGCGCCACCATCATCTTGCAGGAGGCCGCGCACACCTGGGGGCTCGAACACGTCAACAGCCCGTTCGACAACCTGCACCCGTTCGTCGAGGCGCCGACCCCGTACTTCCAGGATCAGTGCAACAAGATCGTCGCCAACACCGACCTCGTCGAGACCGCCGGCGTGTGCAACACGGTCCACGAGATGTTCTGTGAGACCGGCTATCAGAACAGCTTCCAGGAGCTGCTCTACCTGTTCGGCCCGGCCCAGCCCGACATCGTCGCGCCGACCCTGAAGCTCACCAGCCCCGTCAACGACTCCTACCACGTGCTGCCGGTCGAGCTCTCGCTCTACGGCGACGTCGTCGACGACCTCGAGCCGCAGTTCTATGCCGTCGACATCCAGCAGGACGGCCAGACGATCTTCAGCGACGAGGCGATCCGCGTCGACCTGCGGCTCAAGAACCCGCCGCCGGGCACCTACGACCTCCTCGTCACCGTCCGCGACGAGGGCGGCAACGCCGGCAGCGACCGCGTGCGCTTCACGATCCTCCCCGAGGGCAGCGAAGATCCGGACAGCACCACCGGCGACGACACCGGCGACACCGGTGACACCGGTGACACCGGCGACACCGGCGGCCTGTCCGAGCAGCAAGGCTGCGACCTCGGCGTCGCCGCGGGCGGCCCGGCCTGGCTCGTCGTGCTCGCGCTCGGGCGCCGGCGCCGGCGATCGCTCGCGGCCCGCCACACCGCGCTGGCAACCCCGCCCGCGCCGCGCTAAAGGAGACCCGTGACGCACCGCCTGCGCCTCGCCCCGTTCGCCCTTGTGCTCCTCGTCGCCTGTCCGCAAGCACAGGCGCCCGCGCCCACGCCGACCGTCGGCGGCGCGCACCCGGCCCCGTCCGACCCGCGCGTCGTCGAGGTCTCCGGCGACCTCTACGCCGCCCAGAACGCCCCGAGCGCGCCCAAGCAGCCCGACGCCGAGCCGGTGAAGTCACCGGGCACCGGCCGCCCCGACGAGACCAACGGCGTCTGCCGCCTCTACGCCCCCGAGCTGCCCGACCCGGGTTGCTGCGAGCACACCCTCGGCTTCGACAGCAAGGTCGCCGCCGAGACCTGCGGCTTGCAGGTCTACCTCGGCGAGTCCTTCCACAACAGCTGCGGCTTCTACTTCGTGCCCCAGCCCAACACCCCGGCCCAGTGGTTCCGGATCGCCACCATCATCGGCGACACCCCGAAGAAGGCCGCCGAGGACAACCTCTACACCATGCGGCGCACGGACCCGAACGTCAGCGTCGAACCCGTGCCCGACGTCCCCGGCGCCTTCTGGACCAAGCAGAACGAGTACCGCTGGGCTTTCCTGCCCGGCTGGAAGGTCGTCCGCATGTTCGCGTGGAAGATCTCGAGCTGCAGCGACGACAAGATCGGCGGCCTGCTCCGCCACATCATCGCCGCCCCCGAAGAGGTCAGCGCCCCGCGCCGCGACGGCCTCGTCCCCGTCGCCGCCCCGCCACCCGCGCCTGCTCCCTGAGACATGTCCTAAAGGACATCGACGCGACCGGCCTCCGTCGGGCCGCTCCTCGCCGCGCCCGAGGGACAGGGCGAGTTCGTCGCCGATCGCGTCATTCTGTCCCGTGGCGCGACGCGAATCGAGTCACCGGCCGCCGCAGCGAGGAGCCGTCCTCCGCGTGTGCCGTTGAACACCGCGAGCTCGTCTCCGCCCCTCCTGTCCTGGAGAACAGACCACTTCGCCCTTGACGGTCCATCGGCAGCCGCATGTCCCGAAGGACATACCGCGCTCTCGCCCCTGCTGCCTCGCGCGCGTCAGCCCGCGCGCCAGCCGTCGAAGCGCGTCGCCCCCGACAGCCCGCGCGCGGCCGCCAGCGCCCGCTTGCCGAGCGCGTAGACCCGGAAGAACAGCTCGAGCCCGCCTCGCTGCGCGCGCGTCAGCGGCGCGGCGCTGAAGATCACCTTCGGGTCGTCCTGGCCGACGTCGACGAAGCCGACGATCGCCACCACCGCCAGCTCGACCTCGGCCCCGGCGGCCAGGCGGGGCCCGAGCACCACCGCGTCGAGCGGATCGCCGTCGCCCGACATGACCCCCGGGACATGTCCGTAGTTATAGGGGCACGGCAGCGGCGACACGAAGTCGACGCTGCCGTCGCTGCGGCGCTTGACCACGCTCCAGCGCGGGTACTCGATCTTCACCCGGCAGCGCGCCCCGATCTCCGGCAGGTCCACGGCGGTGGTCTACGCCAGGCCTGCCGCGCCCGCAACCCGCATGTCTCATCATTCCTGTCCCGATGGACAGGCTCATCGCTCGGGCCCGCCCCCGCGCTCTCGCCCCGCGCCTCAGAACTGCCCGAACGCCGCGATCCCGGCGCCGCCCGCACCGAACGTCGGCGCCGCCCGGGCCGCCCGGCGCTTGCGCTCCTGTACGCGGTCGGCGAACAGCAGGCTCGCCCCTGCCAGCAAGATCCCCGCCCCCGCGGCCAGCGTCAGGTAGCCCGCGTCGTGATAGCTCGCCAGCGCCGCGTCGGAGCAGTCGGGCGTCGTCGTCGTGCACTCCGCGCGGTACAGCAGCAGCCCCACGCCGACCGCCGACGTCAGCGCCCCGCCGACCGTCACGCCGAAGCCGGCGGCCAGCAGCTCCAGCGACGGCTCGGACGGCGCCGCCCAGCTCGTCTGTCCGCGCCACTGACTCGGGCGCGGCGGCGGAAGCCGCTTCAGCGCCGGGGTCGGCGTCGTCGGGCTCGCCGGCGCGGCCGCGCCCGCCTCGCTCGCCGCAGGCGGTTCGGTCGGTGTCGGCGGTTCGGCGCACGCGTCGCGACCGGCCGTCTGACTGGCTGCGCGCAGCGTCTGATCGATCTGGTCGGCCAGCCCCAGCGCGCGGCGGCGCAGCCGGATCGCCTCCGCCTTCTGCGGCCGCTCGAGGTAGTCGCGCATCACTCCTGCCGCGCGGCACATCGGGCTCACCTCGCCGCCCTGCGCATGAGCCTGCTCGTACGCCGCCACTGTGTCGCTCAGCACATTGAAGAGATCGCGGCTCGCTCGCGGCTCGAGCTCCGTCAGGCTGACGTAGACCCGTTCGAAGCAGGCCCCCGCCTCGGCGCTGCGCCCGGCCTTGCGCAGCGCCTGGCAGCCCTCGTGATCGCGTCGCAGCGCCTCTGCGGCCGGGTTCGCGGCCTCGACCTGACCGCTCGTCAGCGTCAGCGCGCACGCCAGCGCCGTCGTCCTGCGCCTCGCCATCCCCTCAGTATCGACCACTTCGGCGTCATCGGCAGCGGTCGCTTCCGCGCCTTCGGGCCGCGCCGGCGCCGCCGCGCACACCTTTATACTCGCCGCATGACGGGCGACGACGTCGACGGCACCGGCCCCACGCAGGCCAGCCCTGCGGGGACGCCCCGACCGACGTCGCCTCCGGCGTCACGCCTCGCGCCGACGCTCCCGACTCGCTGCTCGGGGGCGTCCTCGCCGGACGCTACCGCATCGATCGGCGCCTCGGCTCCGGCGGCATGGGGGCCGTCTACGCCGGCACGCACCTCCTGCTCGATCGACCGGTCGCAGTGAAGATCATCAAGCCGCGCTTCGGCGACGACCCCGGCATCGCCCAGCGCTTCATTCAAGAGGCGCGCGCCGCCTCCGTCATCGGCCACGCGCACGTCGTCGAGATCACCGACTTCGGCGAGACCGACGGCGGCACCGCCTTCTTCGTCATGGAGCGGCTCGAGGGCGAAGACCTCGCCGCCACCGTCACGCGCGAGGGGCCGCTGGCCTGGCAGCGGGTCGTCCACATCGGCGAGCAGATCGCCCGGGCCCTCGCCGCCGCGCACAAGCACGGCGTCGTCCACCGCGACATCAAGCCGGCCAATTGCTTCCGCCTCACCCGCGACGACGACCCCGACTACATCAAGGTCCTCGACTTCGGCCTCGCCAAGGTCGTCGGCGGCGCCTCGCGGGGCGAAGACGCCTCGCTGACCCAGACCGGCGCCCTGCTCGGCACCCCCGGTTACATCGCCCCCGAGCTCTACCGCGGCCTCGCGGCCGATCACCGCGTCGACATCTACGCCCTCGGCGCGCTCATGCACAAGCTCCTCACCGGCGAGCTCCCGCCGATGCGCCTCGGCAGCGACGACCCGACCGAGCTCGCTTTGTCCGCGGTACCACCTGGCCTTCAGGCCATCTTGCGCCGCGCCCTCGCCGACGATCCGTCCGCGCGGTACCCGACCGCCCAGGCCGTCGCCACCGACCTGCGCCACCTGGCCGCCGGGACAGGTGTCAGCCTCGACCCCGGCTCCGACCCGCCGGCCACCAGCGGCCCGCTGCTGGCCGTCACCCACGACGCCCGCGGGCTCTCCTTCACCATCGGCGCCCCCTTGCTCGGCGCCCTCGTGCTCGGCCTCGGCCTGTTCGCGTTCTTCAGCCTGCGCGCCGGCAGCTCGCCGCCCGCCGAGCCCGCCGGCGTCCCGGTCGAGCCAGCCCGCACCGGCGCCGAGCCCGGATCGGCGGTCGTCGCCGTCGAGCCTTCTGCCCCGCCGCCCGCTCCTACCGCGCCCGCGGAGCCGATCGCCGCCGAGCCGCGCACCACGACGCCGCCGGACGCCGCCGACGTCGAGCCTCCCCGCCGCCCGTCGAGCCCACCGCCACCACCACCGACGAGCCCGAGCCGACGCCCGTCAGCGCGCTGCCCAAGGGCAGCCGCGCGGCTGTCCAAAAGGCCATCCGCCGCCGCTGCGCCGGCACCTTCGACTACACCGTCAAGCTGGAGTGGAAGGCCGACGCCGAGGGCCGCCTGCTACCCGGCTCGGCCAGGGTCGTCGGCACCCCGCTGCACAACGACGCCGAGAGCTGCGCCCTGCGCCAGCTCGTCCGCAGCGAGTTCGCCTGGACCCCCGGCGAGACCTACACCCACGCCTTCAAGAGCGGCTGACCTGTCCCCCGGGACACGTGGAACCTGGCCCCGCCACGGGCTTGCCCGCTCACGTCGCTGGCGAGCGCCCGGCCGATGACCTGTCTCATCAGCCAGCTCATCCGTTCTCCCCGCGGCGTCCGTGCCATCTCGTCGCCTGTCTCTTCGACCAGCCGACCCGGACGCTCGCTCCGCCCGAATCACCTGTCTCTTTGGCCATCCGATCCGACCGCCTCCATCCTCTCTCCGATCGCCGGAACCGACCTCCCACCTTAAGCTCGCGGCACCATTCACCTGTCTCTCCGACCAGCTCCACTCACCTGTCCCCGGAGCCAGCCTCACCGCCCGTCTCTCGCGCCCGCCACAGCGCCCGCGCCACCAGCCCCGCCGCCGCGAGCCCGACGAGCCCCACGATCGCGAACGCGATCAACAGCCCCGGGTGTCCCGCTCGCGTCAGCCGCACCGCCCCGAGCGCCAGCACGTCCGGCTGCAGCGACGAGAAGCCCGCGATCGGGCTCGCCCACCACGCGAAGTGGGACGTCTCGAGCACGTGGCCGGCCGAGCGGGGGTCGTTCGTCAGCGCGATCATCCACTCGAAGATCGATCGCGTCGCCAGCCACCCGGTCAGCGCCGCGCTCGCCGCCACCGCGACCCAGAACAGCCGGCGCACCGAAGCAGCCTGCCGCGGCAGCGCCTCGATCGCCGCCGCGAAGCCGATCATGACGAACGGGATCGCCGGCACCAGATGACGCGGCCCCAGGCCCCAGCCGCCGTACCAGTCGGTGCGCGCCGACACCACCAGCCAGCGCGTCACCAGCAGCGACAGCGCCAGCCACGTCGCAGCCGGCGCGCGTCGCAGGGCCGCCCGCAGACCCACCAGCCCCAGCGTCGCCGCCGGCGCGTACAGCCACAGCTCCGCCCCGGCGCCAGCATCTGCGCCCACAGCCCCGTCCACGGCCAGGTCCACGCGCTGTAGTGACCGAAGCGTCCCGTCTCGAGCGGATCGCCGAAGCGCCACCACTGCCCGAGCAACACCAGCCCGAGGCCGAGCCCCGCCAGCAGCGCCGCGCCGACGAGCCCGCGTCGCATCGGCGCCAGTCTTTTCAGACATGTCTCGAAGAACCTGCCCTTTGATTCCTGCCCCTTCGGACCTGCCCCGAGAGGCCACAGCGCGTACGCCGCCAGGCACGGCCAGGCCACCAGGTTGAGCACGTGGACGTGGACGGCGAAGCCGGCCGCGGCACCGGCCAGCCACAGTCGGCGATCGGCCGCACCCGGCCGGCTGCCGCGGAGGGCATGCGCCTGGGCGATGGCCACGGCCGCCGCCAGCAGCACCATTGCCGACAGCGGCTCGCTGAGGAACGTGCGCGCATACGGCCACGCCGCCGTCCCCGTCGCGTACGCGACCCCCGTCCACAGGGCGGCCCGCCCCGAGAAGCCGACCCATGCCAGCCACCGGACCAGCAGCCAGGCAGTCGCCGCCGTCACGAAGCAGTGCGTCAGGCTGACCATCAGGTGGAGCCAGTCGGCCCGCGCCTCGCGCGCGTGGAACGTGAAGTGGTCGGAGCGAACCGCGCGCGTCCAGGCGAACGGCACCCGCGGCGCGGTCGCCCGGGCCAGCGCGTACATCGGCGTCGCCACCAGCGACAGCCCGTGGCCGAAGAACCCGTAGCGACGACCGTCCCGGCCCTCGGCCCAGCCGAACGTCCCCGGCGGTCGCCCGGGCGGCTCACCGGTGCGGTGGGCGATGCCTTCGATGGCGAACGAGCCGCGCTCGACCAGGCTCGCGGTGGTCTGGAACACGATCTCGTCGTCGGGGAACTGGATCCGGCCCGGCGCGGTCCACAAAAACAGCGCGGCGCAGGCCGCAAGAGAGCGGCTGCGCCGGGCGTACGCGGTGTTTGAGTTCTCGGGTCCAGGGGCCGAACCAGCTTCGGCGAGCGCAGCGGCTAGCCGGAGGTGCCGCTGGAGCTGTTGCCCATGCACAGCGAGGTGTCGAAGGTGCAGGTCACCGGGTCACAGCCGAGCGAACCGCCGGCGTTGCCGAGCGACTCGCAGGTGAACCCGTTGAGGTTGGCGCCGTCGCACTGCTCGTTCGGATCGATCTGGCCGTTGCCACAGCCGGCCGGGTCGGTCGTCTGGGTGGTCTGGCTCGTCTGCGTGCCCGTCGTCGACGTGTCGGTGTCGCCGGTGGTGGTCGTGTCCGGGAACGTCGTCGAGGTCGGCCCGTTGGTGGTCGGCGCGATGGTCGTGCCGGTGGTCGTGTCCGGGCCGGTCGTCGGGTCGCCGGTCGTGGTGCTCGTGCCCGGCGCGCCGGTCGAGGTGTCCGTGCCGCTCGACGTGTCCGTGGTGTTGTTCGTGTTGCTGTTCTGGTTGTTGGTGCTGAAACCACTCCCAGTTTCGCCGTCGTCGCCACAGCCGGGGACGAGGCACAGCAAGGAAACGGAGCAAGCGAGCGTACGCCAGGCGATCATGGCGCCTTTATCCCAACGGCGCAGACCGGGGGTCAAGAGAAAAGCGAGCACGGCCATAGACGCCTGCTTTGCCGCTTCAGAGACCTCTATCACGGGTTTTCATGGCCCTCGGGGCAGTGGAGCCGCGAGCACCCACGCGTCGTCACTGGCACACGCGCAGCGCCTGCAGCATGGACTCGCGGCCCGCCGGTTGGTGAGTGAGCACTGAGCAAACCGTCCGCGAAGCGAGACGGCCCCGCGCCCACGCGGCCCGCTCTGCGGAGCTTCGGGGCCGCTGCGAGCTCCCCCGCGACCTCCTTCTCCGCGGCTCTCCATCTCCACGCCGGCATCTCCTGCGCCGGAGCGACGACCGTCGGCCCCACCGCCTCGGTCGTCCGCCCACGCCACCTGGCCTTCGGGACAGCCGAGCAACCGACGACGCCGACTGGTTGCCCGCGCGGACACCCGACCGCGACCGCCGGGCGAGCGACGGCTCGGCTCGCTCGCCCGAGGTCGTGAATGACGCATACCCCGCCGCGACCCCGGTGCGACCCGCGGAGCGGGCAGGAATCACGGCCTCTTCGCCCGAAAAACATGGGCATCACAATACGTCTATTTTCAAACACTTGGACACCTGAACATCAAGCCGTTTCGAGCCGCTTGATCTCCGCCTTTGCGCCCCCCACCGCGCGAGTGCTACCACGATGCTCCACGTGACCCTATCCGAAGCTCCAGCCATGACCTTGACCTGGCGCGAGAGCCTGGAGCGCGTCTGTGCGGCCGTCGTCTCGGTCCGGATCGACGCTCCCCGCCCCTTCGACACCGAGTGGAACGGCAGCTCGCAGGCCACCGCGTTCGTCGTCGACGCCGAGCAGGGCCTCCTGCTCAGCAATCGCCATGTCGTCCAGCCCATCCGACCGCCCGCGCTGCGCCTGCGGCCCGACAAGGCGCTCGTCGGCACCGAGCTGCGCGTGGTCGGCAACGACGCCGGCGAGAAGCTCTCCATCCTCGCCGGCACGCTCGCCCGCGTCGATCGCCCGGCGCCGCTCTACGGGTCGAGCAAATACAACGATTTCAACACCTTCTACCTGCAAGCTGCAAGTGGCGCGACAGGTGGATCTTCCGGCTCGCCGGTGGTCGACATCGAGGGCGACGTCATCGCCCTCAACGCCGGCAGCCGGACCCAGGCCGCCTCGAGCTTCTTCCTCCCGCTCGAGCGGGTGCTGCGCGCCTTCGAGCTGCTGCGCGCGGGTCAGCCGATCCCGCGCGGCACCTTGATGACAACCTTCTCGTACACGCCCTTCGACGAGCTGGCGCGCCTCGGCCTCCGCCCCGAGACCGAGCAGGCCTGCCGCGCCGCCGACCCGGGCGGGATCGGCCTCCTCATCGTCGACAAGCTGATCCCCGGCGGCGTCACCGACGGCCTGCTCGAGCCGGGGGACATCCTCCTGCGCGTCGACGGCGAGTTCATCCCCCGCTTCGTCCCGCTCGAGGCCCACCTCGACGCCTCGGTCGGCCAGACCATCACCCTCGAGCTCGAGCGCGGCGGCCGGCCGCTCACCGTCCGCGCCCGCGTCCACGACCTCCACGCCATCTCGCCCAGCACCTATCTCGAGATCGGCGGCGCGATCCTCCACGACCTCTCCTACCAGCGGGCCCGCAACCCCCAGGTCCCGCTGACCGGCGTGTACCTCGCCAACAGCGGCTACCTGTTCTCGCCCCTCGACCTCGACCGCGGCGCCGTCATCCGCGCCATCGCCGGCGTGCCGACGCCGGATCTGGCGGCGGCCGAGGCCGTCCTCGGCAGCTTGCCGCACGCGGCCCCCTTCATGGTCCGCTGGATCGACCTCGACCAGCCGACCCGCGAGCACGTCACCGTCGCCACCATGGACCGGCGGTGGTTCGCCATGACCCGCTCGAGCCGCGACGACGCCTCCGGCCGCTGGCCCTCGGCCGACGCCCCCCGCCGCCGGCTCCTCCGCCGCGCACGCCCGTCACCACCAACCTGCCCCCGTCCGACGACGTCCGCGTGCAGCAGGTCCAGCCCTCGCTGGTCACCGTCACCTGCAACATCCCCTACAAGATCGACGGCATCCACGCGACCCGCTTCGTCGGCGCCGGCCTGGTCGTCGACGCCCGGCGCGGCCTCGTGCTCGTCGACCGCAACACCGTCCCGATCGCCCTCGCCGACATCACCCTCACCGTCGCCGGCGCGGTCGAGATCCCGGGCGAGATCGCCTTCCTCCACCCGCACCACAACTACGCGATCCTCTCGTACGACCCGGCCCTGCTCGGCGACACGCCGATCCGCGCCGTCGACCTCGCGCCGCGTCCGCTGCACCCCGGCGATCCCGTGTGGCTCGTCGGGCTCAAGTCCGGCCACCGCGTGTTCGCCCAGAGCACGGCGGTCGCCGCGGTCGAGGCCGTCGACCTGCCGCTGCCGCGCCCGCCGCGGTTCCGCGCCATGAACCTCGAGCGGATCTCCCTCACCAGCGCCACCGCCTCGCTCGGCGGCGCCATCGTCGACAGCGAGGCCCGCGTCGTCGCCCTGTGGGCCGGCTTCTCCTACCAGGACGGCAAGGACCACCGCGTCGCCGAGTACGGCATCGCGGCCGACCTGTTCGCCGAGGCCGTCGAGATCTTCCGCCGCGGCGAGTCGCCGATCGTCTGCGACCTCGGCGTCGAGTTCGGCACCGTCACGCTCGCCGAGGCGCGCCACCGCGGCCTGTCCCCGGAGACAGCCGCCGAGCTCGAGGGCCACGACCCGCTGCGCCGCCAGGTGCTGGTCGTCCAGCGCCTGGCCGCGTTCGCCCGCGGCTGGCAGGCCGGCGACCTGGTCTTGCGGGCAGGTGGCGCCGCCGTCACCTCGGTCCGCGAGATCGAGCGATCGCTGCGCGGCGGTCGGGTCACCGTCCACCTGCTGCGCGACGGCCAGGAGCTGGACCTCGAGGTCGAGACGCGCCCCGACGACGGCCGCGGCACCGACCGCGTGCTCCACTGGGCCGGCGCGCTGCTGCAGGCGCCCCACCACGCCGCGCTGATCCAGCGCGCCGTGCCCGACGAGGGCGTGTACATCTCGCTCTACTGGTACGGCTCGCCCGCCAGCCGTTCGCGCCTCCGGGCCGCCCGCCGGATCGTCGCCGCCGAGGACCGCCCCACCCCCGACATCGACAGCTTCCTCGCCGCCGTCGCCGGCAAGCCCGACCGCGCCTCGGTCCGCCTCAAGACCGTCGACCTCGACGGCAAGGTCGACCTCCTCACCCTCCGCCTCGACCTCGAGTACTTCCCGACCTACGAGCTGCGCCGCACTCGCGACGGCTGGGTCCGCATCGAGCACGGCTGAGCGACGCCACCTCCTCGCTCCGAGAGCCCGAAGGCCCCGCGCCTCGGGCTCTTCGAACTCGAGGCGCCGCCGCGCACGGGCGCTGCGAACCTGTCCCAAAATGCACCTCCGCGAGCCCGGACACCCGGCGAATGACATGTCCCAAAGGACATCCTTCGCCGCGCGCCGCCGGAGCGCTGCCCTGTCCCGAGGGACGCTCGCCCACGTCGCAGCGCACCTCGCCACGGCGGACCCGCGACACGCCGCCTGTCTTTCAGGACACGCGCATCCCTACCCCTCGCACGGTCAACCGCTTCCATCGCCGCTGCATTCCCGCTAAGTTGACCTCGCATGCGAATCGCGCTGGTCGTCGGCCTCGGCCTCCTCGGCGGCTGCGTCCCCAACGATCATCCTTCGTGGCTCGTCGATCACCCGCTGCCCTGGGGGATCGTCGCCAGCGTCGTCGAGCCGGGCGGCTACTCCTCCGAGCTCGTCGTCCCCGAAGGCCGCGTCCGGGCCTCGGCGCTCCCGCTCGACACCCTCGAGCTGCAGTGGCTCACCGCAACCCCACCCGGCGTCACCGTCCCGGCGCCGATCTGGTTCGTCTGCCCCGACCGCTGCACCTCGCTCCCGGCAGAGCCCCTCCTCGCCTGCGCCTTCCCGTTGCCGCTGTCGCGCACCGAACACTGCCGCCTCGGCGAGGGCGAGCGCGTTCGTCTCAGCCTCGGCGGCGCCTACACTGCGAGCGAGTTCTTCCGCGGCTTCATCGGCGTCATGGGCATCACCAGCGACGGCACCGTCGAGCCCGAGACCTGCCTGCAGCGCTACCGCACCGTCCCCCGCGCCGGCCTCGAGCGCTGCCTGTTTCAGGAGCGCATGCTGCGGCTCGGACCGGAGAACCTGCTCCTCACCACGGTGCCCGGGCTCGCCGACAACTACACCGTCGAGGGCGACCTGCCCGACGATTTCGACGACGAGGCGCCCGACGTCCACCCGACCCTCAGCGGCCTGCAAGTGCGGCACTTCGGGCGCGGCGGCTTCCGCGAGCTCATCGCCCAGCCCGGGGACACCATCCCGGTGCGCGTGGGCGCCTACGTCTCCGTCTGGCCGCAGTACACCGACGATACGAAGCAGCCCCACTACGCCTTGCAGTCGACGCCGGGCCAGCCGGAACGCCTGGTCGCCACTCCCGACGAAGAGACGATCCGCGAGCGCTACGGCATCTCGACCCTGGTCGAGGACAGGAGCGATCCAGACGACGACCTCCTGCACGGCTGGACCGTCCCGGACGAGCCCGAGCCGATCCTCCTCTACCTCTATATCGCCGACTCCCGCCAGGGCCGCGCCTTCGCCACCCTGCGCTTCGTCGTCGAGGACGCCAGCCCCGCGCCATGATCGCCGCGCCGCTGCTCCTCCTCCTCGCCGCCGCGCCGGCCGAGCCACCTGTCCCTTCGACCATCCCGCCGGCAGACGAACGGCCTGTCCCTTCGGACACCCACCCGACCTCTCCGCTCCCCATCGGCGCCGTCCCCGAGCGGCCGCGGTCGCCGGCCTCGCCTGTCCCTTCGACCAGCCTCCCGCGCTACCGCGAAGCCGCGCGGCCTGTCCCTTCGACCAGCCGTCTCGAGGCCCGCGGCACCCTGCGCAGCGCCGGCGAGCGCCAGCCCCTCGCGGGCGCCCGCCTGTTCGCGCGAGCCCGCCGCGGCGCCGACTGGACGCGCGCCGCCATCGCCGGCGCCGACGGCAGCTTCGTCCTCACCGACCTGCCCAGCCTCGACTTCGAGCTCATCGTCGTCGCCGCCGGTCACGAGCGCCTCGAGCAACCGACCACCGCAGGCTTCTGGCGCCGGCGCCGTCCCCCCGTCATCTACGTGCAACCGGCCGGCGCAGGCCGCTACCGCACCATCGTCGCCCAGGAGCGAACCCCCAAGCCCAGCCCCTTCAGCGTCGAGCTCGCGCCCGACGAGATCGCCGCCCTACCCGGCAGCCAGGGCGATCCGCTGCGGGCTTTGCAAAATCTGCCCGGCGCCGCGCGGGTCCCCGGCGGCCTCGGCCTCCTCATCCTCCGCGGCGCCGCGCCCAACCAGTCGCAGGTGTTCTTCGGCGAGCACCCCTCCCGCGCGCCTTCCACGTCCCCGGCCTCGCCAGCATCGTCCCCGCCGGCGTGCTCTCGGGCCTGCAGTACGTGCCCAGCAACTTCGCCCCCAACTACGGCAACGCCACCGGCGGCATCGTCGTCCTCACCCCGCGCGTGGGCCGGCGCGACGGCGTCCACGGTCACGCCAAGCTCGACCTCATCTCCGCCGGCGCCCAGGTCGAGGGACCTGTCGGTCGCGGCTCGTTCCTCATCGCCGCCCAGCGCGGCTACCTCGACCTCGCGCTCAAGGTCGTCGGCCGGCTCGCCTTCAACCGCGACTACCTCCGCCCCAAGTACGGCGACTACCAGGTCGTCTTCGATCACCCCGTCGGCCCCGGCGCGACGCTCACCGCCCGCGTCCTCGGGGCCAGCGACGTCCTCCGCTTCCCCTCGCGCTACTCCGGCGACGGCGGCGTGACCCTCAGCTCCGGCTTTCACCGCATCGACCTCGTCTACAAGAAGCGCCAGGGCCCGTGGGACTTCCTGCTCTCGCCGGCGCTGCGCCTCGACACCGGCGGCCTCGAGACCGACACCCAGCTCCGCCGCCGCACCGACGTCGTCGGCCTCCTGCGCGCCGAGCTCACCGCGCGCCCGTCTCGGCGGTTTCAGCTGACGGTCGGCGCCGACGCCCAGATCGATCGCCATCGCACGCGCAGCCAGGTCACGTCCTGGCCGGGCCTCCTCGACTCCTCGGAGGGCATCCCCGGCCCATTCGACGAGGTCGCCCGCGGCACCACGACCACCAGCGGCGTCTACCTCACCCCGCTCCTCGCCGCCGGTCGGTTCACCCTCTCACCTGGCCTTCGGGCCAGCCTGTCTACCGGCCTCGGTGAGCCGCGCTTCTCCGTCGACCCGCGGCTGCACGCGCGCTGGGCCCCGCACCCGCGCGTCGCCGTGCAGCTCGGCGTCGGCCGCTACTCGCAGCCCTCGTTCCGCTCGCTCAGCACGGTCCCCGCCCTCGGCAGCTTCAGCGCCATCGACAGCCTCGGCCTCGACCCCCGGATCGTCCTGCCCGCCGCGCTCCGCTACCTCGACCCGCGCATCAACGTCGACCCGCGCAGCCGGCTCGGCCTCCTGCAGGCCGTGCAGCTCAGCGCCAACCTCCACCTCCGCCTCACCGCCGGCCTCGGCCTCGACGTCACCGCCTTCTGGCGCCGCGACCGCGACCGCGGCCCGCTCGTCCTCGACTACTACGGCCGGCCGTTCGAGGACCCCGGCGCGGCCGTCCACGGCCTCGAGGTCATGCTGCGCCAGGACCTCACGCGCCGCCTGTTCGGCTGGGTCGCCTACACGCTGATGCGCGCCCGCACCGGCCGCTTCGACGCGCAGGACCGCCTCGCCCTGCAGGCTCCCAACGACTTCGATCAGCGCCACAACCTCGTCGCCGTGCTCGGCGTCAAGCTGCCGCGGCGCTGGCAGATCGCCGGCCGCTTCCGCCTCGTCACCGGCCTGCCGTTCACCCCGGTCGTCGGCGGCCTCAAGGGCGACGGCCCGTTCTCGGCCACCTACCCGATCTACGGCGCCTACAACAGCGCCCGCATGCCCGTGTTCCACCAGCTCGACATCCGCGTCGACAAGACGTGGGTCCGCTCGCGCACCATCGTCTCGACCTACCTCGACGTGCAGAACATCTACAACCGCCAGAACGCCGAGGGCCTGTGGTACCTCACCGATTACTCCGGCACCCAGACCGTCGTCGGCGTCCCGATCTTGCCGGTGCTCGGCGTGCGCGTCGAGTACTGACCCTCACCGCGCTCGAAGCAGTACAGGCGCGCCAGGGTCGAAGAAACCCGGGCGTCGCGTCAAAGCGCCGGCAGCGGCCTCAGTTGGACCTGTCTCTCGGGCCATATCACTGTTCGCACCCGCTTCGGTCGCGCGCCCCCACATGTCCCGAAGGACACCCGTCGAACCGAGCGCGATCGCGCCGACGAGGCCCGCCGGCGCGAACGGTTGTCGCCGCCGATCGCAGGATGATACCGTCGGGCGATGGAACGCAAGCACACGCAGGGCCGCTCGCGCGCGTGGTGGGCACTCGTCTCGTTGTGGCTGTGGTCGCAGGGGACACCGGCGCGGGCGGACGTCGTCGAGGATCCGCCTGCCGTCTGTCCGGCCGGCGCCGAGGGCAACACCTGTCACGGCGGCCCGTTCTGCAAGCCCGTCAAGTGCACCAGCGACGCCGAGTGCACGGGCGGCGCGACCTGCCAGGACACCAAGGGTTGCATCGGCACCGTCGAGTGCGGCGGCGGCGAGGGCGGGCCCAATCCGACGCCCACGCTCTCTGCCCTGTGCGAGGGCGGCGAGGCCTGCGGCGCGGACGAGACCTGCCAGGCGATCAAGCTGTGCATGGCGATGGTCGAGCCGACCACCGGCGGCAGCGCGGGCACTGGACCGACCTCGAGCGGCACCGCCACCACCGACGCGGGCACCGCGAGCGGCACCGGCGACGACACCGGCGGCGGCAAGGGCGGCTGCGGCAGCTGCAGCGCCGACGCCGACGGCCGCCCCTCGGCCCTCGCGCTCCTGACGATCGCCGGGCTCGCAGGTCGACGTCGCCGCGCCCGGGGACGGGCATGACGCTCGCTCACCCGCGGTCGAGCTCGCGACCCCGCGCTCCGCTCATCGCTCACCCGCGGTCGAGCTCGCGACCCCGCGCTCCGCTCATCGCTCACCCGCGGTCGAGCTCGCGACCCCGCGCTCCGCTCATCGCTCACCCGCGATCGAGCTCGCGACCCCGCGCTCCGCTCATCGCCGCCGCGGTCCTCCTGTTCGCCTGCACCCCGCGCGCAGCTCCGCAAGCGCCCGTGGCCGAGCCCGCCCCCGCGCCGCCCGACCCTGCCGCCTCGCCCGCGCCGGAGCCCGAGCCCGAGCCCACGATCGCAACCGCCTCCGCGCAGCCCGGGCCCGCTGCTGAACCGCCCCCCACCGCGGACAAACCGTCCACCCCGCTGACGCCGAGCAAGACCTGGCCGTTCGTCGCCTGGGATCGCGCCGAGGCCTTCACCTTCAATCACGTCGCCTACGGCCCGGGCATCCCGCTGCGGGTCTACGACGCCACCTCCGGCTGGAGCCCCGACATCGTCGAGCGCACCACGATCTCGGCGGCTCAGGCCGGCAGCGCCGTCGAGCGAGTCGTCGCCACTCGCGGCACCCTCGAGGTCTCGAAGTGCGCCTTCCCGCGTCACGCGGTCGTCCTGTACGCCGGGGACACGCCCGTCGGCAGCGTCAACGTCTGCTTCGAGTGCGGCGACATCCTGGTGTGGCCCGAATTCGAACCGCCCGCCTCCGGCCCCACCGCCGAGCGCCGCCTCCGCCAGCAGATGAAGGCCTACAAGCGCGTGTTCCCCGAGTGGGAGCGGTTCTTCCGCGACGACCTCGGCTTCCCGCTCACCCCGCCCGCGCAGCATTGACCTGTCCCCGGGGCCACACGCCGGTCCGACCATTCACCTGTCTCTCGGGACATCGTGGCCCGAGAGACATCCTCGAACCGGATCATCCACACGTCTCTCAGGACATGGCGACCCGACATCTGCGGGCCGGGCCAGCTACCTGCCTCTCGGGACATGTTACCCGCGAGACATCTTCACGCCCGACCATTTGCCTGTCTCTGACATGTTTCCCCGAGCTCGTGCCGGGCCATTTATCTGTCTCTCGGGACATCGTGCCCCGAGAGGCATCCTCATGCCGAGCCATTCACCTGTCTCTCGGAACATGGTGCCCCGAGCGCCCCTGTCGGGCCCGGTGGTTCACCTGTCTCTCGAGACATCCCGTTCCGGGCGCTCCTCGCTCATCGTCTCGAGCTCGTCCTCGATCGCAAAGTGATCGACGCGCGACGCCCAGCGCGTCCCGTCCGGCGCGGGCACCAGCCCCTCCTGCGCCGGCACGCGCACCCGCACGCGGCCCGCCTCGACGATGTCCGTCAGTCCGTCGCGCCGGCGCTGCGTCGAACCGTGCCCGGCGTACGAGCACCCGAGCCAGCCCTCGAGCCGCGTCAGCGCCTCCGGCGTCGCGCGCCATCCCCCCGTATCCTCGCCGTCCACCGACCACGAGCGCTCCACCGGATCGTCGGCCGTCAGCGGGCGAGCCCCGCGGAGCTCCCCGCTCGCCAGGGACCACACTCGCAGCACGCCGTCCCGCGCCCCCGTCACCGCGCAGCCGCCGTCGCGCGCCACGGCGACCCCGGTCACCGCCGCCGGGTGCTGCAGCAGCGTCGTCTCGCGCGTCCCGGTCGACACACGCCACACCGTCACCGCCCCGCCCGCCGCGACCAGCAAGCGCGAGCTGTCCGGCGCGAACGCGACGCAGTCCCGCCCGACCATCCCCAGCTTCGCGCGCACGCTGCCGTCGTCGACCGCGAAGAGCGTCATCTCCACCGGCTTCCAGCCCGAGCGGCGGCCGCAGACGTACCAGCGAGCGTCGGGCGACAGGACGATCTCCTGGGTGTGCACGAAACGCCGGCCGTGGTCGACGCGCTCGCGCTTCCCCTCGATCGCGTCCCACACCGCCAGCCCGCGCGGCGCCATCTCGACGAAGCGGTCGTCGGCGAGCCTGCGCCCGTGCACCGGCGGTCCGCCCTCGAGGTAACCCGGCCCGTCGAGGTCGAGCCGGGCGACGAGCCGCTCGTCGCGACCGTCGCACAGCAGCGTCCCGGTGATCAGCCGCCGTCCGTTCGGTGAGAACGCCGCGTCGATCCACCCCTCGTGCGTCCCGCGGAGCCGCGTCGGTCGCCCGCGCCGCAGCGCCGCCACGTCCCACACCCGCAGCACGTCCTCGTGGCGGGTCACCAGCGTCGACCCGTCGGCCGACAGCGCCAGCGAATGCACCGACAGCGGCGCGCTCGCCAGCGTCGCCCCGGACGTCGCATCGAGCAGATAGACCGCATCGCCGTCGCTGGCCGCCACCAGCGTCCCGGCGCGGTCGCACGCCAGCGCGTGGATCTGTCCGCCGATCTGCACCCGCCAGCGGACCTTCGCGCCGACCAGGTCGACGCGGGCGATCACCCCGTCGTAATCCTGGCACCACCCGGCCACGATCACGGCTGTCCCATCGGCCAGGCCGATCGCGCAGTCGAACTTCGAGTCGCCGTCGACATCGACGTCCACCAATGACGCGCCGCTCCGGCGGTCGTGGACCTGCGCCCGGCCCCACGCGTCGCCCCGCGCCTCGAGCTCGGGCCTGCCGTCGTCGAGCTGCTGTGGGGCCAGGTCCGGCGGCAGCGCGCGGCCGGTCGCCCGCTCCCACGCGATCGCGGTCGGCTCCTTGCACCCCACGATCCGGCCGTCGCGCGAGAACGCCGGCGACCGGGCGCCAGGCAGCGTCCCGCGGTACTCCTCGCGCAGCGGCCCCAGCAGCGGAAACTCGGGCGGCCGCAGCGAGCGCGCCCACGCTCCGCGCCCGCCTCGCAGCGCCCGCCAGCGCTCCGCCCACGCCCGCAGCGGCGCACCCTCGTCGCTCCCCTCGCCGTAGAACGCCGCAGCCTCGGCGCTCGCGTGCCAGTACACGCGGTTGTACACGCACTGGAACAGCAGCTCCGGCTCGCGCACGACGAGCGCCAGGTCGAGGCGCAGCGCCGCCAGCACCGCCCGCCGCAGTTCGTCGGC
Source organism: Nannocystis pusilla (assembly GCF_026626665.1). Lineage (GTDB taxonomy): Bacteria > Myxococcota_A > Polyangia > Nannocystales > Nannocystaceae > Nannocystis > Nannocystis pusilla. The sequence continues at coordinate 4,290,702 of NZ_JAPNKE010000002.1, forward strand.
GGCAGCTCGCGCGGTCCAGCGGGCGACGAGCGCCGCGAGCTCGCCGTCGGCGGCCGCGCGCTCGAGCACGGCCGGGTCCAACAAGTCAGGCAACGCGTCGGCCATGGTCTCCGTGGAGCGTACCGCGGACCGCCGCTCGCGCGCTCCCTGCAGCCCGCGCCACCCTTCAGCCCGCGCTCCGGCAGCCCGCGCTCACTTCAGCCCGCGCTGCGCCGCGCGCTTCGGCAGCGCCTGCGGCTCGGCCTGCAGCGCGCGCTCGAGCCCCTCGAGCGCGGTCCCGACCGCGCCTGTCCCCGCGGACAGGTTGGCCGTCTCGACCACCACCGTCACCAGTTGGTCGCCCGGGCGACCGCCCTCCGACGGCACGCCCTTGCCGCGCAGGCGCAGCTTGCCCCCGTCGCCACCCCGGGCGGCAGCTCGAGCAGCGCCGACCCGGTCAGCGTCGGCACCGGCACCTTGCCGCCGCGGGCCGCCTCGAGCGGGCTGACGAACAGCTCGCAGTGGATGTCCTGGCCCTCGCGGCGCAGCCACGCGTGCGGGCGCACGCTGACGGTCACGCGCAGGTTGCCCGGCCCGCCGCCGAACTGCCCCGGCTCCCCGTGGTTGGCGATCACCTTCTCCGCCCCGCCCTCGGTCCCGGCCGGCAGGCGCACCTTGAACGTCCGCGCCTCACGCCGCGCCCCGCGACCGCGACACGTCTCGCACGGATCGAGCTGGACCATCCCCGTGCCCGAGCAGCGGCCGCAGGTCGTGTGGCGGGCCAGGAAGCCCTCGCCCTTGACCTCGCCGCGGCCGCCGCACAGCGGGCAGCTCGTCGGCGCCCGCCCGCCCGGCTTCGACCCGGTGCCGGAGCACGTCGCGCACGGCCCCAGCGCCTCGAACTGGATCTCGTGCTCCGACCCGAGCGCCGCCTCGGCCAGGTCGACCGTCAGCGTGTAGCGCACGTCGCGGCCGCGGCGACGCTCGCGGCGCTGGCGGCCGAACACGTCGCCGACCACCGCCGCCAGCAGGTCACGCGCCGTCTGCATCGTCACCGGCTGATCGAACAACCCGACCGGCAGGTGGCGCTGCGCGTCGTACCTGGCCCTTTGGGCAGGGTCGCTCAGCACCGCGTACGCCGTGCTGATGGCCCGGAAGCGCTCCTCCGCCTCGACGTCGCCGGGGTGGCGGTCCGGGTGGCTGGCCAGCGCCAGGCGGCGATAGTTGCGCTTGATCTCGTCGAGCGTGGCGTCGGCGGCCACGCCGAGCACGGCGTAGTGGTCTTGGTGCTGCGCCATGGAGGTCTTCGGTCCCGAGGTCAGAAGCTCGGTGGATTCGCTGCCGAGCAGCGCCGCGTAGATCTGCTGCGAGGAGCGCTCGAGGGTCAAGAGGGCCGCCTCGATCGCCGTGGCCGGCGCCGCCGCGGCGAGCAATTCGCGCAGCGTCGCCACCTCGGCCCGCAGGGCCGCGCTGCGGCCCCTGCAGCCCGGGCAGCCCCTCCGCGGCGCGCTCGCACGCGTAGGCCAGCGCCTCCGCGCGATTTCGCAGCAGCGCCGCGTCCTTGCGGACCGCGTCGGCCTGGCGGGCCGCGGCCGCCTCGCGGGCCAGCAGCTCGACCTGCGCCCGGGTCAGCCCGGCCGCTGGCTGCACCGTCGTCGCCACCTCCGCCCCGGCCCCGAGCTCACGCGCCGAGACGTGCAAGATCCCGTCGGCGTCGACCTCGAACTGCACCTTGATCTGCGGCGTCCCGCGCGGCGCCTCCGCGATCCCCGACAGCCGCAGGCGGGCCAGCGTTTGGTTGTCGGCCGCCATCTCGCGCAACCCCTGTTGTACGTGCACGTCGACCGCGGTCTGACCGTCGATCGTCGTCCCGAACACCTCCGAGCGGCGGGTCGGCACCGTCGTGTTGCGCGGGATCAGCGGCGTGAACACCCCGCCCTGCGTCTCGACGCCGATGTCGAGCGGCACCACGTCGAGCAGCAGCACCTCCTCGACCTCGCCCGCCAGCACCGCGCCCTGGATCGCCGCGCCCACGGCCACCACCTCGTCGGGGTTCGGCGACGTGTTGGGCGCGCGGCCGAAGAACTCCGCCACCGCCTCGACCACCCGCGGCATGCGCGTCTGCCCGCCGACCAGGATCACCTCGTCGACGTCGCGCGCGCGCAGCTTCGCGTCGGCCAGCGCGCGGCGGCAGGGCCCCAGCGTGCGCTGGATCAGCGGCCGGACCAGGCGCTCGAGCTCGAGCCGCGACAGGCTCGCTTGCAGGTGCAACGGCCGCCCCTCGGCCGCGGCCACGAACGGCACCTGCACGTCCGTCGCCAGCGACCACGACAGCTCGTGCTTGGCCCGCTGCGCCGCCTCTTGCAGCTTCACCAGCGCCGCGCGATCGCGGCGGAGGTCGATCCCGTGCTCGCGCTGAAAGCCCTCCGCCAGGTGGTCGACCAGCGCCGCGTCGAAGTCTTCGCCGCCGAGCAGCGTGTCGCCGGCGGTCGCCAGCACCTCGAACACGCCGCTGCGCAGCTCGAGCAGCGACAGGTCGAACGTCCCGCCGCCGAGGTCGTAGACCGCCACGATCTTCGGCGGCCTGTCCTTTCGGTCAGCCAGCCCGTAGGCCAGGGCCGCCGCCGTCGGCTCGTTGACGATCCGCTCGACCCGCAGCCCCGCGATCGTGCCCGCGTCGCGGGTCGCCTGGCGCTGCGCGTCGTCGAAGTAGGCCGGCACCGTGATGACCGCGCGCGTCACCGGCTGCCCGATCGCCGCCTCGGCCGCGTCGCGCAAAGACCCGAGCACGTGCGCGCCGACCTCGGCCGGCGCGATCGTGCGGCCTGCGACCTCGATCCACGCGTCGCCGTGCTCGCCGGGCACCAGGTCGTACGTCAGCCGCGCGCGCAGCCCGGCGACCGCCGCGTAGCTGCGGCCGATCAGGCGCTTCGCCGCGTAGATCGTGGTGGCCGGGCTGACCGCCGCCTGGCGCTGAGCCAGCGTGCCGACCAGGACCTCCTGGCCGGCGAACGCCACCACACTCGGCGTGGTGCGGCTACCCTCGGCGTTGACCAGCACCCGGACCTCGCCGCCGTCCATCACCGCGGCGCACGAGTTGGTGGTGCCGAGGTCGATGCCGAGGATCGGGCTCGGTCGCGGACCGGCCATCGGCTGTTACGACGCCTGGCCCTCGCCCTTGCCGCCGGTCGAGCCGGGGCCGGCGATGACCACGCGAGCCGGGCGGAGCAGGCGGTCGCCCTGGCGGAAGCCCTTCTCCCACTCGCGCGCGACCACGCCGGGCGGGAATTCGGGCGTGTCGATCTGCTGCAGCGCCTCGTGGATGGCCGGGTCGAACGGGTGGCCCACGCTCGGCACCGGCTCCACGCCGAAGCGGCCCAGGGCGCTCATGAAGTCGTTGACGACCATCTGGATGCCCTTGTGGAGCTGCTCGTTGCCGCGCGCCAGCTCGAGCGCTCGCCCGAGGTTGTCGACCGTCGGCAGGAACGCGTTCAGCAGGTTCTGCTGGGCCCGGAACACGTTGTCGTCGATCTCGCGGCGCGTCCGCTTCTTGTAGTTCTCGAGCTCGGCGAGCGCGCGCAGCCACTTGTCCTTGAGCTCGGCCTTCTCGGCCTCGGCCAGCTCGGCCCGCTCCTCCGGGGTGATGACCAGCTCGGCCTCCACCGCGCCGTTGCCGTTCTCGCCCGCGCCGTCCGCCTTCTCTTCCTGTGGATCCTGGCTCATGCGGCTCCCGCTTTAAGGCCGGCGGGCGCGCGAGACAAGCCCGAATCGCGACCCCGTATTCGCGGAGAGCGAACCGCCAGTGAGGATCACTCGCTGGTGCGCGCCGCCAGCGCTTGCGCGGCGTATTCTACCAGAGGGATCGCCGCCTCGTAGTCCATGCGGTCCGAGCCCAGCAGCGCCACCGCGGCGGTGCGGCCGTCCTCGGCCGGCTGCACGCGGCAGCCGATGAGGCTCATCCCTGACAGCACGCACGGCCCCGTGGGCCCGACGCCCGCCAGCGCCGGGCGCAGCTCGCCGCCACGTGGACCTCGGCGCGGGCCTGCTCGAGCGAGTGCTCCGGCAGCAGCTGACACAGCAGTTCGGCGAGCCCGTGGTAGTCGTCGAACAGCGCCAGCACCTGCGCCAGGGTCTGGTCGCTCTGGCCCGCCAGCAGGCGTTGCCCGGCGATCTGCACCCACAACGGATCGAGCGCCGCCGCCGTGCACAGCCACAGGCCGATCCGCAGGCTCTCGGCCAGCAGGCGGTCGAGCCGCGCCTCGTGTTCGGCCCACAGGCGCGACAGCTCGGCCCGCGCCTCGGCCAGCGTCTTGCCCACGCACAGCCCGCGCAGCCGCTCCTGCAGGCGCAACAGGCCTCCGCCCTCGGCGAAGCGGGCGTCGATCGTCACCGGGTGCAGCCGCGTGTGCATCCCCGCCAGAGTGAGCGCCACCATCGCCCGGCAGCCCTGCACCGGCACCAGGTCGACCTGCGACACCTTGCCGCCGCGGTCCTCGCTGACGAACGTGACCGCCACGCAGCTCGCCACCTCGCTCAGCACCTGCGCCGCCACGCGCATGCTCTCGGGCCCGTGCACCGGCTCCGACAGCGACACGTCGACCGCCCGCCGCAGCTCCGCGCGCAGCGGCGGCGGCCGCACCAGCGAGCGCACGTACAGGCGCATCCCCAGCGGCGTCGGCAGGCGCCCGGCCGACTGGTGCGGCTGCGCCACGTAGCCGGCCTCTTCGAGCGCCACCAGCTCGTTGCGGATCGTCGCCGGCGACCACTCGAGCCCGTGGGTCTGGACCAGCGCCCCCGACGCCACCGCGCGCCCGGTGACGATGTACTCGCGGCACACGGCGAACAGGATCCGCTGGCGTCTGGGGCTCAGCTCCACTCGATCCGCATTTACCTCGTCTCGTCGCCGGACGCCAGCAGGCTCACGCGCGCGCCCCGCAGGAGCGCACCAGGGCCTCCATCACGCCTCCGATTTCCCCGACCTCGCCCTGCCCCCGCGCGACGGCCCCCTGCGCCGCGCGTCCGTGCTCACGCGCGAACTCTTCCCCGCCGCCTCCGCCCGCGCCTTGTTCGACCTCTTCCCCGCCGCCTCCGCCCGCGCCTTGTTCGACCTCTTCCCTGCCGCCTCCGCCCGCACCTCGCCCGACCGCTTCCCCGCCGCCTCCGCCCGCGGCTCACTCGGCCCCGCGCACAGCGTCGTCAACCGCTCCACGATCCACCGGTGCGCCGGCCCCAGGATCGTGTCTGCGCGGTGGATCGCCGACAGGTGCAGCGTGTGTTCATCCTCCGCCCACGCGGCCGGCCGGATCGCCACCAGCCGGCCGGCCGCCAGATCGTCCTCCGCCATCGCCGCCGGCAAGTTGCCCCACCCGAGGCCTGCGCGCAGCAGCGCCTGCTTCGTGTGCAGGTCGGCCACTCGCCACGTCCGCGGCGACAGCACCGCCTGGTCGGGCACTCCTGTCGCGCCGCGCTCCGACAGCACCACCTGCACGTGCTCACCGAGGCGCGCGCTGTCGATCGGCCCTTCGACCTGCGCCAGCGGGTGCTCGGCGGCCACCACCGCGATCATCCGGATCGGCGCCAGCGGCCGACGCTCGAGCCCCGGCGCCACGGCGATCGGCGCCGCCACCCCGAGCGTGGCCGCCCCGGCCAGCACCCGCGCCGACACTGCCGACATCGTCTCGGTGTCGACGCGCAGCGCCACCGTCGGGAACGCCGCCGCGAACTCGCGGCACAGCGCCACCAGCACCGCCAGGGGGAACAACGCGTCGACGCACAGCGACACCGACGGCTCGAGCCCGCGACCGATCCCGGCCGCCAGCCCGCGCAGCGCGTCGACCTCACCCGCGACCCGGCGCGCGGCCGCCAGGATCGCCTTGCCCGGCTCGGTCAGCGTCGGCACCCGCGTCGAGCGGTCGAACACCGCCACGTCGAGCTGGCGCTCGAGGTTGGCGATCGCCTGGCTCACGGCCGACTGCACCCGGCGCAGCCGTTTGGCCGCCGCCGAGAAGCTCCCGGCCTCCGCGACCGCCGTCAGCACCCGCAACTGGTCGAGCGTCACCTCGCCGATCATCCGCGAAGTATCGCATGAACTGATGGATCGCATCACATCTTCAGCGATTTACAGCATAAAAACCCGCGTCATGATGGGCCCCGTCATGATCACCCAGCGCCCCGCCGACTCCCGCGGCCACGCCGACCACGGCTGGCTCGACTCACACCACACCTTCTCGTTCGCCGACTATTACGACCCGGCGCACATGGGCTTCCGCAACCTCCGGGTCATCAACGAGGACCGCGTCCAGCCCGGCCGTGGCTTCGGCACGCACCCGCACCGCGACATGGAGATCCTCTCCTACGTGCTCGACGGCGGCCTCGAGCACCGCGACTCGATGGGCACCGGCTCGGTCATCCGGCCCGGCGACGTGCAGGTGATGAGCGCGGGCAGCGGCGTCACCCACAGCGAGTTCAACGCCTCGAGCACCGACCCCGTCCACTTCCTGCAGATCTGGCTGCTCCCCGAGCGCCGCGGCCTCAAGCCCGGTTATCAGCAGCGCAGCTTCGGGACTGAAGAAAAGGACGGCCGCCTGCGCCTGGTCGCCAGCCCGGACGGCCGCGACGACAGCGTCACGATCCACACCGACGCCCACGTCTACGCCGGGGTATTCGCCGCCGGTCAGCGCGCCGAGCACCCGCTCGCGTCCGGCCGCCACGCCTGGGTCCACGTCGCCCGGGGCACCGCCCGCGTCAACGGCCGCGACCTCGAGGCCGGCGACGCCCTGGCCCTCTCGGACGAGCCCGCCGTCACCGTCGAGGGCACCAGCGGCGGCGAGGTCTTGGTGTTCGACCTCGGCTAAGGCCCACCTGGCCGGGCATGTTCTTTCCAAGAACAGCGCATGCCCGGCCAGACTCGCCGTCCGACCCGCGGAGCTCGCGGCCCCTGTCTCTTCATGTCCGGAGGGACATGCTCTCTCGAGCATGTCCATCCGGACATCTTTTTCTTCATAACCCCGCGCCGCCCCCGCATGTCCCTCCGGACATCTCCGAACCGTCGCCCCTGAGTCGCTCGCCCCCGTCCGCAGGAGACATCCGCGCCCCGCATGTCCCTCCGGACATCTCCGGTCCGTCGCCCCTGAGTGGCTCCCCCGTTCGCAGGAGACATCCGCGCATCGCATGTCCCTCCGGACATCTCCTTCCCCCCGCGTCGCTCGCCCCCGTTCGCAAGAGCCGTCCGCGCATCGCATGTCCCTCCGGACATCTCCGATCCGTCGCCCCCGCATCGCCGGACCGCGTCCGCAAGAGCCGTCCGCGCATCGCATGTCCCTCCGGACATCTCCTTCCCCCCACGTCGCTCGCCCCCGTCCGCAGGAGACATCCACGCCCCGCATGTCCCTCCGGACATCTCCTCTCCGCTCCGCTCGCGTCGCTCGCCTCCGTCCGCGCGCTCACGGCGGATACAGCGCCGACGGGCTCGCGCACGGCGCCGCCAGCGTCAGCGAGAACGTCAGCGCGTGCGCAGGGAACTCCGTCAGCTCGACGAGCCCGGCAGGCTCGGGCGCCGCATCGAGCCCGCACAGGAGCCCGTCGCCGTCGACGTCGAGCCACGCGTAAAGCACCAGCCCCTCGCCGTCGTCGATCGGCACCAGCGTCTCCCACGCCACGGCCCCCGGCCGCTCGAGCTCCAGCGCGTCGAAGCGCCCGAGCGGCGTCGCCAGCTCGCCCGCCCCGCGCGACGCGTGGTGCAGCTCGAGCATCACCCGCCCCTCGCTCGCACCCGGCGCTACCACCTCGCCGGTCAGCGCCACCTCGTAGAGGCGCACGTCCTCGTTGATGCAGCCGGCCAGCACCGCCAGCGCCAACCATCCTCGCCCGCTCATCGCGCTCCTCCTCCGAAGGCCAGCCCCAGGTGAAAGCCCGGGATCGACGGCGTCTGGCTTGGCGCGTCGTACCACGCGAGGTCGACCCCGAGCTCGAGCCCGACCTCGCGCGTGATCGCCACGGCCAGCCCGATCGTCGCCCGCGGCAGCCACTCGTGGCGGAACGACAGGTCGCGCGACGTCCCCGCCGCCGTGATCACCGTCGTGCGGTCGGTCAGCAGCGTGTGCGACGTCCCCAGCATCACGTACGGCGCCACTCGACCGGTCGGAAATGCCATGCGGATCCGCAGCTCCGCGTTCGGACCGCGGCGCGCCAGCTCGCCGGTCTGGATCAGCCAGCCGAGCAGCAGCTCGCCGGTCACGCGCAGCCGCTGGCGATCGACCCACCGCAGCGCCAGCACGGCCGCCGGGCGGAACCGGCGGAAGCGCGCCATCTCGAGGTCCGCCCCGACCGTCAGCGCCCGCGGCCCCACGCCCACTTGCCCGCGCGCCCCCAGCCACGGGTAGCCGCCGGACACCGCCGCGGCCCACGCCCGCGCGTGCGAGCCGCCTCCCACCACGTCGAACACCGCCGCCTCGGCGAAGCGGACCCGCCGCACCGCCCGCTCGGCCGCGGGCGTCGTCTCCGCCCCCGGCAGCCCGCTCGTCGCCGTCAGCAGCGCGCACAGCCCCAGCCCGATCATGTCGCCACCTCCATCGACACGTTCTCAAGGACATGCCCGTAAGTGCATGCCTCAGAGAACATGTCACAAACGGTCGGGTAGAGAGGGCCGCGAGGTTCACCGAGTCTTGCCGAGCGCTCTGGTCGCTCGGATAGGTCTCCTCGCGGTCCTCCCCCCACGGATCCGGACGTGCAGATTTCCCGCATCCGGCTCTTCTTGTCAGAGGTTCGCTGAGCGGTACACGGAGTGCACGACGCGTGGCAGTGGGAGTGGGAACCTGGCCAGGATGGTCTTGGAGAAGCGCGCCGCGGAGAGTCTCCGTTGCGAGCGTCGCCTCAGACTCTTCCACCAGGCGAGCTCGACCCAGTATCGCAGCCTGCGAAGAGCACGGAAGTTGCCCGTGATCCCGTAGTACTGGTCGTGTCCGCGGAGCTTCGCCGCGAGTATCTTCGCCTGATAGGCCACGGGTGCGTGGAGATGCTGGCGACACCAGTCGGTGATCGCTCGCACCGCCCGCGTGAAGCGCGACCGCATCGTACTGCGCAGCACGGCCCACCCGCCTCTTAGCGTCTTCGCCCACGTGTGGGTGAAGCCCAAGAAGTCGAACGAGCGCGACTGACCCGGTCCGCTTCTCGGCGCTTCGTCGCCGCGAGGGCGCTCGAATCGCAGCAAGCGAGTCTTCTCCGGATGCAGGCGCAGGTTGTACTGCTCGAATCGCTTCGGCAGCACGGCCTGCACTCTCCTCGCGTCGTCCTCGTGCTCGAAGCAGATGACGAAGTCATCGGCGTAGCGGATGAGGAACGCCTCGCCACGCATGCGCGGCAGCACGTCTTCGACCCACCATCGGTCGAGCACTTCATGCAGGTAGATGTTCGCCAGCAGCGGCGAGATCACGCCCCCTTGCGGCGTGCCCGCCTCGGACCGTCTCACGACGCCGCCCTCGAGCACACCCGCGTTCAGCCACTTGCCGACGAGGCGTACGATCACCCCGTCGCTCACCCTCTTGCTCAGCAAGTCCCGGCAGACCTGATGATCGAGCGTGTCGAAGAAGCTCTGGACGTCGACGTCCAGCACCCAACCGATCCGCTTGTTCATCAGGCCCCGCCACAACGCCTCCAACGCTTGATGCGCGGAGCGCCCGGACGGAAGCCGTACGAGAAGTCGTAGAACTCCGTCTCGTAGAGCGGCTCCAGCACCATCGCCACCGCGCGCTGCAGGACCTTGTCCTCGTGCGTCGGGATCCCGAGCGGCCGCGTCTTGCCGTCGCCCTTCGGGATCTCCACGCGCCGCACCGGCGGGGCCCTGTACAGCCCCGTCTTCGCGGACCCGAGCAGGCGCTCGAGGTTTCCCTCGAGGTCGCGCTCGTACGCCTCCGCGGTCACGCCGTCGACCCCGGGTGCCGCATCCTTGCGCGTCATCCGATGGGCCTCCGTCAGCCACTCGATGTCGATGTGGTGCGCCAGCGTCCTCAGCGCCGTCCCGGGCATCTGCTGCGCAAGCTTCGCTATCCGATCTTGTTTCGTTGAGATGTTGGTGGGTTTCGGTGTTCCCGACATCTTTCCCTCCTCGGTTCTCTGACAAGGCGCCCCCTTCCCTCCGCCGGGTCCTCGCGGGTCGAGTTCCCGGCCTCCTCGGTACTACGAGGCGCTCCGACTCCCTGCTGCCCTTCCACGCGCGCTTCGGTTCGCCCTCGCGTCGCATGTACCACCTGTCCGTGGAGACAGCAGGGCCTCCCAAGTTCCTGGGTGACCCCCTTGCACACGTGCCGTGTTCCACGACCCCGGAGGAGTCCTCGGGAACGACCGAGCCTTCAGCCCGAGGATGTTGCCTTCCGCCGCATGTAGAGCGTCGGCCTCCTCGACTTCCGAACCTTTCGAGGCTGATTCCACGGCCCACGTGCTCCCTGTGTACGCTTCGCGTTTCCGTCTCCGGATCCCGCGCAACACTCGGTTCCGGCCGGGACTCGGCCTTGCCGGACGAGGGCAGGTCCCCTCGCACAGGGTCACTCTCAAAGGTTTCTGCTTCCTTGCTTCCTCCTTCGCCAGGCTTCCTTGGCGCACACATGCTCTCCTCGACATGTCGTCGAAGATCCGGCCCCCCGCACGTCCCGGCGTAAGGGGCGCGACGAAGCCCGCCCCGCACCGCCCCGCACCGCCCGCGTCGCTCCGCCGGCGCCAGGCCGGCGCCGCCACCTCATGTCCTCTCGGACATGCTCCGACGGAGCTCGCCCCGCACCGCCCGGGGCCACCCGCGTCGCTTCGCCGGCGCCAGGCCGGCGCCGCCACCTCATGTCCTCTCGGACATGCTCCGACGGAGCCCGCCTCGCACCGCCCGGGGCCACCCGCCGCGCACCGCCGGCGCCAGGCCGGCGCCGCCACCTCATGTCCTCTCGGACATGACCCAGAAGACAGCCCATGCCGTTCACAGCTCGGGCTCCGGGACCGCGAACACGCGGGCGAAGTTGCCGGCCAGCACCGCGCGCGCCTCCGCGGCCGAGTAGTCGGCGGCGGCCATCGCCGCGACCGTGCGTTCGAGGTACTCGGCGACGAAGCCCGGGCTCTGGGGCCCGTCGCTGCCGTAGATGATGCGGTCCGTCAGCCCGGCCGCGCGCATGCTGGCCATCGCCTGCCGGAGGTTCTCGCCGGTCGGGTCGGACCCCTTGCTGCCGAGCGCCGACGGCTCGAGGTACACGTTGTCGAAGCGCTTCGCCAGGTCGATGCAGGTCGCCAGCGCCCCGGGCCGCCGGTTCTCGAAGTCGTAGCCGAGGTGGCCGAGGATGAAGATCGCCCCGGGGTGGGCCGCGATCGCCGGCTCGAGGTACGCCGGGTCGGTGTACGCCGGCTCCTGCGCCGTGCCGGGGAACGGGCTCGTCCCGGTGTGCAGGTACACCGGCTTCTTCAGCTCCGCCGCCAGCGCGTAGATCCCGAAGAAGCGCGGGTCGTCCATGCGGAACTGCTGGTGCGCGTGCGCCAGCTTGATCCCGACCATGCCCGGAGCCGTCAACGCCGCGCGCAGCGCCTGCAGCTGCTCGGCCCCGTCCTCGTTCCAGCGATCGACGCGCAGGCTCGCCAGCCCGTAGAAGCGCCGGGGGTCATGCGCGACATCGGCGATCACGTCCTCGTTGGCCGCGATCCCGACGGTCCGCGGCGCGTAGATGGCAAGCAGCGTCCCCACGCTCACCCCTGCCCGGTCCATCTCGTCGAGGATCCCGGCCGGCGAGAGCACGCCCCCCGCCGCCTTGTCGGGCCGCAGATCGATCGGGAACGGAAACCGCGAGCTCAAGAACTCCTGAGTCTCCGGCGGGATGCTGTCCCAGTCGCCCGGGTGCAGATGCATGTCGATCACCGGCAGGCGCTCTCCGGCGTACACCACCCCGAGCTCCTCGTCGGCACAGCTGACCAGCGCGACCACGACCAGCGAAGACCATCGCATCGCGGCCACCTATATCAGGCGCCGCCGCGCGCTCCCCGCGCCGGCGTGCGCCCACACGCCCGCCCCCGACGCGAAATTCTAATAAAGGGGGTGATGAGCCCTCGCGGCGAATCACGAGCGGGCCCAAGAAACGACGCTCGCGCCGCCGTCCTCGCTCGCCCTTCGATCGACGAACCGGGGCCACGCCGTGAGCGCGACGAGCCACCCGGAGATCGCCAGCCGCGAGCACGACCGGCGCTCCCTGGCTCTACCGCCTCGGCTTGCCTCGTTCCGATCGGACCCGATCGCCGGGCCGCCGCGAGCGCATCGAACCGGCACACCTGGACCACCGCGTCGGCTCGCCTCGTTCCGAGCGGACCCGATCGCCAGGCCGCCGCGAGCCCGTCGAACCGATGCTCCCTGGCCCACCGCGTCGGCTCGCGTCGGCCCGAGCGGACCCGATCGCCGGCCCGCCGCGAGCGCATCGAACCGATGCTCCTGGCCCACCGCATCGACTCGCCTCGCCCCGAGCGGACCCGATCGCCGGACCGCCGCGAGCCCGTCGAACCGATGCTCCCTGGCCCACCGCATCGACTTGCGTCGCCCCGTCAGATCGGCCCCGCCACGCCCTACAGTGCATTCCGAGGCAACACCGCATGCGGAACTGGCTCGCCCTCGTCCTCGTCGTGATCGTCGCCCTCGGTGCGTGGTGGTCGACGCGGTCGGCCCCGCCCGCGGTCGAAGCAGCGGTCACGGCCAAGTCACCCGATCGACCGGTCGCAGCGGCGGCGCAGCGGCGGACCCGGCTCGACGACGCCGAGCCCGAACGAGCCCGTCGTCTGCGCGACGGTGCGGCCCGGCGCGAGGTCATGCAGCGACAGATCGTCGACACCATGGCAGCGCGCGAAGTTGCCGGCACCTCGCAGCCCAGCGCCGACCCCGGCGATCACGACCCCAAGCGCGCGAGCAAGTCGGGCGCGCAGCCGACCGACGAAGCCCCCGCCGACACCATCGTCGATCGCACCGGCAACCACGGCTACCTCACCCGAGTGCTGAGCCGCGACCTCATGCCGCTGGTCGACGAGTGTCACGCGCTCGTCCGCGAGGAGCACCCCGAGCTCGCCGGCATGCTCGTGCTCGACCTCGAGATCCTCGGCGACGAGGACATCGGCGGCGTCGTCAACACCCTGGGGCCCGGCCAGGGCAACGAGCTCGCCGAGCCGGCCCTGCTCGAGTGCGTGCGCGAGTCGCTGCTCGCCACCACCCTGCCCCCGCCCGAACAGGGCGGCCGCGACGCCATCTCGCTGTCGATGCGCTTCGACCCGCCCGCGCCCGAGTGACCGCGACCGCCGCGTCACCGCTGGCACTTCGGACCTATCCTTTCAAGCATCTTCGTGCCGGTACCAGCGGCCGGGCGCGCTCTGCAAGCTCTGCCCCTCCTCGCGCCCGAGTGACAGCGATCGCCGCGTCACCGCCTGGCGCTGAGGACATGTCCTTTCGAGCAGCCATCGTGCGCCCGAGCTCTCCCGATCTCACGCCCGCAGGTCGGCCGCGACCGCGTCGTGCGGGTACCAGCGGCCGGGCGCGATCCGCAAGATCGGCCCCTCCTCGCGTCAGAGTGACCATGCCACGACATGGCACTTCAGACATGTCCTTTCGAGCAGCCATCGTGCGCCCGAGCTCTCCCGAGCTCACGCCAGCAGGTCGGCCGCGACCGCGTCGTGCCAGTACCAGCGGCCGGGCGCGATCCCCAGGATCTGCCCCGCCTCGCGCCACTCGAGGTTGCCGCGCGCCACTTGCCGGCGGGTGCGGTGCTCGATCCACGCGCGCGTCACCGCCGGGAAGCGGCGCAGGTACGCCGCCACCTCGAGCCCCCGGAGGTCGCGCAGGCCCGTCCACAGCCCCTCGATCGCGGCCGCCTCGGGCGTCAGGCGCTCCGCCTCCGCCGGCGTGCTCGGGTCCTTCGCCCACGTCGGCAGCCCGCGCACGTTGCCCCGGCGCAGCACCGAACCGTCGGCGAAGTAACGGGCGGAGTGGGCCGAGGGGCCGAGCCCCAGGTAGTCCTGCCACGTCCAGTACAGCAGGTTGTGCCGCGCCTCCGCCCCGGCGCGCGCGTAGCTGGCCACCTCGTAGTGCTGGAGCCCCGCCCCTGTCAGCGCCTCCTCGGCCGCCGCCAGCATGTCGGCCTGGTGGTCGCTGTCGGGCAGGCGTCGCTTGCCGCGGCGCACCAGCGTCGGCCACGGCGTATCGGCCTCGATCGTCAGCGCGTACACCGACACATGCTCCGCGCCGGCGGCCGTCAGGCGCGCCACGTCGGCGCGCACTCCGCCGCGGTCTGCCCCGGCCAGCCCACGATCAGGTCGGCGCTGACGCGCAGACCCGCCGACGCCGCCGCCGCGATCGACGCCAGCGCCTGGGCCGGCGAGTGGACCCGCCCGAGCGTCTGCAGCCCCTCCGCCTCGGTGCTCTGCGTCCCGAGCGACACCCGCGTGCCGCCGATCGCCCGCACCGCCGCGTACAGGGCCTCGTCGCCGTGCTCGGGGTTCACCTCCACCGTGAACTCCGCCGCCCCCGCCCCCGGGAACCGCCGCGCCAGCCACTCGCCGAGGCTCGCCAGGCCGGACGGTCCGAGCAGGCTCGGCGTCCCGCCGCCGAGGTACACCGTGGACCATGTCGCATCGGACAGGTCCTTATCGACATGTCCTTCTGAACCTGTCCACTCCGCCAGCTCCGCCTCTCGCCCGCTCACCTCGCGCTCGAGCCCCGCCAGGAACGCCCCGGCATCCGGCGCGCGCCCGACCTGGAAGTCGAAGTCGCAGTACGGGCAGGCCCGCGCGCAGAACGGCACGTGAATGTAGATCCCCCGCATCTACGGCCCCCTCCGCGCGAGCGGCCCAGGCGCCTCCATCGCGCCAGCGCCTGCCGCCCGGAGCCCGACCATGCCCCGGCCGAACGAGCTCGCCAGCGAGCAGCACCGCGACGCGCCCCGGGCCGCGGCCCCAACGACCCGCTGCCTCAGGCCCCGAGCCGACGCCGCACCCGCCGACCTCGTGCCCCGCGCCACGCGCCGGGCGGGCTCTGCGCCCGCGCAACGGCCTGGGCAGCGCCCCTGCCCCGATCGAC
The DNA here is from genome assembly GCF_026626665.1 of Nannocystis pusilla. Taxonomy (GTDB): domain Bacteria; phylum Myxococcota_A; class Polyangia; order Nannocystales; family Nannocystaceae; genus Nannocystis; species Nannocystis pusilla. The sequence continues at coordinate 4,305,751 of NZ_JAPNKE010000002.1, forward strand.
ATGCCCGAACCGACATGCCCCCATGAACATGCCCTCTCGAACATGCCCTCTCGGACATGCCCGGCCTCCGCCGATCACACGTCGGAGACGAGCGCGGCGAAGTCGGCGCCGTGGGGGACATCGTCGTAGAGCTCGACCCCGCCGTCGGCGCGGAAGCGGGCCGCGACGCCGCGCCACCACCAGTGGGGCAGCGTCTCGAGGTCGATGCCGGCCGAGCGGAGCAGGCCGGCCTGGGCCTCGACGTTCTCGAGGCTGGAGGGGTGGAACGGCTGGCCGAGGCCGCGCATCTGCAGGCCGAGGCGGCGGGACGAGCGGAGCGGCGTCGCCTCCTCGAGCCACTCTTGCGCCGACACGAAGGCGCGGCGGGCGATGCCGATGTCGGGGAACTCGAAGATGTGGCCGTGGACCACCAGCTCCTCGCCGAGCAGCACCGCCAGGCGGGCCGAGTACATCGACAGCAGCTGCTCGTAGACCGCCAGCGAGCTGCCCATGCGCGACACCGCGTCGGTGCGGACCAGCGCCACCACCTCTTCGGCGCTGGCGTAGGCGAACGACACGTTGTGCGACTGCAGCAGGCCGATGCCGGCGCGCACCGTGAGGCGCGCGAGCTCCGAGTCGAGCGGGTCGTTGGCGCGGGCGCGCATCTCCAGCAGGCGGGCCACGCCCTCGGGGCGCGGCGCGAACTGCATCACCAGACGGAACCCGGGCATCGGCTCGTGATCGCCGAGCACGCGGAAGGCGGAGAACTTACCCCAGGTGTGATTGCCTTGGACCTCGACGCTGTGCATCGGCTTTCTCGTCTCGCCCGTCGCCCGCTTCTTGCTGGTGTCGCTGCTGTCTCCGGCCTTCGGCCGCTGCGCGCTACTTCATCGAGAACATCGTGTACGCGACGTAGCCGAGCCCACCGAGGCCGAACAGCACGAGGATCCACGTGATGGCCGCGCTGCCCTGCTTGGTCTGCTCGGCCATGATGCCGTGACCGAAGCTGGTGCTCGTCGCGCCCGGGTCGACCACCACCACCGGCACCGACGCCGTCGACGTCGTCGGGTTCGGCGCGCGGCCCGAGGCCAGCGAGCGGTTGGCGCCGGTCGGCGGCCGGCGCGGGCCGGAGCCCATGCTCTGCGCGGCGCTCGGCGGCACCGTCTTGTGGCGCGCCGACTGGTTCTTGCGGGCCCGGCGAGCGCCGGCCACCGCCGCCGCCTCGGACGCCGCGCGCTGGCTGCGGGTCGTCGGCGCCGAGCCGGTCGACGGCTTCTGCTGCGCCTGCGCCTGCGCCTGCGCCTGTTGCTGCTGCACCTGTTGCAGCCGCTGGGCCTCGGCGAGCACCGCGTCGAGGTTGCCGATCGTCATCGACTTCTTGCTGCGCGTGTCGGACTGCGCCGGCTTGGCCCAGTCGGGCGCGTCGTCCTTGTCGGGCTGCGAGTCGAGGCGGTCGAACTGGTCGAAGTCGAGGGCCTCGTCGGCGAGGTCGTCGTAGAGGTCGTCGTAGTTGACCTCGGCCGGCGCGCCCTCGCCGAACATCTCGGACATGTAGTTCGAGAGGATGCGCGGCGTGCTGCGGATGCCGGCCTCTTCCGTGAACCGCTCGAGGTCACGGAACATGTGGTCGCAGTTCTGGTAGCGCTCGGCCGGGTCGACCTCGAGCGCCTTCATGATGATCGCCTCGAGCGCCGGCGGGAACTCGGGGTCGACGAACGTCGGCGCCGGGATGTCGCCCTCGACGATGCGCTCCGCGACCTCCTCCGCGGCGCCGCGGAACAGTCGCCGGCTGAGGCACATCTCGTAGAGCACCACGCCGAGCGCGAAGATGTCGGCCCGCGCGTCGATCGGGTGGCCGAGCACCTGCTCCGGGGCCATGTAGGCCAGCTTGCCGGCGAACTGGCCCTCGCCGCCGCCCTGCACGCTCGCGCGCGTGGCCGCGATGCCGAAGTCGACGATCTTGCAGGTGCCGTCGTAGCCGACGTGGATGTTGGTCGGGTTGATGTCGCGGTGGCACAGCCCGAGCAGGCGCCCGCGATCGTCGGCCCTCGAATGGACGTAGTAGAGCCCCTCGAGCGCCTGCATGATGATGCCGAGCGAGATCTGCAGCGGCAGGTGCAGCCCCGTCTTGGCCGACTTGCGCAGCACCGCCACCAGCTCCTGTCCCTTCAGGAGCTCCATGGCGATGAAGTACTCGCCGCCGATCTCGCCGAGATCGTAGGTGTGCACCACGTTCTGGTGCGTGAGCGTGGCGGCGACGCGGGCCTCGTCGAGGAACATGCGCACGACGTTCGGCCGCTCGGCGAACTCCTCGCGCAACCGCTTGATCACCAGCTCCTTGGCGAAGCCCTCGATGCCGGAGTACGTGGCGCGATAGATCTCGGCCATGCCGCCGGTAGCGATGTGCTCGACCAGCACATATTTGTCGCCGAAGGGCGTTGGCTCAATGTTGCTCAAGGCGGCCCCAGATTAACGGATCTGCGATCTGTCGCCAAGCCCCGGCGGCCCGCAGCGCCCGGCGGCCGCGGCCTCGGCGATAAAGTCGCGGCCTTGCGGGCGAAATCCCCGGCGCCCGCGCCCGAGGGCGGCGGCTCGCGCGACGGGGACCTGCACCTGCGCCTCGGCCGCAACCGGGATCGCGCACGCCCATTGGTAGGCGAGTGCCCACCTGTCGGCGGCGACACTTCGGCCCCGGGAGGCGCGTCAGTCCCGTTCGGGCTTCAGGTCGCGCTGCATCAGCGCCGCCACGGCCCGGCGCACGCTCATGCCCTCGTAGAGGATGGCGTGCATGATCTGGGTGATCGGCATCTCGACTTGCTCGCGCTGGGCCAGGCGATGAGCGCTGAGCGTATTGTTGACGCCCTCGGCGACCATCCCCATCTCGTCGAGGATCTCCTGCAGCGCCCGACCCTGCCCGAGCGCCAGCCCGACCCTGCGATTGCGCGACAGACCGCCGGTGCAGGTGAGCACGAGGTCGCCGAGCCCGGCCAGCCCCGACAGCGTGACGGGGTCGGCGCCGAGGGCGATGCACAGGCGACCGATCTCCGCCAGCCCGCGCGTGATCAGGGCCGCGCGCGCGTTCTGGCCCAGGCCGGCGCCGTCGCACACGCCGGCGGCCAGGGCGATCACGTTCTTGAACGCCCCGCCGAGCTCGACGCCGACGACGTCGTCGGTGACGTAGACCCGCAGCCCGTCGCCGTGCATCCACTGCTGGATCGCCGCCGCCGCCGCCGCGTCGGCGCTGGCGATCACCACCGCCGTCGGCAAGCCGCGGGCGACCTCGGCGGCGAAGCTCGGCCCGCCGAGCACCGCCATCCGCTCCGCATGTTCTTTGGGCAATGTCTCTTGGACCACGTCGGCCATGGTCCGCAGGCTGTCGATCTCGACCCCCTTGGCGGCCACCAGGTAGAACGGCGCCGCGTCGCCCAGCTCGGCCAGCGCCGCGCGGACCTGCTGGAGCGTGGCCCTGAGCCCGTGGCTGGGGATGGCGAGGATGACGAAGCCGGCGCCCGCAAGCGCGCGGCCGAGGTCGTGCTCGACCGCGAGGTTGTCGGGGAACGGGAACTCGGCCAGGTAGCGCGCGTTGACGCGGGCGGCCGCCATCGCCTCGAAGTGTTCGACGCTGCGGGTCCACAGCCGGACGGGCAGCCCGCGGCGGGCGCAGTGGAGGGCCAGCGCGGTGCCCCAACTGCCGGCGCCGAGCACGGCGACCGTCGGTGGCGGCGGGGACGCGGGAGCGTTCGTCATCGCCACTGGTTTTACACCGCGCCCGCGTCAGCGCGCGACCACCGGGAACGCCGCCCGCAGCTCCTCGGGCACGCGCGTCAGTGAGTGGCCGGCGAGCTTGACGAACACCCAGCGGGTCTCGGCGGTCGCCAGCACCACGGCGTCGGCGGGGCGCACGATCTCGTAGCGGCGCAGCGAGTGGATCTTCCCCATCTCCGCCACCCACGTGCGGACGACCACGGCGTCGCCGAGGCGAGCCGGGCGGAGGTACTCGATCGCGTGCGAGCGCACCACCCACGTCGCCCCGAGCTCGCGGTAGCGCGCGAACGGCCAGCCGACCGCGATCGAGTGCGCCTTCGCGGCCGTCTGCGTCCACGCCAGGTAGTGGAGGTTGTTGACGTGGTCGAGCTCGTCGATCTCGTCGGCCGCGACCGTGTGGTGGTGATCGAACACGCCCGGGATCGCCGCGAGGTCGGCCGTCATGCGGCGCGAGTAGAGCACGGCGCCTCGCGCCGCGACCGGAGCATCGGCCACGCGGAGCCGCGTCGCTCGTCGGTCGCAGGCGGCCCGGCATGCGCCTCTCCTCGCGCCCTTCCCGGCCGCCGGCCTCCGCGCGAGGACTGCTCGATGCCCCGCTCGCTACGCCGGGCGCGGGCGCGAGCCTCAGCGCGGCGCGTCGGCGGCCGGGCTCGGCGTCTGCGGGCCCAGCACCAGCAGCGTCGCCCGGTGCGAGGCGATCCTCCGGGCACCCGCCGGATCGCGTCGACGTCGAACACCTTCTTCACCGCCGGTCGCGGCCCCGCCTGCACCCCACCCATGGCGCGAAGCTAGCTGCACGGCGGGCCCGGGCGCAAGGGTCGGCGGGTGGTGGCAGAGCGCCCTCGCCCGCGCGCGCGTGCTAGCGTCGGCCCCGACCTCGCCGCCGATGCTCCCGCCGCTGTACGGCCGCTGGATCTCCGACCTGCTCGGAGGGCCATTACCCGAAGAACAGGCCGCGACCTGCAGCGACTGCGTGCAGTGTCAGAGCCACGTGCCCGAGGGCTATCGCTTCGCCGACGCCACCAAGTGCTGCACCTACGTGCCCGCGCTGCCCAACTTCCTGGTCGGCGGCGCGCTCAAGGCCGGCTCGCTCGCCGGGCGCGAGCGGCTGCTGCGGCGCATGGTCGCGCAGCCTGACAGCATCACCCCGCACGGGCTCGACGCCACCGACGACGAGCGCGACCGTTACCGCGACATCCTCGCCGCCGAGCAGTTCGGCCGCGATGCCTCCCTCTTCTGCCCTTACTACCTCGCCGAGGCCGGCGGCCTGTGCGGCGTGTGGCGCAACCGCAACGGCATCTGCGCCACCTGGTACTGCAAGCACGACCGCGGCGCGCGCGGCCAGCGGTTCTGGCAGGCGCTCGAGGTGCTGCTCACCGCCGTCGAGCGCGAGCTCAGCCACTGGTGCGCCTGCACGATCCTCTTCGAAGAGACCCCGCCGGTCGAGGGCGGCGAGGCCGCGTGGAGCTGGTGGGCGGGCCGCGAGGGCGACTTCTTTCGCCGCTGCGCCGAGCTCGTCGAGGCGCTCGGCTGGTCCGAAGTACAGGCCCTCGTCGGGCCCGCGATCGAGACCCAGGTCGGCGACCTCCTGGCCGCCCACGCCGCGCTCGCCGGGCCGCTGCCCGACTCCTTGCAGCTCGGCACGATCCGCGTCTCGCACCGCGGCGACGAGCGCAGCCGCGTCGTCACCTACCTCGACACCGACGCCCTCGAGCTGCCGACCGCCCTCCTCGACCTCCTGCCGCGCTTCGACGGCCGCCCCACTGGCGCTGTCCTCGCCAAGCTGCGCGGCCTCGGCGTCGAGGTCTCCCCGCCCTCCTGCGCATGCTCGTCGACTTCGAGCTGCTCACCGCCACCGCCTGATCTTCCAAACCCTCGGCCCGCCGCCCGCCACCGCGAGCGGACCGCCGCGAGCGACTGCCCGTTCGGACATGTGCAGGGCGCCATGTCCTGTCGAGCATGTCCCCTAGAACATCTCCTCGCGTCGGCCTCGCCGGCCCGGCCCCAGGGCCCCGCCGCCGGCTTTCGGCGGCGCTCGACGGCGACGCGCGGATCTGCTAGGGTGCGCGCGCCGTGACGCTGTCCCTCCGGACATCCTCACCCGTCCTCCTCGCCGCGGTCCTCGCGTGCGGAAAGACCGACGAGCCCGCAGCGCCGGTCGAGGCCGCGACGGAGACGGCTGCCCCGGCCGAGGCGCCCGCCGAGGAGCCGGCGCCGCCGCGCGACCCGTTCGCCGCCGAGGGCATCGAGGCCGCGCGTCCGGGCCTGCGCTTCGGCTGGCCGGTCGAGAGTCCGCACATCACCTCTTACTTCGGCTGGCGCACCAACCCGATGACGGGCGTCGGCACCAAGCTGCACCGCGGCCTCGACCTGCGCGGCGGGATCGGCGACCTCATCCTCAGCATCGGCCCCGGCGTGGTCCAGTTCGCCGGCCAGGACATGCTGCTCGGCAACCTCGTGATCGTCGACCACGGCCTCGGCGTCACCTCCTACTACGGGCACATGCACGACATCCTGGTCCACGTCGGCCTGCCCGTCGACCGCGGCACCGCCCTCGGCCTGGTCGGCAACACCGGCCGCAGCGAGGCCCGCACCTCCACCTCACCGTCAAGATCGGCGCCCTCGCCGTCGACCCGCTGTGGCTCATCGGCGCCCCCCTGCACGGCTACCCCGGCCTGCCGGCGCTGGCCGAGGCCGACACCGACGTCGAGTACTGACTCACTCGCCGAACACGCGCACGAGCTCCATGTTCGATGGGACATGCTCCTTGAGCCATGTCCCGAAGCGCACCCGCGACGCCCGCCAGAACTCCGCCAGCGTCGCCCCCGGCGCCGCGTCGAGCCCCTGCACCAGGCTCACGAAGCCGCGGATCGCCGGCGCCAGAGCCGGCGCGCGCAGCGGGTCCGAGCCGTGGCGCGGCGCGATCGCCCCGATGTCGAAGTTGCGCGTGCGCGCCAGCGCCGGCGCCACCGGGTCGCGCGGCTCGATCAGCAGGTACAGGTCGCCCTGCCCCGGCGCCGCCGCGCGCTCGCGCAGGTGTACGCACACGAACCCGAGCCGCTCGGGCCCGGCCTCGCCGAGCTCGCGGCCCTGGCCCGCCGCGCGGGCCGTCTGGCGCGCGGTCGCCTCGTCGCGCACCTCGTCGAGCGCCAAGTTCTGCACCAGCCCGCTCGTCAGCACCACGAACGCCTTCTGCGGCTTCAGCTCGGTGTCGCGGGTCAGCAGGATCCGCTTCGACTCCCAGAAGTAATCCTCGCGGTACAGGTTCTGCTGGTAGTAGAAGCGGACCATCCGCAGCAGGTCGCCGAACATCTCGCGGTGGTGCGCCTGATACTTCGCGCGCGCTCGCCTCGTCGGCCCCGCCCTGCAGCACCGCGATCGCGGTGCGACCCGCGTGCCACGCCGAGTGCATCGCCAGCAGCACCCCGGTGGACAGCACCGGGTCGATGAAGCCCGCCGCGTCGCCGATCTGGATCCACCCCGGACCTGTCACTTCGGACATGCGGTAGCTCCAGTCGCGCTCGTGGCGGACCGGCGTCACCCGCGTCGCCGCCGGCCCGAGCACCGGGGCCAGCTCGCTCGCCGCCGCCAGCAGCGCGTCGTAGTCGCGACGCGGCGCCCCGCGGGCCTCGCCCGCGTCGAGCTGCACCACCCCCACGCTCGCCCTGCCGCCGCCGATCGGGAAGAACCACCACCACTGCTCGGCCTCCGCCAAGAACAGCGCCTGCTCGTGGCGCGGCGGCGGCGCTCCGACGCAGCCGGAGAAGTGGGCCCACATCGCCTGGTGCTTGAGCCCCGCGATCTCCTCGCGGCGGTCCTTCGCGCGGCCGAGCAGCATCGACTGCCCGGTCGCGTCGATCACCAGCCGTGCCCGCGTCTCCTGCAGCTGTCCGGCGCGCTCCACGCCGCGCCGACCAGCCGCTCGCCGTCCCACAGCAGCGTCCGCGCGACCGCCCGATCGAGCACCACCGCCCCCGCGCGCGTCGCCGCCGCGAACAGGATCGCGTCGAAGCGCGCGCGCTCGACCAGCCACGCGTGGTCGTAGGCGTCGCTGTCGTAGAACCATAGGTCCCAGCGCGGCGTCTTGCCCCACCCCCACAGCGTGCTGCCCGTCTTGCGCCCGAACCCGGCCGCCTCGACCGCGGCGAGCGCGTCGATCTCGGCCAGGATCGGGATGATCCCCGGCAGCAAGCTCGCCCACGTGCGCGCGCGGGTGCGTGCCGGCCTCGAGCAGCAGCACGCGCAGCCCCGCCTTCGCCATCACCGCCGCCGCGGTGCTGCCCGCCGGCCCGCCGCCGATCACCAGCACATCGACGACGTCGAGCTCACCGGCGTCCATCGACCCGCCCCCGGCCACCGCCGCACCACTCGCCGCGCGTCATGGGCTGTACCATCGGACATGTACGCTCAGACATGCGCTTTCCACCCTGTTCGATAGAACATGCCTGAAGAGACATGGCAGTCCGGGCCCGGACGCGTCGCGCCGCGTCCGGGCGAGCCGCCGCTCGCGCCCCTGGCCCCGCGCGTACCCGTCCGGCCGGCCTCGCCCCGCATGCGCCGTCAGACATGGTCCCCGCCGCGCCCGTTCGGCCGGCTTCGCCGCCTGCCCTTTCAGACATGTCCGAAGATGCTCCTCGCCCGGTCACGCGCTCGCCCGCGCCCCGCGGTACAGGAAGAAGCAGATCGCCAGCACCAGCGCCAGCGTCGCCAGCTCGCCGAGCTCGCCGCCGAGCAGCGGCGGCGCCTTCTTCGGCACCAGGCCCGAGACCACCAGCCCGGCCACCAGCACCCCCGCCAGGCCCTCGCCGGCGACCACCCCCGCGGCCGCCAGGATCCCCGAGCGGGCCTCGCCCTCGGCCGGGCGGCCGCGCTCGGACAGCGCGCGCACGCAGCCGCCGAGGAAGATCGGCAGCATCGACGCGATCGGCAGGTACACCCCGATCGCGAACGCCAGGCCCGACACCCCGCACAGCATCGCCGCGCCGGAGATCCCCGCGCCCGTGGCGACCAGGCCCCACGGCAGCTCGCCGCTCAGCACGCCCTCGATGATCGTCTTCATCAGGGTCGCCTGCGGGGCCGCCAGCTCCTTGCCGCCGAAGCCGTAGCTCGACAGCAGCAGCACCGTCCCGGCCACCACCCAGCAGGCGCAGGCTGCCCCGATGAGCTGCCCGAGCTGCTGCCACGCCGGCGTCGCGCCGACCAGGTAGCCCGTCTTCCAGGTCCTGCGAGATGTCGCCGGCCTTCGACGTCGCCACCGCCACCACCGTCCCGACCGTCAGCACCGCCGCGCGCCCCGAGGTCGTCCCAGCCGAGCGCCGCGAACACCGCCGCAGTGCCGAGCAGCGTCACCAGAGTGATGCCCGACGTCGGCTGCGACGACACCCCGACGATGCCGACGATCCGGGCCGCCACCGCCACCGACAGCAGCCCGAACACCGCCACCCCGAGCGCGCACACCAGGCGGGCCACGAACCCGAGGTCGCCGGCGACGAGCCCGGGCACCAGCGCGACCGCGGCGATCACCACCGCGATGGCCGCGGCGATGAAGCTGCCCGGCAGGTCGCGATCGGTCGCGCCGGCGGTCGCCTTCTCACCTGTCTCTTTGCGCATGCCCCTTGCGACAGATACGAACGCACCGGCCATCATGGGCATGTTGCGCAGGACGGTCAGGATCCCCGCCGTCGCCACCGCCCCGGCGCCGATGTAGCGGATGTACTGGCGCCAGATCTGCGACGCGTCCATCTGCGCGATCGTCAGCTCGCGCTCGGGGTAGAGCGGACCCGGCAGCCCCGCGCCGATCCACGCGATCAGCGGGATCAGGGCCAGCGAAGACACCACCGCCCCCGCCACCACCACCGCCGCCTGGCGGTAGCCGAGGATGAACCCCACGGCCAGCAACGCCGGCGCGAACTCCAGCGCCACCTCGGCCTTGGGCAAGAGCGGCACCGCGGCGCCCGCCTCGCTCGGCACCGCGAACAGCAGCGCCACCAGCAGCTTCATGCCCGCGCCGACCGCCATGCCGCGGAAGATCCACGCGCTGCCGCTCGCGCTGGTGGTCGTCGCCCGCAGCACCTCCGCGCACGCGCGGCCCTCGGGGTACGGCAGCTCGCCGTGGCCGTCGACGATCAGCATGCGCCGCAGCGGGATCATCGCCGCCAGCCCGAGCACCCCGCCGAGCAGGGCCAGCAGCGCGATCTGCCAGAACGGCGGCGCGATGCCCCACAGGAACAGCGCCGGGATGGTGAAGATCGTGCCGGTCGCCAGCGACGTCGAGGCCGAGCCGATCGTCTGCGACAGGTTGGCCTCGAGCAGGCTGGCGCGCCCGCGCAGCAGCGCCACGGTCATCACCGACGCCGGGATCGACGCCGACACCGTCATGCCGACCTTGAGCCCGAGGTAGGCGTTGGCGGCCCCGAACACGACCCCGAGCGCGACGCCGGTGACGACCGCGCGGACCGTGAACTCGCGCATGGAGGGCGGGGTGCTGGGCGGGGCAGTCACGGCGAGCCTCAGCAATACCAGACGTCACGCGGGCCGCGAAAGCCGGCCCGCGCTGCGTCCCGGACCGGGGCTTCACCAAGCGATGGAGCGGGGGCTCCCGAGCGCTCGACGCCTTCGAACGCTTCGCCGGACGGCAGGCTGCCCCGCTGACTCGGCGACCGCGAGCGCCGGGCATCACCCGTTCGACCGCGGTCGGAGAGCCGCCGACGGCGAACGTCGCAGTTGCCACGACCGAGCCGCGAGCTCCGCTCACAGCCCTGAAAAAAAGCTGCGCGGGTCCTCGCCGCGGCGGTCGCGGGCCCAGCGGAGCCGCTGGCGGCGCCACGGCATCAGCTCGATCCGCTGCGGCGCTCGCCAGTGGCCCTCGTGGGCCCGCTGCAGCAGCGGCGCGATCGCCAGCGGGTACTCGATCGGCGTCCGGCAGATCCACGCCACGCCTGTCCCGAAGGCCAGGCGCAGCTCCCACAGCGCCGCCGCCCGCCGCGACTCCCCGAGCCACGGCGCCGGCTCGTCGACGCGGACGCTCAGCCCGCGCAGGCGGTCGCGCAGCAGCAGCGGCGCGCCTGGCCAGACCTCGAAGATCCCCGCCTGCGTCGTCGCCAGCAGCCGGTACAGCGGCGTCGGCTCGATCCCCGGCACCCGGCCCGTCGCTGCTCGCCAGGCCCACGTGTCGCCCGGCGCCGCGCCCGGCGGCTCCGCGTCGCACAGCGCCCAGTCGACCCGCGCCGCGGCCAGCGCCTCGTGCCCGCTGTCGACCGACGTGTGCACCCCCACCTCGCGGTCCCACCGCTCGAGCAGCGGCGCCGCCCGGCGGGCCCCGTCGCGCCCGCCGAACACCCGCTCGCCGAGCTCGTCGAGCGCCGCCGACAGGCGCGCCCGGTCCATGTCCTCGGGGACAGGCGCGCTCACCCGCGCCTCCGGGCGGACGTTCGCCTGGCCTTCGAGACAGCCACCCGACCGTCGCTCTCGCCCCAGCGACGAGTGTAACGGGGCGCAGAACAAGGGATGGCCCGCGGGACCACGGGGCTGCGGCAGCAGCTCGCGCCTTCGCGCGGCCTCCGCTCGCCGGAGGGCCGCCGGCCCGGCCGCTCATCTGCGAGCCGGCGGCCTGCCCGCGCGCCCCCGTCGAACCCGCCGCCCCTACCTGCCCCGCAGGACATGTCCCTTCAGCCCTGTCCCTCGCGTCCTGCCCTGGCGAACATGTCCTCGCGGACCTGCTCGCTTCAGGCGCGCTCGCGGCGGAGGCGGCGGACCTGGGCGACGAAGCCGGCCAGCAGGTCGGTGGCGTCGTTGGGGCCGGGGCCGGCCTCGGGGTGGTACTGGACCGAGCCGATCGGGCGCCCGCGGACGCGCAGGCCGGCGCAGGTCTTGTCGAACAGGTTGAGGTGGGTGAGCGTCGCGCTGGCGCCGAGCGACGCCGGGTCGACCGCGAAGCCGTGGTTCTGCGACGTGATCGCCACCTTCTTGTCGTCCTCGTTGCGGACCGGGTGGTTGCCGCCGTGGTGGCCGAACTTCATCTTGAAGGTGCGGCCGCCGAGCGCCAGCGCCAGCAGCTGGTGGCCGAGGCACACCCCGAACACGGGAGGCAGCCCCTGCGCGGCCAGCAGGTCGCGCAGCTCGGCGATCACCGCCGTCGCCGCGGCCGGGTCGCCGGGCCCGTTGCTGAGCAGGATCCCGTCGGGCCGCAGCGCCAGCACCGCGCTCGCCGGCGTGCTCGCCGGCACCACCGTCACGCGGGCGCCGGCGTCGCGCAGGCGGCGGAGGATGCTGAGCTTGATCCCGTAGTCCCACGCCACCACGTGGACATCGGCCGGCGGCGCCGCGTGCTCCCAGCTCGGCTGGTCCCACGCGTACGGCGTCCGCGTCGTCACCCGGCCCGTCAGATCCTGGCCCTCCATCGACGGCGCCGAGCGGGCCAGCGCCAGCAGCTTCTCCACGTCGTCGTGCTCGCTCGACAGCGCCGCCATCACCGACCCGCGGTCGCGCAGGTGGCGGGTCAGCGCCCGCGTGTCGACCTCGGCCAGCCCCGGCAGGCCCTTGCGCGCCAGGTAGCTGCCCAGGTCCTCCTGCGCGCGCCAGTTCGAGACCACCGGCGACAGCGCCCGGACCACCAGGCCCGCGCAGCCGTGCTCGCGCGACTCCTCGTCGTCGGGGTTGACGCCGACGTTGCCGACCTCCGACACCGTGAGGCACACCAGCTGGCCGGTGTACGACGGGTCGGTGACGATCTCCTGGTAGCCCGTCAGCGACGTGTTGAACACCACCTCGCCGACCACGGTCGTCGCGGCGCCGAAGCCGAGCCCGCGGAACACCCGGCCGTCGGCCAAGACCAGCGCGCCCGGGCGCGCTGCGGGACCGGCGACGGTGAGCGGACGGGCGGCGAGGTCGGGGCGGGCTGTTGCTTGGGTCATGGTCCTCCAGACATGTTCTTCAGAGCAGCTCGACGCCGCAGGCGCGCGCGAGCACGGCCATGCGGACCGCCACGCCGAGGGTGACCTGGCGGAGGATCCGGCTGTGCGGGCCGTCGGCGACGACGTCGGCGATCTCGACGCCGCGGTTGATCGGGCCCGGGTGCATCACGATCCCCCCGGGTGCGAGCAGGGCCAGGCGCGCGGGCGTCAGCCCCCAGGCGGCGTGATAGCTCGGCGCGTCCGGGATCGCCACGTCGGCGCCGAGGCGCTCTCGCTGGATCCGCAGCATCACCGCCACGTCGGCCCCCGCGAGCGCGTCGTCGAGGGTCGGCGCGACCGTCGCCCCCAGGCGCGCAGCGAGCTCGGGCGGCGCCAGGTCGCCCGGCCCCGCGACCACGCAGTCGGCCCCGAGCGTGCGGAACAGCTGCAGGTCCGAGTGCGCCACCCGGCCGTGGCGGACATCGCCGCAGACCGCCACGCGCAGCCCGGTCATCGCCCCCTGCGTCGGCGCGCGGCCGAACGCCTCGAGGATCGTCAGCGCGTCGAGCAGCGCCTGCGTCGGGTGCTCGTTGACGCCGTCGCCGGCGTTGACGACGCGGGCGCGCATGACCTCGGTCCAGGCGCGCGGGACCCCGTCGCGGCGGTCGCGGACGACCACCGCGTCGAAGCCCATCGCGTCGAGGTTCTGCAGCGCGTCGCGCTCGGTCTCCCCCTTGCTGGCCGAGCTGGCGGCGTCCTGCACGAAGTGGACGACCTCGGCGCCGAGGCGGCGCGCCGCGACCTCGAAGCTGAGGCGGGTGCGCGTGCTCGGCTCGGAGAACACGCTCAAGATCTGGGCGCCGCGGAGGATCGGCAGCTCGCGGGCCCCGCCGCCCTCGGCGAGCGGCAGGACGCGGGTGGCCGCGGCGAGCACGGCGACGGCCTCGGCGGGCGACAGGTCGGCGATCTCGCACAGGTCGCGGCCGGGACGACGACCCCGCCGCGTTGCCGCGCCCCCGTCGCCGCTGTCGCCTGCGCGGTGCATCGCCTCTACCTGGCGCGGAGGGATAGCGCCGGCCCGCGCGTCGCGTCAACCCGCGCACCCCCTCGCGGCCGGACCGCGGCGGTGCCCTGGCTCACCTGCCTGTCACTCCTGGTACCCTGCGACCAGGGCCCCATGGACCGCGAACCCTCCGTCACCAGCGCCGCCGTCCTCCTCATCGGCAACGAGCTCCTCAGCGGCAAGATCCGCGACCAGAACGGCCACGAGCTGGCGAAGATGATGCGCCGGCGAGGGATCCGCCTGGTCGAGATGTGCACCGTCGAGGACGACTTCGGCGCCATCGGCGAGGCGCTGCTGCGCCTGCTCGCCCGTGTCCCGCTGGTGTTCACCAGCGGCGGCGTCGGGCCCACCCACGACGACGTGACGATGGAGGCGATCGCGCGGGCCATCGGCCGCCCGCTGCGACGCGACCCCGAGATGGAGCGGACCCTGCGCGCGCACTTCGGCGAGCGGATCACCGAGGCCGCGCTGAAGATGGCCGACCTGCCGGAGGGCACCGCGCTGACGGCCGCCCGCGGCTGGCCGGTGATGCGGATCGACCTGCCCGCCGGTGCGCAGGCGAGTGCGCGGCGGATCTACGTGCTGCCGGGCATCCCGGAGCTGTGCCGGGCCAAGATCGAGGCGCTCGAGAAGATCCCCGGCGAGCTGCCCGACGCCGGTGGTTGGGCGCTGGAGACCCTGCACACGGAGATGGACGAGTCCGACCTGGCGGCCAGCTTGAACGTGGTCGTGGCCGACTATCCGGACGTCGAGATCGGGTCCTATCCGCGCTGGCTGAGCGGCGACGACGGGCGGCTGCGCTGCGTCGTGCGCGTGACCTTTGAGGCCATCGGCGAGCACGCCGGGCGAGCGGGCGACGCACGGGACGCCCTCGCGCGGGCGCTCGGCGACGCGGCCGTCCTGGCGGTGCCGGCGGACGGCGCGCTCTTGTGACCATCCCTCCGCCGAAAGTTCCGTGCTAGCTTCCGGGCCATGCGCCGCAGCCTGACCGCGCTCTTCTTCACCAGCGCATTGCTGGCCGTCTCTGGATGCAGCCAGCCCAAGAAGGACCTGTTGGCGCTCCCCGCGGCGTACGACCCGCAGGGCGCCGACCTCACCTTTAACAAGAAGAACCTGGAGAGCTTCAACATGATGAAGCCCCAGGAGCGCGACGACTTCGTCAAGGCGCTGCAGGACAAGCCGGGCAGCTTCCGCGGGCAGGCGGTCACCGAGGCGGGCAACGGCATCGCCGCCGGCGTCGAGGGCTCCGAGCACGGCGCGTGGGAGACCTACGCCCACGTCACCGAGCCGGTGCTGTTCGAGATCACGATCGACTACCGGATCTTCTCCACCGAAGAGCTCGGCCGGCCGCTCGGTCGCAACCTCCCGATCTCCTTCACTGGCACGCTCGTCGACCTGCGCTACGACGCGGAGGCGAAGCCGCGCAAGCTGACCATCCAGGTCAAGGCTGACGCGATGGAGCTCATCACCGACAAGACGACCCCCGCGAGCTGAGCGAGCCTCACTTGTTTGAATCAGTCGGCTCACCCCTGACCTGGGGCGCATTCCTCGTCGGCATCCTCGTCCTGCTGGCGGTCGACCTCGGGCTCTTCAACCGCAAGCCGCACCGCGTGTCGATGCGCGAGGCGCTGATGTGGTCGTGCATCTGGGTCGCGCTGAGCCTGGTCTTCAACGCCTGGGTCTGGCACGCCTACGGCGCGGAGAAGGGGCTCGAGTTCCTCAGCGCCTACCTCATCGAGAAGGCGCTCTCGGTCGACAACATCTTCGTGTTCATCGTGCTGTTCCGCTACATGCGGGTGCAGCAGGAGTACATGCACCGGATCCTGTTCGCCGGGATCCTCGGCGCCTTGATCCTGCGCGGCATCTTCATCGTCGCCGGCCTGGCGCTGATCCAGATGTTCACGTTCTCGCTGTACCTGTTCGGCGGCTTCCTCTTGTTCACCGGCCTGCGCCTCTTGTTCGTGCGCGAGGGCGGCGAGGAGGAGCAGGGCCAGGACAATTGGGTCAAGCGCTGGGCCGAGCGCTACTTCCGCGTCACCAAGGACTTCCAGGGCCCGAAGTTCTTCGTCAGCCGCGACGGCAAGCGCTACGTGACGACCCTGTTCGTCACCCTGCTGATGGTCGAGACCGCCGACGTCGTGTTCGCGCTCGACTCGATCCCCGCGATCTTCGGCATCAGCACCGACCCGTTCATCGTCTTCACCAGCAACGTGTGCGCGGTGATGGGCCTGCGGGCGATGTTCTTCCTGCTGGAGAACGTGATCGACCGCTTCTGGCTGCTCAAGTACGGCCTCGGCCTGGTGCTCTCGTTCGTCGGCGTCAAGATGCTGCTCGGCGTCGGCTACCCGCCGCACCTCGAGCCGATCCACATCCCCGTCGGCATCTCGCTCGCCACCGTCTCGGCCCTCATCGGCGGCGCGATCACGCTGAGCCTGGTGTTCCCGCCGAGCCACCCGCCCGAGCCGAACAAGTAGGCTTCGCGGGACATGTCCGCGAGGACATGTCCCAAGCGCCAGGACGAGAACGCGGCCTCCCGACGCCTCGCTCGCCCACGCCTCGCCGGCGCGACGGGCCTCGGCCGCCGAGGTCCGCCCGCGCGACCTCGGCCCTCGCCGACGCCAAGCACCCGCGACCTCGGCCTGGCCGCGAAACTCACCCGCCCTTCGCCCGGGGCGCTCGCGCCCGTCCACTCCGCCGCCTTCGCCGAAGTCACCCATTCACCGCCTTCGCCGATATCGCCCGACAGGCCGTCTGCAGCCGCGCCCGCTCGACGGTCGGGAACGCCGGCCCGCCGTCGCTGTCTGACCGGACATGACGCCCGCCGCGCTCGCGCTCGTCCTCGCTCTCGCTCCCGCCGCCGGATCGACCAGCACTTCGGGACAGGTCTCTTGGGACAGCGCAGCGAAGGCCGCCCGGGCCGCGGTCGAGCGCGCCGGCCTGGCCGACTCCGGCAGCCAGACCCTCGCCGAGCGGGCGGCCGCCGCCGGCCTCGGGCGGGCCGAGGTCGTACGTGTCCTCGAGGACATGTACACCGCCTGCAACGCCGCCCCCTGCCCCGCCCTGGCCCACGACGACGCCGCCGGCCAGCTCCTCGACCTCCTCGGCGAGATCGGCCTGCCCGCCGACGCCCCGATCCTCCTGCGCCTCGACGCGATCAACCTCTACAAGGCCGAGCGCGCGCTCGAGGCGATCCTCACCCGCGCCATGGCCGACGCGATCCCCAAGGCCCGCTGCGCCGCGCCGACGCCGGGCGAGGTCGCCGCGGCCCGCCTCGCCCTCGCCGACTTCGCGGTGCTGCGTCGCCACGGCGGCGTCCTCCGCGGCGACGCGCCGACCGCCGCCGAGCTCGACGACCTCGCCTACTTCTTCGCCGCGATCGCCGACGCCGGCCCCGTCGTCGGCGGCGCCGTCGAGGCCAGCCCCGGCAGCCCGCTGACCCCCGCCGCGCCCGACCCCGAGAACGATCGCCTCGCCGCCGCCGCCAGCGACGCCAGGGCCCGCGGCGACGTCGTCGGCCTCGTCCAGCACGGCCGCGCCTACCTGGCCCGGCTCGGCTTCCCCGGCCCCCTGAACGGCAGCGCCGAGAGCCACTGGGCGTGGGGCGGCGCCCGCTACTCCTACGTCTTCCGCGACCTCGCGCTGGGCGCCGAACTCCTCGGCGATCCGACCCTCGCCGGCCAGCTCTACCGCCGCGCCGACCCTGGCGGCGGCATGTGCGGCACCAGCGTCTCGTACCGCTGGAGCGAGCAGGTCCGCGGCGCCATCCGCAGCGCCGAGCGGACGGGCGACTGCCGCGTCGCCGTCGCCGAGCGGCTCCTCGACGTGGATGGCCCTCGGGACATGTACCCGAAGCCAGCCCCCGACAGCATGGACTACGGCCCCGCCCGCCTCGCCTCTGCCGGCTTCGACGTGGCCCGGCTGTACCGCGGCGCCCTCCTCACCGCCGGCCGCGACGCGGAGCCCGCGGTCCTGCGCGCCGCCCTCGAGCGCGCCCCCGAGCCGCTGCGCGCGGCGGCCCTCGCTCGCCTCGGGCGCCGCGGCCCCGAGGCGTGGGAGGCCCGCGTCCACGCCATCGAAGGTTTCGCCGACGTCACCGGCCGCACCGCCCTCGCCGAGCTCGAGCGCCGCCTGCCCGACCTCGCCGACGGCCCCCGCCAGCGCGCCCTCGCGGCGATCGGCGCCCTCGCCGATCGACCCTCGTGGGACCCCTGCGATCCCGACGAGGCCGGCCTCTACTTCGGCAGCATGAGCAGCCAGTGGTCGCGCCACGTCACCAGCCTCGGCGGCAGCTGCGACACCGTCCTGCGCCTCCACGAGGCCGCCCCGCTCGCCCGCTCGCTCACCGCCTGGCTCGCCGACGAGAACCCCGAGACCCGCGAGGCCGCCGCCGCCGCGCTCGGGCGAATCGGTCACCGCGACGCCCTCCCGGCCCTGCGCGCCCGCCGGAGCGACCGCTACGCCCCCGGGGGCCGGCTCTGCGACGACGCCGGCTGCCGCCCGTACTTCCCGGTCCGCGAGGCCGTGCGCGAGGCGATCGCCGCCGTCACCGAGCGCAGCGCCCAGGACGCCCGCTGGCGCCGCAACGACCGCAAGCGGCCGGCACCATGAACTTTCGGACATGCCCACGAGGCCATGCCCTCTGCATCATGTCCTTCAGGACATGTCCAATCGACCGTCAGCGAGCTCCAGAGCCCCCGGCTTCGTGCGCCGACGAGGCGCAGGCCTCGCTGCACGAGCTCTGCATTTCAAGAAATTTTCAGAGCCCCTCGAGGTGGGCCCGCTGCACGATCCGCGCGTCGAGCGTCACATAGCCGCGGGGCCCCGCGCACAGGCGCACCGGGCTGAGGTCGACCAGCTCGAGGCGGCCCTCGCTGTCCGCGCTGGCGGCCCCGAAGTGGCGGACCAGCGCGTCGAGGCGGAGCAGCAGCCCGGCCAGCTCGCGCAGGCCGGGGTCGTCCTTGCGGCGCAGCGGCACTCCGGCGACGATCGCCTGGGCGAACAGCATCGCCTCGGCCGGGTCGAGCGGCGACAGGCGCAGCACCACCTCCTGGTGCCCCGCCAGCGCACGCCCGAACAGGGCCGTCTCCCCGCTCTGCAGCGCCACCGCCCCGCAGTGGATCTCGAGCCCCTCGCCGATCTGCTCGGCCACCAGCACCCCGTCGAGGTGGGCCGTCGGCGCGCGCTCCTCCACGTTGCCGACGATCGTCGCGTAGGCCCGGCGGACCGCCGCCGACGTCGTCAGGTCGAGCACCACCGCCCCGAGCTCCTGCTTGCGGCGGAGGTCGGGGCTGACCGCCTTGAGCACCACCGGGAAGCCGATCTGCTCGGCGAACTGGGCCGCGCCGCTGGCCGAGCTGGCGACCGCCTGGCGCGTCACCTCGATGCCGAAGCCGCGCAGCACCACCTTGCTCTCGTGCTCCGACAGCGCCTGGCCGGCCGAGCGCAGCACCTCCTCCGCGCGGGCCAGCGCCGCCGGGTCGATGCTCGGCGCCGCCTCGCCCTCGGCCGCGCGCACCAGCGCCTCCGCGCGCTCGCGGCGGAGCAGCGCCCGCTGGGCCAGGAACGCGTCGGTGGTCGCGTTCGCCGGCCCGCGCAGGCGCAGGCCCGGGTGCGGCGCCTCCATCCCGTGCTCGTCGCCCTGCAGCGGCAGCGCCCGCCGGGCCTGGCGCCACGGCGCCGCCGCCGGGCTTGCCTCTTCGGACATGCCCTCCGAGACATGCCCCTTCGGACCTGTCCCTGACGACATGCTCTCCGCGTCCACCAGCAGCGCCAGCACCCCCGGGCTCGGGAACACCGGCCCGGTCAGGCGCTCGAGCGCGTGGGCGGCCGCCGCCTGGCCAAGCGACGGGTGGCGCGGCTGGTCCACGCGCGGCGCCTCGACCCCGAGCGGCACCACCACCTGGCGCGCCCCGGCGGCGCTCGCCCAGCGGGCCCAGCCGGCGTGCAAGCTCGCCGCCGGCACCATCCCCGCGGTCCGACAGCCGGCCAGCTCGGGCGCCGCCAGCCACTCCGGCAGCCACGCCGGCGCCGGGCACAGCGACAGCCGCGGCTTCGCGCCCGCGGCCAGGAACGCCGCCCGCAGCCCCGCGAGCGCCGCCCCGTCGGGCCCGACGATCACCAGCTCCCCGCCCTCGATCACCAGCTGCGCCGCCGGCCCGAGCGTCCGCGTCGTCAGCCCCACCGGCAGCTCCGGCCCCGTGATCACGAGCAGCCCCGGCGGCCGCTCGCGCAGCGCTCGCAGCAGCGTCGGCGACGGCTCGCGCGCGACCACCACCGCGGCCCCCTGCTCGCGCACGCGGCGGGCCAGCGCCGCCTCGCCGAGCACCTCGCCGGCGCCGGCGAACGCCGCCCCGACGTCCTCGCCGACCAGCGCCTCCCCGGCGAGCAGCGCCCGCAGGGCGGACCTGGTCGATGAGACAGATCGATCGGCGGCGGTCACCAAGGCGCGCCCGTCACACGATCACCGGCTTCCACAGCTCGCTGTGGAGCTGCTTGACCGCCTCGGGCCACGCGCCCGGCAGCACCCAGTCGGCGCGCGTCCAGGCGGCGTCGATCTCCGCGCCCTCGCCCGGGAACAGGATCACGCGGGCCCCCGGGCCGCGGGCGATCAGCGCCTCGGGCACCGGCTGGTCGGCCCCGCCGAGCCACAGCAGCGTCCCGCCCGTGTGCTGGTCGAGGTACTCCGGCCCGACCGGCTTGGCGCCGATCGACGCCAGGGCCGCGCGCGCGGCCTGGTCGAGGTCCTCGCGGGCGAAGTACCGCAGCGGACCGCGGCCGCTGTGTTGCTCGAGGCGGGCGACCCATTCGGGCAGGTCGACCAGGCTCGCCTCGTTGTCGTACTCGGCGTCGATGATCGCCGGCAGCTCGTACCACGGCAGGGTGCCGGCCACGATCGCGGTGACCGACGCCAGCCGCTCCCACTCGACCTCGGGCTCTTGCAGCCACAGCGCCTCGGCGCCGCCGAGCGTCTCGGCGGCGGCCAGCCCCTCCTCGGTGTGCGGCACGAACACCAGCAGCGGGTGCAGTCGATCCTGCAGCGGCCGCAGGCCGGCCGGGCCGAGGAACGTCAGGCCGTCGGCGCCGAACCGGCTGACCGCGCCGATGACGAACTGGTCGGCGCGTCCGGCGTCGCCGGGGCAGACCGCGCTGACCGTGGCGCCGCGCTCGCTGCCGATGTCACGGGCGAGGCACAGGGCCGCGGCGCTGGCCGGATGGATCCCCTGCGGGGTGCGCTGGGCGTAGACCAGGATATGAGCCATTAGTCGAGACCGTGCTTCCGTTTGATGAGCTCGAGCTGCTTCTGGTACTCGATCTCGAACGTGGAGGTGTTCTCGGTGAGGTGCTTGAGGTGGCGCCGCACCTCGCGGTCGAGGTCCTCGTCGGCCTGCATGTGGCGGCGGAGGATCTCTTTGAGCTTCTTCCGGATCACGGAGTCGTCGGCGTAGATCTCCGATACGAACTTGCTCTGCATGAACAGCTCGAGCAGCTGATTGGCGATCCAGTT
This sequence comes from Nannocystis pusilla, assembly GCF_026626665.1. GTDB lineage: Bacteria > Myxococcota_A > Polyangia > Nannocystales > Nannocystaceae > Nannocystis > Nannocystis pusilla. The sequence continues at coordinate 4,326,953 of NZ_JAPNKE010000002.1, forward strand.
CAAGGCCTCTTCCCCGATCCCGAAGTCCTGGTCATCCGCCATCGAGCGCTTGACCTTGAACAGGTCGGAGTAGGCCAGCTTCTTCCGCTCGAGCTCGTCCTTCGCGCGGTCGGTGAGCTCGCGGTCCTTGCGTCGGTACTCCTTGAGGATCGACTCGACATCCCGTTTGAACTCTTCGCGGTCGCTGACCTCGAGGTCACCGGCGTCGACCAGGGTCTTGTTCACGGCTTCGACGATCGTCGAGATCTTACTTGAATAAAGACGCATGGGGTGGGCCGAGGATAGGCGCAGCTTTTCCGAGCGTCCAGGGTGCGGTACCAACCACGGGCGTGCAGCCCCGCCTCATCGTCGCCGCCGGCCTGGTCTGGCTCGGCCCCCACCGCCTCCTCGTCCAGCGCCGACCGGCCGGCGCCCGCCACGGCGCCGGCGCCCTCGAGCTCCCCGGCGGGAAGGTCGAGCCCGGTGAGTCCCCGCGCGCCGCGCTGCGCCGGAGCTCGTCGAGGAGTGGGGCCCCGCCGCCGCCGCGCTGCCTGTCGGCGCCGTCGCCGAGGTCCTGCACCACGTCTACCCCGGGCCCGGCCCGGAGGTCCTGCTGCTCGTCTACCACGTCGACGCGTGCGCCTGGCTGGGCACCGACTGGCACGCCGCCTTGCGCCTCGAGGCCGACGCCGCCGTCGTCGCGCACGACCTCGAATCCCTGCCCGTGGCCGAATTCCTGGCCGCCGACCGCGAATTCATCGCCGACGTGCGCGCCGGCCGGATCCCGCCCCCTCCGCTCCCCATCCGTCCCTGAGCCTCTCCGCCCGTCCCCGCCCGTCCCCCGCCGTCAGGGCGACGAGCCGGCGCCGCCGCGACACGACGGCTCCCACCCAGCCGCCCGCGGACGCCGTTCATCGAGCGATCCCGGCCCGGCGCAATGCCTCCGCGTGCCCCCGGTTCGCCTCCCCGCGCGCGCCGATCCCGGCGCAGCGCCCCCCTCGTCGCGTCTCCCCCGCGTCCTCACGCCAACCCCGCCGCAGCGCCCTCACGTCTCCTCGCGGCTCGTCTCCCCGCGTCCTCACGCCAACCCCGCCGCAACGCCCTCCCGTCGCCTCGCGGCTCGTCTCCCCGCGTCCTCACGCCAACCCCGCCGCAACGCCCTCCCGACTCCTCGCGGCTCGTCTCCCCGCGTCCTCACGCCGATCCCGGCGCAGCGTCGGTCTCTTCGCGCCGCGTCTCTCGGGTCCTCGAGCCGATCCCATCACCGCTCCGCGGCTCGCCTCTTTGCATCCTCGCGCCGATCCCGGCCCGGCGCAGCGCCCTCCACCTCTCGCCTCCGGCGCTTCCCGCCGCACCGGCCCGCTCCGCGCTCGCATCCGGCGCTCACCTGTCCGCAAAGACAGCTTCCCCGCGCGAGCCCCGCTCGCCACCTGTCCTTGCGGCCATCCTCACCGCCGACGTGCACTGCGTCACCCGCCGGCGCCGGGCGTGAGGACTGCCCCATCCGCGTCGACCTGGCGGCGGGCGCCCCCAACCCGCCGCGCGTGGCCCGCTGCGCGCCTCGCTCGCGCGGAACCTCCAGGCCGCGCCGGTCCGGCGATCTCGCGCACAACCTGTCTTTTCAGCCATCCGCCGCGTCTGCGCGTGACGGCCGCTCGGCCGCGGCGTATGGTCGGGGCGATGCCCGCGCCCCGCGATTTCTCCGAGTTCTGGCCCTTCTATCTCGGCGAGCACCGCCACCCCGTCAATCGCGCGCTCCACTACGTCGGCACCAGCAGCGCCTACCTCTTCGTCGCCTGGATGGCCTGGACCGGCCGCTGGAGCCTGTTCCCGCTGGCCCTGGTGATCGGCTACGGCCCCGCGTGGATCGGTCACTTCTTCATCGAGCGCAACAAGCCGGCCAGCTTCAAGTATCCGCTGTGGTCCCTCGTCGGCGACATGAAGATGCTGCGCCTCCGGCTCACCGGGCGCATGCGCGGCGAGATGATCCGCCTGTTCGGCAGCACCGCCCCCGCGCCCGACGCCCCGCAGCGCGCCCGCACCTGACCCGGGCCGCCCCACCGCGGCGCCTGTCCCGAGAGACAGCCCACCTGTCCCTCGCGCCCTGTCCTCCGCGACACCCGGACCTTCACGACCCCCGGCGCGGTCGTCTCCTTCCTGTCCCCCGGGACTCCGGGCGCGCTCGCCGGTCCGCCCCGTCCTCCACGACACCCGGCGCGGCGCTCCCCATCCGCTCGCGGCAGCCTCTCCTGTCCCTGCGCCCTGTCCCTCACGACACCCCGCGCGCTGCATCCACGCTTGGCCCTCGCGCCCGTCCTCCCCGACGCCCGAGGGCTCGCTTTTCTCCTGTCCCTTGCGCCCTGTCCTTCAAGACACCCCACGCGAGCGCCGCGCGCCCTGTCCCTTGCGACACGCCTCGCGCGCCTGACCCCGCGTGACACGACCTCCACCGCGCCCCGCATGCCCTCGCTCCCGATCACCCTCGAGGCCGCCCTGCGCGACGCGCGTTCGCCCGATCCGACCGCGCGCAGCGTGGCAGTGCGTCACCTGGCCGCTGCCCTCCTGGCCGAGCTCGGCGATCCCTCTCCCGCCCTGCACCTGGCGGCAGGGCACCCGCGCGGCGAGGCCGTGATCGCCGCGTTGACCGCCGCCCTCGCCGATCCGGTCGTCCCGGTGCGGGCCATGGCCGCGACCGGCCTCGAGCAGCTCGGCGAGCCCGACGTCATCCCGCACATCGACCCCTGGCTGCACGACGCCGACCCCGGGCCCGACGCCGGCTACCTGCGCGAGTGTGCCGCCATCACCTGCGTCCTCCTCGGCCTCGCCGCCGCCCCCGAGCACCTCGTCAAGCCCGACGACGCCGAGGGCCCCGTCGAGTCCCCCGCCGCGCCGCACCCCTTGCGTCCTCCGGGACATGTCCCGAGCGACCTGTCCCGAGTCACCTACGAGGCCGCGCTCGCGCGGATCACCGCGGCCCTCCGCGCCCCCGCGCCCGACCTGCGGTTCCAGGCCGCCGGCGGCCTCGTCGAGCTGGCCGGCCGCGCCGCCGAGCCGGCCCTGTGCGCCGCCCTCGACGGCGAGACGCACCCGCACGTCCGCCTCGCCCTCGTCAGCGCCCTCGCCGAGCTGGATCCGCCCGGCCCCGAGGCCTGCACGCGCCTCGCCGTCGTGGTCGCCGATCCCGGCGCCGCCATCGACCTCGCCTTCGCCGCCGCCCTCGGCCTCGCCGCCGCCCGCGACCCTCGCGGCGGCCCGCCCTGCTCCTCGCCCTGCAGCGCTCCGGCGACCGCGCTCGCGCCCTCGAGGCCCTCGCCGCGCTCGGCCCCGCCGCCCCGCCGGCCGCCGTCCCGCCGATCCTGAAGATCGCCCGCGGCTGGCTCACCCCCGCGGTCATGCGCGTCCGCGCCGCCTACGCCCTCGTCCGCGTGGCCCTGCAGCTCGGCCAGCCGCTGTTCGACGAGCTCGCCGGCAGCCGCCGCCCCGCCGTCCAGGAGGCCGTCGCCGACGCCCGCGCCGCCCTCGCCGTCCTGACTCTCAAGGACATGTCCAAATAGACATGATTGATCGGTCATGTCCTCCCGAGCATGCTCCCGAGGACATGCCCGGAGGTTGCCTGCGCGAGCGCCGAAACACCCATGGCCTCTCGCCCGGCCTCGCGGATGACCCCAACGCCAGGTTGAAATGCAGGAACGTCCGCGACGCCGGCGCCCAGCCCTGGGCGAATGACCCCAAAGCCAGGTTGAAATGCAGGAACCATCCGCGACGCTGCCGCCCAGCCTCGCGGATGGCCCCAAAGCCAGGTTGAAATGCAGGAAGCGCCCGCGACACCGGCGCCCGGCCTCGCGGATGGCTCCAAAGCCAGGTTGAAATGCCGGAAACATCCGCGACACCGGCGCCCAGCCTCGCGGATGGCCCCGGAGCCAGGTTGCAATGCAGAAAACACCGCGACCCTCTCGCCCAGCCTCGCGGATGACCCCAACGCCAGGCTGAAATGCAAGAAGCGCCCGCGACACCGCCCGCCCCCCGGCGCCCGCCCTGGGCGAAGGACTCCAAAGCCAGGTTCGAATCAGGGCACACCCGACGCGTTCGCCCGTGCGCGACCGCGACGGGCCCGACGACCGCGGTCGTCCTCGCCCGGCTCGACTCGGCGTGACCTCTTGCGGCTCGCGTGGCCGCGGCCTGTCCCTCGCCGCGTGCTGCAGCCCGCGCCCGCGCCCTCGCGCCCTGCGATCCAGCGCACACCGCTCGGCCGCCCGCTTTGCCACCCTCGGCTCGTGACGCCCGCGACCGCCGAAGCTCCCCGCAGCGACCTCGCCACCGCCTACGAGCGCGCCTTGCAGCACCTCCGCGGCGTGCAGGCGGCCAAGGGAGCCGTGGGCGGCGAGGTGATCTGGAACCCCATGCTCGTGTGCCAGTACGTGCTCGCGTGTCACGTCCTCGGGCGGCCGATCGCCCCGGTGCGGCGGCAGCGGATCCGCCTCGCCCTCGAGCGCCAGGTGCGGGACGACGGCGGCTGGGGCATGCACCCCGACAGCGACAGCTGGCTGTTCCACACCACCCTCGGCTACGTCGCCCTGCGCCTGCTCGGCACACCGCCCGACGACCCGCTGGCCGCCGGCGCGCTGCGGTGGATCCGGGCCCACGGCGGCGTCACCAAGAACCCGACGTGGGGGCGGATCTGGCTGGCCCTCCTCGGCCTCTACCCGTGGCAGTGCGTCCAGCCGATCCTGCCCGAGATGTGGCTGCTCCCCGAGGCCGCGCCGGTCCACCCGCGCCGCCTCTACTGCCATATGCGCCTGATCTACCTCGGGCTCAGCTACCTCTACGGCGCCCGCGTCCAGGCCCCCGACTCACCTGTCCTTCGGGACATCCGCGACGAGCTCTACGACGGCGGCTACGACCGCGCCCCGTTCCGCGCCCACCGCGACGACATCGCCGCCACCGACCTGTACGAAGCGCCAGGCGCCGGCCTGCGCGCCGCCTTCGCCGCCATGCGGGCGCTCGACCGCGTCGCCCCCGGCCTCGTGCGCAAGCGGGCCCTCGCCCGCGCCATCGACCACGTCCTGTTCGAGCTGCGCAGCACCGGCAACGTCTGCCTCAGCCCGGTCAACGGCCTGCTGTTCAACCTCGCCCTCCACCACCACGACCCGCTCCACCCCGAGCGCGACGCCGCCTTCCGCGGCCTCGAGTACTGGTTCTGGGAGGACGACGTCGAGGGCGCGCGGATCTGCGGCGCCCGCAGCGACATCTGGGACACCTCGTTCCTCCTCCAGGCGCTGTGCGAGGGCCCGCAGAGCGCCACCGGCGAGGCGCTCGGGCGCAGCGCCGCCGCCTGGCTGGCGACCGCGCAGATCCGCGGCGACATCCCCGGCGGCGCCGAGCACTACCGCGAGCCCGCCGACGGCGGCTGGGGCTTCGCCGACGAGCGCCACCCGTGGCCCGTCAGCGACTGCACCGCCGAGGCGCTCGAGGCCCTGATCCACTGCGCCGACCACGACCTCGCCCAGCCCCTCCCGCGCGAGCGCCAGCTCGCCGCCCTGCGCTTCGTCCTGCGCCGACAGAACGAGGACGGCGGGTTCGGCTCCTACGAGCCGCGCCGCGGCAGCCTCGTGCTCAAGCACTTCAACCCAGCCGAGATCTACGGCAACTGCATGCTCGAGTACTCGTACACCGAGTGCACCGCGAGCTGTGTCCGCGGCCTCGCCCTCGCTCGCGCCCGCCTCGGCGACGCCATCCCGCCCGGCCTGCTCGCCGACGTCGACGCCGCCGTCGAGCGCGGCGTCGCCTTCCTCCTCGGCGCCCAGCACCCCGACGGCGGCTGGCTCGGCTTCTGGGGCATCAACTTCACCTACGGCACCTTCTTCGCCGTGCACGCCCTCCTCAGCGCCGGCCTGCCGCGCCAGCACCCCGCCGTCCGCCGCGCCGTCGCCTGGCTGGTGCGCCGCCAGCGACCCGACGGCGGCTGGGGCGAGAGCTTCGAGGGCCTGCTCGACGGCCGCGACGTCCAGCTGCCCGCGCACGAGCCGAGCCTGGTCGCCCAGACCGCCTGGGCCGTCCTCACGCTCATGGCCGCCGAGACGGCCGAAGAGGCCCCCGCGATCGAGCGCGCCGTCGCCTACATCCAGGCCCGCCAGCAGCCCGACGGCAGCTGGCCGCGCGAGCGCGCCAGCGGCGTGTTCTTCAACACCGCGGTGCTCGACTACGACCTCTACCGCCAGATCTTCCCCGCCTGGGCCCTGGCCCGCCGCCTCGGTCGCGCCGCGGAGTGACGCCGCGGCGTATGCCTCTTCGAGCATGGCCGAACGGTCATGCCCTTTCGCGCATGCTCTTTGAGCATGTCCTGAAGCACATCCCCGGTGAACGCCGCGATCGGCGCGCCTCCGCAATGCATCGGGACCCGCGGCGCCCCGGCGGCCGATCGCGATGGGCTGGCGTCGAGCAGCAACCTCGGCGCCAGCTCGGCGGTCCTGTCGCCCTCACGCGAAGAACTCGAGGATCCGGTCCTTCGCCGCCAGCGCGTCGCGGCGGCCGAGCTCGATGAAGCGCGACGCCAGGCTGCCGTCGAGCAGCAGGATCGACGCCAGCTCGGTCGTGCGGGCGATGTGCGAGCGGCTGAGCCCGCGGATGAGCGCCTGCCGGATCGGGTCGATCCCCGAGCCCGCGAGGTCATGGCGGATGAACGACGCCGTCACCGCCGCCAGGTCCTCGCTGGGGCGGAACACCAGCGTCGGCACCCGGCGGTACGGCAGGTCGCCCGCCTCTTCGAGCCGCTCGCTCACCGCCGCGAGTTCGGCGGCCCCCAGCGCCTCGTCGATCGCCTCGAACATGCGGTTGATCCGCAGCAAGTTGTCGACGTCGTGGGACACCGGGTCGAGCAGCAGCGCGCTGAAGATCTTGCCCAGCATGAACACGAAGCCCGGGTAATCGGGGGCGTCCATCGGCGGCGGCGCGGACGAGCGCTCGAGCAGCGAGATGACCACCACCCGGTCGGCCCCGGCCCGCAGCGCCGGCCCGATCGGCGTGCCGAAGCGGATCGCCCCGTCCATGTAGTAGCGCCCCTCGATGTTGCGCGCGGGGTAGATCAGCGGCAGCGCCGACGAGGCCAGCACGCGCGAGGCGTCGATCGGCCGCAGGATCGTGCGCCGCTGCGCGTGGCACGGGCGCAGCGCGACCCCCGGCGCCAGCTCGGCGAACAGCGTCGTCCTGCCGTCGCACGCGTCGAGCGCCGCGATCGCCAGCGCGCGTACCACCCCCGCGTCGATGTTCGCGTGCAGCCGGTCCCACGCGATCACCCGCCGCAGCAGGCGCTCGGTCGGGCGCGGGTCGAACAGCGAGCGCCCCACGTACGGCGACGTCCGGCTGTCGTACTTCGCGTAGCGGCCCGGCAGGTGCCAAAACGGCCAGCCCCACAGCGACAGCGGCGTGAAGCGCAGGGTGCGGCGCAGCTCGAGCCGCTGCCACACCTCCACCAGCCCGGCGATCCCGTGATCGGCGTGGTCCGCGTTGGCGGTCAGGTACGCGGCGTTGAGCGCCCCCACCGACGTCCCGGCGAACACGCTGAAGATCGGCGGCCCCTCCGCCCCGCGCAGTCCCAGCACGTCGACGAGCCCGTCGAGCACCCCGACCTGGTACGCGCCCCGCACACCACCGGCCGACAGGACGAGCGCGGTGTGGATCGGCTTGGGCTTGGGCATGGGGTGCTCCGTGGCGCCGCGACGCGCCCGACCGCCCAGTATGACACCGCGCCGCCTTCGCCTCGCCGCGCTGCGATCGGCGTCACCAGCATGACACCGCGCCGCCTTCGCCCCGCCGCGCTGCGATCGGCGTCACCGGTATGACACCGCGCCGCCTTCGCCTCGCCGCGCTGCGATCGGCGTCATGACGTCCCTCCGGGCGACGACGGTCGCTGCACGTCGCGCCGCCGCCTGACGCCCGTGCGCTGCACGTCGCGCCGCCGCCTGACGCCAGGCGCCACGTCTGTCGGGGACGACGCGCCCGTCGCCGCGCTCGTCCTCCGCTCCCGCCTCGCGGCTTCATCGCCCTCGCGACCGACACCACCGAGCGTCGTCGGCCTGCTCCGTCGCGGCGTCCACGACAGGCGCGGCGCGCATGGCCCTCGCCCTCGCCGCCGCCACCCTCGCCGCCCGCTTCGGCGCTCGCGCCCGCGACTCCTGGCGCGACCATCACCCCGTCAGCGGCGCGGTCGTGGAGCGCGCCCTCGCCGGCCTCGGTCTGATCGACCGCGGACCGCGGCGCGATCGCGGCATGTCCGAGAGAACATACCCCTCCGGACATGCCCCTCCGAGCCTGCCCCTTCGCGCATGCCCCTCCGGACATGCCCGAAAGACCTCAGAACGACAGCAGCGCCTCGACCCGCAGCGGCGCCAGCCGCTCGCGCCCCTTCAGGAACGGCAGCTCGATGAGGAACAGGCTGGCGACCACCTCGCCGCCGAGCCGCTGGACCAGCCGCGCCGCCGCGCCTGCGGTCCCGCCGGTGGCCAGCAGGTCGTCGACCAGCAGCACGCGGTCGCCGGCCTCGAGCGCGTCGGCGTGCATGTGCAGCGTGCCCTCGCCGTACTCGAGCGCGTACGCCTGCGTCACCGTGGCCGCGGGCAGCTTGCCGGGCTTGCGCGCCGGGACGAAGCCGACCCCGAGCGCGTGGGCGATCGGCATGCCGAACAAGAACCCGCGCGACTCGACCCCGACGATGCGGTCGATCGAGCCGGCGAGGTCGGCGACCGCGTCGAGGTGGAGGCGCAGCGCCGCGGCCATGGCCGCCGGCTCGCGCAGCACCGGGGTGATGTCGCGGAACAGGATCCCCGGCGACGGGAAGTCCGGCACCGCGCGGATCAGGCTGGCCACGTCGCGCAGCGCCGCCGCGCGCTCGGCCTCGGACATGCGAAAATCGGGGCTCTCGCGCATCGTCTCGGTCCTCTAGTCTAGTCGTCGCTTCGCGGATCGACCTGCACGGTCGTCCCGGCGAACATCGTCTGCCACGGTGACAGATCGGGCGCAGTGATGTCGAGGATCAGCGGGGTCACCGACACGAAGCCGCGTTTGACCGCCCACGTGTCCTCGCCCTCGTGCTCGCCGGCGTCGCGCGGCGGCCCGCCGATCCAGAAGTAGGCCATCCCGCGCGGGTCCTGGCGGCGCTCGACCTGCTCGACGTAGGGCCGCGCGCCCAGCCGCGTGATGACGATCGGCAGGCCCTCGGCCAGCACCTCCGGCGGCCCCTCCGGCGGCGGCGCGCTGTGAGAGATCCACGGGATGTTGACGTTCAGCAGGCTCAGCGACGGCTGCGCCAGCAGCATGCGGGCCAGCGTCCGCACCACCGGGATCGCCACCCGCGGCGACTCGCGCGCGTGGACCGACACCGCCATCGCCGACGCCCCACGGATGAACCCCTCGGCGGCGCCCCCGACCGTCCCCGAGTAAAACACGTCGGAGCCGAGGTTATAGCCCGGGTTCACCCCCGACACGACCAGCGCCGGCCGGCGCTCGCACAGGTGCAGCGACGCCAGGTACACGCAGTCGACCGGCGTGCCGTTGACGCGGTGCCAGCCCGGGCGGACCTCGTCGACGCGCAGGTGCGAGTGCAGCGTGATCGCGTGCGACGAGCCGCTGCGCTCGGTCTCGGGCGCGCACACCACCACGTCGCCCAGCGGCGCCACCGCCTCGGCCAGGGCCAGGATCCCCGGCGCGAGGATGCCGTCGTCGTTGGTGACCAGGATCAGCGGCCGTTCCGACACGCCGCGCCTTGTAGCACAGACGACCCGGCGGCCCGGACGCGAAACGGCCGACCAAAGTAAGAGCCGGCAGGGGAAACCTGTCGGCTCTTCGCGTTTGTCGGGGCGAGAGGATTCGAACCTCCGACCCCTAGACCCCCAGTCTAGTGCGCTACCAGGCTGCGCTACGCCCCGAAACGGAGCGCCGGTATACGCGCTTTGAACCGCCTGGGCAAGCCCCCTGCGCCGCCGCTCCGCCCGGCAAACTCACGCAGCCCTCGCCCGGGCTTTTTCCCGGCCGATCGCCGGCCGCCGCGGCCTCGCTGCGCCCGCCGAGCTTGGCCTCCGAGCGAACGCCCCGGCCTTTCCGGGCCACTCGCCCGCCGCGCCGGCCGAAAATCGGCGGTGCTCGTCCGGCCTTCCACCCTCCGAAAGGGAGCGAGCGCTTCGAGCCGAGTTCGGGCGACTCGGCCTGCGTCCGCCGACTTCTGGCTTCGCTCGCGTCTTGGCCCCGCTCGCCACCACGCACCCGGTGCCTACGCGCCGCGCCCGTTCGCGGCGACCCGCCGCTCGCGCGCCGTCACAGCGGCTCGCGGCCGGTGCGCTGCAGCAGTGGTTGCGCCTCGCCGGCCGCCGCTGCCTCGTCGATGAGCGCCCGGGCGCCGCCGCGAGTGCGGATGAACTCGACCGGGTCCGCGGCAGTGTTGGCCGTCGACTCCGTGTTCTCGACCCACGCGATCAGATCGTCGAGCGACTCGCGCAGCGCCGCCAGCGACTGCGACGCCAGGTAGCGGCTCGACGGCGGCGCCATCTCGACCGCGTCGCCGCCGAGGCGCAGCTGCTGGCGCGCCCCTGCGATCGTGAACTTCTTCGCGTACAGCAGGTGCTTGATCTTCAGCAGCGTCTCGACGTCGCGGCGCCGGTACACGCGCTGCTGCGTGCGCGACTTCTGCGGGCGGATGACCTTGAACTCGGTCTCCCAGTAGCGGAGCACGTAGGCCGGCACGCCGACGATCTGCGCCACCTCGCCGATCTTGAAGTACAGCTTGTCGGACCCCAGGTCGGGCCCTGCAGTCGCGCTGACCTTCTTCGCCCGCGCGCGCGTGCGGGTCGGCTTCGCCTGGCCCTCGCTCGCCGCGCCGTCGCCCGCCTTGCGCCGGCTCGTCTGTCCCGCGTCCTCGTCTGCGCCGCTCATCGCCGTCTCGCTACGCGTTGAGCGCGGCCTTCAGCACGTTGCTCGGCTTGAACGTCAGCACCCTGCGGGCGTCGATCGTGATCTGCACGCCCGTCTGCGGGTTTCTGCCCGGGCGCGGGTTCTTGGCGCGGACGACGAAGTTGCCGAACCCCGAGATCTTGATCTTCTCGCCCTCCGCGAGCGTGTTCTTCATCAGCTCGAACACCACCTCGACCACGTCGGCGGCCTCCTTCTTGGAGAAGCCGCCGACTTCCTCGCATACGCGCTCGATGATGTCCGCCTTCGTCATCGCCGCGGATCTTTGGCAAAATCTCGGCGCCGCGCAAGCCCGGCGGCCGTGCGTTGGCCCTAGCTCTGCGCAGGAAAAACTCAACTGCCGCGCTTGTTTGCAGCATCACACTTCGGGCACGAGCAGCAGTCCGTCCGGGCGCCGCGCCCACCCCCGTCCCGGCCTTCCTGTTCACGACTGCACGGCCTCGCAGGAGCCTGTAGAACGCCGCTCCGATGGCTTGCGCCAGCGGCGACCGCGAGCGATGATCGCGGCGATGCTGCGATCTACTTGCGCTTATGTCCTACCATTGACAGCCGTATTGCTCGCCGCGCTCCCGCCGAACCGGGCGGACGCCTGCGGCGGCACCGTGTGTGAGCCCGGGCCCAACGCCATGCCGGTCGACCAGACCGGCGAGAACATCCTCTTCATCATCGACCAGGGCCAGGTCGAGGTCCACATCCAGATCCAGTACGACCCGGACACCAACGCGCAGCAGTTCGCGTGGCTGATCCCGCTGCCCGAGGTCCCCACCTTCTCCGTCGGCAGCGAGCTGTTGTTTCAGGAGCTGCTGAACGCCACCGTCCCGACCTACGGCCTGCAGGACAACTTCGAGTTCTGCGGCGGCGACACCGACAGCTTCCCGGCCACCTCCGGCGCCAGCTTCACCGGCGACGGCACCACCGGCGACGGCACCGACACGGGCGTCATCGTCAAGAAGATCGAGACCGTCGGCGCCTTCGAGGTCGTCGTGCTCGCCGGTATGAACGCCGGCGACATCATGCAGTGGCTGGGCGACAACGGCTACCAGCAGGACCCCAACGCCGAGCCGATCCTTCAGGAGTACCTCGACGAGGGCAACAGCGTCGTCGCCTTCAAGCTGAGCAACGACGAGGGCCTCAGCAGCATCCACCCGATCGTCCTCAGCTTCGCCGAGCCCGAGGGCTGCGTCCCGATCCGCCTGACGCGGATCGCCGCCGTCGAGGACATGGACATCCGCGCCTTCAGCCTCGGCGACGGGCGGGCGATCCCCACCAACTACCGCCACGTCCTCGTCAACCCGCTCAAGATCGACTGGCTCAACCTCGGCGCCAACTACAAGGAGGTCGTCAGCCTCGCCGTCGACGCTTTCATGGCCGAGGGTCACGCCTTCGTCACCGAGTTCGCCGGCGACAGCAACGTCCTCAACATCGGCAACTTCTACTCGCAGGTGTGGAGCGCCGATCCCTTCACCGGCCTCGCCGCGGTCGACGTCATGAGCCAGCTCAACCAGCAGGGCCTGACCGACTGCACCGACGAGTTCTTCTGTCAGTTCAACCACCCGCTGGTCCAGGGCCTGCTCTCCACCTACCTCCCGGTGCCGAACGGCATCACCGCCGAGCAGTTCTACAGCTGTCTCAGCTGCTTCGAGGCCGACATCGACCTCGGCGCCTGGGGCGACGGCAGCGGCTTCGCCAAGGACCTGCTGGCCCGTGTGATCGAGCCGGCCGAGCACGCCAAGACGCTGGTCGAGACCTGGCCGTACCTCACGCGGCTCTACACCACCATCTCGCCCAACGAGATGACGGAGGACCCGCTGTTCCTCCTGAACCCCGAGCTCCCCGACGTCCCGAACCTGCGGATCGCCCAGCGCGACATCTCGTGCGAGGACTTCTCGGTCGTCACCCTGCCCGACGGCCGCCAGGTCAACATGAACTTCGGCGACCCGTGGCCGCAGTTCCAGGACGAGATGCCGTGGGAGGAGGACGTCGACCAGATGGTCATGGACGGCATGCCTCAGCCGCTCGTCGACAACACCCCGCTCATCGACCAGCTGCTGGCCGAGTGGAACCAGCAGCATCCGCCGCCCCCTCGGGCACCACCGGCGGCCCGACCACCAGCGACACCGACGGCCCCACCACCGGCCCCGACACCTCGGGCGGCAACAGCAGCACCGGCACCACCTTCTACTCGACCGAGAGCGACAGCAGCCCCAACGTCGTCGGCGGCGCCGAAGGCAGCAGTTGCGCCTGCGACGGCCGCGGCACCGCCCCGACCGTCCCCTCCCTGCTGGCCCTGCTCGGCCTCCTCGCCGTCCGCCCCCGCCGACGCCGCTGAACCGAAGGACATGTCGATCGGGACATGCTCTCGAAGGCATGTCCCAGGTGACATGTCCTCGAGTATCCCGCGCTCGCCTCCCGTCGCGGAGAGGCGGGCGTTGTCGGCCATCCCTCGCATTTCAGGGGCCATGAGCCCTCGAGCACCCGCGCTCCTCTCCGGCCGCCGAGAGGCGCGCGTTTGTCGACCCTCGATCGCATGTCCCCGCCGACAAGCCCTCGAGCCCCCGCGCTCCTCTCCCGTCGCGGAGTGGCGGCGTTTGTCGGCCCTCGGGCGCATGTCCCAGGCGACATGTCCTCGAGCGCCCGCGCTCGCCCCTCGTCCCGCCGATGACGGCGCTCCCCGGCCGTCCCCCGGGCGCATCCGCCCTTCGCACCTCGACGCCGTCGCCGGGCGAGAGGGCCAGTCACCCGCGCCCCCGCACCGCCGCGATACACTCCGGCCGTGGTCCCCGCCTCGCTGAGCACGAGCGCCCCTGCGATCGGCCTCCTCGTCTGGTTCGCCCTCGTCGGCGTGCGCCTCGGCGATCTCGGCGACGAGGCCACCCTCGCCGAGGTCATCGTCCTGTTCGTCGTCCTCGTCGCCGTCCCGCGGGCCCTGCTCTTCACCGCGGACATGTCCCCGAGGACATACGCCAACGCCGCCCGCCCCGCCGGCCTCGCCGGCCTCGCCGGCCTCGTCGCCGCGGTCCCGGCCTTCGCTCCCGGCCTCGGCCCGGGCCTCGCCGCCGGCCTCACCGGCCCCTGGCTGCTCCTGTGCGGCCTCTCGGCCCTGCACGGCCTCCTCCGCGTCCTCGCCCGGCGCAGCCTCGCTCCCGCCGAGCTCGCCCTCGACCTCGGCCTCGTGTGGCTGCCCGGCGCCGCAGTGTGGCTGCTCGTCTACCGCGGCGACCTCGTCCTCGGCGGCTTCGGCGGCCTCGCGGCCATCCTCACCGCCGGTCACTTCCACGCCGCCGGCTTCGGCGCCCTCGTCATGGTCGGCCTGCTCGGCCGCGGCCTCGGCGACGCGCCCGACTGGACTCGCCCCGTCTACCGCCTCGTCGCGGTCGTCCTCATCCTCGCCTTCCCGATGCTCGCGGTGGGCATCGGCGCCGGCGCGCGGCCGATCGAGCTCGCCGGAGCCGGCCTCTACGTCCTCGGCCTCCCGCTCCTCGCCGGCCTGCAGCTGCTCGCCGCCGCCCGCCTGCGCGATCGGCCAGCCTGGGCGCGTGTCCTCTTGGCCCTGTCCTCCGCGTCACTCCTCATCAGCACCAGCCTCGCCGGCATGTACGCCGCCCAGGGCTTCTACGGCGCCGCCGTCCCGATCCTCACGATGCTGCGCGCCCACGGCCTCGTCAACGCGCTCGGCTTCCTCGGCCTCGGCCTGCTCGCCTGGAGCGGCCTGCAGGCGACCGCGCGCGACGACTGACGCGGCTTCGCCCACCTGCTCGAAAGGACAGGCCCATCGGCGCCCGCCACCTTCGCGCCGGTCGGCATGCCGCGATCGGTGTCCATCCCGCCCGGCGTGAATGGACATGTTCTCCAGGACATACCCCGAAGGACACCCGCGTTCGTCGCGGCCCCGCCCCTGCCGCGCCGGCCCCGGCCCGATGTCCGCGCGACGACCGACGGGCCTCGCCGCCGTCCGGTACCTGCCCGAAAGAACAGGCCAACCGTCGACCGGCGCTCCGCACCCGCGCGCCGGTCGGCGCGACGTCCTGCGCTACTGCGGGATGATCGCCTTGCAAATGCCCGCGTCGCACACCAGCGGCGGGCAGCAGTCGTCGTCGACCACGCACGGCCCGCAGGTCCCCCCTGGGGTGCACGCGGGCGTCGGGTTGGCGCAATCGTGGCAGTCGCCGCAGCCCTGGTCGGGTGGGTCACAGCCGTCGAGCTCGAGGATCGCCTGGTCGTAGTGGACCACCAGCGGGCTCGCCATGCAGCCCGCCGACGAACAGCGAACCCCAGATCTCCGACATGTTGTTGGCCGTGAACACCGCGTTCGGCTGGTACAGGTTGGCCCCGAGCGTGAAGTTGCTGGCGAACTTGAACGCCCCGCCCACGTAGATCCGCGTCGCCGCCGGCCGCTTCGGGTCGCCGATCGTCGCCACATTATTGAAATTGGCGTTGCCGGCGATGAACAGGTCGAGCTCCGCCTCGGGCCCGAGCGTGATGTGGAACGCCCCCGCGTTCTGTACGTCGCCGGCCACCGCGATCACCGTGCGCCCGGTCAGCGTGATGTCGAGGCTGCTGTTGCTGTCGATCCCCGTGAAGAAGTAGCGGCCGCACGGCAGCTCGACCGACTTCGGCTGCGGCAGCCCGACCAGCTCGTCGGGCGCGATCGGCAGGGCCTCGTTGTCGTTGTCCTGCATGAAGCCGCTGACGATCTTCGGCACGTCGATCAGGTCGTCGCAGTCGCACGGCGTCTTGACGTCGACCTGCTCCTTGATCGTCGCCCCCAGCACCTTCGCCCCCTGGTTCATCTTGTTGGGCAGGATGTGCAGGTCGCCGTCGATCGTCAGCGTCATGTTCTGCGCGAACAGGTTGCCCTCGGTGAACAGGTCGTCGGCCACGTGCGACGCCGAGCCGGCGGTCAGGTCGTCGCTGCACTTGAGCTGCTGCGCCACCTCGTGCGCGTTGAACGTCTCGATCTTCCCGTCCACCCACAGCGACCCGCCGATGTCGACCATCGACGCCGCCTTGTACGGCCCGTTGACCCCGACCGAGCCGCCGTCCATCGGCACCATGTTCGGGTCGTTGCTGTCGAACGAATCGGTCCTCAGGCTGTTGTTCGCCGTCAGCCCGCTGCACGAGCAGATCGCGAACAAGAACGTCTTCTTGCCGAGGTCGCCGGTGCACGTCACCTCGTCGCCGGGCAGCAGGATGCCGCCCTCGCCCTCGCAGAAATCGACCGCGCCCGTCGTCCCGCCCGTCGTCTCCCCGCTCGTCGTCTCGCCGCTCGTCGTCTCCCCGCTCGTCGTCGCGGTCGCCGTGCCCGTGCTCGTGCTCGTGCCCGGGTTCGTCGTCGACGTCATCGGCTCGCCCGACGTGGGCCCGGTCGTCGCCGTCCCCGTCGACTCGCTGACCCCCCCGCTCGCCGTCGTCCCCGTCGTCGGCACGTCCGTGCTCGTGCTGCCCGTCCCCGTCGCCGTGACGGTCGAGCCGGTCATCGTCGTCCCCGCGCTGAGCCCCGTCCCCGTCCCGCCGCTGTCGTCGCCGGAACCACCGCAGGCCGCCATCGCCATCGCCACCAACAACCTCACGCCACGTCTCGCCATATCCTCGCAGACTATCGAGCCCTGCCCGCTCGCCGCAATGTAAGTCTCGGCGCCCGGCGTGCGATATCCGGGTCTCGTGAATGCCGCCATCGCAGCGCCTCGCTGCGGACCAGCCTGCCGCGGAGGATCGGGCGCGGCGACCGCCAACCGTCCGAACGAGGGGTTCCCCGACGGCTCGTACGAACCGCGGCGAATCGCGTCAGGACGCCGACTGTGGACAATCGGGCCGAACACGAGCGCGCTCTCGCCACGGCGGCCGCCCCCGCAGATTGTGCAGAGTGCATCCCGCGCTCGATCGATTCCGCCGGGCCCGAGAATCATCGATCCGGCCGCGAAGAAAATTTCATCCGTTTCGCCGAGCGGACGCCACAACATCGGCCTCACGCGACGCTGGCCCGAAGTCGCGTCGACCGAGCTCGACCTCGGACGTGCGCCCCGGCTCACTGCGCATTCGGACATGTCGAAATCGCCATGTCCTTCAGGTCCACCGGAGCCGCCGGCTCGACGCGACCTCGCCGAACGCGGCGCCTCCCACCCCTCCTGGGACAACCGCATGTCCTTCAGGTCAGGCGGCTCCGCTGGCTCGGCGTGGCCTTGCCGAGCGCGGCGCTTCCCACATCTTCTGAACCAGCCGCATGTCCCTCGGTGCAGGCGGCTCGGTCGGCTCGGCGTGGCCTCGCCCGAACGCGGCCGCACCCACACCTTTTTAAAGAGCCGCATGTCCTTCAGGGCAGGCGGATCCGCTGGCTCGGCGCGGCCTCGCCCGAGCGCGGCGGCTCCCATACTTTTGGATGTAGCGCAGGTTGGCCGCCGAGCGCGGGTGTCGCGGCAGCGCCGTCGTCGCCGCCACCAGGCCGAGCCCCACGATCGCCCCGACCAGCACCGCGACCCGGCCGCGCAGGCCGAGCGAGCGCGGCGTCGCCAGCACGGTCAGTCCGACCAGCCCCGCCAGCACGATCCACCCGACCCCGAGTCCCACCAGCCCGAGCGCCCCCGTCAGCGTGTAGGGCGCGAAGCCCTCGCGCCACAGCGGCAGCAAGATCTCCGGCACCGGTTGATACACGTTCGTCAGGTCGAAGTGCGGCCACAGGTTCGCCGCCAGCCCGTTCGTCACCAGCGACCCGCTCGCCAGCGCCGCCGCGGCGCCCAGGCCCAGCGTCGCCGCCCATTGCGCGGCGGTCCGGCCAGGCGCGCGCGGCCCCGGCCGCCCAGCCCAGCGCCAGCGCCGGCAGCACCACCACCAGGTAGCGCGGACCGACCCGCCAGCCGCCCTCGAAGTTGAGGCTCACGCACGCCAGCAGCACCGCCGCGAACGCGGCCAGCTCGACCCTGGCCTGGAGGACATGTTCCTTGTCCCATGTCCCTCGCGCCAGCCGCCACAGCGCCCAGATCGCCAGCGGCCACAGCGGCGCCCAGCCGCACAGGCCCGACGCCGGCGACAGCACGTGGGACTCGATCGCGCGCCAGCTCGGCCCGACCAGGCCGAGCAGGCCCTGGCCGTGCTTCTCGGCGAACTCGGCCGTCGCGCTGTGGTGGTAGCCCGTCTTGAGCGGCCCGCCGAACACCGCCGCGTGGTACGCCAGCAGCAGCCCCGCCGGCACCGCCGCCCCGGCGATCGCCGCCCCCGCGGTCGCCCACGCGCGCGCGCAGCAGCCCGAGCACCAGCCCCGCCGCTGCCAGCCCGGCGAACGCCGCGGTGTACTCGACCAGCACCGCCGACCCCGCCAGCGCCCCGCCGAGCGCCGCCGGCCCCGGCCGCCCCTGCTCGCGCGCCCGCACCAGCAGCAGCAGCCCCGCCCACAGCAGGCAGGCCGCCAGCTGGTGTCCGTACAGCAGGTGCGCGTACGCGGCCGCCGGGGTCGCCAGCGCGTACAGCCCGATCGCCAGCGCCGCCGCCCGCGCCCCGTACGCCGGGGCCAGCGAGCGCCACAGCAGCCCGCACAGCGCCAGGGTCGGCAGCACCCCGCCGAACAGCCGCGCCCACCAGGTCACCGCGCGCAGCGTCGGCCCGCCGGAACCCGACCCTTGGGACATGTCCTTCGGATCGCCCGCCCCGCGCCTCGGGACCGGGCCCTGCGCCGTCACCCGCGCGATCGAGTAGCCGAGCGCCGCGACCACGCTGGTCCCCGGCGGCTTGTTGGGGTAGAGCGCCCCGGACGGCGCGCGGGCGGCGTCGGGGCCCGGGTCGAGGCCGAGGCCGTCGATGCGCCACGAGCCGCGCTCGACCAGCGACGCCGCCTGTAGCAGGCGCGGGCGCTCGTTGGCGTTGCGGGTCGCCTCGGCGTAGGGGAACGCGGCCAGCAGCAGCAGGGCCAGGGCGGCCAGCAGCGCCGCCCCGCCGCGGGGACATGCCTCGGAGACATGTCCTCCGGGACCTGTCCCATCACACCTGGCCGTTCGGGCATGCCCGAGAGGACCGCCCTACTTCTTGCCCTCTTCGAGCTGCTTGGCCTGCATCTTGGCCTTCAGGGCCGAGAGCGCGTCGTCGAGGTCGTTCTTGGCGCTGAGGCCGTTCAGCTTGGCGTCGATCTGGGCCTCCTGGATCCGGCCGTCCATGTCCTCGGCGCTGACCTCGTTGAGGGCCTCCAGGCGGGCGATCTTGGTCTCGATCGCGTCCATGCGGGCGCCCGCGCCGGCGTCGCCGGGGATCGTGCTGGTCCCGCCGCTCTGCTTGCTCGCGCGGGCCTGGGCCATCAGCGTGCCGCGGCGCAGGTTCAGCGCCTTGAGCTTGCCCTTGGCGTCGGAGATGCCCTGGCGCAGGTCCTCGACCAGCTTGCGCTGCTGCACCAGCGCCTCGTCGGTCGCCTCTTTCTCCTGCGTGATCTCGCCCTTGCGCTGCAGCGCCGCGCGGGCCAGCGTCTCGTCGCCGATCGTGATCGCCTGCTCGGCCCGCCGCTGCCACGCCGCCTCGTCGCGGGTCAGCTGCTCGAGCTTCTTCTCCATCATCTTCTGGTCGACGATCGACTGCTTGAGGTCGAGCTCCGACTTGCGGATGTTCTCGGCCAGGTCGTCGAGCATCAGGGCCACCTCTTGGCCCGGGTCGGACACGGCCTCGACCGCGTCGTTCAGCGTGCTCTGGATGGCCTTCTTCAGGCGGCGGAACAGCCCCGGTTTCTCCGACATGCGCGCGTCCTCGCGGGCGCCTCGCCCGCTCTCGGTCGCCCCAGTCTAGCGCGCGGCCCGTCGCCTGTCGCGTCCGACCTTGCAAGCGCCCGCGTAACGGCCTATCAAGGCCGCGCGGATGGCAGGCGACCCTCCACCCTCGCCCGGAGCCGAGGCCGGTTCTGGCCTCGTCGGAGTCCTCGGCCACGCGCAGGCCCAGGCGGCCGTGGTGCGCGCGCTCGGCCGCGGCCAGCTGCACCACGCGCTCGTGCTCGTCGGCCCGCGGGGCGTCGGCAAGGCGACCTTCGCCCGCGGCCTCGGCTGCGCGCTCCTGTGCCCGCAGCGCCCCGGCCTCGGCTGCGGCGCCTGCCCCACCTGCCAGCGCGTGCTCGCCGGCAACCACCCCGACGTCGACTGGCTGGTGCCCGACAGCAAGGCCGGCCTGATCTCCGTCGACGCCGCCCGCGCCTGCCACGTCCGCCAGACCCACGCCCCCTACGAGGGCCGCGCCTACCTCGTCGTCGTCGACCCGGCCGACGCCCTCGGCGAGGCCGCCGGCAACGCCCTGCTCAAGACCATCGAGGAGCCGCGCCCCGGGGTCCACTTCGCCCTGCTCACCACCAACCTCCAGGGCGTGCTGCCGACGATCCTCAGCCGCTCGCTGCCGGTCCGCCTCGGCCGCCTCGACGACGACATCGTCCGCAGCATCGTCGACGCCCGCGCCGCCGACGCCCCGCGCGAGCGCCACGACATGGCCGTGCTGCTGGCCGAGGGCAGCGCCGGCGTGGCCCTCGAGCTGGCCTCCGACCCGTCGCTGGCCCGCAGCCTCGAGCTGGTCAAGCAGGCGATCACCGCCGTGCGCGCCGGCCCGCCGGCGATCTTCGGCGGCGACAACCACCCGCTGTGGCAGGCCTGGGCCGTAGCCACCGCCCCGAGCGAAGCTGTCCCCGAGGACAGCCCCGCCGAGGCCGAGCCCGAGGCCCCCGGCGCCAAGAAGAAGAAGACGTCCAAGAAGGCCGCCAAGGCCGGCGACGACGGCGACAAGCCCGCCAGCAAGAAGGACGCCCCCGCGCTGCAGCGGGCCGCGGTGCGCCGCCTGGTCGAGCTGTGGATCCTCCACGTCCGCGAGCAACTGCGCGGCCGCCCCGGCCTGCCCGGCCTGCCGCCGCCGGCGGACGTCGCCCCCGGCACCCTGGTCGCCGCCATCACCGCCCTGCAGCGCCTCGGCGCCCGCGTCGAGCGCATGGGCAACGTCCGCCTGATGCTCGAGCAGGGCCTGCTCGAGCAGAGCGCCCTGCTCTCCGGGACATAGCCCTCGGGACAGGTGCGAAGGAGCATGCCCGCGAGGACATGCCCTTTGGTCACTCGTGCGGCTTCACCCGCAGTCGCAAGCGGCGTTGAAGCAGGCGTTCGGCAGGCTCGGCACCGCGGCCACGAACGTCTCGAACGCCCCCTGCAGGAGCTGCGGGTTGCCGGTCACCGTCAACGAGTTGACGTGCGTCAGCGCCGGCGCGCCGGCGAGCGAGGTCAGGCCGTCACAACCGGCGACGAGCATGCTCTCCACCTGCAGAAGCCCGCCCAGGCCCTCCAGGCTCGTCAGCCCGTCCATCCCGGGGCGCCGCCGCAGGCGCCGATGCTGAGGACGTTGTCCAGCTTCGTCAGCCCGCCGAGCCCGGCCAGCGTCGTTACCCCGGGCATCCCGTCGAGGACGAGCCAACCCGCCTCCGTGATCCCGGCCAGCGGCGACAGGTCGGTGACCCCGGGCAGGTTCACCAGCGACAGGCCGTCGACATCGGTCAACTCCGAGAGCGCCGCCAGCGAGGTCACCGCCGGCAGGTCCTGCAGCGCGATGTTTTGCCCCGTCGTCGAGGCAGACAACCGCGGGCCCAGCGGCGACAGGTCGGCGAGCTCCGGGCTGCTCCGGATCGTCACGGCGAAGAGCGGGTGGATCCAGCCCTCCAGCGCGCTCACGTCGGCCAGCTGCGAGTTGTCGGACAGGAACAACCTCAGCGTCCCCTCGTAAGCCGGCGCGAAGCTCGGCAGCGCCGTGATGCCGAGGTTTTCCAGCGTCAGCGCACCGGTCTGCGCGAGCGAGCCGAGCGCCGACAGGTCGGTCAGCTGCGGCATGTCGCGCAGGATCAGATCGCCCACCGACTGCAGGCACGCGAACATCGGCAAGCCGGTGAAATCCGCCTGATCGCGCACCGTCAGCGTGCCAGCGATGCGCTGCAGGTTGGCCAGAGTCGCCACCACGCTCGGGTCGGCGTCACCGTCGACGCGCAGGTTGCCCATCACCTCCGTGACGCAGGTGAAGTCGCCGCCGGCCGCGTCGATGACCACGTCGTCCTCGATCACCAGGGCGGCCGGACACGCCGCCCCGCACAACCCCGGCACCGCGGTGGTCTCGGTCGTCTCGGTCGTGGTCGGCGGGCCCGAGGTCGTGGGGCTGGGGTCCCCGGTCGTGCCCGGCCCCGCGCCGGTCGTGCCCGGCTCTCCGCCGCTCGACGAGCCCCCGTCGCTCTCACCCGGCACCGGCCGCTCGGAGCAGGCAAACACCAGCGCGATCCCCAGACCCAGCCGACGCATCCTTTCACCGTACCAGAGGCCCTGTCGCCCGGCCACTCGCCGGGGCGCCGGGCCAGGGGCATGGACAGCGTCGCCGACCAGGCGATGCATGCGCCGCCCATCGCGTTCGCGGTCGCCATGACACGCGCTGGCCGCGGGCGAGCGAGCGCCGTGCTGCACCCATGACGGGCGGCGCCGCGAGTTGAGCCGCGCCCTCGACCTCGTCTACGATCGCCGCGTGCCGCCGAGCCTCGCGTCGGTCTTCACGGGCCTCCTGCTCGTCGCCCCGGTCGCCCCGGCGCCCGCCGACGAGGCGATCGTCTACCGCGACCTGCAGGCCCGCACCGGCCTCGATCTCGAGCGCGTCTGGACCGACTACCAGAGCGAGCGCCGCGACAGCCAGGGCTTCTACGAGTTCACGCGGGCCCGCTACCGCCGGCGCCTCGGCGCCGGCATCGGCCTCTCCATCGCCGGCCTCGGCCTCGCCGCCGCCGGCATGGCCATCGTCCTGATCGCCGCCGAGCGCGACAACGACGTCGACGTCGTCGGCGGCGCCCTCGTCCTGACCGCCGGCTTCGGCCTCGCCGTGCCCGGCGCGATCCTTGGCCCGTGAACCAGGTCCGCCTGCACAAGCTCAAGCGGGCCCGCACCGCCGCGCTCGGGCGCGTCCAGCTGCGCGCCGCCGGCCCGCTGGCCCTCCCGCGCGGCCTCGGCCTCGGCCTCGGCCTCGCGTTCTGACCGCCCGTTCGAGCATGTCCTCCAGGACATGCTCGCGGACATGGCTTCCGGCTCAGCCTCGCCGATCGCTCACGTGGTCGTGCGCGCGTAGGCGTTGCCGAGCATGACCGAACTCATGGTCTGCACGAACTCCCGCAGCGCCCGGTCGTCGAGGTGCTTGATCACGATCGAGTAGCGCTGCGTCTTCGACTCGATGTGGATCATGCGGGTATGGATGCAGCACCACTGGGTCTCTTTGCCGCTGCCGGCCTCCGCCAGCGACGCGAGGGCGATGGCGTTGTACCGGCGGATCCGCGCGAACCCGCACAGCGCCTGCCGCGACTCGAGCAGCAAGATCCGCATGTTCGTCACGAACAGGAACACCCGGATATGGCCGCCCGTGATCGTCGTGAAGAAGGAATTGATGACCGCGGCGGCCTTGACGAGGGGGTTCGAGCCGAGGAAAAAGCCGTCGCCCTGGATCGAATAGTGGAGGACCTCCCCGGGCAGCAGCTCGACCTCTGCGAGCATCTTCTGGGCGGCGGGCGACAGCGGTCGGCCCTGGGGTGGTTGCGGCTGCGTCATCGGCATGTTCATGGGGGTGCGTTCCTTCTATGGGTTGTCGAGGGACATGGGGGGCTGGGGGAAGCGGGAGGATCGTCGACGTGCCGCCCGAGACCCGGCGGAGCTGCCCGCCGAGGTGATCGATGACGACGAGCTCGGAGGCCTCGCTCCGCAGCTCGCGGGCGTAGGCGCGGACGAGCCGGCGCGCCTCCGTCGCGGGCACCCCGGCGAGGCGCAGGGCCTCGCGGGCGACCACGCGGAAGCACGGGTCGCCGCAGTGGCGGCGGACGTCGGTCGGCGTGAAGCGACCGAGCTCGATGCGCCGGGCCGCGACGCGCAGCGCCCGGAGCTTCCGCGGCCAGCGGCCGGCCACGGTGACCGCGACCGCGCCGACGCGCAGCGCCACCACAGCCGCCAGCGACCAGGCCCACCAGGCGCCGGGGGCCAGGCCCCAGGCCAGGGCCAGCGGCGCCGCGGCGACGACCGCCAGGAGCAGCGCATAGCGCTGGAAGCTGAGCCACAGCCACACGGACCGCGGCAGGCGCAATCGTTCGAGCCGTACCGGCATCACGGGTCGACATCGCCGGCGGAGGCCCGCCGACGCCATACACGCGGCAAGCTACCGGCGCGTGACATCGGCGTCAAACGCGAACGCCGTAAACAAATCATCCCGACGTCGCGGTCGGGTATGCCACATACGACATGCCCACCGCGACGCACCTAAGGGCATGCCCTCTCGAACATGCTCCGAGGGACATGCCCGCCCGGACATGCCCCGCGGGCCAGCTTCAGTGCAGCAGCGTCGACACCACGCGCGCCCCGGGCCCGACCTGGTCGACCAGCCCGTTGCCCGGCACGCCGGCGAGGGTGAAGCACTCCTCTAGGATGGCGAGCATCGCCTCTGCGCGGCCGCGCGAGCCGGCCAGGGCGAACGTCGTCGGCCCCGAGCCGCTGATGCTGCAGGCCAGCGCCCCGGCCTCGCAGCAGGCTGCCTTGGCGTCGAGGTAGCCGGGGATGAGGCGCGCGCGGCACGGCTCGACCAGCTCGTCGACGATCGCCTCGCCGAGCAGCGACAGGTCGCCGCAGTGGAGCGCGTGGACCAGGAGCCCGAGGCGGCTCGCCTGCTGCACCGTCGCGGCCAGCGGCACCTGGGCCGGCAGCACCGCGCGGGCCTCCGCGGTGCTGACCGAGCAGCCGGGGGTGTACACCGCCAGCCACAGGTCGGCGGGGCTCGGCAGGGCGATCAGGCGCAGCGGGTCGAGCTGCGGGATGAGGACCACGCCGCCGAGGATCGCCGGCGCCACGTTGTCGGGGTGGGCCGCGCCGCAGGCCACCCGCTCGCCCTCGCGGGCCAGGTCGACCAGCTGCGCCGGCTGCAGCCCGAGGCCGAGCGCCGCGTCGGCCGCCACCAGCGCCGCGCAGGCGCTCGCGCCCGACGAACCGAGCCCGCTGCCGAGCGGCAGGCCCTTGTAGACCTCGAGCTCGACCCCGGCGTCCGGCGCGTAGCGGCGCAGCAGCTCGGCGACGGCGACGCCGGCGGTGTTCTTGTCGGCGGTGCGGGGCAGCTTGCCGCCGTCGCCCTCGACCTTGGCGATCACCACGCCCGGCTGCTCGCCCCGGCGCGCGCACGCGGTCGCCGGGCCCGCGCAGGGCCAGGCCCAGGCAGTCGAAGCCGGGCCCGAGGTTCGACACAGTCGCGGGCGCGAACGCCTCGATCCAGGGTCGGGGTCGTGACATGTCCAAAGAGTCAGGCTCAGGATCGGCGCCGAGTCAAGAGAGGCCAGTCAAGGGGAGGCCGGTCGAGCGGAGGCCGGCCGAGCGGGCGCGCGCCTCAGCGGCGCAGGGCGTCGTCGATCCAGCCGACGACCGTGCCGCCGAACATGTACTCGTTGAAGTAGCGGCCGTTGACGAACACCGCCGGGGTGCCGGTGATCTCGAGCTTCTCGCCCTCGGCGCGGTCGGCCTCGACGACGTCCTTGCCCTTGAGCGCCGCGAAGTCGGCGTCGAACTGCTTCATGTCGAGGCCGATCTTCTGCGCGTACTTGCGGATGTCGGCGTCGGACAGGGCCGTCTGGTTCTCGAACACGATGTCGTGCATCTCCCAGAACTTGCCCTGGGACTGCGCGGCCACGGTGGCGATCGCGGCGACCTTGGCCCGCGGGTGGGCCGACAGCGGGAAGTGCTTGAACACCAGCTTGGCGCGGCCGCGGAACTGGTCGATCGCCTGGCGCAGCATCGGCGCCTCGGCGCGGCAGTGCGGGCACTCGAAGTCGGCGAACACCACCACCGTCACCGGCGCCCGCTCGTTGCCGTAGACCGGGCGGCCCTCGATGTCGATCTTGCGCGGCTGGAGCGCGCCGACGACGTACTCCATGTTGGCCTTGATGTCGCTCGGCGAGGCGCCCGAGGCCAGCGCGTCGGCGATGAACTGCGACACGCTGAGCGAGTCGCGGCAGGCGGCGTCGTCGCGCAGCGACACGGCCAGGCTGTGCGGCTTGCCGCAGGCCGACGGCTCGCTGTTGACGAGCTGGAAGAAGCTGGTCTTCTGCGGCTCCGACAGGCGCGACAGGTCGACGCCCTTGGCCTCGGTGATCTCGCCCCCGGGCGGCGGCGTGACGTCGCTCGGCGCCGGCTCGGCCTTGGTGGTCGCGGCGACCGGCCCGCCCTTGTTCTCCGGGGCGCCGGCCTCGGGCACCGAGGTGCAGGCCGGGCTACAGGCCGAGAGGATGAGGAGCAGCGGTGCGAGCGAGCACTTGGAGCGGGTCATCGCGGACGATCCTGACGGGCGCAGCCGGCGAGTTCGCCGCAAGGTCGCAGCGTCCGGCAGAATTGGCCGCGCAACGCTAACGCACGCATCACCGTCTCGCAAGCGTCCCCGACCGCCGCGGCCTTTTGTCCGGACAGTCGGGGCGCCCGCGGATGACCGCGGAGAAAGCTCCACGTTCGGGGAAAAACTCACCCCTACGGATGCATTGACACGGTTCACTGCCCGGGCGATACAGCCTCGCGCAGGAGGAGTCCCTTTGAAGATTTTGGTCTGTGTCAAGCGGATCCCGGATCCCGACGAGAGCCTGAAATTCGCGGGCGGCGGGCTCGACTACTCTGCCTCGAAGTGGGTCCCGAACGCCTTCGACGAGTACGCCATCGAGACCGCCCTCCGCCTCGCCGAAGTCGTCGGCGGCACGCAGCGGCTGGCCGAGGTGATCGTCCTCGGGATCGGCCCCGAGAGCCAGCGCCAGCAGCTCACGCAGTTCCTGGCCATGGGCGCCGACCGCGGCATCATCGTCGACGCCGACCCGGACAAGCTCGACACCGCCACCGTGTCCAAGCTGATCGCCGCGGTGTTCAAGAAGGAGGCGGCTGACCTCCTCATCGCCGGCAAGCTGTCGCAGGACAACGAGGGCGGCCAGGTGCCGCAGCGCGTCGCCGGGCTCCTCGACGTCCCGCAGGCCAGCTTCGCCGCGACCGTCGAGTGGGACCAGGGCGCCAAGGCGCTGACCGTCGGGCGCGAGGTCGACGACGGCGTCGAGGTCAAGCGCGTGCCGCTGCCGGCGGTCGTCTCGGTCGACCTCCGCATCGTCCTGCCGAAGAGCGTCAAGAACGGCTCGACCCCGGCCACCCACGCCTACCAGGAGGGCCCGCGGCTCGCCTCGCTCAAGGGCATCACCATGGCCAAGCGCAAGCCGGTCGCCGTGCTGAAGCCGTCCGACCTCGGCGTCGCCGTCGGCACCAACGAGCAGGTCGTCGGCGTCGCCGCCCCGCCGGCGCGCAAGGCCGGTCAGAAGGTCAAGACGGTCGAGGAGCTGTTCGAGAAGCTCACGAAGGAAGCGAAGGTCATCTAACATGAGCAAGGTCCTCGTCATCCTCGAAACCGCCGGCGGCCAGATCCGCCCGCACTGCCTGCCCGGCATCACCTGCGCGGCCGAGATCGCCCGCGCCACCGGCAAGCCGCTGCACCTCCTGGTGCTCGGCGCCCAGCCCGACGCCGCCGCCCAGGCGATCGCCGCCGCCGGCTACGGCGCGGCCGCCGTCCACACCCTGGCCGGGCCGACCCTCGAGCCGTTCACGGCCGAGGCGTGGGCCGACGCCATCATCCACGCCGCGCGCACGCTCGGCGCCAGCGTCATCGGCGGCACCGCCTCCTCGACGCTGCGCGACGCCCTGCCCCGCGCCGCCGCGGTCCTCGACGCCCCGCTCGTCTCCGAGGTCGTCAAGGTCAAGTCGGGCGACACCTTCGTCCGCCCGATCTCGGCCGGCCGCGCGCTGCAGGACCAGAAGGTCAACGCCGGCACGTTCTTCTTCACCGCGCGCGGCACCGAGTTCGAGCACGCGCAGCCCACCGGCGCCGTGCCCGTCCAGGCCGTCGCCGCGGCCGCCGCCAACACCCGCGGCGCCGTCGTCCAGGGCGTGCAGAAGACCGAGTCGTCGCGCCCGCAGCTGACCGAGGCCAAGGTCATCGTGTCCGGCGGCCGCGGCATGCGTGAAGGCGCCAACTTCAAGCTCCTCGAGCAGCTCACCGACCTGCTCGGCGGCGCTCTGGGCGCCAGCCGGGCCGCGACCGACGCCGGCATGGTCCCCGCCGACCTGCAGGTCGGTCAGACCGGCAAGATCGTCGCTCCGGAGCTCTACTTCGCCGTGGCGATCTCGGGCGCGATCCAGCACCTCGCCGGCATGAAGGGCTCGAAGACGATCGTCGCCATCAACAAGGACGCCGAGGCCCCCATCTTCCAGGTCGCCGACTACGGCCTGGTCGCCAAGTGGGAAGAGGCGGTCCCGCGGCTCGTCGAGCTGATCAAGGCCCGCAAGGGCGCCTGAGCGCAGCGCGTCCGCACCGCTGCAGCGACCGGCGCGGCCTCGCCCCTCCCCCTGCGGGTGAGGGCCGAGGCCGCCGGCGTTTCGGCCTCACGAGGCTCGCTGGACCGGCCTGCGCCCGGCCGCGGCGCGAAGGGTGTTACGCTCGCGGCCCGCAATGGGCAGCCAGACCGCATCGCGGCGGCAGACCGTGTACGCCCTCGCGATCGCCCTGGTCGCCGGCATCGTCCTGCTCGTGGTCTCACAGGTCGCCCTGGCGTGGATGACCGACGAGCCGCTGCGACGGACCGCTGCCGTGGTGGCCGGCCTGGTCGCGCTGGTCCAGGTGCTCGTCGTCTACCTGGCCGCGAGGACAGGTCTCATCGAGCTCGCCGGCCGCGACGCCGTGCGGGCCTTCGTCATCGCCCCGCCGGCCGCGCTGGTGGTCGCCGTCCCGCTGCTGTGGGGCAGCGTCCTCCAGACCACCAGCGTGCCCGCGCTGCTCCCCTCGCTCGGACCGGTGCTGGCGGCCGTGTGGGGCGTCGCCCTCGCGCTCGCGCCGGCGTGTCTGGCCGGCTATCTCCACCTCGGCGGCAACCCGCGGCCGGTCGGGCGCGACGAGCACCAGACTGCGCAAGCGCTGTGGTGCTCGCTGTTCGCCAGCGCAGTCAGCTCGGCGGGCCTCCTGGCGACCGGGCGGATCCTCGCCGCCGCTGCTCCCGAGGCGACCTCGCGCGAGCTGTGGCCCGCCTTCGGCCTCGCCGTGCTCACCGGTCTGTTCGCCCGCGCCGGCAGCCTGTTCGCCCGCGACACCGGCGGCGAGGTCCTCTCGCTCGCGCGCCGGCTCGACCGCGTCAACATCGACACCGCCGCCGGCAGCCGCCCGCTCGTCGTCACCCGCGGCGACCGCCTCGGCGCCCTGCAGGCCGAGCTCGAGCGCCTGCGCCGCGACCTCGTCGGCGAGCACCGCCTCTACAAGGAGACCCTGCTGCAGACGCGCGAGGCCGCCGAGGCCAAGGCCGAATTTCTGGCCGCCGTCAGCCACGAGCTGCGGACCCCGCTCAACTCGATCTGCGGCTTCTCGCAGCTGCTGCTCGAGGGCCTCTCGACCCCGCTGTCCGACGAGCAGCGCGAGGACATCCGCCTGATCCGCACCAGCGGCATGCAGCTGCTCGGCCTCATCAACGACATCCTCGACATCTCGATGATCGAGTCGGGCGAGCTGCGGCTGTACTTCGCCTCCGAGTCGCCGGCCGACATGATCGACGAGGTCTGGCGGCAGCACCGGCCGCTCGTGCAGGAGGCCGGCCTCGAGCTGCGCACCGAGGTCCCCGGCGACCTCCCGCGGGTCGTGTGCGACCGCCGGCGGATCTGCCAGATCCTCAACAACCTGCTGTCGAACGCCACCAAGTTCACCGAGAAGGGCTCGATCATCATCTCCGCCATGTTCGAGCCGCTGCCCGGGCGCGTCCTTATCCGCGTCACCGACACCGGCATCGGCATCGACCCCGAGGACATCGACAAGATCTTCCAGGAGTACCGCCAGGTCGGCAACCTCGCCCAGCGCAAGAAGGGCACCGGCCTCGGCCTGGCGATCGCCCGCAGCATCGCCAACCACCACTCCGGCTCGCTCGAGGTCAGCTCCACCCTCGGCCGCGGCTCGACCTTCACCCTCTCGCTCCCGCTGACCCCCCGCGCAAGCCCGCCTCGATCGACATGACCGAGGAGGCCGTGCGCGCCAGCCAGCGCTTCTGGAGCCCGCGCAGCTCGTCCTCGGGCGGAGAGGCCGACGCGTGAGCCAGCGCCGAAACATGTCCGATGGGACATCTCATATCTCTCATGGGGCAGGCTTCCCCGCGCTCGCCGGAGACATGACCCCGCGCCGCCGCGTCACGGACCTGCCCCGAGAGACAGCCACGCTCTCCGCGCTCCTGCCGATCCATCTGTCCCAAGCGTCAGCCACGGCCCTCTCGTACCCGTCCCGCCGCTCCATTCACCGGTCCCAAGAGACAGCCACGCGATCGCTGCGATCCCCGCACGGACGCGCCGATCACCTGCCCGAAG
This sequence comes from Nannocystis pusilla, assembly GCF_026626665.1. GTDB lineage: Bacteria > Myxococcota_A > Polyangia > Nannocystales > Nannocystaceae > Nannocystis > Nannocystis pusilla. The sequence continues at coordinate 4,357,276 of NZ_JAPNKE010000002.1, forward strand.
AGACATCTCCCGCCCTCACCGGCCAGGAGGCCCCGTGAGCGACCGCGACGGCTCGTCCGAGTGGGAGGGCAGCACCGAGGACCTCGTCGGCCTCGCGCGCGAGGTCGACGACCTCGCGCCCGGCTTCCCGCGGGCCGGCCAGCATACGCGGCTGCGAGCCGAGCGCGACGTCCTCGCCGGCGTCGCCGCGGCCTACACCCTCGCCGTCGGCCTCGACGTCGCCTGGTCGCTGATCGTCTGGGACAGCCGCGGCGCCGCCGCTCCGTGGCCGCTGTTCGCCCTGCTCGTCCCCCACCTCTTCATCCTCACGGCCGCCCTGCTCACCGTCTACAGCGCCTTGCCGGCCGCGCGGTGGCTGCGGCCCGACGAGCTCGGGCGGCCCGCTTCGATCAGCGGCGCCTGGCTCGTGCGCGCCGTCGGCTTCCTCGCCGTCCCGCTCTACCCCTTGCTCGACGCCCGCGAGCGCAACGAGCTGCTGCGCGTCGCCCCGCGGGCCGAGGTCGAGCAGGCCGCGCTGGCCTTGCAGCGGGTCCCGCGGGTGGTCGCGCGCGCCGTCTTCAGCGGCCTCCTCGTCATCGCCCTCAGCGACGCGCTGATCGCCCGCAACCCGCTGCAGTGGACCTGGTCGACCACCCTCGCGCACGCCTGCCTGTGGGCCGCGATCGCCGCCCCGCTGGCCGCCCTCGCCGCCAACTGGGCCCGCCGCTCGGTCCGCGGCGACATCCTCTCCTGCCCGATCGCCCAGCTCTCGCTCGCCGATCGCCCGCCCCCCATGACCGGCCGGGTGTTCGGCTGGGCCGGCCTCCTGCTGCTCGCCGGCGTCACCGCGCCGCTGCTGGGCGCCCACCTCTGGCTGCACGCCCACGCCCGCGCCGACGCCATCACGGTCGCCCAGCGCACCGCCGAGGGCCTCATCGACGTCGCCGGCCCGGCCGACGAGGAGGACCTCGGGCGCCGCCTCGCGCAGGCCCCCGGCGCCACCGTCCTCACCGCGCGCGGCGCCGTCTACGGCCCCGACCTGTCCATCAAGCCAGGTGACGACGGCCTCCTCGACGGCGACGGCGACGGCGAGTTCGACCGCTTCGCCGTCCAGCGCGGCGGCGCCCGGGCGGTCGTGCCGATGCGGCGGGCCACCGTCGACAACGCCGTCCCGTTCGCCCTCGCCGGCGCCCTCGCCGTGCTCGCCGGCCTGGTGGCGATCGGCCTGCACGCGCGCCGCAGCGAACGCGACCTCGCCCGCGTGCGCGCCCAGGTCGCCGAGGAGCCGGCCCCCGCGCCGCAGGGCTTCGAGTGGCAGGCGCTCGCGCAGTCGATCGAGGCCCTCGTCGCGCGCATGAACGAGGCCACCATCGCCCGCTTCGTCGCGCTCGAGAAGGCCGAGGAGACCGACCGCCTGCGCAGCCAGTTCCTCGCCAACATGAGCCACGACCTGCGCTCGCCGCTCAACTCGATCCTCGGCTTCTCCTCGCTGCTGCTGCGCGGCGTCGACGGCACCCTCGACGGCGAGACGCGCGAGATGGTCGAGACCATCGCCGCCGCCGGCCGCGACCTCCTGCAGCAGATCGACGCCATCCTCGACATGGCCCGCATCGAGGCGCGCCGGATCGAGAAGCAGGCCGAGCCCGTGCCGCTGGCCCCGCTGATCTCCAAGGCCGTGCAGCGGGCCCGCAACCGCGGCGGCGACCACATCAACTACACCGTCGAGGCCGTGCCCGGCCTGCCCACCGCCTACATCGACCCGCGCCACCTCGTGCAGGCGCTCGAGAACCTGCTGCTGTTCGCCGGCAAGCGCCTCACCGCCGGCTCGCTCAACATCAAGCTGCGCCGCGGCGACCCCGACGCCCCGCTCGGCCTCCAGCTCCACGTCACCACCCCGCTCAAGCCCGCCAGCGAGCAGCAGATGGGCCTCGCGCGCAAGGGCTTCCACCGCCTGCCTGGCCACCGCGGCCTCGGCCTCGAGCTGCCGATCGCCGACGCCCTCCTCAAGATCGAGGGCTGCCGCCTCGACGTGCGCGAGGTCGGCCAGGCCATGGTGTTCAAGATACACCTGCCCGCCGCCGAGGCCCGCAGCCGCGTCCCCCTGATCGAGCGCGCCCACCCGGCCGCCGACAGCACCGCCCCGCCGACCTGAAGACTCGCCCCCTCGCGCGGCGGACCCCATCGCTGCCGGCGATCCGTGACCCGGCACCCGACCTCTCGCGACGAGCTCCGTGAACCCGAGGATCGGCCCGGCCCGTCGTCGCAGCCGCCGAGCCCTCGCGCGCCCGCTCTGGGCTCGGCTCGCCATGATCGGCCATGACCTTCATCGAAGGACATGTCCAAAACATCATGTTATAAAGGACATTCTTTAAAAGACATGCCCGATCGGCCAGGATCACCGCTCCCGCGCCGCGCGCCGCCCGCACGGGCGTCGGTCGCCGATGATCTTCGCGCGCCCGCGCGCACGCTCGCGCGATCACGCGCCGGATCGGCGCAGGCTTGCGCGTTGAGCCGCGCGGCGGCCAGCCACTATACTGGCCGGCGCTGACCGTCTCGGCGAGGACCGTGTCCCAGGAACACCCGCACACTGCCATCGCTTTGCACGCCGTCGGCCAGGAGCTGCGGCGCCAGGGCAAGTTCGAAGAGGCCCTCGATCACTACAATCGGGCGCTCGTGCTGCAGCGGACGGTCCTCGGGGCCAAGCACCCGTACACCGCCAGCACCCTGTCGGCGATCGGCCAGATCCTGTTCACCCAGGGTCACCACGTCGCCGCCCTCGATCATCACCGGCAGGCCTTCTCGATCAAGCGCGAGCTGCTCGGCGCCGGCCACATCTTCACCGCCAACACCCTGTTCGACCTCGGCCTCGCCCTGTTCGCCGCCGGTCAGCGCGAGGAGGCCCTCGCCGCCTACACCCGCGCCCTGACCGTCCAGCTGCGCGCCCTCGGCCCCGGCCACGCGCGCACGATCAGCACCCAGCAGGCGATCGGCGAGCTCCTGCTCGCCGAGGGTCACTTCGCCGACGCCCTCAGCTACCTCCACGCCGCCCAGGCCGAGCTCGAGCAGCTGCGCCCCGCCGGCGACCCCGCCGACATCGATCGCCGCCTCATCCCCGTGATCGTCGGCATCGGCCAGGTGCTCTTTCAGCAGAACCAGTACGCCGAGGCCCTGGTCCACTACGGTCGCGCTCTCGGCCTCGCCGAGACCCACCGCGGCCCGCACCACGAGGACACCCTGGCGATCCTCCACGACCTCGGGCGCGCCCGCGGCCGCGCCGGCGACAACGACGGGGCCCTCGACGCCTTCCAGCGCAACCTCGCCGGCCTGCGCGCCCTCTACGGCGAGAACCACGCCCGCGTCGCCGCCACCCTCAACGCGATCGGCCAGATCCACTACGGCCGCGGCGATCACCGCGCCGCCCTCGACCACTACCGCCAGGCCCTCGACATCCGCGTGCGCGTCCTCGGCTCCGAGCACTGGCAGACCGTCAGCTCGCGCTTCAACTGCGGCACCGCCCTGCGCGAGCTCGGCGACGCCGCCGGCGCCAACGAGATGGCCGCCGCCGCCGAGGCCCTGGAGCGCCTCCTCGGCCACGATCACCCGCACGTCCTCTCGACCCGCTCCTGGCTGCGCTGACCCGCGCGGCCGCGAGGGCGTGCCGCCGCCCGCCGTCGACATGTCCCTCGAGACATCTGAGACGGCGGCTGGACTTGCCCGCGGTTGACCGCCTCCCGCGCGCGAAGTATCACCGGAGCATGCGCCGCGTCCTGCGCTCGCTCCGCCCGTCGGTCCTGTTCGCGCTCGCGTTCGTCCTGGCCTGCTGGCGCACCGCCGCGCCGGCCAGGGTCGACCCGCTGACGCTGCTCCCCGCGGACGCCAGCCTGGTCGCCCACGTCGACCTCCAGGCGCTGCGGGCCGCCCCGCTGTGGCAGCAGAACCACGCCCTCCTCGACGCCGACCCCGACGCCAGGCGCACCCTCGACGCCCTGGCCGCCTGCCGCGTCCCCTTCGAGAACCTGCGCACCCTCGACCTCGCCGTCGCGGCCAACGGCGTCGACGTCGCCGCCGTCCTCGTCGGCGACGGCGTCGGCGAGCGCGACCGCCTCGCCTGTCTCGAGGGACAGCTCCCCGATCGCGGCCTGCAGCTCGACACCAGCGGCCCCGAGCCGGTCGTCGCCCTCGGCGGCGCGCGCGGGCGGATCGTCGGCCCCGACGTCCTCCTGCTCGGCACGGCCGGCTGGTCGCAGCAGCTCGACGCCCTGCGCGCCGGCACCGGCGCCAGCGCGGCCGCCGGTCCGCTGCAGCCGCTCATCGCCCGGATCGCCGAAGGCCGCCCGATCTGGTTCGCCGGCCAGGTCCCCACCAAGGCCGCGGTCTCGCTGGCCCCGGCCCTGTCCGGCCTCGAGCAGGTCCGCGGCGCCCTCGACCTGGGCGACGGCCTCGGCGTCGAGCTGGCCCTCGGCATGCGCGCCGAGGACGTCGCCGGCGCCACCCTGGCCGAGCTGAAGAGACAGTTCGAGGCCCTGCGCGGCGCCGGCATCCCGCCCGCGATCTTGGACCGCGTCACCCTCGGCCAGACCGGCCGCGAGGTCACCATCGAGGTCCGCCTCGGCATGGCCGAGATCGCCGCGCTGCACGGCCTCGCCGAGGCCCTGCGCCCCGCCGCGGCCCCGGCTCCGGCTCCAGCCCCCGCGCCGTGAACCCCCGCACCTCGCGCCCTCGCCTCGCGCCGGCGCCCGCTCGCGACCTCTCCTCCGCGCCAGCGAGCGCGCGGGCGTCGACGAGGGCGCACCTTCGCGCCATACTCGCCGCGTGAACGTCCGCCTCCTCGCTTCCGCCTGCGGCCTCGGCCTGCTCGTCGCCTGCGGCGACGCCACCCAGTCGACCAGCGAGGCCGGCGATCCGAGCGGCCCTGCGACCACCGGCGGCCTGACCACCGGCGTCGTCGTCCCGCCGACCAGCACCACCACCAGCACCGGCAGCACCGGCGCGTCCGTCACCACCACCGAGGGCCCCGAGAAGTACGACCTCCCCCGACGACGAGGAGGAGCCCGGCTGCGGCGCCGTCGACGTCCTGTTCGTGGTCGACAACTCGAAGTCGATGGCGCAGTACCAGAGCGCGCTGGCCGACGCCTTCCCGCAGTTCGTCGACGCCATGATCGACAACCTGCCGAAGGGCGTCGACCTCCACGTCGGCATCACCACCACCGACTTCTACTGCACCGGCGCGGGCCAGGCCTGCTGCCCCGACAATTGCCCGGTCGGCAACACGCAGTGCCAGATCGGCACCACCCCCGAAGAGGTCGAGCAGATCGACGCCTACTACGTCCCGCCGACCAGCGGCGACAACGGGGCCAACGGCTCGCAGGGCCGCCTGTTCGTCCACGACGGCATGGCCTACTTCGCCACCAACACCGCCGTCGACCCGGCCCCGCTCAAGGCGTGGTTCACCGGCGCCGCCACGGCCGCCGGCGAGCAGGGCTCCTCGCTCGAGATGCCGGTGGCCGCCGCCGCCTACGCCACCAGCGCGACCAACGCCGCCGCCAACGAGGGCTTTCTGCGCGACAAGGACGCCGTCCTGCTGGTCTTCTTCCTCACCAACGACCCCGACGCCTCGGTCGAGGTGCTGTCGAGCTACACCGCCATGGTCCGCGACGCCAAGGCCGACTGCGGCGGCGACGCCTGCATCCTCACCGCGGGCCTCATCAAGAAGTGCGTCCCGGCCGAGAACCAGAAGCTGTGGCAGTTCATGAAGGCCTTCGGCGAGGAGCCGATCTGGGGCGACATCGAGGACAAGGCCGGCTACGTCGAGATCGTCGGCGAGGCCCTCGCCGCCACCCTCGGCGACGCCTGCATCCACATCCCGGTCGGCTAGCGCCTGTCCTTGAAGACATGCCCCGGCGGGCATGTCCCCGAGAGCATGTCCCCGAGGACATGTCCGTTCAGCGGTACAGCTCGCTCTTGAGCGCGAACACCCCGGCCACGACCACCCGCTCGTCGACCCGGAGGCCCTCCTTGACCTCGACGCGCTCGAAGTCGCCGACCCCGAGCGTCACCTTGCGCATCTCGAAGGTGCGCTCGTCCGCCGCCACGAACAGCCGCGGCGCCCCGTCGATCTGGATCACCGCCTGACGGGGCACCACCACCGCGCGGCGCTGGACCGAGGTCGGACGGATGTTGGCGTGCACCGCCTGACCCGCGCGCAGCTTGCCCGAGGTGTTGTCGACCACCACCCGCACCTCCGCGCTGCGGGTCATCGGGTCGAGGGCGACGCTGACGAACTCGACCACCCCGGCGAACGCCTCCTCCGGGCGGTTGGTGGGCGTCAGCTCGACCGGGTCGCCGGGCTGCACGTGCAGCACCTCGCCCTCGAACACCGACAGGCGGACCCTAGGCTGCGGCGGTCGGCGATCATGAACGCGGTGTGGCTCGGCACCACCGCCTGCCCGCGCGACACGTGCACGCCGACGACGTCGCCGGCGATCGGGCTGGTCAACGCGTTGAACCCGAGCTTGCCCTTCGACGGCGCGCCGGCGAGGGCGGCCACCCGCTGCTTCGCGGCCCGCAGCTGCGCCGCCGCGATCGCGGCCGACGAGATCGCCAGGTCCAGCTCGCGCTGCGACGTGATGCCCTCGGCCAGCAGGCTGCGCTTGCGCTCGACGTCGCGGTTGGCCGCCAGCAGCCGGGCCTCCATCGCCGCGATGTCGGCCTGCGCCGTGCCGAGCTCCGCGCTGACCAATGTCCCCAGCACCTGGCCGGCCTCGACCTTGCTGCCCTCGATGACCTCGACGTCGGCCACGCGCCCGGCGATCCGCGAGCCCACCGCGGCCAGGCGCTGGGCGTCGAACTCGAGCACGCCGGTCACGTGGACGATCGGGGTTACGTCCTCGTAATGCGCGGGCGCGACGGTGATCCCCACCCGCTCCGCGTAGCCCGCCGGCACCTCGACCACCCCGTCGCGGATCACCGGCAGCTCGGGCGCCGCGCTCTTGGCCGCGCTGGCGGCCTCGCCGCCGCCGCAGCTCGCCACGCCCAGCAGCGCCATCGATCCCAGCAGCCAGCCGGCGGTCACTCGCGCAATTCGGGGGCCAGGCCGTCGCATCACGGTGCTCGCATTACTGTGGATCGCCCGCCGCCTGTTCCGCCGTTTAAGAAACGGTAAAGCCCGGATCGATCATGCGAGTCAACCGGATCGTGAACCTCGCCCCGCCGCCCGGCGCCTCGCCGACTTCCAGCGTCCCGGCGTGTCCCTCGACGATCCGGCGGGCGATCGCCAGCCCGAGGCCGAGGCCCGGGCGCCCCTGCGTGCGGTCGGCCGTGGGTGCCGTCGCGCGCACGAAGGGCGCGAAGATCCGCTCACGTTCGCCCGCGGGGATCCCCGGTCCCTGATCGTCGACCACGACCGCGAGCCACGGACCCTCCGCGCGGACCTCCAGCGCCACCGTCCCGCCCGGCGGCGAGTACGCGACCGCGTTGCTCACCAGGTTGCCGATGGCGATCTCGAGCGCGTCCGCGTCGACCTGCGCCACCAGCTCGTCCGGGCCGGCGAACGCCAGCGTCACCTCGGCCCGCGCCGCCGCCTCGGCCCAGCGCTGCGCCGGCCCGTCGAGGCGCGCCATCAATTCGACGCGGGCCCGCTTCACCCCGCCGCTCGCGCGCGCCAGCTGCAGCAGCGCCTCGACCAGCGCCGACATCCTGCGGACCTCGTCGAGCGTGCGGTCGGCGAGGTCCTCCCACTCCGCCGGCGCACGCGGCCGCCGCCGGGCCACCTCGAGCGTGCTCGACAGCACCGCCAGCGGCGAGCGCAGCTCGTGCGAGGCGTCGGCCGCGGATTGCCGCTGGGCCGCGATCCCGCCGTCGATGCGCGCGAACAGGGCGTTCAGGGCCGAGGCCAGCGCGTCGAGCTCGTCGCCGGCGCCGGTCACCGGCAGGCGCTCCTTCAGGTCCTCCGCGCTCATGCGGGCCGCCGCGGCGATCACCGCGTCGATCCGCGCCGTCGCCCGGTGCGTCAACCACCGCGCCCCCGCGATCGACAGCGCCAGGCCGACCGGCGCCGCGATCGCGAACGCCACCAGCACCTGCGCCAGCAGCGTCTCGGTCGGGAACTCGATCGCCTCCGGCCCGTCGTCGACCTCGCCCCCGTCGTCGTCGTCGACCTCCGCCGCGTCGTCGGCCGCGTCGCGCAGCTCGTCGACGTACAGCACCAGCGCCGCCGTGGCGGTGAACACCAGCAAGCTGAGCGCCGTGGACGCGCCGATCCAGAAGCCCAGCCAGCGGCCGAGCGAGCGCCGGCGCGGCGCCGTCATGGGCCCGTCACCCGCGCGCGGAACCCGGCCCCGCGCACCGTCTCGAGCGCGATCGGCAGGTCGGCCAGCTTGCGCCGCAGGTGCGCCAGGTGGACATCGATCGCATTGGTCCCGGGGTCGCGCGAGTAACCGAAGACCTCGCGGAGGATGTCGATCCGCGGCACCACCTCGAAGCGGCGGCGCAGCAGATAGGCCAGCAGCGCGTGCTCTCGCGGCGTCAGCACCACGCGCACGTCGCCGTGGCGGACCCCGAACTCGTCGTCGAGCGCCACCTCGCCCTCCTGTACCGCCGCCCAGCGCGGCCCCCGGCGCGCCGCGTCAGCGCCCGCAGCCGCGCCAGCAGCTCGGCAAACTCGAACGGTTTGATCGAATAATCATCGGCGCCCGCGTCGAGCGCGGCCACCCGCGACTCGACCGCGTCGCGAGCGGTGAGCACCAGCAACGGGATGTGCGACCGCTCCGTGCGGAGCAGCTCGAGCAGCGTCATCCCGTCCATGTCCGGCAGCCCGAGGTCGAGCACGATCGCGTCGAGGCTGCTCGCCCGCGACTGCTCGAGGGCCTTCGCCGCGGTGGGCGCGGGGACCACCGTGATCCCCTCCTCCGAGAAACCCTGCTCGAGCGCGCGCACCAGCCGCTCGTTGTCTTCGATGAGCAAGATCCGCATGAGCCCTGGCAGTGTACCCGCGGATCCGGCGCGAGCCGCGGCGGCCGGATTAAGAGCGCGTTAAGCCAGGCCCGCACCAGCGCGAGCCAGCCATCCCCGCCCGTTCGCCCGCGCAGCTCGCGACATGTCCCGAGAAACATTTGATTCCAACTTGTGGACATGTCCTCGAGGACACTCGAAAGACCAGCCTCCTGTCCCCGAGGACATCCGCCCGTTTCACCCCCCGCAGCCGATCGGGTACCCGCCGGGCGGCGCCTCCGCGACCTCGGCCGCCTCGAAGCCCGGCTCGCCCGTGCAGCGCGCCCGCCACAGCTGCGGCGTCGCCTGCGGCGCGTGCCACAGCACGTCGTCGCAGCCGTCGCCGTCGAAGTCGCCGACACACGTCGTCGCCTCGTGCGGGGGCGTCGGCGCCGGCACGCGCTCCGGCACCTCGCCGGTCATCCGCCACAGCCAAGCGCGGTCCGGCGCCGCCGACCACCACAGCGCGTCGTCGGCCCCGTCGCCGTCGAAGTCACCGACCTCCACGCGCGCCTGCAGGTCGCCTGCGCCCTCGCTGCGCGACCAGCCGGACGGATCGCAGCTCCCGTCCTCGCGCCACAGCCGGTGCGGGTGCCAGCGCACAGCCGCCTGCGCGCGCGGGTCCCACCACAGCGCCTCGTCCAGGCCGTCGCCGTCGAAGTCGCCGACGCGGCCGACCTGCTCGTCGCTCCGGCGCAGCCCGCAGGCCGGCATGCCTGTCCGTTGCAACATGTCCTTCGAGTCATCTCCGAACGCCCACAGCTCGACCGTGAACCGCTGCGCGTCGAGCCACAGCACCTGGCTGCGGCGCGCCTCGAGCCGCGCCCCGGCGTCCACAGCCCGACCAGCGGCCAGCCGTAGCCGGCCGCGAAGCGGTCGTCGAGCGGCTCGTCCTCGACCCCGCCGGCGCGCCACACCCAGCGCGCGTCGACCTCCGCGCCGGGCCGCCACCACCACACCGCGTCGCGCCCGTCGGCCGCGAACGCCCCCACGATCGGCGCCGCGCTGCCGGGCGCCTCGACCCGGCTGCGCACGAACCCGCCGCGGCCCTGCGCCGGCGGCTGCCACAGCTCGTCCGTGATCTCCTCCGGCCCGAACATCAGCACCTCCGTGCGCCCGTCCGCCCCGGCCAGCGCCACCGGCCGCCACGAGCGCGGCGCCCGGCTCGGGCACGGACCGTCGGCCTGACACAGGCTGAACGAGCGCCGCGCGAACCGCCCCGCCGGCGCGCCGTACCACACCTCGTAGGCCTCGCCGCCGGGCTGAAACCACACCACGTCTTCGCGGCCGTCGCCGTCGACATCGACGCGCGAGCGCGGCAGCGCGTAGAGGATCGACGCGCCCAGGCGATCGCCGCGCGACAGCCGGCCCTGCTTGCTGGCCGCGGAGATCCCCGGGCAGCGCGCGTCGCCCATCACCGACGCCGGGTCGGGGTACGTCAACCCGCGAAACTCGGTCGAGGCCGCGTCGACGCAGATCTCCCGCGACTGCTCGAACCGCGAGTGCTCGTGCACGAACCCCAGCAGGTGCCCCAGCTCGTGCAGCACCACCATCTCGGGCGAGTACATCTCGCTCACCAGCGCCTCCGGCCACACGAGCAGCCGCGCCCCTCGTCCTCCGGCGCCGTCGCCGGGAACGACGCCGACGCCAGCGGGCACCCGCCCGCCCCGCACTCCGCCGCCGCGCCCTGGCGGACCGTGAACGCCACCTGCTCCGGCGCCGCGCAGTCCGGCGTCCCGTCGAGCGCCTCGCGGTGGATGAAGTTCACCCCCGACGCCCGCTCCCACTGCGCCGTCGCCAGCACCAGCGCCGCGCGCGTACGCGACTGGAGCGCCGCGTCGGTGAACTCGCCCAGGCAGTACGACAGGTCGAGCTTGCGACCGACGTCCCACGCGCGGTCGAGCGTCCCGCGGCACTTGACGGCGCTGCGATAGGATGCCTCTTCCGACATGTCCTCTTCGACATGTCCCGAAGACAGCAGGATGTCGCCCTCGATCCGCAGCCCGCCGCCGACCAGCGCCTCGGGCGCCTCGCCGCCGCAGACCCCGTCGTCCGCGATCAGCACCGCCCGCTCGCAGCTCGCGAGCGCGCCGACCGCCAGCGCCGCGACCCCTGCCAGCGGCGCGCTCCGGACCCACTCTTCACCCGCCTCGGGATGCCCGACCGGAGCCACCCGCGCAACCCGCCGCCGCGGCCGGTGTCCGCGCCCACCCTCCAGGTCCCGCGCCCGCGAGCGCGCCCGCGAGCGCCGAGATCTCGACCCGCCCCGTCGCCGGCCTGCCTGGACCTGTCCCCGAGGACATGCGACGCGACCTCCGCGCCGCGTCAGCGCACGCACCCGACGCCGCACGAGTCGTCGCAGCCGCCCGCCCGCGGTCTCCCGGCGCACTGCGCTTCCCGCCTCCGACATCGCTCGTCGACGCAGCGCCGCCGGGCGCCTCCTGTTCGCCCGCCCTCGTCGGGCGCTCGCGCTCCCGCTCGCCCCGACGCGCGACAGGCGGCCCGCGCCTCCGCGCTGCCGCCTGTCGTCACCTGTCCTTCCGGACCTGCCCTCGAGGACCTGCCTCTTCGAACATGCCCCCGAGGACCTGTCCCCGGGGACCTGCCCGAACGAGCTAGTACACCTGCTCCTCCGCCGCCGCGCCCTGGCAGCCGTCGCCGCCGTCGGGCGCCTGCGGCTTGCCGCCGGCGTTGCCTTCGAAGCCACCATCGCCGCCGAGGCCGCCGTCGCCGGCCGCGCCGGCCTGCTGCGTGTTGGCCAGGCCGACGAAGCCGCCGCCCACGCGGGCCACCGCGATCGACGCCCCGCCGCAGCCGCCGGCCGCACCGCCGCCGCCGCCGCCGTCGCCGCCCTTGGCGCCGAGGGCCCCGTTGCCGCCGCCGTCGCTCGGATCGCCGCTGTTCTTGCCGAGGCCGAAGTTGCCGCCGGACTTGCCCACGCCGCCGTTGCCGCCGTTGCCGCCCTTGCCGCCCTTGCCGCCCTTGCCCGCGTTGACCAGCGAGTTCGACACCTGGATCGACGAGTTGACCACCACGATCCCGAACGACCCGCCGCCCGCGCCGCCCGGACCGCCCGACGCGCCGCCGCAGCCCGCACCGCCGCCGCCGCCGCCGCCGCCGCCGAGGTGCGTCGTGTTCCCGCAGGTGAACGGCTCCTTGTCGGTGCCGCCGGCCCCGCCGCCGCCGCCGCCGCGCCCGTGAGACCCGCGCGTGCCGCTGCCGCCGCTGGTGCCCGCCCACATGCCGTTGGCGTCGAACGCCCCGGTCGGCGCCACCCCGGCCGAGCCCGCGTTACCGGCCGACCCGTTGTCGCCGAGGTTGCCCGCCACGCCCGTGCCGCCCTTGTCGTCGCAGCCGTTGATCACGTTGAGGCTGCACTGGCTGGCGCCGTTCATCCCGCCCGCGCCGCCCTGCGTCGAGTCGCCGCCGGCCAGGCCGTCGCCGCCCTTGCCGCTGGCACAGTCGGTCGCCGACCCGCCGCCGCCGCCATTGGCCCCGCAGCTCGACGTCCCGCCGGAGCCGCCGCTCGCGTCGCTCGCGTTGCCGCCGAGCCCGCCGTCGTCGCCCTTCGTGCCCGCCTGACCGCTCGTGCCGGCCCCGCCGTCGCCGCCGTTCAGCGTGCAGCGCTCGACCGACAGCAGGTCGTCCGCCGAGTCCTTCACCCACAGCGCGTAGCTCGTCTGCCCCTGATCGCTGAAGTCCTTGCCCTCGACCGTGAACCCGTGGAACCGCACCGACTCGGTCAGCCCCGTCGCCTGCACCGCGCGCGCCTCGCTGCCGACGATCGTCGTCGTGTTGGCCTGCAGGTCGTAGATGAACGACTTCGGCGTGTAGCCGCCGAAGATGCTCACCCCCGAGGCCAGCGTCACCGACTTGGGGTACGTCCCCTTGCTGACGACGATGTCGCACTTGTCCGGGCACGCGAGCGCCAGCTCGATCGCCTTGGCGATCGTCGCCACCGGCGTCTCGTGGGTGACCCCGTCGTTCAGATCGCTGCCGCCGTCGGGCGGGGTCGACACGAAGATGAGCCCCTCGTCGCTCCCGGTACAGTTCGGGTCCGGCACCTCCTCGGAACAGCCGTCGCCGGTCGTCGTCGTCGTCGTCGTCGTCTCGCTGTCGCTCTCGCTCGTGGTGGTGGTCGTCGTCGCGTCGGTCGTCGTCGTCGTCGTCGTCGTCGCGTCGGTCGACGTCACCGGCTCGGTCGTCGACACCTGCGTCGTCGAGTCGTCCGCCGTGCCGCTGCCCTCCGTCGGCACCGTGGTCGTCGGCACGCCCTCGGTCGTCGTCTCGGTCGGATTCATCGTGGCGCCGACGGTCGCCGTCGAGGTGTTGTTGCCCTCGGTGGCCGAGGTCGAGGTGATGGTGCCGTCGTCACCGCAGGCGAAGAGGAGCAGGAGCGTGGCCGGGAGCAAGCGAGGCGTCATGCGCATGACCGGCAGGGTAAACCCACCTCGGCTCGCAGTACAACGCGGCCACCGGGCCGTACGCCCCCTCGGCCTTGTCTCGGCCAGACCGGTGCTGCACACTCCCGCCGTGCCCGGTCCCGACGCCGCCCGCGCAGCCGCCATCCTGGCGGACCTCGGCCCGCTGCTGCCGGGTCTCGCCTCGCCGGCGCTGGTGATCGACCTCGCCGCCGTCGACCACAACATCGCCGCGGTGCTGCGTCGCTGTCGCGGCGACCAGCCGGACGACCTCGGCCGCGGCGCCGACCGCTGGCGTCCGCACGTCAAGACCCTCAAGTCGGCCGCGCTGGTCCGCCGCCTGTGGGCCGCGGGGGTCACCCGTTGCAAGTGCGCCACCCTCGACGAGCTCCAGCTGCTCCTCGAGGCCGCCGCCGAAGACGCCCGTGAGGACAGCCTCGACGTCCTCCTCGCCTACCCGCTGCACGAGGCCGCCTTCCACGCCGCCCGGCGCCTGCACGCCGCCCACCCGGCCGCCCGCGTGCAGCTGCTCGCCGACGGCCCGGAGCACGCCCTCGCCATGGATCGCTGGGCCCGCGGCGGCGCCGGCCCGATCGACCTCCAGCTCGACGTCGATCTCGGCATGGCCCGCACCGGCAGTCCTCCGTCCGTCTGGCGCGACGCCGTCGCCGACCTTGCGACGCTGTCACATCTCCGCGTCACCGGCCTCCACGGCTACGAGGGTCACCTCGCCTGGAGCCAGACCCGCGAGGCCGCCGCGGCTCACGACGCCCTGTGCGATCTGGCCGAGGCGGTTCTTTGCATCGGCAAGGGTCCGCTCGAGCTCGTCACCTCGGGCACCCACAGCTTCTCGGCCGCCCTCGATCACCCGCGGCTGAACGGCGGCCCGTGGCGCCACCGGATCTCCCCCGGCACCGTCGTCCTCAGCGACCTCCGCAGCGAACCCGCCGCCGAACGGCTCGGCCTGCGGCAGGCCGCCTTCGTGCTCGCCCGCGTCGTCAGCCGCGGCCGCGATCGCGTCACCCTCGACGCCGGCAGCAAGGCGATCGCCCCCGACCGCCCGGCGCCCAACTGTCACTTGCCGGCCTGGCCCGGCCTCGTCCCGCTCTCGCCCTCCGAGGAGCACCTGCCGCTGCGGCGCGAGCACGGCGCGCTCCCCGACCACGGCGCGGCGGTCCTCCTGGTCCCCGATCACGTCTGCACCACCGTCAACCTCTACCGCGAGTGCCTGCTCCTTCGGCCAGGTGAGGGTCCGACTCGCGCGGCCATCGGCGCCTCCGGCCACCGTCTCTTCTTCTTCGCCCAGGACCCTCCCGCATGAGCGCACCGCAAGGTCCCGTCCCCTCGTCCGGTCCGGTCCGGGACCACGCCCGCGGCTGCGAACTCGACGTCGTCGTCGCCCCGCGGGCCGCACGCAGCCAGGTCGTCGGTCTTCACGACGGTCGGCTCAAGGTCCAGCTGGCGGCGCCGCCGGTCGACGGCGCCGCCAACGAGGCCCTGCGCGAGCTGCTGGCCGATCGCCTCGAGATCTCCGCGAGCGCGCTCGAAATCGCCCGCGGGGCCACCGGTCGGCGCAAGACGGTCCGGGTCGCGGGCGTGAGCGCAGCCGTTGCGCGCGGCCGCCTCGGCCTGGGCGCGCTGGCTCTCGGGCTCGGGTTGTCGGCCTGCACCGTCGAGGTCCCGTTCCCGATCCGCGTCGTCTTGCCTGACGACTCGACCGACCTCAATCGCGCCGACAACCTCGCGCTCGAGGTCGGCCCCGACGCCTACTTCGTCAGCTATCCGGTGCGCGGCACCGACTTCGAGGTCGAGCTCGAGTTCGAGCCCGACGCGGTCGAGCGCACGCTCGCGCTCTACCTGGCCGATGGGACAGAATTGCTCGCCTGGGGCCGCAGCGTCCCGTTCGTGATGTTGGCGCCGCCGGGCGACCTGGCGGTGCTGATGGCGCGTCCCGGGGTCCTGTCGGTCTATCCGGGCGAGGTCGCCGAGCCCGACCCTGACCTGCTCGCCGTGCACGCGCCGGGGCGCGGCCTGATGTTGATGAGCGGCGCCGGCGACATCGCCCTGCTCAACGAGACCAACTTCGACATCGAGCTCGGGGCACGCCTGTCGTCCCCGCCCGAGCCCGGTGACGGCGCCTTCGTCGCCGATGCTCGCGGCCGGGTGTGGCGGGTCGGCGTCGACGACGGGGTCGGCGCCGCCATGTACGATCCCGGCACCGACGTGTGGGCGGTCGCCACCGTCACCGGCGACGACACCAGCGCGCGGCCGGGCGCCGCCGCGGTCGTCGGCGCCGCGCACGATCGCCTCTACCTCGCCGGCGGCGGGGCCCACACCGACCTGGTCGCCCTCTCGCTCGACCCCGACGAAAAAGGCGTCGTCGCCCTCGCCCCCGTCGCCGCGCTCGACGGCCCGCGCACCGGGGCCCGGCTCCTCAGCCTCGCCCGCGGCGACGACGAGGTCCTGCTGCTGGTCGGCGGCGCCGAGGCCGACGCACCGGCGGTGTATTTCCCCGACGGCGGCCACGCCCTGGGCCCGGCCGGCGACTGGACGAACATCCAGTGCATCCGCCTCGACGACGACGAAGCGGATGAAGCCGCGACCATCGACCTGCTGTGCCTGGGCGGGTTACGCGGCGGACAGCCTACCGGCGACGCGCTCGTGCTGCACGTGCCGTCCGCCGTCGCGGCCACCGAGGTCGAGGAGCGGCCGGCCTTCCTCAGCGCGCCGCTCGCAGATCCCCGGCTCTTCGCAGATGATCTGGCCGTGTACGCTCAGGGCGCCGCCCAGTGGTGGCGGGTCGATCGGAAGGACCTCGCCGTCGAGCTCACCGAGACGGTGGCGACCCGCGTGAACGGCGGCCATTCCATCACCCTGGGGACCGGTGTTACCTTCCTGGTTGGCGGCCGAGACCTGGACGATCGCGCTGTCGATCGCTGGTGGATCTTCGCTCCCAGCTTGGCTCCCATGTAGCCGTCCTTGAAGGCGGCGTCCCCGGAGGCTCTCCATGGCCGACACTCTGACGATCACCGACAACCGAACCGGCAAGACCTACGAGATCGACATCAAGGACGGAACGATCCGCGCCGACGCGCTGCGCAAGATCAAGACGTCCGACGACGACTTCGGCCTGATGACCTACGACCCGGCCTTCATGAACACCGCGTCGTGCCGGTCCGCGATCACCCTGATCGACGGCGACAAGGGCATCCTGCGCTACCGCGGCTACGCCATCGAAGACCTGGCCGAGCAGTCGTCGTACATCGAGGTCGCGTACCTCCTGCTGCACGGCGAGCTGCCCAACGAGGCTCAGCTGCGCAAGTGGAGCCACGAGATCACGCACCACACCTTCGTCCACGAGTTCCTCCGCAAGTCGATGGAGGGCTTCCGCTTCGACGCGCACCCGATGGGCAAGCTGGTCAGCATGCTGGGCGCGCTGTCCACCTTCTACCCCGAGGCGAAGAAGGTCCGCGACGACAAGACCCGGCGTCAGGAGATCGTCCGCATCATCGCCAAGATGCCGACCCTCTCGGCGTGGGCGTACCGCCACGCCGTCGGCCGGCCGTACGTCTACCCGGACAACGAGCTGTCGTACTGCGGCAACTTCCTCAACATGATCTTCCGGATGGCCGAGCCGCGGTTCGAGCCGCACCCGGTGCTCGAGCGGGCGCTCGACATCCTCTTCATCCTCCACGCCGACCACGAGCAGAACTGCTCGGCCAACGCCGCCCGCGCCGTCGGCTCGGCGGAGACCGACCCCTACTGCAGCCTGGCCGCCGCCTCGGCCGCCCTCTACGGCCCGCTCCACGGCGGCGCCAACGAGGCCGTGCTGCACATGCTCAAGCAGATCGGCAGCGTCGGCGCAGTGCCGGAGTTCATCACCGGCGTGAAGAACGGCAGCGGCCGCCTCATGGGCTTCGGCCACCGCGTCTACAAGAACTACGACCCGCGCGCCAAGGTCATCAAGAAGCTCGCGCACGAGGTCTTCGAGGTCACCGGCAAGAACCCGCTCCTCGAGATCGCGCTCGAGCTCGAGAAGATCGCGCTGAACGACGACTACTTCGTCAAGCGCAAGCTCTACCCGAACGTCGACTTCTACTCCGGCATGATCTACCAGGCGATGGGCTTCCCGGTCGACATGTTCCCGGTCCTGTTCGCCATCCCGCGCGCCTCCGGCTGGCTGGCCCAGTGGCAAGAGATGCTGCAGGACCCCGAGCAGAAGATCGCCCGCCCGCGCCAGATCTACACCGGGGCCGACCTCCGCCCCTACGTGCCGATGAGCGAGCGCGCCACCAAGCCCGCGACCTGATCGCCGTCATCGACGAAGATCGCCGAGGGCCCGCCGCACCGCGCCGGGGCCCTTTCTGCGTCTGCGAATCCGCGGCCCGTCGAAGCGTCGCGGATACCGCGAATGTCCCTTCGGACATATCATCATACTTCCAGCCACGCGGCGCGTCGCCTGCCTCGCACCTTCGCTCGCAGGGTCAGCGCGCCAAGAACTCGATCGTGATCAGCGCACCGCCGGTGCGGCGATCGATCGCCGACGAGACCGTCCCCCACGCGAACTTCGCCGCCGGACCCAGGTCGAACGCCTCGCGCAGCCAGCGATCGTTGGCCTGCTTGTCCGCGGCGAGCGTCGCGTCGTTCACCTCGTCCCACGACGCAGGCCCGTCCGCCGCGGTCATGCGGATCGCTCGCGGCGACTCGCCCGAGAACGCCACATTCACGTAGAAGCTGCGCCCGAACAGCGCGCTCGGCCCGAAGCGGTAGGTCCGGTGCGGCGGGTTGTCGGTCACCAGCGCCGCGCTCGGATGCAGCGCGAGAAATCGCGTCCTCGTCGTCGCACCATCGATCGCCCCGTCGGCGAACGCGAGCACCCCGTCGCGCATCATCGCCGCCGCGCCAGCACATAGGCGCGCTGACTGAGGAACTCGCGCGGCGTGCTCGGCCCGCGGTCGAGCCGCGCGGTGAGCTCGAAGCCGACCTCGTCGAGCCTCGCCAGGACCTCCTCCGCGGCAATGAAGTGCCCGTCGAGGCCGACGCGATGGCCCCACCATTCTTCCAGGCGGCGCACCGATCCGGCCGGGAACCCCGCCGCCGACGTGTGGACCGCCAGCAGCAGCGCCCCCCGGGCCGCACGATGCGGGCCATCTCCGCGTACGCCTGCGCCCGCCTCGCCGCGTCGAGGTGGATCACCGAATACATGCCACCGCTCCGGAGAGCGAGGCGTCACCGAACGGCAGCGCCAGCAGCGAGCCCCGCACGAACTCCAGGCCCTGGACGCCGGCGTGCAGGCGCTGCGCCTCCGCGATCATGCCGCCCGAGACGTCGACCCCCGTGACCCCGAGGCCGAGCTCCGCCAGGAAGCGCGCCTCGAAGCCGGGGCCGCAGCCGAGGTCGCCGACCAGGGCCCCACGCCCGACCATCTCCGCGAACGCCGAGAGCAGCGCGCGATCGAGGATCTTCTCCGCCAGGTCGTCCGCGTACTCGGCCGCGTAGTGGCGCGCGACCATGTCGTAGGTCGCCTCGATCTCTGCGTGGCCACGATCGTCGGGACCCGTCATCGACATCCTCTCTCGTTACCACGTTCCGGCGCGCATCGTCTGGCCACGTCGACGGCTCCCCGTCATGCGCCTCACTCCTCCGCGGACTCGGGCGGCTCGGGCATGAACAGGTCGGCGACGACCAGCTCGATCGCCTCGAACGGAGGCACGCGGGCGACAGCGCTGCGGTCGTACGTCCCCGCCAGCACCCAGCGCCCGCGCTCGAGCGTGAACGCCTCGAGCACGGCCGCGACCGGGTCGATCAGCCAGTAGAAGGGCACGCCGTGCCTGGCGTACAGGTCGCGCTTGATCACCCGGTCGCGCCGCACCCCCTTCTTGGGCGACAGCACCTCGCAGATCCAGTCGGGCACCACGTCGATCGGCCGCTTGCCCCAGGGCGACGGCAACCGTTCGCGCCGCCAGCCGACCACGTCGGGTCGGACCACGTCGTGGTCCGTGAACTGGACATCGAGCTCGACCACGATCCACCACCCGCCCGGGCCTCCGCGCCCGCGGTCGAACGGTCCGCGCAACCCGTCCACGACCCCGCTTTGCACGTAGCTGTGCTCGAACAGCGCGCTCGGCTGCGTGATCAGCTCGCCGGCGAGGATCTCCGCCTTCACGTCTTCGGGCGTGGCGAGCAGATCCGCGTAGGTGGCGAGCTTCGGCGCGGCGGTCATGTTCGCCAGCATACACCATCCTCCAGGACCTCGCGGCTTGCGGCCGCCGCCGCGCCTGATAGCCTGCGGAGGTGGCCGTTCGCATCCTCGTCTTCGCCGTCTGCGCCGCGCTCGCATCGACCGGCTGCAGCGACGACTGCGGCGACGGCGAGTACCACGACGCCGAGATCTGTTTTGATAAACATGTCCTCGAGGTCAGGTCGGAGGCCGCGAGTCCGCTCGCCTTGCGCTCCGGGACTTCGACGGCGACGGCGTCGACGACGTCCTGGTCGTCGGCGCCGCCGCGGGCACCATCACCACCGACCTGCGGCTCGGCGACGGCGACGGCGGCCTCGGCGAGCCGCGCGACGTCGGCGTCGCCGGGTGCAGCGCCTATCCGGTGGTCGGCGACCTCGACCTCGACGGCGCCGCCGACCTCCTGTTCCCCTCCTGTGACGCCGGCGTGTTCGTCTACCGGGCCGACCGCGCCGGCGGCTTCATGCCTGCCGTCGAGGTCGACGTGGGCCTCAAGATCCGCACCACCGCCGTCACCGACGTCGACGGCGACGGCCGCCGCGACCTCCTCGTCCTCGGCAGCCTGTCCGAACAGCCAGCCGTCAGCCTCGTCCGCGCCGACGCCTCCGGCGGCTTCCTCCCCTATCGTCCACCCCGTCGTCGTCCCCGGCCTCGACCGCCTGCAGCCCGGGGGCTTCGTCGCCGGCCGGTTGCGCCGCGACGGCCCGGTCGAGCTGATCCTGGCCGAGTGGGAGCGCAGCGACGGCCTCGCGCGGGCCACCGTAGAGGCCGGCGTCCTCGGCCCGTTCGTGGCCATGACCACCGGCCTGCGCCCCGGCGGCCTCTATCTGCGCGACCTCGACGACGACGACATCCTCGACGTCCTCGTCCTCGACACCGCGCCCGTCGCCCTCGCCCCGCTGCTCGGCCCCGACCTGTCCGAAGGACCACGTACCGACCTCGGCTCGCGCCCCGGCCCGATCGCCCTCGCCCACCTCGACGGCGACGGCAGCCTCGACGCCGTCCTGTTCCACGGCGACCGCCTCGGCCTGTGGCGCGGCGTCGGCGACGGTCGCTTCACCGCCGCCGTCCAGCTCGGGTTCTCCGCCGACGTCGCCGAGGCCGTCCTGCCCGACCTCAACGCCGACGGCCGGGCCGACGTCGTCGCCGGCCTGTTCCCCGAGGGCGGCCTCGCCATCCGCCTCAGCGGCCCCTGACCTCCGAGCCCCGGAAATTCACGGCGTCCCGTTGCGACGCGAAGCACCGCGCAGCGAACAGTGTCCCGCTCGCGGCGCCACGCGCCCCTCGCATCACCGACCTCGCGCCGCGCAGGTCCACCGCTCGCCGCGCCTGTCCGGCGCGCCGGTTCCGACCTCCTCGCCGCCGTCCTCCACGCCCCTGGCCTCGTGCCCCCGTTCGGCCTGTCCGCCCCGCCTGGGCTCGCTCGTCGGCGGCTCGCCAATTCGCGCGTCTCGCCGGCGCTGATACCCTTGGCGGCGCCATGCCCTCCACGAGCACCCCCCGCAACTACGAGTTCTCGGCCGCGGAGAACGTCATCATCCGCCAGCTCGTCGACGCCATGCGGTTCGTCGCCGCGGCCTCGCTGGCGGTGGGCGCCTTCGTCCTGATCCTCGGGATCGCCGGCCTCGTCACTCAGGGGCGGTCCGCCGTCGGCCCCGCGCTCGGCGACTTCGCCGAGGCCGTCGTGTTCGTGCTCATCGGCCTGTGGCTGCAGCGGGCCGTCGACGCCTTCAACCGGGTCGTCGAGACCAGCGGCGACGACATCACCCACCTGCTCGACGCCCTGCGCGAGCTGACCCGCGTGTTCTCGCTGCAGCGCACCGTCCTGGTGCTGGCCGCCATCGTCATCGTCATGGCGATCGGCATCCACGGCGTGCTCTCGCTCGGCTGAGCGCTCGGGCATGTCTTCAAGACCATGCCCGAAAGGACATGCCCCCGAGGACATGTCCTTTCGACCCGTCTAGCGCTTCGTGAACTTGCCCAGCCAGCGCGGCAACAGCTGCTGGTAGAACCGCTCCGGCGCCAGCCGCTCGAGCCGCCACAGCCACGCCCCGTCGGCGTGGGGCAGCGCGTAGAGCGTCCCGGCGGCGGCCGCGTCGAGGGCGAAGCGGGCGACCTCGGGGGCCTGCAGCGTGGCGCGGTCCATCAGCTTGCCCACCGCCGACGCCCGCTTGTCGCTGCCGTGGTGGCGGCCGGCGTCGATGATGCGGGTGCGGAAGAACGTCGGGCACAGCACCGTCACGCCGATGCCGGCCGGCGCCAGCTCGGCGGCCATCGTCTCCGACAGCGCGACCACCCCGGCCTTCGTCACGTTGTAGGGCGCCATCGTCGGCGTGCACAGCAGGCCCGCCGCCGAGGCGACGTTGATCACGTGGCCGCGGCCCTGCGCGCGCATCTGCGGCACGAACAGCTCGCAGCCGTAGATCACGCCCCACAGGTTGACGCCCATGATCCACTCCCAGTCCTGCTGCGGGATCGCGTCGACCGGCCCGCTGGTGGCCACGCCGGCGTTGTTGATCAGCAGGTCGACCCCGCCGAGCAGCGACGTCGCCGCCTGCGCCAGCTCGGCCACCGCCGGGCGACTGGCCACGTCGCACGCGCGCGCGTAGGCCTTGCAGCCGAGCTTCTCGACCATGGCCGCCGTCTCCTCGGCGCCGGCGAGGTCGATGTCGGCGGCCACGATCCGGGCGCCCCGCCGCGCGAGCTCGAGGCTCAACGCGCGGCCGAGGCCACCACCCGCGCCGGTGACCACCGCGCGCACCGGCTTGTCGAAGGAGAGCGTCATGCGCGGGAAGCTACACCAGTTCCGCGAGCGGCTGCGGCTCGTCGTCCGGCCGGGCGCGCGCGTCTGCCAGTCGGCGGGCGGCCACGGATCGGGCCAGTGGACCTCGACCAGCGTCAACCCTTGCGGTGGCGCCGTGCGCCCGGTCCGGCGGCGATCGGGGCGCGCCAGCAGCTCGGCGATCTGCGTCGGCGGCCGGCGCCCGAGCCCGACCTCGACCAGCGTGCCGACCATGATGCGCACCATGTTCTGCAAAAAAGCCTCGCCGCGGACCGTCACGGTCACGACCGCCGGCGTGTCGCTCGCGGCCACCGTGCTGAGCCCGGCCGGCTCCTCCGCCGGGGTCGCCGCCACCTCGACCGCGAGCATCGTCCGCACCGTGGTCTGCGCCTGGCACGAGCTGGCGCGGAAGCCGGCGAAGTCGTGTTCGCCCACGAACGCCGGCGCCGCCGCCTGCATCGCCGCGACATCGAGCGGCCGCGCCAGGTGCCACTCGCCGCGGGCCGTGGTCGGCACGCGGTGCGGGGTGCAGCGGATCCGGTAGCGGTAGGTCTTGCCGTCGTTGAAGAACCGCGGGTCGACCGCGCGGCCGTCGGGCAGCTCGCAGGGCCACGCGCCCAGCACCCCGACGTCGCGCGGCAGCTTGCTCGTGAGTCCCAGCACCACCCCCCGGTCGGGGATCGAGAGCGTCGGCTCGAAGCCCACCAGCTGACCCAAAGCGTGGACGCCGGCGTCGGTGCGACTGGCGGCCCGGGTCCGCACCGGCTGCCGGTAGAGCTCCGCCAGCGCCGCCTCGAGCGCCCCTTGCACCGTCCGGGTGCCCTCCTGGCGGGCAAATCCGTGGAAATCGGTGCCGTCGTAGGCGACCCGCAGGAGCAGCGTCATGAGCGCGGACGCACCATCGACCGCCCCCGGCGAGCTGTCAACCGAACTCGGCAATTCGCCGCTGGACGCGACAAAGCAGCGCCCCACGCGCGATTTCTTGCTACCCTCAAAGCCCCCCGGGCGATGGACTTCCGCAAGACTTACTTCCTGCTGCCGAACCTCTTCACCCTCTCGGGCCTGTTCTGCGGCTTCTACGCGATCTCGGTGTGCGCGCGGCTGAGCGACGAGGGCGGGGGCAGCGACGCGCTCTACAAGGCCTCGCTGGCGATCATGCTCGGCCTGTTCTTCGACGCCGCCGACGGCCGGATCGCCCGCCTCACGCGCACGCAGTCGGAGCTCGGCCTGCACCTCGACAGCCTCAGCGACCTCGTCACGTTCGGCGTGGCGCCAGGGCTCGTGATCTACCGCTGGGGCCTCGAGGGCTTCGGCCGCGCCGGCCTGTTCATCGCCTTCCTGTTCGTCGCCGGCGGCGCGTTCCGCCTGGCCCGCTTCAACGTCCTGTCGCTGCGCGCGATCGACGAGAAGCCGGGCAAGTACATGCTGGGCCTGCCGATCCCGGTGGCGGCGACGGTGCTGATCTCGACGGTGATGGCGTTCCACGCGATCGGCATCAACCAAACGACCAATCACATCCTGGTCGCCACGCTGGTGACGGTGCTGTCGTACTTGATGATCAGCCGGGTCCGCTTCCGCTCGATGAAGGACCTGAAGCTGACCAAGCGGACGACGGCAGTGGTCGGCCTGCTGCTCGCCAGCGGGGTGCTGGTGGCGGTGCGGATCTCCCGGCCCGCGGTGCTGATCCTGCTGGTCGGCTGCTACATCACGCTCGGCCTGATCGAGGAGATGTATCTGCTGCGCAAGGGCCGAGTGGAGCGGATCCGGGCGGCCCGCGCCCAGGCTCTGGCGCCGGCGCCGACCGAGGAGCTGGCGAGCGAGTCCGAGGTCCTCGCCGAGCTCGGCATCGACGACGACGCCAGCGCTCGCGCTGCTGCACCCGAGGGCGCCGTCACCACCTGACCTACTTGCTCGACGTTCCTCGAGAGCGGGCGCGCCACGCGGCAGTGATGCTCTGCGGTCAGACCTGGGCCCAACCACCGTCGGCGAACAGCTCGACGCCGGCGACGTAGCTCGAGGCGTCGCTCGCGAGGAACAACGCCACCTCGGCGATCTCCTCGGGCGACGCCATGCGTGCCATCGGGACATCTTTGAGGACCATGTGACGGAACGCGTCCGGAGCGTGTTGCATCGCGGGCGTGTTCACGGGACCAGGGCTGAGGACGTTGGTCCGGATCCGCCGCTCGCTAAGCTCCTGGGTCCACACACGAGCGAACGCGCGTACAGCCGCCTTGGCGCCCGCGTAGAGCGTCCCGCCGGGCAACCCCTTCGAGCCCGCGACCGAGCCGACGATGACGATCGACGCTCCGTCGCGCAGCAGGGGCAGCGCACCTTGCACGGAGAAGAGAACGGCCGCGGTATTGACCGTGAACGTTTCGTGAAACGCCTCCCGCGTGAGCGAGCCGAGCGGCCCGAAGCCTCCGCCGCCGGCGTTGCACACGAGCACGTCGATCTTCCCCTTCTCCTCCTTGACGCGCGCGAGGAGGCGCTCCAGATCGGAAGCCTTCGTGACGTCCCCCTGAACCGCCGTGACATTGGTTCCGATGTGCTGCGCGGCCTCGTCGAGCTCCGCCTGGCGCCGACCCACGATGAAGACGTGAGCCCCCGCCTCGACGAAGCGCTTTGCGATGGCAAGGCCGATCCCACTGCTCCCACCCGTGACCACGGCGATCTTTCCGTTCAATCTCATGCGTGCCTCCATGACGAAACTGGAAGCAGTGTGCGCTCGCCTCCCGTGGCGCAGTAGGCGACTCGCGGGGAGGACAGTCGTGCAGAAGTTTCACGAATCGCGCGTGGGCGCACCCGTCTATGGCGCTCGGCGCGCTGCCGGTCGGGCGAACGCCTCCACCAAATGGTCGACCAGAGCGCGCACCCGAGGTGTCTCGCGCTGCGCGGTTCGGTAGATCGCGCTGACCGGTATGGGGTCCGTGCTCCATCCTGGAAGGACGGCGTAAAGCGCTCCGCGCCTCAGGTCGTCGGCCACGAACCAGTCCGGGAGCAACGCGAGCCCGTGGCCCGCCAGCGCGAGCTCGCGGACGCCTTGCAGGGCGCTGCAGCGAAACACGACCGTCTCGGTCATGCCCACGCGCGCCTCACGCTCTCCGTCGCCGAGTGCCCATACGTCGGGACCGGGCCCGACGTGGCAGCTCAACGCGTCGTGTCCGACCAACGCCTCGGGCGACCGCGGCTCCCCTCGCCTCTCGAGGTACGTCGGCGCTGCCACCAGGACGAACGGAAACGCGGTCAGCCTTCGCGCGACGACGCCGCCGGAGATCGGGATGGTCGCGCCGGCTCGGACGAGGACGTCGAGTCCCTCGAGCACCGCATCGAGCAAGCGATCTTCGAGGTGAAGCTCCACGCTCAGGAACGGATGCTTCTGGCGCAACGTGATCACATGGGGCATCAGCGCGGCCAGTCCGAAGCTCACTGGAGCGCTCACGCGCACCGTGCCCTCGACGCCTCGGGACCGACCGATCGCCTGCGCCTCGGCGACCTCCCGGAGCACGCGCAGACAGTGCTCGTAGTAGCGGTGACCGTCGGCCGTCACGGCCATCGACCGCGTGGAGCGTGCCAGCAGCGTGACGTCGAGCTCGGCTTCGAGCGCCGCGATCTGACGGCTGACCGCGCCCGACGTGAGCTTCAGATGTTTGGCTGCCGCGGAGAACGAGCCGCTCTCGATCACGCGGACATACGTGGCCATCTTGTCGAGCAGGTCCATCGCTTCCCGATGTCTCCGAGCGTAGCAACTCTGCCAGGATTCGCGCGCCTACCGTCGACGGTCCACGGCTGCGAGACGTAGACCGCGTGGCTGCCGGCGACCCTCGACGACCGTCGAGCCGGCGCACTTCAACATGCTTTGCTGAGCCGGCGGGGGATCATCCGGTCCCCGGTCGCCACCAGGTACCAGCTCGGCCTGGTCTTCCAGGCCGGCGGCCGGCCGCCAGGCAGCAGCCCGCGACGGAGCCACGTCGCAGAAGTACCGCCCCTGACGGGCGCACCGCTCATCTGTCCTTACCGCCAGGCTCCCGCGCGACCCGCAGCCCGGTCGCCAGCAGCAGGGCGTACAGCAGCAGCTCGAGCAGCTCCTGCGCGGCCCGCTCCCACGCGGCCGACATGTTGCCGGCGACGAACAGCGCGCCGAGGGCTGCGAAGGCCCAGCGTTCGTCGCGGATCGGTCGCGCCCGGCCGAGCCAGCGACCTGTCCCCGGGCCAGATAATAAGCGGCCAGCGGCAGCGCGAACAACAGGTACGACGAGCCGCGGGCGGCGTTGTGCATGTTGCGGTGGCCGAACACCGCGGCGACGCGCTCGCCGACGGCCGGCCAGCCGTACACGCTGCCCCAGTCGATCTCCTCGACCAGCACCAGCGCCAGGAAGCCGGCCATCGCCAGCGGCACCGCTCGCCCGCCGGGCCGGCTTGCGAGGAGCCACGCCACCACCGCTGCCGCCAGCACCGCGTGCGACGCGTGCTCCGCCGGGCCCTCCTTGGCCAGCAGCTCGGCGGTGCTCGCCGGGCTCGTCCACCCTGCGGCGACGGCCACCGCCGCGATCGTCAGGATCGTGAACGTCCGCGGGAGCACGGCCGCAGCATAGAGGATCTCGCGTCGGCTGGGCCTGGTCCTGGGCGTCGTCGCGGCCGACGTCGCTCGGGGAGTTCGCGCACCCGCTCGCTGGCGCCGGGTCGGGACCGGGCCCACAAGCAAGGCGACCTCGGAGCCGGGTCGCGGCCAGCCCGCCGCGGCGACCCGTCCGAAGCGAGGCAAGCACGATGCGCAAGCTCGGCATCCATCCTCCGTCCAGCGCCCAGCTGCTCGAGCGGCGGACCCCGCACGCCCGCTCCGACGAGCCGTCGGCCCGCGCGCCGTGGCTCACCCCCGTCGTCTTCCCCGCGATGCTGGTCCTGCTGGTCGCCACCGTCCTGATCTACGTGTTCGCCGCGCAATGACCTGACGATGTCGACCCCGCCGCCCAGACATGTCCCCGAGGACAGCGACCCGAAGGCCGCCGCCGCCGGGCCGCGCGCGGAGGAGCAGCCGCCTGTCCCCGAGGACAGCCAGGAGCTCCTCGGCCGGCGCGAGGAGACGGTCATCCCCCGGCTCGAGGAGCGGCTCCGCGTCGACACCCGCGTGCGCGAGCACGGCCGCGTGCGCATCGACAAGACCGTCGAGGCGCGCGACCAGCCGCTCGAGCTCGACAGCGTCGAGGATCACGTCGTCAGCTGGCGGGTCCCGGTCAACCGCCCGGTCGAAGCGCCGGTGCCGGTCCGCTACGACGGCGACACCATGATCCTGCCGATCCACGAGGAGGTCGTGGTCGTGCAGAAGCAACTCGTCCTCCGCGAGGAGCTGCACGTCCGCGTCCACCGCGTGCACATGCACGAGCAGCAGACCCTGCACCTCCGCGCCGAGGCGATCACTATCACCCACAACCGCACCACTACAGGAGAAGCCGCCATGAAAACCGTTATCGGTCTGTTCGATGACTTCAACGACGCGCAGGCCGTCGTCACTGCTCTGCTGAAGCGCAACATCGACCGCGCCGACGTCAGCGTCGTCGCCAACAACCTCGAGAACATCCCGATCGACCTCAACAAGGAGCCCGCCGAGGGCCGCCACGAGGCCATGGCCGAGAGCGCCAAGACGGGCGCAGGGACCGGCGCGATCGTCGGTACCGGCGTCGGCGGCGTGCTCGGCTTCCTCGCCGGCATCGGCTCGATCTTCATCCCCGGCATCGGCCCGATCGTCGCCGCCGGCCCGCTCCTGGCCGCCCTCACCGGCGCCGGCGTGGGCGCGGCCGCCGGCGCCGCGCTCGGCGGCCTGGTCGGCGCGCTGACCCAGGCCGGCGTGCCCGAGCACGACGCCCACTTCTACGCCGAGGCCGTGCGCCGCGGCGGCACCCTCGTGCTCGTGCAGGCCAACGACGAGCGCGCCGCCGACGTCGCCTCGATGATGAGCGGCTCGGGCGCGGTCGACGTCGATCGCCGCCGCGAGCACTTCCACGCCACCGGCTACAAGGGCTTCGAGCCCGGCGCCAAGCCGTACACGATGGAGCAGCTCACGCGCGAGCGCCAGACCTACCGCGCCCAGCCGGCCGCCACCGGGGCGACGATGCGGCAGCAGCAGCAGCAGCAGACGCCGGGCACCCAGCGGCCGACCGAGGCCTCGGGCACGATCGGCACCGCCCGTCAGGCCGGCGCGCAGCAGCAGACGATGGACCAGCCGCACTTCAAGGACACCTCGATGGAGATGAAGGTCGTCGAGGAGGACCTGCTGGTCGGCAAGCGGGTCATCGAGCACGGCCGCGTCCGCGTCTACGCGCGCGTCACCGAACGCCCGGTCGAGGAGCAGGTCAGCCTGCGCGAGGAGCACGTGACCGTGAAGCGCCGCCCCGTCGACCGCCCGGCCACCGGCGAGGACATGAACGCCTTCCGCGAGTCGTCGCTGGAGATGACCGAGTACGCCGAGGAGGCCGTGGTCGCCAAGGAGGCGCGCGTGGTCGAGGAGGTCGTGGTCGGCCGCGAGGTCGAGACGCACACCGAGACCGTGCGCGACAAGGTGCGCCGCACCGACGTCGAGGTGGTCGAGGAGCAGACGCCGGCCAAGACGGTGTCGACCTCGCCGATGCACAAGGTCCCGAGCCCCGGCACCGGCCAGCCCGCGGCCACCAACCGGCCGACGCCGCCGCCGCCGCCGGGGCAGAAGCGGCGCGCCTCGGGCAGCTGAACGCTTACCTGCGAGGGTTTCGGCGATAGGCCGGGCCCCCGCCGGACATGATCGTACAGACATGTCCGCTCCAATCCGCGTCCCGCCAGGGGCGCGGATTTTTTCGCTATCCTCGCGCCGAGTGCCGCCCGTGATCGCCTTCGCCGCAGTGCTCGTCGCGTTCGCGCGGCGCTGGCAGGTGCGCTGCGGCCCGCTCGCCTGCCCCGAGGCGATCGCGCTGGTGGCCGCGCTGACGCTCGGCGGCCTCGGCCTGCTGGCCGCGCTGCTGGCGGTGGGCGGCATCTTCTCCGCGCCGTCGTTCTCGTTCACCGCGATCGCCCTGGCGGTGCTCGCCTGGCCCTGGGGACAGCGAGCGCCGCGGCGCCGACCCGCGCGCAGCCTGCCGCGGGCCGCCGGCCTCGTCGCGCTGCTGCTGGCCGCCGCCGCCCTGCGCTGGCCGCCGATCCCCGCCGACCTCGGCGGCCGCGACCAGGGCACCTACGTCCTCCGCGCCCGCCACACCCTGCGCACCGGCCGGACCGGCCACACCGATCCGGTGCTGGCTCGCGCCGGCGCCGAGGCCGAGCTGCGACCTGGCCCCGGGGACATCCTCGGCCTCTACCACGCCGACCGCAGCCCGGCCCGCGTCGGCCGCTACGAGGGCGCCTACCGCCCCGGCTTCTACCTGAACCGGCGCGACGACGGCGAGGTCGTGCCGCAGTTCCTGCACCTCCACCCGTCTCTGCTCGCGCTGTTCGGCCTGGTCTTCGGGCCATGGTCGATGGGACTGGTCGCCCCGCTCGCTGGCGTGCTCTCGGCGCTCGCGCTGTGGGCCCTCGGCGAGCGCCTGTGGCCGCGCGCCGGCGCCTCGTGGCTGGCCGCCGGCCTGTTCGCGCTGTCGCCGATCGCCGTGTGGACCGCCCGCACCCCGCTGACCGAGTCGCTCACCGGCCTGCTGCTGCTCGCCGCCGCCCTCGCGGTCGCCCGCGGCCTCGCGCCGGCCTCCGCCGCCGGCGCCCCGCGAGGCCACGACTCCGACGCCACCGCCGGCAAGCCCGCGCGGCCGGCCGACGGGCGCTCCCCCGCCATCGCCCGCATCGACGCCGATTCGCGCGACCGCGATCGCTCGCAAGGCCACCTGCGCGCCGCAGACGCGAGCGCCCGCGGCCCCGCGCTGCTCGCTTCCGCCGACCTCTCGCGCACCGAGGCCGCCGGCTCGACCGCCCGAGACTCCGCGCGCCAGGCCGACTCGACCGCGCGCGGCGCCGTCGACCCGCGCTCGGCCTCCGCCTCGGCCTCGTTCCCCGCCGACTCCGCCCACGGCCACGAGCTCACCGCCGCCCTGCTCCTCGGCCTCGCCGGCTTCGTCCGCGGCAACCTGTGGCTGTCCGCCCCGGGCCTGCTGGTGGTGCTGTGGCTGCGCACCGAACCTGGCCTTCGGCGCATGTCCGCTCCGACCTTGCTCTTGGGTCTGCTGCTGACCAGCCTCGCGCTCCACCTCGCCACCGGCTACCCCTACCTTCACGACGAGTTCAAGCGCCAGCTCGGCCCCGTCGCCGCCCTGTCGCCGCTCGGCGCGGTCGTCCTCGGTCTCGGCGCGATCGCCGTCTACCTCGCCCTCGACGCCGCCCTCGACCTCGTCCGCGGCCGCGTCCGCCGGCTCCCGCGGGTGCTCGCCGCCCTCGCCGCCCTCGCCGTCCTGGCCTGGTGGCTGCGCTGGGCGCCCGGTCCGCCGTGGAGCCGCCTCGACCCCGCCCTGCCGCTGCTCGGCGCCCCGCTCCTGCTCGCCGCCGGCCTCGGTTTGGTCGCCTTCGCCCGCCTGCGCCCGCCCGCGACCGCCGCCCACGTCTGGCTGCTCGCGCTCGCCACCCTCCCGGTCACCGCCCTGGCCCTCTACGCCCAGCGCAACCTGCCCCAGGTCGGCCTCTACTACTACGGCCGCTACCTCGTCCCCGAGCTGCTGCCGGCCGCCTGCTTGCTGGCCGCCTGCGCTCTTGTACATGTCCATCGGTTCCTGTCCGAACACACAGGTCTCGGGCGACATGCCCGATGGGTCAGCCTCGTCCTCGGCCTCGGCCTGCTGGCCGCCCAGGCGCTGCCGTACCTGCGGAGCCCGGCCACGCGCCTGCAGGAGTTCGCCGGCGCCGAGCGCCTGATCGACGACCTGGCCGCCGAGCTCCCCGAGCGCGCGGTCGTCCTCGCCGGCGGCGAGGGCTGGCACCACGTCCACGTGTTCAGCCAGCTGGGCGGCGCCCTCGCGTTCGGCCACGGCCGCACCGTCCTGCCCTACCGCAGCCGCGAGGCCGCCTACGCCGCGCTGCACGAGCTGCTGATCGCCGGCCCGACCGCCGGCGCCGAGGCTCCGCCGGTGTACCTGCTGCTCGGCGAGTCGACCCACCCGCTGCGCCTCCCCGGCAGCGCCGCCCCGCTGGCGCTCGTCGACGACCTGCTGCCGCCGCCCTTCGTCGCTCGCCCGGTCGCCTTCGCCGAGCTCTACCTCGACCGCCTCACCCCCGTGGACGAGCGGATCCCCGACCGCGTCACCCGCACCGACCTGCGCGTCGGCCTGCTCGAGGTGCGCGTCGACCCGGCGCGGCGGGCCGCCGTCCGCAGCTGGCGGATCGACGAGGGCCGCGCCGAAGGACCTGGCCCTTTGCACCTGTCCTCTTATTACTTGCCCGACGGACAGACGTGCCTCGACACCGAGCACCCGCTGGTCCTCGACCTCCCGCCCGGCGCCGGCCCCGGCTCGCTCGTCCTGGTCGCCCAGCCCGGCGGCGACACCCCCGGCTGGCGCGTCGTCGTCGACGGCCAGCCGGTCGCCCTCGACCCGCCCGGCCCCGGCCCCGCGCGGGCCCGCGACACGCTCGGCCCGATCCCCTTCGCCACCCCGCCGCGCCGCGTCGAGCTGTGGGGCAGCGCCCGCCCGCGCGACGACCTCGCCTGCCCCCACGGCGGCCTCGCCGAGGTCCGCCTGCTCGGCCCCGACCGCGGCCCCGACGACCGCACCCCGGGCTGGACCCGCACCTACAGCCCGCCGCACGACCTCGGCCACCGCGTCACCCCGGCCCGCTTCACCGCCGGCCGCGCCCTCACCCGCCTGCGCCCCGGCCTCGACCGCGCCCGCGAGCTCGACGGCCCCTCCCTGGTGGTCCGCGCCGGCGACCCGCTGACCTTCCCCATCGAACATGTCCCGAACGCCAGGTCGACGACCATGGCGATGACCCTGCGAGGCGCCCGCCTGAGCCCGGTCGGCCGCGTCCGCGTGCTGGCCGACGAGGCCCTGCTGCTCGAGCTCGACCCGCCCGACAGCCTGGGCGGCGCCTGGCACTCGCCGCCGACGGTCGTCGCCTTGCCGGGCCCTGCCCCGCGGCTCCGGGTGGAGGTCGTCGATCCGGAGCGCCCCGACGCCCACGTCGCGCTCCGCGATCTGGTGCTGCTGCCCACGCCCGAGTAACAGCGTTACATGTCTCGGGACATCCGGGTGTCTCGCCGGCGCTTGACCCTCCGAGACCGCCGCGGTACGGCTGGGCGATGTTCCGCCCCACCCCCTCAAGCTGATCCTCGGCCTCCTGCTGGTCGGCGCCACCTGGTTCGTGGCCGCCAACTCGCACATGGACATCTTCCCCTGCAAGAAGACGACCCAGGACTTCTCCACCGGCCGCCTCGACACCCGCGAGACCACCTGCAGCATCCTGCAGACCCACGGCGACTACTTCCAGCCGCCGGAGAGCGCCAAGCTGACCGAGGCCGGCTGGGCCACCGCGGTGGCCGTCATCGGCCTGCTGCCCCTGCTGGTCGGTTTCGCCATCGGCTCGCGCTTCGGCAAGAAGAAGTGAGCGGGCGCCGCGCCTGTCCTTCAGGACATCGCGGTGTTCCTCCAACGCGCGCACGAGGACGACCAACCGTTCACGATCCGCGACGGCCTCGACATTGTCCGTTCGGACCCATGATCTCCGAGGGAGGTCGGCGGGCCAAGCCGAGTCCTCGCGCTCGCCCCGGCCCTCCGGAAGCGGTCCGCCGAGCACTGCCACTCGGCTTCGGGGGGCATGTCCGTTCAGACATGTCTCTTTTACCAGCACCCGAGCCACCCGCGACCACCCGTGGCCGGCCTCGCAGGTTCCTCTGTCCTTTCAGACACGTCCATTGCACGGCGGCCGCGCGCCGCCACCGGGCGCGCGATGCCTGCCCGATCAAACATGTCCCTTACGCCAGCCTGCCCCGCTCCGCGGCCCGCGCTACCGCGCCCGGCCGCCGCGGCGCCGCGTCCCGCACAGCAGCAGCAGCGCGAGCCACGAGCCGGCAGGCCCGGCCTCCCGGCACCCGCAGCGCGACGGCTCGGCGGGCGTGGTGTCGAGGCAATCGCAGGTGCCGCACGACGGCTCGCGCAGGTCGACGCCGGTCTCGTCGTGCAGCCAGCACAACACTGCGGCGGGGATCCCATAATAACCGCCCTTGCCGCACGGTTCGGAGCCTCGCGAGGTCACGCCGGCCAGACGGACCTCGCCCGAGGCCAGAGTGACGAACGCGGGCCCGCCGGAGTCGCCGGAGCAGCTGTCGATGCCGTCACCGCCGGCCCGGAACTCGAAGCCCGTGGGGCTGAACCGCACGATCGACGCGTCGACCTGCCGCTTGATCCCCGTCACCCCGGCCTCGTTCAGCCCGTAGCCGACCAGGGTGACGACCTCGCCGATCGCCATCGTCTCGTCCCACTCGTCCTGCACGCGCAGCGGCCGGGCCGGCGCGATGTCGGTGGCGGGCTCGGCGAGCACGAGATAGCCGTAGTCCCAGATGTCCCACTTGCACGTCATCAGGTCGCTGCAGTAGTCGGGGTGAGACCCGACGCGCTCGACGGCGATGACGCGCGTGCCCGGCTCGCCGACGTCGCCGCCGAAGCGCACCGACTTCGGCCACCCCGTGGCAGAGACGATGCAATGCGCCGCGGTGAGGACCACGCGATCGGAGACGAGCGTGCCGGTGCAGATCGAAGGCCCGTAGATCATCGCCACGACCTCGGGCCACGCGTCCGACTCGACGACCGTGCCGCCGAGGATCGGCGCCGGCGGGCGCTCGGGCGCGGCCACGGGCAGCGGCGCGGCGAGGACGAGGAGCAGGCCGACGGACACCATTGGTAGATCCTACTTTCCTTTCCGCATGAGGCGGAGAAGTTGGGCAAGACCCCCGTTCAAACCGTGCATGCGAATTTCCCGCACACGGCTTACCGGTGGTCTCTCGGGCCGTCGCATTACGCGGCCTCCGGGTACTGCACGGTCCCACGTAGTCGGTGGAGCCCGTGGTCATGGAAGAAGTCGCTTGTCCAACCTTCGACGTCGTTGGCTCGCAGGTGTCGGCCATGGCGCCGCACCATGAAGTGCGTGAGCCGGCGCCATACGTACGTGTCGATCTGATTGAATTTCGCGGCGGCGTTCCCGGTGCGGAAGTAGTTACCCCAGCCGTGCAGCACGGGGTTGATGTCGCGGATGAGCACCCGGACATCTTTGACCCCGTTGCGGTTCGAGCCAGTTAGCTCCTTCACGCGGTGCCGAACCCGCGTCATGCTGCGCTGCGAAGGCCAGCGCTGGAGGAAGTACACCCTGCGATGCTCCTTCTCCCAGATCGGCCCGGACATGCGCTTGCGCAGGTGACAGCCGAGGAAGTCGAAGCCTTGCCGTCCCCGGCTCAGCTCGACGCGCCTCGTCTTTTCGGGATGCAGCTCCAGCTTGAGCCGTCGCAGGATCTCGCGGACCCTGACCTCGGCCTCCTCGCACGCCTTCGCGGTCCTGCACAGGATCACGAAGTCGTCGCAGTAGCGCACGAGCTCGCCCAGGTGGGCGTGTCGTCGCTGCCACAGCTTGTCGAGGACGCCGAGGTAGATGTTCGACAGCAGCGGTGAGATGACGCCGCCCTGGGGTGTCCCCGAGAGCATCGCCGTCACTTCGCTGTCCTCCATCACACCGGCTTCGAGCCACTGCCGCACCAGCTTGAGGACCCTGCGATCCGAGATTCGCATCGCCACGAGCTTCATCAGTCGCTCGTGATCGATGCTGCCGAAGTAGTCGCGGATGTCGGCGTCGAGCACGTGGTTCCCACCGCGCGCTCCCAGCACGCGCAAGCGCTCGAGCGCCTGCGTCGCACTGCGCTTCGGCCGGAAGCCGTACGAGCACGGAAGGAAGTCCGCCTCGAATATCGGCTCCAGCACCAGCTTCGCCGCCATCTGCACCACTCGGTCCCGGACGGTCGGGATCCCCAGCGGCCGCTTCTTCCCGTCCGCCTTCGGGATGTACCGCCGCATGACCGCGCTCGGCCGGTACGTCCCGCCCTTGAGTTCGTCGGCGATCTCTTCGAGGAAGCGATCGACGCCGTACTCCTCCACCTCGGCCAGCGTCTGTCTGTCGACGCCCGCCGAGCCCCTGTTCCTCTTCACCCGCCTCCATGCTTCCCTCAGGACGTCACGCCTGAAGATGCGGTCGTACAGCGCATGGAAGCGGCGACCCGGATGCCGCTTGGCCGCGGCCCACAGTCGGCGTCGAAGTTCTCGCACTTTGTCACGCGGCCTGCGCCGCGTGGGGTTGTTGGGACCTGTCCTGCAGGCCATGCCCTCGCGCTTACCTTCTTCTCCGACACGACCACCCCAGGGGCCCTTCCCTCCGGCGGCGTTGTTCTGCGCCGCCATCGCCGGTACTACGGCCCCCTCGGACTCCCGCTGCACAGCGCTCGACTTCGCCTTCGGCTTATACGAGTCGCCTCGCCCCGACACGGGCCGTGCAGACGGGCCTCTCCTGTTCCGCATCGCTCCTTGAACGCGTGCTGCGCCCCGTACCCCGGGAGGACCCACCGCGCTTTCTGATCCGGATGACTGCGCGGTGGACGTGGCCTTCGCCGTGACATGAGCGGCTCGGCTCCTCCATTGTTTCTCTGTCGAGGCTGCAGGCTTCACTTCATGTTGCGGCCCGCGTTCTTGCTCCCTCCGTAGAGGCTTTTGACGCCCCGCTCGGGCCGCGAGAATCTCTCCTCGCGCCTGGGGCCTGCTACCGGGCGCTCCGGCGCCTACCCGGGCGGGACTCTCACCCGCTGGAACGGTGCAGCATGACGCGGCCGAGCCGCCCCTTCGGGGTCCTGCTCGCCCTCGTCTTCAGGACGCACCATTGCGGCCAGCATATCCCGCCGGCCTAAATCCGACTCGCGCCGCCGCTCACGCCCGAGGACGCGCGAACGAGCGCGACTGGCCCGCGTGCGAGCGATGGAGCCAGAACAACACCCGCCCCGCTGTCGGAGGCGCTACTCGCCCGCGGGCGAGCGGTTGAGCCAGAACAGCACCCGCCCCTCGCTGCCGACCTTCACCACCGCGCCGATGTCGATGCGGCCGTCGCCGTCGTAGTCGAGCGGCTCGAGGTCGACGATCTCGCCGCTGACCTCGCCCGCGGGCGCGAGCGCGTAGTCGACCTGGCCCGGGGACAGGTCATGGGTGCGGATCAGGACGCTGACCGCGTTGAGGCCGGTGCCGTCGACGTCGTGAGCGACCGCGATGTCGACCTCGCCGTCGCCGGTGAAGTCACCGAGCTCGGCGTCGCGGATCTCCTGGCCGACGGCGAAGAACTGCGGCTCCTCGAACAGCAGCGGCTCGCTGCGGCGCTGGCGGACCACCGTGATCCCGCGGTCCGACGGGTGCACCGCGACCAGGTCGACGTCGCCGTCGCCGTCGAGATCGTCGAGCAGCACCCGCCGGATCTCGAAGTGCGTCAGCGGGATATCGAGGCGCTCGGCCTGATCCGCGTTCATGGTGAACGCGTCCTTGCTCACCAGGTAGATCGCGAGCGACTCGTGCTCGCTGTCCATCGGCGTGTGCGCGGCCACGATGTCCTCGAAGCCGAGCCCGTCGAGCTGGGCGACGTTGACGGCGTGGATCCCGGTGAGCTCGGGGATCTTCAGCCCCACCCGGCGCTGCAACGCGAACGGCACCGCGTCGTCGGCCTCCACCACGATCCCGTCGAGCGGCTCGTCTTCGGGCTTCTCCGCGGTCGGCGGTCCGCTGTCGCAGCCGATCGCCAGCCCCGTCGCGTTCTCCACGTCGACCACGTCGAGCGTCTCGATGCTGTTGGGCGCCGGGCAATTGCCCCACGGCACCAGCGTCGCCGCGTCGAACTGCTCGGGCGACGTGCGCGCGAACATGTCGCCGCCGTTGTGGAACCCGAACACCTTGCCGGCCGTGCCGCTGCCCTTGTCGCCCGCGGTCACGCCGAGCAGATCGTCGCCGTGGCCCTCGCCGAAGAAGCGGGCCGCCGCGATCGCCTCGACCCGGCCTTCCGCCTCGAGCTTGGCGCCGAGCACCGTCTTCTGATCGCGCGTCGTGTGGATCTGGATGCGCCCGAGGTCGAGCAGCACCGCGAAGTCGTTGTCGACCCCCTCGTCGTCGAAGTCGCCGCGCAGCAGGCGACGCGGCGCGATCGATATCTCGAGCGGCGCGCCGGCCCGCGGCATGCACACGTAGTGCGGCGTGTAGAGCCCGCCCTCGCCGGCGTTCTGGCCGCAGTCGGGCAATGGTTCGACCTGGAAGCAGCTGACCGCAGCGATCGCTGCGACCGAGAGCGAGGAGAGACGCGCGCATGAACCTCCGCTAGAACGCCACCGCCAGGCCGCCGGGCCGCAGCTGGGCGCGGCGCGGAGCGGTCTTGCCGCGCGCCGCGTCGACCGCGACCAGCACCACGCCCGTGACCAGCAGCGCCCCGCCGACGCCGATGCCGGCGAACGCCAGCGCCCGCGCCGACTGGTAATTGTCCGCGTACTGCTGCTCGCGCGCGCCCGACAGCGGCACGTACTGCCACTCGTCGCGCCGCTGGTCGTCGATGCGCCCGGCGCTGACGAGGCCGAGCGCGCCGAGACCTGTCCCGAGGACCAGGCCCGCGCCGATCAGCGCGTAGCCGGCGATCCCGGCCGCGCGCGGGCGGTACGGCGGCTTCGCCGGCGACTCGGGCGCCGGCGCCGGACCTTCGGGCTGCGCCTCGCCCTTGCCCAGCTCGGCCAGCTGCGCGTCGATCGCCGCGATCCGCTCCCGCGCGTCGCGAGCGTCGCTGCCGGCCGCCTCGCGGATCTTGGCGAAGTTGAGGAACAGCACCCGCGCCTTGCGCAGGTGCGCCGGATCGGCCTCGACCTCGTAGCGCTTGCTGTACGCCTGACCGAGGTTGTAGAGCAGCGCGTCGGCGTGGCTCAGCTCGTACGCCGCCTCGAATTGCTCGATCGCCACGTCGAAATTGCCGAGGTTGTAGGCCTTCGAGCCCTCCTCGAACAGCCGCTGCGCCTCGGCCTCGTCGGCGCCGGCCGCGGGCTCGGCCTGGTGCGCCGCCGCGGGCCCGCCGAGGCCCAGCGCGAGGCTCAGGCCGATCGCGGCGGCGAGCCGACAGGACCGCGCCAGCGCGGGAATTCGGCCGTTTCGACGCCTCCGTCCGCGCGAGAGCACGACCGACGCTACCACCACCGGCGAAGCAGCGACAAGCGACCTGCGTTCGCGCCGCGCGTTATCGACCGCACGCGCGCACCGGCGATGCCCGACCTTCACGGGCGCCGGCGGTCGGTGCCACACTGAGCCTCCCGCGCCCGCGCGCACGGAGCCGCGATGTCCGAGCCGATTGCGAAGACCCAGCCGATCGACGCCGGCGCGCAGACCGTCCGCCCCGCCGAGCCCGACGCCGGCACGCCGCGCGTCGACCGACGGCTCGGCGAGCTCCTGAAGGGCACCTACACGCTGGAGCGGCTGCTCGGCGCCGGCGGCATGGGCTCGGTGTACCTGGCCCAGCACGCGCTCATCCGCAAGAAGGTGGCGATCAAGATCCTCGCCCCCGAGTACGCGACAAGGCCCGAGCTCAAGGAGCGCTTCTTGCGAGAGGCGCGGGCCGCCGCCGCCGTCGACCACGACGGGGTGATCGAGATCCACGACTTCGGCGAGACCGCCGACGGCGCGGCCTTCTTCGTCATGGAGTACCTCGAGGGCGAGGACCTCGCGGCGGTCATCCAGCGCGAGGCGCCGCTGCCGTGGCCGCGCGTGCGGGACATCGCGGTGCAGCTCTGCCGCGCCCTGCAGGCCGCGCACGACCGCGGGATCGTCCACCGCGACATGAAGCCGGGCAATTGCTTCCGGCTCGTCCGCGACGGCCGCGACGTCGTCAAGGTCCTCGACTTCGGGATCGCCAAGCTGCAAAACCCCGACGAGGGCGTCGGCCAGGCGCTCACGCGCACCGGCATGATCTTCGGCACCCCCGAGTACATGTCGCCCGAGCAGGCCCAGGGCCTGCGCCACGACCACCGCGTCGACATCTACGCCGTCGGCGTGATCCTGTTCGAGCTGCTGACCGGCAAGCCGCCGTTTATCGCCGACACCTTCAT
Source organism: Nannocystis pusilla (assembly GCF_026626665.1). GTDB lineage: Bacteria > Myxococcota_A > Polyangia > Nannocystales > Nannocystaceae > Nannocystis > Nannocystis pusilla. Next base: position 4,396,761 of record NZ_JAPNKE010000002.1, read on the forward strand.
GGGCTTGCTCAACAAGCACATGTTCGACGCCCCGCCGCGGCCGCGGGACATCGCGCCGCACGCCGACATCCCCGCCGCCGCCGAGGCCGTGGTCCTCAAGGCGCTGCAGAAGGACCCCGACCTGCGGTTTCAGACCATGGACGAGCTGGCCGCCGCGCTCGTGGCCGTCGACGCCGGCGTCGCCCCCGAGATCGTCCCCGAGACCCTGCGGGCCAAGCCGGTCCGCGGCGCGCCGATGCAGTTCCGCGGCGCCGACGCCCCGCCGCGCCCGACCCTGCCCGAGACCACCGCGCCGGCCTTCCCCGCCCCGTTCGCCCCGCCGCCGCGCCGCCTGAACCTCGCCCTCGTCGCCGGCCTCGCCGGCGCCGTCCTGGCCGCCGGCGCGCTCGTGCTGTTCACCCAACAGGACCCTTCGGACAGGCCCGAAGCAACAGGTCCCAAAGAACATGTCTCGGTCGCCGACGCGTCCGAGCTGCTGCCGCTGCCGCCCGCGCCCCTCCGCCGGGGCCGCCGCCCGCGCCCGACCTGCTGCCGCTGACGCCACCGACCGTGACCGTGCGGATCGACACCGCCGGCGTCGCCGCCGAGGTGCTCGACGAGGGCGGCGCGATCCTCGGCAGCACCGCCGATCCGCACGGCCTGCGAGTGCCACGCGGCGACGTCGAGCGGCAGCTCCGCCTGCGCGCCGAAGGCCGCGCCGAGGCCCAGGTGAAGCTCGTGCCCAGCGAGGACCGTGCCGTCGCAGTCGCCCTCGAGCCGCTGGCCCCAAGCAAACAGCCGGCCAAGAAGACCGCGGGCAGCAAGAAGCCCGAGGCCAAGCACGAGGCCCCGCCTCCGCCGCCGCCCCCGGCCCCGCCCCCGCCGGCCAAGCCGAAGCCCGACCCCGCGCCCGTGACCTCGCCCGACCTGATCTCGCCGTTCAAGAAGTAGGCGCGAGAGCGTCCGTCGAGACACGTGAACGAAGAGCATGTCCATTCAGACATGTCCGCAAAAACATCTCATGAGCGAGCCGCTGCCGGGTGCGTGCGCTCGCGTGCGGCCGACCGCTCCGGGACCGATCGCCGCATCACTGTCGCTCGAAACAGGTGTGATGGGTCATCATCGATCGGCCAGGCGCTCCTGGGCGCTCGACGGCGAGCCGCGCCGGCCCGGCTCGCCCCGTGACTCAGCCCGTCAGTACGGCACCGTGCCGACCGAGGCCGGCGACTCGGTCTTGCCGACCGTCATCTCGTGGCCCAGGCCGAGCCGGCCGAAGATGTTGCCGCCCCAGCACCGCAGCGTCCCGTCGGCCAGCGCGGCGCAGCGGTGGCTGTTGCCGCTGTCGAGGTGGAGGACCGGCCCGCCGACGTCGATGATCGTCGGGGTCCAGACGGTGCTCTGCCCCGGGACGCCGGCGGCCCCGTGGGTGTTGCTGCCCCAGCACTGCAGCTCGCCGGTCGCCAGCAAGGCGCAGCCGGACAGGGAGCCGATCGAGACGGAGGTGGCCGGCCCCGCGAGCGGGACCGGGGGCGGCGGCATCTCGCCCGGCTCGTCGCCGACGTCGTCTCCGATGCCGGTGCCGAGCGAACCGTCGTCGTTCTGACCCCAGCACCGCACCTCGCCGTCGGTCCGCAGGGCACACGTGAACGCGAAGTCGGTCGAGATCGCGACCTGCGCGATCGGCCCGCCCACGTCCACCGGCGGCGGCGGCATCTCGCCCGGCTCGTCGCCGCGCGCCTCGGTGTCGCCGTAGCCGAGCTCGCCCCACGCGTTGCTGCCCCAGCAGCGCAGCGTGCCGTCCTTCAGCACCGCGCACGCGTGGTTGGTCCCGGCGGCGATCTGCGCCACCGGACCCCCGAGCTCGAGGTCGGGCACCGGCAGCTCGCCCGGCTGGTCGCCGAGGTTGTTGGTGTGCCCGTAGCCGAGCTTCCCGCCGAGGTTGCTGCCCCAGCAGCGCACCGCGTCGGTCTCCGTGATCGCGCAGGTGAAGCCGCCGCCGGCCTCCACGTCGCGCACGGGCGCGCCGACGTCGACGTCGACCGGCGGCATCTCGCCCGGGTCGTTGCCCACAGTGCCGCTCCCGGCGCCGTTACCGAGCGCCCCGCCGGAGCCGATGCCCCAGCAGCGGACCTTGCCGGTGTCGAGCACCGCGCAGGTGTGCATGCCGCTCGAGCTGGCGCGGAGCACCGAGCCGCCGAGCGGGACCGACGGCGTCGGCAGCTCGCCGGGCTGGTCCCCGCGCGCGGCGGTGTCGCCGTAGCCGATCTGGCCGGCCGACCCGGCGCCCCAGCACCGCATCGTCCCGTCCTCCAGCACCGCGCACGAGTGGAACGTCCCGCACGCGAGCTGCACGATCTTCGGGTTGTCCTCGCACGCGGGCGTGCAGGCGTCGCCGCCGAGGTTGTTGCCGTCGTCGCACGCCTCGCCGCGATCGACGGAGCCGTCGCCGCAGATCGCCGGGACGTCGTCGGTCGTCGAGCCCTCGCTCGTCGAGTCGCTCGTCGTCGAGTCGTCCGTCGTCGAGTCGTCCGTCGTCGAGGTCGTCTCCGTGTCGCCCGTCGTCGAGGTCGTCGTCCCCTCGCTCGTCGATTCGCCCGTCATCACCCCCTCGGTGGTCGAGCCGTCGCTCGTCGAGCTCGTCGTCATCTCGGCGGTGGTCGAGTCGTCGCTCGTCGAGCCGTCGCTCGTCGAGCTCGTCGCCTCCTCGCCCGTCGAGCTCGTCGAGCCGGTCGTCGGCTCGCTGCTGGTCGTCGAGGTCGCCTCGCTCGACGCCATCGTCGTCTCGCTCGTCGAGGACGAGGGGTCGCTCTCGGTCGACGGATCGCCGGCGGCCGGCAGGCCCGGGCACCCGCTCAAGAGCAGCGATCCGCCGATCCAGGCGAACACCTTCTGTTGAGCGCGGCGCACGGGTGGCAATTGAACGGTCCTCGACTTCATCGTCTCTTCCTTCGAATGGGCGACGCCCCGGCCGACCCTCTTCCACCCCACGCGGGGACACGGGCCGGCCGACTGCGTCTGCCGGGACAGTGACGGCCGGTCTCCGATCAATTGCCGGGGTTGGACACGCCGCTGCCGGCGATCGGCGAAACCGCCGCGGCGCCGCGGCCGACGTCCTTCGACCCGCGCGCGTGAGCCGTCGTCGCCGGCCAGGCCCCGCGCCGCGGCGCGCCCCGAGTACACTGCCGCCCATGTCGAACGCACCGCTCGCGCTCATCACCGGGGCCGGCCGCGGGATCGGGCGCGCCGTCGCCGAGGCGCTCGCCCCGGGCCACGCCCTCGTCCTCGCCGGCCGCGACCGCGACGTCCTCGACCGCACGCGGGCCGAGCTCACCGCCCCGCACGGCGCCCACGTCCTCACCGTCGACCTCGGCGACGCGGCCTCCCGCGCATCCTTCCTGTCCGAAGTGACAGGTCTCGAGAGTCAGCTCGGCGCGCGCGTCCAGGTCCTGGTCAACAACGCCGGCGCCGCCCTCTCGGCCCCGCTCGCGCGCACCGGCGACGACGCCTGGGCGCGCCTGCTCGAGCTCAACTGCACCGCCCCGTTCGTGCTCACCCGCGCGCTCGTCCCGGGCATGCTCGCGGCCGGCTGGGGCCGCGTCGTCAACGTCGCCTCCACCGCGGCCATCAAGGGCTACGCGTACACCGCCGCCTACTCGGCCAGCAAGGCCGGCCTGCTCGGCTGGACGCGGGCCCTCGCCGTCGAGCTGGCCAGCAAGGACGTCACCGTCAACGCGGTCTGCCCCGGCTTCACCGACACCGACATCGTCGCCGACGCCGCGCGCAACATCCAGGCGACCACCGGCCGCAGCGAGGACGACGCCCGCAAGGCGCTGGCCCGCTTCTCGCCGCAGGGCCGGCTGCGCAGCCCGGCCGAGGTCGCCGACCTGGTCGCCTGGCTGGCGCGGCGCGGCGCCGGCGGCGTCACCGGCCAGGCCCTGGCGATCGACGGCGGCGAGACGGCCTGACCGCCGCGGCGAGGCGGCCCGAGCCGCGGGGCGCTCCGGCGACATGGCCGCCCGCACATGCGCGAAGGGGCAGGTCCCGAAGAACCTGCCCCTTTCGTCATGTCCCGATGGACATGCCCTGGCGGTCAGCCGCTCAGCCGACCTTGTCCCAGCCCTTCTTGATGTTCTCGGCGATCATCTCGTCGCCGATCTTCAGCGCCTCGCCGAGCGTCGGCGCCAGCCGGACCTCGCGCTCGAGCGGCGTCTTGCGGCCGGCGGAGAAGTCGGTCCAGTGGACCACGAAGGCCGGGTAGTTGGGGTCGGTCTTCTCCTTGTTGGTGCGCCAGATGACGAGCTTGCGCACCGCCTGCTGGCCCTTGGCGCTCTTGGCGTAGACCTCGCGGCGGATCACCTCGGAGGCCGGCAGGACCAGGCGCTCGGCCTTCTTGTTGAGGCTGTCGATCTGGACCCGCTCGAGCACCTGGGCCACGCGGATGTCGACCGGGTTGACCGTCTTGTCGCTGCGGATCCGCGAGAACACGGGGTGGAGGATCGACACGCCGGGCATCTCCCGGATCGTGCGCCAGCCGGTCTGCGAGTGCTCGAGCACCATGCGCAGGATCGGGTCGCCGCTCGAGTCCTCGCCCTGGATGTCGGTGACCTTGACCTCGATGACCGTCTCCGGCGGGACGAAGCGGTACAGCGCGCCCTTGCTGTTGGCGTAGCGGTAGTTCGAGGCCACGCTCTTGCCCGACAGCTGCTGGTAGAACGCCTTGCGCTGCTCGGTCGGCATGTTGCCGCAGGCGCCGATGACCTGGAACTGGCCGTCGTCGCGCATCATCGCCAGCAGCAGCGAGCCGACCGCCTCGGGCTCGTCGGAGCTGTCGGTGTAGCCGATGATCGCCGCGTCGATGTCGATGGTCGGCTTGAGCTTGAAGACCAGGTTGTCGGCGGTGCGGACGACCAGGCCCTCGCCCTTGCCGCCCTCGACCCACTCGTTCCAGCGCTGCATCACCTGCTCGGCGCTGCTGGCCGCCTCGGTCTTGATCGCCTGCAGGCGCTTGCCGCCGGCGAGCAGCCGCTGGCACAGCGCCAGGCGGTCGACGTACAGCGGCGGCCGCTGCGGCGTCTCGGCGTCGCCGCCGTGGAGCACGTCGAACGCGAAGTACGCGATGCGCTCGACCTGCGCCTGGGCCTCGCCGCCCATCGCCGACCCGAGGTCGCCGACGCGCGGCCGGCCCTGGCCCGGCGCCTTGGCGGCGAACAGCTCGCCCGCCAGCACCGTGCGGCCCTGCTTGCGCCCGAGCGCCGCCTTGGCCTCGAGCAGCACCGGCACGTCGCCGGAGACCACGCGGCCGGTCGGCGAGCACAGGATCGCCTGCTGCTCGTCGAGCACCAGGAACCACAGCTCGCCGTCGACCTTCGGTGACACCTGCAGCACGCCCGACGGGACCGCCCCGCGGGCCAGGTCCTCGAAGGGCAGCGCGCGGTAGCTGCCGGCCACGGCGCGCTTGTAGTTGCGGAACATGGCCGCCAGCTCGGTATCGAGCAGGCTGCCGGCCGGGCTCTGCTTGCCCTTGCCGAGCGGACGGGCGCTGTCGGTGGAGAACAGGCTCATGACAATCTCCAGTCTGTCCGAAGGTCAGGTCGCCGCCGCGCCCGGGGCGCGCAGCTCGAGGTTCGAGAGGTGGAGCAGCAGCTTGTACTTCTGGCCGTCGACCCGGCCCTCGAGGAAGCCGCGGTACGGCGAGCCGTTCTCCTGGAAGATCAGCGGGTCGCGGCCCTTGCTGCCGGCGCCGAGCAGCGCCAGCTCGCCCTTGTCGTGCAGCTCCTTCGCCATCTTGAACAGGAAGTCGAACGACAGGCCGTCGACGTGCTTGATCTGGATGGTGCGGCGGAACGCGAACTTGGTCACCACCTCGGCCTTGGGCAGCCGCCGCGGGGTGAACCGCACCGGCGACTCCTTCTCGTTGGTGTTGGCCGGGATGTCGGCCGCCGGCTTGCGCTCGCGCTCGGCCCCGTCGGGCCCGAACAGCACGTCGACCAGCTTCGGCGAGGCGTGCAGCACCTCGCCCTTGCTCGACAGGAACACCGTCTGCGTGTCGCCGACCTGCTTGCCGACCTGCTCGATGTCGATCTCGGGGTCGCCGTCGATCAGCGCCTGCGCCAGGTCGCCCGGCTGCGCGCTGAGCTTGGCGTACGTCCCCGCCTCGGTCGTGGCCAGGTAGCGGCGGAACTCGAGCTTCTTGCCGGGCACGCCGGACACCGGCCCCTGCTTCTCCTTGACCGACTCGAGCGCGAGCGTGGCGTCGCGCTTCTCCTCGTTCATCAGCTGGATCTTGCGCATGGCTGTCTCCCTGACCTGTCCCTCAGAACATCTCGAAGTCGAGCTCGTCGCCGTCGTCGTCGCCGCCCGGATCGTCGGCCACGGTGGTCTGCAGCTCGCACCAGTCGCTGACCGCCGGCGAGCCGACCAGCGCGAAGTAGGCGCCGCCGTTGCACACCAGGTAGGCCAGCTCGGTGTCGTAGCCGCCGCGGTAGCAGAACACGAAGCGGAACACCTTGCCGCCGCGCAGCTCGCCCTCGAGCTTGGGGTCGAGCCCGTTGGGGTCGAGCGTGTAGACCGAGCGCACCGCCAGGTCGAGCAGCTCGCCCGGATCGACCGGCCCCTCGAGCTTCTGCGCCTCGCCCAGCGTGCTGGGGATGTGCGGCAGCGGCTTGCCGTCGGCGTCGAGCCCGACCAGCTTGCCGTTCGGGATCCACGCGTTGCCCTCGTCGAAGTAGCCCTGCGCGGTCATGCCGGAGCGGATCAGCAGGGTGCCGTCCCGCGACAGCTCGGCCCGCTCGCAGCGCTGCTCGTGGGGGTCGAGGATCTGCCGCTGCCGCTTGCCGTACAGCTTGGCGCGGTCGAGCTTCTCGTGATCGAAGGTCGACTGCACGCCGCCCCAGGTGACGATGATCGGTTTCGCCATAAGTGCGAGGGCCGCCAAAGGCCGCCAAGCCTTATCCGACCGGCCGCGCAGCCGTGTCAAGCCGAGCCGCTTCGCAGCGCGCATTCGCGCTGCGCACTACTGCCCATCGACATCGCGATGCAGGCCCGCTGCGCCGCGAATCGCCGTCCTTGTACGCGCAATCGAGCCATGCCCTATAGCGTGGTGAGGATCTGGATCTCGAGCAGATCAGGCGCGCCCGCGACGATCTCCATCCGACCGTCGCCGTCGACGTCACCCGCCGCCAGCAGCTCGCGCGGCGCCGGTGCTTCGAGCGCGAAGGTGTTCGAGCAGAAGAACCCGCCGTCGGCGTCGCCGCGCAGCACCGAGACCGACGCCGCGTCGCCGCCGGCGATGAGGTCGAGCAGACCGTCGCCGTCGAAGTCGGCCAGGAGCCCGCCGGTGAGCACCGCCGGCGCTCGCCAGAGCCGCGGCACCGCGAGCCACTCGCCGGGCTGCTCGGCGCGCCACACCGCCACCAGCCCGCCCTCGTCGTCCTGCGTCAAGCCGACGATCTCGTGGCCGACCGGGCCGTCGAGCTCTCCCGCGAGCGCCTGCGAGATCGGCGAGCCGCCGGCCGAGAGCGCCACCGACTCGGTGAAGCCGCCGCCCAGCACCCCGGTGAACACGCGCGCGGTCGTGAATCCGTCGAGGCTCGTCGGTCCGACCAGATCGGAGAGCGCGTCGCCGGACACGTCGAGGACGCTGACGGCGAGCGAGACCGGCACGTCGGCCGGCATGCCCTGCGCGAAGTTGCCGAGGCCGTCGCCGAGCCACGTGCCGATCGTCGGGCTGGTCTCGCTGATCGTCAGCAGGTCGCCGCCGGCGCCGCCGTTGTCGTCGACGTCGCCGAAGTGCACGCGCCGCGTCCCGCTCGCGGCCTCGAGCTTCGGCTTCACCGTCCACTGCCCGGCCTGACCGACCAGCACGTTCACGTCGCTCGCCACCTGCTGCGCCGCCGCGAGGTCGGTGTCGCCGTCGACGTCGAGGTCGCCCGCGGCCAGGTGCAGCTCGCCCGTCGCCGAGATCAAGGCGATCACGGACCCGGGCGAGAAATCACCGGACCCCGAGTTGACCTGCACCTCGATCACCGAGACCTGCGGCGCCCCCGTGGCGATGTCGAGGTCGCCGTCGCCGTCGAGGTCGGCCACCACGAGCGAGGTCGGCGCGTGGACCAGCGGGAAGATCGAGGTCACCTCCGAGAACACCCCGCAGCTCGGCAGCTCCTGCACGCCGACGCAGGCGCCCGCGACGCACACCTGACCTGAAGGACAGTCGGAGCCGCCGCCGCAGTCCTCGGCCGAAGTCGTCGAATCGGTGGTGGCCGAGGTCGGCGTCGTCGGCGACGACGTCGCCGTCTCGCCGGTGGTCGTCGGCTCGATGTCGGTCGTCACCGCCCCGGTCGTCGGCGCCGGAGTCGTGGTGATCGTCGGGTCGGTGCTCGGCTGCGGAGAGGTCGGTCCGCCGCTGGTCATCGGCACGCCGGAGATCGATCCACCGCCCGAGCTGTCCGAGCTGCCGCCCTCGGTGTCGCTCTCCGGCGGCGGGGTCGGGCCGCAAGCCACCACACCGACGACGACCCCCACGCCGAGCGAACGCATCATTCTCCCAGGCTACCCGGACCCCCATCCGGCCATCAACTGCGGACGCGCTCGCCGGCGTTGCAGCGCGCCAGCGCGCATGCCGGTCGCTCGAACGGACATGTCCCTGGAGACATGTCACTCCCGCGCGCGGGCCGGCTGCCGCGTCGCCGCCACCGCCAGATCCGCTACGATGCGACGATGTCCCGCCGCCTCGCGCTCGTGTGCACCCTCCCCCTCGCGTGTACGAGCCCCGTCGCGGCGACCGACGGCGGCAGCGAGCCGACCGCCGGCGAGACCGGCGCGACGACGCACGAGGCCTCGACCACCGGCGCCGGGTCCACCGACGCCTCGACCACCGACGTCTCGACCACCGGCGCACCGACCACCGGCGACTCGCCCGATGGTTTGCACCCGATCCCCGCCGACCCGCAGCGCGACGGCGATCCGGACGCCGGATATCACGCCCTCGTCAACAATGGTTATGTCAGCTGCGGGATCCCCTGGACCGCCTATTCGCAGGTCTTCACCGACGCCCCCGAGGAGCTGCGCCTGCCCGGGCGTGACGGCAAGAACGCGAACCTTCCCTATGACAAGACCGCCTTCGTCGGCGCCAGCGGGGTCGAGCTCGTCAGCGCCAACTGCTTACAATGTCACGCCGGCGAGATCGACGGCCAGCTCGTCATCGGCCTCGGCAACGCCAGCGCCGACTTCACGGTCAAGGTCGGGGGCAGCGCGGCGCTGGCCGACCTGCTCCTCGACGACCCGGCCGAGAAGGCCGAGCTGCAGCGCTTCGTCGCCCGCCTGAACGCGGTCGAGCCGTACACGCAGACGCTCACCCTCGGCGCCAACCCGGCCGACAACATCGCCGCGGTGCTGTTCTCGCACCGCGACCCGTGGACCATGGAATGGTTCGACGAGCCGCTGCTCGACCTGCCGCCAGTCGTCGTCACCCCCGTCGACGTCCCGCCGTGGTGGCACATGAAGAAGAAGCACGCGATGTTCTACGTCGGCGCCGGCCGGGGCGACCACGCGCGGACGATGATGGCCGCATCGACGCTGTGCACCGACGACATCGACGAGGCGCGCGCGATCGACGAGTACTTCCCGGACATCCGCGCCTACCTCCTCACCCTCGAGCCGCCCGCCTATCCGTTCGCCGTCGACGCCGCGCTCGCGGCCGCCGGCCAGCAGGTGTTCGCCGCCACCTGCGCCGGCTGCCACGGCACCTACGGCGCCGAGCCCACTTACCCCAACCTGCTCGTCGACCTCGACGTCATCGCCACCGACGCCGCGCTCGCCACCGACGCCTCGCAGTTCGCCGGCCGCTACGTCGATTGGTTTACAAGGGGTTCTACGGCGAGGTCTCGCGGCTCGAGCCGCAGGTCGGCTATGTCGCGCCGCCGCTCGACGGCATCTGGGCGACCGCGCCGTATCTTCACAACGGCTCGGTGCCGACGGTCGCCGCGCTGCTCGACAGCGCCTCGCGCCCGCAGTCCTGGACCCGCAGCCACCAGTCGACCGACTACGACCCCGTTGCGCTCGGCTGGAAGCACGAGGCGCTCGATCACGGCCAGGAAGGCGAGCCCTCGGCGGACCTGCGCAAGCGGATCTACGACACCACCCAGCCCGGCTACGGCAACGGCGGCCACACCTTCGGCGACGCCCTCGACGCGAGCGACCGCGCCGCCGTGATCGAGTACTTGAAGACGCTGTGAGCGCTGGCCCGGGCGAGCCGTCGCGCGTAAGCTCGCCGCATTAATCGCATGCCTCGCTCGCATCATTCATTATCGATCCTGGTGTTCGCGCTGCTCGCCTGCGGCCCCGACAAACAGAGCAGCACCGACGCCTCCACCGGCAGCTCCAGCACCTCCGGCACGAGTCAGCCCGTCACCTCCGGCGGCACCACCACCTCGGACGCTCCCACCACTTCGTCGTCCACGAGCACGGATGCTGCGACGGACACCGGCACGACCTCGACCACCGGCACCACCGGCACCGAAGACACCGGCACCACCACCACCAGCACCACTGGAGCCCTCCCCGTCGGGGATTGCGAGGAGCAGCTCGACCAGGTCGACTGCGAGGCCATTATCGGGCGCAGCGGTCACTCGGACTGCGTATGGGTCGAGCTCGTCGCGCAGTGGAGCCGGGACGGCGGCTGCGACGTCTTCGCCGGCCCCTCGCGCTGCGTGCAAGGGCGCTACGGCGGAGACGGCTGCTTCGACAGCGGCTGCCCCGATCTCGAGCGCGTGTACATCCGCGATCTCGGCGACGGCACCTTCGAGATCGTGAACAACCCCGGCGGCACCTGCGGCGTCGAGCCGGACGGCTGGAAGCAATGCAGCACCGAGTTTCCCGATTCGCCGGCGCCGTGCAGCTGCGTCTGCTGATGCCCTCCCGCACCTCGCCCGCTCTTGCGCTAAGCTCGCGCCATGCCCGGCGCCGCACCCGACATCCACGTGATCCTCATGACCTGTCCTCCCGACCAGGCCGAGAAGATCCTCCTCGCCCTGCTCGAGCGGCGCCTCGTCGGCTGCGGCAACATCATCCCGCTGGTGCGCTCGCGGTACTGGTGGGAGGGCCAGATCTGCAGCGACGACGAGGCCCTCGTCGTCATGGAGACCACCCCCGATCGCCTCGACGCCCTCTACGCCGCGATCCCCGAGGTCCACCCCTACTCGGCGCCCAAGGTCGTCGCCCTCCAGCCGAGCACCTGCGGCGAGCCCTACCTGCAGTGGCTGCGCGCCGTCACGCGCCCGGCTTGAGCGGAGCTCCTGCGCGCACGAGCTTGCGCGCGCAGGCGACGAGCGCCAGGTAGCAGGCCGCGCCGACGGCCATGGTCGTCGAGATCCCCCAGGTCATGGATGTCCCGAGGGCCAGGCCGCTCGCGCACACCCCGAACGCCCCGTTGATGCCCCACAGCCACGGCGTGACCGCGTGTCCGCCTGCCCTTTCGACCAGGCGGAGGCCGAGCGGGAAGCAGATGCCCATCCCGAGCGCGGGCGGGGCGATGAGCGCGATCGACAGCAGCACGCGCACGGCCGTCTCGGCGCCGGCGAAGCTCTCCGTCACCGGGCCGGTCGCCAGGCGGACCGCCACCACCATCAGCGCCGGGATCAGCGGGAACAGCCACGCGATCGCGCCGCCGCGCTCGACTGCCAGCTTGCCGCTGATCAGGCTGCCCACGCCCGCCGACAGGATGATGCCCCCGAGCACCACCGCCAGCGACAGCGTCGGGTGGCCGACGAACACCCCGACCTGCGACAGCAGCGCGATCTCGACGAACATGAAGCCGAGGCCGATCAGCGCGAAGTAGGCCAGCGCTGCCGCCAGCGTCGCCGGGGCCAGCCCGCCGGTCGCCGGCGCCTCGCGCTCTCCCTCGCGCGTCGCCGGCGGCCGCGCCACCAGCGGTCCGAGCAGCGCCCCCAGCGTCAGCAGCAGGCTGACCAGCGTCGCGTAGACCAGCGTCTGGGTCGCCTGCAGGTTGCCGAGGAACCCGAGGTCGAGCTGGCTCACGTCCTCCTGGCCTTCGAGCCAGGTGCCGGGCTTCAGCATGTTGAAGAAGAACGGGCGGTCGTCGGTCGGCGGCGTCAGGTCCAGCGTCTGCTGCGACGCCCACTGCCACAGCGCCGCGCGGTCCTCGATCGCGCCGAGCTCCGCGAGCAGCGGCTGGGCCGGCAGGCGGCGCGGCGTGAGCACCATGTTGACGCCGATCCGCACCGCCTCGCGCTGCATCAGGTCGAGGTCCTCCTTGCTGAACGGCGTCGGCGACACCAGCAGCGTCGCCACGCTCTCGATCTGCAGCAGCAGCAGGTGCGCGCGCGGCTTCTCGACCCCGAGCTGCCACAGCGCCTCCATCGCCAGCGCCACCATGCGCGCGGTCTCGCCGGGCGACTCCTTCTTGTACCAGCGCGACACCGTGAACACGCCGGTGGGCGCCAGGCGGCGCAGGAACACCAGCCAGCCCTCGACCGTGTACAGCCCGTTCTCCGACAGGCTGTAGGCCCCCGCCCCGGTCGAGGCCCAGGTGTCGATCAGCGACATCGTGATGACGTCGTAGTGCCGGCGGTCGCGCGAGAAGAAGCTGCGCGCCTCGTCGGTGTGCAGCTCCACGCCCGGGCGCGCCGCGATGGTCGAGAAGTCGGCCATCGAGCGGCGGTGCAGGTCGACGATCGCCGCGTTGAGCTCGACCCCGACCACCGGCGCGTGGCCGCTGCGCAGCGCCGCCAGCACGTCGCGGCCGCCGCCGACGCCGATGACCGCCGCCGGCCCGGTCGGGCGCAGCCGGTGGGCGAACGTGCTGAGGTCCCAGTCGAGGTAGGCGTGGTCCGAACCTGACCCTTCGGCCATCATCGTCGCGGCCGCGCCGTCGATCTTCAGCACCCGCTGCTGGATCGGCGCCCGCGCCTCCAGCGGCATGTTGCGCCCCGGCGCCCACAGGTACGGCGGCAGCGCGATCTCGGCGCCCACCGTCACCCGCGAGTGCGTGTTCCAGGCCACGTGCATGAACTCGCGCGGGTCCTCGCGCAGGCCCTTGACCCACGCCGGGCGCAGCGGCGGCGCCTCGGCGGCCGCGTTGAAGCCGGCGAACGCCAGCAGCGCCAGCGCCAGCCCGGCACATGTCCCGAGGGACCTGCGCCTTTCGCCAGGTTCTTCGTCACATGTCGCAAAGGACAGGGCGCCCAGCGCCGCGACCGCGCCGACCACCAGCACCGCGCTGGCGGCGTCGACCGCGTCGAGCAGCGGGATCACCAGGCCGCAGCCGGCCGCCGCCCCGAGCAGATCGCAGCCGTAGGCGCGGCCCGGCGGCAGGCCGGTGCGCGTCAGCGCCAGCGTCAGCGCCACCCCGGCGGCCGCGAACGGGACCGCGAGCGCGGCGCCGAAGCCGAGCAGGGCGAAGAAGCCCATCAGATCGGTGACCGGCAGGAGCGGCCCGGACATCGTCCATGCCACCGCCAGCGGCGCCAGCGCGGCGAACAGCGCCGAGCTGCGGGCGAGCCGGCGGACCACCACCGCCTGGCCGAAGCGACCTGGCCGCATGAACACGTAGATCGAGCCCGCGGTCATGCCGAGCATCGCCAGGGCGATGACGAAGAACGACAGGTGGTACCACGCGATCACGCTGGTGATCCGCGTCAGCAAGATCTCGAGCGCGAGCGTCGAGCCCGCGACGAGGGCGATCCCGGCGTAGAGGAAGAACGGACGCATCGGCCTCACCCGCCCTCGACCACGGTCTCGTGCAGGTTGGGGTCGGCGGCGATGTCGGCCTCGCGGAACAAGAGCGGGCGCCACTGCTTGCGCGAGAACAGCTCGGTCTGGTCGCGGAAGTGGGGCGAGCGCGGGTCCTCCGACTGCGAGTAGGTCAGGAACGCCTCGCCGCGCGGCCCCTCGGGCAGGAGCTCGACCGCCATCACGAACGACGAGCCGTAGTTCACCACGTAGCCGCGCTCGGTCAGGCCGGCGGTGCCGTCGATCGGCGTCGGCCGGGACACCTTGGGCAGCAGCGTCGAGTTGAGGCCGGCGTTATAGCCCACCACGTTGGCGATGCCCTCCTTGGCGAACCCGCCGTGGACCCCGATCTCGACGCCCCCGCGCGGCGCTCGCTGCAGCTGCTTGAGCGGGGCCGACAGCGGCACCCCGGCGGTCTTCAGGTTGATCACCGCCTCGCCGAGCGCCACCAGGGCCCCGTCGACCTTGCCCTCGGCCGGGGCGATCAGCGTGTGCGGGGTGTGGATCGGGTCGTCGACGTCGAACGGCACGCTGAACAGCGAGCCGCGGTCGAGCACCGAGTCGGCCCCGTAGGCCGCGAGGTACTCGCGGAACAGCACCGCGCCGACGCTGTCGGGATCGAAGCGCCGGTCCCACGCGCCGAGCAGCTGGCAGATCGTGCGCAGGTCGACGACGCTGCCGGCGACCTCGACCAGGTGCTGGGCGTCGCAGCGGGCCAGCAGCTCGTCCAGCACGAGATCGGCCGTCAGCGAGTGGTTGCCCTGGATCGCCGCCTCGATCTCCGCCAGCGAGAACGTCCCGTCCTCGCCGGCCGCCACGAACGGCGGCTCGTTCTGCAGGAGCATCGCGTTGACCCGCGTGCGCGGCGACTGCGGCGCGCGCTCCGACCCGTGCAGCGGCGAGAAGCCCTCGAGCGGCGCGGCCGGGTTGGCCAGCCAGTACGAGTCGTTGGCGTTGAACACGAAGTCGCGGCGGTCGAGCTGCGGCATGGCGGCGAACGGCACCAGCCCCGGCGCGCGCGTCGCCGCTGTCCTGCCATTCGTACGTCGAGTCGCTGCCGTCGAGCACCACGAGGCCGCCCTGCTGGTACAGCAGGCCGGTGAGGAAGTCGTCCTCGACGGCCGCGCGCCAGCCGGCGATCGCGGCCTCGGAGATCTGGGCGGTCGCCGACGCGTCGGCGTACCAGGCGTTGCCGTGCTTGTCGGCCGCCATCGTGTTGACCCACGGGATGCCCTGCACCGTCTGGTAGACCTGCTTGAACTCGTCGAGGCTCTTCGCCTTGTCCATGCCGAGGAACTGCTCGATGATCCGCGGGTTCTCGATGTTGGCGTCGCGGTAGGTCAGCGCCACGTCGGTCGACCAGCCGATCGGGTCGACGTTGAGCATCGGCCCGTAATGGCTGTACCACAGCGTGCGCGTCACCTTCTCGCCGCCGGCGACCTCGACCTCGAAGGTCTTGGCGGTCATCGGCCGGGACGTCCCGTCGTACAGGTACGCGGTCGGGTCGTCCGGGTCGAGGGTCAGCTTGTAGAACGTGAACCGCGTGCCCGCCGAGAACGTGTGCGTCCACCCGATCTCGTCGTTGAAGCCGATCAGCACCCCGGGCACGCCCATCAGGCCGACGCCGTAGATGTTGAGCTCGCCCGGCACCGTCACGTGGCTCTCCCACAGCTTGAGCTCGCCGGTCCACGGGAAGTGCGGGTTGGCCACGACCATGCCGCCGCCGCCGGTGGTCTTGTCGGCGCCGAGGGCCCAGCCGTTGCTGCCGAAGCCGCCGCTCGTCAGCGTGCCGAGGCCCTCCATCGGCCCGCCGGGCACCGTCAGCGGCGAGCCCGGCGGCTGCGCCGTGCCGATGTAGCCCGCCAATTGATTGCTGCTGCCGAGCAGCCCGAGGTCGACGTAATAGCGGACCAGGTCGAGCGCCTCGATCTCCCGCACCCACGGCGCCCCCGCGCAATCGGGCGGCAGGTCGCCGGGCGGCGTGTCGCGCAGGTATTGATTGTACCCGGCCGCGTAGCCCTCGATCGCCGCCTTGACGTCGGCCGGCGCGGCGTCCCACATCCGCTGCGCCCGCAGCCCGACCTCGAGCGCGAGGTAGGCGAAGTCGGAGGTCAGGTGCGCGTCGCCGTTGCCGCGGCCGAAGTACTTGGCCCGCTCCGCCCGGACCTTGACGATCTGGTCGGCCAGCGTGCACGCGTGGTCCTGCGCGAACGCGTAGGCCTGGCCGAACAGCGCGCTGCCGAGGTCGTCGGCCTGGACGTGCGCGACCCCGAAGCTGGTGCGCCGGATCGTCGCGCGGTAGGTCGGCTCGCCCGCGGTCTCCGCGGTGTCGCTGTCCCCGGTCGAGCTCGCTCCGTCCGTCTCGGTGGTGGTGGTATTGGAGGAACCACAGGCGAACAGCGGGGCCAGCGCGAGGACGGCGAGCTTGCGCAACATCGCCCGTCAGGCTAACGCGCCGCCGCAGAGCCGCGCAAGCGCGCCGCCCTCGCCGGACCGCGCAGCGCCGTCTCTGCGCCACCATTCAGGGCCGGTCCTCGCGAGGCCCCGAGCCCACGGCGCGGGCGATCCCGTGCTTTTGCCGGTGGGCCTCGTCCGATCGGCGCGGGCGGGCCGACCCGCGGCCCCGCTTTGCGTCGGTTCCTCACGCGGGGCCTGGCCGGCCGCGACGGCCTCGGCCGGCCCCCGTCGACGCCGACTTCACCCGGCGGCGCCCCGCGTGCCGGGCCCGCGAGCTGCGCGGATGGCCAGATGGACATGTCCCATGAGACATGTATCGACTTCACGTCGGCGAGCCGATCGCATGGCCCGTGAAACATGTCTCACGAGACATGCCCCATCAGACAGCAGACCTGTGGGCCGCCGCGAGCGCCGCCGCGAACAGCTCGGCGAGCGCGGGCTCGCCGGGGAGCTGCTGCTCGATCGCGGTGCGGATCGCCTCGATGCGGCGCACCAGCCGGGCCCGCGGGATACCGCGGCGGTCGAGGTAACCAGCGAGCCAGGCCACGTGATCGGCCAGCGCCCGCGGCGAGGTCAGCGCCAGCGCGTCGGCGCAGTACGACACCAGGGTGGCGAGCTCTGCGACCTGCAGCGGCTCCTCGTCGCCGGCCTCGGCCAGCGCCACCGCCGCCGCGAGGACGATGGTGTCGGCGCGGCGTTGCACCTCGCCCGCCAGCCCGTTCGGGTACGCCAGCGCCGTCTTGGCCGCCTGCAGCAGGTCGACCGCGGCCTGCCCGTCGGGCCACCGCTCGTCGGCCACGGCCGCGGCCAGGCGCTCGAAATTCTCCGCGAGGTGCAGCGTGCACATGCCGCGGGCCGTCAGCACCTGCTGCAACCAGCGCGCGTAGTTCTCCAGCACCGCCGGCTCGTCGTCGGCCAGCGCCTGCTGCAGGTACTGCACGTGGAAGCGGCCGTCCTCGCGGCCGTGCTTGTCGGCACGCGCGCCGAAGCGCTCGCGCCAGAACG
Source organism: Nannocystis pusilla (assembly GCF_026626665.1). Lineage (GTDB taxonomy): Bacteria > Myxococcota_A > Polyangia > Nannocystales > Nannocystaceae > Nannocystis > Nannocystis pusilla. Next base: position 4,413,948 of record NZ_JAPNKE010000002.1, read on the forward strand.
GGTCGGCGTACATCTCGCCGAGCACGCGCTCGGTGAGGCGGTCGCAGGCCGCCCCGAGCTGGCCTATCAGCGCCTCGTGGCGGCTCACGGCTCCACCCCCACCAGACGGCGCGCCGTCGCCACCAGCTCGCTCGCGCTGTCGCCCGCCTGCGTCACCCCGAGCTCGCCCGCGAGGCTCGGCGACCAGCGTCGCGTGCCCGCCGATGAACACCGGTCGGTCGCTGACCTCGCGCACCCCGGCCACCGCGGACCGCAGCGCCGGCAGGTTGAAGCTCATCGTCACCGACAGGCCGATCAGATCCGGCTGCTCCTCGCGGACCGCCGTGACCAGGTTGCCGGTCGGCACGTTGGCGCCCAGGTAGCGCACGTCGAAGCCCGCGAGCTCGAGCGCGTCGGCGACCAGGCGCGCCGGCAGCTCGTGCAGCTCGCCCTCGACGCACGCCAGCAGCACCGACTTGCCGAGCGGCGCCTTCGGCGTGGCGCGCTCGAACAGCGCCGCCAGCGAGAGCTGCGAGATCGCCGTCGCCATGTGCTCCTGGGCGATGCTCACGCGGTTGAGCTGCCACAGCCGACCGATCTCGTTCTGGGCGGCGCGGATGACGTGGACCTGCAGATCGTCGATCCCCACGCCCGCGCCGAGGCCGTCCTCGAGCAGCAGGCGCACGGCCTCGCGGCGATCGCCCGCCAGCTGCGCGCGCAGGTAGCAGTCGCGCAGCTCGGTCAGCGCCGGGGTCATGACGCCTCCTGCAGCGATTCGCCGGCGGCGCGGGTGCGCGGCGCCAACCAGTCGATGAGGCGCACGAACGTCTCGCGGGCGCCGAACACCGCCTCGTCCTCGGCGGCCGGGGTGACCAGCTCGCGCGCCACGATCGCCGCGAAGGCCCGCCAGCGGGACCCCGTCTCGGCGCCGTGTCCGGTCAGGAACGCGGTCGCTCGCCCGCGCAGGCGGACCAGCGGCGGCGGCAGCTTGGCGAGGATGTAGCGCCCGCCGAGCGTCGAGCCCTCGAGCACGTAGGCGACCCCGAGCGCGCGCGCCAGCGAGGTCACCGACGGTAACGAAGTACATCGGGGGGCGCCCCTGGGGTCGTCGCCCAGGGCGAGGAGATCGGCCGCCAGCATGGGCGCCCTGCGCCGCGCTGCGGCGTCGAAGCCGGCGGCGCGGAGCCCGTCGTGCGCTTGCAGCACGTCTTCGAGCGGCGCGTGATAACCGAGCATCGCCGCCAGGTAGTGGCGGTAATCGGTCAAGGTCGCATCGGCGTCGAGGATCCGCACGTGGAGCTCCGCCTGTTGGTGGAGGTCCGCAGTGCCGTCCTTGAGCCGGCGAAGCGGTTCGCGGGCCGCGGTCACGATCCCACCGTGCCCCGCACTCGCCGCCGGGTCAAGCGAGGGGTGACTTAGCTAACATTTTTATGTCACGGGTCGACGAGAGCTTGTGTATGAGCCACACAGGGGAGAGCCTCCGCGCTCGGCCGTATGCAAGTCCCTACCGACTCACTCGCAGCCACGATCGAAGCGCTCAGCCGCGAGCTCGCGCTGGTCGTGGCGCCTGACGGCCGCATCGAGTGGGCGGACCCGCGAGCCCGACAGCAGGGGCTCCAGGCCGGCGCCGACCTGCGCGCGGCGGTGGTGCCCGGCTGCGAGCCCAAGCTCGACGACCTGCTGCGCCAGGCGGCCGCGGAGCCGGTGACCGCGTGGGAGCTCGCGCTGGTGCTCGCGGGCAAGCCGGTGACGCTGTCGGTCTCGGCCCGGCCGGCCGACGGGCGCGTCGCCCTGGTCGGCAGCTTCGTGCCGCAGGACTACGCCGACTCGGTCCACGAGGCCGCCCGCGCCGTCACCGAGATCGTGAACCTCAACCGCCAGCTCGCGCGGCAGAAGACCCGCCTCGAGGAGTCGAACAAGGCGATCCGGGCGCTGCACGACGAGCTCGAGCAACACGCCGACCGCCTGCGCACCTCCGCCGAGATCAAGAGCCGCCTGGTCGCCGGCGTCAGCCACGAGTTCCGCACCCCGCTGCACTCGATCCTCGGCCTCTCGCGCCTGCTCCTGTCGGCCTCCGACGGCCCGCTCAACGACGAGCAGCAGACCCAGGTCGCCTTCATCCGCGACTCGGCCGAGGAGCTGTCGCGCATGATAAACGACATGCTCGACCTGTCGCGGCTCGACGCCGGCAACATCCCGATCCGGGCCGCCCGCTTCGGACTGCGCGACTTCTGGGCGGCGCTGCGCGGGACCATGCGCCCGCTCCTCCGCGACGACCACGGCGTCGAGCTGGTGTTCGAGCCGGCGCCCGACGTCGCGCTCGAGACCGACCAGGGCAAGCTGGCCCAGATCCTGCGCAACCTGATCGCCAACGCGCTCAAGTTCACCGAGCGCGGCGTGGTCCGCGTGTCCGCCGCGGTCGTCGACGACGAGCTCCGCGTCGTCGTCGAGGACACCGGCATCGGCATCGCCCCCGACGACCAGGCGCGGGTGTTCGAGGAGTTCGTGCAGATCGACGGCGCCCTCCAGCGCGCGGCGACCGGCACCGGCCTCGGCCTGCCGCTGGCCAAGAAGCTCACCGAGGCGCTCGGCGGCCGCATCGAGCTCGAGAGCACCCCCGGCAACGGCTCGAGCTTCACCGTCACGGTCCCGATCGAGCACGCCGAGATCGACGCCTACCGCCAGCTCGAGCAGGCCGCGAGGAAGCCCGACCCGACGCGCGCGCCGGTGCTGGTGGTCGAGGACGATCGCAGCGCCGTGTTCGTCTACGAGCGCTACCTGGCGATGGCCGGCTTCCAGGTCCTGCCCGCGCGCACCACCGAGGACGCGCGCAAGGTCCTCAAGCAGATCCGGCCCTCGGCGATCTTGCTCGACGTCATGCTCGAGCGCGAGGACACCTGGAACTTCCTCGCCGACGTCAAGCGCGACCCGCAGACGAACGACATCCCGGTGCTCGTGTGCACGGTGATGAACCGCGAGTCGCGGGCGCGGGCCCTCGGCGCCGACGAGTTCTGGCTCAAGCCGGTCGACGAGGACAAGCTGATCCGCAAGCTGCAGTCGCTCGCCTCCGGCCGCGGGGCCAAGGTCCTGGTCGTCGACGACGAGCCGGCGGCGCGCTACCTGATCAAGAAGTTCCTCGAGACCACGCCGTATCAGCTGCTCGAGGCGGCCGACGGCGACACCGGCGTACACCTGGCGCGGAGCGAGCGGCCCGACGTCATCCTGCTCGACTTCCTGCTCGAGAACATGACCGCGTTCGACGTGATCGACCAGCTCAAGGCCGACCCGCGCACGCGGCCGATCCCGGTCATCGTCGTCACCTCGCACGCGCTCCCGATGGAGGAGCGCCAGCGGCTGGCGGAGAGCACCGAGGCCATCCTTTCCAAGGAGCACCTGTCGCGCGAGCTCGCGATCAACCGCATCCGCGACGCGCTCCGTCACGCGGGCATCCGCGAGCGGCCGCCCGGCAGCGAACGAGGTGGAGCGTGAGGGAGACCCGCAAACCCCTGATCCTCAACGTCAACGACCACGTGGCCAACCGCTACATGGTCTCGAAGATGCTCAAGAACGCGGGCATGCAGGCCATCGAGGCCTCGACCGGCGCCGAGGCGATCGCCCTCGCCCAAGACCCGCGCAACAAGCCCGACCTCGTGGTGCTCGACGTGCGCCTGCCCGACATCGGCGGCTTCGAAGTGTGCCGCCGGCTCAAGTCCGACCCGCGGACGAAGGACATCAAGATCCTCCACACCTCGGCCACCTTCGTCACCTCCGACAACCGCGTCGAGGGCGTCGAGGCCGGCGCCGACGGCTACCTCACCCAGCCCTTCGAACCCCAGGACCTGATCGCCACCGTGCGCGCGCTGCTCCGCCTCCACGAGGCCGAGGCCACCCTGGTCGCGCGCAACGGCCTGCTCGTCGAGGCCGACCGCCGCAAGGACGAGTTCCTGGCCATGCTGGCGCACGAGCTGCGCAACCCGCTGGCCGCGCTGCACATGGGCCTGCCGGTGCTCGACCGCTTCCCGCCGCACGACGAGCTCGAGCGGCAGACGCGCGAGATCATGCAGCGCCAGCTCACCCTCCTCACCCGGCTCGTCGACGACCTGCTCGACGTCTCGCGCGTCACTCGCGGCCGCATCGAGCTGCACCGCGAGCCGATGGACCTCGCCGCCGTGGTCGCGCGCGTGGTCGACGTCATGCGCCAGCGGGTCGCCGAGCCGCGCCGGCAGACGATCCGCCTCGAGCTGCCCGCCGGGCCGGTGCCGCTGTCCGCCGACAGCGGGCGCATCGAGCAGGTCCTGACCAACCTGCTCGACAACGCCAGCAAGTACTCCGACCCCGGCACCACCATCGAGGTCCGCCTCGCCGTCACGAGCGGCCAGGCCGAGCTGGTCGTGCGCGACCACGGCATCGGCATCGACGCCGCCACCCTGCCCGCGATCTTCGACCTGTTCGCCCAGGCGACCCGCTCGCTCGACCGCTCGCACGGCGGGCTCGGGATCGGGCTGACGCTGGCGAAGGGCCTCATCGACCTCCACGGCGGCACGATCGCCGCCGCCTCCGACGGCCTCGGCCTCGGCACCGAGCTCAAGATCCGCCTGCCGCTGCACGCCGGCAGCGAGCTCGTCGCCGCCCCCGCGAGCGAGCCCCCGCCGGCCCCGAGCCGCCGCCGGATCCTCGTCGTCGACGACAACGAGGACGGCCGCAAGATGCTGCGCAAGCTGTGCGAGCTGCAGGGCCACGAGGTCTCCGAGGCCGCCGACGGCCTCGAGGGCGTCCGCGCCGCCCTCGCCGAGCGGCCCGACGTCGCCTTCGTCGACATCGGCCTGCCCGGCATCGACGGCTACGAGGTCGCCCGCCGCGTCCGCGCCCAGCTCGACGGCCACTCCCCGGTGCTGATCGCCCTGTCCGGCTACGGCTCGCCCGAGCACCGCGAGCGCGCCCACGAGGCCGGCTTCGACGAGCACGTCGTCAAGCCGATCAAGCTCGCCAACCTGCGCCGGATCGTCGCCGGCGTGCAGCCCAAGGCGTGAGGCCTTTGGGGCATGTCCACAAGGACATGCCCGTCCGGACATGCCCCTCCGGACATGTCCCGGAGCGCCTGTCCCTCAGCCGCGCAGCGCCTGGTCGAGGTCGGCGATCAGGTCCTCGACGTCCTCGACGCCCACGGCCAGGCGGATCAGGTTGTCGCGGATCCCGACGGCCTCGCGCTCGGCCGTCGACAGCTTGTAGAACGACATCAGCGCCGGCTGCTCGATCAGGCTCTCGACCCCGCCGAGCGACGGGGCGATCCGCGGCACCTCGCAGCGGTCGATGAAGCGCGAGGTGCGGTCGAGGTCGCCGCGCACGAGGAAGCTGACCACCCCGCCGAAGCCGCGCATCTGCGCCTGGGCGACGGCGTGGTCGGGGTGCGACGCGAGGCCCGGGTAGAACACGCGCTCGACCTCCGGGTGGGCCTCGAGGAAGCCGGCGATCCGCAGCGCGCTGGCGTTCTGGCGCTCGACGCGGAGCGTGAGGGTCTTGAGCCCGCGGTGCAGCAGGTAGGCGCTGTGGCCGTCGAGCACCCCGCCGAGCATGCCGCGGAGGTCCTTGACCGCGCCGACCAGCCCGGCGTCGCCGCACACGGCCCCGGCCAGCAGGTCGTTGTGGCCGCCGAGGTACTTGGTGCCGGCGTGCAGCACCAGGTCGGCGCCGCGCCGCAGCGGTTGCAGGTTGACCGGCGTGGCGAAGGTCGCGTCGATCACGACCTTCAGGCCCGAGCCGCGGTGCTGGGCCTTGATCGCCGCCAGGCGGTCGAGGTCGGCCACCCGCAGGTACGGGTTGGTCGGCGACTCTCCGAGCAGCACCCGCGTCTTGCCCGGCACGATCGCCGCCGCCAGCGCCTCGTAGTCGCCCGGCTCCACGAGCGTCGACTCGACCCCGAACTTGCGCAAGAACCCGGTCACGAACTGCCGCGTGCGCCGGTAGCCGTCGGCCGTCAGCACCACGTGCTGCCCGCTCCGCACCAGGGCGAACAGCGTCGTCGAGATCGCCGCCATCCCGCTGCCGAACAGCGCGCAGTCCTCCGCGCCCTCGAGCGCCGCCAGCTTGCGCTCCACGGCCGCCACCGACGGGTTGCCGTAGCGCCCGTACTCTTCGCGCCGGACCCGGCCCTCGAAGTGATCCCGCACCTCCGCCGTGTCGCGGAACGTGTAGGTCGCTGTGCACGCGATCGGTGGCACGATGGCGTCGTCGGGGTTCGGATGGCGCTCCCCGGCGTGGACGGCGAGCGTGGAGAGGCGAGACGGCCCGGTCACGAGCGCACCGTCGCGCATCGGGCCGGCCCTTGCAACGCGCGGAACCGCGCCCCTCGCGCGAAAATAACCGAGCCGGACATGGTGGATCCATGGGAGCCTGGCCACCGGGAACTTCCCGAGGTCTCATGGCCCCAAGCTCCTTCGATCGCGTCTCCTCCGCCACCCCGCTCCTCGAGTCCGCCCTGGCGCAAGTCTTCACCGGCCTCACCCGCGCCGGCAGCGAGGCCGAGCTGCTGACCGCGTGTGGCCCCATCTTCCGGGCCCTCGCGCCCCGCGGGGTCGAGCTGCTCGACGACGGCGGCGGGCGTCTGGCTCGCTGGGAGCCCGAGGGGTCCGCCCCCTGGAGTCGAGGCCGGCGATCGACGCGCAGGAACTGCGCTGGCGCCAGGGCCCCGTGTTCGTCGCCGACGTCGCTACCGACCCGCGCTGCGGCGCCGCCCGGACCGCGCTGCAGGCCGCCGGGGTCGCGGCCACCGCGATCGTGCCGCTGCACTGCGACGCCCTCGACGTCGTCGGCGCCGTGCGGCTCGACTTCGCCGAGCCGCGCGAGCTCGTCGCCGACGAGCGCGACGTCCTCGGCGTCCTCGCCCACGGCCTCGCCGCCTTCCTGGTCGCGCGGCGCCACCTCCTGCGCCAGCGCGAGGCCCTCCGCGCCCTCGAGCGCGAGCGCAGCACCCTCAACACCATCCTCGATCACCTGCCGGTCGGCGTCTTCCTCGCCGAGGCCGGCACCGGCAAGGTCCTGCTGGTCAACAACCTCGGCGCCGAGATGCTCGGCCGCGGCGTCGACCCCAACGCGCACCAGGACAACTACCAGGACGTGTATCAGTGCATGCGCGTCGGCCTCGACGAGGCCATGCCGGCCGAGGAGCTGCCGCTGGTCCAGACGCTCACCACCGGGCAGCCGCGCCAGGGCGCGATGGACATCGTGCGCCCCACCGGCGATCGGGTCACCATCGAGGTCAACTCGGCGCCGATCCACGACGGCGACGGCTCGATGTTCGCGGCCGTCGTCGCCTTCACCGACGTCACCGAGCGCAACCGCCTGGAGGCCGAGCGGACCTCGTACCGCGACGAGCTGATCCGGGCCCAGGCGCAGGCCCTGGCCGAGCGGTCCACCCCGCTCGTGCCGCTCGGCGACGGCGTCGTCGCCATGCCGATCGTCGGCACCCTCGACCGCGAGCGCGCCGACCAGATCGTCCAGACCCTGCTGGACGGCTGCGCCGCGCGCAAGGCCCGGGTCGCGATCCTCGACGTCACCGGCGTCCCGCACGCCGACACCGCCGTCGCCGCCGCCCTCCTGCGCGCCGCCGCGGCCGTGCGGCTCCTCGGCGTCGAGCCGATCCTCACCGGCATCCGCCCCGACGTCGCGCGCGCCCTGGTCGGCCTCGACGTCGACCTCAAGGGCCTCGTCACCCTCTCGACCTTGCAGGACGGCATCCTCCACGCCGCCCGCGGTCGCCGCCACTGAGCGCCCGCGGGCCGCAGCGTCGACCTTGCGAGACGGCATCCTCCACGCCGCCCGCGGCCGCCGCCACCGAGCGCGAGCAACCCGCCGCGAGCGGCCTCGCGGTCCTCCGCCGCCGACCGTCGCGCACGCAGGACGCACGCTGCCGTGATTCCACGCGAACACGGCCCCGCGCGCGCCCGCGCAAAGTGTACGCGCGTGGACCTGTGAACGCCGTCGCGAGCCGGGCTACCCTCGGCGAGCTCGTATGTCCCACGCCGACGCCTCCCCGGTCGAGCTGTCCGCCTCGACCGCGCAGATCCTCGCCACAGTCTTCACCGGCCTCGCCGAGGCGCGCAGCGAGGTCGACCTGCTCTCGGCGGCGCTCGTGTATCTGCGCCCGCTTGGCCCGTTCGCCATCAACCTCCACCTCACCAGCGTGTTCGAGGACGGCGTCCCGATCCTGGCCCGCCCGGTCGCCCAGTGGTTCGCGGGCACCGAGCTCGCCGCCCCCGCCGACGGCGAGATCGACCTCCGCTCGCACCTCTCGATCTCGCAGCTCTGGTACGACCAGAGCGCGCCGGTCTTCCTCGAGGACATCGCCGCCGACCCGCGCTGCGACGCCGTCTACCGCGACTTCATCCTCGGCCACGGCATCCGCGCCCAGGTCTTCCTGCCGCTGCACAGCGAGGCCGCCGGCCGCGTGATCGGCGTCGTCGTCGCCCACTTCCAGGCCCCGCGGCAGTTCACCGGCGAAGAACGATCTGTCCTCAAGACCCTGTCCTACGGGCTAGCCTCGTTCCTCGCCAGCCGGCGCCTGCTGGCCGAGCGCGAGGAGTCGTTGCGGCAGGCCGAGCGCCAGCGGCGGATGCTGACCGCCGTGCTCGAGAACCTGCCGATCGGCGTCTATTTGGCCGAGGCCGGCACCCACAAGCCGCTGCTGGCCAACCAGATCGGCGTCGAGACCATGGGCAAGCAGCGGATCGAGGACGACGGCCGCGTCTACTACGAGGCCTTCACGATCTACCGGCAAGGCACGCGCGACCCGATCCCGTACCACGAGCTCCGCTCTACCGCACCCTCGCCACCGGCGAGCCGCACGCCGGCGTCGTCGACGTCATCAGCCAGGTCGAGGGCGGCGGCATCGTCACCCTCGAGCTGCAAGCCGCCCCGGTGCGCGACGAGGGCGGCGAGATGTTCGCCGCGGTGGTCGTCTACCTCGACATCACCGAGCGCAACCGGGCCGAGGCCGAGCGCGCCCAGATCCGCGACGAGCTGATCCGGACGCAGGCGCAGGCGCTGGCCGAGCGCTCGACCCCGCTGATCCCGCTCGGCGCCGACGTGGTCGCCATGCCGATCGTCGGCACCCTCGACGGCGCCCGCGCCGACCAGGTCATCGAGGTCCTGCTGGCCGGCTGCGCCGCCCGCAAGGCCCGCCACGCGATCCTCGACGTCACCGGCGTCCCGCACGCCGACACCGCCGTCGCCGCCGCCCTCCTGCGCGCCGCCGCGGCCGTCCGCCTGCTCGGCGTCGAACCGATCCTCACTGGCATCCGCCCCGAAGTCGCCCGCACCCTCGTCGGCCTCGACGTGGACCTCCGCGGCGTCGTCACCCTGCCCACCCTGCAAGAAGGCATCGCCCACGCGACCCGCAATGCGACGCGCCGCTGACCCTCGCGCGATCAGGCTCTCGCGTTCCGCACCGCCTCGAGGATGGCGAGCGCCTCGCAGCGGCACGTCTCCAGCATCTGCAGGTAACGCATGATGTCCGGATATTCGCCGGCGTGCTCCCGGCCGAATCGCTGAAGCGTGGGGTCGTCGAGCACGACCATCCGTCGCAAGTGCGGGATCGCCTGCTCGAGGTCGTCGAACTCCAGGCGGTCGACGATCCTCGACACATAGCCGCCGATGTCGGTGGCGAGCCGCTCCATGACTCCCAGCGGATCGTCGTCGGCGTCCCTCCGCTCCCACCAGATCGCGTGAGCCCGGCCACGATCGGGCCCGCTGGCCCGATACAGCTCGAACGAGACCTCGTAGAGCCCTTCCAGGAGCTTGCGCTTGTCCTCGGGGATCATGTCGAGCGTTCCGCGAGGAGGACGATGACGGTCCGCACGATCGACACGAGCCTGAGCCCTGGTGCCCTTCTGGTCAGGCTCGAGAGGCCCGCGCAGCCTCGAGGATGGCGAGCGCCTCGCAGCGGCACGTCTCCAGGATCTGCAGGTAACGCATGAGGTCCGGATATTCGGCGGCGTGCTCCCGGCCGAATCGCTGGAGCGTGGGGTCGTCGAGCACGACCATCCGTCGCAAGTGCGGGATCGCCTGCTCGAGATCGTCGAACTTTCGGCGGCCGACGAGCCTCGACACATAGCCGCCGATATCCGTGGCGAGAAGCTCCATCACTCCCAGCGGATCGTCGTCGTCGTCTCGCTCCCACCAGATCGCGTGAACCCGGCCACGATCGGGCCCGCTGGCCTGGTAGAGCGCAAACGAAGTCTCATAGAGTTCTTCCAGTTGCTTCCGCTTGTCCTCGGGGACCATGTCGAGCCTCTCTGCCGTACTTTGGCGCAGTCGCGGGCCGTTCTCAAGCACTCGCCCTCAGCGCGGATTGAATCCGTACGTGACGATCTTGCCCGTCGAGGCCTCGACCTCCAGGAACTCGCCATCGGTTCTTTCGTATTTGACCACATCCCCGCCCTCCTTGGGCCCCGTCTTATGAGCGCCCTTGCGCTTGAATTCGGCGGCCTTGCGGAGGTATTTGAGCGGGTCGAACCGCTTTCGGCCGGCGTGGTCCCGCACGCTGTGGGCCGGGGAGTCGTAGGTCCGTTTGGCCCACGTGCCGATCAGCCTCACCATCTCCTCGATCTCTCGGACCTTCCGTCCCTTGAAGAGCGCGGCCTCGTCAGCGTCCGGCGCACGCCTGAGGATACGCTCGATGTCCGCGCTCTCGGCGACCTTGTTCGCAGCGGCCTCCGCCTCTGCTCGCTTCTTGGCCGCCGCCGCCTCCGCCTCCGCCTTCGCGCTCGACTTGCCGCCGCCGCTCCCGATCGCCGACATGAGCGTCGGTCGCGTCAACACGGGCCCGGTCGTCGTGAGGCTGCCGGGGATGAGCACTGGTCGACCGAGGCCGATCGTGCCGCCCGAGCTCACGCTCTCGGCCATCGCCAGCTGGGGCAGCCGCACCGTGATCGCGCTGTCGATCTTCGCCGCGCGGCCGAGGTTGCCGCGGACACCGGTGACCGCGAGCGCCGCCATGGCGATCGTCACCAGCATCTTGAGGAATTCCTTGCTGGCCGCCTCGATCTGCTTCGCGTCGCCGCCGGCGGTCCACGCCGTGGTCAGCCATTTCTCCGCGTGCCGCAGGGCCTGCGCGCCGGCCTCCACGGCTGCCGTCGCGCCCATCGCGGCCAGAATCAGCTGGATGAGGAGCGCGGCCAATTGGCCGACGCCGGTCGGAGTCGCGGCCAGGAACGCCGAGGCCGCCTCGGCGAAGATGAATGCGGCGGTGACGCCGATGATCTCGGGCAAGTGGGCCGTGATCGCCTCGGCGTATTCGCCGGCGACGACGCCCAAGTAAAGCGGCGAATCCGTGACGCTCTGCAGGATGTCCTGCATGTGGCCGAGGGCACGCCGACCCTTGGCGACCAGACCGTTCGTCAGCGAGCCGTCGGGCACCTCCGACTTGAGGGCCAGCGCGTGCGCCGGACTGACGAGCCAGATCCGCCGGCCCGCTTCGAGCTGGATGTTGTTCGCGCCCTCGCCGAGGATGTTCGGCGCTTGAAAGCTGCCTCGCAGGCCGGCGCGGTCCTTGTCGCGGTTGACCGCCAGCAGGACGTTCTCGTAGTAGCGAAGATCGTGCCCGTCGGTGACGTGAGCGGAGAACTCGCGCCGGGCCAGACCCTCCACGGTGTCTCCCTCCGCGATCTGGTACAACCTGGCCCCGGGCTCCGGCACGTCGGTATTGACGCGGAAATCTTGCACGTACCCGCGCAGGAACGTCGAGGCGAGCCTGGTGGTGACGTACCACCACTCCGGCGCCTCCGGGTGCCGCCCGCTGACGAATACACGGGTGGCCGGAGGGAGCGGAGTCCTCGTCAGCTTGATTCCTCCGAGCTCCGCCGGACGCGAACGAATGTTGACACCGTCGTCGTTGTCGATGAACCCGGGCTTGTTGATCCCCGGGAGCGGTCGGTCGACTTCGGTCGCAGGATCTACCACTGCAGGATCGGGCTTTCGCTGGATCGGCGCATTCGGCGATACCCTGGCCGCGAACGGACGGAGGGCCGGAACCCACGGAGACGCAGGCGTGGCCGGCATCGCAGCCAGGGCCCGCGCTGCGCGCTCTCCCATGGCGTCGGCCTCGCGCTCGAGCCGGGGCTCGTCGTTGAGTCCGAACCCCAGGCGCGAAGCATCGGAACGCACTCGCCCCTCGCGCTGTTGCATCACGTGCCCGAGTTCGTGCCCCAGCAACCGCCGTCCGCTCGTCGTATGCGGCGTCCACCGGCCCGGAGCGACGTGGATGTCGTGCCCCTGGGTGAATGCGAGCGCGCCGAACTCGGTGGCCCGCGGCGAACCGACGTGAACTTGTACGGCGGAGAAATCGGCCCCCAGCGCCCGCTCCAGGGCCTCTCGCAGGGGCGGTATCGAGCGTGCGCCGTGGGACCCCCGCGCACCGGGAACCAGGGCGACGAGCGCTCGTCGCCGAGCGCGGGCCGCATCGGCGAAGATGCGAAATCATGCGAGCCGCGGGACAACTCGAAAGAATGCTCGCTCTGAAGCTTTCCCCCGGGGAGCGGGGACGACCGCGCGGAACGGAGCGCTCCTTCGCGGCCCAGCCGGCCGTCCGGCGGCCCCGACAGCGTCGGCGCTCGCTCCGGTGAGAGTCCGGCCACTGCATCGAGCGCCGAGGTCGTCTCCCGATTGTCCAGCGATGCCGAAGGGTCCGCGGCCCACGCTGCCCCTGCCAGCTCCTCGCGGGCCTTCAGCGGACTTGGGAGACGCAGGGCCGACGGCCTCGAAGGGGAGGTCGCAGCGGCCGGGCGACGGCTGAGCGAGGACATATGAGACATCGAGCAGCTCCTCGATCACCTCGCAGCATACCTGCGCGACGCCGCGAGGCGGGCGAAGGCAACCCCGTATTACAGCGCCCTCGACGGCCCAGATCCCGCGACGAAGGCGCACGGTTCGCGTGCGATCCATTTTCAGGCTATCTGCGCCGAAGCACCGGGTCAAGGCCCGTGTTCGCGCGTCAAACAGGCCCACCGGCCTCCTCACGCCAGAGTGGAGCAATCCTTCCAGCCGCTCTGCTCGCTGCTCTGTGACCCCGACAGAATACGCCGAGCCTATGCTCATAGAATGTTTCGTCATGATCCGCTCCATTCACCGGAGCGTTCCCGGGCCGCCGGCGCCGCGCCACGATCTGACCAGGCGCGACCCACAGCGATCGCGCCGGCCGGCATGACTCTCCTGCGAATCAGTTCTCCCACCAAGCCTCGCAGCTGAGGGCGCCCAGCGACCCGGGGTGCGACAGCGGGATCACTCGCGTCGTGCCCAACGGGATCGGCGCAGTCGACCCGGTGAACGGCGCGGGGCTGCCGTAGTAGTGGTTGACCTTGTACTGGATCGTGTGTGAGCCGGCGAAGATGTCGCTGCAGTCCGTCAGGAACGTGGGTCCCGGGTTGACGATGCGGGCGTAGACCTCGAACGGGTCGCCGTACTCGATCTCGCAGCACATCGAGTGCTTCGCCGCGAGCGGGTCGCCGGGCGCGGCCTGCAGCTCGTCGGGGCCGAGCCCGGGCGCCTGCGAAGCTTCGCCATCCTCGGCCTCCTCGGCATCCTCGGGCTCGGCGACGAGCTCCAGCTTGTCCTCGTCGGCCACCGCTTCGAGCTCGGCGTCGAGGGGAGCCTCGTCCATATCGTCACAGGCCGGGGCAGACAGGGCCAATAGCGGCATCAGGATCTGCAGCTTGCGGGCGAGGTCGATTCGAAAACAGGAAAGACTGAGTTTCTCGGTCATGGCGAAATTCACCGCGGCGTTCTCCTCGCCTGTCCAGTGACCGCTCCGACCCAAGCAATTGAGCGGCACCCCATTTTTTCTGCCGGCCCGAGGATCGGCGGTTCCCGGCCGCCACCTTACCTTCATGGCTCGCCCGAGCCGTTCCGGCGGACTCGTCGCCGCGGCCCCGCGTGAACGGTGCATTGCGACCGCGCCGACGCGTCGACGCTCGCCACCACGTTGACCCAAGCCCTGCCCTCCTCGATTCAGTGCCGTACTCTCATCATTCACCGCCGCGCGCGAAATCGACTGAGGCTTCACGACCTCGGCGTCCGCACACGCGCTGAGGGACTCGCCGAGCGCCCTCCCCTCCCGCTCCGCCCGCGTGGATCGCCGATCGGGCCCGCCGGGCGTCCACGGGCGACAGCCTCGGCGTTTTGTGTTTGGATCGGTCCATGCGACGTTCAGCATGGCTTTGGGGGGCGCCGGTGGCTTGCATGCTCGCGTGCAACGGCGGCGGCGGCGGCGACGACACCGACACGACCGACGGCACCGGCGCGGCGAGCACGATGAGCAGCGCGCCTTCGACCGGCAACACGCCGGGCACCACCACCGACGAGCCGCCGACCACCAGCGGGCCGACCGCGCCGACCGGCACCGACGGCACCAGCGAGTCGAGCGACACCACCCCGCCCGTGACCACCACCGACGGCACCACCGGCGACCCGCCCGACCCGAACGAGCTCGGCGGCCCGTTCCGTCGCGGCATCAACATCGGCGTGCGCAACCCCAGCTTCCCCGACCCGGACGGCGCCTGGCTCGCGGGACAGGTCGGCTGCAACAGCATCCGCGTCTCCCTGCCGGAGCGGCACCTCGTCACCTGGGGCTACGACATCGAGGTCTCCGACATCGCCGCTTACGCCGACATGGGCCTCGACCATCACATCGCCTTCTTGACCTCGCCGATCGCCGAGCACTCGACCGCGCCGGACGGCACCCCCGAGTGGAGCTCGCGCATTACATCCCGGCCAACCTGTACGAGCCGGCGGTCGTGAACGGCGCGATCAACCCGAACAACTACTGGGCCGAATACGTGTACAAGACCGTCAGCACGTACAAGGACCACGTCGATATGTGGGAGATCTGGAACGAGCCCGACTGGGTCGCCGACTGGAATTACACCGAGACGTGGGACACCGACCCGCCGACCAAGGAGCAGCTCGTGCGCTTCGGCGGCTCGATCTTCGACTACGTGCGCATGCTGCGGGTCAGCAAGGAGGCCGCGCTGCTGGCCGATCCGGACGCCAAGATCGCTCTCGGCGGGATCGGCTACCCCAACTTCCTCGACGCCCTCCTGCGCTACACCGACAACCCCGACGGCGGCGCGGTCTCGGCCGACTTCCCCGAGACCGGCGCGGCCTACTTCGACATCCTCAACTACCACTATTACCCGCTGTGGACCCCCGGCAATCCGGACGCCGGCGCCGACGGCTTCTTCGCCTCGCGCGACGCCTTCGCCGCCAAGATGGCGGCCGCGGGCGTGCCCGAGCGGCCCTATAACGTCACCGAGGTCGGCGCGCCCAAGACCGCCCTGAACGGCCAGCCCGGCGGCGTCGAGTACGCGCGCAATTTCTACATCAAGGTGTTCGCGCGCGCCCAGGCCGAGAAGTTCATCGGCGCCGACTGGTTCATCCTCAGCGACGGCGACCCCGGCGAGCCGTTCGGCGAGATGGGCCTCTATCAGGACATCAAGGACCTCGGCGCCAAGGAGGACGCCGTGCCCTCGGTCACCGGCGTCGCCGCCAGGACCCTCAACACCTTGCTGGCCGACTCGCGCGCCGACCCGCCCGCGACCGCCGCCCTGGGCGCCCCCGCCGACGTGCGCGCCTACGCGTTCCGCCTGCCCGACGACCGCCAGGCGATCGTCGCCTGGGCCTACGCGCTCGGCACCGACGAGTCGGCGCAGGCCCACTTCGACCTGCCGACCGACAAGAGCTTCGACCTGCACGCGTGGGACTCCAGCCAGACCGGCACCTCGACCCCGCTGGCCCCCGAGGGCGGGCTCCTCGGCCTCGACCTCACCGCCTCGCCGGTGATCCTCGTCGAGCAATGACGGCATGGCTCTCTAGACATGCTCATGCGGGCATGTCCCTTCGAGCATGTCTTGAAGCGCGACCGGCGACCCGGCGCTCTCGCCCGCGCCGACGATCGCGCGACGACGGCGCTGTCGCCGGCGCCGACGACAGCGCGCTTGCGAGGGAACGTGACCGATGGACCTGCACCCTCGCAGCGCGTCGTTCCCCATGCTCGCCCGAAGTTCGTGGCCACGACCTGCTCCTCGGAGCATGTCCCATCCGCCATGTCTCGGCGCGCGACCCACGAAGCCCGCTCTACTTCGGCCCTCCCGCGGCCCTGCGACCTGCGTGACCCCACCGCGATTCAGCAGGCCTACCCTCCCGCCTATCGTGTTGCGCGGCTCGCCGAGGCCGGTCGCGGCCCCGACGGCGGCATCCTCGTTGACAGCCCTGGCGGGCGTGATAGTGGAGCCGCTCCCCCATGCCCGACCTGACGCTGCACGCCCACCCCCTGTCCTCCTATTGCTGGAAGGTCCTGACCGCCCTCTACGAGGCCGGCACCGGCTTCACCTACCAGCACCTCGACCTCGCCGACCCGCGGGCGCGCGCCGAGTTTTACGCGCTGTGGCCGATGGGCAAGATGCCCGTCCTGGTCGACGCGACCGCGGGCCGCACCGTCCCCGAGACCAGCGTCATCATCGAGTACCTCGACCGCTACGCCGCGCCGGCGCACCGCATGCTGCCGGGCGACGCCGAGGCGGCGCTCGAGGTCCGCGCCTGGGACCGCTTCTTCGACCTCCACGTCATGACGCCGATGCAGAAGATCGTCGGCGACCGGATCCGCCCGGCCGACTGCCGCGATCCGTTCGGCGTGGCCGAGGCCCGGCGCACCCTGGACGCCGCCTACGGCGTGCTGGAGGCCCGCATGCAGGGCCGCGAGTGGGCGGCCGGCGAATTCGGCCTGGCCGACTGCGCCGCCGCCCCGGCCCTGTACTACGCAGACAAGGTGACGCCCCTGCGCGGCCGCCTCCCCGCGCTCACCGCCTACCTCGAGCGGCTCGAAACGCGCCCGTCGTTCGCCCGCGTGCTGGTCGAGGCCCAGCCGTACGCGCATTTCTTTCCGCGCGAGAACGTGGGCTGAAGCGGACCCGCCTCCCCACGTATGTCCTATCGGACATGCCCCCCACGGCATGTCCGCTTCGCCATGTCCTCGAGTACATATCTGTACCAGGCCCATGACGCAGACGCGACGCCCGGCCGCGAGCTCGGCCCGCGCGCCACGCCTCCGGCCCGGAGAATCGCTCGGAGCCAACCCTTCAGCGCGCGACCGATCGCAACACCGGCGTGCGTGTCGGTCGGAGCCCCCACCGTTCGACCGGCAGGGTGGTTCCGCCGACGGATGGGACGGTGTAGCGTCGATGGTCGCGGCAGGAAGCGACTCATGCGAACTTCACAGCGCTCTCTCTCATCCCTGGGTTTCACGCTCGCGCTCGCGGCGGCACCGGCCTGCGGCGGCCCGTCCGCGCAGACCGACTCCGACGGCTCGGCCGGCACGACGTCGACGAGCGACGCGACGACGACGACCGAGCCCGGACCGACCACCACCGTCGAACCCCCCGGCCCGACGAGCACGGACACCACCGCGGAGGCGAGCGGCACCACGACGGAGGCGAGCACGAGCACCACGAGCACGGGCACCACCGCGGAGGCGAGCACGAGCACCACGACCACGGAGTCGAGCACGAGCACCACGACCGCGGACACGAGCACGACGAGCACGAGCACCGGGGACACCGAATCGGGGGTCTGCGAGCCCACCTGGGTCGTGCCCGACGTCGCGGCCGACTTGCTCGCGAAGCACGACCTGCTGTGGATCGAGTGCGACCTGCTGAGCTGCGGCGCCGACGATCAGCCGGGGCCGGGCGAGACGAGCCTCCTGTGCGACGAGTTCACGCTCGACGGCGTGCCGCTCGAGTACCTCGGCTACCTGCACCCCAACGCCACCGGGGCGTTCACGACCGACGACGTGATCTCGCCGTCGAACATCGCCTGGCTCGACGGCGAGCGGCACGTCTATCGCTATGGCGAATCGATCTACGTCATGACCGAGCAGGACGAGGCCCGCGATCAGCTCGAGGTCTTCTTCACGGTGCGCGCGCTCGAGCTGCTGCGCGTCGATCACCCGGCGACCTACCAGGCGCTGCTGGTCGACACGGCGGAGTTCCCGGCCCAGGCGCCGATCGACGGCCTCGGGTGGAAGAACCGGACGCGCAGCGTGGTGATCTCGTTCGACACCACCCCGCTCTACATCGCCGCCGGCATCACGGTGCTCGACACGGCGCCGACCCTGGACCAGGGCCTCGACCTCTACAGCAACGTGCCGGCGATCTCGATCGACCGCGAGACGATCCTCGGCGCGTCGGACCAGGTCGGCAGCCGGCCGATCTACGACAAGCCCGGCGACGACGAGAACTTCCTCCGCTACATGCGCGAGGGCGTGGCCGAGACGCTGGTGCACGAGCTGCTGCACCGCTACGTCGACCGGCTCAACAGCGTCGACGCGGCGATGAACGACCTGTACTTCCGCCGCGGCGACATGCAGGCGTGCGCGCTTCGAGCTCGAGGAGGCGCTGGTCGCCGCGGCGTCGCTGCTGCACTTCCGCGCGGCCGGCGGGGTCGGCGAGACCTACCTCGACTACTACGATGTCGTGCTCGACGCCAACCTCGAGGTGGTGATGCAGTGCCCCGAATTCGCCGCGTGGGAGGCGCAGTTCTCGGCGCCGTCGGGCGTCGACCCGCGCTACGACCTCCGCCTCCTCGACCTCGAGTGACGCGAAGGCCATGTCCCCGGGACATGCCCGAGAGACCAGGCTCACCCGCGCCGCGGCCGCAGCGCGTGGGCGACGCCCGCCTTGAGGTCGGCGAGCGCGACGACCCCCTCGAGCGGGATCCCGAGCGCCGCGATCGCCTGCGCCACGGCCGGACGGATCCCGGTGATCACGGCCTCCGCCCCGAGCAGGCGGACCCCGCGGGCGGCGCGGACGATGCCCTCGATCACGTGCGTGTCGATCTCGCGCACCCCGGTGACGTCGAGGATCGCGGTGTGGGCGCGGTGCTCGGCCACGCCGGCCAGCAGAATCTGGGTCGCCTGCGTGCCGCGGGTCTCGTCGAGGGTGCCCACCAGCGGCATCACCACCACCCCGTCGGCGACCGGCAGCAGCGGCGTGGCGAGCTCCTGCAGGGCCTCCTGGTGGGCGCGCGCGGCCACCTCCTCGGCCAGCTTGCGCGCGGTGACGTCGTGGAACCACCCGACCAGGCCGAGCAGCGCGCCCGCGCGGTCGCGCAGCGGCGCCTTGTGCGTCTCGACCCACCGGTCCTCGCCGTCGACGCGCAGCACCTCGAGGATGTTGAGCTTGGCGACCCCGGTGGTGAGCACCTCGCGGTCGTCGTCGCGGAACTTCTCCGCCTGCGCGCGCGGCCACGGCATGTCGAAGTCGTCGCGCCCGCCGATCTCGGCCGGCGTCGCCAGCCCGGCCAGCGCCGCGAACGACGCGTTGCAGCCGTAGTAACGCAGCGACGAGTCCTTCCAGAACATGCTGTACGGCAAGGCGTCCATGGCCGCCTGCAAGACCACGAACGCGCGCCCCAGCGCCTCCGCCGAAGGGTCGATCATCGGGGCCTCAGCGTACGCGACGGCGACCGTCGGCGCCCGCGGCGGCGCAATCATTACGCTGCGAATTCGTCGTGACGGTGTTCGCCCGGAGGTCATCCTTCGGGGCGAATCCTAGGACCGTGAATGCGCCGATCGCCGCCCGCGGCGACCGCGTGCACTGCCATGATTGCCGGCATCGCTGCGGCGACCGCGAACCTCGGGGGACTGCCGCGCGGACAGGCCCGTGCAATCGGCGCAGGGCCGACCCACTCGCTGCACCTCGCCACCCGCACATATGGACAATCCACGGACCCAGGGGGGTGTGTCCGCCCACGGGGGCCCGCAAATTGTCGGGTGACTCGCCGGCCTTGCGACCCGGCCGGTGATCGCAGCGCGGGTCGGCGCTGCGAGCTCGCCCGGACCGCGGCGACCAGCGCGGGCCGCGGCCCCGGATCACGCGCTCCCGTGACCGCGGCGTCGTTCGTGCGGCGTCAATACCTCTCGCCGTAGCACGAGCCGTAATCATCGAGGTTGTAGCGGTGGCAGTACCTCCGCGCCTTGCTGCGACACCAGCCGTCCGGCTTTTGGACCGGATCCACCGGGGAGTCCCAGACGCGGCGATAGTCGCTGAAGCCCTCGCAGCAGGCCAGGCAGTAGATCCGGACCTCGCCGCCGCCCCCCAATAGACCCCGCCGCTCTCGTCGGGGACCACGCATTCATAGGTGGCCGAGGGATGGGTCTCGTCGGTGAACTCGTCGCCGGGCGCGGCCGATTCCTGTCTCTCATGAATCCTCGTCCCCACCGCCGCGGACCGTGACCGGCGCTCGGACTTTTGTGTTGATAAAAACATGTCTCATGAATCCTCGTCCCCGCCGCCGCGGCCGTGGCCCGCCGCGTCCGGCGCTCGATCTGCGTGCTCTCGCGAGCATGACCGATCGAACATGACTCCGGGACTTCTCGTCTCCACCGTCGTGGCCGGCGACGCTCGCGGCCGGCGCTCGCTCCAACCGGCGATGCGCGTGCGAGGTCGCGACTCCATCGACCTCTGCCCCCTTTGAAAACTCGCAGCCCGGCGCTCGCGCGCCCGCGCGCAGCGTCCACCTTTGCGGCCGGGCGGGCCGGGCGGCGGGTTCTGCCGGCGGTCGGCAGAAACCGCCGCTCCGCCGGCCGGCGAGCTCTGCCGGGGGTCGGCGGCCCTCGCCGCCACGCCGACCGGCGCCGCGACACCACACGACAATTCTTCGCCGCCCGGGCGAGCCCGGCGCTTGCGAGAGGGGTCCGCGTCACCGTGGAGAACCCGTCGATGCACCCCGTCTCGTCCCGTCTGCGCCCGTGGCTTCCCGTGTTCGCGCTCGCCCTCGCCGCACCCGCCGGCTGCGACGACCCGGCGGACCTCACCGACGACGGCGCCGTGCTCTGCGCCCCGGCGGCGGCGGCGGCTGCATCGGCTGCTCCCTCAATTCGCCGACCGTCAACGACGCCCTGATCACGGAGCTCAACCTCGACGGCGTCGCCAACGCCGGCGGCGTCACCTTCGTCGACATCTTCAACCCGCAGAACGGCAATCACTACAAGCCCGACATGAACCTGGGCCGCGACGAGCTGATCGCGCGCAACATGAACACCGGCCAGATCACGTATACGGGCCCGCAGTTGGTCGGCAAGATCTTGAGCCTGATGACCCCGACCGGCCCGGTCCAGCTGCGGATCGTCGGCTTCGACGGCGGCATGCCCTCGTGGTCGCAGGGCGGCGCCATGGTCAGCGTCTATCGCATGCAGTACAACGATCAGGACAACGTGACGCAGCCCGTCTGCCCCAACACCAGCGACGACAAGAAGGACATGGTCACGCTGATCTACGGCGAGACCTACGACCGTGAGACCAACGCCATCACCCCGGGCAAGGCCGGTGGTTCACGATCGCCTGCGTCGCCGAGGGCGCGTTCAAGATGAAGATGATGGACTACGCGCCGAGCGGGGCCCGGCACGCCGACCTCGAGCAGCGCAAGGCGACCCTGCGCATGGTCACCGCCGACTACTGCGGCGACGGCACCCCCTACACCGTCGACGGCACCCCGGTCGCGTGGCGCAACGCCAGCGGCAGCGTCGTCCCCGGCGTCGCCGAGAACTCGCTCGAGGCCAAGTGGGGCCCCGACGGCGCGCTCTGCCTCGACGACCCGCGCTACGCCGATCCTGCCAGCATTCACTGCGCGGTCCCGGCGTGCAGCGGCAACGGCTCGTTCGGCCCCGGCGTCGAGTGGCGGACCATGCTGCCCTGATCGGAGCTCGGCGTGGCCCTCGACCGCTCCACCCTGCTGTCCGGCCCGGCGCCCGCGCCCGCGCTCGACCTCGCCGAGACCGCGATCAGCGGCGCGCGAGCGGTGGTCCGCGAGGCGGCGCCTGCCCTCAATCCGGCGACCGACCCGGCGGTGCGCGGGCGGATCGGCCGCTTCGTCCTGCTGCGCGAGCTCGGCGCCGGCGGCATGGGGGTCGTCCACGCCGCCTTCGATCCCAAGCTCGATCGCAGGATCGCGGTCAAGCTGCTGCGCCGCGACCTCGCGCCCGATTACGACGAGGCCCGGTTCCTCCGCGAGGCCCAGGCGATGGCCCGCCTGTCGCACCCCAACGTGGTCCAGATCCACGACGCCGGGGTCGAGGGCGGCCAGTTCTTCATCGCCATGGAGTTCGTGGAGGGCCGCACCGCCGGCGAGTGGGCCGCCGAGCGGCCGCGCAAGTGGCGGGAGATCCTCGGCGTGTATCTGCAAGCGGGCCGCGGCCTGGCGGCGGCCCACGCCGCGGGCGTGGTGCACCGCGACTTCAAGCCCGACAACGTGCTGATCGGCAGCGACGGGCGGGCCCGCGTCGCCGACTTCGGGCTCGCCCGCGGCGACGACGAGGGCGGCGAGCGCCCAGGGCCGCGCACGGACGGCCTGGTCGGCGCGCGGCTCACCGCCCAAGGCGCGGTGATGGGCACGCCGGCGTACATGTCGCCCGAGCAGCACCTGGGCAAGCCGGCCGGGCCCGCGAGCGATCAGTTCAGCTTCTGCGTGGCCGTGTACGAGGCGCTGTGCGGCGCGCGGCCGTTCGCCGGCGACACCCTGCTCGGCCTCACCGACAACATCCTCGCCGGCCGCGTCCGCGAGCCGCCGCCGGGGGCGCGCGCGCCGGCGTGGCTGCTCGCGCGCTTGCGCCGCGGCCTGCGGCCCGACCCCGCCGATCGCTACCCCGACATGGACGCGCTGCTGCGGGCGCTGGAGCGCGATCCGGCGGCGCAGCGGCGCAAGTGGTTCGGGGCCGCCGCGCTCGGCGGCGTGGCGATGACTCTCGGCTGGGCGCTGGCGCCGGCCTCGGCGGTCTCGCCGTGCGACGCCGGCGAGGCGCAGGCCGCCGAGGTGTGGGGCGATCCGCAGCGCCAGGCCGTGACCGCGGCGCTGCCGGCCGAGGTCGCGCCGAAGGTGATCGCCGCGCTCGACGACTACGGCGCGCGCTGGGCCGCGGTGTACCGCGAGGTCTGCCTCGGCCATCAGCGCGGCGAGCGATCGAGCCGGCTGCTCGACGCCGGCATGCGCTGCCTCGGCGAGCGACGGGCGGCGCTGGCGGGCGCGGCCGAGGTCCTGGCGCGCGGCGGTCCCGGGGTGGCGCGCGAGGCCACCGCGGTGGTCGCCAAGCTGCCGTCGCCGGCGCTGTGCGGCGATCCGGTGGCGATGGCCGCCGAGGTCGCGCCGCCCGCAGATCCGGCGGTCGCCGCCGCGGTCGACGAGCTGCGGGCCCGCCTGGCCCGCGCGCGCGTGCTGGCCGACGCGGGCGAGCTCGGTCCGGCCGCGGGCGAGCTCGCGGCGGTGCGCGCCGAGGCCGAGCGGCTCGCCTACCGCCCGCTGGTCGCCGAGACTGCACTGGCCGCCGGACGCACCGCGCAGCTGGCCTACGACCTGGCCACCGCGCGCACGAGCCTCGACGACGCCTACGTGCTCGCCCTCGCCGCCCGGGTCGACGCGGTCGCGGCCGAGGCGCTGGCGCGCCTGGTGTGGGTCGACGGCGTCGGCCTCGGCCAGCCCGACGCCGCGCTGGCGCAGCGACGTGTCGCCGAGGCCATGGTCGAAAGGACAGGTCACCGCCCCGACCTGGCGGCGCTGCTGGCCAACAACCTCGGCGCCGTCCACGGGGCGCGCGGCGAGCCGGCGCTGGCGCTGGCGAGCTATCAGGCCGCGGTCGCGGCCGGGGACGCGGCCGCCTACGCCGACCCGATCGAGCGCTGGAGCTACCACGCCAACCTGGCGCTGGTGACCGCCGATCCGGGCGCGCGCGCCGAGGGCTTCGCGGCCGCGCTGACCGGGCTCGGCGGCCTCCTGGGCGAGCGCCACCCGTACGTGCGCCAGCTGCGGCGCATGGCCGCCGACCACACCCTCGACCCCGCGGCCGCGCAGGCGGTGTTCGCCGAGGTGTGCCCGCAGTTCCGCGGCCCGGGCGAGCCGTACGAGGTGTGCGCGGTGTGCTGGCTCGGCCTCGGCCACGCCGAGGACGACCTCGACCACGCCGAGGCCGCGGCGACGGCGATGGAGCAGGCCACCGCCTGCCTGGCCGGCCCGCTGCACCCCGACGACGTGGCGCCGATGACCGCCCTCTCCGAGCTCGCCGGCGGCTACGCGGCCCTGCTGCGCGGCCGGCCCGAGGCCGCCCTGAAGCCGCTGGAGGCCGCGATCGCCGGCGCCTCGCCGCAGCGCGAGCGCCGGTGGGTGGCCCTGCGGATCGCCGACGCCCAGGTCGGCCTCGGCCGCGCCCTGCTGGCCCTCGGGCGCCCGGGCGAGGCGATCGCGGCGCTCGAGCCGGCCATCGCCACGCTCTCGGCCCGCGCCGCCGACGACTTCGCCAGCGCGCCGCACCTGCTGCTCGCGCGCGCGAGGGTCACCCTGGCCGAGGCGCTGAGCCGCACCGACGCCGCCGCCACCGCCCGCGTCGAGGAGCTGCGGGCCGCCGCCCGCGAGCTGTACCGCCGCGCCGGAGCCGGCGGCGCGACCCGCCTGGCGGCCCTGCCGGGGGCGCGGCCCTGAGGGGCTGGAGTTCGGGACATGTTCTTCGAGACACCTGCGAACCGCCTCCTGACGCCGGCCCCGGTGATCGACCCGCCGCGCGAGACCGGCTGCCGAATCGTTACGACCGCCGCCCGCAGCGACCTGTCCCGCGAGACAGGCCGCCGAATCTCGGCGACCGCCAGCCACGGCGACCTGTCCCGCGAGACAGGCGGCCGAATCTCGGCGACCGCCAGCCACGGCGACCTGTCCTCCGAGACAGATCACCACGCGACGACCTCCGCCCGCGGCGACCTGTCCCACGAGACATGTCCGCGCATCGCCACGACTTGCGGCCGTATCGACCTGTCCTCCGAGACAGATCACCAAGCGACGACCTCCGCCCGCATCGACCTGGCCCTCGAGACAGACGGCCCGCCCGACGCGCGCGCCCCGACGCCGCGCTCGCCTGCGCGATCGGACATGTCCTCCGAGACATCCGGCATGCGAAGCCGCCCGCGCCCGGCACCGCTGCAATCCGTCGCCGCGGCCGTCTCGGTGCGCCCCACGTCTGCGGCGGGCGACCCCGATCCATCAGCCTCTTCCTCGCTGCGCGCCGTCGCCGATCTCGCCGCGCGCGGCCTCGGCGGGCTCAGCCTCTCCGCGAAGACCGCCTCCCACGGGCCCCCACCGGGGGCTCTGGCGACAGTGCGCGATTTCGCCCCACCTGCCGCAGCCGGCGCCGGGCCGCCCGCGGACCGCGGATCCGCTACCCTCGGCCCGCGGATGCCCGATCTCGGCAAGGCTGGCGCGTGGGGTCTGCTCGCGGTCGCCGGGGCGCTCGCGGGCCTGCTCGCGCTGTCGTCGGTCGCCTCCTTCGTCAACGCCTACCGGATCGGCGAGGCCGTGGTGCGCGGCGAGGGCGAGGTGCTGCACCGCCTGGTCGAGCGCGACTTCCCGCGCGGCCGCTGGGCCACCGCCGCCGACCTCGAGGCCATCCTCGTCGACGGCCGCGACGAGGGCCTGCGCTACCTGGCGATCCTCGCGCCCGACGACGCCGTGGTGGTCGAGGCTGGCGTCAGCGTCGAGCGGCCGCTGCGACCCGACGACCGCCGCGGCGTGCTGGCGTGGATCGACGACAACCTGGCCGGCGACGGCAACGTCGCCCGCTTCGAGCGCCTGCTCGGCCCGCCGCCGCGCTCCGGCGAGAGGCCGCCGCCCGGGGTCGAGCCCGGCGTGCGCCCGCCGCCGCCGCGGGTCGTGATCGAGTTCGAACCGCGCCTGGCGGCCGCCTTCTTCCGCCAGGCCCTGCGCGACCTCGTGGTCGGCCTCGCGGTCGCGGTCGCGCTGGTCGTCACCGCCTGGGTCTCGCACCGCCAGCGGCAGCGGGCCCAGGCCGCCGAGGCGGGCCACGCCGAGCGGCGCCACCTGGCCGCGCTGGGCGAGATGTCCGCCGTCCTGGCCCACGAGATCCGCAACCCGCTCGCCAGCCTCAAGGGCCACGCCCAGCTGCTCGAGGAGCAGCTCGCCGACAACGAGCGCCGGCGCGCCAAGGCCAGCCGGATCGTCGAGGAGGCGGTGCGCCTCGAGGCGCTGACGACCAGCCTCCTCGACTTCGTGCGCGCCGGCAAGCTCAAGGCCGCGACCGGCGACCCGCGGGCGATCGCGCGGCGAGCCGTCGAGCTCACCGATCCGGCGCGGGTCGTGCTCGACGACGCGGACGCGCCCGCCGGCTGGTACCTCGACGCCCAGCGGGTCGAGCAGGCGCTGGTCAACCTGGTGCGCAACGCCCTGCAGGCGAGCCCGCCGGGCGCCACGGTCGAGCTGGCGATCCGCCGCGAGGACGGCGGCCTGGCCTTCCGCGTGGCCGACCGCGGCCCCGGCGTGCCGGCCGAGCTGCGCGCGCGGATCTTCGATCCGTTCGTCACCGGCCGCACCCAGGGCACCGGCCTGGGGCTCGCGGTGGTCTCGCGGGTGTGCGAGCGCCACGGCGGCAAGGCCAGCGTCGAGGAGCGGCCCGGCGGCGGCTCCGTGTTCCGCGTGGGCTGCCGCCGGCCGAAAGAGAGGGTGACTGATGGCGCACGTGCTGGTCGTCGACGACGAGCCGGGGATCCGCGAGTTCGTGGCCGAGGCGCTGGCCGACGACGATCACGAGGTCGCGCAGGCGGCCTCCGGCGAGGCCGCGTGGGCGCTGCTCGAGCGCGAGGGCTTCGACGTCGTGCTGTCGGACCTGCGCATGCCCGGCATGGACGGCATGGCGCTGCTCCGCCGCCTGCGCGAGCGCCAGCCCGACGTCGAGTGCATCATCCTCACCGCCCACGGCGACGTCGACACCGCGGTCGAGGCGATGCGCCTCGGCGCGTTCGACTACCTGCAAAAGCCGCTCGGCTCGCTCGCCGAGCTGCGCCTGCTCATCCGCCGCGCGGCCGAGCGCCGGGCCCTGCGCAACTTCCAGGAGGCCCACCAGGGCAGCAGCGACGCCGCGCCCGAGCTGACCTTCGGCGCGCCGGCGATGCAGCCGGTGGTCGCCGCGCTGCGCAAGGTCGCGGTCACCGACGCGACGGTCCTGCTGATCGGCGAGAGCGGCACCGGCAAGGAGATCGCGGCGCGGGCGGTCCACGGGATGAGTCGACGCAAGGCCGGCCCGTTCGTGGCCGTCAACTGCGCCGCGCTGGCCGAGCAGCTGCTGGAGAGCGAGCTGTTCGGCCACGAGAAGGGCGCCTTCACCGGCGCGCACGCGCGTCGCCGCGGCCGCATCGAGGTCGCCCAGGGCGGCACCTTCTTCCTCGACGAGGTCGGCGAGCTGGCGCTGCCGCTGCAGGCCAAGCTGCTGCGCCTGCTGCAGGAGCGGACCTTCGAGCGGCTCGGCGGCGGCCCCACCCTGCGCGCCGACGTGCGCTGGATCGCCGCCACCAACCGCGACCTCCCGGCGATGATCGCCGAGGGCCGCTTCCGCGAGGACCTGTTCCACCGCCTCGCGGTGTTCCCGGTGGTCCTGCCGCCGCTCCGCGACCGCCGCGAGGACATCGAGCCGCTGGCCGAGCGCCTGCTCGCCCAGGCCTGCGCCAACCTCGGGCGCAAGCCGCTGAAGCTCGACCCCTCGGCGCGGGCCCTGCTGCGCCGCGCTCGCTGGTCGGGCAACGTCCGCGAGCTCGCCAACACGCTCGAGCGCGCGGCGATCCTGGCCGACGGCGACACCCTGCACGAGGGCGAGCTGGCGATCCCCGGGCTCGGCTTCACGCCCGCGCCCGTCGCCGCCGCCCCTGCTCCGCCCGCCGCGCCCGTCGCCGCCGGCGAGCCCGGGCACGACGGCCCGCCGCGCCCGCTGCAAGATCTCGAGCGCGACGCGATCGAGGCCGCCCTGCGCCACTTCGAGGGCAACCGGATCCGCACCGCCGAGGCCCTCGGGATCGGCGTGCGCACCCTCTACGACAAGATCAAGCGCTACGGCCTCGGCGAGTGACCTGTCCGGAGGGGCACGCCCTCGGTCGCCCCGACGCGACGAAGGACATGTCCCGTAAGACATGTCCGTTCATTCCGCAGCCGCCCGCCGCCGGGGCGCGCGAGCGGATGTTCGAAGGGACATGTCCGAAATGCTCGGACATGTCCCTCGGGACAGACGATCACCCGGCGCGACCGGGCGAGCGGGTCAGGCGGCCTCGTCGGGGCGCAGCCGCTCGAGGTACTTCAGGTCGAAGTCGAACCAGCGGTTCAGCGGCCACTTCGCCTCGGTCTTGCCCCACGCGATCATCTGCTTCAGCTTCTCCGGCAGCACGTCGGTGTGATGGGCAGCCGGGTCGCCCCACGGGTGGATCGGCGGCAGCGGCGAGCGTCCGAGCAGCTCGAACACCAGCGTCGCGGCCTGCTCCGCGTCGATCTCGCCGGCCTCCCAGCGGTCGAACGTCGTGTCGGTGAAGCGGCGCATGTCCTCGAGCGGATCCTCGCCGGGCGCGGGCTCCAGCGGCAGCGGGTCGGCGTCGAGGAGGGCGAAGTCCGCCTTGTCGCCGCTCTCCAGGTACTTGAGGCAGACCCGGAACATGCGCAGGTCGCCGAACAGGATGTTGATGAGCCACACCCGCAAAAACGCGTTCCAGGTCTCGAAGTTGGCGAACGAGCGGAACGAGTTGTGGACCATGCGATCGTTGTCGGCCAGCATCGCGTCCTGCAGCTTCCGCGGGTACTCGAAGCGGGCCGGGTCGAAGTCGTCGTCCTTCAGCGCCTGGATCAGCCGCGGCGCGAGCGCGTGGATCGTCTCGAACGTGTTGATCATGCCGCGCGAGTACAGCGCGTCGATGAAGCCGTGCGCGTGCGACAGGAGGAAGAAGCGCTTGCCCACGCTGTCGGTCGCGGTGAACTGCAGGCGGCCCGTGCCGACCCACGGCCGCGTGACCTCGGCGCCCTGCAGGTGGCGGGCGATGCTCGGGTAGCGGTTGACGACCTCCCAGAACTCCTGCTCCGGCGGGATGCCGCGCTGCGGGTACTTGCGCATGTCGAGCGTCAGGCCGACGCTGGTCAGGTCGCTCTCCGAGCCGGGCACGTTGTCGAAGCGGATGATCCAGAACCACCCGCCGTCGATCACGTGGTGCAGCGTGCCCTCGTAGTAGCCGCGCGTCAGGCCGGGCCGCTCGTGCGGGGCCATGATATCGTCGTAGCGCTGGAAGCCGCGCATGTGGGTGAAGATCGTGCGCGACTGGGTGCGCAGCGGCGGCACCTCCGGCCGTAGCCCCATCCGTTCGGCGACCAGCGACTTGTGGCCGGTGCCGTCGCACAGATAGCGGGCGCGGAACTCCTCGCCGGCGGCGGTGCGCAGGACCACGCCGTCGTCGTTGAGCTCGAAGTCGACGACGTCGGTGCGCTCGCGGTAATCCGTGCCGTACTTGATCGCCGCCTTCACCACGTAGTGATCGATGTCGGAGCGGAACAGGTGGCTCTCGGAGGCCAGCGGCGTCGGCGGCGGCACCAGCAGGTGGCCCTTGTTCGGGTCCTGCGGCTGACCCTCGTCGTGGTAGAGGAACCCGAAGGTCTTCTTCACGCCGACGTTGCGGGTCACGTGGCGCAAGATCTTCTGCGTGCAGCTCAGGTGCTGGAGCTCCGGCACGTCGAACCGCTCGCCGAGGATCCACAGCAGCATCGAGCTCTGCGGCTGCATCGCCTCGCCGACGGCGAAGCGCGGGTGGGCGCCCTTCTCGAGCAGCAACACGCGAAAGCCCTGACGGGACAGGATCGCCGCCAGGGTCGAGCCGGCGATCCCGGCGCCGAGGATGGCGACATCGTAGGTTTGTGAATCCACGAGAGCCTCTCCAAGGTTTAGCGAATCGGCGAATCGTGGCAGATCGCCCGCGCACTCGACTCGCCTCGTTGGGTCATGCAGAACGCGGAATCTTCCGAGATGCGCCGCGCGCAGTCAACGTCCCGCGGCCCCGGCCCGGCCGGAAGGGTCGGCTTTCGCCCCTCGATCGCCTCCGAACATCGCCGCCGCTGCCGGTGGAACGCGGACCTGATCGCCAGGCCAAGACCTATCGCCGTCGCACCCACCCGCCCACACGACGACCCATTTGCCGCGACCACCCAAATCGTGGCACTCGAGCCGCAGCGGTCGAGTGTCCGGCGAATCAGTCGACCTGCAGCTCCGCGCTCAATTCGCGCAACGCCTCCCTCGCCGCTCGCGCGCGTCGCCCGGGCCCAGGACGAGCCGCTGCAGCGAACTCGGCCAGGCGCACGAACGAGCGGACCTGTCGCCTCGGGCGAGGGCGCTCCGCGGTCAGGTGCACCGCTCGATCCCGCGGAGGTGCGGCGCCCCCGAGCGCCAATACCGTCGGCACCGATGGGGTTACCGCGGACCCCAGCTCGCCCGGCGCCCCCAGGTGCGCTTCCGCCGGCGCGCGCATTCCCACGTCGCCGATCGCGTCGGCGCCGAGATCGAGCCCGGTGAAATCGGCGAGCAGCGGATGGGCCGCCCGCACGCGCGCCCGCGCGTCGCCGATCCCGCAGCGGCCGAGGCTCCGCGACCGTGCCGCGACCTCCTCGTCGTCGCACCCGCCGCAGATCACAGGATGACCAGATCCGGTGCGACCGCCCACAACTTGCTCACGAGCGGCTCGTACAGCTCGTCGGGCGCGAACCTCGCTCCGACGTGGAGCGAGTGGAGCGAGTGAAGCCACGGAGCACCCGCCAGCGGACAAAGATCCGCCGGCCGGAGCTCCCGGTTGTCCAGGTGCAGGCGGAGCAGACGGCGGAGGTGTGGCGCCGCCGCGAGCGCGGCGACCCCGGCCGCGGTGACGGGGTTCCTGTCGTCGAACCACAGCTCGCTCAACGCAGCCATGGGCGCCGCCGCGAGCGCGCGCAGGCCATCGTCGCCGATCTGGTTGCCGCTGAGATCGAGCCCGGTGAGCCCGGCGAGCAGCGGCGCGCCGGCCAACGCACGCGCCCCCTCGTCGCCGATCCCCGTGTGAGCGAGGACGAGCTTGCGAAGCCGGGTCCAGAGCCCCGACGCGAGCGCCGCGACGCCCTCGTCCCCCAGCCGGTTCCGGTGGACGAAGAGCTCCCGCAGACCGGCGAGGTGCAACGCCGAGGCGAGGGCCCGCGCTCCCGCCGGCCCGAGACCCGAGTGCGTGAGGCGCAGCTGCTTCAGCCGGGTCATGTGCGTCGCCGTCGCCAGCGCCTCCGCTGCACTGTCGCCCAGCGGATTGTCGTCGAGGAACAGGTGCTCGAGCCGGGCCAGCCACGCCTCCTCGAGCAGGGCCTCGATGCCGTCCGGACCGATGTCGTTGTCGCGCAGGTCGAGGAGCTCGAGCCGGGTCAGGTGGCGGGCGTTCGCCAGCGCAGCGGCCCCCTCGTCGTCCAGCTTGTTGTAGGGGAGCCGGAGCTCGCGCAAGCCCGCGAGGGACTCGGCCCCGGCGATGATCTCCACGCCCTCGATGCCGAGGCCGTTGTGGCTCAGGTCGAGGGTCCGCAGGTGCTTCAGCCGCTTGACGATCGACCCCACGCCTTTCGGCCCGATCTCGTTGTCGTACAGATCGAGCAACGTCAGGTTCGGCATGCCAATCGCCACCGCCTCGGCGCCGAGCGGGCCGAGGAAGCTGGCGCCGAGCCACAGCTCGCGCAGGCCGGCGAACTGCGGCGCCGCTGCCAGCGCGCGTCCGCCCGGCAAATTGATGTCGTTCCACTGCAGGTCGAGGGTGACGAGCTGATTCAGGTGGCGCGCCGCGGCCAGCGCGAACGCCCCCTCGTCGCCGCAGGGTTCGCGGCCGCTGTCGAAGAACGTGCAGCCGAGCCACAGCTCGCGCAGGTTCGCCAGGTGCGTCGCCGCTGCCAACGCGCGCACGCCCTCGGTGCCGACCTGGCAACTTCGCAGGTCGAGCTTCGTCAGCCCGGCGAGGTGCGTCGCCCCGGCGAGAGCGAGCCCGCCCTCCTCGCCGATCGTGTTCTCGCGCAGCCGCAGCTCGCGGAGCTGCGTCAGGTGGGTCGCCTCGGCCAGCACGTACGCGCCGTCGGGGCCGATGTCGTTGAGGTCGGCGCACAGGTCGAGCGCCGTGACCACCGCGAGCAGCGGGTCACGTATCACCGACTCGAGCGCGTCGCCGTCGTCGCCGAGCCCGCGCAGGTGCAGCGCGCGGACCGGGGCGCCGCGGGCGAGCCGCTCGCCGATCGCATCGACGCGACCCGGGACGAGCGACACGGTATCGACGAAGCCGCGCGCCCAGGTCGCCTCGCCGATGCGCAAGCCGAGCTCGTCGTGCCACTCGTCCTCGTGGGCGGCCAACAGGACTTCCGCCCGCGCGGTGAGCTCGTCGCGGGCGTCCTCGTCTTCGCTGCGGGCCGCGGCGCACTGCAGCTCGATGAACTCGCCGCGCGGGTCGCCGCGCTGCTGCAGCTGCCGCGCGAGCGCCAGCCGCGGGCCATCGTCTTCGGGGCGGGCGCGGATGGCCGCCACTTGCTCGTCGGAGAGCCGCGTCAACGTCGGCGAGTCTAGGCGCGAGCCGCTGCGAGCCGTCAAGCTCCAAAGCACGCACGCGCGACCGAACCCGCGCGCCTCGATCCTCCGGGGCGCTCCGAGGCTCGCCACGTGCTCGCTGCGGCACGACCGTGAAGGTCACGGACGGCCCACGAACTTCGCGTCGTGCGGCTCGCGGAAGCAGTCGCGCACGACGTGAACCACTGCTCGCCGGGCCGTGAGCTCCGTGCTGCAGAAGCAGTCGCGCCCGACGTGAACCACTGCTCGCCGGGCCGTGAGCTCCGTGCTGCAGAAGCAGTCGCGCACGACGTGAACCACTGCTCGCCGGGCCGTGAGCTCGAAGCTCGCGCGCGAGGCCGTCGTGACTCTCACGGGTTCGGCGCGAGCGGCCGGCACGATTCGACGTGTCCCAGCGCGCACGCTCGCTCGCGCCGAGCGGCCGCCGTCCCGACGCCCAGCGCGCTCGCCTCCAGGCACAGCTCCGCGTGGCCGGCGTCGCAGCCGATCCTCGCCAGCGTCCGCCGGGTGGCGAGCGATTCGGGCGTCGGCATGCCCGCCTGTGCGTCGGCGATCTCCAGCATCAGCAGCGCCGGCGCGCAGCAGCTCGCCTCGCCGGCCTCGCACGCGGCCGCCTGCGCGTCGCTGCCTGCGGCCGTGCAGCTGCGGATGGGAGCACATCCCTCGGGACCCTCGTTGCGCATCCCCGCCGGGCAGCCGCCCGGCAGCGTCATCGGCCGGCAGAACTGCTGCTGCACGCAGGCGATCGCGTGCGACTGCCGTTGCGACAGCGCCGGGGTCTTCTGCGTCTTCCGCAGCAGCTTGCACATCTCGAGGTCGCCGGCGCGGGCGAACAGGGTCATCACCTCGATCTTGACGTCGGTGTGCTCGGGGCTGCCGATCCGGAGCGTCTTGCCGCGAGCCACCAGCGCGCGCGGCCGCGGTCAACGCGTCCTTGCCGTCGAGGAACGGAGGCAGCGGCTCACATCGCGGTTGGGTTGCGGCGACAGCGGGTGCGGGCGCTGCCTCGCCCTGGGCCAGCGTGGGCATCGCCGCGACCGCCGCCGCGACCATCCACGATCGCGACCTCCGCGGCGGCCGGGTGGTCGCGGAAGTTCGGGAGCCGCGCGGGGGCCGGCGCGACGACAGCATCCTCAGAACAGGGGCAAGCAGGGGCGTCATGATGATCCTCCAGCGACCGCCGGGCGCCTCGCCCGACAGTTCGCACCCGGGAGGTCCGGCGAGGCCGCCGGTTCAATTGGATTTTCTTCTCGGGCCCGCCCGAAAAAATCAGGGCGCGAAAATAATCCAATTGTTCCGCCGCCTCGCGGGACGCAGCACTGCGAGCCCCGGTATCGTCCCCTCGCCTCTCGAGATGCTCCCCGCCGACACCAACACCGAGCTCACCGATCGGCTGCTGCAGCGGCGGGTCAAGGCGCGGCTGTTCGGCGACCTCGACGCCTCGCCGCCGCCGCACGTCGGCGACTACCGGCTCGAGCGCCGGCTCGGCAGCGGCGGGATGGGCACTGTCTACCTCGCGTACGATCCGTCGCTCGAGCGCCCCGTGGCGATCAAGCTGATGCACGCCGGCCTGCAGGGCGCGAGCGAGCGGATCCGCCGCGAAGCGCGGGCGCTGGCGCGGCTCGCCCACCCCAACGTCGTCTCAATCCACGAGATCGGCGAGCACGACGGCCAGCTCTTCGTCGCCATGGAGTACGTCGACGGCGAGACCCTGACCGACTGGCTCGCGCGTCACCCGGTGCGCCCGCCTCCGCTGTGGCGCCGCGCGCTGCCGCGGCTCGCCGCCGTCGAGCGCGGCGGTCCCGACCTGCGCCCCGTGCTGGAGCGCTTCATCGAGGCCGCCCGCGGCCTCGGGGCTGCTCACGCCGCGGGTCTCGTCCATCGCGACTTCAAGCCCGACAACGTGCTCGTCGGGCGCGACGGTCGGGTCCGCGTCGCCGACTTCGGCATCGCCAGCACGCTCGACGCCGCCGCCGAGCTCGCGGTCACGGACGACATCGAATCGCCGCTGTGCACCCGCGCCGGCGAGCTCGCCGGCACGCCCGCGTACATGGCCCCCGAGCAGCTCGCCGGAGCGCCCGTCGACGCCCGCGCCGATCAGTTCGCGCTGTGCGTCGCGCTGTACGAGGCGGTCTGCGCCGCGCGGCCGTTCGCCGGCGCCGACCTCGCGAGCCTGCGCAGCTCGGTCCTCGAGCACGAGGCTCGCCCGGCGCCGCGCTGGGTGCCGGCGCCGCTGCGCGCCGTGCTCGCGCGCGGCCTGCAGCGCGACCCCGCGGGCCGCTTCCCCGACATGGCCGCCCTGATCGCCGCGCTCGCGCGGCTCCTGCGGCCGCGCACCGCCCCGTGGGCGATCGCGGGGGTGCTCGTCGCGGCCGCCGTCGCCGCGAAGCTGGCCGGCGCGGCGCCCGAACCCGCGCCGGAGGACAGCGCCGCGTCGCCCGCCAGCCCGACGCTCGTCGAGCGGCTGTGGGCCGCCGCGCCGGCGCTGTGCCTCCCGCGGCTGCCGTTCACGGGCGACCCGAAGGCCGCCCTCGCGGCCGTCCGCGCGCGGATGAAGGCGCACCCGACCGACAGCGCGCCGTACCTCGCCGCCAAGCTCGAGGCGATCGAGCTGCTCCTGCGCAGCGGCGAGACGGCCGCGTGCAAGCTGGCCGCGGCGACCCGCGAGGCCCCGCTGAGCGCCGACCAGGTCCACGCGCTCAGCTGCCTCGAGCGGCGCTACTGCGCCGCCATCGCGACGGCCGCGCCGTGCCCCGCGGGCACCCGCAACGGCGGCCCGGACGGCTGCGAACCGCTCGCGCGCTGCGAGGCCATCGGCACCGAGGCGCAGGCCCGGGCCTGCCTCGCCGGCGAGCCCGACTGCTGCAAGCACGCGCTGATCGTCGGCGAATACATGGACCTCGAGGCCGGGATCGCCGGGACCCCCGAGTCGAAGGCGCGGCGCCGCGAGCTCGCCGAGGCCGGCTGCGCGCACGGCTACGCCTGGCTGTGCGACCAGGCCGCGGCGCTCGACCCTGCTGGCCCGAAGGTCATGCGCGATCGGGCATGTTCTCTGGGACACGCGGAGGCCTGCGCAAAGGCGGCCCTGTGAGCGACCGCGCCGACGGGGAGCTGCTGGCGGCCTGGCAGGCCGGCGATCGCCGGGCCGGCGCCGCGCTGTTCGATCGCCACTTCCGCGCCGTCGCGCGGTTCGTCCGCGCCAAGGTGTGGTCCGAGGACGAGGTCGACGACCTGGTCCAGACCACCTTCGTGGCCTGCCTCGAGGCGCCCGCGCGCTACCGCGGCGAGGGCAGCCTGCGCGGCTATTTGCTCGGGATCGCCTATCACAAGCTGCAGAAGCTGTACGCCGAGCGGGCGCGGCGGCCCGTCGACGTCGAGCAGGTCAGCGTCCACGATCTCGGCCCGGGGCCGAGCACCGCGCTGGCGCGCCGCGCCGAGCACCGGCTCCTGCTCGCGGGGCTGCGGCGCCTGCCGCTCCAGTTCCAGGTCGTGCTCGAGCTGTCGTTCTGGGAAGAGATGACCGCCGGGGCGATCGGCGCGGTGCTCGGGGAGCCGGAAGGCACCGTGCGCACCCGCCTGCGCCGGGCCAAGGAGCTGCTCGCCGCCCAGCTGCGACGGCTCCGCGCCGCGCCGGCGCTGCTCGAGAGCACCCTCGAGGACCTCGAAGGTTGGGCCCGCTCCCTGCGAGCCGAGCTGTGACCGACCCGGCTCCACGCTCGCGCGGCGAACGACGCGCGAGCGCGCGTCGCCGTCGTCCGCCGTCGCGGCGGGCTCCGCCGAAGCTCTTGGACGAGCCGCCGGTCGGTCCCGGCCCACCGAGCCTCAGCCGGCCGCGGCCTTGCGCAGCGCGGCGATGTCGATCTTCCTCATCTGCATCATCGCCGCGGTGGCCCGCTGCGCGCGGGCGGGATCGGGATCCTCGAGCAATTCGAACAGCTCGACGGGCACGATCTGCCACGACACGCCGAACTTGTCCTTGAGCCAGCCGCACTGCTGCGCCCGCGGGTCGCCGCCCTCGCCGAGGCGGTCCCAGTAGTGGTCGACCTCGGCCTGCGTCGCGCAGTGCACCACCAGCGAGATGGCCTCCGTGAACTTGAAGTGCGGGCCGCCGTTGAGCGCGCCGAACTCGACGCCGTCGAGGGTGAAGCCCACCGTCATCACCGAGCCCGGCTTCGGCGCGCCGTGGACGCTGCTGGCCTCGCTGTAGCGCGTGATCTTGCCGATGCTCGAGTCGGGGAAGATCGAGGTGTAGTAGTTCGCCGCCTCCTCGGCCTGATGGTCGAACCAGAGGAAGGTGGAGATCCGCTGCTTGATCGTGGCTGCCATGATGATTCCTTCGTAATCGCGTGGGATGAACCCGGCCCTGCCTGGACGGCTCCTCGGCCGTGCTCACGACATCGTCGTTTCTGCGCGGCCGCTTTCGACACGGCCGACACCCGAGCTCGAAAAAATCTTCGCGGCCCCCGGCAGAGCCCGCCCAGCGCCCGAATTGCGCCTTTCCCCACCGGCCCGGGCAGCAGCGGCACGCACTCGAGTTCGCATGTGCCCGGCGCCGCAGTGATTCCTGCTCACGTCGCCCACTCGAGTTCGCACGTGCCCGGCGCCGCAGGACTCCTGCTCGCGCCGCCCACTCGAGTTCGCACGTGCCCGGCGCCGCAGTGACTCCTGCTCGCGCCGCCCACGCACGGCCTCGCGGCCGCCGTCCCGCGTGCAGCCCCACGACTTGCACGCGTCCCGCTGTCAGTCCATCGCCGCGAGCTCGCGGTCGAGCTGCGCCTCGTGCTCGTCGCGCGGTCGCTCGGGTCGCCGCGGCGGCGGCTCTTCCGGCGCGCGCGGCCCCTCCGGCGGCAGGCCTCGCCGCACGCGCTCGAGATCGGCGACCAGCGCCTCGCCCTGCCGCGGCTCGACGAGGGCGAGCGTCGAGATCCGTCGCCGCCGGGCTCCTCGCGCAGCTCGATCACCATGCCGCGCGACACTTCGGCCACCGGCAACACCGTGAACCGGTAGCGGACGATCACGCGGTGGACCGTGAGCTCCAGCCGCGCGCTGGTGAAGCGGACCGGCACGCCGCGTCCGTCGGGGACCTCGACGGATGCAGTGCCGACGCGGAGCTCGCCGCGCGCGCGGTACTCCGGCGTCGCCAGCAGATAAACCACCGGCGCCGCCACGACGAGGCCGCCGAGGCCGACGATCTTCCACGAATAGAGGCCCTGCGCCAGCGCGAGCGCGCAGAAATAGCCCGCCACGGCCGCCAGCCCGAACAGCGCGCCGACCACCAGCCAGTACGCGATCGGGGTGCGGACGGGGTAGACGACCGGGTCCATGGGCTCCTCAGCGTAACGGACTAGCGCGACGGCGTCACCGCGTCGCGGGCGATCACCGTCCAGTCGTCGCCGCCGTGGCCGCGAGCGAGGTACGCGTCCATCAGCGCCGCGATCGCCGGCAGCACCGCCAGAGTCCGCTCGGCCTGGCTCGCCTCGTCGAGCATCAAGCGCGCGTCCTTGCGGGCCATCGCCAGCTCCCACGACGCGCGCTCGAAGTCACCGGCCAGCATGCGCTCGGCCCTGGCGCCGACCGACGCGCCGGGGTTGAAGAACGCGAACAGCTCGGCCGCCTGGCGCGGCTCGACGTCCAGCGCGCGG
Source organism: Nannocystis pusilla (assembly GCF_026626665.1). Lineage (GTDB taxonomy): Bacteria > Myxococcota_A > Polyangia > Nannocystales > Nannocystaceae > Nannocystis > Nannocystis pusilla. The sequence continues at coordinate 4,452,006 of NZ_JAPNKE010000002.1, forward strand.
GCCAGGTTGAACACCTCGGCCACCCCGCTGGTGAGGAACATGAGGAACAGGTTGCCGAGCAGCTTCATGCACGCCGCCTGGTCGGGGCGATCGCCGAGGTCGACCAGCTTGCCGGTCATGCGCTCCAGGTGAGGCGTCACCGCGGCGACGCGCGCACGTTCGCCGCTGACGAGCATCACCCCGGTCGCGTGGAGCGTGTTCTGCGGGCCCATGAACACCGGCGCGTGGACGAAGCGCAGCCCGCGTTCGTCCCACCGGGCCACGCGAGCGCGCGTGCCGGTCGGCGACGTCGTCGTGTGATCGACGACAATCACCTCCGGCGCGAGCGCCGGCCGCACCCGCCCCAGCACCTCGTCGACCGCCGCGTCGTCGGACAGGACCAGGTGGACCCGCTCCGCCCCGCGCACCGCCTCGGCCGGATCGGCGAACGCCCGCGCCCCGTCGGCCGTCAGCGCCTCGGCCTTCGCGGGCGAACGATTCCACACGTGGACGGTCTCGCCGCGCCGCAGGAGCGCGCGCACGAAGCCCGCGCCGAGGAGTCCGGTGCCGAGGAACGCGATCATGGCGGGGTTTTACACCCGCGCAGGCCGCCCCGCGAGCGCCCGCGCCCGCCGGCCGCGGCGCGACGGCAGCGCCCGGCGAAGACGCTACGCTCCCCCATGCGCCCGGCGCCGACGTCCCTCGCCTCACTCGACGACGCGGTCGAGCTCCTGCTCGCGCGCGTGCCCGGCCCGCTCCACGTCGGTGCCCCGCTCGGCCTCGGCAAGCCGCACCGCCTGCTCAACGCGCTGTACCACCGGATCGCCGCCGACCCCACGCGGCCGCTCCACCTCTACACCGCGCTCTCGCTCGATCCGCCCGATCCCGGTGACGGCCTGCAGGCGCGCTTCTGGCCCTGTTCGTGCGCCGTCACTTCGGCGACGACTTCCCCCGCCTCGCCTACGTCGACGCCCTGCGCCGCGACGTCCTGCCGCCGCACATCGAGGTCGAGGAGTTCTACCTGCAGTCCGGCGCCTTGCTCGGCGCACCGGCGGCCCAGCGGCGCTACGCCAGCCTCAACTACACCCACGTGGCGCGCGCCCTGGCCGACCGCGGCCTCAACGTCGTGGTGCAGAAGGTCGCGCGCGAGCCCGGCGACGGCGAGCCGACGCGCCTGTCGCTGTCGTGCAACACCGACGTCACCCTCGACGCCCTCGACGCCCTGGCCGCGCGCGGCCAGCCGCGCCCGCTGATGATCGCCGAGATCGATCCGTCCCTGCCCTGGCTCGGCGGCAGCGCGGCGGTCCCGGCCGACCTCTTCGACGTCGTCGTCACCCCGCCGGGCCCGCACCCGCCGCTGTTCGGCCTGCCGCGCCAGCCCGTCGGCGACGCCGACTACGCGATCGGCTTTCACGCCAGCACCCTCGTGCTGGACGGCGGCACCCTGCAGATCGGCATCGGCGCCCTGGCCGACGCGCTGAGCCACGCGCTCGTGCTGCGTCACACCGACAACGCGGCCTACCGCCGGATCTTGCGCGACCTCGGCTCGCCGCGCGCCGACGACCCCGCGCTCGCGCCGTTCGGCGCCGGCCTGTACGGCTGCAGCGAGATGGTCAACGAGGGCTTTCGCCGCCTCGTGCAGGTCGGCGTCGTCGGGCGCAAGGTCGTCGACGACCTCGCCTTGATGCAGCGCCTCGCCGACGATTCCGCCGACGCCGCCGATCGGGCCCGGCTCGCGCGCGACGGCGAGTACCTGCACGGCGCGTTCTACCTCGGCTCGCCCGAGTTCTACGCCTGGCTGCGCGGGCTGCCCGATGATGAGCGACGCGCGATCGGCATGCGCCGCGTCAGCGCGATCAACGACCTCGACGGCCGCGACGAGCCGCTCAAGCGGCTGCAGCGCCGCGACGCTCGCTTCTTCAACACTTGCATGATGGCGACCGCTCTCGGCGCCGCGACCTCCGACGCGCTCGACAGCGGCCGCGTCGTCTCCGGCGTCGGCGGCCAGTACAACTTCGTCGCCATGGCCCACGCCCTGCCCGGAGCGCGCTCGGTCTTGATGCTGCGCGCCACTCGCGACAGCGGCGGCCGCTCCACCTCCAACGTCGTGTGGAGCTACGGGCACATCACCATCCCCCGCCACCTGCGCGACCTCTACGTCAGCGAGTACGGCGTCGCCGACCTGCGCGGCCGCGCCGACGAAGACTGCGCGATCGCCATGATCGCGATCGCCGACGCCCGCTTCCAGGCCGGCCTCGTCGCCGCGGCCCGGGCCAACGACAAGCTGCGGCGAGGCTTCGAGCCGCCGGCGCGCTGGGCCGAGAACACGCCCGAGGTCCTGCGCGAGCGCCTGGCCCCGCATCGGGCCGCCGGCGCGCTGCCCGACTACCCGCTCGGCAGCGACTTCACGCCCGTCGAGCAGCGGCTGGCGAAGGCGCTGGGCTGGCTCAAGGCGCACGCCGATCACAAGCTGCAGATCGCGGTGCGGGCGATGACCGGCGCGGCCAGCGAGGACGTCGAGGCGCTGCAGCGCATGCAGCTCGACCGCCCCCAGGGCCCCCAGGAGTGGCTGCAGTCGCGGCTCCTCGGCCTCGCCCTGCGCATGACCGCGTGAGCCGCCGCAGGCGGGCCCGCGCGCGCGCGCTCGCCATGGCCACCTCGGCGCGCTCCCTCGCCCGCGCGACGCAGCCTGTCCCATCGGCCAGGCGGTACGGTCCGGCGAAACGCCGCTCCGACCCGGAGAAGTTTCACCCGGGCCGCGCGAATCAACCTGTCCCGAGAGCCAGGCGTATAAGCCCCCGAAGCGCCGCGCCGAGCCGGCGACCAGTCACCCGAGCCCGCGCGTCGCAGCCTGTCCCATCGGCCATGCGGTGACCCGCCCCGCGACAATCGGCTCAGCCGGCCTCGAGCGCGCGCAGCCCGGCGACGAGCGCCTCGTAGACGGCCGCGACCCGGGGCACGCGGCGGATCGCCGCGCGGGTGACCACGTACACCTCGAGCGGCGGCAGCGGCGGCAGCTCGGCCACCTCGAGCACGCACAGCTCGGGCATCACCGCCGCGTAGCTGCGCGGCGCCACGGCGACGCCGAGGCCCGCGCGCACCAGGGCCAGCTGCGTCTCGACGCTCGTGCACTCGAGCGTGGCCCGCGGCGCCCCGATGGCGTCGAGCCAGGCCCGCTCGGGCGCCACGAAGCTCGGGTGGACGTACGCGATCCACGGCAAGTCGCGCGCCGCCACCCCGCGGAGCCGCCGCTTGGCCGCGTGGGACGTGAGCAGCGCCCGCTCGAGCCGCGCCACCCGCTGGCCGACCAGCTCGCCGCGCGGCGTGCGGAAGAAGCGGATCGCGATGTCCGTCTCGTGTCGCGCCAGGTCGACCGCCGCGTCGCTGGTGTGCAGCTCGATCGCCAGCTCGGGGTGCCGCGCCAGCAGCGGCGGCAGCACGCGCGGCGCCACCACGTGCTGCGCCAGGCCCTCGGTCAACGCGACGCGGACCCGCCCGCTCACCCGCACCTCGCTCGCGTGGGCGCGGTCCTGCAGCGCCAGCATCGCCCGCTCGACCGCGAGCGCCGCCTCGACCAGTTGCGCGCCGAAGCTGCTGTGCACGACCGCCCGCGGCCCGCGCTCGAACAGCTTGCGCCCGAGCGCCTCCTCGAGCGCGGCGATCCGGCGGCTCACCGTCGATTGATCGGTCCCCAGGAGCCGGGCCGCCCGCGAGAACGAGCCCTCGCGCGCGACCGCGAGGAAGTAGCGCACGGCGTCCCAGTCCCCCAGCAGGGCCCGCGTCGCCGCGAGGTCTCGACTCATGCGAGATTGCATAGCACGTATGAAATTTTTCGCATGGTGCCCCGCGGCCGGCCGCCGCAGGCTCTTCGGCATGAAGAAGGCACTGATCCTGCTCGGCCACGCCGATCCCGCGAGCTTCAACGCCGCCGTCGCCCGGGCTTACCAGGCCGGGTTCCGCGCGGCCGGGGGCGAGGCGGAGCTCGTCGACCTGGGCGAGCTCCGCTTCGACCCGGTGCTGCGCCGCGGCTTCCGCGGCGACCAGGCCCTCGAGCCGGACCTCGTCGCCCTGCGCGCCCGCATCGAGGCCGCCGACCACCTCGTGTGGGTATTTCCGACCTGGTGGGTCTCGCCGCCGGCCGTCGTCCGGGCGCTCGTCGATCGCCTGTTCCTCCCCGGCTGGGCCTTCGCCTACCGCCCCGGCAAGGCGCTGCCGGAGGGCCTGCTCGCCGGCCGATCGGCGCGCGTCCTGACGACCATGGACAGCCCCTCGTGGTGGTACGCGCTGTGGCACTACCGCGCGCTCCACGGCTCCTTCGTCAACGGCACCCTCCGCTTCGTCGGCCTCGCGCCCGTCAAGCTGTCGGCGCTGTACGGCACGCGCGCCCGCACCGCGAGTCAGCGCGAGCGCTGGCTCGCCGAGGTCCAGGCCACCGCCGCCGCCGACCACGCCCGCTGCCGCGACACCGCCCGCCCGCTGCGCTCGGACCTCGCCGCCAGCCGCGGCGCGCTCGCGCCCTGAAGCTCGTGCTCCGACACTGGCTCGCGCCCCATCGGTTCGACCCGCGAATCGCTCGCCGCTCGCCCGCGGCGTTCGCTCGACGCGGTTCGTGAAGGCGGAGTAGCGCCCGGGCGCCCCTCAGCGCGCGGACAGCGAGGCCACGAGCTCCTGCGTCGTGACGATCGCGTGGGCGTACGTCGGCCCGTTGATCTCGTGGGCCGCGCGCATCGCCTCCTCGGACATCGCCGCGGTGGCGTCCCTCACCAGGGTCACGTGGTAGCCGAGCTCGACCGCGAACCGGCTGGTGCATTCGATGCACGTGTTGGCGATGAGGCCGATCACGATGACCCGCGCGACGTCGTGCTGCTTGAGCAGCACGTCGAGGTCGGTGTTGGCGAAGCCGCTCGAGCCCCAGTGCTCCTTGACGACGATGTCGCCCGGCTGCGGCGCGAATTCGGGGTACCACTCGCCGCCCCAGCTCCCCTTGGCGAACACCTGCGTGCGCGCGGCGTTCTTCTGGTACGGGTTCGCGCGCTGCCAGCTCTCGAGATCGCCCGGCTCCCAGCGGCGGTGCGGGACGATGAACACGCGGATCTTCGCGGCGCGGACCGCCGCGACCACCGCCCGCAGGTTGCCCAGCAGGCCGACCTTCTCGGCCACGTCGCGCAGGCGCGGCCAGACCTTCCCGCCCTCCGCGAGGAAGTCGTTGTACGGATCGACGAACAGGAGCGCGGTTCTTTCGGCGGGGTACGAGTCGGTCATGCGATGGTCCTTCGGCAGAGCGGCGGGCGGCGAACGAGCGGCGCGACGGCGAGGTCGCGTCGGCTGTCGGGTATGGCGGAGAACCGCGGCGAAGAAAACCCGACCAACGTCGGGGCTCGCGCCAGCCGGGGCGCGACCCGTCGAGGGCACGCGGTCGTCGGCGAGCGCGTCCGACGATCCTCCCGCGCCGCGGCCGTCGCCAGGCCGGACAGCGCGTCGAGCCGCCGGTGCGGATCACTCGCGGCCGCCAGGCGACCGGCCATCGGACCGGGTCGATCTACCTGTCCCTCGGAACATGTCCAGACATCACTGCGGCTTGATCCCGCAGTCGTCGACGTCGCTCGGCACGCAGCCCTCGCAGTCCCAGCGGAACGCGTCGAGCAGGGCGACGGTGGCCCAGTTGGCGTCGGACATGTCGGCGAGGAAGAAGCCCACGGTGATCTCCGCCCCCGGCTGGACCCCGCCGCGGGCGCTGAACCACGCCGAGCACGCGTGGCCCTCGAAGCCGGTGCCCCACAGCTGCGGCTCCGCCTTCGTGTAGCCCGGGCCGTCGAAGTAGCTGTCGAGCGCCGTGATCGTCAGCGGCAGGCCCTGGTCCGCGTCGTTCGGGTCGGGGATGAAGGCCACGTTGCCGCTGTACGCGTCGACCGGCGGGTTCGCGTTCGGGTCGTCCGGCGTCGGGTCGACCTGGTAGGCGAAGAACATGTCGTTGAAGACCGTGCCGACGTAGCCCGGCCACTCCGACGAGCAGAACACGAAGTCGAACGTGAAGCCGTACGTGGCCGCCGGCACCACCGTCTCGAAGCTGAAGTAGATGCGGTCGTTCACCTTGCCGTTGGTCTTCTGCCACTGCGCCTGCAGCGTGTCGGAGCAGTCGCCGTCGCCGCCCGGCACCCCGTTGTCGCAGCCGACGAACGGCGTGCCGCCGGCCCCGTCGTTGCTGCCGTCGACCGCCTTGAACGGGCTGGGCAGCGCGTCGTCGCCGGAGTTGCCGTTGGCCCCGTGCTCGACCTGTGAGTTGGTGGCCTCGATCACCACCCCGTCGGCATCGGGCGCCGCGATCGTCCCGGTCGACAGCATCAAGAAGGCCTCGCCCTCGCGCGGCGCGTACAGCCGCTGCGGCGGCGTGTTCGGGTCGCCGTCGAGGTCGGCCGCGTAGCTGCCGAAGCCGCGCGCGACCTGCCAGGTGTCCGGCTGCGCCGCCGGGTCGAACTCGAACGCGGTGACGACCACCGAGTCGTCGGCTTGCAGGTCACACACCCCGATCGCGCGCAGGGCGTCCCGCGGATCGCCCTTGTCCGCCAGATCGATCGCATCGTCGCACACCGCGTAGTTCACCGGCGCGCCGCAAGCGGCCGGGTGGTGCTTGGTGCAGTCGTTCTTGCAGTAGTCGAACTCGCCGCCGTCGACCAGGTTGCCGTCGTCGCACGCCTCGCCGGCCTCGATCTGGCCGTTGCCGCACTCCGGCGGGGTGAACGTGCAGTCCGGCTCGCAGCCGTCGCCGCCCCCGCGGTTGCCGTCGTCGCACAGCTTCGGCTTCTCGACCGAGCCGTTGCCGCACACCTGCGGCGGCGTCACGACCTGGCAATCGGCGCTGCAGGCGTCGCCGTCCTCGGTGTTGCCGTCGTCGCAGGCCTCGCCGACCTCGTGCTTGCCGTCGCCGCAAGTATGTCCCAAAAGACAGCTGGACTCGCAGCCGTCGCCGTCGTCGAGGTCGCCGTCATCGCACTGCTCGCCGGGCTCCAGCACCCCGTTGCCGCACTCGCCCCCGCCGTCGGTCACGCCCATCGTCGCGCCGCCGGTGCCCGGCTCCGACGTCGCGTCGCTGCCCGCGCTGACGCTCCCGGCCGACCCGTCGGTGCCGCTGCCGGTCGGACCGTCGCCCTCGCTGTCGCTGTCGCTGTCGGGCGCCGTGCCGGTCGGTTCGCTCGCGCTCGCCGTCTCGCTCGCCGTCGTGTCGCCCGCGGCTCCGCCCTTCGAATCCGAATCACCGCCGGCGTCGCCGCAACCGACGAGCCAGACGACAGCCAAGAACACCCACCCCGATCGCGCGGCCAAGGCGTAAGTCATGCGCCACGATTTCCCATCCGGCGCGCCCGTTCAACCCCTTTCGCGCGCGAGCGAGTCCGCCCGGGCGCGAGCGCGGAGCGTGCTCCGTCGGCTCGCTCGCCGCTCGCGGCAGCTCCGGGTCCATTTGTTCGTCGCCGAACGCCCGTCGCGGACGAGACAGCGGCTCCTCGCTGCATCGACGCTCGGCGTGAGCCCTCGCGTGCGCGCAGGGCCGCCGCGGACGAGACAGCGGCTCCTCGCTGCGTCGACGCTCGGCGTGAGCCCTCGCGTGTACGCAGGGCCGCCGCGGACGAGACCGTTGCCGCGGCAGCGCCGACGATCGCGGCGAGACCTCTCGTCGCGGCGCCGACATCGAGGCCCGGGCGACGCGCTCCCGAAGCTCCACGCCTCGCGGACCGCTTGACCCGCGCGCCGACGCGGCCGATCGTCGGCCATGCTCGAGGCTCGAGGACAAGCCGCGCCGGAGCGCGCCACGCTGACGGAGCTGCGCACCATGGCCGATTATCCGCCCGGCCTGGTCGGCGCCGTCGCGGAGCTGTTCGGCCGCTGCATGACCGCGAGCCACGGCACCGACTGGCGCGTCGACGTCATGATCGCCGAGGGCCAGTGCGAGTTCTTCCGCCGCTTCGACCCCGCGCGCGACCGCGTGTGGGTGGCGCGGCTGGACGGCCGGATCTGCGGCGCCTTGACGATCGACGGGCCGCGGCCCGAGGCCGGACGCGAGGCCGCGCGCCTGCGCTTCTTCATCCTCGACGAGGCGACCCGCGGGCTCGGCCTCGGCCGCCGCATGGTCGCCGACGCGATGGCCTTCTGCCGCGAGCGCGGCTATTCACGCGTGTACCTGACGACCCTGCCCGGCCTCGACGCCGCGCGCCGCCTGTACGAGGCGCAGGGCTTTCGCCTGATCGGCCAGGACGACCCGCCGTTCTGCGGCGGCGACCACGGCGAACAGACCTTCGAGTGGCGCGCCCCGTGAAGGCGCGCCGCGCGGTGCTGCCAATCACACCGCCGATTCACCGGCCATTCACAGGTCCGGACAATCCGTCGCCGGGCTCGGCGACCACGAGCAGATCGCCGCGGGGAAGGTCCCGGCCGGCGCCTCGCCGTTGCGCACGATCTCGATCTGCGCGTTGCTCCCGGCGTCGAGGCAGGTCTGGCTCAGGTTGTCGATCTCCGACGGCGTATCGGTGCCGCTGTCCCAGTGCACTGCGAAGCACGCCTCCTGCCCCGCGGGGATCGTCCACGCGCCCATGACCGACTCGCACTTCACGATCGAAGCGCAGGTGTGCTGCACGGGATCGTAGTCGCAGACCGTGCAGTCGGTCTCGATGGTCGGGGTCTGGGCGTCGACGTCCTCCACGCATTGCGGGAGGCAGCCCGACGCGTCGACCTGGACCGGCTGATCGCCGCCGGTGCCCGTGGGCGCGCCCGTGTCCGTGTCACTCTCGGTGCCCGTCTCGCTGCCCGTGCCCGTCTCGCTGCCCGTGCCCGTGGGGTTGTCGGTCGCCGTGCCGGTGTCCGTGCCCGTCCCCGCGTCCGTGTCCGTGTCGCCCGACTTCGAGTCGCCGCAGCCGACGATCGCCAGCGTCAGTAGAAAAATCGCATGCTTGGTCATGGTGGCGCGGCAACCTAGCAGACGCTGCGAGCGCCGGCACGAGAACCGGCGGAGCCCGAGGGACCGGAAAGCTCGCGCGCTGGCGCCGGGCGAGCGGCCGATACCACTGCGACGAAACCCCGCCGGCGCCGCTTTGCGGCCGCATCACCCGCGATCGCCCGCGCGACGGCGCCACAGGCGAATCCACGGAGCAGGTGAATCCCCTGCTGCGCCGGCCCGCGAATCACTCCGTCCGCGGCCATGTCGAGCCCGCGTCCGCCATCGCAGCGCCGGACCAGCGTGAGCGAGCCGACGTCGCCGCGTCAGCCCTCACGGCGCCGACCTGCGTCGGCGAGCCGCCGCGTCGGAGCAGCGAGGGCGAGCCCACGTCCGCCGTCGCCGCGTCGTCCCCGACGGGAGCGTGCCCCTTTACATGTCACAAGAGACATGCCCTATCAGGCATGTCCACAAAGACATGCCATCACGCGTGGGTCGATCGGAGACACGGGTCGACATCGGCCCCGCGGGTCGCCCACTCACAGCCCAGTCCGCCACGGCGTCGTGGGCCCCACGAACGCGACGACGCAGACCCGTCGCGATGTCGACGGTCCGCCGGCACCGCGTCGGTTCACGCGCGCGAGGTCGACGTCGCAGTGAGACCGATCGCCGCAGTCGGCTTCGACCCTCGGCCCCGCGCACCGCGAAGCGCGCCCCCTTGCGCGGCTCCCGGCGTGCGGCTATGGTCGAACACCTCGAACCTCCTCGGAGCTGGCCCGCCCTTGAAGCTGCACGCCTGAATCCCGCTGTCCCCCAGCCGCCCGCAACCCGCCGAATTCGGCCGCGGGCGAGATTCAGGAGCATCTTCATGGCCACCATCCTCTGTCGCGACCTCGCGTTCTCGTTCGGCGACCTCCCGCTGCTCTCGGGCGTCGACCTGCACCTCGTACCCGGCTGGACCGGCCTCGTCGGGGCCAACGGCGCCGGCAAGACCACCCTCCTGCGCCTGCTCACGGGCGAGCTCGAGCCGACCGCCGGATCGATCCAGCGCGAGCCTGGGGACCTGTCCCTCACGACATGTCCTCAGAGCGTGGAGGCCTGCACCCCCGAGATCGCGCGCTTCGCCGCCCGCGACGACGGGGCCGCGCGGCGCCTGCTCGGCGAGCTCGCGCTCGACCCCGCCGGTCTCGCCCGCTGGGCCAGCCTGTCGCCCGGGGAGCGCAAGCGCTGGCAGATCGGCGCAGCGCTGCTCGACGAGCCCGAAGTGCTGCTGCTCGACGAGCCGACCAACCACCTCGACCACGCCGGCCGCAAGCTGCTGGTCGGCGCGCTGCGGGGCTTTCACGGCCTCGGCGTGGTCGTCAGCCACGACCGCGCGCTGCTCGACACCCTCACCGAACAGACCCTGCGAGTCGCGGGCGGCGGCGTGCAGACCTGGGACCTGCCTTACAGCCGGGCCCGCCGCGCCTGGGAGGCCGAGCGCGCCGAGCACAACGCCGCCCACGCGGCGCTGCAGAGCCAGCACCGCCGGATCGAGGGCCGCCTCGACGACCAGCGCCGCGCCCTCGCGGGGGCGACCGCCAACCGCAGCCGGCGGGTCCGCAGCAAGGGCAAGCACGACAGCGACTCGCGCACCCTCGGCGCCGCCACCCTCGCCGAGTGGTCGGAGAAGTCGCTCGGGCGCGGCGCGAGCGTGCTGCGGCGCGCCCTCGACCGCAGCGCCTCGGCCCTGGCCGACCACGCCTACGAGGGCGAGCTCGGCGGGCCGATCGCCGTGGCCGGCGAGCGCGCTCCGTCGGCCTACCTCGCCGCGCTCGACGTGCCGGAGCTGCGCGCGGGTGACCGGCGGGTGCTCGGCCCGGTGCAGGTGGCGCTGGCCCGCGACGCCCACGTCCGCCTCGCCGGCCCCAACGGCGCCGGCAAGACCACGCTGATCCGGGCCCTCCTGGCCCGCCTGCGCTGCCCGCCGGCCCGGGTCCTCTATGTCCCTCAGGACATGTCCGAACAGGAAGCCGTGGCCCACCTCGACGCCGTGCGCGCGCTCCCGCCGGACGAGCGCGGCAAAGTGCTCGCGGTGGTCGCCGCGCTCGGCGTCGACCCGGGCGCCCTGCTGCGCTCGCGCCGACCCTCGCCGGGCGAGGCGCGCAAGCTGCTGCTCGCGTTCGGGCTCGGCCGACCGGTGTGGGGCCTCGTCCTCGACGAGCCGACCAACCACCTCGACCTCCCGGCCGTCGAGCGGCTCGAGGCGGCCCTGGCGGAGTTCCCGGGCGCGCTGCTGGTAGTCAGCCACGACGACGCGTTCGCCCGCGCCTGCACCCGCGTCACCTGGCGCATCGACCAGGGCGAGCTGCGCGAAGAGACAGCCGACTGAGCCGGGCGCGACCGCTCACGGCTCGCGCTTCCGCTGCGGGCGCAGCTGCCCTCGCTCGTCACGCGCGCATCCGACGAGGACGGGTCTCGTCCTCCTTGCCCACCTCCGGCCTCGCGCGGGCGGCCGGCGATCTGTCCCTTCGGACAGTCGCGGGCCGCGGATGTCACTCGGCCGCGTCGCGCTGGTCGGCGCGGATGTCCTCGATGAAGGAGTCGCGCTCGCGCGCGTAATCCTCGGCCAGTTGCTCGGCCTCGCGGTCGCTGACGACCTGCTTGGCCAGCGGGAACATCTCGCCCTCCTCCTCGTCGACGTGGTGACCCACCATGTCGGCGAGCACCTTGACCTTGGCCTTCCATACCCCGTCGTTGTCGGGGGTCATCGCGTCGAGCTCGGCGATCAGGTTGTCGACCTGCTTGTGCTCCTCGATGCCCTCGCGGGTGATGTCGGCGGCGTTCTGCTCCTCGAGGAACCGCGGATAGACCACGGCCTCCTCGGCGCGCGCGTGCGGCACCAACTTCTGCTTGAGCCGGGCGAACAGCTCCAGCGCCTCGGCGCCCTTGGCCTCCTCGAGCTGGTGGAACAGCTCGCTGACCTCTTCGTGTTCGCGGTGCAAGACGTCGTAGATCTGGGGCTTTGCCATGACGAATTTCTCCTTGTCGCGGCGCCTGTCGGCGCCGGGTGCGACCGGGGAAGATGTGGCGCGGAAACGAGGCGCGGCAAATCAGCACAGGCGCCGCGCCGCTTTGTCGGGCCTGAAATCACAGCAACGGGGCCGCAGCGCGCCGTTCTGCGTACACAGCGCCGCTTTTGAGGCCGGAGCCGCGACCGTCGGAGCCCGGGTAATTCCTCGGTTCGCGTGAGCCTCGCGCCCCGCGAACACCCGTCGAGCCCGCTGTCGCCGACCTCGCGCCGCGATGCAGGGGTCGATCGCACCGCCGAGCACGCATCCCCTCCGACTCGTCGCACGGCAAGTCTCACGCGGGTGGAGCTCCGCCCCCCCGCGCGGCCTGAACCAGGCCGCCTTCTCTGCCTCACAGACAGTCGATCAGGCCGTCGTAGATCGAGCGGTCGCTCCGCGGTAACGGTGCGTCGAGCGCCGAGGGCCCCGCGAGCGCGGACAACAGCTCCTCGAGGGTCGTACCGTGGGCCAGCGGCGTGGGGCAGCGCCAGAACTTCGGCACGACCGTGATCTCGCCGGTCGCCGGATCGATCTCCTCCTCGCTGGCGGCGAACACCCACACGCACGTCCCGATGCGGCCGCTGGCCTGGTGCACCGAGCAGCGATAACGCAGCGACTCGATGTTGCTGTAGTCGCCTTCACAGAAAGTGTCGCCGCAGATCTCGTCGAAGCCCCGCTTCAACTGCGAGAGCATCGAGAACCACGCGTCGATCTGGGCCTCGCCCTGCACGTAGTCCGACGCATCGACGTACTGCGGGGCGTCCTCCCCGCGCGTCGCTGCGGGAGCCGCGAGCGGGAGCGACGCCGCGAGCAGCAGCGAACGACAGGCAGCCGACGGGGAACGGATGGTCTCGCTATTCGCCATGGAAGACTCCTCTTGAGCATGGGCGTCGCCGCGGACGCCGACGAGCACAGCCGGCGGACAATGGCCTGTCGGGTTCCGGGTCGACCCGCGCGCAGGCACCTCGAAGCCGTCACTAAGGGCGGCGCTTCGGCCGCGGACGAGCGGGCAGAACGAGGCGGCGAGCGGCACATGGCGGCCCGGAGACCGCGTCGTGAGGGACAACCTCGGCGCGCATCGTGCAGGGGGCGTTCGGCGGCGCATCGCGGTCGGCGAGCGGCCGGTATGAACATATGTCCTTTTGGACATCTCGTTCGATACACCGAGGCCGCTTCGTCCGCGCCGGGCACTCACCTCCTGCCCTCGCGTCGCTCGCCTGCGCGTTCGCCGGCGCCGACGCTGCGTGCTTCACCGGCGGCGATCGGCCGCGGTCTCGAGATCGCCGCCCGCGCCCGCCGCGCTCGCCGCCCCCGCGCGTCGGCGCGCGGCCCCGCGACGAACCACGAATGACAGTACGCCGATGTGTGCACGATCGAGATGGCCGCCGCTCTGGCGCCGCGATCCCGACCTCCACGTTTCCGCGCCAGAATGACAGTACGCCGATGTGTGCCCGATCGAGATCGCCGCCGCTCTGGCGCCGCACTCCCGGCCTCCACGTCGCGGCGCGGGAATGACAGTACGCCGATGTGTGCACGATCGAGATCGCCGCCGCCCTGTCGCCGCGATCCCGACCTCGACTTCGCGGCGCGAGCGTGCGCAACCGCGACGCGCCGGTATTGAACGAGGGTCACCGGCTGCCCGCGACGACCGGCAGCGGACGCGGACTCGGGCGGCGCCCGCGGAGGTCATGTTACCCTCGGACGTTCGTACGGATCTGCCGATGGACAGCTTCGCAGCCAGTGCGCCCGACGCGTTCGTGGCCTCTGACCCAAGGGACATGTCCCCGGGGACATTGATCGACGGGCGCTACCGAATCGTCGCGGCGATCGGCGAGGGCGGCATGGGCGCCGTGTACCTCGCCGAGCACGCCGAGGTCGGGCGCCAGGTGGCGATCAAGGTCCTGAACCCCGAGCCCAGCGCGCGCGCCTCGATCGCCCGCCGCTTCCGCGCCGAGGCGTGCAAGGCCGGGTCGCTCGGCCACCCGCACCTCGTCGAGGTGTTCGACGCCGGCGCGCTGCCGGACGGCCGCCTGTTCGTGGTCATGGAGCACCTCGAGGGTCGCAACCTCGCCCACGAGCTCGAGGAGGTGCTGGTGTTCGACGCCGACCGCGCGTGCGTGCTCATGCGGCAGGTCGCTCTGGCCCTCGCGGCGGCCCACGGGGCGGGGATCGTGCACCGCGCCCTCAAGCCCAGCAGCGTGATGGTGGCGACCCAGGGAGGCGACGAGGTCGTCAAGCTGCTCGACTTCGGGCTCGCCGCCAAGCTCGCGCTGGGCGGCGAGTCGGGCGAGCACTCGGAGGCCGGCGCTCACTCGAGCCCGGCCGACTACATGGCGCCGGAGCAGGCCACGAGCGTCGCGGCGACGCCGGCCATGGATGTCTACGCGTTCGGCGTGATGCTCTACGAGCTGCTGTCCGGCTCGCTGCCGTTCACCGCCAGGCACGCGTTCGAGCTGCTCAACTTCAAGCTGCTGCACCCGGCGCCGTCGATCGACGCCCGCCGCCCCGGCCTGCCCCCGCGCCTCGTGCGGCTGATCGCCGACTGCCTCAGCATCGATCCCGCCGCGCGCCCGGCCGACGGCGCGGCGCTGGTGCCTCGCGTCGACGCGGTGCTCGCCGACCTGCGCCGCCAGGCCCCGCTCGCGGCGGAGGACATCGCCGTGAGCGCGACGCCGCAGCGCCGCCGCGTGTGGCCGGTCGTGCTCGGGCTCGGCGCGGCGCTGGCGGCCGGCATCGCGTTCGTGGCGTGGCCGTCGGAGGCGCTCGAGGAGCCCGCCGCAGCGGCGCCGGCCTCACCGCCGCCTGCGGCCTCGCCCGCGCCGCCCGAACCGCAGCCGGTAGCCGTGGCTCCCGCGGCACCGGCCCCCGTCGTCGCCCCGCCGCCCTTGCCGGAGCCGACGCCGCGGAAGCCTGACGCGGGCATCAAGCCTTCGACCCGCCGTCCGTCGCAGGATCCGGACGCGGCGGCTCTGCCGGGCGCAGCGGGGACTTCGGAGTCGGCCGGCCGCGGCGAGGAGCACCTCACGCCGCGCTGCGAGCGGATCCGCAGCAAGGCGACGGAGGCCCGCCGCACGCAGCGGTGGAGCGTGCTGCGCGACCAGAGCCGCCGCCGCGAGTGTTGGGCCTCCGAGGTCGAGGCGCGCAAGCTCCAGACCAAGGCGGCGATGGAGCTCGGCGACTTCTCCGGCTGCCTCGACTTCGGCGCGCAGCTCCCCGACCCCGAGGTGCAGGGGTGGCTCAAGCTGTGCAAGATCCGCTCGCAGGAGTGACGGTCTCCCCGCCCGGCGGAGCATCCGCGCCTCACTACAATGACTCTTGGGACATGTTCCGGTCGACATGTCCTGTTCGCCATCCTATTCTCCGCGCGGCCCCCACGCCCCGCTCGACCGGGAGCCCGAGGACATGTCCTCATCGACATGTCCTCGAGTTCATTTCACGCGACGACCCGCGCCGCCTCGCCGCGAGCGCCGAACAGGCGCAGGTCCTCGCCATCCGCGACGTCGAGCGGGTACAGCGCCTCGCAGGCCTCGGCGATGCCGGCCAGGCGGCGCAGCTCTTGATGGACATGCTTGGGCTCGATGCGCACCCCGCCCTCGCGGACCGCGAGGGTCGCAGGGTCGACGGCCAGGGCCTCGTGGCGCTCGTTCGTCGCGCCGACGACCCGCCCGCCCGCGATGCCCTTGCCGAGCGCCAGCACGCTGGTGACGGGCCCGTGGTCCTTGCCGCGCAGCGCGTTGTAGTGGGAGGTGCGGCCGAACTCGGAGCTCACCACGATCACCAGGTCGTCGGCGACGCCCTGGCGCTCGGCCTCCTCGCCGGCGAAGTCGACCGCCGCCAGCAATTGCGCGAGCAGGGGCCCGTGCTCGGCGTCGTGATCGACGTGCGTGTCGAAGCCGTCGAGCTCGAGGTTGACCGCCACGCTGACCCCCGCGCGGAAGGCCGCCAGCGCCACCTGGACCTGGCGGATCAGCGGATTGGGCCCGTCGTCGAGGGTGGGCAGCCGCCGCTGCAGCGCGCGCATCCTCGGCGCCCGTGCGCGAGGCGTGGATCGTGCCGAGCGGCCCGCCGAAGCGGATCGCGTCGGCCCGCGGATCGACGCGGTCGAAGTTCTCGGCGCGAGCCGGCGCGCGCACGTCGGCCATGCGGGTCGGCGCGACCATCCCGCCCGTCTCCTCGTAGCCGCCGAAGCTGAGGAAGCCGGCCTCGCGCGCGCCGCCGTGGATCGCGGCCACCAGCGCCGCGAAGCTCGGCGCGTCGTCGCTGCGCCGGCCCGACCACACGTGACGGGCGCCGTCCTCGTGGCCGAGGGTGCCGACGTCGACGCCGTTGATCACCAGCAAGCGGCGGTCGTGCTTTTCGAAGAAGCGGCGGAACCCGGCCAGCGGGGCGTAGCGGATCCCGCTCGCGGTGGTGGCGATGTCGCGGGCGAGGAACGCGGCGTTGACCGCGTCGCGGTCGCCCGGGCCGGCCGCGCCCTTCGGATCGCACAGCGAGGTCGGATCCCAGCCGCCGCGGGCGCTGATCGTCAAGAACCGCGGGCCGCGGTAGGTCTCCGCCAGCGGCGGCAGGCCGCGCGCGCCGGGGCGGGCGAGCGCGTCGAGGGAGGCGACCGAGAGGCCGGCAAACGAGGCGAGGCCGAGGAATTGCGACGATCCATGGTGCTGATTCCTTTGTCGTGAGTGCCTGGGACCGAGATCGTCAGATCCCCTTGAAGCTGTTGAACTTGTTGAGCGGCAGCGCCGGGTTCAAGGTCTTGTACGACCCGTCGGTGCCGGTGTGGCGGCGGTCGAGCTGGAAGTAGCGCTTGGTGCCGAGGCCGGAGATCGAGCTGCCCTCCTTGCCGTTGGCGTTCCACCAGATGTAGCCGACGAAGTTCGACCAGGTCTTGAGCTCTTGCGTGATGCCCTCGATCCACTGCGCGCGCTTGCTGCCGTCGGAGTCGAAGGGCAGGCCGACGTAGCCGATCTCGGGGAACAACTTCTGCCGGCCCTTGCTGTCGTAGGTCTTGACCTTGGCCAGGAACGTCTTGGGGTCGACGTACGACGTCGCCGCCTTGCCGCCCGAGCCCCACGAGTTGCCGTACATGTCGACGCCGAAGAAGTCGCCGACGCCGGGGTCGTAGGTCGCGTAGGTGCCGAGGCCGCCCGAGTTCTCGGTCGCCTGACGGGTCAGCACCGGGCCGCACTTGATCCGCGCGCGGATGTCCGCGGGCAAGCCCTTGATCATGTCGAAGTACAGCTTGAAGTGCGCCTTGTACTGCGAAGCGGTGAAGTCGCCCTCGGGCTCGTGGCGGTCGGTCAGCCACAGCGTCGAGATCCAGCCCGGCAGGTCGAGGAGCCGCGTCCGCAGCGCCTTGATCTTGTTGGTGTCGCCGTCGAGCTTGGTCGAGGCGAAAGGCTGGCCGCCGACGTCCTGCATGTATTTGAACCGCGGGTCGTCCCACGCCGGCAGCATCCCGTCCGAGTTGGGGAAGATCCGCATCCACTCGTTCTTGGCCAGCTTGGGCTTCCAGTAGCCGATCTCGTCCTTGACGATGGTCGCGCCGATTTTCATAAAAAACTCCGATCTGAACTGCGAGGTGAAGCGCGCCGAACGAATCAGTAGAGCGCGCGCAAACCGGCGACGTCGCCCTCGCCGAGGGTGGATTCGCTGTCCTGGCACGGCCCGTTGATCGTCGGGCTCATCGTCAAGTCGCCGTGGCTGCTCTCGCCGACGTGCCCGAGGCCGAAGGTGTGGCCGCGCTCGTGCGTCATCACGGCCTTGACGCTGAACTGCTCGAACACGAGACGGAGCCGGGGCTCGTGGTCCAGTCGTGGTCGGCCTTGTTGAGCTGCACGTCGCCCTCCTTGGCCACGCCGCCGGAGAACCACACGCACGCGGTCGCCAGAGTGCCCGTGGGCAGGTCGCCGAACGAGACCACGTTGACCCCGTCGGACGTGAGACAGTCGCCGCTGCTGTTGATGTTCGCGGCCTTGCTCTTGCGCCCGAGGTACTCGTGCGACGCCCCGACCTCGTCCGCCAGGCCGCAGCTGTTGTGACTGCCGGTGATGTTCGACGTCGCGGCCTCGATCGCCGCCTCCGCCGCGTCGACGTCGAGCTCGCTCGGGGTCGAGCCGGCGTGGAAGTACCAGCGCAGCTTCGTGTCCCAGCGCCAGCCCGTGTGGATGTAGGCGTCGTCCGAGCACGGATCCAGCGCCAGCAGCTCCTCCGGCGGGCCGGCGGAGATCCGGTCGTCGACCAGCTCTTCGAACACGACCTCGCCGTCCGCGGTCGTGTGCAGCATGAACTGCCGCGTCGTGCCGTCGGCGTACAAGGTCTCCGACCACACCGAGGTCCCGGGCGGCGGCGGCGTCGCTACCAGCCCTTCGAGCTCGTTCTCCATTCTTCGTGCTCCGCCGCGACGTCCACTCCCACGTCGCTGTTCGGCGCGTCATCGTCATCCGGCACGGCCTCGCCCTCTTCGACGCAGCCGATGGCGAGGAGCATGGCGAGCAGGGGCAAGTCGAGAGTCTTCGTGGTGCGCATGCGAGTCATCGCGCTCTCCTGATGTCGGTGGAGTTCCCGACCCCGCCCGGCTTGTCTCACCGCCTCGACGATTTTTTTCGCGCGCGCCCGCGAGCGGGTGCGTCCCGTCCTTCACACCGATCGCGGGCAGCCCACGATCACGGAGGCAGCGACACGCGCCGCGCCCACCACGAGCGCTCGGCGTAGTTGCCGTACTTCTCGCTGCCGACGAGGGTCAGGCACGAGCCGTCCTCGCTCGCCGCGATCGCCAGCGCCGCGCCGGACGAGGCCCCGCGCTTCATCACCCACTGCTCGGCGCCGTCGTCGGCGTAGCGCGCGGCCCACGGCTCGCGGTCGACGGTGCCGGCCGCGAACACCCCGCCGCCCGGCGCCGGCACCAGCGCGAACACTGCGTCGCGCACGAGCTCGGCGCGGCCGAAGTACACGTCGGCCTCGGCGCCCGGGAGCGCGTGCTCCCACGCGATCGGACAGGCTGTCGCGCAGCCCGGCTCGACGCGGGCCAGCCACGCCGACGAGCGCATGGACGGATCCTGGCGATAGCCGGCCACGATCACGTCACCGCCGTCGACCGGCAAGAGCGCGAGGATCCCCGCCGCCTCGACCTCGCACGTGCACGCGACCGCGCCGTCGCCCAGGGCCACGCGGCGGAGCCACGCGGTATAGACGTCGCCGCCGGGGAGGTTCCAGGTCCCGCCGATCGCCACCTCTTCCCCCGCGAGCGCGATGGCCTGGGCGATCGCCGGCGAATCGAAGGCGGCGTCCGGCGTGAACGGCTCGGGCGTGGCCGGCCACGCTGCCGACCACGCGCCGCCGAGCGACCCGGCGCGCTGGTACCAGATGTTCTCCTGGCGCTCGCCGGCCAGTAGCAAGGTCGTGGCGTCCGGCATGCTCGCGCCGCGCAGCGAGTGGATCTGCAGCACCAGCCTCGGCCTCGCCGACCACGCCGCTGCCGTCGATCGCCACTCGCCGGAGGTGCGGGCTCGACTTGACCGTCACGGTCTCGTCGTCCGGGTCGCGCCGCGAGTAGACGACGAGCAGCTCGTTCGCCGCGGGGACGAACAGGCGCGCCCACAGATCGGTGTCGTCGTCGACGCTCGGGCTCTCGGTCGCGTCGACCGTATGCGACCACACCTGCTCGCCGGCGGCGTCGAGCCGCAACGCCCGCAGCTCGAGCGGCGCCGCGCTGGTGAAGCCGACCACGAAGGCCCCGCCGTCGTCCGCGAGCGCGACGGCGGTCGCCTTGCCCGGCAGCCCCAGCGGTCGCTCCCATACGGCACAGCTCGCTGGCTCGCCGGACGTCGGCTCGGTCGCCGCGGTGGTCGACGGATCGGTCGCGGTCCCGTCGTACCGGCAGACGCCCGCCTCGCAGCGTCCCCCGGCCATGAGGTCGCACGACCCGTCGTCGACGCACTGAAACGGCGGCGGCGCGCAGCCGCCCGTCATCGTCGCTGCGATCGCCCACGCAACCGCCTGCCCGCGCATGCGCCGAGTGTCGCAGGCCGGTCGGGCGCTCACAAGCCGCGGGCGACCGGCTCGCCAAGGCTGAGCTCGGCGATCGACGCGACCCAACTATCGAGGCCCTCGAGCAACAAGGTGCGGTGACGGTCGAGCCCGGGGATGTCGGCGATGGCTCGCTCGAGCGCCTGTCGGGCCCGCGACACGCGGGTCGTGACTGTGCTGAGCGGCACACCGAGGGCCTCGGCGATCTCGCGGTTCGACATGCTCTCCCAGTAGAACATCTGCAGCACCATCTGGGCCTCGACCGCGAGCAGCAGCGCGCGCAGGAGCAGCCGCTGCTCCTCGTACATCGCCACCACGCGGCTCGGCGTGGCCGCGGCGTCGCCGGTGCGCAGGTCGTCGAAGTCGAAGGTCGCCGCGGCGCGCGACTGGCTGCGGATGTGGTGCAGCAGCTGGTTGCGGGCGATGCCGAAGAGGAATGCGCGGAAGCTGGTCCGCTCGCGCAGGTTGGCGATCGCCGTCGTGCACGCCAAAAACGTCTTCTGCGTCAGGTCCTCGGCGTGGCTGCCGGCCTTCAGGTCGAAAAAGCGCAGGACGCTGGCGTAGTGGCGGCGGGCCAGCGCGTCGCCGGCCTGCGAATCACCGGCGCTCCACGCCTTGAGTATCTGGAAGTCGCGTAGATCGAAGTCGTCGCGCTCCGGGCCGCCGCGCATGCGAGGGGCATGATCGTCGATTGCCCTGCCCCGCGCAAGGCGACCCGGTCGCCGCGTTTTCGGGTAACCTCGGAGTCACGACCAGCGGGCACATCGCCGGCAAGTACAGGATGATCCGGCGCCTCGCGGGTGGCGGCATGGGCGAGGTGTACCTCGCCGCGGCCGACGGGCCCGCGGGCTTCCGCAAGCCTGCCGTGATCAAGCGGATCTTGCCGCACTTCGCGAACGACCCCGAGTTCGTGCAGATGTTCGTCAAGGAGGCGCGCCTCGCCGCCGCCCTCGACCACCCCAACATCGTCCGCGTCTACGACTTCGGCGAGGCCGGCGGCAGCTTCTTCTACGTGATGGAGTACCTGCACGGCGACAGCCTCGCGGGCCTCTTGCCGAAGCTGGCGCAGTCGGACAGGCGGCTGCCGCTCGTCCACGCGCTGACCGTCGGCCTCGGGGTGTCGGCGGGCCTGCACTTCGCCCACGAGCTGCGCGGCCCCGACGACGCGCCCTCGGGGCTGGTCCACCGCGACGTCTCGCCGGCCAACGTGTTCCTCACCGGCGCCGGCGAGGTCAAGCTGCTCGACTTCGGCATCGCCAAGGTCATGTCGTCGACCGGCGTCACGCGCGACGGGGTGCGCAAGGGCAAGGTCCCGTACATGTCCCCCGAGCAGTGCATCGGCGCGCCGCTCGACCGCCGCAGCGACGTGTTCGCGCTCGGGATCCTGCTCTACGAGATGACGACGATGACGCGGCTCTTCCGCGCGGACAACGAGTTCGCGACGATGAACCTGATCACGTCGGGCGAGGTGCCGCCGCCGTCGCGCCGCGTCGCCGATTACCCGCCCGCGCTCGAGGCGGTGGTGCTCAAGGCGCTGAGCCGCGACCGCGAGCACCGGCACGCGACCGCGCTGGCGCTGCACGAGGACCTCGAGCGCGTCGCCGACGAGCTCGGCCTGCGCCCCTCGCCGCTCGCGCTCGGCCGCTTCGTCCACGAGCTCGTCGGCGAGCAGGCCGCCCCGTCGCTCCCTGCCCTGCCGGCCGACGACGCGCAGACGGTCCACTTCTTCGCCGCCCTGAACGACGCCCTGACCACGCGCGACGGCCCCCCGCCCGACGCGCCTGTCCCCGTCGCGTCGACATCGACGCCGAACTCATCGACACCGACTCGAGCAGAACCATCACCGCGGAGGCGATCGCCTGTCGCGCCGCTGCTGCTCGGTGGCGCCGCCCTGGCCGCTCTGGCGCTCGCGTGGCGTCCGTCGAGCTCGCAGCCCGCGGCGCTCGCAGAGACCGAATCACGCGACGTCGACGCTCCGTCTCCGGCGCCCTCGCCCGTCGCGCCCGTGATCGCTACGCCGCCTCCCGCACCACCACCGACGCCCCCGCCCACCGAAGCGACGCCCGAGCCGACGTCGGCAACCCGACCGAACAAGGCCCGCACCGGCACCAAGAAGAAGCCGGCCAGGAAGGACAACGTGCTGGATGCGCTGCGGCCGAGCCATTGATCGCGCCCTCGCGCTCGGCCTCGCGGCGGTCCTCGGCCTCGCCTCCGGCCCCGCCCGCGCCGGCGGCGAGCCGTTCCTCGTCGATCGGGCCGCGCGCGCCCACTACGACCGCGCCGGCCGTCACGCCGAGAAGGGCGACCTGCGCCGCGCGGCCTCCGAGCTCGACGCCGCCTACGCGATCGAGCCCCACCCCGAGCTGCTGTTCATCCGCGCCGAGCTGCGCCGGCGGCTCGACGAGTGCGACGCTGCGGTGGCGCTGTACCGCCAGTTCATCGCCACCAGCCCCTCCGAAGCCGCGACCCGGCAGGCCCACGACGGCATCGCGGCGTGCACGCCGGCCGCCCCCGATCCGCTGCCCGACCCGCTGCCCGAACCCCTGCCCCCGCCCACGCCTTCGCCCGAGCGACCGCCGTGGCACCGCGACGCGGCCGGCGGCGTGCTGCTCGGCTTCGGCGTCGCCGGGGTCGTCGCGGCCACCGCCCTCGCCGGCGCGGGCGGATGGGCCTACCAGGACGCGACGCACCAGTATCTGCAGAGCGATTATCAACAGCGCCGCGGGCAGGCCCTCACCCTGCAATGGGCCGCCGGCAGCGCCGCCCTGGTGGGCGCCGCCCTGCTCGTCGGCGCGGCCCTGCGCTACCGCGCCGTCCGCCACCGCGAGCGCCGCCTCGGCGCCTGGCTCTCGGGACAGGGCGCCGGCCTCGTCGTCGGCGGCCGCTTCTGAGCGCCGCTGACACGTCCACCGGCGCCAGTTTTCACGCATGACCTTTTTGGACAGGTACACACGCCCGTCTCGGCGCCTCGCCGCGCGAGAATCACAGAATGTCCCTCGGGACATGTCTCGTCCACGCCCGGCCCTCGCTCCTCGCCGCCATCCGCCGCGCGAGGATCACAAAATGTCTCTCGGGACATGTCTCATCCCCGCCCGGCGCTCGCTCCCTCGCCGTACCATCCGACGCGCGCGTCTCACCGCACCATCGGCCCGCACGAATCTCACCACCTGGCTCTCTGAACATGTCCTGCAGCCGCCCCCGTGAGCGCTTCGGAGCCCCGCCGAGCCTCCGCCGGCGGTCGCCCGGCGATCGCTTTCAAGCCCCGCCGCACCGTCCGCCGACGCGAGCGTCGCCTCCCTGGCTCTCGGGACAGGCCCGAGCCTGCTCGTCGGCGGCCGCCTGGGAGCCGCCCGCCGGCGCGTCGATGGTATCCTCGCCGCCGACCTCCATGCCGCTGCCGGTCTCCGCGTCCGTTCTGCCGCCTGCCCATGACGCCTGGAGAGCCGGCCGGTGGAGCTGAGGTCCAGCCGGGCAGTGTCGGCGGGGTGGCTGGCGCAGCTGCTGTCCGAAGCGGAGCCCTCGCTGCGGCGCGGGATCGCGGCCGAGCTGGGGCTGAGCAAGCTCGAGGAGCTCGAGCCCGACGATCGCGTGCCGCGCCACGTGCTCGACGATCTGTGGACGCGGATCCCCGAGCTCAGCGGCGACCCCGACTTCGGCCTGCACTTCGCCGGGCGGGCCAGCCCGCGCGCCCTGGGCCTCCTCGGCTACCTCGCGCGTCACAGCGCCACGATCGGCGAGGCGGTCGCCCGCGTCGTGCGCTTCCAGCGGCTCATCATGGACGCCAGCGACTACGACGCCACCTTCGCCGACGACGGCGCGCTCACCATCGCCGACGGCCCGCAGACGGGCGCCGATCCGTGGCCGCGTCACCTCGCCGAGGCGGTCATGGGCTGCTTCCTCACCCTCCCCGCGGCGTGGTCGGGCGCGCTCGTGCGCGCCGAATCGGCGGACTTCCAGCACCCGGAGCCGCCCGACGTCGCCGGGCACGTGGCGCTGTTCGGCTGCCGCCCGCGCTTCTCCCGGCCGCGCAACCAGATCGTGCTGTCGGCCGCGACCGCGCGCCTGCCCATGCGCGAGGCCGACCCCGCGCTGGTGGGTTACCTCGAGCAGGCGGCCGAGGCTCACCTCGAGGCGGTGCCGCACCCTGACGAATGGGTCGAGCGATTGGTCGCCGCCATCGAGGCCGAGCTGGGCAGCGACCTCTCGCTCGCCGCCGTCGCCGAGCGGCTGCACGTCGGCCGGCGCACCCTGCAGCGGCGCATCGCCGAGCTGGGCCTCAGCTACCAGCACCTCGTCGACTCGGTGCGGCGCCGGCGGGCGGAGCAGCTCCTGCGCGACCCGCGGCTCGGCCTCGAGGAGATCACCGAGCGCCTCGGCTTCGCCGACCCGAGCGGCTTCCGGCGCGCCTATCTGCGCTGGACCGGCACCACCCCGCGCGGCCGTTGACGCGAGCGGCCCCAACTTTGTCGCCGGCGGCTCTGGGGCTCGCGGCCGCCGGCTCCTAGCTTCGGCCCGCCATGCGAGCCCTGATCCTTGCGCTCTTCATCTTGCCCGGTTGCATCGTCACGCGCCTTCCCGCCCCGACCGCCCGCCTCGCCGCCGACGAGCAGCAATTCGCCGCGCCCGCCGACCCGCCGGCCGACGAGCTCGCCGCCCTCGACGACGAGTTCGAGGACCCGGCCAGCCTCGCCGGCTGGCAGTCGTTCAGCCGCGCCGAGGACTGGCCCGATCAGGCCAAGCAGCTCGACGTGGCGACCACCAGCCCGGGGCACCTCACCTTCGTCCCCTTCACCAGCTTCTGGCTGTACGACTATCACGCCCCGTTCCTCTTCCGCGAGGTCACCGGCGACTTCATGGTGACCACGCGCGTGCGAGTCACCGGCGCCGAGACCGAGGTCCCGCGCCGCAAGTACTCGCTCGCCGGATTGATGGCCCGCGCCCCGCACCCCGAGGGCTCGCGCGCGTGGAAGCAAGGCCAGGAGCACTGGATCTTCATCACCACCGGCACCGGCGACGGCGACGTGCCGCAGATCGAGACCAAGAACACGGTACGCAGCAAGAGCCGGCTGCAGCTCTCGCCGGGCAAGTCCGGCTGGGTCGAGCTGCGGCTGGTCCGCCGCGGCGCCACGTTCCTGCTGCTGCGTCGCTTCGAGGGCGAGGCCTGGGTGCTGGCGCGGCGCGAGGACAAGCCCGACATGCCGGCGACCTTGCAGGTCGGCCCGATCGCCTACACCGACTGGGACTCGTCGCGGTCGTACTTCGTGTGGGGCCGCGTTCGCGCCTACAACCGCCGCGTCCTCGACCGCGGAAGGCCCGATCTGACCGCGCGCTTCGACTGGATCCGCTTCCGTCGCCCCGTCGCCCCCTGACGCGAGCGACTCAGGCCTTCACACGCGACAGCTTGCCGAGCTTGCCCAGACAAAACACGAGCGCGTCGCGCAGCTTGCCGAACACTGCCACGCGCGTCAGGTCGACGCCGAGCGACACGATCGTCTGGGCGATCGTCGGATGGATGCCGGTGAGGATGCCCTCGGCGCCGAGCAGGCGGATCGACTGGATCATGCGGATCAGGTGGCTCGCGGTGCCGGTGTCCACCACCTCGACGCCGGTGAGATCGAGGATCGCGAAGCGGGCCCGCGTGCGCGTGACCGCCTGCAGCAGGTTGTCCATGATCTCCGCCGTGCGCACGGTGTCGACCAGGCCGACGATCGGCAGCGTGATCACGCCGTCCCACACCTCGATGATCGGCGTCGACAGCTGGCGGATGACCTCTTGCTGGCGCTCGATCAGGTCGAGCTTGGCCCGCAGCTCGATCTCGGTGCGCTTCGAATCGGTGACGTCGAGCGCGACCGAGACCAGCGCCAGCTCCTCGTCGTCGAGCGTCGGCAGGGTCCAGCTCGTCCAGTGGATCCCGTACACCTCGGTCGACAGCGCCAGCGAGGCCTCGCCGGCGATGGCCCGCCGGATGTCCTCGACGTTCTCCAGGTCGCCGTACAGGTCGAAGTAGTTCTGGCCGACGAACTGGTCGCGCTTGAGCCCGGCGGTCTGCAGCGCCTTGCCCCGCTGAAGCACGAAGTTCGACTGCTTGTCGATCGCCCACACCGCCAGGTCGAGGTTGTCGAGCATCGCCGCCAGCAACCTCGACTCGATCCCGAGGCTACGGAGCTGGCGCTGCTGCGCCGTCACGTCGTGGCCGCTCAGCGTCGTCCCGACGACCACCCCGTCCTGGCCGCGAGTCAGCTGCGACCACGCCTCGAAGTGCAACGCCTCCCTATCGGGACGAGCGATGATTCGAACCTCGGGCTCCTCGCTATCCGCCACCAATGCGCTCTCCCAGGCGTCGGGGTCGCCCGCCACCGGCAACACCTCACGGATGAGTCTGCCGACCGCCTCGGTCGCGGCGACGCCGAATGCTCGCTCGGCCCGGAGGTTCCAGCCCGTGATTCGAAGAACGTCGTCCAGCTCGATGGTGATCAGGGAGCAGCGTTACTGCGATCGTCCACTCGGCCAGGGTATCGGGACTGCCGAGGGGTTTCCACGCATCCGCGAAGGCGGGAGAAGCGCCCGGGGTCGGTGTGCGTGCAGGTCGCCGGGGTTGGCAGCGAAATGTACATACCCGCGCCACGCTCCGGCGTTACCTGCCCCTCGGGACATCTGCGAATGACGCTGCGAGTCCGTCGCACAGGTCCGACCTCGTCGCAGCTCGGCGCCGCCCGAGCAGCGGAGCGGCCGCGGCGCGAAGCTCCGCGCCGCGTCCGCCGCGCGCCCCGGCGCACACTGCCCCGCGCAATCCGGGGATGCGACGCCGCGCGACGCATCCCCGCGATCGCGTTCACGCCCGCACCACAGATATTCGATCGACGACGCGCACGGCTCGACCTCCGAGCCGGCTCGGCCCGCCCTCATCGGGGCAAGAAAACAGTGCGCCCCATTGCCCATTCATTCGCGGCTCACGACATGTCCCCAGGGACATGCCACGATCGCTGTCGATCCATCGGCGACGTGCTCGTCCGAGCCACACCGCGTACCCGGTGCTCAGGTCGTTCAAGACGACCTGGCGCGACACCCGGCCATCCTGCCGCCTGTGTCCCGCCTGCGTGCCGCGGAAGCGAGCCCCGCTTGCCGAGCCGCGCCGGGGCGACGACCCTCCCGGGCGGGCCGCTCGCCGGGTTGCTGCCTGCTCGATCCGGCCCATACAGGCCCCGTGGCCACCAACAAGTTCCCGTTCTCCGTCGTCCTGCTGGCAGGAATCGGACTCATCCTGGCGATCTTCTGCATCTGCTACGCGCGCGCGCTTCAGCGAGCGCGGCACCAGCAGCGACGACACCCCGGCGATCGGCGCCGCCCCCCGCGGCCGCTGAGCGCACACGTTCGCCGTTCGAAGCCTGCTGAAGCACCGCCGCGCAAGCACGATGTCGACGGTCCAGACGCGGCCGAGCAGGTGCATGCGCCCGGTCAGCGGTCACATCGGCGGCGACGGCGGCGCTCCGTTCTTGCGGCGACGCAGCATCGAGAGCTCGGTTACCAGCGGGAGCCTCGAGACCAGAGTGACTCCGGTGACGAGATCCTCGGGCCGTCGGTGATTCGTCGCCGGCGGCTGCTGTGGACATTCGAGGACCGGCGACGACCATCGCTGGTACTGCGATACGCCGGGCGAGGGGCGAGCTCCGATTCGAGGCACCGCGCTGGCGCGATGGCGCTGGCGCGACCGTCTTCACGGACATCCGCGCGCGGCCGGTCGATAGAGGACCCCCCTTCGATCGCCGACTCGATCGCCCACGCCCTGCCTGGAATCGTCGGGCGAATGTCCGCCGGGCACGAATTCGCGCCTGCCAACACCCGGTGGGCAGTGTGGACATTCCGGGCGTTGTCGGACGCTTTGACGGCGTGCGCCGTCTCCTGAACAATGTCGCCGATGGTCGCTCCGCGCGCTCTGGGTCGTGTTGGCATTGCTGAGTCCGGCTTGTTTCTCGCCCTCCGGGTCGGAGACCGGACCGGGCAGCGGGACGAGCTCCGGGCCGGACACCACGACGACCACCACCACGACCTCGACTGCGAGCACCTCGAGCACGACCTCGACCACGACCCTCGAGCCGACCACGAGCCCGCTCACCGGCACGACCACCGACCCCGGCTTGACCTCCACCGATGCCGGCCCGACCACCACCGAGGTAGCGACCACCGAGCCTGCCACTGCGAGCAGCACCGGGCCCGAGACCTCGACCACCTCGACCACGACCGGCGACTCGATGACCGCGCCTCCCCGCCCACCTGCGGCGACGGCGTCGTCGAGGACTTCGAGCAGTGCGACGACGGCAACGCGATCGAGACCGACGACTGCGCCAGCTGCCAGAACGCCTTCTGCGGCGACGGCATCGTCCACGCCGGCGTCGAGGAGTGCGACGAGGACGGCGACAACTGTGAGAGCTGCGCCCGCGTGCACATGCGGGTGTTCGTGTCGAGCACGACGGCGACGGCCAAGCTCGGCGGCCTCGTCGGGGCCGACGAGGACTGTCAGGCGCTGGCGGACGACGCCGATCTGAAGGGCACCTTCAGGGCCTGGCTCAGCACCGGCGACGTCGACGCGGCCTCGCGCCTCCAGCACGCGGAGCGGCCCTACAAGCGGATCGACGGCGCGCCGCTGGCCGACAACTGGGCCGACCTGGTCGACGGGACCCTCCTCAACCCGATCGTCATCACCGAGCTGGGCGACAAGGTCGGCGTCGATTCGAACTGCGGGATCTGCCCGGTCTGGACCGCGACCACCCCGATGGGCGTCGGCCTCGACGACGACTGCAGCGCCTGGAACGCCGTCCTGTTCGACGACGTGGTCGTCGGCGAGTGCACGGTCAAGGACGCCCGCTGGACGCAGGGCTGCGCCACGCGCATGTGCAGCCTGTCCTCGCACCTGTACTGCGTCGAGCAGGGCCTGTGACGCCGGCCAGCGCGAGGAACAGCCGCGAGGACCCGCGGGGCCGCGGCCTCACGCCGTGCGGTTCGCCGGGGTCCGCAGCGGCGGCGGCGGCATCTCGGCGGTCAGGAACGCGTCGGCGCTGATGTCCTTGAGGCCCGCGCCGCGCAGGAAGCACTGCTTCTTCAGCGCGTTGACGCGGTCCGGGCTGCCGCACAGGAACACCCGCCAGCCCTTGAGGGACGGGAACAGCCGCAGCGTCACCTGCGTGAGGTCGCCGATCTCCAGCCCCTCGGATGGCTCTCCGGACATGGCGCATTGGACATATCTGAAGTTTCCTGAACCATCGACCATGCCCTTGAGCTCATCCACCAGGTAGAACCCGGCCGGGTCGCGGGCCCCGTGGATCAGCGCGATGGGGCCGGTGTGGCCGCGGCGGCGGGCGTCGTGGGCGATGCCGCGGAGCGGCGCCAGGCCGGTGCCGGTGCCGACCAGCAGCAGCGGCTGCTCGGGCCGGCCCTCGGTGTAGAAGCAGGCGCCGGCCGGGCCGCGCAGGCCGACGCGCGTGCCCGGCGCGGCCGCGGCCAGCCAGCGGCTCATGCGGCCCTGCCGGTGCACGCGCACGTGCAGCTCGAGCGCGCGGCCCTCGGCGGGCGAGCTGGCCAGCGAGTACGCGCGGACCTGGTCGCCCTGGATCAGCTGCACGTACTGACCTGGCCGATAGGACAGCTCCTCGTCGGGCTCGAGGCGGACCCGCACGATCGCCGGGCCGATCTCGGTGACCTCGGCGATCGACGCGGCGATCGCCGGCGGCGGGCCCTCCTGGATCACCAGCTCGCCGGTCGGGCGGGACATGCAGGGCAAGAACCAGCCCTGCTCGCGCAGCGCCGGGGCCAGGCCCTGCTGCGCCAGCGAGCCGGGGTCGCCGGACACCGCGCGCAGCATGCAGGCCTGGCACGCCCCGGCGCGGCACGACGACGGGACCGCGGCGCCGCCGCGGAGGAGGCCCTCGAGCGCCGTCTCACCTGGCTCCAAGACCAGGTCGAGGTTGCCGCGGCGGATCCGTCCGGTCATGGCTCACACCGCCGGGTCGCGGTTCAGGACGTCGTTGCGGACCGACTCGGCGAGCGCGCCGACGCGGGCGATCTTGTCGTCGGAGACGCCGAGCTCCTTGAGCGTGCCGGCGAGGTGGCCGACGACCGCGTCGAAGTGGGCGTCGCCGATGCCCTCGGCCACCAGGTGGGCGTGCGCCCGCCGCATATCGCGGCCGGTGTAGTGCGCCGGGCCGCCGGTGACCATCGTCAGGAACGCCTTCTGCTTGGCCGCCTGCCGCTCCATGTCGACGTCGTCGAAGAACGGCGCCAACAGGTCGTCGGCCATGACCTTGCGGTAGAAGATGTCGACCGCGGCGTCGATCGCCACGGCCCCGCCCAGCTCGTCGTACAGGCTCGTCATCGCTCTCTCGCTCCCTCCGGCCTCGCCGGAAAAAAGTTGTATCGTTAATACATATTTTCTGTCCCCGAGGCCAGCGCAGAACATGCAGCTCACACAGTTCACCGACTACGCCCTCCGCACCCTCCTCTATCTGGCGGTGCATCGGGACCGGTTGGTGCCGGTCGCCGAGATCAGCGCCGCCTACGGGATCTCGAACCACCACCTGGTCAAAGTCGCGCACCAGCTGGCGCGGCTCGGCTACGTCGACTCGGCCCGCGGGCGCGGCGGCGGCCTGCGGCTCGCGCGCGACCCGGCCGACGTCAGCGTCGGCGAGGTCGTGCGGGCCACCGAGCCGCACTTCCACGTCGTCGAGTGCTTCGACCGCGAGCACAACACCTGCCCGATCGTCCCCGCCTGCGGCCTCGTGCGCGCGCTGGCCCAGGCGCGCGAGCGCTTCCTCGAGGTCCTCGACGGCCAGCGCCTGGCCGACCTCCTGCACGACCCGGCCCGGGTCGACAAGCTGGTCAAGATCTGGACCCGCACCGGCAGCGCCACGCGCCGCCAATGGCCTCTTCGGAGTGAAGGGTCTATATCCCGGCGTCATGACCCGTGCCCTCGCCACCACCGCCGAAACCCCTGTTTTGCCGCGGATCCTGCTGCGGGACGGCGAGGCGGTGACGGCCCAGGGCCCGGCCCCCCAGGCCCGCGCCGGCGCGGCGGCGGCGACCACCGCCGGCCTGCGCGTGGTGATCGCCGGCGGCGGCACCGGCGGGCACCTGTTCCCCGGGATCGCGCTGGCCGAGGAGATCCGGGCCCGCGGCGGCGAGGTCCACTTCGTCGGCACCGCCCGCGGCATCGAGGCCCGCGCGGTGCCCGAGAATGGTTATCCGCTCGAGCTGATCGACGTCGCCGGCATCAAGGGCCGCGGCGTCGCGGGCCTCGTGCGCGGGCTCCTGCGCCTGCCGCGGGCGTGGTGGCAGAGCCTCGCGCTGCTGCGCCGGCTGCGGCCCGACGTGGTCGTCGGCGTCGGCGGCTACGCCTCGGGGCCGGTGGTGGCGACCGCGTCGATGCTGCGGATCCCGACCGCCATCCTCGAGCAGAACAGCATCCCCGGGATCACCAACCGGATCCTGTCTCGCCTGGTGCGCAAGGTGTTCTGCACCTTCCTGACGTCCGCAGTCGCTTCCCGGCGCGCAAGGTCGTCCTGGCCGGCAACCCGATCCGCCGCCAGATCCTGGGCCAGCTCGTCGCCGCCGGCGAGACCTCCGCCGCGCCCGCGGCGGCGCACGGCCCGCGCCTGTTCGTGTTCGGCGGCTCACAGGGCGCCCGCGCCATCAACGACGCCGTGCTGGCCGCCCTGCCGGGCCTGCTGGCGCAGCTGCCGGGCCTCGAGGTCTGGCACCAGACCGGCAAGGGCGACGAGGAGCGGGTCAAGGCCGGCTACGCCGCGCTCGGGCTCGGCGAGCCGCGCGCGCGTGGCCGCCTTCCTCAAGGACATGGCCGCGCCCTACGCCTGGTGCGACCTCGTGCTGTGCCGCGCCGGCGCCACCTCGCTGTCGGAGCTCACGGCGGTCGGCAAGCCCGCGGTGCTGGTGCCCTTCCCGCACGCCACCGACAATCACCAGGAGTGGAACGCCCGCGCGCTGGTCGACGCCGGCGGGGCGCTGCTGCTGCGCGAGTCGGAGTGGACGCCCGACGCGCTGACCGCCGCGCTCGCCGGTCTGCTCCAGTCGCCGGAGCGGCTCCAGACCATGAGCAACGCCATGCGCACCGCGGCGCGGCCCGAGGCGGCGCGCACGATCGTCGACGCCATGAGCGCGTGGCGGTGAGTGCCCAAACTCTCGCCTGAGGGGCCTGGGGGCCCGAGAGCGCGCGGCTACTATGCGCTCCGCCGATGTCCGCCGTCGACCCGATCGCCGCCCTCCTCGCGCCCACCGACACCTTCGTCCACCGCCACATCGGGCCCCGCCCCGACGACATCGCCGCGATGCTGCAGACGCTCGGGCTGTCGTCGCTCGACGCCCTGGTCGAGGAGGCCGTGCCCGGCTCGATCCGCATCGCCGGCGGCCTCGACCTCGGCGCCGACGTCCGGGCCGACCGCGAGCCCGGCGAGGCCGAGACGCTGGCCCGCTTCCGCGAGCTGATGCAGCAGAACCGGGTGCTGCGCTCGCTCATCGGCATGGGCTACTCGGCCGCGCACACGCCCGGGGTCATCCTCCGCAACATCCTCGAGAACCCGGGCTGGTACACGCAGTACACGCCGTACCAGGCCGAGATCTCGCAAGGCCGCCTGGAGGCGCTGATCAACTTCCAGACGATGATCAGCGACCTCACCGGCCTGCCGCTCAGCAACGCCTCGCTGCTCGACGAGGGCACCGCCGCGGCCGAGGCGATGGCGATGTGCCTGCACGTCGCCGGCGGCAAGAAGCGCGCCTTCGTCGTCGCCGACGACTGCCACCCGCAGACGATCGCGGTGGTGAAGACCCGCGCCGAGGCGATCGGCGTGACCGTCCGCGTGGCTGCCCCTGAGGACATGGACTTCGGGACAGGCGACGTCTGCGGCGTCCTCCTGCAGGTGCCCGACACCTACGGCCGGATCGTCGACCCGACGGCGCTCATCGCCAAGGCGCGGGCCGCCGGCGCGCTCGCGGTGGTCGCCACCGACCTGCTCGCGCTCACGTTGCTGCGCCCGCCGGGCGAGATGGGGGCCGACATCGCCGTCGGCTCGGCCCAGCGCTTCGGCGTCCCGCTCGGCTACGGCGGCCCGCACGCGGCCTTCCTCGCCTGCCGCGACGAGCACAAGCGCCTCTTGCCCGGCCGCGTCATCGGCGTGTCCCGCGACGCGCGCGGCAAGCGGGCCTACCGCATGGCGATGCAGACCCGCGAGCAGCACATCCGCCGCGACAAGGCGACCAGCAACATCTGCACCGCGCAGGTGCTGCTCGCCATCATGGCCGGCATGTACGCCGTCTACCACGGCCCGCAGGGCCTTTCGCGGATCGGCGCCCGCGTCCACGCGCTGACCGCCGCGCTCGCGGCCGGCCTGCGCAAGCTCGGCCACGACACCGGCGACGCCCCGTTCTTCGACACGCTGACCGTCGCGCTGCAGGGCGTCAACGCCGACGCCGTCCACGCGCGCGCGCTGGCGAAGGGCTACAACCTGCGGCCGATCGACGCCGGCCGGGTCGGCGTCGCGCTCGACGAGCGCAGCACCGCCGAGGAGGTCGCGGCCCTGCTCGAGGTGTTCGCCGGCGGCCCGACGGCGCTCGACGTCACCGACCTCGCCCGCGGGGCCGAGCTCGGCTTCGGCGAGTGGACGCGCAAGAGCGAGTTCCTCACCCACCCCGTCTTCCGCGCCTACCACAGCGAGCACGACCTCCTGCGCTACATCCACAAGCTCGAGAGCCGCGACCTCTCGCTCACGAGCTCGATGATCTCGCTCGGCTCGTGCACGATGAAGCTCAACGCCACCTCGGAGATGCAGCCGCTGTCGTGGCCCGAGCTGGCCGACCTGCACCCGTTCGTCCCGCGCGACCAGGCCGCCGGCTACACGGCGATGTTCGAGGCGCTGGGGCGCTCGCTGTCCGCCATCACCGGCTTTCACGCCGTCTCGCTGCAGCCGAACGCCGGCTCGCAGGGCGAGTACGCCGGCCTCCTCGTCATCCGCGCCTATCACCAGAGCCGCGGCCAGGGCCACCGCGACGTCTGCCTGATCCCGACCTCCGCGCACGGCACCAACCCCGCCTCCGCGGTGCTCGCCGGCTTCAAGGTCGTGGCGGTCGCCTGCGACGAGCGCGGCAACGTCGAGGTCGACGACCTGCGCAAGAAGGCCGCCCAGCACGAAGGCAAGCTGGCCGCCTTGATGATCACCTACCCCTCGACGCACGGCGTGTTCGAGGCCCAGATCCGCGAGATCTGCGGCGTCATCCACGAGCACGGCGGCCAGGTCTACCTCGACGGCGCCAACATGAACGCGCAGGTCGGCCTGTGCCGTCCAGGCGACTACGGCGCCGACGTCTGCCACCTCAACCTTCACAAGACCTTCTGCATCCCGCACGGCGGCGGCGGCCCCGGCATGGGCCCGATCGCCGTCGCCGCGCACCTGGCCCCGTTCCTGCCCGGGCACCCCGTGGTGAAGTGCGGCGGCGACCAGGCGATCGGCCCGATCTCGGCCGCCCCGTGGGGCAGCGCGAGCATCCTGTCGATCAGCTTCATGTACGTCCTGATGATGGGCGCCGCCGGCCTCACGCGCGCCACCAAGGTCGCGATCCTCAACGCCAACTACATGGCGAAGCGGCTCGAGGGCCACTACCCGGTGCTGTACCGCGGCGAGCACGGCCGCGTCGCCCACGAGTTCATCCTCGACCTGCGCCCGCTCAAGGCCAGCGCCGGCATGGAGGCGGAGGACTTCGCCAAGCGGCTGATGGACTACGGCTTCCACGCGCCGACGATGTCGTTCCCGGTCGCCGGCACGCTGATGATCGAGCCGACCGAGAGCGAGCCGAAGGCCGAGCTCGACCGCTTCTGCGACGCGATGATCGCCATCCGTGAAGAGGTGCGGAAGGTCGAGGAGGGCCAGTGGCCGCGCGACAACAACCCGCTCAAGCACGCGCCGCACACCGCCGAGGTCGTCACCGCCACCGAGTGGGCGCGCCCCTACCCGCGCGAGGTCGCCGCCTTCCCCGCGCCGTGGGTCGCCGCCAGCAAGTTCTGGCCGCACGTGTCGCGCATCGACAACGCCTTCGGCGATCGCCACCTCGTCTGCACCTGCCCGCCGATGGACGCCTACGAGGACTGATCGATCGCCGCGGGTCCGCGTCGTGCGCGACGCGGACCCGATGTCCCTGACACCCGCGTTGACCGCCCTGCAGCGGGGCGGTAAGCCTGGCGCCCCGTGCTCACCGAGTTCCAGGTCAAGAACTTCAAGTCGATCCGCGACCTCCGCATCGAGCCGGGCCGCGTGACGGTGCTCCTCGGCGACAACGGCGTCGGCAAGAGCAACCTGCTCGAGGCCGTCAGCTTCGCCGGGGCCGCGCTCGCCGACAAGCTCGACCACGAGTTCCTCGCCAGCCGCGGCCTCCGCACCGCCGAGCCTCGCTTCATGCGCTCGGCCTTCGCGGTCGACGGCGACACCCGCATCGATTTCCGCCTCACCCAGGCCGGGGAGCGCGTCGGCTTTCACGTCGAGACCTCGGCCTCGCGCCGCGGCTTCTGGAAGAAGGTCCTGACGGAGCGCGGCATCCGCTCGCCCAAGGAGACCCTGCTCCTCGACAGCTTCCGCGCCGCGTTCACGTCGGTCATCCAGGGCGACGACGAGCGGGTCAGCGACGACGAGCTGGCGGCGTTCGTCGACGGGCGCCTGGCCCAGATGTTCCTGCTCGACAACTTCGATCCGCTGAAGTCGTTCTTGATCTACGCGCCCGAGCGCCGCGCGCTGCGGCGCTGCGAGCAGGACGGCCAGATCCTCCCGCTCGGCGTCCGCGGCGAGGGCCTCGGCGCGCTGCTCGAGACGCTCGTCGCCGACCCCGAGCGATCGGCCGAGCTGCGCGACGCGCTGCGCCTGTTCGACTGGTTCGAGGACCTCGGCGGCGAGCCCCTGCGGATCCGCGACCGCCACCTCGCCGAGGGCTTCGCGCTGCGCAGCGCCAGCGACGGCTTCCTCCTGCTGCTGTTCTACTTCGCCCTCGTCATCAGCCCCGACACCCCGAAGCTGTTCGCCATCGACGACCTCGGCGCCGGCCTCGACCCCAAGCTCGGCGCCGAGGCGCTGCGCCGGCTGGTCCTGCTGGCGGCCCGGCACGGCAAGCAGATCCTCGTCGCCGCGCGCGACCCGGCGCTCCTCGCCGGCCTCGACCTCCACGATCCCGACCAGCGGCTCTACACCGTCCGCCGCGACGACCGCGGCCACACCGAAGCGGAGCGCGTCCTCGCCCCGCCCGCCGCCGGCGAGGAGCGCCAGAGCGAGCTCTCGGAGGTGTTCAACCGCGTGCTCCTCGAGGGGCCGACGTCCACGTCCTGAGCGCCGCCATGCGAGTCGTCGCCGGGTCTCATGCCGCGTGAGCGCCAGCGGAGGTCTGCTGCGGCCGCGCGCGCGGCTGCGACTCGGTCGTGGCGCGCTGCACAGCCGCGGTCGGTCCCGGGCGCCGGCCGTGCGGCTCGGACCATAATCACCGGGATGCGTCGCTGCATCGTTCAGGTGCCCTTCATCGTCGCGCTCGGGCTCGGTTGTGCGCACGGCCCCCGCCCCGCGTTCGCCCCCGCGGCCGCGCTCGTCCCCGTCGAGACGCCGCGCAACGGGCCCGTGACGCTGGCGGTGCGCGAGGTCCCGCCGGCGGTCTTCAGCGACGTCACGCGTTCCCAGAAGGTCGCGGCCGTGCTGCCGAAGCTGCACGACGTCGCCGCCAAGATCGTCGCCGACGATCGCCTGATCGGCCTCGCCGTCGGCGTCGTCGTCGACGGCCAGCTGGTGTTCGGCGAGGGCTTCGGCGTGCGCCAAGTCGGCGAGGACGGCGCGGTCGACGTCCACACCGCGTTCCGGATCGGCTCGATCACCAAGGTGTTCTCCGGCATGACCGCGCTGCGGCTGGCCGACGAGGGCCTGCTCGACCTCGACGCGCCGGCGGCCAAGGTCCTGCCCGAGCTCGACAAGCTCGTCTATCCCAACGCCGACGCGCGGCCGCTGACCGTGCGCGACATCCTCACCCACACCGCCGGCCTGCCGCGCGACCCCGACCTGCCGCTCAGCGTCGGCGGCGCCCCGCACACCCGCGAGGAGGTGATGCAGGCGATCGACGGCCTGTCGCTGCTGCGCCCGCCGGGCATCGGCTCCGAGTACTCGAACCTCGGCTTCGTCCTGCTCGGTCACGTCATCGCCGCCGCCGGCGGCAAGCCGTTCGGCGACACCATCCGCGACTCGATCCTCCAGCCGCTGGGCATGAGCGAGACGGTGTGGGAGGCGACCGAGCGCCGGCGGAGCGACGCACCCGCGGGCACGTCGCGGTCGACGGCAAGATCGTCGCCACCACCTCGGGCCGTCACAGTGCGCTCAGCGCCGCGGGCGGCCTGTGGTCGACCGTCCCCGACCTCGCGCGCTTCGTCGCCTTCCAGCTCGGCGCCTGGCCGCCGCGTGGCGACGCCGACGACGGCCCGATCGCCCGCTCCACCCTGCGCGAGGCCCAGCGGCTCCGCGCCCTCCGCAGCTTCCGCGCGCACCACCGCCGACGAGACCGTCGCCGGCGGCGTCGAGGGCGGCGCCTCGGGCGTCGGCTTCCCGTGGAGCGTCGGCCACAACTGCGAGGCCTCCTACGTCGTCGGCCACAACGGCGCGCTCGAGGGTTACTCGCGACCATCCGCATGTTCCCGTACGCCGGCGTCGGCATCATCGTGCTCGGCAACGCCGCCTGGACCGACACCGACGGGATCGCGGTGCAACTGCAGCGCGTGCTCGCCGACGGCGGCCTGCTCGGGGCTCGCGCAGCCCAGCCGCTGCCCGAGCTGACCGAGGCGGCGCAGCGGATCGTCGGCCTGATGCCCGCGTGGGACGGGGCGAAGTTCGCCGAGTGGGGCACGCACGACTGGGCCGCGTCGGGCAACGCCAAGCTGCTGACCGCCGAGATGCAGTGGCTGCACGCGGGCCTGGGCGCCTGCACGCTCGGGGCGATCAAGCGCGCCACCAGCCCGTGGTCCGGCGTGTACCGGGCCAAGTGCGAGCACGGCGACGCGGAGTTGACGGTCAACCTCACCAGCGCCCAGACGCCGAAGATCTCCGGCTTCACTCTCGGCTGGCTCGCCGGCAAGCCGGCCCCCGAGCTGCAGGCCGTGGCCGAGGCCGCCGCGCCGCTGCTCGCGCAATTCGACGAGGCCACCTTCCTCGCCCACTTCTCGCCCGGCTTCCGCCGCTCCGCCCTGACGCGCACGATCGCCGACGTTCAATTCGAGCACGGCGCGTGTCAGCTCGGCGATCCGCTCGAGGTCCGCGGCCCGCGCGAGGCGACCTACGCGCTCAAGTGCGCCAAGGGCACCGCGAAGCTGTCGATCGCCGTCGACCGCGGGCAGCCGGCGCGGATCGTCTCGTTCCAGGTCGCCTCGACCGGCCCGCTGCCGGCCTGTCGCTGATCCTCACATGTCTCTTCGGGCATGTTCATACATGTCCTCGGAGACATATGACGAATCGCCGCCCCCTCGCGACGAGCGCCGGTGCGAGCACGAGGTGCTCGCGACCGGCGCTCTCTGCGTTCACGCGGCGCTCAGTTGCAGGTCGGCGCGACCTGGCCGTCGGAGCCGGTGTTGATATAGGCGTCGGACACGTAGCCGGTGCCGATGAAGTCCCACAGCGTCGTCGTGCCGAACGTGCCGGTCACCGAGGAGCCGTTCTTCTGGCAGGTGATCGTCACCTTGGAGCCGTTGGCCACCGAGCCGACCGCGGTCGCGCCGGTGCTCGGGGACGAGCGGACCGTCAGCGGCAGGCCGCTGGTGGACACGGTGCCGGTCACGCCGCTGCCGCCGCCGCCGCCGCTGCACTTGTTCTTGCTGGTGTAGTTCTTGGTGCCGAAGAACAGCGCGGTCGAGCCGTTGAACACCGGCTTCTGCGCGGTGCCGTTCAGGCGCTGCTCGTAGTGCAGGTGCGGGCCGGACGAGCCGCCGGTGCTGCCGACGGTGCCGATCTTCTGGCCCTGGCTGACGCTCTGGCCGACCGACACCACCTGCGAGTTCAGGTGCGCGTAGCGGGTGCGGTAGCCGCTGCCGTGATCGATCTCGATCCACCTGCCGTAGCTCGTGTTGCCCTCGTTGGCCACGCGGCTGACCTTGCCCGCGGCCGCCGCGACCACCGGGTCGTTGACGTCGTCGGTGCGGTTGAAGTCGACCGAGTTGACCGGGCTGTGATTGGTGCGGGTCTGGCCGGCCCACACCTGGCCGCACGGGAACGGCAGCTGGAACGCCGGCGCGGCCGAGATTTCGGTCTCGGCGCGGAGGTCGTCGAACGCGTCGAGCTCGTCCGCGGACTCCTCACCCGCGGGCGGGCCCTCGTCCCACCACTGCTCGTCGCCGAAGAACGCGGCCGGGTCGGCCTCCGCCTCCTCGGCGGTCATGTCCTCGATACAGCCGCTGAGGGCCAGGCCGCTGGTGAGCGCCAGCGAGACGAGAATGCGATGGGCGAGCACGGAGGAAAGTCGGGTCATGGTCGGAGTCCTTCGCGGGCGAGACAGGTGCAGTCGTGGAGTCGATCCCCACACGCGGAGCCGCGGGTCCAGCGGCTCCGAACGTCGTCCTGTCGAGTAACCGCGGCCCCGGTTTTCGATCACGGATATTTGCGCGCCGCGGACCCTGCGCCCCGCTCCGCGCGCACATCTGCGTGTGTGTACCGGCGCCCGACTTGCGACGACGTCGCTATTCTTCGCGTATCGCTGCAGGCCGGACTTTCGACATCGCCGGCAGGCCGAAGCAGAGCTCGACGACACACCGCCTGTCCACGCCGACCAGCCGGCTCGCCGCGGGTGTGAAGCTCACTGGCAGAGTACGCCGGCCTGGAACTCGTAGTTGAACGAGCCCGGCCCCGAACAGCCGGCCCCGACGTTCGGGAGCGGGTTGCACGAACCCGCCACGTAGAACTGGCTGTTGGGCACGATCGAGGTCCCGACCGGGCAGGGATCGCCCCAGTGCGTGATGTAGTCCTGCGTGGTCCAGAACCCGCTCGTGTAGAAGTCGACGTTGGTCTGCGCGCCCGCCTCGCACTCGGCGAGCATCTGCGCCGCGGTCCCGGCCTGCATGCACATCTTGCGCGTGCCGTCCGGGATGCCGCTGACCGTCGTGGGCGGCTCGCAGCAGAGGTCGACGCTCACGACCGCGTTGCCGCCATCGATCGTGCAGCTCGTCACGAAGGCCTCGTCGACGGGCGAGCCGATGTCGCTGCCGACCTGCTGGTTGCAGGCGTTGCGGTAGTGCCAGCTGTTGAGGCTCGCCTCGGCGTTGGCGATCGCGTCGGCGCAGGTCCAACCAGGGTAGTAGAGTCCGCCGACCGAGGCCTGCTCGTCGGCGTCGCAGCTCGGCCCGGGCGGGGGCTCGCAGCACAGGCCGACGCTGACGACCGCGCTGCCGGACCTGTTGACATAGCAGTTGGTGACCGTCGCGTCGGTGGCCGGCGAGCTGATGTCACTGCCGACCTGCTGGTTGCAGGCGTTGCGGTAGTGCCAGCTGGACAGCGTGGTCTCGGCGCTGGCGATCGCGGCGGCGCAGGTCGTATTGGGGTAGTGCAGGCCCCCGACTGCGGCTTGTTCGTCGAGATCGCAGGTCAGCGTGAAGAGGAGGGGCTCCTGGCCGTTGGTGAGCGGCTCGATCGCCTCCTTCTCGGCGAGGGACTCGACGGCCTCGAGCTCGGCGTCGACGGGGGCGTGTTCGTCGCAGGCCGAAGTCGCGAGAAGAGAGGCGATGGCGAGGGAGAGTTGCGTGGATGGCTTCATGCTCACGCCATAGGCGTCGACCTCCCGGCATCGAACGCGAGCCGACGTCGTTCGAGCACGACTGAACTCACGCAGGCCACATCGCCGCTGGCCGCACGGCAGATGAGCCAAAACGCGCCTGCGCCCTGCGTTGCGAGCGTCGTCGTCGACCGACGAGCACGCGGAGGACCCTGCCGACGTCCCGGCCGGACCCGCGAGAAAGTCGGTCACCGACTATGATACGATTCGCGGCCCCTTGACCCCCGCAGAGGTCCACCAGGCGCTCGACGGCAATCGCGTCGCCCTCACTGCCCTCGTCCGCGCGCTGCTGCCTGTCATCAAGGTCGAGGTCGGCGTCGCCCTGGTCCGCCGCGCCGCCTCGCAGCGCCGCGACGGGCGGCAGGAGGTCGACGACTTCGCCCAGGACGTGTTGCTTCACCTCCTCTCCGACGGCGGCCGGCTGCTGCGCCAGTGGGACCCCGCCCGCGGGCGCTCGCTCCCCAGCTTCGTGCGCCTGATCGCCCGTCAGAGGGTCTCGCGCGTGCTCCACGGCCACCGGGGCAACCCGTGGAGCGACGAGCCGACCGAGCTCGACGACCTCGAGCCGGCGATGCCCGACGCGGCTTGCGACGACCGCGTGCTGGAGTCGCGCGAGGAGCTCCGCGCGCTGCTCGAGCGGCTCCGCTGCCACCTCACCGAGCGCGGTCTGGTCCTGTTCCAGGCCATCTACGTCGAGCAGCGCCCGATCGCCGAGGTCGCCGCCGAGCTCGGCATGACCCGCGAGGCCGTCGACGCCTGGAACACCCGCACGCGCAACCTCGCCCGCCGCCTCGCGGCTGCCCCCGCGGCGGCCAAGAAGGAGCGCACCGCATGAGCGCGCGTAGGTCCGCGCGAGGTGTTCGTCTATGACCCGGAAGGAGGACCACCGCGTGAACGAGCCGCTCGATCCGCTGCTGCGCGCGCTCGGCGATGTCGAACGCGACCACGACGCCCGTTACCCCGCCGACTGGGAGCGGGTCGTGGCCGGCAACGCCGCCGCCGGCCCGGTCGCCGCCGCGCGCGCGGCCGTCGATCCGCCGGCCGAGCACGCTGTCTTTGTCGACATGTTCTCGGAGCCAGCCTCGGACGCGGACATCGACGCGCTCGTCGAGCGGGCCGCCGCCGTGCTCGCCGCGCCCGCCGCCGCGGGGGAGCCCGCTCGTGTCAGCCTGGACGCGAGCCCAGGCCCGACCGCGAGCGAGCCCGCTCGTGCCAGCCTGGACGTGAGCCCAGGCCCGACCGCGAGCGAGCCCCCCGTGCCAGCCTGGACGCGAGCCCAGGCCCGACCGCGAGCGAGCCCGCCCCCGCGCCGGCCGGCACCGACGCGGCGGTCATCCCTCTCGCCGACCGCCGCCGCGGTCTCGCGCTCGCCGGCGTCGTGCTCGCGCTCGCTGCCGCGATCGCGTTGTGGCGGTTCACCGTGTCGCAGCCGTCGCCGGCGCTGACCGGCTACAGCGTCACGGTCCGCAACAGCACCCTGCAGGAGCTTCGCGGCGACGAGCCCGCGGCCGCCGCGGGCCGCTACCGCCCCGACACGGAGCTCGACTGGGTCATCAGCCCCGAGCGCACGGTGGCCGGAGCCGTCGAGCTCCGCGCCCTCGCGCGCGCCCCCGACGGCCGCAGCGAGCTGCTCGCGCCCCCGTTCACCCGCACCCCCGCCGGGGCGCTGCGGATCCGCGGGCGCCTCGACGCGGTGCTCCTGCTCGCCGCCGGCCGCTGGCGCCTCACCCTGCTCGTCGCGCCCGAGGGCGCGGCCCCGGCGCGCCCGACCAGGTGGCCCCGGCGGTCGCGGCCGGCCGCGCGGTCGAGGTCGCGCCCCCGCTCGAGATCGAGGTCGTCGCGGCCGATCCGTAGCCGCCTCACATGTCCCAATCGACATGTCCCTGCGTGCATCTGTCTTCGTACTCGCCGCTCTCGGCGCGTGCGCTCGTTCGGACATGTCCCATGAGACAGACGAATCACGGCCCGCCCCCGCGCTCGCGCCCGTGCCCGAGGTCATCCCGATCGGCTGCGACGTCCTGACAGCCGACGCGGCGTGCGGCCTCCGCCCCGGCTCGACACTCGAGCTGTGGGTCGCGCTCCCGCCCGCCGAAGCGCCGCGCGTCGAGCTCGGCGGCGTCCCGCTCGCGGCCGAGTGGACCGCGGCCGGCGAGGGGTCGAAGGTCGAGCTGCGCCCCCGCCCGGCCTCCTGAGCCTCGATCTCGCCGACACGGGCCGGCGCTGGGAGCTCAGGATCGCCGCCGCCGCGCCGCTGCCGAAGGCGCTGCTCGAGCTCGAGGCACGCGTGGGGGTCGCCGACATCGAGGCTGTGCGCGGCGATCTGCTCGCGCTGATCCCACGGCTGCGAGGCGCAGCCCTGGCCGAGGCCCTCGCGCTCCGCGGGGACCTCGAGTTCCGGCGCGGCGACGACGCCGCGGCCCTCGCGGCCTACGAGGTCGCCTTCACCGTCGCCGTCGCCGAGAGTCTCCTCGGCCGCGCCAGCGACATCGCCGTCACCGCCGTCTTCTCCAGCGTCGCGGTGCTCCACGACCTGCCGGCCGCGCGACGCTGGTTGAAGCGGCACGAGGAGATCCTGGGGCGGTTCCCCGAGGCGCGCCTGGACCACGACTACTACGTCGGCCTCGTGGCCGATCGCGCCGGCGACGCCAGCGCCGCGCTCCGCAACTACCGCGATTGCGCCGCGCGTGCCCGGGCTCTCGGGCGCACGCGCGACCTCGCCGTGGTGTCGTCGGCGCTCGGCGTCCTGCAAGGTCGGCTCGGCGACGCGGTCGCGGCCGAGGCCGCCTTCGCCGAGGCGCTCGCCCTGGCCGACGCGCTGTCCGAGCTCGAGCACGTCACGATCCTGTACAACGCCGGGTGGGTGGCGCTCGAGGCCCGCGCGCGCGGTGAGCCGGCGCCCGACCCCGAGCCGCGGTTCGCCGCCCTCGCCGCGCTCGTCGCCCCCGACGGCCCCCACGCCGACCCGTACCAGGCCGCCGATGCGCAGCTGAACCTCGCCTACGCCGCGGTGCTGCGCGGCGACGTCGCCGCGGCCCGGGCCGCGCTCGCGCGCGCCGAATTCCCGGGCCGCCGAGTCGCGCGCTGGCGGCTCTACCTCGCCGCCCGGATCGACCTGCTCGCCGGTCAGCCGCTCGACGCACTCCGGCGCTTCGACGACCTCGCCGCGCGCGCCCGCGAAGACGACGATCGCGGCCTCGAGTGGAGCGCCGAGTTCGGCGCGGGCGAGGCGCTGTCCGCCCGCGACGACCTCGCCGGGGCGCTCGAGCGGTTCCGCCGGGCCGACGCCCTCCACCGCGCCGACGTGGGGCGACTCGCGCTCGACGCCGGCCGCGAGCGCTTCGCCGCCGAGCGTGATCACGCGGCGCGGCGCCTCGTCGAGACGCTGCTCGCGCTCGACCGCGCGGACGAGGCCCTGTGCGCCACCCGTCGCGCCCGCGCCCACGCCTTCGCCGACCTCGCCGCGCTGACCCGCGACCCCGCCGCGCTGGCCGCCTACCGCGACGCCCGGGCCGCCCACGACGCCGCCTTCGAGCGCACCTGGGAGCTCCCCCGCCGCGAAGGAGAGGCCGAGCGCGCGCGCCTCCGGAGCGAGCGGCGGACCCTCGACGCCCGCCTCGACGCCGCCCTCCGCGGGCCCGCCGACATGCCCGATGATTCCGTACCGAATGGACATGTCGCTTCGTCCATGTCTGAAAATACAGCTTGCGAATCGCTGCGCGCCCGGGTCCGGGCGAGCTGCTGCTCGTGTACTATCCGCTCGCCGCCGGTCGCGTCGGCTTCGCGCGCGACGCCGGTGGGCTCGCGGTCGCGCGCATCGACGGCGAGCTCGCGGCGGACCCTGCGGCCCGCGCCGCGCAGCTCCTGGGCCCCTTCGACGCCGCGATCGCGCGGGCCGAGCGCGTCACCTTCGTGGCCGCCGGCGCGCTGGCTGCCGAGCCCTTCCACGCCCTCCCGTGGCGCGGTTCACCGCTCGTCACCGCGCGCTCCGTCGCCTACGGCCTCGACCTGCCGCGCGCCCCCGACCGCCGGCGCGCGCTC
This sequence comes from Nannocystis pusilla, assembly GCF_026626665.1. Classification (GTDB taxonomy): domain Bacteria; phylum Myxococcota_A; class Polyangia; order Nannocystales; family Nannocystaceae; genus Nannocystis; species Nannocystis pusilla. The sequence goes on from NZ_JAPNKE010000002.1 coordinate 4,496,841, forward strand.
GCCCGCGCCGTTCAGATCGTCCCGCCCAGCAACCTCGCGCGCGCCGACGACGAGGCCGGGGCCGCCGCCGAGGCCCTGCGCGCGCACGACGTCGCGCTCGCGCGCCTCCGTGGCGACGAGCCCGATCTGGCGCGGCGCCTCGCCGAGCTCGATCTGCTCCACTTCATCGGCCACGCTCGCGGCGACGGCTGGGGCGGCGCGCTCGACCTCGGCGGCGAGCGCCGGCTCTCGACCGGCGACCTGCTCGCCCTGCCTGCGCCCGCGATCGCCGTCCTCAGCGGCTGTGAGACCGGACTCCTCGACCCGCGCGCGCACGGCGGCGGCATGAGCCTCGCCCACGCCCTCCTGGTCGCGGGCGCCGACGTCGTCGTCGCCGCCGACGCGCGGATCGCCGACGACCTGGCCGCCGAGCTCGTGCCGGCGCTGATCGCCGCGATCGCCGAAGGGGCCGACCCGGTCGACGCCTTGCGCCTCGCGCAGGAGCACGCTCGCGCGACGCGGGACGACTGGTCGCACTTCCGGGCCCACGTCCGCTGAGCGCGAAAACGGCTGCGTGGGCTCCGGAGCCGCCGGTGTATAGGGAGCCTCGATGTCCCCGCCCACGCGCCTCGCCCTCCCGGCCCTTCTTTTCGTCGCGTGCGGCCAGCAACCCACCACCCCGGCGCCGGAGCCGGGCCCGGGCCGGCGCGCGGGCCTCCTCGAACCTGTCCCTTCAGACATCTCGGACGAAGGCGGCGGCGCGGACGTGGCGTCTGTCCCGAAGACCACATTCGCAGGACCCGAGCCGTCCGGGAGCGACGCGCCCCAGGACCCTGGCCGGTCCGCCCCACCGGCGCTGTCCGACGCCGGCGCGCCGGCCCTGGTCGGCGCCGGCATCAGGCCGAGACCGCCGGTGTGGCGGCGCCACGTCGCGCTCGTCGACAAGGCCCCCGCCGCGCCGTGTCCCGCGGCCTCCGACCCCGGCTGGACCGCAGAGCGGCTGTTCCGGCGCGGCGCGGTCGCCACGATGCTCGGCGACAAGGCCGTGCTGCCGAAGCCGCTCGAGCGCTTCTGCCTCTACACCTGGGCCGGCAAGACCGCCCCGCTCGCGCCGCCCGCCTTTGCCCCGGCCGACAAGGTCGTGCGCGTCGACCCCGACCGCGAGGTCGTCGTACCGCAGGTCACCTCCCTCGGCGGCGACCCTGCCGACCAAGCTGCGCTCGCGCCACCGGCCGACAAGCTCGTGCGCGTCGACCCCGACCGCGAGGTCGTCGTGCCGCAGGTCGCCCACCTCGGCGGCGACCCTGCCGTCCGTGCCGCGCTCGCGGACGCGTTCCTGCGGGCCGTCGGAGCGCAGCCCGCAGGCGTCGCCGGTCCGCCCGTCCACGGCGGCGTCGAGGGTCCGGCGAGGGTCGCCGTCGTCGACACCCTCGGCTTCGCCGAGGCCGGCCTCGACTACACCGCCGCTGCCGCCCGCCAGCGCCACGGCATCGCCATGGCCGAGTTCGTCCATGCGCTGCGCTGCCCCGACCGCGAGGCCGGCTGCCGCGACCAGCTCTTCCACGCGCAGGCCTTCCCCTACGGCCCCGCCTCGCCGCTCCCGCTCGCCTCCGGCGGCCCGCTCGGCAGCCTCGCCTCGCTCGCGCACGCGCTCGGCGAGGCCGTCGTGCGCTGGCAGACCTCCGACATGCGCACCTCGCCGCTGGTGCTGAACCTCAGTCTCGGGTGGGACCCCCGCTACGGCGACCCGCTCACCCCCGTAGGTCAGGAGGCCACGCACACCGACCTCCTCGTCACGCCGAGCGCGGCCGTCGCGGCCACGGTTCAAGCTGTCCATGCCGCCATGGTCTATGGGACATGTCTCGAAGCGCTCCCGATCGCCGCGGCCGGCAACAACGCCGGCGCCGCCTGCGAGCAGACCGGCCTGATGGCCCCCGCGAGCTGGGAGCGCTACCCTGCCCCCGACCGCGCCCGCTGCGAGAGCCTGTTCGGCACCCTGCCCGCCTGGCGCGCCGGTGATCCTGCCGTCGCCGTCACCCGCCGGGCCCTCGTGTACGGCGCCGGCGGCGTGGACGCGACGACCACACCGATCCCGATCGCGCGCGTGAACGGGACCCCGCCGCGCGTCCTCCCTGCCTTCCAGGCCGTCGTCGGCGACGGCGCGCGTCAGACCGACGTCCTCACCGGCACCTCGATCTCCGCCGCCTCGCTCTCGGCGCTCGCCGCCCAGGTCTGGTCGCACCACCGCGTCCTGGGCCCGCATGAGGTGGTCGCGCTCCTCGACGCCAGCGGCGTCGCCACCGGGCTCTCCGTCGACATCGGGGTCAAGGCGCGCGCGAAGCGGATCGGGGCTCACGACGCCTTCGCCCACCTGTGCACGATCCGTTACCGCGGCGCCGCCTGCCCCAACCCTTACCTGCCGCCGACGTCGCCCGCGCCCGCCCAATCGGCGGCCACGATCAGCGCACCCGTGAGCCTGCCGCGGCGCCTCACCTGCACCAGCGAGACCGTGCAGTGCGGCGCCACGCCCGTCACCCGCACCCGCTGCGACGATCCGAGCGCGACCTCGACCCCGGTCGTCCCGGCCTCCGAGCCGTGGGTGCGCCCGCAGCCGGACCTGCCGCTGTGCACACGCTGCCCTGTTCGCGGCGGCAAGCTCACCCTGGCCCTCCACCCCGATCACACCGGCGGCGCCGTGACCCTGAGCGATCCTGTCCTCGAGTTCAGGCGCTCGGACGGCTCGTACTTCGGCGCCCGCCTGGTCCAGGTCACCGTCGGCAGCGAGCCCGTCGAGGTCGACCTGGCGCGCTACACCGTCGACCTCGGCGCCGGCCCGGTCACCCTCGCGGATGCCCTCGCGCGAGAGGGCATCCGCGGCGGCACGCTCGGCTTCGCCTACACCGACGCGGCCGGCGCCACGTCCTGGCTCGTCAGCGCCGTGGCCGTCGAAGACTGACGCCGACCCGGACAAGCACTGCCACGTCGTCGAGAGCGCGAACCCCACGACGCTGTGCGACATCGGTCGGTTCGTCGCGGAGGCGGCGTCGCAGCACGCGAAGTTCGCCCACGGGCGCGACGGAGGCTCGCGGCTCGGGGTCGACATGTCCGAAAGGACATGCCGATGCGGCGCCTCAGAAGCGGCCCTCGAGCGAGACCAGGAAGCGGTTCTCGGGCGACGGGATGCGCGCGAGCGTGCTCGGGCGCTTGTCGAGCCAGAAGTACAGGTCGTAGCGGACCTGGATCATGAACGTCTTCTTGATCAGGTACGCCACGTCGACGTAGTTCCACAGCGACTGCTCGAGCAGGGTGTTGCTCGAGGTGTCCATCGACAGCCAGCGGACGCGGGCGCGGATCCGCAGCGGATCGATCGGCCGGGTGCTGATGGTCAGCCAGGCCTGCGAGTCGCGGCGGTACTTGGCGCGCTGGTCCGGCGTGACGTTCTCGTAGACGTCGGGGATGAAGCCCGGGACGTCGGGGTCGACCTTGAGCGGGTCGCCGACGAAGCGCTGCTGATAGCGAGGCACGATCTTGACCCGCTTGTGCGGCATGAACGCCATCTGCAGGTTGAACTTGAGCTGCTCGCCGGCGCAGCGGACCGGCTCGCCGTTGACGTTGGTGTAGACCAGCGCCTCGTCGCTGTAGACGTCGCCGTCGAGGTCGTCGCCGGCGACCAGGTCGGACACGCCGACGTCGCCGCCGTAGCAGTACTGATGGCCGGTCTTGCGCATGTCCTTGTCGCGGTACTCGACCCACAGGGCCGGCAGGAACCAGCGGGTCACCAGATAATCGCCGCGCAGGTAAGCCTGGATGCCGGGCGCCTTGGTCGAGGGCGACACCCAGGCGTTGACGTAGGTGCGGATGTTCGAGGCCTTGTTCGGCTTGCCGGTGTAACGGATCCGGGCGCCGGCCTCGTCGCGCGCGCTGGCCCTCGTACACGTCGGGCGACGCCAGCGGGCGCGCGTACGGGTTGGCGAAGTCCCGGTCGTAGTAGCGGACGATCGTCTCGATCTCGTGCTTGCCGAAGGTCGCGGTGTGGCGGACGATCGCCGCGAAGCCGCCGCCGCCCTTGCTGTCGCCGACGCCGACGTCATTGGCCCGCTTCATCGAGTCGAAGCTGCGCGTGACCTCGACGCCGAGGTCGCTCCAGCGGTGGCCCCACGCGCCGTTGATGCCGACGGCCCCGAACGGGCCGCCGAACGGGGTGCGAGCCCACTCCTGGAAGTCGTAGTCCTTGCCGCCGGTCAACCACTTGATCGCGGTGCCGTAGCCGGTGGCGCCGACCCACGAGCGGCGGTTGAAGAAGTAGCTGACGTTGCCGCCGCTCGTGACCTCGCGGAACATCCGCGGCAGCGTCTGGTAGCCGAATTCGGACGTCGGCGCGAACGGGTCGGGCTGGCGCTTGTAGATCGGCGGGGCGTCGCAGCGCGGATCGTCGCTGCGCGGGTCGTCGCACTTGTCGGGGTCGTACAGCTTGTACTGATAGATGCTGCGCGCCTGGACGCTGGTCCACGCGTAGGCCTGCATCCAGCCGTGGCCGAGCTTGAGCTTCTTGATGCCGGCGGCGATGCCCTGCAGCGTCTCCTGCCAGCGGAAGTCGGGCGTGACGTAGGTGTCGCCGAGCTCGCCGTCGCACGGCGAGTCGGGCAGCTCGCCGGCCGACTCCTTGCAGAGCCGGGTCAGGCGGACCGGCCGCGGGTAGATCGTGTTGTCGCGGTAGATGCCGTTCGGCGTGTAGTTGCGGGTGTTGTCGAACGTGAGGCGCTGGCCGAAGCCGATGCGGTAGGTGCCGAGGAGGACGTTGTAATTGTCGTCCTCCCACTGGACATAGACCTTGGGCAGGTAGCCGCGCGGACGCGGCTGCTCGGCCGACAGGGCGTCGCGGTTGGGGTCGTAGCGGACGTCGTCGACGCGGCTGCGGGTGAGCACGCCGGCGAAGCCGAGCCGGAGGTGGCGCAGGGTCTGGACCTGGCCGTCGAGCACCATCGCCGGCAGGCGGCGGTCGGGCGGCGACCAGGCGCTGCGCAGGCGGACCTTGCCGGACGTCGCGGAGTAGCGGCGGTTGGGCTCGACGATGTAGATGAACGCGGCGATCGCCTCGAGCTGATCGCGGTCGAGCACGCCGGCCAGCACCAGCGCGGCCGGGTCGTAGATGAAGCCGGCCTCCTGGCGGTAGCGGATGATGCCGTCGACCTGCTTGTAGGTCAGGTTCGGCAGCGTGAACAGCTCCTCGCGCGAGGCGGTGTTGAGGTTGACGCCGCGGCGCAGCAGCTCGACCAGGGTGTCGAAGGTCTCGCCGGAGATGTCGCCGGCGGTGTTGAGCTCGAGCAGGTCGTCCTCGTCGTCGACGTCGACGAAGGCCTCGTAGGGGGCCGCGGCCGCGCCGGCGGGCGCGAGCGCGGCCCACAGGCCGAGCGCGAGCGCGGGGGCGAACGCGCGGCGCCGACGGGCGCGGCGGGGTGCGCAGGGAGCTGGCCGCAAGGACATGTGAGAGGTCATCTACCGAAAGCTGGAAGTGTCGATCACCGCGGCGCGCTCACGGGCCGCAAACGTCGCCGCACATGCCCCACAGCCCGGCCTTCTGGTCCTGGGCGGCGCGCTGCATGGCCATGAACTCGCCGGCCCGCTCCTCGCCGTTGGGCGGGATGTCGAGCACGCAGGCGTAGCCGCGGGCGATCAGCAGCGAGTTGATCTCGCCGTCGGGGACGTCGACGTACGCGAGCAGACGGCCGTAGGCGTCGGCGCACTCGACGTCGTAGGTCAGCTCGATGTCCTGGCCGAGCACGTACTCGGCGTTGAAGTCGCGGGCCTCGACGCCGAAGCACTCGCGCTTGCCGTTCGTGATCTCCGGCGTGTCGACCAGCAGGTAGCGGATCTTCTCGCCGCTCTCGAGCACGATCGTGTCGCCGTCGATGACCTTGGCGACCTTGCCGACGGTCGGGCCGCACTCGGACGTCTCGGGCGCGCCCTCGCTGTCCGAGTCGGACGCCTCGGGGCCGCCGCAGGCACCTGTCCCGAAGGTCAGAGTGAGAAGGAACGCGAGCCGGGTCAGGGGCATGCCGGGTTCTCCTGCTTCGGGGTGCCGGGGCCGACGGCGTCGCACCAGGGCGCGAGGTCGGTGTTGTCGTTGAGGGCGGGGTTCGAGACGCCGGGGTCGAGCTGGGTGGCGATGTCCTCGCCCTGGCTGGTGGCCCACTGCACCGCGTCGATCACGAGGTCGCCGACCGCCAGGGAGATGGCGCCGGCCGAGTTGGCGAGCGAGAAGCCGAACGCGGCGTCGACCGCCGGCAGGCCGCCGTTGACCGCGGGGTCGGTCTTGCGGGCCAGGAGCGCGCGCGAGCCGGCGACCACGGCGATGCAGTCGGCGCCGCCGAAGGCCTTGGCGTTCGTCAGCTCGGTCGGCGTCGGCGCGAACTTCGACAGCGCCTTGACGTTGTTGAGGTCGACGTCGGCGTTGGCCAGCACCTCGAACCACTCGCGGTCGGTCTCGGTGCCCGAGGGGTTGGCGAGGAACTCGGTGATCACGAGGTCGCCGGCGCCCGGCGAGTGCTTCTCGCGCATGGCCCCGAGGTCGGCGTCGAAGCACGGGTCGACGAAGCCGCCGCCGCAGGCGACGTTCTGCGCCGCGGGGCTGCCCTTGTCGCTCGCGTTGTACAGCGCCGCGGCGGTGCAGAGGTTGGCCGGGTCGTCGTTGACCGCCACGTCGAGCGCGCCCGGGGTGATCGCCGCGAGCGAGAGCTGGGTCGAGGCGCCGTCGCTGGTCGTCGCGTAGGCGACGTGGTCGAGCTCGACCCCGCCGTGGCCGACGAACAGGCCGCCGTTGGAGTTGCCGAGGCTCAGCTTGGTGACGAAGCGCGGCGTCGGCAGGCCGCCGTTGACCCCCGCGTCGGCGTTGCGGGCGATCAGCACCGAGTCGCCGGCCTTGACCTCGAGGCAGTCGCCGGCGACGGGGACGAAGTCGCCGACGGTGTACGGCTCCCACACCTTGCCGAGCTCGAGCCCGTTGAGGTCGAAGTCGGCGTCGGCCAGCAGCTCGAACCACTCGCCCTCGGTGTCGCCGACGAGCTTGGGGTTGGCCATCCACTCGGTGATGAGCAGCTCGCCGGCCTGCGGCGGATCGATGTCGCGCGCGGTCTGCGTGTCGGGGTCGGTGCACTGGCCGGTCGGCGGCGGGCCGTTGCACACCGAGTTGTCGGCCCCGGGCGTGCCGAGGTCGGTGTTGAACGGCGCGTACGGGACGGTCGCGTCGCAGCGGGCCTCGGCCGGGTCGTTGAGCGTCGGGTCGAGCGACTGCGTGAAGGCGTCGATCACCGCCGGGTCGACCTGGCGCGCGACCCCGTCCTTCGGCGTGTCGTACGGCATGTGGTCGAGCTCGACGCCGCCGACGCCGAGCCACAGGGTGCCGTCGGAGTTGGCCAGCTGCAGGCTGCTGTAGGTGGCGGCGGGGCTCAGCATGTCGCCGGTGGCGCCGCTGCGGGCCAGCAGGACGAGGCCGGGGCCGACCGCCAGGCACTGCTCGCCGGGGAAGGTGAAGCTGATCGACTCGGCCGACTTGCCGAGCTGCAGGCCGTTGAGGTCGAAGCTGACGGGGGTGAAGAACTCGATCCACTCGCCCCCCGGCTCGCCGATGCCGGTCGACGCGTTGGCGTGGACCTCGGTGATGAAGATGTCCCCGGGGACAGGTGCGACCGCCTCGCGGACGGTGCCGCCGTCGTCGCACGGGTTCTTGAGGCAGACCGGGTTGGGCGCGCCGGGGGTGCCGAGGTCGCCCTCGGCGAACGGGTTGTAGGCCAGGCAGAAGTTGGCCGGGTCGTCGTTGCCGGCGACGGTGGTCGCGCCGGGGTCGAGGCTCCAGGCGATGCCGTCCTTGGGGTTCGGGTAGTGGATCTCGTCGAGGATCTGCCCGCCGTAGGCGATGAACACCCCGGGGCTCGGGTTCGAGTCGCTGGCGCTGTCGTTGAGCGTCAGCTTCATGACGACGTCGGTCTCGGCCCACTGCTTCTGCGAGAACAGGACGGTGTCGCCGGCGCCGACCTTGAAGCACTCGGGCTGCTGCAGCACCTGCGCGCTCTCGGGGTCGCCGGCGAACTTGGTGGTGTTGCTGCCGTACTGCAGGCAGTTGAGGTCGAACTCGCCGCCCGTCACCTGCAGCTCGAACCACTCGCCGACGGTCATGGTGGTGAGGCCGGCGTTGGCCATGACCTCGGTGATCACGAGCTGGCCCGGCTGCGGCCCGACGGCGTCGCGCAGGACGCCGCCGTCGTAGCACTGGCCGCACGACTCGGGGGCGACCAGCGGACACGCGGCGTTGGGCTGGCGCGGCGAGCCGTACTCGGTGGTGAAGTAGGGCTCGCCGTCGGTCGGCGCGGTGCACCACGTGGCGAGGTCGTCGTTGGCGGTCGCGTCCGGGCTGACCTGGCCGTCGAGGGTGGTGCTGACGCCGTCCTTGATCCGGGTCGCGTCGTAGATGACCTCGTCGACGACGACGTTGCCGCAGCGGACCGTCAGCATGCCCGAGGTGTTGGACATCGCGCCGAGGTCGGTGCCGTAGCCGTAGTCGATGTACTCCGGGCGGGTCTCGTCGGTGACCGCGCCGAAGGTCATGTAGGCGCCCGGCGGGACCTCGACGGAGTCCTGGATCAGGTGGCCCTTGGCGTCGGTGCCGTCGGCCTTGCTGTAGACGAGGCCGACGCCCACCAGGCTGACCGGCGCGCTGCCGGGGTTATAGACCTCGATCCACTCGATGCCGTCGGCGTCGCTGCCCTTGGGGTCGGGCATGTACTCGGTGATCACCAGCTTGCCGCCGCGCAGGGCCGCCACGCAGCTGCCGGCGTCGGTGTCGCTGGTGGCGTTGCTGTCGCCGCAGCCCGCGGACGGGGCGACGGAGACGACGAGGGCGAGGCGGGCGAGCGTGCGGCGGTTCATGGTCGGATCTCGGTCTCGCCCGATCGGGCGTCAGTCGGCGGCGCCGGGCGGCGCGAGGCTGTCCTCGCGCTCGGCGGCGGCGTTGTCTCGCGGTTCGGCCGGCGCGTCGCCGGCGTCGGCCGCGGCGGGCTGCGCGGTGTCTTCAGGGCCAGGTTCTTTGGCACCTGGCTCTGGGTCGTGTCCTTCGGGACATCCGCGGCGTCTTCGGCCGGGACGGCCGGCGCCAGCACCTCGTGCTGGATCTGCCCGGGCGTGGTGACGACGATCTGCAGCTCGTCCTGCTTCTTGTACTTGTTGAAGTACTTGGTGAGGACGCCGCGGGCGACCACGAACTCGCCGCGGTGCTCGATCGCGCCGGAGCGGGCCAGGACGTCCTTGTCGAAGAAGATCAGCGGGAGGCTGCCGGTGCGGCGGCGGCTGAGCAGGACCTTGGTCGGGCCGGCGGTCTCGCGGATGTCGCCGATGGCGCCGAGGATCACGACCTCGCGCCCGACCCTGCTCTGCAGGCGTTCGATCGCGTCCCAGTGGGTGAGGACGATCCAGTTGGGGTGGTCGGCGGCCTGCAGCTCGAACGCCTGGATGAAGTCGCCGCGGCGGTTCCACCACTCGAGGCGGCGGTCGTAGTCGGTGTAGTGCTGCTTGTTCGGGTCCCAGATCCCGCGCCCCGCCGCGCGGGCCTCCTCCTGGGCGGCCACGAACTCCTGGTGGAAGCGGCGCGAGTAGCCGTACTTGCTGAAGTACGGGCTCATGCCGGCGCGCACGCACTCGACGTTGTAGTTGTAGGTCTTGCCGTCCTTCTCGACGAACACGTACGCGAGGTAGCGGTTGTAGAAGTCGCGGATCTCCTTGGGGTGATCGCGCTCGAGCCGGACGGTGCGCACGCCCTTGAAGAAGGCCTCGGCGAACTTCTTGGCCTCCTCGCCCATGGGCGTCGGGATCTTGACCGGGCTCTTCGTCTTGGCCTGGGCCTCGGCGAGGTAGCGCTCCCAGCCCTTGTCGAACTCCATGTACTCGGACTTGCGCTTGAAGGTCTCCTCGGTGTCGAGGCCGAGCAGGCGCATGCTGGCGTCGAGGCCGGCGACGCGGATGGTGTCGCCGTCGGTGACCTTCATCAGCGGGAACTCGCCGATGACCAGCGCCGCGTCGTTGCCCTTGGCCAGGCTGGCGGCGACGGTGGTGCGGTCGAACCGGTGGACCACCGGGTTGCAGGCCCACAGCGCCGCGGCCGCGGCCACGAGGGCCAGCAGGCGCGCCTGTACGAAGGACCCTGTCTTCAGGGACATGCCGGATTGGCCTCCCCCGGGGTGCCGAACACGCCGATGCCGGTCGACGTGGTGAAGTCGTCGACGCACCACTTGGCGCCCTCGTCGTTGTCGGCGGCGCTCGGCTCGCCCGGCCAGAAGGTGGTGCCCATCTCGGTCAGGTTGCGCAGGACGACGCGGTCGATCAGCTTGCCGCAGGCCTGCACGTCGACGAGGCCGCCCTTCGGCAGGTCGCGCGGGTTCGCCGGGTTCGAGGGGCTGTACCAGTCGACCAGGTAGCTGTAGTCGAGGTAGGCCGCGCGCTCGGGGTCGTCGCTGCCGAGCACCACGTAGTCCCCGGGCTCGACGACGAGGCCCTCGTCGCGGACGATGAACGCGCCGTCGGGCTTGCCGTCGTTGCGGGTGAACGCGACCCGCAGGCCCGCGAGCGCGATCGGCTCCTCGGAGGCGTTGTAGAGCTCGATCCACTGGCGGTACGAGCCGCCCTGGTTCTCGCGGAACTCGGTCAGGACCAGATCGCCGGGCTGTATCTCGGGACAGCCGGTGTCGAGCGGCGGCCGCACGCACGCGGACATCGCCGCCAGCACCGACGGCGCCGCCAGGCGCAACAGACTGTCTTTACGGCCCGAGAACACGGCTCCCGGGAAGTCATGGTACACGCGGCCCCCCGGCGGCGGGCCGAGGCTCCAGGAGAAAATCGGAGACGATGTGGCGACATTCTCTCGCCACGCGGGTGACGCGGACGCCGATGTCGCGGCCGTAACGATCTGGGGAGCGCGTTGAAATTTCACATACAAACTTGTGGGTGCAGGGTCTGCGCCGCGGCGCTTTGAACGTTCGTTCAGTGCAGCCGCGAAGGCCGCAGGGCGGCGGAGATCGGCCCGGGAAGCCGACTTCCGCGATCCGCGGCGATGTGCTGCGATTGTTGGGGGCTGTCCCGAGGACCAGGTGCTCCCCGAAGACCCCAGGCGATCGTGCCAGCGTGTGATCGCCGTTACGCGGGGTGCCGCGAGCGCAGCGGAGTTCGGGGCTCGCGCCGCTGCGGAGGCGTCTCCGTGCGGAGGCCCGCGGCCGCGGCGACTGCTGGCGCAAGCGAAGTTTGCGACGGCATTCACGGGCGGCGGGCGAATGCCCCGAGCGCGGCTCGGCCGACGCGGCGCAGGCCGGACGACCCGGGCCTTTAGGCCTCGCGCGGCGGCAGCGGCGGGAACAGCGAGGTGCGGGCCTGATAGCAGGTGAAGCAGGCCGGCGCGTAGCTCTCGGCCCCGCCGAGCTGGATCTGCTCGCCCTCGGTCTGCGCCTCGCCGCCGCCGTGGCGGAGGTTGAAGATCGCCTTGCGGTTGCAGAACTGGCAGGTGACCTTCACTTCTTCGATGGAGTCGGCCAGCTCGAGCAGGCGCCGCGAGCCCTCGAACAGCTCGGTGCGGAAGTCGGTGCGCAGGCCGTAGCAGATGACCGGCGGGCCGCCCTGGGTCAGCACACGCAGCTGCTCGATGAGCCGCGCCGACAGGAATTGGGCCTCGTCGACGAGGACGCAGTCGACGCCGACGAACTGCGCGGGGTCGAGGACGCTGTCCCGGTCGAGCAGGAGGTCGGCCTCGGCGTGCAGGCCGGCGCGGGAGGCGATCGCGCCGGCCCCGAAGCGGTCGTCGATCCGCGGCTTCAAGAGGAGCACCCGCTTGCCCTGGCTGCGGTAGTTGTGGGCCACCGCCAGCAAGTTCAGGGTCTTGGCGCTGTCCATGGTGCCGTGACGGAAGTAGAGCTTGGCCATGCGGGCGCCGGGATGGTGCCTCGCGGAGCCGCGGCCTGTAAAGCCGCCGCGGCCGGCGATCGCGGCGCCCCGCGAAATGTCGGTACCACCTCCACGCGCCTCGGGCGGGCTGCTAAAGTGCGCGGCGGATGCCCCTCCAGCTCGTCAGCGTCGTCGGCTTCGTCGTCCTGCTCGGCGTCGGCTACGCCCTCAGCCGCGATCGCAAGGCGGTGTCGCTGCGGGTGGTGCTGTGGGGCGTGGTGCTGCAGTGGATCATCGGCCTCCTGCTGCTCAAGCTGCCGCAGGGCGGCGTCGGCCTGGCCCACGCGGCCAAGGCGGTGCAGGCGGTGCTCGACCACGCGTTCGTCGGCTCGGGCTTCCTCTTCGGCCCGCTCGGGCAGCCCGGCGGCGGCGCCACCGGCATCGGCATGATCTTCGCGTTCCAGGTGCTGCCGACGATCGTGTTCGTGGCGGCGCTGTTCGCCGTGCTCTACTACCTCGGGGTGATGCAATTGATCGTCCGCGTGCTGGCGCGGGCGATGGTCCACGTGTTCGGCGCCAGCGGGGCCGAGTCGCTGTGCATCGCCGCCAGCATCTTCATGGGCCAGACCGAGGCGCCGCTGACGATCCGGCCGTTCCTCAGCAAGCTGACCGAGTCGGAGCTGTTCACGGTGATCGTCGCCGGCATGGCCTCGGTGTCGGGGGCGATCCTCGGCGCCTACGTGCTGTTCGGCGGGGTGAGGATCGAGCACCTCCTCACGGCGATGGCGATGACCGCCCCGATCTCGCTGGTGTTCGCCAAGCTGGTGGTGCCCGAGACCGGCACGCCCGAGACCGCGGGGATGGTCCGCGACGCGCCGGTCGAGAACAACCGCAACATCCTCGAGGCGGCCGCCAGCGGCACGAGCGACGGGCTGCGCCTGGCCGCCAACGTCGGCGCGATGCTGATCTCGTTCGTCGCCCTGGTGTCGCTGCTCAACGCGATCGTCGGCCTCGTCCCGCTGTTCGGCGCGCCGCTGTCGATCGAGCGCGTCCTCGGCTGGGGCTTCGCGCCGATCGCCGCGCTGATGGGCATCCCGTGGGCCGAGGCGACCACCGTCGGCGGGGTGCTCGGCACGCGCGTGGCGGTCAACGAGATCGTCGCGTTCCAGCAGCTTCACGCGGCCGCCGGCGGCCTCGACCCGCGCACCGTGGCGATCGCCACCTTCGCCGTGTGCGGGTTCGCCAACCTGTCGAGCATCGGCATCCAGATCGGCGGGCTCGGGGCGCTGGTGCCCGAGCGCAAGCCGGACATCGCCCGCCTCGGGGCGCTGGCGCTGGTCGCCGCCACGCTCGCCAACTTCTCCACCGCCTGCGTCGCCGGCGCGCTCCTGTGAGCCCGCGGCGCATCGGGTCTTCAGGTCAGGAACCACAAGACATGTCCACCGAACTGGTACCGATCCTCGACATCCGCCGCTTCGACCGCTCGGACGACCCGCGCGAGCGGGCCGGGTTCGTCCGCGAGCTCAACCACGCCTACCGCGAGATCGGGTTCGTCGCGGTGTCCCACCACGGGATCCCCGACGCGGTCATCGCCGACGCGTACCGCGCGATCAAGGCGTTCTTCGACCTGCCGCTCGAGCAGAAGCTGGCCTATCGGGTCGGCAAGGGCGGCGCCCGCGGCTACACGCCGTTCGGGGTCGAGCACGCCAAGGACAGCCCGGCCGTCGACCTCAAGGAGTTCTGGCACGTCGGCCGCGAGCACGTGCCCGGCGCGGCGTGGACGAGCCACTACCCGCCCAACATCTGGCCGACCGAGATCCCCGGCTTCCGTGAGGCGACCTGGGCGCTCTACCAGCAGCTCGAGGCGCTCGGCGACCGGGTCCTCCGCGCGGTCGCCCTCGGCCTCGACCTCGACGAGCGCTACTTCGAGGACAAGACCGACCACGGCAACTCGATCCTGCGCCCGATCCACTACCCGCCGCTCGCGCCCGGCCGCGGCGACCCCGGCAGCGTCCGCTCCGGCCAGCACGAGGACATCAACCTCATCACCCTGCTCATCGGCTCCGGCGAGCCCGGCCTCGAGGTGCTGAGCCGCGCCGGCCAGTGGGTGCCGGTGACGACGATCCCCGAGGCGATCGTGGTCAACGTCGGCGACATGCTGCAGCGCCTCACCAACGACGTGCTGCGCTCGACCACCCACCGCGTGGTCAACCCGCCCTCGCCCTACGCCGAGGTGCCGCGCTACTCGATCCCGTTCTTCCTCCACCCCAACTCGGAGTTCTCGATCGAGTCGCTGGCGTCGTGCGTCACGCCCGACAACCCGAACCACTACCCCGAGCCGATCACCGCCGATCAGTACCTGACGCAGCGGCTGATCGAGATCGGGCTGCTGCCGTCGCCGCAGCCGCAGAAGTAACGCCTGGCGCCGGGGACATGTCCGCATGGGCATGTCTCGCGCGACATGACGCCCGGGGCATGTCCGAAGGGGCAGACTCCGGGCGTCGCCGCGTCGCGGGCCTCAGCCCTCGGGCTGCGCGAGGTGCCTGGCCAGCGTCTTCATCACCGCCGATACGCGGGCGTCCTTGCGCAGGTCGGGGTGGGTCAAGATCCACGCCGGCCGGGTCAGCGCGGCGGCGGCGGCCCGGAACTGCTTGAGCTCGACCAGCTCGGGGTGCTCGGCGGCCAGGCGCGCGGGCATGAGGTTGAGGCCGACGCCGGCGGCGGTCAGGTCGACGAGCAGGCGCCGCGACGGGGTGGCGAAGGCGATCCGGTCGCGCGGCACGTGCTCGCGCTCCCACTGGCCGAGCCAGGTGGTGTGCAGCGGGGCGCCGAGCACCAGCCAGCGCGCGTGCTCCGGCTCGGCCGCGAGCGCCCGGGTGCCGAACACGCCGAATTGGACGGGGAACAGCTTGCGCCCGACCAGGGTGTTCGGCGGGTCTGCCAGCAGGCCGAGGCCGATCTCGGCCTGACCCTTGCGCACGCTGAGGCCGGCGTCGGAGATGTGCACGTCGACCCGCAGCAGCGGGAAGGCGGCCGCGAGCGCGGCGATCGGCGCGACCAGCAGCGGGCCGAAGCCGTCGATGGTGGTGACGGTGATCGTGCCGCGCACCTCCTCGCGGCGGTCGCGGGCGCGGCGGGCGATGCCGGCGAGGCTGGCGCCGGTCGTGCGCGCGAGCGCGGCCAGCTCGCGGCCGGCCGTCGTGATCCCGCGGCCGCGCTCGAGGCAGACGAAGCCGACGGCCTGCTCGAGCGCGGCGATCCGGCGGTACACGGTGGAGGCGGCGACGCCGAGGTCGCGACCGGCGGCGGTGGCCGAGCCGAGGCGCTCGAAGGCCTCGAGGTAGCGCAGGTCGTCGAGCGAGCCCAGCATCGACCGCGGCGGCTCAGCCCTTGAAGAACCTCAGCATGCTGTCGAACCAACCTGGCTTTCCGGTCAGCTGCTCGAGCTCGCCGTCGTCGAGGAACACGCCGTTGCACGAGAAGCACTTGTCGACCTTGACGGCACGGAACTGGACCTCGGCCAGCTCGCTGCCGCACTTGGGGCAGCGCATCCAGTGCAGCCGGCGCTGCTCCTCGCGCTCGTCGGACGAGAACTGGGACTGACGGATCTGGACGGCCTCGCGCCGGCGCGCGAGGTCCTCGCGCAGCTTCTGTTCCTGTTCGCTGAGAGTTCCGCTGCTCATCACGCCCTCCCCCGGCCCGAAGTTTGAGTCGAGCAGCCGCGGCGACCGCTCAGGGCGACTTCTTCCCGACCGGCAAGAGGTCCCCCGGGTCCTCGGGCGGCGGGGGGTTCTTGCCGGCGCTGTCGTGCTTGGCGAGGTAGTTGCGGGCCGTCTGGTTGCCCGGCTCGACCTCGACGAGCTTGCGGTAGTACTCGACGGCGACGCCGTGCTTGCCCGCCAGCTCGGCCGCGCGGGCGGCCCCGGCGATGGCCTCGCGGTTGGCGGGCGCCTGGGCGACCGCGCGCTTGAACCACGAGAGCGCGGAGTCGTGGGTGTTCTTGGCCAGGAAACCTGTCCCGAGGCACAGGCACAGATCGAGGTTCTTCGAGCCGCCGAGCTTGTCGTGGGCCTGCAGCAGGAGCTTGATGCCGCCGTCGGGGTCGCCGCCGCGGACCTTCTCGCAGCCGGTGGTGATGAGCGTGCCGGTGGCCTCGTTCTCGGGCGACGGCGTGGGGCGGACCGTCGGCGCGCGCGAGCCGGGGTCGCCCGCCGGCTGGATCGGGTCCTCGGGCGGCGCGCCGGAGCCGGTCGGGTCGGCCGGTGTGGGCTCGGGCGGCGGCTCGGGCGGCGGCGGCAGGGTCTCGCCCTTCTCGGCGGCGCTGCGGTCGAGCGCGGCCCGCAGGGCGACCGCGGCCTGCATGTCGCCGACGCGGCCGAGCACGCCGTCGAGCACCTTGCGCGCGCCCTCGTCGTCGCCGCCGCGCCACAGCGCCAGCGCGAGCAGCGACTGGTGGAGCGCGGTCGGGTTGGGCACGCCTTGCAGCGAGGTGATGAGGCCGCTGGGGATCGGCGCGGTGGGTTCGCGCCACAGCGGGGCGCCGAGGACCAGCACGCGCAGCTCAGGCGCGGCGCCCTCGGGCGGGGCGTCGAGCTTGTTCTGGGCGAGGGCCAGCAGCGCCTGCACGCGCGCCGCCTGGGTGGCGTCGGCGCTGGCGCTCGCGGCCTCGACCAGCGCGCCCGCGTCGGCCAGGTCGGTGTCGACGGCCTGCGGCAGGTCGCGGTTGCTCGGCTCGAGCATGATCGCGATCTGGGCCGACAGCACGCGCAGCAGCATGATCTCGGCCTGCGTCAGCTTGGCCGCAGCGACCACCGCCGGGTCGCGCTCGGGGTCGTCGACGACGCGCTCGAGGTCGGTGATGGCCTGCTTCGTCCGGGTCAGGCCGAGCGTGCGCATCGCGTTGCGGGCCGCGGCGAACTCGCTCGGCTCCTGCAGCGGCGGCTTGACCTCGCCCTTGACGGCCACCGGCGCGTCGCCGCCGAGGTTCAGCACGCGCTCGCGGATGCCGGGGATGCCGAACACGATGCCGAGCGCGACCAGCACGCCGGCGAGCGCGTAGACCCCGGCCGCGCCCTTCTGCGGGCCCTCGACCTTGACGATGACGACGTCGGGCGCGCGCGGGCCCTCGGGGGCGGTGAGCGAGGCGGTGGCCGGGTGCGACGGCTCGAGCCCGGGGTTCGAGCCGAGCGACGACGTCGGCGGCACCGAGATGGCCGCGCCGGCGACCGCGGCGCTGACGGCCGCCGAGGTGGCCGAGCGCTCGCCGCTGTCGCGCACGGGGCGGCGCTCGGAGACGTCGAACTCCGACGAGCGCTCGCCGAGCCTGGCCGAAAGTTCAGGTCCGGGCCGCGACGACTCGGAGCTCGAGCGCGACTTCTCGCGCGCGGCCCGTTCGGTGGCCCGCTGGCCCTCGACCCGCTGCACCGCCGCGGCCACGCTCTGGGCCGCGCGCCGGGCCAGGTCGGACACGAGGATCGGCTGGCTGCGCTCGCGCGTGTCGCCGCGCGGGCTGTCGTCCTCGTCCTCGACGCGCGGCAGGCTGTCGCTGCTGACCGCCTTGGTGACCGCGTCGAGCATCGACGACACGTTGCCGGTGCGCCGCTGCGAACGAGAGGTGCGCGGCGGCGGCGACGGCGTGTCGAACTGCGGCGGCGCCGGCAGCGGGCCGTCGTCGTCGAGCAGCGACAGCGCGGGCTCGGGCAGCTCGCCGCCGAGGTCGAAGCGGTGCGTCTCTTCGCGGCGGATCGGCGCCGGCTCGTCGACGCCGGTGCCGAACGTCGGCGGCGGGCCGAGCTCCATCGCCGAGGGCGCCTCGATCGCGCGGAACATCCGCGAGAGGCCCTCTTTGCCGATGAACAGCGGCGAGAACTCCGGGATCTCGCCGAGCTTGATCCAGAACTGACCGGTGTGGGAGATCTGGTCGTCAGGGCGCAGGCGGCCGTCTTCCACCTGCTCGACGATCTCGCGCAGCGTGGGCAGCTCGAACAGGTGCTTCTCGACCGTCGCCATGCGCCACGGGCCGCCGCCGAGCTCGGGCTCCGGCTCCGGCTCGGCGTGGAACATGTGACTGCAGACCGAGCAACGCAGCGTCACGCCCTCGGGACCGACCTGGCTCGGGTCCAGGTCGAACTCGGTGCTGCATTTCGTGCAACGGATAATCAAGGGCTAGCTCGCTGGCGGCACCATAGCACAAAGCAGAAGGGGGCGGACACCTGTCAGCCGGCGCCCGAACCCGGGGCCACCGACATCACCAGCGAGGCGACGACCGCGACGAGGGACAGCCCCAGGAACACCGCGAACAGCTTCATCGGCAGCGGCGGGGCGTGTTGCGCCTCGAGCCCCGCCTCGGCCTTGCACCGCGGACACTGGAGCTCGCCGCCGTCGCCGTCAGTCCCGGCGGGCGCCGTGAGCACGTAGTGGCAGCGGGAGCAGTGGTACTGCATGGCTCATGGGGTACTCTGGGCCCGCTGTCGTGTCAACCACGGCACGCGCCCCGGCACCCGCGTTCACCCCCGAGCCGCCGGCGCCACGCGGCTTCCGGCCGGCTCGCGCTCCCCGCTCCCCCACCACCCGCTCCCACCCCACGAAGGGGAACCATGCAAACCCCGGCGAAGGTGCTCCTGATCGAAGACGATGTCCGCCTGGCCGAGCGCACCGCGGAATACCTCCAGGGCCACGAGCTCGCGGTCGAGATCGCCGGCGACGGCGAAACCGGGCTCACCCGCGCCCTCAGCGGCGAATTCGACGTGATCCTGCTCGATCTCATGCTCCCGCGCCTCGACGGCCTCGAGGTCTGCCGGCGCCTGCGTCAGCGCTCGGCGCTGCCGGTCATCATGCTGTCGGCGCGCAGCGAGGAGATCGACCGCATCCTCGGCCTCGAGCTCGGCGCCGACGACTACCTGCCCAAACCCTACAGCCCGCGCGAGCTGGTGGCCCGGATCCGGGCGGTGCTGCGGCGCGCGGTGCCGTCGCCGGAGGGCCCCACGAGCACGCTGCGCTGCGGGCCGCTGGTCGTCGACCGCGCCCGCCGCCGCATCGAGGTCGCCGGCGCGGCCTGCGACCTGACCGCGCACCAGTTCGACCTCCTGTGGCTGCTGCTCGAGGCCCGCGGCCAGGTGCTCTCGCGCGAGCAGCTCTACCAACGTCTGCGCGCGCTGAGGGGTCAGTCGCCCGGCGCCTACGACCCCTCGGTCGACCGCAGCATCGACGTCCAGCTCAGCAAGATCCGCGGCACCCTCGCCGCCGCCGACGCGCGCGCCGCAGGCCTCATCCGCACGGTCCGCGGCGTCGGCTACGTCCTCGACGACGCGCCCGAGGGCGCCGCGTGAGCGAACCGGCCCCGGACCCGCGCGCCCGCCCGTCGGCCCCGCCCCGCTGGCGCCGCGGCCTGTTCGCGCGCGTGTTCTTCACCTTCTTCGCCGCCGTGCTGGCGTTCGTGACGCTGGCCTCGATCGTCCAGTTCGCCACCGCCGAGCGCCACGACGCCGGGTGGGTCGAGGCCGCCGACGCCGTGGTCGAGGCCCACAAGCCGGCGCTGCTGGCGGCGCTGGCCGGCGACGGCGACCTCGAGGCCGCGGCCGGGGCGCTGGCCGGCGCGCTCGAGCTGCGGGTGGCCGTGCGCAGCTTCGACGGCGCGCACCTGGCCGGCGACCCCGCCATCCCGCCGCTGCGGCCGCTGCGGCCGCGCCAGCGCAGCCGGCTCGAGCGCGGCGCGCCGGTGATGCTGCGCGAGAAGTCGGGCGAGCCGCAGCTGGCGTTCCCGATCGGCGACCGGGCGCTCCTGATCGCCGACACCGGCGATCAGGCCAGCCGGCGCATGCGCACCCTGGTGCTCGGCGTGGTCGGCCTGGTCGGCCTGCTCGGCGCCTCGGCGTGGCTGCTGGCCCGCTCGCTGACGCGGCGGCTCGCGCTGCTCGAGGACGGCGCGGCCCGGATCGCCCGCGGCGAGCTCGGTCACCGCGTGCAGGTCGACCCGCGCGGCGACGAGATCGATCACCTCGGCCAGGAGATGAACGACATGGCCTATCAGCTCGGGGAGCTGATCCGCGGCCAGCGCTCGCTGCTGACCAACGTCTCGCACGAGCTCAAGACGCCGATCGCCCGCCTGCGCGTGCTCGCGGAGCTGCTGAGCGAGCGCGCCGAGACGCTGCCCGATCACCCCGCGAGCGCGCGGATCCGCAAGGGCGCGGTCGAGCTCGAGCAGGACCTCGGCGAGCTGGCCACGCTCGTGCAGGACCTGCTGACCTCGGGCCGGCTCGAGCTGTCGGGCCCGCACGCCTCGCCGGTGCAGCGCACGCCGATCGACCTGGCGCCGTTCCTCGGCCGCCTCGGCGCGCCGTTCGCCGCCGAGCTCGCGGTCACGCCGCCCGGGCTGTCGCTGACCGGCGACCCGCTGCTGCTGGGCCGGCTGTTCACCAACCTGCTGAGCAACGCTCGTCGCGCCTGTCCTCAGGGACATGTGTGGATCGCCGCCGCCGCGGCGGCGAGCGAGTGCACGATCGCGGTCGAGGACGAGGGCCCGGGCATCCCGCCGGCCGAGCGGGCCCGCGTGTTCGAGGCGTTCTACCGCCTCGACGACGCCCGCGCGCGCGACCACGGCGGCGCCGGCCTCGGGCTCTACTTGTGCGTGCAGATCGCACGGGCCCACGGCGGCACGATCGCCGCCGAGGGCCGCGAATCGGGCCCCGGGGCGCGGCTGGTCGTCCGCTTGCCGCTCGCTGGCCCGCCCGCGCCCGTGCTATAGGCGCCGCGTGGACAGCTACAAGCAGCGCTTCATCGACCTCCTCGTGCGCCACGAGGTGCTCCGCTTCGGCGACTTCACGCTGAAGTCGGGGCGCCGCTCGCCCTACTTCATCAACGCCGGTCAGCGCACCGGGGCCGCGATCGCCGGCCTCGGCGAGGCCTACGCCGAGTGCCTGCAGCGCGAGGGCCTCGCCTGCGACCTGCTGTTCGGGCCGTCGTACAAGGGCGTGCCGCTGGCGGTGGCGACCGCGATCGCGCAGGCGCGGGCCGGCAGCGACGTGGCGTTCTGCTTCGACCGCAAGGAGGCCAAGGACCACGGCGAGGGCGGCGTGTTCGTCGGCACCGCCCCGTGGGACGGCGCCCGCGTGGTCATCGTCGACGACGTGATCACCTCCGGCAAGTCGATCCACGAGGCCGCCGACCTGCTGCGCAAGGCCGCCGCGGTGACCGTCGCCGGGGTCGTGGTCGCCGTCGATCGCATGGAGCGCGGCCGCGGGACCGTCAGCACCCTGCAAGAGCTGCAGAGCGAGCTGGGCGCGCCCGTGCGGGCCATCGTCACCATCCGCGAGATCGCCGCCTACCTCCACCCGCGCGTCATCGACGACGCGCGCCTGCGCGCGATCGAGGGCTACCTCGCCGAGCACGGCGCGTAGTGCTACGGTGACGCCGTGCGCCGCGGGGTTTGGCTGTCCTTTGCGCCCTGTCCTTCGGCGCATGTCCTGAAGAGCAGGCCGACCCGCTCGACCCCGACCTGCTGATCGCGCTGTCCGAGGCCGGCGGCGACGGCCGCGGCGAGGCGCTCGCCGGCCGCTACGTCACCGCCGCCGAGGTGCTCGAGTGCGACTGCCCGCCGCGCATGGGCGTCGACCTGTGCGTCGGCGGGGCCCAGCTGATCGGCATCAACGGCCCCGCGCGGGTCGAGCACGTCGACGGCTGGCTCACCTTCCAGCCCGAGGTCACGTCGCTGCCGTGGTCGCTGTCCGGCGCGGTGGGCCGCGACCGCGGCTTCGTCCTCGGCGGCATCTCGGGCCTGGCGATCGGCCTGTTCACGGTCGGCATGTACGCCCGCCTCGACGGCGAATTCACCGCCGACGGTGGCCTGAGCGGGGAGCTCGCCCATCGCCTCCTCGGCGAGCTCCCCGACGGCCCCATCGACTGCCGCACCACCTACGCCGTGACCGGCGCGCGGACGCCCGACGCCTGAGCGCCGCAGTCGCTCAGGCCGCGGAGCGCCGGTACGACGCCTGAGCGCCGCAGTCGCCCAGGCCGCGGAGCGCCGGTACGACGCCTGAGCGCCGCAGTCGCCCAGGCCGCGGAGCGCCGGCACGACGCCTGAGCGCCGCAGTCGCCCAGGCCGCGGAGCGCCGGCTCACGCAGGCTTCGCAGCGCCGGCTCGTCCCGGGCGCCCGACGCCTCTGCCCCGCAGTCGCGCAGGCCCCGGAGCACCGGCTCGTCGCGCGTCACCGCGGACCCGGCAGATGGGAGCCGGGCGCGGTGACTCGAGGTGGTCGGCCGTCGCGCGGCCGCCCCCGCCACGGATCAGCCGCGAGCCTTGCGGCCGTCGCGGTCGCCCCGCCCGTCGCGGTCGCCCCGCCCGTCACGCGGGCCGCCGCGGTGGTGGCCCTTGCCCTTGCCGTCCTTGTGCTTGGCCTTGAACTCGGCCAGCTTGGTGCGCTGCGCCGGGGTCAGGACCGCGTCGATCTTGGTCTTCATCGCCTCGCGCTCGTTCTTGGCGATCGTCTCGTGAGCCGCGAGCTGCTCGCGCAGGCCCTTGACCTTGGCCGCGTCGAACGAGGGCTTGGCGTACTCGGCGGCGATCTGCCGCTCGAGGTCGTGGATGGCGACGCGCTCGGCCTTGATGGTCGGCTTGTGGCTGGCGCGGATCTGCGTCAGCTGAGTCTTCTGCGCGTCGGTGCATTCGAGCTTCTCGCACATCTTCGCCCCACGGTCGCCGCGGTCGCCGTGGTGCTTGCCCGCCTCGGCGTCGCCCGCCGCGAACATGGTCAGCCCGAACACAGTCGTCATCACCAGCTTGGAAATCGTGGTCAGCATCGTGGTTCCTTTCGTCACGGCCCTTTCGACGCCCCCCGGCCGCGGCTATGCGCCCCCTCCCGCAAAGCGAGGGCCAAGGGGACGTAAAGCGTCCGTAACCACCGCGCGCCCGCGCCCGTCGCGGCCGCTCCGCCTCTACAAGGCCGAGCTCGCCGGCGACGCGGAGCGACTGCACGCCGTCCTCACGCCCGCCTCCTGAGGCCGCCTTCGGCGTGACGCTCGCTGCCGCCACAGCCCGCGAGCCCGCCGCGCCTGTCGCCGTCGCACCTGCCCGATCGGACAGGCACCTCGCGCCCCGGCGCTGGCCGTTCAGACGGCGGCGCGCCTCGCGACCTGTCCCGCGCGCACCCCTTCGCCTGTCCGTTCAGACAGGCGCGCCCTCGCGACCTGTCCCTCCGGACAGGGCCTCACTCCGCCTGGTTCGGCGGGTGGAACACGTAGTTGTGCTGGGCCTGGCGGGCCGCGCGGGGGAACTCGAGCTTGAGCACGACCTTGCGCAGGCAGTCGGACAGCGGGCCGGGGGCCATGCGCAGCTTGAGCACCTTGCCGCCGCGACCGACCAGCGCGACGATCTCGACGTCGCCGGGGCCGTGCTCGTCGTAGCACTGGCGGACCCGCGGCGAGCGGTTGGTGCGCAGCAGGATCTTGCGGAAGTCCCCGGCGCTCAGCTGGTCGGCCCCGCCGTTGCCGGGCGCGACGTCGTCGATCGCCTCGCCGGCCGTCTCGACGATCACCACGTCGTCGTCGTCGTCGGCCGGCGCGGCCTCGGGCTGGGCCGGCGGCGTCTCGGCCTGGGCCACGCGCGCGAGCGTGGATGTCTCCGAGGACAGGTCCGAGCGGCCCGCGGTGGGCGCCGGCGTCGACGGCTCGGGCGACGGCGGCTGGTTGACCACCGGCGGCGGCGGCGGCGTCTGGGCCGTCGCCCAGGACTGCAGGCGCCAGGCGATCAGGGCGCACAGGCCCGCGATCACCAGCAGCCCGACCGCCAGCTGGTGTTGTTGCGGGCGGCGGGCGCCGTCTGGCCGGCCCACGTGGGCTCGACCCGGGCCGCCGGCGTCGTCATCGACGCGGTCACCGGCCCCGTCGGGGCGGTCGCCGAGGCGCTCAGCGACAGCGACGGCGACCCGCTGGTGAGCAGCGGCGAGGCGACCGGGAACGACCGCGGCTCGCTCGTGGCCGCCGCGGGCATCGACTCGCTGGCGGCCGCAACCGGCGAGACCGCGGACAGCGGCGACGCGGCGACCGGCGGCGCGGTGGGCGGGCGCATCGGCGGCTTGGTGGCGGGCCGGCTCGCGGCCTTGGCGGGCCTGCTGTCGGGCTTGCTCGCGGCCTTGGCCTCGGCCTTGTCGTGCTTGCTCGCCGGCTTGGCCTCGGCCTTGTCGTGCTTGCTCGCGGCCGTGGTCTCGCGCCTGCTCTTGAGCGGCGTCGCGGCGACCTCGGGCTCGAGCTCCTCGACCAGCGCGGTGAGCGAGGTCAGCGACGTCGCCGACAGCCCCTCCGGCGACGGCTCGTCGTCCGCGGCCTCGGGCGGCGGCTCGGGCTCGACCTCGACCTCGTACGACAGCACCGCGAGCTGCGGCGGCGGCTCGATGCGGTGCAGGCCGGTGTCGATCGTCACCTTGCCCTTCGACGGGCGGTACGGCAGGTCCGCGCTCTCGAACACCTGGTCCCACGCCGAGTCGATCGCGCCCTCGGCGTGCTTGGCCGCGTCGGCGACGCCCGGCTTGAGCGCGTCGATCTCGGCGTTGCGCAGCTGTTGCGCCCACTCGGCCGCGCTCGGCCGCGCCTCGCCGCGGACCACCCGCGCGATCGGGGCGATCCACGGCGCCTCGTCTTCGCGCACCCCGGCCACCTCGAGCAGCACCGACGCCAGCATCGACACGTCGGTCGACGCGGCCGGCTCTGCCCCTCCGGACAGGTGACTCGGCGCCTGCACGTCGAGGTCGACCAGCTTCACCCCGGCCTGGCTCCACACCAGGTTGCCCGGCGAAATCGCCCCGTGCGGGGCCCCGAGCGCGTGCAGCGTGGCCAGGCCCTCCGCCAGCTCGGCCGCCAGCTTGAGCAGGCCTGCGCCCTCGAAGCGCGGGTCGCCCTCGGCGTGGTAGAGGTTCTTGCCCTCCGCGTGCTCCATCACGGCGTACCACAGGCCGCCCATGGTGCCCTCGGCGAGCACCGCCGCGACGCACGGGTGACGCACGCCGAGGCGACGGCGGGCCCGCTCGGCGATGCGCCCCACCACCTCGCGCTGCTCGGGGGCCGCCAGCACCTTGACCACGACCTGCTGGTTGCTGGCCTGGTCGCGGCCCGAGTAGACGCAGCCGAGGTCGCCGGATCCGAGCAGCTCGGTCAGCACGTAGCGCCCCGCCAGCACGTGGCCGCGCAGGTCGCCCAGCACCTCGACCTCGGACGGCTTGCCCCCGGGACCGACCGGCCCGCCGAGCATCTCCGGCAGCGGGTCCTCGTCGATCGGGATCGAGTGCATTGTCCAGCTGCGTGGCCGACGCGGCTTGGGCCTGGTGTCGGAGGGACTTGCCGGTACAACCATGAGCGGGGGTGGCGAAAGCGTGCAACGGTTGGCGCCCGCGGTCAACGGCCTGCCCGCGGGCCGGGCGCCGTACCCGGTCCATTGGGCCGCCCGCCGCCCCGGCTACAACAGGTTCCGGCGGCGGAACTCCCCGCGCAGCTTGGTGAGCGCCTGCTCTTGGAGCTGACGGATCCGTTCACGCGAGAGCGAGTAGCGCTCGCCGATCTCCTTCAGCGTCAGCTCCGGCTCCTCGCCGATGCCCATCCGCTTGCGCAGGATATCGGCCTCGATCGGGCTGAGCTGGCCGAACACCTCTTGCAGCTGCGACAGCAGCAGCGCGGCGTCGATCTGCTCGGCCGGCGCGACGTGGCTGGAGTCCTCGACCGCGTCGAGCAGCGACAGCCCGGAGTCGTCCGACAGCGGTTGGTCGAGGCTGATCGGCGCCTCGACCAGCGACCAGCGCATGCGCGCGATCCGCTCGGTGCTGACCCCCGTGAGCGCCGCCAGCTCGCTGTCGGTCGGGCGGCGGGCGTGCAGCGCCTCGAACTCGCGCGCGCGCGGCTGACCTTGTTGTACGCGTCGATCATGTGGACCGGCAGCCGCACGCTGCGCGCCTTGTCTGCGATCGAGCGGCTGATGGCGTGGCGGATCCACCACGACCCGTAGGTCGAGAAGCGGAAGCCCTTGCGGTGGTCGAAGCGGTCGACCGCCTTCATCAGGCCGATGTTGCCCTCCTGGATGAGGTCCTGCAGTGGCATCTTGCCGTGGTTGTAGCGGCGCGCGATCGTGACGACGAGGCGCAGGTTGGCGCGCACGAACGCGTTCTTGGCCAGCACCAGCGCGTGGTGGTCGCGGCGGACCGCGGTCGCGTACTGGAAGAACGGCGCGCTGCCGCGGCGGGGCAGCTTGACCTTCATGCTGAGGCCCGACGCGACCCCGAGCTCGACGCTGGCGAGGTCGGCGAGGATCTGGTCCGACACCACGCTGTCGACGTCCGACAGCCCCATCTGCTCCGCCAGCGCCTCGCGCGCGGCCTCGAACGCCTTCTGGTGCGTCAGGAGATCGCGGTCACGCAGCGCGCGCGACGTCTGGCGCATCGCCGCCAGCGCCGCCGCCGGGCAGGTCTCGGGCGGCAGCACCTCGGAGGCGAGGCCGCAGATCCCGTCGACGAACGGCGGGTAGTCCAGGATCGAGCGCCAGAAGCCCTTGCGCAGCTCGGCGATCTGGATCGCGGCCGCGAGCTCCTCTTCCTTGGTCATCACCTCGACCCCGGCGAGATCGCGGAAGTAGGGCGCGAGCAGGTTGCCGGCCTCCGCGGCGACGCTGACCGCGGAGACGGAGGCGTCGCCGTCGACGGACTCGCGGGCGGGCGCGGGGGTGACGACGGCATTCGGCGATTGACGCAGCATGTGCAGTCCTTTCGTTCGCCGCTCACGATCGCAGGCGCGCGATCAATCGGGCGTCAGGAGTGCATCGGCTGCGATCAACATCCGATCAAGGTCGGGCCTGCTCGTGTGACGCGGATCCGGGCGCCGCTGCCGCCGCGTCCGCGTCGACGTGTTCGCGCAGGTACGCGACGTAGACGATGACCGGGATGGTGTAGCGGAACGCCGGCCCGGCCCACTCCCACAGGCGAATCGCCTGGTACACCGGCCCGGCCGCGCCGCGCAGCACCAGCTTGAGCCCCGCGCGCAGCAGCCGGTGCCGCACCTGCACCACCGCTTGATCGCGCAGCTTGTCGGTCGCCACGTGCGCCACGTGCCCCGCCTGCAGCGCCTTCCGCTCCGGCTGCGTGTGCGTCACGAAGTCGTGCAGCACCCCGAGGTCGCGGACCCCCTCGGCGTAGGTGTCGCCGGCGCGGAAGCGGTCGAGCAGCGTCTGCTGGGTCTCCGGCGGCAGCGCGTCGAAGTTGGCGTCGAGCGCGTAGCGGACCAGGCGTCGCTCGAGCCCGGGGAGCCCGTCCGCGGCTGGCTCTTCGGACAGGTGCAGCTCGACCAGCGCGTCGCACACGATCTGCAAGTACGCCTGCTTGCCCGGCCCCGTGCGCCCGAGGACGCTGTGCGAGCCGAGCCGCAAGATCCGCTCGACCACCGCCGCGACCCGCTCCGCGCGCGTGGAACGGGGGTCGCGGAGCCGGCGGTCGAACCACAACAGGCCGGACGGCGGCCGGCCCAGGAACTCGATCAGCACGGCCAGCTCCGCTTCGCTGCAGGCCATGAGCACGGGCGTCAGGTGTTCGTCGACCATGGTCGCCCGCAGGGTACTCCTCGCGGGGCCCGGCGACCATCGCCTGCGCGCCGCAGGGGATCGCCGGCCGCGCGTGGGCGCGCCCGGGCCATTGAGGCGGCCGGGCCGGTCGGGCAAGATCGGGCCCGGTGGAGGTCGAACGGACGCCCTCGCAGGAGACCTCGGTGTCCGGCGAGATCACCCGCGAGGGCGAGCTCCCGCAAGCACCGGGCGCGGCCGTGGACGACCTGTCCACCGGGACATGTGTCGGCCGCTACATCATCCTCGGCCGCCTCGGCGCCGGCGCCATGGGCGTCGTCTACAGCGCCTTCGACCCCGAGCTCGATCGCAAGATCGCCCTCAAGCTGCTGCACTCGCGCGGCAACGCCAGCCTCGACGCCCGCGCCCGCCTGCTGCGCGAGGCCAAGTCGTTGGCCCGGCTGTCGCACCCGAGCGTCGTCGGCGTCCACGACGTCGGCACCTACGGCGACCACATCTTCCTCGCCATGGAGTTCGTCGCCGGGCGCACCCTCACCGCCTGGCTCAAAGAACATCCGCGCCGCTGGCCCGAGGTCCTCGCGGTCATGCGCTCCGCCGGCGAGGGCCTGGCCGCCGCCCACGCCGCCGGCCTCGTCCACCGCGACTTCAAGCCCGACAACGTCATCATCGGCGACGACGGCCGCGCCCGCGTCCTCGACTTCGGCCTCGCGCGCGCCTCCGGCGAGGCCCCCGAGAGCCTGTCGGGCGGCGACAGCGACGCCCTCGCCGCCATCGCCTCGGCCTCGACCTCCGCCTCGACCCGCTCGCGCGAGCACGAGGCCGAGCACGTGCTCGTCACCCGCACCGGCGCGCTGATCGGCACGCCCGCGTACATGTCCCCGGAGCAGCACCTCGGCCAGCCCGCCGACGCCCTCAGCGATCAGTTCTCGTTCTCCGTCGCCCTCTACCAGGCGCTCTACGGCGTGCGCCCGTTCAGCGGCGGCCGCCTGTCGGCCCTCGCCTACCAGATCGTCAAGGGCAAGGTCGAGGCCGCCCCCGCCGGCTCGCAGGTCCCGAACTGGCTGCGCAAGGTCGTCGTCCGCGGCCTCGCCCTCGACCCCGACGGCCGCTGGCCGTCGATGCAGGCCATGCTGACCGCCCTCGCCCGCGAGCGCGGCCTCGGCCGCCGCGGCGCCTGGCTCCTCGGCGGGCTCGGCGGCCTCGGCCTCGGCCTCGGCCTGTGGCTCGCCGGCACTTCCGGCCCGAGCCCGTGCCAGGGCGCCGAGCAGCGGCTCGCGGGGATCTGGGACGCCGCCCGCGTCGCCGAGATCGAGCAAGCCTTCCTCGCCTCGGGCGCCCCCTACGCCCCCGACGCCTGGCAGAGCGTCCACAAGGCCCTGTCGGCCTACGCCGCCGACTGGATGCAGGCCCACCACGACGCCTGCGCCGCCACGCACATCTACGGCGAGCAGTCCGAGCGCCTGCTCGACCTCCGCACCCGCTGCTTGAACCGCCACCTCGGCCGCTTCAAGGCCCTCAGCGACGGCCTCGCGCACGCCGGCGCCGGCACCATCGAACACGCCCCCGAGGCCGCCTCGCTGCTCGGCGACCTGTCCACCTGCGCCGCCACCGACGCCCTCGACAGCGTCGTCCCGCCGCCCGACGACTCGACCAAGGTCGCCGCGGTCGAGGCCCGCCTCGACGACGCCGGCGCGCAGGAGCTGGCCGGCGACTACACCCGCGCCTTCGAGCTCGCGCTGCTGGCCGTCAACGAGGCCACCGCCCTCGCCTACGCCCCGCTCGAGGCCGAGGCGCTGCGCGTGCGGGCGCGGATCCAGCGACGCCTGGCGCGTCACGACGTCAGCGCCGAATCACTGGCCGCCGCGATCGCGGCTGCGGCTCGCGGGCGCGACGACCCCACCGCCGCGACCGCCTGGACCGACCTCGTCTACCTCGTCGGCACCCACAAGCCCGACGCCGTCCGCCTCGACGCCACGCGCCTCGCCGCCGAGGCCGCGATCGTCCGCGCCGGCGACGACGTCTCGCTGCGCGCCCGCCTCGACCTCGGCGTCGCCAACGGCCTGCGCCTGCTCGGCCGCTACGACGAGGCGCTCGCCCCGGCCCAGCGCGCCCTGGCCCTCTACGAGCGCGACGACCCCGGCAACGCCCACAACATCGCCGACGCCCTGCACAGCCTCGCGCTGATCCATCACCGCCAGGGCGCCCTCGACGAGGCCCAGCGGACCTTCGACCGCGCCATCGCGGCCCACGAGCGGGCCTACGGTCGCGCCCACCCGGTCACCGCCAGCGTCCTGTGCCACGCCGCCGTCCTCGCGCTCGAGCGCGACGACCTCGACCGCGCCGAGGCGCTCGCGGGCGAGGCCCACGCGGTGCGCCAGCGGACCTTGCCGCGAGGCAACGTCGCCCTCGCCGAGTCCGGCCGGATCCTCGCCGAGCTCGCCGCCCTGCGCGGCGACCTCGACGGCGCCCAGGCCCGCTACGACGAGGCGCTGGCGATCTACCGCGACCAGCCCGACGTCGACGCCATGCACCGGGCCACCCTGCACAACGACCTCGCCATGCTCGCCGACATGCGCGGCGACCTGACCGGCGCGCAAGGGCACTACCGCGAGGCGCTCGAGCTGTACCGCCAGCGCTTCGGACCCGAGCACGTGTACGCGCGGATCGTCGAGCGCAACCTCGTCGAGGTCGCGCTGTGGCTCGGCGATCCGGCGGCCGCGCTGACCGAGGCCGAGCGACTCATCGCCAGCTCTCCGCGCGAGCCGCCGATCCAGCCGCCGGTGCCGTACCTGCACGCGCTGCGGGCCCAGGCCTTGCTCGCGCTGGGTCGCAACGCCGACGCGCTGAAGGCCGCCGAGCGCGCCGTCGCCGATCTCGACGCCCGCATCGGCGGCGCCGCGGACGCCGAGGAGTCCGCGATCATCCGCGCCACTCTGGCGCGCGTGCTGCCGGCCGCCGGCGTCGACGGCAAGCGCCGCCTCGCGCTCCTCTTGCTCGCCGAGCCCGAGCTGCGGCGCGCCGCCGAGGCCAAGAAGACCGCCGCGGCGCGAGCCTTGGCCGCTGTGCATGACCTGTCCTCGCGGACCGGTCCGCCTGCGCGGCCGTGATCGACCTGCCCAGACCTGTCCCGAATGACCACACTGAAAGGACAGGTCGGATCGGCCAGTCGACGACGTCGGCGAGTGCGGCTCGCGGCCTTGAGCCCCCAAAACACGCGCGCCGGCGCAACGACGGATCGGCCGTCGGCTTCTCACCCGTCGCCCGCGGGGGTAAGTTTGTCCGACCTGGTCTCGCGGCCTTCTTACTGACTCCCGGCCGTATTTCGGCCTGATCGGCACGCCATGCACACGCACTACCTTCGCTCCACCCTCGCCCTCGTCGGCGGCTTCGGCCTCCTCACCGCCTGTCCCTCGAACGGCGGCACCACCACCGAGACGGACACCGACACCACGGGGACGAGCACGACCGAAGAGCCGCCCGGGACCACGCAGCCGCCCACCACCACCGATCCGCCGACCAGCACCACCACGACCGCCGGCCCGACCACCACCGAGGGCCCGACCACCGAGACGACCACGACCACCACCACGACGACGACCACCACCGAAGGCGACGGCCCCCTGTGCCTCGCGCTCGGCGGCGTGGACGGCATCGCCGAGTTGGTCGGCGCCGCGGTGAACGAGGTCCTCGTCGACGACAAGATCAACGCCTACTTCCTCAACAGCGGCGTCGACGGCGGCAACCTCGGCGCCTGTCTCAACAAGCAGCTCGGCGCCCTCGCCGGCTGCGCCGGCGTCGAGTACGACTGCCTCGACATGCAGGCCGCGCACGCCGGCCTCGGCATCTCGGCCCTCGACTTCGCCGACTTCGCCGCCGACTTCGCCACCGCCCTCGACGCCCACCAGGCCAATCACCCCGACCTGAGTGACGGCGACAAGGACGCCATCCTGTCCGAGCTCGCGGCGATGGAGGGCGACATCGTCGAGGACCCCGACAGCAACCTGACCGTCTACCAGCGGGTCGGCCGCAAGCCGGCGATCCGGACCCTCGTCGGCGCCTCGGGCGAGGCGGGCTCGTTCCTCGACAACGTCGCCCTCGACCCCGCGATCAACGGCTTCTTCGGCGCCGCCGACTACCCCCGCCTCAACACCTGTCTCACGCGCCAGGTCGGCGGCATCGACGGCCCGAGCCGGTACGGCGAGGAGGTCGACGCCCCCGCGCCCGCCGACCCGGGCGTCGGCGCGGCCAACCCGTGCAAGGACATGGTCAGCTCGCACGAGGGCCTGACCGACAGCAACGACATGATGGGCATCGACATCACCGACTTCGGCGCGCTGGTCGGCGACCTCGTCACCGCCATGAACACCGCCATGATCGCCCAGCCCGACCAGGACGCGATCCTGGCCGCGCTCGGGGCCATGTGCGAGGACATCGTCATGCTCGAGTCGAAGAACGACTGCCCGACCGCGCAGAAGCTCGAGGTCGTCGAGGCCACCGCCCTCGGCGCCGTGGTGGTCGACGAGATCTACGACGGCACCCTCGACACCATGACCTGCGTCGAGCTCGTGGTCCCCGACGACCCGATCAACTACGTGCGCGACATCGAGGTCACCCTCGGCATCAACCACAACTGGGTCGGCGACGTCACCGTCAAGCTCATCAGCCCCGACGACAAGCTCCTCACCCTCGTCAGCCGCCCCGGCCTCCTCGAGATGAACGACAACGGCAGCGGCTGCTGCGGCGACAGCGCCAACCTTTCGAAGGACTTCCCGATCCTCTTCCGCGACGGCGCCGCCAACACCGCCGAGGACCTCGGCAAGGCGCTCGCCAACACCAACCAGGTCATCTGCAAGGACGACGGCATCGACCCGTGCGAGTGGGCGCCGAACCCGGGCTCGGGCCCCGGCATGAACTTCGGCGACTTCTACGGCGACGCCGCCGCCGGCAGCGGCGCCTGTGCGTCGCCGACTCCAACATCAACGACGCCGGCGTCATCGACTCGATCAAGCTCGCCATCAGCCGCGTCAAGTACGACCCGATGCCCTGACCCTCCGGCCAGGTCACCTGCCCCGAAGACCCGGCCGCCCGCGCGCCCGGGCCTCCGTCGTCTCGCGGGCCTGCGCCGATCTGTTCCGAAGGACATTCTCGGTCGGGCCGAGGCCCGCTCCCGCGGCTCCCGCCCGCGCGGGAGCGGACCGCGCGCCTCCCGTCCTGGCTCGCGCCTCGCGGCCTCCCTAGCCTGTCTGAAGCCGATATCGCGTTCTCGCCGGTCGAACCGGCCGGCACGGCGCCCGACCACGCGCACAGGTGCGCATGCGGGTTGCACACCATGCCGTCGCTGCGCTCGCTGCCCTGGTCCCCTGGTAGACGACGGCGCAGAAGCCGAAGATCACCGGCAAGTCTCGGCGAGCCGCTGCTGAGCCCGCTCGCTCGCCGTGCTCGTTATCGGCGGTCCGAAGCCACCGCCGGACCCGGCTCCAGCCGGCACGTGCGCCAAGCCGGGCGTGAGCTCGCTAGCACGGTCGACCGCCGGCTGGCGGCTGGCGACTGGCGACTGGCGACTGGCGACGAGAAGATCGCATGAAAAACTACAGGCGGCACAATATGTTCAAATCTTTTCATCAGCCCGAACGGCGTCCCTTGCGCACTCCTGAGCCCGGCTTGAGTGCTGGCCGTAGCGTGGCCTTTTGGCCAGGTGTGACTTGCGCAGACCACGCCGACTCCGTAAAGTTATACTTCCAGTGCTCACGAAGGCGCAGTCCTTCCTCACAGCACCTTCGAGAGACCCGTGCCGCTGACCTACCCACAGACCTACTCGAACCCGCCCATCGTTGAGGCGGTGGTGGAGTTTGGGTTTGAGACTCGCGTAAGCTCGGAAGTCGCGGCCCGCCTGCGCGAGCGGTTCTCAAGTGAGTACTCTGGCGTCGCGCAGACCCAGCGCCGAGTTGCGTTGCAACCCAACATCTCAGGTTCTGAGATCACGGCCACCGCCACGACTCTGCAAGAGGTTCACCTCCTCCCATCGAAAGATGGGAAGCGGGTCGTCGGTCTTGCCGAGCACTCCCTATCTGTTCACGTTCTCGCTCCATACCCCGGATGGACAGCCTTCTTGTCGGACGTTCGAGCTGCCTTTTCGACTTTCGGCGAGATTGCTGGTCCTGTCAAACTGCTGTCTGTCGGGGTTCGATACATCGACCGAATCGTTGTACCAGCCACGACCTCTCTGACTGAGCTTTTCACGATCCTACCTCCGCGTCCGAATGCAATGCCGGACCTCTTGTCCGCCTTTCACGTCGTGTTGCAGTCGCAAGACACGGCGAAGGTGCGCTCTGTCCTGGCGCTCACGAGCGCGGAGTCGGAGGATCCAAACGAATCGGTCGTCCTTTACGACTTGAACCTGCTGCGCTCGGAGCCCTCCGAATCCTGGGAAACCGATCTGCAGCATCTCCACGCTCGACAACGAGAAATCTTCGAGCAGTCCATCACCGAGAAGACCCGGGAGTTGTTCAAATGACACTTAACACGACAGCCCCCACAACACCAAATACCTCCTACACGACGAGCCGACTTCAGATGCCACGAGCGCTGTCGTTCTCGTTGACGGCGAGCATGTACATCGGCAGTGGTCCCCTTCCGGGGTCGGCGATGAAGCCAAGCTCCTTGAACAGACTTGGCGGACCGTCGTCGCACCTCCCGAGTCGATGGGCTTGCATGAATTGCTTCAACTGGGCGCCGAGATCGCCCCAGGAAGGCCGATCCCTGTCGCCCTAGAGGGCGCCGTCGAGCTCGACTTCGTCCTTGAGCCTGACGAGATGGATTTCTGAATCAGATGTACCTCCCGCAGAACGAGTGGTCGACCCCCGAAGAGGGGGACCCGCCTCCTTGTTTTCGTCAAGGAGATCTGATCGAAATTGACTGGGTTCGTTTGGACTACGCTGATGCCACCAGGGACCAGACGGGGACGAAGTTCACGGTGGAGTTACGGAGGCGTGAGACGGTAGCGCTCGTCGGCACATGCTGTGACCTCGTTCTCCACAAGACGCCCAAGCGGAAAGGCTTCCTCGTCAGTCCGCTGAGAAAGGTCCCTAAGCACTTGAGCAAACCAGGAGCGCTCGATGCTCTCAAGGCTCCGATGCCGTTGGCGGGTGAGGTTGCGGCCGGCTTCCCGAACCTGATCTACTTCGCAGGAGTATCGGCCCCAACGGGTCTCTACGTTCAAGAGGGCGTGATCTATCTCGAAGCGCTGACCATGGTCGACGCAATCACACTGGACGGCGCCACGAAGCTTGCGGAACTCACAAGAGAGTCGCGGGCGGAGTTCAAAGAGCGACTGAAGTGGCACTTTTCACGAGGTGGCGCCTGACCGCCGCCCGAGGACTACCTCGATGGTAGGGGTCGACGCCACCGGCTACTTCGCCGAGCGAATGACTTCGTGGAGGTCAAGCCGCTCGTCGTGCTGCAGCCGGCACAGGCCGCTCAGACCGCCGTGACCGGCGCCAAGGTCGACCACGCTGCGGACGTCTCGGAGGTCTACGCCACGACGCGCAAGCCCGGGCCGTGAGGCCCTCACGCGAAAGGACATGCCCCGAAGGACATGCCCGTTCGCACCGGTCTGCCGGGACATGTCCCCGAGGACCGACCCGCGGCTACTCGCCCGCGAGCACCTCGCGCGCGCTCGCCGGCCGACGAGAACGGCCCGCGGGCGATCTCCTGCAGCAGCGCCTGGGCCT
This sequence comes from Nannocystis pusilla, assembly GCF_026626665.1. Lineage (GTDB taxonomy): Bacteria > Myxococcota_A > Polyangia > Nannocystales > Nannocystaceae > Nannocystis > Nannocystis pusilla. Next base: position 4,532,010 of record NZ_JAPNKE010000002.1, read on the forward strand.
CGCGGGCCGGCATGTGGCCCTCGACCGCGTTCAGGGCCGCCCAGAACGCCTTCTCGTTGCGGTCGGCCGCCAGGCGCTGGCGCAGGAACTGCACCGCCTCGGGCAGCGGCATGAACTTGTCGATCCCGCGCAGCGCGTCGGCGCGGACGGCGTCGTCGGGGTCGTTCACGGCCGTGTGGACGAACAGCTGCCCGAGCTCCGGGTGCTCCTCCATGTTGCAGCCCTGCCACGCCATCGAGCGCCGGACCTCCGACGAGCGGTCGGACAGCAGCGTCGTCACCAGCTGCGTCAGGCGCGGGTCGGCCGGCAGCCAGTGCAGGCGCTCGGTGATCTCCTTGCGCACGTCGGCGCTCGGGTTGCCCTGCGCGTGCTGCAGGTACGTGTCGAACACCAGGTCGGCGCCGCCGTAGTTGTGGGCCAGGGCGATCGCCGACAGGCACTGCGCCTGGACCTCGGGCGACGGATCTTGCGCGGCCCAGTTCGCCACGAATTGCATCACGTCGAGCTGCTCGACCAGGCTCGCGGTGGCCCCGAACGCGTTGGCCCGCACCGACACGTCGCCGTCCTGGCACAGCTGCAGGATCAGCTCGCGCCGGCCCTGCAGGTCGTGGTCGGCGTCGAGGTACAGCGCCGTCGCCAGGCGCGCCCGCACCTCGGGCGCCGGGTGCCGCGCCAGCTGCTGCACCAGCGGCAGCGCCCCCTCCTCGGCGAACTTGGCCGCCACCGACACGACCTCCTCCATCAGGTACGACGGCAGGTCGCGCCCGGCCAGGGCCTCGAGCGCCTTGATGTGCTCCGGCTTGGCCCGGTTGTCGAGCACCGTGCCCCACGCCGACAGCGCCGCGCGCCGGACCCCGTCCTCGCGGGACGTCTCGACCAGCTTGAGCAGGAACTTGTGAACGCCGGTGAAGTTGTTGTCGCGGTCGTACGCCTCGCACTGCAGCTCGTGCAGCGCGTTCTCCACCTCGTCGGTGTCGTGCGACGTGAGTCCGGGGAACCGGCTCAGCACCACGTCCTCGCTGTCGCCGCCGCCGAGCATGGACTTGACCGCGCCGAACAGGCCCCGGCCGCCGCCGAGCACCGTCAGCGGCGCCTCGGCCGACGGATCCTTGACCCCCGGGATGTCCGCCGACGCCATGACCTTGTAGGTCGCGTCCGGCTTGGCGTCTTCGGGGATCTTGTAGCGGAACTCGAACTTGTTGAGGCTGCCCGGCGCGAGGTCACGGTCCTGCGCGACGATGTTGCTCGACAGCACCTTGATGTCGATCGACGGCAGCGCGCTGCCCTCCTTCGACTGCACCAGCACCGACACGATGTCGACCTTGAGCGCCGTCAGCTTGAGCGGCTTCTTGCCGCCGGTCAGCGTCAGCGAGCCGGCCACCGTGCCGCCGGGCGGCACCTTCTCGACGTCGAGCTTGAGCTCGAGCTGCGTTCCACCACCGAAGAGTTTGTTGAGCAGTCCCATGCGTGGCCGGGATGGTATCACCGCGACCTCGGCCGCCCGTGACGGCCCGGTGTCGATTCACCGCACCGCCGGGCCTCCGCCGCCCCGCCGTCCCGTCGAAGCTGCCGGTGAGACGACGTTTCGCCGCAACTCCGTAGTCCTCCTGACCCCCGCCCGCGTCCCTATCGCCGGCAGATCGGCCCCGGACTGCAGGCACGCGGCCCGAGGATCACGTCGCCTTCGCGGGCGGCCATCGACCGACTGGCGAGGGCCCGGACCGCAGGCTCCCTGGCCCTCGGGCTTGCCCCACGACGACGGGCGCCCGCGCTGCGATCGCTGCCGACCCCGCACCGCGGACGTCGCTCTCATGCCCGGCGATCCTCCGGGCCAGGCCCCCGCGGCGGCACACCCCGAGCCGTGGCGCTACACTCCAAACCCGAGAGCCTCCGTCCATGCTGACCCACGACGCGCTCATCCGCCTGTGCCGCGCCCGCGACCGCCTGCGTGAGACCGAAGGCCGGGCCCCGATCGCCGCCATCGCCCGCGAGGCCGGGCTCTCGCCGTATCACTTCATCCGCCAGTTCGCCGCGGTGTTCGGCGCCACGCCGCATCAGTACCGCATCGACGCGCGCATCGAGCGCGCCAAGCATCTGCTCGCGCGCGGCAATCACTCCGTCACCGACGTCTGCTTCGAGGTCGGCTTCGAGAGCCTGGGCAGCTTCAGCGACCTGTTCGCGCGCCGCGTCGGCGTCCCGCCGTCGCAATACCGGCGGCGCTGGCAAGTGCCCTCGCGCGTCGGGACCCTGCCGCCGGCGCTGATCCCCGGCTGCCTGCTGCTGATGTGCGGCGAGGCGGCTTCCGCAATTTTCAAGAAGCACTGAGCCGCGAAGTCGTCACACTCGCGCGGGTACGGCCACCGTGCCGATTCCCCCAGAGGTCCTCATGCGCATCAAGCTCAACAGTATCTTCGTCGACAACCAGGACAAGGCCCTGCGCTTCTACACGGAGGTGCTCGGCTTCAAGAAGAGCAAGGAGATCCCGGTCGGCGAGTTCCGCTGGCTGACCCTCGTCTCGCCGCACGGCCACGCCGACGTCGAGCTCTCGCTCGAGCCGAACGCGAACCCCGCCTCGAAGACGTTTCAGGACGAGCTGTTCCGCCAGGGCATTCCCATCACCGCCTTCGAGGTCGACGACATCCACGCCGAGCACGCGCGGCTGAAGAAGCACGGCGTCGCGTTCACGATGGAGCCGACCGAGGCCGGCGAGGTCACCGTGGCGATCTTCGCCGACACCTGCGGCAACCTGATCCAGCTCTACCAGCCGAAGCCGTAGCCGGCGAGCTCGGCCAGGGGCGAGCGTCGCCCCTGGCCCGGTCACGACCGCGAGCCGAAGTAGAACCCGACCAGCGCCGCCAGCCCTTGCTCGAGGCCGAGCCGGCCGACCCCGACCGTGGCCGCGTCGGGCAGCACGTGGAAGAACGCATGGATCGCCAGCGCGCCGATCGCCACCAGCCCGACGACCGCCCGCATGTCCTCGAGGACACGCGACGAGCCGCCGATGCGCCGCTGCAGCCACCGCGTCACCCGCGTGAGCAGCAGCCCGAGCACGAAGGCGGCCGCGAGCGCCAGCGTCACCACTCCGCGCTGCGCCGCCGCGCCCTCCTGGCGCATCACCACCACCCCGACACCGACGAGCCCCGCGATCAGCAGCAGCCGGATCGATCCGCGCGGCAGCCACAGCGGCGGCGGGCCGTCGGATCTATCGGCGGGCGCCTGGGCCCGGGCCGCGAAGTAATGCCCGAGCACCACGAACAGCAGGCTCTCCAGCGCCTCCGGCGGCGGCTCGTCGGGCGCCCGCACCAGCAGCCCGCACACCGTCCCGACCACGCCCAGGGCCAGCAAGGCGCGCACGCTCCCGGCCGGCAAGCCGAGCGCGTGCCGCCGCCGCCAATCACTCGCCGTCGATGCCTCGCTCACCGCGCCATTGTAGGCCCCGCGCCGGTCCGCGCGGTCCGACGATTTCGCCCCTCGCCCGCGCCGCGATCCGGGCGCGATCTCGCGAGCCCCTCCTCCCGCACGCCCGCGCCGCCCTCGCTCCACTGGCAGCTCTGCGCGAGCTCGACCCGCAAACACCTGCGCCCGAAACCCGCCGCGCCCTCCCGCGCCGCCGGCCCCGGGCCCGCTCGTGCCAATGTCGACACATGTCCCCGGGGACATCTCGAAAGCGCCGCCGCGCTCGTGTCACTTCAGCCGCACCGGCACCACCTCGTGGCTGTCGTTCTCGGGCGGGATGACCCCGATCCACGTGATCCGGTCCTTGCGCGACAACACCACCGGCTCCCCGCGCTCGAGGTTCGCGGTCGCCGCGCGCCCCGTCCCCTCGTCGGTCGAGAAGCACAGCCCCGCGACGCCCTCGAGCAGCAGCACCTCGTCGACCGGATCCACCCGCAACCGGCCCTGCACCTGGCCGAGCTTCATGCCGAGCCGCAGCCCCTCCGCCGTGCAGGCCGGGTGCTCCCCGTGGATCCCCACCTGCGTGACCACCCCGTCTTCGATGAACAGGCTGACGTCCCGCGTGAGGACCACGCGCATCGCCCCGCGCATCTCGACCGTGCGCTCGCCATCCAGCAGCGCGACCTGCGGCTCGCCCGGCTCGCCGAGGCGAAACGGGCCGATGCTGCGCCCGGGGATGATGTGAAGCTCGTCGCCCATGGCAGCCTCCTCGGCTTTCGGGCCGACACTAACAGATCCCGCCGCCCCGCGAAGGGACGCGTGCAAGCCGGATCGCCGGCTCGCCTCCGCCGATTCGCGTCGCCCGTGCTGTCGTCGCCCGGAGTCCGGCGAATGATCGCGAGCCGCAAATACGAGCAATGTACATTGTCGGGATGGTGCGCGCTCTTCCGGCGCACTCTCGGCAGCGCCCGCGGCCGGAGCGCTGCCCCGCCGACCGCCTCCGGCGCTCCCGGAATTCGGCCGCGGCGACCTCGACGGCAGCGCTCCGGCCGCGATCTCGGAGCCGCCACGCCGGCTTGCGCGAGCGGACGACCGCGATCATGCAGCGTGGCACAGGAGTCGTACGATGAGGTTGACCCGCGGGTTCTCGATGTGGGTGGTGGGGCTTTGTGCCGTCGGCGGGTGCGACGGCGTGGCGCAGGAAGCGGACCCGGCCGTCGCGCTGCGCGAGAAGGTCGACAACGCCGCGGCGCTCAACACGGCGGTGCTGAACGGCATGCGCATGAACGGCATGCGCATGAACGGCACCACGTTGAACGGCATGCGCATGAACGGCATGCGCATGAACGGCATCAACCTCAACGGCCTCGACCTCGACGGCAGCGTCCTCTCGGCCACCGGCGTGGTCGACGGCACCTCGCAGACGTTCACGGGCGCGCAGCTCGTCGGCGCCGTCATCGACCTCGACATCGACGGCGCCGCCTGGCAGATGCGCTTCGACGACATTTTTAAAAATCCCGCCGCCCCGACCGGCGACGTCTGGTTCTACGAAATCTCGATCCAGGCCCCCGGTGACCCGAATTGGGAGAGCCTCTGCTTCGACCACCTCGGCCAGCCGACCCAGGCCATCCCGCTCGCCAACTACTGGGACCTCGCCACCGGCGCGCGCGTCGCCGACGCCACCGTCGTCACCTTCGCCTGCCGCGACGCGGTGCTCGCCAAGTGTGTCGAATGGGGCTACCGCCCCTGGGCCAAGGCGGGCACGACCTCGCTCGCCAACCATCACCAGGCCTGTACCCGCATGGCCCGCGCCGACTACTGCGGCGACGGCACGCCGCACACCTTCACGGGCACCCCGATCGACATCTTCGACAAGCTGGCCCCGCGGCTCCAGGCGCCCGCCACCCTGAGCCGCTCGAACTGGGGCCCCGAGGCCGAGTGGGGCCCGAACGGCGCCGTCTGCGTCGGCGACATGATGCGCCTCAAGCTGTACGACGACGCCGGCGTCCCCTACGACTATCCGACCTGCCTCGACGCGATCGACGACTTCAGCTCGTGCGGCACCCTCCCGATCAGCCGCGGCGGCCTGGTGGCCAACCGCTTCTGCGACAAGTGGGGCGACCAGCCGCAGCAGTGCAACAGCCACGACTACGACGGCGACGACGACGAGGACGACGAGGACGACGAGGACGACTGAGCCGCGCCGCGCGCCGGCCCACCGTGCGCGGGTATGTCCCCCGGGACATGCCGCGCGTCGGCCGACGAAGACCACGACGGAGCCGCGCCTCGCGCCGATCCGCATTGCGCGACATGTCCTCCGGGACATGTCGCGCAATCGCGCCCCGGTCGGCTCGCGGGTGAGGCCTTCGCCTACCGCGGGCGAATCATGCGACAAGGGCGAGCCGCGCCGGCCCCCGGCCCTCGACCTTGTGAGGGCCCGAGCGCCGGCGCCGTGATCCGGCCCGCATTCGTGGCGACGCGCTCCGGTCGCGTCCGCCGCCGCCTCAGCGCGCCTCGGCCAGCCGGCCCGAGGACGACGCCAGGTACTCTTCCCATTTGCGGATCGTCAGCGCCTGGAACGCGTGGACCGCCGGGTTCAGCTCGGCGATGGGCGCCTGCCAGTGGCGGTTGTAGCCGTCCTGCTCGGCCTCGACGGCCACGCCGTCCTCCTCGAGCAGCGGCTTGAACACCACCTGCTTGGCGATCCCCAGCACCGGCTCCATCACCTGCCGCGGGATCTGCAGCGGCAGCCCCGGGATCTTGAAGCCGTCGAAGTAGAACAGGAAGAACGCGCGGGTGGTCTGCTCGTCGATCGGCAGGCAGAAGCACCAGTCCTTGATCTTCCCGTCGGTGTCCGACCACTGGTACGGGTATTGATAGCACAGCGTCATCGCATTGATGTTGGTGCGCTTGCGATCGACGAAGTGCTTCATCAGCGGCCCGTCGGCCACCTTCGTGTCGTACGACACGTACACGCGGTCGCCCTCGACGCGCAGGTCGGTCAGCGTCGAGTCGGTGAACGGGCGGAACCGCCGGTGCAGGTACGCGTGGGTGAAGTCGCTGACGTTGTCGATGATCATCGAGTGGTGGGCCTTCCACGTGAAGTCCACCAGCAGCTTGGCCCACGGCTTCGGCCCGTCGAGCTCGGGGATCTCCGGCATCGGCGTCGCGTCGGCCCGCGCCGGGTCGCCGAAGAACACCCACACCAATCCATAGCGCTCGCGCACCGGGTAGTGGCGCAGCTCGATCTTCGGCAGCGGCTTGCCGAACAGCTCGTGCGGCACCTTGCACAGCTTGCCGTCGCCGCCGTACTCCCAGCCGTGGTACGGGCACACCACGTTGCAGCCCTCCACGCGCCCGCCCGACAGCTTGAGCTGGCGGTGGGCGCAGCGGTTGTCGATCGCGCGCAGGGCCCCGTCCTCGCCGCGGAACACCGCGACCGAGCGGCGCCAGAACACCACCTCGACCACCTTGCCCGGCGGCACCGCGCGGGCGTACTCCACCGCGTACCAGTGGTTGGGGTCGAGCCCGGCGGCGCGGACTTTCTGCCGCTTGTTGCGCGCCTCTTCGAAGCTCGGCGGCGGCGCGCGGCCGATCGTGTGCAGGGTCTCCGTCATCGTCATCCTCGTCCTGTCTCGAACAGCGGGCGGACCTCGCCCGCGGGCCCGCGCCGCGGCAGCATGCGCCGCAGCAGCGCGAGCGGGAAGAGCACGTAAGGCGCGTACAGCAGCGCCACCAGCCACGGCACCGTCGGCCGCGGCTCACCGAAGGTGTGCACCCCGAGGAAGATCACCATCGAGTAGAGCATCACCGACGCGTAGATGATCGCGGGCCAGCGGATCCACTCGCGCCGGCGCACCAGCGCGACCGCCAGCACCGCGTAGAACGGCCCGAACACGAAGGCCGACACCCCCGACGCGATCTGCAGCCACAGCGGGTTCAGCACGATCAGCGGGTCGTAGGTGCTGCCCCACCAGTAGAAGAAGCCCCCCAGCCCGCTGTCCGCCGGCGCCATCGGCCCCGGCTCCAGCGCGGCCATGCGGTCGAACAGCAGCGACGTGCTGCAGAAGCTGAGCGCGAACACCAGCAGGACGCGGTCGATCCAGCGCATCGGGACATGTCCCTCGTGACCTGTCACGGCCGCCATGTCCTTTCGGTCATGCGCCTGCGGACTGCTGGACCCGGCGGTAGCGGATCCGGCACGGCGGGCGCGGGCCGACGATCAGGTTGGTGTAGTCGACCGGGTAGCTCGGGTCGAGCAGGTCGAACTCGAAGTTGCGCAGCAGGTGGCTCCACAGCGCGCGCAGCTGCAGCTGGGCGAACACGATGCCCATGCAGCGGTGGCGCCCGGCTCCGAACGCGATGTGGCCGTAGGGCCAGCGCTTGTCCTCCTCGCGGCCCGGCATGAAGCGGTCGGGGTCGAAGCGGTGCGGCTCGGGGAAGATCTCCGGCACGCGCTGACCGGCCGCCGGCGAGGCGATGATCATGCTGCCCTCGGGCACGTGCTTGCCCTGGAAGTCGAACGCCTTGAGCACGCGCCGCATCACCAGGATGATCGGCGGGTACAGGCGGAGGGCCTCCTTGATGGTGGCCTCGAGCAGCTTCATCTTCTGCAGGTCGTCGTAGGTGATGCGCTCGCGGTCGCCGAGGATCTCGCGCTGCTCGGCGACCAGGCGGCGGAAGATGTGCGGGTGCTGGGCCAGCAGCACCGCGATCCACGAGAACGTCACGCCGCTGGTGTGGTGGCCGGCGAACATGATCGTCAGGATGAGCCCCGTGATCTCGTCGACCGTCAGCTTGCGGCCGTCGGCGTAGCTCGACTCGACCAGCGTCTGCAGGATGTCCTCGTGGCTCTGCGGGCCTTCGCGCCGCTCGGCGACGATCTTCTCGATCAGCTCGACCATCTTGACGCGGGCCTTGTCGCGCCGGCGCATCGCCGGCAGCGGCAGGTACGGCGCGAAGAACGAGATGACGTTGATCCCGCCCTCGAGGTCGGCGTACAGCTCGGAGAACTCCTTGCTGAGCTTGAACCGCATCTTGTCGCCCAGCAGGCAGCGCGTCGAGGTGTAGAGCGTCACCTCGTTGCCGACCTCGAGCATGTTGACCTCGCCGGTCTGCCCCCACTGGCCGAAGAAGTGCTCCGACTCGGCGATGAAGCCGTCGGTGTAGGTGCGCAGCCGGGACTCGCGCAGCGCCCCGTGGAAGAAGCCGAGCTGCTCCTTCATGATCTGCGGCTCGGCGTCGTAGGCGATGCCCTTGCCGAACACCGGCGTCATCAGCTGGTACGCCTCGCGCTGGCTGACCTCGTCGTCGCGGAAGCGGAAGTACTTCTCCTGCGCCGCGTGGCCCGTCATCACCACGCCGAGCGTGCCCGGCAGGCGCACGCAGAAGATGTCGCCGAACATGTCGCGCCCGCGCTGCACCATCGCCACCGGGTTCGAGCGCAGCTCGGACGCGTGGCCGACGAACGGCAGCCCGCCCGGCAACATGGGCGGCAGGTTGGGGGTGTCGAGCGGGAGGGGCTTCAGCGTCGACAGCAACGTCGTCGCCGTCTGACGCACGTGTTCGGGGACCGTGAACATCGAGGGGCACGCTACCGCAAGCCCCATCGCCCGCGCCCGCGCGCCGCCTGTGAGAGAACTTCACGCGTCTTCGCCGCGGACGCAGGCGGTCCGCGCCAGCGCTGACGGCCGCCGTCGCGGCGCTCGCTGACGTCACGTCCAACGCCACGCACTGGCCACGACCGCCTGGGCCGCGTTCCTCTCCGCCCTGCGGACGGCCCCGCGCGTGTTCCCGGGCGCGCTCGTTCAGGGCTTTCCCCAGCCCGACGGCCGCCGCGGGCACCATATCCTCGACGCCTTGGGCCTGTTCATCCTCACGCCTGATCGTGATCGGGGCCACACTGCTGCGCGAGGCCTCGATCGCGCCGCTCTTCCCCGGATGGTCCCGGCCCCTGACGGTCGGAGCCAATTCGTTCGCGCCGGCATGGACCTCGTTCACCACGTCGGCGGCACGCAGCGCGAGCATCTCGCATCACGCCGACGGTACGCCGGGCGTTCATGACATCGCTCGGCTCCCCACGCAGCGTCCTCCTCGGCCTCGCGCTCGAGTGGGTCTTCCCCTGACGAGCTCTGCGATCAATCGCGCGTGTACCACCACGCCCACGCCAGCAGCACCAGCTGCAGCGGCACGCGCACCCACAGCGCCGCCTGAGACGCGGGCAGCCCCTCGACCTGCACCTGCGCCATCGCGTGATGCATGTTGGCCGGCCACATCGCCAGCAGCAGCGCGAACACCCCCACGCGGCCGCCTTGCGCGTGCGCGGGACGAGCAGCCCGAGCCCGCCGGCGATCTCCAGCGCCCCCGTGATCAGCACCAGCTCGTAGTGCCAGGGCAGGTACGGCGGCATGATCGCCATGAACCGGTCCGGGATCACGAAGTGACCGATCCCCGCCGCCAGCAGCAGCGCCGCCAGCACCACCAGGAGCACCCGCTTCGTCGCCGACACGCCGCGCAGTGTGACAGATCGCCGCGCGCCGCACACCAGCGACGCCCCGGCTCCGGCTACCCTCGCGCGCATGGAGCTCACCGACGTCCGCTACGACCTCGAGGGTGCGACCGCCCTCGTCACCCTCGACCGCCCCGCCGCGCGCAACGCCTACAGCGAGGCCATGGTCGAGAGCCTCGTCCACGCGATCGACCTCGCCGAGCGCGACGACGCCGTGCGCTGCGTGATCCTCACCGGCGCCGGTCCGGCCTTCTCCGCCGGCGGCGACCTCAAGCGGATGCTCAACAAAGAGGGCATGTTCGCCGGCGGGGCCGCCGAGCTGCGCCGCCAGTACATCGACGGCATCCAGCGGATCTCCCGGCGTCTGGCGCTGGCCGACAAGCCGATCGTGGCCGCCCTCAACGGCCCGGCGATCGGCGCCGGCCTCGACCTCGCGTGCATGTGCGACCTGCGGCTGGCCGCCCGCGGGGCCCAGTTCGGCTCGACCTTCGTCAAGGTCGGCCTCGTCCCCGGTGACGGCGGCGCCTACTTCCTGGCCCGCGCGATCGGCTTCTCGCGCGCGCTCGAGCTCATGCTCACCGCCCGCGTCATCGACTGCGACGAGGCGCTGCGGATCGGCCTCGTCCACCGCGTCGTCGAGCCCGACGAGCTGCTCCCCGCCGCCCGCGCCCTCGCCTCCGAGCTCGCCGCCCTGCCCCCGGTCGCCCTCCGCCTCACCAAGCGCGCCGCCTACCGCAGCCACGACGTCGGCCTCGACGCCGCCCTCGAGCTCGCCGCCACCTACCAGGGCGTGGCCCAGACCACCGCCGACCACCGCGAGGCCGTCGCCGCCATGCTCGAGCGCCGCCCGCCCCGCTTCACCGGCGAGTGATCCGAACCTCGGGGCATGTCTCGCAGAGCATGTCCCACGGGGCATGTCTCGCAGGACATGTCCTTCCGGCCCGCTCAGGACCCGAAGCAGTGCACCGCGCCCTCGATCTCCTCGGGGCAGTCGCTGTTGTTGCACGCGTCCTCGTGGTCGCCCGCGCAGAACGGCCGGCACGCCTCGGCGCACGGATACCCGGGGACGCACCCGTCCGGGTCGGGCAGGCACTTCGAGGACAGCAGCGCGCAGACCCCGTCGAACTGCTGGACGCACACCTCGCCGTCGGCGCAGCCTGGGGGTTCGCGTCCTCCGTGGTCGCCTCGCTCGTGGAGGACGGCGCCCCGGTCGTCCCCGCGCTCGTCGTCGGCGCCCCGGACGTGCTGCTCCCCGTCGTCGTCCCCGGGGCGGTCGTGCCCGCGTCCGTCGTCGTCCCGGTGGTGGCGCTCGTGCCGTCGGTCCCGGGGCCGCACGCGGCGGTCAGGGCGAACGCGATCAGAGCGAGGCGAAGCAACATGGGCGAGCCGGCCATGGTCTCACGATAATCCAAACGTCACGGCTCGACGCACACCAATCGGCCGAAGATCGCGTGCTTGCCGATCCAGCCGTTGATCTTGCCGTGGTTGTTGCCGATCTGGTAGCGCCCGTCCTCGGCGATCGCCTTGACGATGTGCAGATAGTCGGCGCCGCGGATCGTGCACAGCACCACGTCGCCGACCTCGAGCTTGTCCAGGTCGACCGGTTCGACCGTGCAGAGCTCCCCCGACTTGATCCGCGGCCGCATCGAATGGCCGTGCGGTCGGAACTTGACCGTCGTGCCCGCGCGCAATTTCTCGATGTGATAACGGGCCCAGCCCATGACGCGCCGAGGATGCCCGCTTTCGCCGCCGCGCGCATCTGCGTATCCTCCGCGGCATATGCCGGCCCCGCCCGACCTGCGCGCCCTGCTCGCCGCCTTCTTCGCGCCCGCGCCGGCTGCGGGCCCCGTCGCCCTCCTGCGCGCCGCTTTTGAGCTGCGCGCGCGCTCGAGCGGCGCGCTCACGACCGCGGCGATGCTCGAGTCTCGCCGCCCGATCGAGGGCGGCCCGTGGTGCCCGCGGCTGTTCGGCCCGCTGGAGCCGCTGCGCTGCCGCTGCGGCCGGCTCGTCGGCCCCGAGCACCGCGGCGAGACCTGCGAGCGCTGCCACGTCCTGTGCTCCGACGAGCCGCTGCGCGAGCGCCTCGTCGCCCACGTCGACGCCCCGTTCGGCCTCGTCCACCCCGCGCTGGCGCCCCGGGTCGCCGCCCTGATCGGCCTCTCGCCCGACCAGCTCCGCGCCGTCCTCCACGCCGACGCGGTCATCCTCGCCGACGGCCGGCTCGTCGCGCAGGACGACCCCGCGATCGACTGGGACGACGACATGTCCTACGAGACAGGCGTGAGGGCCGTGCGCCGCCGCCTCGCGATCCTCGCCGATCCCGAGCTCGCGGCCGCCGGCCTCGTGCCGGCGGACCTCGTGCTGACCAGCGTGCCGGTGTCGCCGCCGGGCGAGCGCCCGCTGTACCACGAGCCCCACGAGCACGAAGATCGGTGGTTCCGCGCCCTGTGGTCGGATCGGGTCGGCCGCGACAACGAGTCGATCAGTGCGCTCACCAGCCGGGCCCTCCGCGGCGCCCGCCTCGTCGAGCTCGACGCCCCCAAGATCATCCTCGACCGCGAATGCGCCGACGCCCAGCGGGCCTTCGAGGCCATGCTCGACCTGCTCGCGCGCCCGCCCGGCGACCCCGCCCGCGCCCCTCGCCCGCTGTCGGGCTGGCTCCCGGCCCCGCTGCGCGGCGAGGACGAGGACCACGTCCCCGGCACCCTCTACCGCTTCCGCCTCGCCGGCGCGCCCGCGGTGAGCGACGCCCACGACCGCTACGTCCACCACCGCGCCCCCCACCGCCCCGAGGTCCCGCGCGCCTGCGTCCTCGCCGACGGCGACCGCGCCCTCATCCAGCTCGGCTACCTCGTGCTGCTCGTCCACTGGCCCACGGGACATGTCCTGTGGACCAAGCCCGTGACCGAGGCCGTGCTGCTCGGCGCGCGCGGCGACTGGGCCCTGTTCGGCGCCAAATACGGCCGCCAGCTCGACCTCGAGGACCCGACGATCTTGCGCGGCCTGTACGCCCTCGACCTGTCCTCCGGGACATGGCTCGAAGGCCCGTACCCCGACCACCTGCCGGCGATCTTCGTCGAGAAGGACGAGCCCGAGGACGCCTGGCTGACCGACTGGCGCGGCCAGCGAGGGGCCCCGGGCGCCGAGGACTGCTCGGGCGATCGCCCGAACGAGTGGGCGCGCAGCCCCGACCACCGCTATATCTGGATGACCTCCAGCCCCGACGACGGCGCCGTCCTCGACACCGAGCGCGGCGTCGCCGTGCTGATGCTCAGCCACATGCGCGAGCCGCCCGGCGACGGCGTCCGGGCCGTGGCGCTGACCGGCCCCGAGCGCGACGAAGAAGACGTCGAGCTCGACGATCAGGTCGGCGCCGGCATCGCCATCGCCCGCCCGCGCGGCGAGTGGCGGACCCTCCTGCCCGACGGCCGGCTGCGGCGCGACGGCCGGGTCGCGCTCGAGTTCACCGGGGCCGCGATCGAGTGCGCCGCCTTCGACCTCGCCGGCGACCGCCTGCTGCTCGTCAACCGCGACGCCCTCCACGTCGTCGACGTCGCCCACGGCCTGCTGCTCGCGCAGCTCGACCTGCGCCCGCTGGCGCCCGCGCTGGCGCTGCCCGAGTCGCTCCCGCGCGAGCTCGCCGACCTCCTGCTGGCCCACCACGGCACCCTGGCCGCCGCCCTGGCCCAGCCCGACGCGCACCTGCGCGAGCTCGGCGCGGGCGACGCCCAGCTCGCCGACCTGCGCGCCGAGCCGCCGCCGCACGTCGTACCGAGCCGCCTCCTCGGGACATGTCTTGATGGACATGCTTCATAGGACATTGACTCGCGGACATGTCTCCTTCGACATGTCGTGCCCGTCGAGGTGCGGCCGTCGTCGCGTCATCGTCCGTGGCCGGATCGGTCCCTCCGCCCGCCGTCGCGTCGGTGACCGCGGCGTCGGCCGTGCTCGTCCCGTTCCCCAGGGACGGGCCGACGCGCACATCACCAGGGTCGAGCCATTCGCCCGATCCGGCGGGAGTAACCGTCGCGGCGCAGAAAATTGCGCGCACCTGAGAATTTCCGCCGGGCCTCCTCGTCGTCCGAGCTCGCTCGGACCGCGCCCGCTCGCCGCCACGTCTGCAGCGGGTGCGCGCTCACGACGAAGCCGCGCGACGACGACGGCGTCTTCGCGGAGCGCGTCGACTTGCCGGCCGCGAAGCGATCGATCATTCTCCACACCATGCTTCGACTTACTTGTTGCCTTACATTGACCCTGATCACCGCCTGCAACCCCGGCAAGAACGACACCGAAGACGGCTCCTCGACCTCGTCGAGCACTTCGAGCGCGTCGACTGCCGACCCGACCGGGTCGACCGGTGCGACCGACCCGACCGACGCGATCGACCCGACCGAGTCGACCGAGTCGACCGAGTCGACCGACGGCAACGACCCGACCTCGACCACCACCTCCAGCTCCTCCGAGCCGCCGCCGGACACCACCGGCACCACCGGCAGCGAGGCGGACGAGTTCGGCTTCGTCTGCGTCGAGCTGGCCAAGGCCGAGAGCGAGGAGAGCGACCCGTTCGCGGGCACGGACACGATCTACCTCACCCTCGAGCTCGAGCCCTGCCTGAACGACTTCTACCAGTCGCACCCTGAATACGTGGACGGGCCCGAGGGGTTGGCGGTGCTGGACGAGTGGCGTGCCCGGCTGTGCAGCGAGGCCGTCGCGCCTGGGCTCGTGTCCTGCGAGGTCGATCACTTCGAGACCAACATGAGCGAGGGCGTCCCGATCCAGTTCACCGTGGCCTACAAGGTGCTCGACGCCGCCCAGATCGACGGGCGCATGCTGCTCTGGGGCCCGGCCCCGCTGGCGGAGCTGGCGGGCTGCGAGCCGAAGGCGAAGCTCACGACGCCGGTCAGCGTGCAGGGCTTCCCCGAAAATGGCGGGCCCCTGTGGTCGGCGCAGAGCTGGGAGAACCCCGTCGGCCTGGTCAAGTCCGAGGCCGACGGGTGCATCAAGGTCCACGTGGCGAAGAAGTAGTGCTGCGCGAAGCGCTGGCCGAACGGAGATGCCCCTCTGGACATGTCCAAAGGGGCATCTGCAAGAGCGCGGCCTCAGTCGCGGAAGCGCTTGGTGAGCTCGGCGTAGGCGTCGATGCGGCGGTCGCGGAGGAACGGCCAGATCCGCCGCACCTGCTCGCTGCGGCCGCGGTCGACCTCGACTACCACGACCTCGGCCGACTCGCCGGCCTTGGCCAGGAACTCGCCCTGGGGGCCGGCAACGAAGCTGTGCCCCCAGAACTGCAGGCCGGGGTTGACGCCGCTCGGGTCGGGCTCGTGGCCGACGCGGTTGGCGACCACCACCGGCAGGCCGTTGGCGACCGCGTGGCCGCGCTGCACCGTGATCCACGCCTCGCGCTGGCGCATGCGCTCGTCCTCCGAGTCGCGCATGTCCCAGCCGATCGCCGTGGGGTACAGCAGCAGGTCGGCGCCGGCGAGCGCCATCATGCGCGCGCCTTCGGGGTACCACTGGTCCCAGCAGACCAGCACCCCGAGCTTGCCGACCGACGTCTCGATCGGGTTGAAGCCGAGGTCGCCGGGCGTGAAGTAGAACTTCTCGTAGTAGGCCGGGTCGTCGGGGATGTGCATCTTGCGGTACTTGCCCGCGATGCTGCCGTCCTTCTCGAGCACGACCGCGGTGTTGTGATAGAGCCCGACGGCGCGGCGCTCGAACAGCGAGGCGACGATGACGACCCCGAGCTCCTTGGCCAGCGCGGCCAGCTCGTTCGAGGTCGGGCCGGGGATCGACTCGGCCTGGTCGAACACCGCGGTGTCCTCGGTCTGGCAGAAGTACAGCCCCGCGTGCAGCTCCTGCAGCAGCACCAGCTCGGCCCCGCGACGGGCCGCCTCGCGGATGCCGGCCACCGTCGTGCGGAGGTTGTGCTCGCGGTCACCCGTGTTCTGCTGCTGCACCAGCCCGATCGTCCAGGTCGCCTTGCGCGTGGTCATGACGCGCCTCTATACGGCTTCCGCCGGCCTGGCGCCAGCACTTCGTGCGCGAGCGCGCGTCGGCTTGTGGCATGCTTGAGCCATGGCCTCACTTCCCTTACGCCCCTTCGCCCGCACCTCCGTGGTCATCCTCACCGCGCTGGTCGCCACCCTCACCCGCCCCGCCCCCGCGGCCGCCTGCGGCGGCATGGTCTTCCCCGAGCACGAAGCCCGCGTCGGCGGCATGAGCGACCAGGAGCTCGCCGTCGTGTTCGGCGTCGAAGAGACCGTGCTGGTCGCCTCCGCCCGCTACGAGGGCGTCGACGCGGCCGAGTTCGCCTTCGTCCTCCCCCTCGCCAGCGCCCCCGCCGACGTCCGCGACGGCGACCCCGCGCTGTTCCTCGCCCTCGACGAGTACAGCGCCCCGCGCGTCGCCATCTACCAGAGCGAGGACGAGCCGATGGGCCTGTGCGGCAGCAGCGACAAGGAGGCAGCCTCGGCGACGGCATGGGCGATGGCGCCGACGTGATGGTGATCGACCGCGGCGAGACGGCGACCTACGAGTACGTCGTGATCGGCGGCGACACCGGCACCGCGATCGCCGACTGGCTGACCGACGCCGGCTACCCGCTGCCCGCCGACTACGCCGCCGCGCTCGCGCCGTACGTCGAGGACGAGTGGTTCTTCTTCGCCGCCAAGGTCAAGCCCGCGGCCGACAGCGGCGTGCTGGCGCCGATCGAGCTCCACCTGCCGCCGGCCCAGCCTGCCACCTTCGAAATCCCGCTGGCGATCGCCACCCACTCGATGAAGCCGGACGCCGAGCTGCGGCTCACCACCTACTTCCTCGGCGGCGGCCCGGTGCTGCCGCAGAACTACGCGGCCCAGGCGGTCGACGACGACGAGCTGGTCGCGCTGTCCGAGACCGAGACCAACTACGCCGAGCTCGAGGCCGCGGTGCTCGCCAGCGACCCCGAGGGCGCGTGGGTGATCGACTTCTCGAACCCGCTCTACGCCGGCGGCCTCGCCGAGGCCTACGACCAGGGCACGTGGGCCGGCCGCATCGACCCCGAGACGGCCAGCCGCGTCTGGCTCGAAGACTTCGGCGCCCGCGCCGGCCTCGACGGCCTCCACCTCACCCGCCTGCGCACCGCCCTGAAGCCGGCGCAGATCCGCGACCTCACCCTGCGCGCCGCCTCCGGCCCGCCGGTCGACGCCGTCCACGCCGTCGAGTATGACCCCGACGCCGGCCAGGCCTGCCAGATCGACCGCACCGGCCGCCTGCCCCAGCTCCTGCTGCTGGTGCCGGTGCTGGCGTGGATCCGCCGCAGGCCGCGGCGCTGACCCATCGAGCATGCTCTTCGGAGCATGCTCTTCGAGCATGCTCTTCGGGGCATGTTCTCCGAGCATGCTCTCCGGGACATGCCATGACATTCCGCGGCGCACGCGAACATGAGCGCCGCGATCGGGTGCCCCTGCCCGGCCGCCGACGCGGGCTCCGTCGCTGGCACGCTATCGGGTGCGCCTTCCCGCCCGTCGACGCGCGGGCTCCGTCGCCGGCACGCTGTCGGGTACGCCTTCCCGGCCGCAGACGCGCGGGCTCCGTCGCCGGCTCGCGGTCGTGCGCGCCTGCCCGGCCGGCGACGCGCGCGGGCTCCGTCGCCGGCTCGCGGCCGGCCTATCCGAGCCGCCCCAGCAGCGCCCGGGCCTCGCGCAGGTCGGCCGTCTCGAGCCCCTCGGTGAACCACTCGTACACGCCCGACACCAGCGCGCGGGCCTCGCCGGGGCTGCCGCGCAGGACCAGCAGGCGGGCCTGGCTGAGCGCCAGGCGCAGCTCCCACGCGCGCGCCTGCTGGCGGCGGGCGACCTCGAGGCCGCGGCGGAAGCAGTCCTCGGCGGTGCGCGTGCCCGACGTCATCCCGGTCGACAGCAGCAGCTCGCCGCGCAGGCGCAGCACCTCGGCCTCGAAGAAGCGCTCGCCGGAGCGGCGCATGAACTCCTCGACCTCGTCGACCTTGCGCATCGCCTCGTCGTGACGGCCGGCCCGCCACAGGCCCCAGATGGCGGCCGCCTGGAAGAACGAGATGCCGGCCTTGGCGCCCGTCCGCGTCCACCCGGCCACGCCCTCGGCCAGCTCGGCCGCCCCCGCCTCGCGCTCGCCGACCCCGAGCTGGGCCCAGCCGCGCTGGATCTGGCACATCGCCAGCCACAGCTGCAGCTTGTGCTCGGTCGCCACCTGCTCGGCGCGGTCGGCCAGATCGCGGGCGACCGCGAACTCGCCGCGGTAGTTGTGGATCGTCGCCAGGTAGTTCATCGCGAACGCGATGCTCAGCGGGTGCTCGATCTGCTGGGCCAGCGCCAGCGCCTCGCGGGCGCGCGCCACCGCCTGGTCGGGGTAGCCGAGGAACCACAGCACCCACCCGAGGTACAGCCCGTTGGTCACCCCCGGGTCCTGGCCGTAGCGCAGCGCCAGCTTGCCGTGCTCGCGCACGTCGTACAGCGCGAGGCCCTTCTCGGTCAGCTCGCGGCAGCCGGCGATCTCGCCGAGCAGCATCTGGCTGGTCCCGAGCGCGCGGTAGGCCAGCATCAGCATCGTGCGGTTGTCGGTGGTCTCGGCCTGCGCCACCAGTGGCGCCCGAGGTTGGCCGAGATCTCGGCCGCGCCGCCGACCATGTAGAACTGCCACAGGCCGAGCACCGACGGGAACAGCTGGGCGTCGTCGCCGGCGCGGCGGCACAGCTCGCGCGCGCGGGCGTAGGTGTCGTGGACCTCGGGCGCCGCGTAGCCGCGGATCGACATCAGCGGCGCGCCGAGGGCCAGCTGCAGCGCCAGCTCCTTGCGGTCGCGCGGATCGCCCTCGGGCCGGTCGCGCAGCAGCGCGATCGCCCGCGAGTAGTGCGACACCGCGTCGGTGTTGGCCGAGCGCTGCACCGCCTTCTGCCCGGCCTTCTCGAGCCACTCGATCGCGCGCTCGCAGTCGCCGGCCTCGACGAAGTGGTGCGCCAGCAGCTCGGGCTGCAGCTCGGCGAGCTCGGGGAATTGGCCGAGGATCGCCCGCGTCGCCTGTTGGTGCAGGTACTGCCGGCGCGGCCGCAGCAGCGAGCCGAGCGCCGCCTCCTGGATCAGCGCGTGGCGAAACACGTAGCGGGCCGCCTGCTCGCTGCCCTCGGCGCGGACGATGCCGGCCTCGACCAGCTGCATCAGGCCGGTGCGCAGCGTGTCCTCGTCGCGGTCCGACGCGTGGCGCAAGAGCGCGTACGTGAAGTCGCGCCCGAGCACCGCCCCGAGCTGGGCCGCCTCGCGCCCGGCCTCCTGCAGGCGGTCGAGGCGGGCCAGCAGCAGCTCCTGCAGCGTCGCCGGGATGGCCGCCAGCGCCGAGCTGGCCTTGCGGACATCCGCCTCCCGGCCCTCGCGCTGCCACACCTCCGCCGCGGACTGCGTGATCTCCTCGACGAACAGCGGGATGCCGTCGGCGCGCGCCACCAGCTGCTCCACCAGCGCCTCCGGCAGCGCCTGTCCGCGGGCCGCCAGCGCCACCATCGCCGCCGTCTGGTGCGGCGACAGCCGGCGCAGCGCCAGCCGGTGCAGGTGCGGCCGCGCCGGCCAGTTGGGCATGAACTCCGGCCGCGACGTCGCCACCACCATCAGCGGCGCGTCCTCCATGCGGGCCACCAGCAGCTCGAGCAGCTCGAGCGTGCTCTGGTCGCTCCAGTGCAGGTCCTCGACCACCAGCAGCGTCGGCCGCTGCGCGGCCAGGGCCATGACCGTGCGGATCAGCGCCTCCTGCACCCGGTTCTTCAGCAGGTCGGGCGACAGCTGCGGCGCCGCGTACCTGTCGTTCAGCGGGATCGCCAGCACCGCCGCGAACAGCGGCACCGTCTCCTGCAGCGGCACGCGCAGGGCCGCCAGCGCCGCCTCGACCCGCGCCAGGCGCTCGCTCGCCGCCGTCTCCGGGTCGATGTCCAGCGCCCGCATCGTCGCCTCGAGCAGCGGGTGCAGGGCGCTGTTGCGGAAGTGCGGCCAGCACTGGCACACCAGCCGCTGGTGGGCCTCGCCGGCCGTGTACGTGCGCAGCGTCTGCACCAGCCGCGACTTGCCGAGCCCCGCCTCGCCCGACAGCAGCACGAACTGCCCGCGGCCCTCGCGGACCTGGGCCCACAGCCCGCGCAGCGCCTCGATCTCGGCCTCGCGCCCGACCAGCGGCGTCAGCTCCTCCGCCGCGCGGTCGAACCGGCTGACCGTGCGACTCGGCCGCAGCGCCCGCAGCACCTCGATCGTGCGTCCGGCCCCGGGCGGTCGCCGCTCGCCGCGGGCCTCGACCTCGATCGTCCCGCGGACCCGCGCCGCGCGCGGCCGCTGAGCAGGATCTCGTGCGGGCCCGCCTGTCCTTCGAGCCAGGTCGCTACGTGCGGCAGCTCGCCGAGCAGCCGCGGCGCCGCCTCGTGCTCGCGCTTGTCGGCGACCACCGAGCCGCTGCAGATCCCGATCCGCGCCGCCAGGGTCGCCCCGCCCGAGCCGGCCAGGCCGCGCACCGAGTCGACGATCAGAAACCCCGCCCGCAGCGCCCGCTCCGCGTCGTCCTCGTGCGCCGCGGGCCAGCCGAAGCACACCAGCGCGTGCCCGCCGTGGGCCGCCACCACCGCGCCGTCGAGCTGGCGCGCCACCGTGGCGCAGATGTCCAAAAAGCCATCCAGCACATCGGCGTAGGCGTCGGCGTCCAGCACCTCGGCCAGCGCCAGCGCCTCGACCAGCGAGCACGACAGCAGCGTCACCTGGCGGCGCTCGCTGGCGCGGGTCCGCGGGCGCTCGGCCGGCTCCTCGCCCGCGCGGCCCGGTCGCGCCAGCGCCAGCTCGAGCCCGACCAGCGCGTCGAGCAGCTCCTCCGCCGTGCCGAACCGGCGCGCCACGTCCTTGGCCAGCGCGCGGGCGGCCACCGCCTCGGCCTGCTCGGGCAGCTCGGGCCGGAACGCGCGCAAGAGCGGCGCCGGGGCCTCGGACAGCACGTTTTGCCGCACCTCCGACAGGTGGTCGCGCCAGAACGGCGAGCGCCCGCACAGCATCTCGAACAGCATCACCCCGACCGACCACAGGTCCGTGCGGCCGTCCTGGTCCTCGCCGCGCCACTGCTCCGGCGACATGTAGCGCGGCGTGCCCGACAGCGGCGACGTCGGGTGGTCGGCGCGCCCGGCCACCACCGACGCCAGGCCGAAGTCGACGATCTTGGCCCGCCCGTCGCGCGTCACGAACACGTTGGCCGGCTTGAGGTCGCGGTGCACGATGCTGGCCCGGTGCGCGTGCGACAGCCCGCGGACGATGTCGATGATCACCCCGACCACGCGGCGGGCGTCGAGCGGGCCCTCGGCCAGCACCGCGTCGAGCGGCCGGCCCTCGAGGTACTCCATCACCAGGAACGGCACCCCTGCGGCGCTGCCGAGGTCGAACACGCGGACGATATTTTCGTGGCTGAGGCGCGCGCTGGCCCGCGCCTCGCCGCGGAACCGTTCGACCAGCTCGCGCCCGCTGTCGTCGGTCGGCGCCTGCAGGATGAACTTGATCGCCACCGGCCGGTCGAGCAGCGTGTCGCGGGCCAGGTAGACCACGCCCATGCCGCCGGCCCCGAGCCGCTCGAGCAGCTCGAAGCGCTGCCCGTCCTCGCCGCCGATCCGGTCGCCCTTCTTCGCCAGCGGCATGAACCCCGGCTTCTCGCCCGCGCCGTGGAGGATGGTCGTCTCCTCCGCGTCCGACAGCAGCTCCGCCGGCCCGCCGCTCCAGCGCGTCACCATCTGCCCGAGGAGCGTCCCTTCCAGAGCCGACGGCGCGACGGTGTCCTTCACATCCCGCTTCTATCACGAGGGCGTCGTCCTCGATCGTGCGTCATGGTCCGCGCGGTCCGCATGGGGGTACAGGACCGCATTCGCAAGCGGGCGGAACCGCCCGCACCATTCGCACGCCACGGCCGAGACCGACGATTCGAGGTCGCCTTGTCCTATCATTTGGACCGCGGATCGGCGACTCCTCGGGCGCACTTGCGAATCGTCGTTCCTCGCGCCGCCGACCGCCCGCTCGAGTTCGCCCCGATCCGTTCCCGCGCGCCGGCTGTTCCGGCCTGCGAGCGGCCTCTGCGGCCCTGCGGCGGCCCCTGGCGGCCCGGCTTGCCGCCCCGCCGGGGCGCGCTATCAGGTCCGGTCATGCCAGCACCCCTCGTGACCCCGCAGCTCACCCAGCAGTCGCCGATCAAGCTCCATACCATGAGGAGCTATTACGCGCCCGAGCTGAGGCCGCTCGAGTTTCAATACACCAAGGTCGCCGGCACGCTCGTGGGCGAGGAGTTCGTGCTCGACCGGACCGGCGCCGGTTGCCACGTCGTCTTCGACGGCATGGAGTGTCCGCTGCGCAAGCTCCACTTCCACGCGCCCGGCGAGCACCGCATCGACGGCATGGTCTCCGAGCTCGAGCTGCACCTCGTGCACGAGATCCTCGAGTACCCCGACGCCTACCCGTCGGCCTACCTGGTCGTCGGCGTCATGCTCGAGTCCAAGACCGACAAGACCGGCCAGGCGCAGCCGCTCGCGCCGTGGCTGCGCGGCCACTTCGACGCCCGCGCGGTCGCCCGCGGCCGGCGCGGCGATCGGCAGGAGTACGAGGTCGACCCGTCGGTCTACCTGCCGGAGGACCGCGCCTACTTCCGCTACGAGGGCTCGCTCACCACCGGCGACACCGAGGAGGTCGTGACCTGGACCGTGCTGCGCGACTTCAGGACCATCGAGGGGCCCGCGCCGCTGCAGCTCGACCCGAGAGCAGCCGGCTGGTCCAGCCGCTGATGCGCCGCTACGTCCTCCGCAGCTTCGCCCTGATCGCCTGAGCCGGCGCCGACGCGCCCGGCAGCACGACCTCCTGACCCGCTCGGCGCGCCGCCGGGCGGGTTTTCATGCGTGGTAAACCGAACGCCCGCGATGCCCGCGAGCGGGCACCCCAACCTCCGCTCCTGGGAGCGACGAACTCGAGGGCCCGTCGCCTCGGCTCCGGGACCGCGACGTCGCGCCGCGCTGCCGCCACCCTGCACGGCTCGGGCGCACCGGACCCGCGAGCTCCGCCACCGCGCCCGCAGGCGCCAGCGGACTCGACCGGCGCCTCGCAGCAATGGAAGACCCCGCCGCGTCGCGTGAGCTCGGTGCTGTCATTGCCGACAGGCGCCGTCCGATCGCTGCTATCACCATGGAGTCGAAGAGCGGAGCCCGCGGTCGGCGCCGGATCGCCATTCATGAGAGGACGCGCCGCGGTCGCCGCCGCAGCCGCGCTGGAAGACCTGGGCAAGCGCCTTCATGCGCGCCTCCCCCAGGGCGAATTCCTGGCCACGGACGCGGCGCGCGGGCGGAGCGCCCCGATGCGAACCTTCCGCCATTGTGCATACATCGGTGACCACGCGGACGCCGCCGCGTGGTCCTACGAATCGCCTTTCGCCTGACCTCGCGCTGTCGGCCGCTGCGGACGCTGGTGTGCCGGCGCCGGCGAGTGATAGGTTGCGCGCGGGAAGGTCGGGGAACAATGCGTAGACTGGGTGGCGGCAGGAATGTCATGAGTTTGGCGTGCGCGCTGGCGCTGTGGAGCGGATGCAGCAGCGACGTGCCTGCGGGCACCGAGTCGGTCGGCGGCAGCACCACCGAGGTCGGGACCGGCACCACCGCGCCCGATCCGACCACCGGGACGTCGACCACGACGACGACCTCCGACGCGCCGACGACCACGGGCATGGCGTCGGACGGCGAAGCGACGACGACGGGGATCGCCGGCGAGACGGAGACGGGCGAGCCGACCGGCGGGACCACCTCGGACGCGGTCTGCGGCGACGGCGTGGCCGAGGGCGGCGAGGCGTGCGACGACGGCCGCGACAACGGACCGGGCAAGCCGTGCACCGACGCCTGCGCGCTCAACACCTGCGGCGACGGCGACAAGAGCCCCACGGAGGAGTGTGACAACGGGGCGATGAACGGGGACACGAACGGCTGCAAGGCCGACTGCACCGTCAACGTGTGCGGCGACGGGGCGGTCGGACCGGGCGAGGGCTGCGACGACGGCAACCAGAACGACGGCGACGACTGCACCAACGCGTGCGCGGTGGCCAGCTGCGGCGACGGTGCGGTGGCGCCGACCGAGGCGTGCGACGACGGCAACCAGGACAACACCGACGAGTGCACCGCCGCGTGCACGCTCCCGGCCTGCGGCGACACCTTCGTCCAGTCCGGCGAGGGCTGCGACGACGGGGCCGCCAACAGCGACAACGGCGCCTGCACCCTGAGCTGTCAGTTCAACGTGTGCGGCGACGGCGTGGTGTTCAACCTCGAGCCCGGCACCGAGCAGTGCGACCTCGGGGCCGACAACGGCCCCGGCAAGGCGTGCAACGCCACCTGCCAGCTCAACGTGTGCGGCGACGGCGACAAGGGCCCCGACGAGGACTGCGACGACGGCAACTTCGACGGCGGCGACGGCTGCTCGGCCGCGTGCAAGCTCGAGCAGTGCGGCAACCTCATCGTCGACCCCGGCGAGGACTGCGACGACGGCATCGACGGCGACAACGACGACGGCTGCACCGACGCGTGCAAGGCCCCGACCTGCGGCGACAGCTTCGTGCAGGACAGCCTCGGCGAGACCTGCGACCTCGGCGGCGGCAACAGCAACACCGGCGACTGCACCCTCGGCTGCCAGACCGCCGCCTGCGGCGACGGCTTCGTCCACGCCGGCGTCGAGCAGTGCGACGACGGCGCCAACAACGGCGACACCAAGGCCTGCAAGGCGAACTGCACCTTCAACGTGTGCGGCGACGGCTTCGTCGGCCCGGGCGAGACCTGCGACGACGGCAACACCAGCAACGAGGACGGCTGCACCAACGTGTGCAAGCCGGCCAGCTGCGGCGACGGCTTCAAGCAGCCGGGCGAGGCCTGCGACCTCGGCCAGGCCAACAGCAACACCGGCGCCTGCACCCTCGCCTGCGCCCTCCCGGTCTGCGGCGACACCTTCACCCAGGCGGGCGAGGAGTGCGACGACGGCAACCTGTCCAACGCCGACGCCTGCCTCGGCACCTGCAAGCTCGCCAAGTGCGGCGACACCTTCGTGCAGGCCGGGGTCGAGCAGTGCGACGACGGCAACGCGAGCAACACCGACACCTGCACCAACACGTGCAAGGCCGCCGTCTGCGGCGACACCTTCACCCAGCCGGCGATCGGCGAGCAGTGCGACGACGGCAACCAGGTCACCACCGACGCCTGCACCAACGCGTGCAAGTCGGCGACCTGCGGCGACGCCATCGTGTGGGCCGGCAACGAGCAGTGCGACGACGGCAACGCGGTCAACACCGACGCGTGCGTGGCCGGCTGCAAGACCGCCAAGTGCGGCGACGGCTTCGTGCAGATGGGCGTCGAGACCTGCGACGACGGCAACGTCGCCAACAACGACGGCTGCAGCGCGGGCTGCCAGATCGAGATCTCGAAGTGCGGCAACGGGGTGATCGACCCCGGCGAGCACTGCGACACCGCCCTGCCGACGCCGGGGCCCGGGGTCGGCTGCAAGCCGGTGACGTGCCTCTACGACTTCAGCCAGATCACCCAGCTCTACTGCAACGGCACCTGCACGTGGGCCGGCGGCGAGGGCTGCGATCAGGCCGACGCCAACATCCTCTGCAAGCTCAAGACCGGCAACGCGAACAGCATCGCCACCAGCTGGACACCGGCGACCGCGCAGCCCACGTTCGGCTTCTCGTGCCCCGGCTACACCACCAACCTCGGCCCGCTGCCGGCCTTCGGCGTGCCGCAGGACGTGTGGTACCAGGGTGCGAGCATCCTCGGCAACCACGGCCCCGGCAACATCATCCTCAACCCGGTCTGCACGAACCCGTGAAGCCGGTCGCGCCGACGCCCTCGCCGCGAGGGCGTCGCGCGCGAGCGAGTCGAGCGCGCCGCGGACGCGGGCGGGTTTGCACGGACGGGAATCCAATCGCCGCGCCGGGCCGTGGGCGGTTTGCACGGATGGAAAACGGATTGCCACGGGTGCACGTTGCTGGGCACCCCGCCGCGCCGCATCCTCCGCGCCCATGTACGACTTCTCGGGCAAGACGGTGGTGGTGACCGGCGGATCGATGGGCATCGGGGCGGCGTTCGCCCGCGAGCTGGCGCGGCTCGGCGCGCGGCTGGTGTTGGTCGCGCGCAGCGAGGAACGCTTGCGCGCGCTCGCGGCCGAGCTCGCAGCCCGGTACGGCGCCCACGTCGACGTGATCGCCGAGGACCTGGCGCGCTCCGGCGCCCCCGCGCGGGTCCACGCCGCGGTCCAGGCCCTGGGCGTCGAGGTCGACGTCCTGATCAACAACGCCGGCTTCGCCACCCACGGCGCGTTCACGTCGGTGGACCTGGCGAGCCAGCGCGAGGAGATCGATCTCAACGTCGGCGCGCTGGTCGAGCTGACCCACCTGTTCCTGCCGCAGATCGAGCGCCGCCGCGGCGGGGTGATCCAGGTCGCCTCGACCGCCGCGTTCCAGGCGGTGCCGTACATGGCCGTGTACGCGGCCACCAAGGCGTTCGTGCTGTCGTTCAGCGAGGCGCTGTGGGCCGAGTACCGCGGCCGCGGCGTGCGAGTCCTGGCGCTGTGCCCCGGCGCCACCGACACCCCCTTCTTCGCCCGCGCCGGCGAGGCCGCGGCGTTCGGCAAGAAGGCGTCCGCCGAGGACGTCGTGCGACTCGGCCTCAAGGCGTTCGCGGCCGACCGCTCGCACGTCGTCCACGGCCTGAGCAACTACGTCACCGCGCTGTCGAGCCGGTGGTTCACCCGCGAGTTCGTGGCCAAGCTGTCGGGCCGACTGATGCGACCGAAGTCGACCCCGGAGCTGCACGCCGCCGAGGCGCCGCGGACCTGACGGCTCGCGCGCCGACGCTCGTCAGGGCGGAGCCGACGACCGTAGAACCGCAGCCGCCCCAGCCCGCGGGTAGCGACCGCGCGACGGCCCTCATCGCCGCCGCGACTAGCCCTGCCGCAACTTCGCCGCCTCCCTGGCGCGCCGGCGCTCGGTCACGGACACGGGATCGAGGCACTCGGCCGCCAGCATCGCCCCGAGCGGCACGAGCAGCGTCACGCGCACGCGGGTGTCCTTGCGCGCACGCGCCGAGCAGCGCGATCGCGTGGCGGCCCTGTTCCCAACTGGCGGTGAGCCGCGTGGTGTTGGCGCGGCCGTCCTGGACCCCGAGGTGGACCTGGAACCCCGACCTTCCTCCGTGCCCCGCCTGGAACTCGACGGCGATCCCTTCGACCACCACCGGCCCCGTGGCGAGCGAGCGCAACGCGTTCCACGAGAGCAGCAGCCCGAACCCGAGGACCCCGACGATCTCGCGGACGCGCGAGCCTCGAAGCGCGAGCAGGACCACCAGCCAGGCCGTGCATCCGAGCTGCAGGAAGAGCCGGCACCCGACCCACTCCGACCAGTCGTCGGGCGTCATCGCCGGCAGCCACGTGAAGAGGATGCCGCCGAATCCGCCGAGCACGATCGACGCGATCTGCAGCCCCGCGAACCTCGGTCCTCCCGCCATTCCTTCAGCGTAGCAGGCCCCGGGCCGGAGTCGGTGACGATCGTCCTCCGACCCGCTTTACGCCCCGCGGCGGCCACTTTTCCTGCGCGAACGCGGCTCGCCGCCGGTCGCTCCCGTGGCTCGTGGGAGCGACCGGCGGTCGGCGTCACGGCATCAGCGTCAGCGTCAGCGTCACGCTGTCGATCGTGCCGACGTCCGAGCCGGCGCGGTCGCCGACGCAGAACTTCCACGTGCCCTTGGCCGGGCTGCCGTCGAAGTCGGCGAAGCTGAGGCCCGGGCCGGCGCCGTGGCTCGGGGAGTAGTCGCAGGCGCCGTCGCCCTGGCACACCGTGGCGACGTCGGCGAGGGTGTTGCCCATCAGCTCCGCGCTCTTCAGCCCGCCGTCGCGGAACAGCACCGGGAAGTTCTTCGACAGGTCGGACGAGTCGCCGCCCGAGCCCGACACGCCGTCGTCGGCCAGCTCGGTGAAGCCGGGGCGGCTCATCACGGTGAGGGTCTTGCTGTCGGGGCTGACCAGCTTGAACACCAGGTCGCCGACCCACGTGTGGCTGATGCCGACCTGCAGCGTGACGTCGGCGACCTTGTTGGCGTTGTTGACGTCGAGGTTGACGCACGCCATCGTCGCCAGCGTGCCCTTGTAGGTCCCGTCGGGCACCGCCACGCCCAGCGCCGTCAGCTTGACCTGTGCGCCGAGCTCGAGCTTGCACGCCGCGTCGCAGCCGTCGCCCGCGACCGCGTTGCCGTCGTCGCACTGCTCGAGGTCCATGCGCAGGAAGCCGTCGCCGCAGGTCGCCGCCTTGCACTGCGCCACGCAGGCGTCGGTGTCGATCGGGTTGCCGTCGTCGCACTCCTCCACGCCGGCGAGCACCAGGCCGTCGCCGCACTCCGCCTGCTGGCAGGCGCCCGTGCACGGCGCGTCGTCGGCGTTGCCGTTCCCCTCGTCGCACTCCTCGCCCGGCTGGACGAAGCCGTCGCCGCACGCCGCGTTCTTGCACACGCTCGTGCAGGCGTCGTCGTCGCTCTGGTTGGCGTCGTCGCACTCCTCGTTCGGCCCCTTGAAGCCGTCGCCGCACACGGCGTCGGTGCAGTCCGTCTTGCACCACGCCTCGTCGTCGTTCTTGACGCCGTCGTCGCACTGCTCGTGGTTCTCCCACACCAGGTCGTCGCCGCAGGTCGGCAGCTTGCAGCCGAGGGTGCAATCGCCGGTGTCCTTGTTGTCGGGCCCGAGGTCGCACGCCTCGCCCACGCCGGCCTGCGTGAAGCCGTCGCCGCAGGTCGGCAGCTTGCACAGCGTCGTGCAGTCGTCGTCGTTGTCCGCGTCGCCGTCGTCGCACGCCTCGCCGGCGTCGAGCACCCCGTTGCCGCACGCCTCGAGCTCGCACGCCGCGTTGCAGCCGTCACCCGGCTCGGTGTCGCCGTCGTCGCACGCCTCGCTCGGGCTCGGGTCGCCGTCGCCGCACACGTTGAGCACGCAGCCGGCCAGGCACTCCTGCCCGGGGCCGTTGTCCTTGCCGAGGTCGCAGGCCTCGACGCCGTCCTGCACGAACCCGTCGCCGCACGCCGCGTGCTTGCACTCCGCCGTGCAGGCCGCGCTGGCGCCGTTGCCCGCGCCGTCGTCACACGCCTCGCCGTTCACCGCCTGGACGAGCCCGTCGCCGCACGCCGCGAGGGTGCAGGCGTTGGTACACGCGTCGTCGTCGACGTCGTTGCCGTCGTCGCACGCCTCCATCACCCCGGCCACCCCGTCGCCGCACTCCGGCACCGCGCACGCGTTGGTGCAGGTGTCGCCGTCGCGCGTGTTGCCGTCGTCGCAGCCCTCGCCCGGCCCCACGGCCCCGTCGCCGCACACGTTCGGCGTGCAGTCGGCCTTGCACGCCTTGTCGTCGCCGTTGTCCGCCCCGTTGTCGCACGCCTCGCCGGGGTCGATCACGCCGTCGCCGCACACCGCCGGCGAGCCGGTGGTCGAGTCGGTGTCCGTCTCGCCCGGATCGTCCGTGGTCGACGTCGCGGCGGTCCCCGTCTCGCTCGCCGACGCCGCCTCCGTGGTCGAGGTGCCCGGCGTGACCGTCGTCGTCTCGTCGACCGCCGTCGTGTCCGTGCCCGTGCCCGTGCCCGTGCTCGTCTCGTCGACCCCCGTGGTCGCCTCGCTCCGTCCGCCGCAGCCCGCCGCCAGCGCCGCCGTCATCGCCAGAGCGCGCAGCTCGACCTTCCCTACCCAACGCTCAAATCGCATCCGGCGACAGTAGAGCTCGCCAACAATACGGGCAACGCGCAATGTCGTGCCTCCACGGGCGAACGCGTACAGTCGCATGATTTCGCCCTGCGGACAATTACGCGTGGGCGATCGCAGGCGTCGCCCACGCGTGATTCAGCGCCGGCAGGCGCGCGAGACTTCGCCCGGACGAATCATCGCACCAGGGCCCGACTCACGGCCCGCCGGCACGCGCCCGAACCCGCGCGACAGCGCCGGATCGCACGCGCACGCGCACGCCGGCTCGTCGTCCGCAGCGACGCCCGAGCCGAAGCACGCGTCGATCGGCCGCGTGCCCCCCGGCTCCTCCTCGCCGAACCCGGACGCGCCCGCCGTCCCGGGCTGCGAGCAGCCACGACGAGCGCCTGATTCGCCCCCTCTGCCGTCTCTCAGCGGATCGATCGGTACCCGCCCCGCACCCCGCGCTTCGACAGCACGATCTGCCACAGCTGATTGCGACAGCCGGCGCGGAACGACCCGGCCATCGTCTGTAGATAATAGCTCCACATCCGTCGGAACCGCGTCGGCATCGCCGCCCCGCGCGCCTCGGCGTAGCGGAGGAAGTTCGCGTGCCAGGTCGTCACGGTGCGGTCGTAGTCGGCGCGGAAGTTGTGCCAGTCCTCGATCACGAACAGGCCCTGCACCGCGCGGCTGATGTCGGCGGTGGCCGGCAGCGCCCCGTTGGGGAAGATGTGGCGATTGAGCCAGGCGTCGGTGCGGCCGTGCTCGTTGCCGATCGTGTGCAGCAGGAACAGGCCGTCGTCGCGAAGCAGCCGGTGCGCCGATTCGAAGAACGCGCGGTAGTTGCGGTGGCCGACGTGCTCGAACATCCCCACGCTGCACAGCTTGTCGAACGGGCCCATGCGCCCCAGCGCCGGGTCGCGCCAGTCGAGCGCGTGGTACTCGGCCCCGCGCCCGTCGTCGTGGGCCGCGGCCCAGTCGCGCTGCGGCGCCGACACGGTGACGCCGACCGCCCGCGCGCCGCGGCTGTCGACCGCGTGGCGCACGAGCCCGCCCCAGCCGCAGCCGATGTCGAGCAGCGACTCACCTGTCCCGAGGTACAGCTTGGCGCAGACCAGCTCGAACTTGGCCCGCTGGGCCGCGTCGAGGTCGTCCGCCGCGCGCCAGTAGGCGCACGAGTAGGCCATCGTCGGCCCGAGCATCGCCGCGAACAGCTCGGTGTCGAGGTCGTAGTGGACCTCGGCCACCTGGCCCGCGCGCCGGCTCGACTGCAGGTTCACCAGCCGCGACGCGGTCGCCAGCGCCGCGGTGCGCCAGTCGAGCACCGCCTCGTCGCCACTGGTCCGCAGCACCCGCGCCGTCAGCTCGTCGATCGCCGCGCAGTCCCACCAGCCGTCCATGTAGCTGTCGCCGAGCGCCAGCGACCCGCCGAGCGCCACCCGCCGCCAGAACCGCGGGTCGTGCACGTGGATGTCCCAAGGGTCAGGTCCGCCCACGCGCGCCCCGGCGCGCTCCAGGGCCTGCTCGACCGCCCGCCGCGCCGCGCTCTCGAGGCCGCCCACGCCGTCAGTCCCGCTTCTTGAGCGCCGCCAGGGCGCTCGCCTGGGCGCGCACGCTGTCGGGCGCCATGACGACCTGCATCGCCATCCGGTCGAGCTCCGGGTGGGCGGCGATCGCCGCCATCGTCGGCTGCTGCAGCGCCTGCTTGCTGGCCGCGTAGGCCGTCGCGCTGTCGACCCCGATCCGCCGCGCCTCCTCCAGCGCCGTCGCCAGCAGCTGCTCCGGCGCGACCACGCGGTGGAGCACGCCCAGCCGCTGCGCCCCGGCCACGTCGTAGAGCTGGCCCGACAGCGTCATCTCGGCGGTCGCCGGCGTCCCGAGGGCGTAGCGCACCATCTCGATGTACGTCCACGGCATCGGGATCCCGACCGGCACCTCGTTGATGGCGAAGCGCGCCCGGCCCTCGGCGCCGACCCGCACGTCGCACGCGACCGCCAGGATCAGCCCGCCCGCGAAGGTGTTGCCGTTGATCGCCGCCACCGTGCGCCGCGGCAGGGCGAACACCCGCAGCAGGCTGCCGCGGAACTCGGCGAACCACGCCTGCAGCTCGTCCATGTCGTTGCGGGCGAACCGCGGGAACACGTCCTCGAAGTCGAGCCCGGCCGAGAACGTCTTGCCCTCCGCCGTCAGCACCACCGGCAGCGCCGGGTGGTCGCGCTCGACCGCGTCGAACGCCGCGTGCAGGTCGGCGAAGAACCCCGGGTTCATGCGGTTGACCGGGTTCGAGCGCATCGTGACGATCACCGCGCCCTCGCTGCGTTCCACGCTCCACTTCATACGAATGGCTCCCCGCGCTCGCTCGCGCCGGATGTCTCTTGCGACAGGTTCGTCGGCGTCTTCAGGTCCCACACCAGGCCGAGCGCCGCCCACAGGCGCAGCACGTACCAGCCGACGTCGAGCTCCCACCACACGTGACCCTGGCGGGCCGACGACGAGAACCGGTGGTGGTTGTTGTGGAACTCGCCGAGCGCCAGCACCCCGAGCGGCCAGTGGTTGCGGCTGAGGTCGTCGCTGGCGTAGCGGCGGTAGCCGCCCCACGCGTGGCTGAACGACTGCACCCAGTGCGTGATCTCCCAGATCAGCACCGTCGGCAACAGCCCGGCCCACA
The DNA here is from genome assembly GCF_026626665.1 of Nannocystis pusilla. GTDB lineage: Bacteria > Myxococcota_A > Polyangia > Nannocystales > Nannocystaceae > Nannocystis > Nannocystis pusilla. The sequence continues at coordinate 4,564,330 of NZ_JAPNKE010000002.1, forward strand.
GCACGCCCTCCGCGCCCCAATAGTGGTACAGCCCGACGCACATCGCCGCGAACGGCACGAAGTGCCACGTATCGAGCCAGCGCAATTCAGGGTAGCGCGCCAGGTCGGGGATCGCCTCGAGGCAGGTCACGCGGTTGCGGCGGTCGAGGAACCATAGGTAATGCGAATAGAAGAAGCCCTGGAAATGCGGCGAGTGTAGGTCGCGGCTGGTGTCGGCGTTGCGGTGGTGGCGGCGGTGCGTCTCGGCCCACCAGATCACCCCGCCCTGCAGCGTCGTGCTGGCCAGCAGCGCCAGCACGAACTGGAACCACCGCGACGTCTTGAACGCCCGGTGGGCGAAGTAGCGGTGGAACCCGACCGTCAGCGCGAACATCCGCGCCGCGAAACCCACGGCGAACAGCGCCAGCGCGTGCCACGACAGGCCCGTGTAGATCACCCCGAGGCACAGCGCGTGGACCAGCAAATAGAAGCCCGCCGCCGACCACGACAGCTGCGACAGCGGCAGCGACCCCTTGCGGCGCCCCTCCTGCATGCGCTCAGCTCCCGGCCGCCTCGAACGGCGCCGCCTCGGCCGGCCGCACCGCCGGCAGCGGCGCTCCCGGCCGCCACTTGCGGTCGTACACGTACAGCTCGCGCGCCAGCCCGCACGCCGCCAGCGCGCGGATGACCGCCCAGCCGACGTCGAACTCCCACCACCGCGTCGAGAACTTGGCCGAGCGCGGGAACCGGTGGTGATTGTTGTGCGCCTCGCCGGCGATCACCAGCGCCAGCGGCACCACGTTGCGGCTGCCGTCGCGGGTCTCGTGATTGCGGTACCCGGCGTGGTGCCCGAGCCCGTTGATCACCCCGGCGCACAGCGGCATCCACATCAGCTGCAGCGCGAACCCGAGGAGCCCCAGCCACGGCCCCAGCAGCCCGAGGTAGATCGCGGCCAGCAGCGCCAGCCCGAGGTTGCTGCGCCCCTCGTAGAGGTTGCGCTCCAGCCAATCGTCCGGGCAGTCGTGGCCGAACCGCCGCAGCGTCGCCTCGTTGGTGCTCTCGCGGAAGTAATAGCGGTACCCGGCGAAGAAGATCGGCGCGATCCCGTGGACCACCGGCGAGTGCGGGTCGCCCTCGCGGTCGACGTACGCGTGGTGCTTGCGGTGGACCGCCACCCACGCCCGCACCCGCGTGCCCGTGGTCAGGAAGATCAGGAAGCGGAACACGTGCGCCGGCGCCGGGTGCAGCGCCACCGCCTTGTGCGCCAGAGCGCGGTGGGCGTAGACGCTGATGCTGATGTTGGCCAGCCAGCCGAACCCGACGCAGAGGAGAAGGACCGCGAGCACCGCGCAGATCCTTTATCAGGCGCCGCCCGGCCAAGTCAACGCCGACGCCCCGCCGTCCGCACCAGCGGGTTCCAGGGCTGCCGCTTCACCCCATGACATGGCCCTTTCGCCATGATTTATCAAACATGTCTGAAAGTTAACCTCACGCCTCGTCCGCCCGCGGTAGGGCCGCGGCGACCGCCCGGTGGACCGCCGATGGATCGATCACCGCCAGGTACAGCAGCACCATCGTCGCCGAGAACGTGTGGACCGGCAGCAGCACGTAGAGCCCCGCGTGGAACGCCACGCCCAGCGGCAGCAGCACGCGGTGCCACCGGGGTCGCCACACCCCGATCGCCAGCGCGAACTCCAGGGCGACCACCGTCCACGCCGCCGTCGCCGACACGATCGTCAGAGCTGTCCCGAGAGGCAGGTCCGAACCGAAGTAGTAAAACCCGGCGATCTGCTCGAGCCGCGCCCCGGACAGAAAACCCGCCTCGCACTTGTCGATCGCGCTCCACAGGTACACCGCCGACAATTGCGCAGTCATGAGCCGCAGGCCGAGCAGCGGCCCGCGCTCCGCCGGCGCCGCCACGCCGAGGCGACGCGCCCGCGCCAGCGCCCGCCAGCGATCGAGGGACAGCGAGCGCCCGCACGGCGTCAGCGCGCACAGCACGGTCGCCGACATCAGCACGAAGTGATGGTGGTGGATCCACGCGGTGCGCCCGCCCGCGGCCCCGATCGCGAAGTACATCGTCGCCACCACCATCGCCGCGGCCGCAGTCGCCGCGCGCGTCCACAGCCCGACGAGCATCGCCGCGGTCGCCGCGAAGAACCCGAGCGACAGCGCCAACATCGCCGGGCCCTCGGCCTGGACGAGCACCATGTCCTCGCCCCAGCGGGCCCACAGCAGCAGCGCGAGGCCGATCCGAATCAGCGCCATCGGCACCGTCGAGCCCTCGGCCCCGGCCCACCGGGCCAGGCGCGCCCCCTGCGATTCACGGGTCTTCATGACCACGCGGCCGCGTCCCCGGGATCTGCGGCCGCGGGGGCAGCGGCCGACACAGGTCGTGTTCACCGGCGTGCAGCGGCACCCAGCCCCGCATCGTCGCGATGCTGGCGCGCGCGCGCAGGTCGACGGCCCCGAGCTTTCCGCACAGCTCGCCGGCGACGCGCAGCAGCCCCGCCTCGCCCGTCATCGTCCGCAGCCAGCGCGGCGCGGTCGGTCGCTCGCGGCCCAGCGCCGCGTAGCGATCGATCGGCGTCTCGCGCCCGTCCGCGTCGCGCACGCTGAACGCCGCGACCACCAGCCCGACGCCGACCTCGTTGAACAGCTCCCAGTCGCGCACGAATCGGCTGCGACCGCCGAACACCTGGCGATACGCCGGCATCAGCACGAGCCCGGCCGCGACCGCGACGAACACGAGCGCCCGGGTCCGCGTCGCCGTCGTCGTCGTCACGGCTCGACCCTAACAAGTCCGCGCCCTCGCAGCGCCCGCGCGCACCGCCTCGACGCCGTGACGGATCGGTCCGCGCCCGGCCACGTCATATTGACGGACCATGCCCTCTCCGCGCGCTGCTGACCCTCGTCCTCCTCGTCCCGGCCTGTCCCGAGCGCCCCACGGACGACACCGAGACCGGCACGACCGCCCCGAGCACCGGCGAGGCCCCCGGGACCGACAGCGAGGCTCCGGCGCCACAGTCGGCACGACGACCCCCGGCTCCACGACGTCCGTCCCGCCCACCACCACCGAAGACACCGCCACCACAGTCGCCCCGTCCACCACCACCGGCGACGGCGACACCGACGACAGCGCCGCCACCGACGATCCGAGCGGCACGGCCACCAGCACCACCGTCTTCAAGATCGACCTCCCCGCCGCGCAGTGGCCCGCCGGCCTCGTCGGCTGCGACCTCGACGCCCCTGCCGGCACCATGGTCACCGGCGACACCGAGCTCGGCCCGTTCACCGCCACCCGCGCTTACTTCGGCTGGTGGGGCTTCGACGATCAGGAGAAGCCGACGATCCTGTTCGTCTCGCCCGAGGCCGACCCGGCCGTCGAGGTCGAGGAGAAGAGCGGCAGCAGCGGCGCGGTCTATTTCGGCGACATCGTCACCGAACCCCTGCTCTTCGGCGGCTGGGTCGGCGACTGGGCCGCCAACCTCAGCGTCCGCGCCAACGGCATGATCACCTTCCCCGGCCGCTGCCTGCGGTGGACATCGTCGAGCTCGCCGGCACTTGGGACATCGCCGATCCCGCCGATCCGCCGCGGCTCGTCGGCACGGTCAAGGGCCCGATCGCGGGCCCGTTCAACGCCGTCTTTTGCGACAAGCTGGTCGAGAACATCTTCCCCGAATGATGCCACAGGCGATTTCCATCCATCACAAATCACCGATCGAGACCTCCATGCCGACACCTCGTTCGCCGTTCATCCTCGCGCTCGTAATGTTCGCCTGCACCGAGCGCCCGCTCGGCGACACCGACGGCAGCACCGCCGGGCCGAGCACCAGCGATTCGCCGCCGGCCACCGGCACCAACACCGACGCGCCGGGCACCGCCACGCTCCCCACCACCGGCGCCCCGCCGCAGCCCACCACGGCGACCACCGTCGATCCCAGCGGCACCACTGGCATCGACCCCAGCGCCACCACGGCCATCGACCCCAGTGATACCACCGTCGATCCCAGCGGCAATACCACCTTCGATCCCCTGCCCAAGCTCGACATCTTCGAGCCGGGTCCGACCTCGGGCCTGACCGGCTGCCCCCTCGGCACCCCCGCCGGCACCATGGTCAGCGGCAGCTCCACGATCGGCCCGTTCGCCGCCCAGCGCGCCTGGTTCGGCTTCTCTGGCTTCGGTGACGAGCCGTTCACGCCCGTGCTGCTGTTCCTCTCGCCAGCCGCCAACCCGGACGTCGAGCTTCTGCACAAGAACGGCAGCTCCGGCCCGATCCTCATGGACGACGTGTTCAGCGATCCCTTCTCCGAGGGCGGCTGGATCGGCACCTGGCCGGTCTCGGCCAACGTCTTCGCCGAGGGCATGCTCGGCGAGGTCGCGCGCCCCGACGCCGTCGTCATCGACGAACTCGCCGGCAACTGGGAGCGGGCCGACCCGGCCGACCCGCCGCGGCTCGTCGGCAGCTTGCAGGGCGGCATCGCCGGTCCGTTCGACGCCGTGTTCTGCGACAAGCTCGTCTCGATCATCATCCCCGAATGAGCCCGCCCCTGCGCAGCTCGTGCCTCGATCACGACCTGCCCTTTCGGACATCTCGTTCGAGGTCCCCGTCCGGGCGAGCTGGCCGCGGGCGCTTCGCTCAGAATCGCAGCAGCAGCCCGCCCGCGCCGACCCCGAGCTGCGGCGCGCGCTCCGGGAGCCGCTGATACAACAGGCGGTCGGTGAAGATCGCCGCCGGCACCAATCCCGCCACCGCCACCGCCGCGAAGATCGGCGCCGCGATCAGGGCCCCGCGGCGGTCGGGGCAGTCGCGGACGTAGCTGCCCCGATGCTGGTCGCCGCAGGTGCCGAGGATCGCCAGCGGCACCGCCGTGCCGATCAGCCCGACGATCGCCACGGTCCACGACACCGCGGCCTTGATCTTCACCTTGCGCCGCTCCGCCCGCCACTGCCGCTCGGGGATCACCGGCGGCAGCAGGTCGGGCGGCGTGATCGCGATCATCGGCGTCGGCACCGTCGGTGGCGGCGGCTCGCCCTCCGTGTCGGGCCGCACCATCTCGCGGTCCTCGGGCGGCGCGCTCCGGGCCGTCGCGCCCGCCGGCGCCAGCGAACAGGCGACGGCCACCGCCAGCACGCCGGCGCGCATCACGACTCCGGCCGCAATTCGACCTTCAGCCAGCCCGGTCGGCGCAGGTCGAACGCCTTGTACGCGGCGATGACGTCGGTCAGCGGCTCGACGCGGGTGATGAATTGCAGCGGGTCGACCGTCCCGCTCCTCACCAGGTCGAGCAGCTTGGGGATGTACTTGCGGTGGTGGCAATTTCCATCTTGACCGTCAAGTTCTTGTTCATCGCCTGGCCGATCGGGAAGAAGCGGGCCGTCTGCGGGTACACCCCGACGATCGACAGCGTGCCCGCCTTCGCCAGCGCCTCGACCGCCCACTCGAGCGCCTGCGACGGCGCGTCGCCCGGGTGCCAGTGCTCGCCGTCGGGGTTCGAGCGCGGCGCGACCTCCTCGAGCTCGCGGGCGTGCTGGTCGTACTTGCGCTCGGCCTCGGCGCGGGCCGCCCCGCGGTGGGCGTGGCAGGCGTCGACGCCGACCGCATCGATCGCGCGGTCGGGCCCGATCCCCCCGGTCAGCGCGCGCAGCGTCTGGACCGGGTGGTCGACGTCGAAGTTGATGATCTCGGCGCCCTGGGCCTGGGCGATGGCCAGGCGCGACGGCTCGTTGTCGACCGCGAAGACCCGCACCGCGCCCATCAGCTTGGCGCTGAGGATCGCGAACTGACCGACCGGGCCGCAGCCGAACACGACCACGGTGTCGCCGTCCTTGATCTCGGCGTATTCGGCGCCCATGTAGCCGGTCGGGAAGATGTCCGACAGCAGCAGGGCCTGGTCGTCGCTGACCTCGTCGGGCAGCTTGACCAGGTTGACCGCGGCGAACGGGATGCGCGCCTTCTCGGCCTGCAGCCCGTGGAACGGCCCCGTCTCGGCCGGCCCGCCGTAGAACGCCGTGCCCGCCTGCGGCCCCTTGGGGTTGACGCGATCGCACTGGGCGAAGTAGCCGGCGCGGCAGTACGAGCAATAGCCGCACGCGATCGTCGACGGGATCACCACCCGGTCGCCGACCCGGAAGTTACGGACCTCCTTGCCGAGCGACTCGATCACGCCGACGCCCTCGTGACCGAGGATCGTGCCCGCCTGCATGCCCGGTACGCTGCCCCGGATCATGTGCAGGTCGGTCCCACAGATCGCGCTGGCGGTCAGCCGGACGATCGCGTCGGTGGGCTCGCGCAGCTTCGGTTCGGCGACATCCTCGAGGCGGATGTCCCCCACATCACGGAAGACGACTGCTCGCATGGGGGCGCTTATGCGACGTTTCGCCCGCGCGGCAACTCGCCTCTCGTCATGGTGTGACGACGCGGCGGCCGAATCCGTTGAGTCCGCTGCTGCCTCGACCGGGCGCCGCCCGCAGCCCGCTTGCGACCCCTGGGAATCGCGCTAGCTTCGGCCCGCCCCGCGGGGTGGAGGTCGCGCATGCGCATCGCGCAAGTGGCACCGCTCTTCGAGAGCGTACCGCCGCACACGTACGGCGGCACCGAGCGGGTCGTCTCGTACTTGACCGAGGAGCTCGTGCGCGGCGGCGCCGACGTCACGCTGTTCGCCTCGGGCGACTCGCGCACGCGCGCCGAGCTCGACCCGATCTGCGCCCGCGCGCTGCGCCTCGACCCCGAATGTCGAGACTCGCTGGCGCCGACCATCCGCCTGCTCGAGCGCGTCGCGCGGCGCGCCCACGAATTCGACGTCGTCCACTTCCACATCGACTACTTGCATTTCCCGCTCAGCCGCCGGCTCGGCGTGAAGCAGCTGACCACGCTGCACGGCCGCCTCGACACCCGCGAATTGCAGGCCGTCTTCGACGAGTTCGCCGACATGCCGGTGGTCTCGATCTCGCTGGCCCAGCGCCGCCCGCTCGCCCAGGCCCGCTTCATCGGCAACGTCTACCACGGCCTCCCGCTCGACCTCTACCGCTTCGAGCCCGAGCCCGACGACTACCTCGCGTTCATCGGCCGGGTCTCGCCGGAGAAGCGGGTCGACCGGGCGGTGGCGATCGCCCGCCGGCTCGGCATGCGTCTGCGGGTCGCCGCCAAGATCGACCGCCACGACCGCGAATACTACGAGCGCGAGGTCGCCGGCCTGTTCGCCGATCCGCTGGTCGAGTACGTCGGCGAGATCGGCGAGGACGACAAGGGCGCCTTCCTCGGCAAGGCCCGCTGCCTGCTGTTCCCCGTCGATTGGCCCGAGCCGTTCGGCCTGGCGATGATCGAGGCCATGGCGTGCGGCACGCCGGTCGTCGCCTTCCGCTGCGGCTCGATCCCCGAGGTCCTCGACGAGGGCGTCACCGGTTATTGCGTCGACTCGCTCGAGGCGGCGGCGGCGGCGGCGGCGCGAGCGATGACGCTGGATCGTCGACGTTGCCGCGAGCGGTTCGAACGCCGCTTCAGCGCCGAGCGCATGGCCCGCGATTACATGCGCCTCTATGGTGCGATCGTGGAGGACCGCGGCGGAGGAGTGGCCGCATCGCCATGACCAGGCCCGCGGAAGACGAAGAGGACCGGTTCCAGATCCTCGCCACCGCCTCGCTCACCCTGAGCGGCGCCCGCGTGCTCAAGCAGGGCGACACCTTCGCCGTGTTCGACCGCTTCGGCGACATCCGCCCGTGGGGCGTGCTGGGCGCCCAGGGCCTCTACCACGACGGCGCCCGCTTCCTCTCGGCCCTGCGCCTGCGCCTGGAGGGCCAGCCGCTGCCGCTGCTGAGCTCGACCGTCAGCCGCGACAACACGGTGTTCGTCGTCGACATGATGAACCCCGACCTCCCGCCCGGCGGCGAGCCCGTCATCCACCACGGCACCCTGCACGTCGCGCGCGAGAAGTTCCTGTGGCAGGCCGCCTGCCACGAGCGGCTCCGGCTCACCAACTACGGCCCCGACCCCGTCGACGTCGACCTCGAGATCGCCTTCGCCGCCGACTTCGCCGACGTGTTCGAGGTCCGCGGCACCCGCCGCGAGCGCCGCGGCGCCCTCCATTCACCTGAACTTTCGGACAGCTCCGTCGTGCTCGCCTACACCGGCCTCGACGGGGTCGAGCGGCGCACCCGGCTGCGCTTCGACCCGGCGCCCGAGGTCCGCGCCCCCGACCGCGTGCTGTACCGCCTCCACCTCGCGTCCAGGGTGACCCGCGAGGTCTCCCTCGCCGTAGCCTGCGAGGTCGGCGACGAGCGGCCCGCCGACCTCCCGTACGGCGTCGCCCTCACCCAGGCGATCGAGCTCCTGCACGAGTTCTCGGCCCAGGACTGCAGCGTCGACAGCTCGAGCGAGCAGTTCGACGACTGGATCTGCCGCTCGCTCGCCGACCTGCGCATGATGATCACGCGCACCCCCGCCGGCCTCTACCCGTACGCCGGCGTGCCGTGGTTCTCGACCCCGTTCGGGCGCGACGCGATCATCGCCGCCCTGGCCGCCATGTGGGTCAGCCCCGACCTCGCGCGCGGCGTCCTGCGCTTCCTCGCCGCCAGCCAGGCCGACCGCATGGACCCGGCCGCCGACGCCGAGCCCGGCAAGATCGTCCACGAGATCCGCGGCGGCGAGATGGCCGCGCTCGGCGAGATCCCGTTCAAGCGCTACTACGGCAGCGTCGACGCCACCCCGCTGTTCGTCGTCCTCGCCGCCGCCTACCACGAGCACACCGGCGACGGCGCCACGATCGCCGAGCTGTGGCCGCAGATCGAGCGCGCCTTGATGTGGATCGAGCGCTACGGCGACCTCGACGGCGACGGCTTCGTCGAGTACGGCCGGCGCTCCGAGGCCGGCCTCCTCCATCAGGGCTGGAAGGACTCGCACGACGCGGTGTTCCACGCCGACGGGAGCCCGGCCGAGGGCCCGATCGCGCTGTGCGAGGTCCAGGGCTACGTCTACGCCGCGTGTCAGGGCGGCGCGCGCCTGGCCGAGCTGCTCGGCGACGAGGGCCGCGCGCGGATCTTGCGGGCCCGCGCCGAACGCCTGCGCGCCCGCTTCGACGAGGTGTTCTGGTGCGACGAGCTCGACGGCTACGCGCTCGCGCTCGACGGCGGCAAGCGGCCGTGCTGCGTGCGCACCTCGAACGCCGGCCAGTGCCTGTTCAGCGGCATCGCCCTGCCCGAGCGCGCGCGTCGGCTCGCCGACCGCCTGCTCGCCGACGACATGTTCTCCGGCTGGGGCATCCGCACCGTCAGCACGCGCGAGCGGCGGTACAACCCGATGTCCTATCACAACGGCTCGATCTGGCCCCACGACAACGCGCTTATCGCCCTCGGCCTGTCGCGCTACAACCTCAAGGACCACGTCCTCCGCATCATGGAGGCCCTGTTCGACGCGACCCGGTTCGCCGAGCTCAGCCGCCTGCCCGAGCTGTTCTGCGGCTTCCCTCGCCGCGACGGCGCCGGCCCGACGAACTACCCCGTCGCCTGCTCGCCGCAGGCGTGGGCCGCCACCACCCCGCTGCTGCTGCTGCAAGCCGCCCTCGGCATGAGCGTCGACGGCACCGAGGGCCGCGTCCGCTTCGTCCGCTCCGCCCTGCCCCCCGCGCTCGAACGCGTCTCGATCCGCAACCTCCGCGTCGGCACCGGCAACATCGACCTCGCCCTCCACCGCCACCCCGAAGACGTCGGCATCCACATCCTCGGCCGCCGCGGTCCGGTCGAGATCGTCGCCATCAAGTGAGGCGACTTCGCCGGGTGCCCACACGGGCATGTCCGAAGGGACATGCCCTCGAGGACCTGTCCCCAGGGACATTGTCCCGAGGACACGCCCCGACCGCAGCGGGCCTCGCCTCCCGGCGCGGCGGCCCTCGCTCGCCGGCCACGCGAGGTGACGAGGTCGGTGACGCGAGCCGCCCCGCGTCGCCGGGCCCGGACCGCAGCGCGGTTCGAGCCCCTGCGGCCCTTATTGCGCCGCCGAGCGCAGCGACGCCTTGAGCGCGATCGTGCGGACGCCCGCCAGCGCCTTCGACACCGGGCACGCCTTCTTGGTCGCCTCGGCGATCTCGGTGAACTTGTCGGCGTCGAGGCCCGGCACGTCGGCCTCGGTGGTCAGCTCGATCGTCGTGATCGAGAAGCCCTCGCCGTCCTTCTCGAGCTTGACCGCCGCGGCGGTGTGGATCGATCGCGGCGGCGTCCCGGCCTTCTCGAGGCTGAGCGACAGCGCCATCGAGAAGCAGCCCGCCAGCGCCGCGCCGACCACCTCTTCGGGGTTGCTGGCCGGCTGGCCCTCGAACCGCGAGGCGAACGAGAACGGGATCTCGGGCGCGTGCTCCGGCTTCATCGAGCCCTTGCCGGTCTTGATCGAACCTTCCCACTGAGCGCTGGCTTTGCTGGTTCCCATCGGTGTCTCCGGCCGCGGAACTTAGCACGACGCCCGGCCCACGGCGCCGTCGCCCGGCCCGCCGAGCCCCTCCGCGAGCGAGCTCGGCCGGTCGCCCCGGCCCTCATCGCCAGCAGAACGCCGTCGCGCCGGCGGCCCGCGCCCGCCTCGACGCGCCTGTGCACCGGCCTCCCCACGCCGGCTCGCCCCCTCGCCGCGGCGCGCAGGAAGCGTGCCCTCCGGCGAACCCGGGCCCACGCTCGCGCCGTCGATTCCACGGTCGTGGGCCGCGAACTCGCCGGACCACGACCGCCCGCGCGAGCCGAGCCTTCGCGTGGCGGATGCGACGGAGAGCGCCGCCACGTCGTCTCACGGCGAACGTGCCGGCTCTCGGTACAATGTCCCTCAGGACATGTCCTCAGCGCCAGCCGACGCGACGCGCCCACGCCTCCATCTCGGCCCGCCGCGCCGCGTGGTCCGCCGGCGGCTGCACGCCGGGCGGCGGCGGATGGCGCCACACCATCGGCGGCAGGCCGACGGCCGCGCGCCGCTCCGCCAGCGACTCCGGCGCCTCGACCCCGACCATCGGCACCATGGCAGTGCCGTCCTCGCTCCAATCGTACTGCGTGCCGTAGCGCTGCGGCCGGCCCTCGGACACGCGGATCCGGTCCTCCAGCTTCGCCACCTCCGCCGGATCGGCGTCGCCCTCCGCGGCGGCCCGCTGCAAAAGCGGCAGGCAGCCGCGCAGCAGCTCCGGCTCGCCGATCGCGTGTTGCACGATCCGCCAGGCCGCGCTCGCCCCGTCCTCACCCACCCGCGCTCGCCCCGGCCAGCCGACCCGCGCCAGCACCTCGCGCAGCCGGGCCGCGTTGCGCCGGTGCACCGCCTCCATCTCCGGGTGGTAGCCGGCGAACAGGCTGCCGTCGCGCGCCAGTCGCTCGCGCGTCTCGTCGTCCTCGGCGATCCATCTTATGAGGTCGGCGCGCAGCTCCTCGTTCATGCGCCGAGCATTGCCGCCGTCGCGCCCGCGCGCAACCCGGCAGCAGCGAACGGAGGTCGGCCTTCCGAGGATCTCTGGCGCTTGCGACATCCGCCCGCTCATCCAACCGACGCGGCGCTCCAGGATGTTCCTGAGGCAGGGTCGAGACGCGAAGGACGAGCCGTCCTGGCGCCCGACTTCCTCGTGCCTCGGTGAACAGCCACGGCGCGACGAAGGCCGACGACTCCCCATGATGCGAGCGAGTGTTTCTGCGGTGGTGCGCGAGCCGAGCCCTATCGCGCGGCCGCGAGTTCACCTGGCGCCGAGCGACGCGCCCGCCGTCGCCACGCGAGGGCGATCCTCGCGGCCGACCTGCCAGCTCGCGCGCCCTGGACAGTCATCCCATGCTTCAAGGGACATGTCCTTCGTCGCATGTCCCTTTAAACATCTTTGAAGAGACATGTCCTTCGGGACATGGCATCGCCCCCGCTCATCCCCCCGCCCGCAGCCGCAGCGCCTCGGCCGCGGCCAGTCGCTCCTCGGGGCGCCCGATGTCCCCCGCGATCGTCCCGCCGCAGCCCGGGCACGTCCCCGCGGCGCGGCTCAGCAGCGCCTGACACTCGGGCTCGGAGCAGCACGGCCGGCGCCGGCGACCGGCCAGGCGGACCGCGAGCACCGACGCCACCAGCACCGCGGCGATCCCCGCCTCGTGGATCATCGCCGCCGCCACGCACCCGACGAGCCCGGCGATCCCGACCGGCAGCGCCAGCGCGGCCTGGTCGGCGCGGCTGCGTCGCCACACGCGGAACACCGGGCGGCCCGCGTTCGACACCTTCTCCGGCAGGGCCGGCGCGATCGGCTCGTCGCGCTCGAGCTCGTCGTGCGTGTCGTCCAGCGCCCGCGTCAGCGTCGCCACGCTGTCCGGCGGCGGCCAGCTCGCGCGGCGGCAGCCCCAGGTCGCTCGCCAGCGCCGGCCGCTCGCGTTCGAGCCGGCGCAGCGCCGCCCGGAAGTAGCTGGCTTGATTGGTGCCGAGGCAGGCCAGCACCGCCTCGCGGCCGGCCCCGCGCGCGTGGACCTGCGCCGCCAGCAAGAAGCACAGCTCCTGCGGCGACAGGTACCCGAGCCGCTGCACCGACCAGCGCGAGCGCAACGTCCCGTCGTAGATCGGCTCCGAAGTGTGGCGCAGCGCCGCGTTGGCGCTCAGCACCCCGAAGCCGAGGAACACCGCGGTCATGTCGGTCAGCTCCTCCTCGAGGTCGTGGTCCTCGACGCACAGCGCGTGGTGCGAGCGGTACGCGTGCGCCACCTCGTGGGCCAACGTCGCCGTGATCCCGCCCGGATCGTCGAGCAGCGCCAGGTCGGCGCCGAAGCGGGCGACCCCGGCCTCGATGCCAAGGAACAGCCCGGCCGCGCCCTCGTGGTGATGCGTCGCCCCCAGCGCCACCGGCCCCTCGGGCGCCGGCGGTCGCCCCTCGTACAGCTCGATCTCCGCGCCGAGCTCGAGGTCCGCGTAGCGGAACAGCCGCCGCACCAGCCGCAGCACCCCTGCCGCGCTGCGCGTGAAGCGGTCGGGGAAGAACTCCGGCCGCGGCAGCACGATCGGCGTGCACACGAAGTGCTGCCAGTCCGCCTGCCGCAGCAGCGCCCCGAGCCCCTCGAGCAACCACTCCTGGCGCTCCTCCGCGGGCAGGGCCTCGAGCTCCGACACGCAAGCGAATGTAGCGCAGCGCCGCCTCCACCGCAGCCCCGCTCGGGCGCGCCCCTGCATGCACCGCAATCGCCCGCCGGGTTTCACGCGCGCACGCGCCTCAGCGCACGCCGGCCCGCGCGTCGGGGCGCCCCGCGCGGCCGCTCGCTCGCCTATCATCGCGGTGTGTCCACGCCGGGCCTGCTCGCCAACCGGAACTTCCGGCGCCTGTGGATCGCCCAGGCGATCTCCTTGTTCGGCGACTGGTTCACCTACGTCGCCGTCGGCACCCTCGCCCTGTCCGAAAGTACAGGTCTCTACGGCGTCGCCGCCGTCCTCGTCGCCCACACCTTGCCGCGGGCCGTGCTCGCGCCGTTCGCCGGTCGGATCGCCGATCGCCGTGATCGCGGCACCATCCTCGTCGTCGGCAGCCTCCTGCGGGCCCTCGTCGTCCTCGTCATGATCGCGGTGGTCGGCAGCGGCGACGCCGGCACCGCCGCCCTCGCCGCCCTCGTGTTCGTGCGCATGGCCCTGTCGGCCTTCACCGATCCGGCCGCCAGCGCCGCCCTGCCGCAGCTCGTCCCGGCGCACCAGCTCGGGGCCGCCAACGCCCTCCTCGGCGCCACCTGGAGCACCATCTTCGCCCTCGGCGTCGCCGCCGGCGGGTTCGTCACCGCCTTCGTCGGTCCGCACGGGGCCCTGGCGATCGACGCCGCCACCTTCGTGCTCGCGGCCCTGCTGTTCGCCACCCTCCCGCGCCTGCGCCCGGGCGAGCGGACCGCCGGCGACGCCTCCGCCTCGATGGTCGTCCCGCCCGACTTCCTCGCCGCCTGGCGCCGCACCTGGCGCGACCCGGCCCTGCTGCACGTCGCCCTCGCCAAGATCCCCGTCGCCCTCGCCAACGGCGGCGCGTGGGTCCTGCTGCACGCCGTCGCCGGGCGCGAGCAGGCCGCAGCCGTCGCGGTCACCCTCGGCGTCATGCACGGCGTGCGCGGCATCGGCACCGGCGTCGGCCCGTTGCTGTGGGCCCGCGTCGCCCGCCTGCGCGGCACCGTCTCCGGCATCCACCTCGGCACCGCGGTCACCCTCGCCGGCGTCGCCCTGTTCGCCGCCTTCGACGTCCCCGCCGTCCTCGTCGTCGCCTCGGTGCTGTGGGGCCTCGGCATGGGCGCCACCTGGGTCACCTCGACCACCCGGCTGCAGCTCACGCCCAACGCGATGCTCGGCCGCCTCGCCGCCATCGACCTCATGGCCCACACCTGCGCCCAGTGCGTCGGCGGCCTGCTCGGGGCCGTCGTCGCCGACACCCTGCTGTTCCCCGCCGGCGCCGGCTGGCTCGGCGCCGCCGCCGGCCTGCTCGCCTGGGGCCTGCTCGTCCTGCTCGTCCGCACCCGCCCGCCCGCGTGACGCGAGACCGACCGGCATCATGGCCAGGACCATGGCCGCGCCGTCACGCGACTGGCGTCATTACCCGGACCATCGCCGCCACCGCCACGCGACTGCTATCATTGCCGACCTCATCGTCGCGGCCAGCGACCGCCGCCGAGGCGGGTGTCTGCCATCATTGCCGAGACATCGCCGGGCCGCAAGACTGGCATCATCGCCAATCGCATCACCGATTCGCCACGTCATCGACAACTCGCCGGGGCTGGCGGAGCGCTCCACGACTGCCATCATCACGAGACAGTCGCCACCCGCCAGCGCGCCCGTTCACCTCGAGTCCATCCCCGCGGCCAGCGCCATCCTTGCCATCGCAACCGCGCAGGCGCGGGCCGCTGCGTGACGCCGAGCGCGGCTCGTCATACGGCAGCGGATAGGCCCACAGACCAGGCTCGGAGCCGAACGAGTCGAGGAGACGATGCCCTCGGGGACGCCTCGGGTCGGGCGGCGCTCCATCCGGCGACGCGGGCGGCAGATCCGGAGGTACGGAGCGGGGCGACCCCTTCAGTTCCGGCGCCCGACCTCGCCGCCGAGGCACACGCGCAGCCCCTCTTCCATGTCGCGCTGCGTCTGGATCTTGCCCAGATCGACCCCGAGCGACACCAGCGTCTGCGACACTGCCGGCCGGATCCCCGTGACGATCACCCGCGCCCCGAGCAGGCCGACCGCGCGGACGATGCGGAGCAGGTGGTCGGCCGTGTTGGTATCGACCAGCTCGACCGCGGTCAGATCGAGGATCACGTGCTGCGTCCCCGAGCCCTCGATCGCGTGCAGCAGCCGCTCCATCAGCGTCGCCACCGACGTCTCGTCGAGCGCGCCCATCACCGGCACCGCCAGGATCCCGCTCCAGATCCGCAGGATCGGCGCCGACAGCGTCCGCAGCGCTCGCTCTTGCTGCTGGATCAGCAGCAGCTTCTCGCGCACTTGCTGCTCCGAGCGCGCCCGCTCCTCGATCTCCGTCTTCAGCTGCTGCAGCGCCACCGCCAGGTCCGCGGAGGTCGCCTGCCCCGCCGCCAGCAATTGCTGCATCCGCTCCTCGAGCGTCACCGTCGTCGGCGTCACCAAGAACTCGTCGTATTCGGCCCCGTCGGCGGCGAAGCTGGTCTGTTCGGCCCAGCACGGCACCCCGAACAGCTTCGCCGTGATGCCGGCCAGCTTGCCCGCGATCATCGCGCTGCCCCACTTCACGTTCAGGGCCCGCTGGTACAGCGCCTCCCAGCCGTTGATCACGCGATAGCGGGCCTCCTGCCTGACCCGGTCGAGCGAGACCAGCAGCCAGCGGCCCCACCCGGCCGGCCAGGCGATGTCTTGCATCCGCACCAGGCCCTCTTCGAACGAAGGCGCGCCGGCGATCACCTCCCAGTCGCCCTCCACGCTCTGTTGCCCGCCGAGCTGCAGGCACAGGTTGAAGCGCTCGACCCCCACCATCGCGCACAGGCCCGACATCAGCCCGGCCACCGACGACGGCACCCACATGCTCAGCGTCGGCACCCCGGCCCACAGATTCAAACCGCGGTCGAGATCCCATTCGATATCGAAGCCGATGTTGATCTTCGCGTTGGCCATGAACGGTATGTTTATACCGCCGCCCGCTCGCGCCCGGGCGAACATTCGTACCGGCGCCGCGCCCGCCGCAGCGACTGTCGGCACTCTCGGGCGTCCGCGATCGCGCCGCTGAAACGCGTTGCACCTCGCCGCCGCGGTGCCACCAATCGAGCGCGGGCGCGCGCTCGCTACCACCGCCGCGTCCACCCCGACGTCTGCGCCCAATCATCGCACCCCGCGTCACCACGAATCCCCAGAATCCCCTGCGTTCGCGAATACCCATTCCACCCCGGCCCGCGCCCGCTATTCGCCGCCCCTCGAACGGGGCTATGCTCTCCGCGTGCGCCGACCTCCTCGCCGCTCGCCGACCCGCGCCGCCTGGTGCCTCGTGGTCCTCGCATGCGGCCCGGCGCGCGACGCCGGCGAGCGCCCCCTCGACGCTCCGCCGGCGCCGGAGCCCGCGAATCAACGTTCCGCGCCAGTTCCCGACCTCCCGCCCCGGCCCGCCGCGCGCAACGACGCGGCGGTCCACCACGACGACTTCGCCCGCCGCGTCCTCTACACCTGGACCACCGCGGCGCAGGTCGACGCCCTCCGCCGCTCGCGGCGCCTGCTCGTCGCCGACGGCGACGTCGGTGAGCGCTCGCCTTACCTCCGCGCGCTCGACCGCCTCCTCGACGTCCACCCGCTGGCCGCGATCCTCCGCGACCACCCCGGCCATCGCCGCCGCCGCTACGCCTGGACCAGCCCCTTCGCCACCGTCCTCGGCCTCGGCGAGCGCC
Source organism: Nannocystis pusilla (assembly GCF_026626665.1). Classification (GTDB taxonomy): domain Bacteria; phylum Myxococcota_A; class Polyangia; order Nannocystales; family Nannocystaceae; genus Nannocystis; species Nannocystis pusilla. The sequence continues at coordinate 4,581,139 of NZ_JAPNKE010000002.1, forward strand.
GCTACGGCGACGCCCTCGTCCGCATCGACCTCGCCGAGGACGCCCTCGTGGTCGGCTTCCGCCCGCACGCCGCCGAGCCGTTTGTCCTCGAGGACATGTCCGGAGAGCCAGTCGACCTCGCCGTCGCCCTCGCCGAGCCCGGACGGATCGGCGCCGTCTATCACGTCCGCGACGGCCCCGACGACCCGATCGCCTTCCGCGAGTACGTCGTCTGCAACGAATCGCAGGTCGCCGCGTGGTCCGTCGCTACCCCGGACATCCGAGCCCGCCTCGACGCCGAGCTCGCCCTGCTCGAGTCGCTCCGCCGCGGCGACCTCGCCCACTTGCCCCCCGCTGCCCTGCGCGCCCCGGCCACCGCCGTGTGGCCCACCGCCCCGCGCGAGCCGACCCCGCTCGACCGCTGGCACGCCCGCCTCGCCTTCGACAACGAGCGCTATCGGCCCACGCCCGCCAACCTCGCCGCGGTCATCGCCGCCCTCCGCGGCTACGATCCCGCCGGCGAGCCGCTGGTCCACCGCCCGGAAGCGTCCTTCCCCGAGGCTCCGCTCGCGGCCCCGTAGCAGGCGCTCTCACCCGCCCGACCTCACCTTCCCCGAAGGTCAGGTCCCGCGAGCCTCGCTCCTTCGCTCTCCGACCTCGCGTCCACCGACGCAACCTGCCCCCAAGGTCAGGTAACCGCGAGCCGCGCTCTTTCGCTCGGCTCGCCCCTCCGACCTCGCGTCCACCGACCTAACCTGCCCCCAAGGTTAGGTCCCGCGAGCCCCGCTCGGCTCGCACCTCCTCACGTCCACCGACCCAACCTGCCCTCCAAGGTCAGGTCCCCGCGAGCCTCGCTCCTTCGCTCGGCCCGCGCCTCCGACCTCGCGTCCCCCGACCCGACCTGCCCCCAAGGTCAGGTTCCCGCGAGCCTCGCTCCTTCGCTCGGCTCGCGCCTCCGCCTCGCGCCCGCCGAAGCGACCTGCCCCGAAGGCCAGGCCTCGCGGGTCCCCTGCCTTCGCTCAGCTCGCGTCCCAGACCTCGCGGTAGCGGGCCTGCAGGGCCGCCCACTCCTCCGGCTCGCCGACGTAGATCCCCTCGCTCCACGAGAACACGTCGCTCGGCCGGTCGTCGGCCTCGTACAGCGGGATCACGTGGACGTGCAGGTGGCGCGACGTCTGCGTCATCTCGCCCGCGCTGCTGCCCGTCGACGCCACGTAGCAGCGACGCGGCCGCATCACCCGCTCGACCATCCGCGCCGCCTGGTGCGCCATCGCGTTGGCGCGGGCCCACAGGGCGGGCTCCACCTCCGCGAACGACGTCACGTGCGGCTTCGGGACCACCATCACGTGGCCCCAGCGGCGCACGTAGCGGGGCAGCATCACCAGCATCGTCGCGTCCTCGGCGATCGCATGGACCGCCCCCACCTCGCGGCGGACGATCGCGCACATCAGACACTCGGGCGCCCCGCCCTCGGCCTCGATGCGTCGCAGCGCCTCGTCGCGTGAAATCAGCGTCGGCATGACCGGTTGCGCCGCGAGTATCCCACAGCGCCCGGCCGCCGACGCCCCACCGACCCCGCGCATTCCCGCTGCCCGCGTGACCTTCGGGCCGCGCCCCTGCGCGCGCCCCGTGATAGCGTCCTCGCATGACCCGTCGCTGGCTCGGCCTGGTCGCGCTCCTCGCCTGCACCCCGCACGAGCACGCGCGCGAGCCGCAGAGCCCGTGCGCCGAGGGCATGGTCCTCGTCGAAGACGGCAGACCCGGCCCCGGGCAGGTCGGCCGCTTCTGCATCGACCTCACCGAGGTCACCACCGCCGCCTACGGCGCCTGCGTCCGCGCCGGCGCCTGCACCCCCACGGTCGTCGGCAACATCGCCGAGTGCAACCTGACCCGGGCCGACCGCGGCGACCACCCCGTCAATTGCGTCGACTTCGAGCAGGCCCGCGCCTATTGCAGCTGGCTCGGCAAGCGCGTGCCGAACGACGAGGAGTGGATGTACGCCGCCCGCGCGCGCGACGGCGGCGGCACCTGGCCGTGGGGCAACCTCCCGCTCGACCGCACCCGCGCGTGCATCCAGAGCGGCAGCACCTGTCCCGTGGGACAGCACCCCGCCGGCGCCAGCCCCGAGGGCGTGCAGGACCTCGCCGGCGACGTCACCGAGTGGACCCTCCGCGGCGAGTTCCCGCGCCTGCGCGGCGGCAGCTGGCGCGAGGAGCCCCGCCTCGACTTCGTCCAGGACCCGCCCTACGGCCCCGAGGCGACCTCCGGCGTGCGCTGCGTCGTCGCCCCCTTCACGGCAGTCGACCCGGTCGACCTCGACGTCTGGACCCCTTACGTGCCCGCCAAGGTCGAGCTGCCGGTGCTCGCCGCACCCGCGCCGCGGCACGCCCCCGAGCGCCCGCTGGCCAACCTCGCCATCGTGCGCCGCCACGAGACCCGGCAAGGCGCCGCCCGCTGGTGGCCGGTCGGCGACGACTGGCTCGCCGGCGTCGACGACGGCAAGCCCGACGACCTCGGCCTCGGCGGCGCCCTCGAGCGCCGCCCTGCCCGAGGGCCTGCGCGACTTCATCCCCGTCCGCAGCCTCGGCACCGACCTCCTGCTCATGCGCGGCGGCTGGTCCAGCACCCTGCGGTTCGTCGCCGTCGAGCGCGGCACCTCCAGGATCCGCTGGCAGATCCCGTTCGCCAACTACGGCTCGACCTACGAGCAGTTCGTCGCCCCGCGCACCTTCGTCGCCGAGATCTACGGCCAGCAGGTCGACGCGATCGTCGGCTTCGGCCTCGCCGACGGCCGCGAGCTGTGGCGCCTCCGCGGCGGCGAGCAGGAGCCGTTCACCCGCGCCAGTCGCACGTGGACCGACGGCGAGCGCGGCTACGTCCGCGGCGACCGCGGCCTGCTCGCCTTCGACCCGACCACCGGCGCGATCCTCTGGTCCGGCGTCGCCGTCGGCGAGGGCTGCGGCGTCGTCACCGGCGACGGCGCCCTGATCGTCGAGGCGCCCGGGCCCGACGGTCACCGCCGGCTCGACCCGGCCACCGGCGCCGAGCTCGGGCGGATCGCCGGCGGCGCCGCGCGCTGCGTGTGGGGCGTCGACCCGAACGACGGCGGCGCCGCGCCGGCTGTCCTCGAGGACAGCCGCCTGTTCGCCTTCGACGTCCCCGACCGCCGCGGCAAGGTCGAGCTGCGGGCGCGCGACGCGGTCAGCGGTCGCGAGCTGTGGCGGCGCGACGGCCTCGAACCCGACGTGCTGCTGGCCGACCACGACGCTGTCTACGTCAGGCGCGCGTGGGACATCCTCGTCGGCCTGGACGCGGCCACCGGCGCGCCGCAGGTCGAGATCTCGCTGGCCGGCGGGTTCGATCTCAGCCTGCTCGCCGGCGGCGGTCCGCGGGGACCGCTGCTGCTCGCCGTCGGTCACACCGGGACTACCTGGCTGCTCGGGCGTGGCGAACAACCGTCCGCCCGCGAGGCGTACACCGTCCGCGGTCGGCTCGTCCCCGACGGCGTGTCGCGCAAGCGGGTCCGGAACGTCCCCGTATGGGTCGGCGACAAGCTGGTGCGCAGCGACGCGGCCGGCGGCTTCAGCGCCAAGGGAATTGCCTACGGCGCGATCGAGGTCGCGGTCGACGAAACCAAGGGCCCCGGTACGCCGGGCGGGTCGACTGTCCGCTTCGACGCGGTCCCCGTCGTCCTGAACGGCGCCGGCACCTACGACGTAGGCGACGTCACCCTGTATCCCTGGTACACCGAATGAGCGCGTTCGCTCATGTCGGCGGATCGCCTGCAGAATTCGCCGCTAAGCCCCGGTGTGATACAGGGTAGAGGCGATGGTGGACGAGAAGCGACAGGACCTCGCGCCCGAGCGGGAGGCCGCGCTGCAGCGGCATGAGCAGCTGCTTTTGCGCGTGGCCCAGAGCGACGCGATCGACGCCGGCGACCTCGATCGTGCGCTGGCGGTGCTGACGGAAGCCGCCGCCGAGGGCCTGCAGCTGGGGCGCTCGTCGGTGTGGATCTACACCGCCGACCAGGCCGCCATGGAGTGCCTCGACCTCTACCTCCGCGGGTCGCACGAGCACCACACCGACCCGGTGCAGCAGCTCGACGCCGGCCTGTTCCCGTCCTACTTCCGCGCCCTCGCCGACGCGCGCACCCTCGTCGTCGCCGACGTCCACGACCACCCGGCCACCCGCGAGCTCGCGCGCGACTACCTCGGCCCGCTCGGCGTCGGCGCCCTGCTCGACGCCCCGATCCGCCGCCGCGGCCGCCTCGTCGGCGTCCTCTGCAACGAGCAGGTCGGCCCCGCGCGGCAGTTCACGCGCGACGAGCAGCTCTTCGCCGCCTCGCTGGCCGACACCGTCGCCCGCGCCCTCGACGCCGCCGACCGCCGCCGCGTCGAGGACGGCCTGGCCCACGCCAAGGCCGCGCTGGAGCAGCTCGACCGCGAGAACCGGGCCCTCATCACCCGCCTGCGCCGCAGCGTCGAGCGATTGTCCACACCTGTCCTCGAGGTCTGGAGCGACGTCCTCGCCCTGCCGATCATCGGCATCCTCGGCGAGGAGCGCAGCGCCCAGATGACCGAGCGCCTGCTCGGCGAGCTCGCGCGCACGCGGGCGCGCCACGTCATCCTCGACCTCACCGGCCTCGACGACTGCGACGAGCAGACCGCCGCCGCCATCGGCATCATGGCCCGCGCGGTCGCCCTGCTCGGCGCCGAGTGCGTCCTCTGCGGCGTGCGCCCCGACCTCGCCCGCGCCTTCGTCGACCTCGACCTCGACCTCCGCGGCATGCGGATCCTCCGCGACATGCGCCACGCCCTGCAGGACGTCGTCACCCGCCGCGCCGCCCAGGCCCGTCCGACCGCCACCTGATCGTTCAGGCATGTCTCCGAAGACATGTCCGATCGGTCCGGCGACCCGCCTCCGCGCTCGGCCCGGGACCCGCCGCGCCCGCTCGTGCAGCACCCATCGGACATGTCTACCAGGACATGTCCGATAGGCCCGCAGGATCGCCGGCGGGTCAGCCCTCCCAGTAGCAATAGCCCGACTGGCACTCCATCCCGTCGGGACAGACCTGCCCGCCCGCGCAGTACAGCGCGCAGCCGTTGGCGCCGCTGCCGAGGATCGCCGCGCACACCGGCACCGCGGTGCCGGTGGCCGGCGGGGCAAAGCAGTCGCACACGTCGACGCAGTTGCGGATCCCGCACACATTGAAGCCGCCGCTGGTGGGCGCGAGGCACAGCAGCTCGCCGTCGGTGCCGCTCGCCTGCCAGCCGCAGCCGGCCAGGTTGCCGGGCGCACACTCGCCCCAATCGCCGATCGCGTGGGCGTCACAGCCGTCGTCAACCGTCGAACCCTCGCCGGCGGTGGTCGTGGTCGTGGTCGTCGTCGTCGAGGCGGTCCCGCTCGTGGTCGTCGTCGACGAGGACTGCGACACCGCGGTGTCGGTCGGCTCCCCGACCTGGCCCTGGCAGGCGAACGACAGCGACAGCAGGAGCGAGGCGGCGCGACGCGAGACGAACATCGCCGCGATCCTACCTGGAGTCGCCGCCGGCGACGCGCGACCCGCCTCGGACCTCGCACCGGCCGTGCTCGCCCCGCGCCGGGCCCCTGTCGCCGCGATCACAGGCCCCGCGAACGCCGATGCACCCCCGCAGGACCGCCCGCCTCGCGCGCGATCGCCCGCAGCCGCCGGCCCGATCGCCGGTGGAGCCGGGCCACCCGTCGCCCAGAAACGCCCGCATGCATTACTTCGTCCGCACCGCCCTCCTCCTCGCGGTCCTCGGCGCGCCGAACCCCGCCCGCGCCGACGACGAGGACGACGAGTACCTGACCGGCAACAACCACGGCCGCATCGACCTGATCCACCTCGACAGCGCCGTCCAGGGCCGGGGCCCGTGCGTGCAGATGAAGCCGTCGATCCCCGGCAAGTCGGCCTGGGCCTGCCTGTGGCGCAACAACCCGCTCTACCCCGAGCTCCTCGGCCTGCTGCAGAGCGCCTTCATCGCCGGCAAGCGCTGCATCGTCTACTGGAGCGCGGTCGACAACAAGAGCCACAAGACCATCGACCGCGTCGAGTGCTGGCGCACCTGAACGCCCCCCTGCGGGCCCGTTGCGACATGTCTAGAAGGACATGCCCATGTGAACATGTCTCTTAAAACATGCAATCAATTCGCTGGAGGCCACGGTCGCCGTGGGAGCTTCGCCCACCCGCGACCGCGACGCCGTGTCTCGGCGAAAACGGATAGACTCCGCCGCATGCATATCCGTCCCCTGGCAGCCGCCGTCGCGGCGTGCCTGGTCGTATCCCTCGTCGCATTCCCCGCCACGGCCGCCCCGGCCGGCGACGCGGCCGACCCGTTCGCCGCCGACGCCACCGCCCCGTCGAACGCCGTCCCGCCGCCCGCCGAGCCCGCCCCGGCCGAGCCGCCTGCCCCGGCCGAGACAGACTGGTCGGCTTACGTCGACCGCCCGGTCATCCTCACCATCGGCGGCCGCGAGATGCGGGGTCGCGTGCTCGGCCACGACGCCGGCACCGTCGCCTTCAAGGAGCCCAACGGGGCGATCTCCGACCTGGCGAAGGCCGACATCACCGCGGTGCGCATCGACGAGGTCACCCGCCGCAGCGACCCCTCCCTCGACGACGCGCCGTCGCGCCGCTCCCAGCTCGCCCGGGCCGAGCGCCGGGCCGAGCGCGCCGCGGCCGAGGACGGCAGCTTCCACGATCGCGGCGTTTACTTGCTGGTCTCGCCGGGCATCGTCGCCGTCCCGTTCCGCTCGCCGGGCACCGTGTTCTACCGCTGGGGCGCCAGCATCGGCGGCATCATCCCCGCGCAGAACTCGGCCTTCATCGGCGCCTACGGCTTCACCTTCGAGCACCTCTTCAATCAGCAGAGAGTCGACGGGCTGACCCCGAACTTGAACCCGCAGACGGAGCGCCTCCGCACCCACGTCTTTCGCGCGCTCGGCGAGGTCCGGCTCGGCAGCGGCAGCGACAAGCTGTTCGGCTACGTCCTGCTCGGCGCCGGCTTCGCGGTGATCCACGTCGCCAGCGACAAGTCGAACAGCAGCCTCGACAGCACCGGGGCCGCCTTCTCCGCCCCGATCGGCGCCGGCATCCAGGGCATGCTCGGCGACCACTTCCTCCTCGACTTCGAGCCGCGCGTGACCCTCGACATCGGCCGCGGCGGCGTCGCGGCGATGTTCGACGCCCGCCTCACTCTCGGCGCCAAGTTCTGACCGGCAGCGGCGCTCGCGTCACCTCTGGCGCGAGATCCCGACCGGCAGCGAGGCTCGGATCACCGCTGGCGCGAACGCTTGCCCCGCGGCAGCTCGTCGGCGGTCTCGGCGATCAGCCCGTCGCGGTCGAGCGACGCCGCGAGCAACCACTCCGGATGATCCGGCGCGACGTCGTCCTCGGTCCGGATCCGCGGCACCGGCACCGCCTCGCTGCGGTGGCTCACCATCCACGCGTTGCGGAACAGATCGCAGCACAGGTGCAGCAGCTCGCCCTCCTCGCGGAACGCGATCGGCGGCACCAACGGCTGCAGCGCGTCGATCGTGCCGTCGACCCCGACGAAGTCCTCGGGCTGGAAGAACACCGCGCCGGCGAAGTGGACCGGCCCCAGCCGCTCGCGCGAGAGCACGTGGATCCGGCCATCCTCGACCACGAACCGCGTCGGGTCGAGGAACAGCTCCTTGCCCAGCATCGTGATCGGCGCGGCGAAGATCCGCCGCAACGCCCACAGGCGGGCGCGGGCATACACCGCGATCACCTCCTCGTGCCGCGGCGCGTCCCAGTCCGCGGGGAACGCCGCCTCGAAGTCCGGCGAGGACGGAAAGCTCATGCCGGGCAGCGGCGCCTCGGGCTCGGGGCACAGCGCCGACTTGTTCAGCCGCGCGAACACCGGCTCGGGCGCCGGCGCCTGCTCGCGCAAGAACCCTGCGATCCACCCGCGCTCGCTCGCGCTGCGCACCAGCACCTGCGACCGGCACTGCCCGCGAAACGGCGCCCCGTCGATCGAGGCATTCAGCAGATCGAGCAACGCCAGCGCGGCGCCCTCGACCGGCGAGAACGCGGCCCGCAACGTCCGCAGGCGCCCCAGATCGGCCTGTTCCAGCGCCGCCAGCCCGCACGCCGGCGCCTCCTCGGCGAACACGAGCTCGAGCCGGCTCAACAGATGCGCCCGCCGATCGGCCATCAGCTCGTGCAGCCCGCGGGCGTCGCGACGACCGCCGACATGAAACGTCACCCCGACGGCGAAGCCGTCCGCCCACGCTTCGGCGTCGTCCGGATCGTCGAGGAGCCGCTCCGCGAGCGCCGCCGCCGTGCCGGTCACGCCCGCCCTCCTCGCAGCCCCTTGGGACATGTTCTTAAAAACATGTTTGATCGAGCATTCTCCAAAAGACATGTCTCTCCCGACATGCCCCTGGATGCGCCCGGCGCCCGCCGGCGCGCGGCGCCCTGGCCGCCGCGCCCTCGATCGAGCGCGCCTCGGCGTCGCGGGCCTCGGCTCGGCCAGCGGCGACCGTCCGGGCGCCCATCCTCACGACCGCGCCCGCCCTCGACCGCACCGATCTCGTGGCGGACCGGCTCGTGGTCGACCCGCGCGCGCGCTTCGCGGTCGCGGCCTCGCCGCCGGCGTCCACACCGGCCGCGGCGGCCGCTGGAGCGCCGATCGGCGCCGACACCCACGCGACGCGGCGAAGCATCTCCGCGCGAGGGTATCTCGACCAGCGAGCCGGGCGGAACACCATCGCCGCGCCTCGCCCGGCGATCGCCGACGTCTCGCCGCCGCTCACCGGCGCGAGAACGCACGCACCATGGGCCACGCCCTCCGCTATCCTCCTCCCCGCTCTCGCGCACATGTCCCAGGAACACTCTGATTCGTCGCTCCCCCCGCGCTTCGACGTCGTGATCGGCGGAGGCGGGCTCGCCGGCCAAGCCCTCGCGCGCCTGCTCCGGCGCGAGCTCCCCGAGGCCAGCGTCTGCGTCATCGAGCGCCAGCGGCGGCCGCTGCCCGTGGCCGCGCACAAGGTCGGCGAGTCCTCGGTCGAGCTGTCCTCGCACTTCTTCAGCGTCGTCCTCGGCCTCGACGCGTACCTGCGCGCCAAGCACTACCTCAAGAACGGCCTGCGCTTCTTTCCCGGCGGCGGCCACACCCACGCGCTCGAGGACCGCACCGAGATCGGTCCGCCCGAGCGGGCCAAGGTGCCCTCCTTCCAGCTCGACCGCGGCCGCCTCGAACAGGACCTTCGGGACATGAACGAAGAGGCAGGCGTCACCTCGATCGAGGGCTACGTCGTCAAGGACGTCGAGCTCGACGAGGGCGACGGCGACCACCTCGTCCGCTTCGAGGCCCACGGCGGCGGCGACCCGCGGACCGTGCGGGCCGGGTGGTTCGTCGACGCCACCGGCCGCCGCGGCCTGCTCCGCGGCAAGCTCGGCCTCACCCGCCCGAGCGGCCACCTCGCCCACGCCGCCTGGTGGCGCGTGCCCGGCCGCGTCGACGTCGCCGACCTCGTCCCCGCCGAAGCGACCGCGTGGCACCAGCGCGACCCGGAGCACATCCGCTGGTACTCGACCGTCCACTTCATGGGCCCTGGCTACTGGCTCTGGTACATCCCGCTGGCCCCCGGCGACGACGGTCAGGACCACACCTCGATCGGCATCGTCGTCCACGACGAGCTGCACCCGTTCGACACCGTCCGCACCCGCGAGCGCGCTCGCCTGGGTCGAGAAGCACGAGCCGCGCTGCTTCGCCCAGATCAAGGACCTGCCGATGGTCGACTTCCTGACCCTCAAGCACTACAGCCACGCGACCGCGCGCATGTTCTCGCCGCAGCGCTGGTCCCTGATCGGCGACGCCGGCGCCTTCCACGACCCCTTCTACTCGCCGGGCTCCGACTTCATCGCCCTCGCCGCCTCGTTCACCCTCGAGATCCTCAAGGCCCGCCTGCGCGGCGGCGACGTCGCCGAGGTCGCCGAGCGCTTCGACCGCCTCTACCTGCAGTTCTTCGACACCACCTGCGAGCTGTACCGCAAGGCCGCCCCGGTCTACGGCAGCCCGCGCGTGTTGCCGGCCAAGGTCTACTGGGACGACTTCGTCTACTGGTCGTTCGTCTGCCAGTACTTCTTCCGCGGCGTCTTCAAGCTGCCCGCCGACCAGCACGAGCGCTTCGAGCTGCTCGGCCGCGAGTTCGCGGCGCTGCAGTTCCGCGCCCAGAAGCTGCTGAGCGAGTGGGCCCGCCGGATCGACAACACCCCGCGCCCCGTCAACGTCGTCCTGCCGGTGATCCCGTCGCTGCTCGCCAGCCTCTACCTCGACCTCACGCGCGACATGAGCCCCGACGAGACCTACGCGTACATGCGCGACAAGCTGGCCCAGGCCGGCGAGATCCTCGGCGAGCTGGCCCTGCGCGCCCTCGCCGAGGTCGGTCCCGACCAGCGCGACGAGCTCGCCCGCGCCGTCGACCTCCCGAGCTGGCCGCAGCGCCCCCCGCCGACCGGCTCGCCTCCGAGGCCGAGGTCGGCGGCAAGCGCCGCCGCTCCCTCCCGCCGATCGTCCGCGACATGGAGCGCACCCTCGGCCGCGTCCCCGGCGAGCACGACGCCGCCGCCCTCGCAAGCCTGGTCGCCCGCGCCTACGCCCGCCCCGAGCAGGCCGCCGGGTAAAGACCTGCAAGCAAGGACATGTTCTTTGAAACATGTCCTTCGGGCCGAGCTGCGGCGCCCGCCGACAAGACCTCAAGAAAGGACATGTTCTTTAGAGCATGTCCTTCGATCCGAGCTACGGCGCCCGCCGAGCGAAGTCAGCGGCCCGTGGAGGCAGCGCCTCAGCCGCGCGACGCGGTGACCCGCGGGCAGCCGACCTCGACCAGGTAGCCCTCGGGGGCCCGGCAGTACGTGCGAGTGCTGCGGTTGTCGGTCTCGACGGGCGAGATCGGCAGGCCTGCCGCGGTCGCGCGGGCGTGCACCGCGTGGACGAGCGCGACGTCGTCGACGAGGAAGCCGACGTGGAACCCCTCGGGGTAAGCCACCGCCTCGCGCCGCTGCAGCACGAGGACGAAGCCGGCGCCGTCGCCGAGGATGGCGATCACCGGCGAGCGCCGGTTCGACTGCAGCTCGAGGCCGAAGATCTGTTCGAGAATCGACGCTGCGGGCGACGTCGGTGACCTGGAGGTCGAGATGATTCAAGCGCATGGTGAGCCTTCCGGGCGCGAAGCGCCCGAAACGGCCGTGGGAACTCACCCTCGCGGGGGAACATCGACCCGCAGGAGCGCGGGCTGACCGGGGCTCACCGAACCGGTCCACCTTTTTCGGCCGCGACGACTCTACCCGCTCCCATATCCTCCGCGCAAGGGTCGAGGCTGGCCCGCCCTGCGCGCGGCTCGGGGAGCATTTGCTCGCCGTCGTCGGGCGCGATCGCGGTCGCCCGCTCCGTGCTCGCGCTCGCCGACGTGCACCTCCGCCGTCGTCGCCGGCTTCACATGCCCGAAAGGACATGTCCGATCGCACCCGTGGTGCCGCCCTCCGGCGCCCCTCGTGCTCCGGTGCGCATACGTACGCCGTCGCCCGGTTCTACATGACCCAAGAGACATGTCCCGACCACCGCCTGCCGCCCCACCGTCGCTCACCCCGGGGTGACGCCGGGGGGACTCGAGCGGGCCTGACCCGAGGTCTCGGACCGGCGCCCGTCGTCGGGCCGAGCCCCGGGCGGACGTACTGGCCCTGCGCCCCACCGCCCTCGACCGCCTCGCGCCGCCTGAACTATCATCCGCCCCGCCTTGCCAGCGATCGCGCCACATCCCGACCCGGGTGCGACGACGGACCCCGGGCCGTGCCTCGACGAGACCGCGCTGGCCCAGTTCGTCGACGGCGCAGGCACGGACCTCTCCCGGGCCGCGGTCGAGCGCCACATCGACGGCTGTCGCGCCTGCTTCGAGCTCGTCACCCGCTACGCCCAGGCCTACCTGAGCCGCGGCAGCGGCGACGTCGACGACGGCGCCGACGCCCCGCCCCTGCTGCGCGGCGACTGCCTCGGGCGCTACGTCGTGCTCGACTGCATCGGCATGGGCAACATGGGCACCGTCTACTCCGCCTTCGACCCCGAGCTCGATCGCCGCGTCGCGCTCAAGCTGCTGCGCGTCCGCCCCGAGGCCGACGCCGGCTGGCGCGCGATCCAGCCGCGGCTGCTGCGGGAGGCGCGGGCGCTGGCCCAGCTCTCGCATCCCAACGTCGTCACCATCTACGACGTCGGCGCCCTGGCCCAGCGGGTGTTCATCGCCACCGAGCTCGTCGACGGCTGCACCCTCCGCCAGTGGCTCGCGCAGCGGCCCCGCGGGTGGCGCGAGATCGTCGACGTCTTCCTCGCCGCCGGCGAGGGCCTCGCCGCCGCGCACGCGGCCGGCATCGTCCACCGCGACTTCAAGCCCGACAACGTCCTGGTCGGCGCCGACGGCCGCGTCCGCGTCGCCGACTTCGGCATGGCGCGCGTCTTCTCGGCCGACAACGCCAGCGCCGTCGCGGCCGACGATCCCGACGTCCTCGCCGTCACCGGCGCGCTGCTCGGCACCCCGGCCTACATGGCCCCCGAGCAGCTCGACGGCCGCCCCGCCGACGCGCGCAGCGATCAGTTCAGCTTGCGTCGCCCTCTACGAGGCGGTCTGCGGGGTCCGGCCGTTCCCCGGGCGCACGCTGACCGAGCTGGCCGATCACGTGCGCCGCGGCGACCTGCGCCCCGCGCCGCCCGATCGCGTCCTGCCGGCCTGGCTGGCGGCGATCCTCGCCCGCGGCCTCGAGGTCCAGCCGGCCGCGCGTCACCCCGACATGCGGGCCCTGCTCGCCGCGCTGCGGGCCACGCCTCGCCGCCGCGCGCGTCGACGCCTGCTCGCCGCCGGCCTGCTCGCGCTCGTGGCCACGGCCGCCGGCGGCTACGTGGTCGCCCGGCAGCGCGCCCCCGAGCCGTGGTCGCAGCTGTGCAGCGGGGCGCAGGACAAGCTGCGCGGCGTCTGGGACGCGCCGACCCGCCAGACCGCCCAGGCCGCCTTCGCCGCCACCCGGGCCCCCTACGCCGCCGCCGCCTGGGCCTCGGTCGCCCCGCTCCTCGACGGCCACGCCGCCGCCTGGGCCGCCGCCTACACCGAGAACTGCCTGGCCACGCGGGCCCGCGGCGAGCAATCCGAGGCCGTCATGGACCTGCGCGTCGCCTGTCTCGAGCGCCGCCTCGACGAGCTCGGCGCCCTCACCGGCGTCCTCGTCACCGCCGACGCCGACGTCGTCCTCGCCGCCCCGGCCATGGCCCACGCGCTCGGCGGCCTGCAGACCTGCGGCGACATCGAGGCCCTCCAGGCCCGCGGCCGCCCCGATCCCGGGCGCCCCGAAGCAGCCGCGCTGCAGGCCGAGATCGCCAGGGCTCGCGCCCTCCGCCGCGCCGGCAAGCTGTCGCAGGCCCGCAGCCAGGCCGAGGCCGCCCTCTCCCGGGCCCGCGAGCTCGAGCTCGGCTGGCCCGTCGCCGAGGCGGGGGTCGAGGTCGGCCGGGCCCAGGCCGAGCTCGCGGAGGACCTCGCGGCCGCCGAGCAGACCCTCGCCGACGCCGTCTGGGCCGCCGAGGCGGGCGGCGACGTCGAGGCCGCCGCCGACGGGTGGATCGAGCTCGTCCACGTCCGCCGCGCGCGGGCCGAGTACCCGGCGGCCGAGGAGGCGGCCCGGCGCGCCGACGCGGCGGTGCATCGCCTGGCCGACGCCGCCCGCGCCGCGCAGCTCGCCGTCCGCGTCGGTCAGCTCCACAGCGCGCGCGGCCAGTACGACCCGGCGCTCGCCAGCTACCGCGCCGCGCTGGCCGGCTTCGAAGCGCTGGGCCCCGCCTACGAGGCCGACGTCGCGCGGGCCCACAGCGACATCGGCGTCGGCCTGCAGCGCCAGGGTCGTCACGATGAAGCCCTCGCCTCGCTCCACCGCGCCGCCGAGGCCCTGGAGCGCGTGTTCGGCCCCGATCACCCCGACGTCGCCGTCGTGCGCAACAACATCGGCGCGACTCTCAGTCGCCTCGGCCGGCGCAGCGAGGCCGTCGCCCTGTTCCGCCAGGTCCTCGCCACGCGCGAGCGGACCTTCGGGCGCGGCCACCCGCGCACCCTCACCGCGCTGCAGAACATCGCCACGGTCCAGGGCGAGCTCGGCGAGCACGGCGAGGCCCACGATCTGCTGCGCCAGGCGCTGGCGATCCAGGAGCGCACGCTCGGGCCGGAGCACCCCGACATCGGCCTCACCCTCAGCAACCTCGCCATCACCCTGCGCGCCCTCGACGCCCACGACCAGGCCCGCGCCCTGCTCGAGCGCGGCGTTCGCATCCAGGAGCGCGGCCTCGGGTCCGAGCACCCGGCCCTCGCCACCACGCTCATCGCTCTCGGCGGCGAGCAGATGCACGCCGGCGACCTCGACACCGCGCTGGCCTCGTACACCCGGGCCCTGGCGATCCGCACCAAGCACTTCGGCCCCGAGCACGAGCTCGTCGGCCGGGCCCAGAAGCGCCTCGGCGACTGTCAGCAGCGCCTGGGCCGGACCGACGACGCGATCGCCAGCTTCGAGCGCGCCCTCGCCATCCTCACCCGCGGCGCCGACCCGTTCGGCCCGCTGGAGGCGCAGATGTCCCTGGCGCGGACCCTGTGGGCGCGCCCCGCCGAGCGGGCCCGGGCGGCCCGGATGATGGCCGCCACCCGCGAGCAGCTGCGCACGATGAAGGACCCGAGCCCGCAGCTGCGCGACTCGGTCGACAGCTGGTTCGCGGCCCACCCCGAGGCCCTCACGCTCACCCGGACCGCCGCGACGGCGCCCTGACCGGGCGGCCCTCGGATGTCCTCGCGGACATTATCGTAAGGACATGCCCTTTGAAACATGTCCATTAGACCGCGATTGATGACACCGCCGACGCGGCGAGCGCCCGACCTCGCGTCCTCGGGATGACATGTCTATCGAGACATGTCCTTCAAGCCACCCGCCCTCACCCCGACAGCAGCCGCTGCACGCTCACCTCGAGCATGCTGTCGATGAGCCGCATGATGCTCGCGTACTCGCCCTCGCTCAGGTGGAGCCGGCCGCGCAGCTGCTCGCGCGTGCCTGTCAGCAGCTCCTCGCGGCTGCGGGCGATCCACCGCGCCGCGGTCGCCCGATGCACCCCCTGCAGCGCCCCGATCTGGTCGATGCTCAGGCGCTCCACCAGGTGCTGGCGCAGCGTGTTGCGCGAGCGCGGGTCGAGCTCGGCCAGCGCCGCCGCGAACGCCTCGCGGAACGCCTCGCGGTAGTGCCGCTTGAGGTAATCGAGCTCGGGGTCGGTCGTCGTCGCCAGCTCCTCGAGGTTCTCGGCCGGCTCCCCCGTGTCGGCGACGATCCGCCGCGCCTGCGCGCGCTCGAGGTCGATGCCCGCGCGCACCACCGTCACGCGGACCCACGCCCGCAGCCCGCCCTGCCCGCTGAACTCGGCCAGCCGCGGCGGCAGCTCCCCGCGCGGCGCCAGCAGCTTCTCGAGCACCAGCTGGACCATGTCGTCGGCCGCCGGCCCGTCGCGGCGCGAGCGGACCGCCGCCGCCACGCTGACCCGCACGAACCGCTCGGTGAACGCAGCGATCGCCCGACGGTCGCCGTGGACGCACGCGCAGGCGAGATAGAGGTCCTCGATCGCCATCGCCTCGAGCGCCGCCATCCGATCGCCCTCGCCCGGCACCCGCGCCTCGAGGTGCGCCTGGAACGTCGCCGGCGCCACCTCGAGGCCGGGCCAGGCCGCCGCCCCGCGGCTCACCGCGCGCGCGAGCGCGGCCGCGAGCGAGCGCGCGTCGGCAGGCGGACTGGACGGAGGCGTGGACACGGCGCAGTCGGCATCCTGCCACAACTCCGCCGCTCCGGGAGCACGGCGACCGCCCCGCTCGTGTCCTCCCTGACCGCTGACTCCTTCCTGGTGCGCTCGCCGACCTCGCCGCGCCGGTCACGGCTCGATCACCTCGGTCGTGTAGCCGCCGTCGCCGCGCCGAGCATCCGCCGTCACGCTCCTGGTCGACTCGCCGGCCTCGCCGCTCCGGTCATGGTTCGACCTTTTCGAGCGCGTGGCCGTCGCTGCCCCGACCCCGGCACGACGACCTCGATCGTGGCGCCGCCGTCGCTGCGTGGACCGTCCCCGTCGCGCTCCTGGTCGACTCGCCGGCCGCGCCGGTCGCCGCTCGACGACCTCGCTCGTCGAGCCACCGCCGCTGCATCGACCGTCGCCGTCACGCTCCTGGTGCGCTCGCCGGCCACGCCGCCGCCGTCACTGCTTGACGACCTCGATCGTGTAGTTGCCGTTGCTGGCGCCGATGTTGCGGGCGACGATGAAGAACACCCCCGGCTGGGTGGTGATGATCGCGCTCTCCGCCTGACCGACGCCGAACATGTTCACCGTGCCGAACTCCGACGCGTCGGCCTGGTAGAAGTCGAGCTGGATGTCGTCGTCCGGGTCGGGCGTGGCGATCACCGCGTAGTCGCCGGCGATGGCGATGTTGACCAGGAACAGGTCGGCGTCGGTCTTCGTCTGGAACGTGCGCGACACCTTGTCACCGGCCTGCAGCACCTCGTCGTCCTTGTCCGCGCCGAACGTCATGTCGCCCGCGCACGCGTACTGGTCGACCCCCACCTGCACGCACAGGCCGGTCACTCCTGCGCGCCGCAGTCGTTGGCGACGTTCTGCGAGCACGGCACCGTGCACATGTCGAACCCGCCGACCAGGCACAGCCCGCTCGCGCACTCCTCTCCGGCCTCGCAGCTCTCGCCGAACTGCTTGCTGCCGTTGCACGTGAAGCCGTCGCCGGTGAAGCCGTCCTCGCAGGTACACTTGTAGCCGCCGTCCTGATTGGTGCAGGACGCGTTCGGGCTGCACATGTCGAGGTCTTCGTTGCACTCGTCGACGTCCGAGCAGACAAAGCCGTTGCCCTTGTAGCCCTCGTTGCAGGCGCAGTCGTAGCCGCCCGGCGTGTTGGAGCACGTCGCGTCCACGGCGCAGTCGTTCTTGCCCGCGCACTCGTCGACGTCGGAGCAGGTCTGCCCGTCGCCCTCGAAGCCCTCGTCGCAGACGCACGTGTCGCCGCGGCAGCTCGCGTTCTCGCCGCAGGCGTCGCACGGATCGACCGCGTCGGTGGTGCTGCTGCTGGTCGTCGGGTCTTCG
The DNA here is from genome assembly GCF_026626665.1 of Nannocystis pusilla. GTDB lineage: Bacteria > Myxococcota_A > Polyangia > Nannocystales > Nannocystaceae > Nannocystis > Nannocystis pusilla. The sequence continues at coordinate 4,598,301 of NZ_JAPNKE010000002.1, forward strand.
GGCGTCCCCGTGGTGGTGTCGTCGCCCGTCGTGGTGTCGGCGCCCGTCGTGGTCTGCGGCGAGGTCTCGCTGGTCGGCCCGGGGTCGGTCGCGGTGACGCCGGCCGTGGCGGTGAGGGGGTCGCTGCCGCTGTCGCCGCAAGCGGCCAGGGCGAGGGCGAACAGAGAAGTCGAAAGAGTGCGCGATGCGGGATTCATCTCGCAGAAGAAGGACGAGCCCTTTCCGCCCAGGTCGCACGCAGCCCGCCGACAATTTTCAGCCCTTCTTCATCTGCGGAATCCCGCGCAGCCCGCCCCCGACCTCGCCCGTCGAGGCGTCGCGCTCGAAGCCGTCGCCGCTCGCGACCTCGGCGCCCCGCGCCGGCCCGCTCTCCGCCGAGCTTCGACCCCCGCGACACACAGCGCTCGAGGACATGCCCCAAAGCACATGCCCCGATGCACATGCCCCCAGGCACATGCCCTCGAGGCCAGCCGCTCACCGCACGAAATTGAGATGATAGTGCGGCGTGCTCGTGCGGCTCTCGTCGACCACCGCGATCCCGCGGGCCTTCGCCAGCTTCTTGAGGACCGCCCGCTCGCGCTTGTCGAGGTCGAGGCAGCGGACGTCGACCGCCCCCTCGCGCAGGTGCTTCGACACGTAATCACCGGCCGCCACCTGGGTGCGGATCACCGCCGTCAGGGCCGCCAGCGCCGCCGTGCGTCCGGCCTCGCGCGCCTTCGCGTACGCCTCCGCGACCGCCCTGGCCGCCGACTTGTTGGCGTAGTTGCGGACCACGTCGTCGCCGCGCTCGAGGTTGCGGAGCATCAGCTCCGCCTGCACCTCGGGCCGCCGCGTGCCGTCGGTGATCACCAGCGGCTTGCCGGTCGCCCGCCGGAACGCCGCCGCCAGCTCGGCCAGCCGCGCCTCGATCGCCGGCGGCACCTCCACCCCCGGCGCCCGCGAGTAATCGCCGCTCGCCTCGTCCGTCGACCCCTCGCTCGCGCGCACGACCTCGCCCGCCGCCGCCTCGCCGCTCGCGGGTTCGCCCGTCAGGGCCCAGAGCAGCGCGATCCATGTGCCGGCCATCCCCGCGACCATACCTCACCTGGCGACCTGCCCCGCCGCCCCGCGCCCGCAAGACCACCACGTCGTCTCTCCGACCGCTCACCTCTCCTGGCGCCGCCCGCGAGCCGCCCCCACGTCGCGCGCTTTCGCGCTGTCGTCGCCTTGTTGAATCCGCCCCGACCTGTTTACCCTGCCCTCGTGATCGCGCGATCGCTCCTCGTCCTCGCCCTCCTGGCCGCCTGCGGCTCCGAAGCGGCCAAGACCGCCCCCGCCCCGGCCGCCGAGCCACCCGCCAAGGCGGCCGAGCCGCCCGCCAAGGCCGAGCCGTTCGCCGAGCCCAAGATGAACCCGCCGGCCCCGCCCGCGGGCGCCGCCCTGCTGCCCGACCGCAAGAAGCCGATCTACGTCCAGCGCTGCGACGCCCAGCACGCCTGCCCCGACAAGCTGCAGCCCGCCGGCGAGACGCACTGCCGCGACCTCGAGCTCGGCGGCTTCAAGCACTGGCGCCTGCCCGACCGCGACGAGGTCAAGCGCTTCGGCGAGATCGCCGACCTCGAGCAGGCGGAGGGCTTCCACTGGACCCGCACCGCCTTCGCCGAGGACGCCGCGCAGGCCTGGATCGTCGACCCGAAGTCGGGCCAGGAGACCACCATCCCGCGCGACCGCAAGCCGTTCCGCGTCCGCTGCGTGTTCGAGCCGTGACCGCCGGGCCGCCGCCCTGGGGGCGCTTCGCGCGGCGTTCGAGCCGCGCGCCCGGGCCTGCTATCGTCGCCGGCGTGCGCCGCCTCGCCGTCGTCCTCGTCCTCGCCGCCTGTCGCCCGCCGTCGCTGCCGGCGGTGACCGACGGCGACACCGGAGGCCAGGCCACGACGCCCGGCACCGGCAGCTCGAGCACCACCGGCTGCATGCAGAGCGGCGACTGCGAGACCGACGCGATCTGCGTCGCCGACTACGGCCGGACCACCGGCGAGCTCGGCGGGGAGCGCGGCCCGGCCGAGTGCGCCGACGAGAGCGCGTGCATCGGCGCGCTCGACCTCGGCCGCTGGTGCTTCGATCATCAGTCCTGCTGCGGCGACCTGCGCTGCCGCACCGCCGACGGCATCTGCGAGCCGCCGGACCTCGGGGTCACGACGGGCGACACCACCACCACGACCGGCGACACCACCACCACGACCGGCGACACCACCACCACGACCGGCGACACCACCACCACGACCGGCGACACCACCACCACCGGCACGACGGGCTCGACCTCGAGCAGCTCGACGACCACGGGTTGACGCCGCGAGGATCGACCTCGCGCCTTGCGACCGGCGCACGCGAGTTCGCGGGCGGGCGACCTCAGATCGGCTCGCCGGCCGCGCGCCCGGCGCTCGGCCTCAACCGACGCGATAATTATGGGCCAGGCGCACGTACTTGTGCGCCAGGCCACGGTGCATCGCCTCGTCGGCGGCCGTCAGCGTGCGGATCACCTTGCCGGGGGCCCCGAGCACGAGCGAGTGCGGCGGCACCACGGTGCCCGCGGTGACCAGCGCGCCGGCGCCGACGATCGAGCCCTCGCCGATCACCGCGCCGTCGAGGATGGTGGCCTGGATCCCGACCAGCGTGCCGCCGCCGATCCGGCAGCCGTGGACGACCGCTCGGTGGCCGATCACGACCTCTTCGGCCACGAAGGTCGGATCGTTGTCGCCGAGGTGGACCACCGTGCCGTCCTGCACATTGCTGCGCTCGCGGATCTCGACGCGGTTCACGTCGCCGCGCAGGACGCAGCCGTACCAGACGCTCACGTCGTCGGCGAGCAGCACGTCGCCGATCACGGCCGCGCCTGCGGCAATCCTGACGCGCCGACCCACCTCGGGCGCGCGGTCGAGATAGCGCTCGACGATGGCCCCGGGAAAGCGGGCCCGCAGGGCGCTGGCGCGGTCCTCGGCCGCCGCGGCACCCGCCGGCGGAGCTTCCACGCACACCACGGAATCCACCACTGTTCGCGACGCCATGACGGCCCGGAGTCTACCCCTCTCGCTCGAGGGCTTGCCATCCCCGCGTACGATCGCGTAGAAAAGCCCCGTGGCAGCGTCGACGCGATCCAAACCCGCCAAAAAGGCCACCAGCAAGGCCACGGCCGCCAAGAGCACCAGCGCCAAGAAGGCCAGCGCCAAGGTAGCGCCCAAGAAGGCTCCCGCCGCGGCCAAGAAGGTCGCCGCCGCGAAGCCCGCCGAGAAGCCGGCCAAGGCGGCCAAGCCCGCCAAGGTCGCCGCCAAGGCAGCCCCGGCCAAGCCCGCCAAGCCCGCCAAGGCGGTCGAGGAGCCGAAGAAGGCCGCCAAGGCCAAGCCCGCCAAGGTCGAGGCCAAGGCCAAGGTGCCGGCCAAGGCCGCCAAGGCCAAGCCGGCCGAGGTCGCCAAGCCCGCGCGCAAGCCGGCCAAGGCCCGTGAGCCCGAGTTCGAGGACGAGGACGAGGTCGAAGCCGAGGTCGAGGTCGACGAGGAGATCGACGAGGTCGAGGCCGAGGGCGACGGCGAGGATGAAGGCGCCGACATCGAGGACGAGGGCGCCGGCGACGGCAACGAGCTCGACGAGGCCGCGCTGACCCGCGCCACCCCCGCCGCGCCCGCTGCGCCGCTGTCCCCGCTCACGCTTCAGCCCGCCGTCCCGCCGGCCGAGCGCAAGAAGAGCGTCCTGGAGATCGCCGAGGAGGACGACGAGTTCGACGACGAGCCGCCGCCGCCCAGCCTCGAGAACCTGGGCGGCCTGCTGCAGCGGATCCACCACCTCGCCCAGTTCGGCACCGAGGTCGAGATCCGCGAGGAGCTGCCGCCGCTGGTCGAGCTGCTCGAGCAGATCGAGGACCCGGCCGTGCTGCCGCGCCTGCTCGACCTGCTCGAGGACAACGACCCGCACGGGGTCTACTGGAACATCCTCTACGTCCTCGAGAAGTTCGACCAGTACCTCGCCGTGCTCCTGGGCGGCCTGCCCTCGCTCTACCACCGCGCGCCGGAGTGGGCCTACACCTGCGTGATCCGGATCCTCCGCACCCGCGGCGACGAGGACGATTGCACCGCGCAGTTCGAGCAGATCATCAACAACGGTCCGGCCGAGACCCGCACGCTGATGCTGCAGATCCTCCGCGAGCTCAGCGAGCACCCCGAGACCGACGCCGACCAGCGGCAGAACATCGCCCGCACGATCACCGCGATCGGCGGCGACCTCCCCGTCGCCGACAAGGCACCCGAGCCGGCGCCGGCGAGCTGAGATGCCGTCGCGCTCCCGCCCGAGCCCCAAGTCGCCCCGCCCCCGCTCCGGTCGCGCCCCTCGTGGCGCGACGGACGCGGGTGCGTCGACGTCCGCCACCGTCCGGCTGAGCCCGCCTGCCGCCGCGGCCGACCCGGTCGTGACCCGCCAGGTCTCTCCGCTCGGCCCCGAGCAGTGCACCGTCACCGTCCGCGAGGACGCGCTGCCCGAGGGCCCGTCCGAGCTCGTGCTCGACCTGCGGATCGCCCCGCAGAACCGCGCCGCCATGGCCCTCCGCCGCGGCCTGGCCGAGCGCGCCCCCGGCTTCAACGTCGCCGTCGTCGGCCGCCGCGGCACCGGCCGCACCTTCACCGCGGTCGCCCTCGCCCGCGAGGAGGCCCGCCGCCGCCCCGCCCCGCGCGACCTCGTCCTGCTCGTCAACCCTCGCTGGCCTTTGGAACCTGTCCCTGCGTTCCTGCCCGCAGGAGCAGGTCCGGCCTTCGTCCGCGCGATGGAGGAGCTGCACGCCCGCCTCGAGGCCGCCGTCCACGAGGTGTTCGAGGGCCGCGTCCGCCACCGGCTGCAGGTCGAGATCCACCGCGAGCAGAGCGCGGCCGAGCGCAAGATCCACGACCAGCTGAGCAAGATCGCCGCCGAGCACGGCCTCGGCCTGGTCGCCGGCGACGACGGCTTCGACTTCGTCCCGCTCGAGGACGAGGACGAGGACGAGACCCCCGGCGCCGACAAGGCCGCCGCGAGCGACCCCGCGAGCGACCCCGAGGACAGCGAGGCCGAGGCCCGGCTCAACCGCCAGGTGCTCGACGCGATCGAGGCCGTGCGCCCGCACGTCGAGGAGACCCAGCGCCAGCTCGCGCTGCTCGAGGCGGAGATCCAGCAGACCCTGCTGCAGCGCCAGCGCGCCGCCCTGCGCAACAACATCGCCGCCAGCTTCGCCGCCGTGCCCGAGCGCGCCTTGCCGACCGATCAGGTGCGCAAGTACAGCCAGCGGCTGCACGAGCACCTGCAGCAGGTCTACCACCTCGAGGAGGGCCACCACCTGCCGCTGACGAGCGTGCCGCTGCCGCCCGGTCTGGTCGTGCCGACGCTGCTCGTCACCAGCCGCCCCGACGACGTCGCGCCGATCATCCACGCGCAGAACGTCACCCTCTCGGGCCTGTTCGGCCGCGTCGTCGCCGGCTCGAACGACAGCCGCTACCCCGAGCCCGGCACGATCCTCGCGGGCGACCTGCACCGCGCCAACGGCGGCTTTCTCATCATCGACGCCGAGGCGCTGGTCAAGCGCGAGGCCGTCTACGAGCACCTCAAGGCCTGCCTGCTCGCGCGCGCGATCCAGCCGCACGAGGAGGACGAGGGCCCGAGCCTGCGGATCCAGCCGGTCGAGCTCGACGTCAAGGTCGTGCTGGTCGCCGACCCCGACCTGATCCATCAGCTGCAGGAGCTCGACCCCGAGTTCAGCCGCCTGTTCAAGATCAGGGCCGACTTCGAGGACGACATGTCCTTCGAGGAAGGTCTGCGCGTGTACCCGGGCGTGGCCGCCTGGCTGGCCTCGAACCGCGGCCTGTCCCGCTGCTCGCGCAGCGCCGTCGCCTTCCTGATGCAGTACGGCGCCCGCCTGGCCGAGGACCAGCACCGCCTCACCACCAACCTCGGCCTGCTCAGCGACCTCATCACCGAGGCCACCTCGCTGGCCAAGGACGCCGACGAGCTGACCGAGGAGCACCTGCGCGCCGCGTTCCGCTTAATGCAGGACCGCCAGGGGCAGATGCGCGACCGCCTGCTCGACCTCCACCGCTACGGCCTCATCCGCGTCGAGGTCTCGGGTCACAGCGTCGGCCAGATCAACGGCCTCGCCGTCGTCAGCGACGGCTTCCAGTCGGTCGGCCGCCCCAGCCGCGTCACCGCGGTCACCTACGCCGGCAGCCACGGCCCGCTCAACATCGAGCGCGAGGTCGAGATGTCGGGCCCGATCCACAGCAAGGGCGTGCTGATCCTGAGCGGCTACCTTCACGACCGCTTCGCCCGCGACTTCCCGCTCAGCTTCGGCGCCTCGGTGGTGTTCGAGCAGACCTACACCCCGATCGAGGGCGACTCGGCCTCCACCGCCGAGCTGTTCGCCATCCTCTCGAGCCTGTCGGGCCTGCCCGCGCGCCAGGACATCGGCGTCACCGGCAGCGTCGACCAGCGCGGCCGCGTCCTCCCGGTCGGCGGCGTCAACGAGAAGATCGAGGGCTTCTTCGAGGTCTGCCGCGCCCACGCCCTGACCGGCACCCAGGGCGTCGTCATCCCCGAGAGCAACGTCCGCAACCTCGTGCTCGGCGAGGACGTGCTCGAGGCGATCGCCCAGGGCCGCTTCTTCATCTGGCCGATCAGCACCGTCGAGGAGGGCGTCGAGCTCATCCTCGGCGAACCCGCCGGTACCCCCACCGAGCCCGAAGACGACGCCGCCGCCTTCCGCTACCCCGAGCGCACCGTCTACGGCCGCGTCGAGCGGCGAATCGCCCGCCTGCGCCAGCTCGCCTCCCCGCCGCGCGGCTGAGCGCGGGGGCCCGAGCCCGCGGCGCGGACATGTCCCGAAGGACATCCGCACCATCGCCCGGCCTCCTCGCCCGCGCCGCGGCCGGTTGAGCATGTCCCGAAGGACATTCGTACCATCGCGCGCCCTCCTCACCTGCGCCTCGGCCGGTTGAGCATGTCCCAAAGGACATTCGCACCATCGCTCGGCCTCCTCACCCGCGCCCTGGCCGGTTGAGCATGTCCCAAAGGGCATTCGCCAAGCCTCGCGGTCCTGCCCGCTTCCTCGCGAGGAGCGGCCGACCAGGAATGCCGCGCGAGTCACTGCGATGAATCCGACGCGCCGAGTCGCTACAATCATCGTCAATCGCCATAGCGCTCACTTCCCCGCGCATGACCGCGGTCGCGCGACCATGACGCGCACCTTACATATCGACAGTCCCCCGGCGCCCCCGGCGTGCGCGCCCGATCCCCCGATCCGCCGCCGCGCAGCAGCGCCCGTACGCCCGCGAACCAGCCCAGAGCAGCGTTACGCTGGCCTCGGGCGAACTCGCCCGCGAATCGCCGCCCGGCCGTGCTACCCTGCGCTGGCATGTGGGCTCTGGACAATCGCACCAGCTACGCCGCGGCCCGCAACTGGGCGCGCGACAAGGACGGCGTGCATTGGTGGATCGTCGCCGTCAAGGCCAGCTTCGATATAAGCCCGCAGGGCCGCGCCGTCCTGTCCGACGTGCAGCCTCCGCCCGTGCTCGCCCCCGAGTACTTCGGCGACCCGGGCGCGTCGAGCCTGCGCCTCGACTCCGACCTCCTGGCGCCCAAGCCCGGCGTCGACGTCCTGGCGGTCGCCCACGCCCACGCCCCCGGCGGCCGGCCGGCGGCCACCGTCCCCGTCAGCCTGCGCGTCGGCGCGCTGGTCAAGCATTTGCGGGTCCACGGTGAGCGCACCTACGATTCGCTCGGCGTCGGCCTGTCCGCCCCGGAGCGATTCACCACACACCCCATTCGCTACGAATACGCGTTCGGCGGCTTCGACACCGCCGATCCCGATCCCGCCCGCCAGCGGATGGACGCTCGCAACCCGATCGGCCGCGGCTTCGTGCGCCGGTCGCTGACGCGCGCCGGCCAGCCCGCGCACCAGGTCGAATATCCCGACGGCGACCCCGAAGCCCGCGGCCCCGCAGGCTTCGGCCCCATCGACCCGTCCTGGTCGCCGCGGCGCGAGCTCGCCGGCACCTACGACGCCCGCTGGGAGCAGACCCGGCGTCCGCTCCTGCCCGCCGACTACGACCCTGAGTTCGCCATGAGCGCCCCCGCCGACCAGCGCGCCCACGGACCCGTCCTCGGCGAGCGCGTCGAGCTGCTCAACATGACCCCCGAGGGCCTCCTCCGCGTCGAAGTCCCGCGCCTCGCCCTCGCCTTCACCACCCGCTTCGGCGCACGCCGACAGGAGCAGCCCTCGCAATTGACCGCGCTGATCCTCGAGCCGGAGGAGCGACGCCTGTCGCTCGTGTGGCAGAGCTGCCTGCGCGTGACGGCCCTCGACGCCGACTACCTCGACGTCACGGAGATCCGCGAGCAACGAGGTGCGGCGTGAACCCCATCGGCAATCTCCGCACGCGCACGCGATCCGACCGCGTGACGCGCTCGGCATTTCCCGTCAGCCATCCCATCGGCGCCCGCGCTCCCGACCTCCGCACGCGCACGCGACTCGGCCTCGTGACGCGCCCGTCGCCTCCCATTCGTCATCTTCGCCACGGAGGTGCCGCGTGAACCCCCGCCTCGAGATCGTCGCCATCGGCGCCCGCACCCCCGTCGGGCACGACGCCGTCAGCAGCGCCGCCGCGGTGCGGGCCGGCATCGCCCGCTGCAGCGAATATCCATTCGCTACACCCGACGGCGCCCCGCTGATCGCCGCCGCCGACGCGCGCATCGACCCCCTGCTCGAGGGCAACGCCCGGCTCGAACCACTCCTCGCCAGCGCGCTCGCCGAGGCCGCCCGCACGCTCGCCGCGGCCCCTCCCCACCACGGCCCCCACCACCTCTTGCTCGCCCTGCCCGAGGCCCGCCCCGGCTTCGGCAAGCGCGAGGCCGGCGAGCTCCTCGGCCTCGCCCTCGCCTGCATGCGCCGCGCGGGCCTCCAGGCAGAAGTCCGGATCGCCGGCCACGGCCACGCCGGCGCCGTCCAGGCCGTCGAGCAGGCCGCCCGCCTCGTCGCCGACGACCCCGACGCGCTGTGCTGGGTCGCCGGCGTCGACAGCTGGCTGCACGCCGACACCCTCCTGTGGCTGGAGGATCAGCGCCGCTGCGCCCAGCCCGGCGTGCGCAGCGGCTTCATCCCCGGCGAGGCGGCCGGCTGCATCGTCCTGGCCCACCCCGACCTGCGCCGACGCCTGCGCCTCCCCGCCCTCGCCGTCGTGCGCGGCGTCCACACGGCCCGCGAGGCGCACCTCCGCACCAGCGAGACCGGCACCTTCGGCGCGGGCATGAGCGACGCCGTCGCCGGCGCCGCCAGCGTCCTGCGCCTGCCCGACGAGCAGGTCGACGCTCACTACAACGACATCAACGGCGAGCGCTACCGCAGCGAGGAGTGGGGATTCGTCGCCATGCGCACCGCCGCGGTGTGGAAGTCGCTGCAATACGAGGCCCCCGCCGATCGCTGGGGCGACGTCGGCGCCGCCTTCGTCCCGCTCGGCGTCATCCTCGGGGTGCAGTCATTCCGCCGCAATTACGCCCCCGGCCTGTGCGCCATGATCACCGCCGGCTCCGACGCCGGCCTCCGCGGCGCCCTGCTCCTGCAGCGACCGATCTGAGGCGCCGCGAGGTCTCCACGATGTCCAGCATCTCCGTCAACCCGCCGAAGACCCCCGTCACCACCGGCAGCAACGGCATCGCCGCGGCCACCGTGCCCAACGTGTGCAAGATGCCCGGCCCGCCGGCCCCGTTCGTCCCCACGCCGCTGCCCAACATCGCCAAGTCGAGCAACTCGCCAAAAGACTTCTCGAAGAACGTGACCTTCGACGGCTGCAAGGTCGCCATCAAGGGCGCTACCTTCACCTCCATCGGCGACATCGCCAGCAAGGCCACCGGGGGCGGCATCGTCTCCGCCAACGTCGAGGGCCCCGCCCGCTTCGTCGGCCCCGGTTCCATGGACGTCAAGGTCGAGGGCAAGAACGTCCACCTGCTCAGCGACCCGATGCTCAACAACTGCGGCCCGAGCGGCAGCCCCCCGAACGCCGCGACGCTGCTCGGCCTCGTGCAACCACCGGGCCTCGTCGCGCTCGTGGGCGACGAGCTGTGCGCACTGTGCCACAAGACCCACGGCGACAAGGCGCGGCTCGAAGAGACCGCCGACACCAAGGGCGACGCGAGCACCTTTCAGACCGCGGCGACGACTGCGCGAACGAAGAAACACAAGATTCGCGGCACGATGCTCGGCGTCGTTCGCTGCAAGGACAGCCAGGTCTATGCCGCCAACTCGGGAGGCCAGATGCCTGCCCTGCACGCCGAGATACCGGGCGGGTGGCATGCCCCCGTGCCCGATCGCCTGGCAGACTTCGAGGCGCTGATTCCAGAGAATAGACGCAACCAATTCGGAATCGAGTGGAAGAAGGCGGGGAAAAAATTCAGCGCTTGGAAAGCGCGGAAGGAAGCGAAGGGCCCCGAACGCACCGAGCAGCAGAAGGACAAGGACGCGGGCGAGCCCTTCTACCCGCCCGGGTCTTGCGCTGCGCAGAAAGCGGTTGTTCTGGCCCTTTCACACGGTGCGCGGCCCATTGGACTTACCGAGCGATGGTCCGCCCCGACCGGCCCGGATGCGCGAGTATTCGTCCATTTTCGGATCCGACCGAAAGGGAACCTCAAAATGGGCTGGTTCGGAGGAACGCAAGCCGTCCCGCCCTGTGGGACCTGTCAGATCATTTTGACCATGTTGCTCTGCCCGGATGACAGAGCACCGGAATGTCAACACAAGTCTCCAGGCCCCCAGGTATGCAGATGCACCCCTTAGAACGCGAACTGGAGGAGTTCCTCGCGCGGCTCGTGCCGAGCATCGACGCCGGTTGGGAAGGCGCCACGCCGGACGAGGTCGCCGAGCTCGAAGCGCTCGCAGGGCGCCCTCTGCCGCCCTTCTACTACTGGTTCCTGGCGCGCATGGGACGGTACATGGGGGCCTTGAACTTCGCCAGCGTCGACTTCTCCCCCGCTCGCATCAAGGCCTGCTACCAGGAGGAGATCGAGGAACCGAGCCCGAGATACCTCCTGATAGGCTACGAGAACGACCCCGTCGTCCCCATGCATACCTGGTACGATCTCGACAGTCCGCTCCGCGGCGACGCCCTCGTGCTGAGCCGCAGCATCGGCGATCCGCTCACGCAGCTCGAGTTCGAGACCTTCCGCGAGATGCTCGCGTGGAAAGCGATGCGCAACTTCAAGGTCGAAGTCCTCCCGGTCCGCTGCGAGGGAAGCTTCAAATCGGACGGCGATGACGTGCGTGCGTTACTGGATCGCGCGGTCGAGAGCCTCGGATTCGACCAACCGGTCCCCACCGGCTCGTTCTGCGGGATCTTCGATCGAGCCGACGCGGCCATGACCTGCAGCGTCGCGCCTCGCACCACTCCGGAGCAGGTCCTCTTCTTCGACCTCGCGGGCAACGACATTGGCACGCTGCGCCGGATCCTCGGCGTCATCGGCAAGGAGCTGGAGGTCGAGGTCGAGGCCTGGCACCGCTAACATAGGACGCTTTCCCACACAACGCCTCCATGCCCATGAGCCACCCCGAGCAACAGATCGAGCGGCTCTTGACCCGGCTCGTGCCCAACATCGAGGATGGCTGGGATGGTGCCACTCGGGAAGAAATCGCCGAAATTGAGGCCATCGCCGGGCGCCCGCTGCCGGATTTCTACCGCTGGTTCCTGCGCCGCATGGGGCGCCCTGAGCTTCGCCAGCATCGACTTCACGGCAGGCCGGGTGATCGAGACGTACCGCGAAGAGATCGAACAGCCGGATCCACGATACCTCCTCATCGGCGTCAGACCGACCCCGAGGTCCCGATGCATACCTGGTACGATCTCGAGCGGCCGGCCAGGCATGACTCGCTCGTGTTCGACAGAGAGATCGAAGGCGAGCTCGTCCAGCTCGTCTCCGAGACGTTCCGTGAGTTGCTCGCCTGGAAAGCGATGTTCAACTTCAGGCTCCCGACCTTCCCGTGCCAGTGCAAGGGTTCGCTCAGAGCCGCTGGTACGGGCATAAGTGCACGGATCGAGCGGGCTCTGAGCAATCACGGTTTTGAACAACCCATTTCCACCGGCCCCTTCTGCAAGCTCTTCGATCGCCCGGACGCCGCCATGATCTGCCGTGCGACTCCGCGAGGCTCGGACACCGTCCGCCTTTACTTTCGCCTCGCGGCCGCCAACGACAGCAGCCTGCGCCGGATCCTCCGCGTCGTCGAGAAGGAAGCCGATTTAGAGGTAGGGACCGACGACCCTTGAGCCGCCCGCCCACGATGGAGCGCTCTCGCCTCACGCAGCGCGCCGTGCGAAGCGGAGCGGCAGCGATCTGAGCCCGCGGAGGCTCGAGTTGTCGTTCCACGCCGGTTGGGCATCCGCGCGGGCGAACGCGGGCAGGCGGCGGATCATCTCGGTGAACACGATCCTACCTTCCAGGCGGGACAGCGGCGCCCCCACGCAGAAGTGGATGCCTTGACCGAAGCCGAGGTGGCCGCGGGTGTCGCGGTGGATGTCGAAGCGATCGGGCTCGGGGAACTGCGCCGGATCGCGGTTGGCCGCGCTCAGCAGCAGCACCACCACCTCTCCCGCGGGGATCTGCGTCCCGGCCACCTCGACCTCCGCCGTCGTGCGGCGGAACAGCATCGTCGCCGGCCCGTCGTAGCGCAGCACCTCCTCGATGAAGTTCGGCACCAGCCCCGGGTCGGCGCGCAGCTCTGCCAGCGCCTCCGGGTGCTCGAGCAGCAGGTGCGTCCCCGTGGCGATCAGGTTGGTCGTCGTCTCGTTGCCTGCGACCAGCAGCAGCAGCACCATCCCCAGCACCTCCTCGGCGGTGAGCGCTCCCTCCTCGCTCTCGGCGCGGACCAGCTGGCTGATCAGGTCGTCGCGGGGCGACTCGCGCCGCGCAGCGATCATCGCCTGCATGTGCCCATAAAACTCGCGCCGGCTCGCCACCAGCCGCACCGACTCGTTCGCCGAGCCTCGTCGCTCGCGCGCCAGGCGGCTCAGCGTGATCAGATCGTCGCTCCAGCGCTTGAAGTCGGCCCCGCGCGCCGGGTCGACCCCGAGCATCTCCGCGATCACCGTCACCGGCAGCGGGATCGCCAGGTCCTCGACCACGTCGAACGTCTCGCGCCGCAAGATCGCCTCGATCAGGCGGCCCGCGATCTGCTGCACCCGTCCTTCGAGCTGCGTCATCGCCCGCGGCGTGAACGCGGCGCTGACCAGCTTGCGCAGCCGCGTGTGCTCGGGCGGGTCCGAGTTGAACATGCTGGGCCCGCGCATGCGGTCGAGCTCTCGCCAGGTGCGCTCGTCGATGTGCGGCGGGCGCAGCCGGTCGAGCCCCGTGTTCGACGAGAACACCTCCGGGCGTCGCAGGATCTTGGCCACCTCGGCGTAGCGGGTCACCGCCCACCATTCGTAGCGCTCGAGGCGATGCACCGGGGCTGCCTCGCGCAGGCGAGCGAACAGCGGGTGCGGATTGGTCGCCGTATCCGGCGAGAACAGGGCCGTCGAGATGTCCATCGGGAGCTGCACGCGCCCAGGGTACGAGCGGCGATCGCCGCGGCAACGCCGTGACGTTTGTCGGCGCCTCCTCGACTTCCTCCGCGGTCAGCAGGCGCCGCGCCCATCTGTGGCGGGCGCAGCGTCGCCGCGCCGCCCGCCCCGCGGCTCACGCCAGCGCCGCTCACGCCCCGACGGCGGTCCGCCGCGCTCGCGCGCGGCTCGGTCGAGGCAGCTTACGGTCCCAGGCGACCGAAGGCGACCCGCCGTGCGCGGTGAGTCCGCCCTTCAGGACATGCTCTTCGAGACATGCCCCTTCGACCATGCGCCCAAGGACATGCCCTTGCGAGCATGTCCGAACATTCACCCGCGCACCGCGGGCACCGCCGCCGGCGTGCGGAAGAACATGCTCGGCAGGTAGCTGCGGCGGGCGCCCTCGGCGAGGCGGAGGTTCGGCAGCGCCGCGCGCAGGGCCTGCATGCCGACGCGGACCTCGAGCCGGCCCAGGCTGGCGCCGAGGCAGCTGTGGATGCCCCAGCCGAAGCCGAGGTGGCGGGCCGGGTTCGGGCGGGTGAGGTCGAAGCGCAGCGGGTCCGGGAACACGCGGGGGTCGTAGTTGGCCGCGCCGAAGAACGGCATCACCGTCGCGCCGGCGGGGATCTCCACGCCGCCGACGGACGTCGCGCGGGTCGCGTGCCGCGGCTCCATCTGCACCGAGCAGTGCATGCGCAGCGTCTCCTCGGCGGCCGTCTGCAGCAGCGCAGCGTCCTCGCCGACGCGCTGCCACAGCTCGGGCTGCTCCAGCAGCGCGAACAGCAGCGAGCCCATCAGGCTGGCCGACGTCTCGTAGCCGGCGAACAGCAGCACCACCAGGTGCGAGATCATCTCCTCGGTGGTCAACGCGTCCTCGCCCTCGCGCGCGCGGAGCAGCGCCGAGATCAGGTCGTCGGTCGGCTTGGCGCGGCGCTGCGCGATGAGCTCGGTGTAGTAGCGCGTGTAGGCGACGAAGCCGTCGGCCGCGACCAGCTTCGCCTCCATGTCGAGCGCCGGGTCGTACAGCTTGAACCAGTCGTCCTGCCACTTCTTCAACTGCGGCATGTCCTCGTACGGCACGCCGACCAGCGCCGCGATCACCCGCATCGGCAGCTTGAACGTGAAGTCGCGCATCAGCTCGAGCTCGTCCGGCCCGCTGGCGAGCTCGGCCGCGAACTCCTCGGCGAACTTGCGGATCTGCGGCTCCATCGCCGCCACCCTCGCCGGCGTGAACGCCTTCGAGAACAAAAGCCGCGCCCGCGTGTGCGACGGCGGGTCGTTGTTGAACAGCCCCGGCGGCAGCGGGAAGAGGCCCTTCTGCAGCCGCGCCAGCAGCTCCGGCGTGAACGGCACCACCGGCTCGAGCAGGCGCGCCGACGAGAACAGCCCCGGTTCGCGCAGCACGTGCATCACCTCGGCGTGGCTCGTCACCAGGTAGGCGAAGAACTGCTGGCTGTACGCGACCGGCGCGCGCGCGTGGGCCTCGGCGTAGAAGTTGCGGGCCGGGTCCTCCTGGTACGCGGGGGAGAACGGCTGGAACAGCTCGCCGACCGCGAGGCGCTCGGCCTCCGGGGCGGGCGACGGGGGCACGCGGGCGTCGTCGGTCATCGCCTCCAGCGGTACCAGACTCCGCGGGTGGCGAGCAATCGCCCGGCGCGCGCACGAGCGCCCATGCATGTGCAAGCGCGTCCGCGACCGCCGAGTCCGCGGAGGCCGGCCGCCCCCCGGGCGGACAGTTGACCGTAAACTTTGAGACATGTCCTTTGTACCATGTCCCATCGGACAAGCTGTCAGCGCCGTGCTCACCGTGGGGCCGAATGAGACAGTGGCACACACGAAGCGCCGCGGACAGCGCGCTCGCGGCTCTGTTACCGTCGTTTCCGCCGCGGCGACGTATGCGCCGCGCGTGGGACTTCAGAAGCATCCAGGAGATTTTGGCAATGACGATCCATAGCACCCGACGAGCCTTCTTGCGCAGCGGCGCCGCCGCCGTCCCCGTCCTCGCCTTCAGCCCGTCGGCGCAGGCGTGGCTGACGTGCTCCGACGCGGCCGCCGACGCGTTCGAGATCCCCGGCCTCGAGGGTGAGCTGTTGACCGGCCCGGCCGACCGCGCCGCCGCGGCCGACGACTGGGGTCACATCGTCAGCAAGACGCCGCTCGCGGTGCTCGTGCCGGCCTCGATCGACGACATTCGCAAGGCCGTCAAGTTCTGTCGCAAGCACTGCATCAAGGTCGGGCCGATGAGCATGGTCGGCAACAGCCATAGCACCCAGGGTCAGTCGCAGGCCAAGTGCGGGCTCGTGATCGACATGTCGGCGCTGGCGGAGATCCACGCCATCAACGCCGGCGACGCGGTGGTCGACGCCGGCGTGCGGTGGTTCGAACTGCTGCAGCAGACCCTGCCGCTCGGCAAGAGCCCGCCGGTGCTCACCGATCACATCGACCTCAGCATCGGCGGCACGCTCTCGGTCGGCGGCATCGGCGGTCAGACCCCGCAGCACGGCCTGCAGGCCGACAACGTGCTCGAGCTGTGGGTCGTCACCGGCGACGGCGACCTCGAGGTGTGCTCGCCGACCACCAAGGCGACCCTGTTCAACAGCGTGCGCGGCGGCCTCGGCCAGTTCGGCATCATCGTCAAGGCGCGCGTCAAGCTGATCGCGGTCAAGCCGCTGGCGCGCCACTACACGGCCGTCTACGCCGACGTCGCCACCCTGCTCGCCGACCAGGTCGCGTTGATGAACGAGGGTCGGTTCGACTACGTGGAGGGCCTCGGCTTCCCGCAGCCCGACGACAGCTACGTGATCACGATCGAGTGCGTCAAGTACTTCGACGCCGGCTCGCCGCCCGACGACGCCGCGATGCTCGCCGGGCTCAACTTCATCCCCGGCACCGAAGCCGCCGACACCCAGACGCTCTACGAGTTCTTCGACCGCCTGGCGCCGATCGTCGCCTTCACCAAGATCACCGGCGAGTGGTACCTGCCTCACCCGCTGACGGACTTCTTCCTGCCGCTGTCCGAGGCCGCCGACTTCATCGAGTCGACCCTCGCCGAGACCCCTGCGATCGACATCGGCTACGGCCCGGTGCTCATCTATCCGTTCCCGCGGAGCAAGGTGACCGCGCCGTTCATCCCGCTGGCGAGCGAGCCGGTGAACGTGCTGTTCTCGCTGCTCCGCTGGGCGCCCTCGGCCGATCCGGCGGTGGCCGCGGACCTGGTAGCGAAGAACCGTGCGGTGTACGAGGGCGTGCGAGAAGTCGGCGGCAAGCGCTACTCGATCGGCAGCGTCGAGCTCAACTTCGCCGACTGGGTCCTCCACTACGGCGCCCGCTGGCCGCAGTTCCTGGCCCGCAAGTTGATCTTCGATCCCACCAACACCCTGACTCCCGGCCAGGGCATCTTCCTGTGGTGAGCGCGAACTCGGCGCCGCGCGCGGCGCCGCCCGCCGCGCGCTTCTCCGTGCACCCAACGCGCGGCCGGTCCGCTATCCTGGCCGCGCGCATGAGCGAGTCGTTCATCCCCCGAGATGCCCGCGGCGTGATCGACACCCGGACCGAGCGGCTGTGGCTTCACCCCGACGGCTACGTGATCGCCGAGGTGAAGCCGGGCCTTGTCGCCGACCTCGATGACGCGATCAAGAATGTCGAGGCCGTCGCCACCCTGGCCGCGGGTATACCGCGGCCGCTGCTGCTCGACATGCGGGCCCACGCCAGCTTCGCCACCCGCGAGTGCCGCGAGTACTACGCCGGCTCCGAGGCCCAGCGCGTCAACCTCGCGGCGGCGATGTTGGTCCGCTCGAACGTCAGCCGCGTGATCGGCAACTTCTTCCTCGGCCTCAACAAGACCCGCTTCCCGTTCCGCTTGTTCGCCGACGTCGACGAGGCCATCGCCTGGCTGCGCAGCTTCATCACCAAGGATCCGAGCGCCCCGAGCGACCGGACGTAAGAGGCCAGCGCATGGAGCTGCGAGAGATCGTCACCCGCACCGAACGGATCTGGATCGAAGACGGGATCGTCCACTGCGTGGTGCTGCCGACGGCGACGCACACGCTGGACGACGCCCACGTGAACTCGCGCGCCGTCGACGAGCTGGCCGAGGGGCGCAAGCTGCCGATGCTGCTCGACACCCGGGACTCGCGCGGCCTCGACCGCGACGCCCGCCTCTACTACGTCCGGCCCGAGGCGGCCGACCGGGTGTCGGCGCTGGCGATGCTGATCGACTCGCAGGTCGGGCGGATGTTCGGCAACTTCTACACCAACGTCCACAGGCCGCCCTTCCCGCTGCGCCTGTTCAACTCCGAGAGCGACGCGCTCGTCTGGCTCAAAGAGCAGGTGGTGTGACCGACTCCTCCGGCCATCGGCCCGGGCACGATCCTCCCGCGGATCCTCGGACCCCCGCATCGCCGCGCTCCTGCGCGCCGCGGTCGCGCTGGCGCCCGACGCCGCCGCGTTCGCCAGCGACCCGCGGGCCGCGGCCGAGACGGCGCTGGCGGTGGTGGCCGCCGAGCTCGCCGCCCTGCGCGACTATCGCGAGCGGACCGAGCGGCAGATGGAGGAGCTGTTCAACACCATCACCGCGTTCGCGGCCCTCGACTACGACCGCCGCGCCCTGGTCCACGACGACAACGACGAGCTCATCAACGCGATGGCGATCGGCCTCAACATGATGGGCGAGGAGCTGTCGCACACCATGAAGGCGCTGGTGGGCGCGCGCGACGAGGCGCTGGCCGCCAGCCGGGCCAAGAGCGCCTTCCTGGCCAACATCAGCCACGAGCTGCGCACCCCGCTGAACGCCATCATCGGCTACGCCGAGATCATCCGCGAGGACCTGGTCGACGCCGGCCAGGACGCGCTCACCGTCGACGTCGACCGCCTGCAGATCGCTTCGCGCCACCTGCTCAACCTCATCCAGGACGTCCTCGACCTCGCGCGGATCGAGGCCGGCCGCGTCGACGTGCGGCTCGAGCAGATCGACCTGCGCACCCTGCTGCAGGAGCTGCAGACCACCCTGGCGCCCTCGGTCAAGGAGGCCGGCAACGTGCTGCACGCGCGCGTCGAGCTGGGCCGCCCGCAGGTCCTCACCGACCCGCTGCGGCTGCAGCAGATCCTGCTCAACATCCTCGGCAACGCCAACAAGTTCACGGTCGGCGGCGACATCACCCTCTCGGCCTGCGACCACGTCGAGCACGGCCGGGCCTTCGTCGACATCACCGTCGCCGACACCGGCATCGGCATCCCGGCCGACAAGCTCGAGACGATCTTCGACGCCTTCACCCAGGTCGACGACACCGCCACGCGCCGCTTCGGCGGCACCGGCCTCGGCCTGGCGATCAGCCGGCGCCTGTGCGACCTGCTCGGCGGCTCGATCGTCGTCAGCAGCGAGCTGCGCCGCGGCTCGACCTTCCGCGTGCGCCTGCCCGTCGACGGCCCCCCGCGGGGCTGACCGGCCTGCTCGCCCGGACATGTCCTGGCAGACATGTCCTTCGGCGCAGGACTAGAACGAGCCGATCACCTTGAAGTAGACGATCGACGAGCCGGTGGCCCGCTGGCCGAAGTAGGTCTTGTCGCCGCCGAGCAGGGCGAAGCTGCCGAGCTCGAAGTTGACGTAGCCCCACGGCGGCGCGAACAGCAGGGCCGGCGCGATCACCCCCGAGGGGCCCTTGCCCTTGGGGTTGTTGTTCGGCAGGTCGACCATGCCGAACGCGCGGAACACCAGCTTGCGGCCGAAGAAGATCAGGTCGGTGCCGCCGAGGATGTAGTTGCCGATGTGGCCGGCGCCGAACTCGTTGATCATGCCGCGCAGGTACTGCGCCTGCACGTACACGTGCTTGCCGAAGGTGTAGTCGAAGCCGGCGGTGGCCTTGAGGAACGGCTGCTTCTTGATCGCCGGGCCGGCGATGAAGGCCTCCGGGTTGGCCATGTCGTCGTTCGGCGTGACGTCGACGCCGCCGCCGGGCAGCGGCGGCAGGTCGATGTGGAACTGCTTGGCCTCGGGGATGATGAGGGCCGCCTCGCCCCACAGGCCCATGTTGCCGAGGAACGGCACCTGGGTGGCGAAGTCGAGGCCGATGACCTGCATCTTCGGGTAGATGAGGCGCACGTCCGAGCGGAACCAGTAGCCGTCGGGCGGGTCGGTCGGGTCGTTGAGCGCGTGGACCTGCGTGGTCGTGGCCTGGACCGGCAGCGGGATGTCGTGGCGGCCGTAGTAGTACGACGCGCTGATGTCGACCTCGCCGAGGCGCGAGCCCATCTTGAACGCGAACTGGCCGTTCGTGAACTTGTTCTCGGGCATCTCGACGTGCCCGAACACCCGCGGCACCAGCTTGGGGTTCTTCGGCAGGTAGTCTTCCTGCAGGTACGTGATCTTCGCCAGCTCGCGGTCGTTGGCGAACGGCGTCTCGGCGTACGGGTCCTTCAGGCCGGCGGCCGCCGACGGGGGCAGCAGCGCCGGGAAGAACAGCGGGATGTACACGCCCTGGAAGTACAGCTTGTCGCGGTCGCGCAGCGGCGAGTAGTCGATGACCGCCATCTGGTTGGCGATCGGCTCGGTGAACAGCGGCCGATCCTCGAGGTCGTCCGCGTTGATGTTGTTGGTCGGGTTGAACTTGTCGGCGGTGCCCCACACGACGATCTGGCGCCCGACCTTGATGTCGAGGCCCGGGGCGATGTCGGTGAGGGCGACGTAGGCCGCGCGGCTCTCGAGGTGGAACCGCTGGATGTAGACCTGCGAGGCCAGGTCGTCGAGCTCGCGCGACTGGTTGGTGCCCATCAGCACGGGATCGACCTCGCCGACCACCTGCACGTGCTTGTTGGGCGTGTACGCGAAGTAGAACTCGACGCGGTTCTCGTTGCGGCTGATCTTGCGCGGCTCGGCGCGGTCGACGTCGTAGTGGAGGCTGCTGATGATGCGGAAGCGCGTGTGCAGCTTGCCGCCCGACTTGTTCAGGATCTGCTCGCTCGGGCTCTGCAGCTTCTGCTTGCCCGCGCCCGCGTCGGCCGGCTTGTCGCTGGGCCCCGGCGTGGTGGTCGTGACCGTCGTCGTCGGCCCGGCGGACGCGCCCGACGGCTGACTGCTGCCGCCGCCGAACACGTCGTCGAGCTCGAGGTCGCGCGCAGTGGTCGTGCCCGCCGGCTCGCTGCCCTTCTTCGGCGCCTCGGACGAGCCGGTGTCGGCGCCGGCGCCGAACACGTCGTCCATCGACAGGTCGGAACCGCCCGCGTTCGGCTTCGCGGCCGGCTTGGCCGCCTCGGCGGGCTTGCTCGCCTCGGGCGGCTTGTCGGCCGGTTTGGCCGCGCCGGTGCCGAACACGTCGTCGACCGAGACGTCGGTGTTCGGCTTGCCGGGCTTGGCCGCGCCGGGCTTGTTCGGGACCCCTTCGGGCCCCTGGTAGTCGCGATCAGCAGGCGCCTGGGCCAAGGCCCAGAGCGCCCACTGCAAACCGAGGATGGTTACGCCAGCGGTCGACACCACTCGAGGCTCACCCGCGCATCAACGTGCGGCGGGAGAACAGATCGTCGGAGACGGGGGTCTTCACGTCGATCTCGGACAGGTTGATGACGGTCTCGTCGCCCGTCTTGAGGTTCTTCATGCGGATCTTGGTGGGGATCTGGGTGCCCTCGAACGGCGTCCAGGCCTCGCGCACCTGCGTGCGGGTGTGCTTGCCGCCGGCGTCGAAGTAGTGGATCCGGGTGACGCCGCCGACCTTCGAGTCGATGAAGATCTCGAGCTTGCTGAAGGACGTGTTCTGGCCGGCCTTGGGCTTGAGGACCAGCTTGGTCTCGTCGCCGGTCTTGCCGATCAGCTCGGCGTCGAACGACGGCGAGAGCTTGGCGAGCACCATGTCCTCGGGCGTGAACTCGCTGCCGAGGAAGCCCTGGTTCTGCATGTGGGCCGCGACGCGGCGCACCTTCTGGAACTCGGGGCTGTACATGTAAATCGTGTCGCGGTCCTCCATGAGGATCTTCATGCCCGCGACGTCACCAGGGGCGGTGAAGTGGATGAACTGCTTCTCCAGCCCCTTCATCGACATCTTGAAGACCATCGTCTGGCGGAGGTTGCCGCTCTTGAAGATCTCCATCGACGCCGTATAGGTCTGATCGGGGAACTTCGCGGCCCGCTCGTCGGCGACCTTGAGAATCGCAGCACCCTTGCTGAACGCGTCTTCGGCGGCGCTCACTGCCTGCGGGGCGACCATGATGGTCGCGGGCAACACGAGGGCCGAGGCGAGGAGGAAGGTGACTGACTTCATGGCTTCGAGCTCCGGAGTGTATCAGGGGGACAGGTGACGCGCGCCGCCACGCCGGGCGGCCGCACGCGGCGCGTTGGACGACCGATCACGGCGACTATTCTGTCCATGCCCCGCCATGACACCCAGTTGTGGGCGATAAGGACGGAGAGCGCCGCCCGCGAGCACGGCTCCCCGCATCGGTCCGGTGATCCGGATCACAGAAGTCACTCCGCGCCCCTTGCGACCGTGCTGCGCACTTACTTGCGCACCCCTGGGCGCGCCAGCCACGGCGCGAACCAGCAGGCGCCGAGGGCCGCGCCGACCAGCGCGATGGCCAGGCCGAGCCCGAGGTCCCGCAGCGGCGCCATCTCGGAGGCGAGCAGCACGAGGAACGCCGCCGCGAGCTGCAAGGCCGAGATCAGCGTGACCACGCCGATGTCGTCGACGGCCCGCGCGCCGGCGTCCGGGGTGGTGTAGTTGCGCGCGCGGAAGTTGAGGTGGATCGCAAAGTCGACGCCGGCGCCGACGGCGATGCACGAGATCATGCTGGTGCCGACGCTGATCGGCATGCCGAGCAGGCCGAAGATCCCCATCGTCACGCACAGGCACCACACCGCCGGCACCAGCGCGAGCATCTGTCGCGCCAGCAGCAGGGTCAGTGCGAGGCCCATGAGCGACACGCCGGTCGAGGTGAACAGGCTGCGCGTGACGCTCTCCGCGAACGCGGCACCGATCACCGGCTGGCCCGTGAGACGTGTCTTGAAGGACAGGCCGCGACCCTCGCCGTCGGCCACGCGCCACTCGTCGTCGTCGAGCTCCGACAGCGCGCCCTTCACCGAGGCGCAGGTCGGACCGGCCGCGTCGGCCGGGGCCTGCAGCGGCAGGTCGAGCGCGCCGCAGCGGGCCTCGACCTGGAAGCGCACCAGCGCGTCGTCCGCCCACGGCCCGAGGTGCTTGGCGACGAAGCCGATGCCCTCCGGATCCTTGGCCGCCAGCGTCGGCAGCTTGGCGCGCAGCAGCGCCTCGAGCTCGGCGCCGCGGGGCGTGACGAGGCTGACCGGATCGATCGCGTCGATCTCCTCGCGCGGCACGCCCTCGACCGGGCTGTCCTCGGAGTCGAGCGCGCGGTCACGGACCTCCTTGAGCGCGGCGATCAGCGCCGGCGACGGCGCGCTGGCCGGCGAGGCCTGCAGCAGCTTGTCGGCGTCGACGGGCCGGCCGAGGATCCGCGACAGCCGCTGCCCGACCTCCTGCACCTGGACCGCGCGCACCTTCGCGTCGCTGGTCGGCGCGATGACGAAGCCGCCGGTCGCGTGGCGATCGAGCAGCGCCCGCACCGCGTCGGCGACGACGACCTGCTGGTCGCCCGACATCGGCGCCAGCTTGATGTGGATCAAGGCCCCCGCGGTGTCCTCGGTGACCAGCTGCGCGACCGCGGGGTGGCCCTGCAGCAGCGCGAACACCCGGGACGCGCGCCCCGGGGTCTCGGGCACGCCGCGGCGCCCGCCGAGCGCCTCGTTGAGCAGCGCGTGCGGCTCGACGATCGAGCGCACGTCGACCACGCCGTCGATCGCCCGCACCTGCTCGGCGAGGTCGCGGATCTCTCGCAGCGCCGTCGGCTCGGCCAGCGCCTTGCGATCGGTGTCGCCGCGCTGCGCCGCCTCGACCGCGACCTGCAGGTACGTGGAGCCGCCGAAGTGCTCGTTGAAGAACCGGTTCGAGCGCATCGGCTCGCTGTCCTCCGAGAACACCTCGGTCGGGTCGGCGTCGGCCCGCAGCGTCGACGCCACGCCGGCGCCGACCAGCGCCAGCAGCAGCAGCAGCCACAGGTTCGGCCGCAGCCGCAGCGGCATCGCCCGCTCGGTCCGCGGCGGCATCAACCTGTCCGGGAGGACCGAGAGGATCGCCGGCAGCACGAGCAGCGCCAGCGCCAGCAGCACCAGCACGCCGACGCCGGCCGTCACGCCGAACCGCTGCATCGGCAGCTGCGGCATCATCGTCAGCGCGAAGAACGACACCGCGGTGGTCAGGCCGCTGAGCAAGACCGGCAACCACAGCTCGCGCAGGGTCGCGCTCGCGCGCTCGCGGCTGGTGCCGCTCTGGCGCTGGTAGCCGGCCAGCATGTGCACGCCGAAGGCCCCGCCGAGCGCGACCATCAGCACCGGCATCGAGCTGCTGACGATCGTCAACGCCTCGCCGAGCACCCCGTGAGCGCCGAGCACCAGGCCGACGCCCAGGCCGGTGAGCACGAGGTTGATCCCCGCCGCGACGACGCTGCCGAGCAGCACCGCCGAGACCAGCACGAGCACGCCGATGACGATCGGCGACAGCTTGTCGAGGTCGGCGCGGCTGGCGGTGGCCGCCACGTCTTCGATGAACGGCGCGCCGCCGAGGTGACTCTCGCCCTTCCAGCCGCTGCCCAGGGTCTCGCGGATCTCGCGGATCGTCGCCGATCGGGCGTCGGCCGCCGCGGCGCGGTCCTCGTGGTGCATCAGGAACACCATCAACGCCGCGGCCCGGCCGTCGCGCGAGACCATGGTGCCGACGGCGTCGGTCGAGCCGAGCACCTTCTCGCGGATCTTCGCCTCGTCGCGCAGCGCCTCGGGTACCAGCTCGGCGATCTCGAGCCCGTCGTCGGTGACGCGCGGGTCGGGCAGATCGGCGAACGACAGCACCATGCGGACGCCGTCCTTGCGCGCGATCTCGCGGCCCAGCTCGCGCACCTCGTCGACCCGGTCCACGGCCAGCAGGTCGCCGTCGGGCTTGCTCAGGCCGACGAGGCCGACCTCGAGCACGCCGAAGCGCTTGGCCACCTCGCGGAACGCGACCACGTCGGGGTGGTCGGGCGGCAGGAACGCGAGCACGTCGTTGTCCTCGCGGATGCGGCCGAGGCCGGGCAGGATGAGCGCCGCCACGCCGACGGCGAGCGCGAGGATGGCCCAGCGGGCGCGGACGAGCGGGTGGTCGCGCATCGCCGGCTCACTCCCAGACGGGGGTCAGCCAGTCGCGGCGCGCCTCGACGCGGCCGCGGACCACGTTGTTGAAGTGCTCGGTGAGGCGGGCGGTGACGGGGCCGATGCCGCCGTTGCCGATCGTGCGCTTGTCGACCGAGCGGACCGCCTGGATCTGCGCCCCCGTGCCGCACAGGAACAGCTCGTCGGCGACGTACAGCTCGGTGCGGCCGATGACCCGCTCGACCACCTTGAGGCCGAGGTCCTCGGTGGCCAGAGCGATGAGCGAGCGGCGGGTGATGCCGTCGAGGTTGTCCTCGGTGCTCGGCGGGGTGTAGAGCACGTCGTCGCGGATGATGAAGACGTGCTCGGCGCTGCCCTCCGAGACCTTGCCGTACTCGGTCAGGAAGATCGCCTCGTCGTAGCCGTTGTCGTGGGCCTCGCGGCGGGCCAGCGCGCTGTTGAGGTACAGGCCGGTCGCCTTGGTCCGCGCCGGGATCGCGTTGTCGGTGGCGCGCCGCCACGACGACACGCACACGTCGATCGCGTCCTTCTCCATGTAGCGCTGCAGCGGCAGGCAGTAGATCGCCAGCACGCTGTCCTCCTCGCGCATCACCGGCGCGAGCTTGGTCGAGCCGTTCAGCACCAGCGGGCGCACGTAGACGTCGTGGTGGACCTCGTTGCGCCGCAGCAGCTCGCCGACGAGGCCGCAGGTCTCGGCGTGGTCGCCCGGCAGGCGCATGTGCAGCACCCGCGCCGAGTGCATCAGCCGGGTGATGTGGTCACTGACGCGGAACAGGTTGATCTGCCGCCCGTCGGCGGCCAGGTAGCCGCGGATCCCCCGAAACAGCCGAGACCGTAATCCAGCGCGCGCGTGCGCACGCTGACGACCGCATCGGCGTCGTCGACGAACTTGCCATCGAAGTAGGTGACCATGCGGCGCGGAGGATGCCAGAGGAAACTGGCGGCTCGCCACTGCGCAGCCGCCTGCTCGCCGGCCGCGCTCCGCGGGTGCAGGCGCGAGCCAGCTCACGGAGCCGCGACGGCCGCAGCGCATCGACATGTCTCTTGGGACATCCGACGACGGGCGCTCGCTGCACATGCAAGCCGTGGACGGCCGCGACTCGGGCGGGATGGCCTGCCGACCTGCCGCGGACAACAGTCCGGCGTCGCTCCGGCGACCGCGCGACCTCAGAACCGGCCCGCGAGCGACCAGCCGGACAGGCCGGGGGCGGCCCACGGCGCGGTCGCTAACGCGCGCGCGCTTGCGGCGGTCGGCGGCGTCGTGGAGGAGCGCGATCCCGGAGAACAGCACCAGGCCCGCGCCCAAGCCGGCGAACAAGGCCGCCGCGATCCGCTGGCCGTCGGTCCGCTCGAGGCGGGCCGCCGTCACTCGCAGCTCCGGGTGGTCGAGCAGCCGCTCGCGCTCGCCGAGGGCGAAGCCCAGCCAGCCGCCGCCGCCGGCCAGCAGCACCCCGCCGAGCCCGAGCTCGAGCACCAGGGCCCGCCGCCGGGCCCGGAACGCCAGCGGCAGGAGCGTGGCGATCGAGCCGAGGCTCGCGCCCGCGATCACCGCACCGGCCGTGTGAAGGTCACCGGCGAACTCGAGGTCGCGGTGCCACCGGGCCGCCGGGTAACTCGCCTCGATCGCCGCCGCCGCCGCCGGATCGATCTCCGTCGCGCCCGGCTCCACACCGGCCTCCTCGTGGGCCGCCGCGTCGCGCCGCTCCGCCCGCTTCTCGCGGTTGGCCGCGGCGACGAGGAGGCCGACGCCGGTGAAGTACGTGGCGACGAACCCGCCGAACAGCCCGAACATCAGCTTGGGGGCGCGCTTCAGCTGCGGGTCGTCGACCGGCTTGCGCCGGGCCAGGACGACGTCGATCGGCGGCTGACCTGGCCGAATGGCCAGGTCCATGTCGGCCCCGTGCCGGCGCGCCCGCACCTGCAGCCGCCACACCCCCGGCGTCAACGTGACCGTCGTCGTCGGGCCCGCGAGCGGGCGCTCCAGCGCGAACGGCGAGGCGTGGTCGAGCGCCTGCAGCCGGAGCTGACCGCCGCGGAGCGCCCGCTCGGGCGCGAACCGCAGGTCGACGACGACCTTGCGTCGGTGCAGCTGCAACGACCACGACGGCGCCGCCTCGGCGACCAGCCGCGCCGGCGCGAAGCCGGGCACGTCGAGGTCGACCTGCCAGCGCCCGGGGTCGAGGTGGAGGCCGTTCGTGGGCCGTCCGACCGTCTCGAAGCTGTTCCCGGGGACAGGTTCGCCGGCCGGACCCAGCTTGCGCAGGGCGAGCCGCGCCGCCGCCAGCGTCGCGTCCGGGACCGGCTGCGACCCCTCGAACAGCTGCAGGTCCACGGGGACCGTCGCCTGCAGCTCGCGCGCGCGAGCGGCCTCCAGGTGGCGATGCACCGGCTCGGGCGGCCGACCGCCGGCGCTCATCCGCCGCATGCACTCGTCGAGCAGGCGCAGCGCGAGCGCGTGCTGCTCGGCCCGCGAGCGGGCGAGCGCCGCGTGGTAGAGGAACCGCGGGTCGCCGGTCGCCTGCCACTGCGCCTCGAAGAGCTGCGCCGCCTCGGCGAACCGCCCGCTCGCCGCCAGCTCCTGCGCGTGGCCCAGCGCCGCCACCGGCGGGGCCGCGAGCTCCGGCGGCGGGCGATCGAAGTCGACCACGACCTCGACCGGGGCGACCGCGACCACCGGGCCGTCTTCCGCCGGCGGGTCCGCGCGGGCCGGCGGCGGCACCCCGGCGACCACCAGGGCGACGGTGACCGTCCAACTGTTCGCAGCGCTCGTCGCGTTCGGCCGGCTCGCTCCCATCGCCGCGATGGTGCCAGGTTTCGGCCGCCGATGGTGCGTGGACCATGCCCTGCCGGAGCTGCTCGGGCCTCGGTGCCTGCCGTGCGGGACCTCGAGAACAGCGACCGGGGCAGCCCGCTCGCGGCGGGTCGACGCCATCCTGACGAGCACGTGGCGCGCGGCCGCACGCCGGGGTCGCCCTGCGCGAGCCCGTGGCCGAGTTCGCGGTCGCCCTCGCCCCGGCCGCCCGGGTCACTCGCCGTCGCCGAGCGCCTCGACGACGCGCTCTTTCCATGATGTCCGAAAGAGCATGTCCGTCATGGCATGCCCTTTAGAACATGTCCATCCGAGCATGCTCCTTAACACATGCCTCGAGGGTCATCTCAGATCGCCGGGAAGCCGAGCGCCTGCTCGACCCCGGCGAGGGCCACGTGGTAGGCCGAGAGGGCGCGGAAGTAGGCCAGGTAGACCAACACGCGGGCCTCCTGGGCGCGCACCGCGACCAGGAACGGCGCCTGATTGGCGATGAAGGCCTGGCGCGCGTCCTCGTAGACGGCGTCGGCGGCGGGCAGCAGCTCGCCCTCGTACAGGCGCAGCTGCGACTGCTGGAACGACGCCAGCGCGACCGCGTCGGCCAGCTGGCGGGCGATCTCGTGGGCCAGCGCCGCGCCCTCCTGATCGATCTGCTCGCGGGTCGCCCGCACCTCCGCCAGCGGGCCCTGCTGGCGGTTCAGGATCGGCACCTCGAGCGACAGCATGAAGAACGCGCCCCACATCGGCTTGCCGCCCGGCACCATGTCGGGGCCCGCCGACACCACCATGTCGGGAGCTCGGTTGGCGCGGGCCAGCCGCTCCTCCTTGTTCACCACCTCGCGCGTGCTCTTCAGCCGGGCCAGCTCGGGCCGCCGGCGCAGCGCCTCGACGATCAGGTGGTCGTAGGCGGCCAGGAATTCGTTGCGCCAGTCGTCGTTGTGCAGGTCGAGCCAGCTCGGCGGTCGGTCGCGCGCCGGCGACACCAGCTCGAGCTCGACGCTCGGCGGGTTGCCGAGCAGGCTGTTGAGGCGGATGTCGGCCTGGAGGTGCTCGAACTTGGCCTGCTCGAGCGCCTGGCGGGCGTGCAGGCGGGTCGTGGTGGCCTCGAGCACGTCGGCGCGGGGGATGTCGCCGGGCAGCGCCTCGGCCTGGCCGAGCAGCTCGTCGACGCTGCGGATCAGCGCGATGAATTGGGCCTCGCGCTCCTGGGCGAAGAACGCCTCCATGTACGTGCGCCGGGCCTCGGCCCGCAGCGTCGCCGCCAGGATCCGCAGGTCCGCCTCGTGGACCCCGACCTGCGCGCCGGCGACCTCGACCCGGCGCCGGCGCTTGCCGAGCTCGAACGTCTGCGTGATCCCGAGGCGATAGGTGTACTCGGCCGTGCCGTTGTCCGAGAGGATGTACGGGTTCGGGATCGACGAGCGCTGCGTCAGCACGCGGGCGTCGAGCACCCCGCGCTGGGCCTTGAGCGCCGCCATCCGCGGGTGGTTCGTCTCGACCGCGCGGACCACCCGCTCGACCGTCCAGCGCTGCACCGGCCCGGGCCGCAGCGGCGCCGGGGCCAGCTCGCGCGGCTCCGGCTTGCCCAGCGGCCGCGTGTCGACCGGAGGCACCCCCGTGGTCGCCGGCGGCCCCGCCGCGGCCTGGCTCATACCTGTCCCAAAGTACAGCATGGCGATGCACGCCGGGGCGCGGAGCGAGGCGAAGAGCGACATGGACTTCATCGTTGTACACCGGGATCTCCCGGACGACCGGGACATGCTGCGTTCTTCATGCGCGAAATCGCGCACGCATCGCCCGAGCCGCGGTGCGGTGATTCGCCGGCCCGCCGCGAATCACCGCACCTGCATCGCGCCGAATCGCATTCGTGCTACCGACAATGGCGCGCTCCTCCGCACTCGGGCCTGCCCGGCCATTGCCGCGACCTCGCGCGGGCAGCCCTGAATCGACCGCCGCGTGCGGGCCGGCGCGACGGGCGGCGGCAGCGCGCGGCGGACGAGGCCGGAGGCCCCGGGGAGACCCGCAGGACTGTGCGCTGGATCGCGGTCGGGTCGCGCGGCGCGCTGGGCCCCGCGCCGGCCGGCGTGACCCTGCCGGGGCGCACGGTCCCCAGGGTCGCTGGCCCCGCGCGCCGGCGGTGAGCGCCGCGCCCGGCGCTATCGATGGAGTCATGGACGTCAACTCCTCGTCCCAATCCATCACTCGCCGCGAAGAGGTCCAAGCCGCGATGAGCGGCTCGGGGGCCGCCGTGTCCGGCCACGGCCTGCGGACCCGGGTGCCGCTGCTGGAGCGCCTGTTCGCGCCGGTCGACATCGCCTCCCTGGTGTGTTTCCGGGTCGCGTTCGGCCTGCTGATGCTCGTCGACCTGTGGCGCTATTACGGCAAGATCGGCGCGACCTACATCCAGCCGGGCTTTCACTTCACCTATTACGGGTTCGATTGGGTGCAGCCCTGGCCGGGCGACGGCATGTACGTGCATTTCCTCGTGCTCGCCCTCGCCGCCGCCTGCGTGATGATCGGCTTCTGCTACCGCGTCGCCGCCACCGTGTTCTTCCTCGGCTTTAGCTACTGGTTCCTGCTCGAGCAGGCGCGCTACCTCAATCACTTCTATCTGCTCGCCCTGATCGCCTTCGTCATGATCTTCGTCCCGGCGGCCCGCGCCTTCTCGGTCGACGCCTGGCTGCGGCCGCGGCTGCGCGCGGCCAAGGTGCCGGCCTGGGCCCTGTGGTTCGTCCGCTTCCAGATCGCCGTGCCCTACGTGTTCGGCGGGATCGCCAAGCTCAACGGCGATTGGTTGCAGGGCGAGCCGATGCGCATGTGGCTGGCCGCGCGGGCCCATCGGCCGGTCATCGGGCCGCTCTTCACGCAGGAGTGGGTCGTCTATTTCTTCAGCTGGGGCGGCATGCTGTTCGACCTGCTGATCGTCCCGGGCCTGTTGTGGCGCAAGTCGCGGCCGTACGCGTTCGTCGCCGCCTTGCTGTTCAACCTCATCAACGGCTACGTGTTCACGATCGGCATCTTCCCGTGGGTGATGGCCGCCGCCACCCTGATGTTCTTCGAGCCCGACTGGCCGCGGCGCTTCGGCCACTCCCTCTCCCGCGTGTTCGGCCTCAAGACCCGCGCTCGCTTCGACCCGTGGCTCGCCGTGCGCTCGCGTCCGCCGGTCACCCTCTCGCTGCGCCCCGGCCTGCGCCGCGGTCAACGGGTGACCCTCGCCCTGCTGGCCACGTACTGCGGCTTCCAGCTGCTGTTCCCGCTGCGCCACTGGCTCTACCCCGGCGACGTCGCGTGGACCGAGGAGGGCCACAAGTTCTCGTGGCGGATGAAGCTGCGCGACAAGGAGTCGCGGGTCCGCTTCCTCGCCACCGACCCGCACGAAGAGCGGACATGGGAGGTCGACGCGCGCCAGTACCTCACCAGCTGGCAGCGCACCGAGATGTCGGCCCGGCCCGAGATGATCCTGCAGTTCGCGCATCACCTCGCGGCCGACCTGCGCGCGCAGGGCCACGAGGACATCCAGATCCGCGCGATCGCCAGCGTGTCGCTGAACGGTCGCCCGCCGCAATTGATGATCGACCCGGAGATCGATCTCGCCAGGGAGCCGCGATCGATCTGGCCGGCGCGGTGGATCTTGCCGATGGCCGAGCCCGCGCTGGCCCCCGAGCGGCACCTCTGAGACGACGTGCCTGCGCCGGGCGCTCGCGCGGCCCGGCGCGTCTCAGGGCACGTCGAACTGCTGCGTGAACCCGGCCACCTGGATCGACCAGGTGCCGCTCGTCAGGTTCGACAGCTCGGCGGAGATGGTGTACTTGCACACGCAACTATCCATCGGATTGCCGCCGATGTCATAGACGACGAGGATGCTGTGGTTGTCCAGCAGCTTGACGTTGGGAGAGAACGTCAGGTTGCAGGCCGCGTCGTGGCCGAGCTCGGTGAAGCGGATGTGGCCCGGGCCGAGCACGTCGACCACCAGCGAGCCGACGGCGTCCTCCATGTCGGGGCAGAACGCCATCTGCTGGCCGACGTCGACCCCGCATTCCTGCGCCGACGTCACGCAGGAGGGAGTGGCCCCGGAGGTGGTGGTGCTGGTCGGCTCGGCGGTGCCCTCCGAGGTCGTCGTCGTCGTCGTCGACGGCTCCTCGGTGGTGGTCGAGGTCGTGGTCGACGTGCCGGTCGGCTCGGCGGTGCCGGTGGTCGAGCTGGAGTCGGTCGAATCGGAGGTGGAGCCGCACGCCGAGATCAGGGCGACGGCCAGGGCAATGGATGGGCGGTGCATGGACCCTCAGGTCCGCGAGGTTACCCGGTATTCAGTGGAGTTGCGCTCGCCGCGGCGCGTGACCTGCCCGGAGGTCACCAGGCGATGGAGGGCGATGCGGACCTGATTGTCGGAGCCGCCGACGTGGGCCCGCAGCTGCGAGGCGCCGATCCACCCGCTCGTCTGCTGCAGGAGATTCATGACCGCCGCGTCATAATTGGCGCGGCCCTCGAGCGTGCGCGCCGAGACCACGAGCGGACGTCCGCGCTTGCTCGGGGGTGGCAGACTGACAACGTCGTCGTCGTCGTCGCGGGCGACGTCGTATTGCGCCCCCGGGATCCACGAGTAACGCGCGGGCTTGCCCTCGCTGCGGACCTTGCCGGCCTTGATCAGCTCGGTGACGGCGCGGTACATCGTGCTCGGGCTGCCGCCGAGCTTGGCCCGCAGTTCACCGGATGTCAGCCCGGTCCCTGCGGCCTGCAGCATCTCGACGATGGAAGACACGTAGTCGCTGCTGGTGGCGCTCGGCGAGCGTCCGGACCGCACCGGCGCAGACGCGTCTGCCCTGGACGCCCGTCCGCCCTCGCGCCTCCCCCTTGCCGCTCGGCTTGCCTGCATCGCCCGCCCCGGCGTTCTGGCTGAGCTCGGCGAGCTTGAGGTTGTCGAGACCGCGTCCGAGTGGGCTCGTCAGGATCTCGCGCAGATCGCCGAGGGTGAGCTCCGTGAAGCGCTGCCGCAGCACTTGGGCCAAAAGGATGGCCTGGTGCTCCGCGACGCTGCGCTGCAGATCGGACCGGAGGCGGTGGAGGATGCTCATGCGCCAGATATGCCGCAAACCTCTGGCTGAGTCACGACATAATTCGTCAGCGGCGCATCCGAACCCATTCGCGTCTCCGCCCACTCGTCTTCTCCACCATCTGCGTGTGAACAGCCCCCTGCACCGTCTTTACGCCGTGTTTATGGAGCCGGACCGCATTGGCGTCCGCACACGAGGAGCACAGGACACGCCGCCTGACGATTCACCGAGCGCCCTGCCCCCCGCGCGCTGACCCCAGTTCAATACCGGTACGATTACGCCAACTTGCCGGCGCCTCTTCGATCGCGGGACAGGACCTCACGGCAGATTGCGACGACCACCGCCGCAGCGAACCGGCCTCGTCGCGCCGTCCCGCGGACGCGCCTGTCGACCGCGAGAGGCGAGAGAACACCGTTCTGCTCCAGGTTTCACGGCGGGCTGGAGGCGCGCTGCGAATAAACAGCGATCGACCGCCTGCGATCGCCTGTGCACATCCAACCGTTACGCTCGGGGGCATGAAGCGGATCGGACGGAATGTGAGCACCGGTCTGCCAGCGCGAATGGCCGCAGTCACGGTCTCGCCCGCGACCGGCGACCGCGGGTATCACCTCACGCGAAGGACAGCCCTGCGCCCGCATCCTGCATCCCCTGAGGTCGGCGACCGCGGCCATTGATCGCAGCGAACGGTTGCGATCTGACAGCGCCGCAGTGCGCGACGTCACCAGCCGGGACGCTCCGACGAAATGGCGTGTCCGTCGACGCCTCGCCATCGACCTGCATCCGCGCTCAGCCGACGCCCGATCGGAATTGATCGACCGCACAGTCGGGGCGGCGCATCGCTCTCTGTTCGAAAGGACATGTCCTCTTCGCCATCGGCCCGATCTCGCGCCTGCCCGGGCGACCGCGCCGCCGGGGGCGAAGCCCTTCCCTGCCCGGCCCGCCCCGCGCTACCGTCCGGGGCCCGCATGCCCGTCCGCCGCGTCCGCACGCCGCTCGTCGCCCGCCTGCGCTTCCTGGCGTACGCCCTGCGTCTGCTGGCGCCCCGGCTGGCGATCCTGGCCGGGCTGACGATCGCCGGCGGCCTCACGCTGCAGGCGCGCGGGAGCGCGCAAGAGGTCGCCGGCCTCGACTTCGTCGGCGCCTGCTATCAGGTCTACACCCAGCTGTTCTTCGAGCACGTCAGCGGCCTGCCCGACGACTGGGTCCTGCGCCTGATGTACTTCACGGTCCCGATCGCCGGGGCCTTCGTGGTCGCCGAGGGCCTGTTGAAGGTGGGCCTGTCGCTGTTCGACTTCAACAACCACCAGACCGCGTGGATCCGCATCATGGCCCAGACCTACCGCGATCACATCATCCTGATCGGCCTCGGCCACGTCGGCTACCGCGTGCTCGAGGAGCTGCTGGCCCGCGGACGGCCGGTCATCGTCGTCGAGGCCCGCGGCGAGGGCCCGTTCGTCGAGGAGGCGCGGGCCCGCAACGTACCGCTGGTGATCGGCGACGCCCGCCGCGAGAGCCTGCTGCGCGACCTCGGCCTCGACCACGCCGCCTGCCTGATCGCCTGCACCGACGACGACCTCGTCAACCTCGAGGTCGGCCTCGACGCCCGCCAGATCAACCCCAACATCCGCCTCGTCATGCGCTTCTTCGACCAGAACATGGCGCGCAAGCTCGGCAAGGCGTTCTCGGTCGACTCGATCTTCTCCACCTCCGCGATCTCGGCGCCGCTGTTCGCCGCCGCCGCCCTCGACGAGCGGATCCACGGCGCCTACCGCATGGGCGACACGCTCATGGCCACGCTCGAGCTCGAGATCACCCCGACCAGCCCGCTCGTCGGCAAGAACGCGACCGAGATCCGCGCCCTCCTCGACGCCCCCGTGGTCGGCCTCCGCCGCGACAAGGAGCCGCCCACCCATCGCTTCGACCGCACCGAGCCCCGCCGCGCCGGCGAGAGCGTGATCCTCCACGTGGCGGTCGACGAGATCGCCGCCGTCAAGGCCCGCGCCCGCGGCTGACGCGGAGCGAGCCCTTCGAGCATTCCCTTCATATCCATGGAAGTACGCCGCAGCCCTCTCCGCGCCGCTTCGCGCAGAAGCGCCGACGCTTCCGCGGTCGCGCGGCCCGGCGCATACTGGCGGCGATGCTCCGCAGCGCTGCCCTCGGCCTCGTCTCGCTGCTCGCCTGCGACTCCGCCGGCGTCGCCCCGCCGGCCGCGCCACCGCCGGCCGGCAGCTCGCATGTCTCTCCGGACAGGTCCTCGAGGACAGGTCCCGAGGAACATGCTGCCAAGGACATGTCTACGGATGCGCCTCCTACCGCTTCGTCCCCTGTCCCCGCGGACAGCGCAGCGAAGCCCGACCTCCCGTCGCTGGCGCAGTACACCTGGTTGACCGAGGCGGGCGGCGACCCGCCCGGGCGCGAGCAGCTGGCCGCCGCGATCGCCCCGCCCGCGGGGGCGCGCCGGGCCCCGCTGCCGGCGGGCAGCTTCGGCGCCTGGCTGCGCGGCTTGCCGCTGTTGCCCGAGGGCACCTCCGTGCTGCTCTACAACGGCGACACCAAGCCCAACCAGGCCGCCCACGTCCGCGTCGTCGACCTCGACGTCGGCGACCGCGATCTCCAGCAGTGCGCCGACGCGGTCATGCGCTTGCGCGTCGAGTACCAGTGGGCGGCCGACCAGCGGCGCGCGATCGCCTTCAAGCTGACCGACGGCACCCCGTGGGACTTCGCCTCCTACCTCGGCGGGACCCGCCTCAAGCTGGTCGGCAAGAAGGCCGAGCGCGTGCCCGGCAGCCCGCGTCCCGCCACCCGCGAGACCCTGCGCGGCTACATGCGCACGCTCTTCACCTACGCCGGCACCGCTTCGATCGCCGCCGAGCTGCCGCGCCGTGAGCTCGCCGCGCTGACCGCCGGCGACGTCCTGGTCCAGGGCGGCTTCCCCGGCCACGCCGTCCTCGTCCTCGACGTCGCCGAGGACGATCGCGGCGCCCGCTACTTCCTGCTCGGCCAGAGCTACATGCCGGCCCAGCAGTTCCACGTGCTCAAGAACCCCGGCGACGCGACGCTGTCGCCGTGGTACCGCGCCGACGCGCTGAAGACCGGCGCGATGACCCCCGAGTGGGGCCCCTTCACCGACCGCGACCTCCGCCGCTTCCGCGACGGCTGAGCCGCCTGTCTTTCAGGACATCCGCCCCGCGCGCCGGCCAGCGCCGCCTCGTCGCACGTCTCGGCTGCCGCCGCGAGGTCCGACCGCCCTCGCCGGCGAAGACATCTGACAACGCCCGCTCGAGCATGCCCGCTCGCGCCCGCTCGCGCAGCTCTCTCGCCAGCACGCCCGACACGCTCCTGCCCCGCGCTCTCGCGCTGGGCCGCGAGCTCGTCGACGTGCCCCTGCCCGATCGAGCATGCTCCAACGCGCATGCTCGGAAGGACATGTCGCATCCGACATGTCCTTCCGCGCACTTCTCGAGCGAGACCTCGGCCTCAGCTCGGGTCTTCGAGCAGCTCGGCGCGGATCACCACCGGCCCGTTGCGGTCCTTCTTGACCGTCGCGGTGACCTGGACCGGGAAGCGGCCGGGCTTGCGGACCTCGATGCGGTGGATCCCCGGCGCCAGCAGCAGCGGGCCGGTCTCGGGCTCTTGCAGCACCTTGACCTGGCCGACGTAGTTGCCGTCGACGAACACCTCGGCGTCGAAGTCGCCGGGGGCCACCTCGAGCACCAGCGGGGCCGACTGCTCGGCGCCGCTGAGTTCGCCGCGCTTGCAGCCGCCGGCCAGCGCCAGCGTCAGCGCGAGCGCGCCGATCCGTCCCATCCACCCCCACTTGCTCAACCTATTGCAGCCGCGCGTGTACGACATCGGGCGCCTCCACCTCCAACGCCACGAGCGTCGCCCCGGGCACCTGCACCGCGGCGAGTCGCTCCTGAGCTCGGCCGCGCTGAGCGGGCCGTCGATCTTCAACGTCACCGAGCCGTCGCCGCCGACCGCGGCCACCTTGACCGCCTGGGCCCCGATCACCGACTCGGCGATCACGCGCTCGAGCCGCCGCACTCGCGCGGCCGGCCACGGGGTGCTGAGGCGCAGGCGCAGGCCGCCGGCTGTCTGCACGGACATGGCCCCCGAGACCTGATTCGAGGCGCTCTCGAGGGCCGAGGCCGCTGCTGCCGCCGCGTCGGGCGCGAAGCCGGTGGCGGTCGCCGAGGCGGCGCCGTCGCGGCCCTCGCCGCGCAGGACCACGGCCGCCTCGACCACGACGCCGCGGGGATACGCGACGGTGCCGAGCTCGCGACAGCGGAGCTCGAGGGTGCGGGCCGAGGCGGCAGAGATCGTCCCGCCGCGGCCGTCGCGGAGCAGGCCCGCCTTGATCCACCGCTGCGCCACGGCCTCGGCGGCCCCCTCGGCACAGCCCTCGCCGCGCACGGCCACCAGCGCCGGGCCCTCCTTCGCCGCCGGCGCGACCGGCAGGGCCAGCACCTTGGACAGCCGTCCGGTGTCGATCTCCACCGAGACCACCGCCGTCGCCGTCGCCCCGTCGTCGCCCTGCTGCAGCACCCGGTAGGCCC
This sequence comes from Nannocystis pusilla, assembly GCF_026626665.1. GTDB lineage: Bacteria > Myxococcota_A > Polyangia > Nannocystales > Nannocystaceae > Nannocystis > Nannocystis pusilla. Next base: position 4,635,476 of record NZ_JAPNKE010000002.1, read on the forward strand.
GCGTCCACACCGCGGCGTCGTCGAGGATCTTCTTGCGCTGGACGGCGTCGGGAGGCCCGACCTGCTCGAGCGCCGCCTCGAGCGCCGCCCGCCGCGCCCGCTCGAGCGCCTGGTTGCGAGCCTTGAGGCTGTCGACCTTCTCGCTGATCGGCGCGTGCCCGGTGCCCGCGAACGGGGCGGCCCAGGCCGGCAAACCGCCGAGGAGGACCGCCAGCAGCGACGCCGCCGCGGCGAGGCCCCGAGGGCACGGCCGCGACCGAAGGTCTCGCCTCGCGGATGTCCCGGCATGGCCCCCAGAGCCTGACAGAGTGCCGCGCCGCGACGCAAGTATGTCGCAATTTTCACCAGCGGCCCCGGATGCGCGGTGGCAAACTCGTCGCCGCCGCGATACACCCGCGCGGCAGAGCACCATGCGGAACCCGTTTCCCGGTCATCGTCGCTACAGCATCACCCACCGCGCCGTGCAGCGCCTGCGCGAGCTCGTCCCCACGCTGGGGGAGGACGACGACGAGGCCCTGCGCGACCGCCTCGACCACGCGATCACCAACGCCGAGGACTCGGGCAAGGCCGTGCGCACGCTCGATGTCATGCTCGCCGAGCCGCAGATCTTGATCCCGCTCGAGAGCTTCGGCGACGTGCTCTACGCCATCATCAAGGAGGACACCGTCGTCACCGTGCTGCCGCGCGGCCACGGCGAGGAGATCCTCCAGCGCGGTCAGGCGCTGGAGCAGCGGGTCGCCGCCGGCGAGCCTGCCCCGCGGCCCGGCGAGCGCGACGACGCGTGGGAGCGCCGGCGTTGGCGCCGCGACGCCCCGGCGCCGGTCATCGAGCGCGTGCGGGCCTCGGGCCCCGGCGAGCGCGCGGACGAGGTCCCCGGTGCGGCCGCGCCGGCGAGCGACGAGGTCCCCGCCGCGAGCGCCGCGCCCGAGGTCGCCGAGCCCGCCGCCCCCGCCGAGCCCGAGATCATCACCCGGCCCACGCGCGCGCCCGACGCGGCCGCCCGTCGCGTGGTCGGGGGCCAGCGGATCATCGCCGGCGCCGCGGCCCAGCCGCCGGAGCGCAAGCGGCCGAGCAACCCGATCGCCGAGGCCCTCGCCCGCGGCTTGGCGCTCGGCAAGCGGCGCGCGGCCACCCGCGCGCTCGGCGAGGCTTTGCGCGAGCAGCCGGCCGACGCCTCCCTGCAGCCGCTGTGGAACCTGCTCGGCGAGAAGGGTCTGCCCGAGGCGCTCACCGTCGGCGACCTCGTGGCCGCCGTGCGCGGTCTGCCCGGCTGAGCATCCCTTTGCACACCTCGCGGCCGGTTCGTCCGACGGCTGCAGCTCCGGCCCGGTCCGCCTCAGGCGCGCCGGGCCGGCTGCGTTTTGCGAAATCGAGGTCGGCCCCCGGTGTTCCCCGGCGCGAACGCGCGCGCGGCGAGACGACGATCGCGGGATGGGGGCCGGCATCGCCCCGCTTTCACGCGCCTGGGGTATGCTGACACGACCCGTCATTCATGCGGATCGTGCCACCCAACTCGACAGCGACCGGCGAGGAGGCTCCCGCCGAGGCCGAAAAGGCCGCGCCGATCGAGCCGAGCCCCGTCGTGAACAGCGTAGCCCCGACGACGACCGAGGTGTCGGTGGCCGCTCCGCCGCCTGACTACAGCAACCTGGTCGGCACCGTGCTCGCCGACCGCTATCGCCTGCTCAAGCGGATCGGCGAGGGCGGCATGGGCTCGGTGTACCAGGCCGAGCACATCACGATCGGTCGCAAGCTGGCGATCAAGGTGCTCTCGCCCGAGTACGGCGACAGCCCCGAGATCATCGCGCGCTTCCTGCAAGAGGCCCGCACGGCCTCGATGCTGCACCACGAGCACATCGTCGACATCACCGACTTCGGCTACACGAAGCAGGGCCTCGCGTTCCTGACGATGGAGTACCTCGAGGGCGAGGACCTTGCGACGATGCTCGCGCGCGAGGGCCGGCAGCCGTGGACGCGGGTGCGCCGGATCCTCCTCCAGATCTGCCGCGCCCTCGACGCCGCCCACGAGGCCGGCATCGTCCACCGCGACATGAAGCCGGACAATTGCTTTCGCATCAAGCGCGGCGGCAACCCGGACTTCATCAAGATCCTCGACTTCGGCATCGCCAAGGTCATCGTCGACGGCACCGCCAGCGGCCGCGCCGATCGCCAGAAGATGGCGACCGAGGCCGGCACGTTGCTCGGCACGCCCGAGTACATGGCCCCCGAGATCGCCCGCGATCAGAAGCCCGACGCGCGCGTCGACGTGTACTCGGTCGGCGTCGTGATGTACGAGCTGCTGACCGGCAGCGTGCCGTTCAAGGGCCAGACCTTCATGGCCACGGTGGCCATGCAGATGGTCGACGAGCCCGAGGCGCCGCGCCATCGCGCCCCGGACGCCGGCATCCCCGAGTCGATCGAGAGGATCGTCCTCCAGGCGCTGCGCAAGGATCCCGCCGAGCGCTTCCAGACCATCCGCGAGTTCGCCGACGCGATCATCGAGGCCGACCGGGCGCTGCGCTACACGCAGAACGTCGGGCCGCTGAGCTGGGAGCCCGACGAGTTCGGCGTCCAGGGCAGCACCGACGACGTGCTCACCACCGAGTCGACCGCGCGGCCGCTGCCCGACGGGCTGCGCCACCCGACCCCGCGCCACGCCCATCCGACGCCGGGCCACATCACGCCGCCGCCGCGCAAGAGCCCCACGGGGTCGGTCGCCGCGCGCCTGCCCCCCGAGCCCGCTCCGCCGCCGCCGGTCCTGCCGACCGAGGTCTACGACGAGCCCAGCAACTTCACCGCCCGCCCCAACCCGTACCGCGCGCTGGCCGGGCTGCTCCTCCTCGTCGTCGTCGGCCTCGGCGGCCTCGTCTACTACCTCCTGAACCGCGAGCCCGAGGCGACCGAGACGCACGAGCCCGGCGCCCCCGTCGTCATCTCGCCCACGCACGAGGCCAGCACGGGCGAACAGCCCGGCGCCCCGGAGCCCGAGAAGAAGGACGACGACAAGAAGGACGACGACAAGAAGGACGACGAGCCCAAGAAGAAGCGCGACAAGCCCGACGACGACGACAAGCCGCACAAGAAGAGCCCGACGCAGCAGCTCGTCCCGTCGACCGACGAGGAGCGCAAGGAGTTCTTCGGCGCCCTCGCCAGCGACGTCCGCCGCTGCGCCAGCCAGCACGAGGCCGCCAAGGAGCTCGTGCGCGTCGCCGTCAACGTCGAGGCCGGCACCGGCAAGCTCGACGCCGACGTGCGCTCGCACAAGGGCAACGCGGCGTTCGCCGACTGCGTCGTCAAGGCCTTCGAGAAGCGCCGCTTCAAGAAGGGCAAGCTGGCGTTCGTCTACAACAGCGACTACGAGATCTAGCCCGCGAGGGACATGCTCTCGGGGACATGCCCCGCGAGACATGGCCCAGCGGACATGCTCCTTGGAGCATGTCCACTGCGACCGCCCGCTTCGCAGCCGCGACGAATCGCCCCGCCTCGCCGCCCGCGCCTCCGACCGACTCCGGGGCCCCTCCCGCCCCGCCTCGCGGCCGCGACGGATCGCCCCGCCTCGCCGCTCGCGCCTCCGGCCGACTCCGGGGCCCCTCTCGCCCCGCCTCTCGCCCGTGACGGATCGCCCGCCTCGCCGCTCGCGCCTCCGACCGACTCCGGGGCCCCTCCCGCCCCGCCTCGCGGCGGCCCTCTCCGCGGCTGTCCCTTCGGCCAGCTCTCCGCGCCACGTCCGGCGCGGGCGCGACCGGCCCGCGACATGACCCGCTCGCCCGCTCAGGCGCCGCCGGCCGCGGTCGCCAGGCGGGCGGCGTCGGCGACCGGCTGCAGCACCACTCGAGCGAGCCCGCGGAGCAGCGGCTCGCCCGCGATCACGCGCGCCAGCGGCGGGCTGTGGGCGTAGTAGAAGCGGACCAGATCGGCGCCGGTGGCCGAGGGCTTCAGCCAGGCGTCGCGGAAGGCCCGCAGGGCCGCGACCTGGGCGGCCCACGGGGCTCGAACGCCGCGGTGGCGACGAAGCAGAACGAGTCGACCGTCTGGAACTTCTGCGCGGTGGTCGTCGCGCTGACCGTGGCGATCGGGCTGTGGTTGGTGCAGCTGTCCTCGTAGAGCACCGCGAACTGGTAGGTGAAGTCGCCCCACAGCTGGGCGACCTCGACGGTGGTCGGCTGTCCGAGCGGCGGGAGCGTGGTCGGGTCGATCGGCGGCACCTCGTAGGCGCCGTCGAACACCTCCGACGTCCACGTGACGTCCTCGCCGGTGACGTGGCGGATCTTCAGCCGCGCCGGCCTGAACTCGGGGTCGTCCTGCCGCGGCACCACGAAGGTCAGGCGCACGCGGTCGAAGTCGACCACCTCGGCCTGCAGGTCGGTGATCGGCGGCAGCTCGCGCAGTGGCAGCTGCCCTGCCAGCCCTCGCCGTCGCTGTCGCCGCCGTCGAGCCCGTCCTCGCCGTACGAGAACACGCCCCAGCGGAACGTGTCGCCGTTCTTCGTCATCGTCCGCAGGCGGTCGCCGCCGCTGCCGTCCGCCTCGCTGATCGTCGCGTCGCGCGGGTGGATCGTCCCGGTGGCCCCGTCCCAGTCGCCGTAGCCGCTGTAGCGGGTGGTGCCGGTGAAGCCGCGCTCGTTCGGGTCGAAGCGCACCTCGTACAGCACCGACGGCTGGCCCAGGTACTCGACCCCGTAGGTGCTGAGGCGCGGGTCGACGTAGTGGTCGTCCTCGCGGTCGAACGTGTAGGCCGCGTTCTGGTCGCGCTCGCGGCTGACCTCGACGCGGGCGGTCAGCGGGCCGCGGGCCGCCACCTCGGCCGGGATGAGGAACGCGGTGAACTCCTCGCGGTCGCCGACCGGCGTGGCCGCGGTGACGGAGTCGAGCTCGTTGATCGCCGCGTACTGCTTCGCGTCCGGCGAGTCGAGCATCGCGTCGAACACCATGAGGTCGTTGCGCGGCGGGTAGACGCTCTTGCCGCCCTCGGGGTCGAAGCGGCCCTTGTCGGTGCTGAAATTCTTCGGCGACGGGCACGTCATCGTGTCGACCACCACCGTCTCGTGCTCCGCCGGCGTCAGCGGGATGCAGAAGTAGTTCTCGGCGGTGCTGCTGTTCTCGTGCCAGCCGAGCGACTCGAGGTCGAGCGGCTCGCTGTCGAAGAAGATGATGCGCGGGTAGGTCTTGCCGGTGCGGTGGGCCCAGATCGGCAGCACCGACGGGCGCGGGCCGTAGGGCGCCCGCCAGCTCGACAGGAAGTCCCAGCGCCCCGGCCGGTTGCCGATCCCGTACTTGCCGGTCGCCTGGGTGACGAGGACGTCGAGCGCGTGCTCGCCGTCCCTGTCCTCGAGCCAGATCGCCAGCTGCACGTCGGGCACCGGCGTGTAGTGGAACTCGACCAGGACCGGCTCGGCCGCCCCGGCGCGCGCGGGCGCCAGCGCCCAGGTCGCCGCCAGCAGCCCCGCGAGCGCTCGCCGCCGCGCGGCCGTCGTCACGGCCTGCGCCCTGAAGGCGGCGGGGTCCCTCCTCGCGCGGGCGACCATCGCCGGGACCATACCACGCGGCCCCCGCCCGCGCTCGCCGACCTGCAGACGCGCGACCGACCTGGCGCCAGCGCGCGGACCGGGCCGGCCTCGCGCACGGTCCGCGTCAGGACCGACCTGCGCCCGGGGACACGTCGCAAGAGCCAGGACCTTCAAGACATGTCCGAGCGGACATGCCCTTTCAGTCCACCCGGTCCTTGCGCTCGATCAGCTCGATCTTGTAGCCGTCGGGGTCTTCGACGAAGGCGATCACCGTGGTGCCGTGCTTCATCGGCCCGGCCTCGCGGACGACCTTGCCGCCGCGGGCGCGGATCGCGTCACAGGCGGCCTTCGCGTCCTCGACCTCGAGCGCGACGTGGCCGTAGCCGGTGCCGAGCTCGTACTTCGGCGTGTCCCAGTTGTGCGTCAGCTCGAGCACCGCGGCCTCGGACTCCTCGCCGTAGCCGACGAACGCCAGGGTGAAGCGGCCGTCGGGGTAGTCGCGGCGCCGCAGCAGGCGCATGCCGAGGACCTCGGTGTAGAACGCCAGCGACTTCTCGAGGTCGCCGACGCGAAGCATGGTGTGAAGGATCCGCACGGTTCACTTCCCGCTGGGCTTGGCAGTGACTGCGCCGGCGGCCGGCGCGGCCGGGGCCGCGGCGCTGGGCGAGCCGGTGGCCGGACCTGCGGCCGCGCGCAGGGCCGCCTCGACGAAGCTGTCCGCCTTGCCCATCTCGGTCACGAGTTGGTCGCAGTTGGCGTAGTCCTTGATCGTCACGAAGTTCTCGGGCGGGTCGCGGAACTGGATCGGGTCGGCCTTGAGCGTGACCTCGCCGCCCCACGGCACCAGCTTGGTGGTCGACACGCCGGGCGCGTTGACCAGCGCGACCGCCACGCACGAGTTGTTCTGGCGCGTGAACAGCACCCCGATCGACATCGCGTCGCAGCCGGCCTTGGGGCACACGCGCTCGGGCGACGGGCGCACGTCGACCGGCCGCCCGGGCAGCGCCTTCTCGACCAGCTGCTTCATCTTCTGCTGGATCTGCTGGCCGTAGGCCTGGTTCTCGGCCGCGATCGCGCTGGGGATGATGCGGGGGAACAGCACCACCACCCCGCCGGCCACCCCCTTCGAGTGCGAGATCTCGGGGGCCAGGAAGCGCGTGTCGTTCGGCGAACCCGCGGCCACGCCGGTGCCCGCGCCGTTCTGGCCGCTCGCCGGGTCCGTGGTGCCGCCAGCCGCGCCGCCGCTCTGCGCGTCGCCCGGGGTGGTCCCCCCGTCGGGCGGGGGCGGGCCGCCGATCGTCGGGCCGGTGCCGCCGCCGGCGGTGTTGTCGGGGGCGGGGTCGTGCTGCCCGACGTGGTCGGGCTGCAACCCAGGCTCACGGCGGCGAGGACGAGGGCGAGGCGGGGGGTCGAGAGCATGGCCTCGATTGTACGAAAACGGCCCGTCCACGGCGAGAATTCGCCGGACCGGCCGGAGCTGCGGGCCCGGGTGGGGCCGTCTCGCCGCGGCTTTTCGCGATCATGTTCGATTTCGCCCCTCTTCGAGTACGCTGGTCGGACAGCGTCCTCATGAAGCGCAGCGAAAAGGCCCTCAAGATCCAGGCCGTCCTCGACCGCCTCTACCCGCAGCCCGCGGTCCCGCTGCTGCACGGCGATCCTTTCACCTTGTTGGTCGCGGTCGTCCTGTCGGCGCAGACCACCGACGCGCGGGTCAACCTCGTCACCCCGGAGCTGTTCCGCCGCGCGCCGACGCCCGAGGCGATGGCGGGCCTGAGCGAGGCCGAGATCCTCGGACTCATCCGCACCTGCGGCCTCGCGCCGGCCAAGGCCAAGAACATCCGCCGGCTGTCGCAGCTGCTGCTCGAGCGCCACGGAGGACATGTCCCGAAGGACATGGCCGCGCTCGAGGCCTTGCCGGGCGTCGGCCACAAGACCGCCAGCGTCGTCATGATCCAGGCGTTCGGCGTGCCGGCCTTCCCGGTCGACACCCACATCCACCGCCTGGCCGCCCGCTGGGGCCTGTCCGACGGCACCACCGTCGAGAGGACCGAGGCCGACCTCAAGGCGCTGTGGCCGGCCGACGCGTGGGCCAAGCTCCACCTGCAGATCATCTACTTCGGCCGCGAGTACTGCCCCGCCCGCGGCCACGACCCCAAGGTGTGCCCGATCTGCTCGTGGGCCGGCGTCAAGACCCGCCTGGCCGCCGAGGCCCGCGCCCGCGCGGCCGCCCGCGTCGCCGCGTCCGAGTGACGGCGGCGCGGCCGGCAGGTGCATTCGGGCATGTCCCACAGAACATGGCCGGACGGGCATGTTCTCCCGAACATGTTCCTCGAAACAGGCGGACAACGCCCGCGCCTGAGCTCGTGCGACCCGCGGCCCCCCTGAACCAGGCGGACACCGCCTGAGCCCTTCGAGTCGCCGCCCACGCCTGAGCCCGCGCGGGCCCCCGCCCGCCTCCGGCCCGCGCGGAGCACCGCTCGGCCTCACGCGCGCAGCCGTCACGCCGCGCGCGGGTCGGTCCGTCGCAGCGCCCGGATCACCGCCAGCACCTGCGGCGGCGGATCGGGGCGGACCACCGCCGCCAGCGTCCAGGCCGCGCTGAGCTGCCGCACCGGGCGCAGGGCCACCGCGAGGTCCGCGTGGGCCTCGCTGGCGCGGCGCGGGACCAGCGAGATCCCGCGGCCCGCGGCGACCTGGCTCAGCGCCTCGCGCAGGCTCGGGCCGACCGTCTCGATCCGCGGCATCAGCCGCCCGCGCGCGAAGTGCCCGAGGATCTCGTCGTGGCGCTCGGGCATCGCCCGCCGCGGGAACAGCACCAGCCGCTCCGCCGCCAGCGCCGCCAGCGACACGCGGGTCTCCTGCGCCAGCGCGTGCCCGGCCGGGACCGCGGCGACCAGCTCGTCGGTCAGCACCGGCAACGCGATCAGCGGGCCCTCGTCGTGCTCGAACGGCAGGAACACCAGCGCGAGGTCGAGGGCGCCGCTGCGGATCGCCTGACCCGCCTTGCGCGGCAGCACCGGCGTCACCTCGAGCGAGACGCGGCGCCGCAGCGACGCCAGCACCCGCGCCGCCCGCGGATGCGACAGGTACTCCGGCAGCACGTGACCGACCCGCAGCACGTCGCGCGGCCGGCCCATCGCGCGGACGTCGACGCGCGCCTGCTCGAGCGCCGCCAGGATCTTGCGCGCGTGACGGACCAGCCGCTTGCCGGCCGGCGTCGGTTCGGCCCCCTCGTGGCCGCGGGCCAGCAGCGTCACGCCGAGCTCCTCCTCGAGCTCGTGGACCGCCCGCGTCAGCGGCGGCTGCGACACGTGCAGCGCCCGCGACGCGGCGCGAAAGCCCTGCTCGTCGACGACCGCGAGGAAATACCGGAGCTGGCGCAGGTCCATGGGTGATACTTCGAGCGTATCACCCCGGCGAACAAAGTATGCCGGCCCCGCTGCGGCCTGCGCCTATGCTGCCGGCCGACCCGGAGGTGGACGATGCGCGTAGCAATGCAGACGGTGTTGTGGATGGGCGTTTGCGGCCTCGGCGGCTGCCAGCAGGACGCGGGGGACGCGAGCCTCACGGACGGCTCGAGCGCGACGGTCACCGGCGCGGACCCGACCGGCGAGCCCGACACGACGACCGGCGAGAGCGAGCCCGGGGCCGTCACCACCTCCGCCTCTGTCACGTCCTCGACCACCGGAGCCGACCCCGGCGACGGCCCGGACACCGGCACGAGCACCACGGGCGCCGACACGGCCGACGACACCGGCGGCGTGGACCCCGAGGAGGACGAGGACCCGCGCGGCTGCGCCGCCCCGCCGAAGCCCGGCACGATCCTCTACACCGCGCCCGGCTACCCGCAGAAGACCCCGCAGGCGCGGATCTCGGCGATGCTCGCCGACGCCGCGAAGCAGCCGATCTACAGCCCGCCGGCCTACCCGCTCGGGTTCGGGCCCACGGCCGAGCAGGGCGTGGTGCGGATCGCCTACGACCCGCAGGATCTGCCCGACGCGGGCGTCAACCGGATCCGCCTGACCGGACCTATCACCTTCGTCGACGGCGTGCGGCTCGAGATCGACGCCGGCGTCACCCTCGTCGACGCCCAGACCAGCAACGGCTCCCTCGTCGACTGGCGCGGCGCCGCCGACAAGCCGCTGCGCAACGTCACCTTGACGGTCGGCGACGCTTGCCGCGGCGAGGGCCGGCGCAAGGGCAAGTTCGTGGTCGACCGCCAGAGCGAGCTCGACAAGGACCTCTCGACCCGCTTCGTGTGGGTCGAGAACGCCGAGCGCTGGCTGCTCGAGTCGGTCCACACCCTGGACCACCCCGAGCACGTCGACAAGACCCCGGGCGAGCCCGGCGGCGGCACCGGCGGTCCGGTCGTGCTGTTCCGCGGCCTCACCGAGGCGACCACCCCGCGCTTCGGCGTCTACCGCAACCACTCGAACGAGGCCTCCGCGGCCGGCTGGGGTCCCAACCAGATCGCCGCGCTCGCCGATTCCTACATCGGCCGGATCTGGACCGACGGCGGCACCGCCCTGCGCTTCGAGTCGAGCCTCGACACCCCGGGCAACCACCGCGTGACCGCCGAGTACATCTTCGGCCAGAACGGCAACGGCGTGGTCAGCTTCTCGCCGCACACAAGCCACAGCGACGAGGTCCACGTCAGTCAGGTCTTCGGCGTCAGCATGTACGCCGGCGTGACGATCGTGAAGGGCGAGGGCGGCGAGTTCACCGCCTCGTCGATCACCGGCGGCTGCGTCGTCGCCGGCGACACCGCCCAGAGCCCCAAGGCCGACGTGCCCTACCCCGGCGACGACCCGTCGCAGACCGTCATCTACGACGTGAGCGGCGGCGGCGTGACCACCAGCGGCATCGGCCACTCGGGCAAATTCGTCGGCGGCGCCAATGGCGATCCCGCCGTCCCCTGCTCGCTGAAGATCGCCACCGGCGCGTTCTGAGCCCCCGGCGGGCCCGTCCGGCGACCTGCAGACGGAGATCCCGGCGGACCCGCCCGGCCACCCGCAGGCCGGCGGACCCTCCGGCGACCTGCGGCCGGGACATCCCGGCGGACCCCTCCGGCGACCTGCAGGGCGAGACACCCCGGCGGGCACGAGCGACGGCGCGGCCCGGCATGGCCCGCCGCCCCCTCCCGCACGCGACGCGCCTGCACGCCGCCCGCTCGCGTGATTGGACGGCGATCGCCCGTGACATGTCCCGCAGGTCATGCTCTCGAGGCGCTGCCTCTTTGCACATGTTCGAAAAACATGCTCTTCGAACATGTCCTTCAAGCCCGATCGAGATAGCGGCTCGCGGCCAGCGGCCCGAGCGCGGCCTCGGCGAGGGTTCGCACCGTGCGGCCGATCTCGCGGCGCACGCCCGGGTCGGCGAACATGCCCGGCGGCAGCAGCGAGGCGACGAACTTGGCGCTGCGGATCCGCAGCGCGTCGGCGCGGGTCAGGCTGCCCTGCGAGGTGGGCTCCAGGTCGTGGCTGTGCTCGTCGTCGACGCTCGCCAGCGCCGCCACGAACTCGGCCCGCGCCGACGTGAGGTCGAGGCGCGGGCCGTCGGGGTGGAGGCGCCGGAGCAGCGCCTCGAGGCCGTCACACAGGTCGGACAGCGCCCGCTCGTCCATGGCCGGCAGCATACGCCGCCGGCCCGGCGGGCACGAGCCCGAGGGGCGCGAACTCAGCCGCCCGGGTCGTCGTTCTTGTGGACCCAGAAGCCGCGCATGTTCAGCGTGTTCACGTCCTGGCCGTGCAGCCAGAACGCGGGGTGGCTCGGGTCGACGCCGGGCTGCGGGTTCTCGTCGATGGCGACCACCCACAGCTGCTTGACCGCGTCCTTGCCGCCCTCGAGCTTGTTGCCGAAGGTGCGGCGCGACGTGAACACGGCCCAGTTGTAGCCGCCGGAGCTGCGCGGCGCGAACGTCGGCTCGTAGTTCCAGTGGCGGTCGCGGTCGCCGGCGTAGAACGGGTGGTCGTCGCCGTTGCCGGCGCGCAGCCGGACCTCGACGCCCGGCTGCTCGATGCTGGCGAGGAACATGTCCGACGTCCCGTTGCGGGTGTCGAGCATCGCCGGGTAGGCGCCGCGGTGGTAGATGACGTAGCGCCCGTCGGGCGTCACGCTCGGGAAGATGATGCCGTTCAGCGTCGGGTCGGCGCCGGGGTCGACCAGCTTGACCGGGTTGGCCGCCGTGCGCGTGACGGCGTCGTAGTCGAGCGCCATCAGCGACAGGTTGGCGTGATCGACGTAGGCGATCTTGCGCCCGTCCGACGAGAACGCCGGCATGTTGAGGACGAGGTCGTCGATGCCGGTGCCCATCAGCTTGGCGCCGGTGGTCGCGTCCCACATGCCCGGCTGGCCGCCCGGCGGGCCCGGAGGTTCATCTCGCCGTTCTCGATCACCACCGTGCCGTCGGGCGAGATCGCCGACATCGCCCAGTTGCGCACCGGCACCCCGACGCTGGTGGTGGAGAACACCGGCGTGTTGTTGACGAGGTCCCACGTCGACGGCGTGATGTCGCCGCCGATGATGAGGCGCGTGCCGTCGGCCGAGGCCGAGTGACAGGTGCTGCAGCCGTCCTGGCCGCCGGCCAGCAGGAAGTCCTCGGGGGCGTCGGCGCCGGGGTTGATGCGGAGCACGCGGCCGAGGCTGTTGGCCCAGTAGTACACCGAGCCGATCAGCGGCTGCGACGCGATCGTCCACGTGTCGTCGGCGAGCACGTACGCGGCCTGCTGCCCGGCCGGCATGCGGTGCACGTCGAGGTACAGCGGCAGGCCCGAGCTCGACTCCGAGATCTGGACCCACTGCGCCTTGCTGATCGTGTGCCGCGAGGGCGGCTCGGCCAGCGTGTAGAACTTGGCGTCGACGAACTGGCCGCTGTAGCGGACCAGGTACTTGTCGCCCGGGGTCGAGCCGTGCCACATCAGCTCGGCCGGCTGCAGGCCCTTGGGGAACACCGTGCCGTCGTACGGGTACGACAGGATCGCGGTGTCGGGCTGCGTCGCGCCGTCGAGGATCGACTTGTCGGCCTCGGTGATCTCGGGCGGCACGAGGTCGAGCTTGAGGAACACGCTGACCGTCGCCTCGGCGGTCTTGTTGCCGTGCAGCGCCTCGACGACGAGCTGGCCGCCGTACTGGCCGCCGGCCTCGACGAGGCCCTTCTCGTCGATCGACGCGATGTAGCTGGCGTCGGCCGACCAGGTCGCGGTCACCGGCTGGCCGTCGCACAGCGCGTTCAGCTGCACCGGCGCGTGGACGCCGTTGTCGATGACGATCGTCGCCTCGGGTGGATCGACCGTCAGGGTGTTGCACCCGACGGGCGCTTCGGTGGTCGTCGGCGTGCCGGTGGTCGCGGTCCCGCCGTCGGTGCCCTCGGTGGTGGTGGGCGCGTCGGTCGCGGTCCCGTCCGACTCCGAGTCCGACGCCATCGTCGACGCGATCCCGGTCGGCGCCGAGGTCGGGCCCGCGCTCGCGGTGCCACGCGTGCCGTCATCGCCGCACGCGGCCGGGACGGCCGCGCACGCACTCACCAGAAGTAATCCCCGCCACGGCCTCGTCGCCTTGTCGCGGCTTTTCATCGTCGCCTGCCTTTCCAAGAAATCTGTTCGACCAGCCGTATCACAGACCTATCGCGCGCACAGGCGGGAAACCCCTCGACGCGGCCTCGCTGGAGACCTCGGCAACTCCCCGCCCCGGCGTTTGCGGTCCCGTGCTAAGGTGCCCGGTGCAGGCGTGGCCGACCTCGAGGCGGACAGACTGCGCGCCTTGATGCGCGCCGCGGTGTTCAAGCAGCCGCACCAGCCGGTGCTCCTCGGCAACTTCGAGATCATCAAGGTGCTCGGCTCCGGGGCGATGGGCATCGTGTATGAGGCCTTCGACCCCCGTCGCGGCGAGAACGTGGCGCTCAAGACGCTGCGGGCCCCGAGCGCGCGCGCACTGGCGCTCTTCAAGCGCGAGTTCCGGGCGCTGTCGCGGCTGTCGCACCCGAACCTGGTCGAGCTGCACAAGATGTATCGCGACCACGAGCAGTACTTCTTCACGATGGAGCTCATCCGGGGCTCCCCGCTGCTCACGTATCTGTGGGGCGTGGAGACCGCCCCCGAGGCGCCGACCGCCACTCCCGTCACCGACTTCGCCCGCCTGCGAGCGGTGTTCGCCCAGCTCGTCGACGGGGTGTTCGCGCTCCACCAGAGCCACAAGCTCCACCGCGACATCAAGCCGACCAACGTCATGGTCACCCCCGAGGGGCGCGTCGTCCTCATGGACTTCGGCTTCGTCGGTGAAGAGACGGTCGGCACCCTCGAGTCGACCGCCGGCAGCCTCGTGGTCGGCACGCCGGCGTACATGGCCCCCGAGCAGGCCGTCGGCGGCGCGCGCACGCCCGCGAGCGACTGGTACAGCGTCGGCGCCACCCTCTACATGGCGCTCACCGGCCGCGTCCCCTACTCCGGGGAGAACCTGGCGCGCATGATGGAGCGCAAGCAGCAGGGCCCCCCGCCGCCCCCGCGCACCCTGGTCGCCGGCATCCCCGACGAACTCGACGTCGTCTGCCTGCGCCTGCTCCAACCTGACCCGAAGGTCAGGCCCGGCGCCCCCGAGCTGCTGGCCCTGTTCCACAGCGACCGCAGCCACCTGCAGCGGGTCCAGGCGGCCGCCTACCTGTCGCCGGCGGCCACCCACGTCGGCGCGCGCAGCTTCGTCGGCCGGGCGGCCCAGGTGCGCGCGCTCCGGCTGGCCTTCGACGGCTTCGAGCGGACCGCGATCCCCGCGCCGGCCGAAGCCGCGCCCGCGGTCGCCGAGCCGGCCGGCGCCGCGCCCGCGATCGCCGGACCGGTCGAGTCCGGCCCGGCCGTCGTCCTCGTCCACGGCCGCGCGGGCCTCGGCAAGAGCGCGCTGATCCGCCACGTCACCGACGGCCTGCGCCACCGCGCCGCCCTGCTGCGCGCGCGCTGTTACGAGCGCGACACCGTCCCGTACAAGGCGCTCGACAGCCTGGTCGACGCCCTGGCCCGCCAGCTGCGCCAGCGCGACGAGGCCGAGGTCGCCGCCGTCCTGCCGCCCGAGGTCGATTCGCTGGTCGCCCTGTTCCCGGTGCTCCACCAGGCCCCGGCCGTGGCCGCCGTCACACCTGTCCCTTCGGCCATCCCCACGCGGCGCGATCTCCGGGCCGCCCTCCGCCCCGACGCCCCGGCCTTCCGCGCCCTGCGGCGGCTGCTGCTCGGCCTCGGCGCCCGCCGCCCGCTGGTGCTGTGGATCGACGACCTGCAGTGGGGCGACGCCGACAGCGTGCGCGCGCTGGCCGAGCTGCTGCGCCCGCCGCAGGCCCCGCGCGCCCTGCTGATCGCCAGCTACCGCAGCGAGGACAGCGACAGCCCGGCGCTGCGCGCTCTGGATGTCCTCAAGGACATGGTCGAACAGGCAGGGTCTTCGGTGCAGGTGCTCGAGCTGCTGCCGCTGTCGGCCGACGAGACCGACGCGCTGGCCGAGATCCTGCTCGGGCCCGACACCCCGCCGCAGCGGCTGCGCCGCGTCGCCGCCGAGGCCGGGGGCAGCCCGCAGCTGCTCCACGAGCTGGCGCGCTTCGTCGCCCACGGGGCCGGCAGCGCGCCCGAGGTCACCCTCGACGAGCTGATCGAGATCCGGATCTCCCGCCTCACCTCGACCCAGCGGCGCCTGCTCGAGGTGCTCGCGGTGGCCGGGCGCCCGCTGGCCCAGGCGGTCGCGTTCGCGGTCGCCGGCTTCACCGGCAACGCCGGCAACGCCGGGCTCGCCGACCTCCATCAGCTCCAGGCCGCGGGCCTGGTCCGCAGCTTCACCGCCGCCGGCTCCGACCTGCTCGGCGAGCAGGGCGAGCTCGTGCTCGACGTGCAGCACGAGCGCACCCGCGAGGCGGTGCTGATCCGCCTCGACGGCCCGGCGCTGCGCGAGCTCCACGGCCGCCTCGCCGCCGCGCTCGAGCGCGAGCCGCAGACCGACCCGTTCGCCCTCATCGAGCACCTGCGCGCCGCCGGCGACACCGCCCGCGCGCTCGCCCTGGCCCGCCGCGCCGCCACCTTTTACCGCGAGGCCGACGACTTCCTGCGCGCCGCCGCCTTCCTCCGCGTCGCCCGCGACCTCGCCCCGCCCGGCGCCGCCCCGGGGCTCGCGCGCGAGCTCGGCGACACCCTCGCGCGCGCCGGCCACAGCCGCGAGGCCGCCGAGGCCTACCTCTCGGCCCGCAGCGGCGGCGACCCGGCCGGCGACCTCGCCCTCGTCGGCGCCGCCGCGGCCCAGTTCATCACCGCCGGCCACCTCGCCCGCGGCCACGAGATTCTCGCCGCCGCCCTCGTCGCCGCCGGCCTGTCCTCGGGCGACGCCTCGATGCGCGACAAGCTCGGCGCGCTGTGGCGGCGCGGCCAGAAGATGGTCCGCGGCCTCGACTTCACCGCCCGCGCCGAGGCCGACATAGGCCCCATGGAGCTGGCGCGGGTCGACCTCTGCTTCGCCGCCGCGCTCTCGACCCTCGTCGTCGACCCCGGCGCCGCCGCCGACGCCCAGGCGCGCCACCTCCTGCTGGCCCTGCGGACCGGCGAGACGCGCCGGGTCGCGCGCGCCTTCGCGCTCGAGGCCTGCCTGCTCGGGCCCGGAGGGCGCGGTCGCGCGCCCAGATCGACCCGCTCCTCGCCTCCGCGCGCGCCCTCGCCCGCTCCAGCGGCGCCGCCGGCATCGCCGACCTGTGCGACCTGGTCGACCTGCTGGCCGAGACAGCCGGCGGCTCGCCGACGCGCGCGCTGGCGCTCGCCGGGCCGCTGCTGCGCGCCGGCACCCTGCACGCGCCCGAGCTGCCCGGCCTGTCGACCCTGGCCCGCCTGTGCCAATTCCGCGCGCTCCTCCACCTCGGCCGCTACGACGTGCTGCTGGAGGAGGTCCCGGCCCTGCTGACCGCCGCGCGCTTCGCCGACGACCGGGCCGCGCACGTCGCCTGCGCCTCCCTGGCGGCCTGGCTGGCCGCGGTCGACGGCGACCCGGTCGGCGCGCAGGCCCTGGCGGTCGAGAGCGCCGCCGCCTGGCCGGCCGCCGACCCGCGCGCCTTCCACATGCAGCACCTCCAGATCCTCGGCGCCGAGGCCCACGCCTTGCTGGCCGCCGGCGACCCCGCGGGCGCCTGGGCCCAGGTCGAGGCGGCCGGGCCGGCGCTGGCCCGCAGCGGCCTGGCGCACCTGCTGCCGCTGCGCGTCCAGGCCACCGAGTTGACCGGCCGTGTCGCCCTCGCCGCTCTCGCCGCCGGCCCGGCCACGTCGACCCGCGAGGGCCTGCGGCGGGCGATCGAGCGCGCCGCCGACAGCCTGCAGCGCGACGGCGCCGTCGGCCACGCCGCCCTCCTGCGCGCCGGCCTGCGCCACCTCGCCGGCGACTCGGGCGGCGCGCAGACCCTGCTGCACACCGCCGCCGACGCGTTCGCGGCCGCCGGCATGGCCGCGCACCAGGCCGCCGCCGAGCTGCGCCTGGCCCGACTGGCCGGTCGCAGCGGCGAGGTCCCGCGCGGCGCCCTGCGAGCGCTCGGCGTCGAGCACCCCGACTGCTTCGCCGCCCTGCTCGCCCCGGCGCTGCCCGCGTGAGCCGCCGCGGCGCTCGCAGGGCGGCGAGCCGCGGCCGTTGCATCCGCACCGAAGCCCGCGATCGCTCGACGCGAACGCCCTGCGCGGCCGGTCCGGCCCTCCGACGCTGCAGACCGCGGACTTGCCGATGCCGCAGACCTCACGTCTCCGCTCGCCTCGCGGCCCCGGCGACCTGCGGACACGCACGCCTGCGCCGGCTTCTTCCCCGTGGGCCGCGCGTGATCCGGCTCTACGCGCCCGCTCCGCCGAAGCTCCGGCCTCCCCGTGCTACCGTCGCAGGGATGTCCGACGACTTCGAGCTCCTCGACGCCTGGCGGGGCGGCGACCTGCAGGCCGGCAGCAAGCTGTTCGACCGCCACTTCGAGAGCATCCATCGGTTCTTGCGCAACAAGGTCGGCGACGACACCGACGAGGTCATGCAGCGGACCCTGCTCGCGTGCGTCGAGACCCGCGACCGCTTCCGCGGCGCCTCGACCTTCCGCACGTACCTGTTCGGCGTCGCCCGGCTCGAGCTGCTGGCCCACTACCGGCGCCGGCGCAAGCTCAACAACGAGCTGGACATCGAGTCGAAGTCCTTCTTCGACCTCGACCCGTCGCCGAGCACCGTCGTCGCCAAGCACAACGAGCAGAAGCTGCTGCACGAGGCGCTGCGCCGGCTGCCGATCGACCTGCAGATCGCGCTCGAGCTGCACTACTGGGAGAACATGTCGGCCACCGAGGTCGCCACGGTGCTGGAGATCCCGAGCGGCACGGTCAAGAGCCGGCTGCGGCGGGCCAAGGAGATGCTGCGCGAGATCATGGAGTCGATCACGCTCAGCAAGACCCAGCTCGAGAGCACCATGGGCGACCTCGACGGCTGGGCCAAGCAGCTCGGTGAAACCCTGCGCGAGGGCGCTGCGGTCTCACGCATGACGGCCAAGGACGACAACGACGACGAATCGCCGTCCGGGGCCGCCGCGGCCACCTGATGAGCTCGGCGCCCCCGGCGCTGTTTTCACCGCGCGGGCCGCAGCGTCCGGCACTTCGTAGCGACATCGGCATGACTCGACCGTCCCGCAGCCTCCGGTTCTTCGCCGTCATCGGCGTCCTGTCCACCGCCGTCGCCCTGCTGGCGCTCTTCACCGTGTCGGTCCGCTGCGCCTGCGGCGGGCCCGGCGTCCCGGTCAAGACGGTGCTGGAGATCGACTTCGAGCGGCCCTTCGCCGAGCACGCGGCGGCCGACCCGATCGCGCGCGCGCTCGGCGGCGGCGGCCCGACCGTCGACGACCTCGTCGCCGCGCTCGAGCGGGCCCGCACCGACGACCGCGTGGCCGGCCTGGTCGCGCACATCGGCGGCGCCGGCTCCGGCCTCGCCCGCACCCAGGAGCTGCGCGACGCGATCGCCGGCTTCCGCGCCAGCGGCAAGTTCGCGGTCGCCTTCTCCGAGACCTTCGGCGAGTTCGGGCCCGGCAACCAGGGCTACTACCTCGCCACCGCGTTCGACGAGATCTGGCTGCAGCCGTCCGGGGACGTCGGCCTCAACGGCCTGATGATGCAGCCCACGTTCTACCGCGGCGCGCTCGACAAGCTCGACGTCGCGGTCCGCATGGACCACCGCTACGAGTACAAGAACGCGCTCAACCAGTACACCGAGCGCGCCTTCACCCCGGCGCACAAGGAGGCCAGCCAGGCTGTCCTGGGGAGCATGTTCGATCAGCTCGTCAGCGGCATCGCCGAGCGCCGCCAGCTGGCGCCCGAGGCCGTGCGCGCGCTGATCGACCGCGGCCCGTTCCTCGGCCCCGAGGCCCTGAAGGAGGGCCTGGTCGACAAGCTCGGCTACCGCGACGAGGTCATGGCCGCCGTCAAGGCGCGCGCCGGCGACGGCGCCGAGCTGCTGTGGCACGACCGCTACCTCGACCGCGCCGGCAGCCCGTGGACCCGCGGCGCCCGGATCGCCGTCGTCTACGGCCTCGGCCCGGTCCAGCGCGGCGAGAGCAGCTTCGACCCGCTGTTCCGCGAAGCCACCATGGGCTCCGACACCGTCGGCGCGGCCCTGCGCGCCGCCATCGACGACCCCGAGGTCAAGGCGATCGTGTTCCGCGTCGACAGCCCCGGCGGCTCGTACGTCGCCTCCGACGCGATCTGGCGCGAGACGGTCCGGGCCAAGCAGGCCGGCAAGCCGGTCATCGTCAGCATGGGCAACGTCGCCGGCTCGGGCGGCTACTTCGTCGCCATGCACGCGACCAAGATCGTCGCCCAGCCCGGCACCATCACCGGCTCGATCGGCGTGCTCGGCGGCAAGATGCTCACGCGTCAGCTGTTCGAGCGCCTCGGCGTCACCTACGACGCGATCGGCAGCTCGGCCAACAGCGACTTCTTCAGCGACACCCACGACTACAGCGCCCAGGGCTGGCAGCGCTTCCAGGCCTGGCTCGACCGCGTCTACGTCGACTTCACCACCAAGGTCGCCGAGGGTCGCGGCCTGCCGATCGAGAAGGTCCGCGAGGTCGCCAAGGGCCGGATCTGGACCGGCGCCGACGCCAAGGAGCTCGGCCTCGTCGACGAGCTCGGCGGCTGGCCGGTCGCCCTCCGCCTGGCCCGCGAGGCCGCCGGCCTCGACGCCGACGCCGACATCGAGCTCAAGGTCTATCCGGAAGACAAGGGCCTGCTCGGCTCCCTGCTCGGCGGCGGCAACGACAACAGCGAGTCGGTCGCCGCCCAGGTCCAGCTCACCGTCGGCCTGGTCGACGAGCTGCGCCCCGTGGCCGCCGAGCTGCGCGCCCTCGGCCTCGGCCCCGGCGCCCACGGCGTGGTCAGCACCCTGCCCGTCGCCCTCGGCGACTGATCTGTCCCTCGGGACATTTTGTCGATGCGCGGCGCCGTCCGCCGCGCGCGAACGAGCCGGGGTCACGCCTTGCCCGGCGACCGCGGCGCCCGCTATGTCTGGGCGCTGCCATGAACCCGCCCACTGCCGCGCTCGAAGCCCGCCTCCTCGCCCTCGAAGCCACGGTCCACCGCCTGCGCCTGACGACGCTCGGCCTGGTCGCCCTGCTGCTCGCGCTCGTCACTTGCGGCAGCGGCGAGTACAGCCAGAGCAGCACGCAGGAGCAGCTCGGCCTGTTGATGGCGCGGGAGATCCGGGTCGGCGACGCGCGAGCCGCCGTGCACATCGTCGGCCACGAGCTCCGCATGCAGCGAGAGGGCGTCGGCGCGGTGACGGTCGAGAGCGACCGGATCCGCTTCTTCGCCGTCGACGGCAGCGAGCGGGCCGCCTTCGTGGTCGGCGGAGAGCCCCAGTGGGCCGTCCCGCCGCCCGCAGCGCCGGCGCAGGCGTCGCCCTGACCGCGTCGCCCTCCGAGCCTGTCTATCTATAATGTCTTGAAGGACCTGTCCTTCAAGACATTCACGCACGCCGAGCCCTGCGCGCCGGGGGTCCTGCTTTGCCGGCGCGAGCGGGTCGCCGCTCCGCGCCCTGCCGCGGTCCGGCCGGCTGGCATGGACGATGCAGCGTTGTTGGGCATGGCCCGCGAAGCCCAGCCGACATTGCGACCGCGGCGTTCGGCCGCGCAACGATCGGCGACCGACGCACCGATTGCGCGGCGCGTCCCGCGGGCCCGGCAGGAGTCCTCATGCACGTCGAGCCCTTCTTCGATCCCCGGACCTTCACCCTCACCTACGTCGTCGTCGACCCGGACACCCGCGACGCTCTCGTCATCGATCCCGTCCTCGACTACGAGGCGGGCGGCGCCATCGTCTCCACCGAGTCGGTCGATCAGGTCAGCGCGTACCTGCGGCGCGAGGGCCTCACGCTGCGGGCGATCCTCGAGACCCACGCGCACGCCGATCACTTGACCGGCTCGCAGGTGCTGCGGGCGCGCTTCCCCGGCGCGTTCGTGGCGATCGGCGAGCGGATCCGGGAGGTCCAGAGCGTGTTTCGCCAGATCTTCGAGCTCGGCGACGAGTTCGCCGTCGACGGGCGGCAGTTCGATCGCCTGCTCACCGACGGCGAGAGGTTCGCGGCCGGCAGCCTCGTGGTCGGCGTGATCGCCACCCCGGGGCACACGCCCGCGTGCGTCAGCTATCACATCGGCGACGCCGTGTTCACCGGCGACGCCCTGTTCATGCCCGACTACGGCACCGGCCGCTGCGACTTCCCGCGCGGCAGCGCCGAGGCGATGTACCACTCGGTCACCGCCCGCCTCTACGCCCTCCCCGACGAGACCCGCGTGTTCGTCGGCCACGACTACCAGCCGAACGGCCGCCCGCTGGCGTTCGAGTCGACCATCGGCGAAGAGCGTCGGCACAACGTCCAGCTGCCCGCCGACCGCAGCGAGGAGGACTTCGTCGCCTTCCGCCGCGCCCGCGACGCCAAGCTCGACGCGCCCAAGCTGCTCTACCCCAGCCTGCAGGTCAACATCCGCGCGGGGCACTTGCCCGACCCCTCGTCGCCCGACAAGACCTCCTTCTTGAATCCCGCTGCGCCTCCGCTCGCCGATCGACGGCCTCGGCTGAGTCTTGCGACCGTCGTGATAGCGATCGTCACGGACCGATCGCGCCTCGCGTTCACCGAGGCTCGACCGACCCGTCGCTACCTGCATGCGCCGCGGACCTCCGCCGCGCGAGCGGCCGTCACACCATCGCCTGCAGCGCGCGTGGGTCGAGCGCCACCGGCTCGCCCAGCGCGCGGCGGACGGCCTCGTGCACCGTGAAGCTGAAGCGCTGCGCGCCGACCTCCGCGGCGAAGCGCGAGCGCGCGAACACGTCGCGCACCGGGCCGGTCACCGCCGCGAAGTGGAGCTCCACGCCTCGCGCCGTCAACGTGCGCCGGAGCTCGCGCAGGGTCGCCAGCGCCGACACGTCGACGTCGTGGATCCCGCTGCAGTCGAGGATCACCGCGCGGATCGGGGCCGTCGTCGACTCGAGCCGACGCAGCACCGCCTCGCGCAGGAAGGCCGCGTTGGCGAAGTAAAGCTGGGCGTCGAGGCGCAACAGCAGCAGCCCGGGCACCGGCAGCGCGTCGGCGAAGCGGGCCCGGTTGCGATACACCTCCGTGCCCGGCAGCCGCCCGAGCTCCGCCGTGTGCGGCCGCGTCGTCCGCAGCACGAACAGCGCCAGCGACAGCAGCACCCCCAGCGCCAGCCCGAGCGTGATCCCCAGCATCAGCGTCGCCGCCAGAGTCACCCCGTACGTCATCGACTCGCGCCGCCGCAGCCGCCACAGCGCGCGGGGCAGCTCGAGATCGACGAGCCCCGCCACCGACACGAGGATGATCGCCGCCAGCGCCGCCCGCGGCAGGTCGCGCAGCAGCGGCGCCAGCACCACCAGCGCCAGCGCCACCAGCCCCGCCGTGAACAGGCCGGCCAGGCCCGTGCGCGCCCCGGCCTGCGCGTTGACGGCCGTGCGCGACAGCCCGCCGGCGATCGGGTAGCCGCGCATGAACCCGGTGGCGATGTTGCTGAGGCCGAGCGCCGCCAGCTCGCGGTCGGGCGCGGGGCGGTCGTCGGCGTCCGCCACCGCCAGGCTCGAGGACAGCGCCTCCACGAACGACAGCAGCGCGATCGTCACCGCCGCCGGCGCCAGCGCCACGATCGTGGCCCACGACGCGACCGGCAGCGCCGGCGTCGGCAGACCCGCCGGCACCGGGCCGAGGACCGCGACCCCGTGCGCCGGCAGGTCGAGCCCCCACGAGCCCGCGAGCGCCAGCGCCACCACCACCAGCGCTCGACCCCGGAAGCGCCGCAGCGCGAGCAGCAGGGCCATCGCCGCCAGTCCGACCAGCAACGTCGGCGCGTGCAGCCCGGCGCGCGCCGCCCACAGGTCGGCCGCGATCGCGTGGATGCCGGTGCTCGCCGGCAGCTTGACCCCGAACAGCGCGCCGAGCTGGCTGGCCGCGATGACGACCGCCGCCGCCGACGTGAACGCCGCGAGCACCGGCTGCGACAGGAAGTTGACGACGAAGCCGAGCCTCAGCGCGCCCATCGTCAGCTGCACCGCCCCGACCATCACCGCCAGCGCGGCCGCGACCGTGACCTGCGACTCTCCGGCCGCCAGCGTCACGCCGCTCAGCGCCGCCGCCACCAGCAGCGAGTCCATCGCCACCGGACCTACGGCCAGCTTCGCCGAGCCGCCGAACACCGCGTACACGACGAGCGGGGCGATCGCCGCGTAGAGCCCGACGATCGGCGGCAGCCCGGCCAGCATCGCGTAGGCCATCGCCTGCGGGATCAACATCACCGCCGTCGTCAACCCCGCGGTGAGGTCGCCGGGGAGGTCGCTCCGGCGATAGCGAGGCAGCCAAACGAGGAGGGGCACGAGGCGTCGCAGTCGGTCCACCGCCCCGCCTCTGCACGCGCCAGGCCACCCTCGAACCCGTGCGGACACGTCCACCCCGTCTCGGCGCGCGAACGCAGCGAGCGTGCATGAACGCCGAGGACCTCTCCGCACGCGGCGCGCTCGACCTCCGCGGCGCAGCGAAGGTGCAAGGACGTCGAGGACACGGCCGCCGCTCTCGCTCGCGTCACGACCGCCCGGCGTGTGGCAGCAGGCGCACGAAGGCCGCGCACACGCGCCACCTCTCTCACACCGTCACGATCGACCCCGTGACGCCTGCGAGGTCACGAATCGTGACCATTCACCGATCGTCGCGACACACAATTCTCCTGAATTCCTCCATATGGCTTCACCTGAACGACGAAAACATGCCATGTCGCGACATGTTGCCACACCGCTACAGCCGCACCCGCGCAAACGCTGCACCCTCGCGCAACCCTTTCTCTCGCCTGCCTCGCGTCTTCGCTTCTGGACCGAGCCGAGGCCTGGTACGGGACCTGCAACCTCTGCCGGCGTCATGTCGAACCACCACAAGATCGTCATCGTCGGCGGCGGCACCGGCGGCATCACCGTCGCGTCTCGCCTGGCTCGCGCGCTCGCCCAGCCCGACATCGCCATCGTCGAGCCCTCGGATCGGCACTACTACCAGCCGCTGTGGACCCTCGTCGGCGGCGGAGCTGCGACCCGGGAGTCCACCGTGCGGCCCGAGGCCGGCCTCATCCCGCGCGGGGCCACGTGGATCCGCGACGCCGTCGTCGAGTTTCAGCCGGAGCAGCGGCGCCTCGTCACCCGCGACGGCCGCCGCATCAGCTACGACTGGCTGGTGGTGGCGCCCGGGATCCAGCTCGACTGGCACAAGATCGACGGGCTGACCGCCGCGCTCGGCCGCGACGGCGTGTGCAGCAACTACAGCTTCGAGTTCGTCGATCGCACCTGGGACTTCATCCGCGGGCTGCGCCAGGGCCGGGCGATCTTCACCATGCCGAACACCCCGGTGAAGTGCGGCGGCGCCCCGCAGAAGATCATGTGGCTCGCCGAGCACCACTTCCGCCGCACCGGCGTGCGTGACGCGATCGAGGTCGTGTTCGCCAGCGCGGGCGCCAAGATCTTCGCCGTCAAGAAATACGCCGACACCCTCGAGCGCCTGGTCCGCGAGCGCGACGTCGTCACCCGCTTCCACCACAACCTGATCGCCGTGCGCCCGGCCAGCCGCGAGGCGGTGTTCACCCGCGCGGTCCCCGGTCAGGCCGCCGAGGAGGTCGTCCTCAAGTACGACCTGTTGCACGTCACCCCGCCGATGGGTCCGCCCGACTTCGTGCGCGCGAGCCCCTCGCCGACGCCAACGGGTGGGTCGACGTCGACAAGCACTCGCTGCAGCACCGCCGCTTCTCTGACGTGTTCGCGCTCGGTGACGCCAGCAACCTGCCGACCTCGAAGACGGGCGCGGCGATCCGCAAGCAGGCGCCGGTGCTGGTCGCCAACCTGCTGGCCGCGATGGCGGGCCGCCCGGGCGAAGCCGCCTACGACGGCTACACCTCGTGCCCGCTGGTCACCGGCTACGGCCGCCTCGTGCTCGCCGAGTTCGACTACGACGGCAACCCGGCCGAGACCTTCCCCTTCGACCAGGCCAAGGAGCGGCGCAGCATGTACCTGCTCAAGAAGTACGCGCTGCCGCAGATGTACTGGCACGGCATGCTGCGCGGGCGCGCCTGACCCTGAAGTCACCGCGCTCGCGCCCGACGATCCCCCGTGGGCGTCGGGCCTCGTCGCACGAGCACCCTGCGCTCCGCTCCTCCGCTCGCTCCGGCGGGTCGAGGCAGCGCCCGCTCGCTCCTCAGCGATCGCGGCCGCGAACCTCGCTTCGATCCCCGGAGCGACCGTCGCGACCACGTTGCAACCTCGACGCCCACCCTCTGCTCCTGCGCTCGGCTTCTCGCTGGCACGCCGCGTGCTAAGTCCCGGCCATGCTCGTCTCGCCTCTCCTTTCGCCGCTGCTGGGCGGCGTCCTCATCGGTGTGAGCGCCCTGCTCTTGCTCGGGTTGAGCGGCCGGATCGCCGGCGTCAGCGGCATCGTCGGCGGCCTCGTGAACGCGCCCGCCGGCGATCGCGGCTGGCGACTCGCCTTCCTCGGCGGCCTCCTCCTCGGCGGCCTCCTCCTGCTGCGCTTCGCTCCTTCGGCCCTGCCGCACGGCTTGCCGGCGCCGTGGCCCTCGTCGTCGCGGCCGGCCTCCTCGTCGGCTACGGCGCGCGCGCGGGCAACGGCTGCACCAGCGGCCACGGCGTGTGCGGGCTCGGTCGCCGCTCGCCGCGCTCACTCGCCGCGGTGCTCGTGTTCATGACGACCGGCGCGCTCGCGGCCCAGGTCCTGCGCCCGCTGCTGCTCGGAGGTGCCTCGTGAACCTCGTCGTCGCCGCCCTCGTCGGTCTCCTCTTCGCGCTCGGCCTCGGCCTCGCCGGCATGACCCAGCCGGCGCGCGTCCTCGGCTTCCTCGAGTTCCGCGACCCCGCCTTGCTGCTCACCATGGGCGGCGCCACGGCGGTCACCTTGCTCGGCTTTCCGCGGGTGCTCCGGCGCGAGCGCCCCGTGTTCGCCTGGCGCTTCTGGCTGCCGACGCGCAGCGACATCGACCGCAAGTTGCTCGTCGGGGCCGCGCTGTTCGGCCTCGGCTGGGGGCTCGTGGGTCTGTGCCCTGGCCCGGCCCTCACCGCCCTGGCCGGCGGCGACCCGCTGGTGGGGCTGTTCGTCGCCGCGATGTTCGCCGGCATGGCCCTGCACGCTCGCCGAGGCTGACTCGATCGCGGGCTCAGGACAATCGGTGCTCTCGCAGCTTGCGCCACAGCGTCGAGCGATCGACCCCGAGCAAGCGGGCGGCCTCGCCCTTGCGGCCGCCGGTGCGCCGCAGCGCCTCGAGCAGGCGGGCCCGTTCGACCGCCTCGGCCTCGCCGGCGGGCGCGACGGGCGGGTATCCCTGCGGCAGCACCCGCGGCGGCGGCTCCCCGCGCAGCTCCGGCGTCAGGTCGGCGAGCTCGTAGTTCGGGCCCTCGCCGATCGCACACGCGTACTCGATCGCGTTGCGCAGCTCGCGGACGTTACCTGGCCACGGGTAGGCCAGCAACGCCTCCATCACCGGCCGATCGATCCGCTCGATCCGCCGCCCTCCCTGGGCCGCGAACCGGTCGATGAAGTGCCAGGCCAGCGCCTCGACGTCGCCGACGCGCTCGGCCAGCGGCGGCAGGAACAGCGGCACCACGCGGACCCGGTACATCAGGTCCTCGCGGAACCGGTGCTGGCGCGACTCCTCGCGCAGCGAGCGGTGGGTCGCCGAGATCAGCCGGACATCGACCTCGACCGTCTGCGTCCCGCCGACCGGCACGAAGTTGCGCTCCTGCAGCACCCGCAGCAGGCGGGCCTGGATCTCGAGCGGCATCTCGGCGATCTCGTCGAGGAAGATCGAACCGCGGTGGGCCTGGCGGAACAGCCCCGGGCGGTCGCGGATCGCCCCCGTGAACGCGCCGCGGACGTGCCCGAACAGCTCCGACGCCAGCAACTCGCCCGTCAGCGTCGCGCAGTTGACGGCCTGGAACGGCCCCTTGCCGCGCGCGCTCGCTGATGGAGCGCGCGCGCCACCAGCTCCTTGCCCGTGCCCGTCTCGCCGCGGATGAGCACGCTCGCGTCCGAGCGCGCGACCCGCGACAGCTGCTCGAACAGCGCGAACATCTGCGGCGAGACGGTGTAGATGCCGTGGAACTCGCGCAACGGCCGGCTCGGCCGCGGACTGCTCTTGCCGGGCATGTCGCGACACGATGCACCACCCCCGCTCCAGGGGCAACGCCGCCGACGAACTGCCTCTCAGGGGCCGCTCTCCCCCGCCGGACGCCCTCTCCACCCGCGTCCGGCGGCAGCGCGGCCACCGACCTCCTTGTCGCGACATGCCCGCCCATGGCCGGTTCCGGCGACCGGCTCTCGAGATCGGTCTGCCTGCCCGGACGGCAAACGGCCGCCCCGAAGCCCAGGTCCGCCGTGCGCGCGGCGGACCTGATCTTCGGGGCAGCAAAGCCCGATCGCAAGACGACCGTCCTGAAGGGTGGGCTCGTCGATGCAGCCCGCTCGCCGGGCCTACCCTTCAGGGCGGCAAAACCTGTCACCTGTCCCTCGAGACCGATGGCTCGAAGATACCGTCCTGAAGGGTCGGTCCGTCGATGCAGCCCGCTCGCCGGACAGACCCTTCAGGACGGCTGAAATTCTCGCCTGTCCCTTCAGACAGCTCAGCGCCGGCGCCGGCGCCCGAGCGCGCACATCCCCAGCAGCATCACCAGCCCGGCCGCGCCGGGGCCCGGCTGCTGCGCGCAGCCGCAGCCGTCGTCGCTGTCCTGCTGGCCCCACCCGGGCGGGTACAGCGGGCCCGGCGGAGTGACGGGACCTCCGCCGGTGCCGCTGTCGGTCGAGCCCTCGTCGCCCGTCGAATCACCGGAGTCGCTGTCGCCCTCGCCGTCCGAATCGCCGGACGTCCCCGGCGCGCCGGAGGACTCGCCGCCCTGCGGGTCGCCCTCGCCGGTCGATCCGCCGGTCTCGCCCGGCCCGGGCATCGGCCCGCCGGTGCTGCCATTCGGAGCCTCGCCGGTCTCGCCCTCGCCCGGCTCGCTCTGGGCCACCACGGTGAAGCACACCGGGTCGGACATCACCACATTGGGCTCGTCGTCGCGCGCCTCCGCGGTCAGGCAGTACGAGCCCTCCGGGAACGTCGCGTCCTTCCACTCGTACGGCGGCACCGTCACCGGCGCGTCCTGGTTGACGCCGTCGACGTAGAGGTCGACCTGGGCCACGCCGACGTTGTCGCTGGCCTCCACCGTGACCGTCACCTGCGCCGGCGCGGAGAACTCCTGGCCGTCCTGCGGGCTCGTGATCGCCACCGTCGGCGGCTCCGGATCGGGCTCGTTGCTGCCGAACAGCCACATCAGCTTCGCGTGCGAGTTCTGGCCCTTGTCGCAGAACATCTTGTGCTGGTCGCCGCAGTGGACCGGCACGTTGGTGTCGAGCTTGAGGCACTCGTCGCGGAAGCTCGGGTCGCCGCCGGCGTTGTAGGGGTTCATGATGTCGTCGGGCTCGTTGACGTGCTCGAGCCCGTACGCGTGGGCGATCTCCTGGCTCATCGTCGTCGCCTGGGTCGACGCCGAGTACTTGTCCTTGGCGCTGTGGAACGCCAGGACGATGTTCGACGCGACCTTCGCGTCCTCGCAGTCGAGCATCGCCACCCCGAGCACGCCGGCGCCGATCACATTGGTCGGCGAATTGACGCACATCGTGTATTCACCCTCCTGCGGCCGCTCGTCGGTGATCACCACCTTGTACTTGGCCCAGTCGGCCTTGACCGCCTGCAGCGAGGCGGCGCGCTTGCTGCCCTCGCCGTACGGCTTGAACGTCTCCTCGAACTCCGCGAACGCCGTCTCGTCCTTCTTGGCGTCGTCCTTGCCGGTGTGCTTCAGCGTCACCCCGTCGTAGTTCAGGTAGAACACGTTCGTCTGCGCCTGGCCGGCGGCGCTCGGCGGCACGTTCGCCTTGATCCGCGTGATGTCCTGCGTCGCCGGCGGCGCCAGCGGGGCGGCGCGCACGCCCGTCGGCTCCGGATCCGGCGAGGCCTCCGCCGCGGGGGATTGCACATACGGCGCCGCACCCGCAGCATTGCTCAAGAGACAGGTCGCAAGCGACAGGACGACAATGCGCGCACGGCGGTCGGTGGTCAATGTCATGTGCCTCACTCCGGTACGACATTTCCAATAGGCAATCCATGCCACCGCCTTCAAGCCTTATTTTCGCCGGCACAACGACGATTCGCGTGGTGCGGACATTCCGCCGGCCCTCGGCGGGTCCCCGAACCGTCTTGGAGGGAATTGGCCGCGCCACGTGAGACTGCGCAAGTCTTGCGCACCGCCCGCCGCGCACCGGCATTTCACGCACAGTCAACGCGCCCTACGCGCGTTGACAACGTTCCAGGCGCACTCAGCGCGTTTTCACGCCCGACCGCAACGAAAAGGGCCCGCCGCGCCGCGCGCAGCAGGCCCCTCGTCGCTCGCCCGTCTCCTCAGCCCCGCCGGCGCCGGCGGACCAGCCCGAGCGCCACCAGGACGACCAGCCCCGCGGCCCCTGGCCGGGCAGGCTGGGCGCAGCCGCAGCCCTCGTCGCCGCCGTCCTGGCCGAACCCGGGCGGCAGCGCGGCGGTGTCGGACGGCGGCAGGCCGCCGTCGTCACCGCTGTCGCTGCCCTCGGGCTCGGGCACCGGCTCACCGGTCTCGAGGTTGCCCGTCTCGCCGCCGGTGGTCGGAAGCTCCCCGGTGGTCGGATCGGGCTCCCGCTGGTGGTCGACGGCCCGGTCGTGGTGCCCTCGTTCTGCTGCACCACGGTGAAACAGACCTCGGGCGACATCGCCGAATTGGGCTCGTCGTCGATCGCCTGGGCCGCCACGCAATAGGTGCCCTCGGGGAAGGTCGCGTCGGCCCATTGATAGGGCGGCGTCACGTCGGGCGCGCCTTGATTCATGCCGTCGATGTAGAGATTGACCTCGGCGACCCCGACGTTGTCGCTCGCCTCGGCGACGATCGTGATCGTCGCCGGCGCGACGAATTGGTCGCCGTTCTTCGGGTTCGTGATCGCCACGGTCGGCGGCGTCGGGTCCGGCGTCGCGCTGCCGAACAGCCACAGCAGCTCCTGGTGCGAGTTCTGTTGGTTGTTGCCGCAGAACTGGCTGTGCTGCGCGCCGCACTGGATGGGGTTGCCGCCGCCGTCGAGGGTCAGGCAATTGTCGAGGAAGCTCGGATCGCCGCCCGCGTTGTACGGGTTCATGATGTCGTTCGGCTCGTTGACGTGCTCGAGCCCGTACGCGTGGGCGATCTCCTGGCTCATCGTCGTCGCCTGGGTCGCCGCCGAGAACTGATCGTTCGCGCTGTGGAACGCCAGCACGATGTTGGCCGCCATGTTGTCGTTGCAATCGAGCGGCGCCACCCCGAGCACGCCGCCGCCGAACACGTTCGTCGGCGAATTGACGCACATCGTGTAGAGCCCGCCGTTCGGGCGCACGTCGGTGACCGACACGTCGTACTTGGCCCAGTCCGACTTGACCGCCTGCAGCGACGCCGCGCGCTTGTTGCCGGCGCCGTAGGGCTGGTACGTGGTGGCGAACTCGTTGAACACCGTCGTGTTGGTGGCCGAATTGTCCTGCCCGCCCTGGTTCAGGGTCACGCCGTCGTAGTTCAGGAAGAACACGTTGGCCTGGGCGTGCCCGGCCTCGCTGGCGCGCACCCGCGCGGTCAGGTCGAAGCCCTCCTGCGCCGGTGGAATCATCGGCGCCGCCCGCCACGCCTGCGGCTCTGGCGCTTCCGGCGCAGCCGATGGCTGCACGAACGGAGCGGCGACCGCGCTCGAACTCAACAGGCACACCCCGATGGCGAATGCCACGGACTGCGATCGAGGGACAGCGAACGGCAGGATCATGGGGTTTGTCCAAGTTCCACCCTAGGCAATCCCTCCCCCGGCCTTCAAGCGCTAATTTCGACGGACGGCAGCAGAGAATCTGCGCCCGCAGACGCCCGGGCAGCGGCCGGGAGACCCCACGAACCTCGCGCGAGGCGTGACGCTGCGCATGCGCCTGCGCGTCGCGGCCTGACGCACCCCGTCCGCCACTGCCCGCAGTCGCGCGCGTCGGCTACATTCACCGCCCGCATGGCTGCCCGCCCGAGCGCGTTATCCACCCCCGCCGAGGTCCTCGTGCTCGGCGGCGGCGTCGCGGGCCTGACCACGGCCCTCTGCCTGCTGCGGGCCGGCAAGCGCGTCCGCGTGGCCGCCCGGGCCTACGTCGCCGGCACCACCTCGGCCGTCGCCGCCGCCTTCTGGTACCCGTATCGCGCCTATCCCGAGGACATGGTGGCTCCGTGGGCGCGCACCAGCTACGCGCGCTTCGCCGAGCTGACGCGCACCGCCCCCGAGTCCGGCGTGCTGCGCCGCGAGACCGTCGAGGTGTTCCCGCAGTTCGCCCCGCCGCCCGCCTGGGCCAGCGAGCTGCCCGACTTCCGCTTCGTGCCCACGGCCGACCTCCCGCTCGGCTACGGCGCGGGCCATCGATTCACCTCGTTCGTGATCGAGACCGGCATCTACCTGCCCTGGCTCATGCGCCAGGTCGAGGCGGCCGGCGGCGAGCTGACCGTCCACGCCTATTCGAGCCTCGACGAGGCCGTGCGCGACTGCCCGCGCGTGGTCGACTGCACCGGCCTCGGCGCCCGCGAGCTCGTCCCCGATCCCTCGCTCTACGCCGTGCGAGGTCAGGTCGTGAGGGTGCGTAACCCCGGCATTTCTCGCGTGTGGATCGACGAGTACAGCGGCGGCGGGATCACTTACATCGTCCCGCGCAGCCACGACGTCGTCCTCGGCGGGACCGCCGACGAGCGCGAGGAGGACACCACGCCCGACCCCGCCCGCACGCCCGGCATCATCGCCCGCTGCGCCCGCCTCGAGCCGGCGCTGGCCGACGCCGAGGTCCTGTCGGTGGTCGTCGGCCTCCGCCCCGCGCGCCCGGCCGTCCGTCTCGAGGCCGAGGCGCGCCCGGGCGGCCTCGTCGTCCACAACTACGGCCACGGCGGCGCCGGCGTCACCCTCTCGTGGGGCTGCGCCGAGGCGACCGCGCACCTGGTCCTTCAGCCCTGACCGAAAAGCCATGTCGCAAACGCTGACCCACCTGCGCCAGCTCGAGGCCGAGAGCATCCACATCATTCGGGAGGTCGCCGCCGAGTTCGAGCGCCCGGTCCTCCTGTTCAGCGGCGGCAAGGACTCGGCCTGCATGCTGCACGTGGCGCGCAAGGCGTTCCACCCGGCGCCGCTGCCGTTCCCGCTGCTGCACATCAACACCACGTGGGACTTCCGCGAGCTGCTCGAGTACCGCGATTGGTTCGCCGCCACCCACGGCATGCACCTCATCGTCTACACCAACGAGGCGGCGCTGGCCGACGGCATCAATCCGTTCGACACGCCGACGCCCAAGTACAGCGCCGCCATGCAGACGCAGGCGCTGGTCCAGGCGCTGCGCCAGGGCGGCTACGACGCGGCCTTCGGCGGGGCCCGCCGCGACGAGGAGAAGGCCCGCGCCAAGGAGCGGGTCTACTCGTTCCGCAACAAGCAGATGCAGTGGGACCCGAAGAACCAGCGGCCCGAGCTGTGGAACACCTATAACGGCAAGGTCAACCCGGGCGAGAGCATCCGCGTGTTCCCGCTGTCGAACTGGACCGAGCTCGACGTGTGGCTGTACATCCACCTCGAGCAGATCCCGCTGACCCCGCTCTACTTCGCCACCGACCGCCCCTGCATCGAGCGCAACGGGGCCCTCATCGCCGTCGACGACGACCGCATGCGCCTGCTCCCCGGCGAGGTCCCGCAGCTCCGCAAGGTCCGCTTCCGCACCCTCGGCTGCTACCCCCTCACCGGCGCGATCGAGAGCCCGGCCGCCACCGTCCCCGAGATCATCGAGGAGATGCTGGTCGCCACCCACTCCGAGCGCCAGGGCCGCCTCATCGACTACGACGAGGCCGGCAGCATGGAGCAGAAGAAGAAAGAGGGCTACTTCTAAAGCTGCCCTCACGGGCATGTCCGCGAGAGCATGCCTGTCGGGACATGTCTCGGCAGACATGTCCCCTGAGCCCTACCCCTGCGGGTTGATCTGCTTCTGGTCGAGCCCGCCCGGGTACGCGTACGAGTCGTATTCGTCGTAGCCGATCACGATCACCCCGAACGGCTGGTCCCCGGTCAGCACGTGGACGCCGTCGTCGGCCGGCACCCGCGCGACCTCCCACTCCGACGCGCCGACCTTGGTAAACGTGTTCTGGGCCACCGGCGCGCCGTCGAGGGTGATGTTCGCACCTGTCTTTTGGTCAGGACGATGCGGTCGAACAGCCAGTTGCTGGGGATCAGGATCACGTAGCTCGAGCGGTACTGCGCCAGCGGCACCGCCTGCGCCATCGCCGGGTCGCCGGCCTGCAGCGCCGGGACGTTGGTGTTGAACGACGACGACATGTACTGCATCAAATAGATCGGCTTGTCGGCGGTGACCACGAAGTCGCCGGGGTTGGCCTCGGTGCCGCCGACGGCCATGGTGACGAGCTGCCCCTTCGTCATGGTGAAGTCGTCGGCGGGGATCCCGGTGACCTCGGGGTGGCGGTCGACGTGGACCTGCGTGCCGTCCTCGGCCGCGAACAGGTGCCAGTACGAGGGCTCCGGCGTGCCGACGTTGCGCACCGGGAAGCGGCTCGCCACGTAGGTGTCGCCCCACGTCTGCAGCCCGTAGACCTGCTCCTCGAGGTGGTCGCAGCAGCAGGTGTCGGCGCTCGGGACGTTGGCGCACCAGTGATTGGAGAACACCCCGATCGGCTTGTCCGAGGAGATGTACGTGCCCGACAGCATGTTGACCGACGACTCGATCTGGATCACGTCGCCCTCGTTCATCGGCGGCAGGGTGTACGGCTGACCGGGCGGCAGCGCCGGCAGCGGCCCGCCGCCGTCGGTCGGCGCCGCCGGGGTGATCGTCACCGTGGTCGCGTCCTTCGCCGCGACGATGTCGAGCTGGGCGTTGCCGTAGCTGCTCTCGCCCCAGCCGACCACGTAATAATATTGGTCGTAGACGTTGACCGGCAGCAGCAGCGAGGCGTCGCTGGTGTACGAGGTCTCGCCGTTGATCGGCTGGAATTGATAGGCGATGATCGGCACGTCGCTGACGACCTTGTAGGCGCCGCGCGGGTTGACCCCGGTGTAGTCGATGTGCCGGTCCGGCAGGTCGAATTGAAACAGGGTGTTGGGGCCGATCTGCGCCTGCTGGATCGTCGTCCACGCCGCCCCGTCGTGCGTCTGCACCTGCACGTTCGCGGTCTTGGCCGGGTCGACGTTCGACACCACCACCGCGTACGGCTGCGAATCATAGGCCTCGGCCGGGTCGTTGTTGTTGTCGACCGCGAAGTACTCGCAGCCGACCGACGACGCGTCGGTCTGCGCCTTGTTGCACAGCGACTTGCACACCCCGAAGTCGCACACCTGGTCGGCCGCGCACGGCGTCGGCGGCAGCCACGATTGCCCGTCGTCGGCGCACACCTGCACCGCGCTCGGCCCGTCGCACTGCAGCTCGCCGGGCGTGCAGAGGCCGATCGAGGTGACCGAATCGGCGGACCCGGTGTCGCTGGTGGTGGTCGCCGTGGTGGTCGTGCCGCTCGTCGTCGGCGCGGTCGTGCCGGTCCCCGAATCACCGGTCGAGGTCGACGTCCCGACCGGCGGCAAGCCCGTGATCGTCACCGTCGCCGACGCCGACCCGCCGACGCCGCGGCCACCGCTGTCGCCGCAGGCCGCCAGCGCGAGCAGGCCGCACGAAACACGAATGCAGTCACGCAACATGGGCGCACTGTAGCGGAGATCGCGGCGGCGATCGCAAGCACCGCGGGCCTGCGCATGCGCTCGCACGGGGGATCGCCCGCGATGGGTCCCCCGGGCCGCACGCGCGAGCCGATGGCTCGCTCGACCGTGACGACAATGACAGCGAGCCGCCCTGCGGGCCCTTCCACCACCCACCGCTCGGCCCGCTGACGCCGAGGCCCGAGCCCGCCGCGGTTGCGCGACGCGGCGCAGTCGGTCATCGTCGCAGACGTGAGCGACCGTCCCCGTCCCTCCCGCGCCGGTTTCGTCGCCTTTCTCGGGGTGCTCGTCGCCCTCGTCGCCGGCTACCTCAACGACTGCTTCTCCGGCCTCGGCTTGTCCCCGAACGCGGGCCAGGCCGTGCCCGCCGCCGCGGAGCCGGCGAAGCCGGCCGCGAAGGCCGAGGGCCGGGTCCGCGTGGTCGTCCAGGGCGAGCAGTGCCGCGTCGGCGAGGGCAGCCCGCTGCGGCCCTGCGACGCCGTGTGCGCCGAGCAGGCCGCCGGCACCACCGTCGAGATCGAGGCCACCGCCGGGGCCCAGCGGGCCGTCGACGCCCTCCGCGCCTGCGTGCAGGGCCGCGGCGCCAAGGCCCAGGTCGTATCGGAGTAGCGCGTGTTCTGGCAGGCGCTGTTCGACCCCTTCAGCATCGTCGTCCTCGCCGCGACCCTGGCGATGATCGCCCTCTCGCTCGGCTGGCTGCGCGGCGCGGCCCGCCAGCGCGACGTGCTCGCCGGCGGCCTCGTCGTCTTGCGCAAGATCGGCGCCCAGCTGGCCGAAAACCACCCGATCCGCCGCCGCCTCGAGTCGGCGCCCGTGGTCGATCTGTCGTTCGAGGAGCTCGCGCGCCTGCTCAGCGGCCAGCAGGTCGAGCCGGCCGCGCGCACCCTGATCCGCCTCGGCGAGCGCATCGGCTGGGTCGAGCGCTTCGCCCAGCTGTCGGTC
Organism: Nannocystis pusilla; assembly: GCF_026626665.1. Lineage (GTDB taxonomy): Bacteria > Myxococcota_A > Polyangia > Nannocystales > Nannocystaceae > Nannocystis > Nannocystis pusilla. Next base: position 4,671,257 of record NZ_JAPNKE010000002.1, read on the forward strand.
CACCTCGGGATCCTCGGCACCGTGTTCGCCCTCGTCAGCGCCGACCCGACCGACCTCGAGGGCTTCCGCGCCCGCCTGCCCATGGCCCTCGGCACCACCTTCTGGGGCCTCGTCGGCGCGATCGCCCTGTCGCTCGTCGCCGGCGCCTGCGAGAGCTTGCTGGGGCGCGCCTCGCAGCACGTCCGCGAGGCCCTGCTCGAGGGCCTCGAACACAAGCCCGAGGGGACCGCCCCGTGAAGCGCCGCCGCCGTCACGCGCTCGATCTGCTGCCGCTCCTCGACGTCTTCATGGTCGTGCTGTTCGTGTTCGCCACCATCCAGGAGGGCCAGCTCGACGCCTCGGCGCACACCGCCGCCGCCATGGAGCGCGAGCTGCAGCAGCTGCGCGCGCAGCAGGTCGACCCCGCCGAGCTGGCACGAACGCGCCAGGCCCACGCCACCGCCACCGCCGAGGCCGAGGCGGCCCGCGCCGAGCTGGCGCGCGCGACCGAGGCCCAGACCGAGCTGCGCGCCGCCCTCGAGCAGCTGCGCACCGCCACCGAGCAGGCCGCCGCGACCGCGACGACCTCCGGCGCCGAGGTCCTGCGCCGCCAGGAGGTCCTGGCCCGCCTGCTCGATCACTTCTCGGTGTTCGAGATCGAGATCGACGGCGAGCTCGCCGGCGACGTCGTCGTCAACCATTGCTGCTACCGCACCGAGCCGCTCGCCGGCGCCTGGCGCCCGTGCGGCGCCCTGCTCGCCGCCGGCGCCGAGCTGCAGGACTGGCTCGCCGAGGGCGGCGCCGGCCTCGTGGACGCCCTCCGCCGCACCCGCGGCGGCAACGCGATGACGATCGTGCGCCAGAACGAGCGCGCCACCTGGCGGGTCGCCCGCAAACTGGAAGAACAGCTGCGCGAGCGCTTCCCCGAGCACAAGATCTACGGCGAGGGCGTCGCCACCCACTCCCTGGCCTGCCCGCGCTGATCGCCATGTCTCTCGAGACATGCCCTATCGCTCATGTTCTTCAAGACATGTCCTCTCGCACATGTCCATGAAGTCATCCGGGGGCGTCGCCTCCCCCGAACGGCGACGCCCGCCCCAGGCGCCCCGGCAGGTCTACCACCGCGATCGGACCCCACGTCCGCGGCCGCAGCCGCGTGCGCGAACTCAACCGCAGCGGCCCCGCGGCACCGACGCGCACCCAGCGACGCCGGTGCCGTCGAGCCCTGCGAGCGCCGCCGGCGCGACGGGCCCGGCCCGTTGCCACGGGGCCCGGTTGCCGCGCAAGCTCGTGCCCGCCGCCGCCATGACCGACATCCACGCTTATCTCGAGCGCCACCAGCAGAAGGAGCTCCTGCGTCTCTTGACCTGCGGCAGCGTCGACGACGGCAAGTCGACCCTGATCGGTCGGCTCATGCACGACACGCGGGCGATCTACGAGGACCAGCTGGCGGCGATCCGGCGCGACAGCGTGCGCCAGGGGACCACCGGCGGCGAGCTCGACCTGGCGCTCTTGACCGACGGCCTGCGAGCCGAGCGCGAGCAGGGCATCACCATCGACGTCGCCTACCGCTACTTCAGCACCGACCGGCGCAAGTTCATCATCGCCGACTGCCCCGGGCACGAGCAGTACACCCGCAACATGGCGACCGGCGCCAGCACCTGCCAGCTCGCCATCATCCTGATCGACGCCCGCCACGGCGTCATGCCGCAGACGCGGCGGCACAGCTACATCTGCAGCCTCCTCGGCATCAAGCACCTCGTGGTCGCCATCAACAAGATGGACCTCGTCGGCTTCGACGAGGCTGTCTTCGAGGACATCCGGCGCGCCTACACCGACTTCGCCGCCGGCCTGCAGATCCACGACATCACCTTCATCCCGATCTCCGCGCGCGACGGCGACAACGTCGTCGAGGCCGGCGGGCGCATGCCGTGGTACCAGGGCCCGCCGCTGCTCGCCCACCTCGAGACCGTCCACATCGCCAGCGACCGCAACCTCAGCGACCTGCGCCTGCCCGTCCAGCTGGTCCTGCGGCCGAGCCACGACTTCCGCGGCTTCGCCGGCTCGATCGCCTCCGGCGTCCTGCGCGTCGGCGACGAGGTCGTCGTCCTGCCCTCGCGGGCGCGCTCGACCGTCAAGCGGCTCGTCACCTTCGACGGCGACCTCGAGGAGGCCCACGCGCCGATGGCCGTCACCGTCGTCCTCGCCGACGAGGTCGACGTCAGCCGCGGCGACGTCATCGTCCGCCCCGGCGGCGAGCCGCAGCAGGCCAGCGAGGTCGAGGCGATGGTCGTGTGGATGGACGAGCGGCCGCTGGTGCGCGGGCGCAGCTACCTGATCAAGCACAACACGCGCACCGTCCCCGGCGAGCTCGAGGCCGTGCTGCACCGCGTCGACGTCGCCACCCTCGAGCGGCGCCCGGCCGACGGCCTGGCGATGAACGAGATCGGGCGCTGCGCATTGGCCCTGCACCGGCCGCTCAACTTCGACCCGTACGCCGTCAACCAGGCCACCGGCGGCTTCATCATCATCGACCGCACCACCAACGGCACCGTCGGCGCCGGCATGCTGTGCGACCGCGGCGACCGCAGCGGCGGCGCCGATCCGTGGGCCGCGCCCGGGGTCGACGAGGGCGGCCGCGACCATCGCAGCGCCGTCACCCGCGAGGCCCGCGAGGAGCGCTTCGGCCAGCGCGCCGTCACCCTCCTGCTCACCGGCCTGCCCGGCTCCGGCAAGGCCACCCTGGCCTACGCCCTCGAGCAGCGGCTGTTCGCCGCCGGCCGCGCGGTCACCGTCCTCTACGGCCCGGCCATGCGCCGCGGCCTCGCGCGCGACCTCGGCTACGGCGCCGACGACCGCAGCGAGAACCTGCGCCGCGCCGCCGAGGTCGCCCGCCTGTTCAACGAGTCGGGCCTTATCTGCATCTGCGCCTTCGTGGCCCCGCACGAGGCCGTGCGCGCCCGGGCCCGGCAGGTCATCGGCCCCGGCCGCGCGCTCGAGGTCCACCTCTCCGCCCCGCTCGACGTCCGCCGCGCGCGCGACCGCACCGGCCTGTACGCTCGCGCCGACGCCGGCGAGATCAAGGCCTTCCCCGGGGTCAGCGCCGCCTACGAGGCCCCCGTCGCCCCCGACCTGGTCCTGCCGACGCACGAGCTCGGCGAGGCCGCCTGCGTCGACGCGCTGGTCGAGCTGCTGCGCTCGCGCGGCGCCGTCGGCTGACGCTCTCTCGTGACCCGCGGCGCCGTCGGCCGACGCTCTCGCCGCGTGACCGCGGCGCCGTCGGTCGACGCTCTCGCCTGTCTCTTGTGACCTGCTCCATGGGACAGGTCGCCGCCTCCCGCCGATCCTGCTATCCTGAGAGCATGGTCGAACCCGGCTCGCCCGTCCTCCCGCGCCACAGCGCCGCCCTCGGCCTCACCCTGTTCGCCGCCATCGCCCTCCCGATCGTCGGCGACGCCAGCGTGCTCGACTGGCTGCTGGCGATCGGCGCGCGCGACCCGATCGCCGCGTTGTTCGGCCTGTTCATCTTCGGCGCGCCGTTCCTGTTCGGCCTCGCCGTGGCGATCGCCAGCGTCCTGCACGACCGCGGGCGAGCCGCCCAGGTGATCCAGGTCCCGCTCTCGATCATCCACGCGGTGCTGGTGCTCCACGCCGGCGCGCTCCTGCAGGCGCCCGACATCCCGCTGCGCCTGTCGTTCATCGGCTTCACCGCGGTCGCCTGCATCTATTACCTCTACGCCAAGGCCGAGGCCGAGGCCGCCGACCGCCCGCTCGGCCCGCGCTGGCTGACCCGCTGGGGCGGCGTCGTGTTGACCGGCGCCACCTTCTGGCTGCACTTCCAGACCTTCGGCCACCGCCCGTTCGGCCTCGCGGTCCACGTCACCCTCGTCGCCGCGTTCCTGCTCGCCGCCACCACCCCGCGCGAGCGCGCCGGCGAGTAGCGCCGCGATCGGCGTCACACCGCTCGCGTGACTCGGCCTCCCGCGCTCACGACGGCCGCTTCGCCTCCGCCGGGCGCGCGACTGCGAGGCATCTCTCAAGACGGCGAGTCGCCAGCCCTCACGCATACACCTGTCCTCTGGGACAGGCATCGCGGCCGCACCACGCTCGCGTGACATCGCCCGCCGCTCGCGGATGCACTGTCGCCTCGCGCCGGCCCGCGAGTCGCATCGAGGCGCGGGCCCGCTGGACTCGCATTCGCCGATCGTGTGATCCGGATCGCAGAATCAGCGCCGTGAAACGCCGCCGTTCGCGGGCGCTTCCCCCGCGGCGCGGACGCCCCGCCGGACTCGCATGTCCCGAAGGACACCTCCGAGATCGCCGCGCGCCCCCTCGCAGCCGGCCTGGCCGCCCGTCTGTCGCCTCGCCGCGGTCTGCCGTCATTCGCCGGCCGGTGGTTCATTCGTATCTTCGCTTGCATGTCGCGTCGCGTCGTCTTGCTGGTCGCCGCCTCCGTCTCGTGCACCAGGCCCAACCCTCTGTTCGCGCTCTCGGAGGGCGATCCGTCGACCGCGGTGGACGACGACGACGACGCGCCGGCGAGTGGTTCTGCGGACGAAACCGCCGGCACCGGCGTTCCGACCAGCGGCGGCGGCGTCAGCACCCAAGGGTCCGCGAGCACCGGCAGCGTCGATCCGACCGAGGGTCCCGCCGATCCGACCGAGGGGCTGCCGGACCCCGACAGCACGAGCTCGACGACCGCGGCGCTGACCGACGGCAATGATACCTGCACCAGCGATTGCCCCGACGTCGACGACGAGTGCCTCGGCGGCCTCGAGTGCTCGGGCAAGCTCGAATGGTTGCGCCGCAGCGGCGACGCCGCGATCCAGCAGGCCACCGACGTCGCCGTGCTGTCCGACGGCAGCGTGGTCGTCGTCGGCAACTTCACCGGCGAGCTCGGCACCGCCCCGGACGTGATCACCGCCACCGCCGATCCGCTCGAGGGCGACGCCTTCGTCCTGCGCCTCGATCCGAGCGGCGAGCAGGTGTGGATCCGTCAACTCTCCGGCGTCGGCCTGCAGGCGCTCGACGCCGTCGTCGCCCTGACCGACGATCGGATCGCCGTCGCCGGTCACTTCGGCGGCCAGCTGCTCTTCGATCCGCACCAGGCCGACGGCCTCGGCAAGCAGCCCGGCTTCGTCGCCGTCCTCGACCCCGACGGCGCCTCCTCGATCCTCCACGTGTTCGGCGGCGACGACGTCGCCGCCCTCGACCTCGCGGTCACCCCGGGCGACGACCTCGTGGTCGTCGGCGGCTACGCGGGCGAACTCGTGCTCGGCGCCGACCACTCGATCAGCTTCGCGCGCGACCTGTTCGCGGTCGGCCTCGACCCGGTCGCCGGGCCGGCGTGGAGCTGGCTGCCGCACTCGGCCGCCGACCAGACCGCGCACGCGGTCGCCGTCGCGCCGACCGGCGACGTCTTCGTCGGCGGCGAGCTCGAGAGCGGCCTGCAGATCGCCGACATCAACCTGCTCGGTCAGGGCCTCGACGGCTTCATCGCCGGCCTCGACCTCGAGGGCGTCCCGCAGTGGGGCACCCAGCTCGGCGGACCCGGCGACGATCGCGTGCGTGCCCTCGCGGCCGCGCCCGACGGCAGCTTCGTCGTCGCCGGCGTCCACGGCGGCGGCCTCGACTTCGGCGAGGGTTCGCTGCCCGCCCCGGGCCAGGGCGAGCTCGGCGGCTACGTCGCCGCCTTCGACGGCAAGGGCGGCCTCCGCTGGGCCCGCAGCGGCTTCAACCTCGGCGCCGAGCCGCCCGGCGTCGCCGTCGACGGCACCGGCCGCGTCGTCGCCTACTTGCCGCTCGGCGACGAGCCCATCGACCTCGGCGGCGGCCCGCTCGGCGACGCCCCCGGCGCCCTGCTCGTCAAGCTCACCAGCGCCGGCAACTTCGTGTGGGGTCGTCACCTCGTCGGTCAGGTCGCGACCGCCGGCCCCGGCCTCGGCGTCGGGCCTGCGGGCGAGATTGCGATCGCCGGCGCCTTCGACCCCGAGCTCGCGCACGACCCGGTGCAGCTCGTCTCGGCCGGCCAGCTCGACATCTACGCCGGCCGCTTCCTCCCTGACCTCCGACCTCTATGCTGCCCCTTACGAGCCCCCTGATGACCGACCTCGCCGCGACCTGGAGCCGCTGGAAAGAGGAGACCTTCGGCTCCGGCTATCACATCTGGCACGAGGGCCTCGACGTCGACGCGGTCACCGGGCTCAAGGACAGGCGCGCGAGCGGGCCCTCGCCATGCTGCGGCTCGGTCGCTCTCTCGGCGACGACCACGCCTCCGAGGCGCTGGCCGCCATGGGCGACGCGCCCACGATCGCCGCCGTGCGGGCCCGCCTCGACGCCGGCGACCCACCGCTTCCCCGGCCACCCGCGTACGCTTCGTCCGCGTCCTCCACGCCCTCGCCCCCGACCCGCGGCTCGCCGATCACCTCGTCGCCATCCTCGACGAGACCTGGTCCAAAGGACAGCCATGGTCGCCGCGGGTCGACGCCGCCGTCGCCCTGCGCGCCTTCGCCGGCGAGGCCGACGAGGCCGCGCTCCTGCGGGCCGTCAGCGATCCCAGCTACCTCGTCCGCTGCCACGCCTGCGAGTCGCTGCTGCACCGCTGGCGCGCCCGTCGGCGCCAGGTCAGCGACTACCCGGCCCTGTTCGCGCTGATCCGCGGCCCCGACGACGACGACGCGCCGACCACCGGCGACCTCGCCCGCTACGCCGAAGCGCGGCAGCGCCTGCGAGCGCTCGCCGCCCGCCACTGACGCGCCTCAATAATCGAGCCGCAGCCCCAGCGACGGGAAGATCGGCAGGCCGAACCCGCCGACGGTGTCGCGGAAGTCGTAGCTGTACACGTACATCTCGACGTTCTGGTGATTGTAGACGTTGAGCACGTCGAGGTACGCGAGGAAGCTGACGCGCTTGTAGATCCAACGCCGGTCGACGCGGAGGTCGAGCTGGTGGAAGGGCGGGAAGCGGGCCGAGTTCTGCAGCCCGCGGATCGGCAGGTACCCGCCCTCGTACTCGATCGATCCGACCACCGGCGTGTACGGCTGCCCCGACACCAGGCGGAAGCGGCCGCCGATCTGCCAGCCGCGGCCGAGCTTCACCGACGCCACGATCGTCAAGTTGTGCCGCTGATCGAAGTCACCCGGCCGCCGCCCGCCGGGGTCGCCGTGCTGCTGCGCGAACAGCAGCTCGCTGTGCATCAGCGTGTACGCCATCCAGCCGTACAGCCGCTTCGTCAGCGGCTTGCGCAGCAGCAGCTCGAGCCCGTACGTGCGCCCGTACGAGATCCGCGTCGGGAACCCGCCGAGCGACAGCGGCGGCACCGCGTTGTCCTGGTCGCGGTAGAACCCCGTCGCGTCGATCGTCATGTCGGCCGGCAGGTCGTGCGACGCCCCGGCCGACAGCTGCAGCGCCCGGATCACGCGCAGCGAGTTCTGTCCCGGGAACACCGCGAACGCCGGCTCGAAGTTGGCGAAGTACGCCGGCAGCACCACCTGGTTGGTCCCGATCTGGCCCGAGCTCGGCACGATGCGCGCGTCGACCCCGAACTCCGACAGCCGCGACTGCGAGTACAGGCCCGCGCCGAAGCGCAGGCGCCAGCGGTCGCTCACCTCCCACAGCCCGTTGAGCCGCGGATCGAGCGCGAACGCCCGCTCCGACCCGACCGCGAACGCCGACGCGCGGAACCCCGGCACCAGCAGCAGCGACCCCAGGCGCAGCCGCCCCGACGAGTACAGCCCGAGCCACGTCTGCTCGCCGCGGGCCGACTGCTCCGGCGGCGGCCAGCTGCTCCCGTCGGGCACCTGGCCGCGGGCGCGGTAGTGGTCGACGATCAGGTCGGCGCCGACGATCACGTCGAACCGCTTCGACATCGACCGCTGCAGCTCGGCCCGCAGCGATCCGACGTAGTCGCGGCGGAATTGCTCGCGCTCCTCCACCGCGATCAGCTGGCGACCGACGTCGAAGCGCAGCGCCGGCGACACCATCGCCGACCACGCCCCCACCTTCTGCCGGTACGTGAAGTCGACGCGGTGGAAGCTCGAGCGGTAGTCGATCGCGTCGGTGAACCCGCCCTCCTTCTCGTAGTCGCGGAAGCGGAAGCGGATGCGGTCGCCCGCCCCGAGCACGCGGGCCGAGATCGACGCCCCGCGCTTCAGCGGGAAGTCGACCATCGCCTGGTAATCATAATAAGTCGGCAGCACCGTCCCGTTCGAATCGGTCACCGACATGAACGCACGCAGGCCCGCGTCCACGTAGCCGCGCTGGGCCCCGATGATGAACGACCCGCGCTTGCCGAGCGGCCCCTCGACCAGCGCGCTCGCGGCCCGCAGGTCGACCCCGAGGTGCCCGTGGACCCCGTCGCGTCGCCCGCGGCGCGGCTCGATCACCACCATCCCGCCCGACGCGTTGCCGTAGCGGCTGTCGAAGTTGCCCGGCACGAAGTCGAGGCGCTCGATGACGTCGGCCGGCACCACGCTCGCCAGCGCCAGCGCGTGGAAGGCCCGCGGCACCGGGTGCTCGCCGACGAACACCCCCGACTGCAGCGGGCTCGCCCCGCGCAGCACCAGGAGCCCCAGCCCGCCCGGCGTGCGCGCCACCCCCGGCATGTTCTGCAGCGCCCGCAGCGGGTCGCCCTGGCTCCCCGGCATCGTCGCGATCTCCTCGCGCGACAGCGACCGCGCCCCCGCCTCGGGCCGCTTCTCCGTGGTGTTGCGGACCACCGTGCGGTACGGGTTCCACTCGGTCGGCCGCGGGAACAGCTGTCGCTCCGTCGTCGCCCGCCGGCGGATCTCCACCGTCTCCTCGAGCCGCTCGAAGCCCGGCGCCGCGATCACCACCCGCACCTTCCCCGGCGGCAGGTCGACCGCCAGGCGCCCGGCGGCGTCGGTCTCGATCGCCGTCGTGTGCCCGTCGGCGCCGACGATCACCACCCGCACCTCCGCCAGCGCCGTGCGCAGCCCCGCCGCCCGCACCCGCGCCCGCAGCGTGCCGCAGTCGTCGCGCCCCGCGCACGGCTCGCTGACCTGCGGCGGCGGCCGCGGCGGCCGCGGCGACGGAGCAGCCTGCGCATTGAAACATGCTCCGAAGTACATGGCCGCAGCGACATGTCCGAAGCACCAGCGCATCCCCTCGCCGCGACCGCGACGCGCAGCCAGGCGATCGTCGCGCCGAGGTCGGGCCACCTGTCCGCAGCGCCGGCGCGTCATCTCGCCGCGACCTCGACGCGCAGCCAGGCCGTCGTGGCGCTGCGGTTGTCGGCGAGGACCACGTACACGTGGTGCGTGCCCGGCTCCTCGGGCGCGCGCCACTCGATCTCGAAGCCGGGCCCGGCGGTCGGCTCGAACGGCGCCGTCGTGGTCGAGAACCACGCCGCCCCGCGGACCTCGACGATCGGCGACACCGACGGCATCAGCGTCGTCTCGTCGATCGACACCGCGTAGTACGTCTGCGGCGGCGCGGCCTCGACCAGCGACAGCGCCAGCGCGTCGCCTGTCCGTGCGGACAGGGTCGCCCCGGACTGGGCCTCGAGGAAGTACTCGCCGCCGCCGGGCGCCGGCACCCACGCCGCGAAGTGGGCGATCTTCGGCGCCACGTCGGGCTCGATCTGCGTGATCTGCCACGGCAGATTCTCGGGCTGCACCGGCGACGTCGCCCCCATCGCCGCCCCGGCCACCACCGCGCGCCACGTCGGCCCGATCCGCAGCGTGCGCACGAAGAACAGGCAGTCGCGCAGCGACGACGACGCCTGCGCCAGCCCCTCCGCGCGGCGCATGCACTCGCCCGTGCTCGGCCCCTCGGGCGAGCCCGCCACCATCATCACGATCACGCCGAGGCTCGCCGCGCCGACCACGTCGCGCAGCGGCCCGAGCTCGAGCGTCGCCGCCGGCCCCGGCGGCAGCGCGCACGTCTCCGCCTGCGGCAGCTCGATCGGCCCGCACGGCGGCGCCTCGGCCAGATTGACCAATTGCCCGCCGGTGCAGCCGGTCCCGCCGCACACGAACCATCGCGGCTGCAGCGCCGCGACGTCGACCGGCCCGTCGGGCCCGGCCACGAACGGCGTCGCGCGCACGCGATCGCCGGGCATCGCCTCGGCCACCGGCCCGCCCCCGGGCGGCGGGTCCGCGCCCCACGGCCCGCGCTCGATCACCTCGAAGCGCATCGCCAGCGCGTCGGTGTGATCGATCACCCAATAGGGGCGCTCGTCGGGCAAGCAGCTCGCGCCCGCCAGCGCCGCCGCGAGGGCCCTCCACCGCCGAGCCCCGCGGATCGGCGCCGCCGCGCCCGCACGGGCCCGAGAGCGCAGCGGTGCGCGGAGCGGCACCGGACGAGCCTAACCGCTCAGATTCTCGTTGTCGACCGCGTCCGCCTCCGCGATCCTCCGCCGCATGGTCTCCTTGCACGAGACACTCCACCGGCCCTGGCTGACCGAGCTCTTGCGCAGCTGGCACGAGTTCAACAAGCGCCACCTGGGCGGCGCCCTCAAGCCGCCGGTGCTGCAGATCGATCTGTCGACCGCGCGCCTCGGGCACTGGCAGCGCGACACGCGGACGCTCGGCCTGGCCCACGAGCACCTGCTGTCGCACCGCTGGGAGGACGTGCTCGACACCCTCAAGCACGAGATGGCGCACCAGTACGTCGACGAGGTCCTCGGCGGCGACGTGCGCCCGCACGGCCCGCAGTTCGCCCGCGCCTGCGCCTTGCTCGAGATCCGCCCCGACGCCACCGGCAGCCCGCGGGCCAGCGACGACCCGGCCGCGCGCGTGCTGAAGCGCGTGCAAGCTGCTCGCCCTGGCCACCAGCGCCAACCGCCACGAGGCCGAGGCGGCCATGGCCGCCGCCAACACCTTGCTGCTGCGCTACAACCTCGACCTGCCGCAGGACGGTCCGCCGCGCGACTACGAGGCCCGCCGCCTCGGCGACAGCGCCGCCGCGATCGCCCTCGAGGCCAAGCTGGTGAGCTCGATCCTCAGCGAGTTCTTCTTCGTCGAGTGCATCTGGGTCACCACCTACAACGCCCGCCGCCTCCGCCACGAGCGCGTGCTCGAGGTCCTCGGCACCTCGGAGAACCTCGAGATGGCCGCCTACGTCCACGACTTCCTGCACGCGTCCACCAAGCGCCTGTGGGAGCAGGCCAAGCGGGACATGGACCTGCCCGCCAACCGCCGCCGCGAGTTCAGCGCGGGCCTCCTCACCGGCTTCCGCGACAAGCTCCGCGGCGAGCGCCAGCGCAACGAGGAGCAGGGCCTCGTGTGGCTCGGCGACGCCGACCTCGACCGCTTCCTCCGCGGCCGTCACCCCTACATCCGCAGCATGGGCTCCTCCGCCGTCAACCGCGGCCGCGCCCACGCGGCCGGCCGCGCCGCCGGCGAGGGCCTCACTTGAACAAGCCGGTCCGCGAGCACCAGAGCCGCGGCCTGTCGCTCCCGCGCGGCCGCGACGACTGAGCCGCGGCCTGTCGCTCCCGCGCGGCCGCGACGACTGAGCCGCGCCCTGTCGCTCCCGCGCGGCCGCGACGGCTGAGCCGCGCCCTGTCGCTGCCGCCCGGCCGCGACGATGGTTCCGCCCCCTCGGACATGTCGGATGAGCCATGCTCTCGAGGCCATGTCCTCGAGAGCATGTCCCAGGGAGCATCCCTGCCGGTCGCCGCCCGGCCCGGGCCCGCGGCTCAACCCCGAAGCCGCGTGCGCCTGTCGCCCGCGCCTTGCCCTCGTCCTCCGCGCGCCGCGGCGCGCCCCGAGGCGACACGTCCCTTCAATCATGTCCGCGAGCGCCGTCGTGCACCCGCACCGGCGGCGCGCCCCGACACCGCCGCCCGGTCTCTGACAGTGATGTCGCAGCGTCTCCGGCCCGTTCCGCGCGCCCGGCCCAGATCGGCCGCCGGCGGCCCTGCAGCACGCTTGGCACGCCTCCTGCTTTGGGGGCAGGCATCATGCTCAGCCCGCGGATCGTCCTCAGCCTCGCTCTCCTCCCCGCCCTCGTCCTCGCGCCCGGCTGTGACGAGAAGCAAGGCCCGAACACCGGCGACATCGCGGACGACACCACCACGGACGGTTCCGGCGACGGCCCCGACGGCCCGCCCGAGCCCGACACCACCGACGGCGAGGGTGCCACCAGCAGCCAGAGCCCTGACGAGCCGGTCGACAGCGAGGACGAGACCGACAGCGAGGGCGACGACGAGCCGCAGCCCCCGCCCCCGGAGCCGCGCCCCCAGGCCGTGCAAATCTGCCCCGAGCTCGACTGGCCGCAGACCCAAGAGTGTACGACCGAGGGCGGCGAGGCCGGCACCAGCATGTGCTTCCTGTACCAGGGCGAGGAGCACTGGACCGAGTGCAGCACCGAGGAGCCCGTCTGCGACCCGAACTACAACTGGGACATGGGCTGCGTCGGCCAGATCTGCGCCTTCGACGGCACCGACCTGTACCTCTACTCGTGGGCCGAGGATCAGTGCGACACCCCGCTCGTCGTCAACTTCGACGGCGCCCCGCTGCGCTTCGAGGCCGCCGCCGCCGCCTCGTTCGACATCTCCGGCGCCGGCCAGTGCCTGAGCACCGACTGGCCGACCCTCCCCTGGCTCGCGCTCGACCGCGACCGCGACGGTGCCATCGACAGCGGCCGCGAGCTGTTCGGCAGCGGCACCGTCCTGCGCAGCGGTCGGCGGGCCAGCCACGGCTTCGAGGCCCTGGCCGAGCACGACCTCAACCGCGACGGCAAGATCGACCGCGCCGACCCCGTGTTCGCCGAGCTCGTGCTCTGGTCCGACGGCGACCGCGACCGCCGCGGCGAGCTGTCCGAGCTCGTCCCCGTCACCCAGGCCGAACTCGTCGCCATCCACCTCGACGTCGCCGTCCGCGCCGAGTGCGACGACCGCGGCAACTGCGGCCGCGAGCGCGCCCGCTTCGAGTTCAAAAACGTGGCCGGCGAGATCCGCAGCGGCGAGGTCGTCGACGTCTACCTCGCCTGCCAGTGACCCGCGGCCCGCATCACCCTTTCTTCCTCCTCACCGCGCGCGGTCGCCTGATCAGGCGGTCGCGCGCGGCTTCTTTTGCGGTCGCGCCCTCGTCGCCCTCTCGTTCCCTCGAAACCGCGGCCCGTCCGCCTGATCAGGCGGTCACGCGCGGCTTCTTCTTACGGCCGCGCCTCGTCGCCCTCTCGTTCCCACGAACCGCCCGCCTCGCGCCGCTCCTCCGTATCGCCGCGCGCCGTCGCCGGCGCAGCGGTCCCGCGCGACTCCTCGTCCCGTCACCTGCGTCCTCGACGGGTCGTGATGCTCACCGCGACCGCTTGCCCTCGCCCTCGCGCCCGCGGCATCGTGCGCCCCGTGTTCTCGCGCCGCACCGCCTGGCCGCCTGTCGACGAGCCCCCGCTCGTCGCCGGCCCCGGCGTCCTCGACCTCACGATCTCCAACCCCACCGCCGTCGGCCTCCGCCACTCACATGACCTTTGGGCCAGCCTCGGAGATCCCGGCAGCGCGGCCTACGATCCCGACCCGCTCGGCATCCTCCCGGCGCGGGCCGCCGTCGCCGACTACTACCGCGCCCGCGTCCCCGACCTCGACCTCGACCTCGCCGACATCTGCCTGCTGGCCGGCACCAGCGAGGCCTACGCCCACCTCCTCGCGCTCCTCTGCGACCCCGGCGACGTCGTCCTCGTCCCCCAGCCCGGCTACCCCCTGCTGCCGATGATCGCCGACCTCGCCCACGTCGAGCTGCGGCCTTACCCGCTGTTCTACGACGGCACCTGGTCGATCGACCTCCCCGCCCTCGAAGCGGCGGTCTGCCCGCGCACCCGCGCCATCGTCCTCGTCGCCCCCAACAACCCGACCGGCAACTACCTCGCCGCCGAGGAGCTCGCCGCGATCGACGTCCTCGCCGCCGCGCGCGGCCTCGCGGTGCTCGTCGACGAGGTCTTCTTCGACTATCCCATCGGCCATGTCCCGAAGGTCAGCCCGATCGCAGGCCCGCGGCAGGCCCTCACCTTCGTCCTGTCCGGCCTGTCGAAGGTCGCCGCCCTGCCGCAGCTCAAGCTCGCCTGGGCCGTTGCGCGCGGCCCGGGCCCGCTCGTGCGCGAGGCCATGCGCCGGCTCGAGCTCGTCGCCGACACCTACCTCAGCGCCGCCACCCCGGTGCAGCGGGCCGCCGGTAGCCTCCTCGCCGCCGCCCCGGCCCTGCAGGCGGCGATCCGCGCCCGCGTCCGCGCCAACCTCGACCGTCTGCGCCGCGCCTGCGTCGGCACCTCGCTCGGCGTCCTCGACGTCGAGGCCGGCTGGACCGGGCTCGTCCGTCTGCCGCACCTGTTCGACGACGGCGGCCGCGGCTGGGCGCGCGAGCTGTTGCACGCCGGTGTCCTGACCCAGCCCGGCGAGCTCTACGAGATGCCCCCGGCCCACCTCGCCCTGTCCCTCATCACGCCCGAGCCCGAGTTCGCGGACGGCCTCGAGCGCGTCACGGAGCACGTCGCGCACGTGCTAGCCTCCGGCCCATGCTCTCGCTGATCGGCCCCGACCTCGCCGCCTACGTCGACGCTCACACCACCGCCGAGTCGCCGCTGTTCGCCCGCCTGCGCGCCGAGACCCAGGCCGACCTCGCCTCCCCGCAGATGCAGGTCGGCCACGTCGAGGGCGCGCTCCTGCGGATCCTCGTCGCCGTCAGCCGCGCCCGCAACGTCCTCGAGATCGGCACCTACAGCGGCTACTCCGGCCTCGCCATGGCCAGCGCCCTGCCCGACGACGGCAAGCTCGTCACCTGCGACATCGACCCCGTCGCCACCGCCGTCGCCCGCCGCTACTTCGCCGAGTCGGGCCACGGCCACAAGATCGACCTCCGCCTCGCGCCCGCGCTCGACACCATCGCCGAGCTGGCCGCCGCGGGCCGCCGCTTCGACCTCGTCTTCATCGACGCCGACAAGCACAACTACGTCAACTACTGGAACGCCGTGCTCCCGCTGGTCCCCGTCGGCGGCCTCGTCGTCGCCGACAACACCCTGTGGAGCGGCAAGGTCGTCGCCCCCAGGGAAGACAGCGACCGCGCCATCGTCGCCTTCAACACCCACGTCGCCGCCGACCCGCGCGTCGAGCACGTCCTCCTCTCGGTCCGCGACGGCATCATGCTCGCCCGCAAGCTGCGCGATTGAACATGTCCTTTAAAACACATCGCTGCCCGCAGCCGCGCCTCGCCCGAGCGACGCGGCCGTGACCGCGAGCGCACCGCTGACTCGCCGCCCGCCCCCGCGCTCTCGCTCACCCCTTCCCACCTGACCTGAACATCATGTCCCAAGCGCCATCCAACGGTTCGCCTCCGACCTGGCGAGGCCTTTCGGACATGTCCTCTCCGTCACCCGTCTCGCCACCCCTTCCCACCTGACCTGAACACCATGTCCCAAGCGCCATCCAAGTGGTTCGCCGCCGACCCGGGCAAGGCCTGGACCGAGCGGTTCATCCTGCTCTACAGCCCGATCTGGATCGCCCTGGTCGCCTGGGCCCTGCTCAGTCGGGCCGTGCTCGCCTGGGACGACCCCGCCTTCATCGGCTTCGGCCTGCTCGTCGGCCTCCCGCCCGTGCTGGTGCCGGCGCTGCTGCACGGCCGCCACCCGGCCCTGCGCGGCACCCCGTGGTACGACAGCTACTGGTTCAAGTTCAACGCCTGGATCTTCCTGTTCGTCTTCGTCGGCACGTACTTCCTGACCCACTACTTCTTCGACGTGCTCGGCATGCGCTACGCCTTCCCGACCGAGTGGAACGGCGGCGCCGCGCTGGTCGGCCGCTCGCGCGCCGAGATCCCGCTGTTCATGTACCCGCTGACGCAGGCCTACTTCGTGACCTACCACGTGGTCATGTTGGTCTGCATCCGCCGCGTCCGCGGCCTGCTCGGCCTCGCCGAACCTGGCGCCGAGGACAGGTCGCCGCGGGCCACCCGGTTCGTGCGCCGGCTCGCGCTCGCCTGCGTCGTGTGCGGCCTGGCCTACGCCGTCTCGTTCGCCGAGACCTGGTTCATGGCCAGCGACGCCATCAGCGACTACTTCCGCTACGTCGACAAGGCGCGGATGCTCAAGTACGGCTCGCTGTTCTACGCCTGCTACTTCCTCGTCAGCCTGCCGCTGCTGGAGCGCCTCGACCCCGCCGGGAGGCGCACCCCGCTCGGCCAGGCCGTCCTCTCGAGCCTCGCCGCCGGCATGCTGGTGTTCTTCATCCTCGACCTGCTGACCTGGGTCATCGGCCCGATCGCCTAGCCCCATGGACGCCGCGACGCCCGACCTCCAGGCCCCGGACCTGTGGCTCGTCCTCGACGACGCCCACCCGGCCCTGCGCCAGCGCGGCCTCGGCCCCGGCTCGCGCTGGCCGGTCGCGCCCGGCACCCGGCTGACCGTCGGCCTGCGCCCCGCCGACCACATCCACCTCCCGCACACCCGCGAGGCCCTGCTCGGCGGTCAGACCGCCTACGTCCTCGTCCGCCGCGACGACGACCGCGTCGAGGTCCAGCACACCGGCCACATCGGCCACTTCCGCCTCGGCGGCCGGATCCTCAACAACACCGTCCACCCGCCGCCGGCCCTCGCCCCCGGCGAGGCCGTCGACCTCCTCACCGTCGACGGCGAGCTCGGCCTCCGCCTGCGCCTCCAAGCCGGCCGCTGAGCGGACGCCGGCATAGATGTCCGAACGGGCATGTTCTCCAGAACATGCCCTTTCGCGCATGTCCTCTCGGACCTATCTCGCCCTCAGAAGCGCAGCGCCCCGCCGACGAACTGCCACGCCGCCGCGCGGCGGCCCCGGCGGTGCTGCAGCGCGTCGGCCACCAGCCCACCCGCGGCCGTCGCCGCCAGCCCGAGGCCCGCGCCGACCAGCCCGAAGCCGGTCATGTACAGCACCTCGCCGCGCTCGACCGCCTCGCCGACCCATGCCTCGGCCGCGTTCACCGTCACGAAGTAGGTCGTGCCGTAGGCCAGCGTCGCCACGCCCGCCCCGGCCACCGCCCCGCCGGCGATCGCCTCCGCCGTCCACAGCCGCCGGCGCACCCCCTCGTCGCGCGCCAGCCCCGTCAGCCCCGCCACCAGCACGCCCGCGCCGAGCCCCAGAGCCGCCGCCCCACCGCCGCCCCGCTCGGTCCAGATCGCCATCGGCCGCCGGCAGCCGGCCACGCTCGCATCTGACCCGCAGGACATGTCCTTGAGAACACTGCCGCACCCGCGCAGGCTGACCGCCGTGACCGCCGCCCCGCTGACGATCCCCGCCCCGCCGATCAGCGGCGCCGCGATCGCCCACGAGCGCCGCCGTCGGCGCTCGTCCAGAGTCACCCCGGCGGTCCGCGGCGTGCGCGTCATGTCGGCCGCCAGGGTCGTCACCTGTCCCTTCGCGCTGGTCACCTCGAGCCGGGCGTCGACGAAGCCGGGCCTGGCGATGGTCACGACCCAGCGCCCCGGATCGAGCACCAGGGTGGCGGCGCCGCCCTCCCGCAGCTCGTCCCAGCGCGCCCGCAACGTCAGCGCCTCGCCCTCGCCCTCGCGGGTCGCGGTCACCGTCAGCGGCTCGTCGGGCGCCACCGTCGGGTCGACCGCCAGGTGCACCGTCCCCGACTCGCGCACCGCCGACGCGCTCACCAGCTCGGCCACGTTGCGCGCGGTCTTGTCCTGAGCTGTCCGCAAGGCCAGGTACCGCTGCGCCGCCAGGCGCGCGTGCGCCATCCGCCCGGCCTGCAGCCACGCCTGGCTGGCCAGCAGCAGCCCTTGCGGGTGCCCGCCCGCGCGGAAGCAGGCCTCGCCGCGCCGCGCCGCCCCCTCGACCTGGCCGTGCGCCAGCGCCTCGCCGGCCGCGCGCACGCAGTCGGGCGCCGGCACCAGGACCATCCACAACGCCAGGCCGATGCCGCTCAATGGATCTCCAGCCGCAGCGGCACCACCAGCTGCGCCTGCGGCCCCGGCACGAACCGCGACTTCTCGAGCTCCGCCGCCACGCAGGCCCTGGCCCCCGCCGGCACCGCCCGGTCGCCGCCGCGCACGCTCGCGCGCACGACCTCGCCGTCGCCGGCCACCACCAGGCTGCCGGTCAGCGCGGTGCGCCGGCCGACGCCGATCGTGACATGCCCCAAAAGACAGGCCAAAAGCCGCGGCTCGCGCATCAGCGCCCGCGCCTGCGCGGCGATCTTGCGCCGCCGCTCGGCCGCCTCGCCGTCGGCCTGCGCCACGGGCACCCACAACGACTCGCCGCCGCTCGCAGGCTGGGCCGCCTCGCCGCCGACGGGCGCGCCCGAACCATCGACCTCGGCCCCGCGCCACTCCACCCCGCCGCCCGAACCCGTGCCCGCCGCTCCACCCGCAGCAGTCGCCCCGCGCCGCTCCACCTCGCCCGAGCCCGTGCCCGCAGCTCCCAGCTCCGTGCCTGCCGCCCCGCGCCACTCCACGACACCGCCCGAGCCCGCGCCCGCAACTCCCGGCCCCGTGCCCGCCGCCCCGCGCCACTCCACCCCGACGCCCGGGCCCGGGCCCGCAGCTCCACCCGGCTCGCCGCTCGCGCCCATGGCCCCGGGGTCCGCACCCGGCCCCGCGCCACCGGCGATGTCCCCGGCCCCGTTCCCGTCGTTCGAACCGCCCATGCCCGCGCCAGCGAACGGGACCTGCGAAGCACCGCCCGCGCCCCCTCACCGCCGCGCGCCGCCCCTGGCTCACCTGTCTCTTCCGCCATGCGCGAAACGACATAAACCGAAGCACATGTCCCGACGAACATGGCCCCCAGGATCACCGCCGACGTGCGCGGCGCCACCGACCGCCGCGCCCGCGAGCCGGCCCGCGCCATCGCGGCCGAGAGGCCGGGCGCGCGCCCTGGGTCGTCGACCCGCCCGCGCGCGGCGCCTCGCGGATCGTCGACAGCCCCGCGTCGCTGTCGCCGGCCGAGATCGCCGGCGCCTGCGGGTCCGGGCCGCCGGAGTCGAGGTCCTCGTCGCCGCCGCCGGGCTGGCGCTCCGCTCGCGGCGCCGCCTCACGGTCCTCGTCGCCGCGCGACGATCGGCGCGCCTCATCGCCTCGGCGCGTCCACCCGCCGGTCGCGCCGGCCGTGCTGTCTCGCCACTCGGGCATCGTGCCGAATATACACGCCTGGCGAGCGGGACGCGCGCAGGCGCGCATCGCGGCAATTGCTGCTACCCTCCGCGCCGCGACATGCCCGTCGAGCTCCACTTCGATCACGGCACGCTCGTCGTCCTCGGCGTCCCCGACGGCGACGCGCGGCTGGCTGCGCTCGTGAGCCTCGACCGCCGCACCGGCACGCACCGCGCACCTGCGCACCGGTACCGCGCGATCGTCTCGCATCTTCACAACGCCCACATTCCTTACGTCGACAAAGCTCGCATCTACGATCGCCTCGATCTCGCGCTGTCGGGCCCGCTCGAGCCGTTCCCGCACCAGCGTGACGCGCTGGCCGCGTGGCGGGCCGCCGGCGGCGTCGGGGTGGTCGAGCTGCCCACGGGCGCGGGCAAGACGATCCTCGCCGTCCTCGCCATCGTCCACACCGGCCGGCCCGCGCTGATCGTCGTGCCCACCATCGATCTCATGCTGCAGTGGCAGCAGGTGCTGGGCCACTGGCTGCAGCGGCCGATCGGCATGCTCGGCGGCGGCAACAGCGAGGCGCGCGAGATCACCGTCACCACCTACGACTCGGCCGCCGCCCAGACCGAGTTCCACGGCAACCGCCACGGCCTCCTCGTGTGCGACGAGTGCCATCACCTGCCCGCGCCGGCCTACCGCTTCATCGCCCAGGGCTGCCTGGCCCCGTTCCGCCTCGGCCTCACCGCCACCTTCGAGCGCCCCGACGGCCTCCACAGCGTCGCCGCCGATCTGCTCGGCCCCGTGTGTTACCGGGCCAACATCGACGAGCTCGAGGGCGACTACCTCGCGCCCTACGAGGTCAAGTCGCTGGCGGTCGCGCTGACCGAGGAAGAGCAGGGCCGCTACGACGAGGCGCGCGCTCTACATCGACTTCCTGCGCGGCAGCGGCGTCAGCCTCGACCGCCCGGGCGGGTGGGCCCAGTTCATCGCCGTGTGCCACCGCAGCGAGGACGGCCGGCAGGCGTTCGCCGCCTACCGCGAGCAGAAGCGGATCGCCTTCACCGCCGAGGCCAAGATCGAGGCCCTGTGGCGCCTGCTCCTGCGTCACCGCCGCGACCGGATCCTCGTGTTCACCGAGGACAACGACACCGTCCACCGCCTGTCGCGCCTGTTCCTCCTGCCCGTCATCACCCACCAGACCCCGCCGAAGGAGCGCGTCTCGCTGCTGGCCCAGTTCGCCTCCGGCGCGCTGCCGGTGCTGCTCACCTCGAAGGTCCTCAACGAGGGCGTCGACGTGCCCGACGCCAACGTCGGCATCATCCTGTCCGGCAGCGGCTCGGTCCGCGAGCACGTCCAGCGCCTCGGGCGGATCTTGCGCAAGAAAGAGGGCAAGCGCGCGACCCTCTACGAGCTGTGCACCGCCGTCGCCGCCGAGCACGGCGTCAGCGAGCGCCGCCGCCAGCACCGCGCCTACCAGAAGGAGCCCCAGCCCCGCCGCGGCCCCGCCGCCCTTCGGCCAGGCCCGATCGACCAGGTCCCCAGCGACATGTCCGAGCCGACAGGTCCCGAAGAGCATGTCCCCGGCGACATGTCCGAAGCGCCCGGCCCCTCGCCCCGCGCCCGCGGCCCTCGGGCCCGCGCCGCGTCCCCCGCGGAGGACGAATGCTGACCCGCGACCTCCCGCGCGCAGCGCTGCGCCTGCCCGTGCCGCGCGGCCGCACGCCGACCGGCGACCTCCCGCGCGCATCGCTACGCATCCTCGGCTCGCGCGGCCGCACCCCGACCCGCGACCTCCCGCGTCCCGCCCGCCCGTCCGACGAAACGCATGCTGACCCGCGACCTCCTCGTCTACCGCCGGGTCAAGGGCATCCGCCTGCGCCCCACCTTCGTCGACCCCGACGACGACGATCACATCGCCACCGCCGGCGCCTTGATCGAGCTCCTCACCCACGCCGCCGGCGAGCCGCGCGGGGCCGTCGACGAGGCGGCCGACGCCATCTGCGGCGAAGCCCGCAAGGTCAAGGTCGCGCGCGGCCTCTACAAGCTGCTCACCGACCGCTGCGAGTGGGACGACCCCGGCGACACCGCCATGGAGCTGCGGGCCGCCGCCTTCGCCCGCAGCGCCGCGGTCCTCCGCGACCTGTCCGAAGAGTCATCCCTGTCCGACTACCTGGCCGCCGTCGCCGCCGGCCTGCCGCGGCCGCTCGCCGACGTGCGGGCCCACCTCTACGACGACCTCGCCGAGCACCGGCGCCTCCTGTCGGCCAAGCTGCCGAGCCCGGCCGCCCTGCTGGCCCGCTACAACCTCGCGCTGGCCCAGGGCCTCGTGCTCTACGCCGGCAGCCTCGACGTCCGCGCCCCGAGCCCCGGCCCGCTCGAGCTGCGCAAGCTGCTGCGCTGGCTCCGCTTCTCGCGCCTGGTCGCCGAAGTGCGGCGCGACGGCGACGGCTGGCACCTGCGCATCGAGGGCCCGGCCGCGCAGCTCGACATGCAGAAGAAGTACGGCCTGCAGCTCGCCACCTTCCTCGGCGCCGTGCCGGTGCTCGGCAAGTTCACGGTCGAGGCCGACATCGACCTCCCGCGCCAGCCTCGCGCCCGGCTCTACCTCGACCACAAGGACCCGCTCAAGGCGCTCGACGACGGCCCGCTCGGCCACATCCCGCCGGAGATCGAGCTCGGCATGGCGAGCCTCGGCGACGCCCGCTGGACCCTCGACCCGATGCCCGAGCTGCGCCACGTCGGCGCCGCCGGCATGTGCGTGCCCGACTTCGCCCTCCGCGACGCCACCACCGGCAAGAGCGTCGCCGTCGAGCTGTTCCACCGCTGGCACCGCCACGCCCTCCTGCGCCGCCTCGACGAGCTGGCCGCCCGCCCCGACCCCCACTTCCTCGTCGGCGTCGACCTCAGCCTCGCCAAGGACGACGCCCTCGCCGCCCGCCTCGCCACCGCCCCCCAGGTCTTCACATTCAACAATTTCCGACCTGGAAGCGCCTGGCACCGCTGCTCGAGCCGCTCGGCAACCTGCTCTGAAGGCCAGGTCACATGCCCGCGGGGACATGTCCCCGCGGACAGCGTCATCCGTTCGCGGTCCCGCCCGGATCGCATGTCCGAGCGGTCACCTCGACGACCGAAGCCTGCGGCGCTCACCTGCCCGAGGACGTCGCCTCGCTCCCGGCTCCGCGCCCGACGTCCCGTCCTCACCTGCCCGAGAGGCCATCTCGGCTCCGACCGCACGGCGCTCCGCGTGCGCATCGTCCCGCCCTAACCTGCCCGAAAGGCCATCTCGGCTCCGACCGCACGGCGCTCCGCGTGCGCATCGTCCCGCCCTCACCTGCCCGAAAGGCCATCTCGGCTCCGACCGCAGGACGCTCCGCGTGCGCATCGTCCCGCCCTCACCTGCCCGAAAGGCCATCTCGGCTCCGACCGCAGGGCGCTCCGCGTGCGCGCCGTCCCGCCCTCACCTGCCCGAAAGGCCATCTCGGCTCCGACCGCAGGGCGCTCCGCGTGCGCGTCGTCCCGCCCTCACCTGCCCGAAAGGACATCTCCAGCGCCGCCGCGCTCCCGGCTCGCGCCTCGCGCGATCGCTCGCTCACTCTTGCGAGTCGAGGTTGTCGCGGACCATCTCCGTGGTGCGCGCGATCGCCTCGATCTCCTGGGGCGAGAACCCGGCGAACGCGCGGTCGAGCAGCGCGTTCGACACCTCGAGCAGCTTCGGCAGGGCCGCGTAGGCCCGGCGGGTCGGCCTCACCAGGATGGCGCGGCTGTCGGCGGGGTCGGACGTGCGCTCGACCCAGCCCACGCCTTCGAGCGCGCGCACGAAGCGGCCGACCGTCACCTCCGACAGGCCCATCAGGTTCGCCAGCGGCGGGCGGTCAGCGGCGCGCGCTCTTGAAACAGGTGGATGAGCACGCCGAGCTGCGCCGGCGTCACCTCCTGGAGCCCCGACTCGACCAGCAGGTCCGCGACCTTGCGCTCGAGCTCGCGGTGGATCCGCGAGAGGTTGAGGTACGCCTCGCTCTGCAGCCGCCGCAGGCGCAGCTCGGACCCGGTCGTCGCCATCGACCGCGCTTTCTACCAGAGCCGCGGCGCCGCAGGCTGCGCGTCCGATCGTCATCGTCGGCGCGCGCTGGCTGACAAAATGTCACGCGCGCACGGCAGCCCGCGTGTGGCAAGCCGCGCCGCGCCAAACTCCCGCGAGGTCCTCGCATGTGGCATCCTGGTTGCACAGCCGTCGAGCGCTGCTTCCGCCTATGCGTCCGCACGACCTTTCGCGTCCTGCTGCCCTGTTCCTCGCCGGCTTGTGCGCCCTCGGGCCGCTCACCGCCGCCGCCCAGACCCCGCCCTCCGGCGGCACCGGCATGGGGCCCTCGCTCCCACCGGCAGACGCGTTCACGATCCAGTACTGGCTCACCGACCAGACCGGGAAGTTCATCCGTCCGCTGACGGAGAAGTACTTCACCCAGTTCATCAACCGGGCCCGCTGCGAGTGCGGGCAGCAGATCGGCGTCATCGTCCGCCTCAAGAAGACGATGGCGGCCTACTCTGTGACCGAGCAGCTGCAGAGCTTCGTCGGCTCGCAATGCGCGACGGCCGAGACCTCGCTGGCGGGCCAGTTCCGCCGCTGCGCGCAGCTGGGTGCCGAGCTGGTGCCGACCTATCAGCAGGGCATCACGACCTCGTTCCACCCGATCTGGCTGGCCAACGGTGTCAACCCCGACACGCCCTCGCGCCACCCGAGCGAGGCGTTTACCGCCGGCAAGTGCGACGCCAACGTCACCGGCGAGGCGGGCGTGGTTGTGCGCACCCGGCCAGAACTCGATGCCCAACTGCCAGGCCGACGAGTTCTTCATCCAGGGCGCGCAGAACATCAACCTCCCGAGCAAGACCGGGGGCATCAAGTTCGACTTCCAGCCGCCGCTGCTCAAGGTCACCGACATCAAGGCCGAGTCGGGCGACGGCGCCGTCGTCCTCAGCTGGCAGACCGGCTCCGGCGATATCAACGGCTTCCGCGTGCTGTGCGAGGACGCGGCGACCGGCCAGCCGGTCACTGGCCGCACACAGACACCGCCCGACCCTTACGCAATCCCGAACGGCCAGTACTTCTACACCAAGGATAATCTGTGCCCGAACGGCCCCTTCAGCACCTTCAACAGCGGCGAGGACAACCCGCTCGAGCCGCCAGGCACCACCGACACCGACGGCATCGAAACCACCGGCGGTGACACCGGCGCTGACACCGGCGATACGGTCGAGAACACCGACTGCGGCAACGAGATCATCGAGGCCGGCGAGGAGTGCGACGACGGCGACGCCAACGCCGACGACGCGGCGTGCGGCAGCGACTGCACCCGCAGCTTCTGCGGCGACGGTCGAGTCCAGGCCGACGTCGAGGAGTGCGACGATGGCAACGACGAGGACGGCGACGGCTGCACGAACGCCTGCAAGAACGCCGCCTGCGGCGACGGCAGCCTCTGGGTCGGCATGGAGACCTGCGACATGGGCGCCCTCAACGCCGACGGCGGTGCATCCCCGTGCAACACGAATTGCGAGGTCGTCGACTGCGCCAACATGATGAACGGCTGCCCCGAGTGCGGCGACGGCGTGGAGGTCGCTCCCAATTGCGATGATGGCCCGCTGAACTCCAACAACGCCACTTGCAAGAGTGACTGCACGTGGAACGTGTGCGGCGACGGCTTCGTGCTCAGCGACCCCCTGGACGGCGGCGTCCTGGAGGAGTGCGACGACGGCAACGACGACACCACCGACGCCTGCACCGAGGAGTGCCTGCGCGCCTTCTGCGGCGACGGCTTCGTGTGGGACGGCGTCGAGGAGTGCGACGACGGCAACACCGTCGACGACGACGACTGCGCCAACAACTGCCGCGAGCCCGCCTGCGGCGACAACATCGTCCAGGCCGGCGAGGAGTGCGACAACGGCGTCAACAACAACGACGTCGAGCTGCAGCGGCGAGTGCAAGTTCACGGCCAGCCCGGGCATGCTGAACCTCGACTGGCGCTACGTCTGCACCCCGCACATCTCGTTCAGCACCAAGAGCTACCGCATCGACGGGCTCGAGAACGGCAAGGAGTACAACTTCCTGCTCGTGCCCTACGACCTGATCGGCAACCCGGCGCCGGTCGACACCATCGTGCGCGGCATCCCGGTCGAGACCTACGACCTGTGGGAGCAATGCGACGAGGACGGCGGCATCTGCGGCGCCTCGGGTTATTGCAACGTCAGCGACGACTCGAGCGACGGCCTGGCCCTGTTCACCGCCCTCGCAGCGTTCGGCATCGGCGGCCTCGGCGTCGCCAACCGGAGAAGGAACCGCGCGTGATCGCCCTCGCCTTGACCCTGGTCGCCGCCCCCGCGCCGGCCGACATGACGATCACCGGCGACGCCGGCACCACCCCACCGCCGGCCGACACCGGCACCGTCCCGCCTGCGCCCCCTGGCCCCGAGGCCAGCCCGCCTCCGAGCGGCACCACCACCACCGAGACCCGCCAGGGCGACCTGATGGGCCCGCCCTACGGCTCGCGCGTCGGCGAGAAGCGCGAGGGCGAGGTGGCGGCCGATCGAGGGCCCGACCTACGAGAAGCAGCCGGTCCCGAGCGAGTCCGCCGTCGTCGGCCAGAGCAACCCCGACCTCACCGACAGCCTGAAGAAGAAGCAGGCCCCGCTGACCGCCGAGAGCAGGCAGCGGTTCGCGCTCGAGGTCAAGATGGGCACCTATCTGCCCGACGTCGACCGCAACTGGAGCGGTGAGGGCTACGGCCCCTACGCCAAGATCTTCGGCGAGACCGACAACGACGGCGTCACCATCGGCCAGCCCAAGAAGAGCATCTACGGCGGCCTCGCCTTCGAGTGGCAGATCACCAAGAAGCTGGCCGGCCCGATCGGCATCGGCGTGCAGTGGACCATGGCCCGCGACAAGGCCCAGGCCCCGCTGGCCGAGCCGCCGGACGAGGGCTACACCCGCAGCCGCGCCGACACCGTCCGCTTCACGGTCATGCCGATCGCCCTGCAGGCGGTCTACCGCTTCGAGCTCCTGGCCGACAAGGTCCGCTGGGCCCCGTTCGTCCCCTACGTCAAGGCGGGCGTCGCCTACGGCTTCTGGTGGACCAAGAACGGCAGCGGCAAGATCGCCGTCCTGAAGGACGGCGATAACAACGTCGTCGACCGCGGCCGCGGCGGCGTGTGGGGCTACCAGATCAACCTCGGCATGATGCTGCGGCTCGACTTCCTCGACCCCGGCACCGCCCGCACGTTCGACCGGATCTCCGGCATCAACCACACCTACCTGTTCGGCGAGTGGCAGCTGACACGCCTGTCCAACTTCGGCCGCAAGGACAGCATGAACCTCGGCGACAGCACCTGGATGGTCGGCCTGGCCGCGGAGTTCTGACGCACCTGCGCGTCGGGACATGCTCGCGGGGACATAGCCTGATGGGCATGTCCCCTCGGACATGTCCCCTAATACAGCTCGCGCCGACAGCCCCCGCCCGCCCGAAGGCCATTGACGACACCCTCCGCGGCTCAGCGGTACACGTGCCCCTGGGCCTGCAGCGCGCTCTCGATGCGCGTCAGCTCGCGCAGGAGCGCCTCCATGCGCTGGTCCATCGGCGGGCGTCCGGGCGCCTTCACGTGGGCGCGCTCGAACGCCCCGTTCTCGGCCTCCATGACCCCGCGGATCGCCCCGGCGCCGGCCCCGAGCGACTCTAACTCCTGGCGCTCGTGCGGCTGCAGCCCGTCGATCATCGCCAGGTACAGGCCGACCTCGCGGCTCGCGTCGAGCAGGACCGCGTCGAACGCCTCGATGTCCTCGTCGGTGCGCATCAGGTCGGTGGCCAGGTGGTCGCGCACCGCCTGCAGCGGCGACTCGAGGAAGATCCGCAGCGTCCGCGTCTCGCGGGCCACGCGGGCCAGCGTCTCGCTCAGGTGGGCCATGCAGCGGCTTCTCCTGGCCCGACTCGAGGTAGCGGCGGGCCGCCTCGTCGGCGCGGCGCAGGCGGACGAACCCGTAGCCGACCACCAGCACAGTCACTGCGGCGATGAAGAGCGTTTCCATCTCACTCGGCGGCGCCGCGAGAGTCGGCGAGGGTCGGGGCGTGCAGCTTCTCGACGCGCACGGCGCTGAACTTGAACTCGGGGATCTTGCCGAACGGATCGAGGGCGTCGGAGGTGAGGACGTTGGCGGCGGCCTCGCGCCAGCAGAACGGGATGAAGATCGATCCGGCCCCCGGCGCCTCGCTGGCGCGGACCTTGAGGGTGATGCTGCCGCGGCGGCTCGTCACCGCGATCTCGTCGCCCTCGAGCAGGCCGAGCGCCGCCATGTCGGCCGGGCGCATGTCGGCGTACGGCTCGCTCTCGATCGTCTCGAGCGCCGACGCCCGCCGCGTCATCGTCCCGGTGTGCCAGTGCTCGAGCAGGCGCCCGGTCGTCAGCACGAACGGGAACTCCGGGCTCGGCAGCTCGTTCGGCGGCGCGAACTCGGCCGGCACGAACTTGCCGCGGCCGCTCGGGAAGTCGCGCTCGAACAGCACTACCTGCCCGTCCTCGTGGACCGGATCCTTGCACGGCCACAGCTTGCCCTCCAGCCCGAGGGTCTCGTAGGACAGGCCGCGGTAGCTCTCGGTCAGCGCGGCGAACTCGGCGAACACGTCCTCGATGCGCGTGAACTCGAAGCCGGGCACGCCCATGCGCCGGCCGATCTCGCACATGATGTCCCAGTCGAGGCGGGCCGCGCCGGGCAGCTTCAGCACCGGCCGGCCGATCTGCACCCGGCGGTCGGTGTTGGTGTACGTGCCGGTCTTCTCGAAGAAGCTCGAGGCCGGCAGGACCACGTCGGCGAACTCCGCCGTCTCGGTCATGAAGATGTCCTGCACCACCAGGAAGTCGAGCGCCGCCAGGGCCTTGCGCACCTTCTCGGTGTTCGGGTCGCTGACGAACGGGTTCTCGCCCTGCACGTACATCCCGCGGACGTCCTTCTGCAGGGCCGCGTGCATGATCTCGACCACCGTCAGCCCCGGCTGCGGGTCGAGCTGCGTGCCCCAGGCCGCCTCGAAGCGCCCGCGGATCGCCGGGTCCGTCACCGACTGATAGTCGGGGAACACCATCGGGATGAGCCCCGCGTCGCTCGCCCCTTGCACGTTGTTCTGCCCGCGCAGCGGGTGCAGGCCGGTGCCCGGGCGGCCGACCTGGCCCGTGAGCAGGACCAGCGAGATCAGGCAGCGCGCGTTGTCGGTGCCGTGCACGTGCTGGCTGACGCCCATCCCCCAGAAGCAGATCGCCGCGCGCGCCGAGCCCCACGTCACCGCGACGTCGACGATCTCCTGCTCGTCGAGCCCGCACAGCTGCGCGGCCACCTTCGGCGAGTAGTGCTCGACCGTCGCTTTGAGCCGCTCGAAGCCCTCGGTGCGCTCGGCGACGAACTGCCGATCGTAGAGCCCGCGGCGGATGATCTCGTGCAGCACCCCGTTGAAGAACGCGACGTCGGTGCCGGGACGGAGCCGCACGTAGCGGTGGGCGAAGTCGGCCAGCTGCGGCCGGTGCGGATCGATCACCAGCAGCTTGCAGCCGCGCTTGGCCGCCTGCTTGAAGAACGTCGCCGCGACCGGGTGGTTGCTGGTCGCGTTGGTGCCGACCAGCAGGGCGACGTCGCTGTTCTCGATGTCGCGGAAGGTCGTCGACACCGCGCCCGAGCCGATCGTCTCCATCAGCGCCGCCACCGACGACGCGTGGCACAGGCGCGTGCAGTGGTCGACGTTGTTGGTGCCGAAGCCGACGCGGACCAGCTCTGGAACAGGTACGCCTCTTCGTTGCTGCCCTTGGCCGAGCCGAAGCCCGCCAGCGCCGACGAGCCGTGGCGCTCGCGGATCTCGAGCAGCCGCCGCGCCACCAGCCCCAGCGCCTCGTCCCAGCTCGCCTCGCGGAAGTGCGGCATCACCTCCGCGTAGTCGACCAGCCCGCCCGGGCGCTTGCCCTCCTTGACCCGCAGCGCGCTCGACAGCGCCCCCTTCGGGTAGCTGTCCTCGCGCCGGATCAGCGGCTGCGTCAGCCGCTGCGGGTGCGTCGCGTAGTCGAAGCCGTAGCGGCCCTTCACGCACAGGCGGCGGTCCGACACCCGGCTGTCGCGGCCGTCGATCCACGCCACCTTGTTGTTCGCCTCGTCGACGTGCGCGGTCACGCTGCAGCCGACCCCGCAGTAGGGGCACAGCGTCGGCACCGGCGTCAGCGCGGCCGGCTGCGGCGGCGCCGGCTTCGGCTCGGGCGCGGGCGCCAGCGGCAGCGGTCGGCGTCGCCTCGGCGCCAGCGGCTTGTTGACCAGCGCGTCGGTCGGGCACGCGTCCATGCACTCGCCGCACGACACGCACGACGAGCTGCCCATCGGCAGGTCGAGGTCGAACGCGATCTTGGCCTTGTAGCCCTTGCCCGAGCGGGTGATCACCTCGTTGCTCTGCAGCTCGTCGCACGCGCGCACGCAGCGGTCGCACAGGATGCAGGCCTGGTGGTCGACCCCGATCACCGGCGACGACGGGTCCTGCGGGCGACCTGTCCCTCGGGGCAGGCCGAGCAAATCGCCGCTCGCGCCCTCGCCCACGAGCCCGTAGCGGCGGCCGAGCGCGACCAGGTCGCTGCCCTCCGGCCGCTGCTGCGACGGCGCCTGCGGCTGATCGGCCAGCAGCAGCGCCGTCAGCAGCTTGCGGTGGGCCTCGATCTCCGGCCCGCTGGCGGTGACCTTCATGCCCGGCTCGCACGGGCGCACGCAGCTGGCCGCGAGCACCCGCCCGCCGACGTCGACCACGCACATGCGGCACACGCCGACCGGGCGGTAGCGCGGGTCGTGGCACAGCACGGGGATCTCGATGCCGGCGGCGCGCGCCGCCTCCCAGATCGTCGACCCCGCCGGGGCGCGCACGACGACGCCGTCGATGGTGAGTTCGACCTCGGGCGGTGCCGCGGACATCGTCCCTGCATCATAGCGCCGAAGATCGGCGGCCGTGACCGCCCCCGCCCGTCATCACGCGGGCCGCGCCGTGCTTTCGGCCACATCGCGGCCGGTGTACGCTCGGCCTCACCGTGGCCAACGCCAAGAGATACCGCTGCCTCGTCTGCGAGCACATCTATGACCCCCGCGAGGGCGATCCCGGCACTGGCATCGCCCCCGGGACGGCGTTCGAGGACATCTCCGACGACTGGTACTGCCCCGACTGCGGCGCCACCAAGGCCGACTTCGAGCCCATCGAAGACTGAAGTCCGGGCGAACGCGGCGCCCCTCCCACCTGGCTCTTGGGACCTGTCCGGATGAGCTCGCCGACGGTCGCCCACGCGGTCGTCGTCACGCCGTTCAGGCCGGCCCCGGGGCGCCTCTCGATCGACGCGCGGCGAGCCGAGCGCCGCCTGCGCGGCCGCGCGCGGCGGCATGGGTCCACATCACCCCAGGCGTCGCGGACGGCCGCCGTTCGCCTGCATGCAGCAGTTTCACCGCGGGCCCGAAGACCCCAACGTGGCGCACTGCGCTCCGAGTTTGCTCTGGACGGGGAACCGTAAACCCTGCACCCTGGAGGGCGTGACGACACGTGCTCCACGGGTCTTGGTTGTTGAGGACGACGCGGCGACGGCCAGGGTGGTCAAGGGCGCGCTGACCGAGGCCGGGTTCGTCGTCGAGACCCTGGACAAGGGCTTTTTGCTGGTCGCGGTCGTCATGCGCTTCCAGCCCGACATGGTGGTGCTCGACCTCAACCTGCCGGACATGCGGGGCGACACGGCCATGAAGATGGTCCGCCGGGCCACCAACGTCGGCGGCAAGACCCTCCCGGTCGTCATCCTCAGCGGCATGCCGATCGAGCAGCTGATGGAGATCCAGGGCCACCTGGGCGCGGTCGGCTGCATCCAGAAGCCGGCCTCGCTCGACACCATCGTCGACCGCCTGTGCCAGCTGCTCTCGTGGCCGCGCAAGGATCGCAAGCCCGAGGCCGCGTCCTGACCGGCCGGCCGGCTGACATGGCCGCCGAGACATGTCCGTCGCGACATGTCCGCGAAGACCGCCCCGCGCACAGGCCGCCGCCGTGAGCTCCTGCGCCCCGGCGGCGAGACCGCGACGATCTATCCGCGAGGCCAGCTTCGGCGCGCCCCCGACCGCGCGGGCGCACGCCGGCGCGGCGCCTCGCGCGGGGTGGCTGCGCTAGCATCCGCGGGATGTCGGTCCGCCGCTGCGCCCTCGCGTTCGTCGTTCTGCCGCTCCTGCCCGGCTGCTTCAAGGACGACGGCGCCGCGCTGACCCAGACCGCGGGCTCGCTCGAACCGAGCTCGACCACGAGCCCGACCACGACCACCACCGGCGCCTTCGACTCCACGACGACCACCACCGGCAGCGAGTCCGCCACCACCACCGGCGAGCCCGTGACCACCGGCACCACCGCCGCGCCGCTGTGCCCTGGCGAGATGCAGTGCACGCCGGACGAGGTCATGGACACCGGGGCGCTGTGCGACCCGTGCGGCCGCGTGCGCCGCACCTGCCAGGCCGACTGCACCTGGGGCCCCGACGAGTGCGTCGACGACCCGAGCTCGTGCGCCTACTGGTACCTCGACGACGTCCAGCTCGGCTGGGAGCGCGTCGCCCTGCCCCAGCCGCCGCCACGCCACGCGCCCGCGGCCCGGCCATCGCCGCCTTCGACCTCCAGGCCCACGACGCGATCGTCGTCCTCACCGCGACCACCTACCACGTGCTGAAGGGCGACGATCAGACGTGGCTCTCCTCGGGCCCGCTGGCCGACGTGTTCCCCGACCTGCCGTTCACGCCGCTGCAGTCCTACGCGGTCCACAACCCCGACCTCGACACCTACGACGTCTACGCCGTGGGCGACCCGCTGGCGTGGATCTACACCCTGGCGCTCCAGCCCGACGGCTTCACGACCCAGTTCGCGCTCGAGGGCCCGTGCTGCAACTCGTTCACGCCGCTCGTCAACCCCGGCACCCCGGGGGTCGTGCGCGACCTCTACGTCGACCTCGTCGCCCCGTTCCCGTACGTCAGCGGACAGTTCTACGCCACTTGCCTCGAGGAGCTCGTCCCGTTCACCAGCTACGCCGCCTGGCTGACGCCGACCGACGTGTTCGTCCAGGACGTGGCCTGGTGCTTCGAGATGGTCGCGCAGAGCTCGCTCGCCTCGTTCCCCCGTTCGCGGCCCCCGGCGCCCCGGCGGGCGAGCGGCTCGGCGGCGTCGCCATGCTCGGCGAGCGCCTCTACGTGTTCGCCGGCGAGTGACCTGCCTCTTCGGACCTGTCCTCTTCGCCCTGCTCGTTCGCACCTGTCTTTTCGAGCCTGCGCGATAGGACAGCCCACGGCAGGCACAGCGCCGCCGCCACCCCGCACAGCCCGGCGGTCGCCAGCCCGAGCGTCCCGAGCCCGCTGTACAGCCAGCCCGCCGCGACGTCCCCGCCGCGGTACAGCGCGGTGTCGATCAGGTGCTTGGCCTTGTACTTGGCCTCGCGCCCGGCCTGGGTGAACAGCACCTCGCGGGCCGGCTTGGCCAGCGAGAAGTCGGCCGCGCGGCGCAGCACCTGGAACCCGATCAGCACCGCCAGCACCGGCGAGGCCGCCAGCACCGCGAAGCCGACCAGCGAGATCAGGGGCAGGAGCGCCAGCGTCCAGCCGACCCCGAGCCTGGGGATGATGCGCCCGACCGCCAGCCCCTGCAGGGCCACGCTGATCGCGTTGACGATGAAGTCGGTCTTGGCGAACAGCGCCGTGCGCTCGGCCGGGTCGGCGAGCGCCGCCTTGACGATCCGCGCCTGCTCGAAGTACGCGAACGTCGCGGTGGTCGTCAGCAGCACGATCCACAGCGAGATCCCGCGCAGCCGCGGCGAGCGGGCGATCAGCACGAACGCCGCCAGCGACCCGCCGCCGATCGGCCGGGCGTCCATCGACATGGCCTTTTGGACATGCTCTTCGAACCTGTCTGAAACGACCGCATCAGCCCGCGCGCGCACACGATCCCGCCCTCGAGGAACAGCCCCGCCAGCAGCACCAGCGCCGGCGCGCCGAGGTGGGGCACCAGCGCCGCGGTCAGCAGCGGGCCCAGCAGCGCCCCCGCGCTGCCGCCGGCAGCCACCAGGCCGAACAGGCGCTCGCCCTGCTCACGGCGCCAAAGATCGGCCATCAGCTCCCAGAACACCGAGACGACCAGCAGGTTGTAGACGGCCGCCCACACGAAGAAGCTGCGGCCCGTCCACACCAGCACCGGCCCGTCGGCGAGCGCGAACAGGGCGACGAAGCCGAGCAGCACCAACGCGCAGAAGCGGTAGACCAGCGGCACGATGGTGCGCCGGCCGAACCGCGCCACCACCCACGAGTAGACCGGCACCGCCGCCAGCATCAGCAGGAAGGTCGCGGAGAACAGCCACGGCAGGCCGTCGACCCCGCCGGCCGCCCCCATCTCGTCGCGCAGCGGCCTGAGAATGTAGAAGGAGCACAGCGCGCAGAACAGCAGCCCGGCCGACCACAGCGCCCCCGGCAGCTCCTCGCGGCGCAGCGGCGCGATCGCCCGCGCCGCTCGCCACACCCGACCCTCGTCTTCTGCCATCGCCGCGATTGTAGAAGGACGCCCGCGCCGCGGGGCCGCGCCTGCAGCCGCGCGCCCCGTCACCGGCTCACGTCGTCGCCGCGAAACCCGTCCGCGGGCCCGTGGGTCGTACCACCACCGAGCCCTGCATGAGCCTCGCACGTCGCCGCTTCCTCCGCCTCGCCAGCACCGCCCTCGTCCTCGCCGCCTGTCGTCGGTCCGGCGAACAGACCGCCGCGCCCACCGCTTGAACGACGCGCCGCCGGCCGCCGATCCGCCGCTGCGGCCCGAACCGGTGGTGCTCGGCGGCCAGGCGCAGAAGATCCTGATCCTCGGCGGCACCGCCTTCCTCGGCCCCGAGTTGGTCGAGGCGGCGCAGCGCCGCGGCCACACCGTCACCCTGTTCAACCGCGGCAAGACCCGCCCCGAGATGTTCCCGAACGTCGAGAAGCTCCGCGGCGACCGCGACGGCGACCTCAAGGCGCTCGAGGGTCGCACGTGGGACACCGTGATCGACACCTCGGGATACGTGCCGCGGATCGTCAAGGCCTCGGCCGAGCTGCTCGCGCCCAAGGTCCGGCAGTACGTGTTCGTGTCGACCATCTCCGTCTACGCCGACACCAGCCAGGTCGGCATCGACGAGACCTCGCCCGTCGCGGTCGCGCCGGATCCGAAGACCGAGGACATCCCGGCCCACTACGGCGCGCTCAAGGCCCTGTGTGAGCAGGCCGCCGAGGCGGCCCTGCCCGGGCGGACCACCGTCGTCCGCCCCGGCCTCATCGTCGGTCCGGGCGACGGCAGCGACCGCTTCACCTACTGGCCCGTGCGCGTGGCCGCCGGCGGCGAGGTGCTCGCGCCCGGCGACCCGGCGAACCCGGTGCAGTTCATCGATGTCCGCGACCTCGCCGACTTCATCATCACCGCGATCGAGGGCGGCCACGTCGGCATCTACAACGCCAACGGCGCGCCGATGCCGATGGGCGACCTCCTGAACGGCAGCAAGGCCGCGCTCGCCAGCAACGCCGAGTTCACGTGGGTCGACCGCCAGTTCCTGGCCGACAACAAGGTCGAGCCGTGGAGCGACCTGCCGGTGTGGATCCCGCCCGACCCCGGCTTCGAGGGCGCCACCTCGTTCCGCATCGACCGCGCCACCGCGATCGGCCTCAAGTTCCGCCCGCTGGCCGAGACCGTGACCGCGACGGTCGCCTGGTGGAACACGTTGCCCGAGCCGCGCGGGGCCAAGATGCGCGCCGGCATCACGCGCGAGCGCGAGGCCGAGCTGCTGGCCGCCTGGCACGCCGCGCACCCGGCCCCCGGCAAGCCCAAGGCCAAGAAGAAGAAAGCGGCCTGAGGTCGCCGGCGCAGACCTGAAGAGAGGGCGGCCCGAGCACCGACCTCGCGAGCCGGGGGCTCGCGGTGCGGACGGGCCCGCAGGCGCATTGCGGGCATGTCCCTTCGGACATGCTTCTCCTCGCATGCGCGAAGGGGCATGTTCGAGAACATGCCCCTTTCGTCATGCCCCGAGGGCCAGCCTCACGCGACCCGCCGGCGCCGCCGCAAGAGCCCCGCCAGGGCCAGCAGCCCCGCCCCTCGCCAGCCGCTGCCCGCGTCGGAGCGGCAGGCGCAGCCGTCGTCGCTGCCGGTCTGCGGTGACGTCGTGCCCGAGTCGGGCTCGCCGCTCGAGCTGTCGGGCGCGTCGGTCGAGCTGCTCGTGTCCGAGCCCTCGCTGGTGGTCGGCACCGCGCCGACGCAGTCGCCGGGGTCGGCCACCCACCCGGGAACGGCGTGTTGGTCACGCCCGAGAAGCCGATGTTGTCGATGTCCCAGCCGGGCGCGCCGGTGGCGAAGTCGGTGCCCAGGCGGAAGCGCAGCTGGATCTCCTGGCCCGCGAACGCGGTGCCGAGGTCGACCTCGACGTGGTCGAGCAGCGGGTACGACGGGCTGACGAGGACGTACCCCGGCCGGTTCGACAGCGGGTTGTCGCTGCTGGCGATCATGCCGGTGTAGCCGGGGTCGCCGAACTTCGACAGGTCGTCCCAGGTCTTGCCCTGGTCGGCGGAGATCTCGACGACCCCGCCGTCCCACGCCAGGACGTTGGCCTCCTGGTCGGCGGACGAGTCGAAGAAGAAGGCGTGGTCGAAGGAGATCTTGAGCGGCTGGTCGGCCGCGACCTGCATCGCCGGCGAGGTGAGCCAGGTGTTGGTGGTGACGTCGGCGTTGTCGGCGTGCCAGCCCTTGCCGCTCGAGGCGTTGGCGGCGCGCGACCACAGGGCCGCGCCGCCGTTGCCCTCCGTCTTCCACAGCGAGTCGGCGGCCTCGACGTCGTCGAGCGACGACGAGGCCGCCATCGGGTCGCCGTTGAGGACCACCGCCAGCTCGCGGACCGTCTCGCTCGTGCAGCCGCCGGGCGTCGTCATCGTCACCGTGAAGGTCACGTCCTCGACGCCGGCCAGCGCCTCGGGCAGCTCGAACGGGAACTGCAGCGACAGCGAGTCGCGCGGCGCCAGGCTGTCGAGCGCCAGCTTCGTCTCGCCGGCGAACGTCACGCTCGGGCTCGACGCCGACACCTCGAGCTGCGCGCCCGCCAGGTCGCCGCCGCCGAGGTTGTCGATGTTGACGTTGAGCACCCCCGGCTCGCCGACGTCGACCACGCCGTCCTGGTCGCACGACATCGTCAGGTCGTCGACCGCCGCCGCGGCGATCACCCCGAGCGGCCGGACCTCGAAGTCCTCCATCACGCCGGTGAAGGTCACCGAGTCGCGCGACGGCCCGACCGCGCAGGTGCCCGCGCCGCGGCGGGCGAACGCCGTCGCCGCGGCCGCGAAGTCGGTCGGGTCCGCGGCCGCGATCGCCGCCAGCACCGCGTCGCGCTGCTCCGTGAAGGTCGGCCCGACCGGCGCCATCATCATGCCGGTGACGACGTAGTCGCTCATCGCCCGCCGCACCTCGTCGAAGCTCTTGCGCCCCGAGTTGACCTTGTGCAGCGCGACGTAGACCTCCCACATCATCGTCGCCCACACCTCGCCGGCGTTGTGCGACTCGTAGTTCGGCGCGCCGAACAGGTCGTTGAGCGGGTGCTCGTCGGGCAGCGGCTCGTCGGCGCCGATGTGGCGGAAGGTCAGCGCGTTCTTGGTGATGTCGACCGAGTACGGGGCCCGCCGGACGCCGAAGTAGCCGGTCGGATCGAAGCTGGCGTACGCGTTGGCGGCGTAGGTGCCGTCGAGGTCGTCACCTGACCTCAGGGACAGGTGAAGGCCGAGGAAGTCGCCCCAGCCCTCGCCCTGGGCCCGGCACTGCCAGCTCACGCACTCGACCAGGCGGTTGTGGATGAAGTGACCCCACTCGTGCGCGACGATCGTGTTGTCGAGCGTGCCGTCGCGCTCGGGCAGGCTGTCGCCGACCATGTGAGCGGTCAGCGGGCCGTTCATCAGCAGGGCCTTGAGCGCGTCGCCGTCGGCCTTCGCCAGCCCTTGCCCCGGGATCGTCGGGTCCTCCATCGTGTGGTCGGGCCCCGGCGGGTAGGCCGGCATGTCGGCCAGGATGTCGGGGTAGATCACGCCGACCGCCCCCGCCTCCTCGGCGAGCTGGGCCTTGAGCTCGAACTCGCAGGTGCCGCGATCGATCAGCGCGATCCTGCCGGAGAGGTCGTTGAGCGGCGGCTCGCAGCCGTCGGTCGGGCTCTTGCCCATGCCGTCGTCGACCACCACCAGCTCGGCGGTGACGTCGTAGACCTTCGGCCCGAAGCCGGCCTGGCCGACGGCGTACGCTTCGCCGTCGACCGTCAGCGACAGCTCGCCCGCCGGCGCGCTGTAGAGGAACATGTGCATGTGCGGCGACTCGCCGTCCTCGAGCGTCACCATGAACGCGTTGTCGCGGGCCCCGTCGAACGCGCCGTCCTGGGCCAGAGTCAGCAGCGGATCGCCGCCGACGCCGCCGCGGCCGAAGTTGTCGACCTGCGCGTTGCCGGCCCCCTCGTTGAAGCCCGAGTCGTACCACCAGTCGTGCATGTAGTTGGTGACGTAGAACAGCTGCGTGGCCGAGGCCATGCACTGCTCCTTGTCGCCGATCGGCTCCTTCGTCAGGTCGAAGGTGCGGTCGAACACGCCCGGCGCGGTGACCGTGGCGCGGAAGTCCTTGGCCCCGAGCAGCTCGTCGCCGCCGTGGTTGCAGTACGCGTCGACGTTGTTGCCGTTCGTCTCGGTCGCGCCCGGCGGCAGCCACGGGTCGGCGACGCCGTCGGGATTGGCGTTGAAGCCCTCCATCGCGATCAACACCGGCGCCACGCCGCTCGTCGGCCCGCCCGTCGGCTCGCCCAGCGGGTGCGGCGTGTAGTCCTCCAGCGGCCCGTCGAGCGGGCGGTGGTCGCCGTCCTCGTCGGCCCACACGCGGTACGAGAACGCGTCGCGCTGCTTGGCGTCGCGGCGGGCCAGCACGCGCCCGTCGTCGGCCGCGATCACGACCGCGAACGCGGTGAGCTCGCCGCCCACGGGCGTGGCCTGGACCTCGACGCGGTGGGCCGGCACCAGCGTGCGGCCGCTCGGGAAGTACACCGGCCGCACGCGCGCCGGCCGGTCGAGGCGCAGCCCCGCGGGCGCCTTGGCCAGCGTGTACGGCACCCGCCCCGCGGCGTCGGCCGCCCGGGTCGCGACCCACCTGTCCTGCGGGACATCCACGCCGAACAGCTCGCGCAGCGCCGCCGACACGCTCGCGGGCGCGCTCACTGCGGCCGCGCGGGCGCTGCTGGCCAGCGCCGCCGGATGCGGGCTGCCAGCGATCGCGCGCAGGCCGAGGTCGCGACCCATGAGAACCTTGATGTCGCCCTGCATGACGTCGACGCCGGCGACCGTGGGCCGGAGGATGACCACGATCCCGCCGCGGCCGGTGTCGTGGACGTGGACCAGGCGCAGCCCGGCGAGGGCCGCCCGCGGCACCGCATACAGGGGGCGCAGGCGCTCGAGGTGATAGCGCGCCGCCTGCTCGGGCGAGGCGCCGCGCGGGGACTCGCCGGTGGCCCATACGAACGACGGCGCGCCGTCATGGCGCGAGGCGATCACCGCGTCGCTCACGAACTCGCCGGCGAGGGCCGGCACCGTCGACCCGGACGCATAGGCGGGCACGAGCGCGGCAGCCAGTGTCAGAAGATATCCGCAGGGGACGAAGCCTATCCTCGATCGATGGTGCATCGGCGCCGAGCTTAGCCGCTGGACCCCTCGTGTCGAGTCACCACGAAATACGCCGCGCGGCGCATGGCCGCGCAGGAGCTGCGACGGGCACCGACCTGTCCGTTCGTACAGATGCTGCCGGCCCCCGGTCGAACGCGGTTCCATGCGCCGACCCGCTCGCACGCGCGACGCGGGAATCACTCGCACGGTTCGAGCGTCACCCCCGATCGTGCGTCGCGCAGCGCGGCCATGCCCCCTCGCGGAGAACGCGCCCGCCAGCGCGCCGCCGCGGCTCGCACGTTACGCCGGGCGGCACCGTCGCGCTTGCGGTCGATCTACGGCATCATGGCTGTCATGCTTGGCTTTCTCCGTTATCGCCTCTTACCTGTCCTTTTGGTCATATGCGCATGCCCTGACGAGGGCACCGTCCCCGGGCCGCTCGACACCGACACCGCGAGCGACCCCGGCGAGACCGTCGGGGCCACCACGGCGCTCACCGATGGTTCTTCCGGCACGACGATGGGGCCGACCGACCCCGTCCCCACGCCGACCACCAGCGACACCGAGGACGGGTCGACCTCCGGTTCGGGCGGCGGCGACGTCTCGAGCACCTTCGATCCGCCCGCGGCCTGCGGCCCGCCGTGCGACAGCTTCTCGTCGCACGAGGGCATGGTGATGCTCACCGGCGCCGGGGCCAACTTCGCCTGCGTCGACCACATCGTCGGCGACCTGTACGTCGGCGCCAACGCCGGGCTGCAGGAGATCGCCAGCCTCGGCAACCTCGAGCGCGTCGACGGGTCGGTCACGATCGCCGGCAACCTCGCGCTCACCGACCTGTCGAGCCTCGCCTGTCTGCGCGAGGTCGAGTCGCTCAAGCTGACCGGCATGCCGCAGCTGGGCGACCTCGGGGCGCTGGCGGGCCTGCGCGTCGCCCCGGTCCTCGAGCTCGAGCGGCTCGGGATCACCGCGCTGCCGAGCTTCGCCTCCGACTTCGCCGGCGTCGCGTCGGTCGTGCTGCGCGACAACGACGCGCTCGTCGACCTGCACGCGGCCGCGACCTGGGGGTCGCCGGCGCGCCGCTCGAGCTGCGCATCGAGGGCAACGCGGTGCTGCCGGGCCTCGCCGGCCTCGGCGGGCTCATGGCCGCCAACGGCGCCGACCCCGTCCACATCACCCTGTTCGACCTGCCCAAGCTCGTCTCGCTCACCGGCCTGGAGCCCGTGGTCCAGGCCGACCTGCACTTCGAGCGGCTGCCGAAGGTCCCCCACCTCGCCCCGCTCGCGGGCCTCGTCAGCGGCGGCCAGCTCACCTTCAACGCCCTGCCCGCGGTCACCGACCTCGCGGGGCTCGGCGCGCTCGTCTCGGTCGGCACCTTCACGATCGGCGACTGCTCGCACGGCGAGGGCGGCGGCATGGACGGCCTCACCAGCCTGGTCGGCCTCGACAGCCTGGCGTCGGTCGGCCACTTCGCCCTGGCCGGCAACGACAAGCTCGCCTCGTTGACCGGCGCGCCGCAGCTGACCGAGGTCGGCAGCTTCTCCTCGGTCGGCAACCCGGCCCTCGGCCAGAGCGACTACGACGCCTTCTTCGCCCAGCTCGACGGCGGCGTGCCCTGGGGCTGCGTCGGCGACTGGGGCCGCTGCGAGTGCTTCCCGGTCAACCCCGGCTGATCCGGCTGCCCTTACGGACATGCCCGATACAGCATGTCCCTTCACACATGTCCGTTCGCACCTGCGCCATCGCGCAGGTCCCGTGAGCCGCCCTCGAGCAGCAGCAGCATCGCGGCGCACAGCTCGAGGTGGCCGTGGAAGCGGGCCATGCGGAAGTAGCCGTGGCAGGCGGACATCAGGTCGCGCGCGGCCCACAGCGCCAGCGCGACGGCCACGGCGATCGCCGCCCACAGCAGCGGCCGGCCCATGTCGGCCTGCAGCCCGGCCCAGCGGGCGCGGTAGGTCGGCGGGGTCGCGCGGTCGCGGTCCTCGTCGGGCAGAAGGCCCAGCCACACCCCGTAGTGGATGGTCTGGGCGAAGCAGAACAGCAGCACCAGCCGCAGCGCCCACTCGGGGCCGACGCCCGGCGACAGCCGCCACACCTGGTACTCGGGGCCCATGCCGCCGCCGAACCACTGCAGCCCGCCGCTGGCGCGCACCGCCGACAACGCGACGTCGCTGACCAGGAACACGCTGGCCGCGACCATCAGCGCCAGCGGCAGCCAGTGCAGCCGCGACGTCCGCGGCCGCCAGGCCCACCACAGCAGCACCGCGATCGCGTTGTGGAGGTGGGCGAACACCACGTCGCCGGTGCGCCCGAGCGCGGCGAAGCTGCCGGCCAGCGCCGCCACCAACACGACCCCGAGCGCGCGCCGGCCGAGGCTCGCGCGCGCCGCCGCGGCCGCCAGCCCGGCCGCCAGGAAGCCCCACAGCAGGTGCCCGCCGAGCGCGACGTAGACCAGCGGCGGCCCGGCCAGCACGGCCAGGGCGGCGCGCCGGTGATAACCTGGCCGAACGAGCATGTACCGAAGGTCAGCCACCAGGTGCGGCACGCCCCACACCAGCGGCCCGAGGATCAGCAGCCACAGCGGCGCGACCAGCGTGGCCAGCAGGGCGGTGCAGACCATGGTCGAGCCGAGCACGGCGATCCGCAGCTCGCGGCGGCGGATCAGCGGCCGGACCACGCGCCCGAGCTTGCGGAGCCACCAGCGCCGCACGAGGTCGGCCGCGTCGATCGGGCCGCGGAGGAGCGTCGTCGCGGTCATGCTCGTCGTCGCCGGCGCGCGGCCCACAGCGCCAGCAGCAGCAGCCAGCCGGCGCCCGCGTCGGCCTGCGCGTCGACCTGGCAGCCGCCCTTCTTCGGCGGCGGCCCCGGGGGCACGTCCACGCGGGCTCCTGGCGTCATGGCCGCACGATGGCACACGCGGCGGCGGCCTGGGAAGGTGCGCCGGCGCGGGCGATCGCGTACCGTCGCCCGGTGCTCGCCTCGCCGACCGGCGGCTTTTTGGCCGACCCCTACGTCGGGCCGACCTTGCTCGTGCTCGCCGGGGTGCTCGCCGGGGTGCTCAACACCCTCGCCGGCGGCGGCTCCTTCGTCATCCTGCCGCTGCTGATCGGCCTCGGCCTGCCGCCCGGGGTCGCCAACGCGACCAGCCGGATCGGCGTGCTCGCCCACGGCTCGGCCGCGGCGCTCACGTTCGCGCGCGACCGCGCCCTGCACACCGGCCTGGTCGCGCGCATGGCCCCGCCGATGTGCGCCGGGGCGCTGCTCGGCGCGTGGCTGGCGACGCGCACCAGCGACGCGCTGCTGCGCCCGATCATCGGCGGGGTGCTGGTCGCGTGGGCGCTGTTCCTGGTCTTCGGCCAGGTGGCATGACGACCCCGCCGCCCGAGCCGCGCCCGCCCGGCACCGCCGCCTACGCGCTCGCGCTGCTCATCGGCGTCTACGGCGGCTTCCTGCAGGCCGGCGTCGGCTTCCCGCTGATCGCCCTGTTCGTGTCCCACCTCGGCCACGACCTGCTGCGCGCCAACGCGGCCAAGGTGGCGCTGGTGTTCGTGTACACGCTGCTGGTGGTGGCGGTGTTCGCCGCCGCGGGCCAGATCGACTGGCCGCGCGCGGGCCAGCTGGCGATCGGGATGACGTTCGGCGGCTGGCTCGGGGCGCGCATGCAGCTCCGCGCCGGCGCGCCGCTGGTCCGCTGGACGATCGTCGTGATGGTGGCGGTCAGCGGGGCGTCCTTGCTGGTCTGAAGGACAGGTCCCGGGCGGCCGGGGCCGGCGCGGGTCGATGCGATCAGCGGATCTCGACGATCGCACCGGCCAGGCGCAGGCGCGCGGCGATCGCCCTCGCTTCCTGGCGCGGGACGGCCGCGCGCAGGGTGCAAGGGGCCGACGCGACGAGGTCCTTCGCCTCCTTGAGGCTCATCGGTGACAGCTCGCGGAGGGCCTTGATGACGGCGATCTTGGAGTCACCGGGGCTGTGGAGGATGACGGCGGACGCGTCGGCTCCGCTCGTGAAGCGCCGCTCGGGCGCGCTCTCGCCGACGATGACGTCGAGTGTGTAAGTCGGGGCGACGAAGCGGGGTCGGCCCAGGTAGTCGGAGAGGTTGTGGGGCTCGTTCAACGAGGCGAGCGAAAGGCCGAGGCTCCGCACGTACAGGACGACGGGCTCGAGCACGAAGGAGGGCTCGTACGCGAGGCTCCACCCGGACCAGGAGCGGGCCAGGGCGACGAGCACGTCCTGCGGCTCGACCACGCGCGGGCCGGCGGCGCTGATCACCTCCGCCGGGCCGGCGACCACGAGCCGGCGGCGCACCAGGTCGATCACACACGCCGCGAGCACGTCGCTGATCTCCTCCGTGCGGTCGAAGCCACGGGCCTGCGCGACGGCACCTTCGGGACCCGCCAGCAGCATGTCGAACAGCGCCGTGGCGCCCCAGCGCTGGTGGTGAACCGCCGCCCCTCGTCCGACACGATGACCACATCCAGTCGTTCGCTCATGGGAATGGGCGACGACGGTACCAGAGTCGCCGACCCGCGGCCCGCGGAGCGCGCCCTCGCGGAAGAGGTCGGCAGCGCCGGGCTCGACGGCGCCGACGCGGCGACGCGCAGCCCGGCGGAGCGCTGGCGACGGACATGTCCCTCGAGACATCTTGCCGAGGACCGCGACGGCCGGGTCGCTCGTCGCTACCGCACCGGCGAAGGTGCGGCGGGTGAAGGTCCGCGAGGTGCGCGGCGAGATCGGACCGAACGTCCTGCGGCCTCGCCGGGCGTCGTGGGGCGCCGCCCTCGGGGGCGGACCGAGCTGCGACGAAATGCCGCCGAAAGGGCGGTGCTGCGCGCTTCCACGCCGTGCTGGCGCCGAGCGGCTCGGCTATATCGTCCGGATGTTGGACGCGACCCAGGTCCTCGCGCTGCTGGAGCACCTCCCCATCGCGCTGTACGTGATGCAGGACGGCATGCTGCAGTGGTGCAACGACAAGTTCTCGAGCCTGTGCGAGTGCCCGCTCGAGCAGGCGCTGGGCCAGAGCTTCGTCCGCTTCATCGCCCCCGAAGACCGCGAATTCGTCGTCGATCGCTACCGCCGGCGGATCGCCGGCGAGGCGGTCCCCGAGCACTACGAGTTCTCGGCGGTGGGCCTGCAGACCGGCAAGCGCACGCCGATCCACATGTCCGTCCACGTCACGCAGATCGCCGGCGTCCGCTACAGCATCGGCGTGGTCGTCGACCTCACCGCCCAGGCCAGCGTGGCCGCCGGGCTCGCCGCCGCCGCCACGGTCGAGCGCAACAACCCGACCCCGGTCCTGCGGGTCGCCGCCGGCGTGCTGGTGGTCCCGCTGGTCGGCCACTACCACGCCGCCCGCGTGCAGAGCCTGAACCAGAGCGTCCTGGCCGCGATCGCGGAGCAGCGGGCGCACG
The DNA here is from genome assembly GCF_026626665.1 of Nannocystis pusilla. Classification (GTDB taxonomy): domain Bacteria; phylum Myxococcota_A; class Polyangia; order Nannocystales; family Nannocystaceae; genus Nannocystis; species Nannocystis pusilla. The sequence continues at coordinate 4,715,393 of NZ_JAPNKE010000002.1, forward strand.
CGCTGATCCTCGACGTCACCGGCCTCGTCGACGCCGACGAGCGCGTGGCCGACTACCTCGGCCGCACCGCCGCCGCCGCCCGCCTGCTCGGCGCCCAGTGCCTGCTCGCCGGCGTGTCCCCGGCGCTCGCGCAGCTGCTCGTCACGAGCTTCGCCACGCTGACCCACCTGACGACCGCCGCGACCCTCGAGGACGCCCTCGCCCGGGTGCCGCGGCCCGGCTGAGTCGCGCGACCACTCGATCTGTCTCTCCGGACATGTCGAACGAATCGGGCCCGCGGCGTGGACCAGAAAAGTTGTCTCTCGGCCAGCGAACGCCGTCGATTTCGACCTGTCCCTTGGAACAGGCGACCGCCCACCGCTTCAACGCCGACGGGGCACCGCCGCCGCCAGCGACGCTCTCCCGGCCTCTCGCTCACCTGTCTCTCGGTACAGCTCCCGCCCCAGCGCCGCCGTCCACGCCGGCGTCGACCCGCAGCACGAGCCGACCAGGTGCAGCCCGGCGCTCCTCGCCATCTCCGCCACCTCGGCGGCGAACGCTCCGGCCGTGACCGCGTGCGTCACGAAGCGCCCCGGCTCGGCGCGCCCGGTGTGCGGATATGTCCCGAGGAGCATGTCCGTCGCGCCAGCCGCGGCCACCAGCGCCGGGATCGCCGCCGGCAAGAACGTCAGCTCCGTGCAGTTGACCAGCAGCGCCTGCACCGCGAGCCCGCGCAGCCCGGCCACCAGTTCCTCCAAGGACTCGCCGGCCAGCAGGCGCCCGTCGGCGCGGCACACCACCGCCAGCCACACCGGCAGACCGAGCCCCTGCCCGGCCGTCACCGCCGCGACCGCCTCGTCGACGCGGCCCATCGTCTCGACCAGCAGCAGGTCGCAGCCGGCGCCAGCCAGCGTCTCGGCCATCGCCCGGTGCTCCGGCCCTGCGCGGCTGCCCGGCGAGTCGGCCGGGCGGAAGCAATCCTCGAGCGGGCTCATCGATCCGGCGATCCGGGCCGTCGCCGCGCTCGCTGGATCGTCCTCCGCCAGCTGTTCGCGCGCCTCGCGGGCCAGAGTCACCGCCAGCCGGGTCAGCGCCGCCGCCTCGTGGGCCCGCCCGCCCGCGGCCAGGTTGCGCGCGTGCGTGCGGAACGTGTTCGTCGTGATCACCTGCGCGCCCGCGCGGAGGTAGTCCAGGTGGACCTGCCGCACCACCGCGGGCGCCTCGACCAGGGCGTGCGCCGACCACAGCGGCGCGTCCATGCGCGCGCCGCGGCGCTCGAGCTCGGTCCCCATCGCCCCGTCGAGCAGGGCCGGCGCCGGCCATGGCCTCATGGACATGCTCCCAAGAACATGTCCGCCCGGGCATGTCCTTTCGAGCATGTCCCGGGCGCCAGGCCCGCCTCTGCCGGCCCCTGGGGCTCAGCGCATGAACTCGTCCTTCATCAGGCAGAACTTGGGGTCGTTCGGCTGGCCGATGGTCGGCATGATGCGGCACTCGTAGCCCTCGCGCGGACAGTCCGCGTTGTCGGTGCACTCGACGACGCAGCCCTCGAAGTACATGTCGGCGCCGATGCAGGTCACGCCCTGGCCGCAGATCGCGTCGTCGGGCACGTAGGCGGTGTTCGGCGGCAGCTCGCACAGCTTGCTGCAGTAGCCGCAGGGCAGGTCGTACAGCTCGAGGATGTCGGTGAGGCACACGCCGCCCTCGCCGAGGATCGCCACGCACTCGTCGTCCATGGTGCAGGGCGCGCCGAACTCGCTCATCACGCCGCCGACGCCGCCGGCCGGGGCGGCTCGCAGACGACGCCGCCGGTCTCGGTGGTCGTCGTCGGCGCCGTCGTCGTGTCGTTCGCGGTCGCGTTCTCGGTGGTGCTCGGCGTGTTGTCGGTGTCGGTGTCGCCGCTGCCGCCGTTGCAGGCGGGCAAGGCGAGGAGCATGCAGGCGAGGCCAGCTACGATGTTCTTGCGCATTGGAGCCGGACGATAGGCCGCGGCGGCCAGGCCGCCAACAAACATGCGCGCAGCGCCGCTCGCTCAAGTGCGCTCGAGCACAAGCGCGATCCCCTGACCGACGCCGATGCACATGGACGCCAGCCCCCAGCGCACGCGGGCGCGGGCCATCCCGTGGGCCAGCGTGGCGGTGATGCGGGCGCCGGAGCAGCCCAGCGGGTGGCCGAGGGCGATGGCGCCGCCGCCCGGGTTCACCTTGGCCGGGTCGAGGTCGAGGCTGCGGATGGACGCCACCGTCTGCGACGCGAACGCCTCGTTGAGCTCGACCGCCCCGAGGTCCGAGGCCTGCAGGCCGGCCCGCTTGAGCGCACGGCGGCTGGCCGGCACCGGGCCAATCCCCATGACCCCGGGCGCCACGCCGGCGTGGCCCCACGCGGCGATGCGAGCCATCGGCCGCAGCCCGAGGTTGTGCGCCTGCTCGGCGCTGGTGATGAGCAGCGCCGCGGCGCCGTCGTTGAGCGGCGAGCTGTTGCCGGCGGTCACGCTGCCGCCGGCCTTGAAGACCGGCTTGAGCTTGGCCAGCGCGGCCAGCGTGGTGTCGCGGCGGACGCTCTCGTCGGCGGTGACGCGCACCGGATCGGCGCCCTTGGGCCCGGGGATCTCGATCGGCACGATCTCGTTGTCGAACCAGCCCTCGTCCTGCGCCGCCGCGGCCTTGGTGTGGCTGCCGAGGGCCCACGCGTCCTGGTCGGCGCGGCTGACGTGGTAGCGCTCGGCCACGTTCTCGGCGGTGATGCCGAGCGGCTCCGCGCCGTAGAGGCGCTCCATCGCCGGGTTGGTCATGCGCCAGCCGAGCGCCGTGTCGAACAACTGGGCGTCGCGGGCGAACGCGTCGCTCGCCTTCGGCATCACGTAGGGCGCGCGGGTCATGCTCTCGACGCCGCCGGCGATGTAGACCGAGCCCTCGCCGACCATGATGCTCTTGGCCGCCTGGATGATGGCCTCCATGCCGGAGCCGCACAGGCGATTGACGGTGACGCCGGGGATCTCGACCGGCAGGCCGGCCAGCAGCGAGGCCATGCGCGCGACGTTGCGGTTGTCCTCGCCGGCCTGGTTGGCGGCGCCGAAGTACACGTCCTCGAGCTGCTCCATCGCCGGGCTGTAGTGCTCCGCGAGGTGGCGGACGACGTGGGACGCGAGGTCGTCGGGCCGTACCGGCGCGAGCGCGCCGCGGAGCCGCCCGATCGGCGTGCGGACGGCGGCGACGATGACGGGCGTGCGAGCATCGGAGGTCATGTCCCTTGGGGGTTATCACGACCGCCCGCGGGCTCAGGCCACGTTTCAGTTGCGCTCGCTCACGCGAACCGCGCGCGGTCCGTGCGGAGGACGATCACACGCGCGACGCGGCCTGCCGCCCCGCTTGCTGCGCGGCCGCCGACGCACCCTCGCGTGCGCGGCCCCTGGCCCGCGAGAGCGCGGATCGGGTTCCGCGCGGGCGGCGGCAGAGCTACCCTGCCGGGGTCGTGAGTCGCGACGACAACACGCAGCTGTCGCTCGAGGAGGCGATGTCGTTCCGCTCGGACGACGAACTCACGGGCGACGGCAAGAGCGCGCCGTCGCAGCCGCCCGAGCCCGATCCGGGCGAGAGCGCCCAGTTCGTCAGCTTCGCCGCCGACAAGCGCTTCAACATCGTCCGCCGCGTCGGCGCCGGCGGCATGGGCGTGGTGTACGAGGCCATCGATCGCGAGCGGGCCCACCCGGTCGCGCTGAAGACCCTGCTCAACGTCAGCCCCGGCGCGCTGTACCGGTTCAAGCGCGAGTTCCGGGCCCTCGCCGACGTCGCCCATCCGAACGTCATCCAGCTGCACGAGCTGTTCTTCGAGGGCGAGCAGATCTTCTTCACGATGGAGTACATCGACGGGCTCGAGTTCGTCGAGTACGTGCGCGGCGAGGCCGAGGACGGCGGCGACGCCGACCCCGCGGCGCAGGCCGCCGAGCGCGAGCAGGGCTGGGAGCGCCTGCGGGCCGCGCTGCGCCAGCTGGCCGCCGGCCTCGGCGCGCTGCATGCCGCGGGCAAGCTGCACCGCGACATCAAGCCGTCGAACGTCCTCATCACCCGCGAGGGCCGGCTCGTCATCCTCGACTTCGGCCTCGTCAGCGACTCGATCACCGAGACGGTGCGCAGCACCGAGGCGGGCGGCGTGGTCGGCACGCCCGCGTACATCTCGCCCGAGCAGGCCGGCGGTCAGCCGGCCTCCGCCGCCTCCGACTGGTACGCCGTCGGCGTGATGGTCTTCCTGGCCCTGACCGGCGAGCTGCCGTTCAAGGGCAAGGGCCTGAAGATCATGATCGCCAAGCAGGAGCGGGACGCCCCGGTCCCGTCGAGCATCGTCTCGGGCCTGCCCAAGGATCTCGAGGAGCTGTGCATCGCGCTGCTCAGCCGCGACCCCAAGGCCCGGCCCGGCAGCGCCGAGGTGCTGCAGCGCGTCGGCAGCGGCCCGACCGGCATCCGCCCGCGCACCTCGGTCGGTCAGGAGCGCGACCTGTTCGTCGGCCGCGAGGCCCAGCTGCGCGCCCTGCAGGACGCCGCCGCCGCCACGCAGAAGGGCCGCGCCGCGCTGGTCCAGGTCTACGGCCGCAGCGGCATGGGCAAGAGCGCCCTCGTGCGCGAGTTCCTGGCCCGCCTGCAGCGCGGCCCCGCGGTGGTGCTCGCGGGTCGCTGCTACGAGCGCGAGTCGGTGTCGTTCAAGGCGCTCGACTCGCTGATCGACGCGCTCGCCAAGCACCTGCTGCGCCTGCCCGAGGCCAAGGTCGCCGAGCTCATGCCGCGCGACGTGCACGCCCTGGCCCGCGTGTTCCCGGTGCTGCAGCGCGTCAAGGCCGTGACCCAGGCCCCGCGGCGCTCGGTCGACATCCCCGACCCGCGTGAGCTGCGGCGGCGCGCCTTCGCGGCGCTCAAGGAGCTGCTCGCGCGCCTGGCCGATCGCGCCCCGCTGGTGCTGCACATCGACGACCTGCAGTGGGGCGATCGCGACAGCGCCGCCTTGCTCGCCGATCTGCTGCGCCCGCCCGACGCGCCCGCGCTCTTGCTGATCGCCAGCTACCGCACCGAGGCCCACAACGGCGCGGTGCTCAAGACCCTGCGCGAGGCGGCCCGCGGCGAGCTCGACCTCCGCGAGCTGCACATCGGCCCCCTGTCCGAGGCCGACGCCGAGGACCTCGCGCAGTCGCTCCTCCCCGCCAACCTGCGCGCGCGGGCCCGCCAGGTCGCGCGTGAGGCCCAGGGCAACCCGCTGTTCGTCAGCGAGCTCGTGCGCCACCTGCTGGCCACCGGCGAGCGCCCCGGCGAGCGCGGCGAGGTCACCCTCGATCGCGTCCTCCTGACCCGCATCGACGGCCTGCCCGAGCCCGCGCGGCGCCTGCTCGAGATCGCCGCGGTCGCCGGCGGCCCCGTCGACCTCCGCCTCGCCGGCGCCGCCGCGGGTCTGCCCGAGACCCACGCCGCCCTCGCCACCCTGCGCAGCGAGCACCTCGTGCTCACTCGCAGCGGCGACAGCGAGATCATCGAGACCTACCACGACCGCGTGCGCGAGCTGGTGCTCGGCGCCCTCCCGCCCGACGACCTCAAGGCCCGCCACCGCGACCTCGCCGTCGCCATGGAGAACCACGGCGAGCGCGACAGCGACACCCTCGCGCTGCACTACCGCGAGGCCGGCGAGTGGGAGCGCGCCGGCGACTACGCGCAGATGGCCGCCGACCAGGCCGCCGCCGCCCTCGCCTTCGACCGCGCGGCCCGCCTCTACCGCCTCGCCCTCGAGTTCAAGCCGCACAGCGACAAGGGCCGCGCCGAGCTCAGCGTCCGCCTCGCCGACGCGCTCGCCAACGCCGGCCGCGGCGTCAAGGCGGCGCGCCTCTACCTCGAGGCCGCCGCCTCCGAGCCGCCGGCCCGCGCGCTCGAGCTGCGCCGCCGCGCCGGCGAACAGTTCCTGCGCGCCGGCCAATTGCCCGAGGGCATGCAGACGATCCGCCAGGTGCTCGCCGCCGCCGGCATGAGCCTCCCGGCCACCAGCCGCGCCCTGCACACCAGCCTCGCGTGGGAGCGGACCCGCTGGCGCCTGCGCGGCCTCGGCCTGCGCGAGCGCGACCCCAAGACGGTCAATCCGGACGACCTCGTGCGCCTCGCGGTGTGCCGCACCCTGTCGTCGAGCCTGTCGGCGCACGACCTCCCGCTGACCGCGCTGTTCCAGGCCCGCTATCTCAACCTGGCCTACAAGACAGGCAACATCTTCCACGCCGCCTGCGCGCTCGCGGCCGAGGTCGCGTTCGTGTCGTCCGGCGGCGAGGCCGACCGCGCCCGCACCGAGAAGCTCGCCAGCGCGGCCCAGGCCTTGCTGCAGCGCACCCCGGAGGCCCTGCCGCGCGGCCTCTTGGCCCTGTCGCGCGGGGTCGCGGCGTTCCACTTCGGCCGCTGGCGCGAGAGCATCGTCCTGCTCGAGCAGTCGGAGCAGATCCTGCGCGGCGAGTGCACCGGCACCAACTTCGAGATCGTGTCCGGCCAGTCGCACCGCCTGATCGCCCACTTCCTGCTCGGCGACCTGCGCCTGGTCGGCCAGCGCCTCGCGACCTTCATCGCCGAGGCCCGCGATCGCGACGACAGCTGGTCCGACGCGCTGCTGCGCGGCGGGCCGCAGGTCGCCTACTGGCTGGCCGAGGACGACCTGCCGCGCGCCCGCGCCGAGATCGGCTACGTCCAGCAGCGCCTGCCCGAGGAGTCGCTCGGCCCGCCGCGCCTGTGGACCTTCGTCGGCAGCCTGCTGGTCGACTTCTACGGCGACGACCCGGCCGCGCCGTGGGGCCGCGTCGAGCGCGAGTTCGCCGACCTCGAGACCTCGCTGCTGTTCCACAGCCAGTGGGCCCACGTCGTGCTCGGCTTCCTGCGCTCCCAGGCCGCGCTGCTGCGCCTCGGGTCCGACCACGGCGACAGCGAGCGCGCCGGCCTGGTCCGCCTGGTCGAGCACGAGGCCAGCCGCCTGGCCTTGGAGACAGCCCCGTGGGCCCGCCCGCTCGGCGAGCTGGTCGGCGCCGGCCTGGCCGCGATCCAGGGCCAGCGCGAGCGCGCCCTGGCCGGCCTGCGCGCCGCCGAGCCGGGCCTGCGCGCCGCCGACATGGCCCTCTACGCCGCCGCCGCCCGCCGCCGCCTCGGCGAGCTCACCGGCGGGGAGAAGGGCGCGAAGCTGGTCGCCGCCGCCGACAGCGCCCTCGCCGAGCAGGGCGTCCGCCGCCCCGACCGCATGACCCGCGCCCTCCTGCCCGGCTTCCCCGCCCGCTGACGCCCCGCTGCCCTCATGAGCATGTCCATGCGGACATGTTTGATGGAGCATGCTCGATGGAACATGACCGATCGAGCATGTCACGGAGGCCATGCCGTCGCCGGCGCTCCGAGTCGCGGGCCGGCTCGTCCGCGCGTCCCCGCGCGGTCGTCACCGGCGGCCCCTCACTGCCGCAGCAGCCACCAGTCGAACCGCTGCTCCTGCCCGCACGCGCCGGTCTCGAACGACTGGCCGTTGTAAGCCTCGTAGGTCGCGCCGGCCAGCTTCACCGGCCCTGACGTCCCCTGCGGCACCGCGACCGGCTCCTCGCCCTCGAAGAGGAAGTCGTACTCGACCGCCTTGTCGGGGCAGCAGTCCTCGCCGTCGACGCACGAGCACTCGGCCTCCGCGGGCACGAGCCCGACTCCGAGGTCGGCGTCGCTGATGTCGGCGACCGACGGATCCACCGCCAGAGTGTCGTGGCCGAAGATCGCCAGCGGCGCCTTCTTCGCCGGCGTGTTGCTGTCGTCCCACCACAGCGCCATCTGCCGGTAGCGGCACGGCTCGGGCGCCGGGGTGTCGATGGCCCCGTGGGCCGACAGATACACGCACTTCGACAGCTCGATCACCCCCTGGGGCGCCGGCGTGGTGAACCCGAACAGCAGCGTCTTCCCGTAGTCGCAGCCGGTGCAGCCGGCGGCCGGGTTGCTCGAGCACGGGACCCCCGTGACGAACACGCCCGCGATCTCGAGCACCCGGTAGTTGCGCCCGGGGATGTCGTTGCAGGCCTGGGCGAGCAGGCCGTTCCACTGCCGCGCCTGCAGCTCGGCCGGGCCCAGGCCGGTCGCGCCGCAGGCGGGCGCCGCGTCCTCCCCGTCGTGCTCGTGCTGTCGCCCGAGTCGCCGCTGGTCGAGGTCGTCGAGGTCGTCGAGGTCGTCGTCTCGGGCTCGCTCGAGCCCGCGTCGGTGGTCGTGCTCGCCGTCGACGTCGACGGACCCGGCCCCACCCCGCGGTCGTCGCCTCGTCGGTGGTCCCGCTCGTCGTGTCCGGCCCGTCGCTCGCGGACCCGCTCGTGGTCTCGCCGTCGCCGCTCCCCTCGCCCGGCCCCGCGGTGACCATGAAGGCCGGGTTGTCCTTCCAGCAGCCCACGAGCATCAGCCCGCACACCGCCAACACCGCCGCCCGTCCGCCCGCCATGCCCCACATCCTGCGACGATTCCTGTCACATTCCCGGCGGGCTGCGGAGGCCTGGAGCCGGAGCCTCGCGTGAGCCTCCTCTGTGCGCCCCCTGGGGCGCTTTCGCCGTTCCAACGCCGTTCCGGCGCCGCTCTGCGTTCGCAAATCCGGGCCGCACCGGGCCCGATCCATCCGCCCGCCCGAGCGCGATTTGTGCTGCCCCGATTCCGCGCGCCGCCGCGCCGCGCTCGCCGGCAATGGCGATGCTGTCTCTCGGGACAGCCGCTGCGCTGCCGCCTGCGCACCCCGGCCGGCGCGCGCTCGCGGACGAGCAACGGGACCGCGCCGAACATCGCCGCGCAACGGCCGAACTCAGCGATGGAGCGCCTGGAAATTCATGCCGGCGCCGTGCAGACGCACGGGCCCGCAAGACGCTCGACCCGTCTCTTCGGCCATCTCGGCCCATCGCTGCGACCTGTCCCGAGGAGACCTGTCTCTTCGGCCATCCGAGAAACCTCGCCGCCCGGCCGATCGCCGCCTCGCCGGGCGGCCGTCGACGCCCCCGCCCCGCCCGGGTGCACCCGTGGACGCGCGCCCGCGAGCCCACCCGACACCGCGCGACGTGTCCCTGCAGCGTCGCCCTGCACGCAATTGATCGCGTCTTGACTGGCGACCCCCGGCCCCGGTCGCAACTCCATACGCATGCGACGTATCACCCTCGCGCTCGCTGTGGCTCTCGGCGCCGGTCTCGCTCTGGTCGGGACCGCCGGCGCGAGCCCTCGCAAGGTCTGCCGCGGCACCGACAAGCCGTGCGGCGACGAATGCTACGACCCCGCCACCGAGAGCTGCCAGCCGGGCGCCCTGGTCTGTCGCGGCGCCCAGCGGGCCTGCGGCGGCCAGTGCTACGACCCGTTCTATCAGAGCTGCAGCACCGGCCGGGTCGAATGCGCCGGGTCGCAGAAGCCCTGCGGCGAGCAATGCTACGACCCCGCCACCGAGGATTGCCGCCTCGAGGTGAAGGACAACCAACCCGAACGCGCCTGAGCGCCGCGGATTATCATGATCGAGCCGGCGCGCCGACTGCCATGATTCGTGCCACCCCGCCCCACACCGGCCGGGCTGCCCTCCCCCTCGTCCCTCGCCGCCCGGCCCACCGACGTAACGGCGCCGTCCTCGTCGCCGACGGCGAGGCGGACGGCGCCCGGGCAAGCGACGGCGCTCAGCGAGCCATCGCCACCGTATTGCTGAGCTGGGCCGTGAACTTGGACGGATCGATCACCCCGTCGACCTCGATCGACAGGATCTTCACCTTGCCGAGCTTGCCGTCGAGCTCGCCCTCGCTGGCGAAGCTGAACTTGAGCCCGCCGACCTCGCGCCAGTCGCTGTACGTCACGTGCTTGGTCTTCTGCACCCCCGCCTTGTCTTTGAAAGTGACAGTGCGCTTCACGTCGAGGAACGTCGTCGCGTCGAGCCAGCGCTGCTCCACGTCGCCGCTCGCCAGCGTGAGCTGCAGGTGGTAGGCCTTGCTGCCCTTCACGTCCTCGGCGCCGACCAGCTCGACCTTGTGCCCGCGCGCCGCGGCGTCGACCAGCGCGTCGTCGAACTCGGCGTACTGCTTCATCTTGACCGCGTGATCGGCCGGCACCGGCCCCATCGGCGCGTCGCCCTCGGCCAGCCAGCCCTTGTCGCCGTCGAAGATCTTCACGAAGGCCTTGCCCTCGTGCGTGCCCTCCTTGCGGAGCTTGTTGGGCCGCGCGCGGTAGGCCACGAACGCATCGACCGCGCCGCCCTCCTGGTACTCGCCGCGGAACACGAGGGTCTTCGTCGCCTTGAGCTTGCCCTCCCCGCCCAGCGCCGCCAGGTGCTTCGCCACCACCTGCTCCGCCGTCATGTCGGCCTGCGGGGCCGCCCGGCCCTTGCCCTCGCCGCCGTCGTCACACCCCGCCGCGCCGCCGAGCGCGAGCACCATCGTCAAGATCCATCGCTGCATCGTCATCCTCCGTTCGCCTGGACAAGCTATGCGACGTCCGGGCGCCGCCCCAGCGCGGTGCAGGCGAACGCCGATACGACGCAGCCGCCGGCCCCGCCCGTTCGCCGCGCAGCCGACGGCCGCATGCCCCTGCGAACATGCGCGAAGGGGCATGTTTTAAAACATGCCCCTTCGCGCATGCCCTACGGACATGCCTCCACGCGCAGCCGCTCACACGCGCAGCGACGCGATCTTGTCGCGCTGGCTGCGGGCGACCTTGAGCGTCGCGCCGCCCTCGAGCACCACCACCGCCTCGCGGCGACCGCCGCTGCGGAGCTCGCGGATCCGCCGGCGGTTGACGATCGCGGAGCGGTGGATCCGGACGAACTGCGACGGGTCGAGCCGGCGCTCGAGGCTCTGCATCGTCTCGCGGTGCAGGTAGCTCTTGGGCCCGGCGTGGATCTGCACGTAGTAGTCGGCCGCCTCGATCCAGTCGATCTCGTCGGCGCGCAGGAACACCACCCGGCTGCCGTCCTTGATCGCCAGGCGCTCGGCCGGCTGCGCCACCGCGGGCGTCGCCGCGCGCGGTTCGCCGACGTCGGCCAGCAGCGCCGCCAGCTGGCGCCGCAGGTCCTCGACCTGCGCCACCTGCAGGTGCGCCTTGGCCCGCCGCAGCGCCTCGAAGAACCGCTCGTCGTCGAACGGCTTCAGCAGGTAGTCGAGCGCGTGGACCTCGAACGCCTGCAGCGCGTAGCGATCGTACGCGGTCACGAACACGACCCCGGGCACGCTCGCCGGGGGCAGCGAGGCCAGCACCTGGAACCCGGTACACTCCGGCATCTGCACGTCGAGGAACACCAGGTCGGGGCGCTGCTCCTCGATCCGGCTGGCCGCCTCGCGCCCGGAGCCGACCTCGCCGATGACCTCGATGTCCACGTCCTGCTTGAGCAGGAGGCGGATGCCCTCGCGGGCCAGGGGTTCATCGTCGACGATCAGGGTCCCATTGCGGTATTACGCTCCAACATACATCGGCTCCTCGAAGGCTAGGGGGATCTGCAGCGACACCGCGGCCCCGCCGCCGTGCGCTGCCGTGACCTCGAATCGATGGTCGGCGGGGAAGAGTTGTCCGAGGCGGGCCCGCACGTTGCGCAGGCCGACGCCGCCGCAGCGCTCGACGCAGAACGCCTCGGGCAGGCCGACCCCGTCGTCGCGGACCGACAGCGTCAGCGCCCCGCGCTCGCGGCTCGCGGTCACCACGACGCGACCCGCGGCGGCCCGCGGCGCGATGCCGTGGCGGATCGCGTTCTCCACCAGCGGCTGCAGGATCAGGTTCGGCACCAGCGCGTCCAGCACCTCGGGCGCGACGTCGATGCGCACGTCGAGGCGGTCGCAGAAGCGCACCTTCTCGATCGCCAGGTAGCGCCCGAGGAAGTCGAGCTCCTGCTTGAGCGGCACCATCTGTCGCCCGGTGTTGTCGAGCGCGAGCCGCAGCAGGTCGGCCAGGCCCGACAACATCTGCAGCGAGCCCTGGGTGTCCTGCTTGCGCACCAGCACCCCGATCGCGTGCAGCGTGTTGAACAGGAAGTGCGGGTGCAGCTGCATCTTGAGCGCCTCGAGCTGCGCGTGCGCCAGCTGGGTCTCGAGGCGACAGAACGCGAGCTCGGCGTCGCGCGCCTTGCGGTGGTAGTCGTACGCGTGCACGAAGCCGACCACCAGCCAGTAGACGAACAGCTGCAGCTGCACGCCCTTGGCCAGCAGCTTGCCGTAGGCGAGCAGGAACGGCGTCTCCTGGTAGTAGGCGTCGCCGAACAGGACCCCGGCGACGCACACCACCAGGGCATAACCCGAGGCGAGCGTCGCGTTGGCGAGCAGGTGCGGCGCGAGGTGACGCGTCCAGCTGTCACGTCCGAGCGGGAAGCGTCGGGCCATTCGCGCGACCAGGGGCGCCGCCGCGGCGAGATAGAGCCAGGGAGGGTACTGCCAGGCGAGGTCGCGCAGAAACGAGGGCTCGGGCACCCGCACGGGCCATAGGAAATACACCTGCGAAGTCGAGATGAGGCCGCACAGCAGCCACGGCGCGGCCATTACCCACGCGGGGGGCCATGCGACGTCGCGGCCGACTCGGGGCGGAGTTCCATCCTCGGGACCTTGCCATTACGACCTGACAGGTGCCCGAGTGGTTGCAGCCAAGGGACGTGAAGCCGCAGCGAGCGGTGCGAATGCAAATGAAACCGCGGCTCGAAGACGCGGGTCCCAATCAGTTGGCCGGACGTCTCACGAGGGGCGCGTCCCTCAGCGCTCCGCCAGCACGAAGGCCATCAGCGCCAGCGCGGCCGCGTTGCGCTCGAGGTGGTCGGGGTCGATCTTGTCGAACGTGTCGGCCGGGCTGTGGTGCAGGTCGAAGTACGCGCTGGCGTCGGGGTGGAGCCCGAGGCTCAGCACCCCGTCCTTCGTCAGCGGCGAGATGTCGGCCCCGCCCCCGCCGGCCTCGAGCACGCTCGCGCCCAGGCCCTCGAACAGCGGCGCGAACCGCTGCACCGCCGCGACCTCCTCCGGCGTGCCGCTGATGCCGAACCCACGCGGCGCCCCCGACCCGGTGTCGGCCTCGATCGCCGCCACGTGCTTCTCCTTGCCGTGGGCCGCGTGGTACGCCTTGCCTCCGCGCAGGCCGTTCTCCTCGTTGGTGAACAGCACCACGCGGATCGTCCGCCGCGGCACCAGCCCCAGCTCCTTGAGCAGCGCCGCCGCCTCGATCGCCATCATGCAGCCGCCGCCGTCGTCGGTGCTGCCGTCGCCGACGTCCCACGAGTCGATGTGCCCGCCGATCACCACGATCTCGTCGGGCAGCTCGCGCCCCCGCAGCTCGGCGATCGCGTTGGCGCTCGGGCTGTCGGGCAGCGTCTTGGCCCCGAGCGACAGCTCGACCGTGGTCTTGCCGCGGCGCGCCAGGCGGGCCAGGAGCTCCGCGTCCTCGAGCGTGACCGCGGCCGCCGGGATCTTCTTGACCCCGTCCTCGTAGCGCAGCGCCCCGGTGTGCGGGCTCCGCAGGCTGTTGGCGGTGACCGAGCGGATCAGCACCGCGGTCGCCCCGATCTTGGCCGCCTCCGACGCCCCGCCGCCGCGGATCCGCACCGTATCGCCGTAGTGCGTCTCGTGCCGCTCGTGGTCGAAGCGCGGCATCGGCTGATTGATCACCACGATCTTGCCGCGCAGCTCGGCCCCGCGGGTAGCGATCTCGGCCAGCGAGTCGACCACCGCGATCTCGCCGCGGACCTTGCCGCCGACGGTCCCGCCGAGCCCGAGGATCACCAGGTCGCGCTCGATCGGCGCCACCACCCGCGCGCGCTCGGCCCCGCGGACCCAGTGCGGCACCATCACCTTCTCGCGCCGCGGGCTGTCGAGCCCGTCGCGCTTCATCTGCTCGATCGACCAGTCGATCGCCCTCTCGAGCGCACGCGACCCGCTGAGGCGGTGACCGAACGTGTCCGAAAGGACAGCCAGGAGCTCCCACGCGCGTGCGGCCCTGCGCCGCCGCGGTGAGCCGCTCGGCCGCGTCGACGAACACCTGCGGCAGCTCGTCGAGGCGCGGCGTCGTCGCGCTGACCGCCGTCGCCGACGGCAGCGACGGCTTGTCGCCGCCGATCACCGGCCCGGCGCCCGCGTAGCCCGGCGGCCCCCCGACCGGCATCGACTCGGCGCGGACCACCGGCGGCGCAGACTCACCCGACTTCGGGGCCGGGCAGGCGGACACGGCGACGGCGAGGAGCAGGCAGGACGCGAGGCGCACCCGCATCCTCTACTTTACCCCGGCGCGGGGCCGCAAGACCCGAACCTGGCCCCAAAACCATGTCGTATCAGACATCTTCCGGCGCATCGGCCCACACGGCCCAGCCGGCGTCCCAGTCGTCGCTTTCGTCACGGAACGCCCCGGCGAAGCGGGCCTCGGCGGCGAAGAACCCGTCGGCGGGCGGGGCGGCCGCGCCGGCGGCCAGCGGCGCGCGCGGCTTGTAGCGATTCAGGCCGGCCGGGTCGGCGCAGCCAGGGAGATCCGGATCCTCCACGCGCGCGCCGGCCCGGGTCAGCAGCGCCGCCTCGTCGAGACCGAAGTCGTCGTCGGCCAGCGCGAGCTCGCCGCCCGCCACCTCCGCGTGGGCCAGCGGCGCGGCGAAGTTGCGCGCCAGCCACAGGCCGCCGCGCAGGTCGACCGCCGTGCCGCGGTCGCGGAGGTCGAGCGGCGCCTCGAACCCGACCACCACCGCGTTGCCGATCGTCGCCGCGGTGCCGCGGCGCAGCAGCATCCCGTAGTGCTCGTGCTCCGCGCCGTGGCCGCGACCGCACAGCGTGGCGTTGAAGATCGTCGGCGCCGAGCGCGGCGTGTTGTCCGAGCCGCCGGGGTCGTTGTCGCCCTCGAGCCCCGCGGTGGTGTCGAGCGCCTCGGCGCCGTCGCGCAGCAACAGGAACTGCAGGCGGCCGGTGTAGCCGAGGTCCCAGTCGAACCCGTCGTCGCCGGGGTCCTGGCAGATCAGGTGCCTGGCGTCGACGGTGCCGCCGAAGAACTCGAAGCAGTCGTCGGCGGTGTGGCGCACCTGCACGTGGTCGACCTGCGTGCCGCGGCCGACGCCGGCGAAGGTGACGCCGTTGATCTCGTTGTTGGGCCCGAGCTCGGTCCCGCTGTACTCGACCCGCACGAACCGCAGCGCGCCCGAGCTGTCCTCCGGGTCATCCCCGCCGTACTCGCCGCCGTCGGCGATGCCCTCGACCCGGCCGATCATCGGCCGCCCCTCGGCGTCGCGCAGGTTGGTCGGCGCCTTGCCGAGGATGATAAGGCCGCCCCAGTCGCCGGCCCGCCGCGCCCCCGGCCGCGCCTCGCTGGTGAACACGATCGGCCGCTCGCGCGTGCCCTCGGCCACCAGCTTCGCGCCCGGCTGGACCACCAGCGTCCCGCGGGTGTCGCGGTCGCCGACGATCGTCGTCCCCGGATCGATCGTCAGCGTCGCCCCCGGGCGCACGAACGTCGCGAAGCGCAGGCGGTAGACCTTGTCGCACGTCAGCCGCGCCGAGTGCTCGATCTCCCCCGACAGCTCGACCACCGGCTTGTCGGCGCGCGCGCACGGCTCCAGCACGGCTGGCTCGGCGGACATGTCCGCCTCGACATGGTCTTCCGGACCTGTCGTGAAGACCATGGTCGCAGAGACAGCCACCGCCGCCGCCCCCAGCCCCCACGGCAACCAGCGCGGCAGCGCCAGCGACCGGCGCAGCTGCGGATGCACCGCCGACCAGGTGGCGTCGTGCGGCCCGCTTTCGCGCGACGGGGTCGCCTCGACCGGGGCCTCGGCCGCGCGCGGGACGTCGCGGCGGGTCGGCTCGTCGGGGTGCGCGAGGTCGCCGGGCCCGGGGTCGGCGAGGCTCGCCGGGTCGGACAGGTCGAGCACGGGCAGGTCGTCCTGGACCTGCCGCGCCCGGCGGATCTGCGCCTCCACCAGCCCGCGCATGCTGGCCCGGTCGGCGGCGAAGATGTCGGCCAGGGTGATGCCGATCGCCCGCGGCGACGGGCCGCTCTTGCCGAGGTGCAGCTCGAGCGCCTCGCGGAACACCTCGGCCGAGGCCGGGCGCGCCGCGGGCTCGACCGCCAGCGCCGACGCCACCAGCGCGCGCAGGGCCGGCGTTGCCGCGGCCTCGGCGGGCAGCGGCGGGATGTCGCCCTCCTCGAGCCGCCGCGCGATCGTCAGCTCGTCGAGCCCGAGCCACATCCGCTGGCGCGCCAGCGCCTCCCACAGCATCACGCCGACCGCGAACAGATCGCTGCGGCGATCGATCGGCTCGCCGCACACCTGCTCGGGCGACGAGTAGGCGGCCTTGCCCTTGAACGTCCCGACCTCGGTGTCGCCGTCGCCCTCGAGGCGGGCGATGCCGAAGTCGACCAGCTTGATCTGCCCGTCGTAGGTGACGAGCACGTTGTGCGGCGACACGTCGCGGTGGACCAGGCCGAGCGGGCGGCCGTCGTAGTCGCACAGCTCGTGGACGTAGTGGAGGCCGGCGAGCAGCTCGGCGAGGATCCGCAGGTGCATCGCCAGCGGCAGCCCGGGCGGCAGCGGCGGCGGCTGGTGCACGCGGCGGAGGATCCGGTGCAGCGGCTGGCCCTCGAGGTACTCCATGGCGATGAACGGCCGCCCCTCCTCGCTGCCCACCTCGTAGGTCTGCACCACGTTCGGGTGCGACAGCAGCGTGGCGATCTTCGCCTCGCGCTGGAACATCGCCCGGTACTCCGGGTCGCGCACCAGCGCCGGGCGCAGGTCCTTGAGCACCAGCAGCTTGAGCGCCCCGCCGACCCCGCGCGCCGCCGCGAGGTAGATATCGGCCATCCCGCCGTGGCCGACGGCCGCGAGCCGACGGAACTTCGGCGCGTGCGAGCCCCGACTGCGCTCGTCGCTCGTCATCGGCGCGGACGCTATGCCGACGCTCCCGGCGCAGCAAGTGACATCTCTGCCAGGCGCTTCGGCGTGGTGGCGTGACAGACTGCGACATGTAGCCGCCGCATTTGTCACGCGTGCTCCGGCGTCGCGCGACCAACCCGACGCTGAACACAGTTGCGCCGCAGAGTTCGCTGGAGCGAATTGGCCGCACCCCGTGGTCCACGAGGCCCCGCGGCGCGTCACGCGACGCCGGCCCGCGACGATCCGCCGCGCCCGCCCGACCGCTCGTCGCCGCGACCTCGAACGTCCGGCCATGTGTCCTTCTGCGCATGTTCTCGCGGACATGCCCGATCGAGCATGTCTCGCCCCGCGCGGTCACCGTCACCGCCGCAGCGCCAGCACCTGCTCGAGCTCCACGTGCCGCCACCGCGCCGCCCGCCGCAGCGCATGCTCGAGCGGCTCCTCGAGCACCCTGCCGCGGCGCGACGACGCGTGCAGCAGCGTGCGGTCCTCCGCCCGCGCGCCGCGGAGCACCACGCCCACGTGACACGGCGACTCGCCTGCCCCCCACAGGAACAGCAGATCGCCGGGCTCGCCGAGCGCCCGCACCGGCGCCGCCGCCAGCGCGAGCTGGTCGCTCGAGTGCCGCGGCAGCACGACGCCCAGCGCCGAGCGCACCGCCCGCTGCACCAACCCGGAGCAGTCGATCCCGAGCGACGTGGTCCCGCCGAGCCGATACGGCGCGCCCCGGAAGCGCCGCAGCGCCCGCGCCAGCGCGTCCGCGCCTTCCTGGCCCGTCGTCGGCACCGGCGCAGCCACCGGCGAGCCGAGTCGCGCCCGCGTCCAGCCGATCGTCCCGTCGCGCGCCCGCACCAGCGCCCACTCGCCCGCCGCGGCCAGCACCCCCACCGGCCCGTCGCCGGCCAGCAGCTCGGTGCAGAGCTCGCTGTCCTCACGGACATGTCCCGCGGGCCACTCACCGACGCCATCGGTCCGCGACGCGCCGACACTCCTATCCTCTCGGACATGCCCTGAAAGACACCCACCGTCCCCGACGGCCCCGTCTTCGCGGCTCCATCGGACATGTCCCTCGGGACACGCGTCACTCCGGCCGCCCGCGGCCCCGCGCTCCTCCGCCCTCGTCCCGCCGCGCGCGGTCAGCCCGCGGCCGACACCGGCGCCTCGCCCCGGCCCGTCCGCCCCCCGCAGCTCCCCGCAGCTCCGCCGCTCGTGCGCCCATCGGAGCATGTCCTCGCAGACATGCTCCGATGCACATGTCCCGAAGTACACTTTGTTTGAAACGTCCCCGACCGGCGGCGCCTGCCACAGCCGGGTCACCCCGGCCGGCAGCGCGAACCACTCGCGCGGCGCCGCGATCTCCGTCGCCGCCGCGTCGATCGTCCATCCGGTCGGCAGCGCCGCCTGCAGCTCGGCGATCGCGGTCGTCAGCGCTCTGGGGCTCAGCGCCTCGCCGGCGATCGCCAGCGTCCGCCGCCGCGGCTCCGCCGTGCAACGCAGGGCCGGCCCGGCCCAGCCGAAGCGGCGCTGCAGCGTCCGCCGGCGCTCGGCCAGCGCCCGCGCCAGCCGCTCCGTCAGCCGCCGCGCCGCGCCCTCGTCGAGCACCGCGCCCGTCCCTCGTGCGGCCCCGGCCTCCGCGAGCATCGCGGCGGGTTCAAGCCGCGCCATCGTCGGCCTCCAGCCCGAGCAGCTCCTGGACCACCGCGCGGTCGGAGAACGGCAGCGTCTCGTCGCCGATCGTCTGGCCCGACTCGTGGCCCTTGCCGGCGACCACCACCACGTCGCCGGGCTGCGCCAGCTCGAGCGCCAGGCCGATCGCCAGCAGCCGGTCGGCCTCCTCGACGATCCGCGCCCGGCCCCCGCGCGTCAGGCCTGCCCGCAGGTGCGCCGCGATCTGCCGCGGCTCTTCGCGCCGCGGGTTGTCGGTGGTCAGCACCGCGATGTCGGCCGCGCGACCGACCGCCTCGCCCATCGGCTCGCGCTTGCCGGCGTCGGTGTCCCCGCCCGCGCCGAACACCACGATCACCCGCCCCTCGCCCGCCAGCGCCCGCGCCGTCGCGCACGTCCGCTCGAGCGCGTCGGGCGTGTGCGCGTAGTCGACGACCGCCACCGGCGACCGGCCCAGCACCTCGAAGCGCCCCGGGACCACCGGGCAGCTCGCCAGCCCCGCGCGCACCGCCGCCGCCGGCAGCCCGGCCGACAGCGCCGCGGCGGCCGCCGCCAGCGCGTTCTCGGCGAACACCTCGCCGACGTACGCCACCTGCAGCGCCCCGCCGAGCGCCTCGGCCAGCGGCGAGGCCGCCAGCGTCAAGGCGGTCCCGTCGACGGATGTCCGTACGGACACGGCCTCGAGGTCATGTTCCATGAGACATGGTCCTCGGGACATATACCCATACCACACCCGGCGGACGTCGGCCGGCGTCACCTGGTCGAGCAGCAGCGCCGCCGGGTCGCGGGCGTTGAGGATCGCCGCCCCGCCCGGCGAGGTGTGGACGAACAGCTGCGCCTTGCTGGCCAGGTAGTGCTCCCACGACCCGTGGCTCTTGAAGTGGTCGGGCGACAGGTTGGTGAACACCGACCAGTCGAACCGCCAGCGCTTGGCGTAGCCGCGGGCCAGCGACTGGCTGGTGATCTCGACCGCCGCGTGGCGGGCCCCGGCGGCGCGCGACTGTTCGGCCGCGGCGAGGAAGCCCTGCCAGCTGCGCTCGACCGGCAGCGGCACGCCGTCGAGCGAGTAGTCGAGGGTCGTCGCCGCGAACACCCGCTGCCCGGCCGCGCGGACGATCGCCGCCAGCATCGTCGTCGTCGACGTCTTGCCGTTGGTGCCGGTCACGCCGAACGTGCGCATGTCCTCGGCCCAGGGGGCGGCGGCGGGCACGAGCCTCGGGTCGCTCACGGCCCGGAGCTTCGCACAGGTCGGCTGCCGGGGGTCGCGCCGCCCGTGGTGCTCGCGCTCGCCGTCGACGAGGGCGACGCGCCGGGGGTCGTCGTCGCCGTCGCGCCCTCGCTCGCCGCGGCGTCGGCGACCTCGATCGTGCGGCCCGCGTCGGGCCGAAACCCCGCCAGCGAGGCCGTCAGAGCCAAGAACTTCTCCCGCTGGATCTGCATGCCGCCCGCCCTTCCCTCGGGCACGGTCGCCGAGCCCTCCGTCGCGGTCAAGCCGCGCCGGCGTCAGCAGGCCCCGGTGTGTTCGGCCCACGCGCGCAGGAGCGCGAGGCTGACCCCCGCCCCACCGCACACGATCACCAGCACCGGCCCGCGACCGACGATCGGCGGCGCGCGATCGTAGATGACCGAAAGGCCAGCTCCGCAGGCGGGCTCGACCAGCACGCGGTGATCGTCGGCGAAGCGCAGGCACGCCTGCACCGCCGCGCGATCGCTGACCGTCCACGGGATGATCTCGTGGCGGCGCGACCACGCCACCGCCTCGGCCGCGACCGCGCGGGCCCCGAGCGTCGTCGCCAGGGAGGTGATCGCCGGGATCGTCACCGGCGCGCCCGCGGCCAGCGCGGCCGCGTACGACGCCGCGCCCTCCGTCTCGACCGCCAGCACCGGCACGTCGGTCCAGCCGACCGCGTGCATCCCCTGAAGCACGCCGCACAAGAGGCCCGCGCCGCCGACCGCGACCACCACCGCGCCCGGGCGCTCGCCCTGTGCAGCGGCCTCGACCACGATGTCCGCGTGGCCCGTCCAGATCTCCGGGTCGTCGAAGGGATGGATGTAGGTCGCGTCCTCCGGCAGCTCCGCGAGCGCCGCGCGATGGGCCGCGAGCCAGTCGTCGCCGCGCACCACCACTTCGGCGCCCTCTGCGAGCAGCAGCTCGTGCGAGCGCGCGCTCGTCGTCGCCGGCACCACCACCCGCACCGCCGCGCCGAGCCGACGGCCGGCGTACGCCACCGCCAGGCCCGCGTTCCCGCCGGACGCGCACACCAGGCGCCGCGCCCCGCCTGCCACCCGGCTGGCGCACAGCCGCCCGAGCCCGCGCAGCTTGAACGACCCGCTCGGCTGCAGCGCCTCCATCTTGAGCAGCACCGGCTCGCCCAGCGCCGCGCCCAGCGGCACCGAGCGCAGAAGAGGAGTGGCATGCGCGAGCGACATCTCGACCGCCATACACCCGCGCGCCCGCGCCGGGCAAGCGACAGCAGCCTCGGCCGCAGCGCCGGGACGACCGTGGCGAAGCGCCACTCCGCTCGCCGCACCTCGGGGCCGCCCGCCCTCGCAAGCTCGCACGTCGCTCGCGACCACCGCTCGTCCTGCCGAGCGATCGTCCCCTGACGATTCGTGATCCCGGCAACTTTCGCCGCTCGTCCTTGCACGGCCGCTCGCCAAGTCACCGCGGTCTACTTCCGGACCTAAGGAAGAGATGGTGGAGCAGATCATCGTCACCTTCTACGGCGACATGGCGGCGGGCGGAGCGGAGGTCGTGGCGGCCGCCGAGCTCGAGCAGATCCCGCGGCTGGTGGCGCGCTACGTCAAGCGGCTGTACGAGAGCCGCACGCACCCGCTCTTCGTCCGCTGCATGTTCTCGATCGCCCGCCTGAACCCGCGCTTCGGCCGGCTCAACTGCGCGATCTTCGTCGACGACCTCACGGTGCAGGCCTCGCAGGGGCTGCGGCGCTTCATCCACCGGGGCGAGCTGACCGAGACGGAGGCGCTCGACCTCACGCGACTGATGACATTCTCTGCGGGCTTCCGCCTGATGGAGGAGAAGGTCCTCTTCGACGAGCGGCCGCTCGGTCCGGACGTCGACCGCTACCTCGACTTCTGCGCCGACGCCTGCGAGCAGTGGA
This sequence comes from Nannocystis pusilla, assembly GCF_026626665.1. Classification (GTDB taxonomy): domain Bacteria; phylum Myxococcota_A; class Polyangia; order Nannocystales; family Nannocystaceae; genus Nannocystis; species Nannocystis pusilla. Next base: position 4,736,995 of record NZ_JAPNKE010000002.1, read on the forward strand.
TCCGCGAGCTGAAGCGGCGGAAGGGGATCCCCGGCACCGTGGCCTGACCGGCGGCGCACCTGTGACGGACGAGCGTCGCAAATCGCAGCGCCGCGGGTCCGTCCGCCTCGGTCCGCGCCGCGCCGGCTCGTGTCATTCCAATCGTTTGCGACCGGACCGGCGCGTGCAGGTGATGCGCAGCCAATGACTCACCCCGCTCATGGCGCCGAACTCGCGGTGTCGACACCCGACCCCAGGCTCGAGTTCGAACGACGTTTCCCGCTGCAAAGCGGGCCGGTAGGCCGCCTCTCGCGCATTCCACGGCGCGCCGGAGCGCGTCCGATCGGGGTCGGGGATCTGCGCCGGGCGACCGACGCGGGGTCGGAATATTTGACTTTTCCGACTGGTCGGCACGTGGAGCATCTGCCAATCTAGAAGCCATCCCGTTCGAGGTAGCCACGTCATGTTGCGGTCTCGTCTGCTCGTCTCCGTCGCCACTCCCTTTCGCCGCGTCGTTGTTGATGCCGTCGGCCGCCGTCGCGTCGCCCTACGCGCGCAGCGTCCCGCTCCTCGGCATGCAAGACCCCGGCGGCGAGTCCCTCGCCCAGCCCATCCCCGGGCAGACGCCGGCCACCCCGGTGAACACGCAAGTCCAGGCCCCGGGCGCGCAGACCCAGGCGACCCCGCCGGGCGGCGTCGCCGGGCCGCAGAGCCAGAGCCAGACGCTCGCCGCCCCGGGTGCCGCGCCGCTCGTCGTGCCGCCCGGCAGCACGGTGATGCAGCCGCAGATCCAGGTGCTCGTGCAGCCGCAGATCCAGGTCCAGGCCCAGCCGCAGGGCAACGCCTCGCCGACCAGCAGCGCCGACATCTCGACGAACACCAACTCGAACAGCAACTCGAACGCGACGCCGACGGTCACCACCAACACGCGCACGACGCCGCCGCAGGCGCCCGTCTACGTCGCGCCGCCGCAGCAGCGCTACCCGCAGAGCCGCTACGCCCCGCCCCCGCCCCCGCCGCGGATCGTCACCCGCGTGGTCTCGCGGCCGTCGCACGCCGCTCCGCCGCCGGCGATCAAGCGCCCGCCCCCGCCGCGCAAGGGCCTGATGGTCACCGGCTGGGTGCTGTTCGGCGTCTCGTACCTCATCACGGCGAGCAACGCGGCCGACCTCTACGACCGCTGCCCCGGCATGAACAAGCCCGGCCGCTGTCGTGACCTGGCCGAGAACATGTTCATCCCGGTCGTCGGTCCGTTCCTGGCGATGGAGCAGGCCAAGTACGCCACCGACGACTTCTCGCTGGCCGTCTCGGGCTCGCTGCAGGGCCTCGGCCTCATCATGGGCATCGTCGGCACCGTGCAGTACCACCGCGACAAGTACCGCAACCGCGTCCTCAACGAGTACGGCGTCCGCGTGGCCAAGAACACCAACCTCAACGCCGGCGGCCGCCTCGGCGGCGGTCAGCTGACCCTCACCGCCCGCTTCTGACGGGCCGGCCCGCCCGGGCCCAGCGCGAGCGCGACGAGCCTTCGTCGCGCTCGTCGCGTTTAACTCGGCGCCCCTGTCGCCTCGAACCGAGCTGCCGGTCGGGGCGTGCCCCTTCATACATGCTCACTCGAACATGTCCGAACGGACATGCCCCTCTCATCATGTTCGCGAGGACATGCCCCGCGGCCTTCACTCGCGGAACGCGACCGCGACCAGCGACGAGCCGATCGGCAGGTCGACGCGGCGCAGCAGCCGGCGCTCGGCCTCCATCACCGTCAGCAGCGCCTGGTTGAGCGGCGCGGCCGGGACCCGGACGTCGTACTCGGGCTTGGCCTTGAGGCCGCGCAGGCGGCTCGCCACGCGCTGGGCGAACACCAGCGGGAACAGCAGGCAGGTGTGGTACGACAGCCGCTCCAGGCGGAAGCCGGCGCGCTCCAGCACCGGCCGCAGCGTCGCCTTGGTGTAGCGGCGGCGGTGGTGGACCGACACGTCGTGGTCGCTCCACAGGATCGGCAGGGCCGGCACCGTGACGAGCAGCAGCCCGCCGGGGCGCACCAGCCGGGCCACCGCGGCCATCGCAGGGTCCTCGTCGTCGATGTGCTCGAGCACGTCGAACAGCGTCACCACGTCGAACAGCCCCTCGACCGGCAGGTCGTCGGGCAGGCTGCCCGGACGCACGTCGAGGCCGAGCTCGCGCGCCGCGAACTCGGCCGTCGGCAGGTCGGGCTCGACCACCGTCACCTCGCCGAAGCGCGTCATCTCCTGCGAGATGAGCGAGCACGCCCCGCCGACGTCGAGGATCCGCAGCGGCCCCTTCGGCGCCCAGCGCTCCAGCACGTCGAGGATCACGTGGCGACGGCCGATCCGCCAGAAGTGGCGCTTCTCGAGCTCGAACAGCTTGTCGTAGGCGCTGCGATCCAAGGCGAATCTACGTAGCAACCCGCCCTGCGCTTGTAAAGCGCGCACCGCGCGCTTGGCGAATCTGCCACCGAGACGTCACCGAAACGACGACGGGCCGACCGGCGCTGCGCCGACCGGCCCGCACGGGCGCTCACGTCGTGACGATCAGCCTGCCTCGGGGCAGAACGCCTCGGTCACGAGCGCGCCGTTGTTGTCTTCCTTGCACTCCTGGACCTGGCCGTTGTTGATGCCCGGATCGATCTCGACGAAGAAGTTCTTCTTGTCGTTCTTCGTCGGGCCGGGCACGGTCCACTCCACCTGCGTCGACGCGCCGGGGAGCAGCGGCACCGTGGTCGGCTTGGTGCCGAGCTTCACGCCCGTGTTGTCGGTGCCCTCGTAGAACGAGACGTCGACGTTGGGGCCGACGCCGAGCGTGCCCTCGTTGTAGATGGTCGCCACCAGCACGAGATCCTCGGAGCACTCGTTCAGGTCGGCCGCCACCGAGATCGTCAGGTCGACGGCGTTGAACACGCCCTCGCCCTGCACGTTCTGGCGGAAGTTGTTGAGGCCCCCGACCGTCCAGTTGGCCTCCTCGGACATCGGCGGGTTGCCGGCCGAGTCGGCGTCGGTCACGTGGTAGGTGTGCTGCGTCCAGACCTTGCGGGTCGGGACCCAGTTGTCACCGCCGGCGCCGTACACGAACACGCCCTTGCGCGCGGTGAAGCCGGGCGTCTTGGCCTGGCAGTCGGTGACGTTCTTCGCCTCGGCGAAGTTGGCGACCACCACGAACTCGGAGTTGCCGTCGCCGTCGATGTCGGCCACGAGCGGGTACTCGTGGATCGTCGCGCTCGAGTTCATGATCTGCAGCTGCACCGCACCGGTCGCGCCGTCGTAGACGCGGGCGAAGCACTCGTCCTGGTACGCGACCTCGGCCTTGCCGTCGCCCTGGAAGTCGAACACCGACGAGCCCGTGGCGGCCGACGAGTTGTCCTGGGTGGTCGCGGTCCAGCGGGCGTACATCGCCCCGGCCGCGGGCGCCGGGTCATTGGCCAGCTTGACCACGGTCTCGCCGGAGCGGTTGAAGTCGTAGACCGCGTAGGCCACGCCGCCGGCGATGCCCGCCTCGGGCCGGCCGTCGCCGTCGAAGTCGGCGATGGTGGCCGGGCCGCCGAGGTTGGTGCCCTTGATCGGGATCGGCTGCGTGCGCAGGGCCGCGTTCTGCTGGCACATCGCGTCGGTCGGGTCGACGCCGCACCAGAGCTGACCGGTCTGGCCGTTGATCACGCGGATGGCCGGCCACGCGACCAGCACCACCTCGGGCTTGCCGTCGCCGTCGAGGTCGGCGACCGACGGCCAGCCGTCGTTGTTGTGGCTCGCGACCGGGTTGTTCTTGTTCGACCAGAACTGGGTCATCGTCACCGACGGCGGGTTGCCGGGGACCCACTCGATCTTCCACGCCTCGCGGCCGGTCACCAGCTCGGGCTTGTTGTCGCCGTCGAGGTCGGCGAAGGTCGCCACGCCGCCGGAGTAGATCGGCGTGTTGCCGTTCATGGGCGTGCCGTACATCGCGCCCCACGGCTGGTTGTTGGGGCCCCACGGCTGGTTCCACACCATCAGGCCGTCGTCGTCGAGGATGGTGCCGCCGAACGCGATCTCGGCCTCGGGGTCGGTGTCGAGGTTGACGACCGTGGCCGAGCCGTTCTCGATGCGGACCTTCGCCACCGCGTTGTTCGAGGTGCGGGCCGTCCACAGCAGCGCGCCCATCCCGTCGACCGCGTGGATCGGCGAGAGGTGGTTCGCGCCCTCCTCGCGGCCGGCGTAGATGATGTCGGGCAGGCCGTCGCCGCTCACGTCGGCGACCGCGATCGAGGCGCGGCCGTGCGAGCCGAACTGCATCATCGCCGGGTTGTGGCTGATGCGCCACTTCTCCTGCCCGGTCGCGCCGTCGAGCAGCACGATCTCGCCGAGCGGGTAGCTGCCCGGCATGTTGTCGGCGCGGGTCGTGTTGACCACCACGTCGGGCACGCCGTCGCCGTCGACGTCGGCGATCACCGGCAGCGTGATGACCTCGTTGGCCGTCCACGCCCACTCGAGCTGGACATCGATGTCGTCGAACGTCGGCACGACCTCGCAGTCGAGCGGGTCGGGCTGCGGCAGGCACTGGCTGAACAGCGGCTCGCAGTAGAAGCCGGGCTCGCAGTCGTACGAGTCCTGGCAGTCGCCCGCGGGCTGCTCGCACACGTCGCCGAGGCACACCGCGCCGGCGTCGCAGCAGATCGACTTGTCCTCGCCGCAGCGGATGCCGCTCGGGCACTCGGGGAGGCAGGCCCCGTCGACGCACTCCTCGCCGGCGGCGCAGCACTGAGCCGGCTCGCCGCAGAGGATCGTCATGCACATGTCGTTGGTGGTCTCTCCCACCGGCTCCGTCGTCGAGGACGACGTCGCGTCGGTGGTCGTGTCCGTCGTCGTGCTCGTGGTCGACGTCGGCTCGACCGTGGTCGACGTGGTCGTCGTGCCGGTCGCGCTCATCCCCGAGTCGGTGACCTCGGAGGTGCTCGTCGGCATCGTGTCCGTCGACGGCGCGGTGGTCGACGTCGTCGGTCCGGTGGTCGTGTCGCCGGTCGACGTGGCATCCGTGTCCGTGCCCGTCGCCACGTTGGTGGCGTCACCGCATCCGGCCAGCGCGGGGCTGAGCAGCGCAAGTCCGGAGAGTGCCCAATAACGCGCTAAGTTCGTGTTCATATCGACAGTTTAGCCATACTGAGCGGCCTCGGACCACGCAACAAATCGGCATTTTTCGCGGCCGCGGGCCCTCGGCGGGCCGCCCGGACGGTTGGCCGATCACGACATTTGGATCATGCCCTCCGCGGGTTCGAGCCCACGCGCGGGTTTCGCCGCCGCGTGACTTTTATTCACCGTCTTCACGACGTCGTGACACGGCGCGCAGCCGCGGCGGCGATCGTGCAGACGTCGCATTCGCCCGAGATCTGCCCGATAAAGGCCTCCAGACGCAGATCTGCAGATGCGTCGATGACCGCGGCGACAGGTGGATCCAGCGACGACCTATGCCTCGGAGACGAGCGGCGGAGGCCTCGCCGCCGCGCCGTCGCGGGCGGCGGCAGCGACCTCTTCCGGGACGTAGTTGCCGCCCGACAGCAAGAACTTGAAGACCTCTTCGACGGCCAGAGAGGTCGGTCGGCAGCGCGACAGCGGGACGAACAGCACCCGGCCGACCATCGGGTTCGGCGTGGTCGGCACGAACACGCAGACGGCGTCGGTGCCGGCGCCGATGGGCTCGCCGCTGGTGAACGCGAGGTGCCAGGCGTCGCCGTCGAGCCGCACCAGCACGACCTTGGAGTAGATGCCGCTGCTGCCGCCGGGCGTCAGCGAGATCTGCTTCCACGCCTTGTACAGCTCGGCGAGCACCGGCACCTTCAGCAGCAGGCGATCGATCGCCGCCAGCACGTAGCGGCCGATCAGGCTGCGCACGACGAGGCCCAGCGCGAAGATCCCGACCAGGGCCAGCCCCACCCCCGCGAACGGCACGTCGATCCCGACCAACTCCTTCAGAGGTTCGCGCGTGAGGTGGTCGACGTACCACAGCACGAACACGGTGACGACCAGCGGGATCGCGGCGAAGACCCCGGCGAGGAAGGTGTTGCGGGCGAAGTTCTTGGCGTGCTCGAGCATCTCTGATTATCCGGCGTAGGCCTCGTCCTGCTCGATCTTGCTGAGCACCCAGTCGAACTCGCCGCGGGTCAGGTGAGCGCCGCAGTACTCGCAGGCGCCGGCCATGTTCACGCGGTCGAGCGGGCCGCCGCAGTTCGGGCAGTTCACGTCGCTGGCGGGCGCGCCGCGGACCTTGGACCCGCGGATCAGCGTCCAGTACTCGCTGTACGTGCGCGGGTGCTTGGTGCTGCCCGACACGTGCTCGCCGCTGGTGCGCGCGGTGTAGTCGATCCCGCGGGCCCACACCCGCACGGTCAGCGCGTCGTACCAGCGGTCGCGCTCGAGCTTGACGATCACCATGCGCAGCACCTGCGTGCCGGAGAGCACGTTGCGCAGCCCCTGGGCGCGGTAGGCGTCGATCCAGTACTGCAGGTAGTTGAACAGCGAGTCGGACACGTAGGGGCGCACGCGGCGGAGGTCGAGCGCGGTCCAGCCGGCGTTCAGCTCGGCGTGGATCGTGCGCACGCGCTGGTCGATGCGCTCGGGGGCGACCGTCGGGTCCTCGGCGATCAGCGCCGCGTGGGCCTGCTGGATGCCCGGCATGAACAGCGTGCGGTCGTCGGTGCCGACCTCCTCGGCGTGGTGCGTCAGCGGCGGCGGGCGCGACTCGAGGCTGCGCACGCGCACGTGGTGGACGGTCCAGTCGAACCGCCCGCCCTCGACTTGCTGGCCGCAGTAGCGGCACGCGCCGCTGTCGCTGCGCTCGAACGGGGCCCCGCAGTTGGGGCAGCCGAGCGCGGTCACCGTCTCGGGCGTGCGGCTCCTGGCGTCGGCGCGCCGCTGCAGCCGCCACGCCTCGCGCACGTAGAAGCCGCGCTCGCCGCCCGGCAGCGCCGCGCTGTAGTTGGCCTCGAACGCGACCTCGACCTCGATCATGCCGTCGGGCCCCGCCGGCAGCTGGACCCGCTCGACCTGCATCGACCCGATCACGACCCCGCGGATCGGCACGCCGGCCGGCTCGCGCTTCATCAACGCCTCGCGGGCGCCGGGCTCGACGTACGGCGCCAGCGCCTCCATCGCTCTGGCGTCGCCGCGGGCCCCCTGGGCGCGGGCGTACAGCGCGTAGACGAAGTCGGTGAACAGCACCGCCGAGAAGTCGGGGTCGAGCCGACGGATCGATCCGAGGTCGCCGTGGCGGACCGCGTGCGCCGCGGCCGTCGGCGCGCTGTCCCACGTCTCCTCGGCCTGGCGCTGGTGGTCGTTTCGGTAGTGGTACCAGACGACCACGCCGACGACGATCAGCAGCGGCACCCCGATCTGCGGCACCTCGAACAGCAGGCGCACCAGCAAGTAGACGATCGCCCCGCCGTCGCCGCCCCCGCCGCCTCCGCCGCTGAAGCTGCCGCCGCCGCCCTGGCTGCCGCCGCCCGAGTAGCCGTGGCCGCCGCCCGGCCGCGCCGCCGCCTCGGCCGCCAGCGCCAGCAGCACCGCCGCCGCCGCGATCGCCAGCACCTTCGACCATGTCCGCGGAGACATGCCCTTCGCACCATGCTCCTGGGAGCAGGCTCGTTCAGACATGTCCTTCATGCCAGCACCTCGTCGGGCAGCTCGTTGACGTCGTCCTCGCCGCGCGGCAGCGCGTCGGCGCACAGCGCCCCCAGGGCTCGCAGGTGCGGCGCCAGCTCGGTCGCGCGGGCGCCCGCCGCCACCGCGGCCTGGAGGCCGGCGACGGCCTGGTCCCACGGCGCGCGCGGGACCTCGCGGCGGACCCCGACGTCGGCCAGGACCACCGCGGCCCGCTCGGTCAGCGACAGGTACAGGAACACCCCGGTGCGCGCCCGCGTCTCCATCACCCCGTGGTCGAGGAAGCCGGCCTTGGCCGCGCGCAGCACCGCCTCGTCGCGCCAGGCCCGGGGCGTCAGCCCGCGCGCGAGCGCGTGGCTGTGACGGACCAGCCAGCCCGCCGCCAGCCCGACCAGCAGCGGGTCGACGAGGAACCAGTGCAGCCCGAACTCCGGCTCGCCGTACAGCAGGAACGCCAGCGTCAGCGCCGCGGCCAGCCCGCCGACCAGCGCCGGCACGTGGGCGTAGCGGTCGGACGCCGGCCGCACCGCGATCACCAGCTCGGCGGCCGTGCCCGCCTCGAACGCCTCGATCGCCCGGCGCAGCGCGCCCTTCCCGTCGTCGGCGAAGAACCCGGCCATCGTCAGCCTCCTCCGTGGCGCAGCTCGAACACGTAGTCGGTGTCGTAGCAGCGGACCAGCAATTGACCTGTCCGCAGGAACAGGTAGTCCGGCCCGCTCTTCACGCGCGTCTTGCTCACGGTCTTGCCGGTCACCGCGTCGAGCACGTACAGGTGCCCGGGCTCGGCGCCGGCGCCGTAGCCGCTGAGGACGTGGCCGCGGTGGACCACGAAGTCGGCCGCGTTGGCGACCAGCGGCGCGCTGCGCCACAGCAGTTCGCCGCTGCCGAGGTCGAGCGCGGTGATGAACGCGTTGCCGCCCCTGGCGTCGGCGTGGTGGGCGTGGCCGACCAGCAGCACCGAGCCGACCAGCGCGGCCCAGGTCGCGCGCTGGGCCGTGAACGCCCGCTCGCCGGCCGGCGTCCCGGGCGGGTGGGCGTAGGCCTCGAAGTCGAACAGCGCCACGATCTCCGCGGTGTCCTCGCGCTGGACCGCGACGAACCGGCCGCCCGAGTAATCTGCCCCATAGAACAGGATGTTGAAGCCGTCCTCGCGGATCGCCTGGACCAGCAGGTACTTGCCGAAGGTCGGCGGGATCGACGGCGGCAGCGTCCCCGGCTCGCCGCGCATCGGGTTCGGCACCTCGTACTCGGGCAGCGCCAGGCCGTTGCGGGCCAGCCACTCGCCGTCGTCGCCGATCCCGTTGGCGCGCTCCGACACCAGCGTCAGCGTCGGCGGCGGCCCGGGCTCGATCGGCGCCGGTCGCTTCAGCGTGTAGGCCCACGGCGGGGCCGGCAGCACCGTCGCCGCGCGGCCCGCGATTGTTCGCCCGCCCGCGACTGCGCGGCCAGCAGCGCCTCGGTCGCCGCGTCGTACAGCGCCTGCGTCGCCAGGTTGCCCGGCGCCTCGTCGAGCACCTCGGCGAAGGCCTGACGGGCCAGGTCGTGGCGCCCCCGTCCATCGCCGCGACCCCCTGCGCGCGCCGCAGCGCCAGCGCCGGGGGCAGGGCCTCGCCGCCGGTCGTCACCACCTGTCCCGAAGGACCGGTCGCAGCGCCGCCCGGAGCACCCCCGCCGGGGCCCGCCGGATGGACCGCTGTCACTCCGGCCGGCGCCTGCGACGAATCGCCGCGGCGACAGGCCGCGAGGACGATCACGAGCGCGGAGGCGCTCCAGAGGCGAGCCGGGCGTCGCACCGGCCGCACTGTAGCGCAACCTCCCGCGTGACAGTCCCGCCGCGACCCCCTATCGTCCCCGCGTGACCTCTCGTCGGCTCTTTTTCGCGTGCGCGCTGGCGGCCGGGTGCGGCGACGCCGGCAGCCCCAACAGTGGCGGCACCGACAGCACCGGTTCGGTCGCCGAGATCGACGGCACCATGGTCGACCTCGTCAAGCCGCAGGCGTGGGTGCAGCTCGGGGCCGACGCCGACCCGCTGCGCGACCACCGACCGGCCAGCGTCGAGTGCCCGCTCGGCGTCGGCTGGCTGGTCGAGGTCACCGGCTTCGAGGTCAACACGGGTGGTTGCAACTACGGCGCGTTCACGCAGCCGTCGCTCCGCGAGATCGTGCCCGGCGCGCAGATCTCGCTCAACCTCTACCACTTCGACCTCGTCGCCGCCGAGCCCGCGACCGCGCACGCCGTGATCATGGCGGGCGACCACGTGCTGCTCGAGCGCGAGGTCGAAATCCCGGGCAAGGCCATGGTCTACGAGGTCGACCTCGTCGCCGACTTCGCGCTCGCGGCCGGTGAGCCGGTGGTGTTCCACCTGCACAACCACGGGCAGAACACGTGGACCCTCGCCAGCATCCAGGTCGAGGTCGAGGACCCCTGAAACGCCCTGGCGGAGCGCCCGGAGGCGCCGCAGCGAACGGTCCACGAGCAGCGGCCCCGTGACCTTTCGTTCCGTGACAATTCGTCGCCGCTGAAGTACCCCTCGATCTCGCGGGCCCAGGTCCGTGAGAGGTCAACGACCGATGCATGATTCGAAGATGTGGGGACCCGCGGCGGTCCTGCTGGCGTGCGTGACCACGAGCGGCTGCGGCGATCCGGGCCCGGGCCTCGCCAGCGCCGGCGAGACCGCGGACGCGAGCACCGACGCCACCACGGCCGGCACCGCCGGCACGACCGGCAGCGACGCGCCGACCACCACCGACGCGGCCGAGGCCGAGCCCGTCACGTGGCATCAGGACATCGCCCCGATCTTCGTGCAGAAGTGCAGCGGCTGCCACAGCGACGCCGGCATCGCCCCGTTCTCGCTGGCGAGCTACGAGACCGCGAAGCCGTTCGCCACCGCGGCCCTCGACGCCGTCGAGCGCGGCACCATGCCGCCGTTTCTGGCCGACGAGACCGCCGACTGTCAGCCGCGGTTCGGCTGGCAAGACGACCCGCGGCTCGGCGACGACGAGTTAGAGCTGCTGCGCGCGTGGGTCGATCAAGGCGCCCCGGAGGGCGACCCGGCCACCGCCGCGCCGCTGCCCGAGCCGCCCGAGGTCGAGCTGACCGACGCCGACGTGCGCGTCCAGATCCCCACCCCCGTCTCGATCGACGGCGACAAGGACATGTTCCTCTGCTTCAGCGTCGACCCCGGCTTCGAGGACGACACCTGGATCGACGCCGTCCAGATCAGCGCCGGCAACCCGCAGGTCGTGCACCACGTGCTCGCCTACGTCGACGAGAGCGGCGCCTCGGCCGACAAGGTCAACGAGGACGGCTACTACCCCTGCTTCGGCGGCCCCGGCATCAACACCGCCAACCTGATCGCCGCCTGGGCCCCGGGCATGACCCCGTTCGAGATGCCGCCGAAGGTCGCCTCGCGGGTCGTCGCCGGCTCGCGGATCGTCATGCAGGTCCACTACCACCCGACGGGCAAGCCCGAGCTCGACAGCGCCACCTCGCTCGACCTGCGGATCCACCCGACCATCCCCGAGTACGTCGGCATGCTGGCGCTGATCGGCAACAGCGAGGGCCCGCAGCTGCTCCCGAGCGAGCACGACGACAACGGCTACCCCGAGTTCATCATCCCCGCCGGCGCGTCTAACCACGTCGAGCAGATGCTGTTCAAGCTCAACGACGTCCCGCCGCTGCGCGTGTTCGCCGTCGGCACGCACATGCACTACGTCGGCACCGACATGCTGATCGGCCTGCAGCGCTCCAGCCCCGACGACGGCGAGCCGGCCAACGAGTGCCTGCTGCAGACCCCCGGCTGGGACTTCAACTGGCAGCGCACCTACAGCTACGACGCCGCGCTCGACGCCGTCCCGCGGTTCGACGCCGGCGACGCGCTGTACCTGCGCTGCACCTACAACAACAGCATGTCGAACCCGTTCGTCGTCCAGGCGCTGGCCGAGCAGGGCCTGGGCGCCCCGAAGGACGTCCGGCTCGGCGAGGAGACCCTCGACGAGATGTGCCTCGCCGTGGTCGGCATCGCCATCGCCCTCAAGGACGCGATCTGAGCCGCCGGTCCCCGGGGACAGGTCCTTTCAAACCTGCTCCCGGGGACATGCGCCTTCAGACATGTCCTCGAGGGCCTGTCCTTCGGGTCTAGAAGGCATCGAGCGCGCCGAGCTCCGGCGCGACGCTGCGGGCCGACTCGATCGCCCCGGGCTTGAGCTTGCCGGGCCTGGGCGACTCGGGCTCGGGCGTGTCGTCGTCGCGCCACACGCAGCCGAACACCCGCGTGGTCGCCCGCGCCGCCGCGGCCGCGGCCACGCACTCGCCGTCGAGCGCCGGCGCCAGCTTGGGGTCGGCCTTGGCCGCCAGCCAGGTCGCCAGCTGGGCCTGCAGCGCCCGCGAGTGCGCGTCGCGGTCGCGGCCCGGCACCTTGTCGGCGATACAGGTCCGGTAGCGCTCGGCGTAGGCGTCACAGGCGGCGACGTCGATCTTCCCGTCGGCGGCGGCGACCGGCGGCGCGGCTGCGGGCGCGAGCGGCGTCTCGGGCCCCGCGGCGAGGGTCGGCGGCACCACCTCGGGCGCGGGCGCGGCCGGCGGGGCGGGCTTCGTCTCCGGCTGCGGCGCGGCCTCCGGCGCCGCGCAGGCGAACAACCACGGCAACAACCAACTTCCGCAGACCAAAATGCAGGGGCGCGAGAGCGACATCGATCCTCCAGGTCGATCCGGGCAACGCCCGGCCGACGGCCTTGAGTTTCACGCGGATCGCTGGAACATGAGAAGGAAGATCGTCGCTCGCTCGCGCGTAGCCAGATCGGCCCCCGTCCCCCGCGCGTAGCCACGCGCACCTCGGCGTCGCCATGCCTCGACTCGTCCTCGCCCTCGCCCTCGCTTGCTCGACCTTGACCGTCCCCGCCGTCGCGGACGCGTGTGGCAACAGCGTGAGGGCAAGCCTCTATCGGCGGGTCCACAAGGCCGAGGCGGCCCTCGACGCCGGCCAGTACCGGCGCGCCGCGAGCCTCGCCCGCGCCGAGCTGGCCAGGACGGAGCACGCGCGGCACGGCGACGAGACGCTGGAGCGCCGGGCCCGGCGGGTCCTCGCCCTCGCCATCGTGCGCAGCGGCGGCGTCGTCCGCGTCGAAGAGCGCGGCCGCGGCGACCTGCTGGACGAGCAGCCCGCGATCTCGTGGGCCATCACCGCGTTGCGGCAGGTCCGCGACGACGCCATCGCCGCGCACCCCGACTGCGCCCTCGAGCCGGCCCGCTGCTCCGCCGACCTCGTGCCCTCGGCCGACGGCGAGCTGGGCGAGGCCCTCGCGCGCAGCCCCGACCTCCGCGGCGAGGCCCTGGCCATCCTCGGCCGCCTCGCCGAGGCCGACCTCCTGCCGGGCCCCGACGCCTGGGCCGCCCTCGCCCGCCTGCGCGGCGAGCAAGGCGACGCCGCCGGCCGCGAGGTCGCCGTCCTCCGCTGCCGTCAGATGGCGGGCCACGGCCCCCGCTGCGGCGCGCTGTAGAGCTTCCCCTTGGTTCATGTCCTTTCCACCATGTCTTCGAGGTCAGCCATGTCTCGACTCGCGCTCGCCCTGTCCCTGGTCGTCACCGCCGCCGCCCTCGGCCCGCCGAACCGCGCCGACGCCTGCGGCAACACCGTGCGCCGGCTCGTCGACAGCGGCCAGGAGTACGTCCAGAAGGCCGAGCTCTTGCTCGCCAAGGGCCAGCACCGCAAGGCGGTGAGCACGATCCGCGAGGCCTTCGGCGACAAGGCGCTCGCCGCCGACATGAAGGGCCCCGGCGCGCACCTCCACGGGCGGGCCCAGCGGATCCTCGCCCTCGCGGTCGCGCGCAGCGGCGGCGACATCGCCATCGGCATGGACCTCGGCGGCGCCGCGCAGAGCCGCAAGGACGCCGCGATCGCCTGGGCCGTGCTCGCCCTGCGGCTGCAGGCCGGAGACCAGCCCTCCCCGCGCAGACCGCCGAGCTGGCCGAGGCCCTCGCCCGCCAGACCAGCGGCCGCGCCGAGGCCCACGACCTGCTCAAGCGCCTCGGCGACGGCGACCTCATGCCGACCGCGCAGGGCTGGGCCCTCCTCGCCGAGCTCAGCAAGGAGCGCGGCGACGGCGAGACCAGCAAGCGGGCCGTGGAGCGCTGCGTGAAGATGCGCGCGCGCGGCGTGAAGTGCGACGTCACCGAGCAGGCCTGACGCCGCCCATGCTCCGCCTCGCCGTCGCGGTCATTGCTGTCTCGTTGAACATGTCCTGTGGGCCAGGCTCCAAAGACCCTGTCCCTCACGACATCCCGGCGACCCCACCTGCGCTCCCGCAAGTCGCGCTGGAGCCGGCCGCCGACCCGGCCGCGGTCGCGCGCGGCCACGCGCTGATCGACCGCTTCGAGTGCGCGCGCTGCCACGACCTCCCCGGGCGCGAGCCGGCCCCGCTCGAGAAGCACTGCGTGCGCTGCCACCAGGACATCCTCGCCGGCCAGTTCCCGGCCCCCGCCGAGACCTTGCGCGAGTGGCAGGGCCACATCACCCACCTCACCGACGTGCCCGCGCTGCGCGGCACGGACCGCTTCCGCCGGACCTGGCTCGCCGAATGGCTGCACGCCCCCCACGACCTGCGACCGGGCCTGAACTCGACCATGCCGCGCCTGTCCCTCGGGACAGCCGAGGCCGCCGACCTCGCCGCCGCGCTGATCCCCGACGCCGAGCTCGCCGCGCCTCCGCCCGGCGAGCTCGCCCGCGGCCGCGTCCTGTTCGAGGACAAGTCGTGCGCCCTGTGTCACCGCTTCACCGGCGCGCCGCCCATCGCCCCGGCGGCCAGGCTGCCCGTCCCGCTCGACGACGCCCATGCAGCGCGGCCTGGCGCAGGCCCCCGACCTCCGCTTCACGCGCGAGCGCATGCGCCCCACCGCGCTCGTCGCCTGGTTGCTCGATCCGCCGCGGCACAAGCCCGGCACGCCGATGCCGAAGATCCCGCTCGACGAGGCCGACGCGCGGGCGCTCGCCGCCTACCTCACCGACGTCCCGCTCGAACCCCTCCCCGCCCCGAAGCCCGTCCGGCGCCTGCCGATCCTCGAGCGCCGCGTCACCTGGGCCGAGGTCGAGGCCGAACTCCAAAAGACCTGCTGGCACTGCCACTCCGATCCGGATTACGCGCGGGGCGACGGCGGCCCGGGCAACAGCGGCGGCTACGGCTTCACCCCGCGGCGGCTCGACCTCGCCTCGTACATCGGGATCTCCTCCGGCAGCGTCGGCGACGACGGCCAGCGGCGCAGCGTGTTCGCGCCGCTGCCCGACGGCACCCCGCGGATCGTCGCGCACATGCTCGCGCGCCACGCCGAGGTCGAGGGCGCCGCGCCGGAGCTGCGCGGCATGCCGCTCGGCCTCACGCCCGTGCCCCTGGCCGACATTCAACTGGTCGACACCTGGATCGCCCAGGGCCGCCCGCAGTGACATGTCCCGATGAACATGCCTTTTAGAGCATGTCCATCGCGCTTCGCTCGTTGCTGTCTTTCAAGACATATCCTCAAGAACATGTCCATGAAGCCATCTTGAGCGCCTCCTACCCGCCCGGCCGCGCCCGCGCCGCCACCTCACGAACGCCAGCGCGACCGCAGCTGCACGTGGCCGCTCGCCGCGCGCCGCGAGGGCGCCGCCGGAGGAGCGCGCTCACATCGGCGTCAGAACTCCGCTCCGCGGCCTGCTGCGTCGGCGCGGCCGCGACCTCGCGCTTTCACGGGCGACGACCGTCATGTAGCGTGCCGCCATGCGCCTCAGCTACCACCAGCTCGTCGATCGCGTCCGCGCCCGCGTCTCCGGGGTCACCGCCGCCGAGCTCGCGGTGCGGCGCGCTCAGCCTGGCGATCCCAGCGTCGTCCTCGACGTGCGCGAGCCGGACGAGTTCGCGGGCACCGGCGCCCTCGCCGGCGCCTTGCACGTCCCGCGCGGCCTCGTCGAGAAGCTCGCCGCCGACATCTTGCCCGACCTCGACGCCGCGATCGCCGTCGTCTGCGCCTCGGGCCACCGCGCCGTGCTCGTCGCCGACGTCTTGCAGCTGCTGGGCTACAGCCGCGTGCAGTACCTCGAGGGCGGCCTGCTCGCCTGGCAGGGCGCCGGTCTCCCGCTCGCGCCCGCCTCCTGCGCTCGCCCCTCCGCGGCCGCCTGCGCCCGCACCCCGACCTGGGCCGACATCCGCGCCGCCTTCCCGATCGTCGGCCGCCAGGTCCCCGTCATGGGCGAGGGCGAGCGGGCCCTCCTCTACCTCGATCACGCCGCCTCCACCCACGCCCCCGAGCCCGTGCTCGATCGCTACGCCCGCTTCATGGCCGGCGAGTACGCCAACATCCACCGCGGCACCCACCTCCTCTCGCGCAAGGCCACCGAGCACTTCGACGAGTGTTACTACGTCGTCTCCGACTTCATCGGCGGCGACCTCGAGCGCGACTGCGTCGTCTTCCTCGGCAACACCACCCAGGCCGTCGACCTCGCCGCCCACGTCATGGCCGGGCTGCCCGGCAAGGTCGTCGTCACCGAGCTCGAGCACCACTCGAACGACCTCCCGCACCGCAACCGCGGTCCGGTCCTGCGCGCGCGGATCACCGCCGACGGTCGCCTCGACATGGACCACCTGGCCCAGCTCTTGCGGCAGAACCAGGTCAAGCTGGTCGCCGTCACCGGCGCCAGCAACGTCACCGGCTGGATGCCCGACATCCACGCGATCGCCCGCCTCGCCCACGAGCACGGCGCGCTGATCCTCGTCGACGCCGCCCAGCTGCTCGCGCACCAGCGCATCGACGTGAGGCCGGCCGGCGACCCCGAGCACCTCGACTTCCTCGCCGCCGCCGGGCACAAGGCCTACGCCCCGTTCGGCGCCGCTTTCCTTTATGGTCCGCGCGGCATCATGGACGCCGCCCCGCCCTACCTGCCCGGCGGCGGCACGGCCTCGCGCGTCGGCCCGCACAGCGTCGAGTACGTCAGCGCCCCCGACCGCCATCAGGGCGGCACGCCCAACATCGGCGGCGTGCTCGCCCTGGCCGAGGCGCTGCGCTTCCTCGACGGCATCGGCATGGCCCACGTCCGCCAGCACGAGCTCGCGCTGACGCGACGGGCCATGGCCGGCATGAAGGCCCTCGGCGTGACCCTCTACGGCCCCGACGATCCCGACGCGCGCCTCGGCGTCCTCAGCTTCAACGTCGCCGGCGTCTCCGATCCGCTGGCCGCCGCGGTGCTCAGCGAGGAGCGCGGGATCGCCGTCCGCAACGGCCGCTTCTGCGCCCACGTCCACGTCGATCGCCTGCTCGCCAGCCAGGGCGGCGCCACCCCCGAGCCCGGCAGCGCGCCCGGGGCGGTGCGCGCCTCGTTCGGCCTCTACAACGACGAGGCCGACGTCGATCGCCTGATCGAGGCCGTGGCTGTCCTTCGGGACAGGCGATGGGTCGGCCGCTACCGCGTCCGCGCCGCCGGCGTCACCGCCGAGTTCGCCGGCCGCTGCAACGACCGCTGGATGGAGGCCGACGCCCCGAGCCCGCCGGCCCACGTCGACACCGACCCGGGCGCCGCCATGCTGTTCGCCCAGCTCAACCCGAGCGGCCCCACGCGCTCCTACCTGGTCGCCGACCGCCGCAGCGGCGCCGCCATGCTCGTCGACCCGCGGCGCGACCAGGTCGACCGCTACCTCGCCGAGCTGCAGCGCCACGGCCTCCGCCTCGAGCTCGTCCTCGACACCCACACCCACGGCGACCACCTCTCCGGCGCCAAGCGGCTCAAGGACCTGCTCGGCTGCGAGATCGCCATGCACCGGGCCGCCGCCGCCCCGTGCGTCGATCGGCCGCTCGAGGACGGCGACACCATCACCCTCGGCGACCTCGCCCTCGAGGTGTGGCACACCCCCGGCCACACCCCCGACTCGCTGTGCCTGCTCCTGCCCGACCGCGTCCTCACGGGCGACACTCTGTGGCTCGGCGGCACCGGCGGCTGCGACCTCGGCGGCGATCCGGCCGCCCTCGCCGCCAGCCTGCTGCGCCTGCGCGGCCTGCCCGCGCACACCGAGGTGTGGCCGCTGCACGACCTCGAGGGCCGCGGGCGCGCCACCATCGGCGAGGAGGCCGGGCAGAACCCGTTCCTCCAGGGCGACCTCGGCCAGCTGCGCGCCCGCCTGGCGCCCAACCCCGGCGAGGCCTCGGCGGTCAGCCGGGCCAACGCCGCCTGTCAGACATGACCTGGCGGACATGCTCCTCGGGCCATGTCCATTCGGACATGCCCCTGGGAGCATGCCCCGAGAGACATCCGCTCACAGCGCCGCGATCTCGGCCCCCAGGCACCACGCGCCGTGGGGGTCGACCTCCGGCGTGAACAGGTTGACGTCGCGCAGGCCGGCCTCGTCGCAGGCGTCGGAGCCGAAGTAGCTCTGCTGCGGCGACGGAAGCGACGACGGATCGGCGCCGAAGCCGATCGTCGACTTCGCGTCGCCGCCGACGAAGCCGACGCAGAAGCGCCCGGTCTCGATCACCGGCTGCTGCGGCTCCGAGATCTGCAGCGACCCGGAGCTCACGGGCAGCCCGAGCGACTCCGAGGTGTAGAGCACCTGCTGGAGGTCGGCCGAGCGGATCTGGAAGCGCACCCGCGCCTGACCCGACACGGACACCAGGGTGTAGTCGATGCGCCGCACCCGGTACGGCGGCGGGACCGGGGCGTCGAAGCACTCCGCCCCGCGGATCTCCCCGTCGAGCCCGTTCCAGATGTTGCCGGCGCCATAGCACCACAGCGGCTCGACGCAGTTGGCCGGATCGTAGTGGTGCAGCTCGGCGGTCGACGGCGCGCCGCCGGTGGTGCTCGTGTCGCCGGTCGTCAGGGCGATCGTCGTGCCGGTGCTGGTGTCCTCGCCGTCGAGCACGCCCGTCGTCACCGGTCCGGTGCTCGTGCTCGTGCTCGTATCCGTCGTCGTCGTCGTGCTCGTGCTCGTGCTCGTGCTCGTCCCCGGCTCCGCGGTCGAGGCCGGCACCAGCTCGCTCGTCGAGCCGGTCACGCCGTCGTAGGCCGGGTTCTCGGTCAGGCACCCGCCCAGGGCCACCAGGCACCCTGCCAGCCGCGCGCGTCCGCCCCGAAGCCCCATCATCTCTACTGTACCACGTTCCGCGCGCGCCGGCCGGTCCCCCCATACATGTCCCAAAGTTCATGCGACCCGACCCACGCGACCCGCCCTCGCTCGCACCCGCCCGCACGTCGTGGGCTATCGTCGGCGCGATGAAGACGCTTCGCCTCGGCCTCGGCTGGCTCCTCGCGCTCACGCCGGCTTGCGCCGACCGCGGGCGCGAGCCGGCCGGTACGCCGCCTGCCGTCGGCGACCGCGACGGCGACGAAATCACCGCCGCCGGTCCCACGCTCGCGCTCGGCGTCGGCCACACCTGCGCCCTGCAACGCGGCGAGGTCTACTGCTGGGGCTACGGCGCCCACGGCCAGCTCGGCCTCGGCGACCGCCGCGATCGCAGCGAACCCACGCGCGTCCCGGGCCTCACCGACGTCGTCGCCCTCGCCGCCGGCACCTGGCACACCTGCGCCCTCCGGCGCGGCGGCGACGTCCTCTGCTGGGGCGACGGCTCGCTCGGCCAGCTCGGCGACGGCGCTCTCGGCACGCGCCCGCGGCCGAGCCCGGTGGCCGGCCTGCGGGCCCGGGCCATCGCCGCCGGCGGCTCGCACACCTGCGCGATCGACCATGTCCGAAAGGTCCTGTGCTGGGGCTCCAACTACCGCGGCGAGTCGGGCCCCGGCCAGGCCGCGCTCGCGCGACCGACCGCCGTCCCCGGCGTGCCCGCGGCCGACGCCGTCGTCCTCGGCGACTCGTACGCCTGCGCCCGCGCCGGCGGCGACGTGACCTGCTGGGGCGCCGATCCGCTGCGCGACGGCCACGACACCGCCGCCGCCGAGCTGCCCGCCTTGGCCGGGGCCGTCCGCCTCGCCGCCGGCGGCGATCACCTGTGCGCCGTCGGCCGCGACGGTCACGTCCTGTGCATCGGGACAGGTTCCGAAGGACAGCTCGGAGACGGCCGTCCCCCGACCCGCGAGCCTGCGCGCAGCCCTCACGGGATCGCCGTGGCGCGCCCGCGGGTCGCAGAGGTGGTCGACCTCGACGACGCGGTGAGCGCCGCGGTCGGCGGCGAATCCGCCTGCGCGCTGCGGCGCACCGGCGCCCTCGCCTGCTGGGGCGAGAACCGCGACGGCCAGCTCGGCGACGGCAGCAAGCGCCCCCGCGATCGCCCCGGCCCCGTCGTCGAGCTCGCCGACGTCGTCGAGCTCGCCGTCGGCTCCGCGCACGCCTGCGTCCGGCGCGAGCGCGGCGAGGTGGCCTGCTGGGGTTACGACGAATTCGCCCAGGCCGGTCCGCGCCCGCCCGCGACCGCCGTCCCGCCTGCGGTCCACCCGATCGCCGCCACCGGCCTCGCGGTCGGCCAGGTCCACGCCTGCGCCTGGAACGACGGCGGCGCCTGGTGCTGGGGCGACGACACCTACGGTCAGCTCGGCGACGGCGCCCGGGCCCGGCGCGACGCCCCGACCGCGGTGCCGGGCCTCGGCCGCGTGCGCGAGCTGGTGGTCGGCGCGCGTCACACCTGCGCTTTGGAACATGGCGGAACAGTCATGTGCTGGGGCGACGACACCTTCGGCCAGCTGGCCGGGCGCGGCGTCCCGCGCGGCGAGCCGGTGGACGAGCACGCCGGCCCGCTGCCGCTGCCGCCGGTGGACACGCGCAGTCGAGCGCGCCCGGGCCCCGTGGCCGGCCTCGCGGACGTCGTCGACCTCGCCGCCTACGAGCACCGGACCTGCGCCTTGCGGCGCGGCGGCGCCGTGGTGTGCTGGCACGCCTTCGCCGAGGCACCGCTGGCGCAGGAGCGCACGATCGCGGGCGCCGTCGAGCTCGTCGTCGGCGCCGCGCACGCGTGCAGCCGCGACGCCAGCGGCAAAGTCCGCTGCTGGGGCGCCAATCACAGCGGTCGCCTCGGCGACGGCACCACCGAGTCTCGCGACGCCGACGTCGCCGTCCGCGGGCTCGACGACGCGGTCGCCCTCGCGGCCGGCAGGCTCCACACCTGCGCCCTGCGGCGCGGCGGCGACGTCGTGTGCTGGGGCGACGGCATGCTCGGACAGCTCGGCGACGGCTCGCGGGCCGATCGCGCGGCGCCGACCCGCGTGCCCGACCTCGGGCCCGCGCGCGCGGTCGCGGCGGGCGAGGACGCGACCTGTGCGATCGGACAGGCCGGCCGCGTCCACTGCTGGGGCGACGGCGCGGGCGGAGGCGGTCGATTCGCGCCTGAGCTCGTCGGCGACGCGCCGGCCGAGGTGCTCGCCGTCGGCGCGCACGGGGCGTGCAGCGGCGACGGCGAGCGCGTCGTCTGTCGGGGCGCGGGGCTGTCGCCGCAGCGCCCTCGCACGTGGGACGTCGTCACCAAACCCCGCGCGATTCCGCTGCCATGAACTCGCCTTCAGTGCGGCGCTGACGCGGCGAAATCACCGTGGCTCGCGCGCTTGAAAGGCGCGTCGTCGCCGGGCGATAGTCGTGATCGGCTCGACTTCTTCGCGCGGTGAAAATTATGGCACGCAAAGCTCCTCTCGTATGGATGACCTCGATCGGCCTCGTCGTGGGCTGTGGTGACGACGGCACGCAAACCTCGCAGACCGGCGTCGCCTCGCAGACGACGATGTCGACCCAGCCGACGACGCTGGACACGCTCGGCACCTCCGAAGGCAGCGAGTCTGCCACCGGCACCCCGCCGACCACCACCGAGGGCACCATGGGCATGACGAGCGACAGCTCGGGCGTGCCGACGTCGACCACCGACAGCACCTCGACCGGCATGGTCACGGCGACGATGAGCACCACCGAGACCGCGACCGACACGCTGACCACCGAGCCGCCCGAGACGACGACCTCGACCAGCACCGACACCGCCTCGAGCACCACCGACGAGACGACCTCGAGCACCTCGACCACCGACACCACCACGACCACCACCACGGACCCGGGCACCACCACCGAGGACATCCCCTGCAACGAGATGCAGGTCGTCCTCACCCCGGTCGTGCCGAACGTCATGCTGGTGCTCGACAAGTCGGGCTCGATGCTGTCGCTGTGGGACCACGACGCCAACCCGAACACGCCGACGGTGAGCCGCTGGTTCAGCCTCTACGCCGTGGTCGACCAGGTGCTCACCGCCTTCAACGGCAACTTCAACTTCGGCATGAACCTGTTCCCCAACAAGCAGGCCGTCGACACCTACGTCGTCGGCGCCTGCCCGGTGAACGCCAACGTCGAGGTCCCGGTCGCCCCCTTCAACAAGAACCCGATCCTCAACGCCCTGCCGGCGCAGAACAACAACACCATCAAGGGCGGCACCCCGGCCCAGGCCGGCGTGCTGGCGGCGCTCAACCACCTCAAGTCGCTCGACCCGATGATCCCGCGGGCGATCATGCTCATCACCGACGGCGCGGCCAACTGCACCACCGGCAAGGCGCCCCCGCCGTTGTTTGAAGACTACGATCAGTCGCTGCACACCCTGGTCGGCAACGCCTTCACGCAGGACGGCATCCCGACCTACGTCATCGGCATCGCCATCGCCAACGCCGTCTCGCCGGTGCAGATGGACGGCAGCCCCGACAACATCAACCCGTACCAGAAGCTCAACGAGCTGGCGACCTCGGGCGGCACCGCCAAGCCCGGCCCCGAGAAGTTCTACAGCGCCGACAACCAGGTCGAGCTGCAGGCCGCGCTCAACGCCATCGTCAGCGACGCCCAGAGCTGCGTGATCGCGCTCAACGACCAGCCCGGCTTCCCGCAGTTCACGAAGGTCAAGATCGGCGACGTCGAGGTGCCGAAGATCACCGACTGCGCCAACGAGAACGGCTGGAAGTACGTCGAGCCCGCGCCGCCGTACACCGCCATCGAGCTGTGCGGCACCGCCTGCAACTCGCTCAAGCAGACCGGCGAGGCCGGCGTCGAGTACTACTGCAAGCCCGGCTGACGCGCCGCCCGTCGGGCCGGGCAGCCGAGCCCGGTGCCGTCATTCGCGCGGGCAATCGTCGATTGCGGATTGCCGCCACCGGCACGAGCCCGCCGGCCTCCCGGCCGCGGGCTTCGCCGTGCGCGGCGCTTCGCAGGTCGCCCCGCGCGGGCGCGATTGATGCCTAGCCGCGACCCTGGTAGGGTGGCTGGAATGCATAAACTCCGCCCCGACTTCGTGGCGCTGGCGTCGTGTGCCGTGTTGCTCGCGGCTTGCGGCGACGATCAGCCGTCTTCGTCCTTCGATCCGACCTCGCAAGTCACGACCGCGAACAACCCCACCACCAACCAGGTCTCGTCGACCAGCGGGCCGCAGGACACCGAGCCGACGACCACGACGACGCCGACCGAGCCCGGCACCAGCTCGGTCGCCACCGAGACGGGCACCACCGACACCACCGGCACGCCCGAGACCGCCACGGACCCGGGCACCACCACCGTCGACACCACCGGCCCCGACCCGAGCACCACCTCGACCACCGACCCCGGCACCTCGACGACGATGGCGATGCCGTGCGAGGAGGCGAACTGTCCCATGGGACAGTTCTGCGATCCCAACGGCAACGGCTGCGTCCCCGGCTGCAACGACGACACCGACTGCAACGCCCCGACCAAGTGCGACGTCGGCAGCAACACCTGCAAGGGCTGCCTCGGCGACGGCGACTGTCCGCTCGGCACCGTGTGCGACGCCGGCGAGTGCATGCCCGGCTGCAACGACATGCAGCCGTGTCAGGACGGCCTGGCCTGCTGCAGCAACAGCTGCGTCGACCTGCTGGTCGACACCGCCAACTGTCAGGCCTGCGGCAACGCCTGCCCGGTGCCGCCCAACGGCAACGCCTCGTGCGTCATGGCCCAGTGCGGCCTCGCGTCCTGCAAGGCGCCGTGGAACGACTGCGACAAGGACCCGGGCAACGGCTGCGAGAACCAGGGCCCGTGCCAGTGCGACCCGGGCACGCAGACCGCCTGTTACACCGGCCAGGACGGCACCCAGGGCGTCGGCATCTGCAAGGAGGGCCTGCAGACCTGCAACCCGCAGGGCACCGGCTACGGCCCGTGCATGGGCGAGGTGACGCCCAACCCGACCGAGATCTGCAGCAACGGCCTCGACGACAACTGCAACAGCCAGGTCGACGAGGACGCCGACGCCGACGGCGACGGCTACACCGTGTGCGGCGGCGACTGCTGCGACGAGGTCGGGCCCAACTGCCTCAACCCGGCGCTCGTCAACCCCGGCGCGTTCGAGGTCGGCGGCAACATGGTCGACGACGACTGCGACGGCACCAAGGACAACCCGGTCGCCTCGTGCGACGCCAACCTGACCAGCAACTCGTCGAACGCCCTCGACTACGCCAAGGCGATCGACCTGTGTCAGACCACCACCGAGAACCCGCCGCAGAACCAGAAGAAGTGGGGCGTGATCTCCGGCACCCTCACCCGCGCCGACGGCGTCGGCGCGATCGACTCGCAGGCCAAGTCGATCCGCCCCGGCTTCGGCAACAACGTCCTGCCGCAGCAGAACGCGCGCCTGGCGGTCCTGTCGACCGGCAACGCCGCCGACCAGAACGACGTGAATCCGCCGTACGCCGACTTCCAGCCCGGCAAGATCAACGGCGCCAACAGCAACGCCCCGGCCGACTGGCTGGCCGCCAACGGCGGTCAGTTCCCCAACGCGCCCGGCTGCCCCGGCGCCCAGAGCAACGGCGCCAACGACAGCGCGATGCTGAAGCTGCGGATCCGGGTGCCGACCAACGCCAAGTCGTTCAACGTGCAGATGTACTTCTACTCGGCCGAGTGGCCCGAGTACGTGTGCACGGCCTTCAACGACCTGTTCGTCAGCCTCGTCAACTCGACCGCCGCCGGCAACCCGAACGACAAGAACATCGCCATCTACAACGCGCCGAACAACCAGAAATTCCCGGTCGGCGTCAACATCGCCAAGGCGGCGCCCGGCCTGTTCACGCAGTGTCAGAACGGCCAGGTCGGCTGCTACGGCACCCCGTTCAACTACAACAACTGCACCGGCACGCAGGGCATCGCCGGCACCGGCTTCCAGGCCGACGCGGGCTTCGACTACTGCCAGGAGGGCAACTACCACACCGGCGGCGCGACCGGCTGGCTCAAGATGTCGGGCAACGTCAAGGGCGGCGAGGTCATGGAGATCCGCTTCGCCATCTGGGACACCGCCGACGGTCAGTGGGACTCGCTGGTCCTCCTCGACGACTGGGTCTGGTCGGTCCAGGCCTCGCAGCCGGGCGTCCAGCCCAACTGAGCCGGCCCGGCTCGACAGCCCCGGCGATCGGGCGTACGTTCCGCTCGCCGTGCCCGTCCTGTCACGTGTCACGATCCTGGGCGCCGGCCGCGTCGGCGGCGCCCTCGCCGCGCGCAGCCCGATCCCCGTCGCCCTCGTCACCCGCGAGGCCGGCTGGGAGGCGCTGGACGGCCCCGTCGGCGAGCCCGTCGTCGTCGCCGTCGACAACGCCGGCCTCGACGCCGCGCTCGCCCGCGTCCCGGCCGCGCGCCGGCCCGACCTGGTGTTCGTGCAGAACGGGGTCCTCGAGCCCTGGCTGTTCGCACATGGCCTTCAAGACAGCACCCGCGCCCTGCTCTACTTCGCCGTGCCGCGCCGCGGCGCCGCGATCGAGCCCGGCGGCACCAGCGTGCTGACCGGCCCGCACGCCGAGTCGCTGGCGACCTGGCTGCGCGCGATGGACCTGCCGGCCGAGGTCGTCGCCCGCGACGCCTTCGCCGCCGCCATGCTCGAGAAGCTGATCTGGAACTGCGCGTTCGGCCTCCTGTGCCAGCGGTTCGACTGCACCGTCGGCGAGGTCCTCGATCGCCAGGGCGAGCTCCTCGATGCCCTGGTCCACGAGTTCCTGGCCGTCGGCCGCGCCGCCCTCGGCGTCGACGTCGACGCCGCCCCGCTGCTGCAGCGCCTGCGCGCCTACTCGCGCGCGATCGCCAGCTACCGCGGCGCCGTCAAGGACTGGTCGTGGCGCAACGGCTGGTTCGTCGCCGCCGCGGCCGCGCACCAGGTCCCGACGCCGACCCACATCACCCTGCTGCGCGAGGCCGGCGCGCTGCCGGCGACGACCTGACCCGAAGGATAAGCGCTCGCGCCGGACAAGGCTCGGGTCGCCACCCGACCGCGGCGACCGCGGCGCGAGGTCGGCGCGCGCGCGGACTCGACCTGACCCGAGAGACAGGCCCGCCCCGCGCCCCGCCGGGCGGGGTCGTCGCCGCGACTCGACCTGACCCGAGCGACAGACGAGCGCCAGCGCCCAGGACACCGACCGCGCGCTCGAACATGTCTCCAAGGACATGTCCTTCCGACCACCACGCAAGTTTTCTCGTCGGTCCGCGAGGACATGTCCCCCGGGACATTTGATTTCGCCGCCGCCCCGCGCTCAGCGGAACAGCCCCGAGCGCGGCGAGCTCAGCGCGCGCTCGAATTCCGCCAGGACGGCGTCCAGGCGGCCTCGCAGGCGCGAACCGGGGATCGCCGAGCCCGCGCGGGCGGCCGCGATCTCGCGCACCGCCTGCAACGAGGCGCCGCACGCCTCGAGCACCGCGCGGACCTCCGGGCCGGCGCGGTCGACCTCGCCGGCGAGCTCCCAGGCCCGCTGCAGCGCCTCGTCGAAGCGCAGGGCGTCGAGCTGGCCGCGGATCGTCGCCGCCTCGCGCACCAGCAGCGCGCCCGCGGGCGGGAGGTGGTCGAGGCGGCGCTCGGCCGGGGGCAACGCCTTCACCACCGGCACTGCGCCGAGGATCCGCCCCAGCGCCGGCGAGGTGAGCCCGCCGCACAAGAACCACAGGCCGGAGAGGATCAACGGGCCGGCGTCGGCCGTGTCGCCCTCGATCCTGGGGAGCTCCAGCGCGTGCAGCACCAGCGACGGCAACGCGCTGACGATCGACCACAACGAGGCGACCGCGAACGTGCGCAGCGGCTCGCGTCCGTCGTCATCCATGCCCTCGCTTCAACGCCGGCGGACGCTCGCCGTTCTGCTCCGGCGGCGCGGCTCGACGCCGTCTGCATGCGCGCGCGTCGGAGCATCGACGACATCGGCTTCGCGTCGCGTCATCGTCGACCGCCCTCGCCCCTCGCGCCCACGGTGGCTCCGCTCGCTGCCGCGTCGACCTCGGCGCCGGCGGCGCTGCGCCCGGCTCAACCTCCGAGGTCGATCGTCAGGGCGTGGCGCACCGGCGCGCCCGCGAATCGCAGCGACCCGACCGCCTCGCGGATGCAGCGGTCGAGCGGATGGTCGTCGTCGACCGACAGGTGCTGGACCTCGAGCAGCCGCGTCGGCCCGCCGACCTCGAGCGCCAGCACCAGCCGCCGCGGCGCCCCCGGGCAGGCGCGCAGGCGCGGCGCCAGGGCCTCGACCGCGGCGACCACCCGGGCCCGGGTCGGCTCCGGCGCGGGGGCCTCGCTGCGCGGCGCCTCGGCCGGCGGGGCGGGCTTCGCCGGCGCCGGCGGGCTGCGGCTCGCGGGCGCCTCCGAATCTGTCCGCAAGGACATGGCGAAAAAGCCAGCCACTGCGACCGCCGAGAGCGCCAGCGCCGACGCCCAGCCCAGCGCGCGCGCGCGGCCGCCGGGCTGCCTCGGGGGACATGTCCTTCCAGACAGCCGCGTCCGCGCCCACCGGCGCCGCCGCGCGCGGGCGCGAGCCGGTCGTGGCCGGCGGAGCCGTCCGCTCGCCGCGATCGCTGTGGAGGCTGCGCAGCGCGTCGTGCTCGGCCCGCAGCAGCTCGAGCAGCGCGGTCATCGACGCGACCCGCAGCGCGGGGTCCTGGGCGAGGATGTCCTGGAAGTCGGCCGCGAGGAACGTGTCCTCGAGCTGCGGCGCGGCGCGGACCACGTGCTCGCGCAGGCGGGCCGCGCCCTCGCCGGGCTCGGCGGCCAGCAGCTCGCGGATCACCGCGTTGGGCATCTGCGCCCCGGTGATCAGCATGAACAGCACCGCGCCGAGCGAGTAGACGTCGCTGCGCTCCGACTTGGCGCCGCCGCGGGACAGCTCGGGCGCGGCGAAGCCGGGGTGGCCGAACGCGCGGCCGTCGTCGCCGCGGTGGCGCGGCGCGGGCGCGTAGCGCTGGTCGGTGCGGGCGTAGAACGCGTCGAGGAAGCGGCACTCGCTGAGGTCGATGATGCGCGCCCGCGGCGGCAGGCTGCGCTCGAGCATCAGGTTGGTGAAGCTGAGGTCGCCGTGGAGGATCCCGCGGGCGTGCGCGTCCTGCAGCGCCTCGGCCAGCTCGATCACCAGCTCGACCGCGGCCAGCGGCTCCATCGGCCCGCGCTGGATCGTGCGCGCCAGCGGCTCGCCGTCGATCAGCTCCTCGACCAGGTACCACGAGCCGTCGTCGTTGTAGTCGCACTCGTAGATCCGCGGGAACGCGCGGTGGGTCAGCTTGTCGAGCGCCATCGCCTCGCGGCACAGGTCGGCGAGCACCGGCGTGCGGGCCAGAGTGCGCGGCAAGATCTTGACCGCGACGTCGCGCCCGAGGACGTGGTGATGCGCGCCACGTCTGCCCGCACTTGCCCTGCCCGAGCAGCGTGCGCAGCTCGAGCCGACGCGCGAACAGCCGCGGCGGCGCCGAGGCGCTGCAGCTGACGTCGCCGGCGTCGCTGCACGTCGGCTGCCCCAGCGGCGCCGGCGCGAGGTCGGGCGCCGGCGGCCACACCTGCGGCTCGGGCCGCAGCACCGGCTGCGTCGCCGCCAGCTTGTACGGCCACACCTCCACGCCCGCGGCCAGCCAGGCGGCGCGCAGCTCGTCGGCGCGGAGCTGCGGGTGACCGGCGACGTCGGCCGCCAGCTCGAGCACGCGCCGCAGCGGCTCGGGCACCGGCTCGGCCAGGTCGTCGTGGTCCATCAGCGCCGCCAAGGTGCGCCCGAGCTGGGCCAGGTCGGCGCGCGGCGAGCGGTCGTCGGGCGCGTCGTCGTCGGTGCGCGGCGCCGTGAGCAGGCGGGCCACGCCCGCGTCGCTCCAGCGGATGTTGCGGGCGGTGATCGCCCCGTGGCACAGGCCGTGCTCGTGCAGGCACATCAGCGCCTCGGCGATCTGCAGCCCGAGCTGCCACGACGTGTCGATCGCCAGCGGCCCCTCGGTCCACCGCTGCGCCAGCGACACCCCGCCCTCGTCCTCGCGGACGAAGTACGGGTGGCCGTCGCCGCCGACCCCGTGATCGACGACCGCGGCGATGTACGCGTGGCGCAGCGCCGACAGCAGCTTCGCCTCGCGGCCGAACCGCTCCGCCGCCGCCGCCGGCAGCGCGTGCTGCAGCGCCACCACCTGCACTCGCATCCGCTCGCGCTCGTCGTGCGCCACGTACACGTTGCGCCCCGGCTCCTCGTCGATCGGCCCGACCGGGCGGAACCGCGGCGACTCGGGCGAGACGGGCATCTCCCGGGAGCGTGCCTCGTCAGCCACGCGAACGCAATTGCCGGCGCGCGTCACCCGCGACGCGGCGCCTCGCGCTGGGCCCGGTTGTGGTATGGATACGGGGCGATGAATCCTTGCCTGTGCATCGTCCTCGCTGCCGGCATCGCGGTGGGTCCGGTCGCCGCGGCGCCGCCGTCGACGTTCGGGCAGCTCGAGCGGCGCATGCAGGAGCTCGTCGAGCAGGAGCGGTTCGAGGAGCTCGCGCGTGCCGGCGAGACGGCGTTCGCTCGCGCCGACCTGGAGCCGTGGCAGCGCCGCGAGCTCGCCTTCTACGCGCTGCGCGGCTACCACCGCGTGTTCGCCGTCACGGGTCAGGCCGCCGGGTTGTGTCGGGCCCGCAACCTGCTGCGCCGCGTCGAGCGCGAGGTCGGCTTCGGCGACGCGGAGGCCGTCGCCTCGCGCCTGCGCGACGTCACCGAGTCCGGGCTGGCGAAGCAGAGGCCGAAGGACCCCTGCAGCAAGCCGCGGGCGGCCGCCCATGTACCTACACCGACCCCGGCCGAGCTGTTGCCGGTGGTGCAGCGCCAGCGGCCCGTCGCGCCGCCGCCGGCCGACGATTCGCAGCCGGCGCTGCTCGACGTCTCGCGCCATCGCCCCGCGCCGTCGGCCGCCTCGCCGGCCGCGGCCGAGCCGGCCCCCGCGGCCCCGCCGGCGACCGACCCCGCGGCAGAGGTCCGCTCGCGCAACCGGGTCATCGCCGGCAGCCTGCTGCTGGTCCTCGGCGTCGGCGCAGGCGTCGGCGCAGGCGCGGCGCTGTGGCGGCGCAGCGAGGCCAACGGCGAGATCATCGAGATCGACCGGCGCGTCAACGCCGAGCTGCGACTGTTCACGATGGAGGAGCTCGACCGGATCGCACACCTCGCCGACGTCTATCGCACCCTCACCCCCGTGGCCGGCATCACCGGGGCGGCCGCCGGCGTCGCCGCGGTCGCCGGCGTCGTCTTGCTGGCGACGCGGCACCGCGGACGCACCATCGCCCGCGTCTCGGCCACCCCGTGGTCGGCGATGCTGACCGTCTCGGGCCGCTTCTGAGCGACCCTCGGCCCCCCGCAGCCGCGGCGCCGCGCCGCGAGCTTCATGGGTGCAGACAAAGGCCAATGCGATCGGTGGGCGCGGCGCTCGCGAACGCGGACAATGGCATGAGTCGGCCCACTTCGCGCTCGTGACATTGGCAGCACGACGTCGCAGGCGCAAAGGACATGTCCCTTCGGACACCTAGTGCGCCACCCGCGCAAATCCACCCCACGGCCGCTCGGCCGCGCGCGCTCGTGACCCCCGCGTGTCCCCAGGATCCCCCGTCCGAGCATTTCCGCGCCGCGCGAAATCATGACATGAGCGCCGGCGCGCGCGCCCGCGATGTCGAGACCGCGGCCTGCCACGAATTTGCCGGTCCGCTCGCCCGCGCGGGGCCGACATTGACAAGCCGCGGTCAATCGCCAGACCGCGCCAAATGGCGACGAACACGGGTCTGCCGGACAATGAGCGGTCGACGAACGCGTGTGCGGCCTCGAAGTCACGCACGTGTCGGCCCGCGAACTCGCCGGGCTCGGCTACCCTCTTGAGCGCGGACCCGGAGATGAAGCGGCGAGCCTCCCCAGCCTCCCGGCCATCGTCGTGCTCGGCGTCGCGGCCTGTACGGCGCCCAGCGTCGGCGGCATCACCTACGACCAGCCGCCGGACACCGCGACTGCCGGGACCACCGGCGCCAGCGACGGGGCCCCGTCGACCACCGGCGACCCGGCGCCGACCACCGGCACCACCGGCGAGGCGCCGAGCACCGGCACCACGAGCAGCGGCCCCACGAGCGAGCCCGGCAGCACCACCGCCGACGACCCGCTCGCGCCGCCGGCGATCGTCGAGGGCGCGCTCGACATGGACGTCCTGGTGAAGCACGAGCCGCTCGACGTCACCATCGAGACCGCCCACGCCGAGGGGGTGCGCATGCAGGTCGACGGCGGGACGCCGATCGAGCTCGACCCCGAGGGGGGCGACACCTTCACCGGCCAGATCGTGATCTACACCGCGCTGGACAACGGCCCGCACCTCGCCACCTTCGTCGCCTGGCGCGGGGACCTCGAGAGCGAGCTGTTCGAGCTGCCGTTCACCGTGGCCCTGCCGCCGCCGGGCAGCGAGCTGTTCTGGGAGGGCAACGACGAGATCGGCAAGGGCACCGTCGTCGCCCTCGCAGTCACGCCGGCGCGCGAGCTCATCGAGCTCGGCACTTACTATCCCCAGGGACAGGCGCGCTGCTACCTGCGCCGGCGCGGCCTCGACGGCCTCTGGGTCGAGGGCGACCTGTTCGAGGTCAAGGCCGGCCTGCCGTGCAGCGCCATCGACCTCGCGGTCGACGACGACGGCGCGCTGCACGTCCTCGTCGACAAGCTCGAGAACGGCGAGCTCCGCTGGTGGCTCGGCAAGTACGACGCCTGGGCCGGCGCACCCACCCAGGTCGGCGTCGGCGTCGTCGGCGACGTCGCCCGCGCCCTCGCCCTCGCCGACGACCGCGACGCGGTCTGCGGCACCAAGCCCGACGACGACCTCGTCCGCGGCACGGTGTGGTCATTCGCGCCCGGCCAATCCGGCAAGGTGCTGTCCTATGATTATTTGCCGGAGAACGAGTTCCCCGACCCCATCGGCTTCAGCGAGCTCCCCAACGATTGCGCCTTCGTCGGCGAGCACCTGCTCGTGACCGGCGAGGTCAAGGGCCAGCACGACCAGGACAGCGTCACACGAGCGCGGCACTTCCTGCTCGACATCGACGGCGCCGGGCAAAATCCCGAGTGGACCCTCGTCCCGCAGGACGGCAGCACCCAGAGCGGCGGCCGCGTCCTGGCGATCGACGCCGGCGGGCGCGCGATGACAGGCGGCTATCATTGCGGCGACCAGTGCGAGCCGGTCGGCGAGCTGCTGCTGTTCAGCGCCAACGGCGACCTGGCCTGGCGCCGCTCGCTGGACCCGCTGCTGGCCGCCCCGCGGGCGCTGGCGTGGCACCCTGCGGGCTACGTCGTCTTCGCGGCCGCCCGCGACGGCGCGCAGGACTCGACCTCGTTCTTCGCCCAGGCGTGGTTCCCGCTGAAGGCCCAGTCGGTCTGGTCGTACGATCACCAGGACGGCCTGGCGATCCACACCCCCACGTCGCTGGCGATCGGGCCCTACGGCCAGATCTACGCCGGCGGCATGACCGCGGGCGGCTACCCTGCCGTCGCCCTGATCGCCCCGTAGCGACGGCTACTGCGGGATGAAGGCCGAGCAGGCCTCGCTGATGCGATCGGTCGCCACGTCGAACGCAGGCCGGTAGTCCGGCTCCTCATTGTCCGCGATGTACCAGTACGGGAAGTAATACTTGACCAGATCGCACACCGTGTCCCACGGGTTGCACTCCGGCTCCTGAATGCTGAACATCACCACCGAGCTGTCGTCGCCGTGCTTGGCGCTCTTGATCGCGTCGGCCCACAGCTTCGGCTTGCCCTCGGAGTCGGTGTCGGCCGTGTTGGAGATGAACGTGATCATCAACAGCGCGTCGTCGCGGATGAACCCCTCGTTGCAGCCGCCGGGTTCGTTCAGCGCCGGGGACATCGCGGCGGTCACCGCCTCGCCGAGCTCGTCGTCGCCGTTGAGCCCGATCTGGGCCATGCAGGCGAACGTCCCGACCGGGTCGGGCTGTTCGCGGGTGATGTAGCGACGCCCGCCGACGAGCCCGCAGTCCTGGTTCGACGCGCCCTTGCCGGCCGGGATGACGGTCCCCGCGCCCAGCGTCGTGTCGCAGGCGGTGAGGTCGGCGAGCGCCTCGCACGGGTAGTCCGGGACGGAGCAGCCCTCGGGGCTGCAATCCGCGTTGCACAGCGGGTGACCCCACGTCGCGTCGGGGTCGATCACCATGATGTGATAGTCGAAGTCGGAGAACTTGCTCTCGATCGTCTCCATGAAGTACGGGAACGCCTCGATGAGCCGCGCCTGCAGGTTCTCCATGTACGAGAGGCGCGAGATGACGAACAGGAAGTCGATCTTCCCCTTGCACCCGACCGGGTGCAGGTCGCCGAGGTCGGGCGCCCCGAGATCTTGCAGCGGCGCGGTCGTGCTCGTGCTCGCGTCGCCGGTGGTGGAGGTCGAGCTGTCCTCGGGGACAGGCCCGGTCGAGGTCGACGTCGACGCGGTCACGGTCGACGGCTCGGGCGCCTCGCCGGTCGACGCCGGGGCGGTGACCGCCGGCGGAATGGCGAAGGACGAGGCGGCCGGATCGGGGCCCTCGCACGCCCCCGCGAGCGCCGCGGCGACGAGGCCCAGGCCGGCGCCGCGGCCATTGCCGCGAGGACGCCAGACCCGCCGCGGCCGGTCTGCCGCGGGCGAATCGATGGACATGTCCTCGGGGACATCCGCCGCAGCCCCGCTCGCGGATGGCGCGCCGGACCGGCAGGCGCGCGAACGCGCGGTGAGGTGTAGGCCCTCGCAGGCCGGCGACGCGGCCACGACTGCACTCATTCCCCGCACGTCCCCAGCTTACCCCGACCGGGCGCAACCGCGCTGCGCGGAAGCGTGAGGTTCACGGCTGCACATCGGCGCAGGTTCGCGCGCAACCTGGCCTTTCCGCCATGTCCCGAGTCGATCCGTGACAGCGTTCTCGCCGCTCAACCGCGCAATTCCGGCGGCAAGCCGCGGCGACGCAGCGCCGCGGCCGTGCGGGCGATGGTCGTCAATTCGGTCCACGGTCGCTCGGCGGCGGTCGGATCGCCTCCGACCCATTCGCACGGCGGGTCACGGTAAGGGTTTGTCGGCAGGACTCGCATCTCGCGAGCGCTGGCCTCGAGCGCGGCCTTGAGGCGAGACAGGGCCGCCGCGTCGGGGCTGAACAGCTGCGCTGCCGCCTGTACCGTGAGCCAGGTGCGAATGACCAGAGCGGCGACCGCCGCGATGGCGGCCATCCACACGAACCCCGGGGCCGGGGCCATGAACACCACCGCCGCCAGCCCTGCCCAGACCATCCAGGCCCACGCCGGCAGGCCGAGCGACGCCGCCAGGCTGCCCGGTCGCGCGTGTTCCAGCTCGGGCCGGGTGCCGAGCGCCAGCTGGTCGACCAGGGCCCGCCGCCGCAGGTCGCGCTGGATCTGCCGCGCCAGCTGCTCGGCCTCCGTGAGCGCCACGAGGGCCGCTCGCGCGCCGGAGGGGTCCCGGGTCACGCTCGCAAGGTACGGCACAATCGTCGACTGTCCTTCTCCATGGGGGTCGACAGGCGGGCAGAGGGCGCTTCACGCGTCCTGCGCACCTTTCGAGCCACCCGCCCTGACTCTGGGCTCTTTCTCTTGTGAATGGCCGGGCCGGCGGGTGTTCGACCGGTGTCTGCATGGTGGGACTCCCGGGCGGACGCTGGCCCGCCTTCGCCTGCGCAGCTGGCGGATCCCTAGACACCCGGCGGCGATATGATAGTTTCGACGGGTTATGAAGCTTTGCGATGCCTGTCACCGTCACGTGCGCCCGACCGAGGGGGCCTGCCCATTCTGCGGCCGTTCGCTGCGCACCACCGCCGCCGCCCGGCTCGGCGCGGTCGTCCTGCTCGGCGCGCTCGAGGCCGCGTGCAGCAGCCGGCCGGTCGAGGACGAGACCGACAGCGACACGGCGACGCCGAACGTCAGCACGAGCGAGGGCGACACCTCGACCAGCACGACCACGACCACCACCACGACCACGACCACCTCCGCCACGCTCTCGACCACCTCGACGAGCGAGACGACGACCCCGGGGACGAGCAGCAGCGGCGAGCTGTCGACCACCGCCGACATCGACACGACCGACACCGGCTGCAGCTTCTACGGCGGCTGCCCGGCCGACTTCGCCAACCCGTTCGAGTGCGACCCCTTCGTGCAGGACTGTCCCGAAGGCCAGAAGTGCAGCCCGCAGAAGAGCGACGGCCAGTCGTTCGACGCCACCGCGTGCGTCCCGGTCGCGCGCGAGCCGGACCTGCCCGGCGAGCCGTGCACCCTCGAGGGCACGCTCGGCAGCGGCATCGACTCGTGCGCCGTCGGCAGCACGTGCTGGGAGATCGACGAGCAGACGCTCGCCGGCACCTGCTTCGCGCTGTGCGGCGGCACGCCGGACGCCCCCGTGTGCGCGGCGGACACCACCTGCGTCAGCTTCAGCGACGCCCTCAACCTGTGCGTGCCGACCTGCGACCCGCTGGCGCCCGCCTGCAAGACCGGCGACGTGTGCGTCCCCAACCCCTCGGCCCCCGACGGCCAGTTCGCCTGCGTCATCGACGTGTCGCAGGACGGCGGCGCCGAGTTCGAGCCGTGCGAGTTCCTCAACGCCTGCGACCTCGGGCTCGCGTGCCTCGACTCGACGTCCGCCACCGAGTGCGACCCCATGGCCTTCGGCTGCTGCGTGGCCTACTGCGACCTCGCCGCGCCGACGTGCACCGGCGCCGGCGCCGAGTGCCTGCCATGGTTCGACGAGGGCCAGGCCCCGTCCGGCCTCGAGGACGTCGGCGTGTGCGCGCTGCCGCCGTGATTCGTCGACATGTCCCGAGAGACAGCCGCGCGTACGCCGGCCGCCGCCCGCTCCCGTGACATGCCCCGCAGGCCCGCTCGGCGCGCCCTCGCGCCGCCGTGATCTCGTGACCTGCCCCGCAGGTCATGCGCCGCGCGCCGCGATTCGTGCATGTCCCGAAGGTCGGGTCGACACCCACTCGCTGCCGCCGCAACTTCATGACCTGTCGGGAGGTCATGACGGCACGCGCTCGCGACCGCCGCGCCTTCAACACGTCCCAAGGGCCATGTCGACCGCGATCGCCGCTGCGCTTTCATGACATGTCTCGAGGGCCATATCGCCCGCGCTCGCGACCGCCGCGTTTATGACATGTCCCGAGAGACATGTCACCAACCATCGCCGCTCCGTTTTCATGACATGTCCCGAAGGCCATGTCTCCCGTGCTCGCCCCTGCGCATCCATGACATGTCCCGAGGGACATGTCGTCCGCGCTGCTGCGCTGTCATGACATGTCCCGAAGCTCATGTCGACGCGACGCCCGGGCTTCCCTGCCCCCGAGGACCGCTCACCTCACCGGCGTGCCCGGCCCGAACGGCTCCACCTCGCGACCGACGCGCGGGTCGTCGACCGCCACCGGCCCCTGCGCCGCGAGCACGGGGTCGAGGGACTCGCGGACCACCCGGTAGAGCCCGTGATCGAACGGCACCCCGGGGGCGGGCGCGACCGGCTCGATGCGCTCGCGCAGCCCGGCCCGCGCCAGCTCGAGCGCGCGGTGATGGCAGTAGGGATTGTTGCCCGGGCGGCCCAGCAGCGGCTCGCTGGTGGCCGAGCAGCCGGCCATGCACACGTCGTTGTAATAACAATCGCGGCAGTAGCCCCACAGGTCGTCGACGGTGCGGACGCGCGTGAATTGCAGCTCGGGCGCGTGCTCCCAGATCTCCCGCAGCGGCCGCTCGCGCACGTTGCCGGCCACGTTGGCCGGGCCGCCGAGGCTGGGGCAGCCCTTGATCGTGCCGTCGGCCTCGATCCCCAGCGCGTGGCGGCCGGCGATGCAGCCCTTGTAGTGCCCGCCCGCCTTCTGCCGCCCGCGCAGCTCGGCCTCGAGCGGCCCGAAGTAGCCGAGGTTGTTGGCCGGGAACAGCCGCAGCCCGTGCGGCGCGCCGCGGGCGATCAGGCGCTCGATCACCGCGAACACCTCGAGCAGCATGAATGGTTGCAGCAGGATCTCCGGGTGGTCGGCCGCGTTGCCGAACGGCGCCGTGATCTGCAGCTGCCAGCCGCCGATCTTCTCGGCGACGAGCCGCTCCTGCAGCGCCTCGAGCGTCGGCAGCGTGAGGCGGTTGATCTGCGTGTTGACGGCCCGTCCGACCCCCGCCGCGCGCAGGCGGGCCAGCGCCGCGAACGCGCGGTCGAAGCTGCCGTGGACGCCGCGGAGGGCGTCGTGCGCCGCGGCGGTCCCGTCGATCGACACGCTGACGCTGCGGATCCCCGCCTCCGCCAGCGCGGCCACCCGCGCCTCGCTCAGGTTGAGCCCGCCGGTGGTCATGGTGCAGTCCATGCCGGCGCTGCGGATCGCCCGGGCGATCAGGATGAAGTCGTCGCGCAGATACGCCTCGCCGCCGATCAGCGTGATCTCGCCGATCCCGAGCGCCCGCAGATCGGTGACGAGCGCCAGCGCCTCCGCGGTCGTCAGCTCGCCGTGGCGCGCCGCGCCGGCCCGCGAACCACAATGGATGCACTTCTGATCGCACTTCAGCGTCAGCTCCCACACCGCGTAGCGCGGCCTGGGCACCTCGCCGGCGACGCGGGTGAGCGCGCGGCGATCGTCGGGCCGCGGCAGCGAGGCCACCACCGGCAAGCGGCGGCGATTGTCCCGCAGGCTCATTGCCGCAGCGTATCACGGCGCGGCGGCCGGCCGTCGGGATCGGGCGGGCCGCCGTCGTCGTTGTGCTCGGGCCGCTGCTCGCGCTTGGCGACGACCACGTGCTGGGTCGACGGCGCCAGCATCTGCTGCAATTCCGTCAGGGCGTTGCCCGCCCCCGAGCCCGAGGGCTTGCGGACCCGATAATAGATGTACCCGCCGCGCTCGAGCGCCAGCAGCAGGCGGTCGAGCGCGAACAGACCGGCGAGCACTGCGAGCACGGTGAGCGGCCACGGCACGGAGGACAGTCTATCGCGCGTCCGGTCTGGACCTGACGCCGACGTGGAGCCGACCGGTCAGCGCAGCGAATGCGCCGACCGCCATCGCGGGCTCGGGCCCCCGCGCGTCACTTGCCCTGCGCGTCCGAGACGTACTTGGCGGCCGACTTGCCGACGTTGCGGCCGGCCATCTCCATGCGCTGGTGATCGGAGGGGGTGGTGAGGCTGGCGCCGACCATCGACTTGGTGTCGATCACGTCGGTGACCTTGCCGTCCTTCTGGAACGAGAAGCGGGCCTGGAGCTTCGACGGCACGCTGTACACCGGCGTGTAGATGCCGGTCGTCACGTGGATGTAGGAGACCACGAGGTCGGGCGCGGCGTCGGCAGCGGCGGGCGCGGCGTCGATCCCCCGATCGCGCATACCCTCGAGGATCGCCGCGTCGGTCTCCTGCTTGATCTTGGCGAAGTCGGCCCGCTCCTCGGCTGTCTTTTCGGCCAGGTACTCGGCCTCGCTGGCCTTGTCGAGCACGGTGACCTTCGACCAGTCGAAACCGACCGTCACGCTCGTCACGCCCTTGAGGGCCGACGGCGGCCCCGACTGCTGGACCACCGCGTACGGCTTGCAGGCGGTGGCAGCGAGCGGAGCAGCGGCGAGGGCGAACGCGAGGGCGAGGCGGCGGAGATGGCGGAGCTTCGTCATGGGCGCGGAGGATATCCCGCCCGGGGCGGCGATGGCGCCCCTCGCCTCTCTGGCGCGCCTTACGCACATGATCGAGCCTCGGATGCGCGACCACGACAAACCTTGTCGCGACGACGCTGCCGGGCAGTGACCGGACGAGGTCCGCGACCGAGCTAGCAATTGCCTCGTGACTGCTCCCTCCTCCAGATGCTCCACCCCTTCGACCATGGAGCGGCCCTCGCGCATTACGAGCAGTCGATCGCGCGGATCGAAGCCCGCTTCGGCGCCTCTCACCCGTCGCTGGCAGGGCTCCACAGCAGCGCCGCTGGAGAGCTGTGCCAGCTCGGCCGCTACGCCGCCGCGATCAACCGCGCCGAGCAAGCGATCGCCCTGTCGAACCTCGCCGGCAATTTCGGCGAGATCTTCGACGAGGCCCACCGCGTCCTGGCGCGCGCCCGCGCCCGCGTGTTCCCCTGAGCCGGCAGCAGCCGCGTCGCAGCAGACTCGCGAAGCACCTCGCTGAATCCATGCGGCGCTCCGCAAGAGCGCCCGGATCGCGCCCAAGAATCCCGAGCAGCGCCTGCGCGGTGCATGCGCACGGAATCGAGCGTCGAAACACTCGCGTCCTCGACGCGACTGCGGTCCCGCGACGTCGCGGCCTCGTGACGCCGGGCCGTCGCGCGAGCACGTGGCGATCGCGTTCGCGCGCGCCGACTCGCGCCGCGCGATCGCGCCGCGCGGAGACATGCATTGTCGCGGGCCCTGCGGCTTGGGTAGCGTGCGTGCGATGCAGCCCTCGACCTCCAATGCGCCGCGCCTCCGCTTCCTCGTCGCCGGACCGTTGTCGCCGCGGCCCAGCGGGCGGCGCGGGCGGATCTTGCTGGCCGACCTGGCCGAGCGGCTGACGCAGTCGTCGCTCGCGCTCGACGTGGACGTCGGCCCGGCGCTGGGCGCCGCCGGCGAGCTCAAGATCAAGGCCAAGTTCTCCCGCTTCCGCGACTTCTCGGCCGCCGAGGTCGTGCAGCAGAGCCTCGGCGAGCTGCACCGCCTGCGCGAGCGGCTGAACGCCCCCAGCGCTCGGCCGCGCAGCGACGAGCTGCTGACGACCGTCGCCCGGATCGCCGGCCGCGGGCCGCTGCACGCCGAGCTCGCGGCCTGCTTCGCCCCGCCGCCCGAGAAGCCCGCCCAGGCCGGCGGCGGCGACCTCGTCGAGGAGCTCCTGGCCCGCGGCTCGGCCCCGCCGAAGAGCGCCGCCAGCTCGGCGATCGACGCGGTCGTCCGCGGCGCCGTCCAGAGCACCCCGGCCGGCGGCGCCGCCGAGCCGTCGCGGGCCGCCCACGCCGCCCTCTCGGCCGCCCTCGCGCGAGCCGCCACCGCGGTGCTCGCCGACCCGACCCTGCGCGCCGCGGAGCTGCGCTGGCGCGCCCTGCGGCTGTTCTTGGGGCAATGTCCCCGCGACCAGGATCTCGACGTCGAGCTGCTCGACGTCGACGCGGCCCGCCTGCCCGCGGCGCTCGGCGAGCTCGGCGAGCTCGACCCGCTCGCCCGCCCCGACGCGATCTTCCTGCTCGACCCGCTCACCAGCCTGGCCGACGCCGCCGCCCTCGCCGAGGTCGCGGCCGACCTGCACGCCCCCGTGTGCGCCGAGCTGGCCCCCGCGGCCCTCGGGCGCGCCGACACTGCCGCGATCGCGGCCCAGGACCTCGGCGACGAGTTCGCGGCCCTGCGCGACGATCCGGCCAGCCGCTGGCTCGCGCTCGCCGTGAACGGCCCGGTGCTGGCCGCCGAGACCACCCCGGCCGGCGAGCGCGTGGTCGCCGGCGGCGCCGCGTTGGCCGTCGCC
This sequence comes from Nannocystis pusilla, assembly GCF_026626665.1. GTDB lineage: Bacteria > Myxococcota_A > Polyangia > Nannocystales > Nannocystaceae > Nannocystis > Nannocystis pusilla. Next base: position 4,777,217 of record NZ_JAPNKE010000002.1, read on the forward strand.
GCCCTCCTGGCCACCAGCCTGCGCCTCGGCGGCACCTTCGCGCAGCTCGGCCGCGACGCCGACCTGCGCGCGCCGGCGACCCGGACCTTCAAACATGGCCAGGAGGACATCCCGATCGGCACCGCCGCGCCGTGCTCCGCCGACGACCAGCTCGCGCTGGCGCGCCAGGGCCTCGTCGCCCTCGCCAGCCCGCAGCAGAGCGATCTCCTGACCCTCGCGGGCACGCCGACCGTCCACCGCAGCGAGGAGACCACCACCCTCGCCGGTCAGCTGCTCGTCGGTCGCACCGTCCGCTTCGCGCTGTGGGTGCGCGGGCGCGTGCCGGCCGGCGCCAGCCCCGAGCAGGCCGCCGACGCCGTGACCCACGCCGCCGCGCTGATGCTGCTGCCCGGCACGCCGCTGCGCCCCGCTTCGGCGCGGCCATCGTCCAGGGCGAGGCGGGCCCGGCGCTCAAGATCGGCGCCTCCTTCCCGGCCGCGCTGACCGGCGCCCCGGTCGCGCTGTCGTTCGCGCTGCCGCTGTCGTAGCCTCCGGGCCGCGGTCCGCCCGCTGTCCCTCCGGACATGACTGAAGGGGCATGCCCTCGCGGACATGCCCCTTCGCACATGCCCCTTCGCGCGCGCGAAGGAGCGGCCGCCTCAGTCGGTGCCGAGCATGCGGAGGATCGACTTCATCTTCGGCGCCACGTGGTTCTCGTACTCGAGCACGGCCTCGACGAGGATCGAGTACTGGTCCATCACCAGCGCCTGGCCGGCGTCGCACAGCTGCTCGCGGCGCCAGGCCTCGGTGTGGACCGTCTCGGTGATCGAGCCGTCGACGAGGTGGCCGCAGGCGGCCATCAGGTTCTCGGCGACGATGCGGTGGTCGCCGGCGACGTGGCTGGGGTCGAAGATGATGGGCAGGATCGTCTGCTTGCGCGCGTGGGTGCAGGCGTTGAGGTCGGGCTGGTTGCGGCAGTAGCCGCCCTTCGTGTACAGCGTCTTCATCCCGCGCTCGCACAGGACGATGTCGAGGTTGCCCTGGTTGGCGATGTACTCGGCCGAGTAGAACCACTCCTCGGCCTCGTTGCCGAACCCGCGCTTGAGGATGACCGGCTTGCCGAAGCGGCCGACGGACTCGAGCAGGTCGAAGTTCTGGGCGTTGCGGGTGCCGATCTGCAGCATGTCGGCGTGCGCGCCGATCTGCTCGACCAGGTTGTGGTCCATCACCTCGGTGACGTACGGCAGGCCGGTCTCCTCGCGGGCCGCGTCCATGATGGCGATGCCCTTCATGCCGAGGCCGCGCCAGTCGGTCGGCCGCGTGCGCGGCTTGAACGCGCCGCCGCGCAGCATCACGCGGTCGAGGATGCCGAACTTCTCGCCGACCTCGCGGGCCATCCGCGCGGTCGCCAGCGTCTGCTCGAGCGTCTGCGGCGAGTCGGGGCCGCACACGAAGATGTGCTTGCCGTTGCCGCCGCCGAACCGGCGCGCCTTGCCGTCGAGGCCCTTGACCTCGACCACCCGCCGCTCGCGGTGCAGCGCCTTGCCCTCGTTGCCGCGGACGACCCGGGCGATGTTCTTGTAGCCGCCGGTCGGCTGCCACGCCGCGCGCACCCCGGGCAGGCCGAGGATGTAGCTCTCGCGGCTGGCGAACTCGCGGCTGTCGCCGATGATGTGGACGGTGTCGTAGACCCCGGTGCCCTCGCTCAGTTCGACACGATTGCCGAAGCGCACCGCGAGGTCGCGGATCTGATCGAGGGTTGCCTGTCTGCCGCGTTCGAGCTCGATGATCATGGGCCCACAAAGCGTCGCTCCATCGCCGTCGCAGCGCAAGCTCGCCGGTCGCGCCGGGCATGCGTCCGCGCGCGCCCCCGCCACTCGCAGCTCGCCGGGCCGCGACGGCGGCCTCTCGCGCGACGCCCGGCAGCGCCCGCCCGCGCCGACGTTCTCGCACCCCTGCGGTGTCGTACCCATTTCGTAGCACCACCCCCCGCACCCGGGCGCAGTCGACGCTCGGCGAACTCCGCCGCGGCAGACGTCGCGCGGTGGCGGTGGACACCACGCGCGAACGCTGCGCCGGCGGCGGGCCGATCGCGCGGCCGGACACGGCTCGCGGCTCGTCCCGCTCCCGCGAGGCCGGGGGCCTCAGCTACCGCAGCCGGTGTCGGCCCACAAGCCGCAGTGGACGACGACGACGCCGTCGTCGGCCAACTCGACCTTCTCGAACAGCTCCATGTAGCAGCGGCTCGACGCGCACGACATCATGGTGGCGCCGTCGCACTCGAGCGGGGCCGCGAAGCAGTCCGCGCATTCCTGCGGGATCGCCTTGCACTGAGTGTCTGCGCATTCCGGCTGTTCGGCGGGCTGCCAATAGCAGTACTCGCCCTCCGCGCACGATCCGCACGGGTTGGCGCCGCCCGACTCGATCCCACCGGTGGTGGTGGTGGTGGTCGTCGTCGTGTCCGTGCTCGTGTCGGTGGTCGTGGTCGTCGTCGCCGGCCCGGTCAGCGAGGACGAGCTCGTGCCGGTGGTGGTCGTGGTGCTCGTGACGCCCTCGGTGGCGTCGGTCGTCGTACCGGTCGGGGCGCTCGTGGACGGGTCGGTGTCGGTGTCCTGGGGCTTGGATGAACAGGCGGCGAGCGCGAACACGGCCAGGGCGCTGCAGGTCAAGTATCGAAGGCTATGCATGCCCACGGCATTAGCATGGCCGGCTCGCGCGGTCCGCGAAATCGATCGTCCGTGACACGGACCGCGTCTGCGCCGATGTCGACGTCGGCGCTGCCCGATTGCACGATGCGGTCGCCGACCCTCGCGCGGACCTCGTGCCCGTCTCGCCGGACAGGCCCGCGCGCGTGGGTGAACAGACGCGAGCGCGCGCGTCGTCCCGCGCTGCGCGGTCGCCCGATTTTCTGCAACCTGCGAGCTTGTAAGCGGTATACGTCCGACCGTCAGGAGCGAGAATCGATGATCGACGTAGTCATGCCGCAATGGGCGAAAGCATCGACGAGGCCACCGTGTCGCAGTGGTTCGTGCGTGAAGGGCAATACGTGACCCGGGATCAGGTCTTGCTGGAGGTCGAGACGTCCAAGGCCGACACCGAGATCCCCTCGCCGACGAATGGTGTCGTCACTTCCATCGTCGCCCCGCCAGGGACGGTGGTCCCCAAGCAAGGCTTGCTCTGCCGCATCGACGAGACCGCCACGGGCTGACGGCGCCCGTACCCCCGCCCCGAAGTCGCCGCGCTTCAGGCCCGTGGAACCAGCGAAGTGACCCCAGGGCCCCCCGCGAGGGGCACCTGGGGTCAGCCGGAGGCGGCCCGCGGTGCAAGGCCGCCGGACGCTCTGCCTCTCGCGCGCGGGCTCCCGGACCGTGGCAGCGCCCGGAGCCCGCACGAAGCGGCAGCAGTCGGACCTACTGCGGGATGCCGCAGAAGCCGACGTTCTCGAACCCCGGAGGCGCCATGCCCGCCTCGTACCAGGCGAGGCACTCGGCGTTCTGCCCGGTGCAGACGCCCGCCTCGGTCACGTCGCAGAAGGCGATGCAGCAGCCGATCGCCATCGTGTCGCACTCGAGAGCGACCTCCGGGTTGGCGCACGTGAAGCCCTTGTCGCACGCGTTGATGTACTCGCACGCGTCGTACTCCTGGCCCTCTTCGCCCGACGCGTCGAGGACGCACAGGAACGCGTCCGGGTTCTGCGGGTTCGGGATGCACAGGTCGTCGCCGGGGCAGTCCTGCAGCAGCGGGTCGCAGAACGGCAGGCACAGCGTCAGCACGCCGTCGTTGGAGATCAGGCACGAGGTCATCGGCGCGGCGCAGTCGGGCGCGTCGGGCGAGCCGATGCACAGGGCCACGCACACGCCGACGCCGTCGACGACGTCCCAGCACATGTTGCCCTCGTCGCAGTTGTCGATGCCGCTGACGCCGCTGCCCTCGACCGTGCACGGGTCACCGACCTGGCCGGCGTTCTCCATCACCGGCGTACACTTCAGCGACTCCCACGCGTTGTCGCCGTCGCCCGAGTACGGCATGCACTTCTGTCCTTCGGGACAGTCCTGCGTCCACTGATCGCACTCCTTGGTGCCGCCGCCGCCGTCGGGCGGCGTGATGAACGACCCGTCGGTGGTGCTGCTGTCTCCGCTGGTGCCGGTGGTGGTCGGCTCGGGCGGCGCCGTGGTCGACGTCGTCGACGTCGTCTGGTCAGGACCACCCGTCGACGTCTCGCCCTCCGTCCCGCTGGAGGTCGTATCGTTGTTGGTGGTGTTGGGGTTCGGATTGGTGGCACCCGTCGCCTTGCCGCCGTCGTCGCCGCACGCCGACAAAAGCGCGCTGACGAGCGCACACGAGATCAATCTATTTGGCATCAAACGCATCTCTTCCCCTCCGGGAGGGGCGCCATCGAGCATGCCCCGTCCATCCCCCGAGGATGCCATAACCGCCAAAGCCGCTGCAACAGTCGAGTGGTCTTTCTCTCATCTTTGCACCCTCTGCCCGTGAAACTTCCGCCCCTTCGACGTGGAACGCCGTAGCGAGCCCTGCAGGACCCGATTCGCGGCCTCGCCAGCGCCCGCGGGCGAAGTTGACGGTGTTCGGTCTGCGCCGGTCGATCGACCCCGAACCCAGGTCGACCCGTCGCCACGGCCCAAGTCCGCGAATGACGAGACCCGCAATCCGCGAGAACGCGGATCCACCGCGGCCGCTCGCGCACCCGGGCACACAGGCGGATGAGCAAAGCCAGGTTGAGCAGGCGAGGCTCGCCGCGGGCGCTGCGACCTCGGACCACGCAGCCGCGCCGAAGGCGACGAGCACGACGCTCACCATGACCCCACATACAGCGCGGTGAACCTCGGCAGCTGGCGCCGGCTCGGGCTCACCGACGAAGTCGTGTGCACTCAGGCATTCATGACACGAGGACGCGCACCGACTCACTGGGTGCCGGCGCACGAGCCGGAGACTCTGTCTCGAAGCACGACGCTCGTCGCCCGCAAGCCCGCACGACCAGCTCCATGAGACAGGTGCGCCTGGCGGGCGCGTCCTCCGTCAGCGCTCGGGCAACTCGCCGCACGAGCTCGCGTGACGTGCGCCGATCTCCCGACCAGCCTCGTCCGCCCAGCGCGTCAGCCTTCGCCGAACGAGCTCGCGTGACGTGCACCGATCTCCCGACCAGCCTCGTCTTCCCAGCGCGTCAGCCTTCGCCGAACGAGCTCGCGTGACGTGCACCGATCTCCCGACCGGCCTCGTCTGCCGAGCGCGTCATCCTCCTGCGGCCCGGACCGCGACGTCTCCGGCGCCGGCGGCTCGCCTGCCTCCGCCGCAGCGAGGCACGACTACCGTCACCGCGGCCCGGTCATTCCCGGCGCCCGCATGACTTCACCGCCGTTGACACGCGCCTGCGGACGCGCAAGAACCGGCGCGCATGCGAACGGCCCGGCGATGCGGCGCGCTCGTCCTGGCAGGCCTCGTCGCCCTGCCGGCGCCGGCGCGCGCGGCCGACCTGCGGCCCGTCGACGCCCCGCTCGAGGTGCCCGTGCCCGCGGCGCCCGAGCGGCCGGCGGCCCAGCCCGCCGAGTCGCCCGTCGCACCCACTGTCTCCGAGGACATGTCCTCAGGCACAGGTTCTATGGCACAGGTCCCCGAGGCCAGGGCCGAAGGGCCAGCCCCGCCGCCGCCGCCGTCGCTGGCCCCCGGGGCCGGGCTCGGCGAGCCCGAGGAGGCGATCACCGTGGCCGTCGGGCTCGGCCCGACCGCGCCGGGGACGAAGCCCGAGGTCGCGCTGGTCGACGCGCTGGAGCGCGCGGCGCGGGCCTCGGCGGCCCCCAGGACCCAGGTCCGCCGCCTCCGCGCCGGCGTGGGCGAGGGCAAGCACGTGTGCCGCGAGCGCCGCGACGACCTGGTGATCCTCGTCGAGTACCTCGCCGATCGCCCCGACCCGGTGCTGCTCCCGCACGACTGCCGGCTCGACCGGGCGCTCGGCGTCCGCGGGAGCGACGCCGCCAGCCACCCCGAATTGATCGCAGCGCTGTGGAGTGAGCACGAGTCGCTGGTCCGCGACGGGGCGAAGGAGCGGCGGCGGACCCGGCTCGGTCCGAAGGTGAGGACGGGTCTCATCGTCGGCGGGGCGATCCTGGCCGTCGGCCTGGCCATCGGCGTCGTCGTCGCGGCCAGCTTGCGCCGTGAGATCGTCGTGCTCACAGTCAGTCCATGACCCGTCCCTGGCGCGCGGCGCTCGGCCTCTTCTTCGCGGCGTTGTTGTTCCTGTTCGTGGCGCCGCAGGCCGCCCGGGCCGACGTGAGCCGCCCGGTGGGCTGGTCTCTGGGGAGCGCGACGTCGCAGATGCACGTCGGCCGCGTCACCCTCCGCTACGACCCGCGGCTGGAGGACGAGGCGGTCGCGGTGGCCCGCGAGATCCCGCGAGCCTGGTCGGAGATCGAGCACGCGCTGGCCGGTGACCTCGACGACGCGCTGACGATCCACTTCGTCTCGCACTCGGGCCGCATCGCCGAGGGCACCGGCATGCCGCAATGGGCCGCGGGCGTCGCCCACCCGCCGACCGGCGAGATCGCGATCGCAGCCCACGCCCCCGACGGCTCGCTCACCGACCTCGACGGCCTGCTGCGCCACGAGATGGCCCACGTCGCGCTGTACCGGGCCACCGGCGGCGAGCCGCTGCCGCGGTGGTTCCACGAGGGCGTGGCCGAGAGCTTCGGCGAGGAGATCGATCTGATGCGCAGCCAGACGCTGGCGGGCGCGATCTTCGGGTCCGGCGTGCCGCACTTCGAACAGCTCGAGCAGAACTTCCGCAGCACCGACGCGATCACGGCCACGATCAGCTACGCGGCCGCGCGTGACTTCGTCAACTTCCTCCGCTGGCGCGACGAGGACGGCTCCGACCTGCGGCAGGCGCTGGCGCAGGTCAAGCACGGCAAGAACTTCGAGGCCGCGTTCGTCAACGGCTTCGGTCGCACGCTCGCCGAGCTCGACACCGAGTGGCGCAGCGGCCTCACCGGTCGCTTCATGTGGTTCCCGATCGTCAGCGGTGACGGCTTGCCGATGGCCCTCGCGTTCCCGCTGGTGTTCGTCGCCGCGGTCCGCCGCCGCCGCCACCTCCGCGAGGGCTGGGCCCGGCTCGAGGCCGAGGACGCCGCGCTGCGTGCGCCGTTCGCGGCCTGAGCTTCACCTGTCGCTCGGGACAGGTCGACGCGGAGCACTGGGCGCGCGGGGCGACGTGGGGTATATGCCCGGGCGTGCAGCGGATCAGCGGAGGGAGCCTGCGCGGGCGGGTGTTGAAGTCGCTGCCGACTGTGCCCGGCTTGCGCCCGACCGGCGCGCGCGTGCGTGAGGCCATCTTCGACCGCCTGCAGCACGAATTGCGCGACGCCGTGGTGCTCGACCTGTTCGCCGGCTCGGGCGCGCTCGCGTTCGAGGCCCTCAGCCGCGGCGCCTCGCGGGCCACGCTGGTCGAGCAGCACGCCGCGGTCGCGCGCCACCTGCAGGCCCAGATCCGTGAGCTTGCGCTCGGCCAGCGCGCACACCTCTGGCACGGCGACGCGGCGACTTTCTTGCGGCGACGTTCCGCGAGCGCGGGCGCGTCGGAGCTCGCCGGTCCCTACGACCTCGTGTTCATCGACCCGCCCTACGACGACACCGAAGCCGTGCTCGCCGCGGTGCTGCCTGCGCTGATCGCCGGCGGCTGGCTGGCTGAAAGCGCCGCGCTTGTATGCGAATATGACCGCGCTGGAGGGCGCAGGCCGCCTGCGTGGCCGCAGGGCCTGGTCGTCGAGACGACCCGGCATTACGGCCAGACGGCCGTCGAGTTCCTCCGCCATACTAAAGACTACGACCACGGGGGCCCACAGCAGTGCTAAGGCGCGATCTTGAGACCAACGCACGAGCCCAGGTGCTGAGCGAGTCGCCGACGTTGGCGATGTCGGCGCGCGCCAAGGAGCTCAAGGCCCAGGGCAAAGAGGTCCTCGACTTCAGCGCCGGGGAGCCCGACTTCCACCCGCCCGCCGGCGTCACCGCGGCCGTCACCGAGTACGTACGCACGCGCCCGGTCCACTACGCGCCGGTGCCCGGCCTGCCCGCCCTGCGCGACGCCGCGGCCGCCGAGTTCGCGCGCTACCACGGCCGCCCGGTCACCCGCGGCGAGGTCCTGGTGTCGTGCGGCGCCAAGCACAGCCTCGCCAACCTGTTCATGGTCACGCTGTCGCCCGGCGACGAGGTCGTGATCCCCGCCCCCTACTGGGTCTCGTACGCCGACATGGTGCGCCTCGGCGACGGCGTCCCGGTGATCGTGCCCACGCGCCGCGAAGACGGCTGGCGCCTGCAGCCCGAGGCGCTCGCCGCGGCGCTCACCCCGAAGACGCGCTTCATCGTGCTCGGCAACCCGACCAACCCGACCGGCGCCGGCTACCCCGCCCCGCTGCTGCGCGCGCTCGGCGAGGTCATGGCCCGCGTCGCGCCGAACTGCTGGCTGCTCGTCGACGACATCTACCGCCGCCTGGTCTACGGCGGCTTCGAACACGTCAGCGCGATCACCACCCTCGCCGACGTCACCGAGCAGATCGTCGTCGTCGACGGCGTGTCGAAGAGCTACTCGATGACGGGCTACCGGATCGGCTTCCTGCTGGCCCCGGCGAAGGTCGTGTCCGCCGCCTCGCGCCTGCAGGGCCACACCACCTCCGGCGCCGCCACGGTGTCGCAGATCGCGGCCCTCGCCGCCCTCACCGACCCGAGCTGCGAGGCCGCCGTGCGAGACATGCACGCCGCCTTCACCCGCCGCCGCGAGTTCATGCTCGCCGGCCTCGGCGCCCTGCCGGGCCTCGACATCGTCGCCCCCGACGGCGCCTTCTACCTGTTCTGCGACATCTCGCGCCACATCGGCCCCGGCACCCAGTTCGCCGACGACATTGCCTTTGCGACATGGCTCTTGGAGCAGAAGCTGGTCGGCACCGTGCCCGGCACCGCCTTCGGCGCCCCCGGCCACCTGCGCCTGTCCTACGCGGCCGCCGACGAGACCCTGCAGGGCGGCGCCCTTCGCCTCGGCCAGGCCCTCGCCGGCCTGCCCCCGCCGCGCGGGTGAGTGCCTGTCCTCCGGGACATCTGCGGCTGGCCTGTCCCTCGGGCCAGCCGCACCGATTCGGGCTCCGCGCCGAGCGGTCAGCGCGCGGCGCCGATGACCTGTCTCTTCAGACATACGCATCGCTCGGGCCCTCGCCGCTGCTTCGGCGGCCCGGGCGCGCTCCGACATGTCCTTTCGGACACGCGCCTCGCCGCCGCTCCGAGCGACTCGGGCGCGCGCGCAGCCACGCTCGACCTGCCCCTCCGGACATCTCCACCGTTCTTCACGGAAACCTGTCCCGAGGAACAGGCTCACCCCACGCGTGGCCGCGCGGGCGCAGCCACGCTCGGCCTGTCCCTCTGGACATCTTCACCGCGCTGCATGGGAACCTGTCCCGAGGAACAGGCTCACCCCCGCGCGTGGTCCCTGGCTCACCCCCGCACCTTGGGGCGACCAGACCCCGCGCGAGCGACGACCCAGGGCTCGCGCGCGACGCCCGATCGCCGGCGCGGCCTTCATACTTTTTATAAAATGCCGCGATGGACCGCCGACTCGTCGTGACCTGCGCGCTCGCCTGCTCGTTCGCCCTCGCCTGCGGCGGCGGCTCCGGAGGCACCGACGCCGCGACCACCTCGTCCACCTCGACCACCGCGGCGACGACCGAGCCGAACGCCACCACCACCACGGGCACGACCTCCAGCGGCGACCTCACCACCACCGGCACCACCACCGGGACCGCGCCGACCACCGACGTCACCACCGGGCCCGAGCCCACCAGCACGACCGGCACGCCCGACAATCTGCAGATGTCCGTCACCCAGTACGGCATCACCTGGACCTTCGACGCGCCGCGTCCGGTCGGGCAGTTCGTCACCGGCGACTGGTGGGTCGTCGGCCCCGTCACCCTCGTCTCCGTCGATCCCGCGCCGGCCGAGGGCCGCAACGGCTCGATGCTCGACCCGGTCGGCTCGCAGGACTACGACAGCCGCGCCGGCAACCACGCCGACGGCCTGCGCGTCGACTTCCCGCTCGCGGTCGAGGGCACGCACTCGCTCGTCTCGTCCATCAGCCACCCCGAGGAGCCCGAGTGCCAGCAGGGCAACAGCGACGGCTGGATGACCTACGACGGCGACTGTCAGCGCGGACCGATCGCGACCCAGGCGATCCTGACGGTCGTCGCCGCCGCCCCGCCGGCCGACGCCTTCCGCCCGCCCTACGCCGGCGCCGACAAGCCGCTCCATCGCGCCGGCGACGTGTGCTGGAGCGCGCTGCCGAAGCTGGCCCCGCCGGCCGACACGCCCGACCCGACGGCGCTGCTGCGCCACGTGGAGCGGCCGTGGGTGGATCACCTGCGGACGTGGGAGATCCAGCACGGCTGCGCGACGCTCAACATGTACTGCTACGGCCGCGAGGTCGGCGACATCGTCGCCACGCTGGCGGCCTACGTGCTGCTCGACACGCCCGATCAGCAGGAGCTGGCGCGGCGGCTCTTGCAGCTCGGGATCGACAACTACGGCGTGCTGCAGGCCGGCGGCAACTGGGACGCCAACGGCGGCCACAGCAACGGCCGCAAGTTCCCGATCGTGTTCGCCGGCGCGCTGCTCGGCGACGCCGCGATGGCGAGCCCCGGCACCGACATCGGCAACGAGGACGAGATGACCTACTACGGCGAGGGCGACAAGGCGCTGTGGGGCCGCGCCTGCGACGACGACTGCTACCTGCCGAACGGCTGCCAGTACGGCGGCGATTGTCAGGCCGGCGCCAAGGATTGCCGCGACCCTGCCGGCCTCGTCGACGGCTGCACCGACTACCTGCAATTGTTGTACGTCGCACACGTGGGTCGGCGAGGCGCTGGCGATCCACGCCATGGACGCGAAGACGGCCTGGGCGCACGACGCGTTCTTCGATTACGTCGACCGCTGGTTCGCCGGCGACGTCGAGGACGGCGGCGGCGCCAGCAACGACTTCGTGGCGACGATGTGGTCGACCTACCGCGGCGCCCCGCCCACCGTCACTGCGTGCCCGTGAATCTCGGAGACGCGTGCTCGCTACGCGGCCGCGCGCCCGCGAACGTCGGCGGCCCCTTCCTGCACGCGCGTCCTCTCGGCCTCGCTCGCGTGCCTCCGCATCTCGGTATCTCGCGCCGTCGCGGGTCGCTCGCTCGTCCCTCCCCGCTGTCACGCCCGCTCGCCGCGGCGCAGCGACGGCGCCGCGGCCTTGAGCGCCGTCAGCAGGCAACGGGCGGCGTCTTCGGCCTCGCGGCGCCAGGCCATGCGCCACGGGCGACGCAGCGGGCCCGACGACAGCCGCTTGACCACCAGATCGCCGCGGCCGAGGTGCGGCCCCGCCATCCACTCCGACAGCACCGCCACCCCCATCCCGGCGCGGGCGACGTCGAGGATCGCCTCCGTGAGCGGCAGCCGCTGCGCGCGGCCCGGCAGGCGGCCGCGGCCGAACACGCGCCGCAAAACCACCGCGTCTCCGCCTCCGGCGTCTCGGCGGTGATGAGCCGCGCCGCTCGCAGATCGTCGCGCGACAGCGTCGGCTTGCGCGCCAGCGCGTGCGTCGGCGCGACCACGAACACGATCTCGTCGGAGAACAGCGGCTGCGTGGCGATCTCCCCCGGCGGCACCTCCCCCGTGGTCAGCAGCGCGACGTCGATCGTCCCGGCGATCAGCGCCTCCACCGGCGCGCGCGTGTGCTCGACCGCCAGCGCGAACTCGAGGCCGGGCGAGTGCGCGGCCAGCTCGGCGATCGCCGTCGGCAGCCAGTGGTACGCCGTGTAGCACTCGCACACCAGCCGCACGCGCGTCGGCCGGACCGCCGGCGTTCGCACGCTGCGCTCGAGCGCCACCAGCTCGGCGAGCAGCCGCGTCGCCCCGGCCACCACCTGCTCGCCCGCCGGCGTCGCCTGCAGCCCCCGCGGCGAGCGCTCGAACAGCCGCGTCCCCAGCCGCTCCTCGGCGGCCAGCAGCGCCCGGCTGACCGCCGGCTGCGACAGGTGCAGCGTCGAGGCCGCCGCCGCGGTCGTGCCCGCCGCGGCCACTGCGAGGACCACCTGGAGGTCGCGGAGCTCGAGGCGCGGGCGCGGGATGGTGGCAATGCGTGTCACGCATCGACTCTATACCGAAGATGCGTTGGACGCATATGCCCCCGCGCGCCATCCTCTCCGCCATGCAGCTCTACGGTTCACCCCTCTCCTGCTCCATGGCCACGCGCATCGCGCTCCTCGAGGCCGGCGCGCAGTTCGAGTACGTCGTGGTCGACGCCCCGACCAAGCGCACGCGCGACGGCGCCGACTACCGCGAGGTCCACCCGCTCGGGCTCGTCCCCGCGCTGCGCACCGACGACGGCCGGCTCATCACCGAGAACGCCGCCGTGTTGCAGTACGTCGCCGACGCGCTGCCGGCCGCCGGTCTCGCCCCGCCCCCCGGCGACCCCGAGCGGGTCCGCCTGCAGCAGTGGCTGAGCTTCATCGGCACCGAGCTGCACAGGGCGTGTACGCGCCCTTGCTCGGCAGCGAGGTGCCCGAGGCCGTCCGCAGCTGGGTGCTCGAGAAGAGCGTGTCGCGCTTCGACTACCTCGCGCGCCACCTCGACGGCCGCGAGTTCTTGCTCGACCGCTTCAGCGTCGCCGACGCCTACCTCGCCACCGCGCTGACGTGGTCGATCGCCACCCCGATCGACCTCAAGAAGTGGCCCTCGCTGGTCGCCTATTTGCAGCGGCTCCAGGCTCGACCCAGCGTCGCCGCCGCGCTGCACGCCGAACGCAAGCTGTACGGCGAGGAGCTCACGCGCCACGGCCGGCCCCTGCCCGCGTTCATGCGCCCGCGCGAGGCCACTGCCTCCTGATCCCGGAGCGACGGACGAGCCGCCAGGCGCTCACGATCGGGTAGACGAGCCGCCGCTTGCGGTCCCTCGTGGCCCTGAGCGACCATCGCCTGCTTCACGCACTTGCCGTGGGCTCGGCGGACGTGCTCGCGCGGTCGCGGCGAAGCTGTCCCCGGGGACAGCTCAGCGCGGCAGGTCGAACGCGAGGATCCCGTCGTCGCCGTCGTCGTGGCAGCGGGTACAGGCGTGCGGGTCGCCCGAGTAGACGACCTCGCCGCTGGTCTCGTACTCGGCGAAGAACCACGCGTCGCCGCGCTTCTGCATCGCCACGACGATGTGGGGCTCGCCGGCCATGAAGCCGTCCTTGACCACGATCGCGCCGTCCGGCCAGGCCGCGAGCGATCCGCCGGCGAGCGCCTCGACCATCACCTCGTTGATGAAGATCTCCACCTCGACGCCGTGGACGGTCGCGCTCGGCGTGCGCCCCTCGTAGCCGGGCGCTCGCGCCCACCCTGATAGTCGGCCGCCTGCAGCTCGTCCCACAGCGCCTCGGCGCTCTCGGGGTTTGGTTGCTGCAGGCGGCGAGGACGGCGACGGACCCCGCGAGAGCGGCGCGACAGACGGGCATGGCGGGACTACGACGCCGCGCGGGCGAAGTTACGCGCCCCGATCCTCGCCCCGGAGATCGGCTGTCCCATGAGCCAGGAAGACCGGCGCGCGGGCCAGTGATCCGCAGGGGGCGCGCGGCGGCGTCGGGCCGGCCATGACGTCCGCCGCGGCGGCGCGTCGCCAGAGATTGACGACATGTCCCTAAGGACATCTCGCAGCGCGCCCTGCGATCGCTCGCGCGCGAGCGGCCTCGACCCTGCGTTGTCCCTCGTGAACCGCGGCCGCGACCGCGGAGGCGACAGCTTCGCGACGGCAGACCCCGGCGATCCCGCATGCGACCGCCGCGATGGTTCGCATAGATTGGCGCGATGATTCGCCGAGCTTCCCTTTGTCGACCACCTGCTTCGCGCTGTTCGCCTGCCAGGACCCCGGCGGCGGCGTCACCGAGACCGAGACCGCGAGCGACACCTCGACCACCACGAGCACCGGCGGCCCCACCACCGACGCCCAGACGACCGATCCGCCGACGACCGACACCTCGACGACCGGGACGAGCGACGCCACCACGACCTCGACCACGAGCACGACCTCGACCACCTTCGACACCTCGACCACCGACGCGACCACTACCGACGCGACCACCACCGAGGGCGTCGACACCACCACCACCACTTCGACGACCACCGACACCACCACCACCGAGGGCGTCGACACCACCACCACCTCGACGACCACCTCGACCTCGACCGGCGACACCGACACCGAGACCACCGGCGAGCCCTCCCCGTGGGACGGCGAGCCGCTGCCGGACGCGCCGCCGGGCGAGTGGCAGTGGGTGCCCTTCCCCGAGTCCTTGTGCCGTGACGGCAGCACCACCGGCATCGCAGTGCGCTACGGCACCGCGCCTGGCCTGATGATCTACTTCCAGAGCGGCGGCGCCTGCTTCAACGCCGCCACCTGCAACCAGAACATCAAGACCTTCGGCCTGCCGAGCTACAACAACTTCGTCCAGAACGTCGGCAGCAAGGGCATCTTCGACCCCGACGAGCCCGCCAACCCGGTCCTCGACTGGAGCGCCGTGTTCGTCCCGTACTGCTCCGGCGACGTCCACGCCGGCGCCCGCAACGACGTGGTGATCCCGGGCCTCGCCGACCCGCAGCAATTCGTCGGCTACAACAACGTCACCGCCTACCTCGAGCGCATCGTCCCCACCTTCGTCGACAGCGTCGATCACGTGCTCGTCACCGGCGAGAGCGCCGGCGGCTTCGGCTCGGCCTTCAACTACGATCGAATCGCCGAGGCCTTCCCCGACCGCGCGGTCACCCTCATCGACGACTCCGGCCCCGTCATGTCCGACGAGTTCATGGCCCCCTGCCTGCAACAGCAGTGGCGCGACCTGTGGAACTTCGAGGACACCCTGCCGGCCGATTGCGCCGAGTGCTTCAACCCCGACGGCGGCGGCATCTCCAATGTGATCAAATACCTCGGGGAGAAGTACGCCGACCAGCGCCTCGGCCTCATCTCGGCGCTGCAGGATCAGACCATCCGCTACTTCTTCGGCTTCGGCCTCAACGAGTGCGCCGGCGGGCAGATGAGCGGCGCCATGTTCACCGACGGCCTCGCCGACCTGCGCGACGACTGGATGAGCGAGCCCGCCGGCACCTGGGGCACCTTCTACCCGTCCGGCATGCAGCACACCTGGCTGACGCAGACTCTACACCGCGGAGATCGACGGCACCTTGATGCGCGACTGGGTCGCCGACCTCCTCGCCGGCACCGCGACCCACGTCGCGCCGTGAGCCGCCTCTGATACGGACCGAGCGACCGCTCGACGCTCGGTCTGGCCGCGCCGATGGCCAGCCCCGCGCGTGTCGAACCCGCGGACGCATCCTCGGCCCCGCCCACGCGACGGGCGGGGCTCGTTCCCCGCCCGCCGGCGCGGGCGCTCGTGCCAGTCACCCGAGCGCCGATCGCATCACGCCGCCCACAGCGACGCCTTGCAGCGCTCGAACATCGCGGTTGCGATCGCCGGGCTCGGCACGCCGCACAGGTGCGAGACTTCTGCGTCGGGCTCCGTGGTCGCCAGCGCGACCGTGAGGCGCGCCAGCTCGGCGGCCTCGGCCGCCTGCACGCGCGCGTGCGGCCTCGTCGAGCTGACCGTTCAGCCAGGTCGCGACGTCCCACGCCAGCGCCGCGTGGTCCAGCTCGTCCTCGGCGATGGCGGCGAACAGCCGGCGCAGCGGCTCGTCCGCGGCCACCGAAGCCTGGTAGCGGGCCACCAGCGCGCCGAAGGTCTCGCGCACGCAGCCCTCGACCGCGTTCTCGCGCGCCAGCGCCTCGAGCGAGCGCACCGCCGTCGGCACCTCGAGCGCCGGCGACGCGCAGTCGGTCGCGGCCACGCGCGCGCAGACCCGCGAACCCGGCCGCGTGGCGAACCTCGTCGCGCGCCGCAGCCTCCGCGCGCTCGACCAGCGCCGCCGGGGCGCCATGGTGCGCGAGCTCGCGGGCCAGGCGCTCGAACGCCGGCACGCTGGCCGCCTCGAGGTGGTGCATCTCGTCGAGGTAGGCCACGAGCGCGCTGCCTTCGGTCCGCGGCGCCGGGCGGAAGCCCTCGGGGCGGCGCCCGGCGACCGCGCAGCCCTCGTCCGGCTTGGTCAGATCGACCTCGGTCTGCGAGCTCACCGTCTCGCCCTTCACCGTCACCACGTGGCCGTGGAACTGGTTGAGGCACTCGTTGAAGTTCTTCTTGGCCAGCAGCTTGTAGCCGCCCTCGACCTCGCGCACCTTGCTCGCGTCGCACAGCGGGACGTAGCCGTCGAGCGTGGTCAGGAACATCGCCTCGACGGGCGCGTCGACGGCGCCGAACAGCGCCGCGACCTCGGCCCGGGTGGTGATCGTCGACACCTCGGCGCCGGACTGGACCACCAGGTACGTCGACGTCGGCATGCGCCCGGCCCCGGGGGGAACAGCGAACTGGGCGAGGTCGCCTTGGCGAGCGCCTTGGTGCACGCCTTGGCGGTCTTCGGGTCCTTGCAGCTCGCGCCGAAGCTGGCCACCGCCTGCGAGTTCAACACCTTCCATTGATCGCCCTTGTCGGGCTGCAGCTGCGACATCCGCAGCTCGACGTAATCATAGGGCTTGGCCAGCTTCGCCTCGCCGAAGCGGGCGACCAGCGCGGCCGCGTCGCAGGTGTCGCCCGCGAAGTCGGCCGCGGTCGGCCCCGGCGGGGTCTCCGGCGCGGGCGGGTCGGCGGGCTCGGCGGGCGGCTCGGCGGGCGCGCTGCTGTCGGTCGGCGCCGGCTCGGGCTCGACCGTCGACTTCTTCTCGCAGCCGGTGGCGGACACGGTCGACGCCAGAGCAGCGGCGATCGACGCGGTGAACACGGTATGGAGGCGGTCTCGCATGTGGCGGCAGGATAGCCGGCTCGGCGGGCCGCGGGGGGCCGATGTGCGGCCGAAGGCGAGCCGCCGGCGCGCACGCGAGCGAGCGGAGCGCCACGAGCCGCGCCGCCGCCGGTCGCGCTCGCCACGGGACATGTCCGAAAGGACATGTGGTGGGGATCCCTCCACGCCGCGGGGACTCGCCGCGCCGGCGCTCGCCACCGGCCTGAGCTACGCCGTCCCGGGCGAGCGGGCCCAGCCGCCGTCGCGGTAGCCGCGGGCCACGCGGGTCACGAACTCGTAGACCGCCTGCTCGCGCGGGGCGAACACGCCGGGCCGAAAGCCGCGCGACGACACCCCGCGCTGCACGCTCGACCGCCCGCCAATCTTGCCGATTGGTCATGTCCCAAAAGTCGACCGCGTACGCCGGCGAGAACCCGGGCGCCGCGATCGCGTCGGGGTGGAACAGCCACTGGCACTCCACGCGCGTGCGGTCGGGCGCGAGCGGCTCGAGCCGGTGCGTCAGCACGTAGTCGGGGTGCAGGCTGAGCAGCAGGTTGGCGCCGACCCCGTAATAAAACACGCTGCGCCGCTGCTCGGCCGACAGCCGCGGCAGCGGCAGGCCGCCGCTCTTGCCGTCGAACGACATCGTCTCGACGTCGGCCATCAATTGCATCGGCCCGCCGATCCACGCCCCCGCGCCGGCGTAGTTCTGGCCGCTGCCCGGCGGGCTGACGCGGCACAGCTGCGGGTGGATCAGCGGGCAGTGGTAGCACTCGTGGTAGTTCTCGACCACGAGCTTCCAGTTGGCCACCAGCTCGTAGCTATGGGTCGCCGCGATCTGCAGCGACCCGAGGTCGTGCGCGGCGGTCAGCGCGTCGAGGTCGCCGAGCCACTCGGCCAGCGGGACCGCCGCGCCCGACAGGTTGACGAACACGAAGCCGCGCCAGATCTCCACGCGCACCGGCACCAGCCCGCGCGGCTCCTGCTCGCGCCGCTGGCCGCGCAGCGCCCCGTCGAGCTCGTAGACCCAGCCGTGATAGGGGCAGCGGATCTGGCCGCCGCGCACGCACTCGCCGACCTGGACCAGCTCGTGGGCGCGATGGCGGCACACGTTGAAGAAGCCGCGGATCTCGCCGGACCGGTCGCGCACGAGCAGGACGCCCTCGCGCCCGGCGCGGATCGCCCGCTGCGCGCCGACCTGATCGAGCGCCTGCGCCCGACCGACGCACACCCACGCGTCGTCGAGGAACGCGCCCAGCTCCCACTGATGGACCGCCGGCGACACGTACGCGTCGCGCGGCAGGCCCTCGCCTTCGCCGAACGGCCGCAGCACCTGGGCCAGCGCGGACGGATCGACCGGGGCGACGAGCGAGGGGCGTCCATCGGCGCTGAGAATAGTCGACGTCCCCCGCGCGGTCGAACCGACCCGCGGACCGCGGGCGCGAGCGTCACAGCGGGCGATCGGACCCGCGCCGGCGTCAACCTCGCTTGCCGCCGAAGCGGTGCGCGAACACCCCGGCGACCGAGAAGAAGATCGTGTGCTGATCGCGGCCGAGGCCGGGCCCGCCGTCCATGATCGCCGGCCCGCGGTAGAAGAACCCGTTCGGGCTGGTCGAGTGATCGTAGCGGTACTCGAGGCGCACGAGCAGGTTGTTGAACAGGCGGACGTTGTTGGTGAACGCCGCCGAGACGAGCGTCTGCGGCACGCCGAACATCCGCCCGTCGCGGTCCCAGAAGAACTCGGGCCGCAGCGCCATGTC
Organism: Nannocystis pusilla; assembly: GCF_026626665.1. GTDB lineage: Bacteria > Myxococcota_A > Polyangia > Nannocystales > Nannocystaceae > Nannocystis > Nannocystis pusilla. The sequence goes on from NZ_JAPNKE010000002.1 coordinate 4,795,836, forward strand.
CCACGTGCGCAGCTTGCCGAGCACGCGCCAGCGGGTGAACACCGCCCCGTTCATCCACATCTGCCACGGCGACAGCGGCAGGTCGGTGCGCGGGTCGGCGCCGACGTCGAACAGCGCGCCGACGCCGAAGCGCTCGGTGTTGTAGGTCGCCTGCGTGTCGGAGAACAGCCGCCACGCCCGCGGGCGCATGTCGGCCTGCTCCGGCCCGATCCACACGTACTCGCCGAGGTTGAACTTCTCGCTCGGCGTGAACGTGTAGCCGAGCATCACGCTCGGCGCCTTGTTGTTGTCGGCCAGCAGCTGCCAGCCGTTGACGACCCACAGCTGCACCTGGTGCTTGTCGCGGATCGTCTGCGCCAGCTTCAGCCCCGACAGGTAGTACGGCACGCTGTTGAGCTGCCACGTGACCGTGTAGTTCCAGTTGTACGGGCTCCAGTGGACGCCGATGCCGACCGGGCTCAGTTGCAGGCCGACCACCACCTCGGTGCCGTGGCGGCTGCGGAAGCCGATGTTGGCGCGCGAGAGGTGCTTCCACACCTCCGGCCCGGCGAACTTGCCGTTGGCCCCGCCCGGGTTCGGCTCGTAGGCCACCAGCGCGTCGGCGGCCGGACCGCCCTGGGCCGCGAACTCGAACAGCGGCGAGAACCGGCCGGGGATGGCGTCGCGGCGGACGTACGCGACCGCATGGTTGAGCGAGAACTCGCCGGTGCGCGGCTGCACGCTGGTGCCGCGGTACACGTGGTTGTCGGGGTTGTTGCTGTTGTAGCTGTAGTTGACGTCGATGAAGCCGCCGACCTCCCACGGCTTGAAGCCGGGCAGGTGCGGGTCCAGTGCTCGCCCGCCGCCAGCGCCGGGTTGTTGACCGACGCCGCGTCGGTGCCCGGCAGCGCCTCCTCGACGCGATCTTCCTCGGCCGGCGCGGCCACGGGCGTCGCGGCGCTCGCCGGTCGCACTACCGGCTTCGGTCTTCGCGCGGGCACCGGCGCGGCCGTCGACGCCGGCTCGCTCGCCGGGGAGCCGCCGGCCCTTGCGACTCCGTCGACTCGGCGGGCACCTCGATCGCCGGCGTCGGCGTCCACGGCGGCAACGCCAGCGCGCCCGACTCGCCCGCCGGCGCGGCGAGCACGAGCGAGACGAGCGAGGCGAGGCTGAGGATCGGCGGGCTCATGGCGGTCGCCGCCCCATTCTGCGGCCAGATCGCGCCCCGACGCCAATCCGCGGCCGACGCGGCCCCCGAGCCCGGACGCCGAGGACCCCGCGAGCTCGCCCGCCGCCGGGGAGATCGCCCGTGCGCGCGCCGTCACACGCCCCGGCTCCGCGCCGAGGCCCCGGGCGCTCCCTGTCTCATGAGCCAGGCTCGCCCGCGCCCGCTCGCCATGCGCGGTCGCAAGGAGCTCCGGCCCGTCGGTGGCCTGTCCCAAGAGACAGGCGCACGTCCGTCACCTGTCACAAGAGACAGGCGCTCGTCCTCACCTGTCTCTCCGGACAGGCGCTACGCGAGCACGGGCAGGTGGGTCGCGCCGGCGCGCCGCTCGACGCGGGGGGCCATCTCCGGGCGGGGCGGCGGGGCCTCGCCGGTGGCGCACACGCGGCCGCGCAGGCCCAGCTGCTCGAGCATGTCGAGGTCGTCCTGGGTCGAGCGGTTGGGCGTGGTGAGGAAGTCGCCGATCATCATGCCGGACGCGCCGGCGGCGAAGATCATCGGCTGCAGCTGGCCGAGGTGCTGGCGGCCGGCGGCGATGAAGATGTTCTGGCGCGGCAGGGCCAGGCGGAAGCAGGCGATGATGCGCAGCATCTCGCGCGGCGGCAGCGGGTCGACGTGCTGCAGGTTCGTGCCCTCGATGCTGACGAGGAAGTTGATCGGCACCTCGTCGACGTCGAGGCCGCGCAGCTCGATGGCCAGCTCGGCGCGGTGCTGGGGCTTCTCGCCCATGCCGAAGATCCCGCCGACGCAGGTGCGGAGGCCGAGCTCCTTGGCCGCGCGGATGGTGTTCAGGCGATCGTCGTAGGTGTGGGTGGTGACGATCTGCTCGTAGTAGCTGCGACCCGACTCGAGGTTGTGGTTGAACTCGGTCATGCCGGCGTCGCGCAGCTCGCGGAGCGCCTCCTTGCTGACGATCCCGAGCGACGCGTGGGCCTCGGTGTGACCCGCGGCGCGGACCTGGCGGATGCCCTCGATCATGTGCTTCAGGCCCTTCGACCCGTCCTCGTAGCCGCGCGTGGCGGTCACCAGGCCGAGCGCCGTCGCGCCCTGGCCCTGGGCCTTGCGGCTGGCGGCGACCATGTCGGCGTGGCCGAGGAACTTGTCGGCCTTGATGTGGGTGGTGAAGTGCTTCGACTGCGCACAGAAGCCGCAGTCCTCGGGGCACCCGCCCATCTTGGCGTTGACGATCGAGCACAGGTGGACCTCGTCGCCGAAGCGAGCGCGGCGCAGCCGGTCGGCCGCCGCCATCAGGTCCCCGAGCTCGGCCTCGCCGCTCAGGTAACGGACCAGGGTCGCCCCGTCGAGCGCGTCCCACTCACCGCCGAGGATCCGATCGGCGATGGCGTGCGGAGCGGGGAGTTCGGGGCGCGCGTCGAGGCTCGTCATGGCGCGAGGTATACCGCAAGCACGCGCGGCGCGGACCGGGAGCCCGGCGCGCGTTCGTCGTGCGCGCTCGCCCGTCCGCCGCATCTGCCGCGGTCCGCGAGTGAGCTTTGCCGTGCACCGTCCTTCGCGTCCCCGCGCGGCGAGCTCGACGGATCTCGCGCTTTCACCGCTCGGTCCCCGGTGGTACCCTCCCCGCGCCCGCGAGAAGGGTCCCCAATGACGCAATCAGAAGCCGCACCAGACGCTGCCCCGGAGAGCACCGTGGACGCCGCGTACGAGGCCAAGCTCCGCGCCGACTACGACGGCCAGAGCCGTGAAGATGTCCTGCGAGACTACCGCGAGATGCTGCGGATCCGCCGCTTCGAGGAGGCGGCCGCCCGCGCCTACACGCGCGGCAAGATCAGCGGATTTCTCCACCTCTACATCGGCCAGGAAGCGATCGCCATCGCCACCCAGCAGGTGATGGAGCCCGGCGATCGCGTCGTCTCCACCTACCGCACCCACGGCTTCGCCATCGCCCTCGGCTCCGATCCCAAGGCGTGCGCGGCCGAGCTGTTCGGCAAGGCCGCGGGCCTGGTCGGCGGCGTCGGCGGGTCGATGCACTTCTTCGACAAGGAGCGCGGGCTGTGGGGCGGCTACGCGATCGTCGGCAACCACATCCCGGTCGCCGCCGGCCACGCGTTCGCCTCGCAGTACACCGGCGACGGCCGCGTCACCCTCTGCTTCATGGGCGACGGCGCCGTCGGCATCGGCCCCGTGCACGAGGGCATGACGATGGCCGGCATCATGAAGCTGCCGATCGTCTTCGTGGTCGAGAACAACCAGTACTCGATGGGCACCCCGCTCAAGCGCACCCTGCCGGTCGAGGACATCACCGCCCGCGCGGCCGGCTACGGGTTCGCCAGCGACCGCTTCCACGTCACCAGCGTGCAGGAGACCCGGCGCCGCCTCGGCGAGGCCGTCGAGCGCGCGCGCAAGGACGGCAAGCCCACGCTGGTCGAGCTCATCACCTACCGCTTCCGCGGCCACAGCATGAGCGACCCGGCCAAGTACCGGCAGAAGGAAGAGGTCGATCGCTGGCGGCTCAACGACCCGCTCGAGCGCACGCTGATGGCGCTGAAGACGATCTACCAGGTCCCCGAGGCGGAGCTCGACGCGATGGACGAGACGATCGTCGCCGAGATGGACGGCGCCTACGAGTTCGCCGACAAGGCCCCGGCCCCGGCGCCCGAGGCCCGGTTCGACAACGTGATGGCCGAGGGCCCTTACTACGGCGACAGCGCGACCACGCGGCCGGCGGGAGTGGAGTAAGACCATGCCGATTCTGCAGATCCGCCAGGCGATCCGCGACGCGATGAAGGAGGAGATGGAGCGCGACGAGCGCGTCTTCCTCATGGGCGAAGAGGTCGGCTACTACAACGGCGCCTACAAGTGCAGCGAGGGGCTCCTCGACCACTTCGGGGAGAAGCGCGTGATCGACACGCCGATCACCGAGACCGGCTTCGCCGGCATCGGCATCGGCGCCGCGATGTGCGGGCTCCGCCCGATCATCGAGTTCATGACGTTCAACTTCTCGGCCGTCGCGTTCGACCAGATCTTGAACAACGCGGCCAAGCTGCGCCACATGACGCACGGCCAGTTCGGCGTGCCGATCGTGTTCCGCGGGCCCAACGCGGCCGCGCACATGCTCGGCTCGACGCACAGCCAGGCCTTCGAGCACTTCTACGCCCACATCCCCGGGCTCAAGGTCATCGCCGTCGCCACCCCGTACGACGCCAAGGGCCTGCTCAAGACGGCGATCCGCGACGAGAACCCGGTGCTGTTCCTCGAGAGCGAGCTGATGTACTCGGTCAAGGGCGAGGTGCCCGAGGAGGAGTACCTCATCCCGTTCGGCCAGGCCGACATCAAGCGCCCGGGCGAGCACGTCACCGTGATCACGTGGGGCCAGGGCGTGCCGGTCGCGCTCAAGGCCGCCGAGCTCGCGGCCGCCGAGGACGTCTCGTGCGAGGTCATCGACCTGCGCTCGATCCGTCCGATGGACGAGGCCGCGATCATCGCCTCCGTCAAGAAGACCAACCGCGCGGTCATCGTCTACCACGGCTGGCCCAACGGCGGCGTCGGCGGCGACATCATCGCCCGCATCCAGGAGCTCGCGTTCGACGACCTCGACGCCCCGGTCCTCCGCGTCTGCTACGAGGACCTGCCGATGCCGTACGCCGAGAACCTCGAGAACCTCATCCTCCCCTCGCCCGAGCGCGCCCTCGCGGCCATCCGGCGCGTCACGTACAAGCGCTGAGCACCTGGTCAAGGAGACAGACCCCATGGCAACCGTGGTCACACTTCCCCGCCTCAGCGACACGATGGAAGAGGGCGTGATCGCCAAGTGGCGGATCAAGGTCGGCGACAAGGTCAAGCGCGGCCAGGTCATCGCCGACATCGAGACCGACAAGGCGACGATGGAGTTCGAGTCCTTCGACGCCGGCACCGTCCTCAAGCTGGTCGCCCCCGAAGGCGAGGCGCTGCCCGTCGGCGCCCCGATCGCCGTGTTCGGCCAGCCCGGCGAGAACCCCGACGCCGCCGGCGCCCCCGCGCCCAAGGCCGAAGACAAGCCCGCCAAGGCCGAGGCCGAGCCCGCCAAGGCCGAGCCCGCCAAGGCCGAGCCCGCGCCCGCCAAGGCCGCGAGCAAGCCCGAGGCCAAGCCCGCCCAGCCCGAGGCGAAGGCCGAGGCCGCGGCCGCGCAGACGGCCGCCGCCGCGTCGGCCGCGCCCGACGGCGACGACGACGAGGACGAGGAGCCTGGCCCGAAGGCCACGTCCCAGGGGACAGGTCCCCAAGGACAGGTCGATCGCGGCCGGATCCCCGCCTCGCCGGTGGCCCGCCGCCTGGCCCGCGAGCACGACCTCGAGCTGGGCCAGATCCAGGGCTCCGGCCCGCGCGGTCGGGTCGTCAAGGCCGACGTCGAGCAGGCGATCGCCAAGGGCCCGCAGGCCCGCCCGGCCGCCGCCGCGACCGGCGCTGCGGGACCTGTCCCGACGGCCAGCCAGGCCGCCGGCGCCCACGCGGCCGACGTCGACGAGCACGGCCGCCCGTACATCAGCCGGCCCGACCGCACGGTCAAGCTGTCGCAGATGCGCAAGACGATCGCCAAGCGCATGGGCCAGGCGAAGCGGGAGATCCCGCATATCTACCTGACGATGCCGATCGTCATGGACAAGGCGGTCGCGCTGCGGGCCGAGTTCAACCTCTCGGTCGACGGCACCAAGGCGAGCCTCAACGACCTGGTGATCCTCGCGGCCGCCCGCGCGCTGCGCAAGCACCCGCGGGTCAACGCCTACTACACCGACAACGGCATCGTCGAGCGCGGCGACGTCCACGTCGGCGTGGCGGTCGCGCTCGACGACGGCCTCATCGTCCCGCCGGTCCGCTTCGCCGACCAGAAGACGCTCAAGCAGGTCTCGATCGACGTCCGCGACCTCGGCACCCGCGCCAAGGAGAAGACGCTCAAGCCGGAGGAGCTGACCGGCAGCACCTTCACCGTGTCGAACCTCGGCATGTTCGGCATCGAGGAGTTCTGCGCGATCGTCAACCCCGGCGAGGCCGCGATCCTGGCCGTCGGCGCGGTCCAGGACGAGGCCGTGGTCGAGGACGGCCAGCTCGTCGCCCGCAAGCGCATGCGCGTCACCCTGTGCAGCGACCACCGCGTGTTCGACGGGGCAGAGTCGGCCAAGTACCTGCAGACCCTGCGCAAGCTGCTCGAGAGCCCGCTGTCGCTCCTGACCTGAGGGACAGGTGGCCGTGGACCCGCACCGCCGCGCCCGCGTGACCCGCAGCGAGGCGGGCGGCTCCCGCTGGGAGGTCGCCACCCGCGAGCTCCCGGCCGGCCTGCGGGCCCACGTGCGCGGCCTCCTCGGCTACAGCGAGGCGGCCGCGCTGCCGTGCCTGCGGCGCGAGTTCCCGCTGCCGCAGGTCGTCGTCATCATCGAGTTCGGCCCGCCGATCCGCGTCCACGACGGCGACGGCACGCCTCGCGCTACGCCGGCGGGTTCGTGGCCGGCCTGAACGACTGCTGGACCGAGACCGGCCACGACGGCGCGCAGGCGGGCATCCAGCTCAACCTGACCCCGATCGGCGCGCGCCTGCTGTTCGGCGTGGCGCTGTCCGAGCTGGCCGGCCGCGTCGTCCACCTCGACGACCTGCTGCCGCGCGCGCACCGGGGCCTGGCCGAGCGCCTCGCCGCGCGCCCCGACTGGGATGACCGTTTCGACATGGTCGAAAGTTTCATCGCCGCGCGGCTCGCCGAGGCCCGCCTCGAGGTCGGCACGGTCGCCTGGGCCTGCCGCCGGATCGAGGCCAGCGCCGGCGCGGTCGACATCGGCCGCCTGGCGAGCGAGCTCGGCTACAGCGGCAAGCACCTGATCGCCCTGTTCCGCGATCGGGTCGGCGTGCCGCCAAAAGTGCTGGCGCGCCTGGTCCGCTTCGACCATCTGGTGCGCCGCCTGAAGTGGGGCCCACAGACCACCTGGGCCGCCCTCGCGGCCGAATTCGGGTTCGCCGATCAGGCCCATTTGACCCGCGAGATCCGCGGCTTCACCGGCGTCACCCCGACCGACGCCCGGGCGCTCCTCGGCGACCTCACGTTCGGCTGAGGCCGCCGCGCGGCAGGTGCACTTGTTCAAGACCGACCCCCGGGCAGGCGATTAGGTTGAGCTGCAAGGAAACAGCCATGTCCAAGCTCAGCCCGATTCCCCCGGCCCGCGCGTGATCCCCAACCTCGTCGTCCGCGACGGGACGGCCGCGCTCGACTTCTACGCCAAGGCCTTCGGCGCCGAGGAGATCTTGCGCCTGCACGAACCCGACGGGCGGGTCGCCCACGCCGAGTTGTCGGTGTTCGGGGGCCGCATCGCGGTGGCCAGCGAGTACCCGTCGCTCGGCTTCCTCGCGCCCACCTCCGACCGCATCTCCCACACGCTGACCGTGTACGTCGAAGACGTGGACGCCGTCGCCGCCCGCGCCGTCGCGGCCGGGGCCCGGCTCGAGCGGCCGATCGAAGTCGAGTTCTACGGTGACCGCTCGGCCCGCCTGACCGACCCGTTCGGCCACCGCTGGAACGTCCAGAGCCGCGTCGAGGACGTCTCGGCGGCGGAGATGCAGCGGCGGCTCGACGCCCTGAGCGCCCCGTCCACCTGAGCGCCGGCGCGCCGGCGCGCGCTCACGGGTGATTGTCGCCGACCGTCGGCTCCGGCATCCTCAGACGACCTTGGCACTGTCCGACGCGCCGTCTCACGAACTCAGTGAATTGCACGACCTGGTCGAAGGGGCGCTGCGCGCCGCGCAGGCCCGCCCGACCGCCGAGACGACGCGGAAGGAGCGACACAAGGCTCGCTCGCGTCACTTCGTGCTCGCCCTCGCCGACGCCCTGCGCGAGCACGAGGGCAAAGACGTCGACATCCTGAGCCGCTATCACGACGACGCCCGCCCGCGCCTCGGCACCGGCGATCTGCTGCACGACATCACCCTCAGCCGCAGCGTCCAGATCGGCGAGCTCTGGTACCTCACGGAGGTGCTGTGGCAAGTCGAGTCCGAGCTGGCGCTCGACCGCCCCGACCCGGTCCACGACTTCAACAAGCTGGTCCTCGGGTCCGCGCACCACAAGCTGTTCGTCGCCTCGATGGTCCCCGAGCCCGAGGCCCTGCTGCGGACGCTCGAGCCTGCGGCGGCGCGCTGCACCGGCCGCGTGTTCCTGGCCCTCATCCCGCACCCCGACCACTGGGACGGCAACACCGCCGGCGGCGTGCGGACCTGGCAATTCCGCCGCTGATCGGCGGCGCGTCACCGCATTCCTGCTCGCCCGCCGCGAGCGAACTCTTGGCCCCTCGCGCGCGCGTGTGAGGGGGCCGAGCTGCGATCGCGCGATCGCACGACGCCGCCGCTGCTCGTGGCCGCGCGGTCTGCTGGCGCCCGTGGAGAAAAGTGCCACTGGCGAATCGACGTTCGCGTCAGGCTCCGCCTGTCGCTGCCGGCGCCCCCACCTGTCGCCGCACAATCGACGCTGGGGCCACTCCGCAAAGGTCGAACGCGGCGCCCGAGGCGCTGAGAGAGCCCCTGCTGGCGTCTCGATCGCGGCCTCGCTACTGTCGTGGCCTACCCATGGGCGATGTGATCAATCTGAATCGTTATCGCAAGGCCAAGGCCCGCGCCGAGAAGGAGCAGAAGGCCGAGGCCAACCGCGTCCGGCACGCCCGCACGCGGACCGAGAAGCAGGCCGTGCAGCGCGAGCTCGACCGCCAGGCCACCGAGCTCGACGGCAAGCGACTCGACAGCGCCGACGAGGGGCCGCAGGGCCCATGACTGTTCGGACATGTCCGGACAGCCAGTGACGCCGGTCGCCGCTGCTGTCCGCAAGGACATGTCTTGAAGGTCACATCTGAAATCCCCGCCCCGCGCGTCCGCCCCCACGGACGTCCGCGCCCGTTGACCCTCGGCGGCGCGCGTGGGATCGTCGGGCCGTGTCCGTCCTGCTCCGGGGCTCGCCGCGCTGCTGCTCGTGCTGCTCGCCCTGACGGCCGCCGGGTGGTTCGCCGCGCGGCCGTGGCTGGCCCCGCCGGCGGCCTCGCCCGAGCACGTCGCCGGCACGTGGAGCCGCGTCGAGGCGTGGGCCGCCGAGACGCGCCACGCCAACGCGCCGATCGAGGGGCTCCACGCCGCCCTGGAGCCGCTGCGCCGGGCCGGAGCGCGCGACGAGGCGTGGGAGCCGGCGCGACCGCCCGAGCCCGCCAGCGACCCGGCAACGCAGCAGGCCCTCGCCGCGCTGGCCGCGTGGGGCCAGGGCGGCGGCCTCGGGGACGAGCTCTGCATCGTCGATCCGGCCGACCTCTCGGCCGGGCCGCCGCGGACCGTCGAGATGTTCCGCCTGGCTCGCCTCGCCTTCCGGCACGGCCGCGACGACGGCGACCCCGCGTTCGCGGCGGCGCTGCGCCTCGGCGCCTACCTGCGCGGCCGCGGCCCGCTGCTCGCCGGCGCCGTCGGCTTCGCCATCGCCCGCGACGCCCTTCAGGTCGCCGAGGCCCGCAACCTGCCCGCCGGCCCGGCCTTCATGGCCTTCGCCCCGCGCCGCGAGGAGGTCCTGCCGATCCTCGCGCGCGAGGCCGTGTGCTCGCTGCGACTGGCCGAGGCCGCCCTGCGCAGCGGCGCGAGCGAGCCGCAGGGGCTCGCCGATCCCGGCGTCGTCGCCCGCTGGTCGACCGCGTGGGTCGGCCCCGAGCGCGAGCTGGCGATGGCCCGCTGGTACCTCGGCGAGCGCGTCGCAGCGGCCGCGGCCGCCGGCGACGACCTCACCGCGGTGGCCGCGACCCAGGCCCTCCCGGACGAGCCCGACGCCCTGCCGGCCAGCCTGCTGGTGCGCTCGCTGGCGGCGAACGGCGCCACCGTGGTGGCCGACATGCAGGCCACCCTCGCCGCCTGGACCGCCCGCCTCGGCCCGCCGCCTTGAGCTGTCCCCGAGGACATGCTCCTCGAGAAATGCGCGATCGAGCATGTCCTCGAGGGCGTGCCCTCGAGGACATGTTGCATCGCCGGTCCGCACGGGCGTGCCCTCGAGGACATGTTGCATCGCCGGTCCGCACGGGCGTGCCCTCGAGGACACGTTGCATCGCCGGTCCGCACGGGCGTGCCCTCGAGGACATGTTGCATCGCCGGTCCGCACGGGCGTGCCCTCGAGGACATGTTGCATCGCCGGCCCGCTCGGTCGAGTCGCGGGCGTCCCCGGGCACGCCCGCGCGGCCGTGGTCATCGCCGCCGTGCCCGGCGGGCCCGCGCCCGAGCGGAGCTAGCCACGCCCGGCGCCGCCCGCCTCAGCCGCGCGGGCGCACCGCGACGAACAGCGGCCCGAGCTCGGTCTCCCGCGCCAGCGCCTTGAAGCCTGTCTCTTCGAGCATGTCCAGCCACTCGCCGCGGCTGAACAGCCCGTAGGTGTGGCGCTCGTGCTCGCACACCACCTCGTCGCCGTCGCGCAGCAGCAGCGCGAAGTCGACGGTGTAGGTCGCGTCCTCGGGGTCCGGGTCGAAGGTCCACTCGAGGTAGCGGAGGCCGCGCTCGCCGTCGTCGTCGCCGCCGTGGGCGGTGCCGGGGGTGAACGTCTCGCGCGTGCAGTCGGGCGCGAACACGGCCACGCCGCCGGGTCGCAGGTGGGCCAGCGCGGTCCGCATGACCGCGCGCAGGGCCTGGGCGCTGGTCATGTACATCACCGCGTCGTGGACCAGCACCGCGTCGAAGCTGCGGCCGAGCCGGAGCGTGCGCATGTCGCCGACCAGGTGCTCGCACTCGGGGTTGATCGTGCGCGACAGCGCCAGCATCGACGGCGACCGGTCGACCAGCGTGGCCGCGACGTCGCGCTTGTAGTGCGACGCCATGTTGCCGCCGCCGGCGCCGAGCTCGAGCAGCGTCGCCAGCGGCCCCGAGCCGGACTCGCGGATGATGCGGACCAGCTCGGCGGCCTCGCTGGCGTAGTCGGCGGGGGCGGTCAGCAGGTGGAACCACGCGGCGCGCCGCGTGTAGAGCGGGGGCAGCTCGTCGTCGTCCATCAGCACGGCGATCCCGAGCTTAGGCCCCCGCGCCTCAGCCCGCCATCTTGCGCAGCACGGTGTGGAGGATGCCGCCGTTGCGGTAGTACTCGACCTCGACCGGCGTATCGAGCCGGGCGATGGCGGTGAACTCGCGCACCACGGCCCCCGAAGCGGCGTTCCGTGCGGTGACCCGCACTTCCTGCAGCGGCCGCACGTCGTCGTCGACGGCGATGTCGAACACCTCGTCGCCGCGCAGACCCAGGGTCGTCCGCGACTCGCCGGCCTTGAACTGCAGCGGCAGCACGCCCATCCCGACCAGGTTCGAGCGGTGGATGCGCTCGAAGCTCTCGGCGATCACGGCCTTCACCCCGAGCAGGAACGTGCCCTTGGCCGCCCAGTCGCGCGAGCTGCCCATGCCGTAGTCCTTGCCCGCGAGCACCACCAGCGGCACGCCGGCCTCCTGGTAGTGGATCGCCGCGTCGTAGATGAACTTGACCTGGTTGTCGAGGAAGTCGACGGTGTAGCCGCCCTCCTTGCCGCCCGGCACCTGCAGCTCGACCAGGGCGTTGCGGATCCGCGTGTTGGCGAACGTGCCGCGGGTCATCACCCGGTCGTTGCCGCGGCGCGCCCCGTACTGGTTGAACATCTCCGGCGTGACGCCGCGCGAGATCAGGAACTTGCCGGCCGGCGAGTCGCGCTTGATCGAGCCCGCGGGCGAGATGTGGTCGGTGGTCACGGAGTCGCCCATGGCCGCGAGCACGCGGGCGCCCTGGATCGCGCGGATCGGCCGCACCTCGGGGGTGAGCTCGGCGAAGAACGGCGGGTTCTGGATGTACGTGCTGGCCTCGTCCCACGCGTACAGCTGGCTCTGCACCTCGGCGATCGCCTGCCACTCCTCCGAGCCCTTGAACACGTCGGAGTACTGCACGATGAACTGCTCGCGCGTGACGCACTCGTCGATGAGCGCCTGCACCTCGGCCTGGCTCGGCCAGATGTCGCGCAGGTAGACGTCCTTGCCGTCCTTGTCCTGCGCGATCGGGTCGTTCTGCAGGTCGATGTCGACGGTGCCGGCGATCGCGTAGGCGACCACCAGCGGCGGCGAGGCGAGGTAGTTGGCCTTGACGTCGGGGTTGATGCGGCCTTCGAAGTTGCGGTTGCCCGACAGCACCGAGGTCGCCACCAGGTCGCCCTGCTGGATGGCCGCCGAGATCGGGTCGGGCAGCGGGCCCGAGTTGCCGATGCAGGTCGTGCAGCCGTAGCCGACCAGGTTGAAGCCGAGCGCGTCGAGGTCCTTCGTCAGGTCGGCGGCGCGGAAGTACTCGGTCACCACCTTCGAGCCCGGCGCCAGCGAGGTCTTGACCCACGGCTTGCGCGTGAGGCCGAGCGCGGCCGCCTTGCGGGCGACCAGGCCGGCCGCGATCATCACCTCGGGGTTCGAGGTGTTGGTGCAGCTCGTGATCGCCGCGACCACCACCGCGCCGTCCTTGAGCTCGAACTTCTGGCCGTCGAGCTCGACCGGCTGGCCGGGCGCGCTCTCCGGGCGGCCGAACGTCTTGCCGTGCAGGTCGGAGCGCCACTGCTTCTTCATCGCGCCGAGGGCGATGCGGTCCTGCGGGCGCTTCGGCCCGGCCAGCGACGGCTCGACGGTGCCGAGGTCGAGCTCGAGCACCTCGGTGTAGCGGACCTCGCGCGAGTCGTCGCGCCACAGGCCCTGCTGCTTCGAGTATTCCTCGACCAGTTGCAGGAGCCCGGCGTCGCGGCCCGACAGGCGCAGGTACTCGATCGTGTGCTCGTCGACCGGGAAGAAGCCGATCGTCGCGCCGTACTCGGGCGCCATGTTGGCGATCGTCGCGCGGGTCGAGACCGGCATGTGCGACAGGCCGGGCCCGAAGAACTCGACGAACTTGCCGACCACGCCGCGCTTGCGCAAAAGCTCGGTGATGCGCAGCACCAGGTCGGTCGCCGTGCAGCCCTCGGCCAGCTTGCCCGACAGCTTCACGCCGACGACCTCGGGGATGAGCATGTAGATCGGCTGGCCGAGCATGACCGCCTCGGCCTCGATGCCGCCGACGCCCCAGCCGACGATCCCGAGCCCGTTGATCATCGTCGTGTGGCTGTCGGTGCCGACCAGCGAGTCGGGGTAGATCGCGCCGGCCTGCTCGCCCGCGCCGTCCCACACCACCGTCCCCAGGTACTCGAGGTTGACCTGGTGGACGATGCCGGTCGCCGGCGGGACCACGCGGAAGTTGTTGAACGCGCGCTGGCCCCACTTCAAGAACTGGTAGCGCTCGAGGTTGCGCTCGAACTCCAGCTTCGAGTTGATGCGCAGCGCCTGCGGCGTGCCGAACGCGTCGACCTGCACCGAGTGGTCGATCACCAGGTCGCACGGGACCAGCGGGTTGACCTTCTCGGCGCTGCTCACGTTGCCGGTCAGCTTGACGATCGCCTCGCGCATCGCCGCCAGGTCGACCACCGCCGGCACGCCCGTGAAGTCCTGCAGCACCACGCGGCCCGGCATGAACGGGATCTCGACCTCGCCGACGTTCTTCGGGTCGTAGGCCGCCAGCGCCTTGACGTGATCCTGGGTGACGATGAAGTCGTCGACGTTGCGCAGGCACGCCTCGAGCAGGACCTTGATGCAGTAGGGCAGCGTGTCGACCGGGCCGAGCTCGCGCAGCCGGTCGAGCCGGTAGACGGCGCGCGGGCCCATCGGCGTGGTCATCGTGTCCTTGGCGTGGAAGGGGTCGCGCTTGCGGGTCGAGGCAGTCATGAGCGGGCGGAAGATATCAAATCGTCGCGTGGCATCTGTCGCGCGGAGGCGCGCGCTGGCTCACTTGTCTTCCGCGCCCCCCACGAACGCCGCTCGCCCGCCGAGCCCATGCAGGCCCTTCGCGGCCCGCGCCGCGAGGATCGCGTCGCCGCGCGCCGCCGGTTGCCCGCTCACGGGCGTGATAGCGTCGCCGCGATGCACACTTGGAACCTCCCTGCGGGCGCGGACAGGGCCGAGATCTACACCGAGCTGCTGGCGACCGCGCACGCGTTGGTCGAGGGCGAGCCGGACCTGGTGGCCAACCTGGCCAACCTCGCGGCCTGCCTCAAGCAGCTCCCGGGCGTGTCGTGGGCGGGCTTCTATCGCCGGGTCGGCGACGACCTGGTCCTCGGGCCATTCCAGGGCAAGCTCGCGTGCACCCGGATCGCCCCCGGCAAGGGCGTGTGCGGCACCGCGGCGGCCCGCCGCGAGGCGCTGGTGGTCCCCGACGTCGAGGCCTTCCCCGGCCACATCGCCTGCGACGCCGACTCGCGCAGCGAGGTCGTGGTCCCGATCGTCCGCGGCGAGCGGGTCCTCGGCGTCATCGACCTCGACAGCGACCGCCTCGCCAACTTCGACGACCGCGACGCCGAACACCTCACGCGCCTCGCGGCGCTGGTCGCCGGGCTCGACTGGCCGGCTTGACCGCCGCCGCCCCCCACGCGACCCTGGAGGTCCTGTTCGCATGATCATCGTCACGGGCACCAAGCGCTCCGGCACCTCGATGTGGATGCAGATCCTGATCGGCGCCGGCTTTACGTACATCGGCGAGCAGTTCAGCGGCCGCTGGGAGCAGACCATCAAGGCCGCCAACCCCGACGGCTTCTACGAGTCGCACCTGCGCCGCGGCATCTACTACAAGACCAACCCGCACCCGAAGACCGGCGCCTACCTGTTCCCCGAGCAGGTCCAGCACCACGCGGTCAAGGTGTTCATCCCCGGCCTCGTCCGCAGCGATCGCGCCTTCATCACCAAGGTCATCGCCACCGTCCGCGAGTGGCGCGAGTACGAGTCGTCGATCCGCCGGCTCTACGCGATGGAGGACGACAACCGCCGCAAAGAGGGCAAGGACGACCTCGTGCCGCTGCGCATGCCCGGCGCGCTCGAGTGGTGGGCCGAGAACTTCGCCCTCGTCCGCGACATCGCCATCCGCCGCTACCCGGTCCACGTGCAGTCCTACGAGGGCCTGCTCGCCGAGCCGCAGCGGGTCGTGCGCGACGTCCTCAAGTGGATCGGCAAGGGCGACGCCGAGACCGCGCTGGCGGCGGTCAAGCCCGAGCACCGCACCCAGCACCGCCCGCCGTCCGACAGCGTCGAGCCCGAGATCGCCGCGGTGTTCGACGAGTTCTACGCCGCCCTGCACGCCGGCAAGGGCCTGACCGCGCCGATGCTCGAGAAGCTGAACAAGACCAACGAGCTGGTGGCGCCGCGGATCGCCCAGTGGCAGCGCAAGCTCGCCGACGACGCCCGCCGGCGCCGCACGATCAAGGCCGAGCTCAAGGGCCAGCCGCCGCCGGACTGACAGCACGTGCGTGGGCAAGCGAGCGGCGCCCGGGTGGCGTGGCCTCTGACGCGAGCGCCCGCTCGCATCAGCCCGCGTGAAACGTGCTGTGAGGCGAACGCGACGCGGCGGGGCGGCCGACTCGTCGCGGCCGCGCCGGGGCTCCATGCCCGTGCGAGCTCGACGCACGGCTGGCAGCGCGCGGCTCGTCGCCTCCGCGACGCGCGGCCCGTCCCAGCCTTCGCCCGCGCTCGCTCGACGATCGCCCGCGCCCGTGCGACCCTCACCGGCGCTTGACCGCGGTCGTCGTCGCCGTCTTCGCCGTCACCTACGTCCTGATCGCCGCCAGGCGCCTGCGCGTGCTCCCGATCGGCCGGCCCGCGGGCGCCCTGCTCGGCGCCTTCCTCATGGTCGCCGTGGGCGCGCTGCGGCCGGCCGCCAGCTACGCCGCGATCGACGGCGACACCATCCTGCTGCTGTTCGCCATGATGGCGCTGGTCGCCTACGTCGAGCGGGCCGGCTTCTTCGAGTGGGCGGCCGCCCGCGCGATCGCCCGCGCGCGCACCCCCGTCGGCCTGCTCGTCGCCGTCTCCGCGCTGGCCGGGGCCATGAGCGCGCTGTTCGTCAACGACGCGGTGTGCGTGTTCTTGACCCCGCTCGTGGTCGTGGCTTGCCAAAAGGCCAGGTTGCCGCTCGGCCCTTATCTCATCGCCACCGCCACCAGCGCCAACCTCGGCAGCGCCGCCACCCTCGTCGGCAACCCGCAGAACATGATCGTCGGCGGGCTCAGCGGCCTGTCCTTCGCCGCCTTCTCGGCCCTGGCCGCGCCGGCGGCCGCGCTCGCGCTCGCCATCAATATCGGCCTCCTGCTGCTCTACTACCGCCGCGACCTCGGCGGCGGCCCGCTCGCACCTGTCCCTGCGGCCAGCTTCGATCGCGGCCGGCTCGCGCGCGTGGTCGTCGTCGTGATCGGGGTCGTCGTCGCCTTCTTCGCCGGCGCCCACCTCGGCTACGCCGCGCTCGGCGGGGTGGTCGCGCTGGTGCTGCTGGAGCGCGAGGACCCGCAGGCGATCTTCGCCCGCGTCGACTGGACCCTGCTGGTGTTCTTCGCCGCCCTGTTCGTGGTCGTCGCCGGGCTCGAGACCACCAGCCTCGTCGACGCCGCCTGGGCCGCGCTCGGCCCCGGCTCGGCCACGACGGCGCGGCCGGCATCTCGGCGCTGTCGCTCCTGTACCTGCTCGGTTCGAACCTCGTCTCCAACGTGCCGATGGTCCTGCTGGCCGCGCCGCACGTGGCCGCCGACGGCTCGACCTTCGCCTGGGTGCTGCTCGGCTTCGTCACCACGGTGGCCGGCAACCTCACCCTGATCGGCTCGGTCGCCAACATCATCGTCGCCGAGAAGGCCGCCGACGCCCACGAGCTCGGCTTCTTCGAGTACCTGCGCTTCGGTCTGGTCTCGACCCTCGTGGTCCTCGCCGTGTGCGTGCCCGCATTGGTCCTCCTGGCGCGCGCGATCGGCACCTGAACTTCGGGTCAGCTCGAACCATTCCGCGCCGGGCGGCCCGCGTGATCTCGCCACGAAACGCAGTGAAGTAAGCGACGCCACGCCGGCGATCGTCCGCGCCGCCTGCAGCCGCGGGGAGTTTCATGCGGGGGCGGGCGCCCGCCCGAGCGCCCGCCCCATTTCTCCGCCGCGCGGCGGGCATTCAGCGGTGATTGCGCCGGAGCGCCGAACCGACGAACCTTGCCTCGGATTTACCCCTCGCAGCCCAGGAGACCCATGCTCGTCGCAGCAGATTACTCCCCGACCTCTCGGCCGTCATGCAGCAATACGTGATCCCGTTCGCGTGGAAGGCGGTCGGCGCGATCGTCCTCTGGATCGTCGGCGGGATCCTCATCTCCGGCGCCGGTCGGGTCGTGCGCAGCGCCATGACGGCCCGCGGCATCGATCCGACCTTCAGCCACTACGTCAACTCCGCCCTCAGCGTCCTGCTGAAGATCATCCTGCTGGTCGCCATCCTCGGCCTGTTCGGCGTCGAGTCGACCTCGTTCGCCGCGGTCCTCGCCGCCGCCGGCGTCGCCATCGGCATGGCGTGGTCGGGCCTTTGGCCAACTTCGCCGCCGGCATCTTCCTCGTCGTCCTGCGCCCGTTCAAGGTCGGCGACGCCATCAGCGGCGCCGGCGTGACCGGCGACGTCCGCGAGATCGGCCTGTTCGCCACCACCATCGACACCGGCGACAACGTCCGCGTGTTCATCGGCAACAACAAGCTGTTCTCCGACAACATCGTCAACTACTCGGCCAACCCGGTGCGTCGCGTCGACCTGCGGGCGCAGCTTGCCCACGGCGTCGACCCGCACGCGGTCATCGCCGCCCTGGCCGCGCGCCTGCAGCAGATCCCCAACGTCGTCGCAACGCCGGCCCCCCAGGTCGGCATCCTCGAGTACAACGCCGCCGGCACCCTCCTCTACGTGCGGCCGTTCTGCAGCAACCTCCACTTCGGTCAGGTCGCCGACGACACCCAGCGGGTCATCGGCGAGGTCACCGGCGGCCTCCCGGTCCCGGCCCCGCACCACGTCGAGCGCCACGCCTGAGCCGCTCGCGCCCATCGCCGCGCCGACGGGCCCCGCCCGCCGGCTCGTCGCTGTCTCTTGTCCTTTAGAACATGTCTCAAGCGCCAGCTGGAGGCCGCGCCCCGAGCCCTAACGTGCGCGCCAGCTCGGGCCGGCGCACCTTCCAGATCCACCCGTCGTACAGGAAGTGCAGCCAAGACGTCGCGGTGTAGTAGATCAGATAGACGTCGCTGCGGCGCTGCTCCTGGATCAGCCAGAACACCAGCAGGAGCCCGCCGAACAGCGCCGGCACGGCCACACGCACGTCGCCGAGCAGCCTCGCCGCCGCGCCGCGCCGCTCGCCGCGGCCGTACTTCTTCGTCCCGTAGTGATGGACGAACGCCATGTACTCGACCGCGTGAGCTGTCCCGAAGCACAGGTAGCCGACCACCGGCCCGTGGACCAGGAACACCGCGAACAGCAGCAGCGTCGAGCCCATCATCGCCAGCCGCGGCGCCCGCTGCCCGGGGGTCGCCGGGGCCGCAGCTCGTGCTGCAGCCAGCGCAGCAGCACCCATCCGAACGCCCCGACCAGCGCGGCCAGCAGCGCCCACGCCCACCACGCTTCTGCCAAGGGCGCCAATACTCGCGCCGCCTTGCGCGCGTTGACGTGGCCGGCCAGCAGCTGCGGCCGCAGCAGCGGCAGCGCCACCGCCACGCTCACCGTCGCCAGCCAGATCAGCGCCCGGTCGCGCCGCGCCTGCTCGGGCCGCTCCGTGCCGCCGCCCAGCTTGCCGGCGTAGATCCGCAAGAGCCCGTAGCGCTGCTGCAGCGTGTGCCAGATGTTCCACGCCCCGGTCACGAACAGCGCGATCTGCCACGGCGACAGCTTGATGCCCGCCACCGTCGCCGGCGACAGCCCCGCGGTCGCCTTGGCGAGCACCAGGATCGTCACGATCAGCGCCGGCGCCAGCCAGTACGCGCGGGCCCGCTGCGAGAACACCTCGCGGTCGCCGTACACCACCACGAAGGTGTAGTGGCGGTGCACGTAGCTGATCGCCAGCGCCGCCAGCACGGCGGCCGCGGTCGCCGCCTCGAGCTCGCCCTTCGACAGCGGCGCGCCGCCGAACGCCTGCGCGCCGAGGCCGAGGCCCACGACCAGCCACAGGTAGAACGGCAGCCAGCCGAACGCCAGCGCGGCGACATCCCACGCGGGCCCGATCATCCACGTCGCGCGGGCTGGCGGCACACGCCGACGATATCAGCGCGCGCGCCGGCGCGGCAAGCGGCGCCCATGGGGCCACGACGCGTGCGCGCTGGCCACCTCGCGGTCACGGATACGACAGCTTCGTATAGAAGTCGCCGCGGCCTTCGGGCGTGAGGTCGAACATCGCGAAGATCGGGCTGAGCGGATCGAGGCCGCGGTGGTCCTGACCGGGCTCGCCGTCGGTGTGGGCCATCTCGGTGCCCCAGAAGTGACGGACCGCCCCGCCCTCGCGGCGGAACACGTTGAGCATCGTCGTGTCGCCGCCCTCGGCGCCCTTGCCGTGGTAGTCGCGGTTGTAGTGGTTGCCGGCGGCGGACACCAGCCGCAGGTTCCGCCAGCCGCGATCCTGGGCGAACGCCGCCAGCCGCGACGCCGGCGACTCCGCCACCGCCACCAGCGACAGCCGCTGGCGGATGTTGGGCTCGGCCGCGTCGAGCCCGTCGAGCAGCGGCGTGCACATGTTGCACGGCCGCTCGCGCTCCGGCCCGAACATGTAGCTGTAGATCGCCAGGGTGTCCTTGCCGGGCGCGAACAGCTGCGACAGCCGCACCTGCTTCACCGCCCCGTCGATCACCGCCTCGAACACGTAGTCCTCCGGCACCGCGCCGCCCGGGGGCAGCGCCCGCCGCTCGCGCGCTACCGCCTCGGTGAGGCGCCGCAGCTCGATCTCCCGCGCCAGCAGCCGCTCGCGCGCGGCCCGGTAATCCGCCGATTCGTTGGGGAAGGTCAGACCCATGGCGGCAACCTAGCACGCGATGCCGCGCCCGCAAACGCCGCTCGCTGCAGCACGCCGCGTAAGCCCGCTTACACGATTTGCAATCATCTGAGCTGACCTGTCTCGAAAGCCATGTCATGAGAGACAATCACATGTCCCTCGCGACATGTCGCATGAGTCAGCCCAACCATGAACCCGCGCCCTGCGCGCAGCCTCGCCCGACGCGCGACCTCGCGCGGACAAAAAATTCTTCGTCGCGTGTCACAACCCGGGCGGCTCGCTCGACAAGCCTACGAAGGAAGCGAACACCATGAGCGACACCCATCCCGTCCGCCTCGAGCAGCACCTCTCCGACGTCATCAAACACGCGAAGGAGCTGGCCCGCGCGGTCGACAGCCACGGCCTCGATCGCACCATCTACCACCTCGTGCTCACCCGCGCCTCGCAGATCAACGGCTGCGTCCATTGCATCGAGATGCACCTCCGCGAGGCGCGGGCGCACGGCGAGACCGGGGACCGGCTCGATCGCCTCATCGTCTGGGACCACGTCGACATCTTCAACGAGCGCGAGAAGGCCGCGCTGGCGTGGACCGAGGCCCTCACCGTGCTCGACCGCAAGACCGACTACGGCCCGCTGCGGGCGCGCCTGCGCCAGCACTTCAGCGACGAGCACATCGCCGCGCTGACGGCCACGATCGGCATGATCAACATGTTCAACCGCTTGGCGATCTCGACCCACTGACATGACGCTCCTCGACGACGACGACCACGTGTTCGCCGCGGCCCGGCCGATGCTGCTGGGCCTCGCCTACCGCCTGCTCGGCTCGCGCGCCGACGCCGAGGACGCCGTCCAGGACACCTGGCTCAAGTGGCGGGCCGCGGCGACGGACGCGGTCGACAACCCGGGCGGCTGGCTGACCACCGTGTGCACCCGGCGCTGCATCGACATGATGCGCTCGGCCCACCGGTCGCGCGTCGAGTACGTCGGCAACTGGCTGCCCGAGCCGCTGCCGACCGCGGCCGACGACGGCGTCTCGCTGGCGTCGTCGTTGACCACCGCCTTCTTGCTGGTGCTCGAGCGGCTGACGCCGAAGGAGCGGGCCGCGTACCTGCTGCACGAGGTGTTCGACGTCTCCTACGCCGAGACCGCGCGCACCCTGCAGATGGAGGAGGTCGGCTGCCGCAAGCTGGTCTCGCGGGCCCGCGGCCACGTCGAGCAGGCCCGCGTCCGCCACGTCACCCCGCGCGAGCGGCAGGAGGAGCTGCTCGCGGCCTTCGAGGCCGCCGTCGTCGGCGGCCACACCGGCCGGCTCGCCGCGCTGCTGGCCAGCGACGTCGAGCTGCAGGTCGACAGCGGCGGCAAGGTGGCCGCCCTGCGCGACACTCTGCGCGGCCGCGAGGCGGTCCTCGCGTTCGTGCGGGACACCCTGCACCGCGTCGGGGGCACCCTCGTGTGGGAGGCCCCCGACCTCAACGGCGCGCGCGCTGGTCCTGCGGGCTCAGGACGGCAGCACGCTCGCCGCCGTCTCGTTCGCCTACGACGAGCACGGCGCCGCGACCGGCATCTACATCATGCGCAACCCCGACAAGCTGGTCGGGCTCGCATGATGACGCCGTGACTCGCGCGGCGAGAGCCCTGGCGAGCCCGACTGGACGCGGACCGCCCAGATCGCGCGTCCAGGCCGTCCGCGGCGGCCGTTCGGCCCCGCGGCGCTAGACTCCGTTCGCGCCGGCTGTCGGCGCGGACGGACCTCATGGGCAAGAAGCGAAAGCTCCGCAAGAGCCTGCACAAGCGCGAGATCGACGACACCCCGGCGCTCGTGATCTGCGTCGGCAAGTCGTGCGCCCCGCGCGAGGTCTCGCGCCAGCTGGCCGACCAGACCCGCGCCTACGCGACCGCCAGCGGGTCACGCGTGCGCGTGGCCGTGATCGGCTGCCTGCACGTGTGCAAGAAGGGCCCGGTCGTCGCGACCTGGCCCGACATCGAATTTCACAAGCGGGTCGACCTGGCCCGCGCCTGCCGCCTGGTCGACGAGCTGGCGGCCGAGGCTCCGGACGTGTCCGAGAAGACATGCCCGAGCGAGCATGCCCCTTGAGCCACGCCGTCAGCGGTCGCTCCGGCTCGCGGCTGCGACATGACCGTTCGTGCATGACCTCAAGGCCATGCCAGAGAAGGGCCGCACAACCTGCCGTTTCTCGGGGTCAGGCCTGACGACCGTGCACCCCTGCCTGCGGGCGTCGTCCCATGCCCCCGGTCGTGCCAGGCGACGCGGTGCATCCTGTGCCGGCGCGGGCGCGATCCCGACGCGCGCGTCCACGCGGGCGCGATCTGTCCCTTCAGACAGCCAATCGGGCCGCGCAGCTTCGACGGGTGACGCGAGGTGACCGCTCGGCGGGCTGCGGCCCGCGAGGACGCTGGACCGCCATGTCGCGTATGTCACGGCGGGCGGTGGCCCCTGCGCAGGCCACCCGACCGCGACGCGGACGCAGGCCCGCGCGACCTCCGGTCGCGGCTGATTGAGCCCGCGGCCCCCCGGCGGTAAGGTGACCACCGACGTGGCGGGGCGAGCAGTGACGTGGGAGAGACGGGCGGGGCCGCGCGCGATCGTGGGCGGCCTGCTGGCGCTCGCAGCCGCGTGCAACGGCGGCGCGTCGCCGCTCGAACCGGGAGCGACCCAGCCGGGCACCTCGACCGGCGACCCGACCACGACCGGCACCCCCGGCACCACCGCACCGACCACCGGCGAACCCCCGCCGCCGCCGACCGCGTGCGCCGAGCCGACCGACCTCACCGCGTCCCCGCGCACCATCGGCGAGGCCGTCGCCTTCATCAATGGGCTGCCGCAGCCGCTCACCCTCGACTGCTTCCTCGAGCGCCTCGAGCGACCGCTGGCGATCGCCGCGACCAAGAGCGTGATCAGCCTGCAGCCGGCGGTGGGCGAGGCCAGCCCGCGCCTGTTCCTGTTCGCCGGCGAGCTGGTCATGTCGGTCGCGGTCGACGGTCACGGCTTCGACCTGCTCGAGTTCGGCGAGCTCGTCGCGCCGACGCGGTCGATCAAGGGCGAGATCGGATTCCCCCTCGCCGACCCGATCGCCCACGACGCTCCGTTCACCCGCATCTTCGACGGCGAGGACGGCACGGGCTGCGGCATCTGCCACGGCAGCGAGGCGCCGACCCCGGAGTACCCGCAGGCGTTCGTGTCCGACGCCCTGCGCTTCCCCGACTTCGAGACGGTCGCGTTCGCCGACCTGCGGCGCGAGTACGAGCGCTGCGACCCGGCAGTCCAGCCCGAGCGCTGCGCCCGACTCACGGCGCTGTTCGGCCACGGCCCGGTCGAGCCGGCCGCGTTCCCCGAGTCGATGCCGACGATCTACGACTACGAGCCGTAGCGGGGTGGCTCGTCGGCGCGAGCGCCGGACCCGAAGGACATGTCCCGAGAGACATGCCCGAAGCGCCAGGCTCGCGCGCCCGCGAGAGGTCGGGCGCGCGACGGGGCGACCTCACGACGCGGCGGTCGGCTCCGGGCTGATGATCGAGAAGACCGCGCCGTAGGGGTCGGAGACCACCGCGATGCGGCCGTGCGGCGAGTCGAACGGGCCGTGCAGGAGGTTGCCGCCGAGCTCGCGCACGCGGGCGACGCTCGCGTCGGTGTCCTCGACGCGGAAGTAGGTCATCCAGTGGGCCGGCAGATCGCCCCACTCGGCGGTCATCTGCATGCGCCCGCCGATCGGTTGACCGTCGAGGTGGTAGACCACGTAGTCGAACTTCTCGCCGTCGCCGACCTGCTGCTGCTCGTACGGGAACAGGCCGCGGTAGAACGCGTCGGCCCTGGTGCCGCCGCGCGTGTTGACCTCGTGCCAGCACATCGCCCCGGTCTCGTCGAACGCCTGCGCGCCGGTGTGCGAGGCCGGCTCCCACAGGCCGAACGCCGCGCCGGTCGCGTCGAACGCGAACGCCATGCGGCCCTGGACGGGGATCTCCATCGGCGGCACCAGCAGCTTGCCGCCGGCGTCCTCGATCCGGCGCACCGTCGCGTCGGCGTCGGAGGTCTTGAGGTACACGCTCCACGCCGAGGGCATGTCCTGCTGGTCGGGCATCTTCGGCGCCATGCCGACCACGCTGCGGCCGCCGAGGCGGGCGGTCGTGTAGTGGCCGAACGCGGCCACCGGCTCGTCGAAGCTCCAGCCGAACAGCCCCGTGTAGAAGCGCCTGGCGCCGTCGAGGTCGGGGGTGTTGAGATCGGCCCAGCAGGGGGCCCCGTCGGGGTATCCGGTCCGTTGTGTCATCGTCGTGCTCCGTGCGCGAGTTCGCTCCTGCGTACCCCCTCGGCACCAGCCCCGTCAACCCCTCGCGTCTCCCGCCGGCTGCAACACACCGAGGCGACGCGGAGGTGACGGTCTGTCCTCAAGAACATGTTCTAGCGGACCGAGCAACGATGCGGACCGGCCTCGATAGGTCCGTGGTCGCGAGACCTCGAGCGCCGGTCCTCTGCCCGCAGCCACGCTCTCGATACCTGTCCTTTCAGACATCCTCGATCCCCGTCGACCTGTCCTCGCGGACAGGCGATCGCCCTCACGCCGCCTGCGCCAGCCCCGGCACGATCAGCGCCGCGTCGCCGAACTCGTGGGCCACGTAGCCGGCCGCGGCCGCGTGCTCGAACCCGGCCCGCAGCGCGGCCTCGCCGGCGAACGCCCGCAGCAGCTCGAAGTGGCTCTCGCCCGGGCCGTGCATGCCGGTGACCACCCCGTCGACCACGCGCGGGACGAAGTCTGGCCCGAGGACCAGGTCGGTCTCGCCGCTGCCGGCCTGCAGCGCGCCGAAGCGGCGCGCGTTGCCCTCGAGCGCGCGGACCACCGTGGTGCCGACGGCGATCACTCGCCCGCCGCGGGCGCGGGCGCGGGCGATCGCGGCGACCGTGGCCTCCGGCACGTCGAAGCGCTCGGGCAAGGGCAGCGCCGCGTCGAGCTCCGGGTCGCCGACCGACGACAATCCCGCCGCGTGGGTGACCGCCGCGATCTCGACCCCGGCGCGGCGCAGCGCCAGCAGCGTCTCCCAGTCGAGCGGCCGGCCCGCCGACGGCATCTCCGCCGCCCACGGCCGCGCCGCGAACACCGTCTGCACCGACCACAGCGCCAGCGGCTCGGCCACGTACGCGTACTGGACCGGCCGGCCCAGGCGGTACAGCGCGCCCCACAGCGCCGCGCCCTCGCGGTCGAAGCGGAGCTCGCACAGCCGCGGCGAGATCGGGGACACGGCCGCGACCTCGGCCGCCAGCGCCTCGCTGAACACCAGCCGATCGCCGACCTGCAGCGCCGGCGGCGGGGCGCGGCGCTCGGTCGGCGTGCGCCAGTCGCCCGCGCCGAGCACCGCGACGCGCCAGGTCGCCGCGCCGACCCCGGTCAGGCGGATCTCGACGTCCTCGGACAACATGTCCTCGGAGACATGGCCTTTTCGCCAGACGCGGGCCCGCAGCGACGCCGGCAGGGTCGCGGCGTCGTTGACGATCAGCAGGTCGCCGGCGGCGAGCCAGCGCGGCAGGTCGCGCACGCGCGCGTCGGCGTGGACGCCGGTGCGCGGGTCGAGGAGGAGCAGCCGGGCGTCGGCCCGGTCGTCGCGGGGAGCGGTCGCGGGGTTCATCGCCGGCCCTCCCGCCACGCCTCGGCGCGCACGCGGTCGCCCGAGCGCGCCGCCGGGTCGTGCACGAGCGCCGCGATCGCCCGCGCGACGTCGGCCGGGTCGGCCAGGCTGGCGCGGTCGGCCTCGGGGATCGCGTCGGCGTGCATCTGCGTGTCCATCTCGCCGGGGTCGACCGCCAGCACGCGCACGCCGGTGCCCTCGAGCTCGGCCGCCCAGGTCCGGCTCAGGTGGTCCTGCGCCGCCTTGGACGCCCCGTAGGCGCCCCAGCGCGGGTAGGCCTCGACGGCGGCGTCGGACGAGACGTGGACGATCGTGCCGCGCCCGCGCAGCGCCATCGCCCCGGCGATCACCTTGCTCAGGCGGAACGGCCCGAGCAGGTTGACCTGCAGCGCGCGTTCGAAATCCTCGCACTCGGTGTCGAGCAGCAGCCGCAGCGGGGTCGGCCCGAGCGTGCTGGCGTTGTGGATCAGCAGGTCGACCGGCCCGAGCAGCGCCGCCGCCTGGTGGGCGATCGGGTGGATCGCCCGCTTGTCGCCGACGTCGCCGACGATCGCCTCGGCGACGACGCCCTCCGCCCGCAGCCGGGCGACCGCTTCCGTCAGCGCCGCCGCCTCGCGGGCGACCAGCCCCACCCGGGCCCCTCGCCGTCCGAGCTCGCGCGCCAGCGCGAGACCTAAGCCGCGGCTCGCCCCGGTGACGAGCGCGACGGTGCCGGCAGAATCTTGGTTCGTGGTCATCTTGAGCAGCTCCTTTGGGTCTGTCCTCAGGCTGGAGCGGCCCGGCCCGTTTACCAACCGCGCTGCTATTTGGTTGTCACGAGGTTATTGCGCCGACCGGGCCGTCCCGGCCACCATCGCCGCATGGACGACGAGACCGTCCCCGTGTACCTCGGCAACAACGTCCGTCAGCTCCGCGAGGCCCGCGGCCTGACGCAGCAGCAGATCGCCAAGGTCGCCGGCGTGCCGCGGCCGACCTGGGCCAACCTCGAGAGCGGCGCCGCCAACCCGACGCTGACCGTCCTGATCAAGGTCGCCTCCGCGCTGCAGGTCTCGCTCGAGGAGCTGATAAGCCCCCGCGCACGACCTCGAAGTTCTACGCCGCCGCGACCCTGCCCACCCGCCAGCGCGGAAAGGTCCGCGTGCGCCGGCTGCTGCCGGAGCCGATCGTCGGCCTCGAGCTCGAGCGCATGGAATTGCCCGCGGGCGCGAGCATGTCGGGCATCCCGCACACCCCGGGCACGCGCGAGTATTTGACGTGCGAGCGCGGCGAGATCGAGCTCAGCGAGTCGGGCCGCGTGTGGAAGCTGGGGCCCGGCGACGTCGTCGTGTTCCGCGGCGACCAGCCCCACGGCTACCGCAACTCCGGCGGCGCCGCCGCGATCGCCTACAGCGTCATCACCCTCGCGCCGCCGGCCGGCTGACGAGCACGCGGCGCGCGCCTCGCCGCCTGTCTTTACGGGCATGTCCCAACCGCCAGGCCGCTCGACGCACCGACATGTACGGCGGCGAGCTGCCCGCCTTCGCGGATGCGTGCTTTCCCCCCACGAACTGGGTACTCTTGAGGGCGCATGGACGAACGCAGCAGCACGGCCCCTCACGTCGTCATCGAGCTGGACCCGCGGCTCCGCGTCACCGGCTGGAACCGCCGGGCGGAGCAGGTGTTCGGCGTCAGCGCGACGGAGGCCCTCGGCAAGCCGATCGCCGACGTGGCGCCGGTGTCCGGCGACCCATCGGCCTGGAGCGCCGCGCTGACGCCCGACGGCGAGGCGCCGCGCGTCCGCGCGGTCGCCCTCCCCGGGCGCGAGCTGATGTTCGAGTCGTGGGCGCAGGTGCTGCGCGACGGCGACGGCCAGGTCACCGGCGCCGCGCTCTACGGCCACGACGTCACCGCTCGTGAGACCGAGGCCCGCCGCGGCGACCTCGAGCGCACCATCCTCGCCACCCTGCTCGACACCCTCGACATCAGCACCTGGGCGCTCGACCGCGACGGCGTGTTCCTGTTCCAGGACGGCAAGGCGATGCGCGACGCCGGCCTGCAGGCGCACCAGTTCGTCGGCGCCAACATGTTCGAGGTCTACGCCAACGAGACGGGCCACGCCGAGGTGCGGGCGGCGCTGGCCGGCGAGCCGATGGTCGGCATCCAGTCCGAGACCTACGGCGTGCACTGGATGCACTGGTACATCCCGGTCAAGAGCACCACGGGCGTCGCCCTGGTCGGCATCTCGCTCGACGTAAGCGACACCAAGCGCAACGAGGCCGAGCTGCGGGCCAAGCTCGACCTGATCGAGAAGCAGCAGGAGGTCATCCGCGAGCTCTCGACCCCGATCATCGAGGTCTGGGACGGCGTGATCACCCTGCCGATCGTCGGCCTCATCGACAGCGTGCGCACCGCCGAGATCATGGACAACCTGCTGCAGACCGTCGCGCGCACGCGGGCCCGCTTCGCCATCCTCGACCTCACCGGCGTCGAGGTCGTCGACACCGGCACCGCCAGCCACCTGATCGGCATGATCCAGGCGATCCGCCTGCTCGGCGCGGAGGGCATCCTGACCGGCATCCACCCCGTGATCGCGCAGACGATCGTCTCGCTCGGCGTCGACCTCACCCGCGTCGGCGTCCACGCCAAGCTGCGCGACGCCCTCCAGTACTGCATCACCCGCCTCGGCCGCAACAAGCGCCCCGCCGCCCCGACCGCCGGCGCCTGAGCCCGCGCCCGCCCGCGCGAGCCACATGTCCCTTCGGACAGCCTCACCCGCGGCCCGCTCACTCGCAGGCCGGGAACTGGCCGGCGCCCGCCGCGTCGCCGGCCTCGACGAGCGGGACGTCGCTGTCCTCGAGGACATTGCCGGCAGTGTCGGTGACGCGAAACGCGTACGGCCCGGGGCCCATGCCCTGCTCGGCCACGAAATAATTGTAGTCGAGGCGCGGGACGACCTGCCACTGGCCGCCCTCGTCCTTGAACTCGAGCGAGGCGATCGGGTTCTTGTGCCCGCGGATCTGCACCGCCGTCCACCACTCGCTGCTGCCCTCCTTGAAGTGATAGACGATGGGGCCGCTGGTCGCGCACGACACGTAGCGCCAGGAGATCGGCACGCGGCCGAGCTCCATGGCGGCGATCATCGGGAATGCGCCCTCGCTCAGATCGATGTCGCCCTGCGGACATCCCGGACAACTGTCCACAATTCGGACAATGATCGATCCGTCCGGTCCGTCGATCGCGACGCACGCGCCGCACACCGCCGAGGCCGCGTAATCGACGTTGTTCATCGCCGCCACCATCGGGTCGCCGGGGTCCGCGTCGAAGCTGCAATTGCCGCTGCCGTCAGCCGCGTAATAGGTCGCCTCGCCGGTGTGGACCTCGCCCTCGCACACCTCGCCGCCGCCGCTCGGACCACCTGAATCGCTGTCCGCGTCCGCGTCCGCGGTGCCGCTGCCGCCGCCGCCGCCGCACGCCAGACACACCGACACCGCCACCCACATGCCACGAGCTCCGCTCATGACACCAGCAGGCCACGCGCGAACGACCCTGTCAACGCAGGGGAACGGTGATACCATCGAGGCCGTGGGTCGTTACCGCGTGACTACCGAGGCCGATGTGATCGGCGCCCGCGTGGCTGCCGAACGCCTCGCGCTGCAGGAGGGGTTCCCGCGGCTGGCGGCCCAGGAGGTCGCGCTCGTCACGTCGGAGCTGGCGTGGAACCTGGTGCGCCACGCGGGCGGCGGGGAGATCGAGCTGGCGATGACGAACGGGCCGCACGGCCCTGCGCTGGTCGTCGCGGCGATCGACGGCAGCCCGCCGATCGCCGACCTCGAGACGGCGCTGCTCGACGGTCACACCGCGAACGGCCCGATCCCGCCGGAGGAGCGGATGCGCCGGCGCGGCCTCGGCAGCGGCCTCGGCGCGGCGCTCCGCCTCAGCGACCGCCTGGTCCAGGAGACCTTGCCCAAGGGCAAGCGCATCGTCGCCACCCGCTACCTCGTGCGTCCGGGCCGGCAGTGAAGCTCGAGGCATGTCCCATGGGACATGCTCGAACGGCCACGTCCTGACAGCCAGCCAGCGGTCATTCAGGGCCGTGGCCCGCGGGCGAGTCATGTCCCGAGGGGCATGGCTCGATGGACATGGCTCGATGGGCATGTCTGAAAACTCAGCCGGCCCGCGCGGCCGCTCGTCGCGGCGACGTACGCGGCGCCCGAGAAACGACCGAGCGCGCGACGGAGACCGCCGCGCGCTCGCCAGTGGGCCCGCGTCGGGCGCTCAGGACGCCGCGATGGCGGCGAGGTCGAGGACCTGCTCCTCGCGGGTGACGCGGAAGCCGAGGCGGCGCAGACAGAAGCGCAGGCCCTCGCGGAGGCTGCGGAGCGTGACCACGCCCTGCAGCTCGAGGCCGAGGCCGACGATGATCTGGGCGACCGCGGGCTGGATGCCGGTGATGACGCAGCGGGCCCCGAGCAGGCGGACCGCCCGCATCACGCGGAGCAGGTGGTCGGCGGTGGCGGTGTCGACGGTGTCGACGCCGGTGAGGTCGACGATGGCGAAGCGGGCGCCGGTGCGGGACACCGCCTCGAGCAGCGTGTTCTTCATGTCGGCCGCGCGGACGCTGTCGACCAGGCCGACCACCGGCATGGTGACGATGTCGTCCCACACCTGAATGATGGGAGTCGAGGTCGCGGCCGTGATCGCCTCTTGTTGCAGGAATCGCCGCTGCAGCTCCTCCTCGAGGCGGAGCCCCTCGCTGAGGTCGCGGGCGACGATGGCGGCCGCGCTGACGCGGCCGTCGTCGCGGATCGGGGCGATCGTCAGCTGCACCGGCACCGACGAGCCGTCGGAGCGCCGCAGCTCGGCCTCGCCCTCCCACTGGCCCGCGGCGACGGCCGCCGGGATCCAGTCGCCGATCAGCTGGGCCGCGTGCGGGCTCAGCTGGTCGATCGTGAGGCCCTGGAGCTCGTCGGTGGCGCGATCGACCAGGCGCAGGCCCGACGCATTGATGTGCAGCACCGCCCCGCTCGGCTCGACGAGCGCCGCGAAGTCCGCGAGGCCGGCGAACATCGCCTTGAAGGACGCAACGTTGGACTGTGGCTCTGCGCTCATCGGCTCAGCTCCTTAACATTCGACATAGTCGCGGTCGGCGGCGCGGCGCGGCGCGGCGCGACGATATAGGCCTTGAGGGCCTCGCGGAGGTTGGAGAAAGTGGGGATCGCCGTCAAGTCGACGCCGAGGCCGACCAGCGTCTGGGCGACGTGCGGGCCGATCCCGGCGATCATCCCCTGGGCGCCGAGCAGCTTCACGGCGCGGACGATGCGGAGGAAGTTGTCGGCGGTGGCGGTGTCGACCGTCTCGACGCCGGTGAGGTCGAGGATGGCGCAGCGGGCCCGGCGCTGCAGGATGGCCTCGAGCAGCCGCTCCATCACCTGCGCCGCGCGGCAAGCGTCGATCGAGCCGACCAGCGGCACCGCGACGACCTCGTCCCACAGCTCGATGATCGGCGTCGACAGGGTGAGGATCGCCTGCCGCTGCTCGGCGATCACGTCGATCTTCTCCTGCAGCTCCGCGACCATCCGGTCGCGCTCGGCCAGCGCCGCCTCGCGGGCCGCCGCGCTGGCGTGGACCGTCGCCAGCATCTGCTGCAGGTCGGCCGCGGTCGCCTGATCGTCGGCCGCCAGATCGCGCATCTCGTCGTCGAGCGAGCGGTTCGAGGCCTCGATCACGAACTCGTCGAACGCGTCGCCGTCGCTGGTGAAGGCCGTCTGCCGCGGCCAGCAGGGCGTCTCGAACAGCCGCTGGCACAGCCCCGTCAGCTTGCCGGCGATGAGCCCCCCGTTGAACGCGCTGCCGTCGCGCGGCAGGACGCTCTCCCACCCGTTCGTCACCCGGAATACCGCGACCTTGGCCGCGCGGTCGAGGTCGACCAATTCCCAGCCGCCCCAGCCCGACACCGCCGCGTACTTGGCCAGCTCGACGAAGCCCTGCTCGAAGCTCGGGAAGCCGGAGATGACGCGCCAGTCGCCGTCGGTGCTGCGCACGCCCTCGGCCTGCAGCGCCAGCGCGAAGCGCCGCGGCCCGACCATCGCCAGGAACGCCGACATCAGCCGCGCCAGCGACGAGTCGCGGAACATCGTCACGCTCGGCAGGCCGCCGATACGCAGCTCGCCGCGCACGAGGTCCCACTCGTGGCTGACGCCGGCGATGTCGAGCTTGCCTGGGGCGAGGGCGGTCATGGCAGGGAATGAGGTGAGCGCGGATTACTCGGCGGACTTGGCGAACGACGCCGCGCTGGTGATCGTCTCCGGCGTCAGGTCGTCGAACGCGTCGTCAGGCTCGAGCTCGCTGACCACCGCGCTGACGCCGAGGCGCTCGAGCGCGTCCTCGAGGGTCAGCGCCGTCTGGGCCAGGCGGAAGTCGGCGCCCATCGTCTGCAGCGTCATGGCGATCGGCGCACTCATGCCGCAGATGACCGTCGGCGTGCCCATCAGCCGGGCCGCCGCCGCGAGGTTGGCGATCACGTGGCAGAGGTGGCTGTCCATCGTCCACATGCCCGTGACGTCGATGACCAGCCCGGCCGCCGAGGTGTCGCGGATCGTCCGCAGCACGTCGTCGACCAGGAATGCGGCGGTCTCGTCGGTCACATCGCCTTGCAAGGGGACGACGATGCGCTGCCAGAGCTGAATGACGGGGATGCGGTTCTCGAAGGTCTTCATGGCCTTATGCCTCGGTATCGCAGACGAGCACACTGGCGTCGTCGTCCGGCTTGCGGTGCTCGCGCATCAGGGTGTCGCACAAGGAGTCGGGGTCTTGTTGGCGCAGCGAGTCGAGCGGAGCCCGCTGCGAGATGCCGTCGGAGAACATGACGAGCCGCGCGCCCGACGGCAGCTCGCCGCGGCAGATCCGGAAGCTCTGCACGCGCGCGCCGAGCACCCCGGGGCTGAGAAGAATGGGCAGCTTGGCGCCGAGGCAGCGGATCTCGACGTTGCCGACGCCGCAGCAGACGAACGACACCGTGCCCGCCGAGCTCGTCGGCGTGGCGCCGAGCTGGCACACCGCCGCCGCCGCGCCGCGGGTGCCGCGGAGCGCCTCGTGGACCGCCCGCATCGCCTCCTCGAGGTCGACCGCGAGCGGCAGGCGATTGAGACACTCGACCGCGGCGTGGGCGGCCAGCGCCGCCATGCGCCCGTGCCCGAGGCCGTCGATCACGGCCAGCGTGATCGCCTCGGGGCCGCGACGGACGAGCACGGCGTCGCCGTTCTCGCGCTCGCCCGTCTTCGGGCTCGTCCGGTAGGCGGTCTTCCACATCAGTAGTTCACCTCGACCTCGATCCGGGTGCCCGAGGGCCCGGTCTCGATCTCGAACTTGTCCGACAGGCGCTTGGTCCCGAGGATCCCGAGCCCGAGGCCGCTGCGGCTCTTGTACTTGCCGGACATGATCTCCGGCAGGTTCTTGATGCCGCCGCCCTTGTCGCTGCCGACCACGTGCATGCAGCGGCGCCCGCTCGAACATGGCCGAATGACCAGCTTGCCGCCGCCGGCGTAGAGCACCTGGTTGCGCGCCAGCTCGCTGACCACGGTGGCCAGCTTCTGCAGGATCAGCGCGGATGTCCCGAGGGCCATGCAGATGTCGCGCGCGGCCAGGCGGGCGCGGGCGATGTCCGCCTCGATCTTCACGTCGATCTCGATCGCCTCGACGGTCTTGGGCGACGCGGCCCGCGTCAGCTCGGCGAACGCCTTGCGCGACTCGAGTTCGCCGACGAAGCTGCGCACGCCCTCGACCAGGCGCGCGATGAGCTGGCTGTCCGTGGCCGGTCGCCCGCGCAGCTCGGTGCGCGCGCGCAGCAAGATGCCCTGGGCCCGCGCCGTGCCGACGTAGCGCGCCAGCACCGACAGCAGCGCGGCGTCGTCCAGGCCTCCAGGGCCGCCTGGTGGTTTGCCTCGCAGATCGGTCACAGGTTGACCTCCGCCTCGATCCAAGTGCCGGTCGGGCCGGTGTGGAGCCGGAACCCGTCGGCCAGACGTTTGGTGCCGATGAGGCCGAGACCACGGCCGTTGCGGCTGACCTTGCGCCCGGCGAGGATCGCATCGACATCTGCGATGCCGGAGCCCTCGTCGACGGCGCGGATGAACACGCACTTGCGCTCGGCGCCCACCGATCCGACCACGACCTTGCCTCCGCCCGCGTAGAGCACCATGTTGCGCGCGAGCTCGCTGATGATGGTGGCGATCTTCTGCAGCGACAGCGGGCGCGCGCCGAGCTTCTGGCACAGCTCGCGCGCGGCCACGCGGGCGCGAGCGACGTCCTTCTCGCTGAGCACGTCGAGCTCGAGCGCCACCTCGGAGCCGCCGGCCTCGATGTGGACCGCGGGCAGCTCGAGCGTGAAGATCGAGCCCTGCCCCGGCCGGCTGCTGACGCGGATGTCGCCGCCGAGCATGTGACACAGCCGCTGCGTGATCACCAGGCCGAGGCCGGTGCCGCCGTAGCGGCGCGTCGACGACGAGTCGACCTGGTAGAACTCGCGGAACAGCTGGCCGATGTTCTCCTGGGCGATGCCGATGCCGGTGTCGGACACGCGGAACAGGATCCACGCGCGGCCGTTGACGATCTGGCGCGCCACGCTGAACTCGACCTGGCCCGCGGTGGTGAACTTGCCGGCGTTGCTCAGCAGGTTCAAAAGGCACTGCCGGATCTTCAGCGGGTCGGAGCGCATCGACCCGACGCTGGGGCTTATCTCGAGGCGGAACGCGTTGCGGTTCTTCTCGATCAGCGGTCGGCTGGTCGCCACCACCTCGTCGATCATCCCCGCGACCGTGAACTCCTCGATGTGGACCAGCATCTTGCCGGCCTCGATCTTCGAGATGTCGAGGATGTCGTTGATGAGGCTGAGCAGGTGCTTGCCGGCGGCGCGGATGCGCAGCAGGTCGGCGAGCCACGTCTGCGTGCCGCGCTCGCGCATCTCGTCCTCGAGCAGCTCGCTGTAGCCGAGGATCGCGTTGAGCGGCGTGCGCAGCTCGTGGCTCATGCGCGCCAGGAACTCGCTCTTGGCCCGCGACGCGTCTTCGGCGGCCGCGGTGCGCTCGGCGACGCGGCGCTCGAGCGACTCGTTGAGCTCGACCAGCTGCGCCTCGGCCGACTTGCGCCCGGAGATGTCCGTCGACACCCCGCAGATCGCCGCGATCTTGCCGTCGCTCGCGCGCAGCGGGAACCGCACCGAGTAGAACGTGCGCGCGCCGTCGCCGAGGCCGTGCAGCACCTCTTCGATCTCGACCGTCGCCCCGCGCTGGCGCACCTGCGCCTCGCCGCGGGCGAACGCCTCGATCGCCGCCGCCGGCAGCACCTCGCGGTCGGTGCGGCCGAGCACCTCCTCGCGGCGGCGCCCGAGCAGCGCCTCGAAGAAGCGGTTGATGAACAGGTACGAGCCGCCCTCGTCCTTCAGGTAGACGATCGCCGGGATGTGATCGCAGAGCGCCCCGAGCCGCGCCTCGCTCTCGGCGATCGCCCTGGCCGCGGCCGCGTGCTCGCGCTCGTAGGCCCGCTCCGCCAGCTCGCGCCCGCCGGCGTCCGACGCCATCGCGCAGGCTCGACCCGCCGCGGCGTCGACCACCGCCTGCCACGCCAGCGTCACGGTCCGCCCCTCGCGGTGGACGAAGCGGGTGCGCAGGGCCTGCACTTCGCCTGGCCTTTCGAACATGTTTGAAAGGCCAACCTCGACCGCGCCGCGATCGTCGGCGTGCACGTGGTCGAGCAGACGCGCGCCGAGCAATTGCTCCGGCATGTAGCCGAGCGCCAGCGCGGTCGCGGGGTTGGCCGCGGCGAACCGACCGTCGCGGTCGATCTCGAAGATCAGCGCGTCGCTGGCGGCGAACAGCCGCGCGTAGCTCGAACTGGCGAAGGTTCGCTCTGGCTCCCCGAACATCGCCGTCTCCTCGCCACGCGCCGCGCGCTGGGTGTCGCCGTCAGACACGAGGCTTGGATTGTATGGGGGAACGCCTCCCCAGTGTGCGATCCTTTTTCGCGCACGCGCACGGACCCCTCGGCGACCGCAGCGCACATCGTCCTTCCTGGACCGCGGCTTCGGGACCTCCCCGGCACTCGCCGCGACCTCGCAGTCCGCATGCAGGCCGGTTGTTCGCGTGCCGCAATTCCCCGCCCTGCTACCGTCATGTGTGTGTGGCTCGCCCTGCTCACCGGCCTGCTCGCGGTCCCGGAGCTCGACACCGCCGCGCTGCGAGACGGCGACATCCTGCTCCACACCTCGCGCAGCGCGCAGGCCGTCGCCGTCGCCAGCGCGACGGCCAGCCCCTACACCCACGTCGGCATCGTCGAGCGCACCGGCGACGCGCTCTTCGTGATCGAAGCCGTCGACCGGACCCGCCGCACGCCGCTGCCCGAGTGGCTCGCCCGCGGCGTCGGCGGCAAGGCCACGGCGCTGCGCCACCCCGGGCTCGACTCCGCCGCGCGCGCCGCCGTGGTCGCCGCCGCCGCCGCCTACCTCGGGCGCCCCTACGACCTGTCCTTTACGCCAGGTGACGACGCCCTCTATTGTAGTGAGCTGGTGGCCCTCGCCTACGCCGCAGTCGACGTCGCGGTGGGCAGGTGGCGTCCGCTGGGGGATCTCGCGCTCCACGACGCGGCCGCGCAACGGTTGCTGACGCGCCGCTGGCGAGCGCACCCGGCCTGCCGCGGCGCGCCCTCGCTCGCCGCGTGTCGACCGGCGCTCGCAGCGGTCCCGATCCTGACCCCGGCGAGCCTCGCGGCCGATCCTCGCTTGCGGATCGTCGGCACCAGCTATCTCCCCCGACCTCCCTGAAGCATCACGAGAGATCTCATCACCGCCCGCGTGCGGCCGCGCGCCGCGCCGGCAGCCTCGCCGCGGGGTTCGGCCGCGCCGCCGAGGAGCCTCGTTCCTGCGCCGACGACCGGCGTGACGCAGGCCGCCCGCCCGCGGCCCTCGTCCCGCCGCGCTACGGGCCGTGTGGCACCATCCGGCGATGCTCCGCCGCCTCGTCGACCTCGCCCGCGACCTCGGCCTCGACCCCGAGAGCCGCGCCTATGTCCCCTACGGCCACGACTTCGCCAAGATCGACACCGTCGCCGCCGGCGAAGGCTCGGCGCACGGCAACCTCGTCGTCGTCTCCGCCGTCACGCCCACCCCGCTCGGCGAGGGCAAGACGGTCACCTCGATCTCGCTCGGCATGGGCCTCGCGCGGATCGGCGAGTCCGCGCTCACGTGCCTGCGGCAGCCCTCGCTCGGCCCGGTGTTCGGCGCCAAGGGCGGCGGCGCCGGCGAGGGCAAGGCGCAGGTCGTGCCCTCCGATCGCGTCAACCTCGGCGGCACGGGCGACGGCCAGGCCGTCGGCGCCGCGCACAACCTGCTCGCCGCCATGCTCGATGCGCACCTGCGCCACGGCAACGCGCTGAAGATCGACCCCGCGCGGATCGCCTTCTCGCGGGTCACGCCGGTCAACGACGGCAGCCTGCGCAAGGTCATCACCGGCCTCGGCGGCCCGCTCAACGGCGTCCCGCGTGAGTCCTTCTTCGAGATCAACGAGGCCAGCGAGGTCATGGCGATCCTCGCGCTCGCCCACGATCGCGGCGACCTGCGGCGGCGCCTCGGCAACATCGTCCTCGGGCCCGACCAGGGCGGCGCGCCGGTGCGGGCCGAGCAGCTCGGCGCGGCCGGGGCCATGAGCGTGCTGCTGCGCGACGCCCTCTACCCCACCCTCGCGCGCACCAGCGAGGGCACGCCCGTGCTCCTCCACGCCGGCCCGTTCGCCAACATCGCCCACGGCAACAGCAGCCTGATCGCCACCCGCTGGGCCCTCACGCGCGCCCCGTGGGTCGTCACCGAGTGCGGCTTCGGCACCGACCTCGGGCTCGAGAAGTTCGTCCACATCAAGGCCCGCCTCGGCAACCTGCGGCCCGCCTGCGTCGTCGTCGTCTGCACCGTGCGCGCGCTCAAGGTCCACGCCGGCCTGGCCAAGGCCGTGCTCGGCAGGCCGCTCGATCAGGCCGTGCTCACCGAGGACGTCGCCGCCGTCGAGAAGGGCGCCGCCAACCTGCGGCATCACCTGCGGATCGCCACCAACTTCGGCCCGCCGGTGGTCGTCGCGCTCAACCGCTTCCCCACCGACACCGACGCCGAGATCGCGGTCGTCGAGGGCATCGCCCGCGAGTTCGGGGCCGGCTTCGCCGTCCACACCGGCTTCGCCGACGGCGGCGCCGGGGCCGAGGCGCTCGCGCGCGCGGTCGTCAAGGCGGCCCGGCCGACCGACCTCCGCTACCAGTACGAAGGGACAGGTCCGCTCCTGCCGCGGCTCGAGAGCCTGGCGAAGAACGTCTACGGCGCCACCGGCATCGAGCTGGCCCCGTCGGCGCGCACGCGCCTGAACCAGCTCGAGAAGTGGGGCCTCGGCGAGCTGCAGCTGTGCGTCGCCAAGACCCACCTCGCCACCACCCACGACCCGGCCGACGGCGGCCTGCCCCGGCCGTTCACCCTGCCGGTGCGCGACGTCCTGGTCCGCGCCGGGGCCGGCTTCGCCACCGTCCTGACCGGCGAGCTCACCACCCTGCCGGCGCTGGGCGCCCGCCCGAACGCCGTCGACATGGACCTCGACCCCGTCACCGGCGCCGCGCTCGGCCTCTAGCCTGTCTTTTCGGGCATGCTCTTCGGAGCATGCCCGCTCGGACATGTCCATGCGGACATATCCGTGCAGCCAGGCGGGCTCAGCCCTCGTGGATCGACAGGAAGAACTTGCCGGCCTGCCCGCCGACCCCGTCGACCACCACGACCACCGGCTGGCCGGCGAACAGGAACATCGAGATCGCCGGGAACAGCCCGTTGGAGTCGTCGTTGCAGGCCAGCTCGCCGCCCTGGCACGAGCTGTCGAGCAGGTACAGCACCGGGTCGAAGTCGGCCTCGATCACCTCGAACACGAACTGGCCGTCGAACGGCGCCGTCCACAGCGCCTCGATCTCGGGCGACTCGAAGCCGTTGCAGCTGCCGCTGCGGAAGTTGGCGGCCCCGGACGTCTGGCCGTCGATCGTCAGCGGCACGAACGGGTCGAACACCCCGTCGGGGCACTCGTCGGGCAGCTGCACCTGGGTGATGTTGTAAATCACCTCCGCGGTGCTCTGGCCGAAGCTGTCGATCACCAGCGTCACCGTCTGGCCGACGACCAGGTCGACCTCGACCTTCGACGTCAGGTTGCCGCCGCTGTCGTCGTCGCAGGCCAACTCTGCGCCGGAGCAGACCCCGTCGAGCACGGCCAGCAGCGAGTCGAAGTTCGAGCCGATGGTGTCGAACTGGAACCGGCCGGTGACCGGCGCCGTCCACACCACCTCGAGGTCGGTGCCGCCGACGCCGCCGCAGCTGAGCGAGAAATCGTCGCCCTTGGCCTGCAGCGAGTCGACCTGCGTGATCGGCACCACCGGCGGCAGGACGATCTCGCCGCACTCGCTCGGCACGCCGGTGGTCACGGTGACCGTGGGATCGACCGTCGTGACCGACGTGACCGTCGTCTCGGTGTCCGAGGTGATCGTCGGCTGCAACGTCGGGCTGATCGTCGTCGGGCTTATCGTCGTCGTCGGCCCCACGGTGTCCGACTCGGTCGACGGATCGAAGGTGCCGCCGTCGCTCTCGGTCCCGGGGAAGAAGCCGAACCGGTGTTCGTTACAGGCCGCGCACGCGAGCACGCAGGCGATGGCGAAGATCGAGCGTAAAGGCCGACGCATAAGTCAGGTCAGGTCACGAGACTAGCACGCCGCCGCCCGCGCGCGCGAAAGCCCTGCGCGATCTCGTCGTCGGGGCCCCCGCCTTGACAGGGCCCGGCGGCTGCGGTGCCCTATAGGCCTCGGAGGGGAGTGGATGTCGGTAACGATCGCAGAGAACGTCAGGGAAAACATCGACAACAACGAGCTCGACAAGCTCACTCAGTTCAACGACAACCCGGGCTACGGCGGGCAGCAGATCATGGTCAAGGTCGCGGGCGTCAAGCTGTCCATCGCCCACGTCACCTTCGGCAAGGGCCAGGCCCACGTCTCGATCTTCTACCGGCGGGACGGGGACGAGTTCCAGATCTACGGCGTCGGCAAGCACGACGGCAAGAAGGACGGCAAGACGCTCTACGAGGCGCTGTGGGACGGCCACGGCGCGCGCCGGATCGCGGTCCAGATCCAGTGATCCCGTGATCGGGCGCGTCGCGCCTGGGCCCCGCCGGCGGCATCGCCCCGGCGGGGCTTTGTCGTGCGCGCGGCGCGAAACTGAGAGCTGTCGCGGGTAGTCCAAGCGGAGCCTCGGATATGCTCCGAGCAGGACCGCGCATGCAGCTCCAGATCCGCAACCTCTCGAAGACCTATCCCAACGGCGTCCGTGCTGCCGCGCGTGCAGAACGCGATCGGCAACCTGTACGCCTCGCGCACCGGCAGCAACGAGCTGAAGCGGCTGCAGCAGTACCTGCCGGACATGCTCGACAACGGCCCGAACCCGCTGCGTCGCCAGATCCAGGTCGCGCTGGCCGCCTTCCGCGCCGGCATCACGATCTCGATCAACCTCGACATCGGCGGCTTCGACACCCACGGCGACCACGACAACAACCACATCCCGCGGCTGGTCCAGATCCTCGACGGCCTCGACTTCCTGTGGAGCGAGTCCGAGGCCCAGGGCATCGGCGACAACTTCGTGGTCCTGTGCGGCTCCGACTTCGGCCGCACCCCCGGCTACAACGACACCAACGGCAAGGACCACTGGGCCATCACCAGCCTCATGATGATGGGCAAGGGCATCGGCGGCGACAAGGTCATCGGCGGCTCCGACGAGCGCCACAACGCCTACAACTGGGACCCCAAGACGCTCAAGCAGAGCGACTCGGGCATCCACATCGAGCCGCGCCACGTCCACGCCAGCCTGCGGCGCCTGGCCGGCATCGACGGCCACGACCTCATGAAGCAGTACCCGATCGCCATCGAGAAGGGCGACGAGATGAACATCCTCGCCTGATCCTGCAGGCGAGCGGCCCGCCAGCGCGAGCGGTGTTCAGGAGCCTGGGGGCTCCTGGAGCCGCTCGCGGCGCTTTGCGGGCCGTCGCGCCGCCGCGGCGCGCTGTGATAAGGTGAACGCTTACGGGAAGCCCCAATGGCCACCACGCAGCCGACCGCTCGCCTCCTCGTCCTCGCTCTCGCCGCGTGCAACGGCGGCGACGCGCCCGCCGACTCTGCCACCGAGTCCGGCACCACCGGCGGCGAGGCCCCGACCTCGACCACCGGCGCGGACACCGAGCAGCCGACCACCACCGGCGTCGACGGCTTCGGCCCCGAGCAGGAGTTCGTCCTGCGGCTCAACGACGACCCGGTGCCGGCGCTCAAGCTCAGCCTCGACAAGGCCGAGGCGGCCGAGCTGTTCGGCGACACCGCCAAGGAGATCAAGCTGCTCGACATCGAGTCGGGGACGCTGCTGAAGAACACCCTCGACACGATCAAGGGCGCCTGCGGCACCGGCTGGAAGGCCGACAGCGAGGACCCCAAGCACGACTGCTCGGGCACCGACTTCAAGGGCCCCGACAACACCTGGAAGACCAGCGCCGAGTACTCGCTGATCCGGATCCTCACCATGACCCCCGCCAACGCCAAGGTCGAGGGCACCTCGATCGCCGGCATGCAGGGCCTGGCCGACGGCCTCGGCATCGGCGGCGGCTTCAGCCAGATCCTGGCGGAGACGCTCGGCATCCAGCGCACCGAGGAGTTCATCACCACGCCGGAGCTGGTCGTCGCCCTGCAGCGCAACCTGCTCGCCACCCACCCGCACATCGGCGGCGACGGCAAGTCGCTGCCGCTCTACCTCGACGACGCCCTGCAGGACCTCACCACCCTCGCCACCAAGCTGGGGCCGATGGGCGGGCACCCCGGCATCGTCGACCCGAGCTTCCCGATCACCAGCGAGTGCCTCACGCCCGAGTTCGCCATGAACATCGAGGCCGAGAGCAACCTCCGCCTGCTCGACGGCATCGACCTGTCCAAAGGGAAAGATTACATGTCGACCGTCGTCGACGTGACCGGCCCGACCTTCGGCGAGCCGCTCGAGTTCGACTTCAACGACCCGGTCAAGTTCTCGATCGTCGGCGTCGCCGACGAGCCGCGGGTCGACCTCCGCTTCGCCATCTCCGAGCACGCCGACTTCATCAACTCGTGCGCCGGCGACGACGCCTGCAAGCAGAACCTGCCGGAGAACCACGACCTCGTGCAGGCGACCTGGCCCGGCTCGGCGTGGGCCATCGACCCGTGGCTGCTCGAGAGCGTGATCGTGGCCGGCGGCCGCGAGAAGTACAAGAACCGCATCTTCGACAAGTGCTACGAGGTGCTGTTCTCGTGCAACCTCGGCGCGCACATCTACGTCGGCCCCGACCCGCCGGGCTGGGCGCTGTTCGACGTGTTCCTCAACCTCGGCAACCCGCCGAAGGACCAGTATGTCTGGGAGCTCATCAACGAGGTGGCCCAGATCGCCCTGCACACCCCGCCGGCCGGCGACATCGCCGAGGGCTCGGCCGACGTCGCCTTCACCCTGCGCGACATCGACATCGGCGTCACCGGCCCGCAGATCGCCGAGTCGGTGCGGCCCTACTTGCAGGAGCAGGCGCCCAAGATCGCCGACCTCCTGCTCGGCGACTACTGGAAGAACAACGGCCCCGTCGACTTCTACTACCGCCGCGGCGGCGACGGCCTGCCCTACCTGTTCTACGTCGCCGCCGAGGACCTGCCCCCGAACGCCGAGTACAAGCACCCGAACCCCGGCTTCTTCACCTGTCCCGAAGTACAGCCGAGCTGCAAGGCCTCGGCGACCAGCCTCGCCGGCGCGGGCGACGACATCCGCGAGAAGCTGCGGCTCGAGGCCGGCGAGACCGTCCTCTACGTCCAGGACGACGCCGGCACCCTTTACCGCACCCGCTTCATCGTCCCCGAGGGCGACGCCAAGGAGATCACCGTCCGCGTCGCCGCCTTCGAGTGAGGCCGCGGCCTCACGCGCCGATCCGCGACATCCGCTCGTACGCCTTCTGCCCGTCGTAGTGCGACACGAGCCGGCGCAACGCGTCCTCGAACAGCGTCTGCAGCGCCGGCTGCGTCGAGCCCACCGCCGTGATCGGCACGGTGCTCTCGGCCGTGCCCTGGTAGATGAAGGCGTCGGCCGGGGCCCCGTAGGCGCGGATCCGGAAGCTCCACTGCATGCGCACGTAGACCCCCGAGGGCGTGCCCGGGCCGCGCGTGCCCACGAAGCTCGACAGCGAATTCACCAGCACCTCGCCGGTGAGGAAGATCCCGCTCGGCGCCGGCAGCGACGGCGGCCCCACCGTCACCGTCGTGAACAGCTGCGACATCGTCCGCTGCAGGTCGCGCTCGACGAACGTGTGAAGCCCGTGGACCTCGATCGGCTTCACCCCCTGCCCCAGCGCCGTCATCGTGTCGGGCAGCTTCGCCGGGTCGAGGATGATGAACAGCGGGTGCTCGATGCGCCGCAGCTCGCCGGGCTGGGGGATCTTCGTCTCCATCTCGGCGACGTACACCGGATGCATCGAACAACCGGCCACGGCCAGGGCCAGGGCCAACAAGGTGGGTCGCAGCGGACGCATGACCGGCCGAGGTTAACAGATCTCCCCGAGCCGGTCGCAGTCGCCGCCAGCACCGGCCGCTGCGGCCCTTGGAATGGCTGCCAAGACCAGAACAAGAAGGCCAGGGGTCACTTGGACCTCTGGCCTTCCTTTACTGTGAGCCCGGTAGGAATCGAACCTACAACCCAGGGATTAAGAGTCCCTTGCTCTACCAATTGAGCTACGAGCCCAAGTCCTTGGCCGCTGCGGGCCGCGAACGGGCCCCCTTCTACACGATCCCCATGGGGACGCAACAGGTATTTTCGCCGCGAGCGAGGTCAGGCCCCCCGCCGGGGCGCGGAATCCCGCCAGACGCCCACGGCGTGTGCCTTTCGGGCTACAACCATGCGAACTGGCCGCAAACGAGTGCGCTAGCGCATGGAGTTTCGGCGCCGCCTCCTGCCCCGCCATGCGCCGAACCCGGCTCCGCCTCGCTGCCCTCGCCTCGCTCCTGGCCTGCGGACCTGACTCGGCCCCGGCCACCAGCGGCGACGCCACCGGCTCCGCCCCCGCCGAATGTCCGGCCGAGCTCGAGCCTTTGGCCGACCCCGACGCCTACGCCGCGGCGCTGGCGGAGGCCGTCTGCGCCAAGCTC
The DNA here is from genome assembly GCF_026626665.1 of Nannocystis pusilla. Classification (GTDB taxonomy): domain Bacteria; phylum Myxococcota_A; class Polyangia; order Nannocystales; family Nannocystaceae; genus Nannocystis; species Nannocystis pusilla. The sequence goes on from NZ_JAPNKE010000002.1 coordinate 4,839,681, forward strand.
GCGGCCTGCGGCTGCTCCGCCGTCCCGGACACCTGCGTCGCCGACCGCACCGCCGTCAGCATCGGCCACAACGAGTTCTTCCTCGCGGCCGGCAACGTGTTCGACCCGGTGTGCGCGCGCCAGGTGGTGCTGGGGCATGAGTGGTCGTCCTGCGGCCACCACACGCCCTCGCCGTGCGAGCCCTGCAGAGTATTCGTCGGCACGCGCGCCGAGGGCGACGCCTGCGAGGTCATCGACAGCGTCATCGACCCGTGCGGCCCCGACCTGTTCTGCATCAACGGTCGCTGTATCGGCGGGCTGCCGCTGGTCGACGAGGGGCCCCTTGCCGGGAGGACGGCGCCCTCGTCGGGCTCTGCGGCCCGGACCAGAGCTGTGACTTCGACGAGCACATCTGCGTCGCCCAGCCGACCCTCGGCGAGCCCTGCCGCCACCGGCAATGCCGCTTCGAGCTCTGGTGCGACACGAGCGACAGCTCCACCGGCGTCTGTCGGGCCAGGCTCCCCGGCGGCGAGCCGTGCAGCAGCGAGCGCGAGTGCGACAGCTTCGTCTGCGCCCAGAACGTGTGCACCGACGAGCCGCGCTACTGCAGGTTCCGCCGCTGACGGGGCGCGCCGGCCCCCGCCTCACCGTCCCCTGCCGGCCCACGCATCGCGTACCATCGCCGTGCATGTCTCCCGCGGCGCATCAGCGGCTGTTCGCGGTCCTCGCGGTCGCGCTGATCGTCCTCCACGTCGACACCTGGAACGCCGGCCCCGGCCCGCTCGTGTTCGGCTGGCTGCCGTGGGACCTCGCCTACCACCTCGCGTGGATGGCCGCCGCCGCGCTCCTCGTGTTCTACATGACCTCGAACGCGCTCTGGCCCGACGACCCGGACGACCCATGACCGCGCGAGGCGACATGGCCCGAAGGCCAGGCCCAGGTGCGCCGCTCGACATGACCCAGGGCCATTCGAATCCCCGCGCCGACGCCTACCCCGAAGGCCAGGCCCAGGCGCGCCGCTCGACATGACCCCAGGGCCATTCGGCCCCCCGCGCCGGCGCATGAACCAACGGCCAGAGGCCAGCGCTTCGCTCGACATGACCCCAAGGCCATTCGACCATCCGTGCCCGCGCCTGACCCGCAGCCCCGGCGCCGGCGCTCCGCGCGACATGACCCAAAGACCAGGCGCTCGCCCGCACCACCGCCTGGCCCAAGGCCAGGCCGTCGTCCGCCCGCCGCCCTCTCGCCCGCCGCTCTCTCGCCCGCCGTCACCTGGCCGAAAGACCAGCTTCTCGCATGAGCTCGCTCGCCGCGATCGGCCTGGTCGTCGCCGCCTACCTCGCCGTCACCCTCGTGATCGGCGCCGTCGCCTATCGCCGCACCTCCGGCACCCCGGAGGACTACTTCCTCGGCGGTCGGGCCGCGCGCACCTTCGTCCTCTTCATGGCCCTGTTCGGCACCAACGTCACCCCGTTCGTGCTGCTCGGCATCCCCGGCCTCGCCTATCACCAGGGCGTCGCCGTGTTCGGCCTCAACGCCGCCATCGTCGGCCTCGGCATCCCGCTCACCTTCTTCCTCATCGGCGAGCCCGCGCGCGCGCTGCCCGTCGCCTCGGCGCCATCACCCCGGCCGAGCTCTACGCCGAGCGGTTCGGCTCGCCCGCCGTCGGCCTGGCCCTGTTCGCCGCCTTCTTCCTCTACACCCTCCCGTACATGGTCACCGCGGTGATCGGCGCCGGCCTGACCGCCGAGGTCCTGACCGAGGGCAACCTGTCCTTCGGGGCATCCTCGGCCCTGATCCTCGGCATCACGATCGCCTACACCGCGCTCGGTGGCATGCGCGCCACCATGTGGACCAACGTGTTTCAGGGCGCGACCTTCCTCGGCTTCATGGTCGCCGCCTTCTTCCTGATCGCCGATCGCCTCGGAGGCCTCGGCGCCGCCGCCACTGCCGTCCAGACCCGCGCCCCGCACCTCTTTGAAAAAACCACCGCCGGCGCCTTCGCCCCCGGTCCGTGGGCCTCGTGGGCTCTGGCCATCTCGCTGACCGTGATCGCCTTCCCGCACATGCTCGTGCGGGTGTTCGCGGCCCGCGACGCCACCGCGCTCAAGAACGTCTGCCGCCTCTATCCCTTCGTGCTCGTGATCCTGTGGCTCCCGGCGGTGCTGTTCGGGGTGTGGGGCGCCGCCGAGATCGCCGGCCTCCAGGGCAAGGCCAGCGACGCCATCTTCCCGCTGCTCGTCGTGCGTCACCTCGGACCTGTCCTTCAGGGCATGGCGCTCGCCGGCGTGCTCGCGGCCGTGATGTCCACCCTCGACGCCCATTGCTCACCCTCTCCTCGATGCTCACCCGCGACGTCCTGCGCCGCCTCCTGCCCGGCCTCACGCCCGCGCGCGAGGTCGTCGCCGCGCGCCTGTTCACCCTCGCGCTCTCGGCCGCGGTGTTCGTCCTCGTGCTCGCGCGCCCGGCCTCGCTGTTCGACATCGCCGCCTTCAGCTTCTCCGGCTACGTCACCCTGACGCCCACCTTGCTGCTCGGCGTCCGCTGGCGCCGCTTCACCGCCGCCGGGGCCATCGCCTCGATCGTCGCCGGCAACCTCGCCCTCGGCCTCGCCTTCGCCGGCGTCCTGCCCGCGCCCTTCGGCGTCCTCCCGGTCGCCTGGGGCCTCGTCGCCGCCATCGCCGGCGCCCTCGTCGGCACCGCCCTGTCCCGGCCCCCGCCCGCGCACGTGGTCACCCGCGCCCTCGGCCCTGCCTGAGAGCCTGCCGCCTCACCCGCGGCGGGGTCGTTCGCTCGCAGCGCTGCCGGGCTTGTCGGGACGACCGCCTCGTTGACGCCGAGGCCCGCCCGAGCACCCCGGTCCGCCGCCGGCACGACGAATCCCTGCGCCCTTCGCCGCGGCGCTCGACACATCGCGCTCGCCGGCGCCCGCTCGCGGGCATCGGACCCTCGCGCTCGCCCAGCCGCGGCCGGCGTATGCTCTTCCAGTGAAGCCGCGCCTCCTCCTCGTCCTCCTCGCCGGTTGCACGCCGACCGCCCCCGGCAGCAGCGACGGCGCCCCGGACGGCGGGACCGCGAGCACCACCCTGGGTAGTACTTCGGGACATGTCTCCGAGACCAGCTCCCAATCCACGACCACGACTCACCCCACCACGACCCCCACGACCTCGACCAGCGACGACAGCACCACCGGCACCAGCCCAGTGTGCGGCGACGGCCTGCGCCAGCCCGGCGAGTTCTGCTTCGCGCCCGGCGTCCGCCTCTCGACCGGCCCGCGTCCGGTCGCCGTCGCCATCGCCGACCTCGACCTCGACGGCGACCACGACCTCCTGTTCGCCGACTTCGAGGCCGGCGAGCTGACCCTTCAGACAGGTGACGGCAGCGGCCAGTTCGTCGCCGGCCCCGTCCTCCCCACCTTCCTGCGCCCGCGCGACGCGCTCGCGGCCGACGTCGACGGCGACGGCCGCCTCGACCTCGTGTTCGCCGACCCCGGCGTCGGCCTCGTCGGCGTCTACCGCCACGTCGGCCCCGGCCTCGTCTACGACCCGCCGCAGCCGGTCCAGGCCGGCACCGAGCCGCGGGCCCTCGCCGCGGCCGACCTCGACGGCGACGGCCTCCTCGACCTCGCGGTCGCCGACGAGTTCGCCGACGCCGTGCTCGTCCTCCTCGGCGCCGGCGGCGGCGAATTCGCCGACGCAGTCGTCTACCCCGTGGGCGACGAGCCCTACGACGTCATCATCGCCGACGTCGACGCCGACGGCCGCCTCGATCTCGTCAGCGCCGACCAGAACCAGGCCCGCGTCACCGTCCTCCTGTCCGATGGGCCAGGTACCTTCGTCGACGCCGGCCAGCGGTTCGTCAACCCCGAACCGCGCCGGCTCGTCGCCGCCGACCTCAACCTCGACGGCCTGCTCGACCTCGCCACCGCCAGCTTCACCGCGGACCACCTGTCGATCTTGCCGGGCCTGGGCGGCGGTGAGTTCGGCGAATACATCCCCATCGTCCTCGGCGAGGGCCTCTACGCGGTGATCGGCGCCGACCTCGACGGCGACGGCCCGCCCGAGCTCGTCGCGGTCGATCACAGCGAGGGCGAGCTCGTCGTCATCGCCGGCCTCGGCGTCTCCGACGTCGTCACGATCGCGCGCTTCGAGATCGGCGCTGGACCGATGGACCTCGCCGCCGCCGACCTCAATGGCGACGGCGCGCTCGACCTCGTCACCGCGGACGCCTTCGGCGCCGGCGCGACCGTGCTCCTCGCCGACCCCTGATTGGCCTCCCGCGGGCCGACAACCGCCTCCGGGGCAGGTTCCCGGGCGCTTCGCAGGTCGTCGCCGAGACCCGTTTCGGCGCACGTCCACGCGAAGTTTTTTTGCCGCGAGGAACCGTGACGGGTCACCCGTGTCTCGGCCCCCGTCGATTTCGGAGAGCCGTCATGCATCGCACCTCGCCCGTCCGTCCCGTCGTCCCGCACTACTTCGTGTCTCCGCAGCGCGCCCGCCTCGCGCGCCTGCTGCCCGCCGCGGTGACCCTCCTCGGCGCCCTCCTGCCCGCCTGTACGCCCGATCCGACCATCGACGAGATCGTGAGCGAGGGCGGCTACGCGTCCAACCGGTTCCTCCGCGCGATCGCCAAGCCCGACGCGATCGAAGAGGAAGCCCCGCCCGAGGACCTCGAGAACAGCGATGAATGGGCCGCCGGCACCGGCCAGCGGCACAAGGGCGAGGAGGGCAAGATGGGCAAGCCCACCTCGAAGAGCAAGTCGGGCCTCTACGCGATGAAGGGCCCGAAGGACGCCATCCCGCAGATGGCCACCGGCTTCGCCGGCCTCACGGGCACCGAGATCGGCGAGTCCTACGGCGTCGGCGGCCTCGGCCTCGTCGGCACCGGCCGCGGCGGCGGCGGCACCGGCGAGGGCACGATCGGCAGCCCCTACGGCGCCGCCTATGCGGTGGGCAACGACGACGGCGACGTGTGGGGCGGCCTCGGCCACGACAGCGCCGGCGGCCCGGGCGGCGACCGCTACGCCAAGGTGAAGGAGGCCGCGTGGACGCTGACCCACGCCGTGCCGCTGTCGACCTTCTCGATCGACGTCGACACCGCCAGCTACAGCAACGTCCGCCGGTTCCTCGGCGACAACTGGTTGCCCCCCGCGGACGCGGTGCGCGTCGAGGAGATGATCAACTACTTCGACTACGCCTACCCGTCGCCCGAGGGCGAGCATCCGCTGGGCGTGGGCGCCGAGGTCGCGCCGTGCCCGTGGAAGAAGGGCCACCAGCTCGTGCGCGTGCACCTGCAGGCCAAGCGGATCGAGACCGACAGCGTGCCGGCGCGCAACCTCGTGTTCCTGGTCGACACCTCGGGCTCGATGAGCGACGACGACAAGCTCGGCCTGGTCAAGAAGGGCCTGTCGCTGCTCGCCGAGCAGCTGCGGCCGGAGGACCGGATCTCCCTCGTCACCTACGCCGGCGACACCCGCGTCGCCCTGCCGACCACGCCCGGCAGCGACAAGCAGACGATCCTGCGCGCCATCGATCGCCTCGGCGCCGGCGGCGGGACCAACGGCGGCGCCGGCATCGTCCTCGCCTACGCCGAGGCGCACAAGCACTTCGTCAAGGGCGGCATCAACCGGATCTTGCTGGCCACCGACGGCGACTTCAACGTCGGCCTCACCGACCACGACGACCTGATCAAGCTGATCGAGAAGGAGCGGCAGACGGGCGTGTTCTTGACGGTGCTCGGCGTCGGCCGCGGCAACTACAACGACCAGACGATGGAGCAGATCGCCGACCACGGCAACGGCAACTACGCCTACCTCGACTCCGAGAAGGAGGCGCGCAAGGTGCTGGTGGCCGAGGCCAGCGGCACGCTCGTCACCGTCGCCAAGGACGTCAAGCTGCAGGTCGAGTGGAACCCCAACCGGGTCGCCGGCTATCGCCTGCTCGGCTACGAGAACCGCACGTTGACCGCCGAGCAATTCAACGACGACAAGAAGGACGCCGGCGAGCTCGGCGCGGGCGACAGCGTCACCGCCCTCTACGAGGTCGTGCCCGCCGGTCGGCCCGTGCCCGGGGCCGCGGTCGACAACCTCAAGTACCAGCGCCCCGCCGGCCCCGCCGACGCCGAGCTGCTGACGGTCAAGGTCCGCTACAAGCAGCCGGAGGGCGACAAGAGCACCAAGTTCGAGGCCCCCGTGACAGAGGCCGGCACGGACTGGGACGAGGCCTCGCCGCAGATGCGCCTCGCCGCCGCCGTCGCCGCCTTCGGCCTCAAGCTGCGCGGCTCGCCCAGCCTCGAGAAGTTCGACCTCGCCGCGGCCCGCTGGTGGGCCCAGTCGGCCGAGCTGCCCGACCCCGAGGGTCACCGCCGCGAGTTCGTCGAGCTCGTCGACAAGGCCCGCAAGCTGATGACCCGCGAGACCGTCCACAGCCGCAGCGCCCTGCCTTGAGGACAGGTCCTCCAGGACAGGAACCTCGGGACAGGCCCTTCGGGGCATGTCCCGAGGTCGCGCTCACGGGTTGGCCGCCGCGTAGGCGTCGACCGCGGCGACGTGCCGCTGCTTGTCCTCGGCCCCGAGGAAGCTGGCGGTGAAGCTGTTCTTGGCCAGCGCGATCACCTGGTCGCGCGTCAGCCCGAGCTCGCGCGCGCACGCGGCGTAGTTGTCGCCGATGTAGCCGCCGAAGTAGGCCGGGTCGTCGGGATTGATGGTGACCACCAGGCCGCGATCGATCAGCTGCTTCAGGTTGTGCTGGGCCAGGTGCGGGAACACCCGCAGCTTGATGTTCGACAGCGGGCACACCGTCAGCGGCACCCGCTCGCGCGCCAGCCGCTCGACCAGCGCGTCGTCCTCGAGGCAGCGCACGCCGTGGTCGATGCGCTGGGCCCCGAGCACGTCGAGCGCCTCGCGGATGTAGTCCGGCGGGCCCTCCTCGCCGGCGTGGGCGACCACCGGGAACTGCGCCTCGCGGGCCTCGGCGAACACCTCCTTGAACTTGCTCGGCGGGTTGCCCGACTCCGACGAGTCGAGCCCGACGCCGCCGATCCACGGGCGGAACGGCACCGCCTGGTGGAGCGCCTCGATGGCTGACTCTTCGGACAGGTGGCGCAAGAAGCAGAGGATCAGCTTCGACGTGATCCCGAGCCGCTTCTCGGCGTCCACCTGAGCCCCGTGGATCCCCGTCATCACCGTCTCGAACGGCACGTCGCGGCGCGTGTGCGTCTGCGGGTCGAAGAACAGCTCGACGTGGCGCACGTTGTCGCGCGCCGCCCGCTCGAAGTACGCCCAGGTCAGGTCGTAGAAGTCCTGGACGTGCTGCAGCACGTCGGCGCCCTTGTAATAGATGTCGAGGAAGCTCTGGAGGTTGTGGAAGTCGTACGCCTTGCGTAGCTCGTCGACCCCCATCCAGGGCAAGGCGATGCCGTTCCGGCGGGCCAGCGAGAACATCAATTCCGGCTCCAGGGTGCCTTCGATGTGCACGTGGAGCTCGGCCTTGGGGATGCCGCGGATGAATGTCTCGAGACGATCGGCCTGGGTCATCGGGGGCTCGGACCTTTTCAGCCCCTGCCGGGGCGTTGTGGAGTTAGGTGCCCCGCAGGGCACGCGCAGTCAAACTCTGTACTGGGATGTCACAGCAGGTGCCGGTGGCGGCGCAAGTTCCTCGCGCGCCTGCCCGCACCGCAGCTTGAATTCGAGCCTCCGGGGCCCCTCGCACGGAGCCCGGTCCGCCCCGTCGAACCCCGTTCCGCCGCCGGCCCGGCGATACCCCGGGGAGCGGCGTGGTTCGCTCGCCCAGGGGATCGCGCTGCACTGCGGAGTCCGCGCGAACGCGCCGGGCCCGCCCTCATCCTCCGACCTCCGCAAGTCCCGCCCGGATGTCCGCGAGCGCGGCGTCGATGCGGTCGCGGTGGGTGCGGAACGACAGCACGCAGATGCGCAGGACGAAGCCGCCGCGCACCACGGTGCCGGTCAAGTACACCCGACCGCGCCGATTGATCGCCGCGAGCCACCGCCGGTTGTGCGCGTCGAGCTCGGGCCCATCAGCCGCGCCCGCGGGCACGTGGCGGAACGCCAGCAGCGACAGCTGCGGCGCGGCCACCAGTTCGACCCCCGGTAGCTCGCGCAGCGCCGCCGCGCACACCTGCGCCAGGTCCAGCTTCTCGTCGAGCGCCCGCGCGAACACCCGCGCCCCGAGCAGCTTGAGCGGCAACCACACCCGCAAGCCGCGAAAGTCGCGCGACAGCTCGGGCGACAGCTCGCAGTAGTCGACGAAGTCGGGGTCCTCCTGCATCGGCGGCAAGTACTCGGCCGGCGAGCCGTGGGCCCGCCGCAGCGCCGCCGGGTCGCGGGCCAGGAGGCAACCTGTCCCATAGGGCAGGAACATGCCCTTGTGCGGATCCAGCGTGACCGAGTCGGCGCGCTCGATGCCCGCCAGCGCCGCCCGCCCGCGCGCGGTGAGGCAGAAGAACCCGCCGTACGCCGCGTCGACGTGCAGCCACAGACCCTCGCGCGCCGCCAGATCGGCCAGCGCCGCCAGGTCGTCGACCGCCCCGGTGTTGGTGGTGCCCGCGTGCCCGACCACGAGGCACGGCCGCGAGCCGCGGGCCCGATCGCCTGCGATCGCCGCGGCCATCGCCGCGACGTCGACGCGGAAGCGATCGTCCACCCCGATCTCGCGCACCTGATCGCGGCGAAACCCGGCCAGCCGCGCCGCCCGCTGGACCGAGTGGTGCGCCTGCGCCGAGGTGTAGATCACGCCGTCCTCGAAGCGCTCGCCGAGGCGCTCGCTGCGGGCGGTGACCACCGCCGAGAACGTCGCCAGCGACCCGCCCGTGGTCAAAAACCCGCCGCTCCCGGCCGGCAGCCCGACGATCTCCGCCAGCCAGCGGACCGCGTTGGTCTCGAGCTGCACCAGCCCCGGCGCCGCCTGCCACACCCCGACGTAGCGATTGGTGGCGTCGGCGATCAGGTCGGCCACCGCCGCCAGGAACAGCCCGCCGCCGGGGACGTAGGCCAGGTAGCCGGGACCCGCGGTGTTGAAGCTGCACGGGACTGCCCGATCGAACAGAACCTCGAGGACATGTTCGAAGGACTCCCGCGGTCCGGCAGCGCCTCGCGCAGCGAGCGGGCCAGCCCCGCGCCGTCCTCGACGTCGCAGGCGGGCATCGCCGGCAGCGCCTCGATGTGCGCGGCGATCCGCTCCATCGCCGCCGCCACCAGGGCCCGCATCGCCGCCGCGTCGGGTTCGAGCTCGGGCGTGGGAGAGGCGGGCGGCGGCGTCGCGGACACGCCACCGGCGTACGCCAAGCGCCGCGAAAACACCAGCCGCGCGGCGCACGAGCCGCCCTCGCCCGAATCCGCCGCCTCCGACCCGCACGAAGCGCCCAGGCCGCGCCATCTTCCTCTATCCTTCGCCGGTGTCCGACCACCCCCGCGGCGCGAAGTGGTGCACGGCGACGCCGTCGCCTGGCTCGCGGAGCGACCTGACCTCCAGGACAGCTCCGTGATCGCCACCATGCCGGACGTCAGCGAGCTCGGGGTCAGCCTCGAGCGCTGGCGCGAGTTCTTCCTCGGGGCGGCGCGGGCGGTCCTGCTCGCCGCGCCCCCCGACGGCCTGGCCGTCTTCATCCAGACCGACAACAAGATCGAGGGCCGCTGGGTGTCGAAGGCCGGCCTCGTGCTGCGCGTCGCCGACGAGCTCGACGTCCCGCTCCTCTTCCACAAGATCGTGTGCCGGCGCCCGCCCGGCAGCCTCATCCACGGCCGCCCCGGCTACTCGCACATCCTCGCGTTCTCTCGCCGCGCCCGCGACGACGCCGATCACCCGACGCCCGACGTCCTGCCCGACCTCGGCGCCATGCCGTGGAGCCACAGCATCGGCACGCGCGCCGCCGAGGCGGCCGTCACCGCCGTGCGCCGCCTGTCGCCCGCCACCACCCGCATCGTCGTCCCCTTCTGCGGCCTCGGCACGATCCTCGCGGTCGCCAACGCCCGTGGCTTCGACGCCGTCGGCATCGAGCGCAACCGCAAGCGGGCCGAGGCCGCCCGCACCTTCGAGCTCGAGCCCGAGCCCGCCGCGAAGCCCTCGATCTGACATGCCTCGATCGACATGTTTTTATAAGACATGTCCGATTCACCACGTCGAACCGCTGCCGACGCGCAGTCGCGCGCCGACTTGTCCAGCCTTCGCCGCCCTGGCCGCCGCCGCCCGTGCTTCCCGCTCGCCGCGCGGACCGTTGCGAGCCATCGACGGACGTCGCGGCCACATGTCCCTCGGGACAGCCCTGCAGTGCCGTGCCGGTCGAGCGCCGACCTGCAGCCGCGGTGACCTGTCCTTGGAACCAGCCGCGCTCACTCGGGATCGCGGAACACCGGCGCGCGCCGGCCGAGCACGGCCTGGACCGCCTCCAGCTGGTTCTCGCTGCCGAGCAGGGGCAGCTGCAGCTCCGTCTCGCGGCGGAACGCCGCCGCGGTGTCGAGCTCGGGCGCCTCGTTGCACAGCGCCTTGGCCGCGCGGATCGCCTGCGGCGACTGCCCCGCGATCGTGCGCGCCAGCTCGCGCGCGGCGCTCAGCGGATCCGCCTCCACGCGGGTGACGAGGCCGAGGCGCGCCGCCTCCTCGCCGGTCACTGTGCGGGCGGTGTAGATCAGCTCGCGGGCGATGTCCGGCCGGACCAGGCGCAGCAGCGTCTTCGAGATGCTCATGTCGGGGATGAGGCCGTAGCGCAGCTCCATCACCGCGAGCTGGGCGTCGGGCGCGGCGATCCGCAGGTCGCAGGCGAGCGCGAGCTGGAGGCCGCCGCCGACCGCGGCGCCGTGGATCGCGGCGATCACCGGCACGGGCACCTCGGACCAGATCCAGCACGCCAGCTGGGCCAGGTTGGCGGGCGAGCTCGTGTCTCGCGCGAGCAGCTTCTGCCCGATCTCCGGCGCCGCCAGAAAGGCCCCCCAGTCGAGGCCGGCGCAGAACGCCTTGCCCTCGCCGTGCAGCACGACCGCGCGCACCGTCGAATCGGCGGCGACCTGGCGACCGGCGGCGACCAGCGCCTCGAACATCGGCAGGTCGAGGCCGTTGCGCTTGTCGGGGCGGTTGAGGCGGACTTCGGCGACTCCGGCGTCGACGGAGACGATCACGCGCGGCGGGCTCTCGCTCATGCGCGCGAGTGTAACCGATCCTCGCGGCCTCACGCGGACGGGCGCGCGAGCCAGCGGAACACGATCACGTGGCCCGCGAGGGCGGCCCCGACGCAGAACGGGACGATCCACCCGTAAGGGAAGTGGAACGCGAGCAGCACCGCCGGCTCCTTCGTGAAGTAGCGGAACGGCACCGGCGACGACAGCACCGCGATGGTGGCCACGTTGACGAGCAAGGCGGTGCCGAGCAGGTTGAAGGCCCACACGAGCGGCCGCGACGGCCCGCGCCGCCACAGCCACAGCCCGGCGCTCACCGCCGCGATGCCGGTGAGGATGTCGAGGTTGCAGGCCTCGTAGGTCATCTGGATCGGCAAGGTCCCCTGGCGGTACCAGCTGTGCAGCACCAGCTCGAGGGGCAGGCGGAACGCGTGAAAACCGACCAGCGCGGCGATCGGCACCCCGGCCGCGAGCCGCGCCCCGGGCCGCGTCGCCGCGAACGCCACCGCGACCGCCAGCGACCCGGCGAAGAAGAACAGCGCCCGCGGCGGCATGGTGTCGGCCGCGAGCACCCCGGACCACGACACGAGCCCGGTGAGCGCCAGCCACCCGAGCGCCCCCGCGGCGGTCCCGATCGTCCAGCGCCGCACCTGCGCCGCGGGCTCGCCCAGCCGCCGCCCCGCCCGCGCGGTGGCGAGGACCAGCATGCCGACGACGGCGGCGACGATGACGACGAAGGCGGCGGTGCTGGCCGCGGAGGGCATGATCATCGGCGGGACGGGCACTGGCAGCTCCTGGGAGAGGGTATCGCTAAGTAAAGCACTTGCTATCAAAATCGTAGTATGCACAATGATACCTGTGACCGAGCGTCGCGGCTATCACCAGTTCTGCGGGGTGTCCCGAGCGCTCGACATCGTCGGCGAGCGCTGGACCCTGCTCCTGGTGCGCGATCTGCTGCTCGGCGGCCGCCGCTTCGGCGACCTGCTGGCCGCCCTGCCCGGCCTGACCCCGAACCTGCTGTCGCGCCGCCTGAAGGAGATGCTGGCCCACGGGCTCGTCGCGCAGCGGCGCCTGCCGCCCCCGCACGCGACTACGCTCTACGAGCTGACCCCCCTCGGGCGCGAGCTCGAGCCCGTCGTGTTCGCGCTCGGCCGCTTCGGCGCCCGCTGGCTGGGCGCCCCCGCGCCCGACGACCGCACCGATCCGCGCTGGGCCATGGTCTCGCTCAAGCGCCGCTACCTCGGCAGCGAGCGCCCGCTGTGCGCGCAGCTCCGCGTCGACGACCTGTCCTTCACCGTCCGCACCGGCGGCCCCGCGGCCGAGTTGGTCGACGGAGCCCCGCCTGCGCCCGAGCTGGTGCTGGCCGGCCCGCTGCGCAGCTTCGGCGCGTGGATCGTGCACGGCGCTTCCGCCCGCGCACAGGTCCTCGAGGGCGCGCTCACCCGCGAGGGCCCGGCGCAGGCGCTGACCGACCTGGCCCGCGCGTTCGGCCTGCGCCCGTGAAGTGCCATCGACCTGGCCTTTCGGACACAGCGCTCCACACACCCCCGGTTCCGAGCCGCTACGACTGTCCCTTCGGACATGTGCGGCGGAGCCCTCGGGCCGACCCGGCCGCTGCGCCCGCGCCGGCGCCCCGAAGTCCGCAATGACCTGTCCTCTCGGACACACCGCGTGATCGCCGGCACCCCGCGCCTGGCCAGCTCGATCGCCGCCCCGCCCTCGCCCGCAGCTCACAAAAACATGTCCTTTCGGACACATTCCGCGCGCACCGCCGACCCGCGCCTCGCCCGCCCGCAGCCTCGCGGCCGCGCCCGCCGGCGCGTCGGCGAGCACCCCGCGCCTCCCGCGCAGAACCGCCCCTCCCTGCCCTCGCCGGCGCGTTCCTCGACGAACCCGGCCCGGTTCGCCCCTCCGGCCCCGCGAGGTATCGTCTCTGATGAATCATGCCGGCCGTCCGAGTCCACGACGCCCAGCCCGACGACGACCTGTTCGCCTACCTCGCGCGCACCGGCGGCGACGCGGCGCGGCGCGGCGCCGTGATCGGGGCCGCCTCCGAGTTCAAGGAGGGTGACGCCGCGCTCGGCCTCGCCGCCGCCGACCTGGCCTCGCGGACAGCCGCGCGTCGGCTCCTCGCCAACACTCCGGTCGGCCGCCTCGCCGCCGCCCCGCTGTTCCGCGATGCACTGTACGACGCCCTCGAGGAGACCCTCGACCCGCGCGCCGCGGCCCACGTCGCCACCTGGTCCCTCGGACAGCTCAGAATTTCGTCCTGACCGCCGACGAGGCCGAGGTGTCCCAGCTCCTCCCGGGCCTCGCCAGCGACGTCGTCGCCTGCCTGGTCAAGATCATGAGCGACGCCGAGCTCGTGACCCTCGGTTCGCGCCTGTTCCACCCGCTGCCCGGCAGCCGGCTCGGCGCGCGCGGCTACCTGGGGGCGCGGATCCAGCCGAACAGCCCGACCGACCACCCCGACGACATCCGCTGGCAGGTGCTGGCCGGCTGGTCGTACGCCGTCGGCGACGTCGTCCTCGGCACCAACCCCGTGTCCTCCGACCCGCGCTCCGTGGCCGCCGTCGAGGCTGCCCTTTGGGACATCCTCCTCGGCTTCGGCCTGCAGGACACCCTCCCGCACTGCGTCCTCGCCCACATCGACGTCCAGGCCGAGGTCGAGCGGCTCGCGCCCGGCACCACCGGGATCTGGTTCCAGAGCATCGCCGGCTCCGACGCCGCCAACGCCACCTTCGGCCTCGACCTGGCCGATCTGCGCCGCCACGCCCGCGGCCGCACCGGTCGCTGGGGCCTGTACTTCGAGACAGGTCAGGGCGCCGACTTCACCAACGGCCACGGCCGCGGCGTCGACATGGTCGTCCACGAGGCCCGCAAGTACGGCCTCGCGCGCCTGCTCAAGGCCGACATCGCCGACGCTCGCCGACGCCTCGGCCTCGACCCCACGCCGTGGGTCCACGTCAACGACGTCGCCGGCTTCATCGGCCCCGAGGTGTTCCGCACCCGCGAGCAGCTGGTGCGCTGCTGCCTCGAGGACATCGCCATGGCCAAGCTGCACGGCCTGATGATCGGCCTCGACGTTTGCGCCACCCTGCACATGGACATCGGCCTCGACGACCTCGACTGGTGCCTCGAGCGGATCGCCCCGGCCTGCCCGGGCTACCTCATGGCCCTGCCGACCAAGAACGACCCGATGCTCGGCTACCTCACCACCGCCTTCCAGGACCACGTGCGCCTGCGCGAGCGGTTCGGCACCCGCGTCGACGATCGCATGTGGGCGTTCTTCCGCGAGCGCCTCGGCGTGGTCGACGAGCGCGGGCGGCCGACCGCGCGCTTCGGCGATCCGGTGTGGGTCTACGCGCAGTGGTGCCGCGCCCGCGGCGACGTGCGCCCGCTCGACCTCGTCGCCGGCGAGGGCCGGGCCGCGCTGGCGGCCGTGCGGGCCCGCGGCGTGGCGATCGGCGAGGGCCACGGCGATCGCCCGTGGGACCTCCCGCCTGCCCTCGAGGCCGAGGTCCGCTCGCAGTGCGCCGACGCCAAGGAGAGCCTGCGCGCCGAGTGGCGGCCCGAGTTCGTGGCCAGGATCCCCGGCGCCCGCCGCCTCCGCACCCGCGCCGGCGACCGCGACGAGTACATCCTCCACCCGCCCACCGGCGAGGCGCTGAGCCCCGCCGCGCTCGCCGAGCTATCTGGCCTGAAGGACAGCTACGCCGGCCGCTTCGACGTCGTCCTGGTCGTGTCCGACGGCCTCAACGCCCACGCGGTGATGGACGATCACCACCTGTTCCCCTTCCTCGACGTCCTCGTCCCCGAGCTGCGCGCCGCCGGCCTCGCCCTCGCGCCCGACGTGTTCGTGCTCGCGGGCGGCCGCGTCCGCGCCGGCTACGCCGTGGGCGCCGCCCTGTTCGCCGACCAGCCCGGGCCGCGCCGCCTGATCCACGTCATCGGCGAGCGCCCCGGCACCATGCACCACGCCTTCTCGGTCTACCTCACCGCGGCCGACGGCGCCGCCTGGGCCGCCCCGCGGGCCATCGATCACCACATCACCCGCGTGATCTCCGGCGTCGCCGACACCGCCTACCCGCCCGAGGGGGCCGCGCGCGAGGCGGTCGCCATCCTTCAGGACATGCTCCCCAAAACATGTCCTTGAGCCCATGACGTTCAGGACATGTCCTCTCGGCCATCAAAGGCCGAGCAGGGGTATCCCGAGCATCACGAACAGCATCGACGCGGTCACGAGCAGCAGCAACACCGCCTTGATGACGAACACCAAGCACAGCGCCCGCAGCCCGCGGACCAGCGCGGCGACCGTGCCGGCGCGCGCGACCTGGAAGAACACGACCCCGCCGACCAGCAAGCCGAGGCCGAGCGCGGCCTGGACGGCGGCGTACACGGCCGCGCCGACCAACGGCCACACCAGCACCAACGCCAGCATCGGCAGTAGATCGATGAGCGCGTCCACGCCGCTCCACAGCTCGATGAGGCCGATCGGCAGCATCAGGAGGCCGCAGCTGCGGATCGTCGCCCGCTGGCCGGCCGTGAAGGGGATCGTTCGCGCCTCGCTCATAACCGCCTCCGTCACAGCAGCTTCCGTACCAGCGGCCACAGCGCCAAAACCAGCTCGACGACGAATACCACGCGCAGGCGGCGGAAGGCCGACGCGAGGTACTCCTGATCGTCTTCGTCGGAGCCCGCGACCTTGCCGATCGCCTCGCCCGCCTCGCGCAGCAGCATCCCCTGCCACACCGGCAGCCCGACGTAGACAAGCCCGAGCACCGAGACGATCACGAGCTCGAGCGGATGCCGGGCCATGACCAGCACCAGCAACGCGAGCACCACGCCGATCCCGCCCAAAAGCACCTGCAGCAGCCCGACCAGCCCCATGGCCCCGGCCAGTCGTACCAGCCCGCGCTCCTCGGCCTCGTCGAACTCGACGCGCGCCACCCCGGCCGGCTCGTCGGCATCATCCATCACGCCCACGCTAACCCGCCGCGGACCGTCAGGCAACGACCGCCCACGCGCCCGCATACGTTGTTCGATCCGCGTTCGACGGGACCGTCTCGCCCCCGCGCGCCGGCGAAGCTCGCCCCCGCGCGCGCATGCCCCTCAAGACATGTCCATCAAGACATGATCACCATCGCCGGTCGCGCTCGCCTCCGCGCCGCGCATGTCTCTCAAGACATGTTTACAAAGACATGATCACCATCGCCCGTCGCGCTCGCCCCGCGCCGAGAATGTCCCTCAAGACATGTTCATGAAGACATTCCAACCATCGCCGGCCGCGCGTGCGCTTCGAGTCATGTCCATAAGGACATGTTCATAGGCGCCGCTCGCTCGCCCTCGCGCCGCGCATGTCCATCGAGCCATGGTCACCGCCACCGCTTGCGCTCGCCCTCGCGCCGCGCATGTCCATCGAGCCATGGTCACCGCCACCGCTTGCGCTCGCCCTCGCGCCGCGCATGTCCATCGAGCCATGGTCACCGCCACCGCTTGCGCGCGCCCTCGCGCCGCACATGCACTTGGGGACATGTCCATCCGGACATGCTCACCGCCGCCGCTTGCCCGGCTCGGCCTGGCGCGAGTGGGTGATCCCCCCGTGTCGCCGAGCCGGCGCTGGCTGCCGGCCTCGGCGGGGAACAGCGCCTGGTGCCCGTGGCGCTCGCGCACCGCCGACAGCACCGCCTGCAGCGCCGCGCTGCGCGGAGGAGCCTCCGGAGCCGCGGCCGCCAGCAGGTCGAGCTGGACCTCGCGCTCGGGCGCCTCGAACTGGCTGACGCTGACGCCGGTCAGGCGGAAGCCGCGGCCGTCGGTGTCGACCGCCTCGAGCAGGCGACAGGCGGCCCCGTGGAGCTCGCGGTAATCGTCGGTCGCGCGCGGGAGGGTCGTCTGCCGCGTCTCGGTCACGAAGTCGCCGTCGCGGATCTTGAGGCACACGCAGCGCGCCTTCAGGCCCTGCGCCACCAGGCGGTCGGCCACCCGCGTCGCCTGCGACAGCAGGCACCGGCGCAGCGCCGGCACGCCGACGACGTCGACCGCGTAGGTGTCCTCGTGCCCGAGCGACTTGGCCGCGCGGTCGGGCACCACCGCGCGCTCGTCGATCCCGAGGCTGAGCCGGTGCATGTGCTGCCCGTGGGCCCCGAACATCTCGACCAGCGCCGCCTCGCCGAGCCGCCGCAGGTCGCCGACCGTGTGGATCCCGCGGCGCTGCAGCTTCTCCTGCGTGCGCGGGCCGACGCCCCACAGCTCGCCGATCGGCAGCGGCGTCAGGAACTCGAGCTCGGTGCCCGCCGGGATCTCCGTCAGCCCGTCGGGCTTGTGCATGCCGCTGGCGATCTTCGCCAGGAACTTCACGCTCGCCAGCCCGACCGAGCACGTCAGGCCGACCTCCTGATGCACCGCCACCCGCAGCGCCTCGGCCACCCCGCGCGGCGGCCCCCACAGCCGCTCGGTGCCGGCCAGGTCGATGAACGCCTCGTCGATCGACAGCCCCTCGACCAGCGGCGAGAAGCGCTCGAACACCGCGAACACCGAGCGCGACACCTCGGCGTACAGCGCGTGCCGCGGCGGCACCACCACCGCCTGCGGGCAATGCCGCAGCGCCACCGCCATCGGCTGGGCCGAGCGGCAGCCGAACTTGCGCGCCTCGTAGCTGGCCGCCGCCACCACCCCGCGCCGCCCGGCCCCTCCGACCAGCACCGGCAGCCCGCGCAGCTGAGGCTGCTCGCGCACCTCGACCGACGCGAAGAACGCGTCCATGTCGACGTGCAGGATGGCCCGCGCGCCCTCTTCCCGCCCGGCACCGCCGGCCATGTCGTTCGCGCCGCTCACGCGGAGCGAAGCCTAGCGCGCCCGCGCTCGCCCGTCACCGCGCGCGAACGCGCGCCCCGGCGCCCTCGCCGCCGCCGGCCGCCGCCTCGCGTCTCCTGTCCCTCACGACATGCCCCATAGAGCATGTCCGGGAGCACATGCCCCCGAGAACATGCTCACGGAAACATGCCCGCGAGGACATCCCCTCGGGTTCACTCGGCCTTCGGCTCGACCTCGAGCTCGGGCAGCCCGTCGAGCTTGCGCTCGTCGCAGCTCTGCGACGGCGGCGCCGCAGGCACCAGCACCTTCAGGCTGCGGGGCACGCACTCCACGGTCACGGGCGTCTCGCCGACGTCCTCGCCGTCGATGAGCACCCGCTGCGGCGGGTCGGTGCGGAGCGTCGCGCGCGTCACCGGCAGAAAGCCGATGTCGTCGCGGCTCGCCGGGTTCTGGCTGAGCCCGGAGCGGTACAGGTGCAGCGCGGTGCCGATGCCCGAGCCCAGGCCGTCGAACGCGATCAGGGTGACGTCGAGCTTCCCGTCGTCGCCGCACACCGCGGTCGGCCCCTGGGCGAACAGGGTGTGCAGCGGCGCGAGGTTGGCCACCGCCACGTTGGTGACCTTGCAGCGGATGATCTCGCTCTCGGTCTCGAGCTCGAGCGAGAACGGCTCCAGCTCGGCGATCTGCTGCAGCCCGGTGGCGATGTAAGCCAGCAGGCCCCAGCGGTTCTTCGCCTCGCGCGAGGTCTCGCCGATCGCGGCCGCGTGGAAGCCGACCGAGGCGAACAGCAGCACCGAGCGCCCTGCCGCGCGGGCGGTGTCGATCGCGTGCGGCTGGCCCTTGCAGGCGTTCTCGAGCGCGCCCGCGAGGTCGAGCGGGATCGACAGCGCGCGCGCGAAGCTGTTGGCGGTCCCGCGCGGGAGCACGGCCAGCGGCACCTCGCCGCCGATCAGGCGCGACGCCACCAGCGACACGGTACCGTCGCCGCCGGCCGCGATCACGAGCGACGGATCGCTCGCCAGCGCCGCCGCCGCGCACGCGTCGGCGTCACGCTCGGGGCTGGTCTCGAACACCGCCAGCTCGTACGTCTGCTCGAGCTCGCTGACGACCGCGGGCAGCTCGTCGCGGGCTGCGCCGGCGACCGGATTCCACACCAGAGCGGCGCGCGGCTTCGACGTCCTCCTGCGCGCGGCGAGGCGAGCGACCCGCGCAGGCGGCTCGGCCGGCGCATCATGAGGGTCGAGGCAGTGGAGCCCGGGCGGCGTCGTCCGCCGCGTTGCGGTGTTCATCCCGGGAGTGTGCCACGCTTCACGGCGTGAGCGGCGACCTCGACATCGACGCGCTCCTGGCCGAGCACGGGCTTCGCGGCGGCGAGGCGCGCGATCTGGGGCGCGCCGCGCTGGAGGCCGCAGGGCTCACGCGCCCGGGCAAGCGCAACCTCGCCGCCGGCAAGCGGGCGCGCGTGGAGGAGGTCCTCGGCGAGCAGTTCGTGCGCACCTGCTCGCGCGCCCACTGCCGCGCCGCCGCGACGACCGACGGGCGGATCGTCGTCGACCTCGACGCGCCGTCGGCCCGCCTGTGCGAGTTCTGCGGCGGCTCGACCAACCGCAGCGCGTGGAGCGGGCCCTCGCCGCCATGGCCCGGCGCGACTGGCATCGCCTCGTCGTCGTCGGCGGCTCGCCGCCGCTGCACCACGAGCTGCGGGCCCTCGTCGGCAAGCGCATCGACCTCCGGCTCGTCGACGGCACCGCCCGCCGCACCGCCCACGACGCCGCGCACGACCTCGCCTGGGCCGACCGCATCGTCGTCTGGGGAGCCACCCTGCTCGACCACAAGGTCTCTCAGCTCTACACCGATCGCCGCTCGCCGAAGGTCGTCACGGTCGCGCGGCGCGGCCTCACTGCGCTGGCCGAGACGATCATCAAGACCGCGGAGTGAGCGGGTCGGCCGCGGCGCGTGTTCGCGCCCGTTGCGCACCGAAAGCCTCGCCGCCGCGACGACCTCCGTGAATCGCCCAGGCGGCTGCGGCGCGAGCGGCCGGATCGACGCGCGCAACGTGTGCGTCAGCCGCACGGCCGCCGCCGACTTGTTGCATGCGCGATGAACGGCATCCTCCCAGCGATGTCGTCCACCCCCACCGACTCGGTCGTCGCCACCTTGCTGCGACTCGGCGTCATGGGCAATTCCGACTGGGACGGCGCGCTGCAGCAGGTGCTGGAGATCTGCTGCGACCTCCTCGTCGTCGAGCGCGCCAGCTACTGGAGCTTCCACGACGACCCGACCGCGATCACCTGCGAGCTCGGCTACGTCCACAGCAAGCGGCTGCTCGAGCGCGGCCTCGTCGTCACCGAGGGCAGCGCGCCCGAGTACTTCGAGCTGATCCGCAGCGTCAACGTGCTGGCGGTCCGCGACGTCCGCGAGGACCCGCGGCTCGGGGCGCTGTCCGACTACTTCGCCACGCACGCGATCCGCGGCCTCCTCGACGTGCCGGTGTTCGCCCGCGGCCGGCTGGCCGGGATCCTCTGCCACGAGCACGTCGGCGCTCCGCGCGACTGGACCCCGCACGACCACGAGCTCGCGCTGACGCTGAGCCAGACCCTCGCGCGCCTGCTCGAGGCGCGCGCGCGCGACCACGCCGAGCAGTCCGAGCGACGGGCCGCCTTCCTCGTCCAGGCCGCGAGCGCGCTGGCCGACACCCTCGACCCGGTGCGGGCCGGCGAGATCGTCGTGCGCCGCAGCCTACCTGTCCTCGGGGACATCTGCTCATTGGTCGGCTACGACGGCCGCCGCGCCTGGCGGATCGCCGCCGCCCACGTCGAGCCGGCGGGCCAGCGGATCCTCGACGAGCTGTGCGCCCGCTACGGCGCCGACATCGACGGCCCCGGGCTCGGCATGCAGGCGCTGCGCGAGCGCCAGTCCTTGCTGCTGCCGGTGGCCGACGAGGCGGCCTTGCGCGAGGCCGGCATGGTCGACGGCCACATCGAGCTGATGACCGCCCTGCGCGTGCGCAGCCTGCTCTCCGTGCTGCTGCGCGTCCGCGACGAGGTCACCGGCGTGCTCACCTTCGGCTCGCGCAACCGCTACTACGACCGCGAGGACATGCGGTTCGCCGAGGCCTACGCGCAGCAGGTCAGCACCTTGCTCGAGAACGCCAGGCTCTACGCCCAGGCGCAGGCGGCGATCGGCGCGCGCGACGACTTCCTGAGCCTCGCCGGCCACGAGCTGCGGACCCCGCTGACCTCCCTGCAGCTCGCGGTCGAGCTGCTGCGCAAGGCGACGCCGGCCACCGCCCCGGCGCAGCGGGCCGTCGACACCATCGCCCGCCAGACCACCCGCCTGTCGCGGCTCACGGAGCTCATCGTCATGACCGCCCGCCAGTGCGACGGCGAGCTGCCGCTGCGATTCACCCGCCTCGACCTCGGCGTCCTGGTCCGCGCGGTCACCTGCGACTTCGCCGACCTGTTCGCGCGCGCCGGCTGCGAGCTGCAGCTGCACACAGGCGACGGCGTCATCATCGACGGCGACGAGACCGGCCTCGAGGTCGTCGTGTCCAACCTCCTGGCCAACGCGATGAAGTTCGGCAAGGGCGCGCCGATCGAGGTCCGCGTCGAGCCGCACGACGGCGCGGTCCGCCTGGTCGTCCGCGACCACGGCATCGGCATCCCGCTCGAGCGGGTGGGCAGCGTGTTCGACCGCTACCAGCGCGCCGTCCCGCTCAACCACTTCGGCGGCCTCGGCCTCGGCCTGCACATCACCGCCAAGATCGTCGACGCCCACCGCGGCACGATCCGCGCCGACAGCCGCCCGGGCGAGGGCGCGACCTTTATCGTCGAGCTGCCGGCCGCGCCCGGCGCGTGAGCGTCACATCGGCGCCACCGGTGCGCACGTCGACACCCCGGCGCCGACGATCAGCAGCGGCGCGTCGCTCGTCAGCAGCTCGAGGTCCTGGATCCCGTTGTTGTCGCTGTCGTCGTAGTCGAGGCGCGTGACCTCACTGGCGAAGAAGTCGTTGTCGCTGTCCGTGAAGAAGTAGAAGTCGCCGGCGAAGAAGGCGAACGCGAACGCGCCGTTGTTGATCTCGAGCCCGGCGAGCGGCAGCACGTCGAGCGCCGCGCCGCTGGCCTTGTCGACCTCGACCAGCTTGGCCGGCCCGGTGCCGCCGAACTCGAACGCCCGCCCGTCGCCGGTGCCGGTCAGCTCGGCGCCGTCGAAGTTGGTCTTGCCGAGCTTGGAGAGCTGCAGCGAGTCCGGGTCGATGCCGATGAAGTCGCCGATGTTCGGGCCCTCGCTGAACGGACCGATCCCGCTGTACGTGTTGCCGTAGATCTGGTCGCACTGATCGAACTGGCTGTTCGACACGAACGCCATGCCGAAGTTGTCGACCCCGAGCTGCCCCGGCGCGTAGCCCGGGTCCTCGCAGTTCGCCACGTCGGTCACGTCGATCTTGCGCAGCTCGCCGCCGACGAACTGGACCCACGCGAAGCCCTGGCGGTCGACCGCCATCGAGAACGTGCTGAGCAGCCCGCCGCAGTCGAGCCCGCCCAGCATCGTGAACGAGTTGGTCTCGGGGAAGTACTTCCACAGCTCGGCGTCGCCCGAGAGCACGAAGATCCCGTCGTCCAGCGGCACCTCGATGTCCGGGCACTCGCACGGCGCCGGCGGCCCGTCGGTGGTCTCCGCGGTGGTCTCGCCGTCGGTCGTGGTAGTGGTCGTCTCGGCCTGCGTGGTCGACGTCGAGGTCGACGTGGTGGTGTCGATCGGGTCGGTCGTCGAGGTCGTGGTGGTGGTCGTCGTCTCGCTCGTCGTCGTCGTCGTCGTCGAATCATCCGTCGTCGACGTCGAGGTCGTCGTCCCGGTGTCGCTGTCCGTCTGCCCGCCCTCGGTCGCGGTCGTCGTCGTCGTCGGCGCGGTCGTCGTCGGGGTCGAAGTGGCGGTCGTGCCGTCGCTCGTGTCCGTGGCCGTCGCCCCCTCGCTGACGGCGGAGTCAGTCGCTTGCACGCTGTCGCCGCAGGCCGCGACGAGCAGCAGAGAACCAATCAAGGTAGGACGCATCATCGCGGCAGGATAAACCGCCCGGCGCGCGCGCGAGCCGGCGTCGCCTGCCTCGCGCGTCCGGACCTCGCGGGCCCCGCGTCCGGCGACCGACCAGCCTCGACCGCTCGCGCGCCCGCTGCCGGGCCCCCACGCGGTCGCCCGCCGAGCCGCTGCAGGGCCCGCCCGACCCGCGCGTCCGGCTGCGCGGAGAGGCGGCCGATCCCGCAGGCCGTCCGACAAGATCTTCATCCCCTGCGTGCCCGAGGTCGGCAGCGTTGCGCCGCCCGCCGACGAGCTCGTGGTACAGGCGCCCTCGACGAACCATCAGCACATGTCTCTTCAGACATATGGTGATTCGCCGCGCTACGGCGAGAAGATCGCCAGCCACGGATCGTCGACCAGCACCTCCGACATCATCGCGCCGCCGGCGACGATCCGGTCGGACGCGTCGATCGCCACCGTGTACCCGCGGTCGGGGCCGAAGCCGCCGTCGATGTCCTTGCCCCAGCGCAGCTTGCCATCGGAGGTGAACTTGCACAGGCGAATGTTGGTCGCGGTCCCGCCCGGGCCGTCGCCGATGACGACGACGTCGCCCTGGCTGTCGATCGCCACGTCGCGGCCGTTCATCCCCGTGCACGCGTCGCTCGACCACACGCCTTCGCCGGTGCTCGTCACCCGGCGCACCATCAATGCCTCGCCTTGCTTGCCGGCCAGGATCAGGTCGCCGCCGGGCTCGCGGGCCAGCGCGTAGATGGTCCCGCCGCCGCCCGGATACTCGACCGTCCAGCTCGGTTCCCCGCCGGTGAGCGGCAGGGCGACGAGCCACTCGGGAAACACCCCGTCCTTGGGCCGCGCCCAGTTGGCCACCGCGTGCTCGGGCGTGACCACCACGCCGGGGCCCAGCGGCCAGATCGTGAACTTGACGCCCATCGGCACCCGGCTCGTCCACAGCTCCGCCCCGTCGGCCGCGTACCGGCGCGTCCACAGATCGGTGAGCCCGTCCTCGTCGGACGCGAAGCCGGTCACGATCAATTCGTCGCCGTCGACGACCGCCGCGTCGGTCACGTAATCGTCGCCGAAGCCGCTGCCGAACGTCGCCTCCCACACGACGGCGCCGCCCGGATCGATGCGCGCCAGCCAGACGTCGTGCCCGTCGCCGTCGGTGAACACGCTGCCCGCGACGTAGGCGCCACCCGCGGACGTAGCGATTCCAGTGATCAAGCCCCTGGCTTCGCCGTACTGCTGCGACCACTCCATCTCGAGGGTCTCGTCGAATCGAGCAGCCCAGGGCGTGAGTCCGGGCGCACGACCGCCCGCGAGGATGCTCCCGTCGGCGTTCACCGCCACCGCCTCCACCTCGTCCGAGCCGCGCGTGGCGGGGTGAAACTCGAACAGCAGCTCGGCCGAGGGCTGACAGTCGCGGTTGCAGCCGTCGCCGTTGACGTCGTTGCCGTCGTCGCACGCCTCGCCCTCGTCGAGGTCGCCGTCGGGACACGGCGCCGCGGGCTCCGTCGCCGTGGTGCTCGTCGGCTCGACCGTCGTCGTCGTCGGGCCCGGCCCGGCGGTCTCGGACGGCTCGGTCGTGCTCGCCGTCGGCTCCGAAGTGCCGTCGGACTCGGTCTCCGGCGCCGGCGCGAGCGGCCCGGCCGGACACGCGGAAGCCAGCAACAACCATCCCATCATCCCATGAGCGTTTCTCATGGCCGGACCTACCTCCAGAAACTGGCGCCTATTTCCGCCAGGCGCTCGATCGAGGCGGCCTCGGGTCCTCCGCTCGCGGAGCGATCAGGCCCGGTCCCCTGCGGCCGCCGAAGCGGCGATGCGCCGCGCCGGCTCGCTCGACCCTCGCTCCTGCGAAGCGCGGCCACCGGGCACGTCCGAAGCGCGGAGACAATGACAGGTCTTTTCAAACATGCCCTATTGAACATGCTCGTATCGACATGTCCCTCCGCACATCTCACGGCGCGCAGGCCGGGAACTGCCCCGCCCCGGGCGAGTCGCCGGCCTCGACGAACGGGACGCCCGCGTCCTCGAGCACATTGCCGTGCACGTCGGTCACGCGGAACGCGTACGGCCCGGGCCCCATCCCCGCCTCCGCCACGAAGTAGTTGTATTCGAGGCGCGCGACCTCCTGCCAGGCGTCGTCCTCATTTTTGAACTCGAGCTTGGCGATCGGATTGCGGTGGTTGCGGATCTGCACGGCCGTCCACCACTGGTTGCTGCCTTCCTTGAAGTGGTAGACGACCGGCCCGTTCAGCTCGCAGGACACGTAGCGCCAGGTGATCGGCACGACCCCGAGGTCCTTGTCGGCGATCATCGGGAAAGCGTCCTCGTCGAGGTCGATGTGGCCCGACTGGCACTCCGGGCAGCGGTCGACGATCCGGACCACGATCTGGCCGTCCGGTCCGTCGATCTGCACGCACGCCCCGCACACCGCCGAGGCCATGTAATCGGGCGTGTTCATCGCCGCGACCATGTCGTCGCCGGGGTTCGCGTCGAAGCTGCAGTTGCCGCTGCCGTCGGCCGCGTAGTAGGTCGCCTTGCCCTCGTGGTCCGCGCCCTCGCACGCCTGGCCGCCGCCGGTCGTCTCGCTCGTACCGGGCCCGCGGCTCGTCTCGCCCGCGGTCTCGCTCCCCGTCGTCGCGGTGCTCGTCTCGCCGCTCGTCGGTCCGCTGCTCGTCTCGCCGCTCGTCGGTCCACCGCTCGTCTCGCCGCTCGTCTCGCCGCTCGTCGGCCCGCTGCTCGTCTCGCCGCTCGTCGGCCCCGCGCTCGTCGGGGCGTCGCCGGAGCTCGGCCCGGCCGGGCCCTCGCTGCCCGGGCTGCCGGTCGGCCCCGCGCTTGACGCACCGCTGCTCGCCGTCGACGCCTCGGTCTCGCCGCTCTCGCCGGGGCACGCTGCACACAACAAGATCGCCGCCGTCTCGAACCATCGCCCGCGCATCCGTCTGACATGCCCCCGACGCGCGCGGCCTGTCAACGCCGGGCGGGCCCGCCCCTGGGCCTCTCGCGCCCCACCTGGGGGCTCTGGCGGCTCGCGCTCACTCGCGCCCGAGCGGCGGCAGGTCGCCGCACACCAGCTCTTCGGCGTAGAGGTAGCCGAAGAAGCGCGCGCGGCCGGACTCGGCGTCGGCGACCAGCACCGACATGGGCCTTGGGTCATGTCCTGCACGACATTGCGCGCGGGACAGCACGAACTCGCGCAGCGCCCGGGCCTCCGCCCCGATCGTGTGGTTGACCGCGGCCGGGCCCGGGTCGAAGCGGGCCAGCTGGCGCATCGGCCCCGCGCCGGGCACGAACAGGTCGGCCGCCTCGACGCGCCAGCCCGCCTGCGGCGCGGCCAGCTCGGGGCTGGCGAGCAGGTCGCCGACGCGGCCCAGGCGGCCGCGGGCCTCGTTCAGGTCGGCCGCGGCGAAGCGCCAGCGGCGGGGCGTGCAGATGTCCTCGAGGACAGCATGGACCTCGGCCACCGCGCCGAGGCGGTCGGCCAGCGTCGACCAGTCGCGATCGAGCGCCGCGGTCGCGGCCTCGGCGGCGTCGAGGCCGAGCTGGCGCAGCTCGCCCGGGTAGTCGCGGCCGACCAGCATCGGACAGCGGTCGGACAGCGCCAGCTGCGGCTCGGGCGCGGCCACCCGGGCCCCGCCGGCCGACAGCACCACCCGCGGGGCCACGGCGCAGCGGTCGGCCGACGTGCAGGCCGCGTACGGCTGCACGTGCTGCCAGTAGGCGCGGCCGCACTCGTACCTGGCCTTCGCGTCAGGTTCGGTCGGCGCCTCGGCGTCGGCGAAGGCCCGCAGCTCCGCGTGGATCTCCGGCACGAACGCCGCCAGCTCCGCGCTGTAGAACCGCCACAGCAGCGCGTCGGCGTGGTTCAGGAAGCCCTCGAGCTGGGCCAGGCCCTGCTCCTGGCCCTCCGCCAGCGCCCGGATCGCCGGCTCGCAGCCGCCGACGCGCGCGGCCGGCAGCGCCTTCCAGGCCGCCAGGTCGATCGGCGCCGCGTCGACGCTGACGATCGACCTGGCGCTCGGGTCATGTCTTCGCAGCCAGGTCTCTTGCAGCTCGATCCCCTCGGCGCGGTAGCGCGGGCGGCCGGAGCCCGGCTCGCGCGCGGCCGTCAGCGCGTCGGGCCGGGCCACGATCGCCGCCTGCTCGGCCTGGTGCACGCTGGTGACCCGCACTCTGGGGCTTAGGGCCTGCAGCGCCGGGCCGAGGCGCGCGTCCCAGCCGGCCAGGCCGGGGCCGAGCAGCACCTCGACCGCGGGCGAGGCCGTCAGCGCCTCGGCCAGCGCCTCGCTGTCGCCGGCCGTCAGCGTCGGCGGCGACCAGGCCACCGCCAGGCTCGGCAAGCTCAGCCCGGCGCGCGGCGGCGGCGGCCCGCCGGGCAGCTGGCTCTGGCTCCCGAGCGCCGGCACGGCGGCCTCGGTGCCCGGCCGCGGCCCGCAGGTCAGCGTCGCCACGCCGGCCAGGACCGCCCCCGCCATGCGCTGGCACGATCTGCGGGGCGACACGCGGCGCCGCGCGTCCGTGCGACCGGGGCGATGGGAAGATCCGCGAGCCACGACGATTCCTACTCTACGGTCCGTCCGCGCATGCAGCGGTGATCTGGCGCACTCGCGCCCGGACCGCCAGTTATCGGCCCGAAAGCGGCGCAGGCGGCGACCTGCGCGCAGCGCGCGAACACTCCTGCGGCGCCCTCGCCGGCCCGTCTGCGGCTCCAGGCCCGGGCGGCGGGGCCGGCGAGGCGGCGTGATATGCTGCCGCGGTGCCTGGCTTGCGTCACTGGACTGTCTTGAGCGGACTCGCCGTGCTGGCCGGGGTGTTCGGCCCGGCGCGCGAGGCGGCCGCCGAGGAGCCGATCCTCGTCGAGTTCCACTACACCCCGGTGCCCGAGGTCCAGATGGCGATCTGGCTCGAGGACCAGGACGGCAACTTTGTGCAAGACGTCCTCGTCACACAGGCGACGGGCAAGTACGGCATCGGCAACCGGCCCGGCGTGTGGAACTTCGTCTCGAGCTGGCGCGCGCCGTACGGGCCGCGGCAGAACGTGCTGCCGGTGTGGTCGCACCGGCGCGGCAAGAAGTACCCGCGGATCATCTTCCACGACGACAACCCGGCCGACCTCGAGTCGCTCGGCTGGCACGAGAACAGCAGCTCCGCCGAGAACTATTACTGCCGGCCGCTGACCGACTCCGAGCACGAGACCATCTCGGTCGACACCAAGACCTGCCCCTCGCCCAAGGTGTTCCAGTCCGACAAGGGCCGCTTCGACCCCAAGGGCAACCAGGTGTTCTACCCGCCGCGCAACGACCTCGTCGAGTTCGAGCCGAACGCCGACCACGAGGACGCCAAGCAGTACGCCGACATCAACGACCTCGACGCGGTCACCGCCGCCACCCCGGTCGGCGACATGGCCGAGTTCACCACCTTGCTGCTGGCGCCCGAGGTGCTGGCCAAGGGCCCGCTGACCGCCTACGTCGAGGTCAACCTCGAGCGCGACGAGAACGCCAACTTCGACTACGACCGCGAGGACGACCACTTCGTCGACACGCGCCTCGAGAACTACGGCATCGAGTTCCTCGGCCAGCCCTCGGTGGTCTACAAGGTCGAATTCGACCCGCGCGAGCGGGCCTTCGTCGGCACCACGCAGTACCTCGGCTACGGCGACTGGAACGGCGCCACCGGCTCGCTGCACCCCGCCGACGGCAAGCTGAGCGAGGAGGGCGGCAGCGGTGCCGACCGCCTGCGGGTCATGACCAAGAACGGCGACACCTTCCGCTGGGGCGTGTTCTCGTACGGCAAGGAGGGCGGCGGCACCACCAGCGACGGCGGCACCGACACCGGCGACGGCACCGGCGCCAGCAGCGACTCCGACAGCGACGGCGCCACCAGCGAGCCCGGCACCGGCGGCGACGACACCGGCGACGACAGCGGCGGCTGGGGCCAGTGCAGCCAGCTGAAGCCGCTCGCCCCGATCGACGACCTCGCGCTCGCCGGCATGTCGTTCGACCGCGTGCAGCTCAGCTTCCGCATGCCGGCGCAGGACCCCGACTTCGAGCTGACGAAGATCCACGTCTATCACATCACCGGCGACAACCCGCTCACCGACGAGCTGCTCGGCGCGGCCTTCCTCAAGACCTTCAGCGCCGCCGAGCTCGGGGCCGCCGAGGGCCTCGTGACGCTCGAGATCGGCGAGCTGTGGGGCGACTACACCTACCAGTTCGCGGTCGTGTACGAGGACAAGTGCACCAGCCGCAGCCCGATCGTCGGCGGCGAGATCACCACCGAGGCGCAGGAGTTCCAGACCGTCGACAGCTTCTGCTTCGTCGCCACCGCCGCCTGGGGCGCCCCGTGGGCCGCCCAGGTCGCCGCGCTGCGCTCGTTCCGCGACGCCTACCTCAAGACCTCGGCCACCGGCGTCGACCTGGTCCGCTTCTACTACGCCTACAGCCCGCCGCTGGCCCGCGTCATCCAGCACGAGCCGCTGCTCCGCGGCCTCGCGCGCGTCGTCCTCCAGCCGGTCGCCGACGCCGCGAGCCTGGCCACCCGCGCCTCCGCGCAGCCCGGCCATGGCGGCTAGCCCCTCGCCGCGGCCCTCGCCGCGCTCGCCCTGGCCGTCGGCCCGGCTGCCCCCGAGAACATGTCCCCTGCGCCAGGTCCATGGGAACCTGTCGCAGTCAACATGTCCCCGGAGACAGCCTCCGGCCCGCTGCCGGCGACCGCCGGCGCCCACCGCGGCCCGGCCGGATCCAACGGCGCGCCGGCAGGCCCGGCCGGCGGCCCGGCCGTGACGAGCGGCGCGGCCCCGCCGGCCACCGGCGCCGCGCCGACCGCCGGCGCTGCGCCGACCAACGGAGCCGCCGGTCCGAACGCCCCGGTCGGCCCCGGCGCGCGCACCCCGACGGCGACCGCGCCCGGCCTCGCCACGCCCGGCATGCCCGGGCCTGCCTCGGCGCCTGTCCCTTCCGACAGGCCGACCGAGGTCGTCCCGCCGGCCAGCCCGCCCGTCCCGGTCGCCGCCGGCGTCGAGGGTCCGGCGCCGGCCCCGGGCGGTCGGCTGTGTCACGGCTCGGGCGCCTGTCGTCGCCTGCTGATCCTCGGCGGCGTGGCCGGCGGCCTCGGCGTCGGCTCGCTCGTCGCCGGCGTCGCCTTGCTGGCGCGCCCGATCGCGGTCGACCCCGCGGATCCCACCTCGCTCGTCACCTACCGGCCCGCCGGGGCCGCCTTCCTGGCCGTCGGCGCCGGTCTGGCCGCCACCTGGCTCCTCACCCTGCTCGCGGCGCGCAAGGCCGGCCGACTGGCCCAGCGCCTGCGCGCCGCGGCGCCTGTCCCATGAGACACGTCCGCTCATTCCCCGCGGCGGCGCCCCGGCACATGTCCCATGGGACATCTCCGCTCATTCCCGGCCCGGCGCCGCGCAGCCTGTCCCATGAGACATGTCCTGGCATCCTCGGCGATCGCGCGTCCATGAACCTGTCCCATGAGACATCTCCGCGCGTTCCCGGCCCGGCGCACCCGCGAACCTGGCCCATGAGACGAGTCTGTCTCTTGCTCGCCTTCGCCGCGGGCGCGTGCCGGATCCCCAACTCCGACCACTGCGTCCACCGCGACGTCCAGAGCGACGCCTGGTGCGCCGAGAACAGCCCCGCGCGGCCCTACTGCTCGCCCTGCGTCGCCGAGGGTCACGGCTGCGTCGAGGACCCGCCCGACCCCGACGCCTGCCCCGCCTACGAGCCCGACACCACCAGCGGCTCGACCGGCGGCGGTTCGACCGGCGGCAGCACCGGCTGACGGCGCTACTCGCCGCCGCCGTTCTTGCACAGGCAGGCCGCGAAGCCCGGGCTGTCCATGGGCACGTCGAAGCAGCCCTGCCACTCGTCGGACTGCGGCGTCCCGCAGCCCCATTCGGCGAACTCGATCATGCCTGGCCCGAGGTCGCGCCAGAAGCCGAAGCAACCGGCCCCGCCCTCCTCGGAGCTGGCCAGCACGCACACCCCGCCGGCCGGTTGGAAGCCGCAGCCGTCGCCTCCGTCGGTCGCCTCGAACCGCTGGACCTCGGCCCAGCGGCAGCGGAGGCCCAGGTCCTCGTCCATCTCGGTCGCCGCCATGCAGTCGGCCTCCGTCCTCGCCTCGGCGCACAGGGCCGGGGCGTCGCCGCCGGTGGTCGTCGGCGTCGGCTCGGTCAGCGTCGCAGCGGTCGTGCCCGGGTCGGTGTCGGTGCCGGTGGCGGCCGGCTCCGTGGACGTGCCCGTGTCGGTCGTGTCGGTCGTCCCCGGCTTGCCGGGCCCGCACGCCGCGAGCGCGGCGACCAGGACGAGGAGCGGCGCCGTGCCGTGAATCTTGAGATCAAGCGTCATGCCCGCCACGATACGCACCCGCGCCCGCGCTCGCCAGCGCCGTCGCGGGTGGGGGCCGCGGCCGTCTCCGGGGACATGTCCCTCGGGACATCCCGCTTCCCGCCGCCGAGCCCGCCGCGATGGGCCGGGCCGGCGCGCTCACCTGTCCGTGAAGACAGGCGAGCGCTGCCTCGCGTCGGCCGGTCGCGAGCGACCTCGAACCCTGCCCCGCACGAGATCGATCCGGCGCGCGAGCTCGCGGTCGTCCTCACGCGGACACTCGCACGGGCGCCCGCGCGAGGGCTCGGCGGCGCGCCGGCAGCGGGCGCGCCGGACCTGCCGCGCCCCGCGGGCCGCCCGCTGCGACCGTCCCGAAGCCGCGCGAAACTCCGGTCTCTCCGTGCCGGGGCCCACACGGCGCCGGCCACGCGTGACCTGTCCTTTGGGACCTGCGCCGGCGCCCGCACCTGAAGGCCCGAGCACGTGGTCGGCGGTCGCCCCGGGGGTTCGTCCGCCTGGCCAACGTTCACAGACCCCCACATTTCGCGCCCGTGGGGCCCCCTGGCCGCGTTTGCAGCGGCAGCGACCGGTGCGAGAATCCCACGGGCGTGGAGGCCCTGCTCATCGTCGTCGCCGAGCTCATGGCAGTGCCGCTGCTGGTGGCGGCGGCCCTGCTGTTCGAGCTGGTCGGGGCGGCCCTGCTGGGCGCGGGCTACCTCGTGCTGTGGCGCAGCCGCCAGCGGCCGACCCGCCTGCTGCGCTGGTGGCGACGCGCCGTGTGGACGCTGACCGGCGTCCTCGGCCTCGTGCTCACCACCCTCGTGTTCGTCGACCTCGTCCTCTACGAGCCCGGCCTGCGGCTGCTGCTCGACCAGGTCGAGCGGACCTCCGGCGTCGACGTGTGCTTCGAGCGCGCGCGCGGCAACATCTTCACCGGCCACGTGCACCTCGAGGGCGTGACCATCCGTCATCGCAACGGCGCCGACCTCGCCCTCTCGATCGGCCGCCTCGACATCGACATCGCGATGCTGCGATTGCTCGAGCGCGAGGTCCCGATCACGGAGCTGCAATTGCACGGCGTGCGCGGCGGCATCGTCCGCAACCGGGCGCTCGGCGTCGGCCAGCCGGGCGGTCGCGGCTTCGTGATCGAGCGGCTGGTCGTCGACGACCTCGCCATCGAATTCGAAGACCTGGCGGCGGCACCGACCACGCGCGTGCTGCCGCTGGCGCTCGAGCACCTCGAGATCGCGCCGCTGCGCAGCGAGTACGCCCTCGTCGATGTCCTGTGTCACACGCGCGCCCGCGGCCGCGCCCGCGGCAACGCCTTCCTCGCCGAGCCGGGCAGCTGGACCGTCCGCGACGTCCCGCTCGCGCCGCAGGGCGCGGTCGGCCTGGGCGCGGTCGGACGATGGCTGCGCGACGGCAGCCTCGACATCGGCGTCACCTGCGTCGAGCCCGACGGCGACCCGCTGCGGCTGCGCGTCGACCTCGACCTCGCCGGCTTCCGCGTCTCGCCGCCGGCCGGCGACCGACGCACCGCGATCCAGCGGATCGCCGCCGCGTTTTCGCACCTGGGCGCCCGCCTGCAGCTCCAGTTCGAGCTCGAGCTCGAGCGCAGCCGCCTGCGGGGCGTGGCCACGGCGGCGCAGGTCGGCCTGTGGGACCTCGGCGTCCACGAATACAACCTCCAGCTCGGCCGCAAGCTGGGCCTCGACGAGGGCGACATGAACCTGCTGGGCCTCGGCTCCAGAGCCCTCGACGCCGCCCACCAGCGGCTGCACGCGCGGCAACGTTGACCTGTCCGAAAGGTCGGGCGTACGCTGAGCCCCATGCTTGGCCTACGCTTCAGCCGACTGGTCCACGCCGCCATCGCCAGCGGCGCGCTGCTCCTCGGCGCCTGCCCCGACGCGCCCGGTGACACCGAGACCGGGACCGAGTCCGAGACCGACACCGGCGACACCGACACGACCAACGATCCCGACCCGACCACGGGCTTTCCGCCGCCCCCGCCGCCTCCGCCCGGCGACATCACGCCCCCGGCCCTCGCGGCCGTGACGATGATCGACGCCTTCACGCTGCAGCTCAGCTTCACTGAGGCGATCGCGCCGGTCGACACCGTCAACCCCAAGCGCTTCCGCCTCAGCCTCGCGCGCGGCTACTTCGGCAACTACGGCGGCCAACCTGCCACCTATTTGCGCGACCTGCAATACTACAACCTCGTCGAGTACTGCCCGCCGCCGCCGCCCGGCTGCTACTACGATCCGCAGCCGTACTACTGCTATTACGGCGGCTGTTATTATCAGCCGCTGCCGATCGCGGTCGCCGACGTGTTCAACCACTACGCCGATCCGACGCAGGTGATCCTGTCGCTGACCGCCCCGATCCAGCCGTCGCTGTGCAACATCCTCCAGGCGCCCGAGGACCCGCTCATCGACTTCGTGCTGCACCTCCACTACGCCAGCGGCGGCCTGGCGCAGATCACCGACATGGCCGGCCTGCCGCTGCCGTCGCTCGCCGACGCGTGGGTCAAGGACCCGAACAACAACTACTACAATTATCTGAACGCGGCCCCGTTCAGCAATTTCAACCCGTTCCTGCCGATCCCCTGCACCCTGTTCTGATGCACCCCGCGCTGCACCCCGGCTCGCCGCCGCCGGCCGACGACGAGGACGTGGAGGTCGTGCTGCGGGCCGTGCCCGAGCTCGTCTTCTTCCCCGAGCTTCGGCCCTGCGTACCCACCGACCCGGTGACGGGCCCTGGCCGCCGAGCCGCGAGGCCTTCGCCGGCCGCGACCTCGAGCCGCTGCGGGCCGCGGCGCTGCGCGGCCTGGAGGCGCTGGCCGACCGGGCCGAGCGCGAGCGCAGCGGCGGCACGGCGTTCCTGGTCCGCACCCTCACCTATTTCCTCGTCGGCCCGGCCGCCTTGCCTGCGGTCGAGCACCCCCTGCTGGTCGCGCTATTGCTGCGCGGCGCCGCCAGGGCCCACGAGGGCGCCGACACTGCGCTTGAGATCGCCCGCGCCATGGATCGGTGGGGATGACCCGAAGGACAGGTCGATCCCGCGAGCGTCCACAGGCGCCGACCTCGGCGCGTTGAGACGGCGCGCGTACCCTCGGCGCATGCTTGGACTACGCTTCAGCCGGCTCGTACACGCCGCCATCGCCAGCGGCGCGCTGGTCCTCGGCGCCTGTCAGGGCGGCGGCAAGGGCGACACGGACACGGACACGGACACCGGCACCACGACCGACGCGCCGACCACCGACGATCCCACCGGACCGCCCTTCCCGCCCGATCCGACGCTCCCGCTGCCGCCGCCCGACCCGCCGCCGCCCGACCCGCCGCCCGTCGACGTGCCGCCGGCGCTGCTCGGCGTCAAGCTGCTCGACGCCTCGACCCTGCAGCTCAGCTTCACCGAGCCGCTCGCGCCGGTCGAGACCGTCAACCCCAAGCGCTTCCGCCTCAGCATCGCCCAGGCCTACCTCGGCGACTACGGCGGCCAGCCGAGCACCACCCTCATCGATCCGCGCTACTACAACCTCGAGCAGTACTGCTCGCCGGACCCGCCGCCGCCCTGCTACTACGAGCCGCCGTACGACTATTATTGCTACTACGGCCCCTCTTGCTATTACCAGAGCACCGGGCCGCTCGTCGCCACCAGCGTCGCCGCGCTCGACGGCGACCCGACCTCGCTCGTCATCGGCCTCGGCGTCCCGATCCAGCCGTTCCTGTGCAACACGCTGCAGGCGTTCGAGGACAACCCCAACTTTCAGATGGTGCTGCACCTCCATTACGCCGCCGGCGGCCTGTCGCAGCTCCAGGACCTCGGCGGCCTGGCCGTGCCCTCGCTCGGCGACGCCTGGGTGAAGTACGACGGCAACTTCTACAGCTACCAGGGCCCCGCGTTCTCGACCCTCGACC
Source organism: Nannocystis pusilla (assembly GCF_026626665.1). Classification (GTDB taxonomy): domain Bacteria; phylum Myxococcota_A; class Polyangia; order Nannocystales; family Nannocystaceae; genus Nannocystis; species Nannocystis pusilla. Next base: position 4,874,879 of record NZ_JAPNKE010000002.1, read on the forward strand.
CCTTCCTGCCGATCCCCTGCCAGCTGTTCGACGGCCCCGAACCCATCCCGGACGACCCACCCGACATCCCCGATTCCGACCTGTGACCGCCCCAGCGTGACGACACCGGCCGCACGCTCGAGCACCTTCTGCCAGCAGAACTGCGACCCCGAGCAGCCGAACGCCTGCCCGAACGATCAGGTGTGCGACCCGCGAAGCGGCGCCTGCGTCCCGGCCTGAGCGCCCGCGCAGCGGAGCGTGATCGGCGACCCGGATCTGCGAAGGCCGGCCGCGCGTCGCATCGCGAGACGACCATCGCTGCGACGACCCCCCGTAAAGCCGCGCTCGACCGCTCGGGAGGCGTTCGCCGTGGCCTCGTGTTCCCCCGGGAGCGCGCGCTGCGGGTGTTATAACCAGCGCATGACGGACGACCTGCCGAGCGCGACGGACCTGCTCGGCGAGGTCGTCGCCATGTCCTTCGCGCAGCTGCAGCAGGCCATGCGAACCGGCCGCTGGCCCATTCATCCCCTGCGCTCCCGCCTCGACGCGCCTGAACGGCTGGCCACGCTGTATCGGCGCGTCGCCGACCTTCACCGCCGACGCGCGGGCGAGGTCTGGCGCGCATGCGCGGAAGATCGCGACAGCGCTCCGGCGATCCTCGCGGCCCGCCAGACGGAGGCGCTCGCGGAGGCCTGGGGGCGCCTCGGCGACGGCGTCGCGCGGCGGTTCCACGTCCGCGGCCACCCGCGGCTCGAGCGCGAGCGGCTGCACGCCCGCACGCGCGACCAGGCCCCGCAGATCGCCATCGATCCCGACCCCGGCTCGCCGAAGGCCCGCGGCCTGGCGCACCCGGGTTCGATCGAGGACGCGGTGCGCTTCGCCGCGGCGCTGCCGTCGATGCGACGCTGCGAGGAGCTCGGCGCGCGGGCGGTCCGGGCGTTCGACGCGCTGGGTCAGCCGACGCACGCGCTGGACCGCCTCGCCGCGCACGGCCGAGGATCTCCGCAGCGCGCGGCGGTGTGGCGGTTGTGGCGGCCCCGCAGCGAGGCCTCGCGACTGCGCATGCTGACGCTGACCGCCACCCAGGTCGTCCACGACCTCGGCGACGCGAAGCACCACGAGCGCCTCGGCCTGCCGGGGAGTCATTGCTCGGGGTGGGGCGAGCTCGAGACGCTGACCCTCGGCGCGCTGGCCTGGCGCCTCGCCCGCGAGCACGACGCGAGGGTGCGGGACCCCGATCGGGCGCGCCACTGCGGGCACATGGTGAATCTCCGCCCCGAGGTCGTCGGTCACCCCTACCGCGACCTCGACGACCCGTTCACGCCGCTGCTGACGATCGCCCGCCTGGGTTGCCGCCTGCACGCGTTCTCGTGGGAGGCGACGACCTTCGAGCTGTGCCCGACCCCGGGGCAGGACTGGCGGCGATTCGTCCCGTGATCGGCTCACGTCGGCGAAGCGCGGAGCGTGTCTCCTCGACGGCGTCGGGCCTCCCACGAGCCGTTGGCGACGAAGCGCGAAAATCACCGCTCCCGATCGTCGAGCCCCGACCCTGAGAGCTCCGATACGATGCAGACGCGCCCCCTTCGAGCGGCGCAGCGAGACGCGGCCCACTTCAGCTCGCCCGGAGACAGCCCATGACCGCCCCAACGCGCACCGCACCGACGCCGTCGTTCGACTTCACGACGCCGGAGTATCGCCGCGACCCGTATCCCTTCTACGCCCGGCTGCGGCGCGACATGCCGATCGTCCGCATCAACCAGGGGCGCCGCGGCGAGAGCTTCTACGTCTCGCGCTACGACGACGTGATGGTGCTGCTCAAGGACGTCGAGCGCTTCGCCAGCGACAAGCGGACCGCCGGGCACGAGGTGTCGTGGCTCGAGTCGCGGCTGTCGCTGGGCGTCAACGATTCGATGGTGATGAAGGACGGCGCCGACCATCGGCGGCTGCGCACGCTGGCCCACAAGGCGTTCACGCCGTCGCGGGTCGCCGCGCTCGAGCGGCGGATCGCCCAGCTCAGCGACGAGCTGCTGGCGGCCGCCGACGCGCGCGGTTCGATGGACATGATCGCCGACTTCGCGCTGCCGCTGCCGGTCGCGGTGATCTCCGACATGATGGGCGTCGCCGAGCGCCATCGTCCGCACTTCCACCGCTGGATGAAGGGCATCCTCGAGCTGGACGGCGCCGGTTGGCTGGAGCTGCTGACGAACTTCCCCAACATGATCAAGCTCAACCGCTTCTTGCGCGAGCTTATCGCCGAGCGGCGCCGGAACAAGGGCGACGACCTGCTCAGCGCGCTGGTCGAGGCCGAGGAGGCCGGCGACAAGCTGAGCTTCGACGAGCTGGTCGCGTCGACCCTCATCCTGCTCCTCGCGGGGCACGAGACGACCGTCAACCTGATCGGCAACGGCGTGCTCGCCTTGCTCGAGCACCCCGATCAGCTGGGGCGCCTGCGCGCCCACCCCGAGCTCGTGGACGCCGCGGTCGAGGAGATGCTGCGCTTCACCAGCCCGGTCCAGCTCAACGCCCCGCGCTTCGCCTGCGTCGACACCGAGCTGTGCGGCGTGACCCTCCGGCGCGGGCAGGCGGTGTGCCCGATCCTCGCCTCGGCCAACCACGACGAGGCGCACTTCGCCGAGCCGGAGCGGTTCGACATCGGCCGCCAGCCGAACCGTCACCTCGCCTTCGGCTTCGGCCCGCACTTCTGCCTCGGCGCGCCGCTCGCCCGCCTCGAGGCCAAGCTCGCCTTCCGCGCGCTGCTGCAGCGGTACTCCGACATGCAGCTCGGCGTGCCCCGCTCCGAGCTCACCTGGCGCCGCTCGCAGTCGATCCGCGGCCTGACGGCCCTGCCGCTGCGAGTCCGGCGCTGAACTCGGCCCTCTATCCTATCGGCCGGGTTCACCCGGCGCGGGTGCCGTTCGACCCCGCGAATCTTCACACTTCACCAACGGCACCGTCGACGCGCGCGGCCGCATTCGCCAGCGTGGGCGCGGTGACTCCCGGCCGGCGGAGCTCATGACATGGCCATCGAGACATGTCTCATACGCCATCTCAAGGACCCGAGCGGACGCGGATCCGCGCCGCAGGCCGCGAGCTCGCCTCACTTCGCCGGAGGCCGCGCGCGCCGGGCCGGACGGCGAGCGGCCAGCCACGCGTCGAGCTCGGCCAGCGTCTTGCCGGTCCTGGCATCGGCGGCGAGGGCCGGTCGCGCCGTGCGGGCCAGCTCGACCGCGCGGCGCGACTGCCCCAACTGCCCGAGGACCTTGGCAAGCTCGAACTGCACGTCGGCCAGCAGGGTCGGATCGCCGGTCGCGCCGCGCGTGAGCGCCTCCGCGAGCGCGGCGTGGGCCGGCCCGAGCTCGCCGCGGGCGTGCTGCACCACGCCCAGCACCAGCAGCGACTCCGTCAGCAGCGGGCTGTCCGCGCCGTGGGCTCGCCGCAACACCGCGAGCGCCTGCTCGCAGGCGGACGCGGCGCTGCCCAGCTCCTGCAGCACCCACAACGTGCGGCAGCGGGTGAGCTGCCCCTGGGCGACCTCCGGGTTCTCGGGCCCGAGGGACGCCTCGAGATCGCCGACGGCGCGGTCGGCCTTGGCGAGCGCGAGCCGCCCGAGGCGCTCGCGCTCGTCGGGCGCCTCGGCCGCCTCGGCCCGGTTGAGGACGTTGTTGGCCCAGTCTCGCAAGAAAGCCGCGGTCGTCGGGTGGTGCTCGCCGTGCAGCCGCGTCGCCATCTCGTGGGCGCGCCGCTGGTAGTCGTCGGCGGCCTCCCACGCGCCCAGCTGCTGCACGGTCGCGCCGAGGAAGTTCAAGGTCGCCATGGTCGCGTCGTGATCACCGACCAGCGTCCGGTCCCAGACGTCGAGGGCGCGCTCGAGACGGTCGCGCGCCTGGACGGCGTCCCCCTTGTAGAGCAGGGCCTGGCCCTCGGCCCGCCACAGCTCGCCGGCGAGGATCGGCAGCTGCAACCGCTCGACCAGCGGCCGCGCTCGCGCCGCGTAGGCCAGCGCCGTGTCGGGATCCCAGTAGCCGACGCCGACCAGCACGACCAGGTTCACGAGCACCATCGCCCGGCGAGTGTCGTCGCCGCTCGCCTCGGCGAGCTCGACCGCGGCCTCCAGCCGCGCCCGCGAGCCCGCCAGGTCACCCGACATCATGAGCATGTTGGCCTCGTCGCTCAGCGCGGCGGCCTCGAGCGGCACGTAGCCCACTCGCCGCGCAGTCGCCTCGATCGCCCGCACGGACGCCAGCGCGCCGTCGAGTCGGCCGTCGTCGGCCATGGCGCTGGCCTCGCGGAGCTCCCGGCGCGCGCGCGCGACCTCCTCGCGCACCGCCGGATCGGGGCTCGGCAACAGCGAGATCGGTGCATCGGCCGCGCACCGCGCCGGCGACGTGAGGCCGTACGACAGCCACTCGACCTGCTGCAGCACGGCGCGCTCGGCCTGGCCCACTGTGGCCAAGAACTCGTCGAGCTCGTCGTAGCCCTCCTCGAGGCACGCGATCCTGCGCGCCGCGATCGCCCGGTCCTCGCCCGCGTCGCGACACAGCTGCGTGCGCATCTCGATCCAGCGGCGGGCCTGCTCGTCGAGGCGGGCCTGCAGCCGCTCGCTCAAGAGCTCGCCTCGTGCGAGGCCTCCGTCGATGATGTCCGCGCGCAGTCGCTGCTTCCGCGCGGGGTTCCACAGGCCTTCCATCCGCGCCCGCGGCTCGTCGCACGGATCGACGGCGTCGACGACCGGCGGCTGCGGTGCCTCCGGCAGCGCCCACACCACTGCCGCTGCCACGACGGCCGCGAAGGCGAGGAGCCCGGCGACCCGCGGCCACCGCGGCTCGGTCGCGGCCGCGAGCGCGCCCACCAGCGCGTCCATCGTCGGGTAACGATCCGCCGGCTTTTCGGCGAGGCCGCGACGGACGATCCGCTCGAGCCGGCGTGGCACCCGCCCGAGGCACTCCTTCAAGGTCAGACAGAGCGCGTACTGATCGCTCGCCGCCGTCGGCTCGCCGCCGGCGCGCAGCTCGGGCGCCATGTACCCCGGCGTGCCGGCCTCCCGCTCTCGGAGCCCGCCGGCCACAGCGGCGCGCCGGGGTCCGTCATCTCGCGGGCCAGGCCGAAGTCGGTGACCTGCACGCTGCCGTCCTCGCCGACCAGGATGTTGTCGGGCTTGACGTCGCGGTGCAGCACGCCGGCCCGGTGCGAGGCGGCGAGACCGCGGGCGGCGCCCAGGCACAGCGTCGCGACCTCGCGCCAGTCGGGCCGCCGGCGCGCGCAGTGCTCGCGCAAGGTGCTGCCGCGGACCAGCGCCATCGCCACGAACAGCTCGTCGCCCGATTCGCCGGCGTCGAACACCGTGAGGACGTTGGGGTGCGACAGCCGGGCCATCGCTCGCGCCTCTCGCAGCAGCCGCTCGCGATCGGCCGGGCGGACGTCGAGCGCGTGGATGAGCTTGACCGCGACGTCGCGCTCGAGCACCGGGTCGTGGGCGCGATAGACGAGGCCCATCCCGCCCGAGCCGAGCAGCTCGGCGAGGGTGTAGCGACCGATCACCACGCCGGTCATCGGGTCTGCGTTGCGGTCGTCCTCGACGCGGGCACCGACCTGCCCGCGCGCCAGCCCGGCGACGAGCACGCGACAGTCGGTGCACGCCTCGAGGTGGCCGTCGAGCGCGGCGCGCTCGGCCGCGCTCAGATCGCCCTCGAGATACGCGGCGATCGTCTCTTCTTCCGGACAGCCGTCCAACCCGCGGCAATGTCGTCGAGGTCGACGCGACGAGTCAACCGCCGCCGAGGCCGCAGTGTTGACCTGTGCGAAGTCGCAGATCTAGCATCGCCGCACGGGTGAACGACCTGGTCGACTCGGTCCTCGAGCAGGCGCGCGTCGCGTCGCCGGGGACGGCGTGGCAGCGCGAGGACGTCGCGCGCCGTCTGGCCGACGTGGATCCGCAGCTGTGGTCCGAGCCGGCGGCCGCGGACCGCCGCGCCGAGCTCTTCGTGGCCTGGGCCTGCTTGCTCGGCGACCGCGACGCCATCCGCCACCTCGAGGTCCGCTACGTCCGCGACGTGGTGCCGAACCTCCGCGCGCTCGACCTCGCGGGAGAAGAGCTCGACGAGATGGTCCAGACCCTGCGCGTCGCGCTGCTGGTCGGCGCGCCCGGGGGTGAGCCGAAGCTCGCGCGCTACTCGGGGCGTGGCGCGCTGGGAGGCTTCGTGCGCACCGTCGCGGTCAGGCTGGTGCTCGATCGCAAGCGCGCGCGCCAACCGCCGGACCTCGGCGAGCTGGCCCGACGTCCGATCACGCCGCTGAGCGATCCGGACGTCGACTATCAGAAGGAGCTGTACACCACGCGCTTCACCGAGGCGCTGGAGGCCGCGTGGGCCAAGCTGCCGATGCCCGAGCGGCTGCTGCTCCGCTACCACCTGCTCGATCAGGTCGGCATCGACGAGCTCGCGGTCATCTACCGGATCCACCGCTCGACCGCGGCGCGCCGCTGCGCCTCGGCGCGCCAGCGACTGGTCGCGGGCACCCGCGCCGAGCTCGGACGCGCCATTGGGGTGAGCACGCGCACGGTCGACAGCATCCTGCGCTTGATCGCCACCCGACTGGACGCCGGCGACGAGCCGCTCCCCATCGAACCGGCCTGATCGGACCGCGCGCGCGGCCGATTCTCGCGCGTGTCTTTTTCGCCGCGACCGCGGAGCCCGGGCTCCGTCTGGTCGGCGAACCAGTCCCAAAGAAGGCCACCTCATGCGATTCAATTGCTCTCGTTGCTCGCCCTCTCCTCGATCAGCTTCCTCCCGGCCTGTGGCGACGACGGCGGCGACAGCGGCGACAACGCCAATAGTGACAGCGACGGCAGCAGCAACGGCGACGGCTGCGACGGCCCGATCACCGATTGCCCGCTCGCCGAGCTCTCGGAGGAGCAGCAGGCCACCTACTGCGACACGCTCCTGGCCGCGATCGACGACGAGCCCGGCACGCAGTACACGTGCGACGCCGACGGCACGTACCTGCTGGTCAACACGGCCGAGGAGTGCCGCGCCAACAAGGTCTCGGCCGACTGCCCGATCACTGTCGGCGAGCTCATCGACTGCTACAAGGCGGCCAAGACCGACGCCTGCGGCGCCTTCGCCGAGGACGGCGCGTGCGGCCCGGTGTTCAGCCAGGGCGCGTCCTGCGTGTGATCGCAGCGCGGCGGGCATCGTCCGGGCGCAGCGATCCCGGCGTGCACCGCAGCATCACTCCGCACCTGCGAGACCTCGATCTCGCAGGTGCGGATTGTCGTTACCTGTCCGAAAGGACTTGTGGTTCAGGGGCCGGTGGCCTCAATCGCAGGCGCAGTCGCAGACCTCGGCGTTGCGGCTGTCGGGGCACCAATCCCAGCCGACCGGGTCGTGCTCACAGATCTGCGTGACGATGAGCTCGGGTCCGAACTCGCCCTCGCGGGTGTAGCCGCGCGTCACACCGTCGCAATGGCCGAGGCATCCCGCGCCGTGGTAGCTCCAGTGGATGCAGCGGTGGACCTTGCGTGAGGCGCAGGTGCCGGGACAGAGCTGCTCGATCTCCGTCCACAGGCAGAACTCCCAGAGTTTCGGGGACGAGAAGCGGTCGCAGGCGGCCTGGTCGGTGAGGGTCGGGCACAGCGCGGCGACGTCGATGACCTTCTTCGGCACGCACACGCCCGGCTCGAAGTTCATGCCGGGCGCGCAGGCACAGACGCCGTCCTGCTCCGCGCACTCGGCGTGTCCCTCGTACACGTTATCCAGGCACTCCTCGTCCGCGGCGCACTCGGCGTCGTTTTCGCACCGGCGGCGCGGGCAGCCGTGCTCGTCGTAGCCGGAGGCGTAGGTGCCGCACGGAAAGTCGGTACAGTCGATCGGGGCGGTGCACGGCAGGCCCTCGACCGGCGGGCACTGCACGGGACCGCCGGTGGTCTCGTCGTCGCCACCGGTGGTTTCGGGATCGCCGGTGGTCGCGTCGGTGTCGAAGCACAACGGCGGGTCGTCGGTCGTCGTCGTCGACGTCGTCGAGGTTGAAGACGTCGACGTCGTCGTGGAAGTCGAGGTCGTCGGGCCCGGCACATCGCCGGTGGTCGTCAAGTCCATCGTGCCAGCGGTGGTCGTAGTCGAGGTCGAAGTCGAAGACGTGGTCGTCGAAGCGGTCGTGGCCGGCTCGGTCGTCTGCGCGGTCGTGCCGCCGTCGGTGGTCGTGTCCTGTGACTTCGGGCCGCAGGCGACCGCGAGGAGCACCAGCGAGCGACAGGCGCCGCGGAGCCGACGGCCGCCGGCGCAGGATACCGACACTAACTTCGCGAACATGCGGGCGATGATGGCCGCGTTTCATCGAATTTCCAACCGCGCGCGACCGACACCGGCGCACCTCGGCCTATCTGGGCGCCGCCGAGAAGGTCGTCAGGGATTGCACGTTGAGGGTCCTGGTGTGCGCCGTCATGTAGTCGATGAACACGCGGACCCGCGACGGCAGGTGGCGGCGGCTCAGATAACAGATGTAGTGGCCGCGATCGTCGGGGGCGTACTGCGCGAGGCAAGGCACCAGCGCCCCGCCCTGCACGAGATCGAAGATCTGGTAGCCGGGCAGCTGCGCGAGGCCCTGGCCGTCGAGCACCGCCTGCAGGACCAGCTCCGCGTCGTTGAAGCTGGTCATCGCCTGCGGCGAGAACTTGCGGGGACGGCCGCCCACCTTGAACTCCCACTCGCAGACCCGCCCCGACGCGTGGCGGAGGTTGATGCAGCGATGCTCGGCCAGCTCCTCGACGCTGCGCGGCAGGCCGTGCGTCGCTCGATACGCCGGGGAGGCGCACACCAGCAGCTGCATGGGGAACAGCTGCCTGGCGACGATCTGGCTGTCCTCCAGGCGCCCGTTGCGGAACGCGACGTCGACGTGGCCCGCCGTGAATTCGGTCGCGGCGTCGTCGAGCAGCAGGTCGATCGCCACCTCGGGGTATTTGCGTTGAAAGCCGCGCAGCAGCGGCGCCACGACCTTGCGTCCGAAGCCGACCGTCGACGCGACGCGCAAGCGGCCCTGCGGCGGCCCTTCTCGCAGCTCGCGCATCTCCTCCAGCGCCTGGACGATGCGCTCGACGCCCGGGTGGCAGTTCTCGTAGAACAGCTCGCCCTCGCGGGTCAGCGTGGTGCTGCGCGTGGTGCGGAAGAACAGCCGCGCGTCGAGCTGCTCCTCGAGCTTCTGCACGCTGCGGCTCACCGCCGAGCGACCGATCCCCAGGCGGTCGCCGGCGCGGGCGAAGCTGCCCTCGGTGACGACCGCGATGAAGGCGACGACCCCGGCGTAGCTCGCCGCGAAGCTGGAGGCCAGCGCGTCGGGGCCCTGGCGCGGAGGATGGCTCGGATGGCTCGGCACGGGCGGAGGACCGGCGAGCCGTCCGGCTTGTGACAGCCAGCGGCGAATTTTTCGCCGCCCCCGCCGCGGGGTCGGGCGCGCCCCCCGCTGCGCCCGTGGCCGCAGCCCCGCTCACTCGATCGGGACCAACACCGGCGCGCCCTCCGGCTTGATCAGCAGCACGAGGAACTTCGCCGGCTCGGTGCTGCTCGCGTTGCGGCCCACGGTGTGGATGTCGTCGGGCCCCTCGTAGAAGGTCTGCCCCGGCTTCAGAGTGACCTCCTGGCCGCCCTTCACCCCCATCACGATCGAGCCCTCGAGCACGTAGACGAACGCGTGGGCGTCGTGACGGTGCACCGGATCGACCGCGCCCGGCGGATAGTCGACCGTGATGAGCAGGGCCTCCTTGCCGGGGAAGTCGGCGAGCGCCTTCGTCATGAGCGTCGTGACGGCCGCCTCCGCCGGGGCGGTGTCGGGGTGTGCGAGCTTCGCCTTGCCGGCGCAGCCCCAGAAGAGCGCGCAGAGAGCGAGGAGAGGGACGATTTTTTGCATGGAGGAGATCATTCGCGTGTGCCTCGTCGAGAGCGAAAAAGGTGGTCTGCCGGCGAGAGAGCGCCGGCCGGGTCATGGCAATGAATGGTGTGAGAGCGTCGCCGGGGCCCGCTTCAATCCGCGAGCGCGACGACGCTGGCGATGCCCTGCCGCGCCATCTTGGCGTACGGACAGACGCGTTCGGTGTTGCGGACCAGCTCCTCGGCGATGTCTCGCTCGACGCCGGGCAGGTCGATCGTCACGTCCGCAGTGACCATGAAGAGGCCGTCGTCCGGATCGCGCCCGAACGCGACGGTCACCGCCACCGAGGCGCCGGGGATCGGGATGTCGGCCCGGGTCGCCAGCAAGCTCAGCGCCCCGTGGAAGCAGGCGGCGTAGCCGGCGGCGAACAGCTGCTCGGGGTTGGTGCCGCCGCCGTCGCCGCCCAGCGCCGCCGGCAGTCGGAGGTCGACGTGGAGGTTGCCGTCGTCCGAACGCGCGACGCCCGAGGCGCGCGCGTGCTCGGCCTCGCCGCCGGTCACGCGGACCGTCGCGGTGTAGAGCGGCTGAAAGCCGTCGCCGTGGTAGCGCTCGAGCAGCGAGATCGGCGGCGCCCGGAGCTTCGTCATGCGCGCCTCACCTCGAGGCCCTGGAGCGCGCGAACCATGCCTCGAAGGTCACCGCGCCGAGGCGCGCCCCGGGGCCGGGCACCAGGGTGTCGTCCTCCAGCCTGGCGCCGAAGTAGCGCGCCCCGGGGTCCGCGACGACCTCGCGCGGGTCCTGCGTGGCCGCGAGCCAGCGGCGGACGAGCTCGGGCAGGCGCACGCGCTCGGGCCCGGCGATCTCGACGATGCCGCCGACCGGCTCGCCGAGCGTGAAGTCGGCCATCGCCAGGGCCACGTCGTCCGACGCGATCGGCTGCACGAACGCGGGCGACAGGCGCACGACGTCGCCGTCGGCGCCGGACTGGACGATGCCGCCGAGGAACTCGAAGAACTGCGTCGAGCGGACGATGGTGTACGGGACCGCGGCGCCGCGGATCAGCTGCTCCTGGGCGATCTTGCCGCGGAAGTAGCCGCTCTCGGCCAGGCGGTCGGTGCCGACCACCGACAGGGCCACGTGATGCTTCACGCCCGCGGCGGCCTCGGCGGCGAGGAGGTTGCGCCCCGAGGCCGTGAAGAACTCGAGCACGGCCTTGTCCGCGAACGACGGCGAGTTGGCGACGTCGACGACGATGTCGGCGCCCGCGAGCGCCGCGGCGAGCCCCTCGCCGGTGACCGTGTCGACGCCCGACGCGGGCGAGGCCGCCGCCGCTTCGTGTCCGCGCTGGCGGAGCAGATGGACGAGCTTGCTTCCGATGAGGCCAGTGCCCCCGATGACGACGATCTTCATGGTGTGCTCGGCGCTTTCACGGGCCGCGCGCGGCGGTCCGACGCGTGGAACCCTATGCTGGGCCCGGATCGGGCGGTAGGCACGTGGACGGACGCACTGTGTTGTCCGCCGCGCACCAATCGGCGACACCGAGCGCTTCAGGCCGGACGGCGAGCGCCCGCCAGCGAGCGGGCGAACGCGGCGAGCTTGCTCGGGCTCATGATCCACAGCAGCTGCTCGATGCCCGCGTCGGAGGCGTCGATCGTCAGCAGCGCGAGCGCGGCGTCGGCCCGCGAGACGAGGAGGGCCGCGCGCCCGTTGGCCTCGACCCACGCGACCGTGGTGCCCGGCCAGAACTTGCGGGCCGAGTTCGCCAGGAACCTGGCGACCCGGGCGCGGCCGAGCACCGGCACGCGCGCCGCCCCGAGCACGCCGCCGCCGTCGGTGACGCTGACCACGTCGGCGGCGAACAAGCCCTCGAGCGCGGCGAAGTCACCGGCCTGCGACGCGACCAGGAAGGCAGACAGCAAGCGGCGGTGCTGGTCCGCGCTCACGGGCGCCCGGCGGCCCTCGCCGAGGTGCTTGCGCGCGCGGCTCACGAGCTGCCGCACGTTGGCCTCCTCGAGCTGGAGGATCTCGGCGATGGATTCGTAGGAGTAGTCGAAGGCGTCGCGCAGCACGTACGCGGCGCGCTGCGTCGGGCTCAGGCGCTCGAGCAGCAGCAGGACCGCGAGCCCGAGCGCCTCGCCTCGCTCGGCGCCGACCTCGGGGTCGGCGCTGGTGTCCACGGCCTCGGGCAGCCACGGGCCGACGTACGCCTCGCGCCGCGACCGCGCCGACTGGGCGACGTTGATCGCCAGCCGCGTGATCGTGGTGGCCAAGAACGCCGCCGGGTGGATGACGACCGCGCGGTCGGTGTTCTGCCAGCGCAGCCAGACCTCTTGCACGAGGTCCTCGGCCTCCGAGGCGTCGCCGAGCATGCGGTACGCGATGCCGAACAGCCGCGGCCGCAGCCGGACGAACGCCGACGCCACCTCGTCGAGGTCGCTCGTCGCGTCGGGCGCTCCGGAAGCCATGGTCCAGGCAGCGTGTAACGCGGGCAGACGCGAATTTCAACCAGGCGGGCCGCGCGGCCCGCAGCGGCGCAGTCGCGCTTCAGCGCGTGCATGCACCCACCACGCCGTCGAGCCTCGACGCGCGTGGATCGAGCATGCCCCGCGATCGCTCCGCGGCGCTGGACGGGCAGACGGCGAGCCGCGCTCCTGGAGCTGGACCTCGCTCGGAGCTCGAAGCTGAAGCCCGTCGTCGCATCGTAGGTGACGCCGCTCCCGGCGATGGACCGCAGGAACCACGTCAGCATCGCGTCGAAGCTCGGGTGCTCGTCGCGCACGAGACCCTCGCGTCGCGTCCAAAAGCGCACTACCCCGTCTTTACAGAGCGCGTGGTAGCTGCCGAGGCACGCGTCGGGTGGATCGAAGGTCGACGCAATCGGAAGCGCCCCCTTCGGCCAAGACGGGGTCGCCTCGAGCGTGGGGCGCTCGCGGAGCACCACGCGCGCCGGCAGGAACTGCACGCCGCCGAAGTACGGGAAGCTCTTCTCGATGCTGTCCGCTCCGCCGAAGGAGCGGACGAATTCGAGGTAGCCGGGCGGCACGGTGCTCGCGGCGATGGCGGCGAGGTCCGCGGCGGCCACGGGTCGCGGCGCGAACCAGCGGCCGCGCTCGCGCCCGATCCGCGCCATCGCGGGTGGGAGGAGCGCGGCCCACGGAGCGCGGAGGTCCTTCGGCACAGCGGACGGCTTCGAGGGCGATCGCTTTCGCGCAGCCATGCGCCGATTGTACAGCCCGCGACGCTCCCGCGGCGACGTTGCCACGGCCACGAAATCGCCGTCGACGCCGCGGCCGGCTCAGGGCGCGAGGAACGCGGCGACGTCCTGCTGGCGCTGTTCGACGTGGCCGAGCAGCTCGTCGAGGGTCGCGGCGAACGCCGCCTCGGAGGCGACGAAGGTGTACCCCGGCTGCTCGCCCTCGGGGCCGACCACGTACGGGGCGATCATCGCGTGCGCCGCTTCGAAGCGCGGGCCCATGCTCGCCGGCTCGTACTCGCTGGCGGCGGCCTGTTCGACGAATTGGCGGTAGCGGTCGCGATAGACCGCGTCGTCGAGGAGGTAGCGGATGAGCGGCCACTCGTCGCCGACCTCGTCCATCGCCAGCGACAGGCTCTGGCCGCCGATGCCCTGGCCGCTGCTGAACGCGAACGTGTGATCCCACGGGATCCACGAGAACCGCCCGGCGTCGGCCGGGTCGGCGTACACGTAGTAATTATGGGGCATGCGCCCGTAGACGTCCCAGTCCTCGACCACCGCGTTGAGCGCGAGCCAGTGCAGGAAGCCGTCGACGTCGAGCCGGGCCTCGAGGCCCGCGCGCCAGGCCACCGCGTCGCTGCGATCGGCGTGCAGCGCGTCGAACAGCCCCTGCGCGTCGCCGTAGTCGGCCGCGTCTTCGTTGTTCTCCTTGCCCAGAGTCTCGCTGTCCCACACGTCCCAGCGCGCGGCCTCGCCGTCGGGCTTGTAAAGGTTGCCGTCGTGCCCGCCGAAGCGTCGGTCGAGGAACGACTCGTCCTCGGGCAGCTCGATGCCGGTGTAGAGCCCGAAGTACGTCGGCCCCTCGCCGTGGTCGATGAAGATCCGGTAGAACGCCGAGGCCGGCGCCGGCACCCCGGCCTCGGCGAAGATGTCGGTGCCGAGCTTGTCGCGCAGCAGCGAGGCGTCGAGCGAGCCGTTCGACAGGCTCAGCGATTCGAACCCGTAGAAGCGCTGATTCTCGATCTCGGGGTGCAGGTCCTCGAACTTGTCGAAGTTGAGGCGCAGCGGCAGCTTGTAGATCCCCTGCGACCACGGCATCGACAGGCTCGAGTTGCCCTTGAAGCGGATCCCCACGTGCTCCCAGACGTCGTCGCCGCTCCTCACCTCGCACTCGACGTAGATCGGCGTGCGCGGGAGGAGGTCCGTCCCGCCCCCGCCACCGCCCATTCCGGGGCCCGGCAGGTCCTCCGGCAAGCACACCAGCGCGCCCATGAAATCGGTGCAGATGCCGACGATCGCCTGACCCATGAACTCGCCCTCGCAGGCGTCGCCGGCGGCGAGGCCCTCGCAGGCCGAGGTGTCGGGCATCGGCGGATTCATCCCCATGCCCATGCCGGTGCCGAACTCCCCGGCCATGTCGGTCATGTCGGCGAGCATGGCCTGCCAGTCCTCCGGCGTGATGGTGATGTCGAGCCGCGCGACGCGATCCTGCGGGAACGCCATCTCGTAGTCCGGCTCGTCGGCGGAGGGGAGGCTCGCCGGTGCTGCCGGTCTCGGAGGAGGCATCGCCGCCGGTGGTCGGCTCGCCGGTATCGCCGGTGGAGGAGCCCGTGGTGCCCGTGTCGCTGTCGCTTCCGCCGGCTCCTGCGTCACCGCAGGCGAGTACAGGGCCGAACAGGCACGCGCCGAGCGGCGCGACGAGGAGCGAGCGAACGGTCGAGGACATCCCCGTCACCCTACCCTGCGGCCTCCCGGCGCAGGTTTCCCGCATATGTCCCGATCATGAAGAATTGTGGAGCCCGGCGGATCGCCAGGCGGGCTTCACATTTCGCCACGATCGAGACACACACGCCATTGTCGCGGGTCCCCCCAGGGCTACCCTCGAAGCGCATGAACGTCCGCTCGATCCGCCTCTCGTCGCCCGTGCCTCGGCGCCGACGAACCGGCGCACGCCCCGAGGTCCCATGAATTTGCAGGAGTGGTGCGCTGGCTCCTCCCGCGGGAGGACGTGTTCTACGGGCTCATCGAGCAGCAGGGCGCGCTGGTGGCCGAGGCGGCGCGGGCGCTGGCCGGGCTGGCCGCCGGAGCGCCGCCGGAGCAGGTGCATGCCGCGGTGCGAGACATCGAGCACCGCGCCGACGCGCTCGTCGACGAGGTCGAGGATCGACTGGCGAGAGTGTTCGTCACGCCGATCGACCGCGAGGACATCCAGGGCCTGGTCGCGGCGATCGACGACATCATCGACGACATCGACCTGGCGGCCCGCACCCTCGCGCTCTACCGCCTGCCGCGGCCGACGCGACCGATGCTGGAGATGATCGAGGTGCTGACGAAGGCCGCCGAGCTGCTGCACGGCGAGCTGCCCGCCCTGCGCCGCCACGACTACGCGCGCCTGCTCACCGCGGCCCGGGCGATCAAGCAGCGCGAGAAGGAGGGCGACCGGGTGTTCCGCGCCGCGCTCGGCCGGCTGTTCCACGACCCGACGATCGACACCCGGGCGCTCCTGCGCGAAAAAGAGGTGCTCGAGGACCTCGAGCTGGCGATCGACAGCTGCGAGACGGTGGCCGAGCGCCTCAAGCACCTGGCGGTGAAGCATGGCTGACGCGATCGCGCTGGTCATCATCGTCGTGCTCGTCGCCCTGCTCGTCCGCCGGCGCCCTCGCCGACGACCCGCGCCTTCGGAGACGGTCGCCCCCGCGAATCGACGAGCTCTGGACGCGCGCCGAATCATGCCAGCAGGAGCCGCGTGGGCCGAAGCCGTCGCCTGGCCCCAGTACCTCCCGGCGCCTCGCAGGCGAGCCGTGAGCCGCCGCAGGTTCACTGCGGGCAGGCGAAGGTGACCCGGTAGCGAGTGCCCGCGGGGCACGACCAATTGCCGATCCCGTCGTCGTACGCGTACGAGTACACCTGCTTGCACTTGTCGTGGATGAGATCGACGTACTGGGTGCCCACGACAGGACCCTCGCGGCAGTCCTCGACGCCGATCGGCGGCGTCGGGCAGCAGTAGTACTCCGCCTCCGCGGCGACCGGGGCGTAGACCGGATCGTTGCCCCAATTGGCGTAGGTGAGCTTGCCGCACGGCGAGTAGCAGCCGCCTGCCGCCTGCGTGGTCGGATTCTCGGCGCGCAGGTCGACGGCGGAGAGCGCGGGGAATTGCTGGTTCGTCGAGATGTCCTCGGCGGTCGGACAGTCGGACAGGCGGAGCTCGCTGCAATCGATGGCCCCGCCCTGAGGGCCGCCCGGGCAGTCGTCGAGCAGCTCGACCTCGTAGGGCACGGTGAAGCCGTCGACCATGCTGGTGTCCCAGCCGTCGCTCGCGGGCAGCTTCATGCCGGGCGCGGACGGGTTGTCCTGACAGTCGGCCGGCGCGACGCCCGGCAGGCAGCCGAAGGTGCCCTCGAACTTGGAGTCGATCGGCGGCGCGCAGCCCTCCGGGGGGCACGTGAAGCCCTGCTCCGGCGGGCCGCCGCTCTGGCCGATGGCGCAGCCGTTGCCGGTCTCGTCGCAGCCGAAGCCTGGCCAGAAGCGGGTCGCGGCCAGGCCGATGTCGGGGATCGCATAATCATAATAGTCGCCCTGCGCGGCGAGGAGGATCTGGTTGGCCGCGTCGAGGGTGCCGCCGCCCGCGCCCACCTGGTGGAGCACCCACATCGGCTGATCGCAGCCGTTGACGATGCGCAGGCGCGCCGTCTGCTCGGGCTCGGGCTCGCCCGTGCTCGCGGTCTCGGTGCCGCTGCTCGTGCTCGCGCTCTCGGTGCCGCTGCTCGTGCTCGCGGTCTGGGTGCCCGAGCTCGTGGTCGGCTCGGGCTCGGTGGTGGTCGCAGAAGTGGTCGAGGTCGGGGCGCTCGAGCTCGTGGTCTGCGCGTCGGGCCCCGTCTCGGCGTCGGTCTCGCTGGCGTTCGAGGTCTGGGTGCCCGGGCTGCCGCAGCCGAGGACGAGCGCGAAGATGAACAACGAATCGGACCGCATGGGCCACGATATCACACGACGCGCCGCGACGACCTGCGGCGCGCGGTCAGTCGCCGCGGCCCGGGTACGGTCGCGCTTGCTTGACGTAGAGCGCCGGCGGCTGCGACGGGTCGGCGACGTCGTCGAACTTGAACTCGACGTCCATCGCGTACCAGCCGTGATTGCCGGCGCCGGGCCCGTAGGCCGGCGAGAAGCGGCGGTGGATGGCGTCGAGCGCGACCCCGAGCTGATAGGCCTGCTTCACCGAGAGGACCGTCTCGCCGGCGTCGATCAGGCTCGAGTGGGTGATGTACGACCGCGGCTGGTTCGGCTGCGAGAAGAAGTAGAGGAACTGATCGCTGGTGACGCCCGCGGGCGGCGCGACGACCTCGACGTCGCCGCCGGCTTGCACGTTGACGTAGAACGCGGGGTCGAGGCCGGAGGGGTCGAAGGGGTTGGCGGTGACCGCGACGCCGTTGGCCTCCTCGTCGGCGAAGTTCGGGTGGACGAGCAACGCCATGCCGACCGAGCGGTGATCGATGCCGTAGTAGCTGCGCTCCTCGAAGGTGCGAAACAGCCAGATGGTGGCGTAGGTCTCGCGGATCGCGTCGAGGACGTCGCTCCAGTCGGCCGGGTCGCCCGTGTGCGATTCGTAGCAGCCGGCGCACGGGAAGCCGTCGAGGTCCTCGCTGTTGGTGCTGGTGCGGAAGCGCATCTTCTGGCCGGGGTAATCGGCCGCCAGCTTGGCCTTGAGGGTCGCTTGAAAAGCACCGTCGAGCGGGGCGACCACCATGTCGGCGCGCAGGGCCGCGAGCTCCGCATCGCGCAGCGCGGCGTCGGTGGCGAACGCGGGGTCGGCCAGCAAGGCGTCGATGCGGTCGTAGAACCCGTTGTCGCGCATGAATTGGTCGTAGTAAAAGACGGGGACCGCGAACGCCTTGGCGACCGGGACGCCCTCGGTGCGGGCGAGGATCGAGTACTGCGCCGCCTTGCCGCCGAACGCGAGGACGGCGGTCTTGATCGCCTCGCGCAGCGACTCGCCGGCGGCCGGCTCGGGGGTCACGTCCTCGATGTCGACCAGCTCGGTGACGTCGAGGTCGAGCGGCGGCAGCGTGACCGGCTCGGGCCGGTGCGCCTCCCAGTACGCCGCGGCCTCCTCCTCGGTGACCTCGCGGACGCGCCACGCCGCGGCGTCCACCGTCAGCTCGATCAGCTTGCCCTCGAGCGCCCGCAGCTCGGCGTTGCCGGTCGCCCCGCGCAGGCCCATGTTCGGGGTCTTGCGATTGAGCGAGAGCACGTTGACGTGCGAAAGCGGGGTCTGGAACTCCTCGGTGACGAGGCCCTGGACCACGCTGATGTCGTTGGGGGCCTCGTCGAGCACCAGGATGTCCTGGTACGAGACGTACTCGTCGGCCAGCTGCTCGGCGGTCAGAAACCGCAGCCGGCCCATGCCCGCGCCGAGCGAGAGCGGCTGGTAGTCGATCTCGGCGTAGATCTGGTCGGTCGTGATCACCGGGACGTCGGCGGGCAGGCGCTCCGCCTCGACCGCGATCGACTCCGAGGTCGGGTGAAAATAGAGCGACCCGCCGAAGTACGAGTCCGCGGCGACGCCGCGCCACAGCGCCGCGATCATCTCGGCCGAGGCCGAATCGTAGGGCGAGAGCTCCAATGCCCACACCTGCGGCTCCTCGTACCAGGTCACCGCGCCGAGGCTGAAGCGCCGCTCGGGGCTGTAATACTCGGTGGCGTTGAACTCGGCCAATTGCGGGACCACCGGCAGCGGGTCGCCCGACAGGTGGGTGGAGACGAACTCGTAGTGGATCGGGTAGAGGGCGCTGTTCTGGAAGTACAGCGCGTCGGCGTCGCCGTGGTCCTGCACGACCTTGACCGAGCGCGCGCCCGGCAGGTTGGCGTCGAGCGGCACCGAGGCGAGGGCCTGAAAGTCGGCCATGCAGCCGATCTGGCGCGCGAACTCGGGGGCCGCGTCGCCCGATTGCAGGCACCGCTCGGGCAGGCTGACGGCGTCCGACTGCCCGCCGCAGCCGGACAGCGCCGCGCCGGCGAGGAGCCGCGCCGCGAGGATCGGGAGAGAGCGTCGTGACATGGCCGTCCTCCGCGCGTCGCCGCTCGAATCAGGGGACCCGAGAGAAGCAGTAGATGCCGCCGTAACCACCGCCGGCGCCGACGGTGTTGGCGCCCGGCGGCGACGGCCCCATCTCGATCAGGCTGACGCCCGGGGCGCAGCCGGAGGCGGTGTGCGACTGAATCCAGTGCGTGCCGTCCATGTCGCCGGGGCCCGGGCCGGGTCCGCCGCCGCCACCGCCGCCGCGCGGCCAGGAGTGGCCGAGCATGGGCTTGCCGTCGACGTCGCTCTCGCCCACCGCGGAGGTCCAGTCGAGGCAGGTCGACGAGGCGCTCTCGAGGCGACCGTCGGCGCCGCTGCCGGTGAGGGTGTCGTGATTGTCGACAGGGTCCTGCAGCGGATCGGGCTGGTGATTGGGCACACCGTCCTCGTTGGGCAGGTCGTCCTGGATCGCCGAGTCGGCGCCGACGGGCCGCTCGGCCAGCAGGTCGTCCTTGCCGGCGGCGACCAGGCGCCCGAGCCGGTCGTACCAGGGGCCGTCGCCGACGCGATCGATGGCGTCGACCTGCTCGCCGTTCTCGTCGGCGCTGGCGCTGAGGAACGCCCGCCACGGCTTGCTGCCGGCGCCGGGCATGCTCTTCTCGGCGATCGCGGCGCAGATCTTGTCGGCCCCGCGGAGTCCGGCGCCGGGCCCCTCCTCGCCGAACCGGAGGTCGCCGCCGAAGCCCTGCTGGCTGCCCGAGAGCTCCTGCATGGCCTTGAGGCTGGTGACGAAGAAGCTGAACGGCTCGCCGGGGACCGCGCCGGTGGTGGTGGAATCGTCGGTGCTCGCGGCGGTCGAGCCGTCGCCGCTCTCGGAGGCGCCGCTCGTCGGGGCGTCGCTGGTGGAGCCGGCGCTCGTCGGGGCGTCATTCGTGGTGACGACATTCGTGCCCGTGCCGTCGCTGGTGCCGGAGGTGGCGCCGCCGGTGCTGGCCGCCTCCGTCTCGCTGCTCGCCGTGTCGCCGCCGTCGCTCGGACAGCCGAGCGCGCAAAGGAGGATCCGGGAGGAGCGCGAGGCTCCGTGGATTGCGAATCGTCATCATATTTAAAAACTTCCTTTCGTGCCCGCAGGCGGATGGATGGGAGCGTCGTCACGCGCACGTCAGATCGGCTTGGCAGGTCTGGCCGTCGCTGCACTGGCTGTCGTCGTTGCAGGACACGAGGCCGTCGATGGTGATCGACCGCTCGACGCTGGCGGCGACCACCAGCTCGACGCGGCCCTCCGCGATCGCGGTGGCGCCGACGTGCTCGCGGGTGACGACGATCGAGGGGAAGCCGGCGACGCCGAGCGCGAGCAGGTCGGTGACGAGGTCGGCGGCGATCTCGAGCTCGCCGTCGTCGGCGGTGGCGCATACGATCGTGCCCTTGGTGCCGCCGTGGTGGCTGATGTCGAGCTTGACGCGGATCGTCGACAGCTCGGGCTGAGCGGCCGCCTCCCACGCGAGCGCGAGGGCGACGTCGGGGGCAAGATCGATGTCGGCGGTGACGAGCGCGAGCGGGGCGATCCCGCGGGCCTCGACCATGAAGCCGCCCAGCGCCTCGCCCTCGGCGGTGACCGCGATCGGATCGCCCTCGCCGAACGGCGGGTAGACCAGCTTGACGCTGCCGCCGGGCTGATACGTGCTTGCGATCGGGTCCATGGTGAAGGACGCGGCCCCGGCCTCGGTGCGCAGGCCCTCGACGGTGACCGTGCCGACGCTGCCCGCGGTCGGGTAGCTCTGACAGGTCTCGTCCTCGACGCACACCGCGGAGCCGCCGCAGGGCGTGCTGCACAGCGGGACGCGCGGGGTCAGCAATCGACAATCGCCGGCGCTCGCGTCCTCCTCCCACACGATCGCCGCGGGGGTCGGGCCGTCGTACACCTTGCCCAGCACCGTCGTCTTGCCGTCCTCCGCCGCGAGCGAGATCTGGAAGC
Organism: Nannocystis pusilla; assembly: GCF_026626665.1. Lineage (GTDB taxonomy): Bacteria > Myxococcota_A > Polyangia > Nannocystales > Nannocystaceae > Nannocystis > Nannocystis pusilla. The sequence continues at coordinate 4,895,897 of NZ_JAPNKE010000002.1, forward strand.
TGCCGACGAGGACCTCCGCGTCGCCGCCGGTGTCGCCGCTCGTCGTGGTGTCGCCGCCGTCGCTGGTGTCCTCGCCGGACGGTCGTGACGGCGAACCGCAGGCGACGACGGCGATTGTCGACAGGACGACCGCGAGCGAGGCGCGCCGTCCGGACCGGGGTATGCATGCGACGAGCTTCATGGCGTGGTGCGAGGGGTGAGCCGCAGGACCGGCGCAGCGAGCAATGGGTGGCGCGAGCGATCGATCGATAACAACCGCGTCTCGGCGGCCGCGACGCCGCCGGCCGCGAACACTCGCGCGACGGATCGCGGCCAGACAGCGCGGGAGAGCAGCATCGCGGCGCCTCGGAGACGGATGAGCGCAGGCTACGCCGCGCGATTGCCCGGGGTATGTCCGATTGTGTCCGATTGTGTCGGCCGGCGCGGGTGGGGGCTTTCGGCTATCTTGAGCGCATGACCGAGGCGAGCGGCGGCGCAGGCGTCCGCGCCCTGATGATCGAGGACGACGAGCGGCTGGCCCAATTGACGACCCGCTACCTGGCCGCGCACGGGATCGAGACGCGCTACGAGGTCACCGGCTCGCGCGGGCTCGACGAGGCGATGCGCGGCCGCTACGACGTGATCCTCATCGACGTCATGCTGCCGGAGCGCGACGGCATCGACGTGTGCCGCTCGTTGCGACAGATGAGCGACGTCCCGGTGATCATGCTGACCGCCTGCGGGACCGAGGCCGACCGCGTGCTCGGGCTCGAGTCGGGCGCCGACGACTACGTGACCAAGCCGTTCTCGACGCGCGAGCTGCTGGCCCGCGTGCGCGCGGTGGTCCGGCGCTCGCGCGGCCAGCTCGGGCCGAGCAACCGCGCGCTGCGGGTCGGCGGCCTGGTGCTCGACCCGGGCAACCTGTACGTCGAGAACAAGGGCGTCTCGGTGTCGCTGACGAGCTTCGAGTTCACGCTGCTGTACGCGCTGGCCGAGCGGGCCGGCCGGGTGCTGACGCGCGAGCAGCTGCTCGACCTGGTCCACGGCTCCGCCGAGGAGGCGTTCGACCGCTCGATCGACACCCACGTGTCTCGCCTGCGCCGCAAGCTCGGCGACGACCCGCGCCAGCCGCAGCTGCTGCTGACGGTGCGCGGCGTCGGCTACATGCTGGCCAAGGGGACGCGCACGTGAGCCCGCTGCGACCGTGGCGCCTGGCGGCGCAGATCTGGGCGCTCGCGCTGCTGACCCAGGCGGTGGTGGTGCTGTCGCTGGCGGCGATGTTCTGGATGTCGCGCCACCCGGCGCCGCCCAACTTCATGCGCCTGCACGAGCACATCATCCGCGAGGTGGCGACCCACGCGGACGAGCCGGGCGGGCTGCAGGCGGCGATCGATCGCGCGAGCGCGGCGACGTCCGATCAGTTCGCGCTGTTCTCCCGCGACGGCGCGCTGCTGGCCGCGACCCGCGGGAGCACGCCGCCGCAGCTGCCGTTCGAGCGGCTGGCGACGCTGTCGCGGACCGAGCGCATCGACGGGCCGGCGCGGGTCATCGTGCCGCTGCGCGCGGAGGATGGTCTGGTCGGCTTCGGCGTCGCGCGCCTGCAACTGCCGCCGCCGCCGCGCATGGGGGTGGCGACGGTCGCGGTGGTGCTGGCGGTGCTGGCGGGGCTGTCGGTGCTGCTGGCGCGGCGGTTGTTGGAGCCGCTGCGGCGCCTCGTCGGCACCGCGCAGGCGTTCGGGGCCGGCGACATCCAGGTGCGCGCCGGCCTGCCGCCGCGCGGGCCGCTCGGGCTGCTCGGACGCGTGTTCGACGAGATGGCCGACCGCGTGGCCGAGCTGCTCCGGTCGCAGCGCGAGCTGCTGGCCAACGTGTCGCACGAGCTGCGCACGCCGCTGGCCCGGCTGCGGGTCGCGCTCGAGCTCGCGGCCGAGAGCGACCCGGAGACGGCGCGGACCGAACTGCACCTGGCGGAGGACGACCTGGCGCAGCTCGAGCGCATGGTCGAGGACGTGCTCCGCACCGCCAGCCTCGACCTGGCGTCGCTGCGCCCGGGCGGCTCCCACACGGCCCTGCAGCGGCAGCGGCTCGACGTCGCGGCGCTGGTGCGGCGGGCGGGGCGGCGCTTCGCGGGCGCCTGGTCGAACAGCCAGGTGACGATCGCCGCGCCCGAGGAGCCGCTGTACGTCGACGGCGACGCCGAGCTGCTGCGCCGCGCGCTCGACAACCTGCTCGACAACGCCCGCAAGTACTCGGAGCCGGGCTCGCCGATCACGCTTCGCGCGGCGGCCGAGGGCGACGAGGTGGTGCTCGAGGTGGCCGACGCCGGCATCGGCATCGACGCGGCCGACCAGGTGCAGGTGTTCACGCCGTTCTTCCGCACCGACCGCAGCCGCACGCGCATGACCGGCGGGGTCGGCCTCGGCCTGACTCTGGTCCAGCGGATCGCCCTCGCCCACGAGGGCAGCGTGGCGCTGGAGAGCGAGCCGGGCCGCGGGACGCGAGTGACGCTGCGGATCCCCCGAGCGCGCGGCGGGCTCGTGCCGTCGCAAGCGCTGCATTGCGAGCAGGCGACGGCGCAGGAGTGAGGCGACGAATGACGAATGCGTGGATCGCTGCGACGGTTTGGGCGATGATAATCGCGGGGTGCGGTGATTCGCCGGCCGCGCAGGAGTGCCGCGAATGCGCGGCGCCGGTGGTGCTCGGGACGCTGGGCGATCCGCAGATCCGCGAGACCTCGGGGATCGCGGCCAGCGCGGCGCACCCGGGTGTGTGGTACGTGCACAACGACTCGGGCGACGCCGCCCGGCTGTTCGCGGTGGGCGAGGACGGCTCGCTGCGCGCGACCCTGACGCTCGACGTGCCGCACGTCGACTGGGAAGACATCGCCCGCGGACCCTGCCCCGCCGGCCAATGCCTGTACATCGGCGACATCGGCGACAATCAGCTCGCGCGCGACGCCCTCGTGGTCTATCGCGTGTCCGAGCCGGTGCAGCTGGTCGACAGCGTGCTGCCGGCGGAGCGCCTTTATTTTAAATATCCCGACGGAGCGCACGACGCCGAGACGCTGCTGATCGATCCGGCGAGCGGCGAAGTCATTGTCATCACCAAGGTCGACAGCGGACCCTCGTCGATCTACGCGCTGCCGCTGCAACCCGGGGAGCGCGCCACCGCGGAGCTCGTCGGCAGCGTCGAGCCGCCCACGGGCAGCGCGCGGATCACCGGCGGCGACGTCCACCCCGACGGGACCGCGGTGCTCCTGCGCACGCGCAGCGGCGTTTTTTATTATACGAAGCAGCCGGAGCAGTCGGTCGCGTCGGCGCTGGCCGGGGAAGGCTGCGCAGGCCCGAAGCTCGACGAGGCGCAGGGCGAGGCGATCGCGTGGACGCCCGACGGCGAGGCGTGGGTCAGCGTCGGCGAGGGCGCAGGCGCGGCGATCCACCGCGTCGATTGCGACGAGTGATTCGCAGGTCTCGCTCCTGGCCAATGGAGCATGGGGCGATTCGCTACGATCTCACGAGCGCTGCCGGGTGGCGGACGCGGCCCGCGCCACGCCCGGGGGCAGTCGGAGCGCGCTCACAGTATCTGATGTTTACAACTCTAGCCAGGCTCCAAACGCACCAAAACTTCCGACGCGGCGACGGCCGGTCACGCGGTCGACGGCGATGCTGGACGCGCCGCCACCGCGCGCAGGCGCACCGCCGCTGCAGCGCAGGCTCGACGGACCCCGTCAGCCGCCCTGCGGCTGCCCCATGGGGCCCCATGGGGCAGCCGGCGGGACGACAGCCGGTGCTGGCGGTCCACGTCGCGATTCTCCACGACAATTCGCGGGCACATCCATTGCTCGATGCGCCGTCGACCGCGCGAGCGAGCTGCGCGCGCGACCTCGACAACTTAGAGAATGGACGAACGAATGCAGACGAAGACGAAGATCTCGCGGACCGTGCCTCTCATGGTCCTCGCCCTGGCGCTGCCTGCGTGTACGCGCGAAGCCTCGCCCGCGCACAGCCTCGTGGAGTTCGGTGACGACTTGCCGGAGTCCGAAGCGGTGGTGGGCTCGGTGATCGAGACGCTCGAAGGGGACGACGGCGCGACGCTCACCTTCATCGATCTCGGAGACGGCGACGTCGGCGTGATGGAGCGCCGGCCCGCCGGTCGCCCGTCCGTGCTGGCGAAGGCCAGGGCCGAAGACGCGACCCCGCTCGAGGTCTACGTGGCTGCCCGCGGCCACGACCCGGCCGCGCTGACGCGCCTTCAGCTCCATCACGAGCAGGTCGCCGAGTCGTCGCCGCGGCCGCTCAAGATCGGCCCGACCGAGTCGCTGGCCCCGCCGAACCTCGACGAGGAGGGCTATCATGACCTCGACGGCTATTGCCACAGCCTGGCCTGGGGCTCGCAATGGTCGGGTGACGTGGGCCCGCTCAGCACTTACGACGCCACCGATTTCTACACTCAGGAGGACCTGGCGGCGCCGCTGTACTTCGCCCCCGGATCGACCAACAACACGCAGACGTGGATCGGCGCCTGCGTGGACCATCAGGGCGGCGGCGCCTACGACGACAAGACCCTGACGATCCAGAAGCTCGTCAGCGGGACGTGGTCGAACGTCGCCGGCGAGTCGTGGTACCTCGACGCCAGCACGTACAACAATACGTATACTTTCTACGCCTTCAGCCTCGCGGGCGCGCGCTACCGCGGCCGGCTCACGGTGGAGTGGGGCGGTTGCGAGACCACCGGCTGCTCGTACGTCGAGCCCTCGTTCGGCTGGGGCCTCGCGTGGACCCCGGTCCCGCCGATCGGTGGCGGCTGATCAAGCTCAAGCTGGGCTGGAGCCGCGACTGACGGCCGGGGAGCGGCATCTGTCAGCCTCGCCTTTGCTGTACTTCAGAAGCGGAGCCTCGTCTCGCTACATCCGCGCGAATTCCTGGTGCGGAACTTTCGGGCTTGACGATCCAAACTCCGGTGATTGTAGTGGCGCACGAACGACGCGCCCCGCGGAGCATCGTGACGTGACGGACTCGCTGTCAGACGCGCCGGAGCACGCTGAACAACGCTTTCGGCAGCGGGTCGAGCGTGCCCTGGTACACCGTCTCGGTCGCCGACAGCAGTTCGAAGCGCGGCGCGAAGGTCGTGCGGATGTCGTCGGGCGAGAATCGGTGCGGACCTACGTCGTCGGGCTGCAGCTTGCTGAAGGTCTTGAGCAGCAGCAGTCCCCCGGGCGCGAGTCGGCGGGCCACCGAATCGACGTAGTCCCCGCGCCTCGCCGGGTCGATCACGTGGAAGCAGCCGCGGTCGAACACTACGTCGAAGCTCCCGGTCAGCTGCGACGCGAGCACGTCGTCCTGGACGAAGGTCACCGGGACTCCGCGTGCTTGCGCGAGCTCGGTCGCCTTCGCCACCGCGGTCGCCGACAGGTCGCTGCCGGTCGCCTCGAAGCCGCGGGCGGCGAGGGCGATCGCCTGTGTGCCCGGGCCGGTGCCGAGGTCGAGCAGCCGCCCGCGCGCGAGCCTGTGGTCGCGCAGCGCCGCCTCGAGGTCGGGGTCGAGGTCCGCGTAGTACCAGGGCAGGCTCTCGCCGGGCCGCTGGCGGTACAGGGTCTCCCAGTCGGGGAAGCGTTCGGACTGTGGCGTCGTCATGCCTCCAGGATATCGTGGCCCGGGGTCGCGCTCCGCCGCGCTGCCAATCCGTTGACCAATTGCCAACAGGACAACTCGCGGGTCGCGGCCGGCGCGGCGCTCCGCCGATACGATGGCGCGGCGACGCCGATCATCACCCGACGCCCCGTCGCTCGATCCTCCGGAGGTCCGTTCGAGGTGAGTAGCGGGCAGAAGTAACAGTCTGCCGCGCCGACGCCCCGTCGCTCGATCCTCCGGAGGTCCTTCGAGGTGAGGAGCGGGCAGAAGTGAAAGTCTGCTGCGCCGGCCCCGCCCCTCATCGCCTCGAGTCGGGTGGCTCGCTCGCTCGCGCCGGGCCCGCCCAGCCGGACGCCGAGCCAGCCGCGGGCGAGATAGCCGCCGCCCCCGGCGCCCGGGCGAACTTGCGGGGTCACCGTATTCATCCACGCTCGCCGCGCGGAGCGGCTGGCGAAGCCGAGCAGCCGGTCGCTTCGAGCGGCGAGCGAGCCGACCGCCGCGGCGAGCACTGCGGCCCCTTCTCCGACGATTGCAGCGCGCCATGAATTCGATCGATCCGTCCGACGCATCGCCCCGGGGCTCCCTTCCGAGACGGGCGCTGCGTATCCTCGGTGTCCTGACAGTGCTCGCATTCGCGGCGACACAGCTGGGCCTGGCACATTCACCGCAGCCCGCCCCCGGCCCCGGCCCCGTCACAGCACCGGCGCGATTGACCCTGTTCCAGGACGTGCGGATCTTCGACGGCCGGCGCGCCTCGCTGTCTGCACCCTCCCACGTGCTGGTGCGCGGCAACCTCATCGAACGCATCTCCACCGCGCCGATCGCCGCCGAGCCCGGCACCACCGTCATTCCCGCGGCGGGCCGCGTGCTGATGCCGGGCCTCACCGACATGCACTGGCACGCGATGCTGGTCCGTCCCACGCCGGCGGCGGCTCTGACCAATGACGTCGGTTACACCAACCTCCAGGCCGCGGCCGAGGCCACTGCCACGCTCATGCGCGGGTTTACCACCGTGCGCGACATGGGCGGCCCCAGCTTCGCGCTGAAGCGTGCCATCGACGACGGCTTGCTGCCCGGACCGCGCATCTATCCGTCCGGGGCGATGATCACCGTCACCAGCGGCCACGGCGACTTCCGTCCGCTCTCCGACCTGCCGCGGACCCTGGGCGGCCCCGTGTCGCGGGTCGAGCAGATCGGCGGCAGCGCCATCGCCGACAGCCCCGACGAGGTGCGCCTGCGGGCGCGCGAGCAGTTCATGCAGGGCGCGACGCAGATCAAGCTCACGGCCGGCGGCGGCGTGGCCTCGCCGTTCAGCCCGCTCGACGTGTCCACGTTCACGCAGGAGGAGCTCACGCCGCGGTCGAGGCGGCGCAGAACTGGGGGACCTATGTCTCTACGCACGCCTATACGTCGGCCAGTATTCAGCGCTCGATCGCCGCCGGGGTGAAATGCATCGAGCACGGGCACCTGATGGATGACGCCACCGCGCGGCTGATGGCGCAGAAGGGCATCTGGTTGAGCACCCAGCCGTTCCTCGACCTGAGCGGCGCCGCGGCGCTCGGGCCGGCGGAGCAGGCGAAGATGCGGCAGGTCGTGAACGGGACCGACAGGGTCTACACGCTGGCGAAGAAGTACGGCATCAAGACCGCGTTCGGCACCGACATCCTGTTCTCCGCGGCGCTGGCCGAGCGGCAGGGCGCCATGCTGGCCGATCTCGCTCGCTGGTACACCCCTGCCGAGGCGCTGATCATGGCGACCTCGACCAATGCCGAGCTGCTCGCGCTGTCCGGGCTGCGCAACCCCTATCCCGGCAAGCTGGGCGTGATCGAAGAAGGCGCGCTGGCCGATCTGCTGGTGGTCGACGGCGATCCGCTGCGAGACATCCGGCTGGTGGCCGACCCCGGCCGGAACTTCCTGATCGTCATGAAGGACGGCGTGATCTACAAGAACACGGTGCCGGGCTCCGGGCGATAGGACCGCGGACGCCTGCGCGTCTCGGCGGCGCCTGCGACTTCGGCCAGCAGGACATCACGGTCGTCGTCGCCGACGCGCCGATCAGCATCGTCAGCGCCGGCGTCTCCACCTGCGCCCCGACAGCGCCGCAGTGAGGTCGTCCTCGCCGCCGCTCTCGGCCTCGCGCGGCGGGCAGGGAGTGATTCGCTCAGGGCGCAGCGTTGGCGGCGCCGAAGCTCGGGATGCAGTCGGCGGTCCACGCTCCGCCGGGGCCGTCGGGCAGCGCGCAGTACGAGATTTCGGCCTGCTCGGGGCCGTAGGTGACGTGGTCGGCGGGCGTGAGGTCGGCGCGCACGAGGGTCACGCCGTCGCCGTCGCTGGCGAGGCCGAACGGGTGCTGGCCGGCGAGGTCGCCCTTGGCGACGACGAGGTAGCCGCCGGGCGCGAGCTCGGTGCCGGCGGCGAACACCAGCTTCTCGGCGTCGCCCGTCGGGTCGTAGCCGGGGGCGAACCGGTCGGTGAGGATCCATCCTGTCAGGTCGACCGCGTCGGCGCCGGCGTTGTGAAGCTCGATGCGATCGTCGACCGCCTCGAGCTCGTTGATGACGACCTCGGCGCCCGCATCGCAGGCGGTGGCGTCGAGGCGGCAGGAGACCGCGGTGCAGGTCAAGGCGCCGCCGGCGAAGCCGAGGTCGGCGCAGGCGAGGCCGTCGAGGTCGACGCCGTCGCAGGCCTCGTCGCCCTCGATGGTGCCGTCGCCGCAGGTCGAGGGCGCGACGACGTTGGCGGCGCCGAGCGTCTGCACGCAGTTGCCCCACGCGCCGTCGGCGTCGGGCACCCGACAATACGAGACCAGGGCGCGCGCGCCGTCGACCTCGACCTGATCGACGAGGGTCTGGTTGGCGTCGACCAGGGAGAGGGTCTCGGCGCCGGTCGACGAGATGCCGAACGGGAAGTCGCCGGCGCCGGTCAAGTCGTCGAAGGCGACGAGCACGAGGTAACCTCCGGGCGCGAGCGTGGTGCCGGCCGGGAACTCGTAGGTCTTGTCGGCGGCCAGGCCGGGGTCGTCGGACAGCTTCCAGCCCGAGAGGTCGACCGCCTCGGCGCCGGGGTTGACGATCTCGATGGCGTCGCCCATCCCCGCGTAGGGCCCCTCCGCGGGGCTCTTCGACGTCAGCTCGTTCAGCCGCAGCGCGCCGGCGGCCGGGGGCGCGCCGCTCGTGTCGCTGCCGGTCGGATCGGTCTCGCTGCTGCCGCCGCCGTCGCCCCCGCATGCGGCGTGCGCCAGCGCGACGAGCGTGAGGGTGGTGCGCGTGCGAGACAGGAGGCGGTGAATCATGGCAGGGCTCCGGTGTGGTGAATGGGCGAGTGTGATGATTCGCGGTGAATGGCGTCAGAGGCCGAGCGGCGCGCCGACTGCGGCCTCGAGGAGCAGCGCCGCGCTGCGCCGCTCGAACAGCGCCGCCAGGTGTTGCCGGCGCGCGGCGACCCGGCGACCTTCGATCTCGTTGGCGGTCAGCGGATCGACCGCGCCGGCGTCCAGGGCCGCCGCGGCCTCGCGCGCCGCGTCCTCCACGCGCGGCAGCAGGACTTGCTCGATCTCCATGACCCGCGCGTCCGCGGCCTGCAGGCGCACGATCGCCTCGTCGAGCTCGCCCGAGAGATGAGCCGCCGCCGCCCGCTCCTCGGCCTCGCGCTGGCGCACGCGGGCGCGCGCGGCCCGGACCTCGCCGCGGTTCCAGCTCAGGAGCGGCAGGTCGAGCGCCAGGCCGAAGCCGAACGAGGCCGGCGTCGCGGTCGGGCCGACGTAGTAGTTGACCTGCACCCAATTGAACCACGGCCACGCGGCGCTGCGGGCCAGGTGCACGCCGGCCCTGGCCTCAGCGACGCGGGCCTGGCTGGCGCGCAGCTCGGGGCGCGCATCGACGGCGCGGGCGACCAGGTCCTCGCGGCTCGGGACCCGCGCGATTGCCTGCAGCTCGGCCGCGTCGGCGTGGAAGCGGCGCGGTCCGCCGGGGCCGAGGGCGCGGGCCAGCTCGGCCTCGGCGCGGGCCAGCTCGCTGCGCAGGCGGCCGAGCTTCTCGAGCGCCTCGGCGTGGGTGAGGTCGGCGACCGCGAGGTCGACGCGGGTGGCCACGGCCCGCTCGACGCGCGCGCCGATCTGGGCCCGCCGCTCGTCGAACAGCGCGGCCGCGCGGGTCAGCTCGTCGATGTCGGCGCGCAGCCAGGCGATCTGGGCGAAGCGCTGGTAGACCAGCACGCGCAGCAGGCGACGGGCGGCCGCCGCGTCGCTCTCGGCCGCGTCGGCCGCGAGCCGGGCCGCGGCGACTCGCGTGCGCACCGTGCCCGGGCGCGGGATCGGGACGCGCACGCCGAGGTTCATCTGCGGAGCCCCGGCGAGCGCGTCGGCGACGCGGAAGTTGGTCAGGCGGAACGAGGGGTTGTCGAGCTGCCGCGCGACGTCGACCTCGGCCGCGGCCACCGCCGCCTCGGCCTCGGCGACCGCGAGGTCCGGGTTGTTCGCCACGGCCAGCGCGAAGGCCTCGTCGGCGGTCAGCGCCCCGTCGGCGCGCGCCGGCGTCGACCTGGGCGAGCATCCGCGATCACCAGCATCCCGGTCTTCGCCGCTGCGCGTCGGCTCGGCGGGAGCCTCGAGCGCGCGCAGGACCGCCAGCGAGCGCTCCGGGGCGTAGGCCGGCGCGTGGAAGCAGGCGCCGAGCAGGGCGGCGCCGGCCAGGCTCAGGGCGCGGGCCACGGCAGCTCCGTCCACTGCGGCGCGGCGGCGCCGGTGTCGAACACGAGGACGATCGCCCGCCCGTCGGGCCGCAGGGCCAGGCCCTCGGGCTTGAGGCCGGGGAAGCGCCGCAGCAGGCGCGCGTGCGCGAGGTCGCCTGGCCCCGCGGCGTGCCACAGGCCGCCGTCCTGGCGCTGCGGGTCGGCGCCCGAGGCGGTCGCGGCGATCAGCAGCGAGCCGTCGGGCAGCTCGAGCAGCTCGCTGATCCCCCCGGGCACGGGGCCGCCGTCGGTCTCGACTCGCAGCGGCACCGCGCCGAGCCGACGCAGGCCGGCGGCCGAAGGAGTGGCGCCTGCCAGCAGGGCGTCGGGGCGCGGCAGGTGCCAGATCGGGGCGCGCTGCTCGGCGTCGAGCGGCTGCTTGAGCCCGAGGAGCAGGCCGCCTCCGGCGGTCGCGGTCATGCCCTCGAGGTCGAGCTCCGCGGTGTCCTCGAGGCCGAGCGCGACCAACACGGCCGGGTCGCGCTCGAGCTGCTCCGCCAGCGAGACCGACGCTTCGAGCCTCGCGCCGTCGGCGGTCACGGCGACGCGGGCGAACACCTGGCGCGCGGCCGGGCGCTTGCCCTTGCGGCTGCGGCTCTGCGAGGCGAGCACGTACAGGCCGCCCTCGGCCGCCGGCGCGATGGCCTCGAGATCGCTGAAGCCGTCGATCCCCGAGACCACCAGCGGCTCGACGTCGACCCGGCCGTGGCGGTCCATGGTGAACAGCCACGGCGCGTGCTCGTCGCGGTCGGCCAGGCCGGTGTCGTCGCTGGCGATCACGAAGCGGTCGCGGCGGGCCGACCACGTCAGCGCCGACGGCTCGAAGCGCGTGCGAGCGGCCAGCGCGGACGGGACGACCAGCGGGCTCGGGGCTGCGAGCGACGGGTTCGTCGCAATCGCCGAGGCGTCTTGCGAGGCGGCGCCGGCACTCGCCTCGAGAGTGATTTCGTGAGGCGGCCGCAGGTCGATCGAGGTCGACGACGCGACGCCGGAGCTCGCCTCGCCGATGACTTCGCGGGGCGAGTCGATCGGTGCTGCCGACCCTGACAGCGGCCCGGCGTCCTCGCCGAGGAAGCGCACCGACACCGCCTGTCCCGGCAGCAGCGAGAGCGGCTCGTCGAGGCGCACCACCAGCTCGCGGCCCCACTCGGGCAGCTTCGGGTCGCGCCAGCACCGCGGCGGCAGCTCGGCGATGCGTGGCGCCACGCGGACGATCCGACCCCCGCCTCGGCCCCGGCGGACCCGCGCGGCCGCACGCGTACGGCCTCGCCCGGGCGCCCGCGGCCCGCCTGGGCCTCGCGCTGGCACACCTGGACCTCGGCCGCCGCCGCGTCGCCGACCAGCGTGACGATCGGCAGGCCGGTGTCGGCGACCTCGCCCGCTTGCAGGTGCACCGCCGCGACGTCGCCGTCGACCACCGCGCGCAGGCTCATGGCCTCACGGCGGACCGCCAGCAGCTGTTCTTGCCGCTCGACCACCGCCAGCTCGGCCTGGACCGGCCGCAGCGCCGCCTCCGTGGCATCGGCCGGCAGCGCCGCCCGCCTCGCCCGCGCGGCCGCGGCCTGGCTGACGAGCTGCGGGATCAGGGCGTCGGCGGTCTGCAGCTGCTTCTCCAGCGCCACGTGCTCGACCCGGAGCGCGTCGAGCTCGCGGCGGTCCGCCATGCGCTGCTCGACCAGGCCGCCGAGGGTCGCCACCTGCTCGGACAGCGCGGCGTACTCGGCGGCGGCGGCCTTGCGCTCGGCGCGAGCTGTCCTCAGGGCCACGTCGGCGGCGGCCACCGACTCGTCGAACTCCCGCGTGGTGTCGCCGACGCGCACCCTCGACTCGGCGCGGACCGCCCCGAGCTCGGCCTCGAGGCGGGCCCGCTCGGCGGCCACGATCGCCAGCTCGGCGTCGATCGCCTGCGCGTCGAGCGACACCAGCACCTCGCCCGCGCGCACCCGCTGCCCCGGCGTCACCGCGACCGCGGCCACGCGCGCCGGCTCCGGCGTCGCCAGCTCGTACTCGGCGGCGAGCACGAAGCCGACGGCCGCCTCGTCGTGGACGTCGCCCCACAGCCAGGCGACGCCCGCCATCGTCGCGCACCACAGGCCCCAGGGGGCGATCCGCGTCCGCACGACCCGCAGCGACATCACAGCTCCACCGTCGGCTCCTGCAGCAGGAGCGAGACGTCCTGGGCCCCGGGCAGCGCCTCGATCGCCTGCACCAGCGCGACGCGGCGCCGCGGATCGGCGAAGCGCACGTGGTACGCGTGCTCGAGCGCCGCGCCCTGGGCCACCTCGCGCAGGGTCACCAGCGCGACGAAGCGGGTGTAACGGCGCAGCAGGGCCATGACCGCGGCCTCGTCGGCGTCGGCCGGCAGCTGGAAGCGCAAGAGGCCGTCGAGGCGGTGCGTGCTGCCGAACTCGATCCACGTCAGCGATCCGACCGCGAAGCAGAACAGCGCCGCGCCGCACAGCGCCGCCGCGTGGGCGCCGAGGCCCGCGGCGATGCCGGCGCCGAGGCCCGCGAACACGAACATCATGTCGCGAGGATCGCGGAGCGCGGTGCGGAAGCGGACGATCGCCAGGCCGCCGGCGATCCCCAGCCCCGCGGCGATGCTGCCGCCGATCGCCAGCATCAACGTGCAGGCGATGATGCTGCCGAGCACGATCGAGTGGACCAGGCCCTGCGAGTACGACATGCCGCGGAAGGTCCACACGTAGACCGCGGCGATCGCCTGCGTCAGGCCGAACGCGAGCAGCAGCGACAGCGCCGCCGACCGCAGCGCGATCGGCTCGCCGAGCCCCGCGGTGAAGCCCTCGATCCCGCTCACTGCCACCCCCCGGCCGCGATAGGGCGGCGCAGCGAGGGCGCCTCGTAGAAGGCGCGGATCGAGGTGCCGTACTTGGAGAACGAGCGCCGGCAGAGGCCGAGGCGCTCGACGATCCGCACCAGCCACAGCGGCACCTGGGTCGTGAACTTGAGCTCGACGACGATCTGCGAGTCGAGCGTGCGCATGGTGACCGCGTCGTCGAGCGCCCGCCAGCCGCGCTCCGGCAGGGCGAAGGTCGGCAGCGCGGTCGGCTGGGCGCGGATCGCCGTGTCGAAGGTGACGCGCGCGTAGTCGTCGATGCGGCTGAAGTAGGGCTCGCGCTCGTAGCGGACCACGGTGAACGGCCGCAGGTGCATGCCGCGGGCGATAGCGAGGAAGCGCTCGACGGCCCGGCGATCCTTGCCGCCGACCCGCGGATCGATCTCCGCGTCGGGCTCTGCCACCAGTCGCTGCCAGGCGTCGCGCGGGACCTTGCCGCGGGTCTTCAAAATGACGTCGTTGACGCGGCGCTTGACCTCGAAGAACACCGGGGCCGTCGGCGCCTCGGCGTAGCCGCGCACGCGCACCTTGACGCGGTCGAGCTGCTCGTGCTCGTTGGCCCAGAACAGCCGCAGCGCCTCCGTGTCGAGGTAGACGCTCTCGATCGTGTAGCGCCCGCGCGGGTTTTTGGCCGCCCACGGGTCGAGCTCGCAGAACGGCTGGATCGCCGCCCGCAGCCGCGCCGCGGTCAGCGCGTCGACGAGGTACTTGAACTCGCGCCGCTCGATGACGTTGGCGTCACGCGCAGACATCGTGATCCTCCGCGCCGTGAACGGCGACATCGCGGTGATGCTCGAGCAGGATCGACATCTCGGCCCTTCTTCGCTTCCGGCAGGTCTAGCGGAGCGTGTGACCGGGGGGTGTCGCGCTCGTGACAGGATTGTGTCGAAGTGTGTCGAGCAGGCCGGCGCGCCGCCCAGGGGGGCGCCGGTCAGGCGTCGGACGACGGATCGAGCGGTCGACCGGGACCGGTGCGCTCGAGCTCGCGGGAGATCCGTGGCTCCTCGATCGCCACCGGCCCCTCGTTCGCGCGTCGCTCCGGATCTTTGGCCTCGCGCACCACCCGGAACAGCGCCGTGCCGAACGCGACCTCCGGGGCCGCGCGCACGAACTCGATGCGCTCGCGCAGGCCCGCGCGGTCCATCTCGACCGCGCGGTGGTGACAGAACGGGTTGTTGCCGGGTCGGCCCATGACCGGCTCGGAGACGGCGGTGCAGCCGGCCAGGCAGACCTCGGCGTAGTAGCAATCGTGGCAGTAGCCCCACAGGTCGGCGCGCGTGCGCTGGCGCAGGCCGGACAGCTGCGCGGTGTTGTGCCACAGGTGCTCCAGCGAATAGTCGCGGATGTTGCCGCCGATGTTCACCTCGCCGCCGAGGCTGGGGCACGGCTTGATCGCGCCGTTGCTCTCGATGCCGATGCTCGACGAGCCCGCCTGGCAGCCGCTGTAGTGGCCGGTCTTCTTCATCACCGGCGCGCGCAGCCGCTTCTCCAGCGGGCCGAAGTAGCCGAGGCTGTTCGCCGGCCAGATCGACATCCCGAGCGCGGCCGCGCGGGTGATCAGCGGGTCCAGGACGTCGTAGAGCTCGAGCAGCATGTAGGGCTGCAGCAGCAGCTCGCGGTGGTCGGCCGCGTTGCCGTGCGGCACGGTGATCTGCAGCTGCCATGACCGCACGCCCTCGGCGCCGAGCAGCTCGAGCAGCTCGAACAGCTCGTGGCGGGTATACGCATTGATCTGGGTGTTGGCATTGACCTGGCAGCCCGCGTCGCGCAGCAGGCGGAGGGCCGCGAAGGCGCGCCGCCAGCTGTCGGGCGTGTTGCGCACGCGGTTGTGGCTGTGCTCGAGGCCGTCGATCGAGATCCCGGCGAGCAGCAGCCCGGCCTCCACCGCCGCCTCGGCGCGCGCGCGTGAGGTTGTAACCGCCGGTGACCATGCTGGCGAGCATCCCCTGCGTCCGGATCTCCCGCAGCACCAGCAGGAAGTCGTTGCGCAGGTAGGCCTCGCCGCCGATCAGCGACACCTCGCCGACACCCATGCGCGCGAGGTCGCGGACCAGCTGCAGCGCCTCCTCGGTGCTCAGCTCGTCGCCGCGCGGGTGCCCGGCCCGGGGCCCGCAGTGGAGGCACGCCTGATCGCAGGCGAGCGTGAACTCCCACACCGCGAGCCGCGGCCTGGGCGTCTCGCCGGGCGCCAGCGGCAGGATCGCGCGGGTCTTCGGGGTGGGCAGCGCGTCGACGATCGGCAGGCGACGGCGGACGTCTTGGAGTCCCATGGCGACCGGGCGGCGTCAGCCGGTGCTGCTCGAATCACCGGTGGTGCCGGTGTCCGTCGTGGTGTCGGTGCCGGTGCCCGTCTCGGTGTCCGTGCCCGTCTCGGTGTCCGTGCCCGTCTCGGTGTCCGTGCCCGTCTCGGTGTCCGTGCCCGTCTCGGTGTCCGTGCCCGTCTCGGTCGCGGTCCCGGTGGTCGTGGTGTCCGTGTCGCGATCGCCGGAGACGGTGTAGAAGGAGCCGCCGCTGTCGCTCTCGTCGTGGCCGGTGGTCTTGGTGACGTCGCCCGAGACGGTGGAGTCGGAGCTGCTGTCGGTGGCCGTGCTGGTCGGGCTCGTCGTGGTCGTGGTCTCGGCCGTCGTCGACGGATCGGTGCTCGAGGACGAGGTGCTCGAGGTATCGCCCTCGGTCGTCGTCTTCGAGTCGCTGCAAGCCGAGAGCGCGATACCGAGGGTGATGCCGAGGGTTGCGAGCAGGTTGCCGCGGACGGTGCCGCACGGCGCCTGGCAGAAGGGACAGGTCGTGGTCCCGTCGAATACGTGGCGATCACAAGTAGGACAAGAACGCATGCAGGCACGGTCTCACGCGGCCGCGGACGCGTCAAGGCGTGCAGCGCGGCCTTCCGCGAGGTCTGGAGGTGATGCTCGACGCCCCCGCTCGTCGAATGCACGTCCACGACTTCGGCCGTCACAGCGCGAGCAGGCCGCGCGCCTCGTCGAGCGCCAGCGGCTGCGCGCCGTAGCTCGCCGCGCCGACGCCCCAGCGCGCGAAGCCGGCGGGCTCGGACGGGTCGGCGAGTCCGGCCGCGTGGCTCCACCACCCGGTCACGCCGAGTCGCTTGCCGCGGGCGTACGGCGACACCGGCGTGACCGCGTGTACCGTCTCCGCCGCGACGTTGAACACGATCAGCGTATTGAATGACGGCACCACCTGCGCGCCGCTCGGGCACCACACGAACTGGCCGCCCCACGACGCGTCCCAGTCGCGGGCGAGGTGCCACACGAACGCGACGGTGCGCGCCAGCTTGTGATCGGCGTGCGGCGCGGCGAAGTCGCCCGCCACGTAGCGCGTCGCCCCGAGCTCGAGCGGGCCGCCGCAGTCGCGGCCCGACAGCGCGGCGGCGAGGTCGCGGCTGGCGGCGGCGCCGAACAGCGCGCGGCAATCCGCGACCGCCGGGCCCGCGGCGTCGTCCTCGTCGAGGACGTGGTGGCGATAATGGGGGGAGCGCCCGAACGCCTCGACCACGCGCCAGCGGCCGGCGGCGTCGAGCGCCGCGCCGACGCGCTCGGCGAGGTCGCGGCGCATCGCGTCGCGGATGACCACGGCTCGCCCTGCCGCGAGCTGGGCGGCGATGTCGTCCTGCCGCGCGAGCACTGCCGGGTCGAGCGCGTCGGCCAGCGACGTCGGCCACGCCGCCGGCGCAGCCGCGAGCTCGCCCTCGCCGACGAGCAGCCCCTGGGCGACGAGACCGGCGACGGTGGCCGCCAGCGCGTCGAGCGAGCCTGGGTCGCCGAGCGTCGCGTGGGCCGCGGCGATGGTCCGCGGGGCCGCGAACGCGGCGAGCGTCTGGAACGCGCGCGGCTCGAGCGAGAAGGCGCGACGACCGACGAGCGCGACGACCGTCGCGTCGGGCCCGGGGCGGAACACACACGCGGGCGCGAGGACATAGGACGATTCCGGCATTGTCAACACCACCACGCTGCCCCCAATACCCGCCGCCGCGTCGTCGCGTCAAGCCGTGCGCGCGCGGGCGGCAACGCGCGCAATGATGCGTGTAGAAGCTCACGAGTCGATCGTGGCGACCGCGATGCGACTTCGCTGCCGACGACCTGTCGTCCTGATCGAGGAGCGCCGCACGGCCTGATCCGCATCCACGCACGATCGAGCATCGAGCACGATCGCCCGGGGCTGGGGCCGCGCCGGGGGCGGCGCGCCGCGAATACGGAGCGTGTCCGGGCAATTCGGCACCGGCACCTCCGCGGACGTAATCGACAGGAGACAAGCGACATGAGCGAGAAGACGAAACCCGTGGTCGAGGGCGTGAAGGAGATCGATCCGAGCAACATCCGCGACCTGTTCCAGCTCGAGACCCTGGCCCCGCCGAGCGAGGCCAACGGCATGAGCTGCTGCGTGATCATCTGCTGGACCAAGGTCCCGGGCCGGCCGAGCTGAACCGCCGAGAGGAGACGACTGACATGATCGAGACGACGGACCACGTGGTCGAGGGTGTGAAGCAGATCGATCCGCTCCACCTCCGCGACCTGTTCCAGCTCGAGACCCTGGCCCCGCCGAGCGAGGCCAATGGCATGAGCTGCTGCGTGATCATCTGCAAGACCTGGACCCCGGGCCAGCCGGGCTGAACCGAGGCGCCCGCCACCCTACCGCCATGACGATTCCACCCGACAATTTGACGGAGTTTCGCGACCACGGCGCGACGGTGCTGCGCGGCGTCATCCCGGCGGGCTGGCTGGCCCGCCTGGAGGCGGCGGTCGACCGGGTGCTCGCCGCGCCCGGATCGATCGCCGTCGACTACACCCCGCCGGACCGGCCCGGTCGCTTCTACAATGATTTCTTCCTGTGGCTGCGCGAGCCCGAGTTCGCCGCGTTCATCCGCGAATCGCCGCTGCCCGCGCTCGCCGCCGAACTGCTCGCCGCGCCGCGGGTCGGCTTCTTCTTCGACCAGCTGTTCGTCAAGGAGCCGCGCACGCAGGAGAGCATGCCGTGGCATCAAGACCTGCCGTACTGGCCGGTTCGCGACGACGCGCTCGTGACGATGTGGGTGCCGCTCGACGTCGTCACCCGCGAGAGCGGGGCGGTGGTCTACGCCCGCGGCTCGCACCGCTGGGGCCGCGTCGCCAAGCGCTGGCGATTCCCCCGCGACGGCGCGGCGCCGGCGAGCGCGGCCCCGCTCGAGGCCGAGGAGATCCGCGACGCTTCGTTCATGTACTGGGACATGCAACCGGGCGACGTGCTCGTCCATCACCCGCTGACCGTGCACGCCTCGGGCGGCAACACCACACCGACGACCCGCCGCCGCGCGCTCGCCCTGCGCTACTTCGCCGACGGCTGCGTGTACGAGCCGCGCGAGGGCGACATCCTGCAGAACCCGCGCGTCCGCGGCCTGCTGCCCGACCTCGACCTGGTCGCCGGCGAGCCGCTGCGCGGCCCGGCGTTCCCGATCGTGTGGCCTCCGGAGGTCGCATGACGCCCGCGGCGCAAGTCGACGTCGACGCGGTCACGGCCGAGCTCTACGACGCGTTCACGCGCCGGCACGCCCGCTTCGCCGCGACCAGCGAGACCCTGGTCGCGCTGTGCCGCCCGCTCGCCGGCGCGAGCGTCGTCGACCTCGGCTGCGGCACCGGCGTGACGACCCGCGCCCTGCTGCGCGCCGGCGCTTCCGCGGTCGTGGCGATCGACGTGTCGCCGGCGATGGTCGCCTGCGCCGCGCGCAACGTCGACGACCCGCGCGCGCTTCGTGTGCGCCTCGGCGGAGCGGTTCGATGCGGCGCTCGCCGGACCGGTCGACGTCGTCGTGTGCAGCGCGGCGATCTGGGCCATGGAGCCCGCTGCGGTCGCGTCGGCGGTCGGGCGAGCGCTCGGACCCGGCGGGCGCTTCGGCTTCAACGTCGCGCACACCGACGCGACGTCCGACCTGCACCGGCGCATGCGCGCGCTCGCCGGCGCCGCGGGGCTGCAGCCGGCCGAGCCGCGTCCGCTGCCCCGGCGCGCCGAGCTGCTCGCGGCCCTGACGATCGCCGGCCTCGAGGTGGTCCGCGCCGTCGAGTCCGAAGTGTTCGAGAGCGTCGAGAGTCAGCGCGACTTCCTGCGCCTGCCCGGCTCGACGTCGCGGACGCTGCCGCGGGTGCCGTACGCCGAACGCCTGCGCCTGCTCGACCTCGCGTGGACTGCCAGCGCGCCCGCAGGGGCGACGGTGCGGTGGATCCACGTGCTCGCGGAGCGACGACCATGAGCGCGTCCGTTGCGAACACCCCGCTCGTCGGCTTCGCGTACCGCCGGCACTACCGCGCCGCGCTGCACGAGGCCGAGCGCGGGCCCGACGTGCTCGAGCTGATGGCCGAGACCTTCGACCCGCGCCTGCCCGGGCGCGTCGACGACGTGCGAGCGCTGCGCGAGCGCTACGCCCTCGTCGGTCACAGCGTCGGCCTGTCGATCGGCTCGGTCGAGCGGCCGCCGCAGGCCTACCTCGACGGGCTCGCCCGCTTCGTCGAGCTCGTGCAGCCGCGGGTGTACAGCGACCACTTCGCCGTCACCTACGCCGGCGGGCGCGACCTCGGCCACCTGACGCCGATCTGGTACGGCGAGCAGGCGCTCGAGGTCGTCGTGCGCAACCTGACCGCGGCGCGCCGCCTGCTGGGCGTGCCGATCTGCCTCGAGATCATCGCCGAGCCGTTCGCCCTGCCGGGCGCGCAGTGGGATCAGGCCCGCTTCGCCGCCGAGGTCTGGCGCGCGTGCGGTTGCGGGATCCACCTCGACGTCACCAACGTCTTCATCAACGCCCGCAACTCCGGCCAGTGCCCGCGGGCCTTCGTCGCCGCCCTGCCGGCCGAGGCGGTGCAGATGATCCACGCCGTCGGCTTCGGCCGCTACGAGCACGGCGAGCTCGCCGACACCCACGACGAGGACATCCAGCAGGAGCTGTGGGACCTGCTCGCGTACACCTTCACGCGCGTGCGCCCGGCCACCGCGGTCATCGAGCGCGACGGCAACTTCCCGCCGTACGCCTCGCTGCTGGCCGAGGTCGATCGCATGCGCTCGCTCGCCGAAAGGCCGGAGGTCGCCCCGTGACGCCGCTGACTCTGTGCATGATCGTCAAGTTCCCGCCGATCCAGGGCGGCGTCAGCCAGCAGAGCTACTGGCTCGCCCACAACCTCGCGCGCGCCGGTCACCGCATTCACGTCGTCACCAACGCGCTCGAGGCCGCGTCCGACTATCGCATGTTCCTGCCGGCGGCCGAGCGCCGGCACCTCGAGGGCGAGTACCCCGGCGGCGGGTTCGTCCGCCTGCACGCCAGCGACGAGGCCGGCCTCGCGGGCAACTACATCCCGTACGCCAACCCGTACGTCAGCAAGCTGGCGGCGCTGGCCCGCGACGTGGTCCGCGAGCACGCCTGCGACCTGATCTGGGCCGCGTACCTCGAGCCGTACGGGGTCGCGGCGGCGCTGGCGTCGAAGCTGACCGGGGTACCTTACGCGGTGCGCCACGCCGGCAGCGACATCGCCGGGCTCGCGCAGCTGCCGGCGCGGCAGAACCTCTACCTCGACGTGTTCCGCCACGCGAGCCTGGTGATCACCGCGCCGTTCCTGCGCCCGACGCTCGAGCGCGCCGGCGTCCCGCACGCGCACATGTTCGCGGTCCCGCTCGCGGCGTACGCGAGCGCGGGGTTTCAGCCCGACGGTCCCGCGCTCGACGTCGAGGCGCTGCTCGACGAATGCGCCGGCGAGCGCGGGCCGTGGCCGCGACCGACGCGGCGCTTCGACCCCGCGCTGCCGACGATCGGCGTCTACGGCAAGGTCAGCGAGTACAAGGGCATGTTCGAGGTCGTCGCCGCGCTCGGCGAGCTCGCGGCCGCGGGCCGCCGCTTCAACCTGCTGACGCTGGTCGGCGCCCACGGGCCCGGGCCCGCGGCGCTGCAGCAGGCGGTCCTGCGCGCGGGGATCGCCGAATCGACGTACGCCCTGCCCTTCCTGCCGCACTGGATGGTGCCGCGATTCATCCGCACCTGCACCGCGGTGTGCTTCTTGGAGAACCGCTTTCCGATCGCCATCCACACGCCGCAGGTCGGCTTCGAGGTGCTCGCGTGCGGCCGCTGCCTGATCGTCTCCGAAGAGGTGCGAGCGAAGACGCAGCGGCGCGCCGATCTCGTCGACGGGGCCCACGCGCTCGTCGTCGACGATCCGACCGACGTCGCGCAGGTGCGGCGGGCGCTGACGCGGGTGATCGACGATCCTGTCGGCGCGCAGAGGATCGGCGTGCGCGGGCGCGAGTTCGTGGCCGGGCGGTTCACCGCGCCGGATGTGTCTGCGGTGGTGACGCGGCTGCGCCGCACGATCGAGGAGGCGAAGGCGATGTCCCTGGAGGGCCTGCAGCAGACTTTGAGCGAGCTCTACGCCGACCCGGCGCTGCGCGCCGCGCTGGCGACCGACGAGACAGCCTTGCGAGGCCGCGACCTCGACGCCCGCGAGCGCGCGGCGGTGCTGGAGCTCGCGCGCCGCCTCATGCCGCAGGTCGAGCGCTTCGGCCAGATGCTCGTGCACAAGCGCCTCGATTACTTCCTCGAGCTGTTCGGCGCGACCGCGCCGCACCTGCGATCGCACGAGGCCGCGGTGCGCGAGCGGTTCGCGCGCGAGTTCGACTTCCGCTGGCGCCCGCCCGCCGAGGACGTCGCGTACTTCGGCGAATTTCTGCGCCGACTGCTCGTCGCGCCGTGGCCGGCCCACCTGCGCGATCTGGTGCGCTACGACGAATGCCTGTGGCGCGCCGAGACCGCCGACGACGCCGCCGCGCCCCCGTTCGAGCGCCTGCTCGACATGCGGATCGCCGAGCCGCCCGGCCTCGGTGCCACCGTCCTGACGCCCGAAGATCGGGTCGCGCTCGCGCCCGGGGTGGTCGTCGAGCGCTTCGATCACCCGGTGCATCGCCTGGTCGCGCAGGGCCCCGGCGCACCCGTCGAGCCGGCCGCGACGGTGATCGCGTTCACGCCCCGACGCGGAGCCACCGCCGCCCGCGCGCACGTGATGAACGAGGAGCTCGTGCGCTTGGCGACCGCCGCCGGCGACGGACGCCTCGTGGCGGCGCTGCTCGACGAGGCCGCCGCGCGTCACGCCGAGCGCCCGGCCGAGGCGGTCCGCCACGCCGCCCTGCAGGCGTTGCAGTTGCTCGGCGAGCGCCACGTACTCGTGCGCGGGTCGCTTCGGCACTCGCGCTGATCCTCCGACGCATCGGGTCCGTGCACGCCGAGCGAAACGCCCATCGCAAGCGGTCCGCATCCGAACCATCGACGCCATCCGCAGCGTCACCGCGTGTCGGCTCCGGCGGAGCACGGCCTCCGATCCGTGAGCACCCCGATGTGGTTTCGCCCGGAGCTCTCGGCGCGTCGAGCCGACGTCCGGTCATCATCCGCTCGCCCGCACCTCGCTACGAATTCGCGGCGATCGACGCAACCGCGGACGCTACGAGGAGGGTTCTCAAGCAACCCTGCCGCTGCTACGTTTTTCACCGATGAAGTACGGACCCGGTGGCCTCACGCTTGCGGTGCTCGCGGTGTTTGCCTGCGGTGAGGACGGGCGACCGGGTCTCACTGGTTCGTCCGCCAGCGCGGGCACGACGGCTGCGACCGGCACGGACGCCGCCTCGTCGAGCGCGTCGGAGGTCCCGACGACGACCGGTGGTAGCGCGAGCGCGACGGAGTCGACCACCGACGGGAGCGCGACGACGCCGAGCACTGGCACATCGACGACCGCGACCACGACCGCGGCGACCACCTCGACGAGCGAGGCGTCGACGACCGGGGAGAGCGAGACGACCGGAGCGAGCGAAACGACCGCGGCCGGGTGCGAGGCTCAGCCGGAGGTCTGCGACGCGCTCGACAACAATTGCAACGACCTGTTCGACGAGGGTTGCGACTGCACCCCGCCCGACCTGGAGCTGGAGGCGATCGAGGGTTATACCGCGCGCGTCGTCTTCGACGTCCCGATGCAGCTCGGCGCGTATGGCTTTCTCGGCGACGTCGAGCGCGCGCTCGGCGAGTACTGGAGCGAGCCCGGAGAGGGCGTGCTGTTCACCGTCAACAACGCGCAGAACACCGCCAGCGGGATCGGCCTGCTCGATCAGGACGGCGGGTTCAAGGGCTGGCTGATCGATCCGACCGACGCCGCCCTGCCGATCAACCCCTACCTCGAATACGCCTACGGCGGGGTGCTGTACTCCTGTCACACGGTCAACGTGAACGAGTGGATCTACAAGATCTACCCCGACGGGACGACCGAGCAGGTGGTCCAGCACGGCAATTGCGAGGGCCTGATCTACGGCGACCGCGGCGACGGCACGGGCACGCTCTACGCGAGCCACTACGGCCTGGACGCGATCTACAGGATCGGCGAAGACGGCTCGCGCACGGCGCTGGCGCAGGGCCCGGATCTGGACGTCGTGGTCGACCTGGCGATCCCCCCGCCGACCTCGATGTTCAAGCCGGGGCTGTACGCGATCAACCAGACCCACCTCGGCGTGCATCGCCTCGACGCCGCCGACGTGCTCACGCTCGATTACCCCTACTCTCTCGGCTTCGGCATCGGCGAGGAGATGAGCTTCGCCGGGCCCACGTCGGCGTTTCGTGATCACTTCTATCACCTGTCGGCGACGCTGCAGGCGGTCGTCCGGGTCGCGCCCGATGGCAGCTGGGAGACGGTGCTCACCGGCCCGAAGCTCAATTACGGCCTCTATTCGACCGGCGGGGTGTTCTCTTCCAACGGGGCGTTCTACTTCTTCACCAACGAGGACGCGCTGATCATGCGCCTCCAGGCTTGCAACATCGCGGGTCAGTGAACGCTCGCCGGGAGGCGACGGCCCCTCGCGGCGAGGGACCCACCTATCGCCGGCGGGCGGCTCCTCGCACGCGTGCGGCGTCCTCTCCCGGAGGCACGCCGAACTGGCGCCGGTACTCGCGGCTGAACTGCGACAGGCTCTGGTAGCCGACCGCGAAGCCGACCGAGGTCACATCGGCTCCGCCCGCCAGGAGGCGCGCTCGTGCCTCCTGCAATCGCAGCAGCTTGTGAAATTGCAGCGGGCTCATCGCGGTCGCCTGGCGAAAGTGGCGGTTGAAGGTCGGCTCGCTCATGTGCGCGACGCGTGCGAGCTCCGCGATCCGCACCGGCTCGGCGAAGCGCGCCTGCAGCAGATCGATCGCCCGACTGATGCGCGCCAGGCTGCTGTTCGCCAGGCCGATGGTGCGCAGCGCGGCGCCGTGCGGGCCTCGCATCACGCGCCACACGATCTCGCGCTCGATGGCCTCGGCGAGCACGGGGATGTCGGCCGGCTCCTCGACCAGGCGAACGTAACGGCGCAACGCGTCCAGCAGCTCGTCGGAGGCCTTGCCCGTCGCTACGGCCAGCGGCGTCGCTCCGAGCGGCACGTCGGGCGCCTTGAGCAGCAGCGACGCCACCAGCACCGGTCGCAGCAGCAGGCCGACGGCGAGGAACGGCTCCCGCGCGCTGGCTCGCGTGATCTGGCCGGGCAGCGGCGCCTTCATCGACGCGACGAGGAGGTCCCCGGCGCCGCACTTGAAGGCGTGGGAGCCGAGGGCGCTACGCTTCTCGCCCTGCAGGACCACCGCGATCAAGGCAGTCATCGACTCTTCCGTGGCGTCGTTCGGCCTGCTCGTCTGCGTCGAGCGCCCCCATCGCAGGTGCGGCAGCTCGCTCGGCGGCTTGCCCTTCCGCGCCAGCCGGTCGACGAGCGCACGAAGCTCGGTCAGGGCGTCCATGCGGCGTGCATGCCTCGTGCGCAGGGTATCGCGCAACGGCTGCGCGCGGGCGGCGCTCGTGTGATTGATTCGGGCATCAAATGGTGGCCGCGTCGAGGACGAACCGGTAGCGCACGTCGTTTCGGATCATCCGCGCGTAGGCATCCTCGATCCCGGCGGCGGAGATCGTCTCGATGTCCGCCACGATGCCGTGTTCCCCGCAGAAGTCGAGCATCTCCTGGTTCTCGCGGATGCCGCCGATGGCCGAGCCCGCGACCCGCTTGTTGCCCATGATCAGCGACAGCCCGGAGACGGCCGACGGCGCGGTGAGGCCGAGGACGACCAGCGTGCCGAAGGGCTTCAAGGTGCCGAGATAGGGCGCGTAGTCGTGCTGCGGCGAGGCGACGGTGTCGAGCACGAGATCGAAGCGGAACGCGAGCCCGTCGAGCGCGTCGGGCTCGGTCGTGAGGACGAAGTGTCTGGCGCCCAGGCGCTGCGCGTCGGCCTCCTTGGCGCGCGAGGTGCTCAGCATCGTGACCTCGGCGCCCATCGCAGCGGCGATCTTAACCGCCAGGTGACCGAGCCCCCCGAGGCCCACGACGCCGACGCGATCGCCCGGCTTGACGTTCCACTGACGCAGCGGCGAGTAGGTGGTGATCCCGGCGCAGAGCAGCGGCGCCGCGGCCGCTGGATCGAGCGAGGACGGGATCTTCAGGACGAACGCCTCGGTCACGACGATGTGCTTCGAGTACCCGCCGTAGGTGACCGTCTTTCGATCCATCTCGGTCCCGTTGTACGTGCTCGCGGCGCCCTTCTGGCAGAACTGCTCGTGCCCCTGGTGGCAATAGAAGCACTCCCGGCACGAATCCACCATGCCGCCGACGCCGACGATGTCCCCCGCCTTCACGCGCGTGACCTCGGCGCCGACGTGAGCGACGCGCCCGACGATCTCGTGGCCGGGCACCAACGGATAGCGCGAGCGCCCGAGCTCGTTGCGCACCTGCATGATGTCCGAGTGGCAGAGTCCACAATAAAGAATGTCGATAGCGACGTCTCGCGGCCCAGGCTCGCGTCGTTCGACGGCGAACGGAGCGAGCGGGCGATCGGCAGCGGTGGCAGCGTAGGCAGCGGTCTTCATCGGCGTCTCCTCGGCGGTAGCAGCACCGAAAAGGTAGGCAGGAGGGCCGCCGCCCGCGCGCCAGTTCCGAGCAATCTCTTGCCTTTTTCGCTCACGAGCGCACGGCTTCGGCAGCCGCTGCGCGAGCCAATGCTCTCGCGGGCGGAGGCGGGATTCCTCGCATCTTGCTCGCGCGGGCTTGACCTTGACCCTGGGTCAGGGTTCAAGCTTCTCGCGTGAGCACCAGGCAAAGGACAACCTCGGTGAGCCCAACCTGGTCCCGCATGGTGCGGTTCGAACACCCGGCAATCACCGTCACCCCCGTCCTGAACGACTCCCACGACAGCCAGCATCCTCGGCGGCAGCTCCTCGCCGAACCCGGACCCCGCCGATGAGCAAGGGCGTCACGATCAGCCAGGCGGCGACGTTCGCCGGCGTCACGGTGAAGACCGTGCGGCACTACCACAAGCACGGTCTCGTCGAGGAGCCGCGACGGGACAGCTCCGGCTACCGGCGGTACGGATCGGCCGACCTGCTGCGGCTGGTCCGGGTCCGGACGCTGGCCGCCGCCGGCGTGCCGCTGGCCGAGGTAGGTCCGCTCCTCGACGCCGATCCCGAACAGTTCGCCGTCGCCATCGCCGATGTCCAGCGCCGCTTGAGCGAGCAAATCGAGGCGCTGATCGCCCGACGCGACACTCTGGACCGACTCGCCGACGGCGACGGCGTCCTGCTGCCCGAGCGGGCGCGCGCGTTCCTGAGCCGACTCCCCGACTTCGGCCTCTCCCCGGACGACGTGTCGAAGATTCGAGAGGGCCTGGTGCTGACCCGAGCCCTGGTCCCGGGCGGCTTCGACGACTACCTCACCCGGGTCGAGCACGCCCTCCACGACGCCCGTTTTGTCGCCCTGGCCAAGCGTTCCTGGGAGGCCGAGGCCTGGGGACCGGACGACCCTCGTATCGAGGAGCTGGCGACCGCCACGGTCGAACACTTCCTCGCCAACCCCGAGTTATTGGCGATCCTGACCAGCCTCCAGGGCCCCTCCGACGACGACGCCGCCCGGTACAGGATCATCAGCGATTACGGCAACGATCAGGCCCCGGCCTTCGCTCGGCTGACCCGGCTGATCGAGACGAAGCTCCGCGCCGCCGGCGTACCCATCCCGCGCTGATCATCCGCGTGGCCGCCGCGGACTCTCGCCGCGGCGCTCGGTCCCGCGAATGCGATCCGCAGAGCGTGGAGGAGCTTCGCATCGCCCGCCGATCGCCGCTTGACCTTGACCCGAGGTCAACGCGCACACAGGACGTCATGAGCGATACCTCATCGACCGACCTGGTTCCCATCCCGCACGGCCTGCCCATGGAGCGCGATGCGGGTCCGTTCGACCCACCGCGCGCCATCACTCGGCTCCGCGGAGCTCGCCCTGTCAGTCCCATGATCTTCCCCGACGGCCACGAGGGCTGGCTCGTCACCGGCTACGACGCGGTCCGTCAGCTCATGGCCGACACCCGCTTCAGCTCCCGCCAGGACCTCGGTGTTCTCCACGTGCCGTACGAGACCCCCGGCATGCCCGCCCCGACCGAACCGTCCCCGCAGGTGCCGGGCCTGTTCATCGCCATGGACCCGCCGGACCACACGCGGCTGCGGCGGATGCTCACCGGCGCCTTCACCGTCAAGCGCATGAGGACGCTCGAAGAGCACATCGTCACCATCGCCGAGCGTCAATTGGACCATCTGGCTGGCCTCACCCCGCCGGTCGACCTGGTCCAGGAATTCGCGCTGCCGGTGCCCTCGCTGGTGATCTGCGAACTGCTGGGTGTCCCCTACGCGGACCGCGACAACTTTCAGGTCAACACCGCCAGGTTCTTGCTCAAGGACGTGCAGCTCGACGAGAAGATGGCCGCCTACGGCGCACTGACCACGTACCTCTCCGAACTGGTCACGCGCAAGCGCGCCGCGCCCGGCGAGGACATCCTGTCCGATCTGGCGCGCCACGACGAACTCACCATCGAAGAGCTGACCGGCTGCGCCTTCTTGCTGCTGCTCGCGGGCCACGAGACCACCGCCAACATGCTGGCCCTGGGTACCTTCGCGCTCCTGGAGCACCCCGAGCAGCTGGCCGAACTGCGCGCCGACCCGGAGCTGCTGCCCGGCGCCGTCGAGGAGCTCATGCGCTACCTGTCCGTCGTCGACATCCTCTACCGCTATGCCACGGAGGACCTCGAACTCGGCGGCGAGACGATCCGCGAGGGCTCGACCGTCGTCGTCTCGCTGTTGGCCGCCAACCGCGATCCCCGGCGCTTCGACGACCCCGACGCCCTGAACATCCACCGCAACGCCCGCGGCCACCTGGCCTTCGGCCACGGCTGCCACCAATGCCTCGGCCAGCAATTGGCCCGCATCGAAATGCGCGCCGGCCTGGCGGGGCTGCTGCGTCGCTTCCCGACCCTCGAGCTCGCCATTCCTGCCGGCGAGGTGAGACTCAGGACGAACATGCAGATCTACGGCGTCCACGAACTGCCGGTCACCTGGACCGAGACGGCCCGGTGAAGCGTCGGGCGAGCGCTTCCTTCTCGAGATCGACACCGGCGCGATCGATCTCGATCGCGTCGGTCCGCACCCACGCCTCGTCCGCGGTGACCAGGACCTCGGCCTCACGGCCCCGGTCGGGCATGCAGCGGCGCGCACGCGTGACGCGGCTCGCCCGGGCCTGGACCGCCGAGCGGGCGCGCGCAGCTCGAGCGGTCGCGCGAAGCCTCGCGTGCGCCCGGCGGCCAGTCTCCCGCGCGTCACTTGCTCGGTGGCTCGATGGACCGGAACGGATGTGGCCGCCGTAGCTCCAGCGTGCGCGCCTTGCAGCGAACGGCGATGCCGCGATCCCCTCTCCTCCGGGCTCGCGGACACCCCGCGCTCGACGGGACCAGGGGCCTCTCGTAGGCTCCGCGCATGCGACTCTTCACTGGCTTCGCCCTGATTTGCGCCGCCTCCTCGGCCTGCTCCCCGCAGGAGAGCGGCAGCGCCACCGACTCGACCGCGACGACCGACTCGACTGCGACGACCGACTCGACCGACTCGACCGAGTCGGCCGCGACGACCGACTCGACCGACTCGACCAGCACCAGCACCACCGCTCCGACCGGCACCACCGCTCCGACCGGCACCACCGACCCGACCAGCACCACCGGCACCACCGACCCCACCGCCGCCACCAGCACCGATCCGGGCACCGACACCGATGAATCCTCGAGCACGACGGGAGCGCCCGTCGACGAGGATTGCGCCTTCCTGGTCGGCAGGGTCTTCCTCAGCGACGAGGAGCTCGAGTGCGGCAAGGGCCCAACGGCGTCGAGATGTGCCCCTGGCAGCTCACCTTCACGGCCGACACCTTCGATCATCAACTCTCGGACTTCGGCCTGCAGGGCACCTATACCTGCGTCGATGGCATCATCGACGCGGTCGACATGCAGCAGCTTCCCACGGCGGCACCATCGACGCTGCCACCGGCGAGCTCGTCTGGGACCAGATCGTCTATCACCCCAAGGGCGGCTGAGGCTCGCACCATCCGCATGGGGATCCGCCGCCGTGCCGGCGGGTCTTCCGTCGCGATTCATCGCAAACTCGCAGATCCGGCGTCCTCGACGCATGGATCGCGGCCCATATCGATCATGGACTCGATTCGAAATGGACTCCCCGAAGCTCGCGGTCGGGAACATCTTCGGCAACGCGAACTTCATCCGCGCAAACGTCGGGTCGTTGCGGTTCAGGTAGGCGAGCTGCCAGTGGTGGAAGCCCCGTGCCCGGTAGGCGAGCTCGACGTACTGCGCGAGTGTCAGGTTCATGTCGACGATCCACGGGTCTTGCTCTTGCTGAAGGAGCCATACCCGGTCGCTCAAGGCGCCCGAAGCATCCTCGCGGAGCAAGGCGACCAGGCCCCAATGGTACTCGAAGGGGTAGAACGCGCTGACGTCGACTGGCTGCCCATCGATCTCGCAGGATTTCAACGCACTCTTGTATCCAGCGTCGGGTGCCCGGTTCTGGAGGATCATCGACCCGATGTCGAAATAGGCCATGTCTCCACTGAAGAGCTCGTCCAGAAAGCCGAAGCTGTAGCCCTGGTCGAGATAGTTCGACCGGATCCACGCGTCGGCTTCCAGCGCGCGCGCCAGGGCCGAACCAGGCGCAAGATGCCACGAGATCTTCACCCTCGACAGGCTCGCCAAGCACGCGCGAAGACCGTCGGTCAGGCGAATCGACCAATCCGCGATCTCGAATGCGAGCGCCTCCTCATCCGGCGTCACCACCACGGGGGCGTCGCGCATCTGAATTCCCTCGGACGGGATCGTTCTAATCAGGTCGCTGTAGCGCGCGTGCACTGTCATGGCGGCCATCGTAGAGTCGGAGTTCCACTCGCTGTCAACAGAAATCGCGGGAAACCCAGCGGCGAGCGCGTCCGGTCGATCGATGTGTGAAACACCTGTAATGGAAGTCACTGATCATCATCAGAATGATCCTGACCCGGAGACGACACACTCGATACAGCCGCCGTCGCGTAAGACACGCCGGCTTTGCCGATCGGCACGAGCACAATCATCACACTGCCCGCAAGTGTGCAAACTGCAGCGACCGCGATGACAGGACGCTGCGTCTCCTCTGCCTCACAATGCATTGCCACGGGTCGGATGGATGCGCAGGCGCGCCGTCGTCGAGCTGTAGAGCGACTCTCGACGCATCCGAGAACGCGCGGCCGCCGGCGAGCGGCCGCGCTCCGGACGCACCGAGCGCTCAGGCGCCGTGCAGATGCCCCATCGTCAACACGGCGCGGAACCTCGCCTTGTTCGTGATCATCCGCTGATAGGCCTCTTCGGCCTGCTCGAGCTTGAAGGTCTCGATCATCGGCTTGACGCCCGCCTGGGCTGCGAACGCGACCGTCTCCTCGGAGTCGGTGGCGACCCCGCTGTACCAGCCCCTGATCGACCGGCGGCCCATGATCAGCGGCATCGCCCCGATCGTGATCGCGTCGTGCGGCGCGGCCGCGATCATCAGCTGCCCGTCGATCCCGAGCCCCGGGATCAGCGAGGCGATCGCCGCGCCGCTCGGCGCCGTCGCCAGCGCGACCTTCGCCCCGCCGAGCGCCTGCAGTTGCTCGCCGAGGTCACCGTCGTTCGTGTCGATGTACGCGTGCGCCCCGAGCTGCGTGGCGAACGCCCGCTTGTCCGCCCCCCGCGACACCGCCACGGTTTCGAAACCCATCTTGGCCGCGAACTGCACCCCGAGGTGCCCGAGCCCGCCGATGCCCTGGATCGCCACCACGTCGCCGGCCCGCGCTGCGGTGTGGCGCAGCGCGTTGAACACCGTCAGCCCCGCGCACAGCAGCGGCCCCGCCTCGGCGGCGTCGACGTCCTTCGGCAGCCGCGCCATGCTCTCCGCCGGCGCGATCATGTGGCTGGCATAGCCGCCGTCGTGCGTGATGCCGGTGACCCGCGACGTCGTGCACATCGCGAAGTCCCCCTTGCGGCAGGGATGACAGCTGTAGCACTGCCCGCCGTGCCAGCCGACGCCCGCCCGGTCGCCGACGGCCCAACCTTCCACGCCGGGCCCCACCGCCTCGACCGTGCCGACGACCTCGTGTCCCGGCACGCGCGGGTACGGGAGCCCCTGCCAGTGGCCCTCCTTGACCAGCGCGTCGGAGTGACACACGCCGCACGCCTCCACGCGCAGCCGCACCTGCCCCGCTCCGGGCGTCGGCAGCGGACGTTCGACGATTTCGAAGGGGCCTCCGCCCCGCGAGACCTGCACCGCGATCATCTTGCTCATGGCGTCTCCTCTGTGGCCCCGATCGTCGCACGCTACCAAGCCGGGCGCGGGCCTTCGGATCGAAGAGACCGCCGGCCTCATGCGGCCGAACCGCGACTTCGAGGGAAAACCATGGAGATCGCCCGCAACCTCCCTCGCAGGCGCCTCCAGGACACCCCGAAGCACGAGGAAGGGGCCGTCCCACGCGCCGCTCTCGCCGCGCTCGCCGCGAGCCCCGACCGAACGAGGATGAGCACTCGCTCGAACTGTCGAGCCTGCCCGATCCCATCCCGAGGCTCGCGCGTGGACATGAGCAAACACCCGAACGCACGAGCCCGGCAGCGCTGCAGCGGGAGGCCACCGGCCCGCGCACGACCCGCACCGGCCCCGAAGGAGCCTTCGCGGAACCGGCCCGAAGCCTCATGACCGCTGCAGACCATCGCTCGCCGCGCCGGTGTCCGAAGACGAAGGCCTGTCCGCGGCGACAGGACGGGCTCAAGCTCGCCCGCGTGGGGTTCGCCGAGATCGACGCACGTTCCTCGCCCGCGGGCCGGTCGGAAACGGACGGCAAGCGGCCTCAGCGTCATTGCGTGGCCGCGCTCTAGCCCCTGAAACGACGGTCCCAGGTATACTCCGCGCGCCATGTCCCCCCTGACCCGGAGGCCGCGTCTTGGTGAACACCGAGCCGAGCGCCACGCCGAGCCCCGGAGGCGAGCTGTCCGAGCTGTGGCTCGGGCGGCTGATCGAGGAGCGCTACCGGATCGTCGAGGTCCTGGGCGAGGGCGGCATGGGGGCCGTGTTTGTCGCCGAACACCTCAAGCTGCGCAAGCTGGTGGCGCTGAAGACGATCCGGGCCGAGTTCGCCGGTGACGGGCAGGCCGAGGCGCGGTTCGCCCGCGAGGCGCTGGCGACGGCGCAGATCGATCACCCGCACGTGGCCAGCGCGATGGACTACGGCCACCTGCCCGACGGCGGCGCGTACCTGGTGATCCAGCTGGTGCGCGGCGAGAGCCTGGCCCGCCGGCTCGAGCGCGGCCCGCTGCCGTGGCGTCAAGTCGCCGAGCTCGGCGGTCAGATCGCCGACGCCCTGGCCACCTGCCACGCCGCCGGCATCATCCACCGCGACCTCAAGCCCGACAACATCCTGCTCGAGCAGCGCGACGACGGCTCGTTCCACGCCCGCGTCGTCGACTTCGGCATCGCCCGCCTGTCCGGAGAGACAGGTGACGGCGCGGTCGTCGACGCCAGCCAGCCCATCACGCGCATGGGCGCGATCATCGGCACCCCGGGCTACATGGCGCCCGAGCAGGCGGTCGGCCAGACCATCGACCACCGCGTCGACATCTACGCGCTCGGCGTGATCCTCTGGGAGTGCGCCACCGGCCAGCGGCTGTGGATGTCCGACAGCCTGACCGGGCTGTTCGCCCGTCAGCTCGCCGGCGCCGCCACCCCGCTGCGCGACATGCTCCCGGGACAGGTCCCCGAGGCCCTGTCCGATCTGACAGCCCAGCTCATCGCCGCCGACCCCGCCGTGCGCCCCGGCGTCGTCGCCCTGGTGCGCGACGAGCTGCGCCGGATCGCCTTCAGCGGCGATCCGCTGCTCAGCACCGCCCCCGAGCTGCGCGTCTCGGGCGCGCCGATCAGCATGTCGCACGCGCCGACCTCCGCCGGCTGGTCGAGCGCCGGGCCGCGGCCCGAGTTCTCCACTCCGGGCGGCACCCTGATCGCGGGCCCGCCGGGGCCGGCGCCGCTGGGGCTGCGCCTGCGCGCGCTGGCGATCCAGCGGCCGCAGCTGTTCCGCTACGGCGCCCTGGGCCTGGCGCTGCTGGTGCTCGTGCTGGTGTATCAGTGCGGCCGCCACAGCGAGCCCGTCCCGGAGCCGGCCGTCGCCGCCGCCCCGACGCCCGAGCCCGAGCCGAGCAAGCCGGGCAAGGGCAAGCCGAACAAGGGCGAGGCCAAGACCGAGACGAAGCCCGAAGCCAAGGCCGAGCCGAAGCCCGAGCCGAAGCCCGAGCCCGCTGCGCCGCCGCCCGCCGACGTCACCGAGATCCCGGCGGCCTTCGCCGACGCCGCCCAGACGCTGCTCACGGGCAGCGGCAACAAGGCGCGCAAGAAGGCGGCCGAGGCGATCACGAAGGCCAGCGAGGCCGACAAGGCCGCCATCCCCGAGTACGTCCGCAACCTCGCGTGGCTCGAGAAGCTGTCGCGCTGCGAGGACAAGCGCAAGGTCCTGCTCAAGCTCGAGGAGGCCGGCGACCTGCGGGCGCTGCCGGGCCTGCAGATGGTCGCCAAGACGCCGAAGAACGGCTGCCGCGAGTGGTTCACCGCGAAGGACTGCATCGCCTGCCTGCGCGAGGACCTCGGGCGGGTGATCGGCCGCTTCGAGGCCCAGGCCGAGGGCTAGCCCGCGCCGCCGCCTCGGCGGCCGGGTCTCGCAGGCCGCCGAACCTAGGCGGCCGCCTCCATGCTCTTCGCCAGGCCGCGGATGAACTGCTCGAAGCTCGACGCGCACGCCTCCGGCCTGTAGGAGGCGGCGCCCGTCGTGACGCGGAAGACGGGGCAGTCGCCCTCGGCGTCGAGCTTCGAGATGTCGAGGAAGTACAGGTCGCTGTGGACTGTGCTCCGCGCGATGACGACCCAGTCGTTCTGCCAA
Source organism: Nannocystis pusilla (assembly GCF_026626665.1). Taxonomy (GTDB): domain Bacteria; phylum Myxococcota_A; class Polyangia; order Nannocystales; family Nannocystaceae; genus Nannocystis; species Nannocystis pusilla. The sequence continues at coordinate 4,930,394 of NZ_JAPNKE010000002.1, forward strand.
CCCGCCTGCCCGCCAGGCTGCTCCGCGGCGAGCCGGGCGGCGGGGAAGAGCCGCACACGTTCGGCCGGGGTCACGGTCTCGACGTCGACGGGATCGGACTCCTGCAAGAACCCCCGGTAGCGCGACGGGATCCTGAGCTCACGGCGAAGCTCGTCGATCATCGCAGGAGCCGCCCTGCCGAACCTCGTCGGGATGCCTCGTCGGGTGAAGATGTCCTTCAGCGCTGCAACCGCATCAGCGAGCTCAATGTCCATCGAACGTCGTCCTCCTGTTCGCGGCATCATACCCGTCGCGCGCGGGTGAGCTGACGGAACATCGAGGCGAAGCGCGCCTTGGAGGCTCCCTCGCGGCCGACCCGCAGCTCGCCGTGGATCGCGGACGAGTCACGGGCGATCTCGCAGTCGTCGCAGACGACCCGGCGCGCGTCGGCCCGGCGCTCGCATCGCTGTCACAGCGGCGGACAGATCACCGCGATGTCGAGGTCGCCCGGCAGCAGTCCGCCGTGGGCGCCGGGGCAGACCAGCTCGCCGTTCGACTTGTAGCACTTGCTGAGCGGATCGCTGAAGCCGGGCGGCGGCGTGTTGACCCCGGGCGTGCCGCAGTCCGGATCCGGCAAGTACCCCTCCTCCTGCTCTTCCGGCGGGTGCTCGAGCGGCCAGCGGGCCAGGTAGCCGAAGCGAATGTACGTACCGATGGTCGCGGCCGCGTAGGCGTACGTGTCGTTGTTGCGGAACGCGAAGTTGTTGTGCCAGCAATCGTCCTCGCGGTCGTTCTCGTACGAGGCGAAGTGCTTGATCTTCTTCAGCCCGTAGCCCTTGTCGGTGACCAGCTGGCCGGCGCACAGCGCCCCGTGGCCGTGGGTGTGCGTGTCCATGATCGGCGACAGCCGCGGCGTGGTGTTCTGCCACGGCACGAACATGTGGTGCATCGATTCGTGGAGCACCAGCCGCGGCACGTCGAACGCCTGGCTCGGCGTCGAGTAGGCCTTGTCGCACAGCTTCATGTTGCTCTTGACCGCGTGGTGACCGCCCGGCCGCGTGGTGTTGCAGATGTCGCCGGGGCCGTCGGGCGTGCACTCGATGTCGAGCTGCAGCCCGCCGACCTCGTGGTCGTGGAAGATCTTCCACAGCCGCGCGTAGGCGATCCGGATCGCCTGCAGGCGGTACTCCGCGTAGGGCCCGAAGTAGAACTCGAGCGCGGTGTTGGGCCCGACGTCGTCGCTCTCGTAGCTCATCAGCCGCTCGCCGCTCTCCGACCCGCCCTGCGCCGCCCACAGGAACGCGCGCTGCTCCGGCGGGCTCGAGGCGACGAAGTCGAGCATCTGCCGCACGCGGAACAGGTCGTGGTTGGCGCGCAGCCAGGCGGCGCGGGTCTTGGCGCACTCGTCGACCGTGCAGCTCGACAGCGGCGGGAAGCTGACCGCCACCGGCGGCACCTCCGAGGCCAGCTCGTAGGCCAGCGCGTCGCAGTCGGCCTCGCGCGCCTGCGGCACCTGGTCGTCGATCGCCAGCGTCGCCACCGGACCCGCGGCCTCGTCGCGGCGGTCGAACACCGACACCATCGTCAGCGCCGCCCCGCCGAGCCCGCCCGCCGTCGGCTCGCGGCTGTAGGTCTTGAGCACGACCACCTGGTCCAAGGCAAGGTCGTCGGCAGCACCAGCTCCGGCTCGCCGCCGCCGCTCCCGGGCGCGTGGGTCAGGCGCACGGTCAGCGCGCCGAGGTCGAGCGCGACCTCGCTGACGCCGTCGGCGATGCGGTGGATCTGGGCCCCGCGGACCGGCACGCGCACGTTGAGGAGGCGGCCCGCCGCGCGCGTGTCGAAGTGGAGCGCCGGCCGCCCGCCGCGGGCGCGGATCTCCGCCAGCAGCTCCGGCAGCCCGGCCGGCACCGGCAGCTCGGTCTCCTCCTCGTGCGGCTCCAGCTCGCGCTCGACCGCGCCGACCTGCGACGGCTCGCTGCACGCCAGGTCGCCGACCAGGTACGGCGCCTCGATCGTGGCGCTCGGCAGCGGCAGCGCGCCGGTCTCGTCGTCGCTGCCGCCGTGCTCGTCGACGTCGTGGACGTCGACCCCGGAGCAGGCCAGCGCGAGGCACAGCGGCGCGAGCGTGCGGAGCAGCCGGGGATCGACGACGCCTCCGCGCCTGTGGGTCGCACTCATGACATTCACTCCTGGTTGCGAAACGACGGCCCCGCGGCGGCGGGCGAATGGGCCGCCGGCGGCGCTGCTACGACTCGACGAATGGGCGACAGGCTAAGCGAGCACGCGAATCGAGGTGTGATGAATGGCCGCGTCGGAGCGGCGCGGGGCATTCAGGGCCGAATGCCGCGAGGGTGCAGGCTGGACCGCGCGTCGAGCCGGCGAAGCGCCGATCCGACGGTGGGCGGCGCACGGCGTCGCCGCGTTCGTGGTGGTCCGATCATTGGCCCGCTCGCGCTCCTCTTTCTCCGCGCACTCCGACGCGGCCACCGAACATGGTGGGCCGCGTCCCGGCGCCGGATTTGCCGGCGGGTGGGGCGGATCACGCGCCGGACCGGCGACGCTTGCTCGCTTGCCCGCGCCGGCGCGGCCGTCCGCGGTGGCACGATCGAATGCGGCCCGGCGTCGTCGTTCGTCCGCGGTCGCCGGCCGCGCACCGCGACCGTGATCCAGCGCAGAGCGGCGGGGCCACGGGCGCCTCGCCGGGCCGGTCGCGGCGCTCGCCCGGAGCGGCGGACGCCACGCAGGCCGTCGCGGCCGACGTCGCGCCCGCGCGTGCGATCCCGGCGGACCGCGGCGCGCCTTCAAATCGTCGTGTCACGACCTCCTGGCATCATTGGCCAGGTGTCGGGCCCACTGGCACGATGTCGCAATGCGACAGGGCCGGACGACTCGCTGGACGAGTCGCCCGGCCCCAGGTCCCTGACGCCGAGCGGGCGTCAGGCGGTCTTGCGCGCGGCCATGTACGCCTCGGTCAGCGCCGGGTCGGCCGCGATTTCGAACATCATCGCCTCGAGCTTGGAGCGGTCGAGGCCGTGCTTGGCGAGCACGTCGTCGGCGTGCTCGGGGTCGGCCGCGATCTCCTTGGCGACCGTGGCGGCGATCTGGACCTTCTCCGAGCCCGGGTCGGGCTTCGGCGCCTCTTCCGGCTTCGGCGCCGGCTCCTCGGTCTTCACCTCGGGCTTCGGCGTCTCGGTCTTGGTCACGGTGGTGGTCTTGGTCTCGACCTTGGTCGTCTTGGCGACCTCGGTCTTCTTGCCGTCGCCGCCGCAGGCGGGCAGCGCGAGCGCGAGCGCGCCCAGCAGCACGGCGAAGCGACCGGCACGGAGGAATGAATGCTTGGATTGTGCATGACGGTGGCTCCTTTCTTCACTGCGGCGCGGGGGCGGCCTTGTCCTTCTTCGCCTCGGCCTTCTCGGCCTTGGCCTCGATCTTGGCCTCTTTCTTGTCCTGACGCTGCTCGAGCTTCTCCTCGCGCTTGTCGAGCTTCTCGACCTTCTTGTCGAGCTTGTCCTCGGCCTTCTCTTCCTTCTTCTCGAGCTTGTCCTCGGCCTTGTCGAGCTTCTCCGCGGCCTTGTCGAGCCGCTGCCCGAGCGCCTCGAGGCGCTTCTTCTCGATCTCGAGCCGGGTCTTCTCCTCGCCGGTCGCGGTCGCCAGCTTGCTGTCGATCTCGCGCAGCCGCAGCTCGACCTGCCCGCTCTTCTCGGTGACCGCCGCCGACGACGACGCCAGCTTCTCCTGGCGCTTCTCGTGGCGCTCCTTGGCCACCAGGACCTTCTTCTGGCCCTTGGCCACCAGCTCCTGGCGCTTCTCCATCAGCTTCTCGCGCCGCGCACGGTACTGCTCGGACAGCGCGTCGAGCTTGGTCTTGAGCTTGTCGGCCTCCTCGGGCGTCAGCTCCTTGGCGTCCTCCTTGCGGTCCTTGAGCTTGGCCGCCAGCTTCGGCCCGCGCAGGCCGCTCGCCACCTGGACGCGGACCCACTGCCGAAGCCCGCGTGGGCCTTGCCGCGCTTGGCGGTCGCGTCGGCCTCCTCGGCGACGAGGTCGCTGGCCTCGCCGGCGCCGAGCCCGACCTCCTGCGTGACCGTGAGCGCCTCCTTCAGGTCGGCCTCCGGCACGCCGGCCGAGCGCGCGTCGGCGGCGGCGAGCGGCAGGTCGATGACCGCGAGGATGTCGTCGTTCAGCGCCTCCTCGTCGGAGACCTTGATGTTGGCCGACGCCGACGCGGTGGCGACCGGCGTCGCGGCCGCGGTGACCGGCGGCGGACCGGGGGGCAGGTCGGCCCGTCCGGCCGCCGGCAGCAGCAGCGCCAGCGCGAACGCGCCGGCGGAGACACTGACTGTGTGCTTGTGCATGTGGTTGAACTCCGGCGCCGAGGATAGACGACTTCGCGCAGACGCGAAAAGCCCCGCCGGGTGCGGCCGCGGCACGACGCCTGCGGGCCGCAGGCCCCGAACCGAAGCGCCGCAGCCCTGCCAATTGTGACGGGCGTCAACCGTCGACGCCGAGCGAGCTCGGCCGTGGCGCCGGCCGGACCGGCGCCCCCGCCACATACCCGAACGGGCATGCCCGCCCGGACATGCCCCTTCAAACATGACCGTATGGACATTTCTGAAACGACATGCCCTCTCGAGCATGCTCGGGCCCCGCCCGCGAGCCGCCGCCGCCGCCGCCGCTCAGCGCGGGCGGAACGCGTCGGGCTCGTCCTGCACGCGGCCCTCGAGCCAGCCGGCGCGGGCCTCGGGGAACGCGTCGGCGTAGGGCACGTACGGCTTGATGTCGAGCACCGGGGTGCCGTCGAGGATGTCGAGCCCGAGCACGTGGATCTGGCTCGCCTCGACCGCCGTCACGCGCAGGCACGACAGGCCGATCGGGCACGGCCGGTGCGGCGCGCGGGTCGAGAACAGGCCGACGCTGCGCCCCGGGTCGCGGGGCGACCTGACCTTCAGGCCATATCCCTGATTGAGGTGGAACACGAACACGCACCAGATCCGCTCGAACTCGGCCAGGTCGGCGAGCCCGCCGGCGAACTCGGGCAGCAGCTCGATGCGCCCCGGCAGCGCGCGGTCCTCCTTGACCTGGGTCGTGATCGTCGGCTGCCGCGGGGTGCCGAACCGCTCGGTGTACGGCGAGCGCACCACTCCGATCGGCGTAAACGAGAAGCTCGGGCGCTCGTCGCGTCCGGTCGTGTGGTCCTGCTCGGGGATGCTGCGGCGCACGCGGCGAGCCTAGCCCAGATCGGCGGTTTCGCGCCCGCGCGTGCGCAGGAGCACGCGGTCGCGCTCTGGCGGGCTCGGCCGTGCCTGCGCTAAGAGACCTTTTTATGCGCGAGATCCTCGCAGAGTTGCGGCGGCTCGCCGTGCTCGCCGTGCCGCTGGCGCTGACCCAGCTCGGCAACATGCTGCTCGGCATCGTCGACATGTTGATGCTCGGGCGCGTCGGTCGCGAGGCGCTCGACGCCGCCGCGCTCGGCAACCTGTGGGGCTTTGCGATCATGACCGTGGGCATGGGCGTGGTCCTCGGCTGCGACCCGTTCATCGCCCAGGCCCACGGCGCCGGCGACGGCCGCGCCCTCGGCCTGACGCTGCAGCGCGGCGTCGTGCTCGCGTTGCTCGTCAGCGTCCCGGTGATGCTGCTGTGGACCCTCGCCGGCCCCGCGCTGGTGCTGCTCGGCCAGGCCCCGCACCTCGCCGAGCAGGCCCACGACTACCTGCTCGCGCAACTGCCCGGCGCGTCGGCGGTGTTCGTCTACGTGGCGATGCGCTCGTACCTGCAGGGCCGCGGGATCACCGGCCCGGCGCTGCTCGTCATGATCGGCGCCAACGTCGTCAACGTCGGCCTCAACTACGTCCTGATCTTCGGCGCTCTCGGCCTGCCCGCGCTCGGGGCCGTGGGCGCCGGCATCTCGACCGGCGTGGTGCGCCTGCTCATGACCGTCGCGCTGGCGTGGATCATCTTCCGCCAGGGCCTGCACATCGGCGCGTGGGTCCCGTGGTCGCGGGCGGCGCTCGACCGCGCCGCGCTGGCCGCGATCGCCGGCGTCGGCGTCGGCATCGGCTTCCAGCTCGGCCTCGAGCTGTGGGCCTTCCAGGCGGCGATGCTGTTCGCCGGCTGGCTCGGCGACGCCCCGCTCGCGGCCTACACGATCGTCCTCAACATCGCCTCGCTCAGCTTCATGCTGCCGGTCGGGATCGCCATGGCCGCGGTCACCCGCGTCGGCAACCTGCTCGGCTCGGAGCGGCCGCGGGAGGCCGAGCGGGCGGCGTGGGTCGCCCTGTCTCTCGGGGCAGGTGTGATGCTCGCCTCGGCCGCCCTGATGTACGGGCTGCGCCACCAGCTGCCGGCGCTGTTCGACGCCGACCCCGAGGTCTACGCGCTCGCGATCGTCAGCATCCCCGTCACCGCCGCCTTCCAGGTGTTCGACGGCATCCAGGTGGTCGGCTTCGGGGTCTTGCGCGCCATGGGCCGCACCCGCAACGCCGCGCTGGTCAACTTCGTCGGCTACTACGCGATCGCCCTGCCGGTGGCGTATTGGCTGGCGTTCGAGCGCGGCCACGGCATCACCGGTCTGTGGTGGGGCCTGACCGTCGGCCTCGCCCTGGTGGCGAGCGCGCTGCTCGCGTGGATCGCCGCCCGGGGTCCCGCCACGGCCGGCAAGATCTCGGTCGAACAGCGTTAGTGCCGCAGCGTCAGCAAGCCGCCCGCGCCGAAGGTCGCGCGGGCGGCGAGCATTGAGTATGGTGCGGCCCATGAAAACGGACACGGACGTGATCGTCGTCGGCGCCGGCCACAACGGCCTGGTGGCCGCGCTGTTGCTCGCCAAACGCGGCCTGAAGGTGCGGGTGCTCGAGGAGAAGGACGTCGTCGGCGGCGCCGTCCGCACCGAGAAGCCGTTCGCGCGCGCCCCGACCTGGCGATCTCGACCGGCGCCTACCTGCTCGGGCTCATGCAGCCCGAGCTGCTGCAGATCACCGGCGTCGACCTGCCGCTGCGGCGCCGCGACCCGCACTACTTCCTGCCCACCACCGACGGCCGCTACTTGCTGCTCGGCAGCGACGCCGAGGAGACCCGGCGCCAGTACGCCGCCTTCTCGTCGGAGGCCGACTGGCACGCCGACCAGGCCATGCAGGCCGAGCTCGCCCAGCTGCGCGACGACCTCGCGCCGTCGTGGTTCCACGAGCCGCTGTCGCTCGAGGACACCGCCGAGCGCTACGTCCGCAGCTCGCTGCGCCAGGTCTTCGTCGACCTGTGCAAAAAGCCCGTCGGCGAGTACATCGACCGCTTCCCGTTCAAGAGCGACCTCATCCGGGCGATGTACGCCTCGACCGACGGCTTCACCGGCGTCTACGGCACCTGGGACACGCCCGGGACCGGCATGAACTTCCTCGTCCACAACATGTGCCGCCTGCCCGGCGCCGGCGGCACGTGGATGCTGGTCGAGGGCGGCATGGGCACCGTCTCGCAGAAGTTCGCCGCCGCCGCGCGGGCCGCCGGCGCGGTCATCGACACCAGCAACGGGGTCAAGCAGATCCTGGTCGAGAACGGCACCGCCGTCGGCGTCCTCACCCACAAGGGCGAGGAGCTGCGCGCGCGTCGTCCTCGTCGGCGCCGACCCGTTCCGCATGCGCGACATGGCCGGCCGCGACAACTTCCCGGCCGACTACAACACCCGCCTCGACTCGATGCGCCGCGACGGCACCTCGCTCAAGGTCAACCTCGCGCTCAAGGGCCTGCCGCAGTTCACCTGCCTGCCGGTCGACCGCGGCCAGTACGGCCCGACGATCCACCTCCTGCCCGACGAGGAGGTCGTGATCCGCAGCTTCGGCGAGGCCTTCCGCGCGGTCCAGGCCGGCCAGCTGCCCGACCTCCCGGTCATCGACTGGTACATCCACACCACCGTCGACCCGACCATGCGCGACAAGGACGGCCACCACAACTCGGCCCTGTTCGTGTCGTGGGTGCCCTACGAGCTGGCCGGCACCACCTGGGAGCAGGAGGAGAGCCGCTACGTCAAGCACCTGCTGTCGATCTGCGACCGCTTCGCCCCCGGCACCAGCGACCTGGTGGTCGACACCTTCGTCCTCCACCCCAAGAAGATCGAGCAGCACTTCGGCATCACCCGCGGCCACATCCTCCACGTCGACAACACCTACGGCTTCGACCAGCGCGTGCCCTACCGCCAGCCGATCGCCGGCCTCTACGCCGCGTCCGCCGGCACCCACCCGGGCGGCGGCGTGATCGGCTGCGGCGGCCACAACGCCGCCATGGCCGCGCTCAAGGACCTCGGCCTCGGCTGAGGCGCCTGTCCTCACGGGCATGCCCGAGAGGTCATGTGCGAAGAGGCATGTCCACCAGGGTCGGGTAGAGAGGGCCGCGAGGTTCACCGAGTCTTGCCGAGCGCTCTGGTCGCTCGGATAGGTCTCCTCGCGGTCCTCCCCCCACGGATCCGGACGTGCAGATTTCCCGCATCCGGCTCTTCTTGTCAGAGGTTCGCTGAGCGGTACACGGAGTGCACGACGCGTGGCAGTGGGAGTGGGAACCTGGCCAGGATGGTCTTGGAGAAGCGCGCCGCGGAGAGTCTCCGTTGCGAGCGTCGCCTCAGACTCTTCCACCAGGCGAGCTCGACCCAGTATCGCAGCCTGCGAAGAGCACGGAAGTTGCCCGTGATCCCGTAGTACTGGTCGTGTCCGCGGAGCTTCGCCGCGAGTATCTTCGCCTGATAGGCCACGGGTGCGTGGAGATGCTGGCGACACCAGTCGGTGATCGCTCGCACCGCCCGCGTGAAGCGCGACCGCATCGTACTGCGCAGCACGGCCCACCCGCCTCTTAGCGTCTTCGCCCACGTGTGGGTGAAGCCCAAGAAGTCGAACGAGCGCGACTGACCCGGTCCGCTTCTCGGCGCTTCGTCGCCGCGAGGGCGCTCGAATCGCAGCAAGCGAGTCTTCTCCGGATGCAGGCGCAGGTTGTACTGCTCGAATCGCTTCGGCAGCACGGCCTGCACTCTCCTCGCGTCGTCCTCGTGCTCGAAGCAGATGACGAAGTCATCGGCGTAGCGGATGAGGAACGCCTCGCCACGCATGCGCGGCAGCACGTCTTCGACCCACCATCGGTCGAGCACTTCATGCAGGTAGATGTTCGCCAGCAGCGGCGAGATCACGCCCCCTTGCGGCGTGCCCGCCTCGGACCGTCTCACGACGCCGCCCTCGAGCACACCCGCGTTCAGCCACTTGCCGACGAGGCGTACGATCACCCCGTCGCTCACCCTCTTGCTCAGCAAGTCCCGGCAGACCTGATGATCGAGCGTGTCGAAGAAGCTCTGGACGTCGACGTCCAGCACCCAACCGATCCGCTTGTTCATCAGGCCCCGCCACAACGCCTCCAACGCTTGATGCGCGGAGCGCCCGGACGGAAGCCGTACGAGAAGTCGTAGAACTCCGTCTCGTAGAGCGGCTCCAGCACCATCGCCACCGCGCGCTGCAGGACCTTGTCCTCGTGCGTCGGGATCCCGAGCGGCCGCGTCTTGCCGTCGCCCTTCGGGATCTCCACGCGCCGCACCGGCGGGGCCCTGTACAGCCCCGTCTTCGCGGACCCGAGCAGGCGCTCGAGGTTTCCCTCGAGGTCGCGCTCGTACGCCTCCGCGGTCACGCCGTCGACCCCGGGTGCCGCATCCTTGCGCGTCATCCGATGGGCCTCCGTCAGCCACTCGATGTCGATGTGGTGCGCCAGCGTCCTCAGCGCCGTCCCGGGCATCTGCTGCGCAAGCTTCGCTATCCGATCTTGTTTCGTTGAGATGTTGGTGGGTTTCGGTGTTCCCGACATCTTTCCCTCCTCGGTTCTCTGACAAGGCGCCCCCTTCCCTCCGCCGGGTCCTCGCGGGTCGAGTTCCCCGGCCTCCTCGGTACTACGAGGCGCTCCGACTCCCTGCTGCCCTTCCACGCGCGCTTCGGTTCGCCCTCGCGTCGCATGTACCACCTGTCCGTGGAGACAGCAGGGCCTCCCAAGTTCCTGGGTGACCCCCTTGCACACGTGCCGTGTTCCACGACCCCGGAGGAGTCCTCGGGAACGACCGAGCCTTCAGCCCGAGGATGTTGCCTTCCGCCGCATGTAGAGCGTCGGCCTCCTCGACTTTCAGAACCTTTCGAGGCTGATTCCACGGCCCACGTGCTCCCTGTGTACGCTTCGCGTTTCCGTCTCCGGATCCCGCGCAACACTCGGTTCCGGCCGGGACTCGGCCTTGCCGGACGAGGGCAGGTCCCCTCGCACAGGGTCACTCTCAAAGGTTTCTGCTTCCTTGCTTCCTCCTTCGCCAGGCTTCCTTGGCGCACACATGCCCCTTCGTGCATATGTGAGCCCGCCTCGCGGCGCCCGCCCGGCCCGGGCGCTCCCCGGGCCGCTCTGCCTGCGCGGTCAGCCGAGCTCGGCGATCCCTCCGGGCAAGCCCAGGGCCTTGAACAGGTCGGCCAGCTTCTTCGCCGGGATGCGCTTGGCGGCCGCCGCCTCGACGCGCGTCATGGCGAACGCGAACGCGTCGAGGTCGTCGAAGCCGCGCCGCGGGTCGAACCGACCCTCCTCGTGCTCGTAGCCGAGGACGCGGCCGGTGGTCGTGTCGAGCAGGTGCATGTTGCCGGAGCCGTCGGCGGACAGGCCGACGTAGCGCTCGTCGCTCGCGCCGGCCAGCGCGTTGCGGACGCAGTCGAAGCCGTACGTGCCCGACACGTCGAAGCGCAGGCCGAGCCACGGGAAAGCTCGGAGTCACCGGCGTAGGTGGCCGAGGCGGGGACGTCCGCGGGACGTGGCGGAGTCGCGGTGGTCATGGCCGGCGCCATTACCACGCTCGCGTCAGCACGGCGACGTGCTGCGCCGCGTCGACGGCGCTCCGCTCGAGTCCGTGGAGTCGTGGCCCGCCGTCCTGCAGGCCCTGCCGCAGCGGGATCGCATCTCGCCCGACCGCGAACGCGGCCGCCGACCCTGACGATCACGGTGACTCGAGCGCGCCGAGGTACCTGTCCGCAGGGACATGTCACCGGCACCGCTGGCCGCCCGGGCAGCGACCGCGGACCGCCCTGCGGCTCTCACCGCAGGTCTCACCCGATCTCGGCTGGCCGCAGCCCGGCGCGACCGCGCGACAGCCCCGCATCCGTCCGCGCGACCGCCCCCGCGGCCATCCCGCGCCGCGCCGTGGGCGCGCCGCATTTTTCGTGACACACTTCGCCTCGCAGCCTGCACCCCCGCGACATGCCCACCTCCCGGCCTGCCCCGCCCGTCGAGACGCTGCTCGCGTTGATGCAGAGCGGCGACCTGCGCGCGCTCGACCACCTCGCGCGGGCCTACGGCGAGCGCCTGCTCGCGGTCGCGCGGCGGCGCTGCGACCTGCCCGAGGACGCCGAGGACGCCGTGCAGCAGGCCCTGCTCGCGGCCGGCGCGGCGATGACCGGCTATCGCGGCGAGGGCTCGCCGCTGGCGTGGCTGTCGACCCTGGTGACCCGCACCTGCTGGCGCCTCAACCGCAAGGCCACGCGGACCGCCGACGTCGCCGACGTCCCCTGCACCTGCGACGACCCGGCCGAGGTCGCAGAGCGGCGCGAGCTCGGCGCGACCCTCGGCGACGCGCTCATGACCCTGTCGCGCACCGATCGCCTGGCCTTCCTGCTCGCCGCCGAGGGCTGCAGCAGCGTCGAGATCGCCGAGCGCTTCTCGCTCACGCACGACGCCGTCCGCAGCCGCCTCAAGCGCGCCCGCAAGGTCCTGCGCGCCGCCCTCGAAGCGCGTGACACACTCCCCGCCCCGCGGCGCACTGCATCGGCGAGTCCCACGAAAGGAACGCTCCCCGATGACGACCTCGCCCAGTTCTTCGCGCCCGCGCCGCACCGATGACGCCTCGTTCGCCGCCGACCTCGCGGCCTCGCCCCTCGTCCTCGTCAAGTTCTCCGGCGCCTGGTGCCCGCCCTGCCGCGCCCTCCAGCCGACCCTCGACGCCATCGCCCGCGACCGCAGCGACCTGTCGGTGTTCGACGTCGACGTCGACGCCAGCCACGCCCTCGCCGAGCAGTTCGGCGTGCGCAGCATCCCGACCCTGGTCGCCTTCCGCGACGGCAAGCCGATCGGCCAGCTCGTCGGCAACCAGCCGCGCGCGCGCATCGAGGCGCTCCTGCGCCCCTGAGTCCGGCCCGCCCGCCGCCGCTCGCAGGTCGAGCGGCGCCGTGATCGCTTGCCTATGAGACATGCCCCCATGAACATGTTTTCATGGACATGTACGTTGGAGCATGTCGCTAACGCCATCAGGCGCCCGTCGAGCTGTCTTCGAGGCCGAGCACCGCGGTCGCGAGCGCCGAAGCGTCGCGCGCTCCCGGCTCACGCCCGGCGCGCGCGCGGCCGCCTTGGCCTTCGCGCCCTTCTTCTTGTGGTGCGAGCACGGCCCGCCGCGCCGCTCGAGCTCGTCGAGCTCGCCGGCCAGGGTGCGCCCCGCCAGCACCTTCAGCGTCGCCGCCTCGAGCTCGTGCGACAGCTCCTCGAACATCACCTCCATGTTGGAGGTGACCACGCAGCGGTGCGGGAGGTCGGAGCGGCCGGCGAACAGGCCGCGCTCGCCGAGCACCGCGAGGTAGACGTCGCGCAGGGTGATCTCGCGGGCCGGGCGTTGCAGGCGCGAGCCGCCCTTGACCCCCATGGTCGTGACGATGAGGCCCGCCGCCGCCAGCGAGGCGAGCAGCTTGCGGATCAGCGACGGGTTGGTGACGAGCCCGCCGGCCAGCTCCGACGACGACAGCAACCCCGCGCCCTCGCGCTCGGCGAGCGCCAGCATCAGCATCAGCTGCAGCGCGGAGGCGAACCGCACGTCCACCATGCCGCGAGGTGTACCACGCGGACCCTCAGCCCGGTAGGCGCGGATAGTCGGTGAAGCCGGCCGCGCCCGGCGTGTAGAACGTCGCCCGATCGGGAGGGTTCAGCGCCGCACGCGCGGCGAAGCGGGCCGGCAGATCGGGGTTGGCGATGAACAGCCGCCCGAACACCGCGCCGTCGATCTGCCCCTCCTTCAGCAGCACCTCCGCCTCGGCCTGCGTCAGGTCGCCGGCGCCGAGCAGCGTGCCGCGGTAGTGCGGGCGCAGCTCGCGAACGACAGCCCCGGACCGCTGCCGCGCCCGCGGTCGTCGGCGGTCGTGCGCGTCACGTGGACGTAGGCCAGCTCGCGCGCCGACAGCTCGCGCAAGATCGCCGGGAACTCGTCGCGCGCCGCCGGATCGGGCGCCCCGTCGACCATCGCGCTCGGCGACAGCTTGAGCCCCACCCGCCCCGCGCCGACCACCGCCTGCAGCCGATCGAGCAGCTCCTGCAGCAGCCGCAGCCGGCCCGCGAGCGACCCGCCGTATTCGTCGGTGCGGGCGTTGGTGGCCGAGCGGAGGAAGCGGTCGAACAGGTTGCCGCTGCTCGCGTGCATCTCGATCATGTCGAAGCCCGCGTCGTTCACCACCCGCGCGGCCCGCTCGAACGCCGCGATCGTCGCCGCGATGTCGGCGGGCGCCAGCATCGCCGGCCGCACCTCGTCGGTGACCCCCCACCACGGCGGCGCGTCGGGCCGCTCGGGGCGCGGCAGCCCGACGTCCCACAGCTGCGCGGCGATCCGCCCGCCCGCCGCGTGAACCCGCCGGACCACCCGGGCCCACCCGGCCTGCTGCGCCGGCGAGAAGATCGCCGTGATGTCGGGGAAGCCGGCCCCGTACGGCCGCACCGCGATCGCCTCGGAGATGATGAGCCCGGCTCCTGCCCGCTGCTCGTAGTACTCGGCCACCAGCTCGGTCGGCGCCAGCCCGGCGTCGGCGCGCAGCCGGGTCATCGGCGCCATGACGACCCGGTTCGGCAGCGTCAGGGCGCCGAGCCGCAGGGGAGAGAGCAGCACGGAATCGACGTGTTCGTCCATATGTATTCCTGACTAGTTCAGTTCACCTTTAAGTGCAAGCATCATAAGAACACTTCTCATTGCGCGCGACCGCTCGCCCGCCCGCGGACCTCGCGTTGCGATCCACAGAAATAGTACTATAAGAGATACAGTTAACCGCCCGGCGCGCAGCGGCGCCGGCACGACCCTCAGGAGCCCAGCATGGACATCGGCATCATCGGTTCAGGACACATCGGCGGCACCCTCACCCGGCGGCTGTCCGCGCTCGGGCACCGCGTCACGGTCGCCAACTCGCGCGGCCCCGCCAGCCTGGCCGCGCTCGCGGCCGAGACCGGCGCCACCGCGGGCACCGTGCAGCAGGCCGCCCGCGCGCGCGACCTCGTGGTCGTCACCATCCCGCAGAAGGCGATCCCCAGCCTCCCGCGCGACCTGTTCGCCGCCACCCCGGCGAGCAACGTCGTGGTCGACACCGGCAACTACTACCCCGAGCTGCGCGACGGCCAGATCGCCGAGCTCGACGCCGGGCTGAACGACAGCGAGTGGGTGGCGCGCCACCTCGGCCGGCCGGTGCTCAAGGCCTTCAACAACGTCGTGGCCCGCACCCTCGCGCGCGGCGGCCTGCCGGCGGGCGCGCCCGGGCGGATCGCGCTGTCGGTCGCCGGCGACGACGTCGCGGCCAAGCAGAAGGTCCTGCAACTGTTCGACGCCCTCGGCTTCGACGGCGTCGACGCCGGCACCCTCGCCGACTCGTGGCGGCAGCAGGTCGGCGCCCCCGCCTACTGCCACGACCTCGACGCCGCCGCGCTGCGGGCCGCGCTCGCGGCCGCCGAGCGCGACAAGGTCGCCGACTACCGCCGCGAGGGCGAGGCGATGGTGATGCGCCTCATCGCCGAGGCCGGCGGCAACCTCGACGCCCTCGCCGCGCCCTGACGCCGAGCCCCTCGCGTCGGGCCCACCGCGCGACGCGACGCTCGCTCTCGCCACCCGGGCGCCCCCGACAGCGAAGTCCAGCTCACGAACTCCGCCGCCACGCCGAGCGCTCTTGCCTTCGGGACATGCCCTCCAAAACATGCTCTAAAAGACATGCCACGAAGCCCCTGCGAGCGCGGCGCGACGTCGCCCCCGCCAGGACAGACGCGTCATGACGCATCGCACCGGCGGCCGCGCCCGCGCGCCTCGCCCGGGACGCGGCGCGTGGCACGTGCCGTGCACGAGGCCCGGGCATGACCTCGACCGACCGCTCCGCCACGCTCGCCCTCCTCGTCGCTGCTGCGCTGACCGCCTGCGGCCCTGCGTCCGGCGACACCGCCGGCGACACCGACACCGACGCCACCGCCGGCGACACCGACACCACGACCGTCGACATGCCGACGACCGCCGCGAGCGAGGGCCCGACGGGCGAGCCCGACGATACGGACACCGACACGACCGGCGAGGCGCCGCCCGAGCTCGTGTGCGCCGGCGCGTCGTGGGCCACGCCGGTCGAGCCGGGCGAGTTCCTCGGGGTCGCCGCCGATTCGCGCGGCCACGCCATCGGCTTCGGCACCAGCCAGACCAGCCTCACCTTCCCCGACGCATTGATCGTCGACGTCGGCCCCGACGGCGTGCCGGTTCACAGCATCGGCGCGGGCGCGCCGGGAGAGTACGACTCGGTCGGCGGCAGCGGCGTCGACGGCGACGACAACGTCTACGCCCTCGTCAACGAGGGCTTCACCACCGACGACGGGCTCGACGCTCGCTTCTGGCTGCGCAAGTTCGACACCGGCGGCGCCCTCGTCGGCGAGCTCGACCTCGGCACCGCGTCGCAGGGCGTGCGCCCCTATGACCTCGCCGTCGCGCCGGACGGCAGCGTCGTGATCACCAGCCTGGACCCGGTCGACCACGACGTCGTCACCCGCCGCGGCCCCGACTTCGCGGTCCTGTGGGAGGTCAACGCCCCGGCGCTGCACGTCCACGCCGTGAACGCCGCCAGCACCTCCGTCGCCCTCCGCAGCCGCGACGGCGTGGTCAAGCTCGGCGCCGACGGCCAGACCGAATGGGACATCGACTGGCCGCTGTGGAACCCCGGCGCGGCCGACCTCGACGACCTCGGCAACGTCGTCGTCGCCGGCACGGCGGAGGCCGGCGCTCCGCTCTCCGTCGCCCGCTTCGACCCCGACGGCACCCTGGCGTGGGAGACGAAGTTCACCCTCCGCAACCAGTTCGACGAGATCGCCGACGTCGCCGTCAACGCCGCCGGCACCGTCGCGGTCGCCGGCTACACCCAGACCGACGGCTGGAAGGCGTTCGCCCTGCGCCTCGACGCCGCCGGCGAGATCGTCGCGCAGCACCACTGCGACCAGCCCGAGAGCCGCGGCGAGGCGATCGCCATCGACGAGGCCGGCCGCATGTTCCTCGCCGGCATCCTCTTCCAGGACGGCGCGGAGAACCTGGCCTACGTCGCCGCGTTCGACTGAGCGGCTGACCTTTTCGCCATGTCCTCGAGGACATCCACCGGCGGCGGCCACCGCCGCCGCGCCTCACAGCCGCGACGACGTCAGCTGGCGCTCGATCTCGTCGCCCGTCCGGGCGCCCGCGGGGAACAGCCGCGACGTCAAATAGACGATGTCCTGCACGACCCGCCAGGTCGACTCCTCGACCCGCGTGGTCGTCTCGAGCAGCGTCACCGGCTCGGCGGTGCGCGACGGCAACAGCCGCAGGGTGATGCCGTCGGGCGCCGCGTCGGCGCGCAGCAGCGGGAACGCGGCGGTGCTCCACACGTACGACTCGGTGCCGCGGGCGAGGCCGGAGCGGCCGGTGCTGTCGTCGCGCCAGAACACGGCTGCGCCCTTGGGACCGGCGAGCAGCACGCCGCGGACGTCGAACGGCAGGGCCTCGCGGTGGCGCACGTCGGCCGCCTGCGGGGAGACCTGCAGCGGGCCCGGGTCGACGGTGATGACGCGCAGGTCGTCGAGGTGCAGCTCGGTCAGCGGCGCCGGGCTCAGCGAGCAGCGGACGGTGATGTCCTCGGCGAGCGAGAACACGTCGCCGTCCTCGATGCGGTAGTTGGTGATCTTGCAGCCGCGCAGCTCGAGGCCGGTGGTCGAGTTCTGGTCGACCATGTAGAAGTTCTCGCCGCGCCGCACGATCTTGCAGTGCTTGCGCGACACGGAGCCGCTGCGGATCGGGAGGTCGTTGTCGCGGGTGCGGCCGATCGAGAACTCGTCGGTGCCGACGCCGATCCGCCGTCCGGCGCACGTCAGCACGAGCGGGATATTCGCCATTGCCCGGGATGCTATGCCAACCCGGGGCCTCGCGGGGCGCGCGGGGCTCGTGAACTAGCGCGTGGTCTCGCCCGGATCATGCGCGGCCACGAGCCACGAGTCCGCATCCTCGGGCGTGCGCCGGAGCGCGCAGTCACGCGCTGTCAAATTCGTCTCGCGGGCGGCGCCCGGCGGGTACGCGAGCGGCGCGACCTGCACAGTTATTCAGCCCGCGCGAGCCCGTGGGCGGCCTCGTAGGGCCCTGAATTCCCCGAGTTGTTGCCCCCGCGGCGCCCGATCTGATAGCGCCGCCCAGGTGCGCAGCAGCAAGAACCGCCGGATGGCCACGGGCCGGCGCCGGACCTCCAAGCGGACCGAGGGCCTGCGCGCGTGGCTCGGCCTGCAGACGTCCGGCCGCCCGGCGACGCGGATGACCCGCAACCGGCGGATGACCGAGGAGCAGCGGCAGAAGGCCGCCAAGGCCTACGTCGACCCGGTCGAGCGGAAGACCCGCAACCGCACCGTCGCGCTGCTGATGCTGCTCGCGGTCGTCAACCTCTACGTGTTCGTGTGGCGCGAGGGCACCAGCGTGCTCGAGCTCGGGGCGCCGCGCGCCGCCGCCATCGTCGAGCACGACGACCGCGGCCACGGCCCGCTCGGCGCCTTCGCCGAGCCGCCGGAGACGGCCTGCAGCGGCGACCCGGTGCGGATCTTCGAGGGCCTGAACGACCAGATCCACCAGGCCACCGCGCTCGACAAGGGCCGCACGCTGCGCCTCGCGCTGCTCGAGCTCGGCGTCGCCGCGACGGAGATCGACGCGCTCGAGGCCGCCTTGCGCCCGACCATCGACCTCGGCCTGGTCGCCGGGACAGGTGCCCCGCTGCGCCTCGCCACCGACCGCCACGGCGCGATCCTCGCGGTGGAGATCGAGCAAGCCGAGGGTCGGCTGCTGCAGGCCTGCCGCGCCGGCGGACAGGCCGGCATCACGGTCCGCGCGATCCAGCACCCGCCGGTCAGCGACGTCGTCGCCGTCCACCTCGAGCTCGGGCCCGACGCCGACCTGCGCGCCGCCGTGGTCGAGGCCGGCGAGCGGCCTGAACTCGCGGACAGGATCGCCGCGGCGCTCGCGTTCGAGGTCGACCTCGTCGCCGACGCCCGCCCGCGCGACCGCATCGACCTCGTCATCGAGCGCCGCTTCCTCGGCAAGCAGTTCCACCGCTACGGCAGCCTGCTGGCGGTGCGCTTCCGCGGCGAGGCCGGCCGCTTCGCCGCGTTCCGCTTCCAGACCGGCGGCGGCCAGGCGGCCTACTTCGACGCCGAGGGCAAGCCGGTGCGCCGCACCCTGCTGCGCTCGCCGCTGGCCTTCCACGCGCTCCAGCCCGGCGCGCGCCATGATGCCGCCCTCGGTCGAGGTCGTGGCCGGCCGCGCCGGCGCGCTCTACCGCCGCCCCGAGGGCGCCCCCGTGGTCGCGCTCGGCGACGGCGTGGTCCGCTCCCTCGGCGAGCAAGGCGACGCCGGCCTGGTCCTCGAGCTCGCCTACGAGGACGGCGTGGTCGCCCGCTGCGCCCACCTCTCGCGCACGATCGGCGACCTCCGCCCCGGCCAGCCCGTGCGCCAGGGCCAGCTCGTCGGCCTCGCGGGCCACTCCGGCAAGACCGCGACCGACCGCGTCCGCCTCGAGCTGTGGCGCGAGGAGCACGGCGAGGCGACCGCGCTCGACCCGCTGCTGCTGGCCGCCGGCGGCGACCGCCGCCCCGCCGTGGTCGGCGCCCCGCTCAAGGGCACCACGCTCGAGCGCTTCAAGCTCGAGATCGCCCCGTGGCAGAAGGCCCTGCGCGAGACGCCGGGCTGACCGTTCGGGCATGCCTCTCGGGACATGCTCTCGGGGCCATGCTCTTTACGACATGTCCTTGAGGCGTGCCTTGAACACCTCCCGGCGCCCCGGCCCGCGTGGACGCGGCGCGGCCGCGGCGACCCGCTCGCGAGAAGAGGTGCCGTCGTGCCGGCCGCTCCGAGGGCCCGCCGGAGGACCGCGCCTGCGGCGATGAGATGTCGTCGTCGATCACGTGCACCCCGGCGCTGCACCGACGACGTGTGCGACGACAAGGACTCGGCCTGGCGCCCGATCGACGACCCCGAACGCCGCGTGCCCCCGAGCGCCCGTCCCTGCCCTCGCCGTGGCCGGCCGCTCACAGCGCCGCGCGCCGGCTGCTCGGCTCGGCCCCGAAGGCGGGCCGCGAGTACGGGGCCTGCGGCACGAACGCGACGTGCACGAGCACGTCGTAGTCGTGCTGCGGGACCACCGTGGACCAGCCCGGCCGGGCCTGGTCGAGCAGGCCCTCGGCGTAGGCGCGCGTCCAGTGCTCCTCGCGCAGGTAGCGGGCCAAGGAGCCCGGACCTGCGGCCGCCGCTCGCACGTCGAGCGCGTAGGCGCGACCCGGCCGGCGCAGCGCCGCCTCGAGCGTGCCCGGCGGCGCCCACATGCGCTGCCGCTGGGCCAGGTAGGTCGTGCTGTCGAAGGTCGTGTGGACCACCGCGTAATCCGCCCCGAAGCGCTCGCCGAGCCGCCGGCCCATGTCGGAGGATGACCCGCGCCGGGTGTCCTCGTTGTCGGCCAGCACGACGATGCGCGCGTCAGGCCGCTGCTCTGCCAGCCACGCCACCGTGTCGGC
The DNA here is from genome assembly GCF_026626665.1 of Nannocystis pusilla. Classification (GTDB taxonomy): domain Bacteria; phylum Myxococcota_A; class Polyangia; order Nannocystales; family Nannocystaceae; genus Nannocystis; species Nannocystis pusilla. The sequence goes on from NZ_JAPNKE010000002.1 coordinate 4,950,179, forward strand.
CATGACCCTGCCGCGCTGCGCTCGCGGCGTGGCGCCGGTGTCGTCGTACGTGTCGACGCGGCGCTCGGCCAGCCACACCAGCTGCAGCGCGACCGCGTGCGTCGCCGCCCCGTGCGCGGCGACCTGCGCCTCGCGCTGCGCCAGCAGCCGCCCCCGCAGCTCGGCCAGGCCGGCCCGCGCCTCCGCCACGTGCGCCGGCGTCCGCCGGCTCGCGCTCTTCAGCGCCCGCACCGGCGCCAGCAGGTTCGGCACGCTCGCAGCCAACTCGGGGTCGAGGTCGACGAAGTACGCCGCCAGCGGATCGAGCCCGCCCGCGCCGAGGCAGCCGTCGACGCCCGCGATCTGGATCGCCCGCCCGGGCGCGGCGAACTGGTTGTGCTCGCGGATCCACGCCAGCAGCGGCCGGTACGCCCCGGCCGCCTCGAAGCCCTGCGGGTCGAAGCGCTCCGGGTCGGACGGGTCCCAGTCGCCGCGGCCCCAGGCGTCGAGCTCGAGGCCGTCGACGAAGCAGACGTCGAGCGCGACCACCAGCGGCCTCGCGTCGGCGGCGGCGCGCTCGACCATCGCCTGCATGAAGCGGTGGAACAGCGCGAGCCCCTGGCCTGGCTCACCGACCCCCACCACGCGAGCGCCTCGCGTCATGGCCCACACCGGCCCGACGTCGAGCGCGCCGTCGCCGTCGACGATCGCCCGCGCCTGCGCCTCGAGCTCGCGGCTGATCGCGCGCTGCTCGGGCCCCCAGGCGTGGGCCTCGTCGCGCCACGGCGTACAGCCGACGACCGTGGCGCCCAACAGACAGACAGCAGCAACCGACCCGCGGAGCTTCGCCATGACGTGGTGTCCTCGCGTCACCACGCTAGCACCGCGTCCGCGGCCGATCACCCCGCGTAACCTTACCGCCGGCGGTCGCCCACCGGCCGCGGACCTCGTCGTTCGCGGTCGCGAGGGCCGCGACCGCCGTTCAGGCGCACGCGGCGAGCGAGGACTGCGGCCCCCGCCGCCCGCTTTGCAGGGAACGGCGCAGCGCCCGGGCCCGGAGGTGCGCGGTCTGCCGTTCGACCGGCGAACCCGACCACGCCCCGCTCGCCGCCAGCGAGGCCGTCACAGGCCTCGCGCGCACGGGCTAGACATGCCCCTTCGGACATGTCCCAATCATCACATCATCGCCACGTCGAGGAGCATCCCCTTGAGCGCCTCGTACTCGCCCATCATCGACAGGTCGTGCTCGGTCAGGTTGAACACGCCGACGGGCGCGCCGTCGCGGTCGAGGATGATGACGTCGCGGTAGACCACCTCCCACTGCGTCCACGCGTCGACCTCGGCGACGTCTTGCAGCAGCGGGATGAAGCGGCCGCTCACCATCTGCGGGATCCCGGACTCGAAGCCGATCCCGTTCACGCCCAGCAGCGCGATCCCCAGGTCCGGGAATTCGCCGCTCAGCTCCATCTGCAGGTCGTTCAGGTAGCCGAACTGGCTACGGCAATAGCCTCAAGTCGCGTGGGCGAAGTACCAGCCCGACACCTGGCCCGCGTAGTCGCTGCGGGCGCGCGTCTGCTCGTAGGTCGCCGAGTCGGGGTTCACGTCGACGAGCGCCCAGTCGGGCGCCGGACCGCCCGGCTCGCCGGTGGTCTCGGTGTCGGTGTCGCCGGTCGTCGAGGTCGAGGTCGAGGTCGTCGCCATCGGCCCGGTCGTCGGCTCGCCGCTGGTCGGCGCCTCGCCGGTGCTGGTCGTTTGGACAGGTCCGGAAGTACCTGTCCCCGTGGTCATGTCGGTGCTGCCCGCGGTCGGCCCGCCGGTCTCGCTCTCGGGGCCGCCGGAGGTCGAGCCGGTCTGGCCGCCCGAGCTGCCCGTCGAGTCCGAGCCGCCCCGGGGCAGCCTGCGAGCGCGAGCGCGCACAAGTAGAAGGATGGTCGTCGGTTCACGCCGCCAGGCTATCACCGTTCGTCAGGCGTGCGGCTCGGTCTTCCCGTGGTCACGCAGCGGCCTGCCCGCCATCACCTGCTCGTAGGCCGGCACCCAGTCGGCCCACTCGGTCCCGGCCAGCCGGTCCATGAAGGTCGAGCCGAACCCGAAGTGCCTCGTGAACCGCGCGTGGTGCAGCGCGTGGAAGGTGTACGGATGCGCGAACCACACCGTCGGCCTGCGCGTCAGCGCCGGCGGCCCGAGCTCGACGTTGGCGTGGCCGATGATGTTGCCGAACACGTTGTAGAACAGATACACGGAGTAGCCGATCAGGCTGACCGGGGCGACATGTCCCAAGAGCCATGGTACGCCGACGTACCCGAGCGCCCACCCCAGCGCCTCGACCGTCGACACCGACTGCGCGCTCCACGGCGTCGTCACCCGCGACAGGTGGTGCAGCCGGTGGAACCGCATCAGCGGGCGCGTGTGCAGCAGCCGGTGCAGCCCGTAGAAGTAGACGTCGAACACCACGCTGCACAGAAAGAAGCTGGCGATCGCCCAGCCCAGAGTGTCGGGCCCCCACGCGATCCACCGCCCCTGCAGCGCCAGCGCCAGCGCCGCGGGGACAAGCAAGCAGAAGCGGATGTTGGCCCGGATCTCCCGCGCCACCTGTCCTTCGGGCAAGCCGTCGCCCTGGATCTGCTTGCCCCCCGGCGCCCGCTCGGCCGCGCGACCGAGCGCCACGGTCAGCAGCGTGAGCCCCCCGTGCGCGAACACCAGCACCACGAACCAGTCGAGGAAGGTCCCGAGGTCGAACACCCGGCCATTGTCGCACCGACCGATCGCCCGGCGCCGCTGCGACCGCGTGACTCAACCTGCGCGCGCGGACCTGCGCGAGCGGCCCGAACATCGGTCTGCGCCCTCTCGGCCAAAGTCATCGACGCCGCCGCTGGAGCGACGCGGCGCGTCGCCGGGTCGTCGCCGACGATCGCGGCGCCCCGAATCGCCGGCGACGCTCAGTACCCCTCGGGGATCTTGCCATTTAAAATGGATCGTGTTGGGCTCGCGCCGGCGCGACCACAGCGCCTCGACCGGCGAGTCGGCTGTCCCTCGGGACAGCCCCTCCTCGGTCGACCACGTCGGCGCCTCGCCCGCGCGCAGGCTGTGCAGCCCGCTCTGCCACAGGCCGATGATGTACGTGTGCCCGGCCGCGCGCCCGCCGAAGAAGTCGGTGAAGCGGCGCGCGAACTCCTGCCCGCGCACCGCCCCGAACGCCTCGCAGGTGCGGAACCACCACAGGTGATCGGGCACCATCCGCTCGCGGATCGCCGCGAGCTTGCGGTGGAGCGGGTGCGTCGGCAGCAGCGCGTCCGCGGTCAGCCCCTTGCGGTCGACGAACAGCTCGCCCCAGTGCCCGTGCCCCCAGTACTGAATCTCGGCGATCTCGCGGTCCGGGTGGGTGGTCGCCAGCCACTCGAGCCCGTCCTCCCAGCAGGTCACCCCGAGCGACGCGTCGAAGCGCGACAGCCCGCGGTACAGGTGCGAGCCGGCCCACCACGCGTGCGACAGCCCCGGCCGCAGGCGCTTGCCGGTGCAGGTGCGGTCGAACAGCATCAGGCGCAGCGGTGCGGAGCGCATCGCCGTCAGTGTAGCCTCAACGCGCGCCGAACCGACCGACCAGGCTCAGGCCGCCCGGCCCCGGCTGCACCTGCAGCGACAGCCGCCCGCGCTGCTGGCGGCCGAGGCGGAGGTCGCGGCCCCCGAGCGCCAGCAGGGGCACGCCCGCGATCAGGCCCACCGCGGCCAGCACCGCGCCCGCGACCAGCATCTGGCTGCCCTGGACGTCGAGCGCGCGCAGCGGCGCCAGGTCGACCGGCAGCTCCGCCGCCAGCACCGGCGCGATCGCCTCGTCGAAGCGGCGCTTGTAGGCCGACCCGCCGAGCGCGAGCCCGCCGCCGAGCGCCGCCACGGCCATCATCGCGCCGCCCACGATCAGCTCGCGGCGGCCGCGGCGGATCTGGCGGTCCGCCGCGCGCAGGTCGGCGCGGACCCGCCGGATCTCCGCGCGCCGCTCCGCCACCGACAGCTGCAGCGACTCCGACTCCGCGTGGACCCGCGCGACCTCGTCCGCGTCGATCCGCGGCACCGGCGGCGCGTCGGCCAGCGCCACCGCCTCGCGGGCGTGGAACGCCGCGCGGTCGAGCGTCGCGGCCGACGTCTGTACTTTGAGCCATGTCCTCGCGGCCATGATATGAATCCACGGATCTTGCGTGTCCCAGGCCTGGCCGCTGAGCCAGCGCGCGCAGTGCTCGACGCCCTGGATCGCCTCGAGCTCGCCGATCCTGGCGACCAGCGCGTCGCGCTCGGCCGCCGCGGCGCGCAGCGGATCGTCCGCCTTGCCCGGCTGCTGCGGGGCCGCGGGCCGGCGCGCCTTGGGGGTGGCCGACGCGGGCAGCGGACCGAGGCACGACGCCACGCACACGAATGCGACCACGAAGCGGCGATACGCGACGGACATGCGAACCTCCGGGACTGACCCATCGTTCAGGATGACCTGGCCGCATGCGCCGACAACCGGCCCTGCGCGCCCCCTGTGCGAGCCCCCACGAGCAGGACGGCTGCGGCACACCAGCCCACGCGGACGCACGATCGCGGTGGACAGCGAGCCGGACTCACCGCCATGCTGCCAGCATCGCCCGTATGCCGACGCGCCGCGCCCTCCGAACCTCGCCGCTCCCGCTCCTCGCGCTCGCCGTCGCCTGCGGCGGCGCCCCGGCCGACGACGCCGGCGCCACCGACAGTGACACCGACTCGACCACCGGCGACAGCTCGGATTCGTCGACCGCGCCGACCACCAGCGGCACGACCGCCTGGGAGGAAGAGACCGAAAGCGAGCCCGAGCAGCCCGTCACGGTCGAGTGGTCCGAGCTCGAGCTCCGCCTCGTGCGCGGCGGCGACGTCCTCCTGCGCTTCCCCGCCGACGGCTTCCAGCTCGGCGTGGTCGCGGCGCTCGACGACGGCTCCTCCTACGACCCGTTCTTCCTCGCGCCCGACCAGTGGCTCACGGTCACCGCCGCCGAGGACCTCGGGGGCAGCGCCGCGGTCGACGTGCGCCTGTCCTTCGGGACAGACGTGCGCGCGCGCCTCACGGTCACCGAGGCCGCGCCCGGCCGCTTCGCCGCCAGCCTCGTCCCCGAGCCCGGCGGACCGGTCCTCGCGTACATGCGCCTGCGCCCGGTCGTCGACGCGGGCGAGGGCTTCTACGGCCTCGGCGAGTACTTCGACGCCGCCGAGCACCGCGGCCGCGTGCGGGCGATGCAGCTCGAGTACGACCCGCAGATCGAGAGCCAGTACAACGAGGCCCACGTGCCGGTCCCGTTCATCACCGGCACGCGCGGCTGGGGCCTGTTCGTCGCGGACCCGCACGCCGCGGTGTTCGACGTCGCCGCGGCCGCGGACGACCGCGTCGAGGCGACCTTCGGCACCGGCCCCGACACCGCCGCCGGCCTCGCCTTCCACCTCTACGCCGCCAATCACCCGCTCGACGTCACGAAGCACTACTACGCCACCACCGGCGCGCCCAAGCTGCCGGCCCCGTGGGCGCTGGGCCCGTGGATCTGGCGCGACGAGAACGACGACCAGGCCCAGGTCGAGGACGACATCGCGACGATCCGCGCGCTCGACCTGGCGACCTCCGCGATCTGGATCGATCGCCCCTACCAGAGCGCCGTCGGGGTGTTCGACTGGAACCCGACCCAGTTCCCCGACGCGCAGGCCATGATCGCCAAGATCCACGACCTCGGCCTGCGCCTGGCCCTGTGGCACGTGCCCTACGTCGACGACGACCCGGCCGCCGCGGCCATGCGCGACGAGGCCGAGGCCAATGACTTCTTCCCGCCCGAGGTCGGCCTCGTCACCTCGAACTGGGGCGAGCCGCTCGACCTCACCAACCCCGCCGCGTTCGAATGGTGGCAGGACCACATCCGCGAATACACCGACCACGGCGTCGACGGCTTCAAGCTCGACTACGCCGAGGACATCACGGTCGGCCTCGGCGGCGCGCGCACCGTGTGGCAGTTCGCCGACGGCAGCAGCGAGCGGACGATGCACAAGCTCTATCAATTGCTGTACCACCGCGCCTACGCCGAGCTGCTGCCCGAGTCCGGCGGCTTCCTGCTGTGCCGCGCCGGCACCTACGGCGACCAGCAGAACGTCAGCGTGATCTGGCCCGGCGACCTCGACGCCAACATGGCCGCGCACCGCGAGAAGGTCGACGACGACGGCGAGTCGTACGTGGCCGTCGGCGGGCTCCCGGCCGCGCTCACCGCCTCGCTCAGCCTCGGCCCCAGCGGCTTCCCCTTCTTCGCCTCCGACACCGGCGGCTACCGCCACGCCCCGCCCGACCGCGAGACCTTCGTCCGCTGGTTCGAGTACACCGCGCTCACCCCGGTGATGCAGGTCGGCACCGGCTCGTCGGACGTCCCGTGGGAGTTCACCCCCGACAACGGCCTCGACGACGAGAGCCTGGCCTGGTACCGCCAATACGCGCGGCTGCACCTGCGCCTGTTCCCGTACGTGTGGACCTTCGCGCAGTCGCTCGCCACCGGCGGCCGCCCGCTCCAGCGCCCGCTCGGCCTCGCCTACCCCGAGCTCGGCGCGCACCCCTCGGACGCCTACTTGCTCGGCAACAACCTGCTGGTCGCGCCCGTGGTCGCCCGCGGGGCCACCACGCGCAAGCTGTCCCTACCGCCCGGTGCCTGGCTCGACTGGTGGACCGGCGAGGTCCTGCAGGGCGACACGGACGTCACCGTCGACGCGCCGCTGGGCACCCTGCCGCTGTTCCTGCGGGTCGGCGGCATCGTCCCCATGCTGCGCCCGAGCATCGACACCCTCGCCGAGACCACCGCGGCCGACGTCGACTCGTTCGTCGGCGACCCCGGCGTCCTGTTCGCCCGCGTCGCCCCCGGCCCGCTCGCCAGCAAGTTCGACCTGTACGATGGGACAGCCCTGAAGCAGCGCCTCGGCAAGGCGGCCTTGCACCTCGAGGTCGCCCCCGGCGCGGTGTTCACGAGCGGCGTCGACGTCGAGGTCCACGCCCTCGCCCCGATCGCCGGGGTCACGGTCGACGACGTCGCGCTGGGCAAGCGCGACAGCGCCACCGCCCTCGACGCCGCCGCCGACGGCTGGATCTACACCGACGACCTCGGCGGCACCCTGCGCGTCAAGCTCGGTCCCGGCGCGCACAGCGTGCTCGCCACGCTCGCCGAGTGATCTGCCACCGGCCTCCCGTCGAGCCCGCCGGCCCGAGACGGCCTCCCGAAGAACACCCGTCGTACCGGCCTCGGCCATGTGCCGTCGGCGGACTCGGCCGTGACGTCGCGGAAGGCGATCGCCCGCGCGCGACCGGGCCCGTCGCGTCCGCGAGGCCAGCGAGCCGAGCCTTCGCGCATCACCGCGCCAGCGTCCCTCGCAAGCGATCCCACAGCCTGCTGGTGACCCCGAGGTTCTCGCGCTGCATCCGTCGCGGGTCGTGGTGCAGCGCGTGATGCCGCGCCAGCCGCTCGACGCCCGGCAGCCGGCGCAGCGGGTGCGACGGTCGCAGGTGATAGGTGAGGTGCATCGCCTCGTACACCATCACGTAGAGCACGCCGGTGGCCATCAGCAGCCGCCCGACATCGCCGCCGCACACGAGCCCCAGGAGCAGCGCCGGCGGGCCCAGCGCCGCAGCCAGGGCAGGCAGCGCCCACCACGGAAACAGGATCGCTCGGAAGTCGCGCGCCGAGGCGATCTGCATCGCCCCGTCGACGTAGAGCGAGTGGTGTGAGACCGTGTGCTTGTCGTAGAGCAACTGCAGCGGCGGCACCCGCCGGTGGAGCAAGTCGCGGTGAAACCGCCACTCGACCGCGATCGAGGCGATCCACATGGCTGGCACGACGGCCATGTCCGATAGGGCAGGTCCTTCGAGACAGGCGATGCAGCCCGCGATCACCGCCGCCCCGCACGCGAAGGGAGCCGCCAGATGCAGCCAGGGCCGGTACGTGCGCGGCAATCCGGCGTGGTAGCGCGCCCGCGCGGCGGCCACGTGGGGCGGCACCTCGCTAGCCTCCGGCGCGTCCGCCTGGTCCATCGCACCGGACGCTAGCGGTGGACCGACCTGCTGCCAAGGGCCCCCGGGCCGCGTCCGGGTTTTGCGCAGCCCATCAATAAACCGTTAGGGCCCGCTACCCCGCCCCAGAGCCTCGCACACCCGCTTTCGCGCGCTCCAAACCTCGCGTGCCGGCGATCACCCGCGCAGAGAGACGCGCCGTCCCTGCGGAACGCCGGTGCTCCCCGTCCGCGACGATCGCAAGGCGACTCGCCGACGGTGACGCGCTCAAGTTGCACGGCCCCGGGACCAGGTCCATTACCGGGGCGTGCTACCGATCCTCCACATCCATGCAGGTGACTGCGCCGCCGGGTTCGCTCGCGAGATCGACCTGGAGGGCGAGGTGCTCGGTTGGCGCGACAGCGCCGCGGTCGGACCCTGCTCGCGCGAGCGCGGGCGGCACGTGTTCCTCCGCATGGCGTTCTGGCAGACCGACCTGGCGGAGATCCAGCGCGCCGAGGAGCTGCCGACCGACTGCGAGCGGGTGCTCTGGTTCGGCCCCGATCCGTGGGAGCAGCTGCAGCTCGTCGAGCTGCTCGCGTACATGTCCGATGGGCCATGCTCGATCGTGCCGCTGTCGCGGGCCGTGACCGACCTGACCCCGTGCGAGCTGCACGCCGCGTTCGCCGCCCGCCGCAACGCCGAGTCGCTGCGCTTCTTCGCGGCGGCGCTGTGGTTCGACTTCTGCGACAACGACCCGGCCGGCATCGCCCTGCGCCTGCGTCGCGCCGCCAACGACCAGCGCCTGCCGCACCTCGGCGCCGCGATCCGCCGCGTCCTGCAGGACCGCAACGAGCACCGCACCGAGCGCGAGATCGAGAACCTGGTCCGCTCGGGCGTCTACGAGCTGCCGGCCCTGCTCGAGGCCCTGCGCGCGCGCGAGCTCCCGGCCCACGGCGCGTGGTACGGCGACGTCGTGGTCGGCCGCCTGCGCGACGCCTGCACCATGCGCATGCAGGCGGCCAACGACATGCTCAGCGCAGCCTCATCCCCGCCTTGAACACCAGCCCGCGGTCCTCGGCGTACATCTCGTAGCCCGAGGGCCCGAACACCTTGTAGATGTCGAACACCGCGGCGACCTCGGGCTGGCCGGCCATGCCCCCGAGCACCGGCTGGAGCTGGTCCATGATCCTGGCCAGGTCGTAGGCGAACAGCCCGAGCGGCGGATCTTTGACCTCCGGCGCCGCCAGCAGCTTGCCGACCGTGCCCTCCGAGCCCGGCCCGATCGCCACCACCGCGCCCGTCCCGGCCTTCGCCCCGTAGGCGATGCCGTTGACGAACGGCACCGTGCCGTCGGGCAGCGTCTTGACCGAGCCGTCGTCGCTGAACTCGTACGCCGCGATCGCCGGCGTCTCGGCCTTGATCGCCTCGTAGATCGCCCGCGGATCGGCCGCCGACAGCACCGCGTAGGCCGTGATCGACGACGGCAAGAAGCCCGACATCTTGATGTCGGTGAGCACCAGGCTGCCGCCGCGCAGCCCCGGCACCCACTTGGGGATCGACGAGGTGTCCTGCCCGATCTTCGCCGCGAACTGGTTGAGCTCCGCCAGCTCCGGGCACTGATACGGCGACTTCGTCACCTCCGCGCCCTTGCGCAGCGCCCACTCGATCGCCTTGCCGAAGTCGAAGCCGCCGCCGAGGGCGAAGATCGCCTCGCCGCGCACTTCCTTCGACAGGCCCGGCACCGACGCGCGCAGCGACTTCAGGTCCTGCGCCACGTCGGAGCGCAGCGCGACGCCGAAGACCCCCTCGAAGCCGTTCTCGTCCATCGCCTCGGTGCCGAACACCAGCATCGGCGCGATCGCAGCGAGGCCGCGGGCCTCGTCCTTGCACACCTGCGTCAGCTTCGGCCACTGATCGGTCAACTTCGGGACCAGCGCCGCCAGCACTTCCTTGTTCAGCGGGTCGCCCTCGCCGAGGAACGCCTCGACGACCACCCGCGTGTCGACGTAGCCGACGTTGTGCTTGCCGAGGTTCCAGCTCGTCAGCAGGTCGCGCAGCTTCGGCGAGTCGGCCAGCGACCGCTCCGGCGCCGTCTTGCCGAACAGCAGCTCGAACACTTTGTCGGCCATCGACGCCGGCGCGGCGCCGAGGATCAGCTCCCCGCTGACGATCGCCGCCGCGACCTTGACCTCGCTGTTGCCGCCGCACCAGTACTCGGCCTCGCCGAGCTTGCACACCGGGATCGTGACGTTGCCGGCCGTCTGCACGCGGGCGAGCAGGTCGCGCAGCGCCTGCGGATCTTTCAACGACCAGCGCACCGCCGGCATCATGCCGATGCCGTAGAACGCGGCGCGACCGTCGATGTCGATGCCGGTGCGATCGAGGCCGCCGTCCTTCATGATCGCCCGGACCTCGGCGAGGATCGCCTTCGCCAGCGGGCCCCACTCGTTGTCCATCGGCATCTGCTCGATCGTCGGCCAGACGCGCTCCATCATCGGGCTCATGCTCTTGTAGATCTTCTCGATCATCGGCCGAGCGGAGCCGCCGAAGCTGATAAACGCGTAGGGCGTGTCCGCGGGGATCTTGCTCAGCAGCGCCTGCACGCCCGGATCTGCCAGCGCCGCGGCGGCCACCTGCTCGTTCGACTTGGAACAGCCCGCCACGCCCGCGACCGCCAATACCGTCGCCAACGCCGCCGCACGCCCGCACCCGATCGGCCAACGCAACCACTGCTTCGCTCGCTGCATTGAGCGGTCGTATCACCCTTCGCCCGGGCCGGCAAGCGCGAGCCCGCGCCGCAAACCGCGAGAACGGCCGCAGAAGCGGGTTTGGCTGCAGGTGTGGCGCACCCGGGCAGGGGCCGGGCGCGTGATCATGCAACTTCGATGGACGGTTGGTTCGCTGCGCGATCGCGGGTTGTGCCCTGGCGCTCCGGAGCCATGGAGCCTCGCGCTCGCGGGCCGCATCCTCGTCGAGGATGGCCTCGCAGCCACCCTCGACGTCGCGGACTCGCTGCGGTCACCGCGTCACGCCACGTTGAGCCCGAGCCCGCGCCGCGCCTCGAAGTACTCCTCGCTGACGCTGTAGACCACCAGCTCGCGCAGCGCCTCCTTCGGCGCCAGGATCGCGCCGAACACCCGCTGCTCCTGGCCGATCGCGTGCGCCGCGGTGGCGAGGTCGTTGCAGAACAGGAACCCCGCGCGGTAGCTCGCCAGCTCGGCCGCCCGGGCCCAGCGCTTGACGTCGACCTCGCCGCCCTTGACCAGCCGCTGCAGCGCCGACGCGAGCCGCTCGAGCGCCGCCGGCGGCAGGTGCTTCGTCACCTCGCGCGCCAGCGCCTGCGCCCCCGAGGACAGCTCCGGCGCGCCGACCTTGCACACGTGCATGCTCGCCATCAGCACGTCCTTCAGGTTCTCGGGCGAGCGGTCGATGATCATGAACGCGTAGTGCGGCGGGTACAGGTCGAGCGCGTGGCGGCCGAGCGTGAACGCCAGGTTGTTCTCCGCCTTCTCGGCCAGCGCCCCGCCGAGCGCGATGATCGTCGGGCGCACGCTGCCGCCGCGCTCGACGTTCAGCACCGCCACGTCGCCCGGCTCGTCTGGCCGGAAGTACAGGTCGGGCTGCGGGTGGCCGTACACCTGCGTCACGTAGACGAACATCTTGCTGACCAGCGAGCCGTCGTCCTCGGGGTCGACGCGGTCGGACGGGCGCAGCGGGTACGGCAGCATCTTCGGCCGCCAGCCGGCCAGCACCGGCGCGAGCAGGCCGAGCACCGCCCCGACGCCCGCGTCCTCGTCGGCGTGGAACACACAGCGGCACAGCAGATCCTCGCCCAGCCGCTGCTTGATCCGGCGGAACTCCGGCTGCGGATAGCGGTTGTAGAACGTGGTCTCCTGCGCGTTCGCCTGCTTCACGAACACCAGCGTGCGGGCGACGCAGAACGCCTTGTCGAGCTCGCGGCGGGCCACGTAGATCTCGAACAGCCGGTGGTAGCTGGCGTAGCGGTGCGGCTCGATGCGCAGCAGCGTGAAGTGGGCGCGGATCAGCGGCTCGGAGAACTCGCGCGCGTTGTTGTTGCGGACCAGCGCCTCGTACAGCTCGACCAGAATCTGCCAGCGGTCGGCGTTGCCCGGGTCGAGCGCCGCCGCGACCTCGAACGCCTTGGCCGCGGCCCGGAAGTCGCCCAGGCGGGTGCGGTAGATCTCGGCCAGGTTCGACCACAGCATCGTCCGCAGCGGCGTCTCGCCGTCGGGCGGCAGGCGATTGATCATCTTGCGGTACGCGCGGTCGAGGCCCTTCCACTCCTTGCGCTGCGTCAGCAGCTTGTCGATCGCCTGGAACGCCTTGAGCTGGCTCGGGTCCTCGTCGAGCACGCGGTCGAACCGCGCCAGCGCGCCGTCGACCTGGGCCAGGTTGTCGCGCAGCAGCACCGCCGCCGTGTAGTGGAAGCGGGCCCGACGGACCGGGTCGGGCTCGACGTCGACGATCCGGTCGAGCACGCCGACGGCCTCCTGCCACATCTTGCGCTCGGTGAAGGTGTCGAGCAAAAGGTGCAGCACCACCAGGTCGCGCGGCCGCAGCTCGACCGCCCGCTGGAACGCGATCACGGCCTTCTGCGGGTCGCGCAGGCGATCGCGGAACAGCTTGCCGCTGGCGACGAACAGCTCGAACTTGACGTTGTCGTCGCCGGACGCGTTGATCATCGCCCGGCGGGTGTTGAGCGCGCCCTGCCAGTCCTCGGCGGCCAGCTGGTGCTCGAGCGTCGCCTCGAGCGCCTGCCAGTTGTTGGCGTCGAGCTCGAGCGCCTTGCGCAGGTAGCCCGGCGCCTTCTGGGTCTGGCCCCGCCGCTTGCACACCTCCGCCAGGCGCACGTGGATCGCCGCCGACACCTTCTCGGTCTTCTCCTTGGCGGACGCGGCCAGCAATTGCTCGTAGTAGGTGAACGCGGCCTCCCACTCGCCTGCCTCGAAGGTCAGGTCGGCGCGGCCGAGCATCGCCGTCCAGTTGTTCGGCTCGAGGTCGAGCGCCTTCTTGAACAGCTTGAGCGCCCGCTGCGAGCGGCCGAGCAGGCGCTCGACCCGGGCGGCGCGCAGGCACAGCTCGACGTGGGCCTTGACGCTGATCGGCGCGCCCGGGGCCTTGCGCACCAGCATCTCGTAGATCGGCGCGGCGCCGACGTAGTTGCCGGCCTCGTAGTAGATCTTCGACAGCACCGTGCCGACGCGCACGTTCTCCGGGTCGAGCTCGATCACGCGGGCGAAGATCTCGGTCGCCTTGGCGATGTCGCCGAGCTGGCGGTAGTGGATGAAGCCGGCCTCGATGCCGAACTCGACCCGCTCGTAGTAGCTCGTCGCGTGGGTCAGGAGCGCCTCGCACACCGCCGCCAGCTCGCGCCAGTCCTTGCGCCCGCGGTACATGTCGGCCAGCAGCGTCAGCGCCGGCACGTGCCCGGGCGTGTGCTCGAGCGCGCCGCGCAGGTAGGCCTCGGCGCGCTCCGAGGCCACCAGCTTCTCGTGCAGCAGCTTGCCGACGTGCGTCAATTCCTCGGTGCGCAGGGCCGGGTCGGCGCACAGCGACAGGAAGTGGTCGAGCGTCTGCACCGCCGCGTCCCACTGCTGCCCGCGCTCGTACAGCCGCGCCAGCGCCAGCACCGCGTCCTGCGACGTCGGGTCGAGCTGGATCATCTTGCGGTAGGCCGCGATCGCCCCGGGGATGTCGCCGAGCGACTTGTCGAGCACGTAGCCCATCGCCCCGTACAGCCCGGTCTTCATCGTCCGGTCGCCCGTGAGCTCGGCGTGCTCGCGGTACGTCTGCACCAGCTCCTGCCACTGCTCGGCGCCGAGGTGCTGCGCCGCCAGGTTGTAGTAGGCGTAGTCGAGGCCCTGCGCGATCCACTGCTGCCAGGCCTGCCCCTCCTTGCCGCCCGCGCCGCCGGCCAGCTGCGTCAGCGCCTTCTCCATCTTGCGCAGGATGTCGATCTGCGCCTGCGGGTCCTGCGTCTGGCCCAGCGCGGTCTGCAGCGCCTCGAGCGAGTAGAACATCGCGCTGTCGGTGGTCGGCTGCTGCTTGCGCGCGGCCGCCTTGGCCTTGCCCCCGCCCGCCTGCGCGCCCTCCTCGTCGATCTGCTGCAGCGCGGCCACCAGCGCGCCCATGTCCTGGTAGCGATCCTCGCGGCGCTTCGACATCGCCTTGAGCACCAGCGCTTCCACCAAAGGCGGGATCTCGGCCTCCGGCGCCACGCTGCCGAGCGCCGCCGCGGCCGCGAACTTGTGCTGCATCGTCACCTGCGTCGGCCGGCCGAAGAACGGCACGCGGCCCGAGAGCAGCGTGTACATCAGCACCCCGAGCGAATAGATGTCGCTGCGCTGGTCGACCGCCTCGCCGAGCGCCTGCTCGGGGGCGATGAAGTGGACCGCGTCGCCGAGCACCACGGTGCCGGCCTCGCGGTCCTGCGTCACCGCCTCGACCGCGACCATGCCGAAGTCGGCGACCTTGACCAGGTCGTCCGCGCCGAGCAGCACGTTGCCCGGCTTGATCGCGCGGTGGATCACCCCGGCCTCGTGCGCCGCCTGCAGCCCCTCCGCCACCTGCAGGGCGATCGCTCGCACGCGCGGCCACGGCAGGCGGCCGGTGCGGCGCAGCAGCAGGCCGAGGTCCTCGCCCTCGAACGCCTCGGTCACCACGTACACGTCGCCCTCGGGCGCGATGTCGGCGTCGAGCACCTCGAGCACGCTCGCGTGCAGCACCGCCGCGGCGGCCCGCGCCTCGCGCAGCAGGCGCTCGGCCTGCGCGCGGTCCTGCGAGAACTCCGCGCGGCAGATCTTGATCCACACCTGCGTCGGTGGGTCGATGAACTCGGCGAGGAACGTGTCGGCCACGTCGCCGCGCGAGAGGTGCTGGAGGATCTTGAACTCGTCGGCGAAGACGTTCCCGATCCTCGCCTTCGGGCTGCGGTCGACGACAGACTGCGCTTCACTCATGGCGGGCTACCGAGGCCCACTCTACTCGATCTCCTGGACCTCCCCACAGCCGCACGAAACCGCCTTTTCGCCCCAAATCGCCAGCGGATCGGCTTTTAGCGCGAGTTCGAGCGCCGCGCTTGTACATGCAGGCCCCGGGCTCGCGGCGCGATCGCAGGTGCGGCGTCGGCGTCACGACCGCAGGTCCTCGCACGAGGCGGGCGCGGGGGCGCCGGCGATCACGACGGCGGGTCATCGCCGCGCCACGGAACCGGCGCCGCAGAGCGCGACGGCAGGTCATCGCCACGCGGCTGAGCCGGCGCCGCAGAGCGCGACGGCAGGTCGTCGCCACGCGACTGCCTCGGCGCCGCAGATCACGACGGCAGGTCGTCGCCGCGCGACGCAGGTCGCGGGACGCCGCGCGACGGATCGTCGGCCTCGATCTTCTGCAGCGCCGCCGCCACCGCGTCGCGCAGGCCCGCCGCCGCCGCAGGCCGCATGCGCACCGTCACCGAACCGACGCTCACGTGCAGCATCCCACAACTGCACTGCAGCACGGTGCATTGTTCGTTTTGCGCGACTGTTCGGGTGCGGTGCTCCATAGCTACGTATCCTGCCACAGGCGGCCGCTCCCTGCACGCGCTTCCAGTTCGCTGCACCGCGAAAACTCTCCCGCCGACGCCCCGGTCTCACTTGACGTCGATGTTGACCGGTCCTTTGGGACCTGTCCTTCGCGCCAGATTAATACCGCCACCGACCGCCGCACGACCCTGAGCTCGCGGCGCGCCACCGACCCCCGGCGCGCCCGCGGCCACGACCTCCCAGCCCCGTAACTTCGCCCTTCGGGCCCCATCCACCGCTATCCGAGTCACGGCGCTGCGGGCCGTGCCTCGCCCGGGCGGCCGCGCAAGACGGGCGGCCGCGCGGCCCCCGTCCGTCCGCCTCTGCCGGGCCGTCGTCGGCCCGCCTTCACCCCCCGACTACCCGATCGATCGCGCCGCGCGAGCCTCCGCCGCCGGAGCCCGCGCGTCGCCACGGAGACCGCGTCATGTCCAAGATCTTCACAGCCCTCCTCATCGCCCTCTCCCTCACCGCCGCCGTCGCCTGCGACGAGCCCGACGACAAGAACATCGAGCGCACCGACACCGGCGACGAGTCGACCGGCGGCGAGGACGACAGCACCTCGACCGGCGACGACACCGCGGAGGTCCAGACCACCACCGCCGCGACCACCGAGGACGACGGCGAGAAGCCCGGCTGTTTCAACGGCAACGGCAGCGTGCTCGAGCTCCCGCCCACCGGCGGCCCGAACGGCACCCTCGGCGACGACTGCTGATCGTCACATGACCGCAGAGACATGACCAAACAGACATGTCTCTTCAAACCCACGATCCGTCCGTGGCCCTTCCCGCGGGCGCTGCCCTTTGCCGGCGAGCTCGGCTAGAGTCGTACGCATGACCGAGCTCGCGACGCGACTGGATGATCTCGCTGGCGGCAGGCATGGGCGGCGCGCTCGCTGGCTGCGCTCCGCGATCCGCGACGGCGGCCCCGCCCGTGCGTCCCGCGCCACCGCCGGGTGGGCCGCCCGGCGGCCTCGACCAGCTCCTGGCGGCCTGCCGCGGCGCGCTGGTCACCGGCGCCCGCATCTCCGACGGCGCGGAGCTCGTGCGCATCGGTCAATGGTGCCAGCAGCACCACGCGGTCGCCGATCGCTACGGCGCGGGCGACCTCGTCGAGGCGCTCGAGCAGAAGATCGCCGCGCTGCTCGGCTTCGAGGCGGCGTGCTTCATGCCGACCGGCACGATGGGTCAGCTCTGTCTCCTGCGGCTGTACGCGGATCGCAGCCGCGGTCGCGCGCTCGGCGTGCACCCGTCGTCGCACCACCTGCTCCACGAGAACGCCGCGGTCGAGGTGCTGCACGGGATGCACGAGGTGGTCCTGTCGCCGTGGGGTCGACCGCTGCTCGGCGACGACGTCCGCCGCGCGCAGGAGTCGCTGGCCGTGGTGTCGGTCGAACTGCCGATCCGCTGGACGGGGCAGATGCAGACGTGGGCCGAGCTCGAGGACCTGAAGGCAGCGTGCCGCGAGCGAGGCGTGCCGCTGCACGTCGACGGCGCGCGCCTGTGGGAGGCGGCGCCGGCGTTCGGACGTCCTCTCGCCGAGGTCTGCCGGGGCTGCTCGTCGGTGTACGTCTCGCTGTACAAGACGATCGGCGCGCTGGGAGGCGCGGTCGTGGCCGGCTCGAAGGAGTTGATCGACGGGGCGCGGCTGTGGCGGCACCGGCATGGCGGCAACGTCGCGGCGTATTTTCCCTACGCGGCTTCGGCCGCGATGCGCATCGACGACGTGCTGGCGCGGATCCCCAGGTGGGTGACGCGCGCGCAGCAGCTGGCGGCCCGGCTCGCCAAGGACGCGCGGGTCATCGTGGCGCCGGAGGTCCCGCCCACGAACCTGTTCCACGTCTACGCGCGCATCGACGCGGCGGAGTTCCCGAAGCGGCTGGAGCAGGTCGCCCGCGACCACAAGATCTGGGTGGCGCACGGAGCGGGGCGAGCTCGCGTCCCGGGCTTCCTCGACATCGAACTACAGCCCGGCGCGGACGCCGAGACGATCACCGACGACGAGGCGGTCGCGGCGATCCAGGCGTTGCTCTGAGCCGGCGAGGAGCTCACCGAGCGGAGCGCCCCCTTGACGGGAGCGCTCCTCGACGAGCTCCGCGCGCGCGCTGGACCGGCAAACCGCCCGTTCATGGCCTTGCCTCGCACGAGGCATATGCCCGTGAAACATGTCCGAATCACCATGCCCCATCGGACATGTCATTCGAGACATGATCACCCCACGGTCGGCACCACCTCGACCGCCTGCCCGCTCTCGAGCGTGTCGGGCGGCTGCAGCACCACCTCGTCGCCCGCGGCCACCCCTTCGAGCACCTCGATCTCCTTGCCGAGGTCGCGGCCGAGCTTCACCGGCACCAGCGTCACGGCCCCCTCGCTCACCTTCGCCACCAGCGTCCCCTCCTTGCGCACCACCAGCGCGCTCGCCGGGATCATCGGCACCGGGCGGGCGCGGGGCACCTGCAGGCGCGCGTACACGAACGAGCCCGGCAGCACCGACTCGTCGCCCGGGACCTCGATCTCCACGCGGAGCGTGCGGGTCCGCGTCTCGAGCACCCCGCTCGTGCGCGTCACCACTCCTTCACCGTGCGCGACGGGTCGCGCGGCGAGTACAGCTCGGCCGCGTTGCCGACCCTCACGTCGGCCGCGTGGCTGTCGGGCACGTCGACCAGCACGCGCAGCTTCGACACGTCGGCCAGCTCGTACAGCGGCGCCCCGCCGGCCGCGGCCGGGCCGACCAGCGCGCCCGAGTCGACCAGGCGGCGCGTCACCACCCCGTCGAACGGCGCCACGATCTGCTGGTAGCCGCGCAGCGCCTGCAGCCGCTTGAGGTCGGCCTTGCGCGTCGCCACCAGCGCGTCGGCCGAGTTGGCCAGCGCCAGCGCGTCGTCGGCCTCCTGCCGCGACACCGCGCCGCTGCCCGCCAGAGTGCGCGTGCGATCCGACGTCGTCTGGTGGATCCCCACGTTCGCGCGCGCCTCGGCCAGGCGCGCGCGCCAGCCGGATCTCCTCGTCCGTCT
Organism: Nannocystis pusilla; assembly: GCF_026626665.1. Classification (GTDB taxonomy): domain Bacteria; phylum Myxococcota_A; class Polyangia; order Nannocystales; family Nannocystaceae; genus Nannocystis; species Nannocystis pusilla. The sequence goes on from NZ_JAPNKE010000002.1 coordinate 4,968,762, forward strand.
CCGGCGCCTCGATCTCCGCCAGCACCTGGCCCGCCTTCACCGGGTCGCCGAGCTCCACCAGGTAGCGGCGCACGAACCCGGTCGACTTGCTGTACAGCGTCGACTGCCGGATCGGCGTCGAGCTGGCCGGCAGCGTCAGCTCGTGCGCCTCTTCGCCGGCGCGGACCGCCGCCGTGCGCACGCGCTTCGGCCCGGTCGCCTGCGCCAGCGTCCGCGCCCGCGCGTCGCGCTGCTCGAGCCGCGGGCCGACGCCGAGCACCACCGCCCCGGCGAGCACCGCCGCGATCATCGCCATCACCGGCCAACCTGCCCTCTTGGACTGCATCGTCGTCATGTGCTCTCCCTCGCGTCAAAGTCACCGGGATCGGCGAGATCGGGGTCGATCGCGGGCGCGCGCCAGCGCTGCGCCAGCACGCTGTAGACCACCGGCACGAAGCCCAGCGTCGCCAGCGTCGCCCCGGCCAGGCCGCCCATCACTGCGCGGCCGAGCGCCGCGTTCTGTTCGCCGCCTTCGCCGAGGCCGAGCGACATCGGCAGCATGCCGATGAACATCGCCGTCGCCGTCATCAACACCGGGCGCAGGCGCACGCTGCCGGCCGTCAGCGCCGCCTCGGCGGCGGACATGCCCTGCGGTCGCAGCTCGTTGGCGAACGACACCACCAGGATCGAGTTGGCCGTCGCCACGCCGATGCTCATCACCGCGCCCATCAGCGACGGGATGCTGAAGGTCGTCCCGGTCGCGAACAGCGTGAACACGATGCCCACCGCTGCGCCGGGCAGCGCCATCAGGATGATGAACGGCAGCTTCCACGACTGGAAGTTGATCACCATCAACGCGTAGACGAGCAGCGCCGCGAACCCGAGCCCCACCCCGAGCCTGGCGAAGCCGACCTGCATGCTCTCCGCCTGCCCGCGCACCGCGATCGTCGCCCCCGGCGGCAGCGCCTCGCGGTGCTTTTGCACGATCGCCTCGATCTGCGCCACCGCCGACCCGAGGTCCGAGTCCTGCACGTCCGCGCGCACGTTGTAGGTCGGCTGCACGTTCATGTGGCTGACGAACACCGGCGTCGTCGCGCGGCGGAAGTCGGCCACGTCGACCAGCAGCTTCTGCTCGTCCGTCGCCGTCGGCAGCGACAGCCCCTGCAGCGCCGCCAGCGAGTCGACGCGGTGCTCGGGCACCTGGATCGCCACCGGGTAGGCGAAGTTCGACTTCGGGTCGGTCCAGAACGTCGGGCTCACCTGCGTCGACGACGAAACCATCAGCAGCAGGTTCGCCGCCACGTCGCGCTCGCTCAGGCCGGCCTCGTGCGCGCGCTGGCGGTCGACCTCCACGTGCAGCCGCGGCGCCGCCACGATCTGATGCAGGTGCACGTCGACCACCCCGGGCACCGCGCGCAGCTCGGCCTCGAGCGAGCGGGCCGCCTTGAGCGTCGCGTCGCGCTGCGCCCCCGACACCTGCACGTCGATCGGCGACGGCAGGCCGAAGTTCAGGATCTGCGTCACGATGTCGGCCGGCTGGAAGTAGAACGACAGCTCGGGGAACTCGCGCGGCAGCACCTCGCGCAGCTCGCGGACGATGTCGGCGGTGGCGAGCGTGCGCGCGTGGGCCAGCGTCAGCAGGATCTCCCCGTCGGACGAGCCGACGTTGCTGCTGTCGGTGATCGCCAGCGTGTAGCCGCTCGGCATGCCGATGAAGTCGAGGATGCTCTCGCGCTGGTCGGCCGGCACGATCTCGCGGATCCGGTCCTCCACCCGCGAGAACCACCGCTCGGTCTCCTCGATGCGCGTGCCGGGCGGCGCGGTCACGTGCAGGCGCACCTGCCCGGCGTCGACCTGCGGGAAGAAGTCGCGGCCGACGAACGGCGCCAGGGCCACCGTCGCCGCCACCACCGCCGCGAACAGCGTCGCCACCGTGCGCGGGCGGCCGAGCGCCCACGCCAGCAGGCCCACGTAGCGCGCGCGCAGGCGCTCGAAGCTCGCCTCGAAGCCGTGGTGGATCCGCGCGAACACCCCGCGCTTCGGCGCGTGGTCCTCGTGCTCTGCCAGCAGGTACTGCGCCAGCGTCGGCACCAGGGTGCGCGACAGCAGGTACGACGCCATCACCGCGAACGCCACCGCCATGCCCATCGGCAGGAAGATGAAGCGAGCCGGGCCCTCGAGGAACACCACCGACACGAACACGATGCTGATGCACAGCGACGCCACGAACGCCGGCACCGCGATCTGCTGCGCCCCGTCGAGGATCGCCCGCGTCAAGCGCTTGCCCATCGCCAGGTTGCGGTGGATGTTCTCGATCTCCACCGTCGCGTCGTCGACCAGGATGCCGACCGCCAGCGCCAGGCCGCCGAGCGTCATCACGTTGATCGTCGCCCCCAGGGCGCGCAGGCACAAGAGCGCGATGATCACCGCCAGCGGGATGTTGATCGCCACCAGCACCGTCGCGCGCACGCTGCCGAGGAACAGCAGGATCATCGCCGCCGTGAGCACCATCGCGATCACGCCCTCCACCAGGAGGCCGTCGATCGCCCGGGTCACGAACGTCGACTGGTCGGACAGCAGCTCGACCTCGAGGCCCTCGGGCGCCGCCGCGCGGATCACCGGCACCAGCGCCTTGACCCGCTCGGCCACCTCCGTCGTCGACGCGTCGCCGGTCTTCATCACGCTGAGGACCACCGAGCGGCGGCCGTCGCGACGGGCGATGTTGGTCTGGATCGCGTAGCCGTCATGGACATGGGCAACGTCGCGGACGAACAGCTGGCGCCCGGCCGCGCCGGTGATCGGGATCTCGTTGAGCGCCGCGATCGCCTCCGGGCTGCTGTTGAGGCTGATGCGGTACTCGCGTTCGGCGATCTTCGCCGCGCCTGTCGGAAGGGTCAGGTTCTGCGCCGCGATCGTCTGGCTGACCTCCGCCGGCGAGACCCCGTGCGCGCGCAGGGCCGCCGGGTCGAGGTCGACGGTGATCTGGCGCTGCTTGCCGCCTGCGGGCAGCGGGAAGCGGGTCCCGCGGACCACGCTCAGCATCGTCCTCACGCGCTGATTGACGTGATCGTAGACCTCGGCCTCCGACAGCGTGTCGCTCGAGAACGCCAGCTGTGGATCGGCACGCTCGACGCCGTGTAGCGGAGGATGATCGGTGGCACGATGCCGGGCGGCATGCGGCGCACGATCGTCTGTGACACCGCGGTCGCCTGCGCCATCGCCGAGGCCACGTCGGCGTCGGGCTGCAGGAACAGCCGGATCACCGACACCCCGTCGAAGCTGTCGCTCTGGATGCTCTGGATGTCGGCCACGTTGCCCGCCAGCGACTGCTCGCTGAACAGCGTGACCTGTTGCTCGATCTGCTGCGCCGGCAGGCCGTGTATGTCCACACCACGCTGATCACCGGGATGTCGACATCCGGCAGCACGTCGGTGGGCGTCTGCCGGACCACCCAGATGCCCGACAGCAGCAGCATCAGGGCCATCACCACGAACGTGTACGGGCGGCGCAGCGCGAGTCGGACGATCCACATGGGCGGTTACCGGGGCGGAGCGAGGTCGAAGGAGAGCGTGGTAGATGACTGTTTAGTCAAGTTCGAGGGCGCAAAAACGCGCAGCAGGGCCGGCTCCGAGCGGCTCACGTGCTGCGCTGCGGCGGCCCGGCCATGCCCAGCGCCAGCCAGGCGGTCTGGGGCAGCTGGCGCAGCAATTCGAGGTCGTCGTGGACGCGGGCCTGGGTCAGCGCCCCGGTCACGAACGCGAACAGGCTCTTGGCGGCCGCCACCGGGTCGCCCGGGGGCAGCGCGCCCTCGGCCTGGGCGTCGCGCAGCGCCGTCTCGAGGTAGCGGCGCAGCGCCAGGCTCAGCTCCTGCGCCTTGGCGGCCACCGCGGTCGGCTTCTGCACGCACTCGCTGCCGACGGCGTGGTGGAAGCAGCCCAGCACCCGCCCGTACTGCTCGCGGACCTCGCCCTGGCGCTCGCTGATGTGGGCGAAGTACCGCTGCAGCCGCTGCAAGGGCGGGCGCGAGGCCGAGAAGATCTCGTCGAGCACGGGCCGGCGGGTGCCCCAGTGCGTGTCGAGGGCCGTCACCACCAGATCGTCCTTGCTGGCGAAGAAGTGGTAGAAGCTGCCCTTGCGCACCTGGGCGCGCTCGCAGATGGCGTCGACGCTGACCGCCCCGTAGCTGGAGGTCCAGATCAGGTCGATGGCCGCCTGGACCAGACGGTCGCGTGCGTCGCCTCGGCTCACGGGCTCGTTTCTACTTGACCGATCGTCTCGGCGCAACAGCGCGCTTCACGCAACAAGACCCGCCCGCTGCATGCTGGGAGGTCTGCTCGCGAACCCGCACCGCTCCGCCGCGCATCCACACAGCGACCCGGACGGCGTCCGCTCGCGACGGGTCTGCTGCAGCGACGAATCGCTGGCGCGCACCGACGCGTCCCGCCCGGCATCCCCGTCGCGGCGGCTCTACTTCATCGACGAAACATCGCCGCCGCGCACCGACGTCCCCCTCGCCGCCTCGCTTCGTCATCAGCGAGCTCGACAGCGTCCCGCTCGCTGCGAGCCGTCCTCGCTCGCGAACCCGCGAGCGCGCGTCGCAGTGTCCCGCTCGCTGCATCGCCTGGACTGTTTCGCGCGAGCTCGCCGGCCGCGCTCGCCGACATGTCCCTCAGGACAGCATCACCCTCCCCGCGCTCGGCTACCCTGGCGGCCATGCAACTTCGTTTAAAATGGCCGCCCCGCTCGCCCTCCTCCTCGCTGCTTGCCCCGACAGCGGCGAGACCACCACCGCCTCGACGCAGGCCACTGGCGACCCGACCGAGGGCACCGGCGCCGGCCCTGGCGGCGATCCGACCGGAGCGGGCCCGACCGGCAGCGCGACCGACGGCCCGACCGGTGCCGGCCCTGGCGGCGACCCGACCACTGTCGATCCGACCGACGGCCCGACCACCAGCGATCCGACCACCGACGGCCCCGACCCCGGCCCGATCGTCGAGCCCGGCGATCCCGGCAGCGGCGACGTCACCTTTACGATCCGCGCCGACACCGATCGTCACCCGATCTCGCCGTGGATCTACGGCACCAATCAATACGACGACCTCGCCACCACCAACCGCGGCCTCGGCCTCGTGCGGCAGGGCGGCAATCGCATGACCGCGTACAACTGGGAGAACAACGCCAGCAACGCCGGCGCCGATTATCAGCACCAGAACGACGACTACCTCGCCTCGCAGCTCGGCGTCGACGGCGACATCCCCGGCGAGGTCGTGCGGGCCGCCACCGCCGAGGCCCTCGACGCCGGCGCCGACATGCTGGTCACCGTCCCGATCTGCGGCTACGTCGCGGCCGACAAGGACGGCGGCGGCGACGTCAACCAGACCCCCATTACCTCGAGACGCGCTTCCACCCGACCGTCGCCCGCAAGGACGGCCCGTTCGACGGCGACCCCGATCCGAACGACGACGCCGTCTACCAGGACGAGTTCGTCGCCTGGCTGCAATCCAATCCCCGACGCCTTCTACCCCGAGCGCGCCCGCGTCCTGTTCTCGCTCGACAACGAGCCCGACCTCTGGTCGCACACGCACGAGCGGATCCACCCCGACCCGGTCGGCTACGCCGAGCTCGTCGACAAGAACGCCGAGTTCGCCGCCGCGATCAAGGACGTCGCCGCCAACGCGATCGTCGCCGGCTTCGTCTCCTACGGCTACGGCGGCTACACCACCCTGCAGGACGCGCCCGACGCCCAGGGTGAATTCATCTCTTATTATTTGCAGGCGATGGCCGAGGCCGAGGCGCAGGAGGGCCATCGCATCGTCGACGTCCTCGATCTTCACTGGTACACCGAGGTCTACGCCAACGGCCAGCGGATCACCGGCGACGACAACTCGCCCGAGTCGGTCGAGGCTCGGGTGCAGGCCCCGCGCTCGCTGTGGGACGACTCTTTTCACGAGGACAGCTGGATCGCCAACGACGTCCTCCAGGGCCCCGTGCGCCTGATCCCCTGGCTCAAGGAGCGCATCGACGCGCACTACCCCGGCACCGGCCTCGGCTTCACGGAGTACAACTACGGCGGCGGCGGCCACATCTCCGGCGCGATCGCCCAGGCCGACGTCCTCGGCATCTTCGGCCGCGAGGGCGTGACCATGGCGGCCTACTGGGCCCTGACCGATCAGACCTCCATGATCTGGGCCGCCTTCCGCGCCTTTACCAGCTACGACGGCCAGGGCAGCAAGTTCGGCGACACCTCGATCAGCGCAGTGACCTCCGACGTCGCCGCCACCAGCGTCTACGCCAGCACCGACGTCGCCGACCCGGCGCGCACGGTGATCGTCGCCATCAACAAGACCGCCGGCCCGCTGACCGCCGCGGTCACCCTCGCCGCCTACGCCGACTATCCGAGCGTCGCAGTGTGGCAACTGACCGGCCCCCAGCCCGAGCTGACCGCCGGGCCAGCCGTTTCGCCGACCGCCACCAACGCGTTCCTCTACGAGATGCCGGCCTACAGCGTCAGCGTGCTCGTGCCGCAGTGAGCGCCCGGCCGAATCGTGCTCCTCACGGAGCACGTGGCTCCGCCACGAGGTCCGGTTGGCGTGCCGGCATTCGCGTACGATGCTTCTAATCGTTCGCGGCAGCGAGCGCCGCGGCGAGGTCCTGGTCCTGGGGACCGAGCACGCGCACCAGTCGTCCCGCGGCGTCGAGCACCGCGACCGCGGGGATCTCCCGCACGCCGAAGGCACGAAAGACCGCCCCCGAGGTATCGAGCGCGAGCGGGAGGCGGGTCCCGGTGGTCGTCCTGTACTCGTTCAACTCGTGCTCCGACGTCCACAGATTGCTGGAGACTCCCAGCCAATGAACATCGCTCTTCGCCGCGAGAGACTCGACCTGCTCACGCACGCGGCGGCAGGCGGTGGCGGTGACGGGCCGGCTTTCGGCGAGATACGACTCGCACCACGGCGCGAAGAACACCAGGGCGCTCGGCTTGCCCACGCCGCCCAGGGACACGGTCTCGCCGCCGGTCGTGAGCGAGAGATCGCGGACGAGGTCCCCGGGCGCGAGCGGGCGCGCCTCCGGACGCGTCGCGGCGAGGCTCGCGGCGGGGGCCTGACCGTCGTCGGCGAGCGCCGCGCGCAGCGCCTCGTCCAGGCGCGCGTCGGCGAGGTGACCGACGTGGGCGATGCGTCCGTCGCGGCCGATCAGCACGTGCTGCGGCGTCACGCGCAGGTTGAACGCCTCGGCGAGCCTGCCGTCGTCGATGACGATCGGCATCTGCAAGCCGAGCTCCTGACGAAAGGCGCGTACGGACGCCTCGTCGTCGGTGAAGCCGGTGTTGACCGCGATGACCTCGATCCGGTCCGCCATCTTCGCGTGGATCTCCGCGAAGCCCGGCATCTGCGCGCGACAGGGCACGCACCAGGTCGCCCAGAACTTGAGGTAGACGGGCTTCCTCCCGACGAGCCGCGCCAGGTCGATCGCCTGGCCGTCGATCGTCGTGAGCGTGATCGCCGGCGCGGGTCGGCCGATCAGCCCGGCGCCTGCGGCCACCGCCCGCTGCTCGCCGTCGTCGTCCTGCGCCGTCTCGACTGCCGGCCGAACCTCGGAGAGCGTCCCCGGGGCCGGAGTCCTGAGCCCGGCAGGCGCCCATGGTGGAGAGCACTGCGAGGCCCAGTGCGCGGATTCGCGCCGCCGATGTTCGTGAATTCATCCGTGCGTTCATCGTCGTTTCCCTCGCTGCCGAGGACAAGCGGGCGCGCGCCCGTGTGACACGGGGCGGCGATTATTTCATGAATCGTAGCTGGTCAAGGCGCGGAAAGCGGCCCAGCTCAGGGCGCTCGGATCGGCCAGGGCCCCATAAGCGGCCAGGCCCGAGCCAGACTTGCACACTGACGCCGGCGCCCGCCCCGCTCTCGCGTCACCGCCCGCAGCAGGCCGTCCAGCAGCACGAGCCGTCGTCTTGTCCGCAGTTTTGCCCGCCGTTCGTCCAGCCGCAGTCGCAGGCGTCCATCTCTTCCTGCGAGCAGCTGCCGCCGCCCCCCTTGCAGGCCTGGATGTCGTTCAGGGATCCGCGGTCGATCCCGGAGATGGCCACCAATTGCGGCGGGCAGGCCACCTCTTGATAATGCAGGTTCGGGTTGTCGGCCGCCTCGTACCATTCCACGTACCACTCGCAGCCGGCGGCCAGCTCGGCCAGGCCCGGCTCGTCGAACACCGCGGCGCAGCGGCCGAGCACGCACTGCTTGATCTGCTCGTGGTTACCGCCCTGCTGCTGGCAGTACGTCATGAACCCGCCGTAGGTCGCCCCGAGCTCCGATGTATTGACATTCCATTGATACGAGCAGGCGTCGAACAGGCCGACCCCGCCGCCGGGCGTCAGGATGTCGAACTGTCCGCCGGCGACGTCGTGGCCGATGTTCGTCGCCTGCACGATCATCGTCTTGCTCCCCAGCGCCACCGACCCCGGGTCCTGCGCGTTGTAGTGGCCCGTCCCGTCGAAGTCGAGCTGGTAGCAGCGCCCGCAGATGTCGCCCTGGGCCGGCACCGCCGCGAAGCCGTAGGCCAGCGAGTCCGACACCGCCCACGGCGCGCCGCTGTAGCAGGTGAATGCGCTGTTCTGCGCCGGCGACTGGCACGAGCTCACCACGTCGTACGCCGAGCCCAGGTTGTTGTCGTTCTTGTCGCAGCTCTGCAGCGGCTCGGTCGCCGCATTGACGTTGCCCTGCCAGCCGCAGTGGGCCTTGCAGCAGTCCCAGTAGCGCGTCGCGTAGCCCTGGCACGCGGTCCCGTCGAGCGGCGGCGGATCGACCGCCCCCGTCGTCGAATCGCTGGTGTTCGGGTCGGTCGTCGCAGTCGTGCCGGTGGTGTCCGCCTCGGTCGTCGTCCCCGGGTTCGTCGTCCCCGGGTTCGTCGTCTCGGGGTTCGTCGTCCCGGGGTTCGTCGTCCCGGGGTTCGTCGTCCCCGGGTTCGTCGTCCCCGGGCCCGTCGTTCCGTTGCTCGTCGCGGCGCTGCTCCCCGTCGTCGGCGCCTCCGTGCCCGCGGTGCTGCCGACGCCGCTGGCCTCGCTCGCGCTGCCGGGGTTGTCGCCTGTCGTCGCCGCAGTGCCGCTGCTCGCCGCCGCCAGGGCACGCGATCAGCCAGCCCGAGAGCAGCACCCACGCATGGTTCGTCCGGATCGACACGCGCGTGATTGTCGGCCAAGCCGCCCGCGAAATCACCGTCGGGGACACCCGCTCCGCAGTTCGGTGAATGCCCCCAGCGCGGCGCCCCCAAGGCGATCCCCCAGCGACGCCGCCGCTCCGTCGCAAGTCCGGCGTCATTCGCCTCCCGGACGCTGATTCGCCCGCTTTCGGCCGCTCGCGACGCTTGATCGACGTCGCGCCGCGCGTACTTTCGCGCGGCCATGGGCGATACCCTGTCCGCGTGAAGATACCTCCGTGGATGTTTCTCGCCCTCCTCTGTTTGTCTGCGTGCGCCGGTCGGCTCGACCAGTCGGTGCGGACGCGAGCCGCCGCAGATCTCTCATGCAGCGCCGATTCGCTGAAGATCGACAGGGTCGAAGATCGCGGCTTCAACGAGGGCCTCTATCGCGCCCAGGGTTGCGAGCGTAGCCAGGACTACAGCGCCAAATGTACGCTGTTCGGCTGCCGCAGCCATACCCCCGAGGAGATCGCCGCGCGCGAGGCCGAGGAAGAGGCCCGCTACCAGGCTTATCGCCAGCAGCAGGCCGAACGCCAGGCCGCCGGCGGCGCAAGCTCCGGCAGCGGCAGCAGCAGCGGCGGCGCTCCGACATCGACGTTCGTGTCGACGCGGCTCCACAACGAGTGCCCGCGGAAAGTGCTGCTGTTCCACGGCCGCCACCCTCGGCACAGCGGCGGGCGCACCGACTCGATCGGCTCCAACACGACGATGAGCGTCCAGGGCAACGAGGGCGACACGCTGTGGATCGTCGACGACAAGGGCGAGGGCGTCAGCAACTTCACGTACAGCAAGTCGGTCTCGCAGGTCTTCATCACCAAGTCGTGCAGCGGCTTCAGCACCAGCCGGTCCTGACCGTTCGGACATCTCGGCGCGAGCCTCGCCAGTCACATGACCGTTCGGACATGTCCCGGAGGCGACCTCGAGTCGGCCGGCTCCCCGGGCTCTCGCTCGGCCGCGCCGGCTCGATGACGCAGGTTGGCAGGCGGCGCCCGGCTTGCTAGCGTGCGGGCGATGTCCACCTCGCCTGGTCGGGTCCTCGTCGTCGGCGGCACTGGCCGCACGGGTCGTCACGTCGTCTCGCTCCTGCGCCAGGCCGGCGTCCCGCTGCGGCTGCTCGTCCGCGACCGCGCGGGCCGAGGCCGAGCTCGGCCCCGGCCTCGACCTCGTCGTCGGCGACGCCCTCGACCTCGACCTCGGCCCCGCGTTCGCCGGCGTCGAGCGCGTCGTCAGCACTCTGGGCAGCCGCGACGTCCACGGCGGCGGCCTGCGCACGGTCGACCTCCCGGCCACCGCCCGTCTGGTGTCCGCCGCGCGCGAGGCCGGCGCCGCCCGCTTCGTGCTGTGCTCGACGATCGGCGCCGTGCCCACGCCCGGCGTCCCCGCGCACATGCTCGAGTGGTTCGCGCCCAAGGGCGAGGCCGAGGCCGTCCTGCGCGCCAGCGGCGTCCCCTTCGCCATCCTCCGCCCCGGCGGCCTGCACGACGGCCCCACCGACGATCCGCGCATGATCGACTGCAACCACGTCGCCCGCGCCCTCGTCGCCGCCCTCACCCGCGACGACGCTCTCGGCGCCACCTTCGAGCTCAGCAACGCCCGCCTGCAGCGGCCCGACGCCGACCCGCTGCTCGGCGTCCGCGTGTGAGCTCGGCCGGGGCAAAGTGACCGGCGTGCGCTCGCAGCTCGTCACGCTCATGGCACCCGAGGACGAAGCCGCCTTCCTGAGCTTCGTGTTCGAGCGACCGACCGTCTCGCTGATCACCGACGAGCGGAGCCCGACCCCCGAGTTCCCCCACACGCGCGCGGTCGGTGCGATCGACAGCCTGCAATGCATGCTGTGGGACGCGGCCATCCTCCCGCGACCGCGGGTCGAGCACATCGCTTCCTGCGACGATTACTATCTGCGCTCCGAGGAGTCGCTCATCCAGTTCCTGCGCTCTCCGGTCAAGAACACCTCGATCGGGGTGGGCCGCATCGCGCTCGCCACGGGCTGGAAAGGGGCGCCGGCGACGAACCCGAAGACCGCGCGCGCGATGACCGAATGGTTCAACGCGCTCGGCCGCTGGATCAAGGCGAACTTCGAGAACTCGTTCGTGTACGCGTCGGACTTCAAGCCCGACGTCGGCAGCCGGGAGCGGACGGTCTGGGCCGGGCCTCGCGCCATCGCGCTCTCGCGGCAGGGCTGGAGGCTCAAGCACCACGGGCCCCCGAGTACTCCCTGCACTACTTCGCTCCCGCCGAAGAGGCCGACGTGCTGGCGCGCTACCGGGCCCCGAGGAACCTCCTCTGCGTCGGGCGCGTCGTCGACGTCGGCGCGGTCGAATCGGAGACGCTGCAGAAGCAAACCTTCCGCGTCGCGCTGGCCCAGGACGCCCCCTTCGCGGAGTTCGAGGGCCCCTTCTCGTGCGCGAGGCCGACGCCGAAGCTCGGCGACGAGATGGCCTGCGTGTTCAACGAGAACATCCTCGGCAGGCGCCCCGAGCCCTGGGAGCCGCGCGAGATCAGGAAGCTGACGCCCGCCAACCGGGACCGCGTCCTCGACGCGCTCCGGAAGACCTGGCGCGTGTGACGACCCAACCTCCGCGGCGCTCGTGCTGTCGGCGTTGAAGTCGTCCTGGTAGGCCGGGTGGCTCGCCAGCATGTCGCCGAGGACATGCTTTAAAGCATGTCTACGAGTACATGCTCTTCGGGACATTGCCCGAAGGCCATTCGCCACGCCGCCGCGACTCCGCGGACCGCCGCGACGTCGCGCCTCGCCCGCAAGCCGGCGCAGGGCCGGCCGCGGGCGCACGAGCGGCGCGGGCTCTACCCGCTAGCGCTTGAGCGACGCGTGGTCGCGACCGGGCAGCGTCGTCGTCGTCGACGGCCCGCCGCCGGCGACCCAGCCGCCGTCGCCGTTGCCGCCGCTCCAGCCGCCGACCTGGTCGAGCAGGCGGGAGTAGCCGAGGCCTTCCAGCACGGCCGCGGCGCGAGCCGAGCGCCCGCCCGCCTTGCACGACACCAGGATCTCCTGGTCCTTTTAAAGTGGGCCTGGACCTCGGCCGCGAACTCGGGGTTCGGCACCATCCCGCCGGCCCCCATGTGCATCAGCGGGATGTTGTAGGCGTTCGGCGCGTGGCCGGCCTCGAACTCCGGGACGCTGCGGACATCGATATGGACGAGGTCGCCCTCGGACGAGACCTTGGCGATCGCTTCGGGCGTGCTGAGGCGCTGGATCGGCATGCCCGACCTTCGTAGCCCGGGCCGGCCCGGGCTTCAACCCCGGCCCCGCCGCTCTTCGTCTTCGCCCCGCTCTCCGCCTTCGCGTCGCCCTCCGCCTTCGCGCCCGCCTTCGCGTCGCCGGCCGCGTCGCTCGCGGCCGGGGTCGCTTCCGCGGCGGTGCGCTCGTTCATCGCCGGCGCCTCCGGGAACGGCTTGCCGTCGGTGCGCATCGCCACCTCCTTGCCGTCGGGTCCGGGCACCAGCTTGGCGAACTGATACGCCAGCGTCGTGTGCGTCACGTACTTGGCGGCCTTGTCGGTCGCGGTCGTGAACTCCTCGCGCAGCAGGTGCGGCTCGCCGGCGTCGACGAAGAACAGCAGCGTCCCGCGGACCACGCCCTCGAGCGCCGTCTTCGCGCCGGGCGCCGTGTACTCGCCGATGTACGACAGCTCTGCGCGCAGCCCCGTGTCCGGGTCGCGCTCCAGCTTCTTCAGCTCCCACAGCACGTCGCGGGTGTCGATCACCCCGCCCGAGCGCATCTGGCACTTCGAGCGCCACTTGGCGCCGACGCCGATCGCCTGCTCCGGGAAGCGGATGCACAAGAACCGGTTGGCGTCGGCCAGCGCCAGGCCGGGCTTGCCTTCGGCCTGCTCCTTGGGGCCGGTGACCGTCGTCGTCCCCGAGCGCTCGCCGGTGGCCAGCAGGCGGTGGCTCGTCACCAGCTGGTTGACGACCTTCTCGTCGCTGTCGAGGAACTTGCCGTTCGGCGGCTCGGCCTCGAAGTTGACGTAGCGGTGCTCGAGCGTGCACGCGCGGGCGTAGCCCTCGCCTGCGCAGTCCTTGAGGCTCAGCCGCTCCTCGCGGGCGAACCCTGTCGGCTGGACCAGCGAGCCGAAGCGGATGTTGCCGATGGTCGTGACGCGGTAGTTCGTACCTTCCCGAAGGGCCAGGCGGATCTCCGCCAGCTCGGACGGCGGCGGCGGGCTCGACGGTTGTGAAGGATCGGCCTTGCTCGGCGAATCCGCGGGCGTCGCGGGGCTTTGGCCCCCCACGGGCGCCTGCACCTCCGGCGTGGCCGTCTTCGGCGCCGCGTCGGCGTCCCGCTGTTGCAGGCGCGAGGGCCCCGGATCGCCGCAGGCGGCTACAAAAGCCAGGAGAAAGCCGGTCGTGTATGGGCGAAGCACGCGCGGAGCATCGCACGCCGACTGGCGGGTCTGCCATGCGCGGTATCGCTCGCCACATGTCACACACCCACCCCGGTTTTCGCTACCATGCGCCGCATGTCGAACCCCCGCCTGTCCCTCCCTCTGAGCACGCTGGTGCTGCTCGTTGCGTGCAATCAAGCTTCCTCCGGAGGCGAAGAGAAGGCCGCCGACACCAAGGCCGTGGCGCCCGCCGACAGCAAGGCGCCGCCCGCCCCGGCGGTGGCCGCGCCCGCCCCGACCGGGCCGGCGTCCGTCGACGAGCTGCTCGGCCTCGTCCATGACGGAGCCTCCTCGTACGTCGTCTTCAAGGCTCCGGACGCGCTCCTGTCGCTCGCCGAGACCGCCGCGAGCACCTTCGAGCAGCCGCTCACCACCCTCGTCGGCGCCACCTCGCCCGACCAGCTCTCGCGGCTCACCGAGAGCTTCGCCCTGTTCAAGCACGGCGTCGCCGACGCCAAGGACGCCCTGGCCAAGTCCGGCACCGACCTCGCGCGCGGCATCGTCGTCACCAGCACCTCGCTGTCCGGCGACGACACCGTGATCACCTTCTCGGCCAGCAGCGCCGACGCGGCCAAGGGCCTGCTCGCGGCGCTGAAGATCCCCGACGCCGCCACCACCGAGTGTCAGGCCACCGCCGGCCGGCCCGGCTACGTCACCTGCGCCAAGGACCAGCCGACCCTCGCCGCCTACAAGCCGGGCGACGGCAAGGCCGCGCGCACCCGCCTCAACACCGCCCTCCCGGCGGTGGCGATCGACGACCTGGCGCTGTTCGGCTACGTCACCGACGGCGACGTCCACTTCGGGCTCGACAAGCCGGCCGGCGGCGCGACGCTCCACGTCAGCGCCCCGCCGGACGCCAAGGACATGGTCACCACCCTCGCCCCGGGCCAGGCCGACCTCCTGAAGTTCGCCCCGGCCGGCACCGGCTTCCTGTGGATGAAGCTCGACCTCGACGAGCTCAAGAAGAAGGGCCTGAACGAGGTCCCCCCGCCGTTCAGCGCCACCGTCGGCGCCTTCACCGGCGAGGTCCTGTTCGGCGGCAGCGCCGATCCGGCGGCCCTGCAGGCCCGCTTCGGCTTCAGCGACACCAGCTCGCTGGCCCCGCTGGCCGACCTCGCGGTCGCGTTCGGCGGCCCGATGATCCACAACAAGCCGATCCCCGACGTCCCGGGCAGCAAGGTCTCCTTCAAGGCCGAGAACGTGTCCTTCGGGACAGACAAGGTCAAGGCGCTGCACCTCGGCGCCAGCGGCGTGCCGCAGGCCAAGGCCCTGGCCGATCAGCTCGGCCTGTCGCTCGACGCCTGGGTGTTCCCGGCCGAGGGCACCCTCGCCGCGGTCGTCGGCGCCGACGCCACCAAGGTCGGCCTCGTCAAGGCCGCGGCCGACAGCGAGGCCACGATCGCCGCCCTGCCGCCGGCCCTGGCCGCCTCGCTGCGCGCCGGCGAAGTCGGCTTCGTCACGCACGTCCCGCTCGACGGCCTGCAGAGCCCCGCCCTGCTCAAGCTCCTCGACGGCGCGCTCGCCAGCCTGCCCGGCTACTCGTCGAGCACCGCCCGCTCGGCCCTCAACGTGCTCGCCCCGCTGTCGAGCACGACGATGTGGATCAGCGAGCACCAGAACGCCGGCGTGATTCACTTCGCCGTCCAGGCCATCGGCAACACCACCGACGAGGAGGGCAAGGCGGCGCTCGCCGCGGCCGCCAGCCCCGACCCGGCCAAGGCCTTCACCGACCTCGCCGCCAAGTACCCCAGCTCGCCGCGGATCACCGCCTACCAGACCCGCGCGGGCCAGGGCGGCGCGGGCGCGCTGGTCGGCGGCTCGGCTCCGGCGCTGCTGCTCGCCGCCGGTGGCATGGCCGCCTTCCTCCGCCCGGTGATCGACGCCGGCCCGCCGGTCGTGGCCGAGCCGCCGGTCGTGGCCGAGCCGCCCGCCGAGGAGAAGAAGGTCGAGGAGAAGAAGGTCGAGGAGAAGAAGACCGAGACCCCGAAGACCGAGGCTCCGAAGACCGAGACTCCGAAGACCGAGACTCCGAAGACCGAGACTCCGAAGACCGAGACGCCCAAGACCGAGACCCCGAAGACCGACGAGACCCCGAAGACCGAGACCCCGAAGACCGGCGGTCTCAAGATCGACTCGTCGAAGGTGGAGCGGGTCCCGCCGAAGCGCGTCGGCCGCTCGGAGTGACGGCGGAGCGCGCGCGAGTCCGCGCTGAACTTTTCCGGACTCATACTCGCACGTAAGCTTGAGCCCTGAGACCTCGGGCGATCGCGGACCGGCCCCGGCCATTCCGCGGTCGCCCTTGGCCTTTTTAATCGCGTTTCCTCGCAGGGAACGGCGGTTGACAGCGAAGCGCGCGCGTGTCAGTTTTTGACCACCGCCTCAACTCTTACGTGTACGTAAGAGATACTTTCCTCCCGACGGACAGGTTGAGGGCCTCATGAGCATCAGCGAAGCCAAGTCCACGCTCGCACCCCCGAACGGGGTGACGCGGCCCGGCCGGATCAAGATCGGCGAGCTCGCGCGCAAGACCGGAAAGACCCCGCGCGCGCTGCACCTTTACGAGGAGATGGGCCTGCTCGTCCCGAGCGCGCGGACCGAGGGCGGCTTCCGCCTGTACGGCCCCGACGAGGTCGCGCGGGTCTACTGGATCACCAAGCTGCAGGACATCGGCTTCAGCTTGCCGCAGATCCAGAGCCTCCTCGGCACCGTGGCCGCCTCGCAGACCGCCCCCGAGGCGATGAACAGCGTGCGCGAGCTGTTCCGGGGCAAGCTCGACGACACGCGGGCGCAGGTCACCCGGCTCTTGCAGCTCGAGCGCGACCTGTCCGAATCTCTCGCCTACCTCGAGGGTTGCCGCCTCTGCCAGGAGCCTGCCAAGCCGGACGCCTGCACCAACTGCATCAGCGAGCGCCGCAGCGACGAGCCCACGCCGTCGCTGGTGGTCGGCATCCACCGCAAGCCCGGCGCCGAGCCGGTCGCCCGCGCGTGCGCGATCGAGACCGCGGCCTCCGGCGGCCGCCTCGCCGACCTGCCCCCCAGGACATCCGACCTGTCCCCGAGGACATCTGCTCCCGACCTGTCCGCGCGGACATCCGGCCCCGAGCTGGCCCCGCGCGCCGGCGAGTTCGCCGCCCGCCCCGCCGAGCGAGCCGCCGCCCCCACCGAGCCCGAGGGGACCTTCCCATGACCGACACCAAGCGCCCGATCTACCTCGACTACGCCGCGACCTGCCCCGTGGACACGCGTGTCCTCGAGGCCATGTTGCCGTACTTCACCGACCGCTACGGCAACGCCGCCAGCCGCACCCACGTGTTCGGGTGGCAGGCCGAGGAGGCCGTCGAGGCCGCGCGCCGCGAGATCGCCACCTCGCTCAACGCCGACCCGAAGGAGATCACCTTCACGAGCGGCGCCACCGAGTCGAACAACCTCGCGATCAAGGGCGTCGTCGAGTACCTGGCCGAGGCCGGCAAGAAGCACATCGTCACCGCGGTCACCGAGCACAAGGCCGTCCTCGACACCTGCAAGCACCTCGAGCGCCACGGCTGCGAGGTCACCTACTTGCCGGTCGCGGTCGACGGCCGCGTCACGCCCGAGCAGGTCGCCGCGGCGCTGCGCCCCGACACCGCCATCGTCTCGCTGATGTTCGCCAACAACGAGACCGGCGTGCTCCACCCGATCACCGAGATCGGCGCCGCCTGCCGGGCCGCCGGGGTCCTGTTCCACACCGACGCCGTGCAGGCGTTCGGCAAGATCCCGGTCGACGTCGAGGCGATGAACATCGACCTCGCCAGCCTCAGCGCCCACAAGCTCTACGGGCCCAAGGGCGTCGGCGCGCTCTACATCCGCCGCCGCAAGCCGCGCGTCCGGATCGCCCCGCAGATCCACGGCGGCGGCCACGAGCGCGGCACCCGCTCCGGCACCCTCAACGTCCCGGGCATCGTCGGCTTCGGCTACGCGGCCAAGGTGGCGCGCGAGGAGCTCGCCAGCGAGTCGGCCCGCGTGTTCGAGCTGCGCGAGCACCTGCGCCGGCGCCTGGTCACGGAGATCCCGCACGCGATCGTCAACGGTTCGCTCGAGCATCGCCTGCCCGGAACCCTCAACATCAGCTTCGCCTACGTCGAGGGCGAGAGCCTGCTCATGGGACTCAAGGACATCGCCGTCTCCTCGGGCTCGGCCTGCACCTCGGCCAGCCTGGAGCCCAGCTACGTCCTGCGGGCCATGGGCCTCGACGACGAGCTGGCGCACTCCAGCCTGCGCATCACGATCGGTCGGTTCACCACCCGCGAGGAACTCGACTTCGTGGCCGACCTCATCGGGCGCGAGGTCGCTCGCCTGCGCGACATGTCCCCGCTGTGGGAGATGGTGCAGGAGGGCATCGACCTGCGCACCATCGAGTGGACCCCGCACTGATTGACTTCTCGGGCCTCCGGGCCCAAATCCCTACCCGGCTCTCACCGGGCCCGCGAAGAGAACCGCCATGGCGTACAGCAACAAAGTCATCGACCACTACGAGCACCCGCGCAACGTCGGCAGCCTCGACAAGGGCGACGCGAGCGTCGGCACCGGCATCGTCGGCGCGCCCGCCTGCGGCGACGTCATGAAGCTCCAGATCAAGGTCGAGAACGGCGTCATCACCGACGCCAAGTTCAAGACCTACGGCTGCGGCTCGGCCATCGCCAGCTCGAGCCTCGTCACCGAGTGGGTCAAGGGCATGAGCGTCGACCAGGCCATGCAGATCAAGAACAGTCAGATCGCCGAGGAGCTGTCGCTGCCGCCGGTGAAGATCCACTGCTCCGTCCTCGCCGAGGACGCGATCAAGGCCGCGATCCGCGACTTCCAGCAGAAGCAAGGCGCCCCCGGCTCCGAGGGCGAGTCCAAGCACTGACCGTCATGCCCAGCGTCACCGTCACCTCGCGCGCCGCCAAGGTCATGCGCGACCAGCTCGCCCGCCGCGGCACCCCGCAGGCGTCGATCCGCCTCGGCATCCGCGGCGGCGGCTGCACCGGCTACTCCTACCTGTTCGAGTTCGAGGACAAGCCGCCCCGCGCCAACGACCTCGTCGTCGAGCAGGACGGCGTGCGCGTCGTCGTCGACCCCAAGAGCCTGTTCTACCTCGACGGCACCGAGGTCGACTTCGAGACCGGCATGCGCGGCCACGGCTTCAAGTTCAAGAACCCGAACACCAAGGACGCGTGCGGCTGCGGCGAGTCGATCTCCTTCTAGCCCGCCGCCCCGCGCGCCGCTCACCTGCCCGTTCGGGCCTGTTCCTTCGGCCCTGTCCAAACGGCCCTGTCTGAACGGGCCTGTTCTTTCGGACCTGCTCTCTCCGACCCTTCGGCCATGTCCGTCGACACCGACCCCTTCGCCCTGTTCGACCTGCCGCGCCGGCACGCCGCCTCGCGCGACGCGATCGAGCAGCGTTACCTCGAGCTGTCGCGGGCGGCCCACCCCGACAACGTCGTCGGCGAGGGCACCGCCGCCCGCCGCGCCGCGGTCGAGCGCGCCAGCGCCGTCAACGCCGCCTACCGGGTCTTGAGAGATCCGGTCCTGCGCGCCGAGGCCCTGGTGAAGCTCGGCGGCATCGACCTCGACAGCACCGACCCCGAGCGCGGCGCTCCGCACCCCACGCAGGCCTTCCTGCTCGAGATGATCGACCTGCGCGAGCGCCTCGACGACGGCGGCCCCGACGGCGTCGCCGCCCTGCGCGACGACGTCGAGGCCCGCTGCGACGCCGCCCTCGACGCCGCGGTCGACGCCCTCGACGCCGGCGAGTTCCGCCGCGCCGCCGAGCACCTGGTGGCCCGCCGCTACTTCCAGCGCTTCCTCGACGAGACGGACAGCAGCGCCCCATGACCAGCGTCCCCATCCACGACACCGGCGCGCTGTTCCAGATCGCCGAACCGACCGACCAGCGCCGCGCCCAGCGCCGCCCCGGCCGCGGCATCGGCATCGACCTCGGCACCACCAACAGCCTCGTCGCCCTCGCCCCCCACGGCGCCGCGCCGCGTGTCCTTCGGGACAGCTCGGGCAGCGGCCTCGTCCCCTCGGTGGTCGCCTACACGGTCGACCCGCCGCTGGTCGGCCGCGCCGCGCAGGCGCTGCAGGCCGAGCACCCGTCGCAGGTGCTGAGCAGCGTCAAGCGGCTGATGGGCCGCGGCCTCGCCGACATCAATTTCGCCCACCCGTATCACCTGTCCGAAGAGACACCCGGCCTCCTCCGCATCGACGTGGGCTCGCAGGTCGGCTCGCCTCTCGGCTCGCCCGGCGCGTCGCGGCGGGTGACCCCGACGGAGGTCTCGGCGGCGATCTTGCGCGAGCTCAAGCTGCGTGCCGAGGCCGAGCTGGGCGAGCCGTGCGACGGCGCCGTCATCACGGTCCCCGCCTACTTCGACGACGCCCAGCGCCAAGCCACCCGCGACGCCGGGCGGATCGCCGGCCTCCAGGTCTACCGCCTGCTCGCCGAGCCGACCGCAGCCGCCCTCGCCTACGGCCTCGACCGCGGCGGCGAGGGTCTGTTCGCCGTCTACGACCTCGGCGGCGGCACCTTCGACGTCTCGCTCCTCCGCCTTCACAAGGGCGTGTTCCAGGTGCTCGCTACCGGGGGCGACAGCGCCCTCGGCGGCGACGACTTCGACCGCGCCCTCGCGGCCCGGCTGCTCGAGCGGGCAGGCGTCGGCGAGCCCACGCGCAACCAGCTCGACGCCGCCCGCCTGGCCGCCCGCGCGGCCAAGGAGCGCCTGACCGAAGAGACAGCCACGCGTGTCGCCCTGCCCGGCCTGCCCGAGCTCGAGGTCACGCGCGCCGAGTTCGAGGCGCTGATCGAGCCGCTCGCCCAGCGGACCCTCCGCGCCTGCCGCCAGGCGCTCAAGGACGCCGGCCTGCGGGCGCCCGAGCTCGACGGCGTGGTGCTCGTCGGCGGCTCGACGCGGGTGCCGAAGATCCGCGAGCTCGTGGCCGAGACCTTCAAGCGCCCGCCGCTCTCCGACATCGACCCCGACGAGGTCGTCGCCTGGGGCGCGGCGATCCAGGCCGACATCCTCAGCGGCTCCGCGCGCGAGGGCGTGACCCTGCTCGACGTCGTCCCGCTCTCGCTCGGCCTCGAGACGATGGGCGGCATCGTCGAGAAGATCATCCCGCGCAACGCGACGATCCCGATCGCCGCGCGCCAGGTGTTCACCAACTACGCCGAGCACCAGACCGGCATGGTCATCCACGTGGTCCAGGGCGAGCGCGAGCTGGCCCGCGACTGCCGCAGCCTGGCCCGCTTCGACCTCAAGGGCATCCCGCGGCTGCCGCCGTCGATGGCCCGCGTCGAGGTCACCTTCCAGCTCGACGCCGACGCCCTCCTCACCGTGTCGGCGCGCGAGCTGATGACCGGCGTGCGCCAGTCGGTCGAGGTCAAGCCGACCTACGGCCTGTCCGAAGAGGAAGTCGACCGCCTGGTGATGGACAGCCTCGACCACGCCGGCGACGACTACGCCCGCCGCAACGCCGCCGAGGCGCGCGTCGAGCTCGGCCGGGTCGTCCTGGCCCTGCGGACAGCCGTGGCCGAGGTCGGCCACCTGCGCGAGCTGCTGCCCGACGACGAGCGCGCCCGCCTCGAGGCCGCGCTGGCCGACGCCGACGCCGTGATGGCCGACGCCGACGCCGTCGCCGACCCGCTGAACCGCGCCCGCACGGCGCTCGAGAAGGTCAGCGAGCCGTTCGCCCGCCGGCGCATGGAGCGGGCCCTCAACGCCGGCATGGCCGGCAAGAGCCTCCACGACATCGAGCGGGCGCTGGCCGACGAAGACGCGCTGCAAGAGAAGCGCGCCGGCCACACCCCCGAGCTGCTCGAACCCGAAGAGCCCTGAGAACGCATGCCGAACGTCACCTTCATCGGCCCCCATGGCACCACGGTCGTCGAGGCCGCGCCCGGCGAGACCCTGCTCGACGTCGCCGAGCGCCACGACATCATGATGGGCTCCGCCTGCGGAGGCGTGTGCGCCTGCTCGTCGTGCCACTGCTACGTCCGCCAGGGCCTCCAGACCCTGCCCGAGATGTCCGACGCCGAGAGCGACCGCCTCGACATGGGCTTCGACGTCCGCCCCTACAGCCGCCTCGGCTGCCAGGTCAAGGTCGGCACCACCGACCTCGTCGTCGAGCTCACCCAGGAGTCGATCCGCACCTGGTACGACGAGCACCCGCAGGCCCGCAAACCCTGAGCCGCCTGCGCCCGCGAGCGAGTCGAGCTATCCTGTAGCCGACCCGCATGCTCGCTCGCCTCCACGTCCAGAACTTCAAGTGCCTGCGCGACGTCGACATCGCGTTCGGCCCGTTCACGGTCCTCATCGGCCCGAACGACAGCGGCAAGTCCAGCATCCTCGACGCGCTGCGGATCCTCGGCCGCACGATGCGCGAGCCGCTCGCCGACATCTTCCGCGGCGATGACGAGTGGCGCCACCTGGCGTGGAAGGGGACCAACGTTTCCTCGTTCGCGCTTGAAGTGGGGTACAAAAATGGACCGCAGGAACGAACATACAAGCTCGTCCTTTCCGCTCTGAATGTCTTCGAGGAGCACATATCGGAAGACAACGCTGGGCCTGTGCATGTTTTCAAAGTGCCTCGTAGGGCCGGAACTCGCCTTCGTGATCACGCCGGAGGTGCATTTGTCCCTTCTATAAAAGGTTCGAACATCGCTGCTGATCATTCGCTTAGATCATTCTACGGCTCGCATAAGTCGGACCTGCACGCTCTTGTTGAGATACCTCGATACCACCTGAATCCCGAACACCTTAGAAGTACTGCTCCGACCTTACGCGACGCCGTACTCGCGCCCACGGGAGACAATCTCGTCGCCGTGCTCGATCGGCTCATCTCCGGCCCGGACCGCAGCGTGATCGTTCGTCTTGAGAAGGCCCTACACGAAGCGATTCCGACAATTCGCGGAATTTCTCTCCCCGCAGTCGCCGGGCAAGCAGGCACCAAAACCCTCGAGTTCGTCCTCGACAACGCTCAGAACGGTCCCCCTGTTACGATCCCCTGCGCCCACGCCTCAGACGGCGCCATGCTTCTCACCGCCTTCCTCGCGCTCGCCTTCAGCGACGAGCCTGGAATGATCCTCGTCGAAGAGCCCGAGAACGGCCTCCACCCGTCGCGCCTCCGCGAGGTCGTCGAGATGCTGCGCAAGATCAGCACCGGCGCCGTGGGCAACACGCCGAGGCAAGTCATCGTCACCACCCACAGCCCGCTCCTCCTCAACTACACACAGCCCGAGGAGGTCCGGATCGTCCAGCGAGACCGCGAGCGCGGCACCATCGTCACGCCGATGAGCGACGTGCCGGACGTCCACGAGCTCCTCGACGAGTTCGGCACCGGCGAGCTGTGGTATCTGCTCGGCGAGCAGGCCCTCGTGGAGGGCAAAAAGCCGTGAAGCGGGTCCTGTTCGTCGGCGACGGCAAGCACGACATCGGCGTCCCCGACTGGCCGACCGACGAGCCTTTCCCCGCTCGCGGCGTCGTTCCCCACCTGGCCGAGCGAGTCGCTGCGGTGGATCGCGCCCATTCGTTGGCCATGCCCTGGTCGCATCCGCGGCTCTCCCGTTTCCAGCCCAAGAATCGCGCCCAGCGTACGCGCGGCTACGAAGCGAAGGTCCGCGCCGCCATGCTGCAGATCGAGCGCGGCGTCCTCCGCGTCGACGGCCTCGTGTGCGTGGTCGACGAGGACAACGATCCCGAGCGCCGCAACCTGCCCGACGTCCTTCACGTCCACGCCAGCGAGCGCTGCCCGATCGCAGCCGGCGTCGCAGTCCGCTCGATCGAGGCGTGGACCCTCGGAGCTCGCACGGCCCTCGCCCAGGCGCTCCGCACCAAGGTGGACATGGTTGAAAAGACATGTCCATCGAGCTCTGTCGAGGAGCTCTACGAGGGCGCCGGGGATCGTTCGCGCCGGCCCAAACACATCCTGCAGCGCCTCGCCGACGAACTCGCCCGGATGAAGGACAGCCTGGAGCTCCGCGAGGAGATCGCCTCGCTGACGGACCCGGACGAGCTGTGCAAGGCCTGCCCCATCGGCTTCGCCCCGTTCGCCGTCGCCGTGCGCGCCGCCTTCGGCCCACCCCCTGTCGTCGTCGGCTCCACGCCCTAGCCGCTCCATCGGCCTGCGCCACGCAGGCCAGCGTCGGTCATCCACTGGCGCCCCCTCGGGCCGCAGCGACCGCCGCCTCGCTGCAGCGGCGACGCACAAGAGTCGGGCGCTCCGGGTACGGGATTTACGTCTCTATGCACCTCGTTCATCGGCTCCGAACACGATCCCGGACGTGCCCAGCAACGCCGGCGCGCCGGGCTCGCCGCGCCTCTCGAACAAAGTAACCTCGCGGGCGCTGCGGGCGAGGAGCCGCCATCTGTCGCTTCCGCTGGGGGCGCGGAGATCGGGCCCCGACTTTCGAGGACAAGAGCGGTGTTGTCGGCCGCGGCGCCCGCGAGGTCTGGCGATCGTAGATTGCGTGCGTGATCTGAAGAAGACCACCGCGTGACGGCGCACGCGCCTGCGGGTCGGGGGCTATAGTCGACGCGTGCATCGTCGCGCGTTCGTCACCGGCACGCTCGCCGCTCTGTCTCTTGGGTCATGTCGTTCCCCGCGGCCCGCGACCGCTCCGGCCGACGAGCGCTTCGCCGCGCTGGCGGGTTTCTGCGACGGCGCCCTCCCGATCGGCGACGACGAGCGGGCGCGCCGGCGCGAGCGGGCCCAGGAGCTCATGCAAGAGCATGGCTTTTCGGCCATGCTCTTCGAGCCAGGTGACTCTCGACTTACTTCGCCGGCATCCGCTGGGGGCGGAGCGAGCGGCCGATGCTGTACCTGTTGCCGGCGCGCGGACCTGCGGCCTTGATCGCGCCCGCGTTCGAGACCCGGACCTTGCGCGAGCGGGCCGGCGACGCGCTCGCGCAGCACCTCTGGCACGAGCACGAATCGCCGTACGCGAAGCTGGCCGAGGCGCTGCGGGCCGCGGGGATCGATCACGGCAAGCTCGGCGTCGATCCGTGGACGCGCGCTTTCATCGTCGACGGCGCGCGCGGCCTGCGAGGTCGAGATCGCTCCGGCCACGCCGGTGCTCCGCGCCTGTCGCATGGTCAAGAGCGCGAGCGAACTCGCGCTTCTCCGCCGCGCCAACGAGGCCACCAAGGCCGCGCTGAGGGCCGTTTCCGCGCATGTCTCCGAGGGCATGTCCGAAGGTGAACTCGCCGGGCTCGTGCACGCCGCCCAGACCGCAGCTGGCCTGACGGACACCTGGGCGCTGGCGCTGTTCGGCGCCAACGCCTCCTACCCCCACGGTACCCAGGGCGAGAAGCGGCTCGTCCGCGGCGAGCTCGTGCTCGTCGACGCCGGCGGGGCGCTCCACGGCTATCAGTCGGACGTCACCCGCACATGGCCCTTCGGACCTGTCTCTTCGGCGCAATCGCGCGCGTGGCAGGCGGTCCATCGCGCTCAGACGGCGGCGCTCGCCGAGCTGCGACCGGGTCGCACGTGCGAGGCCGCCGACGCCGCCGCGCGCGCGGCGGTCGCCGCGGCCGGCTACGCCGCCGACTACGGCAACTTCACGCATCGACTCGGCCACGGCATCGGCCTGCAGACCCACGAGGACCCCTACCTCGTGCGCGGCAATCAGGACCTGCTGCGACCCGGCATGACCATGTCCGACGAGCCAGGTGTCTACTTGATTGGTGAGCTCGGCGTCCGCCTCGAGGACATCGTCGCCATCACCGAGGGCGAGCCCGAGATATTCGGCCCGCGGGCCGGTTCGATCGACGCGCCGTTCGGGTGATGAGCCTCGCTGCCGTATGCGCGACCTTGATCTCCAAGAGCGTTAGCCAGGGTGGTATAGGCCCTGACACACCGGAGAGAGGAAATTGCCGCAGCTCATCCTTGAAGACTTGAACCTCGAGACCGCGGAGCGGCGCCTGTGCTCCGAGGCGCTCAACACCGCCGGCAACATCGTCGGCGCTGCGGACCTGCTGGGCATCACCCGTCACGCCTTGAAGCGGCGGATCATCAAGCTCGGCATCGAGTGGCCGCCCGCCCGCGGCAGCCGTCCCGAGCCCAGCACCTAGGTCATGGACGGCGGAACGGCGGCGCTTGCGACATGGCTCTTGGGCCAGGTGAGCACGAGCGCCGACGCTCCGCGAACGACGAGCGCGCGGACGCGGGCGCCCGCGCGCGCGGACCGGTCCAGCGACCGGTTCAGCGTCCGGTGAAGTTCGCCGTCCGCTTCTCGACGTACGCCGCCAGGCCCTCGAGCGCGTCGTTGCTCTGGAACAGTCGCTGCTGCAGCTCGCGCTCGAGCGCCAGCCCGTCGAGCAGGCTGAGCTCGCCGCCCGTCTGACAGGCGCGCTTGAGCAGGCCGACCGCCAGCGACGCCTTCGCCGGCGGCACGAAGCGCTTGGCGTACTCGCGGACCTGACCGACGAAGTCGGCGGCGCTCGGGGCGTCGAACACCTTGTTGACGACGCCGAGCTTCTGCGCCTCGTCGAAGTCCATCGTCCGGCCCTCCGC
This sequence comes from Nannocystis pusilla, assembly GCF_026626665.1. Taxonomy (GTDB): domain Bacteria; phylum Myxococcota_A; class Polyangia; order Nannocystales; family Nannocystaceae; genus Nannocystis; species Nannocystis pusilla. The sequence continues at coordinate 4,994,864 of NZ_JAPNKE010000002.1, forward strand.
CATCAGCTCGATCGCCGCCGACTTGCCGATGAGCCGCGTCAATCGCTGCGTGCCGCCCGTCCCCGGCAGCACGCCGAGCGCCACCTCGGGCAGGCCGCACTGACCGGCGCCGCGGCGGGCGATGCGGATGTCGGCGGCCAGCGCGATCTCGAGGCCGCCGCCGACGCAGTGGCCGTTGAGCGCCGCGATGACCAGCTTCGGCGTCTGCTCGAGCCGCGCGATCGTCTCGTTGGCGTGCAGGCAGAAGTTGTACTTGAACGTCGGGTCGGCGCCCTTGAGCATGCGGATGTCGGCGCCGGCGCAGAAGAACTTCTCGCCCGCGCCGACGACCACGATCACGTGCGCCTCGGCGTCGAAGCGGGCCCGCAGGATCGCCGCGTCGAGGTCCTGCATCATCGCGTACGAGTAGCAGTTGGCGGGCGGGACGTTGATCGTGAGCTGGGCGACGCCGCCCTCGGCGTGGTATTCGACGTGAGGCATGCCCGGGCTTATACCCGATCCTGTGCACGTCCACCGCGTCCGCGTCGGCTTCGGCGACTGCGATCCCGCCGGCATCGTCTACTTCCCGCGCTTCTTCCACTTCTTCCACGAGGCGATGGAGACGTGGTTCGACGAGGTGCTGGGCCTCCCCTACGCCGAGATGATCCGCGGCCGCGGCCTCGGCTTCCCCGCCGTCCACACCGAGGCCGACTTCGCCATCCCCTGCGCCTTCGGCGACGAGATCGCGGTCGAACAGCGCGTCGTCGGCCTCGGCCGCACGTCGATCCGCTTCGCCTACCGCGTGCGCACCCACGGCGAGCCCGACTCGCCGACCCGCCTCACCGGCGCCACGGTGTCGGTCGTCATGGACCTCGACCCACGCCGCCCGACCTTCCGCCGCCCCGTCGAGCTGCCCGCCGACCTGCGCGCCCGCATCGAGCCGCTGGTCGTCGCGCCGTGAGGACGTGCCGCGACCGCGGCGCTTCCTCGCACGATCATCCTGCTCGCCGCGTGAGCCGCATCGTCGATGTGCTCGCTCCTCGCGCCCGTCGAGGCCCCGCCTGCGACCGCGTCACGAGCGACGCGGCGCCAGGCATCGACGCTTGCGAGCCCGTCGCAGCTACGCCGACTGTGACAGCGGCCGCACCGCGCTCGCGCCGATCGTGACGCACGCCTCGCAGCCGCGGCGGCCGTCGCTGCGAGGGGTCAGAGCCAGCGCGCCGCCGTGGGCCTCGGCGATCTGGCGCGCCAGCACCAGGCCGATGCCGCTGCCGTCCGGCTTGGTGGTGAAGAAGGGGACGAACAGGTTGGCGGTCTCGGCCAGACCGTGGCCGTCGTCGACGACCACCAGCGCGAGCTGACCGGCGTCGACCCGCCAGCGCACCCGCACCTCGCCCGCGCCGGCCTGCAGCACCGCGTCGGCGGCGTTGCGCACCAGGTTGATGAGCAGCTGATCGAGCTGATCGCCGTCGGCCTGCAGCGCCGCGTCGGGCCCGGGCTCGACGATCACCCGCACGCGTCGCTCGAGCGCCGCGACCCGGCCGGCCCACGCCGCCACCTCGACCGTGGCGAACGTCGGCGGCGGCAGCCGGGCCAGGCGCGCGTACGCGGCGAGGAACCGGGTCAGGCTGGCCGAGCGGCGGGCGATGACCTCGAGCCCGCCCGTCAGGTCGTCCTCGAGGTCGCTCGCTCGCTCGCCGGGCGGCCGCGCCAGCTGCTCCCGCAGGTGCTCGGCGATCGAGCGGATCGGCGCCAGCGAGTTGTTGATCTCGTGGCCCAGCACCCGCACCAGCCGCTGCCACGCCAGCCGCTCCTCCTCGCGCAGCGCCCGGCGCAGGTCGGTCAGCACCACCAGCGTGTGCGGCAGCCCGCGCTGGCGGAACTGACTGCGCCGCAGCTCCCACGGCTCGGCGCCGCCGGGGAACACGGTCATCAGGGTGCGAGGAACCTGTCCTTCGAGACATGCCGCGAGCCCGAGCGCCCCCGCCGCGCGCCCGAGCAGCCCACCTCTCCCCGAGAGCAGGCGCTCCGCCGAGCGGTTGGCCAGCCGCACCGTGCCCTGCGCGTCGAAGGCCAGCACCGCGACGTCGATCTCCGTCATCACGGTGCGCAGCAGCGCGTCGGCCTCGAACGCGCCGAGCCGTTGCTCGCGCAGCGTGTCGGCGAGCCCGTTGATCTCGCGCATCACCCCGGTCAGCGCGTCGTCGCCCCCGTCGTCGCGCGGCACTCGTCCGCGCAGCGAGAAGTCCTCCTCGCGCAGCGCGGCCAGCAGCGCCGACACCAGGTGCAGCGAGCGCGTCACCCTGGCGTACAGCGCCGCGGCGCCGCCCAGCCACGCCGCCAGCGACAGCGACGCCAGAGTCCAGCGCACCTTCGGCGAGTGCTCGTCGAGCGTCAGCAGCGTCAGCGCCACCACCAGCGCGGGGGCACCCGCCGCGAGCACGAGCAGCACGACGCGCACCTCGTGCCGCTGCGTCCAGCTCACGGCTCGAGCCCGTAGCGCGCCAGCCGGCGGTACAGCGCGCTGCGCGACAGGCCGAGCCGCTGCGCCGCCTCGCTGACGTTGTTGTTGGCGCGGGCCAGCGCGCGCACGATGAGGTAGCGCTCCGCGTCGTCGAGCGTCATGTCGTCGATCGCCGTCGCGCGCTCGCCCTCGCCGGCGCGCAGCACCAGGTCCTCCTCGCGGATCGCCGGGCCCGACGCCAGCAGCAGCGCTCGCTCGACCACGTGCTCGAGCTCGCGGACGTTGCCCGGCCAGCGGTGCCCCAGCAGCGCCTTCTCGGCCTCCGGCGTGAACTCGACCACCTTGCCGCCGTAGCACGGGCTGCGGACCTGCAGGAAGTGCTGCGCCAGGCGCAGGATGTCGTCCTTGCGCTCGCGCAGCGGCGGCAGGTGGATCTCGACCGTGTTGAGGCGATACAGCAGGTCCTCGCGGAACACCCCGCTCCCCGTCAGCTGAGCCAGCGGCGCGTTGGTGGCCGCCAGCGCCCGCACGTCGACCTTGCGCAGCTTCGACGAGCCGACGCGGTGCAGCTCGCCGGTCTGCAGCACGCGCAGCAGCTTGGCCTGCTGACCCGCCGGCATGTTGGCGATCTCGTCGAGGAACAGCGTGCCGCCGTCGGCCAGCTCGAAGCAGCCGATGCGGTCGGCGCGGGCGTCGGTGAACGCCCCCTTCACGTGGCCGAACAGCTCGCTCTCGAACACCCCGTCGCCGAGCGCCCCCGCGTTGACGGCGATGAACGGCCGGCTCGCGCGCAGCGACCCAGCGTGCAGCCAGCGCGCCACCACCTCCTTGCCGGTGCCGTGCTCGCCGGTGATGAGCACGCTCGCGTCCGACGGCGCCACGCGCTCGACGATCCGCAGCACCGACTCCATCGCCCGCGAGCCGGCGACGAGCCGCGGCAGCTCGCCGCCGGCCGCCAGCCGCTCGTTGGCCTCGGCCAGCTTGCCGCTGCGCCGCAGCGCCCGCGCCAGATCGATCTGCGTGCGCAGCGTCAGCAGCAGCCGCCCGTTGTCCCACGGCTTTTGGATGTAGTCCCGCGCGCCGCGGCGGATCGCCTCCACGGCTCCGTCGACGCTGCCCCACGCCGTCATCACCAGGATCGGCAGTGTCGCGTCGACCGCGGCGATGGTGGCGATCAGGTCGAGGCCCTCGCGCCCCGACGTCGTGTCGCGCGTGTAGTTGAGGTCCATCAGCAGCGCGTCGAACTCGTGCGTCTCGACGGCCGCCACGATCTCCGCCGGCGAGCGGGCCAGGTGGAGCAGGAAGCCCTGGCCCTTGAGCAACAGGCGCAGCGCCTCGAGCACGTCGGCCTGGTCGTCGGCGATCAGCACCCTGGCTTCTGGCATCGGCGGCTCATTCGTGGCGCAGCGCCACCATCGGATCGATGCGCGTGGCGCGTCGCGCAGGAATATACGTCGCCAGCAGGCCGACTACCACGAGGACCAGCGTCACGCCCGCGTAGGTCGAAGGGTCGGTCGCGCTGATCTGGCCGGCCAGCAGCGCGGTCATCACCCGCGACAGCGCCGCCGCGCCGAGGATGCCGAGCACCACGCCGGCCAGCACCAGAGTCATGCCCTGGCGGACCACCAGACCGACCACCGCGCGCGCCGGCGCGCCCAACGCCATGCGCAAGCCGAGCTCGCGCGTGCGCTGGGCGACCGAGCTGGCCATCACCGCGTACAGGCCCACGCCCGCCAGCACCAGGGCCAGCCCCGCGAACACGGCGAGCACTCCGAGGACGAAGCGGCGGATCCGGAAGCTGCCCGAGATGTGCTCGACGAGCGAGTTGCCGCCGATGACCGCCTGCCGGGGATCGACCGCCGCGACGGCCGCGCGCACCTGCGGCGCCAGGGCGGCAGGGTCGCCCTGCACGCGCGTCAGCACGTTCATCGTCATCGCCCGCTGCGTCAGCGCCGCTGCGGGCAACTGGCGGTACGCGTAGTAGATCTGGTGCGGCGTCTTCTCGATCTCCTGGGGCCCGAACTGCTGCACGTGCCCGACCACGCCGACGATCTCGACGCTCCCCGCGCCGCTGACGTTGTCCTGCAGGCGCCGCCCGATCGGGTCCTGGCCCGGGAAGAACTTGTCGGCGAGCGTGCGATCGACGAGCACAACCGGCGGCGTCCCGGGGCCGTCCTGCGGCCCGAACGTGCGCCCCGCGAGCAGCGGGATCCCCAGCAGCTCGACGTACGGACCGTCGACGTGATAGGCGACCGCGGTCCGCACGTTCGCCGGCGTCTTCTCGACGTCCGGCGGCCAGAACGACTCGATCGCGTGGAACCAGTGCGGCACCGTCGACGACACCGCCACCGACTCGACGCCCGGCAGGCCGGCCACCTCTCGCTGGAGGGCCGTCCAGAACTGCTCGACCGCGGTCGCCTCGGCGTAGCGCGCGGGCGGCAGCACCACCATCGAGCTCGTCACATGCCGTGGATCGAACCCGAGGTCGCTCGCCTGCATCCGCGCCAGCGCGCGGATCGTCAGCACCGCGCAGACCGTCAGCGTCAGCGCCAGCGCCACCTCGCCGACCACCAGCAGGTTGCGCGCGTAGACTTCGTCCGCCGGCCGTCGCGTGCGGCTCGGTGTCCTTCAACGCCTGCGCGAGGTCCGGACGCGAGGCGTGGAGCGCCGGCACGAGCCCGAACAGGAGCCCCGTGCCGAGCGCGACCAGAACCGTGTAGACGAGGACCTGCGCGTCGACGGCGATCTTGTCGTAGAAGTTGTCGAGCGACGGAGGGCGGGTCGCGTTGAGCAGGTCGACGCCCCACAGCGCCAGCAGCAGGCCCAGCGCCCCGCCGAGCAGCGCCAGCAGCGTGCTCTCGACCAGCAGCTGACGGACCAGCCGCCAGCGCCCGGCCCCGAGCGCCGCGCGGACGCGCATCTCCTTCTGGCGGCGCATCGCTCGCTCGAGCATGAGGTTGGCGACGTTGGCGGCCGCGATCACCAGCACGCACGAGACCGCGGCGAGCAGCAGCCAGAGGGCGAGGCGCCCGTCCTCGCGGACGACCTCTTCCAGCGGCAGCAGCAGCGGTCGGCTCGCGCCCACCTCCGCCGGGTAGCGCTGGCCCAGCGCGTCGCCGACCGCCTGCATGTCGGCCATCGCCTGCGTCAGCGTCACGCCGGGCTTCAGCCGGCCGATGCCGTGGAGCTCGGGGCGCGCCGCGCGGTCGCGGAAGGTCGGTTCGTCGGCGCGAGCGCCGAGCGGGATCATCGCGGCGCTGTCGTAGAACGAGCGGAAGCCCGCCGGCAGCACGCCCACGACCGTCCGATCGACGCCGTCGAGGGTGACCGTCTCGCCGAGGACGTCGGGGTCGGCGGCGAAGCGGCGGGTCCAAAAGCCGTGCGACAGGATGATTACTTGGGGTCCGCCCGGCGCGTCCTCCTCCGCGAGGAAGTTGCGGCCGAGCGCCGGCTCGACGCCGAGCGTCGGCAGCAGGTCGTGCGAGTACATCTGCACCGAGACGTACTCGGGATCGCCCTTCCCGGTCAGCGTCATGAAGTCGAAGGCCAACGCCGCGAAGTCGGAGAACGCGTGGTTCTGGTCGCGATAATCGAGGTAGTTGAGGTAGGGCACCGCCGCGCGGTAGAGCTCGGGCTGGGTCTCGAGCACGACCACCAGCCGCTCCGGCTCGGCATACGGCAGCGGGCGCAGCAGCACCGTGTTGACGACGCTGAAGATCGCCGTGTTGGCGCCGATGCCGAGCGCGAGCGTGAAGATCGCCACCAGCGCGAAGCCCGGCGACCGGGCCAGCATCCGCAGCGCGAACCGCAGGTCTCTAAGCAGTCCGTGCATGCACGTCTTCCTCGACCACGCGGCCGTCGAACAGGTGGATCGTCCGCTGGGCCTGGCGCGCGTACTCGGGGTTGTGGGTCACCATCACGATGGTCGTCCCGGCGCGGTGGAGGTCGTGCAGCAGCGCCATCACGGCGTCGCCGTTCTTCGAGTCGAGGTTGCCGGTCGGCTCGTCGGCCAGCAGCAGCGGCGGCTCGCCCGCGACCGCTCGCGCGACCGCCACGCGCTGCTGCTGCCCGCCCGACAGCTGCGCGGGCAGGTGGCGCTGGCGGTGGGCCATCCCGACGCGCCCCAGCGCCGCCTCGACCCGCCGGCGCCGCTCTGCCGCCGCCATCGCGCGGTACGTCAGCGGCAGCTCGACGTTCTCGGCCACGGTCAGGTCGCCGATCAGGTTGAAGCTCTGGAACACGAAGCCGATCTGCTCGTTGCGCACGCGGGCGCGCTCGGCCGCGGACAGGTTCGACACCGGCCGCCCGGCGAGCGCGTACGTCCCCGACGTCGGCGTGTCGAGCAGCCCGATCAGCGACAGCAGCGTCGTCTTGCCCGAGCCCGACGGCCCGGCGATGCACACGTATTGCCCGCGCGGGATCTCGAAGTGGACATCGGCGACCGCGTGCGTCTCGAGCTCGTCGGTGTGGAACACCTTGCGGATCGCCTCGAGGTGGATGAGCGGTGAATTCATCGGAGCCATCCCTTCGCGCTATTCGAACTTGACGCGGTCGGTCGCGTCCCATTGCGTCATGTCGGACAGGATGATGCGGTCGCCGACCGACAGTCCGGCCACCACCTCGACGGTCTTCGCCGACAGCCGACCGATCTGCACCGGCACCCGCGTCGCGTAGGCGCCGTCGGCGTCGACCACGAACAGGCCCATCGTCGCGTCGGGCTGCACGAACGCCGGCCGGCGCACGTGCATCACCTCGGGCAGGCGCTCGAGCTCGACGCGGCCGACCACGTTCAGGTCGGGTCGCGCCCCGCGGGGCAGCGCGCCGGTCAGCGCGACGTCGACGGTCACCGTCCCGCCCGACGCCGCCGGATCGACGCGCACCACCTCGCCGTCGACGATCCCGTTGCGCGTGTCCACGCGGGCGACCTGCCCGATCGCCACGTCCTTCGCCAGGGTCTCCGGGATCGCCAGGCGCGCCTTGAGTCGGTCGGGGCGGGCCACCTTCGCCAGCAGGCCGCCCGGCTGCACCCACTGGCCCGGCTCGAGCGGCAGCTCCTGCAGCACCCCGGCCACGCCCGCGCGGATCGCCAGCGCCGCCAGCTGCTCGCGGCGGAACTCCGCGATCGCCACCAGTCGATCGATCTGGGCCGCGTGCGCCGCGATCCGCTGCTTCAGCCCGTCGCCCAGCACCGCGACCCGCTCGGCCTCGAGGCCCATGCGGCGGTCGATCGACTCGAGCTGCGCCCGCGCGGCGTGCTCGTCGTCGCGGGACACATAGCCGCGGCCGCCGAGCTCCGCGTTCGCCACCGCCTTGCGCTGCGCCGTCGACTGCTCGATCTGCAGCGCCGTCACTGCGACCTCCTGCTGCAGCTTCTGCCCGCGCATCGTCGCCCGGATGTTGACCAGCTCGGCCCGCGCCGCCGCGACCTGTCGCTCCGCCTCGAGCGCCTGCAGCTCGAGCTCCGGGTTGCGCAGCTCGAGGATCACCGTGTCCGCCGCGACCTCCGTGCCCGGCCTGACGAAGATCTGCTCGACGCGCGCCGCCGACAGCGCGGTGATCCACTGGATGTGCTCGGGCACCAGCTTCCCGTTGCCCTGGACCTCGCGCAGCATCTCGCCGCGCTCGACCGTCCCGAACCATAGGCTCGCGCGCGTGACCGTCGGCGGCTCGGCGTGCAGCTGACCGATCGCCACGGTCGTGATCACCAGACCGCTCACGACCACGAGCGCCGCGAGCAGCTTGCCCCCATGCCGCACAAGCCATCCGCGCCGACTGCGAGGGATGTCCACGCCCGCTCGTCTCGCAAACGCCGCGCCACCAACGATTTCACGAGCTTCGCCGTCGAAGCCGCGCCGCGCTGTCCGGATCTGGCACTCCCTCGTCCCACTTTCGAACACGGCGAGCGCCGCGAAAAAATGCTGCCGCAGCGGGCTCGCCGCCGCCGACGCGACGCGCAAGCGCTTCACCCTCGACAGCCCGCGCGCGGATTGGCACAGTCCGCCGCACGATGAGCGAGTCGCTGACCCTCGCCCCGACCGCCGATCCGCGGGTCTTCGTCGCCCCCGACGGCCGCCGTCTGTCGCCGCCGCCGGGCTGGGCCTGCCTGCCGCCCGGCGACGCCGCCCTGACCCGACGCGTCAAGCTCGCCGGCCCGTCGTGGGCCGTGGTCGAGAAGAAGGGCCGCAAGGTGTTTTCAAAGGGGCTGTGGGCGCCCGCGGACACGATCGAGTCGCTGCGCGCCGCGCTCGAGGCCGAGCGCTCGACCGAGTCGCACGCCAAGAAGCGCGCCGCCGACGTCGCCCGCCGCGAGCGGACCCAGGCGACCTACGTCGTCACCTTCGAGCAGTCCGTGCTCGAGTTCCTGCGCTTCTCCCCGCGCTGGGACGCGCTCGCCCGCACCGTCGCCGCCCGCGTCACCCAGCACGCCACGCCGGTCGGCAGCGGCACCGTCGCCCGCACCGAGCGGATCCCCGTCGAGGAACGGGCCCGCGCCGCCGTCATCGCCTGGATGCGCCACCAGACCACCGGCTACGACGACATGCAGATCGCCCGGGTCAAGGGCGCCCGCCGCGAGGTCCGCCGCGAGCTGGCCGAGATCTCCCGCGCCGTGCTCGACCTGCACCGCCGCGACGAGCCCCACGCCGCCCGCGCCTGCCCCCTGTGCCAGGCCGCCGCCGCCGCGCCCGCGAGCGCCTGACCTTCGGAGCATGCCCTGAAGAGCATGCCCTTGAGGACATGCTCCATGGGCCATGTCCTCCGGACCTCGTTCACTTCGTGAGCCCGAGCGCCGCCGCGAACGCGGCGAAGCCGGGCGCCGCGACGATCCACCGGTCGCCCCGCAGCCCCCGGGGCCCGGGCGCGCCGGGCCGGTAGTCGAGCACGCTCGGCGCGCCGACGCCGAGCCGAGGTCGATCTCTACACGAGCCCCACATCAACCGCCGTCCCTTCGCCGCTCCTCCCGTCCCACGGATCGCGGCTCCCGACGGCCAGCGAACCGCGCGGGCCTCCGAGTCGACGGCCGTCCCTGGCGCATGCGGGCCGCGGTCCCACAAATCGCCGCACGGCGCTACCATCCTCGTGGGTGCCCCGTCTCCCTCCGCTCGTCCGCCTCGGGTTCGCAGTGCGTCGCGGCTTCGGTCGCTTCACGCCCGACCCGTTCGTCGTCGCGGTCGGCATGACCCTCGTCACCCTCGTCGCCGGCGCCCTCGCGGTCGGCGACGGCGGCCTCGTCCGCGCCGTGCGGCTGTGGAGCGCCGCGGGTGGCCTGTGGTCGCTGCTCGCCTTCGCCGGGCAGATGGCCTTGATGCTCACCCTCGGCACCGCCCTCGCCGCCGCTCCGCCCGTGCGTCGCGGCCTGGAGGCCCTGGCACGCCTCGCGCCCGGTCCGCGCCGGCTCGTCGGCCTCGTCGCCTTCGTCTCCTGCACCCTCTGCCTCTTCAACTGGTCGCTCGGCCTCGTCTGCGGTGCCATGTTCGCCCGCACCGCCGGCGACGAGGCCCGGCGTCGCGGCCTCTCATTGCATTACCCCCTGCTGTGCGCCGCCGGCTACGCCGGCATGATGGTGTGGCACGGCGGCCTGTCCGGCACCGCCCCGCTCAAGGCCACCACCCTCGCCGACCTCACCGAGGTCCTCGGCCCCGAGCTCGCCGCCCGCGTCGGCCCGATCGGCCTGACGGACAGCCTGCTCGGCGGCCTCAACCTCGCGGTCACCGTCGGCCTGTGGCTGCTCGCCCCGCTCGTCTTCATGGCCCTCACCCCGGCCGCCGGCGTCGACCCCGACCCACACCCCGCACCTTCGGGACATGTTCCCGACGACATGCCCCCTGAGACAGGTCCCGAAGCGCATGCCCCTGCGGACACCACCGGCCTCGACCGCCTCGAGCGCTCGCCGCTGGTCGTGTGGGCGCTGGCGCTGCCGGCCGCCGCCGCGCTGGTGTTCGCCGCCCGTGACACCGCCGGCGCGGCCATCGACCTCAACGCCATCAACCTCGCCCTGTGGGTGCTCGCGCTGGTCCTGCACGGCCGCCCCGACGCCTTCGTGCGCGCCTGCGACGCGGGCGCCCGGGCCTCCGCCGGCATCCTGCTGCTGTTCCCGCTCTACGGCGGCATCATGGGCGTCATGAAGGGCACCGGCCTGGCCGCGGCGCTGGCGGGCCTGTTCGCCGCCGCCGATCCGCGCGTCTTCACCACCCTCACCTTCGTCTCGGCCGGCTTCCTCAACCTCTTCGTCCCCTCGGGCGGCGGGCAATGGGCCGTGCAGGGCCCGATCGTCATGAGCGCCGCGCTCGATCGCGGCGTCGATCCGACCCACGCCATGATGGCGATCGCCTACGGCGATCAATGGACCAACATGCTCCAGCCGTTCTGGGCCGTCCCGCTGCTCGCGATCACCGGCGTGCGCGCGCGCGACATCATCGGCTATTGCACGCTGTGGATGTTCGCCGGCGGCCTGTGGATCGCCGCCTGCCTGCTGCTCGCCTCGCTGTGAACCTGCGATTCATGGCACCAGGGGCGGTGAATGCTCGCCTCGCGCGGTCGCGCGAATGCCCGCACGAGGGCCCGAGTCGCGCCAAACCGCGCCGATTTCGCGGCCTGCGCGCGGCTGCCGGCCTGCGATCGCCGTGGTAGATTGGCGCCGGTCATGGACAGCGCCTCCCCCGGGCGACGGTGTATCACGTCGTCACGCTCAGCAATTCGCGCGCGGCTTCGACAAGTACCAGCGGCGCTACCGCAAATCGCTGATCTCCGAGAGCACCTATCCCGACGTGGTGCACGTCCTCGCCGCCGACGAGCTGGCGATCGGCGTGCGCAAGGCTCGGGGCCTGCTCGCGCGGCTGGCCCTGCCCGGCGACGCACTGGTCGCCCTCGAGGCGCGGCTCCCTGCCGGCGAGCTGCGCGTCAACGAGCGCAACGGCCTCGGCCGCGTGTGGCCCTCGGGCGACCTCCCGGTCCAGCGGGTCTACGCCATCGACGGCGACGGTCAGCTCGGTGCCGCCATCCCGCTCGAGGACGCCACCGCCCGCGCCCTCGCCCTCCACGCCGCCCGCTTCGCCCCCTATCCGCGCATTGCTCCGCGATCGATCTCCTTCCTCCCGATCGCGCGTGGTTGTCAGGCCAGCTGCCCGTTCTGCTTCTCCGAGGCCTCGGCCTCCGCCGAGCAGGCCGGCGGGCGCCTCGACCTCGAGCTCGCGGCGCGCTGGCTCGCCGCGGCCCGCCGCCGCGGCGCCGAGCGGGCCGTCATCACCGGCGGCGGCGAACCGACCCTGCTCCCCCGCGATCGCCTGCTCGGCCTCGTCGGCACCTGCCGCGAGTTCTTCGCCAAGGTCGTGCTCATCACCAACGGCGTGCGCTTCGCCGGCGCCGACGCGGGCGAGCGGCGCGCGTGGATCACCGACCTCGCGGCCGCGGGCCTCGGCGTGCTGGCCGTCTCGCGCCACCACTGGGACGAGGCCGTCAACGCCGCGCGCATGAACCTCGAGACCCACACCGAGCGCGTCCTCGAGGCCGCGCGCGGCACCTCCCTGCGCACGCGCCTGATCTGCGTGCTTCAGCGCGGCGGCGTCGAATCGGTGGCCGACATCGACGCCTATGTGCAATGGGCCGCCGCTCGCGGCGCCCACGAGGTCTGCTTCAAGGAGCTCTACGTCTCCACCAGCCGCGAGTCGGTCTATCACTCGCTGGCCGCCAATCAGTACAGCGCCGATCATCAGGTCCCGCTGTCGCGCGTCCACGAGTGGGCACGCACCCGCGAATTCGCCGAGCGCGAGCGCCTCCCCTGGGGCGCGCCGGTCTACGCCGGCACGATCGCCGGCAGCCCGATGCGCGTGGCCGCCTACACCGAGCCCAGCCTGTTCTGGGAGCGCACCCACGGCCTCGCGCGCAGCTGGAACGTCATGGCCGATCACACCTGCCTCGTCTCGCTCGAGGATCGGGCCAGCGCGATCGGCCTCGACGAGGCCGCCGCATGAATTTTCGGGAGTTCCTCGCCTGGAGCGGCGGCGTGCGCGAGCCCGCCGTCTTGCGGGCCTGCGAGACGCGGATCTCCGCCGCCTTCGCCGACCTGCGTCCGCCGCTCGAACGCGCCGATCCGCCGCGCACCGTGCATCGCTGCGACCTCGCGCGCGCCTGGTGCGAGCTGCGCGGCCTCCCGCCCGCCGCGGCCCGCGGCGCCATGATCTGCGCCGGTGTCCGCCACGCGCTCTCGCTGTTGTTCGCCCACATGGCGGTGGCCGGCCGGCGCCTCGCCTTGCCGACCGACGTCTATCCCGTCTACTGGGACCTCGCGCGCGCCGCCGGGGTCGCCACCGTCGGCGTCGCCACCTTCCCCGAGCTCGCAATCGCCGATCTCCTCGATCGAGCCACCCGGGCCGACGTCGCCGCCCTCGTCCTGCCCGACCCGCTCAAGCTGCACGGTCGAAGCCTCGCCGCCGACGAGCGCGCCGCCCTGCTCGCCTGGCTCGCCCGCGATCCGCACCGCCGCCTCGTCCTCGACGGCGTCTACAGCTTCGGCCGCCGCCTCTCCCCCGCCACGCTCGAGCTGCTCGCCAGCGGCCAGGTGCTCTACCTCGACTCACTGTCGAAGGGCTGGCTGTACCCGCGGGTGTTCGGCGTGGCCCACCTCCCGGCCCGCGACTTCGACCGCCTCGGTCCGGTGTTTCGCGCCGCCGCCCCCCGCAGGCCGACCTGTGGCTCGCCGCGCGCCTCCTCGCCGACCACGCCGAGCTCCCCGCGGCGCTCGTGGCCGCGATCGACGAGCACCGCGCTCGCCTCGTCGCCGACCTGCGCGCCCGCGGCCTCGCGCCGTTCCCCGTCGAGCGCGGCTACCTCGTCGGCCTCGACGGCGACGCCCGCGAGCTGTTGTGCACCCACCGGGTCCTGCTGATCCCCGGCAGCGTGTTCGGCGAGCCGCAGCGCCCCGTCGCCCTCGCCAGCGCGCTCCCGGCCGCCCCGTGAAGCGATCGCGTCAAGCTGTCCCCGAGGACATGTCGCGTCAAATCCGGTCGACGATCGACCGCGAGGCTCGGGCCGCCCGCGGGAATGACATGTCCCCGCGGACAGCCGCGAGACGAGCGCCTCGCATCGCCGCTCACGCGCTGCCCGACGGCCGGGCCATGCATGCAGCCCTGCGGATCGGCGCCCGCTCTCGCCCGCCGCGTTCGCGTCACGGCTCCGTCTCCCCCGCTCGCTCGAGCGGCGTCCCGGCGCCGAAGAACGCCACCTCTCGGCCCGTGCGCGGCCCCTCGATCGTCACCGGCAGCGCCCCCGCCACCTTCGGCTCGCGCACGATCTGGAACAGCCCGTGCGCGAACGCCTCGTCGTCCGCGCCTGCGACCTGCTCCACGCGCTCGCGCAGCCCCATGCGGTCCATCTCGAGCGCGCGGTGATGACAATACGGGTTGTTGCCCGGCCGTCCGAGCAGCGGCTCGCTCATCGCCGTGCAGCCGCCCATGCACGTCTCTGCGTAGTAGCAATCGCGGCAGTAGCCCCACAACGAATCTACGCCGCGGTCCTCGACGTAGCGGATCTCCGGCGCCCGCTCCCACAAGGCGCGCAGCCCGTGGTCGCGCCAGTTGCCGCCCGCGTTGACCGCCCCGCCGACGCTCGGGCACGACTTGATGGTCCCGTCGGCCTCGATCCCGAGCCCCGTGCGGCCGGCCGAGCAGCCCTTGTAGTGGCCGTCTTCCTGCTGCAGGCGCCGCAGCTTGCCCTCGAGCGGGCCGAAGTAGCCCAGGTTGTTGCCGGGCCAGAACCGCATCCTGCGCGCCGCGCAGCGGGCGATCACGCGGTCGAGCGCGGGGAACAGCTCGAGCAGCTCGAATGGTTGCAGCAGCAGCTCGGGGTGGTCGGCCGCGTTGCCGTGCGGCATCGTCAGGAACATCTGCCACACCTCGGCCCCCGCGTCGGCCAGCAGCTCGCACAGCGGCAGCAGCTCGCGCCAGGACAGGCGATTGATCTGCGTGTTGGCGGCGATCCGCGCGCCGGCCTCGCGGCAATGTGCCAGCGCCTCGAAGCAGCGGCGCCAGCCGCCCGGCGTCCCGCGCAGCGCGTCGTGGCTGGCCTCGAGCCCGTCGATCGACACCGACACCAGCTGCAGCCCGGCCTCGACCAGCGCGTCGGCGCGCGTCTGCGTCAGCCCGAGCCCGCCGGTGGTCAGCGAGCAGCTCATCCCGCGCTCGCGGATGCGTCGGATGACCCAAGGACATCCGCGCGCAGGTACGCCTCGCCGCCGATCAGCGCCACCTCGCCGACGCCGAGCTCGGCCAACTCGTCGACCAGGCGAAGCGCCTCCTCGGTCGTCAGCTCGTCGGGCCGCGCGACTCCCGCACGGGGCCCGCAGGCCTTGCAGCGCTGGTCGCAGGCGCGCGTGAACTCCCACACCGCCAGCGCCGGCCGCTGCACCGCGCCCCGCGGCGGCGGGAGCACGCGGCGGCCGCGACCGGGCGGCAACGACTCCACCACGGGCAAGCGCCGGCGCGCCTCACGGAGCTTCACCAGAGCCAGGCTAGCACGGCGCAGACGGGGCTCTGCGGGGTGTGACCCAAGTCGAGCCCCGGGGCTGCGAACGCGCTTGCACACCCGACCCCTCGCCCTCACGTTCCAGGAAAGCATGGCCATGCAAGCGACCGAGCCTCCACCGCGACCCGAGACGACGACTTCCCGTCTTCGAGAGCCACCCTTCACCTTACTCCGCAGGGCGATGGGTGACGGTCCGACGCGGCGCCGCAAGCTCCTCAACCTGGCCCTGGCGCTCCGCAGTTACGGCGACGAGCGGCAGGTCGTGCCGCGGCTGCAGCGCCTCAAGGAGCTGGGGTGGGTCGAGGAGATCCCGACGCGGCTCCAGCGGATGCTCGGCGCGATCGACATGCTGCGCTTCTTCATCGTCCCCTGCGCGGCCGACTATTACCGGTCCAAGGGCATCAACTTCTATTTTCACACCCTGCTGCGCTTCCTCGACGACCCGGCGTCGCTGATCGACCCCACGGGCCTCAACAGCGCGCGCGACACCATCATCGGCCACGTCCTCCAGGTCGTCCACGCCAACCCCGACTACGACCTGCAGCTGCTCGAGTCCTTCCCCGACGGCCTGCACGCGATGGAGGAGCAGGTCGTGGCGATCCTCGGCGGCACCCACCCGCGCGCCGCCTCGATCCTCGCCACCGTCGAGGACCCCGAGTACCACGACCGCCTGCTCGCCTACGTGCGCGAGTTCCGGCGCCGCCAGCCGATGACCGCCTCGCTGGTGCGCGAGAACATCCTCGACGACGACCACTTCCGCGTGCTCGAGCGGACCTTCGGCGAGCTGCCGCGGGCCATGCGGTACTTCAGCAAGCTGCCCAAGAGCCCGCTCGGCGCGGCGCGCCACCTGCTGTCGGTCCGCCGGTTCCCGCTGCACCTGGCCGAGGCGCTCTACACCGAGCGGCCGGCGCGCGTCGGGACATGACCCTCGCGCCATGCGCCTGAGGCCATGTCTCGGGCGACATGTCCTCACGGACAGTCGGTGATGATGCGGTCGACGCCCCAGGCGGCGACCTCTTGCTTGCGCAGCAGGCTGTTGACGGTCCACACCCCGACGACCAGGCCCTGCGCGTGGTAGCGGGCGACCGTGGCGGCGGTGGTGAGGCGGTGGTCGAGGTGGACCGCGCCGCAGCCGAACGCCTGGGCGCCGCCGACGTGGAGGAACGGCGGGCTCTGGGCCGCGAGCAGCAGCGCGTGCTCGTAGGCGCTGCCGGCCGCGCGGGCGGCCAGCAAGAGGCGCGGGTCGAAGCTCGACAGGATCACCTTCGGTCGGCCGGCCAGCAGCGCCACCGTCTTCTGGGCCACCGCCGCGCCGCCGGCCTTGAGCTCGACGTTGAGCCAGCGGTCGGTCGGCCACACGTCGAGCAGGTCGGACAGCCGGGGGATCCGCTGGTTGCGGTGGAGCTGCACCTGCGCCAGCTCGTCCCACGTGGTGTGCTCGATCCGCTGCTGGCGGCCGGCGAGGCGCACGAGCTCGGCGTCGTGGAACACCACCACCTCCCCGTCGCGGGACAGCTGCACGTCGAGCTCGACGCCGTCGGCGCCGCGCTCCAGCGCGTGGAGAAACGCGGGCAGCGTGTTCTCGAGGTGGGTATCGCTGGCGCCGCGGTGCGCGAGGATCATCATGGCCGGGTTATGGCACGACTTCAGCGCAGGCTGTAGTCCTCGTCCGCCCCCGGGGGCGCGTCGTCGACTCACGGCCATCGGCCGCCCGGCCGCGGCTCACGGGTGCTTGTCGCCGATGTCGCAGAGGAAGCGGTAGCTGCTCGCGCCCTCGCCGAAGCTCACGGTCGTGTAGCTCTTGGCGGTGCCGTCGGGGTTCCACTTGTAGATCATCGAGCAGCCGGCGCAGTGGTCGGCGTCGGGCTGGTCGGCGTAGGGCGTGTCGCGGACCCAGTACGGCTGGTCGTCGCCGGCGCGCCAGCCCGGGCAGTCGGTCGAGTTGAGGGCCTTCATCTCGCACGTGGCCCCCGGCGTCGCCGGATAGATCGCCAGGATCGCCAGGTAGTCGACCCCGGCGGGCACCGTGCCGCCGCCGACCGGCGCCACGTTGGCGGTGGTCGCGACCTTGTAGGACGACATCACGTGCGCCGGCGTGCGCGTGACGAGCAGGTGCATCCCGTACTTCTTGCACACCTCCTCGGCCTTCTTGGCGCCCTTGTCGCTCTCGAGCCCGAACTCGGTGTCGACCTTGAGGAACGTGTAGCCGCCGCCGTCGCTGTCCATGTCGCACCACACGTCGACGCTGTTCTCGCTGCCGAGCGCCTCGGGCCAGATGCGGTACTGGCCGGTGCTCGCCTCGGGCAGCGCCGTCTTGACTTGCAGGCAGCTCTTGGCCTCGACGCAGGACGACATGCAGCCGTCGGTCTCGTCGGTGTTGTTGTCGTCGCAGTCCTCGTCGCCGTTGACGAGCGCGTCGCCGCAGCGGGGCCCGCGGACGCAGCCGGTGGTGCAGCCCTCGTAGGCCTGGTTGTCGTTGGCCGGGCCGTCGTCGCACTCCTCGTTGGCGGCGTGGACGAAGCCGTCGCCGCAGCGGGCCCACCGGCACGTGCCGACGCACATGTCGCTGTCGTCGGCGTTGCCGTCGTCGCACTCCTCGCCGGCCTGGACCACCCCGTCGCCGCAGGCCGTCGGCGTGCAGTCCGACTTGCAGGCGTCGAGGTCGTCGGCGTTGCCGTCGTCGCACAGCTCGTCGCCGGCGACCACCCCGTCGCCGCAGCTCGGCGGCGGCTCGGTCGTCGAGGTCGGCTCCGTCGACGTCGTCAGCGGCGGCGTCGACGTCGTCGTCTCGGTGGTGGTCGTGTCCGGCTCGCCGCTCGTGTTGGTGTCGGCCAGCGCGGCGCAGGCGTAGTCGCTGTCGCGACAGCCGGACGAGTGACAGCCGGGCGCCGTCGCGGCCGCCAGCGCGGCGGCGACGAGGCCGGGGAGGAGTACGCGGGACGCAGCGGCCATGGCGAGTCGAAAGTCAGAAGCGCGCCACCAGCCCGACGCCCAGCGGCGCGCCGGCGAGCGACCCGCGGCCCGGGCGGACCAGCCGACGGGCCACGAGGTAGCGGGTCAGCAGCGCCACACCTGCCCCGAAGGCCAGGCCGACGCCGGCGCCGATGAAGGCCGCCGCCGCCGCTTCGCGGGGCATCGGCCTCAGGTCGAGCGCCACATCATCCTTGCCGCCGTCGTAGAGCATCTTCTGCACGCGCTGCCACTCGGTGACGTACCACGCCACCCCGGCGATGGCGAGCGTCCCCCCGACCGCGACCTCGCTCCACAGCGCCCGGTCGCGCGCCCCGAGCCCCGCGGTGAGCGCACTCGCCCCGAGCCCGAGGCCCGCGCCGATCATCCCCGAGCCGGTGTTGGTCGCGGTCACGGCCGCGACGTAGACGGCGTTGTTGGGCGCCGGCACGAACGTCCGATACACGTGACGGTCGCGCAAGGCGAGGCCGATCCCCGTCCCCATCGTCAGGCCGCCGGTCAGGCCGAGGCCCATCCCGAGCCCCAGCCGCGCGTCCGGCGACAGACGCACCTCGGCCGCGTCTGCGCGGCGCGGCGCGCGACCGGATTGCGCGGCCGCCTGCGGCAGAGCGGGAGACACGGCGACCACGAGCGACAGCGCCGACGCGACGACCGAACCGACCATCCGCTCTCGGCAATAGCACCCTTCCTCGCCGCTTGCACCCCCGACGCCGACGCGCGCGCGCGGACAAGCGAAGCAGGACATCGCCTGCATGTGGTACACGCCTCGTATGGTCTCGCCCCAGGACCCGAGCGCGCCGGGTCTGTCCACGTCGCCCCGTCCTGTCCCGCGCTGGTCGCTCGCCGCCCTCGCGCTCGTCCACGCGGGCATCTTCGCCTGGGCCGCGAGCGTGCTCCCGTGGCAGCGCTGGACCGCGTTCGCGGCGATGACCGCCGGCCTCGCGCTCGCCCACGCCGTCACCGCCGCGTTCGCGCTGGCCGGCAGCCGCCGCCGCGGCCTCGTGTGGCGGATCGGCTCCGCCCTGTCGCTGCTCTATCTCGCGATCCAGACCCTCGTGGCCGCGCGCGCCGGCACCTACGTCGCCGCCCTCTACGGCGGCCTGGGCAAGGGCGTGTTCGCGGCCCTGGCCGCCGTGTGGGGCGTCCTCGTCCTCCTCACCCTGCCCTTCGCGGTGTGGGGTCTGGCCGCCACCGGGGGCCTCGGCTCCGGCCCCGGCCTGCGCCGCCGCGTCACCGGCGGCCTCGCGGTGGCGATCGCCTTCGTCACCTTCTCGCTGTGGCGCGCCGCCGCCGCGTCCGCCGCCGAGCCGATCGCGGTGATCGATCACGACCCCGCGGCCCTCGCCGCGGCGATCCAGGACGTCCTCCCGCGCCCGCGCCCGCGGCCCGACGCCGACCTGTCCTTGTGGACACGTGCGCCGATCACCTGCGACTTCCCCGTCGATCGCCCCACAGCCTTCGTCGTCTACCCCGTCGCCGACAAGCCGGCGCAGAAGGGCAAGCCGGCCAAGCTGCGCCCGGCCGCGCGCTGCGTGCAGGCCGACAGCGCCGCCGAACTCGTCACCGCGCTGGGGGCCGTGGTCGCCGACGCCGGGGCGCCCGGGCCGATGAAGATCGACGTCGTCAGCGGCGCCCAGCCGCTGCGCGACGGCTTGCCCGGCCCGTTGCCGCTGCTCCTGCGGCCCGGCCTCGACGGCGCCTGCGCCGGCGCGCGCTGCTTGCTCCCGTGGCAGCTGCTCGGCCTCAATCAATTCCTCACCTACACCCCGCTGCCGTTCATCGAGGACCTGCGGTTCGGCGCCGCGCCGGCGGCCCTGCGCAAGGCCCTCGCGCGCAAGGGCGACCCGGCCCCCGAGCCCGACGTCGGCGTCGACGGCCTCACGCGCCTCGCCACCGTCAGCCTGCTCGTCGATCGCACCGGCCGCGTGCGCCCGCTGCCGCGCCTGCGCGACCCGATCGATCGGCTCGACGCCGAGCGCCTCGCCGCCTCCGTCGCCGGCGCCGAGGCCCACATCCTCGCCGCCCAGGCCGACGACGGCCGCTTCCGCTACCTCCTGCACCCGTTCACCGGCAAGGTCACCTGGCGCGGCTTCGCCGTCCCGCGCCAGGCCGGCACCACCCTCGCGCTGTGCGAGCTCGGCACCGCCGCCGCGGTCCCGGCCGCCCGCAGCTCGCTCGCCATGCTCGCCGGCCTGCGCAAGGACTACCCCCAACATGGCTATTCGGTCCTGTCCTATCAGGAAGGTCGGCCGCCCGTCCTCGGCGACCTGGGCAGCACCGCCTTGCCGCTGATCGCCTTCCTCGCCTGCCGCGACCGCACCGGCCCGCAGCACGACGAGCTGATCGGCGCCCTCGGTCGCTACTTGCTGGCGATGCAGCGGCAAGGCGGCGGCTTCCATGCCCGCGTCACCCTCGCCACCGGCGAGGCCCACGTCGGCCCCGACCTCCTCTACGCCGCCGGCCAGGCGGTGTACGCCCTGGTCCTGCTCGAGCAGCTGACCGCCAGCGCCCCGAGCGAGCTGTTGCCGGCGCACGCGGAAGTCCAGGCCGCGGTCGGGCGGGCCATGGACTACTTCGCCGCCGACTACTGGGCCCACGGCCTCTACGGCTTCTTCTTCCTCGAGGAGAACTGGCACTGCCTGGCCGCCCGCGCCGCCCTCGGCGTCCACCGCCACGCGGGTTACGAGCGCTTCTGCCTCGACTACGTCGACTTCAAGCGGCGCCTGATCATGGACGAGTCGAGCGGCGTCGCCCCCGAGCTGGTCGGCTCGTACGGGTTCGGCAACGTGCTCGTGCCGCACAACACCCCGTCGGCCGGCTTCGGCGAGGCCCTCGCCGCGGCCATGGCCGTGCGCGCCGCCGACGGCCAGCAGCGCCCCGAAGACGCCGCGCTGATGACCCTCGTCCTGACCTTCCTCGTCGAGCAGCAGTGGTCCGCCGCCAACTGCTTCGCCTGCTCGCGCGAGCAGAAGGTCACCGGCGGCTGGTCGGAGTCGGTCGGCTCGCTCGACGTGCGCATCGACTACACCCAGCACGCCTGGTCGGCCCTCGGCCACGGCGGCCGCGAGCTCGGCCTCTTGCCGCGGAGCCAGGGTGGCTGACCCACGCGGCGCCGACGAGCCAGCGTCGCCCGGCGACGCATCCTCGCGCCCGAACACGCATGTCCCCGAGGACATGTCCTCCGCGCCACCCGCGACTCGAGGTCCTACCGCCTGGCCGTGGCTGGTCGGCCTCGCCCTGCTCGGCCTGTCGCTGTCGCCGATGCTGCGCCCGCTCGGCTACGACTCCTTCCCGTTCTCGAGCTTCCCGATGTTCGCCCACGGCCGCAAGGACGCGGTGTTCACCGTCCACCGCGCCGTCGCCGTCCTGGCCGACGGCACCCAGGTCGTCCTGCCCCCGCGCGCGCTCGGCAGCGACGAGGTGCTGCAGGCCGACACCAGCTTGCGCCACGCGATCCGCCGCGGCAAGAAGGCCAGCGCCGCGCTGTGCAAGGCCGTCGCCCGCCGCGTCGCCGCCGACCCCGCCCACGCCGAGGCCGTCGCGGTCAAGCTGGTGAGCGAGCGCCACGACGCCCTCGCCTACTTCGCCGGCGACCCCACCCCGCTGGCCCCGCCCAAGCGGCAGGCCCGCTGCAAGCTCCCGCGATGAAGGACATGTCCCAAGCGACCGGTCCGCAAGGACATGGCCTCTCCGACATGCTCTCACGGGCAGCCCGGGCCGTCGACCGCTGGTACCGCCCGGTCGCCCCGCCCGAGCGCCTGGCGGCCCTGCGCCTGCTCGTCGGCGGCTTCGCGGTCGTCTACCTGGCCGCGCGGATGCCCAACCTGCTCGGCCTGCACGGCCTCGGCGGCTTCCGCCCGGTCGGCGTCGTCTCGCTCCTCGGGGCCCCGCTCCCGCCGGCCGCGGTGCTCGCCCAGGCCCTCGTCGCCCTGGTCCTCGGCCTCGCCTTCGCCCTCGGCCTCGCCTTCCGCGTCACCGGCCCCGCCTTCGCCCTGGTCCTGCTGTGGGTCCTGAGCTACCGCAACGCCTGGGGCATGATCTTCCACACCGAGAACCTGCTGGTCATGCACGTGCTCGCGCTCGGCTGCTCGCGGGCCGCCGACGCCTGGTCGCTCGACGCCCGCCGCGCCCGTCGCCGCGGCGCTCCCCACCTGTCCCTTCGACCACATACGGCTGGCCGGTGCGCCTGCTCGCCCTGCTCACCGTCGGCTCCTACTTCGTCGCCGGCGTCGCCAAGCTGCGCCTGTCCGGCCTCGGCTGGGCCACCTCCGACCTGCTGCGCAACTACATCGCCTACGACAACCTGCGCAAGCACCTCCTCGGCGACTGGTACTCGCCGCTCGGCGCCTGGCTGGTCCGCCACGCCTGGCTGTTCCCGCCCCTGGCCGCCGCCAGCCTGCTGCTCGAGCTGCTGGCCCCCGTCGCCCTGCTCGGCCCGAAGTTCGCCCGCGTGTGGTCGCTGCTCGCCTGGACCTTCCACCTCGGAGTGTGGGCGATCATGGCGATCTTCTTCCCCTACCCGCTGCTCGGCCTCGCCTACGCCCCGCTGTTCGCCGTCGAGCGCCTGTTCCTGTTCCGCCGCCTGCCTCGCGCGCCCGCGTAGTCGCCACGCGCGTCGGCAGTCGGTCGCCCCCACGCGATGTCCCCGGCGGCCCACGGGTCGTCACGACATGTCCCTTCGGACAGCAGCCGTCCGCATCGCCGGAGCGACGTCCTGGCGCCGCGACCGCCGCGCCTCGCCCCTCGACCCTCGACCTGCGGCCTGCGCACGGATATGTTCGCCCGGCTTTGCGACCGCTGCTCGACACCGAGCCGGCCTTCAAGGCCAGCGTGCTCAAGATGATGCTCGAGCACGTCGACGAGCTGCCCGAGGCGGACGAGGTGCGGCGCCGCATGGAGCCGCAGGTCCAGCGAGAGATCGCCGAGGCCTCGCGGACGCAGTGGCTGCCCGGCGCGTGGGGGCCCGCCATCTACGAGGCCGTCGCCGCGGTCCTCGGCGAGACCGGCGTCTACGAGCTCGCCGCCGAGATGGTCACCGCGGCGCCCGCGATGCCGATGTTCCAGCCGCTGGTGCGCGGCGTGATCCACATCTTCGGCCGCGAGCCCGTCGAGCTGCTGCGGGCCTACCCGCACGCGCAGAAGTTCACCGCCCGCAACTGCGGCACCTGCGAGGTCCTGTTCGCCCGCCCGACCACCGTCCGCTTCCAGCACGTGCCCGAGCTGCTGCGCCGGCGCGTGTGGCAGGTCGGCCAGCTGGCCGTGATCGAGGCGATGCTGGTCCTCGCCGGCGGCAGCGGCAAGGTCGAGATCGACGCCCCCGAGTTCGCCGCCACCGGCACCATCGACTTCCTCGTCCACACCTGACCACGAGGACCGCCCGCGCGAGCGCACGCTTCGCCGGCGAGGTACGACGAGCCCCCTCGCCCGAAGCCCGCGAGACATGTCCCTTCGGACACCCACGAGCCACGCGTCCCCTGTGGCGCTCATGTCCCTTCGGACAGCATGAGCCTCGCCGCCTTCACTCGCACCGCGCCAGCCGCACCACCCCACCGCCCAGCTCAGAACCTGTCCCTTCAGACATCCTCGGCATCGGCGGTCAAGACGACCAGCCACGGCGTCCCGCGCCTTCCCCGAATTCACGTCGGTATACCGACAGCGACCCGATCGGTCCGCCGGCCGCGTGCCTCTGGACCGGGCCCCCTCGGTGTGCCACGCTACGCGCGCCGATGTCCCTGCGCTTGCGCGTCCGTCACCTCCTCCTCGCCGCGCTGGCCGCCTGCGACCCGCCCGTGGCGCCAGCCGCCGCCAGCGCCCCGCCCCCCGCGCCGGCCCCCGCCCCCGCCCCGACTCCGGCTCCGGCTCCCGCCCCGGCCCCCGCTCCGCCCGCCACCGCCACCGCCACCGCCTACCGCGCGCTCGCCGGCGTCGAGTACATCGAGCTCGTCACCGGCAAGGCTGACCCGGAGGCCAGGTTGCCGCTGGTCGTCGCCATCCACGGCCTCGGCGATCGCCCCGAGCGCTTCTCCGTCTTCGTCGACGACCTCCCCGTCGCCGCCCGCGTGATCCTCCCGCGCGGCATCGACCCGCTCCCCGAGGGTGGCTACTCGTGGTTCCCGATCCGCGCGCGCAGCCCCGACGTCAGCGGACTGTCCAGCGGCATCGCCCGCGCCGGCGACGCCCTCGTCCCGTTCGTGCGCGAGCTCGTGGCGACGCGGCCCACCGTCGGCAAGCCGGTCGTCACCGGCTTCTCGCAGGGCGGCATGCTCTCGTTCTATCTGGCAGTCCGCGCGCCCGAGCTGTTCGCGGCGGCCTTCCCGGTCGGCGGCTGGCTCCCGCCGCCGCTGTGGCCGCGGCAGAAGCCCGCCGGCGCCCCGCCGATCGCCGCCCTTCACGGCGCCGTCGATCAGGCCGTCAAGCTCGCGCCCACCGAGCAGGCCGTCGAGCACCTGCAAAACCTCGGCTGGCCGGTCTCCATCAAGGTCTGGCCCGACGTCGGCCACGCCGTCCCCCCCAACATGCGCCGCGACCTGCACCAGCGCATCGAGAAGACCCTGCGAGCGCCATGAACGACCCCAACCTCAACCAGGGTGCGGCCAAGAAGCAGCGCAAGCTGCGGACCTACCCCGGCCTCGGCCCCCGCGACTTCATGCACCCGTGGGACATCAAGGCCACCGCCGCGCTCCACCGCGTGCCCGGCTTCGACCGCCTGATCGCCAAGGTCATGGAGTACGGCCTCGAGCGGATCCTCTACCTCGAGAACATCGCCGACAACGTGCGCGTGACCGAGAAGATGTTCCCGCGGCTGTACCGCTACCTCAAGTGGAGCTGCGCGATCCTCGGGGTCGAAGAGCCCGAGATGTACGTCAGCCTCGATCCCGTGCCCAACGCCTACACCTACGGCCACACGCGGCCCTTCATCGTCCTCACCTCCGGCCTCGTCGACGCGCTCGGCGAGCAGGAGCAGTTCTTCGCGGTGGCGCACGAGGTCGGCCACATCAAGTGCGAGCACTCGCTTTACACCACCGTGGCCCGCAACATCGCCGCGGTGATCGAGATCTTCAGCCAGGCCACGCTCGGGCTCGGCTCGCTGCTGGGCAAGGGCATCGAGCTGCCGCTGTATGATTGGATGCGCAAGAGCGAGCTGTCGGCCGACCGCGCCGCGCTGATGTGCGTGCAGGACAAGGACGTCGCCCTCCGCACCTTCATGAAGCTCGCGGGCGGGGCCCAGAAGCTCTACGCCGAGATGGACCAGGACGAGTTCCTGCGGCAGATCCGGGCCTACGAGGAGGCCGACGAGTCGACCCTCAACAAGGTCTACAAGTTCCTCATCACCGCCATGCGCACCCACCCGTTCCCGATCCTCCGCGCCAAGCACCTCGACGAGTGGATCACCAGCGGCGACTACGACAAGCTCGCGCGCACCGCCGGCGCCGAGTGACGCCGCTCCTCCTCCGGCGATGACCCGCTCCGCATCGTGAACCCCGAGCTCTGTCGCCACGGCTGGGCGGTCACGCGTGCGGCCGGGTCGATCGTCCTGACCTGCCGCGAGCGCGGCGAGGTCGTCCTGCTCGGCCTCGCCGCCCGCCTGTTCGACCTCGTCGACGGCCGGCGCGGCCCGACCGAGCTGGCGCGAATACTCTCGGCTGTCCCCGAGGACATCTTCTGCGCCCTCGACGAGCTCGCCGATCACGGCCTCCTGCGCGCCCGCGTCAGCCCGCCCGCTGCCGTCCGTCCCCTCGGCCGCCGCGAGGTCCTCGGCGCCCTCGTCGGCGCCGCCGCGGCCGGCGTCGTCCCCACCGAAGCCGTCGCCGCGCCCGGGTCCGGCGAGCAGGCCCTCTCGCCGCCCGGGCTCGGCGACCCGCACCTCGCCGCGGCCCCGCCGCACGAGCACGTCGACAAGGAGCACCGCGGCAAGGCCGAGCAGCACCGCAAGCTCGGCGCGTCCAGCCTCGCCGCGCCGCTGCAGCTCGTCACCGCCGAGGCGCACGCGAGGGCCGAGGCCGACCTCCTCGGCGCCTACGAGTCCGCGGCCAAGCGCGCCGACTCCCCCGCCGAGGCGGCCGACAAGCAGCGCGTCGAGCTCGCCCCCGAACTCGCCGCGGCCCGCGAGGCCGACCGCAAACGATCCGTCGCCCCCCTGCTCGCCGAGGAGCAGGCCGCCAAAACCGAGGTCGACCCACTCAGCCGCGACCTCGTCGGCCCCGCCGCCGCGCTGTCCGCCCGCGAGCAGCACGCCAAGCTGGCCGGCGAGTTCGGCCCGGCCCACGAGCAGGCCCACAAGGCCCTCGTCGCCGCCCTCGCCGAGCGCCGCCTGCAGCCCGGCGAACAGCGCGACAAGCAGGTCCAGGCGGCCCAGGACGCCCGCTGGCGGGCCGACATCGCCGGGGCCCGAACCGAAGAGCAGGACGACAAGGCCGTCCTGCGCGCCGCCGCGACCCCCGGCCCCTCGCGCGAGCAGGACCGCCAGCGAGCCGAGGCCGCCCGCGAGCAGCACCGCGCCGACCGCCTCGCCGAGTTCCAGCGGCGCCAGGCCACCCTCGCCCTCGAGGCCCGCGAACGCGCCGCCCAGGCCGCCCGCAGCGAAGTCGCCGAGCAGGCCCTCAAGACCCGCGCCGTCGAAGAGGCCGGCAAGCACGACACCGTCCGCGTCGAGCTGCGAGCCCGCGAGCACGCCGCCAAGTCGCGCTGAATTTCTTTAAAAATGCCCCGGATGCAGCGGAGCACGCCGTCAGGCGCACCGGGCTGAACTTCGCACGCGTCCCGGCTGCAGGGGCACGTCGCCAGCCGCGCCGAACCTTCGCACGTGCGCTGGATGCAGAGGCACGGCGCCGAGTCGCCCCCGCGCTGGGCATCACATGACCCTGGAAGCATAGCCTGAAGCGCATGTCCGAAAGAACATGCTCTCGTGCACATGTCTGAAACGCCACTTTATCAAATCTCGAGGAGGCGCCGCGACTTCGCCAGCAGGTGCTCCAGCATCGCCCCTGCGACGTCGATCCCGCCGACCACCTGCGCCTGCGGGAAGTAGCACGGGAAGTTGGCCTCGAGCAGGTACAGGCGGCCGCTCGCGTGGGCGAGGATGTCGACCCCCGCGAGCTCGCGCCGGATCGCCCGCGTCGCGGCCACCGCCAGCTCCGTCAGCGGCGACGGCGACGGCACCTCGTAGTCGGCGGGGTCGTGCGACGGCCCGCTGCGGAAGTCGTCGGGATACGGATGATTGCGATAGGCCGCGACCGCCCGCGACCCGACCACCACCACCCGCCAGTGGACCGCGTCGGCCACGTACGTCATCAGCTGCGGCGTGCGCCCGCCCGCGAACAGGTGGTCGAGCAGCGACACCAGCGACGCCCAGCTCTCGACCCGCATCACCCCCACGCCGCCCTCGCCGCCCGGCACCTTCACCACCAGCGGCAGCCCGCCGAGCAGCTCGACCGCGCGGCGCTGCTGCGCCCGATCGTTGCGCAGCAGCGTCACGGTGCGCGGGATCGGCAGACCGCGGCGCGCGAACAGCAGCGGCGCCGCCGCGCCGTCGAAGCACAGCGCCTCGCCGCTCGCGTAGAACGTCGCCACCGAGTCGGCGAACAGCGCCTGCTCGACCCGCACCGCCGCGTACGACACCGCCGGCCGGAACAGCAGATCGCCGGCCCGCAGCTCGATCTCCTCGCACGGGTCGAAGCGCCCGACGTCGACCGGCACGTACGCCACGCCCTGCGCCGCACAGGCCTCCGCCAGCAGCTCGGTCGTCGTCGCCGGCACGGTCGCGTCGGTGACGCAGTACAGCGGCGGCGGCATGACCCGAAGGACAGTAGGCCGCGAGGCCGCGCGACTCAAGGCCCGCCTCGCGCGCCCGAGCACGAGCCCGTGAGACCCGCCGCGCCGCCCCTTCGCAAGAGCACCGCACCCACGCCCGCGCTCCGCGAACAGCCCGGCCCCGCCGCGACCTCGCAGCGATCGGCGGCGCCGTCTCCGGCTCTGCGCGCCGCGAGTGCGCTCCCGTGCGCGGCGATGGCCCGGCGCGAGCTCTCGCGCTGGGCCGACCTCGCAGCAGCCCCCGAAGCCGCCTCCCGGGCCCGCGCGTCGCGGGTGCGCTACGATGCGCCGCGATGGCCCGGCGCGAGCTCTCGCTCTGCACCACCTGCGGCACCTGGTCGCCGGACTGCCGCCCTCGTTGTGGTCACCCCCGCGACCCTCGCCTCGTCTGGCTGCGCCCGCCGTGGTGGGACGGTCTCGGCGCTCTGCTGGTCCGGGCCTCCTTCGCCCTCCTGCTCGCCGCGGCGCTCATGGGCCTGGGCCCGCTCTTGTGGTGGCTGTACCCGTTCTGGCCGCCCGAATCGCCCCTCCACATCGCCGGCGCGCTCTGCATCGGCCTCGTCGCCCTCCCGAGCTCGCTCCTCGCCATCGGCGTCGTCCTCGCCATCCCCGAGCTCTACCGCGGCCGCTGCTGGCACCTCCACGACGCCGCGGCCCGCGACGACGACCGCGTCGTCGGCCAAGTGTTCGTCCGCGTCCGCGCTCCCGTGCGCGGCGGCGTCGTCCGCACCGTCCGCTCGGCAGTGCCGGCGCCTGACTGTTTCGACATGTCCTCCGAGGCAGCCGCGCACTCCACCGGCGACCCCTCGCGGATCGTCGCCGCCGCGCTCGCCGGTCTGGCCGCGCGCGGCCGGATCGCCCTCATCCGCGTCGACACCAGCGGCTGGCGACTGCAACGACGAGGTCCGCCGGTGGCGATCCGCAGCGCCGCGGTCCACGTCCGCAGCCTGTCCCCGAGGACAGCCGATGACCCCCGGCTCGAGGGCGAGCTGCTCGCTCGGCTCGCCGACGGTCAAACCGTCGAGCTGCGCCCGGTCCTGCGCGCCCTGCTCCTGCGCCTCGTCGCCGACGACCACCCGCGCCCGGTCTGGCCCGCCGGCGCCGCCCCCTCGCCCGCCATGGCCCTGCGCGCCGCCCTCCTCGACGACCCGCCTCGCGCCGACGATCCCGCGGCCGTGCGCGCCGTCCTCGCCGCCTGGCGCGCCCGCGATCCCGAGCGCGTCGCGCCCGTCCTCGAGCTCGTCGCCAGCCTCACCGCCGAGTTCCTGCCCGCCCCGGCGCCTGATTCGCCCCCCGGCGCTTTTTCGCCCACCTCGCCCGTGTAACCTCGTCGGCCCCGCCCGCGTAGCCCCGGAGCGCTCGCCATGCTCACCACCACGCGAAGACTGTTCATCGGCCTGCTCGTCCTCGCCGCTTGCGGCACCACCGAGTCCAACCACAAGAAGCCCGCGCCCGCCGCCGCCCCGACGCCGACCGCCAGCGGCGCCACCGAGCTCGGCTACTTCGCCGGCGGCTGCTTTTGGGGCGTCGAGCACTTCCTCGAGCAGATGCCGGGCGTGATCGACGTCGAGTCGGGCTACATGGGCGGCCCCGTCGACGCGCCCACCTACGAGCAGGTCTCGAGCGGCGTCACCGGCCACGCCGAGACCGTGCGTGTCACCTTCGACCCGCAGCAGATCGGCTACGAGGCGGTGGCCAAGCGCTTCTTCGAGATCCACGACCCCACCGAGGTCGATCGCCAGGGCCCCGACATCGGCCCGCAGTACCGCACCGCCGTGTTCGTCACCGGCCCCGAGCAGCGCGCGATCGTCGACTCGCTGATCGCCCGCCTCAAGGCCAACGGCTACGCCGTCGCCACCACCGTCGAGGACGCCGGCAAGTTCTGGCCCGCCGAGGAGTACCACCAAAATTATTATGTGCGCACCCGCAAGACCCCGTATTGCCACATGCCGGTGCCACGATTCGACCAGCGCGCCAGCTCCTGATCACCACCGCCGTCGCGCTGACCCGATCGGACCCGCGCGACAGCTTCGCGGCCGCCCTCCCCACGCGCGACCGCGCGCCCCTCGGTTTTCTCCCCCTCGCGTGTAATGCCCCCGCAGCTCGCGGTAAGACGCCATGAAGCCCTCGCATGAGCGTCCCGAGCCCACGCGCTGCCCGTCTGGCGGCCAGTCACCTCCGCGCGGTCGAGCCCGCCGCGGGTGACTCGGCCGGCCCGACGCCCGCGCTCGTCACGCGCGCCTGCGAGGGCGACGTCGGCGCCTGGGCTCACCTCTACCAGCTCTGTTATCCGGCCGTCCTCCGCCAGCTCGCTACTACACCGGCGACACCGGCGTCGCCGAGGAGCTCGCGCAGGAGGCCTTCGCCCAGGCCATGGCCAGCCGCGAGCGCTTCGACCCCGCGCGCTCCTTCCAGGGCTGGCTGCACGGCGTCGCCCTCAACGTCGTGCGCAAGTATTGGCGGCGGCAACGCAACACCTCCGCCGCCCACGCCCGGCTCGAGGCCATGGGCCGCAGCTGTCCGCCCGCCGGCGTCGGCCCCGACGACGCCCACCTCCAGCGCGAGCGCAGCCGGGTCCTCTACGCCGTCCTCGCCGAGCTGCCCGAGCGGCTGCGCGAGGCCTTCCTCGTGCGCGAGCTCCAGGGCCTCGCCAGCGAAGAGGCCGCCGCCCTCCTCGGCATCACCACCGGCAACCTCCACGTCCGGGTCTGCCGCGCGCGCGCCCAGATCCACGCCGAGCTGCGCCGTCTGGGCTGGCTCCCCGGAGGTGAGCCGTGACCGACGAGCGCCGCCTCGACCCCTTCCTCGACGCCGCCGCCGCCGAGGCCGAGCGCGCCACCACGCGCCCGCCGCCCAGCTTCGCCGCCGTCCTCGCCCGCGCCCACCGCCTCGCCCCCGGCACCGTGCCCCCGCCGGCCGCAGCCCCCGCGCTCACTGCCTTGCCCTCCGGACATGCCCCATCGGCCATGCCCGATCGGCCAGTCGACGCCGCCGCGTCCGACATGTCCGATCGGTCAGACACCGATCGCCACGCCGCCGACCTCGCGCCCTTCCTCGTCGCCGCGCGCGACCTCGCCGACGCCGACGTCGCCGTGCAGCTGCGCCGTCCGCCGCCGCCGCTCCCGCGCCCTCGCTCGCGGGTGCCCTCGCTCGTGTTCGCCGCTGCCGCCGCGCTGCTGCTCGTCGCGGGCGCCGGCGCCTGGCGCCGGCTCGCCGATGTCCAAGGCGCGCTCACCGGCGCTCAGGCCGACGACACCGTGAACGACCGCCCGAAGCAGCACCGGTCCGAACCCCGCGGGCCGGGCGTACATATCCCGAGTGACATGTCTTCAAGGACATTGTCTGAAGAATCGCCGGCCGCCGTCCGCGACGCTCTCCCCTCCGCCGGCACCGGGTCGACCCTCGCCGAACCTGAACCCCCGTCCCCCGCCGTCCACCGCCGCGGCTCTGCACAATCCGTCCCCGCTTCACCTGGCCCTTCGACCCGCAAGCCTCCCGGCGACGCGCTCGCGCAAGAGCTCGCGCGGCTCGACGACGAGGCCGAGGCCTTGCTGCTGGCCGGCGCGCTCGACGAGGCCGACGCGCGCTACCGCCAGATGATCGCCATCGGCGGCCGGCGAGCCGCGGTCGAGCACGCCTTCGCCGACCGCTGGCTGCTCGCCCGGCGGCGGGGCGACGAAGCCGACCACCGCGAGCTCCTGCAGGCCTATTTGAAAGAATTCCCGCGCGGGCGGTTCGCCGACGAGGCCAGCGCCGGCGTCTGCCGGCTCACCGACGCCGACGCGCGCCCGCCTGCTGGCGGGCCTACAGCGAGCGTTTTCCGGGCGGCGCCTACCGGCGCGAGGCCGACGAGGCCACTGTCCCATGAAACACCCCAGTCTTCGCCTCTTGCCGTGGCTCCCGCTGCTCTGCGCCTGCGGCATCGACACCTACGTGCTCGAGCTCGAGAGCGCCAGCGGCGACCCGCTCACCACCTCGTCCGCCACCACCACCGATCCGCGGACCACCGGCGAGCCCACCACCAGCGACCTCCCGCTCACCACCACCGGCCCGGACGACACCACCACTTCCGCCGGCACCGACGAGACCACCTGCGCCACGCCCGGCTGCGGCCCCATCCCCGACGGCGCCTGCGATCCTGACGATCCGCTCGACCCCGACTGCGACGACGATCTGTGCAACTTCGCCGATCCATTCGACCTCGACTGTGACGACGGCTGGTGCCCCGCCGACGACCCGATGGATCCCGATTGTCACGACGGCGACTGCAACCCGCAGAACATGGGCGACGGCGACTGCGACGACGACATCTGCGACATCGTCGACCTCGACGACCTCGACTGCGACGACGGCGTCTGCAACCTCATGCTCGACCCCACCGACCTCGACTGCATGGACGGGGTGTGCGACGGCCCGGGCGACCCCGATTGCGACGACAACGTCTGCAACGCGATGGATCCGAGCGACCCCGACTGCCAGTGCGCCGCCGACTCCGACTGTGCCATGAGCCAGGTGTGCGTCAACGGCGTCTGCCAGTGCAACGACCCCAACGATCCGAACTGCGCCAGCGACGGCATGTGCGATCCCAACACCATGGGCGATCCCGACTGTCCCGACGGCTTCTGCGATCCCATGGTCCCGCTCGATCCCGATTGTAGCGACGGCGTCTGCGACCCGATGAACCCCGCCGACCCCGACTGTTGAGAGCTCCCCCTTCTTTTTCATTAAAAAAACAAGACATGGACCGCCGGGCCCTGACTGGCGTCCGCTTTGAAAATTTTGTCCCGAGGAGTCCCATGCGTACCTTCTTGCGCCTTCCATCGTCCGTCTTCTCGCTCACCCTGCTCGTCGGCCTCGCCTGCCAGATCGACATCAAGGGCGGCGACACTGCCGGCCTCGACGAGGACACCGGCGGCGACCAGCCCGTCTGCGATCCCAATCAGGCCATGGACCCCGATTGTTGGGACGGCGAGTGCGACCCGAACAACGCCGACAACGACCCCGACTGCTGGGCCCCGCCCGGCGACGGCGTCTGCTCCATGGAGCCCGGCGATCCCGACTGCCAGCCGCCGTGCCCGGATGACAGCCCCGATTGCCCTGACAACGTCTGCGACCCGATGAACCCCGGCGACCCCGACTGCCCGAACGGCGGCAGCGACGGCTGGTGCGACGACAAGGTCATGGGCGACCCCGACTGCAACGACGGTCAGTGCAACCCGATGAACCCCGAGGATCCCGACTGCCAGGGCTGCGATCCCAACCTCCCCGGGTGCGGCGACGGTGTCTGCAATCCCATGGACCCGTCGGATCCCGACTGCCAGAACCAGTGCAACGCCGACGCCGACTGCCCCCAGGGACAGGCTTGCATCAACGGCGCCTGCCAGTGCGCCGATCCGATGGATCCGAACTGCAACGGCGGCGGCGACGGCTGGTGCGACATCGACGTCATGGGCGACCTCGACTGCGGCGACGGCCTGTGCAACCCGATGAACCTCGAGGATCCGGACTGCCAGAGCCAGTGCGACGACCCCTCCGATCCTGCCTGCCCCGACGGCATGTGCGACCCCAACGTCCCCGGCGATCCCGACTGCTACGACTGCCCGCCCGGCGACCCCAATTGTCCGGACAACTGGTGCGATCCGATGAATCCGATGGATCCGGACTGCTGGTTCATGTGCGTCTCCGACGCCGACTGCCCCATGGGACAGGCGTGCGTGAACGGCCTCTGCCTCTGCGCCGACCCCAACGACCCCCAGTGCGGCGGCTGCGACCCCAACGATCCCGGCTGCCCCGACGGCGTGTGCGATCCGATGAACCCCGCCGATCCGGACTGCGACCAGTGCGATCCGAACGTCGACCCGATGTGCTTCGACGGCGTCTGCGACCCCATGCTCCCGTTCGACCCCGACTGCGGCTTCGTCTGCACCAGCGACGCCGACTGCGGCCCCGGCAGCCTGTGCGAAAACGGAGTGTGCGTGTGCGCCGGCGACTCCTGCCCCGACAACGTGTGCGATCCCAACGTCCCGCAGGACCCCGACTGCGGCCCTGCGCCGTGCAACACCGACGCCGACTGCGCCCCCGCCCAGGCGTGCATCATGAGTGTGTGCCTGTGACCGCGGCGCGCTGCTAACATCCGCCGCCCTCGCATGACGCAGGCGGCGCTCCTCCTCGCGGCGCTCCTCGCCGCTCCCGCTCCTCCGGCCACCCACGCGGTCCCGCCGGCCGCGGCCGCGCGCGCCCCGACGCTCGTCGTGCGCGCGCGCGGCCTCGACGAGCGGGCCCTCGCCGACGCCTTGCGGCCGCGCTCCGGCGGCGCCGACGTCGTCTTGCTGCGCGACGTCGCCAGCGTCGACCCCGACCACACCTTCGTCGACGTCGAGCTGCAGGCCGGCGAGTTGGCCGTCACCGTCATCCTCCGCGACGGCCGCGTGTTCGTCCGCCGCGGCCCTCGCGGCGGCCCTCGCGACGCCGCCCGCCTGTGCGCCTCGATGCTCGCCGCCATCGCCGACGACGCCCTCGCCCCGCTGCCCGAGCGGGCCGCCAGCCCCGCGCTCGCCGCGACGCCTGCGGAACAGGTCCCCGAGGACATGTCCTCGGAGACTGGAGAGCCGCCTGCCGAACCAACCGCCGAGCCCCTCGCCGCCTCGCCGACCCCCGACCCTCCGCAGCCCGTCCCGCCTCCGCCCGCGCCTGCTCCGAAGGACATGTCACCTCCACCGCTCGCCGACGACCTCGTCGAGCCGCCGCCCGGCGCCACGCCCTCACCTGTCCTCGAAGACAGGCGCCCGATCCTCGGCCTCGGCCTCGCCGGCGGCCCGCTCTTCGGCCTGGGGCCCGACCCTGGCGTGCGGGGGGGCGGCGGCGAGGTCCGCGTCGATCTCCGCGGTTCGCGGCGCTGGCTGGTCACCGCCGGGGTGCGCGCGGCTGGCCACACCGCCGTCGGCATGGGTCCGGAAAGTCGTGAAGAGCGGTTCGGGCTCGCGCGCGTGCGCGTCAGCCTGGGCGCGGGTGCGTGGCTGACTCGCGGCCGGTTCGAGCTGCGCGCGACCGCGAACCTCTCGGTCGAGCCGTGGTTCGTGACTCGCGCAGGTCGTCGCGTCGAGTTCGGTGAATCGACCGATCCGGCCCCGCTCCTCGGCGGGCACATCCGTATCGCCCCGACCTACGCCGTCACGCGTCGCCTCGACCTGGGTGCGTTCGCCGAGGTGGCTGCCAGCGCGACCCCGACCGGCAACGCCGTACGCGTCCGCTTCGGCGAACCACGAATCTTCACACTGGGCGGCGTCGAGGTGAGTGTCGGCGTGGAGCTACGCGTGCGAACGTGGCCGAAACCGACAAAACAGCGCTAGACGGCCCGCGCTTGCGAACGTCCTGCGGGCCTTCTGCATTCGTAATCCATCCGCGAAGTCCGGCGACGGTCAACGTCGGCGAAGAGGTCGGCGAAGGCCGTCCAAGAAGTGACGTGGACTACGGCCCCCGCGCATTGCGGGGTCGTCAGGCCTTCGTCACCCTCTTGTTCTTGCGGAGACATTGGCCTATAGCGGCGATGATGCTGCGGACCGTCTGTACACGCACCCTCATGATACTCCCCCTGCTCGCGGTCGCCTGTGAAGGCGACGACGGCGGGCGCTTCGAGGACGAGACCGGCAATCAGGGCATCGACGTGCCCGATCCGATGGACCCGCCGGAGGCCGACCCGGGCGAGTACCTCGAGGGCATCGACGGCGAATTCATCCGCGCCTCCGAAGAGTTCGGCGTCCCGGTCTCGATCCTCAAGGCCGTCGGCTTCGTCGAGTCGCGCTGGGAGATGGTCGAGGGCCAGGTCGAGTTCGAGGGCCGCGACGCGGCGTTCGGCACCATGGCGCTGCGCGGCGTCAACCTCGAGCGCGCGGCCAAGCTGCTCGGCGTCGAGGTCGAGGAGATCAAGACCGACCGCGAGACCAACATCCGCGCCGCTGCGGCTGTCCTTCGGGACATGGCCGACGCCGAGGGCATCGACCGCGACGACCTCGGCGCGTGGGCCCCGTCGATCGCCGCCATGGCCGACATCGGCGACAAGGCCGCCTCGATCGCCTACATCCACTACGACGTCTACGGCGTCATCAAGAACGGCCTCGTCGTCACCGACAACGACGGCAACGTGATCTCGGAGATCCAGCCCGAGCCGACCGTCGAGCCCAACTACGACGGCACGGGCGGCCCGGTGCTCGCCACCAACCCCGACTACCCGGGCGCGATCTTCCGCGCCGCGCCCACCTCGAACTACGGCAGCCGCGCCGCCAACAGCACCGGCAAGGTGCGGATGGTCATCATCCACTCGTGCGAGGGCGCCTACTCGGGCTGCTGGGGCTGGCTGGTCAACTCGCAGTCCAAGGTCAGCGCCCACTATGTGGTCAAGGAGGACGGCTCGGAGATCTCCCAGCTCGTCAAGGAGGACAAGCGCGCCTACCACATCGCCGCGGCCTACAAGAAGAGCCTCAACGGCGGGCAGGAGCCGCAGCTCGAGGGCGTCAGCAGCAACCACTTCACCGTCGGCATCGAGCACGCCGGCTTCGCCAAGCAGGCCAACTGGAACGCCAACCTGATCGAGCAGTCGGCCAAGCTGGTGTGCAACATCACCAAGCGCCAGGGCGTCCCGATCGACAAGTACCACATCGTCGCGCACGGCCAGCGCAGCCCAACAACCGCATCGACCCCGGCCCGAACTGGCCGTGGGCGACCTACTTCAACAAGATCACCGCCGCGTGCGGCGGCCAGCCCGAGGACCCGCCGCCGGTCGAGCCCGATCCGAACGACCCGGTGCCCGAGCCGGAGCCCGATCCCGAGCCCGATCCCGAGCCCGATCCCGTCGACCCGCCGCCGCAGGGCACCGACCCGGCCGAGATCATCATCGACAGCGCCAACGGCAACAACAACGCCGCGCTCGCCAAGTTCAACGCCTCGGCCAACTGGGCCGCCACCGCGTCGACGCCCGGCTTCTACGGCAGCAACTACCTGTTCGCCTCGGTCTCGCCGATCAGCGACGCCGCCGAGTTCTCGTTCTTCCTCAACAAGGGCGGCAGCAAGAAGGTCGAGATCTGGTACACGGCCGGGGCCAACCGCGCCCCCGACGCGCCGATCGTCGCCTTCGACGCCCAGAACAAGAACCTCGGCACCGTGAAGGTCAACCAGCAGGCGGGCGGCAAGCAGTGGGTCGCCGTCGGCACCTTCAACTTCACCGCCGGCTGGAACAAGGTCGCGGTGTCGCGCTGGACCACCGGTAACTTCGTCGTCATCGCCGACGCCATCCGGATCAGCAACTGATCCGGGCGGCGCTCGCCGTCGTCAGGCCCGCCTGCGCCGCGCGCAGGCGGGTCTTTTTCATGTGTCGAAGTCGTAGTCGACCGAGTACTCGACGCACGCGTCGGCCGGCGCCTGGTCGACGCGGATGAACAGCCGCGCGTTGTTGGGGTTGAGCAGCCCGCAGCCGAGGTTGAAGTTGAGGTTCATGACGCCCTCGCCGCAGCAGCCCGGGTGGCCGCCGCTCGGCGACTCGGTCTCGGTGGTGCCGTTCGGGCAGTTGAAGTCGGCGGTGCCCTGGTCGCAGTCGGCGAACACGCACAGGCGCACGTCCTCGCTGGCGGTCAGCGTGTGGCGCGTGTTCGGTCCGACGATGCAGAGCCCGTTCCACACCCCGTGGTACGAGAACCAGTCGATGTCGTCCTCGCCGTCGAGCACGCCCTCGACCGTCTCCGCCATCGCCCCGCAGCCCTGATCGCCGAGGTCGATCGCGTTCGCCTCGCTGTTGTTCGGCTCCGGCCCCGGGTCGTCGCACGTCGCCCCCTCGGTCGTCGTGTCCTCGCCGGTCGACGTGCTGCTCGTGCTCGTCCCCTCCGTCGTCCCCTCCGTCGTCGTCGTCCCCTCCGTCGTCGTCACGCCGTCCGTGCTCGTCGAGGTCGGCTCCAGCGTCCCGTCGCTGTTGGAGTTCGAGCCCCCGCCCTCGCACTCGCACATCCCGTAGCTCTTGCCGTCGGCGTTGCACTCCTGCGAGCCCATGTTGCCGTTCGGGCACGTACACCCGGCGCTCGACCCCGGCACGCACAGGTCGTCGCTCTGGGTCGTGGTCGGCGTGGCCGTCGTCGACGTGTCGGTGTCGGTGCCGGTGCCGGTCTCGGTGCCGGTTTCGCTGGCGCCGTCGGTGACGCTCGGCAAAGGGTCGGCGTTGCACGCCGCGGCCGTCAGCGCGGTGAGAAGGACGAAGGGGGAGATCCGCATGCTCTCTCGATTATCACAGCGGCACCGCGGCCACGAGCGCGTCCGTGTGACCCCGCGGCCCACACAGCATTCGAGGGCCGCGGGGCCGCCCCGGTGCGACGAGTTTCGGCCGCCCGAATAGCGGTACTCGACTTCGTCGTCGACGCCGGTGTCGCAGTCGGGCCGCGCGAACTTCGGCGTGCCCGCGTCGCAATCGACGAACACGCACCGCCTCGCCGACCCCCGCACACAGCGCCCGCGAGCCCGCGCAACCGCCTTCGCGGCCTCGCCGAGCGTCCGCATTCGCTGCGCGCGGGGGCTCCCCGCCGCATTTGCAATGCTAACCTCGCCGCATGGCCGACACGATCGAGTTCTTCTTCGACGTCATCTCGCCTTACGTGTACCTCGCCGACGCCATGCTGCCCGGGCTGCGCGCGTCACCCGGACCTCGTGATCGTCCATCGACCGGTCCTGTTCGCCGGCCTGCTCAAGCACTGGGGTCAGCTCGGTCCGGCCGAGATCGCTGGCAAGCGGGTGTTCATGTTCAAGGACATCCTGCGCCGCGCCGCCGAGCAGGGCGTGCCGCTCCGCGGGCCCGCGTCGCACCCGTTCAATCCCCTCACCGCGCAGCGAGCCATCCTCGCCGCCGCGCCGGAGCAGCGGGCCGCGGCCACCACCGCGATCGTCCGCGCCGGCTGGGGCGAGGGCGCGAGCTCGGCGATCCGGCCGTCCTCGTCGCCGCCCTGGACCGCGCCGGCCTGCCGGGCGCCGCCCTCGTCGCCCGCGCCGGCGATCCCGACATCAAGGCCGGCCTCGTCGCCGCGACCGAG
This sequence comes from Nannocystis pusilla, assembly GCF_026626665.1. GTDB lineage: Bacteria > Myxococcota_A > Polyangia > Nannocystales > Nannocystaceae > Nannocystis > Nannocystis pusilla. Next base: position 5,033,666 of record NZ_JAPNKE010000002.1, read on the forward strand.
CAGGCGATCGCCCTCGGCGTGTTCGGCGTGCCGAGCTTCCTCGTCCGCGGCGAGCTCGTGTGGGGCCAGGACCGCCTGCGCGACGTCGAGGCCATCCTCGAAGGACGCGACCCCGCCACGCCCGAGGCGACGGCGCAGCTGCTGACCCGCCCCGCCTCGGCCAACCGCCGCTGATTCACACGTCGAGCGGATAGTTCTCGAGCGACTCGGGCGCGCGGCGGCGGCGGCTTCTTGCCCTTCACCAGGTCCCACCACGCCCCGATGCCCGCGCGCAGGTCCTCGACCGCCAGGTACAGCGCCGGCACCAGGACCAGCGTGATCCCGGTCGCGAACATCACGCCGAAGCCGAGGCTGATGGCCATCGGGATGAGGAAGCGGGCCTGCACCGACGGCTCGAGGATCATCGGCATGAGGCCGAAGAAGGTCGTCACCGAGGTCAGCAAGATCGGCCGGAACCGGCGCACGCCGGCGGAGATGACCGCCTCGAAGTGGCTGAGGTTGCGGGTGCGGCGGAACTCGTTGGTCGCGTCGATGAGCACCAGCGAGTCGTTCACGACCACGCCCGACAGCGCCACCATGCCCATCATGCTCATCATGCTCAGCTCGTAGCCGAGCAGGATGTGACCGCCGATCGCCCCGACCAGGCCGAACGGGATCGCCGCCATGACGATGAGCGGCTGCACGTAGCTGCGGAACGGGATCGCCAGCAGCGCGTAGATCGCCAGCAGGGCCATCAGCGCGCCGGTCTTCAGGCTGCCGAACGACTCGGCCTGCTCGCGGTTCTCGCCGCCCATCTGCCACGACAGCCCGGGGTACTTCTCCGGCAGCTTGTCGAGCAGCTCGCTCTTCAGCTTGCCGTTGACCATGCCCGGCGTCGCCTCGCCCTCGCGCAGCTCGGCGGTGACGTGGACAATGCGCTTGCCGTCGGCGCGCTCGATCGACGGCCAGCTGCGGCCGCGCTCGATCACCGCCGCCTCGTGGAGCGGCACCTCGCCGCCCTGCGGCGTGCGGATCAGCAGCTCCTCGATGTCGTGCTCGCTGCGCCGCTCGTCGAGCGGCAGGCGGGCGATCACCCGCACCTCGTCGCGACCGTCCTGCTGGCGCAGCGCCTCGGCGCCGAAGAACGCCCCGCGGACCTGACGGGCGATGTCCGTCGACGTGAGCCCGAGCGTGCGCGCCTCGGCGGTCAGCGTCAGGTCGAGCTGCGGCTTGCCGAGCGCGACCCCGTTCTCGACGTCGTGCACGCCCGCGTAGCCGCGCAGCACCGTCGTGACCTCGTCGGCGGCCCGCTCGAGCACGTCCTCGTCGACGTGGCTGAGCTCGACGTCGACCGGCTTGCCGGCGCTCGGGCCCATGTTGGCGCTGAAGTTGATCGTCTTGGCCTCGGGCACCGGCCCGACGCGCTTACGCCACTCGGCCGCGAAGTCGCCGGTCTTGAAGTCGCGCAGGTCGCTCGGCACGAAGAACACGCGCACGTTGGCGACGTGCCCGCCCGACGCGCCGGTCGAGCCGCCGGGGCCCATCACCGGCCCGCGCGAGCCGACCTGGGCGAACAGGCCGCGCAGCACCGGGTCGCCGCCGTACTCCTTCACCAGCTCCTGGGCGTTGCGGACCAGCCGCTCCTGCACGCGGCGGGTCTGCTCGACCGACGAGCCGTAGGGCAGCTCGACCGCCGCGGTGACGACGTCGCCCTCGATGCCCGGCAGAAAGCGGAACCCGATCAGGCCCGACGCGACGTAGGTCAGCGTCAGCACCAGCGTGGCGAAGCCGAGCGTCAGCGTGAAGTAGCGGAACCGCAGCGCGGCGCGGGCGAGCGGCGTGTAGACCTTCTCGACGAAGCGGTCGAGGCCGACCACGAAGCGCTGCTGGAACTTGAAGATCGCGCCGTAGACGCCGCCCTCGGGCTTGGTGAGGTGGCCGAGGTGGGCCGGCAGGATGAACAGCGACTCGACCAGCGAGAAGATCAGGACCGCGATCACGATGACCGGGATCACGCTCATGAACTTGCCCATGAACCCGGGCAGGAAGAAGAGCGGCGTGAACGCGGCGACCGTGGTGAGCACCGAGAACACCACCGGGATGCCGACCTCGCGCGAGCCGGCGATCGCCGCGTCGATGTACGACTCGCCGCGCTGGGCCCGCTCGAAGATGTTCTCGCCGACCACGATCGCGTCATCGACCACCATGCCGAGCACGACGATGAACGCGAACAGCGAGATCATGTTCACCGACACCCCGAGCATCGGCATCAGGAACAGCGCGCCGAGGAACGACGTCGGGATGCCCCACGCGACCCACAGCGCCACGCGGATCTCGAGGAACAGGCTGAGGCACAGCACCACCAGGATGAGCCCGGTCTGCGCGTTGCGCATCAGCAGGTCCATGCGCTGGGCGTAGATCTCGGACATGTCCTGCCACTGGGCGATCTTCACGCCCTCGGGCAGCTGCGCGGTGAACTGGCCGGTCAGCTCGCGCACCGCCTCCGCGACCGCGAGCGGCTTCTGCGAGCCGATCCGATACACACGGATCATCACCGCCGACATCCCGGCGAAGCTGGCCGACTCGTCGGTCTCGGCGAACGTCTCGCGCACGCGGGCGATGTCGCCGAGGCGGACCTCGGTGCCGGCGGGGCCGGTGACCACCGCGATCTCGGAGAAGCCGCGCTCGTCCTCGCGGCGCTCGTCGGTGCGGACCAGGACCTCGCCGGTGGCCGTCTTGACCCCGCCGCCGGGCAGCTGCAGCGACGTCTGGCTGACCTTCTGGGCGATCTGCTCGAGCGTCAGGTTGTGTACCCGCAGCTGCTCGCGCGGGACCTCGATCGAGATCTCTTTCTTCGGCGCGCCGGCGAGGTCGGCCTGGGTGATCCGCGAGTCGCCGAGATAGACGTCGCGGGCCTGCTCGGCGATCCGGCGCAGCACCCGCAGGTCCTGCTCGCCGTAGACCACCATCGAGATCACCTCGGAGCGGTTCGTGACCAGGCTGACGACCGGGCGCTCGGCGTCCTTCGGCAGCGACGTGATGCGGTCGACCGCGCTCTTCACGTCGGCCAGCACCTTCTCGTCGTCGGCGTCGATCGTCAGCTCGGCGTTGATGCGGGCCGAGCCCTCCGACGCGGTCGCTACCACGCGCTTGACCCCGTCGATGCCGCGGACCGCCTCCTCGACCGCGAGGACGATGCCCTGCTCGACCTCGGCCGGGCTCGCGCCGGGGTACGGCACGCTGATCGAGACCATGTCGAGCTCGGTCTCGGGGAACACCTCCTGCTTGACGCGGCCGGCCATCAACAGGCCGCCGACGATCAGGAGGATCATCAGAAGGTTGGCGGCGACCGGGTTCTTCGCCATCCACGCGATCGCGCCGGTGCCTGCGACCATGCCGGACGAACCTGACGAATTCGAGTCCATGGCGCTCCTCGCTGCGTCCGCAGTGTCTCGGGTCTAGAGCTTCTTCGCCGGAGGTTGGTTCGCCGCGATCAGCTCCGGCGAGTCGCCCTCGATCGTCACTTGCATGCCCTCGGTCGGGGTCGCCAGCGGCGTGGTCACGACCGCCTCGCCGGCCGCGAGGCCGCGCGCCAGCACGGTGGTCGCCGAGCGCCACACCACCTCGATCGCGCGCAGCGTCAGCTTGCCGTCGACCACCAGCCACACCTTGTCGTCGTCGACCAGCGCCACCCGCGGGACCTCGGTGGTGTCGACCAGCGGCTGGCCGGCGAGCTCGACCCGCACCGAGCTGCCGAGCAGCAGCGGCAGCCGCGGCGCCGGCACGGCCGCGGCCGGTGCGTCGCTGACCTTTGGGACCTGTCCGTAGAGACCTGTCCCGAGAGGATCGGGCACCGCCACCAGCAGCCGGGCCATGCGGCCGCGGGCGTCGACCTGGCCGAGCAGGCGCTCGACGTAGCCCTCGCGCTCGATGACCACGCCGGCGCCGGCGTCGTGGATGACCCTGGCCGGCGAGCCGCGCTGGCCGGTGCTGTTGACGCCGGGGATCTCCAGGTGCACGAGCTGGGCCACCGGCACCGCGATCTCGACCCAGTAGCGGTCGATCGCCACCAGCGTGGCGAGCTGGGTCTGCGTCGAGACCACCTGTCCGAGCTCGACGGTCGCCTCGGTCACCATCGCGTCGAACGGCGCGCGGACCATCGTCCGCCCGAGGTCACGACGGGCCCGGCCGAACTGCTCGCGGGCGGCTTCGACGTTGGCCTGGGCGCTGCGCACGTGGACGTCTCGCAGCGCGAACTCGCGCGCGTGGTCGGCCAGCGCGTCGGAGCGGCCCTGCCACTCGTATTCGGCGACCGACTTGCGCCCGCGCTCGTCGGCGAGGGCGACCGAGGCCTGCTCGAGCGCGGCCCGCTGCGACGCGACCTGGGCCGACACGTCGCGCGCGTCGATGCGGATCAGCGGGTCGCCGCGGCGGAGCAGGCCGCCCGGCGCGAGGCCGTCGCTGCGCTCGACGACGCGGCCGTTGACCTCGGAGGTCACGCGCAGCTGGTGGACCGGCTTGACCTCGCCGAGGCCGCGGACGGTCACCGGATGGGCTCCGGGCTGCGCCCGTTGCACGACCACCGGCACCGAGCGGCGCTCGCTGGCCACCGCCTTGACCTCGGGCTTCATGCCACGGATGACGCCCATCATCACGAACGCGACGGCGATGACGATGACGATCAGGACACCTTGAGCCAGCGCTCGCTTCATCGTCGGGGGGCTCCCTTGCCCGTGGGGCATAGCGCGGGCGCCTCTGGAAGTACATCGTTTCCTAAGAGCCGGTGACGTCGGAAACCTCCGGTCCGGCGGCGAAACCGGCGCCGTGTCCGGCGGACGCCTCCGCGTGGGCACCGGGGGTTTCTCTTGCGACCGCGGGACGATCTCGCGCCGCCCGGCGCCGCGCTGCGGTAGTCTCGGCGAGCACGCCGAGGGGTCGGGCTCGGGCGACGGACATGACGCGAGACCACGGCGACAACAAGCGCGGCCCCGCCTCCGGGACAAAGTCCGAGCCCGGCGACTGGCGCGACAGCTACGCGGCCGCGTTCCCCGGCAGCTCGGCCGAGGAAGTCACGGTCGACACGCTGGCCAACATGTCGGCGCTGCCGGACTCGTCGCACGGCCCCGACACCGACGCCGAGGACGAGCTGTCGGAGCCGACGCGGCGGCCCGGCTACCTCGGCGAGTCGGCGCGGATCGGCAAGTACGCCGTCCTGCGCCAGCTCGGCGAGGGCGGCATGGGCGTCGTCTACTCGGCCTACGACGAGGAGCTCGACCGCCGCGTCGCCCTCAAGCTCATCCGCCCCGGCCGCGACAACAGCCCCGCCAACCAGGCGCGCATGCAGCGAGAGGCGCGGGCGATGGCCCGCCTCTCCCACCCCAACGTCGTTCAGGTCTACGAGGTCGGCCGCTGGGAACAGCAGGTCTACCTCGCCATGGAGTTCGTGCAGGGGCGCACGCTCGGCAGCTGGCTCAAGGCCCAGCCGCGCACCTGGCAGCAGGTCCTGGGCGTGATGGTGCAAGCAGGCCGTGGTCTGTCGGCCGCGCACCAGGCCGACATCGTCCACGGCGACTTCAAGCCCGACAACATCCTCATCGACGAGCACGAGCACGCGCGGGTCATGGACTTCGGGCTCGCGCGCGCGGCCCCGCGGTCGGAGCCGGGGCTCAGCGCGTCGGGCCTGCGACGCGACGCCGCAGCGGCAGATCCCGGGCGAGCAGCGGCCGCGCCAGCCTGACCGGCGGCGCCGTCGGGTCCGTCGGCGGCGAGCCCGAGCACCGCCACACCTCCGAGCCCGACGAGGGCGTGCCGCTGCCCGATCCGAACCGCACCCACGGCGGGCGGGTCGCCGGCACCCCGGCGTACATGGCCGCCGAGCAGCACGCCGGCCGTCAGTGCGACGACCGCACCGATCAATTCAGCTACGCGGTCACCCTCTACACCGCGCTGTACGGCCACCACCCGTTCGCCGGCGGCAGCCTGCTCGAGCTGGTGATCAACGTCAGCGACGGCAAGATCCGCCCGCCGCCCGCCGACTCGCCGGTGCCCGCGGGCGTCCACGCCGCCATCGTCCGCGCCCTCGACCGCGACCCCGAGTACCGCTTCGCCAGCATGGCCGAGCTGCTCGACGCGCTGAACCGCGGCTCCGGCCGCGCCCGCGACCCCGAGTTCGACCTCTCGGTCGCTCGCCCGCAGCGCGTCATGCTGTCGATGATCATCCCCGCCAGCATCCTGGCGATCACGGTCGTCCTGATCGTATACAGCCCCGAGGGCAGCCTCTTGCCCTCCGCGGCCAGCAACGCGATCGCCGGCGCCGTCATCAACGTGGTCCTGTTCGGCCTCATCTTCGCGTTCCGCGGCTCCTTCTTCAAGAACACGATCAACCGGCGCGTCATGGCCTGGCTGGTCGTCTCCTCGCTGGCGATGCTGGTCCACCGGACGGCCGCGGTCGTGCTCGCCACGCCGGTCGCTACCACCATGGTCAACGACCTTTTGATGCTCGGCGCCATCGCCACCATGGCGGGGATCGCCATCGAGCGCTGGATCTGGTACGCCGCGGGGGTCATGCTCGCCGGCGCCCTGCTGTGCGCCGCCTTCCCGGCGGTCTCCTCGCTGATCCTGGTCGGCTCGCTGGTGGCGGTGTTCCTCCTCGCCTTCCGCTTCTGGAGCCGCTAATCCGCGCCATGTCCATCAGCGCCCAAACCTTCGCCGAGCAGGTCGAGCGGGGCCTCCTGCACGCCTACCACGGCGACGTCGTCGACCACGCCGCGCGCTACGCCGTGCGCACCGGACATTACCCTTCGGACCTGTCCGGAAGGACATTCACCACCGTCTTCCCGTACCAGGCGATCCACGAGCACCACGAGCTCAACGTCAACCCGCACATGCTCACCGCCAGCGGGCGGCTCTTGATCCTCGACCTCGAGCCCCACCGCGACGGCGGCAACGTGTTCATCCGCGCCGCCACCCGCTTCATCGAGAACCAGAGCTGGCACCTGCGCAAGCTGGCCCCCGAGGCGTTCGTCCGCACCGACTTCGCCGAGTTCTCGTGGTTCGGCACCTCGAACCTCACCAACACCTCGCCGATCCCGACCTTCCCGGTCGGCGCGCACGACGGCAAGGCCGGCCGCCGCCTGCTGCTGTCGTACGACGCCGGCCGCCCGGTCGAGGTCTCGCCGAAGACGCTCGAGCACATCACCCCGGTGGGCCGCCCCGGCGACTACCACACCGCCGTCGGCAGCTCGTTCAGCCCGATGATCATGACCACCGGGCACCCGGTGTACGACCCCGACTTCGAACCGGGCAAGCCGCGCCTCCTCTACACCAACATCGTCCCGCGCGTCGCCGACTTCGTCCACGTCAACAAGCCGATCCGCGCCGACCTGTACATCACCACCTGGGACGGCGGCCCCGCCCCGCCGACCCCGCCGCTGCGCGTCACCGTCGACGGCCAGGGCGTGATCCTCGGCCACGCCAGCGTCCACCAGATCTGCCTCACCCGCAATTACCTGGTGGTCTTCAACGCCAACCTGGTGCTCAACACGTCGTCGCTGGTCGAACCACTCACGCCGCTGCTGTGGAAGTGGCTGGTCGAGAGCCGCACGATCGAGGTGCCCCGCAACCTGCGAGTGCTGTACCGCTGGCTGCGGATCCGCCTGCGCGAGGCCACGCCCGACCACATCTGCCCGGTCTACTTCATCCACAAGGACGACATCCGCCGCGCCCTCAAGTCCGGCGCCCGCGAGCTGCCCGCGAAGCGCGTCGACCTGATGTGGGAGCTGACGCATGCGCTGACCGACTACGACGACGACGGCGATGTCGTCACGATCTTCGCCCAGCACAACGTCGGCGCCGACCCGGCCGATCAGATGGAAGCCGGCGACCGACTGATCGGCGGCGGCATCGTCCCCGACAGCCTGCTCGGGATGTTCTCGTCGGCGACCGACCTCAACCAGGTCCGCCGCCACGTGGTCGACCTGCGCCGCGGCACGGTCGAGACCCGCGCGTTCCCCCACCCCGACGACCGCGAACACTTCCCGCTCGGCCTCAACATCCTGCCGCCGCTGCAGATCTCGCCGTACCTGTCGGAGCACGACACGTCGGCGACGCCGAACCTGCTCCGCACGTGCCGCCGCCTCGACGCGACCTACTGGGTCGCCGGCGGCTGGCTGCCGCAGACGATGAGCGCGCGCGTGTTCGCCAACTTCCGCCGCGGCCGCCCCGACGACAACTGGCCGCCCCGCCGCCTGATCCCGGTGCCGGAGTTCATCGAGCGGATCTCCGACCCGCAAAACACGGTCCGCTTCTACCGCCTCGACCACGAGATGCGCCTCGACAGCGCGTACGCGTTCGAGCCGGGGTGGTTCATGGCGGCGCCGATCTTCGTGCCGCGCCCGAACAGCCAGAGCACCCGCGACGGCTACATCGTGGCGCTGGTGTGGGGCCCCGACCACCCCGACATGGAGATCTGGATCTGGGACGCGGCCCAGCCGCTCGACAACGGACCTATCTGCACGCTCGGGCCGGGGCCGCACGAGCAAGGCATCCGCCCGGGGTTCCCGCTGCACAGCGCGTGGGTGGACCGCGGGGGCATCGACGAGTGGGAGCGGCCGCCCTACGAGGTACCGACGATCGAGATGCCGACGTACCTCAAGCTGCTCGAGCTCGGGACGATCGGCGCAGGGGTGCTGCGCCGGCTTTGGCAGCAGGGGCGCTGAGCTGTCCTTAGGGACAGGTAGTATCGCCGACTGCGCATCGAGGGGGTCCGGGAACGGGACTGACGCGGAGGGCGGGGCCTCGATTGTTCGCGTATTGCCGACTGCGCCTCGCGGGGGGTCCGGGGAAGGGCCGGCCGCGAGTTGACCGGCGGATGGGCACTCGTTCCTCGCACCCATCTCGCCTCTAATTCGCGGCCGGCCCTTCCCCGGACCCCCTGGCACGGCTGCAGCCGTGAGAAGCCGACGCGCCGACCTCGGCTTCGTCAGAGAATGTTCGCCAGGCACAGAGCGTGGGGCGCCTGTTCGACGGCCAGGGCTGGCCGCCGAACAGACGCCATCTCGCGCCCTTTCGGCGCGTCGTCTCCGCTCGACGAACCCCCGCCGCTCGACGCGAACGTGCTCCGCCGCCGTCGGTGTCGGTCGTGCTCCGATGATTGCGCGCTTGGTTCACGACCCGGCAGGCAGCGTGTCGAGGGAGATCCGCATGTATTGATACGTGGCGTCGGGCCGCCTGAACTCGACGCCGATCTCGTCGGCATCGACGAATACGACGCGGCGCGGCGCCGACTCAGGCAACCATCGACGCAGCGCACCAGTGGTGACATCTACGACCTCGACCACGGGTTCAGCGGCGTCGAGATCCAGGACCGCCAGCTTGCCGCCGCCCGCGACGATCGCATCCTCCCAGCGCTCGCCCGGGAGCGTGTGGCGGGCCAGGTCGGTGAGTTTGTGCGGGATGAACCGGGACGGCTGGTCGGTCACGGCCGCGGTCCACAGCTCGACGCGATCGACCCACGTCCCCGGGCATCCGCTCTGGCGCCCACGCTCTGGGCCCAGTAGAAGGCGCTGCCGACCCGGTGCAGGTCCGCGACCTCCTCGCCTTCGGGGGCGTGGTGAAGGACCTGCGGGAGACCACCAGCATCGGAGTGCACGAGGATGTTCCGCCTGTCGGCGACGAACACGGTGGAGGCGCCGACGGCCGCACCGCAGCAGGTGGCGGGTCCGTGGAACATCGCCGTAAATTCTCCGCTACGCGGGTCGGAGCGCTGGAGGTCGCCGCGGATCGTGACGAGCGTACGACCGGACAGGGACACCTGGCCGAAGCCGCGGAGGCGCGCCGCAGGTCGATGCCAAGCGGGATCGGGGTGCAGCGGGCCGGCGAGATAGATCCGCGACATTTCCCCGGAGTCGCCCGAGATGTCGACGCCGATCGCCGCGGAGTCGCCGTCGAAGGCGGCATCGAAGAAGTCACAACGAGCGACGTCTGCGATTGTGAGGACGAGAAACGGCGGGCCGTCGAGCGGAGCGAGGGTGAAGCGGTCGTACTCGTCGATCGCCAGCACGACGCCGGCCTCGGTCCAACCCGCGTCCAGACGATACGCCACGCCGTCACCGCCTTCGAGAGCGCGGCAGCCAGCCTGTCCCGAAGGACAGGCCCCCCAGGCGAGGAGGCGACCGTCCGCGGCCGGGTCGACGGCGAGGCCGGCGCCGCACGCGGCGAGGGCCGGGAGGGCGAGCGAGCGTACTTCGGGCGATTCCGCAGCGGGCGGAGCCGGCGGACGTTGAGCGGCTGGTTCCTGCGGGCTGCATGTCGCGAGGACAAGCGAGCCGAGGATGGGCCGGACGCGGGGCATTCAAGGCGATGATACACGCCCGGCTCGGATTGCGGGCGGCCGCAGGAGGTGGCGGGCACCTATCCCCAAAAACGCTGCGGCTCCTGGTTCTCTCGTCCGCTCTGGCACGCGGGCTCGTGGCCGGCGAGCCCGAAAATCGGCTATGCTCAGCGCCCGCTCCCTCATCCAATCCCAGATGAGATTGGACTGATGCACGGTCTTCTTGAAGGGGTTGCTCCCGACGAGCGCCTTCTTGACGTACTGGACCCCCTGGTAGATATCCGTATTGATGGACTCCACGAGCTTGGAGACTCGCCGTCTCGTCCTCCCCGTCAATGTTCGCCCAGATCAAGGCGTCGGCCAGCTTCTGAGGCACGAGTGACTCGTGCTGCTTGATGACAGCGATGATGCGTCGGCTCATGTGCAGGCGAGCCCCCTCGCTCTCCCCGCGGCGAGCCGTCGCGCCCGCCCATCGCTTCGTGCTCCGTCGCGTGCACCTCGGCGGCGACCCCATAGCCGATGAGGGGCCAAAGCTTCGCCGAGGCCGATCTCGGTGGACGCCAGAAACGGTAGAATTCGGCGTGGCCGCCAACCTCCTCGATCCATCCGCGCCGTTCGTGCGCGCCGTGCTTGCAATCATCGAGGATGACGCGGACCCCGAGGCCGCGATCACGGAGCTCGTCGCAGCGGAGAAGCGACACGGCATCCGCATCCTGCGCGACGACGTGACCGGCTCGCTCGCCTCGACCTGGGTGCCGCTGCGGTCGCCGCGGCCGACCCTGCGGGAGCTCCGTGCGCTGCTGGCCCGATTCCCGGCCCCGCGAGACGGCGTCATCGACGACGACGCGCTCAGGGCCTTCGACCGTCAGCGCCAGGCGCTCTACCGCGAAGGCTCGGACGACGAGACGCCGGACGAGCCGCTGTTCGCGTTCCTGTCCGGGACCTCGCTGCTGCTCGCCGGCACCGACTTCGCCGGCGATCACTGGATCGAGTACCCGGACGGAGCGCTCGGCTCGTGGACGCCACGGGCGTGGGGCCAGTGTTTGCGCCACTGGGCCCGCGCGGCCACGAAGCGGGGCGAGCTGCACCGGGCATGGCTCGCCCGCCAGGACCACGTGTTCTTCACCTCCTACGCCTATAAGGCCGAGCCTCGCTATGACGCGTGGTGCCGAGCAGTGCTCGAGGTCATCCGCCGCAAGTGTGAACGCCAGCTCGACGAGTGACGTTCACGGAGCAGCCCGGGCCCCGCGCACTCACATGCCCCCAAAGACATGTGAGCAATGAGAACGCGAAGTCATGCTCATCCGTGCGGCCCGCGGCCACCGCGCGGCCCGGCTGTCGGCCGAGCCCGCTCGCCGCCGGTCTGCCGCCGAAGCCGAGCGCGCGGGAGCCCTGTCAGATGAGCCCACGCGCCGGGTTAGCCTGGCCGCATGACCGCACGTCAGCCGCTCGCCCTCGTCACCGGGGCCAACCGGGGCCTCGGCCTCGAAGTGTGCCGCCAGCTCCGCGACCGGGGCTATCGCGTCATCCTGACCGCTCGCCAGGCGGAGCACGGCCGCGCGGCCGCGCGGGAGCTGGGGGTCGAGTTCTTGCCGCTCGACGTCCGCGACCCGGCCAGCGTCGACCGCCTCGTCGCCGAGCTGAAGCGCGTCCACCCCGAGGGCCTCGACGTCGTGATCGCCAACGCCGGCGTGGCCCTCAACGGCTTCGACGGCCAGGTGGCGGAGACCACGATCGACACCAACTACTTCGGCGTCCTGCGCGTGGTCGAGGGCGTGCTCCCGCTGCTGCGGCCCGAGGCGCACCTCGTGCTGGTCTCGAGCGGCGTCGGCCAGCGCGACCTGGTGTCGCCCGAGCTGCGCGCGCGCCTCGACCTCGACGCGCTCACGCGCACCGAACTGTCGGCGCTGATGCGTCAGTTCGTGACCGACGTGAAGGAAGGTCGCCACCGCGAGGCCGGCTGGCCGGGCACCGCCTACGGGACCTCGAAGATCGGCGTCACCGCGCTGGCCCACCTGCTCGCGCGCGACCTCGCCGACGACCCGCGTCGGCTCGACGTCGTCGCCGTGTGTCCCGGATGGGTCCGCACCGACATGGGCGGCCCCAACGGCGAGCGCAACGTCGAGACCGGCGCCGGCAGCATCCTCGGCGGCCTCGACGTCCCCCGCGACGCCCCCCACCGGTTCTACCGCGACGGCGCTCCCGCGAACTGGTAGGCCGCGAGCTCGATCACTCCCCGGACATGTCCATCCAGGCATGTCCCCGAGGACATATCCTCGTCCCGACGCCACGGGCGCCCTATCAACATGCGCCACCGCTCGACGTCCGCACGAAGGACCGAACCCCATGGATGACATGTCCCGGAGGTCATGTCATCGACGCGCCGCCGCCCGCCCGCCGCGCGTCTTCCCGAGGATGATCGAGCCCGCCGCCGGCGCCGACCCGCGACCTGCCCCCGGATGATCGAGCCGCCGCGGCGCCTTCTGGCATGCCCTTTAGAACATGTCGTTCGGAACATGCCCGAACATGCAGCGCAGCCGCATCGCCCGGAGCCTCCGAGCGCAACCCGGGGACTCAAGTCGGCCGGTGCCCGGCGGCCGTGATCCCTGCCCAGATGCCGGGCCGGCGGGTGTGCCCGCGGTCGCCGGGCTTGAGGTCATCGATCTCGGGGGTGCGCCAGATCAGCAGCACCGCGCCGGCGAGCAGCAGGATCAGCGTGAACACGCCGACCCCGAGCTGCACCGCCAGGCCCGGGCCGCCGCCGAGCTGCACCGCCAGCCAGTCGCCGAGCAGCGCCGACAGCACGCTGCCGACCGGCATCGCGCCGAACATCGCCATGTTGAACAGCGCCAGCACGCGCCCGCGCATCACGTCGGGGGTCAGGAGCTGGACCGAGGTCATCAGGCTCGAGAAGGCCCAGATCCAAAAGAAGCCCGACACGAGCAGGCACGCGGCCGCCCACGCCGGCTCGGTCAGCGCGCAGAAGAGCGTCATCGACGCCCCGGACATCAGGAGCGCCAGCGGGATGATGTGGTGCCGCGGGTACCACGACGGCAGGCGGCCCAGAGACAGCCCGCCGAGCACCGCGCCGGCGCCGACGGCCGACAGCATCACGCCGTAGGTGGCCTCCTCGGCGTGGTACACCTCCGACACGAACAGCGGCAGCATCCGCTGCAGCGGCGCCGCCAGCATGCTGAGGAGCAACAGGCCCAGCATCACCTGGCGCGCGCCGACGTGGTCGCGGACGAACCGCAGCGCCTCGCCGACCTCGCGCCACGGCTTGTGCGCGCCCGTGCTGGCCGGGGGCGCCGGCGCGGTCGAGCGCACCGCCCACATCACGCCGACGAAGCTCAGCGCGTTGAGGGTGAACAGCAGGGTCGCGCCCCACCTGGCCATCAGGACACCTGCGAGCGCCGGCCCGGCCACGCGCGCGAGGTTGAACTGCATGCCCATCAGCGCGATCGCCTGCGGCAGCTCCTCGCGCGGCACCAGGCGCGGGCTCAGCGTCTGCCACGCCGGCGTGTTGAAGGCCATGGCGATCCCGTTGACGAGGCCCAGCCCGATGAGCACCGGCGGCGTGGCCCAGCCGAACGCGTGGGCCACCGCCAGCAGCCCGGCGATCGCCATCATCGCCACCTGCGTGACGAGCAACATCTTGCGCCGGTCGACCCAGTCGACGAGCAGCCCCGCCGGCAGCCCGAGGATGAGCATCGGCCCCAGCTGCGCGACCGCGAGCGCGCCGAGCATCAGGGTCGAGGCTGTCTGTTCGGCCATGAGCCACTGGACGCCTACGCCCTCCATCCAGGTGCCGAGCGACGAGCCCATGGCCCCCAGCCAGACCCGGCGGAAGCCGACGTGACGCAGGACCCCGCGCCACGGCAGGCCCCGGGTCTCGACGCCCATGTCGACCTGCGACGCGCTCGGATCGACCTGCAGGTGCTGGACCACGGCGCGAGCATAGCGCGTCGCCCGAGCCCGCGCCGCACGGCCCACTCGCATGAACTTTCGGACATTTTTCACAAGCGCGCGCTCCGGCGCCGCCACGTCGTGGTCGCGGCAGCGGCGATGTGCCAGGCTGTCGCGCGCGGCCTCGCCGCCGCGCACGCGCTCCGCGCAGCGATCTTCGCCCGCGGAGCGCCCACACGCCCATGACTCTCCGGACATGTCCTTCGGGCCAGCGGAAGGCACATGGCTATTCGGACATGTTCTCTCGACCCTCCGAACCTCGCTCGCGTGTCCCCTCCTTGCGACCACGGCCCTGACCGATGACCCGCCCCCGCGCGCTCGCCCTGCTCCCGCTCGTCGCCGCCGCGCTGGCCGACCCGCGCCCGGTGCACGCCTGCGACTGCGCCCTGCTCGGCCCGACCTTTCATCCGCCGTACGTGCCCGACCCGTTCGCCGCCGCCGTCACGACCTCCGAGGAGGTCGCCGGCCTCACCTGCCGCCCGGCCAGGCGCGGCCGGCTCGCCTGCACCTGGACCGCCCGCTACGTGCTCACGCGCGCCGTCGCCGGCGACATCCCGCTGACCTTCGCCTACCCGACCGGCGCCGACGTCGTCGTCCGCCTCGACGGCGAGGTCGTCGCCGACTCGGTCGCGAGCCTCGATCCGCGGTTCGGCGTCGCTCAGCGCGAGCTGCTGGTCACCTGGCCCGCAGGACAGGCGAGGGCCGTCGTCGAGCTCCGCGCCGACCTGCTCGTCGGCCCTGCGCTTTGCGGCTGCGACACCGGCAGGACGACCAACCGCCGCCGCCACCCGAAAGTCTCGCCGGCAGGCCTCCCCCACTACGCCGTCGTCTACCAGCCGCAGGCGCAGCCCGAGAGCGTGCGCCTCAGCCTCGACTTCCGTCGTCCGTGGCGCGAGTACCAGCCGGCCCTGTTCCGGGGCGGCAAGGGCCGCCGGATCACCCGCGACATCGCCAAGCGCGGCGACGACCCGGTGAGCATCGCCTTCAAGGCCCCGTTTCGCCTCGACCCCGGGGGCCCTGTCGCCGGCGTCGGCCTCGGCTTCTCGCCCGAGGGCGTGCGCCCGCGCCTGCGACTCGGCTGGGAGCTCGCGTGGCCGCAGGTGTGGGTCCACAGCCTGGTGATCGAGACCGACGCGCGCGCCCGCGTGGCCGTGATCCCGGCGTGGGAGCTGACGTATCCCCGTGTCCCGCACCGGCTCGTCCCCGACAGCGGCATCGGCGTGGGTGCGCCGATCCAGCTGGCCCCGCTGGCCCGCCCCGGCGTCCGCGTGTTCGCCCGCCTCGGCTGGTTTTGGGTCCACCTGCTCGGCACCCTCGACGTCTACCCGGCCTTCCGTGGCGCCCCGCCCGAGCGCCTCGGCTCGCTGATGCTGCAGTTCGGGATCTGACCGCGTGGCGACATGTCCGAAAGGACATGCTCTCCGAACGGAGCCCTCCCGCACCTCCATGTCTCTTCGGACATGCGCTTCAGAGCATGTCCTTCGCGCCCGCTCGCGACGACGCCCGCCGCACTCGGGGGAGTGGGGCGGGCGCGATCGGCCGTCAGGCCGCCGTCAGGCTAGTTCGGGGGTCGGAAACC
The DNA here is from genome assembly GCF_026626665.1 of Nannocystis pusilla. Lineage (GTDB taxonomy): Bacteria > Myxococcota_A > Polyangia > Nannocystales > Nannocystaceae > Nannocystis > Nannocystis pusilla. Next base: position 5,049,520 of record NZ_JAPNKE010000002.1, read on the forward strand.
GCTCACTTGGAGCCGGCGCACTTGGCGTCGGCCTTGGTGATCCAGCCGTCGAGCTCGGCGTCCTTCAGGTTGTACTTCTTGACGGCCTTGTAGACCTGCTCCACCTGGTACTCGCAGATGAGCATCTTGTCGACCTGAGCCGGCAGGATCTTCTTGCCGAGGTCGACGTAGCAGCCCTTGGCGACCTCCTGCAGCTTGTTCTTGGCCCAGTCCGAGGTCAGCTTCTCGAGGTCCTCGACCGCCATGCTGCACTGGAAGGGCACCTCGTTGGTGCCGCCGTCGAGGTTCTTCTTGGCCTCGTCGAGGGCCTCCTTCGCGCGCTTGCCGGCCTCGACCTCCTTGCACAGGGCGTCGGCCTTGGTCTTCTCCTCGGGCGACACCTTCTCGGCGGTCGCCTGCAGGTCGAAGCACTTGCTCAGGCCGTCGCCGCCGCTGTCGCGGATGCCCTCGAGCTCCTTGATCGCGGCGTCGATCGACTTCTTGAACAGGTCAGCGCACAGCTTCTTGACCTCTTCGTCCTTGATGTCGCTGTACTTACAGGACGACAGGGCGTCCTCCATCTTCTCGCCGGTCTTGAGCGCGCCCTCGACTTCCTTCTTGATCCGGATGGCCTGCTTCTTGTCGCTCAGCTCCTGCTGGCACTTCTTGTACTCGTCGCAGGCGCTCTTCTTGGCGCACTCGAGATCGGCCTTCTCCTCCTCGGGGTCGCGGTCCTTCTTCTCGCGACAGTCCTTCATCACCAGGTCCTTCAGGCCCTCGACGAGCGCCTTCTCCTCGGGGGAGGCACACTCCACGGCCTTGTTGAAGACCGTCGAGCAGTAGTCGCCGCCGCCGCACCCGGAGGTGGAAGACATGCCGAGACCGAAGGCCACCAGGCCCGAGGCGAAAAACATGCGATTGAACGTGTTCATGGAGTGTCCGTGGGGTCTTTCGTGCTGATGGGTCGACGAATTCGCAGGTACGCGGCGGCGAAAGTCAAAACCTGGGGGAGGTGGATCGATTCGACGGACGGCCTTTTGTTCAGTGCGAATTCGCGCTGCGCAAGTACCATATTTGCGCGCCCGAGACAACTCCGGCCGAGCCCCCCGAGCCCGCTCACGCCCCGGCCTCCGCCCCGAACAACGTCATCGACTCGCCTTCTGGGCCGGCGCCGAGCCGGGCGTCCAGGCGACGTCGTGGCGGACCCCGACGAACGACGGGAAGCGCGGCACCCCGCCGTCCGACAGCTCCTGGTAGCGGAACGTGACGATGGTGCCGACCACGGGCGGGTCCTTGCGGTCGGCGTCGGACAGGCCGGTGCCGAGAGCGAACCGCGTGCCGTTGCGGAGCTCGACCAGCAGCGCCCCGAGCCGCCCCTTGTGCTTGCCGGTGCCGGCCTGGTGCCCGACCACCCGCGCCTCGTCGTCGTGGAACGTCTTGACCTTGAGCAGCGTGTGCGAGCGGCCGACCTCGTAGCGCGAGCCGGGCCGGCGCAGCATCAGGCCCTCGCCGCCGAGCGCTTCCACCCGCATAAGCTCACGCTGCAGGTGCGCCGCGCCGGTACAGATCTCGTGCGCGTGCGCGCTGGCGAACGCCGGCCGCCGCCGCTCGAGCTCCCCGTGGTAGTGGCGCATCCGCGCCTCGAAGTCGCCCTCGTGCCCCGGCGCGTCGAACACCAGGAACCGGATCTGCCGCCACGCGTCGCCGCCGTCCTGCCGCCGCACCACGCTCACGGTGCGCTGGAACGCCTTGCGACCTTGCCACAGCTCGCCGTCCAGCGTGAATTCGGGCAGCCCGGCCGTGAACCACTCGGGCGCGTGATAGACGTTGCCGAGCCGCGACACGAACCGCTTGCCGTCCCAGTAGGCCCGCACGCCGTCGAGCTTCTCGCTCATCCACCAGCCGGTCGGGTCGACGTCGGGCTCGTACACGTGCGCCAGCAGCAGCGGCGGCGCCTGCTCGCCCGCCTCGTCGCCGTCCTCCGAGCTGGTCTTGGGGCCAGCCTTGCTGGCCTTCGGGACAGCCGACTTCGGAGCCCCGGCCGCCCCGGCAGGCGCGCCGATCCGCGCCAGCTCGACCGCCTCGCCGCGCAGCGCCTTGAGGTGCTTGCACGTGCGCCGATCGATCGGCCCGCCCGCGTTACGCCACGCCGGGCAGCTGCACGAGTACACCCCGCCCACGTTCTTCAGCACGTACGGCTTCGCGCCGGACCCCTTGACCTCGACCGAGTCCCCATCTGCCAGATCGGGCATGTCCCATCCTTCGCCTTCGCGGCCGGCCGAGACTACCCGCTCGCGGCGATCCGCGGCAGATCGGGCCGGCGCGGGCGCTCGGTCGATATCGAGCGCTACGGCGTCAGCAGGTCGAGCATCTTCGGCGCCAGCTGATCGCCGGACAGCAGCGCGCGCTGCAGCACGAGCACCTGGATCCGCGGCGGCGGCCGGCCGCACACGCGGAACGCCCTGGTCATGATCGCGCGCTCGCCCTGGCGCACCCGCCCGTCGAGGATGCACGCGATCACCAGCGTGTGCAGGGCCGCCTTCTGCTCGGCGGGCAGCAGCCGGCGCAGGCACTCGATGAAGCGCGGCACGTCGTCGAGCGCCTCCGCGTCTGTCTCTCCGATCCTGCTCTTCAGGTCATCCAGCATCTCGATCAAGTTCGGGTGGAAGTCGCGCGAGCGGACCACCGCGGAGCCGATGGCCCGCATCAGCGCCTCGCGCAGCCCCGGCGACGGCTCGGGGTGCGGCGCCAGCACGAAGCCGAGCAGCTCGCTGGCCGCCGACGGCCCGATCGCCCGCAGCCTCGCCTCGCGCAGCGCCCGGCGGCACACCAGCGCGTCCCACAGCGCGGTGATCGGCACGGCGACGAACGGGATCCAGGCCCGCAGCGCCGCGCGGCCGAAGATCCGCGTCAGCAGCGTGCGCGCGACGAACTTGGTCAGGCTGACCTTCGCCTTGTAGACCAGCGTCGCCAGCAAGATCCGCAGGCGCGACGCCTCGCGCCGCGGATCGATGCCGAACATCGGCCGCGGCGGGTTCGGGATCTCGAGCGCCGCGCGGGCCAGCACCGCGGCGAAGATCTCGTCCTCGTCGTCGACGATGTCGCCCGCGTGGCGGACCACGTCCTGCCCGACCTCCTTGGCGCGGAACAGCGGCAGGCCGGCCGCGGCCGCCAGCTGGTGCACCGAGTCGATCGCGTTCCAGTAGATCAGCGACAGCTCGATCGCCACCAGCGGCAGCGCGGCCAGCAGCGTGAGCAGCATGAACTCGACCCACCGGCCCCAGCTCGCGCTGCTCGGGTCGTCGCCGAGCAGCGGCTGCAGGGCGACGTTGGCGATCGCCCCGAGCCCCGCGCACACCGCCCCGACGATCGCCGCGCGGCCGACCGCCAGGTACTCGATGCGGCGCAGCGCCCGGCGCTCGTCCGGGTTGAGGAAGTGGACCGCGTCGCGGGCGTCGGGGTGCACCGCCTTGCCCGCGCGGCGCTTGAAGTACCGCACGGCGAGCGCCTCGACCACGCGCCGCTTCTGCGTCACAGGCCCGAGATGCTAGCGCATCTGCGGCGGCCGGTGCGGCGCGCTGGCGCTCACGGCAGGGCCAGGTCGACCTTCTTGGCCAGGATCGTCTTGGCCAGCGAGCGCAGGGCCGCCTCGCGCTCGGTCGCCACGCGCAGGCGCTCGGACAGCACCTCGATGACCGCGAGGCCGATGTCGCCGCTCTCGCGCACGATCTTGCGGAAGCGGTCGGCCCCCAGCATGAGCGCCCGCACCGGCTCCTCGGTGGCGAACACCCCGGCCGTGCGCGCCGACTGGCTGAGCACCGCGACCTCGCCGCACACATCGCCGGGCTTGAGGCGATTGATGACGGCGCCGTCACGCACGACTTCGACCGTGCCCTCGAGCAGGATGCACAGCGCGTCGCCTGGCGCCCCCTGCTCGAACACAGCCTGCAGCGGCGCGAACGCGACCTCGTGGCAGGCCTCCGCGATCGGCAGCAGCGCGGCCGTCGGCACCGCGTTGAACAGGCTGATCTTGCGCAGGAACATGATGCGGCCGATGAGCGTGCGCAGGCTGTGCGGCGCGCGGGAGGCGTCGATCTCCTCCTCGTCGTCGCCGCACAGCGTGCTGACCACGTTGAGCCACGGGTCGTCGATCGCCGGCCCCGGCCGCTGCAGCTCCGACGTCGTGATCGGCGACAGCTCGCGCGAGCGGGTGAGCCTCCGCCCGGCGCGCACGATCCCGCTGAAGCACTTCTGGCTCAGCGTCAGCAGCAGCTCCATCGCCACCTCGCGCGTCGGGCCCGACGTCGGCGTCGACGAGGGGTAGATGCGCATGAACACCCGCCAGTACACGTCGCCGCCGGCGTCGCCGAGGCTGTCGACGTCGCTGTCGCTCTCGAGCCCGCGCAGGATCAGCAGCGCCGCCTCGCGGTAGACCGCCATCAGCTCGCGGCGCAGGTCGGCCAGGCCGCGCTCGTCCATCATCGCCGTGCCCGCCACCGCCTCCTCGTCGCGCGGGCGCCCGGCCAGCCAGTAGTCGCACTCCTCCTCGAGCGGCCGCAGGCGGTCGAGCAGCAGGTGGGCCGCGTCGAGCGAGCGGCGGGCCAGCTCCGACCGGCGCATGCGCTCGCGCGAGCCCTCGAGGTCCGCGTCGAGGTCGGCCAGCAGCTCGACCACCGAGCCGTAGCGGTGCTCGCGGTTCTTGCTCAGCGCGCGGCGACAGATGTCCTCGACGCCCGGCGGGATCGGCCGGTTCGGCGCCCGCTTCGACGGCGGCTCCAGCTGCTCGACCATCACGCGCATCAACACCTCCTTGGCGTTGGCGCCCTGGAAGGGCTGCGTGAGCGTGAGGATCTCGTAGAGGATCACCCCGAGCGACCAGATGTCGCTGCGGACGTCGAGGTCGTGGCCGGCCTTGGTGATCTGCTCCGGCGCCATGTACTCCGGCGTGCCGGCGTGCATGTGCGCCCGCGCCTGCCTGCGCCCCTGCGGGCCCATCACCTGCGCCAGGCCCCAGTCGACCAGCACGACCTCGCCGTACTCGCCGATGAGCACGTTCTCCGGCTTGAGGTCGCAGTGCAGCACCCCGCGCGCGTGGGCGTAGGCGACCGCGCGGCACAGCTCGATGAAGCAGCCGAGCAGGCGGTACATGCCGAAGCTGTGCGTCGTCGTCGGGTCGCCCTCGTGCAGCGCGTCGATGATCTGCGACAGCGGCCGCCCGGTCAGCCGCTTCATCGTGTAGTAGAGGCCGAGCGTCGGGCTGCAGCCGAGGTCGTAGGCCGGCACGATGTTCGGGTGCTCGAGGCCGCCGGTGATGATCGCCTCCTCGACGAACGCCTGCACCCGCACCGGGTCGTTGACGTGGTGCGGCGACAGCACCTTGACCGCCACCGTGCGCCGCATGCTGCGGTCGGCCCCCAGGTAGACCACCCCGCCCCCGCCGCGGCCGAGCTGATCGCCGACGGCGTAGCGGCCGTCACCGATGCCGTCGATCGGCGGCCCGAGCTCGTCGAGGCCCGGGCTCACCTGCGGCTCGACCTCGATGTCGCGCAGGTAACGGACGATCTGCGGTTCGGTCCCGGTCACCGTCGGGCGGAGCTCCGCCATGACCGGCTCGTCCTCGTGGTCCGGCTTGTCCCACGGCCATCGCTTCGTCCCGCTCATGCGCGCACCGCAGCATAACAAAGGACGCGGGCGCGCGATCGCGCCCCATGCCGCCGCAAGCCGCGGCGGCCCGCCCCGCGCAGGTGTCCGCTCGCGGCGCGCACCGCCTGGCTCCGGGCCGCCCGCCGCCTTCGCTGCCCGCGCAGCCGCGCCGCGGTCACGCCTCCGCTCGCGGCGCCGCCTCGGCCACCGCCGCCAGCAGGTCGCTGATCTCGAACGGCTTGGCGATGCAGGCCGCCGCCTGCAGTTGCGCCGTCCGCTGCGTCGCCCGCGTATCGCCGGTGATCACGATGGTCGGGATGGCCGCCATCGACGGGTCGCGCAACATCTGCTCGCGCAGCTCCCAGCCGCTCATCACCGGCATCATGAGGTCGAGCAGGACGAGGCTCGGCCGCAAGCCGCCTTGCAACAGGCGCAGCGCCTCCTTGCCGTTGGGCGCCGTGACGACCTCGTAGCCCTCGCCTTCGAGGACCAGGCCCATCGTCTCGCGGATGTCCCTGTCGTCCTCGACCACCAGCACCGGGCTCACGACGACGTCTCCCGGCGCGAGGCGGACCCTCCACCACCAACCCCTGGACCGACGGCGCCAGCGGGAGGTCGACGGTGAACGTCGCCCCGACCCCGAGCCGGGACTCCACCGCGATCCGGCCGCCGTGCATCTCGACGAAGCGGCGGGCGATGTAGAGCCCGAGCCCGAGCCCGCCGTGGGTCTCGACCGGGGCCGCGCGCTCGAACGGGTCGAAGATCCGCTCGAGCGCCTCGGCGGCGATGCCGATCCCGCGGTCGACCACCTGCAGGCGCGCGCCGTCGCCGTCGAGCGTGATCGTCACGTCGATCGGCCGCCCCTCGCCGTACTTGATCGCGTTCGTCAGCAGGTTCGTGACGATCTGGTCGAGGCGGGCCGGGTCCCACTCGCCCACCGCCGACGCCGCCCCGTGCAGTCGGATCTGCCCCGGCGCGCCCGTCTCGCTGGCGGTCAGCAGATCGATCACCGCGTCGGTCACCGCCACCAGATCGACCTGCGATCGCTCGAGGCGGAGGCGACCGATCTGCAGGCGCGTCGCGTCGAGCATCTCCGACACCAGCAGCTCGAGCCGGCGGAGCTGGCGGTGCAGCACCCCGACCGAGTGCTGCGCCGCCTCCGGCAGCTCCGCGCCCTCGAGCCGGCGCAGCGCCAGCTTGGTCGCGGTCAGCGGCGTCGACAGCTCGTGCGAGGCGATGCGGATGAACTCGTCGCGGACCCGCAGCTGCCGGCTCTGCTCGCGCTCGATCGTCAGCACCCGCTCGGCGTCGAGCGACAGCGGCAGCGGCGTGCGCTCGGTCGGCAGGTCGACGACCGCCTCCCAGCTCTCGACGTCGCCCTTGGCCAGGTCGAACTCGTGCTTCAGCGGCTCGAACGACTTGCCGAACTCCGCCAGGCCGTCGTGGATGACCGCGTTGAGCGGGCACGAGATGAACGGCTCACCGCCGGCGGCGACCAGCCGCTCGTACGCGCGGAGCCCGAGCAAGCGGTGCCAGCGGGCCTGGATCAGGTCGTCCTCCCACTTCACGACCTCGAGGTCGACGAACCCGTGCTCGACGAAGAAGCCGATCGTCTTCTCGAGCACCTCGTGGAGCGTGCGCGGTCCGCCGAGGTCGTAGCCGACCTCCTCGAGGTACTCGCGGATCCGCCGGCCCATCTCGCGCACCAGCACGCGCACCGACGCCGGGTCGTAGAGCGACAGCGTGCGCCCGAGGCCGTACACGTACGCCTCGTAGAGCGAGCGGCGGAACTCGACCGAGCGCGACGCCTGGGCCTCGCGGGCCGCGAGCGCCTGCTCGAGCTCGGCCACTCGCTGACGGAGCGCACGAACTTCGTTATCCGTGTCCCCGGGTGCAGCAGCGTCAGCAGGAGCCGGAGTCGCCACTTCGTCTCTCCCTGAGGCTCACGGTATCACGACCCTCCAGGGCCGCAAGCGATGCGCGCGCGGGGCCGAACGCGCCGCCAGGGCCCGCCGCGCGCGGCCGCTCGTCCGCGAGGCAGCGGCCGAGGCCGGCGCTCAGGCGACGAACGGCGCCAGAGTGCGCGCCAGCCCCGGCACCGCGATGCGGACGTGGGCCTCGGCGGAGTCGCGCAGGCGGTCGTAGGTCTTGCGCAGGGGTCCGCTGGCCTTGGCGGCGCGGCGGTCGGTGACCGTGAGCAGCGCCTGGGCGACGCGGGGCGCCTCGGTGGTGACGTGGGCGGCGAACACCTCGGGCAGCGGCGCGCCGGCGCGGGCGGCCTGCTCGCGGCTCTCGACGAACACCGGCTCCATCGCCGCGGCGAACTCGGGCAGCAGACGGTCGACGACGTCCGCCACCATGGTCGGGCGGATCGCCGCGACCAGCTTGTAACCTGCCTTGATGGCCAGGGCCGAAAGGCCAGTCTTGCTCTTCACCTCGGCGTCGATCAGTGAGGCGCACGCGCGGACCACCTGCGGACGAACCTCTTCCCGGGTCAAGATCTCGACTAAGGTGGCCATGGGCACGCTTTATGGCCGATTTCCCGCGGCCGCGCAAGCCGAGGCGCGCGCAACATCGTCGCCTCGCGCCCCGCTTTACACCGGTCCGAGGCCCCCGCGTCGGAAGTGGCGCGCGCCGCTTCGCCCCGCGGCTCCCCACGCGCCCCGCCGCGGCGACTCGGTGCTTCCGCACACGCCGCCGCGAAACCGCGACGGGGGCCGCGGCGGGCCTCGGCGCTCGCCGCGACCGCGTTTACGGCGGGCGCGAGTGTGCCAAGATGCACGCGCGTGCCGTCCCCCCTGAACCTCGACGCACCGTTCGTCCGCGGCCTCGCGCTCGCATGCCTCGCGCTGACCGGCGCGTGCGGCCGCGACGACGCGCGTCACGAGCCGCCGCCTCGCCCCGTCATGACCACGCCTTCCACGTCCAAGCCCCCGCTCCCGCTCGAGGAGGCCGCCGCCTATCCGCTGCCCGGCCTCGTCGGTCCGCAGTCGATCACCTTCACCCCCGACGGCAGCGCGCTCGCCTACTTGCGCAGCCCCGAGCGCACGCTGGTGCGCCAGCTCTACCGCCGCGACCTCAAGACCGGCGAGGAGAGCCTGCTCGTCGCCCCGCCCGGCGGCGGCGCGACCGAGGCCAACCTCTCGCTCGAGGAGAAGCTGCGGCGCGAGCGGTCGCGCCAGCGCGAGCTCGGCGTCACCTCGTACGCGTGGGCCGAGGACGGCGACACCATGCTCGTCCCGCTGACCGGCAAGATCTACGTCAAGCGGCCCGAGGACAGCGAGCTGCGCCTGCTCGTCGATCCCGGCCCCGGCGCCCCGCCGGCGCTCGACGCCAAGCTCTCGCCCGACGGCAAGCGCGTCGCCTACGTCCACGACGACGAGCTGTACGTCGTCGACGTCGCCGGCGGCCCGCCGAAGCAGCTCACCAGCGGCGCGCGCGGGACCGGCAAGACCCACGGCCTCGCCGAGTACATCGCCCAGGAGGAGATGCACCGCAGCCACGGCTTCTGGTGGTCCGACGACGGCAAGCAGCTCGCGTTCGTCGAGGTCGACGAGACGCACATCCCGGTCTACCGCATCGTCCACCAGGGCAAGGACCAGGTCGGCGACGGCGCGCAGGAGGACCACCGCTACCCGTTCGCCGGCAGCCCCAACGCGCGCGTGCGCCTCGGCGTCGTCCCGGTCGCCGGCGGCCGCGTCACCTGGATGGACCTCGGCGAGTTCGAGTACCTCGCCCGCGTCAAGTGGTTCCCCGACGGCAGCCTCAGCGCGCAGCTGCAGGACCGCAGCCAGCAGCACCACCGCCTCGTGCGCCTCGACCCGCGCACCGGCGAGCGGACCGACCTGGTCGAAGAGACAGCCGCCCCCTGGTACAACCTTCACGACGACCTGCGCCCGCTCGAGCAGGGCGAGCTGGCCGGCGCCTTCGTGTGGTCGTCCGAGCGGACCGGCTTCCGCCACCTCGAGCTGCGCGCCGCCGACGGCCGGCTGATCCGCGATCTGACCTCCGGGACATGGCCCATCGACCATGTCGTGACCGTCGACGAGGACCGCGGCCGGGTCTACTTCACCGGCTGGCGCGAGCGCCCGACCGAGCAGCACCTGTTCATGGTCCCGCTGGCCGGCGGCGACGTCGTCCAGCTGACGCACGAGCCCGGCGTCCACGGCGTCGTCGTCGACCGGGCCAAGCGGCGCTTCGTCGACGCGCACAGCAGCGTGCAGCACCCGACCCGCCTGTCGCTGCGCAGCCTCGACGACGGCGCGCTGATCGAGGCGCTCCCGACCGAGGACGACCCGCGCCTGGCCGGCCTCGACCTGCCGCCGCCCGAGCTGGTCAGCTTCCGCAACCGCCACGGCGACGAGCTGTGGGCGGCGGTCTACCGACCTGACCCTTCGGCCATCCGCGCCGACGCCCGCGGCGCCCCGGTCCCCGCCGGCCCGCCCTACCCGACGCTCGTCGCGGTCTACGGCGGCCCGCACGCCCAGCGCGTCGTCGACACCTGGGGCACCACCGTCGACATGCGCGCGCAGTCGCTGCGCAGCCGCGGCTACCTGGTGATCAAGATCGACAACCGCGGCAGCGCCCGCCGCGGCCTCGCCTTCGAGGGCGCGATCCACCGCGACCTCGGCCGCGTCGAGCTCGAAGACCAGGTCGACGGCGTGCGCCACTTCACCAACGAGGGCCTCGTCGATCCCGCGCGCGTCGGCATCTACGGCTGGAGCTACGGCGGCTACCTGTCGGCGATGGCGGTGGTGCGCCACCCCGACGTGTTCCGCCTCGCCGTCGCCGGCGCCCCGGTCACCCACTGGGACGGCTACGACACCCATTACACCGAGCGCTACATGGGCACCCCGGCGGACAACCCCGAGGGCTACCGCGAGAGCAGCGTCATGGCCCACGCCGGCGAGCTGCGCGGCGCCTTGATGCTGGTCCACGGCCTCATCGACGAGAACGTCCACTTCCGCCACACCTCGCGGCTCATCGGCGCCCTCATCCGCGCGCGCAAGCCCTACGAGCTGCTGCTGTTCCCCGACGAGCGGCACATGCCGCGCGGCCTCGAGGACCGCGTGCACATGGAAGAGCAGATCCTCGCGTTCCTGCAGAAGCACCTCGGATGAAGTACGTCCTCAAGTCGAGCGCCCCGACGCGCGTCCCCTTCGACCTGTCGCGCGAGCTCAACCCGCAGCAGCTCGCGGTCGTCGAGGCCGATCCGGGCGAGATCCTCGTGCTCGCCGGCGCCGGCACCGGCAAGACCCGCACGCTCACCTACCGCGTCGCCCGCCTGGTCGCCGGCGGTTGCCACCCCGAGCGGATCCTCCTGTGCACATTCACCAATCGCGCCGCGCGCGAGATGGTGGCGCGGGTCGAGTCGCTGCTCGGCGTCGAGATGCGGCGCTGCTCCGCCGGCACCTTCCACCACGTCGGCAACCGGATCCTCCGCCGCTACGGCGCCGCGATCGGCCTCTCGCCCGACTTCGGCATCCTCGACCCCGAGGACGCGCGCACCCTGCTCTCCGCCGTGGTCGCCGAGTTCGGCCTGCAGACGTTGACCGCGCGCCGCTTCCCCCAGCCCAAGGTGCTGGCCAACCTGATCAGCCTGGCCGCCAACACCCGCAAGCCGCTGCTGCAGGTGGTCGAGGAGCACGGCCTGCGCCTGCTCGATCAGGCCGTCATGGTCGAGGAGGTCGCGGTCCGCTTCGCCGAGCGCAAGCGGCACATGAACGTGTGCGACTTCGACGACCTGCTGATCCACTGGCTGCGCCTGCTCGAGGACCCGCGCCTGTCCGAGGTCGCCGCGCTGGTGCGCTCGGCCTACGATCACGTGCTCGTCGACGAGTACCAGGACGTGAGCGCGATCCAGGGCGCGCTGGTCGACGCCATGGCCAAGGAGCACGGCAGCCTGGTGTGCGTCGGCGACGACGCCCAGTCGATCTACGGCTTCCGCGGCGCCGACTTCGCCCAGATCGCCGAGTTCCGCGGCCGCCACCCGAACGCCCGGCTGTATCCGCTGACCATCAATTACCGCTCGACGCCCGAGGTGCTCGCGCTCGCCAATCGCAGCATCGCCCGCAACGTCAAGCAGTACCCCAAGGAATTGGTGGCGGTGAAGAAGTCGGGGCCGAAGCCGGCCGTGATCCCGCTGCGCGACGTGTTCCAGCAGGCCGAGTTCATCGCCCAGCGCGTGCTCGAGCTGCACCACGAGTACGACCTGCCGCTGTCGCGCATGGCCGTGCTCTACCGCAACCACTCGCACAGCCTCGAGCTGCAGGTCGAGCTGACGCGGCGGCAGATCCCGTACACCGTGCGCAGCGGCCTCCGCTTCTTCGAGCAGGCCCACATCAAGGACGTGGTCGCCTACCTGCGCGCGCGCCAGAACCCGCAGGACAGCCTGTCGTGGATCCGCCTGCTGCGCCTGTGGCCGGGGGTCGGCGCGCAGACGGCCGAGCAACTGGCGGTGCTCCTGGCCAAAGAGACAGCCGCGGGCACCGCCTCCGCCGCGCAGGTGCTGGCCGAGCAGGCGGGTCAGGCGCGCGGGCGGGCCAAGCCCGCGCTCGAGCGCCTGGCCGAGCTGTGGGCGCTGCTAGAGAACCCCGATCTGCGCAGCCCCGGGGCGATGATCCGCGAGGTCGTCGCCCGCCACTACGGCGAATACACCGAGCGCAACTTCCCCAACGCCGCCGCGCGCAAGGACGACCTCGAGCACCTCGCCGGCTACGCCGAGCGCTACGACGGCGCCAACGAGTTCCTCAGCGAGCTCGCCCTGGTCCAGGGCATGAGCGCCGAGAACGTCCTCGGCGCCGAGGAGCCCGACGACATGCTGGTGCTGTCGACCGTCCACCAGGCCAAGGGCCTCGAGTGGCCGATCTGCTTCGTCTTGTGGCTGGCCGAGGGCCGCTTCCCGATGGCCACCGCGGTGCGCGACCCCGCCGACCTCGAGGAGGAGCGGCGCCTGTTCTACGTCGCGGCCACCCGCGCCGCCGACGAGCTGTACTGCTGCTATCCGGTGATCGAGGAGACCCGCGACGGGCCGTCGCACATCATGCGCCCGAGCCGCTTCCTGGTCGAGATCGATCACAACCCGGCGGTGTTCGAGCGCTGGCAGATCGAAGAGTCCCCGGCGACCGGCTGACCTCGCGGGCATGTCCGCGCGGACATGTGCCCAGGATCATGTCCGCTCGCACATGCCCCCTCGGACACACCGAGGATTTGCCGCCCGCTCCGCGGCCGATCTGGCCGCAAGAATTGCCGGAGCGTACGAGTCGGCGGGTCAATCGTCGATCGCCCGCCCGGCGAATCGTCGCAGGCACGAAAAAAGGCCGCTCCGGACAGGAGCGGCCTTTTTATTCGCTGCGTGCGACCCTGGCGGGTCGAACGGCCTACAGGTCGTAGGGGCGAACGGTGCTGCGGTTGTTGCTCTTGCAGCGCTCGATCGCGGCGCCGAGCAGCTCGTGGACCTTGTCGGACACGGCCTGGATCAGCTCGCCATCGCTGCGGAGACCCGCGTCACGGATGACGTCCTTGACCTTGCTGCCGACGACGAGGATTTCCTTGGGTGCCTTGTTCTTGGTTGCCATTGTTGGTTCTTTCGCTCGTACGTCCGTGCGGACGAGAATGTGGAGGAGGTCGCGGTAGATCGGAGAAGCCCGACCTCGTTGCTCGGCAAGGACCATAATCCGGAACATCTGCTCTGCAAAGGCAATTTGCAGCGTAGGAGCCAACTTTTTCGGGGAGGGCCAGCGGGGAGGGGGTAGCGGCCCGTGTACCTTAGGTGTCGCGGACCTGTCGGCGCCGGCCGATCGCACCTTCGTCGACGCGCTTGCGAGCTCGCTAAATCGGCGAAATTCCATGAATCTGGCCGTCTACGCGCCGCCGCGGCCGCCGAATTGCTCGACGTCGGCGCGCCGCATGACGACGTGCGAGCACAAGTCCGATCTCCCTGAAGCCCGCGTCACAGCCCGTGAGGCCCAGAAGATCGCATCTGCCCCGAGCGCCGTGTACTCGCCGGCCAGGTCTCTTGAGACCTTGCCTTTCCTTCCTTTAAGAGGAGGAGAGGCCCTCGCAGGCGACCGACCATGCGGACAGCAGCGCGGCCGCACGGGGGCCAGTGGCCGCGGCGAACAGGGATCTGCGGTCCACGGACGGGCGCGTCAGCGTGATCGCCAGGTGATCCGCAGGCGGCGTACGCCACCGAGATCCCCACTCGACGATCATCGCCGCCCCGCGCGAGAGGTTCGGCTGTTCGGCCGCTTCGCCGAACGCACCGGCCTCGAGGAGCAGATCCTCGAGGTCGAGGGAATCGAAGCCTGCGCCGCCGCCGAGGCCCTCGTCGCCGTCGCCGCCGAGGCGGAACAGATCGACGTGGACGAGGCTCGGGCCGCGGCCGTGGTGGACCATGCAGAGCGTGAAGGTCGGGCTCTGGACCCGACCGGGATGAGACACGCCGAGGCCGACGGCGATCGCACGCGTGAGCGTCGTCTTGCCGGCGCCCATGGGGCCGTGGAGCAGCACCGAGTCGCCGGCCTGCAGACACGCCCCGAGCGCGCGCCCGCGCAGCGCCAGGGCCTCCTGGTCGAGGTCGGTGAATGCCAGCGATCGTCCGCCGCCGTCGTCGGCACCTGCGCCCCTGTCAGTCGGCCCTGCGCTCACGCCGCGAGTGTACACGCCGTGCGCCGAAGGAGCGGCCTTGTGCGCCGCGAAACTCCGGTGGTACAGGGCTGGTCCGATGCTCGCAGTGAGCCCTCGTCTCCTCCGTCGCGCCGCCGCGTGCGCCCTCGCGGGCGTCGTCGCGTGCGAGCCGGGGGCGGCGCCGGAGCGGCGGCTGCCGGACCCGGCCGAACCGCTGCGACCGCCGGACGTCCGCGGCCCGATCCCCGCCGGCATCAAGCTCGCCGACTACGTCCTCGACGCCAGCCTCGACGCCGACAAGCACACCGTCAGCGGCACCGCGCGCATCACCTGGCGTAACCACACGCGCGCGCCCGTCGACTCGCTGGTCCTCCACCTCTATATGAACGGCTTCCGCGCCGAGGACACCGCGTGGATGGCCGAGGCCCGCGGAGCGCACCGCGGCGCGCGCCAGGACAAGGGCGAGGGCAAGTGGGGCTACATCGACGTCCGCGCCGCTCGCCTGCTCGCCCACGGCCCCGCCGTCGACTTCAAGGCGCCCGAGCAGCGCGACGCCGCCGCCACCCCGCTCGCGCTGGTCGAGGGCGCCGACCCCAGCCTCGGCACGCTCGCCCTGCCCCGCCCGGTCGGCCCCGACGAGGCGGTCACCGTCGAGCTCGACTTCTTCACCCAGCTGCCCCGGGTGTTCGCGCGCACCGGCTACGACGGCGACTTCCACATGGTCGGCCAGTGGTACCCGAAGCTGGCGGTGCGCCACGAGGGCGGCTGGCAGGCCCACGTGTTCACCCTGCACAGCGAGTTCTACGCCGACTTCGGTGACTACGAGGTCCACCTGGATGTCCCCGAGGACATGGTCGTCGGGGCAAGCGGCGTGCTGGTCGAGGAGCGGCCGCCGGAGGGCGGGCGCAAGCGGCTGCACTACCGCGCCGACACCGTGCACGACTTCGCGTGGGCGGCCTCGCCCGACTTCCTCGAGTACGACGACATGTGGCGCGACGTCAGGATCCGCCAGCTCATCCCGCGCGCGCTCGCGGCCGACGCCCAGCGCCACCTCGAGGCGCAGGTCGCCGCGCTCGAGAGCATGGACGCGCGCTTCGGGCCCTACCCGTGGTCGACGATCACGATCGTCCACCCGCCGGAGTCCGCCGGCGGGGCCCAGGGCATGGAGTACCCGACGCTCTACACCACCTCGGACATCCTGCGCCTGCCGCTGCCGCTGCGCCTGCTCGGCATCCACGAGCTGCTCACCGGCGAGTTCACCACCATCCACGAGTTCGGCCACCAGTACTTCCAGGGCCTGCTCGCCTCCGACGAGGCGACCCAGCCGTGGCTCGACGAGGGCATCAACTCGTTCTCCAACACCCTCGTGCTCGACGACTGGTTCGGCGGCGACGCCACGATCGCGCGGATCGGCAACCAGCGCGTCTCGACGGTCGACATGATCCGCGTCGCCCTCGGCAGCAGCGCCGAGCTCGACGCCGTCGACCGCCCCGCCGAGGCGTACCGCGACTTCACCGGCACCTTCGGCGGCACCGTCTACCGCAAGACCGCGGCCGTGTTCCACACCTTGCGCGCCCTGGTCGGCCCGGAAAAGTTCGACCGCGCCTTCCGCGTCTACTGCGACACCTGGCGCTTCCGCCACCCGACCGGCGCCGACCTGCGGGCCGTGCTCCTGCGCGAATTGGGCCCGAAGGTCAGGATCTCCGAGACAGGTCCCGACGGACAGCCGGTCGACCTCGACGTCGCCGACTTCCTGGCCCAGGGCCTCGAGACCACCGCCTCCGTCGACTTCACGGTGGCGAGGATCGCCAACCGGCGGGCCGTCGGCGGCGGCGGCTGGCGCCGCGGTCAGGACGGCGCGCTCGCCCTGATCGAGCCGGAGCCGGAGCCCGCCGGCGAGGAGCTGGCGGACGAGGCCAGCGAGGGCTTCGCGCTGATCGTGCGCGAGGGCGAGTTCCGCCTGCCGGTCGAGCTCGAGTTCGAGTTCAAGGGCGGCGAGCGCGAGCGGCTGTGGTGGGACGGCCAGGCCCGCTACCGCGTGTTCACCTTCCCCGGGCGCAAGCTGGCCGGCGTCGCCGTCGATCCCGACGACAAGCTCCTGCTCGAGGGCGAGCGCCTCGACGACCACCTGCGCGCCCCCGGCTCGCGCAAGCCCGACGGCATCAGCGACCCGCTGGCGCGCTTCAGCGAGGCGGTCGACCTCGCCCTGCTCGGAGGCCTCGGCCTGTGAGGGCGCTGCGCCGCGTGCTCCGCGTGCCGGGCCTGTGGCTCGGCCTGTGCGCCCTGCACCTCGCGCTCGCGTGGGGCCTGGCCCTGCCGGTCGCCGGGGCCGTGCGCACCGTCATGGGCGGGCGCGTGTGGACCGACCCGCACCGCCTGATCGCCGCGCTCGCCGAGCTGCTGGCCCAGAGCCCCGCGATCGTCGCCGTGTTCGCGACCGCCACCATCGCCAGCGGCCTGCTCGGCGCCGCGATCGCCCTGCTCGTCCGCGGCGGCGCGCTGCTCCGCCTCGACGACGCCAGCGACCGAAGCACCCGCGCCTGGGCCGAGTTCGGCCGCGCCAGCCTCGGCAACCTCCCGGTGCTGGCGCTGATCGGCCTCTACGGCCTGGTCCTCCGCCTCGTCCTCAGCTTCGTCACCAACGTCCTGGCCGCCTCGCACGCCCTCGTCGAGTTGGTCGTGCTGATCCTCGTCCTGACCTTCGCCACCTGCGTCGGCGACCTGGCGGCCGCCCGCCGGGTGCTCCGCGGCGAGCGCGGCGTCCACCCCCGCGAGTACGTGCGGGCCTGCATCGACGTGGCCAAGAGCCCGCTCCTGTGGCTGAGCTCCGGCGCGCTCACCCTCGCCCGCTGGGCCGTCGCCGCCGCGATCGTCCTGGTCGCCGTCCACGGCGCCGGCGAGGCCTGGGCGTCCTGGTCCGCCCGCGGCCTCGCCTGCGTCGCGGTGTTCCTCGCGCTGTGGCGCATGGCCGTCGCGGTCGAGGCCAGCCGCCGCGCCTGAGCCGAGCTCGCCTGTCCCACGGGACAGCGGGCAGTTCGCTCGCGGCCGGCGCAGAGCGGCCTGTCTCTCGGGACAGCCGTCCTACCGCCGCCCTCGCCCGGCCCACGGGTTGCCAGCGATAGCATGTCCAAGAGGACATGTCCTCACGGGCATCCGTCCTGCGGCCGCCTCGCCCCGCCCGCCATCGGTAGCATGTCCATGAGGACATGCCCTCTTGAACATCCGTCCTATCGCCGCCCTCGCCCGCCCGCCATCGATAGCATGTTCACGAGGACATGTCCTCTTGAACATCCATTCTACCGCCGCCTCGCCCGACCCGCGGTCTGCCAGCGATAGCATGTTCACGAGAACATGTCCTCGTGAACATCTGTTCTACCACCGCCTCGCCCGGCCCGCGGTCGCCAGCGACAGCATGTTTGATAGGACATGTCCTAACAGACATACGCCTTACTGCCCTCGCCCGGCCAGCGATAGCATGTTCACAGGAACATGCCTCATGGACATATTCCACCGGCCGCCGCCCTCACGCCGAGCCGCCCCTCACTTGACATGCTCCCAAAGACATGTCCCTTGGAACAACCTACAGCTCCGGGCAGCCACGACAAAATGTCCCGCGGGGCCGCCCGGCCGCGCCATGTCGCCACGACGAAATGTCGCTCGCGCCGGCCCCTCGCGTCGCTTACGGCGTGCTTACAGCTACACGGACACGCCGATCTTTCTGACCGGCGGACACCTCGGCTCGCGCCGTCGCGGCGTGCTAGCCTTCGCCTTCATGCGCGTTGGTATCCTCCCCTGGTTGTTCGTGCTGGCGGCCTGCGGCGCCGCGGCCGACCCACCGGCTCCCTCTGCCCCGTCTCCCGCCATAGCGACGACGACGCCCCTATCGACCCCCGCGCCCGCGCCGGCACCGAGCAGCGTCGGCGGCCGCTTGCGGGCCCACGACGGCTCCCCCTGCGCGCCGCCAGCT
This sequence comes from Nannocystis pusilla, assembly GCF_026626665.1. Classification (GTDB taxonomy): domain Bacteria; phylum Myxococcota_A; class Polyangia; order Nannocystales; family Nannocystaceae; genus Nannocystis; species Nannocystis pusilla. The sequence continues at coordinate 5,067,737 of NZ_JAPNKE010000002.1, forward strand.
TCGCCCTCCAGCGCAACGGCTCCCCGACCCCGGTCGTCAGCGGCTCGCTCGCCGCCGACGGCAGCTTCCGCGTCGAGGTCGAGCCCGGCCTCTACACGCTCGTCATCGGCGCCGTCGATCACGCCCAGATCGCGCAACCCCTGCTGCTCGCGGGCCCCGTCGAGGTGGAAGGCGAGCTCGGCACCTATTTCCGTCCCGAGCCGGGCGAGGCCCTGCAGCTGCGCCGGCAGTGGCTCGACGCCGAAGACAAGCCGCTCGACGAGGACTGGCGGCCGGCCGCCCGCACGCCTGCCGGCACCTATCGCCTCGACCTCGCCGACCGGCCCCCGCGCGCCGTGAAGCTGCGCTACCAGCTCAGCCGCGACTATGGCACCCACAACGGCCCGGTCGCCGACAGCTACGAGAGCGACGGCGGCGGCGACTTCTGGTCGGTCCTCGCCCTCGCCGGGCGCGACGCGCTCGAGCTCGACCTCGCCGCGCTGCCGCCGGCCGGCAAGCCGGCGCGGCTCGAGTGGCGCGGCGAGCCGCCGGACCAGCGGGCAGTGCGGATCTTCCGTGACACCTGGGGCCCGCGGAGCACCGCGCTCCAGCGCAGCATGACGGCCCCGGACGGCAAGGTCCGCGAGCCGACCCCGGCGCAGCGAGCGGCCCTGGCCGCCCTGGCAGCCGAGGCCCGCGCCGACGCCGACGCCGCCGCCGACGACGACACGCGCATGCTGTTGCGCCTCGCCTACCTCGACGTGTTCCCCGTCCTCCACGACCCCGCGCACGCGCGCGAGCAGGCCGACTGGATCCTCGCCCGCGTCGATCCGCTCGACCCGCGGCTCGGCCTGCTCTCGTCGGTCCCCTTCCACCTCGGACGCGTGCTCGAGACCGCCGACGAGAGCTTCGCCGCGCGCGCGGAGGTGTGGCTCGGCCACGCAGCCGACCACCCCCACGCCGAGCTCGCGCTCACGGCCCTCCACTACCTCCTCGCCCGCGCCGACGCCCGCGGCCTCGACGACCGCGTCGCCGCGCTGTACGCCCGCGTCCGCGAGCCGCGGTTCGCCGACAATTTCAACGCCGAGTTCATCGCCAGGCAGTTCGACCCGGACCGCCCGATCCAGCGGGGCAAGCCGTTCCCCGACTTCGAGTTCCCCGCGCTCGCCGCCGGCGCTCCGCCGGTCACCGGCGCCGCTCGCCGCGGCCGCCCCTACTTCATCGAGTTCTGGGCCACCTGGTGCGGCCCCTGCGTCGCCGGCATGCCCGAGCTCCACGCCGCCTACGCCGCCGTCAACGACCTGCAGGCCGGGCCCGGCGAGGACGCCCTGCACGAGCTCGGCCCGGCCGCGCGCCCGAACATCGAGTTCGTGTTCGTCTCCCTCGACGCGAAGCCCGGCGACGTCGAGGCGTTCCGCGCCCAGCAATGGACGATGCCGTGGACGCACGCGATCGTGAGACCCGATGACCTGGCCGACGTCTGGGGGCGCTTCGGCTTCATGGGCATCCCGATGGGCGTCCTCGTCGACGAGGCCGGCACCGTCGTCGCGCTCAGCAGCGACCTCCGCGACGACGAGCTGGTGCCCACGCTCCGGCAGGCGGCCCGGGCGACCCCGGCCGCAGCGATCCCGGCGCGGACGGCCGCCGGCCGCCCGTGAGCGCGGAAGCACGCGTCCTCCGAGACATGCCCTGAACGACATGTCTTACGGGGCATGCTCTCATGAGCATGCCCTGAAGGACACCCCATTCAATTGCGCCGGCCTGCCGCGCGAGGCTCCCCCGCTCCAGCCGCTCCGGACAAGCGCCTCGCCCCGAGGCCATGCTCCGCGAGACGGGCATCGATCCCCTGTCCCTCGCGACAGGCCGTTTTCTACCGCCATCTCGCGCATCCGCCGAGCCGACGGCAGCCCCCGATTACCCCGGACCGCGATCGCCGGTACGTCCCGATCGCAGCGCATCGCCTCGCGTGCTATGGTCGACCGTATGCGTATTGGCGTGTTCTCCTGGTTATTCATGCTCTCTGCCTGCGACGCTGCGGGCCACGCTCCGGCGCCTTCGGCCCCGCCGCCCGTCGCTGCTGCGGCCGCGCCGGAGCCCGCCCCCACCCCGGCCGCGAGCTCGATCTCCGGGCGCCTCCGCGCGCACGACGGCTCCCCGCTGCGGTCAGCCGCTTTCACCCTCTATCGCAACGGCTTCATGAAACCGGTCGCCAGCGAGGCGCTGGCCGCCGACGGCAGCTTCCGCGTCGACGTCGAGCCCGGCTCCTACGTGCTCAGCGTCGCCGCGGTCGATCACGCCCAGGTCGTGCAGAACCTGCTGGTGAACGGTCCCGTCGAGGTCGAGGGCAACCTCGGCACCTACGCCCGGCCGCAGTCCCCCGAGGCCTTGCAGGTCAACCTGCAGTTCCTGGGCCCCGATCACGGCCCGCTCGCGGCCGAGTCCAGGACCCTCGCTCGCACCCCGGCCGGCACCTACCGGCTCGACCTCGCCAGCCGGCCGAAGCAGGCCGTGCAGATGCGCTACCAGCTCGGCGGCGGCGGCGGGCGCACCTACAACGGCCCGCTCGCCGACCGCTACGAGCCCGACGGCGGCGGCGATTACTGGTCGGCCGTCGACCTCGCCGGCCGCGACGCGCTCGAGCTCGACCTCGCCGCCCTGCCGCCCGCGGGCAAGCCGGCGCAGCTCGAGTGGCGCGGCGAGCCGCCCGCGTTGCGCGCCGTCCGGCTCTACCGCGACGCCTGGCAGCCCCGGGTCTCCGCGCTGCAGCGCAGCATGCTACGCGAGGACGGGAACGTCCTCGACCCCGACGCGACCCAGAAGGCGAGCATGGCCGCGCTGGCCGCGGAGGCGCTCGCCGAGGCCGATGCCGCCGCCAGCGCCGACGAGCGCACCCTGCTGCGCCTCGCTCACCTCGATCTGTTCGTCGGCCACGACGACGACGCCGACGCCCGCGAGCGCGCCGACTGGTTGCTGGCGCGCGTCGATCCGCTCGACCCGCGGCTCGGCGTGTTCTGGAACATCCACAACCTCCTCGCCCGCGTACTCGACACCGCCGACGAGACCTTCGCCGCGCGCGCCGAGGCGTGGCTCGCCCGCTCCGAGGCCCACCCCGACCCCGAGGTCGCCCTCGGCGGCCTGGGTCTCCTCCTCTATCGCGGCCGCGATCGCGGCCTCGACGCCCGCGTCGCCGAGCTGTACGCCCGCGTCCGCGAGCCGCGGTTCGCCGGCACGTACGCTGCCAAGCACCTCGCCGAGCAGTTCGACCCCGACCGCACGCTCCAGCGCGGCAAGCCGTTCCCCGACTTCGAGTTCCCGGCGCTCGCCGCCGGCGCCCCGCCGGTCGTGCAGGCCGATCGCCGGGGTCGGATGTACTTCGTCGATCTGGGCGACCTGGTGCGGCCCCTGCGTCGGCGAAATGCGCGACCTCCACGCCGCCTACGCCGCCATCCACGGCCGCGAGGCCGGGCCGGGCGACGACGGCCTGCGCAAGCTCGGCCCGATCGAGCGGCCGCGGATCGAATTCGTGTTCGTCTCCACCGATCAGCGCCCCGGCGACGTCCAGGACTTCCGCGACAAGCACTGGTCGATGCCGTGGACGCACGCGTTCGTCGGCCGCGACGGCGAGGCCGCCACCATGGCCCGCTTCGGCTTCTCGGGCATCCCCACCGGCGTCCTCGTCGACGGCACCGGCACCATCATCGAGGTCGGCGCGGCCCTCCGCGGCGAACAGCTGCTGCCCACCCTCGAGCGGGCGCTCGCCGCCGCGACGTCCGCCGCCGGCCCCGGATGACCTCGCACGAGGCATGACCCCGAGGACATGCGCGAAAAGACATGTCTCATCGCGCATGTCCTTTCAAGCATGCTCTCCCGACCACGTCGACTCCGCAGCCCGCGCGAGTGAGCGGGCCCGAGGTCCGCGGACGACTCGTCCGCTCCACCCCGTGCGCTCCCCGATTCTGCGCGCGTCTGGCGGGTCGAAGCCGACCGGGCCGCGCGGCGCCGACCGGTCGCGCGGCGTGCTCATCGTCCCCGCGCGGCCGTGCGCCCATTCCGGCATCACGATTCGTCTATGCTCGGCGCCATGCCTGCGCCGAAGTTCGCCCTCCCTCTGCCGCTCCTGCTGGCCCTCCAGTCGGCTTGCAGCGAGCCCACGAGTGACAGCACCGGCACCACCGGCGACGCCACCAGCGGCGGCGAGAGCAGCGACGGCAGCGGCCCCGCCACCGCGGACGGCACCACCAGCGGCGCCGCGACCGACGGCACCACCGCCGCGGCGCCCACGACCTCGACCCCTGCGCCCGGCACCACCGACCCCGACCCGACGACCGGCACCACCGGCGACGAGGCCGAGGACATCGCCATCGGCGAGTGGACCGACCTCCCCGGCGCCTGCCCCGACGGCACCCACCGCGTCGATCTGACCACCGTCGACGAGCTCGGCGCCGCCTCCCGCGGCGAGGGCGAGTTCGCCGACGACGGCCCCGGCACCTGTTACTTCATCCACGACGGCGACTACGCCGGCGAAGATCCGCTGCTCTACGTCGTGCGCGGCGGCACGGCCGACGCGCCGATCGTGTTCGTCGGCGAGAGCCGCGACGGCGTGCGCCTGGGCGGCCGCGTCACCTTCGCCGAGCAGGGCAGCCACGTCGTCCTCCGCAACCTGACCTTCGACATCGGCGGCTTCGCCAAGGCCGGCGCCTTCAACACCGCCAGCGTCGAGGCCGTCGAGGACATCACCATCGACCACGTCACCTTCACCGGCGACTGCCAGACCGGCGAGGACGGCGGCCACATCGAGAGCAACGACGCCAAGGGCCTGCGCGTCGAGGCCTGCCTGATCGAGCGGTTCGGCCGCTGCGGCCCCGAGGGTCACCAGGACCACGGCATCTACCTCGCCAGCGGCAGCGACATCACCGTCGTCAACAACGTGATCCGCGCCAACGCTTCGCGGGGGATCCAGCTGTACACCCAGGACGGCGAGTACGGCACGCTCGCCGGCATCGTCATCGAGCGCAACCGGATCACCGAAAACGGCCACGCCGACTACGAGGACGGCATCGTCATCAACGGGGCCGACCAAGGCACCATCACCGACGTGCTCGTCCGTCACAACCTTGATCTACGGCAACTACTACTCGGGCGTGCGCTTCGCCGGGCCCGCGACCGACGCGATCGTCATCGCGCGCAACACCTTCCACGCCAACGGCGCCGGCTCGACCGCCGACTCGCGCTCGGAGATCAACCTCGACGACGCCGGCACCGCCGCGAACGCCACCATCCGCCGCAACATCTTCGCCGGCGGCCACAACCTCGTCAACGACTGCTTCGACGCCGCCGCCATGGCGTTCGCCATCGACGACAACGTCGTCGACGGCCCCGTCACCGGCGGCGAAGCCGGCTGCGTCGGCGCCGTGATCACCGAGGCGCCGCAGTTCGCCGACCCCGCCGCGGCCGACTTCCACCCCGAGAACCCGGCCGTCGCCGCCTACGGCGCCTACGCCGACGACTGACGCGCGCTGGCTCGCGCGCCACTCGGCTCCGGCCCGGGACAGCGCAGCTCCCCTCGCACAGGGTCACTGCGCTCCCTCCCTCGCGGGGCCGCCTCGACGACCATGCTCCTTGCGACATGTCCACCAAGACATGTTCAAAGGCTATCGTTGAGGCTCGCCGCCCTGACGAGCGCCGCGTCCGGGCGCGGCCTCGCGGGGCCACGCACGACGCGGCCTCGGCCTCGCCGTGCGGCCGCGACCGCCGCCGCGGCCGCGGCGGACTCGACGATGCATGCGCTTTGGTGGCGTCGGTTCGGTGTCCTTCGCCGGCCGCGGCTCGGCGGCCGGACCGCCGGCCTCGAGCTCGCCCCGGGCGGCGACGGCCGGGTGCTACGCTCTCCCGTCGCCGTTCAATGCCCGTGCGAGCGATGCATCCTCCAGGCGCGGAGAAGCCTCCCGTGACTCTCGAACCCACCGAGGGCGACCGCTTCGCGTCCGCGCTGCTGGCCGGCGATCGTGCGGGCGCCCTCGCCTGCGCGCGCGAGGCGTTCGCGCGCGGCGTCGATCATTTGTACGAGGGCGTCGTGCAGCCCGCGCTCGTCCGGCTCGGGGACCTGTGGTCGTGCAACAAGATCACGATCGCCGAACAGCACGTGGCCACCGCGCTCGCCCAGTCGGTCCTGAGCGCGCTCTACCCCGAGTTTCCGTGGCCGCCGCCCGGGCCGCGGGCCCTCATCGCCTGCGTCGCGGGCGAGCACCACCATGGGCGCGCGCATGGTCGCCGACCTGCTGACGCTCGACGGCTGGGACGGCGTGTTCCTCGGCGCCGACGTCGCCGACGACGCCTTGCTCGACCGGGTCGCGCAGACGCGGCCCGGGCTGGTGGTCCTGTCGTTGACGATGGCCACCCGTCGCCGCGCCCTCGCGTCGCTCGTCGCCAGGTTGCGGCGCCAGCCTTCGAACCCGAAGATCCTCGTCGGCGGCTCCGCGATGCTCGGCAGGGAGCTCTCCGATCTGCCGGCCAGCGCGGGCGCCGTGCTGTCGTCGGCGCGCGCGGCCGTCGATTGGGCGCGGAGGTGGAAGTCATGAGCGACGGTTCGCTGCTCGCCGCGCTCCTCGAGCTGCCCCACGGCCTCGTCGTGCTCCACCTCGTCGACGGCCGGATCTCCGCCGCCAGCCCGGCCACGAGCGCCCTGCTCGGCGCGCGCGCTCGCGTCGACGCGCGCATGGACGCGCTGGTCGAATCGGCGTCGCTCCGCAAGCTGACCGCCGCCCTGACCGCCGACGCGGCCGCCGTCTACGAGCTGCAAGTGACGGCGGACGGCGGAGACACCCGGCCGCTGCGATTTTTGGTCGTGCCGCTGCGGGCGCGCGAGCACCTCCTCGTCGCCGCGCCGCTCGATCCGCGCTACGGCGTGGACCTCGAGGCGCGGCTGTTCGCCAGCAACACCGAACTGGCCAACCTGACCCGCGACCTCAGCCGCCGCGCCTGCGAGATCGAGGCCGCCCGGGCCGGGCTCGAGGCGCTCGGCTCGTTGCGCGACGACTTCATGGCCGCGATGGCCCACGACCTGCGCGCCCCGCTGACGACGATCGGGCTCCAGGCGGAGATGCTGGCGCGCGGCGCCGATCGCCCGTCCTCGGCCGAGATCGCCCGCCGCAGCGGCCTCATCGCCCGCAACGTCGCGCGGATGGACACCTTGATGACGCGGGTCCTCGAGGCCGCGCGGCTGGGTGGCGGCGTCGTCGCGCTCGAGCGCAGCCTGGTCTCGCTGGTCGACCTCGTCCACGAGGCCATGGAGGCGGTCCAGGGCGCCGCCGAGCGGGCCGGGGTCGCGCTCGAGGTGCGCTGCCCGGCCGCCGATCCGCGGCTGTTCGTCGACCGCGTGCGGATCGGCCAGGTCCTGGGCAACGTGCTCGAGAACTCGGTGCGGCACACGCCGCCGGGCAGCACGCTCACGGTGACGATCACCGACGCGCCCGCGCGCGTGCGCTGCACCGTGTGCGACCAGGGCCCCGGCGTCCGGCCCGAGCTGCGCGACCAGATCTTCGAGCGCTTCGGCCGCGGCGAGCACGCCGGGATCGCCGGCCTCGGGCTGTACATCGCCCGCAAGGCCGCCCGGCTCCACGGCGGCGATCTGCGGGTCGAGGACGCGTCGCCCGTCGGCGCCGCGTTCGTCCTCGAGCTGCCGCGCGGCCTGCCGGACCAGCCTCCAAAGACATGACCCTCCAGACATGCTCATCGGAGCATGTCCGGAAAACCATGTCCTTTCGAGCTACTCCTCCTCGTCGCCGGCGAACGGCCGCGGCGCCAGGCCGACGTCGGCCAGGACCGCGTAGGCCGCGGGGATGACGATCAGCACCAGCACCGTCGAGGCCGCCAGCCCGAACACGATCGACGCCGCCACCGGCACCAGCGACTGCGCGTGGCGGCTGGTCTCGAACATGATCGGGAACAGGCCGGCGATGGTCGTGGCCGACGTCAGCAGCACCGCGCGGAAGCGGTCGCGGCTGGCCTGGCCGGCGGCTTCCGCGGGCGAGTCGCCGCGGACGCGGGCCATGTTGATGAACTCCATCAGCAGGATCGAGTCGTTGACCACCACCCCCGAGATGGCGATGAGGCCGAAGATGCTCTGCGACGACAGCGGCATGCCCATCAGCAGGTGGCCCCAGATCACCCCGACGAACGCGAACGGGATCGCCAGCATCACGATGAGCGGCGCCACGAAGCTGCGGAACTGCAGGCTCAGCAGGGCGAACACCGCGAACAGCCCGATCATCATCCGCGTCAGCATCGAGCTCAGCGCCTCGGCCGACTGCTTGGCCGCCCCGCCGGCCGCCAGGCGGACCTCCGGGAACTCGCGCTCGATCTCCGGCGCCGCCTCGGCCATGAAGCGGCTCATCACCTCCGACGCGTTGGCCTCCTCGGTCGACACGTTGCCCGTCACCGTCACCGTGCGCACGCTGTCGCGGCGGTTGAGGCGGGCGAAGCTGCTCGACAGCTCGATGGTGGCGATCGACCCGAGCGGCATGTTGACGCCGGGCGCGACCGTGATCGGCATCAGCTCGAGGTCGGCCATGGTGTCGCGGCCGCGCTGCTCGAGCTCGACGTAGAGCTCGTAGTCTTCGCCGTGGGTGTAGAACGTCTGCACCGACACGCCCGTCAGCGCCGAGCGGACCTGCTGGGCCACCGCGCTGCCGGTCAGGCCGTGGGAGCCCGCGCCCGGGCGCAGGCGCACGCGCACCTGCTCGCTGCCCGGGTCGAGGTTGTCGCCGACGTCGAACACCCCGGGGTTCTGCATGAACCACGCCTGGATCCGCTGCGACGCCTCCTTCGCGCGATCGAGGTCCTCGCACTGGATCTCGACCTCGATCGCGTTGCCGGCCGGGCCGCCCTTGGTGCCCTCGGCGAACTTCGTCACCGCCGCGCTCGGCAGCGGCCCCGTCTCCTCGCGCCACGCCTTCGAGAACGCGTCGAGCGTGGTCGAGCGCGCCTCGATGCCCAGCAGGTCGACCGACACCGTCGCCAGGTGCGGCCCCGACTCGTCGGTCACGTCGGCGTTGTAGTTGAAGCGGGCCGACACGTTGCGGACCAGCGGCCGCTGCTCCGGCTGCTCGGGCGTCAGCCTGTCGTTGACGCGCCAGGCCGCGGCCACCACCCGGTCGACCTCCTGCTGCGTGCGCTCCAGCGGCGCGCCCGGCGGCAGCGCCAGCCGAATTCGGCCACGTCGCCCTCGGCCGCCGGGAACGCCACGTAGCGCAGGCGCCCGCTCGACAGCATCCCGACCGAGCCGAGCAGCAGCGCCACCATCACCCCGAGCGTCGCCCAGCGGTGGCGGACGGCGAAGTCGACCGCCCCGCCGAGCCGGCGCTCGCGGAAGCGGGCGAACCCCGCGTCGAACCACGCGCGCGCCTTGCTCTTCGCGTTGGGGTCGACGTCGCGGAACGCGTGCGCCAGGTGGTTCGGCAGGATGAAGAACGCCTCGACCAGGCTGACCGCCAGCACCGCCACCAGCACGATCGGGATCACCTGCAGCACCCGGCCGATCCGGCCCTCGATGCCCATCAGCGGCAAGAACACCGCCACCGTCGTCAGGAACGACGACACCACCCCCGACGCGACCTGCTTGGCCGAGTCGACCGCCGCGCGCATCGCCGAGGCCCCGCGCTCGCGGTGGGCCGCGAAGTTCTCGGCGAACACGATCGCGTCGTCCATCACCAGGCCGAGCGCGACCAGCATCCCCATCATCGTCATCATGTTGACGGTCTGGCCGAGCTGCTCGAGCACCCACAGCGAGCCGAGCACCGACACCGGCAGGCCGACCGCGACCCAGAACGCCAGGCGCACGTGGAAGAACAGCCATAGCGTCACGAACACCAGCAGGAGCCCCTGCCACGCGTTGGTGAACAGCAGCCCGATCTGGTCGGCCACCGCCGAGGCCACGTTCTGCGTCAGCGTCAGCTTCACCCCGGTCGGCTTGCGCAGCTCCTGGTCGGCGAGGAACGCCTCGATCGAGCCGAGCACGTCGAGGCTGTCCTGCCACGCCGTCTTGGTGATCCCGAGCGTGCACGCGCGCTCGCCGTTGAACTGCGTCTGCTCCTCCTCGACCGCGAACGTGTCCTCGATCTCGGCCACGTCGGCCAGCCGGATCTCCGCGCCCCCGGCCGCGCCCTTGACCACGAGCTCGGCCAGCGCCGACACGTCGGTGCGCTTGTCCGAGTAGCGGACCAGGATGTCGCCGCCGGCGCGCTCGATCGTCCCGATCGGGCTGTCGACGCTCTGGGCCTGCACCGCGGCCGCCACGTCGACGACCGACAGCCCGTGGCGGGCCAGCGCCGACTGCTTGAGCTGGATCAGGATCTGATGCGTCGAGAAGCCCGCGATCGTCACCTGGGCGATGTGCTCGTCGCGCAGCAATTCGCGGCGCAGCTGCTCGCAGTACAGCTTGAGGTCCTGGGCCGACATCGGCCCCGTCACCGCGATCGAGGCCACCGGCGCGCGGCGGGTCGCCGCCGCCACCACCGGCGGGTCGAGGTCGGGCGGCAGGTCGCGCAGGCCGTCGACCGCCGACTTCACGTCGGCCAGCACGTCGGCGAGCGGCACCTTGTCTTCGACATCGATCGTGATCGACGCCGAGCCCTCGCGGGCCTGCGACGTCATCACCGCCACCCCGTCGAGCCCCGCGATCGCCTCCTCGATGCCCTGGACCAGCGTCTCGTCGACGATCTCCGCGTCCGCGCCGGGGTAGGCCGCGCTGATGCGGATCTGCGACGGCTCGAACTCCGGGTACGACTCGCGCCGCAGCCCCGGCAGCGCCACCAGGCCGAGGATCACGAACACCAACATCAACAGGTTTGCGGCCGTCGGGTGCCGCGCAAAGTAGACGATCACGACGCCTCCCCGCGGGCCGCCCGCTGCAGCGCGGCGGTCCCCTCGTCATCGACGCGCGGCGCCAGCAGCATCCCCGCCAGCGCCGGCACCAGGTCGGTCAGCACGATCTTGTCGCCGGCCTGCACCTCGCCGGTCACGCACACGTACTCCTCCTGCACCAGCGTCGCCTCGACCTTGCGCAGCTCGAGCTTGTCCTCCGCGCCGACCACGTACAGCGTCCCGTCGTGGTAGGCCGCGCGCGGCACCGCCATGCAGTCGGCGCGCGGCGGCCCGCGCAGCTCGACCTCGACGTACAGCCCGCGGTTGAGCCGCGGCCCCTGCGGCTGCGCCCCGGCCTCGCGGTTCTCGTCGACCTGGACCACCGCGATCATCATCCGCGTGTTCGGGTCGATCCCGCCGAACCGGCGGAACTTGCCCTTCCACGCCCGCTGCACCCCCTGGCCCTCGAGGCGCACGATCGCCTCGATCGACTCCATCCGCGACGGCGCCCCCGGCTCCGGCCGCGGCTCGTCGGGTTGCGCGGCGGCAGCAGCGAGCCGAGGCTGCCGACCGGCACCTGCGCCGGGATCTCGAACACGTCGATGCCGTCGCCGACGATCAGCGCCTGCCCGCCGGTCACCACCTGCTCGAGCGCCGCGTTGACCTCGCGCAGGCGCATCGTGAACGGCGCCACGATCTCCGTCTTCGCCAGCTCGAGCTTGGTCGTCGCCACCCCCGCCTGCTGCTGCTCGAGCTGCGCCTCGAGCACACGGCGGGTCGCCGGCAGCTCGCCGAGCGTGTTGCGGAACGTCTGCACCGTCTTCTCGGCGACGATCACCGCCTTCTCGGCGACCTCGACGTCGGTCAGCGGCGCCGCTCCTGCTCGTACAACGAGCGCACGCGCGCGAGCTCGCCGCGGGCCAGCTCGAGCGAGCGCTCGTCGATCTTCAGGTTCGACGCCGCGCTGGCCTCGCGCGCCTTGATCTCGGCGATCTGGGCCCGCACCGCCTTCACCACCGCCTCCGAGCGGCCCTGCTCGATCGCGTAGCTGCCGGGGTCGATCTTCAGCAGCACCGTCCCCTCCTGCACGATCCGCCCCGGCTCGAGCCGGTCCGCCACATCGACCACCGTGCCCGACACCTGCGCCAGCGCTTGCCACTCGCGCTGGGCCTCGACCGCGCCGTAGCCGACCACCCGCGGCACCACCTCGAGCGGCGCCAGCTCGAGCACGCGGACCGGGCGGCCCTGCTCGACCGCGGTGCGCTGGCGGGGCGCCGCGCGGGTCGCCTGCAGCCAGGCGTACACGCCGACCCCGACCAGGACGAAGGCGACGAAGGTGGCGACGCTGCGGAACAGGGGCTTGTCGTTGCTGGGAGTCGACATGCGTCGACGCCGACTCTACACCGCCGCCTGGGTCGTCGAGCGCAGCCGCGCCGCCGCCGCCGCCGCGATTACGATCCCGTTACAACATGTCCCAAGAATCATGTAGTCCCGTGCACGAAGCCGGCGCGGAGATCCCCCTACGACGCCGCACGGGCCAGCGCCGAGAACTCGTCCCAGTGGTACACGTGGACGCCCGGGTCGTCGTAGCCGGCGGCGTCCTCGAGGTCGACCACGTGCTGCGTCAGCTTCGGCGACACCGGCGCGTCCGCGAGCGAGCGATGGCCGAGGCTGGTCACCCCTGCGAACGCGGGCGACCGCAGCAGCTCCTCCAGCGCCCGCCGCACCGGTCGCCCCCAGGATCGCCACACGTCACGTCGCTGCTCGCTGCATCGCCTCAATATCCCCTGACGCGAGCGGCCACGCGCCGCGGTCGCCCTGGGCGCCGTGGCCGGCCGCGGACCGCCGTGCTAGACGGACCGCCGATGTTTTTGCAATCCCTCCGCGACCGCTGGCACGAGGCCTTCGAGCCGATCGGCAACCTCGTCCAGATAGCCCGCGAGCCGTACCGATTCCTCGACGATCTCCGGCGCCGCGGCGGCGAGCTCGCCGAGCTGCGCATGGCCGGCATGCCCCCGGTGCTCGTGTGCAGCGAGCCCGAGACCGTGCGCCAGATCCTCACCGGCTCCTACGATCAATTCGAGCGGCACGCCGGCGGCGTCGAGCTGTTCGTCGACCCGCTCGCCCTCATCCTCACCGACGACGACCACCACCGCCAGCGGCGCAAGCTGCTGAACCCCGCCTTCAACGCCGAGAGCGTCCGCGCCTTCGGGCCGACGATGCTCGAGATCGCCGACCGCGTCCTCGACGGCCTGCCGCTCGGTATCACCTTCCCGCTGATCGGCCCGATGCAGGACATCACCATGCGCGTCATCCTGCGCTGCCTGTTCGGCGTCGCCGAGGGCCCGCGCTTCGAGGAGCTGCGGGCCCTCGTCATCGAATATCTGCAGCTGGTGTTCGGCCCCGACATGGTCGCGCTCGGCGCGGTGCTCACGCCGACGCGGGCCCACGCCGCCCTCACGCGGCTCAGCCGGCGCGCTCGCGCGGCCGCGCCGAACGCCCCGTTCACCCCCTCGCGCCTGCCGGTGCAGCGGATCGCCGACCGGCTCGGACGGATCCACGCGCTGCTCGAGGCGGAGATCGATCGCTGCCTGGCCGAGGGCCCGGAGACCCGCAGCGACGTCCTGGCGCTGATGCTGCGGGCCCGCTTCGCCGACGGCCAGCCGATGTCGCGCGAGGAGCTGCTCGCCCAGTTGCTCATGCTCGTCATCGGCGGCTACGAGACCACCTCGCTGTCGCTGTGCTGGGCCGTCCACTGCCTCGTGCGGCACCCCGAGGCGCTGGCCCGCGTGCGCGCCGAGGTCGCCCAGGTCATGCAGGGCGGCTTCGACCCGGCGCGGGTCCGCGACCTCCACTACCTCGGCGCCGCGATCGCCGAGTCGATGCGCCTCTACCCGATCGGCATCGGCGTGTCCCGCCGCCTGCGCAAGCCGATGCGCCTGCTCGGCCGCGACCTCTCGGCCGGCACCGTCATCATGCTCAGCGTCTATCTCATCCAGCGCCACCCCTCGCTGTGGAGCGAGCCCGACGCCTTCAAGCCCGAGCGCATGCTCGACCGCAAGCCGTCGGCCGCGGTCCACTTCCCGTTCGGCGGCGGCGTGTGGCGCTGCCTCGGCGCCGCCTTCGCCGAGCACGAGATGCGGATCGTCCTCGCCCGCCTGTTCACCCGCTTCGTCGTCGAGGCCGACCCCGAGCACAAGATCCACGCCCAGCAGAAGGGCATCACCGCCGGTCCGAGCGGCGGCCTCCCGGTGCGCGTCGCCCCGATCTCGTAGGTACGCGCGGCGCCGTCCGGCACCTGCCCTCGAGGACAGATCTGGCGCACCGCCCCGCGCGAAGCCCGGGGCCTAGCGCTCGAAGCGGTGGCCGCAGTTCGCCGGCGTCATCCCGTTCTGCGGCGAGCCGAGCCACATGTCCTCGAGGACAAGTTGATTGCCCTCGATCTTGAACGTGCCCGCCCCTCGACGTCGGCCGGCACGTAGTTGCCGCCCGTCGGCGTGATCGTCAGGTCGCCGGTCTGCAGGTCGTACGTGTAATCGGACCAGTAGTCGAAGTAGATCTCGAACGGGAACCACGTCACCTGCGCCTCGCCGCTGGCGCGGAACCACAGCTCCTGGATCGCCATCTCCGGCGCCACCTCGGCCCCGCCGCCGCACGGCAGCTGCGCCACCTCGTGCCAGATGCCCACGAACGGGTTCGACTCGGGCGTGTACACGAACACCTCCGTCGTCAGCACCTTGCGGCCGGCCTCGACGTCCGCGGTCACGGTGAACACGGTGCCCGGCGCCACGTCGCCCGCGATCGTCAGCGCCCCGACCGCGTTGATGGTGGCGCCCTCGGCGGGGCTGACCGAGTAGGTCACGCAGGCCTCGACCATCTGCTTGATGTAGCAGCACTCGATCGCGCCGACCGAGAGGTCCAGCATCTCGCCCGGCTTCGCCTCGTAGGTCTGGCCGAACACGTTGAAGCCGAGGGCGTTGACGGTCTCCTCGGGCAGCGGCGGCAGGGCGCACACGCCCTCGGTCGGGTCCTCGGTGGTCGAGGTGCCCGCAGTCGCCTCGGTGGTCTCGCCGGTGGTCGGCCCGGTCGTGGGACCGGTGGTCTCGGTCGTCGTCGTCGTCGCTGCCGAGGTCGTCGTCGACGCCGAGCCGTCGCTCGTCTCGGAGGTCGACGTCGTCTGGTCCGAGGTCTCGGTCCCCCCGGTCTCGTCGCCGGAGTCTTGCGGGCAGGCGCTCAGGGCCAGCGCCGCCATAAGGGTCGTAAGTCTCTGCATGGCGCCCACCCTACCACGGGGCTTTCTTCGCCGTCTCCGGCGACCTCTCTCATACCGGCCGCTGGGCCCCCTACGGGCCGTTTTGGCGCGATCGCACGATCCAGGTCAGACTGTCGCCAGGAGGACTTCGCAATGCGTCGGTCTCAGCTCACTGTCGGCCAGTTCATGACCCGCAATCCGGCCGTCATCGACGGCGGCCTCAACCTCGTCGACACGTACACGCGCATGTTCCAGCTGCAGGTCCGGCACCTCCCGGTCTACAGCCAGGGTCACCTCGTCGGCATCGTCTCGGACCGCGACATCGGCCACACCCTCGGCGTCCAGGGCCTCGACGCGCAGCACACCACCGTCGAGGCGGTGTGCACGCCCGACCCCTACGTCTGCGACCCCGACAGCCCGCTGGCGAGCGTCGTCGCCGACATGTCCGAGCGCAAGATCGGCGCCGCCCTCGTCATGCGCGGCGGCATTCTCCAGGGCATCTTCACCGTCGTCGACGCCCTCGAGGTCCTGCTGGTGCTCCTCAACGAGGAAGCGCCGGCGGCCGCCTGACCTGTCCCGGAGGACATCTCGCGCGCGCCGTCGCGCCGGTCGGGGCAGGCGTTCGTCTCGACCTGTCCCGGAAGCCACATGTCCCGGAGGACATCTCTCGCGCGTCCGCGCGCTCCGGCGCGCCGGCTTGAGGGCTCCGCGCGCCCTCGCTACTCTCCGGCCATGCTCCGGTCGAGCTCGCTCGCCCTCGCCCTCTTCGCCTGGCCCACGCTCGCCGCCGCCGACGTCCTGCCCGACGCCGAGCGACCGCACGACTGGGAGCCGCGCGATCCACCGCGCCCGGCGCCGCCGCCCGAGAAGGAGCTCCCTGCCCTCGCCCTGTGGCTCGCGGCGCTGACCGCCGCCGCCCTCGTCGCCGGCACCCGCGCGCGCCTGCAGGAGCGGCCGCGATGACGTCGCCGCGGGTGATCGCCGACCGCTTCGAGGTCGTCACCAGCGGGCGCAGCCTCAAGTCGCTGTGGTGGGAGCGGAGCCGCAACGATCGGCCCTACGGCGAGGACGACCTGTGGACCCTCGCCGTCGACCGCCGCACCGGCGCCCGCGTCCGCGTCCTCGAGCCGCCCTCCGGGTCCTTCTGGCTGTGGACCGCGAGCATGTGGGCCGAGGCCGTCGCGCGCCACGTCATCGCCACGGCCGTGCCGCACACCTTGCCGATCCTCCACGTCGGCGACGGCGTCGTGTTCGCCGAGCCCCCGCCCGCCGTCCCGCGACCGCGGCTGCAGCCCGCGCAGGCTGCAGCGTGCGCGCTGGCGGCCTGCGAGGTCGTGGCGCGCCTGCACGCGATCGGCTGCGGCGGCGAGTACGGTCGCGCCGCGGACGGCCGGCCCGCGTACGACCTGCCGACGCCGCTCGACTTCGGCTGGCACAACCTCCGCATGACCCGAGAGTCAGGTGAGTGGAAGATCGCCTGGCTCGTCCCCGGCCACCTCGCCCTCGCCGATCTCGACGATACCCCGCAGGACGCCGATCCCGACGCCCTCGCGCGCGACCTGCAGGATCGACTCGACGGGTCGCTCCTCGACGAACCCCAGAGCGAGCTGCCGCCGAAGCACGACCCGCACAGGGACCCGATCGCCCGCGACCTCGCGCGCCTGGCCGGCTTCTACCTCTCGCTCGCTCCGCCCGCGCGCGGCCAACCTGCGGCCGTCGACGCCGTCCGTCGCCTGGCCGCGGGCGAGCCCGTCGTCCGCGACGTCGCCGGCCTCGCGCGCCTGCTCGTCGAGCTCGGGCCTGCGGGCGACTGGGACGCGCGGCTCGCCGCGCTCCCGATCGCCTGCGCCCTGCCGCCGCCCGTGCTCGACTGGGACCGCGTGATCGCGGCCGGCGAGGCGCGCCTGCCCGACCTCGTGCCGCGCCAGCGCCCCTACGTCGTCTTGCCGCTGGCCGTCGCCTACCACCGGCGCGCCAGCCTCCGCGCCGCGCTCGCGCCCGACGACGCCCTCCGCGACGTCGATCGCGCGGTCGAGCTCGACCCCGTCGCGCCGCATCACGTCACCCGCGCCGTCCTCCTCGATCGCCTCGGCCGCCGCGACGAGGCCCGCGCGGCGATCGCCGCCGCCTTCGCCGCGCCCGAGTACACCGGCGCGTCCACCGTGGATGACGACGGGTTCGGCCTCCTCGACGCACCCGTCGTCGTCGTCGGCGATCGCGAGCGCGCGCGGGCCCACGCCACGCGCGGCACGATCGCCCTCCGCGACGGCGACCTCGCCCTCGCCGAGCACGACCTCCGCCGCGCAGTCGACCTCGATCCCGACACGGCCCACCTCCACGCGCTCGCGGCGGCGCTCTACGCCCGCGGCGACCTGACCGGAGCGGCCGCCCTCGAGGCCCGCGCCGTCGAGCTCGAGCCGGCCAGCACTCGCTATCGCTGGGATCTCGTCGTCAGTCTGCATCGGCTCGGGCGGCGCGACGAGGCTCTCTTCCACGCGCGAAAGCTCGAGGCCATGGAGGCCGGAGACCCCAACGGTCGAGCTCGGCGAATTCGCCTGCTCGGCGGCGCGTGAACATGTTTCTGCGGCCTCGCACGACGCTCGCGCGAGCGCTCGCGATTCGCCGCGCTGTCGCCGTTTTTCCCCGCACCTGTTGACTCTGCAAGCGAATGCGGTTGCCATGCGGGGCATGCAGAAGGTCAAGCTCCAGCTCGGCAGCGCCTCCGTTCAGCTCGACGTCGGCAACCCGCGCGTCCTCCTCGGCCGCGACCCGACCTGCGGCCTCCCCACCAGCGAGGTCAGCGTCTCGCGGCGCCACGCCGAGGTCGCGTTCGTCGGCGACCGGCTCGTCATCCGCGACATGGGCTCGTCGAACGGCACGTGGATCAACGGCGAGCCGGTGGGGGCGGACCCGCAGCCGCTGGAGCCCGGGCAGCAGGTGTTCCTCGGCCACATCCCGCTGCTGGTCGAGTGGCAGGGCGGCGGCCAGGGCGGCGCCACGGTGCTGGGCGAGATGCCGGCCGAGCTCAAGGCGCTGATCGAGTCGCGCAAGGCGGCCAAGATGGCGCCTGCGAGCCCGGTCGCGGCCGTCGCCGCGGCCTTCCAGGATCCGCCCTCGCAGGGCGGGCCGATGAAGACGATGCTGGGGATCGGCGGCACCACTGCGCCGAAGGCGGCCGACTACGCCTACCGGCGCCAGGGCTCGAACAACAACGGCGTGCTGCTGATCGCGCTGCGCGGCGACACCTTCACCAACGCCGCGGTCATCGACGGCTACCTCGAGTTCACCGCGCTCGACAACGAGACCGTCGCCTCGATCTTCGTCGAGCTGGTCGAGCACCACAAGCGCGGGCCCAAGAACGGCCACGTCTGGGACCGCGTGCTCGTGCGTCAGGGCCCGTGGCGGACCGCCAAGAACGAGGTCCTGCCGCTCACCTTCCAGCTGCGCGTGCCGCCGGGCACCTCGCCCTCGGGCCGCGACGTTCACTGGGAGGTCCGCGGCTACGTCGACATCGAGTGGGCCTACGACATCGCCGCGGCCAGCCAGATCACCGTCCGCAACCTCGACATCGAGAAGATCCGCGACGCCCTCGGCGCCCTCGACTACCGCCTCGCCGAGCTCGACCCCGAGCCGCTCGGCCAGCGCTTCACCGGCAAGTTCCAGCCGCCGGTCCAGCTGCGCAAGGACTTCGGCGTCACCGACATCAACCTCGCCGTCGAGTACCTCGGCGCCAACCTCCAGCTGAGCATGGAGGTCGAGAAGACCAGCCTGTTCAAGTTCGACAAGCAGACCAAGCTGGTGTTCGAGCTGGCGCAGTTCCGGGTCTCGAGCACGCAGCAGCTGTCGGAGTTCCTGCGCGCCAAGATCGACGAGCTCATGGGCCGCACCGAGGCGCGGGCCTGAAAATGCGCGAGCCCCCCGCGAGCGTACGCGCAGGGGGCCCTGTCCGCGGGACGCAGGTCTCGCTCAGGCGCAGGGCGACTTCACGACGATCTCCATGCCCATCTCGTCGCCGCAGTACCAGTTGTCGCCGTTCTCGTCGCAGCAGCCCTGGCCGGTGAGGCCGCTGGTGGCGCACGGATCGCCCTCGATGAGGCCCGCCGGGCACGCGATCGGGTGGAGGCCCTCCGGGTCCTCGCCCTCGAAGCCGCAGCTGTAGTAAGCGTCGTCCACGCTCCAGCCGCACATGGCGCCGCCGGTGTCGGTGGTCGTCGAGGTGGTGGTGGTGGTGGTGGTGGTCGTCGTCGCGTCGGTGGACGTCGGGACGGTCGTCGACGTCGGCGTGGTCGCCGTGCCGTCGGTCGCGTCGGAGTCGGTCGCGGTGCCGTCGGTCGTATCGGTGCCGGCGGTGCCGTCGGTCGTGTCGGTCGTGCCGGCAGTGTCCGTCGTCGCGTTGGAGTCGCTGCCGAGGCTGGTGATGTTCGTGTCGGTGCCGCCGGTGCTGATCACGCAGCCGGACAGCGAACCGGCGACAAGCGCCGCGCCCAGGGTCATTTTGAAAAGATGCATCCGCCGGACATAGCGGACCGGCGCGAACATCGTCAAGGTATCGGCCGAAGCGCGCGCGCTCACGACCACCCGCGGCAAGCGCTCAGCCTGTCCCTTCGGACAGCACCGCGCACTCGACATCGCGCGTCACGTCGAGCCCGTCCCACACGATGGCGTCGCGCAGACGCACCCCGGGGGCGATCACGGCCCTGTCACCGATCTGCACTCGCGGTCCCACGTGCGCCCCCGCGCCGATCACCGCCCCTTCGCCGATCCACGCCGCCGGGTCGACGTGCGCCCCCGCACCGATCGTCGCGCTGGCGGCCACGCCTCGCAGATGTCGCTCCGCGAACGACAGACGCAACCGGCCCTCGAGCACGTTGGCCACGCCTTGCAGGTAGCGCTGCACCGTCGAGTGCTCCCACCAGTAATCGCGGGTCACCACCCCGGCGAGCCCCGTGCCGCTGTGGAACAGCTCGGTGTACGCCGTGCGGATCACGCACTGCGGCCCTTGCGGCGGGATGCGGTCCAAGAACCGCGGCTCGAGGACATGAACCCCCGTGAACATCAGCGGCTCGGCTGCCTCGGCGCCGGGCCTGTGCGCCCCGAGCAAACCCACGACGTGCCCGGCCGCGTCGACGCGCAGGCTCCCCCAGCGCTCGGCCTCCGGGTCGGGGCGCAGCACCATCGTCGCCTCGGCCTTGGCCGCGCGATGGGTCGCGAGCACACGGTCCAGCTCGAGCTCGAGCAAGATCTTGCCGTTGACGACCACGATCGGCGCGCCGCTGCCGTCGTCGAGCAGGTGCCGCGCGTGACGCAGCGCGCCGCCTGTCCCGAGGATCTCGCCGTCCTCGCGCGAGTAGGCGATCGCCATCCCGAGCTTCGACCCGTCACCGAGCTCGGCCTCGATCTGGTCGCCGAGGTGATGCAGGTTGACCACCACCTCGCGCACCCCTTGCGAGCGCAGCCACAGCGCCACCCAGCGCACGAGAGGCGTGCCGCACACCGGCAACATCGGCTTCGGGCGCAGGGCACTGAGATCGCCGAGGCGCGTGCCGAGGCCGGCGGCGAGGATCATCGCGCGCGGAGCGTTCATGGCGCCGCACCATAGCACGCCCGATCCGGCGCCCAAGGAATCGGCCGGAACCGCGTCCCGGCCCCCGCTGCTCGCGCCCGCCGCCGCCGATCCGCCGCCTTCGAGCTCGCCGTGATCGCGAGCAACAACGTTCTCGGGGGCGAACCACGCGTCGTCGACGTCGGCGCGATTGGAGCGTCGCGCGCCGGGCTGTCGCTCGCCTCGCCACGCGCCGCGAGCTTGCGCCGCGCGCCGAGATCCGCGAGGATGAACACGTGCATGCGCCGCCTCCTGTAGAGGTCGACGAGGCCGAACTGCTCGCGCGTCTCGGCGGTCGTCGCGACCTGCTGGCGATGCTCGTCGGCCTCTTCTCTGCCGATCTGCCGCAGATCCACGAAGAATTCACCGCCGCGCTCGCGGCCGGCGACGCCGCCGGGGTGCGACGGATCGCCCACCGCGTGGTCGGCACGCTGGCCAATCTGTCGGGCGGCCCGCTGCTCGAATACGGCCGCGACATCGAGGAGCTGTCGGTCCCCGAGAACTTGCCCATCCTCGGCCCGCGGATCGACGCCTTCCGCGCCGCCCTCGACGAGCTCGAGCAGCGCCTGCGCAAGGCCTTCGCCTGACGCGATTTTTTAAAAATAAATGAAGCTGTCCGACCGGGCATGCCCGTCGGGACATCCTATTAAAATGTCCGTGCGCGCGGCGATCGACGGCCGGCTGCGAGCCCGACGCTCGAACATCTCCTGACGAAGGGCCGCTCTCGGCCATCGCCATGCTCGTTCGGACATGTTCATACGCGCATGCCCATGCGGACATGTCCGCATGGGCACAGGCCGCCCCGGCTCGGGCGAGCCCGTTTGAACGAGCGCGGACCCGGCCGTCGCGCCTCGCCGGCCACGCCCCGGCGCTCGCCGCCTCGATCGGACATGACCTTACGGTCAGGTCTGCCAGAACAGCTTGTCGAGCACCGCCACCGTCAGCACCAGGCCGAAGGCCATCGACGCCAGCAGCCCGAGCGCGCGCCACAGCACCGCGCGCTGGGCCTGCGGACCTCGGCCGCGACCTCCGGGCCCTGGCCGAGCATCTCGCGGGCCAGGCGTTCGGCCGCCCCGCGGTGACTGACGACGATCAGCAGCGTCGTCAGCGCGAGGAACAGCCCGCCGCCGCCGAGCAGCAGCAGGCGCACGCGCCCGGCCCACAGCCGGCGCAGTGCCGCCATGTCCTCGTCTTCGCGGCTGCGGGTCGACAGCGCCGTCGGCGGCCCGTGGATCTCCACCGGCAGCGTCCCGATCAGCCACGCCTCCGCCAGCTTCTGCGCCTCCGGGTCGAGGCTCGCGGTCGCCAGCGCGTCGAGGTACTTGCCCTCGAGTCCCGCGTCGAAGTCCTTCTCGACCCGCGGCATCGCCAGGCGCTCGCGCTGCAGCGCGATCAGGGTCGACAGCGGCGGCCCCTGCCCTGGCGCCGGCCCGAGGACCACCCGCGCCAGCGCCGACGACTCGCCCGGCGAATTGGTGAAGTGATACGCCTCGACCTGCACGAGCCCGGGCTGTAGCCCCGCCGACGACCACGTCCGCGGCGGCTCGGGCCCCACGACCGGCGGCTCGAGCGTGTCGACCCACGCCCCGTCGGGCCCGCGCACGTCGACGAACACCGCCCGCTTGGGCCGCAGCCCGCGCGCCTTGATCGTCAGCGCGTCGCCGGCCCCCGCCGTCCACGGCGCCGCGTCCACCGTCACCGCCCCGGCGAAGCTGACCATGCGAAACTTCCGCGCCGCGATCGCCGACTCCGAACCCGCTCCGGCCGTCTCGCCCTTCGCCCCCGCTGCGTCCGAGCCCTTCGCCCCCGCGGCGTCCGCGTCGCCGCCAGCGTCCTTCGCCCCCGCGTTCGCGCTCTTCGCTGCACCCGCGTCCTTCGCTCCCGTGTCCTTCGCTTGGCCGCTCCCGTCCTTCGCCTCCGCGCTCTTCGCTCCGCCGCTCGCGTCCTTCGCTCCTGCGCTCGTGCCCTTCGCTTGGCCGCTCCCGTCCTTCGCTCCTGCTCCGTTCCCGTCGCCGCTCCCGTCCTTCGCCTCCGCGCCCTTCGCTCCGCCGCTCGCGTCCGCCGCTCCCGCGCCGTCCGCCTTGCCACCCGCGTCCTTCGCTCCTGCGCTCGCGCCCTTCGCTGCGCCCCCCGTCGCCTTCTTCGCACCTGCCCCCGCGGCCATGTCCTTCGCGCCAGGCTCCTTCGCACCTGCCGCCTGAGACATGTCCTCCGGGCCAGCCAGCGCCCGCACCTCCAAGCGGACCACGTCGGAGGCCAGCAGCCCGTCGACGCGGACCAGCCCGGCCGCGTCCGTCTCCCCGCGGCTGACCACTGCGGGCGCCTCTCGTCGCCTTGTGATGGCCGAACTCGCCGTCGAGCAGGCGGACCTCCACCGGCCCGCGGCGCGGCTTGCCCTCGGCGTCGGTCACCCGGGCGACCAGCGCGTTGTCGAAGCCGGCCGCCAGCCGGCCCAGCGGACGCAGCACGATGCGCAGCGTCTCGGGCTGCGGCTCGGTGTCATCTGCGTACTTTTCGTCGAACCCGACACCGTCGGCGTCCCGCGGCGGGGCGCGCGAGACGCGACCAGCTCGACCTCGACCGCCTCGCGGAACTGCTCGTGCCCCGCGATCGCCAGCTCGAGCGTCGCCGGGCCCGGGGCCCACGCCGGGGCCGTCAGGCGGCCCTGCGCCATCCCCACCGCGGCCGCGTCGCGCAGCGTCCCGAGCGGCGCGCGCTCTTCGCCGCGGCGCAGCGTCGCCTCGACGCGCGCGTCCGGCACCGCCTGACCGCCGCCGTCCAGCACTTGCACGCGCGCCGCCACCGGCTCGCCTGCGACCCACTGCGGCTCGACCTGCACGATCGCCGAGTGCGTCACGTGCCACCCTGCGATCGCGAACGACGCGAAGATCGCCGCGCCCATCCCGAGCGGCGCGCCGATCACGGGCAGCAAGTACACGAGCCGCGACATCGCGGCGGCGCGAGTGATCTCGGCGGGTTCGCTCGGCTCGCTCGGCGTCGCCACGGGTACCGGCCACCGTAGCAGACGCGGCGGCGTTTCGGTATCCTCCCGCCCGCCTCATGAAGCTTAGCGTCATCGGTACAGGGTACGTCGGCCTCGTCGCCGCCGCGGTGTTCGCCGACTACGGCAACGATGTTCTGTGCGCGGACATCGACGCCGCCAAGATCGAGTCGATCAAGGCCGGCAAGCTGCCCATCTTCGAGCCCGGGCTCGAGCCGCTGGTCGAGCACAACATCCAGGCCGGTCGCCTGCGCTTCACCACCAGCAACGCCGAGGCCGCCGTGCACGGCGACGTCATCTTCCTCGCCGTCGGCACGCCGACCGCCGCCGACGGCAGCGCCGACCTCTCGTACCTCTACCAGGCCGCGAGCGAGATCGGGCGTCACATCACCCGCCCGACCATCATCGTCGACAAGAGCACCGTGCCGGTCGGCACCGCCGAGCGGATCGCCCGCATCGTCGGCGAGCAGACGCGCGTCCCGTTCACCGTCGTCTCGAACCCCGAGTTCCTCAAGGAGGGCGCCGCGGTCGACGACTTCATGCACCCCGACCGCGTCATCGTCGGCACCGACGACCCCCACGCGCGCGAGGTCCTGCACCGCCTCTACCAGCCGTTCTGCCGCACCAGCGACCGCATCCTGTTCATGGACGCGCGCTCGGCCGAGCTCACCAAGTACGCCTGCAACGCCTACCTCGCCGCGCGCATCAGCTTCATGAACGACATGGCCAACCTCGCCGACGCGCTCGGGGCCGACGTCGAGCTCGTGCGCCGCGGCATGGGCTCCGACCCGCGGATCGGCAACAAGTTCCTCTACCCCGGCGTCGGCTACGGCGGCTCCTGCTTCCCCAAGGACATCCGCGCCCTCCTCACCACCGCCCGCGAGTTCGGCCACTCGCTCGAGATCGTCGCCAGCGCCGAGCGGATCAACGAGGCGCAGAAGCTCGTCATCGTCCGCAAGCTGCGCCAGCGGCTCGGCAGCGACCTCGCCGGCAAGACCTTCGCCGTGTGGGGCCTGTCGTTCAAGCCCAACACCGACGACGTGCGCGAGGCCCCGGCGCTGAAGATCGTCCGCACCCTCGTCGGCGACGGCGCCCGCCTGCGCCTGCACGACCCCGAGGCCGGCAAGAACTTCGTCGCCGGCCTGCCCCCGCACGTCGCCGCCGCCTGCACCCTCACCGCCGACCCCTACGACGCCGCAGAGGGCGCCCACGCCCTCGTCCTCGCCACCGAGTGGCGAGAGTACCGCAGCCCCGACTTCGAGCGCCTGAAGCGGCTCATGGCCGGCTCCCTGCTGCTCGACGGCCGCAACCAGTGGGACCGCCAGCACGTCGAGGCCCTCGGCTTCGAGTACGCCGGCATCGGCCGCTGAGCCGCCCGCAGTCACCAGCCCGAACGGACATGCCCGATCGGGCATGTCCTGAAGCACCGGTCCTCTCGGACATGCCCGAAAGGCCACCCGGGCCGCGTGCCGCCGCCTGCGCCTGACGCCGGCCCGGCCGCGCCGCCCGGCCCGACCGTGATCGCGACCCTCCGCGGGCTTCGCTCGCCCCGCCGCGGCCGCGCGCGAGCGGACGGCCGCCGCGTCCGCGCGGCGAGACGCCACGCCCGCCGGCGATCGAGCCGAGGCGCGCGAGCACTCGCCGGGGCGAGCCCGCGAACCCCGGGCGCCTCGCCGACGCGCCCGGCCCCGTGAATCACGCGAGTGCGGGTCATACATGTCGGATTGTTCGCCGCGGACAATCGCCCCATACGGGATCGAACTTCGACCCGCCCGCAGCCCCGCCTGCGGGCTCTACCGCGATTGCGACGACACGCTCGATGCATTGCGCTCGCCGTGCTCGTCGCGCTCGCAAGGAGAGCCTCATGATCCTGCAAGCGACCCTCGTGACCACCCTGCTCCTGCACGCCACGGCCCCCGCGGACCCCGGCGCGCCCACGGCCCGCGCCCGCCTGGCGAGCCTCCTGGCCGCGCAGCGCGACGCCATCCGCGCCGGCCAGCCGGCCCTCGCCGCCGCCGACGAGCCCGCGGCCGCCGACCCCAGCATCAGCGCCGTCTACCCCAGCCGGGCCTTCCTCGAGCGCACCCTCGACGTCACGATCAGCGGCGACGACACCGAGTGGACCGACGCCGTCGCCGTCGACTTCGGCGACGGCATCCGCGTCGACAGCGTGCGCGTCGCCAGCCCCACCGGCCTCGTCGCGCGCATCACCATCGACGAGGACGCCGCGCTCGGCGCCCGCGACGTCACCGTCCGCGAGGGCGAGGTCGAGGCCGTCTACGCCGGCGCCTTCACCCTCCAGGCCCCGATCGCGTTCAAGGTGCTCAACGGCACCCGCGCGGCCGGATCGATCCTCAACGGCAAGCTCGTCCAGCACGACATGTCGACCCCCTTCGATCCGGTCGACAACACCCTCTACGTCGACGAGGGCTTCACCGTCGATTACTTCTACGCCCAGCAGTACGGCGCCGAGTTCGCCCTGCTCGTCGACGTCGACGTCGCCCCCGGCACCTACGACCTCCACGTCGTCAGCGGTGCCGCCGGCTCGCAGGTGCGCTCGACCGGGCCGGACATCCTCCCGATCGCCGCCCGCACCCCGCTCCCGCTGAAGGAGGGCGACAACGTCGGCACGCTCAAGGAGCCGTACGGCACCGTCCTCTACACCTTCACCCCGCCCGCCGAGCCGACCCGGCTCACCCTCACCGTCACCGCCTCGGTCCAGGCCGCCACCCCGATCCTCGCGGTCCTGCCCGCCAGCGGTCACTTCGCCGACCTGCTCGGCGCCGACGCCCGCGTGGTCGTCGACACCGACGCGGCCGAGCCGATCTACGTCATCTACTGGGACGCCGCCGGCGCCGAGAAGCACGACTACACCATCAACCTCGTCGCCGCTCCCCCGCCGCCGCCCGAGACCGAGCCGAACGACGAGTGCAGCGCCGCCACCCGCGTCGCCTCGTCGTCCTCGACTCTCGGCTCGCTGCGCGACGTGAAGGACGTCGACTGGTTCGTCTTCACCGTCGACCAGGCCGACGTGGGCAAGAGCGTCCACGTCATCACCCAGCCCGGCGATCCCGCCACCGACACCGTCGTCGAGGTGTTCGCCGCCGACTGCACCACCTCGCTCGGCGGTCCGTCGCCCGATTACGCCTACCACGAGGACTTCACCAGCAGCCCGGTCACGGCCGCCGGCGACGTCTACGTCAAGGTCAGCCACAGCCCCGAAGCCTCCGAGGCGACGGACTACGAGCTGGTGATCGCGCTCGAGTGAATCGCCTGCCGGCCGTCCGCCGCCGCGCCGGCCGCGAGCACCTGCGCGTGCCCGCGGCCGGCGCGGCCGTTCGCGCAGCCCCGGCCTGTCTCATGCGCCAGCCCGGCCTTCGCGGCGGGCGAGCGTCGGCCCGCGGCGGCGGCGGTCCGGGCGCGCCGGCCCGCGCGAGCCCGGCGGACGGGCGCCGGGGTGATGGCGGTCAATCGTCACTGTCGACGCCACGACAATGTCGCCACGCGATCGCCGGGCACGCGCACGCACATGTCAGTTTGTGCCGGCCCGCGAATCGGCACATACAGCGAATCGACCCCCGGCATGCCCGCAAAAGACACACGTGTCCGCTCGATCCGTCGGCCGGCGCGGGCGACCTCGGCCGCCAATGGTGACACTTGCGCCCGCCGGGCTCGACCTCGATTGCGACGGCATGGTCAGCCCATTGCGATCGATTTTCTCGCCCTCGCGGCAAGGAGACTGAAACCATGTTGGTCCGTACTGTCCTGACCCTGCTCCTCTTCACCACCTCCACGGTCGCGGCCGCCCGCGAGCCGGCGCCGGTCCGCGGCTACTCCGGGGAGTCGCGCCGGGCCTGCTGGCCGCGCGCGCGGCTCAATCGTCGGCCACCGGCGAGCCCGTCTACAGCGAGCCGAGCGCGCCCTCGTCCGTCAGCCCGCCGAGCGCCACCCCGCCGCCGCAGAGCATCCGTCCGCCGCGGATGCAGGCCACCGAGTGGGAGCGCGAGGGGCGGAAGCTGAAGGCCCAGACCGCCGTCTCGTGGGTGCTCACCGCCGTCGGTGTGGTCGGCACCGCCGTCCCGGTGGCGATGCTGCGCCGCTGCGACGAGGCCGACCGCACGCGCGTGATGGACTGCAGCGACGAGCGGCGGACCGCCGCGATCGCGGCCCCGATCTTCGGCGCCCTCACGCTCGCCGCGATCATCCCCGCGATCGTCTACTCGACCCGCCTCGGGCGCCACAACCGCTACAGCGGCATGGCCCGCTACAACGTCACCCCCGGCGGCTTCCAGATCCGCTTCTAGCCGCCGCGCCCGGGTTCGCGCCCGCGGCGCGGACCCCGGGGTCCCCAGGCCCCGCCCGATCGGCCTCGGAGGAGCCGCCACCGCCGCCGCGGACCGCATACACTACGCAGGTCGGCGCGCGGCCCCGGTGCCGGCGGCGAGTGCCTCCTGTCCCATGCGACATGTCCTTTTCAACCTGTCCCTGAGCACATTGCTCGCCTGCGGCGGCGGCCCGCCGGGCGAGGACGGCAGCACCACCGCCGGCGAGCCCGCGACCAGCGACGCCGCGACCGGCACCACCACCGACGAGCCGCCCGGCACCACCGGCAGCGGCACCGACACAGGGCCGACCACCGGCCTGCCGTGGCCCGATCCCACCGCCACGAGCGGCACCGACGGCCCCGTCGACGCCGGCCCGTGCCCGAACTACGCCCTCGTGCTCGACCGGCCCGGGCCGATCTTGTGGGCCACCACCGACGGCAGCGTCTGGGAGTCCGCCTTCCTCCAGCCCGGCCAGGGCTTCGGCTGCGTGCGCGTCGAGTTCGACCTGCAGACCCTCGACAACCTCGACGAGATCGTCGCCATGGATCCCGAGGGCTGCCCCGAGTACTTCGGCATCGCCTCCGTGTTCGGCACCCAGCCGGCCGGCAAGGTCCTGGCCACCGCCTTCTATCACCCGATGGATCGCGTCCGCGGCGTGCACGCTCGGCGCCAGCCGCCTCGAGGTCGGCAACCACCTCGCGTACACCGCCGACACCGCCGGCCCGTGGGCGCCGGGCCAGGTGTGGCACGTCATCCTCGAGGCCAAGCCGTCGCTCACGCGGGTCACCGTGTTCAGCGGCGGCCAGCAGGTCGGTCCGACGATCGCCGCCGCCCTCGACCCGCTCGACGTCGCCGTCACCCGCGATCCGGTGGTTCGCCTCGGCCTGCCCGGCCCGGTCGAGGACCGCTTCTACCCGTGGTACGGGGCTACCTGGGCCAATTGCAAGTCTGGGCCGACGTGGTCCCGTGAACCCATGCCGCGACCTTTCGCCGAAGCAAGCATCGACATCGACGCCCCGCCCGCGCACGTGTGGGCGGTCATGCTCGACCTGGCCCGCTACCACGAATGGAACCCCTTCATCGTGGCCATCGATCACGCCGGTGCCCCCGCGCTCGGCGGCGCGCTGCGCCTCCACGTGCGCTGGAATGACGGCACCGGCGCCAGCTCGGGCGAAGAGATCACCGAGCTCGTCGCCCCCGAGGGCGAGCGAGCGGGCCGCCTCGCCTATCGCTTCACCGGTCCACTGCCCGCATTCGGCCTGGTCCGCGCCACCCGGGTGCAGCAGGTCGCCCCGCTGCCCGGCGAGCGCTGCCGCTATTTCACCCGCGAAGAATTTACCGGCCTTTTGACCCGCTTCCTTCCGCTGGCCAAGGTCCAGGACGGCTTCGACCGCCACGCCCGCGCCCTCAAGGCCCGCGCCGAGGCCCTCGCCGCCGCGCAAGGCGGTCGCTGACGGCCCCGGCGGCCGCCGGGCCGCGCATGAGGGATGTGTCTCTTCGGACATGTCCCGAATACCATCTCTCGCGCGCCGCGTCGCCGCGAGAGATTCGCCTCGCGCCCGCGGCGCAATCTGACGTGGGCGCGGTCGCTTGTCATGTTTTTTCAGACCTGTCCCAATGATCATTGGGCACCGCTGTCGCGCGCACGCGCGGCGGTCGGCTGACCACGGAGCGGCTCCGCGCGGCGAGGAATCTGGCCCCAGCGCCGCTGGCGGGGTGGAGCCATCGGACCGCCGCCGCAAATGCGTCACCTGCGCGAGGAGTTTCGTTACCATCGCGTTCCACATGATGACTACACGCAATAGGGATAGGCACCTGGATTGGCTCGTCGCGGCCGTGGCCGCGATGCCGGTGATCGCCGTGGGTTGCGGCGACTCGACCGCGAGCAGCGGCAGCGACACCGACACCGACACCGACGGTACCGGCTCCGAGTCGGACACCGAGACGCTGCCGACCACCACGGCCGGCCCGCCCGGCCCGCCCGGAGAGCCCGGTGAGCCCGGCGAGCCCGGCGAGCCCGGCCCCGAGGGTCCGCCCGGACCGCCCGGAGATCCCGGCCCGGGCAGCGACCCGAGCATCAGCAGCATCGTGCCCGGCAAGGTCTACCTCGAGCGCACGCTCGACGTGGCGATCAGCGGCTTCGGCACCCAGTGGACCGACGCGGTCGCCGTCGACTTCGGCGAGGGCGTCACCGTCAACGGTCTGACCGTCGCCAGCCCGACCGGCATCCAGGCCAACATCACCGTCGACGTCGGCGCCAGCATCGGCGCGCGCGACGTGACGATCAGCGAGGGCGGCACCGATCTGGTCTACGCCGGCGCCTTCAAGATCGAGGCCCCGCTGGCGCTCGGCCCGATCGCCGGCACCCTCGCGCAGGGCTCGATCCTCGTCGGCGACGCCAAGCAGCTCGACGTCTCGACCCCGTTCGACACGACCCAGACCGGCGACGGCCTGTTCGAGCCGATCACCTATCCCAACCTCCTCGTCGGCGGCAGCGACCCCGGCCTCTACGGCGACATCAACACCGCCAACCTGTACGGCCTCAACTACCTGATGTTCGTCGACGTGCCGGTGGCCGCGGGCACCTACGACGTCAGCGTGCTGAGCGGCCCGCAGGGCTCCGAGATCTCGTCGACCGCGCCCGGCTCGCTCGAGATCGCCGCCCGCGATCCGATCGCGCTGGTCGAGGGCACCGAGGAGCTCGGCTCGATCGCCGAGCCGCTCGAGACCAAGCTGTACACCTTCGTCCCGCCGCCCGAGCCGAAGAAGGTCACCTTCACCATCGCCTCGGCCGACGCCGAGGCCAACGCGCGGGCGATCGCCCTGCCCGCGAGCGGCAGCTTCGCCGACCTGATCAAGTTCGACTCCGAGATCTCGCTCTACACCAGCTCGGAGGACCCGCTGTACCTGGTCTACTGGGACAACAGCGGCTACGTCGACTACGACTACACGATCAACGTCACCGTCGCCGACCCGCCGCCGCCAGAGATCGAGCCGAACAACGACTGCGCGCAGGCCAACGACCTCACGCTGCCGTCGGCGACCCTCGCCTCGTTCCCCGACCAGACCGACGTCGACTGGTTCAAGTTCACCGCCGGCGACGCCGACATCGGCAAGACCATCCACGTCATCACCGCCCCCGGCGACGACACCACCGACACCGTCGTCGAGGTGTTCGAGGCCGATTGCACCACCTCGCTCGGCGGCCCGTCGAGCGACGACGACTACCACGAGGACTTCATCAGCGACGCGATCCCGGCCGCCGGTGAGTACTTCGTCAAGGTCAGCTACTCCGACTTCGGCTACTCCACGCCGAACTACGAGCTGCTGGTCGCGATCGAGTAGTCGCGCGCCTCGCTCTCGGCGCTCGCTCCGCGGCCGCGGGCGAGCGCCGCGTCGCGAGCCGATTCGTCGTTCTACGGCGGCCTGGCACACTGTACATCCAATCAGCCCCGGGCTATCCTGCGCCCATGACGGACGGTTCCGCGCCTCTCGGCTTCGATCCTGTCGACGTCGCCGGCCCGCTGCCTGCATCTTCGGACATGCTCTTCGGGACAGCCTTCTCGGCCCCGGTGGCGCGGTGGTTCGGCGAGCGGTTCAGCGGTCCGACCGAGGCCCAGCGGCGCGGCTGGGCCGCGATCTCCCGCGGCGAGGACACCCTCGTCATGGCCCCGACCGGCTCGGGCAAGACCCTCGCCGCCTTCCTCGCCGGCGTCGACGCCCTGGTCCGCCGCGGCCTCGCCGGCGCCCTGCCGGACAGCGTCACGATCCTCTACATATCGCCGCTCAAGGCGCTCGGCGCCGACGTCGAGCGCAACTTGCAGCAGCCGCTGCGCGGCATCGAGGCCGCCGCCGCTGCCCTCGGCACCCCGCTGCCGAAGATCCGCACCGCCCTGCGCACCGGCGACTCCACCTCGAGCGAGCGCGCGCGGATCTTGAAGCAGCCGCCGCACCTCCTCATCACCACCCCCGAGTCGCTCTACCTCCTCCTCACCTCCGAGCGCGGGCGGGCCGTCCTCGGCGGCTGCGAGCAGGTCATCGTCGACGAGATCCACGCCCTCGTCGGCAACAAGCGCGGCGCCCACCTGGCCCTCTCGCTCGAGCGCCTCGACGCCCTGTGCGGCCGCAAGCTGCAGCGGATCGGTCTGTCCGCCACCGTCGAGCCGCCCGCCGAGGCCGCCCGCTTCCTCGTCGGCCACGACCTCGCCGGGTCTTCAGGACATGCCCCCACAGACATGTCCACTGAGACATGCCCCGAAGCACATGTCCCTGAGTTCATCCCGCGCGCCCGCCCGTGCCACCTGGTCGACGCCGGCCGGCGCCAGCCGCTCGACGTCGCGGTCGAGGTGCCGCAGGAGACGCTGTCGGCGGTGGCCTCGCGGACCGCCTGGGACGACCTCTACGCCCGCATCGAGGCCTACCTCGGCGAGCACCGCACCACCCTGATCTTCGTCCCCAGCCGGCGCCTGGCCGAGCGGATCGCCCACGACCTCGAGCAGCGGCTCGGCGAGGGCGTGGTCGCGGCCCACCACGGCGCGCTGGCCAAGCGGACCCGGCAGATGGTCGAGCACAAGCTGCAGACCGGCGCGCTCAAGGCCGTGGTCGCCACCGCCTCGCTCGAGCTCGGCATCGACATCGGCGACGTCGAGCTCGTGGTCCAGGTCGGCTCGCCGCGCTCGATCAGCGTCCTGCGCCAGCGCATCGGCCGGGCCTGCCACGCCGTCGGTGGCACCCCCAAGGGGCGGATCTTCGCCACCACCCGCGACGACCTGATCGAGTGCGCCGCCGCGGTGCGGGCGATGAAGGCCGGCCGCATCGACCGCCCGGTCCAGCGCGAGGCCCCGCTCGACATCCTCGCCCAGCAGCTCGTCGCCACCTGCAGCGCCGAGGAGTGGGACGTCGAGGCGCTGTGGGCCCTGGCCCGCCGTGCGGCCCCCTACGCGACGCTCACCCGCCGCGACTTCGACCAGGTCGTCGCCATGCTCGGCGACGGCATCGCCACCCGCCGCGGCCGCGCCGGCGCGCTGCTCCACCTCGACCGGATCCACGGCCGCGCCCGCGGCCGCCGCGGCGCCCAGCTGGCCGCGCTCACCTCCGGCGGGGCGATCCCCGACAAGGCCGACTACACCGTCGTCGAGGACACCAGCGAGGCCGTGGTCGGCACCGTCGACGAGGACTTCGCCATCGACAGCATGGTCGGCGACGTGTTCCGCCTCGGCTCGCACGCGTGGAAGATCCGCCGTGTCGAGGCCGGCCGCGTGCGCGTCGAGGACGCGCGCGGCCAGTCGCCGGCGATCCCGTTCTGGAACGGCGAGGGCCTGGCCCGCAGCGAGGCGCTGTCGGCCGAGGTCGCCGCCCTTCGGTATGAACTTTGGGACATGCTCGAAGGGCAAGGCGACGACCGCGCCCGCGCCGTCCTGGCCGGCGACTGCGGCCTGTCGCAGCCGGCCATCGACCAGGCGGTCGCCTACGTCGCCGAGGGCGCGCGCGCCCTGGGGGCCGTGCCGACCCAGGAGTGCCTGGTCGCCGAGCGCTTCTTCGACGAGTCGGGCGGCATGCAGCTCATCATCCACGCCCCGTTCGGCGCCCGCATCAACCGCGCGTTCGGCATGGGCCTGCGCAAGAAGTTCTGCCGCACCTTCGACTTCGAGCTGCAGGCCGCCGCCACCGACGACGCGGTGCTGCTGTCGCTCGGCCCGCAGCACTCGTTCCCGCTCGAGGCGATCTTCCACTTCCTCCACGAGGAGGCGGTCGACGAGGCGCTGACGCAGGCCGCCCTGCAGTCGCCGATGTGGGAGACGCGCTGGCGGTGGAACGTCACCCGCGCGCTGGCGGTGCTGCGCCACCAGGGCAGCCGCCGCACCCCGCCGCCGATCCTGCGCATGAAGGCCGCCGACCTGCTGGCCGCGGTGTTCCCGGCCCAGGCCGGCTGCCAGGACAATCACGGCGGCGAGACGATCGAGCCGCCCGACCACCCGCTGGTCCACGAGACCACCCGCGACTGCCTGCACGAGGCCATGGACGCCGACGGCCTCAAGGCCGTGCTGCGGCGCCTGCACGGCGGCGAGATCCGGGCCCTCGCCCGCGACACCGTCGCCCCCTCGCCGTTCTCGCACGGCATCCTGGCCGCCAACCCGTTCGCCTTCCTCGACGACGCCCCGCTCGAGGAGCGCTGGGCCCGGCAGGTCAAGACGGCCCGCCCCGGCGAGCTCGCCCTCCGCGGCGGCGACCTGCTCGGCCTCGACCCGCGCGCGATCGAGTCGGTGGTCGCCGCGGTCGCCATCGACGGCCCCGCCGGCCCGCGCGACGCCGACGAGCTGCACGACCTGCTGTGCGCCCCGCGGCTCCTGCCCTCGCGCCCCGAGTGGGCCGGGCACTTCGCCGCCCTGGTCCGCGCCGGCCGGGCCGCCCTGCTCCGCCGCCCCGCCGCGGATGTCCCCGAGGACATGTCCTCTGCGCCATTGTACATAGCGGCGGAGATCATCCCCTCGCGCGCGCATTGTGGCCGGCCGCCGCGATCGAGCCGGGCATCGCCCTCCCGCCCGCGCTGTCCGGCCCCGTCGACCCCGAGGAGGCCGCGCTGCGCCTGGTCCGCGCCTTCGTGCAGACGGCGGCGCCGCTGACCGCCGCCGCCCTCGCGACCGCCCTCGGCCTGACGCGCGCCGACACCGAGGGCGCCCTGGCCCGCCTCGAGCTCGACGGCATCGTCCTCCAGGGCCAGTTCACCCGGCCCACCACCCCCGAGCCCGAGTGGTGCGAGCGCCGGCTGCTGCAGCGGATCCACCGGCTCACTCTCGGTCGCCTGCGCGAGGAGGTGCGGGCGGTCGCGCCGGCCGAGCTGGTCCGCTTCCTCGCCCGCTGGCAGCACGTCCAGCCCGGCACCCAGCTCCACGGCCCCGAGGGCCTGCTCCGCGTCATCGAGCAGCTCGAGGGCCTCGAGCTGCCGGCGCAGTCGTGGGAGCGCGACGTCCTGCCGCGTCGCGTCCACGGCTACGACCCCGCCTGGCTCGACGAGCTGTGCCTCGCCGGCGAGGTCGCGTGGGGCCGCCTCACGCCGCTGCCGGCCGAGGGCCTGGAGCCCGGCGAGCTGCCGCGCGGGGCCGGCAAGGTCGCCCTGTTCCTCCGCGCCCACGCGCCGACCCTCGTCGCCCCGAGCGCCACCCCGGCCCACGAGTGGCCGCACCTGTCGCAGCTCGCCCGCGAGGTCGCCCGCGTGCTCGAACGCGGGGCCGCCTTCGCCGCCGACCTGCGCGCCGCCACCGGCGCCGGCCACGACGACCTCGAGGTGGCCCTGTGGGAGCTCGCCCGCGCCGGCGCGATCACCAGCGACGGCTTCGCCGGCCTGCGCGCCCTGTGCGAGACCGTCGACTTGCGCAAGGGCCCGCGCCGGCTGCTGCGCGGCCGCTGGTCGCTGCTGGCCCGCGACCTGTCCGAGCGGCCAGATCCGTTCGGCGACGGCAGCCCGGTCGAGCTGGCCCGCCTGTACCTGCGCCGCTACGGCGTCGTCGCCCGCCCGCTGCTCACCCGCGAGACCGGCGCGCCGCCGTGGCGCGCCCTGCTCGACGTCTACCGCCGTCTGGAGGCCCGCGGGGAGATCCGCGGCGGCCGCTTCGTCGCCGGCCAGCAGGGCGAGCAATTCGCCCTGCCCGAGGCCGTCGAGGCCCTCGGCGCCCTCCGCCGCGTCCCGGCCGACGCCGAGGAGCTCGAGGTCGCCGCGGTCGACCCGCTCAACCTCGTCGGCATCATCACCCCCGGCCCGCGCGTCCCCGCCGTCCGCGGCCAGCTGCTGCGCTACCGCGACGGCGCCCCGATCGCGGTCACCCGCCCGCTCGCCGGCGCCAGTCTTTCAAGCCATGTCCATTAGAACATGCCCGATGGGGCATGCCCGATACGACATGCCCTGACGGACATTTCTCCCGCGAGCCCGCTCTCGCGCGGCGCCTCGCCCCCGGCTCACTCGCCGAGGCGGACCCGGCGCAGCAGCACTTCTTGCGACACCGGGTAATGGTTGGACTCACCGACCACGACCGCGCCGGCGTCGACCGCGTACGCGTGCTCGGCGTCGATCGGCAGGCTCCCGCGGTGCTGCGAGATCAGGTGCAGCTCCGCCTTGCCCGGGTCGGACAGGTCGATCTGCGCCGGCGTCCCGTCCTCCCCGGTCTCCCCCGCGCCCTGGCACACCAGCGAATAGCCGTAGACCAGCGGCAGGAACGCCTCGGGGTAGCCCGAGTTGTTGTCCACGCCGCCCGAGGTCGCCACCGCGAGGATCGCGTCGTCCGCGGCCACGCGGAGCTGCACGATGCGCTTGGCGGCGAAATCGAAGTCCTGCTCGATCTTCAGCCGCACTGCCAGGCCCGCGTCCCAGTCGACCGCGCCCTCGGGCGCGACCGCGAAGCGCAGCGACGCCGGCTCGGAGGCGCCGTCGACCTCGCAGGTCATCGCCGTCGTCACCGCCGCGTCGGCCACCGTCACCGAATCGACGACGCATTGCACGTCGAAATCGAAGAAAGTGAAGTTGTCATCGCCCCAGTCCTTGAACACCAGCTTGAACGCCGCGTTCGCGGCCGGATCGGCCTGCTCGCACTCCGCCGGGGACTCGCCCGCCGTCTCGCCCTCCGACTCGCCCGCCGTCGCCGGGCCCTCCGTCTCCGTCTCGCCCGGGCCTTCCGTCTCCGTCTCGCCCGCCGTCGCCGGCTCCTCCGTCTCGCCCGCCGTCACCGGCCCTTCCGTCGCCGGCCCCTCCGTCGCGGGCCCTTCCGTCGCGGGCCCTTCGGTCGCCGGCCCTTCCGTCGCCGGGCCCTCCGTCGCCGGCCCTTCCGTCGCCTCGCCTTCGGTCTCGCCCGGCTCTTTTCCGCCGCCCGGGCACGCCGGGAGCGCCAATACCATCGTCAATGCCATCCGTTGATTAAGGCTAATCTTCATGAATTCAGTCTACGGCCCGGCAACGCCGTTTCAAGCCCGATCGGTCGGTTCATCCCGTCGGCGCAGCGAATGGGCCGCTCGGCGCATTCGACCTGTCTCTTCGACCATCTCGCTCGCGCCGCGCCCCGCCGCACCGCGACAGGCACGTCATACCGCGGCCGCCCCCGGGCCGGCGCCGATGCGCGCGATCGCCCCCTTGACTGTCGTCCACTGCGCAGGCTGCAGTCCACATGTCCCGAAAGACATGTTTTCGCCAGCGCCCCCCGGCGAAAGTGTCCTGCGACACCGGGTCGCACGCCGTGCGCGCTGCGACCGCCCGTCGCATCACCGCTCGGCGCCACCTTTTGCTATTCGACGAAGAGTGAAGCTCCGCGCGCTGTCTCTCCTCCTCCTCCTCCTCGCCCCCGCCTGCGCTGCGGGTGACCGTGAAGTCACCCTGCGCTTCGACCCGCGGTTCGGCAGCGAGCCGTTCGCCTGCGGCCGCGACTTCGCCGGCATCGGCACCACGGGCGCCAGCGTCACCCCGCTCGACTTCCGCGTCTACGTCCACGAGGTCGCCCTCGTGCGCGCGGGCGGCGAGCGCGTGCCGCTCGTCATCGCCGACGACGACACCTGGCAGCACGACGGCCTCGTCCTGCTCGACTTCGAGGACGGCAGCGGCGCCTGCATGACCGGCAGCCCGGGCACCAACAAGGAGGTCCGCGGCACCGCGCCCGACCACGACGACTACACCGGCGTCGAGTTCATCGTCGGCGTGCCCGACGAGCAGAACCACCTCGACGGCGCCACCGCCCCGGCCCCGCTCAACGCCCAGGGTTTGTGGTGGAGCTGGGCCGGCGGCTACAAGTACGTCCGCCTCGACGTCCGCCCCACCACGCAGACCGAGTTCTTCTACCACCTCGGCGCCACCGCCTGCGCCGGCGACGTCGCCCAGGGCTTCACCTG
This sequence comes from Nannocystis pusilla, assembly GCF_026626665.1. GTDB lineage: Bacteria > Myxococcota_A > Polyangia > Nannocystales > Nannocystaceae > Nannocystis > Nannocystis pusilla. The sequence continues at coordinate 5,105,623 of NZ_JAPNKE010000002.1, forward strand.
TCAGTACGACAACCTCGCCACCGTCCGCCTCGACGGCTTCGACCCCGACAGCAACACGATCAAGGTCGACGCCGCGGCTATCCTCGCCGGCGTCGACGTCGACAAGATCCCCGACGGCATGTCCGACACCCTGCCCGGCTGCATGGCCTTCCCCGGCGACCCCGAGTGCCCCGCGATGATGGCCCCGCTCGGCCTGCGCTTCGAGAGCGACGAGGCCGGGGCCGCCCAGACCGTCTTCTCCGTCGCCGACTGAGGTTCGAGTCATGCACCGCGCCCTGCTCATCCTCGCCCTCGCCGCGCCGCTCGCCTGCGACGAGTCCGCCGATCCCGCCCCGTTCATGGGCGACGACGCGTTCGTCCGCGACCCCGCGCTCGACGTCGAGCTCGTCAGCGCCCACGGCGACGCGATCAGCCACGCCACCGGCGACAACTGCATGCGCTGTCACCAGGAGAACGGCCCCGGGCCCGGTCGCTTCACCGCCGCCGGCACCCTCCACGACGAGGCCGGCGCGCCCTACCCCGACGGCCTCGTCGAGCTGCGCAGCGCCCCCGACGGCATGGGCGACCTCGTCGCGGCGATCGAGGTCGACGGCCTCGGCAACTTCTACACCACCGAGGCCCTGCCGCTGCCGGCCACGGCGCTGTTCCCCACGGTGTACAGTGCCGACGGTGCGCGCCAGAACTTCATGCCGTTCCCCACGAGTTCGGGCGCCTGCAACGTCTGCCACGCCGGCGGCTTCGGCGTGCGCCTCCCGGAGGGCTGAGGTGCGCCGCGTCGTCGCTGTCTGTTTCGCCATGCTCCTCGGGGCATGTCCCGAAGACCAGGCTCCGGCCGAGGCCCCGTGGGAGTGGCAGCTGCCGCCGGGCTTCCCCGAGCCGTTCGTGCCCGAGGACGACCCGATGAGCGCCGCCAAGGTCGAGCTCGGCCGGCACATCTTCTACGACGAGCGGCTGTCGTACAACGAGACCATGGCGTGCGCCACCTGCCACGAGCAGGCGCGGGCCTTCACCGACGGCAAGCCCACCCCGATCGGCTCGACCGGCCACGCCATCCCGCGCAACTCCATGAGCCTGACCAACGTCGCCTTCCAGTCGGTCTACACCTGGGCCAACCCCAAGCTGTCGACCCTCGAGGAGCAGGCGCTGGTGCCGATGTTCGCCGACTTTCCGCTCGAGCTCGGCGTCCAGCAGGACACCGACGCGGTCGTCCGCCGATTCGCCGACGACCCCGAATATCAAGAGTTGTTCGCCGCCGCCTGGCCGGAGGACGACGACCCGTTCACCGTCGAGCGCATCGTCCAGGCCCTGTCCTCGTTCCAGCGCACGCTGATCTCCGGCGACAGCGGCTACGACCGCTTCATCTACGGCGGCGACACCACCGCGATGTCCGAGTCGGCCCAGCGCGGCATGGCCCTGTTCTTCTCCGAGACCGGCGAGTGCTATCACTGCCACGCCGGCGCCAACTTCTCGACGTCGTTCCGCAGCGCCGGCACCGAGCCCGGCCCGCCCGACTTCCAGAACAACGGCCTCTACAACCTCGACGAGTCCGGCGCCTATCCCCCCGGCAACGGCGGCCTCTACGAGTTCACCGGCGACCCGCGCGACCAGGGCAAGTTCCGCGTGCCCACCCTGCGCAACATCGCAGTCACCGCGCCGTACATGCACGACGGCAGCATGGCCACCCTCGCCGAGGTCATCGACCACTACGCCGCCGGCGGCCGCGAGACCGTCGACGGCCCGTTCGCCGGCGACGGCCGCCAGAACCCCAACAAGAGCCCCCTCGTGCGTCAGGTCGAGCTGTCCCCGCAAGACCGCGCCGACCTGGTCGCCTTCCTCGAGAGCCTCACCGACGAGGCATTCTTGAGCGACCCGAAGTTCGGCCCGCCCTGACCTCGGCTCCGCCGCAACTGCATCGATTCGAGAGGACGATCGACTTCGATCGTCGAGGTCGTACCGGCCCGTCGCGATGCGTCCGGTACTTCGGAGGTACTGGACATGCACGCTGCATGCGCGCGGTGCAGCGTGTCGGCGACTTCGGCGATCCCTCGCCGTGATCGAGGGCCCGCCGCTCGATCGAGGCCGGTCCTCGCGGGCGGCTCCGCCCGCGCAGGGAGCCGCCGCCGGAGCGCTCGCAGCGACGACCGGCTCCGCGCGCCCGCCGAGGACGCTCGCTGCCGGGCCGCACGCGGCGCGGTTGACCGCCCCGGGCGCGTGTGGTGGGGTCGCACCATGCGTCTCATGCGGACGGTGCTGCTGGGCGTGACGCTGACCATCTTCGCCGAGGCCGAGGCCCGGGCGTGCTCGTGCGGGCGGGCCCTCGTCGGCGCCGGTCGCCTCTACCTCGGCGTCGGCGGCCTGCTCCCGCCCGACGCGACGGGTTTCCGTGGACGGGTCCGGAGCCACTCGCCGACGCGGACGATCGGGTGAGGGTGGCGCGCATCGAGGGCAAGCGGCGCGTGCCGGTGAAGTTCACGATCACCCGCCACGACGGGATCGACATCATCACGCCGGCGCAGAAATTCGCGCCCGGGCAGGTCTTCGAGGTCACGGTCCGCGAGAGCGCCAGGGCCAGCGAGTCGCGCCAGCACTCCAGGGACCCGAGCTCGCTGCCGCCGGCGGAGCTCACGACGCGCGTGACGATCGCCGCCGCCCCGCTGCGGCTCACGCAGGCGAGCCTGCGCGCCGGCCCGCAGGCGCACGAGGGCGTGAACGTGGCGGCCCCGGCGTCGTGCTCGGAGAGCTTCGCCGCGGTCAAGGTCCCGGTCCGCGTCGTGCTGCCGCCGGAGCTCGAGCCGCTGCGCGACTACCTGCTCTACAGGACGCGCTTCGACGGCCGCACCTGGGACCGCAGGCCCAACCTGTGCAAGTCGTTCGACCCCGGGCGCACGTGGACCGGCGAGACCGGCACGGACATGGTCTTCGCGGTGTGCGGCCCGCGAGACGAGGACGCGGTGCGCAGGATGGAGCGCTATGGTGAACGCCCCGACTTCCCGGAGCCCGGCCGGCACAGCGTCGAAGTGGTGGTGTCCACGCCGGACGGGTCGCAGACGATCACGACGCCGGCGATCTCGGTCGACCTCTCGTGCGCGCCGCCCGAGGTCTCCCCCGCGCAGCCGACCGCGCCGCCCGAAGCACCCGCGCCTTCGGGACCGATCGCGCCGGCCGACCCCCCGAATCACTGGTCCTCGGCTGCGCGGTCGGTGAACCGGGCTTCGCGTGGCTGCTGGGCGCGGCGTGGTGGCTCCGGCGCCGCCGGGCGCGACGAGCTAGGAGCGCCGGGTGCTCCGCACCGCCATGAAGCCGAACACCAGGACCCCGAGGATGCCGCCGCCCAGGAAGGGATAGACGGTCGGCATCTGGGCCCGCGAGCCCTGGATCGACTCCGTGTGGATCTTCATCGTCGACATCGCCCGCTGGTATTTCGAACGATCGGCCTCGACGACGTTCCCCTGCCCGTCGTACTGCACCTGGGCGAGGGCCGCCTCCGCCTGCACGAGCTCGTCGCGTGAATCGGCGATGTTGTTCTGGATCCGCAGGTACTCGCCGACCCCGACCCAGACGACGCCGAGAGCGACGAGCGCGAGCAACGCAGAGACGAGGGTCTTCACCGGGAAGGAGCGACGGGCTTGGGACATCTCGGGGAAGAAGGACGACCGCTTTCGTCCCAGGTCGCAGCGAAATCGCCGGTGATCGGATTCATCCGCAGATGCAGGACCGGCGCTCCCGGACGAAGAAGCTGCCGCCTCGCGCGCTCGGCCCACGCCGGGCCGCAGAGGCGAGCGGCCGGCGCTCCGACATCGCATGGCCCAAGCGACATGTCTTTACAAACATGTCCATGCAGCCACCCGCCGAGCCCGCGATCTACGGCACCAGCACCAGCTTGCCCAGCACCTCGCGCCGCTCCATGCGCGCCAGCGCCTCGCCGGCGCGGGCGAACGGCAGCGACGCGTCGGCGTGGGGGCGCAGCTGGCCGGCGGCCACGGCCGCGAAGATCCGCTCGGCGTTCGCGTGGTTCTTGGCCGGATCGCGGGCCGCGAACGCGCCCCAGAACACGCCGACGATCTGGCAGCCCTTGAGCAGCACGAGGTTGAGCGGGATCTTGGGGATCTCGCCGGCCGCGAAGCCGACCACCAGGTAGCGCCCTTGCCAGGCGATCGCGCGCAGGGCCGGCTCGGCGAACGGGCCGCCGACGGCGTCGTAGACCACGTCGACGCCCTCTCCGCCGGTCAGCTGCTTGCTGCGCTCCTTGAGGTCTTCGCGGGCGTACTCGATGCCCTCGTCGGCCCCGTGCGCGCGGCAGAACGCCAGCTTCTCCGCCGTCGAGGCCGCCGCGATCACCCGCGCCCCGAGCAGCTTGCCGATCTCGACCGCCGCGGTGCCGACCCCGCCGGCCGCGCCGAGCACCAGCAGCGTCTCGCCCGCCTTCAGGTCGGCGCGGTCGACCAGCGCGTGCCAGGTCGTCCCGTACGTCAGCAGCGTCGCCGCGGCCACCTCGAAGCCGACCCCGGCGGGCACCTTCACGACCGACGCCGCCGGCACCACGATCTGCTCGGCGAACGCCCCGTGGACCAGCGTCGTCGCCACCCGATCGCCGATCTCGACCGCAGTGACGCCCTCGCCGACCGCGGTCACCACGCCCGCCGCCTCGCCGCCCGGCACGAACGGCGGCGCCGGCTTGAACTGATACTTGCCGTACGACAGCAGCACGTCGGGGAAGTTGACCCCCGCGGCCCGCACCTCGACCAGCACCTCGCCGGGGCCCGGCGCCGGCTCCGGCACCTCATCGACGCGGAGGCCCGAGGGCCCGACGAGCTCGTGAACACGGACTGCGCGCATGCGCCCGGCACTCTAGCAAGCGCCGCCCCGCCCGTCGAGCGCCCGTACCGCGCCGCACGGCCGCCCGCCCCGCCAGCGGAGGCCATATGTCCCCAAGGACAGGACGTAGACCCCCGCGCCCATTCTCGCCTCACCACCACATGTCTCAAAGGACAGGACGCGCAGCCCGTCGCGCTCGCCCCCTCGACGACCCATGCCGCTCGCAGCGCACCGCCGGCAGCGCTCTCGGCATGCCCGAACGGACATGCCCCTCGTGACATGTCCTTTCGTGCATTCTCGATCCACTCACCCCGCCCCGAGCTCGTGCAGCGCCTGGGCCACGCGCCGCTCGTGTTCGGCGGCGTCGTCGCGCACCTCGAGGCCGAGCTCGACCGCGCGGCGCAGCAGGTGCTCCGCCTCGAGCAGGCGGTGGAACGACTGCGCGCGCTCGTCCTCGAGCGCGCGCAGGCGGTCGAGCCCGACCAGCAGCTCCTCGCGGCGCTCGGGCGGCTCGCGGCGGGCCTCGCTGGCGGCCAGCGCCCGCACCAGCGCGCCCTCGTCGAGCCTGGCCAGGTCGGCGTCGATGCTGCGCAGGCGCTCGACCTGCCGCGCGATCAGCTCGACCAGCGGCGTCAGCGAGCCCGCGATCATGTCGAGCTCGGCGCGCGCCCCGGGCCGCGGCGCGGTGGTCGACGAGCCGCTGGACCGCCAGCGCCAGCTCGCCGACGATCTCGCGCACCTCGGCCGGCGTCTCCGGCGTGAGCAGCCCGGCCAGGCGGGCCACCAGCGGATCGGAGGCCGGCAGCGCCGCCGGGGCCGCGCGCAGCCGCAGGAACGTCGGCCGCTGCTTCTTCTGCGCCGCCGAGGCGGCGAGGAACACGATCAGCGCGATCATGACGCCGAGCGAGCCGAACACGATCGGCACGAACATCGGCACCCCGAGGGCCACGAACATCGCCACGAGCGCCCCGGTGATCCCGCCGGTCCAGCCGAACGTGCGCACGGCCAGGCGCCGGGTCGCGCGCGGCGAGCGGTCGACCACCGCGACCCGCAGCTTGGCCGCGGCCAGGCGCGCGCGCAGGCGCTCGGCTGTCTCGTGGGACAGGTCGGCGAACAGCCGCAGCGGCAGCGCGTGGCGCCGCTCGAGCTCGGCCTTCGAGTACATGCGGGCGTCGCCGATCACCAGGTTGAGCGCCGGCACCTCGCCCTCGGCCAGGGTCTGCAGCTCGCCGGACAGGCGGGCGAAGAACTCGGCGTCCTCCTTGGCCGCGCGCAGGTCGACCGAGCAGGTGCCGGCCGGCGTGTGCTCGAACTGCACGCCGACGCGGCCGCAGGCGAGGCACAGCCGCTGGCCGAGGCGCAGCCGCGCGCCGCAGTGCTGGCAGATCGTGCGCGCCCCGCTGGCCCCGGCCGGGCCGTCGCCGGCCAGCGCGGCCGCCAGCTCGCGCGCCGAGGCCGGCCGCGCACCTGGCTCGAGGGACAGGCAGCGCATCACCAGCGCGTCGAGCTCGGGCGGCACCTCGGCCCGCAGCGCGCGCGGCGGCGCGGGCGAGGCCTCGCCGAGGAACGCCGGCCCCTCGCCGCGCGGCAACAGCCCCGTGAGCCCGCGGTAGAGGATCACGCCGACGGCGTAGAGGTCGGCCCGCGGGTCGAGGGCGGTGCGCGCCAGCTGCTCCGGCGCCGCGTAGGGCGAGCCCTCGAGCAGCAGGCTCGAGGCGGTGCGCGTCGACAGGATGTCGACCCGCGCCAGCCCCACGTCGGTGAGCCACAACCCGTCGTCGCCGCGCACCACCAGGCGCGGGTGCAGGTCGCGGATCACCACGCCGCGCGCGTGCAGCCCGGCCAGCAGCTCGCACAGCCCGATCGCCAGGGCCACCACCTCGTCGACCGGCGCCGGCGCCCGCCGCCGCAGCCACTGCTCGAGCGTCTCGCCGGGCGGGTCGAGCCGCAGCCGCCACGGCGGCGGCGCCCCCGGAGCGCGCGGATCGTCCGGGCCGGCCGCCAGCACGGGCGCGACCCCGGGCGCGTCGAGCTCGCGCAGGCGCGCCACGTCGCGCACGTAGCGGCGCCGCATCGCCGGCTCGCGCGCCAGCTCCGGCGCCAGCCAGGCCAGCACCGCGGCCCGCCCGTCGCCGAGCCGGACCCGACACCGCAGCTCGGAGCCGACCCGCTCGGCCGCACCGACGACCTCGGCCCCGAGCCCCGCCGGCAGCGCCGGGATCGCGGGCGCGCTCATGCCTGCCCCTTTCGCCATGCTCTCACGGACATGCTCCGATGACCATGCTTTTGTGACATGCGCAAAAGAACATGCCCGCGAGGACAGGCGCGAAACGCCCATGTCCCCGAAGCCAGGCCCTCACGCCCCTCGCCCCCCGCGCTGGACCTCTTCGAGCGCCTCGACGCGGGCGCGCAGGTCGGCCAGCGCCTCGCCGTCGCCCGCCCCGCCGCCGGCCCGCGAGCGCGCCACCCGGGCGGCCAGGCCGTCGAGCGCGGCCGTCAGCGAGAGGAGGCGCGCGGCCCACGTGTCGCGCTCGTGGAGGGTCGCGCGCACGGCCTCGTCGCCGCCCTGGATCCCGCACGCCGCGAGCTCGCGGTCGAGGGCGTCGAGGCGGGCCGCCGCCGCGGTCGCGGCCGTGACCGCCTGGGCCAGCTCCTCGGCCGGCGCCTCCGGATCGCCGGTGGCCGGCCCGAGCGCGGGCGCCAGCGCCAGCGCCCGCCCGACCACCGCGCGCAGGCTGTGGCGGTGACGCGCCTCGTCGATGGTGGGCCCGACCCGCTCGACCTCGGTCAGCGCCTGCTGCAGCGGCGGCGGCAGGGCGGCCGGGCGCTCGCCCTTGCCGGTCACCTGGCGCAGCGACGACCACGTCGCGCCCACCGTCACGCCGATGAGCAGCAGCGGCGCGAGCACGAGGATCGCCTTGCTGCTCATCACCCCGACCGACGACGCCGCCACGACCGCGAGGCTGCGGCCGACCAGCGCGCGCGCCTTCTTGCGCATCGCCGGCGACTTCAGCGGCCCGCCATGCACCACCTCGACCTCGACCCCGATCTGCCGCAGCGCCTCGCCCACGGCCCGCGCGGTCGCCTCCGACACCCCGCGCAGCAGCGTGAACGGCACCCGCGGGATCCGCTTGTCGAGCAGCCCCGGCGTGACCCGAAGGCCAGGATTGCCGGCCACCCACCGCCGCAGCGCCTCGCGCAGGGCCACGTCGAGCTGGTCGCCCGGCTCGCCCGGCCCCGCCACGAGCACCGTGTACGGCCCCGACTCGGCCCGCGCCGCCTGCAGCCCGCAGTGCAGACACACCGCCAGCGCCGCCGGCCGCGGCTGCCCGCAGCCGGCGCACGGCGGGTCGCCGCCGCCGCGCTCGCCCGTGAACACCGCCAGCGCCGAGGTGCTCCCGGCCGCCAGCTGCTCGAGCAGCGCCGCCACCTGCGCGGCCCCCTGCGGCCGATCGCCGGGCGCCTTGGCCAGCAGGCTCTGCACCAGCGCGCGCAGCGGCGGCGAGAAGCTGTCCGGAAGGACAGGCACCGGCGCGCGCCGGTGGGCCTCGATCACCCCGAACGCGGTCGCCCCGGCGAACGGCGGCCCGCCGGTGGCCATCTCGTAGAGGATGCAGCCGAGCGCGTAGAGGTCGCTGCGGACGTCGACCGCGAGCGGGTCGAGGCACTCGGGCGCCATGTAGTCGGGCGTGCCTAGCACCGTGAGCGCGCTGCGATCGACCCCGGCCAGCGACGTCGCGCGGGCCATGCCGAAGTCGCCGATCTTCGGGGTGTGCCCGCCGGCCACCAGGATGTTGGCGGGCTTGAGGTCGCGGTGAACCACCCGGCCGCGTGCGCGCGCCAGCCCGCGGGCGATGCCGGCCGCGAGCGCGGCCAGCCGCGCCTCGCCGAGCGGCGCCTCGCGGGCGATGAGCTCGGCCAGCGTCGGCCCCTCGACCAGCTCGAGCAGCAGCACCCGCTCGCCGTCGATCTCGACCACGCCGAACACCTCGACGATGTGCGCGTCGCGGACCCCCCGCAACAGCTCGGCCTCCTGGGCGAAGCGCGACTGCGCCGCCGCGTCCTGCCGGTGCGAGGCGTGCAAGATCTTGCCGGCGAACTGCCGCCCGTCGCTCGCCACGACGCGCACCACCGTGGCCACCGCGCCGCTCCCGAGCGCTTCGCCGAGGCGCAGATCGGCGGGGTTCGGGGGCGCGGCCTGCATGCGAGTGCGACACTCTAGCACGAGCGGCCGCCCGCCTGCCACGCCCGCCCGGGCGCAGGGGCGGCGGCCGCGACGGCGCACGGCCAGCGATCTCCTCGCCGCGCCGCCCTCGGGCCTCGCGGCGCCGATTGCGGAGGACCTGTCCTTCAGGCCATATCATTTCTGTCTCACCCGTCCCGACTCCTCCGGCTCGCGCGTGCCCGCGCGACGCTCGACCGGACCGCAAGAGACCCTCCGTCTCCGACCGCGAGCACAGGCCCAGCCCCTGGACGCGGCCCCAGGTCCGATCGGCACACGGGTGACGGCGACCCCGCTCGTGGGCAAGATCGGTCGCATGAGCGCGAGCGGGACGAGGGGGTCGCCAGCGACGGTGAGGCCGGAGCGTCGCCCCGCGAGCCGACCACCGGTCACAAAGAACATGTCCCTCCAGACATGTCGCCACCGGGGCCCCGCAGCGGCCGCGGAAGCGACGAGGACGGGCCTCGGCCGCCCGCACGTCGTCGCGGCGAGCGGACCTCCGGTCGCCGCGGACATGTCCCTTGGACCATGTCACCGCCAGCGCTCCCCACCGGGCAGGCGATGAAGCGCTCGTCGGCGCCGCCACGGAGCTGCCCGTGACCCTGGCCCTCCATCAACGACGCCTCGCCGGCCTGGGCATGACCGCGGCCTTGCTCGCGTGCGCGCCGGAGCTGCCGCGGAGCGTGAAGCCGGTCGGCCACAGCGGGGTCGAGGCGTGGCCGGACGTCGCCGCCCCGCTGCCCGCGCGGCACGACGGCCGGCGCGACGCCGCCCTGATCGTCAGCGTCGAGGATTACGCGCACCTGCCCGATCGGCCAGGCGCGCACGCCGTCGCGGGCGCCTGGTACCGCTACCTGCACGACGTCCGCGGCCTGCCGCACCGGCGGATCCGCTGGCTGCGCGACCCTGGCGGGCCCGAGGCGGTCGCCGCCGCGCTTTCGAAGGTGCACTGGCGGGTCAAGCGCGACGCCACCCTGTGGCTGATCGTCATCGGCCACGCGGGCACGCCGATCGGCGGCTCTCCGGTGCTGCTCGGCCCCTCGGCGAGCGCGAGCGACTGGCGCGGCGGCATCCCGCTGGGGCCGATGCTGCGCTTCGCCGGCCACGGCATGCACCGCGAGCTCGTCGCGGTGCTCGACGGCTGCCTGCCCCAAGGGACAGCTCACCGCGGAAGCTCCGGCCTCGCGGCCCCCGGGCTGCCGTCCCCGCCGGCATACGCGGCCCCGCAGCGCATGGCCGTCTCCGAGGTGTCCGCCGGCCTCATCGCCCTGGTCGAGGAGACGCTGATGCGCGTGATGGAGGACACCACCCAGCGCGGCCGCGAGCCGACCGACGCGGTGATGTTCACCCCGGGGCCCGGGGCGCACTGCCGCGAGCGCCTGCCGGGGACGGACACGCCGGCGCTGTCCTATCTGCTGCTCGGGGCGCTGCGCGGCTGGGCCGACGCGGATCGCGACACCCGCGTGAGCGCGGCCGAGGCCCTGCGGCACATCGACCTGCTCCTTCGGGCAGGTGCTCACGAAGACCCCGAGCGGCCGCGGCCGCAGGCGCGCGGCTCCGACCTGACCCTCGCCCGCGGGGTCCGCGAGCGCGGGCCGTCGCCGACGGCCGTGGTGCCGCCGGGCTCGTCGGTCGACGAGGCGACCCTGCTGGCCGACGTCGGCGGCGAGTTCATCGACGAGCGGATGGAGAAGATCGATCGCGGCCGCTTCGCTCTCGGCTGCCGCAGCCGCCGCGACCCCGACTGCGAGGCCGACGAACGACCGGCGCGGCAGGTCCACCTCGACAGCTTCATGATCGATCGCCACGAGGTCACGTGGAAGGACTACGCGGCCTGCGTCGCCGGCGGCGGGTGCTCGACGATCGCCACCGCGCGCTGCGAGGTCTGGACCGGCGACGCCTTCGTCCGCGGGGCCGCGCTCGCGCCGGCCTTCCTCGGCGAGGAGCATCCGGTCGTGTGCGCCACCTGGCAGCAGGCCGTCGACTACTGCGCGTGGAAGGGCAAGCGCCTGCCGACCGAGGCCGAGTGGGAGCGCGCCGCCCGGGGGCCCGACGCGCGCGCCCAGTACCCGTGGGGCGACGCGCCGCCGACCTGCGCGCGCGCCCACACCCACGAGTGCGGCACCACCACCGCGCCAATCGGTCAGCGCCCCGCCGGCGCCAGCCCCGACGGGATCCACGACCTCGCCGGCAACGCCTCGGAGTGGGTCGCGGACTGGTACGACAAGAAGGCGTACCGCCACGACACCCACCGCGACCCGACCGGACCGCAGCGCGGCGAGGTCCGGGTCGTCCGCGGCGGCAGCTATTACGACGGCCTGGGCAACCTGCGGACCTCGTACCGCTACGGGCTGTCCCCGCAGTGGGGCTACGGGACCGTCGGCTTCCGCTGCGCGCGGTGAGGTCGTCGGCGTCATTGGCCGGAGACCCCTCTCGTCCCGGTGTCGACAATCCGCATCTCGCTGGCGGGCGGGAGCAACAGGCCCGGCGTAAACCGCCGCCGCGTGGAACACCGCCGCCGGCCTCGCGCGTAGCAGACGGGCATGCCCGTCCCGCGTCGCTCGCTCCTGCGGGCCCTGCTCGCCGCTCCCGTCGCCCTCGCGCCCTCGTTCGCGCAGGCGCGCAAGTTCAGCCCGCCCGACCGGGCCGCACGATCGGCGGCCCTCGGCGCCCTCGACCAGCTTCCGCCCGACCTCCAGGCCGCGTTCACCCCCGGCGACGACGACAAGCCCATCCCGCGGCCCGGGCCGCAGGACTGGCTGGCCCAGCACGGCGAGCCCGGCCAGACCTTCGCCCAGTTCGTCGGCCAGCGCCACAACCGGCCGACCGAGTCGCGGCGCAAGCTGAGCTTCCTGCCGATCGGCGCGATCGAGGGCGGCGAATGGCCGGCGCTGGCCGTCGTCGCCGACTTCGCCGCCCGCTACTTTCAAATACCGATCGAGCGCCTCGCTCCCACCACCATGGCCGCGCTCAAGGCCCGCAAGCGCGACCGCGGCGCCTATGATCAATACGACACGCGCACCATCCTGTCCGGCATGAAGCCGCGCGTGCCCGCCGACGCCTACGCCCTGGTCGCGGTCACCACCTCCGACCTCTACCCCGCGCCCGGGTGGAACTTCGTGTTCGGCTACGCCAGCTTCGACGAGCGCGTCGGCGTCTACAGCTTCGCCCGCTTCGACCCCGCCTTCTACGGCGAGGCGCGCGGCCCCGGCGTGAGGCCGAAGATCTTGCGCCGCTGCCTCGGCCTGCTGGTCCACGAGGTCGGGCACATGTTCGGCCTCTACCACTGCGTGCATTTCCACTGCATCATGAACGGCTGTAACCACCTCGACGAGAGCGACCGCGCGCCGCTGCACCTCTGTCCGGTGTGCCGGCGCAAGCTGCAGTACGCGATCGCCTTCGACCCCGCCGTCCGCGAGCGCCAGCTCGCCGAGTTCTTCCGCGCCCACGACATGGCCGACGACGCCGCCCGCAGCGAGCGCCTCCTGGCCGCGATCGTCTCCGCCGCGCCCGCGCCGTGAAGCCGCCGGATGCCACCATTCCCGGTCCTCGGGAAAGACTTCGCCGACCAGACCTTCTCGACCGCGGTGCTCGAGCGGGTCGCCCGTACGACCTGACCCCAAAATGTCTCTTTCGTCATGCTCCAAAGGGCATGCCCGAAGAGACATCTCCAACCTGTGAGTGAAACCTGCCGGAAGCATGGCGCGCGCGTCAAGGGCCCGCGGCGGCCGCGTCGGCGAAGTCACGCCGGGGCCCACGCGACGCGCGGCCTGCTATCCTCGGCGCGTCCGCGTGCACGACCGCATCCACATCTTCGGGGTGTTCCAGATCCCCTGGCTCAAGGGGCCCCGGCCGGTCCGCGTCTACGTCCCCCCCGACACCGGCGCCCCGCCGCCGGTGCTCTACATGTTCGACGGCCAGAACATCTTCGATGACGAGCCCTCGCACAGCGGCGGCTGGTACCTGCACCACGCCGCGCGCGACCTGTGCGCGGCCGGCGGGACGGCGCCGCTGATCGTCGGCATCGACCACGGCGGGATCTACCGCATGCGCGAGCTGTCGCCGTTCCGGATGCGCCAGCGCGGTCAGGCGCCGCACCTCGTGCGCTGGATGGTCGACGAGCTGCAGCCGCAGATCCGCCGCGCCTTCCACGTCCGCCACGACCTGGCCGGCACGGCCGTCGGCGGCTCCTCGCTCGGCGGCCTGGCGGCCCTCTACGCCCACTGGCACCGCCCCGACGTGTTCGGCGCGGCGCTGTGCATGTCGCCGTCCTTCTGGGTGGCGCGCGAGAAGATGCTGAAGTTCGTGTCCGAGCGGAAGAACCCGCTGGTGTCGCGCCTCTACCTCGACGCCGGCGGCAACGAGCCGCGCGTGCGCCCCGCGACCGAGCGCATGGTCAAGCTGCTGCGCAGCCGCGGCTACGGCCCCGACCGGATGCGCTGGGTGTTCGACCCCGGCGCCGTCCACCACGAGAGCGCCTGGCGCCGCCGCGCCCCCGAGGCGCTCGCGTTCCTGTTCGGTTGAGCATGCCCGGAAGAACATGTGCGATCGGCCATGCTCGCACGGACATGCTCGATCGACACCGCGACCCCGGTGACAGGCAGCGCCGCCGGGACAGCCGCGGGCCGCTGCGACCTCGTCGTCGCCCCCGGCTCAGCGGATCACCGCGAACGTCTGCTGGTTGAGCGCCAGCAGCTCGCCTGCCGGCGACCACAGCTCGCGGAACTCCACCGAGTAGCCCGCGCGCATCGCCACCGCGCGGGCGCGGTGGTACACCGGCTGCGCCGGGTCGAGCTGGGCCACGTCGGCCAGCGGCTGGAGCGTGTACGTCAGCGTCGCCGTCGGCCGCGGCGACGTCAGGCGCGAGAACACGGCCGGCCACCAGCCGTCGCACAGCATCGCCAGGTAGGCCGCGTCGCGCACGCTGGGCGGCCGCTTGAAGCGGAACCAGCCCTCGGCCCGCGCCTCGTCGCCGCCGGTGAACAGCGGCGCGTGGACCGGGCGGAACTCGCAGTGCTGGGCGAACACCGGCGCCTCCTCGGGCGTGCCGAGCGGCAGCTCGCTCGGCGCGGTGAACTCGGGCGGCCGCAGCTCGGTCCACTGCAGGCCGGCGTCGCGCGTGCGCGCGTGTACGGCCACCGCGTGGGCCTGGACCTCGCCGGCCTGGACCAGGCGGACCGCCAGCGTCGTCACCCCGGTGCCGGTGCGCAGCGCGTCGACGAAGAGGTCCGCGGGGCCAGGTTGCGTCGGTCCGCACAGCTCGGCCCCGAGCGACCGCAGCGGCCGCGTCGGGTCGGCCGCCGCCGCCGCCGCCGCGCGGACCAGCAAGGCGATGACGAGGCCGCCGAACGCCCCGCGGCCCTGCTGCCAGCCGTCGGGCACCTCCGCCCGGAACTGGCCGGGCCCCGTGGGGGTGAGCGCGAGGATGGCGTCGAGGTCGGACATCGCCGCGACCTTAGCAAATGCGGCCCCCGCCGCCCGCCGTCCGCTCGTGAGTCGCCGCGCCGAGGCCGTTCGCGCCCTGACCCAAAGCACATGGCGCGGAGGGCAGGTCCCTTCGGACCTGTCCCGCGCGCCATGTCTTGAACAGCCTGTCCTGGCAGTCAGCTCAGTCGCGGCGGTACATCGTCACCACGCAGGCCCCGCCGAGGCCGAGGTTGTGCTGCAGGGCGACCTTGGCGCCCTCGACCTGGCGCTTGTCGGCCTGGCCGCGCAGCTGCCACACCAGCTCGGTGCACTGCGCCAGGCCGGTGGCGCCGAGCGGGTGGCCCTTCGACAGCAGGCCGCCGGACGGGTTGGTGACGAACTTGCCGCCGTAGGTGTTGTCGCCGTCCCACACGAACTTCTCGGCGCCGCCCTCGGGGCACAGGCCGAGCGCCTCGTAGGTCAGCAGCTCGTTGGCGGTGAAGCAGTCGTGCAGCTCGACCACCTGGACGTCCTGCGGCCCGAGGCCGGCCTTGTCGTAGACCGCCTCGGCGGTCTTCTTGGCCATGTCGTAGCCGACCATCTTGATCATGCTGTTCTCTTCGAACGTGCTGGGGAAGTCGGTGCGCATCGCCTGGGCCGCGATGTACACCGAATTGGCGATCCCCTTCTTCTTGGCGAACGCGTCCGAGCACAGCACCGCCGCCGCCGCGCCGCAGGTCGGCGGGCAGCACTGGTAGCGGGTCAGTGGGTCGAACACCTCGGGCGAGGCGAGGACCTCCTCGACGCTGAGGAGCTCGCCGAACAGCGCGTACGGGTTGCGGTTGGCGTGCTTGCGCGCCTTCTCCGACACCTTGGCGAACGTCTCGCGGCGGGTGCCGTACTTCCAGCGGTACTCGCGGCCGGCGCCGCCGAACATCTGGGCCGCGGGCGGGGCCTGGTTGAAGCCCTGCACGCGGTCCATCGTGCCGGCGAAGTTGTCGAGCGGCCCCGGCCGGTCGTTGAACTTGCTGCCGAGCGCGCCCTTCTCCATCTGCTCGAAGCCGACGACCAGCACGCACTCGGCCTCGCCGGCGAGGATCGCCTGGCGGCCGAGCCACAGCGCGGTCGACCCGGTCGAGCAGTTGTTGTTGACGTTGACGACCGGGATGCCGGTGAGGCCGAGCTCGTAGACCGCCCGCTGGCCGCAGGTGCTGTCGCCGTAGACGTAGCCGGCGAACGCCTGCTCGATGTCCTTGTAGTCGACGCCCGCGTCCTGCAGCGCCGTGCGGGCCGCGTTGGCCGCCATCACGTGGTAATCGTCGCTCGCGCCGGGCTTGGCGAACTTCACCATGCCGACGCCGATCACGTTGACTTTGTTGCTCATGGCTGTGATTCCTCCGCTTGGTTCGTTCGCTTGTCAGTTGCTCTGCTCGAGCGCCGCGAGCAGGTGCGCCGCCGCGACGTCGCCGTCGACGCGCAGCTTGCCGCGCTGGTAGAGGGTGGCGAGCTTGGCCTTGCCCTGCGCGAGCGCGGCCAGGTCCTCGTCGGCCACGGTGACCGTGGTGGTGGCAGGGCCCGCGGCCTTGTCGACCAGCTTGCCGCCCTGCGGCCCGACCTGCACGAAGAACACCGCGTCGGGGCTCTTCACGCGCAGCTCGATCGTGACCTCCTTGTCCGACTTGAGCCCCGCCAGCTTGGCGGCGGCCTGGTCGAGCACCGCCGGCGCCTGCGCGGCCTTGGGAGCCGCGGCCGCGGCCGCCGGAGCCGCCGCCTTGGGCGCGCTGCCGGCCTTCACCTTGCTCATGTCGATCTTCTTGAGGAAGCCGAGCTTCATCGACGCCATCAGGTCACCGCCGATCTTCAGCTTGCCCTCGCCGAACAACTTCTGCGGGTCGGCCTTGCCGGTGGTCATCAGGATGAAGTCGCTGTCGCTGAGCTCGAGCGTGCAGTTCGCCCCCTCGACCTCGCCGGCGTAGACCTTGCCCGGGTTCGACTTGAGGTCGAACACGTAGGCCGAGTCGGGGTTCTTGAGGCGGAACTGGAACACCGTGGCGACCTTGCCCGGCAGCTCGGCGTTGCCCTTCACGAACTCACCGATCGCCGCCATGTAGTCGGCGCTCGTCGGCGCCGACGGGGCCGCCGGCGCCGCCGCGGCCGCACCACCGCCGCCCGCGCCTGCCCGCGCCCGCGCGGCCGCCATCACCGTGGCCGGGTCGAGCTTGGTCAGGAAGTTGAGCTTGGTCGACGCCATCAGGTTGCCGCCGATCTTCATCTTCCCGCCCATGTACAGCTTCTGCGGGTCGGCCTTGCCGGAGCACATGTCCATGAAGTCGGCATCGGTCAGCTCGAGCGTGCACTCGGGCGTCGCGGCCTCGCCGGCCGCCAGCTTGCCGTTCTTCAGGTCGAGCGTCCACACGCTCTCCGGGTCCTTCAGCTTGAACTGGAACACCACACCTGCCTTCTTGGCCAGGTCGGGGTTCTTGCCGAGGAACTGCTCGATCGCCGTGAACACGTCGGCGCTGGTCGGCGTGACCTCGGCGCTCGCGCTGGCGCTCGCGGCCGCCGGCTTGGCCTTCGGCTTGGGCTGCGGGATCTCGGAATAGAACTCGATCGCCGCCTGCGACAGCACCACCTTGTCGCGCTCCTTCAGCTTGCAGCGGAGGATCACCCGGTTGTCCGACTCCTTCCACATCTCGGTGACCAGCGTCTCGCCGGGGAACACGCTCTCGCTGAAGCGGACCTTGATGCTCTTGAACTTGCGCGGGTCGCCGGCGGCGAAGTGCTTGATCACGTGGCGGGCGGCCACGCCGAGGGTGCACAGGCCGTGGAGGATCGGCTTGGGGAAGCCGAACGCGCCGGCGAACGCGGGGTCGACGTGGAGCGGGTTCCAGTCGCCGGACAGGCGGTAGAGCAGCGCCTGGTTGGGCCGGATCTGCTCCTCGGCCACGGCGTCGGGCTTGCGGTCGGGCGGGGTGTTGCTGTCGCCCGACGGGCCCCGGTCGCCGCCCCAGCCGCCCGCGCCGCGGATGACCGCGCCGAGCTCGTTGTAGGCGATGACCTCGCCGGACTCGTCGGAGCTCTCGGTGGCGAACACGATGAACGCGTTCTTGCCCTTGTCGAAGATGTCCTTCACCCATGTCCGATGGGTCAGCTTGGCGTGCGGCGGCAGCGGGCGCTTGAGCTCGGTGTACTGCTCGCCGTGGAGCAGGCGGTCGAGGCCGAAGTTGAAGCCGGGCGCGGTGTGGCCGTCCTTGAACGCCTGCATGATGCCGGTCTGGGCCGGGATCACGGCGAAGGTCGGCAGCGGCCAGAAGCCCTTGCCGTGCATCTCGTAGACGTAGCGCAGCTCGGTGTCGTCGAGCGGGTCCGCGGCCGCGCCGACGCCGAGCGCGTACATCGACAGGTCGCGCTCGTCGTACTCGGTGGTGACCTTCGGCATCTCGTAGCCGAGGGCCTGGTCGACGTCGACGAACTCGTTGCCGCCCTTGCTCGCGCCGGCGTTGACGTTGTCCATCACCGGGCTGAGCGCGGCGGCGACGTCGGCCGGGTGGGTGGCCTTGGCGAAGTCGACGATGCTACTCCACTTCGACTTGACGAGCTCCGGGGTGATCGCGCGGCCGAGGCGGACCGTGTGGCCCTGCGTGCGCTCCCACCGGAGCTTGCTGAAGAACCCGCCGCCGACCTCGTAGAGGCCGCCGGTGTCCTCGCACGACTCGTGCGACAGCCACGCGACCAGCGGGCTGACGTACTCCGGCCGCAGCGCGTCGATGAGCTCCTTCGGCAGGATCGTCTCGGTCATGCGCGAGCCGGCGATCGGCGCGATCGTGTTGGCGCGGACGTTGTACTTGCGGCCCTCGAGCGCGAGCGTGTTGCTGAAGCCGACCAGCGCCAGCTTGGCGGCGCTGTAGTTGGCCTGGCCGAAGTTGCCGTAGATGCCGGCGGCGCTGGCCGTGAAGATGATCCGGCCGTAGCCCTGGTCGCGCATCTTCGGCCACGCGGCGTGCGTCACCTTGAACGCGCCGTTGACGTGGACCCGCTGGATGATGTCCCAGTCGCCGTCCGTCATCTTGTGGAACGACACGTCGCGGAGGATGCCGGCGTTGTTGACGACGATGTCGACGCGGCCGAACGCGTCGATCGCCGTCTGCACGATCTTCGCGCCGTCCTCGACGCTGTCGTAGTTGGCGACCGCCTCGCCGCCCGCGGCGCGGATCTCCTCGACCACCTTGTCGGCGGCGGTCGAGCTGCTGCCGTCGCCGCGCGTGCTGCCGCCGAGGTCGTTGACGACGACCTTGGCGCCCCGCGAGGCGAACAGGAGGGCGTGGGCGCGACCGAGCCCGTTGCCGGCCCCGGTGATGATGGCGACTCTTCCGTCGTAGCGAAGCTCGTTGGACATGATGGCACACGCGGCATATCGAGCCGCGCGAGCGTCGTCAACCGCCTGCCCGGGCCGCGGACGAACCGCCGCTCCGCGCTGCCCCCCGCGCGCCACGGGCAGCCCCGCGCGCTCGCGGAGGGCGCGGCTGCGGGCCCCGGGGCCGGCCTCCGCCGGCCCTGTGTTACGCTCGCGGACGATGCGGACCGACGAGCTGCGACGCCTGCGAGAATTGCTGGCTCGCGGCGGCGGACCCGAAGTCGTGTTCATGTCGCTGCGCGACCGCTCGCTGCAGGGCCCCGCGCTGGCGCGGGCTCTCGGCGACGAGCTGCGCCGCTGGCTCGCCGTCGCCTCGCCCGAGCGCTACGGCGGCAACCCCGACGCGCAGGACCTGGCCAAGCAGTTGCAACGCGCGCTCCACCAGCGTCACGCCGAGGCGCTGCAAGGGCTGCAGGACTTGCCGCCTGCCCCGCCTGCAACGCTGCAGTCGAGCCCTGCGATGCTGCAGCAGGATCGTCCCCCGGCGGCCGCGCCGGCGCATCCCTCTGCGGACCCGGGGCCCTACCGAGCGGCGGCCCCTCCGCCGGCTGGTCTGTGCGTCGAGGTCGCGGGCGCGGCGCGGGAGTTCGCCGAGCACCTCGGCGACGGCGACCTCGCCGCGATCTGGCGCGCACCGGGCGAGGACGGCGAGCCGTGCGTCGCCAAGGTCGCGCTCGCGGCCGCCGACAACGACCTGCTGTTCAACGAGGCCGAGGTGCTGCAGCGGCTGCACGCCAGCGAGGCCCGCCAGCGCGCCCTGCTGCCGCGCCTGCACGGCCGCTTCTTCACCGAAGGCGGCCGCGCCGGCAACCTGCTCGGCCTCGTCGAAGGCCTCGACGGCGCCGCCCTGCGCGCCCGCCTGCCGGCAGGCGTGCCGCCGGAGCACATCGTGTGGATCGCCCGCCGCACGCTCAGCGCCCTCGGCCACGCGCACAGCCTCGGCGTCCTGCACGGCAACATCGAGCCGGCGCACCTCATCGTCCGCCCGCGCGACCACCGGGTCGTGCTCGTCGACTGGTGCTACGCGATCGTCGAGCCGGCCCGCACCGGCCAGGGCTTCCGCGCCGTGCACGACGAGTACAGCGCCCCCGAGGTGGCCCAGCGCGGCCCGCCGACGCCCGCGGCCGACCTGCTGTCGGTCGGCCGCACGCTCGCGTTCCTGCTCGGCGGCGACCCGGTGGGCCTCGACCTGCCGGCGCACGTGCCCGAGCCGCTCCAGCGCTTCGTCCGCTACCTGGCCCGCCCGAGCCGCCTGCAGCGGGCCCAGGACGCGTGGGACATGTACGCCGAGCTCGAGCGGATCCGCGAGACCGTCTACGGGCCGCACGTGTTCCGCGAGTTTTTCATATGACCCCGGCGACATGTCCTCCTGGACATGTCTGAATCGCCCTGTCGTTTCGCACACGATTCGAAGGACATGTCCCTTCGCGCGACCTGCCTGCTCCTCGTCGTCGCCGCCTGCACCGGCGCGGGGCCGCTGCGGCCGCTCGACGCCGCCGGCGCGACGAGCCCATGGCAGGAGCGCCGCGGGCCTGTCTCGAAGCCCATGCGACGTCCGCTCCGAGCACCCTCCACCCCGTCCACCGGACCGCGAGCCGGAATGTCCACACCTCGCGCGCTTCTGCCCTCCTACGAATTGTGCATCGCACCACCCCGAATGACTTGACGCCGCGCCGGACATCGCGGATACTCCCGATCGCCATGTCGCGCCTCAATCCCAATTCGAGCAATCCTGCTCGCTTCCGCGTCCTCGAAGAGGAACGGGAGCTGGAGCGGGTCCTGCGCGGGGTTTGAGAGTGATGGGCCCGCGCAGGAGAATCTCCTCCTCTCTTCGTTGAGAGAGACAGACGCGGGCGTCGTCCAACCGGCCAGGATTCGGGAACCTCACTCCCGAGACGCAGGGTTCGAGTCCCTCCGCCCGCACATCGTCGCTCTGTTCGGCCAGCGGTCAGGCCACCTCGCTTTCACCGAGGTCCGCAGGGTTCGAATCCCCTACAGAGCAGCAATTCCTCCCGGGTCGGTAGCTCAGCGGGAGAGCGATGGATTGTTAATCCATCGGTCGTGGGTTCGATCCCCACCCGGCCCTCTCCGCGGATCCGCGAATCGCATGCTCATGCGATTCGCGGGTCGCAGCATTGGTGCCTCACGCCGGGGTCACGAATCTCGCCAGCAGCACCCGGCGGGTCCCGCCGAAGTCGATCGTCAATTGCTGGTCGTCCGCCGCGCCCTCGACCGCGACGACCCCCGCAAGCCCGGTCCGCGGATGCGTCTGCCGGCGCACGCGAGCGAGACGACGGCCGACGCCGCTGAACATTGGCGTACGCAGGCCCTCCGAGCGGGCGCCCGGCCGAGGCGCGGAGCGGTGCGACGACCACGGACCGACCGCAATGGACCGGGCTCGAAAAAGCGCCCGCAGATCGACGACCAGGAGGATCCAGCGTGCTCAGCAGCAGCGAGGTCGACTCACCGACCGACATGACCTCCGCTGCGCCACGCGGACGCGAGACGACGATCGACGCGAGCCCGCAGGCCGGCCCTCACACGGCGCTCCGAGGCTCGCCGATCGCGGGGCCGGGCGACCGGGTGATAGGGTTCGCCATGCTCCGCCGATCGCCGCTCCTGCTGCTCCTCATGGCCGCAGCCTGCTTCTCCGACGCCCCGCCCTCGGGCCTGTCGACGAGCGGCAGCGGCAGCGCGAGCGCGACCGGCACGACCGCGCCCGGGCCCGACGCGACCGGCCCCGACTCGACCTCGACCTCGACCTCGACCTCGACCTCGACCGCGCCGGTGACGACCGCGGCGACGACGACCACCACCACCGAGGCCCTGACCACTACCTCGGCGACGACGGGCGAGCTGACGACCGACGACCTGACGATGGGCGCGACGGTGACCAGCACGAGCGGCCCGGGCACCACCGACGCCGACCCGTACGCCACCTGCGGGGCCGCGCCGACGCAGTCCGAGTGCTTCGACTGCTGCCGCGGCGAGGGCGACTGGGAGGTGTTCCGCGGTACCCTGGCGGGTTGCGTCTGCCCGGACATCGAGCACCCGTGCTTCGCCGGTTGCATCGACCCGCTGTGCAACACCGACACCCTGGCGGAGGCGTGCTTCGGCTGCTTCACCGCGAACGACGCCTGCGTCGCGGAGGCGGTCGCCGAGTGCGTGACCGTCCCCGAGTGCGCGGCCTTCGTCGGCTGCCTCGACGGCGCGGCCTGCTACGACAAGCCGTGAGCCGGCGCCGCGCTCACGACTTCGCCGCGAACGGCTCGCCGCCGAAGCGGCCGCGATCGTGCGGCTGCTCGAGCGTCGAGATCGGGCCGAGCGGGACGATGCGCGTCGGGTTCACCTGCGGGTGGCTGCGGTAGTAGTGCTCCTTGATGTGGTCGAGCCGGCACAGCTCGGCCACCCCGGGCAACTGGTAGAGGTCGCGCAGGTACCCGGACAGCTGCGGGTAGTCGACGATCCGCCGCAGGTTGCACTTGAAGTGCCCGTGATAGACCGGGTCGAAGCGCAGCAGCGTGGTGAACAGGCACAGGTCGGCCTCGGTGACGACCTCGCCGCACAAGAACCGCTGGCCTTCGAGCACGCCCTCCCAGTGGTCGAGCGCCGCGAACAGCTCGCGCACCGCCTCCTCGTACGCGTCCTGCTTGGTGGCGAAGCCGGCCCGGTACACCCCGTTGTTGATGGGCCCGTAGATCTGGTCGATCGTGCGGTCGATGCGGCGCTGCAGCGGCTTCGGGTACAGCGTGATCGGCCGGGTGTGCAGCGCCGCGAACTCGACGTCGAGCATGCGCAGCACCTCGCGCGACTCGTTGCACACGATCGTCGCGCGCTCGCGGTCCCACAGCACCGGCACCGTGGTGCGGCCGCTGTAGCCCGGGTCGGCGCGGAGGTAGATCGAGCGCAGGAAGCGAGCGCCGAAGATCGGGTCGGGCACGCAGCCGTCGCGGTCGGTGAACGCCCAGCCGTCGTCGCCCATGAAGGGGTCGACCACCGAGATCGAGATCGCCTGCTCGAGGCCGAGCAGGCCGCGGGCCAGCAAGGTCCGGTGCGCCCACGGGCACGCGTGGGCGACGTAGAGGTGGTAGCGACCCGCCACCGCCGGGTGCCCCGAGCTGCCGTCGGCGGTCACGCGCTCGCGGAATTGCGACTCGGAGCGCACGAAGTTGCCGGCCTCGTCCGGCTCGTACCACTTCGTCGTCCACACCCCGTCGATGAGCATGCCCATGGCCCCGGTCCTCCGCGGCCACAAGCATGATCGAATTCGCCGGCCGGGCCAGCGCGCGGCGATGCTCGCAACGGCGACGCCCGCGGCGCGACGTCAGGGCGTCCTCCGCCGGAGGCCGGCGAGGATCCCGGGCCCGACGACGAACTCGCCGCTGACGAGCCCGGCCTCCGGCTCGCTGAAGTGCATGGACACGTCGCCGGGGCCGCGCGAGCCGAGGCGAGGCGCGCGGCCGGCGTCCTGTATGGATGGACATGCTTGCACGGACATGCTCACGGGGACATGCTCATGAAAGCATGTTCATGAAGCCATGTCCTATGGAGCATGCTGCGGCGGTGACAGCTGCTGGCCCAGGCCGCCGTCGACGTACAGCTCGGTGCCGGTCGTGAACGTCGCCGCGAACGCGAGGAACAGCACCGCGCGGGCCACCTCCTCGGGCGTGCCGATCCGGCCCATCGGCGTGATCGCGTCGCCCTCGCGCTCGAAGGCCGCGCGCTCCTCGGGCGTGCTGCTGGCGGTGCCCATCGTCGGCGTGCGGATGAAGCCGGGGCTGACGGTGTTGACGCGCACGCCTCGCGCCAGCATCTCCGCCGCCATCACCCGCGCGAACGCGCCGATGGCCGCCTTGCTGGCCGAGTAGACCGCCATGCACGCCGTCCCGCTGGTGCTGGCGATCGAGGTCGTGAACACGATCGCCCCGCCCTCGCGCACCAGCGGCGCCAGCCGCTGCGCGGTGAAGAACGCCCCGCGGGTGTTGACCGCGAACGTGCGGTCGTACGACTCGGCGGTGACGCGGTCGAACGGCTCGAGCTCGGCCACCCCGGCGTTGATGAACAGCAGGTCGATCGCCCCGAGGCGCGCCCGCACCTGCAGGGCCAACGCGCCGACCGCGTCGAGGTCGGCGATGTCCGACGCCACCACCCGCTCGCCGAGCTCCCGCCGAGCCGCCGCCGCGCTCGCCTCGCGGCCGGTGACCAGCGCCTCGGCCCCGCCGGCGAGCAGCAACCTCGCCGTCGCCAGCCCGATCCCGTGCGTCCCGCCGACGATCACCGCCTGCTTGCCCGCGTACGCGCTCATCGCCCCGCTCCTTTCGCGGCCGACCCGGCCCGCAGCACCTTGATCATCGCCGCCGGCGCCTCCTGGCCGAGGCCCGCCGCCATCCCGCGCTGGAACATCGCCGCCGCGAAGTCGGGGAAGCTGACGTCGATCGCGGCCTCGCGGGCGTGCCGTCCGAGCAGTTCCATGCTGCGCCAGCAGATCTCGAGCGAGGCCTCGGGCGCCTCGTAGCGGCCGTGGTGGATCGCGTCGGCGTCGATGCGGATCATCTCGCCGATCGCCGGCGCCGTCGCGGCCATCAGCTCGCCGAAGCTGTCGACCGGCAGCCCCTCCGACTCCATCAGCCGGGCCCCGTGGTAGAAGCCGAGCAGCGCCCCGAACAGGCTGGCGAGCACGCCGAAGTCGAGCGCCGCCGCGGCCCCCGGCGGCTCGCCGGCGAAGCGGACCGCGCCCATGTCGGCGAGCAGCGCCTGCGCGGCCGCGAACGCCTCCGGCGCGCCCGCCGTCATGATGTTGGCGTGCGGTCCGCCGATCTGGCTCGGCACCGCCAGGATCGCGCCGTCGAGGTAGCGCGCGCCTCGGGCGGTCGCCCACGCCGCGAGCTCGCGCGCCTCCTGCGGCGTGCCGGTGCTGAGCTGCACCAGCGTCTTGCCGGCGAGCTCGACCGACTCGAGCAGCGAGCGGGTCGCCGGGTAGTCGGTGACGCACACGATCACGACCGGGCTGGCCGCCACCGCCGCGGCCACGCTCGCGGCCACCGTGACGCCGGCGGCCTCGAGCGGCGCCGCCTTGGCCGAAGTCCGATTCCAGACAATGATGCGGCGGCCCTTCGTCGCCGCCGCGCGAGCGAGGGCCACGCCCATCGCTCCCAGGCCGATCAGGGCGGCCTCGTGGGTTGTGGAGTGCGAATGCATGCCTCCAGAGATAGGCCCCCCGCGCCCCGCAGTCGCGCACGTTCGGACGCGACGAGGACACGATCGGACGCCGATCCGCGGGTCAGGTCGCCCGCGCCCTCGGGTAGGATCGTCCCCCATGCCCGGGACCGAGACGATCGCGGCGCGCACCTCCCTCACCCCGAAGCTCGGCCTCGAGACCTTCGCCGCCGGGCTGGCCGTCCTCGCCGAGTCCGCCGACCACCGCGTGCGCATGCACGTCGGCCGGCCCGCGCGCGGCCAATGCAAGCACCATCGATTCGTCCACACCGCCGGCGAGATCGACGTGTTCCCCGCCGGCGTCGCCGACGAATGGCATCAGGCCGAGGCCAGCACCGCGCTCGTCGTGTCGCTGACGCCGTCGCTGCTCGGCCGCGCCGCCGCGGAGACGGGCCGCGATCCGGCGCACCTCGAGGTGCCCCTGCGCCACCAGGTCCGCGATCCCCAGATCGAGCACATCGTGCGGGCGCTCGACGCCGAACACGCCGCCGGCCGCCCGGGCGGCGCGCTGTTCAGCGAGAGCCTCGGCCTGGCGCTGGCCGTGCGCTTGCTCGATCCGGTGGCCGCACCGGCTCCCCCGCGCGCGGCCTCACCCCGCAGCAGCTGCGGTCCGTCACTTCTTACATCGAGGAGCACCTCGATCACGACCTGTCCCTCGCGACCCTCGCCGACGTCGCCGGCATCAGCGCCTCGCACCTCAAGACTTTGTTCCGCCGCTCGCTCGGCCTGCCGGTCCACACCTACGTGATCCACCGCCGGGTCGACCGCGCCCGCGCCCTGCTGCTGCGCGGGAGCATGGCCGCCAGCCAGGTCGCGCTCGAGGTCGGCTTCTCGCACCAGAGCCACATGGCCCGCTGCATGCGCCGCGTGCTCGGCGTGACGCCGACCTCGCTCACCCGCCCCGGCGAACCGAAGTCGACGAAGCCCTCGCTCGTCGCGCCGGAGCTCGAGCCATGAGCACGTCGCCGCGAGCGAGGTCGGTCGAGCCGAAGCGCGAGCCGTCACTTCGCGGACACCACCAGCGCCCGGCCGTCGTCCTCGCTCGACTCGGTCCCGCAGCGCCGCGGTGACGAGTGACAGGCCGCCCGACCTGTTCGTCGTGGCGTCGCGTACGGCTCACTTCGGCAAGAACTTGGGCCGGGCGCCGACGCCCTCGATGCGCGTGTAGGCGAGGGGCTTGCCGCCCTCGTCGGTGCGCACACAGACCTTCTTCAAGCCGAGCAGGTACTCCTGCAGGCCGACCTCCGGATCGATGAGGAAGCGGCAGCAGCCCTGCTTGCAGTCGATCTGCTCGCCGAAGTCCCACAGGCCGAGGATCGCGCCCTTGCGCAGCTCACGGTCGAGAGCGATGAGGCCGTCGAGGCCGATCACCTTGGTGGTCTTGCCCGGCTCCGTGCCGTCACACACCCCGCAGTCCATGGCCACCTCGATCTCCGACGTCGGGTCGAGCAGTGCCGGCACCGGCGCGTCGCGCTCGGACAGCCACGCCGCGAGCTGGCGCGCCGCCGCCTCCGCGGTCGCAGGCGCGGGCGCTCGCGGCACGATGTCCGCCTCCGACGCCGCAGCTGCCTCCGCCTCCGGAGCGGTCGCCTCGTCGGCCGCCGGCCTCGCCGCGGAGTCCTCCTCGACCGCGACCTTCGCGTCCTCCACCCGGACCACGACGGTGCCCTCGGTCACCCCATTGCCGCGAGCGGCGGGCTCGCCGCAACTCACGAGGACGAGCAGCGCCGAGGACATCCACGACAGGTTCGATGCGCGCATGGCCTCGAA
This sequence comes from Nannocystis pusilla, assembly GCF_026626665.1. GTDB lineage: Bacteria > Myxococcota_A > Polyangia > Nannocystales > Nannocystaceae > Nannocystis > Nannocystis pusilla. The sequence continues at coordinate 5,132,466 of NZ_JAPNKE010000002.1, forward strand.
GTTCGTACCACCGGCCCCCCGCGCGGCAATCGGCCTCGGACGGCGCCGTGGCCCGCGCTCCTGCTATCCTGCGCGCCGACCCCGTGAGCCCCGCGATGCCCATGTTCTGCTGGTACGAGCTCAGGACCACCGACCCCGTCGCCGCGCGAGCGTTCTACGTCGACGCCGTCGGTCTCGTCGTCGCCGCGGGCGACGCCTGCTGGCGCCTGCGTGCGGACGGGCCCGAGCTGGGCGAGTTCGCCACCCTCCCGGCGCAGGCGGCCGCTCGCGGCGCCCCGGCGCACTGGCTCGGCCACATCGCGGTCGCCGACGTCCCCGCCGCGGTCCAGCGATTCGTCGCTCTCGGCGCGAGCCCGCTGGGGCCCGTGCAGACGCGTCCCCCGGGCCACCTCGTCGCCCCGCTCCGCGACCCGCTCGGCTCCGTGCTGGCCGTCACCTCGCGGCCCGAGGCGACCGCGACCCTCGCGTGGTGTGATTTGCACTCCCGTGATTCCGCCCAGGCCGCTGCGCTCTACGGATCCATGTTCGGCTGGGCGTCGCGGCAGTCGCACGACCTCGGGCCGCTCGGCACCTACCGCGAATTCGCGTGGCACCCCGACGGCCCCGCCGTCGGCGGCATGTCCGACGCGGCCCGGCGCCCGGAGATCCACACCCACTGGCTGTTCCACTTCGCGGTCGCCGACCTCGACGCGGCCCTGGAGCGCGTGCGCAGCGGCGATGGTCGAGCGGCGGGCGAGCCGATGCGAGCCCCCGACGGCGCGCGCGTGGCCGCCTGCGAAGACCCGCAGGGCGCCGCCTTCGCGCTCCACGAGCCCGCTCCGCGCTGAGCGACACCCGCCACGTTCCAAACACCGGCTGCGGAACCGCGTGGGCATCGAGCACCCCGCATCGCCGGGGTCGCTCTCGCCAAATCCTGCGGGTGATCCGCGTCAACACAATCAATCGCGCCGGGCCCACGGCGGCGCCGCGCGGACCGGCAGGTCGCGGGTCGCGAACCATTGCTCGATCGCCCGGCGCAGGGCCCTCGCGTGATACGCGAACCACCGCTCGCGCTCCTGCGGCGCCGACAGCAGCGCGTCCTTGAACCGGCGGAACGGCCCGCGGCCCTCCAGCGCGCGCAGCAGCCGCTCGCGCAGCCGCACGTCGCCGACCTCCTCCGTGGCGAAGCGCGCCATCCACTGGTATTGCTCGTGCGACGGCAGGCGATCGATCTCGAGGTAGCGCTGCGGGTCGGCGTCGATCCGCTCGCGCTCGCCGGGGTCGTCCTCGAACGGCCCCGTCACGCACACCTCGCCCGTCACCGTATCGTAGTAGGAGCGCGACTCCAGGTCTGCGCATTCGAACGCGATTCGAAGGAGTCCCAGTCGGGCGTGGGGGCGTCGGCGGCGAGGCGCATGCCCTCGCATTTGGGGCGAAACCGCGCGCGGCGTCAAGCCGATTGCGCGAAACCGCGCCAAGAGGCGCGAACTCGCCCGTCTGCGGGACAATTCAGCGACCGGTCTCCGGGTGGACGAAGGCCCGGCGGCGGCCGTGGTCGGCGCTGCGGAGGGTGTGCATTTCGGGGCGCGGGGCCGGGGCACCATTGGCCCCGCCGGCGTCGGTCGGGCACAGCCACGGCAGGCCGTCGATGTCCTTGGCCTCCTCGACGGCGAGGCCGGCGAATCGCACCTGGGCGTCGCTCGACGTCGCCGAGCCGAGCGCCACCGTCAGCGCCGCGTTCGGCACCGTCAGCACGATCGAATAGTCCTGGGGGAACGCGCAGGGCGTCGCCACCCCGGCCAGCGCCGTCTGCTCGGCGACCTCGATCGTCACCATCGACGGCGGGTCCAGCACCGCCGACAGGTTCAGCAGCACCTGCGATTGCTGCGGGTCGGCGGCCAGATAATAGAACCCGCCGACCCCGAACGAGCCGACGATCCAGTCGAAGCGGACCGCGACGCGCGTGTAGCCCGGGTCCTTCATGCGGGCCAGCATCGGCTCGATCTGCATCCCCACCGCCGCGTTGCGCTCGGCCACCGCCGCCTGCGCCGCGGCCTGCGCCGCCGGATCGTCGACCTGCGGCGCGGCGGCCTGCTTCGCCAGCAGCTGATCGGCCGGACCCTGGCCCTTCTCGACCGCCAGCTCCAGCCGGCCACGCCGGCGCGGCGCAGCAGCAGGCCGGCGACCACCCCGAGCTCGTAGGGCTCGAGGTCGCTGTCGAATCCCGCGCCGCTGCTGAGGAACAGCCCGTCCGGCAGGTGCGACAGCGCCAGGGCCAGCACCTCCGCGTCGGAGGCGTCGCACCCGAGCTCGGCGATCGCGCTCATGATCAGGCTGACGTACTCGGCCGAGCCCTCGCTGCAATCATAGCTGCGGATCGCCTTCATCTCGGCCGCGTACTCCGTCTGCAGGCGCGTGTACCAGTGCGCCGCCGCGGCCATGCCCGCGCCCTCGGCTTGCACCTCCGCCGCCAGCGCCCCGATCAGCTGGCGCCGCAGGTAACGCGGCTCCCACGGCTCCGGGTACGGCGCCGAGCGGCTGCCCTCGCCGGTGCTCCAGTCGTCCTGATCGCTGAGGAAGTGGAAGCCCTCGTGGAACATCAGCGACGCCGCGAAATCGGGCCACAGCGTGCCGCCGTTGCTGGTCCACCACTCGTTTTGCGCCTGCGTCTGGTCGAGCGAGATGCCGAGAGACTTGACGCCGCTCAGCTCGCTCACGTTGAAGTACGACGTCCACTCCGGCGGCAGCTCGTCGAGCTGGCGCTCGCTGACCACCGGCGGCGCACCGTCCCCGCCCTGGTCGTTCCACACCCACGCGAGCTTGTCGGGCGCCGACGTCAGCACCACCTGGCGCTGGCGGTAGTTGGCCGCGACGCCCGGCCACGCGCGCTCGGGGCAGCGGTACATCGCCTCGTCGAGGGCCGCCAGCAGCCGCTCGACCCGGGTCTGCGGCTCGCTCTCGGGCCTGTCCTCGGGGACAGGCACGTCGACGCTCGTCGCCCCGGTGTCGTCCTCGCCGTCGAGCGTGGCCGCGCCGCTGCTCGTGGTCCCCGAATCGGTGGTGTCGGCCATCGGCGCGCCGGAGTCGCCCGGACAGGCGGCGAGCGCCGCGCTGGCGACGACCACGACGCGGGCGGATCGAATCGATGCGGTCATACGATTTCAAGCGTCACACCACTCGCAATGTTGTCCAGGCGGCGCGGCGCCGCCGGGGCGACCGCTGTCGGATCCGCCACAACACCGGCCGCGCGGCGGTCGCAGCTCGCCGCGCCGGTCCTGATGTAGGATGGCGACGGTGACGGGACGATCCGGCACAGCGAGACCGGCGAGCCGCAGCGCGTCGATCGTGGCGCTCGCGGCCGCGGCGCTCGCAGCGAGGCGCCGCACGACTGTGACGCGGCCATGACGGAATTGGCCCGGCGGCCGACGCCGCCGAGCCCGCGCGACTCGACCGCTAGGCGCTCGCCGCCGCGGCCGCTCCGCCAGCCCCGGCGGCGCCTCGCCCTCACCAGCTCGCGAACGGCAGGATCGCGTCCTTCGTCAGCGCGTAGACCCGCTCGGGCGGGCCGAAGAACAGCAGGTCGCGCACGTCCCCGCCCGGGCGCTTCGTCGTCCACAGCACCGCCCCGTCCTCGTCGATGCGGAACACTCGCGTGCGCGCCTCGTCGCCCTCGTGCTCGCCTGCGCCGATGAACATCCCGCCGAACGGCTCGGCGTCGACCGGCCCCGCGTGGATCGCCCAGCCGTCGGGCGGCGCCCACTCCATCCACCACTGCTGCGCCCCGTCGGCCGCCGCGAATTTCGCGTAGCCGAGCACGCTGTCCTCGGGGACATCTCCGTCAGATTGCGTCATCGCCACCGCCAGCGCGGTCTGGCCCGTCACCGTCACGTCGGACGGCAGCGCGTGGGCGTGCGTCGGCGACGGCAGGGTCGCCTCCCACAGCACCAGGCCCGCGGGCGTCAGCGCCTCGAGGAACACCTGATCGGAGGACGCGTCGTCGGCGTGGCGCTCGCCCACCGCGTAGATCATGCCGCTGTTGTCCTCGATCGCCACCCCGCGGTAGCGGACGCTCCAGCCGACCCCGACCGGCGCGTCGTGCTGCCACATCAACGCCCCCGCCCCGTCGAAGCGGAGCACCCACGCCCCCGCCTCGCCGGCCGCGTGATTGCCGACCAGCGCGATGTCCCCGCCCGTCCAGTGCATGTCGGTCACCGCGATCGGCAGCTCGGGGAACTCCAGCGACCACTCGGTCGAGCCGTCGCCGCCGACGCTGGTCAGCCACAGGTGCCCGCCCGAGCCCGGCTCCTGCGTTTCGGTGTCGATCATCCCCGCGACCACCACGTGCCCCTGGACCCCCTGCGCCTGCAGCGGGGCGCGCCCGTGCTCGCCGGCCCACTCGGTGATGTCCCAGAACGCCGGGTCGTCGCCGCCCGGCAGCGACACCTCGAACAGCTGCGACGCGGTCTGACCCTCGGGCCCGAAGTCGGTCAAGGCGCGGCCGACGATCATCGCCGACGCGTCGAGGAACCACCCCGGCAGCGGCGCCATGCAGCGCAGGTCGTCGGCCTGCGCCGGCTTCGGCAGCACCAGCGGATCGAGCGGCGCGCCCATGCCGAGCTCGCAGGTCGGCAGGCAGCCGTCGTCGCCGTCGGCGTTGCCGTCATCGCACGCCTCGCCGGGCTGGACCACCCCGTCGCCGCAGCCCGGCGGCTCGCCCGAGGTCGACGTGTCCTCGCCCGTCGTGCTCGTCGACGTGTCCTCGCCCGTCGTGCTCGTCGTCGTCGTGTCCTCGCCCGTCGTGCTCGTCGACGTCGTGTCCTCGCCCGTCGTGCTCGTCGTCGTCGTGTCCTCCCCGTCGTGCTCGTCGACGTGTAGGTCGCGCTCACGCCCTCGGTCGTCGTGCCCTCGCTCGTCGTCGTCGTGCTGGTGTCGCCGGTGGAGCTCGTCGTGCCGGTCGGCAGGCTGGTGGTCGGCGGGTCGCCGCCCGTCGACGGATCGGTCTCGCTGCCGGCGTCGGTCGCGGTCGCGCCGTCGGTCTCGGTGTCCCCAGGGACAGGTTGCGAAGGACAGGCCGTCAGCAGCCCGCCGACGAGGATCGCGGTCGAACGATAAACAATCGCCATTCTTCACAACGTACGCGCGGCGGACTCGGCCGACAAGCCGCGCCCGTCACGCGAGCCGCCCGATCGACGAATACGCGTACGTCGATCCCTGCCCACATTGCGAATCGTCCGACCCATGCCCCCCAGCGCGGCGCATCGCTGCGACTTCGCCGATCCGTCACACCCGGGCGACAACGCCCCGTGAGTTCGCCGGCCGCGTCGGGCCCCCCGCACGCCATCGCCGCTCGCCCGCGCCATCGTCGAGCTCGCCGGAGCTGCCCTGCAGCGAGGTCTCGCGCGTCGACGTCCCGCGGCGCCGAACCGCCGCGGCCATGACGATTCATCGGTAACGGCCGAGCTCGCCGCGCCGCGCCCGCGAGGTTGCGCATCGCCGGAACTGGCGCATGCCATGGTCGGGAGAAACTTTTCAAAATGGGTTCCACACCGCTGCAGGGCAAGAAGGTCGCGATCCTGGTCGCCTCGGGGTTCGAGCAGGTCGAGTTGGTCAAGCCGCGCGAGGCGCTCGACGCCGCCGGCGCGGAGACCGTGCTGGTCTCGCCGGAGTCGAAGCGCGTGCGCGGGTGGGAGTTCAAGGACTGGGGCGACTGGTTCCCCGTCGACCTCGAGCTGAGCGACGCCAAGGCGGCCGACTTCGACGCCCTGCTGCTGCCGGGCGGCGTCATCAACCCCGACAAGCTGCGCATCGACGAGGCCGCGATCAAGTTCATCCGTCACTTCGTCGCCAGCGACAAGCCGATCGCCGCCATCTGCCACGGGCCGTGGCCGTTGATCGAGTCGGGCGGGGTGCGCGGGCGCAAGCTGACCTCGTGGCCGTCGCTGCGCAGCGACCTCCGCAACGCCGGCGCCACCTGGGTCGACGAGGAGGTCGTGCTCGACCGCGGCCTCGTCACCAGCCGCAAGCCGGACGACATCCCCGCGTTCAACCGCGCCCTCCTCGACGTGTTCGCCGCCGCCGGGCCGGCCACCCACGCCGCCTGAGCCGCGCTCACGGGTAGTCGGCGCGCACCACGATCCCGCTCGGCCCGCGCAGGAAGCTGCGCCCGGCCCCGTCGACGCGGATCGTCAGGCCCTCGTCGAGGTTCACGTCGGTCTCGCCCTCGCCCAGCAGCTCGCCGAGCGGCGTGTACGCGAAGTGGTGGACCACGCGGTTCTGCTGCGGCGTGATCCAGTTGTAGACCTCGCCGAGCACGAAGTCGTCGCCGCGCACCGGGACCTCCTGGTGGCGGCGGCGGAACGAATCATAGCAGTGTCCGCCGTCCCAGCCCTCGAAGTCGATCGTGGTCCGCTGGACGTCGGCCACGTCCGTGCCGTCGGCCGCGAAGAACCGCATGTCGAGGGTCGTGCCGCCCGAGCGCCACAGGAACACGAACTCGCTCTGGTCGTTCATGCCCACCGTGTAGCCGTCGTACCAGTAGTGATAGTTGACGGGCAGCTGCACCGGCCCGGCGTCGATCCAGCCGGCGCCGCCGGCCTTGAAGCGGCGGTAGTAGATCCCGTTGCCGCTGTGCTTCTGCGCGGCGACGATGCCCTCGCCCGTGGCCTGGTTGACCGCCACGTGGTCGCCGTAGGAGGCGTCGATGTCGAACGCCTCCTGCTGCGCGCCCGCCAGCCCGTCGCCGTCGACGAAATTGATCAGGGTCTGGTTCGGCGAGGCCGTGATCACGCTGTTGCCGGCGGCGTCGATCGCCGCGTTGTGGAACTCGAAGTAGCCCTCGGCCAGGGCGAGCGCCGTCTCGCCGGTGACGATCGGCTGGCACTCGTTCGACAGCAGCGAGTACGCGATGCGGTGGTTGGCCGGGTTGCCGCCGGCGTCGAACCACGTCACCAGCACCTTCTGCGCCTCGCGGGCGATGTGGATCTCCGCCTTCGCCCCCAGCCCCTGGCCGGCGTCGTAGCTGCCGGCCGTGAACTCCGGCCGGCGCACCGTGCCGTCGCCGTTCCAGCACGTCACCTTGAGCGCGCCCGCGTCGCCGCGCACGACCACCAGCGCCCCGTCGGCCGCCACGTCGTAGTCGTCGATCGGGGTGTCGATGCCGAGGTCGACCTCGTCGTCACACGCGTCGGGGGTCCCGTCGTCGTCGACGTCGACGTCGTCGGGCCCGGCGAGACAGAGGTCCACGCCGTCGCACACGCCGTCCATGTCGCTGTCGTTCGCGGCGTCGTCGGGACAGACGTCGCACGCGTCGGCGATCCCGTCGCCGTCGCCGTCGAGCGCGTCGTCGCCGTCCTGGCACGCGTCGCACGCGTCCGGCACGCCGTCCCCGTCGCCGTCGGGCCCGTCGTCGCACAGGCCGCCGGTGGTGCCGGTGTCCGTGGTCGAGGTTGTGTCCTCGGTGGTGCTCGAGCTCGTCTCCGCGGTCGTGCTCGGATCGGTCGTCGTCGTCTCGCCGGTCGTCGTCGTCGTCGTCTCACCGGTCGTCGTCGTCGTCTCACCCGTCGTCGTCGTGCCGGTCTCGCTGTCGCTCACTGCGCTGGTGGTCGGCGCCCCCGTGGTCGGCGCCTCGGTGGTCGGCGCGCCGGTGGTCGCGTCGTCGGTCGTGCTCGTCCCGGCGTCGGTGGTCGAGATCGACTCGGTGGTCGCGGTGGTGTCGTCGCCGCAGGCGACGCAGGGCAGGAGCACGGACAAGAGCAACGAGGTACGGCCACGCATCATCGCGGCACTATAGCCCGCGGCCGCGCGTGCATGCGCGCGTCACCGCGCCCCGGGCGTGTGGCATAGTCGCCCGCATGCGCCGATCCCCCGCCGCTTCGCGCGGCTTATTGTCTGCCCTTTTGGCCCTGTCTCTCGGGGCATGTGAAAAGTCGACCACGAGCGCCCCCGACGCGGGCGGCGGGGCCGGCCCGAGCAGCGCCGCCCCGACCGGCAAGCCGGCGCCCAGGGGCAGCTACGCCGACCTCGCGGGGCAGTTCGAGCAGGCCGCGGCCCAGCCGGGCGGGGCAGGCAAGCCCGAGCTCGACCGACTCACGCCGCCGCTGCTCGACGCCGCCTCCAAGCGGCTCGGCGAGCTGGCGATCGTCCACGAGGTCGAGCGCGGCGACAAGGTCGCGGCCCTGTGGATCAGCGCCGAGAGCGGCTCGCCGCTCGGGCGCCTGTCGGAGCAGCTGCGCGCCGCCGGCGACACCCGCATGGTCTACGACCTCGGCTACTTCCGCGATCACCCCGGGCAACCGGGAGGCTACGACGCGCCGGCCAACGTGCTGCGCCTCGAGCACGCGGTGATCCAGCGCGGCGGCGATCCCGACGAGCCGCGCCTGCGCCACGAGCAGGCCCGCGCCGAGGTGTGGGGCCTGCTGCGCCGCGGCCAGCCGTCGCCGTACCAATTCCGCCTGCTCGCCGGCAGCGGCGTCGACGAGGTCGTGCGCGGCGACGAGGTCCACGCCCGCGCCCGCGACCTCGTGCGCGAGCTGCAGGGCGTGCAGGACCTGCTCATCAGCCCCGACGACGCCCCGGTCACCCAGGCCGATCTGGCCGCGGTGCTGGCCGCGAGCGAGGGCGGCCCGGCGATCGCCCGCCCGCTCACCGAGCTCGAGCTCCGCTTCGGTCGCCTCGCCGCCGCGGCCGCGCGCGGGGCCGCCGACACCGCCAGGCTGCAGCCGCAGCTCAAGCAGGCCCAGGCCAAGGCCAAGGCCAAGAACGCGGCCCAGGCCCAGACCGGCCCGCGCGGCGCGGCGCTGCTGCTGCAGCTCGACCCGGTCAAGGGCGACCCGTCGGGGATCGCCCACGCGCTGATCGTCGACCTGGCCGAAAGTACAGGTCCCGAGGACCCCAAGAACGCGGCGCTGCTGCGCACGCGCCTCGGCGACATCACCAAGGCGGTCGACCGCCACGCGGCCCACTTCGCCGCCGTCGTCGAGCTGCTGCGCCGGATCGCCGGCACCCCGTCCGGCAGCGAGCGCCGGGCCCTGTTCAAGGCGCTGGCGGCCGTGATCGAGCCGGTCGCCGAGGACGCGCCGGCCAAGGCCAAGGCCCAGGCCGCCTACGTCAAGCGCTTCGACGAGGCCCTCGCCGGGCCCGCCCCCGCCAAGTGATTCGCCCCCCTGCGTGAACTCCAGGGCATCCTTGCCCTGGAGTTCACGCGCTTGACAATGGTTCTCTCTCGGGTTAACTATTTCACGAACCCGCAACCAACGGAGCACCTCATGAAGAGCACGCCGGCCGGATGGCCCCGCATCTCCTCCTCCATCTTTTACGAAGACCCCGCCGCCGCCATCGACTGGCTGTGCCGCGCGTTCGGCTTCGAGGTCCGCCTCAAGGTCGAGGGCGAGGACGGAGACATCGTCCACTCGGAGCTGGTGTTCGGCGAGGGCCTCGTCATGGTCGGCGGCACCAGGCGGCGCGACCCCGGCCGCGAGGGCTACCAGCAGAAGCACATCAGCCCGCGCTCGGTCGCCGGCGGCAACACCCAGACGCTGTGCGTCTTCGTCGACGACGTCGACGCCCACTGCGCCCGCGCGCGGGCCAACGGCGCCCAGGTGTTCCGCGAGCCGAGCACCGAGGACTACGGCGAGGACTACTGGTCCGACCGCAGCTACGGCGCGCTCGACCCCGAAGGCCACCAGTGGTGGTTCATGCACCGCGTGCGCGACGCGAGGCCGAGTGGCAGCTGACCTCGACCGCACCCTCGCGGCGCTCGCCGACCCGACGCGCCGCGGCGTCGTCGACCTCCTGCGCCGCGCCCCCCGCCGCGCCAGCGAGATCGCCGAAGCGCTCGACATGACCCGCCCGGCCATGAGCCGCCACCTCCGGGTGCTGCGCAAGGCCGGGCTGGTCCGCGAGGACGCCCAGGACGACGACGCCCGCGTCCGCGTGTACCGCCTCGAGCGCGAACCATTCGCCGACCTGCGCGGCTGGCTCGACGAGGTCGAGGCGTTCTGGGCCGACCAACTGCAAGCATTCAAGGCCCACGCCGAACGCCGGGCCCGCGGGAGAAAAGCATGAGCACGCAGCTGCGCGGCGACGCGGCCAACGTGTCGGTGTCGGTGGCGGTACCGCCGGCGCTGGCGTTCGAGATCTTCACGGAGGAGATCGATCAATGGTGGCGCCGCGGGAGCAAGTACCGGGTGGCCGGCAAGCACCGCGGGATCATCCACCTCGAGCCGCAGGCCGGCGGCCGCCTGTTCGAGTCGTTCACCACGGAGGACGGCACCCGCGTGGTCGAGACCGGCCGCGTGCTGGTGTGGGAACCACCGACCCGCCTGGTGTTCGCGTGGCGCGCGAACAACTTCGCCCCCGGCGAGTCGACCGAGGTCGAGGTCGAGTTCACCCCCAGCGGCGACGGCACCCTGGTCCGCGTCCAGCACCGCGGCTGGACCGACATCCGCCCCGACCACCCCGTCCGCCACGGCCAGCCGGTGCCGGCGTTCCTCCGCGGCATCGGCCTGTGGTGGGGCGAACTGATGACCTCGCTGCGCGAACACGCGGCCGCGCGCCCGCCCGCGCCGTGAGCTATCCTCGCCGCGTGCGCACGCTCGCGATCGTCCTCGTCGCCCTCGCCGGCTGCGCCCCCGAGGCCACCGGCCCCACCGTGACCCCGCTGATCGCCCCCGCCGAGCCGCCGGCGGACAACATCGCGAAGGACGAGGAACCTGCCCCTTCGGACATGACACCGCCCGCCGCGGCCCCGGGCGGCGTCGAGCCGCCGGCCGACGATCCTCCGGGAGAGGTCCCTTCGGACATGCCCGATCGGGCAGGAACTTCGGGACAGCCGCAGAAGGACCTGCGGATCGGCCTCCCCGCCTGCGACGCGTACATGAACCGCTACGTCGCCTGCGAGCCGCAGCTGAAGCCCGAGATCATGAGCGGCCGCCGCCGCTTCCCCGCGGGCGAGGCCGCCTGGCTCAAGCACATGCGCACGGAGTCCAAGGACACCGACCTCGCCGATGCGTGCAAGCGCATGCTCGAGGAGCTGCAGGGCGCGTGCAAGCAGCCGGTCAAGTCGCCTTGATCTCGTAGACCACGCGCACGCGCGAGGTGATCTCGACCCGGCCCGGGATGATCGGCGTGGCCGCCCCGATCTTGTCGGCCGCGGCGAACTGGTACTCGATGAGCGGCGGCGGCACGACCTCCATCACCTCCGCCATCAGCGGCCCGTCGAGCTTGGTCCCGAGCGCCTTGGCGACCGTGTGGATCTCGTCGATCGCCATCTTGGTCGCCTGCGCCAGCCCCTCGCGGCGGTACTTCTTGTCGTCGTCGACGACATAGCGCAGCCCGCTGGCGGTGTTGACCCCGGCCGCCACGCTGGCGTCGTAGACGCCCACCGCCTTGTCGATCGGCGTCGTCACGGTGATCACGTTGGTGGCCCGGTAGCCGACCAGGATCTCGGTCTGCGCGTCCTCGTCCCACTTCGTCACCGACTCGAGCTGCAGCTCCGCGGTCTGGATCGCCGACTCGGGGATCTTCTGCTTCTTCACCGCCGCGATCACCTTGGCCATGCGATCGGCGTTCTGCTGCACCGCCTCGGCCGGCTCTTCGGCCTGCGTGGTCACGCCGAGCCGCAGGACCGCCGCGTCCGGCTCCGCGCGCACGACGCTGTTCCCGATCGCCTCGATCTTCTTCGTGTTCACGAACTCTCGTGGTTGCATAAGCGGGAGCGTGGGACGTGCCGCCGCCGCCGGCGGGCGATCGACGATTGGCCGCCGCTCGCCGCAGCGCCCGGCGACGCCTCGGAAATCGCCTGCAAACTGCGGACGGGGCGCCCCGAAGCGCGCGCACGTACGCGCACGCCCACGCGCGCGCGCTCCGGCGGCCCCGGGGCCGGCGCCCCGGATGGCCGCCAGTGCCATGTCCGGCGCGATCCTGTCGGAGCACGGGCCGAGGTCGACTCGCACCGGCGCGACCGCTGCCCGTCACGTCCGTCGTGTCGGAGCCCGGGCGCGCGAGCGCGAGGTCGGCTCGCGCGAGCGATCGCCCGTCACGCCGCGCGGGCCGTGGCTTCGGCGCACAGCCTCTCGCTCAGCGTCCACAGGTCGGCCGCGAGCTTCGGGTCCATCGCTTGCTTCGCCGGGCTTACGGGAGCTCCCGGACGTCGCGCTGCGCGTCGCGGGGCCCGCCCGGGAACGACGGCGCGCGCGGACTCGGACGAACGCCGTGACGAGCAGCGAAGCCAAAAGCAGGCCGGCGAGGATCGGCCACGCGGCGGGCAGGATCCGCCCCGACGCGTCGAACATCTCGCCGCCGAGGTAGCTCACCAGGAGCAGCGGCGGCACGTAACCGACGAGCGAGCCCCAGAAGTGGGTCCAGAACCCCACCTTCGACACGCCGAGGAAGAAGTGGAGCGCCTGCGGCATCCACAGGATCAGCCGCAGGAACACGACCGTCTGGAACGCGCTCCGCTCGAGCGATCCTTCGTACTTGCGGAGCCGGGCCGGGACGCGCCGCGACCCAGTCCCTTGCGACGAAGCGCGCGAACGAGAAGCCGACGACGCTCGCGCCCATCGTCCCGAGCATCGACAGCGCGAAGGCCGTCCGCCACGGCCAGATCAGCGGCGCCGCGACGATGAAGATCGTCCCCGGCACGCCGAACGGCTGCAGCAGCGTGTACGCGAGGACGAACGCGAGGTAGCCCCACGCTCCCATCTCGACCAGCGTCGCGGCCAGGACCTTCGGTTCGGCCACCCGCGCGAAGACCCCGAAGTGCCAGGCGCCGACCAGCGCGACGAGCACCAGCGCGACGACGCCGAGCTTGGCGACGCGCGACGAGCGATTCACCGGACTCACGCCCCGACCCTGTTGATGTCGACCATCTCGAGGATGAACCGATCGGCCCGTCCTTCGACCACGCGAAGCATCGCCCGGCCGAGGACCTCGGAGGTCGTGAACAGGAACGGGAAGACCCGCACGAGCCACGAGAAGAGCGGGAAGACCGGCCTCAGGAGGACGAGCCCCGCCTGATAGAGGCGCGTGCGGCTGCGAATGCCTGGGCCGGGCCGGATGAAGCCCGGGCGGACTGCGCCGGCGTGGCGAAACGGCATCGACTGCAGCGACCCCTCGACGCGCTGGCGAACGCGCGCCCACATCGAACGCCCGCCGGCCCCGCCTGCCGAGCAGTAGCAGAAGGAGAGCTCCGGGTTCAGCCGCAGCAGCGCGCGCCCACACCAGCGTCAGCGCCTCGGTCACCCTGGCATAGGCCGCCTCGCTCATGCCCACCGAGCTGACACCGACGGCCCAGATGCAGGCGTCGTAGCCGACGAGTCGATCCTCGACTGCGGCGAGGTCGAACAGATCGGGCATCAGCAGCTCGCGCAGCTTCGGGTGCTCGACGCCGCACGATCGCCGTCCGATGCTGAGCACCGACTCCACCTCGGGGTCCGCGAGCGCCTCGCGCAGGACACCCGCGCCGACCATGCCGGACGCGCCAAAAACGATGAGCTTCATCGAAAGACCTCTCTTCAATGTGTGGTCATCACCGATGCGATGAGTCAATCGTCGTCGTCACCGCATTTGCAGCGACTCTTCTTCGATCGTGAGCCCTGTCGACCGGAGATTACGGCGCGTCGCGGACCCCTGAGATGCGCTCGATCTCCGCGAACGACAATCGAGGCCGGGCGGCTCGTACGGAGCCCTCCTCTCGCTCGAACTCGTTCACGTCCGCCTGCCCTTCGCCTTCGCCGGCGGTACGAATCGCCCCGCGAGGATCTGCAACCGTCGTTCGAGCGCCGCGCTCGTCGGCTGATCGGCGAGCAGCCCGTCGAGGGAGAGCAGGAACACCTCGGCGCTCTCCTCGTCGCCCAGGATCGCCGCCACGCACTCCAGCGCCACCTTGCGGTGCTCCGCGTCGGTGGCCGGGTCCAGTCGCTCGCACACGTCGAAGAACTCGCCGCCCATCGGCGCGCCGACCATGTCGGACCAGGGCTCCAGCACCATCACCTTGCACACCGCGAGCAGGCGTTCGTACGCGCCGCCCGGTCCCTTCGTCGCCTGCCTCGCCGCGGGGTGCCGCGACACCAGCCAGTCGACGAACACGGCCCGGTAGATGTCTTCCTTGTCCTTGAAGATCCGGTAGAGCAGCGTGCGCGACAGGTTCGCGCGCCTGGCGATGTCCTCGAACGACGTCTTGGCGAAGCCGAAGTTGAGGAAGCACCACCGCGCGGCGAGCAGGACCTTCGACCGGCGCGCGGCCGCCTCGTCCTCCGTCATGGTCGGCGCCATGCAGACACTTTGACACTTGGATCATCTTTTGTCAACTCGTGCCGAGACCTCGAGGAGCGTCTGCAAACTGCAACCCCGCGCACGCCTCCGCGCGCGCGCTCCGGGGTCCCGGGGCCCGCGGTCCGGATGGCCCCCATGACATGTCCCTTGAGACATACACCGTCGCGCGCCCGCGCCCGCCCGCGCTCGGCTTGCGCCCGCCGGCCGACCTGATCGATCGTGGGCCGTGCCCGCCCGCCCACTGCTCCTGTTCGCGCTCCTGTGCGCCTGCTCCTCCGCCCCCGGCGCCACCAGCGAAGACGGCACCGGCTCGACCGGCAGCGCCACCGCGGCGGCCACCGGCGAGCCGACACAGGCCGCGACGAGCTCCGACGATCCGACCGGCGCGGGCGGCTGCACCGCGCCGCTGGCGGTCTGCGGCGACGCCTGCGTCGACCTGGCCCACGACCCGGCCCACTGCGGCGGCTGCGACCAGCCGTGCGACCCGGGCCTCGCCTGTCTCGAAGGCCAGTGCAGCGTCGCCTGCGGCGCCGGCTCGCAGGTCTGCGACGGCGCCTGCGTCGACGTCGAAGTCGACCCGGCCCACTGCGGCGAGTGCGGCCACGCCTGCCCCGACAACGTCGCCTGCGTCGCCGGCGCGTGCGCCCCCGACTGCGGCGCCGCCCAGACCCTGTGCGGCGAGGTCTGCGTCGACGCCGGCAACGACGAGGCCCACTGCGGCGGCTGCGACACTCCCTGTCCTTCGGGACAGCCGTGCGTCTACGGCCAGTGCGTCGGCGTCGGCCTGCACCACCTGCTCATCAGCGGCCAGAGCCTGTCGACTGGCTCCGGCTCGGTGGTCGTCAGCACGGAGCAGCCGTTCACCAACGTCTCCTTCAACACCGGCGTGCGGGCCGGCGGCGTCGGCCTCACCAGCTTCATCCCGCTGGTCGAGACCTGGAACGGCGGCGAGGGCGAGACCATCGCCTCCGGCCTCGCCAACCTCGTCAGCCAGCTCGAGCAGGATCGCGGCGCCGCCCACGAGATCCTCGCCTCGGCCCACGGCGTCGGCGGTCAGCCCTACAGCGCGCTCAAGAAGGGCACCGGGCCGTACGCCAACGGCCTGGCCCAGGTGACCGCCGGCGCGGTCCTGGCCGCCATGAGCGGCGAGGCCTACGCGGTGCGGGCGGTCGCCATCATCCACGGCGAGAGCGACCACCTCGGCGGCAACCTGGCCTACGCCGAGGACCTGCTGGCCTGGCAGAGCGACTACGAGGCCGACGTGCAGGCGATCACCGGCCAATCCCTCCCGGTGCCGATGTTCCTGTGCCAGATGTCGAGCTGGACCATGTACGGCAGCAGCGTCTCGCGGATCCCCGGCGAGCAGCGGCGGCCGCGCGGGCCCGGCCCGACCGGATCTTCGTCGTCGGCCCCAAGTACATGCTGCCCTACGTCGACGGCGTCCACCTCACCGGCGACGGCTCGCGCTGGCTCGGCGAGTACTACGCCAAGGCCTATCGCAGCGTGCTGATCGACGGCCTGCCGTGGCGACCGCTGGCCCCGCGCTCGATCACCCGCGAAGGCGCCGTCGTCACCGTCGAGTTCGACGTGCCCGTCCCGCCGCTCGTGCTCGACGAGGTCCTCGTCACCAACCCCGGCAACTACGGCTTCGAGTTCACCGACACCAGCGGCGCCCCGCCGGCGATCGCCGCGGTCGCGCTGGTCGGGCCCGCCACGGTCCAGCTCACCCTCGCCGCCGAGCCGGTCGGCGGCAACCAGCGCGTCCGCTACGCCGCCACCGGCACCCCCGGCGTGTGGGGCGGCCCCACCACCGGCGCGCGCGGCAACCTGCGCGACTCCGACGCCACGGTCAGCCGCCACGGCTACGCCCTCCACAACTGGGCCGTCCACTTCGACGAGCCGGTCGAGTGACCGGTGCGCTTCTAACGCCAAGCCCCCGCGCAGTTCGCACACGGCGTCGACCTCGACCGAAATGGCCCCGAACGGCCGTCTCTCCGCGCCGAGCCCGGCCGAACGCGCATACCTCACCTTGCGCGGGTGCGCGAGCCGCCTATGCCCCTCATATGCCGCGAGTCCTCATAGTCGACGACGAAGAGCCGCTGCGCGCCAGCCTCAGCTATGCGCTCACGCGCGAGGGCTACAGCGTCACGACCGCCGAGGACGGCGCCAGCGCGCTCGAGCAGACGCGCGACCGCCTCCCCGACGTCGTCATCCTCGACCTCATGCTGCCCGGGATCGACGGCATGGAGGTCTGCCGCCGCCTGCGGGCCGTCTCGGACGTCCCCGTCGTCATGCTCACCGCCCGCGACCGCGGCCAGGACAAGGTCGACGGCCTCACCGTCGGCGCCGACGACTACGTCACCAAGCCCTTCGACACCCCCGAGCTGATCGCGCGGGTCGGCGCCGTGCTGCGGCGGCGGGCCAGCGCCCAGCGGCTCCTCGACGAGGATCGCATGCTCGTCCAGCGCATGGAGGAGCTGCTGCGCCAGGCCCCGATCCCGCGGATCGCCGCGCACGAGCGGCCGCAGGCGCGCGGGCGCCTCGACGGCGGCCGCGTCGTCGTCGACCTCGACAGCGCCACCGTCCTGGTGCGCGGCCGGCCGATCACCACCTCCGCCGCCGAGTACGCGCTGCTGCGGATCCTCCTCTCCTACCCCGGCCGCGTCGTCACGCGCACCGAGCTCATCGAGCGCACCTGGGGCCCCGGCGCGCCCGACGGCCACACCTTGCTCGCGGTGCACATCCGTTGCCTGCGCGAGAAGATCGAGGAGGACCCCTCGCAGCCGCGCCTCGTCATCACCGTCCCCGGCATCGGCTTCCGCTACGACCTGCCGTCCTGAGCCCGCGAGCACGCATGCCCGCCACTCCCCGCGCGCAGCACCGCTTCGGGCGGCTCAACGTCCGCCAGCGCCTGTTCGTCACCACGCTAGGCCTGCTGGTGCTGTGCGCCGGCGCGCTGGTGTCGGTCGTGTTGTGGTCGTTCGAGCGCTTCTACCTCGCCTCGGCCGACACCGACCTCGGCGCGCGCACCCACGCGATCGCCCAGACCGCCGGCGACCTGCTCGAGCAGGGCGACCTCGTGCGCCTGCGCGTCCTCGTCGAGCGCTACGGCGCGCCCGACGACATCGCCTTGCGGGTGATCGCCCCGGACGGCCGCCTGCTCGCCACCTCGCAGCACGAGCCGGCCGAGCACGCCATCGTCTGGCCGGCCGTCCCCGGCATGGCCGAGGCGCTCGCCGGGCGGGCCGTCACCGGCATCGCGCCCGGCCTCGTCGACGTCCAGGACCGCATCTACCACGCGGTCCCGATCGTCCGCGGCGACCGCCAGCTCGGCGTCGTCCGCATGTCGCGCTCGCTCGCCCAGCTGCAGGCGCACACGCGGGCGACCGTCGTCAGCGTGCTGGCCGCGCTGGCCGTCATCCTCGCCGTCGGCGCCGGCTTCGTCGCCTGGTTCGCGCGCGGCCTGGCGTGGCCCATCCAGCAGATGCGCGACTTCGCGGTCGCGCTCGGCCGCGGCGAGTTCGGCACCCGGCTGGCGATCGCCCGCCCCGACGAGCTCGGCGACCTCGCGGCCGAGCTCAACCGCATGGCCGAGCGGCTCACCGCGCTCGAGGGCGAGCGGCGGTCCTTCCTCGCCAACGCCTCGCACGAGCTGCGCACCCCGGTCTCCAACCTCCACGTCACCTTGCAGGCGCTCGACGGCGGCGCCGGCGACGACCCCGAGCTGCGCACCCGGTTCTTGCGCACCGCCGTCGACGAGACCACGCGCCTGCGCACCCTGATCCAGGACCTCCTCGACCTCGGGCACCTCGAGGCCGGCTCGACCCGGCTGGCGTGCGTCGACTCCCCGCTGCGCGCGGTCCTCGAGCGGGCCACCCGGGCCGTCGAGGGCCGCGCGCTCGACCGCGGCGTCTCGCTCGTCGTCGACCTCGACGAGGAGCTCACCGTCTCCATCGACCCCGAGCGGATCGCCCAGGCCCTGCTGTGCGTCCTCGACAACGCCCTCAAGTTCTCCCCGCGCGGCGGCGTCATCGAGGTCGTCGCCCGGCGCCGCGGCCATCGCGTCGAGGTCGTCGTCCGCGACCAGGGCCCCGGCATCGCCGACACCGACCGGCCCCACGTGTTCGAGCAGTTCTACACCGCCGACCCGGCCCGCCGCCGCGGCGGCTCCGGCCTCGGCCTGGCGATCGCCCGCCGGATCGTCGACGCCCACGGCGGCACGATCCACGTCGGCGCCTCCCGGGCCGCGGCGCCGCCCTCGTCATCTCCTTGCCGCTCGCCGCGCCGATCGCGATATGAGCCTGTCCCGAGGGACATGCCCCGAGGTGACCCCGATTATCGTGATCCGCTCGGCCACGGGGCGCATGAAAAAACATGTCCCCGGGGACATGCCATGATCCTCGCCGCGCTCGGCAGCCGAGGACCGCCAGGCCCGCGGCCTGGATGACGCCCTCGTCGGGCCCCGAGCCTCTTCCGACATGAAAAGATGGTCACGGCGCCGTCGCCCAGCGCACCACCCGGCCTGCGTGGGCCACCGCTGGCAACGGTTCATATCATGTCCGAAAGGCCAGGCCGAACGCCGCGCTCACCCGTCGTCGTCCGGCCAGCGCACCACCCGGCTCGCGTGCGCCACCGCCGGCTGCGGCGCCGGACCGGACAATGTCCGAAAGGCCAGGCCGAACGCAGCGCTCACTTGTCGCCGTCGTCGGGCCAGCGCACCACCCGGCTCGCGTGCGCCACCGCCGGTTGCGGCGCCGGACCCGACAATGTCCGAAAGGTCAGGTTGATCCGCGGCCCCGTCACCTCCGGCTCGCGCGGCACCTTGTGCTGGTGCGTGTGCTGCAGGTCCCCGCGCATCACCAGCAGGTCGCCCGCCTGCAGCTCCAGCGTCAGGCTCGGCTCGGAGCCGCCCTTCGGCCGGACCAGGAACGTGCGCGTCGCCCCGAACGACAGCGACGCGATGATCGGGTCCTGGCCCACGCCCGGGCTGTCGTCGGCGTGCCAGTTCACCGCGTCCTCGCCGTCGCGGTACAGCTGCACGATCAGCGCGTTGAAGCGCGTCTCCGCCTGCGCCTCCGCCTGCGCGCGCAGCTCGGCCAGCAGCGGCGTCCACGGCAGCGGCGTGAACACCAGCCCTGAATAATCATAGGACCGCTCGCCGTAGTTGACGGTCAGCCGCGGCAGCTCGCGCGGACGCCCCTCGTTCTCGTAGCGCACCGCCAGCCACGGCGTCTCGCGCAGCAGCGTCGCCATCAGCTCCGCCGCGCGCGCCGGCGCGAAGAACCCGCGGGTCAGGCGGATCCGGTCGCCCAGCAGGCTCTCGAACTCCCGCGCGCTCACGGCGACGCCGCCAGCCCCGGCCCCGGCCGCACCAGCGCCACCTTGTGATAGACCAGCGCGAACCCCATGCGCGCCGCGTTGCGCTCGGTCGGGATGCCCGGGCGCGAATGGATGCACACCACCGCGCAGCCGCGGTCCTGGGCCGCGCGCAGCCGCAGGGCGATCAGCGCCTGCTGGATGCCGCGCCCGCGGTGGCTCGCGCGCACCGACGTCCCGAGCAGCGCCGCCACTCCCTCGCCGACGTCGAGCGTGCCGCCGCCGACCGCGACCTCGCCGTCGAGCGCCAGGAAGCACTCCGTGCGCGCCTGCGCGATCATCCGGCGCGACGCGTCCGCCAGCTCCGGCGGCACCGGCGAGTCCTCGGGGCGGAACCCGCAGGTCGACGCGTCGATGAAGACCTCGACCTGGGCCGCGTCCCGCGGATCGACGCGGACGAAGGTAATGCCGGGCGGCCAGCCCTGCGACGGCGCGAATTCCTCGCCAGGGGCCAGCGGCCGGGCCAGCACCGCCTCGAACTCGCGCAGCACGAACCCTCGCGCCGCCAGCCCGGCGAGCAGCGTCTCGTCGGCGAACGCGCTCACCTCGATCTTCGGCTCGATGCGGCGGCTCGCGTAGAACTCGACCAGTCGATCGACCTCCGCCGCCTCGACCGGCCCGGCCAGGCCGAGCCCGCAGGCCTGATTGGTCCACGAGCCCACCCCGCTGACCGACATGAAGCCGCCGGCGATCGGCTCCGACACGAGCGCGGCCGCCACGGTGCATTCGGCCTGCCGGCGCTCCTCGAGCGCGGCGATGTCCCTCGGCGTCAATTCGGGCATGACGACCGCGAGGATACGCCGGCTCGTCCCGCCCGCCAAGCCGGGTCACGGCGCATGCCTCTCGGGACAGGTCACCCTCGGTGCCGCCGACGGCGACCGGCATCGGTTACATGTCCCTCCGGCCAGCTCACGACCGCTCACGCTCCGGCCTGGCGCCGCGCCTCGGTCTCGGCGATCCTTCCACCACGCCATGCCCGACGCGATCGAGTTCTACCTGCCCGCCGATCCGTACGGCGAGCTGTCCAACTTCGCCCCGTTCCCGATCAAGCTCGGCGGCAAGAAGTGGCCGACCAGCGAGCACTACTTTCAGGCGCAGAAGTTCGCCGGCACGTCGCACGAGGAGGACATCCGTCGCGCCAAGAAGCCCAAGCTCGCGGCCGAGATGGGCCGCGATCGCAAGCGACCGCTGCGGCGCGACTGGGAGTCGGTCAAGGAGCGGGTCATGCTCGACGCCCTGCGCGCCAAGTTCACCCAGCACGCCGATCTGCGCGAGCTCCTGCTCGGCACCGGCGACGCACGCCTCGTCGAGCACACTGCCAACGACGCCTATTGGGGCGACGGCGGCGACGGCAGCGGCAAGAACCGCCTCGGTCAATTGCTCATGCAGCTCCGCGCCGAGCTGCGCGAGGCCCGATAGCCCGCGCGCGGCGTCTCGGAACTCGAAGCCGCAGCACTACCATCTTCGGTTGCTACGAGGGCGGCATCATCGATCTGCGCGGGCACGGTCACGACCCAGGCGCTCTTGATCGGCAATCACGTCAGGTCCGGTTCGGGCCGATGTCGACGTGGTCCTCATTGCCGCTTCCGTCGGTACGATCGCCATGTGTTCCATGGACACACCTCGTCGACCGTCCCGATCCAGCCAGACGCACGCACGGCTGTCCCCGAAAAAGATACCCGTGACCCAACGACGGCGTCACGGGCCGTGCTATCGGCGAAGCATGAAAGCCTTTCCCTCTCTCGTCGAACAGCTCACCGACTGGGTCATGAACGGGCGCTGCACCGTGAGCGACCTCGAGTTCTACGAGCAGTACAACCAGGAGTACCGGCCGTCGGACTGGATGCGAAAGCCCATCGCCGACGAGGAGTTCTTCACCTTCGTGCAAGACGGCGCCGGCGGTCAGTATGCGCTGCACCTGGTGGGAGACGTCGACGTCGACCGCGCTCCCGTCGTCAAGCTCGGCCGCGACGGCGAGGTGGCCGTGCTCGGTCGCGACCTGATCGACTTCGCCTGGCTCATCGCCTCCGGCGTCGAGCCGATCGGCGTCGGCGACAACGGCAATTGCGCGGCCCCTTCGAGGCCTCCGCGGCGATGCAGGCGTGGGTGCGCACCCTCGACGCGAGCCGCACCTTCGGCACCGCCGAAGAGACCCTGCAGGCCGCGGCCGCCGCCCACCCCGGTCTCGTGCAGCACATCCGCACCATGGCCGAGACCTGAGCCGCACCGCATGACAAGGGCCCGCTGACGACGTGGATCAGCGGCCCATGTCATCGCTGCTCCGGGCCGCAGGGCCCGCGCGAACCACGATGCTCGATCTCGAACAGCGCTGCAGAGCTCTCGCTCGGCAGGTCTCGTATAGGGCACGGCGGACGCACGCCGTCACGCGAATCGCCCGCCTCGAAGCGGTCGGGCTTCAGAACTCGAAGCCGCAGCACTCGAACGCGATGTCCGCCTTCTCGTACGGCTCGAGGTCGCAGAACCCTTCGGGCGCGCCGCACGTGCCCATCGCCTCGCCGTCGACGAGGCAGGTGCACGTGTCGCCCTCGCACGCGATCTCCTGCGCCGGCGCGTTCGGGCACGCGTAGCCGTACGAGCACGAGTCCGGGCCCGCGCTCGAGCCGAGGTTCTGGCAGTCCGGCTCCCCGCACGCCTCCGGGAGCGCGTCCTCCTCCGCGGCGCAGGAGGGCCACTCCTCGGCCTCCAGCTCCTCGCACGTCAGCCCGCCGACGCACTGGTAGAGCGCGACCGACGGCGCGATGCACATGCCGCCGGGGGTGTTGCTCGCGCAGTCGAGCTTGCAGGAGGCGACGTCGCGGTACTGCGGCTCCCAATCACACTCGATGAACTTCTCGCACAGCGACTCGCACGCCGCGTCGAGCTCGGGCGGCAGGTCGCCGGTGGCGGAGTCGGTATCCTCGGTGGTCGCGTCGGTGTCGCCGTCGGTCGTGGCCTCGGTAGCTCCGTCCGTCGAGGTCGGCGCAGTCATCTCCGTGGTCGACGTCGGTCCAGCGTTCGTCGCATCGGTCGTGGCGTCGCTGCCCGCCGTGGCGTCGGTGCCCGCCGTGGCGTCGGTGTCGGTGCTCATCGGCTCTCCGGCGGGGCACGCCGTGAGTGCGAACACTCCGGCGATCAGGAAGCGCGAGCGCAAGAAAGGAAGGCTGTGTTCATGCCGGGCGGAGTAGCCGGACCCGCGAGAAAAATTGCGGCGTCCTTCGCGCGAGCGAAAGCGAGGACGCAACGCCCGTGGCAGCACCCTTCGCCGCGCATCACGAGCGGCGGCGAGCGAGATGAGCTTCCTCCCGTAGCTCGCGGCACCACGCCGTGACCTCGACCTCGCGCGAACGTCGCTGCTATGGTCGCCGCGCATGCGACACGACGACTTCGACGGCTCGCAGGTGATCGAGACCCGGACGATGGTGCTGTTCTGGCAGCCGCCGTCCGCGTTCGGCCAGTGGACTCCGTCGCGGTTCGAGGTCGACGACGTGACCTACGGCTGCGCCGAGCAGTTCATGATGGCCGAGAAAGCGCGGCTGTTCGGCGACGAGGCCACCCGCGCCAAGATCCTCGCCACCGACTCGCCCAAACAGCACAAGGCTCTCGGGCGCGAGGTCGCCGGCTTCGTGCAGGCGGTGTGGGACCGCGAGTGCCTCGAGATCGTGGTGCGCGGCAATCGGGCGAAGTTCACGCAGAACCCGGACCTGCGCGCCGCTCTGCTGGCCACCGGCGACAAGCTGCTCGTCGAGGCCAGCCCGCTCGACCGCTTGTGGGGCGTCGGTCTGCGCGCCGACGACCCGCGGATCCACGACCCCGGCCAGTGGCGCGGCAAGAACCTGCTCGGCGAAGCGCTGATGCGCGTGCGCGCCGAGCTCGCGACTGCGTGATGGCGACCCCGAGCGACGCCCCGATCGGACCGACCACGAAGACCTCTCGACTCGCGCCGGGCAGCGATCGTCGCACGAGCCCGCCGCCCCGCTGCGCTCACAGCCGATAGCTGCCGGTGACCTCGGCGCGCTGGCCGGTGATCCAGCGGCTCTCGGGCGCGAGCAGCAGCACCACCGCGCCCGCGACGTCCTCCCGCTCGCCGAGGCGGCCGAGCGGCGTCTCGGCGGCGACGGTCTTCTGCAGCTCGGGTCCCGGGCCTCGTCCTGACGCCCGTGATCATCGTCGCCGCCTCGCGCATCAGCGCATCCTCACGCCGAGGCGCTTCGATCACGCATCGTCCTCGCCATCCTACCAAGAAACTGGCCTTCGCTCGGAGGGACGTCCGGTCGTCGGGGTCATGCGGCCGGCCGGAGCTCGACCTCATAACCCAGGCTGGCCAGGCGTTTGGTGAGTTTGGCGACGGTGTGGGTCTGGTCCTTGCGCTCGAAGAAGTTGTTGCCGAGGTCGCGGAACCGGCACCGCGTCGACAGGATGGCGTGGACGGCCGTGAGGATGGACGCGGCGACTGCGATGATGGCCTTTCCTGGTCCACGTCGGGCACGAAGCCGCCAGAACTGGGCGTGGAGGTAGCCGCGCTTCTTGCACCGGACCCCCGCCCAGGCGGCCTGGCACAGCGCCGACTTGAGCCACTTGTTGCCGTCGCGGATCTTCGTCGAGCGCCGCTTGCCGGCGCTCGTCCATGCGCGGGCACAAGCCCGCCCATGACACGAGGTGACCCGGCGTCTTGAAGCGGCTCATGTCGGCGCCGACCTCCGCGACGACGACCCGCGCGGTGCCGTCGCCCAGACCCGGGATGGTCTTCAGGAGCGCGACAGCCTCAGCGAAAGGGAGCAACGCCTCGTCGATATCTTTCTCGAGGTCCGCCAGCGTCCGCTCGAGGGCATCGATGATGCTGAGGTGAGTACGGATCAGCTTCCGGGTCGCAAGACTGACTCGCCCCTCGAGAGCCTCCGCGAGCTGCTCTGGCGTCGCCTTGACCCCCCTGGCGAGGGCCGCGAGTTTGCGAGGCTCGGTCTGTCCGCCGACGATCGCGTCGATGATCCGCCGGCCGCTCTTGCCCATGATGTCGGAGAGCACCGAGTCGAGGCGGACGTTGGCGGCCTGGAGGTGCTTCTGGATCCGCTGCACGTGTTGAACTCGCTCACGGGTCAGCTGCTTGGCCGTCCGCGTCAGATCCCGCAGCCCGGCGATCGGGGCGTCCGGGACGAAGCTCGCCTCGACGAGCCCATGCGCGAGCAGGTCGGCGAGCCACTCCGCGTCTTTCACGTCCGTCTTGCGCCCCGGCACGTTCTTGACGTGGCGCGGGTTCGCCAGGATGAGCTCGAACTGGTCGCCGAGGATGTTCCAGACCGGCTTCCAGAACACGCCCGTCGACTCCATCACGACGTGTGTCGTCCCCGTCTCCTCGAGCCACGCGGAGAGCCTGAGCAACTCGCGGGTCGTGGAGCCGAAGCTCTCTACCTCCTTGGTGGTGTTCTTGCCGCGAGCGACGCGGCGGCAAGCGACGATGATGTCCTTGTGGACGTCGAGACCCGCACAACTGATGTGAAGGACCTGCATGACAACCTCCTCCATGAGGCATCGGCGTGAGATCTCGGACGGTAGAAATCTACCAAACGTGCTTCAGCGCCCCAAAACGGGCGCCTTGCGACACTCAAGGGTGCTCTCGAGATCTCGGGGACAGACTCACTCACGGGCTTACCCTGCACCATGGCGCACGGCGTCCTCGGTGCCGATGTGCGGGCAATTATACCCGCGCCCGCGACCCAGTTTCATCCCTCGTGGGTGCGCGTCAGCCCATGCCATCCTCACTCACGTCGCAGTCGTCGTCGTCGAGGTCCTCGACCGCCCCCCGCAGCCCCGCCGCGGCGAACGCCTGGCGCGACGCCTCCCCCGACCCGTTGCCGGTGAGGACGATCCGCCGCAGCTGCCGCGCCTCCGGACACCCCGCCAGCTTGATCAGCACCGCTTCCCCGAGCTCGTTGTGCGACAGATCGATGCGCCGCAGCGCCGGCGCGCGGCGCAGCAGCTCGATCAGCGCCGCCGCCGGATCGTCCCAGCTCGCCAGCGCGTGCGACAGGTTCAGCGCGTGCAGCCCCGCGAGGAACGGCGCCGCCAGCAGCAGCGCCGGGCTCTCGAGCCAGACCATCGGCCCCGGCGAATAGGGGTTGTCGTCGGAGAAGAACGCCACGTCGAGGCTGCGGAGCGCGCCGAGCTCCCGCGCCTGAAACACCCGCTCCTGCTCCGTGCGCGCGTCGGGGACCACGTCGTCGTATTCGTCGCCGAGGATGTCGTGCGCGTCGTCTTTGCGCTGCGTCAGCGGCCGGAACTCCTCGAAATGAGTCATCGCCCAGCGATCGCTGAGCAGCAGCGCGTTCACCAGCGCCGCCTCCGGCAGGCTGCCGCGCGCCGCCAGGCGATACGTCCATTGCAAAGGCAACAGCCGCGGCACCGAATCGGGCCAGCGCGCCAGCGCGGGGGCCAGCGCCTCGGCCCACGCCGCGAGGTCCTCGCCGGCCGCCCGCCGGGCCTCCAGCGCCGCGGTGAGCTCGTCCCACGCCGCCTCGCTCGCCTCCCCGCGCACCAGTTCGAATTCGCGCTCCATCCCCGACGGCATGCCGCACGCTGCCAGCGATCGCCCCGCCCCGTCAACGAGCAAAGCCGGCGCGAATCACCGCAGCCCGCGTGATCGCCAAATCATCACAGCCGCGGATCGACCGGCTCGCTCTCGAGCGCCAGCACCGCGAACACGCACTCGTGCACGCGGCGCAGCGGCTCGCGGCGGACGAACCGCTCGAGCGCCTCGATCCCCAGCGCGAACTCGCGGATCGCCAGCGAGCGCTTGCTCCCGAGCCCGCGGGCGCGCAGGCGCCCGAGGTGCTCCGGCGCCGTGTACTCGGGCCCGTAGATGATGCGCAGGTACTCCGGCCCGCGGCACTTGATCGCCGGCTGCATCAACCCCTTCGGCCCCTTCGCCACGAAGTCGAACGGCTTGACCACCATCCCCTCGCCGCCCGCCGCGGTGAGCTGCTCCCACCATTCGATCACCGCCGCGCAGCCCTCCTCGTCCTCCGTATCCACCACCCGATACGGCGTCGCCAGCAGCATCTCCGGCGCCGCCGCGCACAGCCGGGCCAGCGTCTCCATGTGCCACACGTGATCGCGGTCGACGTGGACCCGGCCCTCGCTCGCCAGCAGGTGGAACGGCGCGATCTTGTAGTCGCCCGGCCCCTGGACCGGCCAGCAATAGCGGCGGTACGCCTGCCTGTACTTGCGGACATCTTCGAGCCGCCGCTCGTGCGCCGCCAGCAGCCCCGCCGCCTCGACCCCGCGCGCCGCCGCCGCCCGCAGCGCCGCCACGCTCGCCTGGAGCCCCGCCTCGCCGGCCGCCCCCGTCGGCGCGTACTGCTCGCGCAGCAGCGCCTGCGCCTTGGCCGACCACGGCAAGATCTCGCAGTCGAGGCACAACCAATCCGTGTCGAGCTCGCCCCACAGATCGATCGCCGTCGCGCTGCTCGCCACGCGCTCCAGCAGCGCCGCCTCGAGCGCCGCCTCGGCGAAGAACGGCCGGCCCGTGCGGCTGTAGATCACCCCGTGCGCGGCGGTCTGCGCCCCGAAGCGCCGCGCCAGCGCCCCCGGCGAGCGGCCCACGATCATCACCGCCCGCGAGCCCATGTGCTTCTGCTCGCACACCACCGCGCCGACGCCCGCCTCGCGGTAGTACGCCAGCGCCTCGGCCGGGTGCTCGAGCAGCCCCTCGCGCTGCGACGTCTCGCTCGGCGACATCGTCGGCGGCAGATAGATCAGCCACCGCGGGTCGACCGCGAACCGGCTCATCACCTCGAGCGCGGCCGCGCTGTGCTCCGCGGAGATCGTCAGGCTCGGCCGCAGCCGCGTCGACAGGTTGCGCTTGCCGAGCAGGTCGGCCAGGTCGAGCAATGCGTCGTGCTCCTGCTGGGCCGAGCGGTCCGGCGGCGGCTGCAGCGGCTTCACCGATTCGCAGTAGACCCGCCGCGCCGGCTCTGCCACCATCCCATCCGGGGTAGCGCAGCGCGGTCAGTGCCCCGCCGTAGACGCAGCCGGTGTCGACGCAGATCGTGCGATTGAGCCACTCGGCGACCGGCACCGGCGTATGGCCGTAGACCACGATCGCCCGCCCGCGGTACTCGCGGGCCCAGTCGTGGCGGACCGGCAGTCCGAATTCGTCGGTCTCCCCGGTCGTCTCGCCGAACAGCGCGAATTGCCGCACCGCCCCCGACGCCCGCCCCTGCAGCGACTCCTTCAGCCCCGCGTGCGCCACCACCAGGCGCTCGCCGTCGAGCGTGTAGTGGCTGACCAGCGAATCGATGAAGCGCTCGACCCTGCGGCCGAACTCCGGCGGCGCCGCGGCCAATTGCGCCGCCGTCTCCGCGAACCCGTGGTTCGGCTTCACGTCCGAGCCGCGCAGGTACCGGTGCAGCTTCATCTCGTGGTTGCCGGGCACGCACAACGCCGCCCCCGCCGCGACCATGTCCATCACCAGCCGCAGCACCTCCACGATCTTCGGCCCGCGGTCGACCAGGTCGCCGAGGAAGACGACCCGTCGGCCTTGCGGGTGCGTCACCCGCAGCGCCTCGCCCTCGCCCTCGATCGCGTAGCCCAGCCGGCCGAGCAGCGCCAGCAGCTCGTCGAAGCAGCCGTGGATGTCGCCGATGATGTCGAACGGCCCGCGGTCCTCGCGGCGGTCGCTCCACAGCCGCGCCCGCTCGACCGTCGCCGCCTCGATCTCCTCGCCGCGCAGCACGTACACGTAACGAAAACCCTCGCGCTTCAGCTCGCGCAGCGACTGGCGCAGCAGGCTGCACTGCTGGCGGATCAACGGCGCTCCGAGCGAACGATCGCTGCGCTGCTGCGACCGCTCGAGGCACACCTTCGTCGGCACGTCGAGCACGATCGCCACCGGCATCGCGTGCTTCTCGCGCGCCAGCGCCAGCACCGACTTGCGCGCCTCGGTCTTCACGTTGGTCGCGTCGATCACCGTCAGCAGCCGGCGGTCGAGCCGCTTGCGGGCGATCGTGAACAGCAGCTCGAACGCGTCGCCGGTCGCCTGTTGATCGTTCTCGTCGTCGGACACCAGGCCGCGGCAGAAGTCGGACGACAGCACCTCGGTCGGCTTGAAGTGCTTGCGCGCGAATGTGGTCTTGCCCGAGCCGCTGGCCCCGATCATCGCCACCACCGCGAGCTCCGGGATCACGAGCGAAGTCATCGCCGGAACACTCCCATCTGCGTCGGCGCCCCCAGCTCCGGATCGACCGGACCTACCGGCCGCAGCTCGACCGCGTAGCCGTGGCGCTCGCCGACCGCGCCGGCCCACGCCGCGAACTCGGCCCGCGTCCACTCGAAGCGGTGATCCGCGTGGCGGAGCTGCCCCGCCGCCAGCCCGGCGAACTTCGCGTTGTACTCCGCGTTCGGCGTCGTGATCACCACCACCCGCGGCCGCGCCCCGGCGAACAGCGCCCGCTCGAAGCTCGGGAGCCGCGACGGCTCGACGTGCTCGATCACCTCGACCGCCGCCGCCGCGTCGAACCCGTCGAGCCGCGCGTCGCGGTACACCAGCGAGCCGTGCAGCAGCGCCACCCGATCGCGTGTCCTTTCGGACATGTCCTCGAGGTGCAGCCGCTGCGCCGCCCGCTCGAGCACCGTGTGCGCCACGTCGACCCCGACCAGCCGCGTGAACTGGCGCAGCTTGAGCAGCCGGGCCAGCAGCTTGCCGCTGCCGCACCCGAGGTCGAGCACCTGCGCCGCCCCGCTCTCGACCAGCACCTCGGTGACCGCACGCATGCGCTCCTCGTCGAGCGACAGCGGCCGCTCGAGCGCCTCCTCGGCGCGGTCGCGGCTGGCCAGCGCCGCCTCCTCCGCCGCCGCGTCGGCCTCACCCTCGGCCAGCCGCTCGAGCGCGCGGCGGGTCAGGCTGGCGCGGTGCTTGAGGTAGCGGCGGGCGATCGACTCGCGCTCCGGGTGGCCCGCGAGCCAGCCCTCGCCGAAGCGCAGCAGCTTCTCGACCTCGTCGTCGCCGATGTAATAGTGCTTGTCGTCGTCGAGCACCGGGATCAGCACGTACAGGTGCGTCAGCAGCTCGCGCAGCGGCGCGGTGCGGCGCAGCTCGACCGCGAAGTACGGCGTCCGCCCCCACGCCGCGTCCTCACCCTCCAACGGCAGCGGCTCGGCCCGCACCTCGTAGCCGAGCGGCTCGAACAGCGCCCGCAGCAGCCCCTCGCCGCCGCGGCACGCCAGCACCGGCAGCGCGGCCGTCAGCGCCAGCGGCTTGTCGACCAGCTTCGGCCGCGCCTTCGCCTGCCCCGTCAGCGCGCTGCGCAGCACCTGGGCGATCGCCACGCTCATGAACGACGACGCCGCGTACGGCCGGTCGTTGACGTACTGCGCCAGCAACCCCTCGGCCTGCTCCGACCCGCCTCGCACCAGCCGCACCGGATCGATGTCGAGCAACATCGCCGCCGTGCAGGCCGCCTCGCTCACCTCCGGGTAGAACACGTGCACCTGCCCGAAGCCGACCTCGAAGCTCTGCATCTTCGCGGGGTGCTTGTGCAGCAGCCACCCGAGCTCGTCCGCCGGCGCCTGGGTGTTGCGGATCGTCAACAGCACGCGGCCAGGGTACCAGAGCCCCACGACGCCGCGGCGACGCGCGCAGCCGCTCCCCGCATCATCGCCCCGGTCCCGCGAACCACGAGTCGCCGAACCACCGGGAGCGTCGAGCCCCGAGCAGGCCGCTCGCATCACTTTTCATGTCGGCAGCTTCGAGCAGACCGCTCGCATCGCCCTTCACGTCGGCAGCTCCGAGCAGGCCGCTCGACTCGCCCCGCGACGAGCGGCCGCTCGCGTCACGCTTTGCCACGAGCGACGCGATCTCCGAACCATCCGCCTCGCCGAGCAACCCCGCCCTGCCGCGATCTCCGGCCCCCTGCTCGCTCACCCGCGACAGCGCGCCGCGAATCCGGCCAATACGCCGCCTCGCTCACCCATCATTCGAACGATATCACATTCCCTCCCGCCGACCAGCCCGCGCATCGTCCTGCCCGCCGCGGCGCCGCGGAGGATCCGCACCTGCCCTGCCCGGGCCCTCGCTCGCGCGGACCGACCGCGGTGTCATGTTTCGCCCATGACTCGATCGCTCGCGCCGCCGGAGTCCGACCTGCTCGCCGAGGAGCGCCGCGTCCTTCGCACCCTCGCCGCCGCCCTGCCGGAGGCCCGCTACTTCGGCCGTCTGCGGGTGCGCACCTCCGCCGGCGAGCGCGACGTCCTCCTCGCCGATCGGTCGTGGCTCGGCGACGAGCTGGCGCTGATCGACTGGCGCACCGCCCCGCTCGCCGAGGTCTTCTTCACCTGCGACGTCGGCGACGACTACGAGCTCGAGCGCGACGATCGCCTGCTCCGCGGCGTCGTCGTCCGCCGCCACCTCGTCCACCTCCGCGGCGGCGAGCTCGTCGGCATCGACCTCGCCGATCGCCGCCTCCGCCGCGACGACGCCGACCGCTGGCTCGCCGACGACCGCCCCGGCCCGCGCCTCGCCCCGCGCCCGCCCGCGAGCCGCACCCGCCCGCTCTCGCCCGCGCGCGTCGAGCTCGACCCCAACCAGCGCGCCGCCGTCGAGCTCGCGGCCCGGCGCTCGCTGCTCGTCCTCGGCGAGGCCGGCTTCGGCAAGACCACCGTCGCCCTGCACCGCCTCGCCTTCCTCGCCCGCGCCGCCCACGAGGCCCGCCGGCCGTTCCGCGCCCTCATGCTCGTGCCGACCCCTGGCCTGCAGCGCCTGGCCGTGCGCATGCTCGCCGAGCTCGGCGTCCCGCGCGTCCAGGTCGACACCTTCGAGCGATGGGTCACCGCCCAGGCCCGGCGCCTGTTCCCGCAATTGCCGCGCCGCCTCAGCGAGCACGCCGGCCCCGGGGTCCGCACATTCAAGCGTCACCCCGCATTGCGCGACATCCTCCCCCGGATCGTCGCCGGCACCGCCGCCATGCGCGAGGCCCAGGCCGGCTACCGCGAGCACGCCACCGGCCTGCGCGACCTCCTGCTGCACCTCTACGGCGACCGCGAATTGCTGGCCGAGGCCGCCGCCGCCGCCCCCGACGAGCTCGGCCCCGCCGTTTTGAGCGACGTCCTCGCCCACACCAAGATCCAGTTCAGCGCCACCACCGAGCGGGCCATGAGCCACGTCGACGCCGAGCGCCTGCAGACCCTCGACGGCCGCCCGATCGACGCCGGCACCCCGCTCGCCGACGCCGACAGCATCGACGTCGAGGACTTCGCGGTCCTGTTCGCCCTGCACCGTCGATTCACCGGCGGCGACCGCACCCCGCACGGCGCCCTCTCGCATTATCAACACATCCTCCTCGACGAGGCGCAGGAGCTGGCGCCGATCGAGCTCGAGCTGCTGGCCCGCGCGGTCGCCCCCGACGGCACCGTCACCGTCGCCGGCGACGAGCGGCAGCAGGTCGACGCCTCGACCGCCTTCGCCGGCTGGCCCGCGGTCCTCGCCGAGCTCGGCCGCGATGATGCCACCACCGCCGCGCTCACCGTCAGCTATCGCTGCCCGCCGGCCATCGAGGACGTCGCCCGCGCCGTGCTCGACCCGACCCGGCGCCCCCGCGACATCGCCCACCGCGACCACCTCCTCGTCACCCGCCACGACAGCCCCTGCCACCAGGTCGCCGCCCTCACCGACGCCCTCCTGGCCCTCACGCGCGACGACCCGCACGTCCACGTCGCCGTCGTCTGCCGCCACGTCGAGACCGCCCTGGCCCTCCACGGCGCCCTCGCCCGCGCCCTCCCGGCCCGCCTGGTCGTCGACGACGGCGAGTTCCGCTTCGCCCCCGGTATCGAGGTCACCACCGTCCAGGACGTCAAGGGCCTCGAGTTCGACGTCGTCGTCGTCCCCGACCTCGACGCCGCCACCTACCCCGACCGCCCCGACGCCCGCCGCGCCCTCTACGTCGCCACCACCCGCCCGCTCCACCGCCTGTGGCTGGCCAGCGCCGGCCCGAGGTCGCCGCTGCTGCCGGCATGGCTCTCGGACCATGTCCGAGAAGACATGTCCTCCGCGACCGCCCCGCCGTCCGAGCGCCGCGCCTCGTGAAGCCTGTCCCCGGGGACATCTCACTCCGGGCAGCACGCATCGACCCCCGCTGACCGCACCCGGGCGCGCGGAGGCGATCGGAGCCCGCTCCCGCCTCGGCAGCGGGCGAGCCCTGCGGATCCGGCTCACCCCGCATCGCTTGACGAAACGCACGGTCATTGACAGGACACCGTCCCCGCGCCGACGAGGCCCGACGCGCCCTCGTGGGGCTGGCTCGCCGCGCGCGCGGCCCCTCGTGCAGCCTGCTACGTTGCTCGCGTGCCGCAGCCCGACGCCCTCCCGCCCCGCACTTTCGGCCTGCCGCTCGTCGGCAACACTCTCGGGATCATGCGCGACCCGATCGACTTTCAGCGCCGCGGGCATCGCCGCCACGGCCCCGTCTTCTCCGCGCGGATCTTCGGCACCACCCTGACCTTCGTCGACCCGGTCGGCGCGCCCCAGCTGTTCGAGCAGGTCATTCGCACGCCCCCCGATCAGCTCAGCCTCGTCGCCGCCTACAAGCATCTGGTCGGGCGGATCCTCGAGCCCGAGCTGTTCACCGAGATCGACAAGTCGATGCGCGAGGGCCTCTCGGTCAAGTACATCGGCAAGCACGTCGCGCCCACGGTCGCCTTCGTGCCGCAGGTGCTCGCGCGCCGGCTGCCGGGCGATCACGGCACCCTCGACGGCCTGCGCATGGCCAACGACGTCGTGCTCCACGTCGTCGCCCACTACGTCCTCGGCCACGGCGGCGCCGAGCGGCACGCCGACGAATTGGCCGAGGCGATGCACGTGCTCGAGAGCGACTTTAGCATCCTCGGCATGATGCTCCCGATCGAGACCGCCTCGGCGCGGCGCCGTCGCGCCGCCTTCGACCGCATGATGGGCCTCATCGAGGCCGAGGTGCGCGCGCCTGGCCGACCGCGGCGAGCACGACGATTTCCTGCAATTCGCCATCGATCACATGTCCTCGGGCGAGGGCGCCGAGAAGGACGACATCCGCTGGCTCGGCCTGCGCGTCCTCGGCACCATCTTCGGCGCCCACACCAACACCGCGATGTCGGTCGCCTCGACGCTGTCCGACCTGGTCGAGCACCCCGAGGCCCTCGCCCGCGTGCGCGCCGAGATCGCGGCGCTCCCCGCCGACGCGCCGATGGACCTCGCGGCCATGCGCACTCTGGTCCACCTGCACCGCGCGATCAACGAGAGCATGCGCCTGCGCAGCAACGGCGGCCTGTGGCGCATGGCCATGTGCGACCTCGACCTCGGCGGCTACAAGCTGCCGAAGGGCACCGTCGTCGGCGCCAGCATGGGCCTCGTCAACCTCGACCCCGCCCGCTACGACGGCTCGCACGAGTATCGACCCGCGCGCTTCGAGGCGATGGCCACCGACAATTACCAGAGCCCCTCGGTCGGCTCGACGCCGCTGCAATTCGGCGCCTTCGGCACCGGCCGCAACCTGTGCTCGGGCCGGCCGCTCGCCTACGCCATGCTGGCCGCGATCCTCGTGCCCCTGCTGCGCGACTACGAATGGGAGGTCGTCGCCCGGCCGCGGCGATGGTTCACCCTGCTCACCGGCGGCCTGTCGCGCCCGATCGGCGGCCTCACCCTGCGCTATCGTCGGCGCGCCTCGCCGCCCCGCGCTTGACCGCGCGCGAGCGCGTGTGGGTGGTGGCGCCGAGTTCTACGGCCCCGACGAGGACGCCGGCCGCCCCGTCGCGGTCCGCTACCGCTGGACCAAGATCGACGCCGACCACGCCCGCTGGGAGCAGGCCTTCTCGTACGACGGCGGCGCCTGGGAGACCAATTGGACCGCCGACTTCACCCGCGCCGACCCGGCGAGCGTGTGCGAGGCCGGCCGGCCGAAGCGCCAGTGAAGCATTCGCGCTGCGTGCCGGCGTCATGCAGTCCATCGGCGTGCGCCCTCAGCACCGCGAGTCGCCCGAGCTCCGAGCGATCGGTGTCACCCTCTCGACGGCTCACGCCAGCAAGGGGAGGACATCGCGGTCGCGATCACGCTGCGGGCGAACCTCGAGCTCGCAGGTTCGCCGCGGCTCTACCCCGGCCCGCGTTCGCCGACGCCGACCGCCTTCCGCCGCCGGCGGTTTCACCTCGCTCACGGAATCTCGTGCCAGCTCCTGCGAGCATACGCCGCTGATCCGTTGCCGTCCTCGCGGTCGCTGATTCGGCATCATGACTGGCATCGACTTCGACCTGGGGACCGTTCGTGGCAATCGCTTGACCGGCACGCTCGTGCGCATGGAGGTGCCCGGCCACGGGCGCCCCGCGCCGCTCGGCACGCCCGCCGAGATCGACGCCAGCGAGGACGAGTGTGTCCGCTGGGCCGAGCGGATCGGCCTCATCGACGCCGCCGGGCGCTACGCCGCCAAGTTCCGCCTGTCGCAGCTCGCGGCCCTGGCGGCCCACACCCTGCCCGACGTCCGTCCTGGCCGGGCGCGGTGGTTCATCCGCCTGCAGGCCTTCATCTTCACCCTCGACGACGCCCTCGACAACCTCGGCGACATCCGCGTCGGCGCCGACTACCTCTCGCACGCGCAGCTCGCCCCCGTCCTCGCCGCCTTCCAGCGGGCCCTCGCCGGCCTGCCCGTCGATCCGGCCCTCGATCGCAAGGCGGCCGAATTTCCGCGCTTCTCCGCCTTCCGCGCCGCCCTCGTCGACATCCGCGCCGAGGCCCTGCAGGGAGGCGGCGACCTGCGGTGGTTCGTCGCCAGCATGCGCGACTACTTCGAGGCCATGACCTGGGAGCACTCGGCTCATTGCGACGCCGCGTATCGCGGCACCATCTCCACCTATTTGTGCAACCGCGAGCAGACGATCTCCTATTTGCAGTCGCTCGAGTCGTTCCTCCTGCTCAAGCGCGTCGACCTCACCGCCGCGCAGCGCGAGCGCCACCCCGTCGGCCTGCTGCGGACCGGCGCCTGCCGCCACGTCATCCTCGTCAACGACATCTTCTCTCTGGCCAAGGAGCTGGCCTGCGCCGAGCTCGACAACGTGCTGCTGCTGGCCGAGCGCCGCGAATCCAGCCTGCGCGCCCGCTTCCACGCGCTCCTGCGCGAGGTCAACGCCCTCGCCGTCGACCTCGCCCACGTCGCCCGCGCGCTGCTGGCCGCCTACCCCGACGAGCCCGCCATCGCCGAGTACGTCGAGACGATCGTCAACAGCGTCAACGGCCACATCGACTGGTACGCCCACAGCCGCCGCTACGGCGCCCGCGTCGGCACCCTCGCCCTGCGCCCGGCCGGGTGACCAGCGGCGGAGGGCAGCGCCATCGATTCGACATTGCTTCGACGCGCCGCGATTCACGAGCCGGCGCCGGATCGCTCCGCGCGCCGCAGCAAAAGACAAGTCGCCGGACCGACGACGCTTCGCCTCGCTCGCCGCGCCGCGCTCCGCAGAGTCCGCACTGGGTCGAGCGCGACCGCCTCGTCGGTGAGCAGCCAGGGACTGGTTGCCGGCAGACGACGCTGCGCTCGTCGACGGCGCCTCACCTCGCTCACCGCGACTTCGTCAGCTCGGCGAGGGCCGTGCGCCCGTCGCTGCGGTACACCCGGCCGGCCTCGTCGTCGTAGCGAAAGCGGTCGCGGAACCGCGCCAGCGGCGAGATCGTGAGCAGCTCGCGGAACCCCGCCGCCACGCGCTCACGGAGCCCCGCGTCCGAATGCACCGCGAGCGCCACCGCGACCTCGCGCGCCTTCCAGTCGCACACGTGCAGCGCCAGGCTCGCGCCGTCGACCGTCCCCACGAACCAATATTCGAACGTCGACTTGTACTCGTCCCCGCGGTCGTGCGGCGGCCCGACCAGGTGCTCGAGCTTCGCGCGGACCGCCGCGATCGTGTCGCTGCCGAGCCCGCCCCACTCCGGTCCGGGCACCTGCGTCATCTCGGCCCGGACCCCGCCCGGCTGCGGCGTGAAGCGGATCCCCGCCACCTCGTAATGGCTCGCGCGCGCCTGCGTCTCGTCGATCCGCGCCTGCCACATCGCCAGCGCCGGCGCCTTCTCCGACGCGACGACGACGACGGCGTCCGCGTCCTCGACCGCCACGGCGCCGGCCACCTCCAGCCACTGGGCGATCCAGCGCTCGCCGCGGTCCGCTCCCGGATCGCTGGTCACCACGCGCGCGAGCGCCAGCGGATTGCGCCCGTTCAGGCGACCCGCGTTCGCGTCGGCCCCCGCGCGCAGCAGGTCCTTGATGAAGAACGTCGACGCGTCGCGCTCCATCGCCAGGGCGATCGCGTGCAGCAGCAACGTCGACCCGTCGGGATAGCGAGCGTTCACGTCGGCCCCCGCCGCGATGGCGGCTGCCAGCATCGCGTACTGCCGGTTGCGGCCGAGCGCCAGGAGCAGCGGCTCGCCGTGGCGGTCGCGCGCGTTCACGTCGAGCCCCGACGCGATCAGGAGCTCGAAGACGACGTCGTCCGGCGCGCCGACGACCGCCCACGTCAGCGCGGCGCTGTCCGTCACGCGGGCCCCCGCCGCGAGCAGCTGGCGGACCACGCTGCGGTGCCCCTGCGCCACCGCATGATGGAGCACCGAGCGCACCTCGCCCGACGAGTACCGGGCGCCCGGCTCGAGCGCCGCCGCGGCGTCGACTTCCACCCCCGCGGCCAGCAGCGCCGCCACGCTGTGTAGCCTGCCCCTCGCCGCCGCGCGCACGAGCAGCCAGTCCCGGTCGACCTCCGCGTCGGGCAGCAGCGCCGCCAGCACCTCGCCGGCCCCCGCCTCCGCGGCCGCCAGCGCGAGCTGCTTGCGAGCCTCGGCGGTGAGGCGCTGGACCGCGGCTGCCAGCCCCTTCGTGGCCCCCGCCTCGATCGCCAGTTGCACCGCGGCCGACGCCGACTCACACGAGTCGGCCGCCACGAGCGCCGCCTCGGCGCGCTTCACCGCCGCCGCCGTCGCCTTCGGCCCCAGCTCGACCGGCCACTCGATCGCCTTGCGTAACTTCTCGACGTCCGGCGCGGCCGCGGACCCTCGACCCGCCCGGCATCGACGATTTGGGCCATCGCCACGCGCAGCACCTCGGGCACGAACTCGCCGAAGCGCACCGCGCACCCGATCGGCTCGATCACCGCCACGTGCTTCGGCTTGTGCTCCCAGCGGAGCAACCGCGCGTCGAACGTCACCCCGCTCTTGGTCGTCAGACGGACCCGGCCGTCGGCCGCGCTGAAGATGATGATTTTCGTCGAGACATCGCGGCCCATCGCGTCGACTCCGTGCGGCCTCCGTGCTCGCACGCCCGCCCGCCGCAGGCAAGCGCGTCTTCCCGGCGAGGCCGCAGACGCGACCCCGGCCGAGTCGGCGCAGGAGCACCCGGACGGCCCTTTCACCGGACCTCTCCCACGGCCCCCCACGGCTCCTGACGACCGCCGCGGAGATCGTCCTGAGCGACCGCGAGCCGGCGCGCGTCGGCCATCACTTCGACCCCGGCACGCTCACCGAGGCAGCGAAGCCGAGCTTGAGGACACCGATTCGGGTGACCACGTGCCTACCGGTCCCGCGCTGGACAATCGTGATTGACGACGGGCCCGCCGAATGGCCATTCCCGCCGCACTGCGCACTCATCATTCGCCAAGACTCGGCCGAATATGCACACCGAGCGCATGGCAGCTCGCCGCTCTTGTCGTGCCGGTCACCGCTGACGCGCGGTCAGGACGGCGCGCCGGCGACTGCCGCGCCGCAGCCGCGCGAGCAGTCGATGGATTTTCATTCTTTTAAAGAGAAAAGACCTACGAACTCGAGTTCGCGGGCGGGGAGGAGGGACGACGACACGGGCGCAGCGCCGGCGTCGACGTGTTCATGGTAGGGCCGTCGGCGTCGCGGCTCGATCGGGATGCTCACGCAGCGTCCGTTCCCCACCGCGGCCGCTCGTCGAACACACCGCATGGGCTTCCAATCGGCGGAGCGTCGCCGGTGACTGGCATCGAACTGCCGGCCGGATCACCCGGACCCGCCGCGAACCTCGGACACAGTGTTCGGCGTGATGGTACATGACATTCGGAACAAGCTCATTGCGCTCGCCTCCACCCTTTCGCTCACCGGCGTGCTGGCGACCTCGGTGGCCCTGGCGGCCAGCGTGCACTTCAAGGGCGGCCCCAACGCCGGGCCGAGCTTTCGTGACACCGGCCTGACGCTGCGCGCCAGCGGGGCTCTCGCGGGGCTCGGCAACGAGGACCTCGTGATCCGGCTGGTGGCCACCGGGGACGTGACCGCGACCTGCACCAACCCGTCGGGCACCACGCAGCCGCCGGGCCAGAACCCCGCCGAAGTCGTCCTGACCGGTTTCCAGCCGATCCCCGCGTCGGAGATCAAGAACGGCAACGTGTCCTTCGACGTCAGGACCGAGGCGCCCGATACCCCGATCCCGGGCGCCCCCGACTGCCCCAATCTGAAATGGAGGGAGGACATCCAGGACGTCAGCTTCACCAGCGCCGTGCTCACCGTGGAACAGCCCGAGGGCAACGTCGTGCTGGAGCTCGACTGCACCTTCCCCGGCGGCACCGACGACGGGGCCGTGGTCTGCGGGTGAGCAGACCGGCGTCCATTCGTGGACCGGCGAACCGTCGCGCCTGCGCGACGGTTCGCGCTCCCGAGTCGACCCGCGATCAGGGGCCGGATGCCCCTGATCGTCGGTCACGGCGCCTCGCCCGCCGCGGGGCTGACCGCGGCCGATTCATCGTCGTCGACGCGCGTGGGACCTACTGCGGCCAATCGCGGCCGGTCGGGATCGTGAACTCGATCCCGCCCGACACCCCGCCCACGAAGAACGGCCGGGCCGTCATCGCCCCTGCGAAGCCCTGGGCCACCAGCGACAGCCACGGCGTCAACGACACTCGCGCGCCGCCGTTCACCGTCATCACCCCGGCCGGCGCCGCGCACGGCTGCGGCCCCTGGGCGCACGTCATCGGCCCGATCGGGATCAGCGCCCCGAACGACGCCCCGACGTACGGGCGGAACACCTTGTGCGGGCGGTAGACCCGCTCGTAGCGGGCCATCGCCAGGATATAGCGCCAGCGCGGCCCGTAGCCGGCGTATTGCGCGTAGGCCACCTCGAAGCCGACCTCATGCACGTAATTCACGCGACCGAGCACGGTCCCGCCGAGCGCGTAGCCCTGCGGGATCCACCGCGGCTGGAAGCCCACGCTGATGGCCTTGCGATACGAGCGGCGGTCGATCAGGCTCCGGCCGATCTGGCTGTCGACCGGCGGTGGTTCGCCCGCGGCCGCCGTCGAGAACGACGGCAGGCTGGTGCGGTCGCCGCGGCCGAGCCGCCGCGAGGCTCGCTGGACCGCGCGGATCCGCGGATACGCGTCCGCCGACAGGCTCGAATGCGTCACCAGGAAGCTGGCCGCCGCGCGCTCCTGGGCCGCGACCGGCACCCCGCGCAGCTCGAGCAGCACCCGCAGGTTGTCGTAGTCGAGGATCATCCGCGCCTCGCTCTGGCGCAGCGCCGACGTGTGGTCGCGCCAGCGGTCGCACTGCTCGCGCGCCTGCGTCAGGTACGGATTGTCCTGCTCGATCGCCGCCAGCGTGCACCACGCCTCCGTGTGGCGCTCCGGCGTCGCTCGCCGGTCGGCCTGCACCTTGACCGCGACGTCGTAGGCCTGGTGGGCCGCCAGGCTGCCCGACAGGTCCATCGATTGCACCTCGCGCTTGTCCAGGTCGGGCGGCCGGAGGAATTGCTGCGGTCCTGCCAGCGCCTCCGCGTGGGCCGAGATCGGCGCCACCTCGAGGCGGATCGGCGCGGTACAGACATTGCGGCGCGGGTCGTCGGCCGCCGCCACCTGGGCGCACGCCTCGAGCATGTTCGGCGGCGACTCCTTGAGCACCTCGATCGTGTCCTCCGACGCCCCCGAGAACGCGGCCCCGCCGCCGTTGCGCGCGCTGTCCTCCACCGACGACAGGCGAAACGCCCCCAGGCTCACGCCCGTGACCACGTGCGTCGCGCGGGCGCACTCCGGCCCGCCGCTCAGCTCCGCCGCCGTGTACGCCGGCCGCGGCGCCTCGTAGCGGCCGACCACCACCATGTCGAGCTCGAGCGCCTCGCCGCGCTCGACCCGTCCGCCGAGCTGCGCCAGCCCGAGCGGAATATTGATCAGAAGTTCGTCGAGCGAGCCGATGTGAATGCTCTGCGAGCCGGTCGTGGTCTGCGCATACGAATAATGCCCGGGCGCCGTACAGCCGCGCAGCACCTCCATCGCGCAATCCTCGTAGCGCACCGCGACCACCCCGCGCAGCAGCCTGGCCTCGAGCTCGGCCGCGTCCATGCCCGACCACTCGACGATGAGCGGCTTGTCCGGGTCCTTCACCACGCTGCAGCGCGACTGCCCGGCCGCCTCGAGCTGCGACGCAGTCAGATCGCCGGCGTCGCGCAGGCCGCTGCGCGAGCACCCGACCGCGAGGAGGAGCAGGACGGCGAGAAGACAGCCGGAGCGTCTCATGGCGCGGAACGGCAGTATTCACGATGCCTCGACCGCGCGCACCTCGAACCTCGCGTCCTCCCGGCCGGCCCCGCGCCGCCGCCAGGGCAACGTTCCTCACGGTTCGCCGCATCCGCGCGTTTTCGCCCCTGGCCGCTTCGGGCCCCTGCGCGGCGCGGCTGGATCGCGATGCCGCTGCGCACCGACGATCCGCCGCAGCTGCGCCGCCTCATCCGCGACGGAGCGCTGACTCTGACCGTCGGCTGCGCCCCGTGGAGCGACTGGTGCACCCTCGAGCTCACGCGCGCCTGCGAGGACGTCCTCGCGCGCTTCGCTGTCGGCCGCGACGACCTGTCCTTCGAGACATAGTCACTCACGACCGCCCGACCTGCTCCATCGACATGTCCTTGAGGACATTCGCAGGCTCACCGGCCGACTCCCATCGACCTGTCTTTCAGGACATTGACCTCGCACGGCCCCCGGTGCTCACCGCGAGCGCCGGGACGACCTCGCTCACGGGCGGTAGACGCGCCCCGTTCCCATGTGCGAGCGTCTCGTCGGTGACCGACTGGACCGACCTCCCGGACTACCCTCGCACCTTCGCCTCGCAGTGCGCCCCGTGGGGCAGCATGGTCCGGCTGGTCAACGGCGTGCGCGACGTGAAGGGCGGCAAGCCCGTCATTCTCTCGGGCGGCAAGGCCTTCCTCCAGCGCCTCGAGGCCGACCTCATCGCCGGTCGCCCCGGCGCCGCCGACGTCGCGACCCTCGTGAGCGGCGTGCTCGAAGCGAACGCCCGCCACATCGACATCGTCGAGTGGTGCCGCGTCAAGGGCGACGAGCTCGACCTCTCCTTGCGGGTCTACGGCACGCGCGGCGGCCAGCGCCTGCACCTCTCGCTGCTCGGCCCGGTCGGTCGCTACGCCGACCAGCCGCTGCCCGAGCACGCCCCCGTGAAGAAGCCGCGCGCAGCCGCGAAGCGAGTCGTGACTGCGCCTGCGCCCGCCCCCGTTCCGGTCGTCACCGCCGCTCCACCCGCGGCCCCGCTGGTGCTGCGACCCGTCGTGCCCCACGCTCGCCCGAGCTACGGCGACCCGCTCGCCCGCGACCTCGACGGCCGCATGCACCTCGTCGTGCGCCTGCCCGACCACGACGTGTGGGCGTGCATCGATCCGTCCGGCACCGTCACCACGACCCCGATGACCACCCGCGAGGTCCTGCGCGCGACCGACGTCGGCGCGCGCACCCGGGCCATGAACGCCAGCGTGTACACGACCGCCGCCGGCCTCGTCTGCATCGACCACTACGAGAACGCCAGCGGCGAGCAGGAGCGCGTCGGCCACCGCGGCCTGTGGCACGCCGCCCGCCGCGGCCTGTGGAGCTCCGACTGGACTCTCGGCGTGTGCGACGATTGGTTCTTGCGCGCCATCGTCCACGACGGCAAGGCCACCCTGATCGGCGTCCAGCTCACGACCGGCAAGAAGACCCGCGTCCGCCTGCCCGAGGGCCTCGACCTGCGCGGCGCCGCCGTCGATCGCAGCGGCGCGGGCGACGTCCTGCGCCTGCTCCACGGCACTTCCGAGGAGCGCCACATGCACCTGCGCCCCGGCAAGACCCTCGAGCTCGAACCGGCCACCGCCCTCGCCCACGGCCTCGAGGGCCTCGTCCAGCCGGTCGCAAACGGCGGCTGGGTCGTCGCCGCCGACCGCCGCCTGCGCCTCGTCCGGCCCGACCGGACCGCCGTCGACCTGTTCACGCTCCCCGCGACCTTCACCGCCGCCGACTACCGCCCGGGCAACTACCCGAAAGTCACGCAGGTCGGCTTCGAGGCGCCCGCCTGGCTGGTCGAGCTCAACTTCATGTCCGAGAGCGGCCCGTGGTGCCGCGGCGCCCTGGTGTTCACCGCCGACGGGGCCGTCCGCAACCTCGCCTTCGTCGACGCCGCCGGCGTGCTGCAGCTTGGCGCCGCGAGCCTGCCGCTCGGCGAGGGCGAGCACGCCTGCGGCTACGCGGCCGGCCCCACCGGCGACCTCGCCATCGCCCTCGCCCTGCAGGACGGCCTCTCCCTGGTCTGGTCCCCGCCGCGCACGAGCTGAGGTCAAAACAATCGCCCAGGGCAGGCGCGCCGCATCTCGCGGCGCGGCAACTCGGCGCATTCGTCTTCTGGCCGATGGACGGGGCGCTCACCCTGCGGGCAATCGCGCGCCGATGAACTCGGCTGCGTTGACGGCCGCCGGGTGCCCGCGGTTGCACAGCACCACCGTCGCGTAATCGCGGTAGATCGCCAGCTCGCCGTTGACCCCGGGTGCGCCGCCGCCGTGCCCGTAGAAGCTCGCGCCGTTGCGGGTCCGCACCGCCATGCCGAGGCCCCAGTGCGCCGTCCCGGCCGCCACTCGCGGCTCCGTCATGGCCGCGAGGGTCGACGCCCCGAGCAGCGCGCCGCGGCGCAGCGCGACGACGAACGCGTGCAGGTCCTCGACCGTCGAATAACCGCCGCCGGCGGGCAGCCCCGCGTAGGGCGGCAGCGCCTTGCGACCCGTCGCCCCCGCGCCGGTGTACGGAATCGCAGTCGCGCCCGCGGACGCGAAGCTCGGCGACGTCGCCGGCATCCCCGCGGGCCCGAAGATCCGCTCCTGCACCACGACATCGTAGGGCTTGCCCGTCACGCGCTCGAGGATCGCCCCCAGCAGCACGAACCCGTAGTTGCTGTAGCCCCACCGCGACCCCGGCTCGAACACCGGCTCACGCGCCCCGTAGAAGCGCACCAGCTCGGCGGTCGTCTTCAGCGCCTCGGCGTGGGCGTCGTACTGCGGCCCGAAGATGTCGCCGGTGCCGCCCGTGTGCGTCAGCAGCATCTCCACGGTCACGCGCTCGGCCAGGCTCCTGTTCGCATGGTCGGGCAGGTGCTTCGCCAGCGCGTCGCCCAGGTCCACCCGCCCCTGCTCCACCAATTGCAAGACCGCCACTGCGGTGAACATCTTGCCCATCGAGCCGATGCAGAACCGCGTCGACGGCGTCACCGGGACCGCCCGGGCGTCGTCCGCCGAGCCGTGCCCCACGCGGAGCAGCACCTGCTCGCCGCGCGCGACCAGCACCGCCCCGTTGAAGCGACCGGCCCGCGCCTCCTCGCCGAGCTTCGCCTCCGCTGCGGCCAGCGCCGCGGCCTCGCCCAGCCGCGGAATCGTCTCCTCCGCGGGAGCGCCGGCGAAGGCGATGTCGTCCAGCCTGTCCCGATCGGCCGCGGTCAACACCACCTTCGAGCGCCGGTCCCACGCGCGATCCTTCACCCACGCGGTGATCTCCTGCGGGCCCGTCACCTGCGAACGAAGCAGCTCGAAGCCTCCGGTGATCTCGCGGACCCCCAGGTCGTCGTCGACGTACGGCCGCACCGTCGGCGCGTGCGCCTCGACAAATTGTTTGTACGTGCGCAGGTCGGGATCGTTGAACGCCGCCAGCCAGCGCTCCAGCC
Source organism: Nannocystis pusilla (assembly GCF_026626665.1). GTDB lineage: Bacteria > Myxococcota_A > Polyangia > Nannocystales > Nannocystaceae > Nannocystis > Nannocystis pusilla. Next base: position 5,177,045 of record NZ_JAPNKE010000002.1, read on the forward strand.
ACCCTTCGAGCACCGGCGGCGGTTCGCTCGCCGCGGGATGTGCCGGCTCGGGGCCAGCGGTTCGACAGGCGCCGAGCGAGGCCCCGGCGACCAGCCAGCCCGCGCCCTTGCCCGCGGAGACGAGGATGTCACGCCGCTTCACGAGGTGGCCGCCATCCTAACCCGCAGGACCGCGCCGGCCACGAAAATGCAGCGCGCCGCGCCCTCGCCGAGGTTCTCCGGAGAACCCGCTGCGGATCTTCCGGAGGTCGCAGCTCGCGACGTCCGTCGCACGGCCGACCCTCCTCGCAGACCGCTGGCGATGCTCACCCCCGGTCGGGGGCCGCCGCGCGCAGGGCCAGGCCCGACGCGATCGACATCAGCTCGTCGCCGCTGCGCAGCTTGCCCGCGCCGAAGCGGTCCTCGAACAGCGCGCGGATGACCGGCACGAACGCCGTGCCGCCGGTCATGAACACGCAGTCGACCTCGGCCGGGGTCACCCCGGCGCGGGCCAGCGTGTCGTCGAGGCAGGCCGCGATCGAGGCCGTGGTCGGGGCGATCCAGCGTTCGAAGTCGCGGCGGGTCACCGCCGCGTGGATGTCGATCTCGCCGTCGCTGAAGTCGAACTTCGCCTGCTTGCTCTTCGACAGCTCGACCTTGGTGCGCTCGACCGCCTTGTGCAGGTGGAACGCGCCGTTCGTCTCGATGATGTGCATCAGCTTGGCGATCCGCTCGGGGTGCCGCGCGCCGCGGCGCAGGCGCTCGAGCTCGGCGCGCACGCGGGTGCCGGCGAGGAACGGCAGGTGATGCCAGCGCGCCAGCTTGTAATAATACGAGTTGGGGATCAGCCGCTCCTTCCCCATCTCCACATAAGAATCGCCCTTGCCGAGCGCCGGGCACACGAGGTTCTCGATGAGCGCCGCGTCGAGGTCGTCGCCGGCCGCACCGACGCCGCCGGTGGCGACGATGTCGCGGGCGCGGTCGTCGCCGCGGCCCGTCGGGCCCATGCGCATCAGACAGAAGTCGGTGGTGCCCGCGCCGAAGTCGGCGACCAGCGCCAGCTCCGGCCGCGTCAGCGTGCGCTCGTAGTGATGCGCCGCCGCCACGGGCTCGAACTCGAGGCGCGCGTCCTGAAAGCCGGCCCGGCGCGCCGCCGCCAGCAGACGGTCGGCCGCCAGCGCGTCGGCCTCGGGCGTGGTCCCGCCGGCGAAGTGCACCGGCCGCCCGATCGTCGCCGACTCGAGCGCGACCCCGAGGTGCTGCTCGGCGCGCTCGCGCAGCCGCTGCAGGAACAGCGCGATCATGTCGTCGAGCCCGATCGCGTGGTGGGCCACCTGCGTGCGCCCCATCGACTCGGTGGTCAGGTGGGTCTTGAACGACTGCAGCAGCCGGCCCTCGCCCATGCATTCGAGGTAGGCCTCGATCCCCTCGCCGCCGGCCGTGTACAGGATCGGTCGCTGGACCTCCTGCTCGTCGGGCTCGAAGAACAGCAGCGTGCGCCAGCTCGGCGCGAGCGTCCCGAGCGTCGGCAGCTGCGCGAAGCGGACGTGGCCCTCGGCGTCGACGAGCGCGAGCGCCGAGCTCGAGGTGCCGAAATCGATCCCGACTCTGGGGGCGCTGGCAGGCATCGTGAGGGGCGGGTTTGTACCGCAACCGGCGGACCCGTGGCGCCTCCACAGCGGAACTCGCGGCGTCGGAATTCGCCGGCGCGCTCCTGGCGCCACACGCATCGCCCGGACACGTCGGCCTCGTCCGCGGCCGCGAGCGCTGGCCGCCCGACCGAGCGCTCGCGATTGCGACGGCGGATCTGCAGGGCGCGACGCGCGAGTCCCTCGCTCGCCGAGATCTCTTTCGCCAGCGCGTCGAGCCGCTTCCAGTCGCGTCGAGGGTCCGCACACCCTCGCGTGGAGCTCACCGCGGCGCCGCGCCCTCGCCCTCCTGCTGCGCAGCGCCGTGGTCACCTCGCGCGCGGTGTCGATGAACGCCCGCAGCGCCGGCGACACCTGGGCGCGGCTCGGGAAGTACAAGAACAGCCCCGGCACCGCCGCGGCGAACGGCTCGAGCACCAGGCGCAGGCTGCCGCGCCGGAGCTGCGGCAGGATCGTCGGCTCGAACGCGTAGATGAGCCCCAGCCCGGCCTCGGCCATCGCCAGCATCACGCGCTCGTCGTTGGTGGTGACGCAGCCCTGCACGGGGATCCGCCAGCTCTTCTTGCCGCGCTCGAGCTCCCAGGCGTAGAGCGCCCGCGTGGTCGACGAGCGGTAGCTGATGCACTCGTGCGCCAGCAGGTCCTTCGGGCCTCGGGCGCCCCGCGCCGCTTGAGGTAGGCCGGCGCGCCGGCGACGACGAAGCGCGACGGCTGCGTCAGCCGGACCTGGACCATGTCGCGCTCGATGAACTCCTCGAGGCGGACCCCGGCGTCGAAGCCCTCGGCGACGATGTCGCGGCGGAGGTTCTCGACCTGCACCTCCACCTCGACCTTCGGGTAGCTGGCGACGAACCGCGGCAGCACCGGCGTGATCACGAACGGCACCGCGATCGCCGGCACCGTGAGGCGCACCCGACCCGTGACCTCGTCGGCCTGCGCCGAGGCCGACTTGAGCGCCTCGAGCGCCTGCTCGACCCCCGGCCCCGCCTGCTCGAACAGCCGCCGCCCCGCCTCCGTCAGCGCCACGCTCCGCGTGGTCCGCGACAGCAGCGCCACCCCGAGCCGCTCCTCGAGCTGGCGCACCGACTGGCTCAGCGCCGACGGCGAGATCGCCAGCTCGGTCGCCGCGGCCGCGAAGCTCTTGCGCCGCGCCACCGCGAGGAAAGCGTTCAGGGCGTTCAGGGGCGTGAAGGCCATCGTGAAGATTTACTACATGGCGTGTTCGCATTCTACGCGTTTCCTCCGTCCGGGCCGGCGCCTACGCTCCCCAGCCCGAGGAGAGGAACGACCCCATGCTGAAGACCTCCGCCTACGCCGCTGCCCACGCGAGCGCCCCGCTCGCCCCTCACACCATCGAGCGCCGCGAGCCCGGCCCGCACGACGTGCTCATCGACATTCTCTACTGCGGCGTCTGCCACTCCGACCTGCACCAGGCGCGCGACGAGTGGGGCGGCGCCCTCTTCCCGATGGTCCCCGGCCACGAGATCGTCGGCCGCGTCGGCCGCGTCGGCGCCGAGGTGACGAAGCTCGGCGTCGGCGACCTCGTCGGCGTCGGCTGCATCGTCGACTCCTGCCGCGAGTGCGAGGTGTGCCGCCGCGACCTCGAGCAGTTCTGCGAGAAGGGCTCGGCGCAGACCTACAACGGCACCGAGATGGACCGCGAGACCCCGACCTATGGCGGCTACTCGACGCGGATCGTCGTCCCCGAGCACTTCGCCCTCAAGATCCCCGCCGGCCTCGACCCCGCCGGCGCCGCCCCGCTCCTGTGCGCCGGCATCACCACCTACTCGCCGCTGCGGCAATACGGCTGCAAGAAGGGCGACCGCGTCGCCGTCGTCGGCCTCGGCGGCCTCGGCCACATGGCGGTCAAGCTCGCGGCGTCGATGGGCGCCGAGGTCACGCTGCTCAGCACCTCGCCGTCGAAGGAGGCCGACGCGCGCCGACTCGGCGCCCACGCCTTCGCGGTCACGAAGGACGACGCGACGTTCACCAGGCTCGCCAACCAATTCGACCTCATCATCGACACCGTCTCGGCGCCGCACGATTACAACAAGTACCTCGGCACCCTGCGCGTCGGCGGCACGATGGTGCTCGTCGGCGTCCCGCCGGAGCCGACGCCGGTGGGCGCGATGGGCCTGATTTGGGGCAACAAGCGCCTCGCCGGCTCGGGCATCGGCGGCATGGCCGAGACCCAGGAGATGCTCGATTACTGCGCCGCGCACGGCATCGTCAGCGACATCGAGCTCATCCCGATCCAGCAGATCAATCAGGCCTACGAGCGCCTGCTGGCCGGCGACGTGCGCTACCGCTTCGTCATCGACATCGCCAGCCTCGAGCGACCGGCGGCGTGACGCACCCGGCCCCGTGCCGCCTCGTCCGCGACGGCCGGCTCGAGCCCCACGCTGCGAGACTGCGCGGCAACTCGCCGCGCATCGCGTCGCTCACCTGTAGGAGCCCGCGACGGCCGCGGGCCGCCCTTCGAGTCGCGCGCGGCGGACCGGACCGAGGTCGAGCACCTCGCTCGCAATTCGAGCGGGAGACCGCAGCTCTCGTCGCGTGCGCGACGTCCAATGGATGACATCCCGGTCGTATCGCCGGCGGTCATCGACTGCCCCGAGCCCGTTTCAAGCCGCGAGTTTCATTCCCAGGACGTCCCGCAAGTTCGTGGTCGCCGGCAAAAGCCGTCACGGTCAGGGGCTCGCACGCCCTACCGCCCCCGCGAAGCGTGAGCTTCATCATCCGCCCCTCATGGTCGGCGAACGCGGGCGAATGCCAGACTCCGAGCCGCCTCATCGGACATCTTCGGTGTCATGGGCCTTCGCGCCCGACGAGCACTGCGGATGTCTCTTTGCATCCAACCGCCGCTCTCGGAGAACCAATGCACCTACCGCGTTCGCTCCTCTTCGTCCCGTTCGTCCTCGCCCTCTTCGGCGGCTGCCGCCACAGCCCCACCCCGGAGCTCGTCGTCGACGGCTTCACGCTCAACCCCGACCCGTGGCTGGAGGATCGCCAGAAGATCGCCCAGCGAGCCAGCTTCGACCTCAATTGCCCCGCCGACAAGATCGGCCTCACGGTCCTCGCCGTCGGCGGCAACGGCATGTGGTTCGACGACTGGGCCACCCAGGTCGGCGCCTCGGGTTGCGACCAGCGCGTCGTCTACATCCGCACGCCCCAGGGCTGGGTCGCCAACATCGCCCGGACCGACGCCGCCCAACCGCCCCCGGCTGCTCCTCCGCCTCCTCCTGTGGTCCCCTGATCGGCTCCCCGTCGCTATTTCTTGCGACGATGATCTCGACGGTCCCGTCGCCCTCCGCGAGCCGTCGAATCGATAGAGCTCCTTTCGGCAATCGAAGGTCGCGGCGGACCCGTCGTATTCGCGGCGGGCGCCGCCTCGAGGCGCAGCCTTGCTCGCGCACCGCGCAGGCCGGCGGCAGCGAGCACGGTTCGTCGCCGCATACACTCGGCCGACGATGCCTCCTGGCCGACGACATGCGCGACCGCCACGTCATCGACAGCAGCAGCGGCGGTATGCTGGATTGCGGCGGCTGTCCCGAAGGACTGGAGTGCGGTGGCGGCGGCAACCTGGCGCACCCGGCGGCTTGACCGCTCGCCCTGTCACCCCGCTCCCGAGCGACCGCCGCGCCAGCAGCGACCACCACACCAGCTGTCGCGGCCGCCAGCCCGCGATCGTTGCCCCTCGGCCTCGGCGCGCTCGACTCGCGCGACCAGCTCGTCGACGCCGAGGGCCACGAGGTCGACCTCGGACACGCCCAGCAGCGCGGCGAGGAGCGGACGAGCCGGCCCCGGCACCACCGGCGCCGCCAGCTCGACGTGGCCCGTGCGTCCCGGCTCGTCGGCGAAGATCGCCGGGCAGAACAGGCCGCCCGGCTCCGGCGCGCCCGCGCGGACGTCGAACGTCTCCGACCTCGTAACCTGTCCCGAAGACCAGGAAATCGAGCGCTCCGCCGCTGCGGGAGTCAGCACGAGCTCGTCGCCGTCGACGACGACATCGAGCCCCAGCAAGCGACTGACGGCCCGCAGCCGCCGGAATCGGAGCGATGTCAGGGAAGCTTCGGGGACGATCACGCTCCCTCGGTTTTGGCGCGAACGGCCGGGCCCCGTCAACGCCGAGGACCCCCTCGGCATGGCGAACGGGCGCTGCGAACGACGCCTCACGGGGTCGCGCATCGACAGCGCCACCCGTCCTCGCCGTCGCGCTCGCGCACCGCCTCGCAGCGCGCCCGCACGCGCTCGCGGCCTTGACCCTCGCCCTGACGCTGCAATCGCCGCCCTGACTGCGATCGCCGACCACGATGATTCCCGAGCCCGCGGTCGAGCACGCACGCCTCGCGACGCGCGGACGAGCGCCGCCGATTTTCTCGATCGACCGCCGCGACATCGCAGCCGGGCGCCTGTCATCCCTCCCGGGACCTCGCGTCGCGCGAGCCGACACGCGCGCGGACGACCTCCGCTCCGCCTCATGTCGCCCCCGCGCTCCCTCCACTGACAAGACCGCGCCCGCGCCCCCACTGCCATCATTCGCCCGCCACCGCGCAGTGCTCACGATCGCCGGCGACGCACCATCCGCCGCCAATCATCCGGGCTCCACTCACGAATCGCACCCTCATGACTCGCAGCACCTCTCGCCTCACCATCACGCGCTGCGGCTCCGCCGCGCTGGCCGGCCTCGTCGCCGGCGCCGCGGGCTCCGCCGCTGCAGCCGACAAGGACAAGTTTTGCCAGGACCGGTGCCCGGACATCCCGCTGGCGGACAAGACCTGGACGCAAAAGACCGCGGGCGTCCAGTGCGTCGAGTACGCCAATTACCGCTCCGGGCTGGGCCACGGCGGCCACGCCTACACCTGGGCGGCGAAGTCCGAATGCAGCGCGACGCCGGAGAAGGACGGGGTGACCTGCGTCCAGCTCGACCCCGAGCCCGGCACGATCGTGGTCAGCAAGATCGGAGAGAACGGCGCCAAGGACTACGGCCACGTCGCGGTCGTCGAGTGCGTCGCCGGCGACTGGGCCAAGGTCAGCGAGTACAACTATTACAACGTGGGCGCCTACTCCGGCGACCGCTGCATCAACGTCCGCGAGGCCAAGGACCTCGGCACCCCGTACCTGTTCTTGCGCCCGAACGGCAAGACCTTCGCCCCCTGGGGCGAGAAGTGCGACGCGGCGCTGACGATCAAGCACGCCCTCATCCAGCCCGACGCGGCCGACGTCCGCAACGGCAAGGTCGACCTCGAGATCATCACCTCGCCGTGCAGCCGGGCCGAGTTCACCCTGCACCGCGAGGTCTACAAGAACACCCTCGGCCAGCGCCAGAAGCTCATCCAGCACTCGTGGTCGAAGAAGGTCAAGGACGTCCTCGACATCTACAAGGACAGCTTCGCCGGCGTCGAGCCCTGCTCCGAGTTCGTCTACACCCTCGAGCGCAAGATCCTCAGCGGCCAGGGCGCCGGCCTCGTCACGAAGTCCGCGCCGATGACGGGCGTCAACCTCGAGCCGCCGACGCACCTCACCGCCGACTACGTCGACAACGCCTACGGCCAGATCGTCCTGCGCTGGAAGTCCGCCTGTCCCAACTACGTCGGGCCCAAGCCGACCCAGTACGAGCTCGTCTACTCGCGCGGCGCGGGCGCGGCCTCGCAGCCGAAGCAATACCCGGGCACGGTCATCGCCGCCGGCGTGCAGGACCGCGAGCACAAGGTCACCAATCTGTTCGACGCCTCCGACTACCTCTTCTCCCTTCGCACCTTCAATCACGGCGACAGGTCGGCGACCGCCGCCGAGGTGACCAAGACCACCAAGGGCAAGAACAACACCGTCCCGCCGCCGATGCCCCAGAGGCCGCTCCTGAGCGAGCGCTGCCAGGAGGGCCAGCTCGCGGCCACCTGGAACGCCGCCACCGGCGCCGACAGCTACGAGCTCGAGATCACCGGACCGACCAAGGCCGGCAAGATCCCCGCCCCGACCTATCACAAGACCACGGGCACCAGCTTCAACCTGCCCGCCCCCGACGAGGGCACCTATAAAGTGCGCCTGCGCTCGTATCAGGGCACCAAGGCCGGCCTCTGGACCGAAACCCTCGCGTTCGCCCGCGACTGCGTCGCCGAGCCGCCGATCCTCAGCCCCCTCGTCAACGACGACTGCGTCGGCGTCAAGCTGGCCTGGACGCCCGACCCGGCGGCCACCGCGGCCCACCTCAAAGAATACGAGGTCAAGCGCCTCGATCCGGAGGAAGTGGCGGGTGCTCGCCACCCCGCTGGCGACAGTGCGCGCCTACAACGACATCGAGGCCCTGCCCGACAAGAAATACATCTATACCGTGCATGCGCTCTATCAGACGCCCTCCGGCAAGACCATGCGCTCGCCGGCGGCGCCGCTGACCCCTCCCGTGCAGCCGAGCAGCCCGCCGCGCAGCCCCGAGATCGAGAAGATCACGGTCCGGGTCGACAGGGCCACCGTGGAGTTCACCGACCACGCCGTCAACGAGACCGGCTTCCTCGTCAAGCGCTGGACCACCAACGAGACCGGCGCGCTGGCGCAGTTCCGCCTCGGCGGCAAGGCCGGCACCGGCTCGCTGTTTGCGATCGATCCCAACGTCCTGCCCAACGAGGGCGCCTCCTATCGCTACCGGATCTACGCCTCCAAGGGCGCCTGCAAGGACAGCGACACCACCTCCTCGCTGCCGATCGACACCGGCGCATGCGCGCCCCGATCAACCTCGCGGTCAAGGCCGACCCCAAGGGCGGCGGCACCCTCGTCACCTGGGGCGACGCCGTCCAGAAGACCACCAGCTTCGACCTCTACCGCAAGCGGCTCACCGACGCCACCTGGCAGAAGCTCACCAGCGTCGCCGGCAACGTGTTCTCCTACGTCGACAAGGAGAGCGTCGACGCCCAGTACTACGTCAAGGCCCTGCACGTCGCCGACCGCACCACCAGCGAGGGCCCGGCCGCGGCCCCGGTGACCTACCTGCGGCAGAAGCTCGCGGAGTGCCCGAAGACCACCGCCAAGCCCGAGCTCACGCGCGTGACCAACGTCGACGACCCGCGCCGCAGCAAGCTCGAGTTCACCGCCGCGGCCGCCCTGTTCGCCGTCACCCGCGTCGAGTCCTTCGACGTCGCCAAGTCCGGGCCGTGGACGGTCCTCCACGAGACCTCCGCCGCCGCCGGCCCGGTCGACGTCGACGTCAGCGCGCTCATGAACAAGCACGTCAAGCTGCGCCTCGTCGGCGTCGACAGGACCAACAACTGCCTGTCCAAGCCCTCCGCCGCCCTCGACGTCTACCCGCTGCCGACCCCGCTGCCGCTGCCCACCGTCCCCGCGCCCAAGGATTGCGCGCAGGGCCTCATGGTCAAGTGGATCGACACCAGCACCTTCGGCACCAAGTTCCAGGTCGAGTGGAAGCCGCACTACGCCGCCCCGTGGCAGCCGATGACGAAGGACAACTACTTCCGCGTCGGCAAGGAGGTCTGGCAGTGCCACACCCCGTTCCCGGCCGACGCCGGCAACACCTACCGGGTGCGCAGCACCTACCAGGTCAAGAACAAGCAGGGGCAGATGGAGCTCCTCAGCGCCTCGCGGTGGACCACCGACATCGTCGACGACGACCCCGCCGACAACGTCCTGACGCTCGACAACGGCACCATGGAGGCCATCAAGCCGGGCGGCCAGGCCGGCGACCGAATCATCGGCTGGGTCGCCCAGGGCGCCTGGGCCGAGCACAAGGGCGACCACGTGCGCCCCAACAACGGCGGCCTCGGCCTGCGCTTCGGCTACTACGCCGCCGCCTCCGAGTCGGTCAGCCAGAACACCCCGTTCACCTTCGAGGCCGGCAAGACCTACGTCTTCAAGGGTTGGGTCAACGGCGGCGGCGACGGCACCGGCAAGGTCCCGCTCCAGATCGGCTGGTTCACCGACCCCAACAACCTGGCGACCTTCAAGCCGCTCGCCAGCGAGACCTTCAACGCGAAGCATGAATGGGCCCAGGTCGCGGGCGCGAGCTTCAAGGTGCCGCCCGGGCACGCCGCTGTCGGCCAGCGAATCGCAGTCCGCCTCGGCTCCGGCGCCGACGGCGGCGCCTCCGACATCTGGTTCGACAACCTCACCCTGAGCGTCAAGTGATCGCGGGGCGTGCGCCCGGCCTCACACATGCCCTCAAGAACATGTCTTCAGCGCCATCTCCGATGGTGATGGTGACCGCGTCCGCGCGGCGGGGCCTCATGTACCCGACCTGGGAAGATTGGGCCTCATGGCCAAGTTGGCCACGGCTTGCGCTGAAGTCTGGGTGTTTGTAGACGGCGGAGATGCAGCCGCGCCGGCATCATGAGCGAGAGCCCTCGCAGGCGCCGCAGGCACCACCGGCTCTTTGACAGGCGAGAGCAGCCGCTGGCGCCGAGCGGATGCGCGGACGAGCCTGGTAAGGCCGACGATCCACAGGATGCCTAGAACCGTCGTCCACCATCTTGGGTAGAAGATGATGCCGGTCGCACGCGGATTCGCGGCGGCCAGGCGGGCTCAGGGCTGGCGCACGGCCACGCCGATCGCGCCGATGCACATCTCGTCGAGGGTCTCCTCGCCGAGCTGGACGTCGATCGGGGCGTCGAGGCCGACCTCGGCGAGCGCCTCCTGGACGCCGGGGTTCTGGATGGTGTTGTCATAGACGCAGCGGACGCGGATGGTGTCGCCGGACTTGAGGCGGACCATGTCGCCGAGCGGGCGGTCGACCTCGTAGACGCGCTGCCAGTCGAAGTCCCAGCGCGGGGTCTCGAGCAGGCAGGTCTCGGCGCCGCTGTCGCGATCTTCGACCCACACGCGCAGGTCGACGCCGACCTTGTGCATGTGGGCGGCGACGGCCCACAGGCGGGCCTCGACGGAGTCGGGGAAGTCGGTGTTGCCGGGGCCGGTGACCTTCCATTCGAACTCCTCGACGTGGTCGGTGGTGTCGGCGGGGATGACGAAGGGGCCGCTGAGGGGGTGCCGTCGCCGGGGGCGCCGAGGAGCGAGAACATCGAGACCCACTCGGGCTGCTCGGTGGTCCAGCGCAGGGCGAGGCCGGTGGCGTCATCTTGCTCGGGGCCGGCGCCGGTGGCGTGATAATGGACGTTGAGGACCAGCCGCGCGCCGGCGGGCAAGGCGATGCCGACATCGGCGGGGACCTCCATCGGCAGGCCGCCGGGGACCCATCCGCTGACGAGCGGGGCCTTGCCGCTGAGGCCGGAGCTGCCGCCGCAGTCGGGCTTGATACCGTTGGCCCAGCCGGCCGACTCAGCGGCCTCGTCGACGTAGATCAGGACGTGGTGCACGATCTTGCGGTTGCCGGGGATGAGCTGCAGACCGGTGACGAACACGTCGGTCTCGTTGCCGGGATCGATGCTCAGGCAATTGAAGAAATCGAGGGTGTTGTCGAGCTTCTCGACGGTGACGCCGGAAGCCATGATCGCGGTGGCGCTGGGGTCCGGCAGATCGAGCGAGGGCGGGGTCGGGAGCGGCGCGGCGAGCGACGGATCGCCCTCGGGGGCGCCGTTGTCGGACCAGGCCTGGAACATGGCCTTGAGCTCGTCGGACAGGCGCGCGTCGTGCTTGAAGCCGTGGGGCGGCTGACAGGCGTCGGTCTCGACGGCGTGCCACGGCGGCATGAGGCCCTCGGCGACGTCGAATGCCATGACCGCGGCCCAGTCGCGGGTGTCCTCGTAGGTCTCCATGGTGAAGGGGGCGATGCCGCCGGCGATGTGACAGCCCTGGCAATGCTCGGCGACCACGGGGGCGACGTCCTCGTGCCAGTTGGGGCGCCCGGCGGGAGCGCCGGTGGTCGGCTCGACGTCGGTGGTGCCAGTGGTGGTGGAGGCCGTGCCGGCGTCGGTGGTGGTCGATTCGGCGGTGGTGGCGTCGGTGGCGGCGCCGTTGCCGTTGCCGCAGGCGAGGAGGAGCGCGGTCGTGAGCGCGAGGGAGATCGGGGCGAAGGTCGAAGCCATCGCGGCCGAAAGAGCACGCGGCGTGCCAGGGCGAGGAAGCGGCCGGAGCGGGCGCCAGCGGCGATCGGCGGGCGACGGCTGTCGCCGGACCCTGGACTCGAGTCCATGCGGCGCGCGGAGTTGCGCGGCGGAGTTGCGGTAGGATCGCGGGCATGACGACGATCCGCGATCCGTTTCGGCCGTTCGTCGCGGTCGACGACGGCGCGCGGCTGGTGCTGACGCGGCGCCGCAGCGCGGCGGACTGGCTGCTGCGCGGGGCCCTGTACTGGCTGCTGGCGCTGGTGGTGGTGCTGATGGGGTTGATCCCCTACGCGGCGTGGACGCGCGGCTCGGGCGTCGGCGACGTGGTCCTCGCGGTGGTGCTGCTGACGCTGACGTGGTTCGTGCTGCAGCTGGTGATGCTCGGGTTTCACGTCGACGGGGTGCGGCGGATCGCGGTCGGCCCCGGCGAGGTGGTGCTCGACGCCCGCGGGGCGCTGCTGCGCCGGCGCCGGCGCGCGACGGACGTGGTCGCCATCGAGGCGCGAACGACGACGACCTCGACGCGCCACGGAGATGTCCGCTGGCTGCGGCTGCAGGCGCGGACCGGCGCGGGGACGCTCGATCTCGGGGCGCTGCACCTCGACGCCGCGGCGGAGCCGACCCGCGAGGCGGCGGCCGAACAGGCGGCCGAGACGCTGGCGGCGCGGCTCGGGGTCCCGCTCGTGCGCGAGGCCGGGCCGTCGTCGGGCTGACAGGCCTTTGTCACCGCGGAGCTGTCTACCGAGACATGGCTTGCAAGGCATGTCCCCGACGAGCGCAGCAGCGGTCGTCGAGGACATGTTGCTCAAGACATGTTGCATGGGACATGTCATGGACGATCACAGCAGGCAGAGCAGCAGCGGGGCGTCCCCGCACATCATGGTGATGGCGTCGCAGATCTCCTTGGGCGGGTTGCCGCACAGGAGCAGGGCGCTGAGCTGGAGGTCGTCGCACAGCTTGAGCATGGCGTCGCGGGCGCACAGGCCGAGGCCCTGCAGACACGCCATCCTGTCGACGCGGTGCCGGTTCCGCGATCTCGGCAACAACTTCTTCGAGCGCAAGGACCAGACCCACACCGTCGCCAAACTCACCAAACGCCTGGCCAGCCTGGGCGATGAGGTCGAGCTCCGGCCGGCCGCATGACCCCGACGGCCGGACGTCCCTCCGACCGAAGGCCAGCTTCTTGGTAGAGGGGATAGCCAGACGGATCAGGAGGGGTTCAGTCGCTCTGTCTGTGCTGATTTGAATCGTGAAGAAGATCACCGCTGCGGATGCCTTCGCGCACGCTGCAACGTGCTACTCCCCGAGCCATGTCCGCCGATGTCTCGTACTTGCTGCTTGGATTCACCACGTTGATGCTGCTGGGCTTTGGCTTGCAGATCGCCATCATGCGCAAGCGTCGCGGCGAGTACATCGTCTACAAGCCGCTGCTGCTGCTGCTGCTGGTCGTGCTCTGGGGCCTCAGCCTGGTCTCTGTCGTGACCGGCAAGAGCATCTCCGAGCTCACCGGCGGCGTGATCGGATAGCTCTTCCCGGCCGAAGCAGGCCACCAGGACGTCGACCATGGCCTCGACCCTGAACAGCGAATCCAGCTCGACAGGCTCGCGCTCTCGACTGTGCAGCCGCCGTCGAGTGCGACGGTGAAGCCGGATCTTCCCCGACCTCGTCTTCCCGCAGATATGCGTGAATCCGAGGAAGTCGAAAACTTCCGGCCTTCCCTGCCCTCGTTCATGACGATTCGCCGCGGCCAGGCTGCCGGAGCAGATCAGCCGTGTCTTCTCGGGATGCAATCGCCGTCCGCCTCCGCGCCGGCGTCTCCGACATCTTGTTCGACGACCTCACCCTTGAGCATCAAGTGATCGCGGCGCGTGTGCCGTCGCTCGACCCGCCCCCAACGGCGCGCCCGGCCTTCGACATGTCTTTCAAAACATGCCCCAAAAGCCATCTTATAGGCGGCCTCCCCCGCCCCGCACGGTCATCCCGGTCAGCGCCCGAGCTGCGCCGATCCGGGTCCCCTCCGCGCGTCGCCCTCGCCGGCCGCGTCGTCGCGTTCGCGTCACCCGGTTCACCGGCCGATCGCGCCGGCCCGCCCCGCCGATCTCATCCGTGCCTGCCCGACGAATTCACCGGACCCCGGGGCGTCGCGGCCTGACCCCGCCTGCGGACGGGGTCTGCCCACGCGATCGCGGCCGGGCAAAACCGCCCGCGCCGAGCGGCGGCCGCCTCGATATACTGCCTCGCTGGTGGAGGACCGGGCCTACGCCGATACGCTCGCGCTGACGCGCACCGCGGTCGCCGACGACCCGGTCGCGCCGCAGCCGCTCGACCCTGACGCTCCGCTCGAGCGCGGCCAGCTGCTCGGGCGCTACATCATCCTCGAGCGGCTCGGCGCCGGCGGCATGGGCGTCGTCTACGCCGCCTTCGATCCCGGCCTCGATCGCAAGGTCGCGCTCAAGCTGCTCGGACGGCCCGAGGGCAAGCGCGAGGACGACAGCCACGGCCCCGGCGCTCGCCTACGGCGCGAGGCCAAGGCCCTGGCCCGGCTGGCCCACCCCAACGTGGTCGGCGTCCACGACGCGGGCGAGGTCGACGGCCGCGTCTACGTCGCCATGGAGTTCGTCCCCGGCGTCACCCTGCGCCACTACCTGGCCGAGCACAAGCTGCCCTGGCGCGCCGTCCTCGCCCTGTTCGTCGCCGCCGGCCGCGGCCTGCAGGCGGCCCACGCCGCCGGCCTGGTCCACCGCGACTTCAAGCCCGAGAACGTGCTCGTCGGCGACGACGGCCGCGTGCGCGTGCTCGACTTCGGCCTGGCGCGCACCAGCGAGCTCGAAGAGCCAGGTCCCGAAGGACATGTCCCCAAGGCCAGCGCCGATGCTCCGCCGCCGTGGGCCTCCGGCCTGCGCGAGCGCCTCCCCCTCGAGGCCTCCGGCCTCCGCGAGCGCCTCCCTCGAGGCCTCCGGCCTCCGCGAGCTACTTCCCGAGGCCTCGGGCGCCCACTTCGACGTCGGCTCGCTGGTCAGCGTCGACAGCCGCCTCACCCGCGTCGGCGCCCTCGTCGGCACCCCCGCGTACATGGCCCCCGAGCAGTTCATGGGCCTGCCGACCAGCCCGCGCACCGACCAGTTCAGCTTCTGCGTCGCCCTGTGGGAGGCGGTCCACGGCGCCCACCCGTTCGGCGACGGCGGGGCGATGGCGCTGCTGCAGGCGATCTCTCGCGGCAAGCTGCGACCTATCCCGAGAGACAGGCGCACCCCCGCCTGGCTGCCGCGCGCGCTGGCCCGCGGCCTCAGCGTCGACCCGCGCGCGCGCTGGCCCGACGTCGGCGCCCTGCTCGACGTGCTCGAGCGCCGGGCCCTGCGCTCGCGGCGGGCCCGGGCCGCCGGCGCCGCCGGCCTCGCGCTCGGCCTGCTCCTCGGCGCCGGCGTGTGGGGCTACGCCCGCTCCGGGGCCGACGACGAGGCGTGTCGCGGCGGCGCTCTGGCCCTCGCCGGCGCCTGGGACCCGACCCGCCGGGCCCAGGTCCACGCGGCGCTGCTCGCCACCGGCCGCGCCCACGCCCGCGCCACCGCCGACCGCGTCGTCGCCACCCTCGACGCCTGGACCGCCGCCTGGCTGGCCGCCCACGCCGACGCCTGCCGGGCCACCCACGTCCGCCACGAGCAGTCGCAGGCCCTGCTCGACCTGCGCATGACCTGCCTCGACGAGCGCCGGCGCGAGCTCGCGGCCCTCACTGACCTGCTCGTTCGGACAGGTCCCGACGTCGAGGGCCGCGCCGTCCAGGCGGCCGCCGCCCTCACCCCGGTGCAGCGCTGCTCCGACCCGGCCGCCCTCGCCGCCCCGGCCGCCCCGCCGGCCGACCCCGCCGCGCTGGCCCAGATCCACGCCGTCCGCCAGCAGCTTGCCGACGCCAAGGCCCTGCTCGACGCCGGCCGCCTGCCCGACGGCCTCGCCCGCGCCGAGGAGGCCGCCGCCGCCGCCGCCCTCCTCGACCACTCCCGCTCGCCGCCGAGGCGGCCTACATCCTCGGCCTGCTGCAGAACCGCACCCGCGACCCGCGGGCCGCCGAGGTCACCCTCACCCGCGCCGCCCTCGCCGCCGTGGCCGCCCGGCTCGACGAGCTGGCCGCGCGCGCCATGGTCGAGCTCATCGCCTGCGTCGGCGTCTACCAGACCACCACCGACGAGGCCGTGCGCTGGTCCGAGCTCGCCGGCGCCATGGTCCAAAGGCTAGGTCCCGAAGGACATGTCCTCGAGGCCAAGCGGCTCGGCCACACCGGCATCGTCCGCCAGATCCGCGGCGAGTTCGCGGCCGCGCGCGAGCTCCACGAGCGCGCCCTCGCCCTGCTCGACCGCCCCGAGCGGCCCGATCCGCAGGCGCTGATCGGCACCCTGAGCAACCTCGGCAACACCCTCACCGAGCTGGGCCTGCACGCCGAGGCCGAGGCCACCCACCGCCGCGCGGTCGCCCTCGCCGAGGAGTTCTTCGGCCCCGACCACCCGCAGGCCGCCATGCTCACCGGCAACCTCGCGGCCGCGCTGACCGACACCGGCCGCGACGAGGAGGGCGCCGAGCTGCACGCCCGCGCTCTGGCGATCAAGGAGCGCGCGCTCGGCCCGGACCACCTGTCGGTCGCCGCGTCGCTGCGCCACATCGCCCGGATCCGCCTGCGCCAGGGCGCGCTCGGCGAGGCGCAGGCGATCCTCCGCCGCGCGCTGGCGATCCGCGAGCGCACCCTCGGCCCGACCCACCCCGAGCTCGCCGACCTGCTGCACGACCTCGGCGAGGTCGCCCGCCGCGAGCGCCGCTTCGCCGCCGCGCAGGCGCTGTTCCGCCGCGCCCTGGCGATCGCCGAGCCCCGCGGCGACGGCCACCCGCAGGTCCTGCCGCTGCTGCTCGGCCTCGGCCGCACCGCCCTCGACGCCGGCGACCCCATGGCCGCCCGCGAGCCCCTGCGCCGCGCCCTCGCGGCCGAACCGAGAGACCACGCCCCCGCCCGCCCCGAGGTGGCCGCGCGCCTGCGCCTGACCCTCGCCGAGGCGCTGTGGCCCGAGCCTCCGGCCCGCGCCGAGGCCCGCGCCCTGGCCACCGAGGCCCGCGCCCTCCTCGGCCCGAGCGACGGCTTCGCCCCCTGCGCCGCGAGCTCGACGCCTGGCTCTCGGGACATGTTTTATGAGCAAGCCGGCGCCGGCGCCGAGCCATTGAACGCTCCCTCCCGCGCCTCTCGAGCCCTCTCACAGCACGTGCGGGTCGGCTTGAGCCGGGACGGCGGCTCCAGGGCAGCGCGCTCGGGTCGCGTGGTCTCTGACGCGAGCGCCCACTCGCATCAGCCCGCGTGAAACGCTGTCGGGGAGGCCCGGCCCGCATCTCAGCGCCAGGCTGCCGAACGCTCACCACCTCACCGCATGTCCCATGGCGCGAACGCCTGCTCCTCGGGTCATGTCCCGCGGCGCGAACGCGGCTCCCGCCGTACGCCGCCGCTCGCCCCGGCGACCTGTCCTTCAGGACATTACTGGAGGCGCCGCCCCCGAGCATGTGTCGGCCCCACCGGTCCGCGGCCTGCTCCTCGGGCCACCTCCGTGTCCATGCGACACCACTCCTCGCGACCTCGGCCATCGCCCCCGCGGAGCAGCGAAACGATGACCTGGCTCTCGGGACAGACGACACAATGCGCGTGGCGTTGCCGGTTCACGCCTGCTACCCTGGCTCCGTGGCCATATCTCGGGCTCTCCGCGTCGCTCCGCCCCTCTGCTCCGCGCTCGTCCTGTCGCTCGCCGCCTGCCGCCCCGCTGCGAACACGTCGCCCCCCGCAGCCCCGGCGAGCGCGTCGACGAGCCAGCCCGCCGCCGTCCTCGGCGGCCTCGATGCGCCGGAGGGCGAGGCCCAGGCCGGGGCGCAGAGCACCCCCGCCGGCGCCGGCGAGCCCTACGGCGCCCTCGACAAGGACGACATCCGCAAGGTCGTCCGCGCGGGGATCGCCGACGTCCGCGCCTGTTACAACACGGGTCTCGGCAGCGACCCCAAGCTCACCGGCCGCGTGGCGATTCAATCCACGATCGCCCGCGACGGCACGGTGGCCCAGGTCGCGGTCCAGGAGTCGACGCTGCCCCGGTGGGCGCGCTCGGTCGCCGACTGCATCGCCGCAGTCGCCGGCCGCTGGCAATCCCTCCGCCCGAGGGCGGCGGCACCGTCACCGTCCTCTACCCCTTCGTGCTCGAGCCGGGGTGACGCGCCCAGCGGACCGGCCGGACCCGCGGCTCTCGGGTGACGGCCGACGTTCTACGCCCCCGCCCCCTGGCTCTCGTGACACGGACTCCCGAGGACGGCGGCGCGCGACGGTGGCGCGGGGGCAGCCTCGCATTTTTGCGACCCTCAATTGCACACATGCGACACTTCGCCTGGGCTTTCGCGCCTCGTCGTGCCACCCTGCGACGCCCATGGTCCGACTCGCCCGTCTCTGTGCATTCACCCTGCTCGTCGCCTGTGACGGCGGCGCCCCGCCGGCCGCCGACAACAAGCCGGCAGCCGACAAACCCGCCGCCGCGCCGGCCCCCAAGGAGGTCGCGGACCGCAGCCAGACCCCGCTCGTCACCACCCGGGAGACGGTGGGCGGCCTCGCCGTCTCGATCGACATCCCGGCCGGCCTCAAGCGCGACGCCAACGAGCGCGACAAGTACGTCAACTGGACCTTCGCCGACGGCAACCCCTTCATGGATCCTTCGATCACCATCAATTCGTCGAACCGATGATGGCGCCGAAGGACCTGCCCGCGTTCGTCCGCAGCGCCACCCCGAAGACGCAGGACAATCCGCCGCCGGTCGTGGCGCGCCAGGAGGAGCTGCCCGGCGGCGGCATGATCGTCGTCACCGAGCGCAGCGACCACCTGTTCTTCAAGGTCGACGCGCTCCACCGCAACGGCGACAAACAGGTCCGCTGCACGCTCATCCAGCGCACCGGCACCGGCAAGCCCGACGACCCGCCCGTCCCCAGCTACCCGGCCACCCGCGCCTGGGCCGAGAAGATCTGCGAGTCCGTGAAGATCGAGTGAGGCGCTCCCCCAGCACGCCGCCGAGAAGCGCGCCTCTCGACCCTCGCGGCATCTCGAGAAGAAGCGGCGCCGCGAGCCTCGCTCACGGCTCGCGGTCTCGCATCGCCTCGTCCGACAGCACCCGGATCGACACCGTGCCCTCCATGCCGGAGACCTCGACCGAGATCCGCCCCGCGCACGCATGCCAGCCGGCGCCGCTGCCGAGCTCCAGCCCACCGCAGCCGCGCAGCTTCGCGGCCACGGCTGCCGCCCCGCCGACGCCCCGCGGCGGCACCTGAGCCAGCGTCGGCGGCAGCACCTGGCCCTCGAACACCACGCCGCCGATCTCCGAGAACGGCGCGAGCACCGTCGACATCCCCCGTCCCGGTCGGTGAAGGCCGCGAAGTACGGGCCCGCGTACGCGTTCCTCTCGGAGAAGCCGGGCCGCACGGTCAGCCCGGCAGCCGACGCCGCCGCCTCGAACTGCGCGCGCGTCATCCCGACCGCGAACGGCCCGATCCCGACCTCCGCGACCAGGCGCGGCACCCCGCCCTCGAACCCCGGAGGATGCGCCGCGGGCCCACAAGCGGCAGCGAGACCGACGAGCACCAGGCGACGGAAGCGGCGGGTCGGCATGCCGATCACCTTACCAACGCCGGCGGTCTTCCCCCAGCCGCGCACGCGCCGACAGCACGAGGCCCCCGGGCCCCACGTCCGTCCCGGGCGTCCGCACGCGCCGCCCCGTCGGGCCCTCAACCTGCCTTGCCCCCTCGCCACATCCTCCGCCCATCGGCGCCTACCTGCGCCGCCGCGCCCGCGGCTCCTCCTCGCCACCTACGCCGCACACCTCCGCCCCATGCGCAGCTACCCGCCCCGTCCCGTTGCGCCCGCGCCCCGCTTCTTGTCACCCTCCCCGCATGCTCCGCCCCGCCGTCGCCCTCCTCGCCGCCTCGCTCCTCGCCTGCGCCGGCGAGGCCGCGAAGCCGGTCGCCCCCGAGGTCGCCGCACCACCGACGACTCCACCGCCCGCGCCCGCGCCACCTGTCCCCGAGGACAGCCCACCTCCCGCGCTCGAGCGCGCCAGCGTGGCGGTCGGCGGTCACAGCATCGCGGTGCACTTCAAGCGCCCGCCTGCGCCGTGGGGCGCGATCGTCCTCGTCCACGGCCGCACCTGGAGCGCCCTGCCCGACTTCGACCTGCAGGTGCCCGGCGCCCGCGTCTCCTTGATGGACAACCTCGCCGCCGAGGGCCTCGCGGTGTACGCAATCGACCTGCGCGGCTATGGTTCCACCGCCCGCGACCCCAGCGGCTACACCGACCCGATCCAGGCCGCCGACGATCTCGCCGCAGTGGCCGGCCTCGCCGGCGCCGGCCTCCCGGCCCGGCCCGCAGTGCTCGGTTGGTCGCTCGGGGCCCGCGTCGCCGCGCTCGCGGCCGAGCGCCACGCCGACGCCTTCGGCCCCGTGATCCTCTACGGCTCGCCGTGCCCGCCCACGGCCCCGCCGAGCCCGCCCGCGGCGCCTCCGGGGCCGCCGGCCAGGGCCAGCAATACCGAGGCCGCCGCGCGCTCCGACTTCATCACCCCCGACGCGCTCGAGCCCGGGGTCGCCGACGCCTTCGTCGCCGCGGCCCTGGCCGCCGACCCGGTCAAGGCCGACTGGCGCGACCTCCACGTGTGGGCCGACTTCACCCGGCTGCACGCGCCGGTGCTGGCGATCCACGGCGACCGCGACCCGGTCGTCACGCCGTCGTGCCTGCGAGAGCGCCTGGCGCAGATCCCCGGCGGCGCCCAGATCGAAGTGCTCGCCGGCTACGACCACGCGGCCCACCTCGAGCGCGCGGCCCCGCGGTTCGTCGCCGCAGTGGTCGGCTTCGTGCGCCAGCACAGCAGCCCGCGCGGCTGAACCTGGGTGCGCTGCCAATGCGCGGCGCCGCGACAGGCCGGACAATGCACCGCGCCGCTCCTTCCAATCGATAGAGTTATCGAAGAAGAAGACGCGCGCCTTCGCCGGGCTCGAGCCCGTCGTCGGCACACCGCCCCGAAGTCGCCCCGGCCGGGTTCGCGGAGCGCGCGCCGCAGACGCATGGCGTCGGAAAGCGCGACGCGTGAACACGCGATCGATCTCCCCCGCGCCGACACCCTCTCGCAGCGCCGGGCTCGCCGCGGCTCACCGCGAGCGGTCCTCGTCGCGGAGCGCCCGCAAGCGCCGCAGCAGCGCCGCGATCTGCCCCGACGCGACCGCCGACGCGAAGTGCCCGCCGACGAAGCGGTCGGTGCGAAGATGCATCGTGATCAACCTGCAAACGTCGATCAGCGGCGCGCGGGCCAACGCCTCCGGATCGTCGTGGTAGCGCTCCGCCTCGGCGCGCCACGCCGGCAGGTCGAACGCGACGACGAAGCCCGGCCGCGCGAGCACCAGCTGCAGCTGCCGGACCTCGGGCGCGTCGACCAGGCGCGGCAGCCACGAACCCTCCCGCGTCCACCGACTGGCCTGAAAGTCCGGGCGCTCGAGCGCCGGCAAGAACGCCAGAGCAGCCTCGATGTCAGCCGCCGATGGCGCCGGAGGACCGCCTGCCTCGACCATACGCTCGAGATGACCACGCGCCGCCGCCCCTGGCAACCGCCGCGCTCGCGCCTGCCCCCGGGCAGGACGAGGCGCTCGGCGCGGTTCGCCCGGGCACGCCCGCGCCCCCAGGGCGATCGGCTTCGTCGCCCGCGAATCGGCGAATCAACGCAGGCGCCGGTCGCCGCGACACGCCCCCGCGTCGAGATACACCGCAGCGTCCGCCGCGTCCGCAGCAACGAACGTGCGCCCGTGCACCGCCAGGTTGAGCGCCGGCAGCTGTTCGGTCAGCAGATCCGGCGGACACGGCACGCTGCAATCGACCTGCCCGCCGCTGGCCCCGGTGCCCGACATCCGCGCCATGGCCCAAGTTTGACCGGGCGCGTGCGGACGCGCCCACAGAGCCGCGCAGCGCGAGCAGCGGCGCGTGCTGCCGTCCGTGCAGCGCTCCTCCTCCGCCTTCGTCTCGCTGCACTCGATCGTCAACGTGTAGGCCGCCTCGCCGTAGTACGCCGCCTTGCGCGTGACCTCGAAGACGGGCCGCTCGGCGATCGCGGCGAAGGAGCCGAGGCCGAAGACGCCGTCCGTCTGCCAGCGCCCCCGGGCATCACGGGCGAACACATCGCCGTGCGGCCCGGAGCTCGAGATCCCGCTCGCCGTGATGTCGACCGCCTCGTAGCGCACCGTCTTGACGTCGCCTTCGATCTCCGCGACCTCGCGCGCGCGGCCGAGGAACCCGTCGCCCTCCCACGCCCCGCGGACCGCGAAGCAACGGTCGCCGCGGGCCCGGACCCACAGCGTGGTCCGGCCGGCCGCGAGCCGCTGAAACTCCGCCCAGCGCTCGGCCGCCACGCTGCCCTCCCGATGCTCGACGAGCTCGGGCATCAGTTTCACCGCCCACGCCCAGCGCGCCGCGAGGTCCATCGCCTGCACCTCGGCGAGCAACCTGGCCGCCGCGTCGTCCGGCGCCGCCGGCTGCTGCGCCGGCGCAGCCTCTCGCGCCGCCTCGCCCTGCGTCGCTGCCGGCGCAGGCGACGTCGTCGCGCTCGGCGTCACGCGCTGCGCCGCCCCGCCCGGCGCGACGGCGCAGGCCAGCGCGACTGCAGGACCGACGAGGAGGCTGCGAGCTCGCATCATCGCGCCGAACGCGGCCACGCGCGCCGATATTCCCCGCGAAGCTCGGAGGACGCCGAACCCCGATTCGCCGAGACGCCCCCGGACGCGCTCACCCGTGTTCCTGGGCGACGAGGCACAGCCGGCCGTCCTGCTCGTACACCAGGGCCCACGCGTTGACGTCGCTGCCGCGGAAGAACCACACCCGCGCGCGCTCGTCGGGAGCCGGCTGGAAGTCGGCGCGCTCTTCGGCGACGAACGCGACCACGCGGGCGCGCAGCGGCTGCACCACCTCCTCGTCCTCGCCGCCGATGAACCACTCGAATTCCTCGCGCCAGCCCGCGTCGGCGACGGCGTCCTCGGGCGTCGCCAGGCCGAGGCGCGCGACGATGGCATCGACCTCGGCGGCGTCGCACGGGAGCGCGACGTGGTGCCGATCGAACACGCCGGTGCCGCCGCTGTAATAGCGCAGGTCGTAACGCAGACCCTCGACCCGGCGCGGCGCCGGCAGACCGAGCAGCCTTGCGACCAGCGCCAGCCCGCGCTCGCGCCGCGAGGGGTCCTCGTCCGCATCGCAGAACCGCCGCTCCACGTCGTCGTAAGGGTGAAGATCGGAGCTCACGCGCCCCAGCATGACGGACCCGCCCACCGATGACCAGCGCGTCACCCAGCGGGCTCGACCGCCCGCTCCAGGGCCATCGCGGGGCGCGAGCCCGACCCACAGTGCTCGCGGAATTCCTCCTCGACCCCCAGGACCGCGGCGAGTCGCGCGAGGTCGAGGCGTCGCAGCAGATCGGTGGTGATCGGCCGCTTCGCGTCCCAGAACACGAACGCCGAGAAGAACTCCTGCGCCTGCGACGACCCCAGCAGTCGACCCAGCAGCCGCGCCTCGGCCTCGGAGGCGCAGGGCAAGAAGTAACAGGTGTCGTCCAGCACGACGGGCTTCCCCGCGAACGGACCTATCACCTTGAAGTCCAGCTTCTTGTACAGCCCCGAGATCGCGACCTTCCACGGCGAGAACGTGTAGTCGCCCACGCCGAACACCGAGAAGGCCGGCTTGCCCTTGTAGATCGAGCTCGCGCGCCGCTCGAACCGGGCCCTGTGCCGGCTCAGGTACGCCCAGGTCTTCGGCGCCGACGTTGCGATCGCAGCCGTGTCCTCGCCCACGGACGTCTGCGTGACGATCATCCAGCGCCGCGGCACCGGCTCCCCCTCGCGGGCCACGTCCGAGCTCTTCAGCATCGGATACAAGAACCGCCCCTCGATGTCGACGCGCACCCCTTCGCCGTCGACGAGCCGCCCGTCCCCGGATCGGGCCAGCTCCATCACCGCGGCGCAGTCGTGCTTCACGCCCGATCGCCACTTGTGGTGCGACTCACCTATCAATGACTTCCAGCGGTCGTACAGCACAGTGTCCGCGACCAGTGCGCCATCCCGATAGCCGAACGACCCCGACGGGCTCGTCGCCCCAAGCGACGGGAACACGGCGCAGACCTGCCGCCCCGACGCCTCCCCGATCTCGCACACGAACAGGCACGCGTCCACGCCGGCGCCGAATTGCTTCGCGCTGTCGATCCGGTACATCGCCGCGGTCCCTATCTCGAATCCGCGCTGCCACCCGAACAGCAGCACCTTGCGCGCGACGGCCGTCTTGCACAGCATGGCGATCGTCGCCCGCCGTCCCGCGAGCCACGTCATGAGCTTGACGAGCATCCACTCGGAGATGTCGAAGTTGCTCTTGCCGGTGATCGCATCGAGCCCCGCGCGTCCGTGGAAGTTGGTCTTCTCCGGGATGTTGTGGCTCTTCAGGGTACCGAGGTCGGCGCTCGTCACCCAGGGCGGATTGCCCACCAGCAGGATCGGCTCCGGCAGGCCGGCGATGAACGAAGGCCAGTCCTTTTCGAAGAAATTCGCGCGCTCGACCCTGGCTCGTTCGCTCGCACCGAGCGCGGCGATCCTGCTCCTCGCTGCGCCCACGTACGCCTCGTGGACCTCCATCCCGTGGGCCGCCCGCACGTCCGGGAACGCCTTCAGCGCGGCCACGAGCAGGTTCCCGACCCCGCACGTCGGCTCGACGACGGAGCGGGGCGCGACGCCTCGAGACGCGAGCCGCTCGCAGACTTCGTCGGCGAGGTCCATCGGGGTCTGAAAGTCCCCGAACTCGACCTTGCCGGCGGCGCTGCGCAACTTGCCCACTCGCCCTCCTAGCGGACCCGTGCGATGCCGGCGACCTCGCCCGCGCGGCCGCCCTGTCGCCGCCGCTGCAGCGCGCTGAACATCGACGGATGCGTGCTCATCGTCCGCGCTCCGCTCACGACTGCGCCCGCCCCGGCGGCTTCGGCAAGCACCCCGGCCACACCGACAGGAACTTCTGCAGCGCCCCGACGAAGCTGCTGAGCCGCGCCGGCACGTGGCGGCTGCGGGCGTAGACCGCGTACATCTGCTCCACCGCCGGGCAGTAGTCGTCGAGCACCGAGACCACCCGGCCCTCCGAGATGGCGGGCGCCGCCAGGTATTCGGGCAGCCTGGCGATCCCGCAGCCCGACACCGCGAGGTCGCGGATCAGCGGCCAGCTGTTGGCGGTGGCGTGGCGATGCACGATGGCCGCGCGGGCCGAGCCCTTGGAGAAGCGCCAGGTGGTCGCCTCGCGGCGCGTGCCCATCACCAGGCACACGTGCTTGGCCAGCTCGCGCGGGTGCGCCGGCGTGCCGCGGCGCGCCAGGTACTCGGCGCTCGCCACCATGCGGTACTTGGCCGGCGCGCCGAGCTTGCGCGCCACCAGCGACGCGCTCGCGGGCGGCTCGGCCTGGATGACGACGTCGAAGCCGTCGCGCAGCGGATCGAGCTGGCCCGCGGCGAGCTCGATCTCGACGTCGACGTGCGGGTGCTCCTGCGTGAAGCGGCCGAGCACCCGCCCGAGCACGCCCTCGCCGAAGCCGCTCGGCGCGGCGATCCGCAGGCGCCCGCGCGCCTCCCCGCGCGCCTCGGCGATCGTGCGCTCGGCCTCGGTGACGACGTCGAGCCCGGTGCGGACCTGCTCGAAGTACCGCTGGCCCTCGTCGGTGAGGCGCACCCGCCGGGTCGTGCGCTCGAACAGGCGGGTGCCGAGCCGCTCCTCGAGCCGGCTGACCTGGACGCTGACGGTCGACACCGGCGCCGCCAGGGCGAGGGCGGCGGCGCGGAAGCTGCCGGTCTCGGCGACGCGGACGAACGCCTCGATCGCGGCGAAGTCGGGGCGGCTGTTCATGGCGCTGAACAGATTGATCAATCGCCCGGGATTGTTCAAGCGCCGCCGGTCGCGTAGACCCGGACGCATGACCGAGCCGCTGCAACTGTACTACTATCCCGGCGTCTGCTCGCTGGCCCCGCACATCGCCCTGCGCGAGGCGGGCGCCAGCTTCGAGGCGGTGCGCGTCGACCTGCGCCCCCTCAAGACCGAAACCGGCGACGACTTCGCGCGCATCAATCCCAAGGGCTACGTGCCGGCCCTGCGGCTGCCGGACGGCGGCGTGCTGACCGAGACCGCCGTCCTGCTGCAGTACGTCGCCGACACCTGGCCGGAGGCCGGGCTGGCGCCGCGCCACGGCGGGCTCGAGCGGATCCGCTTCGACGAGCGGCTGATCTTCATCTCCACCGAGCTGCACAAGGGCTTCGCGCCGTTCACGATCATGCCGAACGCCGGCGAGGAGGCCAAACGCTGGGCGGGCCAGCGCCTGGCCGCGCGCGTCGAGCTGCTGGCCCAGGACCTCGGCGAGCGGCCGTTCTTCCACGGCGAGCGGTTCACCGTGGTCGACGCCTACGCCTTCTTCGCGCTCCGCACCTACCACAAGCTGTTCGCCGGCGAGCTGCCGCCGCACCTGGCCGCGTTCCTGGCCCGCGTCGCCGAGCGGCCCGCGGTCGTCGCGACCTTCGCCGCCGAGGGGCTGAAGGCGTGAGGGACAAACACCTGATGCACAGGTTCGAGCCGCGAACGTCGTGACGCGCGAGGGCCTGCAGGACGGACCCCGCCGGCCCGCGTCGTGACGCGTGGCCCTCACTCTGCGGCTTCCGCAGCCGCGTCGTGCAGGCGGAGGCTCTCGACGAGGTCCTCGCGGATCTCCCGAAACAGCGCGTCTTCTTCGTCGAAGTCCTCGTCCTCCTCGTCGACCGCGTCGATTCGTCGCGCCGAATCCCACAGCTCGAGGGCCTCGACGAGGCGCGCCCGATCGCCTCCGGCATGCTCGTGGAGATGCAGTGCCAGCACCCTGCGGGTCGCAGCTTGGTCGGGCCGCTGCGCCAGCGCGACGCGGAGGTGCGCCTCGGCCTCGGCGAGACGGCCGATCCTGTCGCAGATCATGCCGAGCAGGCGCTGCAAGAATGTGTCTTCGTCGAGGTCGAACCGGCCGAGCCAATGCTCCACTTCGGCGATCACCTCGGCGGCCAACTCCGGGTGGTCGTCGGTGAGACTTAGTGCCTGGATGGCCAGGCGCGTGCACTCCTCGCCGAGCAGGAGCCGGACGCCGCCGATCTCGCCGGCGCTGTCCGGTCCGCCCCGCGCGCACTGCCGCGAGGAAGCGGATCCGACCGCCGAATTGCCCGGTCACGTCGTCGTCCGGCAGATCGTCGGCGTCCGCGAGGATCGCCAGCAACGACTCGAGCGGCGGATCTTCGGGGCGAAGACGGCGCCACAGCTCGACCGCGGCGAGCCCGAGGAAGTCGCGGTCCGGCGCCGACAGCGAGCGCGAGCGAACTGCGGGCAACCAGTAAATCCGGGACATGCGCCAGGCGGAGCCTCCGGCCGGCATGCGGGCGATGTGGCCGAGGACGTCGGCCCGCGACACGACGAGGCCGCGCTCGGCGAGGGCGGCGAACAGGGCGTCGTCGGCGAGGGCGGCGACCTCGGCGTGCGTCCAGAAGCCAGGCATCTCCCGCCGCCACAGCCACCGTGAACCGCCGACGAGGAACTCGCGCTCGCGAAAGCGGTGGCTCAGGTACGGATGCACCACCGTCTCCTCGTCCACGCTCGGCACGTCATCCCCGGCGCGGCGACCCAGCAGGGCGGGCACCACGGGGTCCTCCGTGCGCGCGACGGCCCGGGCTCGCCGGCGCTCGACCTCCCGGCGGTGTCGCTTCTCGGCGCGGCGCTGCGCGCTGCGGTGCTGCTTCTGGCTCATGGCGCGACGAATAGCCCACGGTCGTTTTCGCGCCAACCGCCGCGAGCGGCGAGAGGGCGCCTCTAGATGTTTGCTCCTCCGCCGGCCGGTGTCGCCGCGCCTCACCTGATACGCTGGCGCCGACGATGATCGCCGGACCATCCCAAGAGGACTGCGGCCGCCTCCGCTTTTTCGCGTTCTATGTCGGCAACGGCACGCTCTTCTTGCCGCTCGAGCGGGGCTACGACCGGGTCGACTACCTCGACGCGCTGGCCCGGCCCGGCCCGGCGCTCGGCCAGCTGTTCAGCGTCTACGCCCACGCCCGCGCGGCCGAGCTGAGCGGCGCCCCGCTTGGTTCCGGCGGCGCGGACCTTCGCGCCGCGCGATGGTTCCGCAGCACGTTCCGGCCGGCGCAGACCATCGAGCCCCCCGTGAGCGCGGCCGAGCTCGCGCCCGGCTGCGGCGTGCCCTGGCTCGACGCGGTGGCCCGCTTCGCGGCCGCGCTCGGCGAGGGCCGGCTCGCGCCCGAGCTGCTCGCGGGCCGCGAGTACGTGTCGCTCGTGACCTGCGGCGGCACGGGGGCGGGCAGCACGTTCGAGCTCATCATGGCGATCTTCACCAACGTCCTGGCGCTCACCGGCGACGAGGCGGCCGCCGTCCGTCGCACCGCCCAGCACGTCCGCAGCCTGGTCGACGACGACTACGAGGTCGAGCCCGAGCTCACCGAAGACGAGACGGTCCTGCGGCTGTGAGCCGGGGCGACGCGGCCAGGGGCCCGCGCCTGCGGCGGACCGGCGAGCCGTCGGGCATGTCCTTCAGGCCATGTCTTCGCGGGCATGTCTCGGAGAGCATGCCCGTCCGGACATCCTCTCAGTCGACGAAGTTCGGCGGCCCGGTGCGCTCGAGGTACTGGTCGAGCGCGTCCTGCAGCCGCTCGATCTTCGGCTCGCCGTACGGCAGCGGCTTGTCGCCCTGCTGCTTGCGGGCCGACAGCGCCTCGTCGAGCAGGTTGCACACCAGCTTGAAGGTGCCGTCGAACACCGTGACCATGTTGTGGGTCGCGTCGCCGTTGGCGACGAAGCGCCAGGTCTCGGCGACCAGCACGCGGTTCTTGTTGGACGCGGGGTTGGACAGGATGCCGGCGAGGTCGCGGCCGTCGAGGCCGTCGGGCGCCGGGGTCTCGGTCCACTTGAGGATCGTCGGCATCACGTCGACGGTGCCGACGAGCTGCTTCGAGGTGGTGCCGGGGGCGAAGCCGGGGCCGCGGACGACCAGCGGCACGCGGATGTCGTCCTCGCCGACGCCGACGCCGTGGGTGCGCCGCTTGGCGCCCAGGCTCTCGCCGTGGTCGGCGGTGATGATGACGGCGATCTCGCGCTCCTTGGCGAGCTCGTCGATGCGCTCGAGCAGGCGGCCGACCTGCTTGTCGGTCCAGGCGACCTCGTGGTCGTACTTGCCGACCACGCTGTTGCCCCAGCGCGGCACGCCGCGGTGCCACGAGTGGCCGCCGTGCGGGCCGAAGTAATGGGCCCACAGGAAGAACGGGCGGTCCTTCGGCTGCGCGTCGAGGATCTTGATCGCCGCGTCGGTGACGGCGACGTCGAGCGACTTGCCCGAGACCTCCTGGTACTCGTCGAAGTCGGGGTAGGCGCCGGTCGAGGCGTCGAGGAAGCCGGTCGAGCCGTCGTCGATGACCGCCGCGGTGTACATGCCGCGCCGCTTCAAGAAGGTCTGCAGCGGCACGTACTTGTCGGGCGCCGGCAGGCCGAACTTCAGCTTGACCAGCTCGCCGTCGTCCAGCTGATCCATCTCGGTGCTGCGCAGCAGGCGGAACTTGTTGGTCTCGTAGAAGGGGTTCCACACCAGCCGCCGCGGGTACACCCCGCGGAACAGCGAGGACAGGGCGAGGCTGGTCCACGAGCCGCCGGTGTAGGCGCGGACGAAGCGGGTCCCGCTCTCGGACCACTTCTTCATCTCGGGGGTGGTGTTGCGCTTGCCGCCCCAGCTGACGTGGTCGGCGCGCAGGGTGTCGATGGTGATGAGGATGACGCTGGTCGGCGGCGGCTTGTCGGGCACCGGCGGATCGGCCGGCGGCGCCTCGACGGCCAGGTCGCCGAGGATGCAGTTGTCGTCGACGCCGTTGCCGGGCAGCTCGCGCGCGAACGGGTGGACCGCGGCGTTGAACGGGGCGCAGTCGCCACCGCCGAGGATCGGCGAGTAGCCGTCGCGGTCGACGTCGCCGAGGGTCCGCAGCGTCCGCAGCGACAGGCTCGAGAACGGCCGCGCGAGCAGGCCCGCGAGCAGGTCGCGGTCGCCGTCGACGACCACGAGCGCCCACACGAACGGCAGCGCGAGCAGGCCGGCGCCGACGCGCCGCCCCCACGCGGGCAGGCGCAGGCGCCGGGGCCAGTAGCGCATGCAGATGACGCCGGTGATGGTCAGCATCAGCACCGCCATCACCCGCAGGGCCGTGTGCGCCGCGGGGTAGTTGTCGACGCCCACCTGGCGGTCGGCGACGATGAAGCCGATCGCCGCCAGGGTGAGCAGCGGGCCGGTCCACAGCGGCCGCTTCCGCGTGCGCGACAGCCAGGCCGGCTTGTCGGCCGACGGCTGGGCGAGGAACCCGAGGACCGCCAGCCCGAGACCCGCGCCCACGCCGGCGACCGCCGCGGCCACGGCGTCGGCGTGGTCCTTGCCGCCGAAGCGGGCGAACACCCCGAGCTGGTCCATGAGCCAGGCGGTGAGGCCGGCGCCGATCGCCAGCCACGCGAGCGCCCGCCCCCACGGCGGCAGCCGCCGGAGCCCGCGCAGCACCCCGGCGAACACGCCTCCGAGCACCGCGCCGGCGCCGACGCCGACCCCGAGGGCGGCCAGCGCCGCCGACACGCCCACACCCTGCCCCCCGCCGAGGAAATCGATCAGGGAAGCCAGGCCGGCGACCCCGGCGGCAAACGGAATATGGGCCAGGAACGCCGTTCTGGGCGGATCTTCGACGGACATCGCGGCAGCGCCGCATTGTGCCCGACGTCGCGGCGTGACGGAAGCGTGACGATGTTTGCCGGCGCTCACATTTGCAGAGGTCGGTGCGGCCGCCGGCCCGGCAGAGGCCGCCCAGGCGGCCTTCCGGCCCCGATCGCGATCCGGGGCCCGGGTGCATGCCGAAGCGCACGAAGGCCGCGATCACCCCGCCGAGGACGCGCCATCGCGCGCGACGCGCGACGCGCCGCGCGCGATGGCCCGCGGCTCCACGGATGTTCCAAAAGACATGCTCCCAAGGGCATGTCCCTTCAGCCATGCTAGCCAGACCCGACCCGGTCGCGCCGCATGTCTCTCAGCCGTAGGAGCGCCCCACCGAGGTCCCGCAGCGAGCGCCAACCTCCGCCCGCTCCGCATGTCCTTTCGGCCATACGAGCTCGCCCGCAGGCCCGCGGCGGGCGCCAGCCGCAGCCGCTCCGCATGTCCTTTCAGCCATACGAGCTCGCCCCGGGAAACCCCGCGGCCGGCGCCAGCCGCCGCTCCGCATGTCCTTCAGCGACACGAACTCCCACACGCGGCGAGCACCGCCGCGGGGAGCGCCGGCCCCGTCGCTCGCAGTTCGTTCCCATCCATCGACGGGGCGCCTTGCTCAACAGGCGTGGCGAGCCCTTGGGACATGGCTTTCAAAACATGTCCCGAAAGCCATCTCAGTTCTTCTCGTCCACGTCCTCGTCGTCCATGTCCTCGCCCTCAGCGTCTTCGTCGTCCTCGTCCTCGTCGTCCTCGTCGGCGTCGCCGTACGGGTCGTAGTCGTCCTCCTCGATGCCGGCGATCGCGCGCATCTCGGCGATCTCCTCGTCGCTGACGGCCAGCACCTCGGCGAGGCTGGCCCACGGGAAGCCGCCGGACTGGGCGATCCCGAGGTATTGCGTGATGATCTCCGGGTCACGGGCGTGGCCGCGGCCCTGGTAGCACTTGATGCCGACCAGCGCGCCCGCCTTGACGTGCCCGAGGTCGGCGGCCTTGCGGTACCACTGGAACGCGACCGCGTCGTCCTGGGGCACGCGGTCGCCGGTCTCCGCGTAATAGCCCTCGTTGAACATCGCCCGCGGCTGCCCGAGCGCGGCGGCCTTGGCGTTGTAGGCGCGGCCGGCGTCCGGGTCGCTGCGCCCGACCAGCACCGCGGCCTCGAACAGGCCGTCGGCGTTGCCCTTCTCGGCGGCGCGCACCGCCGCGGCGCGGGCCTCGTCCTCGTCGCCGTC
This sequence comes from Nannocystis pusilla, assembly GCF_026626665.1. Lineage (GTDB taxonomy): Bacteria > Myxococcota_A > Polyangia > Nannocystales > Nannocystaceae > Nannocystis > Nannocystis pusilla. The sequence continues at coordinate 5,208,747 of NZ_JAPNKE010000002.1, forward strand.
GCTGCCGTCCGGCCCGCCCAGCCCGCGCGTCCACATGTAGCTGATCAGCACGTCGAGCGCGCCGCTCTCGTCCGCCGCGGCCTGGCGCGTCAACGCCGGCCACGCCGCGCCCGCGAGCTCCGAGTCCTCGTGCTGCAGGACCCGCCGCGCCAGCCCGATCGCCGCGTCCGTGTGGCCGCCCGTGGCGGCCCGCTTGAGCGCCTCCAGCGACAGCGCGCGCAGCTCGTCGACCAGCGCCTCGTCGACCGGCGGCAGCCCGGCGATCTCGTCGGACTGACGAAAATCGAGGGCGACCTCGGCGATCCGGTGTTGTTCGTAAAGCTCCTCGGCGGCGCCCGTGCGGGCCAGCGCGGCCTTCAGCGCCTCGATCTTCTCGCGCGTGTCCTTCTCGCGTTCGTCCATCGCGCGACGCTACCGCGACCTGCTCGGGATTTCGCGGCGACGGCGTGTGAGGAAGTCCGCCTCTGCTTCGCCACGATCTCGCCGCCCACATCTCGCATCGGCGTCCGCCCGAGCCACGCGGCCGCCGGCTCGATCGAGGAGCTGCCCCTTCGGACAGGCGGGGCCAGCCCGGGACATGTCCTTCGAGACATGCCGCTGCGGCCCGATCGCCGTTCGCCGCGAGACCGGGCGGCGCCCCGTCCCGGCCCGACGCACCGGCCCGGCCGGCCGCGGTGAAATGGCCACACCGCGGCCCGCGGCGCCGACTGTCGGCCGCGCGTGATTTCGCGCATCGCGGATCGCGACGACCTGGCGAGGCCGCCCGAAAGCCCTTCGCGGCGCGCGGCGTCGCGGCTACTCTGCCCTCGCCGGCGGCCCTGAGCGGCGCCGGCGGATTGGCTAGAGGAGCAACGATGCAGCTCATGGGATCGACAGCGACGGGGGCCCACGGCCCGCCGCGGCCCGGCTGGTGGGCGAGCTTCGCCGCCGCCGCGCTGCTCGTCGGCTGTGCCGACGACACCACCACGGTGACCGACACGGCGCAGGGCACCACCACGCAGACCACCGACGAATCGACCGTCACCACGGACGAGCCGCCCACCACCGTCGCGCCGACCACCACCGTCGCGCCGACGAGCACCAGCACCGACTCGACCACCACCGGCGAGCCGACCACCACGATCGCGCCGACCACCACCGATTCGACGACGACGACCACGACGACCACGACCGGCACCACCGACACCGGCTCGACGGACACCGACACCACCACCGGCGACGCGGTCGCCGGCACGTCGATCACCCAGACCGTCAACAGCGGGACCGTGGCCACGAGCCCCAACTTCCGCATGGTCTTCACCCTGGGCCAGCCGACCCAAAATCAGGGCCTCTACACCTCGGACAACTTCAGCCTGCGCGGCGGCCTGATCGGCGCCAACGGGAGCCCTCCATGACGATGCAACGATTCGGACTCGCCGCGGCCCTCGCCGTCGCCACCCTGACCCCGACAGAGGCGCGCGCCCTCGCGGTGCCCGAGCTCGTGACCCACCAGGGCCGCCTGTTCGACACCACCGGCTCGCCCGTGAGCGGCACCCAGGACCTCACCTTCACCATCTACGACGCCGAGCTCGCCGGCAACGAGCTGTGGTCCGAGACCATCACCGTCGACTTCGACGAGGGCTACTTCTCCGTCCGCCTCGGCGAGCAATGGTCCTCGACGAGAACGTCTTCGACGGCTCCACCCGCTGGCTCGGCATCACCGTCGGCGCCGACCCGGAGATGACCCCCCGCGCCGCCATCGTCAGCGTCCCCTACGCCATGTTCGCCGGCGACGTCCGCGGCGAGATCAACCCCACCCATGTCAATATCCAGGGCTTCGGTCCGGTCATCGATCAGAACGGTCAATGGGTCGGCGATCCCTCGGGATTGATCGGACCCGCCGGCCCGCCCGGACCCGCCGGGGCCGCCGGTCCCGCCGGCCCCGAGGGCCCCGCCGGCCCCGCCGGCCCCGAAGGCCCCGCCGGTCCTGCCGGCCCCGCCGGCCCCGAAGGCGCCCCCGGCCCCGCGGGTCCTGCCGGTCCCGCCGGTGCCACCGGGCCTGCCGGTCCGATGGGCCCCGCCGGTCCCGCCGGTCCCGCAGGCGCCACCGGCCCCGCCGGTCCGGCCGGCCCCGCCGGCGTGCAGGGCCCCAGCGGCCCGCAAGGCCCGCAAGGCCCGCAAGGCCCCGCCGGCCCGCAAGGCCCGCAGGGGCCCACCGGCATCGTCGCGACCGCGAGCTTCGCCGGCGCCATCGACGACGTCCCGCTCGACCCCGCCTGGGTGTTCATCGGCCCGACCGTCGTCATCGTCGCCGAGGCCGGCCAGCGGCTGACCGGCACCGCCACCGCGGGCCTCGCCCACGGCACGACCCTCACCTGGCGCCGGGTCGACCTCGACCTCTGCTACCGCGAGGGCGCGCAGCCGCTGAAGAACTTCAGCGGGGTCAACTTCGTGTCGCCGCGGATCGAGCAATTCGCCAATTCGTTCACCGCGGCCGGCACGGTGCTGCCCGGCGCCGGCACCTGGACCGTCGGCATGTGCATCCGCAACAATTACGGCGGCGAGGTGCTCGACGAGAACAACCGCGTCAACGGCTGGGTTCTGCTGACGAATTGATCGGTGCGACGAGGCGCCCCGCGCCTCGACATGTCTCATAGGACAGCCAGTGAGGCGCGGTCGCGCATTGCATCGACCGCGCCGTTCGCTCGCGACTGGCAACATTGCCCTCGCCGCAATCCCGCCGCGCCCGCGGCGAATCCGCGCCGAGACGGCAGCCACCGTCCGGGGCGAGGGCGCGGCGGCGATCGTCCCGGCCAGCCCCCAGCGGCGGCGCGCTCCCGGGCGCTGTCGAGCGCGTAATGTTCACACTCGAGCATCGGCCCCGGGACTCCGTGGTGGCCGCGGAGCGCCGGTCCGAACGGCGATTCGACGCGAGCGGCCCGCCCCACCCGCGATTCGCGCGAGACCGCCCGCGCGCGCGTCGGCGAAGTTTCCGCGCCGGCGCCGGGCGCGAATGTCTCCGCGCGACCACACTCGGAGACCTTCAGCGTGCTCGGTCTTCGTGGATAGTCTCGCGGCCACCGGCGGACCTGTGTGGGCCCGCCGGCAGATTGCATAGGGAGCGAGGATGCACTTGATGGCATGGATTGGAAGTACGGCCCATGGGCCGCCGCGCCCGTGGGCGGCGCTCGGCGTCGTCGCGCTGCTGGCGAGCGCGTGCGCCGACGACACGACCACGGTCACCGACACCGCGCAGGGCACGACCACGCAGACGACGGACGACTCCGACACGGAATCGCCGCCGACCACCACGGTCCCCGGGACCACCACGGAGACGCCGCCGACCACCTCGGAGACCGGCACCGACTCGACCACCGCGGTCGACCCGACGAACCCGACCACCACCGAAACCACCGACACCACCGACACCACCACGACGACGACCTCGACGACCACGACCTCGACCACGGACACCACGGATACCGACACCGACGGCACCACCGGCAACGAGGTCGTCGGCAAGTCGATCACCCAGACCGTCAACAGCGGGACCGTGGCCCAGAGCCCCAACTTCCGCATGGTCTTCACAATGGGTCAGCCGACCCAGAACCAGGGCGTCTACACCTCGGACAACTTTCGCCTGCAAGGCGGCCTGATCGGCGCCAACGGGAACCCTCCATGACGACGCAACGCTTCGCTCCTGTCTTGACGATGAAAAAATGGTGGCTCGGGGCGGTCCTCGCGGCCGCGTGGGCGGCGCCGATCGAGGCCAGCGCGCTCGCGGTCCCCGAGCTCGTGACCCATCAGGGTCGCCTGTTCGACGGCACCGGCTCGCCCGTCGACGGCACCCAGGACCTCACCTTCACCATCTACGACGCCGAGGTCGCCGGCAACGAGATCTGGTCCGAGACCATCACCGTCGACTTCGACGAGGGCTTCTTCTCCGTCCGCCTCGGCGAGCAATTGGTCCTCGACGAGAACGTCTTCGACGGCTCCACCCGCTGGCTCGGCATCACCGTCGGCGCCGACCCGGAGATGACCCCTCGCGCCGCCATCGTCAGCGTCCCCTACGCCATGTTCGCCGGCGACGTCCGCGGCGAGATCAACCCGACCAATGTCAATATCGAGGGCTTCGGTCCGGTCATCGATCAGAATGGTCAATGGGTCGGCGATCCTTCGGGATTGATCGGACCCGCCGGCCCGCCCGGACCTGCCGGGGCCGCCGGTCCCGCCGGCCCCGAGGGCCCCGCCGGCCCCGAAGGCCCCGCCGGTCCTGCCGGCCCTGCCGGTCCCGTCGGCCCCGAGGGCGCTGCCGGCCCGGCCGGTCCCGAGGGTCCCGCCGGCCCCGCCGGCCCGGCCGGTCCCGCCGGTCCCGAAGGTCCGCAGGGGCCCGCCGGCGACGTCGGCCAGCCCGGCCCCGCCGGTCCCGCCGGTCCCGCCGGTCCCGCCGGTCCCGCCGGCCCCGAAGGCCCGCAGGGTCCCCAGGGCCAGCAGGGTCCCCAGGGCGCGCAGGGTCCCCAGGGGCCCCAGGGCGAGACCGGCCCCCAGGGCGTCCAGGGCGCGCAAGGCGAGCCCGGCCCCGCCGGCCCGCAGGGTCCCCAGGGCGAGACCGGCCCCCAGGGGCCCCAGGGCGCGCAAGGCGAGCCCGGCCCCGCCGGCCCGCAGGGTCCCCAGGGCGAGACCGGCCCCCAGGGGCCCCAGGGCGCGCAAGGCGAGCCCGGCCCCGCCGGCGCCCAGGGCCCCCAGGGCGAGCCCGGCCCGCAGGGCGTCCAGGGCGCGCAAGGCGAGCCCGGCCCCGCCGGCCCCGCGGGCGCCGAAGGCCCGCCCGGACCCGCCGGCCCCGCCGGTCCCACCGGTCCCGCCGGCCCGATCGGCCCCACCGGCCCCGCCGGCCCCACCGGCCCCATCGGCCCCATGGGCCCCGCCGGCCCCGCCGGAGCCACCGGTCCCGCCGGTCCCGCCGGTCCCGCCGGCCCCGCCGGCCCCGCCGGCCCCACCGGCCCCGCCGGCCCCACCGGCCCCGCCGGCCCCACCGGCCCCCAGGGCCCGCAGGGTGCCACGGGCATCGTCGCCACGGCGAAGATCAGCGGCCTCGCGCCGCTGCAGATCTTCGGCGCCAACAACCCGAATCAGCCGTGGCAGTTCGTCGGACCGACCGTCTCGCTCACGACCGTGGGCAACCAGCGGCTCACCGGAGTGGTCGCCGCGGGCCTCGGCCACGGCACCGCCGACTTCTACATGGCGGTCGACATCGACCTCTGTTATCGCAGCGGCGCCAATGCGCTGACCAACTTCGCCGGCGGCGTCAACTACCAGAGCACGTACACCGAGTGGCTGCCGTTCACGCACACGGCCTCGGGGACGGTCGTCCCGGGGGCCGGCGTCTGGGAGGTCGGCTTCTGTGTGCGCCACCAGTGGAGCAACGTGACGCTCGACGTCAACGACGCCGTCAACGGCTGGGTCCAGATCACCAACTGAACCGCCAGCCCGGCGCGCCCTGCTGCTGCTGGCAGCAGGGCGCGCGTTCAGGCACCCTTACCGCCTCTCCGTGTCGACCCCGACGGCAATCCTCCTGGCTGGCGCCATGCTCGCGCTGGCCCTCTTCTTCGGTCTCCGCGGCCTGAACCCGGCCTCCGCCGTTCCGCCCGCGGCTCCGCCCGAGCCCCCCGCGCTCGCATCGGCCCCGCCGTCGCCCCCGCCGGTCGACCTCGCCGTCGCGCGCCAGCACGCCGCCAACGCCCTCGCCTATCACCGCGGCGCGCTGCGTCAGAGCTGCTATCTGCCCGCGGTCGCCGGCGAGGCGTCGCCGCCGACCATCTCGTTCACCTTCAACTTCACCTTCGACCCCGAGGGCGCGCAGATCGCCCGCGGCGTGGTCGAGACCCGCGGCGAGGCCCGGCAGGCGATCACCCAGTGCGTGCTCGCCCAGCTGCCGGCGCTGCGGATCCCCGCCCTGGTCAGGTCGTCACGGCCGACCTCCCCCTGTCCTTTCCATAATGTCCTGAAAGACATGTCCGAAGGAGCATCATCATGGCCTCGCGCAGCTTCTACCTCGTGAGCGCGGCGCTGCTCGCCGGCATCGGTCTGCTCGCGTGGCAGCTCGTCGGCGACGCGCCCGCACCAGGGCCCTCGGCCGAGGCCTCGGCCGCGAGCGCGGCCGCCGACGACGACGGCCGCCGACTCGGCGTCGGCGCCGCCGACTACGACCCGGCCCGCGCCACCGAGCGCCACGCCATGCCGGTCGGCACCGTCGAACCGGGGACGCCCGCCTCGTCCGCGGTCGCCACCCGGGAGCGGCCCGCGGCCGAGCCGGTCGCCCCGTCCCCGCCCCTGACGGGCAGCCCCGGCCTGAACGCCGCCAGCGAGGCGAGCGAGGCGGCCCGGCCCGCCGTCGAGGCGGCCCTGCGCGCCGACTTCCAGGCCCGCCGCGACAGCCTGCGCAAGCGCTGCTGGCCCGCGGGCTCGGACTACGCCGCCACGTTCACGGTCGAGGCCACCTACACCGCCGAGGGCCAGATGGTGGCGCTCGGCGTCCCCGACGTGCCCGGCATGCCCGGCGTCGGCACCTGCCTGATGGGACAGATCGCCCAGACCCCGCCCGCGCTGCCCCAGCCCCCCGGCGTCGACGTCTCGGTGGCCGTGCCCATCGCCTTCGACGGCTCGCAAGCCCCGCCCCCGCGCGAGCGCCCGGACCCCGAGGCGCGCGGCTGAGGCGAGCGCCGCTGCGCTATCGCGCGACATGTCCCGAGAGACATTTGCATAACCACCGCACGCGCGCGCCAGCCCGAGCCGCCCGCCGTTCGCCAGCCATCATTCCGGGCACTGCCGCCGGCGGCCACTCGCGTGCCGGCGACCCTGCCCGCTCCGTCAGTCGCTGCCACCATTCCGTGAACCGCCGGCGGCCGCCCGGTGCCGGCGAGCTGCCCGCCCGCCCGTCGCTGCCACCATTCCGTGGAACGCCGGCGGCCGCCCGGGTGCCGCCAGTCTTTGCCACCATTCCGTGGAGCGCCGGCGGCCGCCCGCGTCCCGGCGAGCGCCTGCCCGTGCCGCCGGTCGCTGCCATCACTCCGTGAAACGCCGGGTGCCGCCAGTCTTTGCCACCATTCCGTGGAGCGCCGGCGGCCGCCCGCGTCCCGGCGAGCGCCTGCCCGTGCCGCCGGTCGCTGCCATCACTCCGTGAAACGCCGGCCGCCGCCCGGGTGCCGCAGTCTTTGCCACCATTCCGTGGAGCGCCGGCGGCCGCCCGCGTCCCGGCGAGCGCCTGCCCGTGCCGCCGGTCGCTGCCACCATTCGCGCGGGAGCGACCGCGGTCCTGTGAAAGCACGCCCCTTCGACTCGCCGACGACCTCGACCGGCATGGCCTCGCGGACAGGCAGCTGAACGCGATTCACTGCGCCCCGCCCGATCTGCCGATCTGCGAACGCGCCGACGCGCGCAGCTCTTGCGCGCCGTTTCGCCCCTTGTGGCCGCCGCGCGACACCTAACGGCGATTCCTAACACAGTTCGGGGCATGCTCACCTCGAGCAACCTCGGTCACGCGTGCTTGCCCTATCCACCCAGGCACAAGACGATGACGGCCATGAACAGCGACCCCGGGTATCTAGCGCGCGCGCGGCGAATCGTCGAAGAGATCATCGCTCCGCACGCCTGCGACGTCGATCGCGGCCAGTATCCGCGGACCGCAATGCGCAGCCTGGGGGCCGCCGGCCTGCTCGGCCTCACGAGCGCCGAGGACGTGGGTGGCGCCGGCCTCGGCTTGCGGGCCGCGGCCGAGGTCGTCGAGTTCGTCGGCGGCGCGTGTGGTTCGACCGGCATGGTCTTGTGTATGCATTATTGCGGGGCCGCGGTGATCGAGCGCCACGGCCCGCGCGCCGTCCGGGCGGCCATCGCCGCCGGCGAGCACATCACCACCCTCGCCTTCTCCGAGGCCGGCTCGCGCAGCCACTTCTGGGCCCCCGTCAGCACCGCGCGGGCGGTCGCCGGCGCCAAGATCCGCCTCGACGCCGAGAAGAGCTGGTCGACCTCCGCCGGCCAGGCCGACAGCTACGTGTGGTCGAGCCAGCCGGTCGCCGCCCAGGAGCTCAGCACCTTGTGGCTGGTGCCCGCGAGCGCCCCGGGTCTCAGCGTCCCGCGCCCGTTCGACGGCCTCGGCCTGCGCGGCAATTCGTCGGCGCCGATCCGGGCCGACAACGTCCTCGTCGACGCCTCGGCCATGCTCGGCCTCGACGGCGGCGGCCTCGACATCATGATGACCACCGTCCTGCCGCACTTCCAGGTGCTCTCGGCCGCCTGCTACGTCGGGCTCGTCGACGCCGCGGTGACCGGCGCGATCGCCCACGCCAGCCGGGCCCGCTTCGCCCACATCGATCAGACCCTCGCCGACCTGCCGACCATCCGCGCCTTCGTCGCTCGTTGCATCGTCAAGCGCGACATGGCCCGCGCCCTCCTGGCCGACACCCTCGCCGCCCTCGAGAGCAGCCGCCCCGACGCCCTGCTGCGCGTGCTCGAGGTCAAGGCAGCCGCCGCCGAGGTCGCCACCGAGGTCACCGAGCTGGCCATGCGGATCTGCGGCGGCGCGGCCTTCCGCAAGGAAGTCGGCGTCGAACGCCACTTCCGCGACGCCCACGCGGCGACCGTGATGTCGCCGACGACCGACCTGCTCTACGACTTCATCGGGAAGCACGCGTGCGGCCTGCCGCTGCTGTGAAGCGGCCCTGCGACGAACAGCCTCACCCCACGGGGTGAGGCGTGCTGTCGGAGGGCGATGCGGCCTGCCGCGCCCTGCCGGCGAACCGGCGGGCTCACCGGCGCCGGCGGAGCAACAGCACCGCGACGGCGAGCCACGCGAGCGCGCCCTCGGCGGTGCTCGTCGCGTTGCAACCGCAGCCGTCGTCCTTCGAGCCGCCGCCGCTGTCGTTGCTGGTGTCGGTGCCTGCGCCCGTGCTGGCGTCGACACCCGTCGTGTCGGAGCCGCCGCTCGAGGTGGGGTCGTCGGTGGTCGCCGCGGCCTCGACGGTGATCTTCACGTGCTCCGAGAAGGCCACGGAGAAGTTGCCGTTGTCGACCGTGGCGCGCAGCTCGTGCTCGCCGGGCGCGAGCGTCACCTCGAAGGTCGCCTTGCCGTTCGGGCACTCGGTCATCGCGTCGCAGGAGCCGAGGGAGACGATGTCGCCGTCCGGGTCGGCGTGCAGCTCGACGGTGCTGGCGGGGACGTCGGTGCACCCTCCCGTGTCGCACTGCTCGATGTCGCCGTACATCACCTCGACGGTGAACGGCGGGGTGACGACGGCGCCCGCCTTCGGCGAGGTGATCACGGGTTCGACGGCGGCGCTGGCGAGCGTGCACCAGCCGAGGCTTGCGACCAGGGCGATGCGCGGGATGAATGTAGGCGACGACATACGCGGCGATGGTAAGCCGCACGACCGACGCCAACAAGCGCGCGCGGACGAGCCTCACCTGTTCGAAGAGCCAGACGGTGGACGTCGTCACCGCACGCCCACGATTTCGTCGCCTCGGAACGCACCCTCGGCGCGCCGGCCCGCGCCCGTCGATCTACTCGCGACGACAGGGCTCGGGTATCGTCGCCCTCCCACCATGGAAGAACCGACGCTCGCCGACCTGCGCGCCGAAAACCAGCGACTCCGCACGGAAATCGCCCGCCTCGAGCGCGACGCCACCGAGGCGCAGCGAGCCGTCGAGGACCGGCTCAAGCTCGCTACGGCGCTCGAGAACATCTACCGCGCGGTGCCGGACATCTTCTTCCAGATCCGCGTCGACGGCACCATCACGAACTACCTCGCCAGCCCGACCAGCCCGCTCTACGTCCCGCCCGAGGTGTTCCTCGGCAAGCGCATGCAGGACGTGGTGCCGCCCGACGTCGGCGCACTCACCGTGGAGGCGCTCGCGGAGGCGACGGGCCCGGCCGGCAAGGCCCGGATGGAGTACTCGCTCGAGATCGGCGGCGCGGTCGAGTGGTTCGAGGCGCGGCTGATCCGGACCAGCGCGGACGAGATGATCATCGTCGTCCGCAACATCAGCGAGCAGCGCCGCGCCCGCGAGACGGTGCTGCGGCTCAACCGCGAGCTCGAAGCCCGGGTGCATGAGCGGACCGTCGCGCTCGAGCTCGCCGCGGCCGAGAGCGCCGCGCTGCAGCAACAAGTCATCGAGGCCCAGCGCGCGACGCTGCAGGCGCTGTCGACCCCGCTGGTGCCGATCGCCCGTCACGTCGTCGCCGTCCCGCTGATCGGCGACGTCGACGCCGACCGTGCCGGCCGCTTGCTCGAGGCGATCCTGGACGGCGTGCAGGCCCGACGGGCCGCGTTCGTGCTGCTCGACGTCACCGGCGTGCCGCGGGTCGACACCGTCGCGGCGCGGGCCCTCGCCGACGTCGCCCGCGCGGTCAAGCTGCTCGGCGCGGAGCTGGTGCTCACCGGCATCGGCCCCGAGGTCGCACGCACGCTCGTCGACCTCGGGGCCGACTTCGGCGGCGCGCGCACGTTGCCGAGCCTCGAGCACGGGATCGCCCACGCGATGCAGGCGGCGCCGCAGACCCGCCGCGCCTGAGCGCAGCCCGCCCGAGCCCGCGGTTCCGCTCGTCTCGCCGGAGACCGGCAACCGTGCCGGCCTCAGCTCGGCTCACCGGGCTGCGGCGGACCGATCCGGTACGGCCGCATCATCTCGTTGTCCTCGTGCTCGACGATGTGGCAGTGCCACACGAATTGCCCGGGCTGCGCGAAGTTCATCTTCACCCGCGTCACCTGGCCGGGATATGCGATGACCATGTCCTTGAAGCCGCTCTCCCATGGCTCTGCCGGCGTCGGCGACGAGCCAGGCTCGACCATCACCGTCCGGGCGTCTTCGTCGACGAGGATGGCCTGGCGGTCGACGACCTCGAACACGACCTCGTGGATGTGCATCGGGTGGGCGTCGCCGGTGGCGTTGTAGAACTCCCACACCTCCGTGGCCCCGACGGCGGGGTTCTCGGTGACCGCGTCGTCCCAGTGCTGCGAGGTCCACTCCGCCGGCGCCATCGAGGGATCGCCGGCCACCGTGCCCAGCAGCGCCTCGCTCGGGGCGCCGGGAAAGAACATCGACATCTCCTCGAGCAGCGCGAGCCTGCGCGTCGACGTCGCCGGCGGTAAGACGGGGAGAGCGGGCAAATCGAGGAACTCCGGCGGGGTCGTCGGATCGCGCCGCGAAGCCGGGACGACCCGGATTGCAGCACTTGCCCCGTGGTGCCCGCGTCGGCCGGCGGAAAGTCCACACCCGGGATCCCGCCGGCGAAGGGTTCGTCCGGCCCGATGTTGTGGAGCAGGTGCTCCCCGGCCGGCACGTCGGTGAAGTCGACGATGCAGTCCGCTCGCTCGGCCGGCCCGAGGAGGACGCGGTCGCCGTGATCGTCGGTGATATTTACGGGCGCGACGAGGAACCCGCCCTCGTTGCCGATCTGCCACACCTTGACGCCCGGGATGTTGCCGAAGTCCAGGATCAGGAAGCGGGACTGGCAGCCGTTGAGCAGGCGCAGCCGGTAGCGGCGCTGCTCGACGACCTGAAACGGCCAGGTGCTCCCATTCACCATCATGGTGTTGCCGAAGAACTCCGGGTTCCAGATCGGCGAGACATCGCTGTCGGGGATGTAGGGCCCGGTGATGCCGTCGAAGAAAGCGCGGGTGTCGGGGTAGAACAGGCTGCCGTCGCTGTTGAAAGATCGATCCTGGATGGCGATCGGGATCTCGTAATACGTGGCGTCGGGCGGGTCGTGCCGCGAAGGGGCCGGCCCCGGGAGCACGGCCTTCTTGCCGGTACGGTTGTCCCTCACGTCGTCGCCGGGGCCGCCGCGGAGGAGATAGAAGCCCGCGAGGCCGGCGTAGACGTTGAGCCGGGTCAACCCTAGCGTATGGTCGTGATACCACTTCGTCGACGCGCGTTCTTCGTTGGGGTACTGGAAGGTCGCAGAGCCCGGGCTCCACGCGGCGCCGAACTTGGCCTCCGCCTTCGCCGCGAAGAAATCGTACCACGTGCCTTCGGTGGCGTAGCCCGCGGGAATGTCGTCAGCGACGGGGAGGAACCACGCCTCGGCGTAGCCGTCGCTCTCGTCACCGACCCCGACGGACCCGTGGAGGTGCGTGACGATCGGGATCGGGCCGGTGTACTGACCCGGGGTCGACGAGAAGCCCGGCCTCGTGTCGCGGGCGGAGACACCGCCGGGCGGGTTGGCCCAGTGCAGCGTCGGATCGACCGGCAGCAGATGCGGGAGAAATTCCCGTCGGCGCTCACCAGTTCGTTGATCCATTTTACACGCACCGGCCGGCCCCATTCGGCCTCGATCGTCAGGGCCGGCGAATGAAAGAGCGCAGGCTCCCGACCCCGGACCGCCCTGGGGCCGTAGCTCCACACCGTCGTGGTCGGGAACCCGGGGGGCAAGATCTGCTGCGACGACGGCCGGACCGCGATCTCGTAATAATCGACGTTCTTACCACCCTTGGCCGCGACCCTGCCCGCGCTCGGCATCACCGGGGGTATGAGCAGGGGGACTTGGTACTTGGGTATCGTCGCGGGCTCCAGGGTCCCGCCCGGGACCGGCTGCGCGAGGGCGCTGCGCACCCCGCCCGGGCCGGCGAAATAGCACATGAAGCCGGTTCCCCCCACGTATTTGATGAAAGAGCGTCTGTGTATCATCGTAAAACCGCCGCCACCAGATGCGCGGCGCCGCGGACGCTGCCCCGCGGCTCCAAAGCGCCTCGCGGAAATTACCGCCATTCACAGTGTCAACCAGCGCTCGAGATCACCATAGCATACAGCACCCGACAGCGTGGCGAATCGCGCGAGCCGAATCCCACGCATCGCCGTCCGAGAATCGATGCGCGGGTTTGCGATCTGACCGAGAACCAGATCGCACAGGTGCCATGAGGCGGATGATGCCACGACCCCCCGGCACGAGCAGGATGCTCGCGACGAAGCGGACGACGAGGCGCGGTGCGCTCGCCGCAATGCCATCCACGAAGCGGCAAGTCAGCGGCGTGGGTCCGGGCCGAGCAGGTCCCAGCGGTTGCCCGCGATGTCGCGGAACACGGCGACGCGCCCGTACGGCTCGGTGCGCGGGGGAGCCACGAACTCGACCCCGGCCGCGACCATGCGCGCGTGCGCGGCGTCGAAGTCGTCGACGCGCAGGAACAGGCCGACGCGGCCGGCGAATTGGTCCCCGACGGCCGCAGCCTGGCGCGGCCCGTCGGCGCGCGCCAGCAAGATCGCCGTCTGCGCGCCGGGCGGCCGCACGACCACCCAACGCTTCGCGCGCCCGTCGTTGGTGTGCGCCAGCGAGTCCTCGACCAGCGTGAAGCCGAGCGCGCCGACGAAGAATTCGATCGCGGGGTCGTAGTCGTCGACGATCAGGGCCACGAGCTCGAGGAAGGACATGCCGCGCGGAGTATGCCGGATGTCCGACGGCGCCGCCCTCCGGTCCGGCGCCGCCTCGACCGGCCCGCGCCGTCGGCCTCGCCGGACGGGATTACCCCCTCCAAACGAGGCGCGAGCGCAGCTCACGGGGCGAACGCGAACATCCGCTCGTGCGAGAAGCTCTCGAGCAGGATCAGCTCGCCGCAGCGGCCCCGGAGGCTGCGCACCCACGAGGTCGAGTCGGGCGCCAGCACGCCGGGCAACGGGGCGACCTTCAGCAGCTCGCCGGCGAGCGACACGGTCCGCAGCTCGAGCGTGTGCGTGTTCGTCATGATGTCGTGGTGCCACTTGCTGCGCGACACCGGGATCGTGAAGCCGTCGCCGTCGACCAGCATGTCCTGGGCCCACGCCGTCATGTCGCCCTCGGGCGCCGCCACCGTCAGCTCCCAGCGCGTCTCGCCGGTGGCGACCTCGACGGACAGCAGCTCGGCGCGCGTCGAGAATTCGACGGTCCCGCGCAGCACGACGAGCTGGTCGCCCGGGGCGAAGTGCAGCCCGGTGATGTCCTCGTAGACCGGGACGGTGAGCACGCGGTCCCAGAGCAGCGCGCCGTCGGCGTCGAAGCGCCACAGCCGCAGCGTGTCCACCTCGTCGGCGTTGAAGTCGGCGTGGGCCGCGACCGCGACGTCGCCCTGCGGCCCGATGGCGATCTGGCGCGGGACCAAATCGCCGGGCCCCGCGAGCTCCCGCTTCCACAGCGGCGCGCCGGTGTCGGGCGCGAGCATGGCGACCTGCCGCGTGCCCATGCGCGTCGTGGCCGGCGACCGCCAGCGCATCGCCGGCCACGGCCATCACCGGTCGGAAGAGAAACTCGGGCGCCGGGAAGGCCAGCTCGATCTGCGACAGCAGTTGCATGTCGGCGCTGAAGCGCGTCAGCTTGTGGACCGTTCCGTCGTCGCCGTCGAAGTGCTCGGCGAGCACCAGCGGTTGGTCGTCCGCGCCGATGCGCAGGGAGTGGACCTCCACCGGCGAGGTGCCCAGCGCGGCCGTCTGCGGGCCGAGCACCGCGCCGTCCGGCGCGAACAGCAGGAGCGCCAGGCCGCTCTGCTCCGAGTCGGGCTGGTAGTTCATGGCCACGACGATCCGACCGTCCGCCATGTGCCCCATCGGCGCCGTGCCGCTGTAGAACCCGAACGACATCGGCGGCGGCTCGAACTCGGCGCTCCACAGCGGCGCGAGGCGCTCCTGTCCCTCGGGACAGTCGGCTGGCAACCCGGTGGTCGTCCCCCCGGTGGTCGGCTCCCCGGGGGTCGGCTCCCCGGTGGTCGGTCCAGGCCCCTCGCTGGTCCCGCCCTCGCTGGTGCCCGCGGTGCTGGATTCGCCGCCGGACTCGCTCGCGCTGGCGCTCTCGCCGCTCTTGGGGCCGCACGCGCCCGTCAGCGCGAGCGCCCCCGCGAACATCCACAAAGCTCTGCTCTTCATGAGGGCAGCGTGCACGGCGTCGGCGTGACTCGACCAGTGACGGCGATCGGACCTGCGACCGCGACACCGTCCCGGCGCCCTCGCGGACCGTGTGTCGAGCTCGGACCGCACGACCGCGTGCGCGGCTCCGTCGGGCTCTCTCGCAAGCGATCGCGTGCGAGCTGCCGCGCCTGCTTCCCGTCGATCGTCGGGTGCGCGTCGATCGTCGCTGGCGCGGCCGGGGTTCGTCGACGCCACCCAGCTCGGCGCCGACAGGCTCTCCAGGGGGCGCGGCTCCGCGCGAGAATCTCGCGTGCATTTTGTCTGCGACATCCGGCTGCGACCCCGGTCCTCCGGGCGACGAGGCGCGCTGCCGCCTCGCGAGGCAGCTGAACATGACTCGACGACTGCATGAGAGGATCACGACATCCACTTCGACCGCGCGCACGGGCGGCGGACGCCCGCTCGCGTTCGTCGCGGCGTTCCTGCTCGGGGCGGCCTGCGGCGGGTTCGCCGGCGACGGCGACACCACCGCCGGCACCGGGCCCGACGACCCCGACGATCCCTGCACCGCGTTCACCGACTGCGTGGAGTGCGGCGACGCCAACCTCGGGTGCGCCTGGTGTGCGGGGACGTGCAGGAGCCGTCCCGACGGCGTCTCGATCAACGACGACGCCTGGTGCGAGTGGGGCTTCGCCGAGGGCGGCACCGCCTGCAAGGACATCGACGGCGTCCGGCTCGTCGAGAGCACGCTGCCGATCGACTGTCGCTCGTCGATGCACGAGGAAGACCCGCGCTGTGTGATCCCCGACGACGACAACGCCGCCGAGCTCGGTGAGGGCCCGGCCTTCCCGGGCGGCTTCGGCGGGCTCTACGGCGGTCACCTCGACGTCGCCGGCAACCGGGTCATCCTCGGCGCGATGACCAATCGCCCGGGCGAAGAGCTCGGATCGATCTGGACGGCCGACCTCACCACCGGCGACCGGGCGCTCGCCTCGGGCGCCACCGAGGACGCGATCGTCGGCTACCTCGAGCGCGGCGCCGGCCCGGCCTTCGGCACGCGGGTGTTCGACATCGACCTCGCGCCCGACGGCGCCTGGATCGCCTACGCCGACGCGGGTCTGTTCCGGGTCGATCCGGACACCGGCGATCGGACGCTGCTCTGGTCGGCCGCGAGCACGCCGTGCGTGCATGTCGGCATCATCTTCGCCCCCAACGGCATCGACGGCAGCGCGGTCGCGGTCGGCCCCGACGGGACGATGTACATCCCGTCCAACGAGGACGAGAACGTCGATCCACCCCCGGACGACGGCGTGTTCGCCATCAAGCCCGACGGCTCGTGCCGCATCCTGACGATGAGCTCGTCGGAGGCCGAGCGCGTGGTCGGCGAGGGCCCGTCGGTCGGCGGCGATTACCGCGGACTGGTGCTGCAGGGCGACAAGTTGCTCGCGCTCGGCATGCCGGGGGATCTCCACGAGATCGACCTCGCTACCGGCGCTCGCCGCCTCGTCACGAGCGAGACGAGGAACGTCGGCGACGGGCCGCCCGCCGATTATCAGTACCTCGCAGTCTCGAGCACCGGCACGCTCCTCGCCTCGGGCGACAGCGTCGACTCGTTCGCGGACGCGACCCGCGCGCTGACCGAGATCGACCCCGCCTCCGGCGATCGCAAGCTCCGCTGGGCTTACCGCGGACCCGCGACGTCCTCGCCGCAGCTGACGTGGCTCGCGCCGCACCCGGACCTGCCGGGGATCTACGTCGCCGTCGAGGAGGGCGAGTCCCTCGTGCTCTACGAGCCCGCGACCGGCAACACCAACCTCCTGTCGCACTGACGGCGCGCGAGCCGACGATCGTGGCGCGCCGACCGTCGGCGGTGTGGCAATCTGCCGACCATCGGCCGGCGGATCCGGCCGCCGAACGGAGGATGACATGATCACGCTCTATGGCTTCGGACGCATCTTTCCCGAGGGGCGCGGCGAGACGAAAGACCTCCGGGCGCAGTGGGCGCTCGAGGAGACCGGGCTGCCGTATCGAGTCCACGCGCTCGACCACACCGGCGGCGAGCTCGACGGCGACGCCTTCAGCCGGATCAGCCCCTTCCACCAGGCGCCGGTGATCGACGACGACGGCTTCATCGTCGCCGAGTCGGCGGCGGTGGTGCTCTACCTGGCCGAGAAAGCCGGCAAGCTGATCCCGGGCGACGTCCAGGGTCGCACCCGCGTGGTCCAGTGGTGCTTCGCCGCGGTCAGCACCGTCGAGCCGACTCTGGTGTGCCTCGACTTCATCGAAGTCTTCGACCGCGACAAGGTCGCCCACGCCGTCGAGGCGGGGGCGCGCAAGATCGCCGGCCGCTGGCTCGGTGACCTCGAGCGCCGCCTCGAGGGCCGCGAGTGGATCGCCTGCGACGCATTCACGGCGGCCGACATCCTGATGGCCTGCGTCCTGCGCGGCGTCCGTAAGACCGACCTGATGGAGCCGTACCCGCGGATCAAGGCCTACTACGCGCGGGCCTTCGCCCGTCCGGCGTGGCAGCGCACCCTCGCCCTCTACGCCGAGCGCGTCGGCGTGAGCGTCGACGACATCCGCTAGCGCCCGGCGCGGCCCGCGTCGCGCTCGACATTCCCGAAGCAAGCACTTCAGTACGTGCTCCAGAATTCATGATTGTCGACGCGCAACAACCCGCGCTCACGACAGGGCCCGGCGCGCATAGTACGGTGGTCCGACTCGCCCGGGCCGACACGCATGGCAGGCACCACGCTCTTCACCCTCCTCGACGACCTGGCCGCGCTGCTCGACGACGTCGCCGTCCTGACGAAGGTGGCGACCAAGAAGACCGCCGGGGTGCTCGGCGACGACCTGGCCCTCAACGCCGAGCAGGTGGCCGGCGTCATCCCCGAGCGGGAGCTGCCGGTCGTGTGGGCGGTGGCCAAGGGCTCCCTCGTCAACAAGGTGATCCTGGTGCCGCTCGCCCTGCTGATCAGCGCGGTCGCGGGCTGGGCCATCACGCCGCTGCTGATGCTGGGCGGCGCCTTCCTGTGCTACGAGGGCTGCGAGAAGCTCGCCCACCGCTACCTCGCGCCGGCCGAGGACGCGCGCCGCGAGGCTGCGCTGGTGCGGGCGATCGCCGACCCCGCCGTCGACATGGTCGCGTTCGAGCGGGACAAGATCCGCGGGGCCGTGCGCACCGACTTCATCCTGTCGGCCGAGGTCATCGTGATCTCGCTCGGCGCGGTCGCCTCGGCGCCGTTCGCCACCCGCGTGCTGACGCTGGTGGCGGTCGCCCTGCTCATGACCATCGGCGTCTACGGCCTGGTCGCGGGCATCGTCAAGCTCGACGACGCCGGCCTGCATCTCAGCAAGCGGACCGGCCTGACGCGCCGCTTCGGCGAGCTGATCTTGCGCGGCGCGCCCTACCTGATGAAGGGCCTGTCGATCGCCGGCACCGTGGCCATGTTCCTCGTCGGCGGCGGCATCCTGGTGCACGGGATCCCCGGCGCCGAGGCGCTCGGCGAGCGGCTCGCCGCCACCGTCCCGGGCGCGGGGTTCATCATCCCCAGCCTGTGGAGCGGCCTCGTCGGTCTGCTCGCCGGTGCGCTCCTGCTCGCGGTCGTCAAGTGCGTCCAGCGGCTCGTCCGCGGCCCGCGCGAGGCCACCGGCGCCCGCCCGTGAGCCGCCGGGCCCGAGCGAATACCTGTCCTTCAGGACACATGTAGCGCAGCCCGACGACGCGGCGTCGACGAAGCAGCGCGCGGCCAAGAGACCGGCGAAGCCCGCGGCGAAGAAGCAGCGCCGGCCCACTGACAGTGACTCGCTGCGAGCGAAGTCGGCCACGCAGACGCGGAGGCATCCGGTTCCGATCGCGGCGGGCGAGAAAATCGGGGATCGAGCCCAATTGATCGGTGCGCCTCGGCCACAGCCGTAGGTAGGCCCTGCACGATCATGCATTTACCCACCCGCACTCTCTCGCTCCGCGCGCCTCGACCAGCGGCGCCCGTAATCCATTTGCTCACCTCTTCCCCTCGCGCGATCGCCCTGGTCGTCGGCGTCATCGTCTGTACCGCGACCCCTGGCGACGCCAGCGCCTTCCATTACGACATTCACGGCAACATCATCGACGACGGCCTCGGCTTCCTCAACCCCGGCGCTCGCAGCGAGATGAAGGACGAGCAGTTCTTCCTCGATACCACGACCCTCCTCTCGTACAAGATCCACTTCGACGCCTGTAATTTCTCCAACGCGATCGGCGTGATCAACGATCACTACTTCGACGACATGTTCGCCGGCGCGGGCGGCGTGATCGCCGAGTTCGATCCGGAGGATCCCTCGCCGTTCGACGCCGCCGACGAGTTCGGCCAGCTCCTCCACACCCTGCAGGACTTCTACTCCCATTCGAACTGGGTCGAGATCGGGCGGACCGACATCCTCGACGGCGGCACCGGCGAGTGGTCGCCGCTCGATCCGTGGTCGATGGTCCGCAGCGACGTCATCGTCATGGAGGGCGAGACCTTGCCGGACGGCTTCACCGCGTCCGAGGGGACCGGCTTCGTCCCGATCGTCACCGACCCGAACATCGGGCCCCTGTTCGGGCTCTACAGCGGCGTCGTCGACGGGACCACCGGCGACGAATGTATCGACAGCGTCCACTTCGAGCACGACGAGATGAGCAAGGACGAGGCGGGCCGGCCCGGCCACGAGGCCGCGCGCAGCCTGGCCGTCGACCAGACCCGGCACGAGTGGTGTCGCCTCCTTCACCTCCTCGACGACGAGTACGGCGCCGCCGGCCCGGCCACGGCCATGGGCCTGTGGTTGTCGAAGACGGGCTCGCCGCACCCGGCGGGGACGCCGTGCGCGGTGAGGCCCGGCGGCGCGCTCGAGATCACCGTCCATGCCCTGGACGCCACCGTGCTCGAGGACACCGACGACTTCGGCGACGGCGAGATCAACCTGCGCACCATCCTCTTCACCCGCGACCTCCGGCGCTCGGCCCGTTCGCAGTCGCCGCGCCAGGTCATCGACGAGCCTGTCTCCGTCACCCCGCCGCCGGACGTCAAGCTCTGCGTCGACGCCACCGACAACCTCGCCCTCACCATGCAGGGCTGGGACGACGACGACATCGGCGATCCCGGCGACGACGGCATCCCCGGCGAGATCGACGACCACGGCAACGACGACGACGAGGCGTTCGCCGGCGTGACCTTCGACCTCGGCCCCGCCGCCGACGCCGAGGGCGTCTACACGGACAGCTCCACGCACATCGACGTGCAGTTCCAGGTCACCATCACGCGGACCGACGACGACGGCGACGGCCTCTCCAACTGTGAGGAGGTCGTGTTCGACACCGACCCCAACAACCCGGACAGCGACGGCGACGGCCTGGGCGACGCCGAGGAGGTCAGCCTCGGGCTCGACCCGAACGATCCCGACACCGACGACGACGGCCTCGTCGATTACGACGAGGTGTTCGTCTGGGGCACCGACCCGTTCGAGCCCGACACCGACAACGACGGCCTGGAGGACGGCTTCGAGGTGGACCACGACCTCGATCCGACCGACGAGGACACCGACGACGACGATCTCGGCGACGGCGAGGAGCTGCTCACCTACGGCACCGATCCGAAGGACGACGACAGCGACGACGACGGCCTCGGCGACGGCGCCGAGGTCTTCATTCACGCCACCGACCCGAACGACGACGACACCGACGACGACGAGCTCGGCGACGGCGCGGAGGTCAACGTCCACGGCACCGACCCGCTGGACCCCGACACCGACGACGACCTGCTCGACGACGGCTTCGAGGTCGCCCACGGCACCGACCCGCTGAACCCCGACAGCGACGGCGACGGGATCGTCGACGGCGCCGACATCGAGTTCATCGAGTCCGTGCTCGACGCGCTCCCGCCCGGCTCCTTCCAGTCGGGCGGCAACGAGAACGCCTTCTCCTCGCAGCTGAAGAACGTCGAGAAGGACGTCGCCAAGGGCAAGATCGCCAACGCGCTCGCCAAGCTGGCGCAGCTGCGCAGTCACTGCGACGGCTGCGGCAGCGGCCCTGACGGCAACGACTGGATCGTCGACTGCGCCGCCCAGGCCGAAGTGCGGGCGGTGCTCGATCTCCTGGCCGCCAACCTGCCGCAGCTCCCCTGATCCGGCGACCAGGCGGTGCGGGACCGGGCCCGGGCGCGCGGGCCGACGAGGCACTTCGGGGCCGCCCTGGCCCCCGCCGGGCGTCCAGCGACGTCTCGACGTCGGCATCGAGTACCATGGCGACCGCACCGACCGTCGTCCCGCGCACCCATGACCCCGGCCGAACGCAAAGTCGTCATCGCCTCCTCGCTCGGCACGCTGTTCGAGTGGTACGATTTCTTCCTGTACGGCGCGCTGGCGGCGGTCACCAGCAAGCACTTCTTCTCGGCGGTCAACGACACCGCCGCGCTGATCTTCGCCCTCCTCGCCTTCTCGGCCGGCTTCATCGTGCGTCCGTTCGGGGCGCTGGTGTTCGGCCGCCTGGGCGATCGTTCAGGGCGCAAGCGCACCTTCCTGATCACCATCGTCACCATGGGCCTGGCCACCGTGTTGGTCGGCTGCCTGCCCTCGTACGCGCAGATCGGGCTGGCCGCCCCCGTGCTGCTGATCGTCCTGCGCCTGCTGCAGGGCCTGGCGCTGGGCGGCGAGTACGGCGGCGCGGCGATCTACGTCGCCGAGCACGCCCCGGCGGACCGCCGCGGCGAACACACCGGGTGGATCCAGACCATGGCGGCCGGCGGCCTGTTGCTGTCGCTCGGCATGATCGTCGCCACTCGCGCCTCCGTGGGCGAGGACGCCTTCGCCGAGTGGGGCTGGCGCGTCCCGTTCCTGCTGTCGGCGCTCCTCCTCGCGGTGTCGATCTGGGTCCGGCTGTCGCTGGACGAATCGCCGGTGTTCCGGCGCATGCAAGCCGAGGGTCGGCTGTCCAAGGCGCCCTTGCGCGAGGCCTACGGACAATGGCGCTACCTCAAGCTCGGCCTCGCCGCGCTGTTCGGGATCATCGCCGGACAGGCGACTCTCTGGTACACGGGCCAGTTCTACACCCTGTATTTCCTCACCCAGACGCTCAAGGTCGACGGCCTCACCGCGAACCTGCTGGTGGGCGCGGCGGTGGCCGTGTCCGCGCCGTTCTACGTGCTGTTCGGCCGCGTGTCCGACCGCGTCGGCCGCAAGCCGCTGATCGTCGGCGGCTGTCTGCTCGCGGCGCTGCTGTACCTGCCGCTGTTCAAGGCGATCACCCATTACGCCAACCCGGCGCTGGAGGCGGCGCGTCATTCGGCGCCGGTGGCAGTGGTCGCCGACCCGGCGCGCTGCGCCTTCCAGTTCAACCCGATCGGCGAGGCCGACTTCGTCAGCTCGTGCGACATCGCCAAGAGCGTGCTGGCCCGCAACGCAGCGAGCTACACGAACGTACCGGCGGCGCCCGGGAGCGTGGCCGCGGTGCGCATCGGCGGCCGCGAGCTCCCGGCCTTCGAGGGCGACGGCATGGGCGAGGCGGCGCGCGAGGCCGCGATCGCCCGCTTCGACGCGCAGATCGTCGCGGGCTTGCGTGACGCGGGCTACCCCTCCGAAGCCGACCCCGAGACGCAAAACAGACCGGTCCTGGTCCTGCTGCTGTTGGTATTGAGCATCCTCTCGGCCATGACCTACGCCCCGGTGGCAGCGACATTGGTCGAGCTGTTCCCGGCGCGCATCCGCTACACCGCGATGTCGATCCCCTACCACGCCGGCAACGGCTGGATCGGCGGCCTGCTGCCGGCGATGGCCTTCGCCCTGGTGGCGGCCACCGGCGACCCCTACGCCGGCCTCTGGTACCCGCTCTTCTTCGCGGTGCTCACGGTCGTCGTCGGCGCCTTGCTGCTCCCCGAGACGCGCGGCGCCGACATCGACGCCGACCGTGACGCCGCGCCCGCCACGACGGATCGTCGGACGCGCGAGCGGCGATCGTGCTGACCGAGTGTCATGGGCGTGTCGCCGCGGCCAGCGGGACGTAGACCAGGACGTCGAAGTCCGCGGCGGGCGCGATGCCCGTCCACCCGACCGGGAAGACGGCGAACGAGGGCCGCCACGCGTACGTGAACGTGCGCGACCAGTGCTCGGCGCGCAGGTAATCGGCGAGCGGGCCAGCGGCGGCCGTGGCTTCGCCGACATCGAGGGCGTAAGCAGCGGGCGCCCGCAGGGTCGCCTCGAGGGTGCCGCGCGGCGCCGGCCGGACGGAGAAGGCCCGAAGCAAGCGAGTCTTGAACTGCTCGGCGCCGACCCAACCGCGGGTGTAAAAAGCGAGGAACTCGCCGGCATCGAAGGTGCTGTAGACGACGGCGTAGTCGCTGCCGAGGCGGGCCACGAGGTATTCGCCCATCTGCGGGCTGTGCGACAGGCGACCATTGGGCATGCGCGAGCGGGAGCGACCGACGTGTCCGTTGTGCGCGTGGAGGAGCACCCGTCCGTCGTCACCGAGACGGTCGCGGATCCACGCCACCGTCTCGGCCATCGCCACCTCGCGTTCGTGGGACACGGGGTTGTCGCCGCCCACGAGGGCGATGTCGACGCGACGTTCGGCGAGCCACACGAGCCGCTGCGCGACCTCATAGGTGTCGTCGCCTCGCCGCGCGACGATGCGATCGCGTCGCGCCGCGAGCATGGCGCGGAGCTCGGCGAGGTTCTCCGCGCGCGCGCGGCGAGCTCGGGCGAGCGGGTCCGCTCGAGATCGAAGCCCCGCAGCGGGACGACCAGGTCCCGCGCCTGCGGCTCGATGTCGGGATCGACGTCGCCGAGGTAGTCCACGATCTCGGCGCCGCAATGGACGCTCATGCACACGTCGACGCCGACGATCCGGATCTGCCGCTCCGGCGGGACGTCGCGGTTGAAGTCGCGGATCCAGGTGAAGAGCTCGAAGGACTCTCGCGTCGCGCCGAGCCACCCGCTGGCGAGAAGCTTCGGGTCGGCGAGGTCGCGGTCGCGGATCTGCGGGTCCGGGAACCAGCCGTGGCCGGCCCAGGCGTCGAGCGCGAGCGCCATGTTGAACGGCAACTCGACCGCGAGCACCACCGGCTGCTGCTCGTGCGCGGCGTGGACGACGAGGCCGTGGAGCAGGCGGCGGAATTCGCGAGTACCGTGGGTGCCCTCGCCGACGCCGATCACGCGCGCGTCGCGGACCATCGACCACACGGGTGCCGCGGTCGGGACGGCGGCATCGAGGCCGACGAGCGGTCGAGCGCGGGCGCCGAGCTCGCGGGTGATCGCGGGCTGCGCGGAGGCCCACGCGCGGGCGTCCGCCCGCCAGGGGCGCAGCCGGCGGCGAGCCACAGAGCCCCGACGACCGCGGCGGTCCGAACGCGCCACGAAAGCCGGGTCGTCGGGCCGCTCATGCCAGGCCATGATAGCCGGCGCCGCAAGTCCGATCGAGCTGCGACCGGCGATCGAGCCCTCGTCCGCGCGATCAGGACTTCCGCCGCGGCACCTCGACCCGCCGCGCCCGGGCATCGTGGCAATCGAATCGCACTATGATCATAGTGCTCCGACCGACCGCGCGCGCCCGCGCGCATGAGCGGCGCTCATGGTGGTATGGCCAGGAAGCATTCGGCAAGCGCCCCGGGGTGCGTATCATGTCGCCACCGCCGCGCCGCCGGGGCCGCGCGAGGCCATGCACGTGACGCATGACCTCGGATCCCCGCCGGCGGCGGCCAGGCCGAGCTGTTCGCCTCCGACCCCGCCCTGCTGTTCCCCACCGGCTTCGCGTTCGACCCCGACGGCGACCTGCTGGCCACCGACTCGTTCTCCGGCGCGATCTTCCACGTCGCCCTGGCCGACGGCGCGGTCACTTCGTGGAAGAGCGACCCGCTGCTGGCGCCGAACCCCGACGCGTGCGGCCTGCCGACGCAGTTCCACCTCGGCGCCAACGGCATCGCCCACGCCGGCGACCGCGTGTACGTCACCAATCTGGACCAGGCCTCGATCCTCGAGATCGCGGTCGAGGGCGACGGCAGCGCCGGCGCGCTGACCGAGTTCCTCGCCACGGACTGCGCCGCGCTGTCCGGCGTTGACGGCCTGGTCATCGAGCCCAATTCCGGCGATTTGCTGGTGCCGATCAATTATCAACAGCGCATCATTCGGGTCGGCGCGGACAAGCAGATCACGCCGCTGGCGGAGGGCGGCATCCTGCAATCGCCCGCGACGCTGGCCTGGGCGCCGGCCGGTGACGCGGTGCTGATCGCCAACGCGGCGTTCGAGGCGACGACCATGGACCCGGCGACCGCGCTCCCGGTGATCCTGTCGCTGCCGATCGAGTGACGCGCGCGTCAGCCGGGCTCGCGCAGGACGGATTCGACCTGTCCGCGGAGCCATGTGTGCGCCGGGTCGCGCTCGAACCGCTCATGCCAGACCATGTCGATGACGAACGGCGCCAGCGCGACCGGCGGCGTCAACAGCTGCAGCGGATAGTCCGGGCGCATGACCTTGACACCGCGCGCCGTGGGGCTGGCGGCCGCGCTGCGGCGGGGGATCGAGCAATTGCAGCGCGCCCTCGGCGACGGGCCCGTGTTCGCGCCGGAGACCGCCACTCGCACCTTCGTCCTCACCATGGGCGACTTCCTGGCCGTCCACCTCATGCCGCGCCTGCTCGCGCGCCTGCGGGTCGGCGCGGCCCGCCTTGCCGCGAATGAGCAGCTCGCGCAGCTGCGCGAGGTGGTGGCTCATCGCCGACTGGGTGATGTGCAGCCGCCGCGCCGCGCGGGTGACGTTGCCCTCCTGCAGCAGGGCGTCGAGCGCCAGCAGCAGGTTGAGGTCGAACGCCGACAGCCGCAGCTCGCTCATCGCCGCCCATCCTAACACACCGCTCTGCTGCACCGGATAAGATGCCCCATGAGACAGGCGCAGATCCGCCTCGGCCCGAAGCTCACGGCGACTCCGATGTTTCGCCCACCGACGAATCACGGCCGGCGCGGACGATCGCCGCTCACGCATTCCGGCGGCACGCAACACCGTCCAGCTCGTCACGCGAGCGAGACGGATCGACCCTCCTCGAGCTCCCGCTCGCAAGCCGTCGCCGCCCCCGACCCTCGGGTGAAGACAACGTGAAAGGCGAACGAGCGATCTCGCGCGACGCTTTCTCGCAACGGATCGAGTCGCTCTCGTTACTACCGGCGAACGAAGCCTCACGGCCATCGCTGCGCGCTTCGATCGACGTCATGAACTTCCCCTGCCAGCGCTGCCGCGCCCCCTCATCGTCCCGGACCAGGCCGCTCAGCTCGGCGGGCTCTTCACCTGCCCCAAATGTGGAACCGTGACGACCGTAGCGCCGATGGCCCTGGCCCCACAGGCCCGGCCGCAAGCCCGCGGGGCTGCGCCGAAGGCCCCGCTGCATCCGTTCGTCCGCTTCCTGTTGATCGTCCTGGGCGTCATGGTGGGCAGCGCCGTCCTCGCCACGCACGCACCCGTCGCCGCGATCGTCCTCGGGGCAGGATTCACTGCGTTGGCCGCGCTTTATGTGGCCAAGGCCGACGTGCGTCGCCATATCGACGGCGTCTTCGGGCTGCAGGCCAGGCGACAGACGGACAAGCTCCTCGTGGCGATCGTCGGCGGCGCGTGGTCGTTCTTCGCCCTGTTCATGTTCGGCGCCTGGGTCGCCTCCGGCGGCCCGGAGAAGGCCGAGGCGGAGAAGCAAGCGCGAGCCGCCGCGGAGCGGCGCGCGAGCGAGGCGAAGGCGCAGCAGGAGGCCGCGGCGCGGGCGTCTCAGGCCGAAGCCAAGCTGAACGAGGCCGAGGCCTTGCTCGGCGCCGGCCAGCTCGCGCAGGCCCAGCAGGCCACGGAGCAGGCGAAGACGCTGGGCGCCTCCACCGATCCCAGGGCCGCCGAACTGCAGCAACGGGTCGACGAGACCGTCCATCGCCAGGCCCAAGCGACCCTTCCGGCCCGGCACGTGGCCATCGCCGACAAGGCGCAGAGCGGCGCGTGGAGCGAGGCGCGTGGCCTGTGCGAAGAGGCGCGGGCGATCGATCCGGAGCACCCCCAGATCAAGGCCACGTGCGCCGAAGTGGACGCCGAGCTGCGAAAACTCGACGTCGGGGCGTGGATCGCCGAGGCCAACCGCGCGGCCGCAGAGCAATGTGACACTCCGCTGGCGATCGGCGAGGCATGGAAGCACCTCCGGCAGGTCGGACCCGCGGACTCTGGCTTCAAAGACGCGAAAAAGGCGGCAGCGAAGCTGGAGAAGTGTCGCAAGAGCGCCGAACGCACGCTGGGCAAGGCGCTGCGCGACCTCATGATCACGCAACGGACCGAATGGGCGCAGCGCTACGAGACGCAGCTACTCGACTCCGGCCTCGACGTGCGCGTCAGCCTCCTCGGCAAGTACAAGGACATGGTCAAGATCCGCTGGGTCCTGCTGGGCCGCGCGACCGTCCATCAGCTCACCAAGGACGGCGAGATGTTGCAGGAGCTGCAAAAGATCGGGTTCAAACGCGTGACGTTCTCGGACGGCTACTTCGAATCGTGGTACTTCGATCTCGAGCCCGCGGACGAGGCCAACGGGGGAGCGGCCGCGCTGCGCGGCGTCGGCCTCGAGCGGCCGATCCGGCTGTAGGACGATCCACTCTACCGCATTGCGTGCAAGTGATGCTCATGCACCCGCTCGAACGCCTGCGTGAGTATCTCGCTACCTCGTACTCGCCCGAGGAGTTGCGGCGGCTGTTCGACCGCTACGATCGAGCGCTGTCCGCCGAGCTCCCCAGCGGACCCGCGAGCTTCGCCGATGTCATGCATTCCGCGCTCGGACTCCTGCAGCGCCACGGCGTCGGACCTCGGTTCTTCGACCTGCTCCGCGCCGATCGCCCCCGGCGCGCGGCCGAGGTCGACGAGCTCGAAGCGCAGCGGCTCGGAGCGCGTGTCCCCGACGTGCGTCGCGCTCGGGCCCCCGCTGGTACCCCTACGTGCGCACCGGCTCGGACCGCTTCGTCGGCCGCGAGCACGAGCTCGACCGACTCCACGCGATGCTGACGGACGGGCGGCTGGTCGGGATTACCGCGCAGATCCGGGGGCTCGGCGGCATCGGCAAGTCGCTGCTGGCAATCGAGTACGCGCGCCGGTTCGGCGACTCGTGGCCAGGCGGCATCTTCTGGAGCGAGGCGGACCCGGCGTGGGCGACCCGCTCGCAGACAGCCGACGAGCGCCTCGCCCGGCGTCACGCCGTGCTCGCAGGCTTCGCTACGAGCCTCGGCGTCGCCGCGGTCCCGGGTAACCTCGCGGCGACCGCCCGGGCCGTCGAGCGAGCCCTCGAGGCGGCCACCGCCGGCGAACGATACCTGTGGATCGTCGACGACCTCCCGGCCGGCGTCGACCAGGCGACACTCGAGTGCCTCCTGCCTGCGAGTCCGGCCGGCGCGCTGCTGGTCACCAGCCGGTGGATGGCCCTCGACGCGCTGCCGAACCGGCTCGACCTCGGCGTGCTCGAGATCGAGGCCGCTCTGGCCCTCCTGACCTGCCGGCGTCCGCCCACGGACCCGCACGAGCGCTCCGAGGCGCATGCCCTCGCCGTCGACGTCGGCTGCCACCCGCTCGCGCTCGACGTCCTCGGCGCGCTCGTCCGCGACGAACTGTCGCTCACGCCCTACGCCCGCTGGCGCTGTGCTCGCCGCACCCGGCAACGAACTCGATCGCCTCGGTGACGCGCTGCTCGACGAGCTGCCGACCGGGAAAGAACGGGCAATCACCCGTGTCCTGGCGTCGAGTTTGACGCGGCTGAACTCTGCACATTCGCCACTGGTGCTGCGCATCGCCGCGGGTCTCGCCGACGCACCGATCCCCGGCGACCTGCTGGTCGAGGTCGGCGCGCCCCTGCGAGCAGCGCCGAACGACCTCGGACAAGCCGTCAACGAGCTCGCCGCCCACGCCCTCGTCACCCGGGTGGCCGAGGTCGGCGGCATCCACGTACACGCGATGGTACGCTGGGTTGCCCGCCGCTGGCCGGCTACCGGGCCTGACAACGCCGCCATCGACGCTGCCTGCTGCGACGCTTTGTGCACGCGCTTCGAGGCCGCCGACGACCTACGCCGCCACGACGCGCTGCTCGCCCTGCTCCCGCACGCCGAGCACGCCAGCCAGGGGGACTCGTTCGAGGCGGTCGCGGTGGGCGGCAACGTCGGTCACTTCGCCGAGCTCCGAGGCGACTACCACGCAGCCCGCCGCCACGCCGAGCGCGCGCTCCGCTACTACGAGGGGCGGCTCGTCCCGGTCAATCCTCACTCGGCTGTGGCGAAGCACAACCTCGCGGTCGCCCTGAAGTTGCTCGGCGATTCGGCGAACGCCGAGCGCTGGTTCGGCGAGGCGCTGGTCGACTACGAGCGCCTCTTCGGCCGCGAACATCGGCGCACCATGCTGGCGCTGCACGGCCTCGCAACGACCTTCGAGGGGAGTGGCGACTTCGCGGCGGCCCGTCGCGTGTCCGCCGACCTGCACGACCTCCAGCGCCGGACGCTCGGACCGACCGATCCCGACACGCTCCGCACCCTGATGCATCTCGGCGGGATCTTGTCGGACCTCGGCGACTATGCCGGCTCGCGAATCCTTCTTGAGCCGGCCCTGCCGGTCTGCGAAGCGACTCTCGGCCCCGATCACCCGATCACCCTCGATCTTCAGAGCTTCCTCGCTGTGACGCTGAAGCAGCAGGGTCATCTTGCGGACGCTCGCGCGCTCGAGGAGCGGCTTCTGGCGGCGCGCCGGCAGACTCTGGGTCCCGAGCATCCCTCGACCCTGCTGTGCGCTCAGCAGTTGGTCAGGACGATGTTGCAGCAGGGCGAGTTCGCCGCCGCCGCGGATCTCGGCGCCCAGACCCTCGCGGTCCAGCTGCGAGTATTCGGCCCCGAACACCCGCTGACCCTGGAGACCGAGCACGACCTGGCAGTCGCCCAGATCGAGCAAGGCGACCTCGACGGAGCGCTGGCGCGGATGGAGCGGACCCTCGCCGCGCAATCGCGGGTGCTCGGACCAGAGCACCCGCACCGGCGGATCACGCAAGAGGATCTCGCCTGGATCTGCCTCCTCCGCCGCGATCTGCCCCGCGCCCGGGCCCTGCTCGAGGAGGTCGTCGCCAGCCGCGAACGGCTCCTGCACCTGATTGCGTGTCGATCCACCAAGCCCGCTTCAAACTCGCCGAGACCCTGCTCGCGCTCGGCGACACGTCCGCGGCCCGGGCGCAGATCGCCGCACTGCAGCCATTGAGGCGCCGCCCGACCGACCAGCTCTCACCGCGTGAACGGTTCATCCTCGAACGACTGGAACGTCTCGAGCGCGCAGCCTCGGACCGCTCGGCGCCAGACCGGAGGTCCGAGACCTGGGTGCTGTTGGACGTACGAGTGCACCACAGACCGCACTGGAAGCCTTGACGTGGCGGCGAGTCCCGGACAGCGGGGAGACCAGGGGTTCCATTCTCACGAGCTTTCGTCTATGTTCGAGGAGCTGTGCCGCGTAGCGTCCCAGGCTTCATTCGCGCCGTCCTGCTCATGACCTCGCTCGGGCCCATGCCGCTGGGCTGTGCCAACGAGTCCGAAGCCACGGTGGGCGAGCTCGCGGCCGCTCCTCCGCGAGAGCGGCCGTGGTGGTGTCTCTGCTACCAACGCAACGACCTTCAACGCATGACCGCCTGCCGCGAGACGCCGGGCGCGTGCGAGGAGCTGCGGCAACTGGTCGAACGGGGCACGGCCGAGATCCTCGCCGGTTCTGCCTCGACCGGTTGCGAGGCCGTCCAACCCTCTCACCCCGGCGAGGTGCTCGGTTCGCGAGACCAATGGCGTCCGTCGCAAAAGGCGGGGTCGTGGATCAGCCAGGGAGCGTGCCTTCTGCGGGCCACGAACCCGCACTGAACCCGTCCCTGCTCGGTTCAGCGCGCGCAATCATGGTATCCGGCCTGGGTCCACTCGAGCCGCGGACAGTCTTCCGGCATGAACTTGACGTATCCGCCTTCTCTGCGGACCGCCTTGGCGGCCTCGAAATCGGCCAGTGCCTTTTCGCGGTTGGAGTAGCCGCCCACGTACACGATGTAGAGGCCCTTGCCTTGGCGCTGACGGACGATCCACGGCTGGAACCGACTGGTTCGCAGCACGGCGCGCGCGTCCTCTGGCCTCCTCGAGCGTGTTGTCGGCGGTGATCTCGAATGGCGAACGCCGTCTTCGAGTGGTCGACCCGCAGGACCTCGTCGAGCTCGGCGTCGCTCACGCTCCGGCCCAGCGCAATGGCGGGCGGCGTCCCGCCGGAGGGCGCCGCGACCGGCGGCGACGTACTCTCTTGGGGTCCGCTCCAGGCAGCCGCCATCATGACAGCGAATATCACCAGCGCCGCGGAGGTCGCGGTCCAGGTCACGATGGACCGCCTCGAGGTCGCGGGGGCGGCAGGCGCCGGAGCGCTTATCATCGCAGTCTTCGGCGCGGGCGCCGGAGCGACCTGTCTCGAAGTCTCCGGCACGGGCGTCGGAGCGACCTGCCTCGCAATCTTGGGTACGGGCGTCGGAGCGACCTGTCTCGAAGTCTCTGGCGCGGGCGCGGGAGCGGCCTGTCTCGAAGTCTCCGGCGCGGGCGCCGGAGCGACCTGCCTCGCCGTATCCGGCGCCGGCGGCGGAACGCCCTGCCTCGCAGTCCCGGGCGCGGAACCTGCCGTCAACGCGGGTGCCGGTCCCGGCGCCGCAACTGAAGTCGGCACCCGGGGCAGCGGGGCCGAACCCGCGGCAGCCATTTCGAGGTCCGCGTAAAATGCACGCAATCGACCATAGCGCTGCTCGGGACGATCGCTCGCCGCTCTTCTCAGGACCGCGGCGAAGGGCTCGGGAATCGGTGCGAGGAAGGCGTCGACGTTCAGCTTCGGTTCGGCCTCACGCCCGACGATCGCCGCCGCCAACGTCATCGCCAAACTGTACTGGTCGGACTCCGGACGGGCGACTCGAGCGTCACCCAGCACCTCCGGGGCCGTGTACGCCGGGATACCGAGCGGTCCGAAGGTGCCGCTCCCGGCGACCGCTTCGCGCACGAGGTCGAAATGGACGAGGCGAGGCCGGCCCTCCCGATCGATGAGGATGTTGTCCGGGCGAACATCCCGGTGATAGAGTCCGCGCTGATGGGCATAGTCGAGGGCGTCGACCAGCTCCATGCCGAGACGGAACACCGCGGCCGCGTCGAGCCGACGCCTCGCTGCATAGTCCATCAATGTCTCAGGCGCTTCGAGCAGCTCCATCACGTAATAGAGATCGGCTCCTGGCGCGGGCCGATATCCAGTACACGAACGATGTTGGGGTGACTGAGCTTGTGGGCCTGCTCGGCGCCATGAAAGAACCGCGCAACGATCGGGCCGTTGTGCGCAGGATTTACATGCAGGAGCCGAAGCGCCACATGCTCGGTTGAATCGCTCCACAAGTCGAGCGCCTTGTAGACCGTCGCCTTCGAGCCGCGACCCAGGTTGTCGGGCGGGACCTCGTAGCGGTTCCCGATCACCCGCGCACCTCGTCCGCCGCGCGGCTGACGGACAGGCAGCAATACGAGCTCGGACGTATCGACACCTTCGCGTCGCGCCAGCCGCGGGGCCTCGTTGCTCACCTGATCGGACATTTGCAGGCGTAAGAGTGTGACGGAGAAGGCCTGGTCGACCGACAGACCGCGACCCAGGCAGGCGTAGAACGTGGAGGTGAACAGGTACGCAACGTGCTCCGAGATCCGCGTGCTCATCCCGATCGCACAATCGACGTGCTTGCAGAGGAGCTCGAGCCCGGCCTCGGTGTCGCAGGCGTTGAGGATGACGAGGCGCGGGGGGCCGAACTTCTTCGCGGTGACGCCGAGCAGCTCCACGAGTTCTCCGAACCCGATCGACTGCTTACCCTTGCCCTGCAGATGGATCCGACCATTCTCGGCGTGAGCGCTGATATGCAGGATATCTGCCGGGTGCGACTGAATGGCGGCGATGAATTGATCGGGAGTGAGGTCGACCTGGGAGACGAGCCCGCACTCGCCGGGCCGGCCGCGCAGGGCGTGCTCTATCGCCGTCAACTCCTCGTCGATCGCCATGCGTGGCGCCATGATCCGGTTCGCCGAGAGGAACAGGATGCGCAGCGAGGGAGAGTGACCCATGTCGCCCGCAGGATACCAATTCGTCCGCGTGACGCGAACACCCGTCGCGGAACCCGGTCCGCAAGACATGCGCGGGTGAACGGCAGTGCTGTAAAAGATTCGACGCACGCCGCGGGCCAGCGCGATTCGCCCATGGCCCATTGGGGAATGCGACCGAACCGGGGACATGTCGGATTCCTGAATCCTTGGGCTCGTGCCCGGCGACCGGCAATGGTTGGCGGCGCCGTACTTGCTCCTACATGGATCTGCGCCGCCGCCCGGAGCTCGAGAAGCCGGCGAGACCACGGCCGCTGAGGCCGAGCCCGAAGCCGCGCCCCATGTCAAGAGGATCGTCAGGACATCGCCGAACACAGACGAAGCCTGGCGCAGAGGCCGGACTGCTCGCTGCGCGCGAGGATCCGTCAGGCCGGCAGCAGGAGCACGGCGTCGGCGCCGAGCCATCGCTGGACCGCCTGCGCCTCGAGCGGGCTGAGACCGCGGGCGCGCAGGCCCGCCACGACTTCGTCGGCGGGCGTCGAGCGCGGGAGCGAGGCGGCGACGAGGCGAGCGACGAGCGCCTCCGACTCCCAGTAGCCGCGCTTGGGCCAGTACCACACGAACGCGGATTCCGCTCCCCGCGTGATGTAGTGCGCGACCGTGCCGTACGAGCGCCGCTCGCCGAGGTTGACGAATACCACCTCGGCCCTGTCCGACGACGTGCCGGGCTCCTGGATGAGGAACGTGCTGCCCTCCGCCTGCAGGTCGTCGAACATCGCCGTGAACTCGTCGGCGCCGGATGCATGCCAGCGGAACGCCTCGAAGCCGACCAGGTAGAGCCGGCCCCCGCTGTTGCCCGCGCCGCTGCTGCCGACCTCGGCCAGCATGTCCTTGAAGACCCAGCAGAACTGCAGCGGGCCGGTCTCGGCGGCGTGCGCGTGCGCGTGCGCGGGGAGCCGGCCCGCGAGCGCGGCGAGAGCGGGCGCGGAGACGGGAGCACCGACGGAGTCGTGCAGGACGTGAATGTCCGGTCGGGTGGAGAACACGCGGATCCAGCAACGGAGCAGCTGCCCGAGAGTCAGGCCGTAGGTGTCGATCTGCGCGGCGCGGAGCCCCTCGCTCTCGCGCGTCACGGTCACCGGATCGCCGGTCTTCTGGCGGACCAAGCCGACATCGAGGTCGGCGCGCGCCTCGACCGGCCGCTCAGGGTCGGAGAAAGCCGACGAGGCCGCAGGATCGGGGCGACCGTCGCGCTGCAGCGCTGCGACCGGGATCCAGCGGTCGTCCTGCTTGAAGACGAGGCCGCCGTCCTGGTAGTCGACGTCATCGTAGATGAAGCGGACGCACGCGGCGCCGTCGCCATCGACGGCGCCCCAGCGGTCGCGCTGTCGCCACGGGAGGAGGCCGCCCGTCCGACCGAGGACGGTGTCGTGGGCGTTCGTCCAGGCGATCACATCCTCGCCGCTCTCGTTGTACGTGGCCAACAGCTTGTGGACGTACCAGTGCTCGTCGTCGTGTTTGAAGGTGTAGATATTGCCGGGGTCGGCCTTGAGCCACCCGTCGGCCTGCTCCGACTTCAACTGGTCACCGACCTTGATGCGGGCGAGGTGTGCGGGATCGCTGAAGAAGACCTCCAGGTGGTACGAGGTCGGGAGCTTCATCGCCACGATCATCTTCACGAGGGCGGCTTCGTGATCGATGTTCTCCCAGTCGATGTAATTCTCGATCGCGGTGATACGCGTCTTGGCGATGAACTTGTCGACGTTCTGCAGATCCGTGAGATACTCCCCCTGCTGGTGCAGGGACAGCGGCGCCAGCAGCGGCTTCAAGGCCCGACATATGGCGTAGTCGCCGCGGCGGCTCCACGCCAGCGTCCTCAGGACGAAGAATCGTGAGACGGCCATTCGCCGGACGCTGTCCGTGCTCCTGATCTTGAACGTCACCGACGACCTGTCGGAATCTACCT
Organism: Nannocystis pusilla; assembly: GCF_026626665.1. Lineage (GTDB taxonomy): Bacteria > Myxococcota_A > Polyangia > Nannocystales > Nannocystaceae > Nannocystis > Nannocystis pusilla. The sequence goes on from NZ_JAPNKE010000002.1 coordinate 5,243,649, forward strand.
TGGCGACCTCCAACGAAAATTGGTCAGCATGAATCTCTAGTTCGCTCGCGCCGGGGCTCGTAACACGCAGGGGTGGTGACGTCAAGCCGCTGCGGCCGGCCGATCCGGGCGGCGCCGCGGCGCCGGGAACCGGCCCGCATCAAGGCAATGGCGACGGCGAGGATCCGGCGAACTGGTTGTGTCCGGCGGCAGACATCTGGATGAAGGTGGGAGAAAGGCGACAGTCGAGGGAGCCGCTCGCCTCGCGTGCAATATGCACACGCCGCCGACGCCGAGGGCCTGATATTGGGCCGTGTGGAACGCCGACCGCGGCGCTCGCCGAACGACCGAGGCGTTGCGACTCGAGCTCGGCTCGCGGCTCGTGGAGCTGGGCCGTCACGCAGAGGCCCTCGCGGTGCTCGTCCCGCTGCGCCGCGAAAGTCGGTCGTTCTCCGCCCGCAGCGGGGTCCTGGGCGACCTCATCGAAAAGGCCCTGCGTCATGCGCCTCGCGAAGAGCGGGGCGAGGAGTCGTGATGCCGACTTCCGCCGAAAGCGCGGCGAGCTGTCGGCAGCGACCGCGCGGCGATCCGACGCATACGACGAGACGCCTGGCCTTGGTTCAGGTGACCGCGCATCACGGGCGACAGCAGGTCGGTCCGTCCCGGCGAGCCGAGGTCGAGGCCGCTGAAGAGAGGTCGACGTCGCGCCGCCGCATGCGTTGACGCAAATCGCCGGCGAGCGGGCCGCGAGCGGCGGTCGAAGGCCGTATGCTCGAGGTCGCCGCGCCTCGCGCGAAATTCGGGCTTGCGCGAGCGGGCCTGGTGATGTCATTCTGCCCTCCGACATGTTCGCGTTCATTCGCCTGCGCTGAGCTTCGCAGTACCGCCCGCGGATCGCGTGCTCCGGTAGATCCGGCGCGCAGGTCGCGAGTGCGAGTGCTGCGGTGCCGTGCCCGCATTTCCGTCCCTTCAGTCCCACGGAATGCCCGGGCGCGGCGTCTCATGCCGCCGAAGAACGATGCCGCGTCGAGACCTCGTCTCGCCGCGCCGGGCACATGAGCCGCGCGCACGGGCTTCCCAGCTCGCTCGGGCCTACGGGCCGCGAGCGGAGGAGTCCATCGTATGACCAGACATTCCAGGCATCCTTCCACCGTGCGTTCCATGCCGCGGGCCCTCGTGCTCGGCCGGCAGTTCCCCGGCGACAGCGACGCAGCCGTGCACACTGCCCTCGCGGAGCTCGAGAACCTGCTCGCCCAGCTCGAGATCCGCGTCGCCGCCACCCTCGTCCAGCGCTACCGCAGCGCCGATCCGACGCTCGGCGAGGGCAAGCTCGCCGAGCTCGCGGCGCGCGTCGCCGAGGTCCGCGGCGACGCCCCGGAGGACGAGGAGCTGCTCCTCGTCGTCGACGACGCGCTGAGTCCCGTCCAGCTCCGCGCCCTCGAGGAAGCGCTCGCGGGCGTCGAGGTGATCGACCGCGCGAGCGTGATCCTCCGGGTCTTCGAGAAGCACGCGCGGACCCGGGTGGCGCGGCTCGAGGTCGAGATCGCCGCGCTCACGCACGCGCTCCCGCGTGTCCGCGAGGACAGGTCGCTCGGCGGGCGCGAGGGCGGCGGCGGCGGTCGTGGCGAGCGCGGCCACAGCAACGTCACCCTGAAGAAGCAGGAGCACCGCGAGAGGATCGCCGGCCTGCGCCGCGAGCTCGCAGGCCTGCGCGCCGCCGAGGAGACCCAGCGAGCGCGTCGCCAGGACCTGCCGCGCGCGGCCCTGGTCGGCTACACCAACGCGGGCAAGTCGTCGCTGATGCGCGCGCTGACCGGGAGCGAGGTGCTGGTCGAGGACCGGCTGTTCGCCACCCTCGACACCACGGTGCGGGCGCTGTCGCCGGAGACTGCGCCGCGGATCCTGGTGTCGGACACCGTCGGCTTCATCCGCGAATTGCCGCACGAGCTCGTCGCGTCGTTCCACGCGACCCTCGCCGAGGCGCGCGACGCCGGGCTCCTGCTCGTCGTCGTCGACGCGTCGGATCTGCAGTGGCGCACGCAGCTCGCGGTGACCCGCGAGGCGCTGGCGACCATCGGCGCGGGCGCGGTGTCCTCTCGGGTGCTCCTCAACAAGATCGACCGGGTCGACGCCGCGACGCGCGCGGCGCTGGCCGAGGAGCTGCCGGCCGCGCTGCAGATCTGCGCGCACGCGCCGGAGGACGTCGCACGCCTGCGCGCGGCGCTGATCGAGGCGTTCGACGCCTCGCAGGTCGACGACGTGCTCGTGGTGCCGTTCACGGAGGGGCACCTGCTGGGGGAGATCCGCGCGCACGCCCGTGTGCTCGCGGAGACGTACACCGAGGCCGGGGCGCAGCTCCGCGTGCGCGCGCTGCCGGCGGCGCTCGAGCGCTGGCGGGGCCTGCTGTCGACGGTGCAGCCGATCACGAGCCCGGAGGAGCTGCTCGCGGCCGTCCGCCGGCACGGGCTCGAGCTGCAGGCCGAGGACGCCGACTTCGATCGCACGGGGCTCGACTTCCTGGTCGTGCATGCGCGCGACGAGGCGGGGACGCCGTGGATCGTGCGGACGCCGCGTCGCCCCGAGGTGACTGCGGCGGCCTACGTGGAGGCGCGCGTGCTCCGGCTGGTGCGTCCGCGCCTGCCGGTGGCCGCTCCCGACTGGCGGGTGCACGCGCCCGACGTGATCGCGTACCCGCGGATCTCCGGCACCCCGGCGGTGACGATGACGCCGGAGGGCCCGCAGTGGAACATCCTCGATCCCGCGGCGCCCTCCGAGGCGTTCATCGAGTCGTTCGCGCGCGCGCTCGCGGCCTTGCAAGCGATCGCGCCGGAGGAGGCGAGCCGCGCGGGGGTACCGACGTCGACGATCGCCGAGGTACGCGCGGCGCTGTCGCGGTCGATGGACGCGACCCGCGAGGCGCTGCAACCCTCGGAGGCGGTGTGGCTGCGCTGGCAACGCTGGCTGACCGACGACGCGACGTGGCCGCAGCACGTGGCGCTGGTCCACGGAGACCTGCACCCGGGCCACATGCTCCTCGGGACCGACGGGCGACTGGTCGGGATCCTCGACTGGACGGAGGCGCGGGTGACCGACCCCTCCATCGACCTGGCGCTGTTCTGCGGGTGCTTCGGGCGGGATGCCCTCACGCGGCTGGTCGAGCGCTTCGCGCGAGCGGGCGGGACGACGTGGCCGCGCCTGGTCGATCACGCGGCGGAGCGCTGGGCGGCCTTCCCGGTGCTCATCGCCGAGTGGGCGCTCCGCACCGACAACGCGGCGGTGCTCGAGCACGCGCGCGGACAGCTCGCGGCGATCACGGCCGAGACCGCCGCGTGAGCCCGACGAGGGCCGTGCAGACGCGGTCGCCGACCTGGCCATCGAGACAGGTCAGGTCGGCGGCCGAGTTCGCGACAAAGCGGCCCGGACCACCTGCGCTCGCTCGGCGTCGTCCTCCAGCAACTCTCTCCGCGAGGAGGCTGCCGCCAGTGGAATGAATGGCGCAGTCGGCCCGCGAGCAAGCGCCGGCGGACATGCCGAGCCGCAGCCCTCCCGCGTGGCGGGAAAACCCTCGCACATCGTGCCGAGCGCCATGCGCGCCCGAGGACAAACCTTTTCCCGGATCCGTCACGGCTCGCCCTCGCGGATCCCCGGATCGGCGCGACCTGTTGCAGGCTTGCCGCCATGAGCGACGGAAGGATGCGAGAGTCATGGTCCTCGGCCTGCGAATTCACGAGGCGCCGATTTTTCGCGGGAGCGCGTCGCTCGCGACCATCGCCCCGGCTACCATGGCGAGCGTGGATGAGGCCGACGACTACGCACTCCTCCGCGCCTGGCAGGGCGGCGACGACCGGGCTGGCGAACGGCTGTTTCGCCGCCACTACAAGCCCATGCTGCGGTTCTTTCACAACAAGGCCGGGCCGCAGGCGCACGACCTGGTCCAGCGGACCTTCCTCGGCTGCCTCGAGGCGCGGGCGCGGATCCGCGAAGGCGCGACGTTCCGCGCGTTCCTGTTCGGGGTGGCCCGCAACGTGCTGTTCGACCACTACCGCCTGGCCCGCCGCGACCGCGAGCACCTCGACTTCTCCACCACGACGGCCGAAGATCTGGGGCCGACCCCTCGTCGGCGCTCGACCAGCTCCGCGAGGTCGAGCTGCTCATGCGAGCGCTGCGGAGGATCCCGATCGAATCGCAGCTCATCCTCGAGATGTACTACTGGGAAGGCATGCCGGCGCACGAGATCGGCGAGGCGCTCGAGATGCCCGAGCCGACCGTTCGCACCAAGATCCGGCGCGCCCGCCTGCGCCTCGAGCAGATCATCCAGGAGACCGCCTCCGCGCCGTCCCTGAGCAAGAGCACCATCGACGGCATCGAGACCTGGGCGCGGAAGATCCGCGACGGGATCGGGAACTGACGGTCCAGATCGCATCGAGGGCATCGGCTCGCCCGCCGACATCGACTACGACGCGGCCCACTCCCGCATCCTCGTCCCGCGCCTGCTCGCCGACACGATCGAGTTCCACCACTTCAACGACTTCTGATCGGATGTCTCGCTCCGGCTTTGTCGGAAGCGTCATCGTGGTCCCGGAGCCACGGGTGCGCGACATCTCGCCACGCCATGCACGCAAAGCGCGTCGCATATCGGGCTGGTGATCGGGCACGCCATCTGCGGGCACATCCACGTCGACGAGACATGACGGGGACAGCGCGACCGGAGCCCCAAGGCGCCGGTGACACGCAAGCTTCGCGCGCCCGCCAGGTCTCACGAGCCCGAAGCACCAAGCCCTACTTCTCCTCCTCGGCGATCTACTACGCGGAGTACGACGACGCCACGTCGACGCTCCGGATCTGGTTCACTTCGAGCGATGGCCCGTACGATTATTACGGAGTGCCTCGTCATCATTACGAAGGGCTCTGCGCGGCCACCTCGAAGGGCAGATATTTCAACGACCACATCCGCGACCGCTACGGCGGCCGATGATCCGCGGCGCATTCCCGCGTCGGAGCGGCCGGCGATGACGGCGATCGTCGCCGACGAGCGAGACCGCGCCGCGGGTCCTTTCGTTCGGCGCCTCCGGATCCGGCGCGCTGGTCCTTTTCGCGCGCGGCCGCCTGCGGTACCCTGGGCCGCATGCAGGGGCACCGTCCCACTCTCCTCGCCGCCAGCCTCGCCCTCGTCGCGTGCGCCGGCGAGCTGCGCGAGCCGGCGACCCCCGCCCCGCCGCCGACCGCCGTCGCCGCACCCGCCCCGGCCGCCTGCGAGCCCGCCCCTGCCCCCGCGCCCAGCGCCCGCGAGCGTCGTCGCCGCGAGCGCGGCCCGACCGACGGCAACTTCGTCTTCTCGCACTTCAGCGCCGGCGTGTTCAGCACGATCCTCATCCAGCCTGCGACCTACTGGGTCGCCACGCGCGTCGGCGAGACCGGCCACGGCCTCGGTCCTGCGGTCGGCGCCCTCGTGCTCGGCGCCTTCCTGCCGCCGATCCTCAACTACACCGTGCAATGGGCGGTCGGGCGCTCGATCGCCCCCGGCCGCGATCGCTTCTGGCCGGGCTTCCTCGTCAATCAGGTCTCGCACCTCGGCATCTTCATCGGCGCAGTGGTGGGCGGCGCCGACTTTCGCAACCTCGGCCACGCCACCGCGATCGTGCTCGGCGAGGCGTTCCTCAACAGCGGCCTGGCGACGATGACCGCCGAGCTGACTCGTCGGCCGCGCGCTGCCACGGCGGCCACTGCGACCACGGTGATCGTACCGGTCCTGGAGTTCAAGTTCTGATGCAGCGGCTGGTCCTGTCCTGTTGCGTGGTCGCCTCCCTCCTCGCCGCCCGCGAGGCCGCCGCGGCCTGTCCGGTGGGCGTCACCTGGCCCGCGGCCGACTGGCCCGAGGCGCTCGCCAGCGGCCCGACCGTCGCGGCGGCCGACGAGTACCTGTTCACCCTCACCGGCCGCGACGAGGACCGCGAGGGCATCCGCACCGACGGCGTCGTCATCGTCCACCGCGGCCGCGTCATCTACGAGCGCTACGCCCGCGGCTACGCCCGGCACAACCGTCACCTCGCCTGGTCGGTGTCCAAGAGCTTCCTCAACGCCATGGTCGGCGTCGGCGTCGGCCGCGGCGCCCTCACCGTCGACGACTCGATCTGCGATCATTACGACGCCGACGGCGAGCTGTGCGACATCACCGTCGGCGACCTCCTCGACTGGGGCTCGGGCCTCGACTGGAACGAGGGCTACGAGGACGAGCCCTATTATCTGTCGTCCGTGATCGCCATGCTGTACGGCATCGGCTCCGGCGACATGGCCGCGTTCGTCGCCGCGCAGGGCCTCGCCGAGACCCCCGGCACCATCTATCGCTACAGCTCCGGCGACACCGTGCTGCTGTCCGCGGTGCTCGCCGGCGCCCTCGGCCCCGACCTCGCCGACGATTACCCGTGGGAGTTCATCTTCGACCCGATCGGCATGAAGAGCGCGATGTTCGAGCGCGACCAGGTCGGCACCTACGTCGGCTCGTCCTACGTCTACGCGACCCCGCGCGACCTGGCCCGCTTCGGCTACCTGTTCTTGCGCGACGGCTGCTGGGACGGCCAGCGGATCGTCCCCGAGGGCTGGGTCGCCGCCAGCACCCAGCCCAACCCGTCGTTTCAGATGGGCAAGTCCTACGAACATTTCCTGCGCGACGGCGATGCGGTGCCCGGCCGCCACTGGTGGCTCAACCTGCCGATCCCCGAGCTCGCGCACGAGCGCCGCTGGCCCGCCGCGCCGCCCGACACCTTCGCCGGGCTCGGCCATTGGGGGCAGACGATCTTCGTCGTCCCCTCGGCCGACCTCGTCCTCGTGCGCACCGCCGACGACCGCGAATCGGGCTTCGACCAGAACCGCTACCTCGAGCTCGCCCTCACCCTCGCCGCGGAGGACTCGCCGTGACCCGCCGCGTCCTGCCTCTCCTCGTCGCCCTCGCCCTCGCCGGGTGCAACGGCGAGGCCTACGACAACAACGACGCCGAGCTCGCCGTGCGCCAGAAGGCCAAGGAGATGTGCTCCTGCCTGTTCGTGATGGAGCTGACCGAGCAGGAGTGCGCCGCCTGGACCCGCGTGTCCCCGAACGTCGCCAAGGCCACGATCGACCGCGAGAACCAGCGCGTCCACGCGGTCGCGCTCGGCTTCTGGGCCGCCGACGCCCGCTTCGACGGCCGCCACGGCTGCGTCCACGATTGATCGCGGCGCGAATGCGCCGACTCGCCGCTCGATGGTGACGGAGGTCCGCCGCCTCGGACAGGTGTCATGATTTCGCGAGCGGGGTGGACGGCCTCTGCGAGCACGACCGGTGAGCGCAGTCGCTGTCCGAAGAGCCAGCTCTCCCGCGCCAGGACCGGCGCATCGGGCGATCGCTGGCGCTCTGCCCGCCGCGAATGATGGGGCCTTTCCTGAGGATCGTGCCCGTCGCTCCGTGGGCTGTCGGACTGCCGAGCACGACGTCCTCCCGTGATTGGGGAGAAGAGGAGGTGGATCCCCTCGTGCGCCATCGTCGAGCCCGCCCTGCGATGCATCCAGGGCCATTGTGCAGGGCGCGTCAGGACGGAGCGCGGAATCTGCGCCCCCGTCACCCGAAAGATTACAGAGGATGGCTTCTGCGCCATTTCTTGATACCAGCGAACGACCCCCTAGCCGAAACCCCAGGCACCGACAGGGAGTGGGAATCATGAGTGCTCTGGCAGAGCTCATCGAGAGACAGAAGGACCGCGTACTGACCGCCTGCGAGCGGCGCCTCGCCGCGCGCGGCATCCGCGCAGGGCACGCCCCGCAGCACCTGGACACGCTGTGCCAGGCTTTGAAGGGCTTGGAGGATTCGCAGGAGTCGCGCGTGCCCGACGAGGTGCACGAGATCGGCGCCCTCGTCGACGCGGTGATGGAGCTGCCGGACGTGGCGGCGCCGGACGTCCGGGACCTGGCGGTCCTCGCCCGGTGGAGCGCGGCGTGCAGCGCCGGCGCGGTCGCCCAGCGGTTCGAGGCCGATGCTCGCCGGCCGCTCGAGCTGTTCGAGCAAGCGCCGGGGTTCGTCGCGTTCCTCCGCGGGCCCGAGATGGTGTTCGAGGTGGCCAACGCCGCCTACCACCAGCTCGTCGGCCACCGCCAGGTCGTCGGCAAGACGGTCCGCGAGGCGCTGCCCGAGCTCGAGGGTCAGGGCTACTTCGAGCTGCTCGAGCACGTCTACAACAGCGGCGAGCCGTACATCGGCACCCAGCGCAAGGTGGTCCTGCAGCCGAGCCCGGAAGCGGAGTCGTCCGAGGCGTACCTCGACTTCATCTATCAGCCGATCCGCGACCCGCACGGTCAGGTGACCGGGATCCTCGTGCAGGGGCAAGAGGTGACGCAGGTGCGGCTCCTGGGCCAGCGCGGCGAGCAGGCCGAGGCCGCCCTGCGCGCCTCCGAGGAGCGCTATCGCCGGCTGTTCGCCTCGATCGACGACGGTTACTGCCTGCTGCAGATGATCGTCGACGACAATGGCGAGACCGTCGATTATCGGTTCCTCGAGGCCAACTCGGCCTTCGAGACGCACACCGGCCTGGCCGGGGCGGTCGGCAAGACCGCGCGCGAGCTGGTGCCCGACCTCGACGACTCGTGGTTCCGCCTGTACGGCCGCGTCGCCGAGACCGGCGAGACGGCCCGGTTCGAAAACTACGCGCCGGCCATGGATCGATGGTTCGAGGTCTACGCCACCCGGGCCGGCCCCGCGGAGCTGCGGCAGGTGGCGCTCGTGTTCAAGGACGTGAGCGAGCGCAAGCGCAACGAGGCCAACCGCGCCGAGCTGTTCGCGCGCGAGAGCGCGGCGCGGCGCGAGGCCGAGACGGCGACCCGGCTGCGCGACGAGTTCCTGGCCACGGTGAGCCACGAATTGCGCACCCCGCTGACCTCGATCCTCGGCTGGGCGCAGATGCTGCAACTCGACGGATTGTCGGCCGATCAGCGGCGCCACGCGATCGACACCATCGAGCGCAACGCGCGGGCCCAGGCCCAGCTCATCGAGGACCTGCTCGACGTCAGCAGCATCCTCGCCGGCAAGCTGCGCCTCGAGGTCCAGACCGTCAACATCCGCGAGATCGTCGAGGCCGCGCTCGAGACCGTGCGCCCGGCCGCGGAGGCCCGCGGGGTCCGCTTGCAGGCCACGCTCGCCTCCGGCGCGACGGTGATGGGCGACCCACAGCGGCTGCAGCAGGTGGTGTGGAACTTGCTCAGCAACGCCGTGAAGTTCACGCCGCGCGCGGGTCGGGTGCAGGTGCTGGTGGAGCGGCGCGACTCGTCGGTGGAGATCGTGGTGGCCGACACCGGCAAGGGCATCGCTCCCGAGTTTCAGCCGCACGTGTTCGAGCGCTTCCGCCAGGCCGACGGGGCGACGACGCGGCGCCACGGCGGGCTCGGGCTCGGCCTGTCGATCGTCCGCCAGCTCGTCGAGATGCACGGCGGGACCGTCAGCGTCTTCAGCGAGGGCGAAGATCGCGGCGCCAGCTTCACGGTGCGGATCCCCCTGGCGGTCACGCTCCGGCGCGAGGTCGAGACGCCGGAGACCCTGCGCAGAGAAGCCGCGAAGCAGGACCTGCACTGTCCGCCCGAGCTCGCGGGGCTCCGGGTCCTGGTCGTCGACGACGAGCGCGACACCCGAGAGATGCTGGGAATGCTGCTCCGGCGCTGCGGGGTGGAGGTGACCCTGGCGGCCTCGGCGGCCGAGGCCCTGCGCTCGATCGAGGCGGAGCGACCCGACGTGCTCGTCTCCGACATCGGCATGCCGGGCGAAGACGGTTACTCGCTGCTCGAGAAGCTCCGCAAGCTGCCCCGCGAAGCCGGCGGCACCCTCCCCGCGGTGGCCTTGACGGCCTACGCGCGCTCGGAAGACCGCACTCGCGCCCTCCTGGCAGGTTTTAACAATCACGTGGCGAAGCCGGTCGAACCGATCGAACTGCTGGCGGTCATCGCCTCGCTGTCGTGGCGCACCCGCAAGACCTCGACGTGAAGCGCGGCGCCTGCGACCGCCGGTGAGCCCTGCGGATTCGCATGTGCCGCCGGCCGGTCCGGGGAACCTGCCCTGGAACCTCGGTCGCACCAATGCCGGAGGGCACGCAGGTCGTCGCCTCGTGCCCTCCGCGTCGATCCGCTCTCTGCCCCTATCTGTGGATATTCGGGCGCAGATGCCGGATCGAGTCCCTTATATGGATAGGACCCTCCGCGCGCCACGGCGGTGAACGGTTGCGTGTCTCCGGACACGGACGAGGCGGGTGATGAGGAATAGAGTGAGGCCGTTGGCCATCGCTCGGCTGGGGCCGTGGCGCGACACGCTGGAGCTCCTGCGGCGCTGCGCTGTCGTGCGTCGACCCTTCTATGAAACACCTCCGCGACAATCGCAGCGACAGCTCGACGCTGCCGATCCGCACCGTCAACGAGAACCGCTCGCCCGCCTCCGGTCCCCGCCGTGGCGGCTCCGGCGGCTCCGGCGGGAACAGGCACGCCACTGCATCGATCCGTCTCCGCTGCAGCGGACGAGCCTGTCGCAGCGCCTCCCAGAAGCACGCCTGGAACACGTGGCCCGTCCTCATGAGAAGACCGGCGGCCTCCTGGGCCACGTGCTTCGCGCTGGCCATCTCTCCCGGCAAGCGGGTCGCGAGGCCATGCTCGATGCCCTCCAGGACGCGCTCCAGCTCCGCCCTGACGAACAGAGCTTGGAGGAGGTCGGAGAGCTGGCCCTGAGCCGACATGAGCACCACCGCGGAAACGCCCAGTGACGCAACTTACACAGCAATCTCACACCTCGTCAACTGGGAAATCTGGCAAAGCTGGGGTTCCCGTACATGATGCAAAGAGTTCGGCCGAGCTTGCCCGGGCCGCCGACCCAGCCGCCATTGGCATTTGCGGGAGTTCGCCCGGGCGCGCGAACTGCCGAACGGCGCCACCCGTCCCGGACGCGGGACCGAATGAAGCCACCGCGAGAGAGGCGGTCGAGCTGCCGAAAGGTCCTGACGTTGCGTGATACAGCGGGGGCCGAGGACTCGTGGCAGCGGTCCTGCTCGGCGGCTCGCTCGAGGCCGGTCGGCCCTCTGTAAGCCCCCTGGGGAATTGTCGGTGTCGCATCCTCCATTTGGCAAAGGAGGGCCGCCGAAGCTGTTACCATTTGCGTGCTCTCCGCCGCGCACGGCGTCGCAAGAACGTCGCACGCTGCGATGTCTACATAATCGCACTCCGGGAATCCCGCGAGGTGATTTGCCTGGGCGGTCGAACCGGTCATGATTCGGTGGACAGTGCGAGCGTGAATCATCCTGCGATGATTCAGCGGCCGGCGCGGTGATTCGCGGGTGCGATCCGTGGGTGCATCGACGACCGCGACGCGGCGCACCTGGGAGGCATTACCATGAACAAGTCCACGATTCAGTCCGCCCGACTCATCGGCGCCTCGATGGCGCTGCTCACCCTGGTCGCGCTGCCCAGGACGGCCCGCGCCGACCTCGAGGCGTGCGGGGGGATCTTCCTGTTCGCGGAGGCGCAATGCAAGTTCGTCCCGACCGAGGAGTGCATGACGAGCTGCGAGCCGGTGGCGATGGAGACCGCGTGCGCGTCGCGGCTGTACACCGAATGCGAGGGCGAGTGCACGGCGTCGTTCGAGGTCGAGTGCGTCGGCGGCTGCGAGACGAGCTGCAGCAGCGAGTGCGAGGCCGACGCCGGGACCGACGACCCGCCGAACGCGATGGGCGTGTGCATGTCGACCTGCCAGCAGGACTGCAACGACAAGTGCGCCGGCGCCGAGCACCAGGGCGAGTGCCGTTCGGCCTGCGCGCACACGTGCGGCGAGAGCTGCGAGCCGCGCTGCGGCGATCTCGACGACCAGGTCGCCTGCGACACCAAGTGCTCGGCGGTGTGCGAGGGCTCGTGCGAGGCGTCGGCGCGCAGCGAATGCCAGATCTCCTGCCAGTCGACGCGGTTCTCCGAGTGCAAGACCGAGGTCGTCGACGTCTGCTCCGAGAGCTGCACGCAGACCGGCGGCGCGATCTTCTGCGACGGTCAGTTCCTGGCCTCCAGCGATCTCCAGGCCTGCGCCGACGAGCTGCTGGCCGAGCTCGGCATCGAGATCGACATCCACGTCGAGGCCGACGTCGAGTGCAAGGACAACGAGTGCGAGGCGCAGGCTGAAGGCGAGGGCCTGCTGAGCTGCGCGATCGTCCCCGATGCGGGTCGAGGGGTCGGCGCGATGCTCCTCTCCCTCGGGCTCGTGGGCCTGCACCTGCGGCGACGTCGTCGCCGCTGAGGCTCGCGCGCCGGCGCAAACAGCCGCCTCGGCGCATCGCGGCTCGCTGCATGGCGCCTGTAGACCCCGAGTCGACATTCCGGCTCACGCTCGACATGGCGGTGTTCGTCGCCGTCGTCGTGCGCCGGCCGCTCGCACGACGACGGTCGCCGGACGCCGCCCAGGCTTCCGACCTTCGAGCGCTTCTCTTCCTCGACGCGACGACGATCGACGGACCCATGCTCACCGCAATCGCGGATCACGACACGTTGCTGATGAAGCTGTGCCCATGATTCGAGCCGCACGCGACCCGGCTCGCGCACGCCGAGCGCTGCGCTGCCTGGGCGACCCCAGCAAACTCACTTGGGTCTCGCCCGCGAGGATGGCCCCAATCATCGTTCGATACGCGTGACTTCGGTCGCGCACCGGTCCCTGCTCAATGCCCGGGGCGGGGCAAAGCCGCTTGCACGACTTATGGCCCCTCGGTATGCTCCGGGCGAAAATGCGCGTGTTCAGATTATTCTCGACCTTCCTTGGCCCTCTGGTGCTGGCGAGCGGATGCGGCGGCGTCGATCCGGGCGCCACCACCGGCCAAGCTTCGCTCGATCCGTCGACCGGCGATCCCTCGACCGGCACGAGCACGACCACGACCACGGGTCCCGGGGACACGGCCCCGACGACGAGCACGAGCACGACCACGACCACCAGCGAGAGCACGGGCGTCGGTCCTACCACCGCGGACACCGAGGCCACCAATTCGACCTCGGCGCCGGCGAGACCCAGGGCGAGACCGAGGGCGGCTGCCCTGTCGCTCCGAACGACGCCAGCATCACGGGCACCGTCTACGCGCCCAACCAGGTCATCCCCGTGAGCGGCGCGCTGGTGTACGCGACCGACACCCAGCCCGAGGGCATCCCCGACGCGGTGTACTGCACCGAGTGCGTGCAGCTCGCGTGCGAGACGCAGTTCGCCCTGACGAAGCCGGACGGCAGCTTCGACCTGGCCGTGCCCGCGGGGTCGAAGTACGTCGTGGTGCAGAAGGGCCAGTTCATGCGCGTGACGGAGGTCCAGCTCGCCGCCGGCGTCAACCCGCTGCCCGTCGAGGTGACCTCGCTGCCCGATCACCGCGACGCGGCGAACGGGCTCTACATCCCCAACATCGCGCTCGGGCTCGGCTCCTACGATCGCCTGGAGGACGCGCTCGGCAAGCTCGGCCTCGCCGACACCCTCGTCGACCCGGGCTCCTACTCCGAGACCCTCGTCGAGGGGACCCAGCAATTCGACATGTGGGACAACGGCGGCGACGGGCTGTACACCACGGTCGGCTCGGTCGGCGAGCTCGTGCTCGACTACGACAAGCTGTCGAAGTACCACGTCCTGTTCATGCCCTGCTCCTCCGATCCGTACCTGTCCGAGTTCTCGTCGGACCTCGGCAAGGACAACCTGCGCAAGTGGGTCGCCGCGGGCGGCAAGTTCTACGTCTCCGATTGGTCCAACGAATACCTGTCGGCCGCCTTCGACCAGTACCAGACCTTCTATCAAGACATGGACTTCGGCGGGCCCGACCTGTACTCGCCGTACGACTCGCTCGGCACCGTCCTCGACCCCGACCTGCTGGCCTGGCTGGAGGCGCTGCCGCCGGCCCTGAAGGACATCAACCCGCTGAACGGCGGCTTCGGCCACCCCGTGATCTCCGCGCTCCCGCAGATCGAGACCGTGGACAATTGGTCCGGCGTGGCCGCGACCCCGCCGGTGCTCGTCGACGACGGCATGGGCGGACAGATCGACGTCGGCCACAAGACGTGGATCGAGGGCCCCGGCGACGGCTACAACGCGCCCAGCACCCCCAACCCGCTGACGATCACCGGCCACTACGGCTGCGGAAAGATCATGTTCACGACCTACCACATGGCCGAGGCGTCGGATTCGTACATCGGTCTGACGCCGCAGGAGCTGGTGCTCCTGTATCTGATCCTCGAGATCGGGGTCTGCCAGGAAGCATTCGAGCCGCCCCCGCCGCCGCGCTGATGAAGCGGGGGTGCAGTCGCCCCCGGGGCGGCCCTGCGTCTGGCCCGTAAGCCCGCAGAACCGGTCGGAACAGCGTACGGCGCTGCCTTGCGCCGTGCGCGATTTTGTGCGTCACTTTCAGTGACCGGATCCGGCCGGCGGTGACACTACCGACGAGCCGCCGGCGTCCCGACACCACCCATTCCCTGAATGCACGATCGCGACCGCATCGCGGCGCAAGACCTCGCATTGCTCGCCACCCGCTTTCGCCGCGTTGAATCGATCGACCTTCGAGCGGCATCGCCTGTCGTGATCGATTCGTCCGGGGCTGCTCGCCTCCTTCACTTTCGAAATGGGCCCATTGGAATCCACCATCTTGATCACCGGCTCCGCGGGCCTCGTCGGCACCGCGCTGGCGGCTCGGCTTCGCAGCCGCGATTTCGGCGTCCGCACCTTCGACCTACGCGACCCTCGTCCGGCAGGCCGCGGCGACGTCCGCGACCTCGAGGCCGTGCGCCGCGCCGTCTCGGGTTGCAGCGGAATCGTACACCTCGCCGCCGTCTCGCGCGTCGTCTGGGGCGAGCGAGATCCGGAGCTCTGCCGCGCGACCAACCTCGGCGGCACGCGTCGTCTCCTCGAGGCCGCCCTCGCTGCGCCCGCGCGCCCGTGGCTGATCTTCGCCAGCAGCCGCGAGGTCTACGGCCAGCCCGCGAGCTTGCCCGTCGAGGAGGACGCCCCGCTCGCGCCGATCAACGTCTACGGCCACACCAAGGCCGCTGGCGAGCACATGGTCGCCGAGGCTCGCGGTCTCGGCCTGCGCGCCGCGGTCGTGCGCCTGTCCAACGTCTACGGCAGCCTCGCCGACCATCACGATCGCGTGATCCCGGCCTTCGTGCGCGCCGCGGTCCGCGGGCACGGTCTGCGCGTCGACGGAGCCGATCACACCTTCGACTTCACCCACGTCGACGACACCGCGCGCGGCATCGCGGCGCTCGCCGAGCTGCTCGCCCGCGGCGAATCGCCGCCGCCGCCGATCCATCTCCTCACGGGTCGACCGACCACGCTCGGCGAGGCCGCGGTCCTCGCGGTCGAGCTCGCCGGGACTGGGGCCCCGATCGTCACCGCGCCGCCGCGCCAGTTCGACGTCGCCCGCTTCTACGGCGACCCCGCGCGGGCCCGGCGATGGCTCGGCTGGGAGCCCCGCGTGACGCTGCGCGAGGGCCTCGCGCGCTTCATCGCCGCGGTGCGAGCCGAGGAGGCGGTCGCGCCATGAAGATCGTCCAGGTCATCCACGGCTATCCGATGCGCTACAACGCCGGGTCCGAGGTCTACACCCAGACCTTGTGCCACGGCCTCGCCGAGCGCCACGAGGTCCACGTCTTCACGCGCGAGGAGGACAGCTTCGCCGCCGACGACGCCGTCAGCCGCGAACGCGACCGCGACGATCCGCGGATCGCCCTGCACGTCGTCAACAACCCGCGCAGCCGGGACCGCTATCGCCATCCCGGGATCGACCGCCGCTTCGCCGAGCTGCTCGACCACGTCCGCCCCGACATCGTCCACGTCGGCCACCTCAACCATCTGTCGACATCGCTCGTCTTCGAGGCCTCACGACGCGAGCTCCCGGTCGTCTACACCTTGCACGATTACTGGGTCATGTGTCCCCGGGGACAGTTCATGCAGACCCACCCGGCCGATCCGCTCGACCTGTGGGCCGCCTGCGACGGGCAGGACGACCGCAAGTGCGCCGAGCGCTGCTACGCCCGCTACTTCTCCGGCGCCCCGGACGAGCACGAGCGCGACCTGGCCCACTGGACAGATTGGGTCGCGCGCCGCATGCGACACCTCCGCGAGGTCGTCGAGCACGTCGACCTCTTCATCGCCCCCGCCCGCTACCTGCGCGACCGCTACCGCGATGAATTCGGCCTCCCCGAGCGCAAGCTCGTCTACCTCGATTACGGCTTCGACCGCGCCCGCCTCGCCGGCCGGTCGCGCCGTCCCGGCGAGCCCTTCACCTTCGGCTACATCGGCACCCACATCCCGGCCAAGGGCATCCATCACCTGCTCGCCGCTTTCGGCCGGCTCCGCGGCGATGCCCGCCTGCGGATCTGGGGCCGCCCGCGCGGCCAGGACACCGAGGCCCTGCAGGCGCTCGCCCGCGACTTGCCCGGCGACGCCGCCGCGCGCGTCGAATGGCGCCCCGAATACCGCAATCAGGAGATCGTCCGCGACGTCTTCGACCACGTCGACGCCATCGTCGTCCCCTCGGTATGGGTCGAGAACTCGCCGCTCGTGATCCACGAGGCCCAGCAGGCCCGCGTCCCCGTCATCACCGCCGACGTCGGCGGCATGGCCGAATACGTGCACCACGAGGTCAACGGTTTGCGCTTCGCCCACCGAGATCCCGCCGCGCTCGCCGAGCAGATGCAGCGCCTGGCCGACGCCCCCGCGCTCGCGCAGCGGCTCGGCGCGCGCGGCTACCTCGGCAGCGAGGACGGTGACATCCCCGACATCGGCGAGCACGTCGCCGCGATGGAGGCGCTCTACGCCGACGTCCTGCGCCGCCGCGACTCGGCCCGGGTGCCCGTGCGACGGGGCCCCTGGCGCGTCACCTTCGACACCAACCCCGACACCTGCAACCTGCGCTGCATCATGTGCGAGGAGCACTCGCCGCACAGCTTGCTGCAGATCCACCGCAAGCAGTCGGGCAAGCCGCGGCGGGAGATGCCGATCGAGCTGCTGCGCCGCGTCTTCGTCGACGCCGCGCGCGGCGGCATGCGCGAGATGATCCCCTCGACCATGGGCGAGCCGCTCCTCTACGATCATTTCGACGAGATCCTGGACCTCTGCCGCGACCACGGCGTGCGGCTCAATCTGACCACCAACGGCACATTTCCCCGCCTCGGCGCTCGCGCGTGGGCCGAGCGGATCGTCCCCGTCACCTCCGACGTCAAGATCTCGTGGAACGGCGCGACCGCCCGCACCCACGAGCAGATCATGCTCGGCGCGCGCTGGGAGCAGGTGCTGCAGAACGTCCGCGACTTCGTCGCGGTCCGCGACGCCCACGCGGCCGCCGGCGGCAATCGTTGTCGCGTCACCTTTCAGCTCACCTTCCTCGCCACCAACGTCGACGAGCTCGCCGACATCGTGCGGCTGGCGATCGACCTGGGGGTCGACCGCGTGAAGGGCCATCATCTCTGGGCGCACTTCGAGGCCATCGAGTCGCTGTCGATGCGCCGCGACCCGGCCGCGATCGCCCGCTGGAACGACGCGGTCGCGCGCGCGCGGTCGCCGAGGCCCGCCTGCTGGCGAACGGCCAGCGCGTCGTGCTCGACAACATCTTCCCGCTCGACCCGGTCGCGGGCGACGACATCGCCCGGGTGGTCCCTGCCCGTTCCTCGGCCAGGAGGCGTGGGTCAGCGCCGAGGGCCGCTTCGATCCGTGCTGCGCCCCCGACGCCCAGCGGCGGACGCTCGGCGAGTTCGGCAGCCTCCACCAACATGGCCTGATGGACATCTGGCGCGGGGAGCCCTACGACCACCTCGTCAAGACCTACCGCAACCGCGGCCTGTGCCTCGGCTGCAACATGCGCAAGCCGGTGGAGGCGTCATGACCGCGGCGCTCGACTGGTCGCGCATCCGCGTCGCCGACGACGACTCGCATCACGTGCTCGACGGCGCCGCGCTCTACCCCGGGCGTTTCGACGCCGTCCTCAAGTTCCACCCGCCGGGCCTGGCCCCGGTCCGCCTCGGAGGCGAGGCCTGGCACATCGACCCTCACGGGCGTCCGGCCTACGCGCGTCGCTTCTGCGCCACCTTCGGCTTCTACGAGGGGCTGGCCGCCGTGAGCGACCACGACGGCTGGCACCACATCCACCCCGACGGCAGCGAGCTCGCCGCGGCACGGCACGCCTGGTGCGGCAACTTTCAGGGCGGCCTCTGTACCGTGCGCGACGCAGAGGGCTCCTATCATCACATCGATCGCCAGGGCCGACCGATCTACAGCGACCGCTGGCGCTACGCCGGCGACTTCCGCGACGGCAGCGCCGTGGTCCAGCGCGACGACGGCCGCTCGAGCCACATCGACGCGCGCGGCCTTCCGCTCCACGACCGCTGGCTGCTCGACCTCGACGTCTTCCACAAGGGCTTCGCGCGCGCCCGTGACGACGCCGGCTGGACGCACGTCGATCGCCGGGGCCGCCCGGTCTACTCGCGCCGCTTCGCCGCGGTCGAACCATTTTACAACGGCCAGGCGCGGGTCGAATGTCATGACGGCAGCCTGGAGGTCATCGACGAGACGGGCCGGTGCCTCGCCCGGCTCCGCGGGCCGCGGCGCAGCGAGTTCCACGCGCTGTCGGCGGACATCGTCGGCGCCTGGCGGACCGACACGATCGCCGCCGCAGTCGAGCTCGGCGTCTTCGACGTCTTGCCTGCCGACATCGACGAATTGACCGCGCGCTGCGGCCTCTCCGTCGACGGCGCCCATCGACTGCTGCGCGCCCTCGCCGAGCTCGGCCTCGTCGAATCACAGGACTGCGCCACCTGGAAATCGACCGACCGCGGTGATTATCTCCGCCGCGATCATCCGCACGGCCTCGCCGACGCCGCGCTCGAGTCGGCCGGGCCGCTGCGCGCCCGCTGGTCGCGGCTCGTCGCCGCGCTGCGCGACTCGACCTGGCGCCCGCCCGACATCTTCCGCGAGGTCGCGGCTACACCTGCCCGTCGCGCCGCGCATCACCGCATGCTGCAGAGCTACGCGGCTCACGACTACGCGCCGCTGGTCGCCCGCCTCCCGGTGCCCGAGCACGGCGCCGTCCTCGACGCCGGCGGAGGGACCGGCGCGCTCGCCCGCATGCTCGCCGACGCCTGGCCGCGCGCCTCGTTCGCAGTGCTCGACCTCCCCGAGATCGTCGCCGAGCTCGCGCCCCACCCCCGCATCATCCCGCTCCCCGGCGACCTGTTCGCCCCGTGGCCGGCCACCGCCGACTTGATCGTCCTCGCGCGCGTGCTTCACGACTGGGACGACATCGACGCCGCCGCGATCCTGGCCCGCGCGCGCGAGGCTTTGCGAGCGGGCGGCAAGCTCGTCGCGCTCGAGCTGCTGCTCGCCGACCCTCACCCCGCCGGCGGCCTGTGCGACCTCCACCTGCGCGTCGTCACCGGCGGCCGCGAGCGCACCGAGCAAGCGTTCCGCGCCCTGTTCGCGGGCGCCGGCCTGCGCCTCTGCGCCTGCGAGCCGGCGGGCGAGCTCCTCCACATCCTCACCGGAGAACCTGCATGAGCGTGTCACCCCGCCGGACCTCGCGACGCACCTCGACGCTGCCCGCAACGCCTACCGCGACGCCACCCACGAAGAGGCGCTGAACCACAACCTCGCCCTCCTCGGCGCAGCCGAACAGGTGGGTCATCGGCTCGGGCAGATCCTCGGGCATCGCTTCATCGGGCTCTGTCAGTATCGACTCGACCGCCTGGAGGACTCGGAGCAATCCTTCAACCGCGCGCTGCAGCTCGCCGAGGACACCGGGGAGACGGAGCAGGCGCTGCTGATCCACAATCACCTGGCCGCGACTCTGGTCGGGCTCGGCCGCCTGGACCACGCTCACCAGCTGCTCCGGGACGCGCTGAGCCGCGCCGCGCTCCCCGAGCACCTGCACGCGCACGCCCGCCTCCTCGGCAACATGGGCGCGCTGTTCGACGAGCTCGGCCAGCGCGAACGGGCCGACGAGTGCTACGCCAAGTTCGAGGTGCTCCACGAGCTGCTGGGCAACCCGCACCGCCTGGCCAACGCCCGCGGCCTCGCGGCCCGGTCCGCCGAGCTGCGCGGGGACTTCGAGGTCGCCGAGCAGAAGTACAGGCAGGAGTTCGAGCTCGCCGAGCGCTCCGGCGATCCGCTGCGCCAGATCGCCGCGATCATGCACCGCGGCCGGATGGCCCAGCACCTGCAGCGATTCGACGAGGCCGAGGAGCACTTCCGCCGCGCGGTGACGATGGCCCACGAGCGCCCCTACGAGCGGCGACTCGTCCTCGCGTGCATCTCCTACGCCGGGTTTTTGCGCGAGCGAGGCGACTGGGTCGGCGCCCACGCCCTCCTGAAAGACGCCGAGTCGCACTACAGCCGTCCGGAGCAGCGCGCGCTCGTCCACCACGGCCTCGCGCTCCTGCTCCGCGAGGCCCGGCTGTTCGCCGAGTCGCTGTGGCACATGCAACGCTCGGTGAAGGCCCGCGACGAGATGTACCGGCCGCTGAAGGTCGAAGCGGTGCGGAAGATGGCGCAGCGGCGGCTGCAGGAGCTGCGGGAGTTCGTCCGCGAGCTGGTCCACGAGGCGTATCGCGTCGTCCGTGACGAAGAGGAGCTCGAGGAGCTCGCGCAGCTCGTCGATCAGGTGGAGGGCCCGAACGCCTGGCGCCGCTACCGCCAGGAGATCGAGCAGCACAAGGGCGAGCCGATCCACGAGCACTTGAAGACGCTGCGAGAGCAGGCCGAGTCCGTGTGGCGGAAGCTGCTCCCCGGCTTCGATGAGGTCCACGAGGAGACCCGCGACAAGCTGCGCCAGGCCGAGCTGTCCTACAGCAGCAGCGTCGACGACCTCGGCCGCAGCGCCCACCTCCTCGCGCTGGTGCTCGAGGGAGAGCTCAAGCGGCGCGTGTTCGACCGCGCACAACGCGGATTCACCGGCACGCACCCACCCAAGGAGGGTGGCAAACGCAAGGAGTCCTTTGCCACAAGGAATTCGTCGACCACAAAGAGAAGTCGAACGGACAGGCGCGAAAGCGATGGACCCTGAAGGACATGCTCAAGGTCTTCGCGGAGGTCGTCTCCGACGAGCAGGCCCCGCCGGGCGACTTCCTGAACCAGCTGCGCGACCGCCTGCGCCCGTGCCTGCCCGTCGTGCGTCGGCTCGCCGCGCTCGATCGACCGATCCAGTGCCTCGACAGATCCACCCACAACATCGTCGAGCTCCGCAACGCGATCGCCCATGGCGAGGGCACGAAGGACCTGCGACGGATCCAGATCGACGCGATCAAACGGACCCTCGCGCTCGAGCGGCCCTCCGCGGACGAGCCCACGATCTTGCAGGGCCTGCTGACGCTATGCCTCGAACCCGCGACGCACTGACCCCGCGCTGGCCGGAGCGCGTGCCCCCGCTGCCCGCGGACACGCCCACCGATCGCCCCGTCAGCCTGCTGCTCCGCCACGGCGAGCGTCCGCCGCTCGCAGCCGGCGAGGTCGGCCTCGCTCTCGCGCTCACGCCTGCCGGCCTGGCGCAGGCCCAGGCCCTCGGCGCCGCGCTGTCCGGGCGCCTCGGGCGGCTGCACACGAGCCCCATCCTGCGCTGCCGCGAGACCGCCGAGGCCCTGCGCGCTGGTGCTCGCACGACCCGCGCATGGACCGAGGACCACCTGCTCGGTGCGCCCGGCGTCTTCGTCGTCGACGGCGACCGCGCCCGCGAGCACTGGCACACCCGCGGCAACGAGGTCGTCCTGGAGCACCTCGCGTACGGCGACGAACGCTGGGCCGGGCTCGCCGAACCCAGGGCCGCCGCCCACCGCCTCGCAGCCCACCTCGCCGGGCCCCTGCGCGCCGCAGATGCCCCGGTCATCCACGTCTTCGTCACCCACGACGCCATCCTCTTGCCCGCGGTCGCCCGCCTGCTCGCCGCCGCGCTCGACCGCACCTGGTGCCCACATTTCCTCGAGGGCGCCGCCTTCTGGCGCGAGGGCGACGACCTCTGCCTCGCCTATCGCACGCTCCGCGGCCGCGTGGCGCTCCCTGTCGACTCCGAGCGCGCCTCGTAGACAAACCCCGAGCCGCTCGCGCTCCCCTGCACGCAGGTCGAAGCTCCCTCGACATGTCCCTCGAGACATGCCCCGAGAGACACCTCGATCACCTCTTCAGGGCCGGGCCACCGGCGCCCCGTCGGGCCGCTTCCACTCCGGCAGCTCCATGCCCAGCGCGAAGCCCAGGCTGGTGACGTACTCTCGCAGCTCGTTGACGACCTTCTGGCCCGACGAGGGCCGGTCCAGCAGGTCCTCCGGGCGCCACTGCACGAGCTCGCCGAGGTAGACGATCCCGGCCTGGTGGAGGATGTTCCAGCTGCGGACCGAGATCTCGAGTTCTTCGACCAGGGTATCGAGGCGCTCATCCATGGCTGCGTGACTTTGCCGAGGGTCTGCAAGCCGTGTCAAGCGGCCGCGGCCGGCTCCCGGCCCCCGCGCGCTCACCTGTCTCTCGAGGCAGCCGCGCTTCAGGTGCCGCAGCCTCCGCTCGGCTCACGCGCCGGCGGCCTCGGCGCGTCGACGTGCGTCCGCTCCCGAGCTGCCGGCGCGCCGGGGCTCGCCGCTCGCAAGCAAAGATGATGCTCGCAGGGACCTGTCCCTGCGAGCATGTCCTCTTGTTCAGCCTGCCCCCGTCCTCCGGCAGGCGTCCCCTCGCCGCTCACATATCGACCGACAGCCCGCTCGGCACCGTCAGCGGGATCAGGTGCGAGAAGTCGGGCCCCGCGTCGTCGCTGAGCGCGTGCATGAACGACGTCAGGTAGTCGATCGTCCACCAGCCGTAGACGTCGACGGTGGCCATGAGTGGGTCGACGCCCTCGGCGATGATCGCCGCCCGGTTCTCGAGGAATTGCGAGTGCATCGCCACCTCGTCGACGCTGTCGGTGATGTCGTAGTCGAGCAGCGCGTCCTCGGGGTCGCCGTAATGGCGGATGAAGTCCTTGATGTCGTTGTAATGGCTCTGCCGACCCCAGGGCCCGGTGTACATGACGTTACGCAGCGGCGGGGTGCGCCACGCGTACTTGTCGTCCGGGTCGCCGGAGATCCGCATGCGCCCGAAGTCGTCGAGGCCGCCCGGGCCGTCGCCGCCGGGGACCGTGTCGCCGGGCCCGAACTGCGGCGCCAGCGTCTTGTGAAAGTCCTCGTCGGTGAACCCGTTGCCGGCGTGGCAGGACGTGCAGTTGCCGCGGTCGCTGTCGAGGAAGTGGCGGGCCCCGACCAGCTGGTTGTAGGAGAGCGCGTTGTCGTCGGCCGGGATCAAGAGGCCCGTGTCCGGGTCGTAGCGGCCGACGAAGCGGTCCCACGGGGTGTCGTTGGAGAAGAAAGCGCGGAACTCGTAGGCCGCGATCGCGTTGCCGGCGTACGCGAAATGCATGTCTTCGAACGCGACGCCCGGGTAGGCCGCCTCGAACATGTCGACGTAGTCCGGGATCGCGCCCAGGCGGTCCATCATCATGCCCCACGCGCAGACGACGAAGTTGAGCGGCGGATTGTCGAGCGCGCAGTCGGTGGTGAAGTCGTTCTCGTTGGGGAAGCCGAGCATCTCCTGGTCGGTCACCTGCGGCATCATCGCCTGCCCGGCCGCGGCCCGCATGTCGGGGTCGAACGCGTCGTCCTGCCAGGAGAACGGGATGAAGGGACCGCCCAGCGGCGTCACGTAGCCGGAGGAGTCGATCGGCACCTTGTGGTCGACCGCCAGGCCGGTGCTGAGCTTGTGGAGGTTCCACAGCGGCTGCGTCGTCCGCCCGCCCACCAGCGCGCCCACGCGGGACGGGCCGATCCCGACGCCGCGGATGCCCCGGTTCATCGTCAGGTGGTCGGTCGTGCCGAGCCGCGGGTGGTGACACGTCGAGCACGACGTGTCCATGTTGCCGCTCAGGATCTTGTCGTAGAAGAGCGCCTCGCCGAGCTCGACCAGCTCGTCCGACGACGGCGGCGGCAGCTCGAGCGGCGTGATGCCGTTCTCCGCGATCAGCGCGCGGACCTGCGAGATGAGGTAACTCCGCGAACCGTAGGTGGTGAGCTCTCCGAACCCCTCGGTTTCACTCTCGGTCCCGACTCCGCTCTCGCTCTCGCTCTCCCCCGACCGCAGGCCGACCGGCTCGCTCGCCGGGGCATCGTCGCACGCGACCATGGGGATCATCGACAGCCACAGAACCGCCACAACACGATGCTTCAGCATGACACGCTCCAAGCAGGAGAACGACTCGGAATGCTCCGCAGAGCCCGTACGTCGTGGTTCACTTGTTCGGCGACTCGCCGTATCGCTACGTCACCTTTTCACTCACCCCAGCCCTGTCTCCGCGATCGCCCGCCGACCTCCCGCCCGTGCCACGAACCGTCGCACGAATGCCCCGCGGCCCACAAAAAGCTGGACGAACATTTTGCACGAACTATCCAGGTCGTCAAGGCGCGAACCGGCGATCGAGCATTCTTTTCGTTTCACCAGTGTCCACAATGTACCCCTGCCCCCTCCATCGCGCCCACACGCCTCGGGACTTTTCCGTAGTGAGCGGCCCAGACTCACCGGCCTCGATCGCGCCCGGAGAGTCGCACTCGCTCGCCGCTTTCAGCCACTGCGCTCATCCTTCGGTCCATCGTTTTTCTCGGCCCCTGTCGCTTTCACCTCGCGTCCTCACCCGCGCCCCTTTCGCTCGCAGATGCCTCCCGAGGCCCCCGGTAGCCCGGACGCGGGCGGCCCTCGTGACGCATGTCGCGTTGCATCATCTTGACGCGCCGACGCGCGGTCCCGGCTGTCCTGCCACGAACGCGATGTAGTCTGCAGAAATCGCGGACGAGACTGGATTTTCCGCCGACGCCTGGCTCGCGTCATTGGCGGCTCTCGGCAATGCCGACTCGCGGGCCCGCGCGTCCGCGGTCGCTCGGTCGGCGCGAATCGTACGCCCTCACTTGCCCGCGCCCACCAGCCCCTCGGTGACGTAGAAGAAGCCGATGCACATCTCGTCGTCGGTCCCGTAGCCCCAGGTGGTCGTCGCGTCGCGGCTCGTGGTGTCGTAGGTGCAGTCGATGCGCAGCGTGGTGCCCGCGCGGACCGGCCGCGGCTGCTCGTAGAACGCGAACTGCTGCCAGTGGAAATGATAGTCGTCGACCTGGGCCAGGCACGCCTCGTCGCTCGGGCCGGTCGCGGTCACGCGCATCTGCCGGCCGAGGCCGTGCATGTGCGGCCACACGCCCCACAGCGTGAAGTCCTCGTGGAGCTCCCTGGTGCCCGTCTCGACCACCGCCGACTCGCCCGGCGGGAGCTCGAGCACCACGTCCTCGACCCGCTTGATGTACGCCTCGTGCGGCACGCTCGCCGCCAGCCGCAGGTCGACCGCGGTCTGGTCGGGGAAGGTGCCGTGCACCCGGTTGTAGTGCATCTGCAGCACGGTCTTGCGCCCCGCGCCCATGCGCAGCCCCGTGCCCGCCGGCAGCTCGCGCCCGCGGTCGCTCGGGCCCGCGCCGACCAGCCAGCGCGACGGCACCAGCGGATCGCCGAAGCAGGTGTAGCCCGGGCCCGGGTCGGCCTCGTCGAGCGCGGCAGCGTCCGCCTCGTCCTCCGCGTAGTCGAGGGCGTACAGCGTGAGGTGGTGGACCATCTCGGGCTGGCCGAGGCGGATCTCGAAGGCCACCGCGAACGCGTCCTCGGCCAGCTGCGGATCGAGGATGAAGCAGCGGTAGATGTCGTCGAGCGCCTCGTCCGGCGTGTACGGCTCCGGCATCGCCAGCGTCAGATCGACGCGATCGAGCCGCCACGGCTCGGGCGGCTCCGGCGGGGCCGAGGCGGACTCGCCCGCGGGCGCGCCGGATTGCGCCCACGCGGCGAGGGTCGCGATGTCGTCCTCGGCGAGCCAGCGCGCGTCGACGTAGGTGTTGCAGGCGCCGCTGTTGTCGAGGTTGAAGGGCGGCATGCTGCGCTCGCCGGTGACGGCGGCGATCGACGCGGCCCGCGGCGCGACCTCGTCGTACGTGGTGAGGGGGAACGGACCGATCCCGCCGTCCTTGTGGCACTCCACGCAATTGTCGGCGAGGATCGGCGCGACCTCGCGGTGGTAGGTCGGCCCTTCGCGGTCGACCGCGGCGTGGCAGGTGGCGGCGGACCCGGCAGCGAGCGCGAGGCGGAGCAGCATGCGCGCAGACAAAGCACGAGCGCCGGCCGCAGCCAGGCCGGACGCCCCGGGCCGGTCTGCGAGGCGCACGCGGCCGCCGCAACAAACGCCCGTCGCGGGCAGCGGGGGCCTCGCCGCCAGGCGAGCGAGCCGACAGCGTCGGCGACCGGACGGCGCGTGGCAGTCGACGTCTCCTCGGGCCCGCGACGCGATCTCCGTACGAGCCTGGGGACGACCCTCCCCAATCCACGTCGGAGGATCTCCACTCTTTGCAAAGAGAGAACTCGAATGCGCGCATCACGAGCTCCTTCGTGCCGCCCCACCTGCGAATGACGCGGACTCCGGCGAGCCTCAGCATGTCGGCGCCTGACCGCAATGAGCAGCGAGCGCGCGGTCGCACCCGGCCCACCTCGTTCGTTCATCACACGCTCGAACCGAGGAAATGAATGCGCAATGCGCCGGCTCACGCGCGCGAGGCCGACGCGCCCCGGCCGGGCGGCCGCCCGCTCTCGGCTATCGTCGGCGGCATGACCTTTCGCGCCCTCGCTTCGCTCCTGCTCCTCGTCCCCCTCGCCTGCAGCCCCGAATCGAAGGACGACTCCACCGCCACCGATACGAATGATACCACCGGCACCACCGGCAGCACCGGCACCACCGGCGACTCGACCTCGGACTCCGAGACGGAGGCGTCCGGGCCCTCGCCCGAGGCCAACGAGGTCTGTACTGCCGCTTGCGAGAAGTTCAAGTCGTGCGCCGACGACCCGGCGATGTTCGACACCGCGGACTGCGTCTCGAGCTGCGAGTCGGGCATCGTGTTCCTCGGCATGAACAACCCGGGCACCCACTGCGCCGACACCGAGCTGAACCGCCAGGATTGTCTCTCGCAGGCCACCTGCGAGGAGATCGACGCCTACGTCTCACCCGACGACCCGCCCGACCAGGTGTGCCAGGAGTGGGACACCAAGCTCGCCGAGTGCGCGATCGAGTGACCCCTCCTCGTCACATTTCCCTCTCCTTTAAAAGAGAGGGTCGCGCCGTGAAGGCGCGCCCTCGACCCCGAGGGTCGCGGCGCCGCGAGAGCACCTGCCCACCCCGCTCACGGCGGAGCGACTCACCCGCAGCCCCACGCGATCTCGGCGCAGGTCAGGACGCGCCCGCCCTCCGCGCTCTCGCACGCGCCGGCGTCCTCGCACGCGAACGAGCCGTAGGCCGCGTCGGTGCCGGGCGGCACGCAGCCGCACGTCGAGTCGTCGTCACAGGCGGCCGGCAGCGGCACGCACGTCGAGCAGCGGTCCGAGCCGCCGACGATGCACAGCTCGGTCGCCGCGTCGCAGCGGCCGCCGTTGTCGCCGCAAGAGAACGTGCCGTCCTCCCCCACGGTGGCGCTGTCCTCGCGACCTTCGGGGCAGCCGAGCAGCAACGACAAGCACAGGGACCAGCGCGGGCGGAGCTTCAGCATCGGCCCACCCTACACCCGGCCGCGACCGCCGGGGCCCTCTCCCGCCTGGCGCTGGAGCGCGCGCGCGCGGAGCGAGCGCGGCGCGCCTGCGAGCCTGCTCGGCGGAGCCCTCACGCGCCGGGACCCTCGCGTCGCGCAGCGCTCATGTCCTGCCCAACACCGCTTCGAGACACTCTACACAGCCCTCGAACACGCCTGTTTACCGATGCGTCGCCGCTTCACATATGTCTTTCAGGGCATGCCCCTCCAAACATGCCCTTAAAACCATGTCTTTTTATCGCCGGCCGGCGCGCAGGCAGTACGCCAGCGCGTCGCGCAGCTTGGCGTGGACGACCACGCGCGACAGGTCGACGCCGAGGCCGACGATCGTCTGCGCGATCGACGGGCGGATGCCGGTGAGGATGCCCGCGGCGCCGAGCAGCGCGATCGCCTCGATCATCTTGATCAGGTGGCTCGCCGTGCCGGTGTCGACCACCTCGACGCCGGTCAGGTCGAGGATGGCGAAGCGGGCCCGCGTGCGCGTGACCGCCTGCAGCAGGGCGTCCATGAGCTCCGCCGCCCGCGCCGTGTCGACCAGGCCGACGATCGGCAGCGTCAGCACCCCGTCCCAGACCTCGATGATCGGCGTGGCGAGCTCGTGGATGACCGCCTGCTGGCGCTCGACGAGCTCGAGCTTGGCGCGCAGCTCGACCTCCGCCAGGGCGGCCTCGCTGATGTTGAGCGACACCCCGACCAGCCGCGCCTCGCTCCGTTCGTCGCACACGGGGACGTACCAGGTGTCCCAGTACTGCCCGTACAGCGGGGCCGAGCGGGTGTGGGCCGGCTCGCCCGCGATCGCCCGCGCGATCAGCTCGCCGTTGCCCTGCGCCTTGTACAGCTCGAAGATGTTCTTGCCGATCAGGAAGTCGCGCGGCAACCCGGCGCGCTCGTTCGCCTTGCCGGCCTGGTGGAGGAACACGCCGCGCTCGTCGACCGCCCACACCACGATCTCGA
Source organism: Nannocystis pusilla (assembly GCF_026626665.1). Lineage (GTDB taxonomy): Bacteria > Myxococcota_A > Polyangia > Nannocystales > Nannocystaceae > Nannocystis > Nannocystis pusilla. The sequence goes on from NZ_JAPNKE010000002.1 coordinate 5,272,226, forward strand.
GGTTGTCCTGGATCGCCGCCAGCAGCGTCGACTCGAGCGCCGCCCGGGCCTCGGCCGCCCGGCGCGCGCCGACCTCGTGGCCGTACAGCCGGACCGCCCCGTCCGCCACGCGCTGCGACCACGCCTCGAGCCACCACGCCCCGTCGGGCCGGCGGATCGGCCACACCCGCGGCGCGTCGTCGCCGGAGGCCAGCGCCGCCCAGCTTCCGTGACCAGCGGCAGCACCTCGGCCATGGCCCGGCCCACCGCGGCGGCCCCGGCTGTCCCGAAGACCAGCTCGGCGCGGCGGTTCCAGCGGGTGATCACCCCCGCCGCGTCGACCTCGATCACCACCAGCGGCGCCCCGTCCAGCTCGTCCCCTGCGTCCATCTGCGGGTGGTGTATCCGAGACCGCGGCCGCCGTCTTCCTCTCCATTCGCCAGCCGGCAGGCCCGCGAAATTATTGCCCTATTAACATGTCCCGAAGTACAGGTCACTCGCCCGCGGCCCTCTGCAGGGGGCGCACCCGAGACAGGGATTGCCGAGTTCCCCACCATTCGCCAGCCGGCGCGCCCGCGAGTCCATTGCCCTAGTGACCTGTCCCGAGATACAGGTCAGTCGCCGAGCGCCCGGAGGCCGCGGCCCACTCCGTCCATTGGCCCGCCGGCGAATCGATCGTCCTGGCATCCTGTCCCGAAGTACAGGTCACTCGCCGCCGGCCCCGGAGGCCGCCCTCGCGCCCGCGGCCCTGTCGCCCGCGATCGCCCGGGCCCGCAGGTCCGCCCGGCGCACCAGCTCGCAGGCCCGCCGCACTTGCCCCGGGAGCCGCACCAGAGTCAGCGCCGGGCCGATCCACAGCAGCCGTCTCCAGCCGGCCCGCCGCAGCGCCGCTCCGGTGACGCGCGAGCCGAGCGCTGCGAGGGTCGCCCGGCGCAGCAGGGCTCCCAGCGCCGCCCGCCCGCGCCCCGGCGAGCCGAGGCCGCAGGCCAGGCGCCAGCCGTCGGCCACATGGGCCTCGCACAGCTCCGTGCGCGTGAGCTCGGCGATGACGACGGCCAGCACCGCGCCCCGGTCGACCTCCGACTCTCGCCCCGCCAGGGCCCGCCGGACCGCGTCGGTAGCGATCGCCAGCACCGCGGCTTCGGCCCCGGCCGCCACCAGCGCCCCGCCGATCGGCCCGGTCGCCAGCTCAAGGCCGTCGCAGCCGCCCGCACGCCCCCGGCAGCCAGCACGTGCCCCGCCCGCGCCCCGACCCGGCCCCGCACCCGCCGGGCCCGCTCGGCCGTCCACGCCCCCGCCGCCGACCCGCGCACCCGCCGGGCCTGCTCGGCCGCCCATACTCCCGCTGCCTGCGCCGCCGCCGACTCCCGCGCTCGTCCGACCTGCTCGGCCGTCCACGCCCCTGCCGCCGACCCGCGGACTCGCCCGACCTGCGCGGCCGTCCACGCCTGCACCGTCTTCAACGCCCGCACCCCTCGCGGCTCCCTGCGCAGCTCGGTCATCGCCGCGAGGATCGCAGAAAAGTCCTGACAATCGCGCGCCGCCAAAGCGACCTTCTCGCGACGCGGCCTGCTAGCCTCCGCGCCTCGCATGCACTGGACCGCCGAACAGCGAGCGATCCTCGCGCACCCGCTCGACGCGCACGCGCTCGTCCACGCCGCGCCCGGCGCCGGCAAGACCACCACCCTGGTCGGGCGCGTCGCCCGCCTGGCCGAGCGGGTCGACGGCGAGCGCCTGCGCGTCGTCATGTTCAATAAAGCGATTCAGGAGACCTTCACCGCCCGCCTCGAGGCCGCGGGCATCGCCGGCGTCAAGGTCACCACCTTCGACGCGCTCGGCCTCGAGGTCCTCGGCCGCGCCGAGCGCCGCGGCCTGCTCACGCGCCCGCTCGAGGTCGCGGCCTTCCGCACCCGCGAGTGGGCCCAGCTCGTGCATCGCAAGTTCGCCCGCAAGATCGAGTCGGCCGACGACATCGCCGCCGCCGTCGGCTTCTGGAAGGCCCACCTCGTCACCCCGAACCGCGCCGCCTGTGGGGACGCCCCCGAGCTGGTCGAGGCCTACCAGGCGCTCGAGGAGCTGCGCACCCGCGGCGGCCAGGCGCTGCAGGTCGACTTCCCCGACATGGTCTACACCGCGGTCGCGGTGCTGCGCCGCTACCCGCGGCTGCTCGGACCGATCGATCACCTGCTGGTCGACGAGTTCCAGGACGTGAACCCCGCCCGCGTCGAGCTGCTGCGCCTGCTCATGCACGAGCACACCACCCTCATGGCCGTGGGCGACGCCGACCAGGCCATCTACGAATTCTCGGGCGCCCATCCCCGCTTCTTCCACGACTTCGCCGCCACCTTCACCCACCGGCCCACGCGCACCTATCCGCTGTCGCACAGCTTTCGCTTCGGCGAGACGATCGCCGCCGCCGCGCGGGCCCTCATCGCCCACAACGACGAGCGCTTCCCGATCGAGGTCGTCGGTCGCGGCGCCCGGCCCGGCACCATCGAGCGCACCGACGACGTCCCCGGCACCATCGCGCGCCTGCTCTCCGCCGGGCACCGGGCCGACGAGATCGCCGTCCTTTACCGCGGCCGCCTGCAGGGCACCAGCGTGCTCGCCGAGCTCGCGGCGCGGCGGATCGGCATGGAGACCGACGACCTCGACTTCGTCCGCAAGGGTCGCGGCCCCGAGCTCGCGCTCGCCTACCTCCGCTTCGCCACCAGCGACGCCCCGGTCGGCTTCGACGACGCCTGGGCCGTCGTCTTCGCGCCCGACCGCTACATCCGCAAGGAGGCGTTCGCCGGCCAGGTCCGCAAGCTCGGCAGCAAGGGCCTGCGCGCGGTCCTCGGCAACAAGAAGGCCGCCCGCGACGCCGACCAGCCGCGCGGCGCCATCGAGTCGATGAGCGCGCTCGCCGACCTGCTCGCGCGCATGGGCAAGTGCCGCACCGCCGGCGCCGCCCTCGACCTGCTGGTCGCCGAGACCGACATCCCCGCGCAGCTCGCCGGCCGCAAGCGCTCCGAGGCCGAGGCCGAGCAGGCCGTCGCCGGCTTCGAGGCCGTGCACACCCTGCTCAAGGGACTCAAGGTCGGCCCCGCCGAGGCCGCGCAGGCGCTCGCCGAGCTCGACCCGCGCGCCGGCAAGCCCGCCGAGCAGTGCGTGGGTCTCGACGATCCACAAGGCCAAGGGCAAGGAGTGGCGCGCAGTCCTGCTGCCGCGCCTCACCGACGGCCTGTGCCCCGCCGCTCGCCAGGACCAGGCGCTGGGCACCGTCGACGCGCCCGCCGGCGTCGACCAGAGCGACCCGCTCGAGCAGGAGCGGCGGATCTTCTACGTCGGCCTGACGCGCGCCAGCGAATGCGTGTACCTCGAGGTCACGCCGCACGCGCCGAGTCGCTTCGTCGCCGAGCTCGGCCTCGCCAAGCCCGCCCTCGTCGCCCCGGCCAGCAAGCCCCGCGTGCGCAAGCCGGCCGCCAGCGAGGGCCAGACCCGCGCCTGGCGGCCGATCGAGGACGACGCCCTGATCGCCGCGCGCGACGCGGGCGAGGACCTCGACGAGCTCGCCGAACGCCTCGGCCGCAGCCGCCGGGCCGTCGATGCCCGCCTCGAGATCCTCGACGCCATCCGCCAGCGCACCGAGGCCAGGCGCCGACGCCTCGCGGAAGAGGAGTGAGCAGCCGTCGCGCCGCGCGATCACTCGCGCGACCGCAGGACGACCAAGCGAGTGAGCAGCCGTCGCTCCGTGCGACCGTCGAATCGAGGCCCGAGGGCAACCAAGAACTTGAGCAGCCCAGCTCCGCGCGACCGTCGAATCGAGGCCGCCGTGCAATCAGGAACTTGAGCAGCCCTGCTCCGCGCGACCGTCGGATCGAGGCCGCCGGGCCACCACGCGAGTGAGCAGCCCCGCACCGCGCGACCCTCGAATCGAGGCCGCAGGGCGATCAGGAATTTGAGCAGCCCTGCTCCGCGCGACGGGCGGATCGAGGCCGCGGGGCTCACGGCCCCTGGTGCGGCGGTCGGGCGCCGCGGTCGACCGGAGGCTCGGGCGGAGCCTCGCGCTCGTCATGCCGGCCCCACGCAGTCAGCCCGAGCACCAGCGCCACGGCGCCCGCAGCCACGAACACGGAGCGGGCCGCGGGCCACTCGGCGAAGCCCAGCAGCCAGGGCAGCGCGACCAGCAGCGGCGCGAGCGACGACTCGAGCATCCCGTGCGCGCCGTAGCGAACCGCGCAGACCGAGCCCCACGGATAACACGTGAGCTGCGACAGCAGCCACAGCCCGAGCACGAGCAAATAGCAGGCGATGGTGGCGACGCGAGGCGTGCCCGCCGGAAACCACGCCGGGGCGAGCGCCAGCGCGAAGACCAGGGCCATGTCGAGAGCGCCGTGCGCTCCGGACGGCAGTATTCGTATACCCGTCGAGCGGCTCACACACCCGTCGTAGCGCGAGTCCCGGCTCCCCGCATTGCTGGCGAAATCCCCTGCCCCTCGCGCCGAGCCCGCCTGCGCCCTTCGCTGGCAAAATCCCTGCCTCCCGCCGCGTCCGTCTGCCATCGCCAGCGCTCGTCGTCTCGCCCGCGCCGAGCCGCCGCCATCGCGGCGCGGGGCCGGCCGCTGCCGCCTGCCTGCTATGATACGCTGCGCTCGCCCGGCCCCGACCGCTGATTCGGAGCGCCCTGGAAATCCCCGGACGCGGCCACGTCGACCTCGCCGCGCGGCACCACACGCGGTCCCGCGCGGGCGGCGGGCGAGCGGCCGCGCCGCGACGGCTCGCCCCACGAACCCTCCCGCGAACCCTCGCGCAGGGCCGCGAGCGTGCGTGAGAGAGGCGCTGTCCCGCGATTGTCAAGCCTGAAAATTGCGGCGAGGCAGGTTCACGAATCACACAACCCGCTCGCGCGCGCACCTCTGAACCAAGTCTGCAGACGAGAGCGACTCCGCGGGCGACAGCGCCGTAATCGCCGGACCACGCCGCGACAGGCGGGTTTTCGACGGCTGAGCCCGGTCGAGCGCAAATGACCCGAGGGGGCTGTGAACCCCGAATCTCCACTGTCCGGAGCGTCCGGTTTAATGCCGGTGATCGGTGTCATAAACACGTGCGATTGTTGCGGACCGGGCGCTGCCGGCTATCGTAACATCCCCCCTGGACACATTCCCCTCATGCAAAAATACCATCTTGACCGTAACATCTCATTGGTCCTCGCCAACTTGCTCGTGATGACTCTGTCGGGATGCAACAATCCGACGCCGGGCGAAACCGAATCCGGCACCACGACGGACACCACGACTGACGGCACCGACACGGACGCCACGGACACCAATCTGACGCCCGGGCAGCCCACCGACACGTTGCCGCCGACGTCGACCGAGCCCGCCACGGACACCGAGCCCCCGACCTCGACCACGGTGGGCCCGACCACCGAGACCGGCCCCTCGACCGACACCGACACGACCGACACCGACACGACCGACACCGAGACTACGGGTGAGCCGGCGATCGAGGTCGTGCGCGTGTGGGCGACCGCCAACCCGCCGCTGCTCGAGCAGGACCGGATCGTCGCGCTGACCCCGGCGCTCGACGCCGCCACCGCGACCCTGACCGTCGGCGGCGACGTCGTCAGCATCCAGAGCGTCGCGGTGACCCAGCAGGGCCACGCGATCGTCAGCTACGACGCGCCGGGCACCACCGGCGGCGTCATCATCAAGAACGACCTCGCCGACAACCCGCAGGACGGCCCGCTCGGCCTCGGCGACCGCGTCATCCGCGGGCCGGCCACCGGCCTCGTGGCCCCGAAGGGCGTCGAGGTCGGGCCGATGGGCTCGTTCCTGGTCGCCGACACCGGCGCCGCCGCGATCAAGGTGTTCGAGTTCGGCGCCGAGGGCGACGCGGCCCCCACCTTCGAGATCACCGACCTGGGCAGCTCCGAGGCCGTGTGGGACGTGCATTACGTCGCCAACGCCGACGTGCTGTACGCGGCCGGCACCAACGGCGAGGTCCAGGTCTACGAGGACTTCTCGAACGCGATGGGCCAGACCGGCCCCGACCGCACGATCGTCCCCGTCGAGGGCGGCACCAAGGTCTCGGTCAACCTGCACGGCATCACCATCGTCGGCGACAACCTGTTCCTCAGCGACGTCGGCGACCCGATGGAGACCACCGACGGCCAGCTGTTCCGCATCGCCGACCCGGCCAACGCCGAGGGCGACGTCGAGGTGGCGCAGAAGATCGCCGGCGGCGACCTCGGCAACCCGGTCGACCTCGAGGTCACCGGCGGCATGGCGAGCACCCTGTGGGTGGCCGAGAAGGCCAACGACAAGCTGCTGCGCTTCCGCCCGCCGCTGCTCGGCGAAGACTTCGAGCTGGTCGACAGCGTCGACGTCGCCAAGCCCGAGTCGATCGCGCTGGCCACCAACAACCGCCTGATCCTCGCCTCCAACCCGGCCGGGCTCGACCTCGACGGCGTGCTCGAGGTCGAGGTGCCGCTCATCGGCGCCCCGACGATCACGGCCACCATCGACCGCCTCGGCTCGATCACCTCGATCCAGAGCATCGCCCTCGCCGGCGCGGGCGACGGCCTCGTCGGCTTCGACGGCACCCCGGCGTCCGACGGCGCCGGCGTGTTCTCGGCGGCCGCCATCGTCGACGCCGAGGACGGCGCGGCGATCGACGCCATCGGCACCCGGATCTGGGGCCCCGGCACCGGCCTCGTGGCGCCCAAGGGCATCACCCTGAACGCCGCCGGCGACCGCCTGTTCGTCGCCGACCTCGGTGACTCCTCGATCAAGGTGTTCGACCCGGTGACCTTCGGCGACGCGCCGCCGCTGTTCGTCATCGCCGAGCTCGGCGGCGGCGCGGGTGGGACATCGACTACGACGACGCCAACGACCGGCTGTTCGCCGCCGGCGTCGACGGCACCGTGCGCGTGTTCGACAACGCCCTGGCCGACGAGGGCGCGAGCGGCCCGGCCCGCACCTTCACGCCCGCCAACGACAACGCCGAGCCGATCGGCGTCAACCTCCACGGCATCCAGTACGACCCGGTCAGCAACAACCTGTTCTTGACCGACGTCGGCGACGTGATGTCCGACGCGGATGGCGCCATCTACGTGATCGCCGGCGCCGACGCGGCCGAGGGCGACGTCGCGGTCGCCACTCACATCGCCGGCGACCAGACGCACCTCGGCAACCCCGTCGACCTCGCCTTCGACGGCGCGCACCTCTACGTCGCCGAGAAGGCGCAGTCGATGGTGCTCCGCTACAGCGACATCCTCGGGCTCACCGGCGCCCAGAACGTCGCCGAGGACGCGTTCATCGAGGTGACCAACGCCGAGTCGGTCCGCCTCGAGTTCAGCAAGCCCTGAGCGGCTCGTCCCGGGCGCACGGCGTCAGCTCGCGCGCGCGAGCTCGCCGTGCGCCGCCGTCTCGGCGTGGGCCTTGAGCCAGCGCGCGACCGAGGCGGCGTGCAGGTTCTCCTGCGCCAGCGCCAGGCGACACTGCGCCGCCAGCTCGCCGTGGCCGAGGCTCTCGGCGAGCGCGGCCAGCAGGTCCCAGCCGGCCACGTCGGCGAGCTCGGCGATCTGCTGCGCGTGCAGGGCCTGCGCCAGGCCCGTGCGCGGGTCGGAGATGACCTGCAGCACGCCCACGCTCTCGACCGCGGTGAGGTCGGCCGACGGCGTCATCGCCGTCGCGTCGGCGCCCAGCGCGGTCATCGCCTCGACCATCCATTCGAAGTGACGCGCCTCGTCGGCGCGGAACGCCACCAGGTCCTCGAGGGTCGGCCCGCCCGACCACGAGCCCGATGCCTCGAGCTTGAGGATCAGCCCGTCGTACAGGCGCACGCCGGTGCGTTCGAACGCGAGCCGCTCGCCGAGCTTGTCGAGCAGCACGTTGCCCTTGTGGCCCTTGAGCAGCTCGAGCGCGGCCCCGGTGACGCCGCGCAGGCTCAGCGGCGGCGGCATGTGGCCGATCTCGCCGGACTCGCAGGCGTAGCGGAACCGCAGCACCGCGGCGTCGCGCGCCGAGCCGGCCGAGCTCGGCGCGGTCGCGGTCGCGCCCTCGGTCATGCGCGGACCGTCGAGCGGCGACAGGGCGATGCCGGTGCGGTTGATGCCGATGTCGGTGGGACGATCGTTCTTGCTCATTGGGCCGCCTCCTCCTGGACCAGCGAGACGAACTCGGCCTCGCGCACGCGTCGATCGGTGAGCTCGGTGCCCGGCTTCCAGCGGTAGCCCGCGGCCACCAGCTCCGACGGCGAGCCGCTGGCGTTGAGCTGCTCGCGGTAGGCGAGCGAGGCCGGGCTCGAGGTCGGGCGGCACGATGTCGAAGCCGCGGGCGCGCAGCAGGACCTCCTCGGCCAGCGTCTGGCGCACGAATTCGCGGTGGCTGCGGAAGCTCAGCGGATCGGGGAACTCGCCCGGGAGCAGCTCCGCCGGGTCGCGCTTCTCGACCTCCTCCATCAGCTCGCGCACGAGTCGCAGGTGGCCCAGCTCGTAGCTGAGGAAGCGCTCCCAGATCTGCTTGATCCGCGGGTTCTGCTCCTGCGAATAGCAGCTCCAATAGGCGTACACCTCGGTCGCCTCCTGCAGCAGCCACTTCTCGAGCCAGGTCTCGCTCGGGTCGGACAGCGCCTCGTACTGCGTCACGTGCTGCTCCTCGATCGCCGCGATCTCGGCGTACAGCTGGCGCGCGACCGGGTCGGCGAAGGTCGGTCCGATCGTCAGATAGTAATCGCGGGTCTGCCACTCCGAGCCGGTGATCAGCGCCGCGTGGATCTTCGTCAGCGGCGCGGCCTGCGTCTTCTCGTAGTGGCGCCGCAGGTCGTCCTCCGGCGCGCGGTGCTCGACCGAGGTCGGCCGCCCGGGCATGACGTCGGTGTAGCTCTGCAAGATGTTGTTGGCGTCCTTGCCGCACAGGCGGTCCATCAGCGCGGCGTAGCGGTAGAGGTGGTCGAAATCCTCGAGCAGGCCGAAGCGGTACACCTGGGCCATGTACGGGTCCGGCTCGACCGCGGCGACGTGCGCGGTCACCTCGATCGCAACCTGTTCGAAGCCGATCGTCGTCTCGAGCGGCGACTGGTCGCCCGGCATCAGCCAATTGACCATCGACGCCTGGAGGTGCTCGACGCGGCGGACCCGCGCCAGCGGCAGGCGCAGGTCGGGGTTGAACCGCGCCGCGAAGTGCTTGAAGCGGCACGCCTCCTGCTCGACGCCGTGCATCAAGATCTGCCGCACCCGCGTGAAGGCGTCGTCGTCGAGCTTGCTGTACGGCTCGCCGGCGATCTCCTTCCACGTGAACTTCTGCCGCTCGAGCGGCGTACCGCGCTCCTTCGAAATGTCGAGGCTCACTGCGTGCTCCTTGGCCTGAGACCTGCGCCGGGACTGCTGGCGGCGCGCGCAGGGCCGGCAAGCCGAATCCAGCGTCAGGCGCCTGCAGGTCCGCCGGTCCCGCTCGCCCTGCTTCGCAGCCCACGAAGGCGGCCGGGCCGCCCCTCGCGGCGCGCTCGACCGGCGGCTCGCATCCCGCTGATTCCTCGGCCGCGCGCACGCTGTCGCGTCAGCCACCTGCCGCTCACGAGGGGCACGGCCCATCCAGACTATTGCGTGAATTGCCACCTCGCGAAGAACGAGGTCGCGCGGTCCGGACAGGACGGCATCGGGCACGAGGCCCGCGAACGAACCTCCGCGCGCATCCTCGCGAGGTCGATACGCGCGCGAGCTCGATGCGGAGCGCGAGCAATCGCGGCTGTGGTGTCGCGGGCGCGAGACGAAGCTCGAATCATCGCGTCCTGATGGCGCTCGCTTCGGCGCAGCGCTCCGTCAGCCACGGGGCCGACGAAAGGACGCCGGCCCCGCGCTTGCGCGGCCCGGCGTCCGACGCTCGGGCGCTGGCCGAACAGATCCAAATGAGCCCGTTCGCGCCACGCTGAGCGCCCCGGGCCGAGTTTGCTATCCTCCGCCGGATGTCCCCCCGCAGCGCGGCGCAGCGTGGAGCCCCCGAGACCGGGAGGGGGCGTATCCTCGTGGGCCATTGCGTCCTGGCTCTCGCTGTCGCCTCCGCGTGCCGGCCAGGCGGGCGCGATTCGCCGCCGGCTTCGCGCGACGTCGACACTTTGCTGGCGGCGCCGCTACCCCGCCCCGCACCCGTCGAGGCGGCCGCGCTCGCTCCGGAGCCGGCCCTGGCCACGCCGATCCCGCCCTCGCTACGGCTCGGAGAGGTCCTCGTGGATGGCCCGCTGGTCGAGGCGGCGCCGACCGATCCGTGCCCGCGTCAGCACCGGTGCACCGTGGTACGCGTCCCCGCGAGCTTCCGCGTGCGCGCCCACCTCGACGGCGGGGGGCGCGAATCAGCGGCGCTCCTGGCCCGGATCGAGCAACACGCCGAGGTCCTCGAATCGTGCATGAACGCCAGCCTGCGCCGCGATCGCTGCATTCGCAGCGGGGCGGCGCTGCTCTATCGATTGCAGCCTTCCGGGGCGCCCGAGTGGATCGCCGTCGACGGCGCCGCAGACGACCGCGCCCTCGCGTGCGTGGATCGCGAGCTCCGCGAGCTCGACCTGCGCCGATTCATGCCACCCGCGACCGCGCCCTCGAGCTGCGGCTCGTGGCGGCCTATCGACCCGCGCATCGCGCCTACTACCGCGACGACGGCGTCGGCCTGGCCCAGAGCCAGGTCGCCGACGATCCCCCGTGCGCCTCACAGTGAGCGCGGCAGGCCGCGAGCGACGCTCGCCGAGCGCCGGTCCCCGCGAGCGACGTGCCCGCCGGCCGCCGCGAACCGCGACGGTCGCGGGCCGCCGGTGGCCGTCTTGCAGGCGTTGGCGCCGGATCGAGGCTGACGAGCGTCTTACATCCCGAGCACCACGATCCGCGGCCCGGCGGGCCGATGCCCGGTCATACGCCGGCGCAGCACTCGTCCAGCTTGTCGAAGATCGCGTCGCCCTGAGCGCACACGTCGTCGGCCGGGCACTGCGCGACCTCGACGCCGTCTTGAAGGCAGACGCAGGTGTCGCCCTCGCAGCTGATCTCGTACGTCGGCAGGTCGGGGCAGCTCAGCCCCAGGCCGCACACGCCCTCGCCGCCTTCATGCGTCGTTTGCATGCATTCCTCGGCCTCGTTGCCGCAGATGACGTGCGCTCGAACGCCTCCGCGCACGCTTCCTCCACGGGTGCAAACGGGTCACAGAGCAGCTTCGCGTTGCACTCGAGATAGATGAAGTGGTTCGGCACGCATTCGGCGTCGATCTCCTGGAACTCCGAGGTGCAGTTCAGGACGCAATCGGCGGTCTCGTCGCCGCCGCCCCCGCACGCGATGGCCTGCTCGCAGAAGGCCTCGCAGGCGCTCTGGTGCTCGGGATCGACGGGGCCGCTGGTGCCGCCCTCGGTGTCGTCGCCGGTGGTGGTCGTCGGCTCCTCCTGGGACGTCGTCGAGTCCTCCGTGGTGGCGCTCGCGGTCGGAGCATCGTCGGTGGTCGAGGCGTCGGTGGTGGACTCGCCGGAGGTGGAGGTCGAGCCCGTGGCGCTGTCGGAGTCGCCGGTGTCGGGGTCGCAGGCGTTTTGGAGGAGCAGGAAGGAAACGGCGAGGAAGGAAAGGTTGAAGCGAAGCACGACGATCTCCGGGGCGAGCGGCGAGGCGGGTCCCTTTCCCCGACGCGTCGCTCGGCCGTGGAGTCGCCGGAGCCGGGAGAAAATTGCCGGCGCTTCGCAATTCGTCGCCGACGCGTGAGCCGCTCGCGGCCCTCGGGGGCGCCCCCTGCGCCGTGGAGCGCATGCGTCACGTCCATGAGCCGAGCTCGCAAGGCATCGTCGGCCGCTCTCTCGCTGCCAGGTTTCGACGCCCGCGCGTGATAGGTTCGCCACGCCATGCGCGCGCTCGTCCTCGCCACCGCGCTGCTGCTCGGCCAGGCCGCGTGCGCCGGCCGCTACCCGAGCGCCCACGATCGCGTCGTCGAGCTGACCGGCCCCGCCGAAGCTCCGGCGCCGCCGCGCGACTGCCTGGTCGCCAACCACGTCCACACCCTCGTCTCCGATCGCTACAGCCACGCGCCGACCGCCGCCAACGAATCGCTCGCCTACGATCCGGCCGGGTTGCGGGCCGCGATCGCGGCGTTTCACGGCGACGGCGTCGACGCCATCGTCGTCACCGATCACAACAGCGCGCACGCCGACTTCGACCCCGCAATCGCCACGGCCCCGCTGACCGTGATCCCCGGCATGGAGTGGACCACCCGCCGCGGCCACGCCCTGCAGATGGGCCTCACGCTCGATAAACCCGCCGACGCGATCATGCCGCCCCCGTGGCGCGCCCGCGTCGTCGCCGACGATTTCCGCCGCATGGTCGCCGAGACCCACCGCCGCGGCGGCCTCGTGATCATCGCCCACCCGCGGGTCCCCTTCCGCACCTGGCCCGACGACACCTTCGGGGCCGACGGCGTCGAGGTGTGGGGCCTCGACAGTGTGGTGATTCGCAACCGCCAGGCCGTGCGCTGGTGGCACGATCGCCTGGCCCGCGGCGAGCGACTCGTCGCGGTCGCCGGCACCGACCTCCACCCCGGCGCCTGGCTGCGCCATCATCGGCGCCCGCTCAATCGCGTGACCGCCACCACCTGCGGCGCCGCCGACGTGCTCGCCGGCCTGCGCGCCGGCCACGTCCTGTTGCTCGACGACCGCGACGCCCCGCGGGTCGTGCTCGCGGTCGACGACGGCGCGCGGCCCGGGGACACGGTCGAGCTGGCCGGCCGCACCGAGCTCGTCCTGCACCTGCGCGTGCTCGCCGGCGCGGGGGCTCGCCTCCGCCTGCTCGGCCCGGCCGGCGAGCTGTTCACGCGCGAGCTGGCGGGCCCCGACGCGACCGTGCGGCTGCGCCTGCGCGTGCGTCCGGGCGAGTTCGTGCGGGCCGAGCTGCACCGCGGGCGCAAGCCGCTGGCGCTGACCAACCCGGTGTACTTCCGCTGACCGGGGGTCGCTGCGTCGGCCGTCCGGCGCCGCACGAGAGCCCGGTCGACCGGCGCGCAGCGACGTGCACCTCGCTCGCGGAGCGCCGCCGGCTCGCATGGCGACATTCGAGCTCGACCGGGCCCGTACGGCCGCTGCGTCCCATTCGCGCTGGGACCTGCAATCGCGACTTCACGGCGATCGCCGCATCGGGCTCGACCGCCGAGCTCGCGTCGCGACATTCACGCCCGGACCGGCGATCGCCGCCCGCCTCGCGACATTCACGCATGACCGGCGGTCGGGCGCCCCGCGAAGGATTCCCCACCTGACGCCCCGCGCTGACGATTTTTTGTCGCGCAGGTCTCGACATTCCCTGAAACGATCCCAATGCGCAAACAACCGCGTTCTCCGCCGTTTCGCGCGCGGACGCGGACCTCGCGGAGCCCGACGATCCGCCGGGGGCCCTGCGGCGATCGGCGGCGCCGCGGCCCGACATGGCCAAAACCCTGAGTCCTCCGAATGTCCACACCGCGCGGAATCACCCCGGTTCGCGCGGTTTAGAATGGTTGTTCCCGCCGATCATCCCCGTATACTGCCGCGGCCCGCGCTCGCCGTCGTCTGTCCTTTGGGCCAGGCGCGTCCGGGGGCGCGCGCGTAGACATCGACCGGAGACGCCACATGTACGCAATGAATACCACGACCCTTCGTCGGGGCCGGCGGGCGACGTCCATCGTCCTGCTGTGTACCGCGACCGCGCTGATCGGCTGTACCGCCGGCGACCCCCTCGAGCAGGACGAGGACTCCGCCGACATCGCCGTGCGGAACGATGATTCCGCCAAGGCCCCGCTCGACGCCGCCAGCGTGTCGATCCAGCGCCTGGAGAAGCCGACCGAGTTCGCCGACACCAAGATCTTCGTCACCCTGAGCAAGGGCGACGCCGAGAAGCTGGCCAACCCCCAGGTGGTCGGCGCCGGCGACGAGGACGCGCCGATCGTCCTGCGCGACGACGGCAAGGGCGGCGACGAGAAGGCCGGCGACCTCGTGTTCACCGGCCTCGCGTTCGCCGACATCGACGCGCTCAAGGCCCGCGCCGAGGCCGAGGCCAAGCAGGACGTGAAGGACGTCCCGCAATTCGTCGGCCGCAGCGTCGAGAAGCTGGCGCCGGCCGAGGCCCTCGACCTCGACAAGTTCCTCGGCGGCGGCGTCATCAAGCTGCCGGGCGCGCCCAAGCTGCTGTTCTCGCTGGCCAACGCGCGCCACAGCCTGATGATCACCGACCCCTCGGTGGTCCGCGACTTCACCCGCACCTACGACCCCTGCACCGACACCGGCGCCGCCATGGGTCCCTGGTCTTCGGCCATCTGATGACCGAGCTGGCCAACCAGCCGCTCACCGGCATCGACCCGGCGCACCTCGCCGAGGACTGGCTGGCCAGCTGGTTGACCCCGCAGCTGCCCGGCTCGGCCTCGATCCCGGTCCCGGCGCGGCCGATGATGCAGCAGCTGATCGACGACTGGCGCGCCGTCAGCGGCGGCGGCGACCTCGACCTGAAGAAGGCCCCGTTCCGCCTGCTGGCGATCGTCAACCGCATCGACCTGTCGCGCCGCGGCAAGGGCGGCGGCGGCTACGGCGGCGGCATCGGCGGCGACTTCCTCGACGCCGGCGAGGGCCGCTTCGTGTTCGGCCTGGTGCTGCCGGCCGGCTACACCGTCAAGGGCTACAACAAGCCCGGCGTGCTCGACTCGAAGACGGGCTGCAGGCTGACCCCGTTCACCGTCATCTTCGAGTACAAGGTCGACAAGCCCGGCTGCAAGAAGGTGCGCGACTGGGCCCAGCAGTGGCGCGCGCTCGACACCCTGCCGTTCGGCGCGACCTACAACGCCGCCCTGCAGGCGATCACCGACCAGTTCACCGTCGCCGGCGCCAGCCCCTCGCGCGGCAACCGGAGCGCGCTCGGTCAGCTGCGCACCAACGACTTCCTCATGGCCCCGCTGTGGCAGATGCGCGAGCACCAGCTGCCGCTGCCGACCGGCTTCCTGAGCCCGCACCAGGTCGCCGACACCGTCGAGCTGTTCCACAACAACACGACCTCGTTCGGCGCGTGGATCGTCAGCAACCTCATGCAGCTGCCGCCGCAGAGCTTCCCGTGGGCGGGCGCCTCCGACGTGCCGAGCCCGGGCACCTTCTGGGACGGCGCCCACTCGGCGATCGACACCCTGCTCATCACCTCGGGCCCCGGCAACGACGCCAACGACGCGCGGCAGAACGTCTCGTTCAGCGCGTGCAGCGGCTGCCACGCGCGCGAGACGGACACCGACTTCGTCCACATCGACAACCGCACCCTGCTCGGCGCCGCCCAGGAGGCGCTCCTGAGCGAGTTCCTGCTCGGCGAGAAGGTCAGCCCCTTCGCCAACAACGCCGTCACCGGCAACCTGCACTTCGTCGACGACCCGTCGGTCCTCGCCCGCGGCGGCGTCATCAACCCGACCAACCCGCAGCACCGCCGCGGCTTCCGCGACCTCGAGTTCCGCCAGCAGAAGCTGGTCGAGTTCGCCACCCAGAGCTGCCTCGGGTGCCCGTGCTCGACCCGGTCCTGGTCGAGGACGCGCTGACCCACAAGAAGGCGCTGCCCGACGACCTGTTCGAGAACGCCGAGCCGCTCGGCAAGGACAAGCTGCCGACCTTCGCGCTCGAGCGCCTCGGCGACGCCCCCGTCGCCCAGGTCCACTGATGCGCCGAAGGACATGTCCCGGGGGCCATGACCCCGGCGACATGCCCCCGACGGCGCGCCGGTGGCCGCCGTCGGCGCGCCGCAGGACAGGTCGCCCGGACATCCCCGGGCGACCTGCCCCGCTGCGCTGCGCCGGTCGGCGGCGCCTTCGGATGTACCAGAAGACATGTCCTCAAGGACATTCTCTCGAAGACATGTCTATAAGAGCATGCTCCATCGGCCATGCTAGCGAGGCGCCTCGCCGCCCGCTCAGCGCAGGCGGAACCGCTGGATCTTGCCGGTCGCGGTCTTCGGCAGCTCGTCGACGAACTCGATCCAGCGCGGGTATTTGTAGGGCGCCAGGCGGTCCTTGACGAACCGCTGCAGCTCGGCGACGAGCTCCGGCCCGGCCGCGGCCGGGTCGCGCGCGACCACGAACGCCTTCGGCTTGACCAGCTCGTCGGCGTCCGCGTGACCGACGACCGCGGCCTCGAGCACAGCCGGGTGCGCGGCCAGGGCCGACTCGACCTCGAACGGCGAGACCCAGATCCCGCCGGCCTTGAGCATGTCGTCGGCGCGCCCGCAGTAGGTGTAATAGCCGTCGTCGTCGCGGGCGTAGCGGTCGCCGGTGCGGGTCCACGGGCCGTGGAAGGTCTGCAGGCTGCGCTCGCGGTCGTTGAAGTAGGCGGCCGCGGCGGTCGGCCCGCTCACCCACAGCGCGCCCTCGGCCGCGCCGGCGATCGGCGCGCCGTCGTCGTCGAGGAGGCGCAGCGCGTAGCCGGGGACCGGCAGGCCGGTGGTGCCGTAGCGGACGTCACCTGGCCGATTGGACAGGAAGATGTGCAGCATCTCGGTCGAGCCGATGCCGTCGAGGATGTCGCTGCCGAAGCGGGCCCGCCAGCGCTCGCCGACGTGGCGCGGCAGGGCCTCGCCCGCCGAGGTGCTGACCCGCAGCGCCGGCAATCGCACCTCGGCGTGGGCGGCGTCGGCCAGCATCGACGCGAACAGCGTCGGCACCCCGCAGAAGACCGTGCACGCCCGCTGCTGCAGCGCGCGGTACACCGCCGCCGGCGTCGGCCGCTCGTGCAGCAGCACCGCGGTGGCCCCGAACGCCAGCGGGAACGTCAGCGCGTTGCCGAGGCCGTAGGCGAAGAACAGCTTGGCCGCCGACAGCACCACGTCGTCCTCGCGCATCCCGAGCACCGCGCCGGCGTACAGCTCGGCGGTGCGCCGCAGGTGCGCGTGCAGGTGGACCGCCGCCTTCGGCTTCCCGGTCGAGCCCGACGAGTACAGCCAGAACGCCACGTCGTCGGGCCCCGTCGCCGCCGCCGCGATCGTCGGCGCCGCCCGCCCCAGCAGCGCGCCGAGCCGCGGATGACCGTCGTCGGGCCCGCCCTCGGGGCTGTCGGCCACCACCGTCGCCGTCAGCCACGGGCTGCGCCCCCGCGCCTCGCGCAGCTTCGGCAGCAGCGCGTCGCTGACCACCAGCACCCGCGCCCGGCTGTCGCGCAGCAGGTGCTCGTAGTCGGCCGGCGCCAGCAGCGTGTTGACCGGCACCGGCACCGCCCCGATCTTGATCGCCCCGAGGAACACCGCCACGAAGTCGACGGTGTCCAGCAGCACCAGCATGACGCGCTGCTCGATCTGCACCCCCAGCCCGCGCAGCAGGTCGCCCGCCCGGTTCACCCGCTCGGCCAGCGCCGCGTAGGTCACCGGCCCGAACGCGTCGACGTAGGCGATCTTGTCGCCGAGCCCGCGCGCCAGGTTGCGCTCGATCAGGTCGACGGCGGCGTTGTACTCGCGCGGGAAGCTCACGACCACGCCCGAGCGTACCAGCCCGCCGGCGCGGCGTCAGGACCCCGGAGCGGCCGAACGGGGGGCACCAGCGGACGCAGGCGTCGGCGACCCGCGCGAGCCGCCGGACGTCCGCGAGCCCAGTGCGTGGACCGCCGACGAGCCACGAGCCCGCGACGCCCCGCTCGCCCGTTCGCACCCGCTCTCGGCTCCTACGAATGGGCGGTGCGGCGAATCGACGGGTATGCGCATTCGCGGTCGTCGCCGCATTGCCTCGCGCCGCGGAGGTCGCTCGACGGCGTTTGACCACCCCCGGCCGCGTGAACTCGCTCACCCGGGCCGCGGGCGCGCGTGTGCGAGACTGCGGAAAATGACCTCGAGGGCCCCCTTCGCCACCTTCGACCGCGACGCGTGGGCGCGGCTGCGCGAGCAGACCCCGCTGACGCTGAGCGAGGCCGACCTCGACGCGCTGCGCGGCATCAACGAGCGCCTGTCGCTGGACGAGGTGCAGGCGATCTGGCTCCCCGTCACGCGTCTATTGAATCTCCGCTTCGCCGCGCTGCGCGAGCTCCGGCGGGTCACCCAGACCTTCCTCGGCCGCACCGGTCCGGACCACGCCTCGCCGTTCATCCTCGGTTTGGCCGGCAGCGTCGCCGTCGGCAAGAGCACCGCGGGGCGCGTGCTGCAGACCATCCTCTCGCGCTGGCCCGAGCACCCGCGGGTCGACCTCGTCACCACCGACGGCTTTCTGTTCCCCAACGCCACCCTCGAGGCGCGGGGGATCCTCCAGCGGAAGGGCTTCCCCGAGAGCTACGACCTGCGCGGCCTCATGCGCTTCGTCGCCGACGTGCGCGAGGGGGCCGAGGAGGCCTCGGCCCCCGTCTATTCGCACCTGTTCTACGACATCGTCCCCGACGAGCGGCAGCACGTGCGCCGGCCCGACATCCTGATCCTCGAGGGCCTCAACGTCCTGCAGCGGGGCGCCCACGCCACCGGTCGCAAGGGCGTCTACATCTCCGACTACTTCGACTTCTCGATCTACGTCGACGCCGAGGAGGCCGCGATCCGCGAGTGGTTCTTCCAGCGGTTCCGTCGCCTGCGCGAGACCGCCTTCCGCGACCCGCACTCGTACTTCCACAAGTACGCCAGCATGCCCGAGGCCAGCGCCATGCAGCTCGCGCACACGGTGTGGGACACGATCAACGGCGTCAACCTGCGGCAGAACATCGCGCCCACGCGCGAGCGCGCCGACCTCATCCTCGAGAAGGCCGCCGACCACACCGTCCAGCGCGTCCGTCTGCGCGTCGGCTGAACCTCACCGCGGCGTGGCCCACAGCCGGTGCATCGTCGGGCCCATGCCGACGATGTACAGGCAACAGAACCCGAGGCCCGCGGCGTAGGCGGTAAGCTCGTGCGGGCCCACGACCGACGGCTCGGCCGGCCCGAACCGCGGCGAGCAGGCGCACGGCGATTCGCCCGTCGCGCTCGCGTTCCCTGCGGTCGCCCACGCGAGCGCCACCGGCAGCAGCGGCGCGACGATCACCGCGGTGGCGAACGCCAGCAGGCACCACTCGGGCCGCACGCGTCGCCACGCGGCCAGCGGCGCGGCCACCACGGCCACCGCCGACACCACGATCAGGCTCGCCAGCCACAGCTTGCGCGTCGACCACGTGCCCGGCACCCAGCCGATCGCCATCGACGTGTGGACCACGAAGAACAGGCCGAGCGCCACCGCCGGGCCCACGGCGCGGCCGCGGCGGTCCTCCCACAGCGCCAGGAACGGCACCACCACCGCCCCGCAGGCCAGCAGGTACAGCAGCGCGCGCAGCGGCGGGCGGGGAACACGCGCCCCACCGCGTACAGGTGGAGCCGCTCGATCCGCACGATGTCCTCGCTCGGGCTCGCCGCCGGATCGTGGCAGTGCTTCTCGATCCACACCGCGGTGCGCGTCGCCGCCGGTCGGGGCGCCCGCGGCGGTCGTCCGCTGTGACCGCGGTCCCGCGCGGCCTCGATCAGCCGCGACGCCCGCTCGCGCAGCCTGGCGACCGCGGCGGTCTCACCCGGCTCGGGCGCCGGCGCGGCGGCGAGGCAGGCGTCCGCGGCCTCGACGATCGCCAGGGCCACGCCGACGTTGTCGTCGTGGGCCGCGATCTGGGCCGCGCGGGCGCGCATGCAGCCGTCGACGACCAGCGGCGGCAGCAGGATCGCCGCCACGCAGCCGAGGCGCAGCAGCGCCAGCCCGGCGATCCGCCCGCGCGCCAGCGGGGCGAACGACACCAAAGCGCGGGTCTGGTCGCGGATCCACAGCACCAGGAACAGCACCGCCACGAACAGCAGCGGCGACACGAACGAATCGATGGTGCGCAGCGGGTCCTCGGCCTCGACCCGCGGCAGGCTCACGATCACCGCGCCGGTGAGGCTGAGCAGCGCGCTGGCGGGGGCGATCCAGTGGATCCGCGTCTGTCGCAGCGCCGGCCGGCGGATCAGCACCGCGCGGTCGTATCGCTGCATTCGTCCGCGGACCGCCGCCCACCCGTCGACCAGGCGATGGATCGCCACCTTCACGGTCGGTCCCCCCAGAACATGCGCATGTGCGAGCCGCTGATGTCGCGGAAGTACACCGGCGGCTCGCCGAGCGCGCACAGCAGCTCAGCACCTCGCGGCGCGACACGTGGCCGCCGACGCGGAGCAGCGTCACGCACTCGCGCTCGCGCAGGCAGCCCGGGCCGAACTGCGCGGTCAAGCGGTCGCGCGCCGCGTCCTCGAGGTGGCCGCCGATCTCGAACAACGCCCCGCGGCGGGCCTGCTCGAGGTCGAGGACGCCGCCGTGGAACCACACCGCGCCGTCCTCGCGCAGGCCGACCACGTCGTCGGCGATCGCCTCGAGCTCGGGGATGTGCTGCGAGCTGACCACCGCCGCCAGCCGCAGCGACGAGCTCGAGACGATGTCGCGCAGGTCCTGCAGGAACCACTGCTGCGCGCGCGGGTCGAGGGCCACCAGCGGCTCGTCGACGAGCAGCAGGCGCGGCCGGCCGACCAGCGCGCGCGCCAGGGCCACGCGGGTCTGCAGGCTGCGCGACAGCTCGCGCCAGCGGACCTGACGGCAGTGGCCGAGGCCGAGGCGCTCGAGCCAGAAGTCGACGGTGTCCACGTTCTCGCCGCCGCGCAGCCCGCAGGCGCCGGCCCAGGTGTGCAGGTACTCGTCGAGGCGGCCGCGGAACCGCGGCAGGCGCTGCGGCACGTGGGCGATCCGCGAGCGCACCACCGGCCAGTCGATGTCGCCCGGCCGCGGCAGCGCCGGGTCGAGCTGCGGGTACGAGAGCATGCCGTCCTCGACCCGCAGCTCGCCGGCGAGGACCCGCAGGAAGGTCGTCTTGCCGGCGCCGTTGGGCCCGACCACCGCCACCACGGTCCGCGGGAACACCGTCAGCGACACGTCCTTGAGCACCGGCGGGGCGCCCTTGCGGTAGCGCAGCGCCAGCCCGTCGCAGCGCACCAGCGGCCCGTACTCCGGCGCCGCCCCGGCGTGCAGCGACGTGTGGGCCGCGGCGTCGAGCGAGGCCGCCAGCCAGTGCTCGCCGAGGCCCTCGAACGGCCCCGGCGCGGCCGTCCGCACGATCTCGTCGGTGAGCGCGAGGATCGCCTCCAGTAGCGCCAGCCACTCGCGCCGCTCGCTCGCCTCGAGCCTGGCCTTGAAGACATGTCTCGTGCGCCATGTCCCGGCGCGCGCCGACAGCTCGAGCGCGCGCCGGCGGACCTGCGGGTCGCCGAACCGCTCGGCCAGGTCGAGCAGGCGCAGCGCGGCCCGCTTGCCGTCGGCCCGGCGCACGTGGGCCTCGATCTCCTCGCGCAGGCGCAGCGCGTCGGGGTGGGCCGCCACTGCCTCGACCGCGAGGCTGCCGCTCGACGCCTGCGCGCTCATCGACGCGGCCAGGTTCGTCAACCTGCGGGCGATCGCCGCGCGGCGGTCTCCGCTGGCCTCGCCGCGCTCTCCGGCCTCGCGCTGCCAGCGGTGCAGGTCGGCGACCGCCAGGTTGAGCTCGTGACGGTCGCCGACCGTCGTCGCGCTCGCGCGCTCGAGCTCCGCCAGCTTGCGCTCCGCCGCGGCGTCGCGGTGGGCCGACAGCAGGCTCGCCACCGCGAACGCGTCCGGCTCGCTCACCCCGAGCTGCGCGGCGACCTGCCGCAGCTCGCCGGCCAGCTTCGGCCGCGACGCCGCCAGGTAGACGAGGAAGCGCCCGAGCAGCGGCCCGTCCAGCGCCGCCAGGGCCGCGTCGACCAGCGCCTCGAAGCCGACCTCGGGCCCGGGCAGCCGGGCCCGCAGCCCGCCGTCCTCGGGGGCGAACGCAGACAACCCGCGCCGCAGCTCGTCCGGGGTCAGCGCCCGCAGCAGCAGCGCCCGCAGCGGCCCGGCGCTCACGCTCCGCCTCCGCGGCCGTCGGCCCCATCGCCGCGGCGCGACCCCGTCGAATCGACGCGGCGACGAATCGAGCGACGAGCCGCGGGCGCTCGATCGCGGGCCGATCGTTCCATATCGATCGAGTGGGCGAACCCGAGCGATCGCGCAAGCACGCGGCCCGCCTCGCCGCGCCCCGCCGGTTTGGCCCCGCGGTCGCGCCGTCCGCCGCGGCCTGCGCCGGCCCGCGTCGCCCCGGCGCCGATCGCTCGCAGCGAGCGACCCTCGTGGCATTCGCGGCCCGTCGCGCCCGCGGCGCGGCCCGCCCGGCCCGCGCTCCGCCGCGATCCGCGGACCCGTGGTGCGATGATTCGAGCCCGCCGCAGGCCCGCGGCGCGGCCCGCCCGGCCCGCGCTCCGCCGCGATCCGCGGACCCGTGGTGCGATGATTCGAGCCCGCCGCAGGCCCGCGGCGCGGCCCGCCCGGCCCGCGCTCCGCCGCGATCCGCGGACCCGTGGTGCGATGATTCGAGCCCGCCGCGGCGCCGTCGCGCGTCGCTCCGGATCGCCGCCCGGGCGGCATGTCCTCGCATTCGTCCGGGTCATCGTCGGTTCACCCGCGATCGTGGCGGCGCAGCCACTCGTCGAGCGCCGTCAGCTTCGCGCGCGGCGGCGCCGGCAGGCCCGCGTACGCCTCGCGGGCGCGCAGCGCGTGCGGCAAGGCCTCGGCCGGGGCCGCGGCGCGCAGGGCCGAGAACAGCGCGTAGTGCAGATCCGCGGCCCGCACGTCGGGACTCGTCGCGCTGGCCTGCCACGAATCGAGGGCCGAGCGAATCATCGTAGTCGCGGCCTCGGTCCGACCGCGCCGCATCAGCGCCGCGCTCTCGGCGAGGGCCAGCTCGACCAGCAGCGCGGGGACCTCCGCCCGTTCGGCGTGGGGGAAGAACGAGCGCGCGGCGGCGGCGAAGCGGAGCGCCAGCTCGTCGGCCCCGGCCTCCTCCGCCAGCCTCGTAGCGCTCGTGTAGGCGCGGGCCAGGGTCGAGCCGTAGGACGGCTCGTGGCCCTCGGGCGCGCCGAGCAGCTCGAGGTAGGGCGCGATCGCGGCCCTCGCACCACCTGTCTCGTAGGACACACGGGCGACCAGGTCGAGGACCTCCGGGCGATACACGCGCTGATTGGCCGTGCGTCCCTCGACGCGCAGCGCGTTGCGGGCGCTCTCCGCCAGCGCCAGCGCGCCGCTCCGGTCGCCGCGCGCCTCGGCCACCCGCGCGGCGAACAGCTGCGCCAGCGACAGGTGCGGCGAGCCGGGCTGGGCCCCGGCGATCGCCAGCGCCCGGCTGGCCGCGGCCTCGGCCTCGTCGACGCGCTGCAGCTTCAGCAGCGCGTCGATGTGGTTGAGCAGCGCCGGCACGAGCCGCGGGTGCGCCGGCCCGAGCTCCGCCTCGATGATCTCGCGCGCCTCCGCGAACTGCTCGTGGGCCGCCGCCGGCTGGTCGCGGAGGAGGAACATGCGCCCGAGCCCCATCAGCGCCGGCGTGCGCAGCAGCGGCCACGCGCCCGCGCGGCCCTCGAGGGCCTTGAGGAACTCCTCCTCCGCCAGCGCGAAGTCCCGCTCGGTGAGGGCGACGAGGCCGAGGTAATCGTGGGCCTCCACCTCGCGCGGATCGTCCTGCGCGCCGATGCGAGCCAGGCGCCCGCGCAGCACCTCGTACCAGACCCAGCCGTCGTGCGGGTGCTCGCTCTGATAGACCGCGAAGCGGAGCCGACGCAGCGCGACGTCGGCGGCGAGATCGGGCAAGTCGTGGGCGACCGCGAGGAGGTCGGCCTCGGCCAGCGTCGCGCCGGCGAGGGCCGCCCGCGGGCCGCTGTCCTGCGCGCGCGAGAGGTGATAGAGCGCGAGCGCCACGGTGGGCGGATGGCCGAGCTCGTTGGCGTCGCGGAGCGCCGCGCTCGCCAGCGCCTCGCTGTCGCGGTAGCGACCGGCGAGCCACGCGACCTCGGCCTCCGCCACCTCGTCCTCGATCCGCCGCAGCGCCTCCGGGTCCATCACGATCGCGTTCATCGCCGTCTCGGCGCGGTCGAAGCTGTGGACGCACCCGGCGAACTTCGCCGGCGACGGCAGCTCGCGCCACTCGAGGTCGGTCGCCCCGTGGGCGAGCTCGGTCGCCAGGCGCAGCAAGAACTGACGGTGCGTCGCCAGGCAGCGCGAGCCGCGGTAGAGCATCTCGTCGGACAGCAGGCCGCTCAGGCGGCCGCGGCACAGATCGCGCCGCGCCTCCTTCCACTTCTCGAGCAGCGCCAGCACCTGGGTGTGGACCGCCGGCGCCAGCCCGGCGGGGGTCTGCTCGTCCCATACGTCCTCGAGGTCCGCGGCCACCTCGGCGTCGCAGCGCTCGGCCGGGCCCGGACCGCGCACCGCGCTCAGCCACACGCCGAGCACGAGGGTCGCCAGCGCCACCGCGATCGTCGTGCGCATGCGGGCCGGCCCGTCGCGGTCGCGGTCGAGCTCGGCGAGCAGCGCGGCCATCGACGGCCACCGCGCGGCCGGGTCCGGCGACAGGCCGCGCACCACCGCGGCGTGGAGCCACTCGGGCACCCGCGAGTCCGCCGGCGGCGGGCGGATCTCGCCGCGCTCGCTGGCCTCGAGGGCGTCCCACGCGGTGTTGCCGGCGAACGGCCGCACCCCGTAGAGCGCCTCGTAAAGGGCCACGCAGAAGCTGAACTGATCGGCCCGGGCGTCGCAGCGGCGGCCGTTGTACTGCTCGGGCGCCATGTACGCCGGCGTGCCGAGGATGTCGCCGGTCATCGTCAACGGCGTCTGGAGCACCGGCGGGTTCGGCACCTCGTGCAGCGATTGCGACGACGACGACGACGGGCTCGGCTCGTCGTCGGCGAGCGAACCGACCAGGCCGAAGTCGAGGACGCGCACGCGGCCGTCGAAGCCGATCATCACGTTGCTCGGCTTGAAGTCGCGGTGGACGAGGCCGACCTCGTGGGCCGCCGCCAGGCCGCGGCCGGCGGCGATGAACACGTCCAGGATCTGCCGCCACGTCCGCGGCCCGTCGGGCCCGCGCAGCCAGGCCTGCAGCGTCTTGCCGTCGACGAACTCCATGGCCACGAACAGCCGGCCCTCGTGGTGACCGACCTCGAAGATCTGCACTACGTTCGGATGCGACAGGCGCGCGAGGGCCTGCGCCTCGCGCAACAGTCGCGGGCGCGCCTCGATGTCCGTGTCGAGCGCCGCGCGCATCAGCTTGATGGCCACCGAGCGCCCGAGCTCGCCGTCGAAGCCCGAGTACACCACCCCCATCCCACCCTCGCCGAGGCGGCCGTGGATGTGGAATCGACCGATCCGCGGCGGATCGACCCCGCCGCCGTACGACTCGCCGGGGACCGTCCGCTCCACCGAGGGCCAGTCGCCACCGCTGTCGTAGACGGTCGAGCCCGACGTACCATCGTGCTCTTTGCGTCTCTTGTCGCGCATCTCGGCGCCGCTCCCGCGGCCGATCTTCATCGCTCCGGGTCCCAAAGGTGAAGAGTGTGGTCGCCCCGGTCAACCTCGGCGAGGTCCGCGACGACCTCGCGCGCGAGCGCCGGCGCGGCGAGACGTCGCAGCTTCGCCGCCGAGAGGCGCGAGCGCGGCGCTTTTCGCCGGCTCGCGGCGCGGCGAGAAATCATATGTCCTTTTGACCATGTCCATACAAACACCTGATGCTGCGCGGTGAGCGAGCGCGAGGTCGTCGACTCGCGCCGCGTCGGCAGGTCGGCCGGGGAGATCGATCCCGGATCGTCCGGACCGCAAGCGCGGCACGCCTCGCACGGCGCTCGCCCCGCGTCGATCGCCGGCGCCGGCTCGCGTACCATGACGGGCATGGCGGAGTTCACCGCGGGTGAGCGCGTCGTCGGCCTGAGGTCGGCCTACGTCGTGGGCGAGCGGCTCGGCGAGGGCGGCTTCGGGCTCGCGTTCGTGGCGACCGCGGACGACGGCCGGCGGGTCGTGCTCAAGCAGCTCCGGGTCGCGCGCATGGGCGACTGGAAGGCCATGGAGCTGTTCGAGCGCGAGGCCCGGGTGCTCGCCTCGCTCGCGCACCCGGGCATCCCGCGCTGCCACGAGTTCTTCGCCACCGACGGGGCCCGGGCCGTCGACCCGACCGACCTCGCCGGGCTCGGCGACGACGTCTCGCTCGTGCTCGTGCAGGACCACGTCGACGGCGCCTCGCTGGCCGCGCGCGTGGCCGGCGGCGCGCGCACGACCGCGGGCGAGGCCGAGGCGCTGCTGCGCAAGCTGCTCGGCGTGCTGGCCTACCTGCACGACCTCCAGCCGCCGGTCGTCCACCGCGACATCAAGCCGGCCAACATCGTCGTCACCGCCGCGGGCGAGCCGATGCTCGTCGACTTCGGAGCGAGCCAGGACCGGTTCCGCCGCGAGTCCGAGCTCGGCTCGACCAGCGTCGGCACCTTCGGCTTCTTCCCGCTCGAGCAGGTGCTGGGCAAGGCGCGGCCGGCCTCCGATCTGTACGCCCTGGCGATGACCATGGTCGTCGTCCTCACCCATCGGCAGCCCGACGAGCTGCCGATCGATCCCTCCACCAGCAAGGTCGACGTGCGCCGCGCCTGCCCCGGCCTGCCCGAGCGGCTGACGCGGGCCCTCGATGGCATGCTCGAGCCGGCCGTCGGCCAGCGGTTCGCCGCGGCGCGCGACGTCCTGGCCGTGCTCGACGGCGAGGCGCTCGCGCGCCGCGAGCCGGCGCTACCTGTCCCACAGGCCAGGTCCTTGCCGGCCCTGGTCTACAAGGCCCCGCTGTACACCGGCGGGGCCGCGGCGCTGCTGCTGTACGGGTTCCTGTTCGACAATTCTCGGAGTCCGACCTGGTCGCCCTGAGCTTCGCCTGGCTGCCGCTGGTGGCCTTCGGCCTCGGCGCCCGCCTGCGCGACTCGATCGCCGGCGGCCTGCGCTGGGCCGTGATCGCCACCCTGCTGCTCGGCGTGTTCCTCCTCGCCGTGTTCCCGGCGCTGTGACGCGATGACGCGATGACGCGATGACGCGATGACGCGATGACGCGATGACGCGATGACGCGATGACGCGATGACGCGATGACGCGATGACGCGATGACGCGATGACGCGATAAGAGGATACGCCGCGGCCTCGTGCTCGCGGGGGCGTCTCATCGGCTGGGGGCGAGCGAGAGGCCATGGGCCGTCGCCTCGGGAGGTCCTCGCGGCCGGAGCTCCGCCGCGGGCGAGGATCGCAACCTGTCGATCCGGATCGCGGAGCGCGATCGAAAAAACCACGTCGATGTGGCGCGCGTGCATGGTCCGGCAGCGCCCGCCCGGGCATGGGCTCATGCCGCTCGGACCGTCGCGCGCCTGTACGCGCGCCGATGCTCGCGGACGCCGAGCTCGTCGCCGATCCGCGTCTGCGTCCGCCGGGCCGCGGCGGTTCGAATCCGCGGCGCACGCCGAGCGCGAGCGTGACCCTGGCGCGCGCTGCATATCCCGCGAGCGCGGCTGTGCTAGCGTCGGACGCTCATGACCCGCACGCTCCGCCTGTTCCTCCTCTGCTCCGTGGCCGCCGCGTGCGGGGACGACGGCAAGACCACCGCCAGCGACACGACCAGCTCGACCGGCAGCGCGACCGCCGAGACCACCGACGTCCCCGGGACACCGACGACCGGCGACTCGACCGGCTCGACCGGCGAATCGACGACGAACGCGACCGTCCCCGGGACCACCGACGCCAGCACGACCGAGCCCGGCACCTCGGTGGGCACGGGCACCGACACCGACACCGAAACCATGACCGACGCGACCACCGGCGCCGGCATCAGCTGGGCCGAAGTCATCTACCCGAACGTGATCGCGCCGAACTGCGACTGTCACACCCAGGGCGCCGGCGGCCTGACCATGACCGACGGGGTCGACTCGTACATGAACCTGGTCGGCGTCGCCTCGACCGAGGCGCCGAGCTTCAACCGCGTCGCGCCCGGCGAGCCGGTCGACTCGTACCTGCTGGCCAAGATCGAGGGCGTGGCCGGCGACCCGCCCTACTCGGGCACCCCGTCGCAGATGCCGCTCGGCGGCCCGCCGCTCAGCCCCGAGTTCATCGCCCTGATCGAAGAATGGATCGTCACCGGCGCCGCGCCCTGAGGCCATGACCGATCGGGCATGTCCTGCAGGACATGCACGCGATCTCGTGTCAGGGCCCCGACACCCGCGAGCGAGTGCTCCGGGTCCTGGAGAAGACCGCTCGACGGGCACGCACGGTCCCCCTCGAACGGATCTTCTCGGGTCACGGCCGCGAGGGCCAATCACGAATGAGCGTGGACATGCGGTCCATCGCCACCGCCTGGAATGGATGGAGCGGCGAAATCGTGACCTCGCGGACCGAACCGCCACGGTCCGCCTCGCCCGCGTGAAACCGCGCGCTCCGGGGCTTGCTTCCGCGCGCTCGCGCTTCGTGCGAAGGTCGCCGGGATGAAGGCTCAGGACCTGATCGGCAAGACCGTGGTGCTCACCGGCAAGTTCAGCGACCTCGACCGCGCCGAGGCCGAGGCCGCGCTGGCCCGGCTCGGCGTCACGATCGGCTCCGGCGTCACCAAGGCGACGCACGTGCTCTTCGTCGGCGAGCGCGCCGGCTCGAAGCTGGCCAAGGCGCGCGCTCTCGGCGTCGAGGTCCGCGACGAGGCGGCCCTCAAGCAGCTGCTCTCCGCGGCGCCGGCCCCCGCCCCTGCAGCCCCCGCGAGCGCCCCCGCGAGCGCCCCCGCGAGCGCCCCTGCGAGCGCCCCCGCGAGCTCGGTCGCCTGCCCGGGCCTCGGCGGCAAGACAGTCGTGCTGACCGGCACCTTCACCCTGATGAAGCGCGCCGAGGCGGCGCGCCTGCTGGCCGAGGCGGGCGCCACGGTCGGCAGCAGCGTCGGCAAGTCGACCGACATCCTGATCTACGGCGACGACGCCGGCTCGAAGCTCGAGGCGGCGCGCAGCCGCGGCGTCGCGCTGATGACCGAGGCCGAGATGGTCGCGCTGCTGACCGCCGCGGGGATCGGCGGCGGCCTGCTCGCCGGCGCCGACGACAAGCTCGCGCGCAAGGCCGCCGAGGACGCCGCGAACGCCACCGAGATGACCCGCGTCGTCGCCGAGCTGCGCGCCTTCCTCGACGAGCTGCGCGCCCGCCCCGACATCACGGTCACGGTCGCCGAGCTCGGGCGCAAGGCGGGCAAGGCCAAGCTCGACCAGCTGCGCGCGCTCCGGGTCCTGCAGGACCTCGTCGACCTCTACGCGGAGATCGACGGCATTCACATCGAGTGGCGCTTCATCGAGCCGCCCGGCGAGGGCTGCATCCGCGTGCCGTCGGTGACCCAGTGGACGCAGTTCACCGGCGACGACCAGCACTACATGAACTTCGGCGACGACGAGGAGGCCATGCTGCTCGACGCGATCACCGCCGAGGGCAACACCTGGCTGGTCCGCGCGCGCAAGGCCCCGCGCGGCAGCGGCCCGCGCAGCGCCTCGATCATGTTCGCCTCCGCCGCCGAGGGCGCCGACGGCGTCATCGCCGCCTCGTCGCTGCCCGAGTACTTCCGCGCCGCCATGGCCAGCGGCTTTGTCCCGTACTGGCCGCGCTGCTTCAGGCCCAACCGCTACGTCTCGTACGCGAGGGAGGAGGCCGCGGTCACCCGCTTCCGGGCCAAGCCGGTCGCCCCCACCCCGATCGTCGCCGGCACGCGCGTCGAGTTCGAGTACTTCTCCGAGGGCGGCCGCGGCGAGGCGCTCGGCCTGCACAAGGTCCCGGCCTCGCGCGACGCCGAGTTCACCGGCCGCGAGTTCGTGCGCGTGCGCCTCGACGAGGGCACCGTCGCCTGGCTGCCGCAGAAGTGGACGAAGGCGCTGACCGGCAGCGACGCCTACGAGCGCCTGCGCGAGCTCGAAGGGCCGCTCGTCGTCACCGATCTGTCGGCGCGCTTCGACGAGCTCGCGCGCGCGCTCGGCCCGCTCGCGCACTTCGCCGGCGGACCTGTCGGCACCCTCCCGAGCAACGCCCGCCGCGCCGCGGGCGTGCTCGCCACGCGGCCGTTCGCCGACGCCCTGCGCCAGGTGCTCGACCTGCGCGACGCGGCCGATCGCGCCCGCCTCGATCTACACGCGTCGCGCCCGCTCACCCAGACCGGCGACGAGTTCGGCCCCGCCGAGCTGTCGCGCTGCCGCTGGCAATACACCATCACCGGCATGCTCACCGGCTTGCTGGGCGGCCTGCAGGTCCTCGCGCACCACGAGTCGGCGCGCCGTGGCATCCCGGGCCGCGAGCTCGTCCCGTCCGAGCTGAGCAAGCGCCTCGCCCCGATCGACGCGGCCGCCGAGCTGCGCGAGCGCCTCGCCAGCGCCGAGGTCCTCGCGGCGCCGACGTGGCACCACGTCGGCAACGACGCCGCCGCGCTCGGCCTGCCGTCCAGCGAGCCGGTGCTGTCCGGCACCGGCTTCTGATCGCCGCGCACGAGGCGACGACGCGCCGCCCCGTCGCCTCGTTACTTCAGATCACCGCGTCACTCACTCGGTGCAGGCCGTCGTGTCGAACGCGCCGCAGCCGGTGGCGCAGATCAGGGTGCCGCCGGCGAAGCCCTGGCTCTCGCAGGTCGCACCGCCGAGGTCGCTGCCGTCGCAGGTCTCGTCGCCGTCGATCTGGTTGTTGCCGCAATCGTTGCACTGCGACAGGTCGAAGTCGTCGCATTGCTCGGTGCAGGCCAGGGTGCCGCCGAAGAAGCCCTGGCTCTCGCAGGTCTCGCCGTCGAGCTCGCTGCCGTCGCACGGCTCGTCGCCGTCGAGCTTGTCGTTGCCGCAGCCGATGCAGCCCGAGGTGTCGAACGCCCCGCAGCTGTCGGCCGCGCAGGCCAGCGTGCCGCCGTCGAAGCCGAGCGACTCGCAGGTGGCGCCGCCGAGCGCCGCCCCGTCGCAGGTCTCGCCGTCGTCGATCTGGTCGTTGCCGCAGCTGTCGCACTGCGAGGTGTCGAACGCGTCGCAGGTCGCGCTGCAGCCCAGCGTCCCGCCGCCGAAGCCCTGCGACTCGCAGGTCTGGTTGGCCAGCGCCGCCCCGTCGCAGGTCTCGTCGTCGTCGACCTGGTCGTTGCCGCACGGGTCGCACTGCGACACGTCGAAGCCGCCGCAGTCGGCCGCGCAGGCCAGCGTCCCGCCGCCGAAGCCCTGCGACTGGCAGCTCTCGCCGTCGAGGTCGGCCCCGTCGCAGGCCTCGCCGTCCTGCTTCAGATCGTCGCCGCAGCTGGTGCAGCCGGCGACGTCGAAGCCGTTGCAGGCGTCGTTGCAGGCCAGGGTGCCGCCGGCGAAGCCCTGCGACTGGCAGCTCTCGCCGTCGAGGTCGGCCCCGTCGCAGCTCTCGTTCTCGTCGAGCTGACCGTTGCCGCACGACTCCAGCACGCAGAGGCTGGTATCGAAGGTGCAGCCGTCGGTGCACGCCAGAGTGCCGCCGTCGAAGCCGAGGCTGGCGCAGTCCGTGCCCCCGAGGTTGTCCTGGTCGCAATCCTCACCGGCGTCGAGGATGCCGTCGCCGCAGCTGGCCGGCGCGGTCGTATCGGTGTCCGTATCGGTGGTCTCGCCGGTGGCGGTGGTCGTCGTCGAATCGGTGGTGGTCGTCGTCGAATCGGTGGTGGTCGTCGACGTGTCGGTGGTCTCGCCCGTGGTCGTCGTCGTCGTATCCGTCGTCTCGCCCGTGGTCGTCGTCGTCGACGTATCCGTGGTCTCTCCCGTGGTCGTCGTCGTCGTATCCGTCGGGTCGACCGTGGTCGTCGTCGTCGTCGTCGGATCGATCGACGTGGTCGGCATCGTCGTCGTCGGCACACCCGTCGAGGTGTCCTGCTCCGTGGTCGAGGACGTATCCGTCGCCGTACCGTCGGTGTCAGAACCCTGCACCACGTCGCCGGAACAACCAGACAGCGCGACTAGGAGGAACAAACCGGAGAATTGCGAAAATAGCGCATCCGAAAACCCGAGCTTTCTGCTGAAAGACAGCGGCTGCATCCTGCGCCGAACCGTGCGCCCAAGACAGCGACTGTGGACGTCCACTGACGTGAGCGTCCGCTCGGGCAGACCGATGACGGATTCAGCGGTCCCCGACAACACGCTTCATGGAGTCAATCAGAACGCTCGACAGGACGCGTCGGCCGGGAACAGCACCGCGACCACACCGTCGATATCGATGATTTGCCCGGCGTCGCAGCGCTGCGGCCCCGATTGCCCGGAGACGGCGATGCCCAGGGACGCTGCGGCACGGTCGTTGGCCAGGCGAAACCGGCCGCCCGACAGCTCGGCGAAGCCGAGGCCGCGGGCCGAGACCAGCGCCTCGAGCCAGACCTGCAGCGGCACCAGCCCGGCCTCGGGCGTGGCGATGTCGATGCGCCCGAAGTCGAGGGCGCCGCGGCGACCGTCGAGCTCGAACACCACCGGATAATCGCCGTCGAGCGCGACGAGCACCGATTCACCGCGCTCCAGCGCCTGCAGGTCGCCGGCGGTGATACTGGTGAACAGCGGCGTCGCCGTGGCCACGCCGCCGCTCGAGAACACGTCGTCGCACCTCGCCGCCACCAACGATAGTGCCACCCACGACGCCCGTATCCCCATGGTCTCTCCTGCCGACGCCCGCGCGCCGGCGTCTGCCGCCCGTCGTCTCCACCGGCCGCGGACCACCGACCCTTCGGCGGTCGACCGCGACCTGTCCACGCCACCGGGCCCGCTTCAGCTCTCGTCGACCACGGTGTCCTGCGGCAGCAAGTACAGCTCGACGTTGCCCTTGCCGTCGGGCCGCACCAGGTCGGGGCGGATCCCGGCCTCCCGCAGCTGCGCCCGCAGCCGCCGCAGGTTGCGGTCCCAGTTCTGCCGCATGATGCCGCGGTCGGTCTCGTCGCCCCAGATCTCGCGGGCCACGGCCTCCCACGAGACGAGACGATTGATGGTCGCCAGCTCGCTGACGATCCGCGCCAGGAGGCCCGCGATCACGCACTCGGGCCGCCCGGGCATGCGCACGTAGACCGTGTCGTAGCGGGCGACGATCGTCAGCGGCGGATCGTTCTGCCCGATGCTGCGGGTGCTGAGCGCCCCGTCGCCGAGCGGCCTCGCCTGCACCGCGAAGTGGTGCCCGCGCAGCTCCCACGACGTGCCGGCCGCCAGCTCGACCGGCTCGCGATCGCCGACCCGCAGGGTGAAGCCGTCCGAGGTGCCCCAGATGTACGCCTCGGCCCCCGGCAGATACTCCGGGTGCAGCTTGTAGCTCGGGGTCTGCGACGGCCCGCCGTTCGCTGTCACGATCGAATAGACCGACTCGCTGAGGGTGCACAGCTCCTGGCCGTCGCCGTACAGCACCATCACCCGGTCCGGCAGCTCGACCGCCTCGACGTCGAGCGTCACGTTCTGCGACAGCCGGATCCGCTGGCCCGGCGCGAGGATGATCGACGACTTGCGCTCGCCGTCGAGGATGATCCAGCGCCGCAGCGACAGGATCTGCAAATGCCGGCCGCGCATGCTGATGAACGCGTGCGCCTCCGACACCTCCGGGCTCTCGATCCGCAGCTCCGCCGTCGACGCGCGGCCGATGAGCCCGCCGGCGGCGACCTGGGCGGTGCGCCCGTCAGGGAGGCGAAAACGGACAAACGGGGTGTAGCGACCTTGCAACACGGCGGGCCTCCTCTCGAGCGGGACGATGATTGTACCAGCAGACGACAGCGCAGCGGACCTGCGCGCGCGATCACAGCGACGGCGGGGCGTTGATGCCGGCCGGCGGCCGGGCGCGGAACTTGGCGCGAGTGGCGCAATCGCTGCAGTTGCCCTCCATCGAGCCCGCGTCGTCGCGGAGCGTGGTCGGCCCTGCCTGGGCCGCGGCGACGCGTTGGACCACCTCGTCGCAACCGGACACGGCGGTGAGGGCGAGGGCGGCGAGAGCGAGAGTGACGGTGCGAGACATAAGTACCTCCAGACAGGTTGTTCGGGACATGTTCTTTGGGCTAGCTAAACTCAGGATGGCGGCCGGAGCCAGCCGGCCAGCTCGGCGGCGCGGCGCGCCCCGGCCTCGCCGAAGCGGGCGTAGAAGCGATCGGCGGCGGCGCGGCGCTCGGCCGCGGCCGTGGTCTCGCCGAGCGCCGCGAGGGCCTCGGCGAGGCACCACTGCGTGTCGGCGACCTCGCGGAAGTCGCTGCCGGCGCTGGCCCACACGGCCGAGGCCTGGCGCAGCGCCTGGGCGGCGCCGGCGTGGTCGCCCCGGATCAGGCGGGCTTGACCGATGCCCTTGAGCACGAAGCCCTGGGCGTCGCCGTCGGCGTCGTCGATGCGGGACAGCAGCGCCTGGGCCTGGACGAACCGCGCCTCGGCCTCGTCGGGCTGGTGCAGGCCGAGCAGCGCCTCGCCGGCCTTGGCGTGGGCCCGCGCGACGACCTCGCCGCCTGGCCCGTGCAGCGCGGCGGCCAGGGTCAGCTCGCGCTCGGCGGCCGCCAGCGCCTCGGCGTAGTTGCCGAGCAGCACGTGGGCCTCGCCGAGCACCGCGAACACGCCGTCGTCGGCGCTGCCGGTGGCGTCGAAGATCGCCCGCGCAGCCTCGCCGTGGGCCAGCGCCGAGGAGGCCAGGCCCTCGTACAGGTCGACCCGGGCCAGCGCGAGGTGCAGCTCGAGCACCTTGCCGTGGCTGTCCCCGAAGACATATCGCGCCACCGCCAGCGCGCGCTCGAAGGCCGCCCGCGCGGCGTCGAGGCGGCCGCGCTGCTCCTCGAGCAGGCCGAGGTTGTACAGCGCGACCAGCACGTACGGGTGACGCGGCCCGAGGGCGGCGACGAAGCCCTGCTCGGCCTCGACGTACAGCACCGCCGCGTCGTCGCCGCGGCCCTGGTCGACCAGCGCGGTGGCGAGGTTGAGCTTGAGCTTGGCGATCGCCACCGCGTCGGGGGCGGGGCTCTGGGCCCAAAGTGACAGCGCCTTGCGGAACGCGACCTCGGCGGCGCGCGACTGCTGGCGCCCGCGCGCGACCAGACCTTCGGCCTGCAGCGCCCGCGCCCGGCTGTCGGCGGCGGGCCGCCCGAGCCGCTCGGCGCTGGCCCGCGCGCGGCGGACCCACTCGAGCACCGGCAGCCCCGAGCGCCAGTGCAGCGCGCCGACCTCGACCAGGTACTGCCACACCTCGGCGACCAGCACCTCGTGCCGGCTGGCCTCGGCCAGGTCGACCGCCTCGCTGAGGCTGGCCACCGCGGCCTCGCTGCGCCCGAGGTAGTGCTCGACGCGGCCGCGCTGGTACAGCGCCTCGGCCAGCACCGGCGGGTAATCGAGCCCGCGCGCCGCCCCGACCGCCTCCTCGGCCATCGCCAGGCTCTGCGCGTACTCGCCGGACACCTCGCGCACGCGGGCCCGCTCGAGCCCGACCCGCAGCGCGGTCACCCGCGGCCGCTCGTGCGCGTCGGGCGGGCGCAGGCCGAGCGCGAGCATCTGCCGATCGTCGCAGTCGGCCAGCGCCGGCAGCTGCGCGGCGGCCCGCGCCGCGTCGTCGACGTCGACCCGCGACGAGCTGGCGAGCAGCTCGACCAGCGCCGTGAAGCGCATGCGCGGGTGCTCGAGGCAGGTCGCCCGCGCCCGCAGCTCCTCCGAGGCCGCCGCGTCGGCCCGCCGGGCCCCCGCGCACACCGCCTCGCGCCGGACCTGCCAGCCGGTCACGTAGTCGTCGAGCGCCGACTCGACCCGCGCCCACCGCCCGGTCGCGCCGGCGAACTTGGCCTGCAGCTCGCCGCGCACCTCGGGCGTCCACGCGGCCGCCAGCGCCTCGCCGGCCGCGCCGCAGCGGTCGACCGGAGCTGCCCACCAGGACATGCCCCCCAGGACACCCGCGAACGAGCCGGCCGCCAGCGCCCACTGCCACGGCCGCAGCGGCCGCTCGGCGGCGATCGCCGACAGCTCGGCCAGCAGCGCGTCCATGGTCGGGTAGCGGGCCGCCGGGTCGCGCGCGAGCCCGCGGCGCAGCACCTTCCACAGCTTGGGCGGCACCACCGAGCCCTTCGGCGGGTCCTGCGGCCGGTCCTGCAGCAGCGCGCGCCGCAGCGCCGCCGCGTCCTCGCCGACGAACGGCCGCCGGCCGTACACGCCCTCGTAAAGCGCGACGCAGAAGCTGAACTGATCGGAGCGGGCGTCGGACGGCTGCAGCTTGAGCCGCTCGGGCGCCATGTACGCGAGGGTGCCGACCGGCCCGCGGCTCGAGGCGACCGTCGAGCTGCCGTCCGAGGCCCCGCCGCTGCCGCGCCGCGTGGTCCCGGCGTCGCTGATCTCGCCGCTCACGTCGGCGCTGGCGACCTCGTGCACGCGCGCCAGGCCGAAGTCGCTGACCATGGCCCGCCCGCGCGCGCCGACCAGGACGTTGTCGGGCTTGAAGTCGTGGTGGACGAGGCCGGCCTCGTGCGCCGCCGCCAGGCCGCTGCCGGCCTGGACGAACAGCGCCAGGACCTCGCGCCAGCCTCGCGCCTGTTCTTTGAGCCATGCCCGAAGGGTCACGCCCTCGACGAGCTCCATGGCGACGTAGACGCCGCGGTCGCACACGCCGACGTCGAACACGCCGACCACGTTCGGGTGGGTCAGCCGCGCCATCGCCTTGGCCTCGCGCACCAGCGAGGCCGGCACCAGCGCGCGCGACGACTCGCGCAACATCTTGACCGCGACCTTGCGATCGAGGTCCGGGTCGTAGGCGAGGAACACGTTGCCCATCGCCCCGTGCCCCAGGTGCTTCATGATCACGTAGCGCCCGGCGCGGAACGGCTCGAGCTCGGCCTCCACCGCCCGCGTCGCCGCCTCGTAGGCGACCGCCCCGCGCGCGGCGTCGACGTACATCCGCCCGAAGTCCCCGCCCTCGCTGCTGCCCCCGATCGCCTCGAAATCCCCCGAATCCCGGCTCCTGTCGGGGTCCGTGCGCATCCGCGCAGAGTTCGGGGTGGCGTCGAGGGAAGGCATGAGACTGCGCACGAGGCTGAAATCACAATACCAACATTCACGCCGTTACGTGATCCGACCCCGATCAGAACGAGAGAAACATCCTCACAGGCGGACTTGCCGCCCATTCCCCCCACTCCATCGCGCGGTTTCGCGCAAAACTCGTCACACGGCCTCACGAAGGCCCCTGGCGAGCCTCCCCGGGACGCAGCGCCCGGACCCTGAGCCGCGAAGCAGGTGCAGCCGCCCGCCGCCGGGCCCCAGAAGAAGACCGGGTCGCACCCGGTCTGCCGGCAGCTTTCTCGTTGACTCCCACCCCTGGCGCCGGGGCCGAGCGCCCGCACTCACGCGCAGCGCCCGGGCGCGCGGCCCTCGGCGACCTCCGCTCGAGCGGCGCCGCGGCCCAGCGCCCGCGCTCAGGCGCAGCGCCCGGGCGCGCGACCCCTCGGCGACCTCCGCTCGAGCGGCGCCGCGGCCCAGCGCCCGCGCTCAGGCGCAGCGCCCGGGCGCGGCCCCTCGGCGACCTCCGTCCGAGCGACGCCGCGCCGCCACGCCGAGGCCGAGCGCGAGCCATGCTCGACCCCTCGCCGGTCCCCGTCGCGCGCCGGCGTCGACGAAGATGTCCCATGAGACATCCGTGACGATCGTCGCCGAAGACAGGCGGCATCGCCGTCCCGCAGCGAGGACGAGCCCGAGGACGAGCCGGCGGGCGTGGAGCTCCCCGGCTGTCCTCGAGGACATCTTCTTCCGCGCGCCCCGGCGCCGGCGGCGCGGAGCGTCGAGCGGGCGCGACAGCCCGGCGACAGCGCGCCCCAGGCCCGCCGGTCAGTTCACCGCGTCGAGCTGGCTGATGATCTTGTTCCACACGGCGGGCGTGACGCCGACCTCGAGGTGCCCGAAGGGCACGCCCTCCTGCCGCGAGCGCGCGGCCTTGTCGGCGCCCGACCAGCCCTGCGTGAGCTGATCGCGGGCCGCCACGCTGACATCGAACAGCACGCCGTCGCCATGCACCTCGCAGGTCGGGCAGCTCATGCCGTCGATCTCGAACGGGGCGCCGGCGCCGCCCGTCGTGCCGTGGACCACGTACAGGAAGTCGAGCTCGCTGCTGAGGCCGTGATGCCGGAGCCGCTCGATGAAGTTGCCGCCGATCTCCATCACGGCCCCGATGCCGATCCCGTCCATCAGGCGATACGTCCCGTACCCCCACCAGTAGTCGTCGGCGTTCTCGTCGTAATAGACGTGCTGCGCCTGGCAGGGCGAGCCGGCCGGATCGAAGGCCGTCTCGCGGCACATGATGTGACCGTCGTCGTCGTCGAGGTAGCCCCCGAGCATGTACGTGAGCTTGTACGACATCCACGTGCGCCACTTGGTCTCGTCGGTGTCGAGCTCCGACCAGTCCTCCCCGTCGCTCTGGCGGTCGGGGATCGGGTAATACGGGCGCAGGTCGTACGCCGCCTGCAGCTGGCCGAGGTACGCCGAGACGTGCTTCCCCTGCTCGTTCACCGAGCCCCACATCGCCAGGTTGTACTTGTCGAAGCTGAACTGGCTCGCCCCGTTCGCCGCGTTGAGCGCCTGGAGGCTGCTCGAAGAGACAGGCCGCCCCTGCGCGTCGAGCCCGGTGATGTTCGAGGTGTAGATCCGCGAGAAGAAGTCCGGCCACGTGCCGCCGCGGCCGTCGCACACCGACTGCGCGAACTGGTTGGGGAACAGCGGGCTCCCGCCGTAGCCCCAGTTGACGCACTGGAGCGCGCTCATCCACCCCCACGTCACCGGCCCCTGGCCGATCGGCGCGTTCTCGAGGGTGCTGTAGATCAGCAGATCGTCGTACGGATGGCGGAAATTGAGGTCGATGCCCAGGTGCGGGCCCGACAGCGGCACGTAGACGCGCACGTCCTCGCGGAACGCCGGCACGCGCTTCGCCTGCTCCGCCGCCAGCCGCTCGAAGTGCTTGGGCCCGAAGTCGTCCCACGCGGCGACGTCGCCGGCGTAGAGATCGACGGACAGCACTCCCTTGCTCCACGCGATCACGTCGACCTTCGGCTGCCCGGTGAGCACCTTGATCCGGTCGATCGCGTTCGCCACGTGGGTGGCCTGGCTGTAATTGTCGCCGTGGAAGTTGCCGAAGGTGACCGCATACGTGCACCGGCCGGTCGCCTCCAGCGCCTGCACGAAGCCGGTCTTCTGCGTGGTGCCCGGGTACGCGCCGCCGCTCCCGTTGCGCCCGCCGGGCAAGAGCCACACGTTGCCGTTCTGCAGCGCCCCGTGCACGAGCAGCACGGGCACCTTCCCGGGATCGCAGGCGCTCTTTCCGGTCTTCGGCCCGTGCTGCAACAGCACGAAGCGGGCCTCCGGCCGGGTCGGCCCCACCGACGGGCACGACGACGCCGACTTCGAGCCCACCTTCCCGGCGCACGCGCTCTTGTAATGGAGGTTGAACCCGTCCACGAGCTGCTGGTTCAGCGCGCCGAAGTAAGTCTGCAGCGGATAGGTGCTGTCCTCGTAGGTATCCTGCCAGCGAGTTTTCTGCGTCCGCAGATTGTAGCCCTCGGTGCGGTAGGCCTGGAGCCCCTCGAGCAGCTCGATCTTCCCCCACGACCACGACGGCGGCGTGAGCTGCCCGACCACCCGATAGTCGTCCTGGTACACGTCGTCGGCCGGCGGATCGAAGTATCCGTCGAACGGCGCAGGGACGGCCTCCCCGGATCGAGCAAGCTCCTGACGATGGGCACGGCGTCGTCCGTGTCGCTCCCGCCGTCGACCTCGTCGACGCCGTCAGGCGAGTCCGCACAGCCGGCGGAGGCCACCAAGCCCAGGCCAGAGAGCGCTATGAACAGATGCGACAGCGAGGGCAACAAACACCGCATGACACTTCTCCCCAATGTCCGGATGGACGGGGACGTTAGTCGCGGGGCCCGTGAATGGTCAAGCGATTTCTTTTGCGCTGCAACATGACTCCGGGGATGCCGGATAGCACGGGATAAACGACGTTCATTCGACGATTTCGCGCCCCTCGGCGACACTGAGGACCCGAGCACCCACGCCGGGGCTGGCCGCCCGCGCGCACGCCTGAGGCTGCACGCTCGCCATCGGTCGGGCCACCCGCACCCGGAGGGCACCTTGTTTTGCGGTGCAAGATGCCACGCCTGGCACTGGCCGGGGATAACCTGCCATGGAGGGAGGTTGATGTTGCGGCGCAGCAAATATGCAGACATGTGCGGCCCGCATGCTCCTCGACTCCTACGACCTGAATACCGCTGGCCGCGACCCTCGACGCGCCTTCTCTTGCTGCTCCCACAGCCGACTCTCGCCTGCGAGGCAACGACCCCCGCAATCGGGCGATCGGCGTCCCCAGTCCGGTCGATCCACCGGGAGGCGGACCCGGGCGAATACCTCCAGGGCATCGAGGGCGAGTCCATCCCGCGCGGCGAGTCGCCCGCGGTCGGTCCCGGTGCACACAACCGGTGGACGCTGACCGCCTTCCTGTCCCACGAGACGATCGAACCCGCGGCAGGAGCCGAGTGCGGTAATTCGCGCCGGCGTCGGTACCAGGTGTCGTTGCCATGTCGGTCCCGACCTCCGCGCGCGCATTCGTGCCCGTGTCGGCCCGCCCGGCCCTGTGGCATCCTCGGGCCGATGCGCCCCGCCTTCGCCGCCGCCCTCGCCGTATTGTTGCTCCCGCTCGCCGCTCGCGCCGACATACTGCCCGAGGGGCACAAGGGCATCGAGCTGTCGATCCGCGTCGACGCCCAGGTCCCGAGCGGCAAGGCGCTGGTGCTGGCCAACACCTTCGAGGGCGGGACCTTGATCGTCCCCGGCACCGACCAGAAGATCTCGTGGCACCCCCTCGGCGGCGAGATGCAGCTGCGCCTCGTCGCCGCCGGCGAGGGCGACAAGATCAAGACCGCCGGCGCCGACCTCGACCGCGACAAGATCAAGCCGCTGCTCGCCACCGCCGCCGTGTGTGCCCCGCCGTTCGCCGGCGTGCGCACGATCGTCGACACCTCGCCCGCCGTCGAGGTCCGCTGGACCTGGCGCGCCACCATCGACGGCAACAAGTGCAGCGCCGAGCTGGTCAAGCAGGAGTACCTCGACGCCACCGGCAAGGCCGTGCCGGCCCCCGGACCCGCCGAGCCGCCCAAGCCCGTCAATGCCCCGCTGGCCGACCCGCCCAGGCCCGCCGACGCGCCCTCGCCGACCACGCCTCCGGCCCCGGCCCCGGCCCCGGTCAAGGCCGCCGATCCGCCCGCCGCCAAGGCCCAGGAGTCCGCGAGCGGCTGCGACGCCGGCGGCTCCGCCCCGGGCGGCCTCGCCGGCCTGGCGCTGGTGTGGCTGCTCCGCCGGCGTCGCCGCTGATCTGTCCGCGAGGACATGGCCTCTTCGCCATGTCTCTAAGGACAGCCACCGCCTCGGCCTCCCAGGCGACGCGCGTCCCTGCTACGCTCCCCGGAACCTGCATGCGCCTTGGTCTGCTCCTTCTCCCCTTTCTGTTCGCCTGCGGTGCCGCGCGGGAGAGCGGTCCGGGGCCGTCGCCGGAACCGGACGCACCGGCGAGCCCGGCCGACCCGCCGTCGCTCGCTCCGACCTGGCGCGAGCACGCCGACGGCGACGGCGTGGTGCGCGTCCGGGTCCGCGACCTCGCCGGCTCGGCGATCCCCGCGGCGTCGGTCTGCGTCGCGCCGGAGGCCGTGCCGCACGCGCTCGAGTGTGCGTTCACGGACGAGGCCGGAGAGGCGTCGCTCTCGGCCCGCACGGGGGATTGGCGGCTCCACGTCGGTCATCCGGACCTTCTGGCGGCGACCTGGCCGGCCCCGGACGACGCTCCGCTGGCGTGGCCGGCGAAGGGCGGCGAACTCGAGCTTCGGCTCCCGCGAGACGGAATGGAGCTCCAGGGTCGAGTGACCGACGTCCGCGGCAGCGCGCTCCCGCGGGCGTACGTGGTCGTGCAGCGAGCGAACGACATCCTGGCGGTCGCGGCGGTCGACAGCAACGGGCGCTTCGGCGTCCGCGTCCCGTCCGGGCGAATGACGAGGCTGTTCGCGTACGCCCCGGGCCACGCGCGACGGGTGGTATATCCATACCCGCCGGACGCAGCGCTGCACGTCGCGCTGATCGCCGAGTCGACGATCAAGGGCCGCGTCGTCGATGGCGAAGGGCGACCGCTGGCGGGTGCATGGGTCGTGAGCCACGCGCCGCTCGCTTACGTCGAGCGCGAGCGGCCGCGGGCTCGCACGAACGAGGCGGGTGACTTCGTGCTCGGCGGGCTGACTCCGGGCCGCTATTCGCTGTACGTGAGCGCAGCCAATGCGCGCCGCGTGGAGCCCGTGGTCGTCGCCCTTCCCTACGCGGCCACCGTCGAGCTCGCGCCGATCGCGACCGAGCCCGGCCACGCTCTGGCGCTCCGCTTATTGGACCCGTCCGGTCGCCCCTGCGTCGACGGATTCGCCAATTTCGAGGGCCCTGGCGGTCTCTGCCTGAGCCGCGCCGAAGGGTGGTGCTCGTTCGGGGCCGTGCCACCCGGCGACAGGACCATCACCGCATCCTGCCCGGCGACTCGGCAGATCCGGCGGACCATCGCCGTGCAGGGCGACGTGCGCGAGACGTGGACGTTCGAGCGCGGCGGTTCGCTCATGGGGGTCGTGCTCGACGATGCGAACGCACCCGTCGCCGACGCCGAGGTGCGAGCCCCGGACGAAGACCTGCGGACCACGACGGACACCCACGGCCGGTTCGTCCTCGCCGGGCTGTCGGGGCGGCGCGTCGACATCCAGGTGGTTTCGCTCGATCACCACGACCAACGCCAGAGCGTCGAACCGGGCGCCGAGGCGCGGGTAGTCCTGCAGCGTCAGCCCGCAGTGGCGTTTCATGTCAGCGACCGCAGCGGGCGCCCGGTGCAGGGTGTCGCGCTGCGCTGGGACCTTTCCTCTGTGTTGCTCGACCGCGAAGGCCGAGGCTCGACGGCCAATCTTGTCGCGACCGCCTCCGAGCACACGCTCGCCGTGCACTCGGCGCACGGACCGATTCCTCATATCGACGGCGGCAAACCCACGCTCCACGGTGCGTCCCGCTGGCAGCCCGGAGATCCGCAACCGATCGAAGTCGTGGTCGCATCCCCCGAGCGCGAGCTCCGCGGGCATGTGCGAGCGGCTGACGGCCGACCGGCGCCCGACGTCCTCGTGCTTGCGTCCCCCACGACCGGCGCGCCCGGCACGTGCGAGCGCTCGATGCTCGACGATGCCGCGGCGCTGACGGTGACGGACGCGCGAGGCGAGTTTCATCTCGGCGCGCTGTACTCGGTCGCCTACAGCCTCATCGCGCTCGACTCCACGGGCTCTGCCGCCTGCGTGGGCGTCGACGCCGACGATGCCGGCGTCACCCTCTCGCTCTGAAAGCCTCAGTTACAAGTCGGCCCGTACGA
The DNA here is from genome assembly GCF_026626665.1 of Nannocystis pusilla. Lineage (GTDB taxonomy): Bacteria > Myxococcota_A > Polyangia > Nannocystales > Nannocystaceae > Nannocystis > Nannocystis pusilla. The sequence continues at coordinate 5,315,388 of NZ_JAPNKE010000002.1, forward strand.
CAGGTCGTTGATGCTGATCTCGAGGTCCGGCAATTGCGTGTAGTCGTTCGAGCCGTCGAGCGTGATCTGGAACAGCTCGTCGCCGTTGTTCGAAAAGGCCTGCTTGCTGACCGCGTCGAATTCGAGGCCGACCGAGTTCCACTGGCCCTCGGGGATGTCGGCCACCACGGTGCCCTCGCCGGTGTTCGGGTCGACGCTGAGGATCCGGCTGTTCTGACCGTCGGTGACGAGCATGCGTTCGCCGACGCAGTCGACCGCCATGCCGCAGGCCTGGATGTTGACCCCCTCGCCGTCGACCGTGAGCGGCTTGGCGTCGGTGACCTCGCCGGTGGCCGGGTCGAAGGTGACGAGCTCGTCGGCGTCGGAGTCGATGCCGTAGAGGGTGCCGTCGTCGAGGAAGCCGAGGCCGCAGATCGATCTGCCGTGATCGGCCAGCTCGGTCGGCGTGTCCCCGCTGCAGTAATCGACGACGATGAGGATCTGCTTGGCCGACTGCGAGCAGTAGATGGTGCCGTCGGTCGGCGAGATCGCGCACGTGATCACCGCGTACGGCGGCGCCAGCGGCCCGATGTCGACGCTGGCGAACGGCGTGACGGCGCCGGTCTCGACGTTCACCTCCGCGAACTGGCCGTCGTCGAACGCGGTGTAGAGCAAGCGATCGCCGGGGTTGATGTCCGCGTTCGAATCATAGCAGTCGGAGCCGACATCGACCCCCGGGTCGACGCTGCTGTCGCCCCAGCCGTCGCCGTCCTCGTCCTTCATGCACTTCTCCGGGTCCTCGACCTCGGCCGAGCCCGGGAAGGTGCTCGGGTCGTCGTCGTCGCAGTCGGTCCCCGGCTTCACGTCCGGGTTCATCGGCATGCCTCGCCCCAGTCGTCGCCGTCGACGTCGGTCATGCACGCCTCCGGGTCGTCGTTCGGCGCCGCCCCCGGGAAGGTGTGCTCGGAGCCGTCGTCGCAGTCGTCGTCGTTGGGCACGAAGCCCGCCGGCGGGTCCTCGCCGGGCTCCTGCGGCACGCAGTTGGCCGGGTCGCCGAACCCGTCGCCGTCCTTGTCCTCGCACCACACGCCGCCGCCGCCGCCGGTGATCGTGTCGCTCTCGCTGTTCGAGTTCGAGTTCGAGTTGGAGTTGGAGTTCGAGTTCGACTCGCTGTTGCTGTTGCTGCCCTCGGTCGCGCTCCCTCGGTCGCGCTCCCCTCGGTCGGCGCCGTCATCGTCTGCCCGTCGGTGTCCGACTCGCTGCCCTCGGTCGCCGTGCCCTCGGTCGCCGTGGCCGTCAGGCCCGCGGTCATGCACGCCTCGATCGACTGGTTGAACACCGCCCCGTCGTCGACGCAGGTCTTCGAACAACCGGCAGCGTGACAGAGTCCCGCCGCGAGCAACCAACCGAAGCGACGCATGGAGGTCATGGATTTCACGGTATCGGGCCCGCCAGGAGCCCGCAAGAGCGCGTCACGCGGACCGATCGTTACCGCGCCCGCTCGCACGCCGCGTCGTCGTCACCGCGTCCGTCACCGCGATCTGCCTCCGTCGCACCGCGTCGCCTCGCTCGGCGTCCGTGCCTGTCGCACCGCGCCGGCGACCGGGGTGTACGCTCGACGCCCCAAGATGGGGACGCCGCCGATCCCGAGGCGGCCTCGTGACCACGATACGAGCATCAAGCAGTGAGGCCCTCCGAACGCTCCGTCGGCGCACGCGCAACGCCGTCGACGCCCCCGCCTCGTAGGCCTCGTCGCGGCGCCGTACCCCATACCTCGGAGGTCCCCGCCGGCAGCTCGAGCGCTCCGTCTTCTTCACCGAGGAGAGCCGTCGATTCCGGCACCCATTCGACGCTGACATCGTGCGTCACCTGCCGCGGCAGCTCCGGCCAATGTCCAGGGAGCAATGACCCAGCTGCCGCTACGAGTGATTCTGAAGACCTCACGGCGAACGAACGCGTGCTCCTCGCCAGGCTCCCGACGATCGAGCGAATGCTCGCAGGGAAGGCTCACAAGGCCGGACGCGGTGCTCCCGATCGCGACGCGTCGCGCCGCGAGACCCCCGCGAAAGAGCACGAGAATGATCATGACCGCCGACGCGACCAAGTATGAGCGTCGGACGTCACCGACGTCCCGTGGATCGGCACCGGCTGCGACGGCCACGCGAGCACCGCCACCCACGAGGAATGGGCATGCGCCTCGCCACGGCGTTGCAGGCGCGCCTCGGTGACTCACTCGCGCCGCAGCCAGCGTTCGCCCGGGTCACCGCGGTCGACCGGCCACGCCTGAAACTCGCGCTCGCCGCGGACGCACGCGCGCAGGTTGTGGCACACGACCGCGACATCGTCGACGCTCCAGATGTCCTCGCAGCCAGGTCCACCGTGCGTCCGCGCGAGCTCGCCGACGCGCGTGATCACGAGCCCGCCCATCGGCGGGATCAGGGCCCCGAACGTCGCCAGCACCCCCTGCAGCCGCGACAGCACGCCCTTGCCGCCGACCGCGTGCGCCGTCACCAGCACCGCGACCGGCTTGCCGAGCCACAATGACGTGCCCTCGCTCGGCGTCGCCTGCTCGAGGAATTGCTGGAGGAGACTCGACCACGAGTCCCAGTACGTACCCGTCGCGATCACCAGCGCGTCGGCGGCCGCGAGCGCCGCGCGGTGCGCCGCGAACCCCGGCGCGCTCGCCAGCGCGGCGCGCTCGACCGCCGCGTGCGGATGCAGCTGCTCGACCGCCACGTCGATCATCGCCGAGGAGTTGCCGCCGTCACCGGCGAGCGAGCCGTCGAGCGCGAAGATCCGCATGGCCCTCGATACATGTCCCGCGCTCCGCACACAAGCCCCGCGCCGGCGTTGCGCTCGAAGCACATGGGCTCCCCGGCGACCCACTCTCGAAAGTCCTCGACGAGAGCGGCACACCCGGGGAAGACGCCATCCGCCGCTGCATGGCCCGTGCATCGAAGTCTTCGCCGCCTCGCGCCGACCTCGACCCGCCTTTCGGTCGTCGGGACAGGTCGCGGCCGTCATCTCCACGGCCCGGGCGCCCCGCCCCGCGCCCGTGATGACTCCCACGGACACCTGCGTTGACGCGCGCGCGGGCGTACGCGAGCCTGCTCGAAGATGCCCCGTCCGCAAGCGTTCGCCCTCCCGCTCCTCGCCCTCGGAATCGTGCCTGTCGCCTGCGGCGACTCCACGGCCAGCAGCACCGCCTCGCTGACCACCACCGGGGTGACGAGCGCGACCGCCTCGACCGGCACCGCCACCGATTCGCCGACGACCACCACCACCGGCGTGCCGACCACCAGCGCCGGCAGCGAGAGCGCCACCGGCTCCACCTCCACCTCGGCGAGCACCACCGACGAGGTCTCGGCCGGCAGCAGCGGCACCGGCTTCAAGTTCGACACCCCGCAGGGCGGCGACATCGGCAACGTCGAGACCGACGGGCCCGCCCCGACCTGCTTCGTCGTCGACGACATGGACGCGATCGGCGACTGCAACAAGGAGGCTCCGCCCGACAGCTTCGAGCCCGAGGTCCAGTGGTCGTGGGGCAACCAGAACACCGGCGGCAGCTCCTCGACCCCGCTGGTCGCCAACCTCACCGACGACAACGGCGACGGCTCGATCGACCTGTGCGACGTCCCCGACATCGTCGTCGTCACCGGCGGCCCGCTGGGCGGCAAGATCCACGTCCTCGACGGCGCCACCGGCGTCGAGCACTTCGCGGTCGCCACCCCCGTCGACGGCTTCGTGACCCCCGCGATCGGCGACATCGACAACGACGGCCTGCCCGAGATCGTCGCTGCCACCCCCGGCGGCACCTTCCTCGGCCCCAGCGCGCTCGTGGCGTTCGAGCACGACGGCGCGCTCAAGTGGACCTCCGCCGACAAGTTCAACCACGACCAGGGCGGCGCCGTCGCGCTCGGCGACCTCGACAACGACGGCGACGTCGAGGTCGTGTGCGACGACCTCGTCGTTGACCACGAGGGCAAGACCCTGTTCATCGCCCCGGAGCAGGCGCTGTGGGACATCGTGTTCCACTGCACCGCCACCACCCTCGCCGACCTCGACGGCGACCTCGACCTCGAGGTCATCCTCGGCCAGGCCGCCTATCATCACGACGGCACCGTCTATTACAACGACGTCTCGCTCAAGCCCGGCTTCCCGTCGGTCGCCAACCTCGACCCCGACCCGATGCCGGAGATCCTCCTCACCAACAACAATGGCATCACCGTGCTCGAGCACGACGGCAAGGTGAAGTTCAAGGACATCAAGCCGACCGGCGACAACGGCATCGGCGCGTGGTTCCGGCCGTCGACGATCCACGACTTCGACGGCGACAAGCTCAGCGAGTTCGCCACCAGCTCGGCCGCGCATTACTCGATGTTCGAGGCCGGCGGCAAGGTCGCCTGGACCGCCAACGTCCAGGACGGCAGCGGCTGGGCCGCCGGCACCGCCTTCGACTTCCTCGGCGACGGCATCGCCGAGGCCATGTACGCCGACGAGGTCAAGCTGTTCGTGTTCGACGGCGCCGGCAAGCCGCTGCTGTCGGTCCCGCGCAGCTCCAAGACCTTGATCGAGTACCCCGTCGTCGCCGACGTCGACAACGACGGTTCGGCCGAGATCGTCGTCGTCTCCGACGTCGGCTACGACGACCTCCAGACCGCCCCCACCGTCCAGGTCATCCGCGACAAGCAGGACCGGTGGATCCAGGCGCGACGGATCTGGAATCAGCACACCTATCACGTCACCAACGTCCGCGAAGATTCGACCATCCCGCAGTACGAGCCGCATTCGTGGGAGCTGCTCAACACCTTCCGCACCAACGCCCAGATCGAAGGCGGCGCGCTGTGCAAGCCCGAGCCGCCGATGTGACGCAGCAGGCCGCCGCTGACCGACGAACAGCTCGGGCAAGGGCCCGGCGATCTGGCGATCGAGACCGAGCGTGGGCCGGCCGCTCGGGCCGCGGTGGGCGTGGCCTTCGCCGTGACATGAGCGGCTCGGCTCCTCCATTGTTTCTCTGACGAGGCTGCAGGCTTCACCTCATGTTGCGGCCGCCCGGGCAGGCAGGATCGCGGGCGGGATTAGCGCTACGCTGCGCCACATGTGGCCATGGTCTCGGCCCATTCTCCTCGCGTTCGGGGTCGCCTGCGGACGACGCAGCCACACGTCGTCCTCGACGAGCTGCTCGACCGGATGCGCGGCGTCTGATACCATCGGGACGTGGACTCCGGCCCAACTACCTCGATCATCCATTGTCCCGTGTGCGGCCACGGCGAGTATTCCGAGTTCCCGCGTTTCGCCAGAATCCTCCAGCCGGTGACAATCGGACTCTGGCCGCTCGCCTTCGTAGCCCTCTTCGTGGCGCCTTCGCCGCATTCGTGGTGGCCCTCGGCAGTCGCCCTCGCGCTCACGTTCTTTCGTTTCTTCGGGGGGATAGCCTATTGGGGAGGCCTCAAGTGCCGCGGTTGCGGCACGTGGAGCATGTATCGCTGAATGTGCATACCCGCGAACGGTCCTCTCGCTGACGACCAACCGGGGCACGTCGGCCTGATCACGGCGGTGCCGTCGCGGACGTCCCAGCCGATCTCGGTCAGGGTGACACGCTGGACGCCCTGGACGCGCGCGCCGCTCGCTGCCGTCGGCCGGGGTCGGGCGCGAGCCCGAACACTGCGTCCCGAGGAGAGAAATCCGGGCTATCGACGCACCGACACGGAGAGCGGCACGCTCAGGCCGACCTTTACCCGCTCGAGCACGATATGGCTCGTGAAGCTGCGCACGTTGCCGTCATCGAGCAGAGCGCGGCGGGTGAACGCCTCATAGGCTGCGAGGTCGGCGGTCAGCACGACCAGGATGAAGTCGGCCTGACCGGTGACATAGTAGCACTGCTGCACCTCGGGAAAGGCTGCCATTCGCTGGCGGAAGCGATGGAGGTCGGCGGCGCCCTCGCGCTCGAGCTGGACGTCGACCAGGCAGGTCACCGGCAAGCCCAGGGCCGCCGGTGCGAGCTGTGCGATCTCGGCCTCGATCACGCCGGCCTCGCGCAGCCGCTTGAGGCGGCGCTGGACCGCCGCGGTCGAGAGCCCGACGGTACGCCCGATGACGTGAGCCGGCGTGCGCGTGTCGTACTGATAGTGCGCCAGGATCTGCACGTCGAGCTCGTCGAGACCCAAGGGCACAGCAGGCGCCGTCGCTGGAGCGGACGCCGCAGCGGGCACAGCCAAGGTAGCGGGCGCCGGGGTTGCAGCGCGGTGGGAGGGGCGTGGGTTAGGTTTTCTCATGTGGAGCCGGTGCGATGCGGCGAGGCCGCGCGCGGGGCATGGAGGTTGCGGCCTGACCGCGCGGTGGGTTGAGTATATTTCAATCATGCCCGAAAAGGTCCTCGCCCGCCCAGTGCTCGTAAAAGGAGATGCTCGCCTGCGTATCCCGTGCGCCGCGGTCGGCGAGCTGGACGCCGCCGTGCTCGCCGACGCTGCAGCGCTCACCGCCACTCTGCAATCATTGCGGGCCCGCCACGGCTTTGGCCGGGCCTGGCGGCGCCGCAGATCGGTGTGATGCGGCGAATGATCGCAGTCGACCTCGGGGCCGGGCCGTTCGTGATGTTCGATCCGGAGACAACCTGGCGGTCGTCGGAGATGTTTGAAGTGTGGGACGACTGCTTCAGCGTGCCGGACGACCTGGTGCGGGTGCGGCGGCATCGTTCGGTGAGCGTAACGTACCGCGACATCGGCGGGCGCCTGCGCCGGTGGGAGCGGCTGCCGCCCGACCTCGCCGAGTTGATGCAGCATGAGCTCGATCACCTCGACGGCGTGCTGATGATCGATCGGGCGCTCGACGAAACAGCGATCCGGCCGGTCGCTGAGCGCGGCGCGCTGGTCGACGTCCGGCCGCGCCATCGCCTCTCGCTGGCCGCCATCGCCGAGGCGGCGGGCTCGATCGCTCCCGAGTTTCGCGGCGCCCCCGTGGTGACCAGCGAGACGCTCGGCCCGCAACTCGGGTGCCGGCTCACTCTGGCGATCGAGACTCTCAACCCGGTGGGCTGCTTCAAGGGCCGCGGCGCCGACTGGTTCGTGTCTCGCCAGGTCGCCGCCGGCATCCCGGCGACGCTGGTCTGCGCCAGTGCGGGCAACTTCGGGCAGGCTCTGGCTTACGCCTGCCGCGCGCGGGGTCTGCCGCTGGTGGTGTACGCCGCCGCCACCGCCAATGCGCTGAAGCTCGAGCGCATGCGGGCGCTCGGGGCTCGGGTCGTGCTCGCCGGCGACGACCTCGATGCCGCCAAGGAAGCCGCCCGTCAGTGGGCGGCCAGCGCCGGCCACCACATGGTCGAGGACGGCCGCGAGCCCGAGATCTCCGAGGGCGCCGGCACCATCGCCGTCGAGCTGCTCGCACGCGAGCCGGGCATCGATGCAGTCGTGGTGCCGGTCGGCAACGGCGCGCTACTCGCCGGCATGGCGCGCTGGCTCAAGGCCGCGGCGCCGGCGATACGGGTGTTCGGCGTGTGCAGCCGCGGCGCGTCGGCGATGGAGCAGTCGTGGCGCGCCGGTCGCGTGATCTGTCACGACCGCATCGACACCATCGCCGACGGCGTGGCCGTGCGGGTCCCGGTGCCCGAGGCGCTCGACGATCTGCGCGGCCTGGTCGACGACATCTGGCTTGTCGATGACACCGAGGTCCTCGTCGCCATGCGCCAGATCCACCGTCACGTCGGCGTGGTCACCGAGCCCTCGGGTGCCCTTGGCATCGCGGCGATCGCCGCGCTCGGCGGTGCGAGTGCCGACAACCCGCTCGCGCGGCAACACGTCGCCACCGTGCTCACCGGGGGAAACCTCGCCCAGCTCAGTCTTCTCTCGCACGACCACGACGCCCCATCCTGCGGGTAGCAGACGGCCCCGTGGCGGAGCCCGAGCAGGCGCGCGAACCTTCGCCCGCCCCGCCGTGGGCACCTCGATCACCCCGCCGAAACATGGCCTTTAGGCCATATGCTCCGGGCCGCGGCCCGACAACGCCGGCGTCGAGGCGTCGTCGTCGTGGGCGACCTTCGCGGCGAAAGGCGACCCGGGAGGGTACGGCGCGGAGGCGGGGATGTTCATCGCCGTGGGAAGGGGCTCGTCGGTCTCGACGATCGTCCCCGCGAGGTCGAGCCGAAACCGGCGCGGCGAATCGAGGTCCACGAGCCAGAGCCCCCGCTCGTCCCAGGCGCCGATGCGCAGCCGGCTCGCGCTAATGATCGAGACGGGAGTCATGGCGTCGGCATATCACCGGTCGCGCGGCGACGAAAGTTCAGGCGACGGCAAGCCCGAAGCAATCACCGTGCCTCGTCGCGGGAGCGAAACGCCTCACGCGGCCGGCAGCGCCTCGCGCAGCTCCGCGGGCACGTCGAGGAAGTCGACGTGACCCGTGGCGATGTCGTACACCGCGCCGACGATCACGAGCTGCCCGCTGTTGACCATGTCCTCGAGGATCCGGCTGCCGTGACGCAGGTGATCGACCGCGTTACGGACGTTGGCGCGGATCGCATCGTGGAGCTGACGCTCCGGCGAATGGTCCTTGCCGACCTCGAGCACCGTCTGCGCCGACGAGCGGATGCGGTCGACGATGTCGCGGATGTTGTCGCTGGCCACCGTGCTCTCCCCGCGCAGCACCCCGAGCGTCGCCGTCACGGCGCCGCACGACGAGTGCCCCATGACCACGACGAGCCGGGTGCCGTAGGTCGCCGCGGCGAACTCGGCGCTGCCGATGCCGGACGGCGCGACGATGTTGCCGGCCACGCGGATCACGAACAGGTCACCGAGCCCCTGGTCGAACAGGATCTCGGCCGGCGCCCGTGAGTCCGAGCAGCACAGCACGATCGCAAACGGGCTCTGACCCGCCGCCAGCTCGCCGCGCTGCAGCTGGCTCGCCAGCGCGGTGACGCTGCGGGTGTCGTTCTTGTAGCGTTCGTTGCCGGCGAGCAGCCGGCGTATCGCTTCAAGCGGGGACGGAGGAGTCTGTGTCATGTGTCGGCTCGCGCTTCGCCGTCCGGCGAAATGCGCGCGCAGGGTGCAATGGATCGCCTCCAGCGGCAAGCCACCTCCGCGTCACGCCGGGCGAAGCGTCCCTCCTTGCCTGCCCGCTCGCGGCGAGAGAGCGGGCGCGCAACTTTTTCTCGCAGATTCCGCACAGTCGAGCGGTGTCGAGATCCTGCAGACGCTTCGTCCCGTGACCTCGCGCATCCTGGAACTCGCCTTCGCTCGCGGATGCTCCTACGAATGGACCGAAGCGCCGCACGGCGAAAGCGGCGTGACGCGCCAATCCACGGATGAGGCCGATCGGGTCGGCGAACGGGCGGCTTGGAAGAGGCGGGTCAATGTCCCGACTGCGAGGTGGTGCGCGCGCTGTCGGCCGAGCATGTCCTTCAGGACAGGTTCAACGCGCCGGCGCCTCGCCGCGGCGGCGTCGCCCGCTCGTCGGCGCGCCGCGCTCACACGCGGCCCCTGGATGACCTCGCAGCGCCCGCGCGCCGCGAGCCCGGCGCACGCTTCGGCGGCGGCGCCGGGTGAATGAGGCCCCGCGCCAGCATGTCGCCCCCGAGCGCGCAGAAGTAGAGGTAGCCGCGACGATCGCCGAAGCGCTCGACGTCCAGCGGAGCGTCCGCGGCGACGCGCGTCAGCGTGCGGAGGCCGCGAGCCACCCCGACGTCGCCCGGCGGAAACACGTCGAGGCGCCCGAGCCCGCGCAGCAGCACCAGGGCGGCGCTCCACGGGCCGATGCCGGGCAGCTCGGCGAGGGTCGCGAGCGCCTCGGGCGTGGCCATGCCGGCGATCGCCGCCTCCGTCAGCTCGCCGAACGCGATCGCCCGGGCCAGGTGGCGCAGCACCTCGGCCTTGCGCGCGCTCAGACCGCACGCTCGCAGCGTATCGACGCGAGCCGCGGCGACCGCCTGCGCGGTCGGGAAGGCGTGATAGCGGCGACCCGCGTGTTCGATGCTCCTGCCGAAGCGCTCGACGAGGCGAGCGACCACCGCGGCGCCGGCGTCGAGGCTCACCTGCTGGAACGGCACCACGTTGGCGAACACCTCGAACCATTCGGCGAACCGCGGCGGCCGCATGCCGCGCAGCGCCAGACCGGTGGGACGGAGCCTGCGATCGGCGGTCGTGAGCCGCAGGAGCGGCGCGGGATCGACGTCGAGGCCGAGCACCTTGCGCAAGGTGGCCGCGAGCCGCGGATGGCCCACCGGCGAAACCTCGCCGTGTGACACCACGTATCGCAGGTCGGGCGCGTCGAGCGTCCCGCGATCCTCGACCTCGACCAAAACGAGCGCTCCGGCGACTGTCAGCACCCGCCGATAACGGCCCTCGTCCCACACGTCGACGCGATTGCTCGGCCGACGCTGCAGCACCCGCACGGTCGCCTCGAGGTGGAACGGCGCGGGCGTGGCGAGCGACTCGCCGCCGTCGCGCTCGCCCGGATAGGTCACCCCCGCGCCCTCGACCGCCGCGAAGGGGGTCATACGATGCGGCGAGGCGCGCGAGAGGCCGGTGATGTGCTCGACCCGGGCCCCGCGGGCCGTCAGCGCGTCGGCGACGAGCGAGCGGTGACAACGCCACGGCACCGCCTCCGCGCACATCAGCGCGACGCTCCCCTTCGCCGCCCAGGCGCGGAGCTCGGCCAGCCCGGCCGCGAATTCGTCGGTCTGCATATAGTCGGCGTAGCCCCTGAAGCTCGGATTGCGCCACGCGCTGTTCGTCGCGTCCTTGCCGGGCCGCCGCAGGCCTCCGAGGCGCGGGAGGTGCACGTATTGCAGGCGCCGGCGCCGAAGGGCCGCCTTCAGCGCGTCGCCTTCGAATTGCGGGTTGTGCCGCGAGCGAGGGATCGTGCGGATGTCGGCGACCACGGCGACGTCGAACGAGCGCAGCAGCGCGACCAACTCCTCGAGGGTCCGCGTCGAGTGACCGATCGTGAAGACCCGCACTCCCTTCCAGCGATTGCTCGCACTCGTAGGCATCGCGCCCCGTGCTCGCGTCGGCGAGCCTCGCCCGAGATCTAGCCAAGCCGACGCAGGGCGCCGGCACGCCCGGCCCGTGGTGCCCTTCACCGGCAGCAGCGCGCCGCGCCCCGAATCGGCGAGCCGCAGCGGCGCAGGGCGCGCAATCGCGCATCGACTCGCGCCGGGTCTCCACGCCCCTCCGATCGAGCGAGGCTGGCCCCGCGTCATTCGCACGGGCGAGCGACGCGGTGGAGGCCACTTCGCGCGATCGTCCCGCGCATCCCTGTGCCCTACTTCGCCGGCGGACCGCGCAGGTCCGCGCATTCCCTCGACGCATCGCCGGAGGGTAGTCTGCCCGCATGGCCACGGATCTCAGCACAGCCTTCAATCCCATGGCGCCGGATCAGGTCGACGATCCGTATCCCCTGTACGCGCGGGCGCGCCGCGAGCGGCCGGTGTTCTTCGCCGAGAGCCTGGGGGCTTATGTCGTGACCCGCCACGCCGACATCGCCGCGGTCACCCGCGACACCGAGCGGTTCTCCTCGGCCAACGCCCTCGAGTCCTCGGCGGTGTTCCCGGACGAGGTGATGGACATCCTGCGCACCGGTTATCTGGAGTTCCAGTCGCTGGTCCAGAGCGACCCGCCCGACCACACGCGCGTGCGCAACGTCTTCAATAAAGCCCTGTCGCCGCAGCGGGTCGCGGCGCTCGAGCCGAAGGTGCGTGCGATCGCCGACGAGCTGATCGACGGGTTCGTGCACGACGGCGAGGTCGACCTGATCGAGCGCTTCGCGTTCCCGCTGCCCGGCACCGTGATCGGCGAGCTCCTCGGGGTCCCGCGCTCCGATCTGCCGCGGCTCAGGAGCGGCTCGAACGCGAAGCAGATCCTGCTCGCGGGCGCCGCCCCGCCGGCGCTGCTGGCCGAGTGCGCCCGCGAGTTCGTCGACCTGCAGCGCTACTTCGGCGCGCACATCGAGGCCCGGGTCCGTGAGCCGCGCGGCGACCTGCTGACCCTGCTCGCGCCGATCGACATCGGCGGCACGGCCCCGCTGACGATGCAGGAGGCGGTCTCCAACGCGATCGACCTGCTCGCCGCGGGCCACGAGACGACCACCGACATGATCGGCCACGGCATGACGCTGCTCATCGCCCACCCCGAGCAGCTCGCGGCCCTCCGCGCCGATTCGTCGCTCATCCCCGACGCGGTCGACGAGGTCTTGCGCATGGAGGCGCCCGTGCGCGGGATGTTTCGCCGCGTGACCGTCGACAGCACGCTCGCAGGCGTCGCGCTGCCGGCCGGCGCGCGGCTGTTCCTGCTGTACGGCTCGGCGAACCGCGACGAGGAGGCGTACCCCGACCCCGGCGTGTTCGACATCCGCCGCCGCCCCGCGACCCCGCACCTCGCGTTCTCGAAGGGCATTCATTACTGCGTCGGCCACGCCCTCGCGCGCCTCGAGGGCCGCATCGCATTCGAACGCCTGCTCGCGCGCCTCCCCGGCGTCCGCCTCCACCCGACCCGGCCGGCCGAGCGCCGCGTGTTCATCCTGCTGCGAGGATACGAGCGCCTTCCGCTCGCGTGGGACGCCGCGCCCCGCGATACGAACGCGTGACCGCGCGGCCGTCAGCGACGAATGATAGCAAGCTACCCAAGCGGATTTGCGCGCTCGCCGTCGACCTCTCACGAAGCAACTGGACGGCGGCGGCGCGCGCGACCGTGCTTGCGCAATCATGAGAGTCGCGACGGCGGCGCACGGCCAATCATGGCGCGCCTCGTCATGGCGGACGGAGCTCGACGCTGGTGCGGTCGCGCGAGACCTCGTGGATCTCGAGCCTGGTGACGTACTCGTCGAGGCCGAGGGCCCGCAGCGCGGTCGGGGAGAAGGCGCGGAACAGGACGCGCGCCTCGGCCGAGAGCGGCCCCCGGGCGGCGCGCGTCGTCGGTACGCGGAGCCGGAACACCCGCTCGCCCAGCGGCCCCAGCGCGTTCGAGACGTGCTCGGTCGCGCGCCAGGGGAACAGCACCGGCTCGCCGCGCGCGTCGACGAGGATCGAGCCGAGCCGCAGGATCTCGCCCTCTCCCGGCCCCGCGCGAGACGAGCCGCGCGGCTCGCCGCTCGCGTCGAGCGTCCCGGTCGCGAACACGATTCGGTCGTCGCCGTCGCGGACGACGACCTCGATCCAGGCCTGCCGATTGAAGGTCGACCCGGTGGGGAAGTTGTGACCGGAGATATTGTTCTCGACCGTGACGAGCAGGTCGACGACGTCGCCGGCGCGGACGGACGTGGCAACCGTCGCGATGTCGACCCGCGCCGCCCCGGCGAGCAGCCGCTTCACGTCCGCCCGCACCGACGACTCGTGAGCCGCGCTGACGGCCGGCTCGGCGATGGTGCCGCGCATCGGCCCGCCCGGCTCGAGCACGTGGCCGCTGTTGTAGGGTCGAGCCAGGGACGCGACCTTGTGGCAGCTCTCGCAGGTCACGCCCTCGAGCGTGATCGGCTGCAGCTCGGCGAAGTCGAAGCCCGGGACGATCTCGCCGCCGCGGGTGCCGATCGGGCTGTGACACTGCAGGCAGAACATGTCCTGCTTGCCGCCGTAGTGCTCCTGGCGGACGGCGACGAACGCCCGGAACACCGGATCGCTCATGGCATAGGCGTGACCCGACGTGCTCCATTCGCGGTAGTGGGCCTCGTGGCACAGCCCGCACTGCTCCGCCGAGGCGAAGCCGTCGAGGGCGACGGTGGGCTCCCGGGGCATCGACAGCGCGTCCGACAGGAACTCGTCCGAGTCGCTCGGGCTGCCGCCGCCGCCGCAGGCGAACAGAACCAGGGTCAGGATCGTGTGGAGCGTTTTCATGCGTCCCTCGGGCTCGAGGCCGATCTCGACGTCGAGTCGCCAGGATGTTGCGCGGCAGATGTATCACCCGCGCATTGCCGGGCAACGGACGCGCCATGCGCCGGTGAGGGGTGACACGGCGCGCCATTCGCCCGTATGCGATGGATGTCTCTAGGGACATGTCCGAAGAGACGGCATGTCTTCGCAACCATGTTCGACGAAGAGGCGGCGCACGGGTCCAGCGAATGGCACGCCCGTCGGGACCCGAGAGCGTCGAGGGCGTGAAGGCGCGCCCCCCATTTTTTAAAATGTCATGAGCACCGATTCGTAAGCCCAGGTGCTCCGCGTACCCACGAACGGCCGTTCACGGTTCGGGGCCGCCAGCGGCGCCGTACGTCTGCGCCGGGCGCCGGCCGAGCTCGGCGGAGCCGCCGGCTGCACCGCGTCGGAACTGCGCCCGTGGACGCTCCAGCGCGCTCGAGGCGCGCCTGCCTCGCGGCCGCCGCCCGTCGAGCGTCTCGCGTCTCGAGCGTCGGATTCGCTGAAGAAAGCCCCGGAGCGGCGGAAGCAGAAGCGTCGACAGGGAGCGCGGAAGCGCAGGCGCGCGGCGGCGTGGCGCCGGCTCGCCGCGAGGTCGAGGCGTTCAGCGGGGAGCGGCACGCGCCCCGCGGATTCGAGCAGGCCACTCCGCGCATGTCAGGATCTCCGCGCCCCTGCCGCGAAAGACCGTGTCGACCAGGAGCTCATGGACCGCCGGGTCCTGGTCCGCGCATCCGTCGCGGAGCACGGTCAGCCCGTAGCCCCGGTCCGACGCGTCGTACAGCGTGGCCGCGACCATGGCACTCGTCGCTACCCCGCAGAGCGCGAGCGAGTCGACGCCGCGGGCGCGCAGCACCAGATCGAGATCCGTCCCCGCGAACGCGCTCGTGCGCCGCTTGAGCACGACCACGTCGTCCGCGGTGACCTCCAGCGCGACCTCCGTCCCCGGCGACCCCTCGTGGAAGAAGTCACCGGCGCGGTGGAAGGCCGCGAAGACCTCACCCGCCAGATCCGCGCCGTTGGCCCGAAACGCGGTGCGCACGAACACGACCAGCACGCCGGCCGCCCGGGCTCGCGGCAGCAATTCGGCCACCGGCGGCACCACGGCCCGCGTGAACGGGTAGTTGTCGAGAATCCCGGCCTGGAGGTCGCCGACGATCAGCGCGCTGCTCACGGCGCGAGCTTCTCCAGAGGGCGGCCCACCGTCAACCGCATCGCAGCGAAGCGGCGGCCACCGGCACCGGCCCAGCGACGGAGCCAGAGGTCGCAACCCGGAGCGCAGGTCGATCGATCATGGACCTGAACCGATCGGGCCGCCGCCGGTCGCGTGATACCATTCTGCGAAGTCAATCACCGTGGTGACGCCGCGCTCGACCTGGAAGTAGCCATTGACGTCGGCCTCGACGGGCTCGCCATTGGTCGGCTCCGTCCGGAGCATGATCTCATGATACCCGTCGCGCAAGGGCGGCAGCGCGATCGACCACCGGGGGCTGGAGGCGCCTGCCCTGGCGGTGACGGTCGGACCGGAGATCGGCGGCACGGCGTCTTGCCAGTCGTCGCCGACGATCCGCACCGAGGTGCGGATCTCGAGGTCCGATTCGGTGTTGTTGTGGAAGGCCCCGTGGATCGCCGTCGGTGTGAACTCGATGGCCACTTCGAGCGGGCGCTGCTCCCCGCCGCTCATCGCGGGCGCCGGCGCGACGCTCATCGCTAGCGCCGGCGCGACGCTCTGTTTGGCAGCGCAGGAGAGCGACGCGGCGAGGACGAGCCCGAGCAGAGCCACAAAGTCGTGCATGCGCCTCCAGGGTAGCGCAGCGGCCTCCAGGACGGCCGAGCGAGCCGGTGAGTTTGTGCATGATCCGACGGCCTCGACCGCCCCCCAAAGATGTCGCGTCACCCCCTCCCCGCTCATTCGACCGCCAGGTTCGAGCGCGAGAACGAGAACACCAGCGACGTCTCGATCCGGCTCACCTCGGGGCGGCTCGTGAACGAGCGGATGGTGAGGACGCGCAGGTGCTCGGTGTCGCGGCACGCGACGTGGACGAGGAAATCGGTCGCGCCGCCGAGGCAATACACCGCGACCGTTTCGGGCAGCGAGCGCAGGTGATCGCCGATGCTGTTGAACGCCTCGCCGACGTGGAGGCGGAGCTGGACCGCGATCAGGGCCTGCAGGTCGAGGCCCAGCGAGCGCGGCGCGAGCTCGGTGCGGTAGCCCGTGATCACGCCCTCGGCCTCGAGCCGGCGCACGCGCGCCAGGCACGACGACGGCGCCAGGCCGACGCTCGCGGCCAGCTCCTTGTTGGACATCCGAGCATCCTTCTGCAGGAGGCCGAGCAGGGCGCGATCAATTCGGTCGAGGGTGGGCATTCGCGGCTCCGTTTCGAATTCTATTCGATAGAATATCGGGTAGTTCGAGAATATTCTTCGGTCTCGATGCTGCTTGTCCGACTTTTTGCCGGTCTGCTCGCCCTCGCCTCGCCCCCGGCGCCCCGGGCCGGGACGGTCTCGCTCGAACCGGCGGCGGTGACCACCGCCGCCGGCGAGAAGGTCCAGTTCGAACTCGGCACCCTGCACGTGCTCGAGAATCGCGCCGCATCGAACAGCCGCGTGATCGACGTCGGCTTCGCGCGGCTGCAGGCCGCGCGTCCGACCCGCGCGGCGCCCATCGTCTTCTTGCCCGGCGGGCCGGGCAACAGCTACCTCGACGCGTTCACCGAGACCGACGAGAACTCCCGCCGCCGGCTCGAGAACTTCCGCCGCTACAGCGCCGTCGCCGACGTCATCGTGCTCGATCAGCGCGGGTTCTCGCGCCGCGGCACCACCCTGCGCGCGCCCGATGCCGTGCCCGCGCCGCTCGATCGCCCGAGCTCGGTCGAGGCCGAGAGCGCGGCCTATCGCGCCTTCGCGGCCGCGGCGATCGCCGCCAACCCCGACCACGATCTGTCCGGCTACCACGTGCGCGAGTGCGTCGAGGACGTCGCCGAGCTGCGCCGCGCCCTCGGCTACGCCAAGCTCAACCTGCTCGGCGGCAGCTTCGGCTCGCAGTGGAGCTTCGCGGTCCTGCGGCTGCACCCGGAGATCGTCGAGCGCGCCGTGCTGTACGGCGTCGAGCCGCTCGACGACGGCATCGACATGCCGTCGCACCTGTTCGCCGCGCTGCAGCGGATCGCCTTCGACGGCGACCGCGCGCCGAACCTGCAGCCGTACCTGCCGCCCGGCGGATTGATGGCCGCGGTCCGCGAGCTGCGCGACCGGTTCGCCCGCGCTCCCGTCACCGTGAAGGTCCGCGTCCCCGAGACCGGCAAGACCGAATCGGTGGTGCTCGGCCTCGCTGACCTGCAGAACGCGCTGCTGCCCGACGACGCCGACGCGTGGCCGGCGTTCATCCTGTCGCTGTATCACGGCCACTACGAGGCGTGGGCGCGAGAGGAGCTGGCGCGTCGCCGCAGGTCGAAGTTCTCCTCGGTGATCCTGCCGCTGATCGATTCGGGGCTCGGCGTCAGCGCGACGCGATCACACCGCCTGCACACCGATCCGGCGACGCACTACCTCGGCACGTGGAGCTTCGAACCGTACGAGAGCTCGCGCCCGGCCTGGCCGACCCCCGACTTCGGCGACGCGCTGCGCGCCCCGGCGCCGAGCGAGGTCCCGGTGCTGTTCGTCAACGGCGACTGGGACACCTCGACGCCGGTCGAGAACATGCTGCAGATCGCGCCCTACTTCCCGCGCGGCCGCGTGATGATCGTGCACCGCGGCGTGCACGAGCAGCTGACCCGGATGACCCGCCACCAACCCGAGGTGTTCGACGCGATCCTCGAGTTCTATCGCTCGGGCGCGACCGCCAAGCTGCCGGCCGAGATCTCGCTGCCGGCACCGACCTTCGTGACGCCGACGTTCCCGCCGCCCGCGCGCCGCTGAGAACCTCCGCAGATCTCACGGCCGGGCGCGCGGGTGCCGACATTGTCCCTCACGACATGTTCTTTTCGACATGTCGTTAGGCTCATGTCCTGAAGAACCATCTCCGCATGCCCGGGGGTCCGCGGGCCGGGCGGATCCTCCCTCCTTTCCGTCCCGGGGTCCGCTCATGGCGAGCGCAGGAATACGGCTCGGGGAAGCCCCGCGAGGGACCGTGGTCGCGCGCGTCACGATCGCGGCGCTTGTCGCGGTGCCCGCTGCCGGTTTAGAACCCCCGCCATGTCGGCCCCCCGCCCCACGTCCGTCCCCGAAACCGCGACCTTCGCCGACGACGACCAGCTGTGGCAGATGGGCGAGCGCGACGCCGAGGCCCGGAAGATCGGGGTGTGGACCTACTGGCGTCCGGACGGCAGCAAGGAGTGCGAGGAGACGTGGGGCGACGGTCGCACGCGTCTGACCTACCGGCGCTTCCACCCTGACGGGAGCGTCGCGCAGAGCGGCGCGAAAGATCTGGTGCGCGACCTCTGGGTCGGCCGCCCGCGCTGGACCCGGATCGAGGGCGACAGTCCTGAGCACAGCCACTGGCCCGTCCGCGGCACCCCGGCCGCGCGCGCCTACGAGATGACGATCGACGACGACGGATGGGTCGTCGACGAGCGGCTGTTCGATGCCGCCGGCGCCCGCATCACCCAGGGCGGCGCCCCGTTCCCGCCGATCCCCGAGGACCTGCCCGACAACGCCTTCCTCGCCAACGGCGATCGCTCGTGGGTGTCGCAGTCGCGCTCGCTCGACAACGCCCGCCGTCGTGGCGCTTACGCGGTGTGGGATCGCAACGGCGTCCTGCAGGAGCGCCATCAATACGACGAGGCCGGCGACGAGAAGCCGCTGCGCCGCGAGCAGTACAAGAACGGCGCGCTGTGGAGCCTCGTCGAGCAGCGCGGCGCCGAGCGGGTCCAGAGCTTCTTCCGCCGGCGCGAGGGCGGCGAGCCGGTCCTGCGCTCGAGCACGATCTACCGCGACGGCGACCAGGATCGCGAAGAGACGCTCTACGACGAAGACGGCGTCCGCCGCTACTCCGTGCGCATGGAGAGAGTGAGCGCCGGCCACGTCCGCCGCTACGACGACGGCCAGCTGGTGTTCGAGGCCATCTGGGACGGCGACGCGCCCGAGGTGCCGCCGCAGAAGGTCGCGTACTACGGCGAAGACGGCGCGCTCCTGGTGGACTACCGCTCGCTCGGCGAAGGCAAGGGCGAGCTGCGCCTCCACCTCGGCGACACGCCCCGGATCTTGCCGATCGACGACGAGGCCGACCGCAACGAATACGGCCACTGGGGCCGCTTCCTGCCCGGCTTCGCCCACTACGAGGCCGACCGCACCAAGCGCGACTGGCAGGTGGTGACCGAGCGGTTCCTCGCCGCCCTCGAAGAGCACCGCTTCGCCGAGTTCCTGGCCGCGCAGCCCGTCCCCGACGCGCTCGCCCCGATCCTCGGACGCGTCGACTGGACCAGCATCCGCGCCGCGGGCGACGATCCCGCGATCGATAAGTTGCTCGTCACCTTGCTGGGCGACGACGCCGCGGCCGCCGAGCGAGCGCACGCGCTCCTGTGGGGACGGATCGAGCAGCAAGACTGCGTCTTCGCGGCCACCTACGCGGTCGCCGAGACCCTCGCGCGAGTCCTGCCCGTCGTGACCGGACAGGCGCCCCGTCGCCGCGCGGTCAAGGACCTCGCCGACATCGTCTGCTTGCCGGCGCTGGCGCACGAGGACGAGCGGCGCTTCGCCGACGTCGTGGCGGCCGCGCGGGCGGTGCTGCCCGAGCTCGCCGACTTCGTGCGCACCGCGGACGACGCCGACGGTCGCGCGGTGATGCATCTCTTGGCGCAGCTCGGTGAGCCCGCGGCCTTGCGCGCGCGCCTGGGCGACGCCGGCGCCTCGCTCGAGACCCGCGCCTACGCGGCGTGCGCCCTCGTGGCGTGCCGCGGCCTGACGGCGGAGCAGCGGGCCGACACGGTCCAGCACCTGCGCCGCGTCTTCGACGGCGAGCCGGACCCCGGCCTCAAGGTCGTCCTCGGCCTGCTCGTCCGCCTGAGCGGCAACGACGACGCCCCCCGCGACCCTGCCGTCGACGCCCTGCTCGTCCATTACATCCTGCACCCCGCGGAGCAGGACCGGCTGTTCCCCGCGTGGCGCCCGGTGATCGGCTTCCTCGGCGACGACATCCCGTCGATGCTGATGCGCGCGATCCCCCACGAAGTGCGGCTCGAGCACATCGACGCCATGCTCGATCGCCTGCCGACGCGCGGCCTCCTCGATCAGGCCACCGACCTCGACATCCTGTTCGCCACCCTGTTCCCCGCGGGCGCCGGCCAGGAGCTCTCGCCGCTGCACCGCAAGGCGCTGCGGATCGCCGCCGACCTCGTCGACGAGCACCCCGGCTTCGTCAATCACGGCGAGATCTTCCGCAGGCACGCGCTGCCGTGGGACAGCTTCCGGCTGCGCGAGCTGGCCCGCGCCGGCATCGCGTAGCGCCGTCGCCGTCGTGGGCTTCACGACCCACGCGATCGTCCCCGGTCAGGTGGGCGGCCCGGGGTACACACCCCACGGCACGTAAGGGTTGCGCTCGTGGCCGCGGACTCGCTTCGCGGCCATCGTGATCAACAGCTCCCCGCTCTCCATCGCCAGCACGCGCGCCCCGACCCACGACGCCACCGCCGACGGCGGGCCCACGGCGATGGCCGGTCGCGCCGGCGCGTCTTCGAAGCGGATCGCTACCAGATAGCCGGCGGCGTCGAGCGCGAGGGACACGTCGCGCATCGCCGGCGCCGGCGAGCGCACCTCGGCCCCGCGGACGCGCAGAGTGTCGCCGGCGGGCTCGTACAGGACCGACGTGGCGGCGTGCTGCATCGGACCTACCTATCACGACCGGCTGGTATCCCGCCATTCATTCGCACCGGCCACGAGTCGTGGCCCGAGCCCACGCACCCGCGGTCCCGTCGACGGTCGGGCGTCCGATTCGGACCGACGAGGGCGGCTGCGCTGCCGCCCCGTCGCCCGGCCGTCTGGCGAGCGGCTCGGAGCTCGTCGCTGCATGCTGCCCCGCCGGCGGCGCCGGCAGCGGATGTTTTCGCCGGGAATGCCGGGCCCGCCGCGCGCCTCTCGTGCGCTCGCTCTTCTTCCCGCGCGCATGCAGTCGAGCGCGCTCCGGTGTTGCTCGGGCCTGGATCCCGGCCAAAACCGCGAGCGGCTCCTCGCCATGATCTACTTCATGTTCGCCACGGGCATCGAGAACAGCTGTCCGACCGTCTCCGGCCGACGCGTCGACGAGATGGAGAAGTGCCGCCATTACGACCAGTGGCGCCGCGACTTCGACCTCGTGGAGGAGTGCGAGATCCGCTACTTGCGGTACGGCCCGCCGATCTATCGGACCTGGCTCGGGCCCGACCGGTACGACTGGGACTTCGCCGACGAGACGTTCGCCGAGCTCCGGCGGCGAGACATCGTCCCGATCACCGACCTCTGCCACTTCGGCGTGCCCGACTGGATCGGGGACTATCAGAACCCCGACTTTCCGGCGCTGTTCGCCGACTACGCCCGCGCCTTCGCCGAGCGTTTCCCGTGGATCCAGCTCTACACGCCCATCAACGAGATGTATATCTGCGCGCTGTTCTCGGCCAAGTACGGCTGGTGGAACGAACAGCTCAAGACGGACCGCGCGTTCGTGACCGCGCTCAAACACATCGTCAAGGCCAACGTGCTGGCGATGGGGCGGATCCTCGAGGTGCGGCCCGACGCCATCTTCATCCAGAGCGAATCCAGCGAGTACAACCACGCGCAGAACCCGGCCGCGATCCGCCCGGCGGAGACGCTCAACGCGGTGCGGTTCCTGTCGCTCGACCTGAATTACGGGCACCGCGTCAATTCGACGATGTACGAGTATCTGCTCGACAACGGCCTCACGCGCGACGAATACCACTTCTTCCTCGCCGGTCGGCTCAAGCACCACTGCGTCATGGGGAACGACTATTATTCGACCAACGAGCACCTCGTCCATCCCGACGGCACCACCGAGGCGTCCGGCGAGATCTTCGGCTACGCGGTGATCACCAATCAGTACTACGCGCGCTATCGCCTGCCCATCATGCACACGGAGACCAACCTGATGGAGGGCCCGGGCAAGAACGAGGCGGTCCGCTGGCTGCGGAAGGAGTGGGCCAACGTCCTGCGCGTCCGCAACGACGGCCTGCCGATCGTCGGCTTCACCTGGTACTCGCTCGTCGACCAGGTCGACTGGGACACCGCGCTGCGCGAGGACAACGGGCGCGCCAACCCGCTCGGCCTCTACGACCTCGACCGAAAGCCCCGCGCGGTCGCCGAGGTCTACCGGCAGCTGATCACCGAGTGGCGCGAGGTCCTGCCGACCCAGAGCGTCGTGCTCGGCCTGCCCATACGCCCTCCGAGCGAGCACGACGACACTGCGACGCGGCAGCTCGTCGCCGGCGCGCGCAGCCGCGAGCGGCGCTACCAGAAGGCGCCGTCGAACGACCAATCTTGAGCCGGGAGCCGACCATGCCGAACACCGCCGAAACACCCACCTCGTGCCGCCGCTTCGCCGGCAAGACAGCGATCGTGACCGGCGGCGCGAGCGGCATCGGCCTCGCCGCCGCCCGCCGCCTCGCCGCCGAGGGGGCGAGGCTGGTGCTCGCCGACTTGCACGGCGAGGCCGCCGATTCGGCCGCACGGGCGCTCGTCGCCGCCGGCGCCGCGGAAGCGCTCGGCGTCGCCTGCGACGTCAGCCGGGACGATCAGGTCGAGGCCTGCATGCGGCGAGCGCTGGACCGCTTCGGCGCCGTCGACGTGATCGTCAACAACGCCGGCCTGATGACCTTCGAGCCGTTCATCGACCTCACCGGCGCCGACTGGGCCCGGGTCCTCGGCGTCGACTTGATGGGCGCGTTCCTGTTCATTCGCCAGGGCCTGTTGCACATGCACGCCGGCGGGGCCATCGTCAACGTCTCGAGCATCCACGCCCGCGAGACCGAGCCCCACGTCGCCCCGTACGCCGCGGCCAAGGCGGCTCTGGTCTCGCTGACCCGCAGCGCCGCGATCGAGGGCAAGCCGCGGGGCATCCGCGTCAACGCGGTGCTGCCCGGGGCGATTGACACGCCGATGCTGTGGGAGAACCCCAACGTGAAGTCGGGCGTCGAGCGGATCGATCGCTCCGAGGTCGGCCACCCCGAGGACGTCGCGGCGGCGATCGCCTTCCTGGCCGCGCCGGAGGCCGCGTTCGTGCAGGGCACCGCGATGGTCGTGGACGGCGGCCGACTCGCCCGCCTGTGACGCTCCCGGCGAGTCGCGCGGTCCGGCGCGTCCGCCGTCGGCCGCGTCCTCCGGCCGCCTCCCAGGCGCGACTGCGACGAGCCGCCGGACCGAGCCGTACCGTAGGCGACAGCGCCACCGCCGTTCGCATCGAAGCCAGAGCGCGAGCTGAGCTCGCTGGGCCGCCACGTACGCCCGCGTCCTGCGAATGGGTCGGAACGCGGTTGACGACGCGGGCCACGCGGATCACGTCAAGCGAGTGAGTCCGCCCCGCACCAGCATGAAGATCGCCGCCGAGGGGCGACGGCGGGCCATCTTCGCCGCGCTCGCCGGCAACCTCCTCGTCGCGCTGACGAAGTTGGCCGCGGCGTGGTGGACGGGCAGCTCGTCGATGCTGACGGAGGGGATCCATTCGCTCGTCGACACCGGCAACGAGGTCCTGCTGTTCTACGGCCTCGCCCGCGCGGCGCGACGGCCCGATCCGATGCATCCGTTCGGCTACGGGCGCGAGCTCTATTTCTGGAGCTTCATTGTCGCGTTGCTGATCTTCGCGCTGGGCGCGGGGGTGTCGATGTACGAGGGGATCGTCCACATCCTGAACCCGGAGCCGATCACCGACCCGCGCATCAACTACATCGTCCTCGCGCTGTCGGCATTGTTCGAGGTCGGCTCCTGGACGGTCGCCTTCCGCCAGTTCCGCGTGGTGAAAGGCGAGCTCGGTTATCTCGAGGCGGTGCGCCGGAGCAAGGACCCGCCGACCTTCATGGTCCTGTTCGAGGACAGCGCGGCCCTCGTCGGCCTGCTGATCGCCTTCTGCGGCGTCGCCGGTAGCGTCGCCCTCGGCGATCCACGCGTGGACGGTCTCGCCTCGATCCTCATCGGCGTCGTGCTCGCGGTCGTCGCCGTCGTGCTCGCCCGCGAGAGCAAGGAGCTGCTCATCGGCGAGCGCGCCGAGCCCCGGGTCGTCGAAGCGGTGCTGGCGATCGCCGCCGCCCATCCGGCAGTGCGGCCGCCAACGGCGCCTTGACGAGTCAGCTCGCGCCCGATCAAATCTTCGTCGCCCTGAGCCTCGAGTTCGAGGACGATCTGCGTGTGCCCGTGGTCGAGGACGCCGTCGCCACGATCGAGGCCAAGGTACGAGCCGCCCACCCCGAGGTCACGGCCCTGTTCATCAAGCCCGAGACCCCGAAGGCGTTCGCGCAGGCGCACGACCGGCTGTTCGGCCCCGAAGCCGCGTCGGGCAGGGAGCTGCAGTCATGACGACACCACCGGCGGCGGCGCCGGCTGGCTGAAGATGGCCGGCAAACTTCACGCGCGGCCAGCTCATGGTTCGCCCTCTGGGACACCGGCGACGGCATCTACGACTCGCGGGTCGTCCTCGACGACTGGGTCTGGTCAGTAGAGGCCTCGCGGCCGCGAGTCCAGCCCGACTGGCGACGCCGGCGATCGCCCGCCGTCACTCCTTGTCGCCCTCGTCGTTCTCGCCGTCATCGTTCGCGTCACGGTCGTCGTGATCGTCCTGGACCCACAACCAGTGCAAGGTCCGGTGCCGGGTGCCCTTCTCGGCGCCGCTTCGGTCGTCCTGGCTCGCGCCGTCGCCCCGACGAGCCTCGCGGCGCGTGGAAGCGACGCGCTCGTCCGCCGCCGAGGGCTTGCTGCAACCGATGCCGAGCGAAACGAGGAGCGTCCCGAGCAACGCGTAATGGAGCGATTTCATGCGCGACCTCCACCGATCAGGATGTGGGTGAGCGCCGGGCTCGCAACTCGCCGAGGGCCGTCGCTGACTCGATCGAATTATCTTTAAAACAGGTCACGTTTTTCCTAACTATTTCGCTAGGTTCTCCTGACGTGCGCCTGTGATCGGCCGCGCGTGACGGAGGTGAATGCCGTCACCTTCGCGGAAGGACCTGCCGCGCGAACTCTCCGCCGGATCGCCGGGAAGCCGAAGGCGGCGCGCTCACGGCCGACCGCGTCGCGCAAGCGGTCGAGCGGTTCGAATGTGTTTCCACATGGTCCGCTACTTCGCACCGGCGCCCGACACGCCTGTCGTGAGCGTTGACATGCGGTCCGCTGCGCGGGTGACACTGCTCTCGATTCTCGTCCGGCGCGCTTCTTGCTCGGCGCGTAGTTCATGCGTTCGACTTCTACACTCGCCATGCTGCTCCTCTGCCAGTGCAACGTGGAATCCCCGCTCTTCGTCACCGAGGGTCCGTCAGGAGGCTCGACGACCGACGCGACGACGGGCGGGCCGTCCGACTCGACCTCGACCTCGACCTCGACCTCGACCTCGGACAGTGAGGCGACTTGGACGGATGGAGAACCCGACCAGCCGACGGAGAGCGGCGGTCCTGGCGAGTGCGAGGGATGGCCGGAGCAGGGTTTCTCGCCGCTCTGGGCTCCGAGTGGTGAAAGCACCGGAGAGCCGATACCGGACCCGGTCGAGTTTGCCTGCCCAGGCGCACGCTGGATCTACGTGTCGACCAGCACGACCGCCTCCTATAGTGATCTGGCGGTCGACTCGCGCGGCCACGTGCTGATCGCCGGGCCCGAATGTCCCGGCTTCGTCGTGCGTGAGCTCGACGCCGAGGGCGCCCTGCTCGATGCGGTGATCGTCGGCCCCCATCCGGAGACGGTGCACCACTTCGCCGGCGTGGACGCCGAGGACAGCCGGTATATCGCGTATGTGCGCTACAGCGGCCAACCCGCCACCGGGATCCGCAAGTACGATCGAGACGGGGTGCTCGTGTGGGAGCGCGAGCTCGGAGCGCCCGAGCCCACCCCGGTCGTATTCGCCGTGAATTCCACCGGCGACACGGTCCTGAGCATGATCTCCGAGGACGACCCGCGCACGCGGCTCATCAAGCACGATGTTGATGGCGCGCTGGTCTTCGACAAGGAGCTGCCCGGCGCGACGATCAGCGTGCTCGATGTCGACACCGCCGGCACGATGGCGGGTTTCGACTGGAGCAGTCAGTCGGGTGTCGCCAAGGGCTCGGCCGTCAAGCTCTCGCCCGACGCCGCGGTGCTGTGGTCGCACGAGCCGGAGGGGGTGATGAATCGGGCGCACGCGCGCTGGCTCGCAGGCGGCGACATGCTGTTCGCGTCCATGTTCTCCGGCACCAACAATTCGACGGTCGGGCGCTACACCGCAGATGGCACGGTCGTCTGGGAGCATCCGGGTCCGCAATCGACATCAACGATTCGGTCGTCGACCTCGCCTCCAACGGCGCGGGCGAGCTGGCCATCGGCATCGACTGGTTCGGCGAGATGCGGGTCGCCAAGGTCGAGGCCTCGGGCGACCCGGGCGTGTCCCATACCTGCGCAACGGACGCGCTGGCGAGCGCCCGGGTGACGATCGGCGCCGACGGCTCGCTGTATCTACTCGGGGCCGCGAATATCGATGGATTCACCCGGGTCTTCGTCGCGGCCTTCGATGGCTCGTGATCGCATGGATGTCCTGAAGGACATGTCAAACGAGGCTGGCGAACAAGAGGACGCACAGCCTGACGCCGGGCGAGCGGTGATGCACGACATGCGGTGGCGGCTCGGCCGTGTCATGCTGCGCCGTTTCAGCGGGTGAGGGTCCCGTCCGGGTTAGCGCCGGAGCACCCGGAAGCAGACCCCAGGCTCGAGGAGAGCGCAAGCCCGCGCAGGGCGGTTTCAGGACAGGTGCAATCTGAGCATCTTCAACCCCGCGCGCAGCAGTGTGCCGGGCGACGGACGGCGGTTATCCTGCATGGCGTGGGGCTCGGCGTTACCGGCCTCGTCGGGTTCGCAGGCTATCGTCGACATCGATCACACGCAGTCTTCCATGTCGCTGCCGGCGACGCAGAGGCCGATCTTCTCGTCGCACTCCCCGTCGTTCGGCCACGGGCATGGGTCGACGGGGCCTGGCGCGTCCTTGTTGCCGGCGATCTTGACGATGCCGGAGACGTCGACTCCGCGCCCCAGGCGGCGGCGTCGGCCTGCGGCAGGGACGAGTTGAAGAGAATGCTCAGGCGGTCGCCGACCTTCGTCAGCGCGGTGAGTCCGTCGACCGACGTGAGGGCCGGGTTGTCGCGGATGTAGAGTTGGCCGTCGACCTCGGCGAGCGCACCGAGGCCGACGAGGTCGACGAGGGCGGCGTTGTTCAGGAGCACCAGCGACTCGGCCGAGACCACCTCGGTGAGCTCGCCGAGCGTCGGCAGTGCTTCGTTGTCGGAGATCTCGACCCGGCCTAGCGAGCTGATGCTGCTCAGGCCGGCGAGCGAGACGAGGACAGGGTTGGAGCGGAGCTCGATGTCGCCGACTTGCTGCAGCGCCGGCAGCGGCCCGAGGGTCGCGATCTCGGTCGACCATACGAAGAGTTCGCGGACCTCGACCAGCGAGGCGAGGCCCGCGAGGTCGGAGATCGGCAGCGAGTTGAGCAGCAGCCGGTCGACCGACTCGAGCTCGGCGAGCGCGCCGAGGTCGGCGAGCGCGAGGTTCTGCGAGAGGACGAGGTCGATCTCGACGTTCGTCAAGGACTCGAGGCCGACAAGGTCGGTGAGGCCGTTTTCGACGAGATTGATCGAGACCATCTGCTGGACGCCCGTGAGCGCCCCGAGGTCGGTGAGCAGCGGGTTGCCGGTCAGGCTCAGCGAAAGGCCGTTCCAGTCCACTGCCTCGAGGCCAGCGAGACTCTGCAGGTTCGGGTTGTCGTTGGCGCTGAGCTCGACAGTGAGCTCGGTGAGCGCCTCGAGGCCCTGAAGGTCGGTGATGCCGACCTGCTGGAGGTGGATGCTGAAGGTGGCCTCGACGCTGCGCAGGCCCGCGAGGTCGGTAAGCGCGGGCAGGCTGACCAGGCCGATGCTCCCGACGGCGGTGAGATTGTGCAGGCCCTCGAGCGAGCTCAGGTTCGGCATAAAGTTGAAGTAGAACCCACCGGACAGTTCCTGCAGGCCGGACAACGGCAACAGGGAGGTGAGTCCCGGCATGTGCCCGAGGCGGAGGGAGCCACCGATCGACGTGAGGCCCTCGAGGCCGGTGAGCGTCGTCAGCGGCGGCGCCTTGCCGCCGTCCTCCGTCGTGATGGCCAGGCTAACGTCGATGCGCGTGAGCGCGGCGAGCGGGGCCAGAGACGTCACGTCGTCGTAGATCAAGAGCGAGCCGGTGATGTGCGTGCAGCCGGCGAGGGCCTCGAGGGCGGCCTGGTTGTGCACCACGACGTCGCCATCGGGACAGGAACCGGCGGCGCCGGTGGTCGAGTCAGCGGTGGTCGAGTCAGCGGTGGTGGGTTCGCCCGCGGTGGTCGCCGGGGTGCTCGGGTCGCTCGTCGAGCCGGATCCGCTGATGTCGACCGTCGTGTCGGTCGTGTCGTTGTCGTCTGCCGTCGCTGGAACACACCCGCCCAGCAACAGGGATCCGATCACTCCATGGATAAGGCGCATCCGCATACGGTAGCACAGGGGGGCACGGTGCTCGGCGATACGGAGGCGTACGAGCGATCGTCGACCCCAGTCGGCCGGGACGGTGCCCCCGGCGCGCCACCTCGTCGAGGATCGCCGAGGCGGCGCGGGGGCACCAGCCGCGCACGGCGAGCACCACCCCGAATGCGACGCCGAGCAGGGCCGCCCGGCTCCGGCCTCGGCGCGCTCGGCAGCAGTGGAGCGTGAGCAGCAGCGCGAAGTTTGACGCCCGGCACGAGGAACAACAGCGCGAGCACTGGCGACAGGCCCGCATCCTCGGCCCGCCGCACCGTCATGGAGTCCGCCTGTCTCGGAGGACAGGAGGATGAGGAGACGACGATGCGCTCGCCGGTGGTGGCGCCGCGACACACGGTCCGTAGCCGACTGGCTGACCAGCGACTTCGGGCGCACCCGGCGTGTGCTCCGCCCTTCAACGCGGCCCGCGTCAGCGCCGAGGTTCAGATGGTCCGCTCCTGTGCAAAAGCATGGAGCATCTCCTGGTTCGAACGTACTATCCTCGGACCCTCAGCCTTGCCGACCTTTGCCCCGCCGGAGAGCCGCCCACCGATGAGATCGTACCCAGCCTCGATCGACGCCCTACTCTCACTGCTCGCGCTCGGCGGTGCCTGTGCCGACGATCCGCGTTCGCTGCGCGCACAGACGCCGGCAGCAGGCAGCGGGGCCTCGCGCCCTGGCGGGCACCGCGTCGATGAGCCGACAGTTCCGGCATCCGACTCGGCGCGACAGATCAGCGAGTACATCGTCGAGATGTACCAGGACAGGGCGGGGAACCTCTGGTTCGGGACGATCTCCGACGGCGTCTGCCGCCACGATGGTGATTCCTTCGTGTGCTTCACCGAACGGGAGGGATTCAGCGGGGGATCGGTACGGGGATCGTGGAGGATGACGCCGGGAGCATCTGGTTCGCCACCGACGGTGGCGTCTATCGCCACGACGGCACGTCGTTCACGACGTACACGGTGGCCGATGGACTGAGCGACAACAAGGTCCTGAGCGCGGCGAAGGACCGCCATGGAACGCTCTGGTTCGGAACCGACGGCGGCGTCTGTCGCCACGACGGCACGACGTTCTCGAGCTTCGCGCTCCCCTTGGCCACATCCGTCACGGACTTCCCGACGGGCAATCGTTCGCCCTGGCTGGTCTGGAGCATCCGCGAGGACCGCTCTGGGAACCTGTGGTTCGGCACGAATGGAAGTGGCGTGATCCGCCACGACGGGGAGGTGTTCACGAGGTTCACAACACGCGAGGGGCTCGCCAATGATTTTGTCTTCAGCATCCTCGAGGACCGGCGCGGGAACCTGTGGTTCGGGACTAACGGCGGCCTCTCCCGCCACGACGGAGCGGCATTCACGACCTACACGACGAGCGATGGGCTGGGCAGCCACGACGTCTGGGCGATGATCGAGGATCGCAGCGGCAATCTCTGGCTCGGCACCGGCGGCGGCGGTGCGACCCGCTTCGACGGGACATCCTTCATGACCGTCTCGGAGAAGGATGGCCTCGGCAACGGACACGTTCAGAGCCTCCTGGAGGACCGTAGCGGCCGACTTTGGATCGGTACCTCCGGGGGCGCGTATCAGTTCGACGGTCACCGGGCGGTCCACATCACACGTGGGTGGCGTGGCGACCGTTCCGAGCTGCGCGTTCAGTCGCCGGCCGGGGGGACAGCGCCGTAGATGGCGCTCTGCCAGATGGCATCCAGGGCATCATCGGGGGGTCACGGGGCCATTCGCTGGTGACCCCCAAGCTCGTCAGGTTCGGAGGCGAGGCGCGTCATCGGCGTCTTGATCCTCGTCGTCGTCGAGTTCGACTTCTTCCTCGACCTCGTCGACCACGACGTCGCGGCGAGCATCACTCCCGCATGCACGTAGGGCCGGAGCACCGCCGGCCGGGATCTTGTAGTTCTTCGCGCGCAGCCGGGTGTCGAGCCCGCTCGCGGCGCTGTTCGACCGCACCCTGGCGCAGCACCCGGAGGCGTGGTCGATGGCTCCGAGGCCGACACGCTGACGCTCCTCACGGCGGGGAGATCAGGGCTCTGCCCCGTCGATCTCGATCACCTCGATCGGCCCGAGGGGCTCGACGACGACCCCGAGGCCGATAAGCCGATCATGCCGCCGGACGAGAAGGCGCTCGCCGCCCAGGATCGCCATCGGATAGACCAACGAGACCTCAAAGAGGACCGTGTCACCGGCGCGGGGCGTCGGCGTCGACGTGCGGAGGGTAGCCCCCTCGCTCGCCGTGCCGATCACCACCTGGCTGGTGAACACCTCCGCGAGCTCGCGGGGCCAGCCGCCCTCGTCGGCGGCGAGGAGGCGGACGCAGGCGGTGAAGCGGCGGCGAAGCGCGAGCGAGTCGGGGGCGGCGATCGTGAGCCCGCGGCACACCCGTCGCCACATACGCCACCCTTCGTCTGCGCGCGCCGGCACGGTGACCCCGAGGAGCTCGCCGGGGCGGCCGACGTCGACCACGCGGTCGAAGGCGTGGAGGCTCGCGGCGACGCGGCGGGTGCGGAGGAGCCGGTCCTCGGGGGCGAGCCAGCGGTGGTGGGTGGTGCCGAGGAGGTCGAACTTGTCGCCGATGCGGAGGGTCCCGCGCTCGATCCGGGCGGCCGCGACCGCGCCCTGGCCGGCGATCGAGAAGCCGCGGAGGACCGACATCCGCAGCGGCGCCGTCGGGTCCCGGGGCGGCGCGACGAGGCAGCGATCGATCGCCTCGGCCAGCTCGAAGATCGACCGCTTCCATCGGTCATCGCCGGTGAGCGCCGGCAGGGCCGCGCCGCGGATCACCGGCGCCTCGTCGCCGTCGAGGCCGCAGGCGTCGAGGAGGACCCGCGCCTCGAGCTCGGCGAGGTCGACGAGCTCGGGGTCGTCGTCGCGGTCGCATTGATTGATGAAGACGATCGCCCGCGTCGTGTCGTGGTGGGCGGCGATCCGGAGGAGCTCGCCGACGCGCCCATCGGCGGCCGAGGCCCCGCTCGCCGGCGAGATCACGAGGATGATCGCCTCGGCCCAGGTGAGCGGCGCGATCTGGGTGATCGCGCGGGTCGTCCTGCCGGCGAGGTCGAGGTGGGCGATCCGCCAGGTCTCGGTCGTGTATTCGAGCCAGCGCGCGGCCTGGGTCTCGACCTTGCCCTCGCGGTAGTACTTCCCGCCGCGGGTGAGCTCGATGTAGTCGACGACCCGGGCGTCGCTCCGCGGCCCGAGGAGCCGTGAGAGGGCCGCGGCGAGCGTCGTCTTCCCCTGTTGTGGAGGGCCGATCGTCGCCACCGTCAGCGGCGGCCGGAGTCGCGCGGGCGTCACCGGCGGGGTGTATCACGGCCAGCGAGTCGAGCGGCGCCGCGGCCCGCCGAGCGTCCCGGAGTACTGCCGCGCCACGCCGACCGACATCTCGC
The DNA here is from genome assembly GCF_026626665.1 of Nannocystis pusilla. Taxonomy (GTDB): domain Bacteria; phylum Myxococcota_A; class Polyangia; order Nannocystales; family Nannocystaceae; genus Nannocystis; species Nannocystis pusilla. The sequence continues at coordinate 5,347,267 of NZ_JAPNKE010000002.1, forward strand.
CCTTCTTCGCCAACCCGGTGCCGATTCGTCGCGGCGACCGGAGCCGAGCTGGATCGGTGGCTCCGGCGCGACCTCAGCGAGCTCGCGCTCGCCGCCATCATGATCGATGGGATCTACGTCGACCAGCACGTTGTCCTGATCGCGCTCGGCTTCGACGAGACCGGCGCCAAGCACGTCCTGGGCGTCCAGGAGGGCGCGACGGAGAACCGCGTGAAGCGCTGGCGCGGCGGCTCGATGATCCTGCGCTGGATTGGTGCCACCATCCACGAGCTGCAGCGCGGCTTCCATCGCATCAAGGGCTATCGCGGCATGAAAGACCTCGTGACCGCCCTTCGTACCCGCGACGCTCAACTCGATCCACCCATTGACGTGGCCGAGAAGGTCGCGTAAGTGCCTCCTCGTGGGTGCGCGTCAGCCCATGCGGGACTCACCCGGAAGTGAAATTCGCCGGTTTCAGCTCAGACCCGGCGCAGCCGGGCCACGCGTCACCCGTGCAGCATGTACACGCCCGACCAAGGATGCTCGCGGCAGGCCCACAGCGAATGGTCTTTGGGACAAACCGCCACCGATGATGGCGACGAAGCAGGTATGCCGCGTCACAGTCCCGGCAGCGCGGCGTTGTGACACCGTCTTGCGTTTCGGTGGTAGCCGCCGAAGGTCTTGCGGGCCACGGAATGCGCGCCGATGCACGCGGCGACCCGTGAATAGGCGGCGACCGGATCGTCGCTAGACAGCGCGCAGGCGTTCGGCAGTGTCCGGGAGCTCCGCGACGAGCAGGTTCGACGACGGAAGCGCCCACCCGCGGCCGTCGGCGACCAGGAATCCGACGAGGTCGGGGATCTGCGTGCGACCGAGAGGCGGCTCGCGGCAACAGCAAGCGGCGCGCGACGACCCCGGACGCTTGACGGCTCGCACGCTTTGCGGTCGAACCCGAACCATGATCCAGCCCCCCGCCACGAGCACCGTCGATGTCGTCGCCCGTGCCGCCGCCTGCCTCGAGGCTGCGGCTCGCCCCCGCGGACCGAGCTCGGCCTGGGACGACGCCGTCCGTCGCGTGAACGCCGGCGACGCGGCCGGCGCAGTCCTCGCCCTGGCGGCCCTGGACGAACGTGCGCGCGCGGTCGCCGCGCTCGCGCTGCAGCGCCTCGCGGTCGCGCGTGGCCTGCCCGTCAGCGCAATCCGCGCGATCGGCGGACCGCTGCAGGCCAAGAACGTCGCCGGCGTTGGCCGCGACGCGGTCGGCTGGTCGTGGGGGCGCGCCTGGGACGCCGAGGTCCTGCCCCACCTCGACGTCGCTGCGCTGAAAGGCGCCGCGCCCTCCGGCTACCTCGCCGCCCGCCAACTGCAGGCCGCCGCCGAGCGCGCCGTGGCAGCGGGAGACCTGGCCGGAGCCGAGCGCCTCGCCGAGGCCATCGACGCCCACCACAAGGTCGCCCGCGCCCACGCCTGGTGCGCAATCGCCGCGGCCACGCCCGGGGTCGGAGCCGCCGACCTGGCCTGGGAGCGCGCCATCAAGGCGGCCAAGCAGCCGCCCATGATTCAGGACGGCGGCGAGGAGGCCGAGGCGCTCGCCTCGGTCGTCACCGCGCTCGTCGACCAGCGCCCGCCCGACCACGCCGCGGTCGCCGCCGCCATCGCCGCGCTGCTCCAGCTCGGCAAGAAGCGCGCCCCGAAGGACGTGCGCAGCAACGGTATCTGCCTCGCCGCCGCCGCCTGCGCTCGCCGCGCGATCCGCGACTCGACGCACGCCGAAGCCTGGATGGCGCACGCCGAGGCGCTCCTGGGCTCGCAGATCGACGACGGCAGGCCGGTCTGGGCGGCGCGGATCCTGCTCGCCGCGGCCGCACGCGCGCGCGGCTCCGCTGCAGGCGAGCACCGCCAGCTCAAGGCCATCGGCGACCCGCTGTTCCGCGATGTGCGTGAGGTGCGTGCGCTCTTCCCCGAGCGTGCCGAGCGCCTCCATCGCCACTGGGCCAGCGGCGCGAGCGCGTTCGCCGAGGTCGCGCTCATCCGCGAGGCGGGCGGCGACGCCACGAAGTGGCTCGACGCCGCGGTGAAGAGCGCTTGCGTCTACGCCGGTGGCGAGGAGCGCGCGTTCGGCGAGCTCATCGCCATCGCGTGGGCCGAAGCTCCGCGCCCGCCGTGGTCCGACGCGCCGCGCGGCCCGGTCGAGACGCGCGCGCACGCGCTGCTCCAGCGCCCGAAGACCGATCGCGCCGCGGCGTTCGGCGCCGCGGCGTTGCGCCTGTTGGTCGTCGACGAGGACGCCGCGCGCGCCTGGTACGTCGCCGCGCTGGATGCTGGCTGGAGCGGTCGGTGGATCGCCAGCGACGTACGCTGGCTGCGCGATCGCGCGCTGCGCGAGCGGGTGGCCGCGCTGGCCGCGGCGCAGGCGGACCTCGACGACCGCGCCTGGGCGCTGACCGACCTCGCCGAGGCGTGGTGGGCCGACGGCGAGATCGACCAGGCGCTCGGCGTCGTGGGCCTCGTGACCGCGGGCCCGGCCACAGACGCCGAGCCCAGCTGGACCCCGTTCGCGGCGCTGGAGCAGGTCGGCCCGCTCTACCAGGTGCCCGCCGAGCCCGCCGAGCCGCCGCCCCCGCCGCCCGGCGCGTTCGCCGAGGGCAAGGACGCGCTCAAGGCGCTCAAGGCGGCCGAGCAGCGCGACGCGTGGGCCGTGCTCGGCCAGCGCCTGGTCGACCCCGACGAACTCCGGCAGGTGCGCGCCGCCCTGGCCAAGGGCAAAGAGCAAGGGGCGATCGGCTCGACCCGGCATGTGCGCCTGATCACACTCGCTCTTCGCCTGGGCGACGTCGACGCGGCGCTTGAGGACGCGCGCGGCGTCGACCCGCAGGGCCACAGCTCGACCGGGCTCGCCGGCGTGACGCTGACCATCGCCGAGTGGCTCCTGCGCCACCCCGAGGCCATCACCGAGGCGCGGGTGCTCGCCGTGATCGCGCGCTTCGCCGAAGCGCACGGCCAGTGCACCCAGGAGCGCGCCCCTGGGTCCTACCCGACCTCGTCGAGTCCCTGCCCGCGGCCGCCCGCGCCAACACCCTGGCCGCCGCCCGCGCGCTACGCGACCCCGTTAGCGGGCCGACCACCGTCGCCGTGGTGCTCGGTCATGGCGGCGACCTTGCGGGCGCCGCGAGCGCGCTGCGTGACGCCATCGGTCGGGCCGGCAACGGCGGCGCCGAAACGCTGGCCTGCGCCCTCGCCCGGGCTGAGCGCGGCGGCCGCCTGCCCGGCCGCGAGGCGATCCTCGCCGCCTGCCTCGACGCGCTCGAGGGCCCTCGGTACAAGGTGATCGGCGCGATCGAGCGCATCGCCCGCTACCTGTGGCTGAGCGACGACGTGGCGACGCTGCCCCCGCTGGTGCACGCCTGCCGGCTGCCCGACGACGCCAAGACCCGCGCCCGCCGAAGCTTGGTGCTGGGCGCCCCCGAGCATGCCCCGCGCCCGGTCGACGCGGTGCTCGCCGCGTGGCTCGACGTCGCGCCGAATCTGGATCAGGCGCGCGAGCAGGTCGACGCCCTGGCGCGGGCGCTCGCGCGCGAAGGCCGGACCGAGGCCGCCGCCGTCCGCGCGCTGCTGCCCCCGTGACGCACGCGCGGCCCCGACCGTCGCCCGGGGTGTGCTCCGCGGGTGAGCGGCCACCGTCCAGCCACTGAGCGGGTCGGAGCTCGTCCGCGTTGTCCTTGTCGCCGCCCCCTTGTAGTCGGCGAACGGGGCGGCCACTCGCGAGGTCGGGACGCGCCGCGGAATGGTCGTGCAGCGGCGATAGCCACTCGCCGTTGCCCGTGAGCAGATCAGTCGAAGTCGAGAGCTCCTCATGGCGCGTACGACCAAGAAGACCAAGTCCCCTTCGCCCCAACGATCCACGCGAACGCTCGAGAGACTCGCGAATCTCGTTCCCCATCCGCGCTACGGCACCGAGATCGTGCCCTCCGGGCAGGTCGGTGACGATGACGTGATCCCCGGGCCGCCGGAGTGGTCTAAGGACGTGACCTTCCCGGAGTCCGCGATTCCCGCCGACGTCCGTAAGCAGAACTTCTCGACGATGTCGCATCTGCATTGGTACGTGGACACGCTGCGTGACTGCTGGACGTGCAAACGGCCCTTCATCTTCTTCGCCCGGGAGCAGCAGTACTGGTACGAGACGCTTCGCTTCCGCGTGGAGGCCGACTGCCACGAGTGCGTTGAATGCCGCGCGAGCCTGCGGACCGTCCGACGGCGACTGAAGCGCTACGGCGAGCTTGTCGGCAAGCGTGAGCTGACGGACGAAGACATGCTCGCCCTCGCGAGCGACGTCGCGTTTCTGTGGACCGAGGGCCTCCTGCGCGACGAGCAGCGCCTTCGTCGGATCAGAAACCGCGCGCTTCGCCAGGTACCCGACGGCGCCGCCACCCGCGCGCTCGACGAGCTCGGGGCTACGCTTCCGAAGTCGTGAGGCAGGCGGGCGCGACTCGGTGTGGATTGACGTCGACACCCGACAGCGGCGCCTCGCTCCGCTTGTCTCGGCGGCCCAGCGACCGGCGGAATTGGCTCTTTTCGAGACGTTCGCCCGCAAATTGGCCCGTAGAGGGGTCCAGCGCCACGCGTACATGATTTCACCAAGTTCTGTCTCGAAACAGCGCTACAGCCTCTTGTAGCCGGTCTTGCGAGGCCAACATGTGGAACCGTTCCACATGCGGTTAGGGCGCAGTCGGCCTCCGTGTGGCTTCCAGTGAACCTGCGCCGAGGCGATCTGCGGCGACGTGAGCTCGAGCGAGCGCCGGCCCCGTACGCAGGACACGTCAATACTCGCAGCGCCCCCCGAGCACCGGCAGGATCGGCACGCCGACCGCGTGGGACGTGTCCGTGAAGTAGCGGTTGTAGATCAATCCCTCGGCGTCCTCTCAAGGTTGTATAGGCAGGGCAACTTCGGAGTCCCGAGCCGAGTTTCGACGCATTAACAATACAGCGCAAAAGCGTCCGCACAAGAGTTCTGTCCAGTCGACCAAGCAGTCGACGATTTGTGACGGTTTCAATCTTTCGCATAGGTGTTATCGACCGCGGAGTTCAAGTAGCCGCCTCCAGGCGCGAAAGCGTGTTGAAGATTCGCCGAGTTGAGAAACGATCCGCTCAAGTTCATCGAACGTATCCGCTGCAGAAATTGCGGACTCGATAAAATCAGCTACGGCGCCAGGCTTGGCGCGATATAGCGACAGCGCGATGTCCGGCTCATTTGAAAGCAAAGTGGGCTTTTCTGGAGTGGTCACAAAGCCGTCTCGGGCGTGGACTACGTGGCTGGACGGCACTGAATTGATAACACTATGGCTGTGCGAGGCGATCCAAAAATGGCAAGAATAGCCCCTGAACAAATCAATAAGTAATCCGACAAGTTGCGCAGTCCAAGCAGGATCCAGATGAAGTTCGGGCTCTTCGAGAATTACCAGTGAATCCTGTTCGATTTCCGTGAGTATCGAAAGAATTCGTATAACGAGCATTTTCTGCCCGGAACTCATGTTCTTGAGATGGATGAGGTGCTGTGCCCCATGCTGTCGGCGTGGGTCCTGATGGAAGCCTGGCGTCGGGCGCGGAGCACGCGGTCGCGCCGATCCGACGACCCGTGGAGGCCTCGACACCCTCGTCGGAGCCCCTCGTCGTCTCGACCATGCTGCTGCTCGGCTGCGTGGTCCCGTTCACCCCACGGACCTCACCGAATTCGACCCGGGAGAATTCGCGCAAAAGAATGGGTTAATGTGGTTCATGACGCGGCCTACGACCCGAGCCGAGCCGCGATGTCGCCAGGTCAAAAATGAGCGAATTCGCTCACGGGACGGTCGCCAGCAGGCGGCTCGGCGACGTGGCAGATTGCCGGCGACCGTCCATGGTCTCGCCCTCCTCGCCCTGTCCCGACGAATCCGTGCTGCTCGACTTCGCCGCGGGGGCGCTGGACCTCGTCGCGCGAGAAGCAGTCGAGCGCCACGTGGACGCGTGTCACCCGTGCTTCGAGGGCGTGGCGGCGCTGCTCGCCGCCGAGGCTCGCGGGCCCGGTCGTGCGGCGGGCCGTTACACCATCGGCCGCGTCCTCGGGGCCGGAGCGATGGGGACGGTGTACGAGGCCCACGACCCGGTGCTCCATCGCGTGGTCGCGCTCAAGGTCCTGCGCGCCGATCTGCGGCCCACCGAGCAGCGGCGGCTGCGACTGCTGCGCGAGGCGCAGAGCCTGGCGAGGATCCGGCACCCCAACGTCGTGTCCGTGTACGACGCCGGCGAGGCGGGCGCGGACGTTTACATCGCCATGGAAGAGATCGATGGTGAGCCGCTGGACGAGCACCTGCGCCGCCGTCCGCGACCCTGGCGGGAGGTCGTCGACCTGTTCGAGCAGGCAGGTCTCGGGCTGGCGGCGGCGCACGAGGTCGGCATCGTCCACCGCGACTTCAAGCCCGCCAACGTCCTCGTCGACGCGCGCGGTCGCGTGGTCGTCACCGACTTCGGTCTGGCGGCGTCGATGGAATTGCCCGACGAATCGCCGCCGGGCGACGTGTCGGGCTCGCTGCTGGCGCACGCGCTCAGCGCCACGGCGACCCGCCTCGGCACGCCGGCCTACATGGCGCCCGAGCAATTCAGAGGACTGCGAGCCACGCCGGCCACCGATCAATTCGCGTTCTGCGTCGCGCTCGTCGAGGCGCTCGGCGGCAAGCGGCCGTTCTCCGGGGCGTCCGTCGAGGCGTGGACGCGCTCGCAGGCGCACGGGCCCGACCTGACGAGGCTCCCCGGGCCCGCGAGGCTCGCCCGCGCGCTCGCTCGTGGTCTCGCGTTCGAGAGCAGCGGCCGCCATCCCACGATGCGGGCGCTGCTCACCGAGCTGCGGCGCTGCCAGAACCAGCGGCGGATCCGGCTCGTCACCGGCGTCGTCGCCACCGCCGTCGGCGCGCTCGTGGCCGGCGGCTGGTTCGCGTCACGACCACCACCCGTCTGTGCTGCTCCGCTCGCGGAGAGCTGGGGAGCCGAGCGTCGCGCCGCGATCGCGGCGCGCCTGTCCGACGGCACGGAGCCGGCGCAGACCGGCGGCGGGAAGCACCTCCGCACCATGAAGCGACACGCGCTCGCGCGGCTCGAGGAGTACGCGACCGAGCTCGCGCAGGCCTACGGCGAGGTCTGCCCGGGTCTGCCGCGAGCCGCCCTGCGCGGCACGCCCGAGCAGCGCGGCCAGTGGATCTGCCTCGAGAGCCGACGCGTCGCCTTCGACGCCCTGACCGCGCGGCTGAGCGAGGCGGATCCCGCGGCGATCCTGCCCCTGCTCGGTGTCGTCGCCGATCTCGATGCGGCGTCCGAGTGCGCCTCCGCGGGGCTCGCCCTGCGCGACCTCCCCCAGCCGGAGGACCCGCTCCTCGGGGCGCGTGTGCAGGAGGTCCGGCTCGATCTGGCCGTCGTCTGGGTCAAGCAGATCGCCGACGATCCGTCCGCGCGCGCGGCGATCGAGGCGCTGCTGCAGCGGAGCCGGGCGCTCGACTACGCGCCGCTGCAGGCGGAGCTGCTCGCCCGGCTGGCCTGGATCGGCCTTCACGCGTACGACTACGAGCTGGCCGCGCGCCAGTTCGCGGAGGCCTATGCGGTCGCCGGCAGGACCGGTCACGAGCCGGTGGCCGCCTCGGCGGCGCGCGGGCTGATCCTCGCGCAGGGCCAGCTCGGCCGCTTCGCCGAGGCGCGCCTGGGCCGAGGCGGCCGCCCCGCTGCACCGCCTCCCGCGCGAGCGCATCGAGCTGAGCCTCGTGCGCGGGACGCTGGCGACGCTCGACGGCGAGCTCGACGAGGCCACAGGCCACTTCGACGAAGCGTCCGCGCAGTGGGAGGCCGCCCGGGCCAGCGGCGCGGTCAGGGGGAGGAGGTCGCTGGAGGTGACGACGCACATCGGATACGCCGACGTGCTCGTCGCCCGCGACGACTACCGCGGCGCCCGGCGGCACTACGAGCGGGCGCTGCAGGTGCAGCGCGAGCTGTACGGAGACGCGCACGCCACCCTGCCGGATCTGATGATCTCGCTCGCGGAGGTGGAGCGGCTGGACGGCGACCTGGCGGGCGCCCGCGCCCGCCTCGAGGAGGCCCTGGCGATGGCCGGCGAGCTCGTCGTCGACGTGCCCCACGGCTGGGCCAACCTCGGCGAAGTGCAGAGCGCCGAGGGAGACTTCGCCGGGGCCGTGGCGTCGTACCGGCGAGCGCGTGAGACCGTGCCCACGGGGCTGCTCGCGGCGAGGGCCCGGATCGGCGAGGCCTGGGCGCTGGCCCGGCTCGGGCGCCACGACGAATCCGCGAGCATGTGCGCGGCCGCGCTCGCGGAGCTCGCGGCCGTGCTCGGCCCCGACCATCCCCACACGCTCGACGGCAAGGACACCTGCCGCGTGATCGGAGGCGAACGTGCCGGCGTCGAGCGAGACTGAAGCGGCCGAGACGCGGGCGCAGGCGCTCGCGGCCGAAGGTCGGCGCTGCTGGCCGGACATCAAGCCGTCGCCCCGGCTGCTCGCGGCCGTCGAGCGGTGGTCGCGGCTGCCGGAGCGGCCGGGCGTCGACCTCCGCGAGGTCTACCTCGCGCTGGCCTGCGTCGAGGGCAGCCCCGCCGCCATGCGCCTGTTCGAGGAGCGCTACCTCGATTCGGTCGAGCCGGCGCTCGCGGCCCAGCGGCTCGGCCCCGACGAGCTCGCCGAGGTCCGCCAGCGCGTCCGGATCCGGCTGTTCGTGCAGCAGCGCGACGACCTGCCCGTCGTGATGCACTACGCGGGTCAGGGACGGCTGGGAGGGCTCGTCCGCGTCGTCATGATCCGCGAGGCCGTCCGGCTGCGGTCGTCGCCCGCGACGGCCGAGCTCACGCTCGAGGCGCTCGACGCCCGCGACCCGGAGCTCGCGTTCACCGACGGCGAGCGCCAGGAGCTCGCCAGGCGGCTCTTCGCCCGCGCTGCAGCCGCGCTCACCGGGCGCGAGCGGTGTCTGTTGCGGCTGCATTACGTGCGCGGGGTCAGCGGCGCCCAGATCGCGCTGATGCACGGCGTCCATCGAGCGACGGCCGTCCGCTGGCTCGAATCGGCGCGCCTGCACCTGCTGCAGGCCTTCTCCCGCGAGCTGCGCGCGCTCGCGCCCGAGCTGTCCCGCGGCCAGCACGAGCAGCTCGCGGCGTGGTTCAACACCCACCTCGAGCTGTCGCTGAGCCGCCTGCTGACGACCGTCTCGTGAGGCAGTCGAGCGCGTCTGGCCGCAAATCCTGGGCGGGAATCAGTGCCGCTGCTCTCGTGAGCGAATTCGCTCATTATTTGTACTAGCGACATCGCGACTCGGCTCGGGTTGTAGGTCGCGTCATGAACCATATTACCCTGCTCTTTCGCGCAAATCCTCCCGGGTCGAATTCGGTGAGGTCCGTGGGGCGCATGCGACCGCTCGCGTGCGCCCTGTTCCCTGCACTGCTCGCCGCCTGTCCTGGGAATCCAGGCGAGTCGACCGCGACCGACCCCGGCGACACGACCTCGGCGACGACCAGCTCCACCGGCACGACGAGCGCTTCGCCGACGACGACCCCGAGCAGCGGCGCGAGCGAGCCCACCTCGGGGGGCCCATCCGGGACGACGACGACGAGCCCGGGCGACTCCACCTCCGAGGCGAGCGTCACGACCGCGGACGTGACCGGCGAGCCGACGACGACGACGGCCGGCGCGTCCGGCACGACGGACACGACGACCGGCATGACGGGCGGCAGCACGGGCTCGGTGCCGGTCTGCGGCGACGGGGTGGTCGAGGGCGAGGAGGCCTGCGACGACGGGGGCGAGTCGGTGACCTGCAACGTCGACTGTACGGCGGCGGCGTGCGGCGACAATCAGGTCAACGCGCTCGCCGACGAGGAGTGCGACGACGGCAACATGGACGACGCCGACGCGTGCGTGGCGGGCTGCAAGAGCGCGACCTGCGGGGACGGCTTCACCTGGACCGACAACGAGGGCTGCGACGACGGCAACCAGGTCGACGACGACGCGTGCAGCAACACCTGCGCGCTGGCGAGCTGCGGCGACGGGCTCGTCCAGATGGGCGAGGCCTGCGACGACGGCAACAGACATGAAGGCGTTTGCGCCATGTCTGTATCCAGTCTGGCCGGTGGGGACGGCCGGAAGCGGCAACCTACGGCAGGTCTGTTGCCGGAGTCAAGTTCGATATTTTGCCTTGACCATCGAGGCAAAATCGTATACCCGGTTCGGGTTCCCGTTCATCCAGTCCGGGGTCCGCCGGCGGCCGAGCCGCCAACCCGAAACGAGTCGTGGGGATTCGTGGAGGCCGACGCCCGCTCTCACCGAGCGGGCGTTCGTGTTCGGTCGAGCCGATCGCGCCGGCGGGCGATGAGTTCGAGGAGAGCGAGCCTGTCGCCGTCGCGGAGCTGCACGTGAAGCCACGCGCTCTCGACGGCGCGGTGCAGGTCATCGAGCGAATCGAGGTCGATCGCGGCCTCGATTCGACGGGCCCGCTCGAGGAGCGAGTTCCGCAGCGGCGCGTCGCAGCTCCAGTTTCCTCGCCCGCCGTCCGCCTGGTTCGGCGCGGGCGCCTCGACCCGGCGTTTCATTGGAGCACTGACCTCCGTCCAGCGCGAAGGTCCTGGGCCACCTTGGCCAGGCGCTCAGCGAGAGCCTCGAGCTCCTCGGGGGCGAGCTCGCCGACGGTGAACACTTCGAGCAGCTCGTCGTCGACGTAGCCGACCGCGACGCCGCGGAGCTCATCCGCTCGCGCCTCATCGCGACTCCCGACCAGGATGCGCATCACGACGCACCTCCGACCGGGCACGCCGAAGCCCCGCGCCGCGCCTTGCGAGCCGGCCTCGGGGGCCACTCGACGTCGAACTTGGCGAGCATCCGCGTCTCGATCTTGTGCTTGATGCACAAGACCCTGAGGCGCTTGAGCGAGACGCCCAGCAGATCGGCGGCTTCGGAGAGAGAGCCGGCTCGCTCGAGGGCGGCGGAGAGCAACTGGTGATACATCGCGTCGAGGTTCAGACTGTCGAGGACGATCTTGGGGCGCGGGCAGGACATCACTCGCCTCCCTTCGCGGCGTGCAGAAGCATCATCTCGGCGTCGAGTCGCTCCTCGAGCGAGAGCTCGCGGACGACTCCCTCGACCTGCAGAACCGCCGACACCGCCGCGTCGAGGTCGTCGACGCCGAACAGCAGCGGCATCGCCTCGCGCGGCACGTCGCACCAGCCGGCGTGCCGCAGCAGAACCCAGAAGCGGTCCGGCGCGGGTCCGTTCGAGCGCGCGTGGATCTTCAAGCGGGCCGCGGCGAAATGCTCAGCCGTCAGCCCCGTGAGCGTATACGGGTACATACTACCTCCAATGGTCAATCGGCCCTGTCCCCCAGGGCATGCGCCATCAGACAGGCGCGGGCCGGCCGCACAACGCGGCGCGGTGCCGGGGCCTACCGGGCCCCGTTCGGACTAGCGGATCGCGTAGCTTCGATCGTTGGCGGGAGCCGTCGGCTGCGCCGTGTAGATGCGCCCCCCGGCGATCAGCAGGCAGAACACGAGGTGCCTCTCCAGGATGTTCCGGCGCGACGTGCCCAGCAGGGCTCGTCGGAGGCGGAGCGCTTCATCGCGAGTCAAGGTTTCCATGTGCAAGTTCTCCTGCAGAGCGCCAGGGCCGTCTAGGCGCTTGGCGAGCTTTTCCTCTGCGAGTTCACGGTCGTCGGGCCCGAGTTCATCGCTGTCGGGCCCGACGAGTTCATCGTCGTCGGACTACTCGGAAACCCGCGGCTTCTCGGTCAGGCGGTAGTCTCCGGTCGCGTCCTCCTCGAGGCCGAGCGGATGCAAGGTGTCGTTGTCGACGGCGCCCGCCGCGGCGCGGGCCTCGTGCTGGCGCTTCCAGAGGGCGATCGCCTCGTTGCGAGCCGCACGGAAGTAGGCGATCGCCCGGACGTCGCACCCGCCGAGCTCGGCCGTCGCGGCGAGGGCCTTGACCTCGCTGCTCTCGGCGAGCCGGAGGGCGCGGTGCAGCTGCCGAGTGAGCGCGCCGAGTTCGTTCATCTTGACGACCGGCGGCAGGCCCTTCGTCGCCGTGGGCGGCGTCTCGCCCCGCTCGAGCGCCTCGATGCGCTGGCGGCGGCGCGCTGCCGCCTTCTCCTCGCGCTCGAGCTTGGCCTTCTCCTTCGCCAGGCGCTCGGCGACCGCGGGGGTGAGCTCCGGCGCGGCCGGCGACGGCGTGGGCTGCTCGGTCGCAGCGGTCGCAGCGGTCGCCGCGGCCGGCGTGCTGGTGGCGTTCGCGGAGTCGGCGTGCGAGAGCTGCTCGAGGCGCGGCGGGGTCCTGCGGTTGCGGGCGGGCTTGGTGGTGGTGGCGGTGGGCATGGTGGTGTCGGTGGTGTCGGTGCGCATGTGGTGTTCGTGCTCCTGAGAGCGCCGCGGCGATCGCCGGCCCCGGCTTGCACGGGGCTGGGCCTGGGGGAGCTAGGTGGTGCGGAAGCGGGGCGCGGTCTGCCAGCGCTCGGCTGGCTGCAGGCGGCGCTGCTCCGCCGCGGCCCGCTCCTCGCGGGCGATCCGCAGGTCCTCGGCGGCGTCGCGCTGCCGCTCGACCCGCACAACCTCGCCGGCGGGCGTCAGGACCAGCGCCGGCCCCTCTCGCCGGGCGTAGGCCAGGGCGCTCGCCTCGTCGCCGTGGACGCCGCTGGCGCAGCGGGCGAGCTCGCGGCGGTCGCCCTGAAGGTCGACCTGGGCGGCGCGGTGGAGGCTGAAGCTCAGGTATGCGGTGGCGGGGGTCATCGGCGGTCCTCGGCGGCAGCGTCTCGCCGCCCGTCATGTATACGCTAGACGACTAGTCGTTAGTCGAATAATCGACAAGCCGAGGCCCTGCGCAAACTCACACATTTATCGGCTAGCCTTCTACTGCTCAGGTGGGCTAGGAAGTAGGGCGCCTGTGCCGCGAACGAGCCCAAACTCCGAACGAGAGCAGCGGATCCGCCAGGCCCTGGCCGCCGCCCTGCGCGAAGCCCGGGCGCGCTCGGGCCTGACCCAGGCGGAGCTGCAGCGCCGCCTCGCCGAGGCGCTCGGCGTCACCACCGTCGCCCCGACGACCGTGTCCAGGTACGAGCGCGCCGAGCTCGCGCCACCGTGGGGCACGCTCGACGCGTTGTGCGAGCTGCTGACGGGACGCGAGGACGCCCTGATCGACGCGCTTGCGCAGGCCCTCGCCGGTCACCCGCCGAAGTAGCCCAGCGCGAACAGCAGCAGCGCGAAGGCGCTGGTGGTCGTCAGCCACATCAGGACCGCCACGCGCGGTGGCATGCCCGGCATACCCGCTGGCGGCGGAGCTTCGCCGCCGAGCTCGACGAGTAGCTCGCGAAACTCCTGCGACGCGGTGGTCCTGCTCATGGCGCTGGGGCCGTGTAGAGAATCAGCGGCGGTCGACATCGCTACCTCCTCGTCGTGACGGGTCGTCGGCAGCCTGATCGATCGCCCGCCAGGTGCCAGAGGCGCCGCCGTGCTGCCGGATGGCCGCGTCGGCGACGCGGTCGATCGCGTTGAAAACGCCGGTGATGCCGTGCTTCTGGATCAGCGGGCCGAGCTCGGCCGCGATCCTGGTCTCGGGCAGCGCCTCTCGGCGCTGACGCTCCTGGACGAGCCAGACCTGCTCTCGTCGCCATTGCCCGCGCGCGTAGATCAGCCACGGGGCCGCCAGCAGCGACACCGCGACCCACGTCAGGGCGCCGGGAGCTCGGTGCTGGTCGTCGTAGTGAATGCCGACCCGGAGCAGCAGCAAGCCGGTCACGCTGGACCACGGCGCCGAGCACGGGGACGAGCCACGTCCTCGGCGCCGGCGCCGGCGCCTCCTGGCCCGGAAGCTCTGGCGGTCCGTGCATCACCAGCCGATGTCCTGCAACCCCTCGGCCAGGCACTCGACGACGTCCCCAAGCACCGGGCCCGCGTTGATGACGACGACGATCTCGACGAACCGCTCGCCCTCCTTGTTCGGCTCGGTGGCGGTTATGTTGACCGCGGCGGTTCCGACCTGGCCCGGCAGGCAGGCGGCGAGCAGCTTGAAGACGACGACGAACTCTTGCACGAACACCCAACCCATGACTTACCTCCGTACGAATGTGAACGTTGTAACAGCAAAGATGTTGTAGAGCTTCGCGGCCGGCGCTGCGGGGATCGCCACAGTGAGGCCGAGCTCGTTGAAGTTGATGGCGCTAAAGGTGAATGTCAGGGCCGCCAGCGGGAGGCTCGACTTGACGTCGCTCTGGGCGTCAATGCCGATCGCTCCGGCGCTGTACGTCCCGCCCGCCCAGCGCCAACAGTTGCCTCGGTTCGTGTTGCTCGTCGTCTCGATGACGTGGATCTTGCTCTCGGCCTGCCAGACCACGTTCGCTGCCGGCATGACAAACCGGCCCACGAGGCCGTTCGCGCCGCTGGCGATTCCCTCGAGCACCGTCGTCTTGCGCCACTCGTACTGGGTCTCGCCCGTCGCCGAGATCTCCGGCTGCGACTGCGTGCGGAAGGTGTAGTTCCCAGAGAACGCCCCCCGCGGCTGCTGCTGCGTGACCATCTTCTCGACCGCCTGCGCGAGCTGATTGACCGCAGCCGAGTTGAGCGTGATCCCGGCGAGGACGATGACGTTGTTCGTCTCCTGCTGGGCGGCGTCGAACCACGCCGAATCGAGATCGGTGGGCGCTGTCCCGGTCACCGGGTCGCCGTTCGTCCACCCATGAACACCAGGACCAACTTGTCGACGGCCTTGCCGTCCGTGAGGATGATGACCGCCATAGCTACTCCACGAAGATGTTGCCGTCCTCGCCCGCGGCGACAGCTCGCCCGACAGGCCAGTCGGAACCCACCGCCCAAAGATCGGTGAATGAAAGGACCTGGCGCAGGACCCACGTCTTGCCCTCATCGAGCGACTGAATGATGGTGCCGCCGAAGCCGGCAGCCGTCCAGCGTCCGGAAGGAGAGCGATGTACGGCTCGCAGAGTCATCGTAGTGGGACTCGGGACCGGCTTCCACGAGAGGCCGCCGTCTTCGCTGATTCTGATGATGCCTCCGGCGCCGACCGCTACCACGGTCAGCAGCCAGGCGCTCACGCCGTACAGGTGCTCGCCCGCATTGACGGGGCCGATGATGCTCGCCCACGTTGAGCCGCTGTTCGTGGAACGCACAACCTGACCGTCGAAGCCGACCGCGACCATGGCGCCCTGGCACCGCGTGACGGCGTATAGATCGGCGGCCGTGGCGGAGACGACCACGCCCCACGTCGCCCCGGCGTCCGTGCTGCGGTAGCAGCCGCCGCTATCACCGACAGCGACGACGACCGCGTCCGCAGCATGACCACGCGAGACGCCGCGAACATCCTTCGCTATCGCCGCGCCGTTGCCGGCCGTCCAGTTCGCTCCGCCGTTGTCGGAGTAGAAGACGACGCCGGCGGTCCCCATGGCTACCAGTCTCGTGCCCTCGACGCCCGCGTGGCAGGCCGCGTAGAAGTCGTCGCCGGAGGGCATTAGCCACACCTCCCATTCCGAGGCGCCCGGCTTCGCCCGGAGCAAGGCCGCATCCTCCCCGATTGCGACCGTGTACCCGTTCATGGTGCTAGCAATAGCGCGTATGAACTCGTCACCGTTCGTCACTCCAGCCTGTTGCCATAGAACGTGGACCTTGGGGAGCGTGTGGATCAGGGCTTGGTGATTGACGACGCACGCCAGCAGGGCATCGTCGAGGCCGCTCTCGATCACCAATGACCAGACGGCCTCCCACTCGTCCGAGAACAAGGGCGAGTTGCAGGTGTCGATGCACGATGTCGCCAGCGGGCTCTTCTCTAGCCACTGCAGCGGGTACATCAGGGCCTCGAGGACGGAGAGCCAGTACCCGAGCCCCTGGTCGTGGCCCGCCTGCGCAAGGAGTTTCGCTATGACGGCAGCTTGGCGCGCTTCGAGCGTGACCGGCTGCGCGCAATCCGGAAGTCCGAGCATTTCCTCCCAGTCAGGCAAGAGCTCGAACGTCGTGCTGGGGTCGAGCTCCCGCTCGAGGGCGGCAGCGCGAACTTCGACGCGCGACAGCTCCGCTCCGTGCGCAGCGATCAACGCCTTCTGGACCGGGTCCTCGCGGTCCCAGGCCCAACCGTTGGGAAGAAGAGCGGCTAAGGCCGGTTCGAGGCGCCGGTGCGTGCAGTCGCCCCAGCCCTCGGTAGCAGCGGCCTCGCTGGTGCCGTAGATGTTGACGAGCGCCACCGGTTACACGACCTCGGGCGTTGCAATGAGGCTCAGGTCCCCGATGTTGAACCGCGGCTGATCGCCCGGGGCGAAGGTCATGGGCTGCGGCGTGCCCCCGAGGTTCAACAGCGGCCCCGCGGCGAGGAGGTTCCCAGCGACCGCGGCGTCGAAGATGCCCCACCAGGTGACGCCGGTAGCACCGGCCGGCAGCGCGTCGAAGACGATGGCGACGTTGCTCTGTCGACGAATCTCTCCTCCACCGACGACGGTGAGCCACGCCGAGTGCGCCTTGCGCGAGTAACCTGGCGCGGTGAGCTCGGCGAAGCTCCCTGAGAGGAGATCTGCGGCCGTTGCGAGCGCGACGTAGCGGGTTGTCGCGGTCGGAAGGATGAGAGCCAGCCCTGCGGCGCTGAGAGCCACGCAGCGACCCTCGGAGGGGCATCCGGAGTGATTCAAGGCGCGATTGACGCGGGGTCGTTTTCGCGCCATTCTCCGCGCCACGTGATCGGCCTCCCCGTCACACGGCACATCGCCTCCGACGGCCCTGCCGTCGCGGAGACTCTCATGCGTCAGAAAATTTTCGCGGCCCTTGCCATCCTGTGTGCTTGTCCTGAACCCAGCACCGACACCGACACCGACCCCTCCACGGAAACCGAACCCAGTTCGACAACTGAGACCACGACCACGCCCACGACTGAGACCCCCACGACAACCGACCTGACGACCGGCGAACCGGCGCCCAGGGACAGGAAGGTCTTTGTCAGCGCAACGTCTGTTCACACGGATGACGGCATCGAGTCCGCGGACGCCGCGTGTGCCAAGGAGGCTCAGGAGGCCGGCCTAGACGAGGTTTACCTGGCATGGAGATCTGTCTCGGACCTCAGCGCGTCTCAGAGATTCGAGCCGATTGACGGCAAGGTCATCATGACCAACGGCGAAGTCGTTGCGGAGAGCTGGGCCGACCTTCTCAGCGGAAACCTGGTCGAGGCGCCGCATCGAGGCGCCCCACCCGGGCACATGGACTGGTGGGGCAGGCCTGTCTGGACAGGTACGGATCCAAGCGGAAACACGATACCCAACGGAACCTGCAATGATTGGAGCGACTCCTCTCGACGGGCCATGGGAGGAATCGGACTTGTTGGCGTGATCGAGAAATGGACCTTCAACCATCTCTATACGTGTAGAGCTTGGGCGCGGGTCTATTGTTTCTCGCAATGATCACACCGGCCACGTGATTTGCGTGTCCGGGTCGGCGAGCGTGAGCAGCTCGAACTTGTTGAGCGCCACGTCGCCCGCGGGGACGCTCAGCTTGTGGTCGACCTCGCCGGCGACGCTGCTGATCGCCTCGTTGAGCCAGCTCTTGTAGAACACCGCGCCGTCCACCCTGGGCGGCGCGGCCTTCGTGGCCAGCATGTTCCTCAACGCGTCGACGATCGCCGCCCGGACCTCGGGCGTGTTCGGCGTGAGCGAGCTGAACGTCAGGCTCAGCGGCTTGTCGATCGGCGCTTGGACGTACAGCGCCTTCAGGTGGAGCGGGGCCTTCTCGAGGATCTTCGCGGTGACGGCTGCGACCTCCGGCGCTCCGGGGAACGGGTCCGGCACGTCGCCGGACATGTCGTTGTCGCGCATGAACAGCACTGTGACGCGTCCGGGCTTGGGGACGTTGCCGAACTCCCACACCCGCGTCACGCCAGGCACCTCCTTTGCCCAGGACTCGTACGAGTTGGGGCCGCCGCCGTTCGGCGGGTCGGCCAGGCGCTCGAGCAGGCGGGTGAGCAGCTCGAGATCCGTCTCCTCGTCGGTGCCTCCGGTTAGTCCGTCCGGGTCCACGACCTGCGCCGTGCTTGAGACGCCGACCACGGGCGTCACCAGCGTCAGCGTCGTCCCGCCCGGCAGGTTGCCCGCCTGGCCGCCGGAGACGGCCCTGCATGGCACAGATACCTCGAGGGCGACGCCAGGAAATGGCGTGTCCGTGAGCACCTCGACCTCGACGTCGCCGACCTTCGCGCGCTGGCCCTTCTCCACGACCTGGCCCTCGACTTGGGTCCTGATGAAGCGAACCGGACCGGTTGCGCGGACCGACTCACGCTTGAATACCCCATACCGCGCTGCGTGTCGGCGCAGCTGCTCCGCCTCTGCGGTTTGAGGGAACGCGTTCGCGGCCACCTGTGAGAGGCGACCGTGAAGCCCGTGCGATACTCCCGCCTCGGCTTCACAGAACGCGCTCTCCGTGGTGCCAGGCAGGTTGGCGCCGTCGCTCTTCAACTCATAGTTGAAGTCACTGCGGCACCGGGCCCGGATCTTGGCCAGAGTCGGTCGATTAAAAGGCATTGTGCTTCACCTCCCACAACCGCCGGAACGACGGCAAAAGCGAGGACGGACGGACAATATCAATCTCGAGACCAAGCCAGCCTGCGCGCGGGCGCGAAGCGACGACCTGGATAGACTTCGCTATACCTCGCGCCTTGAGCCACACCAGCGATTCGAGCGCGATGTCCTCGGCTCGGCGGAGCGTGGCGAGCGTGGTCTTCTCCCGGGTTAGCAGCCAGAGCTTGGAGCCCATCTTCGGCGTGTCGGCCGGGCGAACTGAATCGGCGTGCGCCCACCATCCACGCTGTCGATCCAGCCCCGCAGTAGTTATTTCCGCGGGCGACGCCTCGGCATCGGTGAAGAGCGACAGGATGGCGAGCGTCTCTATGCCGCCGTCGCTGGCGAGCGTGCCGTCGTCGGCGAGCTGCAAGCGCGCGCGGCCAACCGAGTTGTCCCACTTGAGGCGCAGCACAGTCAGCCCTTCCCATAGACGTTGTCGGCACCCGTCGGCGCGAGCGGGCCGACCGGCGAGACGCCCGGAACCGCGGTGGGCTGGCTCACCGGGCCCACCGGCGCGGTCGGGTGGGTGTGCGTGTCGTAGGCGAGTTGCAGCGCCGCCAGGCGCGCGTCGACCTCCTCGGCGAGCGCGACATGCTTCACCGCGGTCTCGCCGCCGAGCAGCACCTTTGCCGCCGCGCCTGGCGTGATGACGATGTCGCCGCTCGGCTTCATGACGATGCTCGACTCGGCGGCGCCGGCGGCCCGCACCTCGACGCCGCCGTCCGCGAGCAGCTTGACCAGCTGCCCCTCGCGGCCGACATACAGCGCGGCCTCGCCGTCCTCGAGCTCCTGCAGGCGCGTCGTGCGATCGAACAGCAGCGCGACCCGGTGACCCGTCGCGCCTTGCACCGCCAACACGACCGCCTCGGCCTGCTTCGGCCGCGAGGTGAAGCCCGGCGGCGTGATGCACTCGACCTCCTCGAGGATGTCGTCCGCGGTGGCGGTAATCTGCGCGCGCTGCAGGCCGGACTCCTGGAGGACCCGGACGACGCCCCGCACGACGAGGCTCCGGAGGCGGAGACCCCACGGCCGCAGGCGCTCCTCGATCATCTGCTCAACCGTCTCACGCGTGATCGTCAAAACGAGAACCCTCCCCCTTGGGCTTCTTCCGCTTGGGCGGCACCTTCACGTCGTACGCCTCCGGCGGCGTCAGGGTGACCTGCGTACGCGTCCCGCCCGCCGAGTCGCGCGTCATGGTGACCTGCGTGACGAGGAACTCGCCGTCGATGCCGTATACGTCGTCCTCGACAGCGACGACGATGTTGGGTTCCCACACCCCGCGCGCGTGCTCCCAGCTTCGTTTCGGATTCTTGCGGTCCACGAGCACGTACTCCATCTGCAGCGACTTGCCCGCTCTGGTGTTGCGCTCCCACGTCGCGGCGAGCTGCAGGGGGTGCTTGATCGGTTCGCCCTCGACGAACTGCCCCTTCGTATTGCGCGGCTGCGTTTCCGTCTGCACGACGAGCGGGCGATGCCGCGGCACTGCATCGTCGCGCACCTCGTATTTGATCGCCACTGCCTCTCCGAACGTCTCGTCGTCCGCGGCGAGCTGGGCCTTGAATACGTAGTCGCTGAAGCGCTGCGCCATCGAGCGGCGCACGTGCGCCGACGCGATATTGATGCCGCGGGCGATGAGCACGTCGGGGTAATGCAGCAAGCCAGTTCGCGTGAATCTGATGCTCCCGTCCGGGTAGCTGCAGAGCCGCGCGCCATTCAATCGCGCGAGTCGATCGAGTACGTCGAAGACCGTCTCGCCGTCTTCGATCTTGAAGTAGCCCTCCTCGCCGAGGGTACCGGTTGCGATCTCCAGGTCGACGCTGATGCCGAACGGCTTGCAGATGTCGCGGGCGATCTCGAGGCCCGAACGCTTGCGCCACGGCTTGTGGATCGCGGAGCAGTCGACGAGGTCTCCAGCGCGGGACCGGCCGGACACCGAGAGCGACGACGATGTGCTGGTGTCGCTCAGGTCCACGTCGTCGATGTAGCCGGAGATCAGCTTCTCGCCGCGGTAGATGACCTCGCACGCAGCGCCCTCAACAATCTCCGCCGAGCTCGCCCTGCTCGTCGAGATCGCCAAGTCGAACGTGTCCGCCAGCTGGTCCAGGGCGCGGATGATCTGCACCGAGGTCCAGCCCGACAGGTCGCGACCGTCGACCCGCAGCACCAGGTCGTCCTCAGCCAAGGAGCACCTCGAGTGGTTGGCCGCCGGCGACTGCGTTGGGATCGTCGACGCGGTTGCGCCCGACGATCTCGAGGTCGCGCGTCGGGTCGCCGTAGATCCAGAACGCGATCAACAGCGCGGGCAGCGACGCCGGCGGCGTGTAGGTCGTGATCGTCGGGAGGTCCTGTGCAGCGGCTTGCAGCTGCACGTCGAGGGCGGCTCTCAGGTCCGTGAGCGCGCTGTGAAGCGCGTCGCTGGCACCCGGGTCTAGCATCAGCGCGTCGATGTCGTCGCCGAGGTCGTCGAGGATCTTGGCGACGTCAGCCGTCGACTCGAGTGGAAGCGAGAGGAACAGCTCCGCGTAGGTGGCGACCGCTGCGGCCCGGAAAGCCCGCTGCATGACGCGCTCAGCGTCGAGGACAACCTGGTCGACCTCGACGCCATCGTAGGGCGGCGGGGTCTCCAAGAACGTCGCCTGCAGCGCCGCAGATGCCTGCAGCGCCACGTCGATCCGTACGCGCTTCTCTCCGCCGGGGAACGGGGCGTCATCAGCGTCCGCGCTGACCCGGACCACCGCCGCGAGCGCGGCAAGCAGCCCGCGCACCTGGGACATGATTGAGCTCGGCAGCCCCGCGAGCTCGTTGCGGGCTTCCTTCAGATCGGCAAGAGCGTGGACGAGGTCGTCGGCACCAGCGAGCGCGCCAAGCGTCCGCCGCCGGACACTCTGCATGGCGTCGGAGATCTTGCCGATCGCGTCCGACACCGCGCCGACGATGCCGGGCTTGGCAAGCTTCTGCACAAGCTCCGCGTCCGCAGCGGCGACGACCGCCGCGACGGCGACGGTGAGCCCGGCAGCCGGGCTCTGGGTGATGCGCATGTCTGTGCCGCCAGCGACGCCGGCCTCGACGACCGTGAAGCTGAAGCGTGCCGCGCCGCCTTCACCAACCGTTTCGCTCAGCTGGTAGCCGCCGTCGAGGCGGACCGCGCCCCGGTCGCCCTGCCAGGGGTGGATGAACTTGTGCGGGCCGGCCGACTCGAGCACCTCGAGCAGGGCGTCGCGCGCGCGCATGTACTCGTCGCCGACGACGACCGCCTCGACCTGCCAACGACGCGCCGAGCGGCCCATGTCCTCGCTCCCTGGCTCGTCTGCGTCGGGAAACTCGGTGATGACCGTGCGGCGCCCGCCGGATCCGCTGATGGATGCGACGAAGAAAGGCGCCCCGCCGAGCGAAGCGTCGAGCATGTCGTCGCGCCACGGCATCAGCGCTGCCTCCCGGTGCCAGTGCGCACGCGGAAGCCGGGGTCGCCCTTCGTCTCCAGCTTCTGTTGCACGACCTCGCCCTGGCCATTCACCGTGATCTTCAGCTCGCCGTCGAACTTCGAGCTCGATGGCTCCTCGCCTTCACGGATCAAGGGGGCGCCGTTCGCCGCCGGCGCGCCGGTAGCCGCGCCGATCCAGCCGCCGACGGGGCCGATGTGGGCGCTGATCTTGCCCGCGCTCGCGCTCAGCTCGCGCTGCTGCTTCAGCGTGTCGCCGGCAAGCGCCCCGATGCCACCGCCGAGCGCCTGAAGTTGGCGCAGCTGCTCGGGTGACATGCCGGCGAGCTGTCCCTGCTGCGCCGCCGCGCGGGCGCTGTCGTAGGTCTCCTGCATCAGCAGCGTGTCCTTGATCTGCCGAACCTGGTCACCGGCCCACTCGAGCTTGTCGACGATCCAGGCGATCGCCACCTTGAACCCGGCGGTCACGCTGTCCCAAAGGCCAGAGAAAAACTCGCTGATCGGCTCCCAATATTCATAGATCAGAAGCGCCGCGGTGAGCAGCGCGCCGACCGGGTTCGACGCGATGGCGGTCTTGATCGCCTTCATCGACCCCACGACGCCCAGCTTCATGATGTGCATCTCGGCGGTGAGCAGCTTCGCCCCCTTCACGGCGAGCGCCCAGGCCCAGGTCAGACCTCCCCAGATCGTGATGAGCGCGGAGACGCCAGAGATGATCGGCGCGACGACGAGGCCGAGGCTGCCAAGGACGCCGAGCAAGAGGCCCAGCGATCGGACCAGCGTCGGGTTCTCCTTCGCCCAGGTCGTCACCGTGATGATTAGCTCCTTGGACCACTTCAGCAGCTCGGTGAACTCGGGGATGACCTTCTCGCCGACGGTGAGCTGCAGCTCCTCGAACGCGCTGTCGAGCTCCTTGCTGGCGCCTGCAGCGTTTCGGTTCATCTCCGCGGCGACCTGGGCTGCGGTGCCGGCGGACTTCTTGTTCATCTCGACCAGCGCCTGCAGCTCGCCGGTGCCTGCCTGCTTCATCAGGATCGCCAGGGCCTCTTTGTCTCCGCCCATTCCGACCAGGCCCTGCATCCACCTGTCGCGCCGCACGCCCCCTTGCCCTTGCCGAACTTCTTGTCGGCGGCGCGCTCCGCTTCGGCGAGCAGCTCGATGATCGGACGGAGGTTACCCTGCTTGTCCTTGATGTTGATCCCGAGCGCTGCCAGGGCGCCCTTCTGCTTCTTCATGCCGCTCTGGAAGTTGCCGAGCACCGACGCGAGCCCGGTGCCAGCGACAGAGCCGCGCTTGCCGGCATTACCGAGAGCACCAATCATCCCGAGCGTCGTCTCGAGGTCAATGTTTGCCTTCGCGGCGGTGACGCCCGAGTACTTGAGGGCTTCTCCGAGGTCGAGTAGGCCCGTGGCGGTCCCGTTGGCCGTCTTGACCAGCACGTCGCCGATGCGGCCCATGTCGGCGGCGCCGAGGCCGAACTGATTCATCGCAGCCGTCTGGATGTCGGCGGCGTTCTCGATGCTCTCGCGCGTGGCCGCGGCGGTGTTCAGGATGCCAGGCATCGCCTTCATGATGTCCTGGGCCTTCTGCAGGTCCTCACCGCTGAAGTTCTTCGCCAGGATGTCCATCCCGGCGGCGGCCTCGCTGGCGCTGTACTTCGTGTCGGACCCGAGGCGGCGCGCGGTAGCGGCGAGGTCGACCATCGCCGCATCCATCAGACGCACCTGGCTCGCGTCGAGCGTCTTCGTCAGGTCGAACGTCGAGGCCTTCACGCTCGACATCTGCTCCTGGAAGTCCTTGAACTTGTCGACCGGCCCCTTGATCGCGCTGAGTACGGAGGTCCCGAAGCCCTTCACCGCGTCGGCGCTGTGCTTCATGTTCGAGGCGAGCTCGAAGGACTTCGCCGCCCGCTTGCCGGTCTTCTCGACGTCGCCGACGCCCTTGATCACGCGCTTGATCGGACCGGTGACCCGGTCCACCAGGCGGACGATGAGGGAGGTGGTGAGCGTCGTCGAGGACATCAGGTCTGCTGCTTGGGAAGGTGCGGCGAGATGGTGCTCCACCACCACCGCAGCTGGTCACCGTCGAGCTCTTCGAGGTCTTGCGGACGCCAGCCGCAGTGGACCGCGAGGTGGCCTAGGCAGCGGCGCCAGTCCTCCGGCGCCGCTTGAAAAAACGCATGCCCGCGTTCAGGGTGAGCAGATCCTCCTCGTCGAGCTCGTTCAGCTCCTTCATCGAGCGGTTCGTGACGGCCGCGATGAGCGCCTGGGCCTTGGCGATGTCCCCCTCGTGCCGGTCCATCTCGCGCAAGTGCTTGAACTTGGGCCTTCGCAGGACGAGCGCATGGATCTTCTCGGTGCCACTCTGCAACGGAAAGAGCAGGGTGACCTCGAGCGTCTGGTCGTCGTTCACCGCGACCTGCTCGTGCTCGCCGCGCTCGATTCTCTGCAGAGCGTCGAGCTCTTCTTCCTCGTCGTCGCTCGCTCGCTTCAAGTCGGCGATCTTCTCGAGGATCTGCTCCTCGCTCGCGTCCTCCGAGAGGCCGAGCCCCTTGATGATCTTGGTGATGTTCACGTCGGTCCTTTCTGCTGCTTCGCGGTAGGGGGTCATCGCTCAGATCTCCTCCCACTCCGGCCCGGCCAGCTCGACGCTGATCGATCCGTCGCCGTCCGACAGCTCGAAGGCGTTCGTGGTGTACGCGCCCGCCATCTGGAACGTCTCCCCGCTGTCGAACTCGGCGACCAGCGTGACGTTCTTCCATGACCGGATCTCCGCCACCGTGATCCCGCCCTCGCCGCCGTGGGCGACCTTGATAGTCGCGCCGCCCGCCTCCGAATCCTCGGTGTAATGCACGCCGGCCCTGCCGTTGACCTTGAGGGGGACGCGGGTCTTGCCGCCGAACTTGATGGTGCCGCCGGGCAAGGCGTCGGCGGCCTTCCCGTTGATCTTGTAGACAATGTTGAATGTCTTTTGGGCCATGTCCTTCGAGATCCTCTCTCAGAGCTTGAAGCCCATCCTCGCCGCGGTGACGCGCAGCTGGTTGATGAGGTCGGGCGGAAGGAAGATGTCGAGCTGGTTCGGGTTGTTGGCGTTGCGTTCGACGATGAGCTGAGCCTTGAACTGCGCCTTGTTCTCGACGAGCCCGTCTCGCTCCCACTCGTCGAACAGCGCAAGAATCTCGCCGCGGGCGAGCTTCGGCGTGACGACGACCTGCCCCGCGCCGAATGTGGTGCCGTCATTGGCGAGCTTGGCCTGCGGGTATTTGAGCTGGAAACGAGCTTTGAGCGAGTGCCGCAGGTACGCGAGCGTCCGCATCGTCTCGATGTCGTGATAGCTCGGGTCCGCGATGCCGTTCTTGGTCTGGTACGTGCAGACCAGGCGCTCGAGGAAACACTCGCCAGTCTCGACGTAGTAGGTCGACATCCCGTCGAGCAACAGCAGATTGCGCTGCAGCGAATCGAACCTGTCGCCGACGAGGGGAGGGAGCATCCCAGGCAGCTTGACGTTCTGCCGAGGGCGTGCCGGATCGTTCTCGGCGGCCTCGACGCCGGCGAGGATGGCGGCGCATACCCACGGCGGAGTCGGCGACAGGGAGGTGGCGAGGACGTTGGAGAAGGGGCTGTTACGGCCGTTGCCGTACGTCTGGCTCGCAGCGTACGTGTCCCGCAGGGCGGCGAGCCCCTGGCCCGGCTTGGCGACCATCGGTCCGTACCGGGTCTCCAGCTCGGCCTCGAGGATGTCCATATTCCCATCGTCCGTGTAGGGCGTGACGATCGAGTAGTAGTACTCGCCGCCGAGCGCGGCGAGGGCATCGGTGACGTCGGGATCGGTGGTGCCGCCGGAGAATGCGGTGATCGCCAGGGTGACGCCGGCGGGGAGCTTCTGGCCGGCGTAGTAGCTGTGGACGATGCTGAGGCTGTTCCCCGACGCGCCCTTGTGGCGCGCGGCGTTCGTGACGACGTTGAGCGCCACGGACGACGAGAACGGCAGATCGACGTCCGTGTCGAAGGCCGCTTTGATGGACGCGGCGATGGTGTTCTGCACATCGCCCTTCGCGACGGGGGCGTTGATGCGGCGCCCGCCGGCGATGAGAGGGATCGAGCCCGCCTCGGTGGCGGTGCCGGTCACCGTGATCGTGTTCGTGGCGGCGACGCCGGCGGCGTCCTCGTCGAGGGCGACGGCGTACAGCTCGCCGCTCGGGTTCGCGTTCTTGAACCCCTCGCACATGTGCGCGAGCTGCGAGCCATGACCGAAGTAGCCCGCGCCGTCGCTCGGACCGGTGATTGGCGTCACGATCTGCTGGGCGACGGTACCGGTCGAGCGGCGGGTGCCGACGAGGAGAATCGGTTTGCGGAGCGCCGGCGTGCCCTGCACGGCTCCGGAGTTGTCGACCTCGACGTAGGTCCCTGGGACCTGCCAGTTGACCGGGATCAAGTTGAACTGGATCGGCATGCTGCGGCTCCTCTCAGACCTCGGTCGCGTCGGCCGGGTCGGTGGTCAGTGGTTCGGCTGTCGACTCGATGGTCGACGAGGCCGGGGCGTCGTCGACCTGCAGGGCCTCGACGTCGCCCGACTTCTTCAGTCGGTGCCAGAAGACGCTGAGTCGACCCGTCACGACGATGCCCTCGGCAGGCACCGGCTGGCCGGTCAGTGGGTCGCGCAGCTTGAGGCCGGCGCGCGGGACGATGAGGGTCTTGACGGTCATGGCTTTACCTCGATGTGATCGACGGCATCGACCGCGGGCGTCGAACCGTCCTGCAGCTCCCACGTGGCGTGGAGCGTCGTGAAGTCGTCGAGCTCCACCGGCGGGTCATCGCTGGTGAGTGCGAGCTCCTGCGCCCAGGTGATCGCCCAGAGCGCGAGGTCGTGATTGTCCGCGTCGGTCGCGTACTTGTTCCGCGACCTGACGTCGGTTGGGGGCTTCTCGAGCTCGGGGTTGTCCCAGACCTTCGCCTTGATGATGACCTTGAGCGCGCGGCCGGCGATGCGCGCGATCTGTCGCGGGCGATCACCAGGCGTCGGCTGGCCGGCGGCCCGCTCCTGGACCGCGAGCACGACGCCGAAGAGGCCCACGGACTTGGCCTTGCCGCCCTGTTCGATGCCGTTGTCGGTGCCGCCGCAGAAGATGAACGCGGCGGGGAGCGGGCGAGCGCGGCGGCGCTTGTCGGCGAGGTCGATGCGACCGCCGGCGATCTCCACGGTCTTCAGCTCGGGCAGCGCCTGCTCGAGCTTGGCCTTGATCGACTCGAGGATGGTGTCCAGGCTCACCGGAACATCTCCTCCTCGAGGAAGTCGAAGACGAGCGCGAGCACGTCGGCGACGTTGGCCTTCGAGAGGCCGATGTAGGGCCGCGCGGGGATGCCAGCGTCCTCGTCGCCCAACTGGTGACGGCGGGCGTAGACGATGCCCGAGCCGACGACGACCTCCTCGGTCGCGGCACTGTATTCGATCGAGTCGATCAGGTCTCCGTCGAGCTCGAGCAACCCGCCCTTCGGTGGCCGGCTCGCGGCGTACGCCGTTGACCACTCGTGCCATTCCGAGCCGTCCGGCGCCTCCTTCTCGTCGCTGAGGCGCCTCCTGGTCTGGCTCTCGAGCTCGGAGCCCACGGCCTCGAACAGCAGCTTGGTCTGCGCGTCGGGCAGGCGTCCGAACAGGTCCTGCATGCGTCGGCGCCGGCCAGCGTGGCGGCGACCGAGGCGGTCGTGACCGACGATGTCGGACACGTTGAACGACAGCTCGCCCGCGCCAGTCGTCACAGGATCCCTCCGAGCTTCTCGCGGGTGAACTCGCGGGCGGCGGCGACGACCTTGATGCCGTTCGCCGAGGTCTTCGCCTCCGGCTCTGGGGCGCCGTCGAGGACGGCCTTGCCGGCGGCGACCTTGTCGAGCCAGAGCAACGCGTCCTCGTAGCGCTGCCGCTTCTCCTCGGTGAGCGGGCCCGTGTCCTGGGACATCCGGTACAGCGCGATGTCCCCGGCGTACGCGACCAGGACCTCGGGCACGACCTGCAACGGCAGCTTGTACTTGACCCCGATCCTCGAGTTGATCAGGCCGTCCGCATGCGCCAGCGCCCGCGCGACCACGTCCGGGTCGCTGACACCGTCGTGGTCGCGGTCCGACGAGACGAGGACCTCGTCGGCGCCGAACTGGTCGGTGAGCGTCTGGAGCGTCGCGTAGGTCATCGAAGGCTCAGTCGAGGTACGGGGTGACCATCAGCTCGACGGCCTTGTAGTTCGTGTTCGACTCGCCGTTGGCGAGCTGCTCCTTCTCGAGGACCGCCTTCGCCGCGGCGCGGTTGCTGGGGCCGACGACCAGCAGCTTGGGCATGACGCCGAGCGGCTTCTTGTCGCCGACGCCCTCGCCGCTCTCGCGTGGCGTCTTCATCATCTGCGCCACCGCGGCGTCGAACGCCGCCTGGTCCAGAGTCTGCTTCGACGCGTAGGCGGCCTGCCAGAGGGTCAGGCCTGCGCCGGCGTCAGCCTCGGCGCCGAAGTAGATCACGCCCTTGTCGAACTCGTCCTTGTCCGACTCCTTCGTCTCGGGCCGCTGCAGCCACTGGACGATCACCGGCTTGACGATCGACGGGTCGAAGAGGAACCACGGTGCCCCAGCGCCGCCGCCGAAGTTGCTGTGGGTGACGCCGTCGCTGATGGGATGCGAGGCGCTGAAGAATGGGACGCCGTCGACGCCGTTGACCGTGAAGCCGGCGAGCAGCGTGGCGAACACGAGCTCGTCGACGAACCGGTTCGCCCCGCGGGCGAGCATCTTGACGCGCGGCGCGTAGCGAGTCGCGCCGCCCTCGGTCTTGAGGATGCGCGTCTGCATTGCGAAGGTGTCTTCGTAGGGCTCGTTCTTGATGACGAGGCCCTTGCCCTTCATCGTCTTGACCTTCTTCTCGTCGACCCACTTCGGAGCCCGAAGTTGTCGATGAGCCAGTCGTACGTCTCCTGGAGGTTTTTGCTCGTGACCTCCTCGACGAGGATGCTCGACTGCGGCGCGTACTCCCGGTTGTTGAGCACGTCGTTGAAGAGGGTCCTGTTGCCCGTGTAGATGTCGGCCTTGAAGGCCGCGTCCAGAAGGTTCGACATGTCTTTTCCTCGCTGCTCCTTGGGTCAGGTGGATGGATTCAGTTCAGGCCGAGCGTGACCCACACGCCGGCGCTCTCGACCTTCCAGACCTTCCCGGCGACGCTGCGGGTGTTGGTGGCGCTGGTCTTGGCGACGGTTTGGTCGTCGACCAGGTAGACGTTCTTGCCGATGTCGGCGTCCGTGATCTCGTCGCTCGCCCCGCTGTTGGCGTAGAGGAAAGTCCCGGCCTTGACCTTGATCTTCTTCACCGGGTCGTCGACTCCGGTCTTGTTGTTGGCCCGGTGCTCGGCGCGGCCGACGACGATCAGGGTCGTCGAGGTCGCGCCCGGCTTGGCCTTGTTGGAGTCAGCCGTGTCGATGGCGACGATCGAGCCGGAGTAGATCAGGGTGTCGTCGTCGACGTCGAACTCGCGCAAGAGCGCGGGCTCGATGATCATCTTGGTGTCGCGGTCGTTGGTGAGGGCGGTCATGGCTCAGCTCTCCTGGGGCTTGATGTTCGCGGCGTAGTCCTCGGGCTTGATGCCCATGTCGCGGCAGATCTGAAGCTGGCGCTCGGTGAGGCCGTGCGCGGCGTTGCTGGTCGTCTCGACCTTCTTGCCCTTCGTCTTGCCGCTGACGAGGACCGGCGCCGTCTCGGCGAACTTCTTGAAGTCGGCGAGACCGCCGGGCTTCTGGATCTGCGAGCGGTAGTACTCGACCTGCGAGGGGAAGATTTTCCCGTCCTCGAGGGCCTTGCTGAGGAGCGCCTCCTGCTCGGCCGCCGCCGCGTCGCTGGTGAGCTTGGTGATCGTCGCCTCGGCCTTGGCGAGCTTCGCCTCGGCCTCGGCGAGCTTCGTCTTCGCCTCGGCCAACTCGACCGAGCTCGAGCCCTCGGCAGTGAGCTTCGCCTGCGCTGCGGCGAAGAACTCCTCCTTGGTCGCGTTGGGGGGCAGGCCGACGAGGGCGAGAAGTGCGGTGATGTCCATCGGGGTCCTTTTGGTCTGGCTGCTGAACATGGCGCTCACCTCGAGCGCCGGAATGTTGGTGATCGTGAAGCCCGCGAGCTCCTTCATCTGGAGTTCGTACGACTCCATGAACCCGTACTTGTCCCGCTCGATGTTGACGAGCTCGCAGCGGACGACCGACGACGTGTATCGGTACTTCCGCGACGTGACGAGCTGCTCGCCGTCGGGCAGCCACTCGGTCTTGGCATACACGCCGTCCGGCCGGAGTTCGTATTTCTCGGCCCAGCCGAGAGCCGGCCCGCCGGGCTTCCACCAGCTCTGCATCTCGTGGTCCTTGTCCACGGGCTGGGGGCCGGTCTTGCTGATTGCGGCGTTCGAGGCGCGCACGAATGCCGCGGCGTCGTCGAGGATGAACTCGCGGCCGTCGCGGGCGTGGATGCGGCCCTCGTTGTCGGCGAGCGGGATGATGTTGACCCACTCCGGCGCGCCGCTCGTCGCCGTGATCGGGACGGACGCGCAGAGCTCCAGGCGATTGACGTCATTCTGGGCAGCAGCCGGCATCGACGCTACCGAGCCGACCGCTCCTATCCGGAGTGATTCAAGCGCCCCGTGATGCGCCCGGGTTGTAGTCCCAGCCGGGGTCCGGGTCGCCCTCCGGCGCCGAGTCGCTGATGCCTTTGCGCTCCGCCTCGCGGTCGCTGAGCTGCCGGACGCGGCATCGGCAGTTCCATCCGTTCGGCGGGTAGTGCGTCGACCACCACGCGTCGTCCCACCGCAAGATCGTCCCCGCCCAGGCTTCGTGCTCCGGCCGGTGCTGCACAGCGGGGCCCAGCGAATATTCGAGGTATGCCCGGCCGCTCTCGGCGGTCCGCTCGATCCGCGACCACTGCCCGGCGGCTCGCGCGACCCGCATGTTCGTGTCGTAGACGACGCGCAAGCGCCAGGGCGGCTTTTCGGTCGAGCTCGACCAGCCGAGGGCGACGAGGACATCGTCGAGCTGCTCGGTGAACTGCTCGAAGGTGAGACCCGCGGCGATCGCCTGGTCCGCCGCATCGCGGAGGCCGGCGAGGAGGTCATCCGCGACGACACCTGCGACGCGCAGGCCCTCGGCGTGTTCCTGCGACCAGGTCTCGTCGAGGTCGATGTCGGGGTCGAGCTTCTTGCGGCGGAAGTACTCCCGCGCCGCCTTCGGCGCTCGCCCTGCTTGCTTCGCCGTCAGCCGCACGGCCGGGGATCCTCGTGGCGCAGCACCATCTGAGGCTGCCGCTCGAACTGCGTAGTGAAGTGGCGGGCGAAGGCATCCAGCATCTCCTGGAAGCCGAGCGTCCCTTCCGCGAGCACCGCCGAGTTCGAGCCGCCCCGTTCGTCGCCGGTGTAGTCGTGCCACGCGAGTGCCGTCCACCCGCCTTTGTAGCGCAGCGCCGCATGACCCTGAACCGAAGGGCCCAGCGTCGGACGCGAGCGCCAACAACTCAAGCCGCGGACGTTCAACGCCCCTGCATTCCACACGAGACCTCCGTCGAGGTCGTAGATTGACCACGGCAGTCGCACAGCGTCGGGGTGCGCGTAGCCGGTCGTCGAGTACAGGTAGTGCCCGGCCTCGCCGGGCCGAAGCACGCCGTGGAAGTAGATTTTTGTGGGTTTCATCAAGTCACCTCGTCGGTGGCGTCGCCGACGCCGCGGGCCTGAAGTGTTTTCAGGGCGAGCGAGCGGACCAGCTTGTCGCCGTCGACCTGGGCGCTGGAGAGTCGGGAGAGGAAGTCGGCGAACCCGCTCGCTTCAGCGGCGGCCGCCTTCGCCGCGTCGTGCAGCGGCTTCATGGTCGAGCGCCAGTCGTCGGGCGTCGCTTCGCGGTCGATGAAGTCGCCGTCGTCGCTGTCGGCGAGCTGATGCTTCTGGCACCGGGCCCGCCCGCGGCCCTGGATAGCCTGCTTCGAGCTCTCCGCCGGCGATTCCTTGGCCTCGTCGGCGTCGGCCTCGTCGGCGTCGGCTGCCGCAGCAGGCGCCGCGCGGTTCATCGGCCTGAGGACCTTCGCGCCCTTGTCGGGGACGGGCAGGCCGAGGCGGTCGGCCACGACGCTCGCCTCGACCTCGAGGCCGCGGTCGATCATGGGGACCAGGCTCTCGACGAACACCTTGCGATCCTCGGGCTCGTCGGTCTGCGCTCGGAGCTTAGGGTACACGGCGAGCTCGCCGTAGTTGATCTTGCAGAACGGGATGATGAAGTCGCGGCGGAGCGTCGCCGCGAGCGCCCGCGCGTCGGCCACGACGTAGTCCCGCCGCACGTCGTCATGCACCTTCGCCTGGGACAGGCTCGCGCCGTCGTCGGCGGTCATCGTCTGGCCGACGATGACCTTGCTCGCCTGTCGATCGCACCAGTCGGCCAGGTCCTGGTGCGCCCGGCTGCCGCCGCCCTTGCCGATCGCGTCGAGGACCTCGATCGACATGCCAGCCGGCATGATCCCGGCCCCGTCCTCGCCGATCGCTACGAGCGCCTCCCACAACTTGGCGATCTCGTCCTCGCTCGTGTCCCGCGCGGGGTACTTCCCGAGGCGGAGCGGGATGCCGTACAGCTCCATGTACGTCAGCCACGCGCGCACGCCCTGCGTCTTCAGGACGTAGAGGACGCTGAGCGGGCGGACCAGCCCGGCCGCCGCGATCGGGCCGCTGACGAGCGCCGGTGCGTGGACGACGTACTTGAACGGGTCGAGGTCCTCGCCGAGCTTCGGCTGCGCGTCGGTGCGGAGCCTGATCGTCGCACCGTCCTCGAGGTCGAGGGCGAAGCTCCGCGGGTCCCGCCAGGTGAAGGACGCGGGCGTCCAGCGTGCCCCCATGTTCCACGTGATCTCCGTGACCGCGTAGCCTTTCAGGAGCGCGTCCAGGCTCGACATCACGAGGTCCGTCCAGATGTCGTCGTCGACGATGGCCTGGAGCTCGGAGGCGATGTCCTTGTCGCGCTTGTCGTCGCTCGCGGCCTCGACGATCCAGGGGACCCCGATTACCGCCTGCTTCCTCGTCGCCAGCTGGGCCCGGACGTGGGCGTCGCGCCGTTCGATCTCGTGCGCGAGGGTCAGGAGGTCCAGCGCGTCGCCCTCGTCGGCCTTCTTGAAGATGCCGGCGAGCTTCGTCGGCGTCATGCCGGTGGCGACGCCGAGGTGCGCCCAGGGCCGAGCGCCGCGCCGCCCGGGCCGGGCCTTCTCGATGCCGAGGTCCTTCGTCGAGACCGGCTTTCCTCGGTGATCTGTGAGGCCGGGCGTGGGCATGCCGGAAGTCGCCCACGCCTATCCGGAGTGATTACAGGCTCAGAACTCGTTGCGGTGGCGCCTGAGCCTCGCGGTGCGGTCGCGCCGGGTCTCGGCGAAGCGCTCGACGCGGCGGAAGTCGATGTCCGGCGGCGCGTCGCGGTGGCGGCTGTGCGCGAGCGCCAGCGCGATCGCGGCGTCGCCGTGACGGGGCTTGCGGTCCTTGCTGTCCGTGCTCCGCTGCTCTCGCAGCCGCGGCACGCCGCTGACGACAACGATCGAGAGGATGTCGCGGCGGATGTCGTCGTCGGCGGGCACGAGGATCTGGTGCTCCTCGAACGCGCTGCGGAAGCGCGGGAGGTTCTCGCTGTACCACGTTGGCGACAGGTGCAACGCGGTCACGAGGGCATCGCCCCAGAACGCCAGCGCCGTCTCGCCGAGCCAGCCGCCGTTGCCTGTGCCGTCGATAGCTACGCCGGCGAACTTGGGGATGTTCTGCCCAATGAACCGCAGGATGGTCCACTGCTCCTCGTAGGGCACGCCACGCAGCTCGACGAGCCAGGGGCAGACCTTCACGAGGTCGCGGCGCTCGACGAGCGGCGCCATGACCGACAGGTCGCCGTTGCCAGACCGGGCGAAGTCGACGCCCAGGGTGATGATGCGGTCCGCCGGCAGAGCGTTCAGCAGCGGCCGCAGCTCCGACTCGCACCAGGCAGAAATGAAGGCGTCGCGGCGGGCTTCGGACTCCTCCTTCGTCTCGCTCGGGCCTCGCAGGTGCTCGGCCGGCAGCTCGAGCCGAACGATCGGCGCGCGGTGCGAGCACTCTTCGATCAGGTCTCGGCGGATGTACGTCGATCCCGAGGCGGCCGGCGTGACCTCGTACTCCTCGCCGGCGCCCCAGGAGGCGAGCTTGTCGAGGACCCACAGCCGCTCGCCCTCCTCCGTCCAAGGGGTCCCCCGCACCTCGCACTGACGCCGGTACAGGCCCTCGGCGACCGCGTCGTGGATCGACACGCGGTGGAGCGAGCCGGCCCGCTTCTTCGCGCGGATCTCCTCGACGAGGACGTTGAAGGGGTTGTCTTTCCCGTTGTGCGTCGAGATGATCGACAGGTCGCCGCCCCAGTCGCCCACGGCCGCGGCCGCCTTGAGCAGCTCCTCGAGGTCGGGGTGGTGCGCGGCCTCGTCGATGCAGACCGAGCCGCCCAGCCCGCGGAACGCTGAGGGGTTGCTGGTGATCGCGCGGACGCTGAAGCCCGAGGCGAAGCGGATCTCGTGCGTGAGCACGTCGCGCCCGAAGTTGCCGATGATGCGCGTGCCGAAGTGCGTCGCCGCGGTGTTGAGCGCCTTGGCCCACTCGGCGCATTCCTCGATGTACTCGCGCCCGAGCCGGTGCGAGGTCGACACGTAGTAGCAGTCGGTGCCGCCGGCGTGCTTGGCCCGGGCGGCGCGCATGACCTGGCGCGCACCCTCGGCCCAGGTGATGCCGCACCGGCGGCTCTTCTCGATGACGCGGAGCTGCGAGCGGTCGGCGTACCAGCGCTGTTGGTAGGGCAGCAAGAGGCTCATGGTGTTCTCCGTGTGATGCCGAGGAGCTTCTCCTCGATCTGCAGGGCCGACTCGTTCGTGAGGCCGGACGCGACGGTGTCGGTCGGCCCGGTGCCGCCGCGATCGGCCTCGCGTTCTTCCTCGTCCTCGACGTGGGCCCTGATCGCCCGCAGCCGCTTCGACCACCGGGTCGGCCACCGCCGCTCGAGGATCTCGAGCGCGGCCTTCCAGTTGCCGGCGATGCCCTTCTGTGCGTCGCCGATCGCTGCCTTGAAGACGACCTCCTTCAGGCTCGCCTCGCATGCGGCCTCGGCGGCGTCAACCTCGAGGACGAAGAGGCCGTACTCGTCGAGCAGCTCGTCGCCGGCGCCGGCCTCGCGCTCGTTCGCCTCCGACACCGTGGCGATGTTCGATCGGCCCTTGGCGATCCAGTACTTGAGCGTGCGCTCGCCGAGCCGGCACCGCTTCGCGGCCTCAGCCCGGTCGTTGCCGGCGCGGATCAGGCGGACGAGCTCGCTCTGGAGATCCTCCGTGAACCGCCAGCGTCCGTTGTCGGCGCCGTGTCGGCGCGTCGGTGGCGGCTGCGTCACCGCGGATCCTTCCAGGCGATCGGCTCCGCCTCACCTGGCCGATGGACCATGGCCGACAGGCCCAACGCGGCGGCGCGGCGAATGATCAGATCGCAGAACGCCGGCTCGAGCTCGACGAGCCGCGCGCGCCGTCCGGTCTGGTGCGCCGCGATGAGGGTCGATCCGGACCCGCCGAAGCCGTCGAACACGAGGTCGCCGCGGCGCGAGCTGTTGACCAGGGCCTTCGCCACGAGCGGGATCGGCTTCATCGTCGGGTGGTCCGCAGAGCGCGTGGGCTTGTCGAACTCCCAGACGCTCACCTCAGTCCGCGAACCGCACCAGAAGTGGCCAGCGCCCTCCTTCCAGCCGTAGAGGATCGTCTCGTGGATGTAGTGATAGTCGAAGTGGCCGAGGACCAGGCAGTTCTTCTTCCAGACGATCTGCTGTCGCACGCGGTGGCTCGCGTCGAGCAGGCCGCACCGGAACATCGTCTCCATGTCGCCGCTCGCCGAGCACACGTACCACACGCCCCCGGCGCGCAGCGGCCAGGCCCGGGCGGCTCGGGCGACTAGATCGCGGGTCCCCTCGAGGCCGAGGTTGTCGTTGGCGATCGTCTTGCGCTCGTCGGCGAGCTCGTCGGACTTGCCGACGTACGCGATGCCGTATGGCGGGTCGGTGAATGTGACGTCGGCGAGCTCGCCCTGCATGAGGCGCTCGACCACAGCCGGGTCAGTGCTGTCGCCGCAGACGAGGCGGTGCGGCCCGATCTCGATCAGGTCACCCAGCTGGACGAACGTCGCCGCGACGACGACGGCCTCGGGCTCGACAAGGTCCTCGGGCACCTGCTCGTCGGACTCGAAGATCGCGGCGACCTCGTCGGGCTGCCATCCGATCGACGCCAAGTCGCTCCCCTCGTCGCGGAGCACGAGGAGCTGTTGCGCGAGCAGTTCCTCGTCGACCTCGGACAGGCGCGCGCTGCGGTTGTCGCCGAGCGCGAAGCGGAGCGCTGTGACCGGGTCGTCGTCGCAGGCGAGCGCGGCGATCCAACGCCAGCCGAGCGCGCGGCCGGCGAGGACTCGGCCCTCGCCTGCCTCGAGCACGCCCGTCGACGCCCGCACAACGAGCAGCTGTCGCTGCCCGAACTCGCGGAGCATGGACTTCAGCACCTCGAGCTGCGAGGTCGGGTGCTTGTTGACGTTGCCGGGGTCGAGGCGGATCGCGTCGATCGGGACCGCCAGGTGCCGCAGCTCGGCGGGGATGTGGGAGAGCTCGGGGTCGTCATGCGAGGGCCGCTCGAATGCCCCGAACGCGCTATAGAGGGCATTCGCGGTCACAGGCAGTCCCCCTCGCCGCAGAAGCGCAGCCAGCGGCGGGCGACGGCGCCGGCGCGACGCTGGTCGGCCCGGTTGTACGTGCGCTCGGATCCATCCCTGCGCGGGCGGCCGGCACCGCGGCAGCTCGGGGCCGCCGGCTCGAGGCCGAGGTCGCGCTCCATGGCGGCCACGCGGCGGGTGACCTGCTGCGTCGAGAGCGGCGTGTCGGTGTCGGCGAGGCGCGCTGCGATCCGCACCAGCGAGTCGCTCAGCTCAGCGACGGTGGCGATGCGCTTGCAGTCGGCGCGGATGATGTCTGCGGTCGGTCGTTGCACGTGAAGCTCCTGCGTGGTAGGCGGTCTTGTCGAGTCCGCTCGCAAGAGCTCGAGCCCGCGGTCGGTTGCAGCCGGTCGCGGGCTTCGTCTATTTGCTCTCCAGCCACGCCTTCTCGCAGGAGGCGCACAGGTCATAGACGGGATCGGCGGCGGTCGTCGGCTGGTCGCAGTCGTGGCAGACCCACTCGGAGGCGGGCGGCGCTTCTGGCTCGGGGCCGCAGAATGGGCAACGCGCGGAGCGCTCTGGGTCGTCGCCGCACGCAAGACAGTGGTCGGACCCTCCCTCCAACGCCGGCACCTCGGCCGTGTCGTTGCCGAGCTTGTGCGGGTCGACGCCGAACGACTCCATCGCCTCGTGGGCGCCGGCCCGCTTGATCGCCGCGACCTCAGCGGCGGCCCACGCGGATGATCCGGGTGGGCCCAGCGACGGCATCGAGAACGTGACCTTGAGCGAATCGCCTGTGTCGCGGCAGGGCGTCACGATGTCGACGTGAACGACCCATGGCCAACGGTGCTCCGTGCTCCACGGCACGGGCGAGCCGGCATGTGCGACGTGGTCCTCGACTGCCCAGATCTCGGAGCCTGCGAAAGACCCTGCCGCCGCGCGGCGAACGAAGAGCCTGTCCTTGCCCGTCTTCGGGTCAAAGGCTACGTCTCCAGGCTCCAACTCGGTGATCTTCTCCCCCATCATGATCGTGCTCCTCGCTCTCGCCGAACCCGGCGCGGATCTTGTTCGCTTCGTCGTCAGTGAGCGGCTCGCCCTTCGCCTCGCGCGCCCGCGCCAGCGCGGCGTTCAGCTGCCACCGCCGCTGGATCTCGCGGTCCTCGTCTCGCTCGTCCCTCGCCTCGCGCCTTTGGCCGCGCCGGCGCTCGCGCTCCTGGTCCAGTTCGGTCTCGGCTACCGGTCCCCGGGCCCGGGCGGATGTGGGCCCGCCGAAGCGCACGCTGCCGCCCAGGATGGCCGCCATCTCTTGGGCGGCCCGGGCCTTGGCTTCGCGCTCGGCCGCATCCTGCGGGCTCGTGGGCGTCGTGGGGACCATCACGGCGGCGGCGCGGGCGGCAGCCTCGCGGGCCTTGACCTC
Source organism: Nannocystis pusilla (assembly GCF_026626665.1). GTDB lineage: Bacteria > Myxococcota_A > Polyangia > Nannocystales > Nannocystaceae > Nannocystis > Nannocystis pusilla. The sequence continues at coordinate 5,385,390 of NZ_JAPNKE010000002.1, forward strand.
GGCGGCGCCGGCGGCCCGCTCCGCGTCGGCGACGTTGCGCTCGACCATCGCCCACGGCGAGAGCGTCTTGCCCTGCGCGACCTGCTGGCTGAGCATGTTCGGCCCCCACCACCTCGACTTGCTGTCATCCTTGCGGCAGAGCTCGGCGAAGGCGCGGAGCGTGCCGAGGACGCGTTGGAACCGCTCGCGTCGCTCCCGGCGGGCGCTCTCCTCGTCGAGGCCCTCGACCGGTGTGGCGAGCAGTCGCTCCGCCAACGCGCGCCGCAGGATCACGAGGATCGATGCGCTGCTCCTCGATCGTCTTGCCCGTCGCGGTCGTCGGCGCGTACATCAGCGAGAGCTCGACGAGCAGCTCGTGCGACATCGTCTGACCGGAGCCGGCGGGCTCTCCGTCGACCGTCGCCACTGGGCGGCGTGCAGTTGGCCTTGAGCTCGGCCTCGCCGCCGCCGAGGTCGCGCGCCTCTCCTGATTCAGAGAGCTCTCGCTGCAGCAGCAGAGTTAAATTAATGTTCTCTTCTGAGTTAAAAGAAGAGTTACGGTCCGGCCGAGCGGACGCCGATGTCCGGCGGGGCGGACTTTCCTGTCCGGCGGGGCGGACCGATTTGTCCGGCGGAACGGATTCGCGCATGCCCAAAATGTCCGGCGGAACGGATTCGCGCGCCTGTGGGGCATTTTCGAGCGCGCTCAAGTCCGGCGGCTCAACCGGCGACTCTGCGTCGTCGAGCGGAGCGGCATCGGGGTGGCTCTGCTGGCCAACCTCGAATCCCTCCGACTCGTCGCCACCTGGCGCCGGGGACATGTCATCGCAATCCCGAAGCGGCAGCTCCCAGCCGCCTCGCTTGATCCTCTCGATCACGCGGGTGCTCGGCTTGATGATGCCGGCCCGCTCGAGCGCCTTGAGGTCGTCGTAGACCTGCGAGCGCGACCGGCCCGTGATGTCGAGAAGCAGCTTGGTCGACACCCAGGTGAACGGAACCGGCCCGCGCTGCTCGTGCCACGCGCGCACGACGGACTGCCTGGTGTGCTTGTACAGCACCGTCATCAGGTAGCCGGCGCCGGCGAGGAGGCCGGCCTCACGGACTCGAGCGTAGGCGCAGAGCGGCGTCTCAGCCATGGGACTCCCGCTCCGCCTCGCCCCAGGTGCGCGTGCGGGTGCCCCACTCGTTGAGCCACACCCATCGATCCGTCTGCAGCTCGACGATGGGGGCGTCGGTCAGCTCCGCAGCCGCGGCGAGGACCTCGTCGAGCTCAGCGAAGAAGGACACCTCGAACGCCACGGCGACGCCGTCGCTCTGCCAGCAATCGACCCGCATCGGCGGAGGCGCGCTCACATTGAGCGCGTCCTGAAACCCGGGAATCGCGTGCGGCACATGCTCCGCACGCTCGAGCCATGCAGCGAACCGGCGGATGTTCTCGAGCGACAGGGCGGCGGGGTGATATCCGCCCGGGGCGCACTTCTCGGACTTCGTGTACATCTGCCGCCAGGGACTCGCGCCGCGCCGGCGCGTCATGTGTTCCTCGCGCCAGGTCCGGCCCATGATGCTGTTCATCTCGATCGAGCTGCTGTCGGTCGAGACCTCGATGCACTCGCCCGCGAAGATCGCGGCAACGGCTGCGAGCGCGTCCCAGGCGCACACGCCAAGGATGTGAACGCGCCGGATGCCGGCGCGGCGGCATCGCGGCGCGACGGCGCGGCAGACCGCCACGAACAAGGGCTTCAGCGAAGGTACGAGGCCGACGATGCAGAAGCCACCGAGAGCCAGCCAGTCACGCCCGGGCCGGGCGAGGTCGAGGAGCAGGTCGACGCACGCAAGGTATTGCCGCAGCGTGGCGCCCTGAGCGGCGTATGCGATCGCGCCCGCGATGCGATCCTGCGCCATCCAGTATCGCACTGCGCTCGCCACGGTGGCGTCGACGGCTGCGCCTGCAGCGAGCTCCGATCCTCGCCTCTTCACCCGTACGACCTGCCCCCCCGTTGCTCGAGCGCCTCGTCGACGCCGAGGAGCATGTCGTACGTGATGAGCGCCTCGAACCCGCCGGGGAAGCGGCGCCGGCCGTCGCGGGTCCGCGATACCTCGTAGGCGAGCTGGCGCTCGAGCGCCTCTTCGGGCTCGAGCCGATTGACCATGTCCTCCAGCTGGAACGCCCCCGAGTCGCTGACGACCAGCACGCCAGCAGGGACGGCCACCGGGCGATGCGGGTTGACCATGACGCGCCCGGTCACGAGCTCGGGCTCGAACGGCTGCCCGGAGAGCATGTCGTTCACCTTGGCTGGGTAGAAGAACATCATGCGCGAGCCGCCTCCTCGGGCTGCACCCAGATGTCACCGCTGGCGAGCCGGAACCCGCTGGTGCGCGAGGCGATGATCGCGGCCGCGACCTCGCGCGCGATCGCTTCGGCGGTGGGCGGTGGGATCGCATTGCCGATGTGCTCGCGCCGGCCCGCGCCCTTCCGCGACGAGGCGCTCGGACCCTCGAAGTGCGCGTCGAGCGGGAAGCCCTGCAAGGTGGCGAGCTCGCGGTCGGTGAGCGGTCGGTGCCACGTGCCGTCCGGCGCGCGGATCACCAGCAGGCAGGGCCGCTTGCTCTTGAGGTCGATCGGCGGGCCGTAGAGGACGAGAGCCTCGCCCTCGCGCACGAGCTCGTGCGTCGGCAGCGGCCAGCCGCGATCGTCGACGACGGCGGCGGGCGCCTGTCGGGCGTCGTGCCGCGCGCGGATCGTCGGCGCCGGCGCGCCCTGGTCGAGGACGCCGAAGGTGCCGCGTCGGGGCTCGTGGTGCAGCCGCGGATCGGCGACGCTGGCGGGGGCGCGGTCGTGCTGATGGTGACCGATGATCGTGGGGCTCGGCTCGGCGCCGTCGATCACGCCGTAGTGGCCGGAGCGCGGCTCGCAGCCGAGGCGCGGGTCGGCGACCGACACGCGGGTGTTGCGGACGGTGCCCTCGCCGAGCACCGCGTGCGCGGGCGCGTCGAAGTCCTCGACGCCGAAACCGCCGTTCTGCCGACCTGCCCGTTCGGCCAGCCGAGGATCGGCGATCGACGCGCGCGAGGTCTGCACGTCCTGGCGGCCGCGCACGGTGAGCGACGGCGCGGTCCAGTCCCCGACGCCGTACGAGTCGGGCCGGCCCTTGTGCGCCGCAGGGTCCCAGCCGACGCGGGGATCGGCGGTGCTCGACCAGGTCGAGCCGGGGCGGTTGCCGCGAGCGATGACCGTGTGGGCTGGGCCGTCCCAGTCCTCGACGCCCATCTTGCCGTCGTGCCGCGCCAGCGCGTCGCCGCCAAGGCGGATCGCGGCGGGCAGGTCCCGCCAGTCGCGGCCGGCGCGGATGGCCGCGAGACGCAGCCAGTTCAGCGCCGAGAGCAACGGCAAGCGGTGCAGCTCGTCGCTGTGAGCTGCCGCCGGCGACGGCAGTTCGCCCAAGACCTCGCCCACGGCGCGCACGCGCCGCTTCGGCGGCTTGCGCACGGCGTCCGTGCAATGCTGCATGTGGCGCGCGACGAGGAGGAAGCGGGTGCGCCGTTGCGCGAGACCACCGAGCTCGCCGCAGTCATGCGTCCGTTGGTCGGTCGTGTAGCCGGCCTTCTGCAACAGCTCGACGATCTCGCCGAGCAGCTTCGCGCCGCGGGTCGCCATGCGCGGCACGTTCTCGAGGAGGACGAGCGACGGCAGCTGCGGGGCCCAGGCACGGAGAGCGAGATCGACGCCCCAGAGAGCGAGGCGCGACATCTCCTGGTACTTTTCCTCCCCAGCCCTCTCAGCGGGCATGCAGCCTGAGAACGACTTGCACGGCGGCGACATCACGACGACGTCGGGGCACCGGCCGGTGAGCGACCGCATCGCCCAGGGCTGCATGACGGCAAGGTCGCGGACGAACCCAGGCCCGCCGGTAAGCCGCTCGAGATCGCGGATGGCCTTCTCGTCGAGGTCGAAAGAGCCGAGGCTGCGGAACCCGGCGCGCTTGAAGCCGAGGGTGCATCCGCCGGCACCAGCGAATAGGTGGACGACGGTGAGCTCGTGGGCGGTCAACGGCGCCTCGCCTTTCCCGCGGCCTGACCGAGCCAGGCCGCGGCGAGGAAGCAGCCGACGCCAGCGACGGCGCAGCCGACCGACAACGTCGTGAGGATGCACCGGAGAGCGTCAGCCACCAGAGGCCTCCTGCAGCGGCAGCGCCACGACCCGGAGGCGCTCCGCGGTCCCGCGCAGGCTCTCGATCAGGCTGGGCACTTCCCGCTTCTGCTGCTCGAGCTTGTCGGCGTAGGCCGTCAGCCTGGCCTCGAGCGATCGGACCTGCTTGACCTCGTCCTGCTCGTCGTCCTCGTCCTCGTCGTCCTCGACCTCGTCGTCGCCGTACCCGTCGTCGCCGTACCCGTCGTCGGCCATGTAATCGGGCTCGTCGTCGTCGTCGAACTCGACCGGCTCGAGGACCCGAAACGAGTCGCTCCGCGACTCCGCCGCGAGCAACCGCTCGGCCGCACGCACGCAATCCTCGATCGCCTCGCCAGGCCCGTCGCCCTCTCCGTGCGCCGTCTCGCAGCTCCCGCCGAGCTCGACCTCGCACTGCGCCTCCCAGACGCCGGCGTCGGGCAAGGACAGATCGATCTCATGGCCGCGATGTCGATAGCGCAGGCTGACGATGCTCAACGAATCGAGCTCGTCTAGCGCTTGCAGTACTGCATAGACTCTCTCCTCAGCCTCTGTCTCTTTGGACATATCCCCTCCTCCTCGGGCGCGTGGCCCACTTCCACACCTCGAACAACAGCTCCTCGGCGAAGAACGCCCCGCCGACGGTGATGCAAAGCTCCATGAAGAACTCGAACATCAGCTTCCCCTCTGCGCCGCAGCAGCCTGCGCGCACCATTCCGGGCAGCTGACGTAGATGTCGCCGCGGTCCTCGTAGATGCCGGACTCGAAACCGGCCGGGCTCCAACTGTCCTTCTTCCTCTCGACCTTGAGCGACAGCTCTGGGACCACCCGCCGCATGACGTCGATGGCGCGGCGGGCCTCCTTCAGCTCGTGCTCGACCAGCACGTCGCGCAGGCGAAGGACATCGTCGGGCCGCGGGCCCCAGAAGCGACGCGTACGGGCCAGGCCCCAGGTCTTGCCCTTGTACTCGCGCGTCTGCGCGTAGGTGGTGTCGCCGATGACCGGCTCCCAGAGCTGATAGCGGTGCTTGCCCTGCTCGGCGAAGAACTCACGCGTGACGATGCGAGCGCAGTTGGTCTCGATGACCTCTCGCTTCGCGGCAAAGTTTCGCGCCGGCGGAGCGGCGAACTCCTGGCGCTCGACGAGCGCCATCGCCGGGGCGACGCGTGGGGCGCGGGCGCGGGCTACGGACACCATGCTGCCCCCCTGCTGAACAGTTCTCGGAAGCGGGCCGCAGCCGATCCCCAGTAAAGGACCATCTGCTCGTACTCGTTGCTCTTGATCGGCGCCCCCGCGTCGAGGAAGCCGATCCGCTTGTTGAAGAAGCCGACCGCGCTCGAGCGCGGCAGCTCGATCACTCCGCGGCGGCAGAGGTCGAGCTCATGCTCGAAGGACTCCGCCGGCTGACGTGGTCGGAAGCGGTTCCACGCGCGTGTCGTCGTCGTCACGTTGACGAGCAGCAACACCTCGCAGCCCTTCAGGGCGTGCAGCGCAGCACGCTCGTACCATGGCGCCGGGTCGCTGTAGGGCGGGTTGCAGTACACACGGCCGTGCCAGGGCTGCGTGAGGCCGTCGAGCTCGGGCGCGGAGCAGTCGTAGCGCACCGCCGAGGGCACGATGCTGCAGTCGTTCGTGCACGGGTCGGTGTCGATCCCCTCGGGCCAGAGCTCGAGGATCAGGTCGATCACCCACTGCGGGGTGCACCAGTTGTCGTGCCGCGAGCTCGACCTGAAGGGCGTCCAGAGCTCGCGGGGAAAGAGCGCCTGCGTTTCAGCGACCACAGAGCACCTCCGGGTCGAAGGCCTGCAGCGGCGTGTCCTTCGGCAGCCGCAGCGGGTGAAGCGGCGCGCCGCCCTGCGTCGTGCCCAGGCAGCGGACGCGCGCCGCGACGGGCCGGAGCAGCTCGCCGATGCGGCACAGGCGATCGGGGCGGGCGTTGGCTCCCCACGCGCACACCACCAGCTGGACGCGCGCCAGGACCTCAGCGATCGCTGAGTCGTTGTGCGGACCGACCGGGTCGGCGGCGCGCCAAAGGCCGCGAGGATCTGTCGACCTCAGGGCGTACACGTTGACGACGACGAGCTCGTCGAAGCCCTCGCGTTGCGAGAAGCCGATGCACCGGCGGATCGTCGCGTCGCTCGCGAACTCGTCCGCCGTGCTCGGATTGAGCATCAGCCAGGCGAGCTCGCGCGGGTCGCCCTCGGCGACGAGGGGCGTGTGCCAGACGCGGCGAAGCGTGTAGCGGTAGGCCTTGTCTGGCGACCACGTCGCCAGCGGGCGGCCGCTCGAGCCGAGGCGCTGGATCGTCATGCAGCCCTCCGGCTCGCCGCCTCGAGCTCGCGCCACGCGTCGCGGTAGAGGTCGGCCGTCTCGAACCCGGCCACCGTGGCCAGTTGGTCGTGACCAACAGGGAAGAAGCCGAGAGCGCCTTTGAACGGGATCGGCGGCAGCTTGCGAACGTCCTCGAGCTCGAGGCCGAGGGCGCCGGCGATGCGATACCCGGACTGCACCACCCAGCGGGCGTTGGGCCAGGACTCGGGGTGTCGCGTGGCGCCGGTGACCCGCGCGATCCCGCAGATGCACCCACGCTCCAACTGCCCGAGCTGCGGCACTTCGATCGGCGCGAGGCCGAGGTCGATGCGCATCTCCTCGACCGCCTCGACCGCGTCTTCGAACTCTCTCTTGCCGCAGGACTTCGACGCGTGCAGGAGAACGGGGCCGCGATACTCACAGCCGGCCCAGTCGCGGTTCTCGACCCGCTTGTCGCCTTCGAGGATCGCCCAGAGCCACGGCTGCCGGATCGACAGCGCTCGCATCTTCGGCGGCGTGGTGAGCGGATAGCGCTGATCACTCGCCATGCGTCCTCCTCAAGCGGCGGCTCCAACCGCGCCGCCTCGGGCTGAGGCGAGACCACCAGCCCACGACCGCCACGGTCATCGCCTCGCGGAGCAGCGCCCCGTCGCTCAGGCCGGACTCGGCGTGCGCGCTCGAGATCTCGCTGGCCGGCTGCGTCCAGTCGACGTCACCATCGACGGCCACGGCGAACTCGCGGGCCTTGCGAATGCCGAACAGGGGGCCGACGCCGAACCCGCTCAGCTTGTGCGTCACGCGCCAGAGGCCCGGGCGGACACACACCAGCACCAGGCCGGGCACGCTGCTCTCGATGTACGGAGCGAGCCACCGGCGACCGGGACCCGTGATCCACATGCGGGGCATCAGTTCGCCTCCGGGGCAGGGGTGGCCGAGCTGGGGGTCGGCTCGCGGTGCGGGCCCCACTCGAGCACCGGCGTCTCCGCCAGCTGGGTGGCGACCAGGTCCGCGGCGCGACGCAGGTGCGTCGCGGCCTCGCGCGGCGTACCGATCGGCGAGCGCGCGGTTATCGACGACCTTGAGGGTGCCCGCGGCGTGTCGGACGAGGCGGGCGTCCTCGGTGATGACCAGCATGCGGCCGTCGTCATGGACCTCGACGAGCAGCGCGTGAAACGCGACGACGGCCATCAGCACACCTCCTGTCCGAGCAGGCAGGTTGTCGGGCGGGCGATCTGTGTGGGCGACATGCACGCCGTCCACGCGAAGGCCGAGAACAAGAAGACGAGGCCGGCGAGCACGCCGGCGGAGAAGCTACGCATCACACACCTCCATCGTGATGATCACGCGCGGGTTCTCGGGGTCGTGGAACTTGGTGCTGGCCTGCTCGAGGACCCGCGCGTCGTCGTCGAGCACACCGCACCGCTGTAAGGCGTCGAGCACCACGGACACAGGCGCGTCGACGTCGCCGAGCGCGACGACGGTTCCGTCGTCGAGCTTGGTCTTCCGGGGCCATCCGCACTCGAGCAACAGGCGCCACCGGCCCGAGCGGATGACAGGATGCCCAGCAGCCGCCCACGCTGCGTGGAGGCGCTTCACGAACTCGTTGAACTCGTCCGAGTTGCGAACGCCCCCGCCGGCGCTGATGTCGTGGCGTCGGTTCTTGCGGGGCGGCGACCCGGGCACTTCGGCCCGGAAGCTGGGCGGCAGGGTCTTCACGTGGTCGAAGCCTCCGTCTGCTCGACGCCACCCTTGACGGCGGCGAGCGCCCCGCGCGGGCTCCTGCGCTTCTTCGCGTAGTCCTCGACGTCGAGCTGCTCGAGGTCGTCGTGAGCGGTCGACGCGACGAAGTTGAACTCGACCTGCGGGCTCGACAGGCCGCGCTTCAGATCGGTCCGCTTGTCGTCGATCTTCTTGATCGCGTCCTTGGCGGTCTGGATCTGGCCCTGCAGGAACTCCTCGCGCTCGTCGAGCTCCATCATCTCCATGCGGAAGTTCGCGCGGTTCTTCCGCCGCTCGGCGATCAGCACGAGGTCATGACGACGCAGCGCCTCTATGTACTGGCCCGCGACCAGGTCGGCCGCGTGCGGGGCGGGCTGCGGCGATAGCCGCTGGATCTCGTGCCCGCCGTGGTCGAGGATGATGGCGACCGCGCCGTCCTCGGTCGACTTGACCTTGTGGGTGATCGAGCGGTGCTCGTGGCACCAGTCCTCGGCCCAGTCGATCGCCTCGCCCTCGAAGGCGAAGAGGTCCCGCTCGACGCCGTCGCCGGGCCGCTTGCTGAAGACGTGGACGAGCCAGTTGCTGGGCCCGAGCTCGCTCGTGACGATCTGGAAGCCGTAACGCTCCCGCTTGCGACCTGAGTCTTTTTTCGATCGTGCCATGCACCTTCCTCCTTCGACCTGTCCCCCAGGCCATGCGGCATCAGACAGCCGCGGGCGCGCTTGCTGGCGCGTGCCGGAGCCGACCGGGCTCCGTTCGGGGTGGCGCCGTTCAGCGCACGGCGTCTCCGGCCCCGCTGGAACGGTCCTGGAGGGATGACCGCACCCAGCGGATGTTGTGCTTGATGATGCGGCGCTTGACGCCGTGCCGTGTCGTGCCAAGCAGCTTGGCGGCGCCGACGATGTTGCCGGCGCTATGCAGCGCGAGCTCGACGAGCGTGCGCTCCGCGACGAGGAGGTTGTAGCTGTCGAGCTCGATCTTCACGACCCGCTCTCCTCGCTGTCGCTGAAGAAGTCGTCCGAGGCGCTCGCCGACTTGGTGGGCGGCTCCTCCTTGCGCACCTCGGTCGCCGCCGTGTCGATGAACTCGTCGAGCCCGCCGCTGACCGCCGCGGCCGCCGCAGCCTGCTGCTGCACGAACGCGGCGGGCAGCTGCTCGACGGACTCGATCGAGCCACCGCTCAGCTCCTCGATCGAGTGGGTGACGCCGAGCAGCACATCAGGGAACACGTCACGTAACGCGAAGCCCCGCGCCCGCGCGGTGAGCATGCGATTGGGGTACTGCGCCCAGGGCCCCTGCTTGCCCCACAACCCGGCCTTCTTGGCGTCGTCGACGCTGAAGGTGAACCGCCGCTCCTTGCGGCCGACGCGGGTCAGCGTGACGACCGCCTGACGCTTGTCTCCCTCGCCCTCGAGGCGCTCGTCGAAGTCGACCAGCTTCCCGCTCGCCTCGACCAGGGCGAGCGCGGCCGGCCCGTAGATGCCGGGCTTGCCGTTGATCACGGCGATGTTCTGGATCGACTGCATCGGCGACAGGCCGACCTCAGCCCCGAGCTGCATCGCCACGAAGCAGGCGCACGTCGCTTGCTGCCCGCCGCCGAAGGACTTGGGCTGCATGTTGGCGGCGACGATGGCTTTCGCCAGGCGCCAGCCGGTCTCGTAGTTGGTGAACTGGATCCCACCTCGTGCTAATGCGGTCACGCGACCTCCTTGATGGCGAGCGCTCGCTCGCCTTGCTTGAGTGCCCACTGGGGCAGGTTGATCTTCGGCGGCTGTCCGCTCTCCCAGGCCGGCCCCTCCCAGGGGGCTTGCCAATCGTTCGTCCGAATCGCCCGACTCAGCTCGTCCAGCGACTCGCGGATCTCGTGCTGGCCGATGGCAAGAGCCTCCGGTTCCAGCTCGTACACGGCGATCTCGTGCGGCGGTTCATTGCGGACTGCGACGAACACGAACCGCGGTAGAGTGCCGTGCAGCGCCTGCGCAGCGGCGCAGTAAAACGCCGCCTGGCGGTGGTAGCCGAACCTGTACATCGACCGGGCGAAGCCTTCCGGATTCGGGTCGTCAGTGCTCTTGAGGTCGACGACGAGGCTGCCGCGGCGCACGAGCAGCCGGTCGAGGCGCGCACGCAGGTCGAGGCCGGTGTCGGCGTCTCGCCACGTGATAGCGACCTCTGAGCTGCCATTCCCTCCCCACAGCAGAGCACGCGCCGCCTTTGCGGCCTTCGTCGAGCTGTGCTCGAGTGCACGGAGCATGCCCTTGATCGCGGCGCGCTCCTTCGTCTCAAGCACGAGGGCGCGTTGAGGAAGCGACGCCTCGAACTCCGCCTGGCGCTTCCTCGCCCCGTCGCCGGTGAACCTCGGCTTGTCTACGACGAGTCTCTCGAACTCCGCAGGCTCGAGCACGGCCAAGTGCAGGCCGGTGCCCAGCCGCTTCGCCGCGGTGGACGGCGGCTCGGGCAACTCTCCGGTGATGTAGATGCCCTCGTAGAGCCGCGGCGACTCGCGGAACACCTCGAGCTTGCTGCGAGAGATGCTCGGGTCTGAGAAGTATTGCTCCGCGGTCCAGTCGCGCCGGGTGGGCGCCTGGACGGCGACCGGTCGAGTTGTCCGCGCGGGCGTCGGCGTCGGCGCGGGCGTCGGCGTCGGCGCGGGCGTCGGCGTCGGCGCGGGCGTCGGCGTCGGCGCGGCCGGGGCGGGCGCGGGCGTCGGCGCGGCGAGTGCCGCCCGCGCCAACGCCCGCCAGGGCACCAGGACCGCCGGGGCGGCCGGGGCGGCCGGGGCGGCCGGGGCGGCCGGGGCGGCCGGGGCGGCCGGGGCGGCCACCGCCGGGGCGACGCCAAGCGCTCGCTCGACCTCGACCTTTGCCTGCTCAGCGGTGAGCGGCGACGACCCGGCTCCCGGGTCCGGATGCAGGTCGCCAAGGTCGATCCACCAGAAGGCGCCACGGGGCGTGAGCATGACGCGGGCCCTCCGGCCAGCGTGCGTCGTCTCGAGCCAGTCGTCGCCGATGGACTCCCACACGAGCGCGTCAGCCACGGTCCACCTCCAGGCTGTCACGCACGTCGACCAGGTGACGTTCGGCGCCGTCGACGTCGCCGGCCCGGAGCATCCCGGCCGCGACCTCGAGCGCCTGGCGCAGCTCGCCCGAGCGCTGTACGTAGAAGACGACCGCGTCGAGCAGCTCCTGCCGCGAGCAGCAGGCGTCGATTGTCAGGACCGAGGCGAGAGACGCTCTGAACACCGGGTCGCTGATCTCTGGCCTCCTGCACTCGCTCTCCTGCAGGGCGCGCTCAATCTTGCAGCCGAGCAGCGAGATGACCTTGGCCCCTTCACCGTCGTCGCGTTCCACGGTTCCCACCCTTTCCGCTGAGCTGCGGAGCAACCCGCTTCACCGCCTTGGAGACTTCCAGCGGGGCTTGAGCCCGCTGCATGGCAGCCTGCGCCGACTTCTGCGTAGCCTGGGCGTATTTCGCCGTCGTCTTGATGTCTCGGTGGCCGAGAATCTTCTGAATGACGCGGAGGTCGGTCCCTTCCTCCAAGAGAACCGTCGCGCCATCGCCCCGCAACGTGTGTGCAACGAGGTCGCGGGTTCGCACAATCCCTGCGTGCTCGCAGATCAGGTGGAATGCCCGCAGTACGCACGTCAGGTGGCCCGAGTGGCTCCGGTCGCTTGGAAACAGGTACGGCGTCCCCTGGGCCTCGCACACTGCGAGACGACGGCGGATCACCGGCATGACCAGGGCCAGCTGGATAGTTCGTGCTCCGTCCAGGTCGTCGGTCTTGTGAATGTCGAGTAGAGCGATCTTGGCCTCGATGTCCACCTGCTCGCGGCGAAGAGCGAGAATCTCGCTCTTGCGGGCGAACGTTCCTCGCATGACGAGAATGGCGTCCGCAGTAGCGTCGGTCATCCGTCCCTCTCGCCGAAGCTCCTCAAGAGAGGCGAGGAACCGAGCGCGCTCGTCCTCGGTGAGTCGACGTTGTCGATCGCGCTCGGGGTGCCGGCGCACGTTGTCGAACGGATTGAACGCGTCAGGCAGAACATCGCGCCACGCCTGGTTGGCCATCTGCAGTGCCCGATTGACCATCCTCGGGACATCCTGGTGAATCGCGTGCCAGGCCTTGACGTGCTCGCGCGTCAGCTTGTTGCAGCGAATGTCGCCGAGTCCGGGTCCAGGCTCACGCTGCCAGCCCTCGCTCTTGGGGCGCTTCTTCTCATCGTGGCGCGGCTTCAGGTAGTTCTCGATCACAGATCGAAACTGGCGCGCCGTGTGCTTGTTCTTCCAGCAGCGTTGATAGTACTGGTCGATGAACTGGCTGAAAGTAATCGTGGGAGTGCCGGTCGCCCGGCGGATGATCGAGCTGAACATCCCACCGCTATTAATAGTAGTCTTCTGGCCTTCACAACTTCGGGGCCAGAAACTGCAGAGTTCGGCGCGTCCGGGCGCTCGATGCGCGCCACGCGCTCGCAATCGCGCTGACCCAGGTCGGTTGCTCTTGCTCTGTGCGAAATCGCTCCGATTTTTGCGCGATGCCGCGCTCGGTATCGCGTTCTGAGGTCTGTTGCGACGACGGCAACAAGGTCGACACCGACGCCTGCCTGAAGACCTGCGTCGCCGCCAGCTGCGGCGACGGCTTCGTCCGGGCCGGCGTCGAGACGTGCGACGACGCGGGCGAGTCGGCCAGCTGCGACGGCGACTGCACGCCGGCGATGTGCGGCGACGGCGTCGTCAACATGACCGCCCAGGAGGCCTGCGACGGCATGGGCGAGTCGATGACCTGCGACGCCGACTGCACGCCCGCGATGTGCGGCGACGGCAAGCTCAACAAGACCGCGGGCGAGGCTTGCGACGACGGCAACGCGGTCGACACCGACGCGTGCCTCACCGACTGCAAGGCCGCGAAGTGCGGGGACGGCGTCGTCCAGGCCGGCGTCGAGGCCTGCGACGACGGCAACATGATCGACGACGACGCCTGCTCGAACACCTGCGAGGTGAACCAGGCGAACTGCCTGAACGGGGCGGTCGAGCTGACCGTCGCGCCCGGCGGCACGATGAAGGTCTGCGACCACCCCAACGACTCCGTGTGCGAGGAGAACCTGGAAATGGTGTGCCCGGCCAACTGGCACCTGTGCTCGTTCAAGGAGTTCAACGCCCGCAACGCCGGCTGGAACCACGTGGTCGGCAATGGCAGCCCCATCCCGCACGTCGTCGCCGAGATCTACTGCCGCATGAACGGCAGCGCCGGCCACTTCACCGTCTACAACGGAACCAACCTCGGCACGGACATGACCCTCAACTGCTACACCGGCAGCTCGCGCCCCGACACGTGCGCGGGCCCCTACGGCTGCAACAACCTGTCCTCGCACGCGCTGTGCTGCTCGCAGAACCCGAAGTGCGGCAACGGGGTCGTCGACGACCCCGAGGAGGAGTGCGACGACGGCAACAAGCTCGAGAACGACGCGTGCCTGAATTCGTGCTCGTGGCGCGTCCCCAGCGCGCACGGCATCGGCGGCTGCGTGAACTGATACAGGCGCCATACCGGGTGCTCGTCGCCGACGGCGAGCACCGGGCGTGATCGGACCGCGCCGCTCGGGCACCTCGCGTCGCCCGTCCTCGGCTGGGTCGCCCACGCCGACTGGTACCGCCGCCGATCGTCGCGGCGCAGCGCCAGGTGATCGCGTTCTTCACTGGCTTGCTCGCCGCTGGCAAGACGACCGTGGAGCAGCGCGCCGCGATCGCCGAGCTCGATAGGATCGCCCGCGGCGAGGCGTCGTGCGGCGACATGGCTGAGCTCGCGCGGCGATTCCTGCCGCTCGTGACCGAGCCCGCGGTGTGGACGGCGCGGATCGACGCGCTGCCCGCGGCACGTATCCTGCCGCCGCCGGGTCGCGACTGGGACGCGATCATCGGCGACGGGGAGGCGACGCTGTCGACCGTGTCCGGGCGCTACCATCGCCACGTCGCTCAACCGCTGGCGGTCGCGTAGCGCGAGCAAGGTGGCGAGGGCGCGCGCGACCCCATGCCGCCAGGTCGCCACCGACTCCACGTGGGCGCAGCGCGGGGTCGAGAGCGCCTGTCGCAGGTCGTCGACGGTGGCAGCGCCACGTAGGTCGCGCTTGTTTAGCTGAAACACGAACAGCACTCGCGCCGGGTCGACACCCTCTTCCCGCATGAACGCGAGCAACCGCTCGAGCTCGCCCACGTTCGCCTCGAGCCGCTCCGAGGGCCACCGACGCGTCGCAGCGGGCGATCGAGATCGACCAACGCAGCCGCCGAGGACGACGGCCTGGACGACGCGCTGGCCGACGCACTGGACGAGGTCGACGGCGCCGACGACGACGCCGATGACGCCGGACGCGGTGACTCGTGCGCGCCCCGGCGGCCCCGTCGCGGGCGGCGCAAGCTGCCAGAGGCGCTGCCGCGGGTCGAGATCGAGGTCCTGCCGCTCGGGCTGATCCGCAAGCTCTTCAAGGTCGAGGAGAAGCTCGCCGACGAGGCTCGCTAGAAGCGCGAGTCGGTGCCCAGGAAGGTCTCGGCGCCGATCGTCGACGCCTTCTTCGCGTGGTGCGATACGCAGGCCGAGGTCGCCCTCGACGGCTCACCGCTCGCCGCGGCGCTGACCTACGCTCGCAACCAGCAGGCGGCCCTGCGCCGCTTCCTCGACGACGGACGGCTGCCGCTCGACAACAACATCTCCGAGCGCGCGCTCCGCCGCGAGGCCGTGGGCCGCAAAAACTGGCTCTTCGTCGGCAGCGACGACGGCGCGCGCGCCAACACCGTCTTCGTCTCCCTGCTCGCAAGCTGCCAGATGCATGGCATCGAGCCGCTTGGCTACCTCCGCGACCTCCTCTGCCTCCTGCCCTCGTGGCCGCGCTCCCGTGTCCTCGAGCTCGCCCCCGTCTCCTGGCGCGAGACGCTCCAGAAGCCAGAGGCTCAGCAGCGGCTCGCCGCCAACGTCTTCCGCCGTATCGTGCTCGGCGAGCATCCGCCTTCGGTGTAGCCGACCCGCCCCACGTAAAGCGAGACGCCGTCAATCGGACGCATACAGTCGGACGGCCCGACGACTGGTGCGGATGCGGCGGGTCGCCGCGGCATCCGCCGTACCTGGGCTCGCCCGCCGCGAGCGGGCGGCGCAGCGGTCAGAGCTCGTAGCTGAGCGAGTTCCACTTGCCCGAGGTCAGGATGTCCTTCAGCGTCCGCGTGAAGGTGAGTCCGTTCGGGTTGCGGGGGTCACGGAGGGTCACGCGGACGGTCGGCATGGAGCGCGCGAAGTCGTCGGCCGTGAGGGTGCGCGGGGTGATGTCGAGGACCGCGTAGGCGTGGAGGTTGCGGACGTTGCCGGCGGGGAGCGAGCGGGTGGCCCAGGTGGCCGTGGGCTTGCGCGCGTTGAGGAGCGCCTTGAACCCGCGCTTGGCGAAGCTGCCGGTGCCGAGGGCGACCGGCTTGTGCGCGTCGAGGCCCCCGCGGATCCGCTCGTAGGTCCTGAACGCCTCCTCCGGCGTCCGCACCCAGCCGAGCCGCGTCTCGAGCCTGTCGACCGAGCTCGCGGTGCTGTTTCTTCCGGTCAGGGCGAACATCGCCGTGCTGGCGAGGCCCATCTCCACCTTCGACCAACCCCCTTGTGGACGGCCCAGGCCTTGCTGACGAACGCCGGCCACAGCAGGTGGTCTCGCCGACCGTGGTAGACGAGGTCGCCGTTGTCGGCGGTGAACAGCGAGCGCTTGACCGCGATCCACGTCGCGGTGGGCTCGTAGGTCCGCCAGTGGCGCTCGTAGAGGCGCACCTCGATGTCGCCGTTGTCGCGGACGCGCAGCATGTCGAGGATCGCCCCGGGGCTCTCGTGGGCGAGGCTGAGCAGGGCGGCCTGGAAGTAGCAGTCGGACAGTCCGGCCTGGTACACGTCCTCCTGGTGGACGTCGTCGACGCTGGCGGGGATGATCGACGCGGGGTCGTCGATCGGGGTCTGCTCGGTCGAGCCGCGGCGGATGTTGTCGGTCGGGATGGTGCCCTCGTACTGATCGTAGCCGCCCGCGCGGTTGTTCCAGCGGGCGGTCCGGATCGTGGCCTGGTCGGCGTTCTCGGACTGGATCCGGAGTCGGGCGCCCCTGCGCAGCGTCAGCCGCTCTTGCACGGACACGTACTGGTTGTGTCCCGCGTTGGCGGCGAGCTTGCCGGTGACGGCGCACTCCCTGTCCTGGGTGAGGGTGTCGGGGGCCCGGAGGGGTTGGTCGGCGTCGATGAGCGCTTGCTCGTCGACCTCACGCTGCAAGGCGACGGCCCCGGCGCCGGGTCGCGTCGGGGCGCCGAGCGCGGCCTCGGCGGACCGCCCGCGGACGACCAGGTCGGCGACGTGATCGGCGTGACGCTCGAACCGATCGCCCGGGCGGCCGACGCCGTCCGCCGGCCCGGTGCCGCCGCGCTGCTGGACCACGTGCGCGGCCTCGTGGGCGACCGTGCGGAGGTCGGCGCCGGCGTCGAGGCCGACGTGCTCGCCCATGGTGAAGGCCCGGGCCTGCATGCCGCGGGCGGCGCTGCGCGTCGCGGCGCCGGTGTGCGTGGCGACGCCGGACAGGTCATGGGCGCCGAACGAGCGCTGGAGGACGTCGAGGTGGGGCAGCGCGTGGCCCGGGCCGGCCGTCCCGGCGCGGGCGAGGCGATGGACAGTCGCCGGCGCCGGCACGCCGTGGCCGTCGCGCTGGACGCAGACGCCGCGGCGGCGCATGAAGGCCTGATTGCCGAGGAGCTCCGGCAGGCGCAGCGCCGCCGGCGGCCGCGCGTTCGGTTCGTGCTGTTGCGTCGTCGTGCGCGTGGGCGCCTCCCGCTGGGCGTGCTCGCTGCGATGAACCCCCGACATCTCCACCTCCGTCGTCCGGCGCCAGTGTCCCGCCGCCGCGCGGCCGAGACAACCGGGAGGGCACGGAGGGCGGGATCGCAAGGCCGTCGCGTCGCGGTCACGCGGCCGATGCGCCGTCGCGCCGCGCGCGTCGGGCCGTGCGGTGAAGTAGGTCGGCAAACTCTGTCGGCGGAACGCGTCGGCGAAGTCTGTCGGCGAAACATGTCGGCGAAAGAACGTGAAGATCGCGGTCCGTCTGGTCCTCGATGTCGACGTGCCGTGAGGCACGGGCGGCGCTGGCCGGGCGTCGCAGCTCGGCCAGCGCTCATTCGCATCGGCGACGACAATTGCCAGAGCTTGCACTCCGTGTCCTTGCCCGGCGTCAGGCAAGAAGTCGAGCATCACCGTCGTCAACGACCAGGGCGACGTGGGGAGGCCGTCACGTACAGCCGCGACGACTTCTGGACTACGGCGCGAACTTCCCCTCGGCGAGCCGGCGCCAGAAGTAGAAGTCGTCGAGCTCGGAGCTCGGATCCGGGTCGATCGCACCGGTGAAGAGCGACTCTCCCTCGGCCTTCGCCCCCGGGAACAGGAGGTCTCCGTTGTCCTTCCGGTTGAACTTGACGAAGCCGACGCCGGCCAGGGTTCGATCGAACAGCAGTTCGGTCACATTCTGCAGCGCGATCTGCTTCGTATTCAGCCCGAAGTCGGTCGAAACCTCGTCGGGAAAGCCCGGGTGGAGGGAGAGCGGCCGCCGGGCGAGGTCCGACGGCTGCAAACGCCCGTCGGCGTCGTACGCCCAGAGCATGCGGGAGTCGAGCCGGTCACACGCCTGCAAGACCACAGACTCATCGAGGCAGACGCCCCCTTCGGCGTCCTCCTGGAGCCGGGCGATGGCCGCATCGACGTCGCCAGGGTCCAGCGGATCGAAGTCCTGCTCGCTGAGCTGGAGCGGCCTGCCGTTTCGGAGCGGGGCCAACACGAGCCACTGTTGCTGGAGCACGGCAGCGTCACACGGGATGTGGCGGGCGACGATGTCCGGGCTGTTCAGGCCGTCCTTCCCCGGCGTCAAGCAGGTGACCTGGCCGGCGATCTGGACCTTGAAGAGGTTGCCCTCACGCGTCCACACCTGCCGCTCGGCGCCCTCGTCGTCTTCGTCGAGGCACGGCTCGACGAGGACTGTCTTGTCGGACTTCGCGGTCAGGCACAGCTCGGCTGTGCTGCTCGAACGTGCCCGTTCGCCCTCAAGATCCACTGCTCATGACTCGATGCCGGCGCGCACCCTCGCATCCGGGTCGCGCCGCTCTGCAATTCGCCGTCGAGATCCAGGTATCCGACGCGGTTGAACAGGCAGCGGTCCTCGGCGTTCGGGTGAGCATTCTCGAGCATCACCGGCGTCTCGGGAGCGGCGGCGACCGTGTCCACGCTGGCGAACGGATCTGCGAGGATCGAACGAGCGCGCGCTTCGAGCAGCGCCAACTGAGCGTCCTGGGCGTCGAGCTGGCGAAACAGCGGCCCCGCAATCTCACCGATGGCCTGCATACTCGCGTGAAAGGCCTGGGCTGCCTCAGGCAAGTCAAGGTCGAGGCAACGCGGATCGTCGCAAACAAACTTCCGCTTCGGCCCGAACGCGGCCCCGGAGCGTTCGAGTCGGAATTCGCTCAGCTCTCCGTTGTACCGATTGAAGTGGTAGGATGCGATGGAGATCCCACGGAGCCGGTCCGATTCGGCGCGGTACGCGGCGATGTCTTCGAGCACCTCTTCTGCGATATCGAGGGCGAGATTGGCATTGGGCCCGAGCGACGCGAACAACTGCGCGAGCGCGATCTTCTGGTGCGCAAGCATCAGAACCGGGGTGAGGGTGTAGCTCATCCGCGAATTGATGGGTTTGGTCAGGGCCGCAAGGACATCGTTCTCGGCCTCGCGGATGAAGAAGTAGATCCCTTCGATGCGAACACGCAAAACGTCCGCCTCCTTGACATCGAGAGAGTTGAGCGGTTGGTCGGCGTATGCGGCGCCCTGGAGATCTTCACCGAGACGGATGAGCGCTTTGTTGGCCGTGTCGACGCTGTTCTCGGCTTGATCGAGGGCGACGGTTTGGTTCTCGAGCCGAACGATCTCGAGCACCTCTTTACCCGTGAGGGGCTCAGCGCCGTCGCACGCGAGCATCCCGATCAAGGAGAAGCCTGCCGCAGCGAACGTACCTCCGTTCGGGATGATGGACGAGAAGATGGTGGCGAGCTCCAGCCCGGACTCGACCCCGCTTGAACACGGCGCGGCCTGAGCGGACGGAGCGGCCAGCGCGACGGCAGCGGCCCCGGCGAGGCTCAACAAGAGCCCCGTCGCCCTGGACTTCATGCGCAGGGCGGGTCTCGAGGGGAGAGGTGACGGCTAGTGGAACGGGAGGTCATGGTTGCTGGCCCAGCATGACGCCGCGCGAGTACGTCGACAAATAGGCATCCTCTATGGCTGCCATACGACATGGGTGCGCTCTTTTGAACGACGATGGATATGAGTCACGGGACGACGACGTTCAGGACGGCTTGCGGCGTAACACGCTAGTGCTGTCTGGCTGAAGACGCCAGAAGTTTGGAGCGAAATCGTGCCCGGCGACAACACCGGGGTAGTTGTGCGATGGGAACACCAGCCATGGCACGGACAGCCCCCAGGATCCTCCTCACTGTCAGGGAACGGGGTAATGGAGCCCGAGGTCGCTGGCGATCGCGTAGTCGGCGGTGACGATCTCCGAGAACGGCCGGTCGTGCCGCACCACGTGCTCGATGAGGCGCAGTGGCTCCTCCGACACCTCGCGCACCCAGTCGGCGTCGGTGCCCGCGTCCGCCAGCGGCCCCACGCGCGGCAGCACGAAGCGGCCCTCGACGCGCAGCAGCAGCACCTCGTGCCACATACGAACGCTCAAGGGCCCGAGCGCGATGTCAAGGGATAGGCAAGCGGATCGCGGTCGGGACGGGCAAGCGGATCGCGGATCTCGAGGTCGGCGCCGAGGGCGCCACCCGGCGACCGACGAGACCTCCTGCTTCGGCGGTGCCGGCACCGGCAATGCACATTCCACCGCGGCGCGCAGCGCGTCGAGCTCCGGCAGCGCGGCGACCTCACCGCCAAGCAGCCCCGCATTCGCGAGAATCTGCCGGTACCGCCGCTCGGTGTTCGGGCCCATCCCCAGCTCCTTCGCAATCTGCCGCGCCGGGAGGCCCATCCGATGCAATCGGACGAGTTCCTGTAATCGATGCATGTCGCTCCTGTGGGCGCTCATGCATCAGGCTGCATGCGCGCCAGGTGTCGCTATCCAAAAAACTATGTCTATCCGTAGATCCGCTTGCCCGTCCCGGATCGCTATCCGCTTGCCCGTCCCGGCGGTTTCGCCACCGGATCAGTCGGACGTCCCGGCCTCGCACCCGGCGGCCGCGCCTTCGGCGGGCCGACCGCTGGCGTTGCCACCGCCGATCCGCTTGCCCGTCCCGAACGCGATCCGCTTGCCCGTCCCCGTCAGCGATCCGCTTGGGCGTCCCGGATGCGATCCATTACCCCGTTCCCTGACACGCCCGAAGTGCGGTCGTCGCGCCGAGTGCAGGAGGATGCGCGGCCGGTGCTGCGTCGATGAGTGGCCGCCCAGTCCACACATTGGGTGGTGGAGTGGACTGCGGAGCAACAACCGAGCGGAGGCTCCTCTGCCGGCCGCGAACTGCGGGGTCCGAGGCGGTCCGGTCGTTTGGCACAGGCGCTGCAACGGGCGTTGCCGACACACAGGTCCGAGCGCTCCGACGAGCGCGAAGGCCGAGTTTGTGACCGGGACAGAAAGCACACCATGAAGTCATCCAAGTTCCTCGATTCCCTCTGCATGGCCACGTTCATCACCCTGAGCGGGTGCGACGTCGAAGTCGACGGCGTCGTCCGCGAGTTCGCGGAGGACGCCGAGCCGGCCCCCGAAGACGCCCATGTCGCTCTCGCAGGCGACGCCGAGGACGACGGGGAGTTCTCGGCGGACGAGAGCCTCGAGCTCAGCGACTCGCCGGATCCCGCCGCCGTCTGGGAATGTTATGATATTCAGATCCAGTTCCGCAAAGAGCCCAGCGGACTGTGCGGTGGGTGCTTGATCCCGGGCGGGTATCCGGGTCAGAAGGTGCTGGAATACGCCCGCGGCTGCGAGAACAACGAGTGGCAGCCGTGGTACGTCATCAATTCCACCTGCGAGGATTGCTGACGCCGAGTAAGCGCCGCGGCCCGTGACCTGCGACGAAGGCGGAGCAGGGTCAGGTCCGCGCCAGCGTGCTCACTCACCTGGCGAACAAGAGGGTAAAACCCTCCGCACTCCAAGCGCTCGCGCGACCCGAAAATCTTCGCACGACGATGGAATTCTACGTGCGCTTGGACCAAGCCCAGCTCTCCGCCGAGGCGGTCGATGGGCTCGAGGCCGACAGCCCACGCGACAGGCTCGCCAACGCGCGGGATAAGGCGCGTGGCAAACCAAACGAGGCAATGGCAAGGCGCGCGATGAAGCGCTTGGCAACGACTTGGCAAACTCAGGCAACATCCCGGAATTCGGCACCAGAGTGCTGGATTAGGGCCTGTTCGGTGTTGAACATGAACAGGATCGTCCGCGCGGCGCTGGCGGCCAGCGCGGGCAGCACGGCGTCGACCTGAGACGCGAGCACGGTGACCAGCACGAGGTCCCACTCGGTCGTGGGATCGAGGGCGCCCTGGACGCGGACCGCGGCGCGCTCTCCGGTGTTCTTGACGATCGCCTACTCGCGCTCGAGATAGGCGAGGCGAGCACCGCGGGCGATGACGGTGACATCGTGGCCAGCGCGCGCGAGCTGGAAGGCGAAGGTGCTGCCGATCCCTCCGCGACCGAGGATGGCGATCTTCATGCGCTGCGCGTAGCATGCGCGCGCGCCACCTGACAGCGCGAGGATCGACGGCGCCCGGCTCAAGGTGCGGGTTATACTGACGCCATGTCCCCTCTCCCGCTCCGGGTGCGGATCATCGGCGGCCTCCTCTGCGCCGGGGCGCTGTCGCTCACCGTGTACTGGGTCGCGACCGGAACCGGTCCCTACGCGGTGTTCCTCGCGGCCGAGCTCGGCGAAGATCCGGCCACGCATCCGCTCGCGGCCGCCGGCCTCACGTTCATCGTGACCGAGGTTCCGGCGCTCGTCCTGATGTTCCTGCTCGCCGCGGTCACGCTGCGCCGGGAAGGGGTGTTCCGGGCGCAATGGCCGGTGTCGTGCGCGCCGAGCTCCGCGCGGCCCTGCAGGACAAAGGGGACCCCGAGAGCCTGCGCGCGGCCAGGAATTTCGGCATCGCGGCCGGCGGCGGCGTGGCCGGGGCTGCCATCCTCGCCGGCTGGTTCGAGGCTTGGTTCGGCGATCCCGGCGCGGTCGCCCCGGCCATCGTCGTGGCCGCGCTGTTCGGGCTCGTCGCGGGGCTCGTGCACGGTCGGACCGCGCTCGTGCGCCTCGGCTCTTGCATCGCGCTCGTGGCTGTCTCGCTCGGCTCGCTCCCGGCGGTCGCGTGGTACCTCGACCGCCGGCCCGAGGCGTTGATCGTCGAGTTGTTGTTGCCGATCTTCGTGGGAGGTCTCCCGGGCGCGCTCCTGTTCTGGGCGGTCACGAGCATGAGCCGGCGCGTGCGCTGAAACAGACGGGCCGAGCGCTCGAACACGCCGAACGGAGGGCTGCGGGAGGCCGAGGCTGTCCTTCAGGACAGGGTCGCCAGGGCCGAGCGCTCGAACACGCCGAGCTCGTCGTGGCGGCCGTCGCGGATCTTCCGGACCCATTGCGGATCGGCCAGCAGCGCGCGGCCCACGGCGACGAGGTCGAACTCCTCGGCCTCGAGCCGGCGGACCAGTCCGTCGAGGGACGCCGGCCGCGACGACGCGCCGCCGAACGCCGCGATGAACTCGCCGTCGAGCCCGACCGAGCCGACCGTGATCGTCGGCTTGCCCGTGACCTTCTTGGCCCAGCCGGCGAAGTTGAGCTCCGAGTCGGGGAACTCGGGCTCCCAGAACCGCCGCTGCGAGCAATGGAACACGTCGACCCCGGCCTCGGACAGCGGCGTCAACCACGCTTCGAGCTCGCGCGGGTTGGCGGCGTTCTTCACCGCGAAGTCCTGGGCCTTCCACTGCGACAGCCGGAGGATCACCGGGATGTCCTCGCCGACGCCGGCGCGCACCGCCCGAACCACCTCCGCGCCGAACGCCGCGCGCTCGCCGATCGTCGCGCCGCCCCAGCGGTCGGTCCGCAGGTTGAGCGCGCCCCAGAAGAACTGGTCGATCAGGTACCCGTGCGCCCCGTGGATCTCGACCGCGTCGAAGCCGAGCTCGCGCGCCGCCCGGGCCGAGCGGCCGAACGCCGCGATCGTGTCGGCGATGTCCTCCTCGGTCATCGGCTCGAGCACCTGCTTGCCCGGCATGACCAGCCCCGACGGGCTGTCGACCCGACCGAACGGCCGCCAGTCCGCCCCGATGCCGCGCGACGAGCCTACGTGCCACAGCTGCGGCGCGATCCTCCCGCCCGCGGCGTGCACCTCGTCGGCCACGCGCTTCCACTGCGGCAGGGCGTCGCCGTGGAACACCGGCACGTTGGCGTCGTTGCGCGCCGCCGGACGCTCGACCACCGTGCCCTCCGTGACGATGAGCCCGACCTCTCCCTGCGCGCGCCGGCGGTAATACGCGGCGACCTCGGCCGTCGGGATGCCCCCCGGCGAGAACGAGCGAGTCATGGGGGCCATGACGATGCGATTGGGCAGACGCAGCGAGCGGACCTGCAGCGGCCGGAACAGAGAGTCGATGCTCATGAGACCTCGGGGACAGCGACCGCGGCTTCGCGGTTCACTGTGCCGAGATCTAGTTCACCAGACTGGACGGTCAAGACGGTCCGCCGTGGCGTCCCCGTGCGGTAAATCCGAGGCAGGCCCGTCAGAACGCGCCCGCTTCGTGCCGCGAGCCCGCGACCCGGTCGGGTGCTTCGCGCGCGGTCGGCGGGACAAGGGCGCCGTCGATGGCCGCGAGCGCGAGCCGCTCGAGCGAGTCACGCCTGTCCCGAAGTTCCCATGGCGATCGACTCCGGAGCGACGGCAGCCGGGGCGTGAATCGGCGGCGGCAGCTCGAGGTCGCGGGACGCCTCGCGGATGCCGCGCATCGCCAGCTTCATCATCAGGCTGCTGCCGGGCATGTACGGCATGAGCTTCATGGCCAGTCTTCGCACGCGCACCTGGAACGGCGACCCGGGGGCGAAGCCGCCGCCGAGCTTCAAAGCGATATCCTGGTTCCTGCGCACGAACGGCAGCACGCGCTCGTCGTAGCGGAGCAGCGCGGTCGAGAGGTCGGCGCTGCGGGCGAGCTCGACGGCGAGGACGTAGGCGCCGACGAGCGCGAGGCTCGTGCCCTGGCCGCTGAGCGGTGACGGGCAATAGGCGGCGTCGCCGACCAGGGCCACGCGCCCGCGTGAGAGCGTGGGCAGGCGGATCTGGCACGTGAGATCGCAGTAGAAGTCGTCGGCGCGCTGCATCGCGGCGATGAGCCGCGGGAACTCCCAGCCGGCGTCGGCGAACGCCGCGGCGACGAGGCGCCGCTGGGCCGGGACGTCGCGGTGATCGAAGTCGTCGCGGTGCGCGAAGAACACGGCGCACATGAGGTCGCGGTCGCCGTGGGTGCTCTTGACGCTCGCTATCCGGCGCAGGCCGCTGTACAGCAGCTGCTGGCGGTGCAGGCCGAGGTGGTTGGGCGCGGTGAAGATCGCCATGGCGCTGCCCATCGCCCGCAGACACTCGCGCTCGGGCCCGAACGCCAGCGCGCGGACCTGCGAGTGGACCCCGTCGGCCCCGACCACGAGGTCGAAGGTCGCCGTGTCGCCGCCGGCGAAGGTCACGTCGACGCCGCGCTCGTGCTGCCGGAGCGCCGCCACCGAGTCGCCGAAGCGGTAGCGGACCTGTGCGCGCGTCGCCGTGAAGAGCACCCGCGCCAGGTCGCCGCGGAGGATCTCCACGTCGTCGGGGTCGATCACGCCGAAGCCGCGCGGCATCCGACCGAAGCGACGCCCGCGCTCGTCGACCATCACGTTCTCGAGCGTGTCGGCCTCGAGCGGGCGCAGGGCCTCGCGCAGGCCCATGCGCGCGACGACGTCGAGGGCGACCCCGCGGATGTCGACGCAGTAGCCGCCCTCGCGCAGCGCGGGGGCCCGCTCGACGACGGTGACGTCGATGCCGTGACGGTGCAGCCAGAAGGCCAGAGCAGGGCCGGCGACGCTGGCGCCGGAGATGAGGACGTGCATGCGTACGGTGTACGCTCGCCGGGCCGATCCGTCGACAGGAGCCCGCTGGTGTACTAGAACACCGAGAATGAAACAGAACACCACGACCCGTCGGATCGCCGATCGGCTGCGCGAGCAGATCCGGCGCGGCGCGCTGGGTCCGGGCGATCGCGTGCCCTCGGCGCGGCAGATCGCGCGCGACGACGGGGTCGCGCTGGCGACGGCGATGAAGGTGCTGACGCAGCTGCAGCGCGAGCGCCTGGTGCGGGTGGTGCCCGGGGTCGGCACCGTCGTGCGGGCGCGCGAGGACGGGCCCGAGCTGTCGCGCGAGCGCGTCGTGCGGGCGGCGATCGCCATCGCCGACGACGACGGGCTGGCGGCGCTGTCGATGCGCGCGGTGGCGACGGAGCTCGGGGTGGCGACGATGTCGCTGTACCGCCACGTGCCGGGCAAGGACGAGCTGGTGCTGGCGATGGTCGACGCGGTGATGAACGACTCGCTGGCGCCGGCGCGGCCGGTCCTGGCGCAGCAGGCCGGCTGGCGCGCGCGGCTGGAGCGGCTGGCCCGGATGCAATGGGAGCTGTACACCCGCCACCCGTGGCTGGCGCCGGCGCTGTCGATGACGCGGCCGCAGCTGTCGGTGAGCGGCATGCAGCACACCGAGTGGGCCCTCGCGGCGCTGCTCGAGGCCGGCTTCCCGCCGGCGCCGGCGATGCGCACCTGCGTGGCGTTCATGGCCTACGTCCGCGGCCTGGCGATGAGCGTCGAGCCCGAGCGCGAGGCGGAGCGCGACACCGGGATGAACAGCGACGAGTGGATGGCCGCGCAGGAGCAGCAGTTCGCCGCCGTGATGCCGCGCTTCCCCATGCTCGCTAAAGTCAGCGAGATCGCCGACCTCGACATGAGCCTCGACGCGCTGTTCGAGTGCGGCCTCGCCTGCTTCCTCGCCGGCGTCGAATCGCAGGTGCGTACGTGCGAGCCGGGCCGCCGCTCGACCTGATCGGCGCTCTCGCAAGTCCGGGTGCATCGCGCGTCGACCAGCATCCCGCGGTCGTCCTCGTCCCCCGCGTGGGAGCAGCTCCGCGCGGCGACGGGGCCTCGCAGATTTGCGAGCCCCGGTGGCACAAACGCGACTGGCACACGATGTGGGCTCGGGTACGGTAGCCGCCATCCCATGACGACCGAGCGACACGCCGCAGGAGCAGGACAGGCCGTCCCGCCGCCGTCTTCTGGGGGCTCCTGAGGCGCGCGGCTGCCCGCAGCCGCGCGTCGCTCTCGTCCGCTCACGTCTCCGCCCGCCACCAGCGGGCTGGAGCTCTCGTGCCCTGAATCGCTTAACGAAAGACCCATTCTCATGAAATCGATCGCATTGTCGGCACCGCTGCTTCTCCTCTCCTTCGTCTCCGGCTGCGACAGCCCCGGGGGACGCCCGTGACCGAGCCGCCGCCCGAATGGACCTGCGACGGCGCGCGCTACGACGCCGCCGACGGCTGCGACTGCGGCTGCGGCGTGCCCGATCCGGACTGCGACGGCGGCGGCTCGGCCGAACCCGGCACCGGCGTCGACAACCCCGCCTGCGACGCCTGCGTCGACGGCGACGGCCAGGCGCAGCGGTGCGTCAGCGTCACTGCGGCGCTCGAGGCGGCCGGCTTCATCGTCAGCCCGGCCGGCACCAGCGACGACGGCGCCGAGCTCTACGACCTCACCCTGTTGCAGCTGAACGATCACCAGGATGTGCAGGCGGGCACCCACGAGCAGCACCTCACGCTCATCCACCGCGGCTTCGACCTGCCCATGAACCTGATCTCCACGGGCTACAGCAATACCTCGGGTTCACCGAGGACGAGCTGACGACCCTCCTCGGCGGCAACCAGCTCATCTTGGACAAGCGCTTTCACAACGGCAACGGCGACGACTACGCCCACTTCACGCGCAAGCAGGTCGCCGACGACGCCCACGACGTCGTGGTGCGCATGCGCGATCTGTACACCGGCGCGTGGCTCGGCTCGGGCCTCAGCAACGGCGGCGTCGACATGGTCAGCTTCCGCCAGCATTACCCCGACGACGTCGACGCCACCGTCGCCTTCGGCGCGCCCTTCATGGTGCCCGAGGACCAGCGCTTCCTGGCCTTCTTCGACACCGTCGACGCCGCTTGCCAGGACCGCCTCGAGGCCATCCAGCGCGCCGCTCTCGGCACCCAGCGCGCCGCGGTCGAGCCCGCGGTGATGACCTCGGTCGCCGACGAGTTCGGCGACACCTTCGACCGCGTCGAGCCTGCGCGCGCCTTCGAGGCCGCCGCGCTGTCCTACCCGTGGCTGTTCTGGCAGTACTTCGGCACCGCCGACGACTGCGCCGGTCTGCCCGATCCGGCGACGGCGACCGCGGAGGAGCTGACCTCCGCGTTCTACGGCGTCACCAGCATCTTCGGCACCTACCCGATGTCCGACGCGTACCTCTCGTTCTTCGGCGCCTACTTCTACGAGGTGCAGCGGAGCAGCGGCTGGCCGGCCTTGCCGCGCGCCGAGCTCGTCGCGGAGGGCCTCATCCCCGCCGACCTCGTCGACATGGAGCGCGGGCTCGTGCCCGAGGGCGTGACCGTGCCGGAGTTCGACGCCGCCGAGAACAGCTCGCTCGAGGAGTTCGCCCGCCTCGGGGACGGCATCGCCTTCGTCTACTCCGACCATGACCCGTGGGCGGCCGGCGCGGTCACGCCGGCGCCGATGAGCGGCAACCTCCGCTTCGACGTCAGCGACGGCAATCACCTCGCCATGTTCTCGTCGCTCTCGGAGGCCGACCGCGCCGCGCTGTCCGCCTTCCTCGAGACGAACCTCGGCATCGAGATCCCCTGAGCGCGCCGACGTCGCGGCGACCATGAGCGCCTCTCGCCGGGGCGCGAATGGCAGCACCCATTGGTGGTACTCGCCGCCCCCGCACCCCTCATTCAACGCCGGCGCAGCGCCTCGTCGACATCAGGGTCCTACCCGTCCCTGCTCGCGTCGCGCCTTCGACGCGACGCCCTCGATCGACGCGGCGGTCGATCGCGGCGACTCGCCGTTCACGCGGCCCCGGCGGCCGAAACGAGGTCGCCGCGAGGGGGCGGCCTGCCGCGGTTGCGCGCCCCGCGAAGGGTGGTAAGAGCTCCTCGCTCTTTTGCGAGCACGGAGTTCTTCCATGAGCCGATACAACATCGCGGTCCTCGTCGGCAGCCTGCGCCGGGAGTCGTTCAATCGCAAGCTGGCGACCGCCCTCGCCCGGCTCGCGCCGCAGGAGTTCACGCTCAAGCAGCTCGAGATCGGCGACCTGCCGCTGTACAACCAGGACGACGACGCCGATCAGCCGGCGCCGACGAAGCGGCTGAAGGCGGAGCTCCAGGCCGCGAGCGGCGTGCTGTTCGTGACCCCCGAGTACAACCGCTCGATCCCGGGCGTGCTGAAGAACGCCATCGACCACGCCTCCCGGCCGTATGGCCAGAGCGCGTTCGCCGGCAAGCCCGCGGGCGTGATCGGCGTGTCGGTCGGGGCCATCGGCACCGCCATCGCCCAGCAGCACCTCCGCGGCGTCCTCGCCTACCTCGACATGCCGACGCTCGGCCAGCCGGAGGCGTTCGTGCAGGCCAAAGAGGGCCTGTTCGACGAAGCAGGCGACATCGGCCCGAACAGCCGAAAGTTCTTGCAGGGGTGGGTGGACAAGTACGTCGCGTGGATCCGCCACCACGCGAAGTGAGCCCCGCGATGCACTCCCCGAAGCGGCCGTGAGCCGCGAACGCGCCATTCTCGGCGGACCCGTCGCTCGGTAGAGGCATGCGGGAGCGCTATGGCCCATCGACGCTGCCGGGTCGGCCTGTTAGGATGGGGGCAATGCGACGGCTTGCCCTCTTCCTGGCCCTGGCGACCGGGTGTACGCCGATCCCCGTCGGGACATGGACACCGCGCGAACCGAGGGTCAGCACCCGGAAGCCCCTCCGGAGATCTACACCGAGTGCGCAGCCTTCCTCGGGGTTCGTCCGTGCCGCCTCGCCGAGGTGAAAGACGGGAGCGCCAGCGACTCGGAGCTCGCCAGGGTTACGCAGGCCTACCGCGTCGCGCCGCGCCAGAACCCCGCGCCGCAGTCATCGGCCTCTTCGAGCGGCCCTGCGCGCGCGAATGCCCTGTTTTGGGGTCATGTGGCCCAGTCCGCTTTGACGTCGCTCCTGAGGCCGTTCAGCTCGTCCCGGTGAGCCGCGAATTCACGCCGTGAACGCTCCGCCGCGGCCTTGCTGCGACCCTGGGCCGCTTGAGTCGAGCGGTCCGCTCAAACGGCCCCGGGTAGCCGTCGCTGTTCCGGTGTGACTTCCATGAAGCGAACTCGGCGCTCGGCGGTGCGGCGGGCTCACGCGAATCACTCGCCCTTGCCCTTCGGCCGCTGCACCGGCACCAACCGCTCGCCGACGCACGACCCGCGCAGCCGCGGCAGGAACAGCCCCGGTCCGCCGCGCAGCAGCGCCTGAGCGACCGCCTCGGCCTCGTCCGGCCGCTGCTCGGCGCACAGCACCAGCACGCGCAGCACCTCGCGCTCGTCGGCCAGCAGGCCGTGAGCGAAGCGCCGCGCGTGCTCGTCCAGGCTCGCCAGCGCCGCCGCCGGCGCGCCGCGCTGCAACGCCGCCTGAGCCGCCTCGAGCAAGCGACGCTCGGCCCCCGGACCCTCCTCCGCGCTCGCTGGATCTGCGCCGCTCTCCGCGACCCCGCTGCTCCCCGCGAACCCGCCGCTCTCCGGGACGCCGCGTCTCTCCGTGCCCCCGCTGCTCCCCGAAGCCCCGCTCCGCCGCTCCGCCTGCTTCGAGGGCGGCTCGCTCGGCGGCGTCACCTCGACCGCCGGCGGCGTCTCCGGCCGCGGGGCCTCGATCACCGCCGGCTCGCGCGGCGCCTCCGGTCGCGCCACCACGGCCGCCGGGGCGCTCGGCTCGGGGCGCGTCAACCAGCGCCCGCCGACCAGCGCCGCCCCGACCACCACCACCGCCGCGAGCGCCTTGACGCTCGCCGCCGTCGCCGCCTTGCCGGCCAGCGCCTGCGTCGCGTTCGCCAGCGCCTCCGGGTCGGGCACCTCGGCCCCGCCGTCGTCGGGTCCCGCGGGGGGCGGCGCTTGCAGGCGCTGCCACACGCGCGCGAGCGCCTGCTCGTCGGGCGCGACGCGGCGGGCCTGGCGGATCAATCGCTGGATGTCCTCTTGTTCCTGGCTCATCGAACATCCCTCCCGAGCAGCCGCCGACGCGCGTGCGCCCTGGCGAACGCCCGCTTCGCCTCGCGCAGCCGCGAATACACGGTGTTGACATTGACCTCGAGGATCGCAGCGATCTGCGGCGCCGACAGCTCCTCCACCTCGTGGAGCACGAACACCTCGCGCTTGTCCTCGTCGAGCTCGGCCAGCAGCGAGTCGAGCATGCGCAGCGCCTCCGCGTCGAGCAGCGCCTGGTCGGGCCCGCGCTCGTGGCTCGGCCACTCGGCGGGCTCCGGCTCGAAGCTGTCGCGGCGCGTCCGGTCGCGGGACTTGCGGGCGATCCGCACCGCGATCGCGTACAGCCAGGTCCGGATCGCCGCGCGGTGCTCGAACTCCGGCAGGCGCCGCTGCACCACGATGAACAGCTCGTGCAGCGCGTCCTCGACCGCCGCCGGCTGGACCCCCAGCCGTCCCAGCGCGCGCCACAGCTCGCGCGCGTGCGCGCGGTACAGGGCAGCCACCGCCTCGCGGGTCGGCGCGCCCGGGGCGGGCGGCGCGGCGGGCTGCGGGCGAGCGGCGGGCATCGACTCCTTCGTCCGGCGGCGGCGACCGATCCGTCAGTTTTTCTCGCGGCCGAGGTGGACCTCGAGCCCCACCGCCGCCCGGAAGCCGACGGCGCCGATCCGGAACAGCTCCGGCAGCGGGTCGACCGCGAACGAGTCGCGGGTGATCGGCACCACCAGCGCCACGCTGCCCCACAGCGCCGTCCGCCGCGAGAACCGCCACACCGCCCCCGGTTGCACCTCCACCGCCGCCCACAGCGTCCGCACCGCCCGCGCGCCCGCGAACCCCGAGCCGCGCACCACCAGCGCCCCGAGCTCCACGCCCGCGCACAGCGGCAGCTCGACGAGCCCCGCGCCCGTCTTGCCCGCCCGGCGCAGGCGCGGCGTCGGGCACACCCGCAGCGCCGCCGCCCCGATCTGCGCGGCCGCGCCCACCCCCGCCGGCTCCGCGTACGCGCGCCGCCGCGCCGGCCACCAGCTCCCCGTCAGCTCGACGCGCAGCCCCGGCAGGCGCAGCGCGTAGCCGCCCAGCAGGCCCGCCCCGACGCCCGGCAGCGCCCCGGCTTCGAGCCCGACCGCCAGGCGCAGCGCGTGCCCGACCGGCACCGGCGGCCGCGGCGGCGCGAGCGGCTCGGCGGGATCCACCGGCGGCGGCGCGATGTCGCCCTCCCGGGGCGCGTCTTCGCGCGCGGGCGCCGGCTCGGACGGCGGAAGTCCCGGCTCCCCGCGCGTCCCCGCGCCGTCGTCGGCCCCGGCTCCGGCGGCGCGAGCACCTGGCCCGCCGGCGCCGGCGTCGGCCCCGGCCCCGGCGGCGCCGGCACTCCGGTCGTCGGCCCCGGCTCGGGCGGCGCGGGCACCCTGGTCGCGGGCGCCGTCGGCCCTGGCTCCGCCGGCGCCGAACCGGCCCCCGCCTCCGCGCCGGCCAGCGCCGGCTCGATGGCGATCGCCAGCGCCAGCGCCCCGGAGCGCGCTCGCTCGCAATCGCGGCCGCGCAGCGTCTTCTCCCCGCGGCTCCCCTCGCGCGCGATCACCAGGCGCAGGCGCCAGCCGGCCCCTCGCGCCCCAGCACCCCCTGGCTCGTCAGCCCGGGGTAGCCGGCCGGATCGGCCGCGGCCCCCAGGTGTCCCGCGAGCCAGGCGCGCACCTCGTCGCGCTGCGGGCACCCGGGCGGGGCGCTCCACGTCAGCGCCGGCTGCGACGTCACCTGCACCTCCGCCGGGCTCGCGCGCGCCGGCCCGGCCGACAACGCCGCCACCAGCACCCCGCAGGCGCCTGGGCCGAGACGATGCAGGCGAGCGCCGGGCACGGACGCGCTTCTTATCGTCGGCACGCGGCGCTGTCCATCACGAGCCGCGCGCAGGCGAACTTTCGCGCGCGAGTGAACCGCCAGCCTCACTCGCTGCGGACGTCCCACAGCGCCTCGAGGTACGCGACGCGCAGCCCGTCGGTCGCCACGAGCACGAGCGTGCGGCCCCAGCTGCCGTAGCCGTCGGCGTCGTAGCAGCTCCACGCGTGTCCGTGCGCGAAGCGGTCGTCGCCCTCGCCCTCCTGCCCGCGCAGCCCGAAGCACCGCGTGCCGGCGCCGAACAGGCGCACGAACGCGGCGGCCGCCTCGTGCCTGCCGGCCAGCAGGTGGCAGGCCAGGGCGCGCGCCCGGTCGTCGGCGAGCGCCTCGAAGCCGATCGGCTCGGCGTTCGCGGGCACCACCGCGGACAGGACCGCGTCGCGGCGCCCGGGCTCGACCAGCCAGCCGTCCTCGACGACCACCCCGAACACGCGATCGGCGAGGTCGTCCCGGGGCAATGCATCGTCTGTCTCGAAGGACATGTACGGATAGACACCGGGCGGCGCGCTGCGACGGCCGCACGGCGCGTCGTCGACCACGAACGGAGAGGCGAGGCGCAGCGCCGCGACGCACGCCTCCGGAGTGAGCGGCGCGTCCTGGCCCGGCAGGGCCCTCGCCACCGCCGGCAGCAGGCCCGGCGGCTCGGGCTCGGGTGGCCGGGCGATCGCGCCGCCGCGGCCGAGCCACGGATACGCGGCGCGAACGTGGCGCAGCCCGGCGAGCAACATCCCGCAGAGGTCGACGACATCGACCTCGGCGTCCTCGCGCGTCGCCTCCGCAGCGACCCCGTGGGCGCGGAGGAACCGCTCGACATGGCCGCGCAGCGCGGCGACGGCGACTGCAGGGACCCGCGGAGGCACTGCGCCCGGTGTATCACGCGCCGCGCCGCCCGGCACGCGCGGGCGCCGGCGCAGACGGCCCGCGAGGCGCCCCTGCCCATGCGCAGGCGGAGGCGCTCGCCGCCCGCGTCACAGGCCGCACGCGCAGCCGCACAGGGCCGGGCTGTCCTCGTCGATCCAGCACTGCTGGTAGCCGATCGGCTCGAACTCGCACGGCACGTCGTCGAGCAGCTCGAGCTCCTCGCTCGGCGGCACGTCGTCGCTCACCCGGCCCCAGTACGGCGACTTCGCCGCGTCGACCGGGTCGCACGACGGCGGCGGGTTCAGGTCGAAGCACCCGTGGTCGCCGCGCAGATACACCGGGATGCAGCGACCGACCGGCGGCTCGGCGTTGCACACGGGCTCGGCCGCGACCTCGTGCGTCGACTCCACCCACAGGCAGCCGTTGAGCCCCGGAGAGCCCTGGAACTGATCGCAGCTCGCCTCGTCGGTGAGCGCGCCGCAATGGGCAGCCAGCGACCCGCAGGCGGCCTGTCCGACGTTGACCGCGAAGTCGTAGCACCCGAGCGCCAGGCCCTGGAGCTCGCAGTCGCACGCGCCCCAGTCCGCGGGGAGGTTGAACGGCACGAAGGGGAACACCACCGGTACCCCGTCCGGGTCGCAGTAGAGCGACAGCGCATCGCCGCCGCCGGACTCGCTGACGCAGAAGCCGAACTCGCCCTCGCCCCAGTGGCAGCCGTTCGCGTCGACCTCGATCGGGTCGCCGCCGACGAACTCGCAGCCGGCCGCCACGCACGAGGCCTTGTCCGCGTGCTGCGAGCAGGGGTCGTCGCCCTCGGTGGTCGGCCCGGCGGTCGCGGTCTCGGAGTCGGACGGCTCGCCCGTGCTGTCGGGCGGCTCGCCCGTGCTGTCGGACGGCTTGCCGGTGCTGCCGGACGGATCGCCGGTGCTGCCGGAGGGGTCGTCGCCGCCGGTCCATTCACCGAGGGAGTGCTTGTCGCCGCAAGCGGGCGACAGCGCGAGGAACATCAGGCTCAGGGGATAAGCGATAAGCAGACGCAAGGTACACCTCGTGGGATCGAAAGTTCGGGGAGCGCGGCGCGCGGCAGGTCGTTGCCGGTCGCCACGGTCCTTGAGTCCTGCCGCCCGCCTCGATCCATCGAAATTCTTCCTCGCCCCCTCTTTTTCACGCGGGCGTTCGCGCGCACGGCCCTGGCCATGCGGGCACCGCGCTCGGCATGTCTCTTCGGACATGTCCCATCGATCACCCGCCGCCGCGCTCAACGCTCGAACAGCAGCACCCCGGCCGCGATCAGCAAGAACCACAGCGGCACGTACGGCGTCACGAATCGCCGGACCACCCGGCGAGCCCCGCGAATGTGCTCACTGGCCCAGCTGCCGGCCGTGAATCCGGGGCGTCGATGCGGTCGCGCAGGTGGCCGACGTACACCGGCAGCCCCGCCAGCAGCCCCGCGACGAGCCCGCCCGCGTGGCCGACGTTGGCGACATGTCCGAGCAGCCCCGTCCCGCAGGCGACGAACCACAGCATCATCAGCACCGCCGAGCGGTCGTCCAGGTGGTAGCCGCGCCGGGGGGCGTAGCGCGCCTGCATCCACACGAAGCCGAACAGGCCGTAGACGACCCCCGACATCCCGCCGAAGTTCGGCCCGGTGACGAGGTACTGACCGAGCCCGCCGGGAACCTCGCTCAGCAGCACCAGCCCGATCAGCGCCAGCGAGCCGTGGTGGTGCTCGACCTGCCGCCCCAGCTGCCACGTCCACATCATGTTGAAGACGAGGTGGAGCGGGCCGAAGTGGATCAGCATCGGCGTGACCAGCCGCCACACCTCGCCGTCTCGCACCCTCCCCAGTACTCGGGCGAGTCCCACGGCTCGATGCTCAGGTTCTGGATCGTCATCGTCAGCGGATCGCCGAAGTCGCTGTACAGCGCGACCAGCACCG
Organism: Nannocystis pusilla; assembly: GCF_026626665.1. Classification (GTDB taxonomy): domain Bacteria; phylum Myxococcota_A; class Polyangia; order Nannocystales; family Nannocystaceae; genus Nannocystis; species Nannocystis pusilla. The sequence continues at coordinate 5,420,561 of NZ_JAPNKE010000002.1, forward strand.
AGCCGATCACCAGGAACAGAGTGACCGGCCCGATCCCCTGCGCCGGACCGCCGCGCCACTGATCCGCCACCTGGACCATGCGCCGGCCGGCCCGCGACTGGCGGCGCGCTCGCTGCTCGCGGATCGCCGCGGCCGCCCGCACGACCTCCGACCCCGCGGCGCCCGGCGTGAACTGTCCGGCGACCTGCCGCGCGCGCGCCAGGTCGTCGTCGTCGAGCACCCACACCTCCCACGGCTCGCGCGTGCGCACCTCGCTGTCGATCCCCGCCACCAGCAACGCATCGACCATCTGTCGCGCGTCGCCCTCGTTCGTCAGCTCGGTCAGCTTGCGCATCGGCCGGGCGACGATACCCACCCGCCCCGGCGCCGGCAATCGCACTCGATCGGCGGTCGGGCAGCACGCGATCCGGTGCCACGAATCGCCCGACAAAACGCTCCAGGGCCGGCAGCCGACGATTCGCCCCGCGAAGATCGTGAACCGCCGTGCCCTTGTCGGCCAGCTTTCGCCCGTGCCAAGCTGCCGCCATGCGTGCCTGGCTCTGGCTCCTGCTCCCCCTCGCCTGCGGCCCCGCGCCGGCGCCCGGCGACACCGATTCGCAGTCGACGAGCTCGAGCGCGAGCGAACCGGCGAACCCCACCACGAGCGCTCCGACGACCGGCGGCCTCGACATGATGACCGAGGCCGCCTGCCTCGAGGAGATTCATCCCGGCGATTTGGGGTTTGGCAGCGAGCCGGCGCTGACCTGCGGCGGCCTCGAGCTGTGCCCTGGCGATGACCCGATCGTCTTCCAGCTCGACGGCCCCGGGCTCGCGGAGGACCTGTCGTCGCCAACCTCCGTCGAGACCGACCTCGAGCGCGCCCGCTGCCTCGCCACCGCGCTGCGCGACCGCACCCCCGGGCAATTCCTCTTCGTGCCGGTCATCGACACCGAGATCCCGTACGTATTCGGCCTCGAGGTCGTCGGCGAGCTCGTGGTCGCGCGCAGCGACCGCGGGCTCTGCGAGGCGATCGAGCCCGAGCCGAAGTCGTGCCACGTGCACGAGCGCCTGCGGGTGCTCCGCCCGCCCGAGTACTTCGCCGACTGCGTCGACGGCGACGCCATCGCGCTGTGGCGCTGCCTCGTCGACCCGGTCGAACCCGAGCCGGCCTGCGCCGCCGGCCCCCTGGCGTGCCCTCCGTAGCACCGTCTCACTCGATCGCGTCGCGCCGAGCTCCGCCGACTCGACCTGCAGCACGACCTCCGCGACACTGCCCTCATTGCGCGGCCCGAACCTCTGCGATTGCGGTGCGGCGCTGACCGGCGACAGCGACCGCATTGACACAGACCAAGGGACATGTCCATGGCGACATGTCCCTTGGCACACCCACAAATGCGGGCTCGCCTACGACTTCTGCCGCTGCTCGAGCTCGGCGCGGAGGCGGTCCTCCTGCGCGCGGAGCTCCGGCGTGAACTCGGCGCCGAAGTCTTCCGCCTCGAAGATCGGGCGGATCTCGAGCTCGGACTCCTCGCCCGGCATCGGCGCGGGGCAGCGGCGCGCCCACTCGACCGCCTCGTCCATCGAGCGGACCTGCCAGATCCAGTAGCCCGCGATCAGCTCCTTCGTCTCGGCGAACGGACCGTCGACGACCGTGCGCTTGCTGCCCGAGAACTGGATCCGCTTGCCCTTCACGCTCGGGTGGAGCCCGTCGCCCGCGAGCATGACCCCCGCCTTGACCAGCTCCTCGTTGAACTTGCCCATCTCGGCCATCAGCGTCTCGCTCGGCATGACGCCCGCTTCGCTGTTCTTCGAGGCCTTCACGATCACCATGACCTTCATCGCCTTGTCCCTTTCGCTGAGCGCCCCGCGGGCGCCGGGTGGTTGGTTCATACACGCGACGAACGGCGCCCGGCCCGATCGACACGCGCCGAACTTTTTTCGTGGCGCGGCCCCTTTTGAAATTTCCCTGTGAAAACAGCGGTCTCGGCGCTGCACCCCGTCGGCCTCGGTCCGGTGTCCCCCGACCACCGGTCCCGGCCGAGCCTCGGCCCCTGGCCGAGGTCGGTGCGCCTCGAAGTCGAGCGACCTCGCTGCAACGGGGATCGCGGCCGCGCTCGCGTCCCTCCCGACGGCTCGAGCGAGGAGCAGCCGACCACGGCCCGATCGCCAGCGGCACGGACGGCGAGAACAATCATCACCCGTCGAGGCGGGCGAGCGGACCGACGATCCCGCGAATGTCGATGCGAGCGCGCCTTCGTCCCCGGCGAACGCGGGCGCACGTCGTATCGACATCCATGCCGACCCTCATGTGGACGTCGCCGCGGTGACACTCGACCACGAAGCCGCTAGAGTCGGCGTCATGCAGCGTCCTGCCCGCATTTCGCTCGCCCCGCGTCGCGCGCGTTTCCTCCTCGCCGTGGCCCTCGCGGCCTGCGGGAGCGACCCGGCGACGACCGAGAGCGACGGGACCACGAGCGCGTCGACGGGCGAAGCCACGAGCACGGCCCCCACGACCACCGCCCCCACGACGAGCGACGCCACCACCGACGCCTCCACCAGCGACACCAGCGACACCGGCGCCGCCGGCGAGTGGCAGTTCGTCATCCTCGCCGAGCAGACCTTCCCGCTCAACAACACCGAAGTCCTGGTCGAGTTCATCCGCGCCGATCGGCCGGACGGCGGGCGCTCCTTCCTGCTCTACCAGCACGCCCCCGCCGCCAAGGCGCCGCTCGTCATCCAGACCCAGCCCTACGCCGGCATCGACTGGACCGGCGAGGAGGTCGACGAGCGCTGGGCGCAGCAGGGCGCCGGCAGCCACCCCGACGTCGACGCCCCCGATTACAATGACGCCGACCAGATCGCCTACGAGCTGCAGGACCCCGCCGAGGCGGTCGGCGCGAACAACGTGTGGGCGTTCAACGGCTTCGCGGCGATCCACGCCTACGGCCGCTTCTACGCCGGCGGCACTCTCGCCGACGACGCCCTCGACGCCGTCGCCCCCTACGCGTTCGTGCGCACGCGACCCGACGAGATCGACCTCGAGCGGATCGGCGCATTCGGCTCGAGCTGGGGCGGGATGATGGCGCTGTTCGGCGCCAGCCAGGCCCCGCCGGACGCCGCCCCGCGGGTGGTCGTGCCGATCTCCGCGCCCTCCGACTTCACCCAGCTGTGGACCTGGTCGACCGACACCTTCCTGTCGCAATCGAACAATCCCGCCATGGTGACCGGCTTCTATTCGCCGTACTGGCGGCGCGCGACGCCGACGCTCGGCAGCCCGCCCGCGGGCGCGTCCGCCGAACCGTACACCCACGCCGGCCTGTGTCCGGGCCTGCCGGGCACCGTCATCCTGCCGCACGACGCGTGGGATGCCATCATCCCGATCGCGCAGACCCAGGGCCTCGCGGCCGCGTGCGCCAACGTCGAGCCGATCTACTGGCCGCGCGCCGCCGCGCTCGACCTCGAGACCGCGACGATGACCCACGGCCCGTTCGCCGGCGAGGGTCTGGTCCCGAGCGTGCTCATCTACACCTACGCCGCCCTGGCCCTCCAGCTCGCGCCGCCCGAGGCCGCGAACGTGTACTCGGTGACGAGCGGGCCGTCGCTGGTCCTCCACCTCCAGCTCGTCCTCGCCGAGCAGAAGGCGGGCAAGGACGTCGCGTGGATCCTCCCGCGCCTGCGCGAGCTCGCCGACCCGCGGCTGCAGGCGCTCGTCGCCGAGCTCAATCAGTTGCAGCCGAGCGCCGCGGTCCTGGCGAGCGCGGTCAACGAGGTGTGGCAGACCGCCTTCGACGCCGACAGCCTGCGCGCGCAGCTCGAGCTCGGCCTGCCCGACCCGCCGTGACGCACGGGCTGTTTTAGATAACGCGCCCGTGGCTCCCTACCGAAGGGTGGCACCACAGTCTGCCGTCACTAAAAGCGAATCGTCGCTCGGTACGGGGGGAGCATCAACACTCACAGGGGCGCCATCGAGCGGGGTTAGCGCTGAGGTCACCGAAATCACAGACCGTCCCGATGAGCCTTTTCGATCTTCCGCCTGGCCGCCGTCGCAGTCAGCGACGTGCGCGGACTTGGCCAAGTGAGGCAGCGGTGTTAGGCCTTGGTTTCATGAGATGGTGTACACTGCCCGAAGAATGACGCAGGCATTTGACAGGTCCTCACGCGTTGCCTCGAAGGGTGCCGGAGAACCTCGTCTCGGGGGTTCGTGTTCGGTGGACCCTACCGGCCTCTGCGGATGGCCATGGTGGTCGAACCGGTCACAGGAGCTTCGAAGTTCCAGGACAGACTCCCACATGTGATCATTCATGCGTGATGGGTTAGTGGAACGACAAAGGACACGGGTGGAGATGGTGATGAAAGGAACGTACAAGGACCTATATGTGCTGGAAGCCAGACACCTTGGAAAGGGTGGCCAAGCCGAGGTATTCGCCGCAACTCATCGCTCAACGAAGGAGAGGGTCGCTCTCAAACGCCTTCGAGAGATTGACGAAGACTCTGTGGCGCGAATGCGCCGCGAGATCGAAGTTCAAACCAGCTTGCGACATCATCACATCATGCCCATCAAAGACTTTGATCAGGAAAACTATCATTGGTATACCATGCCCGTGGCAGTTTCGGTGCTCAGCCAATTCAAATTCAGCGACATTTCTAGGTCTTTACTGGTTGAGATCACGCGGGCATGTTGTGAGGCACTTCGACATGCACATGGACAAGGATACATTCACCGCGACATCACTCCAAGAAACATATTCAGATTGATGACGGGAGATCGTCATTCTTGGGTACTGGGTGACTGGGGCTGTGTGCGCCGACCATTAGGCATGACCACAGTAGCGCGGTCTCGTCCAGGAGAATTTCTAGGTACACCGGGATTCGCCGCACCGGAGATGTGGGAGGATCCTCATCTTGTAGACACGCGCGCAGACATCTATTCTCTCGGACGAGTCGTGGCATGGGCACGAACAGGGAAAGAGCCGATACCAAATCGCCGTTTAATCCCAGACGATGATTGGCGTGAATTCGTGGTCGGTGCGACAAAGGAGGATGCGGTTGATCGAATTTCCGATTTCCCAACGCTACTCGAGAAGATTCCGCCATTCATGGACGCACCTTCCAGCCCTCGCGCACTATTCGATTTAGCAGACGATGCTACTGAAATCGTTTGGGCGCGCTATGCTGATAGCCCTACAATTGCGGTTCGAAATCACGGCAATGAAATATCGCTTCGCGGCGAAGACGTCGGCCTTATTCTTCCTTACCTGTATGCACGAAAGTACAATCATCGAGGCACGGGATTGCTTCGTGTCCGCGAGGCGATCGCGTGGGGGAAAACATTGTGGAAAAATTTCCCGTCGCCTACAGAGTCGAAGGTCGTCGTTGCCGCCCGAAAGTCGGTAACGCGCAGAATGCGCGCAGCCGGCGTAAGCAGTACCGATGCTCTGTTTTGGAGTCGTCAAGGATTGGCGCCAGCTACGATGATAGCGAAGGAGCCGGCTAAAATTGTAATTATCGAATAGGTGGATTTTTCGATAAACAGGCACCCTCGTTCTCCAGACGCCATGGAGCGCTGATGTAATCTCCTACCCCCGTCGGGGCTGGACACGCTCTTCGCCGGTGGCCAACGAGCCAGGAGCCGCGCGGCGGGTTACACGACTTCAAGAACGATCAACGACGCGCCTTTTTTATCATCCGTAACCGCAAAGGGATCTCTAATCACCTTTATCAGCATTAGCCTCAGCGATGGGCCTTCGACGCCGCGGTCGAGAGCGTGGCAGACCGCCTTCGACGCCGACAGCCTGCGCGCGCAGCTCGAGCTCGGCCTGCCCGACCCACCATGACGGCCCGAATCACATGTCCTGAGAGACATGTTCACTAGTCGACGCCGATCTGTCGCAGCAGGCCGAGGAAGTCGGCGAACACGCGGACCTCGGTGAGCTTGCCGCCGGCGACGCGGTAGTGCGTGCTGCCGCCGATCTCGACGGTCCGACCGGTGGCGGCCCGCCCGCGGAAGGGGCCGCGGTGCGTGCCGCGGAGGGTGAAGCGCGCGGCGACGCGGTCGCCCTCGGCGATCAGCTCCTCGACCGTGTAGCGCAGGTCGGGGAACGCGGCGCGCAGGCCCCGGATCGCCGCGAGCACGCCCTCGGGCCCGCGCGCGGTGCCGGTCGCCGGATTGAAGTACGCGACGTCGGGCGCGAGCAACTCCGTAAAAGCCTCCTCGCGGCCGGCGTTGAGCGCCTCCTCGTAGAAGCGCAGCACCGGCCGCTCGACGGTCTCCGGGGCGCTCGCGAGCGCGGCGATGACGTCGGCCGAGGTCCCGACCGAGCCGGCGATGCCGCCCTGGGCCGCGATCATGTCGAGGGTGACGCGGTGATACTCGGGGAAGTAGGAGGCGACGCAGTCGGCGAGCACGAGGCAGCGAAAGCCGCGGTCGTTGGCCTCGCGCACGGTGCTCTGCACGCACACCTCGGTGGTCACGCCGGCGACGAAGAGCGCCTCGATCCCGTGGTTGCGCAGGACGGCCTCGAGGTCGGTGGCGTGAAAGGCCCCCTTGCCGGGCTTGTCGATCACCGGCTCGCCGGGCCCCGGCGCGAGCTCGGGCACGATGTCCCAGCCGGCCTCGCCGCGCACGAGGATCCGCCCGCGCGGCCCGGGTTCGCCGATCCGCAGGCCCGAGCGGCCGTGCGCGCGCTTGGCCGGCGGACAGTCGCTGAGGTCGGGCCGGTGGCCCTCGCGCGTGTGCACGACGAGGAGGCCCGCCGCGCGCGCGGCGTCGAGGACCGCGCGGGTCGGGGCGATCGTCCGCTGCAGCTCGCCCACGTCGTTGCCGAGCGCCTCGCCGAAGCCCCCGGGCAGCAGGAAATCGCCCTGCATGTCGATCACGAGCAGGGCGGCTGCGCGGGGTCGGAAGCGGAAGGGCGCGGGTCGGGCGGGGACGTGCAGCTCCACCCGCCGAGGGTAGCGGGGCCGGAGCTCACGGTCGAGGGCAGAGCGGACCGATCGGTCAGGCCGACGCTCGCAAGTCGCGCGCGCGGTGTTTGCGAGCGCGGGCAGACTCTGCGGGCGAGCCTCGCCGCGCGTCCGGCGACCGCTGCATTACGGACATTTTTAAACGGAAAAAACGCGTGGAAAAATTTCCAGGGCGGCGGGGACCAGCGCCTCGACCCATTCGACGAACACGCGCAGCTTGGCCGAGCTTCACCTGGTCTTCGAGACAGACGCGCTTTCAGCCCGCCGTCGCAACTTGCGCTCGACCAGTTCCCCGATTCGTACCTCTCGGGGCGGCAGATCGCAGCGCCATATCGATTTCACGCCATCACCTCCGTCTCGAACCCCGGCGCCATGGCGCTCGCACGCGGTGTCTCACCATTGCCGCGCTACGAGTTCGGCCCGCCCGGCGACGCGCCCGACGCATGGTTCGACGCCGGGCATGACCCCGTCGGCGGGCCGTTGCGAGTCGCGCTATGGACGAGACCGCCGGCGCGGCAGGGCCGCGAGCAGCAGCAGCAGCCAGGCCGACCGCGCGTCGCTCTCGGTCGCGCAGCCGCAGCCGTCGTCGCCGGAGGCCGGCGCGCCGCTGTCGCTGGCCCCATCGCCCGTGCTCGTCGCCGCCGCCGAGGTGCTGCCCTCGCTCGTGCCCTCACTCGAAGTGCCGGTCGGAGCCTCGCCCGTCTCGCCGCTGCTGCTGCCCGCGCCGGTCGTCGGTGCGCACGCCGGGTCGCCCTCGCCGTCGCAGTCGTTGTCGATGCAATCGTCGGGCAGCTCCTCCGCGCCCGGCCAGCGCGCCGGGTCGCCGTCATCGCAATCGCCGGCGCACACGCGGACCCCGTCGCCGTCCCCGTCGACCTCGTCGGCCGGCAGCGCCGCGTCGCAGTCGTTGTCGCGCCCGTCGCACGATTCGGACGCCCCGGGATGGCTCGCGGAGTCCTCGTCGTCGCAGTCGTCCCCGCCGCAGGCGGCCGCGTAGTGGCCGTCGCCGTCGCCGTCGACGCAGGTGCAGCGCAGGCCCGCCGCCGCGAGGCCATCGACGAAGCCCCAGCCGAGCTCGTTGTCGGGCGCGTCGGGCTGCGTCGCGGTCGCGCAGCAGCGCCAGCATGCCGGGCGGATCCAGCTCGGGGTAGGCCTCCAGCAGCAGCGCGGCGACGCCGGCGACCAGCGGCGTCGACAGGCTCGTGCCCTGCGACGCCTCGTAGGCGACCAGGCTGTCGGATCGGGCCATGTACACGTCCTGCCCCGGCGCCACCAGGTCGGGCTTGATCCGGTCGTCGGCCGTCGGCCCGCGCGACGAGAACGGCGTGACCACCCCGTCGAAGTCGGTGGCGCCGACGGCGATGACGCCGTCGACGTCCGCCGGCGCGTCGAGGGTCTTCGGATCCGGGCCGCCGTTGCCGATCGCCGCGAACATGATGAGCCCGTTGGCGACCGCCACCGTCGCGGCCTGCGACACGACCGCCGTCTTGCCGTCGAGCTGCTGCGGCTCGTACCAGTCGGAGTAGCCGAGCGACGCGGTGAAGATGTCGGCCCCCATGCCCTCGATCCACTCGAGGCCGGCCACGTAATAATCCTCCTCGTACGGCTCCTCGACGTCGATGCTCTCGGTCTTGGCCAGGATCACCGCCACGCCGGGCGCGACGCCCGAGAACACCTCCCCGTCGGCGGCGACGATCAGCGACAGCACGCCGGTCCCGTGGTGCTGCTGCCCGGGCGTGTCGCCCGCCTCGTCGGCGACCACGTCGTCGCCCTGCACGAAGTCGCGGGCCGCGATCACCTGCACCCCGGCGAACGCCTGGTGCTTCAGCACGAACCCGGTGTCCTGCACGCCGACGACCACGCCCGCGCCGGTCAGGCCGCATTCGTGGAGCTCCGGGACGTGCAGCGCCGACAGGTGCGGCCAGGACAGGCCCTTGGCGCGCGAGCTCGGCGTCTCCTCCGTCACCGGCAAGGGGTGCTCGTGACGCCGCGTCCGCGCCACCGGCCGCACGCCGGCGACGAACGGCAGGCGAGCGATCGCGGCCCGCTGAGCGGCGTCGGCGTCGACGCTCACCGCATTGAGCCAGCGCGAGGTGGTACGAATCCGGACGCCGGCGGCCGCGACCGATTGCACATAGTCCGGGGCCGGCGGGACATCGCGGACATCGACGCCCCGATCGCCCCGGACCCGCGCCCGCCGCCGCAGGGCCCGCGGCGCGAGCTCCCGCTCCTGCCGCACCAGCGCCGCCTCGAGGTCGGCCCCCTCGACCTGCTTGTCGCGGAAAAACACCCACGTGGGCGGCTCCACCAGGCCGGTGGCGATGGCTAGCGCGGCGATCTGCAGCATCTCGGCGTCCTCGTCCTCGCGGCCATTGTCGCCGCGCCGCTTCACCGGCGCAGCCCGTCGCCTGCGCGAGCGGGTGAGGCAGGTCTCGGGACGAGGCGCGACGGAATCGTGCCCGACCGGCCGCGACCTCTGCCGAAGGCTCGCCGTGGCCTGCGAGAGGACGCCGGGTCCCGTCCTCCGGCCCCTGATGATTCCGGCGCCCGGGCGGGGGCGACATCCAGGAGGCCGATGCATCGCCAAAAACATGTCCCTCGGGGCATGTCGTATCGACGTGACCCCAGGCCGGAGAGTCCGTGTCGGAATCTTCCGACCCCCAATGATCGCGGCCCGGGGCCGACGCGCTCGAGTCTGTCCCCGGCAGCGACCGGCTCATCACCGCCGCCATCACAGCATGCCCCTCGGGACATGTCATTCTGATGACATGAAATACAAGACCCGGCCGAGGCGGCCGGGCACTGGGCGCCGGGAATTCCCTGGCAGCGAGCCATCAGCCTGAGGCCGCCGCCGGGCACGCTCTACACATTGTGCTAACAGCACGGGCGGAGGTGTCGTCGCCATCCTCGTCGAGCTCGCTCTCATCCTGCTGCTCGTCCTCGCCAACGGCGTGTTCGCGGCCGCCGAGATCGCGGTCGTCTCGTTGCGACCCTCGCGCTTGCGGCAGCTCGTGGACGAGGGTCGGCACTCCGCCCAGGCGGTCGTCGAGCTGCGGGCCGAGCCGGAGCGGTTCCTCGCCACGGTGCAGGTCGGCATCACCGTCGTCGGCACCACGGCAGCCGCGGTCGGCGGCGCCGACCTCGCCCGCCAGCTCGAGCCGGTCTTGCGCCGCATTCCCGGCGTCGAGGGCAGCGCGCCCGAGCTCGCCCTCGCCACGGTCGTGGTCGGCGTCTCCTATCTGAGCCTCGTGCTCGGCGAGCTCGTGCCCAAGTCGCTCGCCCTGCGCTGGGGCGAGGGTTACGCCCTCTTGATCGCGCGACCGCTGCACCTGCTGTCGCGCGCCGCCCGGCCCGTCGTCTGGCTGCTGACCGCCAGCTCGAACCTCATCCTGCGGCCCTTCTCCGACCGCACCGACTTCATGGAGACGCGGATCTCCAAGGAAGAGCTGCAGCAGATGGTCGAGGAGGCGGCCGAGGCCGGCGAGGTCGACGAGGAGGCCGGCGAGCTGGCCACCCGCGCCCTCGGCTTCGATCGCTTGCCGCTCGGGACCGTGATGATTCCGCGCAACCGCATCGACGCAGTCTCGCTGCGGGCGGCGCCCGAACAGCAGCGGCGGACCATCCTCGCGGCCCGGCGCTCGCGCACCCTCGTGTACGACCCGGGCCCGGACGACATCGTCGGGTACGTCAGCGCCAAGGACATCCTCGCCCGCACCTGGGAGGCGCAGTCGGTCGAGCTGGAGTCGCTGCTGCGGCCGGTCAAGATGTTCCCGGAGACGGTGCCGGCGATCGAGGTCCTCCAGTTCATGCGCCGCGAGCACGCGCGGCTGGCGATCGCGGTCGACGAGCACGGCGCGCTGGCCGGCATGGTCACCTTCGAGGACCTCATGGAGGAGCTCGTCGGCGACGTCTACAGCGAGCACGAGGAGCCGCGCGAGCCGATCGTCCGCCAGGACGACGGCACGGCCGTGGTCCAGGGCCGGACCCCGATCCGCGACGTCAATCGCGAGCTCGCGCTCGGCCTCGAGGAGCCCGACAATGTCAACACCATCGGCGGCCTTTGCAGCCACCTGGCCGGCGGCTTGCCGAACCCCGGCGCTCGCCTGGCCGCCGGCGACGGCAGCGTGCTGGTCGTCCTCGACACCACCGCCCGGGCGGTCGGCCGGGTGCGCCTGATCCCGTTCGCTGCACGCGGGCTCGCGCCGCCTCCGCAATAGCGGCCTCGCGCGCCCGAGCTCGCCGACGACACGGACGAACACGATGTCGGATCAGTTCCGATTGCGGTCCGTAGAGCGGCCATTCGCCAGTGATAGCCTCGCTATCGAGGAACCATGATGTCACTTAATAAAAATGTATGCAGCCTCGCCTTCACCCTCCTGATCGCTTGCGGCATGGAGAAGAACGAGACCAGCTTCGTGACCAGCGACGACCCGAGCACCGACGGCTCGTCGGGCAGCGAAGGCGAGTCCGGCTCGACCACCAGCGCCGGGGCCTCGGAGCCGACCTCGAGCGCGGCCCCCGAATCGAGCTCGGGCGAGACCCCGGCCACTTCGACGACCGACGAGGCGACCTCCACCACCGACGCCACGGCCACCGGCGAAGCGCCGCCCGCGGGCCCGTGCGAGGCCTTCTGCGCCCACAGCATCGCCTGTGAGCAGGACGAGCCGACCTCGCTCGAGGCCTGCTTGGCGGACTGCGCGGCGGACCTGGCGTTCTTCGAGGGCAAGTGCCACACGGCCTGGATCGCGGGGCTCGAGTGCAAGGCGGGCCTGACCTGCGAGGAGCTCGCGGCCCTGAACGACGGCCAGCCCTCCGCGTGCGACGCGGAGGTCGGCCAGCAGGCGGAGTGCGCCGGCGGCTGTGGGACCGGCGCCGGCGGCCAAATGGACGGCTCGTCGTGCCAGTGGATGCAAGAGTGTCCGCTCGAGCCGACCTTCGAGATGACCTGCGACACCGAGACCTGCCAGTGCTTCGAGGACGGCGTGCAGGTCGGCGAATGCCAGGCCGAGGCCGCCTGCCTCGCCCTCGCGACGCTCGCCGACAAGGCCGAGGCCTGCTGCGGGTTCCCACAGGTCGAGTGAGCCGAACCTCGACGCGCCCGCGGCCTCCGCTTGGACATGTCCTTCGGGACATCTCATCTGCACACCCCGCAGCGCGCGGCCAACCATTCGCCCGGTGCTCCGCAGCGCCGTCGACGACGGGCCCGACGATCGGTCGGGCCCGTCGTGCGCGTGGCCTTTCACCCGGCGAAGCCTCGCACCGCCGCGACCTCGCGCCACGCGGCCAGCTCGGCCGCCACCGCCGCGTTCTTGGCCTCGACGCGGGCGAACGCGTCGGCGCCGATCGGCACGCGCACGGGCGGGCGCTCGGCCGCCACCACCTTCAGGATCACCTGCGCCAGCTGCTTCGGGTCGCCCGGCTGCGCGCCGTCGTGGCCGTCGGCGAACTCGCGCACTGCGCCGACTGTCGCCGCGTAATCGGCGATCTCGCGCCGCACCCGGCCGAGCGAGCCGCCGGCCAGGAACTCCGTGCGGAAGAAGCCCGGCTCGATCACGGTCGCGTGGATCCCCAGCGGCTGCAGCTCCTGCGCCAGCGCCTCGGTGATCGCCTCGACCGCGAACTTGCTCGCGCAGTACAGGCCCCAGCCCTGGCCCGACGCGTAGCCGCCGAGCGACGACATGTTGAGCACGTGGCCCGCGCGCTGGCGTCGCATGTGCGGCAGCACTGCGCGGATCACCGCCAGCAGGCCGAACACGTTGGTGCCGAACAGCGCCTCGACCTCCTCGGCCGAGCCCTCCTCGATCGCCCCCAGCAGCCCGTAGCCGGCGTTGTTGACCAGCACGTCGATGCGACCGAAGCGCTCGATCGCCGCCGCCGCCGCCGCGTGCGCCTGCGCCTCGTCGCGCACGTCGAGCCGCACGAACATCCGCCGCGGGTGCTCGCCGGTCGCCGCCGTCGCCCGCTCCGGGTCGCGCACCGCCGCCACCACGATGTCGCCGGCCGCCAGCACCGCCTCGGCGATCTCCAGCCCGAGTCCCCGCGAAGCCCCAGTGATGAACCAAACTTTCGCCATGTCTCTCTCCTCGTCCGGCCGGCGTCCGCCCCGTGCGGGCGCCTCGTTGGCCGCCTTGTGAAGAGCAATGTGGCCCCTTCCCGCGTGAAGAAAAATGGGCTTAACATTCCAGGACTGTGAATCGACGCTTCACAATCCGCCCGGCCGACTTGCCGGCGATCGCCGCCTTCGAGTGCGTCGCTCGCCACTGCAGCTTCACCCGCGCCGCCGCCGAGCTCGGGGTCTCGACCTCGGCGCTGTCGCAGACCGTGCGCAAGCTGGAGCGGCACCTCGGCGTCCTCCTGCTGCGCCGCACCACCCGCAGCGTCGGCCCGACCGACGCCGGCGCGCGCTTCCTCGCCGGCGTCGGTCCCGGCCTCGCGCAGCTCGCCGAGGCCTGCGAGTCGCTCGAGGGCGAGGGCGACGCCCCGCGCGGGCTCGTCCGGGTCGCCCTGTCGCGGGTCACCTACGCCCTGTTCATCGCCCCGCACCTGGCCCGCTTCGCCCGCGAACACCCGCACATCCGCCTCGAGTTCGGCCTCAGCGACGGCCTCAGCGAGGTCGTCGGCGAGGGCTTCGACGTCGGCGTGCGCCTCGGCGAGGCCATCCCGCGCGACATGATCACCGCCCCGCTCGGCGGCCCGCAGCGGCTGGTCATCGTCGGCGCCCCCGACTACTTCGCCCGTCACCCGCGGCCGACCGCCCCGCGCGACCTGCAGGGCCACGACTGCATCCGCCTGCGCTTCGTCACCAGCGGGCGGCTCCAGCGCTGGTGGCTCGGCGACGGCGACGACGACGTCGAGCTCGACGTCGACGGCCGCGTGGTCTTGAACGACATGCTGGCGATCGTCGACGCCGCGATCGCCGGCCTCGGCCTGGCCCAGGTGTTCGCCGGCCTGGTCCGCGCGCCGCTGGCCGGCAAGCAGCTCGTGCGCGTGCTGCAGAGCCACGGCGCCGAGTTCCCCGGCTTCTCGTTCTACTATCCGAACCGCGCCCACATGCCGGTCAAGCTGCGCTGCTTCCTCGACTTCTTCCGCGCGGCCAACCGACCCCGCGGGTGAGCGGAGCGAATGTCGCATGCGCTCCGGCCTGCTGCTCGCTGCGAACGCTACGCCGCTCACGGTCGCATCATTCGACGTCGGCGACCATGCGGAAGCTCCGCCGAAATCCATTCGCCAGAGTGCATTCTATTCTCGCCCCGCAGCTGCCCTGGAAGCTCCAGCAATCAAACGCGCACAGGACCCACACGACGCCCATTCCTATCACCGCGACACCAAACGCAACACCAGGGGTATCGAAGCCGCGCCGCCGGCCCTGCACGGGCTCTGGGCGCCCGCCCGAAGCCCGCGGGCGCCCGCCCGGCCGCGCCACGAACGCGCATTTCCGGCCTACTCCAACCGACTTGACGGCGCGGCAGAACCGGCATTACTTTCCCGGAGCAATCGCCGATGGACGACGGCGCGCGCGAGCGCTCGCCGCAATCGTCGGCGCATTTCAGCTTTCACGAGAAAGCATGGGGAGGGTCAGAGCATGACGACGATTCAGCGAGTCGAGCCGAAGCAGCTCTCGGACGAGGAGAACCAGAAGTTCGCCGCGGCGGGCCGCACCCTGCGGGCGAACGCCACCGGAGGCCCCGACGACCAGAGCTTCCAGGCGTTCGTCGATTACGCGTGGAGCCAGGCCGAGCAGGCCGGCAACGACGAGTTAGATCGCTTCCTGGGCACCTGCTCGAGCCTGTTCGCAGGACAGGGCTGGCAGGTCGACGTGTCGTTCGCCGCCTATCTCGACGCCGAGCAGTCGGCCAGCTTCGACATCTGGTTCAGCCAGAACGGCGGATACTCGACCATGAAGCAGGGCCGGGGCGGGAACAGCCCCAAGACGCTCCTCTACTTCGTGAACTTCAAGTAGCCCGCGCCGCAGCGGTGCCGCGCCCGCGGCACCGCTGTCGCTCGGCAGCGGACCGGCCCTCACCCGGGCTTGACGAGGCGCACTTCGATGTCGATGTCCCAGCCGGCGGTCTCGTTGTTCGTCAGGCGGTAGAGCGTCCCGTATTCGATGCGGCGGATGATGTAGCTCGTCGACATCGCGCCGCCGCGTTGCCCCTGCATCACCTTGATCTCGACCTGGCTGGGCCCGCGGATGACCACGAAGTCGCCGCGCTCGGACAGCCGCACCGCCCCGTCTTCGAGCAGGTCGAGCCCCGCGCTGTCGTCGATGAAGAACACCAGCGACGCCTCCTCGCGGGCCGCGTCGCCGGACTCGTCGGCGACCACCACCTCGTCGAGGTCGATCACCGGCCCCTCGGGTTCGGCGGTCGTGGCGAACAGCGCCGTCAGGAGCGCGGTCGTGGCAGCTTGGAAGATCCACATGAGCATCATCTCCTTGCAGGAATCGAGGACGTCGCTTGTTCGACGGCCCCTGGCAAGGTTGAGGCGCCTCGCGGGAGCGTCCAGCGAGCGACCACAGATTTTATCGCCCGCCCGCCCGCCAGGGGTCGTCCGCACGCCCGCCGCGGCGAGCTCTGCCCGCGGCGCGAATCATGGCAGGATCTTGCGTCGGTCGACGACGCCAATGCTCGCAGCCCGTCCGGCTTCGTCGTAAATCCATCGGCCATCACGACCCGAGAACGTCGGCGGGGACCAGCTTGTAAAAGCCTGGGACCCCGCTCTGGTGTCCGCCCGGGCGCGAGAACCACCGGCGCTGCATGTCCTCTGACAGCAGGCATGCCAGCGCCCGCAGCTCGCGTTCGTCCAGGAACGCCAGAGCCGCGCCTCGTCGATGTCGACGTGAACGATTCGCCGCGCGACACCACGCGCCCGCGCCCCTCCGCGAGCCGTAGCCGGCTTGCTGCCGGTGTCCGGCTCGGCGAAGCAAGGGCCCGGGCGTGGAGCCTGCTCCTGGTGCGCCGGCGATCCGCTGTTCGCGCACGACCTCAGTGAAGAGGTGGGACCGAGGGGCCATTGTCGGCAATGCCTCCTTCGTCGAGGATTCGCGCCAGAGCGAAAAATAACCCCGATCGAAATGGCCCATCGAAATGGCCGACGGTCACTCTGTGCAGCCGCGGCCGATCACAGCTCGTGCGTTTTGCGGCGCGGTCGAGGAATTCCCCTCAGGTGCGAGGACGACCCCCGCTGCTGCCTCCAGACCACGCTTGTGGCATTTGCGCCGACGCAGCCTCCAGGACGCCATTTGCGGCCGCCGCTGCCCCCGGGGCCGCGATCTCGCGAGCCGGTCTCTGCAGCGAATCGCGGCCCTACGCGCGATCGTTTACGCCTCTGGCGCCGAGGTTTCACCCGATCGATCGGACGTTCCTCTCGCTCGATTGCAGGGACTGGTCGCGCCAATTGGCCGATTCGCGACGCATCCTCCATGGCCCTTCCATCACCGAAGGGTTACGGAGAAATCATGCGCAAATACCTTAGGCATCTCACCCACCTCACTCTCACCCTCAGCGCCGTCATGGCCTGCGATTCCGAAGATCTGACGCCGCGGAAGGGCGAGCTGCCCACCGCCTGCGGCGGCTTCCTGGGCCTCGAGTGCCCGGGCGACCTCGTCTGCGTCGACGATCCCAGCGACGATTGCGACCCCTCGAAGGGCGGCAACGACTGCATCGGCATCTGCGTGGACCCGGCGCCGACCCCATGCGGCGGCTTCCCGGGCACGCCCTGCCCCGACGGTCAGGTCTGCGTCGACGACCCGGCCGACGACTGCGACCCGCAGAACGGCGGCGCCGACTGCATCGGCATCTGCGAGGACGCCCCGCTCGCCTGCGGCGGCTTTCCGGGCACGCCCTGCCCCGACGGTCAGGTCTGCGTCGACGACCCGGCCGACGACTGCGACCCGCAGAACGGCGGCGCCGACTGCATCGGCATCTGCGAGGACGCCCCGCTCGCCTGCGGCGGCTTCGCCGGCGACGCCTGCCCCAAGGGCCAGGAGTGCGTCGACATCCCCGACGACGACTGCGACCCGCAGAACGGCGGCGCCGACTGCCCCGGCGTTTGCCAGGAGGACGGCCGGCAGTACGTCAGCTACGACCCGGAGGAGTGCAAGGCGATGAAGTTCCCGTGCCCGAAGGGCATGGTCCACTTCTTCGACGAGACCGGCTGCGGCTGCGAGCCGGAGTGACCTGAATCGGCGGTGCGCGGCGCCCGTCGCCGCGCGCCGCCGCGTCGGCGAGCGCCCACACGCACGAGCACGCCTCGCGTGTGGAATGCAGCGAGCCCTGCCGGAATCACAGCAGAGCCCGCATCGCGCCTCTGTGCGCGAAAATGCAGCGACCGCTGCCGCACCGCGGCAGCGACCGCTTCGCACGAGTGCAGCGAACGCTGCCGTCACTGCGGCAGCGCCCGCTTCGCGCCCTCCTCGGATCGCCCTACCCGGCCCGCTGCTCCGAGCCCCGGGTGACCGAAGCTCGCGCCTGTCGCGGCTGGCGCAGGCGGTCGGCCAGGTGCTCGATCCCCGCCACCGTCGCGCGGAAGGCGCGAGCCAGCGGCCGATGCGTCGCGGCTTCCAGCGCCCGCTCCGGGTGCTCCGCGAACCAGGCCAGCGCCTGCTCGGCTTCTTGGAGCAGGGCCACCCGCCGCTCGAGCCACGCGGCGCACCAGTCGGCCAATTCGACGGCCCCGTCGCGCCGGGCCACCTGTTCGAACAGGATCATCAGATCGACCCCGTGGCGCATCCCGAGCAGGGTGCCGCGATACGAGCGCTCGAGGCTGAGGAACATGTCCGCGACTTGGTTGCGGACCACCGAGAACGCCGTCCCCACCGCGCGGCCTCCCGTGCTGACGGGGAGGTCGTGCTGAGCGGCCAGGCGGGGCAGATCGGCCAGCGCCGACTCCGCGTGCGCTGCGATGGCCCGGAGGCAATGGGCGGGCGGTACGTCGCCCAGGCGCTCGGCTTCGAGGCGAGGGTGACGCTGCGCCGATTGTTCGGTCTGGAACAGCTCGCGCGCGAGGTTGGCGAGCCAGGTGTGGGCTTCGTGGGCCGGCTCCTCGATGGTTCGGTCTTCCTGCATGCCCCGTTTATGGATGATGTGCGCCGACCGGCAATCGACCTCCTGCCACGAATGCGGCGCAGGCCGCAGTTGCGCGGGCGATCGTCCGGACCCGACGCTCACTTCGCCCGTGGAGCCGGCGAGCCCCGGCGGACGCCCTCGGCCAGCTCCTCGCACCCCAGCACGTCGCGGTCGCTCCGCCCGAGCACGAGCGCCGCGCCGAGCCCGGCGGGTCTGCCGCCGATCACGATCACGTCGTACGTGCCGACGCGCTCCGCTGCGAAGCGGCTGGACGAACTCGCGGGCGACCGCACACGTACGAGCGACCCCATGGCGCCGGCTCCTCGTCACGGCCTCGCCGCGCCGCCGCCAGGATGCCCCGAACCGTTGCACCGGCAAGGACCTGCGCTGCCCGTCTGCGATCCTCGGCGACAATCACCGCCGCGCTGGCGAGGGCGCAGGTCGCAACCTGGGGTCCATCCTCGTCGAGAGCGCCGCCCGGACACGCGGGCCCGTCCTCGTCGAGGACCTCACACCCGTCGCGGTCAACAAGCCCCGAGCATTGCCCCGCCGCGGCCGAGCGTGCGGCCGCCGGCGCGCCGCGGCGAGGTCATCCGCACGACCGGCCTGCGCTCGCGCAGCAGACCCGCCGCTGCCGGGCCGCCTCCATCCCCGCGCCAATGGGGACCCGCTGGCGTGTAAAACGGCACGCCGCCGCGGGCCCCGCGGCCCTTTTTATCAGGTAGAGGTTCCCGCGCATGAGCGCCGACGAAGACCTCCCCCAGCCGACCGGCTTCGCCGCGCTCGACCTGCCCGAGCCGCTGCAGCGAGCGCTGCGCGACATCGGCTACGAGACCCCGTCGCCGATCCAGTCGCAGACCATCCCGCACCTGCTCGCCGGGCGCGACCTCCTCGGTCAGGCTCAGACCGGCACCGGCAAGACCGCCGCCTTCGCCCTGCCGATCCTCGCGCGCCTCGATCGCAGCCGGCCCATCCTGCAGGCGCTCGTGCTCACGCCCACGCGCGAGCTGGCGATCCAGGTCGCCGAGGCGCTGCACCGCTACGCCGCCCACCTGCCCGGCTTCCGCATCCTGCCGATCTACGGCGGCCAGAGCTACGGCCCGCAGCTCGCCACCCTCGCGCGCGGCGTCCACGTCGTCGTCGGCACGCCCGGGCGGATCATCGACCACCTCCACCGCGGCTCGCTCGACCTCTCGCACCTGCGCCACGTCGTGCTCGACGAGGCCGACGAGATGTTGCGCATGGGCTTCATCGACGACGTCGAGACGATCCTGGGCGCCACCCCGACGACGCGGCAGACCGCGCTGTTCTCGGCCACCTTGCCGCCGCCGATCCGGCGGATCGCCCAGATGCACCTGCGCGAGCCGGTCGAGGTCACGATCGCCGGCAAGAGCCGCACCGCCGACAACATCCGCCAGCGTTACTGGGTCGTCAGCGGCGTGCACAAGCTCGACGCGCTGACCCGGATCCTCGAGGCCGAGACGTTCGACGCGATGATCGTGTTCGCCCGCACCAAGCTGGCCACCGACGAGCTGGCCGAGCGGCTGCAGGCCCGCGGCTTCTCGGCCGCCGCGATCAACGGCGACCTGCCGCAGGCCCAGCGCGAGCGCACCATCGCCATGCTGCGCGACGGCGCGATCGACATCCTCGTCGCCACCGACGTCGCCGCGCGCGGCCTCGACGTCGACCGGATCAGCCACGTCATGGATACGACGTGCCGACCGACCCCGAGAGCTACGTCCACCGGATCGGTCGCACCGGCCGCGCCGGCCGCAGCGGCGAGGCGATCCTGTTCGTCTCCCCGCGCGAGCGCGGCCTCTTGCGGATGATCGAGCGCGCCACCCGGCAGCCGATCACCGCGATGGAGCTGCCGACCGTCAAGATGGTCAACGACGTCCGGCTCGCCCGCTTCAAGCAGCAGATCCGCGACAGCATCGCCGGCGGCGGCCTCGAGCCGTTCCAGAACGCGATCGAGGAGCTCGAGCGCGAGGACAACATCCCGGCGCTCGAGATCGCCGCCGCCCTGGCCAAGCTGGTCCGCAAGGGCGAGCCGTTCCTGCTCGCGCCGGAGCGCCGCGAGCCCGAGGAGCGCCCGCCGCCCCGCGGCCCCGAGCCCGGCATGGCCGCCTATCGCGTCGAGGTCGGCCACCTCAACGGCCTGAGGCCCGGCAACCTGGTCGGCGCGATCGCCAACGAGGCCCGGCTCACGAGCAAGCAGATCGGCCGCATCGACATCCAAAAAGACCACACCTTCGTCGAGCTGCCGGCCGAGCTGTCCGACGAGGTCCTGCAGCATTTGAAAAAGGTGTGGGTCGCCGGCGGGCAGCTGCGGATCACCCGCGACGGCGAAGAGCCCGACGACGCCGGCAAGCGCCCCGTCAAGCGCAACCTGCTGCGCGGGCGCCTGTTCGGCAAGCCGCGCAAGCCGTGATCGCGCGGGATTCTTCGGGACATGTCCTGAAGGACATTGAGGACACCTCGCGCCTACGCGATACGCGGAGGCCGCGAGGCGCGTGACCCGGACGCCTCCGCGAGCGCCGGCCCCGGCTGCGCACCGGCCGCGAGCTCTCGGCGCAGCAGCCGGCGCTGCCATGCGCCCAGGCCCAGGGAAATGACGACCAGCAGTGAAAAGGCCCCGACCAGGACAAATCCGGAGGGGTAGAAGCAGGCCATGAAGAACATGAAGTCGATCAGCCTGGAAGCGACGACTCTCGCCCGGCCGAACAGCCTCGCGTACGCGTAGTCCCAGATTCATGCGTGGCGAAGACCGGCAGCTTTCGTGACTGCGCCGGCGACGGGACTGGCGCTTCCTGTGCATCGTCGAGTTCGCCTTCGGTCAGCGCCCGCATGCGTCGCCCTGCGAGATATCGACGGCTCCAGCGCTCGACCAGGCCGGTCCAGAGGATGGCGAAGGCCATGCACGCGAGCCCGTTCTGCCACCACGGCCATCCGAGGAGGACGAGGCAGTCATGAAAAATGAAGGCCGGGATCCAGAACGCCAACATGATCGGCGTGAACCACGCGAGGTGCCAGAATTGCTCGGTCGGCAAGAACCCCCACCGTTGCGGGGGCAGGGGTCCGCGCGAGGGGGCGAGCTGCCGCAGCTCCATGGTCCCGCGGTCCATCACTTGTTCTGCGCCCCGTTACACTTGTCGCTGACATAATCCGCGATGGTCGTGTGAACACCCCAGCCGAGGCCCATGCACTTCGGATCCTTGGCCACGAGCCCGCACCCGGCGGCCGCCGCCACGCCAATCGTCGCTCCGGCGATCTTGCCGGCCCACCAGCACTTGAAGTCCCGGTCGCCTTCCAGCACGCCGATCTCGGCGTCCTCGTACCAGACCTGCACGAGACTCGCTACGACAGCCACGGCCTGTTCAGGGCTGAGAGTGGCGAAGTCGCTCGCCTGCGAGAGGACGACACCGTCGACGAAGCCGACCTCCGTCACGACGGCGTCCTCGACCTTGACGAGGCCCACACCGGCCCCTGCATCGTCCTCACGAATGATCAGGGAGACTGCTCCGACCGCCTGCAAATAAAAGCTGATCTCGAGCTGGCTGTCGGCCACGCCGACACGGACGTCTTCGATGGCGACCGGCGCTTGCAGTTCGGCAAAGAGCTCCTCGGCAGCAGCGGCCGGGAGCAGCGCCGGGGCGGCCTCAGCGGCTCCTGGCCCCGCCGCGAGCGTGAATGACAGGACGAGCGCGGTGTGGTGCATGCCCCTCCATATGCCGCTATGGCCAGCCGCCGAGCGCGCGAGCAAGCTGAGGCCGGCACGGCCGCCTGCGAGCCGCCGGCGGGGCCGGCTTCATCTCCCGCCGGGGCTCCCGCCGGGGCCTGCGCCGGCGCCACGCTCTGGCGCCGCGTGGGCGCCGACCTTGACCGCTCGCCCGGCACGCTCTCGAACCGAGCGACGGCCGGACATTGCGCATTCCTCTTCTCGAGCGATATCCCTGCGGCTGTCCGTACAGTCGCGAGCGACCTGCGCCGCCGCGGGTGAAAAGCCCCATCGAGCAGTCGAACAGGACGGCCCCGAATGCGCGGGTCGTTCAGCCTCGGGCCGCACCCGGGCCCCGCCTGGGTGTGCTCGCCGACGGCGGCGTGTGACGCAGCGTGACGGGTCCGCGCCGCGTCGTAGCGATCCGAATCGCAACAGCGTTTCGTGGCCCCTCTGCCGCCGTGCATGCGGCCGTCGCATTGCCGGCCCGCGGCGTCGCGCTCCATCGCCGAATTCTCGCATTGACCCGAAGGCGTCGAGCACTAGTCAGGCGGGCGCATGCAGTGGACCCGGCGACGAGACCTCGTGGCGAGGCTCTCCGCGCCCGGATGCATGCGATGCGCCCTGAGCCATTCCATCAAGGAAATTTCACCCCGATGCAACGAACCTTCACGCTCCTCCTCACCCTCGCGCTCCCTCAGCTCTTCGCGTGTGATCCGGCGATGCCCGGCGACGAGCCCGAGGCGGCGGACGACGCCGACGCCGCCGACCTCGCGCTGGTCTCCCCGATCGACGTCGAGCCGGCCACCCACGACGACGCCAGCGCTGCGCTGGCGCAGATCGACGCGCTCCTGAGCGATGACCCCGAGGACGCGCGCGCGCTCGCGGCCCTCGGGGCGATTCAGCCGCGGCTCGACGAGCTGAACCATTTGGTGGCGCGCGTCTCCGTCGCCCCGGGCCACGAGGTCAGCTTCTACGAGGCCCGACCCGGCGTCATCTTCACCTCGGAGAGCCGTCCCCTCGGCGCTGCGCGGGCGGTCGACACCGGGACGCTCGCGGCCGGCACCGTGGCCGACCTCTACGTGCGCCTGGCCGGCGACGACGCGGCGGTGCCGGAGGCCCTCGTCGCAGCGCAGGCGCGGGCCAAGAACCGCGTCGCCGCGGCGCCCGCCGGCGACCAGCGCCAGCTCGCTCGGCCCCTCGCCTTGTCGGCTTCTGCCGACGAACCCACCGCCGAGCCGCTCACCTCGGCGGACGGCCCCTGGTGGTCGGCCAACGTGTGTTACGGGTCCGAGGCCGACTCGAAGTGGTGCCTGCCGAATTGGGGCGGCGGCGCCTGGGCTCAGCAGAACGCCAAGACCTCGGCGTCGGCGGTCGCCCCGTTCGCCGGCAACGTCGTCCTGCGGGCCCAACTCGGCGGCAGCTCGGTCTTCACCGAGAACGTGCTCCAGGGCAACGTACGCGAGGCGTGGCTGAACAGCTCGTGGGACTGGGATTGCGGGATCTTCGCCTGCTCGGACTGGGACTTCGACGTCCAGTCCCACCGCTGGGACGTCCTCGACGCGAGCGGCGACCAGTTCCACTGGGCCGCGGGGTTCAACTGGTCGTGCTACGGCTCCGACTGGGATTGCCCCTGGGACCTGTGACAGCATGTCCATCACGTCTTGATCCTTTGCGACTGGATCGAGCGGTCTGCGAGCCCACGGCCGGGGACGGCTTCACTGTTCTCGCCGGGGCTCGCGCCGGCGCGGGCAGCGGGTGCGAGGCCTCCGGCGACCGTCGCCGCCCCCGCCTACTTGCCCGCGGCGCCATGCCCACCAGGTCGCCCTGCGGCTGCGGCTGCTCTTCGCTGCAGGCGCGCGCGACGCCCTGCAGCCGAGACATGGAGGGGCATGCACCTCCCCGCCGCCGTCGCCTCCCTGTTTCTCTCCCTCTTCGCCGCGCCAGCAACCGCCGAGAGTCCCCCGGCGCCTGTTCCGCGCGCGACCGCCGACGATTTTTACTCCGGCCTCGAGGCCCCCATCACGCAGGAGAACGTCCGTGTGAGCGCGGAGGACGGCTACTTCGAGGTCAGCTTCAACCTGCGGGAGGTCGGTAGGGTATCCATCACCGTCTATTGGGAGGACGAGGGCTCCGGCCGCGGCCATGTGACGGTCGGCGAGGCCGTCGTGGCCGAAGTCAGCTTCGTCGACGGCGTCCTGGCCTCGGAGTGGGCCGATCTCACGGGCTTACAGACCCATCAGGTACAAGATGTCCTCGCCAGCGTCGTCCAGGCTTGGCAGAAGAATGGGGTCACAGAGGCGCTCGGTGTCGTATCGCGCGATGGAAAATGTGAAGTAGCCGGTAACATCGCGGGCGCCAGTACCGGCACGTTGGTGGGAGCGGGTTGCTTACTCCTGATCAAAAAGAAATGGTGCGTCGGCGCCGGTTCGTTTGTCTCGAAAAAGGTGACTGGATGGATCACTGGAAAGTGTAACGGAGCCCAAAACGGGTGAGGGGCGATGAGATGCGGGAAATAGCGCCGCCCAAGCCATTGCCGCCGCAAAAATGGGGATTCTGGGCGACGAATGAATTCTGGGTCCTCGCATCACTGACACCGATCTCGTTGCTCTTCTGGGCCGCCGTCCCCTTCTTCTTTACGCTCATCGAGTATCTAGGGTTCACCTGGTGGCAAAGCGCGCTCGCTTTCTGGGTGTTCTTCGGGGTCTGGGGTGGACTCATCGAGCGCTGGTCGCGGCAATACCTTGCGGACCGCCGGCCGGCGCTTGGACCCGCTGAAGCCCACGAGCGCCCGGCAGCGCTGGAGGCCCGGGCTGGCTCGGAGGAAGCGCAGCTCGTGCGGTCGCCCGCGCGGGCGCCCACACCACCGCGGGTACCCACGACCGAGGACTGGACTGAATTCTACAAGAGAGTGTTCGGGCGTCTCGCAGGTGTCGCGTCTGTCGCGTCCGACCTGGGCTTCTTTCTCCTGTTCTTCTATCCCGGGTGGACTTCGAGCTCGTCGCGGTCTTGCTGATGACCGCGTCGTTCTTTATCGTGCGAGGATGCACGAGGCGCTGGCGGGCCGCCTCTCTCCCGGCCGAGGCGCCCGCCGTGGGCCCGTCGCAGCTCTCAGCCGGGACGCGTCTGGGCCCTCCGACCGGCCATGACAGGTGACGTGCGGAGCTTCGCGCGAGACGACACGATCGTGATTGCGCAGCGCGAGTGAGCGGCGCGCGCAGCCTCAAGTTCCCCTGCCGCGGCCTCGAAACGAACCTGCGGCGTCGACTCGCGCGGCCTCTGGCCGCCGCAGCTCGAGCTTCGGGTCCGGATCGTGAGGACGGCGTCGCGCCTGGGCATCACCGCCGGCCGCGGCAGCGGCGCTCTCCGCGACCTCTTCGGCCGCAACGTAGGCGAGGGGGACGATGATGGTGTGGTGCACGGCCCTCCATGTCCTGTCTCGACCGGTCGTCCCGCGCGTCGTTGGCCACGAGCTGCCGCCACCCCCGACAGGAGACAATGGTTTCGAAGAACGTGGGGCGGAGCCTGCGGGCCGCCGCGGGCTCGACACGCCCCGGCGACGCCGGCTACGCTGAGGGCCGTGCGCGCGCTCGCTTCGCTCCTGCTCCTCGCCGCCTGCCACAACGGCCCGGCGCAGCCGGCTTCTCGACCGATCCGGGAGAGGGTCCGACCGGGCCCGCCGCGTCCACCGACCCGAGCAGTTCGACGAGCTCGAGCAGCTCGACGAGCTCGACCACCTCCATCAGCGCGAGCGGCTCTGCCGGCGAATCGAGCACGACCCAGGCGTCCGTCCCGGACATGGGCACCGCGCCCGACTTCGGGTCGCACCAGCCCGTGGGCTGCAAGGGCAAGATCGACTTTATCTTTGCGATCTCTCGCCTCTTCACCATGGAGCAGGAGGAGGCAGCCCTGCTGGCGAGCTTCGACGGCTTCATGTCGACGATTCAGGAGGAGTTCGCGGACTTCGACGCGCACATCATGGTCGCCAATGTGGATGGGGCCTGGAGCGGCACCGGCTGCGAGGAGCTACGCTGCCCAAAGTACTATCCGAACTGCGGGCCAGACGCAGAAGAATACATGTGCGGCTCGCAGGGGTTGACCACGCTCTGCGACACGCAGATGGGCGCGGGGATCCTGTTCAACGCTGGGCCGCATGCGACCAACTATCCGTGCGAGCTCGCCGGGGGCCGGCGCTACATCGTCACCAAAGAGGAACCCGACCTCAACGAACAATTCAAGTGCATCGCCAGCGTCGGCCTTTTCGGGCCCGACACGCCGATGATGCGGGGGATCGCTACCACCCTCACACACGTTCTCAACGAGAAAGGCGGCTGTAACGAGGGCTTCTTGCGCCCCGACGCGCTCCTCGTGATCGTCATGGTGATGGACTCGGCCGATGAGAAGTCCATCAAGACTCCGGCCTACTGGTTCGAGAAGGTTCTCGCCGCGAAGGGCGGCGATCTCGACGCCATGGTGATGGCCGCGATCATCAACCCCCTGCCCGAGGATCCGCCCAAGGCGGACTGCGCATACGACGACGGCGCCCCGAAGATCAACCCTCTGCGGACCTTCGCCGAGCTGTTCCCCCACCGCGCCATCGGCGACGTGTGTGCGGACACCTTCGTCCCCACGTTCGCCGAGGCGGCGGCGCTGGTCAAAGAGACCTGCAGCGCCTTCATCCCGCAGTGACGCGGCATCCGCCCGCGCTACGGATGCAGACGCAGGACGTAGCCCTGGGGCTCGCCGCCCATCGTGACGTTGCCGCCGCCGAACGGCCAATCGTACGGCCCTACCACCACCGAGGTCGCGCTCGACGAGTCCGCCCCCGGAAAGACCACCGGGGCGAACGCCTGCTCCGTGCCTTCCCGCCCGAACAGGAAGCCGTGCGTGGTGCCGCCCTCCTTCATCGTCGCCGCGATGAGGATAGTCCCATGCGTGGTGCTGGCGATGGCGTTGCCGGCCGAAATCCCATTCGGAAGGGTCTCGAAGCCCCACTGGGGGATCCCTGCGAAGCTGTATCGCGTGGCGATGACGCTCTGCCCGAGGCACATCATGTCGCACTGATAGCCGGTGACCAGCAGCCCCTCGGGCTCGAGCCACGCCCCGTAGAACGCGCTCTGCTGGACGTCTCCGTTGGGCAGCCGGACGAGGACCGGGCTGAGGTGCTCGAACGTGTCGACGTCCACGTGAAGGATGGTCCCTCGGATCTCCGAAGCGGGCTCGTCGACGTTGTGCTTGCCTCGCGACCCGCCGACAATCCAGGCCTCGTCCGTCAGCCTATCGACCACGACATCGAACGCCAGATCCGTAAACTCATGCGTCCATTCCTTGGGCACGTAGTCCCACGGATAGCCCGACAGGATCGGCGTCCCCTCCGCCGTCACGTGCCACACCAGCATGTCCGCGTCCCCGTAGATCGTCGTGAAGAACCCGGCGCCGAAGCAGCCGCCCGCGCTGGTGGTGTCGATCGCCTGGATCGTCGCTCCTGGCTTCTCCAGTTGCGCCTCCTTCGGCGTCAAGTCCGCCGTGAACAGCGCCATCCTCGCCGTCCAGACGTTGCCGTCCTTCACGTTCATCGCGACCCACACCTCGCCGTCCTGCGTCACCGCGATGTCGGCGATCGATCCCTCGCGGGCATCGATCACACGGGTCCCCTCCGGCCACACGTCGTTCCCCGTGATCGGGTCGCGGAGGCGAATCGCGGGGTGCGCGACCCCGTTGATCGTCAGCGCCCCGCCCTCGTAGACAAACCCGTCCGGCGTCACCGCCAGCCGCGAATCCCGGGAGCCCGCGCCGCCGAATTTCTCCCACGCCAGCGCGCCGGCGGGCGGGGTCGCCACCTCGAAGCTCCGGCTCCGTTCATCTTTGAGACCGCCTCGCCGCACCGTCACCACGAGGCCGTGCTGCCCGTTGTCCGCGCTCCCGTAGATCGGGATCACACCGGATAACAGGTTCGTCCCGTCCTGATCGACGTCCCCTTCGTTGTGGAGAAAGAACGTCGCCTTATCGTCCAGCGTGACCTCCGCCGAGAGCGCATGCTTCGCGTAGACCGAGACCGGCATCGGCCCGGCGGTCGTGACCTTGAAGGGCACGAGCAACCCCTCGATCGTGGGCGGCTCGACCGGCGCGTCGCCCATCGAGTCGGTGCCGATGGACGTAGGTCCGAGCGACGTCGCCTCTGGACCCGCCGAGCTCGCGGCGCTCGTGCCCTCGTCGCCGCTCGTCTCCACGGTGCCGCTCGTCTGTTCGCCGGCGCCGCCCGTCCCCGTCGTCCCGGTCGTCGTCGTTTCGTAGGGCGGGACCGCCTTGCCGGCCGCATAGAGCGCGTCCGCATCGTTGCAGGCGGCGAGCGGGGCGAGGCTGACGGCCAGGGCAGGAGCGAGCCAGGAGCGCATGGCCCAACGTAGCACGAAATCGCGCCTTGCGAGATCGCGCTAGAAGCGACCCGACAACGAAAGCCCTGCCTGCCGCCCACCAGCGAATGGTGACAGGCTCACACGCTTCGGCTGTCCTGCCCTCTCGGTCCTGGCCAGCCACGCAGCCACGCTGAACAGCGCCGCCGCGAAGACCCCGGTGCCGATCGCCAGCCCGACGCCGAGCTTGTAGCTACCATAACTCAAATCGAGGAGCGCGTCGTCCGTGGGCAGACGATAGCCCTGCCCCTGAATCGCTCGCACCTGGTCGCGCAGCAGATCCTTGCTGACTGCCGCGATCACCGAGGTGCCGATGGTGATCGCCGTCATGCTTCCAGCCGCAGCGAACAACCACGCGGCGTCCTTCGACATGCGCGCCTTTCGGCGGAGCTCGCCCCCGGTGCCAATGCGGACCCGGCTCCCGTGCGGCCGGCTCCGGCGCTCTCGGCCGGCTCGAGGCGCTCGCGGTCGCAGTCGGGCCGGACGACACGCAGATCCGCGTGGCCTCGACCCGCGCCTGGTACGCCTCTTTCACTGCGGGATCGGGCGCGTCTTTGCGGGACGACAGGAGCAGCTCCGCGTCTTCGAGGAGCGCGCACGCGTGCCAACGATCGCCCGATCGCTCGTAGGCCACGGTCCGCGACGTATGCACGTAGTGCATGAGCCGCTGCAGCGCCGGCGCCGGCGCGTACTCCAGCGCCTGGCCCGCTTCCTCCGCCACTTTCACGAGATCCGCCACGGGCCGGAGCAGGCCCCCCGGCGCGTGGGCGGGGTGAGCGGCCTGGATCGTCGCCAGCATACGATCGAGGTCCTGCTCCGTGGGGAGCCCCGACGGAGCCGCGAGGGCCGGGCTTGACAGCAGGAGCGAGACCCATGCGGCGACGGCGTGCATCTCTCTTCTTGTATCACCAACCACAACGAGCGACCATGCCCGCGCCGCCGCGCGCGCGGGGCCTCGGTCTACGGTCTTGCGCGCAGTCTACGTTATTGCGCAGCCTCGGAGCCACCGAGGCCGATCCTGCACCCTTCGAGCGCTGCACCTGCGACTCCCTCCCGCGAAAAGCCCGTGAGCGCTCGACCTACGCGAAAAGGGCGCTGCACCTGCGACTCCCCGCCGCAAAAAGCCCGTGAGCGCTCGACCTACGCGAAAAGGGCGCTGCACCTGCGACTCCCTCCCGCGAAAAACCCGCGAGCGCTCGACCTACGCGAAAGCGACCGCCACAGCGGGTCGCCGACGAGGGCCCGGCCGCATGCCGAACCGACCGACGCCGCGGCCGGACGCGCGGCGAAACGTGCGGGCGCTGTTCGCCTCGGTGCCAGAGCGTTCCGCATCGGTGCGACAGCCCGGACGCGGCAGCTCGATTGACAAAAATCCGCTCAGGCATGGCTCCGTCGGTCGCGCGCGGCGAAGACGGCCATCCCGGCGCCCCGGGGTGCGTGCTTGACGACACCCAATCCCTGCGGCATCCTGCCCGAATGTCGTTTCGGGCCATCTTCCTGTTGTTCGTCGTCTCGGGCTGCGGCACTCACTACCAGCTCGAAATCACCACGGAAGAGCCCGATCGATTGCCGCCGGGTATCCACAGTCTCGACGCCTCGGCCTGCCCCGCTCAACGGTGGCGCACGGTCTACGACTGGCGTACGCGCGCCACCAAGCCCCAAAAGAAGGAACCGCCGCGCGCGTCATCAGCCGCTGCATCGACCCCGAGACCGTGGCCGAGCGGGACCGCGTGAAGCTCGACGGCGAGGCCAAGCTCGAGTTGACGGGGACGGTCGGCAGCACCCCTCCGGATTCCGGGATGCTCGATGTCTTCACCTTCGAGCGCAAGAGCGGCGTCGTCGTGATCCGCGAGGCCGGCGGTCGTGCTCGCACGATCGAGCATGTCGAGAGCATCGAATACTATCGCAACGCCGTGATCATTCGCGTCGCCGACGGGGCCGGCTTCATCGTCAGCCCCGACTCCATGCTCGGCGTGCACTGGAACGCCGAGCCGCCGAAGTGAAGCCAGGTCTCCCGGCGGCGCGCCGCGAGCTGGA
Organism: Nannocystis pusilla; assembly: GCF_026626665.1. GTDB lineage: Bacteria > Myxococcota_A > Polyangia > Nannocystales > Nannocystaceae > Nannocystis > Nannocystis pusilla. The sequence goes on from NZ_JAPNKE010000002.1 coordinate 5,450,737, forward strand.
GCAGGGGTCCGGAGAGGCCCTCGGCCTGGCACCCGCGTTGCGACGAGCGATCGGCGGCGGCTTCGGTTAGCATGCGGCGCCATGACCCCCGACGGCTCCCTCTCGCTCGTCCCGTTGTCGACACTCCCAGCTGACATCAGGAAACCGGCGAGCTCGATCCTGGCGCTCGTGGGCCCCGTCTCGCCGGCGATCGGCGCCCCCCTGTTCGCGTTCTCGGAGGTCGATCATGGCGGCTACAACGTGTCGACGCTCGGCCGCCGGGCCACCCCCCTGCAGCACTGGATGAAGGCCTTCAAGCCGGCGCTCGCGATCGGGCTCGTATTCGGAGGCCTCATCGGCGCGCTCGTGCTGCTCGTCCAGCGCAGCATGGACTCGCTCCCTGCGGTAGTCGGGCTCATCGTCGGACTGACGCTCGTGTTCACGTTCCTGTTCCGGCCGAAGCGTCAAGGCTTCAGCGCGGTGGTGGGCAGCGACGGGCTCGATGTCGGCCTCGTCGACGGCGACGATCTCTCGAAGGTGGTCGTGCGCTACCGGGACGACGAATATCTCTTCTTCGAGTACGGCACGAACATCTACACGCGCCGTCCTGGCCATCCGAAGCCCACGACCCCGACGAGCGTCGAGATGGTCCTGTTCGTCCGGGACCGCGCGAGCCTCGGGCTCCGCGCGACGATGAAGAGCGTGTGGAGTTTCCACGATCGAATGGAGGGCCGAGCTCCTCATCATCGCGCCGGCATGTACTTCGCGCTGGTGGAGGTCGGCTATCCGCAGCGCATCGAGCGGGCCGCCGCGCGGCTCCAGCGGGACGAGCCCGTCGATCTTCCGCTGCTCGACGGTCGCACGCTGCGCATCCTGCCGGCACGGGGCGTGGCGGGCATGCCCTTGCCGTCGAGCTCCTCCGCGGCGACGCGCCCGAGCTCCGCGTCGCCGAGCTCGCGTTGCGCGAAGGCCAATACGTCCTGGCAGGCGATGGAAGGAGCGCCCGCATCGGCCGCGAGCAGGTCGGCGACGCGTTCGTGCTCGATGCTCTCGTCATCGCTCCGACCGGCGCGCCGATGAGCCCGGTGGGCGACAGCGCAGAATGATCAGAGGTCGAGCCGCTCCGCGGCTTCGCCGAGCGAGCGCGCGCCGCCGTCTTTCCGCGGAGTTGGCGGAACGCGAGACTCTCTCCGGACTGATTTCGCCCACCGCTCCCCCTGCTCGGACTCCTGCGCACGGAGCGTGACGGTTGGCCGGGCTTCCGCGATGTCCGGCGCGCAACGCAGGCGTGCCCGCTTGCGCACGCGCCTCTCGACCAATCCCATCGTCAAACAGAAGATCAAGAGACTTGGCACGAGCGATACCCACGTATCAAGCCCGGCCCACATCCTGAGCGCGTCGCAAACGAGGAAGGCGGGGACGGCAAAGAGCAACACGAAGGGCAGGAGCAGGCGCTGGGCGTCCCAATTGTTCCAAAACCAGATCGTCGGCAAAAGTCCCAGCCTCTGAGGCCGATCGAGCAGCGAGCGGCGAGCAGGTATCGTGGATGCGTTCTCCATACCCTCTTCTCCTGACCAGCGGAGCCCGCGGCCCAGGCTTCGGGCTCGCCTGCGACCGGTCTCGCTCACGCCGTACGCTCGTTCGGTCCGAGACGCACACGATGGATGGAACATGTCGCGCCGCGATGCGACCTCGGGGGCACCTCGATCGCCCCGAGCTTCCGCGACGCGGTCAGGCTCCACCACCTCGTCGACACCCTCCCCGAGGCCTCGGCGAACCGTCAGCGCGGGCTGCGGCTGTGAGGCGGCCATTTTCGAGGATGGACCGGCCGGGCGCGCCCGGTCTATCCTCGCGGCGATGACCCCCTTCGCCGGCGAGCTCCTCGGCACCGCGATCCTCATCGTCCTGGGCGACGGCGTGGTCGCCAACGTCGCGCTGACGAAGACGTACGGCCACGGCGGCGGCCTCGTCGCCATCACCGCCGGGTGGGCCGCGGCGGTGTTCGTGGCCGTCTACGCGGCCGCCTCGGCCAGCGGCGCGCACCTCAACCCGGCCGTCACCCTGGCGCTGGCGCTGCGCGGCAAGTTCGCGTGGGAGGCTGTCCCTTCGTACATGTGCGCTCAATTGCTCGGGGCCTTTGTCGGCGCGGTGAGCGTGTGGCTGGCCTACCGCCGCCAGTTCGACGCGACCGCCGACCCGGCCGCCGTGCGCGGGGTGTTCTGCACCGCCCCGGCGATCCGCGACCTCGGCCACAACTTTCTGACCGAGGCGATCGCCACCTTCGTGTTCGTGCTCGGGGTGCTGCAGATCGCCGCGCCGACGCACGGGCTCGGGGCCCTCGACGCGCTGCCGGTCGCCCTGCTGGTGCTGGCGATCGGCCTGTCGCTCGGCGGGCCGACCGGCTACGCGATAAACCCTGCGCGCGACCTCGGGCCGCGGCTGGCCCACGCCGTCCTGCCGCTGCGCCACAAGGGCGACAGCGACTGGGGCTACGCGTGGGTGCCGATCGCGGGACCGCTGGTCGGCGCCGGCGCAGCCGCGCTGCTGCACGGGGCCGTGATCGCGGGGTGACACCTCGCGCCCGCGTCGCCTCGGGCTTCGGCGACGCGGGCGCGCGGCATCACTTCGCGGCGTGGATGGGCGAGCCGTCGCGCTGCCGCGACGACCCGTGGTCGGCGACGCTCGTGTCGAACACGGGATCGTCGCCGGAGCGGACCCCGTCGATCGTGGCCGTGAGCCAGGCCAGGACCTCGGAGTGCGAATAGGCAGTAGGACGCTCGTACGGGTAGGACCCGGCGCGCATGCCTTCGCGGAGCACGGAGCGCCGGTCGAGGTCTTCCAGCTCGAACGCGGCGGGGCCGTCCGTCGCGGCGGTGCGGCCCGCGTCTGCGGCCCTGGCCTCGAATGCAAGGACCCGGGCCCCCGCGCCGCTGGCGGGTCGACCCTGGCGATCCAGGGCTACGCCAGCGAGCGCGTGCTTCGTCTCGATAGGGGGAGTGTGAATAGAGCGAGTGCTCGCCTCGGCGTCGGAGATAGCGGCGACGGAGAGGTCGACAAATAGCGGGGGCCAGTGCATCCGCGGGCCGATAGAGATACTGCGCATGACGGGCCTCGGTTACGCCAAGGATGAACAGACTCGGACGGACCGCCACCGCCCCCGCCCTACCTGTGTGATACCGGCCGCCCCCTGGCGGCAGGCATCGGCCCCCCGTCCACACTGGGGCGTCAAGGACCCTGTTCGACCACGAATTCGGCCGGCAACGTCGGCGCGCCGACGACCCGGATGAACCCGGCTTCGTCGCCCTCGACCGGCTCGCGCTCGACGCGGCAATCGACGTTCGGAACGCCGCTCCGGCAGCGCAGCTCGGCCAGCCAGTGGAATCGCAGCACCAGCGCCTCGGTCCCCGGCGCGGGCTTCGCAGCCGAGACGGCGAGCCGGCCGAGCCCCGCCTTCACCTCGGCGCTGCCGCCCACGACGTAGCCCGTCGGCCGGCGCACGCGGTAGGCGCGATAGCGTCCGCCGACGATCCCGCGCGGCTCCAGCAGGTCGAGCCGGCGCTCGATGGCCGGGATGTGCGGCACCGACATCAGCACGTAGGCGACGTTGAAGGTCTGCAGGTAGCGCTCGAGGCCCTCGCCATAGCGCTCGTCGCTGTCGGTCCAGTGGAACAGGTTGGCCTGCTCGTGGATCGTGCGCCGATCGGGGAATCCGCCGAGGATCGGGCGGTCCGTGGCCCAGCGCAGGTACTCGCCGAGGGCCCAGTAATGCACGAGGACGCGGCCGTCGTCGGGCTGGGCCGCGACCCACGCGGCGACCTCCTGGAAGTCGTCGCTGATCGGCCGCAGCTTCATGCTCGGGAAGAACTGCTCCTCGAGCACGGCGCTCTGCAAGAACCCCATCGGCGACACGTCGACGCCGGGCAAGAAGGTGGCGAGCTGGGCGTAGACCCGCGGGGCCAGCAGCACGAGCAGGCCGATCGCCAGGCCGCGCAGACTCGCGGGTACTTGCGACCATGTCTTTCGGGTCAGGTTGTCGGCCAGCCACGGACCGGCCAGCACCGCCGCCCAGCAGGCCATCGGCGCCGCGAACCGGTACGGCTCGGTGGCCGGCACCAGCGGCAGCAAGGCGCCCACGTAGCTGAGCCCGAACAGCCACACGAGGGTGCCGCCGGCGTAGCGCAGGGCCGGCGCCCGCGCGCGGCGCCAGGCGACCAGGGTGCCGATCGCCGCCAGCACCGCGACGGTGCGGACCAGAGTGCGCTGGCGGACGAACCCGGTGGTGAGCGGGTCGACGAACACCTCGAGCAGGTCGTAGAAGAAGAAGTCGGGCGTGGCCTGGCCGAGCTTGTGCGACGGCGCCATCAGCTCCATGTGCGTGAGCGCGGGCCACAGCCAGTAAGCATTGGTGGCGACGGTCAGCGCGGCGAGGGCCCACACGCGGGCGTGGTCGACGAGCTCGAGCACGCGGGCGCGCGCGAGGTAGAGCCCGATCATCGGCCCCGCCAGCGCGGCGAAGCTCCACACGTGGGTCAGCAGCGCCAGCGGGAGCAGCACCAGCAGGGCAGCCCAGCCGCCGCGCACCGGCGCGCCGGCGAGCTGCCGCCAGAACAGCGCCAGGACGAGCACGCACAGGTGCGAGACGGTGGCGAACGAGATCATGCCGCCGCCCCAGAAGAAGCGGATCAGCGACTCGAAGTGCCACAGCAGCACGCCGAGGCCGAAGCTCCACGCCTGCGCCTTGGCCGACACGCCGAGCAGCCGCGCCGCCAGCCACAGCGAGATCGGCATGGCGATCGCCGAGACCAGCGTGAACAGGTTGAACGCGGTCGCCAGCGGCACGCCGAGCCGGTGCAGCACGGTGCAGAACAGGAAGTGGGCCTTGTTGTCGACGTCGAAGAACAGGCCGGCGGGATAACCGGCCAGCATCATCGGGTCGTAGACCCACAGCCGACCCTCGGCCAGCGCCCGCGTGAGCGTGTGCGTGTGCTGGAAGTGGGTCTGGTAGTCGGGCCCGCCGAACGGCTTGGCGCCGAACACCACCCGCAGCGGGATCGAGTTCAGGACCAGGGCGGCGTGGATCGCCGCGAAGCCGACGAACATGCCCCCGTGGCCGCGCAGCCAGGCCCAGCGCGTGCTCCCGGCCGCTGCGGAGGGGTCGGTCATCGGCCGCGCGACGATACGCCGGGCCCGGCCGCGGCGTCAAAGGTGCCCGCCGGGCGCGGCCGCCGCGAGGAAGGCCACGACGCCGCGGACGGACCGATTCGCGCGCGACGCGCGGGGCCGGGTGGCCACGGCGAGGCGTCGCATCGACCTGGCCCGAGAGACATCCACGCAGGCGGTCGCCGAGCAGGTCCCGTGATTGGCCGCGGCGCTGCCGTCATTCGCCGATGGCCGGTCGTCGTACCTGTGAAGCAGACAGCGCCCGAATCTGGATGTCCAAAGGACAGGTTCGACCGCTTCGCGCGGTCGAGTCTGCTATCGTCGTCCAGAGCTTGGACTCGCCGAACCTCCCCGCTCCTCTGTCGACCTGGACCCTCCGGCTCGCGGCGCCGCGAGACGTGGTCCTCACAGCGGTGAGCGCGGTCAAAGGCGATGACGTCCGACTGGTGCGGCGCGACGACCCGCGCCTCGTGTTCACCCGCGGCGGCCGCGAGCCGGCGCCGCGCGTGACGGTCGAAGTCCGGGAGCGAGGACAGCCAAACGCGCCTCGCCGCTCGGCCCACGACCTGCCCCCGAGGACAGCAGATTTGCGCGTCGCCGCAAGGCCCGTGACCTGACCCCGAGGACAGGATCGGTGGTCGTCCGCGCCTACGGCAGCAGCCAGCCGAGTCGCTTGCGGTTCGTCAGCAGCGCATCTTGAAAGTCCTCGGCGGTCTGCGGGCGGCGCAGCGCGAGGACATCGCCCGGGAGGAACTCGTACGGCATCGCCACCTCCAGCCGGTCGGTCGCCGCGGCGGGGCCCCTGTCCGCGATCGCCTCGTCGATCCGCGCGAACGCGAAGTCGAGCGCGGCGGCCAAACCCTCGAAGTAGGCGAGCACGCGCGGATCGTCGAGGTGCGCGGCGGCGACGATCGTGACCTGCTGCTCCTTGATGTCGCGCATCGTTCGCTGCTCGCCCTGCACGTCCCAGACGACGAGCCGGACCGTCGCCTCCAGGCGGCCGTCCTCCGTCACCTTGCACCCGCCCCAGGTCTCGCCGGCGGAGTCGACGCTCTCGTCGGTGAGCTCGAGCGAGAAATGCGGGGAGGAGATCGGGAAGAGCTGGCTGAACGCTTCCACAAGCGACATCGCGCGCATGGTACCCTACGCGCCGGCGCCCTGGACCTTGAGGCGGATCCGGTAGACCCGCGCCTGCGCCGTGATGAACAGCGCCTTGCCGTCGGGGTCGCCGAACTTGCAGTTGGTGACCTGCTCCGGCACCTGGATGGTCCCGAGCAGCTCGCCCGCGGGCGTGACCACGCGGACGCCCCCGCCGCCGCTGACGAACAGGTCGCCGAACGCGTCGACCGCCATGCCGTCGGGGTTGCCCGGCTGATCGCTCTGCAGGTCGACGAACACCTGGCCGCCGACCGCGTTGCCGTCGGCCTGCACGTCGAACACGCGCACGTGCTCGGCGTTGGTGTCGGCGACGTAGAGCAGGCTCTCGTCGGGCGCCAGGACGATGCCGTTGGGGCGGTCGAAGTCGTCGGCGATGAGGGACAGCTGGCCCTGCGGGTCGATGCGGAACACGCCCTGGAAGTCGAGCTCCTGCTGGTTGGGCTGGATCCCGTAGGGCGGGTCGGTGAAGTAGATCGTGCCGTCGCTGCGGACCGCGATGTCGTTGGGGCTGTTCAGGCTCTGGCCCTCGAACTCACCGGCGAGGGTCTCGGCGTTCTGCTCGCCGATCACGCGGCGGGAGATCCGTCGCCCGCCGTGCTCGGCCGCCAGCAGCCGACCCTCGAGGTCGAACGCGAGCCCGTTCGAGTTGCCGCTCGGGTTGATGAACGCGCTCGCCTGCTCGCCCTCCGACCAGCGGAAGATCGTGTTGGCCGGGATGTCGCTGTAGAGCAGGTAGCCATCGGGGCTCCAGATCGGGCCCTCGGTGAACATGTGGCCGTCGGCGATCAGCTCGAGCTCGCCGTCGACGACGTCCTCCAGCGACATCGGCGGATCGATCGCGCCGGTGGTCGTGCTCGTGGTCGTCGTCGCGTCGGTGGTGGTCGCGTCGGTGCTCGTGCCGGTGGGCGGCGTGCCCGTGGTGGTCGGGTCGCTCGTGCTCGTCGGCGCGGTCGAGGTCGACGTGTCGGTCGTGCCCGTCTCGGTGCTCGTGCCAGGCTCGGTGCTCGTGCCGGTCTCGGTGGTCGTGCCGGTCGCGTCGGTGCTCGTCGAGCCGGCGTCGGTGGTGGTCTCGCCGCCGCCGCCGCCGCACGCGAGCGCGAGCGAAAACATGCACGATGAGGCGCGCTTCATCATGCCTCCGGGGGTATCACGCCGGCCGCACGAGCACCAGGCGCGTGGCGATCGCGCGACCCTCACGCTACCATCACGACATGGCGAAGGTCGGGTTGGTCGCGCTCATCGACATGGACGGCACCCTCTGTGATTACCAGGGCGCGCTCATGCGCGACCTGGAGACCCTTCGGGGGCCCGCCGATCCGCCGCTGGGTGGCGACGACGACAGCCCGCCGTGGCTGCGCGCGCGAGACGGTGATCCGCCGTCAACCAGGCTGGTGGCGCTCGCTGCCGCGGCTGCAGCTCGGCTTCGACGTGCTCGCCGAATTGCAGGCGCTGCGCTTCGAGACCCATGTGCTCACCAAGGGCCCGGTCGGCACCCCGAGCGCGTGGACCGAGAAGCTCGAGTGGTGCCAACAACACCTCCCCGGCGTGCCGGTGACGATCACGATGGACAAGGGCCTCGTGTACGGCAAGGTCCTGGTCGACGACTGGCCGCCCTACGTCGAGCGCTGGCTGGAATGGCGCCCGCGCGGCCTGGTCGTCCTGCCGGCCCAGCCGTGGAACGCCGGCTTCTCGCACCCGAACGCGCTCCGCTACGACGGCCACAACCTCAGCGAGATCCGCGCGGCGCTGCGCCGGCTCTGCGACCTCGAGTGACTGCGCCCTCTTCACATGCCCGAAAGGGCATGCTCTTCAAGACATTATCCTTTGGACATGTTTTTTAAGTCATTCTATTGATCGCACGAGCGCGAGGCTCCGTCGCGGTCTTCGCTCGCGCCGATGCTGCTGCCGAGGAGCATCGGCGTGGGCGGGCTCCCGGGCAGCGCCTCGCGCGAGACGAGCCTCGCGCGAGCGCTCGTCGTCTTCCTGCGCAGCCCTCAGGCGCGCCGGAGCTTCGCTGCGCTCGGTGCCTCGTCGTCCTCCTGCGCGAGCGTCGAGGGGCGCGCTCGAGGTCTCGTCATTCTCCTGTGCGAGCGGTGAGGCGCGGCCGGGCTTCGCTGCGCTCCTGCGCGAATTGTGAGGCGCGTCCGAGGCTTCGCTGCGCTCCCGTCGTGCTCTCGCGCGAGCTGTGAGGCGCGGCGGGGCTTCGCTGCGCTCCCATCGTCCTCACACCGGGCCCGGGATCACGGCGGCCCGCGGCTGCGCGGCCTGCGGGCGCGCGGGTTCTCGTTGTAATCCGGCGCGGGTGCGGCATCATCCCGCGGGTGTCCGACCCGCGCAGCGAGTACCAGCGCCGGCTCGCCGCGCGGCAGGCGGTGGTCAATCGCGTCGACCGCCAGATTCGACGGATCTCCGACTGGCGGCTCGGCGTCTTCGTCGTCTTTAATACTCCTCGGCTTCGGCCTGGCCGACCGGCCGGCGGTGCTCGCGGCCTCGTTCGCGCCCCTGTTCGGCTTCTTCGCCCTGGTAGTCCTCCACGAGGGCGCGTATCGCCGCCGGGCTCGCGCCGAGCTGGCCGTCGAGCACTACCGGCGGGCGCTCCGGCGCCTCGACGACGAGTGGCGCGACGAGGGCGTGCAGCACCGCGAGTTCGTGCCCGCCGATCACCCCTACGCCGGCGACCTCGACCTGTTCGGCCCGGCCTCGCTGTTCGCGCTGCTGTGTGCCGCGCGCACCCGCGGCGGCGAGGCGACCCTGGCGCGCTGGCTGCTGCAGCCGGCCACGGTCGAAGAAGTGGCGGCGCGCCAGGAGGCCGTGCTGGCGCTGCGCGAGCGGCTCGACCTGCGCGAAGATCTGGCGCTGCTCGGCGGCGACGTGCGGGCCGCGGTCGCGCCCGAGGCGCTGGTCGCGTGGGGCGGCGCGCCGCCGCAGATCGACGCCGCGCGGTTCGTGCCGCTGCGCCTGCTCGCCTCGGCGCTCGCGCTCGCGGGCGTGGTCACTGCGGTGCTGGCGTTCGCCGCGGACCTCGGGTTCGTGCCGCTGCTGATCGTCGCGGTGATCGAGGGCGTGGTGATGCGCGCGCTGCGTCCGCGCACCGCGGCGATCGTCGCGGCGGTCGAGGGCCCGCGGCGCGACCTCGACGTCATCGCGCAATTGCTGGGCCGCGTCGAGCGCGAGCCGACCGCCGGCAGCCGGAGGTTGGCCGAGCTGGCCGCGGAGCTGCGCACCGGCGAGGTCGCCGGCTCGACCGCGATCGCCCGCCTGGCGCGCGCGGTCGACTGGCTCGAGGCGCGCAAGAGCGGCCTGTTCGCGCCGATCGCCTTCTTGTTGATGTGGGAGCTGCACGGCGCATTGACCGTCGAGCGCTGGCGGCAGACCCACGGCCCCTCGATCGCCCGCTGGCTGGCCGCGCTCGGCCAGCTCGAGGCGCTGGCGTCGCTGGCGACCTACGCCTACGAGCGCCCCGAAGACCCGATGCCGACGATCGTCTCCGGCGGGCCGCAGGTCGCCGGCGAGGCGCTGCGCCACCCGCTGCTCCGCGCCTGCGTGGCCAACTCCGTCGCGCTCGGCGAGCCGCTGCGGGTGATGATGGTGAGCGGCTCGAACATGTCGGGCAAGAGCACGCTGCTGCGCACGCTCGGGATCAACGTGGTGCTCGCATTGGCGGGCGCGCCGGTGTCGGCGAAGTCGATGACGCTGAGCCCGCTGCAGATCGGCGCGACCCTGCGGATCGAAGACTCGCTTCAAAACGCCCGCTCGCGCTTCTACAGCGAGTTGCGCCGGCTGCTGCAATTGCGCGACCTGGCCCGCGCCGCCGCGCCGCCGCTGCTGTTCCTGCTCGACGAGATCTTCCACGGCACCAACTCCCACGACCGCAAGATCGGCGCGGAGGCGGTCCTGCGCGCGCTGGTCGAGGAGGGCGCGATCGGCCTGTGCACGACGCACGACCTGGCGCTGGCCGAGGCCGTCGCCGACCTCGGCCCCCGCGCCTGCAACGTCCACTTCGCCGACGAGGTGGTCGAGGGCAACCTGGTGTTCGACTACCGCATGCGCCCGGGCCTGGTCGGCCGCAGCAACGCGATCGCGCTGATGCGCGCGATCGGCCTGCTGCCGGCGAGCGGTTGATCGTCGGCGGATGTTCGCGGGGTAGGTGAAGCCATGAGTTCGTGACAGACCGTATTTCGCGCGAGAGGGAGTTGTTCGAGCGATCATTCGCGCGCCGGTCTTCTTCGCGCGCACGGAGGGCGCAACGCGCGCTCTCCGGTATCCAGCGTGGCCTCCCCCGCCTTCGATTCGGCGAGCCCCGGGGCCGCTTGTTGCGCCGCGCATGGGAGCGTACGATCGTTCTCTTCGTGAGCCCTGCACCACGCGCGCCACGTGTGTCCGTGGCGATAGAGATGTCGACATGACGTACGCACCGCTCCTGAAAAAGCCGACCGAGGCCGCGCCGCTCCGGCCTGCCGCAAAGCCGCGGCAACCCTCTCGCCCCCTGATGGGGTCTCCTCCCGTCGACGAGAACAGCGACGCGACGCTGCGACGCAAGGCCGCCGAGGCCGTTTCCGGCGCGACCGCGCCACTGCCCTTCGCGGCGGAGATCCAGCGGTCATTCGGCCCCTACGATGTCGCATCGATCAACGCCACGACCGGAGGTCGCGCCGTCGACCTGCATCGAACGATAGGCGCATCGGCGCACGTCCTGGGCGAGTCGGTCGCATTCTCTCGAACCCCCAACCTGCGAGTCGCCGCTCACGAGGCGGCGCACGTGATCCAGCAGCGAGCCGGCGTGAATCTGCAGGGCGGCGTCGGCCGGCCCGGCGACGCACACGAACGCGGCGCCGACGCCGTCGCAGACGCCGTCGTGGAAGGCAGGAGCGCGCGCCCTCTGCTCGATTCGTTCGCCGGAACGCGCGCTAGACTGGCGCCGCGGCCGGCGCTCACGAGTTCCGCGTCGCTGCAATTCTACTTCGAGAAGAAGAATGGGGCGGCCACGACTGGCGCATCGCCGACGACCTCCGGATGGCCGTTCGCCAGGACGACCCGGTCGTAGGCGGTCGTCATTGTTATGCCGATCCGGCCCTGATCGCTCGGGCCAACAAGCTGCTCGCGGCCCAGAAATCGGACCTCGAGATCACGGCGGACAAGGAGGAACTCGCGCTGCCGGCAAGCGAGCGCGGCGTCGCTCGCTTGCGGCGGGTGCGTCCGAAAAATCGGCGCAACAAGACCGAGGGGAATGCGCGAGCCGGCGGGATGCTACTCGTCGACGATTGCGGTGATGCAGCGCATTCGATCATGCATGGCAGCGGTCGCAAGACGCAGGGCGTCTATAACCGGATCGGAGAGTTCGCACCCGGTTGCTGGCTCGACGAGCGCCAGGCCCTCGCTCCCGCGGGCGCCTGCAATTCCGACCCCGGCGAAGACCGCCGCCTATCAGTACGGTGAAAAGTTCGGACCGGTGCATCAATCGCCTGACATGATGATGGAGGACATCTATGCCGGCGCGTCGGGACGACCGTTCGCCAAGGCGTGGCCGGAGTACCTCCAGAAACGACGCTCGGTCCCCCTTGGGGCGGACGACGACTTCGCCACGTCGATGCGTCGAAGGCTGGAAGCCAACGACTCCTTCGATGCGATGGCCGGGATCAATCGATTCGCGCGGCCCGAGACGGGAGAAGCGTACAGCATCGTCGCGCAAAACTACTCAGGCATCGCCTGGGGAGACAACGCACCGTGGAACTTCCATTGGGGGGCCGTCATCCTGAAGAGTGGAGGGGACTCGATCACCCTCGAGAACTTCGCCAACAGCGGAGAGGACGCCTGGAACTACCAGATGTACGGGCCGCCCACCAAGGAAGGGCAGACGTTCCACGAGCAGCAGATGATCCGGCAGGACGGCGACGTGCCGGGTTACGGGCTCAATCCGACGACGATCCGTGTTCGCTCTTCGGAGCGGTAGCAGCGGGTCCCGGGCGAACGTCGCCTGGGTCGTGGGCGCTGATCCGCACGAGCTCGTGCGGAGCGGCGGAGCGCCAGTCGTCCTCGGCGATCCACTGGAACTCTTCGGCAGCGGGGACCCAAGCCAGGTACAGGTAACGAAAGGTCCCGTGAACGGCCGCCAGCTTCGCCGCGTGCTCGCGCCCGACTCGCAGCTCACAGCGGTGCGGCCGCGCGAAGCAGCCAGCGAGCCCGAGCGACGCGAAGCTCTTTTCGCCGCAGCGGACGACATGCACGCTCACCGGCGCGGAGCCGTCGCGGTGCCCGCCCTCGCCGTAACGAAAGCCGCACTCCCAGGACGGGCAGGTCCCGCCTCCCTCGACGTCGTCTCGCGGCTGGAGGCAATGAGAGACGCACGCGGTATCGGCGGCCAGGCCGTCGGGGAGCGCCTCGGTACCCGCCAGAGACGCCAGCCATGCTCGAGCGTGACGCGACGCGTCCTCACGCGAGAGCGTGCAGGCAGGCCGGTCTTCCTGGGGCGGCTCGGGAACCCGCGTCGGTCTCGCATTCTCGTCCGCTTCCGGGCACGGGACCGCCTGGCAGCCGCCGGCGACGAACACGAGGAGGAAGAGGCGCATCGGCAAGAGAACCGCAGGGCGACCGTCCGGCACGGAACGAGCATACACCGCAGAGACGCGGGCGGGGTTCCGACGTGAACCCAAGCGCGACCGTTGCTAACATCCGGCCGTGCACCTGCCTCACGACGAACCGCTCCGCGACGAGCCGCTCCCCCGTGCATCGCGCGTCCCGTTCGTGGTCGCGCTCTTGCTCGTCGCCTGCAAGCCCCCGTGTACGCGCCCGGCGCCCCCCGAACCGTCACCTCCGAAGGTCGCAGCCACGCAGTCCGCACTGCCCGTCGACTCGAGCACGCCTCCTTGCGAGGCAGTGCTGCGCGCCGCTCACGACGGCGGGCTGTGCCGCGCCGTCGGCACTTACGCGCTCCGCACGTTCACCGCGAAGGGCGGGCAGGTCGTCCTCGACGTCTGGCCGGTCGTGATCCTGCCCGACGGGCAGGCAGTGCTCCTGGAGAGCCTTTGGCACAAGGAGACCCGCCCCACCCCGCAGCAGATCGCCGACCTCGAAGGCGAGCGCGTCGAGGTCGTCGGCGTGTTGCAGCCGGAGCCGCCCAAGCGCCCGGAACTGGGCGCCCAGAACTTTTCGATGCCCTGCCTCTCGCCGATCCACGCGATTCGCGTCCTCCCCGCCCCTCGGCCGAGGTGACGCCGCGAGCGACGAGGGGGCGTCGCCTGGATCACAGGATCCTTCGGACATGTCCTCCACGCCAGCGAGGCTCCGCGCGCCACGCACCCGGGAGGTCGCGCGCCGAACCCGCTAGCGACTTGCTCGCCCGCACATCAGCCCGGCCCCTCTGACTCGCTGACGCGGCGTCCCCATGCTGCCGTAGATCGCTGCAATCCAATCGATGGCCCGCTCCGCGAGCGCTTCCACCGGAGAGACCTGTGGCTATCGTCACCTGGCCGCCGCCACGTTCGGGGGACATCCATCCGAACGTCTTCTTTTACGAAAAGGACAGCGAGGAACCATGACGCACCTGCATCACTCCGCCCGCCCCGGCAGTCGCGGGCGAACGCTCTTCCGGTCGGCGATCCAGCTCCCCCTGTTCATGGCGTGGATACTGCTCCAACCTTCGCCCGCGAGCGCAGCGATGACGAAGATCGCGGCGACCGGAGTCGTCGACACCGAGGAGCTGTGCGCTCCGCCGCCGCCTCCCTTTACGGACTTCATCGACCTCACGATCGTGATCAGCGGCGACCTGGAGGGCTGTTGGTACACCAAGGTCGACGATTTCAAGGACAACGGCCCGCCCAGCGGCGTCTATCTCGAGACCGGCCGGGAGCTCTTCATCGGCGAACTCGACGGCGAGCCGATCCAGTTCACCACCACGTACAAGTTCGAGTCCAAGTGGGACCCGGAATTCACCGGCGGGGTCGAGCTCCACGGCCGCTGTCAGCACCCGATCGCCGACGGCTCCGAGGAGTTCGGCGACGTCACCGGGCGGCTGGACTTCAAGGACATCGTCGAAGACGGAACCTTCGCCATTCGCGGCCACATCCGCCGCCTCTGAGCCTCATCGCAACATGCCCGTACGGACATGTCCTTCACGCCAGATCGGCGCCCTCACTGCGCCGCGGCGAAGCGGACCGCCACCAGGCTGTGCGGCGGCAGCGTCAATTGCACGCGCTCGCCTTCCTGCACGTATTGCGCCGGCTCGGGCGCGATCGGGAAGTACAGCGTGTTGTGATCCGCGGCCGGCGGCGCCCACTGACTGGCCGCGGTCGCCGTCCAGCCCGGGGGCAGGTCCATCGTCAAAGTGTGGCTGCGCTCGAGGTCGCGGTGCAGCGCCACCAGGCTGCCGGTCTCGCCGGCGGGGTCGACGAACGCGGCCGCGTGGACCAGCGGGACCTTCACCTTTTCTGTCCCGACGGTCATGTCTTGATCGACCTGCTTCGAGAACTCGAGCGGGGCCGCGCGCTCGAGCAGGTGCTCGCCGACGAAGCGGGTGGCCGTGTAGCTGGCCATCGGCGTGACCGTCTCGTTCTTGCCCTCGCGGAACGGGTTGTACCAGGGCTCGAGCAGTGGGTCGCGGTCGGGGCTGTCGATCGTGTCGTAGTCGAGGGCCGCGTGCTGGCAGGCGGCCTCCACCCCGAGCTGCGCGTACAGCAGCAGCATGCCGGCCAGGCCGAGGCCGACCACCGCCTCGCGGCCGCGCTCGAACTGCCCGCGCGAGGACGTGCCGGCGACGTGGTACTCGCTGACCACCAGCTCGAGCCCGGGGCGCACGCCGTCGAGGGCCGCGCGGGCGCGCGCGAAGCCGGGGCGGAACACCTCCGCGCCGGCCAGCGCGAAGAACAGATCGTTGGGCTCGGTCCAGCCGAGCGCCTTCGCGTCGTCGACCAGGTAGTGATGGACCACCGCGCCGGCGACCGCCGGGTCCTTGAGCAACGGCGCCAGCGCCTGCACCGCCGCCTCGACGCCGCCCCACCCGTCCATCGACGCCGGCGCGAGCGGGACCCAGAAGCGGGCCTCGGGCTCGACGGCCTTGACCGCGGCCACGTACTCGAGCGCGCGCGCGGCGAAGTCGGCCGCCGAGGCGCTCGGCTTGCCCGACCACTTCGGATCGCCGCCGTGCTTGGCCTCGGGGTTGGCGTACGCGTAATCGCCGTCCGCCGAATAGCCGGTGTTCCATGCGGCGTAGGGCTCGCTGCCGAGCTCGAACAGGGTCTGGCGATACGGCTGGTCCTGACCCCAGTGCAGGCGCGCGGCCACGTTGACGTCGTCCGCGTCGGTGCCGTTGAGGTGAGCGACGTAGGCGGCGGCCTCGGCCGCGGTACCTGACCCGAAGTTCAGGGTCACGATCGGCGCCGCGTCGGCGTCCTGCATCAGCGCGAAGTACTCGAAGGTCGCCATCGCGTCGCCGGCCGCGGGCGCGTGCCCGGGCTCGACCCAGCGATAGAAGTGATAGCCGTCCTCGCCGCGCGCGCCGTCGATCTGCAGGCCCGAGAAGCGCATCAGCGGCGCCCGCCCGTGGCCCGGCCGCGCCTCCGCGAACGCCTGCGCCGCCGCGACCTTGTGCGGCGTCCGCCACTCGGGGTGCAGCGGGTCGTTCTCCGGCGCGTAGGCGGTGCCGCGGCCGAGGTTCCAGCCGACCAGGTCGCCGACCGGCTCGCCCGGGCGGGTGAAGTCGAGGCTGGCGTGCGCGTCGCCCATCATCACCGGCGCGTCGTCGGTCGAGCTGCCGAGCACGCCGAAGGTCGTCTGCGGCGGCGGGAGCGAGTTGCACGCGAGCAGCAAGAGACCGGGGACCAGCGACGCGACCCGACCCATGGACATCGCGCTGTGAATACCACGATCAGGGATCGCCGTAGAAGCGCTTTCGCACGACCTCGGCGGACCGGTCGCGACTCTGTCCCGGAAGTCATGTGGTATCGGGGGGACAGATGCGCCTCCGCTCGTCCTGCACGGTCCTCACATTCGCAGCCCTCGCCGCGCTGGGTTGTTCGCGGCCCTCGGCGAGCGAGGCGCCGGTGCGGACTTCCCCGCCGATCGCCGCGGACCTGGTCATCCGCGACGTCCGCCTGTTCGACGGCGAGGCGGTGGTCGCCCGCACCTCCGTCGCGGTCCGGGACGGCGTGATCGTGGGCGTCGGCCCCGACCTCGCGGTCGCCGACGGGGCCACCGTGGTCGACGGCGCCGGCCGGACCTTGCTGCCGGGGCTGATCGACGCGCACACGCACATCCAGTCGCAGGTCCAATTGCGCCAGGCGCTGGTGTTCGGGGTGACGACCGAGCTCGACATGTTCACCCTGCCGGCCGTGAGCGGGCCGCTGCGCAAGGCCGTCGCCGGGGCCGGCGGGCGCGTCCTGGCCGACTTCCGCAGCGCCGGCATCCTCGCCACCGCGCCGGGCGGCCACGGCACCGAGTACGGGTTTGCGATCCCCACCCTCACCGGCCCCGACCAGGCGCCGGCGTTCGTCGCGGCGCGCCTGGCCGAGGGCGCCGACTACCTCAAGATCGTGCTCGACGACGGGTCCGGCTTCGGCCGCAGCATGCCCACCCTCGCCGTCGACACCGTGCGCGCCCTGGTCGAGGCCGCCCACGCGAAAGGGCTGACGACCGTGGTCCACGTCAGCAGCCAGCGCGAGGCCGCCGCCGCGCTGGAGGCCGGCGCCGACGGCCTCGCCCACGTGTTCCTCGACGGCCCGGCGACCGAGGCGTTCGTGGCCCTGGCGCGCGACAGGCGGGTGTTCGTGGCCGACACCCTGGCGGTGGTGCTCGGGCTGTGCGAGCCGGGCCGCGGCAAGGCGGTCGCCGACGACCCGGAGCTGAAGCCGTTCCTCGGGCCGGCCGACGTGCGAGCGCTGTCCGCGACCTGGCCGAGCCCCCTGCCGGCCGCCGCGTGCGAGGGGGCGCTGGCGACCGTCGGCGCCCTGCACCGCGCCGGGGTCCCGCTGCTCGCCAGCACCGACGCGCCCAACCCGGGCACGGTCCACGGCGTGTCGCTGCACGACGCGCTGGCCCTGCTGGTGCGCGCCGGCCTGCCGGCGACCGCGGCGCTGGCGGCGGCCACGTCTGTCCCCGCGGACAGGTTCAGAATGAGCGACCGCGGCCGCGTGGTCGCGGGCAAGCGCGCCGACCTGCTGCTGGTGCGCGGCGATCCGACCGCCGACATCACCGCCACGCGCGCGATCGAGGCGGTGTGGAAGGCCGGGCACCGGCTCGACCGCGACGGCTATCGCAAGGCCGTGGCCGACGAGTACGCCGCGCTGGAGGCCCGGCGCGCCGCCCGCCGCCGCCCGGCTCGGAGTCGGGCAAGATCGCCGCCTTCGAGGCCGGCAAGCTGGCCGCGGAGTTCGGCGCCGGCTGGCAGCCGGCCACCGACGCGCTGATCGGCGGCGCCTCGACGGTCGAGCTCGGCCTCGCCAAGAAGGGCGCGCGCAAGAGCAAGGGCGCGCTGCGGATGAGCGGCACCGTGGCCGGAGGCGAGCAGCCGAAGTGGGCCGGGGCGATGTTCTTCCCCGGCGCCGCGCCGATGCAGCCGGCCAACCTCGGCAAGTTCACCAAGCTGGTGTTCGCGGCGCGCAGCGACGGCGCGAGCGCCCTGACCGTGATGGTGTTCGCGGAGCAGCTCGGCGTCGCCCCGCTGCGCAAGGAGATCGCCGTCGGCCGCGAGTGGGCCGAGCACACCGTCACCTTCGCCGAGCTCGGCGGCCTCGAGCCCCACGACGTCCTCGGCCTGTTCTTCGGCGCGACCCAGACCGGCCCGTTCGCGCTCGAGCTCGACGACGTCCGCCTCGAGTGAGCGAGCGTGTCCCTCGGGACATGTCCTCCGGGACACACGAATTCTCGCGCCGAGAAGCCGGCGCCCTGTCTCGGGTGGCGCTGGCGGTGAGTGGAGCCCCGTGGCGTCACCTCGAGCCGCGCCCGCGCCGCCCCGCGCTCGTTCGCTCACGAACGGAGCCGGGGTCCTGCCCCCGAACGTCCGGCCTGGGCTCATTCAGGGCAGCCAGCGGATCGCCACGAGCTTATCGCTGAGCGCGGCACTCGAGCTCGAGCTGCGCGGTCTGCCGCCCACCTGCCCGCGCGGCTGCGCGCCCGACCTCGACGTCCCGGCGGCGCTGCGGGCGCTTGACTTCATCCCATGCAACATTTAGACGTTAACCTAAACGTCCAAATGAACGCAGTCACGACGACCCGGGAGGTGCCGGCTGGCGCTCACAGCGAGGCGAGGCGCGCGAGGTAGGCGCGCCAGACGTCGCGCTGGAACACCACGTGGGCGAACTTGCCGTCGCGGACGATCTCGACGAGGCCCGCCGTCTCGAGCTCCTTGAGGTGGTGGGAGATCGTCGCCTGGCTGACCCCGTGGCACTCGACGATCGCGGTGCAGGGCATCTGTTGCGTGCGGTCGGCGGCCAGGTCTTGCAAGATCCGGAAGCGCCGCGGCTCGGCCAGGGCGCTCGAGATTCGCTGGACCTGCTTGTCCGTCAAGCGGAGCATCGCTGACAGCGTAACACGCGGACCGCCGGGGCTCTAGCCGGGCGGACGGCCGTGTGCGCGGTCACGAGGGGGCTCGGGCAGGCCGAGCCGGCGGGACGAACGGAAGAAAAAACCGGGGTAGCGATTTGACTTCACCTCGGGCGTCACTTAGACATTCATCGAACGGTCGAACTGATAACACCACGAGGAGAGCGAAGATGGTCGATTCATTGAAGGGCAAGGTCGCGGTCGTCACCGGCGCGTCCAAGGGCATCGGCGCGGGCATCGCCCGCGCTGGCGGGCGCCGGCGCGGCGGTGGTCGTCAACTACGCGAGCGACAAGGCCGGCGCCGAGCGGGTCGTCGCCGCCATCACCGAGCAGGACGGCAAGGCGTTCGCGGTCCAGGGCGACGTGTCGAAGGCGGCCGACGTGAAGCGGCTGTTCGCCGAGGCCAGGCGGGTGTTCGGCCGGCTCGACGTGCTGGTCAACAACGCCGGGGTGTTCCGCTTCGACGCGCTCGAGGCCGTCACCGAGGCCGAGTTCCGGCGCCAGTTCGACACCAACGTGCTCGGGCCGCTGCTCACGGTGCAGGAGGCGCTGAAGTACTTCGGGCCCGAGGGCGGCAGCGTGATCAACATCGGCTCGACGGTGACGCGCAAGCCGGCCCCGCAGTCGGTCGTCTACACCGCCAGCAAGCACGCGGTCGACGGCCTCACGCAGACCCTCGCGCTCGAGCTCGGGCCGCGGAAGATCCGCGTCAACTCGATCAACCCGGGCGCCGTCGACACCGAGGGCGCGCGCACGCTGCATATCCCCGAGTCCGAGTTCGCGCGCCAGCTGATCGCGGCCACCCCGCTCGGCCGCCTCGGCCAGGTCGACGACATCGCCTCGGTGGCGGTGTTCCTCGCCTCCCTGCCTCCGCCTGGCTGACGGGCGAGCTCCTCAGCGTGTCCGGCGGACTGCGCTAGCGGAGCCTGTGATCGGCGAGCGGTCGTCGTTCGACGAGACGACGGCGAAACAGGCAGCGAAGTCGATCTATTCCCGCCGGCGCGGGCATCATCGGCGAAAGGACCTGTCCCTCGGGGCAGCAGCGCGGCATCCGTGATACGGGTGAGGCTGCTCTCTTCCGCTCGCGCGCGTCCGCCCTGCGCCTCGCCGGGCGCTTGCTAGAATGCGCGAATGGTCCAATCGCGGGTATCGGTCGCATCGGTCGCATCGGTCGCATCGGTCGCATCGGTCGCATCATCGCTGCTCGTGGCGCTCGTCGCTTGCAGTCCCACCGCCTCCGACGGCGTCACCGACGGCCCAGGGACCACCAGCAACACCACCACCGACGATGTCGTCGATGCTACGACCTCGACCACCGGCACCACCGCGGTCCCGACCGGCGGCGAATCGACCACCGAGGAGGTCGGTCCGCCGCCGGTCGACTACGTCATCATCGCCGCCGATCCGCTGGCCGACGCCGCCGCCGGCATCGGCGAGCATCGGAGCGCCGGCGGGCACACCGTCGCGCTCGTGCGCATGAGCGAGATCCTGGCCGACGGCGGCGATCCGGTCGAAGCGATCCGCGCGCGCCTGCGGGGCTACCACGCGGCGCGCGACCCCGATCGGCCGATGTTCGCCCTGCTCGTCGGCGACGCCGAGCCGGGCGGCCCGGTCGACGCCGACACCGTCCCGCTCGGCGAGGTCGTCCAGGTGCTGGAGGTCGCGCCGCCGATGACGATCCCCACCGACAACCTCTACGCCGACCTCGACAACGACGACATCACCGACCTCGCGGTCGGCCGGATCCCCGCCAGGGACCCCGCCGCCGTCACGGCCGCGCTGGACAAGATCGTCCGCCACGAGCAGGTCCGCAGCGTCGGCCCGCACAATCGACGCATCAACATGTTCGCCAGCGCTCTCGGCCAGGGCGCGCTGGTCGACAGCCTGGTCGAGAAGCTCGTCAACACCGCGGTCGACGAGATCCCCTACGACTTCGACATCACCATGACGTACGGCCTGCAGAGTTCGCCCTACGTCTATGTCCCGCAGCAGTTCAGCGACAAGGTCGTCGAGCGCTTCATGGAGGGCTCGCTGATGGTCACCTACATCGGCCACGGCAGCGCCACGAGCTTCCCTCCGCTCGAGTGGAACAATCAGCTGTATCCGCTGCTCGAGGTCGACGCCCTCGCCGACCTGTCGATCACCGGTCGCAGCCCGATCGTCACCCTGATCGCCTGCGCCATGGGCTCCTTCGCGGGCCCGGGCGACAGCGTCGGCGCCACGCTGCTCGCCGCCCCGAACGGCCCGGTCGCGGTGCTCTCGTCGACCGAGCTCTCCTATGTCTATCCCAACACGATCTTCATCCGCGAGCTCGGCCTCGTCATGACCGCCGAGCGCCCGGCCACGGTCGGCGAGGCGTTCCTGCGCGCCAAGCAGCGCGTCATGACCCAGGTCGACGGCTTCCGCGCCCAGATCGACAACGCCTTCGGCCTCTCGCTGTCCGACGCCGACATGGACGCGCTGCGCCGCAGCCACCTGCACCTCTACACCCTGTTCGGCGACCCGGCGCTGGTCATCGGCTACCCGGAGCCGGCCACCGTCAGCGTCGCTCCCGCCACCGTCGCGCCGGGCGGCAGCGTCGCCGTCGACATCCTCGCGGCGAACCTCGGCGACGGCGCCGCGCACGTCACCCTCGAGACCGCGCGCTCGAAGATCCTCGGCGAGCTCGTCCCCGTCCCGCCCGACGACGACCCCCAGCGCGACGCGGTGATCGCCGCCAACTACGAGGTCGCCAACGACAAGGTCGTCGTCGACACCGAGGCCGCGCTGGTCGGCGGCGCGGCGCAGGCCGACCTCGCCGTGCCGGCCGACTTGCCCCCGGGCCGCTATTACATCAAGGTCCGCGTCGACGACGGCAGCGCCGAGGCGATCGGCGCGGTCGAGCTGATCGTGGACGACTGAGCGCTCTCCGGCCCTGCCAGCGCCCGCGTCGCTCGGCCTCGGAGCGCGTCACTGCGGCGGCTCGGCCTCGCCGCGATTCGCATGACCGCCGCGACGGCGCGGACGATCGCCCTGCTGTGATTCCACGGGCGCGACGCGACGAGCGGCATCACGGCGAGATCGTGTCGGCGCGAGATGAACGCGGGCTGTCCGTCGAAATGACCGGGGGCTCGTGATCACCACGCAGCCGCGATCGCGGGTGCGCTCTGGGCCTCACGGCCACACGTTGGTGCCCGGCGCCCCGGCGAGCGGGCGGCGGGCGTTGATGATGCAGAAGCGCTGGCCGGTCGGCGCCTCCATCACCACCCAGCGGGCGCCCTTGGCGACCTGCCGGGCGCCGAGGCGCTCGAGCCTGGCGACCTCGGCCGGCTGATCGTCGGTCTCGATGTCGAGGTGGACGCGGCTCGCGTGATCGACCCGCTGGACCTCGATGTGCAGGTCGCGGGCGCTGGCGTCGAGCACCGCGTACCCGTGGCCGTCGTCGCCCTCGGAGGCCATGCCGAGCGCGCGGCTCCAGAACGCGGCGGCGTCGTCGGGCGGGGTGTCCTGACAATCGATGATGAATCCGGCGAGGCGGCTGTGGTGCATCGCCCGGGTGTACCAGAGTCGGCGACGCGTCGACCACCCATGCGGCGCCCGCTACTGCATTGATCCGCGAGCGGGCTCGGCAGGTCGCGGCCCTAACGGCGGTGCCCGTAATAAAACCGCGGAAAGGCGCGGGCCTGAAACTCGGGGATCAGGTCGCGCGGGAAGAACGGCAGGGTGTGGAGCTCGGCCAGCGGGACCCAGACGAGGCCGATCTGCGACCGATCGGGCGCGAGCATCTGCAGGGTCTGGCCGGGCAGCAGGCGGCCGTGCACGAACACCTCGACCTGATGAAAGCCGCGCGGCAAGTTGGTGACGGCCAGGCGGTCGGCGATGATCTCGCGGATGAAGGCGACCGCGCCGAACTCGGCCTGCACGCCGAGCTCCTCGCGCAGCTCGCGGTGAAAGGCCTCCTCGATCGTCTCGTTCTCGTCGACCCCGCCGCCGGGAGTCACGTACCACGACTCGTTCGCGTCCTGGAATTGCTCGAGCAAGATCTTCTCGTCCTCGATGAGGATGGCGCGGACGGCGAGACGCGGCATGGCGAGACCTACGATACCCGCTCGCTCCGCATGACGGTACCGCGGTGATGGATCCTCTCGTCGTGACACTCGGCCGCCCGGCGCCGCGAGTCCGGCGACAGAGCGCGCGGCCTCGGCGGCGACCGACGACACCTTCAGCCTCTACCTGCGCGCGGCTCGACGACTCGCTGCGCCGCGGCCGTGGCCGACGAGCCTGCCCGTCGAACGAGGCCCGCAGCGGGCGAGCACCTGCGGGCCTCACGCGCGGGCTCGACGGCCGCGCTTGCTCGCCGGACGCGGGCTCGCCAGCGCGGCGATCACCAGCTCGCGGAACGCCCGCGCCCCCGCGTCGAGGTGCGTGCGCTCGTGCCACACGAGGTCGATCGAGAACGCCATCGGCGGGCCCGGCAGCGCCAGCGGCGTGAGCGGCAGGACGGGCGCCAGGGCCTCGGCGACCCGGCGCGGCAGGCCGCACGCGTAGTCGGAGTTGGCGGCGACCACCGCGGCCGCGAGGAAGCTCGGCGCCACCACTGCGACGTCGAAGGCGAGCCGCTCGCCGGCCAGCCAGGCCCGCGCCGCGCGGTGACCGATGCCGCCGCGGCCGAGCGCGAGGTGGATGTCGACGTGACGCAGCGACGCCCACACCTCGCGCGTGACCGGCTTGCCGGCGGCCGGGTGGCCTTGGCGGACCAGCAGCACACCTGCCTCTTCGTACAGGTGATGCGCGTGCTGCCCGGCCTGCGGCGCGGTGGCCGGAGCCACCGCCGCGTCGACCTCGCCGCCCGCGAGCCCGCCGACGGCCTCGAAGTGATCGATGCTGACGATCCGCAGCTGCGCCCGCGGCATCGCGGCCGCGAACGCCCGGGCCACCCGCGGGAGGTCGCAGATCTGGTGGGCGTCGGACAGCGCGAGCGCGAAGCTGCGGGTGGTGGTGGCCGGGTCGAACCGCTCGCTGCCGGCGACCACGCGCTCGAGCTCGCGGACCGCCGCGCGCAGGTGCGGCGCCAGCTCGAGCGCCCGCGGCGTCGGCACCAGCCCGCGCCCGCTGCGGACCACCAGCGGGTCGCCGAGCTGCGCCCGCAGCTTGGCCAGCGAGTTGCTGACCGCCGACGGCGTGACGTGCAGCCGCCGCGCCGCCGCGGCCGCGCTGCGCTCGACGAGCACGGTGTGGAGCACGAGCAGCAGGTTGAGATCGAGCGCGGCGATATTCACGGTTGGTGATGTTTACCGTCACGCTTCGTCACTTGCAATGATTGTCGTGAGGGCGAATCCTCGCGCCCAGGAGGTGCGATGTGACGGATTCGATGCGTGCGCCGCTCCGGCGAGCGCTGGTGGTCGGCGGCGGGATCGCCGGGCCGACCGTGGCGATGTTCCTGCGCCGGCTCGGGGTCGAGGTCGCGGTGCTGGAGGCCCGCAGCGAGGCGGACCGCGACGCCGGGGCGTTCCTCGGCCTGGCGCCCAACGGGCTGCAGGTGCTGGCGGAGCTGGGCCTGGGCGCGGAGATCCGCGCTCGCTCGGCGGCGTGCGCGGGGCTGCGGTTCTTCAACGCCCGCGGCCGCTGCATCGGGCAGATCGATCACCGCGAGCACGCGCAGCGGTTCGGCGCGCAGATGGTGATGATCCGCCGCGCCGAGCTGCACCGGACGCTGATGGCCGCGGCGGCCGAGCGCGGCGCCGACTGTCGCTCGGGCGCGAAGGTGGTGGCGCTCGCCGAGCGACCGGGCGAGGTCGTCGCGCGCCTCGAGAGCGGCGAGGCGCTGGCGGCCGATGTCCTGCTCGGCTGCGACGGCGTGCGCTCGCGCGTGCGGGCGCTGGCGCTGCCGGCATCGCCGACGCCCGCCTTCACCGGCCTGTGCGACGTCGGCGGCTTCGCCCGCTGCCCCGACGCGCCGCTGGAGCCCGGGTGGACCGCGATGACCTTCGGCCGGCGCGCCTTCTTCGGCGCGTTCGCGGCGCCCGGCGGCGAGGTGTGGTGGTTCCACAACAACGGCGCGCGCGAGACGATGCAGGTCGCCGACCCCGAGCAGCGGCGCGCGTCGATCCTGGCCCTGCACGCCGGTGACCCGCCGTGGATCGCCGACGTCGTCCGCGCGACGCCGACGCTGCTCGGGCCGTGGGCGCTGCACGACATCATGACCCTGCCGCGCTGGCACGCCGGCCGCGTGTGCCTGCTCGGCGACGCCGCCCACGCGACGTCGCCCTCGGCCGGCCAGGGCGCCTCCCTCGCGCTCGAGGACGCGCTGGTGCTGGCGCGGTGCCTCCGCGACACCGCGGAGCCGCAGACCGCGTTCGCGCGCTTCGAGCAGGAGCGCCGCGCCCGCGTCGAGGCCGTCGTCCGCCAGGCGCGCAAGAACGGCGACGGCAAGGCCCCCGCGGGCCCGGTGGCGGCCTGGTTCCGCGACCGCATGCTGCCGCTGTTCCTCCGCCTCGGCGCGGCCGCGCAGGCGCGCTTCTACGAGCACCGCGTCGAGTGGTCACCGCCGGCGGGGTGACGCGGACGAGCGGCGCTGGGACGGCCAGCCGAGGCCTCGCGGCCTGTCCTCGCGGACAGGCGCGTCAGTCGCCCGCACAGCCACATGTCCTCGGGGACATGCGCGTCGGTTGCCCGCACAGCCACATGTCCTCGGGGCCATGCTCGTCGGGCCCTTCGCCATGTCCCTCCGCCCCCAAAAAGAGTCGTCACGCCCGCCGCAGCGCCCGGCGGTAGGCCTGGGGTGCGGTGCCGCGGGCGCGGACGAACGCGCGGGTGAACGCGGGCTCGCTGGCGTAGCCGACGCGGGCGGCGATCGCCTTGATCGGCGCGTCGGTGGTGGCGAGCAGGCTGGCGGCGCGGTCGAGGCGCAGGCGGCGGAGGTAGCTGCCGACCGGCTCGCCGAGCAGCGCGGTGGTGCGGGCGGCCAGCACCGAGCGCGACATCCCGACCTGGGCCGCCAGCTCGCCGAGCTCCCACGGCTTCTCCGGCTCGGCGCGCAGGCGCAGCAGCGCCGCGACCAGCCGATCGTCGCGCAGCGCCTCGGCCCCCGGCAGCGACGCGCCCTCGGCCCGCAGCGCCTGGGCGAACAGCGCCTGCGCCCACGAGGCAGTGATCGTCTCGCGCAGCGCCGGCGACAGCGCGCGGGCCCGGCCGAGCAGCGCCAGCGTGTCCGCCAGCCAGCGGCCGAGCTCGCGGTCCTCGCGGGTGATGTGGACGACCGCCGGCAGCAGCGACAGCCATGGCGCGTCGGCGTGATCGATCTGCAGGTCCACCGTCACCAGGGTCGTCGTCGGCGTCGCCTCGCTGGTCCACGCGTCGGCCGCGGTCTGCTGCATGCCCACGCAGGCGCTGCCGTCGCGCGGCACCAGCGTCGCCGCGCTGTCGCGGATCACGTGCTCGTCGGCGCGCGGCAGGAAGGCCAGCTCACCTGGCCCGAGAGACATACGCGCCCCGGCCACCTCCAGCTCGCCGCCGCCGTGCAGCGCGGCGTACAGCTTGGCGCTGCCGCGGCCGGCCCGGCGGTGCTTGCCCCACCGCCCGCCGAGCTCGAGGCTGGTGACCTCGCTGCCGAGGACGACGAGGGAGCGCGCCAGAGCGTCGAGCTCGGTCATCGCCCGGAGCATAGCCCACCGCGCCGGCCGGCGTCCTGCAGCAGCGGGGCCCGGCGAACGCGCCCCCCGCGAGTCGGTGATTCTCGAGTCGCGGAGGATCGCTCTCGTCGAGCGGGAGCATCCGGCCGAGACCGTGCAGCAGGCCTGGCCCCTCGACCGATCCGGACGCGCGGATCGGCGATCCGGACGCGCGGTGCAGCCGGCCGAACTAGCTTGCCAGGCATGCAACACCTCGACACCGAACCCATGCGCGCCGCCGCAGCGCTCGCGGCGCACCTCGAGTGGATCGCCCGCGACATCGAGCGCTGGCTGGAGCTGTTCGCCGACGACGCCGTCGTCGAGTTCCCCTACGCCGTGCGCCTCGGGATGCCGCCGCGGCTCGCGGGCAAGCCGGCGATCGCGGCCTACTTCCGGCGCACGCCGGCGGTCTTCCGCGACCTGCGGTTCTCCGGCCTGCGCACGTACCCCACCCCGATCTCGACGTGATCCTCGCCGAGGTCCACGGCTCGGCGACGCTGGCCCCCACGGGCGAGGCCTACGAGCAGGACTACGTGATGGTCCTCGAGTGCAAGGACGGGCGGATCGTCCGCTACCGCGAATACTGGGACCCGACCGCGACCGGCAGCTTCCGCGAGGGCAGCGTCCGCGCCGCGCTGGGAGGTGAGTGATGCGCGTGCTCGTCACCGGCGGCACCGGCAAGACCGGCAGCGCGGTCGCTCGCGGTCTGCGGGCCCGCGACGTCGCGGTCACGATCGGCAGTCGTCATCCTCGCGGCCCCGATCAGGTCCGCTTCGACTGGGCCGATCCGTCCAGCCATGACGCCGCGCTGGCTGGCGTCGACGCCGTCTACCTGGTCACGCCGGCCATGGACCCCGAGCCCGACCGTCTCATGGTGCCGTTTATCGACCGCGCCCTCGCCCGCGGCGTACGGCGCTTCGTCCTGCTCAGCTCGTCGGCCATCGACGCCCGCGCCCCCGGCATCGGCGCGGTGCATGCGGCCCTGCAAGCGCGCGCGCCGGAGTGGACCGTGCTGCGACCGTCGTGGTTCATGACGAACTTCGCCGATCCGCAGCACGCGCTCGGCAGCGGCATCCGCAACGAACGCGCCTTCGTCAGCGCCAGCGGCCAGGGGCGGATCGCTTTCATCGATCCGGAGGACATCGCCGCCGTCGCCGTGGCGACCTTGCTCGCGCCGGCCAACGCGGATCTCATCCTAACCGGCCCCGAGGCGCTGTCCTACGACGAGGCGGCGGCGATCCTCTCGGAGGTGCTCGGCGAGCCCGTCGTGCATCGACCGATCGCGGTCGACGAGTGGTGCGCCCGTCTCACCGCCGCCGGCATGCCGACCGAGTACGCGGCGATGCTCGGCGCGCTCGAGCAGGCGATCGCCGGCGGGGCGGAGGACCGCGTGACCGACGAGGTCCTCCGCCGCACGGGCCGGCCCCCGCGCTCGCTGCGAGAGTTCGCCCGCGCGGCGTTCGCATTGTGAGCGGTCGCCAGCCCACCAAATCCGGTACCCAACCGCGGTTGGGGGCGCCAACCCGGCCTGCATCTCGGAGTGATGGAATGCCCGGAAAAGAGCCCCGACAGACGTGGCACGACGCTTGCCTAGCCCGGCGCATCATGTCGAACCGCACCCGCCTCTATCCGCTCCTCACGCTCTGCACCCTGCTGGGCTGTCCCCTGCCCGCCGAACCGGGCGATGCCACCGCCACGATGGAGGAGTCGACGAGCGACGCGAGCTCGAGCACCGGAGGGCAAGAGTCGTCGATCACCGAGTCGATCCTCACGACGGCGAACGCGGAAGAGCCCACGACCGGCAGCACCGGCGACAGCACCGGGGCCGAGGCCGAGTTCCTCCGGCCGCGCCGTACCTCTACATCGATTACTCGCCGATCAAGCGCTTCCAGTTCTCGTGGAAGCCGGTCGCCAGTGCCGACTACTATCAACTGCTCGAGCGCCCCTACCCCGAGACCCCCGAATGGTCACAGTTGGGGCCAGATGTGGTCGGGACTTCGACCACCTGGTCGATGCCCATCCACCTGCGCCTCTCGGCCGCCTACAAGCTCCGCGCCTGCAACCAAGCGGGCTGCAGCGAGTCGGACCCCGTGCAGGTCGACCCGAGAGTCGACGACGCGATCGGCTACTTCAAGGCCTCCAACGCGGAGAGCGGCGACTACTTCGGTGCCGGCGTCGCCATCTCCGCGGACGGCACCACCATGGTCGTCGGAGCCATGCTCGAGGACAGCGGCGCGCACGGCATCAACGGCGACGAGCTTCACAACTACGCGCCCGACAGCGGCGCCGCCTACGTGTTCGTACGCGATGGCGATGCGTGGAAGCAGCAGGCCTACCTCAAGTCGTTCAACACCGACGCCGAGGACTGGTTCGGCGAGGTAGCCATCTCCGCGAACGGCGACACCATCGCCGTCGGAGCTCCTCAGGAGGACAGCGCGGCGACCGGAATCGGCGGTAACTGCAACGACAACACGGCAGAGGACTCGGGCGCGGTCTACGTGTTCGAGCGCGAGGCCGGGACATGGTCGCAGACGGCGTACATCAAGGCGAGCAACACTCAGTCGACTGCAGATCTGGCCGGTCACTCGCTCTGTCTGCTGATGGCAAAACCCTCGTGGCCGGCGCCCCCTACGAGGATAGTGCCGCCACTGGCGTCGACGGGGATCCGCGGCAGGGCGTCGCCGAAAACTCCGGCGCGGCCTATGTCTATTATCGTGATGAAGGTGGATGGACGCAACGCGCCTATCTCAAGGCATCCAACTCAGGTTCGGGAGATCATTTCGGCCACGCCGTCGCGCTCTCCGGGGACGGCACCACGCTCGCGGTGGGCGCGATGTACGAGCGCAGCAAGTCCGCCGGGATCAACGGCGATCAGCTCGACGACTCGGTGATGTCGGGCGCGGCCTATGTTTTCACGCTCAAGGACGCGCTATGGTCGCAACAAGCGTACATCAAGGCTTCTGAATCCGGGCATGTCCGGCAGCTTCGGCGAATCCATCGCGCTCGCGTCTGACGGTGCCACGCTAGCCGTCGGTGCGTCCCTCGAGTCCTCCGCTTCCATCCAGATCGACGGGGATCAGTGGAACGACAAGGCCTTCGCCGCAGGGGCCGTCTATATGTTCTCGCGCGCGGGCCAGACCTGGCAACAGGACGCCTACCTCAAGGCCCCGAACGCGGAGGCCGTGGATGTCTTGGAAGAGAGCTAGCGCTGTCCGGAGACGGCAGCGTTCTTGCAGTTGGAGCCGAGAATGAGGACGGCGGGGGTGCGGGCAGCTTCGCCGACCCGTTCGATAACACCGGCTCGGACTCGGGCGCCGCCTACGTGTTCACGCGCCAGGGCGAGGCCTGGACGTTCCGGCATTATCTTAAAGCGCCGAACTCGCAGAGCGAATACCTGTTCGGCGCGGCCTTGGACATGACGGCCGATGGTAGCACGCTGGTTATCGCCGCTTTCCACGAGATGAGCACCACTACCGGCATCGGAGGAGATCAGCACGACACGGCAGGCTCGATGGTCGGTGCGGTGTATATGTATTGAACAGCCCCAAGCAACTTCTTCGCATCGGGCACGGCCGCGCCGACATTCCTGTCGGACGCGGCCGTTCATGCGTGCAGTGGATTGTTGTTCCGATGACCTGGCTCACACCAACCTCGATATCCGTCGCGGTCTCGGCGCGTGACGACGGCCTCTCGACCGTCACCAGCGAGTCAGCTTTGAAAGACGCCGCGCCTTCTCGCTGGAGCGGATCCAGCGGCAGCGCTAGCTAGCCCCATGCCCGCACCCAAGTCCAGAACCCAACCGCGGTTGGGGCCGCCAACCAGGCCTGCCCCGCGAGGCGGTGCAAGCCCTGAAAACACAGCCCGGCGGCCCTGGCACGGCGCTTGCCTAGACCTCGCCCATCATGTCACGCCGCGCCCGCCTCTATCCGCTCCTCACGCTCTGCGCCCTCGGTTGCCCCCTGCCCGCCGAACCGGGCGACGCCACCGCCACGATGGACGACTCGACGAGCGACGCGAGCTCGAGCACCGGGGCCGAAGAATCGTCGACCGGCCAGTCGTTCCCGACGACGATCGCCGAAGACCCGACCACCACCGGCAGCACCGACGACAGCACCGGCACCGGGGACGAGGCCCAGTTTCCTCCGGCCGCCCCGAGCCTCTACATCGACTACTCGCCGATCAAGCA
Source organism: Nannocystis pusilla (assembly GCF_026626665.1). GTDB lineage: Bacteria > Myxococcota_A > Polyangia > Nannocystales > Nannocystaceae > Nannocystis > Nannocystis pusilla. Next base: position 5,481,400 of record NZ_JAPNKE010000002.1, read on the forward strand.
CTTCGAATTCGTGTGGGCTCCGGTCGCCGGCGCCGAGTACTATCAACTGCTCGAGCGCCCCTATCCCGAAGTTCCCGGCTGGTCGCAGCTCGGAGACGACCTTCTCGAGGCCTCGGTCACCTTGTCGATGCCGATCCACCTGCGCCTCGCGGCCGAATATTCGGTCCGCGCGTGCAATCAAGCCGGCTGCAGCCAGTCGGAGCCTGTCCAGGTCGATCCGGGGGTCGACGGCGCGATCGGCTACTTCAAGGCCTCCAACGCCGAGAGCGGCGATTACTTCGGCCTCAGCCTCGCCATCTCGGCGGACGGCACGACCATGGTCGTCGGGGCCCCGTACGAGGACGGCGGCGCCCACGGGATCGATGTCGATCAGTTCGACAATCCGCGTGTCGATGCCGGTGCCGCATACGTGTTCGTGCGCGAGGGCGACACCTGGAAGCAGCAGGCTTACCTCAAGTCCTTCAACCCGGACGCGGAAGACGGCTTCGGCGCGGTCGCCATCTCCGGGAACGGCGACACCATCGCTATCGGCGCTCAGTACGAGGACAGCGCGGTGACGGGCATCGGCGGTGATCCGAGCGACAACAGCGGGCGGAGTTCGGGCGCGGTCTACATGTTCGAGCGCAAGGACGGCGCGTGGTCGCAGACCGCGTACATCAAGGCGAGCAACACCGAGTCCTATGCCCACTTCGGCGACCGGGTGGCGCTCTCCCTAGACGGCAACACCCTCGCGGTCGGCGCCCCGAACGAGAGCAGCGCCGCCACAGGTATCGACAGCAATCCCTGGAAAGGCGTCACCGAGGACTCCGGCGCCGTATATGTCTATTCGCGTGACGGCGGCGCCTGGGACCAGCGTGCGTACCTCAAGGCGTCGAACACGGGCAAGTGGGACGGCTTCGGCAGCGCACTCGCGCTCTCCGCCGACGGCACGACCCTCGCGGTGGGTGCGAGTCATGAGGAGAGCAAGTCCGCGGGGATCAATGGCGACCAAACCGACAACTCGCTGGCTTCCGGCGCGGTCTACATGTTCACCGTGAAAGACGGCGCATGGTCGCAGCAAGCGTACATCAAGGCGTCGAATCCGGGCGAGTCGGATAGCTTCGGCTTTAGCGTCGCGCTCGCCAGCGATGGCGACACCCTGGCGGTCGCGGCGCCCTCGAAGGATCTGGTTGCCAGCGAGTTCGACGGCGACCAGCCGAACGCCGGGGCCCTCTACGTGTTCTCGCGCCAGGGACAAGTTTGGCAGCAGGAAGCCTTCTTGAATGCACCGAACGCGAAGGAAGGAGACTACTTTGCAGGTGCAATCGCGCTGTCCGGAGACGGAAGCATCCTCGTCGCGGGAGCCTCGGGTGATGACGGCGGCGGGGCCGGAAGTTTCGCCGACCCGACCGACAAGTCAGGAGAAGCTTCCGGCGCTGCTCACGTATTCACTCGCGTGGCGGGTACCTGGACGCACCGGCACTCCCTCAAGGCGCCGAATTCGCACAATGACTGCCAATTCGGCGCGCAGGTCGGGCTCGCGGCCGACGGCAGCACGCTGGTGATCGGGACGGCGATCGAGCAGAGCAGCGCCACCGGTATCGGGGGCGATCAACACGCTCTGACAGGCACCCAGATCGGCGCCGTATACATGTATTGACGGGCCCGTCGCGCGCTGAGCTGAACGCTCAGGATGAGGCTGTCCAGGAATCTCCAACCGCACGGCGCCGAGCCTCTCGGCGCCATACGCTGCCAAGAGGCTCTTTGCAGAAACAGCGCATCCCATCAGCGCGCGTCGGCGCGACGTTCCGGTCCGATTCGCCTTTGGCTTTACTTCACACGTGGCGATCGATCCTCGCTTTTACTACGCCGATGAGTGGAACTCGAAGGTGCTGCGGAACACCCGTCGGTCCTCGGCGCCCCGTCCCAGGACGCGCACGCCGCTCAACTCCAGGCGCGAACTCGGTCGCTCCCGGAGCTCGGCATCGCGTCACGCCTCGCTACCGACGCGCTCGAGGAGTCGGCGGATGCCCGCGCGGATGAATTGCCCGTAGCCATCGTCGGCCAGCTCGCGCGCGGCTGTCAGCGCCTGTTCCGCGCATGCTCGAGCCCCTGCGAGATCGCCGACCACGCGGCGGGCCTCGCCGAGGTTCAGGTGCAGCGACGGATAGAATTCGCGCAGCGACAGGGCCGGGTGCAGGCGCTTCAACGCCGCGTCCGTCAGCCCCTCCGCGGCCTGCAGCGCCCGCTCGTCCCATTGCAGCACCGCGGCCGGATCGTCATGCGTGTCGGCGAGGTAATGCGCGAGCACGCAGCGGGCGGCCGGGTCGTCCGCGAGCTCGTGCCACAGCGCGAGCAGCTGCTCGCGCGCCCCTCCCCGATCGCCCGCGTGGAGCGCGGCGATCGCCACCTGGATCCGCTCGAGCCTCGCTTCGCCCCGTTCTTCAAATTGCTCGGCGAGCCGGCGCAGCTCGTCGGCCGACTCGTCACCGCGCAAGTTCAACGCCACGAGCGTGACGCCTTTTGCCCCTTGCCCCTGCTCCGCGCCCGCCTGCCACGGCCAGTCCTCGAGCTCGAGCGTCCAGTCGGTGACGCGCGCCTCGTGGACCCACCGGCCGCGGCCGGCGAGGCGCAGCGCATGGGCCGGCTCGGGCCAGTTCTCGTCGCCCGGGTCGAACACCAGCGCTCCGTCCGGCACCTCCGCCCAGGCGACCACGTCGCCGACCTCGTATGTCCGATCGGTCATGTCGCCCTCGTGCGCTCGACGATAGTCGAGGGCCCGGCCCCGGCGCCAGCCCTGCGCCGCGATCTCTTCTTCCCTCACTCGGTGTCGACGATCCACACTGCGATCTGCGCGTCGGGCAGCGTCGAGCGGGTCAGCAGCCACAGAGTGTCGTCGCCGACCACCGCGTCGACCACCAGCTCGCTGCGCTCGAAGCCGAGCGATCGCCGCCATGTCTCGGTGCGCAGCAGCGTGTCGGGTGCATTGGGGTCGGGCGCCAGCGTGCTCGCAACCAGCTCGCACGGCTGCTCGACGATCTCGCCGGCCTGCGCCTCGCAGCGGCACTTGTCGCACAGGCACAGGATGTCGAAGTAGCTGCCCTCCTGCCACGTGAGGCTCACCTCGTGGGGGCACTCGAGGTGCCACGCGCGCACCACCTCGGGTCCGTTCTGCAGGCCGACGCCCCACGCCTCGGCGCGCGACTCGACGCACGGCGGCGCCGCCCCGCAGCCGCCGGCGCAGGTCGGCGTCGGGCATTCGACCGTCACGCCGCCGAGGATCTCCTCGTAAAGCCACGGCTCGCCCGCGACCAGGCGCGTCGGCTCGCCGAGGTCGCGCTCGGTCATCACCACTCCGTGCGCGCCGTCGCCGAAGGACGAGAGCACCGCGGTCAACGGCCGGCCCGCCGCGAAGTCGCCGATCCGCACCCGCGGCGCGCCGGGCTGGTCGGCCGGGGCCTCGAGGTCGCGCACGAACAGAAACGTCCCGTCGAGCTCGCCCGAGAACTGCGACCAGCTCATCTTCAGCGCGCCGGCGACCTCGTGCAGCCAGATCGTCCACGCCTCGGCGCCGACGATCAGCGGCTGCTCGACGCGCCCGCCGGGCAAGTCGTACAGCGCGCGGATGTCGGTCTCGCCGACGGTGAAGTACGCCATCGGCACGTCGTCGGGGCGCGTGCGGGTGCCGAGGAACCACTGGATGTCGTCGCGCACCGCCGTCGGGACCGAGTAGCCTTCCGGATCGATCTCCGCGTGCGGCGGATAGAGGATCGTCGGCGGGTTCTGCCCGTCCTGGAACCATAGCTCGATCTGCCCGTCCTGCCGCGGCATCAGCTCGCCCGAGCGCCCGCCGAACGTGTTCTCCGTGACCCACATGTCCGCGAAGGCGCTGCCCTGCGCGGTCAGCAGGAACGCCTCGTGCTGGATGCCGAAGGTCGGCACCGCCTGCGTCTGCACGTACAGCGCGGCGTCGCCGAGCGGTGCCGCTGCCAGGTGGGGGTAGAACGCGGCGCCGTCGCACTCGAGGCGCATGACGCCGCGGATCTCGCAATCCTCCGCGCCGGCGCAGGCGGCCTCGTGCAGCTCCAAAGCGGGGATCAATTGACAGCGCTGGATCGGCGCCGGCCCCGGCGGGATGCCGGTGGTCGGCTGCTCGCCGGTGTCGCTGCTCGTCGTGCCGGCGGTGCTGCCGGTCGTCGTCGGCGCCAGCGTCGTCTCCGGCGGCGCGCCGCTCGTCGAGGTCGTGCTCGTCGTCGCGGTCGCCGCATCAGTGGTGGCGTCGGTGTCGAACTGGGCCAGGTCGACGCAGCCGGCGGCGAGCATTACTGGCATGACCCGAGCGACATGTCTCAAAAGACATACAAAAATCACGGGCCGGACGCGCGGGTGGGGCGAGCTGAATAGAGGCATCGCCGTAACATAGTAAGCACACCCGGCGGCCGGCCCGCGAGCCGCGCTCGGGCCGCCGTGGCGGCGATCACCGAGCCCGGGCAAAATCGGGCGCAGATTCGTATGTCCTTGCGGGTCGGTGTAGGGCCCCGGCGATCACCGGGCGAGGCCGGGCGCAGATTCGTAGGTCCTTGCGGCTCCGTGTAGGCCGGCGGCCCCGGCCATCTGGGCAGAATCGGGCGAGGATTCGTATGCCCTTGCGGGTCGGTGTAGGGCCGCGGCCCCGGCGGGGACGCGGCCACCTACAATGTTCATAGCAGCGGCAATCACCGGACCGCGCGTCAGAGCGCCTGCAGGATCTGGCGGATCTCGACCAGGTCGGCGTCGCCGGGCAGGGCCGCCTCGGCGCGCTCCAGGGCCGCGAAGGCCGGTTCGAGCACGTCGGTGGTGGTCACCGCCTCGCGCACGGACTTGAGCGCCTCGGCGTACTCGAACACTGCCGCGCCCTTCGAGCATGGGCGACTCCGCGGCCAGCACCTCGCCGAGCTGCAGCGAGACCTCGACCTCGCGCTCGGCGAAGGTCACCGCGTCCTTCCACTGGGCGACCACGGTGAACGCGGAGTTGGGGTCGAACTCGGCCGGGGCGCAGGTCTCGATCGTCTGGTGGAACACCATCGCGTCGTTCGGCGCCAGATGCTGCGGCTCGATCGCGGCCGGGTCGGCGGAGTACTCCTCGCCGCTGAACTTGACGATCGAGAAGCCGGGCGGCATCTCGAGGCGCACGCGCACGTCGCGGGCGGCGACCGCCATCGTCTGGACGAACCGCTCGCCGAACATCCGCCGCGCCTCCTCGGCCGAGGGGATGAACAGCGAGGCGCCGCGGCCGACGTCGGTGACGACGTCCATCAGCGAGTCGTTGTAGGTGTCCGGGTAGCCGACGCCGACGCCGACCAGGTAGATGCCCTCCTGGTCCTGCGCGCCCGCGCCCTGAGAGATGATCTGGTGGTCGGTGACGCCCGCGTTCGCGCCGCCGTCGCTGACCAGCACCACGCGGTTGAGCTTGCCCGCCTCGAAGTGCTTTTGGGCGAGCTCGTAGCCGGCCGTCAGCCCGCCGTTGAGGTCGGTGCCGCCGCCCGCGGCGAGGCCGTCGCACACCGCGACGAGCGCCGGATCGTCGGCGCCCGTGACCGCGTGGCCCGACAGCTTGATCGCGTTCTCGGTGTCCCAGCCGACCACCGAGACGACGTCGCCGGCGCGCAGGCTGCCGGCGATCTCGCGGCACACCGCCTTCTGCATGTCCATCGGCAGGCCGTCCATCGAGCCCGACTCGTCGAGCACGAGGGTGACGTTCATCAGCCGCCGGTCGGCGTTGCCGATCGCCTCGCCGGCGACGCCGATCTGCATGACGTACTGGCCCTCCGGCATGCCGTCGACGCGCGTCAGCTCGGGCGTCACCGTGACCTGGCCGGGCTCGGCCGTCGGGTACTTGAACGAGTAGTAGTTGAGGAACTCCCACGTCCGCAGCGGCACGCCGCCGAGGCTGCGGCCGCTCAGGATCGCCTCGCGCGCCTGCACCGGCGACGACGTCGAGTTCGAGTCGTCGGGCGACAGGAAGAGCGTCACCGGCGTCTCCATGTCACAGGCCGGACCGTCGCCCGCCTGCGCCTCGTCCGGCATCTGCTTCGGCGTCGGGTCCTCTTCGGGCTCGCCCCAGCCGTCGTAGCCACCGACGCCGGCAGCGTCGTCGCCGCAGGCGCCGGTGAGCGCGGCCAGCAGCGGAAGGATGATCAGCGCGCCCCGTCGACCGGCGCGCGCAAGTGCAGTGCAATCAAGGTGTAAGCCAAGCATGTTCGCCCCTCCTCCGCGGAGTAACCGCGGCGGCCGGGCGAATTGCAGGGCGCGAGAAAAAACCGCCGCGAGGCCGCCGACGCGCGCGGCGGCTCCGGCCCGCCGCCGGCGTGCGGCACCGCGGAGCCGACCACTCGTTCTCGAGCCACAGCAGGCTGGGGAAGGCCGTCGGTCGAGGCCGTTGCTGCCGGCCTCGGCCGGAGCGGCCCGGGGACCGCACGGCCCGCGGGCGCGGGGGACGCTCCGGGGCGCTTCTTGCGGGTCGGCGCGCCGGTCTGTTACGGTAAACGGCGGTGGCGGACGCCAGCGATTCGCAGCTGCTCACGGCCTGGCGCGGCGGCGATCAGGCGGCCGGCGAGGCCCTGTTCGCCCGGCACTTCGCGTCGATCGCCCGCTTCTTCCGCAACAAGATCCACGGCGACATCGAGGAGCTGATCCAGCGGACCTTCCTCGGCTGTCTCGAAGGACAGCAGCGGTTCAGCGGCGAGGGCAGCTTCCGCGGGTTCTTGTTCGGGATCGCGCGCAACGTGCTGTACAACCAGCTGCGGACGAACCACCGCCACGGCGCGCCGCTCGACCTCGACGAGGTGTCGCTGTGCGAGCTGGGCCCGACGGCCAGCGCGGTGGTGGCCAAGGAGCAGGAGGAGCAGCTGCTGCTCGACGCCCTGTTCCGCCTGCCGCTGGCCCACCAGCTTGTGATCGAGCTGTTCTACTGGGAGGAGCTCAGCGTCGCCGAGATCGCCGAGGCGCTGGGGGTGCCGGTCGGTACCGCGGCGACCCGGCTGCGCCGCGCCCGGCAGCTGCTCGAGGAGCAGATGGCGATGCTGACCAGCTCGCAGGCGGTGCGCGAGCGGATCCCGTTCGGCTTCGAGACGTGGGCCCGCAACCTGCGGGCCCAGCAGTAGGCCGCCATGGACCCGGAGCGCCCAGGCCCGCGCCCCGGCGCGCTGTCGGACCTCGAGGCGAAGCTGCTGGCGGCGAAGGTCGGCGGGCGCCTGTTCCAGCGGCCGGCCGAGCCGGTGCAGCTCGGCCGCTACCGCCTGCTCGGGCGGCTCGGCCAGGGCGGGATGAGCGTGGTGTTCCGCGCCCAGGACCCGCAGCTCCGCCGCGAGGTCGCGGTCAAGCTGCTGCACTCGCCGCGCGGCCAGCCCGACCCCGAGCAGCTGGCCCGCCTGCGCCGCGAGGCCCAGGCGCTGGGCCGCCTGTCGCACCCCAACGTGGTCCAGGTGTTCGAGATCGGCGAGGCCGACGGGCAGTCGTTCGTGGTGATGGAGCTGGTGCGCGGGGCGACCCTGCGCGAGTGGCTGCAGGCCCGCCCGCGGACGCTGGCGGAGGTGGTGGCGATGGTGTCGCAGGCCGGCCGCGGGCTGGCGGCCGCGCACGCGGCGGGCATCATCCACCGCGACCTCAAGCCGGAGAACGTGCTGGTCGGCGAGGACGGGCGCGCCCGCGTGGTCGACTTCGGGCTGGCGCGCGCCAACCCGGGCGCGGCGGACACGTCGACGGGCAGCCTCGACGCGCCGCTGACCAAGTCGGGCACGGTGCTGGGGACGCCGGCCTTCATGGCCCCCGAGCAGCTGCGCGACCCTGGCCGCGCCGACGCCCGCTCGGACCAGTTCAGCTTCTGCGTGATGGCCTACGAGGCGCTGCTCGGCGAGCGCCCGTTCGAGGACCTGGCGGCGGTGGCCGCGGGTCGGCTGCGCCCGCCCCCGCCGGGGACGCCGGTGCCGGCCCAGCTGCGCGAGGCGCTGCTCCGCGGGCTGCGGACCGACCCGGCCGAGCGCTGGCCGACGATGGACGCGCTGCTGGCCGCGCTGACGGCCGCCGACGGCGAGGCGACGGCCGGACCCCGGCGGCGGCGCTGGCTGATCGGGGCCGGGGCGCTGGCGCTCGCGGTGACGGCCGTGCTGGGGGGCGAGCCTGGTCGGCCCACCGCGAGGCGCGGGCGACCGAGGCGCAGGCGGCCGCGCTCGAGCAGCGGCTGGCCCGGCTGCTGGCGGCCGGGGAGGTCACGGCGGCCGACGTCCTGCTGGCGGACGTGAGCGAGGCGCAGGCCGGCCGGGCCTGGGCGAGCTGGGCCCGGCTGCTCGAGCAGGCTCGGGGCGGCCCACCGGCGTGGCGTGGGCCCACGCGTACGTGTTCGCGGGCGCGGACGCGCAGGCCCGCCGCGAGGCGCTGCTCGGGCTGGCCCGCGCGGCCGCGGCGACGCGCGACCAGGGGCGCCCGCGCGCGCCAGGGCTCGGGAGCGTGCGCGCGGGCGCGCTTCCCGATGCATCCGGACCGTCCTCTACGCGCGCCGACGCGCCTCCCGGCGCCGCGGAGCCGGCTGCCGCGCGCGCCCCCGCGCTTCCCGGCGCCGCGGAGCCGGCTGCTGCGCGCGCCCACGCGCTTCCTGGCGCCCTGGAGCCCACGTCCCAGCGCGCCGACGCGCCTCCCGACCCGGCCGGGGTGCTGGCGCTGATCGGCGTCGAGGCGCCCGAGCTGCTCTCCACCCCCGAACTGGCGCCGCTGCACGCCGCGACCCGGGCCGTGGGGTCTCCCGCGCGTCCGGCGGGCCCGCGACCCGACCTCGAGGGGCTCGCACGGCAGCTCGCCGACGCCGCTGCGCCGCACGAGGTCGTCGCCCTGGCGCGGGCGGGGCTGCTCGACCTGGCGGCGGCGACCCTGCTGACCCTCGCGGGCCGGGCGGAGGCGCCGACGCGGGCCCGCTGGCGACTCGCCGCGGCGACGCTCGTCGCGGCCGTCGACGCCCCGCGGGCGCTGGCTCTGTGGACCGCCGCGGCGCAGGAGCCCACGGTCCGCGCGGCCGCGCTGGGCGAGCAGGCCGCGCTGCTCTCGCGCGACGGCCACATCGAGGCGGCCGCGACGGCCCTCGCGGCCCGGCTGGCCGAGACGGGCCTCGACGACGCGGCCCGGCGCGAGACCGAGGCGCTGCGCGACCGCCTGGCGGCGCTGCTGGACGCCCGCTCGCGGCTGCCGCCGCGCTTCGGCGAGACGGACGCGTGGATCGCCGTGGACCCGGCGGTGCTGCGCGGCGACCCCGTCGATCACGCGCTGGTCGTCGCCAGCGACACCGGCCTGCTCGCGGCCTGGTCGCTCGAGCTGCGCGCCGATCGCCTGCTCGTGGAAGCGGACCTCACGATGTCGTCGCCGACTCCCGGGGCCGCGTTCGCGATCGCGGTGACCGGCGCCGGGGCCGAGGCCCAGGTGGGCCTGCGCGTCGTGACCGGCGAGGACGAAGCAGCGGAGCTCGTGCTGACCTGCGGCGCCGCGCCCCGAACCGAGCGAGACGCCGCGAACCCCGACGCCGCGCCTTCCACCGACGCCGTCGCTCCCTCCCGCGACAGCGCGGCCGCCAGCGCTGCGCCTCCCTCGGACACAAGCGCTCCTCTTCATGGCGGCGCTGCAGCTCCCACCGACGCCAGCGCACCCCGCCGTGGTGCTGCAGCTCCCACCGACGCCGGCACTCCCCTCCGCGCCAGCGCTGCCTCGGCCACCGACGCCGGCGCTCCTCCTGGCGACGGCACTGCCCCCGACGTAGGCGTCCCGTCGCACGACACGCGCCTCGGCCCGGTGCCTGCCGATCCTGCCTCCGTCCCGCTGACCCTGCAGCTCGACCTCGACCTCGCCGCCGGAACCGCCACCTGTCGCGTCCGCGGCGCGGAGCGAACCACGCACGACATCGTCGCGCTGCCGGGTGCCTGGCGCGTGGGCCCGGCGACGCTCGAGCTGCGGGGCTCCGCGGCGCCGGCCGTCCCCATGCGGGTGCGCGTCCGCGGCGTCGAGCTGCTCGGCGCCACGCTCGGCGCTCACAGACTGGCCTCGCCGCTCCCGCGGGCCGCGGCGCTGCTGGTCGACGGCGATCCGCGGGCGGCCAGCGACCTGCTCGCGGGCCTCGCCACCCCGCGCGCCCGGCTGTGGCAGGCTATGGCGGCGATCCGGCTGCATCGCGGGCGCGACGTCGCGGCCCCGCTGGAGCGCGCCCTGGCCGACGAGCCGGCCCTCGAGCTCGAGCTGCAGCGATGGCTGCGGAGCGACCCCGACGGCCTCGCCCCTGCCCTGCGGCTCGCGCTGGGCGAGGCGCGCTACCTCCAGCTGTTCGCCCGCGCGTGGAGCCACGAGACCGCTGCCCCGCGCCTCTCGCCCGCGATCGTGCGTCGGCTGCTCGCCGAGCTCGACGGTCTCGACGAGCGCTGCGCCGGCGCCGGCGCGTGCGCCGAGCTGCACCGCGCGCACGGCCGGGCGCTGGCGCATATCGGCGAAGCCGCGCGGGCACGGCGGGCCTTCGAAGCCGCGCTCGCGGTCGCGCCGGCCGACGCCTCGGGCCGGGCGCTCGCCAGCCAGCTCGTCCTCGACCTCGCCCTGGTCAAGGCGCCGTGACCCGGCGCGCGGCATCCATCGCCCGCGGGCCCTCGCCGTGAGCTCCGCCGGCGCGCGATGCCGTCACTGCGGGCCCTCGGCGCGGGCCCCAGGCCGATGCGCGACGCGATGTCGTCGCCGCGAGCTCCAGCCGGTGCGCGACGCCCATGTCGTCGTCGCGGGCCCTCGCCGCGGGCTCCAGCCGCGACGCGTCGACCGCAGTTGACGGACCTGCACCCGCATGCTGTGCTTCCCACCGGCGATGCGCAGGACATTCTTATTATTAGGTCTTTGCGGCGGAGCGCTGCTGAGCGGCTGCGGTGACGACGGCAGCGGCGTCACCACCGGCGGGCAGATGATGTACACCACCCACGGCAGCGTCAGCGACGGCCTCAGCCCCGTGGGCGACGTCATCGCCGCCCCGGGCGACGGCGTGTTCGGCGTGCAGAGCGGCGGCGGGGTCGGACAGATCCGCGACGGCTGGACCGTCGAGTACCAGAAGCTCCTCGTCTCGCTCGGCACCGTCACCTTCACCACCGCCGCCGAGGGCGACGTCGAGGTCGCCGCCGACTTCGTCATCGACCTGCAGAGCCTGCCGGTCGGCGGCACCCTCCTCGAGCGCACCGACGTCCGCGAGCGCGCCAGCAAGGTCGCCTTCACCCTGCCGCAGGCGAGCGCGGGCCGGAGCCGGCCGCTGACGCCGTACACGCTCGAGCAGGAGGCGAAGCTGATGGTCGACGGCGGCTACGCGATCTACGTCGAGGGCACGATCGAGAAAGCCGACGGCATGTCGTGCAAGCCCGACGACCCCGCCGATTGCGTGCCTGCCCCGCTGATCCGCTTCCGCTGGGGCCTGCCGCACGGCGTGGCCTACGGCGATTGCGAATGGAACGACCCGACGGTCGCCAATCCGAGCGTGACGTTGACGTTCCCCGCGGTCGATTGGCTGCACACCGCTTTCGGCGGCGACAGCCCGACCCTGCGCGCGCAGTGGATCGCCGACGCCGACCTCGACCGCGACGGCGAGACCACCCTCGCCGAGCTGCAGAAGATCGACGCCGCCACCCTGCTGACGCGCCGCCGCGGCTACGACCTGTCCGGCGCCGTCGACCCGATCGCCACCGTCTACGACTTCCTGCGCGAGCAGACGCGCGCCCTCGGCACGCGCAATGGAGCCGCTGCGCCTCGGCGCAGAACCTCTGACCCTCAGCGCTCCTCGCGACCCGGCACGAACAGCGCGAGCGCGCCGGCCAGCGCGTCGACCGTGGCGAAGCGCTTGTGGCGGTCCTTCTGCAGGCAGCGCAGGACGATCTGTTCCAGGCCGGGCGGCAGGTCGGACCGCCACTGCGACAGGCGCGGCGGCTGGGCCGTCAGCACCTGGGCGCAGACCTCGGTCATCGACTCGGCCTCGAACGGCCGGATGCCCGCGAGCATCTCGAACAGGATGACCCCGAGCGACCACACGTCGCTGCGGACGTCCGTCGTCGTCGCCTCCACCAATTGCTCGGGCGACATGTAGTGCGGCGAGCCGGCGGTATCGAGCTCGGTCGCCGCGTCCCTCGGCGTCGCCTCGTCCGGCTGCCACGGCCGGGCCACCCCGAAGTCGAGGACCTTGACGATCGGCGGCCCGGCCTCGCTGCGCGCCAGGAACAGGTTCGACGGCTTCAGGTCGAGGTGGAGGATCCCCGCCGCGTGGACCTGCGCAACCCCGAGGCACGCCTGGTGCAGCAGGTCCGCCGCCTCGCCCGCCGGCAGGCTCCCGCGCCGCTCCAGCAGGGTGTCGAGGTCCGTCCCGAGGAGGCGCTCCATGACGATGAAGGGCGCCCCGTTGCCGAGGTTGCCGGCGTCGAGGATCTGCGTGACGTGATCGCCGTGGACGCGCATCAGCACGCGGGCCTCGCGGACGAATTTCTCGAGCATGTCGGCCTCGAAGCGGGCGTCGGGCAGCAGGAATTTGATCGCCACCGGGCGGTCGCTCTCGAGGTCGGTCGCGCTGACGACCAGGCCCATGCCGCCGACCCCGATGATGTCGCCGAGCCGGTACCGCCCCGCGATCGTGTCGAGCGGCAGCGGCGTGTCGCGGAGGACCTCGGTGAACACGGTGCGGCTGGACGAGGGCGAGCCCCGGAGCTCGGGCGGCAGGGCGGGTTGGGTCTTGAGCGCGGCCAGCCGGCGGCGCAGACGGAGCTCGTTGGACATGGCGGGCCAGCAGCGACAGCGCCTCGAGCTGCCTCGCGGACAGCTCGCGCGGGACGCGATCGATCACGCACAAGGTGCCGACGGCGACGCCCTCGTCGAGCACCAGCGGGACCCCGGCGTAGAAGCGAATGTGCGGCTCGCCGGTCACCAGCGGGTTGTCGGCGAAGCGCTCGTCCTTCGACGCGTCGGGGACCACCAGCGGGCGCGTCGGCGCGGCGATGGCGTGGGCGCAGAACGCCTGCTCGCGCGGCGTCTCCGCCACGTTCAGGCCGATCCGCGACTTGAACCATTGGCGCTTGTCGTCGATCAGGGTGACGAGCCCGATCGGCGTGTTGCACACCAGCGTGGCGATCCGCGCGACGTCGTCGTAGGCCGGCTCGGGCTCGCTGTCGAGGACGCCGCACCTCTCCAGCGCCTCGAGGCGCTGACGCTCATGGCTCGGCTCGGGCGGGAGCAACATACCGCCGCTCAGTGTACGGCACGCCCGCAGACCCCGGCAGCGCGCCGCGCTCGTGCCAGTCGCCCCGGCTCAGCCCGCACGCCCGCCTCGCCGCAATCGGGGCGGCGGACCACGACCCATGTTCCGACGGCGAGGAACGGCGTATTGATGGGAGTACGGCGACCATCGCCGGCGCGACTGCCTATTCGAGTTCTCATGTATCCCCTGAGTACGACGCCGGCGAGCCCGACGCCAGGCGCGCCGGCGCGCGCGCAGGCGGCTCGCGGCCGGATCGGCCCGCCGTGCCGCGGCGACCCCGCGGTGGACGAATCATCGCACTCGAATGCAGCGAGTCCGTAGCGAATGGCCGGTGACCGCCGCGCGCCGCGAGCAGCGCCGCGAATGGACCTGTCCGAAGAGACATGCCGATGCCGAGCCGCTCCACGGCCCGCCTCACCGCCGACAGCACCCCGCGATGCCGAGGTTCACGAGACCTGTCCGAAAAGACACCCGGCGACCGAACCGTCGCGCGACCCGGCACCTCCGCGAGCGCCGGCCTCACGAAGCCTGTCCGAAAAGACATCCCGCCACCGAGCCGCTTCCGCCCTGCGGGCGCCGCGGCCCGACGCCGACACCTCCGCGGCCGTCGGCCTCACGATGCCCGTCCGGAAGGACGTCCCGGACCCTGCTCGCCCCGCCGCCGCCAACACCTCGCGCGGCCGCTCCGCGGACCCGCTAGCGCTGCAGCCACGCCAGGACCGCGGCCAGCTCCTCGGCGAACGCCGAACCCTCTTCGCGCAGCGTCGCGGCTGCCTGTTCGGCCAGGTCGCGGCTGCGCGGCGGGTCGCTGGTGGCCAGGGCGCGGGCCAGGCGGAAGCGGGCCTCCGCGAGCTGGTGCCTGGCGATCCCGCCCTTGCTGCGGATCTGCACCGCCCGCTCGAGCAGCGGCGCCGCGGCCTCGGGTCGCTCGCGCGCCAGCTCGAGCTCGCCGAGGGCCACCAGCACCTCCGCGACCTCCGGCGTGTCGCGGCCGAGGCTCTCGCGGATCGCCAGCGCCTCGGTCAGGCTCGCCTCGGCCTCCGTGCGGGCGCCGCGGGCCAGGTGGGCCTCGCCGAGGCGCAGCAGCGACGTCGCGGTCGCCGGGTGCTTGCGCCCGCGGGCCCGCGCCGAGATCGCCAGCGCCCGCTCCAGCGTCGCCACCGCGGCGGCCGGGTCGCTGCGGCGCTGCAGCATCCCCAGAGTGTTGAGCAGCGGCGCCAGGTCGGGATGACTCGGCCCGAGCGCCTTCTCGGCCATCGCCGCCGCCTCGCTCGCCTGCGCCAGCGCCTGCTCGCGCTCGCCGCGGGCCGCCGACACCAGCGCCAGGTTGCGCAGCGAGCTGGCGATGTCCGGGTGGCCGGCAGGCAGCATGCGCTGCTGGATCGCCAGCGCCCGCTCGTGCAGCGCCTGCGCCTCCGCGTAGCTGCCGATCCGGTAGTTCAGCGTGCCCAGGCTGTCGAGGATCGCCACCACCTCGGGGTGCGACTCGTCGAGCTTGCGCTCGCGGATCTTCAGCACCCGCTGCAGCAGCTCGCGGGCCGCCAGGCGGTCGCCCTCGAGCAGGTCGAGCAGCCCGAGGTTCTGCAGCGTCACCGCCACGTCGAGGTCGCTCGGCCCGAGCTTGGCCTCGCGGATCGCCAGCGCCCGCGTCAGCAGGGCCCGCGCCTCGGCGTAGCGGCCGCGCACGTGCTGCAGGCGGCCGAGGTTGTTGAGCGCGGTCCCGACCTCGAGGTCGTCGGGGCCGAGCGCGTGCTCGGCGACCGCCACCGCCTCCTCGAGCAGCGGCAGCGCCGCGTCGTAGTTGCCGCGCTGCTGCTCGAGCAGGCCGAGGTTGTTGGCCGAGACCCCGACCGCCGGGTGGTCGGCGCCGAGGGCCTCGCGGCGGATCGCCAGCGCCCGCGTCTGCGCCGCCAGGGCCGCGTCGAGCGACTCGCGGGTGCGGTGGATCCCGCCGATCACGTCGAGCGCCACCGCCACCGTCGGGTGGTCGGGCCCCAGCAGCTCTCGCGGATCGCCAGCGCCTGCTCCATCTCCTTCAGCGCCAGCTCGTACTCGCCGCGCGACGCGTGCACCAGCGCCTCGTTCTGGGCCAGGCTCGCGCCCAGCAGCCCGCGCGCCTCGCCGAGCCGCTGGACGATCACCTCGGCCGGCAGGGCCCACTGCAGCGCCTCGGCCGCGCGGCTGCGGTCGCGGCCGATCGTGCCGACCAGCTGGATCGCCGCGCCGGCCGCCACCTCGTCGGCGCGCAGCGCCTCCGCCTCGACGTAGACCTGGCGCAGCGCCTCCTCGGCGCGGTCGAACGCGTCGCCGCACTCGGACAGGTCGGCCACCAGGTCGCGCGCCGCCACCACCAGCGGCGCGTGCGGCAGCGCCTCGGCCGCGGCCAACATCGCCTCGGCCTGCGGCAGCCCGCTGCAGTCGCCGGCCGCCAGGCGCCCGCGGGCCTGCTGCAGCTCGCGGCGCAGCGCGTGGACCCGCTCGCGCGTGGCCGCGTCGTCCGGCGGCGCCGGCATGCGCTCGAGGTAGCTCTTCTCGGCGCACGGCTCCAGCGGCGCCAGCCCGGCCGCCGCCGGCACCAGGCGCTGCACGTTCGCCGCCGAGTCGGCGGTGAACACCTCGAGCAGCGCCGCCAGCGTCTCGCGCTGCTCGTCCAGGCACGCCACCGACTGGCGGTACAGCGCCGGCGAGCGCGTCCCGTCGACCTCGGCCTCCGTGCACACCTGCGAGCGCAGCTCCGACCACGACCCCGCCCAGCGGTCGATCCGCGGCAGCGCCTTCTGGTACGACGACTCCGCGAACGGCGCCCCCGTGGCCAGCAGCGCCGCGTGCAGGGCCGCCTGGGCCCGCTCGTTCCAGACCTCCTCGATCTGCCGGCCCGCCGCCGCGCAACTCGCCACGCTGCGGGCCCGCAGCCCGAACACCCCCAGCGTCAGCAGCCCCGCCGCCAGCAGCCCGAACAGCAGCGGCCGCCGCCGCTGGCGCGAAAGCCCCCGCTCCAGCTCGGCCAGCAGCGCGTCCATCGACGGGAACCGCCGCGACGGCGAGCGCGACAGCCCGCGCTCCAGCACCTTGCCGAGCCACGCCGGCGCCCGCCGCTTGCCCTCCGGCGCCCGCGCCAGCGGCCCCTCGGTGACCGCGAACATCAGCTCGTGCACCGACTCGCCGCGGAACGGCCGCTCCTCGTACAGCGCCTCCCACAGCGCCACGCACAGCGCGAACTGGTCGGTGCGCGCGTCGACCTCGTCGTCCTGCCACTGCTCGGGGGCCATGTACGCCGGCGTCCCCAGCCGCGTCCCCGCGCGCGTCAGCCGGACATCGGTCGTGCTGGCGCGCAGGTCGCCCGGCAGGCTCGGCTCGCGCGACAGCCCGGCGAGCCCGGCGCGCGCCAGGCCGAAGTCCATCACCCGCACCCGCCCGTCGCCGTCGACCATCACGTTGTCCGGCTTGAAGTCGCGGTGGACCAGGTCGACCTTGTGCGCGGCCGCCAGTCCGCGGGCCGCCGCCGCGAACACCTCGACGATCTCGCGCAGCGAGCGAGGCCGCTGACGCAGCCACGTCCGCAGCGTCACCCCGTCGACGAACTCCATGGCGATGAAGACCTCGGCCTCCTCGCCCTCGCCCACCACCCCGACGTCGTGGACCGCGACCACGTTGGGGTGGGCCAGCCGGGCCAGCGCCCGCGCCTCGCGGATCATCCGCGCCGCCTCGCCGGGGCTCGCGTCGGAGCGCAGCAGCTTGAGCGCGACCTTGCGGTCGAGCTCGGGGTCGTGCGCGGCGTAGACCGCCCCCATCCCGCCGGTGCCGAGCAGCGACAGGACCACGTAGCGCCCGACCACGTTGCCGCGCGTCCGCGTCGGCCGGGCCGCCTCCTCGCCGGTGGCCCCGAGCCCGCCCGTCGCCGGCAGGGTCTCGGAGATCCCCAGCAGCGCGTCGCGCTCCTCGACGGCCGCCCGCTGGGCGGCGACACCTGCAGCAGTGTTCGTTCGTCGTGGTCCACGGAGCGGCGGCCGATCGTCATGCGGACCTTAGCCCGGGTGGAGTACCCGCGGCCCGGGAAAAAATTGCCCGCCGGGTGCAAAAACTCCGAGGTGGCGGATCCGCCCACCCCGCGGCGAGGACGCCCGCGCGGCCCAGAGCGACGGCGGCACACCGATGGGTTTTGTTCTCAGAACATGTCCGAAGGACCATCTTCGATCTGCGACGCGCGACGCCGGCGAACGGGGCGGCCGCCGCCGCGCCGGCGCTGACTCAGGTGCGCGACGCCCCGTCGCCTGTCCGAAGAGACATCATGCTCGGCTCGGCGGCCGCACTCGGATCGCGGTCGTTCCGGTGAACGCGCCGAGTCGTCTCGATGATTCATCGTGCCTGCGGATCGGGGAGGGAATCATCGATACGACGATCGACAGTCGATGCGATGTCGAAGTGACCCGCGACGGGCCCCCGTCGCCACAGGCTCGCGCTGGCGGCCTACACGCGATCGCGGGCGCGATGGGGCGCACTGGCGTACGTCACCCCGTAGCTCGAGGCGGGGCGCGCACGGCTCGGATGGCGCCGGCGCGCGCGGTTCGCCGCGTCGACACCGCGCTCCGCACACTCCGCCGAAAGAGCTCATTCGTGAGGGCGTCTCCCGCGCAACGAGGAGGCTCGATCTCGCATTCGCCGATCCGTTGGACGGATTGGACGCCGCACTCCGGCGCATGGCGACCGACACGGACTGGGCCCATTCGGAATCGACGGTGCGCGACACCTCGCCGGCGGCCTCGTCGCCCCGCGGACGCGCATGGGATTGCCCCGCCGCGCGGGTGACCACTGGACGCTGCCGGCCCGCGCGCTCGAAACCAGGATCGTCGCACACGAGGCGGCGACGATCGAACTGGGCGCGGGTCACGGACAGCACGGACCGAACCGGAGCGAGAGGAGCGAGTCATGACCGAGAACAAGAAGCCACCCCACACGAAATCAGCGAGCGAGCGATCGGGGGGACTGCCGCCGGGCGCCTATCCTGTCGGACTGTTGCCGAGCTCCTTCCCGCCGGACTACGTCCGCGGCGCCGCGGCGCCGTTCCTGCTCAGCAGCAGCTTCTTGGGCGAGCGGCCCACGTTGCCCATGATCGATCTGATGCTCAGCAAGGAGAAAGCGATCCCCGTCAACCTGTGGGGCCTGCTGTACGACGGCTGGTGGCCGAATCCGGACGAAGAAGGCATCAGCGTCTTCTTTCAAGGCTTCGAGCGCCGCGGGGCCGACAACGAGCGCAAGAAGATCTACGTCTCGGCGAATACGCCGGATCTGGTGGCGACCAAGTACCATGCCAAGATCACGGGCTTCTTCGCCAAGTTGCTCGGCAACGCCAACGCCGGCGCGCCGATGATGGGCCGATATTTCGAGTACTACGACGATCTCTACTGGGACCTCCATGTCGGCGCCACGGGCGACGAGATCCCGCCCGAGGTCCGGCAATTCAGCGCCAGCTTCAATACCGTGCTCGGCTACTGGTTCCCGACGCTGGAGATCGTCCGCGACGCATACATGAGCGCGCGAGCCTCGCGTCCGGCGCTCAAGGAGTGGCTCGACGAACGCGTGCAGCGGATCATCGACGGCACGCAGCCCGACGCCGATCGGACCTTCGTCTACTACTGGCTCAAGAACGGCAGGTTGGGCGAGAACTTCCGCCGGATCGACATCGTGTTCGAATGTTTCCACAACTTTTTGGCGCTCAGCCAGTGGGGCAACATGATCTACAATGTCGCCGCGAAGCTGGAGCCGAAGTACGGTGACCCGAGGGTGCGGGCCTGGTTCGAGAAGACGATGAAGGGCGGGCCGGACAAGGCCGACGGCGGCGCGTTCCCGCCGCTCGAACGATTCGTGATGGAGCTGTTCCGGACGATCTCACCGAACGACGGGAGCCTGTCCTCGCCGCCTCGGCACCGCCAGCTGCTCAGCGCCGAGTTCAGCGGCATCACCACGCCCCATCGCGCGACCAGCATGGATCCCCGGCACTGGATCCACCCGGAGGAATTCGACCCGGATCGCTACAAGACGGCGCCGACGAGCGTCGACAACGACGAGGCGCGGGCGAAGGAGATCGGCCTTGCGCGCTGCCCCTTCGCCAAGGCCTCCCTCGAGCTCAAGGACGGCCGAACGGGCGAAATGACCAACAGCGCCTTCGGTGCCGTGTACGGGGTCGTCGACGGCGAGGCGCATCCGGTGTGCGACACGGCCGGCTACGCGCCCTTCGGATTCGGCTATCGCCGCTGCGCCGGGGAGTACATCACGGTGGAGTTCATCAAGGAGTTCCTCCGCACGGTCTGGAAGGAGAAGATCTCGTTCGTCAAGCTCGACCTCGAGCAGCCGACCGAAGTCCCCGTCAACCCGGGGACGGTGCTCCACGACAACATCACGTTCAAGCGCGGCAAGTAACTCTCGTGCGAGTGAGGCGCGCGGACACTCCGAGCCGCTTTCTCCCCATTGTTCCGTCAGACCTGCGCGGCGCCCCGCGAGACCGCGGGCGCGCACGCGCATTCGCCTCGCGCGACCGGTTCGCACGCTTGCAATACCTCTCGCACGAATGCGACGACGGCGGCCGCGGCAGCGCGTACCCTGCCCGCATGCACTCCCCGGCGCGCCCGCGAGCTCTGTCCACCTCCTGCCGCCCGCAGCTCCTGCTCGCGTCTTTCCGGCGCCTCGCCGCGCTCGTCCCCGTGGTGGCGCTCGCGTGCGGCGGGCCCGGCGACCCCGTGACCTCGGAGACCGCGAGCGACCCGACCACCACCACCGACGACACCAGCCCCGGCTCGACGAGCAGCTCGCCCACCACCGGCGGCCCCGTCACCGAGGGCCCCGTCACCGAGGGCCCGGGCACCGACGCCAGCACCGACGCGACGACCGGACAGACCGGCGATTGCGCGCAGTTGTGCCAGCGCACCCGCGAGTGCACCCCGCAGGTGACCCTCGAGCAGTGCACCGCCGCCTGCGAGGCCGCCGACGACGAGCAGCGCGCCTGCGTCCTCGCCTGCGACCAGCCGGTCTGCGACGACCTGCTGATGTGCACGACCCTGTGCGCGCACGAGGGCGACCCGAACGCCACGCCCTACGCCACCTGCGAGGACGGCGCGTCGACCTGCCAGCCCGGCGTCTACCTGTGCATCGCCAGCGCCCACGACGGCCTCGAGTTCTCGGTCTGCACCCCGTTCTGCGGCGACGACGGCGAGTGCCCGACGCCGGCGACGGGCACCGCGACCCCCCAGTGCGACCTCGACGGCCGCCCCCACACGTGCTCCCTCGACTGCAGCGGCGGTCAGCAGTGCCCGGACGACATGGTCTGCGACCTCCAGGGCTCCGGCCTGTGCATGTGGCCGGTCGAATGAGCGCAGCCTCGCACTCATGCAATTGCGGCTCGCGTCCGTGCGACGGCCGCGGACGCGCATCCTCGGGTATGCACAGAGGCGCCCGCCGGCGACCGGCGCGGCGCGGAGCCATGGCATGACGACGATCGAAACTGTCCCCCTCGCCCCGCTCGCCGACGCGTTCGCGCTGCGGCCCTTCGCCACCTGCATCGACGCGTTCAGGGCCCTGGGCGACGGCGCCCCGCGGGAGCAGCCGCTGGACGGCGCGCGCCGGGCGTTCGGCTTCACCGACCTCGCGGCGTGGCCCCATCCGCCGCCGCACTGCGCCCTCGTCGAGCTCGACGCGCCGGAGCCCGCGGTCTTGTCCGACCCGCGCCGGCTGAGCCGCCTGCCGCTGTTCGCCCCGCTCGTCGGCACCTGGAACGCGAGGGTCGCGGGCCGATGGTTCGGTGGCACGAACTGGATCGTCGCCCACCTGCGATTCACCCACGAGCAGCTCGACGAGGAGTCGGACGCGTCCTCCGACTTCTCCGCCGGCCTCGCCCTGTTCGCCGTCGAGGGCGGATGGGCGGCCGCCGTCTGGCCGTGGTGGCGCCGCGAGGCCTTCGCCCCGGTCCTCGGGTTCGCGCCCGAACGCGCCAGCGAAGCGCACGCGTGCGAGTTCTGGTTCGGCGAATGACCGCAGGCGAAAGCGGCGGGCAGATCATTCGGCCGAGATGCGGCATGATCCGCTCCCGAACGGCTGTCGGGAGCACGCCAATGACGTGAGGTGCCGTCGGATCGCATGCGAGCGCGAGGGACGGCAGCGCGCAATCACGCCGCCCGCGGTGTCCAGCGCGACGATGCCCGCACGCACGTGCGATCGCTCCGGCCTCGCGCCGCCTGCGAGCGCCCTCTGCGTCGGCCGACCGCTATGCTCCGGCCATGCCGAGCCAGCTTGTCATCACCGCGGTCGACGGGATCGTCACCGCGCACGCACGGGCCACCGGAGAGGTCGCGTGGGCGTTTCGGATCCCCGACGGCAAGGCCGACCATCCCCACGTCACCCGCATCCACGCCGACGAGCAGCGGGTCGTCGTGGTGGCCGGCCGCATGGAGGAGTCGGGCTTCTTCGCCACCGCCGACGCCACCGCCCACGTGTGCTGCCTCGACTACGCGACCGGCGAGCTGCTGTGGCGACACCCGCTCAAGGGCGGTCAGAACATCGTGCACTTCACCGCGACGCTCCTGGTCGAGGGCGGCCAGGTCCTCGTCGCCCACGCCGAGCTCCTGGTGGCCTTCTCGCTCGAGACCGGCAAGCAGCAGTGGCAACGCAAGGTCGAGCGCACCGCCACGCGCGGCACCTACACCTCGGTGGGCCTCGCCGTGCCCGGCCACGCGCAGCAGGGCGACCGGAAGTGACGGGCGGCGGATCCATGGCCACGCCAGCGCCCATCCACGCGACCGCAGCCGCCGGGCTCGCGCTCGTCCTGCTCGTCACAGTCGCGTCTTGCGGGGCAAAGACGTCCGGGGACAGGCCGTGGCCGCGCCCCCGCAGCCCGAGCCCGCAGCGACAGCGACGACCCCGCCCGTGGCAGCGCCGCCGGAGGCGACGAAGCCGCCCGAGCGCGCCCGTTGTCCTGCGGGTCCGGACACCGCGACGATCCGCGGCAAGCTCGAGTTCGCCGACAAGACCGCGCCGTCGACGTTCACTGCCTCGGCCTCGCGCGAGCGCGCCGGATGGCGCAACTCGGACGATTGCGACACTCCATACAAAGAGTTCCGCGCGACCGCGGGCGCCGCGGAATTCGTGTTCGAGGGGCTGCCGCCGGGGATCTATGGCGTGACCCTCTTCGGCGGTGATTTCCTGGATCTCGACCTCGATCCGTTCCCCATGGAGGCGGGGAAGACCCGCGACCTCGGCGCGCTGGTCCTCGACCGCGGGCGAATGTTGCGCGGGCGCGTGCTGACGGCCGAAGGAGCCCCTGCCGCCGGGGTCCAGATCTACGCGGACGCCGACCTCTGGGGCGACGGCGCGGCGCTCCTCGATATCGCCGTGCGCACGGCCACGACCGCGGCCGACGGCAGCTTCACGCTGACGGCCCTGGGGCGCGGCCCGTTGTACGTGGCCGCCGAGGCTCCGCAGCTCGGGCGCTCGCCGGCGGTGCGGCTCCCCGAGGGCAACGACGACCTGACGAGCGAGCTCCGCCTCGGACCGACCGGCGCGCTCGCGGGCCGGGTGACGTACGCGGGCAAGCCCGCTCGCGCCGACGTCACCGCGCAGCCCGCGGGCTCCGGCTCCGCGGTGACGTTCACCGTGACCACCGACAACGAGGGGAGGTATCGATTCGAGCGCCTGGCCGGAGGGACATATGTCGTCACCGCCCAGCTGTTCCGAAACGACATGCACTCGATCTCGCACCCCGCGCGGGCCAAGCAGGCGAACCTCCGGGCGGACCGGGAGGCGCGGCTCGATCTCGAAGTCCGTGCGGGGCCCACCCTCGTCATCACGCCGAAGCTCTCCGCGGGCGCCGCCGACGTCGTGTCGGTGATGCTCGTCAAGGGGACCTTCACCGCCGCGACCAGCGGAGAGCTCGATCGGGCCAGCGCGAAGCTCGACCGCGAACGCGCGCGCCCGGACCACGCTCACCTCGCGGAGAAGACCGAGATCGAGCTGGCGGACGTACCGCCGGGCAACTACACGCTGTGCGGCGCGGCGACGAAGTACGGCGAATCCATCGCTGCGATCGATGCCGTACCCGTGACCTGCACCCGGGTGCGCGTGGCGTCCGGCCGCGCGCGGCAGCAGGTCTCGCTCGCGCTCGCGGGCCGCTGACCCGCGAGCCCGCGGGCGACAGGCCGGCTCACCGCGACGAGTGCTTCGCCGCGGCGGCCCGGGCGGTCACGGCCGTCAGTAATGGCAATCCTCGGAGTCCGCGATCGCGTCGACCAGGGCCTGCGGGTTCGAGAATTGCAGCACGTGCACCGTGTCGGGCCCGAGCACCGGCACGAAGCAGCGCGACGCCGGGTCGCCGCTCAGGTGCCGATACAGCGTCTCGCTCTCCGCGAGCTGCACATAAATGTCCTCCTCGTAGGCGATCGCCCGCAGGCGCGTGCCCTTCTTCTCAAAGAGCTCCGCGTCGGCCGAGGGGCGCGAGGTGAACGGCCCGGTCCCGTTGAGCTGGTGGATCGCCCGCAGCGGCTCGCCCAGCGCGTTGAAGCCGCCTGCCTCGATCTCCGCCGGCGTCAGCGCGCCGGGGACCACGTCGCCGTCGCGGTTCGTGAAGTAGAACGCGGGCCACAGCGCCACCGGGATCTCGAACAGCGAGCCGTACGCCGGCTCCTCGACCGCGAACGCCTGGATCAGCCCCGACAGGTCGCCGCTGTCGCCGAGCGCCCACGGCACCTCCGCCGGCAGGTCCGAGGCGACGAGGATCGCGTCGCGGATGCCGAACCGCTTGCGCAGACTGCTGCCCGCGTCGACGAGCCGCTGCTGCAGCATCTGCACCAGCGTGCCGCCCATGCTGTGCCCGAGGATCGTCCGCGGACGGATCTTCCGCGCGTCGAGGCGCTCCAGCACCTCTTCGATCGCGGTGACGTAGTCGAACAGGTCGAGGTCGCCGAACAGCGCCCCCTGCGGGACCCCGCTGTTGCCGCGCACGGGCATGTCGGTCACCAGCACGCACGCGTCCTCGCCGAGCGCCTTGGCGTACGGCCGCCACGACGCCGCCGCGAACACCCCGCCGTGGACCGCGAAGTGACAGCGCTTCGACTCGCTGGCCTTGTCGAGGCTGCCGTAGAGGTTGACGAAGAGGTCGACGGTGACGCCCGGCCGCAGCTGGACGTCCTCGAGCAAGAACCCGGGCGTCCCGTCGGCGCCGATGTCGAAGTCGATGCCGGGGCCGCCGCCCTGGCGCGCCTCGACGTCGGCGTCGACGGGGAGGTCCATGCACCCGGCCGGCAGGGCCACGAGCGCGGCGAAACCACAACGTTGCGTAAGTTCGACGATGTTCATCGCCCCGGTTATGCCAGCCGCGACGTCTCGAAGGAAGCAGCAGCGCATGCAGGGCCCCGAGGTCAGATCTGCGCTCATGGTCTCCTCGATGGGAGCACCATTCGCGATCGCGCCTGTTCCTCCCATCGCCAGCGTCCACGTCTGGGATGTCGTGACGCATTCGCTGCCGATCCGCGGCGACGAAGCGCGGAGCCGCCTGCGGGCATTGCGAGGATTACGCTCCCCCGCGTGGTCCCTGCGGCGGGCTGCACTCCTCCAGGCCCGCGGCGTGGCTGGGTGCTCGTCTGAAAGTACGCGGAGACCATGCGCGTCCCGCCGGCCCCCGGGGGCGTGGCCGATCGGGTCGCGCGCACCGGCGCGTCGGGCTCCCACGCGACGGCCACGGGCTAGTCGCCCTTTATCCGTCAAACGGAGCGCTGGCGGCCGCCCGCGTGCATTGCACCGACCACGGTCGTCCGTCGCCCTGAGCCTCACTTCTCCTCGCCGGCCGCCTCCGCGGCGCCGCTGTACATAGAACGCAATCGGCGCGAATATGCAGCGACGCCTGCCGCTCGCCGCGGCGAGACGCACACTCGCCGCCGGCGCCGAACAGCGTCGGCGCGCAGTACGTGTCGAGCTTCGCCCGGCGCGGCGGCTCGAACCGGGCATGGCGCCGTCTTCGCGGACATCGGTCACATGACAGGTCTGCTGATTCCAGCTCCGCCGACCCTCGACCCACCGCACCTGGAGGTCGCGCATCGTCCGGGATCGCGAACGGCCCCACCCGCCAGCGAGCAGCGTGTTCAAAACCCGCGGATCATCGAGAGCGCAGCGCGTCCGCTTCAGCCCGCTCGCCCGGCGGAGGCATTCGCACCGGCCCGCCGGCCGCCGCGCCGTATTCGCCGGGGGGCGAGGGAGCGCGCAATCGAGAATCGTGCTGTTCCGACCGCAACGCCCGAGGCTGCCGCGTCCGGATTCGCACCTGGCGAAAATGGATTGATCGCATCATGGATGCGGGGGAAGATAAGCCCCAGGTTGGGTGCTCGCTGACGTAGAGGATAAGCAGCCATGAGCGAAGACATCGACGTTTTGCAGCTGCGCGGGACCACGCTGAAGGGCACGTTCGCGCTCGATCGGGCGGTCGCGCGCGGCGGCTTCGGAGTGGTCTATCGCGGGCGCCACCTCTCTGCACAAAGAGATCGCCGTCAAGGTCTTCTGCCCGCTCGCCAGGCCCGAGGCCTCCATCGAGCAAGAGGCCATCTCGCACTTCTTTCAGGAGATCAAGATCCTCTCCGCCCTCGAACACCCCGCCATCGTGCGGCCCTACGACTGCGGGACGATCAGCCTGCCCGAGAGCGGAAACGTGCCGTGGATGGCGCTCGAATGGATCGAGGGTCGCACTCTGGCGGAGCTCCTGCGGCAGAGTCCGCGAATCGAGTGGTCCCCCCGCGAGGCGCTCGATCTGCTGCGTCCGGTGATGGAGGCGCTCGCCGAGGCCCACGCCCACGGTATCGCCCACCGAGACATCGCGCCGAACAACATCATCGTGTCTGAATCCGCCCACGGTCGGCGCATTCGTCTAATCGACTTCGGCATCGCCTGTATCCGCCCGGGCTACGAGGAGCCGGCGGCGCTGCCGGACGCGCCCACCGGTTCGGTCCTGATCGCCCACTCGCCCAGGTACCCCGCCCCCGAGCAAGTCCTGCAGCACCGCACGGGCACCTTCACGGATGTCCACGCCATCGGGCTCATCCTCTATCATCTGCTCACCGGCTATCTGCCGTACCCGAATACGGCCAGCGACCCGGAGCACGGCGCCTGCGCCTTGCGCAGGCCGACCCCGGGCCTCGTCGGTCTCGACGTCGGCGCGTGGGAGCCCGTGCTGTCGCGCGCCGTCGCGATCAACCCGCGCGACCGCTTCACCACCGCGCGGGAGCTGCTGACCGAGCTCGAGCAGACCCTGGACGCCGCAGTGCCGGCGCAGGACGAATTCGAGGTGGCGTTGCCGGAGAACTGGCGCGTCGTGGAGGTGGCGCCCACCCCTGTCCCCATCCTTCTCAATACGCCGGAGGTCACGGTGATCCTGCATCCGGTCGCCCTGACGAACGATGAGCTGCGCCACGGCTTCGAGGTCCCGCTCAACGCCGGCCTGTCGTGCAAGCTCGTCGTCCAGCGCTACGCCGAGGTCTCGCTCGCCCTGACCGTCGTCGGGCACCCGGGCGAGCGACCCGGGCTCTACTCGAACCCCAACGGGGTCGGCTCACGCCTCACCCGGGCGATGCTCGACCCGGGCGCCGAAAAGGCCGTCTACGTCGGTCAGCGGGCCTTCGGCCTGCGCGAGGTCATCTGCTACTCCACCCAGGGCCCCCTGGGCGAGCGGCTCTCGATCGACGTCAGCCGCCTGAACCTCACCGTCTACTTCGCCACGCCGGTGCGCGACTTCATCGTCCTGCAGGTCGACGAGCCGGAGCTGGCCCGCGCGCACCTGGCGTGTATCGGTATCACCTGAGAGAGCGATAGACACGATGGCACAAACTACCGACATCTCCGCGTCGAGGGCGGCCACGCCCGCGCAAGCGGCCCTCCCGCCCGAAGCCGCGATCAGCCGCGAGACCGTCAACTCCCAGCTACGCTACGCCTTTCGCATGACCCGCAACCGCGGCGGGCTGTGGGTCCCGGTCGAGCTCGGTCAGGGCAAGTTCGCCCGCGTCCTGTGCGGTCAGCAGCAGATCGGCAATCAACCAGCCCGCAGCGTGGCGATCAAGATCTTGCACAGCCACGCCACCCTGGCGCACGAGCGCCTGTTCGCCACCGAGATCGCGCACCTGCGCAAGCTGAGCGACGCCGACAACGTCAACGTCCTGCACATCCTCGACGTGCTGCAGCTGCGGCCGCTGGTGCTGTGCGGCTGCGGCAAGGTCTACTCCCGCGCTGCCCCACCTGCGGGCAAGAGCTGCTGACGCGCGTCGACCTCGACGCTCACCCCGGGCTGCAATGCACCGCCTGCAAGTACGTCCTGCCGGCCAACCGCGTGATGGACCGCGTGCAGGAGCTCTCGTCGGCGACCGCGCGCACCTGCTGCCAGGACAAGGCGGTCGAGGGCAAGGGCACGATCATCAACTTCGTCCATCGCGACGTCATCGTGATGGAGCACCTGACCCTCGGCCTCAAGGACTTCGCCCGGCGCCGCCGCGAAGAAGTGATGGACCAGTGGAAGAAGAAGGGCGGCGAGACGACCGCCCTGGTCCTCGCGTCGAAGCCCGGGTGGCTCGAGCGAATCGGCGCCCTGCTGCCGAAGAAGTGGCTGCACCGGCGCACGTCCGAGCTGTTCGAAAAGGCCCTCTTGCTCGAGAAGGTCCTGGCCGTGGTCCAGCTGGTCGAGGGCGTCGCGTGGCTGCACGGCGAGAAGCGGATCATCCACAAGGACCTCGCGGCCGACAACATCATGGTCCGCTTCTCGGGCGTCCGTAACGGCAAGTCGAACTGGCGCGGCGAGCATCGGCCGGAGATGAACGTCAGCGACATCCTCAACGACATCACCGGCTATCCGACCTTCCGCACCCTTCTGATCGACTTCGGCCTCGCCGACGAGTCGACGCCGACCCGCTCGTGGTACGACGACGACGAAGCCACCGGCCAGAACAAGGGCCCCTTCCTGTCGCCCGAGGCCAAGAACCGGCGCCAGGACGTCGGCCTCGACCAACCGCTCGGATTCTCGCCGGAGGAGAAGACCTTCGTCATCCCGCCGGAGATGCGCGGCCTGTCCCTGCCGCTGATGCCCGGCGATCTGATCAGCCACTCGCTCGACGAGGAGCACGTCCACGACCTCAAGATCGAGGCAGTGCTCGACGGCGGCAAGGTGGCCAAGTACTCCGGCGTCGCCCCGGAGGTCCAGGACTATCGCCGCTGCATCGTCGAGCGCCCCCTGCTCGAGCCGCACGACATCTTCGCCCTCGGCGCGCTCTTCTACTTCCTGCTGTCCGAGGACATCACCCGCATGGAGCCGCTGCACGCGCTGGTGTACACGGCGCAAGAGAAGCGACGCCCCATCGACGGCGGCGCCCTGCGCGGGCTCGACCTCTACCCCGGCGTGCGCAAGGCGATCCGCTCCGCGTTCTGGCAGGACGAGCTGATCGTCATCATCCTGCGCGCGATGACCCGCGGCCTGCCCGGCAGCTACGCCAAGACCCGCATCGATCGCGGCTGCGAGGCGGCGCAGCGGTTCCTCCTCGAGATCAAACGCCTCCACCACAAGATCCAGCGCGACATCGTCTCGACGTTCTGGCGGTGAACAAGGCCGCTCGAATCGTTCCCACCTCCCTCGGCACCCCGATCGCCGGCCGCTTCGAACTGCTGGCGCCGCTCCGCGGCGACCGGCCGGCTCCCGGCACACGGAACCTGTCCAGGAGGACCTGTGCAAAAGCGCAGGCTCCGAGATCGAGGCGGTGTGAGACGAGGCCCGGTGGGAGGTGCGGTAGGCGTTCCTGGCCCCGGGCCGGCCCGAAGCGGGCGAGGCCTGGTCTACGCTGGCCTGGCGAGCGCATCAGCTGGCAATACGCTCCTCGATCTTCCGCACGAGCTTGCGTTCCTGGCGAGATAGATCGTCCGGATAGACCATACCGCGGACCGTCTCCAGATCGAGATCCGAGACGAGCCCGAGCTCCAGGGCGCGAAGAACCACCGAGAAGAGCCGGTGGCCGAGCGCCTCGCGCACGATACCGGCAGGAATGGGGCGCCCGGTCGACACCTGGGCGTGAAATTGCGAGATGAAGGCCCTTCGTCGGCGTTCTCGAAGAAACCGGGCCGTGAGCTGCGCCAGGTTCTCGTCGAGGACAGGGGCAATCTCCGACAGGGCTGCGTCGGCGCGCTCGGACAGATTATCGCGGAGCGCTTCCAGGGCGAGAACTCTGAGTCCAGTCGGACGCGCCGTCGACAAGACGATGTCCTTGGCAAAGTCGATGGCCTCCGGGAGCGGCAACGCCGATGCCAGACGGAGGCTCGCGGGTAACAATTGTTCGCTGGCTGCCCAACCCTGGAGGTTTTGGGCGAGAGCGGGTTGAATCTCGGGGTGTCCCAGTCCCAGGTGCTCGAGCGCGATGATGCACTGCTCTCGGAGCGTCACGTCCTCGCCCGGGGAGAGCGCGACGCTCAGGAGCGACTCGTGAGCACCGGCGCGGCAGAGCTCGCGCAGAAGCTTGGCTGCAAGGATGCGCTGCTGGAGCGGAAGATTCCCGGCCGTCTCCGTCAGGAGTTCGGAGAATCCTCGCGCCATCTCATCCTTCTCGGCTGAAGTGAGCTGACGGAGCCGCGCCTGGAACTCCGGCGACAGGAGCGCCTCCTCCGAGAGGTCTGCTATTTGCATACGTTGCCCTCGCCTCGACTCTCGACGTCGAAGCGATCTGGTCCCGTCGAGCCACTCTCGCAGGATGTTTCCGCCGGTACTGATGCCGCCGTTCTGCGCGAGTCCCCGGAGCTTTTTGCTGAGCTGTGCTGCCGCACCGTGCGCTCTCGGCACCAGATTCCCGTAATCTTTGCCAAAATCGTTGATGACCTTGAGCATCAGCTTCTCCACCTCGAGCGCGGAGATGGGTGTCTTGCTGAGGATGGCGTCGCTCGCAAGGTTGGCACCTCCTGCTGGAGCTGGACGCGAATCATGTACGGCCATTCGGCGCTGAGGCCGAGTGGGTCGACCCAGGTCAGGGGATCCGAGACATAGTTGTATGCGCCCTCGTGCGCACGAGGCCTGAGAGGATCCTGCGAGATGAACCGGTCGAAATCCGGCGCAAAGTACCTGAAAGTGCTGTAGTTGAGGTCTGTCCCAGGATCGACGTGATGGCCGCAAAATCGAGGCGGTCGCTGCGTCGAGATGTCGATCCGGCCCGATTCATCGATCGACGCCAATTCCTCCAGCGCTGTTCCGCAGAGGACGGCAGTGGGGTCGTCACCCCTCGCGCGATACATGAGCTCAGGGGGCCAGCGATAGCTCGCCCAGGTGCCCACCTCCCGGCTGTCGCTTCGCGCGTGAACAAGAGCGGCTCCGTCCCAGGTGAAGCGCGTGTCGCCTTGATCGGCGCGGGTGACGCGACGGGATAATGCGTCGTAGAAATGCGTCGTCGGGCCCGAGCGGCCGATGGCCGCGCTCGTGAGCCGATTCAGGCTGTTCCACCTGTATTCTGCCCTGCCCTCGTCTTCGAGGGTCGTGCTCACGGTGTTCCCGTCGGCGTCGTACTGAAAGGTCGTCCCGTCTGCCTCGAGCAGCCGCCCCCCGGGCCCGTACTTGCGGTCCGTCTTCTCCGGCGTCCGGTAGATGTTCCCCACGAGGTCCATCGCTCGGTGCTCGACGGTGCCGTCGGGGTACTCTGCGGCGATGAGAGCCCCGCGGGCGTCATGGGTGTACTTGGTGTCGCCGCGGTGCTTCTCGTGCTTCGCGGCCAGGCGGTCCTCGGGGCGCCAGTCGTAGGTGGTGTGGAACAGCTCCTCGGGCGGGGCCGAGTTCGCGGCTTGCGCGGGGGTGCGGGGGACGAGGCCGTGCGGGTGGCGGACGATCCGGTGCGTGAGCGGACGGCCCATCGCGTCGCGGGTCCACAGCGACTCGATCCCGCCGGGCAGGCGGCGCGCGACCTCGTTGCCCTCGGCGTCGCGGACGAGCTCGATCTGCCAGCAGTCGCGCTCGCCGAAGTACGGGACATCGGGCTCGGCCGGCTCCGGGGCGGGCTTGGGGACGCGCAGGCGGATCAGGTCGCCGTTGCCGTCGTAGTCGTACAGGGCCTCGTGGCCGAGGCTGGTGGTGCGGCGGATCCGGTTGCCGAGCGGGTCGTAGGTGCTCTCGACCACGTGGTCGTTGGCGTGCTCGCGCAGCACACGGCCGCACGGGTCGCGCTCGAAGCGGACGACGCAGTGCTCGTTGGTGGCTTCGATCAAATTGCCGGTCGAGTCGTAGGCGAAGCGCAGCCAGACGCCGTCGCTGCCGAGCTGGTGGACCAGGCGGCCGAGCGGGTCGCGGGTGATCTTCGTGGTCTGCTTGCGACCGTTGATGATCGTCGCGCAGTTGCCGGCCTGGTCGTAATAATAGAGGTGCGTGCGGCCGTCGAAGCCGACCTCGCGGTTGACGTTGCCGCGGCGGTCGTAATCGAAGGTGTACGGCTCGTCGTGCTCGTTGGTCAGCTTGACGAGGTTCTCCTCCGTATCATAGTAGTAGCCGATCCGGCCGCCGAGGGGGTCGGTCTGGCGGTGGAGCTTGTTGAAGCCGCCGTAGGCGTACGTCCACAGGTGCCCGAGGCCGTCGACGCGGCGGACGAGGTTGCCCTCGGCGTCGTAGTCGAGGCTGACGCGCGAGCGATCGGGGCGCTCGACGGCGACGAGCTGGCCGCAGTCGTCCCAGTGCAGGCGTGTCTCACCGCCGAGCGGGCCGACGTGCAGAAGCAAGCGGCCGCGGTCGTCGTAGGTGTAGCGGGTGGTGTGGCCCTCGCGGTCGGTGGAGGCGACGACCTGGCCGGCCTCGTCGACGGTGAGCAGGACGTCGCGGCCGAGCGGGTCGCGGGCCTCGGTCAGGTTGCCGCGGCGGTCGTGGCGGTAGACATAGGCCGCGCCGAGCGGATCGACGCTGCGGACGAGGTTGCCGCGGGCGTCGTACTCGCGCTTCCAGGTGTGGCCACTCGCGTCGAGCATCTCGACCGGGAGATCGAGATCGTTGTAGCGCCAGCGAGTTCGCTGGCCGAGCGGGTCGGTGACGCAGACCACGTTGCCGCGCGGATCGTACTCCCAGGTGCGACGGTGGCCAAGGGGGTCGACCTCGGCGGTCTTGCGCAGCTGCTCGCGATGCCACTCGTAACGCCACTCGCCGCCCTCCGGGTCGAGGACGCGATCGACGAGGCCGGCGCCGTTGCCGAAGTAATGGGTGCGGCCGCCGCGAGAGTCGTCGACGAGGGTGACGTGACCGTGCTTGTCGTACGTGATCGTGCGAGCGTAGATGCCGCCGTCGCCCCAGGTGCGGGTGCACCAGCCGTCCGGGTCGTCCCAGTCGTACTCGAAGTGGAAGGACAGACCGTTGCGATTGGTCTCGCGGACGAGCACGCCGCCGCGGTAAGCGTAGGTGAACGGGCGGCCCTTGGGGTCGTGGGCCGCGGCGAGCTGGCCGTTCGCGTCGTAGGCGTAGCGGACGAGCTCGACCCACTTGCCCTGGGCGCCGCCGCGATGGTAGCGGACGCCGAGCAGGCGGCCGTCGCCGTCGTGGAGGAAGCGCAGCTTGCGTCCGGCGCTGTCGGTGGCGCCGGCCAGGCGACCGGCCTCGTGGACGAGGCTGATCGCGTTGTCGTTGCGGTCGCGGATCCGGACGAGCGGGCAGGACCAGGCGGCGCCGCGGACGCGCGAGAAATCGAGGGTGCGGCCGTCGGTGAAGACGAGGCTGTAGTCGTGCTCGCCGGTGCGGGTGAGGGTGTAGCGTTCGACGGGCTCCCAGTCGGATCGACCGACGGCGAGCGGGGGATGCGAGACCTGGCGGCCGTCCTCGAGCTGGACGAGCAGCGCGTCACCGTCGTCGCGCACCGCCGCCTCCAGGCTGTGCGACCAGCCCTGGCCGAGCGCTCCGGCCTGGGGATCGCGGCTGTAGTAATTGCGCTCGAACTTGAGGGGGAGCGGGCCGGGCAGCTCGAAGTCGACGGCGTCGGTCAACACTGCGCCGGTCATCACGTCGACGGGGTGACCGGTGAGGAAGCAGATCGCCTTGCTGAGGCGCGAGCCGGGCTTGGCCTTGAGCAGGGTGTGCAGCTTGTTCGACACCCACTTGGTGCGGATCGCCTGGGTGACTGCGGCGAGGATGTCGAAGCTGTCGGGCCCGCCGACGATCACGGGGGCGCCCATCGGCACGGCGAGGCACAGGGACGTCGGCAGGTTGATCGGGAAGTTGCAGCTCATCACCAGCGAGCCGAGGCGACCGGTCGACGCCCCCGCCATGGTGACTGTCTTGCTGCCCGTGACGATGACGCCGTCGTTGCCGGGGATGTCGCAGGCGTGGAACGAGGCACCCATCGGGAAGTGCGGGATCGCCAGGACCTGGGTGCCGGTATTTCCGACGGGCAGCGAATTGATCAGGACCGGGCCGCCGCCGCCGAGGATGAGGCCGATGACCGCGCCGATGGCCGCACCGATCGGGTCGAACACCATGCCGATGAATGGATGGGGCATCGGCACCGGCGCCGGCGACGGCGGGATGACCACCATGTGAATGTCGATGCCGAGGACGGGATCGAAGAACTTGGCGGCCTGGGTCATGCTCGCCTCAATCGGCCTGCAGGAGGGCACGGAGATGCGCGGCCTGGGCGGCCTGACCGCTGCGTTGCAATTGCGCGAGGAGAGCCTCGCCGGCCTGCTTCCAGGTGGTCTGAACCCGCGCCTCGGCCGGGAGCGCGCCGGCGTCGGTCACCGCGGCCTGCCACGCGTCGGCGGCGGCGGTCCGGTCGCCGAGCTGGAGGTGGCAGGTGCCGGCCATTCGCAGGGCCTCGATCCGCAGAGGACCGGGGGCCGCGTCGCGAGCCGCGAGCTCGTAGCGGAGGGCCGCGCCGGCGAGGTCCTTGCGGGTGAAGAGAACGCCGGCCGCGCCGAGGTGAGCCTGCGCGGCGATCGCAGGCTCACCCACCGTGGTGCCGTGGGCCACCGCGCGTTCGAAATGGTCGAGCGCCGCGCGTTCGTCCTGGAGGCCGAAGGCGAGACCGCCGAGGGTGATATGCACGACCGCGGCCTCGGTGGTCCTGCGCTGTGATTCGAGCTCGGTGCAGGCAGCCTGGTAGGCCCGTCGCGCGCCTGCGAGATCCTGGCGTCGGGCCGCGTCCGCAGCGGCGAGCAATTGGCGGCGCACCGCGGCCTCGGCCGGCGGGGCGGCGGCGGCCTGGCGCTCGCCTTGCTGCTGGCAATAGTCGTGCAGCGCGGCGTCGTCGAGGTCGAAGGCGGCCGCGACGGGCACCACGTCGACGAGCGTCGCGGGCTCGTCGACGGTGAAAGCGAGGCGGACGTCAGTGCGCTCGGGCCACGCCGCGAGGGCGACGGCGAGGCGTCGCATGACCTTGGGACATGTGGGGCGCCCGGCACGAAGACCAGGGTGATGCCCGACAGGACGCCGGTCCGCGCGAGGGCCTCGCCTGCGAGGAGGACGAGGTGGCGCAATCGTGACAATGGATCCGTCGCGGCGTCGTCGGCGAGGACGGCGGGATCGACGAGCGCGACGCCGTCGTCGGCCAGGCCCTGACGCAGGCGAGCGAGGTCGGCGAGCAGCTGCGTGCGAGCGGCGTCGGCGAGGACCGCGAGATCGTCCGCTGCGGCCTCGACGAGGCACAGCGGCCAGCGGTTGTCGGGCGCCCACTCGAACAGACGGAGGCCGCCGACGAGGTGAGTGCGGTGGTGCGCGGCCGCGACGAGGCGCACGAGCGGGGCCTGTCGCCAGCGCTCGGCGAGCGTGCCGGAGAATCGTTGGGCGGCGCGGGTCAGCGGATCCATGACGAATTCCGGGAATCAGTTGATCTTGACGATGCCGCCGGTGATATCGACGGAGCCGCCGGCGATCTTGATGGTGCCGGCGTTGATGGTGACGCCGCCCGGATCGAGCTGAATCGCACTGCCGCCGCAGGTGAGCAGGATCGAGGTAGCGCCTGCGATCGTCACCGCCAGGGCGCCGAGGTCGGCCGAAGGCCCGGCGGAGAGGTCATGGCACCGCCGGCCTGCACCGTGTAGACGCCGGCGGCGGTCTGCGCGATGGAGGCCGCGGTGAGGCTCGCGGCAGCAGCGACCGTGTGGGTCTGGGCCGCGCCGACCATGACCGTACGACTCGCGCCCACGGTCTCCGTGGCGGCCGCGGACACGACGACGCTGCGCGTACCGGTGACCGTGAGGCTCGCGCCGCTCGTGATGGTCTCGTTGAGGCCGCCGTCGACGCTCAGGCTGCGCTCGCCGGTGACCGAGACGGTGTCGCTCCCGGTGACGGTCGTGGTGCGGCTGCCTTGCACGGTGACGCTCTGGTCGGCGCCGACCGAGGTGCTCTGACTGGCGCCGACCGAGGTGCTCTGATTGGCGCCGACGGAGATGCTCTGGTTGGCGCCGACCGAGACGGTCTGGTTGGCGCCGACAGAGGCGGTCTCGTTGGCGCCGACGGAGGCGACGCGGTTGTTCCCGACCGAGGCGTTCTGGTCGCGGCCGACGCTGCCGGCGTCGTCGCGGCCGACGTTGCTGCCGCCGTCGCGGAGGACGACCAGCTTCAGGTCGCGCTGCGCGTGGATGAACAGCTCCTCGGCGCCCTTGGCGTCCTCGAACGAGATCTCGTTGAAGCCGCCGCCGCCCGGGGTGGACTCGGTCTTGATGGCGCTGCGGGTCTTGCTCGCAGGGAGCGGGTACGGCGCGCCGTGGGTCGAGTTGTAGACGCAACCGGTGACGAGCGGGCGATCGGGATCGCCGTCGATGAACTCGACCAGGACCTCCATGCCGATGCGCGGCAGGAACGTCGCGCCCCAGCCGGCGCCGGCCCAGGTCTGGGCGACGCGGATCCAGCACGAGGCGGTGTCGTCGGCCGGCGAGATGCGGTCCCAGTGGAATCGGACCTTGATCCGCCCGTGCTCGTCGGTGTGGATCTCCTCGCCTGCAGGGCCGACGACGATCGCCGTGTGCGGCCCGTGCACGCGCGGACGTGCAGGCGCGAGCGGCGGACGCAGCGGGACGTCGGCGCGCACGCACTCGAAGCTGTTGTCGTAGCGGGTGCCGCCTTGGTGGTCGTCGCCGAAGGCCTCGGCCTCCGGCGCCTCTCCGCGGTGCTCGACGCGTGCGAGCAGGTACTCGCCGTCGAGCTCGTGGCGCGGGTGCAGCGCCAGCTTGATCCGGTGGCCCGGGGCGAGCGCGGCGACGTCGCTTCGACCGGCCCCGCTGTCCTTCGTGGCGGTCATCGCCTCGAGCCGGCGACGCGCGCTGCTTGCCGTCGTCGGCGTGCAGGCGCCGGTCGTCGTGATCGTAGCTCTCGCGCACGCGGTTCTTGCTGTCCTGGCCGCGGCGCTCGTGTTGATAAGGGGCATCGGCGGCCTGCTGCCAATCCCAGTCGCGCTGAACCGTCGAGGTGCCGGCGAGGTCGCTACGCCAGTCGAAGGCCGCGATGGACTCGGTCGACGCTGCGCCGCCCCCCGGCGCCCTGACCGGCAATTCGCTGAGGTCGGGGTGGGCGAGCTCGGGCGCGTGCTGCGTGAGGCCGAGCAGGGTCAAGACCTCGGCCGTGTCGTCCAGGTCGTGGCGGAAGTAGAAGGCGATGCCTTCCTCGGCGAGCAAGCGGCGGACGAACTCGAGGTCGGTCTCCCGGTACTGCACACAATACTCGCGGCGGGGGTAGGCCTGCGCGTCCGCGGTGACCGCGAGCCCGCGGCCGAGCTCGCGCAGCGGGGCCTTCAAGACCTCCTGGACGATGTCGAGGGCGGTCTTGTCCTGCCAGAATCGGGTGTCGCGGCGCTGGGCGAACAGCGCCAGCGCCGGCACGACGGTCAACTCGACCCGCAGACGCTCGTCGGCCACGCCGCGCAGGTCGACGCTGCGGACGATGCCGTGAACGGCCCGCTCCGGCACGGCCCGCGCGAGCGTCAGCGTACAGCTCGCCCCGAGCAAGGCGTCGACGTCGGCGTCGAGATCCTCGGTGAGGAGGTGCAAACGCAGGGTGTAAAGGTCCGAGATCGATTCGAGCAATTCGATACGCCGTACCCGCCAATCGACCGCCGGCGCGTCGTGCCAGGTCAGCGAATAGAGCACTGGCGTCAGGAGGCCGTGGCCACCAGCTTGACCGCCCACGCTCTTCCCGTCGTGCTCCCCCATGGACCCTCCCCGAACACCACCGGCGTCAGGCTAACCCTCGCCCTTCGACCAGGACAAGTGCTTCGGTTTGTCGCCAATCGGCGCGAGCGGATGTGCCCCGCGAACGCCGCCGCGGGCGGGTGAAAACGCGAGTCGGGGGCGGGGCGACCTGGTCGTCCTATTTTGCGACCGCCGTGTTGATCGGTGCCGAAGATCCCGAATATAGTGGTGTGGTTTCCACGCGGGGGTTCATGGCATCACACTGGCGAGCTCGACGGGAGGCGCTGCGACGAGCTCGATATCGATGGGTGGGCCGTGAAGGTCGGTGATACGCTCGCGGGACGCTACGAGCTCCGCCAGGTGCTCGCCGGTGGGCGCTGCTCATTGTTCCTCGCCCACGATCGCAGCGCGGATCGTCCGATCGCCATCAAGGTGTTCGACGGCGCGCACGTCGCTGCCGGAGAACTGCAGCGTTACGCGGCCCGCCTCGCGGCCGCGTCGGCCGTCGTGCATCCGGCGGTGATCGTGCCGGGCGTCCAGGTCGCAACGTCGGAGTCGCCGCCGTTCGTGGCGGGGGAGCTGTTACAGGGCGAAGATCTGGCCAGCTTGTGCGCTCGCCTCAAGCCGATCCCGTGGACGCGCGCGACGGCCATCGTGCAAGCGTGCGCCGAGGGCCTGGCTACGCTCGCTGCAGCCACCGGCGCAGCCCACCGCGCGCTCCGCCCCGGGAACGTGTGGCTCGCTGCGAGTGGGCAGGCTCAGGTGCTCGACTTCGGGA
Source organism: Nannocystis pusilla (assembly GCF_026626665.1). Taxonomy (GTDB): domain Bacteria; phylum Myxococcota_A; class Polyangia; order Nannocystales; family Nannocystaceae; genus Nannocystis; species Nannocystis pusilla. The sequence goes on from NZ_JAPNKE010000002.1 coordinate 5,519,553, forward strand.
TTGCCGAGCTCGGTGCACCGCCGGTTCGACCGCGCGCCGATGGCACGTTCGTCGAATACCGGGCGCCCGAACAGCTCGAGGGCGCGCCCGGGGACGGCAGATCCGACGTGTTCTCGCTGGGGGTCCTGCTCTTCGAAATGGTGACCGGAGTCCATCCATTCTCCGGTCCGAGCGCCGCGGCAGTGGCGATCAAGCTCCTGACCCAGCCGGCGCCGGTGCCGTCGCTGGTCGCGCCGCAGATCGAGCTACCCGCGCCGCTCACGGCCGTCATCACCCGCGCGTTGGCGCGCCGGCCGAAAGATCGCATCCCCGATCCGTCGAGCCTGGCGCGCGATCTCGCGGCGCTGCTCCCACCGCCGCCGCAGGTCGACACACCATCGCCGGCTCAGCCGCCCGCGAGCGTCCAGGAGGCTCCTCGGAGCAGCGCCCTGGGTGAGCCACCCCCGACGACGCATTCGTCGAGCCAGGAGCAGGGAAGCGTCCCCGGCGACATGCCCCGACCGTCGACGAGCCCGCCGAACAGGGGCCCCGACGCGAGCATGAAGCATCCGCTCGCCCCGCGCAGGCGCGAGCAGGTGAACCTCGGCGCTCAGGAGCGGACGGAGGTGCTGCCGCGGAGCGATAGACTCGCGGCGGAGAAGGCCGAGGCGCGCACGGAGGTGCTGCCGCAGGGGGCAGCCGCGAGCGATGAGCGGACGGCGGTGCTGCCGCGCAGAGACCGAACCCAGGCGCAGCAGGTCGAAGCGGGTCCCGAGGGGCCGCCGCAGGGCGCCGAGAGTTTGGCGACCGCGAGCGGAGAGCGGACGGAGGTTCTGCCGCGGAGCGGTGACTCCGGGGTCCAGAGGGCCGCGCAACATACCGGGGTGCTACCGCGGGGCGGCGAACCGGAGGCCGCAGAGAGCGATGAGCGGACGACAGTGATGGCGCGCGGCGAACGACCTGCGGCCGTACGGGCGCGCGTAGCCGTCCCGCGACCGAGGGGCCAGCCCGAGCGGGACGATGCGCCTACACAGACATTCCGCCCCCTGGCTCGACCGCCTCGAGGCGCAATAGACGATGATGCTCGCCCGCAGCGCGAGCCCGCTCGACGGGGCATACACGCAAGTCGTCCCGCGTACCGCGACTGCGGCCCCCAGGCCGGACGATGCGACCTTGATCTTGCAGGAAGCCGAGGCGGTCAGCGAGGCGACGGGAGTCGTCTCGCCGGTCGACCGCCCCCATACGCCGGAAGTCCATGGCTCGCCGCCCCAGCAGCGACCAGAAGAGACGACTCAGGCGGAGGCACCAGCGGCGCCCTCGGCTGCGGCCGTCGAACGGAGCGCTGCGAGCGGCCCGCAGAAGTTCCTCATCGCGCTGAATCTGCTGGTCGGTCTGCTGCTCGTCGCCGCTGTCCTGTGGATGTGGCTCGGCGGCTGACTCCGGCAGCGGCGCATTGGCGACACCTGCGAGTCGCGACCGACCGGCCGCGGGTCATCCCGCGAATCGGAGATGCGCGCGTCGACGCAATCACTGCGGCGGGATGCACACCTCGCCGCCCGCGGCGATCTGCGCCTGCGTGCGATACGTGTTGAGCTTCGTCCAGTGCGGCGGCTCGAACTGCGGGATGGTCCCGTCTTCGCGCACGTTCGTCACATGATAGGTGTGCTGATTCCAGATCCGCCGGCCCTGGACCCACCGGTCCTGGACGTCGCGCACCGCCTGGACCGTGAACGGCACCACCCCGCCGTTGAGCAGCGTGTTGGAGACCACGAGGATCTCCGACGAGCCGTCGTTATCGATGTCGGCGACCACCGGGTATTCGATGATCGTGCCCGACAGGTGCGGCGTGTCCATCAGCGGCGAGCCCATCTCGTCGAACACCCACACCGTGTGCTCGTCGGCGTAGATCGCCTGGGCCTTGCCGCCGCCGAGGAAGTCGAACGCCGTGCCGCCGGCCTGGCCGCTCTGGTCGATCACCGCCGCCTGCCACAGCAGCGCCTGATTGGTCTCGTAGACCCCGTAGAAGTTGGGCGCGCTGACGCCGAATTCGGGCGCCGCGTCGCCGTCGAGGTCGTGGATATTGATCGGTCGGCTGAGGTCGTTCTGGCCGTTCGGCGTGAAGTTCCAGACCAGCGTCCCGTCGTGCTGGCGCAGCTCGATCTTGTTGTCGAGCGCCAGCAGCACCTCGGGCTGCGGGTCGGCGTCGAGGTTGGCGATCTGCGGGAAGATCCACCCGAACTGATTGGTGTCGTACCAGGTGCTGCCGTCGGCGTGGAACGCCGCGCCGCCGATCAGCACCTCGAGCCCGGGCTGACCGTCGAGGTCGGCGATGGCCGAGGCGTTGTAGGACGAATCGTTGCCGCGGGTCCAGATCTCGACCCCGTTGTGGTCATACATTGGCGCCGGCGACGATCTCGACGTCGCCGTCCTGGTCGATGTCTGCCAGCGCGATCGAGCCCGACTGCGAGCCGGGCCACGACGTGTTGCTCTTCCACTTGACCTGGCCGTCGTGTTCGAAGGCGATCAGGCGGCCGCCCGAGCCCGGCTCGATGGCGACGATCTCGGCGATGCCGTCGCCGTCGATGTCGCCGGCCGCAGGCGTGCCCTCGAACTGCACCATCTCGGAGGCGAAGAAGTGGACCGCCCCGGTCGCGCCGTCGAGCACGTAGAGCCGCGACGGCGGCACGTCGGAGCCCTGGTCGGGCCCCGCCACCACCACCACGTCCGGGATGTCGCACAGATCGATCTCCCCGTCGGCGTTGTCGTCGGTAAGGTTGACGACCAGCGGCATGACGATGCAGTTCTCGAACCCGGGCGGGCCCGTGAACGTCCACTGCGCCTCGGGCTCGAACGAGTCGGGCGGGGCCTTGTCAGTGCAGTCGCCGATCGCGTCCATGTCGTCGACGACCTTGCACGACGACGGCGGCGCGCCGAAGTCGCCGCTGCTCGCCATGTCGAACTTGACCGCGCCGGTGTCATCGGTGGTCGAGCTGCTGGCGCCCGCCGACGGATCGGTCGGCCCGGTGGTGCCGGTCATCGTCCCGCTCATCGTCCCCGGGTTCCCCGTCGACGTCCCGGTCTCGCTGTCCGAGCCGCCCTCCGTGCTGCTCGTCGACGTCGGCGCGTCCATGGTCGGCTGGGTGCCGTTGCTCGTGCTCACCGTCGTGGCCATCGTCGCCGTCTGGCCCGCCGTCGCCTGCCCGCCGTCGTCGCCGCAACCGACGACTGCGAGCGCGAGCGAGCTGGTGGCGAGGACGTGAGCGACGAGCGTGCGGGTCGACATTCGCCGGGCATCGTACACCACGCCCGGGGCGGCCCGGCGACCGCCAGCCCGGCTCGTCCGCGCGCGGACCTGCTCGTCTCACGCCCCGGGTGCGATGAATCGATCGATCGACGCCAGCCCCGGCGGTGGGTCGCAGGCGAACTCGCGACGGAGGATCTCCGGGCTCGTGAACAGCTTGAAGCCGCGGATCCAGATCGGCTGCTCGCGGTCGAGCTCGTGCGCTGCCGGCTCGACGGCGAGATCGAGCGCGACGTCGATCTCTTGCAGGCACCGCTCGAGGCGGGGTCCGTTGAGATCGGCGAGCTCGACCTGCCACTCGAAGCCGAAGCTGCGGTCGAGCGCGATCGGCGTCCACAGGCTCTTGCGCGTGACCACCGAGAACTCGCGCTCGCCCAGGCGGAGGTCTTGCAGGGAGATAAGGCCGTCCTGCCGCACGCGAGCGCCGTCCGGGCGCGCGACCAGGCCGTGGCCGCCGATCTCGTCGAGGTACGGGCCGACCTCGCGGGCGTCGATCAGAGCAGCGAGCCGCTCGACGAACGCCGCGACCGAGTCGACCTCGAGCGCGATCCGCCGCGCGCCGTCGTGGACATGCGTCGGGATCAGGAGCTCGTGCCGCGCAGTGATCGCCAGGATCGCCAGCACGTCGTCGAGCAGCCCCCGTGACGTCTGCGCGGGCCGGCCCGGGTCGGGTGCGAAGCGCCAGCTGAGCGCGAAGAAGCTGTCGGGATAGGGTTCGCGCGTCGCATCGACGGTGAGCGCCTCGGCCATGGCGCGGTCGATGATAACCGAGCCTCGACGTCGCTGCCTCGACGCCCGCCGGTACGCCCTCAGAGCGCGCGCAGCGACTTGCCGAGCCGCGCCACTGCTTCGGCGATCCGGTCCGGGGTCTGATTCGAGAACGACAGGCGCAGGTAGTTGCGCGGCGTCTCGACCGGGAAGAACGCGGCCCCGGGCTCGAACGCCACCCCCGCCTCGATCGCCCGGGCCAGCAACGCCTCGGCCGCCAGCGCCTCCGGCAGCGTCACCCACACCGAAAAGCCGCACGTCGGCCGCGTCCACCGCACCTCCGCCGGCATGTGCTCCGCGAGCGACTGCAGCATCGCGTCGCGCCGCTCGCGGTAGCGCGGCAGACAGCGGGCCACGTGCGCGTCGAGGTCGTGCCGCTCGAGGTAGCTCGACAGCGCCATCTGCCCGAGCGTGTTCGTCTGCAGATCGGCGATGCCCTTGAGCAGCACCAGCTGGGCAGTGACCGCGGGCGGCGCGACGATCCATCCGACCCTGAGCCCGGGCGTCAGCGCCTTCGAGAACGTGCCGACGAGGATCACCCGCTCCTCCGCGCCGGGGTAGCTGCGCAGCGGCCGGCGCGGCGCCTCGAACTGGATCCGCCCGTAAGCGTCGTCCTCGATGACGAGGGCGTCGTGCGCCCGGCTGAGCTCGACCAGCGACTCGCAGGCCTCGGCGCTCAGCGACGAGCCGCTCGGGTTGTGGCCCGCGGGCGCGAGGTACAACAGGCTCTTCTCGGCGCCTCGCACCAGCGCGCGCACAGCCGCGAGGTCGAGCCCGTCCTCGCCGCGCGCCAGCGGGACCATCCGCGGCCGCTGCAGCCCGAACACCTCGATCGCCGCGACGTAGGTCGGCGACTCGATCCCCAGCGCGTCGCCGGGGCGCAGCAGCAGTCGCGCCAGCAGATCCAGCGCCTGCTGGGCGCCGCTGGTGATCAGCAATTCGTCCTGCGCGACCTCGACGCCGCGGTCGCGCAGCATCGCCGCGACCTGCTCGCGCAGCGGCCCGTAGCCCTCGGGCCACTGGTACTGCAGCGCCTCGCGGCCGTGCTCCCGCATGACCTCCTCGAGCGCCTCGGCCAGCGCCGCGCGCGGGAACAGGTCCTCCCCCGGCAGCCCGCCCGCGAGCGACAGCACCCCCTCGCGCGTCGCCGCCGACTTCAGCAGCCGCTCGACCTCCGGCGGTTGCCGCGGCGAGATCCACTGCGTGAACGGGAACCGGACGGCCACGCGCGGTTTTTTTGCGGCAGCCCGCGGACTGTCAAGCCCGCGCCCGGAGCCGGCCGCGTCGCTCGACGACGGCGGCCCCGCGGCCCGGACCCGTCGGGCGCTCGAGTCCGCGGCGCAACTCGCGGCGACGCCGAATCACTGCGCGGCACGCTCGCGACTTCAGGCGCTGAAGTCCAGCACCAGCCGACCGCGGACGCCGCCCGCCTCGAGCAAGCGATGCGCCTCCGCGGCCTCCGCGGCTGGCAGCACCCTCGCCACGCGCAGGGTCAGCTCACCCACTTCCGCTTGCTGGCGCAGGCGCTCGAGCTTCGCGGTGTCGGTCAGCGCCGAGCCGACGAACACCGGGTGCGCCACGATGCCGCGCTCCGTCGGACCGCTCCATCCGCGCACTGTCACGATTCCTCCGCCGTCGGCGATCGCCGGCAAGATCTGCTCGTGGAGCATCGCCGCGTCGATGACCGCGTCGACCCCCTGCGGGGCGACCTCGCGGATCCGCCGCGCCAGCTCGTCGCCGCGTTCGAGGATGACATCGGCCCCGAGCCGCTCGACCAGCGCGTGGTCGGCCGGTGACGCGTCCGCGATCACCCGCAGACCGTCGGCCTTGGCCAGCTTGATCGCAAAGCCCCCGACCGCCCCCGCCGCGCCCGTGATAGCGACCGTCCGCCCGGGCTGCAGGCCGAGCGCGTCGAGCCCCAGGCGCACCGTCAGCGCGTTCATCAGCAGCGTCGACGCTGCCGGCAGGCCGCTGCCCTTCGGCACGTGGACCACCGAGGCCGCGGGCGCCACGACCTGCTCGGCGTACGCGCCCTTGTGCGGACCGAAGGGCGTGACGACCGCGATGACCTCGTCGCCGACCTTCAGCCGGCCGTCGCCGCCCGGACCGACCGCATCGATCACCCCTGCCGCGTCCATCCCGGGGATGTACGGCGGCGGCGGCAGCTTCGGCACCAATCGCGCGATCTCCCCCGAGCGCAGCAACACGTCGGTCGGATTGACCGTGGCCGCGCGCACGCGGATCCGGACCTCCCCCGCTCCGGGCTGCGGCGCCGGCAACTCGACCACCTTCAGGACCTCGGGCCCACCGAACTCTTCGACGACGATCGCTCTCATGCGAGAGGTGATAATCCGCCGCTCCGGCTTCGACAAGGCTGCGCGGGCTCGGGCGACTCGCGCACGCGAGATCCTCACGCCTCGACTCGACGACGTCCGACCTCCGATCTCGCAGCGTGAGAATCACCGGCGGACTCGTCCATCGCGCGTCGCCCACGACAAGCTCCGGCGAGCGCGCGCGTCGTCGGTTCGCCCCCGCTCACCACGGCCACGAACCGCCACCGAGGTCGAAGTCACGGCCATGTTCTTCAGGCCATGTCCTGAAAAACATGGCCTATACGCCAGCTTGCCTCGGCCATCACAGCGCGTCGGAGCGCTCGAGCCACGCCCCTGCCGCGCGCGCCAGCACCACCGAGAGCGGCAGCGCGAGCAGTAGGCTCAGCGGTCCGAGCCAGCGCAGCGTCGCCTCGTGCCACAGGAGGCTCGGCATCACCAGGTTGTGCAGGACCACCGGATGCCCGGCGAACGCGTCCGGCCGGTACAGCAGCACCGCCGTCGGCATCATCGTCCCGAACCACGCGCCGCAGGCCACCAGCAGCCCGGTGAACGGGTCGCGGATCCGCACGAACGCGATCTGCAGCGCCGCCAGCAGCACCACCGCCAGCGCGGTCAGCAGCAGCCCGCCGCCGAGCGCTCCGAGCGGCGTCACGCTGGTCCCGACCTCGGCCTGCACCGCCAGGGCGATCGCCATCGCCGTCGAGCTCACCACGCCCACGGCGGCGGTCCACGCCAGCACCGGCAGCGCCCGCGCCGCCACGAAGTCGGCCGTGCGCACCGGCTTGGCGAGCAGCAGCTCGAGGCGGTGCTCCTCGCGGGCCAGCAGCACCACCCCGAGCGACCCGGTCAGCCCGACGAAGAAGGTCGGGAAGTACACGCCCATCAGGTCGTTGAGCGCCAGCACCCCGGCCATGTCCTCGAGCCGGAACCCCACGCGCATGAACGCGAGCGCGCGCTCGGGGAACAGCGGCAACACCAGGTGATTGAACACCACGCAGAGGACGCCGACCGACATCATGACGAGCGGCCCGCGCCGCGGGACGAACCGCCATTCGCGGCGCAAGTGTTGCGAGAATTCGAGCGATGCAGTCGACATGATCACACCTCCACCTTTCGCACCACCCGCGAGCCCAGCGCGATCGTCACCGCCGTGAGCCCCGCCAGCGCCAGCATCGGCGGCAGCAGCGTCGACGCGCCCAGGTGCGCCAGATCCCGCATCGACAGCGCGCCCAGGGTCAGCGGATTGACCAGCGTCATCTCGTACCACTCGGGCTGGTAGAACCCGACCAGCGCCAGACCGACCATCAGCCCGAGCAGCATCAATGCCACCAGCGCGCCCGCCCCGCGCCGGCCCACCGCCACGCTCACCGTCGCCGCGAACGCGGTGGCGAACAGCACCGCGAACGCGTGCAGGCTCATCGCCGCCAGGAACGTGCCCGGCCGGAAGCCCGCGACGCGCCCCGGGAACCACAGCGCCGCCAGCAATTGCGCCCCCACGTACAGCGTCAGCATGACCGCGCACGCCGAGACCGTGCGGACCACGAAATAGCGCGACAGCGTCAGCGGCTTGGCCGCCAGCACCGCCAGCACCCCGGTGTCGCGCTCGCGCAGCACCACCCCGCTGGCCAGGATCACCGGCACGAACGTCGCCACCTTGTTCATGACCAGGTCGATCCACACGAACATGAACACCGCGAACGGGTCGGCGTCGGCGAACCACGCCGCGATCGCCTCGCGGACGTGGGGCGGCGGGTCGGCCAGCAGCAGCGGGATCACCAGCACCGCGTAGACCAGCATCGCCGCCGCGATCCACGTCTTGCGCTCGCGCAGCCCCGCCAGATAATCGAGCCACAGGAGCCGCGTCATGACGCCTGCCTCCGCACGAGGGTGAGGTACAGCTCGTCCATCGTCGCCGCCCCATGCTCGCGCCGCAGCGCCGCGATCTCGCCGCAGGCGATCAGCTTCGCGTGGTGCATCGCCGCCACCCGCCGGCACAGCGTCTCGACGTCCGACAGGATGTGCGACGAGAACACGATCGTGACGCCCTGCTGCGCCAGCTCGCGGAGGTGCTCGAGCAGCTCGTGGCGGCCGAGCGGGTCGAGGCCCGCGGTCGGCTCGTCGAGGAGGAGCACCCGCGGCTCGTTGATGAGCGCCTGCGCCAGCCCGACCTTCTGCGTCATCCCGGTCGAGAAGCCGCGCAGCTTGCGGTCGGCCGCGTCCTCGAGGCCGAATCGGCGCAGCAGCGCGTCGCCGCGGGCCCGCGCCGTGGCCGGCGGAATGGCGAACATCGCCGCCACGTACTGCAAGAACTCGCGCGCCGTCATGTCCGGCGGCAGCGCGTACGATGCCGGCAGGTAGCCGGCCACGCGCCGCACCTCGAGCGTGGCGCGCACGATGTCGTGGCCGAGCACCGCGGCGCGGCCGCTTGTCGGCTGCGTCAACCCCAGCAGCATGCGCAGGGTCGTCGTCTTGCCCGCGCCGTTGTGGCCCATGAAGCCGAAGATCTCGCCCGGCTCGACGGCGAAGCTGACGTCGTCGACCGCCTGCACCGCGCCGAAGCGCTTCCCCAGCCCCTCGACGGTGATCGCACTGGCACTCGCACTCATGACTGCCTCCTCATCTGTTTGCGTGTGGTCTTCTTCTTCGCCGCGGGCGCCCGGCTCGCCGCCGGCTTCGGCGGCGCGGCCAGCCCCGCGAGGAACAGCTGCACCAGCCCCTCGAGCACGCGCTCCTGCGACACGCTCACCAGCCCGCTGGTCAGCGCGAGCTGCTGCGGCGCCGAGCGCAGCACGCCGAGCGCGAACGGCACGACGTCGCGGTCGACGTCGGGGCGGATCTCGCCGCGCGCGATGCCCTCGTCGACCCAGCCCGCCAATTGCTCGATCTGCGCCCGCGCGGCCCGCCCGTCGTCCTCGTGCGAGCCGAGGCCGAGCGCCCGCAGCTCCGGGTCCTCGCGCATCAGCCGGCCGAACAGCGGCTCGCGCGCGTACTGGCGGTACGCGAACCGCAGCGTCTCGCCCAGCCGCTGCAGCGGCGACGCGATCGCCATCACCTCGGCGGCGAAGCTGCGGCGGATCGCCGCGAACGTCTCCTCGACCACCGCGCGCAGCAGCGTCTCCTTGTCGGCGAACTCGAGGTAGAGCGCTCCCTTGGCGCAGCGCGACTCCTCGGCGATCGCGTCGAGCGTGGTCCCCTTGAAGCCACGCTCGGTGAAGTGGCGCTTGGCCACGTCCATGATCCTCCGCCGCCTCGTCGGGTCTCGCGCTGCCATGAAAAGCAGCATGGCTTAAATGACTGCCACAGTCAAACCAGTCATTTTGAGGACGTCTCCATGGCTCGCGTTCGCGCTTTTTCTCCGCTCGCACGGAGCCGCCCCGATCGCGCGACGGCCCAGGATTCGCGGTCGCCCCCGCCGTTGCGCACCTCCGCGCGGGTGCTACGTCTCGCCCGTGAGCACGACCCGGATCTCCCGCCACATCAAGGCCCCGCGCGCCGCCGTCTACCGCGCGCTGCTCGACGCGAGCGCCGTCGAGAAGTGGCGCGTGCCGCCCGGCATGACCAGCAGCGTGCACACCTTCGAGCCGCGCGAGGGCGGGGCGTTCCGCGTCTCGCTCACCTACGTCGAGCCGACCGCGACCGGCAAGACGACCGCGCACACCGACACCTATCACGGCCGCTTCGTCGCGCTCGTGCCCGACGAGAGGATCGTCGAATCGCTCGAGTTCGAGACCGACGATCCCGCCCTGCAGGGCGAGATGACGATCACCACCACCCTCGTCGACGCCGACGAAGGCGGCACCGACCTCCACGCGATCCACGAGGGCCTCCCGCCGGGCGTGCCGCCGACCGACAACGCGACCGGTTGGCGCCAATCGCTGGCCCGCCTCGCCGCCCTCGTCGAGTCGGGCGGCCCGACGTAGCCCCGACCCGCCCGTGGTGCTCGCAATGCAGCCGATCGCCGACCCTGCGAGCGACGTGATAGGGCGGCGCGCGGGGTGCTCACAATCGGGGAAATGCGCGTCCCCCGGCGTCGCGGCCGCCGTCCGCTTCGCCCTCGACGAATCGACCGCGACGCGGGATCATCGGCTCGACCTGCGAGCGCCGCGATGCACTCTCCTGCCCCCAGCCTCTACCGCCGCCCCTTGCCACCCCAGCTGGTCGCCTTCGCCTCGCCCGAGGGTCGGGCGCTGTTCGACGCGGCGCGGGCGGCCGGCGGCCTCGAGTCGTTCTTCCCGCTGATCGAGCAGTTCCACACCCAGGCCGATCCGGCCTTCTGCGGCCTCGGCACCCTCGTCGTCGCCCTCAACGCCCTCGGCGTCGATCCGGGCCGGCTGTGGAAGGGCCCGTGGCGGTGGTTCAGCGAGGAGCTGCTCGACTGCTGCAGCCCGCTCGAGCGCGTGCGCGCCCAGGGCATCACCCTCGACGAGTTCGCCTGCCTCGCCCGCTGCAACGGCGCCAGCGCCGACGTGCACCGGCCCGACGCCCGCGGCCTCGCGGACTTCCGCGCCGCCGTCGACGCCGCCGCGCGCTCCGTCGTCGAACCGGCGCTGATCGTCAGCTACGACCGCGGCTCGCTCGGCCAGACCGGCGCCGGCCACTTCTCGCCGATCGGCGGCTACGACCCGACCAGCGATCACGTCCTCGTGCTCGACGTGGCCCGCTTCAAGTACCCGCCGCACTGGGTCGCCCTGCCCGCCCTCTACGCCGCCACCCAGCCGCCGGATCCGGCCACCGGGCGCCCGCGCGGATGGGTCGCCCTGCGCCGCCACAGCCGCCCGCCGAGCCTCCTGTTCACCGCCCGTTGCCTCGGCGACGGCGGCTTCGAGGCCCTCTCCGCCGCGCTCGACGCCCTCGCCGCCGCGCTCGCCCGGGCCCCGGCCGGCGACCTCGACGTCCTCCTGCGCGCGCTGCTCTCGGCCCTCGCCGGCCTGCCGCTGACCATCGAGCGGCGCCCGCTCGCCCTGTCCGAACAGACAGGTGCGGCCGAGGCCCTGCTCTCCGACCTGCGAGCGCTGCCGCTGCACGCCCGCGTCGCGGCCCTCGCCCCGCCGTGGCCGACCGACGCCGCCACGCTGCTGCTGCTCGCCCTGCCGGACGACCTGTGGTCCTCGCTGAGCCACGAGGCCCGCGCCGAGCTGCAGCCGCTGCTCGACCCCGAGCGGCTCCCGCCGACGGTCCGGATCGAGGTCGACCACGTGCGCCGCCAGCTCGCCGACCTGAGCGCGCTGACCCGCCAGGTCGCGTGCACCCGCTGCGCCGGGTGACGCCATGGCATGTCCCTTCGGACATGCCCCTTCATTCATCCTCCGGCCGCCGCGCGAGCGCGAGGTCCCCGGCGTCGGCGGACCGCGGGCCGCCCGCGGCGCGCGGCCGGGGGCTCACCGGCTCTCGCCGGTCGGCGCGACAGCCTTCGCGCCCTGCGATATCCTGCCCGCGTGACCGCCGGGAACCCGCTCCTGTCCGACCGCGACGTCGCCTTCTTGCTGTACGAGGTGCACGACGCCGCCGCCCTGCTGCGCCTGCCGGCCTTCGCCGACCACGACCGCGACACCTTCGACCTCTTCCTCGCCAACGCGCGGAGCCTCGCCCGCGAGGTGCTGTACCCGGCCTACCGGCCGATGGACGAGGCCGCCCCGACCTTCGAGGGCGGGCGGATCCGGGTCCACCCGCGCATGCGCACGATCTGGCCGCGGCTGTGCGACCTCGGCGTGATCACGGCCTCGCGCCCGGTCGACGTCGGCGGTCAGCAGCTGCCGCGCACCGTCGCCTTGCTGGCCGAGGCCTACCTGATGGCGGCCAACCTCGGCGCCTACTGCTACGCCGGCCTGACCGCCGGCGCGGCCCACCTGATCGAGGCCTTCGGCTCGGATGACCTGAAGGACAGGTACATGCGGCGCATGTACGCCGGCGAGTGGACCGGCACGATGGCCCTGACCGAGCCGCAGGCCGGCAGCAGCCTGGCCGACATCCGCACCCGCGCGGTCCTCCAGGACGACGGCACCTACGCCATCCAGGGCGGCAAGATCTTCATCTCCGGCGGCGACCACGACATCGCCGACAACATCGTCCACCTGACCCTCGCGCGCATCGACGGCGCCCCGGCCGGGATCAAGGGCATCTCCCTGTTCGCCATCCCCCGCCTGTGGCCCGGGCCCGACGGCCTCGTCGACAACGACGTCAGCACCGCCGGCATGATCCACAAGATCGGCTGGCGCGGCCTGCCCAGCCTCGTCATCAACTTCGGCGAGCGCGGCGCCTGCCGCGGCGAGCTCGTCGGGCACCCGGGACATGGCCTTTCGTACATGTTCCAGATGATGAACGAGGCCCGCTTGATGGTCGGCCTCAACGGCGTGGCGACCGCCGCGGTCGCCTACCACGAGTCGCTGGCCTACGCGCGCGAGCGCCGGCAGGGCCGCCCGGCGGGCCGCCGCGACCCGCACAGCCCGCCGGTCCCGATCATCGAGCACGCCGACGTCCGGCGCATGCTGCTGCGGCAGAAGGCGATCGTCGAGGGCGGGCTGTCGCTGCTGGTCGAGACGGCGCGGCTGACCGACCTGGCCCACCACGCGGAGGACGAGGAGGTGCGCCGGCGGTCGGCGCTGCTGCTCGATCTGTTGACCCCGATCGCCAAGAGCTTCGCGGCCGAGCGCGGCTACGACAGCAACGCGCTGGCCCTGCAGATCCACGGCGGCTACGGCTATTCGAGCGAGTACCTGCCGGAGGCGTGGCTGCGCGACCAGAAGCTGAACAGCATCCACGAGGGCACGACCACCATCCACGGGCTCGACCTGCTCGGTCGCCGCGCGCTGGCTCCTGGAGCCCTGCAGACGCTGGGGCGGGAGATCCTTCAAACATGTTCGCAAGCGCAGGCGGTCGGCCTCGACCTCGCCGACGTCACCGCGCTGCAGGAGGCCGCGGGCGCCGCCGGGGCGCTGATCGCAGAGCTCGCCGGACGTCACCTCGCAGACCCGGAGCGCATGCTCCGCCACAGCCATGACGTCCTCGACATCTTCATGACGATCACCGTGGCCTGGCAATGGTTGCGCCAGGCCACGGCGGCCCGCACGGCCCTGTCCCGCGGGACATTGTCGACAGGAGACGACGCGTTCTACCGCGGCAAGCTGCAGGCCGCGCAGTACTGGCTGCGGACCGAGCGCCCCGCGTGGCCCCGCTCGTACGCCTGTGTCGCGACGAGGAGGACTCGTACGCGAACACCCGTCCGGAGTGGTTCTAGCGCGCCGCCGCGCGACGCACACCGCCTGAGGGTCGGCCCGACACCCGCTGCATATGCGCGCCGGCTCACGCGCCTGCGCGGACCGTGACAAGCCGGGTCGCCCGCGGCACACTGCCGACCACGCGGACTCGAGCATGCCCACCGTCCAGCAACTCGAGGCCGAGATCGCAGCGCTGCGAGCGACCAACGCAGCGCTGCAGCAGGCCCACGAGGAGCAGCGACGGCAGCTCTCCCGGACCGCCTCGCTCCTGCGCGCGCTCGCCGAGCACGCGCCGATGGTCCTGTACGCCAAGGACGTCGACGGCCGCTTCACCCTCAGCAATCGCCTGCACGCGACGCTGCTCGGGCGCACCCCCGACCAGGTCGTCGGCAAGCTCGAGTCGGACCTGCTCGACGCCGACGTGGCGGCGGAGATCCAGGCGGTGATGGACCGGGTCGTCAGCACCGGCACGCCGAGCGTCAGCGAGTTCGAGATCCCGATCGACGACCGCGAGCGCGTGTTCCTCGAGCACATCTTCCCGCTCGGCCCCGCCGACGGCGGCGGCAACAACATCGGCATCGGCGGCCTGGCGATCGACGTCACCGAACGCAAGCGCGCCGAGGACGCCGTGCGCGTGTTCGAGGCGCTCGTGCATCACTCGCCCGACGGCGTGCTCGTGCGCCCCAACACCCCGACCGCGCCGATGTTCTGCAACCCGCGCTGCGGCGGATCCTCGCCCTCCCGCCCGACGCCGCCGCCGAGGACGCGGCGGCCATGCTCCTCGACATCGTCCCCGGCACCACCGAGTTCATGCGCGTCGACGGCGTGCGCGTCGACCTCGAGCTGACCATGTTCGCCATCCCCGGCGCGGCCGGCGGACGCGGCGCCAAGGCCACCCAGGTCCGCGACGTCACCCGCCTGCACACCGCGATCCGCGAGCGCGAGCGCCAGGACGAGATCATCCGCCGGCAGCAGGCCGAGCTCATCGCCGAGATGTCGGCCCAGGTGCTGCCGCTCGCCAACGGCGTCTTGATGCTGCCGCTGATCGGCACGCTCGACGAGGCGCGCTCGCTGCACGTGCGCGAGGCGGTGCTCGACGGCATCGTCCGGCACCAGGCCCGCGTCATCATCCTCGACCTCACCGGCCTGCGCGCCGTCGACACCACCCCCGCCTATCGCATCATCGAGCTGATCGAGGCGGTCAAGCTGATCGGCGCCCGCACCGTGCTCACCGGCATCCAGCCGGCGGCCGCGGTCGCCCTCACCGAGCACGGCATGCGGATCGACGACTCGCTCATCGTCCTGGGCACCTTGCAGGACGCCGTCCAGGTCACGCTCGCCATGGCCCGCAAGCGCCGGCGCTGAGCCGCCGCGGGCCAATGTCGGGACCTGAGGATCAGCGGGCGCACCAGAACTCGTACTCGACCAGCTGATGGTCGAACGCCAGCGCCTCGACCACGCGCAGCGTGCCGGCCGTCGGCTTGGTCGCCTCGGTCGCCAGGAACT
The DNA here is from genome assembly GCF_026626665.1 of Nannocystis pusilla. Lineage (GTDB taxonomy): Bacteria > Myxococcota_A > Polyangia > Nannocystales > Nannocystaceae > Nannocystis > Nannocystis pusilla. Next base: position 5,534,654 of record NZ_JAPNKE010000002.1, read on the forward strand.
CGGCGATGACCGCGAAGATGGCGTCGAACGAGCCGCGCGGGACCTCGCGCGTGAACGTGTATTCGATGCGCACGATGTCGGCGACGGCGAAGCCCGCCTCGGCGAGGAAGCCCGGGACCTGCTGCAGGATGTAGCGCGTCTGCGCCACCGCGTCGCCGGGGTGCTGGATCACGCCGAAGGCGTCGTGGGCGCCGATGCCCGACGCGAGGTACAGGTCGGAGACGTTCTTGAGGTTGATGCCCCAGCTGAACAGTCGGCTGAAATCGGGGCCCTTGGCGTACGGATACGCGGTCTTTTGCAGCGCCATGACGACAGCTCCCGTCATAGCAAGAATGGCCGCGCGCCACATGGTCCACATCGGCGCCCGCGCGCAATCATCGGTGCCGACATCGACGCACGTCGGCACCGACGACAGCTGTCCGCACAATCAAAGACAGCTGTCCGCGACGGTCACAGCGCGCCGCTCTTCACCCAATTGACGAGCAGGCACTTCTGCGCGTCGGTCAGCGTGCTCCCGAGCGGCATCGTCGAGCCGCCGCCGCCGGGCACGTTATTCTGCTGACCGAGGACCTTGTAGAGTAAATAACTCTGGTCCACGTCCCCGGCGGTGACCCGGTTCATGTCGGCGTTCGTGGCGGCCACGCCGACGTTGTTGGCCTTGACGGTCGCGGCGTCGGTCATCGTCAGGCCGCCCGAGCCGCCGGTGTGGCAGCCGCACTTCGGCTGCACCACCATGCTGAACACCTGCGCGGCGTCGACGTTCGCCGCCGCGCAGTCGGGCACCACCAGCGTCACCCCGCCGCACGAGCCGGCCTCGCAATTCCCGGACTGGCAGTCGGTGTCGATCGCGCACACCTGTCCTTCGGAGCAGGGCATGCAATTCGGGCCTCCGCAGTCCTCGTCGGTCTCGGCGCCGTTCGCCGCGCCGTCGGAGCAGGTCGCCGCCTGGCAGGCGTTCGAGCAGGCGTCGAGGTCCTCGTCGTTGCCGTCGTCGCAGGCCTCCACGCCGGTGTGAACGATCCCGTCGCCGCAGGTAGCGACCAGGCAGACGTTGAGGCAGGCGTCGCCGTCGATCGGATTGCCGTCGTCGCACGCCTCGATGCCCGTCTGGACGATCCCGTCGCCGCACACGGCGATCTTGCAGGCGCTGGTACACGCGTCGTCGTCGTCGGAATTACCGTCGTCGCATTCTTCGCCCGCCTGCACCACCCCGTCGCCGCAGAACTCGGCGATGCAGTTCGCGGCGCAGCCGTCGCCGTCCACGAGGTTGCCGTCGTCGCAGGTCTCGCCGGGCCCGACGAAGCCGTCGCCGCAGGCCGCCGGCTGACACTGCACGCATTCGTCGTTGTCGTCGCCGTTGCCGTCGTCGCAGCCCTCGACCCCGGCATGCACCAGCCCGTCGCCGCACGTGGCCGCGGTGCAGGCGCTGGTACACGCGTCGGTGTCGTCGAGGTTGCCGTCGTCGCAGGCCTCGCCGCCCTCGACGACCCCGTCGCCGCACGCCGGCCCGCCCGTGGTCAGCGTGGTCGGCTCGATCGTGGTCGGCTCGATCGTCGTCGGCTCGCCGGTGGTCGGCTCGCCCGTCGTGCCGGGGGTCGGCCCCGCGCTGGACGGATCGGTCGTCGTCGATTCGTCGGTGCCACCCGTCGTCGTGGTGCCGTCGCTCGTCTCCGCGACGTCGTCGGTGGTGATGGCGGGACTGGTGGGCCCGCACGCGACGGCGAGCAGCGACAGCGTGGCGGACAGCGCGAACGAAGCACGAATCATGGCAAGCGACCTCCGGAAGGCCGGGCGAGGATGCCCGCGCGCGGAGAGCCCGCCAAGCCGGAAGTTCGGGCGGGGGCGCTGCCGTTTCCGGCCCCCATCGTCCGCCACGCACGCCGAGATCGACGAATCGCCGCGCTCCCAACCCGACAATCAGCAAAGCACCGACTATGCACAATCGCCGACGTCGCGCGCGAAGCGACGACGGCGACCGGCCGCGACCTCGCGCCCTCGAAGCTCCCGTGCCTCGCGCCGGCGCCCTCGCCCACGTCGCGCGCATGCGCCCGCCGGCAAATCGCTGGATCGTGTTTCACTCGCGCCGACGCGCCACGGCCCGCGCACGCTCCGCCGCACGCGCCCGCATCGCTGCGGCGCTCCTCGCCAGGCGCCCCGCAGATCGGGGTCGATCGCCCGCGCGTGACCTCCGGGCCGCGGGCGGGGGTCTCCGCTTGCAAGCGCTTGGCTCCTGGGCGTACCGTGATTCTTGATGCGCGCCCTCGCCCTCACCCTGATCACGCTCGGCGTCCCCTGCCTCTCCGCCTGCAGCGACGACGGGGGCGGAGGAGGCACGAATCCGACCGCCGCGCCGACTCTGGGCGGGATCAGCAACTTGACCCTGACGAGCGACGGTACGACCACGGGCGGCACCGACAGCACCGGCACCAATCCCACCAGCACCGCCGGCACCGACGCCAGCACCAGCGAGCCTGCCACCAGCAACGTCGACAGCGGCCCCGCGCCCAAGTTCGACATCGGCGAGACCCCCGACGGCGGTCTGCCCATGCCCGACACGGGCTGCAAGAAGGTCGACCTGCTGTTCGTCATCGACAATAGCGGCAGCATGGCCGACGAGCAGATCAACCTCGTCAACAGCTTCCCCGACTTCGTGTCGGAGATGCAGACCCAGCTGTCCAACACCGACAGCTACCACGTCGGCGTGATCAGCAGCGACAGCAACGTCTACAACGGCGCCGGCTGCCAGATGTACGGCGGCCTCGTCAACCGCACCGGCGGCGCCAGCTCGAGCAACGCCACCTGCACCCCCTACGCCGGCGGCAAGAACTGGATGAGCGAGGCCGACGACCTCGGCACCAAGTTCTCCTGCGCCGGCCAGGTCGGCACCGGCGGCGACGGCAACGAGCAGCCGATGTACGCCATGCTGCAGGCGGTGCAGCCGCAGAACAACGCGCCCGGCGCCTGCAACGACGGCTTCATCCGCGACGACGCGCTGCTGGTCGTCGTCCTCATCACCGACGAGGAGGACGACCACGAGGTCGCCGCCTGCCAGCAATTGCCGCAGTCGGGCTCGCCCGGCGAACCCGGCAATTGGTACACCGGCCTGGTCACCGCCAAGGGCGGCGTCGAGACCAACATCGTCGTCCTGTCTCTCATCGGTCCCGTCAATCCGACCTGCCCCGCGCTCGACAAGTGCAACGGCGGCATCACCGGCGCCGAGCTGTCGCCGCGGATCGTGCAATTCACCGAGATGTTCACCAACGGCTTCATCGGCCAGATCTGCGCGCCCTCGTACAAGCAATTCTTCTCCGACGCGATCGGCCTCATCGACGAGGCCTGCGAGAACTTCATGCCCCCGGGCTGACCCGGCGACGAGCCCCGCTCGCCGCCGGGCCGCCGCCGCGCTCAGCCCATCGCGGTGCTCGTGAGCCCGTAGCCCATCTCGCACAGGTCGCTGGCCAGGATCGCCACCGCGCAGCTGGTCGTCAGCGCGTTGGCGGCCTTGATCCGGCTGTTGTCGACGCCGTCGAGCAGGCGGTACAGCCCGCGCAGGCTCCAATTCGCCATGCGGTAGCTGAACTGCGCCCAGAACTCCTCCTCCGCGAGCTCGCCCTGGGAGAACACGACGATCGCGGTCGCCAGCTCGCCGCAGCCGATCACCACCTCGATCACCCCGTCGACGATCGCGATCACCCCCTCGCCCTCGGGCCAGGAGATCGCCCACGCCGTCGACCCGATCATCCACAGCCCGCCGCACAGCGACAGCACGCCGTGGGTGATGCCGTACCACCGCGTATTTGCGTCGTCGAACGCCGCCGCGGCCGCGATGTCGAACGCCGCCGCGACCGCCGTCGTCGCCCCGCCGATGACGCTAAATGTCCACACCGCGGTGAAGTTGCCCTTCCACTCGCTCGCGCTGCGGGCGATGAACATCGACGAGTTGACGAGGCTGATGCCGAACTGCGTCCAGCGGATCGCCTCCTCCGCCTGCGACTTCGCCGACTTCTGCAGCGACGCCGTCGACTTGTTGCCGCCGCTCGTCAGCACCGCCGGCACCGCCCCGACCAGCGCGATGAGGCGCAGCATGTCGAGCTTGCGCCCGCGCAGGATCGCCACCTCGATCACCTCGGTGAGGTACGGAATCTTCAGCTGCGAGGTCAGCGTGCGCCGGGCCTGATCGACCAGGTCGGGGGTGTGGTCGGCGATCCAGCCCGTCAGCTCCGTCGTCACCTCTCGGCCGGCCGCCCACGTCTTCTTCGGCAGGTCGAGCAGCGCGTCCATCGACGTGTCCAGCACGTCGCTCGCGTCCAGCAGCGCCTTCGGCAGCGCCGCCGTCGTCGCCTCGTTCTCGGCCGCGGTCTTCGTCTTGTCGAGCTGCGTCGGCCCCTGCTTGCCCTTCGGGTCGTCCTCGAGCTTCGGCGGCGAGCCGGTGAACGCCTCCTCGATCACGTCGACCAGCCACTTGAGCTCGTCGAAGTCGGGCAGCTCGAAGTCACCGACGCCGAACGCCTTGCCGAGCGACTTGCCGGACAGCCCCGACCGCACCGGCCTCGCCACCAGCGCGTCGAGCATGGCCGGGATGTCGCGGATCTGCGCCGCGTACCCGCCGAGCTCGTCGAACTTGTCCCTCGCCAGCGCGTACAGCTCGTCGGACTTGGCGAGGAACTTCTCCCAGTTGAACAGCATCGCCAGGAACTCGATGAAGTCGCGGATCGCCGCGCCGATCCGCTTCAGGAACGCCTCGATCGCGCCGGCGACCTCGAGCGCCCCCGCCACGATCGTGCGGAACATCTTCTTCGAGCCGTCGACCACCATCTCGCCGACCACCATCACCGCGCCCCACGCGGTCTTCGTGGTGTCGACCGCGAGGTCGCGCGCGTCCTCGATGCAGTCGCGGATCACCGCTTCCCCGGTCCGCACCGCCGCCCCGGCGGCCTTGTTGGCCAGCTTCACCGCGTCCCCGGCGGCCGAGATCGTCAGCTTCGCCACGTCGCTGCCGAAGTCGATCACCGCGCTGCCGACCGCCTCGCCGACGTCCTCGACCACGTCCCAGACGTCGCCCCACGACAGCTTCTGCCCCTTCTTGATCGGCACCGGCGGGGCCGTCGGCAGCGCGCGGGCCGTGTCGCGCATGAACTGGGTCACCGCCTCGGCGTCGTCCTTCGGCATGTTGCTCTTCAGCACCGGCGTCTTGCCGGGCGGCGGCTGCTTCAGCGCCGACGCGCTGAGGCTCGCCAGCTGCCGCTGCGCCCCGTCGGCCGGGCGCACCACGGTCCAGCAGTCGGCGTCCATCCCGGGCGCGCGCAGCCGCAGCGCCGGGCAATCGAGCGACTTGGCGGCGAGCACCCGCACGCGCGCGCGACCCCCTCGCTGACCACCACCTTCACCGGGACGCCCGGCTTCCACGCCTCGAGCCGCTGCACCCCGCCGTCGCTGCGCACCACGGACACCGGCGCGTCGACGCGGACCTCGACCTCGCCCGCCAGCTTGCTGCCGCCGGCCGTGCGCGGCTCGATCGAGACCTCGTACACCGCGCAGCGGACCAGCGAGCCCTTGACCGTCCCGTACTCCTGCGCCGTCGGCACCTTGAGACCTACGTCCCCCCAACCCCCGAGGCCGACCTCGATCGTCTTGGTCGGGAACAGCGACACCGGCAATTCGTCGAGCAGCAGCTTGCCGGCCGCGCGCACGTGGACCCGGCGGGCGTCGCTCAGCGCCCGCAGCGGCGCGCCGACGCCGTCGCCCCACGTCAACTGGCCCATCGGCCGCGCGTGCTGACGGCGCGGCCCGGCGTCGATCGCCCAGCCCTCGGCGAGCGTGTCGAGGTGATAGCAATACACGAGCGAAGGCTCGTCGCCGCGAGCGCGGCGCAGCCACAGCGCCCGCACGTCCTCGAGCGAGCGCCCGCCCTGCCAAACGCGCAGCTCGGCGACCTCGCCCAGGAACTCCTCGCCGATCGTCCCGCCCGTGCGCACCCCGTCGCGCGCGACCGCCGGCGCCGCCACCTGCTGCTCGTGGACCGTGCGGCCGTCGACGAACGCTCTGAACATTCCGCCGCCGTCGACCGAGACGCACAGGTGCTGCCATTCGTCCGCGCGCACCACCCCGGGGACCTTGATCGCCGTCGGCCCGGTCTTGGCCACGAACTCGACGACGAGCGTCCCGTCGCCCATCCGCAGCCGGACGTTGAAAGAGTCCGGACCGCCGAGCGCGAACAACACCGGGTCCGCGGCCTTGCGCGGCCGGATCCACGCCTCGACCGTGATCCCGCCGGTGAAGTCGGTCGTCACCGGCGGCAGCTCGAGCACGTCGGGCTTCTCGTCCCACACCACCGCGCCCGGACTCGGGCTGCGCAGGACGTCGAGCTCGACGTCCTCGACCGCCTGGCCCCCGCCGGCCAGCTGCCCGTGCCGCTGCAGCGGGCCCGCGTCGCGCACGCTGGTCCCGTCGAGCTGGCCGGCGTAGTGCGCCAGCAGCCCCTGCGGCTCGGCCGAGGGCGCCCGCTCGCCGGCGGAGCGCACCCGCGCCAGCAGCCGCACGTCGGCGAGCGCGAGGCTCGGCGAGCCCTGGTCGCCGACGCGGATCGACGGCGTCGCCCCCAGCTTCGGCAGCGTCCCGGCGGCCGCGCGGATCCCATCGATGAAGATCGCCGCCGCCCCGTCGGCGGCGAACTCCACCGCGACGTGCGTCCACCGCCCCATCGTCATCGCCCCCGGCGCCAGGAGCTTCAGCACCCCCACGCGCAGCTCGAGCCCGCCGTTGTTCATCATCACGAGCAGCGGCCCGCCCTCGCCCCAGTACCAGATCACCCCGCCCTTGCCCGACGGCCGCACCCACATCTGAATGCTGAACCCCCCGCTCGTCTCCCCGGCCGAGACGCCCGGAATGTCGATATACCCCTTCGCCGCAACATCAATGACTCTCATCGTCGACTCCTCGTTCGCACCGCCGCCATGTCTAGCCGCTTTTGAAATGCCGCGTCGGCCCGATCGAAGGCCCTCCATCATTCCTCCACAATGCGCAATCGTATCCACGCGCACGGCCGCGCCGGCGCTCGATTCGAGCTCCATCGATTCTCCACACTCTCGAGCGGCTCGGCTCGCGCTCCACGACCTCGCAGGAGCGGTTACCCGCGCGCAGCCCCGCTCGCGCGCCATCGGCACCTCACTGTCTCGGGCCCTCGCGCAGGCGGCTCGGCCCTCCGTCGATTTCCACGGCCTCGGCCCCTCGCGCGCAGTCGGCTCGTTCCTCTGTCGATTCCCGGCGCCTGGCTCCCGATCGCGCCATCGATTCTCCACAGCCTCGATCCACGTACATGACTCCCGAAACATGTTCATTGAGACATCCAGGTGATGAACCATGTTCGCGGCGCCGCGGCCGCTCGCTTCGACCCGCGCGACGCTCGCCGGGCCTGGTCGCGGCGTCTCGCTCGCGGCCTCGCTCGCTCGTCCTCGGCGCCTCCATGAAGGGGACTTCCTCGCCGCTCGCGCCCGCGATGTCCTGCTCGCTGCGCTCGTCCCCGGCGTCGGCCCTGGCCGATGAGACGCACGCGCAGGCGGTGCGCGCCGCTCCTTGAAAGAGACCCGCGATCGACGACCGCGCGCGGTCCGCCGCGGACTCGTGACTTCGCGCCCGTCACCTTTTCCGCGCCGGCCCGTACCCTCCCGACAGACATGCAGCTCCCCTGGCCGCTGCGCGACGAGCTCCACGCGCGTCGCCTCGCCCGCGCCCGCGACGGCGACGGCGAGGCGTTCCGCGCGCTGTACCGCGACCTCTACCCCGATGTCGTCCGCTTCGTCGCCCGCCGCGTGTCGGCCCGGGCCGACGCCGAGGACCTCGCCGCCCGCGTGTTCGTCGCCTTCGTCGAGCGGCTCGGCGACTACGACCGCGAGCGCGGCAGCGTGCGCGGCTGGCTGCTCACCTTCGCCCGCAACGCGGTCATCGACCACTTGCGCAAGGCGCGGGCCACCGCCGCCCCCGAGCTGCTCGACCTCCTGCCGAGCGACGCCGTCGGCCCCGAGGGCGGCCTCCTCCAGCGCGAGCAGCTCGACCAGCTCGCCGCCCTCGTGCGCGAGCTCCCGGCCGACGCCCGCGAGCTCCTGGCCCTGCGCTTCGCCGACGGCCTGCGCCACCGCGAGATCGCCGAAGTCCTCGGCCTGCAGGAGGCCGCCGTCAAACAGCGCGTGTCGCGGGTCCTCCGCGACCTCCGCGCCCGCCTCCGCCCCGCCGCGGGCAAGAAAGGAGCCGAGAGTGCCCTGGCCTGATCGCCTCCCCGCCGCGCTGCGGCGCCTCTACCGCGCCGGCGCGCCTTCAGAACATGTTCTCTCGGACATGTCCGTTCCGCCAGCGTCTTTGGAACAGGACCTCATGGCCAGGTTCGCCCGCCGCCCCGCGCCCGCGCGGCTCGGCTTCGCCGGGTTCCTCCGCGGCCACCGCTGGGCCCTGTCGGCCGGCCTGGCCGCGGTCGCGGTCGCGGCGGCCTGCCGCCTGCCGTACGACTACGACCGCGGCTTCGGCGCGACGGTCTCGTGCGAGGTCCCCGGCGAGGACCTGCTGGACAGCGACCACGTGCGCGAGCTCGCCGACCGCCTGCAGCAGCGCGCCGGCGCCGAGCAGGTGACGGTGCGGGTCCACGCCGACCACGGCGGCCCGGGGACGCTCCTCATCGACCTGTGGGGCGAGGACGCCGCCCTCGTCGGCGACGATCTGCTGGCCGAGGTCGAGGACGTGCCGGCGCTACAGGCCGAGAACTGCCGGATCGAGCCGCTGGTGGAGACGGTCCACGGCACGCTCGGCGGCCGCTTCGGCCTCGAATGGTTCGACCTCGAGCTGCTCGACAAGGACGACGCCGAGGCCGCGCGCGCCCAGATCCTCGAGCGCCTCGAGGCCCGCGGCCTGCACGGCGACGCGCAGGTCGAGATCTCCGACGACGGCGCCGGCCGGCGCGAGGTCAAGATCCGCATCGAAGCCCAGGGCGAATTCACCGATCCGTGAGCCCGACTGAAAGGACATGTCCCGAGGGACATATCTTGAATGTCGCCGCTTCACCGCGCGCATCGACCCGAACCCGACCAGGCTCGCAGGGCTCTGTTCCCGCCTCGCAGGGTGCGCGTGTGGCAGCGACCCGGACCACGGTCTCGCCCGTCCTCCTCTCGCGCCTCCGTCCCCGCCTCGCCACGAGGCGCGCGTGGCAGCGACGCGGGCCTCGGGTCTCGCCCGTCTTCCTCTCGAGCCTCCGTCCCGGCCTCGCCACGATGCGCGTGTGACAGCGACGCACGCCTCGGTCTCGCCCGTCCTCCTCTCGCGCCTCCGTCCGGCCTCGCCACGAGGCGCGCGTGGCAGCGACGCGGGCCACGGATCGCAGCCGCCACGGCTGACGCCAGGGAGACCTGCGACGCGGCTGCGGCGCCCGCTTTGTCCGGTGCAAGACGCGCCTCGCAGCGCGAGTCGGGCGCGAGCCGGGCGCCTCGATCGGCGTGTGCTAAGGTCGCGCGCGCCCGGGTCCTCCGCCCGCGCCGCGCCCTTCCGTGACCACCCTCGTCATCGCCGAGAAGCCCTCCGTCGCCCGCGACATCGCCGCGGCGCTCGGCGTCACGGGGCGCCGCGACGGTTGGTTCGAGGGCGCCGGCTACCTCGTCACCTGGGCCATCGGTCACCTCGTCGCGCTCGCCCAGCCGCACGAGATCGACCCCGCGTGGAAGCGCTGGAGCCTCCTCACCCTGCCGATGCTGCCGCGGCAATTCCCGCTGGTCGTCATCCCCGACACCAAGAAGCAATCGCGGTGGTCCAGCGCCTCATGAGCGATCGCGCGGTCAAGCGGATCGTCTGCGCCACCGATGCCGGCCGCGAGGGCGAGCTGATCTTCCGCTACATCTACGACGCCGCCGGTTGTCGCAAACCGGTGAGCCGCCTGTGGATCTCGTCGCTCACCCGCGAGGCGATCCTCGCCGGCTTCTCGCGGCTGCGCGACGGCGCCGAATTCGACGATCTGGCCGACGCCGCGCGCGGTCGCAGCCGCGCCGACTGGCTGGTCGGCATGAACTTGTCGCGCGCCTACAGCCTGGTGCTCGACCAGGACATCTCGGTCGGCCGGGTGCAGACGCCGACCCTGGCGATCCTCGTCCAGCGCGAGCTGGCGATCCGCGACTTCGTGCCCGAGGACTACCGCGAGGTCGTGGCGCGCTTCCAGCCGGTCACCGACGCCGCCCCCGGCGGGTTCCTATGTCGGCACCTGGTTCCGCCCGCCGGCGCCCGGCGACGCCGACGACGAGCCGAGCAAGCGCAAGCGCCTCCCGGCCGACGGCGTGGAAGCAGCGGCCATCGTCGCGCGCGCCTTCGCCGGCCGGGCCGCGATCGCCTCGATCAAGGCCGAGACGCGATCGATCCCGCCCCCGCTGCTCTACGACCTCACCGAGCTGCAGCGCCACGCCAATCGCCTCTACGGCCTGAGCGCGCAGAAGACCCTCGACATCGCCCAATCGCTGTACGAGCGGCACAAGCTGATCAGCTATCCGCGCACCGACAGCCGCCATTTGTCCGCGGCCGTGGCCGCCACCCTCGGCGACGTCGTGGCCGCCGTCGGCGGGCAATATCCCGGCCTCCTGGCCCCCGGCACGGGCACGCGGCCGCTCGGCCGCCGCTTCGTCGACGACGCGCGGGTCACCGATCACCACGCCATCCTGCCCACCGCCAAGTCGGCCGGCGAGGGCCTGACCGCCCACGAGCAGAAGATCTATGATCTGATCTGCCGCCGGCTGCTCGCGGCCTGGCACGAGGACTACGTCTATTCGGCGACCACCGTGATCACCACGATCACGTCGGCGGACGAGCCGGCGATCGTCGATCATTACGAGAGCCGGGGCACCGCGATCCAGAAGCACGGCTGGAAGGTGCTCGAGGTCGGCCACGGCAAGTCGCCGGCGAAGCCGCGCGGCAAGGCTGCGGCGAATGAAACGGACCCCGGCGATCAAGCGTTGCCGGCCGGCCTCGCGCGCGGCCAATCGCAGCAGGTGCTCGAGGCGAAGGCCCTCGAGAAACAGACGCGACCGCCGCCGCGCCACACCGAGGCCACCCTGCTCACTGCGATGGAGACGGCCGGCCGGACGCTCGAGGAGAAAGAGCTGTCGGACGCGATGCGCGACCTCGGCCTCGGCACGCCCGCCACCCGCGCGCAGATCATCGAGACCCTCCTGCGCCGCGAATACACGATCCGCGAGGGCAAGTCGCTCGCGGCCACCGACAAGGGCATTTATCTGATCTCGGTCGTCCACCCCGACGTCAAGAGCCCGGCGATGACCGGCGAATGGGAGGCCAAGCTCAAGCGAATGTCGCGGGGCGAGGGCGACCTACCGACCTTCATGGCGGCGATCGAGTCGTTCGTCACCGAGGTCGTCGGCCGCGTCACCGGCCTCTCGCCGCCGCCGGCTCCGTCGCCCCGCGCCGGCGGCGAGAAGCGCCCGCCCACGACGAGCGAGCCCCCGGACCCGCGAACGAGCCCGGCCCCGTGCGCACGCGCGAGCCCGCTGCGACCCGTACCTCTCGCCGCACACCCGCGAGTGACTCGGCCACCATATTTGCTGGAGCTCCGCCGCATCGCGGGACCACCGGCGATCTCTTTGCCACCGCTCGCGCGACCCCTTCGCGCCCCGGGGCCACCGGCGATCCCTTCGCGGCCGATCCCTCGACGCCGCCGCAACGCGGTGCCACAGCCGACCTCTTCGCCGCTGCTCCCGCGACCTCACCGCGCCGCGGAACCACCGGCGACCTCTTCGCAACCGCGCCCTCGCCCCGGCCCGGAACCATCGGCGACCTCTTTGATTCCGCCCCTCCGACCTTGCCCCGACGCGGCACCACGGGCGACCTCTTTGATTCCGCCTCCGCAGCCCCGCGTGCCGACGACCGCTTTGATTCCGAGCCCGCGGCTTCGCCTCGCGGCTCCGCGAGCGACCATGCCGAGGCCACACCCGCGGCCCCGTCTCGCCGCACTGCTGCGAATGGCCGCCTGGATTCCGCCTCCGTGACCTCGCCTCGCCGCACTGCCGCGAGCAAGGCACATGAAGCCACGAGCGCGCCGCGCAGCCGGATCACGAGCGACTTTCTCCTGGCGACTCCCGCGACCCCGTCTCGTAGCGAAGCCACGAGCGCCGTCGATTCCACTCCCGCGACCCCGACTCGCCGCAGAGCCACGAGCGCCGCCGATTCCATTCCCGCGACCCCGTCTCGTCGCGGAACCACGAGCGCCGTCGATTCCATTCCCGCGCCCTCGACTCGTCGCAGAGCCACGAGTGACGTCGATTCCACTCCCGCGCCCCCAACTCGCCGCATAGCCACGAGCGACGTCGACTCCACTCCCGCGACCCCGACTCGCCGCAGAGGCACGGACGATTTCGATTCCACCCCTGCGGCCCCGACTCGCCACCGAGCCACGAGCGTCGTCGATCCCACTCCCGCGACCCCGGCTCGCCGCAGAGCCTCGAGCGACGTCGATTCCACCTTCGCTACCCCGCCTCGCCGCGAATCCGCGAGCGAAGTAGAGTCCGCTCCCGCCCCGCCACGCCGCCGCCCCGCGAGCGACGGGGATTCCGCTCCCGCGACCCCACCTCGCCGCGGAGCCACCGGAGAACTGTTCAATTCCGCCGCGACGCCTCGTCGCGGCTCCGCCAACGATTCGGACGACCGCTCGACCGCACCCCTCTACCCCGCTGCGAGCCCGCCTCTCCGCGCGGCTCCTCGTGCCGACGCCGCGTCCGACGACCTGCTCGGTCTGCTGCGCTCGCGGTTCGCCTTCTCCGGCTTTCGCCCCTACCAGGAGGCCGTCTGCCGCGCCGCCACGCGCGGCCGCGACCTCTTGTTGGTCATGCCGACCGGGGCCGGCAAATCGCTGTGTTATCAGCTCCCCGGCGTCGCGCGCGGCGGCACCACTCTGGTGATAAGCCCGCTCATCGCCTTGATGGAGGATCAATCCACCCGGCTCGCCGCTCAGGGCTTTCGCGCCGAGCGCATCCACTCGGGCCGCAGCCGCGGCGAATCGCGGCAGGCGTGCATCGATTATCTGGCCGGCGACCTCGACTTCCTGTTCATCGCCCCCGAGCGCCTGCGCGTGCCCGGCTTCCCCGAGATGCTCGCCCGGCGCACGCCGGCCCTGATCGCCGTCGACGAGGCCCACTGCATCTCGCAGTGGGGTCACGACTTTCGCCCGGATTATCGCATGCTCGGCCAGCGGCTGCCCGCCCTGCGTCCCGCGCCGATCATCGCCCTCACCGCCACCGCCACGCCCACCGTCCAGGACGACATCGTCGCCCAGCTCGGCCTGCGCGACGCCGGGCGCTTCATCCACGGCTTTCGCCGCACCAACATCGCTATCGAGGTGATCGAGCGCAACCCGGGCGAGCGCGCCGCGGCGATCCGCGAGCTCCTGTCGGACCGCGCGCGCCGGCCCGCGATCGTCTACGCCGCCACCCGCAAGAGCGCCGAGGAGCTGGCGAGCGCCCTCGGTCCGCGGCTCGCCGCGGCCTATCACGCGGGCATGAGCAACGACGACCGCGACCGCGTCCAGGCGGCTTTCCTGGCCGGCGAGCGCGAGGTCATCGTCGCCACCACCGCCTTCGGCATGGGCATCGACAAGGCCGACGTGCGCACGATCCTCCACGCCGCGCTGCCCGGCAGCCTCGAGGGCTATTATCAGGAGATCGGGCGGGCCGGCCGCGACGGTGCGCCGGCGCGGGCGGTCCTGTTCCACGCCTACGTCGATCGCAAGACCCACGAATTCTTCCACGAGCGCGATTACCCCGACCCGCTCGAGCTCGAGAAGATCTTCAAGAAATTGCCCAAGACGCCGACCGATCGGGCCGCGCTGAACAAGAAGCGCAGCCGCGCCGGGCGGGAGGCGTTCGAGCGGGCCCTCGAGAAGCTCGTGATCCACGGCGGCGCGATCGAGACCGGCGAGGAGCTGGCCCGGGGCGCGAGCACCTGGCAGGCCGGCTACGCCGCCCAGCGCGAGCACAAGCAGGCCCAGCTCCTGGGCATGGCCCGCTTCGCCGAGGGCCACGGCTGCCGCATGGTGCGGCTCGTGCGTCACTTCGGCGACCAGGAGGACAGCGGCGAGCCTTGTGGGATCTGCGACGCCTGCGCGCCCGCTCGTTGCATCGCCCAGGAGTACCGGGCGCCCAGCGCGAGCGAGCAGCGCCACGTGCAGCGCCTGCTCGCGGCGCTGGCCCAGGCCGACGGCCAGGCCACCGGCCGGCTCCACCGCGAGACCTTTCCCGACGGCGACGTCGATCGCCGCTCGTTCGAGCACCTGCTCGGCGGCCTGGTCGCGGCCGGCCTCGTGACCCTCGAGGACGCCACCTTCCCCAAGCGCGGCAAGCTCATCCCGTTCGAGCGCGCGACGCTGACGGAGGCCGGCCGGGCGCACGACATGACCGCGGCCGGGCTGATGCTGCCGAAGACGACGCCGGCCAAGAAGGCCAAGGCGACGAGCAAGCGGCGGTCGAGCCGTCCCGCCGGCGCGGCCAAGCGCAAGTCGGCGAAGCGCGCGAGCACCAAGCGCGCGAGCCCGGCCCGACGCAAGCGCGCGCCGGCCAAGGGCAGCGCGTGACGCCTGTCCGAACGGACAGGTCACTCCCGTGGCCGCCCCGAAGCGGGCGCCGCCGCGCTCAGTGGACCTCTTGCTTGTCGATCTTGACCTCGATCCGCCGGCCCTCGGCCCCGTCCTCGATCTGCACGTTCACGTTGCCGTCGACCCCGTCGGCCTGCAGCTGCTCGAGGATCTCCTGCTTCGCCTCCTCGGGCGACAGCTCCTTGCTGACCTCGATCACCGGCAGCTCACCCGCGCCACCGACCGCCGGCGCGGTCGTGATCGTCGCGCTCGCCAGCGCCGGGAACGTCGCCTTGAGCTCGGCGGCCAGCCCCTCCGCGGCGGGCAGCGACTTCGCGTACAGCTCGATCTCGAGCGACGTGCCGCCCGGATTGTCCTTCTTCAGCCGCACCATCGCCGCGCCGGTGTCCGCCGCCTTGCCCTCGAGGTGCTTGGCGATCGCCTGGGCCTGGGCGTGATCGAGGTCGGCGCCGTCGATCTGCACCTTGATGCCCGGCAGCTCGGCGAGCTCGGCCATGCGGGCCTGGACTTCGGGGTCGGTTTGGCAGCCCGCGGACGCGAGGTTGCCGAGAAGAAGGGCGAGCGAGGCGATGGTGGTGCGCAGCATGTTTGTCTCCGTCGCCTCGCTCTACGGGCGCCGAAGAAAAAGGTGACAGCCGCCGCGCTCGCCGCTCGCCGCCGCGGCTCCGCGCCGGTCCTCGCCTTCGCTCGCGGGATCGCGTCTGCGTTCGTCCCCTCGTCGCCAGGGCCCGGTCTTTGACCTCGCGCGCGTCGACGCCGACGTCCCCGCCGACATCGTCTCGACCGCGAGCTCCTCCATCCCGGCGCCTTCGAGGGCACCGACGGACGTCGAGGGGCCAAGTCGGCGACGCGCCCGCAACGACGCAGCGTTCACTCGCCGCCATGCGGCGGAGTGAGGCTCACACGCGCACGGTCGGGGCCGGGCCGTGCCAGGTCGGCGCCTCGCTGGCGCGGAACACCTCGCGCAGCTCGGCCGCGGTCTGGAACCGGCGCGACGGATCTTTCTCGAGCGCGCGGAGGATCAGCGTCTCCCACTCGACCGGGATGTCGGGGCGGAGCAGCCGCGGCGCCGGCACCGGGTCCTGGCAGTGGGCCAGGCCGAGGGCGATCGGCGACGGCGCGGCGAACGGCGGCCGACCGGTCAGCGCGTGGTAGAGCATCGCCCCGAGCGCGTAGATGTCGGTGCGCGCGTCGACGTGGCCGCCGCGGACCTGCTCGGGCGCCATGTACTCGGGTGTCCCGACGACCATGTTGGTCGCGGTCATCCCCGCCTCGGTCAGCGGGCGGGCGATCCCGAAGTCGATGATCTTGACCGTGCGATCGCCGGCGAGCAGCACGTTGGCCGGCTTGAGGTCGCGGTGGATGACGCCGGCGGCGTGCGCGGCGGCCAGGCCGTCGCACAGCTGCTCGGCGATCGGCCGCAGCGGGCCGCGGGGATCGCCCCGATCCGCGTGAGCCGGGCCGCGAGGCTCTCGCCGGCCACGTACTCCATCGACAGGAACAGCAGGCCGTTCTCCTCGCCGATGTCGTGCAAGCGCACGACGTTGGGATGGGAGATCCGCCTGGCCGTGCTGGCCTCGCGGCGCAGGCGATCGGCGGCGCCGGGGTCGAGCAGGCCGAGGCCGGCGACCACCTTGAGCGCGACCTCTTCGCCGAGTTGGTCGTCGCGCGCGAGGTAGACGGCACCCATGCCGCCGGCGCCGAGCAGGCGCGACACGACGAAGCGATTGGCCACGCGCTGACCGGGCCGGACCTGGCCGGCGATCAGGCTCTCGGCCTCGCCGGTCGCGGCCGAGACCGCGGCGCGCTGGGCCGGCGCGGGCCCGAGGGCGGCGATGCTCTGGGTCGCGACCGCGAGCCGCTGCAGCTTGGCGTTGAGCTCGAAGTCGACGTTGCAGACGATGGTCTCGAGCGACTGCACGCGCTGCTCGAGGACCTTTCGCTCCTCGATCAGCGCCTTGCGCTCTTCCATCAGGGCCTTGAGCTGGCCGGCCCCGGCGGACCCGCTCTCCAGCTCCTTCATCCGCTGTTCGTGCTTGAACCGGAGGTACTTCGGCCCGAGCAAGACCCCCAGCACGGTGATGAAGAAGAAGAGCGGGACGAAGATCTCGGCCATGCGCTCTTCTTTCTTACATCTGTGCGCCGGTCGGCTGACACGCGGACGGACGGCGATCTCGCCGCCTGGCGCCCGGGTTCAGACCTTCTCGCCGCGGGCGCGGAGCTCCGCGACGACCGCCTCGATGCCGCGCTTGTCGATCACGCGCAGACCGTGGGCGCTGACCCGCAGGGTGACCCAGCGGTCCTCGCTCGGCACGAAGAAGCGCTTGCGGTGCAGGTTGGGGATGTTCCGCTTGTGAGTGCGGATGTGCGAATGCGACACGTTCATGCCGCCCTGAGGGCGCTTCCCGGTGACCTGACAGACTTGCGACATAGCGAGCGGCCTTATGCGTTGGAGGGCCGGGAAGGTAGCCGCGGGTTCCCGCGAGTGTCAAGGGAGCGTCCGCCCTCCGCGGCCGGGCCCGAGCGTGCGGCGCTCCCGCGATTTTCGCCGGCCCGACCCGGGCGCTGCTGCCCGGCAGAGGCCCGAAGCGGCCATGGAGGCCCGGATGTCGCGTCCTGCAGCCGCTGTGCGCCGCGTCCGCCCTGTGCGCTAACGCTCATTTTCACCACCGGTGCTACCTTGCCGGCCGCCGAGGAGAGCGACTGATGAGCGGTTCCAAGTACGCGCCCACCGAGTACAAGGCGAAGGATTACAAGCACCTCCGGGGGCTGGTCGGGATCACCGACGAGCAGATCGAGGTCCACCTCAAGCTCTACGGCGGTTACGTCGACCGCACCAACGCCCTGTTCGCCAGGGTCGCGGGCCTCAGCAACGAGGGCAAGACCGGCGACTCCAGCTTCCAGGAGCTCAAGCGCCGGGCCGGCTGGGAGTGGAACGGCATGCGCCTCCACGAGTACTACTTCGACGGCCTGACCGCGAAGGCCGGTGAGCTGCGCGCCGACAACCCGTTCGCCAAGGCGGTCGCCGCGCAGTTCGGCAGCGTCGAGGCGTGGAAGGCCGATCTCGTCGGCGTCGCCAAGATGCCGGGCGTCGGCTGGGCCCTCACCTACCTCGACCCGAACAACGGCCAGGTCTGGAACCACTGGGTCGAGGACCACCAGGACGGCCACCCCGCCGGCGGCCGCCTGCTGCTCGCGCTCGACGTGTGGGAGCACGCCTTCGCCGTCTACCGCAAGCCGCTGCCGCCCGAGCGCGCGGCGTACATCGAGGACTTCTTCGCCAACGTCGACTGGGACGTGATCGCCGAGCGCCTCGGCTGATCGGAAGATGTCTCATGGGTCATGTCCATGAGGACATGGCCTCAAGACCCAGCGCGAAAGGGCATGCCCGATCGGACATGCCCTCTCGCTCATCCTCGCCGGCGGCTCGGGCTCAGGGCGCGGCGCCCTCGTCGATCCACTGCTCGACCAGCGCGATCATGTCGGCCGGCAGCGGACCGCCGCCCTTCGGCATCTGCGACGGGTTGCCGTTGAACGGCCCGTCGCCGGCCGTGCCCTTGAGCTTGGCCAGCAGGTACGAGTTGGCGGCGTCGCCCGGGGCCACGCGCTTGAAGCCGGCGGCCTGGGTCGAGTCGACGTCGACCAGGTTCTGGTACGAGTCCTGGGCGCCCGTGAACGTCAGACCGCCCGAGCCCTGCTGGTGGCAGCCGCACTTGCCCTCGAGGGCCGCGGGGAACACGTCGGTCTCCCAGCTGAGGGCGTCGCCCGTGGTGGTCGTCGTGGTCGTCGTGGTCTCCGGCTCGGTCGTCGTGCCCGGCTCGGTCGTCGTGCCCGGCTCGGTCGTCGACGTCCCGGGCTCGGTCGTCGTCCCGGGCTCGGTCGTCGTCCCGGGCTCGGTCGTCGTCTCGGTGGTCGTCGGCTCGCCGGTGGTAGGCTCGTCGGTGGTCGCCTCCGTGCCGGTGGTCGTGCCGAGCGTGGCGGTCGCGGTCGTCGTGTCGTCCGTCGTCGTGCCCGGCGTCGCGTTGGCGTCGGTCGCGTTGCCGTCATCGCCGCATGCGACGAGCGGCAAGGCGAACAGCGAGCAGGTGAAGATCAATCGTAGTGAGGCGTACATGGCGGCGGGACACTATCACAAGACCGCCGCGGTCCGAGCGCACCGCCGCCCGCTCGGGGTCGTCCCGAGCGCGGCGGCGGCTTCTTCATGTGCGACGCATGAGGTCGCACGCACCCATCATCACTCGGGCGCGCCGGCGTCGATCCACGCGCCGATCTTGTCGAGGTCCGCGCTGCTGAGCGCAGCCGCGGGCGGCGGCGGCATGGCGGTGCCGTTGCCACCGACCTCGACGTGGGTGTTGTTGATCTTGTGCCAGAGGTAGCTGTTCTCGCTGTCGCTCGGCGCGATGAGCTGCATCGACGGGAGCTCGATCGACTGCTTGCCGACGAGCGCACCGTGCGAGTCGCCCGGCGTGATCACGAACCAGCTCGCGGCCGAACCGCCGGCGACGTGACAGCCGGTCGTGCAGTTGGCGTCCCAGATCGGCTGGATGTCGGTCTCGTAGTCGACCTCGAGCGGGCCGGTGGTCGGCGTCCCGGTGTCGTCCGTCGTGCTCGTGCCGTCGGTGTCGGTCGTCTCCGTCGTGGTCGGCTGGTTGGTGCTGTTGGTCGTCGGGTTGGTGGTGCCGTCCGTGGTGGTCGTGGCGTCGTCGGTGTCCGAGCTCTTGCCGCCGCCGTCGTCGCACGCGGCAGCGACGAGGATCAGCGCGGCGAACGATGCCTTGATGGCGCTCGCAATCCAGGGGATGGAAACACTGTTCATAGCGCAACAATCGATACCATTTCATCACTGTCGCGATCAAGCGTCCAATCGCGGATGGGGCGCGAAAGCCCCAGGGCCGGCCCCGAATCATCTGTCCTTCAAGACAGGCTCCTCGTGACAGGAGGATGCGGAGAGCCCGCGAGCGCGCCGTGTTAGCCTCGCACGTCGTGAGCCTCCTGCGCGCAGTCACGGCGATCGGGCTCGGGCTCGCGCTCGCGGGCTGCGGGGCGCCGCTCGCATATACGCGCTTCGTCGCGAAGGTGCCGTACGGCACGGCGCCGCTGCCCGAGCGAGCGCACGTGTTCCTGGTCGCGGGCGGGTCCGACGTCGCCAACTTCGCCGCCGAGGTCGTTGCGCAGCGCGAGCTGCTGCGCACCCGCGGGCTGCAGGCCGACGAGATCGTGTGCTACTGGGCGAAGCCGACGCGCGAGGCGTTCCGCCGCGACCGCGCGCAGTACCGCCGCCTCGCCGCCGAGCTGACCGACTGTTACCCCGCGGCGACCGCGGTGGTGCGCGAGCACCTGGCCCGCGCGGCCGCTCGCCGGCCGCCGTTCCTCTACGTCTACGTCACGACCCACGGGCTGAGCTCGCTGCTGCCTCCGGATGTCCCGAAGGACCTGCTCGAAGCGCCAGACGCGGCGATGCTCGACCAGTACGCGCTGCACTGGCGGCCGGGCCGGGCCACGGGTTCCACCCGGTGTTCTTGATGACGGCCCGCCGCGCCGGCGCGCCGGCCGACGACCTGGTGTTCTCCCCGGGCATGCTGGCGCGCGCGCTGCAGGCGTTCCCGGACACGACGCCCAAGCTGGTGGTGCTGCAGGCCTGTCACGCCGGCGGCTTCGCCCCCGCGCTGGCCGGGGTGCCCGGCCTCGTCGGCCTGGCCGCGGCCCGCCACGACCGCACCAGCTTCGGCTGCGACCCGGGGCCCGACATGACGACCTTCGGCGCGATCTACATCGGCCTGCTCGCGGGCCGCCTGACCGACGCGTCCGCCCTGCCCGCGCTCGACTGGCCCGCGATCTACCAGCAGGTCCAGGCCCGGGTGGCGGCCGCCGAGGCCGCCCAGGGCGCGACGCCGTCGCTGCCGGTGCTCCTCGAGGGCGCGCCGGCGCAGTAGCGCCGCGAAGTCAGGATGTTGCCGTCCGGCGATCCTGCCATCAGGAGAACCGCACGCCTGCCACGATTTTGACAATCACTTTCAATCGAACGCATTGACGACATGACCTTTCGGCCATGACCTCTCGGTCAGCTAGCCCTGGCCGGCGATCCAGGCCGAGATCGCGGCCGCGAGGGCCGTCTCGCCGCCGGCGGAGGCCTCGCCGAGGGCCTGACGGGCCAGCGCGACCGTCTGCGCCCGGCTCTCGGGGCCGGTCTCGCCGGCGGCCAGGTCGGCGGCGGCGCGGGCCTTGGCCAGGGCGAAGCGGGCCAGCGCGACCTGGGCCGGCACGGCGGCGCGGGTCGCCAGGGCCAGCGCGCGGGCGCAGGCGCCCTGGGCCGCGGCGTGCTCGCCGAGGGCCGAGTCGACGGCGCACAGCCACGTCAGCGGCTCGACCAGGCGCGGGTGCTCGGAGCCGAGGACGTGCTCCCACGCCGCGAGCGCGCGCCGCAGGTCGCCGGCCGCGTCGGCCCACCGCTGCTCGGCGGCCGCCGCCAGCCCGCGGCCGACCAGCGCGAGGGACATGTCCGAATGGTCCTGTCCGTAGATCTCGGTGTAGATGGCCAGGGCGTCGTCGTAGCGCTGGCGCGCCGCGGCCGGGTCGTTGCGGGCGCGCGCGAGGTCGCCGGCGACCACGTGGACGCGGGCGCGGTCGGGGTGCTCGGGCGGCAGGCGGGCCGCGGCCAGCTCGCCGGCGCGGGCGACGAGGCTGTTGGCCTCGCGGTCGCGACCGCCGCGCTGACACGCCGTCGCCAGGTCGAGCAAGATCGGCAGCAGCCGCGGGTGCTCGACGCCGAGGGCCTCCTCGCCGCGGCGCAGCGCCGCCGTCAGCTCGACGCGGGCGGTCTCCACGTCGCCTTCTTGCAGCAGGGCCCGGCCGTAGCGGCCGCGGGCGCTGGCCTCGCGGCGACCGTCGTCGCCGAGCCGCTGCAGCGCGGCCGACAGGCGCGGCCACAGCCGGCGCGCCTCGCCGCGGCGGCCCAGGTCCTCGCACTCGACCGCGAACTGCAGCGTCAGGGCGTCGGCCGCGACCTCGTCGTGGCGGCTCGCCTCCGCCGCCCACAGCGCGTCGGCCAGGCCGCGCGACGCCGCCTCGGCCCGCCCCAGCGCCCGCTCGATCGCCGCCCGCCCGTACAGCGCCTCGGCGCGGGCCGGCAGCCACGTCTCGTCGCCGGTCGCCAGCACGCGGGCGATGTCCCACGCCCGCGGCGCGTCGCCGAGGGCCAGCACCGCGGCCGCGTGATCGAGCTCGGCCCGCAGGCGCTCGGCCTGGGCCCGCTGGTCGTCGTCCTCCGGGCCCGGCACCACCGCCGCCAGCCGCCGCGGATCGTCGCAGTCGCCCGGGGCCGGCAGGGCGTCGAGCGCCGTGCCGGCGCGGTCGAGCGCCGGGCCCGAGGCCTCGGACAGCGCCCGCGCCAGCCCGGCGAAGGCGCTGCGCCGCCGCTCGAGGCAGGCCCGCCGGCGCGCCGCGGCGCCCTCGTCGCTTTCGGCCTGCGCGTTTCGACATGTCTCTTGGTACATGTCCCGAAGTTTCTGCGCGTGGCGGTCGAGCGCGTCCACGGTCGGGCCGGCGAACACCGCCCCGCCGGGGCGCTCGGCGAGGGCCCGGGCGAGCGCGGCGCGGCGGCCGTCGTCCCACCCGAGGTCGGGCGTCTCGCACACGCCCGCGAGGGCCGGCTGCTCGGGGCGGGCGGCGACCACGTCGTAGACGGCGAACGCGGCCCCGACGAAGGCGACCGCGAGCCCGGCCGCGAGCGCGAGGCGGCGCCCGAGCCCGCGCGGCCGCGGCGTCTCGTTGAGGTGGTCGAGCAGCTCGTCCATCGACTTGAAGCGCTCGGCGGGCCGGACGCTGAGGCCGCGCAGGACGATGCGGTGCAGCCAGGCGGGGACGTCGGTGTCCTTCGGGACCTCTTGCACGCGGCCGGCCAGCACCGCCTCGCGGACCACCGGCACGCGGTCGCCGACGAACGGCCGCTGGCCGTACAGGCCCTCGTAGAGCGCGACGCAGAAGCTGAACTGGTCGGTGCGCGCGTCGGTGTTCTGGCCGAGGTACTGCTCGGGGGCCATGTACGCCGGCGTGCCGGTCATGCCGCCCGTGCGGGTGATCCGCATGTCGAGCAGGCTCTTCTCGGCCATCGCCTTGATCGCCTCGGTGTACGTGTCGGGCCGGACCATCGGGCCGAGGCCGCGGCCGGCGCGGGCGAGCCCGAAGTCGCCGACGCGCACGCGGCCCTCGGCGTCGATCATCACGTTGTCCGGCTTGAAGTCGCGGTGGATGACGCCGGCCTTGTGCGCCGCCGCCAGCCCGCGGCCGGCCTCCATGAACACCAGCAGCACTTCCTTCCACCCGCGCCGCCGCGGCCCGTTCGGGCCCTCCGCCGAGCGCAACCACTTCGTCAGGGTCACGCCCTTGACGAACTCCATGGCGAGGAAGATCTGGTCCTCGACCGAGCCGACGTCGAAGATCGCGATCACGTTCGGGTGCGACAGCGGGCCATCGCCTGCGCCTCGCGCAGCAGCCGGTGGCGCGCCTTGTCGCGCTTGGGGCGGCTGATCGCCGCGGTCCGCAGCACCTTGAGCGCGACCTTGCGATCGAGGTCGCGATCGTAGGCGACGTAGACGACGCCCATGCCGCCGGAGCCGAGCCGCTTGAGCACGTTGAAGCGGCCGATCTGGCTCGGCAGCGGCTCCAACTCCGCCGCGCAGTCGTTGACCGGCTCGCCGTCGACCGGCGGCGTGAGCGGCGTCCCCTCGGGCGACGGACTCACGTGGGACAGCACCGGCGTCAGCGGTGTGTTCAGCGTCAGGTCGGCGGGCGAAGACACGAGTCTGGGGGCATCGTACCACGGCCCTTGCGGCGGCCTCATCGGTCCGGATAGCTTCTCGGCGATGCCCCGCCCTGCTCGCGTCTTCGCGCTCGCAGCTCACCTCGCCTGCGGGATCGCGGCCTGCGCGGGTCACCGCGGCGGTCCGGTCCCGCCCAGCCGCGCGGAGGCGCCGCCGCCGTTCGCGGTGGCCCCCGACTTCCGCGTCCCCGACAGCGCCGGGACCCCGCGCGGGCTGGCGGATCTCGCCGGCCCCAACGGCCTGGTCCTGGTCACGTACCGCGGCCACTGGTGACCCTTCTGCAGGGTGCAGCTCGGGAAGCTGCAGGAAGTGTTGCCGCAGTTGCAGGCGCTCGGCGTCCACGTCGCGGCGGTGTCCGCCGACGACCTCGAGGGCGCGAAGATCATGATCGAGCGCCAGCACCTCACGTTCCCGATCCTCAGCGATCCGGACGGCGTGATGCTGAAGTCGTGGTCGCGCTGGGACTTCGGCAACGGGGTCGGCCTCGCCGGCACCTTCATCCTCGACAGGGACTTCAAGCCCGTCTTCTTCGAGGACGACGGCGAGCGGTTCTACAAGCGGCCGCGGATCGATCGCGTGGTCGACGTGGCGCGCACCCTGGCGCGCTGACGACATTCGCAGTCTGGGTGCCCACATTCACGCAATGTGGGCAGCCCGTCACATCGGCAGCAGCGGCAGGCGCACGGTGAAGGTCGTGCCCTCGCCCGCCTCGCTCTTGACCTGGATGTCGCCGCCGAGCAGGTGACACAGCTCGCGGCAGATCGCCAGGCCGAGGCCGGTGCCGCCGAACTTGCGGGCGATCGAGCCGTCGGCCTGCTGGAAGGCGCTGAACAGGCTGCCGATCTTGTGCGCCGGGATCCGGGCCCCGTGTCGGACACCACCGCGACCATGAAGTCGACGTCGTCCTCGCGCTCGAACCCGACGCGCAGCTCGATCCACCCGCGGCGGGTGAACTTGACCGCGTTGCCGAGCAGGTTGAGCAGGATCTGCTTCACCTTGGTGCGGTCGACGACGATGGTCCGCTGCGGGTCGCTGCACAGGATCTGGATGTGGTTGCCGTTCTTGACCGCCGCCGGCAGCACGGTGCTCTGCAGGTCGTCGAGCAGCGGGCCGATCACGCAGCGCTCGCGCACGACCTCCATCTTCGCGGCCTCGATCTTCGACAGGTCGAGGATGTTGTTGATGAGCTCGAGCAGGTGCGTGGCGGCGCCGTGGATGCGCCCGAGGTCGCGCTGCAGCTCGTCCTCGGCGTCGCGCTCCTCGGTCAGCAGCTCGGTGTAGCCGATGATCGCGTTGAGCGGCGTGCGCAGCTCGTGGCTCATGTTGGCGAGGAAGATGCTCTTGGTCCGGCTGGCCTCGAGCGCCAGGGTCTCGGCCCGCCGCCGCTCCTGCACCTCGAGGGTGAGCTGCTCGGTGCGCTCGGCGACGCGGGCCTCGAGCTCGTCGCGGGCGCGCCGGAGGTCCTCCTCGACCCGCCTTCGCGCGGTGATGTCGGTGATCGCCACCAGCGAGCCGCGGTGCTCGCCGTGCGGGCCGAACAGCGGCTTGGCGGAGACGATGGCCCAGAAGTCGGCGCCGTCCTCGCGGCGGAAGCGGAAGTCGAACTGGTCCTCGGAGCCCTGGCGCCGCCGCTTCAGGTTGGACCGCGCCGCGGCGGCGCTGTCGTCGTCCATGTAGTCGAAGATCCGGCGCCCGATCATGGCCTCGGGGGTGGTCGCCAGCATGGCCGCGAGGCGCGAGTTGACGAAGTCGATCGCGCCGTCGGGGTCGTTGACGAGGATGCCGTCGTTGATGGTCTGCAGCAGGGTGTGGAAGTAGGAGTCGTCGCGCTTGAGCTCCACCGAGGAGGCGCTGCGCACGGCGCGGACGAGGCAGAGGAAGCCGACCCGCCGCGCGTGCTCGTCGAGCCACGGCACGATCGTGTGCTCGGTCCAGCGGACCGGCGCCTGCGGCGACTGCCAGCGGAACATCGAGGTGCACGGCGAGGCGCCCGCGATCGCGTCGTCGTAGCGCTCGAGGTCGTCGCCGTGGACGAGCCCCCGCAGCCCCGCGGGGTCGGCGAACAGCTCCGCCGGCTCGCGCCCCGACAGCTCGCGCACCGCGCCGGCCAGCTCCTCGATCTGCAGCTGCGGCGCCAGCCGCACCCGCGCCAGCAGCAGCTCGGCGGCGTTCCACAGCGCCGCCGCGTCGGGACCCCCGAAGCCGACGTGCGTGCTGCCGAACTGCCCAGGTGCTCCCGACCTCGGGGTCATCTGTTGTGATGATAACACCCGGAACGGCGGTCGGGACGCTTCGGCCGCTGCGTCGCGCGCACCCCGCCGTGCCGATGCAATCGCGCGCACGGACCGTCGCGCCGCCGCGGACGCGTCGGACCGTGCGGACCGCCGGCCCGCCGCCGCGTCAGGGCAGCGCGAGGCCCCAGTCCGGCACCGACAACGAGAGCAACGCCGGCTTCGGCGTACCCGGCACCACGCCGAGATAGCGATTGATGGCGAAGCTCGTGACGTACAATGTATTCTTCGTCAACAAAGTCTGGCCGAACACCACGCTCGACGGCGCGTCGAGCAGGCCGCCCTGGGCGAGCACGTGGACGTCGCCGTCGTCGTCGACGCGGACCAGCCGGTCCTGCCCGTTGACCGCGACGTAGAGATCGCCGTCGGCGGCGAAGGCGATGCCGTCGGCGCCCGCGAGCTTGGCGTAGTCGTCGACCCAGACCTCGGGCTCGCCCGGCTCGCCGTGGCAGTCGATCGGGATGCGGACGATCGTCCCGTAGTCGAGGTTGCCGACGTAGAGGTTGCGCTTCCACCGGTCGAACGCGATGCCGTCGGCGCCGAAGCTGTGGAACGGCAAAAACGGCGTGACCGGGTCGCCCTCGAGCGACGGATCGGCGAGCCACACGTCGGCGTCGCCGTCGTCGTCGATCTTCCAGATCAGGCCGAGGAACGGGTCGGTGACGTAGAGGTCGCCGCGATCGTCGAACGCGAGGTCGTTGGGGAAGCCGAGCGGATCGAGGGCGGCGTACTGGGTGGTTTGGCCGGTGAGCGGGTGGATCCGCCACACGAACGCGGCCGACGGCTCGGGCGCGAACGCGCCGCTGCCGGCGTAGAGCCAGCCGTCGCGGCCGAACTTGAGCCCGAGCATGAAGGTGCCCGCCGGGACCGGCGGCGCCGCCAGAGTCGTCAATTGCCCGTTCGGCCTCAGCTTCTTCACCACCGGGCCCATCGACATGTAGAGGTTGCCGGCCCAGTCGGTGGTGATCGACTCCGGCAGCTCGCCCTGCGCCGGGTCGAACGCCCGCACCAGCGCGGGCCCGGCCACCGCCTCGCCCGCGCCGAACAACACCGCCGCACCCACCACGACCGCAAGAGTCTTCGCCATCGACCTATCCCCCCAGGCCAAACTACGGGCCCGGAGCGCGCGGCGTCAACTATCAATAATGCGACCGCGGGTCACTGCATCCAGTGCAGTGTAGGCGCCGCTGTCACGTCGACACATCAGCCTTCGCATGACGGGCGGCGCCGGGAGGTGGGCCTTGGTGCCGTGCTGTCGCAGCCCGGCCGACCGCGGCCCGGGCCGCCCCCGACGCAATTGCGGCCGCCCTCAGTTGACGTTGGCGACGCTGACGTGGAACGGAGAGCCGGCGATCGCCAGCTCACCGGCGAACTCGTGGTCGCCCATGCCGCCCTCGCCGGGGCCGTATTCGGCGCCCTGGGGCCCGCAGCCGCCCTCCTTCCAGTCCTCGATCTTGACCCGGCCGAACCGGTAGCTGAGCAGCTTCTGGCCCTCGAAGTCGGCGACGGTGCGCACGTCGGCGCGATCCGAGTACCACACCGCGACCGGGTCGTTCATGCGGCTGTCGCGGATCTCCTCGTAGACCTCTACTTCGTCCTTCCACGCGACCACGTGCTGGAGCGCCCGCTCGCCGCGGCACACCACGATCACGCCGTCGTTCAGGCCGCGGACCTCCTGCGTCTGGTCGTCGACTTTCTCGGGCACGATGTCGAGGAAGGTCGAGCGATCGCCCCCCAGGCCGCGGTGCATCACCAGCGCCGTCGGGTGCTGGCAGATCTGCCCGGTCGCCAGCGGGGCCGGCTCGCCGGTGGCCTGCTCGCCCTTGCCGACCTCGAACCAGCTCGCCATCAGCCGCCCCGGCGTGAACACGTGCAGCACGCCGTCGTCGCCGGCCGCGTAGGCCTTCCACGCGTCGACGCCATTGGTCGGGCCGTAGATCGCCTGGCTCTTGTCGAGGCCGACCCGCACCGCCCGCGGGGCGGTCACGTCGAACACCGCGGCCACCGTCGGCCGCGCGCTCTCCGGCGCGACGTCGAAGGTGTAGGGCCACACGTCCGCGGGCGCCTGCGGCAGCACCTGGTCGCCCGGCTGCGTGCCGTCCCACACGAATTGCGACAGCGTCTCGGAGCAGCTGGCCTCGCTGCCGAAGTACATCGAATGGAAGTAGCCGAGCAGCGGCGCCAGGTCGACGAACGCGACCTTGTCCTCCCACTGGCTGGCGACCAGCGCGTAGCCTTTGCGCGCGACCAGGTGCTGCAGCCACCCGCCCTCGGCGAAGGCGGAGATCGGCTGTTGATTGGCGACGTCGGACATCTGCGCCTCGCTGGTGAAGCAGGTGTCGACCATGGTGTCCTTGTGCGGCCCGGTGAACGACAGGCTGCGCATCGACTTGCCGTTGGCGTCGTTCGGGTTCGTCCAGCCGTGGGTGGTGACCGCGGCGATCGAGGTCGGGGTGGCGAAAGGCAGCGGCACGGTGCCGAGGAGCTTCAGCTCGCGCACGCCGCCGGCGTTGAACAGGCCGTGGTACCACCACGAATGCGCGTTCGGGGTCGGCCCCCGCACCGACAGCACCGCCAGCTCGCCGCGCACCTCGTCGGTGTTCCACAGGGTGACCAGCACGAACTCGTTGTTGCTGGTGATGGCGACCGCGCTCGGCACGAGGTGCGGCGGGAATTGATAATAGGCGCCGACCGAGCCCGAGGTCGCGGTGCCGGCGGTGCCGACGGCGCCGCCGGCGAAGATCGCCACGCCGTCGTTGGTCCAGTTGCGCTCGCTGCGGGCGATGGCGATCGGCTGGCCGAGCGCGGCCGGGTCGTACTCGGGGCGCGTCACGTAAGGCTCGGGGCTGTTCAGCATCTTCGGGTGACTCGAGATCGCGCCCTGCTCCCAGGCGTGGGTCTGGATCCGATCGACCCCGGGGGTGGCCGCGCCGAGCCCCGCGGCGGGCACGTAGAGCGCCTGGCCGCTGACGCTGCCGTAGCAACCGCCGCCCTCGGGGCACACGCCTGCCTGCACCGGGATGCCGTCGGTGAGATAGCCGCCGGCGCAAGTCTGCCCCGCGGGGCCCCAAACCTCGGGGGCGGCGTTGGTGGCGTCGCCGTCGTGCAATTCGGCCCACGTCGGACCGAGCCGACAATTCACGGCCTCCTCGCTCCAATCGCCGGCGACCTGGGCGTAGCGGGCGGCGTCGATCTGCCCGCTGACGCTGTCGACAATGCCGGCCCCGCAGCGCGCGTACGGGCCGGCCGGCGTCTCGCCGGTCTCGTCGCCGGTCTCGCCGGTCTCGCTCGTCCCGCCGGTGGTCGGCGGATGGGCGGTACCCGCGGTCGGCTCGCTCGCACCGCCGGTCGGGCCGTCGCTGTCGGTCCCGCCGGTGGTGCTGCCGTCAGTCGCCGGACAGGCGAGCAGCGCGAGGACGGGGAGCACGTCGTAAATTCGTGGCCGGATCATGGGCGAGCCTCCAATCGCATTCGAGAGGCGCGATGATCCCCGCGATCACGGCACTCGAGCGTGCCCGACGATCGGAGTCTTCGCGGGGTATGCGGAACCCACGCGGGGCGGGCGGGGCCCCGCTCGCAGGCCCCCCGGGCGCGCTCGCGGCCCGCGATGCAGCGTAACCCCGGGCTGAAACGGGTTCTCCTCGCCCGCCCACGCAGGCCTCGCGCGCCCGCGACGGCGCGCGCTCGCCCGCGTCACGCGACGGCGCGCGGATGCGTGATTCATACGACCTGCGCTGCGCGGGAGCGCCTCATGAGACGGCCGCGATGCGCGACTGTCCTCGGGGACATGTCGCTTTCTGCCGACCGGCGGTCAGAGCACGGCCCGCCGGGCGTGCTTGCGACGACCGCCGCGCAGGACCGTCCGTCACGCGGCCGCGACATGCGAATGTCCTCGGGGACAGGTCACGATCCGCCGGCCGACGGTCGGAGCATCGCCGGCCGGTCGTGATCGCGGCGACCACCGCCGCGCCCGTCCGGACCTCGGGCGCGAATCAAGGCTGTCGACCGCGGGCCGCGCCGCGCATTCGCATCGGTCGAATCACCGCAGGAGCGGACGGCTCGACCGATTCGGGCGCGCGGACCGAGGCAGCCGCTCGCGCGGCCGTCTCGCGCGGTCGGAGAGATGTCTCGATGGACATGTCCTGAAGAACACGCGGCTCCCCGCCCGCCCGCTCGCGGCGACCGGAGACCCCGCTCGGTGCCCGCCCGAGCCCGGCACGCGCGCGGGGAAACTTCGTTATCGGCGCTGCGGCGCGACTTTTGGGGGGTTTTGCGGCGAGCGGCTGCAGCGGCGTGGACGCGGGCGCCGGCGCGCTCTAGACTGCCGCGGCAATGGCACGAAGCAAGACCAGCAAGTGGGTGAGCCTCGGGCTCGCGGCGACCGTGGGCATCGGCGCGTACGAGTTCGGGCTGTTCGACTGCGCGAGCACCGACGGGGTGCAGCACCTCGCCAATCAAGTGTGGATCGAGCGGCTCCCGCAGAACGACCGCGACCAGATCCATCACCTCGTCCTGCTCGAGCAGGGCCGCGACCGCTTCGGCGGGTTCGGCAAGAGCTCGCAGTGGCGCCACTTCCTCGAGATCTTCGCGTGGCACCGCGAGCAGAACCGCCTGACCCTCCACCTGCCGCAAGACCGCGTCCGCCTCGACATGGAGGCCCGCGTGTGGGAGTGCGAGGGCGAGGCGCCGGCCCCGTTCGAGCTGTGCCTCGAGCTCAAGAGCGAGCGCCACACCTCCCGCTACTACAGCCGCTTCGACTGGGTCATCGAGGGCGGCAAGGCGCCCCACATCGAGGGCCTGCCGGAGCTCGCGCCCCACGCCGCGCCCGCGCTGCCCGAAGGCCTCGAGTTCACGCCCGACGCCGACGCGCAGGCGCTGCTGGCCCGCTGAGGCGTGGTCACGGTCGAGCTCTACGGCGTGCCGCGCCTGCGCGCGGGCGCCTCGCGCGTGGAGGTCCCCGCGGGCACGCTCGGATCGATCCTCCACGCGCTCGCCTCGAGCCTCCCGGGCCTCGTGCCCGACATCGTCCACGACGGCCGCCTCACCGAGCACGCGCTGGTCGCCGTCGACGGCCGCGAGATCGTCGCCGACCCGGCGCTGCCGATCGCCGACGGCACGGTGCTGGTGCTGATCTCCGCCGCCGCCGGCGGCTGACCGCCCGAGCGATCGTTCCGTCCCGGCGACCCGCCCCGATCGCCTCTCGCCGGGACGGCGCAGCCGCGAGCCGATCGCTTCGCCCAGGGAACTTCCCAGGCGCGTCCGCACTGGAGCACGTCAGCCGACCCCACGGCGCGCACCCGATCGTGCAGCCCGTCGCGTGACGAGCTCGGCTCCGCTCCCTGCCGGCTTCGATCTCGGCGCGGCGCGCGACTCGCAGATGCTGGAGAGATCCGTGATCGACGTCGCGCGCTCGGCCGGCGCGCTCGGCTTCGCGGTCGCGCGGGCGGGCGGGCGCGCTACAACCCTCCCGATGCGCGGCAACTTCGGCCGGATCTTGCTCGTCGAGCTGCGGGGCGACCGCGTGGCCGTCGAGCACGTGGCGCTGCCGGAGGCCGTCTACCAGGCGTTCGTCGGCGGCGTCGGGCTCGGCGTCTATCTCCTGTGGCGGTTCGCCCCGGCGGGCGTCGACCCGCTGGCGCCCGAGGCGCCGCTCGTCTACGCGTTCAGCCCGCTGCTGGGCACCTCGCTGACCACCACCGCCAAGTTCGCAGTCCTGTGCAAGAGCCCCCTGACCGGGCGGATCAGCGACGGCCTCAGCAGCTCCCGCTTCGCCCTCGCCGCCAAGCGCCTCGGGGTCGACGCCATCGTCGTCCGCGGCGCGCTCGACCGCCTCGGCTGGCTCCACCTCGACGAGGACCCGGCCGCCTGCCGCGTCGAGCCGTGCCCGGCGTGGGCCGGCCTGTCCGCACATGAACTTTCAGACATGGCTGCAAAGCAAGGTCTTTTCCGCCATGTATCGGCGATCGGCCCCGCCGGCGAGGCGCAGGTCCGCTATGCGACGATCTCCAACGACGGCCGGCACGCCGGGCGCGGCGGCGCGGGGGCGGTGCTCGGGTCCAAGCGGGTCAAGGCGATCAGCGTGCGCGGGGCGGCGGTCGCCGGGGTCGCGGACGCGGCGAGCGTGCAGGCGCGGGCCCGCGATCTCGCGGCGCGCAGCGCCGGGGCGGCGACCGAGAAGTATCGGGCGCTCGGGACCGCGGCCAACCTCGAGACCTTCGACCGCCTGCGGATCTTGCCGCGGCGTAACTTCCAGACGGTGTCGATCGGCCAGGCAGCCGCGCGTCGCCTCGCGCCCGAGGGGCTGGCCCGCGCCGGCGAGCACGTACGCGACAGCTGCGCCGGCTGCACGATCGGCTGCGACCATCGCTACGGCGGCACGCGCATCGAGTACGAAACTCAGTTCGCTCTCGGGCCGCTGATCGACGTCGACGACCCTGCGCGCCTGCTCGCGGCCGCCGGCGCCTGCGACGCGCTCGGCCTCGACACGATCTCGGCCGGCGGCACTCTGGCGTTCGCGATGGAGTGCGCCGAGCGCGGCCTCGTCGACTGGCCGCTGCGCTTCGGCGCCGACGTCTTGCCGTGGCTCCGCGCGATCGCCCGCCGCGAGGGCGCCGGCGATCTCCTGGCGGAAGGGACACGTCGCCTGGCGGCCGTGATCGGCCAGGGCAGCGAGCGCTTCGCCTGTCACGTCAAAGGCCTCGAGCTGCCGGGCTACGAGCCGCGGGCGATGCAGACGTTCGCGCTCGGCCTGTGCGTCGCCAGCAGGGGCGCCGACCACAACCGCAGCGGCGCGTACCAGGCCGACCTCCAGGCCGGCGTCGACCGCTACCGCGCCGACGTGGCGCGCGCCCGCGCGGGTGATCGAGGCCGAGGACAACGCGGCCCTGCTCGACTCCCTGATCCTCTGCAAGTTTTTGCGCGGGGCCATCCGCGAGCCCTGGCGCGAGGGGGCCGAGCTGCTGACGATGGTGACGGGCATGTCTCGGGGCGAAGACGATCTGCGGCGGTCGGCACGCAGGGTCGCCGCCGTGCGTCACGCCTTCAACGTGCGCGAGGGCTGGACGCTCGCCGAGGACCGCCTGCCCGACCGCTTCCACGACGAGGCGCTGGAAGACGGCGCGTCGCTCGACCGGGCCGACGTCGCGGCGATGGTCGACGCATACCACGCCGCCCGCGGGCACGTCCCGAGCGGCGGACCGTCGGAGCGCCTCCGCCGCGAACTCGAGCTCGACGCCTGGCTCACGGACGCCCCCCTTGCAAGGCCCCGCGTCGCTCGGCTAATGGGACCCCAGGTGACCCGGAGCGAGACCGAGGGGATCTGCGTCGAGGTGAAGACGCGCTACGTCGGCGGGCGTGCCTTGCCGGAGGGCGCGCGCTTCGTGTTCGCTTACACCATCCGGATCTCCAACACCGGCGAAGCGCCCGCCCAGCTGTGCCGGCGCCACTGGTTCATCACCGACGCCCACGGCGGCGTGCGCGAGGTCGAGGGCGAGGGCGTGGTCGGCTCGCAGCCGCTGCTCCACCCCGGCGAGTCGTTCGAGTACACCAGCGGCTGCGTGCTCGAGACGCCCCACGGCGCGATGCACGGCAGCTACACCATGTTCCGCCCGAACGGCGCCTGCTTCGAGGCGCTGGTCGACGCGTTCGTGCTGGCGGACCCGCAGGCGATCGTCTGAAGCGGGGCTGTCCTCCGGGACAGCTGACGGAGAGCGCCATGGCGGCGAGGTCCACCGCGCAGAGCACCTCGCGGCGTGGCCAGGCCGGCTGGCGAGCGACCTGCTCTTCAGGACAGCCGCGAATGCTCCGTTCGTCGGCCCCGCTGCGCGGCGCGCGGTCATTCCCCGGCGCGAGGGGCAGTCAGTCGCTGTTCGGCCACACCAACACGCCCTTCCAGGGTCCGCTCCCCGCGAGCGGACAGCCTCCGCCCGACGTGACGTCGACGTAGACCCAAGCCTCCCCCGACTCCGTCAGCATCGCTCGATCGACGCGCAGGAACTCGGTCTCCCTGTACCGGGCGAGGATCGCGTCCACCTCGTCGGCCTGGCTCTCCGAGAGACCGGGCAGATTCGCCAGGAGCGTGCCGAGAGCGGCCTCGATCGATTCGGGGACGAACTCCGGGAACGTCTCGTCCAGGGGAACGAAGAAGCCCCGGACAGCGACCTGCGCGCAGCAGTGACCGAAGACCTGCGATCTGTAGAGGGCTCCATGCTTGTCGAGGATGATGAGGCCAGGGCGGCAGAACGTGATGTCGATCTCGACCGGGTGGTTCACGGCGACCGGAGGCTACCTCTTTGGTGACGCGGAACGGGGCCGTCCGGCGTACGACCGCCCCCGCGCCGCGCGACGGCCGTCGCGACCCGACTGGCGCCGCGCTCATCCGGGCCTCACCGCGCCGGGCCACGGTCGCCGCCCCGCGGCGTGCCCTCGCTGCCGCCTACGACATGTGCTTTGGGTCATGTCCCGAAGCGCATGCCCTGAAGCACATGTCCCCGAAGAGCTAGCCGAGGCCGGCGAGGAAGGCCGAGATCACCGCGACCGTCTCGTCGGGCCGCTCGACCTGCACGTAGTGGCCGGCGCCGCGGATCACCGCCAGGCGGGCCCCCGCGATCGGGTCGACGATCGTCTGGCGGAGGAACGGCGGCGGCATGAACGGGTCGTCGGTGGCGACCACCAGCGTGCGGGCCGTGACGTTCTTCAGGCGGTCGGAGAAGCCGAGGCCCGACCACGAATCGAAGCCCTCGGCGATGCACTTCGAGGGGATCGAAGCGCCGGCGCCGAGCAGGCGGTCGCGGGCGCTCTCGGACAGGTTGGTGCAGGCCATCCCGAGGATCGTCGCCTTCGATTCGCGGTTGTCGGCGCCGCGGAACAGCCCGGCCGCGTCGGGCGGGAACGGGATGCCGGAGGCCGGCACCGGGCACAGCAGCACCTGCCCCTGCACCCGCTCGGGCGTCGCCGCCGCGATCCACTGCGCGATCGCCCCGCCCATGCTGTGGCCGATCAGCACGAACGACCTGTCCCCGAGGACATCCATCAGCTCGGTCACGTCGGCGGCGTAGCGCTCGACCGTGTAGCCGGACTCGGGCCGGTCGGACTCGCCGGCGCCGCGCAGGTCGGGGATCACGAGGCGGTAGCCCGTGAGGTCGAGCCGCTCGGCCAGCTCGTCGTAGACGGTGCTGGACACCATCCAGCCGTGGATCGCCAGGATCGTCCGCGGGCCCTCGCCGAGCACGCGGTAGGCGATCTGGACCTTGTCGCTCGTCGTCATCGTCGACATACGCGGCGATGATAAGCCGAACGCCCGCGGGCCGACACCGCGGCATATGGGGGCTCCGAACGGCGAGAGGCGAGGCCCCGCGGGTGGGACCTCGCCTCCGCCGCTGCGACACCGCGGCCTTACAGTTCGCCGATCTGGCGCAGGAACTCGGTGGCCTCGGTGCAGTTCGGGTCCTCCATCAACGCCTTCCGGCCCCACAGCACCGCCTTCTGGCGGTCGCCGCGCCGCTCGGCGATGTAGCCCTGGCGCAGGTACGCGACCGCGCGGCTCATCGGGGCGGCCTCCATCAGGGCGATGCTGCGGAGCACGCGGATGGCGAGGTCGTAGTCCTCGAGCTGCTCGGCCAGCGTCGCCAGGGCGACCGCCACGTCGCCGTTGTTGCGGTCGGTGTTGTGGGCCTCCTTGAGCCAGTGCAGCTCCTGCTCGTAGTTCTCCTGGGCCCCGGCGATCATCGCCTTGCGGTACTGCATGGCGCACAGGTCGGGCGAGCGGCGGCCCTTCATCGCCTCGATCGCGGCGTCGAGGATCGCGTTGGCCTCGTCGAACTCCCCGGCCGCGGCGAAGGCCTCGACGAGCAGCAGGTTGACCGCCTGGTCGGCCGGGCGCAGCTTGAGCGCCCGCTTGAGCGCGGCCACGGCCGCCTCCGGGTCCTCGTCGAGCAGCAGCTCGCCGGCCTGGCGCAGCGTGACGAAGCGGGTCCCTTCGTCGGTGATCACGTCGGCCTCGGAGATGAGCAGCCGCGCGAGCGCCGGGTAGTTCTCGGTCTCCTCGAAGATCTGCTTCAGCCGCGCGCGCACGGCCTCGTTCTTCGGCTGGGCCTTGTGGGCCGCCTCGAGCCCGGCCTGGGCGTCGTGCGGCCGCTCGACCTTCTCGCACGCGTCGACGAGCTGCATCACCGCCTTGATCTGCTCCTCGCCCGTCTCGGCGGCGACCAGCTTGGTCGCCGTCTCGATCACGCTCTCCCACCGGCCGGCGGCGACGTCCATCGCCGTCAGCTGGCGCAGCGCCTCGGTGTCGCCGGGGGCGTGGTCGATCCACCCGGACAGCGCGTGCCGGGCCTGATCGTCGGCGCCCTCCTTGCGCAGGACGTCGGCCAGCCGCAGCGTCGCGCTGCGCTCGCCCTCACGGTCGCCGCGCTTGGCCGCCGCGCTGCGCCAGCGCTCGAGGCCGTCGATGAGGTCGGGGATCAGCTCGGCGCCGACCAGGCCGTAGGCCTCCTCGAGGTCGGCCGAGGCGCGGGCCTCGTCGCCGATGATCATGCGCAGCTCGGCGCGGCGGCGCAGGAACTCGACCTGGACGTCCTCCTCGAGCGGGCGCCAGTCGATCGCCTTCGTCAGCTCCTCGACCGCGCTGGCGTGCTCGCCGGTGTCGCACAGGCGGCCGATGAACTCGCGCAGCAGCTCGTTGTCGTTGGGGTCGACGGCGACCGCGGTCCGCAGCACCTCGGCCGACTTCTGCGCGTCCATCAGTTGGTCGACGTAGATCGACGAGGCCTCGCGCAGCAGCCCGACCGACTTGGTCGGGTCGATCGCGCGGTCGGCCGAGGCGACCAGCAGCTCGGCCAGGCGCTCGAACTCGCCGCGCTCGCGGTACCACGCCTCCAGCCGCTCGCGCAGCGCGTCGCTGTCGGGCGACGCCTTGTAGCCGGCCTCGAGCACGCGGCTCGTGGCCTCGCGGTCGCCGAGCTTGTCGTACTGGCCGGCGACGTCGAGCGCCAGGCGGACCGCCGCCGCGCCGGTCTCGATCGCCAGCAGGCGCTCGCCGATCTCCGCCCGCTCGCGCGGGTCGTGCTCGCCGTCGACCAGGCTCAGCATCGCCTCGATCAGCGCCCGGCTCTGCGGCGCGAAGTCGAGGGCGCTGCGGTAGACCGCCAGCGCCTCGTCGGGCTGGGTCTTGCGCAGCAGGTCGCCGAGCCGCAGCGAGGCCGCGATCACGCCCTCGCTGTCGCCGGCGCCCTGGGCCGTCAAGATCTGCTGGTTCAGCAGCTCGACCAGCTCGGAGTCGAAGCCCGTCTTCTCGAACACCTCGGCCAGCAGCGCCTCGGCCTGCTTGTGGCCGGGCTCCTCCATCAGCACGTCCTTGAGCAGGCGGACCACCTCTTGCTCGTGGCCGCTGCCCTGCAGCAGCGCCTCGACCAGCTCGAGCCGGAGTTGATTGCGCTCGCCGACCTCGGCGAGGCTCGGCAGGGTCGACTCGACGAGCTGCTGCAGCCGCGCGTCGTCGCCGAGCTTGCGGTAGACCGCCATCAGCGGCCCCCACACGCCCTTGTTGCTCGGGTCTTGCAGCAGCAGGTCGTCGTAGACCTCGGCGGCCAGCGTCAGCTGATCGGCCTGCCCCGCGGCGAGGCCGGCGAGCTCGAGCTGCAGCTCGAAGGTCCGCGGCAGCTGCAGGCTGGCGGCCGACTCGCGCAGGTAGTCGACCGCGCCGCGCAGGTCGCCGGCGGCCTTGCGCCGCTCGGCCAGGGTCAAGTACGTCTCGGCGATCGACTTGCCGTTGCCCTCGCGCCCGTTGGCCAGCTCGATGCGGCGGACCAGCAGCTTCTCCGAGCGCTCGGTCTCGCCGAGCTCGAGCGCCAGGTTGGACGCGTCCTCGGCGACCTGCGGATCGATGCCCTCGACGTTGACCTTCTGCTCGAGCCACGCGAGCAGCGCCTGGCGATCGCCGAGCTTGCGCACGATCTGCTCGTACAGCTCGCCGAGGTCCTTGTGGTCGGGCGCCGCGGCGAGGGCCCGACGCAGGACCGGCTCGGCCAGGTCGAGGCGCGGCTCGGTCTGCAGCGCGCGCCGCATCGCCGCCACGCCGGCGTCGCGCGACTCGGGCGCGGCCAGGTGGATCTCCGCCAGCCCGAAGGCCGCGCGCGCGGACCTCCGGCGACATCGCGTCGTCGGGGGCGTTGGTGATCCGCTCGAGCAGCTCGACCTGCCGCGCCGTGTCACCGCGGGCCGCGGCGATCCGCGCCAGGCCCAGCCACGCCTCGACGACCCGCTGACCGCCGGCCTCGACGCGGCCGTACAGCTCGGCCGCGCGCGGGTGGTCGGCGAGCTCGCGCTCGACGATGTCGGCTGCCCGAAGGAGCAGGTCGGCCTGCAGATTGGCGTCTTGCTTGCGGCGGGCGCGGTCGACCAGGCCGAGCACCGCGTCGACGTAGCGCGCGCTCTGCCCGAGGCGCGCGGCCTGCTCGGCCGCCGACTGCTGCAGCGCCGCGGCGCCGGGGTCCTGCTGCAGCGCCTCGAGCTTGAGGCCCAGCGCCTCCTCGGCCTGGCCGGTGGCGTCGAGCGCGTCGGCGAGGTCGCCGAGCACGCTGGCGCGAGCCGCCGGATCTTGCGCGGCGGCCAGGCGCGAGCGCAGCACGCGGACCAGCAGCTGCGCGTCGCCGCGGCTCCGCAGCGCGCGCTGCAGCTTGCGGGCCTCGCGGTCGTCCTGCAGCGCGGCCTCGATGGCCGAGCCGAGCAGCTCCTGGGCGAGGTCGGTCTGCCCGCGGCCCTCGGCCAGGCGGCTCAGCTCGTACTGCGCCTCGGCGATGCCGATCAGGCGCTCGTCGCCGTCGACGCCGCGGCGGCGCGCGGCCAGCAGCAGCGCGCGGTAGCTGCGTTCGGCGCGGGCGAGGTCACCTGTATCTCGGGACAGCTCGGCCAGCAGCTGCAGGCTGGCGACGTCGCCGACGTCGATCGCGGTCGCCAGCTCGAGCTGGGCCACCGCCGCCTTGGTGTCGCCGAGGGCGCGGGCCACCTGCGCCAGCTTGTAGTGGACGCGCGCGCGCTCGGGCGGGCGCCGGCGGCCGAAGTCGGCCAGCAGCCGCTCGAGCACCCCCTGCGCGTCGGCCCAGCGCTCGCCGCTGACCAGCGCGTCGGCCAGGTAGGCCAGCACGCCGCGGTCGTCGGGCACCAGAGTGTGCAGGCGCTCGAGCACCGGGATCGCCCGATCCAGCTCGCCGAGGCGGTCGCGCACGATCGCCGCGGCCTCGTAGAGGAACGCCAGCACCACCTCGCGATCCTCGGTGTGCTCGGCCGCGACTTGCAGCAGCGACGCCAGCCGCTCCCAGTCGCCGGCCTCGCGCACCAGCTTGATCAGCAGGTCGCGCGTGCGCGCCTCCGCCGGGTGATCGCTGACCGCCCGCGTCAGCACCTCGATCGCCTTGACGTTGCGACCGGCGCCGAGCAGCGCGCTCGCCAGGCCGAGCACGATGTCGGTGCGCTCGGCCCCCTCGGGCGTGCGGACCAGCCGCTCCGTCAGCCACGGCACCGCCTCGGCCGGCTCGTTGCGAGCCACGTGCAGCCGCGCCAGCGCGTCGAGGTTGTGGAAGTTGGGCGCCAGCGAGGCGGCGCGGCGGTGGCTCGACAGCGCCAGCTCGACGTCGCCGATCCGCCGCTCCGCCAGCTCGGCCAGCTGCGTCCACAGCCGGACCGCGCGCGGCTTGTCGTCGACCTGCTCGAGCCGGGCCGCGTGCTCGCCGAGGAACTTCGCCAGCTCGTCGGGGCTCGCCTTGTCCGCCAGGATCTCGGTCAGCGCCGCCAGCGACGGGTCGTGGCTGGGGTCGTCGTGCAGGTTCGAGCGCAGCGCCTCGACCCGCCCGCCGCGCTGCTCGATCACCCCGACCAGCCGCGCGATCTCCAGCCGCAGCTCGAGCCGGCGCGCCGCGTCTGGCTCTTTGGACAGCTCGTGCTTGCGCAGCTTGAGCAGCTCGGGGAACCGC
Source organism: Nannocystis pusilla (assembly GCF_026626665.1). Lineage (GTDB taxonomy): Bacteria > Myxococcota_A > Polyangia > Nannocystales > Nannocystaceae > Nannocystis > Nannocystis pusilla. The sequence continues at coordinate 5,574,348 of NZ_JAPNKE010000002.1, forward strand.
TCCTCCGCCTGCAGCAGCGGGCCGAGCAGGCGCAGCACCGCGAGGTCGTCGGGGTTCGAGTCGAGCGCGACCTCGTAGAGGCCGATCGCCCGCTGGCGGTCGCCGAGCTCGGTGAAGATCGCGGCTGCCCGAACGCGCATGTCCTGAGCGACAGGCTGGTCGAAGGGCAAGGTCGAGACCTTGGCCAGCAGCTCGGCCGCGGCCTTGCGGTCGCCGTCCTGCTCGTGCAGCTGGGACAGCTTCTGCGCCGACCAGCCGACGCAGACGTCGTTGCTGCGCGCGCCGGTGGTCGCGACCCCGCGGCTCCACAGCGCGATCGCGCGGCCCAGCAGGCGCTGGAGGATGTCGCGCGTGATGTCGGTGTCGCCGAGCAGGCCGAGCGCCAGCTCCGAGGCCTCGTAGAGCGGGTCGAAGTCGGTCTCGCTCAGCCCGTCGAGCGCCAGCAGCGTGTCGATCAGCGCCGGCTCGGGCGCCGCGCGCTGCAGGTCGGCCAGGGTCCGCAGCCGCTCGCGGTGGCCGGGCTGCGCCGCCACCGAGCGCAGCAACGCCTCGCGGGCGGCCGCGACGTCGCTGCGCTTGTCGCGGTGCCACTGGGCCACGCGGGCCGCCACGAACGCGTACAGCTCGGGAGTCAGCGAGCTCTTGCCCGCGTTGGCGGCTGCCTCGAGGGACAGGGTCAGGCGGTCCCAGCCGGCGTGCTCGCCGGCGAGGCCCTCGACCAGAGCGAAGGTGGCGTCGTCGATCTTCTGGTCGCCGACGATCTGCCCGAGCAGCGCGTGCGCGGCGGCCGAGAAGTCGCCCACCGCCGCGGCGGTGCGGATCGCCCCGCGGACCGCCTCGGCGTCGCTGCGGGTCGCCGACAGCACCGCCTGATACGCCGCCAGCGCTCGCGCCGCGTCGCCCAGCTTGTGCTCGGCCAGCCGCGCCTCGGACAGCCGCAGCTCGGTCGCGCGGTGCGGCTCACCGGCGATCGGGGCCGCCGCGGCCTGGTGGAACGCGGTCGCCGCGGGCGCGAAATCACCTGTCCCTTCGGACAGACGCAGAAGATCGCGCTCGATCGAGCGGTCGGCCGGCGCCAGCGGGAACGCTCGGGCCAGCGCGGCGACCGCGGCCGGCTTGTCGCCGGTGTGCGCCTCGTGCAGGCGGGCCGTCTCGCGCAGGATGTCGACCTGCTTGACCGCGTCGCCCTCGGCGGCGGCCAGGCGTGCGTCGACGATCGCCGCCAGGTCGGCCCACTCGCCGCGGCCGCGGTACAGCTTGCCGAGCACCTCGACCGCGCCGGCGCGGGCCTCGGTCTCGAGCGTGGCCAGGAGCCCGGCGCGCGCGCCCTCGTGGGCCGGGTCGGCCGTCAGCGCGGTGTCGTAGCAGGCGACCGCGCGACCGGGCGCGTCGAGCTGCGTGCGGCACACGTCGCCGAGCCGCGTCGACAGGTCGGCCAGGCGGGCGGTGCCGCGACCGGCTGCCCGATCGAGCAGGTCCGCGAGGTCAGGCCAGCGCGTGACCTCGGCCAACAGCGACGCCAGCGACTCGACCGTCTGCTCCGACTCGCCGAAGCCGCGCACGATCTCCTGCCAGGTCACGATCGCCCCCGCCAGGTCCGCCAGGTGCTCCGCCTGGATCTCCGCCACCCGCACCAGGTCGGCGCGGCGCTGGTGCTCCGGCACCGGCCCGCCCGCGCGCTGGCGCAGCACGTCGACCACCTCGCCCCAGCGGCCGAGGCCCTCGAGCACCGCGATCGCGGCGGTCAGCGCCTCGGCGTCCTCGGCGTCGAGGGCCAGGCGGGCGCGCCAGCTCTTCAGCGAGCGCTCGGCGTCACCTGACCCGAGGGCCAGCTTGGCCGCCTCGCCGAGCACCGTCGTCTGCGTCGGCCCCGACTCGAGCTCGCCGAGTCGCTCGAGCACGGTGAGCCGCTCCGCCGCCTGCCCCGTCTGCGCCAGCAGCACGTCGAGCAGCCGCGCCACCCGCAGCGCCAGCGCCCGGTCGGCCTGCGGCTCGCCCAGCACCTGCTGGTACAGGCCGATCGCGCCGACGTCGTCGGCCAGCGACTCGCGGTGGACATCCCCCGCCTCGGCCCACAGCGCCGCGCGCTTGCCCGCGTCGGCCTCGCTCGCGGCCGCGGCCGCCAGGCCCTTCACGTGCAGCGCGTGCTCGCCGTGCAGCTCCGCCAGGTGACGCAGCCGCCGGTGATCGCTCTCCGAGCCCGGCAGCGCGCCGACCACCGCGACGTAGTGCTCCATCGCCGCCGCCGGACGGCCCGCGGTCACGAGCCGCTCGGCGAGCTCGCGGTGGAGCCCGATCGCCGCCTGCGGCTCGGCGAACCCGAGCGCGACCCCGAGGATCCGGATCACCTCCTCGGGCAGGTTCGCGGCGTCGTAGCTGGTGCGCAGCAGATCGAGCGCCCCGGTGCGCACCGCCGTCGATGCTTCATCGAGCACCAGGATCCGCTCGAGCAGCGCCCACGCCTCGCGGTTGCCGACGTCGTCCTTCAGCAGGCCGCGCAGCTCCTCGAGCGCCTCGCCGGGCTGCGCCAGGCGATCGAGCCACAGCTCGGCGATCTTGACCGGCAAGCCCGCGGTCGCCTCGCGCCCCTGCAGGCCGATGCGCCGCTTGTACAGCGAGATCAGGTCGCGGTGGCGGGCCTGCTTCTCGAGCAGGCGCTCGAGCGCCGCCTCGAGCCGCGTGTCGCTCGGGCGCAGCGCCAGCAGCTGCTGCATGTAGTCGACCGCGTGGTCCGGCTGACCGGCGAAGTCGCGGGCGATGTCGGTGGCTTCCTCGAGGATCCCGATCCGGCGCGCCTCGTCGAGCGTGCCCGCGGCGAGGACCTGGTCGTACAGCGCGAGCAGCTCGCTCCAGCGCTCGTTCAACGTGAGCACCCCGGTCAGCCGCTGGAACGCCCAGCCGTCGCCGGGCTGGACCGCGAGCACGCGCCGCAGCACCTCGGTGAGCGCCGCCTCGTCGCCCGGGAACCACTCCTCGAAGAACGCCACGGCGCGCTGACCGACGACAGTGGCCGCGGCGGGGGTAAGCTGCTTGGCGAGGATCTCGCGATAAAGCGCCGCGATCGCGGCGGCGCGCTCCGGCTCGCCGAGCGCCTCGACCTGGTCCCAGCGGTCGGCCCGCTCGGGCTCGCTGCGGACCGCCGCCGCCGCGCTGTCGAAGCCCTGCTCATCGGGGATACGCGAAGATGTGTCTGCCATCGGATGCCTCGTGCCTGCCCTAACCGGCGCCGCGCCTGCCCGCACACAGAGGCGCGCGTCAGGGCCTTCGGCCAGGGTTGCACCATACCAGGGTTTGCCTATCCCGCGGGCCGGCGAGGCCGCGCACCCCCGCGCGTGGCATGACGTCCTCGCGAGACACCGCGTGACGCACCGCGGCACATTTCCGCGCGCCGCGTCGTCGCCACCGCGACGCACGGTCGATCGATTCACGCGCGACGAGCAGTGACACGCAAAGCCTCGCGCACCTCGCGGCCGCGCCTCCGTCACCACCGCCCCGACCTCGCGCCCCTCGCCACCGCGGGTCTGCGCCTCCCCCTCGGCGCCCCGATGTCTCGCGCCCCGAACCTCGCGCCCCTCGCCGCCGCGACTCCGCGGATCTGCGCCTCACACCGGCGCCGATGTCTCGCGCCCCGAACCTCGCGCCCCTCGCCGCCGTGACTCCGCGGATCTGCGCCTCACACACCGGCGCCGATGTCTCGCGCCCCGAACCTCGCGCCTCTCGCGGCCGCGACTCCGCGGAACTGCGCCTCGCCACGCCAGCGGCGCCGATGTCTCGCGCCCGAACCTCGCGTGCCTCGCGGCCGCGACTCTGCGGATCTGCGCCTCGCCACGCCAGCAGCGCCGATGTCTCGTGCTTTTTGTCGCCGCCTCTGCGGGACCGCGCGCATTGCCGCGGCCGGCAATACGGGAGCCCCTCGCGGCCGAACCTCCGCCGAGCCGCGCCTGTTGCCGCGGCCGCGAGCGCCGAGGTCCTGCGCGGCCGATCGTCACCGCCGAGGCGCTCGCGCACTCGTCGCCGCCCGCGTCACTTGCGGGCGCGCGGCCTCTCGCCGCCGTCATGTTCGAGCGCCCCGCGCTCCGTCGTCGCGCCGAGGAAGTGGCGCAACCACGCGTGGCAGCGGGGCAGCACGCGCTCGGGCGCCAGCGACACGGCATCCGGCATGTGCAGCAGCAAGATCTCCGCGACGCGCTGCGGCGCCCACGACTGCCGGGCCACCCACTGCCACTCGGCCGCGATCTGCCCCCGGCGCTCCTCGGGGAACGCCGCCGCCACCGTCTCCGGGCGCGTCAGCGCCAGCAGCAGCGCGGAGACATCGTTCCGCCGGATCTCCGTGCGCGTCGGCACCAGCCGGCGGTCGATCGCATATAAAAGGATGACGACCACGAACGCAGCCAGGCGCTGCAGCCGCGGCTCGTGCTCCGTCGCCGCCCGCGCGCGCGCCAGCTCGAGGTCTCGCGCCAGCTCGGGCGCGCCGTCGGGCGTCAGGCGGCTCGCCAGCTCGAGCGCCGCGTCGATGTGGAGCAGCCGCGGGCTCAGGTTGCCGGCGCTGCGCGGCCCCGGCGGGCGGGTCTCGCCGAGCTCCGCGAGCAGGGCCCGGTCGAGCGCCGCGTCGAGGTCCTGATCGCGGGCGAGCACGACCTCGAGCACCTCGCGCTGCAGCGCCTCGTCGTCGGCGGCGAGACTGACGAGGGCCAGCTCGAGCAGGAGGGCGCGCTGGAACAGATCTCGCACCGTCCGCACCTCGGGCGGCGGGGTCTCGGCGAACAGCGCCGCGGTCGTCACCGGGCAGGCCGCGCCGCCCTCGGCCAGCAGGTAGCCGAGCGGCGCGGCGCGCAGCAGCGGCAACGCGAACGTGCCCCACATCTCCTGCAGCCCCGCCAGCGCCGTGAACAGCGGCCGCGGGCGGATGCTCGCGTCCTCGATCTCGAACAGCCGCTCGCGCCCCGGCAGCCCGCGGTGCAGCACGAACGCGTGCTCCGGCCGCCACCAGCCCGCGCGCTGACCGAACACTACCAGCCGCGCCATCGCATCGTCGCGGTCGCCGACGTGGCCGGCCGCGAGCGCCACGAGCCCCGCGGGCACCAGCGACTGCACCGCCGCGATCGGGCATCCACCGGCGGCCCAGCCCTGCGCCGCCGCGCGCAGCACCTCGGCGCCCGTGTCCGCCAGCGCCGGGTCACGGCCCAGCGCGTCGCCCAGCTCCGGGTGATCGTGGACCCCCGCCGCGGCGACCAGCGGCGCCACCCACTCGGCCCGCTCGAACGCCGCGATCGGGCTGTCGCGATCGGCGACGATGCGCGCGACGAGCAGGCGGTGCGCCGGCCGCTGCGGCTCGAGCACCGCGAGCAGCTGCCGCTGCAGCGCCTCGAGCGAGTCGGGCGCGACCTCGGTGCGGGCCAGCAGCACCGTCAGCATCGCCAGAGTCACCGGGCGGCGCGCCAGGGCCCGCCGCGCCGGCGAGCCGTCGATCGCCGCCCGCACCCGCCCCGCCGCGGCCGGCTCGAACGCCCCCGGCAGCTTCACCCAGCGGTCGACGAAGCGATCGATCGCCGGCCGCGCGAGCGGCTGCAGGTGGACCCGCCGCAGCGACCCCGCCGCGCGCAGCTGCTCGAGCTCCGGCACCTCGGCCGAGCGCGTGGTCAAAAGGACAGGTGCCCCCGCCGCGCACAGCTCCGCCGCCCACCGCCCCACGGCCGCGCGCGTCGCCTCCGGCAGCTCGTCGAGCCCGGCGATCAGCAGCAGCGGCCGAACCGGGCCCGCCTGCAGGTCGGCCGCCGCGAACCCCGGCGCGAACGCCCGCCGCACGTCGTGCTCGACCAGCGCCCACCAGCGCGCCAGCGCCTCGCCCACCGTCTCGCAGCTGTCCCAGCGGACATCCATGCCGAGCATGCCGAGCGGCCCGCGGACCGTCCGCCCGCACATCACCAGCGGCACCGGCAGCACGTCACCCACCCGGCCCCGCGCCCCCGCGCCGGCCGGCCCGCACAGCCCGAGCAATAGATCCTGCACCAGAGTACACCCGCCGGCGCGCGTCGAGCCGACCGCCCACAGCGGCGACATGCCCTTTTCGCCATGGCTGATGAGACATGTCTCGAGGGACTCGCCGCGAGCGGCCAGGGCCTCCTCGTCGTCGTCGTCGCCGGCCGGCTCGGGCCCGACCCGCAGGGCGCGACACAGCTCGTGCCAGACCACCGCCTGGTCGGGCGACATGAGGTCGTCGATGAACGACTGCCCGAGGCGAAGCTCAACCACTGGCGGTAGGTCTCGTCGGCCGCGCGCATCCTCCCTGGATCGTGCCCTACCCTCGGCGTGAGCGCCAAAACCCCGCCACGGCGAGCGGCCCGAGCCGGGCAGGCCCGCGGCCGCCCGCACGCGCGCACGCACCGCCGGATCCGCGCGAGCTTGTATACGCGCGATACGGCCGCGTTCGCGGGCCTCCGGCGCCTCACCGGGACGGAACCGGACCCGCGGCAGATCGAGGTCATCGGCCCCCGCTCGTCGCACGGGCGCCGCAGTGGCCACGAGCCGGGCCGTGGAAACCCTCGCCCGCCTGGGCCGTCATCCCCGCGCTCCCACCGCGACCGGCGGGCCGATCTGCCGCGAGGCCACGACGACGCGACCGTCATCCGAGCCCCGCAGGGGCGGCGACGCGAACTCCGCGACGACCCGGGGCGGCCCATGTCCGAAGGGACATGTCCAAGAACTGCGCGGCGCTCCGCGCTCGCTCACCAACCTGCCCTGAAGAACATGTCATCCGACCGCCGCTCCGCCGCGAACCCGCTGATGCGCGCGCTCCATGTCCGAAGGGACATGTCCAGGAGCTGCGCGAGCGCTTCAAGCTCGCTCGACAACCTGCCCTGAAGAACATGCCATCCGAGCGCCGCCCGCCGCGAGCCCGCCGACGCGCACGCTCCATGTCCGAAGGGACATGTCCAAGAGCTGCGCGGGCGCTCCGCGCTCGCTCGACAACCTGCCCTGAAGAACATGTCATCCGACCATCGCCGCCGCGATCCCGGCGATCATGTGGGGCATGACCGAAGGGGTCATGCCCCAGAATGGCGCGGGCGCCTCACCGTCGCCCAGGAACCTGCCCTATAGGACAGCTCGCCGACGCCGATCCTCCCACCGCGCGCACGCCGAAGCTGTCCTCGAAGCCAGGCTCAGCGCCGCCGCCGGCGCCCGACGCACAGCAGCCCGCCCAGCAGCCACCACGGCGTCGACTCCGAGCTGCTCGCGCAGCCGCAGCCGCGGCGCTCTTGCGGGCAGGTCTCGCGCTCCGGCCCGGCCCCGGCGGCGGCCGGCCCCGGCGTGCCCTCGCCGACCTGCGCCCGGGCGCCGGCCACGCGCAGCCCGCCGACCCCGAGCTCTTGCAGCAGCGCGTCGGCGTCCTCGACCTTGTCGAGCAGCCACAGCAGGTAGCGCACGTCGACGACGATGTTGCGGGAGCGCTCGCTGTAGCCGAAGTCGCCGGCGATGTTCTCCCACACGCGGTCGAAGTTGAGGCCGACGAACTCGCCGCGGCCGTTGATCACCGGGCTGCCCGAGTTGCCGCCGGTGGTGTCGCCGGTGCTCAGGAAGGCGATCGGCACGTCGCCGAGGATCGGGTCGGCCCAGTACGACTCCCTGGCCTTCGGGACAGCCGCGAGCACCCGCTCCGGCATCGTGAACGGGTCCTCGCCGGTGACCTTCGCCATCTGCCCGGTCAGCGTCGTCTGCGGCGTCGCCAGCAGCCCCTCGCGCGGCTTGTAGCCCTGGATCGACGCGTACGACAGGCGCAGCGTGCCGTTGGCGTCGGGGTAGACCGGCCCGGAGCGGACCTTGCGGAGCATCGAGAAGTACGCCGGCCCGAGCCGCGAGGCCGCGCCCGCGCGCGTCTCGGCCCGCGCCTCGGCCGCCTCGATCGCCGGCGCCAGCGCCAGCGCCAGCGCCACGAACGGGTCCCCGCTGGCCGCCAGCGCCGCCGGGTCGGCGCCGTCGAACAGCGCCTTGGCCTTGCCCTCGCCCAGCAGCTTGGTGCGGGCGATCAGCTGCCGCGCCTGCTTGAGGTAGCGCTCGCGCCCGGAGCCTGTCTTTGCGGCCATGTCCTTCGCGCCATCCGCCGCGGGCTTCGTCGCGGCTGGCTCCGGGGACATGTCCTTGAAGGCATCCAGCTTCCACGCGGCCGGCAGCGCCTGCGCGCGGGCGATCACCGACGCCAGCAGGTGCGCGTCGACCTCCGGGTCGAAGTCGCGGAGGCGCCGCTCCTGGCGCTCCCACAGCTTCTTCTCGTTGCGGTCCATGTAGCTCGCCGAGCGCTCGAGGTCGGGCTTTTGCCGCTCGCGCGCGCGGCGGACCAGGTCGATCGCCAGGCCGAGCAGGTTCGGCCCGTGCGGCACCTGCTCGAGCAGGTAGTCGTGGGCGAAGCTGTCCTTGCGCTCCTCGCTGAGCTTGCGCAGGGCCGGCAGCGCCTCGCGCTGCGAGCGGTCGCCCGAGTCCTGGGCCCACTTCTCGAGCTCGGCCTCCTCGGCGCGGCGGCGCTCGAGCAGGCCGATCGCCGCGAACCCGGCGAGCATGCCGCGGGCGTTCTTCAGCCGGTTGGCGTGGCTCTTCTTGGTCGCCGCCACCTTGATCCCGCGCGCCGGGTCGGTCGCGCCGAGCTCCTCGAGGATCGCCACCCACTCGCCGACGATGTCGATGCGGGCCGGGAAGATCTGCGACTCGTAGCGCTCGACCTCCGACAGCGGCAGGTAGCGCTCGGTGTTGCCGGGGTAGCCCAGCACCGCCACGAAGTCGCCGGCCTTGACCCCGGAGTGCGCCACCGGCAGCCACACGTCGGGCTTGTACGGCACGTTGGCGTCGGCGCGGTCGGCCGGCTCGCCGCCCGGGCCGACGTAGGCGCGCAGCAGCGTGAAGTCACCGGTGTGCCGCGGCCACATCCAGTTGTCGACCTCGCCGCCGAACTCGCCGATCGCCGAGGGCGGCGCGTACACCAGCCGCACGTCGCGGAGCTCGCGGTAGGTGAAGCGCTGGAACAGGCTCATGTTGTAGAAGGCCGCCACCTCGCAGCGCAGCCCGCCGCCGGGCTTCTCGCAGGTGTCGACGATCTGCTTGCGCGCGCGGTCGATCGCCTGCGCTCGCGCCCGGTCGTCGCTCAGGTCCGCCGCGCCGGCCAGCACCTCCGCGGTGACGTCGTCGATGCGCTCCAGCACCCGCACCGTCAGACCCTTGCCCGGCAGCTCCTCGGCGCGCGTGCGGGCGAGGAAGCCGTCCTTGATGTAGTCGTGCTCGACGCTGCTGACGGCCTGGATCGCCCCGTGCGCGCAGTGGTGATTGGTGGCGATCAGTCCCTCGGCCGACACGAACGCCGCCGAGCAGCCCGAGAGGTTGACCGCGGCGCGCATCAGGCCGGTGTTGTTGCTCCACAGCTGCTCCAGCGGCAGCTCGAGGCCCATCCCGCTCAGCTTGGCGCGGTCGAGCTCGACGATCTGGCCCGGCATCCACTGGCCCTCGTCGGCGCGAGCGGGCGAGGCCGCCAGCGAGACGGCGGCGGCGAGCCCGAGCCAGCGGGCGGAGCGCGAGAGGACGAGGTGCGGCCGGGTGTGCATCCCGGCCACCATACCAGCGCGAGATCGGCGCTCAAAGCCCGACGATCGTGCGAGCGCGGCGGGCGAAGCCGAAGTGCAGCCCGGCCAGCTCGAGGAACTCGACCATGACCATCACGGGCCCCATGAGCCACGAGATCGGCCGCTTGAGCAGCGCCGGCTTGTTGCCCTCGATGCGATGCCCGGCGATCTGGAACGCCCAGCCGATCGTCCAGCCGATCACGAACATCTTCCAGCTCAGCGTGGCCACGGCGCCGACGCCGGTCACCACCAGGATCGGCACCCCGAACATGTGGGTCAGCCGGTTGAGCGGGTGGCGGTGCTCGTGCAGGTAGTACGCGAACTCGCGGGTCCAGAACTCGTCGATGCTGGCGATCCGATCCAGGGTGCTCACGGGTCCTGTTGTATCCCATCCCCGGCGCCGCGGGCACACCGACCTGCGCGCCGGCGCGCGTGCCGACCGGGCATCGACCCCGCCTCCGAGCCGGAAGTGCCACGCGACCGTCCCCCGCCGGTCGTCGTGAACTGCCAGCCGTCCGCGTCGCGGTGAGCCCCGCCCGAGCGCCACCTCGGTGGCCAGGGCGGCGGTGATTCCAGCCGTACGCCAGGCCGCCGAGCTCACGACCACGCGGCCCGACTCGGCAGTGATTCGCGTCCGAGCGTCAGGCCGCCGGAGCTCGCGGACACGTGCCATCCGCCCCTCTTCGGCGCTGGGCCGCCGGAGCTCGCGACCACGCGCTGCGCCGAAGGACCCGCCGCGAGACAACTCTGCCGCAGCGTCACACCAGCCTCCCCCGCCGGCCAGGCGCGAGCGAGGCGACCGGTGCCGCGGCGCCGCGTCATGCGAGCCCGCTCTCGCCTGTCCCTTCGGACAGCTCGGAGATCTCGACCCCCTCGCCCGCCGATAGGCCGCGCCCCGATCCCGCGGCGGAGCCACGCGGGACGGCTCTCGCCGCAGCCGGCGTCGGAGCCCCGCCGGCCCTCTCTGACGCCGCCCGCATCGCAGCCCCGCGAGCGCCTCTCCCCGCGGCCGCCGTCGGAGCCCCACGCGGGCGCCTCTCGACCCGTCCGGCGCTGGAACTCCGCCGCATGGAGTCCGGCGACGCGGCGCTCGACGCCGGCGCCGCCGCCTCGCCGGGTCGCTCGTCGCGACGCGGCGAGAGGACCCCGTCGCCTCGAGAATGGGACCCCGCGCACGGACAGCTGCCCGGCGGCCACCGCGGTCGGCGAGCTCGGCGAGACGGCGCCGGATCGCGACGCCGCCGCCCGCATTTTTCCGTCGACGTCGCCGCCCGAAGGATCCATAGTTCGCCGGCGTTGGACATGGCAAAAGCCCCCTTCCCCGAGCCGCTCTCCGAAGCGGCGCGTCGCTGGCTGCTTCACCTCGCCCGCCGGGCGTTGCGCGACGCCATGGCCGCGAAAGATCCGGACGCCACGGGTCTTGCGGTCGGCGTGGCCGAGCGCCCTGACGAGGACCCTCGTCTCGAGGCGCCGGCGCGAGTGTTCGTCTCGTGGCACGACGTGCGCGAGCTGGTCGGTTGCATCGGCTCGCTCGAGCCGTGGCCCAACCTCGAGCAGGCCGTCGTGCGCTACGCCGTGCAGGCGGGCCTCCACGATCCGCGGACCTCGCCGGCGCGTCCGTCTCGCTGGCACCGCATGAACGGGGAGATCTCGATCCTCGGCGAGCCGCAGCAGCTCGAGTGCGTCGGCTTCGACGCCATCGCCGAGACCATCACGCCCGGCCGCGACGGCGTGATCCTCGGCATCGGCTCGCGCCAGGCCGTGTTCTTGCCGGTGGTGTGGCGGCAGCTGCCGCGCCCGCACGACTTCCTGGCCGCGTTGATGCGCAAGGCCGGTCTGTCGCCGGTGCACGACGGGCCCCGGATCCGCGCTCGCGTGTTCCTCAGCGAGACCTTCGGCGAGCCCGTGGTCGCGCCGGCCCACCCGGGCGCCGCGGCCAGCCACGCCGGCGGCAACTCGCTGCTCGTGCAGTACGTCCACTGATCGGCGCGGCGGCTCGATCCTTACTTCTGCCTCGACGCGGCTCGCCCTCCTGGCGAGCCGCTCGCATTCGGCCCCCGTGATCCGGGCTCGCTCCGACGCCGCCACGCGGGCGAGCGTCGCCGTCGTCTCGACCGCGGATCGGCAGCCGCCTCGTCCCGACGTCGCGCAAGCCCCTCGACTGGCAGTCTTCTCCGACCTGGTCCTGAAGTGGCGGCAGTCGTCTCGACCCGGCGCCTCGACTGGCAGACCTGCGCCGACCGGGTCCCGACGCGGCGACCGTCGTCTCGGCCCGGTGCCTCGACTGGCAGACCTGCGGCGTCGGCCTGCGCTCGACCGGCCGTAGCGATCGGTCGTCCGGAGCTGAAGTCGTCTCGACTCGGGTGCCCAGGTGCTCGAGCTGCCTCGCCGTCGCCGGCCGGCCTGTGCGGCTGGTTTCGCGGCACGGCGCGGGAGCACGCGCCGCGATCGCGAGCTGCGCGCCGATCTTCTTTCTCCGCGCTCCTCGCCCGCCGCGACGACGGTGCGCAGCCGCGTGCCGGCCTCTAGCGGCCCTGTGACGCGGTTTCTGCCGCACCGGGGTCGCCGGGCGCGCGGTCGGAAACCTTGCGGGTCCCCGCGGGCCCGTGTCACAGTTGCCGCGCCAACGGGCCTTTTCGCGCATGAGCGCGGCGGGGCCCGCACCACCTGCGAGCTTCTCCTCTATGCGCACGATCCTCATCGGCCCGCCCGGCGCCGGCAAAGGCACCCAGGCCCAGTACATCGTCTCGACCCACGGGATCCCCCACATCTCCTCCGGGGACATGTTGCGCGAGGCGGTCCGCAACGGCACCGAGCTGGGCAAGAAGGCCGACGCGGCGATGAAGCGCGGCGACCTCGTCCCGGACGACGTGGTCATCGGCATGGTGATCGAGCGGATCCAGCGGCCCGACTGCGCCCGCGGGTTCCTGCTCGACGGCTTCCCGCGCACCCGGCCGCAGGCCGAGGCGCTGGACGTCGCGCTCGCCGCCGCCGGGGTCGCGCTCGACGCCGTCGTCCTGTTCGAGGTCCCGGACTCGCTGATCGTCGAGCGCGTCACCGGCCGGCGCAGCGACCCCGACACCGGCGCCATCTATCACCTCAAGTTCAACCCGCCGCCGTCCGACGCCATCGCGCGGCTGGTCCACCGCAGCGACGACTTCGAGGCCGCCGTGACCGCGCGGCTCGACAAGTACCACCGTGAGACCGCGCCGATCGTCCCGTTCTACGAGGCCAAGGGCCTGCTGAAGCGGGTCGACGGCGTCGGCTCGCCCGACGAGGTCACCGCCCGGCTGCTGGCGGTGCTCGGTCCGGCGCGGGTCGCCGGCTGAGGCGCGTCATGTCGAAGGTCCCGTATCTCGCGCCGAACTTCATCACCGTGGGCGCCATGGCCTGCGGTCTCGGGGCGATGCTGCTCACGCACCGCGGCGACTACGTCGCGGCCGCCTGGCTGCTGCTCTTCTCGACCTTCCTCGACCGGGCCGACGGCTTCGTCGCCCGCCGGCTGCAGGCCACCAGCAGCTTCGGCGTGCAGATGGACTCGTTCGCCGACTTCTTCAACTTCGGCGTGGTCCCGCCGTTTTTGGTGTTGACCGCGCTGAGCTCCACGCCCGGCCTGCCCTTCGGGTCAGGTTCGGGCCTCGCCTGGGCGCTGCTGGCCGCCGGCCTGTGGCTGGCCGCCGCCGCGGTGCGGCTGGCCCGCTTCAACGTCCTCAGCGACGCCGAGGTCACCGACAAGACCATCTTCCACGGCGTGCCGACCACCCTCGCCGCCGGCCTGCTCGTCAACTGGTTCCTCGTCTGCATCAAGTACGGCGGGCCCGACAACCCGCTCGCCGCGCCCGACCGGTTCGCCGAGGGCCGCTTGTTCGGCGACCTGCAGCTCGGGCCCGACGTGTGGTGCGCCTTCCCGTGGGCGATGATCGTCGGCGCGCTGCTGATGGTCTCGAACCTGCGCAACAAGAAGTTCGGGGCCCTGCGCGCCCGCTGGGCCAACCTCGCCGTCGGCGCGCTGTCGCTGGTCGCCATGGCTTTCCTCGTCATGCGCGTCTACCCCGAGTTCATGGTCCTGCTGCCCTCGACCTGGCTGGCGATCTGGCTGGTGTGGGGCCAGATCGGCCCGGAGTACCGCGGCAAGCCCAAGCCGCCGCTGTTCCCCGTCGGCGACGAGTGAGCCGCGGCCGCCTGTCCCTCCGGACAGCCTGTCCCTCCGGACATCTTAACGCCGAAGGGACATGCCCGCGAGGACATGTCCCTTCGATCTGTTACGCGAGCTCGCGCTCGGGCGTCACACCGGGACGGCGCACGCGCCGATGTTCTCCTGTCCCGGAGGGGCCATGCCCTCGGTGTACCAGGGCACGCACTCCTGGCCGCCGTCCGCGCCGGGGCAGGTGTTGGGCTCCTGGAGGTTGCAGTACGAGCTGCAGCAGCCGTCGGCGTTGTCGCAGCCGGGCACGGACTCGGGCGTGGCGCAGTACAGGCCGTAGTCGCACACGTTGATGTACGCGCACGGATCGCCGTAGGCGCCCATGTCGCCGCTGGCGTCGAAGTCGCAGATGAACTGATCGAGGCCGTCCCAGAAGCAGATCTGGCCGGCCGGGCAGCTCTGGACCAGCGGGTCGCAGGTCTCGAGGCAGAGGATCAGCACGCCGTCGTTCGACACGTCGCAGGTCTGGCCCATGTCGCAGCTCGGCGCGTCGGGCGTGCCCTTGCACATGTCGATGCAGGAGCCGTTGTTGTTCTCGTCGAAGTACCAGCAGAGCAGGCCGACGTCGCAGCTGTCGACGCCGCTGACCGCGCTGCCCTCGACCGTGCACGGGTCGCCTTCCTTGCCCGGGTTGGCGTCGACCGGCGAGCACTTGGTGGCGTTCCACGAGCTGCTGCCGTTGTCGGCCCACGGCATGCACTTCTGCCCGGGCGGGCAGTCTTGCGTCCACACGTCGCACTCCTTCACGCCGCCGCCGCCGTCGGGCGGGGTGATGAAGGAGCCGGAGCTCTCGGTGCCGACACCGGAGTCGGTCGCATCGGTGGCGACCCCAGTGGTCGGCTCCGGCGCCGTCGTCGTGCCGGGAGCGGTCGTCGTCCCGTTCGAGGTCTGGTCGCTGGTCCCGGTCGAGGTGTCGCCCTCGGTCGCGTCGTTGGTCGGGTTGGTGCTCGGGTTGGTGACGTTGGTCCCGCTGCCCTTCCCCTCGTCGTCCCCACAGGCTCCCAGCGCCAGGGCGGCGCCGATGACGGTGAACTGAACGTACTTAAGCATGATCTTCTCCTTCGGCCGGCGCGTGCGGCGCTCGTCTAGCGATGATTGGCCAAAGCGCGCGCGAACGCAAACCCGAACCCGCCGAAGGTGACGAGGTCCGATCGGACGTCGGTGCCTCAGGCGAGCTGGAGCGCATAGATCATGTTCTTGGTGCCAGCCGCCGCGCAGGTCGCGTGGGCGACCGCCTTGAGCCCCGGCGTCGCCACGAATTTGCGGTCCTTGAACACCTTGAACGGGTAGCGCTCGCGCAGCGCGCGATAACGCGCCTGCTCCTGATCTCGCAGCCGGTCGCGCAGGAGCGGCGAAATCGGGTCGTTGCTGCGTTCCTCGCGGATGTCGAGCGCGGCCGAGTCGGTGGCGAACGCGGCGAGCAGCTCGGGCCGCTCGTGCTCGGCAGCGCCGGCGCCGACCGACCACGCGTGCCACTCGCGGCCGAGCGCGTCGTCCGGGGCCTCGGCGGTGCGGATCACCTGGACCCCGCTGCCGGTCGGCATGGCGAACAGCACCGGCCCGATCACCCCGCGCTGGACCCGCTCGACGCTCACGCCCTCGGCCCCGTGCAGGCGCATGAACAGCGCCTCGGCGTCGAGGTCGGCGCAGCGGTACACCATCGACCGGAACGCCTCGTTGGCGGCCGCCGTCTCGCCGTCCTCGGCGAGGTCGATCACCTTGCGCCGCCACAGCGACGACACCTGCGTCAGCTCGATCTGCAGGCGCACGTACACCCCGCTGGCGTCGAGCTTGGTCAGCTCGATGCGGAACGCCGCGGTGCCGCTGGCCGGGTCGTGGCGGCGCAGCAGCACGCGATGGTCGTCGACCGGCGCCAGCTCGCGGTCCTGCAGCTTCTCGTAGTAGGCGTGCTTCGCGGCCAGGCGGGCGAACAGCTCCGCCTCGCCGGCGCGGGCCTGCAGCGCGGCGCGGTCGCCCATGCGGGCCAGCGACTCGCGGGCCACGCTCTTGTCGGTCAGCGGCCGGGTGAAGCTGGCGAGGTTGGGCAGGCCGGCGCGCGAGTCGACGTACAGCTCGCCGTGGAGCCCGAGGCGCAGCGACTCGGCCAGCGTCTCGAGCGACTGCTGCAGCGGGCGGCGCTCGGGGAATCCGTTCGACAGGCGGGCCGCGTGCAGCGAGCGGCCGAGCAGATCGAGGTAGGTCGCCGCCTCGGGCTGGACGAGCGCCTGGGTGTGCAACGCGACGACCGTCATCGCGACCTCGGCGGAGGCGTCACGCGCCGGACGGGGACGGCGGCGAAGCGGCCGGGGCGCCGGAGCGCTTGACCGCCTTGTCGATGGCGGCCTGGATCCGCGCGTCCTCGACCTCCTTGGACTTGCGGAGGTTGTCCTCGAGCACCGTCGAGGTCTTCTCGTCGAAGGTGTCGAGCTCGTTGATGAACGTGTCGAGGTTGGTGCGGAAGAAGATCTGGGTGTCGCTGACGAATTGTGTGGTGACGTTCATCGACTCGGTCATGACGTCGAGGCTGCGCTTCATCTCGAGCATGACGGTCGACGCGTCGGCGGCGCGGCCGATCGCCTGGATCTGGGCCGAGGCCATGTCGAGCTTGATCGACGACGCCGTGGTGTACTGCTGGATGTCCTGGGCCAGGTTGCGGATGGTGTCGGCCAGCTTGCGGGTGTTCTCTTTGAGGCGGGCGTAGCGCTCCTCGGCCGAGCCGTACAGCTGCACGTTGGTCGAGTGCTCGGCGAGCTTGGCCCGCACCTTGTCGATGTTGGCCTGGATGTCGCGCTGCTCGACGCTGCCGGCCTCGACGGCCTGCTCCTCGCCCTCGAGCTGCTCCTGCAGCGCCTTCAGCTCGAGCACGTAATTCAGCGCCTCGCGCTCGTTCTTGGCCATCTCGACGATGCGCACGTTGATGCGGTCGATCTCTTTGTAAAGGTCCTGCTCGCTCTGCTTGAGCGTGTCGACGTACTCGGCGGCCTCTTTCACGCGGCGGGCCGAGATCTGGTACTGGGCCTTCAGCAGCTCCTCGATCGACCGCTGGCTCATGCTCATCGACCCGAGCCCGGGGATGTAGCTGAGGACCTCCTTGAAGCCGGCCCAGAACCCGCCGTTCGTGGCGGTCCCGTTGAGATAGTCGCTGAACTTGCGCAGCTTCTTCAGCTCTTCCGCCATCGCGGATTGGATGTTCACGTTGCGTTCGCGAAGGACCTTGAGCTCCTCGACCTTGTTGTCCTGGATCGTGCGTTCTTTTTGGATGTCCGTCTCGAGCGACTTGACGGAGATCCCTTCACCGGAGTACGCGACCTGGCGGCTCAGGACGTCGAGGTTTGCCTTCGAACTCATCGTGGGCGAAGCGTGACACAAATCGGCGGTGAAGGGGGCGGCAAGTCGCGCCGCGAGCCTCGCCTCGGGCCTGCGCCCTCGCGCGCGCCGCGGGACCGACGCGAGCCCTCGGCAGCCGGCCGCGACGCGCCGCCGAGGCCTCGCACGGCGAGCCGCGCCGAAACCCCCGCGTGACGCCCGCGCGGGCGAGCCGCCGCCGCTGCGGCGCGAGGTCGGCTGTCCGCCGCGCGATCTCCGCAGAGAAAACGATCGCGGCCGCGAGGCCCCGCTGCGTTGTCTCGAACGCGCAAACGAGTATGCTGCGGCCGCGCCTATGGATATCGAATCCACGCTCAGCGGGCACAACCTCGCCTTCCTCGAGGCCCTGTACGAGGCCTACGAGAACGACCCGAACTCGGTCGATCCGCAGTGGGTGCCGATCTTGCGGGAGCTGAGCGCCGGCGGGGGCAAGGCCCCCGCGGCGCTCCGGGTCGACAGCCGCGAGGCCGAGCAGCTGCTCCTGCAGAGCCGCGTCGACAAGCTGATCGAGCACTACCGGCTGCACGGCCACACCGCGGCGCAGATCGACCCGCTCGGTCGCCCGCGCGAGGCCCCGGCCACCGGCCTCGACCCGGCCTACTTCGGCCTCGGCGAGGAGCACATGGACCGCGAGTTCGACCCCGGGCTGCTCATGCCGGGCCGGCGCGCGACCCTGCGCCAGATCTTCACCAAGCTGCAGAACACCTACTGCCGCAGCATCGGCGTCGAGTACTGGCACATGCAGAACCTCGAGCAGCGCACCTGGCTGCAGGCGCGCATGGAGGCCTGCGAGAACAAGGTCGTGCCGGCGCCGGCCGAGCAGCTGCGGCTGCTCAACCAGCTCGCCGGCGTCGAGGACGTCGACAAGTTCCTCCACACCAATCCTCGGCGCCAAGCGCTTCTCGGTCTCGGGCGCCGAGTCGATGATCTCGCTGGTCGACACCGTCATCGAGGAGTCGGCCGAGCTCGGCGTCGGCGAGGTGTGCATCGGCATGGCCCACCGCGGCCGCCTCAACGTGCTGATGAGCATCATGGGCAAGCCGTTCGAGGACGTGTTCCTCGAGTTCGAGAAGTCGAACCACCCGGAGGAGCTGCTCGGCGCTGGCGACGTCAAGTACCACCTCGGCCACTTCCGCGAGTACAAGACCTCGCGCGGCCACGACATGTACCTGGCGCTGGCCTTCAACCCGAGCCACCTCGAGGCGATCACCCCGGTCATCGCCGGCCGCGTGCGCGGCAAGCAGGACCAGATCGGCGACGCCGACGGCAGCCGCGTCATGGGCCTCACGATCCACGGCGACGCCGCCTTCATCGGCCAGGGCGTGGTCCAGGAGAGCCTCAACCTGTCGCGCCTCGAGGGCTACCGCACCGGCGGCAGCGTGCGCCTGGTCGTCAACAACCAGGTCGGCTTCACCACCGACCCGAAGGACGCCCGCTCGACGCCCTACGCGACCAGCATCGCCCACATGCTCGACGTGCCGATCTTCCACGTCAACGGCGACGACGTCGAGGCCGTGGTGTGGGTCGCCAAGCTGGCCGCCGGGTTCCGCCAGCGCTTCAAGACCGACGTCATCGTCGACCTGGTGTGCTTCCGCCGCTTCGGCCACAACGAGGCCGACGACCCGACCTTCACCCAGCCGGTGATGTACGACCTGATCAAGGCGCACGCCTCGGTGCGCACGATCTACCAGCGCGAGCTGCTGGCCCGCGGCACCCTCGGCAACGCCGACGCCGAGGCGATCGACGGCGCCTGGCTGGCGACCTTCGACCGCGCGCTCGGGGTGGCCCGCGGCGAGAACGCCCACAAGCCGCGGCTGCGGCCGATGCACGGCGTGTGGAGCCAGTACCGCGGCGGCCCCGACCGCGACACCCCCGACGTGCCGACCCGCCTGCCGCGCCCGCAGCTCGACGCGCTGGCCGAGCGGATCGTCCGCTGGCCGGAGGACTTCCACCTGCACAGCAAGGTCCAGCGGTTCGCGGCTGAACTGAAGGACATGTACTCCGGGGCAGCCCCGCTGACGTGGCAGGCCGCCGAGTTGCTGGCCTACGCCAGCCTGCTCAAGGCCGGCCACCAGGTCCGCTTCTCCGGCCAGGACGTCCAGCGCGGCACCTTCAGCCACCGCCACGCCGTCTACACCGACACCAAGAGCGGCCGCTCGTGGTCGCCGCTGTACGAGCTCGGCGAGGGCCAGGCGCGCTTCGAGATCTTCAACAGCCCGCTGTCGGAGTACGGCGTGCTCGGGTTCGAGTTCGGCTACAGCATCTGCTCGCCGGAGTCGCTGATCGTGTGGGAGGCCCAGTTCGGCGACTTCGCCAACGGCGCCCAGATCATCATCGACAACTTCCTCGTCGCCAGCGAAGACAAGTGGAACCGCCTCAGCGGCCTGACGCTGATGCTGCCGCACGGCTACGAGGGCCAGGGCCCCGAGCACTCGAGCGCGCGGCTCGAGCGGTTCCTGCAGCTGTGCGCCGAGGACAACATCCAGGTCTGCAACCTCACCACCCCGGCGCAGGTGTTCCACGCGCTGCGGCGGCAGGTGCTGCGGCCGTGGCGCAAGCCGCTGATCCTGATGACGCCGAAGAGCCTCCTGCGCTCGCGGCCGTCGTTCTCGCCGGTCGAGGCGTTCACCGACGGCGGCTTCGCCCGCGTGATCGACGACGAGCGGGTCGAGCCGGCCCAGGTCGAGCGGGTCATGCTGTGCAGCGGCAAGATCTTCTACGACCTCGCCGAGGAGCGCGAGCAGCGGAAGGAGGGCCGCGTCGCCGTCGTCCGCGTCGAGCAGCTCTACCCGTTCCCCGAGGCGCCGCTCCTGGCGGTCCTGGCCCGCTACCCGAACGCCCGCGAGCTGTGCTGGGTGCAGGAGGAGCCGCGCAACTCGGGCGCCTGGAGCTTCGTCCGCGGCTGCCTCGGCGACGCCCTCGCCGCCCGCAACCTGCAGCGCCCGCTCAAGTACATCGGCCGGGCCGCCAGCGCCAGCCCGGCGACCGGCTCGCCCGACAGCCACGCCTACGAACGCAAGCTCATCCTCGAAGAAGCCTTCGCCAACCTGCCCGAAGCCGCCCGGAGTGCCGCCAATGCCTAGCCCGATCAAAGTCCCGCCGCTCGGCGAGTCCATCACCGAGGCCGTCGTCTCGTCCTGGCGCGTCAAGGCCGGCGACCGCGTCACCGTCGACCAGCCGCTCGTCGAGCTCGAGACCGACAAGATCACCGTCGAGGTCCCCTCGCCCGCCGCCGGCGTGATCACCGAGCTCTCCGCCCAGCAGGGCGCCAAGGTCAACGTCGGCGACACCATCGGCCTCATCGGCGAGGCCGGCGCGGAACCTGCCCCTTCGGGCACGTCCCCGGCGCCAGGTGCTTCAGGACAGGCCTCTTCGGACAGGTCCCAACAGTCAGCCTCGGCTCAGGCCCCGGCCCAGCCGCAGGCCAAGGCCGGCGGCGAGCCGATGCCGGCCGCGCGCGCCGAGGCCGGCCGCACCGGCGTCGACCTCGGCGCGGTCGAGGGCACCGGCCGCGGCGGCCGCGTGCTGAAGGAGGACGTCCAGCGCGCCGCGGCCGAGAGCAAGCCCGCGCAGGCCCAGCCCGCGCAGGCCCAGCCGGCCGAGGCCAAGAAGCCGGCGGCCGAGAGCAAGCCCGCCGCGCCGCCCGCCCCGCGCCCGCAGGCCGGCGGCCGCGAGGAGGTCGTCGCCATGACCCCGCTGCGCCGGCGCGTCGCCGAGCGGCTGGTCCAGGCCCAGCAGACCGCGGCGATCCTGACGACCTTCAACGAGGTCGACATGTCGGCCGTGTACCGCCTGCGCAACAACTACAAGCAGGGGTTCGTCGACAAGCACGGGGCCAAGCTCGGCTTCATGTCGTTCTTCGTCAAGGCGGCGGTGTCGGCCCTCAAGGCCTACCCGGCGGTCAACGCCGAGATCCGCGGCGACGACATCGTCTACAAGCGCTACTACGACGTCGGCGTGGCCGTCGGCGGCGGCAAGGGCCTGGTCGTCCCGGTGGTCCGCGGCGCCGACCAGCTCGGCTTCGCCGACATCGAGAAGGAGATCGCCCGCCTGGCCGTGCGCGCCCGCGAGAACAAGCTGACGCTCGACGAGCTCAGCGGCGGCACCTTCACGATCTCGAACGGCGGCATCTACGGCTCGATGCTGTCGACCCCGATCCTGAACCCGCCGCAGACCGGCATCCTCGGCCTCCACAACGTCGTCGAGCGCCCGGTCGCGGTGAACGGCCAGGTCGAGATCCGCCCGATCATGTACCTCGCGCTGTCCTACGACCACCGCCTGGTCGACGGCCGCGAGGCGGTGCAGTTCCTGGTCCACGTCAAGGAGCGCATCGAGGCGCCCGAGCGCCTGCTCCTCGACGTCTGACCGTCAAGACATGTCCACCAAGACAGGTCCATAACACCATGTCCCAAGAGACCTTCGATCTCGTCGTCATCGGCTCCGGCCCCGGCGGCTACGTCGCCGCCATCCGGGCCGCCCAGCTCGGCCTGCGCACCGCCTGCGTCGAGAAGGACCCGACCCTCGGCGGCACCTGCCTCAACGTCGGCTGCATCCCGAGCAAGGCGCTGCTCGAGTCGAGCGAGCGGTTCGCCGCCGCGCGCCTGCACTCGGCCGAGCACGGCATCAAGATCGGCGGCGTCGAGCTCGACCTGCCGACGATGCTGGGCCGCAAGGACAAGATCGTCAAACAGCTCACGGGCGGCGTGGCGGGCCTGTTCCGCAAGCACAAGATCCACTGGGCCAAGGGCCTCGGCAAGATCGTCGCGCCGGGCAAGGTCGAGGTCGCGGGCGAGACCACCGAGGTGCTCGCTACGAAGCGGATCCTCATCGCCACCGGCTCGGTGCCGGCGACCATCCCCGGCGTCGCGTTCGACGGCGACCGCATCGGCCACTCGACGCACGCGCTCGCCTACCCGAGCGTGCCCGAGCACCTGATCGTCATCGGCGCCGGCGTCATCGGCCTCGAGCTCGGCTCGGTGTGGGCCCGCCTCGGCGCCAAGGTCACGGTGCTCGAGTACATGCCCGCGCTCCTGCCGATCATGGACCCCGACGTCAGCAAGGTCGCGGCCAAGCTGTTCGCCAAGCAGGGCCTCGACATCCGCCTCGGCGTCAAGGTCACCGGCGCGACCCGCAAGGGCGACACCGTCGAGGTCGCCTTCACCGCGCCCGACGGCCAGTCACAGACGATCACCGGCGACCGCGTGCTCGTGGCCGTCGGCCGCAAGCCCAACACCGAGGGCCTCGGCGCCGAGGCCGTCGGCGTCCAGCTCGACCGCCGCGGCTTCGTCCAGGTCGACGCCCACTACGCCACCGCGGTGCCCGGCATCTGGGCGATCGGCGACGTCATCCCCGGCCCGATGCTCGCACACAAGGCCGAGGAAGAGGGCATCGCCGCCGTCGAGGGCATGGCCGGCCAGCCGGGCCACGTCAACTACGACGCGATCCCCAACATCATCTACACGCACCCGGAGATCGCCAGCGTCGGCAAGACCGAGCCCGAGCTCAAGCAGGCCGGCGTGCCGTTCAAGAAGGGCAGCTTCCCGTTCCTCGCCAACGCCCGCGCCAAGGCGCTCGGCGAGACCGACGGTATGGTGAAGATCCTCGCCCACGCCGAGACCGACCGCGTCCTCGGCGTCCACATCATCGGCCCGCGCGCCGGCGACCTCATCGCCGAGGCCGCGGTCGCCATCGAGTTCTCCGCCAGCGCCGAGGACATCGCCCGCAGCGTCCATGCCCACCCGACCCTGTCGGAGGTGGTCAAGGAGGCGGCGCTCGACGCCGGCGGCCGCGTCCTCAACATCTGAGGCCGCCGCGGGCGGACCCGGCCGTCGGCCGCCAGAACGCGCCTCTTGGCCGTCCTGCGCGGCTTCGTGCGCCCTGATCTCGCGGCCCGCGACCGTGTTAGGCTCGCCTCGTCATGCGGCGCCAGGCCCCGATCAAGCGCTCGAGCACCGGTCAACGGACCATCGCCGGCTCGAAGTCCGCCGATGTCGCCAACCTCGACGATCGCCCGCTGTCGATCCACATCACCCGCGACGGCAAGCACCTCGTCGTCCCGCTGCCGTACGAGCTGTGGATCCTCGGCGTGAGCAGCTTCGAGGTCGTGCGCACGATCGAGTGCGCCAACCCGGAGCCGTCGGTGAGCGAGGGCGCCAAGGACGGCTCGCTGTGGATCGGCGGCCATCACCTCTACTTCGGCAGCGTGTTCTCGACCGCGCTGACCAAGGTCGGCAGCAAGCTCGGCGACTTCGTCGACCGCGTCGCGCTGGTCCGTCCGAGCGTCCTGTGCGGCGTCGGGGCGACCGGCGAGATCCTGTTCGACGTCGACAAGGAGAACCCGCTGCACCGGCGCAAGGTGTCGGAGCGGACCGTCACCGGCCTCGTCAACCTCGACGGCCGCGCGCTGTGGGCCGACGGCTCGGCCACCGCGTGGCTCATCGATCCCGATCGCCCGTCCGGCTACACGCAGCTCAAGCTGCGCGCCACCAGCCCGGCCGACGTCGACGCCGAGGGCATCGCCGCGCTCGGCACCACCACCACCGGCCGCGCGATCCTCTGCGCCCGCGACGGCGCGGTCGCCTGGACCGGCAAGCACCTGCGCGTCGAAGGCGAGCGCTTCCCTCGCCTGGCCGCGCGCCAGGCCGCCCCGCTCGCCTGCGGCGGCGACGAGCGCCACGTCTACGTCCTGCGGCCCAAGGGCCTCCTGCAGCGGTTCCTCGTCGAGCAGCCGAAGCCGCCGCCTGAACCTGCTTTACGGCCCTCCGGGCCTGGCGAGGAGGACAGCTTCGTCCCGCTGCCCGAGGCCGAGGAGACGCGGCTGCAGTGGCCTGCCACCTGCATGCTGGTCCTCGGGACAGGTCACGGCGCGGCCCGGATCGTCCTCGGCGGGCCGCAAGCGGAGGGCATGCTCGGCCGGCTGTGGCGCGTCGATCCCGACGCCCTCACCTGGCAGAAGGTCGCGCCCGGCAAGCGCACCCTGGTCGAGCCGCGCCCCGCCGAGCCCGAGGAGGCGAGCAAGCGCCCGGACTTCACGCCGACGCGCAGCAAGCTGACCGGCGCGCCGATCAGCGCGCTCAAGGTCGACGCGGTGCTCGGCGCCGACACCTCGCAGGTGTTCGTCACCCACGGCCACGGCGCGCTGCTCGAGCGCCCGGTCGTGCGCCGCAACGCCAGCGACGTCCTGCCCGGCGACGCGCTGCTGCTGCCGGCGATGGTCCGCTTCCGCGAGGGCACCGCGCGCCCGGCCCTGGTCCTGTGGCCCGGCACGCCGGACGCGACCCGCGAGCCGCCGTCGCTGCGCTGGCTCGCGTGGGCCGACAACCCGCGCGGGTGGATCGAGCTGGTGACGCCGGAGATCCGCAAGCAGGGCTGGTCGCGCGCCGACGTGTTCCCGCTGCAGGTCGCCGTCGCCGCCGCGCCGACGGTCGCCGGCAACCGCGAGCCGATCCCCGACAAGTGGGTCGACCCCGAGCTGTTCGCCGCCCTCGCCCGCGAGTGCAAGAAGCTGCTCAAGGTGCTCTGGGAGTACTTTTGAACGGGACATGCCCCTGCGGGCATGTCCTGATGCGCATGTCTTCCAGGTCATGTCCGCCAGGACATGTTCTGAACTCGCCATCCACCCGCTCGGGTTCGGCGGCGACGAGTTTGGCGACGAGCGCACGGCCGCGTCACGCGGGGCCTCCCGGCGCGCCCCGCCGACGACCACGAAAAGGGCGACGCGGTCGCCCGCGTCGCCCTCTCCTCGCACCGCCCGGCGATCAGCCGCCGGCGATCACGGCCTTCACTTCCTCGGTCGTGAGGGTGTGGTTCTGGCTCTTGGCGAAGTTGAACACCCGATCGACCAGCTCGTCGGACGGCTCGTAGCCGTGCTCGCGCAGCCAGAAGATCACGTTGGAGCGGCCGCTGTAGTGGCCGATCTCGATCTCCTGCTTGCGGCCGAACACGCGGGCCGGCACCGACGAGTACACGCGGTCGGCGAGGTCGTGGTCGCCGGTCTTGGTCGCCTTGATGATCGCGGCCGCGTGCACGCCGGTGGCCGTGCGAAACGCGTCGCGGCCCGACAGCGGGTAGCTGGGGTGGATCGGCACGCCGGTGGCCTCGCTGATCTTCTCGACGTACTCGACCAGGCACGACAGGTCGTGCGCCTTGGGGTCGAGCTGGCCGAGCAGGTACAGGTTGAGCAGCAGCAGGTCGAGCGAGCAGTTGCCGACGCGCTCGCCGATGCCGAGGCCGCAGCCGTGGACGCGGTGGAAGCCCCACTCGAACGCGTACAGCCCGAGCACCAGGGCCATGCCGCGGTCGTTGTGTCCGTGCCAGTCGAGCTCGACGGTGTCCTCGAGGTCCATCGAGCGCAGCACGCCGCGCGCGAAGTTGAGGAGGTTGCGCAGGCCGTCGGGCGTCGCGTGACCGCAGGTGTCGCACAGCACGAGGCGGCCGGCGCCGGCCTCGAGCGCGGTCCGGAACAGCACGTCGAGCGTCTTCGGGTGCGAGCGCGTGGTGTCCTCGGTGACGAACCCGACCGGCAGGCCGTGATCGACGCCGAGCTTGACCGCCTCGTGGGTGTGCTTCTTGAGGCGCTCGTTGTCCCAGCCCTCGGTGTAGCCGCGGATCGGGCTCGAGCCGATGAACGTCATCACCTCGATCGGCACGCCGACCTTCTGCGAGATGTCGATGATCGGGTGGATGTCCGAGGCCACCGTGCGCGCGGCGCAGTTGGCCGTGATCCGCAGCTTCTCCTCGACGATGAACCGCAGCAGGCGCTCGACGTCCTCCTGCGCGCGCCGGCCCGCGCCGGGCAGGCCGAGGTTGACCGCCTGGACGCCCATGCGATCCATCAGGCGCACGAGCTCCATCTTCTGTTCGATCGATGGGTCGCGCACCGACGGCGACTGGATGCCGTCGCGGATGCTCTCGTCGACGAAGCGAGGCGCCCGCCGCAACAGCGGTCCGGTCCGCTCCTTCTCGTTCCAGTCGTAGATCAGGGCCGCCGTGTTCGCGTGGGTCGTCGCCATGGGCTGTCAGTCCTCCGTTCCGGTCGCCACCTCGAGCCCCTCCAGGCGGAAGAAGCGGCGCAGCTCGTCGACGAGACCGATCATCAACAGCTCGGGGATGTCGTCGTCCCCTTCGATCTCGTCCAGCAAGAAGTCTCGCATGAGCACGATGCTGTCCAGCCGCGCGTCGGCGTCGTCGGTGCGTGCGCGACCGACGAACGTGATGATCCCGCGCGGATCCGCGCCGGCCTCGACCTGAGTCGTCGAGGGCCGCGCCTGCACCGAGATCGGCGCGCTGGCGACCAGCTTGAGCACCTGGTCCGGGATGTCCTCGAGCAGCGCCTCGAACTGACCGCGCAGGTCCTCGGCCAGCTCCTCGCTGACCGGCTCGTGATCCTCGAGATCGCGCGCGTCGAGCTCGAGCACCTTGAGCATCTCGGCGCGGGCGCCGGCGACGTCGCCGAGCACCTCGAGCGCCTGGCCGTACCAGTAGTGGACGTCCGGATCTTCGGGGTCGACCGCGACCGCGCGGCCCAGCGACTCCGCCGCCTCCTTCGGGCGGTTCGAGTTCATCAGCACGAACCCGTGGATGCTGAGATACGCGGCGTCGTTCTTGCGCTCGGCGCTGATGCCCTCGAGCAGCTCGAGCGCCTCGTCGGTGTCGTCGTCGCTGAGGCGGATCTGCGCCAGGAGCAGGCGCGCCTGGTCGATCGAGTCGGTGTCCGCGCCCTCGAGCCGGAGCACCGCGCGCGCGGCCGCCTCGGCCTCGTCGAGGTCCTCGCCGTGCGAGAGCAGGCACTCGGCGCAGTCGAGGTAGATCTGCGGGTCCTCGGGCGCGCCGTCGGCGGCCTGCATCAGATAACCCGCCGCCTGATCGAGGCGACCTTGCGCCCAGGCGACCATCCCGGCCAGGTGCAACACCCGCACGTGGTTCTCGCCGCCGAGCCGAGCCGCCTCCTCGAGGGCGTCCTCCGCCGTCTTGAGGTCGTCGTCATCGACGGCCGCGAGCCCGCGGTCGACGATTGCATCCAGTGACTGCTGCTTCATGGGCGCGAACTCTAACACGGCGTCTCGCGCGACCGACCGGGCACGTGCGGCCGCGCGCTCGAGGTAGAAGCGGGCTCGACATGCTCGCCGCCGCATCGCCCGCTCCGCCAGACGTGAGGCTGCTCATGAGGCTCCTGCAGGAGCGCTGGGTCTTCGCCCTCGCCACGCTCGACGACGACGGTCTGCCCTACGCTACTCCTCTCTTCTACGCCGCCGCCGGCCTGCCCGGCTCGGACGTGCCGATCGTCGTGTTCGCCAGCCGCGCCGACACCTGTCACGGGCGGGCGATTGGTGACGGGCCGACGACCGTCGCCGCCGCGCTGTACCTGGAGACCGAAGTTCTCGGCGAGGTCCGCGGCCTGCAGCTGCGCGGCGAGGTCGTGGTGTGCAGCCGGCTACACGCGGACGCCGCCGCGAGCCTGCGCGCCGCCTATCTCGAGCGCCACCCGGTCGCCGCGGCTCACCTCGGCGAGCGCGACCGGCTGTACGCCCTGGCGCTCACCTGGGCCAAGTTGACGGACAACCGGATCGGGTTCGGCAAGCGACTGGTGTGGACCTTCGAGCCGCCGTGGCGCCGAGAAATTCCCGCCGGGCCAGGTGAAGAAACCGCGCTACGCTGACGTCGTCGGGATTTGCGCATGATCACTCGGCGACTTTGGCCTCGGCGGCGGCAGCGATTGCGATGACTTCCATCACCGGCCCCGCGATCGCGGCCGAGCCGCTCGAAGTCACCGTCCCCACCCGCGTGCTCGGGGCGATCGTCGCGGCCGAGGGTGGTGCCGCGGTGGTCGTCCACGTCGACGCCGCGCTCGGTCCCGCCGACATCCGCGTCGCCGGCGCTGTCCACAGCGTCGCCGCCAGCCAGCGCGACCTGCTCGACGACCCGCGGAACGCCCCTCGCGTCGGCGCGGGCGTGCGCAAGATCCTCTCTGCCGCGCGACCCGACCTTGCGGCAACGTTCGAGGCCAATCACAAGGCGTGGACCATGACCTTCGTGCGCAAGGTGCTGGGGTGGAACGCTCGCCTCGCCGCCTCGCCGGTCCGTGGTAAGCGAATCATTAATTCCTTGGATCGCGCCGCCTTGCTCGCGTGGGCCGGGGCCGTCGTCGATCCCAAGGGACAGCCCGCGCCGCCGGCTCTCGCGCGAGCGCCGAAGGACGCGACCGCGGCCACGCTCGAGAGCTACGTCGCATATGTCGAAGCGCTCGTTCGCAGCCTCGAGTGACTTGCGAACACGTGTGTCGACGTGGCGCACGTAGCTTGTGCTGGCTCACGGGCCTGGCCCAGGGCCCGCCATGACAACGAAACCGGCCACGGCGCATACTCTGACACGCGCGCGCGCCACGGTTGCGCGCGCTCATTGCGGTCATGGATACGTTCGCTTCCACAATTCGACCTCCCAGCGCGAGCTCATCGAATCGGTCGTGATTCGCTTCGCCGGCGACTCCGGCGACGGCATGCAGCTCACCGGCTCGCAGTTCTCCGACACGACCGCGCTGATGGGCAACGACCTGTCGACGCTGCCCGACTTCCCGGCCGAGATCCGCGCCCCCGCGGGCACGACCTTCGGCGTGTCGGGCTTCCAGGTCCACTTCGCCGCGCACGACATCATGACGCCGGGCGACGCGCCCGACGTGCTGGTGGCGATGAACCCGGCGGCGCTGAAGGTGAACCTGCGCGACCTCAAGCCGGGCGGCCTCCTCGTCGTCAACACCGGCGCCTTCACGGCGGGCAACCTCAAGAAGGCCGGCTACGACAAGAACCCGCTCGAGGACACCAGCCTCGACGGCTACCGCCTGCTCAAGATCGACATCACCAAGCACACGCTGCAGTCGGTGGAGTCGTTCGGCCTCGGCAACAAGGAGGCCGTGCGCGCCAAGAACATGTGGACGCTCGGCCTGATGATGTGGATGTTCGGCCGCGAGCGCGAGAGCACCGCCGAGTGGCTGCGCGGCAAGTTCGCCAAGAGCCCGAACATCGCCGAGGCCAACATCGCCGCGCTCAACGCCGGCCACGTCTACGGCGAGACCGCCGAGATGCCGCAAGGCATCCACGCCTACGAGGTCCCGCGGGCCAAGCTGCAGGAGGGCCACTACCGCAACGTCACCGGCAACGAGGCGACCGCGTGGGGCCTGCTCACCGGCGGCAAGCTGGCCGGCCTCGAGCTCGTGCTCGGCAGCTACCCGATCACGCCGGCCTCGACGATCCTGCATTACCTGTCGAACCTGCGCGCCTACGGCATCACCACCTTCCAGGCGGAAGACGAGATCGCGGCGGTGTGCGCCGCGATCGGGGCCTCGTACGCCGGCTCGCTCGGCATCACCACCACCTCGGGCCCCGGCCTCGCGCTCAAGACCGAGGCGATCGGCCTCGCCGTCTCGACCGAGCTGCCGCTCGTCGTCGTCGACGTCCAGCGCGGCGGCCCCTCGACCGGCCTGCCGACCAAGACCGAGCAGAGCGACCTCCTGTTCGCGGTCTACGGCCGCAACGGCGACTGCCCGCTGGTCGTGCTCGCCGCCTCGACGCCCGGCGACTGCTTCACCATGGCGGTCGAGGCCGTGCGCCTGGCCACCAAGTACATGACCCCGGTCATCCTCCTCACCGACGGCTTCCTCGCCAACAGCGCCGAGCCGTGGAAGATCCCGGACATCAACAGCTTCGAGCCCTTCCCGGTCAAGCAGCGCACCGACCCGGCCGGCTTCCACCCGTTCCTGCGCGACCCGCAGACGCTCGCGCGCAACTGGGCGGTCCCCGGCACCCCCGGCCTCGAGCACCGGATCGGCGGCCTCGAGAAGAACTACGACTCGGGCAACATCTCGTACGACCCGGACAACCACCACAAGATGGTCAAGGTCCGCGCGGCCAAGGTCGCCGGCGTCGCCGACGACATCCCGCTGCAGAAGATCGACCAGGGCGAGGACAGCGGCGACCTGCTGGTCGTCGGCTGGGGCTCGACCTTCGGGGCCATCAGCTCGGCCGTGCTCGGCGCGCGCAAGGCCGGCCTCAAGGTCTCGCACGCGCACATCCGCTACATGCACCCGATGCCGAAGAACCTCGGCGAGGTGCTGAAGCGCTTCAAGCACGTCCTCGTGCCCGAGATGAACAACGGCATGCTGGTCAAGATCCTGCGCAGCGACTACCTGGTCGACGCGCGCGGCCTCAACAAGATCGCCGGTCAGCCGTTCAAGATCGCCGAGATCGAGGCCGAGATCCGCGGCCTCCTCGCCTCTTCCTGGATCCCCGAGAGCTTTTGGAGTCACGACGATGACGCCCTCGATCCTCCGAACCCGCCGCTGACCCGCAAGGACTTCACCTCCGACCAGGAGGTCCGCTGGTGCCCCGGTTGTGGCGATTACGCCATCCTCGCGGCGGTCCAGCGCATGCTCCCCGAGCTCGGGGTGCGGCGCGAGAACACCGTGTTCATCTCCGGCATCGGCTGCTCGAGCCGGTTCCCGTACTACATGAACACGTACGGCTTCCACACGATCCACGGCCGCGCGCCCGCGGTCGCCACCGGCCTCAAGCTCGCCAACCCGCAGCTCGACGTCTGGCTGATCACCGGCGACGGTGACGGCCTCAGCATCGGTGGCAACCACATGATGCACATCCTGCGGCGCAACCTGAACCTGCAGCTCATCCTGTTCAACAACCGGATCTACGGGCTCACCAAGGGCCAGTACTCGCCGACCTCGCTGCTCGGCAAGCGCTCGCCGTCGTCGCCGATGGGCTCGGTCGACAACCCGATCGCCCCGGCCGCGTTCGCGCTCGGCTGCGGCGCGCGGTTCGTCGCCCGCGGCGTCGACACCGACGCCAAGAACCTGATCACCACCCTGAAGCGCGCCCACGAGTTCCAGGGCACCGGCTTCGTCGAGGTGTTCCAGAACTGCCCGGTCTTCAACGACGGCGCGTTCGACCACTTCACGGCCAAGGACGTCGCGGCGCAACAGCAGCTGCACCTCGAGCACGGCAAGCCGATGCGCTTCGGCGACGACAAGGGCCTGCGCCTGCGCCCCGGCAGCCTCGACATCGAGGTCGTCACCGTCGGCGAGAACGGCGTCACCGAGGCCGACCTGCTGGTCCACGACGAGACCAACCGCTCGCAGGCGTTCCTGCTGGCCAACCTCGACCCGCCGACCTTCCCGGTCGCCGTCGGCGTGCTGTTCCGCAGCGACGAGAACCTCGTGCCGTTCGAGGTCGGCATGCACGAGCAGAACAAGCAGGCGCGCGCGCGGGCTCGGCGATATCAACGCCCTCATGCGCAAGGGCCACACGTGGAAGGTCGACGCCGACCCGTCCGCCGATCCGACCGGCTGAGCGCGCTGGCCCGCGCACGCCGATCGCGTGCGTGACTGCACGGCCCGCGCCGACGCTGTCCCGCGACCTCGCCCTGAAAGCCCGCGCACGACCGTCTGCGCGGGCTTTCGCGTTCCACGACGCGCGCTGCGCGGGGCGCGGCGCGCGTACTTTTTCGCGAAGAATCAACCACGCGCCCCTGTCGTCGGACGGGGTGATTCCACAGGATCGAGTCATGCAACGCCTCTCTCCGCCTTCATCCTTCTTGGCTTCTGTCTTCTCCTTCGCCTCGGCCTTCGCGCTCGGCTGCGTGATCTCGGTGGGGCCGGGCGGAGATGACGCCGGCATCCACGACTGCGGCAGCCTGCTCGCCAACAACGACGCCAACTGCGTCTGCAACCCCGGCTACGAGCGCTGCAACCCGAACACCGACGACACCGACTGCTGCGAGAAAGAGGGCAAGGGCGGCGAGTGCGAGCCGAACAGCACCCTCTCCGGCGACCAGTGCTTCTGCGACGTCGGCTACACGTGGTGCAACCCCAGCGACGACGCCGACCTGACCTGCTGCCTCGACGACGGCCAGACCTCGCAGGGCACCGACGGCACCGCCACCGACGGCACCGACGGCACCACGACCGAGCAGATCCCGACCACCAGCGTCGGCACCACGGGCGAGCCCGAGGAGTGCCTCGATGCGGTCGAGCC
Source organism: Nannocystis pusilla (assembly GCF_026626665.1). Classification (GTDB taxonomy): domain Bacteria; phylum Myxococcota_A; class Polyangia; order Nannocystales; family Nannocystaceae; genus Nannocystis; species Nannocystis pusilla. The sequence goes on from NZ_JAPNKE010000002.1 coordinate 5,606,555, forward strand.
GCCGGCCTCGTGCAACCCCGACACCGAGTCGTTCTTCTGCACCAACCCCGACACCTGCGGCCCCTACGGCAGCAAGCAGTACTACTGCGAGGGCGGCGTGTGGGTCGAGGACACCACGCTCGACGACACCTGCAAGCTCGACGGCTACGACTTCTCGTACGGCTGCGTCGACGACGGCATGAACATCTTCACCGAGTGCGGCAGCGGCTCCGGCGCGGCCTGCTCCGGCACCGCTCCCGCTGCCTCGACGCCAACACCTGGGCCGGCTGCAAGTGGGGCAAGACCACCGAGGCCGACTGCTTCACCCTCTGCACCGAGATCGGCGACGAGATGGGCGCGACCTACGACTTCGGCTCGTGCGAGGAGCAGGACGGCGTGGCCGTGTGCGCCTGCTGCGACGAGGGCGACGAGGGCTGCCCGATCAACGAGACCGGCACCGACACCGACACCAGCAGCACCGGCGGCGACAGCACCAGCAGCAGCACCGGCTAGCAGTCGAGCTCAGGGCCTGTCCCTGCGAACAGGCCCGAAAGCACATGCACACAAGTCCATGAATGTTCGGGCATGTCCGCGAGGACCTGCCCGTTCGTTCATCCGCGCCAGCGGACCAGCCGCGCCTGCCCGCTGTGCTTCAGCACCCGCGCCAGCTTGAGCAGCTCGCTCGCCACCCACGCGTCCTCGGGCGCCGGCGCCAGCGTCGCCTGCCCGGCCGCGTCCCAGGTCAGCGCCGCGGTGACGGTCACCCCGCCGGCCACGTACACGCGCGCCTGGTAGCGCAGCGGCTCGCCGGGCTCGCGCTCGCACACGAAGCGCGCGCCGGCCGAGGGGTGCAGATCCTGGCTCGAGACCACCGGCGCTCGCTCCTTCAGAACCGCAGGCCCAGGCCCGTCGGGACCTCGCCGCGCGTGGGGCCGATGTTGCCGAGCTCGGACGGCTTGCCGTCGTCGCGCCGGCTCGCCAGCACCCCGGCCGTGACCCCGCCGGCGACCGCGAGCGCGCCGACGACGATCACGCCCCAGAACCAGCCCTTCTTGTAGACCGGCTGCTTGCTCGGCGGCGGCACGTCGCCCCCGCGCGGCGGCGGGGCGCCGACGGCCTCGGACGGCCCCTCGGGCGGCGTGGCGGCCGGTGTGCGCGCGGCGATCTCGGCCAGCTGCTCGTCGATCTTGGCGATCTGCGCCTCGGCGTCGTCGCGCTGCTCCTGATCCATCTTCGGATCGTCGGCCAGCGCCTTTAGGTAGTTCTGGAACAGCCGCCGGGCCTTGCGCAGGTGGCCCGCGTCGTTCGACAGCCCGTGCCACTGCGTGTACGCGAGGCCCAGGTTGTAGAGCAGGTACGGGTGGTTCGACAGCGCGTAGCTGCGCTCGAAGTGCACGATCGCCTGCTCGTAGTTGCCGAGCGCGTAGGCCTGCGTGCCGGCCTTGTACTCGACCGCCGGGTCGTCCGACAGCGGCACCGCCGAGGTCGCCTTCTCGCCCTCGCCCGCCGCGCTGGCTGTCCCCGAGGACATGTCCCCCGAGACAGCCGGCGCCAGCACGCGCGCGCGCGCCGACCGGGGTGAACACCATCGCCGCCGCGAGCGCGACGGCGAGCGAGCGACACGAGGACCGCGCAACCTGGTTCACGGCGCGAGCGTGCCATCGCCCGTCGGCAAATGCCACACCCCGCCCAGGAGGTCTGCGCCCCGAGTCGGCCAGCGCATCTCGCGCAACTTGCGCCATCAACATCCTGATCACCTGGCCTTCGGGCCAGCTTCAGACGTTGAAGCGGAAGTGCATGACGTCGCCGTCCTGAACCACGTACTCCTTGCCTTCGACGCGGAGCAGGCCCTTGGCCTTGACGGCGGCTTCGGAGCCGAGGCGGACCAGATCTTCCCAGCCCTGGACCTCGGCGCGGATGAAGCCCCGCTCGAAGTCGGTGTGGATCTTGCCGGCCGCCTGGGGGGCATGGGTGCCGCGGCGGATGGTCCAGGCGCGGACCTCCTGCTTGCCGGCGGTGAAGAAGGTGATGAGGTCGAGGAGCGCGTAGGCCTGGCGGATCAGCCGGTTCAGGCCCGGCTCGGTGGCACCGAGGCCGTCGAGGAACTCGCGCCGCTCGTCCGGCGACAGGCCGACGATCTCGGCCTCGATCGCGGCCGAGATCACCACCACCTCGGACTTCTCGCGCGCCGCCAGCTCGACCACCTTGGCCACCAGCGGGTCCGACGTGCCGGCCGACAGCTGCGACTCGGCGACGTTGGCCGCGTACAGCATCGGCTTGGCGGTCAGCAGCGTCAGCGACTTCATCACCTCGCGCGACTCCTCGTCGAGCTCGATGGTCCGCGCCGGCTGGCCGCGGTTCATGGCCGCCAGCAGCTTCTCGCACACCGCCGCCGCCAGCTTCTCCGCCTTGTCGCCGCCCTTCGAGTTCTTGACCGCCTTCTGCAGCCGCGCCTCGACCGACTGGATGTCGCGCAAGAGCAGCTCGGTGTTGATCACCTCGGCGTCGTCGACCGGGTCGACCTTGCCGTGGACGTGGACGATGCCGCTGTCGTCGAAGCAGCGCACGACGTGGACGATCGCGTCGACGTTGCGGATGTGGCTGAGGAACGCGTTGCCCTTGCCCTCGCCCTGGCTGGCGCCCTTCACGAGGCCGGCGATGTCGACGAACTCGACCGCCGTCGGCACCTCCTTGAGCGGCTCGAACAGCTTGATCAGCGCGTCCATCCGCGGGTCCGGCACCGGGACCACGCCGATGTTCGGGTCGATCGTGCAGAACGGGTAGTTGGCCGCCTGGGCGCCGGCGTTCGACAGCGCGTTGAACAGGGTGGACTTGCCGACGTTGGGCAGACCGACGATTCCGACAGCGAGCGACATGAGCGGCGGGGAGGTAGCACGATCTCCCGCGCTCCGCGAACCGGGTTTTCACACGCGCGCCAGTCGCGCGCGAGGGCCCCGCACCGGCGCTAGAACCGGTGCTCCACGATGAGCGGCAGGACCTCCATGCCGATCAAGAAGTTGGCGTTGGTCTCCGGCGGCTTGGCCAGCGGCCGGTCGCGGGAGATCGTGAAGCCGAGCACGAGGTTCACGTCGAGGCCGAGGGCCAGGTTGCGCAGCAGGAAGATGCGCAGGCCGCCGCCGCCGCGGACGCTCATCGACCAGGTGCGCTCGCGGGCCTGCTGGCGCGACTCGGTGATGTACGGGTACCACCACGCGCCGCCGTTCAGGCCCACGCGGGCGATCGGCACCAGGTACGGGTGCTCCTTGAGGAACCACTTGTGGGCGTAGCCGAGGCCGAGGTCGAAGCCGGCGACGGTGCCGCGGTTGCACGAGCCCTCGGACGCACCCAGGCCGCACTCCGGCAGGCGGAAGGTGTGCCAGTCGCCGCGGTCGAGCAGGCCGGCGATCTGCACGTACACCCAGTGCGACTTGTACAGCTGGCGCTCGTACTGGAAACCGATCCTCACCCGCGGCAGGTAGCCGGCGAAGCCGACCTGGACCGGCAGCAGGGCCGTGATCGCGTTGCCGCCGATGATGTTCTCCGGCAGCTCGAAGCCCGACTTCTTGGGGCCGCTGGCCGAACCGCTGGTGCCGCCGGTGGTGCTGGCCTTGCCTCCCACCGTGACGGGGGCGGCCTCCGCGGCCCGCGGCAGCAGCGCCAGGGCGCAGAGCAGGGTCCACAGCACGAACAGCTTGCGATGGGTCATGGGCGAGGCTCCTGACGCTTCTGGCCGACGGAGGGCCGGAGGACGAGGCGGGCGCGAAAGGCCCTGGAAGTATCCCTGGACCCCGGCGGCATCGCCGCCTGCGCGGGCGCGCCCGCAAGGGTAGCACTGCCCCCGCAGGCGCCAGCAAATTCCCGGCAACCGCCGCGGCGCGGGCGACAGGACGCGCTCTGACGCACATGTCCGGCCCCACGGCTGCGGCCGCGCGCCGCAGCGCGTCGATCGCGGAATAAGGCCGCCCAGCCGGTGTTAGGCTTGGACTCCCATGCGACGTGACGTCCGCGAACTGCTCGCGCTGCTCGCCGCCGGCCTCGCCCTCGGCCTCTTGCACCTGGCTCTCCGGCCAGATCTGCCGTGGGTCCCGGCCCCCGGGTCGAGGAGACCATGTGCGGCGGCGAGGCCGAAATCGAGGCGCCCGCCGCCGCCGAGGCGCCCGCCGCCTCGTTCGCGCCGGCCACGCCGATGTCCAGCCCTGCCCCGGAGGATGGCCAATGAGCCAGGTCCATGAGGACATGTCCGATCGGGCATCCAGGTGGCGGCGCGGCGGCGTCTGGGTGCTCCGCCTGGTCGTCGCCGGCGTGCTGCTCGCCGCGGCCGCGCCCAAGCTGGCCGACCCGGTCGCGTTCGCGGCCAAGCTGCCCAACTACCGCCTGTTCCCCGACGTCCTCGTCAACGTGGTCGCCACCACCGCGCCGATGCTCGAGCTCCTGGCCGCCCTGGCGCTCCTGAGCGGGCGGCTGTACCGCGGCGGCGTGTGGCTGTCGGTCGGGCTGATGGCGACCTTCACGGCGCTGATCGGCTCGGCGCTGGCGCGGGGGATCGACCTCGACTGCGGCTGCTTCGGCAACGCCGTCCAGGCCGAGCCGGTCGGCGCCCTCGACCTCGTGCGCAACGTCGTGCTCCTCGGCCTCACCGTCGTGCTCGCGCTCGACCTCGGGCGTGAGCCGGCGCGGTGAGGAGCTTCACGCGCCCGTCCGGGTGTCAGGCTCACCTCGAGGCCGCGAGTGCCGCCGGGCCCGCGTGGTAGACACGCGTCGATGACCGGCGTCCCGTACATCCTCTCGATCGACCACCTGCTCACCGACGAGGAGCGCCTGACCTGGCAGGCCGCGCGGGACTTCGGCACCAAGCGGATCGCTCCGGTCATCGAGCAACACTACGAGCGCGGCACCTTCCCGCGCGAGCTCATCCCCGAGTTCGCGGCCATGGGCTTCCTCGGCGCCCCGCTGCACGGCTACGGCTGCGCCGGCATGAACCCGGTCGCCTACGGCCTGACGATGATCGAGCTCGAGCGGCAGGACAGCGGCATCCGCAGCTTCTGCTCGGTGCAGTCGGCGCTGGCGATGTGGCCGATCTTCGCCTACGGCGACGAGGCCCAGCGCGAGCGCTGGCTGCCCGGCATGGCCCGCGGCGAGATCATCGGCGCCTTCGGCCTGACCGAGCCGAACAGCGGCAGCGACCCCGGCTCGATGCGCACCCACGCTCGCCAACAAGAAGCCGGCGGCGACTACGTGCTCACCGGCCAGAAGATGTGGATCACCAACAGCCCGATCGCCGACGTGCTGGTGGTGTGGGCCAAGACGCTCGACTTCGGCAGCGACACCCCGGTGATCCGCGGCTTCCTCGTCGAGCGCGGCATGGCCGGCCTGCAGACCCCCGAGACCCACGGCAAGCTCAGCCTGCGCGCCTCGATCACCGGCGAGATCGTGCTCGACGAGGTGCGCGTGCCGGCGGCCAACCTGTTGCCCGGCGTGCGCGGCCTCAAGGGTCCGCTCGGCTGCCTGACGCAGGCCCGCTACGGCATCGGCTGGGGCGCCGTCGGTGCGGCCATGAGCGTGTACGAGCGGGCGCGCGACTACACCTTGCAGCGCACGCATTCGGGCGGCCGATCGCCGGCTTCCAGCTCACCCAGCAGAAGCTCGTCGAGCTGCACAACGACATCGGCAAGGGCCTCTTGCTCGCCTACCACTTCGGCCGGCTCAAGCAGGACGGCAAGCTCACCCCCGAGCAGGTCTCGTACCTCAAGCGGGACAACGTGCGCATGGCCTTGGAGTCAGCCCGCACCGCGCGCTCGATGCTCGGCGGCAACGGCATCATGGGCGAGTTTCACATCATGCGGCACCTGTGCAACCTCGAGACGGTCTACACCTACGAGGGCACCCACGAGATCCACACTCTGGCGATCGGTCGCGCCCTGACCGGGCTGGCCGCCTTCAACGGCTGAGCGGGCAACCTTGTAGGCGCAACCTCGCCGGCGCCGCGTCGCTCGCGGCGCCGTGTGGCCTGGTACTTGCCGCCTCACGCGGGCAGCGGGTTCACCACGTCAGCGGGATGACGCCCTGGACCACGAGGCCGATCAGCACGAGGGACAGCGACAGGATCAGCACGAAGAACCCGGTCGACGGCGCGGTGCCCGGCGTGGGCGCGGGCGCGTGGCAGGAGCAATAACCGGGGCCGTGGATCTGCATCGGACGCCCAGAGCTTAGCACGCCGATCCGGGCCGCGCGCAAATCGGGCCAGCAGGGGACCCCGTGCGAACACGCGGACGCGGGCGGACGGGCTGCGCGGCGAGCGGACTTGCGAGGCGCCGCGACGGAGGACACGCGCTGCGGCCGAGAACGGAGGTCGCGGCGCCGCGCGGAAAGGGCCGCGACCCTCGCCAGTCCGGTCGACTTCCGCTAGCTTAGGCGGGCCATGGTCCACCCGGTCCAGAGTGTCATCGAGTCGCTGTACGCGGCCGGTCGCTGCCCACGCCTCCACGTCGACGCGACCCACGCTTCGGTGACGGTGCCGGACTTCATCCGCCAGCAGTGGCGCGAGCGGCTCATCATCGACCTCGACGCCAGCTACCCGCTCGACCTGGTGTTCGGCGAGACCGGCCTCGCGGCCGACCTCTCGTTCGGCGGGCACGTGACCCGCTGCTCGTTCCCCTGGGAGTCGATCTACATCGTCACCGACCGCTCCACCGGCCGCGGCATCGTCCTCGACCGCCACGTCCCCGAGTCGGTCAAGCGCCAGGCCGCCGGCCAGCAGCCGGCGCCGGCCTTCGACAACGCGATCACCAAGGTCGAGCCGCCGGTCGAGGCCAAGCCCGAGCTGCGGCGCGTCGAGGCCGAGCCCGCCGAGGCCGAGGCCGAGGCCGAGCCCGCCGAGGCCGAAGCCGCACCGCCCGCCGCCGCGGCCACCCCGAGCGACGACCAGGCCAAGAAGCGCCGCGCCGCCTTCCGCGTCATCGACGGCGGCGGTTGATCGCCCGACGTGGCACGATCGTTCTTCATCGCGATCGCCGACCCGCGACGATCGCCGCGCTCGCACTTCAGGCCGTCGGCCGACGCACGACGGCCTGACCCGGCGCTCACCCTTCGCCCCAGCGGAGCCCGGCCATGAAGCTCGCGGTCACCTTCGTCACCCTCCTCCTCGCCCTGCTCGCGGCGCTGTGGATCGCCTTCGTCCGCGCCCCGCCGCCGCACGAGGTGTGTCAGCGCAAGGCCGACATCCTGCGCGCCGAGGCCGGCGGCGAGCACGGCGAGGCCGTCGACAACCTGCTCGACCAGTACCGCCTCGGCTGTCGCAAGCAGGCCGAGGCGCTGCTCCAGCTGCGCGGCAAGCTCGTCTACGCGCGCCACGCCAAGTGCGTGATGGCGGCGCGTACGTTGGCTGACGCCGAGCGGTGCGGCTGAGCCCTCGACCCGCCGGGCCGGACCTCTATACTCCGGCCTCGCCATGACCACGCAGTTCATCCCGAGCGCCGGTTTGTTCCCCGGGCGCAAGGCCGCCGCCCCGGCAGCCGCTCCGGCCGTCGCCGACGACGAGACCAGCACCTACAAGCTCCACCGCCGCTTCGACCGCATGGGTCGGCTGGTCGGCGACCCCGGCATGCAGAAGCTGTTCGCCAGCCACGTCGTCGTCGTCGGGCTCGGCGGCGTCGGCAACTGGGCCGCCGAGTCGCTGGCCCGCAGCGGCGTCGGCAAGCTCACCATCGTCGACTTCGACCTGATCTGCGTCACCAACGCCAACCGCCAGCTGCACGCCGTGCGCGGCACCACCGGCAAGCCCAAGGCCGCGGTCATGGCCGAGCGCCTGCGCCTCATCAACCCGCGCTGCGAGGTCGTGCCGCGCCAGGAGTTCTACAACGCCGCCGCCAGCGACGAGCTGCTGGCCGGCGCGCCCGACCTGGTGGTCGACGCGATCGACAACCTGGCCGCCAAGACGCACCTGATCGCCACCTGTCGCAAGCGGCAGATCCCGCTGGTCGTCTCGGGCGGCGCGTCGGGCCGCATGGACCCGACGCAGATCCGGATCGCCGACCTCAACGCCGTCGAGAACGACCCGTTCCTGGCCGCCACCCGCAAGCTGCTGCGCAAGCACCACGAGTTCCCCCACCGCGACAAGGAGTCGTGGGGGATCCCCGCCATCTACTCGCCCGAGCCCGCCCGCGACCCGCTCGAGCTCGACTACGACGGCGGCGAGGGCTTCCGCTGCGTCTGCCCCCAGGGCGAGAACGACCTCCACGGCTGCATGCACCGCAACGTCATCTACGGCACGGCCAGCTTCGTCACCGGCGCGTTCGGCCTCGCCTGCGCCAGCGCGGCCGTCCGCACCCTGCTCGGCCAGCCCGTCTGATTTTTTCCAAAGGGGCATGTTCTCTGAGCATGCCCCTTCGGGCATACCCGAAGGGGCATGTCTGTTCGGACATGCCCGATGGAACAGCCTTCAGCTGCCCCAGCGGACGAACTGGGCCACCAGCTCGGCCAGGTCGGCCACCGACGTCGGCGCCGGGTCGCGCAGCGGCAGCAGCCACAGCGGCAGGCGCGGGTAGGCGCGCGTCAGCGCTTGCCCGGCCGCGACCGACTGCTCGCCCTGGACGCGCAGGCCCGCGTACACCCCGAGCACCCGCTGCAACATGTCCTCGAGGACATCCGGCTCCACCTGCTCCGTCAGCGCCGCGCGGATCGCCTCGACCGGCGGCGGCGGCGGGAACGGCGGCAGCACGCGGTTGAGCACCACGCTGTCGACCCGCAGGCCGCGGTCGTGGAGCACGCGGAGGAAGTCGAGCCCCTCGCGCACGCTGAGCGGCGACGCGGACGTCGCCAGCACCACCCCGGTCTCGGGCGACGTGAGCAACGTCGAGAAGTCGCCGGCCCGCTGCTGGAACGCGGAGAGCACCCCGGAGAAGTCGCGCAGGAACGCCCCCAGCTCGGCCAGGAATTCGCCGCCCCCGATCGCCCCGAGGGCCTTCAGCACCACCCCGTTGCCCACCCCGAGCAGGCGCGCGCCGAGCTTGCCGCCGCCGGTGATGATGCGCGTCGCCGGGTTGGTCACGACCTCGTGGATCCGCTCCGGCGCGCTGAGGAAGTCGATCGCGTTGGCGGTCGGCGGCGTGTCGAGCACGATCAAATCGTAGCGGCGCTCCGCGTGCAGGATCTGCAGCTGGGCCATCGCCGCGTACTCGAGCGCCCCGCCGAGGTTCTCGGCGATCGCGCGGTAGATCGGGTTCTGCGTGATCTGGCGGGCCGCCGCCGGCGACTCCGCGTAGGCGCGGACGATGCGGTCGAACACCACGTCGGGGGCCAGCAGCAGCGCGTGCAGGCTGCCCTGGCCGCCCTCCGGCAGCGCCACCGGCAGCTCCTCGCCGGCGCGGGCCCGGTCTTGCCCGAGCGCCTGCGCCAGGCGGAGCGACGGGTCGATCGTCACCACCAGCACGCGCTTGCCCTGGCGCGCCGCTCCGAGCGCCAGCGCCGCCGCGCAGGTCGTCTTGCCGACCCCGCCCGGGCCGACGCACAGCAGCACGCGGCGCGACGGCCCCGCGGACAGCGGGTCCCCTCCTGGTCTGGGTGAGGTCATCGCCGGCCCACCACCTCGGTCCGGGGCGTGGACGCGCCGGAAAGAAATGCCGTAGTCTCGCTCACCGTGAGCGCGAGCAGAGAGTTTGTCGTGCGAGTCGGCGAGCGCGAGCTCGTCGCCAAGATCACCGCCTCCGATCCGCCCGTCGTCATCGTCGACGGCGTCGCCCACGAGGTCACGTCGATCGCCGGCGGGCGCACCCACGTGCGCGTGCAGGGCGAGGCCGCCCAGCGGATCGTCAGCCTCGACGGCCAGGGCCTGCCCACCGCCGCGTCGGTCGGCGGCGTCGCGGTCGCCATCGACGTGCGCACCGCCCAGGCCGCCGCCCGCGACGCCGCCCTCGCGGCCGGCCGGGTCGGCGGCGCCGGCGGCGGGCTCGTCAAGGCGCCGATGCCGGGCCGGGTCGTCCGCGTGCTCGTCAGCGCCGGCCAGAGCGTCGAGCGCGGCACCCCGCTCGTCATCGTCGAGGCGATGAAGATGGAGAACGAGCTGCTCGCCACCGTCGCCGGCGTCGTCAAGACCGTGCACGTCGGCGAGGGCGTCGCCGTCGACGCCGGCCAGGCCCTGATCGAGCTCGACCCGTCCTGAAGGTCATGTCCTGAGGGACCTGTCCGATTGACCATCTGATTCACGCCGCCCTCCGCGGCTCGAGCGTCGCCAGCACGTCCTCCACGTCGGCCAGCCCGGCGAAGCCCTGGAAGCGCCACGGCAGCGAGAGCACCGGCGGCACGCGGCGGCCCGCGGCCTGTTCGCCGGCCAGCCAGGCCTCGACGTGACCGCGCTGGCGGGCCGCCTGTTGCGCGACCACGTTGGTGGCCGCCAGCACGCGGGCGACCTGGCCGTCGGGGTCGAGCGCCGCCGGGCCGGCCTGGAACGCGGGCAGCTCGGGCCAGGTGCCGTTGACGAAGATCCCGCCGATGTGCACGCGCGACTCGCTGCGCAGCGACGCGGCCATCTCGCCCAGCTCGGTCAGCGGCCAGCGGTCGGGCAGGCCGACCAGCACCGCCTGCGTCACCGTCGGGTCTTCGAGGCTGGCTTGCATCGCCTGCGCCTCGCGAGGCAACGGCCCCACGCGCACCGTCTTCAGGATGGCTTGCGGGATCCCCAGCGTGTAGCGGAGGTGGCCCGTCGCCGGGCCGTCGAACACCACCACGTCGAAGCTGCGCGCGCGCACCGCCTCGTGCCAGATCTTGCCGAGCACCGCGAAGTCGTCGAGGCCTGGCACCGCGCGCACGAGCCGGCGGATGGGCGCGCTGTCGAAGACGGCGCCGGCGATCCGCTCGCTGCGCAGCACCATCGCCCCGTACTCGCGGACGCACACCGTCGGCACCACGCGCTGGATGTAGAGGCCTGGGCCGGCGACCGACGGCGTCTCGGCCAGCGTGCGTTGACCGAGCATCCAGGCCAGGCGGTCGTCGAGGCCGACTGTCGCCACCAGCACCCGCCGGCCGCGCCGGGCCAGGGACAGGCCGAGGAGCGCGGCGACCGTCGTTCTGCCGACGCCGCCCTTGCCGCTGACGATCAGCATTTGGCGTGGGGCGAGGGCGTCGAGGACGGCTCCGAACCCGGAGGCGGGGGCGCTGGAGACAGCCATGGGGCGGGGCGAACCTTGGCACAGACCCGGGCCGCTCGCTACCAGAAGGCGCCAAACCCTCACGTGCGCCTGCCCTCCTGGGGAGGTCTCCGGCCGCGCCCTTGACCTCCCCGCCGCTGGCGACCATTCTCCGCGCACGATCGGCCGGGAGAGTACGGACGTGGCAGTCGAGATCAAGAGCAAGCGCGACATCGAGAAGATGCGGGCCACGTGCCGGCTGGCGGCCTCGGTGCTCGACCACATCGCCCCGCACGTCGTCCCCGGCGTCACCACCGGCCAGCTCGACAAGATCTGCCACGAGTACATCGTCGGCCACGGGGCGTACCCCTCGCCGCTCAACTACAAGGGCTTCCCGCGCTCGATCTGCACCTCGGTCAACGAGGTCATCTGCCACGGCATCCCCGGCGATCAGGTGCTCAGCGCCGGCGACATCGTCAACATCGACATCACCACCACCCTCGACGGCTACTTCGGCGACTGCTCCGACATGTTCATCGTCGGCGGCAGCACCACCCCCGAGGCCCAGCAGCTCGTCGACGTCACCCGCGAGTCGCTGTGGCTCGGCATCGCCGAGGTCGGCCCGACCAAGCGGATCGGCGACATCGGCGCGGCGATCTACGAGTTCGCCCACGGCCGCCACGGCTACGGCGTCGTCGAGGCCTTCTGCGGCCACGGCATCGGCCGCGAGTTCCACATGCCGCCCCAGGTCTCGCACGTCGGCAAGCGCGGCAACGGCCTGCGCATGAAGCCGGGCATGACCTTCACCATCGAGCCGATGATCAACATCGGCACCCCCCACTGCGACATCCTGGCCGACGGCTGGACCGCCGTCACCAAGGACCACAAGTGGAGCGCCCAGGTCGAGCACACCATCCTCGTCACCGACCACGGCTTCGAGGTCCTCACCCTGCGCGACGCCTCCTGGCGCCCGTCCTGGGCCCGCGCCAGCTGACGTCCCGCGGGACGTGACCCTTCGGCCAGGCTGATCTCTGCGGTCATGTCCGCAGGGACATGACCGATAGCCCCTGTCCGATAGGCCATGCCCTCGCGGACATGTCCCGAAGCGCTCAGCCGGCCGCGCGCGCCGGGCCGCGCGCCAGCGCCCCGTGCAGCAGCAGGTCGACCAGGCGCTGCAGCCACGCGTCGTCGACGGGCGCGCGGTCGAAGAACAGGCGGCGGTTGAGGGCCGCGCCGAGCACGTCGAACAGCAGGTTCGCGTCGACGCCCGGCGCGATCTCGCCGCGCCGTTCTGCCGCCTCGAGCACCGCGCGCGGCACCGCCTCGAAGTTCGCGCGCAGCGAGCGGACGATCGCCGCCAGCTCCGGGTCGTCGCCCTCGACCACGAACAGGCGGAACAGCCCCTGGTACTCGGCCTGGGCCCCGCGCGCGGCGATCCTGCGGGCGATCGCCAGCAGGTCTTCGCGCAGCGATCCGCTGTCGGCCACCGCGAAGGTGTCGCTGGCGATCGACAGCAACGCGTCGCGGACCAGCTCCTGCTTGGTCGGCCAGCGCCGGTACACCGTCGTCTTGTTGACCCCCGCGAGCGCGGCCACGTCCTCGATGCGCAGCCCGTGGTAGCCGGCCCGGGCGACCTCGCGCAGCGTGGCCGCGAGCACCCCACGCACGACGGCCTCGCCGCGCACCAGCGGCTCCGACTTGGCCTTCCGTTTCGCCTGGACCACGGGCCGCTCCAGCCTAACACCGCCTCCGGAGGTTCATCGCAACTTTGGTTGCCATCACCTCGCGCCGTGTCACCCTGACATCGCAACAACTAGTTGCGATACCGCCCATGCTCGACACGACCCACCTCCTCACCCCCGCGATGTTCGCCGACCCCTACCCGATCTACGCCCGCCTGCGCGAGCAAGCCCCGGTGCTGCAGGTGCCGCAGATCGGCATGTGGCTGGTGACGCGCTACGACGACGTCCACCAGATCCTCAAGGCCCCGGACGTCTTCTCCTCCTCGCGCACGCCGGCGCTCGACCAGCTGCGGGACCCCCGGCTCACCGAGGGCGTGGAGATGCTGGCCACCAGCTCGCTCGTCGCCCTCGACCCGCCCGACCACACGCGGCTGCGGCGGCTCGTCAACGTCGCCTTCACCCCGCGGGCGATCACCCGCCTCGAGGCCCGGGTCCGCGAGCTCTCGTGCGAGCTCGTCGACGCCATCGCCCGCAAGGACAGCTTCGACCTCATGGAGGACCTCGCGGTCCCTCTGCCGGTGATCGTGATCTCCGAGCTGCTCGGCGTCGACCCGGCGCGGCGGGCCCAGTTCAAGCGCTGGTCGGACGACCTGATCCTCGGCTCACGCCTCGACGGCCACCTCGACGACGCGGAGATCGATCGCATCATCGCCAGCCGGCGGGAGTTCGTCAGGTTCTTCCACGAGATGATCGAACACCGCCGGCGCGAGCCCGGCGACGACCTGCTGAGCGACCTGGTGCGCGCCGAGACCGAGCGCGACGCCCTGAGCCCCGAGGAGGTGCTGACGATGGCGCTGCTGCTGATGGTCGCCGGCAACGAGACCACCACCAACCTGATCGGCAACGGCGTCGTCGCCCTGCTCGATCACCCCGACGTCCTGCCGCGCCTGCGCGCCGATCCGTCGCGCATCCCCGCCTTCCTCGAGGAGGTGCTGCGCTGGCGCTCACCGGTCGTCATGCTCGTGCGCACGACCCGGCGAGCCGTCACCGTCGGCGGCGTCGACCTGCCGAAGGACGCCGTCCTCGGCGTCCTCGTCGACTCGGCCAACCACGACGAGACGCACTTCCCCGAGCCGGGGCGCTTCGACATCGAGCGCCAGCCGGCCCACCTCTCGTTCGGCTACGGCATCCACTTCTGCGTCGGCGCGCCGCTGTCGCGGCTCGAGGGCCGGATCGCCTTCGAGGAGCTGCTCGCGCGCGTCCCCGAGTTCTCGCGCGAGCCCGGGCCGCTCGAGTGGACGCCGAGCTTCAACCTGCGCGGGCTCAAGCGGCTCCCGCTGCGCCGGGGGCCGTCGCTCAGCGCGCCAGCGACACCTTGAAGTACGGCATGATCGCCTTCCAGTCCTGCTGGATGGCCCGCGTGTCGCCGTACGGGTACTCCGTGCGGGCGATGTAGAGCACGTCGCCGTACGGGAACATGAACTGCTGGATCTCGCGGGTCGCGTTGCCGCTCTCGTCGACCACCTGCAGCTTGGCGAAGATGCCGGTCTTGTCGAAGTAGCCGTCGTTGAACGACAGGTCCTCGATGCTGAGGCCGGCCTGCTGGTACTGGTTGCGGTAGTACGCGACCGCGCGCTCGTCGACGGGGCGCTCCTTGGGCGCCAGATAGAAGGTCAGCGCGATCGCCTCGCTGTCGGACGACGCGCTGGCGCCGAGGTCCTCGTCGAAGCTGGTCACGCCGCCCGACGAGCAGGACGCGACGGTCACCCACTCCGGGTTGCTCTCGAGCTCGCCCTTCGTGTGGCCGGTCTCCTCGCAGTTCTTGAACACGTACAGGGTGTCCGGGATTTCGAACTCGAGGCCGATCTGCGGGATCTTGATCTTGTTGCCGTCCCTGGTCCCGCTGGACGGGTTGTCGATCCACTGGCGGGCCTCGGACTGCTTCCCCTTGCGCCGCGAGCCGCTGCCGCCGCAGGCCGTGAGCGAACCGGCCGCCACGGCCAGCGCGAGAGCAAGAGACACGTTCTTGGGGAAGCTGCGAGAGAGAGACATCATGGCTGCTGTAGACCGCTCGCGCGCACAGTACCGAAGAGCGCCCCGGGCGGCAAGCATCCGCCCTTTCGCTGCCGGCGCCGCCCCGTGAGCCTCGATCCTCCCCCTGCCCGCGAGGCGTCGGCCCGTTCACCGAGGCCCGCCGCGTCGCGAGGCCGACACGATGCATGCACCGTCCGCATGCGTCGGCCCGCGGCCGCCGTCCCGCGCACCCGCAAGCGCGGGCGCGCTCACCGGGCCAGCAGCGACGTCCGGTAGCTCTCCGGCGGCGAGAAGCCGAGCAGCTCCAGGCACGTCGACGCCACGTTCGACAGCCCCGCCCCCGGCGGCGGCGCCACCAGCGGCCCGCCCCGGGCGCCCGCGGGTCGACGATCGCCAGCGGCACCCGGTTGAGCGAGTGGCTGGTGCGCACCTGATACGCGCCGTCCGGGCGGAGGTCGAACATCTGCTCGGCGTTGCCGTGGTCGGCGGTCACCACCGTGATGCCCTTGCGCACGCGCACCGCCTCGATGACGCGGGCCAGGCACAGGTCGACCGCCTCCATGGCGAGGATGGTCGCCCCGAGGTCGCCGGTGTGGCCGATCATGTCGCCGTTGGCGTAGTTGACCCGCACGAACTTCGGCTTGTACGCGTCGAGCTCGGCGATCAGGCGGTCGGTGATCTCGGCCGCGCGCATCCACGGCCGGTGCTCGAGCGGCGGCCCGTCCGACGGCACCTCGACGTACTTCTCGCGCTTCGGGTCGAACGGCTCCGAGCGGTTGCCGTTCCAGAAGTAGGTCACGTGGCCGAACTTGTGCGTCTCGCTGATCGCCAGCTGCGTCACCCCGGCGCTGGCCAGCAGCTCGCCCATCGTCCCGCCGATCGCCGGCGGCGCCACCAGGAAGCGCGACGGCAGCTTCAGGTCGCCGTCGTACTGCGTCATCCCGGCGAACTCGACCCGCGGCTTCGGCCCGCGCGGGAACTTGTCGAAGTGCTCCTCTTCGAACGCGCGCGTCAGCTCGAGCGCCCGGTCGCCGCGGAAGTTGAACAGGATCACCGCCGCCCCGTCGCGGATCGGCCCGACCGGCCCGAACGCGTCGGCGATGACGAACGCCGGCAGGTTCTGGTCGTCGAGACCTGTCTCTTTGTACAGGGTCTCGACCGCCTCGCGGGCCGTCGTGAACCGGCGCCCGACCGCGCGCACGTGGGCGTCCCAGCCGCGCTCGACGATCTTCCAGTCGGCCTCGTAGCGGTCCATGGTCACGACCATGCGCCCGCCGCCGCTGGCGATCTTGTAGTCGCGGCCGTCCTGCGACAGGCGGGCCAGCACCACCTCGAGCCGGTCGATGAACGGCAGCGCCGAGCGGGCCGGCACGTCGCGGCCGTCGAGCAGCGCGTGGACGCGGACCTTCTTCACCCCCTCGAGCGCCGCCCGCTCGACCAGCGCGATCAGGTGGTCGATGTGGCTGTGGATGTTGCCGTCGGACAGCAGGCCGATAAAGTGCAGCGGCTCGCCCGAGGCCTTGACCGTGTCGACGCAGCGGCGCCACTCCTGCCCGTAGATCGCCCCCGTGGCGATCGCATTCGACACCAGCTTGGCCCCCTGGTCGATGATCCTGCCGGCCCCGAGCGCGTTGTGGCCGACCTCGCTGTTGCCCATGTCGGCGTCGCTCGGCATGCCCACGGCTGTCCCATGGGCCAGGAGGCTGGTGAACGACGGCAGCCCGCGCAGCCGGTCGAGCGCCGGCGTGCGCGCCTGCGACACCGCGTCGCCGAAGTCACCGCGACCGATCCCCACCCCGTCGAGCACCACGCACACCACCGGCCCCTCGGGCGGCCTTCGGGTCGGGTGCGGCAAGAGCCTCGTCAACATGTCCCTGTCCCTCCTGTCCTCAAAACCATGCCTGATAGGCCAGCGTCACGCCCAGGAGCATGTCGAACACCACGCTGTCGGGCGGCGTACCGACCGGCGCCGCGGGGTCGACCACCACCTTCGTGCGCGAGAACGCCTTCTGGAAGTCGACCCCCAGCGCGAGCCCGTGGTTGTTGCGGATCGGCACGCCGATGCTGGCCCCGGCGCGGATCAGCGGGTCGTAGCCGACGGTCTGCTCGTCCTCCCACGGGTTGGCCGACCGCATGCGCCGCCAGTTGGAGATCATCAGCCCCGCGCCGGCCCCGAACTCGATCACCAGCACCCGCGCGGGCAGCTGAAAGGATGGCCCGAGAGTCAGGTCGGTGTGAGACAGCGACGAGACCCGCGTCACCTGCTGGCCGACCGGCGCCCC
Organism: Nannocystis pusilla; assembly: GCF_026626665.1. Taxonomy (GTDB): domain Bacteria; phylum Myxococcota_A; class Polyangia; order Nannocystales; family Nannocystaceae; genus Nannocystis; species Nannocystis pusilla. The sequence goes on from NZ_JAPNKE010000002.1 coordinate 5,623,652, forward strand.
CGTGTTCGGGTCGATCGGCGTGGTCGGGTCGGCCGGCACCGTGTAGCGGTTGCGGTCGGGGAAGCGCGTGTGCCCGCCCTGGAACTCGAAGCCGAACCGCATCGGCCCGAGGCGCAGCGCGTGGTAGCGCAGGGCGATGCCGAAGCCGAACCCGAGCGGCGGCCGGCGATCGAACAGCACGTCGCCCGCGCCGATGAGGATGCCCATGCGGCCGATGATCGACACGCCGAACACCCGCTTCTTCTCGGCGATGTCGAGCACCGTATTGCCGCGGGGCGCGGGCAGACCCGACGCGCCGTAGGCGAGGCACGTGGCCAGGAGCGCCGCCAGGGGGAGCATGCGGGGGCACCATAGCAAATCTTTTTCGCGCATAATCCCCGCGCATGACCACCCGCGTCGCACTCCGGCGAGATGCCGGCCGGATCGGCCCCGAGTCCGGGCCGTGGATCCGTCAGCGCCAGGTCGCCAAGATCTGGGGACCCCCGGACCCCGCGAGCCTCGCGCAGCTCGTCGATCACCGCGACGTCGTGCTCGGCTGGGGCCTGCTCGCGCCCGACGCCGACATCCCGCTCCGCGTCGTCCACTGGGGCGCAACCCCGCCCGCGGAAGGTTGGTTCGAGCGCCGGCTCGCCGCCGCCCTCGCCGCCCGCGCCGAGCTCGGCCTTGCCACCGACCCCGGCACCACCGCCTATCGCGAGGTCAACAGCGAGGGCGACGGCCTGCCCGGCCTGGTCGTCGACCGCTACGGCGACGACCGCGTGGTCCAGCTCGGCACCCCCGCGGTCGCCGCCCGCCGCGCCGCGATCCTGGAGCTCCTGCGTTCGCGCACGCCGGGCCGCGTGTTCGTGATCGCCGACGAGGCCGCGCCCGAAGATCCCGCGGCGACCCTCGAGTTCCAGGAACATGGCCTTTGGTTCAGCTGCCCGGCCCCGCCGGCGCAGAAGACCGGCGCCTACCTCGACCAGCGTGACAACCGCCGCCTCGCCGCCCAGCTGGCGGTGCGCGCCGCCGGCCCCATGCTCGACCTCGGCTGCCACGTCGGCGGCTTCGTCGTCCACGCCGCCGCCGCCGGCGTCTCCGCGATCGGCCTCGACCAGAGCGCGCGCGCCCTCGAGTTCGCCCGCCGCAACGCCGCCCGCAACGACCTGACCGATCGGACAGCCTTCGTCCAGGCCGACATGTTCGGCGCCCTCGACCACCCGGACCTGGCCGGCCCGTTCGGCGTGATCGTGTTCGACCCACCGCGGATCGCCACCGGCTCGCAAGGCCGCGAGCGCGCCGTCGGGGCGATGGCCCGCAGCCTCGGCCGCCTGCTCCCGCGCCTGCGCCCCGGCGGTTTTTTGCTGGCCTGCAGCTGCTCGCACCACGTCGGCCGCAGCGACCTCGACGCCGCCCTCCTCGCCGCCGGCGCCCGCGACCTCGCCCGTGTCCACGCCCTCGGCCCCGGCCCCGACCACCCCGTGTGGCCCGGCCACGCCGAGGGCGAATACCTGCGCGTCAACGTCTACCAGCGCCGCGACGTCTGACCCGAAGGGCATGCCCGCACGGGCATGCCCTCGAAGACATGACCGATCGGGCATGCCCTCCCGGACATGCCCTTCGCCTCCGTCACGCCTCGGCGCGGCCCGCCACTCCGGACGCGCGAGCCCTCGTCGCTCCCGCTCCTCGCGTGGCTCCCACGACCTCCAAGACATGCCCCTTCGGACATGTCCTTGCGATCACAGCCCTTCGACGGGCGCCAGCGTGACCGAGCGCAGCGGCTCGCCGGCGCGCTGGACCTGCAGCTCGATCGGCCCGTCGACGCCGATGAGCTGCGTCAGGTAGGCGACCTCGGACACGCGGCTGACCGGGCGGCCGGCGACCGACAGGATGAAGTCGTCGACCTGCAACCCGGCCTTCGCGCCCGGGCCCGCCGCCTCGACCCGCGTCACCTTGACGGTCGCCATGCGCCCGGGGAACTCGTCGTCGTCGACGGCGCGCAGGCCGAGGCGCACGCGACGGAAGCGGCCGTGCGTCAGCACCTCTTCGAGGTAGCGGCGGACCATCGGCGCCGGCACTGCGAAGCCGATCCCGGTGCCCTCGCCGCGGACGGCGGTGGCGATCCCCAGCACCTCGCCGCGCAGGTCGACGATCGGCCCGCCCGAGCTGCCGGTGTTGATCGACGCGTCGGTCTGCACGAAGCTGAAGAAGCCGTCCTGCGGCAGATCTTCCGGCTTGCCGACGTCGACCCAGTCGCGCCCCAGGCCCGAGACCACGCCGACCGTCACCGTGTCACCGAGGCCGAACGGGTGGCCGACCGCCAGCACCCACTCGCCGGGGCGCACCGGTCGCTCGCGGAACACCACCGGCGCCTGGTCGACGCGCGGCGGATCGGGGGCGATCACCGCCAGGTCGAGCAGCGGCTCGCGGTGGATCACCTGCGCCCGCACCCGCTCCTGATTCGCGTACTCGACGTCGATCGCGCTGGCGGTGATCGGCACGACGTGAGCGTTCGTCACCACCAGCCCGTCGGCGCGCACGATCGTGCCGCTGCCGACCCCGCGCTTCGGACGGCCGGTCGCCTGCGGCAGCGTGCAGATCACGCTGACCACCGACGGCGCGATCTGCTCGGTCACCGCCGCGAAGTCGGGCAGCGCGGCCGAGCGCGGCGGTCGCACCGGCGGCGGGCTCGGCGTCGGCTCGGATTTCGGGCTGTCTGAAGGGACAGGTGCCGGCGCCTCGTCGTCGAGCGGTCGACACGCGACGAGCGCGATCAGCCCGACGACCACTCGCGCGAGCACGGGCGTTCAGCCCTCGTCGTTCGCGTCGTTCGCGTCGCCCGCGTCGTTCGCGTCGCCCGCGTCGCTCGCGGGGGCCTCGGGCTCGCCGGCGGGCTCGCTCGTGGCGTCGCTCGCAGGCTCGCTCGCGGCCTCGGCGGCCTCGTCGGCCTCGTCGGCCTCACTGGCGGCCTCGTCGCCGTCGACGTCCTCGTCCTCGTCGTCGTAGTCGTCGTCATCGTCGTCGTCGTCGAACGGCGCGCTGACCAGCGGACGCGTGGGAGAAATCACGGGGAACCGCGGCGAAGCGCGACGGGCCTCGCGGTCCTCGTCCTCGAAGCTCACCGTGGCGACGTTGTCGGCCGCATCCGGGAGGGTCTTGAGCCACTCCTCGTAGCGTTCCTTGGTGATGAGCCCACCGCGGATGTTGCGGCGGACGGTGCGGAGGTCGAAGAGCCGTTCGAGCTGGCGCGGGGCAACCATGCGGCGGCCCTTTTAGAACACCGGCCGCCGTCCGTCAAACCGGCGCGCGCGCGCCGGTGCGCGGCCACCGTTCCGCCCGCCGGCCGTCCGCGGATTTTCGGCGAACCCCCGGCCGCGCGGGACTGGCGACCTCACGCCGCGGCGGGTCCCAACAGCGGCCGTGCGGCGTCCGCGAGGCCGCGCTCGGCACCCGAAATTCCGCGGCCCGCTCCAGGTCCGGAGCGCGCGCAGCACGTCCTCAAGGCCCGCAGACCGGGAAATAACCGGCCACTTTGCGTGGTAGGCGGCCGGGCGTATAGATCCGGCGCACCACGGATCGCGCCGCCCGCCGCGACCCCCTTGCCTCCCCACCACCGCGTACCCATCAAGCGACAGCCATGAGTGTAGGAGCCTACGACATCCGCGTGATCAACGACCTCGTCGAGCGCGAGAGCGCCTTCGTCGAGCGCCTCATGACCGAGGTCCACAAGGTCATCGTCGGCCAAGACGAGATGATCGAGCGCGTCTTCATGGGCCTCCTGTGCCACGGGCACGTGCTGCTCGAGGGCGCCCCGGGCCTGGCCAAGACGCTCACCGTCAGCACCCTCGCCCGCTGCCTGCACATGGAGTTCAAGCGGGTCCAGTTCACGCCCGACCTGCTGCCCTCCGACGTCCTCGGCACCGTCATCTACAACCATCAGACCGGCAGCTTCACCAACCGCAAGGGCCCGGTCTTCACCAACCTGCTGCTGGCCGACGAGATCAACCGCGCCCCGGCCAAGGTCCAGAGCGCGCTGCTCGAGGCGATGGCCGAGCGCCAGGTGACGATCGGCGACACCAGCTACCCGCTGCCGAAGCCGTTCCTGGTGCTCGCCACCCAGAACCCGATCGAGCAGGAGGGCACCTACACCCTGCCCGAGGCCCAGCTCGACCGCTTCATGTTCAAGATCAAGGTCGGCTACCCGACCGCCGAGCAGGAGCTGCAGATCATGCAGCGGATCGGCGGCGCGGCCAGCACCGCCAAGGTCGAGATCCAGCCGGTGATCGGCCCCGACGACATCGCCAAGGTCCAGCAGACCATGGACCGCATGATCGTCGAGCAACCGGTCCAGAAGTACATCGTCGACGTCGTCGCCGCCACCCGCACACCCGGCGCCGTCGGCCTCGAGAAGCTGGCTCCGTTCATCGACTTCGGCGCCTCGCCGCGCGCCACCATCGCCCTGTTCCAGGCCGCGCGGGCCCACGCCTTCATGCGTCACCGCGGCTACGTCAGCCCCGAGGACATCAAGGCCGTCGCGCCCGACATCCTGCGCCACCGCATCATCCTCTCCTACGAGGCCGAGGCCGAGGGCAAGACCGTCGAGGAGGTCGTGCGGGCGATCCTCGAGCACGTGCAGGTCCCGTAACCGCCGCCATGGCCCGCCCGTCCGCCGATAAGTCGCCGCCGAGCCGGAGCGACGCCGAGGCCGCGAAGGAGCGCACCACCCAGCTCCTGCGCGAGATCCGTCGCATCGAGATCCAGACCTCGCGGCTCGTCAACCAGCACCTCGCCGGCTCCTACCAGTCGGTGTTCAAGGGCCAGGGCGTCGCCTTCTCCGAGGTCCGCGCCTACACCCCCGGCGACGACGTGCGCGCGATCGACTGGAACGTCACCGCGCGCACCGGCGAGCCGCACGTCAAGCTGTTCACCGAGGAGCGCGAGCTCACCGTCATGCTCGTGGTCGACATGTCGGGCAGCCTCGACCTCGGCTCGCGCGACTACGACAAGCGCCAGCTCGTCGCCCGCCTGGCCGCCACCTTCGCCTTCTCGGCGATCCGCAACAACGACCGCGTCGGCCTCATCGGCTTCACCGACACCGTCGAGGTGTTCGTCCCGCCGCGCAGCGGTCGCAAGCACGTGCTCGCGGTCGTGCAGCAGGTGCTGACGCACGTCCCGCAGAGCCGCGCCACCCGCGTCGCCAGCGGCCTCGAGTACCTCGCGCGGCTCGGCCAGCGCCACACCGTCGCCATCCTGATCAGCGACTTCGTCGACGCCGTCCCCGACGACGCGCCCGACGCCGCCCGCGCCTTCGAGCACGCGCTCAAGATGGTGCGCCGGCGCCACGACCTGATCCCGATCCGCGTCGAGGACCCGCTCGAGCTCGAGCTCCCGGCCCTCGGCCTCGTCGCCCTCGAGGACCTCGAGCTGCTCGGCCTCGGCGGCGACAGCTTCCTCGACCTCAGCCCGCGGCGGGCCAAGCACTACCGCCAGCGGGTCGAGTCCGAGCGCGCGCGCCTCGACCAGATGCTGCGCAAGCTCAGCCTCGACAGCATGTCGATCCGCTGCGGCGACAACTGGCAGCAGCCGCTCGTCAACTTCTTCGCCCGCAGGGCCCGGAGGATGCGCCGGTGACGTCGTCCCTTGCCCACGCTCTCCTGTTCGCCGCCTTGCTCGGCCAGGCCGCCGCGCCCGCGCTGACGGATCCGTCGCCGCCCGCGGACCCCCCGCTTCCGAGCCCGCGCGAGCGCCCGCGGACCCCTCCGCCCCGGCGCCCTCGCGCGGCCCCGGGCCCGCGTCTGCGCGAGCGCCCGCGGACCCCTCCGACCCTGCGCCCGTGCGCGACCCGTCCGCGCCCACGGACGCGCCCGACCCGTCTGCGCCGGTCCCCGCGCCTTCGCCGGCGCTCCCGCCCGGACCCGCGCCGAGCGTCGCCCCGGTCCCCTCCGCCCCGACCGGTGAACCTGCCTCCGAGGACATGTCCTCTGCGCCAGCCATCGACAGCCCGGTGGCGATCAGCGCGCGCGTCACCCCCGACCCATCGCAGATCGGCGACCTCCTCGAGCTCGAGGTCACCGTCGCCTACCCGACCGGCTTCGCGGTCAACGTCCCGCTCGGCCTCAAGCTCGACCCGATGCACCTGGTCTCGGTCGAGGAGAGCGAGCCCGAGAGCACCGGCCAGGGTCTGCGCAAGGTCTTCACCTTCACCATCCAGCACTTCGGCGTCGGCGAGGCCAAGACCCCGAGCTTCCCGATCACCTACGTCGCCCCCGACGGCGCGGTGCAGACCGCCCAGGTCCCCTCGCACAGCTTCAGCGTCACCGCCCTGCTGGCCAACGAGGCCGAGCCCAAGCGCCAGGGCGAGGACCCGCCGATCTCCCTCGAATACCCCAACAACACCGCCGAGACCGCGATCTACTTCACCGCCGGCGCGCTCGTGGCCGGCTTCGTGTCGGCGCTGCTGTTCTTGCGCTGGCGCCGGCGGCCGCGCCCCGTCGTCTTGCCGCCGCCCGAGCCGGCCGACCGCGTGGCCCTGCGCGCGCTCGACCGCCTGAAGGAGGCCGACTACGCCGGCCGCGGCGAGTTCCAGCTGCACTACCTCATGCTCACCGAGATCCTCAAGGGCTACCTCGAGGGACGCTTCGGCATCGACGCGCTCGAGCGCACCACCGACGAGCTGCGGGCCGCCCTGCTCCGCTCCGAGGCCGCGATCGCCCCGCTCAAGCCGACCGAGGTGATCCGCTTCCTGCAGCAGTGCGACCTCGTCAAGTTCGCCCGCTTCGCCCCGCCGCCGAGCGAGGCCGCCGCCGCCGTCGAGCAGGCCCGCGGCATGGTCGTGGCGACCACCCCGGTCGCGCCCGCCGGTCCCAAGGACCAGGCTCCGAAGGACAGGCCCTCCGAGACAGGGCCCAAAGAACAGGTCGTGAAGGACATGTCCTCGCCCGCAGCGCCGAAGCTGGTCCCGGAGGCGGACATCCCGACTGAGCCGGTGCCCAAGTACAAGGAGGAGGACGAGTGAGCGCCTCCACCGAGCGGCTCGTCGCCGTGCTGCGCAACCTCCTGCCGATCCTCGGCTTCGCTGGGCTCGCGCTCGTGCTGACGCTGGCGGGCCTCGCCGCGTACCTCGGGGCCGACCTGCGCCACGTCGTCATCGCCTCGCCGTGGTGGCTGCTGGCCGCGTTCGTCCCGCTGCTGGCGGTGGTGATCCGCGGCGTCGTCTCGCCGCGCCCGGCCACCCTCAAGTTCTCGCGCGCGACCTCGGCCCGCCGCCTCGGCCCCGGCCTGGCCGCGCGCCTGGCCCACCTGCCCGACGGCCTGCGCCTGGCCGCCGCGGTCTTGCTGGCGCTCGCGCTGGCCCGCCCCGAGTCGAGCCGCGCCACCGACCGCGTCGAGCACAAGGGCATCGACATCGTCGTCGCGCTCGATTTATCCGACTCGATGGAGGCCGACGACCTCTACCCGAACCGCCTCGAGGCGGCCAAGGACGTCATCGACAGCTTCATCGCCCGCCGCCGCCACGACCGCGTCGGCATGGTCGCTTTCGGCGCCACCGCGACTACCGTCTCGCCGCTGACCGTCGACCACGGCGTCCTGCGCCAGCTCGTGCGCCGCCTGCAGCTCGGCAGCATCGACGGCAGCAAGACCGCCATCGGCGCCGGCCTCGGCCAGGCGCTGAACCGCCTCAAGGAGTCCGAGGCCGACAGCAAGGTCGTCGTCCTCCTCACCGACGGCGTCCACAACGCCGAGGGCGTCGACCCCGACTCGATGGCGCGCGAGGCCGCCGACCGCGGCGTCCACGTCTACACCGTCCTGATCGGCCGCCAGGCCGCCTCCATCGACCCCGGCCGGCTCGAGCGGATCGCCAGCACCACCGGCGGCTACGCCTACACCGCCGTCGACCAACAGGCCCTCGTCACCACCTTCCAGGACCTGCTCAACAAGCTCGATCGCTCGACGATCCTCGGCGAACACATCCGCGCCCAGCTGTTCCACCTGGTCCTGTGGCCGGCCCTGCTCCTCCTCATGCTCGACATCGTGCTCCGCTCGACCCGCCTGCGGAGGTTCCCATGAGCCCGACCCCCGCCCCGAAGGACATGACCGTACGGCCATGTTCGAACGGACATGCCAGCCCCGCGCGCCCCTGAGCCCGGCACATCTGCGACATGCCCCCTCGGCCATGTCCGAACGGCCATGCCGCCCCGGCGCGCCCCCTCGAGCCCGGAACATCTGCGACATGCCCCCTCGGCCATGTCCGAACGGCCATGCCGCCCCCAGCGCGCCCCCTCGAGCCCGGAACATCTGCGACATGCCCCCTCGGCCATGTCCGAACGGCCATGCCGCCCCCCGCCTCCCGCGCGCCCGCACGCTCCTCTCCCGCCGCGCCCCCTGAGCCCGACACCTTCGAGACATGTCCTCTCAGACATGTCCACAGGGACATTCCCTTTTATTAAACTCCTCGCGCGGCGGCGCTCGTCCGACCTCGCCTCGCTTCGCCCGCGGAGGTGCGCATGAGCCCCGCCGAAGCGATCCGCGACCTCGCCCAGGACGTCGAGGCGAAGGACGTCCTGACCCTGTTCGAAGAGGTGGTGATCGCCCGCGAGGACCTGCTGTGGCTGCTCGTGCTGGTCCCGCTGGCGGCGGCGGCCTACATCTGGGCGGCCCGTCAGCGCCGGCGCGGCCTCGCCAGCCTCGGCAGCCCCGTCCTCGTCGAGCGCCTCGTCGGCAGCGTCAACCACGCCAGCCGGGTCGTCGCCGCCGTCGTCTCCGTGCTCTCCGTCCTGCTGCTGTGCGCCGGCCTCCTGCGCGTGCAGTACGGCGGCGAGACCACCATCGTCCCCGCCACCGGCCTCGACATCGTGCTCGCCGTCGACTACAGCAAGTCGATGCTCGCCCGCGACGTCTACCCGTCGCGCAGCGAGCGGCTCGCGGCCGAGCTGCAGCGCTTCCTCGACGAGGCCGACCGTCGCGGCGACCGCGTCGGTCTCGTCGTGTTCGCCGGCGCCGCGCGCGGCCTGCCCGTCAGCCGCGACGCCCGCGTCCTCAAGCTCTACCTCGACAAGGCCGACCCGCGCACCGAGAACCCCGGCGGCACCGCGATCGGCAAGGCCCTCAAGCTCGCGCTCACCTTCCTCATCGACGCCCGTCGCGCCGCTGCGGCCGGCCCGGAGGGCGGCCCCACCAAGTCGTTCCCGACCAAGGACGGCAAGGCGGTCGAGGACATCCCGCCGTCGGAGTCCGATCAGGTCGTCATCCTCCTGACCGACGGCGAGGACACCGTCTCGCGCCCGCTCGAAGTGGCCGCCGAGGCCGCCAAGCTGGGCGTGCGGATCTACACCGTCGGCATCGGCTCCAAGTCCGGCGAGCCGATCCAGAAGTTCGACGCCGAGGGCAACCCCGACGGCTTCGTCACCGACGAGCAGGGCAACTACCTCATGACCCGCGTCGACGAGGCCACCCTCAAGGACATCGCCAAGACCACCGGCGGCGACTACGTCCTCGTCGAGCCCGACAAGTTCGGCCTCGACCGGGTGGCCGAGTGGATCCGCGACCTCTCCAAGGGCCAGCGCGAGGACACCGTCACCGCCCACCGTGAGGAGGGCTACGCCTTCCTCGTCGTCCCCGCCCTGCTCCTCCTCGCGCTCTCGCTCGCCCTCCCCGAGCGCAAGAAAGGGCCCTGATCGATGCAGGCCGGGCCCATCCGCCAGTCGTCGCCCCAGGCGAACAACGTCGCGGACATCCTCTGCGTGTCGCCCCTCGCCGCCGCGCCGCGCGAGGGACGACGCGCTCCCAACTTCGTATCGACCCGCGAACCCCTCGCCGCCCCGCGCGAGGCTCGATGCACTCACTACTTCGCATCGACCCGCGAACCCCTCGCCGCCCCGCGCGAGGCTCGACGCGCACACAACTTCGCATCGACCCGCGAACCCCTCGCCGCCCCGCGCGAGGCTCGACGCGCACACAACTTCGCATCGACCCGCGAACCCCTCGCCGCCCCGCGCGAGGCTCGACGCGCACACAACTTCGCATCGACCCGCGAACCCCTCGCCGCCCCGCGCGAGGCTCGATGCACTCACTACTTCGCATCGACCCGCGAACCCCTCGCCGCCCCGCGCGAGGCTCGATGCACTCACTACTTCGCATCGCCCCGCGAACGCCTCGCCGCCGCGCCGCCGCGCGAGAAAGGACGCTGAGACAGTGCCGCTCGTATCGACCAGCAAGCTACTCACCGCCGTGCTCGCCGCCGGTTGGCTCGCCGAGGCGCTCGCCGGCAAGAACAGCGACGTCGAGGCCGGCATCGCCGCCTACAACAGCGGCGACCACGAGGCCGCCCTCACGGCTTACGCCGCCGCCGAGGCCGAGCTCGGCGAGCGCCCCGAGATCTTCTACGACCGCGGCCTGGCGCTCGTCGCCAAGGGCGACAAGGACGAGGCCCGCAAGGCGTTCGAGCGCGGCACCGAGTCCACTCACCCCGACGTCCACGCCAGCTCCGAATACGAGCTCGGCAACCTCGACCTGGACGCCGAGGCCTTCGATCCCGCCATCGAGCACTACATCAAGTGCCTCAAGGCCAAGCCCGACCACGCCAACGCCAAGTGGAACCTCGAACTCGCCCTGCTGAAGAAGAAGCAGAAAGAGGAAGAGGAGAAGAAGAAGCAAGAGGAGGAGAAGAAGGACCAAGAGAACAAGGACGAGGAAAACAAGGACGAAGAGAAGAAGGACGAAGAGAAAAAAGACGAGCAGAAGCAGGACGAAGAGAAAAAGGACGAGCAGAAGCAGGACGAAGAGAAAAAAGACGAGCAGAAGAAAGACGAAGAGAAAAAGGACGAGCAGAAACCGGACGAGCAGAAGCAAGACGAGCAGAAGCAGAACGAGCAGAAGCAGAACGAGCAGAAGCAGGAGAAGGGCGAACAGCCCCAGCCCCAGCCCCAGCCTCAGCCCCAGCTCGACAAGGCCGACCTCGACAAGGCGCTCGAGCAGCTCGACGCGGAAGACAATTTCCAGCTCGACCGACCGGCTCGCCAGATCCGGGTCGAGAAGGACTGGTGACCGTGGCACCGCACCGACCAGCCTCGCCCGCTCGGCTGTCTCATCGGACAGATCCGGCATCTCACGGCCTCACGACGCCCCATCTCGTCCAGTCGCCCGACCTGTCCCCAAAGCCATCCTGCGAGTCCACGGCGCCCCTTCGCGTCCAGTCTCCCGAGCTGTCCCAGAAGCCATCCTGCGAGGCCACGGCGCCCCGTCTCGTCCAGTCGCCAGACCTGTCCCCAAAGCCATCCTTCGAGGCCACGGCGCCCCTTCTCGCCCAGCCTCCCGACCTGTCCCAAAGCCATCCTGCGAGTCCCCGGCGCCCCGTCTCGCCCAGTCCCCAGAGGGCTTCCCCGGGCTCACGGTTTCCCTTCCTGACGTGTCCCCAGAGACCTCCCGCGAGCTCACGGCGCCCCGTCTCGTCCAGTCGCCCGAGCTGGCCCCAAAGCCCGCCCACGTCGCTTCGGCTGCGGAAGAGTCCGCCTCCCTGTCCCTCCGACCGGCTCGCCCTGCTCTCCTCGCCCGGCGCCGTCTGCTGCAGCTCGCCGGCGCCGCCGGCCTCGGCCTCTACCTGTCCCCGAGGGCAGCTCACGCCGACACCAAGTCTCGCATCGTCGCCGAGCTCGATCGCGACCGGGTCGAAGTCGGTGAGGCGTTCGAGCTCACCGTCCAGGTCGACAGCGAGGGCGAGCGCGGCTCGGAGGTCCCGGAGCCGGTGCTGCCCGACCTGGCCGCGCTGGGCCTGCAGATCGTGGGCATGCCGGCCACCTACCGCAGCACCAGCAGCTCGTTCAGCTTCGGCACCGGCCGCGGGTCGACCATGACGACCCGGACCACGCTGACCAGCGTCTATACCCTCATCGCCAGCAAGCCCGGCCGCTTCGAGCTGCCGGTCCACATCTTGGAGGGCAAGACGAAGGTGACCCCGCCGCGGACCCCCGCGATCGAGGTCACCGGTCAAGCCGCGCCGACCGAACCGGTCCCCGCGGCCGCCGACGGCCCCACCGAGCCGCAGGGCGACATCTTCCTGTGGACTCGCCTCGACAAGCCGACCGTCTTCGTCGGCGAACAGCTCACCTACACCCTCGAGATCTACGAGCGCCTGCCCTTCCTGCAGATCCAGCTGCGCCAGCTTCGGCTTTCAAGACTTCTGGAGCGAGGAGCTGCCGCAGGGCCAGATGCGTCAGGCGGTCGTCGGCAACACCGCCTACCGCGTCCACCCCGGCCTGCGCCGCGCCCTGTTCCCCCAGCGCGCCGGCACCCTCACCCTCTCGCCCGCCGAAGTCGGCATCGGCATGCGCCGCCGGATCACCGGCCGGCCCGTCACCGTCGAGGTCAAGCCGCTGCCCGCCGGCGCCCCGCCCGGCTTCTCGCCCAACAACGTCGGCGTCTACACCATCCGCGCCCAGGCCGACCGCACCAACATCAAGGTCGGCGAACCTTTCACGCTCACCATCGCCATCCAGGGCACCGGCAACATCCGCGTCATCGACCCCGGCGCCTGGCCCGAGATGCCCGGTCTGCGCCGCTACGAGCCCAAGATCGAGACCGACGTGACGACCGGAGCCCAGCTCGGCGGCGAGCGCCGCTACGCGTTCCTCGTCATCCCCGAGCGCGGCGGCCAGCTGACCGTCCCCCCGCACACGTTCCACTACTTCGACCCGGCCACTGCGAGCTACCAGACCGCCACGAGCGCCCCTATCGAGCTGACCGTCGCCGGCGATCCCAACGCAGCCCCGACCCCGACGACCGACACACTCCCCCGCCGACCGCGGCCGAGGAAGAGGGCATCCTCGCCCCGATCGCCGAGCCGGCCACGCTCCCGCGCGCGACGCCGTCGCCCTCGTGGCTGACGCCGTCGCGCTGGGGCTGGGCCATGGCCGGGGCGCCGGTGCTCCTGGCTCTCGGGACAGCAGCGAACGCGCTGTGGCGCCGCTTCGGCCCCGACGAACACAGCCAGGCCGCCGCTGCCCGGGCCGCCAAACAGCGCGAGCTGCTGGCCCAGGCCGAACGCGGCCTCGCTTCCGGCGACGGCTTCTACCCCGCCCTCGCCCAGCTGCTGCAAGCCGCAGCGGTCGAACGTGCCGGCCCCGAAGGCGAAGGCCTGCCCCGTCACGCCCTGCTGGCCCTGCTCGCGCGCAAGGGCGTCTCCTCCGCCGACTGCGACCGCCTGCGCGACCTGCTCGATCGCTGCGACGCCGCCCGCTTCGGCTCCCGCGGCGAATCTGCCAGCGAACGGGAAGTCGCCCTCCGAACCACGCGCGAGCTCCTGACCAGCTCGACGGCCCTGAAGCCGGGCGCGCCGGTCCGACCCCCTCGTAATTCCCAGTCCGAGGATCGTCCCCACCGGCCGTGACCCGGTCCCTGCGGACCCCCTCGCCCGCCTGCACCCTGCCGTCTCCTGATGCCCGCCTGAGCCGTCCTGAGCCGGTCCCATCGCCCGCCCGAAGCCAGCACCCCTCCACGCCCCCAGCGCTCGACCAGCCCCGGCCTCGCCCGACCGAACTCATGACTCGCATGCGAATCCGCGCGCTCTCGATCTTCGCCCTGCTCGCGCTCATGGCCGCCTCTGCCCGCGCCGACGTGGTCGACGACGCCTTCGCGCGCGGCAACGCTCTGGCCGGCGCCGGCGACTACGCGGGCGCCGTGCGAGCCTACGAGGACGCCGAGGCGCTGCTCCCCGGTCGCAGCGCGGCCCTGTCGTTCAACCTCGGCACCGCCTACGCGCAGCTCGGCGAGCTCGGCCCGGCCACCTATCACCTCCGCCGCGCCCTCCAGCCGCAAGCCGAGGCCAGCGTGGACATCGCCGAGGCCGCGCGGCGCAACCTCGGCGTGGTCCGCCAGCGGGCCGAAGTCGCGGCCGCCGCCGCCAACCTCCAGATCGATCGCCCCGAGACGTGGCGCGACGCGGCCTTCGGCCCTCCGTTCGCCCGCGTTCGGCTGGCTGTCCGTCGTCGCGGGCTGGCTCGCCCTGCTGCTGTGGATCGCCCGGTCTCGCTTCCGCGAGGCCGCCCGCAGCGCTCTCGCCGGCCTCGCCGCAGTGCTTGCGGCGCTCTACCTGGTGATCGGCGGCCTCCACGGTTACGCCCTGCGTACCGAACTCGGCGCGCCGCAAGCCATCGCCCTCCCGGCCAAGCTCGAGGTCCGCGAAGGCCCGAGCATCCACCGCAAGACCGTCTTCACCGTGCAGGGCGGGAGCCGTCTCAGCCTCGTCGAACGCGGCTCCGGTTGGGGCCGCGTCCGTCTGCCAGGCGGCCTCGAAGGTTGGGCCCCGCTGTCCGGACTCGGCGAACTCGCAGCGCCGCCGCGACGCCTGGCCAGCGAACCGTGAGGGTCTTGCGCTATCGCTCGCACCGACGCGGCGCGTACAGCCGTCCGAGCGCACGCGTCGCGACACCGACGCACGGGGTAGGTCCCTCGGAACACCACCGCCGAGGAGCGAGCCGCGCAACAGCTGCCGCCCGCGCGCTCCGCGTGTCGCCCGCCGCGCGCAGGTCGAAATTGGGCGTAGCGTTTTTTCACTGCCACGATACTGTAAACGTGTCGTGCTCGCGGTCCTCGCCACCAAGATTCGCAGCAACGGTGAAGGGTCGGTCGCAACCGCCATCAAGAAGCCGTACGAGGGCTTTCTGATCAGCGAGCCGATGGTGGGGCGAGGCATGGTGATCTTCCGCGACCCGAACGGGCGTCGCATGGTCACCACCGCGGTCCGCCGGATCTTGACCACCGCCGAGACCGAGGGCCGCGAGGACGTGCGCGAGCGCCGGCTGATGTACGTCGAGACCGAGAACTCCGTGTATCGCCTGGCCTTCCTCGACGCCTCGCGCCACTCCGTCACCGCCGCCAGCGGCTGAGTCCGCTGCGACATGAGCCGCCCGCGACGCCGCCGCCCCGGAACGGTTCGACGCTCCACCGCGCCCGAGCTCACGGCTGCCTCGTGACCAGCAGGGTCGTCCATGCCGGCGTCGTGTCCGTGGGCATCGGGCAACTCTGCCAGTAGACCGCGCCGGAGCGAGGCACGCGGAGCTCCAGCTGCCCGGTCTCGAGCTGCCCGAGGTTACTCTCGTACACGCGGACGACCTCGTCGGCGAGCGTGAAGTCCACCGCCCCGCGCTGGCGACACGGACACGAATCCGGACCGGACTCGCACGTCGGCTCGCACGGCCACACGCGATCGAGGACCAGCGGCGCATAGAAGTCGGATTGCGGGTAGTACTCCGCCCAGTACTCGTCGGTATAAGCGTCCGGCAGCGCTTCGGCCGACAAGAACGCCAGAAGGGGCGTGCCCTCCGGATCGCGCACGGTGAGGAAGGTGTTGGCGTAGAACGGATTGTCGTTGTGGAGCCGCAGCTGCACCGCCTCTCCGACCGCCACCGGCGCGACGCCGGGAGGTTCGAGCGTCAGCGCCAGCGTATGGACGACCGGCTGTCCCATCTCGTCGGTGCAGGCGAAGCCGAGCGCGTAGCCCCCCGCGCCGTCGCCCTCGACCTTGGTTACCTCGCAGGCCTGGTCGAACCGCACGTCGCCGAGCGTGACCGGGACCTGGCCGTCGACGGTGATGTCCAACGCGACGCCCTCGGGCGGCGGACCACACGCCGGCTCCGGCTCCGGCTCATCCGTCGTCGCCGAGGAAGTGCTCGAGCTCGTCGGCTCGACCGCGGTCGTCGTCGACGGACTCGCGCCACCGCTGCTCGTCCCGCCCACGTCGCTCGCTTCGGAGCTCGGCTCGCCGTGGCCCTCGGGACCGCAGCCCAGCGTCACGAACCCGAGAATTGCCGATACGCCCATCGTTCGAATCATCGCTCGCCAGGCTAGTCGTTCCCCGACACCGCGCAAGCAGCAACCGGAGTTGGCGCTCACGAACTCGCGTTGGGGGCCTCGTTGCGATCTTCGCAACGGATGTCTTGACGAACATGTTCTCGAGGACATCCATGAACCATGCTCGCCACGCCGCGGGGAGCAAGACCCAATCGAACTTGGTGCGCACCAACTCGACTCGCGCGTTTGTCTCACATCGACGCGTCCGAGAAACGGCTGGTTCGCGTCGCTCCGGCCGCTACACCTGTCGACACCATGACCGACCGCTCACGCGCCTCACCCGGCGTCTGTTCGCCTCGCGGCTCGCAACTCGCGTCTCGTGCGGGCGCGTGCGTCTCGTCCCCGTCGCTGCGTACGCGTCCGGGCACGACCACGCCCGGCGCGTCACGCTTCGGCCGCGAACTCGAGCACCACTGTCCCGACCGGTGTCGCGGCCGAAGGCGCGATCAGCCGCCCGATCGTCCACCCCCGTCCGCCGCTCTCCCGCAGCGCCGCCACGAGCTCTGCGGCCCGTTCCTCGGGAACGGTGAGCAGGAGCCCGCCGCTCGTCTGCGCGTCGGCGGCGAGGAGCGTGCGCAGCGGATCTTCGCCGCCCTCGACGATCAGGTTCGGCCGCACGAACCCCAGGTTCGCTTTCGTCCCCCGGGCACCCGACCTGCGGCCGCGTGGGCCAGCGCCCCGGGCAGCGCCGGCAAGGCCGCCATGTCGAGCCGGGCCGCCAGCTGCGAGCCGCGGAGGATGTTGCGCAGGTGACCGAGCAGCCCGAAGCCGGTCACGTCGGTGCAGGCGGTCACGCCGAAGCCGCGGGCGATCGCCAGCGCCGGTCCGTTGAGCGTCGTCATGCCGGCGATCGCCGTCGCCACCTCGGCCGGCTCGGCGTGGCCGTGCTTGATCGCCTGGGCGATGAAGCCGGTCCCGAGCGCCTTGGTCAGCACCAACGCCTGGCCTTCACGACCTGTCCGGTTAGACAGGATCTCGGGGACAGCCACCTCGCCCGTCACGCTGAGCCCGAACTTGAGCTCGCCGTCGCGGACGGTGTGGCCGCCGACGATCGCCACTCCCGCGCGGGCGCAGACCCGGGCCGCGCCGCGCAGGATCGCCTGCAGCACCGTCAGCGGCAGCTTGTCGTCGGGGAAGCCGACCACGTTGAGGGCGAACAGCGGCCGCCCGCCCATCGCGTAGACGTCCGACAGCGCGTTGCAGGCGGCGATCTCGCCGAAGGTCTCGGGGTCGTCGACGAGCGGGGCGATGATGTCGACGGTCAGCACGGTCGCCCGCGTCGGGTCGTCGCCGATGCGCACGACGGCCGCGTCGTCGGCGAACTCCGTGCCGACGAGGATCCGCTCGTCGCCCCGTTCTTCGGGCGGGGGCATGCCCTCCAGGACCTGGACCAGGTCACCGAGCCGCAGCTTGGCGGCTCAACCGCCGCCGCGGGCGAACTCGGTCAGACGGAGCGGTCGGTGGACCGTGCGCGTGTCGTCGGGCTCGCCGGGCTTCGGGGCTCGCTGCTCATGCGCGAGGAGTGTATCGCAGACCCCAGGCCGCTACACTGCGGCGCATGGCCAAGCCCGTGCGTGACCTGGTCCTCGGGACCGCCGGCCACATCGATCACGGCAAGACCGCCCTGGTCCGCGCCCTCACCGGCGTCGACACCGATCGCCTGCCCGAGGAGAAGCGCCGCGGGATCACCATCGACCTCGGCTTCGCCGCCTGGCAGCTCGGCCCCGGCCTGGTCGCCAGCATCGTCGACGTGCCCGGGCACGAGGCCTTCGTCCGCACGATGGTCGCCGGCGCCGGAGGCGTCGATGCGGTGCTCCTGGTCGTCTCGGCCGAGGAGGGCGTGATGCCGCAGACGCGCGAGCACCTGCTCGTCTGCCGCCTCCTCGGCATCACCCACGGCGTGGTCGCGCTCAGCAAGATCGATCGCCTCCACGGCGACGCCGAGGCGCTCGCGCTCGCCGAGGCCGACGTGCGCGCGGCCCTCGAGGACCTCGCGCCCGGCCTGGCCGGCGCCGCGGTGGTGCCGTGCTCCGCGCACACCGGCGTCGGCGTCCCGGAGCTCGCCGCGGCCGTCCGTCGCGTCGCCGCCGCGTTGCCGGCCCGCCCGTCGCGCGACCGGCCGATCCTCCCGATCGACCGCTGCTTCGTCCTCAAGGGCCACGGCACCGTCGTCACCGGCACCTTGCTCGCCGGCCAGCTGGAGATCGCCGCCGACCCCTACTTCAACCTCGTCCCGGCCGGCGAGCACCGTCCCGTCCGGGAGCTCCGCGCCCGCGCCCTCCACGTCCGCGGCGCCGCGGCCACGCGCGTCCCCGCGGGCGCCCGGGCAGCGGTCAACCTCGGCGGGATCGCCGTCGCCGAGCTCGCCCGCGGCGACGTGCTCACCCGCGGCCACCGGGTCGTCGCCGCGGCGTCCGTCCACGTCCTGCTCGAGCACCTGCCGCACGACAGCCGCACCTGGCGCAGCGGCACGAGCGTCCAGGTCTGCGCCGGCACGGCCCACACCACCGGCCGGCTGGATCCGCTCGGGCCGCTCGCCGGCGCCGAGGATGCCCCGAAGACCATGTCCATTCCGCCAGGTACTTCGGCGCTGGTGCGGATCCGCCTCGACGCGCCGCTACCCGTGTGGCACGGCCAGCGGGTCGTCCTGCGCAGCCATGGCGGCGATCTGGTCCACGGCCACACCTGCGGCGGCGGCGTCGTCATCGATCCCGGGCCGCGCCCCGGCCGCGGCCAGCGCAGCCGCTGGCTCCGGGTCGCCCGCGCCCTCGCCGGGTCCGACTTGCGGGCGCGGGTGGCCGCGCTGCTGACCGACGCCGGCGCGCTCGCCATCTCGCGCGACGAGCTCAAGCTGCGAGCCGGCGCGTCCGACCTCGAGGCTGTCCTTTCCGACATGGTCCAAAGTGCAGACGCAGTGCGGCTCGGCGACAGCCGCCACGTCGCCGCCGCCGTGCTCCCGGAGCTGGCCGCCGCCGCCGTCGCCGTCGCCGTCCGGTTCCAGGCCGCCCACCCCGATCGCCCGGGTCTGTCGCGCGCCGCCCTGCTCGGCGGCTTGCCCGGCCGCGTCGCGCCCGACGTCGCCGCCGCCGCTCTCGAGCACGCGCTCGCCCGCGGCCTGCTGGAGCAGCGCGGCGACGTGCTGGTCCGCGGCGGCACCGAGCCGACCCCGGGTCTGTCGCCGATCGGGCACAAGGTCCTGGACCTCTACGTCCGCGCCGGCGTCGCCCCGCCCACCCTTAAAGAGGTACAGACCGGCGCCAACCTCAGCGAACGCCAGGCCCTCGACGCCCTCACCGCCCTGCAGAAGGCCGGCGCGCTGGTGCGAGTCTCCGCCGATCTCTCGCTCGCCCGCGAGCACCACGCCACGCTGGTCGAGAAAGTCCGCGTACACCTGCGATCGAGCCCGCAAATCGATGTTCAAGCGCTCAAGGCGTTGACGGGTCTGTCGCGCAAGTTCGTCGTGCCCTTCCTCGAGCACCTGGACCGGCTGGGCATCACCCGCCGGCAAGGTGAAGTCCGGGTCGCCGGCCCCAAGCTCCATGGCGCCTGAACTCGATCCTGGAGCGGCCGCTTCGCCGTTCCGAGCGCCCTGGCGCCTGCAATTCGAGCTCGGGCGAGTCGCCGAGCCCGTCTCGATGCCCCTGGCGACCGACGCGAGCCTCGGGTGGCCTACCTGCTGCGAGACCGGCGCTCGCCAGGCCGGCGCGTGCCCGACGGACTCGTCCCTCGCAGCCGACGACCTGCGGCTCACTATTCAGGCGGTGCCGGCCGACGCGCCCGACCCCCTGCGGCTCGCGTTCGCTGGCGGTCCCGTCCGACGCACCCGACTCCCCTGCGGCTCGCGTTCGCTGGCGGTCCGGTCCGACCACCCTCTCGCACCCCCGCACGCATCACCGCGCTCCTTCGCGCGGTCGCTTCATACATGTCCCTTGCGCAAGGTGTCGCCGAACCGTGACGAGCCTCGCGCCTCTCGCTGGACGGCCGCCTGTACAAGCCGCGGGCGAGTCGATACCGTACGCGCCATGCTTGCTGTCACCTCGGCCTGGCCGACGGCCTCGCTCGCCGTCTCGCCGGGGGATGACCGCGCGCAGTCAACCTCAGCTCCGTCCCGGTCCTAGCGGGACAGGAGGTCCAAGTGGGTCGCCTCAAATTGTTCTCGTTGCTCTTCGGCGTCGGCCTGGTGTCTGCGCTCGTCCCGGTGCTCACGGGCGGCTGCACACACTGCGACGAATTCCTCGAATGTACCACCAGGCCGGGGCTCCGCTACGTCGAGTGCGGCAGCAAGCAGCACGAGTTCAACGACGGCGTCTCCCTCGACGACGAGGACAGCGCCTGGGATTATTGCTTCTGCAACAGCACCCGGCTGCAGTGCGAGAACGGCTCCAGCCTGCGGATGTGCAATTACATGACCTACGACGGCAGCACCGCCGCGCAGTTCAACGACGGCACCTTCGCCGAGTTGACCAGCGCGGTCGCGGGTTGCCTCGAGTATGACGGCTGCGCCATCGCCAACGCCCGCTGCAACTACGGCGGCTGGTACCTCGATTGCGCGCGCGGCGACGAGCGGGTGTACATCAGCGGCTCGGGCGCCATCTTCAAGGACGAGAAGAACGCCGTCGACACCTGCGTCGCCCGCGGCTCCGGCGGCTACTCCTGCCAGCCGATCATCGACGACTGCGAAGACCTCGACGACTGCGCGAGCAGCAAGGCGTGCAGCGAGTTCTGCTCCTCCCCCGCCTGCTTCAACAACAAGAACGCCGCGGCCTGCATCGCCGATCCCGCGTGCCGGTGGACCCCGAAATGACCGCGCTCCGCACCCTCCTCGCCGCCGCGCTCTCGACCGCGCTCGCCCTCCCGACCCCCGCCCTCGCCGCGCCCGCGCCCGCGCCCGTGGCCGCCGCGCCCGTGGACTGGTCGGCCACCTTCCCGCCGGCCGGCGTCAGCGCCCACCTCGGCGACAAGAAGCCCAACATCATCGTCATCGCCGCCAACCCCGGCTCGCAAGCCGCGGCCGCGGCCTTCCGCGCCGCGCTCACGGCCTCGAAGAAGGCCGGGGTGGTGATCGACGGCCAGGCGCTCGGCGCCGTCGACAGCCTCGACGACCGCGGCATCGTCGAGCGCGCCAAGGTGCTCCCGGTCCAGCAGATCGTCATCGTCCGCGTGTTCGAGGGCAGCCCGGGCGACCCGCCGAGCTTCATCGCCATGGCCTACGGCACCGACGGCGCCGTCGCAGTCGCCCTCAGCGGCACCGCCGGCGTCCCCCTGCCCGAGCCCGAGCTGCCCACCGAGGTCAGCGTGCCCGACCAGGCCGCCGACACCGGCGAGGAGGCCCCGAAGGAGCCCGAGGAGCCCGCGGAGGTCAAGCAGGCGCGCGAGGCGGCCGAGCAGGAGTACGCCGCCAAGCGCCTGGGCGGCACCTGGGGCGCGCTGCGTCAGGGCACGCCGGGCACGTCGATCACCCCCGCGCAGTTCTACGCCGCCCTCGGCCGCGACGACCTCGCGCGCCAGGTCGACAAGCGCAGGAAGACCCGCCTCGGCGTCGCCCTCGGCGGCGGCATCGCCGGCGGCGGCCTGCTCGCGGTCGGTCTCACCTTCCTGATCCTCAACGCCACCGCCAGCAAGTACGGCCCCGACTTCGGCCCCGACGACCCGCTGCGCGGGGGCACCGATCGCGTCCGCTACCCGCTGTCGATGCCCGTTTCGGGCGCGCTGCTCGGCGTCGGCGCGGCCCTCCTCCTCGGCATGGGCGTGTTCCTCGGCGTCTACAAGACCCACCCGATCGGCCGCCGCGAGACCCCCGGCCTCATCGACGGCCACAACCGCGAGCTGCGCCAGAAGCTGGGCCTGCCGCCCGAACAGGCCAGCGTCCGCCTCGCCCCCAGCCTCGGCGCCAGCAACGGCCTCGTGCTCGTCGGTCGCTTCTGAGGTGGCTCATTCTGTCCCTGAGGACATGCTCTTTGGAGCATGTCCTCACGGCCGGCCTCGAACACACCGAAAGGACATGCGCTTCGGGGCATGTCCGTTCAACCCCCACGACCGTCCGCACGGCGGCCGCCAGCGCCTCCTCTTCCTCCGGCGTGACCGTCCGCAGGTCGAGCAGCAGCTCGCCAGCGCTGACGCGGCCGACCACGCCGGCCCGCCGGAGCGCCGCCGCGGTGGCCGTGGGGTCGGTCGTGGGCACCGCCAGCGCCGCGCTCGCCATCACGTCGCCGGGCAGCGAGCCGCCGCCGACGGTCGCCTGGCTGGTTCGCACCTGTCTCGAAGACCATCCCATCCGCTCGGCCAGCGCCTCGGCCCGCGCGCGCAGCTGGCCCTCCGACCAGGCCATCATCCGCCGCAGCGGCAGCGTGTCCGCGCGCCCGCTGGCGTACGCGATCGCCGTCGCGTGCAGCGCCGCCACGGTCGTCTTGTCCGGCCGCAACGCCCGCGCCAGCGGGTGGCGGCGGCACTTTCCGACCAGCGCGGCCGTCCCCGCGAGCAGCCCCGCCTGCGGCCCGCCGAGCAGCTTGTCGCCGCTGCACGTCACCAGATCTGCCCCTTGCGACAGGTACTCCTGGACAGTCGGCTCGTCGCCGACGATCCCGCCCAGCGAGCCCGAGCCGATGTCCGCGATCACCGGCGCCCCGCGCTCGCGCCCCAGCGCCGCCAGCTCGGCCAGCGGCGGCTGATGCACGAACCCCGCCTGCGAGAAGTTGCTGAGGTGGACCCACAAGATCGCCGCGGCCCCGCGCGGCTGCCCCGGCAGCTCGCCCGCGAGCCCGGCCGCGTAGTCGGCGAGGTGCGTCCGGTTGGTGCTGCCGACCTCCCACACCTCCGCGCCGCCGGCCGCCGCCATCTCGGCCACGCGGAAGCCGTCGCCGATCTCCACCATCTGCCCGCGCGACAGCACCACCCCGCCCGGGCGCCCCACCGCCGTACACGCCAGCAGCAGCGCCGCCGCCCCGTTGTTGACCACGTGCACGTCCTCGGCCCCGAGCAGCGCCGCCAGCAGCGGACGCAACCACGTCAGTCGCGACCCGCGCCGGCCGGTCTCGACCTCGAACTCGAGCTCGCAGATGCCGGCCGCCGCGGTCATCGCCGCGACTGCCTCTCGGGACAGGGGCGCGCGCCCGAGGTTGGTGTGCAGCAGCACCCCGGTCGCGTTGATCAGGGCGCGCGGCCGCGGCGTCATCACCTCGTCCAGGCGCCGGGCGACCTCGCGGGCGAGGACGTCGACCTCGGGGGCCTCGGAGATCTCGCCGGCCTGGGCTCGCCGCCTCAGCTCCGCCAGGACGTCGTTCACGTGGCGCTTCTGGATCGCTCGCAGCGCCGGCGACGACGCGAGCGCGGGGTGGTCGAGGATCCGATCGACGCGAGGCAGACGGAGCGACATGCCCTCTACTGCTGCCACAAGAGCAGCGCCGCGACGAGCGCCGCGAACCCGAGCGTGGCGACGGCCGGCAACAGCAGCGACTCGCCCCGCTCCGCCGCCACGACCTGTCGCCGACGCGTCACGGTCACCTCACCGCCGCGACGCAGCGCCGCGTCGACCTGCGCGCCCGGGTGATGCACGCGTAAGGAGATCCCCCCCACCACGATCACGTCGTCGTGGGCCAGCGGCGTCGCCCCGACCAGCGCCGCCCCGTCGCGATACACCCCGTTCTTGCTGCCCAGGTCGGTCACGCTCAGCCCTTCGGACGTCACGTCCAGGGCCGCGTGGACGCGCGACACGTCGTCGCCCGCCAGCATCACCGTCGCGCCCGCATCGCGGCCGATCACCGCCCGCCCAGGCAGCAGCGCGTGCGTCCGTCCGCGCCCCGGCCCGCTCTCCTCGCGCACGAAGATGTCCGGCTCACGCGCCACGCCGCGACCATAGCCTATCTCTCGCGACCGGTCGCCCCCACGAACGCGCCGGCGATCCAGCACTCCGCCCCGACCCCCTCCGGCCCCGCCCGGATCACCGCGCGTCGCAGCCGCGTCCGCGCCTGACACTCCTCGAGGTGTATCCGCAACGACTTCAGCGGCGGTCCTTCGGGACATGTCCCTTCGAACATCATCCCGGCCCGCTCGAGCTCCGCCTGCACCGCTGCTGCCGCCGGCGGGCTGCGCGGCGCGACCACGGCCGCCGCCCCGCGGAAGCCGAGCGCCGCCAGCAGCTCCGGCCACGCCTCGGGCGCCAGCCACGGGTCGCGCACGCACGCCAGCGAGCGATCCGCCGGCGCCGGCACGATGATCGCCGCGCTACGTGGCCCGCCGATCGCCACCCACTCTCGCGGCGGCTCCGGCGATCGCTCGCGCCCCAGGTACGCCAGCGCTGCCAGCACCCCCACGCACGGCAACACCCCCGGCACCCAGCGCAGCACCGCCGGCCGCCGCACCGTCAGCCGCAGCGCCAGCCCGACCACCGCCATGCCCGCCAGCAGCCACCATGGCGGCTCCGGCACGCGCGCCGCCAGCCCGGCCAGATCGATGATCACCTGCCCGCCGAGCGCCGCCGGCCGCAGCGCCTCCGGCCCCCACCACTGCGCCGCCACCATCCCGGCGATGCCGAGCGGCAGCACCCACAGCGTGAACACCGGCACCGCGATCACGTTGGCCGCCACCCCGATCAGCGACGCCTGGCCGAAGTGGACCAGAACGATCGGCAATGTCCCGAAGGACACCCGCCAGCTCTGCGCCACCAGCCCGCGCGGCGCCGATGGATGGACCAGGATCGCCATCGCCGCCAGCGACAGGTGCAGCCCCGGATCGAGCCCCCACGCCGGCCGCCACGCCAGCATCGCCGCGGCCGTCCACGCCAGCGCGGTCAGCCCGTGGCCTGGGCGGCCCGTCAGCGTCGCCATCTGGGCCAGGCCGAACATCACCGCCGCGCGCAACGCCGGTGGTTCGCCGCCCGTCACCCCCAGGTAGGCCAGCACCGGCAGCCAGGCCAGCGCTGCCGCCAGAGTCAGCGAACCGCCGAGCAACAGCCCCGCCCGCAGCAGCGGCCCCTGGACCAGCGCTGCCGCCACCGCCACGTTCATCCCGCTGACCGCCACCACGTGTCCGAGGCCCGCGCGGCGCAGCTCTGTTCGGCGTTCGGGCGCGAGGGCTGCGGGCTGGCCCAACACCGACGCCACCACGAAGCCCAGCGCCGCGTCTCCCCGCGACGCACGCGTCGTCGCCTCGCGCAGCTCGGCCACTGCCCGCCAGTAGCCGCCGTTCGCCGGTCCGGCCCGCCACGCGCTCTCCACCGAAAACGCCGCCACGGCCCCGTCGCGGGCCGGATCGCGGCTTCCCGCGCCCGGCCACGGCGGGCCTCGCGGCGCGCGAGATCTCCGGCCCTGAGCCAGATCGGATCGCCCGCTGCAAGTGGACAAATCGCCTCGGGTACGTGAAGAGACCACACTGACGAGCTCCCGCTTGGGCTGGCGAACACGGCACAGCTCGCCGTCGCCGGGGAGCTCGCGCCGTGGACCGTCACGCGGACCAGCCCTTCGCCCGCGATGTCCGGCGCGGCCCGCTCCGGCAGTCGTCCGCGAGCCGCTCCGACCACGCCTGCGGCCAGCACCACCGCCGCTGCGGCCATCCTGCGCGATCGCAGAGCGGCGCCTGCCAGCAGCGCGGCGAGCCCTGCCAGCACGGCTGAGCCTGCCGGCGCGACTTGCGCAAACCCGAGCAGGACACCGACGGACCAGGCCAGGCAGAAACACAGCGGGAGCACCTGGAAGAGTCGCTGCGACGACCTGTCTTTTGCAGCAGGCCGGGCGCGGACTTGCCCTGCCCTAGGACCTCGGATGCACTGCGAAATTGCCAGCGCCGGCCGCGTGGCCCTACACTAGGCCCAATCGTGCTGCTGACGAAGATCTGGGCTGCAATCCTCGCATGCCTCGCGACGGCCTTCCTCGCGGGTATGTTCCTCCTGTCTTTTGGGACCGCTGGAGGCTTCACGGACGCGGACCGTGCTGCACTCAAGGCGAAGACCGAGGCTGGTGTGGTCGCGCTCGAGGCCGCGATCCAGGCCTCACCCGTCGCGCGAGCGCCGGCGATCCTGTCCGATCCGTACCTCAAGCTCGCGCTCAATCCGGGTCAGCCCGGAGTCGGCAAGGTGACCCCGCCGTCGCTGGCTGACGCCTTCGCCACCGCCGCCAATTCCGCGGTGCTGTCCGACAACACGCAGATGACCGTCGGCCTGTTCGACAAGTCGGGCGCGCTGCTGGTGTACGCCGGCGGCGGGCACGACGAGCTCGTCGAGGCTGCGCTGCTGCCGAACTTCGTGACCGCGGCGACCGACAAGGAAGACCAGTTCTCCGCGGCGCTGCGCGGCAGCTTGCACGTCGTGCGGATCTCCAAGTCCGACGAGGCCGGCCGTCGTCTCGTCGCCATTCACCCGCTCGATCTCGGCGCCAACTCGATCTTCCGCCGGATCCTCGGCACACAGAACCCGGCCGCGCTGGTGCGCAGCGGGCAGCCGCTCGAGAACACCCTGATCAACCCCGGCAACAGCGGCGACGCCCTGACCAAGTTCGCCACCGAGCACGGCAAGGACGCGCCGGGCGTCGGTGCCAGCGACGCCTTCAAGGTCGGCGACGGCCTCAACGCGCGCATCGGCTCGATCGGCCGCGTGCCTGGTCCTGCGGGCGCGGGCGACGACGGCGCCATGCTCGTCGTGCTCTCGGCCAACACCGCCGCCGCCGGGCAGAAGGACCTGTTTACCGCCCTCGGTGACGCCAAGGCCAACGGCCTCTCCGGCGAGCACCTGGCGATTCTCCTGTTCGTCCTGGCGATC
Source organism: Nannocystis pusilla (assembly GCF_026626665.1). Taxonomy (GTDB): domain Bacteria; phylum Myxococcota_A; class Polyangia; order Nannocystales; family Nannocystaceae; genus Nannocystis; species Nannocystis pusilla. The sequence continues at coordinate 5,650,221 of NZ_JAPNKE010000002.1, forward strand.
GGCCTCGCGCTCGCGCTGTACTTGCCGAACCTCGAGGCTGCCAACCCGATCCGTCGCCTCACCGCCGAGTTCAACGCCATGCGGCTCGGCTCGCAGCAGCAGCTTCTTCTACGACACCTACGGCACGGGTCCCGTCGCCGACTTGGCCAAGTCGGCGCACGCCTACCACGAGGCGCTGCGCTCGAGCCTCGCCGCCGGCGTCGCCGAGGAGGACGGCGATCCCAGCGGTCGCGCGTCGCGGCGCGTGCAGGCCGTGAGCCCCACGCGTTCGCACCGCAAGGTCGCGCGCACCGGCGCCGCCGAGCGCATCGAGCCGCCGTCGGTGGTCGCCACGCCTGGCCCGGCCGAGGACGAGGCGCCGACCATGGCGCACCCGTCGGTGCCGAGCTCGTCGCAGCCGGCCGCGGGGCGCGGGCCTGGCTTCTTCACCATGCCTGCGACCAAGCCGCTGCGCTCGCGCGAGACCGTCATCGGCAACCTGATGACCATGGACAACGAGGCCCAGGGCAGCGGCCCCGAGCCGGCCAAGGACGACGCCGTGCGCGAGGCCTACTACCAGGAGGTCTTCGAGGAGTTCGTGAAGTTCAAGCTCGAGAACAACGAGCCGATCGACAACTTCACCTACGAGAAATTCGCCACCAAGCTGCGGGCCAACACCGCCGAGCTGATGAAGCGGCCGGACGTGAAGGACGTGCAGTTCTCGGTCTACATCAAGGACGGCAAGGTCGCGCTCAAGGCGCGCGTCGTCCGCGGGTAAGCGCACATCGCCACGCGGCCCGATGGGGCTGCGAGCGCCGGGGCCCGGGCCGGACCGTCATGGTCCTCCCGGGCCTCCGCATGTCGCGTGCATTACACTGGGCCCGATGCCGATCCTCAAAGTCGCCCAGATCGGGCACCCCGTGCTGCGCCAGAAGGCCCGCGAAGTCAGCCGCGAGGAGCTGCTGACCCCGGCGTTCCAGGCGTTCATCGACTCGATGATCGAGACCATGCGCGACGCCCAGGGCGCCGGGCTCGCCGCCAATCAGGTCCACGAGCCGGTGCGCGTGTGCGTCATCGAGGTCAAGGACAACCCGCGCTACCCGTACAAGCCCAACATCCCGCTGACGATCCTCATCAACCCGGTGCTGACCCCGCTGTGCGGCACGCGGTTCGAGAACTACGAGGGTTGCCTGTCGGTGCCCGACCTGCGCGGCATCGTCTATCGCTCGGTCGAGATCCGCGTCGAGGCGCTGGACCGCTTCGGCAACCCGATCGACAAGGTCGTCCGCGGCGTCACGGCCGGCACGTTCCAGCACGAGTGCGACCACCTCGACGGCATGCTGTTCGTCGACCGCGTCGAGGACCCGCGGACCTTCTGCACCTGGAAAGAGTTCGCCCGCCAGCACGAGAACCGCTTCCGCGAGCACATCAAGGAGCTCGTCGAGCACTACGGCTCCTGAGCCCCGCCCGGAGGCGCTCGGACCTCCCACCGCGTGCGGCAGGGGGCCCCGTTCCGCCTCCGGCTCGGCCCCGCGGTCTCACCCGCCTCGCTCCACCTCCGCTCGACCCCCCGCGGTCTCACCCGCCTCGCGCGTCGAGCCCCGCTCCTCCTCCCGCTCGGCCCCCGCGGTCCCACCCGCCTCGCGCGTCGAGCCCCGCCCCCGCTTCCGCTCGACCCCCGCGGTCTCACCCGCCTCGCGCGTCGAGCCCCGCTCCGCCTCCGCTCTCTTCGCCGCCCGGGCGCCGCGCCCGCTCGCGCTCGCTCGCACGAGCGGCGCGTCCGTGTGCCAGACTGACATGCCCGTTCGAACATGCCCAAACAGGCATGTCCCATGAGCCAGGTTCGGCTCGTGATCGCCGCGGTCCTGCCGGCGCGCAGCGGCGCCCGCAGACGCTGGCCCGCGGACCCGGCCCTCCCCGGTCCGGAGCGGCGCGGGGCGGCGCGGGGTGCGGGTTCGGGCGGGCGCGTGCGGCCTTGCGATGGTACACTCGCGGCGCTCGTGACCCCCACGCGCCGCATCCTCGCCGCCGGCCTCGCCTCGCTGGCCCTGCACCTCTCGCCGCTCATCCCCGGCGGGTGCGGCCTCGACTTCAAGCTGGAGATGCCGGAGCTCGAGTTCGAGGTCACGCAGTTCGAGACGGTCGAGCTCGATCAGGAGCTCAAGGGCGCGCAGCCGCCCGAGCCGCAGCCCGAGCCCGAGGTCCCGCCGCCGCCGATGGGCCCCGACAAGCCGCCCGAGGCCGACGGTCCCAAGCCCGAGGAGAAGCCGCCCGAGCCGCCCAAGCCCAAGCCCAAGTTCGGCGAGAAGACCTCGCGCGTGGCCGAGCTCGGGCCCGGCAGCAGCAACTTCTTCATGTTGTTGTCGGCGAAGAAGGTCTCGGGCCTGCCGTTCGCCGACGCCATCGTCGAGATCATGTCGCCGCTGCCCGACTTCGACTTCATCGTCACCGGCGGCGGCTTTCATGCCCTCAAGGACTTCAACTACATCGTCATCGCCAGCCCGAACCTGCGCGACCTGACCCAGACCTTCCTCGCCGTCGAGTACCGGCTGACGCAGGCCGAGGTGCAGGCCGGCCTCGAGCGCGCCGCCGCGGCCGAGGGCGAGAAGATCGAGTGGGAGGTCCGGGACGGGCGCACGATGGGCAACCCGCGCCCGATCGCCAACCCCGACCAGGACGACGACCCGCGGTGGTTCGTCTTCCTCGACGAGGACGTCGCCGTCTACGTGCGCGAGGAGTTCTTGCCGGCGATCCTCGCCGGCCCCGACGAGTCGAAGGGGGAGACCGCCGGCAACTTCGTCGCCAACCTCACCAAGCTCAAGACCTTCGCCGCCCGCGAGCCGCGGGCCGGCCTCCAGCTCGTCCTCAAGGACCTGCGCGCCAGCATCAAGCTCAAGAGCGAGCCGCCGTTCCCGATCCCCAACAACCTCGAGCTCATGGCCGAGGCCTCGACCTCGCCCGAGCTGGTGATCAAGAGCGAGTACCTCGACGCCGTCGACGCCACCAAGATGGAGCGCCAGTGGAGCGAGGACCTCCCGGCCTTCATCGACGACAAGGTCCCGTTCTACACCCGCTTCATGGTCCGCAGCTTCTACGAGGCCACCGAGATCGCGCGCGACGACAAGTCCCTCAACCTGCGCGCCGACTTCACCAAGGACCAGGCCAAGTTCATCCTCGAGCAGATCGCCGAGGGCGCGCGCCGCATGCTCCGCCGCACCCCCGAGCAGATCGAGGCCGCCCGCAAGCAGCGCGAGGAGATGTGGGCCGCGCGCAAGAACGGCAAGCTGACCCCGAGCGAGGCCCTCACGCCCAAGGACGGCGGCAAGGCCGGCAAGCCCTCCGGCGAGCCGCCCCTCGGCCAGAATGCCCCGCCCGACGGCGGCCCCGCCCCCGGCATCCCCTCCGACGCGCCCCCGATCGTCCCCCCGCCGGCCCCCGCCCCCGCCCCGTCGCCCTGAGCCGCGCCTGCGAGGGGTTCGCGCGAGCACTCACGATTCGCTCGCTCGAGCACGGCGCCGCGACGCCCCGACTCGAACCCCGAGCCCCGCTGCCCGCCGAGGCCCCGCGCGCTCACCGTCCCCTTCACCGCCCGCTCCCCTGCCCCCGCCCTGATCGCCGGCCTCGTCGCCACCGAGCCACGCTCGAGCTCGCTGCCGCGTCCGCCGCCAGTTCGCGCCGGCTCCCGCGCGGCGCGTCGTGACGCCCGCTCACGCGCCTCGCCTGCATGTGCCCGCTCCGGCGGCGCGTGGGGCCAGCAGCCCGCAACGACGGCCCCATCGACATGTCTCTCAAGACATGTCCCGAACACCACCACACGCAACCGCTGCCGCATGGAACCACGCCGGCCCGCGCGCTATCGTGGCGGCATGGCCTACCGACTCACCCGCAGCGAGTCCATCCATCAGGCCGCAGTGCGGATCGCCGACGAGGAGCTGGGCGAGGCGATCGCCCGTCTGCGCGAGGGTCACCCCGACGCCCCCGACGCCCACACTCGCGTGCACGCGGCCCGCAAGGCCATCAAGCGCACGCGGGCGCTGGCCCGCCTGCTGCGCGACGGCCTCGGCGCCGGCTTCCACCGCGACAACCTCGACCTCCGCGACGCCGCCCGTCGCCTCGCCGAGCGCCGCGACGCCGCCGTCGCGGCCGACGTGTTCGACCACCTCGTGCCGACGCCCGAGGGCGCGCTGGCGGCCGTGCGCGACCGCCTGGCGGCCGTGCGCGACCAGGTCGTCGCCAGCGAGGACGCCTTGCACGCGGCCGCCGACGACCTCGCCCGCGTGCGCAGCCGCAGCGGCGACTGGCCGCCGCTGGCGCGCGGCTGGAGCGTCCTCGAACCTGGCCTCAAGACCAGCTACGCCCAGGGCCGCCGGGCCATGCGCAACGCCTTCGCCGACCCGACCCCCGCGGCGTTCCACGCGTGGCGCAAGCGGGTCAAGGACCTCTGGTACCACACCCAGCTCCTGCACAACCTCTGGAAGTGCGTGCAGGCGGCCTGGGCCGACGCCCTCGAGCAGCTGTCGGACGCGCTCGGCGAGGACCACGACCTCGAGGTCCTGCGCGTCGCTCTCGGCCAGCACCCCGACCTCGACGCCGCCGCCCGCCGCCACGTCCTCGCCCGCGCCGACGCCCGCAGCGCCGAGCTGCGAGCGCGCGCCTGGTCGCTCGGCCAGCGCCTGTACGCCGAGCGCCCGCGCCGCTACGTCGCGCGGCTCGGTCACTACTGGCAGGTCTGGCGCGACGGCGAACGCCCGGCGACCGAGCCCCGCCCGTGCGGCCAAGCGGACCCCCCGCCGACCTCCCTGTCGCCCGACTTCGAGGTCATCTGCCCCGGCGACCTGGTCGCGGAGGACCTGGCCGAAAAGCCAGACAAGAACGGCTGACTCGTCGACCTGTCCGAAGGGCCATGGACCGCTCGGGCGCGCGCCGGTCGTCGACCTGTCTCGAAAGACATGCCCAGCAGCTGGCAGATGTCGAGCCGCGAGGTTCAGCCCTCGGCCGGGTACCCGTCCTCGAAGCAGTACAGACGCCACTTCCAGTCGCAGCTGAAGCTGAGCGAGACGGTCCATTGCCGCTCGGCTTGCCATGCGTCCCACGCCGGCCCCATCTCGACCGGGAGGGCGTTGATGCCTCCCATCGCCTCCAACTGATTGGATGCCGACGTCCAGCTGTCGCAGTGATCGACCGGATGGAGCACGCCCCCGAGCCCCGTGGTGTTGGTCCACACGAGCTCTTCGGTCACCATCGCGCCGGTCTCGTCGATCGAGATCCCCGCCCGCGGGCCCTCGTCGACCAGCTCCGCGAAGTCGGCCGCGATCACGCGCCCGCTGCGGAGCATGTAGGGCACCTTTTGCAGATCGATCTGCTGGAACCGGGTCGATGGCGACTGCATGCCGTCCGACAGCCAGGCGCGGAAGGTGTTGGCGTTGTCGAGCCCGACCGCCTTCGCGCGGTCGCGGCAGCGGATGTCGGCCCCGTCGAGCCCGCCGAGCGCGCCCGTGTACGCCTGGCTGGTCACGAACACCACTCGCCCCTGCCACGTGCAGGTCGCGCGACACGGCGGCTCCTTGCCGTTCGAGATCCCGGTGCCGTTGAGGCCGCCCAGGTCGCACACCTCGAAGCCCTCGTCGACGGTCCCGTCGCCGCAGTGCGCCGCCAGCTGACAGCCGTCGCAGCCGCCGTACTCGCTCGAGTTGCCGTCGCCGAGGTCGCACGCCTCCACGCCCGCCCACACGAGGCCGTCGCCGCACGTCGCCGCCGCGCACTGGTGGGTGCACGCGCCGTCAGCGGCGTTGTCGGGGCCGTCGTCGCACGCCTCGCCGGGATCGATCTTCCCGTCGCCGCAGTACGACTCCTCCTCGCCGGTGCTCGTGCCGGTCGAGTTCCCGCTCGGGTCGGCCGTGGTGGTCGGCGCGTCGCCGGTGCTGCCCGTGACCTCGGGCGCCTCGCTGGTGGCCGGCGCCGTGCTGCCCGTGCTCGTCTCGCCGGCGGACGACGCCGGCGCCGCCGGATCTTCGCCCGTACAACCACATGTCCCGATGGACATGCTCAAAAAGACACTTCGTAGTCGGGCCGGCATCACTCGCCCTCGAAACAATAAAGATGAGCCGCCACGAGGCAGGTCGTCGGGTTCGCCACCACCGCGTACGTCCACTGCGAGTCCGTCGCCGCCGGCGTGCCGAAGTAGCCCGACTGATCGGCGAACGCCGCCGACGTCCAGTCCTCGCAGTGCGTCGAGCCCGGCACCGCGGCGCCGTCGGGGTTCGTCCCCGTCCACACGCCCGCGCCGGCGACGAGCTGTCCGTGCTCGTCGCGCTCGATCGGCGCCAGCAGCGGCCCGGCGAGCAGCGCCGCGAAGCTGTCGGCCACCACCGCCCCGTCGGGCCGCACGTAGCGGCCCTCGCCGCGGAACACCCGGTCGCGCGCCGCCGTCGTCGAGTCGCTGAGCCAGGCCGTGTACGTCGAGAACGAGGGCAGCTCGGCGGCCTGCGCCAGCTGACGGCAGATCCCGTCGGCGAACTCGAGCCCGCCGATCTCGTCGGGCTGCAGCTTCTCGCTGGTGACGAACACCACCCGCTCGCGGCGACAGCTGGCGTTGCACGCGTCGTCCGCGGGATCGCCGTCGTCGCACTCCTCACCGTCCTCGACGATCCCGTCGCCGCAGCTCGCCGAGGTCCCGCTGCCAGGGCCGGTCGTCTCGTTCGCGCCCGTCGTCCCCGTGGTGGAGCTCGTGCCCGTCGACTCGCCCGTCGTCCCGTCGCTCCCGGAGCCCGAGTCCGGCTCCTCGGCGACCGTCGTCGTCATCACTCCGGAGCTCGACCCGCCGCTGCTCGAGCTCGTCGAGGAGGTGGTGCTGGCCTCCCAGTCGAGCTGCTTGAGCCCCGGCGCCACGCACCCGGGCGCGAGCAGACAGGCGAACACGAGCGCGACGGGCCGCATCACTTTCTCACCGTAGCAGCGCGCGAACACGCGCACAAGGCCCGTACGACCGCGCGGAACTTCGCTTGCCGACGAGCGTGAACCCCGCACTCGCGCATCCGCTCGACATGTCCCTTCAAACATGTCCTTTCATTTCATCGCTCGCCACGCGCGAGCGCACGAACGCTCGGGCCGGACGGAAGGACATGTGATTCGCGGCCGCCCGCTCACCGCTCGGACGCGCGGCGCAGACGGTCGGCGATCGCCCGGCCCAGCCCGACCTCGGGCACGGTCTCGACCACGATCGTCTCGACCTCGGGCGCGTCGAGCTCGCGCAGCGCCGCGAACAGCGCCTGCGCGTAGCCCTCCATCGCGCTCGGCATCACCTTCCACTCGCCGACGAACCCGGGCGGCCGCGGCTGCTGGCTCATCACCGCCACGGTCGGCCCGCCGAGCGCCGCCGCCTCGCCGGGGGCCACCAGCAACACGCGAGCGCGCGGCGCGTAGTGGCGGTGGCGCAGACCTGGCGATCGGGACATGGCCTCCGGGTCATGTCCCGCGAGCATGTCGATCGCGCCGACCACCGTCCGCAGCGCCTCGATGGGCAACCCGCCGGTGCGCAGCACCATCGGCACCGGGCGCGTCGCGTCGACCACCGTCGACTCGAGCCCGACGGCGCACGGACCTCCGTCGAGGATGACGTCGACCACGCCGTCGAGGTCGGCGAGCACGTGCTGGGCCGTGGTCGGGCTCGGCCGCCCCGAGCGGTTGGCCGACGGCGCCGCCAGCGGTCGCCCGCACGCGCAGCAGCGCCAGCGCGGCGGGGTGGCCGGGGATCCGCACCGCCACGGTGTCCTGCCCGGCGGTGGTCGCGTCGGGCACCACCGGCGCGCGCGGCAGCACCAGCGTCAGCGGACCTGGCCACAAGGACATCAGCTGCTCCGCCGCCGGCGGCACCACCCGCGCCAGCGCGCGCGCCTGCTCCGGCGCCGCCACGTGGACGATCAGCGGGTTGTCGGCCGGCCGCCCCTTGGCCGCGAAGATCCGCCCCACCGCCGCGGCATCGAGCGCGTCGGCGCCGAGCCCGTAGACCGTCTCGGTCGGGAACGCCACCAGGCCGCCGCGCTGCAGCACCTCGGCCGCGCGGGCGATCGCCGCCGGGTCGTCGGCCGGCAACACCGCCGTCTTCACGGACATGTCCCCTCCGCCCTCGGCGCCGTGCTCTCGGTCATCGCTCCTTCGCCGTCCGCGTCGGCCGTCCGCCGACGCACCCCGAGCTCATAGCACGTCCCGACGCAGCCGCCGCCTGTCCGCACGGACAGGTGCCGCCCGCGCCTCGGCCGGACATGTCCTCGCGGACATGTCCGCTTCAGCTCATCTTCGCCAGCTCGACCAGCGCTTCCTTCATCTGCAGCGCGTCGGCGAAGCGGTGGTGGACCTGCTTGCCGCACGCCTTGGCGAAGAACGCGTCCATCGCCCGGGCCTTGGCGGCGGGCACGCTGTCGGAGATGAAGTGGCTGACGGGCAGCGGTTCGCGCTCGCGGTGGGCCTGCAGGAGCGCGCGCGGGTGGGCGTCGAACAGGTCCTCGAACGGGTGGCGGCCGCCGGTGACGAGCTCGAAGAACGTCATGCCGAGCGCGTAGAGGTCGGCGCGGTGGTCGATGTAGTTGCCGGGGATCGTCTGCTCGGGGGCGATGTAGCGGGGGTCGCCCATGATGTGGTGCGTGTTGTGCGACGACAGGTCGGACAGGTCGCGGGCCACGCCGAAGTCGAGCAGCTTGACCACGCGGAGCAGCGGGTCGTGCGAGTCGCGGGTGACGAACACGTTCGACGGCTTGATGTCGCAGTGGACGATCCGGCGCAGGTGGACGTAGCGGAGCGCGTCGAGCACCTGCGAGAAGATCTCGAGGATCACCGGGATGCCCATCGGCGTGCCGCTCTCGATGAACCAGCTGACGTCCTTGCCGCGCAGGTACTCCATCGCGAACCACAGCACGTCGAACTCCTCGGCCGTGCCGACCTGGCTGACGTGCACGAGGTTGTGGTGCATGAAGCTCGCGCACATGCGGGCCTCGCGGCGGAAGTGGCGATGCGCCCACTCGGGCACGTCGTTCTTCATCACCTTGAGGGCGATGTAGCGGTTCATCAGGCGGTCGAACGCCTTGTAGACCTTGCTCATCCCGCCCTCGCCGAGGCGCTGCACGATCTCGAACTGGCTCGTGCCCGTCACCACCGTGCCGGGCGGCAGCTCGTGCCCTGGTAGCCCTCGTACTGCGAGGTCGACGTCGGCGTGATGCCGGTCATCCCGGCGTGAGGCCGATTGCCGGAGTTTTGATCCTCGTTGGACACGTGGGAAAGCGCGGCGGGGGGTGGGCTAGGTTATGCAACCTACACCACCTGGTCCCGCCGCGTCAGCCGTCCTCGAGGGGGCCTTGTCGGCGGGTCCGATGCAGGTCGCGGCGCGCACCTTAGCCGCTAGTGCGGGTGAAGCACAAAAGACAGGCGGGCGGCGCGGGGGGCGATTTCGCCACCTCGCGCCGCCCGCCTGTCCCGGCGCCCGGGGCGCCGAAGCGAACAACGTTCAGACGCCGAGCTCGAGCGCGACGGCGACGCCGTGGACGACCGCGCCGGTGCGCACTGCGTCGTGGATCTGCTCCGCCGTGCCGCCGGCCTCGCGGATCGTCTTCTCGTGGGAGACGACGCACCGCTCGCAGCCGAAGACGGCGCTGACGGCCAGGCAGAACAGCTCAAAGTCGAGCTTCGAGCTGTGCGGCTTGGCGATCCGGGTCATGCGCAGGCGGGCCGGCAGCTTCTCGTAGTCCTCGCTGCCGACCATGTGCTTGAACCGGTAGTACACGTTGTTCATCGCCATCAGCGCCGCGGCCGCGCGGGCGTCCTCGATGGTCGCCGCGTCGACCTGTTCGCGCGCCGCGTCGACCAGCACCTGGGTCAGGGTCGCGTTGCGGGAGGCGATGGCGCACGCCACCGCCGTCCCCCAGCGCTGTGCCGGGGTCAGCGACGACTCCTGCAACACGTTCTGCAGGTTCACCTTGAGGTCCCTCGCGGCCTCGGGGAGCTGCTCTCGCAGCGATTCGACGGTATTGGCCATGGTGTCCTCCTCTCCTCTCTTCGCGCCGCGACCTGCCCGCGCTACGGGTTGAGGGTCGCCTCGCCCTTCTGCCAGTTGCACGGGCACAGCTCGTCGGTCTGCAGACCGTCGAGCACGCGCAGCACCTCGGCCACGTTGCGGCCGACCGACAGGTCGTTCACCGACACCCAGCGGATGATGTTCTGCGGGTCGACGATGAAGGTCGCGCGCAGCGGCACGCCGTCCTTGTGCAGGATGCCGAGCGCCTGCGACAGCTCGCGCTTGGTGTCGGCGACCATCGGGATCTTCAGGTCCCGCAGGTCCTCGTGGTTGTTACGCCACGCCAGGTGGACGAAGTGGGTGTCGGTGCTGACGCCGAGCACCTGCGCGTCGCGGTCGGCGAAGTCGCCGCTGCGGCGGCCGAACTCGGCGATCTCGGTCGGGCAGATGAACGTGAAGTCCATCGGCCAGAAGAAGAACACCCGCCACTTGCCGGTGTAGCTCTTGTCGTTGATCTCGGTGAACTCTTTGCCCTTGTCGCGGCTGACGACGGCCTGGAGGGCAAACTGGGGGAACTGATCGCCTACGGTCAACATGGTCTGGTCTCTTTCCTTCGTGCGAGCGGCTACGCCCGCGGACATGGGTGCAATAGCAGGGGCCGAACCAAAGCACAGACTCAACGATTCTCGACACTTGTCCGCCCGCTCACGGCCGCGCGCCCACGGCCCGTCGTTGCTCACCGTCCCATCGGTACCTCGACACTGGCATTTCGGTGCCGGGCGATCCACACTCGCGCCATGGACACCGACGACCTCCTGCGTCGCGGCCTCGACTGGGTCGCCCGGATCGCGCCGTACGACCTCGCAGCCGTGTTTACCCTCGACGAGGGCAGCCTGGTCGTCCGCGCCGCCCGCGGCCACCTCGCCAGTCAGGTCCGCGGCCACCGCATCGACCTGGCGCGCTTCCCGACCCTGCGCGAGGCGCTCGAGACGCGCCGGGCCCGCGCCTTCACGGAGGATGATCACCGTCACGGCGACGGCGATCCCTTCGACGGCGTCCTCGATCTCTCCCCGGGTCACGCCTGCATGGTCGTCCCCCTGCACGCCGCCGGCCGCTCGCTCGGGGTCCTCACCCTCGACCGCACCCACTGCGAGAGCTACCCGCAGTCGGTCGTCGACCAGGTCGAGACGTACGGGCAGATCCTCGGCCTCGCGCTCGACAACGCCGAGCGGCGCGTCGTGCTCGAGAACCTGCGCGAGGAGGAGCTCGAGCGGGCGCGCGAGCTCGACGAGGTCGCCGCCGGCTACGGCGTGCTCGAGCGCAGCGTCAGCCCTGGCGTGCGGGCCGTCGCCGCGCGGGCTCGCCAGGTCGCGCCCACCGACACGCCGGTGCTCATCCTCGGCGAGACCGGCACCGGCAAGGAGCGGCTCGCCCGCGCCCTGCACCGCTGGAGCGCGCGGGCCGACCGCCCCTTCGTCGCCATCAACTGCGCCGCCATCCCCGCCTCGCTGCTCGAGAGCGAGCTGTTCGGCCACACCCGCGGCGCCTTCACCGGCGCCACGCGCGACCGCCTCGGCCGGTTCCAGCTGGCCCACGGCGGCACCCTCCTGCTCGACGAGATCGGCGAGCTGCCGATCGAGCTGCAGGCCAAGCTGCTGCGCGTGGTGCAGGAGGGCGTGGTCGAGCCGGTCGGCAGCGACAAGAGCGTCAAGGTCGACGTCCGCCTGCTCGCCGCCACCCACGTCGACCTCGAGAAGGCGATCGCCGGCGGCCGCCTGCGCGAAGATCTCTACTACCGCCTCGCCGTGTTCCCGCTGCGCCTCCCGCCGCTGCGCCAGCGCCTCGAAGACCTGCCGCTCTTGTGCGCCGCCATGCTCGCCGAGCAGAGCCAGCGCACCGGCCGGCGCGGCATGCGGGTCAGCGAGGCCGGCCTCGCCCGCCTGCGCGCCCACGCCTGGCCCGGCAACCTGCGCGAGCTCAGCAACGCGCTCGAGCGCGCCACGATCGTCACCACCGGCGAGGTGCTCGGCCCGGAGGCGTTCGAACTCGGGGACATGCCCAATGGAACAGGTCCCATCGAACCTGCCCCGAAGGCCACGCCCGTCGACACGCCGCAGCAACACGACGGCCGGATCGCCACGCTCGAGGAGGTGACGGCGCTGCAGATCCAGCGGGTCCTGACGCACACGCGCGGGCGGATCTACGGGCCCGGCGGCGCCGCCGAGCTGCTCGGGGTGCCGCCCTCGACGCTGCAGAGCCGGATGAAGAAGCTGGGCGTGGCCCGCACCGCGTGAGGCTGGCGGCGGTACCGCGAGCGCAGGCGGCCCCGCTGACGGCCAGGCCGGCGGTGCGGAGGCACGGCGGCCGCGAGACCCCAGCCGCAAAACCCGGGGCGTCACGCCGGAGCTTGGGGATGGTCGAAGCCGGGGCGCCGCGGTCCAGCACGCGGGCCGCTGCGCGCCCCGTCATGGTCCGCGGAACACGCGAGGACAGCTCACGGCGGGACGAACCGCTGGGCGCCTCGGCTGCGCGGCGGCCTCTCAGGCACCGGAGCGGGTCAGACAACTCTGAGGACATGCTCTCGTGGACATGTCTGATTGGCCATGTCCTCGTGAACATGCTCTCCAAACCATGCCCCATGTCCTTGCCGGCGCGCTCAGCGGAACAGCAGGTTCCACAGCAAGTCGACGGCCGTCTCGGCCACGACCTCCTCGCGTCCGGTCCGCGGCGTCTCGAGCTGCGGCGGCGGGGGCGGCATGCTGCGGGCGGCTGCGCGGGCGCGGGCGGACTCGCCGACGGCCCTTCCGCCGGCGCGGAGGAACGCCTCCACCTCTTCGAGCTCGCCCGCGTCGAGGAACAGCCCGTGGTGGCGGCACTCGTCGACGATGACCCCGCTGATCGTCCCGAAGTTGCGGCGGTTCATCACCTCGCGGCAGCGCGGGCACTCGCGATAGCGGACGTCCGACTCGCGGGAGGCCGGCGCCGGCACCCTCGCCCGCAGCTCGGCCTCGTTCCGGGCCCCGGCGCCCGGGCTCGGGTCGAGGCCGGAGGTCAGCGCCTCGAGCTCCCCGGCGTCGAGCCAGATCCCCCCGCACGCGCCGCAGGTGTCGAACTCCACCCCGTGGCGGGCGGCCGTCGCCACCAGCGGCTCGCCGCAGCCCGGGCAATCGCCGCCCCGGGCCGCGCGGCGACCTGTCGAGGTCGCTTCGGACGGGCGGTCGGGCGGAGGCTCGTCGGGCAGCAGATCGGCGAGCGCCTGTGTGATCCGGGCCGCGCGGGCGCGCGACTCCTCGCTCGGGCGGGGGCGACGCATGACCGCACGATACCAGCGATCGCGCGGTCCCGTGGTAAGAAGCCCGCGAGCGCTCATGAGCACGATGCGAAAGTTCCGCCGGATCTGCATCTTCTGCGGTTCGAACAAGGGCACGGATCCTGCCTTCGCCGAGGTCGCGCGCGGCATCGGCGAGCACCTCGCCCGCAGCGGGATCGGGGTCGTCTACGGCGGCGGCAAGATCGGGATCATGGGTGAGGTCGCCGACGCGGCCCTGCGCGCCGGCGGCCAGGTGTTCGGCGTCATCCCGCAGAAGCTGTGGGACGTCGAGGTCGGCCACGACGGCCTCACCGAGCTGTTCGTGGTCGACAGCATGCACGCCCGCAAGATGATGATGGCCCAGCTCAGCGACGCCTTCGTCGCCCTGCCCGGCGGCTTCGGCACGCTCGAGGAGCTGTTCGAGCGACCACGTGGATGCAGCTCGGCTACCACCGCAAGCCGGTCGGCCTGGTCAACGCCGGCGGCTACTACGACCACCTGCTCGCCTTCCTCGACCACGCCGCCGCCGCCGGCTTCGTCCGCGCCAGCCACCGCCCGCTGATGCTGTCGGCGCCCGACATCGTCGCCCTGCTCGAGATGATGGCGGTCGTCGAGATCCCCCACTTCAGCCTCGGCCACGCCCCGCCGCGCCTGTGAGCCGCGGCGCGGCGACTCGAAGGCGACACCGCCCGTCGCGATGCCGGCCTGAGTCTCGCCAAGGGCATCTCGCCGGCCGGCTCGTGCGCCGCGTCCGAGCCCCTGGGCCTGCCCGGCCCGTGGCCGACCCGTCGCGCCGGACAGGTCGGCCGCGCCCGCTCAGCGCCCGCACCGGCTGTCTCTCGGCGCGCCGGCCGCAGCGCCGCGCCTTCGTCTCTTCGGACATGTTCCAACGAACATGGCGCTTAGAACATGCCCGAGACGACATGTCCCTTTAAAATCCTACTTGCCCGCCAGCCAGGCGTCGACCTCGGCCCGGTCGGCCGTCGCGCCGAGCGCCGTGAGCTCTTCGGCCGCCGCGCGGGCCAGCGCGCGGGCCTCGGCCTGCGACGCCTTGCGGGTCCAGCGGGCGCGCGCCAGGGCGAAGCGGGCCCACGCGGCGTCGCGCGGGCGTTCGTTGGCCGCGTACAGCTGGAGCGCGCGCTCGAACTGGCGGACCGCCTCGTTCGGGCGGTTGCGGCCGAGCGCGACCTCGCCGAGGCCGACCACCGCCGGCGCCACGTCCAGGTGGTCGGGCCCGCGGGACGCCTGGAAGATGCCGAGCGCGCGCGAGTAGAAGCGGGCCGCCTTGTCGAGGTCGCCGCGCTGCAGGTGCAGCTCGCCGAGGCTCAGCAGCGCGTAGCCGACCTCCGGGTGTTCGGCGCCGAGGGCCTTGGCCGCGCCGACGGCCGCGCGCTCGAGCAGCTCGAGCGCCTTCGCCGACTCCCCACGGGCGCGGTAGATGTTGCCGAGGTCCTGCTGGGCGTGCGACGCCTCGAGGCTCTCGGGCCCGTTGGAGTCCTCGCGGATCGCCAGGGCGCGCAGGCCGAGGCGCTCGGCCCCGTCGAGGTCGCCGCGGTCGAGCGCGAGGCGGGCGAGGTTGCCGAGCGCCAGCGCCACGTCCGGGTGCTCGGGCCCGAGGATCCGCTCGAACAGCTCGAGCGCGCGCTGGTAGCAGACGCGCGCGTCTTCGAGGCGGTCGCGGCGGTAGTGCAGGTTGCCGCGGTTGTTGAGCGGGCCCGCCATCTCGAGCTCGTCGGCGCCGAGCTCCTCGCTGACGATGGCGAGGATCTGCTCCATCACCTCCTCGGCCTCGTCGAGCCGGCCCTGGTCGAGGTAGATGAGCCCGAGGATGTTGAGCACCCACGTGCCGCGCACCGTGTCGGCCTCGCCCAGCGACACCGTCAGCGCCTGCGCCAGCTTGGCCCAGCGCAGGCCCTCCTCGTGGCGGGCCATGCGACCGCCGACCACGTCGGCCATGCCGGTGACGATGTCCGCGAGCAGCGAGTCCTGGCCCGTCTCGGCCGCCAGCACCATCGCCTCCTCGAGCCACGCCTCCGCCTGTTTGAGGTCGGTGACGTCGCTGGCGAACATCGCCGCGCGGAAGCGGGCCAGCGCCGCCAGCGGTCGCCAGCCGACCGCGTCGGCCTCGGCGACGAGCTTCTTGCTCTGCTCGAGGCCCTCCTGGAACCGGCCGGTCGCGCCGAGCGAGCGGACCTGGCGCAGCGCCTGGCGCACGCGCAGCACCTCGGCCCGCACCTGCTCGTCGGCGGGCGGCGGCGACTGCCGCGCGAGGTACGACAGATCGAGGCAGGTCGTCGGCGGCGGCAGGTCGGACACCGCCGCGACCGCGTGCTGCACCACCACCGCGTCGACCGCCGCGAAGCGCTCGAGCGTGCTCTCGAACGACCAGCGGGTCTCGAGCAGGCACTCCTCGGCGCGCCCGACCAGGTCGCTCGACCAGCGCGGGTCGATGCGGGGCATCATGCACAGGCGCGACCGGGCGCTCGCCCACGCCGCCGTGAACTCGTCGACGATCGCGTCGACGCGCCGGAACGTGCGCTCGCCGATCGCCGGGGCCGCCGCGACGAACGCCGCCTCCGTCGCCGGCCGCGCCGCCTGCCACTGCCGCACCAGCTCCTGGCCGCCGTCCCAGCAGGCCTCCGCCTGCCAGCGCGCCTGCACGCTCTCGTACGCGACCGAGCCCGTGACCAGCCCGCCGAGCCCGAGGAACGCCGCCGCCGCGAACCTTCGCCGGCGCCGCGGCGTCCCGCTCTCGAGCTCCGTCAGCAGCGCCGCCATCGACGGCCAGCGCAGCGCCGGGTCGCCCTGCATCCCGCGCTCGATCACCTGGCGCAGCCACGACGGCACCTTCGCCTTCGCCGGCGGCTCGCGCCGCTTGTTGCCGAGGATCGCCGCGCGGAAGTCCTCGGTGCTCTTGCCCGAGTACGGGCGCTCGCCGTACAGGCCCTCCCACAGCGCCACGCAGAACGCGAACTGATCGGTGCGCGCGTCGACGACCTCGCCCTTCCAGTGCTCCGGCGCCATGTAGGCCGGCGTGCCCATCAGCGAGCCCGCCTCCGTCACGCCGCTCCACAGCACCGCCGTCGGCGCGCGCATCACCGTGTTCTCCTCCGGGCTGCGCGTCGCCAGCTCGCCGCGCGCCAGGCCGAAGTCCATCACGCGCACACGGCCGTCCTTGCCGACCATCGCGTTCAGCGGCTTGAAGTCGCGGTGCACCAGGCCCGCGCTGTGGGCCGCCGCCAGCCCGCGACCGGCCTGAAGATACGCGCCGAGGATCTCCCGCTGCGAGTGGTGCTTGACCCACGTGTGCAGCGTCGAGCCCGACACGTACTCCATCGCCAGGTACAGCGTGTTGGCGTACTCGCCGACCTCGAAGACCTGGACCACGTTGGGATGCGAGAGCAGCGCCAGCGCCTGGGCCTCGCGGCGCATGCGGTCGCGCTCGTCGGGCCCGCCGGTGCCGCGCAGCAGCTTGATCGCCACGCGCCGATTCAGGTCGGCGTCGTAGCCGAGCAGCACCTGCCCCTGCGCGCCCATGCCGAGGCGACCGAGCACGTGGAAGCGGCCGATCCGGCGCGGGAGGTCGTCCCCCTCGTCGCGCGGCGCGGCCTCCACTCGCGTCTTGTCGTCCTCGGGAGCGCCGGGCATGCGGGCCCGGCGAGCATACCCGGCTTCGCCGCGCGGCCCCAAGAGGTCTCGCGCCCGCACGCCCGCGAACGCGAACGCGCGTGAATCTGCGCAGGCGCCCGCCGAGGCCGCCGCGCGGCCCGTGACGCGCTCGCGACGAACCTGGCCCTGAGGCCAGGTCCGCACGCGACGCCGCGCCGGTCAGGCCAGGCGGGCCACCTTGGCGCCGAACAGGCGCTCGAGCGCCGCGATCAGCTTGTCGTCGGCGCGCACGCCGAACTTGTCGCCGAACACCACCTGACCGGCGTAGCGCTCGGACACCACCTCGAGCTCCATCGAGCAGGTGCCGGCGTTGTCGGACACGATCTGCTTGAGGCGGAGGATCCGCTCGGGCGTCAGCAGCTCGAGCGGGACCTTGAGCAGCACCTTGCGGGTCGACTGCTCGCGGAGGGTGCGGATCTCCTGCACCGACTCGACGAGGATCTTGAACTTGTTGGCCTCGCCGTCCTCGCTGGTCTCGACCTCGCACTTGCCGGTCACGAACACCGGCTCGCTGCCGATCTGCGCCAGCCGCTCGCCGAGGCTGAGGCCGGTCGCCTCGTCGGCGCGCGCGTAGGTCTTGGGGAACACCACCGACTCGACGCGGCCGAACTGGTCCTCGAGCTGGAAGAAGCCCATCGCCCCCTTGCCGCTGCGGGTCTGGACCTCGCGGAGGTCGCAGATCACCCCGGCGATCGTGACCTCCTGGCCGTTGTGCTTGGCCTCGATCTGTCCCGTGCGACAGGTGGCGTGCTTGTCGACGTCCTGCTGGTAGCGGTCGAGCGGGTGGCCGGTGAGGTAGAAGCCGAGCGCCTCGCGCTCCTTGAGCAGCTCCTCGCGCGGCTCCCACGGCTCGACCTCCGGGTACTCCTCGCTGTAGACCGGCGCCGAGTCGGCGATCGCGTCGAACAGGCCGAACTGGCCCGCGGCGCGGTCGCGCGAGGCCCCCTGGCCCTGCTCGATCGCCCGTTCGACGGCGGCGTGGAGGCACGCGCGGCCGCGCTTGGCCGCGATCGCATCGAGCGCGCCGGCGCAGACCAGGCCTTCTTGCGTGCGCTTGTTGACCTTCTTGAGGTCGACGCGGCGGCACAGCTCGAACAGCGACGTGAACGGGCCCTCGGCCGTGCGCGCGGCCAGGATCGCGTCGACCGCGTTCTCGCCGACGCCGCGGATGCCGGCCAGGCCGAAGCGGATCTGCTCCTCGAAATCAAGCCCGGAGGGCTGTGAAGCGGAGCCCTCGACCGCGCGCTGGCGGCGGACCACCGAGAAGTCGCGGCCCGACTCGTTGATGTCGGGCGACAGCACCACGAGGCCCATCGCGCGCGCCTCGGCGATGAACTTGACGACGTTGTCGTTGTTCGACTTGTCGCAGGTCATCAGCGCCGCCATGAACGAGGCCGGGAAGTGGTGCTTGAGGTAGCCTGTCTGGTAGGTGATGAGGCCGTACGCCGCCGAGTGCGACTTGTTGAAGCCGTAGCCGGCGAACTTGTCGATGAGGTCGAAGATCTCCTCGGCCTTGGCGTTGGGGATGTTCGACGCCTTGGCGCAGCCCTCGACGAACAAGGCGCGCTGCTTGTCCATCTCCGACTTCTTCTTCTTGCCCATCGCGCGGCGCATCATGTCGGCCGCGCCGAGCGAGAAGCCGGCCAGCACCTGCGCCGCCTGCATGACCTGCTCCTGGTACACGAACACGCCGTAGGTCTCCTTGAGGACCTCGGTCAAGAGCTCGTGCGGGTACTCGATGGCGCGCCGGCCGTGCTTGCAGTCGATGAACTGGTCGACCATGCCGCCCTCGAGCGGGCCCGGGCGGTACAGCGCGACCGCGGCGACGATGTCGCCGAAGCAGTCGGGGCGCAGCTTCTTCAGCAGGTCCTTGAAGCCCGAGGATTCGAGCTGGAACACGCCGGTGGTGTCGCCGCGGCTGATCATCTCGTAGACGCCGGCGTCGTCCATGGGGATCGCGCCGAGGTCGAACGGGTCGTCCGCGGGTCGGAAGTTGTTGATGAGGCGGACCGCGGTGTCGAGCACCGTCAGCGTCTTGAGGCCGAGGAAGTCGAACTTCACCAGGCCGGCCAGCTCGACGTCCGTCATCGTGAACTGGGTGACGATCTTGCCGTCGGCCTGGAAGCACGGCACGTGCTCCCACAGGTCGCGGTTGCCGATGACGATGCCGGCCGCGTGCATGCCGGCGTGGCGGTTCAGGCCCTCGAGCGCCTGGCCAATCTTCAGCACCTCGGCGACGCGCCCGTCCTCGCGGGCGCGCAGGCGCAGCTTGCTGGCGGCCTCGGCGATCATGATCGCGTCGGACAGCTTGGCCGCCGCTTCGGCGCTCTCCTTGGCTTTCTCCTTCATCGGCTCGGGGTCGGCCATCGCCATCGACAGCGTGACCTTCGGCCCCTCGGGCACGTGCTTGGCGATCTCGTTGGCCTCCGACGGCTGCAGGCCCATCACGCGGCACACGTCGCGCACCAGGCCGCGCGCCTTGAGGCTGTGGAACGTGGCGATCTGGCCGACCCGCGCCGACCCGTAGCGCTCGGTGACGTAGCGGATCACCTCCTCGCGCCGGTCCATGCAGAAGTCGATGTCGAAGTCGGGCATGCTGATGCGCTCCGGGTTGAGGAAGCGCTCGAACAGCAGGCTGTACTGGATCGGGTCGAGGTCGGTGATCCGCAGCGCGTAGGCGACCAGGCTGCCGGCGCCCGAGCCGCGGCCGGGGCCGACCGGCACGCCGATCTTCTTGGCGTGGCGGATGAAGTCCCAGACGATCAGGAAGTAGCCCGGGAACTTCATCTGGGTGATGACCCCGAGCTCGTAGTCCAGGCGCTGGCGGTACTGGTCGGGGTCGAACGCCTGGCCGCGCCGCTGCAGCTCGCCGAACCGCTCCTCGAGGCCCGAGTGGGCCACCTTGCGCAGGTAGCCGGGCAGGTCCTCTTCTGTCCCTTCGGGCAGCTTGAAGTCGGGCAGCTCGGGCTTGCCGAGCTTGAGCTCGACGTTGCAGCGGCGGGCGATCTCGCCGGCGTTCTCGAACGCGCTCGGGTAGTTCGACCCGAAGTAGCTCAGCATCTGGTCGGGCGTCTTGATGTAGAACGCGTCGCACTCGTGCTTCATCCGCTTGGGGTCGTCGAGCGTGCGCCCCTGGCCCATGCACATCAGCACCTCGTGCGCGTGGGCCTCGTCCTGGTTGACGTAGTGACAGTCGTTGGTGGCGACGAGCGGCACGCCGCAGTCGATCGACAGCTGCGCCAGCGCGGCGTTGACCCGCTCCTGGTCGGCCATGCCGTTCGGCTGCAGCTCGAGGTAGTACGAGCCCGGCTCGAAGATCGACTTGTACTCGAGCACCGTCTGGCGCGCGGCGTCCATGTCGCCGCCGTTGATGAGGCGCGAGATGTGGCCGCCCAGGCACGCCGACAGCCCGATCAGCCCCTCGCTGTGCTCGCGCAGGATCTTCCGGTCGATCCGCGGGTTGTAGTAAAATCCCTCGAGGTGGCCCTTCGAGACCAAGAACTGCAGGTTCTTGTAGCCGGTCAGGTCGCGGGCCAGGAGCACCAGGTGGTAGTTCTTCCGGTCCGTCTTGGCGTTCATGTCGCCGTCGGACACGTAGGCCTCGCAGCCGAAGATCGGCTTGACGCCGACGGCCTTGGCCTCCTGGTAGAACTGCAGCGCGCCGAACATGTTGCCGTGGTCGGTGACGGCGACGGCGCTCATGCCCCGCTGCTTGACGATCTTGCACAGGTCCTTCGTGCGGATCGCTCCGTCGAGCAGGCTGTACTGCGAGTGCAGGTGCAAGTGGGCGAAGTCTGCGCTCCCGCCCTGGATGCTGCCGTCGGCTGCCATGGGCGAAGGCTTACCACGCCTCGCGCCGCGCTCGCGTGCCTCGCCTTCATGCTCGTCGCATGCTCTCGTCACACCGAGGTCGACAGCGGTAACGGCGCAGCGGGATCGACCCCGCAAAACCCCGGCGGACGCACGGTTCACCTCACCCTGGAGACCGGGTTTTATTCCTTGGATCCAGCCGACGCGACCGACGCTGTCAGCCGCCGCCTCACCTCACAGATCTACGACACGCTCCTCGACTGGGATCCCCACGCCGATCCCCCGCGCCTCGTGCCGGAGCTGCTCGCCGACCTGCCGGAGATCGGCGCGGACGGTCTCACTTATTCGTTGCGCATGCGGGAGGGTCCGCGGTTCCACGGCGACACCTGTCTCAAAGACCAGGCACGCCCGGTCCGCGCCGGCGACGTCGCCGCCTCGCTCCTGCGCATCACCCCCGGCAAGCACGCGGCCTGGTCGCTGCTGGCCGGCCGCGTCGCCGGGCTCGACGATTGGCACCGGACCCCGACCGCCGCGCCCGCGCCGATCGTCTTCGACGACGCCGCCGGCACCGTGACCATCCGCCTCACGCGACCGCAGCCGGAGTTCGCGGCGATCCTCGCCCACCCGGCGCTGTCGATCGTCCCGCCCGAGTGCGCCGACTACTACGACGGCTCCGGCCCCGAGCGCCCGCGCTTCGCCCGGCACCCGGTCGGCAGCGGCCCCTACCGCTTCGACCACGCGGCCAGCGAGTTCCCGCGCAGCGCGGTGCTCGTCGCGGACGACGGCCGCGCGCCGCGCCCGTACCCGCAGCCGCCCGACCGCCCGCCGCTGCCGTGTACGCACGCGCCGGCGGCCCCGCGCGTGGTCCTCACCCACTTCCAGCACGGCGAGCCGGCCCTGCGCGCCTTCCAGGCCGGCGAGCTGGCGGCGCTGGTGCCCGGCCAGGCGCAGTTCGCCGAGGTCGTGGCGCTCGGCCGACCTGTCCCCGGGGCCCTGCCCCCAGGGACAGGTCTCGAGAAGTTCCCGGTCGCCGCGGTCGACCTGCTCTACTTCAACATGGCGAGCCCCGAGATCGGCCACCACCCCGATCCGGCCCGCGCGCGCGAGAACCTGGCGCTGCGGCGGGCGATCGCCCGCGCCGTCGACGTGCCGCGCTACCTCGAGGTCGTGCGCAACGGCGCGTGGGCCGAGGCCAGCGCCAGCGTGCTCCCGCGCGAGGTCTCGCCGCGCCTCGACCTCGACGCCGCCCCGCCGCAGCCCGACCTCGACGGGGCGCTGCAGATCCTCGCCGACGCCGGCCTGTCCGGAAGGACATTTTTATTGAGTTACTGGGGCGGACCCAGCGAGCCCGAGCGGCAGGAGGCGGCGCTGCTGCGCGAGTTCCTGCGCCCGCTCGGCGTCGACCTCCGCTTCACCGCGCGCGACAACTTCCTGTTCGACCCGGGCCTGCGCGCCGGGGCCCATATGTTCGGCCTCCGCTTCGAGGCCGACTACCTCGACCCGAGCAATTTTCTGTCGTCGCTGACCTGCGCCGCCGCCGACAACCTGGCCGGCTTCTGCGACCCGGCCTACGACGCCGCCTACGCCGCCTTCGCCGCCCTGCCGCCCGGCCCCGCCCGCGACGCCGCGGCCCTCCGCCTGCAGGCGATCCTCGGCGAGCAGTTGCCCGTGCGCCCGATCGATCAGCCGAGCGCGTGGTACCTCCACCAGCGCTGGCTCGGCGGCCTGGTCCGCCACCCGCTGGCCGGCCTGCGCGTCGAGCTGCTCTGCCCGGACATGCCCTGAAGGACATGCCGCTCAGGGCATGCCCAAAAAGACATGTCCTTTGGAGCATGCCTTCAGAGCCATGCCCCGAGGGTCAGCAACAACGACGCCTGCGGCTGCCACGCGCGGTCGGCGATCTTCACCGCATCGACCGCGACCTCGCCGCCGACCAGCAGCCGGCGGCCGATCCGCCCCCACGCCCCGAGCCCGCCGCCGACGTGCCCGCCGTGGCCGCCCGGCGGAGGTTCCAGGATCGACGTGCGGTAGCCGAGCTCCCACGCGACGATCTGCCGCGAATAGCCGCCGCGGGCCAGCACGAACGCGAACACCTGCGGCAGCGCCAGGCCGAGGCGCAGCTCCGGCCCGGCCGCCAGGCGGTGCTCGCGGTGGCTCGGGATCTCGCGCGGGCGGGGCACCAGGCCGTAGCCGAAGCGGAGCCCGAGCCCCGCCCCGAACCGCCCCCGCGCGCGGAACAGGCCGACCGCCGCGCCCGCGGCCAGCCCGACCCCTTCTCGCGGGAGCGTCAGGCCGACCGGCGACACGCTCGCGTAGCCGCGCATGCAGTCCATCGTCTGTCTCTCGGACCAGGTCGGGCACGGGTCCGGCGCCGAGCTCCACGCCAAGATCATCATCACCAGCGCGCCGATCACAGGATCGAATGTGACACGAACCGGCCGCCGCCTCAAGGCTTCGACATGCTCCTTAGGACATGTCTTTCACAGCACCTGCTACAGCCACGAGCCGAACGTCAGCGACAGGAACAGCGTCTCGGCGACGCCCTGGCCCTTGAACTGCACCAGGTCGAGCGCGCCCTCGGCCCCGACGAGCAGGCGCTGGCCCACGCGGCCCCAGATGCCCACCCCGAGCCCGTAGTGATACGCGTCCGCCGGCCCGCCGAACTCCGGGCGGGGCCTCGGGATCTCGAAGCGGTGGCTGTAGCCGCCGCGGACCAGCACGTAGCCGAACGCGCGCTGGTTGACCGCGCCGAGCCGCAGCTCCGGCGACAGGTGGAGCGTACGGTCGAAGCCGCTGGCCCGGCGGTCGACCATGTCGTAGCCGACGCGCCCGCCGAACGCGACGGCGAACCCGCCGCGGGCCCGGAACGCGCCGATCGAGCCGCCGATCGCCGCCCCGGGGCGGTCCCTGGCGAGCACGAACGCGGCCGGGTCGGCGCGCACGTAGCCGCGGAAGCAGCTCATCGCCTGTCCCTCGCGCCAGGCCGGGCACGGCGGCTCGGCCCCGGCCGGCGCCGGCAGCAGCCCGATCGACAGCCCGAGGAGTGCCGCCCAGCGCATCGACCGGCTACTGTGACCGCACTCGTCCGCGCCGCAATCCGCCGCCGCAGGCCCGGCGACGCGGCGCACAGGCGAGACTTGCGCCCCGTCACGCGCCCGCCTCTTTACGCCCCGCGCGCCTCTGCTAGCCTCCGCGCCACGAATCGCATGCAACGCACCTTCGCCATCATCAAGCCTGACGCCGTCGCCGCCGGTCACCAGGGCGGGATCCTCGCCGCGCTTC
This sequence comes from Nannocystis pusilla, assembly GCF_026626665.1. Classification (GTDB taxonomy): domain Bacteria; phylum Myxococcota_A; class Polyangia; order Nannocystales; family Nannocystaceae; genus Nannocystis; species Nannocystis pusilla. Next base: position 5,674,274 of record NZ_JAPNKE010000002.1, read on the forward strand.
AGGAGTCCGGCCTGCGCCTCGTCGCGATCAAGGCTCTCCGCCTCTCCACCGCCCAGGCCGAGGGCTTCTACGCGGTCCACTCCGCCCGCCCGTTCTTCCGCAGCCTCGTCACCTTCATGACCGAGGGTCCGGTGGTCGCCATGGTGCTCGAGGGTGAGGACGCGATCGCCCGCTGGCGCGGCCTGATGGGCCCGACCGACGCCACCAAGGCCGGCAAGGAGACCCTCCGCGGCCGTTACGGCACCAGCATCGAGCGCAACGCCACCCACGGCTCCGACGCGCCCGAGACCGCCGCCTACGAGATCGGCTTCTTCTTCAGCGGCCTCGAGCTCGCCGGCCTGTGAGCCGCGGGCTCTTGCCGTCACCTGTCCCATGAGCCAGCTCGTCGCCATCCGCGCTCCTGCGCGCGGCCTCCCCAAGGAGGGGCCGCCGAACCTGCGCGACCTCGATCGCTACGGCCTGGCCGCCTGGCTCTCGAGCCACCTCGAGGGCGCCCCGCGCCACCGCGCCGGCCAGCTGTTCCGCTGGTTGCACGGCCGGCGCGTCCCTGACTTTTCGGCCATGTCCGATGTGCCAGCCGCCGACCGGGCCCGCCTGGCCGCCCAGGCCAGCCTGCGGCGGCTCGACGTCGGCGCGGTGCTGCACGCCCGCGACGGCACGCGCAAGCTGCGGCTCGTCACCGCCGACGGCCAGTCGATCGAGAGCGTGCTCATCCCCAACGACGAGCGCGGCTACACCCAGTGCGTCTCGTCGCAGGTCGGCTGCGCCCTGACGTGCCGGTTCTGCGCCACCGCCAGCCTCGGCTTCCAGCGCAACCTCGCGACCTGGGAGATCGTCGACCAGGTCTACCAGGCCCAGGACCTGCTGGCCCGCGATGGGGGCGAGTACGCGCCGCGGATCACCAACATCGTCTTCATGGGCATGGGCGAGCCGCTGCACAACTACAACCAGGTGCGGCGGGCCATCGAGCTGCTCACCGACCCCGACGGCGCCGGACTCGCGGCGCGGCGGATCACGATCTCCTCCTCGGGCCTGGTCCCGGCGATCGAGCGGTTCGCCGGCGACCCGCTGGCCAAGGAGGTCGGCCTGGCGATCAGCCTCAACGCCACCACCGACGCGGTGCGCGACGAGGTCATGCCGATCAACACCCGCTGGAACATCGCCGCCCTGCTGGCCGCGGTCCGCTCGGTCCCGCCGCACCGGCGCCGCTACGTCACCTTCGAGTACGTCCTGCTCGCCGGCGTCAACGACAGCGACGACGACGTGCGCCGGCTGGCCGCGCTGGTCGGCGACATCCGCTGCCAGATCAACCTGATCCCGTTCAACCCGCATCCGCACGCCCCCTACGGCCGGCCGAGCGCGGCCCGCGTGCGCCGCTTCCTCGACCTGTGCCGCGCCGCCGGTCTGCGCGCCTACGTCCGCACCCCGCGCGGCGACGACATCGGCGCCGCCTGCGGCCAGCTGGCGCTGTCCGGCGGCCAGCCTTCGGGACATGTCCCTTCCGACATGTCCCAAACGCCATAGCTCCAGGACCGCGCCGGCCGAATCCGCGCGTGGGGCCCGGCCGGCCGGCGTGGTAGCCTGCGGCCCGACGTGGCCGGCCTCGGAGACACCCAGGCGCCCCGCTCCGGCGCGCCGGAGCTGGACGAGACCACCGCCCCGCCGGCGCGGCCCGAGCCCGACCCGCTGGCGACGGTGGTCAGCGCCGAGCCGCAGTGGGACACCCCGGCCGAGCGCGAGGCCGCCGGGCCGCTGCGGATCGGCCGGTTCGTCATCCTGCGCGAGGTCGGCCGCGGGGCGATGGGCGTCGTCTACGCCGGCTACGACGAGGAGCTCGACCGCCGCGTCGCGCTCAAGCTGGTCCAGACCAGCCGCCGCGACGACCCCTCGTTCGGCCGCGCCCAGCTGCTGCGCGAGGCCCAGGCGCTGGCCCGCCTGGCCCACCCCAACGTCGTCGCCGTCCACGAGGCCGGCGAGTTCTCCGGCGCCGTCTTCATCGCCATGGAGTACGTCGACGGCGTCGACCTGCAGCGCTGGCTGACCTACGCGCCCCGCAGCTGGCGCGAGATCGTCGACGCCCTGCGCCAGGCCGGCGAGGGCCTGCGCGCGGCCCACGACGTCGGCCTCGTCCACCGCGACTTCAAGCCGAGCAACGTCCTCGTCGGCGCCGACGGCCGCGTCCGCGTGGCCGACTTCGGCCTCGCCACCCGCCGCGGAAAAACTAGTTCTTCGGGACATGTCTCGAAGGCCATGGGCCCCCTCGCCACCGCCGACGCGCTGGCGACCCTGGCCGGCAGCGGCGCGCTGATCGGCACCCCGGCCTATATGTCCCCCGAGCAGCTGCGGCGCGAGCCGGCCACCGCGGCCAGCGACCAGTTCGCGTTCTGCGTCACCCTCTACGAGGCGCTGCACGGCCGGCGGCCGTTCACCGGCGACACCCTCGAGGTCCTCGCCGAGCACGTCCTCCACGCCGAGCCGCCGCCGGTCTCGCCCGACCCGACCAGCGTGCCGCAGTGGCTGCACGCCGTCCTGCTGCGCGGCCTGGCCAAGGACCCCGCGCGCCGCTACTCCGGCATGGCCGAGCTGCTCGCGCTGCTCGCCCACGACCCCGAGGCCGAGCGCCGGCAGCGGCGCCGGCGGCTGCTGCAGATCGCCGTCGCCGTGGCCGCCACCGTCGTCGTCGTCCTCGGCGGCGTCGCGGCCACCCGCGCCCTCGTCCGCGCCGCCCACGAGCGCCGCGCCGACGCCCGCCTCGACGTCCTCCGCGAGCAGCTCGCCGCGCTGACCGTCGCCCGCAAGCGCGACGAGGCCGCGCGGCTGTTCGCCGCCTTCGCCGCCCTGCCCGACAACCGCGGCACCGCGGCGCTCGCCCGCGCTTATCGCGAGTGGGGCGAGGCCCAGACCGACCCGGCCGCCGCCATCGACGCCCACGCCGGCGCCTACATCGCCGCGCGCACCCACGAGGACCAGGCCGCCGCGCTGCGCAACCTCGCCCTGCGCCTGGCCGACAGCCGCAACTTCACCGCCTCGGCCGCCGCTCTGGCCGCCCTCGACGCCCACGCCCCCGAGCTCGCCGACGACCCCCAGCTCGCCGGCCTGCGCCTGGCCGCCGCCCTCGACCGCCGCGACTTCCCGGCCGCCCGCGCCGCCCTGGGCCGCCTCCCGGCCGACGACCCGCGCCGAGCTTACGGACATGCCCTCGAGAACATGTCCTTTGGGACATCCATTTCGCGCACCGCGATCGGCCAGAGCCCGGGCAGCGACCACGAGTTCATCGTCGGCGACCTCGAAGGCGACGGCCGGCTCGAGCTGGCCACCCACGCCGACCAGCGCGGGTCGGCGGTGGTGCTGCGCGCCGACACGAACCTCACCCGCCTGGCCGAGGTCTCGACCGGCCCCCTCGCCGTCGCCCCGCGGATCGTGCCGCCCGCGCTGACCGGCGCCCCGCTGCTGCTGCTCGGCGTCGCCAACCCGGGCGCCCCCGGCGACGCCATCGTCCGCTACGGCCTCCATCCCGCGGGCGGCGGCGCCCCGCTGTACCAGTGGACCGACAGCGCGATCCTCGGCTACGCCGTCGCCGACCTCGACGGCGACGGCCACCCCGCCCTCTACACCGGCAGCGGTCCCTACGCCCGCCGGCTGCGGCAGCTCGACCTCGACCCCGCAGGCCAGTGGCAGTACCGCTCGCCGCACCCGCCGACCGACGCCGCCGGCTCCGACATCGGCTCGATCGAGGCCGGCGACCTCGACGGCGACGGCCGCCCCGAGCTCGTCGTCGCCGCCGGGCCGTGGTCGGCCTACGACCTGCGCGTGCTGTCGGCCGGCGACGACGGCCAGCTGCGCCTGCTCGCCCGCCGCAGCCTCGGCTTCATCGAGTCGGTGAAGCTGCTGCAGATCGGCGGGGAGCTGCGGATCGCCGCGACCAAGGTCGACGAGTACGCCGCCCCGGGCCGCTTCTCCGAGGCCCGACCGTACGGCGAGCCGGCCGGCATCTACATCCTCGCGCTCGACGGCGACGCGCTCGCGACCCGGCAGTTCATCCCGGCCCCCGAGGACCGCTCGCGCGGCGGCACGCCGCGCTGGCTGTACGACGGCGACTTCGACGGCGACGGCGTCGAGGATCTCCTAGCACTCGCCCCGCCCGAGCTCGTGCTCTACCGCAGCGACGGCGAGGCCCTGCAGGAGCCGCTGCACCTCAGCAACATGTACCTGCGCGCGGTCGCCAACTTCGACGCCGACCCGGCCGCCGAGCTGCTGGTCACGCTGCCCGGCGCCCCCGACAGCTACTTCATCGTCGGCGCCGGCGACGTCCCGCTGCCCGCGATCGCCCGGCCCGCGCCGGAGGCCCGCCCGATCGGCGACGTCGACGATCCCGCGCTGATCGACGCCTGGCGCCACGCCGAGGAGCTGGCCGCGCTCGGCCTGCCGCGGCGCAGCGCCGACGAGCTGGCCGCCATCGCCCGTCTTTCGGGACATGCCCATGAGGACATGCTCTTGCGGGCAGCCGATCTCTACGCCGCCGCCGGCGAGCACGCCGCGGCTGCCGAGCACTACCTCGCCGCCGCCGCGCGGCCCGACCAGGCCGCCGGCGCGCTCGCGGGGGCGATCGCCAGCCGGCGCGAGCTCGGCGACTACGCCGCGGCGCTCGAGCTGGCGATCCGGCGCGCCGCCCTGCCCGGCCTCGACCTGCGGGTCCGTCGCGAGGCCGAGGCCGAGCTCGACACCCTCCGCCGCGCCACCGCCGAGCGCCCCTAGCTCGCGCTCCGCTTCGACCGCCCGCTCGACCCCGCCTGGCGGATCTACGACCCGCTGTCGTTCGCCCGCAGCCCGGGCGATCGGAGCCTGTCCCTTCAGACATCCTCGGAGCAGCTCATCGCCGAGTACCCGCTCGAGTGGGACGGCGGCACCGCGGCCCTGACCGTCGACGGCGCGCTCGGCGACCTCGAGTGGGGCACCAACCTGGCGATCGCCCTCACCCCCGTCGACAGCGACGACGTCTACCTCGGCGTCCGCTTCGAGTCGCACAACCGGTCCGAGCGGCCCGACCAGGAGGTCTTCCCGATCACCGGGCCGAACGGCGCGACCGCCTACTGGGCCGGCACGATCCAGCCCGGCGAGGCGCGCCGCTTCCGCCTCGGCATGCGCCACTTCCCCGACCTCGGCACCACCCACCTCGAGATCGCCCTCGACGGCGGCGAGCCGCGGCGGGTGCTGACGAAGCACCCCATCAAGCCGCCGCCGCCCGGCCCGCTGCGCCTGCGGGTGCTCAATCGACCTGTCCAACCGGACAGCGTCGCCGACCTGCAGGTGTTCGCGGTCGAGCTGTCCGGCCTGCGCCGCGCCGACCCGCCGCCGGCAGATCCGTCGCTCGCCGTCGCCCGCCTGGTCGCGGAAGAGGAGATCGAAGCGGCCCTGGAGCGCCTCGCCGCCGCCCCGGTCGCCAGCCCCGAGGCGCTGTGGCGCATCGATCTCCTGGCCCGCGCCGGTCGCCTCGACGAGGCCGCCGATCACCTGCGCAGCTCGCTCGCCGGGTTGCCCGAAGACCACCCGTTCCACGCGCGCCTGAGCCAGCGACTGATGCGCGACCCGGACAACTTCTTGCTCGCGGCCAAGCGCGCGCTCGGGCCCGCGCTCTACGACATCTTCCTCGACCCCGGCCGCAACGAGATCCTGTGGCGCCCGGCGCGGATCCGTCATCACCTCGCCGACCTCGCCGACCTCCCGCGCGAGCCGCCCGCGCACGGCGGACCCGAAGCGCTCCGCCACCACCGCAGCGCCCTGCTGCTGCGCGGGCTCGCCTGGCAGCGCGCCGGTCGCGACGACCTGTCCGTGCGCGACCTCGAGGCCGCGCTCTCGCTGCTCGAGGTGGCGGAGGATCAACACATGCGCAAGTACGTGCTCCGCCGCCTCGTCGACGCCAGCATCCGCCTGCGCGACCCGACGCGCGCGCCGGTGGATCACCGCCGCCCTCCTCGAGTCGACCACCGCCGAGCTCCTGCTCGAGGGCCTGCGCCAGCGCCCCGGCGTCGACGCGATCCTCACCTCCGCCGATTGGGCCCGCTTCGAGGCGCTCACGCGTCGCTGACGGTTGCCGGCCGCGCGGTCGGCCGGCTAACGTCGGGCCCCAGGAGGAGACCGCGATGAGGAAGGTTCGGGCGAGCGGCCCGCCGAAGCTGGAGACCGAATCACCGCTCCTGACCGCCGACGACCTCGCCGTGTGGTTCCACTGCTCGCGGCGCGCCGTCTACGACCGCGTCTTTCGCAACCAGATCCCCGGGGTCGTCCGCCTCGGAAGGCGCCTCTACTTCGACCGCGTCACCATCCAGGAGTGGCTGAGGCGCCGCCTGCTCGGCGCGCGACCCGACGACCTCGAGATCCACTGACGCCTCAGTTTCCACTGACCCGTCAGTGGAAGTAGCGCTGGATCTGCCCGCCGTTCTGTTCGAACTCGAAGGCGAACCCGAACTCGATCAGGTTCGTGCGTGGGTCGACCAGCTGGGCCGGCGGATTGTTGAACGGCGCCGCCGCGCGCACCGCCCGGATCGCCTCCTCGTCGAGGTAGCCGAGCCCGCTCGGCCGGTCGATCGAGATCTTGTGGACCGATCCGTCGGCGTTGAGGCGGATGTAGAGCGACGTGACCCACGACTTGGTGCCGACCTTCATGCTGTCGGACGCGCGGCGCTCGTGCAGCGGGCCCGGGGCCCAGTGGTCGGCCACGCTGTCGCGGACCCGGTTGAAGAACGACGCGTACTTCCAGCGCCGCGAGTTGAGGGCGTTGTCGGGGCCCTCGGGCACGTTCTTGTCGATCGAGTCGAAAGTCCCGGCCTGGCCGAGCGCCCGCTCCATCGCCCCCGGGTTGCCGCGCAGCCCCGGGTTGCCGCCGGCCGCGGGTCGCCCGGGCGACAGCGGCAGCGGCCCGAACGCCCCCGGGTCGACCTGCGGGCCCTCCGGCTGCAGCCCCTCGCGCACGCTCGGCGCCTGCTGCGGCGACGGCTGCTTCTTCGGCGAGTTGTCGGCGTCGGGCGAGTGTCCCGGCAGCATCGGCAGCCCGCCCGGCGTCGGCCGCACGTTGGGCGCGCGGGTCTCCTTGTCGACCGACTGGTCGAACTCCGACAGGTACTTGGCGTCGTCGGGCGCCTTCTCCTTGTGGACGCGGTCCTGCTTGATGAGGCGGCCCTTCGGCGCCTCGCGCGGCTGCGCCTCGGCCTCCGGCGGCGGCTCCTCCTCCGGAGGCACCAGCGCCACGTCCATCCAGCCTTCGGAGCGCGGGAGCGGCGGCGCGTCCCAGCCGATCCCGATGATCTCGTCGCCCAGCGGCCACATGAGGAGATGCACCAGCAGCGACGCGAGCAGCATGAAGCCCACCAGGCGGAGCCCCGAGTTGTCGCGCGCGCGTGGCATGAGACGCCCCCAGTATAGCCGCCTCGGCCGCCATCGGCTGCGGTATACCCTGCGGCCGATGACCGTCACCGCCCGCCCGCTCTCTCCCGGCGCCGAGGCCCTGCTGGGGCGCGAGGTCCCCGTCCTCGACCTCGGGTTCGTCCAGCCGATCGACTACATGGGCAACGACATCGATATCGTCCAGGCCGCTCGCGTCAGCTACGGCCCGTCGACGCGCAAGGTCCACGACGACCGCGGCCTGCTGCGCTACCTCATGCGCCACCGGCACACCACGCCGTTCGAGATGTGCGAGGTCAAGTTCCGCTGCAAGATGCCGATCTTCGTGGCCCGCCAGTGGATCCGCCACCGGACGGCCAACGTCAACGAGATGTCGCTGCGCTACAGCGAGGCGCCCGACGAGTTCTACGTGCCGGCGCTGGAGCACGTGACCCTGCAGTCGACCACCAACCGCCAGGGCCGCGACGCCGACACCGCGGTCCCCGCCAAGCTGCGCGAGCGGGTGCGCGCCCTCTTGCACACCCGCCACGAGCAGCTCTACGCCGACTACCAGACCCTCGCCGGCGAGCTCGGGATCGCCCGCGAGCTGGCCCGCACCCTGCTGCCGGTGTCGCTCTACACCCAGTGGATCTGGAAGATCGACCTGCACAACCTGCTGCACTTCCTCGACCTCCGCCTCGACCCCCACGCCCAGGTCGAGATCCGCCTGTTCGCCGAGGCGATGGCCGGGTTCGTCCAGGCGTGGGTCCCGCTGTCGTGGGAGGCCTTCGTCGACTACCGCCGCGAGGCCCTGCCGTTCACCCGCGTCGAGGGCGTGGCCCTGTCGCACCTGCTCCGCGGCGCCTCCGCCGACGAGGCCGCCGCCCATGCCGGCCTGCAGGGCCGCGAGCTGCGCGAGTTCCTCGACAAGCTGGCCCGCGTGCGCGCGCTGACCGAAGAGTCAGGTACTTGAAGACATGCCCGTGAGGACATGCCCGCGAGGGCATGTCCCTGCGGACAGCCGCCTGTCCCGGCCGCGCCCGGGACAGGCGGCACTCGCGGCCCCGGCCGTCGGCGACCTCGCCTTCGACGCCCCCGTGCTCGAGGCCAGCTGCGACGCCGAGACGCGACCCGCGCGACCCGCGGCACGCCCGCTGCAGAAGGGTCCGCGGGCGCGTCGTCTCGAACGTGCTGGTCCTGCGCGAGTCGACCGACGCCGACTGCGGCGCGCGAGTCGAGCCGGTTGCGAGGTCGCGCGGCCCCTCACGCGCGCGGCTCCGATCGTGCCCCGAAGGACATGTCCTCGAAGACACGCCCATGCGCTCGCCTGCGCGGCGACCTGCCGAGCGATTCGGCCCTCGTCGCCCCGGTCCCACCACGCCGGCGGCCAGGCCTGTCCTGCCGTGGACCGCCGCGTCGCTCCCGCGGACGCTCGTTTCGCGCCCCGGCCCGCTCGCAGCGGCCTCGCGCTTGCCTGCGGTCGTCCGGCCGTTCACCCTCTGCGGACTGCATGGCACCGCCTCGGAGCTCGGCCCCACGGATCCTCGGTCTCGCGGCGCTCGGCTTGCTCGTGGGCGTCGCCTGCAACGAGGACCCGTGCGGACCGCACGCCTGGTGGTGCGACCCGCTCGACGACGGCCAATGGCAGCTGCGAACGACCCCGGTCGACGCCGCCGTCCTCGTCGACTTCGACGGTGACGGCGAGGACGAGGCCGTCGTGCTCTCGCGCGACGGCTTGAAGCTCACCCTCGCCCGCGGCACCGACCTCCGCGCCTTTCGCTCGAGCCTCGAGCTGGTCGAGAGGCCGTGGGCGCTGGCCGCTCTGCCCGGCGAGGTGGCCGTCGCGCTGATGCACCCGCCGCAGATCGCGATCTTCGGCATGGACGCCGACGGTCGGCTGGCGCGGCGCCGCGACATCCCGCTGAGCGACGCTCCGAGCAGCCTCGACGCCGCCGACCTCGACGGCGACGGCGCCCCGAGCTCGTCGTCGCCGTCCGCGGTGCGGCGGTCGTCGTCGTCGATCCCCGGACCGGCGCCCTGCGCGAGTGGCCGGCCGGCCAGGACCCGGCCGACGTCGAGGTCGGCGACGTCGACGGCGACGGCCGCCTCGACCTCGTCGTCATCGATTACTTCGGCGAGGCGCTGCAGGTGCTGCGCGGCGCGGGCGACGGCTCGCTGAAGCCGCCCGTCGCCAGTCCGTCGTCGCAGGGCGAGTTCTACCTCGCGCTCGTCGACCACGACGGCGACGGCGACCTCGACGCGGTCGCTCGCAACGTGGCCACCCGGACCGTGCTGTTCCACCGCAACGACGGTCAGGGGCGCTTCTCCAGCCCCACCGCCCTGCCGATCGCCCTCACCGCCCATCCGACCGCCGGCCTGGCCGCGAGCCCCGCCGCGGCGAGCGGCCTGGTGAGCGTCAGCGTCCCCCAGGACGACGCGCTCGCCACGTGGGTCGGCAAGGGCGCGGCCTGGCTCGGGCGCGTCGAGCAAGCGCTCGATCTCACCCGGTGGATCGGCAAGGGCCCCGGCGATCAGCTGCTCGTCGGCAGCACCAATTCCCTGCGTCGCCGGACCTGGCAGCCCGCATTCGTGCCGATCGAGGTGTGGCGCAGCCCGCTGTTGCCTCCTCCCGACGACGCGCTCTCGCTGGCCACCGGCGACCTCGACGACGATCACCTGCTCGACTTCGCCGCCGCGTCCGGCAAGCATCTGCACCTGTTTCGCGGCCGCGCCGACCGCGGCTTCGATCCGGTGCCCCTGCTCGACCTCGACGCGACCCCGACGGCGATGCTGATCGTCGACGTCTCGGGGGACGGGCGCGACGACATCGTCTTCGACGAAGGCGACGACGTCCGCGCCCTGATCGCCGCCGAGGACGGCCAGTTCCTCGCCGGGCCGCGCCTCCCGGTCGACATCCCGCCGCGCACCCTCGTGCCGCTGCGGGTCGGCCCCGATCTCCCGCCGGCGATCGCGGTGCTGCCGATCCCGCAGGCCTACGGGGAAGAGGAGGTGGCCGGAGCGCGGCTGCTCCGCTTCGACCCCGACGCCCAGCTCACGGTCGCTGCGGCGCTCGACGGCATGTTCGTCGACGCCATGGTGGCCGTCGATCTCGATGCCGACGGCGTCGACGAGCCGCTCCTCCTCGGTCGCCGCGACGAGGTCCAGGTGCTCGCGCACCTGAAGCCCGCCGGCGACGCCTACGAGCCGGACTTCGAGCACGAGCTCGAGGACCTGCTCGGCCTCGTGCCCTTCGCGGTCGACGACCTCGCCGCCGCCGACCTCGACGGCGACGGCGACCTCGAGGTGTTCTTCGGCGACGGGCATACGCGGGCCCGCATCGACGGCCTCGCCGACGGCGCGCCGGTCACGACCATCGAGGAGCAGTTCGCCCCGACCCACCTCCACGACCTCGACGGCGACGAGCTGCTCGACGCGATGCGGTTCGACCACCGCACCCTCACGTACCAGCGGGGCCGCGGCGACGGGACCTTCGCCGACGAGCTCGTCGAGCACGAGTTCTCGCAGGGCGTCGCGTTCGCGCCGGCGTCGCGGCCTGACGCTCAGTTCGACCTCGCCGAGCTCGCATACGACAGCGCCGCCAGCCACATCGTGCGCGAGGTGACGCGGCCGGTCCCGAGCGGGGAAAGGTTCGCCCTGCACGGCGGCGTCCTCGACTTGTTCGCCGACGACCTCGACGCCGACAGCGTCGACGACCTCGCGCTCCTCACCCAGGAGGGCATCGCCTGGAGCTGGGGCAGCGACAGCGACCCGCTCGCCCGCAGCGAGGGCGTCACCTTCCTCGGCTGGAGCCGCGGCCTCGCCACCGGCGACCTCGACGGCGACGGCGCCGCCGAAGTGATCACGGCCAGCATCATCGACAGGATCCACGCCTTCCACGTGCATCCGCGGCTCGCCGAGGAAACGCTCGCCTTCGAAACCGAGCGCACCGGGACGATCAACGGCCTGGCGATCGCCGACATCGACGGCGACGCGCACCCCGACATCCTCGCTTTCTACATCTGGGACGTCATCAAGCTCGACATCGCCTACGGCACCGCCACGCCGTTCGCCTTCGCCGCCTGGCAGACCGCCTTCGAGCTGCCGCTGCAGGACCAGGCCGGCTTCCAGCTCGGCGACGTCGACGGCGACGGCGACCCCGACGTCCTGTTCGACCCCATGGAGCTGCCTCCCGTGCTCGTGCGCAACGAGGGCGCGCGCGCCTGGGCCGACGCGGTCGGCCTGCGCGGCAGCCGGGCCCGGTTCGCGCCGCTCGGCGCCGACCACCGCGTCGAGCTGGTGACGCAGGACGGCCCCACGATCTACCGCCACGAGGACGGCGATCCCGAGCGGCGCGTCGCCCTGGTCGAGGACGACGCCGGGCTCCTGCTGGCCGCCGCGGACGCCGACGGCGACGGCCGCTACGACCTCACCGTCACCGAGCCGAAGGCGACGTTCGTGTGGCTGCGCCGCGACGACGGGCCCACGCGCATCAAGATCGCCGCGGGCCCGTTCACCGCGGTCGCCTACCCCGACATCGACGGCGATCGCCACCCCGACCTCGTCGGCCTGCCCCCGGGCGGCGAGCACCTCTACATCCGTCGCAGCCGCCACTGACCCGAACGACATGCCCATGAAGACATGTCCTCCGGAGCATGCCCTCGCTAACATGCCCTCCAAGCCATACGGCGCCGCGCCCTCCCCTCGCGCTCCGAGCCGGCCGTGCCGCCGCGTGTGAGCCGACCGAGCCGCGCGATCGCGTCCTCGCCCGCGCGTCGGGAGCCGCCCGCGCACGCGGCGCGATCGGACACCGAGCTCGACGACGGCCGCCTTCATGACCCCGCTGGAACGCCCCGGGCACGGCGCTCCGGGCCCGACAGCGCCGCGGACAAACCCCGGCCCGGCTTGCGAGCCCGGCGGACGGTCGTAGACAGCGGCACGCGAGGGGTACGAGCCCATGCTGACCAAGATTCCGTTCACCGAGCTCCTCAAGTCCGTCCCCGGGTTCTTCGGGATCCGCCTCGAAGAGCAGCCGAAGTACGAGGTGGTCGAGACGATCGACGACGTGGAGATCCGCCACTACAAGCCGGCGCTGCTGGCCCGCCTGACGATCGAGGGCGAGCACGACAAGGCCGTCGACGAGGCCTTCGACCGCCTCGCCCGCTACATCTTCGGCGAGAACAGCAAGCAGATCCGCATGTCGATGACCGTCCCGGTCGAGCAGCACGCCGAGGGCGAGCGCATGGCGATGACGAGCCCGGTCCTGCAGAAGCCCGGCGGCCGCGGCTGGACCGTCGCCTTCTTCCTGTCCAACGACCTCTTCACCTCCGAGGCGCCCCGCCCCGACGACCCGGCGATCGAGCTGATCCACGAGCCCGCCCGCACGGTCGCCGCCCTGCGCTACCGCGGCAACTCTTCGGAGAACAAGCGCGAGGACTCGCGCCAGCGCCTGCTCGCCGCGCTCGCCAAGAACCCGCGCTGGCGGATCGCCGAGGACGTCTACTGGGCCCAGTACGACGCCCCGTTCACCCTCCCGTTCGCCAAGCGCAACGAGGCCCTGGTCGAGCTCGAGCCGCGCTGACCTCCCACTCGAACCTGTCCCCGAGGACATCCAGCCCCGAAGGCGGCCGACGACCGCGAAGAGCACCGCGCGAAGAGGGCCCGTGGAGCTCGGGACATGTCTGCTTCGACACACCCCTGAACACCTCGACCGGAGATCATGAGGGACATGTCCATTCCGACATGTCCCGCACGCATCCTCGGGATGCTCTCAAGCCACTCGGGGCATGTCCGATCTGACATGTCCCTTGATTAACATCAACACCGCGCGGGCGTCGTCCGGCGGCGCCGACCGAGCATCCACGTCAGCGCCGCCAGCCACGCCCAGCCCGCGCGTCCGTCCTGCGGCCCGGTCGCGCAGTTGCAGCCGCGGTCGCCGAGCCCGTCGTCGTCCGCGCGGCCCGTGCCGCGCTGGCAGGCCGGGTCCGGCGAGAACGGCTCGTCGCGGGTCTCCTCGGGGGGCTTCGCCGTCCACTCGATCTCGAGCTCGTCGCTCAGCGCCCCGAGCTGGGCCCGCAGCACCGCGCGCCGGCTCTCCGGCGCTGCCGGCGGCGGCACGCAGTCGTCGCCGATCATCGTGTACTCCGGCGGCGTGAACTCGCTGATGGTCGTGAGCGCCAGCTCGCCCTCGACCAGACTCCACGTCACCGGCGCGCCGACGAGCACCCGACCCTCCGCGTCGCGCACGATCGCCCGCGCCCCGAGCGGCCCGTCGGCGAGGGCCGCGACGATCTCGAGCGACGCCGCCGCCTCGACCGGCGTCGCCACCACCGTGGCCACCGGAAGCACCGCGCCCGCGACCTCGAGCGTGATCGTGCTCGTCTCCCCCGGGCCGACGCGCACCGGCCACAACACATCCGTGTCCTCGAGGAGCGCCAGCGTCCGCGCCGGGCCGCCCCCCTTCGTCTCGAGCACGCGCCCCTGCGACATGTCCCAGCCGACCCGCTCGCCCGCCGCGTCGATCACGTTGACCGGGAACCCGACCGTGACGTCCGGCACCAGCCGCAGCGGCTCGTCGGTGCCGGGGATCAGGTCGGCCGGGCGCGACGACAGGCGCTCGGCGAAGCGCTCCGCCAGCAGCTCCACGTGCCACTCGAGCCGCGCGCGCAGCCCGTCGACGGGCACCACCTCCACGCGAAAGCGGTCGGGGAACAGCTCGACCTCCTCGATGGCACAGTCCGCGCGCGGCGTGTAGTCGACCTCCACCCCGCTCGGCCCGTCGAGGGTCACGCAGTCGGCGTCGACGAACGGCACCCCGGCGATCGCCATGTCGAAGCATCCCTCGATGCCGGCGAACCCGTCGTCCGGGGAATCCGACAAGCCGGCGTCGAAGCACACCGTCGAGCCCTGCAGGGCCCGCAGCCCCGAGGGCTGCTCGACCTCCGAATAGAACAGCGGCGCCAGCGAGACGTGGATCTGCTCCTCCTCGCTGTTGGCGCCCGTACAACCGAGCGCGGCCACCGAGGACATTGCTAGCAGGCATCCGGGGACGATACGACCCATCCGATTCAGCATAGGCCGTCAGGATCTGCGCTCGTCCGCGCCGAGTCAACCGGCGACCTGGAACCAACGCGGCCGGATGACGGCGTTGGCCCGCGCCGGCGGCGACACCGTCTTCCTGTCCCTCAGGACATCTCGACGCATTGTTCCGGCCCTGGCTCGCATGTCCCTTCCGACATGCTCCATCCCCTCACCCGCGCAGCAGCCCGAAGCCCGGCACGAAGCGGCCCACGCGGCCCGCGTAGCTGCGGTACTTGCTGCCGTGGACGCGCAGCAGGTACGGCTCCTCCACCACGCGCACCTGCAGCTCGACCGCCAGCAGCAGGCAGGCGAACGCCGCCAGGGCCACCGCGTTGGGCAGCAGCACCACCAGCGCCGCCGCGGTGAACAGCATGCACGAGAAGATGGGATTTCGGACCAGCGCGAACGGCCCCTCGGTCACCAGCTCGGTCCGCTCGCCCGGGCGCACCCCGATCCGCCACGACCGGCCCATCGCCGTCTGGGCCGCGTAGGTCGCCGCGATCCCGAGCAGCACCGCCGCCCCGCCGAGGATGAATTGCCCCGGCCCGATCTGCGGCGACGCCACCCATCCGAGCAGCCCGGCGATCGGCGCCAGCAGGCTGAGCACCACTCCGACGACGAACAGCGCCCCGCCCCACCACTCCGCGGAACCTGGCCTTCCGGACAGCCCGTGAAAGCCCGTCGAGCCGGTCTCGCGCAGGTGGCGGTAGGTGCGGAGGCCGAAGGCGACGGCGTAAAAGCCGAGGATCATGAGCAGGGCGACGACTTCGAGACGCATACGATTTCCTGCCCGCCAATGTGAACCCTGCACTCGCTACAGGGTCAAGCGGCGATCGTCACGGCTTGCGCGCGCGGCCCGAAGCGGTCGTACACCGCCGGCAGCACCAGCAGGGTCAGCAGCGTCGCCGACACCAGCCCGCCGATGACCACCGTCGCCAGCGGCCGCTGGACCTCGCTGCCCGGCGCCGTCGACAGCGCCATCGGCACGAAGCCCAGCGCCGCCACCAGCGCCGTCGTCAGCACCGGGCGCAGCCGCAGCTCGGCCGCCTGCGCGATCGCCTCGTCGTGGCCGGCGCCGCCGTCTTGCAGGCGCTGGGCGAAGGTCACCAGCACCAGGCCGTTGAGGACCGCCACGCCGAACAGGGCGATGAAGCCGACCCCGGCGGAGATCGAGAACGGCAGGTCGCGCAGCCACAGCGCCACCACCCCGCCGACCACCGCGAACGGTACGCCGAGGAAGATGATCAGCGCCGAGCGCATCGACGACAGCGCCGTCCACAGCATGAACATGATCAGCGCCAGGGCCAGCGGCACCACCACCATCAGGCGATCGCGCGCGGCCAGGTAGTGTTCGAACGTCCCGCCGTACTCCACGCGATAGCCGACCGGCAGCGTCACCCCGGCGGCGACCGCCGCCTGCGCGTCGGCCACCGTCGACCCCAGGTCGCGCCCGCGCACGTTGAACTCGACGATCACCCGCCGCGACTGCTTGTCGCGGTTGACCAGCACCGGCCCCGTCGTGTGCTGCAGCGTCGCCACGTCGCCGAGCGGCACGATCTGCCCGGTGTTGGCGCGCAGCGGGATCGCCGACAGCGAGTCGAGGTCGCCGGTGATCGGCTGGTCGAACTTCACCATCATGTCGAACCGGCGCTCGCCCTCGAGCACCTGGCCGACCTTGTGTCCGACCGCGATCGCCTCGGTCGTGATGTTGATGTCGGCGATCGTCAGCCCGTAGCGCGCCAGCTTGGTGCGGTCCGGATCGATGCGCAGGTACTGCAGCCCTGGAGCTGCTCGACGCGGGCGTCGACCACCCCGGGCACCCCCTTCACGCGATCCAGCACCGCCTGGCCGAGCGTCCGCAGCGTCTCGAGGTCGGGCCCGTAGATCACCACCCCCATGTCCGAGCGGATGCCCGCCACCAGCTCGTTGGTGCGCATCTGGATCGGCTGCGAGATCGCCCCGGCCACCTCCGGCACCGCCTGCTCGACCCGCTCCGACATCTCCTCGGCGATGTCGTCCTTCGTCAGCCCCGGCCGCCACGCCTCGCGGTCCTTGAGCTGCACGTACACGTCGGACTGCTCGACCCCCATCGGGTCGGTCGCGATCTCCGGCGAACCTGTCCGCGAGACCACATGGACGATCTCCGGGATCTCCCGCAGCGCCCGCTCGATCCGCTGGCTCGTCGTCACCGACGTCGACAGCGCCGTGCCCGGCATCCGCCGCGCCTCGATCAACAGGTCGCCCTCGTCGAGCTGCGGCACGAACTGCGCCCCCAGGCGGCCGAACAGCGCCACCCCGCCCGCCAGCGCCAGCACCCCGACCATCATCGTCAGCCAGCGCCAGCGCAGCGCCGCGTGCAGCGCCGGCGTGTACAGCTTGTGGGCCGCGCGCAGCAGCAGCGTCTCGCGCGCGTCGGGATGCGGCCGCACCAGATAGCTCGTCAGCACCGGCACCAGCGTCAGCGAGAAGATGAACGCCCCCGCCAGCGCCAGCAGCACCGTGTAGGCCATCGGGTGGAACAGCTTCCCTTCCATCCCGGTGAGCGCGAGGATCGGCAGGTAGACGATGGCGATGATGATCTCGCCGAACACCGCCGCCCCGCGGACCTCGAGCGTCGACTCCTGGATCACCTCGATCCGCTGCTCCGGAGGCAGCTGCGCGCCGGCGCGGCGGCTGGCCTCGCCGAGGCGGCGGGCCGCGTTCTCGACCACGATCACCGCCCCGTCGACGATCAGGCCGAAGTCGATCGCCCCCAGGCTCATCAGGTTGCCCGACAGCCCGGCCGCGTTCATCACGATCACCGCGAACAGCATCGACAGCGGGATCGTCGTCGCCACCACCAGCCCCGCGCGCAGGTCGCCGAGCAGCAACAGCAGCACCAGGATCACCAGCGCCGCGCCCTCGGCCAGGTTGGTCGCCACCGTCCCGATCGTGCGGTCCACCAGCAGCGTGCGGTCGTAGAACGGCTCGACGTACACGCCCTCGGGCAGCGTCGGCGCCAGCTCGGCCAGCTTGTCCTTGATCCCCTGCGTGACGGTGCGCGAGTTCTCGCCCATCAGCATCAGCGTCACGCCGACCACGACCTCGCCCTCGCCGTCCTTGGTCGCCGCGCCGCGCCGCAGCTTCGGCCCGAAGCGGACCTCGCCGACCGAGCTCACCGTGATCGGCACGCCCTGCGGCGTCGCCCCGAGCACCACGCGCTCGAGGTCTTCGCGGCTGCGGACCAGGCCGTTCGAGCCGATCACCACCTGCTCGTCGTTGCGCTCGATGTAGCCGCCGCCGGCGTTGGCGTTCGACTGCCCGAGCGCCTCGGCCACCTCGCCGATCGACAGGCGCAGCGCCTGCAGCCGCTCCGGCCGCAGCACCACCTGGTACTCGCGGTTCTCGCCGCCGAAGCTGTTGGTCTCGACCACCCCCGGCACCGTGCGCAGCTGCGGCCCGACGTACCAGTCGAGCAGCTCCTCGAGCTCCATCAGCGAGTGCGTCTCGCTGCGCAGCGTGAACTGATAGATCTCCCCCAGCCCCGTCGAGATCGGCCCCATCTCCGGCGTCCCGTAGGCCGCCGGCACCGCCTCGCTCGCCTCGCGCATGCGCTCGTTGATCAGCTGGCGCGCGAAGTAGATGTCGGTGCCGTCCTTGAACACCACCGTCACCACGCTGAGCCCGTACTTCGAGACCGAGCGGATCTGCGTCACCTTCGGCAGGCCCGACATCGCCCGCTCGACCGGGATGCTGATGTACTGCTCGACCTCCACCGGCGACAGCGCCGGCGCGGCCGTGATCACCTGCACCTGCACGTTGGTGACGTCGGGCACCGCGTCGATCGGCAGCTCCAGCGCCGACCGCACCCCGACCACGACGAACAGCAGCGTCGCCACCAGCACCAGCGCCCGGTTGCGCAGCGACCACGCGACGATCACGGTCAGCGCGTGCATGGCCTAGTGCCCGTGGTCCTCGCCGAAGGTGCCCTTGAGCAGCACGCTCTTGAGCGTCCACGCCCCGCGCGTCACCACCGACTCGCCCTCGCGCAGGCCTTGGAGGATCTCCACCACCCCGGGCCCGCGGTCCCCAGCACCACCTCGTGCAGCTCGAACGCCCCGTCCTCGCCGCGCACGAACACCACGGTCTTGCCGGCGACCTCGATGATCGCGTCGCGCGGCACCGCCAGCACCGGCTCCGGCGCCGCCCGCGGGTCGCTGATGGCGATCCGCGCCTTGCCGAACAGGCCGACGCGCAGGATGTCCTCGCGGTTGTCGATCGGGATCCTCGCCATCACCGTCTGCGCCTCGGCGTCGACCTTCGGCGCCAGGAACTCGATCGTCCCGTGGAAGGGGTGGTCGGGGTACGCGTTCAGCTCCACCTCGACCGCCGCGCCGACGCGGATCTTCGCCAGCAGGTGTTCGAACAGGCGGGCGACGAACCACGCGCGGTCGAGGTTGACGATCGTCGCCAGGGTCTGCTCCGGCGTCACCGGCTGGCCCGGCACCGCGTTGCGCTGCATCACGTAGCCGGAGATCGGCGCGCGCAGCGAGAACACCGTCGCCTTGCCCTTCGCGCCCAGGCCGAGCGCCTGCAGCCGCTGCTTGGCCGCCTGCGCCTCCGCCTCGAGCGCGGTCGCCTCGGCGCGCGCCGCCGCCAGCTCCTGCTGCGACGCCATGTTGCGCTCGGCCAGCGCCTCCAGGCGCGTCAGGTTGGTGCGGGCCGACGTCGTGCGCGCCTGCAGCGACGCCAGGTCGGCGCGCAGGCTGCCGAGGCTCGGCGCGCGCACCGTCGCCAGCACCTGGCCCTCCTTCACCGGGTCGCCCTCGCGGAACAGCACCTCCTCGACGATCCCGCCGACCTTGGCCGGGACCTGGGCCGTGCGTCCCGGGTCGGCCTCGATGTGCCCGGTCGCGAACAGCACCGGCGCGACCACCTGCATCTGCACCGGCTCGGTCTGGATCTGCGCCTCCGTCACCACTTGCGGCGAAAGCTCGACCCGCCGCGGCAGCGCGTCGTGCTCGTGGCCCTCCTCGTGCTCCCCGTGCTCCCCGTGATCTCCGTGCGCCTGTTCGGGCGCCGCGCCCTCGACCGCCTTCGCGCCGCACCCGAGCAGCGCCAGCGCCAGCGACAGTGACAGTGTCCGCCTCATCGCTGCGCTCCTTCCGGCAGCAAGCCTGCCACCCGCGCCAGCTCGACCGAGCCCAGGGCCAGCGCGCGGCGGGCCTCGATGTGCGCCGCCAGGTACTCGAGCAGCGTCTGCTGCAGCACCACCGCGTCGCGGATCGACACGCGCCCCGTCGCCATCTCCTGCGCCAGCGCCTCGAGGTGGCCCTCGGCGCGCTGCAGGCGTTCGGCCTCGAACAGCCCGAGCTCCGCCTTGCGCGCCTCGACCTCGCGCAGCGCCACCTCGACCTCCGCCTGCACCACTCTCCGCCAGCGCTCGACCTCCGCCTCGGCGCGGCGCGCCAGCGCCTTGCTCTCCGCGATCTCGCCCTTGTACGTGCGCCCGAGCGGCGCCGGCAGCACGATCGGGAACGCCAGCCCTCCGCCCAGCACTTGCTCCGCGAACCCGTCGCGCTGGGCGTACAGCACCACGCTCGGGTTCGGCGCGCGCAGCCGGCGGAACACCTCGACCTGGCGCAGGAACACCTCGCGCTCCGCCTTCGCCAGCTCGATCTCCGCCCGCTTCGTCAGCGCCGACCCGAGCAGCGCCGACAGCTCCTGCGGCAGCGCCAGCGGCGTCAGCTCGCCCTCGACCTCGAGCCCCGCGCCGTCGCGCCCGAGCAGTCCGGCCAGCACCGCGCGCGCGGCCGCGATCCGGCGGTCCGCCTCGATCAGCTGCCGCCGCACCCGCACCGACGTCGCCACCACCACGTCCGCGTTGAGGCCCGAGCCGAGCCCGGTGCGCTCGCTCGTGCGGGCCAGGTCGACCAGCGTGTCGGCGGTCCTGGCGATCCGCTCGATCATCGCCCGCTGCTCGCGCGCCGCCAGCCACTCGTAATAAGCCGACAACGCCGCCGCCGCCACGTCGCGCCGGCTCAGCTCGATCTGCCGGTCCGCCTGCGTCACCTCGGCGTCGGCCATCGCCATCCGCTTGCGCCGCTGGCCCGCGATCTCGAGCTCCTGCGCCACCCGCCCGTACACGTTGATGTCGCGCTCGCCGTTCCACAGGCCCACGCGGCGGCTCGCGGTCACCTCGACCTGCGGGTTGCTCGGCAGCAGCGTGCGCGCCTTGAGCTTGCGGCCCTCCGCCGCCGCGCGCCCGGCCTCGGCCGCGCGGATGCTCGGGTGCTCGGCCAGCGCGCAGGCGACCACCGCATCCCTGCCGAGCGGCCCCTCGCACCCCGCCGGGGGCGGCGGCGCGGCCAGCAGGGTTGCGGTGAGCAGCGCGGAGAGGAGCGGCATCGGGCCTCGTTTATGGACCGCGGCGCGACGATCCGCGCGACGGGTCCGGCGTCGAGGCTAGACCTTGTAGCAACTACAGGGTCAAGCGAGCGCGGCGGGCGGCGGCGTGCGAGGTGACGCACGCACGGCCACGTGGTGACAGGCGGGCGGCCGCGGAGCAAGCTCGGGCGGTGACCCGAGACGACGAGCAGATGACGATCGGAGCGCTCGGCCAGGCCACGGGCGTCGGCGCCGAGACGATCCGCTACTACGAGCGCATCGAGCTGCTCCCGCAGCCGGCCCGCACCTCCGGGGTTACCGCGTCTACCGGCCGGAGCACGTCCGCCGCCTCAACTTCATCCGTCGCAGCCGCGAGCTCGGGCTCAGCATCGAGGCCGTGCGCGAGCTGCTGTCGCTCGCCAGCGACCGCCTGCGCCCGTGCGCCCGCGTCGACCGCCTCGTCCGCGACCACATCCACGACCTCGACCACAAGATCGAGAGCCTGCAGAAGCTGCGCGGCGCCTTGCAGCGCCTGGCCGACTCGTGCCGCGGCGGCGGGCGCGTGTCCGAGTGCCGGATCCTCGAGGCCCTGCAGGAGGCCGAGGAGACCCTCGCCGGGCCCGACATCGAGTGCGCCGAGGAGCACTGCGCCGAGCGCCGCGCCGGCGACAAGCAGCCCAAACCTCGCCGCGAGCGCCGCGCCTGAGAAGTTTCTCAGGATCGTCTCAATTCTCCCCCGCGCCCCGCGGTACCCGTCATCGCATGCTCCGCCGCGCGCTCGCGACCGGCTGCCTCGGCCTCACGCTGACCTCGTGCATGTCCGAACAGACATGCCCTGAGAGACAGCCCAACCATCAGCCCGCGAGCACCGCCAGCGCCTGGGTCGAGGTCACCGCCCCGCGCGACGTCTCGCTCTTGCAGGCCGCCGCGCGCGTGGTCTTGCCGGGCGATCGCCAGGGCGTGATCCGCCCGATCTACCGCGCCCGGATCGCGCGCTTCCACGTGCAGGCGGGCGACCGCGTGCGCGTCGGTCAGCCGGTCGTCGACGTCGTCATGCCCGAGGTCGTCGTCGCCGCCGCCGACTACCGCGGGGCCCATGCGCAGCGCCACCCAGACCGCGCGGCGCGACAAGCTCGGGCGCATGCGCGACGAGGGCCTCGTGGCCGAGCGCGACGTCTTCGAGGTCGCCACCCGCGCCGCCGAGGTCGAGCAGCAGGCCCTCACCGCCGCCGCCACCTTGCGCGCCGCCGGCCTCGACCCGCGCGCTCGCGCGAGCTGCTTCACAAGCCCGAGGTCACCCTCACGAGCGACATCGACGGCGTCGTCCGCGAGCTCCACGGCCGCCTCGGCGAGGTCGTCGAGGCGGGCGCCCTGCCGATCGCCGTCATCGTCGGCGAGGGCGTCCCGCGCGTCGAGGCCCGCTTCCTCCACGCCCCGCCGGCGCGCACCACCATGCGCTTTCACGCCGTCGACGGCAGCGTGTGGGCGCTGAAGCCCGAGCCGCTCGCGCGCACCGTCGAGGCCGACGACGGCGCGGTCGTCATGTGGTTCGAGGCCGAGGGCGACCGCCTCGCCGCGCCCGGCCTGCGCGGCACCGTCGAGGCCTTCAGCGACGAGGCCGGCGTCGTCCAGGTCCCCGCCGGCGCCCTGCAGCGCGCGGGCGACGACCTCATCGTCCACCGCCGCCGCGACGGCCAGACCGCCGCGGTCCCGGTCGAGCTGCTCATGGCCTCCGGCGCCTCCGCGCTCGTGCGGCCCAAAGATCCGTCGCAGCTCGTCGCCGGCGATCGCGTCGCCGAGGACGCCCTCGCCCACCAGCGCGCAACCGCGGGGGCCGGCGCATGATCGAGGCCCTCGTCCACGCCTCGGTGGTCCGCCGCCGCGCCGTCCTCCTCGTCACCCTCGTCGCCACCCTCCTGGCCGCGATCGTCGCCGCGCGCCTGCGCTTCGATGCCCTGCCCGACGTCACCACCAACCAGGTCCTCGTGCTCACGCGCGCCGGCGGCCTCACCCCCGAGGAGGTCGAGCGCCTGGTGACGCGGCCGATCGAGATCGGCCTCGGCGGCATCCCGGGCATGGTCAAGCAGCGCAGCGTCTCGCGCTACGGCATCTCCTCGATCACCGCCGTGTTCGCCGACGACGTGAGCCCCTTCCTCGCCCGCCAGATGGTGCAGGAGCGGCTCGCCCTGGTCGGCGATCGCCTGCCCGACGGCATCGACGCCCCCGAGCTCGGCCCGCTGACCGGCGGCCTCGGCGAGATCTTCCACTTCACGATCCGCTCGCCCGAGCGCACCCCGGCCGAGCTGCTCGAGCTCGTCGAGCTGCGCCTCGTCCCGCTGCTGCGCGCCGTCGACGGCGTCGTCGAGGTCAACACCTGGGGCGGCGAGCGGCGCACCCTCGACGTCGTCGGCCGTCCCGACGCCATGGCCCGCTTCCGCCTCACCCTCGGCCAGCTCGAGGCCGCGGTGGTCGCCGCCACCGGCACCGCCGCCGGTGCCAACCTGGCCGATGGGACATCTCAGGTCCTGCTCCGCGGCGTCTCGCGCCCGACCACCCCGCACGAGCTCGGCAGCGCCCTCGTGCGCCCCGCGATCAGCGGCGAGCCGGGCGTGCGGATCGCCGACGTCGCCGACGTGCGCTGGGGCAGTCTCCCCCGCATCGGCGCCGCCACTTCCAACGGCGAGGGCGAGACCGTCTACGTCATGGCCCAGATGCTGCGCGGCGCCAACGCCCTCCAGGTCATGGAGCGGCTGCACGCGCGCATGGCCGACGTCGACGCCGCCCTGCCCGAGGACGTGAGCGTCGACCTCGTCTACGACCGCTCGAAGCTCGTCGGCGCCACCCTCGAGACCGTGGCCAAGAACCTCGCCGAGGGCGGCCTGCTCGTCGTCGTCGTTTTGTTCGCCATGCTCGGCAGCTTCCGCGCCGGCCTGCTCGTCGCCCTGGTGATCCCGCTGTCGATGGTGTTCGCGCTGGCCGGCATGGCGCTGCTCGACATCCCCGGCAACCTCATGAGCCTCGGCGCGATCGACTTCGGCCTGCTCGTCGACGGCGCCGTCGTCATGGTCGAGGCGGTGTTCTGCGGGGCCGTCGGCGCCGCCCTCGACCCCGACAAGGTCGCCGAGTGGACCCGCGGCGTCGCCCGCCCGGTGTTCTTCTCGGTCCTCGTCATCCTGCTCGTCTACGTCCCGATCGTCAGCCTCACCGGCGTCGACGGCAAGATGTTCCGACCGATGGCCGCGGCCGTGATCATGGCCCTGCTCGCCGCCCTGATCCTCGCCCTCACCTTCGTCCCCGCGGCCGCGGCCGCGGTCCTGCGCCCGCGCGACGTCCCCGCCCGCGAGCCGTTCGTCGTGCGCCTGGCCGAGCGCGCCTATCATCCCGTGCTGCGCGCGGCCACCCGCGCCCCGCTCCTCGTCGCCGCCTTCGCGCTCGCCTCTCTGGTCCTCGGCGGCTGGCTGTTCACCCGCACCGGCGCCGCCTTCGTGCCGCAGCTCGACGAGGGCGACCTCGTGATCCAGACCGAGCGCGCGCCCAACATCTCGCTCGACTCGGCGGTGCGCGAGGCCACCGCGATGGAGCAGGTGCTGCTCGGCGCGGTCCCCGAGGTCCGGGCCGTGGTCGCGCGCATCGGCTCGCCCGCGGTCGCCACCGACATCATGGGCATCGAGCAGGCCGACGTGTTCCTCGAGCTGGCGCCGAAGTCCCAGTGGCGCGACGGCCTCGACAAGGACGCCCTCGTGCAGGAGATCGAAGCTCTCCTCGCCACGAAGGCCCCCGCCGACGTCGTCGTCTTCACCCAGCCGATCCAGATGCGCTTCAACGAGCTGCTCGGCGGCGCCGTCACCGACGTCTCGCTCAGCATCTTCGGCGACGACCTCGCGCAGCTGCGCGACCTGGCCGAACAGACAGCCGAGGTCATCGCCGGCCAGCCCGGCGCGGTCGACGTCCGCATCATGGCCCCGCCCGACGTCGCGGTCGCCGAGGTCCGCCCGCGCATGCTCGCCGCCGGCAGCCACGGCATGGTCGCCGCCGACGTCCTGCGCGTGGTCCAGGCCATCCGCACCGGCGTCACCGCCGGCTACACCTACGTCGGCCCGCTGCGCCTGCCCGTGCGCGTGCGCCTCGGCGAGCCGCCGCCGGCCAGCCTGCTCGCGCGCTTCCCGGTGCCCACCGCCGACGGCGCCCTCATCGAGCTCGAACACCTCGCCACCGTCGAGCAGCGCCCGGCCGCCAGCCTCGTCAACCACGACGACGCCCAGCGGCGGATCGTCGTCGGCTTCAACGTCCGCGGCGCCGCGCTCGGCGACGTCGTCGAGGCGCTCAAGGCCGAGCTCGCCGCGCGCGTCCCGCTGCCCCGCGGCACCCGCTCGGTGTGGGGCGGCCAGTACGAGTCGCTGGCCGAGGCCCGCGCCCGCCTGGCCTGGGTCATCCCCGCAGTGGTCGTGGCGATCTTCGCCGTCCTCCTGCTCGCCTTCCGCCGCCTGCGCCCCGCCGCCCTGATCTTCACCCACGTGCCGTTCGCCTGCGTCGGTGGCATCCTCGCCCTCACGTTGCGCGAGCTCCCCCTGTCGCTGTCCGCCGCGATCGGCTTCATCGCCCTCAGCGGGATCGCCGTGCTCAACGGCGTGGTCCTGCTGTCGCAGATCGACGAGCTCCTCGCGCAGGGCCACGATCCGCGCAGCGCCGCCTTCGCGGCCGCCGAGTCGCGCATGCGCCCGGTGCTGATGACCGCCTCGGTGGCCGCGCTCGGCTTCGTGCCGATGATGCTGGCCACCGGCACCGGCGCCGAGGTCCAGCGCCCGCTCGCCACCGTGGTCGTCGGCGGCCTGGTCTCGTCGACCCTGCTGACCCTCGTCATCCTCCCCGCGCTCTACCCGTTCTTCGCCGGCAGGAGCCGCGCGGCATGAGGATCCTCGTGGTCGAGGACGACGAGCGGCTGCTGCAGCTGCTGCAGCGCGGCCTCGGCGAGGAGGGCCACCTCGTCGACGCCTGCACCACCAGCGCCGACGCGCTCGGCCAGGCGCAGACGATCGCCTACGACGTCGTCCTGCTCGACTGGATGCTGCCCGACGGCGACGGCCTGTCGCTCCTGCGCGCCTGGCGGGCCCGCGGCGTCGACACCCCCGTGCTCATGCTGACCGCCCGCGGCAGCGTCGGCGAGCGCGTGCTCGGCCTGCGCACCGGCGCCGACGACTACCTCGTCAAGCCGTTCGACTTCAGCGAGCTGCTGGCCCGCATCGAGGTGCTCGCGCGCCGCGCGCGGCGAAGTCGTCCACCTGCGCGCCGGCGACGTCGGCCTCGACACCCGCCAGCGCGCCCTCGTCCGCGGCGAGCGCGAGGTCGCCCTCACCGCCCGCGAGTTCGCCCTGTGCAACCTGATGTTCCGCCGCGTCGGCGAGGTCCTCACCCGCAGCGAGCTGCTCGCCGCCGTGTGGGGCCCCAACTTCGACGGCGAGCCCAACGTCCTCGACGTCTACGTCGGCTACCTGCGCGCCAAGCTGGCCCAGCTCGGCGACGACGCCCCCACCATCCGCGCCCAGCGCGGCGTCGGCTTCCGCCTGCTCCCCGGAGGCGAGCGGTGAGCGCGATGCGACATGTCTCTCAGGGCATGCACCATCGGCCATGCCCCTTCGACCATGCCTCTTCCGGCATGCCCGTCGAGACAGGCTCCGGAGCCCGATGACCCTGCACCGCCGGCTGCTGCTGTTCGGAGCCGTCATCCCGGCCGGGCTCATCGCCCTCGCCCTGTTCCTGATCGGCCTCGTCCTCGACCACCTCCTGCTCGAGTCGGTCGACCGCGGCCTCACCCTGCAGGCCGCCAGCGAGTCCGTCAGCCTGTTCGATCGGCCAGGTCAGGACGCCCACCTCCACTTCGGCGACTCCGCGCTGGTCGCCGACCTGCAGCGGCTGCACCACCAGGGCGCCCTCTACGGCCCTGACGGCGCCCGCCTGCTCGCCTACCCCGCCGACACCGCCGCCCCCGAGCGCCTCACCGCCGCCGACGTCGCCCGCGCCCCGGCCTTGCAGACGCGCGTCCTCCCCGGCGGCGAGCGGCTGCGCGAGCTGTCCCTCGCCATCGACTCGCCGCGCGGCGAGCCGCACGCGCTGTGGCTGGCCGTCTCGCTCGCCTCCAACGACGCCGCCCTGGCCGCCTACGCCCGCGCCGCCGCCCTGATCGGCGCGGCAGTCACCCTGCTGATGCTGCTGCTGCAGATCGCCCACGCCCGCGGCCTCGTGCACCGCGTGCAGCAGCTCCACGTGCACATGCAGCGGCTGCAGGACGGCGACTTCTCGACCTTGCCGCCCGCCGACCCCGGCACCGACGTCGTCGCCAGCCTGCGCGACGCCATCGCCGACGCCACCGAGAAGCTGCGCACCGCCTCCGAGCTGCAGCACCGCCTCGTCGCCGACGCCGCCCACGAGCTGCGGACCCCGCTCACCGCCATGCGCATGGAGATCGACGTCACCCTGCGGCGCGAGCGGTCGCCCGAGCAGCTCATCGACGCCCTGACCCGCGTGCGCACCGAGGTCGACCGCCTCGGCGAGCTCGCCAGCAAGCTGCTGGCGATGGCCAGCCTGCGCCGGTCCGAGTGGGAGCGCGTGCCGCTCGACGCGGTCGCCAGCGTGCGCGAAGCGATCGCCAGTCACCGCGTCGTCGCCGAGCGGCGCGCCATCTCCTTGCACCTGCACGCCCCCGAGGCCGCGCCGATCCGCGCCAACCCCGGCCCGCTGCGGCAGGCCGTCGACAACCTGCTGGCCAACGCGATCAAGTTCGCCCCCGTCGGCAGCGCCGTCGACCTCACCGTGCGCGACGGCGAGACCGCGCTCGAGCTCCTCGTCGAGGACCGCGGCCCCGGCGTCCCGCTCGAGCACCGCGAGACGATCTTCGCCCCCTTCCGTCGCCTCCAGCGCGGGGTCGACGGCGCCGGCCTCGGCCTCGCCATCGTCCGCGAGGTCGCCGAGGCCCACGGCGGCCGCGCCTGGGTCAGCGAGCGCCCCGGCGGCGGCGCCTGCTTTCACCTCGTCATCGCCCGCGCCTGACGCGATCGCGTCAGCCCTGCGCCTGCGCGCGGCTGCCCGCCGAGCCCGCGGCGCGCCGCGCCAGCGCCAGGCGCAGCCCCTCTTGCAGGCTCGGCGCCGTGGTGACGCGCGTGAAGTCGACGTCCAGCGCCACCAGCGTCTGCGCCATCTTCGGCGAGATGCCCACCACGATGCAGTGAACCCCGAGGAGCCGCGCCGCGCCCACCGTCTCAAACAGATGCGACGCCGCCGCGGTGTCGATCACCGGCACCCCCGTCACGTCGAGGAGCACCTGCGACGCGCGCTGCTCCACGATCGCCGCCAGCAGGTTCTCCATGATCTGCGCCGCCCGGTCGGCGTCGATCACCCCGATGAGCGGCAGCGCCAGGATCCCCTCCCACAGGCGGATCACCGGCGTCGAGAGCTCGCGGATCGCCTGCTGCTGCGCGTGGAGCAGGCGGATGTGCTCCGACAGTTCCGCCGTCCGCTCCGCCACCGCCGCCTCGAGCGCCTCGTTCTGGGCCCGCAGCTCCTCCTCGCTGCGCGCCAGCTCGCCGATCTCGTAGTGCATCACCACGGCCTCGACGAGCCGGCCCTCCTCGTCCTTGACCGGGTAGATCGACGACGCCACCCAGCCGGCCGATCCCGCCGACACGCCCTCGGTGTGCCGCGGGTCGTAGCGGATCGCCGGCAGCCGCGTCGCCTCGCCGGTCGCGTAGGCCCGGCGCACGCCGGCTAGGCTCCCCGACGGCTCGAGCTGCAGGTCGTCGAGGATCACGTGGCCACGCACCACGTCGAGGCCGAGCTTCCACAGCTTTCGAAGCCCTGATTTACCTCGACGACCCGCCCCGCCGCGTCGCACACCTGCACGCTCAGCGCGGTGTTGCCGACCATCGCCTGATACCGGCGCGCCGCGACCTTCAGCGCATCGACCTGTCGGCGCAGCGCTTCCACCTCGCGAACGAGCTCCTCGTGCGACTTGTCGTCCGCGCCCATCGCCGCGACTGTACACCGCGAAGCCTGCGCGAAAAAGCAGGGCGAGCCGGCGCCGCTGGAGCTACGCGCACGACTGGCGCGACCTGCCGCGCAGCACCCTCGGACCCCGAGTTTTCGCAGCACGAGGGCCCGCGGCCTCGCGCCATCGAGCGAACGAGCCCGCGTCTTCACCGCGCAGCCACACGGTCCTCGCTCCCGAGGCGTTCCTGTCCCTATCGCCAGGTGATGCCCGAAGCGAGAGCGCGAGAGGCGGACCCGCGCCGACCGCGGGAGCTCGCGTCGTCGACGTCCGCGATGGTGGGCCGCGCCCCGCCTCGCGGATCGGCCTCGTTCACCGCCCGGATCAGACCTCGTAGCGAAAGCCCCTGGTCTCTCCGCCAGCTTCGCTCACGACCGCGGACCGGGCCGCAGCGGTCCGCGGCTCGCTGGTCATGTCGCCGACTTCGATACCGGCGACGAGCCGCCAGGAAATGACGGTCGGCCCCGGCGCCTCAGCCTTCGGGCGCGATCGTCAGCTCGGTCTGCAGTTCGAAGTCCGAGAAGCTGAGGACCGTGATCACGCGGCAGCGCCGCACGACCCCTCGCACACGCTTCACCTCCTTCGCGTCCTTGTTCAGCTCCTCGCTGACCTCGATCGGCTCCTTGGCCCGCTTCACGCCCGGAGTCACGAACAGCCGATCGGACACGTACACGATGCCGGTGTCGAGGTCGGTGATCACCGGCTCGTGCGGCCGCTCTCTGCGACTCGTGCCGAACAGGCCGTCGACCACGACGTCGTACCACACCAGCTCCACGCGATGACCGACGGGGACGGGCGCCTGGAAGATGACCACATGCTTCTGCATCCGCCGCATCGTAGCCCGCATGAACCCGACGCCGCAGCGCGCATCGGCGCTCAGGATCGCGTCGTCTCGTCCGGCTTCGCGAGCGGCCGCAGCGACAGGTCCGCGCACAGCTCGAAGCGAGGCCATCGCTCCGGCGTCTCCGCCCACACCTCTTCACGAAATTCACCGCGCAGGAACTCGATCATCGCGAACGCGCCCCACAGCCGCCGCATCCGCGCCGCCCCCCATGCCGCGAGCTCGGCCGCCCGCGCGCTCGGCCGCGGCCACCCGCGCACCTCGACCTGGCTCGCCAGCATGCGAAATTTCTGGGCCTGATGGGCCATCCGCTCCGGCCGCAGCACCGCCTCGAAGAACCATCCCGAGCGCAGGCTCATCCGCGACAGCCATGTCGCCGCAGTCTCGGGCTCCCGCATCATCGCCGCGTACGCCTCGCGCCCCTCGCCGATCACGTGTCTCATCAAAAGATTCAGGTGCAGGTGGGTCTCGACGTCGAGCGGCGCCGGCCTTCGGCCGAGGATCGCCCGCAGCCCGCCGGCCACGAACAGCCGCTCGCAGCGGGCCATCCCCAGCAGCGCGTAGCGGCCCAGCAAGCGCTCGAAGCGATCGATCTGCGGCCCGCTCCAGCGCCCGCGGACCCGCTCCACCAGCGCCGGCAATTGCGACCAGTCGTCGCGGTCCGTCGCCGCGAACATCGGCACGAACTCGCCCCACAGCGCGTCCACGTCCGCCGCCGTCAGCTCCGTCGTCTCCAGGCACACGAGCGCGTGCGGGTCCTCGCCGGCCGCCGCGCGGCGCAGCAGCGGCCCCAGACGCGAGCGACCGATCCACCGCCAGTCCTCCGGCGCCCACAGCTCCGGCGGCGGCGGCCGACCGTCGAGCCAGCGGTCCTCCGCCCGCGCGCGCGGCAGGTGCGGCCCGACCAGCGTCCGCCGCCACCACGCCCCGCTCGCGCGCTGCTCCGCCGGCGTCGTCGCCTCCAACATGTACATTCGGACACGTGCGGCGATCGGCGCCCCGCGCTCCGCCGGCAATGATTCGCCGAAGAACAGCCGCGAGCGCAGCTCGCCTCGCAACACCCGCCGCATCAACCGTCCCGCCCCCGAGCAGCGCGCGTGCCCGTACGGGTCCCAGCGCCCCGTCAGGTTGCGCAGCACGCTGGCCTCGTGGAACCCCGTCGCCTCGTACACGATCGCGTGGTCGAAGCGCGGGTGATGCGGCGCCACCCACCGCGGCGGCGAACTCTCGAGCGTCGGCCACCAGCGCGGCGTCAGCGTGTGCCACCGGGCCTCGTCCCACGTCACCTCGAGCGCGGGGCTCATCTTGATCGCCGGCGCCGAGCGCGGCGGGAACACCCCGTACGCGTGCAACCACCGCAGCGGCTGCAGCCCGCGGAACACCGCGATCGGCCAGCGCAGCGCCCTTGGCAGCACGCGCTCCCACCACGGCCACAGCGTCCACGTGAACGACGCCCACGTGTTGAGCGGCAGGCACAGCAGCGCCCCGAACGTGTGCAGCACGATCAACGCCTGCAGCGCCAGCGTCGTCGCCGGCAGCGACGGCGCGAACAGCTCGAGCGGCGCCAGGGCCGTCGCGCTGTCGAAGCACACCCCGCACAGCGCGATCGTCAGCACATTAAAATCCGTAGTTGCCGGTCGCCGCGATCGCCAGCATCAGCCCCGCGGTCGCCAGCCCGAACACCACGCTCGCCGGTCCCGGGACGAAGATCGCCAGCGGCAGCACCACCTCGACCACGAACAGCAGCGCCAGCGCGGCCTTGTGCACCCCCATCGGCGCGCGGTGGGCCAGCCACCCGAGCGGCGTCGGCAGCGGCTGGCGGATCGCGAACCCGTTTAAAAGCCCGCGTCGGCCCGCGTCGAGCCGGCGAACTTCTGCTTGCCGAAGCCGAACATCACGCGGAACAGCAGCAGCCGGAACACCCACGCCAGCGCCGGCGTCGGCGCGCCGGTGGCCGCGACCGCCGGCGCCCACGCCAGCGCCGGCAGGAACATGGCCCAAAAGCCAGCCTCGAGCAGCAGGCTGTCCCACGGGTACACCAGCACCACCGCGCGGTCGAGCGACAGGTACAGCGCCCAGCACAGGAAGAAAGCCAGCGGCGTGTGCGGCCCGCCCGCCACGATCGTCAGCGCCGCCGCGAGCCCCAGCCACGGCAGCGCCCGCAGCCAGCGATCGCCCGCGTGCAGCCACAGCAGCCCGGGGAAGTACAGCCAGCGGCGCGGCGCCGGGAAGTCGCGCCGGATCGCCGCCATCAGCTCTGCCACGGGTGCGACCCCTCGCGCCCCGCGAGCGGCCCGACCTGGAACGTCAGCGACGCGAACGCGATCGCATAGACCACCCCGATCCCGCGCGCCACGAGCCCCCACACCAGCTCCGGCGGCGCGTGAGCGAGTGGGTCGAGGACTTCGATGCCCGCAGGCTCGCACGGACGCAGCCCGCGAGCAAGCCGCGCCGCGATCCACGACATGTCCTAAAGCACATGTCCTAAAGACCCGCCACGAACCGGCCCGCGCGGCCTTCACCTCGCGGCCAGGCCGAGCCGATGGGCCAACCCCCGCCCACGCGCAACGGAGCGCACGCGGCTTTCACCTCGCGGCCAGGCCGAGCCGATGGGCCAACCCCCGCCCACGCGCAACGGAGCGCACGCGGCTTTCACCTCGCGGCCAGGCCGAGCCGACAGGCCCAGCCCCGCCAGCGCAACGGAGCGCCGCGCCCGTCGAGCGGCCCGGCCTTCTCACCGCGCGGCCAGGCCGAGCCGCTCGGCGATCCGTCGCAGCTCGGCCGACACCTCCGGTGACGGATCGCCGTCGGCCAGCCACGCCGCCAACTCCGCGCGCGCCGGCTCTCCGTCGAGCACCTCGAGCGTCCCCGCCAGCGCCTCGCGCAGCTCCGGGTCGGCGTGCCGCCGCGACACCCGGGCCAGCAGCGGGGCGACCGTGGACGCGAGCGCGGTGTCTCCCAGCGCGTCGATCGCCTCCGGCGGCCCGTCGCAGTCCAGGCAGGCGAGCAGCGCGCGCGCCACCGGCTCCGGGCGCTGTCTCGCCAGATGCCCCAGCAGGCTCGCGGCGTCGGAGAAGACGAACCGGTCGAACAGCGAGGCGCTGCAGCGCAGGCCCCGGAGCGCCGTCACCAGCAGCGGCACCGCCGTCTCGTCCATGCGCGCGGCGAGGGCGGCGTCCTGCGCCTCGCACTCCTCCGGAGTCTCGGGGAGGTCCGCCAGCGGCCCGTGCGTCGACGCCAGCGCGGCGTAGAGCTCCTCCACGTCGCGGAAGTGCAGCGGCGTCGCGGTCATCGCCCCGAGCTTGCCACGCCCGTCGCGCCGCGACCACGCCTATACTCTCGGCGATGCCGAGCGACCTCGAGCGCGTCCTCGACTACCACGAGCGCACCGCCCACCGGCCCGGTCGTTACGCCGCCTCGCTCGGCTACCTCGACTGGGACACCCAGCCCAACCCCTTCCGCCTCTACGACGGCGCCGAGCGCTACGCCCTGCCGCGCGTCCACCCCCATGTCTCGGAGGACAGCCCGACCTGGGCCGACCTCTTCCGCGACCCGGGCCCTGCCGCTGCCGCCCTCGACCTCGACCTGATCGGCTCGCTGTGCTTCCACGCCTTCGCCCTGTCCGCGTGGAAGCAGGCCGGCGCCTCGCGCTGGTCGCTGCGCGTCAACCCCTCGAGCGGCAACCTGCACCCCACCGAGGTCTATCTGCTCGCGGGTCCGCTCGCCGGCCTGTCCGAAGGGCCAGGTCTCTACCATTACTCTCCGCTGCTGCACGGCCTCGAGCGGCGCGCCGCCCTCGACGCCGGCGCCTGGCAGGCCCTCGGCTTCCCCGGCCTGCTCGTCGGCCTGTCCTCGATCGCCTGGCGCGAGGCGTGGAAGTACGGCGAGCGGGCCTTCCGCTACTGCAACCACGACGTCGGCCACGCCGTCGCCGCGCTGGCGATCGCCGCCGCGCTCCACGGCTGGCGCGCGGTCCTCGTCGATCCGCTGCCCGACGCCCGGCTCGCCGCCCTCCTCGGCCTGGGCGACCTCGGCCTGGGCGTCGAGGCCGAGCTCCCCGAGTGCCTCGTCGCCCTGCTGCCCGCAGGCGCACCGCCGGGGCTCGACGTCGCCGCCCTCCTCGACCTGGCCCCGACCGTCCTCGAGGGCCAGCCCAACCAGCTCAGCGAGAGCCACCACGAGTGGCCGATCGTGCACGAAGTCGCCGCGGCCACGACGAACGAACTCGCGACCCCGCGCCCCTGGCCGCCGCCGCCGAGCCCGCGCGCGTGCGACCTCGAG
This sequence comes from Nannocystis pusilla, assembly GCF_026626665.1. Taxonomy (GTDB): domain Bacteria; phylum Myxococcota_A; class Polyangia; order Nannocystales; family Nannocystaceae; genus Nannocystis; species Nannocystis pusilla. Next base: position 5,708,254 of record NZ_JAPNKE010000002.1, read on the forward strand.
GTCCCGGCGGCGCCGCTGGTCCGCCGCCGCCGCAGCGCCGTCGCCATGGACGGCCGCACCGGCATCACCGCGGCTGCCCTTTACGACATGCTTCTTCAGACATTACCCGGAGGACAGCCGTTCTCCGCGCTGCCGTGGCGACCCGCGGTCGACCTGGCGCTCATGGTCCACCGCGTCCAGGGCGTCGAGCCCGGCCTCTACCTGCTGGTCCGCGAGCCGAGCCGCGTCGCCCGCTGGCGCGCCGCCCTGCCCGACGCCTCGTGGCGCGCGCCGCCCGACTGCCCGGCCGAGCTCCCGCTGGTGGGCCTGCGCGAGGGCGACGTCCGCCGCCACGCCGCCCTCGTCAGCTGCGCCCAGGACATCGCCGCCGACGGCGCCTTCGCCGTCGCCATGTTCGTCGACCTCCGCGCCGAGCTGGAGCGCGAGGGCCCGGCCCACTACCGCCGCCTGTACTGGGAGACCGGCGCGATCGGCCAGCAGCTCTACCTCGAGGCCGAGGCCCTCGGGATCGCCGCCACCGGGATCGGCTGCTTCTTCGACCAGCCGACCCGAAACCTGCTCGGCCTCCCCGAGGCCGACGAGCTGCGCAGCCTCTACCACTTCACCGTCGGCGGCCGCGTCGACGACCCGCGCCTGCGCACCCTCGACGCCTACTTTCACCTCGACCGGCCCTGACTGTCGGGCGCGCGTCAGCCAAAGAAAGGACATGTCACGGAGAACATGTCCTCATGAAAATGTCCTAACAGACATGCTCGATGCGCCAGGCGTGCCAGCTCTCGCCGCCGAGCACGTCGACCACCCGGACCGAGGCCGTCCACGGGCCTGCTCCCGGCAGATCGATCCACCCGCTGTCGGCGTCGAGCTCCCGCCGGCTCCGCGTCCGCGCCGCCGCGAACACCGGCCGATGCGGCGCCACCCCGCCGGCCTCGCCGCTCGCGCTCGAGTCGTCGCCGCTCGCGCCCGACTCGTCGCCGCTCGCACGCGATGACGCAACATCGACCGCCGAACCTGCCGCCCCGACGCGTACGACCCGCGTGCTCACCTCGCGGCCGTCGGCGCCCGCGGCTGGCACGGACACCTCCCGCGCGTCCCCCGGCGATTCGATACGTGCTGTCTCCGCCCTCGCGTTCCCGCCGAGGAGCGACGCCTCGGTCACCGTCTCCGCGCTCGCTTCGCTCCTGCGCGACGCACTCGCCGTCTCCGCGCTCGCCTCGCTCCCGCCCGCTCGCGATGCATCCGTCTCCGCGCTCGCTTCGCTCCCGCCCGCTCGCAACGCATCCGTCTCCGCGCTCGCTTCGCTCCCGCCAGCTCGCGATGCTTTCGTCTCCGCGCTCGCTTCGCTCCCGCCCGCGTACGACTCATTCGTCTCCGCGCTCCCATCGCTCCCGCCAGCTCGCGACGCTGTCGCGTCCACGCTCGCACCGCTCTCGTCCGCTCGCGACGCTGTCGCGTCCGCGCTCGCATCGCTCTCACCCGCTGGCGACGCATTCGTCTCCGCGCTCGCATCGCTCTCGCCGCTCGCTTCGCTCCCGCCAGCTCGCGCCTCGCCGTTTTGCCGCGCGCTCGTCTCCGCCGTCTCTGCCCCCGTCACGCCTGGCCGCAGCTCCTCACCTCCGCTCGCCGCCCACGAGAGTTCCTGCTCCCCCGCAGCCTGCGACGCGCACAAAGACTCTCCGCCCGCGCTGAACGCCAGCGACCACGCCTCGACGGCCGCGCGGGCGTCGCCCGTCGCCTCCAGCGCCGCAGTCGCCCGCGTCGGCGCCGACAGCCGCGCCCCCACCAGCGTCGCGCGGGCGCGAAACCCCGTCTCCGTCGCCGCGAGCGCGAACCTCACCTCCACCACCGGCCGCTCGCTCCACGGCAGCTCCCCCGTGGTGCCGCGCGGATCGAGCAGCGCGCGCCGCAGCTGCAGGCAGACCACCGAAACACCTGTCCCTCGGGCCAGCTCGATCCCCGCCGGGAACGCCCACGCCCACGCCAGCACCTCGAGCCGCCGCAGCCCCAGCTCGGCCGCAGCGGCAGCCGCCACCCCCACCGCCTCCGCAGTCACAGCCCCGTCCGGCGGCCCGACCCACACCGCCGTGTCGCCGACCACGCCCGCCAGCGGCCCCGGGACCGCCTGAGCCCCGCGCAGGCGCAGCACCGCCGCCGGCCACGGCTCGGCCTGTCCCGAGAGCCAGATATGGCGCTCCTCTGCCCCGAGCCCGGCCCGCACGAACCGAACACCTGGCTTTTCGGCCATCCGCGCGTGCGCCAGCTCGATCGCCGCGGCCGCGCTGTCACAGCCGATCCAGCGCCGCCCCAGCGCCTGCGCGGCCGCCAGAGTGGTCCCGGCGCCGCAGAAGAAGTCGGCCACGAGCGCGCCCGGATCGGAGCTGGCGGCGACGATCCGGCGCAGCAAGCTCTCGTTCTTCTGCGTCGCCCACCCGGTCTTCTCGCGCGAGAAGCTCTTGATTTGAATCGAGTCGAGCGAGTCGACCCCGCGCAGCCGCCACTCGGCCGGGCTCGCGTTCCACACGTCCTCGACCGGCACCCCGCCCTGCTGGTCGGCCTCGCCCTTGCGCCGCCGGTACTCCGCCGGGTGCGGGTTCACCTGGCGGTGGAACACGAACCGCTGCGGGTCCTTGACGTAGAAGTAGATGAGATCGTGGTTGCGGATCCAGTTGTTCGCCCGCGCCTTGAAGCCGGACACCCAGCCGACCCGCCACACGATCTCGCGCTGAAAACAACCTGGCCCGAAGATCTCGTCGAGCAGCAGCTTCACCGCGTGGCCGACGATCGGGTCGACGTGCACGTACAGGCTGCCGTGCGGCGCCAGCAGCCGGTGGATCCGCCGCAGCCGCGGGTCCAGCATCCGCAGCAGCCCGGCGACCCCGCCAGGCCAGCGGTCGCTGTAGGCCCGCGAGCGCAGCTCGGCCCCTCGGCGTCGGCCCCCACCCGCGTCGTCCGCTCGAACTCGTGGCCGGTGGCGAACGGCGGGTCGATGTACACCAGGTCGATCGCCCCCGCGTGCGTCGCCATCAGCGCGTCCATCACCAGCAGGTTGTCGCCGCCCACCAGCAGCCCCGGCGCCCGCGTCGGCTCGGCCTCACCGCCGCCGATCACCTGCTCGACCCGCAGCCCGAGCGTGCGCGCCGGCACCTCGACGCGCGCGCCGTCAGGCCCGTACTTGCCCGGCCACACCACCTCGACCGCGCCGCTCGCCGATCGTGGACGCGGCATGTCTCAAGGGCCAGGCGGTGGCGGCGGCGGCAGCTGCAACTCGGGCTGCGACAGCGCCCGCACGTAGGCGACCAGCACCTTGAGGGTCGGCTCGCTGAAGTGCGGGAAACTCGGCATGGTCGGCGGCCGCCCGCCGCGGATCGATCGCCGCATCCGCTCGTCGCTGATGGTGCTCATGAACCCGGGGTCGGTCAGGTCGCGCACGCCCGCCACCTCCGACAGCCCCTTGCCGTCGAGCCCGTGGCAGCGCGCGCAGTTCTGGGCGAAGATCTTGGCCCCCGAAATCTCCCGCTCGGGCCCGGTCGGCTCTTGCAACCCGCCGCCAGCAGGCCGGCGAGCAACATGGCCGTTCGGACATGTCCGAAAAGACCGCCGCGCGCCCCGGACGGCGAGGCGAGGGCGTGCGCGCGCGAGTCGGCGGTGGCGGACATGCGCCGCGACCTTAGCAGAGTCACCGCCGCAGCGTGCCCGCGTTCGACCTGCGACAGCGCGTCCCTGCGACGCCCCCGCGCCCGCCGCGGGGACACCCGCCCCGCAGCAACGGCTGCGCGCCCGTCTTCACGGCGACGGCGTCGCTGCGGCGCGCTCGACCCTCCAAGCGTCCTCCGGTCACCTCCGGCCGCCCGGGCCGGCCCCGCAATCTGCCGCTTCCAGCGTCCCCGACTCCCGTCCCTCCGCCGTGACGGTATCGTCGCGCGCTTTGCTTCCAGCGTGCCCCGGCGCCGCGCTGCGGCCCCGCTCGACCGCCTTCAGCCGCTTCCAGGGGTTCTCACCGCCGCGGCAGCAGCGTCAGCGCTCGCCCGGGCTGCAGCGCGTCCACCGGCTCCTGCGCCGCGGGACGCGGCACCAGGCGGGGCCGGAACCCGGCCTGTTGCGGCGCCGTCGTCGGCGGCGGCAGCTGCGGGGGCTGCGCGGGGGTCGGCGGAGGAGCGCTCATCGGCGGCGCGGTCGTGTCCGGCGCGGGCGCGGTCGTGTTCGGCGCCGGCGCCGGCGCGATCGACGGACCCGGCGCCGGATACGGCTGTGCTCCTCGATGCGCGTGTTGGCGTCCTCGGTGAGGATGTAGCCCTCGGCGTCGACCGCGGCGTCGGCCGGCGGGATGTAGTCGCCGTTGGGCGTCAGCAGCCCGAGGCGCATCCCCAGGCTGTCGTTGTAGATGTTGACCGCCCGCGCGTAGCCCTTCTCGGCCCGGCGGTAGTACACGCCGGCCGCGATCGCCAGGCCCACGGTCGCCAGGACGCTGCCCAGCATCACCCCGTTGGCGCCGTTCAACTTCTGGAAGTCGAAGCCTTCGCGGGCGGTCGCCGCCCCGCTGGCGATGAACAGCAGGCCGGTCACCGCGCCCAGCGCGGCCAGGATCCGCGAGCGGCGCAGCTCCTTGTAGGGCAGCGCCTCCGCGCTGTTCTTCTCGGAGCGGAGGATCGCGTCGAGCGACTGCCAGCTGCGCTTGGTCGACAGCGGGTGCAGGCCCTTGGTGTAGCGGGTGCCCTGCGGCTCCTCGTGGCGGAAGATCCAGTTCTCCTTGAGCGCCTTCTCGCGCTCGGCGCGATCCTTGATCGTCTCGAGCTTGGCGAAGTCGGTCGGCTGGAGCTGCGGCGTCAGCGACATGCACCCGCTCACGCAGAGGCACAGCGCGAGGACCAGAGGCGAGGGTCTGCGGGCGGGATTCACGTCGGCACTCACGCTAGCACGGACCGCCGGCGCTGCTAAGAGCCCGCAAGCCGCGCGAGCCTGCCCGGGGGTCCGTTCGCTGCACCCACGCACCGCCGCCGCGACGCGAACTTCGGGTCTCGGCGAGGCCTGCGGGTGTCACGACCCCAGGTGCGCAACCCGCCGCAGATCCGCGTCCTGGGCCGTCCTGGCGGCGGGCGACGCATCGACCACCGGCTCCCGAGCGGGCGTCGCGGCTCGGCCGGCCCCATGCAGCGCTGCTGCCTTGCGGGCCCGACGTCCGATGGCGTTCCGGTGATCGACCGCCCGCTGGACCAGCTCCGGGTCCCCGGGCGCTGCCAGCGTCCGCGCCATCGCTCCGGCCAGCGCCGGCATCGTCAGCACGTCGACGAGGTTGTGGCCGACCACGCGGCGCACCGCCTCGCGGGCCCGGGCCTCGTGCGGCTCGCGGAGCGCCGTCCAGAACACCTCCGGGATCGCCCGCCCCGCGATGTCGCCGTACCGCTGCACGCCGAGCTGCGTCTGCTCGAGCGTCGTCAGGCGGCAGTCGGGCCCGCGCCCGCGCCACAGCCGGCGCGCGACCGGCAGCAGGTCGAGGTGCGTCCCCGCGAACGCGTCGGTCGCGAGCCCGCACCGCCGCAGCCGCCCGCGCAGCAGCGGCAGGTCGAAGCTGGCGCCGTTGAACGTCACCAGCGGCCCGCCGAGCGCCCGCACCCGCGCCTCGAGGTCGGCCAGCAGCGCCACCTCGCCCGACAGCTGCGTCAGCAGCCACTGCTCGATCTGCCAGTGGTCGCCGTCCAGCGTCGCCAGCCCGACCACGAACGCCACCGTGCCCGCTCCGTGCCCGAGCCCGGTCGACTCGAGGTCGAGGAAACGTGCCCGCTCGGACATGTCCCTTTCAACATGTCCATACAAACACGTGAACGCCGCCTGCCACTCCGCCGGCCCCGGCAGCTCGAGCCCGCGCCCGCCGAGCAGCGGCGGCCGGGCGCCGCGACACGGCCACCGCGTCACCTCGTGCACGAACCCCATCCCCGCCTCGCCCCGCGGCAGCGTCGGCGCCGCCCGCTCGTCCTGAAACCGCACCATCCGCCGCCACAGCGCCGGCCGCTCGCAGACGGAGGCCGGCCCCGACTGCCCTGACCCGACCTCGTCGCCAGGCCAGTGGCCGAGCGTGCCCGCCGGCCGCCTCGCTGCTCCATCGCACCGCATCTCAGCCGCCCCCTCGCCCCGCTGCAGCGCTGGTCCGCTCGCACCTCGCCCCTTCAGCTCGCCCCGCGAGCCAGCGTCGACCCTCAGGTCGCCGCTCGCCGCAACCTCGCCCGCCCCTCGCGGCCCGACCTCGCTCCGCACGTCCGCGCTGGCCCTCAGCTCGCCGCTCGCCGCAACCTCGCCCGCCCCTCGCGGCCCGACCTCGCCCCGCACGTCCGCTCCGCCCCGCAGCTCACCGCTGGCCGCTGCCCTGCTCGCCCCTCGCGGCCCGACCTCGCCCCGCACGTCCGCTCCGCCCCGCAGCTCACCGCTGGCCGCTGCCCTGCTCACCCCTCGCGGCCCGACCTCGCCCCGCACGTCCGCTCCGCCCCGCACTACACCGCTGGCCGCTGCCCTGCCCGCCCCTCGCGGCCCGACCTCGCCCCGCACGTCCGCTCCGCCCCGCAGCTCACCGCTGGCCGCTGCCCTGCTCACCCCTCGCGGCACGACCTCGCCCCGCACGTGGGGCTGCGACTCGCCGCTCACCGCGACGCTGCCCGCACCTTGCGGCCCGCCCCACGCCTCACCGCTCCCCGCCGCCCTGCTCGCACCTCGCGGCCCGACCTCGCCCCGCACGTGAGGCTGAGACTCGCCGCTCACCGCGACCTCGCTCGCGCCTCGCGGCCCGGCCTCGCCCCGCCCTCCCGCACCGGCCGGGAGCTCCGGACGCCGGCCACGCTCGCTCTCGGCGCGTGAGACGCCCCCCACGGAGCCCCGCCCCGCCGGGTTCGCTCGCGGCTCGGGGTACGTCACCGTCGACTCCGAGAGGATCTGCCAGTCACTCGCGGACGCCTTCGGTCGGGTCGGCCGCGAGCGATGCGACCACAGGACGTAGACCCCCGAGACCCACGGATCGATCCGCCGCGCCTCACCGCGGGGCGTCTCTCGCGGAGCCTGCCCTGCTTGAGGCAAGACCGATCCCCGACTCGCAGCAGCGCTCGTCGGGACATCCTCCGAAGACCCGCCCGCTCGCAAACCACTCCGCTCGGTCAGCCCCGCCGAGCGCGCCGCCAGCGACGAGCGCTCCGGTCCAGGCGAACCACTGACCCGATGCTCTCGCGGCGCCAGCGCACGTCCACCTGCCTCTCGAGTCAGGTTTGCCTCCCGGCTCCGTGCAGCAGAACCGGGGCCCTCCGCCGAAGCTGCCCCGCGCGGACCACTCCGCCCCATCTCTGTCCGCTCGGGCAGCCGCCCCTCGCCCGAGCCCGGCGTCCCCGACGAGCTCGGCAGCGCCGCAGCCTCGTTCGGCCCGCCGCTCTCAGCGGAGCTCTTCTCGCCGTCCTCACCCAGCCCGCGACCGCCGAGCGCCCGCTCGAACCGCCGCAGCAGTGAGCTCACGCCGCGCCTCGCAGGCGGTCGCGCAGCGCCATCAACAGCGCCATCGCATCGGCGCGGAGGCTCTCGCGCGGCTGCGGGGTCGGGCGCGGCGGCGTGTGGTTGGCCCCCGGGAGCGACTGCATCGCCGCGATCCGGCTCGCCAGCCCCTTGAGCCCCGGCGACTCCGCCGGCACCGACCGCACCGCCTCACCGCCGTGGCTCCCCAGCGGCTCGCCCACGCCTTGCACCCCCAGGCAGGTCGGACAGCCCCGCGCGCAGCGGCAGCCCGACACCGCCGCGATCACCCGCTCGAACAGCTCGGCCCCGAGCGCGTACGCCTGCGACGCCAGCCCCGCCCCGCCCGGCAGGTTGTCGTAGACCAGCAGGCACGGCGCCGCCCCGGCCTGCATCACCGAGTCGGTCGACACCCGGCCGCCGCGGCCCGCGATCACCGGCGCCCACGAGCCGGCCTCGGCCGTGCCCGCCACCACCGCGTGGCCGAGGTCGTGGACGTCGCACATCAGCAGCATCGCCGCGCAGTGGTGGACCGCGTGGCCGATCGCCAGCGCTGCTGCCGCGCGCCGGCCCGGGTCGGGCACCAGCGACAGCGCCCACTCCCCGAACGTGAAGTGCACCGCCAGCGTGTGCAGCTCGAGGTCGGGCAGGTGGACCGGCCCGGCGCCCACGTTCTCGTGGGTGCGGAAGCGCAGCTTCTTGAAGCCCGGCACCGTGCGGACCAGGTGGGCGTAGCCGAGCCCGCGGCCGCGCGGCGGGTCCGACGCGATCGGCTCGACCAGGCGCACCTTCACCTGGGAGATCGCCTCGGTGTAGTAGGTCGCCTTGACCTCGCGGACGTACGCCTTGCGCGGCTGCCAGTCGAGGCGCAGCACCTCGTAGGTCGTGCCCTCTACCGAGTAGATCGCGCCCGGATGGAGGTAGAGCGGCCCGTCCTCGAAGTCGACCTCGGCCAGCAGCCGCCCGTCGCTCGCCAGCCCGGGGGCCACCTCGAGCACCGTGAAGTTCTCCTCGAGCCCGCCGCGGAGGTCGACCTTGTCGGCCGGGAACGCGTCGCCGATCGTGAAGTAGCGCGCCGCCCCGTCGGCTCCGCGCTCCCCGTGCAGCGCCCCGCGCTCGGCCAGGTACGCCAGCGCCGGCCCGATCTCCCCCGCCGCGATGCCCGGGTACACCACCGTCTCCGGCGCCTCGCCGGGCGGCAGCGTGATCGGCAGCTCGTAGGCCGCGCAGCGCAGGTGCGGGATCAGGATCTCCGGGTTGTCGGGGTCGACCTGCGCCCGCTCCGGCGGCTCGTCGAACAGGAACGACGGCGTCGCCGCGATGAACTGGTCGAGCGGGTCGGACGACAGCACCAGCGCCGTCAGCGACGGCGACAGCCGCCGGCCCGCGCGACCCGAGCGCTGCAGCGTCGCCGCCCGCGTGCCCGGGTAACCCGCCAGCACCACCGCGTCGAGCCCGCCGATGTCCATCCCCAGCTCGAGCGCGTGGGTGGTCGCCACCACCTGGGCCTCGCCGTCCTGCAGCGCCTGTTCGACCTCGCGCCGGCGCTCCGGCAGGTAGCCGCCGCGGTAGCCGCGGATCTTCTTCTTCGCCAGCTCGGCGCGGGCCTGCGCCGCCGCGTCCATCCCGACCGGCTCGCCGGGCGTCACCCCGGCCTCGTCCTCGCGGAGGTAGCGGGTCAGCAGCTCGACCGCCTTGCGCGTGCGGCAGAACGCCAGCGTCGCCACGCCCGCCTCGCGGAACACCGACGTGACCGCGCGGGTGACCTTGAGGTAGTCGCGGCGCACGCCGGTCGCCGGGTCGACGACCTTGGGGTTCAGGACCACGAACGTGCGCGGCCCGGTGGGCGCCCCGTCGCGGTCGACCAGCACGAAGTCGGGCCGGCCGGTGACCGCGGCCGCCAGCTCGCGCGGGTTGTGGATCGTCGCCGAGCAGCAGATGACGGTCGGCCGCGCCCCGTGGTACGCGCACACCCGCCACAGCCGGCGCAGCACGTTGGCCACGTGGCTGCCGAACACCCCGCGGTACATGTGCAGCTCGTCGAGCACGACGTAGCGCAGCTCGGCCAGGAGCGGCGCCCAGCGGTCGTGGTGCGGCAGGATCCCGCGGTGCAGCATGTCCGGGTTGGTCGCCACCACGTGGGCCCGGGTGCGGGCCGCCTTGCGCTCCTCCGGCGGTGTGTCACCGTCGTAGGCGCCGGCGCCGATGAGCCCCGGCCCCACCTCGGCCGCCAGCGCGCGCAGGCTCCGGACCTGGTCGCGCGCCAGCGCCTTGGTCGGGAACAGCAGCAGCGCTCGCGCCCGCGAGTCGTCGAGCGCCGCCTGGACGATCGGCGCGTGGAAGCACAGCGACTTGCCCGACGCCGTCGAGGTCGCCAGCACCACGTCTTGCCCGCCGCGGGCCGCCGCGATGGCCTCGGCCTGGTGCGTGTACGGCCGCGTCACGCCTCGCTTCGCCAGCGCGGACAGCAGCCGGTCGTCGAAGCCCGCCGGCCAATCCGCGTAGCTGCCGGCGCGCGCGGCGACCTCGTGCTGGGCCACGACGTCGGCGTGGCGACCCTGACAGAGCTGCTCGCGAATCGCGTTCAGCCGGGCGCCATCCAACCCAATCGGTAAAACATCAGGCTCCCCCGCGGCGGTTGAGGTACGTTCTAGACCGCTCGAACGTGCCTCTGTCTGAAGGAGGGAGCGCGCGCGGGGAAAGCCTGAAGAGTGCTCTAGCATCGTTGCCCAGGAAGCGTTGCACTGAACACTTGCTGGGTAGCTACATCCGTTCAGGATCCCCGTCAAGCACTTTGCCGGCCCGCAGAGCGGCCGCTATGCCGAGCAGAAACAGCTTTTGGGCGCGTGCGGCGCTCACGCAGGCCGATCCGGCCTCTCTGGCGCAGAGGCCGCAGAGCACAACATGCGGGCGAATCGAGCAGATCTCTCCCGCATCGGACGCGACGCCGCAAACAGCGCGGTGATTCTGCACCATGCCGATGGGCCCTCGATGGGGGCGCTCCCATTGGGAGTCACTGGCTGATTCGCATCGTCTCGTCCGGTGTCCGCGAAGCGATGGACCGGGGACCGAGACTGACGCGGGTTCTTCCGACGTCTTGCGCGAGCTTCTGCCGTCCTGCTTCCGCGACTCCTTCGAGATCTTCTCCGAGCTTTACGAGCTTCGAGTGCGTCCCGCCGTTCGTCTCGTTCGCTTCCTCTTCGGAACCGCTTCCGCTTCGGAAGCTCGAGGTGACGACGATCGGTGCGCGCGCCGAAAGACGACCGCGCCTTCAGAGCATCGATCACCTCCCGCACTTCGTCAAGGCGCGGGGAAAATTCCGGCGTCGAATCTCGCGACGCCGTCAGTCGGGCGACGACACATCGCGAACGTCGCCCGGAGTTTCCGAGAAGCTCGCTACAGGTGGTCGAGGTCGAGGCCGCCGACCACCCAGTAGCTGCCGAAGTCCTGCAGGCCGTAGACGCCGATGCCGACGCGGTCGCTGCCGACGATGGTGTGGTTGCCGTCGCTGAGCGGGCCGGCGTCCAGCTTCACGCGGGCCAGCGAGTAGCCGGTCATCCCGATCTGCACCGGCGCGAGCACCGGCTGGCCGTCGACCGACACCGTCGTGCCGTTCTTGAGGATGATGTCGACGAAGTTGCTCTCCCAGGTCGGGGGGGCGTGGAACAGGTAGTCCTTGCGGTACTGCTCGGTGGCGGTGGCCAGCAGCATCGACGGGTCGGCCTCGCCGAAGCCGCCGCCCTGGCCGACCATGTACTGCGCGACCATGAACCGCTTGTCGGCCGACACCTTGAAGCGGGCGGTCGTCGACACCAGCTCGACGAAGTCGCCGGCCTTGGCGAGGACCTTCGGCACCCCCTGGTCGGGCACGAAGGTCAGCGTGGTGTTCGGCTCGGCCGCGATAAACCGCACGACCTGGCCGTGGTCGGGCGTCCCGTCGGGGGACTGGCCCGGCGGCACGACGATGTACTCCTTCGCCAGCGCCTCGTAGGGGAACATCGCCTCCTCGAGGTGATCGCAGGCGTCGACGCCCGTGGGCACGTTGGTGCACTTGTGCCCGGCGATGACCTGGACCGGCTTGTCGGCGCTGACCCCGGTGCCGGTGAGGTCGCCGCCGGCGGCGGTGGCCACCTGCAGGACATCGCCGGCGTTCAGCACCACCACCCCGGTGCCGTCGGCCGCGACACCCCCGCCCGCCTGCACCTTGTTGCCCGTCGCCGACGGCGCCAGCGTCACCGTGGTCCCGTCCTCGCGCGCGGTCACGGCGTAGAAGCCGGGGTAGTTCAGCTGGGGGAAGTGCGGGTACGAGGCGACCACGTAGTCGCCGGTCCACGCGTTGACCGGCAGCAGCAGCGACGCGTCGTTGGTCGCCGACGCATAAAGAAGATTGTACTGGTAGACCGTGACCGGGCGGTCGCTGCGCAGGCGGTAGGCTCCTTCGGCCACCACCGCCGAGGGCCCGGACCCCTTCGTGAGCGCCGGGATCCACGGCAGCGTGATCGCCTTGACGCTCTTGGCGGCGACCGTCTCCTCCTTGATCAGCATCGCCCCGCGCGTGACCGTGATCGCCGCGGGCACGTCGGCGGTGTTGGCGACCACCGCCGCGAACACCTTCGTGCCGCTGTTGTACGAGTCGTGCTGTAGCGTGATGGTCGGGTAGTAGTCACAACCGATGTAGTTGAGCTGCAGGTTCTCGATGACGCAGGCGCCGTCGCACAGCCCGATGTCCGGGTTGCAGGAGATCCCCTGGAGCTCGTCGCAGTCCTCGACCACCTCGCTCGACAGGCCGTCCGAAGCGCACTTCATGGCCACGTCGCCCTCGCAGAACGGCGCGTCGGGCACGCACGCCAGACAGCCGACGCCGGGTTCGCAGGCGGCCTCGCACGGCTCGCTGCTCTCGAACCCGCCCATCCCGTCGCACACCTTGGCCTCGCCGCCCTCGCACACGACCTCGCCCTGCATGCACGGCGGCGGCGGCTCGGTTCCGCTCTCGCTGTCGGTCGCCGTCTCGCTGCCCGACATCGTCTCGACGCCCATCGTCGTCGTGCTCTCGGTCGAGCTCTCGGTCGTCGTCGACGTCGGCGCGCTCGTCCCGGTCATCCCCATCGTCGTGATGGTCTCGGCGCCGGTCTCGGTGGTCGTCGGCGGCGCCTCGCTGGTGCCCGTGGCGGTGCCCGTGTCCGTCGTCGCCGCCGTCAGCTCGACCGTCGTCACGCCGGTCGTCGTCGCCGAGGCCATCATCCCCTCCGACGAACCACACCCCGACACCACCGCACCCAACCCCACGATAATCAGCCCAGACCGCAGCATAGCGGCCACTGTATCACGGCGTTTGCATTTGTACGCGCGTACAAATTCCGCTCGACTTGCTTACACAGGTGTGCAAAGTATCTGGAGTGCGCATGGCGAGCTCGGGCGAGGCGAAAACCACCCCAGACGGTCGCGAGGAGCGGGGCGACCGAACCGCGCAGGCGCTGCTCGCAGCGGCGCGCTCGGCGTTCTCGCGCGGCGGCTACGCGGCCGCTTCGGTGCGGGACATCGCGCGCGCCGCCGGCGTCAACCCGGCGCTCGTCCGCTATCACTTCGGCAGCAAAGAGGGCCTCTATCGCAAGGTCATCGACGAGGCGATGAGCGGCCTGCGGACGCGGCTGCTCGCGGCGTTTCACCAGGCCGGGGCGCCGCGCGAGCGGATCCATCGGGTCATCGGCGCCTACCTCGACCACCTCGCGCAGGAGCGCGACTTCCCGCGGCTGATCCAGCGCGCGCTCCTCAACAACGACCCGCACCTGCGCCGCGTCGCCCACGAATATCTGCACCCGCTGGTCGACACGCTCAAGCCGTTCGTCGGCCGGCGGGTCGCTGGCACACTCGGCAGCCTCGAAGAGGTCATCGTCTCGGTGTTCGGGGCCATCATCGCCCCCTTCCTCTACGAGCCGCTGCTCAACGACCTGTTCCGCCGCGACGTGCTGTCGCCGGCCGCGCTCAAGCGGCGGCGCCGGCACATCGAGGCCCTCGTCGAAATCACCCTGGCCCAGTTGCTCCCGGAAACGGTCTGATTCATGCCCACCGTCCGCCTCACCGACCCCATCGACCTCGGCACGCTCCACCTCAAAAACCGCCTCTATCGCGCACCGGTGCTCGAGGGTGCGGGCGGCGCCGAAGACCCGGCCGCCATCTACGCGCGCCACTTCGTGCCGAACGCCGCCGCCGGGGTCGGACTCATCATTCAGGGCAACACGATCGTCTGTCCCGAGGGTCGCACCTCGCCGGGCATGTCGGCGATCGGCGAACGCGAGCGCATGCTCGCCCTCGCCCCGCTGACCCGCGCGGTCCACGAGGCCGGCGGCAAGATCGTCACCCAGCTCGGCCACGGCGGCTTGTTCGCGCTCGAGGCGTGGCACACCAAGTTCGCGCCGGTGCGCAGCTCGCCGCCGTACGCCCCGAGCCCGCTGCCGCTGTGGTTGCGCGCGCTGCACCGCAGCCAGACCCACGTCCTCAGCACGAGCGAGGTCCAGCAGCTCGTCGCCCGCTTCGGCCTGGTCGCCGCGTGGGCGCGCGAAGCCGGCTACGACGGCGTCCAGCTGGCCGCCAGCAACGCCAAGCTGCTGCATCAATTCCTCAGCCCGATCTTCAACCGCCGCCGCGATCGTTACGGCGGCGACATCCACGGGCGCATGACCTTCGTCCGCGAGATCCGCGAGGCCATCGCCCGCGAGGCCGGGGCCGACTTCCCGGTCCTCCTCAAGTACACCGCGATCGAGCTGACCCCGATCGGCCGCGGCATCGACCTCGGCGAGGGCGTCGAGATCGCGCGAATGGCCGAGGCCGCCGACTTCGCCGCGCTCACCCCGGTGATCGCCGACGCCCTGCCCAACACCTCGATCGCCCGCGGCGAGTTCCCGCGCGCCTCGTTCGACAACGCCGGCCTGCGCCGCCGCCTGCTCGAGGCCACCGGCAGCCGCGTGCGCGCGGCGCTGGTCCACGTCGGCATGTTCCTGGCCGCGCGCAAGTACCCGTTCGCGGCGGTGTGGAACCGCGACGTCTTCCGCGCCGTCAAGGCCGCCGTGAAGCTGCCGGTGTTCGCGGTCGGAGGCATCCGCACCCCCGCCGAGGCCGCCGAGATCCTCGCCCGCGGCGAGGCCGACATGATCGGCGTCGGCCGCCCCTTCTACGCCGAGCCCGACCTCGCCCGCCGCTTCCTCGCCGCCGCCGGCCCGTCCGACACCGCCGCGACCGCGTGCGAGAGCTGCAACCGCTGCATCGTCCCGCAGATGCTGGGCATGCCGGGCGTCTGCTACAACCCGGGGATCCACAAGCTGCGCCGCCACGCCAGCGGCCCGAGCCCCGCGGCCAAGAAAGTCGCCTGACTTTTCGGACATGCCCCTTCGCGCAGCCGTCACGCGCGCGCCTTGACCTGCAGGGGCAGTCCGATCGCGTCGGGTCCGACCGACGTCCGACGCGCCGCCGCTCGCGTCGGAACTCCGCGATCGGCGGCGCCCCCGATCTACTTTAGTGGGACGCCTCGCGCGAGCGCGGAGCGGGCGCCGCCACCTCTGCGATCGCAAGGCCGTCGAGTCGCAGCGCCAGGATTCGCGACAGCGTTGACGGAACTCGCGGCGACCGGGGACGAGCCTCCTGGGAGGTATCGAACGCTTGTCCATCCCCGCTCGCATCCTGGCCCTCACCGGCCTCGCCTTATCCGCCTGTTTGCCCTCGATCGTCGTCGGCGAAAACTCGCAGGGCACCGACAGCCCCGAGTATTCGACCGGCCCCGAGTCTTCCTCCGGCCCCGAGCCCTCGACCGGCGCCCCGACCAGCGGCGACCCCGGCACCGGCGCGCCGTCCGAGGCGGTCTGCGGCGACGGCGTCGTCGCCGACAGTGAAGCTTGCGACGACGGCAACGACGAGCCCAACGACGGCTGCGGCCTCAACTGCACGCGCACCGGCGAGGTCGTGTGGAGCGTCGAGGGAGCCGGCTGGATCGAGGGCTTCGCCGCCGGGCCGGACGGCACGATCTACCTCTGCACCTTCGGCGTGGTGAACGAGCCGGCCTTCGTCAGGGCGTTCACGCCTGCCGGCGACGAGCTGTGGAGCACCTCGGCGCCGGGCCCCGGCGAGCTCGCCGTGAGCCCCGCGGGCTCGATCTTCCTGGCGAGCCCTGGGACCGGCATCCACGTGTTCACGCCGGAGGGCGCGCTGGTGGCGACGTGGGACCTGTTCTCGGACGTCGGCATCGTCGGCGTCGCCGCCACCGACGACGGGGTCTACGTCGGCACCGGCGACCCCGAGATCGAGGGGCAGCTCGTCATGCACGGCCTCGACTCTGCCACGGGCGAGCCCATGTGGGAGGGGCGCACGCCGGAGGGGCTCATCGTGACACCCAGGCAAGTCGTGGCGGCGGGCGATCGGATCCTCGTCCCCGGCGTGGTGTTCTCGGACGCGCGCGGGTCGATGCTGGCCGCCTTCGACGCCACGTCCGGGGCGCTACTCTCGCTGGAGCTCGACGACCCCGCCGCTCCGGCCTGGGACTCGGCCGCCGCGCTCGGTAACAGCGACGTCGTCCTCGCCGGCCGCGGCCTCGACCCGGACGGCCTGCTCGTCCGCCGCTTGACCGCCGACTTCGCCGAGGCGTGGAGCGACTTCACGCCCGACAGCGCCGGCACGATACCTCGGCCCGAAAGGGTGGCCGCGAGTCCGCAAGGGCACATCGCGGTCGTCGGCTACGACGCCGGCGACAACGACTCCGCCATGGTCCGCCTGCTCGACGGCGAGGGCGCGACGCTATGGTCGTCGCGGTTCGCCAGCCCGCAGGACGACGAGCGCGACGGCGCCGTCGGCGTGGCCTTCGCCGCCGACCACCTCGTCGTCGGCGGGACGATCCGGATCGAGGGTGAAGGCGGCCACCTGGACTTGGAGTGGTGGCTCCGCAGCTTCACCGTCGACTGATCCCTCGTTCGGACATCCTGTTGAGAGCATGTCCCGAAGGACATGCCTTCCATGTCCGGCGGAGCACCGGCGCTCCGGCCTTCACAGATGTCTTGAAGGACATGACCTGGCGACCATGTCTAGAATGCCATGCCTTCCCGGCGGAGCGCCGGCGCTCCGGCTCTCACGGTCGTCCCGAAGGACATGCCCCAGCGAGCATGTCCAGAACGACATGCCTTCTATGTCCGGCGGCGCGCCGGCGCTCCGGCCCTCACAACCGTCCCGAGGGACATGGCCCAGCGAGCATGTCCTTTCGGACATCCGCGATTCAGCGCCGGCGCCGGCGCATCAGCCCGACGAGCCCGAGCAGCCCGAGGGCGGCCCCGGGCGACGCGTCGCTGCGGCAACTGCAGCCCTCTTCCTTCTTCGGCGACGTCCCGTCGGAGGTCCCCCCGTCGCTCGAGCTCCCGCCGGCCGTCTCGCTCCCGCTGCCGGAGGTATCGGCGGTCGCGCTGGTGGTGTCGGCGCCCGTGGTCCCCGTGCCGGTGTCGGTGCCGGCGCTGGTCGTCGCCGTCGCCTTGGGGTCGCAGTAGCCGCACTTCTTCCCCGGGTCGCTCGGGCAGTCGGCCTCGACGCAGAGGCCCTCGCCGAGCTCCGACACACAGGCCGTGCCCAGCGCCTGCGCCTCGCAGGCCATGTACGGATCGGGCTCGGGCGGCAAGGCGTCAGCGCGGGCCGTGGATCCGAGGAGGCACAGCGGCGACGCGAACAACAAGACAAGGACTCTGCGCATGCGGGGCAACATAACTGAAGTTCGGCCGCCCCGAGACGGGCACTCACGCGCCTTCGCCTCGGGAGATCCCCTCACCCGCCGCGTCCACGAGCTCGCAACCCGACTCGGATCACATCCCGCTCGCGGACCCAGACCACGCGCCGCGACAGCTCCACGCTCGCCATCGTCACGCGGAACCTTCTCGCGGATCGCCGATCCCCACCGCGCCCGCAGGAATCGTCGCCCCCGCTCACACGTTGCCGGCCGAGGATGTCGACGCCTCGCCCGGGTCTCGCCCTCGCCACGACGCTCCTGCTCGCCGCCTGCATCGAGCGCCCCCCGCCCGAACCCGTCGAAGTGCCGAGCGTCACCATCCCCCTGGCCGGCAGCGAAGGCCACCAGCCGATCTGGATGAGCGCCAACGCCCGCTTCGTCGTCCTCGAGGATCGCTCCGCAGACCGCGAAGACGAGCTCGTGGCCAGCGTCGTCCCGCGCCACGTCCTCCACGACACCGTCCTCGGCACGCGCGAGCCGATCGACGAGCTCGTCGAGCACGACCGTCGCGATCGCCGCGTGATCGTCCAGATCGGTCAGCGCTGGTGGCTCCTCGACAGCGAGTCCGACCGCCGCGTCGAGCTCGCCAGAGACCTCCTCGAAGACGATCCGCTGCCCGCATTCCGCTTCGCTCGCCACGGCGGCACGCTGGCGTACACCCGCGCCCGCCCGGACCGCGTCACCGTCCACGACCTCGCCAGCGGCGACGAGCGCGATGTCTACGTCCCGTCGAACCTGCTCGGCAGCGCCGATACCGTCGCCGAGTCCGGCTGGGTCCACTTCCAGGGCGTCGTCGCCGACGAGCCCGCCCCACCTCGCGGCCCGCACCGCTGCCCGCTCGAGAGCGACGCCCGCTGCCGCGACGACATCGCCTGCCTCTCGGACAACGACCTCGGTCCGGTCAACGCGCTCCTCCACCGCGACGGCGCCCAGATCTTCCTCGTGGAGGAGCTGGACGACGCACAGCCGATGCTGCAGGTGCGCGACGCCTGGGCCTGGGAGGCAGTTCGGCCGCACGACGTCGCCGCGCAGCACTGGCTGTCCGCCGACGGCTGCGAGCACGCGCTGCCCCGCGGCTGCGCCCTCCGCCCCCGCAGCATCGACTGGATCGGTCCGTCCCTCCTGGACTGCGGCGAGCGCGGCTCGTTCCTCTGGGCCTCGACCGGCCTCGCGCCGCTCCGCTACTTCCACGGCTGGCTCGCCGACCCCGTCGCCGATCGCCGCGGCGGCCTGTGGCGCGCGGCCGAAGTCGCCAGCCCGGAGGGCCTGCGGATCGCCCGCGTCTCGCTCGACGACGGCACCATGGCGTTCGGCCCCGTCCTGCCGACCGGCGGCCGGACGAGCCGGGCCCTTCCGGCTGGTACCTCCGCGACGCCGGCTCCGAAGCGCCGAGCGTCCTCGCCTACGACCTCACCACCGGCCGCGCCTGGCAGATCGACGGGGCCGAGCTCGGCCCCGCCGGCGAGCTCGTGATCGGCGACACCTGGCGCGCCCTCGACTTCGACGCCGGCCGGCACATCGTCCTCGACGAACAACCCGCCGCCGTCGCCGCCAACGGCTGCGCCCTCATGCCACCCGCGAATCGCCGCGAGTGGTCGCTCCGCTGCCCCGCGCACCGCATCCGCATGGGCGAGTGATCTCGGACATGTCTTTAAAGCATGCCCTCTAGGGCATGTCCGATGAGACATGCCCCATGAACCATATCCTCTCTACCGCCCGACGAGCGCGCGCACGAACCTCGCCGCGGCCGCCAGCGTCTCGTCCGGCTGCTCGCGGTACGGGCTGTGCCCGCAGCCCGGCAGCAGCAGCGTCTCGACCGGCCCCGCGGCTCCGCGGGCGATCGCCTCGAGCTGCGCCGTCGTCCCGTAGACGTCGTCCTCGCCCTGGATCAGCAGGATCGGCGCCGTCACCCGCGGCAGATGACCCTCGATGTTCCACTGCATGAACGCCGGGTCGAGCCACGCCTCGCACCAGCCGCGGAACGCCGCGTCGACGTTCTCGCCGTGGTGTCGCTGCAGGCGGGCGCGCAGCTCCCCGACCTCGAACTCGCGCCTGGCCGCGGCGATGCTGCGCACCGACACCGCCTCGCAGAACACGTGCGGCGCCAGCAGCACCAGCCCGGCCACGCGCCGGCGCTTCTCGGTCGCCGCGTGTACCAGCGCGATCGACCCGCCGTCGCTGTGTCCGACCAGGATCGCCGACTCCACGCCCAGCGCGTCGAGCACCGCCCCGACCACGTCCTCGCCCTCGCGCTGCATGTAGTCGAGCGGCCGCGGCAGCGCGATCGTCTGCGAGCGGCCGTAGCCCGCGCGGCTGTACACCAGCGCCCCGCAGCCGGTCGCGGCCGCCAGCCTGTCGGGGAAGTCGCGCCACAGGCTCACGCAGCCGAGCCCCTCGTGCAGCAGCACCAGCGTCGGCGCCGCCTGCGGCCCCGGCCCGACCCACCGGTACTCGAGCCGCAGCCCCGCCGCCGTCACATAAGCTGTCTCTTGCGACATGTCTTTTCTTTATAAAGATAAAGATGTCCTTCAGAGCAGCTGGCCGTGGTGCGGCTGAGCCGGGTCGGGCAGCTCGAGCTCGCCGAGGCGCTGGCGCAGATCGATCTCGATGGTGCGGCACAGCGCCGACAGCGGCAAGTCGTTGGGGTCGCTGCCGAACGGCTCCTGGATCTCCTCGCCGAGCGCGTCGAGCCCGTAGAACGCGTACGACATCATCAGCACCACCACCGGCGTCAGCAGGCCCAGCGGCAGCAGCACCCCGAACGGCAGCGCGTAGCAGTAGGCGCCGACGATGTGGCGCAGCAGCACCTGGTAGGCGAACGGGATCGGCGTGTTGGCGATCCGCTCGCAGCCGCCCTGGATGTCGGTCAGCGAGGTCAGCGATTGATGCAGCAGGCTCAGGTGCATCGGGTGTACGAGCCCCTCGCGGTAGGCCTCGTCGAGCAGCTCGGCCATCCGCTGGACCAGCGCGTTGGGCCGGTTGCGCTCGCGCTGCAATTGGTCGAGCTCGCTGGCGGTCACGAACGGCCCGAGGTCGGCGACCATCGCCTCCTCGCCGCGCAGGCGGATCCGCAGCGCGTGCGGGAACGCCATCACCAGGTAGATCAGGCGCCGGCGCCGCTCTGCCACCGCCGGGTCGCCGGGCCCTGCGCCGACCAGCGTCTGGATCTGCCGCGCCAGCGAACGGCTGGTGTTGACGAGCTGCCCCCACAGCCGCCGGCCCTCCCAGTAGCGGTCGTAGGCGGTGTTGATGCGGAAGCCGAGGAAGATGCTGAGGACGAAGCCGATCAGGGTAAACGGCAGCGGCGTCACGTCACGGCCGTCGAGCCAGCCGTACTGCATGTGGCCCAGCGTCATCACCAGGGCGAACACGACGTTGACCGTCAGTCGCCGCCAGATCCGCGACAGCGTCGTCCCACGCGCCGCGAACATGAAATACAGCCAGGAGGCCCTGGTCGTGACGATCATCCGCGGCGAAGGTAGCCGTTCGGGGGTCGAGCGGTCCACGCCGCGTGACGCGCGGCCGCGCCCTCGCTACCCTTCCGCCGCATGCCGGCCCACGATCGCCCCGTCGCCCGCGCCGACCTCGCGGCAGCCCTCGACATCCTCGGCAAGCGGCACCTCGTGCTTGCGATCCACGACGTCTCGTTCCCCGGACGCGACGACGAGGACCTCGGCCGCGGCTCGCCGTACAGCGGCGGCGGCCGGGCCTTCCTCGGCTTCGTGCGCCAGCTCGGCTTCACCGGCGTGCAGCTCGGTCCGCAGGGACAGACCTCGCGCTACAACCCCTCGCCGTACGACGGCGCCCTGTTCGCCCGCGACATCCTCTCGATCGCCCTGCGCTCGCTCGCCGACGATCCCTACTACGGCAACGTCCTCCCGCGCGCCGACCTCGACGACCTCCTGCGCGGCAGGCCTGCGCGTCAGCGCCAGGGCGTGACCGAGCGGGCCGACTACGCCGCCGTGTGGCCGCGCCAACTCGCCGCCCTCGCCAGCGCCTGGCACGGCTTCGCCCGCCGCCGCGCCGCCGCCGACCCGTCGGTCGCCGACCTCGCCGAGGCCTTCGACGGGTTCGCCCGCGAGCACGCCGGCTGGCTGGTGCCGGCCGGGCTGTACGAGATCCTGTCGACCGCCTACCGGACCGGAGGGACATGGTCCGGAGCACATGGCCTGAGGGTCAGCTTCGACGGATCGCACTGGAGGACATGGCCGAGAGACCAGGAACTTTGGGTCAGCAAGAGCCCGGCCGCGGCGGCGCGGCGGGCCGGGCTCTCGCGGACCTACGCGCGCGAGCTCGAGTTCC
Source organism: Nannocystis pusilla (assembly GCF_026626665.1). Taxonomy (GTDB): domain Bacteria; phylum Myxococcota_A; class Polyangia; order Nannocystales; family Nannocystaceae; genus Nannocystis; species Nannocystis pusilla. The sequence continues at coordinate 5,729,783 of NZ_JAPNKE010000002.1, forward strand.
TGGCGTTCTGCCAGCTGCTCGCGGCCCGCCAGCACGCCGCGCTGCGCGCCGAGCTGGCCGCGCGGCCGGGCCTGCCGGCCCTGCGGCTGTTCGGCGATCTCCAGGTGGGGATCTCCGTCGGCGACACCTGGGCGCTGCACGACCTGTTCCTGCCCGGCTACGCGATGGGCGCGCCGCCGAGCCGCACCAACCCGGACGGCCAGCCGTGGGGCTACCCGGTGCTCGACCCGCGGCTGTACGGCGGCGGGGGCGGCGAGCTCGGCCCGGCCCTGCGTCTGGTGGCGGCGCGCACCGACGCGATGCTGCGCGACTACGACGGCCTGCGCGTCGACCACCCGCACGGCCTGGTGTGCCCGTGGGTCTACCGCACCGACGAGGCCGACCCCTACCGCGCCGTCCAGGGCGGCGCGCGCCTGTTCGAATCGCCATGTCTCTCGGACCATCCGCGCCTGGCGGCCTACGCGATCGCGCGCGCCGACCAGCTCGACCTGACCCTGCCGCGCCACGCCGACCGGTGGGTCCACGCGCTCGACGACGCGCAGGTGGCCCGCTACGGCGCCCAGCTCGACGTCGTCCTCGCGGCCGCGCGCGCACGGCCGCGCGCTCGAGGACGTGTTGTGCGAAGTCCTCAGCACCCAGCCCTACCCGCTGCAGCGGGTGTTGGAGGGCCACGGCCTGGGGCGCTTCCGGGTCACGCAGAAGGCCGACCTGACCAATCCGAACGACGTTTACCGCAGCGAGAACGCCCGCCCCGAGGACTGGGTGATGCTCGGCAACCACGACACCCCGCCGATCTGGCGGCTCGCGGCCTCGTGGCAGGGCACCCCGCTCGCTGCCGCGCAGACGGCGTATTTGTGCGGACGTCTGGGGTCGCGCAGCGACGCCGACCCGCTGCGCGCGCGCATGCTCGCCGACCCCGCCGCGCTGGTGCACGCCAAGTTCGCCGACCTGCTGGTGTGCCCGGCGCGCCAGGTGGCCGTCTTCATGAGCGACCTGTTCGGCGCCCACGACATCTACAACGCCCCTGGCGTGGTCGATCCGGCCAACTGGACGCTCCGCCTGCGACCCGGCTGCGAGGCCGCTTACTGGCCGGCGGCGGCCCGCGGCGCGGCGCTCGACCTCGGGTGGGCCCTGGCCATCGCGCTGCGGTCGCGCGGCCCCGCTTGCGCGTCCGAGCACGCCGATCTGATCACCAGGCTCGAGCGCGGCCTCGGGCGGCCGTGCTAGCCTGCAAGCGGCTCCCCCGCCATGAAGCTCCCCGTGCAGGTGCAAGCGCCGCCTGAGCAGCCGCGCACCGAAGTCGGTCTGCCACGCGCGGCCGGCGAACGTCTTCGCGAAACGATGGCGGTGGCGATCCAGTCGCGAACACGGCGATCCTGCCGGACCTCGCGCTGTCGCCGACGATGAGCACCCCGCCCGAAGAGGGCGTCATGGAGCGAACCGGCCCGCAGCCGCCGCCGGCGACCGCACTGGCCGGCCAGGTCGGCCCGTACCGGATCTTGCGCCCGCTCGGCGCCGGCGGCATGGGCGCCGTATACGAGGCGACCGACACGCGCACGGGCCAGCGCGTCGCCGTGAAGTCGCTGCTCCGCATGGGCCCCTCGGAGCTGCACCGCTTCAAGTACGAGTTCCGCAGCATGGCCGAGGTCGGCCACCCGAACCTCGTCACGCTGTACGAGCTGCACTCGCAGAGCGACCTGTGGCTCATCACGATGGAGTACGTCGGCGGCGTCGACCTGTGCACGGCGCTCCGCGCCCTCGTGCGCGCGCCCGACAGCGACCGCCGCCTGCGCGCGCTGATCCGCCAGCTCGTGCTCGGCGTCACCGCGCTGCACGAGCAGGGCCTGCTCCACCGCGACCTCAAGCCGTCGAACGTGCTCGTCACCTCGGGCGGCCGCGTCGTCATCCTCGACTTCGGCCTGGTCGCCGCGATCACCCGCAGCAACAACAACGAGACGCCCGCGGGCACTCCTCTTTACATGTCGCCGGAGCAGTGCGCCGGCCAGCTCGCGACCCCGGCCAGCGACTGGTACGCCGTCGGCGTGATGCTCTACGAGGCGCTCACCGGCAAGCTGCCGTTCACCGGCGGCTACGCGCAGATCTTCCTCGCCAAGCAGTGCGAGGAGCCGGCCCCGCCGCGCGGCCCCGGCCTGCCGGAGGACCTGGCGGCGCTGATCGGCGAGCTGCTGCGCCGCGACCCCGAGAAGCGGGCCTCCGGGGCCAAGCTGCTGGCGTGGTGCGGCGGCGCGGCGCTGTCGCCGGCGCCGGCGATGGCCAGCAGCTCGGTGCTGTTCGGTCGCAAGGCCGAGCTCGACGCGCTCGACGAGGGCCTCGCCGCCGCCGCCCGCGGCCGCACCGCCTGCGTCTACCTGCGCGGCCAGCCCGGCGTCGGCAAGACGGGCCTCGTCCACGGCTTCCTCGGCGCCCTCCAGCCGCGCGGCGACGTCGTCGCCCTCACGGCCCGCTGCTACCAGCACGAGACCGTCCCGTTCAAGGCGTTCGACAGTTTGGTCGACGCCCTCGCCGACCACCTCGGCGCGCTCGAGCCGTTCGAGCTCACGCCGCTGCTCGGCACCCACACCGGCGAGCTCGCGCGCGTGTTCCCGGTGCTGCAGCGGGTCTCGGCGGTGCGCGAGCTGGCCCAGAGCGCCCGCGCCGGCGTGTCCGACCAGGAGTCGCGGCGCAAGGCCTTCGCCGCGCTCAAGCGCCTGCTCGCCGCCCTGGCCGCGCGCCGCCGCCTGGTCCTGTTCCTCGACGACTTCCACTGGAGCGACGCCGACAGCGTGCGCCTGCTGTCCGAGCTGCTGGCCCCGCCCGACGCCCCGGCGCTGCTGCTGGTCGTCGCCTACCACACCGAGTGGCCCGGCTCGCCGCTGGTCCGCCACGAGTTCGAGCGCCTGCAGCTGCGCGTGCTGCCCGAGCTCCACGTCGCCCGCCTCGACGTCGGCCGCCTCGACGAGCGCGACGCCCACGCGGCCGCGCGCGCCCTCCTGGTCGCCGCCGGCCTGCCGCCCGAGCCGTGGGCCGCGGCGATCGCCGACGAGGCCCGCGGCGACTCGTACGTGCTCGAGGCGCTGGTCCACGAGCTCACCCACGCCGACCTCGCCAAGCTCACCCCCGAGTCCCTGTCCTTCGAGACATGTCTCCAGGCGCGGGTCGACAACCTCGCCTCGGGCGACCGCGCCGCGCTCGACCTGGTGGCCGCCGCCGGCGCCCCGCTGCCGACCGGCCTGCTCGCGCGGGCCCTCGGCGACCCGTCCGACATCCACGCCCGCCTGGCCCGCCTGCACGCCGCGCGGCTGGTCCAGCTCGGCCGCCGCAACCACGCGCCCAGCGTCGAGCCGCTGCACGACCGCGGCCGCGCCCTGGTCGTCCGCGCCCTGACGCCCGAGCGCGCGCCAGCTCCACCGCCTGCTCGCCGACACCGCCCTGCAGCTCGGCCGGCCCGACGCCGAGTTCATGGCCCGCCACCTGTTCGCCGCCGGCGAGCGCGAGCGGGCCGCGACCTACGCCGAGCGGGCCGGCAAGGCCGCCGCCGACGCCCTCGCCTTCGCCCGCGCCGCCGAGCTGCACGAGCTCGCGCTGCGCTGCACCCCCGAGGCCTGGCTGCGCATGGTCGCCTGCGCCCGCGCCAAGGTCGACGCCGGCCTCGGCCTCGAGGCCGCGCCGATCTTCCTGCGCGCCGCCGAGAAGGCCCCGATCACCCAGCGCGCCGAGCTGCGCGTCCGCGCCTGCGAGCAGTACTTCGCCGTCGGCGAGACGGCCAAGGGCGAGGGTGTCCTCAAGGACCTGCTCCAAGGGACAGGCTTCTGCGACCCCGGCAGCGGCCAGGCGCTGGCGGTCGCGTTCCAGAACGAGGTCGGCGCGCTGCTCCGCAACGGCGAGCCCGACACCTCCGAGTCGGCCGGCTCCGAGAGCGCCGCGCTGTCGGACGCGCTGTGGGCCGCCGCCAAGGGCCTGTTCATCCACAGCCCGGTACGCTCGGCCTACTTCGCCGCCCGCAGCGCCGCGATCGCCCGCGCCATCCGCGACGAGGCCCGCCACGTCCGCGGCATGGTCATCGTCCGCGCGGTGTGGTCGGTCGCCGGCGACTCGGCCGTCCTGACCCGCCTGCGCGCCATCATCGACGAGTACCTCGGCCGCCGCGACGACCCGTACATCGTCGGCCTGTCCGTCCTCTTCGACGGCATCTCCGCGGTCAGCCGCGGCCGCTGGGCCGACGCCATGCGCGACCTCGAGTTCGGCATCACCCACCTGCGCCAGCGCTGCAGCAACATCGCGTGGGAGTGCAACTTCGGCGCCGTCATGCTCATGAGCCTGCTCGAGTCGCGCGGCGAGCTGCGGGCGATCGCCCTGCGCAGCGCCGTCATGAGCGAGCAGGCCCAGCAGACCGGCGACTCGATGGTCGAGTTCGTCGCCGCCTACTACAGCGCCCTCGTCCTCCTCGCCGCCGACGCCCCGTCCGACGCCCGCGACGTGATCGCCCGCGCCGTCCGTCTCGGCAACGTCGCCGCCGGCTCGGCCGCCGGCCTGCGCGCCTCGATGATCGAGGCCCTCTGCGCCCAGTACGCCGGCGAGATCGCCGTCGCCTGGGCCGAGGTCGAGCGCGTCTCCGCCACCCTCGGCGCCGGCGGGGCCGCGTTCACCAAGAACCAGCGCGCCAACTTCATCAGTCTCCACGGACAGGTCGCATTGGCCATGGCCGAAGGTCAGGCGTCGACGCCGCCCGCGAGCCCTTCCTCGCGGCCGCCGCCGCCGACGCCGACGCCCTGCGCCAGATCGGCAACGCCGGCGCGCTCGCCTCCGCCGCCCTCCTCGACGCCGCCGGCCTGGCCCTGCGCGACGCCGCCGCCGACGTCGTCGTCCCGGCCCTCAGCGAGGCCGCCGACGCCTTCGACGCCGCCGACATGCCCCTCGCCGCCGCCGCCGCCCGCCTCCGCCTCGGCACCTGGCTCGGCGGCTCCGAGGGCGAGCAGATGATCGCCCGCAGCGAGGCCTTCATGCGCCTGCAGGCGATCGCCTGCCCCGCCCGGTGGGTCATCACCAGCACCCCCGGCCTGTCCCCGCCGCTCTGACCGCGCCTCCTGTCCCCGGAGCCATGGCCTAAACGCCATGTCCCCCGGGACAGCGACACATGACCGCGCCGAGCGCCCGCAGGACATGTCCATTCCGACATGTCCCCCGGGCCACCCCGCTCACAGCAGGAACGGGATCACCGCCTTGCGCCCCGCCGGATAGTCGGGGAACTTCTGCTTGTACCACTTGTGGTGCGACAGCGCCCGCGGCACCAGGTTGGCCGCGGTGAACACCGCGAACGACAGCCCGGCGACCGACCAGGTGGCGATCGCCCAACCTGTCCATTCGAGCAGCTCGCCGAAGTAGTTGGGGCACGAGATCAGCTCGTAGAGCCCGCCGCGGGGGATCTTGTAGCCGGTCTCGCCGGGCTTGCGCAGGGCCGCCAGGGCCGCGTCGGCGCGGCGGTTGATGCGGTAGCCGAGCACGAACAGCCCGACGCCGAGCCACAGCCGCGGGTCGAGCAGCCACGACAGCTCGTAGCGGCCGAACTCGCTGACCCAGCGGGCGTTCACGTAGGCGTTGACGAGGTTGAACATGAAGCCCATCGCCACCACGCTGACCGGCGTGTGGCCGCCCGGGCGGATCTTCAGCGGGAAGATGAACGCCCGCTGCACGTAGTGCGACTGCCACAGCACCAGCAGCAGCAGCGGCACCAGGCTCCACGCGTGCGCGCCGGCGAAGAACACCGCCAAAAACCACAGCACCGACGGCGACTCCATCACCATCCACGCCAGCCGCGTGTCCATCTGCGGCCCCCAGCCGCCGCGCGCGTGGCGACCGTACGGCGCCGAGATGAACAGCAGGGCCGGCACCGTCAGCGCGGCGACGAGGAACACTCCCTGGACCAGCAGCGTGTGAAGCTCGAGCTCGGACATCCCCGCGAGTAGACCACAGCAGGCCGCGCCGGCGCCGCCCTCGCCGCGTGCGCTATGGGACGCGCCTCAGCCCCCGCCCGAGCGTTCACCCGCCGGCTCCGGGCGATCTCCCCGGCCGCGCCCGTCGAGCCCGCCGAGCTGCCTGGCCTTCAGTCCATGTCCCGAAGGCCAGCTAGCGCCGCCTTCACGTCCGCGCCCCGTCCGTGTCGCGCCGGCCCTTCCGAAGCGGAAAAGGCCGGCTCGCCGCGTCAACCTCACGTCAGCGCCCGCCGCAGCGCGGCCGTCATGTCGGCCAACGCCGGCCGCGCGTTCGACAGCCCGCCGGACGCGCTGATGTGCCCGTGGAACATCCCGCCGTGGCACGTGTACGTCACCGGCACCCCTGCGGCCTCGAGCTTGCGCGCGTACGCCTCGCCCTCGTCGCGCAGCGGGTCGAACCCCGCCGTGAACACCGCGGCCGGCGGCGCCCCGGCGACGTCCGCGAACCACGGCGACGCCCGCAGGTCGCGCCCGTCTTCAGGGCCGCGCAGGTAGTGGCTCATGAACCACTCGATCGTCGCCTTCTCGAGAAAGAACCCCTACCCAAACTACGGATCGACGGGAACGACATCGTCAGGTCGACCGCCGGATAGATGAGCAACTGGAACGCCGGCCGCACTGCGTCGCCGCGGGTCTCGAGCGACACCACCGCCGACAGGTTGCCGCCCGCGCTGTCGCCCGCCACCGCGATCCGCCGGGGATCGATCCCGAGCGCGCCGGCGCTGGCGGCCACGTGCCGGAACGCCGCCACCGCGTCGTCGGCCGCCGCCGGGAACCGGTGCTCGGGCGCCAGGCGGTAGTCGACGGCGATCACCACGCATCGCGCCTCGTGGGCCAGGATCCGGCACACCGGATCGTGCGAGTCGAGGCCGCCGACCACGAACCCGCCGCCGTGGAAATACACCGTCGCCGGCGCCGGCGCGGCCAGCCCGCGGGGTCGGTAGATCCGCACCGGGATCGGGCCACCTGGCCCCGGGAACATGTCGTCACGGACAGACTCCAGCGCCGGGGTCGACGGCGCCAGCAGCCAGGTGTTGACGTCCATCTCGCGCCGGGCCCGCTCGACGGTCACGTCCTGGAAGCGAGGCCGACGCATCCGCCGCTGCATCGCCAGCATGTGCTGCACCTGCGGATCGAGGGTGTAACCGTCGCGCTCGACCGGCGCGCCGCCGGCGAGCCGCCGCTGCAGCGAGTCGGGCAACGCCAGCAACAGCCGCGCGGCGAAGGCCTGGAACCGGTGGGACACGGACAACGCCTGCATCGCCGCGACCATAGCCGAAAGCCGCCCCGCCGAACAGCGCGACCCCGGCCGCTGGCCCTCGCGCACCGCCGCGCCCGCCCAGCCACATGTCCCTTCCCACATGTCCTTCGGAGCAGCATCCCAGGCCCCCGCACGCAGCGAGTCGCCGGGAACCGGCGAGGTCGAGTCGGCCCTCCGCGCCGATGAACGACCCGTCGACGCGCACCGGATCCGGGCGTGACCTTCGCGGAAGGCAGCCCCGCGACGACGGCGGCGACGACAAGAAGAGACGCGGCGGGGATCGTTCATTCAAGGCGACCCGAAGCGGCGATGCGTGACTCGAGCACCCGCCGCCGACACGGTCGAGCTCGCCGGCCGCGAGCCCCGGAACGACGCGCCCGGAGTGTCATCCGCGAGCGATCGTTGCGGCCCCTCGTCCCCAGGGTCGGCCTACGACGGCCCGGAGCTCCCCGACTCGCTCGCCAGCAGCTCCTCGAGCACCTGCATCGCCCCGCCGATGCGTAACAGCGTGTCACGCACTTCCATCTGTTTGCTCTCCAGCTCGCGCAGCAGCTTGCCCGCCTTCGAATTCGCGCCGGAGGTCGGCGAGCCGCGCCTCGATCGTGCTCCGCTCCATCTCCGCTTTGTATATCACACGTCCGCGTCGCCGCTCCGGCGCCCTTCAGCCGCGCGCGCGGCCGATGTTATGGTCGTGCGGCCATGCTCCGTAACGCAGCCTTACAGACCGCGCCAGCGCTCGCGCTCGCCCTCTCCACCGCCTGCAGCGACACCGGCCGCGAAGTGTCGGCGACCGCCTCGCAGCCGACCGGCATCACCACCGCGCCGGCGACCGACCCGTCCGGCGCCACCACCGACGCCCCGCCCACCGGCACGAGCACCGACCCCGGCGAGCCGACCTCGACGACCTCGACGACGACCACGTCGACCACGAGCCCTGCGAGCGACACCAACCCGGCCAAGTTCGACCTCGGCGCGTCCGACCTCGGCGGCGGCACCACCGGCACCGCCGAGAAGGGCTGCAAGAAGGTCGACTTCCTGTTCGTGATCGACAACTCGACCAGCATGGAGAACAACCAGGCCGCGCTGATCCAGAGCTTCCCGGGCTTCATCGACGCGATCAAGAACACCCTGGTCGACGTCACCGACTACCACATCATGGTCGTCGACACCGACGCCAACGGCCGCTGTCCCCAGCCCTGCGACGAGGCCGACCCCGACTACGTCAAGTTCTGTTCGGCCGCCAACTACTACGCCTGCTCCGCGATGCTCGAGCCCTGCGACACCACCATCGGCGCCGGCATGCTGCACCCGGTCGGCTCGTTCGCCAGCAACAAGCCGTGCCCGGTGACCGGCGGCAACCGCTACATGCTGCCCGACCAGCCCGACCTCGAGGGCACCTTCGCCTGCGTGGCCCAGGTCGGCACCGCCGGCTCCCCGGCCGAGAAGCCGATGAACGCCATGCAGGCCGCCATCGGCGAGGCGCTCAACTTCCCCATGGGCTGCAACGGCGGCTTCGTCCGCGACGACGCGATCCTCGTCATCACCTTCATCAGCGACGACCCCAACTACGTCGACAAGGGCACGCCCGCGGAGTGGAAGGCCTCGGTCGTCGAGGCCAAGAACGGCGACGAGAACGCCGCGGTCATCCTCGGCCTCATCCCCCACCCCGAGCTCGGTTGCATCACCGGCAACGACCCCAACCTCACCCAGGGCTCCCACTGGCAGGAGTTCATCGAGCTGTGGGACAAGCACGGCGTGTCCGGCTCGGTCTGCGAGGCCGACTACGCCCCCTTCTTCCTCCAGGCCGTGAACGCCATCGACCAGACCTGCGACGACTTCAACCCGCCCGGCTGACCCTCAGGCCATGTGCTTCAAGGCATGTCCCCGAGGACATGCTCCAAAGACCACACCTCACCCCGCCCGGCGCGTCCGCCGTCGCCCGCGCCGCTCGGGCCGGCGCGGCGCCAGCAGCCAGCGGTCCTCCGCCACTTCGTCGAACCCCATCGCCGCGACGATCGCCGGCAGCTCGTCGGCCGCGCAGCCGATCCACGCCGCCAGCTCCTCGGGCAGCTCTACCGGCCCCGCGCGCGTCGCCGCCATGACCTTGTTAAACACGCGCTCGGCGACGTCGGCGCGGATCGCCCGCGGCCCGAACGGCGGGAAGCCGATCGCGTGGAACGCCGCCGGGTCGGCGTCGTCCGGCAGCGCGATCGACCGCGCCTCGCCGGGCGGCGTCACCCGCGAGCCCGAGCGCGCCGCCCACAGGGCCGCGCGCCGCTCCACCGACCAGGTCGTCAGCAGCTCCGGCGAGAACACCACCAGCTCGCCGATCTTCAGCCCCAGCCGCCCGAGCAGCCGGCGGTCGTCGCCGGTCAGGTGGCGCACCTGCGGCTCGGCGCGGGCCCGCAGCACCGACCCCAGCCCCTGCTCGAGCTGGTAGAGCAGCCCGCGCGCCGCCGGACTCGGCGGCGGCCCCTCCGGCAGCGCCCGCAGCGGCGCCAGCAGCTCGGCCACCAGGTCGCGCGTCCACGCGACCATGCGCCGGCGGACCTGCGCGATCGAGCCTGTCCCCATGGACATGTCCGCGAGGACCTGTACTTCGGGCCGCAGCAGGTCGGGCCCGCGGGTCATCTGCGCGGCCGGCCGGCCGGCCAGCGAGACCCGCCCGCGCGCGTCGACGGCGAACGCCCCGTGCGGCGCCGCCACGATCGCCTCGGCCGCGCTCGGCGGCGCCGGCTCGTCGGCGTCGGGCAGCTGCAGCGCCCGCAGGCGGCCGAACGGGCTGTCCTTCGGGCCAGGTTTCTTGCGCGCCCGCGCCGTCGCCCGCGGGTCGACGAACGCCTGCGTCAGCCGGTCGTGCAGCGCGTCGGACAGCCGATCCTCGATCGCCCGCGTCCACTCCTGCCAGCGCCCCGGCGCCTCGATCCACCCCGGCCGGTGGCTGATGTACGTCCACGTCCGGACCGCCGCGATCCGGCTCATCAGCGCCTCGATGTCGCCCTCGGTGTCGTCGAGCCGACGCACGCGCCGCTCGATCCACCCCGGGTCGAGGCGGCCGTGCTTGGCCAGCTGCAGGTACACCGCCGCGAGCAACCTGGCGTGCGAGCCCTCGAGCAGCTTGCGAAAGTCGGGGATCCGGCACACCTCCCACAGCAGCTCGACGGCGCCGGACTGCTGCGCGAGGGCCCGCACCTCGGACATGCTCGCCAGCTCGACGAGCACCTCCTCGTCGTCGCTGCGCTCGAGCAGCTGCAGCCCCGGCCGCGGCGGCCGCTGCCGCAGCGAGCGCGCCAGCGCCTCGATGCTCGAGAAGTCGAGGTCCGGACTTCGCCACACCAGCCGCTCCACCGGCGGGAATGGTGGCGCTCGATCGAGATCACCAGCCCCTGCGGCAGCGGCCCCAGCGTCGCCAGCGGCCCGAACGTCCCGTCCTTCGTGTACCGCCCGGCTCGCCCGGCGATCTGCGCCAGCTCGGCCGCCTCGAGCGGCCGGTTCGTGCGCCCGTCGAACTTGCCCAGCGCCGCGAACGCGACGTGGTCGACGTCCATGTTGAGCCCCATCCCGATCGCGTCGGTGGCCACGATGTAGTCGACCTCGCCCGCCTGGTACATCGCCACCTGGGCGTTGCGCGTCCGCGGCGACAACGCCCCCAGCACCACCGCCGCCCCGCCGCGACGTCGCCGCAGCTGCTCCGCCAGCGCGTACACCTGGTCGGCCGAGAACGCCACCACCGCCGAGCGCGGCGGCAGCTGCGTCAGCTCGAGCGGCGCCACCCCGCGCAGCCGCGAGAACCGCGGGTGCCGCTCGATCCGCGCCGTCGGCACCAGCGCCTCGACCGCGGCGGTCATCGTGTCTGACCCGAGGAACATGGTCTCGGAGACACCTCGCGCCCGCATCAACCTGTCCGTGAAGACATGTCCGCGCTCGCGGTGGCCCGCCGCTGGATCTCGTCGACCGCCAGGAACTCGACGTCCTTGCCCTCCGGCATCGACTCGACCGTGCACACCCAGTAGCGCGGCCGCGCCGGCACCCGCTTCTCCTCGCCGGTCACCAGGGCCACCGCCGCCTCGCCGACCTCGGCAGTCAGACGGTCGTAGACCTCGCGCGCCAGCAGCCGCAGCGGCAGCCCGATCACCCCGGTGCGGTGCGACAGCAGCTGCGTGACCGCGCGGTGCGTCTTGCCGGTATTGGTCGGCCCGAGCAGCGCCGTGATGGTCGACATGGCGTGGTCTCTCCGGGGCGACGGCCCCGCGTGGTGAGGTCAGCGGCCCGAGCTGCGGAAGGCGCGGAGCTGGACCCCGAGGCCGAGGTGGATCTGCGTCCCCGGCAAGCGGAACGTCAGCCGGGGCCGCACGACGCCGACCCCGCCGCCGAACGCCGGGAGCGACTCGACCACCAGCGCGACGTCCCTGAACCTGCGCTGCGTCGGCCGCAGCTCGAGCAGCCAGGTCGGCCGCGCATCGCTGTACAGCCCCTTGTAAGGATGGGTCGGATCGATCACCGCCTGCCAGCGCAGGTGCTTCTCGTGCTTGAGCGTGAACCGCCCCGCGAGGTTCCACTCGCGCGGCGGCGTGGTCGCCGGCAGGGACGGCCACGGCGGCGCCTGCATCAGCCACAGCGCGAGCATCGCGGACGACATCACTCTCGGACGATACGCCGCGCCCGCCGCCGCGGCAACTCGCGCACGCCCGCCACCCGACCGCCCGGCGAGCGCCCCGGCGAGCCCCGTGGACGCCGTTCCCGGCGGGATCGCCGCACCCGACCCGGCAGCCCCGGAGGTCGGGCGACCCGCGCACCGGCGCCGCCCGGCTGCCATGGCCGCAAGGACATGCTCTCAAGCGCATGTCCTTTCACTCATGTCCTCGAGAGCATGCCCCCGAGGACATCTCGCCCGGCGACCTCAGAACCGCCCGGACACGAACCCCATCGGCCGCATCACCTTCCCGCCGCCGGCCATCGCCGAGGAGAAGAACGACAGGATCGTCGTCTGCACCCCGACGCGCACCTCGGTGCCCGGCACGCGGTACTGCAGCTTCGGCTGCACCAGCCCGATCCCGGGGTCCGACCCCGGCGCCGACAGGGCCGCCAGCGAGAAGCTCGACAGGCGCCGGTGCGTCGGCGTCAGCTCGAGCGCCCACACCGGGCGCAGCTCGTACTCCCAGCCGCGAAACGGCCGGTTCAGATCGATCCGCGGCACCCAGGTCAGGAACCTCTCCTGCTTCAGCACGAACACGCCCGCGAGGTTCCACTCGCGCGGCGGTGCGGTCAGCGGCGGCGCCCCGATCGGCGGCGCGACGATCGGCGGCGCCTGCACGAGCCACATCACCAGCGCCGCGGACGTGATCACCCTCGCACGATACGCCGCCCCCTGCGCCCCGGCAACTCGCGCCGAGAGCCCGCAGCAAGGCTCGCGCCGCAAGCCGTCCAATCATCGTTCGCGGCGGGATCTCCGCGCTCGTGCTATCGTCCGCGCGTGACCGCCAATCCGCTCCTGCGCGTGCAGTTCCGCGTCCCCTTCGACCAGATCGAGCCCGAGCACGTCGAGCCGGCCATCGCCGAGCTCCTCGCCGACGCCCGCACCGACATTCAGGCGATCGTCGACGCCCCCGGGCCGCGCACCTTCGACAACACTCTCGGCGCGCTCGAGGCCGCGACCGAACGGCTCGAGTTCGCCATGACCGTCGTCGGCCACCTCGAGAGCGTCGCCACCACGCCGGAGCTGCGCGCCGCTCACAACGCGGTCCAGGGCCCGGTGGCCGAGTTCTTCGCCCAGATCCCGCTCGACGCCGGGCTGTGGCGAGCGCTACAGGAGTTCAGTCGCACGCCCGAGGCCGCCGCGCTGACCGGCGCCCGCAAGCGCCTGCTCGAGCGCACCCTCGACGACTTCCGCCGCCAGGGCGCCGAGCTCGATCCCGCCGGCAAGGCCCGCCTCGCCGAGCTCAGCGCCGAGCTGGCCCAGATCACCACTCAGTTCTCCGAGCACGTCCTCGACGGCACCAACGCCTACGAGCTGTGGCTCACCGACCCGGCCGACCTCGCAGGCCTGCCGCAGTCGGCGATCGACGCCGCGCGGGCCAGCGCCGAGGCCAAGGGCCGCCCGAGCGCGTGGCGCTTCACCCTGCAGCAGCCGAGCTTCGTCCCGTTCTTGACCTACGCCGACAGCCCGAAGCTGCGCGAGGAGATCTGGCGCGCCGCCAACATCTGCGCCGACGACGGCCCGCACGACAACCGCGAGCTGCTGCGCAAGATCTTGCTGCTGCGCCGCGAGCAGGCCGAGCTGCTCGGCTTCCGCGACTTCGCCGACTTCGTCCTCAAGCCGCGCATGGCCAAGGACGGCGCCAGCGCCCGCGCCTTCGTCGACCGCCTGTCCGCCCGCACCGAGGCCGCCTTCGCCGCCGAGGCGCGCGACCTCCACGCCTTCCGCCAGCGGCTCGAGGGCCCCGACGCGCCCGAACCTGCCCCTTGGGACCTGGCCTATTATGCAGAGAAGCAGCGGCGCGCCCTGTACGACTTCGACGACGAGGCGCTGCGCCCGTACTTCCCGGTCGAGTCGGTGCTGAGCGGCCTGTTCGAGCTCGTCCACGACCTCTACGGCGTGCGCGTCGAGCCGGCCGACGACGTCGAGACCTGGCACCCCGACGTGCGCACCTACGCGGTCCGCGACGGCGACGCCCTGCTCGGGGTGTTCTACGCCGACCTGTTCCCGCGCGAGCAGAAGCGCTCCGGCGCGTGGATGAACGCCCTGGTGACCGGCCGCCCCGACGGCCGCGGCGGCCTCGGCCCGCACCTCGGGCTCATCTGCGGCAACCTGACCCCGCCGCTCGGCGACCGCCCGGCGCTGCTCACCCACGACGAGGTCGAGACGATCTTCCACGAGTTCGGCCACCTGCTGCACCACCTGCTGACGCGGGTCGAGCTGCGCAGCCTCGCCGGCACCAACGTCGCCTGGGACTTCGTCGAGCTGCCGTCGCAGATCATGGAGAACTGGTGCTGGGAGCGGGCCGCGCTCGACCGCTTCGCCCGCCACGTCGACACCGGCGCGCCCGTGCCCGACGACCTCGTGCAGCGCATGCTCAGCGCCCGCAACTTCCGCGCCGCCTCGGCGATGATGCGCCAGCTCAGCTTCGCCACCGTCGACCTCGAGCTGCACCGCGGCGCGCTGCCGGCCACCCCGGCCGAGATCCTCGCGCGCGCCCGCGAGGTCATGGCGCGCTTCACCCCTGTCCCGCTGCCGGCCGACTACGCGATGGTGTGCCGCTTCGGCCACCTGTTCTCGAGCCCGGTCGCCTACGCCGCCGGCTACTACTCGTACAAGTGGGCCGAGGTGCTCGACGCCGACGCCTTCACCCGCTTCCAGCGCGAGGGCCTGTTCAGCCGCGACGTCGGCCTCGCCTTCCGCCGCGCGATCCTCGAGCGCGGCGACAGCGACGACCCCGCAGCCCTGTTCCGCGCCTTCATGGGCCGCGACCCCGACCCCGAGGCCCTGCTGCGCCGCGCCGGCCTGGCCGCCGCCTGACCTTCACGACATGCCCGCCAGGACATGCCCGATCGCGCATGTCCCCCGGGACACCTGATCTCACCCGACCCGACCCTCATGCGACCCGTCATCATCGGCATGTCCTGCGGGACATCCTACCCCGACCCCTCCCGCCTGCTGTTCCTCGGCAAGTCGCTCGACTACGGCGAGCAGCGGTTGTCGGCCGCGCTGGCGCGCGCCGGCGCGCTGCCGTTCCTGTTGCCTGTCCTTCCGGACACCTCGCTCCTGGTCGCGCTGGTCGAGCGGGTCGACGCTCTGGTGCTGAGCGGCGGCAGCGACGTCGCCCCCGGGGTCTACGGCGAGGCCCCGCTGCGCCCCGAGTGGGCCGGCGACCCGGCGCGCGACGCCTACGAGCAGGCGCTGCTGGGCGCGGCGCTGGCCCAGGGCAAGCCGGTGCTCGGCGTCTGCCGCGGCGTCCAGCTGCTCAACGCCGCCCTCGGCGGCAGCCTCTACCAGGACATCGGCTTCCAGGTCCCGGGCGCGCTGGTCCACCGCGACGCCGCCCGCTACGACGACAACGAGCACACCGTGCGCCTGCACGACGAGTCGTGGCTGGCCCCGCTCTACGGCGAGCGGGAGATCCTCGTCAACTCGGTGCACCACCAGGCGATCAAGGCGCTCGCGCCCGGCCTGCGCGTGCGCCTGGGCCCCGACGGCATCGTCGAGGCCGCCGCCGACGAGCGCCGCGACATCTACGGCGTGCAGTGGCACCCCGAGTGGCTCGACCCGGGCAGCCCCCATTACGACCGCAGGGCCACCGGCGACCCGATCTTCGCCGCCTTCATCGCCCGCGTCCGCGTCCGCGCCGGCCTCGCGTGATCGCGGGGCCACGGAGGTCCCGCTCGACAAGCAGTCTCTCGCCAGAGCGCGCGAAGCTGCCGCGGCGCGACCATCACTCGATATCGATTTGCAGGACCGTCGGCTGGCCGTCGCGCTCGATGGCGAAGCGGCTGGTGCCCACGGTCCGGAGGTGCTCGAAGGCCGCATCGACACCGGCGACATCGACCACGGGAGCGCCATCGAAGGCCGTGAGCAAATCGCCGTTCTTGAGGCCGACGAGCTTGGGCAGGCTGTCGGCGCGCAGGGCGTAGACGAAGACGCCGCGAGGGACGCCGTCTTCGAGGAAGGGGATCAGGCGGGCCTGCTCACGCAAGGGCGCGGCGTTGACGGCAAGGGTGTCGACGAACCGTTGCTCGAGGGTGCACCGAAGGTCGTGGCAGCGCACGAACGGCGACGCCTCGTCACGCCGGGCGGCAGCCGTGTCAGCGGGCGGGTGAGCGTTGAAGGTGAAGAGGAACAGCACGCCGGCGCAGGTGAGGCCGGCGACGAACGAGTCGAGAGCGAGGTGGACGGACGAGCGCATGCAGGCGAGGCCTAGCAAGGCTGATGCCACCCTCGCGAGGATGGTCTGCCGAGAGAATCGCCAGCGAACGCCATGGGAGGCCGACATTTTGTCAGCCGTCTCGCCCGAGACGAGAGCCCGCGTCACCGCGCGTGGCGAAGGCACGCCCGGCGTCGAACTGCTCCCGGCTCGCGTCGCCCTCCTCGCGGCCGTCGCTCGCGGTGCCTCGCTCGGACCGTGTCGACGTCCTCCGCTCGCCCATGCACGCCGACCGCGCGCAAACGCGTCCCCTCGTCTCACCGACGTCCGACCCGCGCCTTTGGCCCTGCCTGCGCCCAGCAGCCGCTTCGCGGCCCTCTCGGCCCGCGCCGCTCGTCTGCCCGATCGCCGGGTCGCTAGATCTGCCGCCGCCTTTCCGATAGCCTGCGCGATCATGCGCGCGCGGCCGATCGCCCTGCTCTCGTCCTGCTTCCTCCTGTCCCTCGGCTGCGGCGAGGACCCGCGTCCGGGCGCCGACACCGACACCGGCGCGCAGACCACGATCGACTCCGGCCTCACCCCCGGCTCCGACGGCGACGACGCCACGAGCGCCCCGACCACCGGCGACGGGAACTCCGGGACAGGTACCACGGGACAGGACCCTACGGGCATGTCCTCCGAGACATCCGCCGACATCACCACCGCCGACCCGCCGGGCACCACCACCGAGGACCCGCCCGGCACCACCGGCGGCGGCGACCCCGTCCCCGGCGCCCTGTGCGAGCCGATCCCGAAGTGTGACGCCGCGCCGCCGACGATCCCCGGCCAGGGCGCGCCGGAGAGCGACCTCTCGCGCGGCCGCGACATGTTCTACGTCGAGGGCGAGGAGCAGTGGGTCCTCGCCAAGTTCACCAAGTGGGGCTTCCCGGCCGACAAGGACATCGAGGGCAGCGCCGTGCACCTGTTCCTCGACCGCGGCTGCGGCGGCGTCTGGGAGGAGCTCGGCGTCGCCATCACCACCGTCGAGGGCGAGCACGCCCCGGTCCAGGGCGTCGACGACTCCGGCGGCCGCGTCTACTACAAGATCTCGCAGTCCGACCAGCTGGAGCCGGGGCGGCACCGCGTATACGGCGTCGTCGAGGAGTTCTGGAACACCGTCGACATCATCATCGACGTCGTCCCCGCCGGCGCGCCGATCTTCGTCAGCGACGTCGACGGCACCCTCACCACCAGCGAGAACGAGGAGGCGTGGGACTTCCTGCTCGGCGACATCCCCGAGGCCAACCCGTTCGCGCCCGAGGCGCTGAGCCTGCTCGCCTCGAAGGGCTATCGCCCCATGTACCTGACCGCGCGGCCCGAGTGGCTCGATCGGCGCACGCGCGAGTTCGTCGAGCTGCGCGGCTTCCCCGCCGGGATCATCCACACCACGCTCACGTACACCGGCGGCATGGGCGATGCTGCCGCGGCCTACAAGTCGGGAGATTTCAGCTACTCAAGGACAAGGGCCTCGTCCCGACCTGGCTGTTCGGCAACAAGGACAGCGACGCCGAGGCCTTCGAGTCGACCATGATCCCGACCGACCACCGCGTGCTGTTCCAGTTCACCGACGCCGTCCACGGCGCCCGGCGGATCGACAGCTACCAGGAGCTCCTGGCCGAGTTCGAGGCCCTGCCCGACCTGTGTGACCGATGAGAGCCAGCACCTTCATCGCCCTCGCGGCCGTCAGCCTCGGCCTGTTCGGCTACACCCTCTGCCAGCTCGCCGGTCCCACGCCCGCGAGCGAGCGAGCGTCCGAGGTGGCCCGCAAGAAGGCCACCAGGACGGCGAGCGACGCGCCGGGCCGCCGCGACCTCCGCGACGAACGCGAGGCCCGCGACGCCCTCGCCGTCGCCCTGCGCAGCCGCCTCGAGCGCGCGCTCGAGGCCCCCGAGGAGCTGCCGCCGCTGCCGCAGCCCAACGACCGCCTCGAGGCCGAGACCGCCTTCGAGGTCGTCATGGACAAGATCGAGGGCCTGGCCGACAAGGGCGACAACCTGTCGAAGGGCCGGCGCAAGCGGCTCTACCGCGCCGCCAACGACGCCTTCGCCGCCCTCTCCAACCAGCTCGACGGCCAGAACCCGCACGACCTCGCCGCGCTCGAGCAGGCCCACGTCCGCCTCAAGGTCATGCTGCGCGAGATCGACGCCGGCCCCCCGGCTCCTGAGCCCCGCCCGCCTCGCCGCGCAGGCCCACGTCCGCCGGCCCGGCTCCTGAATGAAGGGGCATGTCCTCCGCGACATGCCCCTTCGCCCTGTCGCTTACGACATGCCCTTCGGGCCAGGCACCAGCGCCGCCCGCAGCCCGGCCGCCAGCGGCCCGCCCAGGTGGACGTCGTGGCCCTGGTGCGCCAGCGCCACCCCGGCCGCGCGCAGCGAGCGGAGGATGTGCGTGTTGGCGACGTCGAGCCCCTGGCTGCGGCGGGACGGGTCGGCCAGGTAGACCAGCAGCGCGAAGCGCAGGCCCGCCGCGGTCGGCCCGCGGAACTGCAGCTCGGCCGGCAGGTCCGGCCGCAGCTCCGGCAGCGCCGTCACCCCGGGCAGCACGATCGCCCGCAGCTCCTCCGCGGTGCGCCCGAACTCGACCGTGAACTCGCAGGCCAGCCGGACGGCCTGGTGCGGCCCGGCCGACTCGTTGACGATCCGCCAGGTCCCGAGCAGCGCGTTGGGCAGGTTGACCTCGACGCCGTCGTTCGTGAGCACCCGCGTCGAGCGCCAGCCGATGTCGGTGACCCGCCCGCGCAGCCGCTCCTCGACCACGATCACGTCGCCGATCCGCAGCGGCGCGTCGCCGTACAGCAGCACCGCCGACACCAGGTTGCCGAGCGAGTCCTGGGCCGCGAACCCGAGCACCGCCCCGGCCACCCCGGCCGACACCTGCCACGCGCGCACGTCGAGGCCCCACAGCACCATCACCAGGTACAGGCCGGCCAGCAGCACCACCCCGCGCACGAGGAAGTGGACCAGCCCCGTCGCGCGCCCCGCCGCCGGCCCGGTCTGCCCCGCGCTCGCCCCCCGCACCAGCGCCAGCAGCACCTCGTCGGCCGCGCGCACCAGCGTGGTCACCCACACCACCACGACCACGGTCCCGAGCACCGCGTCGAACGCCGTCTGCTCGACCAGCTTCAGGCGGTCGCCGGCCCACTCGAGCGCGACCACCACCACGGTCGTCCACACCGGCCGGCGCATCAGCGCCAGCAGGTGCTCGCCGAGGTCGCCCTGCCGGCGCGCGGCCGCCCGCGCCAGCGCCCCCGCGAGCGCGGTGCTGATCGCGTAGCCTATCACCAGCGCCAGGATCAGCCCGCCCGCGGCCTGCAGCTCCGGGCTCGCCAGCAGCTTGTTGAGGTCGAGCTCCTCCACGCGCCGGGCGAGCATCACCCGCGCGCCGCGGCCCGTCAACTCCCGGGCCGTCGGCGCTCCTGCGCGCCGCGCCCTTCAACATGCTCTTTTGGACATGTCCAAACATACACATACATTCTGGCGCGGCGCGGCCGGTCGTCGCCTCGTGCGACGTCGGCCGCGCCCTGACCGAGCCCGCCCCGCCCCTGGCCGGACCTGTGCGACCTCGTCGTCCTGGAGGCCGGCGAGGCGGTCGTCCTCGATCTCCGCGGCGTCGCCGGCTTCCGCACGATCACCGACCTCGCCGTCCGCGACCCCGGCCGCTTCACCGGCCGCGACCTCGCCGCCGTCGACGCGCTCGCCCTCGCCCCCGACGGCCCGCCTGTTCATCCTCTACCGCGGCGGCAGCGTCGAGGTCGGCGACCTCGCAGCGTTCGAGCGCGCCGGGTGAACAGCGTTGTTCGCAGCAGCCCGCGCGACCCCGAAGCCTGGGTCCAGCGCCGCGCGCCGGCGCCCGCCGCGAAAGTTTCTCCGCCTCGCAATTTTTCTCGCGGCTGCGGCGACTCCACGCCAGGACGGTGACGCCCATCATGTCCGGCCCTGCGAACACCCCTGCGACCGCCTCGCCCCGTGACACGCCTGCCATGGTGGCGCTTGCGACGTGCGGCGCGGGCCCCCTCGACCGGACCCTGGGACCGCCCTATCATCGAAACGCCGGCCCACGGCCGGCCCTTGCATAGGAATCACGCCATGACCCGACGCTGGCTCGACGTAGTGTTCTCCTCACGCCGCGAGCTGCGCCCGGCTCGCGCCCTGCTCTCGCCGACCTGGCTCGTCGCTCTCGGCGTCCTGGCCGTCAACGATCACCTGCTGAAGGGCGCCGGCCTGCTGCCGGGCGTCCTCACCGGCAAGCTGAGCGACTTCGCCGGCATGCTCGTCGCCCCCGCCCTGCTCGCCGCCTTGCTCGGCGTCACCAGCCGCCGCGGCCTGCTCCACTGTCACATCGCCGTCGGCCTGGTGTTCGCCCTCATCAACCTCTCGCCGGCCTGCGCCGACGCCTGGAGCTGGCTGATGGGCCTCGTCGGCTTCCCGTGGACGATCACCGTCGACCCGACCGACCTGCTCGCCCTCCCCGCCCTCGCCCTCGGCTGGCGCGTCCTCGTCCCGGCCATGCGGCCCGCCGCCGCACCTGTCTCTTCGGTCAGCCTCTCGCGCTGGCCCACCCGCCCCGAGTTCGGGGTCGCCGCGCTCGGCTCCCTGCTGTGCGTCGCCACCAGCGACACCGACGACGGCGGCGAGGGCACCTGGGGCGACGAGGGCGGCCTGCTCTACCAGGACTTCGAGGCCGACGTGTACCTGCACAACAGCCACGCCGAGCAGGACATCGTCGTGCGCGTGCGCGACCTCCTGCCCGACGTCGAGATCGACTGCTTCAACGTCCAGAGCAAGCCCGGCGTGCTGTTCTCCGAGGCCCTGTTCGGCGAGGGTCAGACCTGGTCGATCCCCCCGGCGCCAACGTCCCCGCCCGCGGCGACGTCCACGCCGTCACCCGCGAGTGTTACGCGGTCCTCGTCTCCAGCGACAGCATCGCGCCCACCGTGCTGTTCTGGAACGCCGGCGACATCTCGCTCGAGTGGATCCCCGGCCAGCACGAAAGCCCGGGCGAGTACCTCTCCGGCGCAGTCGAGCTCGTCGCCGACGACGACGGCCGGGCCGCGATCGCCGACTCGCAGCGAGAGATCGTCTTCCCGCAGCGCGACCCCGGCGAGGACGCCTACCTCCCCGGCTCCGACGCCGCGCGCGTGGCCTGGAGCGCCCCTCCGAGCGGCCTCCACCGGATCACCGAGCTCGAGCTGGGCAGCGACGGCTGCGCCGCCTTCGACCTCGACGACGGCCTGCTGCCGCGCTTCTACTTCTGCACCCCGCTGACCGAGCTGCCGTTCGAAGCCGGCCAGTACCTCTCGGTCGAGGATCAGGGCGACCTTCTCGTGCTCTCGCGCGCCCCCGACCCCAACGATCCGACCCCCGTCAGCCAGGTGCAGGTGGCCGCCTCGCGCGGCAACAACCTGCCGAGCATCAGCGGCGCCACCATCGCCGCCAAGCCGGTGTTCGACGCCGAGCTCGGCCCCGAGCTCGGCTGCGGCACCGTGGCCCAGCCGCAGGAGTTCAGCGCCGAGTTCGGCGGCGAGATCGTCCGCTTCGCGCCCGGCGACAAGGTCGAGCTCGACGACGGCGACCACCACCTCACCATCCACGGCGTCCACGCCGAGCGGCGCGTCATCCTCGTGCCCGAGTGCGCCGAGGGCCCCGACACTCTCGGGGACGACCTCGAGCTGGTCTACGTGTGGACCGCCTCGCAGCAGCAGCCCTGACCTTTCTTACATGTCTTAATCCACAGGAACCAAGAGCCATGTCACGACTCGACCTCCGCCTCGGCCTCTCTCCTGCTCCTCGCCCCCGCCTGCGGCGACAGCGGCGCCGCCCAAGACGCGGGCGGCGGCACCGGCGCCGAAGACGGCGGCAGCCTCGGCGCCGGCCAGGGCGGCGCCCAGGACTTCGGCCAGTTCAAGCAGATCCTCGAGCAGGGCGGCATCCCCGGCCCCGAGACCCTCGACGACGTCGGCTTCTTCAACGAGCACAAGATCGACCTGCCCAAGCCGACCTGCACCGGCGACGTCTGTCTGCACGGCCTCTACGGCGAGATGGGCAACATGATCTCCGGCACCAACTGCATCACGGTGCTCGTCGGCCTCAACACCGCGATCGACGTCACCAAGCTCGAGCGCCCGCCGCTCAACCTCGCCCTCGTCATCGACAGCAGCGGCTCGATGGAGGGCGAGCCGATGCAGTACGTGCGCGAGGGCCTGCTGCGCATGGTCGACGCCCTCGACCCCAGCGACCGCATCACCCTCGTCGACTTCGACAGCGACGCCGAGGTCAAGGTCGAGTACATCACCGGCGCCGACCCGGCGCTGGTCCAGGCGATCAACAACCTCGAGGCCGACGGCGGCACCAACATCTACGACGGCCTGCGCACCGGCTTCGAGCTCATGGCCGCCCACGCCGACCCGGGCCGGCAGAACCGCGTCGTCTTCCTGTCCGACGGCATGGCCACCGAGGGCATCACCAACGACGCCAAGATCCTCGCCATGGCCAAGGGCTACAGCGAGCAGGGCTACGGCCTGACCACCATCGGCGTCGGCGCCGACTTCGACGTCGCCCTCATGCGCACCCTGTCCGAGCAGGGCAGCGGCGCCTTCTACTTCCTCGAGGACCCCGCCGCCGTCCAGGAGGTGTTCGTCGAGGAGGTCACCGCCTTCCTCGTGCCGCTCGCCGAGGACGTCACGATCACCGCCGACATCGTCGACAACTACATCTTGCGGGCGATCCGCGGCACCAAGCTGGCCACCGTCGAGGGCAACCACGGCGCCATCGAGATCCCCAACCTCCAGCTCGCCCACCGCGAGACCGTCGACGACAACGAGGACGGCCGGCGCGGCGGCGGCGGGGCGATCCTCCTCGAGCTGCTCCCGCGCAGCGGCCAGCCGCGCGTCGCCGACGTCGGCGAGCTCAAGCTGCGTTACCGCCACCCGGTCGACAAGCAGTACGTCGAGGAGGTCGCCGCCATCCAGACCACCGTCGCCCCCGACCAGATCGACCTCGAGCAGGGCGTGTTCGACAACCCCAGCAGCGAGAAGGGGTTCGTCATGCTCAACATCTACGTCGGCTTCGACATGGCCGCCACCCGCGCCGCCCAGGGCGACCTCGCCGGCGCGCTCAACATCCTCGACGGCCTCGACGCCGCCGTCGACGGCTGGCTCGCCGACAACCCCGACTTCGACATCGAAGACGATCTCAAGTACATCCGCATGTTCGCCGACAACCTCGAGCAGGCCGGAGCGACCGCCGACCCCGACGCGCCCCAGCCCGAGCCCTGGCCGCAAGACTGAGCCGACCTGTCCTCGAGGGAATGTGCATCCGCCGCCGCCGCGCCCCCACGCGGCAGGCGCGGGCGTAGTCGCGCGATTCGGCGGGCGCTGGCGCGCGAGGTGACACGCGGCCCGCGATCCGGCGACACTCTGGCCTCGCGCCCATGGTCCCCTTCGATCGCCACCGACTGACCAATCTCGCCTTCGGGCGCAAATTGATGTTCTCGGCCGCCCTGCTCCTGGGCCTCGGTCTGTTCTTCGGCGGCTGGATCGCCAGCGTCCACCTCACGCGCTGGGAGACCTCGACGGTCGCGCTGTTCCAGTGGGGCGAGCGGCTCGGATCTTGCGCTCGCGCCGCGCCGACGTGTTCTGGGTCCTGTTCCTCGGCCACGCCGCCTCGCTGGCGCTCGTCACCTCCGTCTCCGCTTTCTTGCTGCGGAAGGTCGCGCTGGCCCGCGGCGCTCGCAAGGCGCTGATCGGCGGCCTCGTCATCCTCGGCACCCTCGACCTCGTGTGCTGGCTGCTGCTGCCGATGTGGGGCAACGCCTCGGTGCTGCTCGGCGGCGCCATCATCCTCGAGTCGATCCTGCTGCTCTACGTCGCCCTGCACCCGCTGCGGGACATGTGGATCTACCGCCGCTGGACCGGCACGGGCGGCCCGCCGGTGCGCGTCGCCATCGTCGGCGGCGGCTTCGCCGGCCTCTACACCGCGCTGCACCTCGACCGCCGGCTCGGCTACCACAAGGACCTGCAGATCACCGTCATCGATCGCCGCAACTACTTCCTGTTCCCGCCGCTCCTGCCGAGCGTCGCCGCCGGCTCGATCGAGACCCGCCAGGTCACCTACCCCTTCCGCCGGATCTTCGAGGCCGCCAACGTCAGCTTCAAGAAGGAGAGCGTCGAGGCCATCGACCTCGACAACAAGGTCATCCGCGCCCGCGTCGACGTCGACGACAACCCGGTCACCGGCGAGCCCGAGACCATCTGGTGCGAGACGCACTACGACATCCTCGTCCTCTGCCCCGGCTCCGACACCAACACCTTCAACACGCCGGGGGTCAAGGAGTACGCCTTCTTCATGCGCGAGCTCGGCGACGCGATCGCCGTCCGCAACCACATCATCGACAACTTCGAGCGGGCCGCGCGTGAGACCGACGCCGACCGGCGGCGCGAGCAGCTGACCTTCGTCGTCGTCGGCGCCGGACCGACCGGCGTCGAACTGGCGGCCGAGACCCGCGACCTCATCGACCACATCCTGATGAGCCGCTACCCCGAGATCGATCCGGCCGAGGTCAGCGTGGTCATGATCCAGTCCGGTAACCAGATCTTGCCCGGCTGGCACAAGGAGGTCGTCGGCAGCGCCGAGGGTCGTCTGCGCAAGCTGCGGGTCGACCTCCGGCTGGGCCGCCGCGTCGTCCACGTCACCCCGTTCGCGGTCACCCTCGACGACGGCACCAAGATCGCCACCCGCACCTGTGTGTGGTGCGCCGGGGTCAAGCCCGCGCCGCTGCTGGCCGCGTGCAACCTTCCGCTGCACAAGTCCGGCCGCGTCGAGATCGGCGACGACCTGCGGGTCAAGGGCCGCGACGACGTGTTCGTCCTCGGTGACGCCGCCTTCCTGCTCCACGAGGGCAGCCCCTTGCCGCCGCTCGGCCAGGTCGCGTTCCAGCAGGGCCAGCACGCCGCGACCAACATCGACCTGCTGATCCGCAAGCAGCCCACCAGGCCGTTCAAGTACTTCAACTACGGCGCGCTGGTCTCGGTCGGCGACAAGTTCGCGGCCGTCGACCTGTTCGGCGTGCGGATCTCGGGCTTCATCGCCTGGTGGGTGTGGCGCACGCTCTACTTGGCCAAGCTGGTCGGCTTCGGCAACAAGGTCCGCGTCGTCCTCGACTGGACCCTCGACCTCATCGTCGAGCGATCGATCTCCCAGATCGCCGCCGACCGGCAGGACTTCTCCGGCAACAAGTTCGCCGACAACGCCCCACTCGCGGCGCGCCCCCGCCCGCAGGACGGCGTGCCTGACGGATTGTCAGCGCCTCCGCCCGCCCACGTGCCAACCCAACAAGCGCCGGCCGCCCCGACCGCGCCGCCGGCCTGAATTCGCCGTCCTCTGGCGCGAGCAGCCGCTGGCATCGCCCTTGCTCAAGGGCTCGGCATGGTCCTCGCGCGCACCGCCCTCGCCGTCACTCTGCTCTCCGGCTCGCTCGCCCACGCCGCCGCCCCCGCGGCCAAGCGGCCGCCCCCGGACGCCCGCGCCGACGCCGTCGTGGCCGCGCGGATCGCCGTCGAGTACCACGACGTCCGCGCCCTCGCGCGTGTCCTGAAGGACATCTTCGCCGTCCAGCCCGACCGCGGTGAGGTGCGCGCGATCCTCGACGACACGCGCGACGCCACCCTCGTCGTGTTCGCCACCCCGGCGGGCCACGCCGACGTCCGCCGCGTCCTCGCCGACCTCGTCGCCGGCGCTCCCTGAGCTCGGCAGCCGGCTCGTATACCCTCTCCGGCCGCCCCGGCGGCCCGCGCCCCGAAATTGACCCGACCCAAAGGACATGTCCCCATGCGCAGCTTCCTCCGCACCCTCGCCTTCCCGATCGCCTGCGCCTTCACCGGCGCCGCCGCGGCCCTCTTCGTCGTCGCGGTGAACCAGGCCCCGGCGCCCGCGTGCCCCACGGCGCCGACGATCCACATCAAGCACGAGATGGCCCCGCTCGCGCCGCCGCCCCGGCCGATGGTCGCGCCGATCGCCATCGTCCACCCGCCGGTCGCCGCGCCCGCGCGCGTCCGGGCCCGCACAAGCCCCGGCTGGCGATCCCCGACGGCGCGGTGCGCTGCGCCGAGCCCGGCCGCTGCGTCGTCGACCTCGGCTTCTACCAGACCCTCCGCTACAACCCGTCGCTGCTGGCGAACGAGGCCCACATCCTGCCGTCGATCAAGGACGGCCAGCCGCGCGGCCTCAAGTTCTACGGGATCCGGCCCGGCAGCCTGCCCGGCCTGCTCGGGCTCAAGAACGGCGACCTGCTGACCCGCCTCAACGGCGTCCCGATCGACCGCGAGGGCGGCCCGAGCATCGCCGAGGCGGTGGTCCGGATCATCGGCGATCGCGACCAGCCGATCATCCGCATGAGCATCGAGCGCAAGGGCCAGCCGATGGAGCTCGCCATCGACGTCGCGGCGCTGCAGGACGCCGCGCCCCAGCCGATGCCGATGCCGAGCTGACATGCGCGATCGGTAATGCTCTGAAGGACATGCGCTTCACGACAGGCTCTTGAGAGCATGCCCTGGAGAACATGTCCCGGCCACGAGCCCGCGCCGGCGAGCACGTCGCAAGGACATGTCCCGAACGCTACCCGCGCCGGCGCGTGAGCGCGTCGCAAGGACATGTTCGAACGCTACCCGCACCGGTGCGCGAGCACGTCGCAAGGACATGTCCCGAACGCCAGCCGACGCCCGCGCCGGCGCGCGAGAATGTTGTAGAGACATGTCCTGAAAGCCAGATGCTCGCGCGAGGTCCGGCGGGCGAGCACCTCGCGAGGGCACGTCCGGACGCTAGCTGAAGCGCGCACGTCGGCGTCGGCGCGCGAGCAAGCCGAGCGCGATCAGCCCCCACGCCCCCGACTGCCCCGAGCCGCGGCAACCGCAGCCCTCGTCCGCGGCGGCGCCCGCCGTCCCGCTCGCGCTGCCGGACGTGCCCGCGCTCGCGTCCGCCTCGCCCGCGCCCGAATCATCGCCGGACGACGAGCTCCAGCTCGACTCGCCGCTGTCCGACTCGCCCCGCTCTCGCCGGTGGTCGGCGTCCCGGTGGTGCTCGGCCCGGGCGGCGGCGGCAGTGGGGGCGGCTCGGGCGGCGGCAGCGGCGGGGCCGGGTTGACCGCCAGCACGCGGACCTCGAGCTGGTCGTCCGGGGGACCGCCGCCGAGCGGCTTGTCGGCGAACCACGTCGTCCCCTCCTGGACCAGCGAGAGCGTCTGGAACACCTCGCCCGGGGCCGACGCGCACAGGCGAAACTCGAACCGGCCGACCGCTCCGGGGCGACCTCGCCGGCGGTCGCCACCCGCGTCGGCGACAGCCACGTGTTCGGGTCGTGCAGCGGCGACGGCTGATCGCGCGGGGTCGGTGCCAGGCGCGTGTCGCCGTTCCAGGTCGCGTCGCCGGTGTTGCGCAGATCGATCCACGCGTCGACGCACTCGCCGACGATCAGCAGCACCGGCGGCTTCGAGGCCAGCGGGAACGACTGCCCGACGTACTCGGCCCGGTAGTCCGGCGTCCCGCACGGCCCGCTCGTCGGCGGCCCGCCGCCCCACCACTCCCAGTGCCAGTCCTCGCTCGGCACCGTCGCCTCGAATCCGAACTCGTCGCCGTGCGCCTCGAGCCACGAGAGCACCCCGGCCGCCGCGGTGTTGAGGTCGAGCGCGTGGCCGCTCTGGTGATTGCTGTAACCTGGCTTCGCGGCCAGGTTGCAGTTGTTGCAATTGCAGTTGATGTAGCAGTTGTAGAGGTACTGCTGCTCCGCCATCGTGCGGAAGCCGCTGACGACCTTGATGCCGACGCCGTCGGCGGCCGCCGCCTGCTGCATGGCGTAATAGGCGTTGGCGGTCTCGACCTCGACCGGCTTGCCGTCGACGGTGACGACGGTGATCGTGAACGAGTTGCCCTGGACGTAGCCGACGTCCTCGTGCTCGTCGCAGTCGATCGCGTACGTCGGCATCAGCGAGCCGTCGAAGTAGACCGGGTCGTCCGGCTCCGGCTCGTGCGGCCCCGCGTGCGGCGGCCCCGACGAGTCGGCCAGCTCACGGGCCCCTCCTCGTGCAGGCCGGCCCACGCCGGTGATGCGAACAGGATCGATCCGAGCGCGACGCCGACCATCCGTGGTGCTTCGTGCATTTCCGCCCCCTCATACCGCTATTAGCCCCGCCCTCGCGGGCGCGCAAGCCCTGCCCTCGCTCGCGCACCTCCTCGCTCGCGCCCCTGCCTCCGCACTCGCGCAAGCCCTGCCTCCTCGCGCATCCAACCTCCGCGCTCGCCCCTGCCCCGGCAAACCTGCCGCCTCGCGCATCCCGCCCTGCGCTCGTCCCAACCTCCTCGCTCGCGCCCCTGCCTTCTCGCTCGCGCACCGCAGGCGTAACGTCGGGGCCCGTGATGGACACACTCGACGTCGCCCTCGCGCCTCCGCCCTCGCCCACCCTCGCGGACCGCCGCGTAAGCGTCCCCGCGGAGCCGGCGTTTCGCAGGCCGATGCCCGCCTCTCGCCCGGTGTCTCGCGCCCTCGGCCTCAGTCTCCTCCTGTGCGACCTCCTCGCCTGCGCTCCGACGATCCGGACCCCGCTCAAGCAGGCCCTCCCCTCCGTCACCGGCGACACCGCGGTCGCTGCCGGCCCATGCCTCGGTGAGCCCGCGCGCATCGATCTCGGCGGCCCGGTCGTCGGCGGCGCCCTGGCCGACCTCGACGGCAACGGCGTCAAGGACGTCGCGCTCGCGGTCGCGGGCCCCGGCGGCGGCGCGGCGGTGTTCCTCCTCCACGACGGCCAGGGCGGCCTCAAGCAGTCGATGCGCGTGCCGATCCCGCAGACCCCCACGGCGATCGCCGCGGACGACTTCAATAACGACGGCCTCGACGACCTGGCGATCGGGGCCGCCGATCCACCTGCGCTGCACGTGCTGCTGGCCCGCGGCCGCGGCGAGTTCATCGCCGGCGCGACGCCGCTGCGCACCGCCCCGGCGGCTCTGTGGGTGGCGAAGCTCGACGGCAACGACAGCGTCGACCTGCTCGCGCTCGACCAGGGCGGCAAGGCGGTCCGCGCCCTGCTCGGCGACGGTCACGGCGAGTTCCTCGAGGGCAAGCGCAACGGCCTGCCGACCGCGGCGCAGCCGGCCGCGCTGACCCTCGTCGACGCCGACCGCGATCAGATCCTCGACCTGGCTGTCCTCGGGGACAGCCGGCGCGAGGCCGCGATCACCCTGATCCGCGGCGACGGCCACGGCTCCTTTAAAAGACGATCCAGCGGCGGGTGGTCGGCAGCGGGGCGCGAGCGCTGCTCGGCGCGCCGCTGGCCGGCGACGAAGGCCACGACCTGCTCGCCCTGCTCGACTCCGCGGGCGCCGGCGCCGGCAGCCCGGTGGCGGCGGTGCTCATCAACAACGGCCCGCGCGACTACTCCGCCGTCGGTTACTTCGTCCCCGGCCCCCTCGCCGACGCCACCCTCGCCGACCTCGATCTCGACGGGGACCTCGACCTCGTCGGCGCCGCGGCCGACGGCAGCGCCGTCCACGTCGTCCCCGGCGACGGCCGCGGCGGCTTCGGCCAGGCCCAGTCCCGCCGCGCCGCAGGTCTCGGCGCCTCGGTCGTGGTGCTCGACGGCGCCCGCCCCACGGTCCTCAGCTTCGGCCCCGGCTCGCAGCAGCTGCACGCGTTCCCCGTCACCCGCTGCGGCGGCTGAAGCCGCGCCGCCTGCCCTCTCGAGCATGTCCGAAAAGACATGCTCGCGCGCGCCAGCAGCTGGCGCAGGACCACCCGCTCCCGGACGGCGGCGGCATCGTGATCACGCCGTGTCGCGATATCTGGAGGTGATCGGCTCGCGGGCGATCGAGGAGGTCGACTCCCAGCGCGCAGCGCGGTCCGCCATCACCTCCAGTGCGAGGAAGAGACCGCGCAGCCTGCACTCTCGGACATGTCCGAATCGACATGCTCTGAAGTATCGCGCCCGCGGCTGCTCCTCAAAAATGTCCCATCAGACATGATCATAAGGACATGCTTTTAAAGGCATATCCAAATGCGCTCCGTCGCCGTCGCTCGCTCGACGGCCTGCAGCGGCCCGGGAGGCGCGAGCGGGCGACCGGGGACCGCGCAGTCGACCTCGCGGCGACCGCTCATGCGGCGGTCTCCAGGCGCGGCGGTCGCGGACCTCGCGGCTGTTCGCGCGCGAGGCGGCCGCCGAGCCGCGCGCGACCTGTAGATCCCGCGGCGCAAAACCGATCGCGGCGAGCTCGTGCGACGCGCGACCTCGCGGCGACCGGCCCGGCGCACTGCGTCCAGCGCCCCGCACGCCGAGGTCCGCAAGCCTCTCGGCGCCCCTGCGACACGACGAGCCAGCCGCTCGGCCGGCGGCTGCGTCGTTGCGACGAGGTGGACGCGCACACCGGTGTCCACCTCGATCGCGGGGCGCTCGCTCCGTCGCGTGCTCGATCGATCGGTGGTCTCGCGCCTGCCGAGCAGCGCGAGCGCGGCGTCGTCGGTCGATCTCGACCGTCGCGAAGATCGCCGACGGCGCACCGTCGGCTTCGCGCATCGCTGTCGATCGGCGACGTGCACGGCGCGGGATCGATCCATTCGCTGCGCTGCGCGGGCGCGACGTCGACGAGGCTCGTGTTCGTGCCTTCGCGGTCGACCGCGCGCCCTGCAGCCGGGCTCGCTGTCGCATCGTCCGACGTCGTGGACCGCGAGGGCGAACCCGCGAACACAACAAACATCGAGAGCACAACAACGCGGACGACGAGTGCAGCAGCGAAGGAGTCATATCGCGCCGCCACCGCCCGCAGCACCGGTTTTCGCGCATAGTTGCGTGATCACCACCAGATTCTCCGCGGCGATACAGTTTCTGCGATGCGGTTCGGGCGGCTGGTGGCGAGCGTGGCGGGCGGCGGCGTGGCGATCCTCGGGGCGCTCGCTTGCGGCGACGATTCGTCGCCGGCGATCACGGCGCCGAACGAGAGCGCGACCGAGGTCATGGGCTCGACGTCGGCGCCCGCGCAGACCACTTCGACGTCCGGAGATCCAGCGCCGACCACCACGGACGCGCCCACCGGCGAGCCCGTCACGGACAGCACGAGCGGACAGATGACCACCGACGAGGTCAGCGGCACCACCGAGGCCACCGACGGCACCACCGACGCGAGCACCACCGGCACCACCGGCCCGCAATGTCCCGCCGGCGAGCTGGCGTGCGACGGCGACGTCGCGCTCACCTGCGATGAAGACGGCAACATCATCGAGACGACCCCGTGCCCCGAGGTGTGCGTGCCGACCCTCGGTTGCGTGCTGTGCGTGCCCGGCACCGACGTGTGCGACGGCCCGGTCTCGAAGCACTGCCGCGCCGACGGCCTCGGTTACGAGGAGAGCCTGTGCGATCCGCTGCAGGGCCTCGTGTGCGAGTCCGGCAGCGGCCGCTGCATCGGCGACTGTGCCAGCGACGCGCTGGACGCCAGCTACATCGGCTGCGACTATTACCCGACGGTCACGCCGAACATCGTGGCCGCCAGCTTCGACTTCGCGGTCGCGGTCTCCAACACCACCGGCGACCCGGCCCAGATCACGATCACCCGCGACGACGTGGTCGTCGACAGCTTCGAGGTCGGGCCCGGCGAGGTCGAGGTCGCCCCGCTGCCGTGGATCGGCCCGCTCAAGGAGCCCAAGGCGAGCACGATCGTCCAGGCCGGCGCCTATCGCCTGCGCTCCGACCGGCCGGTCTCCGTCTATCAGTACAGCCCGCTCGAGTACGACAAGCGCGAGCAGTTCTCTTACTCGAACGACGCCAGCCTGCTGCTGCCGACCAACGTGTGGGGCGCGACGACGCGGGTGATCGCCCGCAACACCTTCGGCGCGCTGCCCGGCGCCTACGTGGTCGTCGCCCGCCTCGACGGCACGGTCGTCGAGCTCGTGCCGTCGAAGACCGGCGCGCCGGTGCTGCCCGGCGGAGGCGTCGGCGCCGACGGCCACGGCAAGGCGCTGCTCAACGCCGGGGATGTCCTTTTGGTCATCTCGGGCGTGGCCGGCGGCACCCCGGACCAGGCCGACCTGACCGGCACGCTCGTCAGCGCCTCGGCGCCGGTGCAGGTGATCGGCGCCCACGCCTGCACCAACGTGCCCTTCGACAAGCAGGCCTGCGACCACCTCGAGGAGAGCAACCTGCCGCTGCAGAACCTCGCCAGCGGCTACTTCCTGACCACGCCCCTGATCAAGCCGCCGAAGATGCCCGCGGCCAAGAAGGCGCGCATCGTCCGGATCGTCGCCACCGCCGCGGCCACCAGCCTCACCTACGACCCGCCGCAACCTGGCGCTCCGACCATGCTCGAACAGCCAGGCGACTACGCCGAGTTCACCTCGTCGCAGGACTTCTGGATCGGCGCCAGCGCCCGCATCGCCGTCGCCGAGTACATGCTCGGCCAGAAGGCCGGCGGCGACACCGGCGACCCGGCGATGACGATCGCGGTGCCCCCCGAGCTGTTCCGCACCACCTACGCGATCCACGCCCCTACCAACTACGAGAGCAACTACGTCAACGTGATCGCCCCCACCGGCTCCACGGTGACCCTCGACGGCGCGCAGGTGCCCGTCCCCGGCTGGACCGCGATCGGCAAGACCGGCTGGTCGGTGGCCCGCCTCCCGCTCGACGACTCGGGCGACGGCGACCACCGCCTGACCGGCAGCCACGCCTTCGGCGTGCAGGTCTACGGCTACGGCCAGTACACCAGCTACTGGTACCCGGGCGGCCTCAACCTTGCGCCGCTGTGAGCGCGACCGCTGGGCAGCTCGAAAGGACATGCCCCTGGCGCCATGTCCAAACGAACATGCCGCCCGGGACATGTCCCGAACGGCATGTCACCACAGCACCCGCCTCAGCGCGCGGCGATCGCCCGCACCCCGCCGGCCAGCAGGTGCAGGCCGAGGCCGTGCTCCGGCAGCGTGCCGGCCTCGCGCTGGGCGATCCAGCGCGGGTGGTTCTCGGGGTACAGGTAGGCCTCGGGGTGCGGCATCAGGCCGAACACGCGGCCGCTGGGGTCGCACAGGCCGGCGATCCCGCCGGGCGAGCCGTCGGGGTTGTCCGGCCAGCGCTCGGTCGCCGCCCCGGTCTCGTCGGCGTAGCGCACCGGGACGAGCCGCCTGTCCTCGAGGACCTGTCGCAACGGACCTTGCTCGAAGACCAGCTTACCCTCGCCGTGGCGGCTCGGCAGCTCGATGGTCGGCGGCAGGTCGCGGGTGAACACGCACGGGCTGTCGCGGTCGACCGCCAAGCGGACCCACGCGTCCCAGTAGCCGAGGCGGTCGTTCATCACCAGCGAGACGCGCTGGGCCAGGCCGGGGTCGAGGCCGGGCAGAAGGCCCAGCTTGACGATCGTCTGGAAGCCGTTGCAGATGCCGAGCACCAGCCCGCCGTCGTCGACGTGCCGCAGCAGG
Source organism: Nannocystis pusilla (assembly GCF_026626665.1). Lineage (GTDB taxonomy): Bacteria > Myxococcota_A > Polyangia > Nannocystales > Nannocystaceae > Nannocystis > Nannocystis pusilla. The sequence continues at coordinate 5,763,366 of NZ_JAPNKE010000002.1, forward strand.
CGCTCGCCCATGCTGAAGCGCAGGCGGTTGGCGAACACCCGGCCGCTGGCGATGTGGTCGCCGAAGCTGAAGCCGCCGATGAACACCACCAGCTGGTGGCCGGCCAGCGCGTCGCCGTCGGCGATCGCGTCGGCGACGTGGCGCGCGGTCACGCGGGCGCCGACCATCTGCAGCGCCGCGCAGGTCTCCGCCTCGCAGTTGAGGCCGTAGCCGGTCAGGACCAGCGCCCGCACCTCGGCGGCGCCCTCGATCGCCAGCGGGTTCATCGCGCCACCTCCTGCGTCTGCCCCGGAAGCGGCGCCGGCGGTCCGTGCAGCGCCGCCGGCCGGAACCGCTCGCGCAGCGCCGCCGCGGTCACGTCGACCAGCGCCCGCTCGCCGCGGCGCACGCGGAGCCAGCCGCCGCCGTCCGGGCCCGCCGCCGCGACCTGACCCAGCGCCTGCAGCCCGTGCGCGCCGAGGCGGGCCGTCAGCTCGGCCGCGGCCGCCGGCTTGCAGGTGAACACCACGCGCCCGGTGCTCTCGCTGAACAGGAACTCGGCTGGCGTCAAGGGCATGTCCTCCGGGACAGGTCGCAACAGAGCGTCGCCGAGCGCGACCTCGAGGCCGAGCTCGCCGGCCATCGCCATGTGGGCCAGCGCCACCGCCAGGCCGCCGCGGCCGGCGACGTGGGCCGAGCGCACGAGGCCTGCGTCGCGCGCGGACGCGAAGGCGGCGTAGCGGGCGGCCGCGGCCGCGAGGTCGGTGGTCGGCACGCCGGGCAGGGTGAGCCCGCGCTGGCGCGCCAGCTCGCTGCCGCCGAGGTGACGGCCGGTCGGGCCGAGCACGAACACCAGGTCGCCGGCGGCGATCGGCGCGAGGTCGAGGGCGCGGCGGACGTCGGGCATCTGGCCGATCACCGAGACCAGCAGGGTCGGCGGGATCGAGATCTTCACGCCGCCGAGGTGGGCGTCGTTCTTCATCGAGTCCTTGCCGCTGATGAGCGGCACGCCGAACGCCTCGCAGGCGGCCCGCAGGCCCTCGCAGCAACGCACCAGCTGGGCCAGCTTGTGCTCGCCGTCGGGCGTCTTCTCGCTCTGCACCGGGTCGGGCCAGCAGAAGTTGTCGAGCGCCGCGAGCCGATCGATCCGCGCCCCCGCGCACAGCGCCCGCCGCACCGCCTCGTCGACGCACGCGCGCGCCATCGCGTCGGTGTCGAGGTCGCCGTAGTGCGGGTGTACGCCCTCGGCCAGGACCACGCCCTCGGGCCGCAGGTGACGCGCGCGCATCACCGTCGCCGTCGACGGCACGTCCTGGCGGGCCCCGACCCACGGCTTGACCACCGACAGGCCCTTGACCTCGTGGTCGTAGCGGCGCGCCAGGTGCTCGTTCGAGGCCATGTTCGGCCGCGCCAGCATGTCCAAAAGGTCCTGTCCGATCGCACCTGGCGCATCGGCCAGGCGCTGCTCCCCGAGCGCCGCCGCCACCGCCTCGGCGGAGCTCGCGGGCCGGACCGGCGGGCTCCAGCGGGCGCGCAGCGGCACCCGCGGGGTGCCCTCGTGGAGGAACTCGAGCTCGAGGTCGACCACGGGCTTGCCGGCCCAGGTGGCGCGCAGGCGGCCGCTGCTGGTGAACTCGCCGAGCGGGGTGGCCTCGACCTCGCGCCGGCGGGCCAGCTCGAGCAGCGCCTCGAGCCTGTCCTTCGGGACAGCCAGGGTCATGCGCTCCTGGGCCTCGGAGATCAGGACCTCCCACGGCATCAGGCCCGGGTACTTGAGCGGGGCGAGGGCGAGGTCGATGTCGGCGCCGCCGGTGAACGTGGCCATCTCGCCGATCGACGACGACAGGCCGCCGGCGCCGTTGTCGGTCAGGCCGCTGTAGAGCCCGAGCTCGCGCGCCTCGGTGAGGAAGTCGGCGACCATCTTCTGCGTGATCGGGTCGCCGATCTGGACCGCCTGCACCGGCGACGACTCGTCGAGCTCGACGCTCGAGAACGTGGCGCCGTGGATGCCGTCCTTGCCGATCCGGCCGCCGAGCATGACGACGACGTCGCCGGCGCGCACGACCTTCTCCGCGGTCGGCCGCCCGGCCGAGGTGATCGGCATGACCGCCACGGTGCCGCAGTAGACCAGCGGCTTGCCGGCGTAGCGGGCGTCGAACAGCTCCCAGCCGCGGCTGTAGGGGATGCCGGACTGGTTGCCGCCGTCGATCACGCCGCGGTGGACGCCGTCGCGGATCTTCCGCGGGTGCATGAGGCCGGGCGGCACGGCCGGCGAAGTCGGGCTCGCCGAAGCAATAGCCCCACACGTTGGTGAGGAGGTCGGCGCCGAGGCCGGTGCCGAGGCTGTCACGATTGACGCCGACGATCCCGGTCATCGCCCCGCCGTAAGGGTCGAGCGCCGACGGCGAGTTGTGCGTCTCGACCTTGTAGACCAGGTGATCGGCGTCGCTGAAGCGGACCACCCCGGCGTTGTCGTGGAACACCGAGACGAGGAACGGCGCCGCGCCGTCGTCCGCCGCGCGCGCCGCCGCGACCGCCTCGGTGGCGCCGCGGATGTACGTGCGGAACAGGCCGCGATCGATCGTCCGCGTGCGCCCGTCCGGGTCGGTGTACTCGATCGGCGCGGCGAAGATCTTGTGCTTGCAGTGCTCGCTCCACGTCTGCGCCAGGCACTCGAGCTCGGCGTCGGTGGGATCGCGGCCCATCGCCGTGAAGTGGCGCTGGATGGCGCGCATCTCCGTGAGCGACAGCGCGAGCATCCCCTGCGTGCTGATCCGCATCAGCGTCGGATCGTCGGCCGCGCGCAGCGCCACGCTGGCGACCACCGCGTCGTGGGCCCCGCCGGCCCGCGGTACGCTGAACGCGTGCGGCCGCGGCGAGCGCTCGAGCGTGGCCCGCTCGATCAGCGGGTTGTGCAGCTCGCGCCGCTCGCTCGGCCTCGGCGGCCTCCAGGCCCCAAATCGCGTACGTCGTCGCCGTGTAGACCTGTCCGCGCAGCGGACGGCCGAGGCAGTCCCGGGCGGCTCGCTTGACGCTGGTGCCGACGCTGTCGGTGACGCCGGGTCGAAAGCCGATCGTGAGCAGCCACGGCTCGCCGGCGGCGCCCGCGGGCGCGCCGAAGTCGTCGGCCAGGGCGCCGACGGCACCGACCTCGGCGACCGGATCGGTGAGCGCCGCGAGCACGCGTTCGGCCTCGGCCGGACCGATGTCGAGATCGAGGACGTAGACCTTGCGCGTCCGCAGGCCGCTGGGGAAAAGGCCCGCGAGCTGCGCACCGGTCGCCGTCGCCAGCGCGTCGCTCAGGTCCGGCCGCACGGCGATCTCGAGCCGGTACGTGCAGAGCTCGGGGACCGTCTCACGTGGATGCTCCGTAGGTCGCAAAGCCACGGGGCCTTGCTTGGCGCAGGACCACTCCGCTGTCAATCGCGCGTTCGGCTGGCTAAAGCGGAGTTTCCGCAAGGTCGAGCCTTGACAACCGCGATCCCGTCATGCAAGAGTTCTCATAAGGCTGACGCTTGGAGTGTCTGGTCTGGCGACACCGTCGCCGTGACGAGTCGCTCGCTCGTTGTGATCGTGTGGCGTCGGCATGGCCCTTTATGGGCTTCGCATACCGCCCCGAGGTTCATCTGTGAACAATCTGCCCCCCGGCCCTTCCGGCCTTGTGGAAGAGCGGCACGAGCCGCTCCGTGACGCGTGGGCCGAGTCCCTGCGCGAGGTATTCGTCGATGTCATCAAGCAGCTCCCGAGCACCGTCACGCTCGGCGAGCTGGTCGAGGTGACGCGGCAGAACCCGGCCCTCGCCCCGGTGCTCGACCACTTCACCGTCCAGGAGCTCATCGACCTGGTCAAGGACCGCCCGCGTTCGGCCGACCCGCTCGGCGCGGCTGCTGCCGCCGCTGCCGCCGCTGCCGCCGCCAAGGCAGCCAGCGAGCCGCAATACGACGAGGACGGCAACCCGCTGCTCGACATCGACGCCGGCACGGCCGTCATCCGCCGCCGCGCCGACGTGCCCGACGGCGATCTCCGCCTGCTCCGCGCCCTCGTGCGCCAGAAGACCGGCCGCCGCGAGCCCGAGCTCGTGCAGGCCACCGGCCTCGCCTCCGACCAGGTGCGCCTGATCCTCCGCAACCTCCGGACCCGCGGCTACATCCACATCGAGGGCACCGGGGTCAAGCGTCGCGTCAAGATCACGCGCCACGGCGCCGGCTACCTGCGCAAGCTCGACCCCACCGCCGTGATCGCCTGAGCCGGCGCCTGGCCCGCGGAGCATGTCCTCCGCGCCAGGTGCTCCCATGTGTCTCACGGCACGCACCGCTCGGAAAAACACTGGCGCTTTCGCGGCGCGTCCCAATCGGACACCGCGACCGCTCGGCACGGCCGGCGCCGGTCGCGACGAAGCCCCGCCGCGTCGCCGCGAGCGGGGCTCCTGGTCACGCCCGCACAGGGCGGCGGCGCGGGCTCAGCCCGGCAGCTCGAGGGTCTCGCGGAGGATGCCGGCGAGGCAGTTGATCGCGTCGGAGAAGTCGTCGTCGCAGATCGACTCGATGCAGCAGCGGACCTTGTCGTCTTCGTTGAGCGACTGGCACACGTCGATGACGCGGGTGTTGGGGATCGCCTGACCGGTCGCCTGGTCGGTGCAGCCGGGCCCGATGCCGAAGTCGTACTCCTTCTGCGCCGGGCTGTCGGTGTCGCCGGGCAGGATGTCGCCCTGGTTCCACACGCGGTAGACGAGGTCGAACACGCCGCCGGCGGTCGGCTCGAACGGCGGGTCCGGGTTGTGCGCGGTCACCTTCGGCACGCCGAGGATGCCGAGCATGATGACGTCCTTCTTCTGCTGCTCGACCAGGTTGGTCTTGAGGTAGCCGATGTAGCGCGACAGCGGCTGCAGCACGCCCTTGTCCTCGGACATGCAGCTCTCGTAGACGCCGTCGGCGTTGGCGTCGACGCACGACACGCCGGCGTTGAAGCACACCGCGCTGGTCGGCTCGTCCTTGACGCCCGGCTGGCCCGGCGCGTCCTCCCAGTACTGGTTGAACATCGGGTCGCTGGCGAGCTGCGGGTCGAAGTACTTGTAGTCCTTGACCGAGCACTCGGCCTCGTCGGTCATGACGATGATCGCCAGCACCGCGCCGTCGCGGAGGAACGGCTTGGCGCCCTGGTTCCACGGCTTGTTCGGGTCGAGCGCCTGCAGCATCGTCTCGAGCGGCGCCTCCATGCCGCAGCCGTCGATGCCCTGCGGGCCGATGCACGACAGCGCCTGCGCGACCGGGTCGCCGCCGTTCGGGTCCGCGTTGAGGATGTTGTTCTGGTCGAGCTGGAAGTTGATGAACGGGTCCGAGGGGACCACCGAGCCCTTGCAGCCGTTGGTGCAGGCCTGCTCGATCTTCGCCGGGTTGGCGCCGAGGCCGGTGAAGCGCGGCAGGCGATCGATGCACGCGGTGTTGATCGGCGCGCCCTTGGCCGGGTCGTAGTCGGGCTTCTCGAACGGCGAACACAGCGGGTGACCGAAGTCGGTCGTGGTCACCATGATGTTGATGTTCGCGTTCACCGGCATGTCATTTTCGTCCCTGACATTGCGCAGCTTGTCGATCAGGTACGGGAAGTTGGCCGCGAGGTTGGTCTGCTCCTCGCCCATCGTCCCCGAGTTGTCGATCACGAACAGCACGTCGAGCAGGTTGCACGCCATGTCGGTCCCGCAGCCGCCCGCCGACGAGTCGTCCGGCGGCAGGTCGAACTTCATGCCCGTCGTCGTCGGCGGCGTCACCGTCGTCATCCCCTCGGTCTCGTCGCCGCTGGTCAACGTGAGGCCGCTGGCGATGCCCGTCGGGTTCGTCGAGACGTTGTTGTCGGTGTCACCCTTGCTGTCGTCGCCGCAACCGGAGAGCGCGAGCCCGAGCGCGGAGAGGACGGTGAGGCGCTGTAAGTGTGAACGCTGAATGGTCATGTGAGCTCCCTGGCGGGCCGTGCCGCGCGAGCAGTCCTTCGTGCCACCATCGCACATGCACGCAGCGCAGCGCCACGGAAATTCGTGGCGGCCTTGCGTGAGGCATTCCGTCCCCACGCCCGCGAACATGGGCGAGAGAACTCACGGCTATGCGTAGCGCTACGGCGCAATGACGCCACGGGCGGCGGCGACGCCGGCCACCTCGGCGCGACCCATTCACACGGATCCGAGCGCGCGTCCGTCCGCGCGTACGCGCGTGCTCAGAAGGTCGCCTGCAGCTGCAAGCGCACCTGGTCCATCGGCCCGGTGATCGCCGAGCTGTAAAGGCGCAGATAGTCGAGCTGCAGCTTGAGGAAGTGGCGGGCGAAGAACACGTTCATCACGCCGCCCACCTCGGTCTGATCGGGCAAGCTCGTACCGTAACGCCCCGCCATCCCGCGCGAGCCGCCGTAGCGCACGCCCAGCTCGAGCGGCGTGTACGGGATCAGGTAGCCCGCCTGCGCGAAGTAACCGATGCCGTTGCGCGCGGCGACGGGGGTGATCGGCTGACCCATGAGATCGACCGCGTTGCCGGGGATCCGCCAACCATTGCGGTAGAAGAACGCGCTGTCGAGCGAGAAGCCGGCGATCCGGAAGCTGAGATCGGCGGTCGCGTTGTGCGTGCTGGTGAAGCCGCCGTCGGCCGGAATGGCGCCGGCGAAGCCGTGGGTGTCGTGCGGGTCGCGATCGATGAAGCCGTAGGCGGCGCCGATGAGCATGCGCGGCTTCATGCTGCGGTCGAGGTCGGACTCCTCGAGGTCGTCGTACTGGCCGAACGGCAGCACCTCGAAGCGACCGAGGTACATCAGGCCGAAGTTGCTCGGGCCGTACTTGGCGATGCCGTCGCCGAGGTAGACGCCGAGGTAGTAGCGCAGCTTGCCGAGCCCGGCGATGTCCTTCGAGCGCAGGTCGAGGCCGATGTCGCGATCGAACGTGAACTCGTTGTTGGCCAGCGACCGATCGACGAACTGCAGGCTCGTGATCTTGTTCATGCGCTGGTGGTTGTAGGGGACCTTGTACTGGCCGACGACGAGGGTGAAGTCGCGGAAGCGGTCGAGGGTGAAGAACCAGTCGAGGATCGGCGAGCGATGCGGGACGCCGTCCTTGAACCCGAGCTCGACCGGCGCGAACGTCAGGGTGATGCGGTACTTGATGTTCTTGGTGAACACGTTGCCGCTCATCCACATGCGCGCGCGCCGGAACTGCAGCGTGAAGTCGGTGTGGTCGGCGGCGCCGGGGCTCTGGTCGGTGCCGGGCTGGCCGGGCACGTGCAGCACGCTCGCTTGCAGCTGCATGAAGGCGTTGAAGGCGAGCGAGAAGCGGCCGCTGGCGCTGGCGACCTCGACGCCGACGCCGGGCCGCCACTTGGTGCGGCCGTCCTGCGAGATCGGGTCCTCGGCCAGCCGCGCGGCCTCCCACCGCGGCGCCCACTTCGACGGCTTGGGCGCAGCAGGAGCAGGCGCAGGCGCGGTCGCCTTGTCCGCGGGGGGCGGCGTGGCAGGCGTCACAGGGGCGGCAGCCGGCGCTGTCGCGGTCGGCGTGCTCGCGGCCGGCGCCGGCGTGTTCGCGGCGCCGCTCGCCTCGGCAGCCGGAGACGGGGTCGCCGCCGGCGCCCCGACGTCGGAGCCGCTCGCGGGGGGCGGGACGTCCGGCGCCGGCGTCGGCTCCCACGGGCCGGGGGACGCGAGGGCGACGAGCCCGCAGAGAAGCGTGACCTGCATGCCGGGTTTGTGCGGGCACAAGCCCCGGCGTGTCCAGTGAAGGAAGGTTCAGAGATCCACGTTGCGCCGAGCGATGCACGCCCGGTGAACGCGGGTTCGCAGGGGCTCAGAGCACGACGTTGACCAGCTTGCCCGGGACGTAGACGACCCGCCGCGGGGTCTTGCCCTCGAGGTAGCGGGCCAGCTCGGACGAGCTCATGACCAGCTTGACGACGTCGGCTTCGCTGATGCCGACGGCCACCTGCAGCTCCGCCCGTCGCTTGCCGCCGATCTGGACGACCAGCGGGAACGTGTCCTCGGTCAGCCAGGCGTCGTCGGCGGCCGGCCACGGCTCGTACGCCAGCGAGCGGACGTGCCCGAGCGAGCGCCAGATCTCCTCGGCCAGGTGGGGCGCGAACGGGGACAGCAGCAGCACGAACTGCTCGAGCGAGTCGCGGGGCAGCGGCTCGTCGGCCTGGGCGATGTCGCGCACGTAGACCATCATCGCCGAGATCGCGGTGTTGAAGGCCAGCCGGTCGATGCGCTCGCTGACCGCGGCGATCGTCTTGTGCAAGAGCCGGCGCTGACGATCCGTGCCCTCGCCGGGCGCCATCTCACCTGACTCGAAGGCCAGGCGATGCACGCGCTGGAGGAAGCGGAAGCAGCCGGCCACGCCGTCGGTCTGCCACGGCGCGCTGTGCTCGAGCGGGCCCATGAACATCTCGTACAGGCGCATGGTGTCGGCGCCGTACTGCTGGACCACGTCGTCGGGGTTGACGACGTTGCCGCGCGACTTGGACATCTTGTCCCACTGCACGCGGACCGGCTCGCCGGTGCCCTTGACGCGCCAGCCGTCGGCGCCGGCGACCTGCTCGACGAACTTAGGCAGGAAAGTCAGCGGCTTGCCGTGCTCGTCCTTGCGGGCGTCGAGCGGGTGGTAGGTCGCGCCGAGCACCATGCCCTGGTTGACCAGCTTCTGGAACGGCTCGCGCGTGCCGACGTGGCCGAGGTCGAACAGGACCTTGTGCCAGAAGCGCGAGTACAGCAGGTGCAGCACCGCGTGCTCGGCCCCGCCGATGTACAGGTCGACCGGCAGCCAGTAGTCGGCGGCGCGCTTGCTGAACGGCGCGGCGTCGTTCGTCGGGTCCATGAAGCGCAGGTAGTACCAGCAGCTGCCGGCCCACTGCGGCATCGTGTTGACCTCGCGCAGGCCGCGGCCGGCCGCGCCCTCGTAGCGGCGCCACGCCTCCGCCTTGGCCAGCGGCGGCTCGCCCGACTCGCTCGGCTGGTAGTCGTCGATCGTCGGCAACGTCACCGGCAGCTCCGCGTCCGGCACCGGGAACACCACCCCGTCCTCGCCGTGGACCAGCGGGAACGGCTCGCCCCAGTAGCGCTGGCGCGAGAACAGCCAGTCGCGCAGCTTGTAGGTCACGCGCCTGGTCCCGAGGCCATGTTCTTCGAGCCAGGCGATCATCTTGCGCTTGGCCTCCGGCGTCGTCAGGCCGTCGAGCGGCCCGGAGTTGACCGCCACGCCGTCGCCGACGTGCGCCGCCTCGGCGATCGGCTTGTCGGCCCCGGACACGACCTCGACGATCGGCAGGCCGAACGCGGTGGCGAACGCGTGGTCGCGCTCGTCGTGGCCGGGCACCGCCATGATCGCGCCGGTGCCGTAGCCCATCAGCACGTAGTCGCTGATCCAGATCGGGATCCGCTGCTGGTTGACCGGGTTGACCGCGAAGGCGCCGGTGAACTCGCCGGTCTTGTTGCCCTCGGCCGCCTCGGCCTGGCGGTCGCGCTCGCTGCGGGTGGCCGCGCGGGCGACGTAAGCGTCGACCGCGTCGCGCCGCTCGGGCGCGGTGATCGCCGCGACCAGCGGGTGCTCGGGCGCCAGCACCATGTACGTCGCGCCGAACAGGGTGTCCGGGCGGGTGGTGAAGACCGTCAGCTTGCCCTCGAAACCTGCCCCTTCGGCCAGCTGGAAGTCGACCTCGGCGCCCTCGGAGCGGCCGATCCAGTTGCGCTGCATCTCGAGCACGCTGGTCGGCCAGTCGAGACCGTCGAGGTCGGCGATCAGGCGCTCGGCGTAGGCGGTGATGCGCATCATCCACTGGCGCATCGCCCGGCGGACCACCGTGTAGCCCTGCTCGACGTGCTCGGCGACCTCCTCGTTGGCGAGCACGATCCGCAGCTCCGGGCACCAGTTGACCGGCGCGTCGTGCAGATAGGCCAGGCGGCGCGCGTCGCGGTAGGCGCGGACCGCCGCGTCACCGGCCGCGGTCACCTCGGGCGGGATCGGCAGCTCCGCGATCGGCCGCGCCCGGCCCGCCTCGGCGTCGTACCAGGAGTCGTAGATCTGCAGGAAGATCCACTGCGTCCACTTGAAGTAGCGCGGATCGGTGGTGTCGATCTCGCGCTCCCAGTCGTACGAGAAGCCGAGCGTCTTGAGCTGGCGCTTGAAGTTGACGATGCACTCGGCCGTGCGCTTGGCCGGGTGGACGCCCTCCTTCATCGCGTAGCGCTCGGCCGGCAGCCCGAACGCGTCCCAGCCCATCGGGTGGAGCACGTTGTAGCCGCGCATCCGCTTGTAGCGGGCGACGATGTCGGTCGCGGTGTAGCCCTCGGGGTGGCCGACGTGGAGGCCGTCGCCCGAGGGGTACGGGAACATGTCGAGGACGTAGTACTTGGGCCGCTCGGGGTCGACCTCCGCGGCGAAGGTGCGGTGCTCGTCCCAGTACCGCTGCCAGCGGGCTTCGATCGCGCGAAATTCGTAGGTCATGGCGCGCCGCAACGCTAAGCCGAGCGCGCGCGATTGCCAAGAGAAACCCGCGGGCCCCGTCGCTCAGGTCGCTCGCCAGGGCCGCGGCGGCCCCGAGCCCGCGGCGGCCCTGGGCCTGCGGCGCCCTGCGCTGCCGGGGCGGCGTCCGCTCGGCGCTCAGGGCGGCGGGCAGGGCCCGGAGCGGCCGTTCACGGCGATCGTCGTCCCGGCCTCGACCTGGGCCTTCGTCACCAGCGTGACCTCCTCCGTGCCCGGGCCGAAGCACTTGCCGACGTAGCCCGAGTCGGTGAGCGCGCGGGCCTCGACCTGCCAGCGCCCGGCGGACTTCACGACCACCCGCATCTCGGCGGCGTTCTGGCTCGCGGGACAGGTGGCGGCGTCGCCGACCACCTCCTCGTAGGGGTCGACCTTGATCGTGCACGGGGCCGGCTTCGGCTGCTCGCAGCCGATCTTGGTCGCGCGGAACGACACCGCGGTCGCGCCGCTGGTGCCGCACAGGTCGATCACGTCGACCTGGCCGACCAGCTCGACCTCGCCGGGCGTCGCCCCGGGCGTGCCCGTCGTCGAGCTGCCGCCGTCGGTGGTCGCCTCGCCGGCGTCGCCGCACGCGACCGCCAGCACCAAAGCACATGTCCCAAGGAACCTGCCCCGAAGTCTCATCGCCCCTCGCCTCCGTGCGCGCCTCAGCCCGCCTTGCCCTTGCCCTTGCCGGTGTTGCCCTTCGGCTTGCCCTGCGGCTCGACGTGCTTGTCGCCGCGCGCGCCCTTGCCGGTGGTCGCCGCGGCCCCGCCCTCGACCGCCGACTTGCTGGCCTTGAGGACATCCTGCCACTGCTTCTTGCGCGCCGCCGGCAGCCCGCCGAGGCGCGTCGCCACCTCGCCCTCGACCGCGGGCCACGTCTTGCCGGTGGCCAGCACCGCCGCGAACGCGCCCTTGATCGCCTCGCCGTACAGCGCCGGCAGGTCGACCTTGGCCACCGCGCCGGCCTCGCTCAGCAGCTTGCCGCTGCCGACGAACTTGTTCTTGCAGGCCGCCTCGACCTGGGCGCGCGCCGCGGTGGCCGCCGCGACCTCGGCGTCGACCTCGGCGAGGCCGGTGCCCGCGTCGCTCGCGGCGGCCGCCAGCGGCAGGCCCGACCACAGCTCGCGCAGCTGGCCCGCCAGCGCCTGCATGTGCTTCTGGCTGGCCCGCAGGTCGTCGCCGAGGGCCGCGTTGGCGTCCGCCTGCGCCTGCGTCTTGCCGGCCGTCATCTGCGCGCACAGGGCCACCTGCGCGACCGTGAAGCGGCGCAGGTCGAGCGCGATCTGCCGGCCCACCGCCGCGACCTCCGCCTGTCCTTCGGGACTGGTCGCCGCCCGCCCGAGCGCCTTGAGCGGCTCGGCCCCGCGGTCCGGCTGGCGCTGGCTGACCGCGAGGTCGGCCGCGACCGCGCTCGCCGAGTAGCCGGCCCCGCCGGCCGCGAGGATCTCGGCGAGCCGCGCCGGCCCGGCGCTGTAGCCCCCGGCCGCCCCGTCGACCGTCAGCGCCGGCCCCTTGTACTTGCCGGTCTTGGCCTGCAGCGCCTGCTCGGCCGCCTTCGGCGCCTTCGTCAGCGCGAACGTCACCCGCGTCGGGTCGACGAAGCTCGTCTTCAGGCTCTTGCCCGCCAGGGTGAACTTCGTCTTGTCGGTCAGCTCGCGCCCGCGGATCTCGCCCTCCACGCCCTTGCCCTCGGGACCTGTCCAATAGGACATGGCCTCCACGACAGGCGTCCTTATCACCGCGACCGGCTTCTTGCCGGCGAACTCGCGGCCCTGCGACACCGCCACCAGCGGCTGATCGGTCGGCGCGCTGTCGGGCAGCGTCAGGGTCACCTTCGACTTGCTCGCCGGCGCCTCGGGCTGGAGCGTCACCTGTCCCAAGCGCCAGGTAGAGACCGCCTCGAGGTTCTTGCCGCTGACCTTCAGCGTCCCCGGCGCGCCGACCTCCTTCGGCACCGTCGTCAGGAGCGGCGTCGGGTACACCGTGAACGCCACCGCCGAGCCCTTCTTGCGCGCCTCGGCCTTGAGGTCGCCCGACTTGGCGCCCTTGGCGATCGTCACGATCGCCCTGTCGTCGCCCTGCTCGGACGCCTTGAGCGGCTTGCTGCCGAGCTTGAACTTGGCCGCCCCGAGGTGCTTGCCGGTGAGCGTCACGCTGTCGCCCTCGAACGCCGCCGCCGGGCTCGCCGCGGTCAGCACCGGGGCGTAGAAGATCTCGTAGTCCTGCTTCAGCGCCGCCTCGCCGCCGACGCTCTTCACCGTCAGCGGACCTGTGGTCCCCGCCGGCGCGGTGAAGCGGAGCGACGTCGCGCCGAGCTCGTCGACCTTCACCGGCGCACCCGCGAGCGTCAGCGTCGTCACGCGGTCGAGGTTCTTGCCCTTGAGCGTGACGACCTCGCCCGGCGCCGCGAACTTCGGCGACGCCGACGTCAGCGCCGGCGCCTTGACGAAGCCGGTGATCGCCAGCTCGGCGACCTTCTTCTTCGCGCGCTTGAGGATCAGCTTCTTCGCGCTCTTGGTCTTGCTCGGCACCGTCGCGGTGATCGAGCCCGGCGCGATCGTCACGCCCTCGAGCGCGATCGCGTCGAACAGCACCACGTCGCCCTCGGCGAAGTTCGAGCCGGTGATCGTGATCGTCGCGCCGGCCCCGAACTCGGCCGGCGTGACGGCCTGCAGCGTCGGCGCTGCGGGGGCCTCTGCGGCCGGCGGCTCGGCCTGCACCGGCGCGGCGCCGCCGAGCCAGAGGGCGACGCCGAACGCCGCGCCGATCACGTTCGCTCCAGAACCCGACCACGTCGTGACGCGCACCGGCGAAGATTCGCCCCGCGAGCCGGCGATCGTCAAGGTATCCTCGCCGCGCCGTATGACGCGTCGACTCTCGCTGTGTACCGCCTCGCTCGTGTCTCTCGCGATGATCCCGCTGGCAAGCGCCGCCGAGCCCACCGGCAAGGGCAGCGGCGGTCCCAAGCTGCTCGGCAAGCCGCTCGCGCGCGTCGTCGCCGCGGATCACCCGGCCGCGCGGCCCCGGCCGCTCTCGCTCGCGCAGGCGGGCAAGGCCGCTGCGCCGGCGCCGTTCGTGCGGACCGCCCTCGTCGACCTCGCCGCGCGCTCGAGTGAACCGGCGCGGGTCCGCCTCGACCCCGCGCACGGCACCTTGCGGCGGTGGGACGGCCGCGTCGCCAACCCGCACGGCGTCGGCGAGCGAGCGGCCCGGGCCATGCTCGCCGAGCACCGCGACATCCTCGGCCTCGCCGGCGCGCCCGGGGCCGTCGAGCTCGTGCAGTCGCAGGTGATCCAGGGCGACGCCGGCGACCTCGCGCTGCACCACGACGTCCGCTTCCGCGGCCTCCCGGTGTGGGGCGCCGAGGTCAAGGCGCACTTCGACGCCAGCGGCGCCCTCACCTCGATCGCCGCGCAGAACCTCGGGCGCCTCGATCCGCCGCTCGTCGTCAAGTTCGGGGCCGACGCCGCCCGCGCCCGCGCCCGCCGGCACAACGGCCCCGACGCCGCCTCTCGCCGCGCGGTCGATCGCGGCCCCGCCGAGCTCGGCGTCTGGCCGCAGAGCCACGACCGCGGCGGCGTCCTCGCCTGGCGCCTGATCCAGACCGTCGACCTCGCCGACGGCGGCTATCAGCACTTCGAGACCTACGTCGACGCCGAGCACGGTCACGTGCTCGCGCGCCGTCCATTGGTCGCCACCGAGACGGTCACCCCGACCACCGGCACCGCCACCGATCACTTCGGCAAGCAGGTCACCCTGCGGCTGACGCACTACCCGGACAAGGCCGAGTACGGCCTCTACGACCGCAGCAAGGGCCTCGCCGCCGCCACCTTGCAGACCCTCGACGCCGGCAACAGCGACCTGCCGGGCAACGCCGCGCTGGCCACCAGCAAGACCAAGACCGCGTGGACGGCCGCCGAGGCGACCGCGCACGCCCACATGCAGAAGGTCATCGACTACTTCCAGGCCACCCACGCCCGCAACTCGTGGGACGGCAAGGGCGCCGCGGTCGAGCAGCTCATCCACTACGGCAACGCCTACAACAACGCCTTCTGGGACCCCTCCAACAAGCTGATGGCGATCGGCGACGGCGACAAGTGGTACTTCAAGGAGTTCACGCGCTCGCTCGACGTCTCGGCCCACGAGTACAGCCACGCGGTCATCACCGGCACCGCCAACCTCGTCTATCAGAACCAGCCCGGCGCGCTGAACGAGAGCTTCGCCGACGTCATGGCGATGATGATCGACCGCGACGACTGGACCCTCGGCGAGGACGTCGTCGGTCCCGGCTTCGGCGCCCTGTTCGCGCGCAGCTTCGTCGACCCGCCGCTCGGCGGTCAGCCCAAGCACATGAACCAGCTCTACAAGGGCTACGACGACAACGGCGGCGTCCACATCAACAGCGGGATCCCCAACCACGCCGCCTACCTCCTCGCCACCGCCCGCAGCAAGGAGCTCGTCGAGAAGGTCTGGTACCGCACCCTCTACAAGGGCCACATCGGCAGCCAGGCCAGCTTCGTCGACATGGCCCAAGGGACAGTCGCCGCCTGCAAGGAGCTCATCGCCCTCGGCCAGGCCACCGCCGGCGACTGCACCGCCACCGCCGAGGCGTGGGTCGGCGTCGGCGTGCTCGCGGCCAGCGACGTGCCGATGGACGGCTGCCCCGACGACGCCTCCGAAAAAGACGGCCTGTGCTACTGCGATCCCGGCTTCGTGCCCAGCGGCGACGGCACCGCCTGCGTCGCGCTCGGCGGCGTCGAGTGCCCCGCCAACGCGATCGAGGCCAACGGCCTGTGTCTGTGCCAGGACGGCTTCAAGCCCAACGCCGACGGCAGCCAGTGCGTCGCCGAAGAGAACGGCTGCCCGCTCGACTCCGGCTGGAACGCCGCCAAGAAGCAGTGCGTGTGCGACCCCGGCTTCGAGGGTGCGCCGAACGCTCCCGACGGCAAGTGCGAGCCGGTCGACAGCGACTGCCCCGACAACGCCCACCCCGAGTGGGCCGACCCGCAGAACCAGGCCGACTACACCTGCGCCTGCAACGAGAACTTCGAGGACGACGGCAACGGCAACTGCGTCGTGATCGCCGGCACCTGCGGCAACGAGTCGTTCTTCGGCCGCTGCGACGGCGACACTCTGGTCTACTGCCAGGTCGGCGTGCCCGACGACGAGATCGTCAGCGTCGACTGCGGCGGCGACGGCCTCGAGTGCGGCAAGTTCGACTCGATCGTCGGCTACGACTGCCTGAACCCGAACGGCAAGGGTGCGGCCGCCACCTGCGACGCCGACGGCTACCAGGAGTGCGGCGCGAACAACCCGTTCTGCGTGTCCGAGCAGGACGCCCCGACCGGCTTCTGCTCGCACGAGTGCAAGGCCGGCGGCGACTGCGAGAGCGCCTACGACTGCTGCGCCAGCGTGTCCGACGGCACGCGCGCCTGCCTCGTCGACCCTTACTGCGCCGAGAACGTCGACACCAAGGCGACCTGCAAGGACGTCCCCGGCGGCAGCACCTACCACGGCAAGTGCGTCGGCGACGTCCTGGTCTACTGCGACGGCTCGACCGGCGTCACGCAGGAGGTCTACTGCGTCAAGCAGGGCAAGGAGTGCGGCTTCGTCGACGCGAAGGTCGGCTACAGCTGCGTCGACCCCGACTCCGGCGCGCTGCCGGAGGCGCCGGCCGACTGGTGCCCCTACGAGCACGACGGCAGCTGCGACGTCCCCGACCTGTGCCCCGAGGGCTCGGACGGCGCCGACTGCAACCCGTGCGGCGACGTGGGCGAGGCCGGCGTCTGCGACGGCGACCTCCTCAAGTTCTGCGACCCGGACGACGGCCTCGTCACCACCGACTGCGCGGCCACGCCGATGACTTCGAGCTGCGGCGCGAGCGACGACGGCGGCCTCGCCTGCGTCCCCGGCCCCGGCCCCGACGACCCGACCACCGGCGGCCAGTCGAGCGGCGGCGAGGGCACGGACGGCACCAGCGGCGAGCCCGGCCCCGACACCGCCACCGCCGGCGAAGTCGGCACGATCACCTGCACCTGCCGCAGCGACGCCCCCGTCGACTGGCGCCAGCTGCTGCTGGCCGCCCCGCTGCTGCTCCTGCGCCGCCGCCGCAAGCATGTCTGACAGAACATGTCCCCAGGGACATAAACCATTGAACAATATCGGCCAGGCCGCCTTGCAGCCTGGCCGATGAGACATGCTCGCAGAGCCATCCTCTTCGGACTGAAGCCTCCACGGCTCGGGCCGATATGCAGCGAAGCAGCCCCGTCGTCTGCGCCGGGTCGACATACGCCGTTCGACCTCCGACTCCGGCGCTCAAACATGACCTTGACGACATGCCCCTTCAGACACGCCATCCACGAGTCGTCGTCCCCGCCGCCGACCTCGACGGGCGAAGTCGACGCCCCGCCCGTATGGCTACGAAGCCCGAATTCCGTCAGCGCTCGGAGACATGCACGGCCGCAGCCGCGCCCCCGCCCTCGCCTGGACATCGCCTCGTCGTCCTGTTCTCCTGAGAGCTGACTCGCCGTAGTTGGAGACTCGCCGATGCGACCTGCCCGTACGCTCAAGGCTTCGCCGCTGTTCAACCTCTGCCCCGCCGTGCTCGCGGCCGGCCTGACCGTCTTCGGCGCCGCCGCCCGCCGCCGCGGCCTGCGTCGACGAGGCCACCTGCGCCGTGAAAAAGCCGCTCCTCCTGTTCGTCCTCGACTACTCGACCTCGATGAACAGCCCGTTCAGCGGCAACCAGACCCGCTGGGAGGCCGCCGTCGACGCGCTCGTCGACACCCTCGAGGCCGACGAGGACCTGCTCGCGGACCAGCTGCAGATCGGCGTGCTGCGCTTCGGCCACGACCCCGACCCGGGCGCTCCCGGCACCGCGATCGCAGGCGACGCCTCCGGCCTCCTCGACGGCCAGCACCTCGACCTCGGCGTTTACGATCCGCTCGCGCCCGACAAGGCCTACCTGCAGTGCAACGGCGACGCGGTGAAGGACGCGCTCCTCGCCGTGCAGTCGCCCCTCGGCGGCCAGCTGGACGGCATCGAGTCGTGGACCGGCGGCGCGCTCGCGCGGGCGCAGGCCTACCTGCAGCAGACCGCCGCCGACCACCCGCTCGACCTCGACACCCGCGACGCGGCGATCGTGCTCGTCACCGACGGCCCCTGGACCGATCCGTCCGGCACCACGCCGCTGGCCCCCGCCACCGCCGACCCCGCCCTCGTCGCCGCCGACATTTTTAATAATATGTCCGTTCGGACATACGTGCTCGCGCTCGGCGAGGCGGCCGACGAGCCCTGGGCCGACGCGATCGGCGTCGCCGGCGGCACCGGTCCCGCGCGCCTCGGCCTCTACCCGACGGGCCTGCGGAACGCGCTCGGGGCGGTCGTCGACGACTTCTCGACCGACGTGCGGCTGCCGCGGTGCAGCCCGGCGATGGCGCGGGCGATGGTCCTGCTCGACGCCTCCTCGTCGATGCTCAACATCAACGGCGGCACCCAGGCCGGACCGATGGGCGCGACTGGCTGGGACCAGGTGCGCGACGCTCTGAGCGGCTTCTCCATGCCGCTCTTCGAGCGACCCGCCCTCGCCAGCACGCGCGAGCACTTCACCCTGTTCGGCCTGGCAGTGTTCGGCCACCACGAGCCCGCCCCCGGCGAGCAGAAGCTGCTCGTCGACTACGGCCTGTGTCACCGGCCTCAATTCGACTGGGCCCTCGATCCCGAGACCTCGTGCGAGCCGCCCGGTTGCACCGATCCATGGGGCGGCCCGCCGCTCACCTGGACCTTCAAGACAGGCGACCAGGCCGACCCGCCGTTCGCCGAGTCGGTCGTCAGTCACATGCCGCGCTGCGACCTGTTCCCCAACAACCCCCAGGCATGTACCGGCTCCGGCACGCATCTGCACCTCGGCCTGCAGCTCGTGCACGACCACTTCACCGCCTACAAGGCCGCCTGCCTGGCCGACGACGCGGCCATGCCGTGCGCCGACGCGACGCCGTTCATCAACGTCGTCATCGTCGACGGCGCCTACAACTCGAGCGACGCCGCGGTCCAGGCCCCGCTCGCGGCGATGCACGCCGCCGGCGTCACCACCCGCGTGATCGGCTTCGGCGACATCGTCGGCACCCCGCAACCCAGGCCCAGCTCGCGGCCATGGCGAGCTGGGGCTCGGGCGGGCTCCTCCCGCACCTCAACGCCAAGAACCAGACGCAGCTCGAGCTCGCGCTCGCGGCGATCGCCGACCCCCTGCCCGCCGACCCGTGCTGCGACACCCGCGTGTGCGTCGCCCAGAGCCGCTGCGGCGACGGCATCGTCGACCCCGACGAGCAGTGTGACGACGGCAACGGCGGCGAGGGCGACGGCTGCAAGCCCAACTGCTTCCTCGAGCCGCCGGACGAGACCACCGGCGACGAGACCACCACCACCGGCGAAGACACCTCGACCACGAGCGACACGACGACCGACGCGACCTCGACCTCGACCACCGACGCGACCTCGACCTCGACCACCGACGCGCTCACCTCGACCTCGACCACCACCCTCGACCCGACCACGACGACTTCGACGACGTCGACCTCGACCACCCTCGTCCCGACGAGCGACGGCCCCTCCACCACGCAGGGCCCCGGCGAAACGTCGGGCACGAGCACCGGCAGCAGCACCTCCACCACCGATCCCGCCGGCACCGGCGGCTCCGATCCGCCCGAAGGTTGCAGCTGCACGAGCGACGGCCCCCGCACTCTCAACCCCGCGCTGCTGCTCGCGCTCGCCGCCCTACTTCGCCGTCGCCGCCGAATCTGACACCTCGCGCCACGCATCGAGGTTCCCGAGCATACGAGCCAAGCGCTCCGCGACCGACTGCGATGGCAGTGGTTCGACCCGGCGCGACCCATCCCCGGGCGCACGCGGCTGGAGACGCGGATCGGCAAGAACGGCAGACGCCTCCGCAACCGCCGACTACGCCGACTACGAAGCGAGCGCGGCCGTCAGCGAGCAGCTCGCGGAGAGCATGCAGCTCGCCCAGTCGCTCCTTGTCGACCTCGCCCAGCTCGAGGGAATGTCGC
The DNA here is from genome assembly GCF_026626665.1 of Nannocystis pusilla. Lineage (GTDB taxonomy): Bacteria > Myxococcota_A > Polyangia > Nannocystales > Nannocystaceae > Nannocystis > Nannocystis pusilla. Next base: position 5,782,887 of record NZ_JAPNKE010000002.1, read on the forward strand.
GCTCCCGGTGACTCAACCTCGTCGGAATCTGGCTACGAGCGCGCCATGAACTCGCCGATCTCGCCGCGCAGCCACGCGGTGAAGTCCGGGTGCTCGTGGGCCTCCGTCGACACTCGCCCGCCGCCCTCGCGCTTGCGGGCGAACAGCGGCTCCTCGGGGTGATGGCAGCACACCGGGTACTCGGGGCCGGGCGCGCTGGTGTCGAAGCACCAGTGCCCGCCGCCGCCGGCGTCGGCGAACGCGACCAGATGGTCGGTCGTGATCGCGTGCTCGCTGCCGTCGTCGTCGACCCACCGCACCTCCGGGCCGACGCGCACGTGCTCGCGCGTGTGCGCGGCCGCCTCGCGCGGCGTGTACACGCACAGGTCCACCACCTCGCCGGCCGCGTCGAGCACCCGCAGCGAGCCGAACGCCGCCATGAACGCGCGCCAGCTCGGCGGCGGCACGAACTCGACCGCCGGCCGCAGCGCCGCCGCCAGCTCGTCGAGCGCGGCCGCCGGCGCCGCGCCGTAGACGGCCCCGAGGTCGCGCTCGGCCGCCGCGGCGATCAGCCCGTACACGAGCGCGTCGAGGTCGTCGTCGCCGCCCTTCCCCTTGGAACCTGTCTTTCGCGCCATGTCCTTGACGCCCTTTCCCTTCGGACCTGTCCTGCCCGCCATGTTCTGTCGGATCTTCGGCGGAGCTCGTCAGAAGCGCAGCCGCACCCCGGCGCCGCCGGTCCACTGCAGGCGCCCCTTGCCGACGGCGATGCTGTCGAGCTTGCGCTTGGACTTGACCGCCTGGACCAGCAGGCCGACGCCGACGCCGGTCATGATGAAGCCGAACAGGCCGATCCAGTAGCCGCCGGCGACCAGCGCGCCGCTCGGCTTCTTCTCCTCCATCATGGGCTGGTTTCCCGCCGCGTTCCAGGCCTGCGCCTCCTCGTACGCCTCCTTGCGCTGGACGTGGACGACGATCATCGCCACGCCGCCGCCGAGGCCCCCGAGACCCAACGTCAGCACCCCCGCGCCGTACCCGAGCTGCCGCTTGTAGGCGCCGGCGATCCGCGCGCGCCGCCGGCCGAGCTCGTCGATCCGTTGATCGACCACCAGCTGCTCGTCCGGCGACCCGTGCGGCCGGAACGCCTGGTACTCGCTGACGGCGGTGGCGAGCTTGCCCTGCGCCTCGGCCAGCACGGCCAGGTTGTAGTGCATCGGCCGCCAGTTCGGCGCGTAGAAGGCGACGCGGCGGAACTCCTCCTCCGCGTCGACGTAGTTGCCCTTATTAAAATGGTCGACGGCCTTGGCCGCGTGCTTCTGGGCCTGAGGGTTCAGCTCCTCCGACGTCTCCGCGGTCGACGGCGCCGGCCCCTCCGGCTCGGCCGCGCGGACCGTCGCCGGCAGCGCCAGCGACGCCGCGCACGCGCCCGCCACGAGCGCGCGACCGAAGCGTCGACATGTCCTGAGGAACATGCCTGAAGGCGTTCTCGCTCCGGAGGCGCGCAGGGCGGTCTGCAAGCCGGCTTCCCTCTGCATCATGTCCTGCACGCCATGTCCCGAAGGTCAGAAGCGGAGCGTGACCCCGGCCCCGCCGTTCCACTTGAGGCGAGTTTTGCCCAAATTGATGCCGTCGAGCTGCCGCTTCGACTTGACGGCGTTGCGCAGCGGGATGATCGAGTACGCGGTCAACAGGAGCCCGAAGATCGCCAGATAGACGCCGCCGTAGAGCATTCCGGTTCGGCGCTTGGTCAATGAAGCGGCCTCCGCACGGAATTCGGCCGCTTCCGTCTGATAAACGGGATTCATGGTCGTGTTGTACAGGCTATCGGCCTGGTCAGCAGCGTCGCTGTATTCCTCAGCCCGGTTGCTGTTGCGAACCATGATGGCGAACAGCGCCGCCGCCCCGCCGATGCTGCCGAGCCCGAGCGTCATCGTCGTCGCGCTCAGCGCGATCTGCCGCTTGTACGCCCCCGAGATCTTCATCTTCCGCCGCCCCAGCTCATCGAGCCGCTGATCGACGACCAGCTGCTCGTCGGGCGACCCGTGCGGCCGGAACTCCTTGTACTCGCTGACGGCCGTCCCGAGCTTCCCCTGCGCCTCCGCGAGCACCGCCAATTGAAATGCAACGGCCGCCAGTTCGGCGCGAAGAAGGCCACCCGGCGGAACTCCTCCTCCGCGTCGACGTAGTTGCCCTTATTAAAATGGTCGACGGCCTTGGCCGCGTGCTTCTGGGCCTGAGGGTTCAGCTCCTCCGACGTCTCCCCAGTCAACGGCGCCGGCCCCTCCGGCTCGGCCGCGCGGACCGTCGCCGGCAGCGCCAGCGACGCCGCGCACGCGCCCGCCACGAGCGCGCGACCGAAGCGTCGACATGTCCTGAGGAACATGCCTGAAGGCGTTCTCGCTCCGGAGGCGCGCAGGGCGGTCTGCAAGCCGGCTTCCCTCTGCATCATGTCCTGCACGCCATGTCCCGAAGGTCAGAAGCGGAGCGTGACCCCGGCCCCGCCGTTCCACTTGAGGCGAGTTTTGCCCAAATTGATGCCGTCGAGCTGCCGCTTCGACTTGACGGCGTTGCGCAGCGGGATGATCGAGTACGCGGTCAACAGGAGCCCGAAGATCGCCAGATAGACGCCGCCGTAGAGCATTCCGGTTCGGCGCTTGGTCAATGAAGCGGCCTCCGCACGGAATTCGGCCGCTTCCGTCTGATAAACGGGATTCATGGTCGTGTTGTACAGGCTATCGGCCTGGTCAGCAGCGTCGCTGTATTCCTCAGCCCGGTTGCTGTTGCGAACCATGATGGCGAACAGCGCCGCCGCCCCGCCGATGCTGCCGAGCCCGAGCGTCATCGTCGTCGCGCTCAGCGCGATCTGCCGCTTGTACGCCCCCGAGATCTTCATCTTCCGCCGCCCCAGCTCATCGAGCCGCTGATCGACGACCAGCTGCTCGTCGGGCGACCCGTGCGGCCGGAACTCCTTGTACTCGCTGACGGCCGTCCCGAGCTTCCCCTGCGCCTCCGCGAGCACCGCCAATTGAAATGCAACGGCCGCCAGTTCGGCGCGAAGAAGGCCACCCGGCGGAACTCCTCCTCCGCGTCGACGTAGTTGCCCTTATTAAAATGGTCGACGGCCTTGGCCGCGTGCTTCTGGGCCTGAGGGTTCAGCTCCTCCGACGTCTCCCCAGTCAACGGCGCCGGCCCCTCCGGCTCGGCCGCGCGGACCGTCGCCGGTAGCGCCAGCGACGCCGCGCACGCGCCCGCCACGAGCGCGCGACCGAAGCGTCGACATGTCCTGAGGAACATGCCTGAAGGCGTTCTCGCTCCGGAGGCGCGCAGGGCGGTCTGCAAGCCGGCTTCCCTCTGCATCATGTCCTGCACGCCATGTCCCGAAGGTCAGAAGCGGAGCGTAACCCCGGCCCCGCCGTTCCACTTGAGGCGAGTTTTTCCGAGGTTGATGCCGTCGAGCTGCCGCTTCGACTTGATGGCGTTGCGCAGCGGGATGATCGAGTACGCCGTCAACAAGAGCCCGAAGATCGCCAGGTAGACGCCGCCGTAGAGCATTCCGGTCCGGCGCTTGGTCAGGTCGGTTGCCTCCGCCCGAAAATCGTCCGCCTGTTGCTGCAATGCAGTCTGGTAGTCGGGGCTGCTCTCATAGTCTGGGATCATCGCCTCGGCTTGATCGGCCGCGTTGCTGTATTCCTCAGCCCGGTTGCTGTTGCGAACCATGATCGCGAACAACGCCGCCGCCCCGCCGATGCTGCCGAGCCCGAGCGTCATCGTCGTCGCGCTCAGCGCGATCTGCCGCTTGTACGCCCCCGAGATCTTCATCTTCCGCCGCCCCAGCTCATCGAGCCGCTGATCGACGACCAGCTGCTCGTCGGGCGACCCGTGCGGCCGGAACTCCTTGTACTCGCTGACGGCCGTCCCGAGCTTCCCCTGCGCCTCCGCGAGCACCGCCAAATTGAAATGCAACGGCCGCCAGTTCGGCGCGAAGAAGGCCACCCGGCGGAACTCCTCCTCCGAGTCGACGAACGCCCCATTATTAAAATGTTCGATCGCCTTGGCCGCGTGCTTTTGCGCCTGCGAATTCAGCTCCTCCGAGGTCTCGGCCGTCGACGGCTGCGGCCCTTCCGGCTCCGTCGCCATCGCCACCGACGGCATCGCCAGCGTCGTCGCGCAGATCGTCGCCACCGCCGCGCGGCCCAGCTTGCGTCCTGTCTCGCGGAACATGTCCTTTTGTACCTGCAGCAGCAGCATCACTCGCCATCCTTCGGCACGATCTCGTACGACTTCGTCACCCGCGACCAGCGGGAGATGGGCACCTGGGACAGCGCCTTCTCGAGCTTTTCGGCGTAGGCCAGGCCTTCGCCCGCGTCCATCGCCGCCGGCTTGAAGCGGTCGAAGTCTTCGCGGTGCGTGAACGCGTAGACCACCAGGGTCTCGCGGGCGGCCGTCTTCGGATCGCGGAGCTCGGCCTTGAGCCCCTTTTCGTCGGGGCTCGGCAGCACCACGTTGCTCTTGCCCTTCACCGTCGGCAGGGGCACCGAGTCGCTCGGGTACAGCACCCCGCCGACGCCCGTCTCTTCGAGCACGATGGCGATCAGGTACGCCGTCTCGTTGGCGGAGAACTCGAACGAGACCCGCTCGCCGTCGACCAGCTTCTCCGGCATCTTCACCCAGAAGTCGAACTGCTTCTGCTGCGCCGCGCGGTCGTAGCTGAACGCATAGGCCTGCGGGTCGCCCCACTCCATGCTGTCGAGCGCCTCGGTCGCCGCCTCGCGGCCGCCCTCGACGCCGATCCCGCCCTTGCCCACGCGGCCCTTCGCCGCGCCTTCGGCCGCGCGGACCAGCTTGCGGAAGCCCGAGCCGACGCGGACCGACTTCACGATCACCTCGCCGCACGGCCCCTCGGTGTCGGCGGTCAGCGTCTTGACGTTCTGGATCTCGTACTCCGCCTCGACCGAGCGGCCGTAGCGGGCCTCGAGCTTCAGCATGTCCTTGTAGCCGCCGGCGAACGCGGTGAGGTCGCCGAGGCCCACGCGGTACTTCTTCTTGTAGCTCGACGACGACTCCTTGACGCGCACCTCGCAGCCGGGCGCGCGCTCGTCGGCGATCGTCCACGCCCCCGCGGAGGTCACCCGCACCTGGCGGCCGAGCAGGTTCTCGGCGTCACCGGTCGGCTCGAGCAGGAAGTGGGTGTCGGACGAGAACCCGCCGATCTTCTCGGCCACGTCGCCGTCGGCCTTGGGCGCGGCGAGGAAGCCCTGCTTCGTACATGCCCCGAGGGACATGACCCAAAGTACAGTCACGGTCAGCAGCGCGGCGCGGCTCATCGCGAGTACCCCCAGGAGACGATGAACTCGTCGGCGGCGCTGAGCTTCTTGCCCAGCGTCAGGTGCGGCGTCTGCTCGCGGTTGGCCTTCTTGGCCTCGCGCTTGACGCGGGGCCCGATCCACTCCGCCAGCTCCTTGAGCGAGATCTGGCCGTCGCCGTTGATGTCGCCCTGGCCGCTGCCGATCGCCTCGATCAGGTACTTTGAAAACAGCCCGCCGGAGCCGTCGGCGGCGGGCCCGGAGATCTCGGCGCCCGACGAGGCCGACAGCATCGCCACGCGGGTCTGCGGCTTCACGTCCTCGACGCGCACCAGCGGACGTGTCCCCGGGGCCAGGACCGAACGGCCGCCGGCGCCGGAGAAGCACGAGTCGGCCAGCGCCAGCACGTCCTTCGCCTTCGTCTTCTCGAGGTCGCCCAGCACCTCGGTCATCGGGATCGCCGTGTCCTTCAGGTACTGCGGGTCGCCGTCGAACGGCACGATGTAGCTGACCCCGGACGTCGGCTCGGGCGCCCCGTGGCCGCTGAAGTAGAAGTACACGCGGCCGCCGCTCGGCACGTTGGCCTGCAGCCAGCGCATCTGCTTGGCGATGTCGGTCCGGCTGGCGCGGTCGTCGAGCAGCAGCTTGATGTTGTCCTCGGGCACGCCGAGGGTGACCCGGGCCAGCTCGGCGAACTTCTCGGCGTCCGAGCGGGCGCCGCCTGCGGGCGTCACGTCGCGGTACTTCTCGATGCCGACGATCAGCGCGTACGCGGTCGGCTGGGGCGACGCCGACACCATCGCGCCGCCGCTCGCCTTGCCGCCGCCGCCGCCACCGCCGCCGTTCCGCTGGCTGGGCGAGTCGGCGGTCGACCGCCAGTCGGAGCCGCCCGAGCCGCGGTCGTCGCGATAGTCGTTGCTTGCGACCTGCGCCTCGCCGCCGCCGGAGCCCATCGCACCGGCGTCGACGCGCAGTTCGGACGGGATGATGAGCGGGGGGAGCTCGTCGATCGGGGTGGCGGTGGCGATCTGCTGTTGTTTGCAGGCCGGCGTCAGGAGCAGCGCGGCGAGGGGTAAAACGATGCGACGCGACACGGGGAGTATCCATATCCGTGCGCCGCTGCTACAGTCAACGAGCCCCCCGGATGATCGAAGTCGTCGATCTCACCAAATCCTTCCCGATCTCGCGCCAGCAACGGCGCGAGCTGGCAGCCGCGGGGTCTCCCGCTCCCGGCGAGACTCCGGCCACCGCTCCTGGAGCCGCGAACGCGTCGAGCCTCCAGGCGGTCGCCGGGGCCAGCTTTCGCTGCTCGCCGGGACGCGTATTCGCGCTCCTCGGGCCGAACGGCGCCGGCAAGACCACGGTCTTGCGCATGATCGCCACCCTGCTCCGCCCGGACGGCGGGCGGATCTCGATCGCGGGCGTCGACGCCCTCGCCGACCCCGTCGCCGCCCGCCGCAAGCTCGGCTTCCTCACCGGCTCGACCAAGCTTTACGAGCGCCTGACCGCCGAGGAGAACGTGCGTTACGCCGCCGACCTGCACGGCGTCGGGGCGGCCGACTACAAGCGGCGGCGCGACGCCCTGTTCGGCGCGCTCGGCATCGACGCCTACGCCGGCCGGCGCGCGGGGCAGCTGTCGACCGGCATGAAGCAGAAGGTCGCGATCGCCCGCACCATCATCCACGACCCCGAGGTGGTGGTGTTCGACGAGGCCACCTCCGGCCTCGACGTCATCGCCGCGCGGGCGATCATCCAGCTCATCCAGGACTGCCGCGCCCAGGGCAAGACGGTCCTGTTCTCGACCCACATCATGAGCGAGGTGACGATGCTGGCCGACGACCTGGCGGTGTTCCACCGCGGCCGCGTCCTGGCGATGGGCGGCCTCGAGGAGGTCCTGGCCCGCGCCGTCGACGAGCGCGGCCAGCGGCGCACGCTCGAGGACGAATTCGTGCGGCTCATCGACGCCGCCGAGGGGGTGCGGACATGAGCTCGCCGGCCTGGGTCGTCTTCCGCAAGGAGCTGCGCGACACCCTCCGCGACCGCCGCACGCTGGTGGCGATGGTCGTCGTGCCGCTGCTGCTGTTCCCGCTGCTGATGGTGGGGATGGCCAAGTTCTCGCAGTCGCGGGCCGCCGAGGCGCGCGACAAGACGCTCGCGGTCGCCGTCGCCGACGCCGAGGCGAGCTCCGGCCTGGCCGACTACCTGCGCCATGAGCCAGGTCTGGAGATCTCCGAGGTCCAGGACGTCACCGCCCTGCCCGAGCGCGTCCGCACCGAGGAGCTCGACGCGGCGATCGTCGTCCCCGCCGGCTACGGCGCCGCCCTGGCCGCGCACCAGCCGGCGCCGCTGCAGCTCTTGCACAAGTCGAGCGACGACTTCGACATCCCGCGCACGCGGCTCGAGCAGGCGCTCGGGCGCTTCGAGCAGAAGCTGCTCGACGAGCGCCTGCGCGGCCTTGGCATCGAGCCGCGCTCGATCGACCCGCTCGACATCCAGCGCACCGACGTCGTCAGCTCACGCGAGCTGTTCGGCAAGCTGCTCGGCGGCCTCCTGCCGTACATGTTCATCATCTTCTGCTTCACCGGCGGCATGTACCCGGCCATCGACCTGGCCGCCGGCGAGAAGGAGCGCGGCACGCTCGAGACCCTGCTGTCGTCGCCGGCCAGCCGCCTGCAGATCGCCTTCGGCAAGTTCGCGGTCGTCACCCTCACCGGCTTCACCTCGGCGCTGCTGGCCACCGTCGGCATGTACGTCAGCGTCCAGAGCGTCACCGGCATCCCCGCGCCGGTGCTCGCGGCCGTCCAGAGCGTCCTCGCGCCCGGCACCATCGCCCTGGTGCTGGCGCTGCTGCTGCCGCTCAGCGTGTTCTTCGCCGCGATCCTGCTGATGCTGTCGCTCTACGCCCGCTCCTACAAGGAGGCGATGAGCGTCATCAGCCCGCTGATGATCGTCGTCGTCGTCCCGGCTGCGATCGCCCTGGCCCCTGGCGTGCGCCTCGGCCTCGGCACCGCCCTGGTGCCGGTCCTCAACGTCTCGCTGGCGACCCGCGAGATCATCGCCGGCACCGCCGACCCGCTGCACCTCGCGCTGGTGTTCGCCTCGCTGCTGCTGCTGGCGGCCGGCGGCATGGCGGCGTGCGCCCGCTGGTTCTCTCGCGAGGACATCGTATTCCGCTCGTGAGGCGCACGAAGGAGATCCCCGTGCCCGCATGGGCGGGGGATTCGTCGTTGTAAGGCCTGCGCGAACGGCAGTGCGCGGGCCCTGAGCGGGTCGGTCCGTGTATGCACATAGAGGCTCGGGGGCGAGGCTGCCGGCGGCTCCGTTCGCTGCGGCCGCGACGTTCGCGCGGCGCAATCGTGGCATATACGAAGAACCCCCAGTCGTGAAAGGTGCGTCTTGAGGCGGAGAGGTCCGGGCTGCCCCCCGCTGGGCCGACCGTCATGGGCGCCGGAATGCGCATGAGACCGCTGCGAATGGTGCCTGTCGCCCCCCGAATGGTGATTTGGCGAGACACATCAATGGCGCGAGACTACGGACATATGTCCGCCGGACAATTGCCCACTCATGCCATTCTCCCACGCTGGAGCAACCTTCGTTCACATCACGCCAATGTTGCAGGCATGCGGCTGCGCGGTCGACTCTATGCATATGTAAGACACGGCGCCCGGCGCTGACCGCGAAAAACCATTTCCTGGCGTACTCGCCGCCGTGGTAGTGTGGCTGGGTGAATGGGAGGGGCGTTATGAAGGACTCGAATCGCGTAATCCTGGTGGCTTCGATGCTGTGTGTCGGGGTGTCGTGTTATGACGGCACCGACGACGACGCCGATGCGGTGAGCGCGCGCGAGCTGGAGTACAACGCCCCGGTGCTCAACGGGCCGGTCCTGCAGGGCCCGGTGCTCAACGGTCAGGTCCTCCAGGGCATCATCCTCAACGGCCCGGTGCTGCAGGGCCCGGTGCTGCAGGGCCCCGTGCTGCAGGGCCCCGTGCTGCAGGGCCCCGTGCTGCAGGGTATCAAGCTGAACGGCCCCGTCCTCCAGGGCCCCGTCCTTCAGGGCCTCACCCTCAACGGCACCCTGTTCTACGGCAAACTCCTCAAGAACGGCGCCCAGATCCCCGTCAGCGGCCTGGACTTCATCGGTTCGGAGTGGAGCCTCCACGTCGGCACCGTCATCGACGGCGTCGACCACTACGAGGATTACGTCCTGCGCTTCAACAACATCTACCAGTCGGCGGAGCAGGCCGACGTGTACCTCTACGATATCGTCCACCGGCCCAAGAACGGCGGCCCGTGGAAGTCGCTGTGCGTCGACGAGAACAACCTGCCGGTCCCGGCCGTGCCGCTGCGCAACTACTGGAACCTCGAGACCGGCGATCGCGTCGACGACGACAACGTCATCACCTTCGCCTGCAAGAACGCGGTGCTGGCCAAGTGTACCCTGTGGGGCTACCGCCCGTGGGCGTCCGCGACCCGCTGCAAGGACTACGAGAAGAAGAAGAAGTGCGGGCCGATGTCCCTGGTCGATTACCACCAGGCCTGTACTCGCATGGCCCGCGCCGACTACTGCGGCAACGGCGAGCCGTGGACGATCAACGGCAACGCGATCGACCTGTGGGACCACCTGTCGCCGCAGATCGAGTCGCCGACCACTGATTGGTTCATCGAGGCCGAGTGGACCCCGGACGGCGCCTACTGCCTCAACGACATCCGCATGCAGTCGCTCAAGGCGGAGGGCCACTACCCGGCCTGCTTCCTCGACAAGAAGGGCAAGCCGAAGACCATCAACGACTGCGGCTCGCTGAAGAACCACCGCGCCCTCATCACCAGCACCTTCAACAAGCAAGAGAGCGACGACGACGACGACGACGATGACGACGACGACGACGACGATTGCGGCAAGGGCCACGGCAAGGGCTACCACGATCACGACGATTGATCATACCCGCCTCTGAGCCCGCACCCGGCCGTCGCTGGCGACGCGCCGGGTGTCGTCATTCGTGAATCACCACAGGCGCGGGCACGCCGACCCGGCGCTCACGACGCGCGCCTGGGCCCGGTAGCGCATCGGCGTCGTCCCCGCCCAGTGCTGAAACGCGCGCGTGAACGAGTTCAGCTCCTCGAAGCCGAGCAGGAACGCGACCTGGCTGGCGTCGAGGTCGGTGCGCGTGAGCAGCCGCCGCGCCGCCTGGTCGCGCACCTCGTCGAGCAGCCGCTGATAGCTGGTGCCAGCCTCCTCCAGGCGCCGCTGCAGCGTGCGTGAGCTGACCCGCAGGTCGCGGGCGACCTTGTCGACCGAGGGCCGCTCGCCGCACATGCGCCGGCACAGCGCCAGCCGCACGTCGTCGGCCAGGGTGCGCCGGCGGTCCTGCGCCGCCAGCTCGGCGTCGAGGCCCGGCAGCAGCAGGGCCAGCAGGTCGGCGTTGTGGGTGACGAACGGCTCGGCGAGCGCGGCCGCCGGCAGCACCAGCAGGTCGACCGGCGCGTCGAATTGGACCGCACAGCCGAAGTGTCGCGTCAGCAACGCCGCGTCGGCGCGCCGGCGCGTCAGCTCGACCCGCAGCGGCGTCACCGGCTTGTTCGCGCCGCGCCGCAGCATCGCCAGCACCGACGCGAACGTGGCGTCGACGAGGAACCGCGGCGGGTCGCCCTCCGCCAGCAGCCAGTGGAACCGCACCCGCGCCTCGCCCTCGACCTCGCGGACGGTCACCTCCTCGGGGCACACCAGCCGCTTGTACTTGCCGAGCTTGGCCAGCGCCTCGCCGACGCTGGCCGAGTGCAGCGCCGTCAGCGAGGCGATGTCGAACTTCTGCGGCATCGCCTCGGCCCCGAGCCGCAGCCCGAGCTCGCGCGAGCCGGCCAGCGCCTCGATCGCCTGCCACAGCGCGAAGAACTCGGCGGTGGTGAGGTGCCCGCGCGGCGGCCCGAGCATCGCCGGGCTGACGCCGGCGTGGGCGAGGATCTGCGCGACGTCGAGGCCGAGCGCGCCCAGCCGCTCGAGCATCACGCCAGGGACGGGGACCAGGTCCGCCATCGATCCCATTATGACACGGCCGAGAGCATCTTCGCCACCGGCGTATCGGCGAAGGGCGGCAGCCCGTCGAAGTCGGTCGAGCCGCCGAGCGCGGCCCACCGCTCGTCCTCCGCCGCGCGCTGCGTCGCCACCATTTTGGCCAGGAACTGCGCGTCGGTGCCGAGGAGCAGCCGCAGCGGCGGATCCGTCAGATCGGCGAGCTGCACGACGACCCGCCCGCCGCGCGCCGGATCGCCGCGCGAGCCGTCCTGGCCCTGGCGCACGCGCTCGTTGAAGGCGCCGACGGTCTGGCGATAGTCGTCGTGGATCGGGTCGGAGCGCATCGACGAGCCGGCCCAGTCGGTGCGGAAGCCGCCCGGCTCGACGATCGTCACGCGGACGCCGAGCGGGCGCACCTCGGCGTGCAGCACCTCGGAGAAGCCCTCGAGCGCCCACTTGGCCGATTGATAGGACCCGAGCCCGGGGCTGCCCCTGCGCCCGCCGATCGACGACACCTGAATGATGTGGCCCGACCGCTGCGCCCGCAGCACCGGCAGGGCGGCCCGGGTCACATGGAACGCGCCGAAGAAGTTGGTCTCGAACTGGGCGCGGAAGTCGGCCTCGCTCACGTCCTCGATCGAGCTGACGTTGGCGTAACCGGCGTTGTTGACGACGACGTCGAGCCGCCCGAACGCCTCGACCGCCGCCGCGACCGCGCGCCGCGCCGCGCCCGGGTCGGTGACGTCGAGCGCGACCGCGCGGGCCCGCTCGGGGTGCGCTTCGACCAGAGCGCGCAGCTGTTCGGGCTGCCGCGCGGTGGCGACGACGCGGTGCCCCGCCGCCAGCGCGGCCTTGACGATCTCGGACCCGAGCCCGCGCGAACTTCCGGTGATGAGCCAGACCTTGGACATTTTCTCTCAGCCTTTCGGAGCCGGCGTTCGGCTCACGAAGGCAGGATGCGCCCGGCCGGCCGGGCGCGAAAATCCGATCGCGCCAGAACTTTATCCGATCGCGCCACCCGGCCAGAGCGGCGAATTTCGCCGGGAATCAACGTTCCGACGGCTTTCGGGGACGGGCGCGCCCCGCCGGCGGCCCTTGGACCGGGCGCAAGCAGACATGTCCCAAAGGCCATATCGCCGCGCTCGTCCAGCAGCATCAGGCGACGCTGCTCCGCGGCCTCGAATCATCTTCGCGAAGACCAAGCCGATGCCGCGGGCCCCGAAGCGCCGCGAGGCCTCGAAAGGACATGTCCCGAAGACCAGGCCGATGCCGCGGGCCCCCAGGCGCCCGCGGGACCTCACCATGACATGTCCCGAAGACCAGGCCTATGCCCCCGGCCACGACGCGCCTCGCGGCATCGATATGTCCCGAAGACCAGGCCGATGCTGCGAAATCCGAAGCGCCCTCGCGGCCTCGCCACGTCCCGAAGACCATGTCGATGCCACGGGACCCGAAGCGCCCTCGCGGCCTCGCCATGTCCCGAAGACCATGCCGATGCCACAGGCCCCGAAGCGCCCTCGCGGCCGCGCCATGTCCCCAAGACCATACCCGTGAGCAGCACGGCTCCCGAGATGCCTGCTACCCGCGGCTTCGCGCTCGCCGCCCGCGAGGTCCCCTGGTCCCCGTGACTCCGCTCGCAGCTGGCCCGAAGACCAGGTCTCCCCCGAGGAGCTGCCCGCCCCGCGGCTTCACGCCGGCGCGCACAGGTGCTCGGCCAGGACCGCGACCGGCTGCTCCCACATCGTCTCGTAGGCCACGCTGAGCAGCTCGCGCGAGCGGCGGCCGCGGCCGTACGCGGCGCGCAGGCGGGCGAAGTAGGCCCCAAGCCCGCGGACCCCGTCGCGGCGGACGCGGAGCGCGGTCGAGAACACCAGCACCAGCGCCGCCGACGGCAGCCCGAGGTTGCCGAGCACGAACGCCTGCAGCTCCATCTCGCCGAGCTCGTCGGTGGCGTAGCCGGTGATCACGTGGAACAGGTCGTGCGTCTCGCGGTAGCGCTTGCCCAGGTAGTCGAGGTCGTTCTCGACCGGGAACGCGGTGACGAACGGCTCGATGCCGTTGGCCTGGAAGTAGCGCACGAACTCGCGCCCGAGCGTGCCCGCGGGCAGCCGCGCCAGCGCCTCGAGGTCGAGCTCGCGCCCCTGCAGGGTCGGCCGCTCGGCCAGGAGCCGGCGCCCGGCCTCGCTGCCGCGCCAGGCCCGGGCCAGCCCGCGGTACACGTCGCTGTCCATGCACACGTTGAGCAGCGGCCCGTAGATCGGGTGCCCGGCGTCGTGCTTGAGCACGTTCAGCGCCCGCAGGCCGAGGCGGATCCGCGTCGCCAGGGACGCCCCCTCCGGCACGCTCGGGATCGCGGCGGGCTCCTGCGGGCGCGCGGACGGCTGCTGCATGTCTTTGGCGTAGCAGAAGTGGACAGTGGTGTCCATTTATGGATCGGCATACAGTCCCGCCGTGGCCGCCGACGCCCAGGACGACTCCCCCGCCGCCGCGACGCCCGCGACAACCGCGAGCGCCTGGTCGCCGCCGCCCGCGAGGTGTTCGCCGAGTCCGGCTTCGACGTCCCGCTCGACGCGATCGCCCGCCGCGCCGGCGTCGGCCGGGCCACGCTCTACCGCAACTTCCCCGACCGCTACGCCCTCGGCTCGGCGATCTTCGAACACAACCTCGCCGCCCTCGAGGCGCTCGCCCGCGCGCACGCCGGCCGCGCCGACGCCTTCACGACCCTGCTATCGGCCACCATCGAGCAACAGATCGCCAGCCACGCCCTGGTCCCCGCGCTGATGACCGGGCCCACCGCCCCGGACCTCGAGGCGCTGCGGCGACGCATGATCCGCCTGCTCGCCGCCCCGCTGCGCCAGGCCCAGGCGGCCGGGCAGATCCGGCGCGACCTGGTCGCCGGCGACGTGCTCTCCGTGATCGCCATGGTCTCCGCCGTGGTGATCCACGCCCCCTCCGTCGCCGCCCGCCGCCGCCGCGCCACCCGGGCCCTCCAGCTCGTCTTCGACGGCCTGATCCCGCGCGCCTGAGCGCTGCCGGCAAAATGTCCGCTGGGACATGTCCGCAAGGACATTCCCTTTCATCGCCCTTGACTCTCACCGACGCCCTCGTGGCCGAGTCCGCCACCGGCGACGGAGGTGCGTCCCTTCGTATGTCTCCAAGAACATGTCCGAATCGCCATGCGACGCATCGCCTGAAAAACAGCCCGCGAGCTCCTCGCCCGCCGCACGACGCCTACCGCACGAGCTCGGCCGCCGAGGCCCGGCCGCTGCGGCAACAGTCCCGGCAGGGCGGCCAGCGCGGCGTCGTTGATGACGCAGGCGCCCCGTGAGCCGCCGCCGCGGACTCGACGCTCGAACGCTCACCGCGCCCGTCGAGCCGGCGCCGCCAGCCAGCCCGCGAGCTCCTCGGCCACCGCCGCGAACTCGAACGCCCTGGCGTTCACCCCCAGCTGGATCATCGCCCCCATCACGAACGACGTCACCACGCGCCCGCCGGCCCGCGGATCGAGGTCCTGCCGCAGCTCGCCGCGGGCCACGCCGTCGCGCAGCAGCGCCTCGACCATCCCGGCCCAGAAGTCGTGCAGCGAGCGGAAGGCCGTCCGCGCCGCGCGGTCGCGCTGGCCTCGCAACACCAGCTTCAGCATCACGCGCCCGAGCTGCGGGTCGTCGCCGAAGACCTCGCCCGCGGCCGCCAGGTGGGCCGCCACCCCGTCGCCTCGCGCCCGGGCACCTGCGGCGACGAACCGCTCGCGCACGTGGGCGATCACCGCGACCACCAGATCTTCCTTGCTGCCGAAGTGGTAGTGCAGCGTGGCGATGTTGACCCCCGCCCGCGCCGCGACCTCGCGCGTGCGCAGGCCCTCGAGCCCGCGGTCGCCGATCGTCGCATAGGCCGCCGCGAGCAACGCCGCCCGCCGCTCGTCCGCCCCGGGTCGCGGCCGCCGCGAGCCCGCGTCACCGTCCTCGCCGACCCGCGCGTTCGAGCCGGCCCGAGCGCCCGTGCTCGCCCCTCGCCCGCGCTCGCCCCCCGCCCGCACGACGCGGTCACCGGCCCCCTTGGCCCGTCGGACCTCGTCCACCTCCCCGACCCGCCGCTTCTTCGGCCCGTCCGCCTCAGCCCGTCGAACCTCGTCGGCCGAGCCCGCGGGCGGCTTCTTCGGCCTGCCTGCCTTCGCCCGCTGGCCCTCGCCGACCCCGGCCGCAGGCGGTTTCTTCGGCCCGCCCGCCTTCGCCCGCTGCGCCTCGCCGGCCCCGGCCGCGAGCCGTCTCTTCGGCCCGCCCGCCTTCGCCCGCACCTCGCCCGCCGCGGCTGCTTCGCCGGCTCGCCGCGGCCTCGGCCCACTCGCCGTGACGCCCCGCTTCCCGGCCGCTTCGCCCTGCCTCGCCCGCGCCATCTCGCCGCTCGACGGTAGGCGCGGGCGCGCTCGCGGTCAAGCGACTTGACCGCCCTGCCGGACCGGCGTAGACGTCCAATCATCTGATTCAATCATCCGATTGAAATCCCAGGAGGACCCCATGCTGACAGCCTTGCGCAACCGGACGATCGCCGCCGCCTTCACCGCCTGGACCGCCGCCGTGCGCGCCCGCCGGGTGCTCGCCAGCCTCGGGCGACCGCGCCTGCGCCTGCTCGATCACGTCACGATCCCGGTGACCGACCTCGCGGCAGCCCGCCGCTTCTACTGCGACGTGCTCGGCGGCGTCTTCCTCATGGAGGTCGACGCCGCCGCCCTGGCCCGGTTCGGCCGCCCGCCCGCGCCCGACGACGGCGACGGCACCTTCCACGTCTCGCTCTACCTCGGCGGCGCCACCCGCGTCGACCTGTTCCTCCAGCGCGACGGCCAGCGCGCCCGCTGCGCGGCCACCCGCACCACGCCTTCCGCGTGGCCCCGCGCGACCTGCCGCGCTTCCAGGCCCGCCTCCACGCCCACGGCGTGCCGACCGATGGCCCGCTGCAGCTCGGCTTCCCCGGCCAGGCCTCGCTCTACTTCAACGATCCGGCCGGCAACCTGCTCGAGCTGACCTGCACCGGCTACTCGCGGCCGATCCCGGTGCGCCCGCCCGACCTGTCCGGCCTCGCCTGGACCCCGTGACCCGGCGGCTCTCCGCGCAAGACGCCGGCATCACGCCGAACGCCGGCGAGGTCTGGCGAATGTCCCGAAAGACATGCCCTCGGAGACATCCCGCTCGAGCCGCGCTCGCAGGCCTCGTTCTTCTGAATGTCCCCGAAGGACATGTGCTCCGAAGAAGACATGTCCCGAGAGACATGTCTCCACCTCGAGCAACCATCTCACCGCTTCTTGAGCCCGCGATATTTAAAGCCGATCGTCAGCTCCTCGTCGAGCGCCAGCAACTTTTCAAAATGGACCTCGCGGCCCTGGAGCGGCAGGCTGACCGGCACCGGCATCGCCCCGTCGCCGAGCGACCCGCCGGGGGCCGCCTGGTTCTGCGCCGCCTCGGCCATCTGCGGCGTCGCCGTCTGCACGTAGTTCATGTCCTCCGCCGGGATCGGGTTCGACAGGTAGCGGACCTTGCGGAGGTTGCCGTCGATCGACCAGCGCTTCACCTTCGCGTCGTCGGGCGCGTACACCGTCCACGCCACGTACGTGCACGGCGCGTCGGCGCGGGGCAGCGTCGCGGCGAACTGCCCGCGGCCGTTGTCGGACGGCGGCGCCCCGTTCTCGACGTACACGATCTCCACCTCGAACGCCGCCAGCTTCCCGCCCGCCGCCTGCGAGCGGACCAGCGGGATCATCACCCGCTTGTCGGCCGCCAGCGCCGGCTGGACCGCGCGCCCGCCGACCGACGCGCTCCACAGCTCGCCGCCCTTCGGCAGGGCCAGGCGCAGGAACTGGCGCCGGTTGTTGCGGATCCGGTACTTCACCGACGTGAGGCGCCGGCCCTCGCGGGTCCACATCGTGCGCGCCCGCGTCTCGTCGAGCAGCGTCACCAGCACGTCGGCGTCGACGTGCTGCCACGCGCTCAGCGGGATGCTCACGTCGGTCCCGAGGTACTTGTAGCCGAGCAGCACCGGCTGCCCGGTGATGCCGAGGATCGCCGCCGGCAGCGCGCGCACGTCGACCGGCGTCGCGCCCTTCACGTCGCCGGCGTCGACCTCGAGGTTGCCGCGCGACTCGACCCCGACGAACCCGCGCGCGCTCGACCCCGACCGGCACCGGCACCGGCGCGGCCACGTCCTTGATGTCGCCGCGCACCACCTTCTCCATCTCGATGCGCAGCGAGTAGGCGCCCTTGGCCGCGTAGTTGAGCTGCACGCCGAGGTTGCCCTCGCCGTCGACCTTCCACTCGCGCACGCCGGCGCCCACGACATCGAGCACCGTCATGTCCTTGGGCACCTTCAGCGCCAGCTTGTCGACCCCGGTGAACAGGATCGTGTACTGCGCGGTCGTGGTCGCCCGCATCAGCCCCTCGCCGAGGCTGACCAGCGTGTAGACCTCGCTCAGCACCCGGCTGGCCTGCTGCGCCGCCTTCGGCAGCTCGCGCTGCCACTTGACCTCGAGCGCCCCCGTCGACGGCAGCACCGCCTCCACCACCCGCTTCTCGCCGACCACCTTGTCCGACTGCAGCTTGGCCCCCGCGACCGTGAAGTCGAGGTCCTCGCGGGCCGGCACCGACAGCACCGCCGACGTCGCCCCCGCCGGCGACAGCTGGAACGACACCCCCGACGAGCCCTCGGCCGTCGTCACCGCCGCCGCGAACGTCACGTCGAGCGTCAGCGCCCCGCGCTGCTGCGTCACCAGCACGTAGTGCCCGTCCTCGATGACCACCGCCGCCTCGGTGTTGCCGATCTTCGCCGACTCGAGCGCCACCGTCGCCGGCAAGAACGGCACCTTGGCGAAGCCCTTGGCCCGCAGCACCTCGACCCTGAACCTGGCCTTGAAGACAGCCGCGTACGGCTCGCCGTCCTTGAGCTGGACCTCGCCCTCGTAGCGGGCCGACGACAGCGCGTAGTCGAGCGGCGCCGTCGTCTCCTCGGCCCGCGTCTTCTCGTACAGCTTGAGGAACTCGTCGAGCTTCATCACCACCCGCTCGGGGTCGTCGGGCGCGGCCGCGGCGGTGACGGGCGACAGGGACAACAGGGTGACGAGGGCGATCGCTGCGCTGCGCATGACTGGTTTCATTCCTTGGCGATGAGCGGCTCCTTCGCCGAGATCTCGACCGCGTACGCGGCCCCGGCGGGGAGCAGGAGTCTTTGATAACGGACGGCCTCGCCGACCGCGGGCACGACCACCGACAGCGCCGAGGCGTGGACCTCGGGGGTCGGCATGCCGGTCGCGTCGGAGCTGTCCTTTCGGGCATCTGGCTCGCCGCGCGAGCGCTCGGCCTTGTACTTGGCGCCCGGCGCCCGGCCCGCGCGGCGCGCCGCGAGCCGACCGCCGAGCCGCCGCTGCACGGCCACGACCTCGACGGCCGCCGCGGCCTGCAGCACTCGCGGCTCCTCCGGCGGCGGCGGCGGGCCGGCCGTCCCCGCCACGACGTCGACCACGGCGGTGAAGTCGCGCGAGTTCTGCGCGTCGACGGGCCCGGGCGTGGTCGCCTCCGGCGCCTTCGCCACCGCCTCGCCGCCGAGCGCCGGCGCGTCCGCGACCCCGCTGTCCGCCGCCGAAACGCCGTCGACCGCGATCTCCTTGTCGACCTTCGCCACGTCGGTCGGCTTCGCGACCTCGTCGGCGGCGGGTACTTTCTGCACCGTCTGCTCCGGCAGCCCCGCGCTGCCGGTCGGCGTCATCATCGACCCCTCCAGCGCGTCGTCGTCGAAGTCGTAGACCGAGACCCCGCTCGACTTCACCGCGCCGCCGATCTTCTTCTTCGGCCGCTTGCGCCGGACCTCCGTCGACTTGGTCTGGACCTGGCGGTACTCCTCGACCAGCGCCGCGTTGGTCATCTTCTGATCGACCACCTCGGTCTGCTCGAGCTGCGCCAGCTTGTCGCCGACGGCGATCGCCTGCTGGTAGCTCGAGGCCGAGGCCGCGTAGTCGCCGCGCGCCCGCTCGTCCTCGGCCTTCTTCTTCAGCTCGGCCTGCGCCTGCACGTCCGCGTACGCGCGCGCCTTGGCCTGCTCCCGCACGCGACGCTGAAGGGACATGTCCTGAGAGACAGCCGCCTTCCCCGCCACCACGTCGAGGTTGCTCTGCAGGCGGGCGATGTTCTCGTTCTTGGCCCCCATCCCGCGCAGCGCGTCGAGCTTGTCCTGGGCCGCGCGGAAGTCGTTGCGCATCCACGCCTGGACCGCGTCCTGGAACACCATGTCGGCCTGCGCCGCCCCGACCTCGCCGACCCCGAGCCCGTACGTGATGCCCTCGCCGCGGGTGAACGCCGCCACCACGTCGCCGTCGCCGGCGCGCTTGCGCGAGCGATAGCCGGGCGGCAGGTGCAGCGTCAGCCGCGACACCGCGATCGGGGCGTCGAGCGTCGGCAGCCGCAGCTCGCGGGTCTCGCGGCGCCGCCACTCGCTCGCCTCGCCGAGCAGGATCACCTCGACCGGGAACGACAGCAGCCCCGTCACCGTCTCGACCGAGCGCAACAGCGGCACGATCCAGCTGCCGTCCTTGGCCCGGGCCGGCGCCGCGGTCTGACCGCCCACGCGCACCCCGATCACCTTGAAGCCGGCCGGCGGCGTCAGCCGCAGGTGCGCCGCCCGCTCGTTGCGGACCTCGTAGTGCGCCCGCACCAGCGCCCGGCCCTCGCGGCTGGTGGCGATCGTGTACGCCGCGACGTCGACCACCACCGGCGGCCCCTCGAGCGGCACGAAGCGCAGCAGGCTCAGGCTGCCCGCCCCGGCCTCGCCCTGCTGCACCAGCGCGGTCGTGGCTGTCCCTTCGACCAGGCCCTGCGCCCACCCCGGCAGCGCCGCCGAGGCCACGTAGCTCCAGCCCGGCGCCTCGGGCACCGCCTCGACCTCGCCGTCGCGCGCCAGCTGCAGCGCGACCTCGCTGTGGAACACGTCGACCGGCGCGACCTTCGGCAGGCTCACCCGCGACTCGGCCGCCTTGCCGATCGCCTGCGACCAGCGCAGCTCGAGCTCGACGCGGTCGCGCACCGGCGCCTGCAGCTTGACGCGCACGCGGTCGCCCTCGCGCGTAAACCCGCGGACGTTGGCGCCGACGACGTCGAGGTCCGCGCCGAGCCCCGCGGTCTCGAGCGCGAGCGTCGACACCTCGCCCTGCCGCACCTCCCACACCGCGCGGGCCCGGCCGCGCAGCTCGGCGTCGCCGACGGTCACGCCGATCCCGACCTTTGCAACCACCACCGGCGGGCGATCGGCGGCCGGCGCCGGCGGGGTCACGAACGACAGCGCCACCTCTCGCGCCCCGCTCCACTGCTTCTCGCGCACCGCCAGCGCCGCCTCGCCGTCGACCCGCAGCGCCGGCGCCAGCCCCGACGGCGCGGCGGCCTCGATCGTCCCGCGCACCGCCGGCAGCAGCTTCAGCGCCACCGCCTCGCGCGTCGGGTCGCCGGGCACGAACGCCTCGACCGTCAGCTCCACGCTGCCCGCCACCTTGCCCGTCACCGTCATCGCGCCCGCGGCGTCGACCTTCAGCGTCGCCGGGGCCGCGCCCCAGCGCGCCGACACCACCCGCAGCGCCGGCGCGTCGGCGAACAGCTCGCCGCTGAACCAACCTGTCCCGAAGGACTTGATCGTCCAGCGCCCGCGCAGCTGCAGCCCGCCCTCGACTGGCTGAAAGGACAGCTCGCGCCGTGCGACCCACGGCGCCGGCGCGGCGGCCTCGACCGGCGGCTTCGTCCATTCACGGTAGCGCTCGCCGGCGATCTCCGCCGACCCCGAGGGCGGGGCCACCAGTGCGAGCACGAGCGCGAGCAACACGACGCGGCGACGCTACCCCGGGGCCGGGGCCCGACAACCGGCCGAACATCGGACGTCGCGGGCTTCAACCCTGCGCGTACATGTCCCAAAAATCACACTGCTGCGTGCGTACGCCGTTGAATAGATCCGGCGGCTCGTCGAGCAGCGCGCCGTTGTCGTCCGCGGCCACGTACGCCGGCCAGGTCAGGTCCGCGCCGGCCGGGTCGCCCGTCGCCGCGAAGCGGGCCCACGCCCCCTGCAGCCGCTGCGAGATCGCCAGGTCGTCCGCGTTCGGCTCGTACTGCAGCGGCTCGGGCAGCACCGCCCCCCAGGCGGCGAACACGTAGATCAGCTCGAGCCCGTGGAACGCCGCCTTCGTGGCATTCGGCTGGGCGTCGTAGCCGTCGTAGGCGAAGTGGTAGCGGAACACCGGCGCGTCCTGCCCGGCGTCGGCCGCCCGCGCGGCCCGGCGCGCCCCGCAGATGAACTTCAAATCGGAGGTGAGCGCCACGTAGGCCGCCTGCCCGTCGCCTTCGTAGTCGGCCGCCGGGTACTGCGCCAGCACCATCGCCGCCAGCGGCCCGAAGGTCGCCTGCACCAGCGCCTCGTACTGCGCCACAGTCAGCGGCGGCACCCCCTTGGCCGTCTCGTCGGCGTTGGCCCCGAACATCAGCGGCATCTCGTTATGTGTCCCTTCGGACATGGCCTCGAGGGCAGGCTTCGGGATCACCGCCCCGTCGACGTGCGGCCCCCAGCCCTGCCCGAGCGCCGCCACGTCGGGGTAGCCGTCGGGCTGCAGCGTCAGGATGTCGGCGACCGCCAGGCCGCGCAGGCACGCCGCCGGATCGGGCGCCGCGGCGCAGCCCGACGCCTGCAGCCACGGCGCGACGATGTCGGCCTCGTACTTCGCCAGCGTCCGCTCGTTGCACGACCCGCTCTGCACGATCGCCCGCTGGAACAGCCCCGCCGCGCGCGGCGAGCCGATCAGGCTGCACGTGTTCACCGCCCCCGCCGACTCGCCGAACAGCAGGACGCGCTGCGGATCGCCGCCGAAGCCGGCGATGTTGTCCTGCACCCACCGCAGCGCCAGCACCTGGTCGAGCAGCCCGTAGTTGCCCGACACCTGCTCCGACGACTCGGCCGCCAGCGCGTCCGCGGTCAGAAAGCCGAGCGCGCCGAGCCGGTAGTTGAGCGTCACCACCACCACGTCCTGCGCGGCCGCCAGCGCCGCCCCGTCGTACAGCGGGTCGTCGCTGCCGCCGGTCGCGTTGCCCCCGCCGTGGATGAACACGAGGACAGGTCGCTCCCCGCCGCCGGTCGCCGGCGTCCACACGTTGAGCGTCAGGCAGTCCTCGTCGCCGAGCATCGCCACCACGTCGCCCTGCGCGTTCTTCTCGACCTGCGGGCAGCGCGGTCCGAGCTCGTTCGCCGGCGTCAGTCCAGGCGCGCACAGGCGCGGCTCGGGCGGGCGCAGGCGCAGGTCCCCGAGCGGCGGCTCGGCGTAGCGGATCCCGCGGAACGCGACGACGTCGGCGAGCTGCTGGCCCTCGAGCGCCCCGCCGGTCGTCTGCACGATCGTCGGCCCCGGCGCGACGTCGGCCCCGCAGCCGCTCGGCCCGACGCTCGTCGGCGCGTCACCGGTGGAGTCCGGGCCCGTCAGCCCCGTCGTCGATCCATGCGTGGTCGGCTCGGCGGTCGTCACCGGGCCCGAGGCATCGCCGGTCGCGCTCGTCGTCGTCATCGGCTCGAGCGCCGTCGAATCATCCGTCCCGCTGCTCGACGCCGCGGTGCTGCAGCCGAGCACCGCGGTCGCCATCCACACCGCCCAACCTTCGCGCGTCGCCATCGCCCGCAGGATGGCCGGCCGCCTCTCGCCGCACAAGCGCGACGGCCTCGCGCCGCGCCGGAGGATCTCGTCGAGCGCCCGAACCCGCCCGCGCGCGGACCTCTCCTCGCGCGGCGACCTCGCTCGGTCGCACGGCCGCTCCAGCGTGTTCAGCGAGGCGGGCGGACGCAGGCGGCGCACCCTGCTCCAGCGCTGTGCGGTTCGACTCTCGAGCCGGCCGCACCCGCTGTCACAACAACGAACCCGAGCGCGCGGTGCACGACCACGCGCCGAAGAACGTGTACTCGCGCTTGCACTCCGCCAGATACGACCCGCCCTTGGTCTGGAACTGGTAGGTCCGCCCGGTGACGCCGGTCGAGTGCCCGTTCGGCTCGGCGTTGCCCGCCAGCTTGCACGCCTCCGGCGTCTGGTTGAGCGCCTTGCACACCGCGTTGCGCGCCTCGCCCTGCGTCTCGCGGAAGTTCTGCGCATTCACGTACCCCTGGTAGCCGATGAACAGCGAGATCGCGAAGATGAGGTACCAAATGAACTGGCGCATGGCGGGCATGGTCGCACATCGCTCGCGCCCGCGACAGCCCCCCGAACCGCGTTCGACCCCGACGCGGCCGCAGCGCTGCGGCCCCTTGCCACCGGACTCAGAAGCGCACCGTCAGGCGCAGCGTCCCGAGCAGATAGCCCGGCGTGAGGTTCAGCGACTTCAACTCGGCGAAGCGGACGTTGTAGCGGAACTGGGCCCCGAAGCTCAGGTGCCGCCGCACCAGCAGATCGACCGCCAGGCCGAGGTACATCTCGCCGATCGTCGTGACCTCGCAGATCCGCGCGCTGTTGCACTTCAGCCCGACGTCACACGCACCGTTGGCCATACACGCTTCGCCGCGCTGCCCCGTCACCCCGCCCGTGGGCGTCACCACCCGCAGGCCCGCCACCCCGACCTCGATCAGCGGCAGGAAGCGCCCCAGGTCGAGCGCGAACACCGGACCGACGCCGTAGCTCATCACGTGAATCGTGCCCGGCGGCGCCGTGCGCACGACCTCCATGTCCATCTGCGCCCGCTCCTCGCCGACCGGGTGCCCCGAATAGACCCCCATCGCGCGCACCCAGATCCAGCGCCACGCCTGCACGTCGAACTCCGCGCCCACGCCCGCCCCGTGCAGCCGCGGCGCCTGGTTGTTGCCCGTCGTGCGGCCCTGGAACGGCAGCCGCAACATCGCGTAGGTCGGCGCGACCGTCAGCGCGAACCGCCGCCGCGCCGACCACCCCTGACGAATGTCGGGCCGGGTGCGCGGCGGCGCGGTGCCGATCTGATTGTTCGGCGGCCGCATGAATGGGGCGTCGTTCGGATCGATCGGCGGCGGGGGCACCTCGTCCGCCGCCAGACTCTGCACATTCGCGGTCCCATCATTCGCGCGCCCAGCGGCCGGCGCGACCCGGGGCCGCGTCTCGACAGGCTTCGCCTCGCCCTGCGACGCCGCCGGCTTCGCCTCGCCCTGCGGTGCCGTCGCGCCCGACTCCACCGGGCCAGCGTCCGCGTCGGCCTGCCCCTCGGCCTCGGTCGTCGGCGGCTCCCACGGCGGCAACTCGGCCGCCTCGGCCGCCGCGGACATCCCCAGCACGAAGACCAGCGCCGCGAGCGAGTGCCGCCCGGATCCCTGTGTGCGCACGCCGGGCAATCCTGCCCCAGGCTACCACGTCGCCGCTCCGCGCGTGAACCGCTCGCCGAGCCCCGTGTAGGGTAAAATCCCACCGGCTATCAGAAAGCCTCCCCGGCTCCGTGCACGGCCGAATTCCGCCCCCACGAGCCGCCGGCAAAGCAGCCTCTCGCGGACCCGCCGCCCCTCGCGCCCGCAAGGGACCGACCCGATTCGGAGCGGGTAGCTCTACGAACATGTCCCCGAGGACATGCTTAAAAAACCTTCTCTCTCAAACATGTCCTTTTTGACATGTTCATTCAGACATGTTCTGAAGCATCGAACGGTCGAACGATCGAGGCGCGACGGCCCGCCGAGGGGGCACGCTCACCGACGCCCAGACCAGGCACCCCGACCGAGGTCCCACCCTGCACGCGCGAACCGCTCCATCCGGTGCCGTCGGCCTCTCCTCGACAACCTCGCATCGCCCCTTGCTCGTCGCATGCGCGCCCCGAACGAGCTCCGAGCGGCTCGCGCGAATCTGCTGCGCCCGCGATACTCTCGCCTCACCCCTCGCTCACGCACACCGCAGCCCCGTGCCACGCCGTGCAGCGGCCTTTTTCGCACGGGTTCTCCTCGTCGCACGACGTGAAGCAGGCGTTGCTCGCGAACGCATGCACCTGTCCTTCCGGACAGCCCGGCGCGAACAGCGGGTCATGGCGCACGCACCCCAGCAGCGCCTCGCAGGCCTCCTCTCCCGCCCCGGAGTGTGCCGCCTCGCACGCCGGGAACAGCGCGGCGTCGCCCCACATCTCGTCGCAGACATCGCAGCGACACAGCGCGTCGGGCGGCCGCGTGAACGTCAGCCGCCGCTCCGGCGCCTCCGGACGCGCCCTCACCTCGACCTGCAGGCGCTCGCCTTGCCAGCGGATCTGCAACTCACCGCCGCCGTCGAGCCGATACAGATGCGCCATCAACGGCGCCCCGACAACCAGCGGCGTCACCAGCGTCATCCCCGTCGCCGTCGTCATGCGCATCGCCGCCGGCGAGCCCCCTTCGATCACCTCGATCTCGCGGACCGGCTCGACATCGTCGGGCGCCGACAGCCGCAGCTTGAGCCAGCCGCCGAGGTGCTGCGCCGTGCCGGTCGCCCACCCTGCGAACGGCACCGCCTCCGCCGCCTCCCACGCCCGCTGCGTCGGCGCGTAACCTGTCCCTTGGGGCATCCCCGGCTCCGGCGCCCGCGGCGGCAGCGGTCGCCCCAGCCGCTCGGCCAGCACCTCCGCGACTGCCTCGTGGCCGCGCGCGCTCATGTGAAAATCCCCGTCGAGGAACGCCCCCGGCTGAGCTGCGCGCAGCGCCGCGGTCGCGTCGACGCTGCGGATCCGCAGCGCCTCCGCCTCGGCCACCAGATCGGTCAGCAAGCTCTGCGACGACCGCATGTCGGGCCCTTGCGCGACCCCGTACTTCGCCCACTCTCCCCCGTCGACCTGCACGTCGAGCGGCAGCGCCACCACCACCAGCTCAGCCCCGTGGCTCGCGCACAGCGCCTGGAACTCCGCCAGATACGCCGCGAACACCGACTCCGGCCGCAGCCTGGGCGCGCTGCGGGCCAGCTCCACCATCACCGCCTCGCGCGACTCGGTCAGCGTCGCCGCGGCCGCCTGCAGCTCGCGCAGCCGGGCCGCCTGCGCCCTGACGAGCTTCCGCTGCTGCCTTTAAAAGCCTCGCGAACAGCCACCGCGTGACGGAAGAGCTCTGCAGTCCGCGCCATCGATCGCCCGCTCACTGCCTTCCGACCGTCGACGATGTCACCCGGCCGACCTGCTTCATCGCGCCAGAACTGCTCCGAATCGCCGGCCCGCGACACCTCCGCGAGCGCGCGCTGCCCATCCTGCTGCCCCCGCAGCTCGTCCTCCGCCTCGACTTGCGCGCGCGAAGCCCCGCGACGCTCGCCCGGCGCCGCCGCCCCCTCCTGCGCCTGCGTCCGCACGCTCGCGGGCACGAGGTCCTCCCAGCCGCCCTCCGACGGCGTCCCCGGATCGAGCAGCCCCCCGCCTCGCCGCGATTCGTCGCGCGCCCATACAGCCACCGGCGCAACGCATACACCGCGTGCGACCGCGACATCAGCCACCCCCGCCCCGGGAACTGCGTCACCTCGTCCGGCATCGTCTCGCGCCGCACCGCCCAGCCGTCCCACACCGCGTGCCGCTCGCCGTTGGCCCGTGCCAGCTCGAACGGGTCGTCGACGAAGTCGAGCACCACCACCACGGTCTCGGGCCGACGCCGTCCCAACAGCTCGCGTGCGACCTCGAGGTACTCGCGCGGCCCGTAGGTCGGCACCCCCGCCCCGATCACCGGGCGACCTGTCCTTTCAGCCAGCCTGCTCGCCAGCGTCTCCCCATCCTCGACCCCGAGCCCGAACACCTGCGAATCGCCGACCACCACGATCTCGCGGCGCTGCGGCGGCTCGGGCCAGTCGGCCCCGCGATAGCCGCTGGCGTTGACGTGAATCGTCGTCCGCGGATTGCCGCCCAGCTTGAACCGCATCGACGCGCCCGGCTGCAGCCGCACCCCGAGCCGCGGATCTTCCACATACAAATTCACGTGCGGAAATGCCCCCTCGTCGCGCGCCCGGAATGCGCACTCCGTGGCCGCCAGCCCCAGCCCCAGCCCCGCCACGATCAGCGCCGCGATCCGTCGCCGACGCCGGCGACGATCGGCAGCGGGCTGCGGTGCGCGCGGACCTTGAGGCATGGGCGGAGGCCGCGCGGACCTTCGACGCCGCGAGGACCTCGCACCTTAGCACCGATGGCGCCGACCCGCGAGCCGCCGCGGCGCCGCGCCCGCTGCCCTCATTGCCGCTACGGGCAATTCATCGACGTGACCGTCTGGCCCTGCGTCGGCACCCCGCACTCGACGAAGCTGAGCGCGATCGACTGACACTTCGCCTGCCCGCAATTCTCCTGCCGCATCACGTGCGCGTGCGGCCCCGTCGAGTAGCCGGTCGAGCCCGACAGCCCGATCGTCTGCCCGCGCGTCACCACCTGCCCGAGCGACACGTGGACCTCGTTGAGGTGCTTGTAATAGCTCGACGTATTGTCGCCGTGCAGGATCACCACCAGGTTGCCGTACGGCCCGCACTCCGGCCCGCCGCCGTCGTAGCAGGGGTCGCCGGGCCCGGTCTCGTCGAAGATGTGGTGGACCGTGCCGTCGGCCATCGCCAGCAGCGGCGTCCCCAGCCCGAGCCCGAAGTCGAACGCGTAGAAGTCCTTGCCCTGGTGGCTGACGCCGCCGTCGTTGCCCTGCGTGATCTTGGCCGACATCCCGCACGTCAGCGGCAAGAAATAGCCCTCCGGCGGGGCCGGCGGCTCGTCCGTCGTGCAGGCCACGAAGCCCGAGAACACGAAGCCGTCGGGTCCGGCGATCTGATACCACAACGAGTTGCCGTCGATCGCCTCCCCCGCGACCGCCGCCACGGTCTCCACCAATTGACCGTTGGCCAGCGTCGCCACCGGCTCCTCGGCCGTCGACGGCGACGGCCGCACGTTCAGCACCTCGCCGGCCGGCACCATCACGCGCAGCCGCGGGCAGTCCGCCAGCGGATCGCCGGTCGTCGTCGACGTCGTCGACGCGAGCCCGCCGTCGCTCGTGGTGGTCGTCGCCTCGCCGCTCGTGCTCGCGGTCGGCGAGCCGGTCATCCACGCGTCGCTGATCGGGCCGGGGCCCTCGCCGCCGCTGCTCGTCGTCAGCGCCTCGGCGGTGGTCTCGACCGGGCCGGGGAACGTCGTCGAGATCGGGCCGGCGCTGGTGAGCAGCGGTTGAGAATCGCCGCACGCGACGATCGTGAATGCGAGCAACCAGCGGCGTTCGAGGCGCATGTTCTCGGGTTACCGGATCGCCCGCGCGATTTCAAGCGTCGATGCATCCACATCGACCTCTCAGCCGCGGGGCCGGACCCTCGCGTGAGGCCCTCACCGACGCGGGGTCCCCGGGCCCCGTGTTAGGCTCCGCGGCTGAACGGGATGCTCGCACCACAGCGATTTTTCATCACCGGATGTGCCAGCGGCATCGGTCGTCACGCCGCCGACGTCCTCCTCGCGGCCGGCCACACCGTATTCGCCACCGATGTCCGGCTGGAGCCGCTGCGGGACTTCGCCGCCGCGCGCGAGTGGCCCGGCGAGCGCGCCCACTGTCGCGGCCTCGACGTGCGCGACCCGGTCGCCTGGGAGGCCGTGTTCGACGAGGCCACGCAGGTCATGGGCGGCGTCGACGTCCTGCTCAACGTCGCCGGCTATCTCAAGCCCGGCTACTGTCTCGAGGCCGATCCGCTCGAGGTCGATCGTCACTTCGACATCAACACGAAGGGCGTCGTCCACGGCACCCGCGTCGCCGCCCGCCACATGGTCGCGCGCGGCCGCGGCCACATCATCAACGTCGCCTCGCTCGCCAGCCTCGCCCCGGTCCCCGGCATCGCCCTCTACAGCGCCTCCAAGTACGCGGTGCGGGCCTTCTCGCTGGCGGCAGCCCAGGAGCTGCGCCCGCGCGGCGTGGCCCTCACCGTCGTCTGTCCCGACGCCGTGCAGACCCCCATGCTCGACCTCCAGCTCCACTACGGCGAGGCCGAGCTGACCTTCTCCGGCTCGCGCCTGCTCACCCCCGACGACGTCGTGCGCGCCATCGTCGACGAGGTCCTGCCGCGCCGCCCGCTCCTCCTCGCCCTGCCGCGCTCGCGCGCCCTGCTCGCGCGGATCGCCGACCTGTTCCCGCGGACATCCCACTGGATCGAGCCGCTCCTGCGCAAGATCGGCCGCGCCCGCCAGCGACGCATGCGCGGCGAGCCCGGCTGAGGCCGCGCTTCGCATGTCCCGAGAGACAGCCGACATCGAGATGTCTCACGGGACATGCCCCGAGCGCCATCTTCTTCACCCGATCACCTGTCCCATGAGCCAGCTCCATCCTCTCCCGTGAGCCCGTCATGAGCACCGACGACCCGCGCAAGACCCCGATCGCCGCCGCCGAAGCCCCGCCGCGCGTGCGGCCCAGCGTCTATCCGCCCGAGTTCGCCCGCCGGGTCGAGGGCCGGCTCAAGCGCCCGCTCGGCGACCTGTTCGGCCTCGTCAACTTCGGCGTCAACCACACCCGCCTGGCGCCGGGCTCGTGCAGCGCGCTGCGCCACGCCCACACGCGCCAGGACGAGTTCGTCTACGTCCTCGAGGGCCGCCCGACCCTCGTCACCGACGCCGGCGAGTTCGAGCTCGAGCCCGGCATGTGCATCGGCTTCCCGGCCGGCTCCGGCGAGGCCCACCACATCCTCAACCTCACCGACAGCGACGTCGCCCTGCTCGAGGTCGGCGACCGCACCCCCGGCGACGCCGTCAGCTACCCGACCGACGACCTCGTCGGCATCTTCGAGGACGGCCGCTGGCACTTCACCCGCAAGGACGGCTCGGCCTACTGAGCGCCGCGCGAGCGGGCGGCCCCGGCCGGCTCGCACGCGCCGCCCGCCGCGAGCTCCGCCTCGCCCCGCCTGCACCGGCTCTCGGGGACATGACCCGACGCACATGTCCCTCCAGCCATCCCGCGTCCGCCGCGAAGCGCGCGGCGCCGTGGGACCGCGAGCCGCGCGCGCCGCAGAAAGCTCGAAGGCCGTCCGACCCGCGGAGCGGGAGGACGGCCTCGAACGTGGCGGAATGGGAGGGATTCGAACCCTCGGTAGAGTTTCCCCTACACAGGTTTAGCAAACCTGCGCCTTCAGCCTCTCGGCCACCATTCCATGCGCAGTCAGGTTGTCGGACGCCGCGGTCCCGGGGTCCCGCGGGGCCTCGGAACCTAGCCGCATCGCTCGCCGGTTGCAAGGGTGAAGGCACGGGCCAAGGTCACACCCCGACCGACAGCACAGCGTCTCCTTGTAGGATCTGGCGCCCCCGGCCACACTGAGCGCAAGTGTCCGCCGCCGTCAGAGATCGGATCGCCGTCGTCACCAGCGAGATCGTCACCGCGGTCGGCTGCTTCGCCGCCGGTCTGGTCGTGATCCTGGGGATCCCCGGGGTCGCCGACGGCCTGCGGGCGGCGATCCAGGCGCTGTTCGGCCGCCCGGTCCTGCCGCCGGACCAGGCCAAGGTCGCCCTCTCGCTGGCGCTGACCCCGATCGCCACCCTCTTCGGCGCCCTCCTTTACGACCGCCTCGGCCGCGTCATCGAGCCCGGGCCGCTGCCGCCCCTCGTGCCGGCCGCGCAGCTGCCCCGCCTGCCCCGGGCGGCGACGATCTCCCTCGTCTACCTCGGCGCCGCCGTGGTCGGCAGCTACACCCTCGGCTTCCTCATGCAGCTGCTGGGTGCGCCGGTCGCCGAACAACCGCTCGTGCTCGACCTGGTGGCCGCCGGCGGCCCGGCCCTCAGTAGCCTGGTGTTCTCGGCCCTGGTGCTGGCCCCGCTCGGCGAGGAGCTGTTCTTCCGCGGCTTGCTGTTCCGGCGGGTCGCCCACCGCGCCGGCATGTGGCCGGGGCTCGCCACCTCGGCCCTGCTGTTCGCCGTCTTCCACGGCAACATCCACGGCCTGGTCATCTATTTCTGGCTGGGCCTGGTGTTCGCCGGGGCCTACGTCGCCACCGGCCGGCTGTCATGCGCCGTCGCCGTCCACTTCGGCAACAACGCCATCACCCTCCTCGCCCTCCTGACCGAGCGAGCGACCGGCGGCCAGAGCTGAAAACCTGTGACCTAGCGCTCGTTTTTATCGCGCCGAAAGTCTTGCTCCCGCCCCCGGACCTTGATAGGTTTCGCCGCCCCTGCACCACCCCTGCAGGGCTTTGCATCCGTAGCTCAGCTGGATAGAGCGTCGGTCTACGGAACCGAAAGTCGGAGGTTCGAATCCTTCCGGATGCGCTGCGAGAGAGGCCCCCAAGCGGGGCCTCTCTCGCTTTCTGCGCGCGCAGATCTCGGCGGGACCTGCCCGTCAGGACAGGCGCTCGCCGGTCGATCGTCCGGGCGCGCGCCGCGTCCGCGACCGCCGACCTTCGCGTCGCTCCGTTACATGACTCTTCGGACATGTTCATAAGAACATGACTGAACGGTCATCCCGCTTCGCTCCAGCACGCGTCGCGACGATGTCACCTGCGGGGAGGCTCGCGCGCCGCGTGGGGCCACTTGCCCACTGGCGCGCGTCGCCGCCCCGGTGGTAGATTTTCGCGCACACCACCTATGCTTCGTCCTCGCGCGCTCATCCCCAGTGTCACCGTCGGCCTCGTCCTCGGGGCCGTCGCCTGCAACCTCACCCCGGACGCGATGACCACCGACTCGGGCGGCAGCGACACCGCGGCGAGCACCGACACCACGGGCACGACCGACGAGCCGACCACCGGCGGGCCGACCACCGACGAGCCGCCGACGACCACGAGCCCGGCCACCACCGACGAGCCCGAGACGACCACCGACAGCACCAGCGTCGGCACCGACACCACCGCGGGCCCGACCACCGAGACCGGCACCACCGGCCCCGACCTCGACAACGTCACGATCTACGACATC